>CP070694.1:5301263-5312461 GCA_020353355.1 Desulfobacterales bacterium | reverse complement strand
AGATCCTCCCAGCTGATCCCCTAAAAGTCTGACTGATATTCGGCCTGTTTCTTTGTCCTCGTCTTAATGTTTCCCGCGTATGCCTCGGTGGTTCCCTGTTAATAACCTTGAAATTGGATATATGGAATGGTATCGACGTTTGCATAGTGGTCGGCAGATATCTCAAGTTATGCCTGACCTGCTATATCAAATAGAGCGGAATTTTTTCCAGATAATCAATTATCCCGCACTAATCCTGTATTCGTGCGCCTGAGAAAGTGAGGAGCACATAATGATGATAAAAGTAATCATCGCAAACAAAGAACAACATGCGTGGCAAATATGGGATTTGTTTTTGGAGAACCTCCAATGGGCGACCGCGAAAGAATAGGAGAATGGGGACGTCCCTTCTATATTTCCATTTTAAGGTAATAAATTGTTCATATCTTAAATTTCAAATATTTGAGATAGCTTGAAATGTTCTGCCCTGAATGAATATAACCTACATTAATTTATCAGTTTACAAGCAACCTACCGCCTGATAACTAATTTTTATATCGAGAAAATCAAGAATCGATGCACCCGGAGCCCTGCATCACATCATTGCTAGAGGCATCGCGCGGCGCAAGGTTTTTTGCAACGATGCCGATCGTGACAACTTCCTTGCCCACTTGGGCGGCATTTTAGCAGAATCTCAAACGGCCTGCCATGGGCGGGCGCTGATTATTAGCTATCCTTGACTTTCCCTCAAAATTGCTGATAAATCAGGGGGGATAATGGGTCGTGTTTTGAATTGTGAATAAGGTAAATCAATTCACAATTCAAGATTTGACACCCTATTCTCACTGGACTACCGGATTTAATTATGTAATTTCAAATACTTAAATCTAACAAATAGCCTGGATGATCAATTCCATTTAAGCTGCCATTCGCCCCACTGAAAATTTAGCCCGAACGCGACCGGCAGCAGGATGAGGGGAGGTTCCAAAGCAAAGATGAGCGCTGAAATCAACAAAGTGATATATTCCATGATGGGGGTCAGCAAGTACTACGACAAAAGGTCCGTGTTGAAAGACATTTCTCTTTCTTATTTTTACGGTGCCAAAATCGGCGTGCTGGGCCTAAACGGCGCCGGTAAAAGCTCGCTGTTGCACATCATGGCGGGGGCAGACAAAGATTTCGTCGGCGAGGCGGTTCTGACTCCGGGGTACACCGTGGGCTTTCTGGAACAGGAGCCCCGGCTGGACGATACCAAGACCGTACGCAAAATTGTGGAAGAGGGTGCGGCTGAAAGCGTGGCGATGCTGGAGGAGTTCAACCAAATCAACGAAAAGTTTGCCGAACCCATGTCGGCCGAGGAAATGGACCGGCTGCTGGCGCGCCAGGCGGAGGTGCAGGAAAAGCTGGACGCGCTGGATGCCTGGGACCTGGACTCACGCCTGGAAATGGCCATGGATGCCCTGCGCTGTCCGCCGGGGGACACGCCGGTCAAAATTTTATCCGGCGGCGAGCGCCGCCGCGTGGCCCTTTGCCGGCTGCTGCTGCAAAAACCCGACATCTTGTTGCTGGACGAGCCCACCAACCATCTGGATGCCGCAACGGTGGCCTGGCTGGAGCACCACCTGAATCAGTATGCCGGGACCGTGATCGCGGTCACCCATGATCGCTATTTTCTTGAAAACGTGGCCGGCTGGATCCTGGAACTGGACCGCGGATACGGGATTCCCTGGAAAGGAAACTATTCGTCCTGGCTGGAGCAAAAACAGAAGCGGCTGCAACAGGAAGAAAAAGCCGAGAGCCTGAGGCAGAAGACCTTGGAGCGCGAGCTGGAATGGATTCAAATGTCGCCCAAAGCCCGGCGCACCAAATCAAAGGCGCGGATCAACGCATACCAAACACTTCTTTCCCAGGAGAGTGCCCAGCGCGAAAAAGAGCTTGAAATTTACATGCCGCCGGGGCCGCGTCTCGGCAATGTGGTCGTCGAGGCCCTGAACCTGACCAAAGGATACGGCGACCGGCTGCTGATGGAAAACCTCTCATTCTCCCTGCCGCCGGGGGCCATCGTCGGGATCATCGGACCCAACGGTGCGGGCAAAACAACCCTGTTCAGGGTAATCAGCGGACAGGAACAGCCGGATTCCGGCACCCTTCGCATCGGTGAGACCGTGAAACTTGCCTACGTGGACCAGAGTCGTGAGAATCTGCAACCCGGCAAAACCATCTGGGAGACCATCTCCGACGGCAAAGACGTCATCGAGCTCGGCAAAGTGTCGGTCAAGTCCCGTGCATATGTGGCGCGCTTCAACTTTTCCGGCAGCGATCAGCAGAAAAAGGTAGATTCCCTCTCCGGCGGCGAACGCAACCGCGTGCACCTGGCGTGCATGCTCAAGGAAGGAGCCAACGTGCTGCTGCTCGATGAGCCCACCAACGATCTGGATGTCAACACCATGCGCGCGCTGGAGGAGGCCCTGGAGAATTTTGCCGGCTGTGCGGTGATCATCAGCCACGATCGCTGGTTCCTCGATCGGATTGCCACCCACATTCTGGCTTTCGAAGACGACGGCAATGTCGTGTGGTTCGACGGCAACTACTCGGACTATGAGGCCGACCGGCGGGCGCGCCTGGGTTCGTCCGCAGATCAACCCCACCGGCTCAAATACCGGCAGTTGACACGGGAGTAAACAAGATGACGGATAGCAGCAATATCCTGATTTTTTCTTTTGCCACGTTGCTGGTGGTTATCGCGCCCGGCCCCGGTATGCTGTATGTGATTTCGCGCGGGCTTGCGGGAGGGCGCAAGGCGGGTGTCATATCTGCTCTCGGAACAAGTTCTGGAATAGCGATGCATATTTTGGCTGCAGCATTTGGACTCTCATTGATCATCTATGCATCAAAGATCGGTTTTCAGATCACGAATCTAACCAATTGATTTTATTGATTCATTTTGCATCCGCGATGACATTCGGTTGCTACCCGTGATGGGAGGAGCTGCTATGCTTTACATGATCGTTGAGCACTTTAAGAATCAGGATCCTGTTCCTGTCTATCGACGCTTCCGAAATCGCGGTCGCCTCGCTCCAGAGGGGTTGCAATACCTATCAAGCTGGGTGGATGAAAAACTCGAACGTTGTTTTCAACTTATGGAAACAGCTGATCGCAAACTTCTCGATGAATGGATCTCCAATTGGAGCGACATTGTCGAATTTGAGGTTTACCCGGTCATTTCCTCGCAAGAGGCCTCAGAGAGGGTTTCGCCGCGTCTATGACGAAGCGTTTCTTTCTCTTGCCATTCATCAGAATAACTTGTCGCTCCAGGGGCGCGCCCCTGGGCTCTAACATTAGGCCCGAAAAGGAAATCCGACATGAAAGATATTGCCCGACAAATTCGCTCCATTATTGCAACGGTCGAACCGCAATTATCACGAATGAATCATGATGACGTAGGATTCAAACCCGCTCCACACGAGTGGTCAAAAAAGGAGATTCTCGGGCATCTCATCGACTCGGCCGCAAACAATCACCAGCGGTTTGTCAGAGCTGTGAACAAAGTTGCGGCTCAGTTCCCAACATATGATCAGAATGAATGGGTTCGAATTCAGCGCTACAATGAAGCGCCTTGGCCTTCTTTAGTCGCACTTTGGTCTGCATACAACAACCATTTGAGTCATATCATCGAATGCATTCCAGCGGATGCCGAATCCTCCCCATGCAACATCGGGAAAGAGAATCCGGTCCCATTGGATTTCGTGATAAAGGACTACCTGCGTCACTTGCGGCATCATCTCAAAGATATACTGGACCAACAGGCATAACCATTCACTGTGGAGAGACAGGTTAAGGCTAACGCCTCCCCCAGCCTCTCAGCTCACCGTTATGCCGGTTGAAAGCATAATTTTTATTTGACTCATATGCATAATTCATGCATATTATCGCATATGAGGACAACATTGAATATAGACGACAAAATATTGGAAAAGGCCTCACGGCTGACAGGCGTAAAGGAAAAAACTGCTTTAGTGCGACTGGGTTTAGAGGCTTTAATTGCCCGCGAAAGCAGTAAACGGCTGGCTAAGCTTGGCGGTACCGAAAATAACCTGCGCTCCATACCTAGACGAAGATCTACATAACAATAACTATGATCCTTGTTGACACTTCGATTTGGGTCACCCACTTGCGCCAAGGCAACCGGGAGCTTGAAAAGCTGTTACTGAATGCTGAGGTTATGTGCCACTCATTCATCATTGGCGAACTGGCTTGCGGTAATTTAAAAAACCGAAACGAAATTTTGTCCTTACTTAAGTCCCTTCCCTTGGCGCCTGCGATTGAATTTGACGAAATTCTTTTTTTTATTGAACGACATCGCCTGATGGGAATCGGTATCGGTTTCGTCGATGTCCACCTTTTAGCTTCTGCACAATTGACTGGAATACCATTATGGACAGCAGACAAAAGGTTAAAATCAGCGGCAACTAAGCTTAATTTGGCATATAAATAAAAGATAACCAAACGCTGCACCTGATCCGCCTTCGCTGAAACCACGGCGCGACAGGCCCGGGAGGAATTTGGCGTGTTTTACATAAAAGTCTGCAAAGCTACACCGCTTTTTGAGCCAGCGGTTTAGCGCAAGTGTTGGTCTGGCAATAAGGCACCGATGGAATCTAAGAAATAATTCAACTATTATGCTAGCCAGGGATAAATAAAAATGGATCCGGTATATTTCGCTCATGGCTATCGTGAAAGAGAAGCACCTTTTGCAGCCCATTTTGGTTCACTGATGCAGAGAGTGGGTTTCTTAGCAAGCCTTGATCCCCCGTCAAACGACGTAAATGCAGCAAAGCTGGAAAGACATCTTGGTTATACAACAGGTACCATTGCAGTATTAAGTGATCGGTCAGAAGGGCCGTCACCTCATATACTTTTTGAAATATCTATGTGCCTGCGCGCACGCAAGCCATTGTTGGTTTTTCTCGAAGACAGCATTCCAGACGACATTATTCCGAGGGGTATACTTCGAAAAAGATTCTCGGCCCGTTCCTATTTTCGCGAAATGCGTGAACACATGCATGCCCTTGAAATATTTAGAACTTATGTAGGGCAACAGCCAGTACCAAAATATCAGGCTGCTCTGCAACAGCGTTCTTGCGTTTTGATAGGACTAACGGTGATTAGAGAGGACTATCAGAGAAAGATTGTCGCGGTAATTGAGGAAAAAGGATATCGGCCAATTGTAATTGATGCAGCCGGTGAGACGGTTATTCAAAAAGGTGAAGTTCATTTTGAAACCTCAAATTCAAGTCTAGCAATCTGCTGCATTGACGACAAAGCACCAGTCTCGAATTACATATTGGGTGTCGTCCAGGATGCGCTTGTCCCAACGATTGTGCTGACAACTAACAAAGACAGCCCGCTGAGTCCGGATATACCGTTGGAATATCAAAGAAGACTTATTCCGGCAAAAGAGGTCGACGAAGGTCTTTCTATAATCCAGCAACAGATTGAATTGTTTGAAGAGGATTTTGTTGAACTGGAAACTGAAAAGGTAGCGGAGAAATATGGTCAGTTATTAATGCTAAATGCCTCGCCACTTGGTGAGTATACCCATGATACACGCACGCACATTGTGCAGGAGGTTACTATGGGAGATAAATATATAACTAGTGGTCAAGTGGGTGCAGTAGGACCTGGCGCTCATTCACATGATTTGCATTTCGATCAAATCTGGAATCAATCCGCAGGCGAAATTGATATCGTAGCGCTGTCTGGGGAGCTTTCTCGTCTAAGAGAACAACTTCGATCAGAAGCTAAGACGCCAGCACAAGACATAGCGGTCGCAGCTGTGGCGAATGCCGAAGTTGCTGCGAGGAATGGTGATGGACCAAAGGCTATGGAATGGTTGCATAAGTCTGGAAAATGGGCTTTCGATGTCGCAACAAAAATTGGAGTTGGCGTGGCCACCGCTGCATTAAAGACGGCACTAGGAATTTAGCCTCTTTTAGGCAGCTTCTTTCATCTAATATTTAAAAAAAATCTTGCAGGAGCTAACATGACGGAAAATCGATGGCGACTGGATGGAAGGCGGGCTCTGATAACCGGAGGAACAAAAGGTATCGGGTTTGCAATTGCAGAAGAAATTTTGAAGTTAGGCGGAACCATATTCATTGTTGCCCGCAATGCCGATACAGTTTCGGAATGCATCAACCGCTGGCGTGAGCAAGAATACAACGTGTTGGGCACAACCGCCGATCTCTCCCAATCCGCAGGCCGCCAAAACCTGTTTGCAGAGATCTCGAAACACTGGGGCGGTTTGGATATTTTAATCAACAATGTCGGCATCAACATTAGAAAAAAGGCTGTTGAGTATTCTAAAGACGAATATGAAACCGTCATGTCGACGAATTTGTATGCTGCATTTAATGTCTGTCAGCGAGCCTATCCCTGGCTAAAGAAATCACCGTCGGCTGCCGTAGTGAACATGGCTTCGGTGGCGGGTTTGACTCATTTGCGCACGGGAGCACCCTACGCCATGAGCAAAGCGGCCATGGCGCAGCTCACCCGAAACCTGGCTGTCGAGTGGGCAGGTGACGGGATCCGGGTGAACGCGGTGGCGCCCTGGTACACGCGGACACCGTTGGTCGAGAAGCTGCTGTCAGACAAGGAGTATTTCTCCGAGGTAATTGATCGAACCCCCATGGGCCGGATTGCAGAACCCGCAGAGGTGGCAACGGTGGTGGCCTTTCTGTGCATGCCGGCAGCATCTTATATAACCGGCCAGTGTATTGGCGTGGACGGCGGCTTTTTAATCAATGGGTTTTGATTTCTGAATGGGATTGCCAGCGGATGTGTTGTAATAATGCTTGAGGCAACCCGGGAATCACGATATAAGCGTTCCAGTGACTTAGACTTTGATCGGCTTGGCAAACCTGGCAGCGCCATTTTCAAATGGCTTTTTTCCATAAAATCAAACACCAACATAACGGGCCAGCATAAATAAGGTTAGGTTAAACATGACGATCGAAAAAGACGATTTAAATTACATGAGCGCTTTGGGCCTGAACCGTGAACCCTTCTCAGCCGAGCCGGAACTCAGTTTTCTGTATGAATACCAATCTTTTGCGCAGCGTTTAGTGATGCTCGGCAGCCTGGTTCAGAGCAGGGAGACAATTATCCTCGTCATCGGTGAGCAGGGGGCTGGAAAAACGACGCTGATAAAACGATATCTGACCTCGTCCACAGCTGGCTGGAAAACATCGCGCATTCGAATCCATCCCCTAGCCGAAAAGATACAGCCGGAGCTGTTTAAAGAATTGGATAGCTACCCGGCTTATGTGTTGAAGGAGTCCAGTCATCCGATTGTCATCATTGACGATGCCCATGCGCTCAGCGAACAGCAATTGCAATTTCTTCTCCAAAACGCAATGTCCGGTGACAGCTCTCAAAAAGTTAAGCGCTTTGTTCTTTTCGGGGAATCCGGTTTGCATGAGACCGTTTTAGAGCTTGCAGGTTCATTGCCGCATGAGGTTGCGATTAGCAAAATTTTCCTACCCCCCCTGACGAGAGAAGAGACCGCTGCATACCTGAATTACAGACTCGCCGTTGCCGGTTATGTGGGAAAGAGCGTGTTTCCAACTTCAGCGGTCAAACAAATACAGCGCTCGTCACAAGGCTTGCCGGGGCGGATTAATGAACTGGCCGAAACATGGCTTAAAAATAAATACTCGGGCGATTGGCAACGTTTCGGCTTTTTGCAGCGCATTATGGATCAACCGCGCACACTCGGCTGGGCGGCTGCCGGCTGCGCCCTGGTCGCGATAGTTTTCGCCGGCCTCTATTATTATCTGGCGGTCTCGGAATCGCAACCCAAGCGCCAGGTTTATCAGGCAACAATTATTCGCAAGAAAATAACAAGCGCCAGCCATCTTAGACAAATGCCGTCTGATGATTTGAAGACAAAAGCGTTAACTAAAGATTCTTTACTGAGTGAATCTGTAGAAGAAAAAGAGCTCCAACCAGACATAGCATCTGAAGCGCAGAAGATAGTAATCTCACAAAAACCTTCGCCACCTCCTGCGATGTTGAGTTTAGCGGAAAGTCAATCTAAAGTAGAACCCACCTTGGAGCAAAAAGACATTAAAGAAATATCGACGCAAGAACCGGGGCCAGAAGAAAAAGAGATCGAAACAGGAAAAATTCATCGAGAAAAATGGCTGCTCACTCAAAATTCCGCCTATTATACCATCCAAATACTAGGAGTGCGCAACGAGAAAAGACTGCTCAACTTCGTTGAGGAAAATATACCTTCGAAACACCATGAAATTGCCTATTATCAAACCAGTTATAAAGGCAAGGACTGGTATCCGTTGCTTTATGGGATTTACACTACAAAAGCCGAGGCATCTACGGCAATGAAAGCATTGCCGTCAACGGTGCAGAAAGCATCACCATGGATTCGACAAATGTCATCCGTGCAAAGGGCCATTCAAAGACAATCCACAAAAAAGCAAAAACCAGGAAATTGATTCTGAGCAATTTATTGCTCGAATAGCATGCTTACGGAGTAAGAGACAATGAATACATGGACAGCGATTGTGCTCATCGTCGCCATCGGAACATTTGGCGGATTATACAGAACCCGGCTGAGGGCAAATAATCAAAAAACAGACGAAGAAATTGAAAATCTTTCCCGGCGTATTTCGCGCATGGAAGACAGAATCGCCAATCTGGAAACAATTGTCCTGGAAAAAGAAAAAGCAAAGCAATTTTCTGATTTATAAAGGAGGGAAAAAATGCGCCATCATAAGCTTTTTTATGGAATCTGCCTGATTTGCAGTCTACTGGCGGCGTGTGTTTCAAAGGACTCATACGAAGAGCTTGAAGCCACCCTGTCGGATACCCGGGCGCAACTTGAACAAAAAACTAACCAGCTGGACATATTAAAAACAACATTGAAGCAATTCGAAGATAATTTAGGGCAATCAGAAGAAAACCGGAAAAAGCTTCAGCAGGAGTTTTTAGAGCTTCAGGCTCAATCCAATGAGCTGGAAAAAACCAATCAACAGCTCACGCAGCACCTGAAAGGATTGGGAGTTGAACTGGAGAAAAAAGACTCGCTAGTTTCACAAAGGGAAAATATTATCAAACAGTACGACGAATCCAAGCGTACCTTGGAGGCTAAGTTAAAGGAATTGGGAAATCAGATTGGTCAACGTGAGCAGAAAATCAAACGTCAAGAGGACGCACTTGCTGCTCTTGATAATACCAAACGCCAGATCGAAACCAGCATACACTATCTCGAATCTCAACTCGAATCCCGGGAAGCACGAATAAAAGAACAGGAAAGAATGATCAACGATCTGCAAAGCACAAAAGGCCAGATCGAAACCAATTTAAAAAAGAAATAAAGGCCCATCAAATAAAATTGGAAGAGATGGAGGGAAAGCTTCAGGTAACATTTATTGACATAATCCTGTTTGACTCCGGGAGCGTTCGCATAAATAAGAACGGCCAAGAGCTATTATTAATCCTTGCGGAAACCCTTAGAGAGAATAAGGACCAGAATATCATTATCCAGGGACACACCGATAACGTGGAGATCGGGCCGGAGCTGGTAAAAATCTATCCCACGAATTGGGAATTGTCCGCCGGCCGATCAACGGCTGTCTTACGCTATCTGATTGAAAATGCGGGCATAGCGCCTGAACGCTGTGTGGCCTCCGCGTTTAGCTTTTATAAGCCTGTGGCATCCAATGAATCCGAAGAGGGGCGTCGACAAAATCGCCGGATTGAAATCATCCTTGTGCCGCAGGGTTGATGGTCATCAAAAATCTAGCATAGAATTCATTCATGAAAAAAGCAAATGTGAGATGACGTTTTCCGAGTTTATTGAAAGCAATAATGTTATTTTGCTTGATGGTGCAATGGGCACTCAACTGGCCATTTCAGGTCTGGAGATGGGTGGACACAACAATATTACCCAACCGCAACGGGTATTGGATATTCACCGGGAGTATGTGGCGTGCGGGTGCGACATTTTGATAACCAATACGCTGACGATGAATAGAGTCTACATTGAAACCCACCAATTGGGCCTTCGGGTAAAGGATGTAAATATGGAAGGCGCCCGACTCGCCAAATCTGCCGCAGGCAACCAGGCATACGTGCTGGGCGATATAAGTTCAACCGGTAAGTTGGTCGAACCCTATGGTGATCTTTCCCCAAAAGATGCATTTAACGCGTTTGCCGAACAGGCATCGATGTTAGCGAGCGGAGGGGTGGATGGCTTCATCATAGAGACAATGATTGATCTGAGGGAAGCGTTATGTGCATTGCAAGCGTGCAAAACAGTGGCTTCGCTGCCCATTATTGTCTCGATGGCCTTCGCGAATTCGAAAAACGGCGGACGCACCGTCATGGGCAATTCCGCCCAAGAATGCGCCAAGGCCCTGGCTGAAGGGGGTGTTGTAGCAATCGGTGCGAATTGCGGTGACCTTGACCCAACCCAAATGGCATCGGTTGTTGCAGCGCTTCGGGCGGAGACATCGTTGCCAATATTATCAATGCCCAATGCAGGAATGCCAAAATTAATTGATAACCAAACCGTCTTTGATTTATCACCCCAAGACTTTGCCTCAGGAATCGCCGAGTGCATCCAAGCGGGAGCGCGTCTGGTAGGAGGTTGTTGCGGTTCATCTCCGGCACACATTCTGGCCGTTAAAAATGTATTATAGACTAGACTTAAATTTAATACCGTTACAACGAGCCATGTGTAAAAATGAAGACGCTATTGATACGTCCTTACCGCAAAGAAGATGAACACGACGTTATCGCGTTGTGGTTCGCATGTCAGCTGGTCGTGCCAGCCAACAATCCCAAGCGAGATATTGACCGCAAGCTGCTGGTCAATCCGGAATTGTTTCTCGTCGGGAGTTTAAACCAAAAGATTGTCGCCACGTGCATGGCAGGCTATGACGGTCACCGGGGTTGGATTAATTACCTGGCGGTTTCTCCGGATCATCGCCGTCAAGGCATTGCCACAATGATCATGAAAGCGGCTGAAAAACGGTTAAAATCATTGGGCTGTCCAAAAATCAACATACAGATACGCGCAACAAATACGGCCGTACCAGCGTTTTATGAACGTATCGGGTTTGCAAACGATGATGTCCTGAGTATGGGAAAACGGCTGGAACCGGATCCGCCCTATGGCAATGATGAAATTCGGT
>CP070694.1:5297827-5301163 GCA_020353355.1 Desulfobacterales bacterium | reverse complement strand
GACCGGAGTCAAGGGTAACAACGGGGGAGGCTAGGTGGGGGGTGATTTAAATGTATAAAATTCCTTTATTGATGACCTTACCAGAGTTTTCTGATAACCAGATGATTATTTTAAATTAAATCCAATAGCGCTAAGACATAGATATGGCCTTATGGGTATGGGCGAATCAGACCGGCTAATTTCACTCGCGAATTCATTGCAGCCACTAAAAAATCATTTCAACCGCAACACGGACAAAATCCGATTCCTCTCGTTGCTTTCGCCGATGTGACCGCGCTGAGGTCAGCAAGGTGCCCGGGCGGTACATGAGTCGATTATCAAAAAATTCCAGAAAGGCGAAATCAGTGTCTCTATCGTCTGGATTCGGGTGCTCCCCGGTGATTCCGAAGCTACCGCAAAAGAAAAAGCAGTTATGTTCAATGATTTTCGTATACGCCAGTTTTATGATCCGAATCAGCTCTCCGGTAAAGCCATTGCGAAAACGTTGGGGTATGATGGCAGAGTTGCATGGGATATTTACCTGTTCTACGCAACGGGCAGCAAATGGGTTCGACAACCGCCCACACCGAACTACTGGGTGCATCAAATACGTGATGACTGGGCAAGCCGCAGCCATTTTCATACCGGTGACGACCTGGTCAAGGAACTCTATAACACGGCAACAAAGATGACTGCCTATTCGGAGGTATTATCATGACCGATCCGAAAATATGCGGGATCCCCTTTAAAGACTTCTTAATCCGCGTGGAAGAATTTCATGGATATCGATCTCCCGGGATTCTTCTGGGCGGGATCATGATCGAAGAGGCGCTTGAGCAATTAGGTTCTACACCTTATCTGAACGTCGTCGTCGAAACCATCGTCTGCCTGCCGGATGCCGTGCAGTTGCTCACTCCCTGCACCATCGGCAACGGATTTCTGCAAATCCTCGATTGGGGCAAATTCGCGCTCACTGCCTACGATCGGGAGACACTTTCAGGGGTTCGCGTATGGCTAAATTTTGAAGCCATGGCCGATTATCCGCTGATCCGCAATTGGTTTGAAAGGTCTAATGCGAACAGGCAAAAACCTGTTTTTGAGGAAATATCAAAGGAAATCCTGGCGGCCGCATCCAATTTGCTCGTTTACCGGCCGGTGCACCTCCAGCGTGCCTTGAAAAACTCTCAACGTATGCCGACAGGTCTGTGCCCGAAGTGTGGTGAATCATATCCATTGGACCACGGCCCTGCATGTCCGGCCTGTCAGGGGAATGCGTACTACGCATATTGAATCTTCACCGAAAAGCATAAGCATCATACCGCATCTGCGTGAAAACCGGCCACGCAGAGAGGATGAACCAAGGTTACGATGACCGCCCTTCACCGTTGGATTTTATAGCTTCACGCGAATGGTTGATTACCAAACCTAATGCCTTCCGAAGAAAACCAGCAACACCAATCTAATGAAAAGGGGTATCGCCCTTTCTTTTTCTTGACAAAGAATTAGATCTATTTTAGTATTCAATTAATTTATTGAATGCTTAAGGATGATGCGATGAAAAATCCAAACCGGGCTTTTAAGGATGCGATTTATGAGCAGTTTGCACGTGTTGGGAAGGCGGTTTCCAGTCCCAAGCGACTGGAGCTTCTGGACCTTCTTTGCCAGGGGCCGCGAACGGTCGAAGTTTTGGCTAAAGAATCAGGCTTGACCATCGCCAATGCCTCCCAACATCTGCAGGTTCTGCGAGCCGCTCGTCTGGTAGAAGCCGAGAAAGAAGGGTTACATGTCATCTACCGGCTGGCCGATCAGACCGTCTGCGAATTCTTTCGCGCCATGCGCATTCTTGCGGAGAGCAGATTGGCAGAGGTGGAGCAGATCAAGCGCCGATTCCTGGAAGGAAGGGAGGGAATGGAGCCAGTGGATCGAGAAGCACTTCTAAAGCTCGTCCGGGAAGGAGGCGTGACCGTCCTGGATGTTCGTCCGGTCGAGGAATACAAGGCCGGACATATTCCCGGAGCCTTATCCCTCCCCCTTAAAGAACTGCAATTGCGGTTGTCCGAGCTGCCTCGGGATCAAGAAATTGTTGCATATTGTCGGGGCCCATACTGCGTTCTTTCAGTTCAGGCTATTGAGATACTCCGTGCCAAGGGTTTCAACGCAATCCGGCTTGAAGAGGGAATCCAGGACCTGCGGGCCCTGGGGTTTCCTATCGCTATGGGCGAGGAGGCCTAGTCTATGAAAAGTAAGCGCAAAGCCCTATTCGCCCTGGTGGCCATTGTCATAACGGCAGGTGCCCTCTGGTTCACAAACCGATCGGCCACGCCGAAAGAGGCTACCTGGGATTATGTCGTGGCCGAGGCCAAGCAAGGCGGCTACCAACTGATTAGCACAGATGAATTATGGGGGCGTTATACCACCAAACCGGAATCTCTACTTCTGGTAGACACCCGCCAGGAATGGGAATATCGGACCGGTCATATTAAAAACGCACTGAATTTCCCAATAGAACCGACCTGGTTATCGCGCTGGCGCAAAAAAGAGGCTCTTGAGAATTTGCTGGGACCGGATAAGAATCGCTTGATCGTGTTTTACTGAGCCGGCCTGGCATGAGTCCGCAGTGACTCGGCGGCCCGGGTGACCGTAAAGCTTGGTTACACTAAAGTTTATCGTGACCCCATGGGTTACCCCCAATGGCACGCTAGAGGCCTGCCCGTTGATAGTTTTCCGGCCGGTCTTTCTGAAATGGCCCCCGAGCCTCAACAGTCAAGACCTTTACAGGGCTGGGCGATCATATGGACGCTTATGGGCATCTTTGCAGGCGGAATGGCCCTTAACCTGACACCGTGTATCTATCCTTTGATTCCCATAACGGTTTCCTATTTCGGTGGCCAAAGCAGACAGAGTCAAGGAAAGCTGGCTATCCACGGTGCCTGTTATATTGGGGGTTTATCGTTCACCAATTCTGTGCTCGGCGTAGTTGCAGCCATGACCGGAGGGCTTCTGGGAACCTTGCTTCAGAACCCTATCGTGCTCGGTCTCGTCTCACTTGTACTGGTATTTTTTGCGACAAGTCTCTTTGGCCTCTGGGAGTTGCGACTGCCCTACAGTCTGACGCAGGCCGCTTCAAAAACATACGCCGGCTATCTTGGCAGCGTCTTCATGGGTTTGACTTTAGGTGTGGTTGCCTCCGCCTGTATCGGGCCGTTTATTTTAGGCTTGCTGACCTGGGTTGCCGGTATGGGAAACCCATTGCTAGGCTTTCTCATCTTTTCTGTGTTAAGCCTGGGGCTGGGTTTGCCCCTCTTTTTCCTGGCTCTGTTTTCAGGCCAATTAGAGAAACTTCCGCGTTCCGGAGAG
>CP070694.1:5285406-5297727 GCA_020353355.1 Desulfobacterales bacterium | reverse complement strand
TCTCTATCGAGTCGATATAAATATAATTTTCGTTTTTATAATAAAAATAAAACCACCCCCCAGGGGGTGAAAAAAAAGATCAATTATGTCTGTATGAAATCAGTCTGTGTGGGGCTCTTCAGCAACGACATTGCCGAGAGGTACGTAAGTTCAGTTTTTAAATGGTTTTAAATGAACAATATTTAATTGTCAAGGGAAATTTAGTTTATGAAAAACGCTATAAGGGTTCAGGGTTCAGGGTTCAGGGTTCAAAGGTTCAGCATTCAGCCTGCGACGAGCTTTCCCTGGTGAAC
Source organism: Desulfobacterales bacterium (assembly GCA_020353355.1). Lineage (GTDB taxonomy): Bacteria > Desulfobacterota > Desulfobacteria > Desulfobacterales > JAHEIW01. The sequence continues at coordinate 5,297,434 of CP070694.1, read as the reverse complement.
GCGGGGCTTGGGCCTTTCGGTGATTTCTGAACCTCTGAACCGTGAACCCTGAATCTCTGATATAGATGATCTTGACAAAAATCAGGGCTAACAATACAGTGGCATGATTCCAGAGCATGATCCTGTTTCGGTCATTATGTGTTCAATTCTCTGGCCCTAAAAAAGTTGTCTGGGAGAACCCAAATGAAAAAAAATATATTAATAACCTTGATCAGTCTCTTATTTACGATGCAAGCTATGCCGGCAGAGGCAAAAGCTGGCCCCATTATCCATATTGATCCGGTCACCCACATTTTTGCGGCTGTTTTTGAGGGGCAACCATTAACTCATGATTTCAAGGTACAGAACAAAGGTTCTGCCGATCTTGAGATAAAAGATGTCACCCATCAATGAGGTTGCGTGGTGACCCGCTATGATCGGGTCATCCCTCCCGGCGGGACGGGGACAGTCACCTTGACAATCGATACCAGCACAGTCATCGGGGAGTTTCAGAAACGAGCGGTGGTGTGGTCCAATGATCCCGACAGAAGGAGCATTGCCCTTTACCTGACAGGTGTGGTCAAGCCGTTTATTTCGCTTGAACCCGGCGGTTATGTCGGTTTGTGGGGAGTCAGAGGGCAGGTTCCGGCTGAATTTATTGAAATTAAAAATAATCACAAAACACCCATTCAAATTACCGGAATTGAAAACGAGCTGCCGGAAAATGTTGGATGGCGCCTTGAAGAAGTCCAACCGGGCTATTCCTATCGGCTGGAGGTGAAGGATATCTCAGAAAAAGCAGGGGAATATACGGGACACCTCTATGTTCGAACCGATTATCCCCCAAAACCGGAGTTTGTGATTATCGTTAACGGTCATATCAGAGACAACTAACAGTTTCCATCCGGAAATGGCCCTTTTTCCGAAGAGCTGCGTTCTCCGCGGGTTTACTTCCTCGACGTACTATTAGTACGCCTCGTCGTAAACCCTTGTGCGGCCTTGTTCATCGAAAAAATTGCTCATTTCCGAATTGGAAACTGAGGCGTGCCCAATGAACGGAATGTTACATGATGAATTGGTTTCAAACTGTGGGAGAACTGCATGGATTTTGATCTTTCTAAAGAACAAAAGATGATCCGCGATGAGGTGCGTAAATTTGCCCGAAAAGAAATTGCGCCTAAAGCCGAGGAATTGGAACGCACCGGTGAATATCCATATGACCTTATGGAAAAAATGGCCAAACTCGGCTTGATGGGAATTCCATTTCCTGAAGAATACGGCGGCATGGGAGGCGATTGGGTAAGCCTGCATCTGGTCATCGAAGAATTGTCCAGGGCAGACGCAAACTTCGGTGCCATCATTGATGTGACCACAAGTGTCGTCGGCCAGGAACTTTATGTTTTCGGAACCGAGGAGCAAAAACGCAAATATCTTATTCCCATCGTCAAAGGAGAAAAAATCGGCGCCTTTGGACTGACAGAGCCGGATTCCGGTTCCGATGCCGGTTCGTTGACAACTACCGCTGAGCTTCAGGGTGACGAGTGGGTCTTAAACGGTACCAAACAGTTTATTACGAATATCGGTCTTGACAATGCGTCACTGGTACTTGTGGCGGCAAGAGTTCAGAATGAAGGAAAGGGCGATATCATATCGACCTTCATCGTGCCTAAAGATGCGCCGGGTTTTGAGCTGGGTGAAAAATATCGCAAGATGGCGATGCATGCGTCTGCAACCCATGAAGTCATCCTCAACAGTTGCCGAATTCCGAAAGACAATTTATTAGGTGATCCCAATCGAGGCTTTGCGCAGCATCTGGCGGTTTTGGAAACAGGCCGGATTAGCATCGCCGCCATGGCAGTTGGTGTCGCCCAGGCCTGTATGGAGGAAGCCCTGCGGTGGGCTCAGGGCAGAGCGCAATTCGGGCAGCCCATATTCAATTTTCAGGCGGTACAATTTAAGCTGGCGGATATGGCGGTGGCCATCGAGCTCGCCAGAAATATGTATCTCAAAGCGGCCTGGCTAAAAGACCAGGGTCGCCAGCATGCGTTTGAGGCTTCTGCCGCCAAACTATTCGCATCGGAAATGGCCGAAAAAGTGGCCAGCGATGCCTTGCACATCCATGGCGGATACGGGTTTATGGAAGAATACCCGGTATCCCGATATTTTAAAGGGATTAAGCTATTGCAGATCGTCGAAGGCACGTCCGAAGTGCAGCGCATGCTGATTGCCAGAACTCTTGCCAGGCAGTGACGAAATTAGTATTGAGATTTTGCAAAGGGGTGGACATGGTTTATCAGTTGAATAAATCACAAAAAGAAATTCAAAAGGCGGCTAAAGAATTTGCCAAAGGTGAGTTTGATAAGGATCTTGCTTACGAACTCGACAAAAATCAGGAGTTTCCAGAGAAAATCTGGAAAAAGGCGGCCGAGCTTGGCTTCATCGGTATGCATTTCCCCGAGAAGTATGCTGGCGGAGAACTAGATGTGCTGGACAATGTGATTTTGGCTGAAGAATTCTGCCGCAAAGATTCTACTATCGGCAGTGCCTTAATGCTTTCCGCCTTCGCATCCGAATGTCTTTTGCGGTTTGGATCAAATGAGTTGAAAGAAAAATATCTCCCGAAAGTTGCTGAGGGTGAAATGCTTTCAGGCGCGGCATATTCCGAACCCGACACCGACGCTGCTTTTGATTCTTTAATTACAACGGCCGTCAAGGACAACAATGAATGGATTATCAATGGTGAAAAATCGTATGTGCTGAATGCCGGGATGGCTGGTTTTTATTGCGTACTGTGTCATACCAATGGTGATCAGAAGACCAGCTTGATTTTGGTGGAAAGCCAACGGCAAGGAATCACTGTTATCGATAAAGGTGAAAAGCTTGGCCTGCGGATGACGGCGACTTCGGATTTGAAGTTTGAGAATGTGAGAGTGCCGCTGGGGCAGCTGGTCGGAAAAGAGGGCAACGGCCGAAAACAGGTTCAAAGCGTTTTGGATGAAAGCTGCATTCTCATCGCAAGCCTTGCGCTGGGCACCGCCCAGGGGGCTTTTGATCGTGCGCTGGACTATGTCAAGCAACGGGAACAGTTCGGCAAAAAAATCGTCCAATTTCAAGTCACCCAGCATAAACTGGCCGATATGGTAAGCAAAATTGACCAGGCTCGAGCGATCACCTATAGCGCTGCTCAGTCTTTTGATGCGGGTAAGCTCGATGTTAAATTAGCCTGTATGGCCAAGTTGGTTGCTTGCCGAGCCGCTGTGGAGGTTGCCAGTGAGGCCATCCAGCTTCTCGGTGGTTACGGTTACATGACGGAATACGAAATCGAGCGCTTTTATCGGGATGCCAAAAATATGGAAATTTTAGGCAGAGCCCCGACCCATTTAAAAGACATCATTGCCGCCACTATAGTCGGGAAGATAAAGTGAGAACCCGACTCAGACAGGGAGGAACCAAACAGGTTTTAGTATTTGGGCGGTTGATTTTGTCCGGTAAATTAGAAATCCGAAGCACGAAATTCGAAACAAATCCTAAATCTCAATGTTCCAATGACCAAAACAAAACCACCGTTTTATGTCACCCAAAATCATGACCTTAGGTCATTTGAATTTCGGTATTCGAGCTTGTTTCGAATTTCGATATTCGATATTCGGATTTAATAATGGCAATAGATGCTGCATTTCTCTGAAAATGTTTTGCCACCAAATTCAAAAAATTAACTATTAAGATACTAATGGAGATGTTACACTACACCGCCGAACACCGGCGTTTTCGTGAAAGATTGCGCAGCTTCTGTCAAAAAGAAGTAATCCCGAACATCGAAAAATGGGAACAAGAGGGTCTCGTCCCCAAAGAAATTTGGCAAAAATTGGGAAGGGAAGGCTTCCTGTGCACAGCGGTATCTCCGGAGTATGGTGGGCTTGGTGGTGATTTTCTTTATTCAGTTATCGCCCTGGAAGAGATGACCCGCACCAATCATTACGGTCTAGATGCATTTTTGCACAGTGACATTGTCGTGCCTTACATCGATTCGTTTGGTTGCGAGGAACAGAAAAAAAAGTATCTGCCGGGCTGTGTCTCCGGTGATATTATTACTGCCGTAGCCATGACGGAGCCGGATGTCGGCAGTGACCTGGCTTCCATGACGACCTCAGCAGTAGAAGAAGGCGAAGACGTCATTATAAACGGCACCAAAACCTTTATTTCCAATGGATTCAATTGTGATCTGGTGGTCGTTGCCGCCAGAGATCCTGCCGTTGAAAATCCTTACCAGGCCATTTCGCTGTATTTAGTCGAAGCTTCAACTGCTGGATTTAAAAAAGGCATACCACTCCCTAAACTGGGTGTTCACAGTCAGGACACCACTGAGTTATTCTTCACCAACTGTCGCATTCCCACAAAAAACCGCCTGGGTCATAAGGGCACAGGATTTCCTAAATTGATGGAAAAGCTCCAACAGGAACGGTTGCTGGTGGCCATATTGGCAAAAACCATGGCCGAATTCATTTTAGAGTGGACCAGTGATCACCTTCAAAAAAAGCACGCGCATAATGGTTCAAAAAGTATTCCCAAAGCGCTCCAATTTGCGCTGGTTGAAATGGCCACGGAAGTGAAGCTGGCGAAGACCTTTCTCGAAAAGCTGATCTGCGATCATATGGAGGGTAAACACATCGTGGCTGAAACGAGCATGGCGAAATACTGGAACACGGAGATGGCCAACCGCATAGCTGACCGTTGCCTGAATCTTTGCGGCGAGTTTGGCATGCTGGAGTCTTGCCCCATTGTCCGAACGTTTCGCGATGTCCGGGTGACAACCATTTTTGCCGGAACCAATGAAATCATGAAGGGGATTGTTGCGAAGTCATTAGGCCTATAGGCCCTTAAGGGCATTTTTCTGACAACATGTTGTAAGAAGCAGAATGTTTTAGGTGTCGGGTATGAGGTGTCAGGTTTCAGGTGTCAGCAGGTGTCAGTGATCGGAGGTGCAAAACACCGCAACCGGCGAAATTAGCTTTGCAGTATCCTAGAATCGGAACCGCTTCTTTTTATCAAATGATTAACATCCTTAATTTTAGGCATTTTAGCGCACTTTAGACATTTTAGGCATTTCACATTTTAGATGACTTTTAACTTTTACGTGCTCACCGGGTTAGCCAAAGCCATAATTGAAAGATATGATAATGATGGAAGTTCTTCTCATAACGGGATTTCTTGGCGCCGGGAAAACGACCTTAATTCAGCATCTGCTGAAATCCGAGTTCAATACGAATGAGAAAGTCGCCGTCATTGTCAATGAGATCGGTCAGATCGGCATCGACGGCACCCTTCTCTCAGGCCAAGATGTAGACGTGCTTGAGTTGACGAGCGGGTGCATTTGCTGCACAATTAAAACCGATTTTTTTAAAGCTGTTCAGGAGATCCATCGGAGATTTAACCCGTCGTATTTGGTTGTCGAGACTACCGGTGTTGCCCAACCCGGAGATATGTTGGATGTCCTGTTTGAGCCCCCCTTATCTGAATTCACGCGACTCAGAGATGTGATCACCGTCGTCGATGCCGGATTTTTTGAAGCCAGAGAAGTCCTTGGCTCATTTTACGATAATCAGATAAAATGCGCAGACATCCTCGTTTTAAATAAGATCGATCAAGTAGCAGCCGCTCGAGTTAACCAGATCAGTGCGGTGCTTTACGAACTGAATCCGAAAGCCACTATCTTTACTGCTCAGCATTGTGCTGTTGATATTGCCGCGCTGTTGGGTGTTGATTCCAGACAGGCGCATCACACTTCCCATGGCCGTGATTCTCACCACTATGCGCAAGAGGGCTTTCAGTCATTCTCTTTCGAAGACAAGCGTTTAATGGATAGAGACAAATTGGCAAAATTTCTAGATTCGCTTCCCCCCGCCCTTTTTCGCTGTAAAGGCTGGGTTCGTTTTGCGGATGGATCGGGACTTCTTAATTATGCAGGCAGCAGCTATCGGATCGACCCCATTGAAAGTTCGCGCGATACGGCACTGGTGTTTGTGGGAAGGAAATGTAATGAGAGAGAAATTATCAGCTCTTTAGAAGAGTGCCTTGCATAGCAAAATTATCAAGACAAGGTCCCTCTCGTCTTTGAGACTGTATCGTAATTAGCAAAACCACGCATTTGCTGTTTTTGTCATTCCGGTACCGGATCAGGTCCGGGATGACGGATCCGGAATCCATTGTTTTTTCAAAATTTTACGCTACTGGATGCCGGATCAAGTCCGGCATGACGGACATAAATGGAACGTTTTTTTGAATTACGACACAGTCTCTTTTGAGAGAGGAGAGGGCTAGGGTGAGGGGATAGATATTCCCGATAGGTGCGGATGCCCTTGTAAAACTATAGTATCCGATTTATTTTAACCTTTTTATTATATTTCTGAAATCCTCCTCCGATCGCAGTTCAATAAACTCTTCCCTTTCACGAAGCGGTTCAAAGTATTCTGTTTTTCCGTAGACGGCCTGACTGATCCTGTCAATGATTTCCATCTTTTTTTTAGCTTCGTTTTTATTGATAAAGGCAGCCACTTTTCCTTGAAGCATCAAGGTTTCGATGTTGGACGATTGAAGCTGATGTTCAAATTTTTCCGCCCGTTTTAGATGCTTAAGATAAAATTTCTTTTTTGTCATTAATGCGGAAAAGATGTCGCTGTCATCTTTGAGCTCTTCCAAAAAGCTTAAAGTAAAGTCAATGCACTTAAAAACATCTTCGCTCTCGGTATCTATCCGTTTAAAAAAGGCTGTAAGGAATTGCACAGCATTGGCGGTGGTTGCAAATCGAGAGTTTCTAAGCTTGACTTTAAATTGATTTTTATATTTTTGGCTGGCGCTGTTTTCTAATGTACTCAGCAAGTTTTGGTCTAACTGTTTAGCAATATTTAGGCGCTTGATGAACTGATGTGCGATGGGTCCCGGTATTTCAAGGCGAAAGGAGCCTCGTTGGTCGGGAAAATGAAAAGAGACCACAAGCGGGTTTCGGCAAAGATAACGTAAGACTTTTTTTTCATCTTCCTGTTCGAAATTCTGGCTTTCCAAAAGATCTTCTAATCGATGTTGCAAGGTTTCATCCGGGAAAAAAAGCAATTCAACCAGAGAGTCTCTCTCGCAATTGAAATCATCCTGGAGGAGATCTTCAAGTTCTTCGATGGTGGGATTGGAAAAAGTAGAGTCGATATAATGAAGAACATCATTGCTGAGAGTGATGCCGTCATCAATGATTTCAAGGATCTTATCCGCGAGCGATTTGCATTTATTCCTGGTGGCCATATGATAAGATTAAGTGTAGAAAATTAAAGATTGCTTCGCCGCTGCCGATGACCCGGGCCCTCCTAGCATTTAATTCGTGGCTGGAAGCCACTCCCACAAAAAATAAATCATTGCCAACAGTCTGGGAGCGGCTTCCAGCCGCGAAATCTAGAAGGCAAGCAAAGAAGATTCAGCATATGTCGCCCGGAAGGCGGCCGCATTCATAAAAGCACTGAGATCCTATTTTTTACTTTAGGCACTTTTATCCGCCGTATTTCTGGCGGATTAGCTCATTTTAAACATTTTCCTTAGATATATGGGGCCATTGTCATCATGATTTCATGTTTCTGCATTCCACCCGGCATACTTCCTTTCATCTGTCCGTTATCAAAAATGAAAAGAAAGGGAACGCTCATGATACTATACTTTGAGGCCAGCATTGGATTTGTGTCCACATTGACTTTGCCGACTCTAATTCTGCCTTTGGATTCGTGCGCGAATTGATCGATAATGGGTGTCACAGCTCCGCAGGTCGGGCACCATGGTGCCCAGGCAAATACGAGGACCGGCAAAGGGGATTTGAGCACCTGGCTTTCAAAATTGGCATCGGTCACCATGATGGGTTGTGGTGCAAATAATTCGTTTGTTTTCAGAACCATACCGCATTTGCCGCATTTAGGGCCGGCATCAAGCTTTTCCCCGGGGATCCTGTTCTTTGCACCGCACTCCGTGCATCGCAGTTTATAGGCTTCTCCCGGACCTGTCTTGCTCTCTTCAGTCGAAAGCGCAGCGCGGCACTTCCCGCACTTGGCGGCCGCACCAATTTTGTCTGCAGGAATTCGATTGGCGGCCCCGCAGGCAGTACATCGTATAATGTGAGCGTCAGTTTGATTCATCAACAACCCCACCAAGATTTTGAATCGAGTTACTTAATTGTTTTTTTCAGCGCGGCTGGAAGTGGCTCCCACAAACCTCCAAAATTCCGCCCTCCCCATTTCCAAATTCAATATGGCCTCTGACCTCTAACCTCCAACGCACAATGAAATTGTGCTACGGCATTACCCCATAAGCTTTAAGTTTTTTATGCAGCGTTTTGCGCGTTATTCCCAGTCGGCGGGCGGTTTCACTCTTATTGCCGCTTGCCGCTTGCAATGTTTTTAATATTGTTGCTTTCTCGACTTCTTCAAGGGACAAATCGCTCTCCAAATACGCTTGCGTTGTCTCTGGCGCAAGCTCGCCGGCGGTTGCAGTTGCGCTTTGGATAACGGGAAATTCTTCTTCAGCCAAATAATCCGACCGGGCAAGCACCACGGCGCGTTCAATCGCATTCATCAATTCCCGCACATTTCCCGGCCAATCGTATTTAATGAGATGATCCATGGCCTGGGGTGCAAAGCCTTTTATTTCTTTGCGATTTTTGTCGGCAAACATCGTTAGGAAATGTTGCGCCAATAACGGTATATCCTCTCTTCTTTTCCGTAAAGGCGGGATTTCCAATCTGACAACATTTAGTCGGTAATATAAATCTTCGCGGAAAACATTTTTAGCGATCAGATCTTCAAGATTCTTATTGGTGGCGGCAATCAATCTAACGTCTACTTTAATCGTTTCTTCACCGCCGACACGCACAATCTCTCTTTCCTGTAGAACCCGCAAAAGCTTTACCTGCATGGTTAACGTCATTTCACTGACTTCGTCTAGGAATAGACTACCTTTGTTGGCCTGAACAAAACGCCCCTCTTTTCTGCGGTCCGCGCCGGTAAAGGCGCCTTTTTCGTGACCGAACAGTTCGGATTCCAGCAACGTTTCGGTGATGGCGGCGCAGTTGATCTTCACAAATGCGCCGTCTTTTCGATGGCTGTTGAAGTGGATGGCTCCGGCAATCAGTTCTTTGCCGGTTCCGGATTCACCGGTGATGAGCACCGTGGCTTCGGATGGGGCTACCTGGGCCACTGTTTCCAAAAGCCTGATCATGGCCGGGCTCTGGCCGATGATATTTTGCCGGTCAAACTGCTTGCCCAGACTTTCTTTCAATAAGCGGTTTTCCTCCTTGAGACGGGTGTGCTCCATGGCCCGTTCAATGGTTATTCTTAATTTTTCAAAATCGAGCGGTTTGGTCAGATAATCATGAGCTCCCTGCTTCAAGGCTTCCACCGCGGTTTCTACGGACGAATAGGCGGTCATAATGATGACCGGAATGGCCGGATTGTAGGCCTTGATTTTATCCAGCGCTTCCAAACCGGATACTTTCATCATGCGAACATCCATCAACACCAGATCGTAGGAATGTTCTTGTACTTTTTGAATGGCGGTAGACCCATCGTCTGTTTCAGAAACGGCGTATCCCCATCCCCCAATCAGGGTTCGCAACATGGTGCGGTGGGCATGGTCATCATCTACGACCAAAATTGTACTCTTGTTTCTCATAGCTTATACCGTCCAAAATGTGTGCTTTAATCCGAGGGCCATTTTACCTATCAAAAATTCGAAATCCGAATATCGAAATTCGAAACAATATCGAAATTCTAATTTTCAAATACTCTAAACTAAAAAATGAGTTTTTTGAAAGAGTTAGATTTTTGAAAAAGACAAATTTTTCAATGTTTAGAATTTTTGTCATTTGGTATTCGGATTTGTTTCGGATTTCGGGTTTCGTGCTTCGAATTTATTTCTGGCGAAAAACCAAAACATTTTACAAAAAGCTTGCTTCTAGTACGTCTCCTTAATAGGCAGTACCAGTGTAAATGTCGTTCCTTTTGCCGGATCGCTCTTCACCTTTATGGTGCCGCCCATGGCTTCGACGATGTTGTGAGCTATCGCCAGTCCGAGGCCAGTGCCGGAGGATTTTGTCGTAAAGTAAGGATCGAATATCTTGGATTGATCCTCCTGACTGATGCCACAACCGGTATCGGATACCTTAATTTTGATTCGATTGGTTTCACCATTAGAGGTAAGGTCGATGGTCAGCACGCCGCCGGCTTCCATGGATTCAATGGCATTGAGATACAGATTTAACAGAACCTGGTTGACTCGGTCCGGATCAAGCCGTATTTGTTTGAGCCGCGCTGAATTGTTCGTCTTAATCGCAATTTTTTTCTCTGCCGCCTGCCGTTCAATCAATTTGATGGAATCATCCACAAGGGTATTCAGATCAGTGGGTTTCGGCCTCACGTTCACCGGCCGGGCAAACTCCAGCAGCTGACCGACAACACGGTTTAAGCGGTCGACCTCCTGAATCATGATGCCGGCGGTTTGATGGTCTTCGGGAATATTTTGATAGCGTTCTTTGAAATAGGTGGCAAAGCCCTTGATCGAGCTCAAGGGATTACGAATTTCATGGGCAACGCCGGCGGCCAGTCTGCCCACAGATGCAAGGCGCTGGCTTCTTTCAATTTCTCTGCGCAATGAGCGAACTTCGGTGAGATCTCTAAACAGAATGACATACCCGAGAAACGTACCGTTTTCATCCTCCAGTAAACTGCCGCCGATTTCAAGCGGAACTGTTTTACCATCTGCTAGCGTACAATCGATTTCTTTTTCAATCACCTGATGTTGGATTTCCGGGCATTTCAGCTCGGCACAAAGCTCTGATGGCAATATTTGCTCGGCGTTTTTACCCATCACATCCCGTAAAGAAAGCTGCAGCAGGGATTCAGCAATATGATTGAAGGCCGCAATGCGTTGCCGATCGTCCAGAGCTATCAGACCGATCGGCATGTTTTCAACAACGGTGTCGGAAAACGCTTTAATCCTGGAAAGGGATGCCCTGGTTGCGCGATAACTTTGAAACAGAAAAAGCAAGGTGATGCCGGCAAATCCAACCAATAACAGAATGGCTCCCATGATAATAGCGTGTCTCATATCCGCACGATGAGCTTCATCTATGGCGCTCATGTCGAGCCCGACAAATATAACTTTAGGGGGATCATTAAAGGCCCTGGGGAACGCCGGTTTTTCGTTTGGAAGCGGTTGCTCTCTGCGACCCATCATCCCGGGACCGTGCATCATTCTCCCGGGCCTCTCCGATGGTGAAAATTTACGATATATTTCGAAAACCTTGGTGCCGTCCGGATAGTTGAGTGTTCGCCACTGCGGCGTTTTCGTCTGTGAGATTTTTTTAAAGTTCAAATTATAATCGTATGAAATACCAATCATCTCTGTATTATTGTGAGCGATTATTTCGCCTTGAGCGTCTGCCACCATCAGATAGACAATATCCGGCTGTTGCGCGGTTTCCGTAAGTAAGCGTTGGAGCTGAAATCCTCCGCGATGCATGCCCATCATTCCCGTGCGGGTGCCTGCCTCAAACGATCGAATCAGGGCGGCGCCTTTCTCCAGCAGCAGTTGGATGCTCTTCTCTTTCTGGCGGTTAATGCTGGTCATGGTCATAAAGGCAAAAATCGGCAGCAAGATGGCCACGGCGCCGATTAGTGCCCAGGGAGGCACACCGGTCCAGAACCGCTTATTTTTAATTTTGGTAAACATAATAGTCGCTTAAGCAAAGAAGGTGCCACTTACAGAAAGTTTGAAGTGATCTAAAATGAGCTAAAGTTAAGGATAATAATCATCTAACAATTTGATTTTTCATGTATTATTGTCTAAATCTCCGGTTTCATCGCTAAGCCCACGCCCATTTAAAATGTTGCTGGTCTTATAAATTAAAAAAATTCCTTAGCTAACTTTAGCAAATTCTTAGCAGAATCCCCCGCGGCTTGCCGCGGGGATGAATGCGTTCCTTAACCGAAGGGGTTATAAGGGGGAGCGGTGAGCGTCCCCCTTA
>CP070694.1:5275733-5285306 GCA_020353355.1 Desulfobacterales bacterium | reverse complement strand
TAGCTTTGAAATGGCGATAGGCATTGAGTGCTGTAAACCAGTGCCGGCCGGATTCATTGACAAAAATCGGATGAACCTCACGCCCAAATTCGTTCAACAGTCCATAGCTCAATAAGCTGTCTTTGCCGCCGCTGGAAAGAACACAGTGTTTATCTCTGTTGGTTGACCAAAGCTGCCACGGAGATTTGGTTTTGGCCCTAAGTGCCTCTGGAAATTGAAAGTCTGCGAGTAAATATTTCTGCCGTTTTTCAGGAGTCAGGTCGGCCGCAGACCCTACCAGAAAGGGATTGGGCTCCAGAAATTTTTTGACGTAAATTTCGCGGGCCGTATTTTCGGCCATGTCTCGTATAAAGCGACGATCGATATCATCGTAAACGCCGTGAAAAACAATAGCGTTACAAAACAAACCGTAGTTTATCGCTACCTGGGCGGCAATCATATCCGCCAGATTCCGAGAATCCGGCTCGTCAGGATCGAAAACGGACTCCTCGTAATTGTAAATGAGCTCTGTTTGGTCTTCTTTACCATCCCAAAACAATCGATACGGTGCCATCATTCGTCTGGGCTCCAGCTTTATGGGGCCGACTTCCAGGCGATCGAATACCCTTAGAATGGACAGAATATCCGTTGAGGCCTTTGAAAATTTCTTTTTGTTTTGTTTTTCAATTTTATCAGGCATGCTCTCTTTCCTTCGAATTACCCCCTGGGTCTTTGTGCGAAGATTGAACCCAAGCGGGCACAATTCCATTCTGCATCGCGGCTGGAAGCCGCTCCCACGATTGCTGACAAGCAATAGAGGACTGGTATCTGTGGGAGTGGACTTCGGCGAGCTCAGTCGAGTCGCTTCCAGTCGCGATGCGCAAAAACAGGCTATCGCTTGGTATTCTTTAAATACCTCACCAGAAGATTCACCAATCCGTCCGGGCCGTCTCTGAGTACATCGAAGGCCGGCAGGCCGACGGCCTGTTCGATGGCGCTGCACATCAACGGAATTTGATCGCCCGCCCGCGCTTCATGATTAATGGTTACGGCCACCACCGGTTTTGCGGAGAGCAACTCGATAGCCTCGATTTGCTGCGCTAAAGGCTGGATGCGATAGCCCGGAAAGCCGTCATATTCTTTGCGGGCCGGGGCGTGCTGCAGGATGACGATGTCGGGACGCCCGGCGGCCAGGATTTCAAAGCCTCCTGGATAGGCCGGATTCATCAAACTGCCCTGACCTTCGAGGACGATGACATCCGGCCTTGCTTCCTTCCAGGCCGTCCAGGCAACATGTTCAATTTCGCCGGATACAAAATCGTTAATTAACGCGTCCATGATGATACAATACCGTGCGCCCTGCATCCAGGCCGTCTGCCCGGTTCCAATCATTTCTGCCGCAATGCCTTTCTGTTGCAAGCCCTGTGCGATCAACCAGGCCGTGGTGCGTTTGCCGACCGCGGAATCGGTGCCCAGCACCGCAATTTTCAACGCCTTGACCTCTTCGATTTTCCCGGTGAAAAAATGAAGTTGATCAACCGCCGGCGGTTTGCGGATGTCGCGAATGGTCGCTGCTTTTTCCGCGGCCAGCTGCATCATCCCAGGATCTTCGGACAAAAAATCATGTAATCCGCAATCCACATTCAAGCCGCTGGAAAGCGCTTTGCGGACGTCTTCACGCGCCGAGGCATTCAGCCGTCCCCCATCCGGGGCCAGCCCGACCACAAAGTGGGTGGCCGGATTTGCAGCATGCCTGGTGGCCTCTACGGCCTGATCGAGGGAGCCATAGATGGGCATATTGTTGGTTTTTGCATCCAACACATTTCCGGCATCCTGGCCGGCATAGCGCGAATCAACCACGCACAGCACCTTGTATCGATGCGTAAAGCGCACCAGGCCGTGGGCGGTTTTCCCATTGGGGGTGTTGAACATCCCCTCACAGTAAACAATTGCATTTCCTTCCGGTAATGATTTCATGTTTTCCTCCCGGTCAATACCACAACATAACGGTCGCCCGGTAACTGCTCCTTCTGGTGCTTTTCCATCAAGGCTACCAGACCGGCAGTGGATGCCGGGAGGACCTGCAATCCCTCCTTTTCGCGAATTAAGCGGGAAGAGTTGAGCATCGCCTTGTCGGAGGCATCGGCGGCCCACCCGCCGGTTTGGCGGATGGCATCGAGGGCATAATCGCCATCAATGGAATGCCAGTTGATCAACGGCTCGTTGATGCTGGTTTCATGAATTTTGCTGGGATTGAGATCTTCGCACGAGGGCGTGTTGTTCAAGAAGGCATGCACGATCGGATTTTTGCGAAATGAAGAGCCGGCCACGATGCGCGGCATGCGTGAGGTCTTGCCCCGTCGATAAAGGCTCAGAAATCCTCGGTAAATTCCGGCCAGGGTCGTCCCGTTGGAGACGGGCACCGAAACCGCCGAAGGCGCATCCCGCAGTTCGTCATAGATTTCATAGGCGATCTGACCGTAAGCCCGCATCTGCGTGGACATGTTGTCGCCGCCGGGATTGGCATCGTAAAATTCATGTTTATGGGCCTCTGCTGCGGATTCTTCCACGGCCTTCTCATAATCACCCGCGATTCGAATGATCTCCGCCCCTAAATCGGTCATTTCCTGGATCCGATGGGTATGATAGTTTCCCGGGATATAAATTCGACTCCGCAGCCCGGCAAATCTCGCCGCCAGCGCGATGGCCACGCCGTAGTTTCCGCAGGTGGCCACGTTGATCGTATCAAACCCCCGCCGCAGGGCATCCATTGCCTGGGCGAAAGCGATACGGTCCTTCTGGGTCCCGGTGGGATTGCCCCCTTCGAATTTAAGATAGATCTGGCGGAAGCCGACCTCGCGCTCAATGTTGCGGGCCCTCACCAGGGAGGTGTCGCCGACTTCGGAGTCAAATATATCCTCATAGGCCTCGAGTCGCTGGTCCAGCGGCAACTCAGGATTGGCGGAAATCCTCTGTTGCTGGTCTACTTCCCGCGCAACGGCAACGGCTTCGCCGCTAGCACCGTCGATCAGATTGAAAGGTTTATCATCATGATTTTGCATGTCGTACTCACCCTTTCGATTTGTTTAAATTATGCGTCTTTGATAAGCGTGTCAGTGCTTCGCGGACCCCCTTTAGGGTTTTTTCCGCCAGCAGCTGGTCGGCGTATATCTGAGCGTCGGACATGGTGAATCCACAAATTATTTTCTGAACAGAAGGCAAAAATTTCGGATAAACACTGAAAATTTGCACGCCGATACCCAACAAAAATGGTATGTAGGCCGGCTCATGGGCCATCTCACCGCAGATCGATAACTCCTTTTGTTGAGCGTTTGCAGCCTTTGAAATTTTGGCAAGCCCTCTTAAAACGGACGGGTGATCCGGGCGGAAAAACTCGCTCACCTTTTCATTGGCCCGATCGACGGCCAGCAAATACTGTACAAAATCGTTGGTGCCAATAGATAAGAAGTCTGATTCCGCAACCAGATCATCGATGATTTCCACCACCGCGGGAATTTCAATAAGTGCACCGATAAAAGGAGTTTGATGATACGGTAATTTTTTTCGTGCAAGCTCCTGCATGCAATCATAAACGGCCTGTTTGGCTTCGCGAAATTCGTCCAAGGAGGATATCATCGGAAACATGATCCGTGCGTTTTCGGCCTCGGTTGCAGCTCGTAAAATTGCCCGTAATTGCTGGTTGAAGATTTCCCTGTGACGGAACGAAAAACGAATTGCTCGCAAACCCAGTGCCGGGTTTGCTTCGCCTCTGGCATTCGAATAGATCAGCAGCTTATCACCGCCAAGGTCCAGCGTGCGTATCGTTACGACGTTGCCGGGCATCCCGTCAAAAAGTTTCCTGTAGATAACATACTGTTCTTCCTCTGACGGAAGTGCAGATCGAAAAAGAAACGGAAATTCCGATCGATAAAGCCCGATTCCCTCCGCTTTTAGCTCCCGGGCCAATTCCAGATCATGGAGAAGATTGATATTTGCCAGAAGTTTGATTCTTGCCCCATCGCGTGTCAGCGTCGTGGGTGACACCTCATTGGATAAAGTTTCGGCTTTCAGCTCTATTTGTTTCCGTGATTCATACCTGAGGATGATATCGTCTGAAGGTTGCACATAAATGCCTCCGATTTCTGCATCCATTATCACCGGCGTTCCTTCAGGAATATGGAGCAATTCAGATCGATTGGCTATGATCATCGGTATTTGAAGGGAACGGGCTAAAAGGGAAACATGGGCAGTAACGCCGCCGCCGACGAGAATAATACCTTTGATATCTTCGGAAGCAAGTTTGAGGACATCCGACGGATAAAGCTCGGGGGCGATGACGATTCGATTCTCACTTAAAAATGGATCCTCCTCTACACCATGTACCAGATTTCTCAAAATCCTTCCGGCGAGATCCTGGACGTCGTGAGTTTTCTCTTTGGTATAGGGATGCGGGCTTGATGAATACAGCTCAACGTAATGTTGAGTGACTCTTTTGATTGCCTCGGGAGGGGGCACACCGCTTTTTATAAGATTTTCCATTTCACCTGCGAACCGCACATCTTTGAGAATCATCAAGTGGGCTGTGAAAATCAATGAGGCACTCTCGGGCAGGCGTTGGGAAAAGCGATACTGGAGATCCTGTAGTTGGGCTGCCGTGGCTTGGAGCGCCTGGTGAAAATCTCTCAGTGAGTATTCGCAGTCGCTATCAATTGCGATGGAAACCAATGCTCCTTGACGTCTATCAAATGTTGTTGCCTGGGCCAATGCAAAACCCTGAGATGCAACCTCTCCTTCAACGTATTCAAGGTCCTCCGGAATGCGGTGGTCATGCGGTAGTTTTTCTCTTAGCCGAATGTTACCGATCAGCAAACGTGCATTTCCAACGGCCACTGCCAATTGCGATGCAATCGCTCGCATGGCCATCACATCGACCTCATCGAAATAATTGCGCGTCTTATGCTGTACGACCAGAACACCAATTTTTTCTTCACCTCTGAGAATCGGCACCGCCAGAAATGAGTCAAAGGGATCCTCTTGGGCTTCTTTAAAATATTTAAAATTGGGATGGCCGCTGGCATATCCCTCATTCAAGGGTTTAAGTTGTTGGAAAGTAGTACCCACCAGGCCTTCGCCAATTTTCATCCGGATTTGCCCAACCGCCTCTGGATTTAACCCCATGGTTGCTTCCAGCACAAGCTCCTGGGAGACGTCATCGAATAAATAAATGGAGCAAACATCGGCATCCATGTGGCGGGCAACCAGCTCAACTGCCTGTTGAAAAAAACTTTGGATATTTTCGCTTCCGATTAAAAGAGCAGCCAGTTCGCTGATATCACAAAGTAAATGTAAGTGCCGGCGGTCTTTTTTCTTCATTGGGGGTACCACGATTTTTTTTTGAGATATTCATTATATTGCCGGAGCACATACTTATTGGGAAAATCCGGATGTGACAGATACGCAAGAGCGTTTTCCAGAAACAAATCAATCAGGCTTTGAAGCACGTCGTCTTTGTGTTTCGGATCAATGAAATTACGCTCTCGTTTTTGTTCAAAATGCACTTTTTCTCCGAATGATACTTTGAAGGACTTAAAGTCGGCAAGGCTTTTATCATTTTCAGAAAATTGGGCGTCATCAATCGGGATATCCATTCTGGCGATCAACCCTACCCGCCAGCGATCACCGGCAATCTTTCTGGAGGTGTCATACAACGTTAATTTGAGGCCATTATCAAGCACGATGGCTTTCATCAATTTTTCTGCCACAACCATTCCCGCTCGCGTAAAGCGATTATCTTAATCTGTTTGGTTATGTCACTAAGACCTCGACCCTACCTTAATGGATCCGGATGTCGTTCGCATGTATCGCTTTAATATCATATTTAACGAAATAACGAAACCAACAACAACTATCATAATAATCTTGGGGCCAGCGCTTTGATTCATATGCAATAAAGTTAAAATCTACACCCGAATTTTTATTTCATCATAGTCTCTCACTGAAAGGGCGACGTTTAGATTGGCTAACCTGGCTTGCAGTTTGGATATACCTACGGCTGGTCAATTTTATCCAGAGGCAAAAAAGGTATCAGCAAACCGCATGCCAAATTGATAATATATTGAAATAAAACAAAATTTTGAAAAGAAAGGGGTATTTTCCGGAACTGTCGATTCCGATGACGTTATTGATGAAGGTAAACCGCATGAACGTTGTTATCATTTCTCAAAAATTATGCTTTTTTCTATTTTTTTTTGGAACGATGTGCAGTATTGTTCATTATCGATTGACTCTATTGTTTTTATACAGATATCTTCATTTTTTTTACGATCAATTGAGGTAGATTTATTGCCCGGGAGTAATGCATGGGTTCGATACTGATTGTCACAAAGGAACAGAGTGCACTTCGAACGATCTCATCGTGTCTCCGCAATGTATATCGAATCGAAGCTACAGACACAAAAAGTGAAGCGTTGAACTTGCTTCACGAAAAGCGTTATGATTTAACTTTTGTTGACCTGAACATTCTTTTGGAGGACGTCTCCGATGAAAATTATAAGGCCGCATTGCAGCCATTTTGGAATCTTTATGCGTCAATTGAAATCATTGTCATGGCGCAACAACCTGATCTGCGAAAGGCGGTTATGGTTGTGAAGGCGGGGGCCAGAAACTATTTGACCTATCCGATTGATCCGGAGGAATTAAAGCATATACCGGAAAGCATCAATAAATCGATTATTATGGAATCCGAATTGGTCTATTTGCGGGATAAATTCTGGCAGGTCGATTCATGGGAGTTGGTTCAAACAAAAACCACTGTCATGAAAAACGTGTTCGCTAAAATTCGCTCCGTATCCCCAACCAAAAGCACAGTTCTGCTGGCGGGTGAAACCGGGACCGGTAAAAATATGCTGGCCAAACTCATACATCGGCACAGCAACCGCAAGGAGGCCCAATTCATCAGTTTGCATTGCGGGGCGATTCCGGACACGCTTTTAGAAAGCGAGCTATTCGGGCACGAGAAAGGCGCATTCACCGGCGCGGTGCGCAGGAAATTGGGAAAATTTGAAATAGCCCGGGGTGGTACCATCTTTCTGGATGAAATCGGCACGATTACCCCGTCGGCCCAGATCAAATTGTTGCAGATTCTGCAGGATGGCACATTCCAGCGGGTCGGCGGGGAGGAAACGCTTGAGGCCAACGTCAGGGTGATTGCGGCCAGCAATACCGATTTAAAACAAATGTGTGATGAAGGCAAGTTTCGCAAAGATCTCTACTACCGCCTCAATGTATTTCCCATCGAAATACCGCCCTTGAGGGAACGCAAAGAGGACATTCCTTTTCTGTGTGACGTAATATTGAAAAAATTATCCGCATTTTATCCAAAGAATATCACCGCCCTCCACCCTCACGTGCTAACCGCCTTTGAAAATTATGACTGGCCCGGCAATATTCGAGAACTGGAAAATTTAATCGAACGGGCCTATATTCTGGAGACATCATCTGTTCTCACACCGCAGAGTTTTCCCAAGGAATTATTTGAATCCGAATCCGGGATCGCCTATCTGGCCTCGGATGCTTCGCTAACCCTTGCCCAGGTCAGACAACTCGGCATCGAAGAAATTGAAAGAAATTATTTAAAGCAAGTGCTGATGCGCAGCAACGGCAAAATCAATGAAACTGCCCGCGAGGCCGGAATCACCACCCGGCAATTAAATAAATTAATGAACAAGTACGGCTTGAAAAAAGAAGAATTTAAATCCTCAATAAAAGCGGCTTGAAAACCAGTTTCAGATCATCAACCAGAATTTAAAATTCTTAGTTTGGGTTTTATCGGAATTAACATTTCTGGTTTAAAAATCGCTCAAATGTAAACTGATTGTATCTTTTTCACATTTTTCATCATTCACCCAAAAGGTCTCGCGCCTAACTTCGGAACCTCAAATTCTGATTTTCATTTTATGAATTCCAAGTAATCTTTTAAATTCAGATAGTTATAATTTTGGCACAGCGGTTGCAAAAAATCACAGCGTAACCAATTTTCCAAAATCGAATTATAGGATCTACAGGAATGATGAGCCGATGTTTAGCATAAGCGGTTTGGTTATCCCAACAGAATGGGATCAGCAAGGAAATGTAATTAATTTTGCGATCGCCACCCGCGATGAAGAGGAATACATCCTCGAGGGACATACTCATCGTGTCAGCCTGAGACCCCTGTTAAGGCAGGAAGTAGAGGTGAGCGGTGTTCTTGAAAAAAAGGGGGGAAAAAAAATCATTAAAGTAAAAAAAATTATCAAAAAGAACCTACATCAATAAGTGCCTGGCCATTTTTCAATTCCCGCTGAACATCATCTTTAAAATAATTCAAAAATCCAATCTTTACATTCTAGGTTGTTAACCTATCTGCAGATTTTTCAGAGCCGGCCGGTCAAAAAAAATCTTGCTTAAATAAATCAGAGTAATTAAACAATAAATCGATCAATACCCTCAACATCAAATCCAGGATACGTTTTGCAGACAAATATTTTAGGAGATGAATGATCGATGAATAAACTTTACCCATTTAAACGCTATGAAAAAAACCCGATTTTATGCAGCGACGATGTGCCTTACCCGTGTAACACGGTATTTAACGCAGCGGCTTATAAATTTCAAAATCAATATCTGCTGCTGTTGCGCATCGAAGATCTAAAGGGCCACAGCCACCTGACCCTGGCACACTCAGATGACGGCTATCAATTCAAGGTCGATTCCCAACCATGGATCACACCTTCAGATGACCCATATTATGAGCCCTATGAACGCTTCGGTGTCGAAGATCCGCGCATCACCCTGATCGAGGACACCTATTACATTACCTATACGGCATACGGGCCGTTTGGACCGCGAGTCGGAATCGGTTCTACCAAAGATTTCGTCAGTTTCGAGCGTATCAGTCTGGCAACGGAAGTCGACAACAAAGATGCCATTCTTTTCCCTGAAAAAATTGACGGCAGTTATGCGATGATCGATCGTCCGGGAGGAATGGGAGGTCAGATGGGCGCCATCTGGATCACCTATTCCAAAGACCTGATTCACTGGGGCCGAGCTAGGGCGATTCTGGGGCCCGCACCCGGCTGGGGACCTTCCAAACTGGGGATTTCCACACCGCCGCTGAAGACCGATCGCGGCTGGTTTACCCTTTACCATGGAGTTCGCGAAACTGCCTCCGGGCGGCTGTATCGCATCGGTGCGATGTTGCTGGATCTCACCGATCCGTCCCGAATCAGCGGATACACCGAGCATTTTATTTTCGGGCCTGAGGAATTGTACGAGCGCACCGGAGATGTGCCCAATGTTGTGTTTCCCTGCGGAATTATTTTGGAATCCGATGGTACCCTTAAAATGTATTACGGCGCCGCAGATACCTGCATCGCGGTGGCGGAAGCAAAACTTGACCATATCTTAAAGCTGTGCTCTAACAGAATTTAAAGAATGAGCAAAATGCAAATTACCTTACAAAAAAAAAGCGGATTTATCTGCGATATGGATGGGGTGATCTACCACGGCAATCGCCTTCTGCCAGGTGCAAAAAGGTTTGTAGAGTGGCTTAAAAAT
>CP070694.1:5266586-5275633 GCA_020353355.1 Desulfobacterales bacterium | reverse complement strand
CTGAAACGTCGCTAAATTACTGCCGTCTGCTGTGAGTTTGTGCGAAGCAAATATATCGCCATCAGACAGACCACTGGCTATTTTTCGTGCCAATTTTAGCCCATTGGGAGTAATCGCCCAAATCGCATATGTATGTTTCTTGGAATGGCTCATTTTTTTATTTGGATCCTGCACTTTTCCCGTGCAAGGGCTATAACTTAAGCTACAAGTGCCTAAAGTGATCTAAAGTGTCTAAAATTCCTAAAATTAATGCATTCTGTCTATTTATAAAAGGATAGAATTCCTCAACTTTAGCTCACTTTAGCTCACTTCAAACTTTAGTTCACTTCCATATCGAAATTACAAAATCAATTTCAACATCGACAACAATTTGTCAATATGATGTCACCTAACGCCTACTTTGATCCACGATACCCGTGTCTGAATTTTTTGTCATAAAGCTTCGATTTGTATTTCAGATTTTTATGGCTTACCTCTAGAATTTTTCCGACAATAATCAACGCCTGACGCGTAATGTTTTCAGTCTGGACGCATTTGACCAGATTCTTTAATCGCGCAACAATAATTTTTTCTTGCGGTTGACTGGCACGATATACCACTGCACACCTTGCCTGTTCGCCATAAGCATCCGCCAGTATACCGGCAACCTCATCAATCAATGTCATGCTCAAATAGATAACCATGGAAGCCTGGTGTTTGGCCAACGAAGCAAGATTTTCTTTTTCAGGCACGGGTGTTCTGCCGGCCATCCGCGTTAAAATTAATGTCTGGGATATTTCCGGCAACGTAAATTCAATACCCATGGCGGCTGCCGCTGCAAATGCGGCGGTTACTCCCGGAATCACCTGATACGGAATGGATCTTTTTTGAAGCTCAGCCATTTGTTCAAATATCGCCCCGTATAAACTAGGATCACCGGTATGCAGGCGCACCACCCGTTTTTTTTTATGAACGGCATTTTCAATTATATCAATAATTTCATCGAGGTGAAGTGAAGCGCTACTTATTCTTTTTGTCTCCGGTTTTGTCCATTGCAGCACGGCTTCCGGCACCAGCGATCCGGCATAAATCACAAGATCAGCTTCCATCAGTGCATGTTGCCCCTTGACGGTAATCAACTCCGGGTCTCCAGGCCCGGCCCCGACGAATAAGACGGGATTTTGGATTTTAGATTTATTTTTTTTACACAATGAATAAGTCCTCGCTACTATTTCTTTGCTCCAAAATAAAGAGATATATTTCTATAAACCGCAGAATATCGAATATTGAATTTCGAATGTCCAAGGGTTAACTTCGACATTCTGCGGTTCCTTGTTCGATATTCGATATTCACAATTCCTAGGAGACTGATTACACCTCATGCTGAACCCCGCAACTCGTAACACGAAACCCGTTCCCTATTCCGCATTCCGCCTTCCGAATTCCGGTGATGATCCAGACCGGATTTTGCGCTTCGAGCCGCTCATCCCAGGGCATATCGGCTGCCCGGCTGATATGAACCTGGACGATATCCGTGTGAAACCCCAATTGCTGTAACGTCTCCTTGGCAATCTGGAGGTTGGCGATCAAGACGGTATTGATCACGATGATTCCATGGGCTTTCAGTCTACCCGATGCCGCAATGATAATGTTTTCCAAATTCTTTCCACCCCCACCGATAAAAATACGATCGGGGGCGGGAAGATTGGCCAAACCTTCCGCTAAATCCGATTGAATAACTTTAAGATTTTTTACCTTGAAGCGCTGCTTATTTCGTATAATCTGTTCAATTCTTTCCGGACGTTTTTCGACGGCAAAGATGTCACCCTTTTTTACAAAAATAGCGGCTTCGATTGAAATGGATCCGCTACCGGCACCTAAATCCCATAGGGTATGGTCCGCTAAAAGCTTCAGCTTGGAAAGGCTTACCGCCCTCACCTCTGATTTGGTAATCAACCCCTCCTGATGCGCAAAGCAGCTATCCGGCATGCCAAAATGAATGTTCATGTTGATATCCGAATCCTGAGCGCCTCTTTTTAATATGACTATATTGGGATCTGCAAATTCCATTGCTGCAGCCTGGTTCAATGAATACCAGTTGAAACGCTCGGAGGGCGAGCCCATTGCTTCCAGCACACAGATCTGGAAATCAACCAATTCCTCTTCAATCATCCGCTGGGCGAGGTGGGCCGGATTGTTCTCTGGATCTGTAAGAACGGCAATTTTATCTTCTTTCTCGAGTGTCTTGCAGAGTTGTCTCATATATTTTTTTTTACCGTGCAAACTAATTACCCGGACATCACTCCATGGCTCTTTTATCCGTGCAAAGGCGGCTGCCACCGTTGAGATATTGGGGTGGATGCATACGTTATTAGAACCCAACGCCCCGACCAAAGTGCCACCAATGCCGTAAAACAAAGGATCGCCGGAAGCCAGTACTACGATTTTCTTGGTTTTCATCTTCTTTTTGATAAAATCAACGATGTCATCAATTTTTCGACCAATCGGCTTCTTTTGAGCTGCAGTATCCTTAAAATAATCCAGCAGACGCTTGCCGCCCACCAGGATGTCAGCCTGCTCAATGAGTCGGAGATGACTGCCTGTGAGATCCCGCGGGCCCATGCCCATGCCGATAATGTTTATTGGATTCATCGAAGAATTCATCCCTTATCGTTTTGTGGCGTCAAAAACCGTTTTCCCATCGTAGTCAAAGATGACGCTGTTAATCTCCACTCCTGCAGGTACAAATACTTTTGCTGAGGTCACAATTTTTTTGGCGACGTGATAAATGAGTTTAGGATAATATTCTTTAATAATATCGAACGCATGTCTGGCGGTGTTGGCCATAAGGACACGTTGTGAAAAATTGGTATCTCGCGTGATTTCAAGGCTCCATTCATACAGGTGCCTCATGGTCAACCGAGCCCTGGCTGCGTGGGTGTGAGGAATGCCCTGAGCCATTTTGGTCGCTTTGCCAAAAAAGACGGCCAGCGTAATATGCTTAAAGCCCCTCTTCGCAGCGGATACCAAAGACATTTTAAAAAAGTCACCAATCTGAATGAAGGCCTCCAGCGGGAGGTGGTGCCAGTAGGATTGTGCAAACCGTTCGCTGCGACGGCCCGTGGTCATAATAACATGGTCCAATCCGGCGGCACGGGCCACAGACAAAGCAGATTCGATCGTGGCGATGAAGGCATCATGGGACATGGGTCGCACAATTCCGGTGGTTCCCAAAATAGATATACCGCCCAAAATGCCGAGTCTGGCATTTAGCGTTTTTTCAGCCAGCTTTTTGCCTTCGGGCACGAAGATCTCCACATGTATCGGTTGCTGGATATTGTGAATATCGCATACATCATTGACCGCCTCGCGAATCATTTTGCGGGGTCCCGGGTTGATGGCCGGCTCCCCGGGAGGAACTTCAAGTCCGGGTTTGGTTATCCGCCCTACCCCCTCGCCGCCGGTTATGATAACTCCATGGCACTTTCGGTTCTTTTCGGAAGGATCGGGTTTAACTTCCAATAGTTTCACCATTGCGCCGATTTCGGCCTTGTGGGTGACATCCGGGTCATCACCGGCATCTTTGATAACGGTGCAGGTTGCTTGCCCCTCATTGTTGAGGGTGCAGGTATGAATTGCTATCTTCAGGGTATCTCCGGTTAAAAGCGTTATTGGAACTTTGTGGGGCGCTTTTTTTTCTATAATCATCATCAGTGCGCCCTTGGTCGCTGCTGCAGCCGCGGTTCCGGTGGTAAATCCTATGCGAAGCTTTTTCTTCATTTACTCTTTCATGTATCAGGCTTAATATCTTTGCTCTTCAATAGGACAGGTTTAACCCACATAATAATAAATAACTCCAACAAAAATAATGCTTGCTATTCGAAATCCCTGTCCCATAAGCAGCAGTTGCGTGCCCATCTTGGGCGAGAAGATTCCGATGTATCGCGGCAATTGATGGCGCAGCACCCGAACCGGAAACGCCAAAATATTGCCGATCAACAGCGCGATGACCGTTTGTTTTATGGTTAAGACACCGGCATCAAGCAATGCGCCGGCGGCCGCAAAACCGGAGGTAAATTCAGCTGCAAAACTCAGAATAATTACCGACAGCGATTCCATGGGTATAACCGTGGTCACCACATAATCGGTCAGTGCCTCACGCAACAGTTTAAATATTCCCAGGGCGTTCAACACAAATACCAACGTATAGATCGGCACGATAAAAACGGCGATACGGGTTAGACGACGCGGCGATCGCGATTTAATTCGATCCCAAATCCCTTTCATGCTGGAATTGCTTTCTTTTGAGATCTCATGTCCCCCTTGGGCGGTTTGATCGCTCTGGTGCGGTAGAAAAAAATAGCCGTATAGCAAAAACAAAATGGTTCGAAACATGACCGCCATAAACGTAATTAAAAAATACAGCACGCCTGCCAGACCTGTCAGCGGTACAACGATAAAAAAAGTGGTCGGCAAATGCAGAAAAAACGCCGGAACCTGGTTTACAAAATTTGATACGAACAATTGTCTGCGTGTTATCTTTCCTTCTTGTAAAAAATCCAACAGCAGGGCATTAGCCGTGACCCCTGAAAAAAAAGCCGTGGTAAACGCTGCACTGCATTGAGTTCCCAAATTGCCGAATCGAAACAGCGGCCTGGCTAAAACGGCCAGGGTTTTTGTCCATCCCTTGGCTTCAATGATCTGCCCAATGAAAAGGCCGATGGTGATAAGCATCATGAGTCGAACCAACGGCCACAGAAGTTTAAGCAAAACCGTTTGCGCCTTTAGACCGTCTATCTGGTATGCGCCGACCATCAGCACCGCTGCCGATAAGGCCAATGACAGAAATAGTGTTTTATAGCCGCCGTTATTCCGGTGATGAGCCATTCGTCGTATGTTGTTTGGCAATAATTAATGTCCAGTAGTCCGGTACTCTCTCGCCAAGTTCCTCAATATCCGCTATGATCTCCTCATTCGGATGACTGCAATTTTTCACACCAACACTGCTGGGATATTTTCCAATCTCATCGATGGCAGCTTTGATATCTTTGACATTTCGATAGGCCTTCAGGAAAACAACATTTTCGGGCTTGCCTTCAAGCTCCCGCAAGCGATTGCCGCCTGTGGCGCCGGAGACAACCATCAATGATTCTTCGCCTTCCACCAAGGGCATATTCAAACTGGCCGCTGCTGCCTGGTACGAGGTGATACCCGGAACGGTTTGTATTTCAATATCCGGCGCGAGATCCTGAATATGCCGTATAATATACCCGAAAGTGGAATACGTCATGGCATCGCCCAAGGTCAGAAAAGCGACGTTTTTTCCGCGTTCGATTTCTTCAATGATGGTTTGCGCATGCTTCCGCCATGCCTTACGGGTTTCATTCTTATCTCGGGTCATGGGGAAGCGGAGCATTTTTACTTTGGTATTTTCCGGAATATGGCGCTCAGCGATATTTACCGCCAAACTGTGGTTGTTTTTGGTAGAGGCCGCGGCAAATACCGTATCAACCTGATTAAGAATTTTTGTGGCTTTTAAGGTAATCAATTCCGGATCACCCGGCCCGACGCCTATTCCGAACAAGATTCCAGTCTTTTTATTCATGGTTGCCTCATAGCTGATATCTTATTTAGAGATTTTGCATGCCATTTACGTTGATGCCAGCTTGGCCAGCGCGTTCACCACACTGGCCGCTACGTTGGATCCACCCTTGCGGCCTACGTTGGAAATGTACGGGTAATCCATTTTCACCAAGGCTGCCTTTGATTCAGCGGCATTCACAAAGCCCACCGGCAGACCGATAATCAACGCGGGGTGAGCGTGCTGATTTGCTACCAACTCAATGAGTCGCAAGAGAGCTGTGGGGGCATTGCCGACCACATATATCCCACCTTCCATGTCTGTTCCGGCGGCATCCACTGCGGCTTTGGCGCGGGTGGTTCCGTTTTTCCTTGCAATTTCCCGAACTGCTGGATCATTCATTAAACATTTTACCGCTACACCGAATTGTTCCAATTCAGTTTTTCGGATTCCCACTCTGACCATGTTGGTGTCGGTGATGATGGGTTTCCCGGCTCGGATAGATTCGATTCCTGCGGTTATCGCTTTTGGATGGAAACGAATCGTCTCCATATAGTCAAAATCAGCGGTCGTATGGATCATTCGTCGCACAATTGACCACTGCTCAGGTACAAAATTATGAGAACCGGCTTCCTGGTCGATGATTTGAAAACTTAAGTTTTCAATGTGTTCGGGTTCCATCGTCTTTTTTCCTTTCGCGCTGATAGATCACGCAAGATTCCACAAAATGCTTGGCGGTTTCCGGTTGACTGCCGAAATGAAGATGGTTGTAACTTCCCAGTGTGCGATGGACGACATAGCCGCCCGGAGGTTTTTCCATTCCCGCACGATCAGAGATTCTGTACACAGTTTCAGTATCCGCTGAGAGTTGGTGCAATTCGGAATAATGGAACTCGTGTCCGCGCATACGCTGCCCCGACTTTCCGAGGATGGTGTCCTTTTTCAGCGTAACCTCCCGGTAACCCAGTGCTTTTAGTCGCGGAAACATTTTGGTTGTTAACGCAAAACAACCCGCCATGGCATATTGGTTTCCATTTTGGTCCCATAGTTTGTCACATAAGTACATAAAACCACCGCATTCAGCGTAAATCGGCATCCCCCTGATACACCGAGTGTTGACTTCATTTCTCAAAGTCACATTTTTCTCGAGGGCATCAGCGTTGAGTTCTGGATAGCCCCCACCAAAATAAAGCCCATCAATGTCTGGCGGTAGACGGCTATCTGATATCGGTGAGAAAAAAATAAGCTCAGCACCGTTTTGTTCCAGTAAATCGAAGTTGTCCTGGTAATAGAAACAAAAGGCCTTGTCCCGGGCTACACCGATGCGCACTTTTTTTTCGCGATAATGAATAGAGCCCTGGCCGAATTCTTCTGAAAACTTTACGTTCGGCAGGTTGTTGATGAGTTTGTCCAGATCTATGTTTTCTTCTATCAAATTTGCCAGCATCTCAATGCTTTTAGCGCTAAGCGCATGATCGTGTGGGGTGACAAGACCCAGATGTCGTTCAGGAATCACGATATCTTCGTTATGCGGAATGCCACCCAAACACGGCATTCGAACATTATCGACCAGCGCTTCGTTGAGGTACTGCAAATGTCTGTTGCTGCCGAGATGGTTAAACATAACTCCAGCAAACATCAGCTCCTTGTCAAAATGCTCGAAACCGCTGACAAGGGCAGCGGCACTGCGCGCCATGCTTTTGGCGTCAACCATTAAAATGACCGGGAGACCCAGCCACTTGGCCATTTGAGCCGTGGAACCGGTTTCCGATCTCCCGTCATATCCGTCATACAACCCCATGACCCCCTCAACGATGGCAATGTCGGCCGATGCGCTGCATCGATGGAAACACTCCAGGTTATAAGCCTTTGACAGCATCCAACCATCTAAATTTCGGCTTGTTGCACCGGTAATCCGCGTATGATGCCCCGGATCAATAAAATCAGGCCCAACTTTAAACGGCGCAACCGTTAACCCCCGTTTGGCCAACGCGGCCATGAGCCCCAATGAAACGGTTGTTTTCCCACAACCGCTTTTTGTGCCGGCGATAACCAATCCTTTCATCTTCTAAAAATGCTTTGCATTTTGCACAATACCAAGTGCGTCATCCTGAAAGAGGTCCGGGTACAAAATTTTCCCGATTTCCAATATCCCATCGAGCAATCGCAAGGTCGGCCGCGATACAATTCGCTCATCAATGAGATAGATCTCATTATTTTTAATGGCTTTTATCGCATGAAACCCGGGTTCTTCCCGGATAAGATCAATTGTCGGTTGGTTCATGGTCCCTATTTGGGCAAGATACACATCAATGTCATCGGCATGGGACAGGATCCGTTCCTTGCCATAAAATGCAATATTGGTTTTTCTTACCGGTTTGGCATCACGTGCCACATTTACGCCTCCTGCGGCCTCAAGGACAAATATTGCCATGGAATCCTGTGAAAAAGTCTTCATTTTGCCGTGAATGGCTTCAAAATAGACCTTTTTTTTCCGATCCAAGGCCGCCGTCAGTGACTTCAGCCTTACAACAGCATTTTGAAACTGTCTGACAATTGCCGACGCCGGTTTCTGTCTGCCGGTCAGCATACCCAAAATTTCCCAGTAGCTGTAAAGCTCATCAACGGTGGCCGGCTGCAAAGACACGACGGTAATGCCGCTCTTTTCGAGCCTTGCCACAAACTGGGGGTAACCGCGGTCGATCATCGGACGAATCAAAACCAGGTCGGGATGTGCGGCTAGAAATTTCTCGGGATCATCATGATAAGAAAACATCGGCTTTTGCAAAGCGCCCGGCGGATACACCTCGTGCGGGGATACCCCGATTATTTCGTTATCAAGCCCCAGACTGAATAAATTTTCCGTGTGCGCGCCGTAGAGTGAGACAATTCGTTGAAACGGTTTGACCACCTGCAGCTCGCGGCCGCCCTGGTCCGTGATGATATCGGCGCTTTGTGCGTGGGATCTGGCCGCATGTGCACCGTTCGCTAAAAAAGCAAGGAAAACTGCCGCAACAAATGCTGGCCGCAACACTAAAATTCGTTTATCCGATTTGAAAATCATTCTTTATTTTTTGAAAACCACCTGCAACGAATCCGAATACGATTCGAGATAAACTCTGGCGTCCACGTTAAATACCGTCCGGATCGTATCAGGGGTCAGCACCTCCCGGGTCTTCCCGTGAGCAACGATACGACCTGCACGCAAAAAAAGAAGATAATCACAATAGGCCGCAGCCAAGTTAATATCCTGCATAACAGCAATCACGGTCTTGCCTTCCTGTTTCACGCGCTGCTCGGAAATGTTTAACAGACTGATGGAGTAGTTGATATCCAGATTGGATGTGGCTTCATCCAGTATTAACACCGGTGTGTTTTGTGCGAGGGCCCTGGCAAAAACAACACGTTGTCGTTCTCCCCCGCTGAGTTCCGTGATAAATCGTTCGGCAAATTGATTTGTTCCGGTTATTTCCATCACCTCATTGAC
>CP070694.1:5255205-5266486 GCA_020353355.1 Desulfobacterales bacterium | reverse complement strand
CCAATTTAAGAAAATCGGGCTAAGTACTTAATATTATTGAGTGGAGATGAGGGGGATCGAACCCCTGACCTCGGCGTTGCGAACGCCGCGCTCTCCCATCTGAGCTACATCCCCATATGATCCAAGTGAGCGTTGCGCAGGTGAAGTTCAGTGTTCATATCAAATTGAAAAAAAAGGGTCAATTGAAAAACCGTTAAATCTATATTTGACTTAGACCAATCGAATTATTCAATATGTAGACCTTAAGAGGGCAATCTTTTTATGAAAGTGTTTGGTGTTTAGTGTTTGGTATTTTATAAAGTGGTTAGAGCATCAAACAGGACACACGAAACACATTATAAATTGGAGTTTTTGACCTATTTATAATTTTTTGACTTTTTCACAAATGGCTTTAATATATGATCGTTACAATCCGGGAGATAACATATGAGCCATAAAGTCGAATTAAGTGACGCGCATAAACGCTTCACCTTTGATCATGACAAAATCTTGCCTCCTGAAGA
The DNA here is from genome assembly GCA_020353355.1 of Desulfobacterales bacterium. Lineage (GTDB taxonomy): Bacteria > Desulfobacterota > Desulfobacteria > Desulfobacterales > JAHEIW01. The sequence continues at coordinate 5,265,983 of CP070694.1, read as the reverse complement.
GACGGTCAAACGTTTTAGAGAAAAATTAAAACAAGTAAATCTGGATATTCTCAAAGAGACCATTCGCATCGATAACGGCCGCCTGGATATCCCGGTGTATTTTAGCCTATGTGGAACAGATGCGCTGAGCGTTATCGGAACCAAAAAGCAGATGGGAAAAGGCGGCACCCCCCAACAAGCAGAAGCCAGTGCTTGCATGGAATTGGCCGAGCGCTTCAGTTTCTACAGCTTTACCAAAAATCCGGAAAATTTTTTCATTGATACATATTCTAACGTCAGGGACCGGGCTATCCCTTTTGAGATGATCGCCAGCTCGGTTCACGACGAGTCCGATGATTTGCCGGTGAGCCGGAAAATATTTGAAAATCTGCCGTTGCAATGGGCCGTGGGATATAACCTGACCCGCGAACAGGAAGCCTTAATCCCGTTTGATTGGTTTTTTACCATCAATGAGTTTAATGGCCCATCGGCCGGAAATTGCGTGGAAGAAGCCCTCAGCAAGGGCATATGTGAAATCGTCGAACGACACACTTCCTCTGTCATCAGCCACAATAGGCTGAGAGTTCCGCTCATTGCCATAGATTCTGCCACTGATCCGCTGGTGGTTGAAATGATCCGAAAATACAGAAAGATCGGCGTAAAGCTGTATATCTCCGACTTTTCGCTGGGGATGGGGATACCCTCTGTGGGTGTGCTGGCTTATGATCCGATGACATTTCCGCATTTAAGCGAAATCGTCTGGACCGCCGGAACCACACCGGATCCCCAAAAGGCGCTAAGTCGAGCGCTGACCGAAGTGGCCCAGCTGGCCGGCGATTTTGATACCGCATCCAATTATGTGGCCAGCGGTCTGCCCAAGTTCAGCAATTTGAAAGAAGCCGACTATGTCATCCATCCCGGAACCGAGACCGTTGATATCACCAGCCTGCCGGATCTGTCTCACGACAACATTAAGGTAGAAGTTCAAAACATGATCGCGGCCCTGGCAGAAAAAAAGATGGAAGTGCTGGTCATCAATACCATGCATCACCAACTTGAAATTCCTGCATTTTACACCATTGTGCCCGGAGCTCATTTCAGAGAACGAGCGTTGGGCACCAGTGTGGGCATGTTTTCGGCCAAGCATATTGCTGAAAACAAACCGCCCCGTAAAGCCGTATCCGAGCTGCAAAACATCGACAGGCTGCTGCCGGGAAAATATTATGTTCAATTTTATCTGGGGTCCTGTCACCTTGCCCTGGATCAACCGCAACTGGCACTCAACCACTTTAAGCAGGCCCTCGAGCTTGATCCAAACGAGCAGGATATCCCCAGCATCTATTCTTATATGGGGGTGGCGTTAAAGGACATGGAGCAATATCACGCGGCATTAGAGGTGCTCAAGGAAGGTGAAAAACTGGACAAGGAGCGAACGGATATCTATAATCTGATGGGATTCTGTCATTTCAAATTAAAAGCGCATGAAAAGGCTATCGAAAATTTTAAACGGGTAATCCAGTTGAATCCGGCATCGGCCATCGATTATGCCAATATTGCCTCCAATTATCGAGATATGGGAGAAAAAGAAAAAGCCATCCGATATTATGAAATGGCCTTAACCCTTGACGGATCCATCGAATTTGCCAGACAGAATCTTGCGGCACTCAAGAAAAACACGGTGAAAAACCGTTAAGGGTTCAGAGGTTCAGCGTTCACGGTTAAATAAAGCCTTGAACCTAGGAATACCTTCAACAATTAATGCAAAATCGTCAAATTTGGTTTTTCGATAAATAATTATCGTCGGTCAGGAGGTTGAAAATGAGATCAAAAAGGATAATTTGGGCTGCATTGAAAAGCAGTCTGGTATTTTTGCCAATTCTATTGATTGCCTGTGCGAGTACGCCAAGGTCAGTAGCAAAGGACGATCGCCTTTCGCTGCGCGAAGGGGGGCCGCATACCGGCACCTGGGAATCAAGCAGCATTTCTTTGGATTATCAATATTCCAAGCAAGCCGGCGCAATTCAATTGCGAGTCTCTCCACGAGCAAAGAGTCAATTCGTGAAATTAACGGTATGGGCGTTATTTGTCGATGCCAAAGGAACTGTTTTAGATTAACAGGAGGTTTATTCTATCGGAACCAGGCCTGGAAGTCCCAGTCGGGAAAATAAATTCGAAATACCAGAGGGGACTACCTATCTTTCTTTTAGTTCTCATTCGGTGGCTCCTGCGACGACACCCAGAAATATGTATCATCCACCGATGAGCCGCTAGTAAAAAAAGGGCGACTAAATGTTAAGCAATACTTTCAATTTTCTCTCTCAAGCGGTTAATTTTTATCTTGATATCATATGATTTTCCATCCATGGATTTCAGAACATCAAAGGCTTGCTCTTTATCCACCTTGGTATTGCTGATTTGACTGACAATCGTTGAGAGATCGTTGAAATAAACCTGGAAGCGCTCCAGCATGGTTTCGGCCAGGCGAGCGGCGACAGCCTCCACCAGTCTGGAAAAGTATCCGAATTTTAGGTTTTCGCGAAAGTCATTCAGTTTGACAGCAAGTGATTTCAAGGTTTCGCGCTTCATCTGCTGGATACCACCTCTCAACGCCTTTTGCACCACATCCGATCGTTCCTTAACCGGTTTTTTTAATAATTTTTTGAAATTCCGCTGTAAGCTAAAAAAACCGAAACGCACGATAGCCGCTGTTTTAATACTTGCAGTATATCGCATTGCCGCAGAAATCGTTGGCGGCCTCATCCCGGCCTGTCGAATCAGCGCCTCCATATCCGGCAATTGAATCCTGAGGCGGTCATCACCATTTAACCGGACTGCAAATTGCTCCATCAGTCGGTGATATTCCGTGTAGGCATCGTTGAGCATCACATCGTAGGGTTTGGTAATCTTATCAATTGCTTCTTCAATTTCTTTTTCCTTATCCTTAATAAAGCGAATAACCTCGGGATTGATGACCTCTGTAATAAAGGTGTCCAATGCCTGTTTGAATTCCTGAAATGCCGAATACGTGGTTTTGGAAAAAATCGACAAATCAATTTTCTTCCCCGGTATCTGAGGTAATTCTTTGTAGTCTTTGATAAATCGAATAATCTGGGTAATCAGACGGCCGGATTGCAAATCAAAAAATTGATTCACCTCGGCGCTTAATTTCTGTTTGAGTTTGGTCACCGCCCCGGTTATGGTGGCGTCGATCAAAGACTTTATCTGACTTAACCGCTCGTGATGAGAATCCAGTTTCTGAATGATTTCCCGGGCACTTTGCGCGTCTCGGGTGAGAATTTCCTGATTGATACCCAGCCAGTTATCCATGCCGGATAAAATGATATACAAGCGCTCAAGATGGTTTTTTAGCAATAGCGAATTGCGCTTGCGGGTTAGCTTTTCATTAAAGGCTGATTCAAACCGCGCCGTCTGCCGCGCAGAGAAGTCCACCATTTCTCTGTCCGCTTCCCAATGATAAAGCCGTGCTCTATCCTTTTGGGGCAAGTTACTGGCGATCGTGCTGAAAAGATTGAATAATGCCGAAAAGGTATAAATTTCGGGCTCCGGTTTGATCATCGAAAGTTCTTCATGAATTTTTTGGATTAACGTATTTAAATCATTGATAGATTCATGCTCGCTGAAATCGCAATTAATGACAAATAGAGTATTGTCCAAAATACCGATCTTCTTGATCATCGATAAAAATCGGATATCTGCCCGGCGCATCCCCGTTCGACTGCTGATCACGTAAATGATTAGATTGGTCAGCAGCAGGTAGTCCTGGATCATGGCCAGGTGCAGCGGATTTGAAGAGTCGCTGCCTTGACAATCGGCAAGTTCAAGATTGAATTCTAAGCCGGGGGAGTCAATCTCAAGCAGAACATCTTTTAAATAGGCAGCCAGGGCTTCATTGCCGACAAATGCTTTGTGCTCGCCAAACTGATCCTTGGGATAATGTCGAATGGTATCCGTTGAAATGATATCATAAACGGCGTCGAAGCCTTTAAGATAGGAGGTTAGCAGGACAGTATTGATATTGCGCGTATCTCTGGTGATCAGTTGTTCGGATCCCAACGATTTTAACGCTTCCCACAGCTTTTGTCTTGCGAATTCCTCTCGAATATCAAATTTCACGCTATCGGCATCGTTTTCTATGAAAGGAATCAGAGCCAGCGCCTGTTCCATATCAGCATTAACTTCCTGCCAATTCTTAAAATAAAGGGTTGCATTAAGCTGCTCGCCAGGTCGCACACGGGTGACAATCGAGGTCACGACTCCCGCACCCCGTTTTAAGAAATCACCCCGTAAAATAGCATTTAAAAAAGTGCTTTTACCGGATTTAATCGGCCCGACAACTGCAACCCGAATGACTTCCTCCCCCAACTGCCGGGGAAGACCTTCAAAGGCGTTTTCCCAGTCACCAAAACTATATTCAGACATACCGGGGATCAATTTCGCAGTTGCAAACAACCCTTGCATATCCTGATTGATCCGGAGCAATTCGTCTTTAAATGTTGAAAAATTATCCATTAGCTAGGTCTTTTAAATCAAGTCGGCGACCGGAATCAAGCATTATTCCTTTTGGATCTTGGTACTCAACGTGATATAATAGATTGATCGGCGATATTAGCCCGATTACCTAAGGATTTGACTGTCAAGAGGCCATTTCTTCATCATTTCCGGCTGAATGAATATGCTGCCAAAATAATCATAATGCCTTGTAAAAGTTAATATTTTATGCTAATGGGTTCAGCAGATTAGCGAAGGGGTCGTTTGTGCAGGGAAACTAATTTAGGAAGGAAATATTTGGTTTATGTCTGAAAAGCATCCTGAGTGTCCGCTATATAATCCTTTAAATTGCAAGGAATACTATAACCCCAAGCTCTGCGCTTTTGTGAGAAAAGATAAAGTCTGCCTAAAGAAAAAAAAGCCCAAAGCAAAAGCCAGGATAAAAGCTTAGACAATCGGCACAAAACCGTCAAGCATGGCCCGACGCATTCGATAACAAAGAAGGATCTATACCCATTTTCCTAACCGCTTCTTCCCAACGCACCTCAACCGGCAATTCAAATATATTCTCCTCATAAATTGGAAACGTCAGCCAGGCATTTTCTTTCATCTCATACTCCAGTTGCCCGGGTCCCCAACCGGCGCACCCCAGCGCAATGATAAACGAATGAGGTCCCCGGTTCATAGCAATGGATTCCAGGATGTCGCGGGTATTGCTCATCCCCAACGTCGGCGTAATCTTTAAACACGCCTCCCAGTCAAACGGAGGGCCATGGAGCACAAAAAGCTCTCCAATGTGAACCGGTCCACCGAGATGGACGGCAATGGAATCCGCTCCGGGAGCATAATCCATTTTAAGTTCTTCAAAGATATCTTTTCCGCTCAGTTCTTGATGCACGCGGTTGACAACCACCCCCAAGGCCCCTTCTTCATTATGCTCACAGATGCAGGTTACGGTCTGGGAAAAATTCGGATCCAAAAGAGCGGGCATTGCCAAAAGGAATTGACCTTTAAGTGACCCCGGATACGCGTTTTCCATTTTAACCTCCCAATCAAAAAACATTTAACCATGTTCAATTAATCTCCAACCTAATTTCATCTTATCAACTTGTCAAGAATCTGAAGTTAAATTATCAAATAAGGTATTTTTTCAAAGGTGATCGTGCGGTCAATAAGAGAGGCTAATGAGGCATCTTGGGTTTTTAATAATTGACTAATTGGCCATAACAGATAATGTTTTTTCCGATTCAATACCCAGCAATTCGTATACTTTCATTTCACCAAATTCTTTGTAAATATCATTTGATACTTTAATTTCTCCGACTTCCAAACTCGAACGCGCAGCCCGTAAGGTATTTTCACTAATCAAAATACCATTAGGAAAAGATTTGGTAAGGCTCTGTAGCCTGAAAACGGTATTGACCGGATCTCCGATGACGGTGTAGTCCATTTTCTTATCAAAGCCTATATTTCCGACGACAACTTCTCCCGTATGCACACTGATTCCCATATCTAGCGTTATGCCAAATTTCTTGTGAACATATTTATTAACAGCCGCCAGCGATCGTGTCATCTCCAGCGCCGATGCCATGGCATTGTCTGCATCCATGGTGCTGGATACCGGTGCGCCGAAAAGCGCCAGAAAACCATCACCTAAATATTTATCGACGATACCTCGATGCTTAAAAACAATTCCCCCCATGACGGAGAAAAAACTGTTCAACAATGAAACCGTTTTTTGAGAGCCGATCTGTTTGGCAACACGAGAGAAGCCACGGATGTCAATGTTTAGCAACGTTAGTGTTTTTAACTCTTCAATATCCGGCTTTCCTGTGTCAGAATCATGCAGGATTTTATCCAGTACTTCCTTGGGAACAAATTTTTGAAACATATGTCGAATATCGCGCTCATGTTCGGCCATCGAAACCGTTTCTTTGTAGAGCCGGGCATTTTCCAGAGCAATACACACCGAGGTTGCAATGGACTGCAATAGATCTCTGTCATCGAGATCGAACTCGCCGTCAATTTTGTTCATCACCTCGATAACACCGATCACTTTACCTTGCGAAATCATCGGCACGCACAGTGCCGATCGAGTTTTAAAGCCTGAAGCCTCGTCGATTACCGGAAAGAAGTGGGGCGAATTTTCGGTGTCATTGACGATGATTGCCTCTCCTCTGGTGGCAACGTTTCCGGCAATTCCCTGCCCCAACTTGAGCCGGAATTTTTTCATGGATTTTATTTTGATATTAAATGCCACCGCAATTTCGAGTTCATCACCATCCAGAAAAAGTAAAGAGCCGGCCTCTACATTGATGACCTCTCGAATCATGTCCATGGTGTACTTCAATACTTTGCTGATATCAAAGGTCGAGGAGGCCAGCGCACTTCCGATCTGACGGATGGTATCCAATTCCTGATTGCGCTTCACGACATCGGCAGAAAGTTTATTGCGTTCGATGGCCAGCGAAAGCCCGTTGGCAATCCAATTAATCATGTCCACGACTTGATTAAAAACAGCCGGTTCTCTGGATCCCAGTGCAAGAACTCCGGTAACGACTCCGTCTGTTTTCAGCGGAGCCAATATACAGGAAGTGCAACCGTGCTCTTTGAAAAGCTTTCGGTCAACGGGATTGTTAAACGAAGTTGGATCACCTATGATGAGGGTGGTCTCCTGCTTGAAGGCCTTGTCGATCACGGAGGCCTGATACGAATAGCGCGCACCTTTAGTGATATTGGATGGACCTTTGACAAGCAAATCAAAGATTTTAATATATCCGGGCTTGCAATCCGCCCTGGTCATCACAATGGCAATATCAAATGAAACCACGCTTTGAATTTCAGCCAGGACGGCATGCAAAAGTTCACTGTCTCGAAAGCTTGAGTTTAATATTTTAAAGATTTTTTCAATCGACTTTAAATACAGAGCAGCCTGTTCGTTCTCTTTTATCAGGCGTAAGTTTTCATAGGTAAAGGCGGCGTTGCTCAGCAACGGTGTAAGCACTTCAACATCATCGTGGCTGTAAACTCTGTTGTTGAATTTGGAGGATATGGTAAGAACACCAAAAATATCTTTACTGGTTTTGATCGGCATGCAGACAAACGATTTTGTCCCGTAGTGGGCCAGATTCGCTCGTCCGAAGCGGTTATCTGTTTCGATATTCTCCACCACCAGTGGTGATTTGTTGATCACCGCATATTTGGCAATACTGGTTTCAAAATCGATGCGATCACCGGATTTTACAAATTTTCCAAGTCCCACCGTGGCTTTCACAATAAATGACTTGGGCTCTGTCTTTTCAAGGGTCAGAATGGAACCCAGATCCGAATTGGTCAACACCAGGGCACGCTCCAGGGTAACATGCAAAATTTCTTCCGGATCAAAGGTGACATAACACAGTTCTGAGAGATCCTTCAGTATGGAAATCTCGGATGTCTTCTTTTCAAGTTGACGAAATGTATTGTTGAATTGGTTTTCAATTGCCGTAAAGGACTGAACAATACTGTGAAGCTCATCAGCACCCGGGTGTTGGTAATTTTCTGAAAACGCCGTAATATGGGTGGTAGACATTTGCTCGGATATATTGGCTATTTTATCAAACAGATTCTTGAGAAGACTGAATCCAAGAAAAGAGAAAATCAAAACACCCAGGAAGAAAAAAGGAACATAATTATCCTTTAGCATGTCATATTTGATGCTAAAGAAAATAAATCCCAATACCGGAAAGGAAAAAAATAGTCCGAATATTAAATTAAGCTTATAATAGAGGTTCTTTTTTTTCAAAAACCCCTCCCCCAACCACCGGTTAAATTTCATTGTTATCTCCTCAATAATGAAGGCGCTTTAATAAAAAGCTTTTCATCTAAAGCGCCCCTTTAACCCATTTATATTACAAAAATAATTTTTGTTCAAGATAATAAAATCGATGTAATTTCCGGCCATGGATTACCTTGACATTCCATGTTACCTTGCATATAGGGTCAGTTCGAATTAATGCTCATTGTCTCATCAAAAAAATTGTATGTTCTCATAGTAATAACAGTATATTGTACGATCTAAGGTTCAGGGTTCAAGGTTTCGTGTTACGAGTTACGTGCTGTCGATTTCAGGATTAAGAAAAGGAGACTATTATGCGCGCCGTCGTGCAACGTGTCAAGGAAAGTACGGTGAAAATAAATCAGGAAATTGTTGGTGAGATCGGCAAGGGGCTTCTGGTCCTTCTCGGGGTGGCCGCAGACGATTCCGTAAAAGACTGCGACTATTTGGTAAATAAAATTATCAATTTAAGAATATTTGAAGATCAAGAAGGAAAAATGAACCGCTCTTTGCTGGAGGTGGGCGGTGAAATGCTGGTTGTATCTCAATTCACCCTGTTGGCAGATTGCCGCAAAGGAAGAAGGCCCTCCTTTATCCACGCGGCTGAACCGCAAAAAGCTACCGAGCTATACGAACATTTTGTGAAAATAGCAAGTGAACAGGGAATTTCAGTCAAAACCGGGCAATTTCGTGCTATGATGGAGGTAGCTTTAATTAATGATGGTCCGGTAACTCTCATTTTAGAAAGCAATTAACCATAACCTAATGACTGGATTCCGGCTTTCGCCGGAATGACAGTAAACCAATTTTTTGACTTTTAACGAGATCATCAAGTTTGTAATTTGGGATTTAACCAATTTCATTCTCTAAAACAAAGTACGATTAAATCAATCCACATTTTGTATATTACACACGGGACACCACAATGGTCCCGTTGTTCAGTCTTGGAATTTAAAAAATGATATACATTGGTAATTCAATTCCGGCTGTCAGCCTCCAACGCTGGCTAAGGGTCGTGATTTTAGCCCTCGTGTTTCTCGGAAACCCGACAATCACCGGTGCGGAAAAATTTGAAGCAATATCGGCAATGATTGGAAAAAACGATTCAATTCTGGTTGCAGACCCCTGGGGCCAAATTCTGTTTGCTAAAAATAAAGAAACAAAGCTGGTGCCGGCATCGATTCTAAAACTATTTACATCTGTCGTGGCTCTGCATTACCTAGGACCGGATTATCGGTTCAAAACGGAATTTTACCTGAATAGCGAGTCAAGTCTAAAAATACGGGGATTGGGAGATCCGCTGTTAATCTCGGAAGTTGTCAATGAAATTTCCCAATATCTGGCTGCCAAACTGAGCACATCTGAAAAACTTAAAAATCTGGTACTCGATAATTCCTATTTCAGCCAGCCCTTAACCATCCCGGGTATCACCTCATCATCCGAACCGTATGATGCCCTCAATGGCGCCCTGTGTGTCAATTTCAACACGGTGAATTTCAAGCACACCGCCAATGGTTATGTCAGCGCCGAGCCTCAAACCCCATTGTTGCCCTTTGCGATTAATAAAATTAAACGATCCGAACTGAATGAAGGCCGAATTGTATTTTCCCATGAAGATCATGAAATTACCATTTATGCGGGAAAGCTATTTGAATACTTCCTGAAGGAAAATGGAATTGAGTTCACCGGCTCGGTCAAATTGGGCAGGGTTAATCTGAAAACAGATCGCTTGATATACCGCTATATCTCCAGGTATTCACTAAAGCAGATTATATCCAAGCTCCTGGAGCACTCCAATAATTTCACCACCAACCAATTGCTGATCACATCCGGAATTGAAGCCTATGGCCCACCCGGAACCCTCGAGAAAGGCGTGGCCACCGCCTTACATTATGCCGAAACAGTCCTAAAAATGAATGGTATCACCATTTTTGAAGGCTCGGGGATATCCAGAAATAACAGGGTTTCCGCGGTACATATGCATAAGATTCTGGATGCATTTGCCCCCTATTATCTTTTGCTGAATCGGCAGAACAATGATTATTTCAAAACCGGAACCTTGTATGGCATCAACACCCGGGCCGGCTATATCCAGGACAAAGATGGTCAACTGTATCGCTATGTGGTGATGATCAACACCCCGGGAAAATCCATCGGAAGGATAATGCGAAAATTAAAGAAATTATTGAATGAGTAAGACACTGACGAACGATTTTTGTTGAAGAAGGCTCACGATTGAAGCAGCCCCTATTTTCCCCGGCAAATGTTTTACTGAATTCCAATTTTTTCGCCAACGCAGCACTGTAATTATTTTTTTAAAATTATGTATTTGATTACATAAATTCGGCTGCCGGCCATTTCAGGCAAACAGATACCCGCGTTCGACAGTCATAGGTTAACAGAAACGGGTATTTATAATAATAACAAGATGTAACACGGACTGGCAAAAAACGTGTAGTGCCTATGAAATTAG
>CP070694.1:5215161-5255105 GCA_020353355.1 Desulfobacterales bacterium | reverse complement strand
GAATAAGATCCTTATTGGTGGCAGCGAGAATGCGCAATTCGACACTTAATGTCTCTTCACCTCCTACACGTTCGAATTTTTGACTCTGCAGGACCCTCAGCAGCTTGATCTGGGCCGAAGGCGCAATTTCGCCAATTTCGTCTAAAAATACGGTACCGCCGTTTGCTTGTTCAAAACGTCCAGATTTTCGTCGGATGGCTCCGGTAAATGCCCCTTTTTCATGACCAAAAAGCTCACTTTCCAAAAGGGTTGCCGGATAAGCCGAACAATTGATGACTATGAAAGGCTTATTCTTCCTCGGGCTATGTTGATGAATGGCGCGAGCGACCAGCTCCTTACCGGTTCCGCTCTCTCCCTGAATGAGAACCGTGGCATCGGTGGGGGCGACATTTTCAATCAATCGATAGATATTTTGCATCTGGGGGTCTTTGCCGATGATCCCGCTGAATTCGGCTGTATGTTCAATCCGGGTTCTCAGTTCGCGAATTTCTTCTTCATGGATCACCGAGCGCCGGATCGCCCCTGCCGTTTGGTTTAGCATCAATTCAATAATATCCAGTTCTTTGGTGACGCATGCACAATTCCCGGGGCAGGCGATCAGCATGGCTCCCTGAAGTTGATTCTCGCTGCGCAGAGGGAAGACGGCCAGGTTTTGTGAAGTTTTAAATTCAACGGGTAAAAATACGGCGTCGGATGGATTGATCTTGAGAAATTTCATTTTCTCTAAACCGGAGACAAGTGAAAATGCCCTTTGGGTGGAGCCAACGTCCAAAATCCTGGATTCCTCCTCAGTTTGAAGGAAGATGTTGTCGGTATTGCTGCTGAATATCAGCATACACATATCTTTGCAGGTGACGATGCTTTGCAGTTTTTTGATTAAATGCCGGCAAACATCTTTTAGATGAATAAACGCTCCGATTTCCTGGGCGATGGTAAATGATGTGTGTGTTTGCCGGTGGGCGCGGTCGAGTTCGGTGGTTTTCTCCTCAAGCCGCTGGGTGTAGTCCTTTATTCGAGTGACCATGTGATTAAAAGAAGATGCTAATTTTCCGACTTCGTCCCGGCTTCTTGAGGTGATATTGAATTCAAGATTGCCTTCATCGATTTTTTCAGCGGCTTTTGCCAGCTCTGTTAACGGCCCGGTGACGCGTTTGATAAAGTAGAGGCTTACCCCGATGGCTAACAAAAGAATGGATAATGTGAGTAAGCTCATTTGAAGCCACAATTGGGCAACTTTGTCTCGATAGGATCTTTCGAAAACCCCAAGGCGCAGTAGTCCGGCTTTACCCGAAAAGATAGGCCAGGCAATATCCAAATATCGTTCTCCTTTGGTGGATACGATTTCTTTATGATTTGCGTAATATTCCAAGATAGCGTCATTGGCACCCATTAACCCGATTGGGATTCCTTGCGTAAAAGTGTGCGCCAGCACCTGATTTTCTCTAACAATAAAAATATATGCTGCATGCGGATTGCTTGCCATATTGTGATCAAGCATTTTCTGAAGAGCGACCAGATCGTTGGACAGAATCTTGTCAGTGGCATCGAGTTCGATTGCATGGGCCAGATTTTCAGCCTGGGCGGACATCGATTCGAAGAGACTGCTGCTGTAACGCTGGGTCACCAGTATCGAGATGAGCAGCCCGCTGCCGATGACCAATAACGATACAGCCATTAGTAATTTGCTTTTAAGGCTATGCAGGCGCATACGGCTATTTCTCCAACACTGCAAGTTTCAGATTCATTTCCCGAATGCTGTCGTACCATCTATCTTCGGGCGGGATAAATTTGTCGATCATCAATTCTTTTAAAATTGTCTGCCCCTGCAGATCCTGGTGCATGGAAAATAGCAGCCCGCGAATTTTCGTCATGAGTTCAAATGGTATCGTGCTTGAGGCCACTAAGGGAGGAATGCCGTAGGGTTCCGATTCTCGGATAATGCGGGTTTTGGATGTGAAAATGGGATTTTTGTGGTGGTAATACTCCCAAATCAGACTGTCCACAGCAGCCCCATCGACCAGTGCTTTGGCGACCGCCAGAATAGCGTTATCATGGCTATAAGTGTAGATGGTTTTTCTGAAAAACGTTTCCGGCTTTTCACCCATCAGCGAGAGCCAGTATGTCGGGACCAATTTACCGGTATTAGAGTCGGGATCGGTAAACGCAAAGATCCGTCCTCTCAGATCTTCAAGGCCTTTAAATTGGCTAATGTTGTTGACAATCAAATAGGACCGATAAAAATGACTGTTTTGGACCTGGGGAGTGGCCACTAGCTGAAATCCATATTTTTCTTTACCGTCCACATAGGGCCCTGAGCAGATAAATGCAAGATCAATCAAGCCCTTACCGAGCAATTCATTGATTTCGCCGTAGGTTTTGCGCTGGACAAACTGAACTTCACGGCCCAGCTTTTTGCCGATGTAATCCAGCAACTGCCGATGGTAGACGAAGGTTTCTTTGGGCGAGATCATCGCCGCCACCGCCACCTTCAACTGGGCCGAGTCAGGAACCGAATTCATCGGACGCTCCACCGCCACGGTTTTTTCAAAATCAACCACAACGGCATCGTTGTCTTTCCCACAGCCTGAAATAAGGATCAGCATAGTTAATAGAAGACATCCGATTAAAAGATTTACCTTCGTTTTCATGGTATGAAAGACCTTTATGGAAATTTAGATGTCATTTGGAAACGATTTATCATTTTTCATTGTGTCCGAAAATCGTACAGACACTATTTGTTTACCACTATGTGGTAGACTCAGTCAATAAAAATATGACATGAGTTTAAAAATAGTTTCTGGGAATTACAAACTTACTGAAAAGTTATTTCCGGAACCAGTGGGTGGTTTTCAGACAGATTTTTACCAGCATCAACATCACCGGTACCTCGATCAGCACACCCACGACAGTGGCCAGGGCAGCTCCGGATGACAATCCGAACAGCATGGTGGCGGTGGCAATGGCCACTTCAAAATGATTGGATGCGCCGATCATAGCGGATGGAGCCGCATCTTCATAGTCCAGCCGAATCACCTTCGCTAGGACGTATGCCAGCCAGAAAATCAGGTTGGTCTGGATGAAAAGCGGGATGGCGATCCAGAGGATGGTTAAAGGGTTGGAAATGATGACCTCCCCTTTGAATGAAAATAGCAGGATCAGTGTGATCAGAAGGGCGATAATGGTAATTGGTGTCAAGATATGCAGAAATCTTTCTTTGAACCACGCTTCACCCCTGGCCTGAATGATCATTTTTCTGGAAATGTAGCCGGCCACCAGAGGCAAAGCCACATAAATACCGATGGAGAGCACCAACGCCTGCCAGGGTACCGGTAGCCTACCCACACCTAATAAGTAGCCGCCAAGAAAACCGTAAAGGATCAGCATGGTCAGTGAGTTAATGGCCACCATCACGAGCGTGTGTCCGTCATTTCCACGGGCCAGAAACCCCCACACCAGCACCATAGCGGTACAGGGGGCAATTCCCAGGAGAATACAGCCGGCCAGATAACTGCGCCACAGAGGTACCTCGAGCATCTTTAAACCATTTACCAAAACCACTTTGCCGGACCCATAGATATCCCCAACAGCCAAATTAAGACCAAGTGGTATTTTGACATGATCCACGGCATCCGGGCCGATGAAATTGTAGAATAGTATACCGAGGAAAAACACTGAAATAGCGTACATGGTAAAAGGCTTGATGGCCCAGTTCACAAACAGCGTCAGTCCAACTGGCTTGAAGTTTTTGCCTGCACGGAGCACCTCGGCAAAATCGATTTTCACCATAATGGGATACATCATGAAAAAAAGGCACACTGCAATGGGAATGGAGACCACCGGTGCCTCTCCCACGTAAATGGCCAGGCTGTCGAGATACTTTGCCACACCCGGGGCCACTTTTCCCAGTAGGATTCCTGCTAAAATGCAAAAGATCACCCACACGGAGAGATACTTTTCAAAAAAACTTAATCCCTTTTTTTCATTGACCGCAGCTGTTTCCGTCAATACCGCTTCAGTTGCCATTTTGAACCTCCAGAACGGTTTAGTGATTCTCTACCTGCAAAGCAGTGTGTTCAACTGTACTGCTGGCAAAGCTCCTCACGATCGATTTTCATGATTTCTTCCAAGCGCTCGGCATCTCGTTGAATTTTAGGATCCTTCAAAAGGGACTTACGCACCCAGGCAATGGCATCTCGAGCCTCAGGATAAGCATCATTGCCCGTCAGCCGGTAATACGTCCAGCGGCCGTCTTTGCGGCCATCCACCAGACGTGCCTGACGAAGCACGGACATGTGCTTGGAAACCGTGGAAGGTGCCAACTGTAAGAGCTCGATGATCTGACATACGCACAGCTCGTGACCGTGCAGCGCCAACAGGATCCTTAACCTGTTTTCCTCGGCCAATGCCTTGGTAATGTTTAAAAATTCAAACATAAATTAATCCTATATTTCGCCATATGACGAAATATAGGATTAAAAACCTTATCGGTCAAGCATTTTCATGGCCAATTACACCCATCGGGGATCAACCGTGATTTACGATGGCAACAAAGTGTATTCAAAGGTCGTCACCGCTTCGATGATGTTCTCCGGATTGCAGGAAAGTCTGCGGATTTCCTGCTGGGTCACTTCTTCATCGGCGGCGTTTGTGTGAGCAGCAATTTGTTTTCGGCCAAAACCTTCAGACAGGCATCCACAACATCGGTATCATACAACAGGCCTCTTTGGTGACGGATTTCCTCAATGGCTTTTTCAAGGCCTAAAGCCGGGCGATAAGGTCGGTGGGATGACATGGCTTCCACCACATCGGCCACCGCCAAAATTCTGGCTTCCAGAAGAATATCTTGACCGCAGAGCCCCTGGGGATAGCCGGAACCGTCTAAGCGTTCGTGATGTTGGAAAACAATTTGAGCAATGGGCCACGAAAACTCAATGCCCTTTAAAATATCAAAACCGATCTGAGGATGAGTTTTGATGATCCCGAATTCGTTTTCGGTGAGATGGCCGGGCTTGCTTAAAATTTCGGCGGGCACCCGGATTTTCCCAAGGTCGTGAATGGCTGCAGCCATACGGAATCCCTGAATCTGCTCCCAGGAAAATTCCATGGCTGTGGCGATGGCCCGGCACAACTTGGTCACCCGGCGCTGGTGACCGGCGGTATATGGGTCTCGCTTTTCAATCGTCAAGGACATGGCCTGGATAATACCGCCCATGGTTTTACGCAGGCGGTCGGAGCTTAGCTGAAGCTCTGCCTGAGCCGCTTTAAGGCTGGCAATGTCTTTAAAACTCACAACGATCCCCAGCAATTCTCCATTGGGCTGTCTCAGCGCTCTGGCAGTAATTATGCAGGGGATCGGCCGGCCGTCAGGATGGTGCTTCTCCCCCTCGTATTCGAGGCGCTCGACCCCGGACAGAATCCGCTTCAGCGGGCAGGACGGAGTGTCGCAGAACAGACCGGGAAAAATCTTATAACATTTGCGCCCCACTGCTTGCTGCTGGCTTGTCCCCGATAATTTTGAAAAGGTCTCATTGATTCGCACAACGTTGAATTCTGTATCAATGACGATCACCCCGTCGGTCATGGATTGAAAGATTTGTTCCAACTCAAGCATCTCTACGCGGGTCGCTTGCTCACTCTTTTTCAGCTTTTTGATCTGATTTTCAAGATCCCGGATTTTTTTTTCAATATTCGATCGGGGCTGTTTTCGGTGCAAAGGCATACCTCCTTTTGGAATCTCATTTAATATTAAAGATAAGATTTTTTATCGAAATCTCCATATATTTACATATAACAAAATACGAATAAAGTATCGAATGTTAATCCATACGGAGAAAAGTATTCTTGATTTCAAGCAACTGGAGTTTTCTGAAAACCGGACGACAAATTTGAAGCAGCTGGTTGTGGCAGACATGCTGGCAAAATATGAGGAATTTTACCTGCCGGAGCTGCTTGATTTCCAGGAATCTGAAGGAATTAAAGCGGATTAGAAGGAGACGCCAAACAAAAGCGCAAGATCTTCTTCTTTTTATGCGGATCTTTCATTTTCAATGGTGTCCCCAAGAGGATTTGAAGCTCGGTCTTGCCGCTGAGAACAGGAGATCCGGGGCCTGACTAGACGATACAGACACATACGATTAAACCACTCCGCTAAAAGCGAAATGTAGTTCTGTAAACTAAATAAAATTCAAAATTTTGTATGATTTGTCTTTATCTTCGA
The DNA here is from genome assembly GCA_020353355.1 of Desulfobacterales bacterium. Lineage (GTDB taxonomy): Bacteria > Desulfobacterota > Desulfobacteria > Desulfobacterales > JAHEIW01. Next base: position 5,248,888 of record CP070694.1, on the reverse strand, counting down.
AATATATGTCTTCAACTGCAAATTTACTTTTATCTAAGAGCTTAAATATTTTTATGGCATCACTCTTCTTATTGAATCCGAATACCAATCCGCAATGCCGGGTTATGTTATTCGGCACGGGAAGCGGTGTGTAATTTTTTATTTCTCTTTCTTTCAGCCATCCCTGTGCTCTGAGTCCCTCGGCAACCGATACGAAAGTGACCAGATATTGAATTTTCTTTAAAGGAATTATCTGAAGCAGTATTTTAATGAGATGTAATTTTATTCCTAATGCCACAAATTTTATATTCTCCATTAAGGATTCACTCTTAAAGCCCGAACCTTTTCGTATTCGAGTGATATGGGTATCTTCTTCCTTTTTAAAATCCACAAGTTGATTGCCCGTTTCATAGCTCCAGGTCTTAATCTGCTTTCTGAACTCTGGATCATCGGAAATAACCTTCAACGTATCACCGATATCCAGGCTTTTTAATTTTCTGGATACCATTGCAAGCGTAATCGGACAGGAATATCCGCTGGTATCAATGATATTTTCGTTCTTTTCCATTTTACTATCCCCTCTTAACCGAAGTGCTATTTGGCAAATTAGTTACGGTCGAAATATTCTTCAAGCATAGATATTAAGTCCGGATCTGCGGCAGCTAAAAACGTTCGGCAACTTTGATTGAACGCGGAAATATTATTGCAAAGATTTTGCTACCACAATGTAGCAATCTAGTCAATCTAAATCTTAGAGCGGCTCAGGATTATTTAATCAGCTTGCCGGTAAATGAGATGTATGGAAATAATTCTAAAATTGAAACGCTGTTAAAAAAAAAATCAAAAACATATTTTCCAGCCACAAACAGCACACACGCACACAAGATACCTTTGATAAGGCGAGCCGGAACATGCTTCTGGGTGCGGGCACCGACATACATGCCGAGAAATCCTCCCAGACCGAATAAAATCCCCAACAGCCAGTCCGGCGCAATGCGTATCTCCGGATGCAACAGGGCCAGCAGGTGATAGAAAACCACCCCGGCCACCGATGTGATGAAGGTTCCCATCAGGGCGGCCCCGGCTACCGTGTAGACCGGCAGACCGATGATGGTCACAAAAAAAGGCGCCACGATGGACCCGCCGCCGATCCCGTAAATGCCGCCGGCAATACCCACCAAAAAGCAGATTCCGTAAACCCATGCGGGTGAAAAACGAAATCGCTCGCCGTCGTATTCAAACTCGACCGTCCGCATGGTCGCGGCCGTTACGGTCACCCGATGGGATAGGGCCGAGGCGGTCCCAGCATCTTTGGACTTTGGTTTGTCTTTATGTTTTACGATATCTAGCAGCAGCCGCGAGCCGATGTATAACAGCACCAAGCCGGCGAAAAATTTGAAATTATTGGGATCGGGCAAATACCTGATTCGAAGCCAGGCGCCGATGAACACCCCGGGCAGGGTGCCGATGATCACGGCCTGGGTCAGGGGCCAGAGCATGCGGCCTTCTTTGATATAGCGGTACACACCGCTGGGGATGGCCACGATGTTGAAGACCTGGTTGGTGGCGCTGACCGAGGGGGTGGTGTATCCCAGCACGCTGACCTGAAACGGCAACAGCAAAAATGCACCGCTGACACCGCCCATGGACGTGAAAAAAGATACAAAAAAGGCTACCATCAACGGAATAAACGGATTGACTTCAATCCCGGACACGGGAAAAAACATGGCGCACCTACCTTAGATATTTATCATTATCCCTTTTGTCTCCCGCATTAAAGGTCAAACTTAAACTGGTTCATGTATCCTGCCAGCCGCTGATTGTTTTCAGCTCCCAACGGCGGACAATTCTCAGGGCCTTTTGCGCCCTCGGCCATGCGGGCGGCAAACACCATGCAGGTGGGCTCTCCGCATTCCCGGCAGTTGGTCTTGGGCAGTAGCTTGAGAATTTCAAAGACTTTGGGTTTGGGCGCACCCTCATAGCTGGGTTCGATGCTTGCGCGGTTTTCCCAGGCCGCGTTGATTTCGCGTTTAAGCCACGCGAGGATCTTGTCGGCCTCGGCGTCGTCCTTGAGGGCGTTCATCGCAATTTTGCGGCCATGAACGGTGATCAACTTGCCCTGGGAGCGAAATATCACCGCCGGTGGGTCTTTTACGTATTCAAAGCCCCCGAGGACCGCGTTGAGATAGGGCAGCACCTCGGAGATATCCTGATCCAGGTGGGCGATACAATGCACGGATTCAAATCCGGGATTGCAAGCGGGCCTGAATATTTCTTTTCGGTAGCCTTTTAACAGCATATTTACTATTTTAGAATCCAGTTTTTGATTTCTTCTTTATCGGGGATTTTGCCGAACCCGTCTTTGCGAAAGTCCACCATTCGGTTTGGGGCGAAGCCGCGAACATGCCTTACAGGGCTAAAAAAGATTTACGGCTAAACTTTTGAAGCACCGGCGTCCCCATCCCGTGACGAATCGCACCGAGGATGTTCTCTTTGTCAAGCGGCACCGTTCCGGCCAGCATGTGGACCGGCAGGTGGTCGAAAGCCTCGGCGATCATGGGCGTGCTGGGTCCCAGCATGACGGTTTTTACGTCCTGATGGACATTTTCCAGGATTTCCTCCGTGGTATTGTTTAAAACCGAGGTCGACGTTATCAGCAAGACATCCGCCCAATTACCAAGTTTTGCGTAAAAATCGTCCTTTTGACCGAGTCCCCGGGAGTAATCCAAAATTTCTAAAACCGCCTTGCGCTGCTCAAAGATGTGAGCCAGCGGTCCAATAAAACCGACCATGGCCACCTTTGTGCCTTCACCGATTTCAAACGCGTCCAACATGACGGAGTTGTCTTTGTCTTCGGGCAGGGTCAGCGCGAAATCATAATTGAGTGCGTTAACCGTTGCCAGCGCCATGCTTCGTTCAATACTGTTGGCACTGGTAATTTTATCCAGGAGTTCAACCGCCGGCCGCCCTTCATAATTGATGTGTTTGTTGAGCACGATGCAAGACGTTTTGTTCTCATAAAGGGTGTAGGATAATCCGATGCCCCCGTCGGAGGTGGTTACGGCCGTATACCCGAGCCCGAGACTCAGTATCTCGACATACACCGTTTGGGCTTTGGTAACAAACAGATCATAAATTTTATGATTTAATTTCATGGCTCACAGGGCTCCACTTATTATTTATTCCAGCAACGTATTGCAGGTCGATCAGGCTCAACCCATCAATGTGTCACAGTTAAGGTACCAACGGCCAGAACACCGGCATCACAACCATTAACACCACCAGAATCATCAGGGTCAACAGCCCGCCGACCTTTAAATAATCCACAAAACGATAGCCGCCCGGCCCCATTACCAGGATGTTGGCCGGATGCGATATAGGGGTCGTAAAACTGGCGGAGGCTGCCATGGCGACGGCCATGATCAGGCCGTATGGCGAAAGCCCCAAGTTGGCCGACGAGCTCAATACGATCGGTGCCATGAGGACCACCAGGGCGGCTGTCGGTACAAAGCAGGTTGCCAGAAAGGTCAGGGCGACAAGGCCGAGCATCACCGCATTCGGACCCAACGGTCCCACCAGGGCCACAACCCCTTCAGCAATCAGCTTGGCAGCGCCGGTTTTATCCAGAGCGGTGCCCAGGGGCAGCATGCCGGCGATCAGAAAGACGGCTTTCCATTCGATCTGCCGGTAGGCTTCTTCCATGGTGAGGCAGCCGGCCAACACCATCAGGGCGGCACCGACGACGGCCGCAATGTAAATCGGCACCCAGCCCAAAATTACCGGCAACAGGATGCCGGCCATAATCACTAGAGCCAGTTTCATTTTTGGCAGGCGCAACTCCTCCTGGGCGGTTTCGGTCAGAACAATAAAATCAGGTTCGCGGCCCAACAACTGCAATTTGCTGCGCGGGCCGAGCAGAAGCAGTGCGTCTCCGAACCGGAGGTCCACATCCCGCAGATTGGAGCGATAGGCCTGCCCTCTGCGCCACAAAGCTAGCACATTCAGTCCGAATTTTTCACGGAAATTAATCTGCCGCAGGGTCTTTCCTTCCAACGCCGTCTGCGGTGAAAGAATGGCTTCCACCAGACCAACATCTGCGGATACCATTTTTTCGATACTGGGTTGGGCTCTGCGTTCAATCTCCAGTTTTTCCAATCCCCACAACATTTCAAAATCAGAAAGGCGCCCCTCGACCACCAGCCGGTCGCCGGTCTGCAGGACTTCGTCGGGTTCCGGCATAATGATGGGATCGCTGCCCCTCAAGATTCCCAATACCCGGCTGCCAAGAGCATCCCCCAGACGGCTTTCTTTCAGGGATTTGCCCACCAAAGCCGATTGCGGCGGCACCTGCATCACCATCAGCCGTTCGTGCAGATTGTAGATCTCGGTCAGTTCGGATTGCGGAACATAACGGAATTGCTCGAAACCGGCCAGTGTTTTAAATTCTTCGAGACGATCAGCCGGCCCCGCAATGAGAAGCATATCTCCCCGCTGCAAGGGTTCGTCGGCCAGGTTGGTGCGTTTTACGTGATGGTTATGGCGCAGAGCCAGCACGTTCGCCCCGAATCTTTCCCGAAAACCGATGGAATTAAGTGTGCTGCCGACATAACGGGAATTGCCCGGCAATAGAACTTCACCGATTCTGATTTTACCGGAATACGGCCCCAAAAGATCGATGCCGTTTTCCTCAATAATCAACTGATGCCAGCTGTTCAACTCGTTTAAGCTCTCAATCCGGCCTTCAATGATCAAGCGGTCTTCGGCGCGCAGCATGTCGGTCCGGCCCGGTGCGAGCAGGGTTCGGTCACCGCGTGTAATGCCGATGACATTCCAGCCCAACACCGATCCCAATCGGATCTGAGTCAGAGTTTTGTTGACCAGGATCGAATCGCGGGGGACTCTGACTTGAAATAAATTTTCCTGCAGATCAAACTGGCTTTGCCAGTCGATCTTCCTGCGGGCTGCGGATTCTTTGGCTACATCTCGTTGGGGCAGCAAATGGCGGCCGATGAAGGTCATAAAGGCGATTCCGCTAAACATCACGGTGAGGCCGACCGGCGTAAAATCAAAAAACGTAAATGCTTTGAGTCCGGCTTCGCGCAAGGCATCACTGACAAGAATGTTCGGCGGGGTTCCGATTTGAGTGGTCAAACCGCCCAGCAGCGATCCGTAGGCCAGGGGCATCAATAACTTGGAAGGCGGGGTTGCGGTGTGGCGCGCAATATCCATGACCACCGGCAGCATCAAAGCCGCTACAGCCACGTTGTTCATGACGGCCGACAATACGCCGGCCGTGGTCATGATCACAATGATCATCGTTGTCTCACGACTGCCAGCCAACCGTAAGACGAAACTTCCGATCGCATTGGCAACGCCGGTGCGAGTCAAACCGCCGCTGAGAATAAAAACGGCCCATACCGTAACCACGGCAGGGTTGCTGAAACCGGACAGCGCCTCCATTGGGCTTACCAGACCGGTCAATGCGACCGCCCCCAGTGACAGCAGCGCGGTCGCTTCCATCGGAATCCATTCGGTAATCAGTAAAACCACGGCCATGGTGAGAATTGATATAATCAGAATGATATCCGGCGTCACGATATATATCCTTCAGAATAAACTGATAAATTCTTGGGTGATTGCAGATTATAACCATTGCACAGGTCGAAACAACCCCTTTTGCAAACGGCAACGCTTTCAGATACGCTGAATGGCTTCATAAATTTAGAGATGATTGTGCTCGCAGCTCAGGTTGAGAAAAAAGATTGCCCCGGCGGGATTACCAGTTGAATAACTATGGTTTCTCCGGCAGATATTTGGTCACGATCTTCGGGGATGATGATCAAGGCTTGTTTGCGGGCCATGGATTGCAAGCGGCTTTTGAGCTTTGCAGGGTGAACCACGAGTTGATCTTCTCTCTTTTCAAGACGCGCATGCATGAAATCCGTCCAATTTTTATGTCCCCGAACCGATTCAGCTAATCGGGCCTGTGCAACGGGAAATCTCAGCGTCGGTTCACCTTTCATTTTCAGTAAGGCCGGCAGCGCCAGCTGCAAAAAGGCCATTTCATTGGAAGGCGGTCCGCCCGGTAAAATAAAAAAAAGCTTTTTTTCCAGCAGGCCGAAGCCCACCGGTTTGCCAGGCCCCATGCGGACACGATGGTAAATGCCCTGCCAGTTCAACCCCTCAACGATATCTAGAATCAAATCCCGTTCGCTGCCCCAGGCGCCGCCGCTGGTTAAGAATACATCTGCAGTGGACAATTGATTTGTGATGGCTAACTGGATATCTTCTTTGCGGTCCTTTACCAGTTCTGATGTGTAGCTCAGATCAAGATAGGCAAGCCATGCGCAAAGTTGCACCATATTGCTGGCATAGAGCTTGCCTTTGGAAAGCGGTTTTCCGGGGGCTAGCACTTCGTCTCCGGTGGCAATCACCGCAACATTCGGAGATTTATGCACGGGGGCACCATCCAAGCCGGCGGATGCCAGCAGACCCATCAACGCCGGAGATAGTTTTTCTCCTTTTTCGGCTACGGCTTCGCCCTGGCGGATATCCGTGCCCTCTTCAAGCACATTTGTTCCGGAATGAGCCGTTTTGCGAGCGTAAATCAAATTCCCGGATAAACGACAGAATTCTTCGGAGATGACCGCATCGGCTCCCTGTGGTAACGGCGCGCCGGTGGTGATTCGAACTGCCCGACCGCTGGTTATGGCCAGAGCAGAAGTATCCCCGGCAACAAGATGGCCGACGATTTCTAATTTCACAGGATTTTGCTCAGAGGCGTTTGTCAAATCAGCTGAAACAACCGCATACCCATCTTTGCGGGAAGTGCTGATAGACGGGCAATCAACTTTTGAAACAATATTTTCGGATAGAATTTTTCGGGTTAATTGATCTAAAGGCAGGATTTCTGTCTCACCGACAGGCACATGCGAAAGGGTCAGATCAAGTGCCTCGGTAAAGCGGATAAACGTTTGCATGCAAATTAACCATGTTCTTGCACAATTCGGATCTCATCGCCACGGCGAATCTTACCCGCTTCCAGCACTCGCGCAAACACCCCTTCCCGAGGCATGATACAATCTCCGGCCTTATAATAGATCGCGCATTTGTTGTGGCATTCTTTTCCGATTTGCGTAATTTCGACCAATACGGTGCTGCCTAATTTAACCCGCGTACCGATGGGGATCGCTTTCCAGTCAATACCGCTGGTGGCGATATTTTCGGCAAAGTCGCCGAAAGTGACGTCAAGCCCCTGTCGACGAGCGTCTTCAATGCTCTCTGATGCCAATAAACTCACCTGGCGATGCCATTTGCCGGCATGGGCATCGCCCTCCAGCCCGTGGTCTTTGGATATAAAAATCTCGTCCACGGGCGTCTTGCGGGTTCCTTTTTTCTTGCTTATTGCGATCGATACAATCTTCATTTTTCCTCATGCACGATTCCGTAAACTGTCCAACTACTATTACGAATCGATTTAGGGGAGTGGCTTTCAGCCACGATCAAATGTGTTCAATGTAGTGTATGAGATTAATTTCCATTGCCGATCAGGAAAATTCCATACGTTGCCCGAAGATTCGGCAAAAACTTGATTACCTTTCCAAATCTATTTTCGGATTGGGTATTGATGGCGACCTCTTTTAATATGGTAAAACCGACCCCATGGGTGAATTTTCGAAAATCCTTTATCGTAATAACCCGGATATTGGGCGTGTCATACCATTCATATGGCAGTTGTCGTGAGATTGGCGCATAACCGCTTAAAAGCAACTGCAGTCGGATCCCCCAGTGGCTGAAGTTAGGGAAACTGACGATTCCTCTTTTCCCGATCCGCATCATGGACCGGATCAGGGTATCCGGTTCATAGACTTGTTGTAAGGTTTGGCTCAAAATAACATAATCAAACGTGCTGTCCGGATAATCCAGAACTTCGTCGTTAATGTCCCCCTGGAGCACCGACAAACCTTTTGCAATACATTCGGCCACCTTATCTTCGTCATGCTCAATTCCGGATCCGGTCACTTGTTTATGGGTGATCAGGAACTTCAGCAAATCTCCCGCACCGCATCCCAGATCGAGCACACGGGATCCCGGCTCTATCCAGGAGGCGATAATTTGAAGATCATAACGCATTTTATGTTTGGATTTCGTTGTAGACACGGTCTAAAAAACCCCTGATTAATGCTGTCAAGCGTTCACTGGATATCAAAAAGGCGTCGTGTCCCCACTCCGCTTCGATTTCACAAAAACTGACATCCAGTCCATTTTTTTTCATGGCCTTAACCATTTCTCTGGATTGATACGTTGGATAAAGCCAATCGGAAGTAAAGGATACAACCAAAAATTTCGCCTTCATATGTGAAAAGCCCTTTACTGCCGAACCGTCACCGTGCAGTTTTTCAAAGTCATAGTAATCCCCTGCTTTGGTAATATATAAAAATGAATTGGCATCGAACCGATCCACAAACTTTTTTCCCTGGTAACGAAGATAGCTTTCCACCTGGAAATCAGCATCGAAATTAAAGGAAAAGTCGCTTTTATCCTGCAGCCGTCGTCCGAATTTCAAGCGCATGGACTCGTCGGAAAGGTAGGTAATATGACCGATCATACGGGCGACCGCAAGCCCGAGGTCGGGCTTCTCACCAAAATAGTAGTTACCCCTGTTCCATTTCGGGTCCGCCATGATGGCCTGGCGTGCCACTTCGTTAAACGCAATTGCCAAAGCAGAATGTTTGGTGGTGGTTGCCAAAGGAATCGCCGATACAACCATATCCGGGTACCGAACACACCATTCCAGAACCTGCATACCGCCAATGGAACCCCCCGTCACGGATAGAATTTTGCGAATCCCTAAATGATCCATCAATGCTTTTTGGGCTTTTACCATGTCGCCGATGGTAACCACCGGAAAATCAAGGGCATACGGTAAAACGGTCTTGGGATTGATGGTACACGGTCCGGTGGATCCCATGCAGCTGCCGATAATGTTGGAGCAGACCACAAAATATTTATTCGTATCGATTCCTTTTCCCGGTCCGACCATATTATCCCACCAGCCGGGCTTTTCATCGTCCGATTTATAATAACCGGCCGCATGAGAATCCCCGGAGAGGGCATGCAAGATCAGCACGACATTGCTCTTGTCTTGATTTAATGTGCCGTAGGTCTCATAGGCGATAGTAATTGGACCCAGTTTGGCTCCACTCTCCAAAACCAGCTCAGTCGGGGGCTCTGCAAAGGTGTAAAACTTCTTCTCTACAATTCCCACCGAAATTTTATCTTTATCGTGTTCGATGTATTCGCTCATGTTCACGCAATTTTCTGATTTCGTGCTTCGAATTTTTTAAATGATAACGCTCATATTACATACAGAAAACTTATTTTGAAACCTGTGCAAACGCCTGTTCCAAATCACCTATAATATCATCCACATGTTCAATGCCGATAGACAGGCGAATGAGATCGGGGGTAAGGCCGCTCGCTTTTTGCTGCTCTTCGGATAGCTGCGAATGGGAGGTGCTCGATGGATGGAGCACCAGACTTTTGGCATCACCCACATTGGCCAGGTGCGAAAATAGCTTAAGGCTTTCTACAAATTTACTGCCGGCAGCCGATCCGCCTTTGATTCCGAAAACCACCATTCCGCCAAACCCCTTTTTAAGGTATTTACTGGCAGTCGGGTAGGTGGGATCATCTTCCAATCCGGGATATCGAACCCACTCCACCATTGAATGGGTCTTGAGGTATCGAGCAACTTTCAAAGCATTGTCGCAATGCCGCTCCATCCGCAATGGCAAGGTTTCCAGGCCTTGCAGAAACATCCAGGCATTGTCCGGAGAAATGCACGCGCCAAGGTTTCGCAGAGGCACCAGCCGCATTCTCATAATATAGGCAACGGGATTGAGATCACCCAGGTCGTGGGCATAGCGAATTTCATGGTAACTGGGATCAGGCTCATTATACAAAGAAAATTTGGGATCTTTCCAGTTGAACTTACCGGAATCTACGACCACCCCGCCGATACCGGTTCCGTGGCCTCCCATCCATTTTGTCAGAGAATTAACCACTATATCGGCGCCGTGTTCGATACTTTTCAGTAGATAAGGGCTGGTAAATGTAGCATCCACAATTAATGGTAGATTATGTTTCCGGGCAATTTCGGATACATCACCTATATCAGTAAATTCGAGTACAGGGTTGCCGATGGTTTCTATAAAAAATGCTCTTGTTTTTTCGGTGACGGCGTCGTCGAAGTTGTTGGGATCGCGCGGATCGACAAACTTCGTATGAATATCAAATTGCGGCAGGATACAATCAAACATCGTGTAGGTGCCGCCATACAGATTATTGGCGGATACGATTTCATCTCCGGCTGTACAGATGTTTATGATCGCATAATACACCGCTGAGGTTCCGGAAGATAATGCTAGAGCGGCAGCGCCGCCCTCAAGTGCCGCAACGCGCTGTTCCAGAACATCTTGAGTGGGGTTCATTATGCGCGTATAAATATTTCCGAGTTCTTTTAAACCAAAAAGGTTTGCCGCATGCTCGGTGCTTTTAAATACATATGATGAGGTACGGTAAACCGGTACCCCCCGGGATGTGGTTGCCGGATCGGGTTGTTGTCCGGCATGCAGGCAAAGCGTTTCAAATTTGAAGGTATTACTCATCATCGATCTCCTTTTGTCATCTTAACTGCATATCTATTTCAAAACAGCATTCAGGGAACCGCTCTTAAAGCCGTCTAAATCCATTGAAACGTAAACGAATCCCAATTCATGAAATTTTTGGCTGATGTGATCTTTATGTTTCATTAATTTTTCGAAATCTTGGGCCGGTACCTCAATTCTGGCTGTATCTCCATGATGCCGAACTCGCAAAATACGGAAACCAAGGTCGTAAAGAAAATCTTCAGCCAGCTCCACCTGATTTAATTTTTCCACAGTTACCTCTTGGCCATAGCGAATTCGGCTCGACAGACAGGGCATAGCCGGTTTTGCAGCAATTTCCAGTCCATAATATTCACAAATCGCACGAATGGTATTTTTATCAAAACCCAAATCCACATAGGGGGCCAAGATCGCAGCTTCTTCTGCGGCCTGAATGCCAGGCCGGAAATCTCCAAGATCGTCACGATTAACTCCGTAAAAAATGGGCCACGCAGAACTTTGAACGGATTGCATTAGCTCTTTGCGGAGCTCGGCAATTTTTTCAAAAAGCGCTTTTTTACAATAATAACAACGATTCGCCGGGTTGGCCAGATAACGGGGGTCTTCCATTTCCCCCGTGCGAATAATTTGAAGGGGAATGCCGTATTGCTGAGCGAATTTCACGGCAAAGCGATACTCTCGCCGCGACAACGAAGGGCTGTCGGCAAGGGCCGCCACCATTTTATCGTCCACTGCTAAATGGGCAGCAAAGGCGAGCAGTGCGCTGTCTACGCCACCGCTGTAGGCCACAATGGCATGGCCTTGATTTAAGAAATAGGCCTCTAATTTTCGAGCGCAATTCTCTGCCTTACTAAACCGTTCCGGTTTTTTTGAAGTATTTGCCAACTTTTTCATCCTTTTCTAAAGCGCGTGTTGAATAACCCCACCTCCGATGACCGTATCGGCCGAATAAAAAACGGCGTGTTGTCCCGGACATACAGACGTTTGAGGTTTCTCAAAAAGAATTTTTATCTTCCCATTTTTATACGGCAGGACTGTTGCGTCAACCGCCGTTTGATTTAACCGAATTTTTACCTTTACCGGATAGGGGCGGTCAAGTTTATCTATCGCGATCAAATGAATGTCATCGGCAATTAGGCCTTTGGAAGTCAGCTTTTCTCCAGCGCTGACCACGATCTTATTGTTGGCAGCATCAATTTTGGTTACGTATAATGGTCGCTGAGCGGCAATACCAAGTCCGCGGCGCTGACCAATTGTATAATGGACAATTCCATGATGTTTTCCAAGTACATTTCCACTTTGATCGACGATATTACCTCTTTTTACCTCTTTTTCGCTAAATAGCAAAGAATAGTCACCTCCGGCGATAAAATCCTGGCTTTCCGGTCGATCGGCAGTTTTGAGACCCAAGGATCTAGCTATTTCTCTGACCCGGGTTTTCTTAAATCTACCCAGCGGGAAGAGAGTTTGAGATAGCTGCTCCGCAGTCAGGGTATAAAGAAAATAAGACTGATCCTTGGATACGTCTGCGGCTTTTTTCAGCAGATAGCGGCCATTTGATTTCTCCACCCTGGCATAATGTCCGGTTGCGAAGAATTCAAACGTAAGGCCGGATTGCTTCGCGCGTTCGAGAAGAAAGCCGAATTTTAAGCGTTGATTGCATACAATGCACGGATTGGGAGTTTTTCCTGCAAGGTATTCGTTTCTAAAGTGGTCAATAACGTGACGTTGATACTCTTTGCGCAGGTCTATCGTAAAAAAGGAGATACCAAGTTTTTTACAAACAGATTCAGCCGCTGCGATATCTTCTTTTTCGCCGGGTCCGTAGCACGCGTGTTTATGATCTTCGTGCACAGCCAACGAGCCGTCAAATATCATCATGGACACGCCAACCACCTCGTACCGCGATTGCTGCAACAGAGCCGCTGCTACCGAGGAATCAACTCCCCCGCTGAGCCCCACGGCAACTTTTTTAATATTTTTTACCATAATCAATGAATAGAAAGAAGCACCTCGACCCAACCGTCCTGGTGTTGCGCATGAAGCCATCCCTCCCGGTTTGGCCGACTTCGGAAAATGTAAATAGTATAGGTAGGTTACAGGAAATGGTAAGAGGGAAAGGCTACAGCAAATTCGTGAAAACCTTACAGGATCGACAGATTTTCATCTTATCTCGCCAATTATTCTTTGCACCCCCGTCACATATTGTTCCATTAATAAACCAACAGAGATCACCGGCTCGAAATTCCCATGCCGGGCACTGAGTTTTGAGCTCGGGAGAACATTTTTTTATGTCCCAGCAAGATTTTTTAGCTTTGCCTTTGGAATTCAAGCGCGAGACCAGAAAATAAATTTGCCGCTCTACCGCCGGTGGAACAGACCGCCACCCTTGTTCATAGCTGTGTACAGCTTTTAAGGATGTTCCCAGCAATTGGGCCATCTGCTTTTGGGTCTTGCTTAATTTTTTTCGGAACGATTTGAATTCATGTTTGTCCATTGTTAAATCCTATTACCTTATCGTTTTGGTTGCATTTAGCTCGAGAATGTAAGTTTGCTACATCGTGGTATGTTTGTCAATAAAATATTTAAATTCACCCTTGGCACAACGATCTCACTCCGATTCCAGCATCCAGAGCCCGTGAATGTCATCGATGGTATACCGTATGGTCTTCAAAGCCTTCAGTACGCGCGTATAAGTCATGGCCAATCCGATGTTTTCAGCCAAAACGAGCAACGAATCGATATCATCGCTGGAGATATCCCACACGTCATGGTGATAGAGTCGAAGCGCCCCGATGACCTTTCCATAAAACTTGACGGGAATAGATACGATGGCACCGATTCCTTCTTTTTTAGCATCATCCGGATATTGAAGCCGATTCGTATGATGAACGTCGCGAATGACCGTCGGTTTCCCGCTGGTGTTTTCAGCGATGCTTTTATCGCTCAAAATAGGGCCCTTATTCACATAACTCATGCTCAGTCCAAAGCTTGCCAAAACTTCAAGTTCTTCAGATTCCGGATTCAGAACAAAAATCGTACATCCCTTGATTTCAAGGGCGGCGACCAAGAGCTGGGCCAAATGGTTGGCCATTATGTCAAGATTGTCGGAATGTGCAATAGCCCGGAAGACAACTTTAAATATATTGATATCAATTTTTTCCTGGATGCTCATGAAATTCCTCCTCTTCTGATGTTCATTGCTGGATGCGCTGAATTTAGCTGTGAATTATGAAACAATACACACCGTCGTGTCTTTCAGCGTCATCATGACTTTGTGGGAGACACTGCCGGAGAAAAATCGGGTAACCCTTGCATGCTTGCGGTTGAGAACAATCACATCGAATTTTTCGCTCATTGCCGACTCAATAATTTCACTGGCGATATCTCTTTTCCTGGGTCGAAAACTAGTTTTGATACGATTTTCCTCAAAACCTTGGAGAATCAACTTTTGCTTGACGTCATTGAGTTCAGCCTCCCGCTGGATGATTTGTTGAGATAAATACCCTAAACTACCTCTAAGCTTTCCCGTTACCGAGGTGTCCGCTGTTTCAATCTCGGGAACCGGTGTATACGCATTGAAAATTGTTATTTCAGTATCGTTCAGATGTGAGAAAGCAATAATCACAAAATCCAAGGCCTTTTGGTCAAGATGCGTAAAATTATAGGGAAGTAAAATTTTTTGAATGGCCATCGTATTCCCCTTTCTGCTTGAGTTCGGTTTAATCAATGAACTGGTTTCATGCAAGCGGCAAATTCAGGAAGATGTGAATGCACAACCAGATTAAATTGTGCAGCAGAAGAAATAAGTTGACTTCGACCAAATTCAGTTGGTCAGGAAAGCGAGAGCGGCTCAATATCCACACGCATTTGCCGGTGAGGTTTTTCCCGCTGTGTTTATTAATAAAATTGCCACGATGTGTCAATGTATGTCAATAAAAAAATGCGCCTCCTGTTGCGCAATCTTTTTTTGACTTTTTCCGAGACCATCAAGCTTGTGAATTGGAGGTAAAAGACTTGATTTTTTCAGCTAAACTTGAAAATGTGATTTTTCTTGTGTAGACATACAGCGAGCAGAGCAGCGCTCTTAAACTGTTCATGGAAGAAAGGAAACCGCATGGCTCGACTTGAACGACTCCCCGAACCTCAGCGCTCACACATTGCCAAAACCAAATTGCCTCGCTTTGATACCCGTCCCTGGGTCTCCGGACCCCCCTTAAACCTGCGCCGTATTGCGATCGTCTCTACAGCAGGGTTGCACCGGCGCGATGATCGCCCGTTTTCCTTAGAATCCGGTGATCACTATCGCATCATCCCCGGTGATATTAATGCCAATGATCTAATTATGTCTCATGTTTCGACAAATTTTGATCGCAGCGGCTTTCAGCAGGACTGGAATATCGTTTTTCCGCTGGATCGACTGCGTGAGTTTGTCGATGAAGGCAAGATTGGGAGTCTGGCTGATTATCACTATTCATTTATGGGAGCCGTTGATCCGTCGGATATGGAACCGTCTGCACGGAAAATGGCAACTTTATTCATAAAGGATCGGGTCAACGCCGTGTTGCTGGTTCCTGTCTGACCGCTCTGTACGCGCGCCGTGGGCGGGCTGGCACATTATTTTGAAGACGAAGGAGTTGCTACCACCCAGATCAGTCTTATTCGCGAGCATACGGAAGCCATCAAACCACCGCGTGCGTTGTGGGTACCCTTTGAACTCGGGCGCCCACTGGGAGTTCCTGATAATCCTGTGTTTCAAAAACGCGTGCTTTTGGCCTGTTTGAAGCTTTTGGAGGCAACCAGCGGACCCCTGCTGGAAGATTTTGCCGAAGATGCACCGGCATCAGACATGGTGGAAACCGTTTGGGCTTGCCCGGTGAATCTTACTCGCAAAACTGAAGGCCTAAGCGATAACCAACTTTTGCGTGCTGCCTTGAGGCAGGAGGTTCTGGAGCTGCGTCCGTGGTATGATCAGGCATTTAAACTGCGTGGCCGAACCACCGTTGGTGTCAGCGGTTTGGATATGGATACCATCGTTGATTTTATCGGCGCCTTTCTTGACGGTATTCCGTCGAATCCGCATAACGATTTATCCTTAGGATTAGCGCTGAATTTTGCAGTGGATGATCTTAAAGCCTACTACTACGAAGCTGTTTCCGCTCAGCCGGGTGAAACACCGCCGGACAGCACGACCTTAGATAACTGGTTTTGGAAAGAAACAGCAGCATCCAGAATTTTGTTTCAGATTAAAGCGCTTTGTTTGAAACGTGATGACAAAATGATGCAGCTTGTCGGCAAGATTTTGCTCGTTCCCATGGCACAGCTGAAGCCCACGGAAAAGTAACAATTTCAGGGCAATGCGCGCCATTTTTGTCAAAAATTTGTAATAATTTTGGTACCACCGAAGCCGGGTATTTATTTAACCAACTGAAATCATTAAAATAATTAGATCCATTGGTTTTTGGCTTAGTTTTTGCTTGAAAATAGAACCATATAAACCCACATCTGACATCAATCGCCGTTATGATATTGTGCGGGTTAATCATTAATCCAGGATTCTAATTTCGACGCCTTGCGCTTATGAAACGATTGCGAAGAAATAGTCCAACGATTCTTGCCCTTTCTCTGGTGGTGGCCCTTGTTTTCATGCGTGCCGACGTCAGCGCCGAATCCGATCTATTTCCGGTATATTCCTGCATCCAACCCAACGTTGATTTCTGGAAATCAATATATTCCAGATATTCATCGGATCAGGGAGTTATGCACGATAAGCGCAATCTGGATATAATTTATGGGGTCATCGAACTGAAAGACCCCGACCAGCCTGGTGGAAGGAAAATTAATCACAATCGCATAAAAGATGCGAAAAAGAAATACAGGCAAATTCTGGCAAAATTGATGCGAGGGGAAGCGCCTTCTGGAGCAGAAGAGCAACATGTCGCTGATTTGTTCGACCCGGATGCGCAAGCAGCAGACTATCGAATGGCCATGCAAAATATACGTTGCCAGGTGGGCCAAAAAGATCGATTCCGCGAGGGCGTTATCCGCTCCGGTGCCTATATTGAAGAGATCAAGCAGATTTTCCGTGAGCTCGATTTGCCCGAAGACCTCGCCTATCTGCCGCATGTGGAATCATCGTTTAATCCGAAAGCCTATAGCAAATTCGGGGCGGCCGGCATCTGGCAATTTACGCATTCAACCGGTCGACGATATATGCGCATTGGTTATACGGTTGATGAGCGTCGAGATCCGATTATTTCCTCCCGAGCTGCAGCCAAACTTCTCAAAGATAATTTCTATAAGTTACAAAATTGGCCAATGGCTATTACGGCATATAACCACGGTAGCACCGGTATGCTGCGGGCAAAAAGAAGAAAGGGCGGTTATGAAACAATCTTTAAAGAATACCGCAGCCGGATATTTAAGTTTGCTTCCAGAAATTTCTATTCTGAATTCTTAGCCGCTCGTGATGTTGCTAAAAATTATTACCGCTATTTCGGCGATTTAAAATTAGATTCGCCGGTAAATACCACAGTGGTGATCCTGGAAGGTTATGCTTCACTGCCAGAAATAGCTCGATATTTGAAGTTGGATATTGGGGCCGTCAGCGAATTAAATCCTGCTTTACGGAAGCCTGTTATTCGCGGGCAGAAATATGTGCCCAAAGGATATCAGCTGCGATTGCCGGAAGATACAGGTCATGATTGGAAAGGTATGATCGCCGAGTTGTCCCCCAAGCTATTCAAACATTTTCAGAAACGCAGCCGAATCTATACGGTTCGCCGCGGTGATACGGCAGGCCAAATTGCCAAAATACACGGAGTCAAGCTGCGTGACCTTATCGCGGCCAATAACCTGGATGCAAGCGCCACCATTTTTATCAATCAGAATCTGCGCATACCGTTGCCGGATGAAAAACCGGTAATCTTAGCCGAGCTCGAAGAACGGAAACAGAACGAGAGGCAATTTGCAACCTCGCCAAAATCAACACTGAATCAGGAGGGACAGCCGCTAACAACACCGACAGTTGATATGCTGATCGCCATGAACGCCCAGGTTGAATCTCCCCGAGCTGAAGAAAAGCCGGTCGCTGATTCTGCACTGCTTCAGCCAGCAAAGCCCGCGGCTGGATCAGACTTTCCCTCATTTATTGATAGCCGCAAGCCGGAAGATGATGAAGAAATGAACCTGGCCGAACCCCTCCAATCAGTGCCGAAAGAAAGCGCTGGCCAAAAAGAAGCGCCAGGGGTGATTGCGAGCATAGAATCATATGATATGGAAGACTGGAAAGTGACCGAAACAGATCTTGCAAAAGAACAGCCTACTGTTTATATTCCTCAGGTCAATCCGGAGATTATTCAAGCAAATCTTGCCGTTGAGCGGGTCTGGAATCAAAACGGAAAATTCGTAGGCGCCATCCGGGTAGAGGTGGAAGAGACCTTAGGTCACTATGCGGAGTGGTTGGCGGTTACGGCCTGGGAGATTCGACGCCTAAATGGCTTTCCCTATGGGCAAATCATTCGCCTGGATCAGCAAATAAAAATCCCCTTGGACCGGGTATCCAAAGAGGAATTCGAAGAAAAGCGCTTCGAATATCATAAGGAATTAACTGAAGATTTTTTTGCTTCCTATCGCGTGGAAAAGATAGATATTTACTACATCAAAAAGGGCGATAACATCTGGACGCTTTCAAGAGACGAATTTGAAGTGCCGTTGTGGCTGCTCAAGCGCTACAATACTCACCTGGATTTTAGTGCCCTCATGCCGTCCCAGCAGCTGTTAATCCCGGTAGTAGAAAAAGATGTCTGATTATAAAATGGCGTCAAACCTACGGGATGCGTTGTAAGGCTTTTATCTTTATCAGAAATAGACTGCCACGCGCGACGACCATTGAGCGCTGACGCTCAATCAAATCGGCGGTGCAATCGTCACCAGCAGCCTAAGATCGGTTTTAGCGCGCAGTCCGTGAGGTTCGGCAATTTCACTGATAGCGACATCGCCGGCTTTGGCCGGAACTGCAGTATCGCCTTCCCCAAGGAACTCACCTTCGCCTTCAAGAATGACCAGGCTCAACTGACCCTCGATGTCATGGCTGTGTACGGGAAGTTCCTGGCCCGCCTTGAAGTTGAAATTTAAAATTTTAAAATAGGGGGAATCATGCACCAGCAGTTTTTTAAATGCCTTTTCGGAGAAATCATTTTCTTCATATAGGTTTAATTGTTTCATCGGCTACCTCCATTCACCTCGTTTGCTTGCATTCCTGTGGGATCAAAGATAGCTCCAAGTATAATCTCGTCACGGTTTGTTACACATTGATTTAAGTCAAAACATTAATCGTATCCGAATAATCAGATCTTCGCGTTCAATAGATTATTTTTGTGTTTGAAACTTCGGTGCAATTGTAATATCGATGCGTCGGTTCATTGCTCTGCCGGCTTCTGTAGCGTTGGATGCAAGCGGCCGCATGGATCCGTAACCGACGGCAATAATTTTATCATACGGGATCGTTGCGTTGGCGACAAAATACTGTCTAACGGCTTCGGCTCTTTGCTGGGACAAAAGCTCGTTCAGCTCTTCTGAACCGGTGCTGTAGGTATTACCTCCGATAATAAAGTCGGGTTCTACAACAAGGCGAATTGCACGTTGAAACTTGCTGAGTAGCATGTAATTTTCAGGCATTATGACACTTTGACCAACCGTAAAATGCATGGCCTTTAAGCGAATAATTACCTGTTTTTCCTTTTTGTAAACTTCGGCTTCACGGGGTTCAAAAAAGCTTTGTACACTGCTAAGTTGCTCGTTGAAACGCTTCTCGGCCAGCAAGCGCTCTTTTTCTTTTTGGTCTTTACGGGTTCGCCCCTCTAAGGCGGCGATTCTATTTTGAAGGCGATCGATTTCCGCCTCCTGATCCTTTGATTTTTTTGCCAGATACGTGTTATCGGCCTGATGCGCCTCAATTGATGCGAGGATATTTTCCAATTGTTTGTCAAATGACCGATCCCGCATGTCGGGGGCCGAAAGCTTGCGGGTAGTTTGGTACAAAAATCCTTCCACCCACAGGGTGATCTGTTCCGGTTGCATGGGTTGCACGTTCTCACACTGTTTCATCACTTCAAGAAGACGCCGCGCCATTAAGAGCGCTTCAGAGGCCATCTTGTGCAGTTGTTCTTGTGCATATGGATTTTTGGTAATAAAGGCGTCTGTTTCAATTAATTTATTTTGCGCCAAGGCGTACGATTTCGGTGCAATTTTAGCAGCACCCTCTTTTTCCGCAACTCTCAACAGGTTACGAACTTCGCCAAGGGTTCGGATCTTGATTGCCCGTAATTCCAATTTGCGGAACTGATCGTTTACTTTTGCCTGATTGCGTTGAGCATAGTTTAAGTTGTCTCTTTCAATCGCGCGGGTGAGCTTCAGGAACTGTTCTTCGGCTTCAAGATAATCTTTTCCTAAATTCGCTGCGCCGGCATCCCGTGCAAGATTTCGGCTTTTAATTACTTCTGGTATGGTGGTTTTTGATAGCTTGCTTATTTCTTCAGCACGGCGGAGCTGAGCACGCCCGTTAGCTACATTATCAAAAATTTTTACGAGTTCATCTCCTTGGTCCAACGCTTTCTTGGCGGTATTTAAAGAAGTTTCCGCATCGGCAAACCAAGTAGGTGCCAACACATTCACCTGATCCTTGCGGGCCAGAGCTATACCATTGTCTAATTTATTAATAACTTCTTGAGGGTTTTCTGATTTTGCAATGGACTCCACCTCCAATTGTTGTGCGGCACACGCGAACAGCAAAAAAACTGTCGGCAGAAGTATTGCGACGTGAAAAATGTTGAGATGGGTAACTATTTTTTTCATCCTTCCGCTGCCCTCCTGATGATTTGGGTTTATGGTTTTATGGCGATACGAGGTTCGTCGCCCCGCTCATTTATCTGCAATTACGTATAATATTTTTTGTTTTACAAATTAGCAAGCCCAAAGGATATCAACAAACCAAGATTTTTTAAAAAATGCGAAATTAGGCCGATATTTTTTCAATGGTCAACGCGAAATCGATTTTTTTCTCGGAAATAGTAGGGATGCACTTTGACCTGTATCTTTGAATTTGCTATGGTAATAACTTATCTGAAATTTTAATTAGATTTGCGATTCGGTTCCAATGAAATCTAACGACCCAAAACATATCGCTGTTTCAAAAAACCGCCACAAGAACCGTTGCTTGTCCTGCGGTACCTCTGAAAATATGTACAGACGCCGCTATTGTTCCATAGAATGCCGACAGCGATTGCGTTACAACCTGAATATGAGAACCGGTTTATTGTGTGCGCTGAATACAAAATATGCCACATTTTATTTTACCGAATTCATTATTATTTTAGATGTATTGCCTTATGGCTCGGGCGAATTATTCAGTTTTATTTTTCCGCGTACCACAGGTAAAAAACCAGCGGAAGATTTCTGCACATTGAGCAATATTTTGGGCAATGCATGGTGGGCTGAAAGACGACGCACCAATAAACGCTATCTTGCTTCTCAACATATTCTTCAAAAGGCAAACAGTAAACACGTCGATCCGAAATCAATAAAACCGATTGAAATTAAAGAACCCGTGCGGACGGCTAAATCCTTAACGTTTTTAAAACTCAGTAAAATGGATTTAAATTCGCCAGAACTTCGACAAATTATAAAAAAAGCGTACTGGAAACAGGCGAAACGACATCACCCTGATCAGGGCGGTGATGCGACGGTATTTCGAAAACTGCACGAGGCCTATCAACAACTCAATCAATGGGCCGAAAATCCCGTATTTATTTCGCGCCGCGGATTTCCGGATAAATGGTTTTACTATGGTTCCAGCAATAAGTGGATCCAACCAGCGCCCATTAAGCTGAACCTTTAACTATACCCCGAATTTTAATAGAAAAATTCGGGTTATCCAGTAACTGCGGCTACCATCGCTTTTACATTTTCCAATTTAGCATTGGTTGGAATATCGCAACCCGACTGAAGAATAAAACCTTCCGGGCCTAATTCGCGTACCAGCTTGCGGCTGTATTCATAGACATTATCCGGTGTTTTCATATACAGCATCGATGCCGGTACATCGCCCATAATGCACAGATGATCGCCCAAAATTTCTTTAGCCTTAAAGATATCGGTTTCTCCATCGAGTGCCAGAATGCATTTTGCCCTGGGCAATTCCCGAAATCGCTCCAGTTCTCGAGTCCAATCCGAATCTAAATGCAGCACGGCGATCAATCCCCCATCAACGACCTCGATGACCAATTGCCGGAAATAAGGCCAGACGAAACGATTCCACATGGCCGGCGAAAGCAGAGAGGGCGCCGATCGCCAGCCGCCGATCCATATTGCGGGATAGCCCAGTTTCTTGGCACGTCCGATGGCCTTATACGCCAGGTGTGGAACAATTTCATCCATGGTCGCCCCAACCCGGTCGGGAATCTGGATCAAATCCATGGCAAACGCCATTAGCGAACGGGCGCCGCACAGCACTTCGATGGGTGTCGTGATGTCTCCGCCGCTAAGCACCGGGACGCCTTGGGCCTGCCATTTTTCGAGGGTATTTACCGTTTTTCTGTGGGGAGGAAAAAATTCCTCCGGAGCATCATCGAACACCCGGTTTTTCATAAATTCTTCACAAAATGCAGGCCAGCCTTTTTTGAGGATTTGATCATAATCTGCGGGCTTCATCAGTTCGGTTTCAACGACCTGCCACACCTCGTTCTCCGGCAAATCCACCCCCGGAACGCGTACCTTGGCCATGAAATCATAACACAGGCCATAAGGCCAAAAAGAGCCGTAATTAATGGCATCGCCGTCACCGACGAAATGATAGGCCTGGATCATGGTTTCGAGATTTTTGACAGGAGAGCGCAGGAACTCAGCTATCGGGGTATTGGTAACGTAGGCCGCAAAGCCGGAGTATTCCAGAACGACCGGTATGCGGTCAGGTTTTTCTAAAGCCACGGCTTTCAGAATGCGATCGATGCGTTGTTGGTATCGTGTATGGTTTTTCATTATCGGAGAATTAATGCACTGGTTGTGTTGGGTTTAGACCTTGGTCGAAAGTCAACTACCGCGACGGAAATTGAGTAGGTTGGGTTGAGCTTGCGAAACCCAACATTACAACTATACCGTTGCCGCCGATTCGGCTCCGGCTGCGGGGAGATAAAAACGATTGGCATAATCCCTGACCATGCGGTCTGCGTTGAAACGCCACCCCAGACTTTGCATGGATTCTTTGACCCGCTGCACCCAGCGGTGGGGAATGCCGCTGGCATCCCGTTCATAGTAAAGGGGAATCACCTCCTGCTCCAGCGCAAGATAAAGAAATTCGGCGTCTCTCTGATTTTGCACATTAAGGTCGTTGTGCATTCCACCGTGGCCGATGGCAAAACCGTTTCGGCCGTTAAACCCTTCATTCCACCAGCCGTCGAGAACAGAAAGGTTTAAGCCTCCGTTGAGAACGACCTTTTGTCCGCTGGTTCCGCACGCTTCCAGGGGACGCCGGGGCGTATTCAGCCACACGTCCACGCCCTGCACCAGATGGCGGGCCACGTTGTAATCGTAGTCTTCCACAAAAACAATGCGTCGTTTGAGTTCCGGGTTGCTGCTGTACCGGATGATGCGCTGCAAGATCTTTTTGCCTTCGTCGTCGCGCGGATGAGCTTTGCCGGCAAAGATGATCTGAAGCGGCCGATTTGGATCAGCCACCAGTTTGACCAATCGTTCGGGCCGGGACAGGATCAGGTCTCCGCGTTTATAGGTTGCAAATCGTCGGGCAGAACCGATAGTCAGGATATCGGGATCGAGAATATGATCGATCTGTTGAATGGTTTCCTGATCCCCCAACCGTTCCGCACGGCGGAGCAATCGGCGCCGGACAAAATTAATCAAGCGCATATTCAGGATCTGGTGGTTCTCCCACAGCTCGCCGTCATCGATTTCAAGCACCTTTTCCCAAATATCCGAATGGATCATCCGGGTGGGCCAATTGTGTGCCAGCCGTGTCTCAAAAAGCTTGTGCATTTGAGGTGCAACCCAGGAGAGCACGTGGACACCGTTGGTGATGTGGCCGATGGGAACCTCGGTCTCGGACCGATTCGGCCAGAGGCCCTGCCACATGCGGCGGCTGATATCGGAGTGAATCGCCGAGACTGCGTTGGCTTGCCGCGAATTTTTCAGAGCCAGCACGGTCATACAAAACGGTTCATTTTTATCCTCCGGATTCACGCGGCCCAATGCCATGAATGCGTCATGGGAAAGCTGCAATTTTTCCCGGAAAACACCCAGATGCTCTTCCACCAATTGCGGGCCGAATCGATCATGCCCGGCCGGTACGGGTGTGTGAGTGGTAAATATGGTGTAAAGCGCTACGCGCCGCAGGGCACGGTCAAACGAAATGCCGTCATCCTGCACAATTCGACGGACTTCCTCCAGAATGGCAAACGCACTGTGTCCTTCGTTTAAATGCAACACTCCCGGGAATACGTTCAGCGCCTGCAATACCCGCGCACCGCCGATACCCAGCAACAGCTCCTGACGAATACGTGTGCGGTCGTTTCCGCCGTAAAGGCGGGAGGTCAGCATGCGATCCTCATCCGAGTTTCCCTCAACGTTTGAGTCGAGCAGCACCAGCCGCACCCGGCCGACCTGCAACTGCCAGCATCTGGCCGCCAGAAATCCGTCTCGGGTATCCACGCGAATGATCAACGGTTGACCATCCGACTGGGTCAACGGCTCCAGCGGCAACTGTTTGATATCGAGGTCAACATAACTTTCTTCCTGCCACCCCTCTTTGTTCAGGCGCTGGATAAAATAGCCCTGATGATACAAAAGACCGATCCCAATCAACGGAATCCCCAGATCCGAGGCGCTTTTGAGATGATCACCGGCTAAAATACCCAATCCGCCAGAGTAAATCGGCAGCGATTCGTGCAATCCGAATTCGGCCGAGAAGTATGCCACCGGTCGATTACACAGGTTTCCGCAATGCGCGGTTCCCCATGTTTGCGGCGCTTCCAGATATTCATTGAGGCGGCGAAAGGCGTGGTTGATCCGGCTGTGAAGCACCAGTTCGGAGGCCCGCTGTTCGATCTGTTCAGGGTCGGTTCGGTTCAAAAACGCCATGGGATTGTGGTCCACCTCGCGCCATAGATGAGGATCCAGGTCGGTAAAAAGCCGGATCACCTCCGGGTGCCAGGCCCACCACAGGTTCTTAGCCAGGGTCCGCAACCGGTGATGAAGATCGTTTGCCGAATTTTTCATTGCAAAATCTCCTAGTCTTCACAAATGAGTTATGGAAATTGTTTTTATAAAATCTAATGAACCTTTCGACCGGCTCAAAAGCAGATTAGCGGGGAAATACCGCTCCTCTATCCGCACTGGATACCATTTGAGCATAGCGAGCCAAATAGCCGGTTTTTATTTTCGGTTCAAATTCCGGCAATGCGGAAATTCTTTTTTGGATGTCGTCTTCAGAAAGGCGAACATTTAGAGATTTTCTCGGAATATCGATTTCAATAATGTCTCCGTCTCTTAAAGCAGCTAAAGGGCCTTTGGCGGCAGCCTCCGGAGATATGTGCCCGATCGCCGCGCCCCGGCTGGCCCCGGAAAATCGACCATCGGTAATCAAGGCCACCTCTTTATCCATGCCCATTCCGGCTAATGCGGAAGTCGGTGAGAGCATCTCCTGCATTCCCGGACCGCCTCTGGGGCCTTCGTAGCGAACGACAATCACATCACCTTTCTGGATTTTGGCATCCACAATAGCCTGAAAGGCATCGTCTTCGGAATCGAATATGCGGGCCGGACCGGAGTGGGTAAGCATTTCGTCGGCCACCGCCGCCTGTTTGACAATGGCGCCGTCCGGTGCCAAGTTGCCGCTTAAAATCGCCAGGCTACCGGTTTTATGGACTGGCCTGTCAGTCGAGCGAATAACAGACACATCTTTGATACCGGCATGAATGTCACTCAGCATTTCTGATATCGGTTTTCCGCACACCGTCATCGGTTCAGCATGGATTAAATTCGATTTAAGCAATTCGGCCATAATGGCCGGAATACCTCCGGCATGGAATAGATCGACGACATGATGGGGTCCTGCCGGAGCCATGGAGGTCAGGTGCGGGATTTTCTCCGTTAAGTTGCCGAAATCTTTGAGGGTTAAATCCACTTCGGCATAATAGGCAATGGCCGGGATGTGTAAAGCGGTATTGGTGGAGCCGCCTAAAGCCATATCGGCTGCAATCGCATTATAAAATGCTTCTGGGGTCATAATATCTCTGGGGGTTATGTTATGGTTGACCAACGCTACGGATTGATAACCGGTTTGCTTTGCCAGCCAGATTCGTTCGGCAAAAACAGCCGGTGCGCTGCCGTTAAAGGGCAAGGACATCCCCAGAGCCTCGGATAAATTGTTCATGGTATTGGCCGTAAACATTCCCGAGCAGGAGCCGGCCCCCGGACAGGCCGTACATTCATAATAATCCAGCTCTTCCTGGGTCATTTTACCACTTGAAAATCGACCGACTGCCTCAAACACTTTGTCCAGGCCGGTGTCTTTGCCGTGAATCTTTCCAGGCAGCATGGGTCCCCCGGAGAGGAAAATTGACGGTATGTTCAGCCGGGCAGCAGCGATCAGCATGCCGGGAATGATTTTATCGCAGGAAGCCATCAAAACCAGACCATCAAAGGGATGGGAGGTGGCCATAATTTCGAGGGAATCGGCAATCAACTCCCGGCTGGGAAGAGAATATTTCATGCCAACATGGTTCATGGCGATGCCATCACAAACACCGATGGTGTTGAAAACCAGCGGTGTGCCGCCGGCGGCATAAACGCCAGCCTTGACCGCATCCACCAGTTTGTCCAGATGCATATGTCCCGGGATGATTTCGTTAAAGGAATTGGCGATGCCGATAATCGGTCGCTCCAGCTCCCAGTCCGTCAATCCATCGGCCCGCAGCAAAGCACGGTGCGGCGCTCTTTCCGGTCCTTTGGTCATTAAATCACTTCGCTTAGCCATTTTTCATTCCTTTCACCCGAAGGTTCAAAAACCTGCGCGGCGCTCAACCACGGACAGGGTCTCGTCGATGATGTCGATCATATCGTCGATTTGGTTTCTGGTTATAATAAACGGGGGCCCAAAAATAATCGTATCACCAGCCTGGCCCCGGTCGCATCCGGAAGAGGACTCGATATGCACCCCGCGCAGCAAGGCCTCATCTTGGATTTGCTGGGAAAAGTGCATTTGTGGGTCTAAGGGTTCTTTGGTTTGCTTGTCTTTGACAAATTCCACCCCCCGCTGCAGGCCTTTGCCCCGGATGTCCCCCACGGTCGGATGGGAACGCAGGCTTTCCAATTTCTCAGCTAAATAGTTTCCCATTTGGGCACAGCGCTTAATCAGGTGGTGCTCTTTTAAATAGTCGATTACCCGGCAAACTACCGCTGCCGCCAGCGGGTTTCCGCAGTATGTGTGACCGGATCCGAAGACACCGGAGTTGGCGGCAATGGTGGCGTGAATCTTGGCTTGAACGACGGTTGCTCCCACCGGAAAATAGCCGGCGCTCAGGCCTTTTGCCAGCGCAATAATGTCGGGGACAGCTTCGTGGTGTTGATAGGCATACCATTTGCCGGTGCGGCCGACGCCGCTCATGACCTCGTCTAAGATCATCAAGACATCGTATTTATCACAGATTTCTCTAATTCGTTTGAAATGTGCATTTGGCGGGGAGGCGGCAGCCAGGGAATGGCCGGAAACCGGTTCGGCGATATAGGCGGACACTGTCTCCGGACCCAGACAAAGGATCTCATTTTCCAGAGCCTCAGCGCATTCCAGGTCACAGGTTTCAGGCGATTTTCCATACCAGCAGCGATAACAAAAGGTCGCCGGCAGGTGCACGAAGTCTTTCAAATAGGGAGTGAAATCGGCCCGTCGCGAAGTGAATCCGGTCCAGGATAGGGCACCCATGGTCGAGCCGTGATAACTCTGCCAGCGAGAGATGACCCTGAACTTGCCAGGATTTCCGTTGTCGATGTGGTATTTGCGGGCCAGTTTGATAGCCGTTTCGGTGGCTTCAGAACCACCGGAAACGAAGAAGACCCTGTCCATATCCCCATTGGTCGTCTCGCAGACCTTGGCTGCAGCCTCTTCGAGCTCCGGTGTGTGGAAGGCCCGCCGAAACACAAAGGAAACCTTTTTCATCTGAGCGGCAAGCGTTTCAGCGATTTCTTCAACACCATGGCCGATGCTGCAGACAATCGCCCCGCCACTGGCATCGATGATACGATTTCCTTGGTCATCATAGAGGTAGATCCCTCTTGCCTTGACAATGGCCGGGGTTTTTTTGTCCAATACAAAGCTCAGAATATGGTCTTTTTTAGTTGAGGGCATTTGTGTCTCCAATGATAATTTGAGCAGTTTTATTGATATATTAGTTATTTAAAGACTTGTAAATCAAAATCCGTTAGCGAAGTCAAACGCGAAAAGCCACCTGCTGTGAGCAGCAACATCACTCGGGGTGAACCGGCGGCATAAAATGGAATTTGCTATTCAGATCCGAATTAAGGTTCGGACAGTTCAATCGTTATGCCGTTCAAGGCATTCGGCATGGTCATTGCAATTTGCTTTCCGCGCAAACCGGTTCGGGGCTGTTGATCCCGCATATCAATCCCGCGCTGCTTCAGCGTTGTAACATCTTCGGCGATGTTGTCGGATATTAAACAAAAATGATGAATCGCATCTCCTTTTTCCCTTAGAAACTGACCCAGAAATCCATCGTCACTGTCATCTTGAATAAACTCCAATCCGAGTCCATTCAATTCCAGAAGGGCACACCTCATTTTCTTTTCAGGAAACTCGCGAATCAGAGGCATTTCAAATTCAATGATTTTTGATAGTGCTTTCAGGCTTTTTTCGATGTCTTGTACCACAATACCCAAATGGCCGATACCCTTGATCATCGTTATTCCTCCATTCAATCCTCCAAAATTAGATCATGAATGCCCCACCATTCACATCCAAACTTTTGTTTTTTCATTTGCGGCACAACCTGCCGGCTCCAGTAAAATGCTCCACTGAGGTTGATCCGAATCGTGTTATCCCAATTTTCGATCGTGATTTCTTCAAACGATTGGATCGGCATAATGCCGGCGTTGTTCACCAGCACATTGATCGGTCCCAAATTTTCGCGAACGAGGTCATAATGCTCGGCGACAACCTCTGAATTGCCGGCATCGCCGTTGAGCGTTAAAACTGATGTGCCTTCCCGTAAGAGCCCTTCCAATTGCTGTTTAGCCTCATCCGCAGCTTTATAGTCGCTGCTAAATGTCACCGCAACAGAGGCACCGCGTTTAGCTAAAGATTTGGCGATCGCCAACCCAATACCCCGTGTTCCTCCGGTTACAACCGCAATTACCTTATCCATGGGCGAGTTTCCTTGGTTTTTGATTCTTCTCAGAAGCGTTATCGTTACGATTACGGTCTGTTCGGTGTCTTGGAGTTGATTATTTATCCTCAACGAGTTGGCCCATATTTTTAATATCTTCAGTATTTGTCAAGAGAAATTTAGGTTCGTTCGTTTGATGTTTCACTGACAGAAAATTATTGTTTGATCTGCGCAACAGATGATAAAAGGATATCCAGTGTAAACGTGTCAATTCCAAATATCTGCATCACCGTTGTGAACAGGGAATGGAAAGTAAAGATGATGTTAACCTTACCCGACGTACAATACGACCTTCGTCCTGGGATTATCGAATTCAGAGCCGGGCATCCTGATCTGGCTTTGCTGCCAGCCGCTGGGTTTCTGCAGGCTACGCAAGTCATACTCGAACGTGAAGCTTCACGGGCATTATCTTACGGGGCTGAGCAAGGACCGGGTTGTTTGATCAATCAATTGTGTGCTTGGTTGGGGCGTATGCAAGGCGAAACACCACCAGCCACGGAGCAGGTTTTGATTTCGGGAGGCGCGTCGCAAGCACTGGATATGCTGTGTATGCTGTTGACGGAACCCGGCGATATGGCATTGGTGCAGTCCCCAACATATCACCTGGCGCTGCGCGTGATGCGCGATCACCGTCTGGAGTTAGTATCGGTGCCCAGCGACGATGAGGGGTTGAATGTGGATGCCCTCGAAGAAACACTAACGTCGCTTCAACGCCGGGGAAGGCCCCCACGCCTGCTCTACCTTGTGCCGACGTTCAACAACCCCAGTGGCATTACCTTAACGCTTGAGCGACGCAGAGCCCTGGCAGAGTTGGCTCAGCAATTTAAACTGATCGTGGTCGAGGATGATGTGTATTACCAGCTGTGGTACGATAGACCGCCACCGCCATCGATTTATAGCTTGGCACCGTCAGGATCGATAATTCGCTTGGGTTCTTTTTCCAAGATTCTAGCACCGGGATTGCGCCTGGGCTGGATGTTGGCTTCGCCCGAAATCGTTCGGCGTTGTGTGAAAAGCGGAGTATTGGATAGCGGCGGCGGTCTGAATCACTTTACGGCGCACGTTGCGGCTGCATTCATAGAGTTGGGACTGCTGGATCAACAAATTTATACATTACGCAATGCCTATCGAGAGCGCCGCGATGTACTGGTAAATGCCCTCGAAGAGCATCTGCCCCAAGATTGCCGCTGGGTGACACCCCAGGGCGGATTTTTTGTCTGGTTGCGATTGCCAGCGCAAATAGATAGCGCTTCGTTCTTACCTGCCGCGGAGGCTGCGGGCGTTTCGTACATACCTGGAACCCTGTTTTTTGCAAACGGTGGGGGGGAGCGCTATTGCCGTGTCAATTTTACCATGTTTTCGCGTGATGAATTAGAAGAGGGTGCTCGCCGATTGGGGAATGTATTACACCATCGATAATTCAAGCAGCATAGCTTCTGGTAGCTAAACGCTTTACGGAACTGGAGGTTTTAATAATTTTTCCACATTAACCGGTTTTGGAATCAGGTTTTGCGAGAGCATGATTTCTTCGGTCTGCTTCCAGGCGGCCGCATCGATTTTGCCAAACGGAAAATCCGGAGCCGGCATCATGAGGCTGCGGGTAACCGGCAGTTGTTGGCGCACAATGGCTTCCGGGGTCTCTTTGTCAGACTGCAAAATGGTCTTGATGGCGCGTTCGTTGTTGGCCGGATCCAAGGCTTCCCGCCAGCCCTGAATGAGGGCGGTGATAAATCGTTTGACGGTGTCCGGCCGGGATTCGAACATCTGCCTGGAGGTCACCACCGAATTGGCCACAAATCGAATGCCGAAATCATCAGGACTCACAAAGCTATACTGTTCTCCTGCTTTTTTCAATTTGGCGCCTATTATCGGTGCCTGGGCATTGATATATAGCGGCCAAAAATCCACTTTTCCCTGATAAAACGGCGTGTAGTCGTACCGAACACTGAAAAGATTTAATTCATTTTCTTTAATATGGTATTTGGCCAACAGGGCCCGCATAATGGTTTCGTCATTTCCGCCGTAGGTAATGCCGACGGTTTGTCCCTTAAAATCAGCAGGGCTTTTGAAATGAGATTTAGCGGGGCGATAGATCCAGTGCAGCGGATTGGTCTGAAACAGTTGGGCCAGCACCACAATTGGTGAACCCTTGGAGACGGCCCGGATAACCTGATCGGCGGATGCCACGCCAAACTGGGCACGGCCCAGCTCCAGTTCTTTGATCGCATCCCGCTCGGGACCGCCCGGCTTGACGGCTACCTGAAGCCCGTTTGCGGCAAAGTTTCCGTTAACGTCTGCCCAAAGATCGCCAACCACACTCACGTTAAACAGCCATTTCAGGCGATAGGCCACCTCTTCTTTTTCCTGGGCAAGGACTTCACCGCTAAAGCTGTAAATACATGTGAAAAACAGTACGGCTAGAAATATATATCCTAATTTTTTGCGTTGCTGGGGTCTCATTTTAACCTCCTTCGGGAATTTCCCATCGCTTTTGGATCAGATGTCCGATCCATTCTAACCATACAAGGTATAATGATGTGCACACCCCGATCAGAAAAAGCGCAACCAAAATCTTGGCCAGATCGCTCTGAAACAAAGCAATGCGGATACTGTATCCAATGCCGGCGTCGGCTGCGATGAACTCGGCGACAATGGTGCCGACCATTGCCAGGGTTGCACTGCCGACAATGACGGTTATCAATTTATTGATGTTTTCAAACGCACGAATTTTGACCTGCAACCACCAGGTCATTTTTAGGGTGGATTCGAAAAAATGTTCAATTTCGTAAACCGGTTCGGAAAATATACCGATAAATGACAGCAACAACGGAAAATAGCAAATCATGGCAGCGATCAAGAGCCGGGAAGACAGGCCATCGCCCAAAAGAATGAAAATAATCGGCGCCACCGCTACGATGGGATAAGCCTGAATATTATAAGCCGCCACTCGAATAAATGAACCCACCCAGATCGTTAAGCGACCGATAATGCCTACGATCGTCGCCAGGCAGATCGACAGAATATGGCCGAGAATCGCTACCGAAAGCGTGTTGATTACGGCGACAAAATAGATTGGAAAGAATCGACGGGCGGTTTGCCATATTTCGGCCGGGCTGGGGATGACATAATCCGAAAGACTCAAACCGTATTTGATCACCATCAGCGCAGCCAGGCCCAAAAAATAGATGATGAAGAATTGATATATACGCCTATGAAGCATGAACGATCTCCAGCATGGTATGCTCAAGCGCATGTTTATCCAGGGGTTGGCCGTTTTTATGATTATTTCCGGTAAGGATTACCGCCTGCGGCACTTGATGATGGCTGCGCAGGACCACAATTTGATCGCAGAATTTGGCAACCTCCACCACATTATGGGAAATGTACAAAAAACAACGCTCAGAAAACATATCTTTAATTTTTAAAATGATCTTTTCTTTGGTAACTTCGTCCACGTTGGCCAGGCTTTCATCCATGATCAAGAGGTCAAAATCCTGCAGGAGATACCGGGTCAGGTTAGTGCGGTTTTGCTGCCCAAGAGATAATTGCGCAAACCGGGATTCCATCAAGGTTTGAAGTCCGAATGAGTGAATCAGCTCGGAAACGATGTGCCTGTTTGCAACGGGCGTGTTTAATTCAAAGTGTTCGCGAACGCTCGACCAGCCGGGGATTCGTTCTAAATTGTAGGTATAAAGGATTCGATTCATGTCATTTGAGGTAATTTCACCGGTATATCCGTTGATTTTACCACAAATCATTTTGGCAAGCGTTGTTTTGCCGACACCCGAGGGACCAAATAATGCATGAAAACCCGGTCCTGGCAACTGTAAGCTTAACGCTTTAAACACATGCAGGTTGGCACCCGGGTACTGATATTTTAGATTTTTACATTCAAGCTGCATGTAAAGCCGTTTTTAAGCTAACTATCTGAGATTTCGATATCCAGGGGGAGTTGTTATTTACTGCGTATATCTAAAACACGCATCTGAGTCAACCAAAGAGCAATACGAGTCGAACAGCAGCGGTTTCACTTTGGTGATATCAACTTTTCCGTCGGTGAGCACCGCTTCCTCTGCATAGGTTTCCACAATCTCACCGATGAATAAATCGTGGGTTGGGGTATCATATGTATCGTAGGGTTTACATTCCATATTTAGCGGACACGCTTTGATCATCGGCGCATTTTTCAATTCACCGTGAAAAATTTCGAATACGCCGGACTTATCGGTCTTTAGAATCCTCCTTATTGATTTCACCATTTCAATTTAATGAGTAGTGCTTATTATATGCCATATCTGATGACAATCAAATTAAATCGGAGGCAGAAGATGATCAGAAAATTCATAAACAAAAAGATTTTGATGATTACCGTACTTGCGATTTTCGGGATAGGAACGCCCGCAGTTGCCCAGTGGGGAATGGGCCAGCAATATTACCGGGGCATGCACCATGGACCCGGCTGGTACCATCATGAGCATGGGTGTCCGGGCTATGGTTATTGGGGGAATTTGAGCGACGATGACGTCAAAAAAATTGAAGAAGAACGCAGCGCTTTTTTTGAAGCCACCGAAGATCTTCGACAAGCGATATACCAGAAGCGGCTCGAGTTAG
>CP070694.1:5193263-5215061 GCA_020353355.1 Desulfobacterales bacterium | reverse complement strand
AGACGAGGCTGGCTTTTGGTGGCGCAGCTGGCCTTGATTTTCGCGATTGTGGGTCTGGGCTACTCCGATCCGATCAACGAAGCGGGCATGATGGTGGCGGCTGCTATACTAGTTGCATTTTTCAGCGCTACCCAAGACATCATCATTGATGCCTATCGCAGGGAAGACCTGCCGGATGAAGAATTGGGACTCGGCTCTTCCATGTACATCTATGGATACCGGATGGGAATGTTGCTGGCATCCGGAGGTGGGCTGATTATGGCGGACCACATGCCGTTTTCTATGGTTTACATGATTATGGCTGGCTGCATGTTGCCGGGGGTTTTGACTACCTTGCTCACACCGGAGCCCAAAGTCAGTATCGGCACCCCCCAAACGATGAAAGAGGCGGCCGTTCATCCGCTGTTAGAATATTTCAGTCGAAATAATGCCCTGTGGATTTTGGCCTTTATCCTTCTATATAAAATTGGCGATACCATGGCCAGCGCTATTACAACGCCGTTTTATCTGGACATCGGGTTTTCTAAAACCGAAATTGGTGCGGTGGTTAAAGTGTTTGGTACCGGCGCCACCCTTGTTGGAGCCCTTTTGGGCGGCATCATCCTGCTGCGGCTGGGAATAAACCGCAGCCTCTGGATTTTCGGTGTTCTCCAGGCTCTTTCCACAGCTTGTTTTGCTGTTCTGGCCCGAATCGGGGACAGCGTATCGGTCTTGTCCGGTGTGATTGCATTTGAAAATTTAAGCAGTGGTATGGGAACGGCTGCGTTTGTCGCTTTTATGGCGAGCATCACCAACAAAAAATTCACCGCCACCCAGTATGCCTTGCTAACGAGTCTAATCGGAATCCCCCGGGCCGTGGCCTCATCGGTAACCGGCTTTATGGCGACATATATCGGGTGGGAAAGTTTTTTTATTGCCTGCGCTTTGATCGCCATTCCGGGAATGTTGCTGTTGTTAAAATTCGCACCCTGGAATTCTGATCCGGCAATGGAGGCAGAAGTAATTTAGAAATTGCCTTCTAACCAACATGCTGTTAATTTGTCACAAAATTAACAAGAAATACATGTTGCCTGCGTGTTGAAGCCACTGCGGGTCATCCTTTGTCTCTTGAATGTGAAAAATAACCATGAATGAAGAAGCTGAAAACAAACAGTTAATTGAACGCATAAAAATATTGCAAACAAAAAGAAATGAGATCCTGTCGCTGCCGCCGGAGAAGGCAATGGATCGAATTCTAGATGATCCGCATGCCGTGGAGCTGGTGCATTCTTTTCCGGAACAGGATTTTTATCTTTTAATCCATGACATCGGCCCTGAAGATGCGTTGCCGTTGTTGTCTCTGGCATCCAACAAGCAGTGGGAACACATTGTGGATCTGGAAACCTGGCAAAGAGACAGAATCGATATAAAAATCGTAACGCGCTGGATGAATCTTTTGCTCGAAGCCGATCCCCAGAGATTTCTTCGCTGGGCATTGGAAGAAAAATTAGAATTTGTTGAATTTTACCTGTATAAAAATATTGAGGTTCGGGTCAGGGAGCATGATCAGGATCCCTCGGAGTTCGGAGACGATTTTTTCAGCCTAGACGGGGTTTATTACGTGAGATTCATTGAAGCACCGGCTGAAACCGAAACCGATAAGCTGAGTGATGAGCAACGCCGGGAATTCATCAACAAGCTTACCGAACGCCTTTCCGATTTTGACCATCGCACCTATCAGAATGTATTGCTTGAGGCCACCCATGTGCTGCCGGCCGAAACTGAAGAAAATAATTATCGCTGGCGCAATGTCCGATTGGCTGAAAAAGGGTTTCTGCCGTTTGATGAAGCCATTGGGATCTATCAGCCGATAAAACCCCGGGATCTTAAAAAACAACGTGCCAAACAATTTCTGCGATCGATGGACTACACTACGATGCTGCCGGTGCCGCAATATCCGTTGAAAGTGCTAAAAGAGGACAATCATTTTACCCGTGCCCTGGCCGCGATTGAACCTGCGGCGCTGTTGCAGCAAGTTCAAACGGAGTTTGCCAATTTGTGCAACCAGATCATTGTGGCCGACCACAAAACCATTCGGGAGCGTGAAGCGCTGAGGGAAATTGTCAGAAAAGCCTGCGGCTATATCAGCATCGGGTTGGAGCGATTATCCGATGATGAAAAAAAGGTGGATCCCCACCGGGCCGCCGCTCTAATTGCCAGACATCCGTTGTCCCAGATTTTCAAAGTAGGCTTTGGTGGTGCGCTGGAGCTCAAATGGCGGGTTGAAAAATGGATATCTCAATGCTGGTTTGCTCAAGCCGGCTTGCGGCTGACTTTCTGGGGTGAGCAATGGCTGGGAGTTTTGGGCGGGCTTTTACTAAAAAAGCCCTTATTTTACGACAACTATGAGACCGGTGTGCTTTACCGGGAATTTGCCTCCCTGGAGGAGATCCGGGAGACGGAAAATGTCTTCAATCAAATTAAAACCGTTGACGAGCTGCTGTCCCTGATGGCCATCAATCTGGCTTCTCCGTCCTCGTATGGATTTTTGACTTACAAAAATCTGATATTAACCCTGTGGGCCCGGCACTATCTTGGTCTTTCCGCAAAAAAAGTGCAGCCCATCACCTTGAAGCAATTCAACGCTTTTTATGAAAGCCTGTTGCCGGGACAACCGCATCCGGATGCGGAAACATCCCGCAGAATTCCGATGCAAATGAAAGCGTCCTTCCTGGGTTGGTTATCCGAAGACACGGGTCTCAAAGATTATGAGATCACCGAAAGCGTCGGGCAGACCTTTGAAAATCTTTTCAATGAAATTGAAAATGAGTATGGTCGCGTCGCCGCCAAAGATCTTGATCCCCGCTATGTCCATCTTTTCCTGTTAGCGCCAAAGCCATCTAAAAAGTAAATCCGTTTTTTCTTGATTTTATCGTATTCATTTTGAATGCCAGTTTAATCTTCTTATTCTGAAGGATATTTTAGCACATTAAGAGTTAAGATTTTCCTAAATACGAGCTTAACCTATTTGTGCCTTGACAAATTCTGCCAAAGGGTTTTATAGTGAAAACGCTTTTCATCTCTGAGAAGATAGTTTAATAATCACTTTTACCCAAAAAGGCGTAAAAGGAAAAAAATCATGCCACCAAAATCCCTGAAACGGAATTAAACCGTAGCGGGGATTTTTTTTGGCGGAAATGAGCCGGAAAGTAAACGCTGAACTTTAATTTCGTCAGAAGAGGAGAAAGGGGGTGATATTTGGAAATTGCGTATTAAAAAAAAGGGATGGAAGGACAGATGATCGAAACTTTTTAAATGGGAGGTTATTATGGCCGGAAATAATCAACGATCAGGGGTTGCCTTTCTCAAGGACTGGGGTGCCGGTTTAACCCATTGGACAGAGAGGTATATCCCCGATGCCCTCGTAATTGTTTGGATCCTGAGTATTATCACCTTTATCATGGCACTCATCTGGGGCGATGTGGGCCCGGCCAAGGCTGTTCAGGCGTGGGGCAAAGGCTTCTGGGCGCTGCTGACATTTGCCATGCAGATGTGCCTGATCATGATGACCGGTTACATCACGGCCTGCTCACCTCCGGTCAGGTGGCTGCTGAATGGGATCTCCGGTTGGGCCAATAAAGAGAAGCCCTGGCAGGCCATCATGATTATGGCTATTTTTTCCATGTGCATTGCCTGGGTCAACTGGGGGATCAGCCTGATCGGAAGTGCCATGCTGGCCCTTTACATCGCCAAAAACAACCCGAAAGTGGATTACCGTCTTCTGGTCGCCGCAGCCTATCTGGGTCTTGGCTGCACCTGGCATGCCGGACTATCTGCTTCGGCCCCCCTGCTGGTCAACACACCGGACAATTTTCTGATCAAAGGTGGCTATCTTACTGACACGATATCGACCACTGAAACGCTTTTTACGCCCTTCAATCTGATTCTGCTTATTATCATCATTGTTGCCGTTACCATTCTGATGTCGCTCATGCACCCCTCGGAAGAAGAGACCTATAAAGTAACTCCGGAATTGATGGATAAGCTGAAACTGTATGAATCCCCTCCAAAGCCCGAAAAAATGGCGAATTTTTCAACCTGGGCCAACTGGTGGTGGGGCTGGAATCTGATCGTGGCTGTCGGCGGCTTTTTGTGGCTTGGCTGGGAAGTCGGCCAAAAGGGTTTTGCAGATGCAATCAATCTCAACAATATCAATCTGTTCTTTTTGATGTTGGGCGTTCTTTTCCACTGGAGACCCTGGAGCTTCCTCAAGGCCACCGAAGATGCCGGAAAGGCGGTCTGGGGCATTGTCATTCAATTCCCCTTTTATGCCGGTATATTTGGTCTTTTTAAATTCACGGCCTTGGCGACTGCATTTACAAAGGCCTTCGTCGCCATCTCCGGGGGCGGCACCTTTTTACTCATCGAATACTGGTATGCCGGAGTGCTCAATTATCTTATTCCCTCGGGGGGATCTGAATGGGCGGTTACCGCGCCTTATCTGTTGCCGGCGGCCAAAGAGCTGGGTGTGGCGGCAAACAAGGCGGTGGTGGCCTATGCCTGGGGAGATATGATGACCGATATGATTCAGCCCTTCTGGGCGATTGCGATGCTTGCGGTGGCGAAGCTGGAGTTCAGGGAAATCATGGGCTGGCTCCTTCTGGTTTTCTTTGTCTACTTTATCATCACCTCGGCAGCATTCTTGCTGTGGCCCCTGTTTTAATACTATTCTGCTTGTCATCCACTCAGATAAAGAGGCTCTGAATTTCAGAGCCTCTTGTTTTTTACCTCACACCCTCTCCCCTTCTACTTATCCGCAAATAATATATCGAAGACTGAAAATCTCAAAATGTTTAACAGGGCAAGGAGTTCGCAGTGATTGACGTTTAGGGTTGGTAATTAAATCATTGGTGATTATAGTTCTAATTGTCATAATTATAGTTGACGGCATTTAAATATAAATAAACATCGGCAGTCATTGCGAGCGACAGCGAAGCAATCTTTTAGAGATTGCCACCTCGTCCCACTAATTTAGGCGGGACTCCCCGCAATGACCATTTTATTCCGCCCTTCTCTATAGTTTCTGAATAGCGGAAAAAAAAGATAGAAAAGAGAGGATTTAACATGAAACTTTATGATGCGACACTTCCCATCCAGGAAGGTATGGTGACCTTTCCGGGGGACCCGCCATTTCAAATCAAGCCTTTTTTTCAAAGACACAAGGGGGACCCTTTCGATCTGGCGCTCATGTCGGTTGGAACCCACCTGGGCACCCATGTGGATCCACCCGCACATTACCTTGATGGGGGTTCAACAGTCGATGAAATACCCCTGGAAATCCTGGTGGGGCCCGGAGTGGTTCTGGATATGCGCGGCAGATCGCAAATTGATCGACCGGCTTTAGAAGAAGCTCCTCTCGGGGATCATGTCAGGGTTTTGTTTAAGACGGATAATGGGCCGCAACTGATAAAATCCACCTTTCATGAAGACTTTGTCCATCTTACCGAAGACGGTGCCCGCTATTTGGTTGAACGCAACGTGTGTCTGGTGGGAAACGATTATCTTTCCATTGAACGCTACAAGAACCCGGGGGCGCCGGTCCATCATATTTTATTGGAAGCCGGCGCCCTGGTAGTGGAAGCCGTGAATCTATTGGAAGTACCCCCCGGACCCTATGAAATCTTTTGCCTTCCCATCAAAATCAAAGGAGCTGATGGAGCCCCTGCCAGAATTCTGTTACGGGGTTGAATCCACTTGTCATTCCGGCCAAGTCACGCGAAGCGTGAGGCGAGCCGGAATCCAGACATCGTCTCTACTGCCGCTTCCTGATCGGAGTCGGGGGCAGGCTCCGAGGAGGTGGCAAAATTAATATTTCAGCGAGCCTATTTGCTTCCCTGTGCTGACGATGTAAGCTTTTCTACGGCCGCACAGATCACCTGAACAGCCTTATCGATTTCCGCTTTGGTTGTCATTCGACCCGTTGTGAGTCTTAATGTTCCTTTAGCCCAGTTTAGGGGAATCCCCATGGCGGTTAGCACATGGGAAACCTCTACGCTGTCGGAATGACAGGCCGCCCCGGCCGAAGCGGCAACCGCTAAGCCGATCTCTTCCAAAATGCGATTGGCTTCCAGATCACGAAAAGAAAGGCTGAGCGTATTGGGCAAACGCTTCTGCGGGTGGCCGTTTAACTTAACCTGTGCAACCCCTTTTTTTATGCCCGCATACAGCCGGTCGCGCATGGTTTGCATATGGGTTTTATTGCGGTCCAGATCGCGTTTGGCAATTTCACAGGCCTTGCCCAGGCCGACAATTTCCAAAACGTTTTCGGTTCCGGCCCGCATTCCCATTTCCTGACCGGCGCCATTCATGAAAATTTTGGGGCAAACACCTTTGCGTATATACAGCGCCCCGATTCCTTTGGGTGCATACACCTTGTGTCCGGCCACCGATAGCAGATCGACACCCAGTTTATCGACTTCCACGGGTATTTTACCGACAGATTGCGCCGCATCGGTATGCAGGACAATACCGTGCTCTTTGGCCAGGGCAGAAATTTCGCGAATCGGTTGAATCGTGCCGACTTCGTTGTTGGCGTGCATGATGGTAATCAGAATTGTTTTTGATGATATGGCCGAAGTGACGTCGGACACGCTGACCAAACCGTATTCGTCCACCGGCAGATAGGTCACTTCAAGACCGTTTTGCGCCAGATGCGCGCCGACTTCCAGCACGGCCGGGTGTTCAATTTGACTGGTAATGATATGATTACCCCGGTCCCGGAGGGCTTCTGCAATCCCTTTGATGGCGTGATTGATGGATTCGGTGCCGCCGCTGGTAAAGATAATTTCATCTGCCCGACAGTTGAGCAGAGCAGCAATTTGGCTGCGAGCGTGTATCACCGCTTGTTTGGGTTTTATGCCGTACCAATGGGAGCTGGAGGGATTACCGAATTCTTTTTCGAAATACGGCCGCATGGCGCTAATCACTTCCGGATCATGAGGGGTGGTGGCGTTGTAATCGAGATAGATGGGTTTGGGCATAAGTTTACCTCCAGTGCTGGAGTGTAGGTTCTACATTATTCAACAAACCACCTTGGATCTTTTTTTCTATTCTTCAAAAACACGCCACTTGGTCCGCTGGCGCCTGGAACCGGAAAGCTGGGGCGTCTGAGGATATCTGACATGGGGTAAAATTTTGCGATTTTCTCGGTGCCAATCCCTGTAGGTGGCAGTGTCCGGCAGGCTCTTTAAAGTCTGCAGTGCCACGTAGGTGAAGGCCCCATTTGGCCTTCCATTAAACCATGCATCATAGCTGTACTCATCATCCTTGCAACCCGCGAGCAGAACAGAGGCAGCCCGGATCTTCCCGCCGGCTTTAGCTTTCTCGACCTGCCGGGCTCTCCTCAAAAGAACATCATTGTCTTTCATGTAAAATTCCGGTGCCAGGAAGCGGATCTTCTGGAAATTCCAGGAATCGCTTTCAGTTCCCGGCATAAGGTTGCATGCTCTAGACACAGTCCCTGAGTGACACGAGTCGCTGATAAAGATGATCCTGGCTCCGCGCTTACGTTCGCTGAAAATATCGTAGAGCTCATCATCCGTCAGGACCTGCCCCTGGGTGATATCGTGCGGACACAGCGCCTCATCCCGGCCGTCTACCTCGTCATCATCTTCATCCGGTACCCAGGTACCGTGGCCGGAGTAGGTGATCACAGCAATATCGTCCCGGCCTGTATCGCCGACAATTTTAGAAATGGCCTCGACCATATTGCTCTTGGTGGCTTCCCCGTCAAAAAGGGAATTCGTTTGAAAATCGCGAGCCTCCAGAGTCTCGCGCCAGTCATTGGCGTCGTTAACACAACCGGAGAGGTCACTGCCTGTCCCGGGATAGTCATTAATTCCAATGTGAAGTGATCGTTTCATTGTTTTTCTCCTTTCTTTTTAAAAAATCGATTTGCAACACTTTTTTCTCCACGGCTTGACCGACGGAAACCGTGTAGGATCCGTATGGGGCAGAAATTTGGCGGCGCTGAAGCGATTCATAAATTCCTGATTGACATTGAGCTCCAGGTAGGTGATGCGGTTGCGGATATCGTCGATTTGATCTAAATATTTGTCTGATGTCAAGGCCAGGGCGGCTCCGGCAATGCAGCTGTTTCCCAGGGGTTTGTATCGCTCCAGAGGCAGATCCGGAAGCATCCCAATGGATATGGCCGAGCCGGGGTTGATAAACGAGCCAAAAGTTCCGGAGACATAAAAGGTTGTCAAGTCATTCAGATCAAGGCCGACCGAGGCGGTTATGGTCTCAAGAATCGTATACATGGCCGCCTTGGATCGGATGAGGCTGTCCACATCCGTTTGACTGATGGTGAGATCCGCTTTGGTGGCCGCTTGATCGGCCGGTACCACCACCAAATTCAGTATTCCATCGATTTCTTTCAGTCGGTTGCCGCAGGCGGCAGGCACAAATTTGCCGCGGATATCAAGCATGCCGGATATAAAAAGCTGGGCCGCCAGATCAATCACCCCCGAGCCGCAGATTCCCTTTGGCGGCAGGTCTTCAATGGTGTGAATGCTAAATTCAAGGGAGTCCGGATCGATTTCGATTTTATCGATAACCCCCGGACCGGCCGTCATGCCCATGCGGGTGACCCCGCCTTCCAGGGCCGGACCAGCGGCACCGGCACAGGCGATCAGCCAATTTTTGTTGCCCAGCACCACCTCGGCATTGGTACCGACATCCACCAGAATGGCGGTTTCATCGTTTTGGGAAATTTTCGAAAACAGAATGCCGGCAATCAGGTCACCACCGAAATAACTGCCGATGTTCGGGAAGATAAGCACTCGGGCCCGGGGATGAACCTCAAGGCCGAGGGTTTGGGCCCTTAAAATCCCGGGTGAGTTGACCACCGGAATGTAAGGTTCACGGATGATCCAATGGGGATCCAGTCCCAGAAACAGATGGGTCATGGTGGTATTGCCGGCAACCGACAGTGCATATATATTTTGCGGTTCAAGTTGATGATCCCTGCACAAATTAAAAATTGCCGCGTTCAACGCTTTGATAATCAGATCATTGAGCTTTTTTAAACCGCCGGTTTGATCGGCAAAATGGATGCGGGCCAGGATGTCCGGACCGATGGATTCCTGGGGATTGTCGAATGCGGATTCATTGATGGTGCGGCCGGTTTCAAGTTCTAAAAGATGCAAGACCACCCGCGTGGTGCCGAGATCTATTGCCAGACCGGCGATGACACGGGTATCACTTGCATCGGTTACCTCGACCAGCACCCGTTGGCAGCGATCTTTCAACAAAATACAGCGAGCGTTGTAATTTGACTTACGCAAAATGTGTGGTAGTTTTTTTAGCAAATCAAAGTCGATATCAAGGGCGTCGGTGTTCAGCCGGGCTTTTAACGCGTTTAGAATTCGGTCTGCATCCGCGGTGTTGTCCTGAAGCGATGGGGGAGTCAGAGAAATGGTTTGGATTAAGGGGCTCTTCATTTTACTTCATATTGGATTTGTTTCGTATTTCGTATTTTGAAATTCGGATTTTAGCGCTGCCTTGCAAGGCTGCGCTATAATTTGAAGGTCATCTCACTGGCCACACCAAAGCACTCAAAGTTTAGCTGGTTGTCGGCAATATATTGTTGGCTTTTCTTAACGATCTCATCCATTTGATGATCGCTGCGCTCCTGATTCAAGTGAAAGAGCCCTAATTTCTTAACGCCGGCCTTCCGGGCAAGATCCAGGACATCGGTATATACCGAGTGGCCCCATTCCCTGAAGGTTTTATATTCTTGCGGGGTGTATTCACCGTCATGAATGAGAAGATCCGCTGCGGCGGAAAATTGGGTATAATCTTTGGATGTCCGACCTCCGGGGTGAACGACGCCCAATTCATTATCGGTTAAAAAGACAAAGGACTTGCCGTCTTCGATGAACCTGTATCCACTGCCGCCATTTGGATGACTGATTGGAATCGGAGTTACCGTCAGCGAGCCGATCCTGAATTCTGAAGGACATGCTTTTTCATAATGCATCTGGGCTTTGATATCCGAATATTTTACCGGAAAGTTGGGAGGTGCCATCATTTTAGACAAAATGGTTTCCACAAACTTGGTATGAAACGGGCAACCGTGCATGTGCAATTTGGTGCGTCTGAAATACAGGGGTTTGAAGAAAGGAAAGCCCATGAGATGATCCCAATGGGCATGCGTGAAAAGAAAATGGATCGCATTGCGGTTTTCTTTGGCGAGGGTGTTTCCCAGTCGTCGAAT
Source organism: Desulfobacterales bacterium (assembly GCA_020353355.1). Lineage (GTDB taxonomy): Bacteria > Desulfobacterota > Desulfobacteria > Desulfobacterales > JAHEIW01. The sequence continues at coordinate 5,204,803 of CP070694.1, read as the reverse complement.
GCCGGTGCCGGCATCAATAATAATCATATCGTCGCTTTTGGTTCGGATCTCTAAGCAGGTGGTATCCCCGCCATATTTTAGATATTCCTTTCCTGAAACCGGAATGGAGCCTCTCGAGCCCCAGCATTTGATATGCATCGTTATCCTTTCGACGATTGGGAACTTAAATCGTACCTACACTTTATCGAATTTTTGGAAGCTTTCCAACTTTTTTTAGCACCGTTTTCCATAAAATGTATGCCAGATCCCATCCTGTGTCCACGTTTTAAGGGCTTTTACCGGAAATTGTGCCAGTTTGTTGGCGACAGCCTTGGCTTCGCCACGCAAGAGCCCGGAAAGTATGAATTTTTCTTTTTGAAGAAATCCCCTGGAATCGATGAGCTTTTGCATGACATCAAAATGAATATTGGCAATGACAAGATCCGCGGGACAGTCAATGAATTCCTCTGCCTTTGCTTGCGCCACCAACACGTTGTCCTCGAGCCGATTGATGCAAACGTTTTTTCTGGCAGTTAAGGCCGCAAGCATATTCACATCAATGGCACAAATTTTTTGGCAACCCAACCGTGCAGCAGCCAGGGCCAGAAGGCCGGTACCGGTTCCCAAATCCAGCACGGTTTCAGGGGGCGTGATGGCAGTGGCCAGTTCCAAGGCTTCGAGGCAGTCACGGGTTGTGGGATGGGCGCCGGTGCCGAATACCACACCCGGATCCAGCAAAATCGGAATTTCATCACCGGATGTGGGTGGCGGATGTGATGAGGCCTCCCAGTGGGGAATAATGCAGAGTTTTCCATATCTGACTCGGGTGAACGCTTGGCTTTGCCACTGATCGTAGGACATATGGTAGGTGTCGATATAGGTTAATTGCGGCTGAGTTCGCAAGAGTTTTGCAATATCGTCCCGGGCCGGACTGGAAAAGAATAAAAAGGAAAAATTATCTTCTTCCCAATTGCCGATAAAATTTTCTTGAAACAAATGCGGATCCGCTTTTAACCGGCCTTGAAGATAGTAGATAAACAACTCGTTGTACGGTTTGGCAGTCACATTTTTGAGGTTATTTTGTCGGCGCTTCGGTAGGTTCATGTTTAGGCAACTGGTCGAGATACCATTTCATCGGATCCAGCAAGGTGAATCCCATTTTTTCCAATTTCTTTTTCACATGGGCGACGTTTTGTGTTAAAAGGTAAGGGAACACCGCACGTTTGTTTTCATCCCAGTAGCGGGCGACCAACACACTGCCAAATGAGATATTTTCTTCAGTAATGGCATCCACAATTTTTTTCAACTGTCCAACTTTCTCTTCAACAAGAATACACAGCAACGTTCCGGGTTCTCCAATGCCGAGGACATTAATAAAGGCTCGCAAAAGATCTCGTACCGAAATAATTCCCGTGACTTTGCGGTCTTCGTCGATAACCGGCAGCGCGCCAACCTTTGAGTTCTGGATAATCAACAATGCATCCGGGATCGTATAGGTCGGTGAAATCGAGACAGGCTCTTTCGACATGATGTCTTGCACCTTGAGTTTGGAGAGTTTTGCCTTCTCGATTTCACTGAATGATTTTTTAAAATAGCTATACGGCAACGCACTTCGAATATCTCGATCGGTAACGATACCAATTAAGCGATTGTCCTGATCAACCACCGGAAGGTGGCGGATATTGTTTTTCGCCATTAATTCCTGGGCTTCAAAGATACTGGCTTCCTGACCCACCGTGATGACCCTGCGGGTCATGGATCTACTAACGAACATGGTTTGGTACCCCCATTTTTAGTTAAATGGTAGATTGGTTGATTAGTTAATTAGGCCAGGGGGCGGGAATGACAAGCTTTGAATTAGAAAACTCCCCGCCCCCTGATTTAGGTAATTTGCTCTTTGATAAAGCCTTTCTCATAGCCATTTGGTCAAATGATGTCATCCGATTTAACGATTCAATTTTTATTATCCATTCAAGAGGATTTGAATGTGGTTCCTAGCCAGTTCCGGTAAGCGTTTCAGTGAATATCCTCCCTCAAGCACCGATATCAACCGTCCCTGCGCATAGGCGTTTGCCATTTCGACGATTTTTTTAGCAATCCAGGAAAATCCTTCCGTAGACAATTTTATATCGGACATGTCATCATCCGCATGGGCATCAAAGCCAGCGGACACAAGCATGACCTGGGGTTTAAATTCAGCAAATGCCGGGAATAAATCCCGTTGCATGAGCCGTTTGTAAACGTCATCGCCCTGGCCCGGCAAGACCGGAGAGTTTTTGGTATAACCATAACCCAGATTCTTTCCGTGTTCAAATTCGCGTCCGGTTCCCGGATAGGCAAACGACGGGTGTTGATGAATGGAGTAATAAAAGACAGTGGGGTCTTCTTCGAAAATATGCTGGGTACCGTTGCCATGATGGACATCGAAATCAACGATGCCCACCCGTCCAATACCCCATTGCTTTTGGATATATCTGGCAGCAATGGCAACATTGTTAAAATAACAAAAACCCATCGCCCGGTTGACTTCCGCATGGTGTCCGGGAGGTCTGACCGCACAAAAAGCGTTATCTAATTGACCGTCCATAACCTGACGAACAGCCTCCAAAACACCCCCTACCGCCAGCAAGGCTATTTCATAGGATACCGCACACATTTGATTGTCCGGGCTGTCAAACATGGTTTGGCCGGAACCGCAGGCCGCTTCAAATCTCTGGATATAGTTTTTGTCATGGACCGTTTCGATCCATTTCATCTCCGGCAAACAGGCTTTTATCAGGACAAGCTTTGAGAGCAGACCGGCTTCTTTTATGCCGTCATAAACCGATGCAAGTCGATCCGGCACCTCCGGATGGAAGCAGCCTGTCTGATGTTGCTGGTAGCGCTCATCATATAAGAATCCGGTCTTGTTCATCAGATTGCCACTATTTTATCAAAAATCTCAAATGCGGCCTGGAGTGATTTGCAGTCCTCCGGAATATCAAAGGTGGGCCGCCCTTCAAAATCAAATGCATAGATGATGTCATCTTCAGGTATGGTTCCAATCAGTTCAAGATTGGCTGCGTTGATCATTTCCATGGCTTTTTCGGATGGCGACTCTTTCGCCATATTGATGACCACGTAACTTTTGCCGACCCCGATATTCAGGCATCTGGCGAGTTCATCTATGCGAACGGCCGCCTGAAGTCCGCGGCGGGAGGGGTCTGAGACAATCAAAAGCGTGTCTACATTTTTGGTGGTCAAGCGGCTGATGTGCTCCATACCGGCCTCATTATCCATTACAATATACGGATAATTGTCTTGCAGTCTTTCTAAGAACTGCGTCAGCAAAGTATTGGCGGCACAATAGCAACCAGCCCCTTCCGGTTGACCCATGACGATAAGATCAAAACCATCGGCCTCGACCACAGCTTGTTCAAGCTTCATTTCCATAAAAATGTCTTTGGTCATCCCGCTGGGAACATCACCCTTTTTCATATCTTCCCGGGCGTTGCCGAGGGTATCGCCTATTTTCAGGCCCAGGACTTCATTTAAATTCGCATTGCAGTCCGCATCTACTGCTAAAATCGGAATTTTGTTGTTTTCAACCAAATATCGTATAAGCATTCCGGCCAAAGTGGTTTTACCGGTGCCACCTTTGCCGGCTAATGCGATGGAATATGGCATAATGATTAATTTCCTTCCATGAATTTGCAAAATGTAATTTTGCGATAAGCCAGCTAAAAAAAAACTAAGCCAGTTTGAGTAAACAGTCAAGTACCAAAAATAGAGATTGCCTCGACTTCGCCTCGCAATGACCAGAAAAGAATCGCTCAATTTAGGTTATAATCGGTTTCAGGCGTTGCAATTTTCGCGCAGCGTGAATATAAGTTAGCTATAGGGATAAAATAAAATTATTCATTTTAACCCGGGTTCGCACATAATGTGTCCGTTTCTCTATATGTTTCTGATCCTTGGCGACACTCATTAATAAAAGAAAGAACCCTTGCAGAGAGGAGCACACCATGGCTGATCTAATTAAAAAGGGCCTGTTTGCCGGTATTGGTCTGGCACTGAAGACCTGGGATGAAGTCGAAGCATTGGCCAAAGAGCTGATCCATAAAGGCAAAATGTCCGAAGCAGATGGCCGCAAATTTTTAAATGATCTACAAAAGAAATATGAACAAACCCAAAAGAAACTGGAAGCCCGGGTTGAAAGGAGCGTCAAAGATATTTTGAAAAAGGCCGAGGTGGCCACCACTGCGGAATTGAAGGCCTTGAAAAAAGAGGTCCGCGAACTTAAAAAAAAGATCGACAGTCAAAGGCAAAAACCCTCCTGATTTCACAGAGCACATATGCTTAGCATAAGAAAGATTGGTGTTATCAGCCGCACCTATCGCCACCTGGCCCGTTATCGCCAGATCCTTACCATATTGTTCAAGTATGGATTCGGCGATTTGTTGGAAATGTTGAAAATCGACCAATATATCGAAGTCGGTCTTCAGATGATTTCCAAAAAACGAGCGGAACGGGCTGAGAAACTTACGCGCCCACAACGCTTGCGAATGGCCTTCGAGGAGTTGGGCCCGACCTATATTAAGTTCGGACAGATTCTTTCCACGCGTCCGGATCTTATTCCGGTTGAATTTATTGATGAGCTTTCCAAACTCCAGGACGACGTGGCGCCGTTTGGCTTCAGCGAGGTCAGTGATGTGATTGAATCCGAATTTGGTGCACTCCATGGGGATTTATTTGAAAGTCTGGACGAAACCCCCTTGGCATCGGCTTCCATCGGTCAGGTCCACCGGGCGGTGTTAAAAAACGGCGAGGAGGTGGCGGTTAAATTTCAGCGTCCCGGTATTCGAAGAATCATAGAAGTTGACCTGGAGATTATGCTTCATCTGGCAACTCTTGCCGAACGACACATTGAAGAACTTTCTCTGCACCGGCCGGTTAAAATTATTGAAGAATTTGCCCGCACGCTTGAAAAAGAAATTGACTATCGAAACGAAGCAACGAATATGGAGCGCGCATCCCGCCATTTTCTAAACAGCCCCTATGTTTATATTCCAAATGTTTACCGGGAAATGACGACCTCTTTAGTTCTTACAACCGAATTTATTGAAGGCATAAAAATTACGGATATTGCCAAACTTGATGCGGCCGGCCTGGACCGAAAGTTAATCGCCGCCCGGGGAGCCGAGCTTGTTCTCAGTCAGATTTTCGATCACGGATTTTTTCATGCCGATCCCCATCCGGGCAATGTTTTCGCACTACCACATAATGTTATCTGTTTGCTCGATTTTGGTATGGCCGGCGTCGTGGATCGCCAGACACGGGAAGATTTTGTCGATTTGGTGGACAGCGTTGTTCGCCAGAATGAAAGCCGAGCGGCTCAGATGCTGCTTAAATTAACATCCTGGGAAGAAGAACCGCAAATGCGGATGCTTGAAAGGGAAGTGGCGGATTTTATGGGGCGCCATTTTTACAAGCCCCTTAAAGAGCTCGAGTTCTCACGATTGCTGCGGGAGCTGCTTGAACTGGCCACCAATTTTCGTCTGCGAATTCCCCCGGACATCTTCCTGATGTTGAAAGCCATCAGCACGGTGGAAAGTGTCGTTCGAATTCTTGATCCGGAATTTGACATCATTGCCCAGGCAGCGCCGTTCATTCAAAGGGTGAAGCTTGAGCGATTTAAACCGCAACGAGTTGCGGGCGATGTTATTGATACAGCCTCCAGATTAATTCAATTTTTACAGCAGTTTCCCAAAGATTTACTGCAGCTTGCAAACCTTATACGCCAGCAACGACTCAGTTTGCAGATTGAGCACAAAGGGCTGCAGAAAATGCTTTCCACCCATGATCAGATCAGCAATCGTCTATCGTTTTCCATCATCATTGCAGCGCTGATCATCGGTTCGGCGCTCATCGTTATTTCAGAGACGCCGCCGTTAATTTTTGGCATATCTTTGATAGGTATTATTTTATTTTTAGCGGCTGCGATAATGGGAATTTGGTTATTGGTGGCGATATTGAGAAAAGGCCGACTTTAGAATTCGAAGCTCACGGCTCAACATCACTGCGTGATTTTATTTTCCTTTCAGCAGGTTGTTTGCAATCACCAAGCGCTGGATTTCATTGGTGCCTTCATAAATCTGGCAGATTTTGGCGTCCCGCATGTGTCGTTCCATGGGATATTCTTTGCAATAACCGTATCCGCCTAAAATTTGCACGCCTTCGATCGCGGCCCGCATCGTCACATCCGATGCATACATCTTGGCCATGGCCGCTGCCTTTTCGTAAGCTTTACCATGGTCCTCCAACCAGGCCGCCCTGAGCGTTAAGAGCTCGGCGGCATCCAGTTCGGTGGCCATATCCGCTAATTTCCATTGAATAGCCTGGAAAGTCGCAATGGGTTTGCCGAACTGCTCACGGGTTTTGGCATATTCCAAAGACTCTTCCAGGACAGCGCGGCCAATTCCTACCGCTTGAGCAGCGATGCCGATCCGTCCGCCGTCGAGGGTGGTGAGCATCTGTCTGAATCCTTCCCCTTCCTTGCCCAGCAGCGCATCAGCAGGAACTCTGGCATCTTCGAAGACCATCTCAGCAGTGCCGGAGGCATTGATTCCCAGCTTCTCCTCTACCCGGCCTACCTTGAATCCCGGGGTATTTTCCAGATCAATCACAAATGAACTGATGCCTTTATAGCCCGCACCTTTTTCGGTGACCGCGGCGATCACGCCGTAAGCGGCCACATTTCCACTGGTGATAAATTTTTTCTCCCCGTTGATAACCCATTCGTCTCCGTCTTTGACGGCAGTGGTGCGCAAGGCAGCCGGATCCGAGCCCGCGCCGGCTTCGGTGAGGGCGTAACAACCTATCTTTTCGCCCGACGCAACAGGGTTAAGGTATTTCAGCTTCTGTTCATGGGTTCCGTAAGCCATCACCGGAAAACAATACAGGGAATTGTTCACCGACATGATGGCGCCGGTACTGGCACAGGCCTTGGATATCTCGATCAGGGCCAAAGCATAACTGACGTTATCCATACCGCCGCCGCCGTATTCTTCGGGTACGGCAATCCCCATCATTTTCAGCTCGCCCATTTTTTGGCAGATCTCTTCCGGATGCTCATGGGTCTTATCCATTTCTGCAGCTTTTGGTTTGATTTCTGTCTCAGCAAATCGCTGAGCCATTTCTCTTACCATCTGTTGTTCTTCGGTTAGTTCAAAATCCATGGTTAGCTTAACTCCCCTTTCTTAATGGAGGTGTCAGGTTTCAACGCTCCCAATTGAGGCGGCTGACACCTGACACCCGACACCTGAAACCTTATCCGGATTAATTAGAAAAGTGACCTAAAGTGAGCTAAAGTTTGAAGTGCCTAAAGTTTTGGTGTCGCTTAGCTCCATTTTTTTTCTTAAATCGACAAAATTCCTCCACTTTAGTCACTTTAGATCATTTTACACTTAACACTTTTTTGTTTGTAGATTTTTTCTCGTAAAGGGTTCACAAAAATTATTATGTGACTAATATTTTTAGCTATAACATCGTATACCCCGGTCCTTCTCCGCCTTCCGGGCAGGTCCAGGTAATGTTTTCATAAGGATCTTTTATATCACAGGTCTTGCAATGCAGACAGTTTGAGGGATTCAACTTAAGCCGCCGTTGAGAGGTGTTTTCGTCTTCCTCAATTTCATATACATTGCCCGGACAAAACCGCGTACAGGGGCTTTTGTATGTCCGGTAACACTCATTGATACACAGCTCTGTATCGTGCACAATGATGTGAGACGGTTGATCTTCCCGATGCTTGGTTTTCGATAAATACACACTGGTCAATTTGTCTATAAATAAGACCCCATCATAGACATCGGCGCCAAGACCCGGCGGCATATCTTCATGCTCCTGCTTCAACGGCAGTAAGGTTTTATGGTCTTCCTCCAACGGCATGCGATCGACAAACCCCCGACCGTTGGTGAAATATTGAGCCCCCAAAAAAAGGAATTTCGATAGATTCGTTTTGGCAAGGGCCTGGTAAAAATTTCGTCCCGCATATAACTCTTTTCTGGCCCAGCTTTCTTGGAACAACTGCGAATAAGACTGCAGTGTTTCTTCGTTAAAGCTGCCTTTATCCATTGCATCCATTATGGCTTCAGCAGCCAGCATGCCCGATTTCATGGCAACATGGACGCCCTTTAAGCCCGGCATAAATTGCATGGATGCATTTCCCCCGATGAAAAGCCCGCCGTCAACAGCCAGCTTGGGCACGGAATAATATCCGCCGGTTGAAACAGCTCGTGCCCCTGCTTCGATGACTTTGCCATCCTTTATGATGTCGGCCACAAATGGATGGCGCTTGAACTTTATGAAGATCTCATACAGATCGAGCATTGGGTCCTGGTAACAAAGTCCGGTCAGAAACCCGATGGTTAATTTATTATTTTTCATTTCATAAATGAATCCGCCTCCCGGAGTATACAGGCCTAGCGGATAGCCCATCAGATGGATATCATTGCCTTTGCTGGTGGTAAAATAATGGTTTTCAGGCAATTCGATGACCTCTTCGATGCCGGTTTCAAATACCTGCGGCATTTTACCATCGAAAATATCGAGTTTTTTGGCGATCTCCTTGAGTAAACTACCGCGAGCTCCTTCCCCGAAGACCGTGACCTTGGCGTGAATATCGATACCCGGTTCAAAATTTGACTTGGGCTCGCCCTCCGGGCCAAGCCCCTGGTCGCCGGTTCGGACACCGATAATGGTTTTCTGATCCTCAGCGTAAAGCACTTCTTTTCCGGCAAATCCTGGAAATATATTGATACCCATTTCTTCAGCGATTTTTCCCAGCCATCGCACCAACCGTGAAAGGCTGATAATGAGATTGCCTTTGTTGTGCATGTGTTTCGGAATGAAAGGCACCGAATGGGCATTACTTTCGGTGAGAAAATAAAATTCGTCTCCCCGGACGGTCGCTTCAATGGGGCATCCCTTGTCTGCATAATCCGGGATCAGCTCCTTGAGGGCTATTGGATTCATCACTGCACCGCTTAATGCATGGGATCCGATTTCAGCCCCTTTCTCAATCAGCGCGACTTCGAGTTCCTTGCCTTTTTTCCGGGCAAGCTGCATGAGTTTGATGGCACCGGCGAGGCTCGCCGGCCCGCCACCGACAAAAAGCACATCAAATTCAATGGATTCGCGTTCAACACTCATTTTTCCCCCTTTTTTTTGGTTTTCCCCTATTATTTTTAATTATATATTTCCTGGACAAATTGTGCGTTCCAACGCCGACGGGCTCTTGTAACACAATCTTTGATATTTGTAAATTGTACCTTGCGGGTAAATAAGGCAATCACCACTTTATTTCAACGCTTGTGCTGCTGTTTATCCTAATGCCACGTCCAAGGTCATCATCACTGCAAACCCGATCATCGCGCCGATGGTGGCCACATCCGTATTCTTTTCAAGCTGGGACTCTGGGATTAGTTCTTCGACGACCACGTATATCATTGCTCCGGCAGCAAAAGATAAGGCATAGGGTAGCATCGGCTTGATCAAAATTACCGCTGCCGCACCCAGTACACCAGCAATGGGTTCCACCGTTCCGGAAAGCTGTCCATACCAGAAGCTTTTTAAGCGAGACAACCCCTCACGGCGCAACGGCACCGAGACGGCAGTACCCTCCGGGAAATTCTGAATCCCGATACCCAATGCCAGAGCGACTGCACCGGCCAAGTCGGCTGCAGGCAGATCGGCGGCAAGGGCGCCAAATGCAACGCCTACGGCTAATCCCTCGGGGATATTATGCAGGGTTATGGCCAGCACCAAGAGAATGCTCCGCTGCCAGCTGGTATTGATTCCTTCCGCTTCTTCCATCGGGAAACCCAAATGCAGATGCGGAAGGATTTTATCCACAATCCAAAGAAAGAATCCGCCCAACAAAAATCCGATGGTGGCTGGAACCCAGGCCGGGATGCTTGATTCTTCTGCCATTTCAATGGCAGGGGCTAACAGCGACCAGTAACTGGCCGCAATCATCACGCCCGCAGCAAAACCAAGCATTCCATCTAAAACTTTACGGTTGATACGCTTAAAAAAGAAAACCAGCCCGGCCCCCAAGGCGGTGAGAAACCAGGTAAACAATGTGGCCTCTAGCGCCTGCGCTACTGGTTGCAACCCTGTGAACCAAATTACCATAGCGTTTATCCTCCTGGCTTTTCAAATGGCGCGAGAAATGGCGCGCGACACCAAATGGGTTGATTGAATTGAATCTTCTGAATTAGAATTTCGTTGAAAATAACTTCTAAATATAAAGATTCTCTCTGATTGGTCAAGAAAAACTCTTCGGTTCAGTTGGTTGCAATGGGTTGACTTCAGCTGAGCCGAATCGTATATTTCTGGCGAAGGGTTATGTCTATTTTTTTGGCAAATTCAGCCGGATAGCGAGAGAACTTAATGAACAAACTAATATTGTACAATACCCTAACGCGACGCAAACAAGAATTTAAATCCATTAAGCCGGGGGAGGTGGGCCTGTATACCTGTGGCCCGACAGTTTACAATTATGCCCATATCGGCAATCTGCGCACCTATATATTCGAAGATATTTTAAAGCGCGTACTATTGTATAATGGTTATCGCATAAAGCACATTATGAACATCACCGATGTCGGACATCTCACCGGTGACCGGGATATGGGCGAAGATAAAATGGAAAAAGGTGCTCAGCGCGAAGGCAAAACCGCCTGGGACATCGCTGAATACTACACTAAGGCCTTCAAGCAAGATATGAGCCAGCTGAATATCCTGGAGCCGGATATCTGGGTGAAGGCCACCGATACGATTGACGAGCAAATTGCCTTGGTCAAAACCCTTGAAGAAAAAGGCTATACCTACCAAACCGGTGACGGGATCTATTTTGACACCGCTAAATTTAAAGACTATACGAAACTATCTCATCAAAATATAGAAGCACTGCAAGAAGGTGCACGAGTTGAGAAAAATCCGGAAAAACGCAATCCAACGGATTTTGCCTTGTGGAAATTTTCACCACCCGGTGCCAAGCGTCAAATGGAATGGGAATCTCCCTGGGGCATTGGTTTTCCGGGATGGCACATCGAATGCTCGGCCATGAGCATGAAGTTTTTGGGTGATCAGCTGGATATTCATTGCGGTGGCACGGATCACATTGATGTGCATCACACCAATGAAATCGCCCAATCCGAGGCGGCTACCGGTAAACCGTTTTTTAATTTCTGGATGCACGGCGCGTTTTTAATTATTTCCGGCGGCAAGAAAATGGCGAAAAGCAGAGAAAATTTTCTAACCCTGGAAAATGCCTTGATCAAGCAAGGCATCAATCCCCTGGTCTATCGTTTTGCGGCGTTTCAAACCCATTACCGCAAACCCATGGAATACAGCGATGACGGTCTTGAGGCCGCCCGCAACGGTCTTCTGCATTTGCAAAATCAGATTCGCCAGCTGGCCACTGCGAAAAATGAATCGGATCTTTCCATCGACGCTGAATTTAAACACAAGTTCCTGGAAGCCATCAATGATGACCTGAATATGCCCCGGGCCAT
>CP070694.1:5181326-5193163 GCA_020353355.1 Desulfobacterales bacterium | reverse complement strand
GCGCTGATGCGACATTACCCGACCGACCTAATTTAGAATGGAGTTTTAACTATCAAACTCACGCCGGAAATCCGTCCTATAAAAAACGCAAAAATACTGAGAATTTTTTGGCCGCCTGTCAAAAGCTACACAAATATTTCAATGATTTCGCAAAAAAAGCCGCTGGTTCCGTGACCGTAAACCCCAATAAAAAGTGGAACGATATTGAGGCGCCAGTTAGATCGCTGCTGGAATCAAAAGAGCCGGTGGACCAAAGAATTGATGCCTGGAAAAAAGCTATCGCAAAGGGTGTTTTTTGTAGAGCAACGGAAATTGATAAGACAATAAAATATGACGAATTAAAATGGGCCCCCAAAACCCTGCAACATGAGCTGCAGCCCGGTCAGGGGATTGGAAAAATGGATGCCTGCAGCTATATTCGTGCAGCGTGGAGGCACCGTACTTATGTGCTGCATGAATTGCTGCCTAAATTCGATTTAGTTACGTATTAAACTTTTGAGTATCTCTGCGTTTAATGATTTCCGACAACTCTGAGGTTTAATGTCAAAACATCACGAGGAAAGAAAGGGGACATTCTATGCCCCTTACATACATTATTGTTCGTTGCGGTCTCCCGTTCACAAATCATCATCGATTTTGATCTTCATTTTCTTCCTTGCCGTTTTTGTCACGATAGCGACTCACCCAGCTGTTTAAGGCAGTGTAGGCCTGGTTGACGAACTGACCCCCTCTGTCCTTCCAGATCTCAAAAAGCCCGTGGCTCTTCTCCGAAAAGGCGTCCCAGCGGGGACCCATTTTTTCAACTGCAGCGGCCACCTCCTGCTTGAGCATTTTACCGGCGCGGTCAACCGTCTCGGGAACAAATTTCCCCAATTCCTTGAGCTCTCTGGCCGACCGATCGAAAGCCTGCCTGACGGTGTCGGCGTTGATCGTATCCTGAGCACCGGCCAGGATCTTTTTAAACTCGGCGCGCATCCTCCGGTAGGCCGCTAGTTCTTGCTTGCTGGACCCCGCATCATCCAGCTGCTGAAATAAAGCATCGATTTCCCTTTCGGCCTCGAGCCAGTCCTTTAGCGGATCACCATCGGAAAATCCCCTTTTTTCAGCCCGATAGTAGGCGGCGGTTTCAATCATGCGACGTCTTTTTGCTGATTCGGATATTTTATTGATATTATTCATTATTTATTTTCCTTTGGTTGAAGATTTCAATGACATTGATACCGATGCAGACTGGTGTCTTGGCTCCAATTATGTATACAAAAAGCTATAGCCAGCTGCAGTAAATTTCAATAAACGTTGTTTTTAGTGTCAAAAAAGGCGATATAAACCTTAAAATGGAGTTGGATTTTAATAATTCTCATTTAATTCAAAATACATAGCGTGGCGACCCCAAAATACTAAATTAAAAGAGTTCCTCTATCCCCTGCCTGAGTCTTGCCCAGCTGCCTTGGCGGTCTTTTTGCTCCATGGGCCGTTTAAGTTCGGTCAGCACATCTTCCACATAGGCGCGCCTTCGCATCCCAACCAGTATTACGGACATGCCGGTGGTCGACCGAAGGGCTCGGATCGCTTTCTGGCTGAGCGTGCCCTGTTGTTCCCATTCCGGATCAGCGCCATTAACTGCGTAACGAATCCGTTTCAATACTCGGGCGGCTTCTTCTACGTAGATGGAACCCACCGCTTCAAAAGCCTCTTCCAGGCAGATCGGGTGGTCAGCCAGCCACTGGTCCAGTTCCTCATTTTCTTTCGCATAGGGCGCCAGAAAATCGAAAACTCCCTGGACTCGCGGCCAAAACATGCCCTTCTGCGCCTGGCGAAAGTTCTCGTAGGATCCAAAATTTTTCCAGTAATGCTTAAGGCTATCACCCACCTCGTTTTGTTGCTTGAGCCGGACCTTCAACCCGTTGGGGATGTCCAGATGGGGAAAGACTTTTCGCCAGAGCCGCGTTTCCGATTTCCCAAGCCGGCGGATTTTCTCGATCACCTCGCTGGTGTCCTTGCGCTCCGTTTGAGGGAGGTCGGCCAGTCGCAGAAGCCGCCCGGCCGCAAAAGCATTCAGGGGCCTGTTGGTCAGAACGCCCAATCCCTTTTTTGCGGCAAAGGCGAGGGCGCTTTCACCTCCGGGCTGATTGACCTCCAGCACCGCCCCGGGCTCCAGCAGATTGAAGGGCATTTGGACAAGGCCAAAGTGATGAGCGGCCGAAACGGCTTCTGCGGTCTGCCAGACGGTTTCCAGGCAGGTAAACTCCGGATCGGCGGCGGCACTGGGAAAGGTGTTTGAGCTGATACCGTAAAAGCGGATGCGCCCTTTTTCGACCTCCTTTTCAAGGTGTTCAAATGCTGCCCGGATGCGGCGGTAGTATTCCCTCCGGGCGCTTTCCAGGGACAAACCGCTCTTTATGGCCCACCCCAGGTAATACTCGGGGTTGTGCAGAAGATATCCGTCCAGAGTTTCCAGTTTCAGCCGGGTCAGGCTTCGAGTGAGCTGATCTTCAATAAACTCCGGGTGAATGCAATGCTCCAAACCCTGGCCGTACTCCACCAGGTCCTGAAATGGCCGTCCTTCGCTCTTGCGCTCCTGACTCAAAGCGATGTTTTCTCCCTGGAGATATCCCAGCTTGGAGACCACGATGACCTGCTGGCGCTTCACCTCGCCACTGGCCGTCAGGTCTTCCAGGACCTGTCCCACCAGGGTTTCCGATCCGCCGTCGGCGTAGTTGGCGCTGGTGTCGATGAGATTGATTCCCGAACGGATGGCCGCACTCAGTGCTTTTTCGTGTTGGCTCACCCCGCTGCTGATCCGATATCCGCCGAAACCTGCCTGGCTGGCCATCAGTCGGGTGCGACCCAGAAGTACATAAGATATCGGTGCATGACGCGTGGCATACTCGCCCGTGGCATCGATGGTTGCATAACCCTTAATCATGGGTATCCCCTTTGCTGTAATTTGCCGGAAAGCGCACCTAAAATGAGAATCGCTTTTTAGATATCATAAAACCGCCGGTGCATGCGCGCAACCCCTGAAGCCTGCGGGCCTTAGTAAAAAATAAGGATCAAAACTTGATTAGTGATTAAACAGTCCTCTATGATCACCAATCAATTCGCGACCCCCAATTTTTCTATCAGCGTCTTTGAAGATGGCTTTACCTTCAAGGCCGTTGATGATAACATGCTGCAATGCACTCTGGGCGTCTATGCGAGATTTGCGTGGCATAGCTTTTCAATATCAGATACTGTTGCAAATGAAAATAGGTAACGGTCGCCCCCCTTAAGCTTCCAACACTGGAATTGGGCCGCTACAGGCTGACGGGAACCGGCCAACAACTTTTGGACAACTCGGATGTCCAGCGGCTTTATTTGGGCGAATGATGTCAGGCAACGCATCGCGATTCTGAATGAAATAGCAAAAAAAACGTGATGACTATAGGAACAAGGGGGAAAAATAATCGTACCCAGTTAGGGGATAAACAGTATCCGCAGAGAAATCAATCCTTAAATAAGATTTAAAATTCTATTCGTTTAGAGAAGCCATCAACCGCACCATTTTGAAAGGAGGTATAAATCTTGAATAGCAAAAAAACTCATCCAATTATCCTTGCTCACGGTATTGCACGGTTCGATGTGGGTTGGAATGAACTTTTTCAGCTGGATAACCAAGATGATCCTTTTCTGGATTTTTTCCACTATTATCGGGGTATTCGGACGATGCTTATCAAACATGGTTTCACAGTCTATCATTCGAGCGTCCCCTGGGCTGAGAGGGTGGATAAACGAGCCGAGCAATTAAGAAAGAACGTACGGAATGTGCTCGAACAGACCGGTGCTGAAAAAGTGAACATCATTGCTCACAGCATGGGAGGGCTCGACGCTCGTCATATGCTCTTCAATGACAGAAACAAAGGCAAGATTCACCAAAGGTTAGCCTCTCTGACCACGATCGGAACACCCCATCTGGGCACCTCTTTCGCGGACAAAGGAATTGGTGAGCACGGTGAGCTAATCGAAATTTTAAAGAGGCTTTCTCTGAATATTGAAGGGGTCCGAGATCTCACACGAGATGCGTGTTCTTCCTTTAATGATAACCCAGAAGTAAAGGTTTTCGAGAACGAGCTCGAAAAGCATACTGAGCTCAGAGCCTACACTGGTTCTGCAAGTATTGACAATGTACTCGCTATTTTAAGAAAGCCTTACAAGATTATCAAAGAAGAAGAAGGTGATAACGATGGGCTCGTGTCGGTGAACTCGGCATTGTGGGAAAAGGCGAGCTATAAAGGGATCTGGAAGGATACAGACCATCTAAACGAGCTGGCCTGGTGGGATTTTGAGCAGGCCGGAACTGAGGGATTTTTTGCTTTGACAAAGAGAATTCACAATAAGTACCTGGAGATTGCCAGACAACTTCCCGGCATCACTTAAGGTAAAATATGGAGCTGTTGTTCGCCTTGCTCGAGCCGAACATGGGAGAACCGAATCGATTCAACAAAGCTTTTATAAAAAAAGGAGGTCGCAATGCAAATCGACATGCATTTTTATGGTATCTATGCAATCGCCCGTGCCGCCGGGCTAGATCCGGAGACGGCGATGACCGTCGCTCACGCATCGCAATTTGTTGATGATGCTATTGAAGATGAACATGCATTGATTGCCAATAACTCGGCAATTGTCCCAACAATGACCAGTCACAAGCCCCTGGATTACAGGAACGCATTGGCTGGGGAACAGTGGAAAGTCTGGATTCCGTTTCACTTTTTGCCTGGGAATGACCCCAAGGCAATGACTTTTGTTGAACGGATGGTAACCCTGCCAGACAGTGAACCGGCAAAACAAATGTTAACAGATACGTTGGATGAACAAAATCGCATATATTGGCCACATTTGATTGGAATTGCTGCTCATGTCTATGCGGACACTTTTTCTCACTTCGGGTTTGTCGGATTTGCAAGTCAGTGGAATCGGGTAAAAGATGATGATATTAAGATTATAAATATACAGAAACAAAGCGGGATATTCAAATATATTAAAGGCAAGCTCGAAGAGTTCAAAGCCAGATTTTTGAGTCCGATGGCCGAAATAATACCGGTAGGGCATGGCGCTGTTGCGACATTACCCGACCGACCTTATTTAGAATGGAGTTTTAACTATCAAACTCACGCCGGAAAGCCGTCCTATAAAAAACGCAAAAATACTGAGAATTTTTTGGCCGCCTGTCAAAAGCTACACAAATATTTCAATGATTTCGCAGAAAAAGCCGCTGGTTCCGTGACCGTAAACCCCAATAAAAAGTGGAACGATATTGAGGCGCCAGTTAGATCGCTGCTGGAATCAAAAGAGCCGGTGGACCAAAGAATTGATGCCTGGAAAAAAGCTATCGCAAAGGGTGTTTTTTGTAGAGCAACGGAAATTGATAAGACAATAAAATATGACGAATTAAAATGGGCCCCCAAAACCCTGCAACATGAGCTGCAGCCCGGTCAGGGGATTGGAAAAATGGATGCCTGCAGCTATATTCGTGCAGCGTGGAGGCACCGTACTTATGTGCTGCATGAATTGCTGCCTAAATTCGATTTAGTTACGTATTAAACTTTTGAGTATCTCTGCGTTTAATGATTTCCGACAACTCTGAGGTTTAATGTCAAAACATCACGAGGAAAGAAAGGGGACATTCTATGCCCCTTACATACATTATTGTTCGTTGCGGTCTCCCGTTCACAAATCATCATCGATTTTGATCTTCATTTTCTTCCTTGCCGTTTTTGTCACGATAGCGACTCACCCAGCTGTTTAAGGCAGTGTAGGCCTGGTTGACGAACTGACCCCCTCTGTCCTTCCAGATCTCAAAAAGCCCGTGGCTCTTCTCCGAAAAGGCGTCCCAGCGGGGACCCATTTTTTCAACTGCAGCGGCCACCTCCTGCTTGAGCATTTTACCGGCGCGGTCAACCGTCTCGGGAACAAATTTCCCCAATTCCTTGAGCTCTCTGGCCGACCGATCGAAAGCCTGCCTGACGGTGTCGGCGTTGATCGTATCCTGAGCACCGGCCAGGATCTTTTTAAACTCGGCGCGCATCCTCCGGTAGGCCGCTAGTTCTTGCTTGCTGGACCCCGCATCATCCAGCTGCTGAAATAAAGCATCGATTTCCCTTTCGGCCTCGAGCCAGTCCTTTAGCGGATCACCATCGGAAAATCCCCTTTTTTCAGCCCGATAGTAGGCGGCGGTTTCAATCATGCGACGTCTTTTTGCTGATTCGGATATTTTATTGATATTATTCATTTCACAATCCTCAACTTGTGAGTCTCCCGTAATGTTTTCCACAACTCTTTGATAATCAGCATCGGAGCTTGACTCCAATGCAAATATTTATCTTGTGCCACATATCTGCATGATTCCAGCAGTATTTCATTTTTTGCGTAAAAAAACCTATTTCTAACATAGAGTCCTAATGAAAAATGCAACTTGATAAGATCAGCCTCAGCCATGTTAGCAAGAGAGGTTTTGTCTTTTAATGGCATTTCAGAAACAAGCCTGTCGACCGCTTCTTGAACTGTTTTGGGTAGCCCTGATGGCTCAGATTGGCGGGATTCAGGTTCGGATTTCCTTTCTTCGGCTCTGAGAATCTGAATTGCATTTTCAAGAATTTTTTGAACATCATCATAGATAGCTGGATCTTCGCTTGCCCGGGGCCCAGCAACGTTTAAAACCTCTACTCGTTGCAACCTAATCCATGCTGCGATCAGGGATGCGGCATCATAATGATTGGTTTGATTTAAGTCTATGCCCAGCAATTGTTTCTTGTGTTTTAGGGTCATCTTACGGGTATAATCGGTCCCCCCGGTCAATTTTCCGCGGAAAATAATCAAAGTTCCATCTGAATCTATGACATTTTGCTCTGTTCGGGCAGGATAGCTCTCGCTTGGCATTTCCTTTAAGTTGTATTTATCTGCTAAAGTCCCCTCTTCTGGTCTACGACCTTTCGGGATCCAGCCACCATGCGGGATGCCCATTTTTATCGCAACATCCAGGGCAGCTCTGTCGGCGCCGGTTTGTCCGCCGCATATAATTTTATTAAGCATAGGCTTTTCTTTTGCCTTTTTTAAAAATTCTAAGGAAATTATTTAGAAATCTATAACATTAGGGGCTAGCTGGTCAAATTTTAAATAAGGCTGAAAGCTTGAATCATGAATTATAGCACCCCACAGAAAAAAAAGTGTCACATCTTTAAGATTAAATATCGACAAATAGTTGAGGTGTCGGGGTGGTTTTCTCGTCATGCCCGCGAAAGCAGGCATCCAAGTTGACTGGCTAAGACTTTTCTGGATTCCTGCTTTCGCAGGAATGACGGCCCATTTCGCTGAAATTCCCCGACACCTCAATCAGCATGGTGTCATAAATTTCCTTGGCTTGACCTTGTGCCTTGTCGGGTTGAACGATTTGTATTAGCGCCATCGTTCTCTTTTCTAATTTTTCCGCATCACCGATTTCACCCATTGCGGTTTCCGCTCTATCCTCACGGTTTCCCTTGCTTTGCTTAAACCGGACTCGCCGGATCTTTTTATGTTTTTATTGTATTATTTAATGAAAACTGCATATAATCCATCAGCGGAAACATGCAAAAATAAACGCATTCCAGGAAAAATCCATGTTATCGAGAAAGACCGTCGGGCTGGTGCTCGGCAGCGGATCTTCGCGCGGCTGGGCCCATATCGGGGCCATCGAAGCACTGGAAGAAGAAAAAATCCCCATCGATTACGTTGCCGGGTGCAGCATCGGCTCCTATGTCGGCACCATCTATGCCAGTGGCAGCCTCAAGAGCCTCAAGGAGTTCGTTCTCAGGATGGACGGTAAAAAGGTCTTTTCGTATTTTGACGTCGTGTTCCCGCGCTCCGGTGTCCTGAACGGCACCAAGCGGTTGAAAGAGCTTTTTTCAATGCACACCGATGCGGCAGATTTTTCTGATCTGAAAATCCCGCTCATGATGGTGGCTACCGATCTTGCAACCGGCAAAAAAGTCGTTTTGAAGTCCGGCAACATCCTTGCCGCCCTCCGGGCGACCATGTCCATACCGGGGCTGTTTGCCCCTGTGAAAGTCAAGGACCGCTGGCTGGTCGACGGCGGCCTCGTGGACCCTGTGCCGGTAGGTGTCGCCAGGGCGCTGGAAGCCGATGTTGTGATAGCCGTTGATCTCAACAGCGGTGTTGTTTCACGCAAAAAGCCGAGGCGCCAAACCCGACGCGCGCTAAAGAAAACCGGCGATCCGCACGCATACAAAAGCGAGCTGTTTCAAAAGCTGGCGGCTTATTACGAAAGCGCTGAAATCAACTTCGCAGGCAAAATCAGCGAAATGCTCAGAAGAGAATCGTCGACTCCAGACATCATCGAGACCGTGATGACCTCAATCAACATCATGCAGGAGCGGATCACCCGGATCAACCTTGCGGTGGAACCACCGGACGTTCTAATCCAGCCGCGCCTGGGGCAGCTGAAGATGATGGACTTCGACCAGGTTGAACACACCATTGAAGAAGGTTATGCCGGGGTCAAAGATAAAATTGAAGAAATCAAGGTGCTGCTCGAACCGGAATGAGGCTAGACCGAAATTCCGCTGTAACCGTTTAGTTCTTTCAGAGGCTAAACCAGGGAAGCTACTGAATGAAAAAAATTATGATAGAGAAGCGCTATTCATTTTCGTGGCGCTCACCCCAACACAGAAATTGGCATGAACTGAAATCAAGACAGAGCAACTACTAATATCAGAAATGCAGGAGTTGGATGATGAAGAAACAAAAGGTAGGTATTCTACATCCCGGCATGATGGGAATATGTGTTGCAGCCTCCGTGCAGAATAGCGGCCATACAGTCTGCTGGGCGTCTGAGGGGCGCAGCCGGCAGACCCAAGAGCGCGCCGAAAAATTCAATCTTTGTGATTGCGACACACTGGCCGCCCTGTGTGAGACATGCACGGTTATCGTAAGCGTGTGTCCGCCTCACGCTGCAGAAGAGGTGGCTGAGCAAGTCCTGGCTCACGCGTTCAAGGGGCTTTATCTGGACGTGAACGCAATTTCACCCCAACGGGCGATCCGCATCGGGAACGCAATGCGAGAGGCCGGGGCAATATTTGTCGATGGTGGCATTATTGGAGAACCTGCTTGGGAGCGGGGGAAAACCTGGCTATATCTATCCGGAGAGAAGGCGCAAGAAGCGGCGAGTTATTGCTCGGCAGGTCCGTTGGAGACCTGCGTCGTTGGAGAGACCGTCGGCAAGGCTTCGTCGCTGAAAATGTGCTATGCAGCATATACAAAGGGCACAACAGCGTTGTTGTGCGCGATTTTAGCCACAGCTGAAGTACTGGGGGTTCGAGGAGAGTTAGAGACACAGTGGTCGAGGGACTGGGCGAACTTTGGCGAGCAAGCCGGAGAAAGGGTGAGGAAGGTAACAGCAAAAGCCTGGCGATTCGCAGGAGAGATGACAGAGATAGCGGCAACCTTTCGGGAAGCAGGAATGCCCGGCGCGTTTCATACTGCCGCAGAGATGATTTATCGACGAATTGCGGGGTTCAAGGATGCTCCTGCGATACCTTCACTGGAGGAGGTCCTTGACACTTTGACTCACTCATCTGAGGAGGGCTGAGCAAGCGGCATTTTCCCTGCCCGCCGGGGCCGTCCGTGTCTAGGTCTTCGAGGAGTATGGCCGTTTGCCGAAAATCAGCTAAATCAATGGCCCAGTTGCATGGGTTGAGTAAAGCAGATGGTCGTTGAGAAAAGCATACCGCTAAGGAGATAGAAGAAATGCAGCATAATATCAAAAAGGTGGCCTGCGTCGGTTCCGGGCTTATCGGGCAGGGATGGGCCACGCTGTTTGCAGCCAATGGCTATGGGGTCATTATGCAGGATCTGAGTGAAGATAGACTGCAAAGCGCAGTTGAGCAGATCGATTTAAACTTGAAATTTTTGAAAGACCACGGCCGCCTTCAAAAAGGAAGAGCTACCGAGGCTTCCAAGCGCATCCGGACCACGATGGATTTGGCCGAGGCCGTAAAGGATGCTGATTACGTTCAGGAATCCGTCCCTGATGATTACGCGGCCAAAAAGAGCGTATTCAAGGAGATGGATGCTGCGGCAGCCTCCGACACGATTCTTGCCAGCAGCAGTTCCGGCTTGCTGATGAGTGAGATTCAAAAGGTTGTCACACGCCCGCAGCGCTGCGTCCTGGTTCATCCTTTTCTCCCGGTTCACCTTTTGCCCCTGGTGGAGATCGTCGGAGGTAAACAAACGGCCCCGGAGACGGTTGAGATTACATACAATCTGATGGAGAAACTCGGCAAGTCACCGGTGCGGCTCAAAAAAGAGGTTTCCGGCTATATCGTCAACAGGCTCCAGGCCGCCGTTCTGCGCGAGGCCATTGATTTGGTGGCAACCGGCGTTGCCAGTGCGGAGGATGTTGACCGGGCTTTTTGCACGGGAATGGGGATGCGCGACCCCTTCATCGGCCCTTTTTTGCGTGCTCATCTGGCAGGGGACGGCATCGAGGGCTTTGTGGAGTATTATTCAGAATCTTATCGCTTGAGATGGGAATCAATGGCCGCCTGGAAGAGCATCCCACCCCCGATGAGGGATCCCTTTGTTAAAAGCGTAAATGAAATGGCAGTCGTGCGCAAAAACTCTCTGAAGAAAATCAAAAACTGGCGGGATAAGATGCTGATAGAAGTTCTGAAGCTTAATCGCTCCTGCTGCTAAACTGAAGGTTTCAGGTGTTCCGCCGGCGGATCGCGTTTCGCGGTTCGGGTCTCAGTCTGAAAAACATAAAACGATCACAAACGATTTTTCGTATTCCCAAATCGTTTCGAATCTGTTATTGCTGCCACGATAACTTGGTAATCAACAGTTGTTTGGCGAGACAAAGACTGCTCGGGGTTGCGTTGAGGGGAAATGGAAGAGGGACTGTTTCACCTGGTCGATAAAGTGATCATCGTCGTCTATTTCGCGGCAATGGTCGGGATCGGCGTCCTGCTCTACAGCAGGATGCAGTCTTTCGATGATTTCCTGATTGCCGGGCGCAGGATGAATGCGCCCCTTCTCGCATGTACGCTGGTTTCGACCTACTACGGGCTGGGCGTGCTGCTCGCCGGCTCGGAGATCAGTTACGAATCGGGCGTGGTGAACTGGTTCTTCGACACCGCACCCGCCTACGTGATGATTCTGGTAACGGCTCTCGTTCTGGCGCCCAAGATCCGGGGGCGGGACTTTCGCTCCGTGCCGGATATCGTCCACGCCCATTTCGGCCTGCCCGCCCGCGTGGTGACGGCGCTGGCAAGCTTCATCTATTCCCTGCCGGCGTTTTCGATCATGGGGCTCGGCGGGCTATTCGGGCATCTTTTCGATATCCCCTTCGGGTATGCACTGGTCCTCGGCAGCACGGTGGCGCTGGTTTACACCGTTCTGGGAGGCTTGATGGCCGTGGCGCTGACGGACGCCGTGCAGTTCGTCCTGATGGCGGTGACCCTCGCCGTGGCAGCGGTGATCGGCCTTTCAATGGTGGGCGGCGTAGAGGAGATGGAGCGCGTGCTGCCGGACCACTTTCTGATGACGGGCGGCCGGCCGGCGAGCCAGCTTCTCGTCTACGGCATGACATCGTTGAGCGTCTTCATTGAACCCGCGTTCTATCAGCGCATTATGGCGGCAACGAGCCGGCGTGCAGTCGTCGTGGCGATGATGGTGGGCATTTTGTTGTGGATGTCGTATGACTGGGTGATCACGACGCTGGGCATCGCGGCACACACGGCCGAGATCCAGGGGATCGTCTCTGCGCCGAGCGGCCCCGATCAGGCGGTGACGCACTTCGTGAT
>CP070694.1:5176393-5181226 GCA_020353355.1 Desulfobacterales bacterium | reverse complement strand
TCGGAACTGCAGCAGGTTTTTTTAAACCTGATCAACAATTCCCTGGATGCCATGGAAACCGGGGGCGGGTCGCTGACGATCGCATCCCGTCTGGAGGAAGATCGAATCGTCGTGGAGGTCTCCGATACCGGGCGGGGGATCCCCGAGGCCAACCTGAATCGGATATTTGATCCTTTTTTCACCACCAAACCGGTGGGCAAAGGAACCGGTCTGGGACTTTCGATCTGCTATGGAATTATCGACAAGATAGGAGGGAAAATCGAGGTCAGGAGTGCCGTTGGCAAGGGGACAAGCTTTTATGTCTCGCTTCCGATACCGAAAGATGACGTCGCCAG
Source organism: Desulfobacterales bacterium (assembly GCA_020353355.1). GTDB lineage: Bacteria > Desulfobacterota > Desulfobacteria > Desulfobacterales > JAHEIW01. Next base: position 5,180,891 of record CP070694.1, on the reverse strand, counting down.
GGATTAAACTTCCCGTTTAGACGGCCCTGCGCCTTCTGAAGATTGAGGAAAAGATGGAAAAGATGACCAAAAACCCGGTGCCGCTGCATATTCGACTTCTGCTCGTGGACGATGAAATCGGCTTTGTTGAAGTTCTCTCCAAAAGAATTTTACGCAGAGGTATTGACGTTACAACGGCTGCCAGCGGCTCTGAAGCCATTCAAACCCTGCGACGCCAGGATTTTGATGTCGCCGTGTTGGACCTCAAAATGGAAGACATGGACGGCATTGAAGTTCTTAAGATTTTTAAAAAAATGGATCCGAACATGCCTGTCATCATGCTCACGGGTCACGGCTCGGAACATTCGGCCCGCGAAGGCAAAAAATTCGGCGCATATGATTATTTAACAAAGCCCTATGAACTGGATGACTTAATTCAAAAAATTAAAGAAGCAATTCGTCAGGGAGGGAACGCCGATGAATGACTTTAGCGTTTTGTTTGTCGATGATGAAGTCGATTTTCTGGACACGTTACTCAAAAGAATGAAAAAACGTCGCGTCAATGTGTCCGGTGTAAAAAGCGGTGAGGAAGCCCTGGAATGGTTGTCCGCTAACTCGGCCGATGTCGTGGTTTTAGATGTCCGCATGCCGGGTATGGACGGCATTGAAACACTGAAGGAAATCAAAAAATTAAGCCCGCTGGTTGAAATCATTATGCTCACCGGGCATGCCAACCTGGAAGTTGCTCGGGAAGGAATGGAGCTGGGAGCGTTTGATTATCTGATGAAACCCATCGACATCGATGAGCTCTTGTATAAAGTTCAAGACGCATACCAAAAAAAATCCATTCAGGAACAGAAAATCAAAGGGATAAGGGAGGTGATCGATTCTCACCATCAATGATCAGGGCTATGACTTGGAAAATGTTGATCCAGCATGATTTGAGTTACTAGAATTTGGAAGGAGAAGGAAGCAGATGAAATTTTTCAAGATGTGGGGACAGTGCCTGATGATGGCACTAAAGCCTGGGCAAAATGGGAACTGAATGTATCGAACACGATTTTCCGAGACAAACGGCGAATGTTCATGCTGGTCCTGCTGACGGCACCGGTCATTGTGGGCAGTATTGCATTTGCGGATCAGATCGGCGGGGCCCTGCCAGAGCTGCTGGGGGGTAAAAAAGCCTACAGTCCGGCATTTTACAGCACCGGGATTTTCATTGTTTCGATTCTTATCGGTTTGATGGCCGGGTTGATCACGGGGTGCATTGGCGCCGGCGGCGGGTTCATCATCGCTCCGGCCTTGATGAGCGCCGGCATCAAGGGCATTTTGGCGGTGGGAACCGACCTTTTTCATATATTCGCCAAAGCGATTATGGGAAGCGTCATGCACCGCAAGCTAGGCAACGTATCGGTTCCGCTGGCCGTAGTTTTTTTAATCGGGGCCATCGTCGGCGCCACGGTCGGTGGGATAATCAATCGCGTGCTCTATGAGATCAATCCGGTACTCAGCGATGCCTTTATCACCACCGTTTACGCCCTGATGTTGGGGTTTTTAGGGGCGTACGCCATGATTGACTTCCTGAGGGCACGTCGCCAAGACCAAAAAACCGATGCACCCAAGGGGACCACCGCTCACGCCGGTAAAGACGAGGGCGCCGAAATGGGAAACCTGCCCAAAAAACTGCAGGCCCTGCAAATCCCCCCGATGGTCAAATTCGACTATGATCTGGTCCCCGGCGGGCGCAGCATTTCCTGGCTATTTCTGGTTCTCAGCGGAGCGCTGGTGGGCATGGCCGCCGGTATCATGGGTGTGGGCGGTGGATTTTTGACCTTTCCCATATTTGTCTATACCCTGGGAGTCTCGTCCATGACCACCGTCGGTACCGATATTTTCCAGATTGTCTTTACCGCGGGCTATGCCGCCATCAGCCAGTATGCCATTTACGGGTTTATCTTCTACACCCTGGCCATGGGAATGTTGCTGGGTTCATTGCTCGGTATCCAAATCGGCGCCATGGTCACGAAGGTGGTCAAGGGCATCACCATCCGGGGATTTTATGCCATGGCAGTGTTGGCCGGCTTTATGAACCGCTTTTTTGCCCTGCCGGCCAAACTGGGGGATATGGAAGTGATCCCGATCTCCAAACAAACCGGAGCCGTTTTGGAAACCATCGGCATCTGGGCATTTTTCATTGTCATCGGCGGATTTGGAACCTGGGTGATCGGCACGTTTTTGACCAACATCGGCAGACTGAAGGGAGAGGAGACGGTATCATGATCGCAAATAAGAAAAAATTCTTTATGGGCCTCGGGTTGATGGCGGCCTTCGTCGTGGTGTTGATCATTTTCTTTTCGCCCGTATTTTATGGCCAAAACGGCCTCGAATATCTGGACGACCTCTACAATTCCATTTCAAAAGGATCGGCCTATTACATACCCAAACTCAAAGAAGAGGTGCAACCGCTTGGCGGCGACAAGGTAGAAATGACCCTGAAGCTGAAAAGCGTTGAACAGGCCCGGCAAACCTCTCTGCTGTTTCAAAAGGCCGGCGCGCTCATCAATCTGTCCGAAACCACGCTGATAGTTTCCGGTGATCTGGGCAGGATTCTGCTGGGCTGCCTGGATGATGCCGACGCCATGTATGTAAATGACGGCCGCAAAGTTTCAGACAAGTACGGCTATGACGAGCGCCAGGTTATGTATAATTGGTGGACGGCCGCCAAAGAAATGGACAGGGATTTGAAGAAACAGAAAAAATTTAAGGCAGCCGATACGGTTGCCGCCGTGGAAAAGAAAGCGGTTGAAACCGCCTATAATTACTACCGAATCGAGCCCCAGAAAATAGCGGACCGCTACGGTATCGTGATTTTTTCGCTGATCTTCTATGTGATCTACACCGTCTGGTACGGTTTTGCCTTCATGTATATGTTTGAAGGCTGGGGCATGAAGCTGGAGCACTAGCAACAGAGGACCGGAATTACCATGGTCACCCGTGTCGCGCAACCCGAGTATTCTGATGGGACTCTTCCGTAATACGCTGCAACAGCTGTTCAAAAAAAGGCCGCCGCAGGAACCAGCCAATGTCGAAGAGCTGCGTGTAGAATTCAAAGATCGATACCATAGCTTTAAATTGCTTCTGAACGCCAACAACCGCGCCCTTGACATTATGGCCGATATCGAACAGGCCTTAAGCGGCAGCCGCCCCTTTGGGATGGCCTTTATCCGGGCTGCCTGCACCTCTGTTTTAGTAAATGTTTTTAACATGATCAAGCACCTGGGTCGCCTGGCACCTGAAAAATACAGCGACCTGTTTACGGTTTACGATCATCTCCAACAAACCATCAATCAGATCCTCATTCCTAAAAAAGCCATCAGAGACGAGCGGCTGCTCATCCCTTTGGTATCGGTGGATAAAAATTCGGCCGATCTGGTTGGCAGCAAAATGGCCAATCTGGGCGAAATTAAAAAAAATATCGAGTTAAACGTTCCCGAAGGCTTTGTCATCACCGCTTACGCCTGCCAGCGGTTTATCGAGCACAACGATCTGCAAGCCGAAACCGATAGACGGTTTCAGTCCACAGATACCGAAGACATTGAAGCGCTTCACAATTTCAGTGCCGAAATCCAGCAAATGATAATTCGCTCCGAGATCCCGCCGGATCTCATGGCGGCAATCACTGCAGCCTGGGACCGATTGGAAAAAACGGCCGGCAAAAAAATTGCGGTCGCCTTACGCAGCAGTGCGTTGGGCGAGGACGCCGCCGGCAGTTCCTTTGCCGGGCAGTACCGATCCGTATTGAATGTCAGTTTTGATAACGTTTTCGAAGCCTACAAGGAAATTCTGGCCAGCAAGTACAGCCTGCAAGCCATTACCTATCGGCTGAACAAAGGCTTCCGCGACGAAGATATCGCCATGTGTGTCGGATGTCTCCTCATGGTGGACGGCCTGGCCGGCGGCGTAACGTATACCCGCAACCCGGTGGACATTCACGATGAATCCATTTACATCAACGCGGCCTGGGGACTGCCCAAGTCTGTGGTCGAAGGCAGCGATGCCTGTGATCTATTTGTGGTTTCCCGCACGCGGCCGATGACGATCGTAAATGAAACCATCAACCTTAAAAAACAAAAATTTGTTTGTTATCCGGAAGAAGGTGTTTGCCGGATGGATGTCATCGATGATGCCAAATTGCTGCCCTCCATCGATCATACCCAGGTATTTGCCTTAGCTGAAATGGCCGTGGCGTTGGAGCAGCTGTATGGTTCTCCCCAGGACATTGAATGGGCTATCAGTTCCGAAAAAGCCATCTTTGTGCTGCAGTGTAGACCGCTTCAGCAAAAAGAGGTTCCCCGCGCGCATCAGCCGGCCGTGCGCCCCGCGCCCGATGAACAGGTAATCCTTTCCGGAGAAGGTGTTACCGCGAGTCCTGGAGCAGCATGCGGTCATGTGTATCTGGTTGAGAAGGGATCCGATATGCTGGCTTTTCCAATCGGCAGTGTGCTGCTCGCCCGGCAGG
>CP070694.1:5153209-5176293 GCA_020353355.1 Desulfobacterales bacterium | reverse complement strand
AATAAATCACAATGACCAAAATCCAAAATCTCAAACGTTTGGAACATTGAAAATTGGAATTTGGGATTTATTTGTTATTTGGGTATTGTAATTTGGTGCTTTAGAACTAAGTGCTTGGACTTTTTTATATTCAACGATGCCACTATATTTAGATAGCCTGTTCGACTTTAATTAGAGTTATACCGAAGCCCCCTTGGTGGCCTGCAATTCTTTATATTTTTTTTCGATTTCACCCGGAGCGGTATTTTTGAGCCCGTGAAGTTCTTTTTCATATTTACCGGCTTTGATTTCTTCCAATCTTTGCGCGAGCTGGGGCGATGGCTGAATGAGATGCTTGCCCACCATTCTCCGGATAAGCAGGGCGATATTAAACGGGGCCAGCTCTGCCGGGCAACGGGCGGCACATAACCCGCAGGCAACACACTCCATCGAAAGCTCGACGACCGTTTCATAATTACCGGCGATCGCCGCCGAAATATAATTCATCACTTCCAATTCCATCGGGCATGAATTCGTGCAGGTATTGCATCCCATACAACGCAGCAACTCGGGATAAAGTTTGATGATATTTAAATCATCGGGAATCGTCGTATTGATTTCATAGAGGGCTTTGTTGGCGGGAAAAAAGGGGAGCTGGAGGATGTAAATATCCGCCTCGACCACCGTCTGGCAGGCCAAACCTACCTGAAGCCGGTATTGGCCCTTTTTGCGATAGATGGTTGCGCAGGCTCCGCAGACCCCGCCCCGGCAGCCGCATCCCCGGGTCAGTTGATACCCGGCATATTCCAGGGCTTTCATGATGGTTAGTCCGTGCGGCACTTCGTATCGCTTGCCCATCACAATGACGGGTATCAATGTTATGATATCGTTTTGCATGGCTTGTCCTGTTAACTTCCTTCGATGTGCTGTATTTTAGTAAGTGCCTTTTCGAAACGATAGTCCGGAAGTATTAACGGTGACACCGTTTCGGTTTCAATCTGATTTTCCTGCAGAAGTGTGTTATAGGCTTTCACGTGGTCCAGGGACAATTTCCCGAGGTTGACCTGCCGGCTCTTTTCGGCGGCATGGCGCCCGGCGCGACGACCAAAAACGAAAATGTCCTGCAAGGAGTTTGAGCCCAGGCGATTGTGGCCATGAACACCTCCGGATACTTCACCGGCCATGTAAAGGTTCGGGACATTGGTTTCACCGTTGGTATTTATTTCAACACCGCCGTTTTGATAATGCTGGGTCGGGTATATCAAAATGGGTTCGTTAATGGGATCGATATCGTACTTTTTAAAGCGCTTGTAAATTCCCGCAAATCGGCGCAGGAAGGTTCCTTGCCCGCAAATTATATCGATTAACGGCGTGTCGAGCCAGACACCGACCATGCCGGTGGGTGTCACGACCCCGTTGTTTTTCTCTCCACATTCCTGAATAATGGCCGATGCCACTGCATCTCTTGTCTCCAGCCGATTGATAAACATCTGGCCATGTTTGTTGACCAGCTGAGCATGTTGGGCTCTTAAGGCTTCAGAAATGAGAAGTCCCAGCATTTGTTCGGGCCAGGCTGCCCCGGTGGGATGGTATTGAACGTAACCGGGGTGGAGCAACTTGGCCCCGGCCCGGTAGGCCATGATGATACCGTCGGCGGTGGCCCCGTAATGATTGGATGTCGGAAAGCCGTTGGGATGCAGGCGGCCCATGCCGCCGGTGCAAACGATGGTTGTTTTGGCCTCGACAACGAAGTGTTGGCCGGTATCTAAATTGAGCAAAACGGCTCCGGCACATTGCTGGTCTTCATCCAGCAGAAGTTCAACCGCGGGACTGAACTCCAGGACTTCAATTTCGCGGTTGCGAATTTCATCGGCCAGAACCCGCATGATCTCCAGGCCGGTCAAATCTTTTACCGAATGGGATCGCCTGCGCGAATGTCCGCCCGGCATATGGGTTTCATAGCTGCCATCGGCATTGCGATCGAAATTGACACCGAGATTGGTGAGCCAATCCACAATGAACGGGGCATCGGTCACAAGGGCTTCGACCAGATCCGCTTTGTTTTGAAATCTTCCCCCGACCATGGTGTCAATCCAGTGGATGGCAGGTGAATCTTCCGGCAGGGTAGCTGCCCCAATGCCGCCTTCCGCCATAGTGGTATTGGAATCTCCCAATCGTAATTTGGTCACCAGCAATACCTGGGCGCCGGTCTTTTTGGCAGACAACGCTGCCGTAGCCCCCCCGCCGCCGCCGCCGATAACCAGCACATCGGTATGGTAATGATTTTTTTCTAATTCGATGGCTGCGGGGTTCAAGCGGCTTGGAGATTTTATTAAATCAGCCAGCTCAATCGGCACCAGTTCGCCCTTGTTGGGCCCGAGCGGGATTGCTTTTTTGCTGCCGGGACGATAATCCGGGTGATAGTTTTCTAGAAGTTGTTTTTTGTCTGAGCTTTCTAATCTGGGAAATTCCCGATTCAAACGGGGCTGCCGGGTCGCCGCGACGTTTTTAATTGAATCCTGCATTTCAACGGGATAGGGCATATCAATTCCTCCAGTAAATAAGATGGATGTTGATCTGACCGCCGGGAGGAGGTATGGAAGCAACTTATATGGTTATATATACAAGCAGATGAGTTTCCCTGTCAATCTAAATAACAAATTTCAAATATCAATGACCTAAGTAGGTGTCAGGTGTCCGGGTTCAAGGTTGCGCGTTTCGTGTTTAGTTAATCCGAATGCCGCATACCGAAATCCGAATTGGAGTCCCTGAATCCCTGCGTGAAGCGTTACTTCGGCCGTCTGTAATCACCCTGTTGCACCCAGAAGCTGCCTCTTTTCCTTCTGACGGGCTTCAGTCGGGTGACATACCTGTAAAGATCTCCGCGATAGAACGATTGAACCAATTCAAAGGGAACCTGCTTTTTGATATACATCGTTCGTTCTACGGAAAGAATCGGTGAACCGGATGGAATGTTTAGTTTTTCAGCCAATTCCTGATCGGCAAATGAGGCTCCCATTGTCTGAAAGGCTTCGGTAAATTGAACACCCAGATCCTGTTCCAAAATCTGTAATAGTGGTTTTTGCAGCAAGGCGGCCTTTTTAATTTTTTTGCCGATATCGATGGGAATGTAATTGATGGTGTATGCAAAAGATCTATCTCTGATATATCGAACCCTCTTGATTTGAATGATTTTATTGTCAGCGTCAGACAACTGCAGCTTTGATTTTATGCGTTTCGGAGTTTTGATCCGATCTATCTCAGCGCTTTTTGTCGTTGAGCGCGAGGCCAGATAAAAAAGATCATCCATAAATCCGCTAAACTCTATCTTATAGCTGTTTATCAATTCTTCGTCATCCGCCACAAAGGTGCCGGCACCCCTTCGTGTTCTCAAAAAACCTTCTTGAGTCAATTGAGAAATCGCCTGACGCACCGTCAGCCGACTCACGTTAAACTTGGCGGCCAGTTCGTTTTCAGAAGGGATTTTATCGCCGGAATCGAATTCTTTTTCGACGATCCATTTTTTGATAATCTCCTTGATTTGGTAGTAGCGCGGCAAAATATCGGGTGCCATGACCCATCATCCTTTAGAAATAGTTTGCTCCTTGAATTGATATTCTAATCTAAATTAATGCTATAAAAGCACCTCTGGCGCTCACCTTTGCAAAAGCATATTCATTTAGATTTGTAAACAAAAATAACGGATTTTTGAGATAGCTTCTCGTTCATGTTCTTATTGACAATCTTATATGGATGTAAATATGAAAAGACAACTAAGCAACCGATGCGAATGTCTCCAACTTTAAACCAGATTGATTATTTGGAAGGGGTAAATTGGCTATGTCAAAAGTACTTATCATGACCCGTAAGTTTGCCGAAGTGTCCCGAGAGCCCATCGAAGTGCTTGAAAATGCAGGCTTTCAAGTCGACGAGCGCAACTATGACAACGCGGGATCCATCACGGATGAAAAATTTTGTAAGCTCATTGAGGGGGTTGATGTTCTGGTGGTGACCGGCTCGTTTCCGGTCTCGCGCCGGGTAATTGAATCTGCCGATGGTTTGAAAATGATCGCCATTCGCAGCTCCGGCTATGACGGAACCGACCTTAAGGCCGCAGAGGATAACGGCGTTCTGGTCACCCACAATCCGGGGGCCAATGCCGATTCTGTTGCCGATACGGCCATCGGGTTGATGCTGGCGGTCCTGAAGAAGATCGTTAAATTAGATCGCAAGATTCGCAAGGGCGGATGGGAGCGCGAGCGAACCCTTGACATGCATGGGAAACTTCTGGGGATTATCGGCATCGGCCGCATTGGTAAGCTAGTGGCCAAGCGTGTGCAGGGCTTTGAAATGGCCATCATCGCCAATGACATCGTCGACTATAAGGAATTTGTTCAAACCCATGGAATTGAGATGGTCACCAAAGATGAACTCATGCAGCGTGCGGATATCATTACCGTTCATACCCCGCTGGATGACTCCACCCGCGGCATGATTGATGAGCGGCGGTTACGGCTGATGAAACCCACCGGTATCCTGATTAACACGGCCAGGGGAGGCATCATAGACGAGCGTGCGCTTTACAAAGCGCTGACGCAGGGTTGGATCGCCGGTGCGGGATTGGATGCACACGCCACGGAACCTCCGAGCTTTCGCCCGCTGGTTGAGCTGGATAACGTCGTTTCAACCTGTCACATTGCCGGACTGAGTGATGGCGCATCTTACGCCATGGCCATGCAAACGGTTGAAAAAATAATCGCCTATTTCAATGGAAAAACGCCGGCCGATGCGCTGACCAGCGGTAGAACTCTTGCGGGCAAATCGATATGATTGCCTTCGATGCCACTGCAATGCCTTGATTGGCTTAAGTTTCTGTTGACAGGCAGAATCGGGTAGTTGTATGGTGAACCGGATAAAATGGAGATGGCAGGGGTTTGCCAGGTTCGCATCACTTTTATAACCGATGGATAAATAGAAAAAGGGGGGAAACATGAAAAAACACGCGTCTTATTTGGTACTCGTCGTTTTGGCAACCATCATGGTCGTACCCGGGGTCTTTGCCCAAGGCAAGGTTGTGGTCTACAGCACCAACCAGCAGGCCCAGAACGACATGATGGCAGCCGAATTTGAAAAAGCCACCGGAATTAAATGTGAGATGGTGCGTGCCGGTTCCGGGGTCACCCTGAAACGGATAAGAGCCGAAAAAGATCGTCCCCTCGGCGATGTCGCCCTGGGATTTTCCAAAATCCTTCTGAACGGCAACCTCGACCTATGGGAACCATACAAAATCAAGGATTGGGATGTTTATCCGGCAGAGTTCAAAGATCCCAACGGACTGTGGATCGGTCAGATGGTGCATGTGATGGTATTCATGTATCATACCGGGCTGGTGTCTGCTGATGAGGCGCCCAAAACATGGAGTGATTTCTTGGATCCCAAATGGCAGGATCGGGTGGCATTCTGCAACCCCAACAATTCGGGTTCGGCTTATACCCAGTTGACGGTGATGCTCCAGCTGTGGGGCGGCGGCGATGAGGCCTGGCAGAAAGTGGAGACATTTCTGAAAAACGCAAAAGTTACCCAACAGTCTTCGCTGGTTTATAAGGGCGTGGCCCAGGGTGAGTTCCCCGCAGGCGTCACGATGGAATATGCGGCATACCGTTACAAGAAAGGCGAAGCGCCGGTTGAAGTCGTCTATCCGGCTGATGGAACCGTGGCCTACACTGAAGGTGCGGCCATCATCAAGGGCTGTCAAAATCAGCAAAACGCTCGCCTTTTCTTGGATTGGGCTTCAGGCCTGGAAGCCCGCAAGAAGATCGTATCTGAATTCATGCGGCGGCCGGCGCGTCCGGATATCGATTTCAATGCGTTGGTACCGGGAATGATTCCACTGGTCCAAGTAAATCAGATTAAAGATTATAATGCCGAACGTTGGACCGAAGAAAGAACCCAAAACCTGGAGAAAGTCAAAGATATTTTGCTGCGGGTAAAGTAGTTCGGTTGAAGCATGATGGGGGAGAGAATACTCTCCCCCTTTTTCATTTTGATCACCTGTTTTCTTTGCCTCGGCTGGATTCGAAGTTATCATCCCGCTCACCCAAACCCAATAAAGGGAGTTGTTTGCATGCCCGGTATTTCCATCCGCAATGTTACCAAGCGTTTCGGGGATTTGGTGGCAGCCAACAATATTAGCCTGGAGATTGAAAAAGGGGAATTTTTCACCCTGCTGGGCCCCAGCGGATGTGGCAAAACAACATTGTTGCGCTGTATCGCAGGTTTCCTGGACCACGAAGGGGGCCAGATTTTATTTGGCGATCGTCGTGTCGATGGAATTCCGACTCATAAACGCGGGGTGGGCATGGTGTTTCAAAACTACGCGGTTTTCCCCCACCTATCTGTCCAGGACAATGTCAAATACGGGCTCAAGGCCCGCAGGGTACCGGCCAGGGAACAAGCAGAACGTGCGAGCCAAGCCTTGGCCCTGGTCCGACTCGAAGGCCTTGAAGATCGCCTGCCGAACCAACTATCCGGGGGGCAGCTGCAACGGGTGGCCATCGCCAGAGCACTTGTGATCGAGCCTGAAGTTCTTTTGATGGACGAGCCGCTCAGCAACCTGGATGCCAAATTGCGGGTGGAGATGCGCGGGGAAATCCGTCTCCTCCAGCAAAAAATGGGTATTACCACCATTTATGTCACTCACGATCAGGAAGAAGCGCTGTCCATTTCCGACCGCATCGCTGTGATGGAATATGGTATCGTGCGCCAGGTCGGAAAACCATGGGAGGTATATGTTCAGCCGGGAGACGCCTTTGTTGCCGGTTTTATTGGAACCACCAATATGTTTGACAGCGAAATCAAGACATCCGAGGGAGGTTTGGCTATCGCCCAGTGCGGAGGCGTTTCCTTTGGATTGTCAAGATCTGACGGTGTGGCGCAGGGTTCACAGATTCAAATTGCTCTGCGCCCGGAAGCCATTACCATCCGCGACATCGAAGAACCGGTTCCTGACGGCCATTGGGTGCTCGAGGGTGAAATCATCCGTTTTGAATATTTGGGCAGCATGATCAAATATGAAGTGGGTTTTTCTGAAAATGTCACCCTGCTGGTTGTCAGTTATGATGCTGAACCCGCAAAGATTAAAAATGTCGGCCAGCGGGTCAAATTATCCTATCCTATCGAGCGCGCCAAGACATTCCGAAAGGATCGACCCCAGTGAAAAATATATTCCAGAGCAAGAACCTCTTCTGGAATCTCACCGCCTTGCTGATCTTCATTGCGGTTATTTATTTTTTGGTTGTTCCGGTCAGCAGTGTATTGGTGGGAAGCTTTCAGACAGAAGAGGACGGCGCCTGGACCCTGAAAAATTTTCTGTCTTTTGTCAAATACCGCACCTACTGGAAAAGCCTGGCCAACAGCGTTGGCGTCAGCCTGGCCGCCTCGGTACTCACCATCGTGATGGCCGTACCCCTGGCATTTATGGTTTCACGATGGAATCTCAAAGGCAAGCCGTTTATCATTGCCTTAAGCACCATCCCGTTGATGCTGCCCAGCTTTATCAGTGCGTTTGCCTGGATTATCCTGCTGGGACGGGCAGGAATCGTCAGTGAGCTGATTCGATCTCTGGGAATTCCGTTCGATTCCATCTACGGTTATTTCGGTGTGGTGATGGTATTTACGGTGCAGTTTTACCCGTATGTTTTCCTGATGACCCTGTCAGGGTTTAATTCCGTTGACGAGAGCATCGAAGAAGTCGGTCGCAGTCTGGGTACCGGACCCGTTAAAACCTTCATTAAGGTCTCGATGCCGCTGGTGTTGCCCGGCATCCTTTCCGGAACACTGCTGGTTTTCATGACGGCCGTGGAGAATTTCGGCGTCCCAATGGTTATCGGAGAGCAGAAACCTTTTCTGGCGGTCCAGGCTTACATGGAGTTTACCTCCGATATCGGCCAGCATCCGGGGATGGCCTATGCCCTCAGTGTTGTGCTTATTATGGTGACCATGACCTCGTTGATGGCCCAGAGATATTATCTCAGGAAGCGAAACTTTATTCAAAGTGCTCGGGGACGCCCGGAGATCAAGGAGCTGCGAGGCTGGGCCCGTCGTTTTGCGACGGGATACTGCTTTACGGTGGTGTTGATCCCGCTGATTCCATTTTTTGTGGCACTGGTCATTTCCTTTCTGGAAATGCGCGGACCGGTAATCCACCCGAATTTCAGCCTTCAAAATTACAGTTATGCCTTTAGCCACATGGCCAGACCGATTTTCAACAGCTACTTCCTGGCAACCGTGGCCACCCTGATATCGGTGGTTATCGGGGTGCCCGCCGGCTACATTCTTACCCGTCGGCGATCGAGCATCGGCGATGGGCTGGATTTTGCGATTATGCTCCCATTTACCATTGCCGGGACGGTTTTGGGTATCGCGCTGATTGTCATGTTTAATACCGGGTTTCTTGTGCTGACCGGTACCTGGATGATTCTAGCGTTGTCCTATACCATCAGAAAGATGCCGTTTATCGCGCGCTCGAGCTCATCGATCCTTTACCAACTGGACCCTGCGATGGAGGAAGCCAGTATTTCGTTGGGCGTCAACCCTATGAAAACATTTTTTAAGATTACCATCCGCTTGATGAGCGGGGGAATCATTGCCGGTGCGATCTTGACATGGGTCACCACCATCTCCGAGTTGAGTTCGACGATTGTCCTGCAAACCCCCGGCTGGTCGACCATGACCGTGGAGATGTTCCAGGGCATTCTATCGGATGACATGGGGATGGCCTCGGCGTTTGCCTCGATTCTGATTGTCTCTGCTATCGTGCCGCTGCTGATCATTATCGGTCGTTTCAAGGAGGAAGGTTCATCGCTCTTTTAGGCAGTCGCGGATTATATGGAGAAATTGAAAATGAAGATCGAAGAGATTGGAAAACCGGGATTTCGGTATAAAACCGATTTTAAGCGGCCTGAGCCGCGTGTGATTCAGGCGTATAAGCGCCTTATGGAACAAACCGGCTGTCTGACGGGAAATGTAGGTGATTGTCTGGGCCGAACGGCGGCGATGGATTCGCATATCAAGGGACTTTCGCCCGGCATGGCGCTGGTGGGCCCGGCGTTGACGGTTAAGGTTCCGCCTACCGACAATCTCATGATTCACAAAGCGTTAACGCTGGTAAAACCCGGTGATGTTCTGGTCATTGACGGTGGCGGGAATCATTCCTGGGCCTTGCTTGGATTTTTAATGGTAAAAACGGCAATGAGGTTGCAATTGGCCGGCATGGTTGTAGATGGTTGTGTGCGCGATGCGGCTGAGATCCGGAAATGCGGCTTCCCGGTTTTTGCCGCCGGTATTAATCCGAACGGCCCCATGAAAGAGGGTCCGGGGGAGATCAATTACCCGATCCAGTGCGGCGGCCAAATCGTTCATCCCGGTGATATCATGGTGGCCGATGATGACGGTGTGGTTGTGGTGCGGCAAGAACATGCGGAGGGTACGATTGACAAGGTCAAGGCAGTCATTGTCAGAGAAGAGAAAAGGTTGGCGGAAATTGAAGCCGGTTTGACCACCCGACCGGGGCTGGATGAAATGCTTAAAGCGAAAGGATTGCGATAGTTTTCAGTGGAATCTCAGGGGCATTGGACAGTCTACAGAGGCCGGCTTTTCTATTTTTCAGAAACACCGGGGGGGAAATTTCCAGCGTCACGAATATAATTGACCAGGCCACCGGCCCTGAATATTTCTAAGATCACACCGCCGGGCGCAGAGGCCCTTACCATGGTGTTTTTTGTCAGATTGTGGATGATTATCCCGGTATTTTTCAGATTGATACGAAGCCGATCATTGGCGTCGATGTCATCGGTATCCGCTTCGATGGGTAAAAGGCCGCTGTTGATTGCATTCCGATAAAAGGTGCGGGCGAATGATTTTGCGACAACCACCTTTATTCCGGCTGCCTTCAAGACTAGCGCGGCAACTTCCATGGCCGAGCCACATCCGAAATTGTAACCTGCCGTTAATATATCTCCCGGCTGCAGCTTGCCGGCAAACTCGGGATCGATATCTTCCATAATATAGTTTTTCAAGATATTCAGATCCAGGGTGTCCCGCTTGCGCCTGGAGGATATGATGTAATCCGTATTGATATCATCTTCAAATTTATGCGCGCAGCCCTCAAAAGTCGTCATGCAGCCACTCCCCCGGATCAGTGATCTTGCCGGTGATTGCCGCCGCGGCGGCTGTCAGCGGCGAACCCAGATAAATATTGGCGTTGACATTTCCCATTCGCCCCAAAAAATTGCGGTTGGCGGTTGACAGAACGTTTTTGCCGTCTCCCGGGATACCGGCACTGCTGCCGCAGCAGGGGCCGCACCCCGGCGGAAGTATCATCGCACCATTCTGAGAAAAGAGTTCCAATATTCCCTGCTGCGCCGCCTGGCTGTAGATTTGCCTGGATGCGGGCACTACCAACAGCTCAACCCCTGGTGCCTTTTGATGCTCTCGCAATAAACTGGCGGCCTGGAGCAAATCTTTTAGTCTGCCGTTGGTGCAGGTTCCGATAATCACCATGTCAATCGGTGTGCCCTCCAATTCGGAAACCGCAAATATGTTATCCACCTGATGGGGTGCGGCAATCTGGGGCACCATATTGTGCACCTCAAACTCGATGATTTTATCGTAATCGGCTCCGGGATCGGGATCAACGGGCTGAAACCCCGTTGAATGAAATTGACTGAGGAAATTTTCCGTAATTTGATCAAAGGGCATGATGGCGCATTTTGCTCCGGTTTCCACCATCATATTGCAGACGGTCAAGCGATCATCCATATCCAAGGTTGAAAGCGTGTCCCCACAAAACTCCAGGGATGCGTAATTGGCCGCCTCGTTGCCGAGCTTGCCGACCATATACAGCGCCAGGTCTTTGGCGGTAACTGTTTTCGCAGGACGACCCTTCAGTTCAATTTTAACACTGACCGGAACTTTAAGCCACAGCTTGCCGGTGGCCATCACCGCGGCAAAGTCAGATGAGCCGATGCCGGTGCCCAGCGCATTGAGTGCCCCATAGGTGCAGGAATGGGAATCGGCACCCAACACAATGCTTCCGGGCTTTATATATCCTTTCTCCGGTAACAACTGATGACCGATGCCCTCTCCGAGATCAAACAATTTGCAATCGGTCTTTTTGCAGAACTGGCGCATCATATCATGCAGCCGGGCAACTTTGTCATTGGGACAGGGCACGTAATGATCGAGGACCATGATGATTTTTTCAGGATCCCGCAGCTCATTTATTTGCATCTGTTGAAAAAGTTCGATGGACAGGGGCCCGGAACCATCGGTGGCCATGGCCAAATCGATGAAAGGAATAACAACCTCACCGGCGGAAACGGGATGATCACAATGATTGCTGATTATTTTTTCAACGATGGTTCTATTCAAGGTTCAGCGTTCAGGGTTCAAAGGTTCAGAGTTAAAAGTCTCAGGGTTCACGGTTTCGTGTTTTGTGTTTACTATTTAGTGTTCGGAAAATCACAAATCTGAAATCCGCAATCCGAAATCGAAAGGCCTGAATCCCACAATCCGACATCTGACTTAGTTGACAATTTGTACATAAGTCTTTATTAAAATACAACTCAATTTAAATCAGCATCTCAGAGTGGGAGCGGCCTGCAGCCGCGATTTTGCTGAAGAATCAGACTCTCTGAATCGTGGCTGGAAGCCACTCCCACGGTCCTGTCAGATTCTATCAAGGAGAAAATATGAGTGAATCTCATCTTGCATGCGTTAAATGCGGTCACCAATACCCCATAAATCTCATCAACACAAGATGTCAAGATTGCGATGAACCCCTGGAGGTGAAATTCGAGCTGGGCAAAGTTGCAAAAGATTGGTTCCAGGCTCAGCATGCAGACTTTTTTGCCGAAAGGTATGCACCGTTTTATTCGTATTTGAATCCTGATCCAACACTTGCCCTGGGTGAGGGACAAACCGCGCTTGTGCCTTCGGCTCACCTAAAAGCAAAAATTGGTCTTAAGGATCTATGCTTTAAAAACGAAACCCAGAATCCAACCTGGACCTTCAAGGATCGGGGGACTGCCTGCAGCATCCAAAACGCCGCGGCCCTGGGCTATAAGCGCTTCGGAACCCTTTCATCAGGAAACATGGGGGCCTCGGTAGCCGCCTACGGAGGCAGGGCCGGCATGCAAACGTTCATCATGCTCAAAGACAATGTCCCCAGGGAGAAAATTGAGGCATTGACCGTATATGGTGCCTTGGCATTTAAAGTCTCTGGTGATTACGGGCAGCTATACGACCGACTGCTCGAAATTGGCGCTGACTATAATATCTATTTCAGCCTTTCCGATGATCCCCTGCGGGTGGAAGGTTACAAGACGCTGGCGTTTGAACTTTTTGAACAAATGCAGGGGCAACTGCCCGATTACCTCGCCGTTCCATTGGGCTCGGGTGGGCTCTGGCGGGGTATTTTAAAAGGATTTGAAGAACTGAGGGCGGCAGATATAACCTCCACAATGCCTAAACTTATCGGCGTGCAGGCCCAGGGAAATTCGCCGACCGTTGATGCCTTTGAGAAAGGCCTCGAACGGATTGAACGTTTTGAAAATTCGCTGACCCTCGATCATGTGTTGGAAAATCCCTATCCGCCCAGTGGTAATCAGGTTTTGCGAAAATTAAGAACTTACGAGGGGATCCTTTTGAAAGTCAACAATCAAGAAATTTTAGACGCGATGCTATTATTATCCCGGGAAGGCATTTTTGCCCAGCCGGCCTCGGCCACTGCCCTTGCCGGATTGATCCAGGCCGTAAAAAAAGACCTGATTGCTTCTGATTCTCGTGCCGTCGTGATCGTGACCGGCAGCGGATTAAAATATCCACCGGTTTTAAAAGAATTTAACTTTTCAATGACTTCCGTTGAACTCGGTCAATTACCGCAGGTACTGGAATCAGCTATAAAGTGATGTTCCCATCAGGTAGGAACGTCTGCATTTTCGCGGATTAATTTTGTAAGTATGCGGATATCATCGCTGTGTTCTAAATCTCTTATTGCCCCCATGACGGCCTTCGTCTTTGGCGCTGTCCAAAAATCCCCGATACAGCTTTTAAATTTTTCTTCCAAATCGTCCGGGGTTGCCGGGTTTTCCGGCTCGCCTTTCGGCAGCAGAACTTTGTGCTTCACCGCCGTATTATTGCTGAATATGATTTCCAGCTCTGCGCCGCGAAAGCTATCGGTTTTGGATTCGAAAGACGGATCGCTGATAAAGTGAACTTTCTCAAATAATTGCTGGATGCGAGGGTCGGTGGTGCTTTCCATGGAAAACTCGGCTAAACCGGCCCGACCTTTGACCAGCGCCAGCGATACGGCAAAGGCCAGATTGAATCTTGCGGCCGGCTCATCTGCAGGCATGTTTTCTTTCTGGGTGAGTTTCAAGGCTGCCGGATAGGTGGTCACGATGATTTTCTGAATATTCTCAACAACGATTTTCTCCTTTTTATTCAGAAATAGCGCGGCATCGATGGCCGCGTGGGAATGTCGGCAGGACGGGTATAATTTCCGGTAACATTCGGTGGTGCTAAACTGGTTGCCTAAATTGTCAAGCATCAATGCAGGATCCCAATCACCGGCAAAGGCCTGCCCGAAACCATCTTTTTCCTCAACGACGTTTTGCGAACCATCTGCGCCCTGGTGTGCAAGCATTGCCGATAATACGCCGTTATACGCCGCCTTGCCGGCATTCAGGGGTTTCATCATCTGCCCGCTGTGGACAACGACCAGCAGCCCGGCACTCTGGATTGCTCCAATTCCCAGGGTGTCGCTGATTTTTTCCGGATTTAAAGCCAGTACCTTAGCCGCAGCAGCCGCGGCGGCCATTGTGCCGCATACACCGGTGGTGTGAAATCCCCGCGAAAAAAGGGAGGGATTCATAGACCTTGCGATTCGAATGAAAATTTCATATCCGGCCACGATCGCCGTAAGCAATTGTGGGCCGCTGCTGCCGCTGGACTCTGCCAGAGCCAATGCGGCCGGAACGACACAAACTCCGGGATGCCCCAGCGCCTGTCGGTGGCCGTCATCAAGATCCAAACTGTGCCCGCTGGTGCCATTGATCAGGGCCGCATGCAGCGCGGATATTTTTTGGTTCATACCCAAAATGGTACTTTCTGTCTCGCCATTCATCGGCAGCGTGCAGTCCATGAGCATTTTCGGCAATCTTGCTTTGCGAAATCCGGCGATGGCGACCGCAATAAAATCCAGCACGGCTTCTTTGGCTGCATCGATCACCGCGGCGGTTAAGTCTGAATATTCCAAACGCGCAATAAAATCAGCTAACTTTTCTGTTACTTTAGAATCCATTGCCGGAAGATATCCTTTCGTATTCTGTGTTTATTGTGACGTATGAAATATACGACCCCATATCGGTTGTGAGAATACCAAACACCAAACACCAAATATCAAACACACTCGTAAAAAGTTGCTTTTTTGATTTTTTACGAGATGATCAAAGATAATAAAGAGTTTAAATCTTAGCAATAAAAATTGTCTATTAGCCGCATTTGCAGAATTGGTTTTTAGAAGCCGATTAACCCCTTGAGGATCCAGACACCATTGAACCGCAGAAATTCAGAAGGCCGCCTCCCTTGCAATTCGAACATCAATGGGCTAAATTGAGCCAAATCTGATCCTCATTTAAGTATTAAATCTCCTGCTCAGCTTACTAAAAATTTTTAACACTTGACATCAGGATGACGCAAACCCGCTTCACTTTTATTTGCGAAGGTAAAAAGATGAAAGATGCAGCCAAAACAAAGAAGCAACTCATCGAAGAGTTGTCGGCCTTACGCCGGCGAGTTACCCGGCTGGAAGGATCAGCGGCACCACCGCTGGATGAAGAGCATTATCGTTCAATGGTCGAGGCCTCGCCGGTCGCGATCATGGCCATCCGCAATGGATGCTTTCTTTTCGTCAATCCGGCCGGTGCCCGGATGCTGGCTTTTTCCGGTCCGGAGGAGTTGGTGGGAACACCTGCTTTGGATGTCGTTGCGCCAGAGTCACAGCCCACGGTCGCTGAACGAATCAGACGGCTCGAACAAGGAAAGGACAATCCGCTTGCCGAGATAGCTTTGATCAGACGAGACGGAACCAGAATTATCGCTGAATCCAGATCTGTCTCCATTTCTATCCACGGTATACCTACTGCGGTCATCATTGCTCAGGACATCAGTGAGCGAAAACAGAAGGAAGAGAAATTAAAGATGATGCAGTTTTCAATAGATCACGCATTTGACCGTATCGCCTGGATCGCACCCGATGGCCGTCTTTTATATGCCAATAAGGCGACATGCGATGAAATGGGGTATACCCTTGAAGAGGTGCTTGCAATGAGTATCCCCGATGTGGATCCTAATTTTCCTGCAGAGAGATGGGCTGAACACGTTCAAGCGGTTAAGCATAATGGCTCCATACTATTTGAGACCCAAAATATCAGTGGTGATGGAAAGATTCATGACATTGAGGTGTCAACAAATTACGTTAAATTCGATGACCACGAATTCTTGTGTGCATTCGGGCGAGATATCACCCAACGCAAGCGAGCTGAATTGAAACTGAAACAGAACGAAGAGCGTTTCCGTGCTTTTATGGACCACAACCCGGCAGCCATCTATGTAAAAGATGAGGCCGGGCGACACATCTACGGGAACAGGACTGTTTTGGAACTCACGGGTATGGAATTGGATGAATTTATCGGGACCACAAGTCATGATTTTTTTCCGCCAGACATTGCAGGTCAATTGGAGGCAGCAGACCAAAAAGTGAGGGATACGAAAACAAGACTGGAAGTCGATGAGTATGTTGAAACGATTGGTGGAAGAGCTAGCTGGCGGGCGGAGATCAAATTCCCAATTCAAATAGATTCCGGCAAAACATATGTGGGAGGGATTGCCATAGATATCACTGAACGCAAGCGGGCGGAGGAAGAGCTCCAACAAGCCTTCTCCGAAATAAAGCGGTTAAATGCTCAGTTGGAAGCAGAAAACGTGTATTTGCGTGATGAGGTTGAACTTCATCACAAGCATGAGGAAATCATTGGCAAGAGTGAAGCTATCAGAAAAATGCTGAGCCGGGCCGAGCAGGTGGCCGAAACCGACTCCACCGTGCTCATCCTCGGTGAAACCGGAACCGGCAAGGAATTGCTGGCGCGTGCGATCCACAAACACAGCGCTCGCAAAGAGCGTCAAATGGTCAAGGTAAATTGCGCAGCGTTGCCGCCGACTCTGATCGAAAGCGAATTGTTCGGGCGTGAAAAAGGCGCCTATACCGGAGCCATGAATCGGCAAATCGGTCGCTTCGAAATCGCCGACGGATCGACTATTTTTCTGGATGAAATCGGTGAACTGCCATTGGAACTGCAGGCCAAACTCCTGCGGGTGCTTGAGGAAGGCCAGTTCGAGCGCCTGGGAAGCCCGAAAACCATTAGCGTCAACGTTCGCATTATCACCTCCACCAACCGGGATCTCGCCAGGGCTGTTGCGGAGGGTAGATTTCGAGAAGATCTGTACTACCGTTTGAATGTGTTTTCCATTACGGTTCCTCCCCTTCGGGATCGGTCTGAGGACATTCCATTGCTGGTTTGGGCATTTGTCAAGGAATTTGAGAAATCCATGGGTAAAACCATTGAAAATATCCCTCAGAAAACTATGGCAGCATTACAAGGAAATCCATGGCCCGGCAACGTCAGAGAACTGCGCAACATTATCGAACAGGCAATGATTGTCAGCCAGGGCACGACATTGATGATTCAGCTACCGGGAGGTTCCGAACACTCCGGGAATATTTTGTTGAAAGATGTCGAGCGCAATCACATCTTGAGGATACTCCGGCAAACCGGATGGCGCATCCGGGGCACCAACGGAGCCGCTGAACTTTTGGGTCTCAAACCCACCACCCTCGAAGCCCGTATGAAGAAACTGAAAATCAAACGGCCGCAGAAGGACCTTATTTCCGTTTAAAATCTCCAAAATATTGGAGGAATGTCTCAGCCATCATTGAGATTATATTAATTATTGACACATAACCAGTGTACACTTATAATGTGTAAAATAATCAAGGAGGTTTGCCATGCCCAATATAACCATTTCACTGGATGAGGAATTGCTTAAGTCCGGTCGGCGCTACGCGGAAAAGCATCAAACATCAATGAACGCGCTCATTCGGAAGCTTTTGGAACAGACTGTTAGATCCCAATCGGACGATTGGCTCGAGGAATGCTTTCGCCTTATGGATCGTGCCGGCGGCAATTCCGAGGGTCGCAAATGGAATCGCGAGGAACTTTACAATGTCTAAGATCTTCATTGATACCAATATCCTGGTTTACAGCCTGGACCAGTTTGAACCAGAAAAAAGAAAAAAATGTCGCGAACTCCTGAAAACATTGACCGTAGACTTGCGGGGGGTAATATCTACTCAGGTAATGCAAGAATTCTATGTTGCATCAACAACCAAACTTGGCGCTGATGTTCTGATTGTAAAAGATATCCTGCATTCATTTGAACGATTCGAAACGGTTATCATTACCCCCGAGATCATTAAAGAAGCGATCGATTGCAGCATAATTAATAAGTTGTCTTTCTGGGATGCGCTCATCGTCACCGCAGCTGAAGGTGCAAAATGTGAAAAGCTTTGGTCGGAGGATTTCAGCGACGGCCAGGTGATTCGAGGTGTGCGCATTGAAAATCCATTAATTAGAGGAAATTTCTCCAACATTTTGTAGTAATCTCCAAAATATTGTAGTTTTCTCAAACACTTTTCCAGCACCTTATTATCCCTTAAAAAATAAAAAATATAAAATTTTTAATAGCTTAGAAGATTCATTGCTCGACTTGCCCTTTTTGGTACAAAACGTGCGATGCTAGCTGGCAAAAATGCAGTTGCCCTGAGGCTGATGCAGAAGCAAGTTTTGAACGCCTCCCTTTTTCTCTATGTGAAAACTAATACTTTGTCGGGAAACCCTCTATGATTATCGCATCTCTTAAGGTCAAGGTGTCCCCCGAAAACCACCAAGATGCCCTCAAAACAGTCAGGTCCATGATAGGTCCCACTAGAGTCAAACCCGGCTGTAAGGGCATTGTGTTTTGTCAGGACACGGATGATCCCGATACCATGATTTTGATTGAACGTTGGCATACGCGCAAAGATTTTGAAGATCATATTCGATCCGATGAATACCGCCGTATCCTGGCATTAATCGACCTGTCGACCGAACCCCCTGAGATCCAGTTGAATCAGATTTCTCAAACAGAGGGGCTTGAGGCGATTGAGGGCATCAGAGCCAAGCCTTTATCATAAATGAGCGGAAGGAGATAAAAATGAAAACATTTTCAATTGTAATTTTGTCAGTGGCGAGCTTCATGATCGCCCTTCCAATGCATTTAAAGGCCGCCCAGTTTGACGCGCCGTATTATGAATTGGAAAAAAAGAACAAGGCGAAATGGGCGGAAGAGGACCAGCAAATCGAAGAGAAACTTGCGGCGTTGAGGGATAAGTTCGGCAAGCGCCCCAATATTATTTACATCCTGTCCGACGACGTCGGCTGGGGTGAGATGGGCTGGCAGGGCGGCGGCAAGCACCGCGGCACGCCCACACCGGAGCTGGACAAGATGGCGTATGAGGGTATGCGCTTCTGGTCTGCCTATGCCGAGCCCTCCTGCACGCCGTCGCGCATTGCCATCAACACGGGCCGGCATCCCGTGCGCACGGGACTGCTGAGTGTGCTGTGGCCCGGTCAGACCGAAGGGCTTTCCCCCGAAGAAGTTACTATTGCGGAGGTGCTTTCTGAGGCCGGATATCACACGGCCATGTGGGGCAAATGGCATCTGGGAGAACTTCCCGAGCAGGCTCCCGAAAACCAGGGCTATGAATATGCCTACTACGGCCTTTTTAACGGTGCCCCGGATGTGTGGCCCGAGAGTCCGGCGCTGATCAACCAACCAACTCCATTCAAAAGTCCATTCTACGATTTTCCGGGAAACGAAAAGTACAAGGTAATGACGGGCATCGATCTCGACGGGCCAGCAGGTTACGTGGGCCGCAAGGGCGAGAAACGCAAGCCCATTGAGGGACCTGCCGGAACTCTGAGCATCAAGCGCCAGGACGCCTTCGAAAAGGAATCCATCCGCCAGATCCTTGACTACGTAAAAGACAAGAGCAAATCCAAGAAGCCGTTTTTTATTTACTGGGCGACCTACACCCAGCAGATCACCGGCGCCGAGGATTACCAGAATGCGCCGCATGTGGATCGCGCTAATGCCCAGGCGTCGATGATGGCCCAGCACAACGCGCATGTGCAGAGCCTTTTGCAAACTTTGAAGGACGAGGGGATTGCCGAGAACACACTCGTTGTCTGGTGGAGCGACAACGGGCCGATGTATGCGTTTTATCCGACGTCCGGCTATTCTTGGCTCCGGGGCGGAAAGGGCTCTGTGACCGAGGGTGGCGTGCGGGTGCCGGCCATGGCATGGTGGCCTGGTATGATCGGACCCAATCAGGATCCGGCCGATATGATCCACCTTGTGGATCTTTACACTACCGCCGCGCGAATTGGCGGTGCGATGGACAAGGTTCCCTCTGATCGGGTAACTGACGGCATCGATCAGATCGCCTTGCTGTTGCTCGGCGAAGGTCATTCCCGGCGCAACTACATGTTTCATTACAGCGGTGGCCAAATCGGTGCATTGCGCTACGAGGACTATAAGGTTCTCATGACAGGCCCCGGCCACGGAGGTCTTCCCGGTATGGACTTCTACAATGTCCGGCGGGACCCGGGAGAGAAATTCGGTGCGATGTATCCCGGGCTTTTTGCAGTTACGCCCATTCAAAATCACATGCGGGATCACATGATGATGATCCGGGAGTTTCCGCATCGGCAACCGGAGATGCCTAAAGGCGCCGAGCTCACTCCGCACGATTAAAGCAAACGGACGGACAGGAGATTTGCTCCGGTCCGTCGCCAAATTTGACTACCACAGCATCTGCTACAGTGCCTCAATTGTCATTGGTGGCAGAGGCTGTTAAGCAATTTATAATTGAAGATTGTTTCATCTGTCGAAAAAAGAACATTGACATCCGATTGATTTTTTAAAAAATTAAATGGAGGATATATGAAAAGGTTTTACGTTATGGCGTCAGCGTCCTTTTTCATTTTCGCCACACTGGCACCCATGGGCGGTGCTGTGGCTCAGGAGAAAAAGGACGAAACCGGCACCGACCCCTGTGATTTCAGCAGCAAGTTCATGCCGTACTACCGCTATACCGAGTTGGAAAACGATGTTGAAGTCAATGAGTTTGTACTTTTCGGCATGTTGGCTTTCAACCCCAAGTTCGCATTTACTTATGAATGGCCGGTGGCAAAGGAAATCGACTACTCAAGCGTCGATGCGTTCAAACAATTCCAGCAAAGCGGCATCGGCGGAGACCTGCCTCCCATCGGCAACCAACCGGGAGGGGGCGGCGGTCTTCCCTTCAACGACCTTGAGAGCGACGGTGACGTGGTTGGCATGGGCGACTTGAACCTTCGCTTTTTTTACCAGATTGACAGTTTACGATTCACGTTTATGGGCGGTGAAAAAGACTTTTCCATTTTCCCCGTGGTTGAAACCACGCTGCCAACCGCCACCGAGGATATCCTTGGCGGTGAAGCCTGGATTTTATCTCCGGGTATTGTTTTTGTATTTGACATGCCATTTAAAAGTCCGCCCCTGGGCCTTGGCTTTTTTGCATCGATGAACTTCTATGACTTCGATGCGCTAAAGGACAGCAGCAGGGATCACACCTCACGCTACAGGGGACGCTGGTTCTGGATGCAGCCGCTTTCCATGCCGGCCCATCTAAAAGACCCGGAGGATAAAGGCTGGCATGTTTTCGATCTGGCCGGGTTATACCTGCTGACCGAGTTCCAGCCGATCTATGATTTTAAGGAAAGTGATTTCGATTTCTGGGTCGGGCCGGAGCTCGGGAAAATTTTAAGAGACGGTTATATATTCTACGCTAAACCGGGCTTTGGCGTTGACAACGACAGCAATAGTGGTGATCGAAAATTTACTTTTGAGCTTGGGTTTCGCTATTTTTTTGAATGAAAGATGGACACTACGGAACGCCGTCTCCAATGATCGAAGCGTATCCGCCGCCAAAGTCCTGGTCCCAGGCAACTGTTGACCGATAGTCGGGCGATAGGGAAGAGATCTTTCAGGCCGACAGTGTTGCTGGCTTTTATCGGCAAGCTGCCGCCAAACTGGGAGTGGAATTCCAGATAGGAGGCATTATGCAATGTAAACGAAATCTGCATTTAAGTAGACTGAGGTTTAGTTGTTTTTTATTTCCTGTCTGCATGATTTTGGTTGGTTTCATCGGAACAGCCCGGGCCGGCGGGCTTTATATAAGCGAATTCGGCACACCCAGTATGGGGGTGGCTAGTGCCGGCGCTCAGGCCGTGGCCAGCGACGCATCTACCTCTTTCCATAATCCAGCCGGCATGACCCGTTTGAATGGCCAGGAATTAATGGTCACCGGCGGTTTGATTTATTCCACCGTTAAATTCGATCCGGATTCCGATACACCCATCGCCGGCGGTGACGGCGGCGATGCCGGCGGCCCAGCTCCCTTGCTGGCTGCCTTTTACGTTCACAGTCTGACAGACAATCTGAAGCTGGGTGCCAACATAATTTCCATTACAGGAGCTGTGCTGGATTATGATGAGGACTGGGCCGGTCGTTATCTGAATACTGAGGTGAGGCTGTTGACGGTGACGTTTAACCCGACCCTCGCTTATCGGATCACCGATTGGCTTTCGGTTGGCGGCGGCCCTCAAATCATGTACGCCAATTTGGAGATGAAAACAAAGGTGCCGCCTCCCAACGGCAACGGCGAAGTTGAAATCGACGGTGATGATGTGGCCTTCGGCTACGATGCGGGCGCCCTGGTTGAATTAAGCAAGCGAACACGGTTCGGAATCATTTATCAATCGGAGATCGAACCCGAATTCAGCGGTGATGTCAAAATCAAGCCGCCAGGATTTGAGGCAGGAACCGACACCAAAATCACCCTGGCTCAGTCTGTCAGGGCCAGCCTATATCACGATATTAACGATCGGTGGGCGCTGCTCGGATCCATCGCCTGGGAAGACTGGAGCGCGTTTGAGGATATCAATATCTCCACAGGCCGCGGCTCGCAAAAAATTTCTCGCAACTGGGACGATACCTGGAAATTTGCCGCCGGCGTGCATTATAGGCCGGTTGATAAATGGTTGCTTCAGGCGGGGTTTGCCTACGACACCTCCCCGGTCGACTCCGACGACCGCACACCGGATATGCCAATTGACAGACAAATTCGTTATGCCACCGGTATGCAATATCAATGCAGCGAAAAACTATCCGTCGGCGGACAATTCGTATATGCGGATTACGGCGATACCAAGATCAAAAATGATCTCCTCAAAGGAGAATACGATCGCAATGATATCTTCTTCTTGGCTTTGAACGCAAATTGGAAATTTTAAGAAATAACAATAACCGTCGCTTCTCCAACACATATTTTACGCTTGACGATAATCCAAGGAACGTCTCTCGTGAGATACCGTGAAAATTAATTTTGATTGACATTTAATTCTTATTTACAGCATATTGATTCATCATATCTCTCCTATCATTTTTTATCTAAAGTTTAGGATTTTTAAACACCAATCCATCGAAGAAAGGGGGTAGCAATCATGGATCAGAAAATTATTGATTTATACAATCAATATACTGATGGATCACTGGATCGTCGCCAATTCCTCAAGAAATTAACCTTTCTCGCCGGTGGGACCGCTGCTGCTTTCACGCTGCTGTCTTTACTAGAAAGCACCAATGCCAAAGCTGAAATCGTTGCCAAAGATGATCCCCGCCTTTATACGGAATATACGAATTATCCCGGTGCAACCGGCGAGGTTCGTGCTTATTTAGCGAGGCCGAAAGGCGATGCGAAACTCCCCGGGGGGGTCGTCATCCATGAAAACAGGGGGCTTAATCCCCACATCGAAGACGTGAACCGGCGCGTTGCTGTGGAG
>CP070694.1:5141853-5153109 GCA_020353355.1 Desulfobacterales bacterium | reverse complement strand
TCTTGAGGTTTAAGAGACACATTTACCTGGATCGATTGAAAGACATAACCGTGATAGGTGAATTTTTCGGATGTGATATCGAGGGTGGCGTGGATATTCAATTGCCCCGAATGATCGGCAACATCATCGGTTTTTTGATCGACACCATCGAGAAACTTTTCAACGCGGCTCCAATCCATGCTGTCCAGGTAAATATTCATATCGACAGCAAAGGTTTTTGGTGAAAAGAAAATATCCCCGATAAGCCGTATATTGCCTTCCCCCCATTTTAAATGGGTTGAGCCGAGTTTGATGCAATTATGAGGAGCACCGGCATAATCCCTTTGGGTTAAGATAAATTTTCCGCGCGTCAATGTTATGGGTTCATCCAGAAAATCTGATTGCACGACGATGTCTTGCATGTCGGCGCTTGAAAATAGACGCCACTCACCCGGACGGTACAAGGGGCCGTTAATTTCCAGATCATTTAACGTGACCATACCCTGTGATGCGCGAATGTCTGAGAGCCTGTCGCGGAGCTCTTCAGAAGCTGAGAGCCAGGGCCAGATATCGTTTAAGAAAACAGTTACAGATTTGGATTTGGCTTCGATTGTGGCAATGTTGCCCCAAATTAGCGTCGAGGATAGCTGCTGGAAGGTTGATTTCCCGAAGCCGCCGTTAAAATCATTGAGGCGCAATTGTGCTTCCTGCCAGGAAACTTGTCCGTTATCGATCCGGATCGATAACGGAAATCGTTTCGAATCTAAAACGGATTCACTCAAGTTGCCAACCAGCGTTAATTGGCGGCTGCGGTGACCTGAAAGCGGTCGCTTCATCATCAATGTGTTAAATACCAAAGTGCCGTGTATCGGTTGAAATTCTATGAGACTTTGCTTTAGCTCGTCAAACGTTAACAGCCAGGAATAAAGCTCATCGGCTCGGATTTTTGCCGGACTCGATTGTATCATCACGGTTGGATGTTTGCCCCAGTCAAATTCGGCGGATACGTGTGAAAATGACGATTCCCCAATGCTTGCATCTACATTTTCTGCATGAACCTGTGTATCCTGGCAGCTGAATTGTCCCCGGATAATCTGTAAGCGACTCGGCAGGTTAACGCTATTCATCTCAAGCTTATCGAATTCTCCCTGGGATCGAATCTGCCAAACTTGGGGTTGAAATAACGGACCCTCCAGGGTGGTGTCATGGAATAGAATCATACCCTTGACGGATGTGATACTGCGCAGTTCACCTTGAATCATTCCCAAAGATACCAACCAGGGATAAATCTCTTCCATATCGAGCTTGGTGATTCCCGCTGCTAATTGTAACAGGGTTGTTTTTTCCCACCTCAGCGTGGAGGACAGATCTGAAAATAGCGATTTGCCAAGCGCCACGTTAAAATTAGTGATCGCAAGCCGCAGCCCATCAAAGAAAAATGTCCCGCCGTCAATCTTGAGCGGATAGGGAATGCGCTCATAGCCAGCCTGGAAATGGGCTTCGGAAGCCTCTACTTTCACATTCACCTGCTTCCTATCGTAACCCAGCACCAATTTGCCCGCAGCTGTACCGCGAACATTGTTGATCAGTGAAAGCTCGTTTAAAAATTTTTGATCTTTAACCACGCGGTTGAGTACCGGCGGCAGCTGGGAAAGGTCGGCCTGCACCATGATATCCAGGTGGAACGGCGTGATGTCTGCATTGAGTCCCAAGGTCAAATTTCCGTTTTGGCCAACTGAGTCTCCCATATGCGCCTTAAGATGTTGTCCCCGCAAAATGCCGTTTGATATAACGGCTCCGCCTTCAACCCGGTCGAGATCTAATTTTACCTCCGGGATAAATATTTTGCCCTTCTGCATCTGCCCCCGAATAACCATATTTTTTTGATCAACCAAGTCCGCGATTCGCCCTCCATGTGAGCTTAAGGTAATCAGCGGAACATGGCCGCCTTTTATAACCGTGAAAATATTGTTGATGATGCCCGCGTCTGCGCCTATTGCAAGGGCCACTTTACGGATGGCGTCCACATCGAATTTTCGCCCTTGCATTTCAATCGAAACCAAGGGCTGGTCTTGATCGATGATGAGCTCACCGGACACCTGTAACCCGGGATACAGCAAACTTAATTCTTTCAACGAAACGGTGGCCTTGTTCTTGCTTAGCAGCACGCCCCCTTTAAGCGTGTTGTCTTTTATTACGAGTTTGCGTTTTGCCTGCGTCAACTCCAGATAGGGGACGGATCCCTCTAAATTGGCCTCAAACCAATCAGGTCCATTGGTCTTGAAATCGATGATCAAATTGGCCAGGGCCTCGGTTATTTTCAGAGGTGAATCAGGGAAAAAATAGTGTGATAG
Organism: Desulfobacterales bacterium; assembly: GCA_020353355.1. Taxonomy (GTDB): domain Bacteria; phylum Desulfobacterota; class Desulfobacteria; order Desulfobacterales; family JAHEIW01. The sequence continues at coordinate 5,150,776 of CP070694.1, read as the reverse complement.
GCTTTGCGGTCGAAATTCGGCTAAGCGAATATTTCCGTGGCTTTTAAACTCGGTTGCATCCAGCCAGCCGTTTACGGTGATGCTGTGCCAGAGGTTTGATTTACACGTCAGGTTAAATTTGGTTTTGTCCGAAGGTCGGGTATAAAAGGCTTGAATGTCGTGAAACCCAAAGATGCGTCGTTCGCCTTTCAAAAGATTTAAAGCGCCGTCTTTAAATCTCATGTTGACACCGCTTAAAATGAATTCGGGTAAAGATAGGATAAGGTCCTGAACCTTGCGCATCGACCCGCTGAATGAGAAATCGTCCTTGCCTGTGCTCACATCGGATAGCGTCTCAGTAATTCTTATGGTGTACTCCGGTTTTTCGGCAATCAGCTTGGCCGCTCGAAATTTTCCCCAGATGAGCGGCAAAAGTTTAGGATAAATATGCAGGGCGGGCATATCTCCGGTAACACCCGTTGGCGAGGAAAACTTAACCTCATGGACGATTACACGGGGCCGAGGAAAATAGGCAAGATCAATTTGCTGGTACGCAATGGTTCCGGCGGTATACTGAGAAAACTTTTTCTCGATCAGCTCTTTTACCGTTCCCATTTTAATGAGCCGGGGTGCCAGCAAAGCACTTATCAAGCCGAGTACGACGAGAAATACCGCAATTGCAAGCAGCCAAGTAGTTATGCGTTTACGCCTAGTCATCAAATCTATCCCCTAGATTGAATTTCTTACAACCGAATCCGGAGCATTGAGCCGATCATCTCATTTACACCCGGGTGCAGCCTTCGTTTAACCATTTAAGTTAAGTAACCAAAAATTATCGGTCAAGCATCATTCTGCTGATTCCCAACCCAAAATGAATGTCATGCCGAGCTGAAACAAAGCTCTCTGGTTCGCCATGGTCATGACACAGCAGAATCTAAATTAAGTTTATAGAATTATTTGCGGCAAGGCAAACGAATATGACATTAACGGATGTGTTAGGGTTCAAAGGTTCCCGCCTTCGTTACGCTAAAAGCTTGACTACGGCGCGGCAAGCAGCGTTACGGGTTACGAGTTGCGTACTTTCTCCAACCTCTAACTTAACGCCTATTATTTTGGCCCTGAACCCTGACACCCGAAACCGAAACCTGGATGGTGATTAAGTATTGCAGAAAAGGCTCAAAGGTTATACATATCTCAGCTTGGAGCCGAAATAGATGAAAGCAATGGTGTTGAATAACATATGCAGCCTCGAGGCAAATAAAAATCCACTGCAATTGGTTGAACTGCCTGTTGTTGAGCCCGGTGATCGCGAAATATTGGTCCGGGTATTAACCTGCGGGGTTTGCCATACGGAGTTGGATGAAATTGAGGGGCGTACACCACCGCCGAAGTTGCCGATTATATTGGGCCACCAAGTTGTCGGAGTGGTTGAAAAACTCGGTCCCGCAGCCCGCCGCTTTAAGATTGGCGACCGGGTCGGCATTGCCTGGATTTACTCTGCCTGCGGCAAATGCTCATTTTGTAAAAGCGAAAACGAAAACCTTTGCCAACAATTTCGGGCAACCGGACGGGATGCTCACGGAGGATACGCAGAATATACAACCGTCTTAGAGGATTTTGCCCACATTATCCCCGGATCCTTTACCGACGACCAGTCAGCTCCGCTACTGTGTGCCGGAGCCATCGGCTACCGGTCTCTTCGGTTATGTGAAATGCAAGACGGACAATCCTTGGGTTTGACGGGATTTGGCGCGTCGGCACATTTAGTATTAAAAATGGTGAGGTACAAATTTCCTGATTCGAAGGTTTTTGTATTTGCCAGAAGCCAAGGCGAGCGCGATTTTGCCCGTGACCTGGGTGCGTTTTGGACCGGAGAGACCCAAGAGCGATCCCCCCAAAAGTTGGACTGTATGATTGATACCACGCCGGCGTGGAAGCCGGTGGTAGAGGCGCTGGCCAATCTGAATAGTGGCGGGCGACTGGTAATCAATGCCATACGTAAAGAAGAATTTGACAAGGATTATTTGCTGCAGTTAGACTACCCGGCGTATCTGTGGCTGGAAAAAGAGATCAAAAGCGTTGCCAACGTGGCGCGCAAAGATGTCAGTGAATTTTTGCAACTGGCCGCTGAAATTCCGATCGTTCCAGAGGTGCAGGCATTTGCATTGGAAGAGGCCAATCAGGCGTTGGTTGAGTTGAAAGAGCGAAAGATAAGGGGGGCCAAGGTGCTAAGAATTAGCTAGGTCTCTTTACTGAATAAATTGAATGCTTATGATATAAGCCAATTAGATCATCCGGAAAAAGGAGGAATCTGGCATGTACAACAAAACGGTCATGGATCACTTTCGGAATCCGCGAAACGTAGGAGTGATTGAGGATGCTGACGGAATCGGCGAAGTGGGAAATCCCCTCTGTGGTGATATGATGACCATCTACCTGAAGGTGAGTGACGAATGCATCGAGGATATAAAGTTTCAAACCTTTGGATGCGGATCGGCGATTGCGGTTTCCAGTATGTTAACGGAAATTGCCAAAGGCAAGCGCATTGAAGAGGCTAAAAAAATAACCAATAAAGATGTTGCCGAGGCCTTAGAGGGGTTGCCGAAAAACAAACTTCACTGCTCTAATCTGGGGGCAGATGCCCTGCAGATGGCCATCAAGAATTATGAAGACCGGCTGGCCGGCATCACGCGTCCGGAGCCGAAGCGCAAAGATGAGCACGAGCATTCGCATGGAGATAAATGTTACTGTCCCTATTGTGATATAGAGCTTTCTGAAAATGCGACGTTTTGTGATGCGTGTCAGTCAAGCCTTGAGGAAGAGCATTAAAGCGGATAGCGGGAAAGGTGGCGAGCATGAGCATTATTAATCTGGATCAGATTTCATCAAAATCACTTCTGCCGGAAGTGAAAGAAGCGATGATCGCAGCGATTAAACAAGATTATCATAATCCATCGAGTCAACATAGATCCGGTGAGCAAGCTGCAGAAGTTTTAGAAAGGGCGCGGGAGGCAGTCGCTCAGCTAATTAACTGTGCGATATCAAAAGAGGTTGTTTTTACATCCGGGGGTACTGAATCGGTAAATCATGCCATCAAGGGAGTGGCGCTGGCGAATGCTGAAAAAGGCAAGCACATTATCACTTCCAATATTGAACACAATGCCGTCATCCGAAGTCTGAGGAGACTGAAATCTTCCGGATTTAACGTTACCTCCCTCTCGGTGGACCCCAGTGGCCGGGTGAACCCTCAGGACGTCGCCGATGCCATTACAGATGAAACCATACTCGTGTCCATTATGCACAGTAATAATGAAACCGGAACGATTCAGCCAATTGAGGAGATCGGCAGGATTACGCGGGCTAAAAAGGTGATCTTTCACACCGATGCCGTGGATTCAGTGGGTGTCGTACCCATGGATGTGCAGGCCTTAGGCGTTGATTTGCTGAGTTTTGCTTCCAACACGTTTTATGGCCCCACCGGTGTCGGGGGGTTATATATTCGTCGCGGAATCCGGGTGTTTCCGCTGTTAGATGGTGGAATTCAGGAGAACAACAAACGTGCTGGCAGCGAAAACTTAATTGGCATCATCGGCATGGGAAAAGCCGCCGAGCTTGCTCGGCAAAATATGGCGTCCTGGTTGACCCATGTCAAGCGCCTGAAAGAAAAACTACTTACCGAGTTACCCAATTATATCGACGAATATATCCTCAATACGCATCCCGAGCACAGCCTGCCCAATATGGTATCCATGTCCATTAAATATATCGAAGGGGAAAGCGTGATGCTGATGCTGGATGACGACGACATCGCAGTTTCCACGCGATCTGCCTGCGCCACCGGCTCGCTGCGCGCGTCTCACGTTTTGCTTTCAATGGGACTCAGTCATGCCGATGCTCAGGGAACACTGGTGATTTCTTTCGGTATTGATAATAGCGAGGATGATATACTCGCCTTTTTAAACTCCTTAAAGACGGTAGTTACCACCCTGCGCGATATCTCGCCGTTGTATTCCAAGCAAAACGCTTCGTCACATTAAGAACGGGCAAAGCTTTTTCATTTACTCTCCAATACGAGATGTATCACTGATTAGCAGTGTCCTATCCCATAATTAGTGGGTTGCGGCACTATCACGCGCCGGCCACGGCTAAGGACTCGAAATACGTATCAATCACCTGTTCATGATCCGTGAACTTACTTTTCAGCAGCTCTTTAAACTGTCCGTAGTTCGGCTCACTGAGGAGTTCATCAATTTCGTGAGCCCGTTTATTTAATTGCCGGCAGTATTGATACGTAATGGTTTGGGGGGTGGTGCCTCTTTTCTTGGCTACGCGGTTTGTTGCCTGGGTGCGTGTATACCCGTTGACTTCCATTTCGTAGACAACTTCAAATATTTGGGCCAATGAGTTGGGCGAACCTTTTACGGAAACCGATGGTATTTTAAAGGCGGGTTCATCCTGACTTTCTTCGTCTAGATCCGCAAAGAGCAGTTTGACAAGAACCGAGTTGGGTGTATCCACAAATGGTTCGGCATGCTTCTGCAAATAGGTCCAAATTTTTTCATCAATTTCGATCGTATACGTTTTCATGCCAGCGTCTTTCGCTAGCAGCCTGGCTAGCTAGAGGGCAGCGGGTTAATTCGGAAGATGGTTGTGAGTTCGTATCGTTTTTTGGACGTGTTTCGTGAGGACCTCTATTTGTTTGAAAGCACGACGGTTTTGTCCCCGAAGTCTTGATCAGGTGTTTCTTTTTTCTGGCCTTTACAGCGAATTTTCAGTGAATGCTTTCCAATGTGGATTTCATCATTATCATTGAGTACGGCTCGGGCGACGCGTTTTTCATTGATAAAGGTTCCATTGGTACTGTTGAGGTCTTCGATCACATAGGCACCATCCTGTTTGATAATTTTGGCATGCTGTTTGGAAACCCCTAAATTATCAATATGTATATCGTTGCCGGGGTTTCTGCCGATGGTAATTTCGGCTTTGTCGGTTTCCACCGTTTTGATTTCTGAATTTTTGAATTTCAACGATATGGTTAGCATGGTGACCTCCAGATTTTAAGAACAATTGTCAATATCAATGAATCGTATGCCGGATACCCGTTACCACTAAAAATTCTATCAACATCTTTAAATAAAGGCAAGAAAATAAAATAATTTATAATTATTTAAGTAGGTTACGTTAAAATACCAAAGATTAGTCCAATTGAGCCTGGCATAGCTGCAATTGATTTATCGCTTGAGCGGCGGTTTTAAATCGCCGGCTAACTCCTTTGGCCAATAATTTATCGACAATTTGTGAACAACATGGAGGAACCTTGGGCGCATGCTCGGCCAGTGCAACATGCATCGTATTGGCGATGGCATACATCAAGGATGTAATGTTCTCACCCTGGAATGGCTTTTTCCCGCTCAGCAGCTCGTAAAACACAACACCCAGTGAAAAGAGATCTGAACGCCCGTCGACCCTTTTCCCGGCTACTTGCTCGGGCGACATGTAATTCGGGGTGCCGAATATAACGCCGGTTTGAGTTTTTGAAGAAGACATCACCCGGGCGATTCCAAAGTCGGCAACTTTAACCTGATCATCATTCTGGAGAATAATATTGGCGGGTTTAATATCGCGGTGCACCACACCTTGATTGTGGGCATAATCCAGGGCTTGTGCCACCGAGGTGACCACATGCAGAACGCGTTTCAATGAAAGCAGGGTTTCTTTTTGGCAATAGCAGGTTAGATTTTCTCCTTTAATCAGTTCCATGGCGATGTAAGCCATGTCGTGATCTTCGCCAACGTCATAGATGGTGACGATATTGGGGTGTGACAGTTTGCCGGCTGCTTCGGCTTCATGGAAAAACTGGGATTTTACTTCCTTCAGCTCCCCCGGCTCTATGGTCGCATAATTAAGGGTTTTGATGGCCACATCGCGATTGATACTCGGGTCTTTACCAAGATAGACTGTGCCCATCGCACCATGCCCGAGTTCCTTAATAATTTCGTATCGCCCGAGGGTAGGCTTAGTCGTCGTTGAATCGAGCACCAGTGCCCCATTTTTAGAGGTGAATCCGGCGGGCAAGACGGCTGCTTTCTCAATCTTTTTGAGGTTTTTTATGCGTTCCTGAATATCTTTAAATCGCCCGGCTTTCAGGATGCGTCGATAGACAACCAAGGCCTTGTTGAACATTCGTTTGCGTTCAAAATCCAGTCCCAAATTGTATAACAGCTGCTTTATAGCATTGTCCTCAATGGGGCATTTTAAGAATTTTTCAAAGGCCGCATCGAACATGCCCTGACTTTGCAGGGATAAGCCCAAGGACTTATTTAATTCAATCTGTTCTTTTTGCTTCTCTGAAGACAATCGCGTGTGCCGCGCCAGAACAAAGCCTACGATGGAAAGCAAAATGGGGGCAGTGATATGAAGCCAGTAGCCGTAAATTAAGAAAAGTAGACCGGTGGTTGCGACCCACGTGATTAAAAATATACCGAGGATCAGCATGCCGATGCGCAAGTTTACCTTCGGTATAACCAGGAGGAGAAAAAACGCGAAATAAAGCAATACGAGAATTTCCAGAGCAATTGCCCAGGTGGGACGGGATATATGCCGGTGATTGATGAGATTTTCAATGGCACTGGCGGCGATTTCGATTTCGGAGAGATTGGAATGAAGCGCTGTTTTATACTGCGGCGATATTCCACCGGCGGTGACACCAAGTAATACGATGTTATTCTGAAATGCGTTTGCGGGGATGTCGCCATTGAAAACATCACTGAATGAAAATTTTCGGATGTTTTCATTTTGATTCCTGTAGTCAATGTACATTTGATAATATTTGTCGGTGGGAATATGTAAATGCCGGAGTTGCAAACCGCCGGCAGCCGGTTTGAGATCTGTATCGAGATCTTCACGACGCATATTAAAAAAATACTTGCCGGCGACCTGCAGCGCAAATGACAAGAAGTCTCTGTCCTGGTAATGAATAATCAGCGGTATTTTGCGAACAATATTGTCATCGTCCGCAATCAAATTGACATGACCCAAGGCGCCGGCCTTGGTCGATAATTCGTTGAATGGCTGAAATACCTTATTGGCGGGAATGAAGGTATTCCTGAAATTTATAGCCAGAATCTCTGCAGACTTGCCAGACTCCTTTGGGCTGTCGTGGCTTATGCGCAAATCAACTGAATTCAACCGAAGCCAGCCGTTAACTTTCGAGGTCGGTTCATGTTCAGCGGAGTCGATCACAAATCTCAGGGGCAATACGATATTGCGGGCCGATTTTACAGCAGACAACAGTTGATTATCATGATTCAAGCGCATTTCCGCTTTGTTTAGTGCACCATCGATTTCATACAGCGCCTGTTTTTTCACCACTAGTTGCGTTTTTGAAAGCCGTTGTTTTTTCTTGGCGAATAGCTCTTTCGGAAGGGATTCTCTGATATTTTTAATTTCTTCAAGACCCGCATTCAACTCCGGGGTGGGGTATAGCAGATGAATACCGAGGGTCTGGGTGCCATATCCGGAAAGCCGCCGGATCATTTGAGCAATGTACGAGCGAGGCCAGGGCCAGCCGCCGATAGTGTTGATGCTCTTCTCATCAACAGCCACAATGACAACGGGTTTGCCGGCCTGCTTTTGACGCAGGCGTGTCATGAGGTCATAGGCCTTATATTCCACGGTTTGTAGCGGATAGATATCCAGCAGCGTGCACCCCAGAAGTATAATGGCCAGCAGACTACACCATGCTCCGCTGGAAGCAAAAAGTTTTTTAACCATTTGTATTTATATTGATTTTGAGTATTTATACGCCTTTTTCAAATAAATTCGTAGAATAGTCAACTATTGCGCTAAAGTGAATTCCAGGCGCCATGATTCAGTTCCATCGTTTACGATGACATCTTCCTGGCGGATCTGGATAATGGAATATCCATCGACCGACTCGCCTTCATGGACAATACGATTGTTGATCACGGCAAGGCGCTGGGTAGCCTCGTACGACCATGCGATGGCTTGCAGCTTCAACGTGGAATCCGTGAAACGGGGCAGAGCGGCAAAGCTATTCTTTGCTGCAGATCTTTTTTGGGGGGGAGTAATCGCTCGTGTTGGTGGCGCCTTTTGCACAGGAACTTCTGCTGAAACGGATACCTCAGGCTGTGGATCCAATTGTTGCGGAAACGTTGTATGCGGTAAAGCAGTGTCCTTTTCACCGGAAGAGGGATACACGGCTGCCTGGGACGTTCGCGTCTTGCCCATCGGCTGTTGATCGGGCAACGATCGCTGCGAACTGAATTTCATTGATTTTTTTTTAAACGACGGCGTAACGGAAGGCTTGTCCTGCAGTGCTGAAGGCTTCTGAGAAACCCCTTCGGATTCCGATGGATTTTTTTCTATTTTCGCCTGATAAACCGGTGGTTTTTGTTTTGATGATGCGCCTGGTTGTTGCGATACGCCTTGAGCGTTATCGGGAAATAGTTTGGCTTTGATGAAATGCCGCTGGCTGGCGGCAAGCCATGCAATCACCACGATGGCCAGAATGATACCGACGATGGATACGAATTTATGGTAAAGCCACTTTTTTTTAACTCGCGAATTGACCGCTTTTTTCGCATCTATTGGCCTTGGCCAAATCTGAGATTCTTCCGGCCGCGGAGTTATTTTTTCGATTTTTTTTAAGGCCCTTAATATTGAACTCAAAATTCAGAATTCCTCATTCAAGGTCTTCGATTTCGGATTTAGGATTTTGGATTTCGGATTGAAAGTCATAATGATTTAGAAATTGCGAATTTAGGAATTAAATGTATTCTGCCTATTTTATATTCAAACATATCAATTGTTTAATCAATCATTCTCTAAATTCCCCAATTCCCTAATTCCTCAATCCCCACATCGACTTTTCCTATGTCATATTAATTATTTTAAAATCCGAAATCCGCAATCGAAAAGTCCT
>CP070694.1:5129794-5141753 GCA_020353355.1 Desulfobacterales bacterium | reverse complement strand
ACGAGCCTTACCGAGGAGATATTTTGGACCAGCAGCTGGATGATACCACCCGATCCTTTCTCAATCACCCGACCGGCTATAAATTTGAAGACAATGCGTTCTATGTCAGCCGAATATTTAAATGGTTTGCGGAGGATTTCAACAATGATCCCTTCGGGTTCTACCTGAAATATGCAAACGAGGAATTGAAGAAAAAATTAGAAGCAAACAGAAATAAATTGGAGATTAAATATTTAGATTATGATTGGGGATTAAATGCAAAGTAATTATGGATTGAGCTATTTGGGCGCTTAAAAATTATTTTTGTGTATTTTGTAGTGAATAAATTGTGTCGCGCTATTATTGAATATTCAATCGTCAATTCCGGCTTGTGCGGGTTAAGTATTTAGGAATTGAGAATTAAGCTCATAATGTCTAAAAAGGAGGTCAGTATGGCAACCTATGATTACGATATTGGCATTATCGGCGGCGGCGCCGCGGGTCTGACCGTGGCATCCGGTGCCGCGCAACTCGGTGCCAAAACCCTTCTGATTGAAAAGGAAAAAGAGCTTGGGGGTGATTGCCTTCACTTTGGCTGCGTACCCAGCAAAACTCTCATAAAAACTGCGCAGGTATATCACTTGATGAAAAATTCGCAAAAATTTGGACTGCCACCGGTAAAAGTGCCACCGGTGGATTTCAAGGAAATATCCAATCGAATCCGATCAGTCATCAGCATTATTCAAAAGCACGATTCAGAGGAAAGATTTTGCAGCCTCGGAGCCAAGATCGATTTTGGTCATCCACGCTTTAGTGATGAACATACCGTACGGTTAAACGCTGAAATAGTTACAGCAAAAACCTGGGTGATCGCCACCGGTTCCTCTGCGTTGGCCCCGCCGATAAAGGGCCTCGATAAAACGCCATATATCACCAACAAAGAAATTTTCTATCTGGATCACTTGCCGAAATCGATGATTATCTTGGGCGGCGGCCCCATCGGCAGCGAGATGTCCCAGGCGTTTTGTCGATTGGGAACAAAAGTGTCCGTGGTCGATCTGGCCCCCCAAATTTTAATTCGAGAAGACGACGACATGTCGGCAATCCTGCACCAAGTCCTTCGTTCCGAGGGCGTGGAATTTCATCTAAACTCTACCATTGAGGAGGTCAACGATCTCGGTAAACAAAAAGAAGTAAAAATAAAAGATAAAAATGGCAAAATTACCCGTCTCACGGCAGAAACCATTCTGGTTGCACTGGGCAGAGGAGCTAATGTTCAAGAACTTGGACTTGAAGACATCGGGGTTGAATTCGATCGTCGCGGAATAAAGGTTGATCGTCGCATGAGAACAAGCCAAAAACATATCTATGCCGCCGGAGATGTCAACGGCGGCTATCAGTTCACCCATGCCGCCGGTTATGAGGGAGGAATTGTGGTCAGCAATGCTATCTTTCATCTTCCCCGCAAAGTGGATTACACCTTCTTGCCCTGGTGCACATATACGGATCCCCCGCTGGGCAGCATCGGCATGAATGAGAAAGGGGCCAAGCAAGCCGGAATAAATTATCAGGTCTGGATCGAGGAATTCAAAGACAATGACCGCAGCCTGGCCGAAGCTGAACAGGTCGGCAAAATCAAGATGATCCTCAATGAGAAAGAAAAACCTATCGGCGTCCAGATATTAGGACCCCATGCGGGTGATTTGCTCGCTGAATGGGTGGCCATATTAAACGGAAAGGTAAAACTTTCCACTCTGGCTGCCGCGGTACATCCGTATCCTACCATCGGGGAAATCAATAAAAAAATCGCCGGAACGTATTTTTCGCCCAAAATTTTCTCCGAGAAAGTCCAAAAAGGTTTAAAGTTTTTCTTTCATTTAAAAGGAAGGGCCTGCGATGAAGAGGATTGTAAATTTCATATTGAAGATTGAATATTCATTTTTTCAGTCTCGGCTTACCCGGCTTAAGTATCGGAGAATCTTATGAATGAGAAAATCATGAATCAAAACGACGTACTGGAAGCAATGGCAACGACCAGCGCACCAAATCTGGGCCTTGATCCCAGAGAATGTATTGCTCCAGAGCCCGGCGACCCCTGCACCATCGTTATCATGGGTGCTACCGGTGATTTGACCGCCAGAAAGCTGTTTCCAGCACTATTTGATCTATATCTAAATGACGGGTTGCCGGATCCATTTTTGATTGTCGGCTGCGGCCGTACCCAGCTCGAAGATAGTGGGTTTAGAAAAAAGATGAAGACCGCACTACAGACGGCCGGCAAACTGGACTCATCCAAATGGACGGATTTTGCAACAGCCCTTCATTACCGGGTCATTGACTATGATAACCTGGACTCCTATCAGAATCTGGCCGAATCTCTGCGGGATCTGGACACCCAATATAAAACCCGGGGAAACCGCATCTTTTATGTGGCGCTTCCACCGGCTTTATACCCATCGGTGGCCCGGTTGGTGGGACGAGCTGGGTTGAGTATCGAGAACACCAACGGCAACGGCTGGTCGCGAATAGTCATTGAAAAGCCGTTTGGCACCAACTTACAGACGGCGCGGGAGCTGGACCGACACATCCATGAATATTTCAATGAACATCAAATTTTCAGAATCGATCATTATTTAGCAAAAGAAACCGTCCAAAATATTTTGATCTTCCGATTTGCCAATTCATTATTTGAACCGATATGGAATCGACGCTATGTCGATTATGTCAGCATCACGGCCACCGAAACCCTCGGCGTCGAACATCGTGCCGGTTATTATGAACAGGCCGGGATCTTAAGAGATATGTTTCAAAACCACATGATGCAGCTTTTGGCCCTCACGGCGATGGAGCCCCCTTCCCGCTTTGAAGCCGATCTGGTCAGAGATGAAAAAACCAAGGTTTTCCGGGCTTTAAGACCTTTTCCGGTCGAAAATCTGCCAGATTTTCTCGTTCTCGGGCAATATGGATCAGGTACCATCGATGGCCTGCGGGTACCCGCCTATCGAGAAGAATCCGGCGTACATCCGGATTCATTAACGCCGACATTTGCGATGATGAAGGTTTTTCTGGACAACTGGCGCTGGCAAGGCATTCCCTTTTATTTGACCTCCGGCAAACGATTGGCTGAAAAAATTACCGAGATCACCGTCCAATTTAAAACAGTACCCCACTCGATGTTCCGCCACACCCTTGGCGAAGCCATTGCAGCCAATCGATTAACCCTGGGAATTTATCCGGAGGAAAAAATCACCCTGACGTTTCAAACCAAAAATCCCGGTGCCAGAGTTTGTCTTCGTACCGTAACCATGGATTTTCAATACCAGCAAAATTATACCGGCCCGCTTCTGGATGCCTATGAAAAAGTGCTGATCGACTGCATGCTGGGTGATCAAATGCTGTTCTGGCGACAGGATGGTGTGGAAAGAAGCTGGGCCTTTTTGACACCAATATTAAATGAATGTGAAACGTGTGACAATCGGGACAATATGCTTCATTTCTACGATTCCGGAAGTATGGGGCCTCAAGCCATCGCAAATTTTCTAAAACCTGAAAATGGCGCATAACTATCGAAAATTTGAAAAGCACCTTGCTAAAACAAGTTTAAATAGTTTATTTGAGTAAAGGAATAGAGAATGGAAATGGTCAGTAATGAAATTACACATAATCGGAGTAAAGCGTTGGTAAAAGCGGTCATCTTTTTGGCATTTATTGTCGCCGCAATCATTGTGGTCCGCTTTACACCGATAAAAGCGCATCTCACGGCTGAAGCGCTAGGGCAATTTCTGGAAGTCGCCGGTCTTTGGGCACCGCTTGTTTTTATTTTCATTTATACGGCCGGAGTATGTCTGTTTTTACCAGGTACGCTGCTAACCGGACTGGGGGCCGCAATTTTCGGAGCCTACTGGGGTTTTGTGTATGTCTGGATCGGGGCGATGATCGGCGCCAGTGCTGCATTTTGGATCGGAAGAACTCTGGGAAGAGAATTTGCCGCCTCCTTGATCGGCGGCAGGCTGAAAAAATATGATGACGCCATTGAACGCAATGGATTCGCCACCGTATTATACCTGCGTCTGGTTTATTTCCCGTTCACACCCATGAATTTTGGCATGGGTCTGACAAAGGTACATTTCCGGGATTACTTTTTTGGAACCGGCCTGGGTATTATCGTTGGAACGTTTATTTTCACCTTTTTCATCGGAACGCTGAAAGAAGTATGGTCATCCGGTAACTGGGGTGAACTCGTGTCGTTGAAGGTCTTTTTCTCAATCGCCCTGTTTATTTTTTCATTCTTTATTCCTAAGATGATTAAAAAGATCAAAGGAGAAGAAAGCTAAATGAATTCCCAACTCGATGAATTATGCATCAACACGATTCGGATGCTGGCGGTAGATAGTGTTGAAAAGGCCAAATCCGGCCACCCCGGAATGCCCATGGGCGCGGCCGCAATGGCGTACGTGCTTTGGATACGATTTTTGCGGCACAATCCGTCAAACCCGAATTGGCCGGACAGGGACCGCTTTGTGCTCTCCGCCGGACACGGCTCCATGCTGCTGTATAGCCTGCTGCATCTATCCGGATATGATTTGCCGCTGGAAGAGCTTAGGAATTTTCGCCAATGGAACAGCAAGACGCCCGGCCATCCGGAATACGGTCTCGCCCCCGGGGTGGAAACCACCACCGGTCCTCTGGGCCAGGGTTTTGCCAACGGTGTCGGCATGGCCATAGCCGAGCGCTACCTGGCCGCGCATTTTAACCGCCCTAGACACGACATTGTCGATCATTGTACCTATGGCATCGTCAGCGACGGCGATCTGATGGAAGGCGTATCCCATGAGGCTGCTTCTCTGGCCGGGCATTTAGGGCTCGGTAAACTGATTTATTTTTATGACGATAATCATATCTCCATTGAAGGAAATACGGATATAACCTTTACCGAAAACAGGACCGCACGGTTTGTCGCCTATGGCTGGCATGTTCAGCGGGTGGTCGATGGCAACAATTTAAAGGAATTAGAAAAAGCGCTGCTTACGGCCCAAAAAGAAACAACACGCCCATCGCTGATCGCGGTCCGCACCCACATCGGATTTGGCAGCCCCAACAAGCAGGATACTGCCAAAGCCCACGGTGAACCCCTAGGAGAAGAAGAAATAAAGTTAACCAAGAAAAACCTCGACTGGCCCCTGGAACCGAATTTTCTTATTCCGCAAGAAGTCTTGAATCATTTCCGTAATGCCGTCGACAAAGGCAAAGCATTGGAAGACCAATGGCAGGCGAGTTTTCTAGCATACAAACAACATTACCCCGAACTGGCCGAGGAATGGCAGCGCTGGATAAGCGGTCAACTGCCGCACGGCTGGCAAAACGCAATTCCAACCTTTCCCGCGAATCCGAAAGGCACTGCAACCCGGGTTTCCTCCGGCATTGTTTTAAATGCCCTGGCAGTGAGAGTAGCCAATCTGGTGGGCGGCTCCGCCGACCTGGCGCCGTCCAATAAAACCCTGATTGAAGGGCACACGGATTTTCAGGCAAATAATTATGAAGGTCGTAATCTTCGATTCGGCGTCCGCGAGCATGCCATGGGATCCATATTAAACGGCATGGCTTTGCATGGCGGCGTATATCCTTATGGTGGTACCTTTCTCGTTTTTTCCGACTATATGCGACCGGCCATCCGGCTGGCAGCCCTGTCGAAATTGAAGGTGATCTATGTATTTACCCATGACAGCATCGGATTGGGTGAAGACGGGCCTACCCATCAACCGATTGAACATCTGGCAGCCCTGCGCGCAATTCCCAATCTAACCGTCATCCGCCCGTGCGATGCCAATGAAACCGCCCAGGCCTGGAAAGCAGCCCTGCAACAACAAAATGGCCCGGTGGCGCTGGCCTTGACCCGCCAGAGCATTCCAACCCTGAATCGCGAAAAATACGGGCCTGCTGTCGGCTTACATCACGGCGCATACATCCTTAGCGAAGCAGACAACGCAAAGCCCGATATCATCTTGATTGCCAGCGGATCTGAAATTGAAATTGCGCTGGCGGCAGCTGAAACGCTAAATACCAAAAATTTGGCAGTGCGGGTGGTGAGTATGCCGTCCTGGGAACTTTTTGAGGCCCAGCCGCAGGAATATCGCCGTCAGATATTGCCCAGCGATGTGAAGGTCAAAGTTGCGGTGGAAGCCGGAAGCCCGCAGGGCTGGGATCGCTATGTCGGGGAAATGGGTCAGGTCATTGGCCTGGATCATTTTGGTGCGTCCGCGCCCTATCAGGTATTGTATGAAAAATTTGGAATCAGCGCCGAGCACGTCGTTGAAAAGGCACTGGAGTTGGTTGAAAAAATAAGGAGATAACTGTAAAGATTCATCTACTTCAAGGCATCAAATATAGTCGTTCATTTTTGTGGTTTCAGGTGTTAGGTACCTTTTGTCTGGTTTCAGGTTTCAGTGTTCAGGTTTCAGCCACTGCACTTCGTGCTGCTGACACCTGACACCCGACACCTGAAACCTAAATTGGTGTGCAGGAACTAAAAATTATGCTTGTATTGGCGGGGGATATCGGCGGAACCAAGACGAATCTGGGCCTTTTTATTAGAGGCAAATCCAGACCTCTGCCCGAGGTAATCGAAGCCTATCCCAGCCGTGATGCGAAGAATTTATCAGAAATTATTAAAAAATTTATTCAGCGCCACCCGGCTCGTATTCAAAACGCCTGTTTCGGAATTGCCGGACCGGTATTAAACGGGCGCAGCAAAATCACCAACCTACCCTGGGAAGTTTCGCAAGATCAACTTCGGCAACACTTTAAATGGCCGCGGGTGCGTTTAATCAATGATTTAGAAGCTACGGCGATAGCCCTCCCCTTCTTAAATAACCGCGAGTTGTATGTATTGAACAAAACGAGAATTCACAGGGGTCGAAATATTGCACTCGTCGCTCCGGGAACCGGCCTGGGAAAAGTGTTGCTGATCTATAACAATGGACGATATTGGCCGGTAGCTTCTGAGGGCGGGCATGCAGATTTTGCGCCGAACAGTGTTGAAGAAGTCCGGCTGTGGAAATATTTGCAGGGCAAATTCGGTCATGTGAGTATTGAAAGGGTTTTATCCGGTCAGGGTTTGGCTAATATTTATTCGTGGTTGCAGGAATCAACAAAGCTTTCTGAACCGAAGTGGCTATCCGACAAAATGAAAACGATGGATCCGGCTCAGGCGATTGGCGAAGCCGCACTTGAAAAAAAAAATAAGTTGTGCATGAAGACCGTAAATATGTTTGTGTCGATACTGGCGGCGGTTGCCGGAAACCTGGCGCTCACCGCAATGACAACCGGTGGCGTTTATCTCGGCGGCGGAATTTCTCCGAAAATTTTGCCGAAAATTAACCGCAAAGATTTTATGGCGTCGTTCACCGACAAGGGTCGCTTTAAACATTTTCTGGAAAAAATACCTGTCAAAGTCATCTTAAATGATAAGGCCGCCTTGCTGGGTGCCGCCCGCTGTGCTTTAGAAATGGATGGTCATTCATAAAATTTTATGCAATGGGAGAAATAGGCAAATCGGCACATCCTGGAACAAAGTGAGAGATGCCAAGTGATCATAACCTTTGAACTTTGAACCCTGAACCGATCATTTTAGGTCTAAAGTAATTGGGGAGAGATATATGTCAAAAATAGCTGAACTCAATAAAATAGGACAATCCATTTGGTTTGATTTTATTCGCCGTTCAATTATTACCTCGGGTGAATTAAAGACCTTAGTTGAGAAAGGCATAACCGGTGTCACTTCGAATCCGGCAATTTTTGAAAAAGCCATTGCCGGCAGCTCCGATTATGATGCGGATATACAAAAGCTGATCAAAACCGGCAAATCGGTAGAAGAAATCTATGAAGCGCTGGCTTTCGAAGATATTACGCTGGCCGCCGATGTGCTCCGGCCGGTCTATGAATCTACCAATGGTAAAGATGGCTATGTCAGCTTAGAGGTCAGCCCTCATTTGGCCTATGATACCGCAAAAACCATATCTGAGGCCAAACGCCTGTTTGAAACTGTCAACCGCACCAACCTAATGATCAAAGTTCCGGCAACACCAGCCGGCATACCGGCAATTACGGAATTAATCGGGTCGGGGGTAAACGTGAACGTCACCCTCATTTTTGGTTTGGAAAACTATAAATCAGTGGCCGACGCCTATATTTCCGGTCTCGAAAAATTGACCGAAAATGGACCGTCGGCAGCAAACGGGCACCCCGTAGATAAAGTGGCGTCCGTGGCTTCTTTTTTTGTCAGCCGGGTGGACACCGCGGTGGATGAAGCATTGGATGAACTAGACAGCTCGGATCTGCAGGGGAAAATAGCGATTGCCAATGCAAAGGTCGCCTATGCCGAGTTTAATCATATTTTCAGTGGTCTTCGCTGGCAACAACTGGCTGACAATGGCGCGGGTGTGCAACGCGTGCTGTGGGCCAGCACCGGCACTAAAAATCCTGATTATTCCGATACGATGTATGTGGATGAATTGATCGGACCGCATACGGTAAATACGCTACCCCCGACCACTCTGGAGAGTTTTATCGATCATGGAAAAATAGCCGAAACCCTTACCGCCGGACTCGATGAAGCCCGTCAACAGCTCGCCGAGTTAGCGGATCTAGGCATCGATCTTGAAGCAGTTACGCAAAAATTACAGGATGAGGGTGTGGTGGCATTTGCCAAGCCCTTTGAGGCGTTGATAAAAAGCATTGCGCAAAAGCGCGAAAAACTTTCGACCGCCTAGCTCGCATAGCGCTCAGTGCATGGCGCATAGCGTTTTGATAAAAGAAAAATTCATTTTCCTTTACGCTTTGCCCTTTGCTTTAATATACAAATGGCATCAAGGCTCGATACTTCCATAGCATTAATCTGCCCAATTAAGCAGGAGGAACGCACCCAATGGCGACCCAGGATGAATTAAAACAGCGCGCCGCATTTCGTGCGGTTGAATTTGTTGAGTCCGGGATGGTGGTCGGTCTCGGGACCGGAAGCACAACCGAACATGCCGTGAAACGCATTGCAGCGCTGCTAACCGCAGGAGAATTAAACAATATCGTAGGGATACCCACGTCAATTCGCACTGAAAAAATAGCACTGGAATCAAACCTGCCCCTGGTCGGTTTTGATACCCATCAGGAAATTGATTTAACCATTGATGGGGCCGATGAAGTCGATCCCGAACTGAATTTAATCAAAGGTGGTGGTGGTGCCCTATTGCGCGAGAAAGTCGTGGCCCAGGCCAGCCGGCGAAACATTATCATTGTAGACGAAACTAAGCTCGTTGCCCAACTGGGTACAAATTGGGCGCTGCCGATTGAAGTGATTCCATTTGCCCGCTGCACGGAAGAAAAATTCCTGACTGGGTTCGGGGGCACGGTCAGGTTGCGGACAAACGATGACGGTACGCCTTACCGAACCGATCAGAACAATTTGATTTTAGATACAAATTTCGGCAAAATAGTGGATCCCTATAATTTAGCGGCAAAATTGAATGAGCGGGCGGGGATTGTAGAACACGGTCTGTTTTTAGGATTAGCTACGGATGTCATTGTTGCCGGTGAAGGGGAGATTAAACACCTAACCCGGACAAGCCCGAACCGAAAAGGTTAGAAATAAGCGTCTTCAACTCACTTTAAACTTTTGCGTGATAGAGAGTTCCGAGCAAAAAACATTGTCAATCCATCAAAAAAGGAGAGACCATGGATAAAACTGAATTTATTAGCACAGTCGACTTTCACGGAAAAAAATACGATATCTTCGATATTAACAAACTTGAAGAAAAGGGGATCGCCACGGTCAGCACGTTGCCATTCTCGATTAAAATCCTTGTGGAAAATTTGTTGCGCAAAATGGACGGCCGGGTGGTTTGCGAAGAAGATTTGTTCAATATTGCGCGCTGGAAAAAACACTACGATGCACCCCAGGAAATACCCTATCACCCAGCACGGGTGCTCATGCAGGATTTGACCGGGGTTCCGGCAGTGGTGGATCTCGCGGCAATGCGGGATGCCGTCAAAGATCTGGGCGGCGATCCGACAAAAATCAATCCGCTGGTTCCGGTGGATCTGATTGTCGACCATTCGGTTCAGGTAGATTTTTTCGGCACACCGGATGCCTTAACCAAAAATGTTGCCAAGGAATATGAACGCAACTCCGAACGCTATGCACTTTTGAAGTGGGCTCAAAAAAGCTTTGACAATTTCAGGGTCGTGCCGCCGAATTCCGGAATTTGCCATCAGGTGAATTTGGAATACCTGGGGCAGGTGGTGATGATTGCTAACAACGGAAATAATTCGATGGCCTATCCCGACACTCTGGTCGGCCTGGATTCGCATACAACGATGATTAACGGCATCGGCGTCATGGGGTGGGGGGTCGGCGGCATCGAAGCCGAAGCCGTAATGCTCGGCCAGCCCTATTACCTGTCTATTCCGGAGGTGATCGGGGTCAAGATGGTCGGCCAATTACAGGAGGGGGTAACGGCAACCGATTTGGTTCTTGTAGTTACCGAAATGCTCAGAAAACACGGTGTTGTCGAAAAATTCGTTGAATACTATGGCCCGGGCATGCAAAACTTAACGGTCACCGACCGGGCCACCATTGCCAATATGACCCCGGAATACGGCGCCACCCTCGGATTTTTCCCCATCGATGATAAAACCATTGACTATCTGCGGATGACAAACAGAGAGCAACAGGCAGGTATTGTTGAAACCTGTGCCAAAGCCCTCGGTTTGTTTTATACCGCCAAAGAAAACCCCGAATATACGGAGATACTGGAGTTAGATCTGGCTCAGGTGTCACCCTCTTTGGCCGGACCGGCACGGCCACAGGATAGAATCGGTCTTGGAGACTTAAAGCGCAATTTTGCCACCATCCTCGGCGGTAAGTACAAAAGAGATGCAAACGTAAAACACATTTCCAATTTTCACGACGAATCGGGATGCAGCACCACCCGATCCGATATTACTCCCAAGGAAAGGAAATCGTGTGAAATCATTATTAATGGTAAACCGATTGAGCTATGTGATGGTCATATCGTAATTGCCGCCATTACCTCCTGTACGAATACATCCAATCCGTTTGTCATGCTGGGGTCCGGTTTGGTTGCAAAAAAAGCCGTAGAAAAAGGCCTCCAGGTACCGCATCATGTAAAAACCTCTCTGGCTCCGGGTTCAAAAATTGTGATTGACTACCTGAAAGATGCCGGGCTGCTGCCCTATCTCGAAAAGCTTGGTTTTCAGCTGGCCGGCTTTGGCTGTACGACCTGCATCGGCAACAGCGGCCCGTTGCCGCCTGAAATTGATGCGGCCATTGTCAAAAACGAGCTGACGGTGGCTGCCGTTCTTTCGGGAAACCGCAATTTTGAAGCCCGCATCCATCAACGGGTCAAAGCCAACTTTTTGGCGTCTCCCATGCTGGTGGTCGCCTTTGCCGTCGCGGGAACCATTGACATCGACCCGGCCACCGATCCGCTTGCTTTGGATCCCGACGGCAACGCGGTCTATTTGAAAGACATTTGGCCGACGTCAGGGGAGATTGAAAAATTAATTCACAAGCATGTCAAGCAGGAATTTTTCAAATCCGAGTATGCCAAAATCTTTGAGGGGGATGAGTTCTGGCAAAAGCTGTCGGTTAAAGAAAGTACCACCTTTAACTGGGATGAAACGTCCACGTACATTAAAAAGCCCCCTTATTTTGATGGTTTTGGCATGGATCTGGTTAAGCCGGCCAATGTCGAAAACGCCAGCGCCCTGCTTTTACTCGGCGATTCCGTGACCACCGATCATATTTCTCCGGCCGGTGCCATTCCCGAAGATTATCCCGCCGGAAGATATTTAATCGAACATAACGTCGCGCCAAAAGATTTCAATTCGTACGGATCCAGAAGAGGCAACCATGAAGTCATGCTGCGGGGTACCTTCGGCACTATTCGAATCAAAAACAAACTTGTCG
>CP070694.1:5116553-5129694 GCA_020353355.1 Desulfobacterales bacterium | reverse complement strand
TAAGATTCATTGGCAATAATTTCGATGCCGTATTTCGGTGCCAGCCGGATAAGCTCACTTTGACCACTTTTGCCAAAACCGGTGGTTCCGGTGATTGTCGCAATTTTTGTGATGCCTTTCCGCTTCATATGGGCAAAAATGGCTTCAGCGGCCATGCTGTCGGACTGCGGCACCTTAAACACCCAGGGGCGCTGTTTGCCGGCATCGTCGGTGACGATCTTGTAACTGGCCGCACACGAAATCAAAGGGGTCTTAAATTGTCCGGCCAGAGGCACGACAGCCAGCGAGTTGCCGCTCAAAGAAGGGCCGATCACCACGCACACCTTGTCCTGGGTCATGAGTTTTTTGACCGCCAGATTGGTTTTGGTGGCATCCCCTTCGTCATCATAAACTATCAGTTCTAACTTTTTACCATTTATACCACCGGCTTTATTGATTTCATCAGCAAGCATCACGGCAGTCTTCTTTTCAGGATCCCCCAGAAACGATGCGCGCCCGGTTACGGAAAAAACGGCCCCGACTTTAAATGTGTCTGCTGCAAATGCAGGACCAACTACAATGCCGATAAATAGAAACAGTGTCGCGATAATTAACAATTTTTTCATCCTCAGTTACCCTCCTTTATCTAAGGTTAATTAGAATCCTCCCGATTTACTAAACAATATTCATTTATCAAAGATTATTTAATATAGCTATATCACAGCCACCTGTTTTTTTGTCAAGAGAAAATATATGATTCACGCAGGATTCGCACCAAGTTGGATTCTTTCGCCATCAATTTCAAGGGTGGTTTTTGAATACGTTAATTTTTGTATAATTTTACCATCCTGGAAATGGATGACATCAACACCGCGTCGTGTTTCAGGCTTGCCGTCAAATCCCTTTTCAAAAGAAGGCCAAGCCAGCTGCCAGCGATAAAGTACTTTCTGTTCGTCTTCATCGATGAAAGTGTCCTCCGGCGTAAAACGAAAACCCCCATGATTTGCAAACCATGGTTCCCAGGCCTTGCGCAGCGCTTGTTTTCCTTTGGCTTGGCCACCGGTCCAGTTTTCAAACAGAACCTCATCGTGAAAAAGCTCCATGACCCCATCCAGATCGTGATCATCCCAGGCCCGGTTCCATTTATTCAGGGCGTCCTTGATTTGTTTTTTTGACAGTTTCATTTTTTTCTCCATGGAAAGAAAGGGATTAGTTCACGTCAGCCAGGTTTCAGGCCCCATAGGTTTCAGCATCTGAATTTCTGAACTTTGACATCTGACACCTTCCCCCAGACATCTGCTTATTGTTGACACCTGACACCCGACACCTGAAACCTGATATTTAATATTCCATTACTTACAGACAATTGTATGTATTCGAGTGGCTTAAGTAAAGATTGATGCCTACCTTTAACTTTTTCTTCCCGTCCAGTAGCCTTGCGGATCGAAGCGCCGCAGCATGACCAATTCCTCATCGGATGGTTCCGGCGTCTGGCTCAGGTCCGCTGAGATGTGAAGCGGCCAGCCGGTATTTTCTGCGACCATATCTGCGGTGATTCCCGGATGAACCGATGACAGTGCCATTTCACGTGAATCCGAATCAAAGCGTAAAATCCCCAGGGTGGTAATTACCGTGGACGGGCCTCCTCGCGGCAGGCCGACCTGTTGCCGCCAGTTGCCCCCATCGCCGTAGCCGGGCGACGTGATGTAATCAACGCGTGGAACAAAACGACGCTTTTCATGAGACATGATAATAATATGCCGCTTGGCCAGGCACGCCAGGTCGCAGGCGCCACCACTGCCCGGTAAGCGAGTTGTTATGTTTTCAACTCCACCGATATAGCTGGTGTTTAAATTGCCAAACCGATCCACCTGGGCGCCCCCGATAAAGCTGATATCTACACTGCCTTGCTGCAGCAATGCCATGGCGTCGGCGGTATCCGCTAACCATTGAGCGCGATACAAATTGGGAAGATCCCCCATCGTCAGAATGGGTTCCGGCGCGAGCGTATCGCGCACAATGCCCAGTTCGTAAACCCCCACAGCATCGGGGGCATGGGTGCTTTTGGCCAATAAAAAACCAAGCAGCGGCAACCGCATGCCGACAAAGACCACTTCTCCATCGGCAATTTCCCGGGCAGCTGCGGTCACCATCAATTCGGCAGGGGTCCACTTCCTACTTTTGGTATTTTGTTTGGTCATAAAAATCCTTTAGGCTTCGGGTATCGGGTTTCAGAAGACAGAGGACAGAAGTCAGATGACAGATGATTTAGGGATTCAGGAATTAAAATTCACAATTAATCCTTTTTACTTCCGCATTCCGCATTCCGAATTCGAAAGACCCTAAATCTTTAATCCTTTACCCCATGCCCCATGCTATATACCCTAAACCTTGAACCCTTAACCTGGAACCCTCAACCCTTCAACTAGTATCCATAATCAACCGGTTCCGTCATCATATGCTGCTTCAAAGCCAGCTCAGCTATCCGGTTTTCACCCAATAGTTTAATGTAATCCTGGTGACTCTCTGTGCCGGACACCCAGCGTTTTTGCCAATCGGCAAACCCTTCAACTGTCTTGCTTTCGTTACGATAATCGATAAAAGCCTGATGGTCGCGGTTATAATAGCCGGGCACTGGAGATGGATGGCCTCCCCAGGGACGGTGAACCACAGCGCTCACACGGAAGCCGGGGGTGATGACGCGATTCGGATCACGGCTGATGATATCCGGTGACACAATTTCTTCGGCCGTGATGATGATGCTTCGACTCGCCAGACAGGCGTCCCGGGTGACTCCCAGATTGCCCCAGACATGGGCATTCCCGTATTCATCGGCTCGTTGAACGTGAACAATAGCCACGTCCGGATTGATGGCGGCAACTGCTGTCAGACGATCGCCGCTAAACGGGCAGTTTATGATTTTCAGATTGGCGTTGGTTTTAAATAGATCACTGCCCAATGCCGTGCGGGCAGGCATAAAGGGAACTCCCATCGCGCCGGCTCTCAGGGCCATAGCAACGGTAAGATTCGAATGATCCTCCATTTCTAATGTACGGGTTTCAATTGCCCGCCGAAAATTGTAGCATGACCCGGTAATCACGTTACCGACCCACGCGGCCCGAACGTTGCGGACACAGCCGGCACCAATGATTTGGTCAAACAGGATATCGGATATCGGGCCGATCAGGGTAAGATTGCGTTTGCGCTGGCGGATAATTTCATGCGCAGCTGCAAAGGGAATCAGAGACTCCAGCGACAAGCCCATGGTCAGTGAGCTGCCGTCCGGGACGAAGCGGGAAACGGCTTCAGAAAGGGTCAATAATTTTGATGTCGACACCTTTAGCAGATCTCCTTAAAAAGCGCATCGCTTCTATGCTTCATTTTCGTTGTTAATCAAGACTGTGGTTATTGCGCAAAATAAATTCGAAATTCGAATATCGAAACTCGAAACAATATCGAATATTAAATGTTCTGGATGCCGGATCCGTCATCCCGGACTTGATCCGGGACCTGCATGACGATTCGGGGACTTTTTACGAAACCGTAAAAATTAGAATTTTGAATTTGTTTCGTATTTCGGATTTCGCGCTTCGGATTTTCATTTCATGGCTCTTCCTTCTTGATCTGCTTTAAGGTTTGCTCGAATTCTTCAAAGAATTTATTGCGTTGTTTCCAGTCGGGACCGAAACGCTTGTTGAAAAAATTACCCAGCTTGTCAAAAAGCTTTTCCCAAACCGGTTGACCGCCCTTTAACACCACATCTGCGAGAAACTCATCCAGATCGCTCATTTTTTCCTTGGGTAAAAAAGAAACAGCACCCAGTTTGATCGATTTTTCCAGTGCCTCCGGTGTCAAGGCATAGGCGGTAAGCATAACCGTTGGAAAACCGCGCTTTACAGAGGTTTTCAAAAGTTCAAACCCATTTACCCCCATGATATCCAAAATGACAATATCAAAAGTGTAGCTCAATAAGTATTGACGGGCAGTATCATAGTCATTGGTCTTACGAACAAGGCACATATCCAATACTTCTTCGACTGTATCTGTAACATCAACCTCGTCGTCAACAATCAGAACAATCTTATCTTTCAACAGGCTTTTCGGATCCATTGTATTTTTCTCCTTTCTGGCTAAAGGATCTGAAGCGAGTAAGTCACTGTCTCGCAATTTCTAAAACTTACTGAGAATATGGGGTTAATCCCCAACATTATTTATGTTTTCCAATTACGCCAGTTCCAGGCATTGCCTTACGCCATATACCATTAGAAAAAGCGGCAAGTCAAGGCAAGCAACCCTGAGTGCGATCCGATTTCTGATAAAATGTAAAAATTGCAATCCATCAACGCGTATGTTAATCTTCTTAAATATGAAGCCTACAAATTAGCTTCTTAGTAAAATTATTGTGCCGGCGAGACCGATCTTTTAGGACCGGTATGGGAGAACCTATGACACCCAATGAAGAAAAACTGATACGCAGATTGAACCAGAAAATATCTCATCCGGTCAAATTAACCCTATTTGAAACGGAACACGAAAAAAACACAGAATATACAATGTTTTGTGAAAAATTGAGCCGGCTGGTTCCAAAAATCAAGTTCGAAAAGGCAGACGGCGAACCCCAGGGTGCTCCGATGATCGGCATTGGAAATGGTATTCGATATCAGGCCATTCCAACAGGGACTGAACTTGAACCGTTTCTTGAAGCCCTGGCGTTTGGTACTTTCAGCGAAATAAGTATTCCTGATTCATTGAGAAATCGCGTACGCCGGATTAAAATTCCCGCCGTCCTCAAAATTTATGTGGCACCGCAATGCAAATTTTGTCCGCAAATGGTGCGCCAGCTTTTACCCCTGCCTAAGGCAAACCAAAACATAAAGCTTATTATCATCGACTGCACGCAGTTTCCCGAGTTGATGCCGCAATACAAGATCCGGTCCGTGCCGACCCTATTTCTGGATGATCAACTCCGGTGGACGGGTTCGGTCAATCTGGATGAACTCATCGGGTTGATGAAGGATCGCGATCCAGGCTTGCTTGGCCCATCGTCTCTGGAAATGATCTTAAAAGAAGGCAATGCCGCCCGGCTTGCCCGGATGATGCTTGATGAAAATAGGATATTTCCGGCGTTTTTCGATGTGCTAACGGACGACAAATGGTCAGTCCGCTTGGGTGCCATGGTGGTCATGGAAGAAATAATCAGCAAACATCCGGATCTGGCGACCCAGACAATCACGCCGCTCTGGGAACGCTTCGAGGCGGTCTCCGATCAGGTAAAAGGAGACATCCTATATGTTTTTGGAAAAATCGGACGACCGCAGGTGGTGCCAATGCTGGAATTCGTGCTGGCGGGTGTATTTGATAAAGAGGTCAAAGAAGCAGCCGATGAGGCATTACAGCAAATAAGAGAGCATGACTGATACCAAAGACATAATTGAATGACAGGGTTTTTGCAGCTATTGGTTCCAGCGTAAGCTTATTTTTTATCTGTTGGGGTCTTCTTTTTGGCTGCTGCTTTTGGCTTTTTTGCGGCAGGTTTTGCTTTGGCCTCTTCTTTATCTGCCGTCTCTTTTTTCGCTGTCGTGCGCCTGGCCTTCGTCTCGGTTTTTACCCCTCTTGGTTCTTCAGCAGCTTTCTTCTCGGGTGCCCTTTTGGCTTTTGCCTCTTTCGGCTTTTTTTCTGCTTTTTTCGGTTTGGCTGCCTTTGCGGGTGCTGGTGTTTCTGCAGTCTCGACTTTTTTCTTCGCGACTTCCGTCTTTTGGGTCTTTTTCTTTAGCTTTTTCTTTTTAGGCTTTTCTGCGGCAACGACCAACTCGATCAGCGAGACCGGGGCCGCATCTCCCGGGCGCCATCCCAGCTTTATCACCCGGGTATAGCCGCCAGCGTTTGTGCCAAATCGCTGATTAGCTTCCTCGAATAATTTGTGAACTACCTCTTTTTCCCTTACGATGGACAGCGCCTGCCGTCTGGCATGCAAATCGCCTCGTTTGGCCAATGTAATTAAATGGTCTGCCCAGCGCTTCAGTTCTTTGGCTTTGGCATTCGTGGTGCGTATCCGCTCATATTTGAATAACGATGTCACCATGTTTCTGAACATGGCAATGCGGTGACTCGTGGTTCGATTAAGTTTCAGGCCAGCTTTTCGATGTCTCATAGAGCCGTTTATTCTCCTTCCTCACTGTTTTCCTTGGGTGGGACAAAATCGTCCAGCTTCATCCCCAAAGAAAGTCCCATTTCAGATAGAACTTCTTTAATTTCGTTCAGGGATTTGCGACCAAAGTTCTTGGTCTTCAGCATTTCTGCTTCGGATTTACTGACCAATTGCCAAATCTTGTTTATGTCGGCATTCTTCAAACAATTCGCACTACGAACGGAAAGCTCGAGTTCTTCGACACTGCGATAGAGATTTTCGTTAAACCTCGGCTTCTCATGTTCCTCGGCTGTCTTTTCCGGTTCCGGTTCAAGTTCTTCATCAAAATTAATAAAAATGGTCAACTGTTCTTTTAAAATCTTGGCCGAATAGGCCACCGCATCCTCAGGCAGAATGCTGCCATCCGTCCACACCTCCATGGTCAGTTTGTCATAATCCGTCCGCTGGCCCACGCGCGCATTTCCAACCACATAATTTACCCGTTTAATGGGGGAAAATACGGCATCAATCGGTATGGTGCCTGCTGGCGCATCCTCATCCTTGTTGTTCTCGGCCAAGGAATATCCCTTTCCGATCATAACGGTCATTTCCATTTTTAAGGCGCCTTTTTCTGACAGCGTGGCAATGTGCTGCTTTGGGTTGAGCACCTCACATTTTCCGTCATCACTGATAATATCCCCTGCCGTAACCTCGCCTTCACCGGATGCATCAATGCGAACCGTTTTCGGCTCGATATCTGCGACTTTAAACCGAACTTCTTTCAAATTAAGGATAATTTCAGAAACATCTTCAAGCACTCCTTCAATAACACTAAATTCATGCATCACAGCATCAAATTTCACTGACGTGATGGCTGCGCCATGCAGTGAAGACAAAATTATCCGTCGCAGGGAATTGCCAATCGTTATTCCAAAGCCTCTTTCAAGGGGCTCACAAACAAACTTGCCATAAAAGGGTTGGCTGCTGACCTGAACTTTTTCTGGCCGAATCATTTGTTGCCAATTCATATACATCATTTCCTCAGATACCATTTTTAATTCTCCACATCGTTTTGAATTTGGGATATT
Source organism: Desulfobacterales bacterium (assembly GCA_020353355.1). Lineage (GTDB taxonomy): Bacteria > Desulfobacterota > Desulfobacteria > Desulfobacterales > JAHEIW01. The sequence goes on along the minus strand of CP070694.1, from coordinate 5,122,500 downwards.
TGATGTTTACCGTCACCAAGTTGTTTTCATCCATGCCATATCAACATGCGGAATCAATATTTATTTGGAATATAGCTCCACAATGAGCTGTTCCTGCATCGGCATGGTAAGGTCTTCACGGACCGGAAAACCTTTTACCGATCCTTTATGATTTTCCTTTTGCATGTCGAGCCACTGGGGAATACCCCTTCTCACCACCGCTTCCATCGAATCTGCAATGTCAGGTATCTTGCGGCTTTTTTCGCAAACCTCGACCGTATCTCCGATGTTTACAAGATAAGACGGGATGTTCACCTTTTTTCCGTTGACCCGGAAATGATTATGGCGCACAAATTGACGTCCCTGTGCGCGTGAATTGACAAAACCCAAACGATAAACAACATTATCCAATCGACGTTCCAACAGTACAAGGAGATTGGTTCCGGTAATGCCCTTTTGGCGATCCGCCCTCTCAAAAAACAGGCGGAACTGTTTTTCAGAAAGACCATACATTCGTTTGACTTTTTGTTTCTCCCGCAATTGTATGCCGTAATCCGATATTTTTCGCCCCCGTCGTTCTCCGTGCTCTCCGGGCGGATAGGAACGTCGATCAAATGCGCATTTGTCCGAATAACAGCGGTCGCCTTTAAGATACAATTTCATGTTTTCACGCCGGCAATGCCGGCAAACGGAATCTGTATATCTTGCCAAGTGCTTATTCCTCCTAAGATTCGTTAATTGTTAATGGTTATTCGTTATTCGTTATTTCTTTCTAATAACAATTAACAGATAACTCATACCGATCACACGCGACGACGCTTCGGTGGTCGACAGCCATTATGGGGAATGGGGGTTACATCTTTGATCTTGACAACGTTAAATCCAGTTGCCTGCAGAGAACGCAAAGCGGATTCGCGTCCAGGACCCGGCCCCTTCACATACACTTCAACGCTTTTCATTCCATGCTCCATGGCTTTCTTAGCAGCATCTTCAGCAGCCAACTGAGCAGCAAACGGTGTGCTTTTTCGTGATCCCTTGAAACCCTGTAAACCAGCACTGGACCAAGCCACAACATTTCCAGCGGAATCGGTTATGGTAACGATGGTATTGTTAAAGGTAGATTGAATGTGCACGATGCCACTGACAACATTTTTCTTTACTTTCTTTTTAATACGGGTTTTCTTCGCCATAAACTACACCCCTCTTAACATAAATTCGAATACCTGCCCGCCATCGCTTGCGCTCAGGCGCAGCAGGCGGCTCGAAATTCAAAACAAATCCAATAGAATTCACAATTGTCTTAATATCCGGCACTATTTCTTTTTGGCTGCACTCTTCTTTTTAACCGCTGCGCGTTTCGGTCCCTTGCGTGTCCGCGCATTGGTACTTGTTCGCTGTCCGCGAACCGGCAGTGACCGTCGGTGGCGCAGCCCGCGATAACACCCAAGATCCATCAACCGTTTGATATTCATGGATACTTCGGTGCGCAGTTCGCCTTCAACTTTAAATTGGTTGTCAATGACCTTACGAATGTCGTTGATCTGTGATTCTGTCAAGTCATCGGTCTTTGTGTCTAAATCAATAGCAAGCTGGTTGAGGATATGCCGCGATGCCGATCGTCCAATTCCATAGATGTAGGTCAGGCCAATCTCAACCCGCTTGTTTTTGGGTAAGTCTACGCCAGAAATTCTTGCCAAAGCTACCCCTCCCTTATCCCTGCCGTTGTTTGTGACGCTTGTTTTCGCAGATAACTCGTACAACCCCTTTGCGTCGAATTATTTTACATTTGGGACACATTTTTTTTGCGGACGCCCTAACTTTCATAAAGGATACTCCTTGAGTTCGATAATGCTTACTTGATTCTCGATGCTCGATTATGGTTCAGGTCTCACCAGCATCCAGAATCCTGCATCTAAAAACGAGTTTTATTTTTCGCGATAGGTTATTCTGCCTCGCGTTAGATCATATGGGGAGAGCTCAACGGTAACTTTATCCCCCGGTAAGATTTTAATAAAATGCATGCGCATCTTGCCGGAAATATGAGCAAGCACCTGGTGCTTGTTCTCCAGTTCTACCTTGAACATTGCATTGGGCAATGTTTCCAGGACAATGCCTTCCACCTTTATGGGTTCTTCTTTTGCCATTGGCAACTCCCGCTTTGTGAGATCACCGTAACGATACTATTTTCTGATGATGGCAACCTTATGGGTTTTCAACTCAAATTTGGGTTAATTAAAACCGCCCCTTAACTTTGGCTCCACCCTTTTTCAAAAATCCTTCATAATGTCTGCTCAACATGTGCGATTCAATTTGAGCGACGGTATCAATAGCCACGCCAACCACAATCAGCAGTGCAGTTCCACCAAAATAAAACGGGACGTTAAACCGGGTTATGAGAATTGATGGAAGCACACATACGGCTGATACATAAATGGCACCCCCAAGGGTGATGCGTGTCAACACTTTATCAATATAATCAGCAGTGCGTTTGCCGGGACGAATACCGGGAATATATCCCCCATGTTTTTTCATATTTTCAGCGACGTCCACCGGGTTGAACGTAACCGCCGTATAAAAATAACAAAAAAAGAAAATAAATCCGACAAAGAGCAATTCATAAATTGCATTCCCCGGTCGCATGGCATCGGCAATGTTTTTCATCCATGGAATATTAATGAAACTTGCAATGGTCGCCGGAAACATGATGATGGATGACGCAAAAATTGGCGGAATAACTCCGGAGGTATTTATCTTCAGCGGTAAGTGCGTACTCTGACCTCCGTACATTCGCCGGCCGACAACTCGCTTGGCATATTGAACCGGGATGCGGCGCTGGCCCTGTTCAACAAAAATAATAAACCCCACCACGAGAACCATCAGTGCCAGCAGAATGATAACGGGGAAAATACCCATCTCCCCGGTAGACAGGAGGCGAAATATATTAACCGTCGCACTGGGCAGCCGGCAGACGATTCCGGAAAAAATTATCAAGGATATGCCGTTGCCAATACCCCGTTCGGTAATCTGTTCGCCCAGCCACATAATAAAAGCGGTGCCGGCTGTCAGTGTGATTACCGTCATTATCCGAAAAGCCCAGCCGGGAATGATAACCACGGGAGCACCACCGGGGGAGCTCATGCTTTCCAGTCCGACGCTAATCCCAAAACCCTGTATGATGCTCAAAATGACCGTGCCATACCGCGTGTACTGGGTAATTTTTTTCCGTCCCTGTTCGCCTTCCTTTTTTAATTGTTCAAGATGGGGAATAACCACTGTCAACAGCTGCAAAATAATGGATGCGCTGATGTAGGGCATAATCCCAAGGGCGAAGACAGACAGCTTCTCAAACGCACCGCCGGAAAACATATTAAAAATACCGAATATGGTTCCCTCGGCCTTTGCAAAAAATGCCGCCAACGCCAAGCTGTCGATACCGGGTACGGGAACATGCACGCCAACCCGGTAAACAATGAGCAGCGCCAAGGTGAATACAATTCTCTTTTTCAGTTCGGGTATTTTAAATATATTCTGAAAACCGCTGCCGATCATTTTATGACCTCGACAGTTCCGCCAGCTGTTTCAATCTTTTTCCTGGCGCCATGGCTGATAAAATGTACTTTAACCCCCAGGGGATATTTGATCTCACCGTGGCCCAGCAACTTGATGCCGTCGCGGTTGCCTTTAATCAGACCCGCTTTTACCAGGGCATTTTCATCCACCAAACTGCCGCTATCGAATCGTGCTAAATCACGAATATTGATCACAGCAACCTTTTTTTTGAATATATTGGTAAAACCACGTTTCGGAAGACGGCGCTGGATGGGCATTTGCCCACCCTCATATCCCGGCCTGACACCGCCTCCGGAACGGCTGTTATACCCTTTGTTGCCCCGTCCGGCGGTTTTTCCGCTTCCAGAACCCACGCCGCGCCCCAAACGTTTGGGAGCCTTATGAGATCCGGGAGCCGGCGATAATTCATTTAACTTCATCAATCTTCTCCTCAGCCTTTACGAGATGAGAAACAACCTTGATCATTCCCCGAGTTTCGGGTGTATCTTTCAATTCAACGGTTTTGTTCAGCTTTGTGAGCCCCATGCCTCGCAATACCCGGCGATGTTTCTCCGGCCTACCGATCATGCTCTTCACAAGTGTTACTTTCAAGGTTTTAGCCATCAAGTATATCCTTCAAGAAGTCATTGCTATGCAATTACTGTTCCTTGCCACTGGTCCCTGGCTGCTGGCCATTACAAATCTTCAGCGCCAATTCCGCGCCGGGATGCGACCTGTTCTGGGCTTTCAAGTTGTTGCAGCGCGCTAATGGTTGCTTTTACTAAATTATGAGGGTTATGGGAACCCAGGCATTTTGTTAGAATATTCTGTACGCCAGCCGCTTCAAGCACGGCCCGGACTGCTCCACCGGCTATCACACCGGTACCCTGGCTGGCAGGTTTTAACAATACTCTGCCGGCACCAAATTTTCCGATGGTCTCGTAAGGGATCGTGCCCTGGGTCAGGGGTACAGAGATCATGTTCTTTTTGGCTTTTTCAACACCTTTACGAATCGCCTCAGGCACCTCGCCGGCCTTGCCCAGACCGAAGCCAACAGATCCACTGCCATCGCCGACAACCACAATAGCACTAAAACTAAATCGGCGACCGCCTTTCACAACTTTTGCCACCCGATTGATATGCACCACTTTGTCAATTAATTGAACATCTTCAGTTTCTGGTTTGAACAAGGGCTTGCCTCCTTCACGCTCGCATTACAATCACGTCACTTAAAATTTTAAACCGGTTTCCCGGGCACCATCTGAAACAGCTTTTACCCGGCCATGATATCGAAACCCATTGCGATCAAACACGATCTGTTTAACACCTTTTCCTAAAGCGCGCTCGGCTAAGAGTTTACCAACCAGGGTAGCGGCGCTCATCTTATTTTGAGCTTCCGAGGACTCTTTGACTGCCTTTTCAAGTGTTGAAGCTGCCGCAAGCGTTTGCCCTTTGGTATCATCGACAACCTGGGCATATATGTGTTTGGCGCTTCGAAAAACACATAGCCGTGGTCGTATCTCAGTGCCCACGACCTTTTTCCGTATTCGTTTCTTGCGCTTCAGCCGTGCCTGTTTTTTAATATCTAAAAATCCCATCTTCGTCCCTTACAAAATATTTTAGAATTTGTTTCGAGCTTCGTGCTTCGGATTTCGAATTTAGCGGACAACTTAAGGTACAAAAGACTGTATATCGGTTTTGTTCCGGCTTGTCCGCCATCATACCTGTTTTGCTGCTCCGGCCTTGCCAGCCTTTCTGCGAATATACTCCTCGGCATACTTGATTCCCTTCCCTTTATAGGGCTCGGGAGGTCTAATTTTTCGAATAGCAGCTGCTGTCGATCCGACTTTTTGTTTGTCTATGCCGAACAGTTTGATGATATTGTTGCGGTCAACGGAGGCTGTGACACCATCGGGCAAATCGAATTGCACCGGATTCGAATATCCGACATTGATGACCAAACTGTTTCCTTTAAGCTCGGCGCGATAACCAATCCCGTTAATTTCCAGAGTGCGCTCAAAGCCTTTGTGAACGCCGGTGACCATATTGTTCACCAAACTGCGCGTCAGTCCCTGCAAGGCCAGCGTATTTTTGTTTTTCGCAAGCAAGGTAACACTCACTACGCCGTCTTCTATCTTTAAATCTACATCGGGGTGAATGCTTTGGGTCAGGGTACCTTTCTCACCGTCAACCGTCAGGATTCTGTTGTCATAGGATATTTTTGTTTTATCGGGTATTGGTATCGGTTTTTTACCTACACGAGACATGTGCTCATCCCCTTTTTTACCATATGTTGCAAAGAATCTCGCCACCCACGTTTTCCTTGCGGGCTTTTTTATCCGTCATAATTCCTTTCGACGTCGATAGAATCGAAATCCCCATGCCATTAAAAACCGGTTTTATATCTTTGCTCCGAACA
>CP070694.1:5107732-5116453 GCA_020353355.1 Desulfobacterales bacterium | reverse complement strand
TGCCCTCAAATTTTTTAATCTTTGCCAAGGCGTCGCGCACCGCTTTGCGGTCTTTTTTGATGTCTCCGGTGAGGTTGCCGGTGTTCTCGATGGCCGTCTGTACAATGCGTATGGCATCCCATGTCAAAGCACCGACATCATCGGGAACATAGCCGTGTTTTGCGTTGTAGCGATCAATAAATTCTTTGGTGGCACCGGTGGCACCGGCCGCCGCATAATGGGTGCTGAAGAAAAGACCGTAGCAGTCTTTCCCGCAAAGCTTTACGGTCTCAGCAGAACCCCAGCTGTCACTACCTACAATCGGCTTGTCCCATCCCAGCTGATGGGCCTGCTGGACGATCAAGGCCACTTCATTATAGTACTGCGGAGTAAAAATTACTTCTGCTCCGGAGTCTCTGATTTTGGTCAGCTGAGAACTAAAGTCGGTGTCTTTGGTCGTAAAGCTCTCGTAGGCGACAACGGAACCGGGTCCATTGTTCTTTTCCCAGGCATCTTTGAAGTTCTCGGCCAGGCCTTTGGGATAATCACTGGCCACATCATAAAGCACGGCAGCTTTGGTGAAGCCAAACTCATCCTTGATAAAGTTGGCAACCACCGGTCCCTGAAACGGATCGAGAAAGCAGCCTCGGAAAACAAACGGACGATCTTTGGTGGTATTGGGATTGGTTGACCAGGGGCTGATCATCGGAGTTTCAAGTTCATTGGCTTTACCACCAGCCGGCACCGCCTGCTTGGAAGACTGGGGTCCGACAATCGCAAGCACCTCGTCTTCGGTGATCAACTTGGTGTTGGCTTTCACCGCCGATTCGGCCTTGGACTCATTGTCCTCAATGACCAGCTCAACCTTGTATTTCTTATCACCGACTTGAATACCACCTGCGGCATTGATATCCTCCAGCCACATTTCAGCGGCGAACTTGGTCCCCTCACCGACTTTTGGAATATCTCCAGTCAGCGGAGCGTTAACGCCGATTTTGATGGTTTCTGGTCCGCTGGGACCGCAGGCATAAAATGCCAAAACCATCAGAACATATGCAATCATACCGATTAAAACGAATCCTTTTTTCATTGCTGACCTCCATTTCCGTCATCTGATTAACGTGTTTGATATAACAGCTAAATTAAGGAACTCATTCATTGTCTGAAAAAATGAATGGCTGCATAGCATAGGCAAAATGTTTTTTCAACTCCATTAACGTTTTTTCGATATTATCCGATTGACTTCAGTCTTAAAAACAGAAGCCAGATGGTAAAATTATGCGAATATAAAAAAATATTTCAATTTTTTGATGAAATCATAAAAAAATAAATTAATTATTGACAGAATCATCAGTTTTTTTTAAATCTTTACCTAATTGACTAAATTTAAATCTCATCACCGCTCATGAATATAGACACAACTAACCTCGCCATTATTAAACAGCTTCGAAATGGAAGAAAATCCTATAAAAAAATAGCCGAGGAACTGTCTCTTTCCGAAAATACGGTGCGGACCCGGGTCCATAAGTTGATGCGGCAGGGGATTTTGGAGGTTTCCGGTATGGTAGACCCCCAGACCATAGACGGCCACGGCGTGGTAATGGTCGGGGTTAAGCTCCAAACCATGGATTTAGTGAAAAAAGGTGAGGAGTTCAGCAAAATAAAAGGCGTGGTGTCTGTCAGTGTGGTGACCGGTCGGTTTGACTTAATCCTGGTGGTTCTTTTAAAACCCGGGTTTGGTTTGCTCGAATTTTATACGGAAGAGGTATCCAAGATTAAAGACGTCCAATCGGTGGAAACCTTTGTCGTGTATAAAAGTTACAACTTGAATGTTCCGTATGTACTAGAATGATAAATGCCTTTAAATGTCTAAAGTGCCTAAGTTTAAGGAATTCTGTATATTTTAATTTGAAACCAGTTCTGATACAACAAAAGGAGGCAACGTAATGAAAGAACTCTCTGAAATAAATTTACCCGACGATCTACGCTATGCCGAATCTCATGAGTGGGCGAAGTCAGCGGGTGACACGCTGAAGATCGGTATTACCGATTATGCCCAGGATCAACTGGGAGACATTGTATTTGTCGAACTACCGGACGTTGGAGACAGCTTTGAAAAAGGCGAGGAGTTCGGAACCGTGGAATCCGTAAAAGCAGTATCTGAGCTCTATATGCCGGTTGGCGGTGAGGTTGTCGCCGTAAATTCCGTTTTGGAGGATTCGCCCGAACTGGTCAATAATAGTCCGTACTCGGATGGCTGGATGATTGAAGTCAAACCCGACAATCCGTCGGAGATGGATGATTTGTTGACCGGTGATGCTTATCTTGAAAAATTGAAAGGATAACATTCATGCGTTATCTACCCCACACATCCGAAGATATTTCTGAGATGCTCCAGACGGTCGGGGTGCAATCTCTTGATGATCTTTTCTCCAGCGTACCGCAAGAATGTCGCCGTAAAAACGAGCTAAACCTACCGCCAGCGTTAACGGAATGGGAATTAAATAACCATATTGATAGGCTTGCCGGCAGCATGGCTGTATCACCGGAATATAAAATATTTCTGGGTGCCGGAAGTTATGATCATCATATCCCCGAATCCGTATCTTATTTGCTGTCGCGCTCGGAATTTATGACGTCCTATACCCCTTACCAACCGGAGATCAGTCAAGGAACGCTTCAGGCCATTTTTGAATACCAGACCCTCACCGCTCGTCTGCTGGGTATGGACGTTGCCAACGCATCCCAATATGATGGGGCCTCCTCACTGGCCGAAGCCCTTCTGATGGCTGTTCGCATAACGCGTCATAATAAGGTGGCCGTCTCACAGCTGGTTCATCCGAACTACCGGCAGGTGATTAAAACCTATTTCGCACCTAGCGGCTACGAAATTATAGATTTACCCTACAGCCAAAACGGTACCACCGATCTGTCAAACTTAGATAATCTGGAAGATCTCGCTGCCGTTGCCGTGCAATCACCTAATTTTTTCGGTTGCATTGAAGATCTTCAGGCCGTCGGCAAAAAAGCGCGAAACCAAAAAGCACTCTTCATTGTGTGCTTCAGCGAACCGTTGGCATATGGAATGTACAAAAATCCCGGAAGCTTTGATGCCGATATCACCTGCGGCGAAGGACAGAGCCTGGGAATACCTCGCACCTTTGGGGGACCGGCACTGGGCATGTTCGCCGCCAAACAAAAATACGTTCGCAATATGCCGGGGCGACTCGTCGGACAGACGGTAGACGCGGACGGCAATAGAGGATTTGTGCTGACATTGGCCACCCGCGAGCAACACATTCGTCGCGAAAAAGCCACCTCAAATATTTGTACGAATCACAGCCTGTGCGCCTTGGCATCGAGTATTTATATGGCTTCGCTGGGGGGAAGCGGTTTTAAAGAACTCGCCCGGTTGAACTATGACAAATGCGAATATCTCAAAGATCAGCTGCGTAAAGCCGGCTATAGTTTGCCGTTTAGCCAATCGACATTTAATGAATTTGTGGTCCAGTTTCCGGAAGGCTTCGATACCACGTATCAAGACCTGTTGCAGAAAAAAATCATGGCGGGCTTACCGTTGGAATGCTACTACCCTGAGCTGCCCCATCATTATCTATTGTGTGTCACCGAAACCATATCGAAGGAGGATATGGATAGGCTGGTTGGCGCTATAAAATAGCCGTTTAAGCATAAGTGGCGAGACAAATAAATTTATACATTCGGTACTTGTGGAAAAATTCGAAATTCGAAACTCGAAATACGAAACAATGTCGAATGACAAAAATTCTAAATTCAAAACAAAAGCTAGTAAATCGGGGCAATGAAATCTTAGAGTCGCTTTGTTTTGAGCATTTGAACACTCGAATTTCGGATGTGTTTCGGATTTCGTGCTTCGGATTTTCGATTTACCTGTTATGGAGGTTAGATTATGACAGATTTTCCCGGCACCACCGGCCTCATATTTAATGAACCTTTGCTTTGGGAAAAAGGGAAAAAAGGAAGAACCGGATTTTCTCTCCCCCGGCGCGACGTGGCATCGTATCCGCTGGATGAATCTATTACGGGTGACGGTCCTGATTTCCCGGATTTAAGTGAAGTCGATGTCATCCGTCATTATATTCGCCTGTCCCAATGGAATTTCAGCGTAGACAGCGGCATGTATCCGTTAGGCTCATGTACGATGAAATATAATCCCAAAACCAACGAACGACAGGCGAGCCACCCCGGATTTGCCGGTGCCCATCCGCTGCTGCCTCCGCACCTTTCCCAGGGAATACTCCAACTCATGTTTGAGCTTGAGAAATTTCTGGTGGAGATTACCGGCATGGATGCCGCTTCTCTGCAACCGGCGGCCGGTGCCCACGGCGAGCTGGCCGGAATGCTTCTGTTCCACGCGTATCACAAAAGCAAGGGAACACCGCGGTCAAAAATCATCGTTCCGGATACCGCCCATGGGACCAACCCGGCCAGTGCAGCATTGTGCGGATATAAGCCGGTTCCAATAAAGTCCAATGAGCAAGGCGTGCTGGCGCCCAAAGATGTGGCCCAGGTCATGGATGAAGAAACGGCGGGCATTATGGTAACCAATCCGAATACGCTGGGTCTTTTTGAAGAAAATGTAAAAGCAATTGCCGATATAGTTCACGCCAAAGACGGCCTGGTGTATTGTGACGGTGCCAATATGAATGCGGTAATGGGCATCGTTCACATGGGAGATATCGGGATTGATGTGCTGCATTTAAATTTGCATAAAACCTTCTCATCTCCCCACGGTGGAGGCGGCCCGGGTTCCGGGCCGGTATGCGTTCGAAACCAACTGGAGCCGTTTCTGCCGGTACCCCGTGTCATTCAAAAAGACGGGCACTATTTGCTCTCCATAGATTTTCCGCAATCGATCGGCAAATTACATGCCTTTTGCGGCAATGTCGGGGTATTGATCAGGGCTTACAGCTACGTCGCGAGCATGGGTGCTGAAAATCTAAAAAAAGCCAGTCAATTGGCCGTCTTAAATGCCAACTACATTAAAGAAAAATTAAGGGGAACGTTTCATCTTGCCTATGATCGTCCGTGCATGCATGAGTGCGTATTTTCCGATAAATACCAACAGATCCACAAAGTAACCACCTTGGACATGGTGAAACGTCTGATGGATTACGGCTTCCATCCGCCGACGATTTATTTCCCCCTCGTCGTCCCGGGGGCGATCATGATTGAACCCACCGAAACCGAGTCTAAGGAAAATATTGATCTTTTCATTGATTCCATGAACGCAATCGCCAACGAAGCCAAAGAAAATCCGGATCTATTGCGGGAGGCTCCCAAATCCGCCAAGCGCAGAAGATTGGATGAAACGGCTGCGGCCAGAAAGCCGTGCTTGAGGGGCTAGTCTCAATTGCAGATTACGGATTTCGGAATGCGAATTAGGTGTCAAGTGTCAGGCACAAAAAGGTTTCAAGTTTCGGGGGGTCAGGTGTCAGCTCTTGTGTTTCTGACACCTGACACCTGAAACCAGGCCTAAACCCTAAACTAAATACCTAACACGAGACCTGAAACCTATAATAATGAACGACAGATGTTTATATGTAGACCTAGGCCTTATTGAATACCGGCAAGCATGGAACCTGCAGACCGAGTTGGTGGACGCACGCATAAAAAAAGACGTTCCATCAGATATCGTCCTGTTTTTAGAGCACCCTCCCGTGTTTACCCTGGGTCGCCGCGGTGGTGATGAAAATCTATTGGTCTCTGAATCTTTTCTGGAAAAATCCGGAATTTCGGTGGTGCCGGTCGAACGGGGCGGCAACATTACCTATCACGGGCCCGGACAACTTGTGGTTTACCCTATCATGGATTTGCAAGCCGCCAGGGTTGCGGTGGTGGATTTTGTTGAAACATTAGAAGAAGTAATGCTGCAGACGGTAGCGTTTTGGGGAATCACAGCCGAACGAAACCCTGCCAACCGGGGAATCTGGGTTGATGATAAAAAAATTGGAAGTATCGGTATTGCGCTTCGCAAAGGCGTCAGTTTCCACGGCCTGGCCCTGAACGTTAATTTAGACTTGGCGCCCTTTTCCTGGATTCAACCCTGCGGCCTGCCGGATGTGCGGATGACCTCCATGAAACAGGAGCTGTCCAGGGAGATCTCCATGAATACAGTTCGAGAGTCAGTAAAAAAAAATTTTGAATCCGTTTTCGGCATTCGGTTAGTTGGGAGCAGTTATGCAGGGTTAAAGGACATTTTAAAAAGCCGAAAGAATGAGCTAACAATCATCAGTATTTAGTGTTTTGTGTTTTGTGTTTTGTGTTTTGCATTGCGAACGGGCACCTTTCTTTAGCCAGATAACCAAACACTCTTTAGCCAGATAACCAAACACGAAACACCAAATAATAGACACCGATAAAAACATGAAACAAAAATCTCAACCCATAGTTTTGGTACAAAAACCCGGCTGGTTGAAGCGTCGCTTGCCGAACGGACCAACGTATGAAAACGTCAGAGGCATGCTCCAGAAGGAACGCCTCCATACGGTATGCCAGGAAGCCAGGTGCCCAAATATCTGGGAATGTTTTGGCCAACAGACAGCTACATTTCTCATTCTGGGTTCGCGCTGTACCCGCAATTGTCGATTTTGTTCGGTTGATGCAGGGCCCCCAAAACCACCGGATCCAGATGAGCCGGTTCGGGTCGCCGATGTTGCCCGGCGAATGGGCTTGAAATATGTGGTGGTGACCTCCGTTACCCGTGATGACCTGCCGGACGGGGGCGCCGGCATCTTTGCCAAGACAATTATAGAGATACGCAGGGAAATACCGGATGCCTGTGTGGAAGTTTTAATACCGGATTTTCAGGGCAGCGCTCAAGCGCTTAAAACCGTTCTGCAGGCCAGGCCTGACGTCTTAAATCATAATCTTGAAACTGTGCTGCGTCTCTATCCCTTAGTTCGACCGGGCGCGGACTATAAACGCTCACTGGAATTGCTCCGGAGCGTCCAAAGCTTTGGTTTTTGCACGCCCACCAAGTCAGGATTAATGCTCGGCTTTGGTGAAGATCCCGGGGAAATAAAACAGGTGCTTGAAGATCTATTGCAGGTTAGCTGCCGCATGTTGACGATCGGTCAATATTTACAGCCGACAAAACACCATCTTCCGGTAAAACGATATATACCTCCCGAAGAATTCGAGCATTGGCGTGACATCGCCCTCGATATGGGTTTTTCTGAAGTTGCCAGCGGACCGTTTGTCCGCAGTTCGTATCATGCGAAGGAACTGTTTCAAGCAGTCAAATGAGGTTGTAATCGTGGACAAGCCATTAATTTGGGCCGAAATTGATCTTAATGCTTACGCACATAATATCAAAGAATTAAGACGAATTACGCATCCAAGTGCCCGTCTGATGGCCGTGGTCAAGGCAAACGGGTACGGCCATGGCGCAGCTGAAGTTGCCCGCGAGGCCCTGCAAAACGGCGCCGAATGGCTGGGTGTCGCCAGAATTAATGAGGCGATTCAACTTCGACAGGAGGGATTGGCTGCCCCGATCCTAATTTTAGGGTATACACCGCCGGATCTGGCCGATAAGCTGATTGATTTTGATCTCACCGCAACCGTATATTCCCGTGCCACCGCCGAAATCCTTTCCAGCAAAGCGCAATCACGCGGTAAAACCATCGGCATTCATATCAAGGTGGACAGCGGCATGGGCAGACTGGGTTTATTGCCGGATGCACTTATCTCACGGACGGCGTCGCCGGATTTGAAAAACGAGGCGGTTCGGGAAATTGAATTGATCTCAAAGCTTCCCGGCCTTGAGATCGAGGGCATTTTTACTCACTTTGCCACAGCTGACAGCGCCGATAAGTCTTATGCCAACAAACAGCTGGATATCTTCCTTGATTTTATCAACCAGCTAAGGCGTGCGGGGTTGGAGCCTCCCTTAAAGCATGCCGCCAATAGTGCAGCTCTATTAGAATTGAAGGAATCTCATCTGGACATGGTGCGACCCGGTATCGCGACTTACGGCCTGAGCCCGTCCGATGAGATTACCAAAATGGATGTTGCACTCAAACCGGTGATGGCTTTAAAAAGCAGGATCATTCAGATAAAAAACGTACCTGCCGGCTTTAATGTCAGCTACGGTATCACCCATCAAACGCAACATCCCACCACCATCGCCACTGTTCCCGTCGGATATGCAGACGGATTTAATCGTTTACTGTCATCCCGCGGGAACATGCTGGTTCATGGAAAAAAGGTGCCGATCGTCGGTCGGGTGTGCATGGACCTCACCATGCTCGATGTCGGAAATCTCTCCGACATCAATTTAGAAGATGAGGTTGTCATATTTGGCCCACAAGGCGATCAATCCATTACGGCCGATGAAATCGCATCCCGCTTGAATACCGTCAATTATGAAATCGTTTCCACCATAACGGCTAGGGTACCCCGGGTCTACATTCGATAGCCATTGAAACCAAACCCAAGTTATGTTTATAATTATAAATTATTTCAAATATTCGGGTTTCTCACAAAAAACAAAATGAAGGTAAGTTTCCGTATGATCCATCGCTTAACGAATATACTTCCCCTCCCTCGGCGGGAGGGGATTCACCCTGTTAAATGCCGCCTCCGGCGGCCCCCCGCAAGGCGGGGGATTTAACAGGGTTAAGGGGAGGGGGTATTCTGCCCGATGTGAATATAATGATAACTAAGGGAGAGGTACCAATGACAGCAATGTTAAAAAAGCTG
>CP070694.1:5103433-5107632 GCA_020353355.1 Desulfobacterales bacterium | reverse complement strand
ATTGACCTCTTACTTGACCGCTGTCCCAAAACATGAGATTTTAGCGTGTAAAGGTTCAGGGCCTTTCGATTGAGGGTTTTAGATTTCGGATTTTGGATTGAAAGTCATAATAATTTTGGAATTGCGAATTTAGGAATTTTAAGTAAGGATGAGTTACAATTCTTTACTCATAAATACCCCAATTCTCAATTTTTGAATCCCTAAATGGACTTTTGCTATGTTTTTTTATTTTTTTTAAAAATCCGCAATCCGCAATCGAATTTCTGACACCTGACACCTGAAACCTTTAAGAATATGAACTACATCCTAGCCATTGACGTCGGTACCCAGTCCCTGAAAGCATGCATTGTTGATCGCGAATTAACGATTCTGGAAAGGGCACAAGTATTTTATTCGCCGCAGGTCAAATCGAATAACCGGGTTGAGATCGACGCCGAGGTTCTCTGGCGAGCATTTATCGATGCCTGTTCTCGACTAAAACGAAGACAAGAGGTTGACGTCATTTCTTTTTCCACCCTGTGTCCATCGCTGTTGCCCATGGATGCCAAAGGGGATCCGCTTTACCCCGTCATTCTTCATCTCGATCGCCGCAGTTATCGACAGGCCGTTTGGATCTTAGAGCAAGTGGGGGAGGAGAGGTTGCTCCAAAGTGCGGGTAATCTCCCGATTCCCGGTGGAATTTCAAACACGAGCTTACTGTGGATAAAGGAGCATGAGCCTGCCGTATATGGGCGCCGGGATGTTATTTTTGGTCATGTTGTCACGTTTTTTATGAAACGCCTGACAGGACGTTTTGTCATCGATCCTTCCAATGCCTCGTTTACCGGTCTTTACAACACAGTTGCATATACCGATTGGGACGACGGCCTGCTGCGGGCAACTCAAATTGAGCGTCAGAAACTCCCCGATATTGTCATGTCGACCTCGGTGGTGGGCGAACTTTGTCAACCCGTCGCTCGAGCTACGGGTTTAACCCCCTGTATTCCCGTGGTCATTGGTGCCAACGACACGACCTGTGCGACGGTGGGAGCCGGCGTTACGGAGCCCGGAATGCTGATGAATACCTCCGGCACGGTGGAAATCATGGTCCTTTGTCTGGACCGACCTCTGGTTTCCAAAAACCATCTTTTGAGAACTCACGGCTATCCGGACCGCTGGCTGGCGATGCGCACGGTGGGGGCCGGAGGTGCTTCCGTGGAGTGGTTCAGAAAAACCTTCTGCAAAGAGATGAGCAAAACGGAATTTTACAGCGATTATCTGGCTGATGTTTTGTCATCGCCCGGGCGGCCGCAGGCCCGTTTTCACCCTTTTCTATCCGGAGACCGGCATCGAATCCAGCAAAAAAGCGCATCTTTTACCCGGCTTACCTTGAATACCACCCGGGAAGATTGTCTTCTGGCACTGGCCCACGGCATCGTGTCTTTTCAGATTGAAGGCCTTCTGGAATGGCAAAAAAGTGTCTCATTAGACAGCCAGATTTACCACGTGGGAGGCGGCGCCAGTGAGGCATATACCCGCTATAAACAGAAACTGCTCAAGGGTTTTACCTTTATCCAGTTGGGAGAAACTGCGGTTCTGGGAGCCGCTAGGTTGACATTGGAGGCGCTATAGCTCATAGGTTCAGGGTCTTTCGAATTCGGAATTTGGAATGCGGAATTTATTGGCATGGGGCATGGGGCAGAGGGCATGGGGTTTTAGTTTTAGGATTCAAGGTTGCGCGTTAAGCGTTAGGTATTTTTTGTTTTCCGTTTTCCTAAATTCCTGAATTCCTCAATTCCTAAATCCCCCAATCCCCTGTCCTCTGTTTTCTGTTCTCTGTGTTCTGTCTTCTGACACCTGCCTGCCCTCCGCAGCCTGAAAGGCGAAGGGGGGACACCTGACACCATCTTTAAATCTCTTTTTGAACCCTGAACCCAGAACCTTTGAACCCTAAGATTTGCTGAGATGCTTCCATCTATCTAGCTTTAAGACCTCACGATTGGCCACATTTGGTGGCTCTTTGCCGTTAAAGACATCGAGCACACATTTGGCAGCCTCAACAGCCATGCTGACGACACATTCTTTCGTCAATGCCGCCGCATGGGGGGTCAGGATGACGTTATCCAGGTTTAACAAAGGATTATCTTCCTCGACCGGCTCTTTTTCAAATACATCCAACCCGGCGCCTGCAATTTTTTTGGCATCCAAGGCCTTGATCAATGCCGATTCATCAACCACAGCTCCCCGGGAGGTATTTATCAGGATGGCCTCAGATTTCATCAATGAAAGTTCATGGGTCCCGACTGAATGATGGGTTTCTTCTGTCAAGGGAATATGAATTGAAACCACATCGGCCTGTGAAAATAAATCATCTTTATTTGTGAAGTTCACCCAACTGTCGTATGCTTTTTTGTCGCCACTTGCTAAATAAGGATCAAATGCGATGATTCGCATGTTAAATAGCTGTTGGCAGACGCGTCCGAGCTCTGATCCGATTCTTCCAAAGCCCAATACTCCCAGGGTTTTATTTTTTAATTCCCCGGGGAGGTATTGATACCGGATAGAAAAATTTTGATTGCGCACCGCATTATCCAGCAGGAGCAGTTGCTTGGACAGTGCGAGCATCAGTGAAAGGACATGTTCTACAACGCTGCTGGTATTCACTCCCAAATTGGAGGTGACAATAACCCCCTTTTGTGTGGCTGATTCTAAATCTACGTTATCCAATCCGGCACCGGTGCGGGAAACGACATCCAAATCATCGGCATGGTCGAGCAGTTCCCGCGTAATTTTAATTCCGGTTCTAAGGATAATCGCCTGCACGTCCTTCAGAAGCGGAAAAACGGTTGCGGGATCCGTATCCGGAGACAGAACAACCTCACAATCCGCCGCTTTTAAAAGATCGACCGCTTCAGATTCAATGGCTTGGGGCAGCAACACACGTTTAGATGACACATCAACCTCCTTAGATCCTTAAAAGTTATTTTTGTGCATTTTGTGGCAAGAAAATAAAATGGGGATATTTTCGCCAACTTGGGATAATTGAATATTGTCGATTGAAGATTGAATAATTAAGGTACGCCTCCCGGCGGATCAATTAAAAAAAAGATAATAAAAATGACGGAGCGCAGCGACATCCACAAATATTCAATTATCAATATTCAATAGTCAATTATTGAAACAACTCTTATAATAACGATATCGAGAAACCACCATCCACCGGCAAAGCAACACCGGTTACAAAGTCAGAGGCTGAGCTCGCCAGAAATACCGCGGCGCCCGCCAGATCCCGGGGATCACCCCACCGGCCCGCCAGAGTCCGGGACTTTACACGCTCATCGAGTCCAGGCATATCCTTGCGTGCCTGAAGCGTCATTTCGGTGTTAATCCAGCCCGGCAAAATGGCATTGACCTGAATATTGTCCACCGCCCATGCAGCAGCCAGACTGCGGGCCAGCTGAACGATACCGCCTTTGCTGGTGCCGTAAGGTGCCAGCTTGGCACCGCCAAAAATAGTCGTCATCGAGCCGATATTGATGATTTTGCCGGCGCCGACTTTCTTCATCGCGGGATAAACCGCCTGGGAACAAAGGAATGCACTGCGCAGGTTGCCCCTGATAACCTCGTCCCATTCTGAAATCTGATAGTCTTGGGGCAATTTGCGATTGTTGATCCCGGCATTGTTCACCAGGATGTCGATGCGCCCCAATTTTTCAAGGACTTGGTTGACCATATCCTTGACCTGCTCCTCATCGGTTACGTCAACGATGAGACCCAGCACCCGGACGCCGAATTCATCCTTGATTTCGCGCTTCGCGTCGGCCGTTTTTTGCTGGTTGCGTCCGGCAATGACGATGTCCGCCCCCATACCGGCAAAGCCGCACGCAATTCCCTTACCAATGCCGCCGTTGCCACCGGTAACAATGGCGACCTTACCTTCCAGGCTAAGCAATTCTTTCATGGATTCCTCCTGCCATATGTTGATATAAAATAGGTAAAATCATTACCCTTATTATTGTATAAAGAACCATATTTTTTTATTCTGCCTAATAAAGGCAAACTCATTTGTCAAGTAGAGTCCTGCCCGCCGAAGGAAACACCGAACTCGAGAAGCGCATAGTTATCCTGTTGGCAGGATTTTTATTATTGAATGATTTGATTATTCAAAATAAACCAGTGATATTGGATGTGGGAGCGGCTTCCAGCCGCGAGATTAAATG
>CP070694.1:5088535-5103333 GCA_020353355.1 Desulfobacterales bacterium | reverse complement strand
GTCATTTTGATTTTTCCAGTATTGATGAGAAAATCTTTTTCAGTTCATTAGCCTCTTGCATCAAACTTTGAGCATTCTCAGCATTCTTTAAATTATTTGTCTCATGAATCAACCTGAGCCAATATTCGCTTTCTTTTGCTTCCTTGCGGCAAATTTTAATTCTCATTACAAAGTCTTTTTTGCTCAACGACTCGTTAGCTTCCCGATAGTTTCCTCCTACTGAACCGGAAGCTTTTATCAGCTGTTTACCATCCTCAATATTTACAATTGTTTTCGGCAATGATTTAACGAAAAGCCTAACCGCTTTAGCAAATTGAAAAGTTCTTTCTTCTAAATCATACACAGGTTTGGAATTTTGGTCATTGTTATTTGTTTGATATTTGGGATTTGTTATTTGGAATTTACGCTAATCTATTACTCCATCACATTACTAATAAAGTCACCAATCGCTTTAAACATCACAATTTTCTTCTGAACTACACCAGGAATATGTCCTTTATTCATGGTGCACTACACCCATTGCGGAACACGATAGATGGGATCGTTTGTATCATCCGGAATATAACACTTGACGTCAATCACCGGAGAGCCGTCCAGGGCATCAATGTCTTCAATGTTAATCCGATGATTTTCAATAGATAAAATTTTGCATAAAGTTAAACCAATTAAATTGGGTCTCACGGGAGCGTGGGTCGCAAATACGCCGGTCAAGGGGTTGGCCTTATCACCTCTCGGATGAACCTGCAAAATGGCCCGGTTGCGCCGGCTATCCTTTTCGTGAAACCAATATAAAACATTAATATGCGAAAATCCTTCCAAGCCCAACAAACCATCGATATATTCATTGAAAATTTCGATCCATACAGCTTCATTTTGCTTTTTGACCACACCGATCGGAAAGATTTGAAAGACTTCTTTCATCTTTTTTTATCTCCACCTATACACAGCGTCATAATAAATTGGGTATTCGCCCTTTGTATCGGTGATTTTAAAACTACCGCATAGTTACAAACATGCATAACGCTGTGTATGTATGCGCAATGATTTATGTCGTGCTGTATAATTAGTTTAAACGGGTTTCGAAACCTGTTTTAGTCCTCTTGGAGCTCCTTTATATCCGCATAAAAATCCAACACCTGCGGATTGCTCAGGGCATCCTTGTTGAGCACCGGTCGACCCTCAATTATTTTTTTCACCGCCAGCTCCACCTTTTTCATATTAAGGGTGTAGGGCACATCCGGTACACTGACTATTTTAGCCGGTATATGCCGGGGAGAGGCGTTGGTGCGGATTGTCTGTTTGATTTTGTCTTTCAGTTTGTCGTCTAACTCATAGCCCGCTGCCAGTTTGACAAATAAAATCACCCGCACGTCATTTTTCCAATTCTGGCCCACCACAACACTATCTTCGACCTCCTCCATCTGTTCCACCTGCCGGTAAATCTCTGCAGTGCCGATACGAACCCCGCCCGGATTCAAGGTGGCATCTGAGCGACCATGCATCACCACGCCACCCCGCTGCGTAACGGTGACAAAATCTCCGTGCCGCCAGATATTCGAAAAAACGTCAAAATAGGCATCGTGGTATTTGCTGCCATCCGGATCATCCCAGAAATAAATCGGCATGGACGGAAAGGGTTTGCAGCACACCAGCTCACCCTGCTCATCGACGCGCTCGTTTGCATTATCGTCAAAGGCCCTGACATCCATGGCCAATCCGCGACATTGGAGCTCTCCGGCATAAACCGGCCCCATGGGATTGCCCAGCGCAAAACAGCCGTTCAGATCGGTTCCCCCGGAAATGGAAGCCAATTGCAAATCTTTTTTGACTTCATCATAAATAAATTCGAAGCCTTCAATGGATAACGGCGAGCCGGTGGACAGAACGGCTCTCAGGGGAGTTAAATCATAGGATTGCCCGGGTTTGACACCGGCATTGATCAGCGCACCGATGTATCCGGCACTGGTTCCGAAAACCGTAATTTTTTCATCCTGGGCCATTTCCCATAGCGCACCGGGATGCGGGTGAAAGGGATTCCCGTCATACAGCACGAGCGTGGCGCCAACCGCCAACGAACTGGTCAACCAGTTCCACATCATCCAGCCGCAGGTGGTGAAGTAGAAAATGGTATCTTCGCGTTTTAGGTTCGTATGAAGCACCAGCTCCTTGAGATGATGAACCAGGATACCGCCGGCACTTTGAACCATGCACTTCGGCAGGCCCGTCGTGCCCGATGAATACATGATATACAGGGGGTGTTCAAAAGGCAGCTGTTCGAATTCGATCTCAAGATTGGGGTCCGATGAGATGAAATCCGCATAATGCAACGCATTGGGAACGCCGCTGATATCGGCCTTTTGCTCGGTGTAGGGCACCACAACAACTTTTTCAATGGTCGGAAGTTCTTTTAATATCCTCGAGATACGCTCCAACGAGTCGATATTTTTGCCTTTAAACTGGTAACCGTTGGCCGTGAATAAAATCCGCGGCTTGATTTGCCCAAACCGATCAAGGACGCCCTTGATTCCGAAATCCGGGGAACAGGAAGACCAGGTTGCCCCCAGGCTGGTGGCCGCCAGCATGGCGATGATGGCATAGTGCATATTCGGGGTGAAGCCCACCACCCGATCTCCGGGCTGAATTCCGGCTTCCTTTAAGGACTTGGCCAAACGGGCGACTTCATCGTAAAGCTGCGCATAGGTCAATTTAACGGATTCCCGCCCTTCCCCCTTGAATATCAAGGCCACCCGCTCATCCCGGTAGCGCAAGAGATTTTCGGCGAAATTCAGCTTGGCGCCGGAAAACCAACGGGCTCCCGGCATTTTGCTGAGATCGTCCACAACCTGATCATACGGCTCGGAGTGGATCACTTCGGCAAATTCCCAAAAAGCCGCCCAAAAATCAGGAATGTTGTTAATCGACCACGCATAAAGGGATGCGTACTCACTAAAATTTTGCTGATACCTCTCATTGATAAAATTCATGAAGCGATACATGTTGGTTTGCGTAATTTGATCTTCCGAAGGTTTCCAGAGTAATTTGGCCATGATCAACTCCTTTTATCAGATAATATAGTTATGTCTGGTTTCAGGTGTCGGGGTATAAGGCTTGGGGCAGGGGGCGTGGAGCTTGGGGTTCAAGGCCCAAATAAAAAGCGTTAGTTTTGAGGCAATCAAATTCGAAATTCGATTTAACTAACACGGAACACGGGATGCGAAACGCATAACTTCGAGCCCTGAATCTTTAATCCTTTACCCCATACCCCATGCCCCATGCTTTAACCCTGAACCCGGAACCCTGACCTCTCTAGCCTTTTACCTTTATCGGCAGGCAATAGTCAAGATCAGGAAATAAAAAACTCAGATCCGGTAGACTTTATATCTTGCTGGATTGACTGATTTTGTATATTAGTAAATTTTCAAAAGTGGATTTTTAAACATTAAAGATCAAGGAGATAATTTATGCGCAACGTCGATTTGAGATCAGATACCCTGACACAACCGACCGCGTCCATGCGGCAGGCCATGGCCGGGGCCGAAGTTGGTGATGATGTGTTCGGAGAGGATCCCACCGTGAACCGTCTGGAAGAAATGGCTGCTGAACGATTGGGCAAGCAAGCTGCCGTGTTTGTCGCCAGTGGCACCATGGGCAACCTGGTCAGCCAACTGGCCCATTGCGGCCGCGGAGATGAGATGATTTTAGGAAACCATTCCCATACCTTTTTTTTCGAGCAGGGGGGATCGGCCGCAGTGGGCGGTATTCATCCGCGCACGGTTCCCAATCAGCCGGACGGCAAACTCGCCCTCGAGGAAATCGAAACGGCGATACGGGGAGACAATGTTCATTTACCACGAACCAGATTGATTATGTTGGAAAATACTCACAATCAATGCAGTGGATATCCCTTGGACGCAGATTACATGAAAGCGGTCGGTGAAATTGCACGCCGTCATGGTTTAAAAATTCATGTGGATGGGGCGAGAATATTTAATGCTGCCGTAGCCCTAAACGTTGATGCCAAGGATCTGGCTGCGGAAGCTGATTCAATTTCATTTTGTTTAAGCAAGGGATTGGCTGCACCGGTGGGCTCGATGGTCTGCGGAACCCGGGATTTTATCAAGGAAGCACGCCGGGCCCGCAAATTGCTCGGCGGCGGCATGCGGCAGGCCGGGGTTCTGGCCGCCGCCGGGATCGTGGCGTTAACAGAAATGGTTGACCGTTTAGCAGACGATCACGCGAACGCCAAAAAATTGGCCGAGGGGTTGGCCAATACCCCCGATATCTCAATTGCTCCGGAACTGGTAAAAACAAATATCGTATTTTTTGAAATAACCCGCAGGGAAATGACCGTCGCTGAATTGGTGAACCGGTTTGACGAAGAAGGTGTGCGGATGTCGCCGAGCGGTCCCAACAGAATAAGAGCCGTCACCCATTATCACATCACATCAGAAGATATTGATTATAGCTTGAGTGCAGTTTCGAACGTATTAAAATAGGTTCAAATAGAACCGTAAGGGGCGTAACCGTGGGGAAAAAAACAACTTATGAAAAAATGGCAGAAAGGATTGGAACATTAGAGGAGGAATACACAGAACGCCAGCGGGAAATGGATGAGCAGCAAAAAGACCAGGAAAAATACCGAGCAATTTTCGACCGCAACCTGCACTGTATATTTGTTCACGATTTTGAGGGCAATTTCTTGGATGCCAATGAGGCATTTTTGAATTTGCTGGATTACAGAAGGCAAGAGATTTCCTCTATAAATTTTGCAACCTTGATTGATGAAGATCAGATGCCCAAAGCTCTGGCCGCCATCGAAGAAATAAAACGGAATGGATTCGTGAAAAATTTTCTCGAATTTAAATTGAAAAAAAGGGACGGCAATTACGTTTGGGTGGAGACAGACAGCTCTTTAATTTACCAAAACGGAGAAGCATACGCGATATTAGGAGTCGCCCGTGACATTACCGACCGCAAGACGACGGAAAAATCTTTGCGGCAAAGCGAAACCAGGTACTAGCAAATTATCGAGCACGCTCCCACAGGTATTTACGAAGTTGACATCATAAACTCGAAATTTACCAGCGTAAATGACATCATGTGTGATGTCACAGGCTATACCCGCGAAGAGTTTCTCTCAATGGATCCCATGGTTTTATTAAGCGAGGATAGTAAACCGTATTTGATGGAGAGAGCCAGCAGGGTAGCGGCCGGTGAAAAAGTCCCCGATACGGTTGGATATAAAATTCACACGAAAGGTGGGCGGGAGCTTTGGGTTTTAGCCAGTACCAAAATAACATATGAAAATGGCAAGCCGACACGCGCAACTGTTGTCCTTTCTGACATTAGTGAGCGCAAACGTGTCGAAGAGGCGCTGCGCATAAGTGAAGAGCGTTACGCCTTGGCTACGCGTTCAGCACATGTGGGTGTATGGGATTGGGACATACAAACCAACGAATTTCATCTGGATCCAAACGTGAAGGCGATCTTAGGGTACGGTGATGCAGAAATCCCAAACGATCTCGAGGTCTGGTCAAATTACGTTCATCCGGATGACAAGCAAGCAGTGATGGAAGCCTTCCAAGCACATATCGATGGATATACACCCGAATTCGCCTATGAACACCGGATGCTGCACAAAGAAGGCTCGATCCGTTGGATAATGGCACGCGGAACTGCCATCCGCAATGAACACGGCACTCCCATTCGGGTGGTCGGCACCGATACCGACATCACCCAGCGCAAGCAGGCTGAGGAGGCACTTCAGGCAGCTTACAACGAGCTTGAACAGCGTGTGGCAGAACGCACGGTCGAATTGGCTAAGACCAATGAACAGCTTAAAAAAGGAATCGAAGAGCGCAAACTGGCCGAAATAGCGCTGAAGAAAAGGGAAAAAGAGCTAAAAAATAAGACACTGAATCTTAGAGAGGTAAACACGGCATTGAATGTGTTGCTTAAGCAAAGAGAGACCGATAAAGCCGAGCTAGAAGAAAGGGTGTTGTTAAACATCAATGAACTGATTTTACCCTATTTGGAAAAATTAAAAACAAAAGTTTTGGGGGATAAACAAAAAGCCTATGTCGAGATTATTTCTTCAAATCTAAATGACATTGTATCACCCCTGATGCGCAGCCTTTCAACCAAACTCATTAAGCTCTCACCCACTGAAATCCAGGTGATAAACCTGATAAAGCAGGGCAAGACAACAAAAGAAATCGCAAAAACAATGAATTTGGCAACGAGCACCATTGATTTTCATCGTAACAACATCAGAAAGAAATTGGGTATAAAGAACAAAAAAATAAACCTCGCTGCCTACCTGTCTTCCCTCTCATAATATGGGTTTTTTCCCCATATTTTACCCATAATAATCCAACCTTGTATCATAAATAAATTACAGGTAACTTCGATTCCAATAAGCTTTGATGAATTCTAACTCCAGGCCGGCTTTAAGGTATTCACGAGTTAGAAATTCATCAAAAAATCTGCGAGCCCTTGAAGAAAATGGACATAGAAATCAGCATCCAAGAGGATTATATTCTGGTAGAACCTCCAAATGGTATTAATTATTGGGAAATATTGGAATGTATCGGTAGATTAATGAATATGGATGGATACCGAGAAAAAAACGTCATCTGGGAATTCCATGATGGTCCGGTGATGATATTATATGATGATTTGTATAAAATAAGGAACATCATCAAAGAACATTATATAAAAAATGTCAAACGAAACAAAACTGCCATCTTAGCCGAGACCGGCCTTCAATTAGGAATGGCAGGTGAATTTGCTAAAATTGCGAAGGATCTGCCGTGTGATATCAGGGTTTTTTCTGACATGCGGTCTGCCAAAGATTGGATCATGGGTTAATCTATGAATACCTTTGGAATTATAAAATTTTTTGTCGGTTTCCTATCTTTTAGCCTGTTGGGTGGATCCTCTCTGGCAATCTATAGCGGCCTTTTGGTTGAGATATTTTATTCCCGAATATTTACTGAATTTTGGGGTGTATGGTGGCTAACATGGGTGACAGTTGCCTCATTATCGTATTTAATTAAGGTGTTTAACAAGGCAAAAATGTAAATAGAGACGGCTTTGTAAAAAGCTCCAGATGCAAAGCACTCGCACAGAATCTCAGGTTTTGAAACAAATCATAGACTAAAGAAAAAGACTAACGGTTACCATCCGTAATTGAGGGAATTTTTGATGAGTTGAAATAACTGAAACTGGGTTCAAAATCTTTAGATTTTGTCCGAGGGCTAGGCGCGATTCGGTTCAAAAGCGGAGCGTACACGAGAGTACGTGAGCATTTTGAAGCGAATCGCAACACCGCCCTCGGATAAAAGATGAGGGTTTTGAACCCAGTTTAATGTTTGAATGAGCGCTGCCCGGTATACACCATCGTGGCATTGGCCTCGTTGCAGGCCTCGATAGACTGATAATCATTTTCGGAGCCCCCCGGCTGAATCACCGCGGATATTCCTTGCCTGAGGCCGACATCCACACCGTCACGGAAGGGAAAAAATGCATCGCTCACCATGGCGGCACCCATCAGCCCCCCTTTTTCATTTGCCACCCGCCGATCAATCTCTGCCCGTTTATCCTCATCTTTAAGATCATTGTAAGGTATCCCGTGGCTTTCAAAGCAGTAACGATCCGCCAGTTTCCGATAGGCCTTATCCCTGGCGATCTCGGCAACCCCCACGCGATCCTGCTCACCGGTGCCGATACCGACGGTTACCGAATCTTTGACATAAATCACCGAATTTGAAGTAATTCCGGATTCTACCAACCACCCAAACAGCAAGTCATCATATTCTTTTGGCGTTGGTTCGCGCTTTATTTTATATCGTCTACCTTTGTATTCACATTCCGCAAGCTTGAGATCCGCTTTGGAACGGGATGTGGGAACAAAAGACCACTGGGCAATAATACCACCATCAATCAAACTTTTGAATTCGACGCATCTTTGACCCACAAAGGCTTGCAGGCGATCTATATTGGCAATTCGGATTACCCTTAAATTTTTCTTCTCGGCAAAGATATCCATGACCCCCCCTTCGAAATCCGGGGCCACAATCACCTCGGCGTATTGCTGGGTAATCGCCTCGGCCGTCGCCTTGTCCACCGGACGGTTGACAGCAATGCAGCCGCCAAATGCCGCCACTCGATCGGCCATATTGGCTTTTAAATACGCCTCCACTAACGTACCGGCACGCGCAACACCACAAGGGTTATTGTGCTTAACAATGACCACCGTGGGCTGATCCACAAAATAGCGCAAAATATTGAGCGCATTGTCGGCATCCGTCAAATTCGTTTTTCCCGGATGCTTGCCGGATTGCAATAATTCAATGTCCGAGGCGAGATACTGGCCGGTCTGGATGGTTTCGGTGTCTCCCAGGATCAGATTTCCATTAACCAATCGGTAAAGCGCAGCTTCCTGGCCTGGATTTTCACCGTAACGTAACCCTTTCTGAACGTTGTCAATCGTCCAGACCACTTTTTCATATACGAGGGTCTGGCGCTTATGCTCGTCAACAAAGCTGATCTCCATCCGGGGCGGGAAATGATCATCCATGATGGTGCGGTACATTTTTTTCAAATCTTCAGGCATTCCGATTCTCCTTTTCAGGCCCTTAGGGCTTGTTCGGTTTAATAGAGGTTCAGGGTTTAGGGTTCAGAGGTTCAAAGGTTCAAGGTCAAAATAAAAGGTGTCAGGTTTGAGGTCTGAGGTTTGAGGCAAAAAAAGAGAGACGAATGGCTCAGAGTTTTGAAATTCCTTAATTCCTTAATTCCTCAATCTTTATTCATTACTTTTCCGCCTCCAACCTCCAACCTAACGCATTCTTATGAAAATCCTCTGTCTTCTGACTCCTGACTCCTGAACCCAGAACGGTGAACGCTGAACCCTGAACCTCTGGTTCTCAAAATGTATAACAACTTTTAGCGTCGTCGGATGTTTTCGACGTTAAAAAATCCGCAATGGTTCGATCATAGGCAGCGGTGTGTTCGAAGGCTTTTTGGGCCAAACGGAACCTCAGGTCCAGCGAGACAGCCCCGTTGTTTTCCTTCAACTCGGAAATAATGGTTGCATAATCGGCTGGATCTACTACCGAGGCTACCCGGATAAAATTTTTTGCAGATGCTCTAATCATACACGGTCCACCGATATCAATATTGCCCCGGGCTTTTTCAAGCGTGACATCCGGCTGTGAGATAGTCGCTTTAAACGGATACAGATTGACGACCACCATGTCGATCGGCACGCTGTTGGTCCGCTTCAAGTCAGCCTGGTGAGCATGGTTATACGTCTCGGTAAGCAAACCAAGATAGATTTTAAAATCGAGTGTCTTGACTAAACCGCCCTGTGTTTCGGGTTGACCGGTGTAGTCAGATACCTGGGTTAAATGGTGAGCGGAGGATTCTCCCAGTATTTCCTGGATGGCGTTGAAGGTGCCGCCGGTGGAAAGTAGTTTAATTTTGGGGTTAAGGTTTACGAGCTCGGGGATAAACGTATCCAAGCCGCTTTTGTCGGAAACGCTCACGAGTACATGTTTAATCTTCACTAGACCATCTATCTTTTCGACAATGTTGATACTCATCCCAGTTACCTCTTTCCTTCATATTCCTCTAAAAAACGGTTAAAAAAGGTTTCCATAAACGCATGCCGTTCACGGGCCAGCTTGCTACCCTCGGTTGTTAAAATCCGATCCTTTATTTTGCAAAGCTTTACTTTAAATTCTCTGAATCCGGTATCATTCTCAGAATAAGACGCTGTCTGTGAGACATCGATGTCCGGATTATGAAGACGGGCGCCGACTTCACCGGCAAAAAGATAAGCACGCGCCACCCCGACCGCCCCAATCGCATCAAGCTTGTCCGCATCAAACAAAACCCTGGCCTCCGGTGTCCGAGGCTGCCACCTACTTCGAAAACGGTGAGATTTTATGCAATGCACGATGTTTTGCTTTTGGGCGTCGGAAAGAGGAAGCTGATCAACAATCGCCGCGGCCATCTGTGCCCCTTTTTGTGCGTGGCAGATGGCACCGTTGGATGTATCCTGGTCACCGCGACCGATATCATGTAGGTAGGCGGCAATGAGCAGCACCTCCATATCTGCACCTTCAGCGCGACCGATACGTTCACATAAGCGACATACCCTCAAGGTATGCTCCCAATCGTGACTGCCACGGGCACCGTCAAAATAGGTTTGGGCAATTCGTTTTATGCGGTCGACCAGAGATTTGTGCTCGGACGGATCTACGCTATTCATATTTGGCTGGTTTCAGACGATGGTTGCTTCAATATCGATGGGCACACACGTAAACGCGAGCTAAATCCACCAACAATATTTGCAGCACCATACACTAATTCAAATCAAACTTGCAATACCTAAATTTTAATAAACTTTTGATATAAAAATGCCGATACTGAAATAGTGTGCGACAATACACATTTACATTATTTTTGACCACCGGTACATCGATGATGGATCACGAAATTCAACAGCAATTTATTGCGATTCGAAATTCACAAATTAATTATTACCGAAAGGTTCCGCTGTACTATAAAGTCGCCGAAGACAGATACGCGTTATATAAGCCTCCGCAGAAATTGATCACGGATTTGAGAATCAACGAGAACAGACATCCCAAATTGTATATCTCCCAGGATGATCGAATCGAAGCCATCAAAGAACTCCAAAAAGGGTTTAATCAGCATATTGCCCAAAGCATCGAAGTCGGCGATGTGGTCGGGGTAAAATCTACCCTGTGTGATTTGGTAGAGGAAACCTTGGCCGAACCCCGCAGCGGCACCTTAAAGGCCTTGCCGGAAACCGTTGATACCTTGGTGAGCGGATACTCAAAGCATCCGGAGATCTTGAAAACATTTGCATACATATCCATGAAAGATTATACCACGGTTATCCATTCGGTGAATGTGATGGCATTGACGATTGGATTTTGTTTTTTTAGCGGCTATTCGTTAAAAGAAACCAAGCGCATAGGCTTGAGTGCCTTGCTGCACGATGTCGGCAAAACCGAAATACCGCAAAAAATTCTCAAAGCGCCACGAAAACTTACCGATCAGGAATTTAAAATCATGCAGCAGCACCCAAAAATCGGTGATGAAATTATTAAAAGTAAGAATGCAATCGCCGACAACGTTTCACAGGGTGCCCTGCAACATCATGAGAAACTGGACGGCAGCGGCTATCCCAATGGTATCCGCAATATCTCTTTTGAGGGGCAACTGCTGGGGATCATCGACTGCTATGAAGCCCTGACCAATGAGGATCGACCCTATCGAAGGGCCAAAAATCCGCTGGACACCTTAAAATTCTTAAAACATGACGTTGAGGCCGGCAAATTTAGTCGCAAACTCTTTGAAAAATTCTGCTACAGCCTGATTTAAGATCCCGGAAATTTCTACAGCTAAATGAAAATGCATGGTATATTTAAAGGTATGAGTTTTTCCCCAATCATGGAATAATGGAATAGTGGAATGATGCAATAGTGGGTTTTCAAATTTTGCGATTCAACCAAGATGCGTTGTAAAATACCATGAATTATCAACCGATGCATCCGCACGGAGAATCCAGTGAGACGTCAGGGCGTCATGGTGATACTCGTTTTTGGGATAGCGCTTTTCGGCTGTCAATCGATGCAATACTACAGCCAGGCCATCGACGGGCAATTACGCATCTTGATACATCGACAGCCCATTTCCAAGCTTCTTGCCGATACCAGCACGCCTGAAGATCTTAAAAACCGTCTAGCGGTCGTGCTTCGCGTACGCGATTTTGCCCAAAACGAACTCCAGCTTCCGGTCGGAAATCATTATCTGAGCTATGTCGATATCGAGCGCCCTTACGTGGTGTGGAACGTATTTGCTGCACCGGAATTCTCACTGATTCCCAAGACGTGGTGTTACCCCGTCGTAGGGTGTGTCGCTTACCGGGGTTATTTCTCCGAGGAAAAAGCCCAGCGGTATGCCGACAGCTTAAAAAAAGAAAATTATGATGTCTATGTCGGCGGGGCGATTGCATATTCCACCCTGGGCTGGTTTGATGATCCCGTATTAAGCACAATTATGTATCTGAGCGAGACGGAATCCGCCGCTTTAATATTCCATGAACTTGCCCACCAGTTGCTCTATATACCCGATGATACCGCCTTTAATGAAAGCTTTGCGACCGTTGTTGAGCAGGAAGGTGTGCGGCGCTGGCTGATCACTCAAGGCGATTCGAAGCGCTATCATGAATTTTTGGGTAAATACCAGCAGCATCGGCAATTTGTCGACCTTATCATGAGCTATCGGCGACAGCTGGAGTCCCTTTACCAGAGCAATCAATCTGTATCAGAAAAAAGGGGGGGAAAAGCGGCGCTGTTTAACCAATTGAAGCGTGATCGCACTCGGTTAAATAATGAATGCAATGGGACATCACGCTATGATCTATGGTTTCGTCAATCGCTGAATAATGCTAAACTGGTCAGCGTGTTGACTTATCAGGACTTTGTACCGGCGTTTCGTAACATCCTGTTAAAAAAAGACGGTGACGTAATGCAATTTTATGCAGAATGTCTGCGTCTGTCTCAAACACCCACGGATGAAAGGCATCGGATTTTAACCAATTACTCAGATAACAAGTTGTAATGTTGGGTTTCGTACCTCAACCCAACCTACTCAATTTCCGTCGCCGTAATTGGCTTTCGACTCAGATATCAAGTAACTTTTTCAAAAATGGTGTGAAATGAACGAACCTTCACTTGCTAGCAGAGCGTCGGCTATTGATCAGGCTCCATTAACTCCTTGAAAGTCAGTAATTCTCAGTGAAATTAACCGAAAGATTGCTTCGTCACCACGCCATGGCGTGACTCCTCGCAATGACAGCAGGAAACGGTTGTGGGTCATTGCGAGCAGAGCGAAGCAATCTTAAATTGCCTATATTTCACCAAGAACTGCTGCTTGAGAGCATTCTAACTTGACACATAAGCTCTAATTTTTTAATATTTATTAAATGATTTAGGATATTTTTCGGTATGTACAACAATTTTTTTGGATTCAAAGAAAAACCGTTTAAACTGGTTCCAAACCCCGCGTATTTCTTCTTAAGCAAATGCCATGAAGAAGCCCTCGCCCATTTGAACTATGCAATTTCTCAAGGAGACGGTTTTGTCCAAATCACCGGTGAGGTGGGAACCGGCAAAACCACCTTATGCCGGGCATTTCTAGAAAGCCTGGATAGCAACACAAAATCAGCCTATATCTTTAATCCCAAATTGGGCCCGAAACAATTGTTGATGACCATTAACGATGAGTTCGGTATTAAATCCGACAGCGACACCACCAAAGAGCTCATCGACAATCTGAACGCATTTTTGATGCGAAACAAGGCCCAGGGCAATAAAGTTATCCTGCTCATCGATGAGGCGCAAAACCTTTCCAAAAACGTGCTGGAACAGCTCCGATTGTTGTCAAACCTGGAAACCAACCAAGACAAGCTTTTGCAGATTATCTTGGTTGGCCAACCCGAACTGGCAGAGATGCTGGAATCTTATGAACTCAGACAGATCGGCCAGCGCATTACCCTAAGTTATCATCTAACGCCGCTGAGCTTTAGCGAGACCCAAGAGTATATTCAATACCGCATTAATATTGCCGCTCAACGCCAGGGAATCAAATTCGATCGGTCGGCCTACCGCTATATTTTCAAATATTCCAAAGGAATTCCGCGCTTGATCAATATTGTGTGCGACCGGGCGCTTCTGACGGCGTTTGTACTGAATCAGCATAAAATCACGGGCACCATCCTAAAGGCATCTATTCAGGAACTATCCGGCCGTGGGGCAATCAGGAGGCATGGATTTGCGGATACGAGAAAGGCGCTTTTTCTCATATTGAGTTTGGCCATTGCCCTGTTTGTTACGATCTATCACCAACCCCTGATGAATAAACTGCATCTCCTCTTAAGAACAGGGCGTATCCAGAAAGCGGATACCGTGCGCTCACTTGAATCTGAAACTAAATCCTTAGATACGGCTGCCCAAGCTCCAAGCTGGTCCGAATCCGAGACAGCACCGGCGACGAAGAATGCTCGGACTCAGATCACCCGGGTGGATTTAGCAGATTATCTGAGAAATATGGATGTTCACGCATCCAGATATCTTGCTTTTAAATATGCAATGGATTTGTGGAATGTCACCACGGAAAACAAAGCCTTTTTAGATAGCATCGCAGATGATCAATCCTTTTTCCGGCTGTCGATCAAACCCAGTGGACTTTCCATCCATCGGGTCGAAGCGGATATGAACCTGTTGATAAAGCTGAATCTACCCGCAATCCTTGAATTTTATCCACCCGGCAGCACATCTCCGGGATTTCTGACGTTGAGTCAGGTGATTGGCAACCGGATTGAATTGGGCGGAGCCGTTGACGATACGATCGTTGTAACGGATCAGAATGAATTAGAATTCTACTGGTCAGGAGTGGCGTACATACCGTGGAAAAACTTTCTTTCGATTTGGGGGATCATACCCAAACATTCGTATAAAGATTCCATCATCACATTGAAACTGCTCTTGTATGATATCGGATTTACAGATTTTGAAATCAACGCTGATTATGATGACGTAACCCAGATGGCGATCGAAAAAATTCAAGCCAAATACGGTGTCCCCGTCGACGGCTTTGTAGGTCCCTTAACCAAAATCATTCTCTATCGCGAAAAAAAGTCCTTTGATATGCCCCAGCTGACCAGACAATAGGGTAGGTTTCAGGTGTCAAGTGTCAGG
>CP070694.1:5075391-5088435 GCA_020353355.1 Desulfobacterales bacterium | reverse complement strand
CGTTGGTGCCATCGCGGTACATGGCATTTGTGGAACCTGGGGCACACTGGCCTTGGGGTTGTTTGCCCAGGATAAATTTGCGCCGGGTACCACCGGCGACGGTCTATTCTTCGGTGGAAACCTGAAACTTCTCGGCGCCCAGGCACTGGGCGTCGCTTCTGTATTCGTCTGGTGTATGGCAACTGGTTTTCTGCTGTTTTACGTGATCAAACAACTGGTGGGGTTGAGAGTCAGCCGGGAGGAGGAACTCCGCGGCCTGGATATTGATGAACACGGCATGGAAGCCTATTCCGGGTTTCAAGTGTTTACAAAATTATAAACTCTTCTCTATTAATTATGATTAACATCATTAACTGTACAAGGCATTTTAGTATACTTTAAAGGTTCTCCAACAAACCCCGCAATTCCGCTAAAAGCTCTCCCCCTCGAGCGGCTGTGTCATAACCCGTCGATTTATTGCCTTAGAAAAAATCTGGCCCTCAGATAATTTAGTTGCTTTTTTCAGAAAAACTAATTAGTTGTCAAAATTTAACGCTGAGATCCTTAAATTTAGTCCATCGATTCGTAAATTCGATGACGAATTTACTCACTCAGGACTAATTGCTGAGTGAGCAATGATATTGAATTGATCGCGCAAAATACGTCACAGTAATTTCGAATCGAAGCACTTAGGCAGGAGGCTTCGTAATGAAAAAGATCGAGGCAATAATTAAGCCCTTTAAAATGGATGATGTCAAGGAAGCACTGGATGAGATCGGCGTTCGCGGTATGACCACCTCAGAGGTCAAAGGTTATGGCCGCCAGAAAGGTCATAAAGAAATCTACCCCGGTGCTGAATATGCCGTAGACTTTATCCCTAAGATAAAAATCGAAATCGTCGTGGACTCAGACCAGGCAGATCAAGTGGTGGAGACCATCCGCAAAGCAGCCAACACCGGTAAAATCGGCGACGGTAAAATCTTCGTGATTCCCGTGGAAGAAGCGGTAAGGGTAAGAACAGGGGAGACAGGTTCGGATGCCATTTAGATTGTTTCGAATTTATTATTCGCAACAAAGAAGCAAGATGAGATTTTTTACAAAGGTAAATGTTATGATTTCTATGAAATAAAAAGGAGGAAGCTAAGGATGACGCCTAAAGACGTAATTAATATGGCAAAGGAAAACGGAGCCAAGGTGGTTGACTTGCGCTTTATGGATTTTCCGGGAGTGTGGCAGCATTTTAGCGTGCCAATTCGCGAGTTGGAGGAATCGAGTTTTGAAGATGGGTATGGTTTCGATGGTTCCAGTATTCGTGGCTGGCAACCGATTCACGCCAGCGATATGCTGGTGGTCCCCGATCCCAATACTGCCCAAATGGATCCATTTTACGAGGAATCAACCCTGGTCTTAATCGGCAATATTGTTGATCCGGTCACCCGGGAGCCCTATACGCGGGACCCCAGAAATATTGCCCAAAAAGCCGAAGCATACCTTAAAAGCACCGGCATTGGTGACGTTGCACATTTTGGTCCTGAAGCCGAATTTTTTATCTTCGACGACATTCGTTTTGAGTCGACCCGGTTTGGCGCCTTCTATGAAATCGACTCCGTCGAAGGCATCTGGAATACCGGCCGCGAGGAGATTCCCAATCTCGGCTATAAACCGCGCCACAAAGAAGGGTATTTCCCGGTACCGCCCATGGATAAGTTCCAGGATCTTCGAACAGAAATGGTCTTGACGTTGGAAAGTCTGGGAATCGAAACAGAGGCCCAGCACCATGAAGTGGCCACCGCCGGACAGTCAGAAATTGACATGCGCTTTAAACCGCTGCTCCAAATGGCCGATCAACTCATGTGGTTTAAATATGTGCTTAAAAACGTTGCTTATCGCAACAACCATACGGTGACCTTTATGCCCAAACCCATTTTCGAAGATAACGGGACGGGCATGCATACCCATATCAGCATATGGAAAGATGATCAGCCACAGTTTGCCGGCGATAAATATGCCGGCCTTTCCCAGGAGGCATTATATGCCATCGGTGGCATCCTGCACCACGCCCGCGCCTTGTGCGCTTTTACCAATCCGACTACCAATTCCTATAAGCGTCTGGTACCGGGTTTTGAAGCGCCGGTGAATCTGGCCTACTCCAGCCGCAACCGCAGTGCGGCCATACGAATACCCCTGTATTCGACTTCACCTAAAGCCAAACGGATTGAATTTCGCACGCCGGATCCTTCCTGCAACGGATATCTGGCATTTTCAGCGATGCTGATGGCTGTTCTCGACGGTATCCAGAACAAGATCGATCCGGGCGATCCCTTGGATAAAAATATTTACAATTTGCCTCCGGAAGAGCTGGCTGAGATTCCTTCGGCTCCCGGTTCCCTGGAAGACGCGCTGGCGTCGTTAAAAGAGGATCAGGAATTTCTTTTGAAGGGCGATGTGTTCACCCAGGATGCCATTGATATGTGGATTGAATATAAAACCAAAAACGAGGTCAACGACGTCAAGCTAAGACCGCATCCGCATGAGTTTTTTCTTTACTTTGATATCTAAAATTCGGTTTGCCGGTTAGCCGGTTGTCACAAAATTGGAATGTAGGGGCGGGGGATTATCCCCGCCCGACTGTTTTGTAATGTTTCTCAAACTTGGACCAATTGACGAAATGTCTGCGGGCGGGGCAAAACCCCGCCCCTACATTGGTGTAAATCAGATTGTATGAATTATCCGCTAACGGAGGGCAGCCCTCCGCGGCTGCCCGATGCAGGCCGGCACCCGTCTTCGTCATGATAAAAGCGTGACTTCGCCGCGCCAAGCAGAGGCCGACCCTATATGGAATAGGCTGCCCCAAGCAAATTAAAATGAATATTTTTTCAAATTGTCACCCCATATACAAGTGGGAGCGGCTTCCAGCCGCGATTTGCATTTCGAAGCGCCCTGCGAAGGGCTCAGTCGAGTCGGTCGCAACGCAATCCCGCCAGCGGCGGGAGTAAGAGATAAGGCCTCTGAAACCAGTTTTAACGGTAATACTTATAGTCCACCCCATACTTCTGGGCTTTGTAAGCAAACTTACGAACCGTGGTCTGTAAGATCTTCGCGGCAACCGTAATATTGCCCCGGGTGTTTTTGAGCGCATCGATAATCATTTCCCGTTCCATGCTGGCAACGGCATTCTCCAGGGACATGGTGGGTACCGTATCGGATTCTTTACCGGTTTGAAGGGTTGGCGGGAGATGATAGCTGTGAAACACGCCTTCCTCACACAATAGCACGCCGCGCTCGATACAGTTCTCAAGCTCTCTAACATTTCCCGGCCAGTGATACTCCATCATCATATCAATCGCAGGTGTGGAGAATCTGCGGATATCTTTGTGGTTTTCGCGGGCATATTTTTCCAGAAAAAAATCGGCCAACAACAAGATATCGGTTTTACGCTCCCGCAGCGGCGGCAGGTAAATTGGAAAGACATTTAATCGATAATATAAATCACCTCGAAACGTTTCGCTCTCGACGGCTTCCTCCAGGTTCTTATTGGTTGCGGCAATAACGCGCACATCGGCTTTGATGGTTTGGTGACCGCCGACTCTTTCAAATTCCTTTTCCTGAAGAATCCGCAACAAGTTTGCCTGTACATCCAGGCCCAGGGACCCGATTTCATCCAGAAATATGGTTCCTTTGTGAGCGAGTTCAAATTTTCCGATTTTTTGTTTGATGGCCCCGGTAAATGAGCCTTTCTCATGTCCAAACAGCTCACTTTCAATCAGCGTGGCCGGCAAGGCTGCGCAGTTCACTTTGATAAATGAACTTTTGGCGCGATGGCTGTTGTAATGAATTGAGTTTGCCACCAGCTCTTTGCCGGTACCGCTTTCACCCCGAATCAAAACCGTCGCATTGCTTTTGGAAACCTGGGAGATCATTTGAAAGACCTCACGCATCTTGTTGCTGTTGCCGATAATATTGCTGATACTGTATTTATCTTTCAGTACACTCTGCAGTCTTCGATTCTCCTCCCTCAAGCGCTCTTTTTCCATGCGAATGGTTTCCAGTTTGATGACATGACTGGCAATCATCGTTGCGATGACGGACAGCAACTTCTGACCGTCCTTCAGGGAGTAGGTTTTACGAAAGGGTTTATCAACGCTCAGGGCACCAATGACCTGGTTACCCCTTTTCACCGGAACGCAGATAAACGAGAGATCCTGCCCCCTTTTTTTCTTGCGCACACCGGTACGATCTAGAAAAAGTGGCTCCTCGCTAATTTTCGGGATCGTCACGGCCTTTCCGGTTTCAATGACCCGACCGGTGATGCCCTCTCCGAGTTTGTATTTGACTTTCTGCATGGCGCTGGGATTCAAACCATGGGCGACCTCGATGGTTATCTCGTTGCGCACGGGGTTTAAAATTGTTATAGTTCCGCGGACCATGTTCATAGAACTGGAAAGGATATCCAAGACTTTGTACAATGACGTTTTAAGATCGAGATGCTCATTAAGGGCCTTGGTGATCTCATACAACAGCGTGATTTCTTCAATCGGTTTCATGGCTAAAATTTTTATTCAAAAATTTTAATTGGTGGTTTCGTAAAAAGTCAAATTATTGTCATTCCGGCGGAAGCCGGAATCCAGTCCTTTCAATAGCTTCTGGACTCCGGCTTTCGCCGGAGTCACGGGATCGGGACTTTTTGCGAAACAGTCTTAATTAGATTATAGGATTTTCGAGACGATAAGTTACGAACCTGTCGAGATATGACAAAGATAATACAATTTTGTAATAAATTGCAACAAACTTATTTGTTGTCACTGGTCACTGGTTGCTGGCAGCCGGAATCAGATCATGGTAAATTGAGCCAAAGACTGCTTCGTCGTCACGCCAAGGCGTGACTCCTCGTAATGACGGTATAAAACAAACGGAAGTCATTGCGAGCGAAGCGAAGCAATCTCAAGGTGATTGGGGTTTTATCAATCCGAAATCTGAAATCCCAAATTCCAAATCGAGATATGATTTTACACATCGACATGGACGCCTTTTATGCCTCGGTGGAACAGCTGGACAATCCCTGGCTAAGGGGCAAATGTGTGATTGTGGGGGGAACCTCCAACAGGGGGGTGGTATCCGCCGCAAGCTATGAAGCCCGAAAATTCGGCGTGCATTCGGCCATGCCGATATTTC
Source organism: Desulfobacterales bacterium (assembly GCA_020353355.1). Taxonomy (GTDB): domain Bacteria; phylum Desulfobacterota; class Desulfobacteria; order Desulfobacterales; family JAHEIW01. The sequence continues at coordinate 5,083,284 of CP070694.1, read as the reverse complement.
AGGCCAAACAAAAGTGCTCGAAGGGCATTTTTGTACCCCCGCGCATGGAACGTTACAAAGAAATTTCCAAAAAAATTATGGCCCTGCTCGGGGAGTTTACCCCGCTGGTCGAGGTAGTCTCCATTGATGAGGCTTATCTGGACATTAGCGCCAGCACCTTGCTTCACGGGGATCCCGAAGATATCGCCATGCATATAAAGCGAAAAATCAAAGAATCGGTAAACCTAACCTGCTCGATAGGCGTTGCGCCCATCAAGTTTCTGGCGAAAATAGCCTCGGACATGAACAAACCCAACGGTTTGACGGTCATATTAGCGGATGACGTCCCTCGCTTTATTGATGCGCTGCCCATCCAGAAGGTGCCCGGGGTTGGCAAAAAAACATTTCGGCAGCTGCAATTAATGGGAATCAACGTCCTGGGTGATATCAACAAATTTCCAGAAAATACCTTGCTGGAACGACTGGGCAAATTCGGTAAACGACTGCAGGAGCTGGCCGCCGGCAATGATCGCTCGCGGGTGGCACCTGACAGTCGGCACAAATCGGTGAGCAGCGAACGGACGCTCGGTGAAGACACCCGCGATAAGCCCTTGCTGAAACGCTATCTTTTGAAACAGGCCGAGGAGGTTGCCTGGCATTTGCGAAAATCAGGCTGCCGCGCAAGGACCATTACCCTTAAACTCAAACACGCCGATTTCAGGCAGGTAACCCGCAGCATCACCATTGCCACGCCCACCCAATCCTCCAAAAAAATTTACCGACACGCGGCATCCCTGCTGGACGATTACAAACCCCTCAAAAAAATACGGCTCATCGGTGTGGGGGTTTCCGGCCTGATATCACGTGAGGTGCCCGTACAGATGGATCTTTTTGAGCGCCGCAGTGAAAAGGACAACGGCTGGACAAAGGTGGATCAAACGATGGAGAACATCACCAAGAAATTCGGCCGCGATGCGATCAAGCGGGCAACATTCGGGGATGAATAGCTTTTACACTCGCAAACTTTTTATTTCTCACAGACCATACCTATGCGAATACCAGCGCTTTATATGCTAGTTTTTTGGAATATTGGAATCTGGTTATCTGGATTATCGCTGCTTATCATTTGACGTGCCGCTTTAAACAGCAAACTCTATCTGACCTCGCGCGCGCAATTCCATGGGCAACAAACTGTGATAGATAAAGGCATTTATCGGTGTCGCCACACCCGTTTCCTGTCCCATGCGCACGACTGCTCCATTCTGTGCTTCCAGCTCAGAGGGCCGGCCCTCCATAATATCCCGCTGCATCGATGCGGTTCCGCTGGCAGGCAGGCCATCGATAAACGCCAGGGTCGTGCTCACGGCATCTTCCGGCAAATCGATATGACGTGCCCTGGCTACCTGAAATGCCTCTAGCATGACCTCCTTCAACATCTTGCGTGTCTCAGGAAGTTTACGAAATACACCAATCGGTGAGCGCGTAATAGAGCCCATTCCGCTTAATGATACGATAAACAAAAACTTGCGCCACATGGCCGCCTGTATGTCGGGGGATATTTCTACCTTAACATTTGCCTGGGCAAAGGCTTGGCGAAGCCTTTCGGCGCGCTCACTGGCACGGTTATCCAGTTCAGCGAAATTCACAAACGGATCTATGCCTGCGTGCTGGATGTGGCCGGGCCCGACAACAAAACTCCACAAACCACATAGGCCGCCCAGCACGTGTTCGGAACCCAACTCGGCTGCCAATTGCGACGGCGCATCAACGCCGTTTTGCAGGGGCACCACAAATGTTTGCGGTCCAACCATCGGTCGCATGGCTGCGGCTGCCTCCGGCACCTGCCATGCCTTCACTGCGACAATCACCACATCCACAACGCCGACCTCGGCTGGATTATCCGTTGCCTGCACCGGCTGGACAATAAAATCACCGTTGATACTATCTACCTTTAACCCACTGGCTTGCAATGCCTGCAGATGTTTGCCGCGCGCGATGAAAACAACCTGCTCCCCGGCCTGCGCCAGCCGGCCGCCAAAATAGCCCCCCACGGCTCCGGCTCCGAATATTGCAATTTTCATAGCGACTCCTTATTTTGAAATGTTGACGATTTCAATGATTTCCCCCACGACTTGATCGGGTGTCAACCCGTCGGTAACAACTGCATAATCCGCATAGTTCATATATAATGGATGTCTTTGGGCGTAAAGATCTTCTATTTTTTGTCCGGGTGCGATGACGACTCCCCGGGCATCGATATCATCCAGCCTTCGTTTTAATCGATCCAGCGCTAAATCGAGATGAATGATCATTCCATTGGTTGCCAGATGTTCCATTGCTTTGGGTCTGTAAACGACACTGCCACCCGGGGCGATCACATGGGAAGTGACGTCCACCGAAAGAATGTATTGCTCCTCGATGTCGCAAAACCCGTCGGCTCCGTGGATTTGAATTAGCTCTTGCAGACTTTTGCCTTCTTGGGTTTGGATATAAATATCGGTATCCAGAAAAGAATGTTTCAATTGTTTGGCCAAAAGCACCCCGACTGTGCTTTTGCCGACAGCAGGCATCCCGATTAATATGACATTTTTATGAGACTGCATGTTATTGAAAAATTGAAAAAATAATGCGATAAAGCAATTTTAAAAACGAATCCCACAGCAAAAAACAAAAGTCAACCCTTCAAAACGATTTCGGATTTTGGATTTCGGATTTTGGTTTGAAAAACACTAAACACCATATCTGAAATCTGAAACCCGTAGCGCGAAACGCGCACCTGAAACCAAATTAAGGTGGTGGCATCATGTCAGATCGAAAACTCAAAATAAAACGTCCACGCCGCCGTTATACGGACCAGTTTGATATTGATTCAATTGGCTTTTTTACGCTGGACCGTAACGGTAGGATAATCAAAGCGACTTCCAGCGGCGCCAAACTCTTGGGGGTGAAGTTGGATAATTTGTTGAATCAACCGTTTTCGGATTTTATCGCTGCAGATTTTCAGGAACCATTCAATGTGCATTGCAAACAGGTCCTTGAACACCAAATTCGGCAAGGCTGCGATCTGAAACTAAAAAATGATGATCAAAAACCGCTTTACGTTCAAATCGAAAGCAAGGCTATCGTAATTCAGGCAGAAAATGACGCTTATATTCAAACGACCGTGACAAATATAAGCGATCGCAAACAGGCCGAAGATGCATTGTGCAATGCTCTTGAAAAATCTCAACAACGCGCCAAGGAGGTTTCGGCCCTGCTGGAAGGCTCCCGGGCGGTTTTGCAATATCGAGACTTCAAAGATTCCGCAATTGCCATTTTCGATTCCTGCAAAAATTTGATCGGAGCAACTGCAGGTTACGTTGCCCTGCTAACCAAAGATGGATTGGAGAATCAATTATTGCATTTGGATTCCGGGGGGCTCTCCTGTACCGTTGACCCATCGCTTCCAATGCCGATTCGCGGCTTACGTGAAAAAGCCTATCGAACACGCAAAACCGTGTTTGAAAATAACTTCGCCCAAAGTGATTATGTCGATTTATTGCCACCAGGACATGTTCGACTCAACAACCTATTATTTGCGCCGTTGGTGATCAACGCCAAAGCGGTCGGTTTGCTCGGTCTGGCAAACAAGCCTGGCGGATTTACCGAAAATGATGCCCGCATCGCAACCGGTTTCGGCGAGTTTGCCGCTGTGGCGCTTTTTAACAGCCAGACACTGGAATCTTTGGAGCACAGCGAGCAGCGCTTTCGCTCAGTGGTCGAAAGCGCCATCGACGCCATTATTACGGTTGACGGCCGCGGAAAAATAATGTTCTGGAACCGGCAGGCAGAATTGATGTTTGGCTATACATCCGATGACGTTCTCGGCCAACCGGCGGCGATCATTATGCCGGAACGTTTCCGAAAAGCCCATATAAAAAAATTAAGCCAGGCGGTTTCAACTGGAATATCAAACTTTACGGGTAAAACCATTGAATTGGTAGGGCTTAAGAAAGATGGAAGGGAGTTCCCCTTAGAGCTATCCCTTGCCAAATGGGAAACCGGCGAAGGCGTCTTTTTTACTGCCATCATTCGGGATATTACCGCCCGTAAACAGGCTGAGCAAGCCCTGCAAGAGGCTCGCTTTGAATTGGAACATCAGGTCGCAAAACGTACCGCCGAGCTTGCCAGAGCCAATGAAGAACTACGACATCGCATACATGAATGTGAACTCGCTGAAAGCGCCTTGCGAGAATCCGAACAAAAATACAGCACCCTGGTGGAAGATGCGCTCATCGGTGTGTATATTGCCCAGGATGGTAAAATTGCGTTTGCCAATGATAAATTTTCCAAAATTTACGGATACTCAAAGGAAGAACTGATCGGGATGGAATCCCTAAAGCTGGTTCATCCTGAAGACCGGGAGCGGGTTCGAGAAATGCGAGTGAAACGGCTGGGCGGTCAAAAAGTACCGTCTGAATATGAAATCCGTGGTCTGAAAAAAAATGGTGCGACCATCTGGGTCATGCGCAGCTACTCGCTGATTAATTACAAAGGAAAACCCGCTATTTCAGGAATTGTAGCGGATATGACCAAACGGCGGCTGGCCGAGGATGCCTTGAGAAAATCAGATAAGGAATTGCGGATTCTATCCAACCAACTGTTGTCGGCCGAAGAAAAAGAAAGAAAACGCATTGCCCGTGAGCTTCACGACGGAATCGGCCAGGCGCTCAGTGCCATCAAGTTCAGCGTCGAAAATTCACTCAGAGACCTTGATCTACATCGAAAATCATTAGACTTGAATCCCCTGCAAACCGTTATTCCCCTTATCCAGAAAACCATTGAAGAAGTCCGCAGGATCGTAAAAGACCTGCGGCCCTCCATTTTGGATGATTTGGGCATTTTGGCTACCATCGCCTGGTTTTGCCGTGAATTTCAAAGCGTATATTCGAGTGTTCGGATTGAAAAACGGATCGATATCACTGAAGATGATATTCCCCCGCCGCTGAAAATCATCATTTATCGGGTCTTGCAAGAGGCACTCAACAATGTGGCCAAGCATAGCCGGGCGGATCAGGTCTATCTTGCTATGCATAAAAAACCAAAGGGGATTGAACTGCTGGTAAAAGACAATGGCAGGGGTTTTGATTTGGAAAAAACGATTTCCTTAAATCCTTCCCGGAGAGGATTTGGCCTGGCCAGCATGCGCGAGAGGGCGGAGCTTTCGGGAGCACGGTTCGATATCGACTCACAAATTGGAAAGGGAACGACAATTAGGGTGTCATGGAAGCTATAATTAAGGGATTGCGGAATTGAGGGATTCAGGAACTGGAGAATTGATAAAATAAAATTTGATTCATACTTTTAATTCCTAAATTCCCCAATCCCTAAATTCCTCAATCTATCTATTAACCAGCCCTTTCTCCATGGCATAAACCGTCAGCTCGGCCGCATTGTGGCGGTCTAGCTTTTTCATTAAATTGGCCCGGTGTTTTTCAACGGTCTTTAAGCTGATACACAGATCCTCGGCAATTTCCTTGTTTTTATACCCTTCTGCGATCAACTTCAACACTTCACGTTCTCGCTGGGAAAGCTTCTCCCATGGAGTGTCCGACATCACGCTTGCTTTCCCTTCCAGGTAGCCCTCAATAACTTTCTCCGAAACACCGGGACTCAGATAAGATTTGCCCTTCATCACGTTTTTGATGGCTAAAACCAGCTCGGCATGCGTCGCATCCTTAAGGACATAACCATCGGCGCCGGCCTGCAAGGTGGTGTGCAGATATTCTTCGGTTTTATGAACGGTCAGGGCAATAATTTTGGTCTGCGGATACCGTTTCTTTATTTCCCTGATGGCCTCCATGCCGCTCATGCGTGGCATGGAAAGGTCCATCAGCAAAAGGTCCGGGCCTAATTTATCCACACAACGGACGGCTGTCCGGCCGTCTTCGGCTTCACCGATAATTTCAAATGTCGGATCCGCCGATAGCAGCGCTTTGAGACCCTCTCGCAGAATGGTATGGTCTTCGGCCAGGACAATTTTAATCTTTTTTTCATCTCTCTGGTTCATTTCGGTTAACGAAAATCTTATTCGTGCCCGGCACCATAAATATGGTGAACAACAAAACCATCTGACAACATGGTAGACAGGAATTTGTAAAAAAATACAGCCTATTTGCCCAAAATATACAGTGTTCACTTTATTTAACATGAGCAATTTCTTTAGTAAACAGCGTAATGGGATTAACCGCTCAATATGCTGAAACAAGGTGATGAACTTGCCGGCCGGCAAGCACGCAGCGTTTTAACCGTGATGATACCATTTTGGGCACTTATGCCTGGGGCAATTCCCATATGTTTAAAATATTAATTATTGATCCAAATCTGCCATTTCGGCAATCTTTAAGAAATCTCCTGATTAAAAATTTACCTCAAATTGATGTCGAAGTGGCGGCGGATAATAATGAAGGCCTGGAGAAACTAGCGGCCTTTCAACCTCATCTCGTTCTTCTGGATGTTCACTTACCCGGTGAAAGTGGTCTCAAACTGGCTCGTCGTATCAAATCAGATCATCCTGAGGTGATTATCGCGCTTTTGACAAGTTATAATTTGCCGGAATATCATGCAGCTGCCAAACAATGCGGTATCGAGCATGTGGTGCCGAAAGATCACTGGACGGGTGAAGATATTATGGCATTGATAGATCAACTCTATCACCAATTGTGCGGGGAAAGGAGGTGAAATTTAATTTTTCAATAGTCATTCGTTAAGCTTTGATGGTTAATCAAAATTAAATAGGAGGGTTTATGATGAAGAAATTAAAGCTTATTTTAATGGGACTGTTGGTCTTGGGCCTGGTCGCCCCAGCCCTTGGAGTGGATTTTGAGTTTCACGGCGACATGAACAATCGTTTCCTGGTCTATACCAATCGCAATGACTGGTTGAGTCCGGAGCAACAGGGTCAAATTAACAGAAGCACGATCGATGATGAATATGGCGAACTCAAGTATCGCTTCTGGACCGAGATTGGTGACGATGAGGATAATATCAAAGGTGTTTATGCCATCGAGATCGGCGGTGTTCGCTTTGGTCGAACCGGCAGCGGAAAAAGTGAAGGTGGTAGCTTTTCCGGTGACGCTGTCAATGTCGAAACCCGTTGGGCGTATCTGGACTTCCAGCTGCCGTTCATCGAAAGCAAATTTCGCCCGCGCATAGGGCTCCAGCCCTTTAACGTCAATCGCTATCTGTGGCAGGAAACCATTGCCGGCGTTGCAATCGATGCGCAGCCAACAGATTCAATCGGCTACCAGCTGGCCTGGATGCGCGGCGTCGATGACCTGGCGACAGACGACAGTAATAAGGACATCGAAGATCAAGACAATTTCCTGGGTCGGTTGAATTGGAAACCCAGCGATAATTTAAAAGGCGGTGTCTTTGCCCTGTATCAGCTCGGCGATCCGGACGCACAGAGCCCGGCGGAGTTTGGCATACTTGAGCCTCGCAGTTATGAATTCAAGCAGTTTGCCGGGGATGCGAAGGTCGGCGTATGGAATCTGGGAGTCGATGGCACTTATAAATTCAACAATTTTTTCGTCAATTGGGACCTGATCTACCAAACCGGAGATATCGACGATGTCGTCTGGGATGATTCCGAATTTTCAGGGGTTACCGCCTCGGGTGATTTTGATCTCAGCGCCTACTTTGCCCACGTTGATCTGGGCCTTAATGCGGGTAAAGCCACGTTCACCTACACCTTCTGGTATGCGTCCGGTGACGACGATCCCAGCGATGACGATTTCGAGGGATATCTTTCCACTGATGTCGACATCGACGACAACTGGACTCTTTTCGAGGGCCCGTACGCAGACGATGTGACCTACTTTACCGAACGGCCCTATATGCTGGATAAAGGCTTTATCATGAACAAAATCGCCG
>CP070694.1:5072061-5075291 GCA_020353355.1 Desulfobacterales bacterium | reverse complement strand
TCTATAAAATCATAGAACGCTTTCAAGGGCAAATGGTGCGGCACAGTTTCTTTGATAATTCACAATATATTGGGATTTCACCAAGGATCATAACGAACCGCAAATCGGCTGTATTGACAATAATATTGATATTATATATATGCGGTCAATTCTAACATAAGCTGAAAAAATACTGGGAGAAAGACAGGTGAACTTATCCTTGGGAATTGATACAGGCGGTACCTATACCGATGCGGTGCTGGTCAACAGTCGGACAGGAGACGTGCTTTCCAAGGCGAAAGCCTTGACGACAAAACATGATCTGTCCATCGCAATAAAACAGGCAATTGGATCGGCACTTCAGAACAATCAACAACCCGCACCGCCGGAAAGCATAGGCCTCGTAGCCCTGTCAACCACATTGGCAACCAATGCGATTGCCGAAGGTCACGGAGCGCCGGTATGTCTGTTGCTGATTGGGTATGATCCGGAGCTCATTTGCCAATACAAATTCCAGCATGAATTGGCGACCAATGATATTTTCTATATCAACGGCGGCCATGACATCCAAGGCGATGAAATTACGCCTTTAGATGAGCAGGCCGCCAGAGAAGCGATTATGACACGTCGAGAACAGGTGTGGGCGTTTGCCGTGTCAGGCTATTTCGGCGCGCTGAACCCAAGCCATGAACTGCGTGTCAAACAGATGATCGAAGATATCTGCGACCTTCCGGCGACCTGCGGCCACGAATTATCGACGCGCTTTAACTCCATCCGCAGAGCCACCACCGTGGCGCTGAATGCACGCCTGATTCCCATCAGTTATGATCTGATCGCAAGCGTCCGCGCCGTACTCGAGCAATTATCAATTAGTGCGCCGTTAATGATCGTCAAAGGAGACGGCTCGCTGGTTCGTGCGGAATGGGCCATGGAACGCCCTGTTGAAACGGTCCTCTCGGGCCCGGCCGCCAGCGCCATCGGTGCGTTTCAATTGGCCGGCAAACAGGATGTATGGGCTGTTGATGTCGGCGGTACCACCACCGATATTGTCGAACTGCGACAGGGCAAGCCGAAATTAAACCCGGAAGGCGCCAATATCGGCGGTTGGCGAACCATGGTTGAGGCCGTAGATGTGAACACCATGGGCCTGGGTGGAGACAGTCATATTCATGGCAATGATGAAAACCATATTATCATCGGCCCCAAACGCGTCGTGCCCCTGTGTAAATTGGCCGTCGAATATCCGCAGATACTAACCGTTCTGCAGCGTCAGGCGCAGACCAGGGCAAATAAGGATAAGGCCGATCTCTTCGTAATTCTCGGCAGAAAACCCTATCATCGATTCTCCGATCAAAAAGATGAATCTTTCTTGATGCGTCTAAAAAATGGCCCGCAATCATTGACGCGGATTATCGATAAAAATTTCCGCACGGATCCCTGGCTTTCCAAACGAATACAAAACTTGGAAGAAACAGGTTTGGTGCAACTTGCCGGCTTTACGCCCACGGATGCATTGCATGTATTGCATCGATTTCAGCACTGGGATGCGGATGCCTCCAGGTGGGGGGCTGAAATATTGGCCGCTCAACTGGGATTGCCAGTAACTGATTTCTGTGAGCAAGTGGTACAGACTGTTTCACGACAGCTGGCAGCTTCCATAATTACAAAAGCCATTACAGACAATGGGGCAACCGCAAACTGGGAAAAGGAGCCAGTTGCCAGGGTTCTGCTCGAAAGCGCACTGGATGGGATGCAAGCAAAACAGATCGGCTGTAAAATTACATTGCACCGCCCCATTGTCGCCATGGGAGCGCCTGTAGAGGCGTACATGCCGGATGCGGCCGCCAAGTTGAATACCAACCTGATTATCCCCCGGCATGCAGAAGTCGCCAATGCCATCGGCGCGGTCAGCGGCGGTGTGATTCAGCATCATCAGATATATATTCGCCCCCTCAATGCCGGTCTAACATTTCGCCTGCACTTAAAGAAGGGTTCAAAAGATTTCATCGACCTGGAACAAGCGGTTCAGCATGCACGGGAATATATGCTTCCGCGTGCCAAGAAGCTGGCCCAACAGGCCGGTGCCGAACAGGTCGAAATAAAAATGGATCGCATTGACAAGCGCGCCAAGGTCAGAGGACATGAAGATGTATATCTGGGTACGCAATTGACGTTTACGGCGTTCGGACGGCCGAGCATCGCGAGGACCTAATCTAGCAGGTTTCAGGTGTAAGGGTTCAGGTGTCAGGTTCAATAAAGTCTGAGACCGGTGCGGACTGTCATTCCGGCGAACGCCGGAATCCAGTGCTTTAACTAAGTTCTGGATGCCGGATCAGGTCCGGCATGACGAATCCGGGCTTTTTGCGAGATCATCAAAACTTCATTACCGAAGTTTCTTTTTCGATCAAACTGGCCGCTTCCGTGGCCAGCGGCGGCGCTGAAACCTGACACATGACACCATCGTCTTTTTTGAGCTTCTGACACCTGACACCCGAAACCTGAAACCTATTTTTTCCTGAAACCCGAACTTTGGCTATCGATGTTTGATAAATTACATATGGATTTTTTTTGTTTTTACGCCATGACATGAAAGGAAAAAATTGATGGCTCAGCTCATTGCGGATCGAAGGGATATCGATTTTGTTTTGTATGAACAGTTGGGCATTGAAGATCTGCTGAATACAAAAAAGTACCGGAGCTTGAATCGGAAGTTGTTTGACATGGTCGTCTCCGAGGCCAGAAACTTCGGCATCAAGGAGCTTTTGCCAACCTATATGCAAGGCGACCGTGAGGGGGTTCAATTTAACAACGGTGCGGTCAAGGTGCCGGTGTGTTTTCACCGGGCATATGGCCTGTTTGTTGAAGGAGATTGGCTGGCGATGGCCGAAGATCAGGAAGTCGGTGGGCAGGGATTGCCACGGATTATTAAACAGGCCGCTTATGAATATATTTTCGGTGCCAACTACGGCCTTACGGTGACAGCTACCCTGGGACACGGCACGGGAAAAATTATCGAGCAATTCGGCACACCCAGACAAAAAGAGCTCTTTTTAGAAAAGGTCTATTCCGGAAAGTGGAGCGGTACGATTGTGATGACCGAACCAGATGCGGGCTCCGAAGTCGGGGCCTTGACCACCTCGGCCGTGAAGAATCCGGATGGTACCTACCGAATAACCGGTAACAAAATATTTACCAGCTATGGCGATCATGACCTGACCGAAAATATCATCCATCCCGTGCTGGCCAGAATC
>CP070694.1:5056814-5071961 GCA_020353355.1 Desulfobacterales bacterium | reverse complement strand
TTTTACCGGCGAATACATTGACGGAAAAGAAGCCGAAAGAATTGGTCTGGTTAACAGAGCCGTTTCCCTGGAGAAGCTTAACGAAGAAGTCAGAATAATGGCCGAAAAAATCGCCGGAAGTGCAGCTATCTCGCTAAAACTGATTAAAAAAGGGCTGCAAATGGCCCAAGGCGAGGCAAGTCTGGAGGCACTGATGGATTTTGAAGTTGAGGCTTGCCTCGCGTGTGTTTCTACCAAAGAAAGACAGCAATCGCTGAAAGAATTTGAGGAAAGAAAAAAGTAGTCTTGACACCGGTCTCTGGCGGCTGGCGACTGGTCGCTGGTTTAGTCCTTTAAAAGGAGTAAAGAAATGTCACTTGATCGAATTCTAAAAGCCGGATCCGTTGCCATTATCGGCGCATCGAATAACGCAACCAAACGCGGCTACCAAGCCATTCGAACACTTTTGGATGAAAAATATCGGGGTAAAATCTATCCGGTCAACCCCAAGGAAAAAATCATCCTGGGACTCAAGTGTTATGCCAACGTCTCCGACATTGACGATCCGGTGGATGTTGTTCTAGTGGCGACACCGGCAAGAACCCTGCCGGCGGTGCTGGAGGATTGTGGCAAAAAAGGTATTCACGGTGCGGTTGTGTTGGCCGGTGGCTTCGGCGAAACCGGTTCAGAAGGCCGCAGCCTGGAAGATGAAATGGTAGCTGTCGCTCGCAAGCATAATATTCGCGTGGTCGGCCCCAATACCTCCGGCATGCTGAACTTGAACGACAATTTAAACTTGGTGGGCTTGCGGGACGCACCCAAGGGGGATCTCGCCCTTCTCACCCAAAGCGGTAACATGGCCCTTACATTGATCACAGAAGCAAAAATGAATAGCCAAAAAGGTTTTTCTTATTATGTCGGTGTGGGAAATGAAGCGGATATTAAATTCCACGAATACCTGGAATTTTTCGAGAACGATCCCGCCACAAAGGCGATTTTGATGTACGTGGAAGGCATGCGCAACGGCCGCGATTTTCTTGGGCAAGCCCGCGAAACGACTCTCAAAAAGCCGATCATCTTGCTTAAAAGCGGCCGATCCGCCACCGGCAAACGATCGGCAGGATCTCACACCGGGGCATTGGCCGGCATATCTGAAGTGGCCAAAGGCGCTTATCAAAGCGCCGGCATCATCGTCATCGAAAACTCAGACGAACTTTTCCCGGCCGCCGAAACCCTTTCTAACCAGCCTCCGATAAAAAACAATAAGGTGGCTATTCTGGCCGACGGCGGCGGTCAGGCTACGATTGCGTCTGACATCTTAACCGATTTGGGCGTTGCGATCCCGGAGTTGAGCAAAAAGACACAAACTCAACTTAGAAAAATTCTTCCTGCAGCCGCATCAGTTCCCAATCCTGTGGATGTAGCCGGCGGTACCGATGCCGATCCATCGGTGTTTGCTGATTGTGCTGAAATAATTTTACAAGATTCGAATGTCGGCGGGCTTCTGATCGTCGGACTTTTCGGGGGCTATGGAATTCGGTTTGCCGAAAGCCTGGCGTTGCTGGAAGAAAATGCCGCTCATCGGATGGGCAAACTGGTAAAAAAAAACCATAAGCCGATTGTTCTCCATAGCCTTTACACTCCTGAAAAAACCCAACCGTTACAGCTTTTGCGACACTATGATATTCCGGTCTATGCCTCCATCGAAATTGCTGCCAAATGTGCCAGTGTTTTGGCCGAGTACGGAAAACATTTGCACAGTCGCCACGCAAAACAAAGCTTCACTCTGCACTGGGGAGCCAAAGCGAAAGCTGAAGGAGAAGAAATCATCCAACAGGTCCACCGGGAAGGTCGCAACGCGCTGCTGGAGCATGAGGCCAAGCGGCTTTTCGCCATCCATGGCGCACCAATATCCGATGATCGTTTAGCTAAAACGGCAGATGAAGCCGTGGCCATTGCGGCAAAAATTAGCAACACCGTGGCATTGAAAATCGTTTCTCCAGATATTTTGCATAAAAGCGATGCCGGCGGTGTTAAAATTAAGCTCAACTCTGAAGAAGAAATCCGAAATGCATTCGATGAAATCATCGAAAATGCGAAAAACTTCAATGCCAGAGCAGATATCAAAGGAGTCCTTGTAACTCCCATGGCTCCTGAAGGGGTCGAAGTCATCGTCGGTACGAAATACGATGATCAGTTTGGTCCCGTGATCATGTATGGATTGGGCGGTATCATGGTGGAAATCTTAAAAGATGTCTCTTTCCGGGTACTGCCGATCTCTTCTGGTGAAGCTAAAAAATTGATTGAAGAGACAAAATCCTATCCAATTTTGGACGGGGCGCGGGGAAGACCACCACTGGATAAAGAGGCTTTGAGGAAATTATTGCTCTTATGTTCCGACATTATGGAGGCCTATCCAAAAATTGAGGAAATGGATCTAAACCCGGTTATTGTTCATGAAAAAGGGCTTAGCATTGTGGATGCACGAATTATTCTGAAGTCAAATTAGACCTTTTTTCTGCAGCTCATCCAAAAGCCTCTTTCCCTGGGACAGGCTTTCAAAAACGATGACGGAGGTAATGGTTGCAGATGAAACGGCATCTACGTCTGGCTGGAAGATGAAAGGTTCCGCAATCGATCTCCCCAGTATTCGGCTCTGCATTTTACCAATGTCGGCCTGATCCCAAGGCTTGTTTGCATTCTTGGTCAATTGAAACGGCACAAATCTGAGCACTTGGCCCGCGGCATCAAAAACATAAATGAAGTGGATATCATGACAGTCACCGCAGACCGACGGGCGGCTGATTACTTCCGCAAAGAGTCGCTGGGATTCGCCTTTTTGCTCAACCACGGCAGTGTATACATATCTTGAACTCTTTAGGATAATGCGCTGCAGATGTTTAACATCACCTTCAAATGTTGCGAATATGTCTTCTGCTTTTCCCAAGAGATCAGAATCGGTAAGTATGGGTTTGACGATAACAGATTCAGGCTCTTTTTTTTGAAATTCCTTGTGAATAGTGGCCACGTCGATAGTCATTAATTGGCCTAATTTTTTAAAAACCTGCTTAACGTCTCTATTAGGCCCAAGGCGGGTATCCGCTACAATTGCTTTGCGCTCTGATGAATCCTGACGGACATAAATGGAAAACGGGGTGCGGCTTCCGCCGATATCTCGATGCATGTCAAATTGAGGATCAGAGATAATCGGAAAGTGTACCTTATATTTTTCTTTGAAATCTTTGACCTCGATATCACCATTACCGGCTGCAATGCCGATAATCTTTATTCGACCCCTCGTATCAGGATTATTCTCAATTAGATCAAAAAGCTCATTGTAGGCCTCAGCCTGTCTTTGACAGCTTGGGCAATACACACTGAGGATCTCCACCAGCATCAAATCTGCTTTTATTTCTTTAACTGTGAACGAATTGCCTTTCGGCAAACCAAGATATTGCCTTTCTTTGGGATGCGCCGGCGCCTTTAAAGGTGTTTCCGGAAAAATATCTCCAACCTTTATCAGTTTGATTTCTTGTGATTGAGATATAGCGGTGTAACTCCAGGATATTAGAATCAAAATAACTGCAGAGCTGAGAAAAATATATCTAGACATCGCTTGACCTCTCGGTGGCGAAGTGCTTCGACATGAACTAGCCAATGTCGGCAACCCTTCTGATTTCATCCTTTTTCTACGAACGGGGCTTTAACAAATTAGTGATGTCTCGGACGATCAAATATAGCGCCGGCACATAGAGTAAGGTCAACACCGTAGCGGCCAGCAATCCAAAACAAATGCTGACGGCCATCGGCACCAAAAACTGGGCCTGAAAACTGCGTTCCAGCAGCAGCGGGAAAAGACCCGCTATGGTGGTCACCGATGTGAGCAACACCGGTCTGAACCTGGCCTTCCCGGATTCAATTACGGCTTTTTCGACATCCATGCCACTGCGCACCGCCTGGTTGATAAAATCGATGAGGATCAGGGAATCATTGACCACGATTCCGGAGAGGGCCACAATTCCGAAGATACTGATCATGGTAAATTGCAGACCCATGACCAGGTGACCGAGAACAGCTCCGACAAGCCCGAAGGGGATGGCCATCATGATAACAATCGGCTGGATGTACGAGCGAAATTGACTGGCCAGCAGAAGAAATATTGCCATCATCGCCAAAATGTACCCGCTTTTAATACTGTCCATGGATTCGCGGGTTCGTTTCTCCTGTCCTTCCAAATCGTATATGATTCCAGGATGGCACTCGATCAGTTTGGGCAAAAATGTTGCCTTCAGATTAGCCACAATCTCACTGGCATTGGCAGTGTCTTCATCAATATCGGAAACCACCGTAATGGTGCGTTTGCGATCCACCCGGTTGATTACCGAATACGCTCTGCCGGGGTAAATATCGGCAACCTCTTCAATCGGAATCTCGCTACCATCGCCGCTGCGAATGCGCATTTCTTCAATACCGGAAATACGAGTTCGATCTTTATCTGCATATCTGACCAAAACTTTGAGATCATTTTGACCTCTCTGAATCCGTAGTGCCTCCTCACCATAAAATGCTTGGCGAATCTGTTTAGCCACATCGCGCATCGTAACCCCTATCGAACGGGCGCCTTCCTTAATGCGAATCTTTTTTTCCTGCTTTCCCGGCTTGAAATTGTCGGAGATATCAAACGTGCCGGGATAGGTTGCAATCTCCGCTTTCAGCTCGTTGGCCGCCTGTTGAAGCATATCGAAATCTTTTCCCGAAAGTTGGATTTCGATGGGATTGCCGGCCGGCCCGCCTTCTAAAGTTGAAAAAATGATGCTTTCCACCCCGGGTATTTCTCCGATAGAGCTGCGCCATGTATTTAAAATGTTGTAGGTCGAAATAGTTTCCCGTTTTTCGGACGAGGCCAGTTCGATCCAAATTTCGCCCACATGACTGCCGATTTCTGCGGGCTTCCAGTCCCGCCGGGGAATGATGCCGACGAGTGAAAACGAATTTTTAACCAGAGCACCGTTTTTCTTCGTAAAATCGGCAAATGTATTGTTGAGTTCAAATGCCTTGGTTTCAATGCGTTCAACGGTCTGCTCGCTTAATTCAAAGGGAGTACCCAGCGGATCGCTGATATCGGCGATGATCCAGTCACTTTCCCCTTTCGGCAAAAAGACAAACGGAACATAACCTCCGGCGATGATGCCCAAGCTGATGATGAGAACGCCGATGCCCAGAGAGAAGGCAAAATATCTGTTTTTGACCACATACCGAATAGCCGGCGAATAAATGCGGTCAATCACAGTGTGGAGTCCTCGCTCTATGCGTTGACGAAAGCGTTCATGCCAGGATGTTAATTTCCCGGATTCTTTCTCAGATTGCATCAAGGCATGGTTGAGATGGGAAGGCAAAATGACCAGGGCTTCAAACAATGAAACCATCAAAATGGCAATCACCGCCATGGGCATCACCGCCAAGAACTTACCCATTATCCCGGCAATAAACAGCAATGGTGCAAATGCCACAATGGTGGTGGTCACTGCCATGACCACCGGTCCGCCCACTTCTTTTAGACCGTCAACAACGGCCTCAGCTGGAGATTTGCCCCTGCCATAATGGGTATAGACATTTTCGCCCACAATAATCGCGTCATCCACAAGAATACCAAGGGTCATGATAAAGGCAAACAGCGATATCATATTGATGGTCTGATCCGAAACGTCGAGCACTAAAAAAGCACCCATGAACGAGATGGGAATACCGATGGATACCCAAAAGGCCAAACGAAAGTTCAAAAAAAGCGCCAGGGCGATAAACACCAAAGTGATCCCTTGAAGGCCATTGCGAAGCAGCAGATCGATTCGTTCCTGCACCATCGTGGAGAGATCTCCCCAGATGGCAAGCTGGATCCCCTCGGGTGTTTTATGCGCATTCTGGTTGAAATAGTCCCTGGCGATCCGGGCCAGTCCGATGACATCCTGATCGCTGGTGCGTTTGACCTGTACAATGACAGCGGGTTTGCCGTTAAACCGCGTTTTAATATCGACATCTTCAAATCCATCGTTGACCCTGGCTACCTGGCCGAGCCGGATTACCGTTCCATCTGCCAGAGTGATTAACGGAATTTGCTCAAATTCCTCTCCCGTATACAGCTGGCCCTTTGATCTGACGAGAATCTCGCCCTGTTTGGTTTTAATTTTTCCCCCGGGAAGATCAATACTTGCGGAGCGAACCGCGCTGGCCACCTGATCAAACGAAATTCCATAGCGTCGCAGATTCTCTTCGGAGACCTCCACGGCAATTTCGTACTCCCGCGCGCCGACAAGATCTATCTGGGTGATTGTATCCGGTTGCTTAAATCGCAAAAGTCCAACGATTGAATGGACAACACCCAGTAATCCACCCGATCTTGTTTCTAAACTTGCTTTGGTTTCTAGAAGATCATCGCGGATGTCCTCAGCCAGGCTGCGTAACGTTTTTTCAGGCACATCACCATAAACCGCCACGGAAATGATGGGATCCCGGTGTAAAATTTCAATGACCAATGGCTCTTCAGTCTCTTCCGGAAAGGTGTCGATGCGATCAACCTCGGCTTTGATTTCATCCAGCACCTTTCGCGCATCCGCACCGGTTTCAAGTTCTACCAAAACTTCTCCAACGCCTTCCCGTGCGGTGGAAATCATGCGTTCGATCCCATCAATTCCTTCGATCTTCTCCTCAATTTTAATGCAGATGCCCTCTTCCACCTCCTCCGGGCTTGAACCGGGATAGGCCACGCTAATATAGATCATATCCAGGGCAAACTGAGGAAACAGTTCCCGGCGCATCTTCACCACCGTAAACAAGCCGGCCACAATGATAAAGATCATGATCAGGTTGATGGTAACGTTATTTCGTATAGACCATTTGCCGAGCGATTTCATAATATCAGAGGTCAGAGGTCAGAAGACAGAGGACAGATGTAATTAGACAGAGGACAGACGTCTGATGACAGAAAACAGATAAATGAAGTGTGAAGTCAAACGATCCATTCTGTTTTCTGCCTTCTGTCCTCTGTCTTCTGTTTTCTGTCCTTATTATAATGTTTGCCAATTATTCATTAAACTATATAACATAGCATTGACTTCATCATAACCACTATCAGTTTCTTGATGTTCCTCCTCAGTAATATATTGGCAGCGCAAGGCGAAATCCAACCACCCTCTTGTTTCTTCAGAGGAGCCTAATGAATCAGTTAGATGCTTGATAAAAATATTTTCGTACCTTCTTTTGGCAAATCCCTCTCTAATATTGATTGGTACAGATCTGGATGATCGTCGGATTTGATCCGTTAAGGAATAGGTTTCTTCTTTAGGAAATTTTTTCGAAAGTTCAAATACTTTCATTGCCAATTCAAACGCGAGCCTATAGACCTTAAGATCATGAATGCTTTTGATCCCCATTTTAATGACTCCCAGTCCTTTCTCTTCTGTCCTCTGCCCTCTGTCTTCTGTCCTCTGCCCTCTGTCTTCTGTCCTCTGTTATCTGTCATCTGTCGTCAGGCTTCAGCCTGACGCGCATCCCATCCGTTGCCGAAGAAATCGGCGATCTTATAATCAGATCGCCATCACTCAAGCCATCGTCTATGATAACGGTTTCTTTGTAGTTGCGCAAAATATTCACCGGCTTAACTTTTAACCGATCCTCTTGGACGGTGTAAACGACACCATCGGGATAAACGACATATCGTGGAAGCACATAGGCGTTGTTTATCTCGCGACCCTTAATTTTGACGGTGACAAACATTCCCGGTCGCAATCGAAGGAAACCATCTGTATTTCCTGCTGTCAAGGTTTCATCAACTTCAACAACCACTGGAATTGTCCGCGTTTTTTCTTCCATTTGAGCCTTGATCCTGGTAACCTGCCCGCTCCAGATATATTGGGTTTCACCGCTTGCAAAGATTATGTCCGCATCGGCGGAGGGATGCTTATCCATCCTGTCGGGCAACCATTTAAAATCTTTGACCGGTATACGCACCTCGACTTCCAATTCGCCGGCATTGTAAATCTTGCCCAAATATTGTCCGGCGCTGACGTGTTGCCCCTTTTCAACAACCTTTTCCAGCACCCATCCATCAAAAGGTGCGATGATACCGGTGCGCTCAAGATCCAGCTTTGCCTCTTGCAGCAAAACCCCTGCCATATCCCGCGAAGCGATAAGCTGTTCGTTTTGCGGACCGGTCAGTGCCAGTTGGTTTTCAAGCGCCTGCAAGCGTTCGAGGCTCGCCAGATAGGTCTGCTCGGTCTTGTCGAGCTGAGATTGCGCAATAACGTTCTTGTCAATAAGCTGTTTCAGGCGCATATATTCTTTTTTCGCCAAGGTAACATCCGAATTGGCGATCTTGATCCTGGCCCTCAGATTGACGACTTCCTGCTGCAGACGTTTGATCTCTGCCTCTACCTGTTTGACTTGAACCCTTCTTCGATTGACCTCCAGTTGATAGGTGCGAGGATCAATTCGAATCAACGTTGTCCCCGCTTGGATGAAACTGCCCTCTTCAAGCGATGGATGGATGTCGACAATTTGTCCCCGGATCTCGGCCACCAGGCTCAATGACTCACGCGGTCTTACGGTGCCATAGGCCTCAATATACAAATTTATTTTTTCGGCCTTCGCGGGCATTACCTCTACCAGGCGTCCGGTCTCAACCGGCAGTTGCCGCTCAGCTTCAGGCTTTAACCGAACCAGCAATATTGAAATTACCAGAGACCCAAACAAAACGACCACAACCCGGATCGCCCTAAAGAAAGCTCCCTTCTTCATGTCGGAAAACCCCAGTATCAAAAAGAAATTAGTTGCAATCAGATTTCAGGTGTCGGGTGTGACCTCTAAGGTTTCAGGTGTCGGGTGTCAGGTGTCAGGGTCTCACGAATTGTGAATGCGGAATTTAGAATTAAAAGCATAGAGCAAATTCTCTTTTTATATTCTTTAATTCTAAAATTTACCAATCGTATCACTTCAATTCCTTTTATCATTTTTCTTTTTCCGCGTTCCGAATTCAATTGCCCCAGTTCCTGACACGTGACACCTGAAACCTGACACCATCCTTTTATTACCGCTCTGGCACCCTAAGCCCGGAGCCCTGGCCATGTCCAGGAAACCATGCACATGGTGACGAAGAAAAAAATAGCCGTTTATCTCCCTCATGGAATCAAACGGCTATCGGTATCACCATCGATGATGAAAAATACGATTATGTTTAACCTGTTTGAATCTTTTCCGTCAAGACCGGAACAAATTCAAGCAGATCTTCCACCACACCGACATCGGCGACCTGGAAAATCGGGGCTTTCGGATTTTTGTTGACCGCCACGATAAACGGGTTGCCTTTCAGACCACCCAAATGCTGGAAAGAGCCGCTGATTCCCAACGCCAGGTAAACTTTTGGCTTCACTGTCTTGCCTGAAGTGCCAACCTGACGGGATTTTTCAAGCCACTTGGCATCCACAATCGGTCTGGAACAGGAGACAACACCGCCGATGGCTTCGGCCAGTTCATCGGCAATCTCAATGTTGTCCTCATCTTCGATTCCCCGGCCGATCGACACGAGGATATCCTCTTTGGTAATGTCCACATCACCAACTTCAGCTTCAACAATTTCGAGAAATTTTCTGACGGCAGATAGATCACCGGTTTCCCCGGATTTATCCACGACCTGGCCTCCGGCAGCTTTGCTTTCATCGGCCTGGAATACCCCGGCTCGAATATTTAGCACAACCCCTGCAGAAATGTCACAGGTGACATGGGTGCTGACCTGACCGCTGTATTCCTGCCGGATGACGTTGAGCGTATCGCCCTCCAAACCCTCAATATCCACCACATCTGCAACAAAGGCGGAGTCCATTTTAATGGAGAGCCCCGGCGCTAAATCCATACCAAATGTATTATGGGGCAGCAACACAACGGCATCACCGGGTAACGTATTGACTAATAATTTTCGAATCACTTCGGCATTCGGATAGGCCAGAGCCTCGTGATCGAATTTCCAGACTTCGTTGTACGATGCAGCCATTTCATTGCAAACCGCATCCAGGTTTCCCCCTGAGCCCGTGACAACAGCCGTAAGCGGCGCAGCGGGAAAGATCTTACGTGCGGCGGTAATAAGCTCTAAGGCTGAATCATCGGCAATCCCTTCCCGATGGATAATATATGCAAAAACCTGTCCGGCCATTATTTAATTCCTCCTTTGGCTTTTAGAAGTTCAATTAATTTGTCGGCAATTTCCTCCATACTGCCTTCAAGAATTTCAGCGCCTTCACCCAGTTCGGGAACAAAATAGTCCACGCGTTTTACTTTGGCACCGGATTCACCAATGGATGCGGCATCGATTCCCAGTTCAGATGATCCCCACACTGGAATGTCCACCGAGGCGACTTTGCGGATTCCGCGGATACCGACATAGCGGGGTTCGTTAATCCCGGTTTGTATCGAAAGCACACAGGGAAGCTCGATCTCATTCATCTCCACATTGCCGCCTTCGATTTCCCGGCCCACTTTGAGTTTCCTGTTATCAAGCACTTCGATGTAATTTACCACCGAAGCATAGGTCATATCCAGCATCGCTGCCAGCATGCCGCCAACCTGTCCGGCCCCGTCATCAGCCTGAGCCCCGGTGAGGATTAAATCATAGGTCCCCTTTTCCACCGCACCCTTCAAAAGAGCGGCGATACCCTTGCCATCAGAGCCCTCAAATGCGTCATCCGAAACAAGGATACCGTTATTGGCGCCCATGGCCATTTCTCTGCGAACCACTTCTTCGGATTCTTCATCACCGACCGAAACCACGGTAACCGAGCCACCGACCCTGTCAACGATTTGGATGGCTTCTTCCACCGCATAATTATCCCATTCGTTCACCGAATAGACCAGATCGTCCCGTTCGATATCGGAACCGTCGCGGTTGACCTCGATCTCGTTCTCAGCGGTGTCGGGAACCCTTTTCACGCATACCAGTATTTCCATTTTTACCTCCTAATGAAGTTAATGCTTAAACACTTAAATCTTAATTCATATTGTTTTGAATTTTGAATTTTTGTCATTCGGATTTGTTTCGAATTTCGGATTTCATGCTTCGAATTTAAATATTCTATTAATTTGGCTTGCTATTGTACTTATCAGAAAATTATGTGCCTTACGACCAACTCACAAAGGTCGATTGCTTCCATTTGGCTTTCCAGACCGCTGACCTTGATGGCATCTTCGATATTCACCAGACAGAACGGACATGCGGCAATAATGACATTGGCTCCGGCCTCTTTGGCCATTTGTACCCGCAGCACACCCATGCGTTGCTCTTCTTCGGGTTCATAAAACAGCATGAGACCGCCGCCGCCACAGCAAAACGAACGGTCGCGGCAGTTGCCTTCCATTTCAACTCTTTTTAAGCGCGGTATGGCATCAACAGCGTTACGGGGATCATCATAAAGGTTGTTGTGACGCCCCAGATAACAGGGATCATGGTAAACGTAAATCTTAGAGCTGTCTTCCACCGGTTTGAGGCGAAGTTTACCGGATTTCACGCTGCGAACGATGACCTGGCTGATATGTTCAACCGGCGGGATTTCGGTATAATCTTTCTTCAGAGCATTGAAGGCATGGGGATCGGCAGTGACGATCTTTTCAACACCCGAGTTTAAGATCGCCTCGGTGTTTTGGTCTTTTAAATCCTGAAACAGCATCTCTTCGCCGAATCGCCTGGCCTCATGGCCGCTGTCCTTTTCAGCCTCGCCCAGAATGCCAAAATCGATTCCGGCGCCATCCAAAATCTTTGCCGTCGATCGTGCGATGGCCTGCATGCGATCATCAAAAGATGAAATACTATCTGTGAAATACAGAGTTTCGGCTGTTTTATTTTTTCCCAAAATTTTTACTGTGCAGTCTTCACCAAGCTCCTTGGTCCAATCAGCTCTTTTTTTTTCCATCTTGCCCCATGGGTTCCCGCGCTTTTCCAGAGCACCGAGGGGCTTTTGCAACGATTGGGGAACGTTGCCCTCATCCACCATTCCGCGACGTAAATCCACAATCTTGTCAATATATTCGATCCCCAACGGGCATTCCTGTTCACAGGCACCGCAGGTGGTGCATGACCAAATTTCATCCTCACTGTAAATATCTCCGATCAACGGTTTTGAATCGCCGCTGTTGGAACCGATTAACGGATATTTTCTATACGTATCGTCGCGTCCCTTGATGGAAATGAATCGCGGCGAAAGAGGTCGCCCGACAGCATTGGCCGGACAGCGGTCCGAGCACCGCCCGCAATCCGCGCAAGTATAAAAATCCAGGATGTGTTTCCAGGTAAAATCCTCCAACAACTTCACGCCAAAGGATTCGAGTTCATCGAGCTTTTCGTCGGCCACACCGTAGCGCACCGGCTTAATATTTCCGCGATCAAGTCGCATAAAAAACACATTGAACAGCGAGGTAATCACATGGAAGTGTTTGCCGAACGGTAAAAAGCAAAGAAAAAAGAAAAAAGTGAGATCATGAATAAAGTAGGCAATTAAATGAAGGCCCTGCAGTGATGCCAGCGATGCGCCAGCCAACATGTGGCTAAACAACCACGCCAGCGTCAGCGGCGGCAGAAATTCAGCATGAATCCCTTTTTGCACCTGTGCTGCTGTCAGACTGGCTTCAAACAGACTTTCGGATATCATCAACATTGAGATGAGGCCGAGAACAAATATGGCCTCTGCGCTATGGCCTTTTCCGTATCGGGGGGGGACGGCGTAACGCTGCGGTTTAAATATCCCCCGACGTATAGCGGCGATGATACAGGCTATCAAAACCCACGTCGCGGCATAATCCTTTAAAAAATTATAGATGTGACCCAGCCTGCCGTCAAATCCGGGCAACACAAAATTTTCCGAAAAACCCAGAATCACCAGTTGCGTTGATCGAGCGCCCAGGATGATGAAGCCGGCAAAAATCAAAATATGCAGCATCCCGGCCAGCATGTATCGCGGTTGGCGCCATTGAGCCAGCCAGATTTTGAATACCGAACCAAATCGTTGGGCAATTCGGTCGAAGCGCTCGTCCGGAGCCGCTTTCACCAGCGGTGAAATTCGCCGAACCATAATGAAGGCGAAAATGCCGATCCCGATGATCGGAATTAAGATCGAAAATATCTTTGTTGGGATTCCAAGAAACGCGGCGGATGCCGGAGAGATCAGGGCGGGGTCCATAATATGCTTCAAAACTCCTTCAGTGACGATTTTGCAAAACTTCCGACCCCAATTGAGTAAAAACCCCAATTGGGTGTTCATCGTTATTCCAGAAAAAGATCAAGGCAAATCCTATATCATGGATACACTTTTCAGACAAGCCTGGTTTTAATGGCAAAGGGCTAAGTGCATAGCGCATGGCGCAGAGGGCAAAGCGTAAATACAATGAGTACAGACTCTTCTTTTAACGCTAGGCGTTATGCTTTTCAGCCCGCGGAGAACGCCACTATTTGGAAAAAGAGCTCTTCGCCATCAAAATAATTATTGAGATCGCTTTTACTTGCCGCCGAAGGCATCTTCCGATATATCCACCACCGCGCTGTTGCTGGCCAGAATCGCATCCATTTTGCCGAGCGTGGCCGGCAAAACAGAGTGAGCAAAAAATTCAGCACTTTTCAACTGCCCTTCGTAAAAGGCCTTGTCCTTTTTCTTGGCCCCGTTTTCCAATTTTTCAGCTGCAATGGTGGCACGCCACAACAGCATCCAGGAAAAAATCACATCACCGGTCACTTCCATAAACGGGTAAGCAAACGCAAAGGCCGTCATCACCGCCGCAGACATTGCCGTCTGACCCATGTGCATGGCCGCTTCGCCCAGCTTATTGACCGCTGCTTGCACTTTATTGGCCAGCTCCTCGGTAGCGCTTAGCTTTTTGGCAGCAGCAATGGTGACTTGAATCTCTCCCAAAAGGTCCATAATGGGCTTGCCCTTTTTCATGCCAAGCTTTCTGCCCAAGAGATCCATGGCCTGGATGCCATTGGTTCCTTCGTATATCATGGTAATTCTGCAATCACGCAACAATTGTTCCATCGGATATTCTCTGATGTAGCCGTAGCCACCATAAACTTGCACACCGAGGCTGCACACATCAAATGCTCTGTCGGTGACAAATCCTTTGGCCACCGGAATGAGCAAATCAATGAGCCCCTGATATTTGGCTTTTTCCTCCGCATCATCAGAAACGTTGATTTTATCTTCGCACATCCCCACGTAATACAAAAGACTTCGCATCCCTTCGACATAGGTCTTCATGGTCAACAGCATCCGTCGCACGTCGGCATGCTGTATAATCGGAACTGGAGCCGCACTTTTGTCCATAAGGTTCAACAAATGCCGGCCTTGAATCCGTTCACGCGCATAGTTCACGGCATAGATATACGCCGAACTAGCGCAGGCCAGACCCTGAAGACCGACAAGCAGTCGGGCCTCGTTCATCATTAAAAACATCGCGCGCATGCCCTTGTTTTCTTCACCTAACAAGGTACCGCGACAGCGCCCTTTGCTGCCGAGAGAAAGGGAACAGGTGGCGTTTCCATGGATCCCCATCTTTTCTTCGACAGCGGTGCAAACCACATCGTTGTCTTCGCCAAGACTGCCATCGTCATTGACCCATATTTTCGGAACCAAAAACAGCGAGATCCCCTTGGTACCTTCCGGAGCGCCTTCGATCCGCGCCAGCACAGGGTGAATAATGTTTTCCGCCAGATCATGTTCGCCGGCAGAGATAAAAATTTTGTTACCGGTGATGGAATAGGTGCCATCTTCATTTTTAACCGCCGAGGTTGTCAACGCACCAACATCGGAACCCGCCTCGGGCTCGGTGAGCAGCATGGTTCCGGTCCATTCGCCGGTGTACATTTTTTTCAAATAAAGCTTTTTTTGTTTCTCCGTTCCGAAGGCCTGCACCAACCTGCCGGCGCCATGGGTTAATCCGGAGTACATCATAAAGGCAAAATTGGCGGCGATAAAAGTTTCGTTGGCCGCAAGCGACAGGCAAAACGGCATGCCTTGTCCCCCCCACTCAGGATCATCTATCAACGCAACCCATTCACCTGCTTTAAATTCCTTCCAGGCTTTGTGGAAAGACTCCGGAACCTTTACCCTGCCATCCTCAAAACGGGCCCCTTCCCGGTCGCCG
>CP070694.1:5034236-5056714 GCA_020353355.1 Desulfobacterales bacterium | reverse complement strand
AAGGCCGGTGAGATGCTGCTGCGCGAAGGCGAGCGCGTAACCGAAGTCCAGCTGTTGAAACTAAAAACACTGGAAGCTCAGACCAAAACCGAGCAGATACTGCTCAGCAGTTTAGGCGCCGCCATGCTGATGCTTTGCCTGCTGGTAACGACCTACATTCTGCATTTGAAGCGGCAACGCCAGCTAACCAGCAATCACAATAAGAATCTGCTGCTGATCACCAGCGTCACCTTCGTGTTTTTTGTGCTGGCCGTCATTTCAGCCTCATTTTCTGAAATGGTGACCCGATCTTCCCCCTACCCCATATCCAATTTATCGGTATATTTCGTTGTTCCGCTGGCATCGGGCGCCATGATTATTTGCTTGTTTCTTGGCCTAACCGTGGCCATCCCTGTCTCGGTGGTCATGTCGATCTGCTTTGCCATTATATTTCAAAACCGCTTTGAAATTTTCATTTACTTTCTGATCAGCAGCACCATGGCGGCCTACTGGATTAGAGATTGTCGGGAGCGCAAAGTATTTATCAAGGCCGGGGTAAAAATTGGCTTGTTGAACATGGTGCTGGCGACTGCCATTGATTTTTATATTGCTGAATTTTCAGGTGGCCGATTGTTGTGGGATTGGGCGTTTGCTTTTCTGGGAGGTATCGGAGCCGGGATCGTCACAGCGGGCATCGTCCCCCTGATTGAAATGGTTTTCGACTATACCACGGACATCACCCTGCTTGAACTGGCCAATTTGGATCGGCCTATCTTACGCCGCTTGATGATCGAAGCCCCCGGAACCTACCATCATTCGGTGGTGGTTGGCACGCTGGTCGAAGCAGCCGCGTCGGAAATAGGTGCTAATCCATTGCTTGCCAAAGTGTGCGGCTATTATCACGATGTCGGCAAGATCAAAAAACCGTTATATTTTATCGAAAATCAAAGAGGCATAAACAAGCATGACAAACTCGCACCCTCGATGTCCAGTTTGATCCTGATCGCGCATGTTAAAGACGGAGTCGACATTGCCAAGAAAAACAAATTGGGTCAAATTATTATCGACACCATCAAGCAACATCACGGCACCAGCCTCATTAAATACTTCTTTGAAAAAGCCAAACAGCGCAAAGGAGAAGATTCCGTTAAAATCGACGATTTTAGATATCCAGGGCCCAAACCCCAAACTCGCGAAGCCGGCCTCGTCATGCTGGCCGATGCGGTTGAAGCGGCATCACGAACGCTGGACAACCCCACTCCCTCCAGGATCCAGGGACTTGTGCAAAACCTCATTAATACGATTTTCTCAGATGGTCAACTCGATGCCTGCGAGCTTACCTTAAAGGATCTGCACAACATCGCCAAAAGCTTTAACAAAATACTCACCGGTATTCATCATCATCGCATCGAATATCCGGAATCCCGTGCAGCCGCTAACGGTGGTGGAAAAGGGAAGATAAAGAATGGAAGTCCTGATAAACAACAGGCAAAACAAACACAAAATCCCGCAGAAGAGGATAAAACAAACGGCTCGGGCCATCTTAAACGCCTTGGACTGTCCTGAGGCAGAGCTTTCCATCCTGCTGGTTGATGACCAACAAATCGAGAAGATAAACCTGGAGTATCTCAACCGAGAAGGTCCTACCAACGTAATCGCCTTTCCAATGCGTGAAGGTGAGTTCATCGAGCTGGCTCCCCACCTTCTCGGTGATGTGGTGATATCGGTGGAGGCAGCGTGCAGGGAAGCAAACCCAGCGGGAATCAGTCTGCAAAAACGCTTTGATCAACTTCTCATTCACGGTATACTGCATCTGATGGGGTATGATCATGAAAAAACACAAAAAGAGGCAAGGCGGATGGAAAAAAAAAGTAGCGAGCTTATGAAAATGTTGGATTCAGCGGCTGATAACCTGAACAATTAAAATAATCAACTCGAGAAATGGAGGTTTAGCGATGGCCGGTCTGGCGGTTAAAGTTGATCAGATAGCTAGATTACGAGAAAGTCGAAAAAGCCAATTTCCTGATCCGGTAGCAGCAGTCATCATGGCTGAATTGGCCGGTGTTGATGGCATTGCGGTTCATCTCAGACAGGATCGACGCCACATTCAAGACCGGGATGTGCGCATGTTGCGCAATGTTATCCAAACCAGGCTTATCTTGGAAATGGCCTCAACATCTGAAATGGTCGGCGTCGCATTGGATATCAAACCGGAACTCATTACGCTAGTGCCCGAAAAACGTGAAGAATTCACCGCAGAAGGCGGATTGGACCTTATCGCACAGGTGGACGATATTACCGAAACCGTTGAGACCCTGCAAAACAGCGGCATTTCGGTAGGACTCTTAATCGACCCGGATCCGGAACAGCTGAAGATGGCCCATCGAACCAATGCGACGATTGTTGAAATTCATACCGGCACCTATACGGAATCGAAGACAGCCCAGAAACGGCACCAAGCCTTTTTAAAAATCGTCGATGCCATTAAACTTGCTCACAAGCTGAAATTCAGTGTCAAATTGGGTCGTGGCTTGTGCTATAAAACCATAAAGGCATTTAAAGGGCTTGGCGAAATTGATGAGTTTAGTATCGGCCACAGTATTATTTCGAGAGCATTGCTGACGGGAATGGAAAAGGCGGTCAAAGAGATGATTACGCTGATTAACGGGCTTTAGGCGGACCCTGAACCTTGAACCCTGAACCCTAAACCCTGAACCTTGCCTGAAAGGGAGCTAGCCATGTATCTTGTCACGGCACGTGAAATGCAAGAGATGGATCGCCTGACGATTGAATCCTTTGGGATACCGGGCAGAGTTTTGATGGAAAATGCCGGACGAGGCGCTGCCCACTTTTTGTTTGATCAGTTTGCCGGATCGATGAAAGCAACGGTGGGAATTATGGCGGGCAAAGGAAACAATGGCGGTGATGGGTTTGTGATTGCCCGCTATCTTGCCCAAAAGGGTGTAAATCTCACCGTCTTTCTGCTGGCGGAAAGCAGCGCGGTTAAAGGCGATGCGGCAGCAAACCTCAAGCTCCTATCTCCGTTAGGAATTCCAGTTATCGAAATACCGGATGAAGATACCTTTTCCAAGCATAAGTCCGAGATGCAGCATTATGGTCTCTGGGTTGATGCCATTCTGGGTACGGGCTTACAATCCGAAGTAAAAGACTACTTTCGTGAGGTTATCAATTTCATAAATGGCCTGAACAAACCGGTTTTTGCAGTGGACGTTCCATCAGGTCTAAATTCCGACACCGGGCAGTTATGTGGTGCCTGCATCCATGCCCAGGCAACCGCAACCTTTGCGTTTGCCAAAACCGGACATATGCTTTATCCGGGCGCAATGTATACGGGTATGCTCAAGGTCGTCGATATCGGTATTCCCAACCATATAGTCCAACAAATCAGACCCAGACAATATCTGCTGACACCGGACCATCTGCGCACCTATTTTCAGCCACGCCCGCCGGACGCGCACAAGGGTGGAAGCGGTCATCTGTTGGTGGTTGCCGGTTCCACCGGGAAAACCGGAGCGGCAGCGATGACCGCCATGTCGGCCATGCGGTCCGGAGCCGGACTCGTTACGCTGGCGCTGGCGTCCAGTTTAAATCCGGTTGTCGAATCTCAGGTGCTGGAAGTGATGACCGAACCATTGCCTGAAATTGCCAACGGTCTATTGGGGGAATCTGCCTTTGACCATGTGATGGATCTTATTGCGGGCAAAAAATGCCTGGCTATCGGCCCCGGCCTCGGGCAGGCTGAAGAAACAAAAAACCTCGTCTGTCGTATCATCAAGAAAAGCCCCATACCGCTTGTCGTTGATGCGGATGGGTTAAACAATCTTGTCGGCCGGACGCAGCTGTTGTCGCAGCTTAAAGTTCCGGTCGTTTTAACGCCCCATCCCGGTGAAATGGCCCGGCTCATAAATACCAGCGTTGCCGCCGTGCAGCAGGATCGCATCACGACGTCCCGGGATTTTGCAGTGAATTTCAAGGTTCATGTGGTCCTCAAAGGAGCCCGCACGGTGATTGCGCATCCGGATGGCAGCACCTATATTAACCCCACCGGCAATTCCGGAATGGCTTCCGGCGGCATGGGAGATGTATTAACCGGCGCGATTGCGGGCTTGCTTGCGCAGGGTTTTTCACCCGAGTCCGCAGCCCATGCCGGGGTGTATTTGCATGGGGCCGCGGCCGATACGCTGGCGAAATCCATCGGACCTTTTGGTTTTCTGGCCAGTGACGTGATGAATGCCATTCCCGGAGAGATCCGAAAACTAACTGATGCAACCACCTAACCTGTTGATTATTTAGAACTAGGATAAAGCACACGATAAAGTTATTCGTTATTTGTTATTCGTTATTTGATTTTGGATGTTTGAATCTTTAAAATAAACGAATAGCAAATTTTTATTTTATGACAACCTATCGACTCAAACGAACAACGCATTCTCGAGAAGAAACCCGCAATCTGGGTCAAAAAATTGGAACGCTCATTGCATCCCCGACGTTGTTGGCCTTAACCGGGGGATTGGGAAGCGGCAAGACAGCATTTGTTCAGGGACTGGCAAAAGGGCTCGACGTCCCGGAAGACTATTATATCACCAGCCCTACCTTTACCCTGATCAATGAGTACCCGGGCCGGTTGCGATTGTTTCATGTTGATCTTTATCGCCTGGAAACTTATATCGACCTGGAAGAAATCGGTCTTTATGATATCTTAGAAGAAGACGGTGTGGTGGCCATTGAATGGGCCGAAAAGCTGCCTGAAGATCTCCTCACAGCCTGTATGGCGATAAGCTTTAACATTGTTGATGATCAAACCCGCAAAATTGATTTAATTGCGTCTGGACATAATGCGGAGGGTTTGATAAAAGCACTTAAAGCACAATAGAGGTTGAACCTGCTGACACAGCTGGTTTTTAATATTTACTTTAAACCGCAGAACAAGGAATCGCAGAATATCGAAGTGAAAATTTTTCCTAATTCCTTTGAAGAACTTCTGCGGTTCGATATTCTTGTCCATAGATCACGTCTTTAGCGCGATTCGATATTCGATATTCAAAATACAAAAGAGATTAGAGCTATCTGTCTAAAAGGATAAAGTTCTGAATCTGGTAAATGGATAAACAGGAGGGCTTAGGATAGAAAATGAGCTTAATCGTGCAAAAATACGGGGGCACATCCGTCGCGGATCTCGAGCGCATCCGCAACGTCGCAAAACGCATCGCCAAAACCTATGAACAAGGCCATCAGGTCGTCGTCATTCTCTCGGCAATGGCCGGCATCACAGACCATCTGATTGATATGGCAAGAGATGTGACGGAATCCCCGGACAAACGGGAGCTGGATGTTTTGCTGGCCACCGGCGAGCAAACCACCTCGGCATTGCTGGCCATGACCTTAAAATCCATGAAGTATCCCGCTCAGTCACTGCTCGGACACCAGGCGGAAGTCTTAACGGATCATAGCTACGGTAACGCGCGCATTATCGATATCCGGGCCGAAAAAATTAAAGAACTCCTGTCCGATCGCCAAATCGTCGTGGTCGCCGGATTCCAGGGCTGCGACCCGGATGGAAACATCACCACTCTCGGACGGGGTGGTTCGGATACCTCTGCGGTGGCGATCGCCGCCGCCGTCAACGCCGACGTTTGCGAAATTTATACCGATGTAGACGGCATCTACACCGCCGATCCGAATATCTGCGACAAAGCCAGAAAACTTTCAGTTATTTCCTATGATGAAATGCTGAATATG
This sequence comes from Desulfobacterales bacterium, assembly GCA_020353355.1. Classification (GTDB taxonomy): domain Bacteria; phylum Desulfobacterota; class Desulfobacteria; order Desulfobacterales; family JAHEIW01. The sequence continues at coordinate 5,050,975 of CP070694.1, read as the reverse complement.
GCCAGCCTGGGGGCCAAAGTGCTTCAAATTCGGTCGGTTGGATTTGCCAAAAAGTATAACATCCCCGTACACGTGAGATCATCATTTACGGAGGAGGAGGGAACCATGGTCGTCAATGAAAATTCGGGAATGGAACGCCTTATCGTTTCCAGTGTCACTCACGATAAAAATCAAGCGCGCATTACCTTGAAAAAGGTACCGGATCAGCCGGGGGTTGCGGCAAAAATTTTTACTCCCATTGCCGAAGAGGGCATCGTGGTCGATATGATCATCCAAAATACACGCGCCGGAGGAAAAACGGATTTGACCTTTACGGTGCCCAGAGTAAATTACAAATCCGCCCTTAAAATGCAGAAAAAGATCGCTGAAGAAATTGGCGCCGAAGATGTCTTTGGCGACGAAAACATTGCCAAGGTTTCGGTCGTCGGCGTGGGCATGAGAGATCACTCCGGTGTCGCTTCAACAATGTTTACCGCCCTGGCCAAAGAAAATATCAATATTATGATGATCAGCACCTCGGAAATCCGCATTTCCTGTGTTATTGAAGAAAAATACACCGAACTGGCCGTTCGCGTGCTGCACACGGCCTTCGGGTTGGACAAGGAGTAAAGAGAAGTGGGAAATCGGAATGCGGAAGGCGGAATTTAAAGAGTGGAAGGATGAAACGGTTTAGCCCCGATCAGCTCATCTTTACCCTCCTTTTGGCAGCCATCATTGTTGCGATGACCCTCTATCGAATGTTTTTGATGTATTAATATTATGAATTCTTTTCCACAGAATTATTAATTTCTCTTCATAATTTCCGATCTGTCCTTGCGGTGCCAATTCATCTTATGGTATTAATTTTATTTAGTTTTTAATCCATCTCAAGGGTTGGCACACGTATTGCTCCCTTTCTTTAATGCCTGGCCAGTTTGTATGTAATATCGGCTTATGGATAAAATCAGAAAAGTGGATCGTTTCATAAAGGATTGCGGAGTTCTATAATGAAACATTTCCTTGCAGAGAAGAGAACAGGTATAGATCGCAGAAAAAAACGCAGCGTTGATATTCGTTTACTGATAATCGGAGGAAGGAGAGAGAAAGTACGTCGCAAAGAAGATATGAATAAGGCTTTTTATGCTGATCGATATAGGCCATCCCTTTTTGGACCGATCGTAATAATTATCTTCTTAAGCGTAATTGATGCCTTATTAACGTTATTTTTGATTGGTCATGGGGCTTTTGAAATCAATCCCATCATGGCATATTATCTTAAAATTGGACCTTACACTTTTTTTACTGTCAAATACACATTAACGAGCATCGGTGTAGTTATTTTTTTAATACTCAGTAATAATTATCTGAGAACAACCAGGATATATTATACTATTCTTACGGCTTTTATAACAGTAGTTGCCTGGGAATTTTATTTAATTTTTAGCGTTATTTAAACTCAATGAGAGAGAAACATGACCCCTTTATCACCTTCGAAAGGTCAGAATTATTAGGGAGGCGCAATCCTCGGGGCCTTGCTTTACTTAATCCCTAAAGGCCTCTGGTCAGCATAATATCCGCTACAATTCCCGATGCCTTTCCCGCAAGTTTCGCACACGCTTCCCACCCCCCGCGTTCAAGCCACTTCTGCCTCTGGTCGGGGTCAGATAAATCACATCGTATGATATCGTAGCAATAACGAGAACCAAATTCTGCTTCGAATTTTCTATAATACTCCATGATCGGTTGATAGCCCTCAATAAGGGCGTCAATATCGCCAAATTGCTCGCGCTCCAATCCGCACCTCATTCCCAATGCCAAAACACCCCCTGCCAGAGCACCACAAAAAGATCCGGATCTGCTCCCGCCGGCCATTATCGAGGCGGCTTTAAGCAGAAGTTCATCTTTGGGGCCAAAAATTTCCTGGATTGATAGCAAAACCGTTGTAGCGCATGAGACCGTCTTCATCTTGCTGAGATAATCATACGCCAGCTTCTCAGCCTTTTTAGGAAGATCAGATCTGGTCATGGCATTAACCTCCTTAATTTGCCCGGTTTATAAAATTTGAAATACTTTGCAGTATTAACCGATCAGTCAATTTTTCTTTTGCTTTTATCAGCAGCCATCCGGGATTCGGCTTTATCGGATATTTTACGTTTTATGAGACGAGATTTCCATCCTAAGACGGGGGTTTGAAATTGTTTTAAATTACTGATTCTATTTCTTGGATAATTTGTTTTACAGCCTCCTTTGGATCCTCGGCATCTCTGATGGGCCTTCCGATGACAAGATAATCCGAGCCGTCCGCTATCGCCTGGGCGGGGGTGGTGATTCGCTGTTGATCATCACCTTCGGTTACCGACCACAATGGCCGAATTCCCGGGGTCACCGCAACAAAATCGGGACCGAAATTTGCTTTAATGGCTCTGGCCTCGAGCCCCGAGCAGATAATCCCGGCGCAGCCGGCGGATTTGGCCATTTCAGCCCGCTGTAGAACCAGCCTGGATAAATCCGAGTGAAAATCGGATCGAAAACCCGCAGCTTGAATATCTGCCGCTGACACGCTGGTCAAAACCGTTACTCCCAGCACACCAACTTTGCCCTGACTGCCGTCAACCGCGGCTTCCAGCATCCGTCTGCTTTCACCGCAATGAACCGTGATAAATGCAACGCCAAGGTCTGCAACGCGCCCTGTGGCGCGGGATACGGTTTGCGGGATATCATGCAGTTTTAAATCCAGAAATATACCGGTAGATCCTGCTGCATGAATGAATTTAACAATTTCAGGACCGGCTTGAATAAACAGTTCCAAGCCTACTTTAAACATGCCCACATCGTCCGCCAGCAGTTCAACATATTGTTTGGCTTCGTCTATGGAAGGAACATCCAGCGGAAATATGATGTAATCTCTAGCGGGCTTCATATCGAGGTCGACATTTTTTTAGCACTTATATTTATTGTATGCAGTAAGCATTAACAAGGTAAAATTCGAATATCGAAATCCGAAATCCGAATCAATATCGAATGACAAAAATTCAAATATCGAAACAATTGCTTAGATTTGATTTTATAGCTAAAATATCTTTAATCGTTATCTGGTCATTTGGAAATTCGAATTTTGAATTTGTTTCGAATTTCGTGATTCGGATTTCGGATTTATTTAGCCAACTCCCTAGATATACCGAGCTAATATTGACTGATGATCTAATAACCACGTAAGCTCGGGTTATATGTGCTCATAGTGCTGCTTGACCCAGGCAAGATAGTCGCCGCTTTTTACCCGCTCCACCCATTCTTTATTATCCAGATACCATTGAATGGTCTTTCGCAACCCGGATTCAAATGACTCTTCAGGGATCCATCCTAATTCGTTTTCCAGCTTTGAGCAGTCGATGGCGTATCGAAAGTCATGCCCGGGGCGATCTTTGACAAATGAAATCAACTCCCGGCGAGAGCGCTGATCAGGTCTGGGCTGCATGTCGTCCAGAAGGTCACAAATCATGTTTACCGTATCAAGGTTTGCCCGTTCACAACGGCCGCCAATATTGTATGTCTCACCTCGGCGTCCAGACTGCATGATTCTCCAGACCGCCTTGCAATGATCGGTGACATAAAGCCAGTCCCGGATGTTGCGTCCCTTTCCATAGACCGGAAGGGATTTTTCTTCGAGTGCATTTAATATCATCAATGGAATCAATTTTTCCGGAAACTGATAGGGGCCGTAATTATTCGAACAGTTGGAAATGGTCACCGGTAATCCATAGGTTTTGCTGTATGCTCTAACCAAATGATCTGAAGAGGCCTTTGATGCGGAATAAGGGCTGTTGGGCTTGTACGGTGTATCTTCGGTAAAATAACCCTCAGCGCCCAGTGATCCATAGACCTCATCGGTGCTCACATGATGAAACAGGATTAACTGGTCCCGGTGCTCCCTGGCCGTTTCAAGCAAGATAAAGGTTCCGTGTATATTGGTTTTGATAAAAGCATCCGGCTCAACAATGGAGCGGTCTACATGAGATTCGGCAGCAAAATTGCAGACCGTATCGATTTTATATTTCGCAAATACATCGGCGATGGCTTCAGGATCACAGATATCGGCCATAACAAAAAAATATCGGTCCCGGTAAATATCTTCGATATCAGTTAGATTTTCCGGGTTGCCGGCGTAAGTTAATTTATCGACATTGACGATGCGGCCATCAAAATCGGTATTGGAAAAAAGAAGCCTGATAAAATTGGCGCCTATAAATCCACACCCACCGGTGACCAATAGATTTTGCATCGATTCTCCTCAAGTCTTAAATCCCTTAATCCCCAAATCTCTAAATTGACTTTTCCTATTTCGTTAAAATTATTTTAAAATCCGAAATCCAAAATCGAAAAGCCCTGAACCTTTGAACCTCGGAACCCTTCAGTACTTTTCATATCGCAAAATCTGTTATACATAAAGGAATTTCTCACGCCAATGGACGCTATCATAAAGAAAATCATTGAAATAATTAATAATAAAATGGTAAAAAATAAAATCATGTCCACCATACAGCGATACCATGTTGCTTCCGGAAGCTACTATGTGGGTGAATCCAAACCATTGATTCTGGAAGCCGTATTAGGCACATGTGTCGGTTTGGCAATGTGTGATCCGGAAAACGGCATCGGCGGAATAAGCCATTTGCTGCTTGCCGAACCCCGGTCACGGACAGACAGTTTCAAGCCGGAAAAATATGCCACCACCGGCCTGCCGATTTTTCTGAATGCGCTGGTGCAGGCAGGAGCTTCACCGGGAAACCTCAGCGCCTGGATAGCCGGTGGTGCCCTGGTCGGCCCCTTAGCGGATTATGATCTGGAGCTTGACATCGGTGGGCAAACCGCTGAACGGGTTTTGGAATTTCTCGCAAACAAAAAAATAAATGTAAAAAAATCGGAAACCGGTGGTTTTTTCACCTGTAACCTAAACCTCAACATGCAAACCTGGGAGTGCACCATCGAACCGGTCGGGTTTGGGAAGCTTGGCCCGGAAAACCGCGCCCGCATGCCTACCGCTGATGAAATCAATCAAACCATGGTACGCCTGCAACCTATTCCTCAAGTCGCACTAAAAATCTTACGCATCATCCATGAGGACAATTATGACTTATCTGCCCTAACGGAAGAAATTCGCAAAGATCAGGTTCTCAGTGCGCGCACGTTAAAATTATGCAACTCCGTTTATTTCGGCAGCCGATATAGGATAGCGTCTCTGGAGCACGCATTGGTCTATTTAGGACAGAAGCTGTTGATTAAATTTGTTATTTCCGCATCCGTAAACAATTTCTTCAACCAGGTTGGTATGGGGTATTCCCTGTGTAAGGGTGGCATTTTTCATCATGCCGTTGGCACGGCCGTTATCGCCGAGAAAATCGCGGAAGCAGCGGGAAAGGCAAGTCCATCGTTAGCTTACATGGCCGGATTGCTGCATGATATTGGCAAAGTCGTTTTAGACCAATATATCCAGGGTGTATTTCCGCTTTTTTATCGGGAACTGTATGAAGCAGGAAAAAACTTTTCAGAGGCTGAGAGAACGATTCTGGGCTTTGATCACAGCGGCGTCGGCACCACTCTTGCGCAGCAATGGTCGTTTCCGGATTCGTTGCTGGAAACCATCGCCTTTCATCACAAACCCGAGGATGCCGTGCAACACAGAGAGCTTGTGCACATCGTTTATCTGGCGGATCTGCTGATGTCCAGATTCCATGCCGGCCTCGAAGTGGAGCGGTTAAATACGGATGCTCTGTCCACCCGCTTAGAGACACTGGGACTTTCAATGAAGAAGTTTCCCGATATTGTCGATATGATCCCGCTCAAGGTATTGGAATCTTCACCGGAGATGGCGCTAATGAGAGATTAATTATACCCATCCGCAACAAAAAATAGGCACTAATTTGTTTCCAATTTGGAAATAAGCAATTGAAACCGATGAAATTAGATCAAAACCAACAAACGCTGCTGCGCATGCTTCCGGGTGTCGATCGTATCCTGGAGATGACCAAATCCGAGGTCTTTTTTGATAATATACCGCAATCGGTTCTGGTTAACTCTATCCGCACAACCATTGAAAACCATCGCGGCCGCATTCTGCAAAAAGATCCGAACATCTCAAAAGACAACCTGTCTGAATCCAGCATTCTTGACGAAGTCAAATGTTGCGTGGCAAAGACAATGGCACCCAACTTACGGCGGGTTGTCAACGCCACCGGTGTAGTGGTGCACACCAATCTCGGCCGATCACTGCTGGCAGACGAGGCCCATGAAATGCTATCAATGATTGCCAGGCGATATTCCAACCTCGAATATAATCTTGCACTGGGTAAACGCGGATCCAGATACAGCAGCGTCGACGGCATTTTATGTGAAATCAGCGGAGCGGATGCCGCCATGGTGGTCAATAATAATGCCGGTGCGGTATTGCTGTGTTTGGAGACGATTGCCAAAAATAAAACGGTTATTGTTTCCCGCGGCGAACTCGTCGAGATCGGCGGCTCGTTTCGGATTCCGGATGTTATGGCCAAAAGCGGAGGAATCTTGAAAGAAGTCGGTACCACCAATCGTACCCATCTGCGGGACTATGAAAGTGCCATCGATGAACATACAGGTCTTTTGCTGAAGGTCCACCGCAGCAACTACAGCGTGGTGGGCTTCACCGCCGAACTGTCGCTGCAGCAGTTGGTTGACTTGGGAGCCAGATATAATATCCCGGTGATGGAGGATTTAGGCAGCGGCACGTTCATTGACTTTTCCAAATACGGCTTGATGAAGGAACCAACTGTTCAGGAATCCGTGGCTACCGGGGCGGACGTTATTACCTTTAGTGGAGACAAACTTCTCGGTGGCCCGCAGGCAGGGATTATCGTCGGTAAGACGGGCACCATCGATGAAATCAAACGAAATCCGCTGACCAGAGCACTGCGCATAGACAAACTAACGCTTGCGGCCCTTGAAAGCACCCTGCGCCTATATCGGGATGAAGAAAAAGCGATTCGGGCGATTCCGACATTGCGGATGCTGACCATGTCTTCTAAAGAGATCGAGCAAAAAGCAAAACGACTTGCGAAAAAGCTGCTGGCCATCGATGATGCACGAATGGACATAAAAGTGCTGCAGCGTTCCTCGAAGGCCGGAGGCGGCGCACTTCCGTTATTGAACCTTCCCAGTCAATGTGTGAGCATCAATATCCAGGGATGTTCAGCCAATACATTGGAAAAGCATTTGCGTGACAATGATCCGCCGATCATCGGCAGAATAGAAGAAGATAAGTTTATCATGGATCTGAGAACCATTCAGGAAGAGGAAATCTCTATTATTGAAACGGCAATCACATCGATTCTGAAGAGAGTCTGAAGATGACAAAACAAAAACCTGGACCGGCACAACGACGCGATTCTACACGGCATTTTCTTTATTCGAAAACAGATACCCAAGACTTAATATCTAAAAAGATAAGCCCACGCGAAAGTATCTGGAAAGCCGTGAAACGGAGATTTCCAGACGCGCTTAGCGGAGAGTCATTCATTGATTATGCCATGGATTGGCTGATGGCGAAAGAGATGTTTGGGGCGATGACCTTCAGGATGGACGGTCTGCCCGAAAAAGATAAGCAGCTCACAAAATATGCTGAAATTGCCGCGTCCCTGGACGCACTCTGCGGGAAAGAAAATGGTTTATGGGGGATCCTCGAAGATAGCATGTTGGGCGGCTGCTTTCCCGAAAAAGATGAATTTGATTGCTATCGGCTTGCTCGAAGTTTCCAGCAATTTTTAAGAAAACAAACAAAAACTACCGTAACCATTGGTATTGCTGCATTTCCAACACTTTCCTACAAAAAGAACGACATCCTGGATAATGCACGCAAAGCATTGGAGCATGCCGTATTTTTCGGCCCGAATAGTGCTCAGATATTCGATGCCATCAGTTTAAATATCAGTGGCGACCAATTGTATGAAAAAGGTGATATCAACGGAGCCATCGAGGAATTCAAACAGGCGCTGTTGCTGGATCCATCTTATGTAAATGTCCACAATAGTCTTGGCGTATGCTATGGTGTCAAGAGTGAGTTTAAAAAAGCTATAAAGGAATTTAAGACCACCATCGCATTGGATTCCAAAGAATATATGGCCATATATAATCTGGGACTGATAAACATGTTATCCGGCCATAAAGATAAAGCACTTTCCTTGTTTACAAAAGCCAATAGTCTGGCAGAAGATGTATTTGAAATACGATTTCAAATCGGTAAACTTTATCTGGAAAACGGCGCTCCTGAAAAAGCACAAAAATTTCTCGAGCAGGCCTCTGATCTGAATCCGACAGCCGGCGCGGTTTTCCGTTATTTAGGGGAGTGCTATGGGGCAATGGGCCGGACCGAGGCTGCCGTTGCGGCATATAAAAAAGCCATCAAACACAATCCCAGCGATGCTGCTTCCCTGTCAGCGCTTGGTTGTCTGTTTGATCAACAGGGAGAAAATCCGGAAATAGCCACCATGTTTTGTCGGGAAAGTGTCGGGCTTTCACCCGAAAATGGTCTTTTCCGGCACCGACTTGGCCAGCTTTATTTAAAGCAAAACCAGCTTAAAAAAGCCCTCAGCGAATTCAAACACGCCGATCGTCTGGGGCACGACGCCAGCGAATATATTAAAAAAATTAAACGCCAAATCAAGTCCAGGGCTTCAGGATTATGAAAAAGATCATTTTAACCATTTTGGAAGAAAGCTTACGCCTGACACGCAGCTTTATTGAAGATAATGCCGACAACATCATTAAGGGTGCAGATATGATCGCCACATGTATTTCCGCCGGGCATAAGATTTGTCTTTTTGGAAACGGTGGCAGTGCGGCCGACGCCCAGCATCTGGCGGCGGAGTTTGTCAACCGCTTTAAAATTGAACGCCCTCCCCTGGCTGCCATCGCATTGATTACCGATACGTCGCTGCTGACCAGTATTGCCAATGACTATCATTTTGATGATATTTTCTCTAAACAGATAGAAGCACTGGCTAAGAAAGGCGATATTGCCTGGGGCATCAGCACCAGCGGAAATTCTAGAAACGTCGTAAAAGCCACACAGGCAGCTAAATCAAAAGAACTATTAACGATTGGCATGACAGGCCGCGGCGGGGAGTTGGCCCAATGGGCAGACCTTGTTTTTTGTGCAGATTCAGACGATACCGCCAGGATTCAGGAAGCCCATATCACCTTGGGGCATATTCTATGTGAACTGGTGGATAGAATACTTTACCCGGATAAATTTGAGGAGGATAGCTAGACCGGATAAGATAGAACTAAACAGGTTTCAGTGTTATTGTCTTAATCTTATCCGGTAAATTCGAAATTCGAAGCACGAAATCCGAAACAAATCCTAAATCCGAATAATCCAATGACCGAAACAACTTTATTAATAAATGCCTTTCAAGTGGTGATCCTGTTTATGTCATTTGAATTTTGGAAATTCGAGATTGTTTCGAATTTCGATATTCGAAATTCGGGTTTAATCGTTCAATAGCTTATGCGTCTCGATGAAAGTACTTCAAACCAAAGTACCAAAACAATTTTAAGGAATGAAAAACCAAATTGCTTGATTATGCCTAAAAAATTTAAGCCCATAGACCTGAACAAGGTGCAAACCTATCCGCTGTCGGAAAGAAAAAGCTACGTCAGCTCAGCTGATTTTGCCAAGACCTGGAAAAGGGGATCTTCTTATAAAGACTTTCTCGAAAGTCTTCCGAACATCCTTGCCGGAAACCAAATCAAAACGGTTATTACGGCCCTGGCCACTGCGGCACGCAAGCAAAAAACCATTATTTTGGGGATGGGTGCCCATGTAATCAAAGTGGGACTTAATCCGGTGGTCATTGATCTTATGCAGCGCGGTATCATCACCGCTGTGGCCATGAACGGCGCCGGTATTATTCACGATCTAGAAGTTGCCATGACCGGCCAAACCTCAGAAGATGTTGCTGCATCCATTGATGACGGCTCCTTTGGCATGGTCCAGGAGACCGCAGCGTTTTTAAGTGAGGCGTTAGCTAAATGCGATCTAAATTCAGAGGGACTTGGCCAGGCGGTTGGACGAGCCATCCTGAACAGTCAAATGCCGTTTACAGATCAAAGCATCCTGGCCGCAGGTTGCCGACGCGACATCCCTGTCACGGTGCACGTGGCCATCGGAACCGATATCATCCATATGCACCCCCGCTTTGACCCGGCAGCTACCGGCGAAGCCTCCCATCGGGATTTTCGGCTGTTTGCCTCCCTGGTCGCCACGCTGGAAGGCGGGGTTTACCTGAATGTCGGCTCTGCGGTAATCCTGCCGGAGATATTTTTAAAAGCCGTCACGCTGGCGCGCAACCTGGGACACACTCTGGATGATTTTATGACTGTCAATCTGGATTTTATCCGTCATTACCGCCCCTTGACCAATGTCATCCAACGGCCAACTGCCCGGGGTGGAATTGGGATCAATCTGGTAGGACACCATGAAATCCTGCTGCCGTTGATTGCGGCCGGCGTGATAGATAACCTAGAATCGACATCTTGATTTTAAGACGAAATATGGTTATGTTTTAACTCATAAAAAATCAGGAGATGAGTTCATGCCGATTTATGAATATCACTGTAAAGCCTGCGACCATGACTTTGAATGTCTTGTTTTTGGAAGCGAAAAACCGGATTGTCCAAGCTGCCATAGCAAAAAAGTAAGCAAACTGATGTCTGCATGCGGATTTATTTCCAAGGGGGGCAGCGGCGAGACGGTATCGCGCTCGGCCGGGGCTTCTTCCTGCAGCGGCTGTGCGGCATCCAGCTGCGCAGGGTGCAGCCACTGATGAAGGCTTCAATAAAGATCGGCACCCGTGGCAGCAAGCTGGCATTATGGCAGGCAAACTGGGTTAGATCGGCTCTGAACGAAAAATTTTCCCACCAATCCATTGAATTGGTTCCTATAAAAACTCAAGGCGATAAAATCCTCGATGTGCCCCTTGCCAACGTCGGCGGCAAGGGGCTTTTTGTTAAAGAAATCGAGCAGGCGCTTTTGAATCAGCGCGTAGATCTGGCCGTACACAGCATGAAGGATATGCCGGCAGATATCCCCGAAGGCCTGTGCGTTGGCGCCATCCCCAAACGCGAAATTCCAAGCGATGTGCTGATCTCCAGAAAAGGCCTCCGGTTTTCGGAACTTGAATCCGGCAGTGTGATGGGTACCAGCAGCCTGCGCCGTGCGGCTCAGCTGCGATACGCCAGAGCCGATATTACTGTACGTCCTTTGCGGGGAAATCTTGACACCCGGTTGCGCAAGCTCGTGACGGAGGATATGGATGCCATCGTTGTGGCCGCCGCCGGTGTCAAGCGATTGAATCTCGAAGACAGGATCACCGAATATTTAAATGAGGAAATCATGTTGCCGGCCGTCGGCCAGGGCGCACTGTGCATTGAAATCAGAGAAAATGACCCCCGTGTCGCCGAAATGGTCAGCGTATTGGATCATTCCCAAACCCGTATCATCGTCAGCGGCGAGCGCGCTTTCCTAAATCGTATGCAGGGAGGCTGCCAGATCCCGATAGCCGGCCATGGCAAGCTAAAAAACAATCGGTATATCTTGACCGGACTGGTGGCTGACATTGATGGTTCGACCGTGATCAAAGACCGTATTTCCGGGCCTGCCGCGTCGGCCGAACAAATCGGAATCGAATTGGCGGAACGGCTTCTAGCAAAAGGCGCGGATAAACTGTTGAAGAAATTAACTGAAGTGCCTAAATTGAGTTAAAATAATCGGGCATTAATTTATCCAGTCGATTTTATTTTGCTTTCAAGCCTGTCAGAGCAGTTTAAAATTTGTGAGAGGAGCGATGAAGCCTAAAGTCTATCTGGTTGGCGCAGGTCCCGGTGATCCCGGATTAATCACGGTAAAAGGCAAAGAATGCATTGAAGCCGCCGAAGTAGTTATTTACGATTACCTGGCCTCCCCTGCGCTCTTAAAATATGCGCAACCGTCTGCCGAACTGATCTACGTCGGTAAGGAGGGCGGCGATCACACCCTTTCCCAGGATCAGATCAATGATCTCATTGTGGAGAAGGCCAAAACCAATGCCACGGTCACCCGGCTCAAGGGCGGTGACCCGTTTATCTTCGGCCGCGGGGGAGAAGAGGCTGAAGTTTTAGTCAAGGCAGGAATTTCCTTTGAGATTGTCCCCGGCGTCACTTCGGCCATTGCAGCACCGGCCTATGCGGGCATTCCTTTGACCCACAGGGAATACACGTCCACGGTTGCGTTTGTTACCGGCCATGAGGACCCCGCAAAAGAAGCATCCAGTATTGACTGGCCGTCACTGGCCAAGGGCATCGGCACCCTGGTCTTTTTTATGGGAGTTAAAAACCTGCCAAACATTGTCCGAGAATTGTCGGCCCACGGCAAGTCCCCGGCCACAGCGGTTGCACTGATTCGCTGGGGCACCACGCCACAGCAGATGACCGTATCCGGTACCCTTGCCAATATCGTCGAGCGGGTGAATGCGGCCGGTTTGAAAGCGCCGGCGATTATTGTGGTGGGTGATGTTGTCGGCTTACGAGATACCCTCAAATGGTTTGAAAGCCGCCCCTTAATGGGCAAACGCATTGTGGTTACCCGTGCCCGGCAGCAGGCCAGCGCGCTGGTGAAGATCTTAACCGATCTGGGCGCCGATTGCCTGGAATGCCCCACCATCAGGGTGGTCCCGCCGGATGACGAAACAGCGCTCAATGAGGCCATTGAAAATCTTGCGGTTTATGATTGGATTGTTTTTACCAGTGTCAATGGCGTCAGCTTTTTCTTTGAGCGGCTGTTTTCCCAAAACAAAGACGTGCGGGTCTTAGCCCATATGCGCACCGCCGCCATTGGTCCCGCAACCGCCCAGCGGCTTTTTGAATTCGGTCTCAAAAGCGACATCGTCCCCCAAACCTATCGGGCCGAATCCGTAGTGGAAGCCTTCCGCAGAGAAGATCTTCAGGGAAAAAAAATATTGCTGCCGCGGGCCAAAGAAGCACGGCCGGTGCTGCCGCTTGAATTAACCCGGATGGGCGCCGAGGTAGACGAAGTCATCGCCTACCACACGATCAATGACCTGGATAACGCCGATGTGCTGATCAAGGCCCTGGAAGATAAAACCATTGACATCATCACCTTCACCAGTTCCTCGACCGTCAAAAATTTCAAGGACCTATTACCCGCCGACAGGTTCAAACAGCTCATCGCCGACGTCAAGGTTGCCAGCATCGGGCCCATCACCGCCGAGACCGCCAAAGAATTGGGTTTTGATGTTCACATCATTGCCGATACCTTCACCATTGCGGGGCTATGTGACGCTATTCTTGAATACTACAAAAAATAGCTTTGATTTTGAAATACCTTTGAGTCGATGTATTTTTTTTCTTCTTCGTCGAACCAGTCCAGTATTTTCCGGTGAGATATCTCATCGGCGGAAAACCCGGTGAGAATTTGGTGATTCTTATTCCAACGGACGATATTTCCATTCTCATCATAAAGGAATATCACAAGGTTTTTCAGAAGATGACGCCATATGAGTTCGATACAGGTATCGTGCTCTGAAAATTCGTGTTTCAATTGCAGCTGATGCTTCAGTTGGTGGGAGTTAGTTCTATTGAGTGTTTGATTTGCTAATCTAATTCGACTTTGCTCCAACATTTTTTTCGATAAGATTCAAAATATCGTGCCCGATTTGCTGGGATGGATGGCGGGCCACCATTTCCCGGGCAATGTTTCTGGCTTGCTGCAATTTCTTTCGCTTTAAATAAAAATCAGCGAGCGCATAAAGATAATCCAAATTATCCGGTTCCAGTTCCTGGGCTTTTAACAGGGCCGCCTCCGCATCTGAATCCTGTTTGAGACGCTGCAACAACAAACCGAGATTGTAATGGATCCGGGCTCTATCCGGCATGCCTCTGGCCGCCTGTTTCAAATAATTCGCTGCTTCAGCATACTTGTTTTCTTCCGCGAGCAACAATCCAAGCGAATAGTGAACTTCATACATTTCAGGATGGGAAGCGGTGACCTCACGAAGCAGTATCTCTGCCTCGTTATTTTTGCCCATTTGATTATACAGCATGGCGAGGTTGACCTTGGCCGGGTAGAATAAATTATCGATTTTGATGGCGGCCTGATAGTTTGCAACAGCCTTTTGGGGCTGTCTCAGGGCAACATAAAGATTTGCCAGATTGTAGCGGCCAAAAGCGAAGTCAGCCGAATATTCCATAGATTTTTGATACTCCGTTAAGGAACCCTGGAAGATCTTTTTCTGGGCCTCACCCAGCTGAGGATCGGCAAGTTCAGTCATCCGCCGGGCTGCTTCTATGCGCACAGCTTTTACCGGATCGTAAAGCATGGATGTTAGTAGTTCAGTCTGACGTTTAGGATCGGAAACATTTAAGTGATCGACAGCCGTGCGTCGAATCAGGGCTTCATCATCCATCAGTGCCAGTTCATATGCCCGGCTGATTTCTTTGCCAGGGTAAGCGGCCAGTAGTGAAAGTGCAGTGGAACGCACGATTACCGGATACAATGAATCTGAGGCCAGTTGGATAAGGTCTTTAAGCGCCTGTGTCGATCTTTTTCGCCCTTCATCAATGATCGTGCCGTAATGGGCTTTGCGGCCGGGGCCATACCATTTGGTAATATATTCGTCAGACCATTGATCGGTTTTGTCAATGTGGCAGCGGTTGCAGGCATTGGGGGTACCGAGTTTGATACTCAAATCAGGCCGAGGTATCCGGAAGCTGTGATCGGCGCGGTAATCAATGACCATATAGGGTCGCTCCGGCATATGGCACTGGACACACTCAGCACCGGTGCCCACATCGAATAGAACCCTGTCATCCGCTGATTTGATGGGGTCTCCTTTTTCCCCCTCTTTCTTGTGGAAATGGTGTGTTTTAGTGTCATAAATGCTGGCTCGATGGCATTGAAGGCACAATGCGTTGCCCTCTTTGACCTTTTTTATGTTGTGCACATCATGGCAATCGCTGCAGCGCACGTTGCGGCTATACATCTTGCTCTGGGTAAAAGAGCCATAAACGTAGACCTCTTCGAAGATCTGGCCGTCGGCAAAATACAGCTCCGGGATGAGCAGGCTGGGCAACATGCTGTCTAAAAGATCCGGTTCGGCGTGGGTGTAATCTCCCAGTATTGCGCGCCGGGCGTGACAGGGGGCGCACAGCTCCACCTGTTCGCGCGAGTCCATGCCTTTTGTTCTGACTACCAGTTCGTAATTGGCGGTTTGCGGCCGGGCCATCTCCGGCAGCCCGGCCCATTCCACATGAGGGGAACCGGGCCCATGGCACGCTTCACAGCTGACATCGATTTCCGACCATGTAGTCTGGTAAGTGTCGCTATGGATATCGTAGTTCTTTTTAAGATTTGTTGAATGACACTCGGCGCACATGCCGTTCCAGTTCTGGCCTGCATTGGTCCAGTACAGCCAATCTTGAGGATCAATGGAATTATCTGGATACAGGTGATACCATTTTTTTTCTTTTACATCCCAGGCGATGGGCAAACATTGCAGGCGGCCACCGGAAAAGGGCACCAGATATTGCTGCAGGGGGTACCATCCGAATGTATGGGTGATTTCAAATTCGCTCATTTCGCCGTTAGGCCCCTGGGTGTGCACGAAAAATTTATCCTCCTTACGATAGAAACGGGTGGTAATGCCATGAAATTCGACAACCGCATCGTTAAAATCACCCAGGACGGTGGTCTTATTGGCAATCTCCATGGCGCGGTCGTGAAGGGAATTTTGCCACATGTCGTATTCGGCTTTGTGGCAATCCATGCATTTTTTGCTGCCTGAAAATGTGGCCGCAGGCCGGGACACAGGAAGACGAGGGAAGTATATTTCCTTCAGCAGGTAAGCCGGAATGGAGAGAATAATAACGAGCGTTGCAATAAGTCCGGTTATTTTCCAGCGAGTCATAAAATTTACCGCAGAGATTACAGAGACAAGGACAATTTAAATATATTCCGTGTACCGTGTACCTTGAGCCTTAAGCCCTTTTCTTTGGATACACCACCTGTTCAACGCGAAAGGTGCTACGTTTGATGGGTTCGCGCGTATCCACTTTGATGATGTCGTTTTCGATGGTTATCGGATAGATATCCAGCGCCCGGGGTGCCGGTGCATCGATAACATTTCCGTTAATATCGAAAGCTGAGCCATGACAGGGGCAAGCGAATTTCATCTCTTTTTCCACCCAGGGGACCGAGCAACCCAGATGCGTGCATGTGCGGGATAAAGCTAAAAACCCGCCGTCTTCCAATCGCGCCAGATAAAATTTTCCTCTCACAAATGCGGTGATCGAATTCGGTGCAAATCTTTCGACTGCTCCTGCAGTGATGATTGAATCCGCGTCTTCTCCCCGGGCTTTCAATTTGCGCGGTCGCAGAAAAGCAAATGCCACGGCAACAAATTCAGCCAGGGCAACGCCACCCAAAATGAGCCAGAGGATATTTAAAAATGATCTTCTATTGGGTGCAGTTTGTGATTCTATTTCATTAGCATGCTTTGACATATTAGATAACAAATCCTTGATAATTAATACTATAAAGTCATTCCCTCGAAGGAGGCTGTTTCGTAATCCGCAAGCGACGAAAATGAGCCTTTTCGTCATTCCGGGCTTGACCCGGAATCCAGTGCTTTTTCAAAGTGTTAAAGTTCTGGATGCCGGATCAAGTCCGGCATGACGGT
>CP070694.1:5021330-5034136 GCA_020353355.1 Desulfobacterales bacterium | reverse complement strand
TATTGTCCAATGCCCGGATGTCGGCCTGGATAAGGGCGGATGGGGGAAAATCCTTATGAAGGTTTATGTTGAACAAGCTCCCTGAGCACAAATCCGCTTTTTTGAAATAGTTGAGACAACTCATCATTAGACAATTTCAGATGTTTGGTCGCTATTTATATTCAAACCAGTTTGAAGAGCGGGCCTTTTTTATAATTTTTCAGTAGCATAGCAGCTTCCGCCTGGATCTCCTCCCGCAACGAATCGGGCGAAACCACCACCGCCTTGGAACCCCAGCTCATGATCCAGTATTTAATCTCATCGGTTCCGGCAACTTCAGCCTCGAAGATAATGGAACCATCATCTTGTGGGGTGAACTGTTGGGTGGCGTGCCAGATTTTTTCGCGGATATACCCAACCACCTCGGAAGCAAACCATATTTTGACCTTTACCGGTTCGCCCTGAAACACCCCGAAGCTTGATCGCATAAATTCATCGATATTAAAATCCGCGGGCATCTCAAAGGCTTCATCGGTGGACTCAAGATGTTTGATGCGATCCAGGGCGAATATCCGAATGTCCTGCCTTAACCCGCAATTTCCGATCAGATAGAATGATCCGTCGAAAAACCAAATCTTATACGGTGCCACTTTCCGCCGGGTCTCTTTTTTGCGGCTCATGGTGTAATACACCATTTCAATATATCTTTTTTGAACGGCAGCCTCACTGATTTGATCAATGATATCCGGTATCATATGGTACGGTTTATATGGTTTTGAGCCCACTTCCAGGCTGGTTTCGATCCGCTCGAGGTAGCTTAGATATTCCGGCGCAAGCGTGGCTTTAATTTTGTCAAATAAAGACTGCAAAGAATCATAAAATACTGTATCCTTCAATATTTTCATCATCCCCCGGCTAAAATACAGCGCCATTAACTCCGCCAGATTAAAGGGTATGGGAATATTTTTTTTGGCTGTTTCAAGCAGCGACCAACGACTTTTACCCTCCACCCGGTCCGTGTAAATCGGAAACCCCGCATCCTGCAAGGCTTCCAAATCCCGATAGATCGTTCGAGAATGACAGCCCAGCGCTTCGGCCAATTCCGAGGCTGATTTTCCCCGCCGGGAGGAAAGTAACGTCTGAATGATTTTCCACTGCCTGGCCAGTTGATCGCCGCGTGCCATAATTATTCTCCATGATATTAGTTAATTGGTTAAATGGTTGATGGGTTGATGGGTTCATCGAAAAGACGTCAATGACATTTGACTTTAGCAGGCCCATATGATCGAAAAAAGGTTTTTTTACATTTTTCCAGACTCATACTCCTAAATTTTAAAAAAATTTGAAAATTTTTTTTTAAAAGTGTGACCGGATCTGTCACAGGACCATGCTAATCTACTGGTTAAATGAGGTGAAAATTCAAGTTTGATGGTCTTGTAAAAAGTCCGAAACCGACTGGACCGTCATTCCGGCGAACGCCGGAATCCAGTCGTTTAATATGAATATGGACTCCGGCTTTCGCCGGAGTGACGGGAATTGAAGCTTTTTACGAGTTCATCAACAATATAATTTGTATGAAAAAAGGGGGCAAAAATGACCAGATACATCTCTAATCAAAATTATTACGATTGCTATGAGTACCACGGCAACACAACTATCGAACTTACCCGCAGACAAAATGGGATGACAATTTGGCGCGATTGGATACTGTTTGACAGTGTTGAAGAGGCCACAGAATACTTCAATGACAATTGCGAGGAAAGGAACTATTATGATGAATGATCCAGGCGTGATCGGTATCGGATGTTTTGCCAAGCCGGAGACGCTCTCCAGAGTGCTCAAAAAAATGGTTGAAGCCTATATTTTAGGAAATTTTGAAGGACATGCTGAAAGCCCTGTCGAAAAATCAAGGTCATCCGACCTCATTCGACTGCTGAAGGCCATCATCGAAGGGGTAGCCGGAAATCATCAGACAGTTGGTACCGGAATTATCGACAGTTTAACAGGCAAGAAAATCACGGGATTTTTCCTGGCAATGGAAAAAGAGGGTTTGAATCTATCGGTTTTTACCCGGGAAGGCCGTTTAACATCTAAAAAAATTTCCGCCAATTTGGACGCCCTTACCCGGATACGGAAAAAGCGGTTAAACTGAGCGGAAATAGTTGGAACCTATGATGGTGATAGGATCTTTTCGAATCCACCATTCCAGTTGGAGCGAAGTCCAATCAGCGCTAAGTTGTTTTTGTGTGGGAGGAACTGAAAAGATGAACATCGAACATTGAACTTCCAACATCGAATGTTGAAAGGGAAAAGATGAAGAAACCGACATATGATCTGGGAGAAAGGCTTCTCGAGTATTCGGTGCAAATCATAAAGATCGTTGAACAGCTAGAAAATAACTTAGCCCTAATGAGACGAAGCCCCTACTTAAATTACTCTTTCGGATGACACTGAATACACCCGGTTGGCCCGGTTCTGGGCAATTCTTTGTCCAGCTTTTTGTAGGACAACTCCAATTCTTTATTTATTCTTCTCATTTCTTTGTGACAACCGATGCACATGTTATGATACGCCGTCTTGTAATACAGGATTGCCTGATTCGGGTCGACGGCACCTTTCCCGGTTTTGATGGGTGATTCGGTGACGTCATGACACCCGGAGGTTGAACATGTCTGTATGACTTCATCCCCTTTCCACTCATGATGACAGTTTTTGCAATCAAGAATAAAGTGGGTGGAATGCGGAAATTCCACCGCCGATCTCTTGGCTTCCACCGATTCAGGCGGTTCCAGAACAATAGTCCCCATGGGAACACACATTTCATCATCGGATTGTCCCGAAACAATTGTGGCACTGCCGATAACCAAAATCATTAAAATACCCAACAATGAAAAACCTGGTTTCTGCATCCTCGTCTCTCCAAAATATATAGATTTTTTCAGCTTAGTGCTTAAGCCACCGCTCCTGTTGAGTTTATATATGCTGCCCTGCGGGCAATTGAATTAAAGAGCTATTAATGCTGTATAAATAAAAAAATATCAACCAAAAAATATCATTTTCACTAAATTTTTTAAAATATGAACTTTTGTTCTCTGGTGACTCAAAATAACAAATAACAGATAACGAATACCATTTCCGCTGGAAATGTATCCCGCCCGCTAACACGAATACTCCCTTGTGTACAGCCTCCAGCAACTTCGAGTTACGATGGTAAGGAAATGGTGATGGTACATCCGGGCCCGTCATTGTTGGCCGCCGCAACGGTGCCCCCCATTAAGGTGACGAATTTTTTAACCAAAGCCAGGCCGATGCCGGTTCCCCGGGTGGTGCGCGTGAGTGAATTTTCAACCCGGTAAAAATCGTCAAAGACTTTTTTCAATGCATGCGGTGGAATTCCAGGACCGGTGTCGGAAACCAAAATATTCACGTACTTCTCATCTTGGTCAATTCGGATGGTTATCCGACGCTGGGCAGCATTTTTACCGAATTTCATACTGTTTTCAATCAGATTGATCAAAACCTGGATCATTATTTCCCGATCATAGGGGAACGGTCGAATTTTATCTTTCTCAACTTTCAGCGTAAATCCCTCTTGCTTCAGTTTTTCGTGCATGACTGTCTGAACTTCCCGGATCACCTCCTCAAAGCTGCCGGTTTGCATGTCCACCTGACGCTGCCGCTTCTCCAATTTTGAGAGCTCCAGGATATTGTTAATCAAGCGCGAAAGACGGGCACCTTCCGAATCCAAAATCCGAAAGTATTCTTGCTCTTGTTCCGGATCTCGCGCAATGCCCTGCTCCAGCATTTCGATATACATGCGGATATTGGTCAACGGTGTTTTCAACTCATGGGTAACGGACGAAACAAACTGGGAGCGCCGTTCCGAGAGATCGACAATGGTTCTGGCACTCTGATAAATCGCGAAAAGCCCTAACAGAACAATGACGGCCAAAACAATCATCATGATATTCAGCGTCTGACGCCCGCTGGAACGGGGAATCTGGTCGCAGGTTAGGGTGGCATTTAAAAAAGAAAATGGCGAGGGAAAGGTTCGTTGAAGCACAAACTTAGGGCCATTTGCGGATGCACCGGCTTCAATCATACGGGTTTCTCGCCCCTGGTCCATAACCGCCAGACGCAAATTCGTATAGCGGGCCATCGGTTGCGGCCTAAAATAGGCATTCGCCAGGTGGTCGAGAAAGGCTTTTGTTTCGAGGATAAAACCTTGCCGATAAATTTGATTGTTGATCATGATGCGGCGAAAGATAAAAATTTGATCGTCATTGATGAAAACGGATTGCAAGGGTGCCACTTCCACCTGAAAGCTTTCGTCTTCCATGTCCCTGGTTGCAACCGGCGGTTGAATATACCCCTCGGCTTTCTGCCGATAAGATTCATTCGCCATTCGCGTTTCTGCCATAGATGGCAGGGCAGCCATGCGGTCTTTGGCCATTGTTAAGCTGCTTTTGCTGTCGCTTTCTTCTTCGGGCGGCTGCGGCGGTTTTAGAGGCTCAGCCTGTTCCTGCTTGGCGATATTTAATGCCTGGCCGACGGTAATTTTTTCAACTCGTTTCTCCTTTTGGCCGAGATATGCCCTCGGTTTTTGCGCACGTGACATATCCAGGTATTTATCGGCAAATCCGTCAGCAGGCTTCTTTTCGGTTTCAGCCAGGACGTGCGGAGGCCGCGGCATTATTTTGTCCGTCACCGCAACCCGCTTGCGGTTAAATACGATGTTCGCGTTTTTTAGCTGATCCACCAGGTCCCTTTTATCAGCCGGCATATGCTTTGCGCTTTCCGCCATCGGAGTTTGAAAAGAACCATCCGGGTTATTCTGAAAGTAGCCCAGAATAAAATTATCCCGCGGCAAATTCGATAACGGTGAGCGGTCCTGATCGGTTACACTTTGAGAACGCCCCGGCGAAGAGATATAATAATTGTACTCGTCGATGGCCCGCCCTTCCTCACGCTGCACCAGAGCTGCAAGCGACTGTTCCATTTCTTCAAAAATTGCTTCCGCAAAAAAGCGCAAGGTGGCAACTTCTTCCTGCTCCAGCCCGCGATACGTCCGAACGACAAAAAATGCCAGTGGAACGGAAAGCGCAACCGAAAATATAATGATAAGTAGTTTAAAACGTTTCATAATTGTGACAGTCTGTACCCTTCACCCCGAATAGTTGTAATGAACGGGGCATCTTCAAGCAGTGTTGCAATTTTCTTGCGCAGTTTGAGCATGTGAATATCAACGGTGCGTGTCTCAATGTCTGCATCAGCATAATGCCAAACCTCGGTGAGAAGCTCTTTTTTGGAAACAATCCTATCCCGGTAACGATGGAGATAGAGAATGATATCCATCTCCCTGCGGGTCAGCTCCACGGAGCGGTCGTTTAATTCGGCTCTCAGATTTTTACCGTCGAAAAAGATGCCTTTGACGTGTATTTCCTGGTCACCCAAATTTTTCCCGGTTCTGCGCAGAACCGCTTCGACCCGCACCATAACTTCTCGAAGTGAAAACGGTTTGGGTATATAGTCATCGGCTCCGGCTTTAAACCCCGTCACAATATCGTCTTCCGAGCCTTTGGCCGTGATCATGATAATTGCCTGATTGGGTTTTTGCTTACGGATCTCTTTGCAAATTGTAAATCCATCAATGATGGGAAGCATTACATCCAGAAGAATTAAATCATATTGCGCTTCCAAACCCGCCTTAAGGCCCTGGCCGCCGTCTTGCGCGCCAATGACATCATAACCGTTGAAGACAAGCACATCCATCAGTCCGCGCAGCAAAGCGGCATCATCTTCAACCACCAATATGCGGGCTTTGGCTTGTTTCATCAAAATCATCTCCCCCATTATTTCCGTTAAATCCCTAAAGTGCCTAAAATGTCTAAAATTGAGGTATTCTATCATTATTAAATTATAGAAACGACGGAGCGAAGCGAGACCTTAACTTTAGGCATTTACTGAACCAGCCTTTAGCGAAAAACCCGTTAATCTAAATTCTAGAGTATACCAGATGTTCACAAATTCAAAGTAAAAGTTATGTAAAAAAATGCCAGAATTTTTTTACACTTCTTTGAATTGCACAATCTCAGCCATCATATAAAATTATAGTCAGGGTTCAGGGTTCAGAGGTTCAAGGCTAAGACAACGCTGAACCCAGAACCCTGCGTGCCGCGACGAAGCTCAAAGAGCGAAGGCGGGAACCTTTGAACCCCAAACTACAGAAAGGAGCAAACCATGAAAAAAAATCGTTTACACTCATTTATCTTAATCGTTGTGCTCATTGCCGTAACCGGCGCCACCATGGCGTATTCCTCGGGTAAAGCCAAAATGCTGTTTTCGAGTTGGATTTCCGCAATTCCTCAAAGCAGCCCGATAAAATCAGGGATCGTAACCATTTCTGGCAACTTGATTCAGGACAAATTTCTGCAGGGATCAGATGGAATTTTCAATATTTCTTTGATCCTCGATGCTGGCAATAATCATGACCCTGAGATCACCGGCGGAGGCCATGTGGACATGGTAATCGTCCTGGATCGCAGCGGCTCGATGAAGGGCAAAAAAATCGAAGATGCCCGTCAGGCCATATCAAACCTGCTTTCCAGATTAACCGCTAAAGACCGTATCGCCCTGATTGCTTATTCAGAAACAGCTCATAACTACTCCGGTCTCCTGAATGTTTCCGAATCCAACCGCAACCATTTAAAATCCATTATTTATGGAATGCAGGCAAGCGGTGGTACCAATCTCGGATCCGGTTTACAGGAAGGTGTCAACACGTTGTTGTCAAGAAATCGCAATGGAAATACCGCAAAAGTTATTCTGATATCTGACGGACTCGCCAACAGGGGGGTCACCCATCCGCAGGATTTAGGCCGCATGGCCGGGATTGCGATTGAAAAAGAATTTTCGATCAGCACCGTCGGTGTCGGCGCTGATTTTAACGAATACCTGATGACAACCATTGCGGACAGAGGAGCCGGTACCTATTACTATTTAGAAAATCCCAGTGCATTTGCAGAAGTATTTGAAAAAGAATTTTATTACTCAAAAACGACCATCGCCAACAGTGTTGCCGTTCACATTCCCCTCGACCACGGCATGTCTCTGGTAGATGCCGCCGGCTATCCAATTCAAATTCAAGATGGCCATGCGGTATTTCATCCGGGAAACTTGCGGGAGGGGCAGACTCGCAAATTGTTTCTGACGCTGCGGCTTCCCTCCGATGCTGTTCGCGGATTTGAGATCGACAACATTAAAGTGAGTTATTTTCACGATGGCCAGCGATTCGAAACCGCTCTAATCAAACCGTTTAAGATCGCCTGCGTGAACAACCGACAAGAAGTCTTTTCCTCAATTGACAAGGAGACGTGGACCCAGAAGGTTATTCAGGAAGATTTTAACCGGCTGAAGCAGGAAGTAGCCCATGATCTTAAAAGCGGTAAAAAAAGAAGTGCGCTGGATCGCATAGACAGGTATTACAACGAACAGAAAACGATTAACGCCACAGTGGGTTCACAAGCAGTTGATGAAAACTTGAACAAAGATCTTGGGCAACTGCGCGACGTCGTTGAGGATACATTTCACGGCGCCCCATCAGTCGTATCAGAAAAGCAAAAATTAAACTCAAAATCCCTTCAATATGAGGGGTATAGTGGGAGACGCCAAAAATAAATGCTCAGCCTCCGTCAAGATGTATTCAATGCTTGAGGGAGCAGTAAAATGAATATTAAACCGTTCAGAGGTTCAGGGTTCAGAGGTTCAAGGTTAAGACAGCGCTGCACCCAGAACCCAGAGCCCTGAACGCTGAACCGTTAACCTTTGAACCTTACAATGAACAGGAGGCAATTATGGGACTTATAACACGATGTGTACGAATATTTAAAGCCGATATCCACGGTGTGATGGATCAATTAGAAGACAAGGGACTTTTGCTTAAACAGTATCTCAGAGATATGGAGGAAGCCCTTGAGCGGAAGGAAGCCAGATTGAAAAAAATGAATTTATCCCGCAACCAGGCATTGCGGGAGTGTGAAAAATATAATCATGATATTGAAAAGCTGGAGCAAGATCTCGAAGTGGCCATAAAGCGAAATAAGGATGAGATTGCACGCTTGCTGATTAAAAAAATAAAACCGCTCACCAGGCTTCGAGATGACATCGAAAGCCACATCGGCAGCCTAGATCAGGAAATCGCCCAATTCGATGAATGCGTCAATCAGCAACGGGTGCAATATGAGCAGCTCAAGCACCGCGCCACGGAATATTTCCGTCACGCCGAACAAAAAGAATGGGAAAAAACATTTTCGGCTTTCATACCGGGCAGGAATGCTCAGGAGTTGACTGAAGAGGAACTAGAACTGGAACTGATCCAACGCAAAGAAGCACTTGGGGCGAACAAAGGAGGCAATAACCAATGAAAACCACCTCAAATCCCATACGATCAACCATTATTTACGGGCTACTCTGCGGCCTGGGCTTGATTCCAATTTCAGAGGGATTGAGTCATGTTGTATTTTGGCCAGAGGCACTGTACCTGACGTTATGGATGTATATCGCCGTCTACAGCTTTCTGTTGACTCATTGGAGCGGTCAAAGCGTTAGCTCGATTATCTTTCCACTATTGCTGATACTTATTGCCCTTTTTGGGATAGATTCAATGTCGCTCTTTTGGGTGCTCGCTTCAGCAATTCTTGGTTGGATTCGAAGTGGTATTTGTTTCCCGCAACGCATGCGAAGAAGAATAATTGGCGAACTCATCCTTGGTCTGGGCGGCGCAGCACTGATGCTAAGCTTGACGCCTGCTTCGACATTGACGTGGTCTTTGGCGATCTGGATGTTCTTCTTAGTGCAGGCGCTTTATTTTGTGATTTTTGAAACATGCATCAATATCCAAGAATCTATTCAACGCGATCCATTTGAGAAGGCCAGAGAGCAGGCAGAAAATATTCTGTTAACTGGACTTTGGTAAAAAAAGCAATTATTTTATACGATAAAAAAATTGCCCCATGTATTGAAAATGTCTGGTGAGCTTAAAATCCTCGATATCATCGACTGGAATAAAGCCAGTGTCGGCGATTTGGTGGAGTGTTTTGAAATTGCCCACCCCGCCGGCGGTGGAACGTGGTGGCCGCGAAGCGGTGTTTTTCGCTACAAAGCTTGAACTGGATAGGCAGGAAATTCGAAATTCGGATTTTTTTGTAAATGGAGGACTATATGCAAATAAATTTTGTCTACATGACTGCCGGAAACAAAGAAGAAGCCCGTAAGATCGGCAAGGAACTGGTTGCCTCCAAACTTGCTGCCTGTGTCAATATCCTGGACAATATGAATTCAATGTATATGTGGAACGGTGAGCTCCAGGATGACTCGGAAGTGGTTTGCATTGCGAAAACCACGGAAGAGCGGGTGCCGGATTTGATTGCAAAGGTTAAATCGCTTCACAGTTATGATTGTCCGTGCATCGTGAGTTTGCCGGTTTTAGATGGTCACCAGCCGTTTCTGGACTGGGTTAGCGACCAAACAAAAAGATAGTTTCCTGAGGCAAAAATCGAACACGCAAAAAACGTGGCCGATAAAGCCTGGCGTCAGCAGCAACTTTCTGAAAATCTGTCGAATTGGCCACATAGGTGATGATCAGCTCATCCGCATTCAATGAAATATCGGAATGGGCTTTGGCCGCATAGCAGAAAATACTTCCATCCCAATTGGCTTCCGGACATTGATAAAGAAGCATTGGCGCACTCCAGGGACCATAGGGCTGAAGAGCCAAGCGGGCCACAATATTTCGGGAAATACCATTTTCTGAATACACCATCACATATTTTTTCAACGCCGGCAGATACGAAACCGAGTATTCATTGGCGATGTTCGCGCACAGCCGGCTTGCTTCAGTGAAGTTGGCGGTCCAGCGGCCCTCGGCGAAAAAGCGCCATTGATTGAAATCGTCGAGCCCGCTTTCAGGTACCCGTGCCAGTATCATATATTTGCGGTGAAATCCCTCTCCAATGTCTTCAGTGATACCGTAAATATAGAAATAATCCGATAGGGGCAACAGCGCTGACCCGAAAAACGTATTGCTGGAAGCCGTAAAGGTCGCCCAGGGGATTTTTCGGATACTGATGCGCCATGCCGGCGGCGGCTCTTCGGGATTGGCAACATAACCCAGCCAGGAGCCGATCGTCTTAAAGCCAAAGACGGATTCCTCATCAATTCTCTCTATTTGCATTAAAAAGAGGTATAAACCTTTGGCTGTCCGGGTTCCATGATACAACCAGAACCAACTTCGATCTTCCAGGGAACGAAAAAATGCCGCCGGTTTGTCATTCAGCGTTTGGCCGTAGTAAAACTCCACCGAGGCGTTCATCGCGTGCCTTCCATGCTGCAGCGCAATCGAGTTATTTACCAGTGTCGTATTGACATGTCGCCTGCCCTTGATTTGGCCAATCCATGTGTCTCCGAACAACCACAGGATTGTTTCATTTGACAGCATTATCGAATAGGCCCCATCGGCACCGGTCCACCCCTTCTCGTCTTGAAAAAGCGCTTCATACTCGGGTAGTACTTCAACGGAAATGTACGGCCGCGGTGCACACGCCACCGCTATAATAAGCAGCAATAACCACTGTATTCTGACAATTAATTTTATTCTGTCTATTCGTTTCATTTAAACTAACCATCCAGTTTAACACTGCCATCATACGGAATCACCCCCCGCGGAGTCTTATCCAGCGTAAAGCCGATGGGTTTGGTAAAGAGGGGATCATCATACACATAGCGCAGAAAATCATCACGGAAATTGGGGTGCGCGATACTGGCAATCGCCAGTGCCTTTTCACCGATGGTCATTTCGCGAAGATCGGCAACGCCCCACTCGGTAACAATCACGACACCATCGTAGGCACTGGTTGTTAAGCTGACGCCCGGTGGATGCATCTTGGTAATTTTCGATTCTCCTTTATTGGTCAGGCTTTTGAAAGCGATAATCGGGGTGCCATATATTCTGTTGTGCAACGCCCGTATGAAGTCCGGTTGTCCGCCCACGCCGCTATAATATCTCCTGGGATCGATAAAATCAGCCCAGACATTGCCAAGCATATCCACACCGATGGCGGTGTTAACCGAAATGAAGGGAGCGTTTTTTTGGATGGTTTCGGCAGAATTCGTATAGGCTGACGGGCGCATCTGCACCCCGGCTCGCATATGGACGAAATCATAAAGCTCTTTGGATCCCATGATGAGGCTTGTGGTGCTGTAGCCTAAATTGGCTTTCTTTTTGCGATTGGTAACAATACCCTCCTTTTCCAAAAGCATTAAGCCATCGCCATAAAGTTCGGTTTGGACGCCCAGATCCTTATAATGGGCATCTCGAATGGTTCCGACAACGGCATCCGGTATTTTGCCGAGCCCCACCTGCAGCGTAATGCCGTGATCGATAAAATGATCGGTAATCAGCTCCCCGATCCGGATCTCCTCGGCCGATAAATTATCAAAATCCGGCGCCGCAAAATCATAAACTGGCTGAACCCCCTCTTCGATCAGATAATCAATGGATTGGGCATCCACCACACTCTGGCCCTGGGTAAACGGCATCGTGGGATCCAATTCGGCGATGACCACCTTTGCGTGATCAATTGCCGTATGCAAAGCCTCCACCGACAGCCCCAAACTAAATTCACCGGTATACTCATTTTGACAAACCTTTAACAATGCCACATCCGGTTCAAATTGCCGCCCCTTGCCGATCAAACTGTCCAAATTTGCCAGGGTACAGGGCAGGTAATAGGCCCGGCCCTCGTTGGCAGCCTGCCGGACGTCTCCTGCCGAAAAAATGGAGTAGGTCATGATGCGATCCTGCAACCCCTTTTCAACATAAGGCACCGGTCCCTGTAAAAGTAGATGCACCATCTTAAAATAAGGAAGCTTTAAGCTTCGCAGCTTTATGGCGTTGGTCAGGGCCTCAAGGGAGGCCGTGGGTGTCGCGGCGTTGGATCCGACATAGCAGGTAATTTCTGCTTTTTCCTTGAAGGTCTCGGCCAAAATTCCGGCGATCTGATTTGGTGCTATCTTTTTGGGCATTGCATTCATATTTAACCTCCATAAATCTCGAAGACTTACTAACGGGTTCATTAAGTAACCGACATGAGACAAATTCGTTTCGAGCATGTCGAGAGGTTTTTGTTCTTCATTAGTATTTCAGGATCACATGAATTGAGTATAGGCAGAATTACTCGACTTTTCAAGCGATGCAAAGCAGTTGGACATATTTCGCTCCAGAACATCGGGGCATATTGGCGGCCTAGGTATTTTGCATACGTATCTGTTTCAAAAAGATTTCCCGTTTGACACAGTTCAATATAAACTCTATCTTTTTCGTTAAAGGTCATCAACCCATGCGATTCAAACAGATCAAAATGGAGGAGGTGCGGGCGCTGTGCACTGCTTCTGCCTTAGAAACTGCCTTGCACCAGGGTTACCGTCCGGCGGGTGAGCCCCAAAAACTGACCGGCAGAGCCATCGAAGGCGTCGAAAAGCCTCAGGATATTGTCGTAATCACAAAATGAGCGCTTGTCACATTGGCTTGCTCCGTGTTATTCCAATGTTTAAGTTTACAATATAACTTTGATGAGACCGTAAAAAATCAATTATTGTCATTCCGGCGAAAGAAACTGTGTCGCAATATCCAAAAAACCCGATTAACTAGGAGTTGGAATCCATGAGGCCAGTCCGGTTTACTATTAACATACTGATACTATTGTTAATGATAATGCCGACCCACGCAAATGCCATCAGCCTGCGCTGCGGGGTGCGGTTAATCACGGAAG
>CP070694.1:5017892-5021230 GCA_020353355.1 Desulfobacterales bacterium | reverse complement strand
GTTTTCAAAGATCAAATGGACGTCTCTATGAGACGCCCGATGAATTTATAACCGCAAATCGACTTTTCTAATATACTAGCTTTTACCTTTTTGTCAACATTTTTCCCATGTTTTTTAAAAATGTTAACATTTTTTTTCGCTTGCACGAACTGTGGAAATTACACCTCATTTTTCACTTTGTCAACTACTATTTTTATTTTTTATCGACAGCCCGAATTTCATTTAATCTTTACCTGATGAAAGTGCTTTTTGCCCGAGCGCAAGACAATAACGTTCTGATCGTTTAGATCGTCAGCTGTAACAAGCTGATCAAAGGCTTCGATACGGCTGCCATTCAGATAGGCCCCTCCCTGTTCAATCAATCGTCGCGCGGCACCCCCGGAGGAGGTTAGGCCAACCATATGAAATAATTTAAATGCCGGTATACCCGCTTTCAGAGCGGCAGCTTCGAGATCGGTGTGAGGGACAGATTGATCATCAACATCTGATGCTCCTCGAGGGATCGTGCTGGAAGGCAAAATTTTCTCGGGTATGTCTCGAATACCAAACATGCTGGTTGCTGACCTGAAGGCTTTTAATGCTTCTTGCTCTCCGTGGGCGAGCATGGTGGCTTCAAAAGCGAGTACCGCTTTGGCACTGTTTAAATCCGCGCCTTCCAATTGTTCAACGGGCCGAATTTCATCCATGGGCAATAATGTAAATAACGCCAAAAAGCGGGCAACATCCCGGTCATCGGTATTTATCCAGTATTGATAGTATTCATAGGGTGATGTTCGTCGGGGATCCAACCAGATGGCCCCCTTGGCCGTTTTCCCCATCTTTTCTCCGCCGCTGGCAGTAATCAATGGGAACGTGATACCAAAAGCGGTTTGCTGTCGCGTTCTACGGATAAGCTCAACCCCGGCAACAATATTGCCCCACTGATCACTGCCTCCCATCTGGAGTCGACAATTATGGCGATCGAACAATTCCAGAAAATCATAAGCCTGCAATACCATATAATTAAACTCGATAAAGCTAAGTCCCTCTTCCGAATCCAAGCGCATTTTACAGCTTTCCGCTTTAATCATACGATTGACCGAAAAGTATCGGCCGATGTCCCTCAAAAAAGGGATATACTCCAATTTTGTTAACCATTCCGCATTGTTAAGGAGTAATGCTTTCTGATCGCTAAAATCGAGGAAATGGGAAAGCTGCGTTTTAATTCCCTGGGCATTTTCTTCTATGGCTTCATAAGTGAGCAGTTGGCGCATTTCCGTTTTTCCGCTGGGATCGCCTACCAGACCCGTGCCGCCGCCGACAAGTGCTATCGGACGGTGGCCCATTCTCTGCATATGGGCCAGCGACATGATGGGTACCAAGCTTCCGATGTGAAGACTGGAAGCCGTAGGGTCAAATCCGATGTAACCGGTCACCGTCTCATGATCAAAATAATCATATAATTCCGTGTCGTGAGTCGTCTGTTCGACAAATCCCCGTTCCTTGAAAATATCCACCACGTTTGTCATTAGTACTTATACCTTTAATGTATTGTAGGAAGCAGCACTATGAGTGAAGTGCCTATAATTTCTTAGACATAATGATTGACATTAAGAAAGCGAGCAGCCGGTAACTCGCAAAAAATTATCATGGGCTCCGACGAGCATTTTTTAGGGCCCATTCTCGCCCATGATAATTTTTTGCTGGCTGGCTCAAAAAAAACCTGCCTTCCTTGCAAACGTGGGTTATGTAAAGGAATCTTTCAACCCTTAACACAGAGCCATAACCAAGGAGGCAGGTCATGAACACTGTAAAATTTATCGGTATGGATGTCCACAAAAAAACGATTACCATTGCCATTATTGATCAGGGGCGTAAAAAGCAACCCAGGCTTTATGGTGCCATTGCCAATCAAGCCGAAGCGCTGGACAAATTCTGTCGTAAAATGGTCTCCACCGCAGCCCGGTTACATTTTGTCTATGAAGCCGGCCCATGTGGTTACGGCATTTACCGTCATCTAACCCAAAAGGGCTTTGACTGTACGGTGGCTGCCCCTTCCATGATCCCGAAAAAAAGCGGAGATCGGATTAAAAACGATCGCCGGGATGCCGCCATGTTGGCCCGTTTGCACCGGGCCGGCGAGCTGACCGCCGTTTATGTCCCCCACGCCCAGGACGAGGCCATGCGCGATTTGACCCGTGCCCGGGAAGATGCCATGATGGCTACGCGTAAAGCCAAACAGCGACTCAACGCCTTTTTGCTCAGAAACGGGCTCACATTTGCCGGCAGAACCAAATGGTCCAAGGCCTATTTTAACTGGCTTTCCGATATTGCCATGCCTTATCCGGCCCAACAGGTTGCCTTGCAGGAATACATCGATACGGTGCATGAGACCCTCAAGCGCGTCAACCGGCTCACCGATCAGATTCGACAACTGGTACCGGCTTGGCGCTTAGCCCCGGTGGTCTCGGCCCTGCAGGCTGCCCGGGGTGTTTCGCTGATCACAGCGGTCACCGTGCTTGCCGAACTGGGAGACTTGAGCCGTTTTGACAATCCATCCCAGCTGATGGCCCATCTGGGCCTGGTGCCTTCCGAGCACTCCAGTGGCGAGAGCATCAAAAAGGGCAGTATTACCAAAACCGGCAATGGCCATGCCCGCAAGGCATTGATTGAAGCCGCCTGGGCATACCGCATGCAGGCTCGCGTCAGTTGTTTGCTGCTCAAACGCCAGCAGGGGGTGCCTGATCAAGTCTGCCAAATCGCCTGGAAGGCCCAACTGCGTCTGTGCGCCCGCTTCAGAAAGCTGACGGCCCGAGGCAAAACCAAGCAAAAAGTGGTCACCGCCATCGCCCGTGAACTCAGTGCCTTTTTGTGGGCCATGGCAAAACAACTGCAGCCAGTGGTTTAAAAAATATAAATAAACGATTGGTTACCCATACCATAACCAAGGAGGCCGATGACAAAGAGCACATAATCACTTCCAGCTCATTGTTGGGGGCGCGATCACGGTCAAGGAGAACTCTCGTGAAACCTATGGGATACCGCACACCGCTTAACTCCCGATATTAGACAGAGACCGCTCCACGACGAAACCATGACAGGCGGTAGCCAACCCGCGAATATCAGAGTGATCAACCGTCGTTTCGATGATCCCGCCTCTAATAATGAGCTGGACAGTATCAACTATAATACTTCCTTTAAACCTTAATAGACAAAGGAAGGCGGACAGTCTTTTTTTTATTGACAACTTTCAATCATATCAGGTTTCAAGTGTCAGGTGTCGGGAATTCAGGATTCAAGGTTCAAGGTTAATTATGTCATAGGTTAGAGGTTGGAGGCCGAAAGAATTCCGAATCTGT
>CP070694.1:5015003-5017792 GCA_020353355.1 Desulfobacterales bacterium | reverse complement strand
GGCACCCCGGTCCGGCCAGCAGCGAAATGGTCTCCGGTAAAACAGATCGAATTCCACTGCGAAATATCGATACCGTATGGGTACCACAGACTTCCATCAGACGAATGCTGCGCTTGCTGGTATTTTTTATCTTTTCTATCAGTCTTCGGGAAATCCCCGAATCCCGGTATTCATCAATATGTCTTAAACTCATAATATTTATCCTTAATCGTCTGTTTTTCATCACCGCCCGAGCTTGCATCCCGTTTGCGCATAGGCGTAAACTTAACGAAAATGGACAGGATTACTCAGTTGTTTAGTGACGAGATTTATCCCAATAAGCGTTCAGTTATTTTGCAAAAATTCACAAGTTGCATTTATGCCATATGGAGTTGATTTGAAAGATGAACGTCCAACATCGAACATCCAATGTCCAACGTCGAATGAATAACAAACATCCAATACCGGGCATTCAACGGCTATTTGCCTTACTTTTCAGCAGTTTTGATACTCGCATGGTTGTCTACTCTGGTATTTGGAGGATTCGATGTTGGACGTTCGATGCTCGATGTTCTTCTTTTTAGTCCCTCCTGATTTGGGCAGCAGCGACCATGGCCTGTCCCAGCGCAAGCCCACCATCATTGGCAGGTACCTGTTGATGGGTGAAAACCTCAAAATTCTTTTTTTCCAGTGCTTGAATCAGACCGGTCAAAAGGAACGCGTTTTGAAAACACCCTCCACTGAGAACCACCCGTTTCAGATGACGTTCCTTTCTCATAACTCCACACACATCGGCAAAAAGCTGAATCACCGTTTCATGGAATTTTGCACCTATTTCGGCAACAGTCATTCCATTTTGAAGATCGTCAACCACACCGCGAATGATCGGAGCCGGCAAAATCTTAAGCATGTCACCGCTAATCCATTCGTAGTCATAGATCTCGCTGGTGCTGTCGGCTGACAACATCTCCAGCTCCATTGCCGCCTGCCCTTCAAAATTAACGCGCTGGCGTATTCCGATGATGGCCGCCACACCGTCAAACAGGCGTCCCAGACTGGATGTCAGCGGTGAGTTGACTCCTTTTGTCATCATTGCACTGATAATCGTAAGTTTCTCGTCTGCAATTTCCGACACTGGCTTGAGATTCAGATTGCGAAACTCACTGCCGTAGGCGTCGCGAAGATAACTCACTGCCATTCGCCAGGGCTCTTTGATGGCCGCCGTGCTCCCCGGCATGGGAACACAGGCGATATGACCGACGCGTTCAAAAGCATGCTGCTCAGCCACCAGGACCTCTCCACCCCAGACGGTATGATCTGGCCCATAGCCGGTACCGTCTAACGACAGGCCAATCACCGGTCCGTCTAGTTTATGTTCGGTCATACAGCTGACTATATGCGCGTGGTGATGTTGTACTTGAATCTTTTGGATATTGCTCTGCTCTTGGGCATACTGAGTGCTCAAATAATCGGGATGCATATCACAGGCAATAATCTCGGGGGTAATTTCAAGTATTCGTTTCAGGTGATGAATCGTTAGTTGAAAAAAATCATAGGTTGCAAGATTTTCTAAGTCGCCAATATGCTGACTCAAAAAGGCGGTATCGTTTTTGGTAATGCAGATCGTATTTTTGAGCTCGGCACCGCAGGCCAAAATTGGGAGCATTTTATTTTTTAAAAAAACAGGAATCGGTACAAAGCCCCGAGAGCGTCGAATGAATCGCTTCGTGCCGGCGATATGCCTCACAATGGAATCATCACTGCGCAAATAAATCTCACGGTTGTGAATTAAAAAAAAATCGGCGATATCAGCCAGCCGTTTAAATGCATCGGCATTGTCAATGGCAATCGGTTCTTCACGTAAATTGCCGCTGGTCATGACCAGCGCGATAAATCCATTTTTCAGCAACAAATAATGCAAAGGCGTATACGGCAGCATCACGCCGAAATAGTTGTTGTGTGGCGCAACTTCGTCGGATATCGAATTGGGAACCTTTTTTCTCAGTAACACGATCGGGCGCTGGATGGAGGTCAGCAGCCGCATCTCATCTGGCGCGATTTCAGCATATCGACGAATATGGTCAGGGTCATAGGACATTATGGCAAACGGCTTTTCTTCACGCAATTTTCGGACTCTGAGTCGAAGCACCGCATCCGTGTTTTCGGCATCCGTCGCCAAATGATATCCGCCAAGGCCTTTGATCGCCACAATATAACCCTGTTTCAGGAGGTTGGCTGTTTTTGGGATGGGATCATCGACGGCAATCTCGTTGCCCTGATTATCACACAGTCTGACGCGGGGCCCACAGGCCGCACAGGCATTTGGCTGGGCGTGGAACCTTCTGTTGGAAGGATCATCATATTCCGCCTGGCATGCTGGACACATCTTGAAGTGCCGCATAGAGGTTTTGGGCCGATCATAGGGGATATCATCGATAATGGTGTAGCGGGGTCCGCAATTGGTGCAGTTGATAAACGGATAATGATAGCGTCGGTCATTTGGATCCAAAAGTTCTCTCAGACAGTCCTCACAAATGGAGACATCCGCTGAGATAAGTGTGGATATTTCGGATTCATCCTTGCTTTTTACTATGCTGAAGTTAGGAAAATTTTTAACCGTCTCCGGCTGTCCGCTAATATCCACAATATACGCCAGGGGCGGACTTTTCGCGGAGAGATCGCTCTCAAAGGCGGCAATCCGGTCAGAGGGCCCTTCAACGTGAATGGTCACACCGGATGAGGTATTCGCCACTTCACCGTTGAGGCCGTAGTATTCAGCCAACTGGTAAACAAAGGGACGGAAGCCAACT
>CP070694.1:5004816-5014903 GCA_020353355.1 Desulfobacterales bacterium | reverse complement strand
AAAACCCTCACTATTTTTCTTATCGTGCTCATCGCTGTCATCTCAGGCGCTTTCACAGGGGCATTTATTGCGTTAACCCACGATCTGCCCCAAATTCGTGCTCTTGAAGATTTTAAACCGGATGCGGTCACACGCATCTATTCTTCCGATAAAGTTCTGTTGGCTGAGCTTTTTTCTGAAAAACGAGAGCCTGTGCCGTTGGAAGTTATCCCGAAATATTTGACAGCCGCATTGGTTGCCACTGAGGATCGCAAGTTTTATAAACACAGCGGCGTCGACGTAAAAGGCATTGTCAGAGCGATGATTAAAGATATCTGGGCCGGTGAGTTTGTCGAAGGGGCCAGTACCATAACCCAGCAACTTGCAAAGACCCTTTTTCTGACGCCTCGCAAAACGCTCGTTCGCAAGATGAAAGAGGCAATATTGGCCTTTCAACTAGAACGCCGCTATACCAAGGATGAGATATTGGAGCTATACCTCAATCAGGTATATTTTGGCAGTGGCGCTTACGGGGCCCAATCGGCGGCCAAAATATTTTTCGGTAAATCCGTTAAGGATTTGACCCTTGGCGAATGTGCCCTGATTGCGGGTATGCCGAAGTCACCATCCCGCTATTCCCCGTTAGTGAACCCAGAGCTCGCCATGAAACGCAAAAATATTGTCTTAAAACAAATGCATGACACCGGCATTATTGATGAAAAGCTGTACCACGAGGCTATCGCAAAAGAGTACCGGCTGAACACCTCAAAAGCAAGAACATCCAAGGCGCCGTATTTTGTAGATTTTGTAAAAAGTTTTTTAGAAGACACCCTGGGATCATCCGCTCTATATAAACGTGGTCTAACTATTTTCACAACGCTGAACTACAATCTCCAGCAAACGGCGGACACGGCTATCGCCCATGGACTTCTGGCACTGGAGACGCGCATGAACGCCCAGAATCTGCAAAATCCCAACCCGCAGGCAGCGTTAATTGCTTTGGATATAGAAACCGGCGGGATCTTAGCCATGGTGGGAGGCAAAAATTATGACGAAAGCCCCTATAATCGTGCAACCAATGCTCAGCGACAACCGGGTTCCGCATTTAAAGCCATTGTTTATGCCTTTGCCATCGAAAAGGGTATAACCCAAAATAAAATGATACTGGATGCTCCGATTGCATTCAAAGGGGCCGAAGACGGACAAGACTGGCGACCGGAAAATTTCTCGCAAGATTTCAAAGGAGAGATGACCCTCAGACATGCCCTGGGTGTTTCGCAAAATGTCCCCGCGGTTCGACTGGTGGAGATGCTGGGGCCATATTCAGTGGTCCAATTTGCCCATAGTCTCGGTATCAGCGCTCCACTGGATTCGAATCTATCGCTTGCGTTAGGCACATCCGAAGTCACCTTAATTGACTTGACATCTGCCTTTGCGGTTTTTCCCAATAGAGGCGCAAAAGTAACACCATTTGGTGTCGTGGACGTTTTGGATCGTCAGGAACGCGTTGTCTGGCGGGCCAAGCCGCAAAAACGGCTGGTGATGTCACGCTCGGCTGCGGCTATTGTCACCAACTTGCTCGAAGGTGTCATCCAGGAAGGAACCGGGAGAAAAGCGCGTCATCTCGGGCGCCCGTTAGGCGGTAAGACCGGTACCACGAATAATTATAAAGATGCACTTTTCATTGGTTTTTCACCGTCGATTGCGACAGGAGTTTGGGTCGGCAACGATCTCGGAGACACTCTGGGTGAGAAGGAAACCGGGGCCAGGGCGGCTTTGCCGATCTGGATCAAATTTATGACTGTTGCCCTGGCCGCTGAACCGCATCAATATTTTGACATTCCCGATGATGTCGTCCAGATACGCATGAACCTTGAAACCGGCAGGCTGGCGGCTGAAAATTCACCCCGAGCGGTGAGCGCCTTGTTTAAAAAAGGAACCGAGCCTAAGAATTAGAATTGGGATTTTTGGGGAATTTGGAATTTGAGATTTGGGATTTAACCAAATGATCAGGCTTTCCATAACGAAATAAACCTTTTCTATATATTCCCGCGGTGATATATACGGCAAGCCATGATACGTAAAGCGACCATCAAAGATATAAAAGCAATCCATAGACTCTTGCATGAATACGGGAAAAAAGAGGAACTACTGGCCCGCCCGTTAAGCGAACTGTATGATCATGTGCGCGATTTTAGCGTTTATGAAGATCGATCGAATGGAACCATTATCGGCTGTTGCGCATTGCAATTTTGCTGGGAAGATCTTGCAGAAATTCGATCTCTGGCGGTTCATCCGGACCATCTCAGTAAAAACATCGGCTCTAAACTCACCGAGACCGTGCTGAATGAGGCCAGATCGTTTAATATTACGAGAGTATTCACCTTGACCTATAAACCGAATTTTTTCCAGAAATTTGGTTTTGTTCAAATAGATCGGTCCGAGCTCCCATTGAAAATATGGAGCGATTGTATCATTTGTGTAAAATTTCCCGATTGCGACGAGATCGCGATGTTGAAAGAGCTTAAGGATTAATTATGGATGAATCGTTTCGGTATAAATGACATTTAACGGAAGCGGCGGATATTTTCTGACGCCCGGCTTCGGCAAAATATGCTCTTCACCCACCGTCAGCCAATTCAAGTCCGGTTTGATATCCCGCAATTTACCGTCTTCAGGAGCTCTGGCATGGTAAGTGTTTAGGTAGTTTACTTGAAAAATACAAATGCCGCCATCTTTGTTCCGTGCCATGACATAGTTTTTCCTGAAGGCCGCAAGCGACATGGCATTGGATTCTGCAATCTGCTCCAGAGCCTTGCCTGTAAATTCCATCAGCACCGATTTTGACACCCCTCGTTCTGAAATGCGTATCAGGGCGCGCGATTCACTGCTGCCAGCATACACGGTGGTAATCCCCGGCACTCGTTTCAAATACTGAGTCGCTACAATAGCCGCTGTTCTCCTGCCGCCGGACATTACCGGTTGGCCATAGTACTCAAAAAACTTTTTTTGAATATCTTCAGCGTACTTGTCCCCTTTTTCAAATATATCCTTGGAAATGTATCGCAGACTTCGAGCAAGGTCCTCGGCCGCATCGGTGATCGGCCAGTCGATGCGGACATAAAAATGTGAAAGGCCATAGCGGTTTCTTACCTTGCTGGCTGGATCTCTTTGGATAAGCAATGCATAATCGATGGGCAGCAACATCTTAATAAAATTTCGAAAATAAATGGATTCCAGATATTTCCAGTTGCGATCAAATTTATCCGACAGGGGAAACGTCTTGGATTGCAACAGATTGGTCTTGGTGGTTTTGTTTTGATCGAAAAATCGTATGTACTTTTTGTGTTCCGTCGGTATGGTTTCTTCCACAAAAAGAACCAGAAACGTATTTTGGCAATCATATTCCTGAGCCGGTATTCGCGCGCGTGGCTTTAACTCCCGCTTTTCCACAAATGGAAAGGCAATATTCTGATTACGGAAATTTTGATAGGAGTCGATGAGCGCATGCTGCAGCAGGATCTGATCCAGTTCGTCCCTCAACATTTCATAATAAGAGCGTCTAAGTTTGTCGATTTGACTCAGTTCTTCGCGATATTTCCAGAAAGCCAATGGGTTCTCCTGTTCCGGTTTTAAAGTGAAATATTAGCCTTTATGTAATAGTTTAAAGTGCCTAAAGTGAGCTAAAGTTGATGTATTCTATCTTTATTAAAATTATAAAATGGATCACGCCGCAGGCGATACCTTAACTTTAGCTCATTTTAGATCACTTCACATTTTAGATCACTTTTAACTTTTCCGGCTTGTCCTAGTTAAGAATTATAACATGATTTAACGATTCGTTAAAGGAGGATACCGGCTACCTGCTGTTCAATCTCTCTACCCAAAGATACAGACGTTCCCGGTACCAGTAGACTAAAAATGCAAGCAGAAGGCATGCTCCTGAAACCACGGCCAGAACAATATAATTTTTTTCAAACAAAAAAGCACCCTGAAGGCTAAGTGCAAACGTGCCCGGCATCCGGCCAATAGCGGCTAACAATAAGAATACCCTCAAGGGAAGCGTGCTGAGTCCGAGAAACAAGCAAAGGTAATCTTTCGGAAAACCGGGAAAGATAAACCAAATAAATATGACGATGATACCCTGGCGTTTAAGCATTCGATCAAATTTTTCAAACTTTTCCGGAGGTATTATCTTCCGCACATACCGCTCCCCAAAGAAACGACCGATAATAAAATTGATCCATGACCCGACCGCAAGGGCAACGCTCGAAAATAGAAATCCTCTAAAAACACCAAAAAGATATCCACCGATAAACCCGGTTGCTTCTCCGGGAACCGGCGCGAATATGACTTGCAATATCTGGATGCCCATAAACACAAAGGGCGCCCCTAAACCAAATGATGAGATAAATGCTTGGATCGCAGCTCTATCGGAAATAAAGTGATACAGGTGAGAGATAGCTTCCCACAATGGCACGCGGTACACATAAATAATGAACAGCAAAATGCCGGTGGCAACCACGACGATAATTCTATATTTTCGGAAAAAATATGATCCGGCTATCATCCGTTCACGAGTCCTTTTTCTTGCGGCGATGAATATCTTTTTTCTTCAACCATCTTTCCATAAAGCCGATCATACCCGAATGATAGGCGCGATCAACATGTTCCTCCTGAACCTTCAGACCCTCTTTGCCTTGAATGGCGGCTCTTAGACAATCGGTTTTGTGCCGGCAGGGATAACAGTCTTCGGGGGTGTGACGCAGGCCGTCTTGGCCCAAGGGAAATACGTTTTCAAGATTTCCATAGCATGCGGGATGGTTCTTATTTTCTCGCTTCATCGTATAACGATATCCTCAATGCGTATCGTCGCATATGGTGCACCCGGCGTCGCTGCTTCGTTTATGAATGAGGGGGCATAGCGCTCCTGATCAGCGAATCATATTGCCGACTCATCTGGGTGATATAGCCCTGATCGGCAAAACTGAAATATCGATTATCCCCGATGATAATATGTTCGTGGACTGTAATTCCCATTACGTTGCCGGCAAAAACAAGTTGTCGGGTGATGGCAATATCATCGGTAGATGGATTCGGATCTCCTGAAGGATGATTATGCGCAAATATCAGGGCTGCGGCATGATGATTCAGTGCTGCACGTACGACTTCTCTGGGATAAACGCTGCTGGCAGTTAGGGTTCCTTCCGATAGTGTTTCAGTGGAAATCACGCGATTTTTTGAATCCAAAAAAATGGCTTTGAAAAATTCACGCGTCTTATCCCTGATACTATGATACAGAAAATCGAACAACTCCTTGGAGTTGTTGATCGGATCCCTGCTGATCAGTTTTTTTTCTAGATATCGATCAGCAACCGCCTTTATCAGTTTGATCCCGAAAAGATTCTTAACACCGATTCCCGCTACCTCACCAAGCTCTTTGGGTGAGGCTTCCAGCACCGCCGGTAACGTTTTGAATCTTGCCAGTGCCGCTTTCGCCGAATCTTTGCAGTCTTTGCGCGGTGTTCCCAGCGTCAGCAGCAGCTCAATGATCTCATAGTCATGGAAACCGTCCAAGCCTGCAGAGAGAAATCGATCCCGTAATCGTTGCCGATGGCCTGCGCCTTTGTGAGGTTCAACTTTTTTCATAGCCTAATGACATTATATTAATATCTTTGTCTTCAGATATAGGTTTAAAATCGGTTTTATTCTTCTTCAGCCAATCTAGCCGCCCCTACAACCCGCTCATCCGCATCGATGCCCATCAGCTTGACCCCCTGGGTATTGCGGCTAATCACCGAAATGCCTTTAATGGGCATACGGATGATTTTTCCAATATTGGTCATCAACATCAGGTCGTCATCTTCTTCCACCAGGAGAATGCCGACAACCTTTCCATTGCGCTCCGTTGTTTTAATAGAGATGACGCCTTTGCCACCCCGTCTCTGAACTGGGTATTCATCGATGGAGGTTCTTTTGCCATATCCATTTTCAGTGACCGCAAACAGAGTCTGGCCGTGGCTTAACACCTCCATTCCGACTATTTGATCCCCTTTGGCCAGACGCATCCCCCGGACACCGGTAGCCACCCGTCCGGATGGTCGAACATCCGACTCGTGAAAACGAATTGATTTTCCGCTTTTAGAGCCCAAAAATACATTCATGGTACCATCGGTAATTCTAGCGGCGATCAATTCATCTCCCGCCAACAGATTGATGGCAATGATACCTCCAGACCGAGGTCGACTGAATGCCATCAAGTCGGTTTTCTTGATCAATCCATTTTTAGTCGCCATGAGGACATGGTATCCCGGTTCAAATAGTGGAACCGCCACAACG
Source organism: Desulfobacterales bacterium (assembly GCA_020353355.1). GTDB lineage: Bacteria > Desulfobacterota > Desulfobacteria > Desulfobacterales > JAHEIW01. Next base: position 5,008,585 of record CP070694.1, on the reverse strand, counting down.
GTGGTAAGTTTTTCATCCTTAGTGAAATTCAATAGGTTGACGATGGCCTTGCCGAGACTCATTCGTCCTGCCTGGGGGATATCATAGACCTTGCACCAATATACCTTTCCCATATTGGTGAAAAACATAAAGGTGTGATGGGTCGATGCCACAAACAGGTGCTCCACAAAATCATCTTCTCTGGTGCCCATGGCGGTTTTACCTTTGCCTCCGCGCCGTTGATTTCGGTAAAGCGTTATCGGGTTGCGTTTGATATAACCGCGTTTGGAAATCGTCACCACCATATCTTCTTCAACGATCATATCCTCGATGGAGATCTCTTTGGTTTCTTCAACAATCTCCGTATAGCGATGATCACCAAAATCCTCCTGCAACTGCGTTAGCTCTTCTTTAATAATATTTAAAACCAGGCGCTCATTGGCGAGAATCTCTTTGAAACGGGCAATATCTTTCAACACATTTTTATATTCTTCGACAATTTTTTCGCGTTCAAGACCGGTAAGTCTTTGCAGGCGCATGTCCAAAATAGCTTGTGCCTGAATCGCTGTTAAGCTGAATTGATCAATGAGCTTCTCCTTGGCTTCGGCGGGTGAGTGCGATTTTCGTATTAAGTTGACAACCGCATCCAAGTTATCCAGGGCCGTGGTAAGCCCTTCGAGGATATGGGCGCGATCTTCTGCTTTGTTAAGATCATAACGGGTCCTGCGAATGACAATCTCCTTGCGGTGCAGGATAAAGTATTTCAGAATTTCCTTCAGCTTCAATAATTCCGGACGGTTTTGCGACACAGCAAGGAAAATTACGCCAAAGGTGACCTGCATGCGGGTGTGTTTATAAAGCTGGTTGATGACAACCCCGGCGATTTGATCCTTCTTGAGTCCCAATGCGATGCGCATCCCTTCGCGATCGGATTCGTCTCGGACATAGCGAATGCCATCAATCTGCTTATCTCTGATCAATTCCGCGATCTTTTCAATCAACTTGGCTTTATTTACCTGATACGGCAATTCCGTCACAACAATGGTTTCAGACCCGGTGCGTTTATCTATCTCAACGATCAGCCGGGCACGAATTTGCAAAATTCCTCTGCCGGTTTCGTAAGCTTCACGAATTCCTTTCGTGCCATAGATGATGCCTCCGGTGGGAAAATCCGGACCCGGCACGAGTTGGATAAGCTCATCCAACGTAATTTCAGGATTATCGATAAACGCTTTAATGGCATCAATGACTTCGGAAAGGTTGTGCTGGGGAATATTGGTGGCCATTCCCACGGCGATGCCGGATGAGCCGTTGATCAGAAGATTCGGAACTTTGGCCGGCAGCACCGTAGGTTCGCTTAAGGATTCGTCATAATTCGGAATAAAATCGACCGTCTCCTTGTCCAGATCTTCTAACATCTGGTGCGCCAGACGCATCATTCGAATTTCCGTATACCGCATAGCGGCGGGCGGGTCTCCATCGATGGATCCGAAGTTCCCCTGTCCGTCGACCAACGGGTATCGTAAGGAAAAATCCTGAGCCATCCGCACAATCGTATCATAAACAGCCGTATCTCCATGGGGATGATACTTACCGATGACATCACCAACAATACGGGCAGACTTTTTGTAGGCTTTGTTCCAATCGTTTTTCAACTCCTGCATGGCATAGAGAACACGGCGGTGGACGGGCTTGAGTCCGTCGCGCACATCCGGCAGCGCTCTGCCGATGATCACGCTCATGGCATAATCCAGATACGATTTCTTCATCTCTTTTTCGATACTGACTTCAGGGAAGGACTCGGTTGTAATCATTTCAACTCCAAAAATGTAATAGTTATGGGTTATTGGTTATACGTTATTTGGTCAAAAATGGATAAGACTTTTGTCGGAATTTGGTTTAATCTTTGGCAATCTATTCTTGGCGTAAATCTAATCATTTTCGAATAACAAATAACAGATAACGAATAACATTTCACTCCTTGGCGGATTCAACTAATTGTCGATAGCTGGATTCATAAATATCGGCTAATGTTAAAAAAGCGGTGACCACCAGGGGTCCATAGATAATGCCTAAAATACCAAAAAGCTTCAAGCCTCCGATGATCGAAAGAAAAACAAGCAGGGTGTGCATTTGAACGCGCTGGCCCACCAATTTGGGTTTAAAAAAATATTCGATGCCACCCGAAAGCATCATATAAAAAATAAGGAAAAAAATGCCGGCGGCAATACGCCCTTTCAAAAATAGGAAGATCGCCGCCGGAATAAATACGACCCCGATGCCGACAATGGGCAGAAAGGCCAATAACGCCATTATAACTCCCCACAAAAAGGGGGAATTTAACCCGAACATCCAAAATACAAGCCCACCCAGCGTCCCCTGAATCAGCCCGCCCAGTCCATTTCCGACGAGGATGGCACCGGACATGTCTTTGAATTTTCGAATCAGTTTTTGATCCTGATCATCCGGCAGCGGGGAGATGCCCTCAATAAACGACACCAGCCGTTGACTGTCGATTAAAAGATAAAAAATAATTAAAAGCATAAAAAAGAAGTTGGCAATCAACTTGAGCACGTTGGCGGTGATCGAGCTTAGCTGCTCATATATGAAAAGGCCCACTATCCTGCCTATTTCGGATACGGTTTTGGTTATTTGTTCACCGGTGATCTCGATGTTGAAGTTATTCAGAATCTGATTGGCTTTCTCAATAAGTTCACTTTGCTCGATTAGATTTCTTATCTCCATTGTTTGGACCGCTGCCCTGGCCGTTCGATAAAGCTCATAGGCCTCATTGGCAAGAATTCCTACTAAGAATGTTGCCGGTATAAAGAGAACGAAAAAAATAAGGACACACGTTATTATGGATGAAATAACGGGATTTAGTTTGCGGTTTATGAACCTGAAGACCGGATTAAACACGCCGGTGACCACGGTGGACAGGACAATTACCGAAAAAAACGGCCAGAGCAGCCAGCCCAGCATAAAACAGGATATGGTAAAAACGCCCAGAAAAAACCATAAAATCATTCTACGGGAATTTTTATCGTCCACAATACCTCCCCAAAAAAATACCACGACACAACATGCCTACGTGCAGCAGGAGTTGGTCGTGGCAAAATAGATAAAATATGGAATCCAAATTTTATCAGACCGGCGTCCTATTTACTGACAAATGCCCCAGCCACAAAAAGCAGCAAAACTTCATAAATAAATACGGGAATATAGCTGTGAAATAGCGCGTAGACAATGCCGCCGCCAATGATGGCCGGTACGCCAAAAAATACTAAAATACCCAACTTCCGGCTGACGTCCATAGCTGATAACCTCCTCAATCACTCTCCTCTATGTAAATGGTATCATAACCTTGCGAATGCCTCGCTTTTCGGTGGGGCGTCGATCGTCCACATCCAAGAATTGAAGGGCGTCGCGGAGCCGCCGCCGTACAACGGCTGGAGCACGGGGGTCTCTACTTCCAGGAATCCCCTGGCATCGAGGAAGGATCGAATCTGCCGCACGACTTGGGAGCGCTCACGCGCGATCCGGCGGGCCTCGTCGTTCACGATGAGATCCAGGTACCGCTGCCGATAGCGGCGCTCTATGTCTCGAAGCCCGTGCCACTTTTCGGGAAGCGGCCGCAGACACTTCGCGAGCATCTGCCAGTGGCGGGCGAGGACTGTCGGCTCCCCCCTCCGCGTCCGAAACACCTCCCCCCGGACGCCAATGACGTCTCCCACGTCCACAAGCTCGGACAACGAGAACAGTTCCTCGCCCAACACGTCCTTCTTGAGGT
>CP070694.1:4995612-5004716 GCA_020353355.1 Desulfobacterales bacterium | reverse complement strand
ATGGAGCAGTATGCTGTAATCTGCGGAGCCGATCGGTTAAACCGTACGGCTCAATTTAAACCTGCTATGTATTTGCGGGGAATTGAAAAATTGTTGCTGGATTTGACCTTGAACCCGGTGTTTGTAGAAGCCTTGACGCAACGGCTAACCGATTATTATCTCGAGTATAATGAAAAAATTTTCCGCAAGGCAAACGGTAAAATTGATATCTTTTTTATGGGAGATGATTTTGGGACTCAGGAGGGAATGTTTCTCAGCAAAGAAATGTGGCGGAAGTTCTTTAAACCGGGATTTAAAAAATTTATTGAACAGGCCCATTCATACGGAATAAAAGTCATGCACCATACGTGTGGGAGCGTGGTTGAGCTGATTCCTGAATTTATTGAATGCGGCTTGGATATCCTGCAGTCCTTGCAGCCCCGCGCGAAGGGCATGGATTTAAAAAAAATAAAACGTGAATATGGTAACGATATCGCCTTTCAGGGTGGAATTGACATCCAGGATACCATGCCTTTTGGTACAGTTGAACAAGTTAAAGACGATGTCAAGCGCACCATTGAAACGCTGGGTCCGGGAGGAGGTTATATTTTATGCACTTCACATAACCTGCAAGCGGATACGCCCATAGAAAATATTCTCAGCATGTATGAAACGGCCTTAGAAGTTGGGAAATATCCTTTAGGCACATGAGCAGTTGTGCCGCGCAAATTTTGCTGATTCGATCACCGAATAGATCCGCAATTCGTTACTGCATCCAACATGCAAAAATACATTTTCAAACGCATCGTTCAATCCGTGGTCACTATTTTCCTGATCGTGGTGATTGTCTTTTTTCTGGTCCGGCTAACGGGCGATCCGTTGGCAATGATCGTGCCGCCGGATGCCGAAGAAGCGGATGTCCAAATTCTGAAGAAAAAATTTGGTCTTGACCAGCCGATTCTCCTCCAGCTCTTGGTTTTTCTCAAATCGGCCGCCAGGGGAGATTTCGGCGAATCCTTCAAATGGCAGGAGCCGGCTCTTGAGCTGGTATTGAGCCGCTTTCCGGCGACATTGGAATTGGCCGTCAGCGCCATGCTGATTGCCACGATATTCGGCTTGAGTATCGGTATTGTATCTGCGTTGAAACAAGATTCGGTGTATGACCGGGTCGGAAAGACGTTCTCCCTGCTGGGCCAGGCAACGCCCAGCTTTTGGTTAGGCGTCATGCTCATGCTTTTTTTCGGAGTTAAGCTCGACTGGTTGCCGGTTTCGGGACGCGGATCTCTTTTGCATCTCATCCTGCCGGCGACAACGATCAGTTTGATTTCGCTTGCTTCCATCGCACGCTTGACAAGGTCCAGTATGATTGATGCGCTCAAGAGTGAATATGTCGTCATGGCTAGAATTAAAGGGGTTCCGCAACACGTTGTCGTTCTGATCCATGCGTTAAAAAATGCCTCGATCCCCATTCTTACCCTGATGTCTATGCAATTCAGTTATCTGATAGCCGGCACTGTCGTCGTCGAGACAATCTTTAGCTGGCCCGGTACGGGCAGGCTTGCCATCCAGGCCCTGCTGGCACGGGATTTTCCGGTGGTTCAGGCATTTGTATTGTTTGCCTCCTTTATTTACACCGCGGTTAATCTAATCGTAGATGTTTTATATGCGCTAATTGATCCACGCATCCGATACCAATGAACAGCCTATATTGACACGCCGAAATCGTTTCAAATTGATCTGCTAAAGAACAAAAAATGGATTCTGGACAAAAAATAAATTCTGGAGTTCGACGCAAAATACCGATTTTTGCAATGAGTATTGTTGCCTTATATTTTTTTACGGTGATTTTCGGTCCGCTGATTACTCCTCATGATCCTTTCAAAACGAATCTGAACAAGGCATTACTACCGCCGTTTTGGCAATCGGAAGTTTCGACAGACCATCTGCTTGGCACAGATTCAATGGGTCGCGATATTTTAAGCCGACTCATCTATGGCGCCAGAACCTCTATGATTGTCAGTCTGCTTGCGCTTTGTATTTGCGCACCAATGGGGGTTTTGTTCGGTTTGATCTCAGGATATTTCGGCGGAAAGGTGGATACGATCATCATGCGATTTACCGATCTGTGGATGTCAATGCCGGCCATTATTACTGCCATACTCATGGTGAGTTTGCTGGGACCGAGCAAGCAAACCGTAATTATCGTCGTCGGTATAACCGGATGGATTCACTATGCCAGAATCATCCGAGGGGAAGTCTTAAGCTATAAAGAAAGGGAATTCGTGCAACTGGCTCGCGTGACCGGATGCAGCAATACGCGTATTATTTTTTCTCACATTTTCCCGAATGTCGTAAATTCTCTGATTATTTTAGTTACGCTCGATTTCGGAAGAGTCATTATTATCACCGCGACTTTGAGTTTTCTCGGTTTGGGTATTCAACCGCCTTCTGCGGCCTGGGGGCTTATGCTGGCTGAAGGCCGCCAATACATTACCTACGCCTGGTGGATGTCGGCGTTTCCGGGAATCGCCATATTATTTGCGGTACTTGGAATGAATATGACCGGAGACTGGCTTAGAGATGTCCTCGATCCGAAACAGAAGTTGAGGTAAAGCATTACTGATGAATACAGACAATCAAAAACTTCTCGAATTGCGCGGGCTGCGAACCTATTTTTTTACCAGACAGGGGGTCGTCAAGGCCGTCGATGACGTTAGCTTTACCGTTGAAAAGGGGGAGGTGATTGGATTGGTCGGGGAATCCGGCTGCGGCAAAAGTATCACCAGCCTGTCCATATTGCGAATGGTTCCGGAACCTGCCGGTAAGATTGTTGGCGGAAAAATTCTTTTCAAAAATGAAAACCTGCTGGAAAAAAGTGAAGAAGAAATGAGGCAGATCCGGGGAAATCGTATATCGATGATATTACAGGATCCCATGGTAGCTTTGAATCAGCTTCTTAAAATCGGATATCAGCTCAGTGAGCCCCTGAAATACCATGGCAAAGCGATGGGTCAAATTCGTGAAAAATGTATTGAATTACTCAAAAAAGTTCGAGTGTCCTCTCCTGAAACTCGTATTAGCGAGTATCCGTTTCAATTCAGTGGCGGCATGTGCCAGCGTGTAGTTATTGGAATGGGGGTTAGCTGTGAGCCCGATCTTCTGATAGCCGATGAGCCGACAACGGCATTGGACGTAACCATTCAAGCCCAGATCTTAAGGCTGTTAAAAAGGGTAAAAGCAGAATTCAATGCGTCAATTATCATCATTACTCATGATTTGGCATTAGCGGCTCAGATTTGTACCCGGGTTTTGGTGATGTATGCGGGCAAGATCATCGAGAAAGCCCCCGTAAAAGTTTTCTATGAAAATTCCGCTCATCCTTATTCCAATGGGTTGATTCGATCAGTGCCGGTAGTCGGGCGTCGGGTTGAACGACTGTACTCCATTGAGGGACAGCCCCCCAGTCTCTTGAACCCGACGGCGGGATGTCGCTTTGCCCCGCGGTGTCAAAAGGCCAAGCGTATATGCAATTTGCAATATCCTCCAGAAGTCATCCTTGGAGATGGTCACAAGGTTGCCTGCTGGCTGTATGCAGAGGAATAATGCATGCAAAACCTCGATGACCTTATTGCTGTCAGAAACCTTAAAAAACATTATTTACTCACAAAAGGCTTCGTCTTTTCAAAGATTGCCGGATACGTCAAAGCCGTTGATGACATTAGTTTCAGCATTTCAAGCGGCCGTACTCTGGGACTTGTGGGTGAGTCCGGTTGCGGGAAGTCAACAACGGCTCGCCTTCTTTTGGGGCTGGAAAGCCCTACATCCGGAAAGGTTTACTTCGAGGGCAAAAACATCTCCACCCGCAAAGGGCCGGAGCTCATCAAATTTCGCAAAAACATCCAAGCTGTATTTCAAGACCCCTTTCGTTCGTTAAATCCCAGAAAGAAAATCAGGCAGATCATCGCTGAACCGTTATGGGTACATAAAACGCTTCCCAAAAAAAAGATCTCCACACGCGTCTGCGCTCTTTTAGAGACCGTTGGGTTAAGCGCTTCGCATGCGGATCTATATCCCCATGAATTCAGCGGGGGGCAGCGCCAAAGAATCGCCATTGCCAGAGCGCTGGCTTTAAATCCCAAGGCTATCATTTTGGATGAGCCGGTTTCGGCCTTAGATGTTTCTATTCAGGCGCAAATCTTAAACCTGTTAATCGATTTGCAGAACCAATTCCACCTTGCCTATCTCATCATTTCACATGACTTGGCAGTGATCGAGCATGTCAGCGACCACATCGGCGTGATGTATTTAGGCAAGCTTGTCGAGATGGCCCCGAGAGATAAAATTTACAGCAATCCGTTGCACCCATACACACGTGCATTGTTAGATTCGGTTCCGGTTGCCGATCCCACAATGATCAAAGATGTGGGACTTGAAGACGAAGTGCCGAGTCCATTGAATCCTCCCACAGGATGTCGCTTTCACCCACGCTGCGGCTTTCGTGATAACGAATGCAGCCGGGTTGCGCCGGAGCTCGTCGATGTGGGCGCTGAACACTATGTAGCTTGCCATCTGAGTTAGTTTCCCGGAATACGATCTTGTATTATATTTTTCTGATGACTGCACTAAAGATCCCATGGCTTCCTTTGCTTGATTGAGATCCACATCAGCGTCACATTCTTCCAAGACTTTAATAGCCTTGGAAAAAAAAGTCTTTGGCCTGATCGCTTCTCGCCTTGTCTGTATCATCGAAGATCATACCTTGGAACAGCTTCAAGGGCGAATTGGACGGCTGTTGTTTTAAGTCGGCAATTTAGCCCCTGTCGATTCAATCCATATATGATCTGTTTTGACCGATTTAGAAATCTTCAAACCCAGGATTAATTCGCCCACCCCAAGTATAAAATACAGAGGCTGTGAAAAATTCTGCAGACCGATAAACCAGACCTCAGTTGCCATATAAAGGGTCAAGAATGTACCAAAGAAAACTGCCAATATACCGGCATATCTGTTGCGTAAAAAGGTAACTATCCCTGCCAAGACATTACCAGCTCCATTAACTACAAGGAGAACCAGACCCGGGATGAAATAGTCAGTGAAAGGCGAATTCTTTAACAGCGCCAAAGGAACGTCCATTTTGGTTCCACTGGGGTCTGAAACTAATCCGAATCCACCCATGACAGCGGTGATGCCAATGAAAATTTGAAGCACACCCAATGTGTATGATACAAATTTATTTTTTATTTTCTCATTCATAATCAAACTCCTTTCAGATTAAATCTACAACGACTATCGATTCGGCTGCCTATCAATTTGTTGCAACAGCCGCAAGCGTCTGTTTTTTCTTCAAATATTTATTTTTCAGGATACCCGAACACCAATTTCGATTAGAATCCTTTTAAGATGAAATTCAGGCGCCCACTGACATAATTTACTGAAAGTGCCCGGCATTTTTTGGATCCTGGATGAATCTCAATTGGTTTAGCTGAATCTTTACGATACATTAGAAATACCCCTGCTTACTATTAACGGAGCAAACAACGTTCAGAAAGAAAATGGTAGAATATTAGAGGATTTGAGAAGTCGTTGTTGTTTCAAAACACGTTAATTTTTTCTTGGGTGCAGGCCCCAATCGTTCGGCGGATAATATATTACCACATAGTGGTATGTCAAGAAATTTTTTATTTCCCTTTTTTTCAAAGGCGCTGATATTTTGGCTTTAGCTGTCCATTGCGCTGCAGCACCGATCAGATCAATCAGACTCACCGGCACCTGCATGCCCTTTTCTTTGCAGCCCGGTCGATTGCAGTTGGGGACACAGTGAAATCTTGATTTGTAATTTCCCAGAAATGCCCTGTTGTGCAAATACCCGTGAAGGGTTTTGTAATCACTTATATGTGCGAAATTTAGGGCTTCCATTTTTACAGATGATTTTTATTGATTAACCGCAGATTCACGCAGAAAATTTTTCAATAAAGACTTCTTCATGGTCTTCGATATTGGCATGCACCCAGCGGCGAAACGATTCGATCGTCGGTTTTGATTTTAGAAAGTAAAGATGTGATTTGCAGTTGCAGTCCGAGGACCCGAAACCCGGGAAAGGGACTGTAACTCCTGCGGCACCGGCAATGATGTCCGCCCATTGATGCTCCCTCGGACGGGGATCATAGGAATACCACAACTCTTTCAGGTGAGTGACTGAGCGCAAATAATCAATATGCCAGCGCGGACGATCGGAAACTTTTTTATGGTGAGCAATTCTGGCTTTTAAACCGCCGGGACCAAAAGCGCTGCCCACATAGATATAATATCCTGCTCGAACCTGCAGCAGGCCCAGTTTTCCGATCTTAACCGGTTTGCTGCTTTGGGGGATGAGGATCAATGCGTATGTTCCGGAGGAAGCTTCCATTTTTAAAAATTCGAAATCCGAAACAAATTCGAATATCAAATGATCAAAATTCAAAACATTTTGAGAATTCGAATTTCTGGTTTCGTGCTTCGTATTTAATCGGCATGGTCAATTGACGGCTCGTAAATAAAAATTTTAAATGATTAACTCGCCATATAATCGTAATGTATTATCCGCAACTGCTTCAATAACCTCGGCCTCGCTGACGTTTTTTATTTCGGCGATGGCTCGAATTGATGTTGTGATGTTGGCCGGTTCGTTGCGTTCGGTGGGTGAAGGCCCCAGAACCGGGCTGTCCGTCTCAACCAGCAGACAGGACAGCGGCAATTGTTTCACAAGCTTCTGCTTTTGGCGTGACCGCACCACTGACGGAGGGATGGAAAAAAAATATCCAGCCTCTGCAGCCGGTAAGGCCGCAGAGAATTTTCCGTCAAAAGCGTGCAACTGCACGCGGGTTGCTTCGCATTCCAGCAGGAGGGTGACCGCATGACGCCCGGCGGATCGCGAGTGCACGTTCAAAGTTAAATCCAGCTCTTGAGCGAGCTCTATGAAACTTTTGAAGATATGCCGCTGCAGCACCTTTTCGGGTTCTTCTTTCACAACCCAGTGATCCAGTCCCACTTCCCCGATGGCAACTAATTTGTCTCGTTTTTTGCGGATAAAATCCTGGATCTCCTCGGCTTGAGGTTGATCGAGGATAGCCGGGTAAAGCCCGGCCGCCGGCTTCAGCATGGGGTGATTTGCAGCCAATTCCAAGTTTCGTCTCGCATCGGACAGATCTTCACCGACCAGGACAATGGCTCCTACGCCTGCCTTGCCGGCTCTTTCTAAAACCTCTGTGCGGTCCTCATCGAATACAGGATCGCAAAGGTGTGTGTGGGTATCGACTAAATTATATTTCAATTGCTATAAAAATTGTTGGCCCAGTGTCTTTAAAAGCTACATGCTTTCAATATTTTATTGAAATTCCGAGGCGTTAAATTAAATTGCGAAGCCGGTTAATAATGGATACACCCACCGCTATTGGAAATCCGTCTTCACTGAGTTCCTGGCGGCTGGTTACCCCATCCACGCAACCGTTTTCAACCAGATAACTTGCTATGGATTCAGGGTCGATCAGGGCAAACAAATCTTCTTTTAGATGATGGCTCATAAGCGCGATCACGCCGTAGACGCCCCAATTGGATACGGTTGAAATCACCAGCTCATCGCAGGTCGTCACCGAGGGGAAAATATCCATGGCCGTCAGGGTGTCACGCACATTGCCCATTCCGATTTCATTACCGCCGTCGCCAAAAGCAATTGTCGGGCAGTTGCCATATTTAAAAAACAGGTCAAATTTTGCGGTAAACCTGGTGATGTCTTTCCCGTGCATATTGTAATAGCGTCCATTTTGTGTGACTCCCGGACGCTCAACCGAAACCACCAGAGAAGGATTCAATTTTTTTAGCGCTTTCTGTGCAACCTTCTGACTTTCATTCCAACTGACGATAGGCAATTCATAGGTTTCAAAACCTTTGAACAATACTTTCGAAAGCGGAGGTGCACAGACGAATATCGGTTGATAATCGAGGTGCATTAAGACCTGATATAAGGCGATTGCGCCGATCGGGCCATCACTTTCAAAGCTTCCTGCCACCGGAAATCCGGTACCGATCAATACCACCCCCCGGTTATCTAATATTAACCGGGCAGCCCGTTGGCAATACCCTGATTTCAATCGTTCGCGCAATCGGGTCATCCCCCGGGAGTTGTGCCGCAAAATAATTTCTTCTATGCTGTTGGAAAGGATATCCATCATATCAAACAAATTAAGAACAAGGTTTCAGGTGTCAGGGTTCAAATTCGGATTTTGGATTTTAGATTTCGGATTGAAAGTCATAATAATTTAGGAATTGCGCCCCGGTGAAATATGCTTCGCATTTCACTGGGTAAAAATTCAGGAATTAAAAGTATGTATTTTGTCTATTTTATGTAGTAACGCATCATCGGCCTGGTTTCAGAACGTCGTGCACATTCGACAAACCCTGCTTTTTTAAACGCCGCTGCCAGACCGGTCCAAACAAAAACAGCCGGGGCACGCACTTTTTTGGGTTCCACCGGATAGGCTTCCAGAATTTTGCCTCCCTGTTGCTGCACGTAATCAATCGCCGCGTTTATCAGCTGAACACTTAAACCCTGTTCACGATAATTCTTCTCTATGAAAAAACAGGTGATCGACCACACCGGTTGATCATCAATTCGTTTGCTAATTCGCGAGCGGTCCAGTGCGGGAAAACGCTCCCGGGGAGCGACCGAACACCAGCCTACTGCGTGTCCGTGAGAAAAAGCCAGAATCCCGGGCACTTCTCCGGAATTCACAATGGTTTTCATCGCCTTTTTATTTTTTTCACCCTTTTGACGTTCAAATTCGGAACGGGTCAGGCGCCATAGCATACACCAGCATCCACCACAGGCGCCCCGCACACCAAATAGTGTTTCAAAATCAGGCCATCTTTCTTTGGTCAGCGGGAAAAACGTTAGATCAGAAACGATTGCTTTGGATTTGTCCATCTGTGCACCTTTATCTGCCTTAAAATCAGATCCCCGGAAGTATCTTAGGATGATCTCTCCGGTCGCGAAGTGTCCGGAGCAGTGGTCATCTCGGGCGGTTTATTGATGAGCGCTTCTATATATTCAATCACATTTTGATGACTCCAATCTGCGGGACCGACATGTT
>CP070694.1:4977129-4995512 GCA_020353355.1 Desulfobacterales bacterium | reverse complement strand
TACTGTTAACTTTTCCGGCTTGCTCGTTTCCGGTGCAGCTTATCCGGGTTAGGTTCTTCCTAGCTCAATAGCGATATGTAGATCGGAAGCAGGCCGAAGCCGATTCCGACAACTATACCAAAAACAATGCTCAGCACCATCAGGGCCGGCATATACTTGGGGTGATTTGCCCCCAGCGTCTGGAATGCGCTCCAGAATCCGTGCCGGACATGGAAGGCGGCGACAATCATGGCTGCCACATAAATCATGACATATAACGGGTTTTCAAATTGTTGGGATACTATTTGTGCAATGGTCGTTTCACCTTTATCCACAAAACTGAAATTTATCAGATGCATTATAACGAAAGCCAGCAAAAGAATCCCCGTATAGGGCATTGTGGCTGAACCTAATGTGCGACCGCCCCCGCGCTTCGTGACGCTGTATCGTGTGGGCCGTGCCCTCCAATTTTGATAAAACAACGTCAGTCCGGTGATGATATGGATGATGGCAAAGATCAAAAGCCCCAATTCTATCAGGGTCAGAAACGGCCCCAGGGCATGCAGACGTTCGGCATAGGTGTTAAACGCATCTTTGCCGGCGTAAATGGTGAGATTCCCCATCAGATGGCCCACCAGAAAGATGCAGAAACAAAGACCGGTGACGGCCATTACGGCTTTTTTACCGATGGAGGACCACACGGTTTGAAACAACCAGTTCATCGTTATCTCCAAAATTGATTCTTATTTGGATTATTTTTTCGATAAAAAATCATTAGTTATTTTTTTTTGAGGGGACTGTCAATATATTTATTTAGCCACTTCTCGTCCCGCTTGTTTTCCATGACTGGAAGATAACCCCCGCAACGTAAACTCCAAATTTATTGACACTAGATCTATTTTCATATAATTTTAAATAATTTACATTTGAACATCTTTTGGCTTGTCTAAAATTAATTTATCCTTATATTCTAACTTACCCATCATCAGGGGGAGACTAATCTTCACTCGGATATCGGAGTTATTGTATGGCTGCTGTTAAGATCGATCTTATCCACATTGTCAGCAATGCTGGCTTAATGGTCCAATTCGTCTTGCTGCTGTTGCTTTTTTTCTCGATCACATCCTGGGCGATCATATTGATAAAATATCGGTATATCCGCAAAGCCTTTCGAGAATCCGCCGAGTTTACTGATTTTTTCTGGAAAAGCCGTGATTTATCCAATGCATTTGCCAAGGCCAAACAACTGCACGGCAGTCCGTTGGCCAGGATCTTTCGCATTGGATATGTCGAGCTTAAGAAAATGAGCCAATCCGGCAGTCAAGTGGATTCGAGCGCTTCGCAGAGCGCTGGTGGCAAAAATCTTTCGTTAAATTCAAGATTTACCGGAACAGACAATGTCAAGCGCGCCTTGCGTCGAGCCATAAACACGGAAATGACGCGCATGACTCAGATGGTGCCGTTTCTGGCGACCACCGGCAATACCGCCCCGTTTATTGGCTTGTTCGGCACGGTTTGGGGCATTATGAATTCGTTTATTGGTATCGGTCAAAGGGGTTCCGCCAACCTGGCGGTTGTCGCACCCGGAATATCCGAGGCGCTGATCGCAACCGCAGCCGGTCTGGCCGCGGCTATACCTGCCGTGATCGCCTTTAATTTTTTTATGAATAAAATCAGAATCGTTGAATCCGAATTGCTAAGCTTTTCGGCAGATTTTCTAAATATTATCGAACGGGATATCTTGCGACTGGAGAGGAGAAGATCATGACTGCCGGGGGCAACAATGACCGTTTCATGTCGGATATCAATGTTACACCCTTTGTGGATGTCATGCTCGTATTGTTGATTATTTTCATGGTGACCGCACCGATGATGATGCAGGGAGTAGATGTTTCCTTGCCGGAGACGACGTCGGAGCCGTTGAATTCTGAACAAGAACATCTTGTCATTACCATAGACAAAGACAATAAAGTTTATATCAACGATTACCAGGTTACCGTCGACTTTTTAAAAGAAAAATTAGCTAAAATCCTTGAAGGCCGCAGGGACCGCGAAGTTTTTCTGAAAGCGGACAAAGACATTTCCTATGGCACCGTGGTGCAGGTTATGGCCGAAATTAAAGGGGCCGGTGTGGAAAAATTGGGCATGGTGACCGTGCCTGCGGATTTCGATAAGGATAGCAAAACCCAAAAAGCCAATCAGTGATGAAGGAAACCGATCATGCCTATGCGCGCCGCTATCAGGGGGAAAGCAGCGATTCACGATCTGTCGCTTTTTCTTTTGGGGCGTCTATATGCTTGCATCTGCTTTTTTTAGGCGCATTGATATTTGTACCCGAACCAACGCCGCGGCCGCGGTTTTCGCCCGGGGTTGTCAATGTGAGCCTCGTAAGCTTGCCGAGCAAAGCACCCATATCGAAAGCCGGAGGCCAGCCTGCGGCAGCGCCCAAAGCAGAGGTCAAAGAGCCGGCCAAAGCAAAAGTATCAGAAATAACACCACCGCCGAAAAAGCCCGTTGCTGTCCTTGAAAAACCGGCAGAGGCGATTTCTTTGGCGCCGAAGCCAAAAGAAAAAACGTCATTGAAAAAAAAGACGATAGACCGTCCCAAGGTGATTGAAAGTGCGATCCAACAGGTTCAAAAAAAAGTTGACGAATCTGATTCGGCCTCGGTAAAGGCAGCCCTGGATCGTTTGAAAAAAAAGGTCGAAGAAACCGAAGCAAAAGCTCCGCCATCCTATCAAATCAGTGGTACAGAGGAAGATTCGACGGCAAGTGGGTCCGGCGAGGGAACCGCAACCGGTGGCGGCCCCCGGACCATAGAGGCGATCAGAATCTACCAGGCCGAAATTCAGTACCAGATTCAAAAAAACTGGGCCTTCTCCCAGCAACTGGCAGGCAATAGCTCCGAGCTGGAGGCGGTGTTAGCCATTAAAATAATGCCCAACGGTGAAATCGAGGAAATTTGGTTTGATAAAAAGTCCGGCAATACTTATCTTGATGAATCTGCTTATAAGGCAATCGTGAAGTCCAATCCGCTTCCGCCGCTGCCCAGAGACTATATTGGGTCCTTCTATAAAATAGGGCTTATCTTCGGGCCGAAAGGGCTAAAATAACAAGGATTCGAAAATGAAACGATGGCGATGGTTTTGTATTTATGTGAGCATGCTGATTCTCGTATCGATGGGCTCACAGACTTGCGGGGCGGAAGAATATGAATATATTGACATCAGCAGCCCGTTTTTAAGAAAGATACCTTTGGCGGTTCCCCTGTTTAAAAACGCAACCGCCGACGTCAAAGAAGCACAGTTGTCCAAGCTGGCAGCAGATTTTTTAGCTGAAACTCTTGACTTTACCGGTTATTTTAAACTATTAGATCGAGGCGCATTTCTTTATGATCCCCAGCAGGATGGTGTCATTGCGCCGAAAATTAACTTTCAAAACTGGACTGTTATCGGTGCGGAACTGTTAACCACCGGAAGTTACCAATTAAAAAATGATGAAATTGAACTCGAGCTTCGATTATTTGATACCTTCAAGGGCAGCAGGATACTCGGGAAGAGATATACTGGAAAAATAGAGGATCAGCGAAGAATTGTTCTTCGATTTTGCAGTGACGTCATTCAGTATCTTACCGGCAATAAAGGGATTTTTGACAGTAAAATCGCTTTTGTATCGACGGGGTCGGGAAAGAAGGAAATTTATGCATGTGCCTTTGATGGCCATAATCCTGAACGGTTAACCTATAATAACGCGATTTCGTTGTTTCCGGCATGGTCTACGGATGGTAAGTGGCTGGCCTATACATCGTATAAAAAAGAGAAACCGGATTTATACATCAGAAATTTAACAGACGACTATGAAAACTCGATCGCACGGGAAGGCATAAATATTACCCCAGATTGGGTTCCCGGCAAGTTCGAGCTAGCTGCCACGCTGTCCTTTTCCGGTGATCCTGAAATTTATCTATTGACTGGGGAAGGTAAAATTATTAAAAGACTGACCAGAAAACCGGGAAGCGATGTTTCCCCGTCCTGGTCGCCAGATGGAAACAAGTTTGCTTTTGTATCGAATCGTTCGGGATCTCCCCAAATCTATATCAGTGACATAAATAGCGGAGAGGTCAGACGATTGACCTTTGAGGGTCGTTACAATACTCAGCCCAGCTGGTCCCCTCGCGGAGATAAAATCGCATATGCATCACAGGTGGACGGCCGGCACAATATTTTTGTAATCGGTCTTGACGGGGAAGCCCCGGTTCAGCTGACATATGATTCCGGGGATAATGAAGCACCTTCTTGGTCGCCGGATGGAAGCTTAATTGCTTTCAGTTCAACCCGTGAAGGACCGTCAAGAATATATGTTATGACTGCTTTTGGAACCGATCAGCGGCGTTTGCTTGTGTTGGCCGGTGAACAGACAAATCCCAAGTGGTCAAGGAACCATTAAAAAAATAAAGTATGTTCGAATGTGAAAGGAGGACACTATGAAAAAGAAGCTATGGATTATTATGGCGCTGATTTTGGTGGTGCCGGCGTTTTTGTTTACAGTTGGATGTCAGAAAAGGGTTGCGACGGTGGTGAAAGAACCTGTCGCCAAGGAAGAGCCAAAGGTTGAACCGAAAAAAGAAGAACCGGCACCGGCGCCTGCGCCGGCACCAGCTCCAGCAAAATTGGATACGACGGTGATGCAGTCTGACATCTATTTCGACTTCGACAAATCCAATCTCAAACCGGAGGCTCAGGAAAATCTGCTGCAGAAAGCGGAATGGCTGCGCGACAATCCTGATGTAACGGTGACCATTGAGGGCCACTGTGATGAGAGGGGTACCAATGAATACAACCTTGCCCTTGGTGATCGGCGGTCGGAAAGCGCCAAGGCGTTTCTGGTAAATCTTGGTATCTCGGCATCGCGGTTAACGACTATTAGCTATGGTGTAGAACGCCCGACCTGCATGGGACATAATGAAGATTGTTGGTGGAAAAACAGGCGGGCGCACTTTGTCGTAAACCAATGAGATAGTGTGTTACGGGGATGCAATCTTACCCCATTGGAATAGAGCGTTTACGATTATTTTTGATTTGGTTTGCAGAAAATAAGCAGCAGGTGTATATACTTTTTACGCCTGCTGCTTATTCTGTCATGGCCCGCCTTTTTTAGCGGGTATTTTTTTATCTATTAACCTTTTAATAACCATAGGTTATTTGTCATGGAGCGAATTTTATTCATCATATCTACCATGGGCCTTTTGATTTTGACGGGATGCGCCACACAGAAGGATATGTCCGCTATTGATAATCGCTTAACATCGTTGGAACTTCGTGATGCAGAGGCACGCAAAAATAGAGAACAGATGGAATCTGAGATAGAGAAGTATGGCAAAAATAGAGACGTGAAGGACCAGGAGATTCGCAAACAATCGGCCAGCCTGCATGCCCTCATCGAAGAGCTCCGTGAAGAGATGCGGGCTCTCCGTGGAAGGCTTGAAGAAATCGAATATTCATTAAATCAGCAACAAAAGGCTGCGGATGGTTTCCGTAAGCAAAGCGAAGCTTCATCCAATCAACTCACGCAGGTTGCCACTAAAAACGAAGAACGTATCATGCGCTTGGAGAATTACCTGAATCTTGAATCCACCGCTAAAACCACCAGCGTTGTCCCGGTAGTTGCCCCCGGTGCCCCGGCTAAGGCTCCAAAAGAACTGTCGGACGATGAAATCTATAACTTAGGTAAGCAGGCATTTGAGCAAGGAGATTCGGAAACTGCCAAAAAGCGATTTCAGGAACTCATCGACCGCTATCCCAAATCTGAGAATGCGGACAATGCTCAGTTTTGGATTGGTGAGATCTACTATCGTGAAAAGTGGTATGAAAAGGCCATCCTCGAATATCAAGAAGTGATCGAAAAATATCCTAAAGGCAATAAAGTACCGTCTGCTCTTCTAAAACAGGGATTGGCCTTTCAGAATATCGGCGACAAGGCAAATTCCCGTCTAATTCTCGAAGATTTAGTTAAAAAATATCCAAAATCCAATGAAGCGAAAATTGCCCTGGAGAAATTAAAGGAGATCCGTTGAAAATCGTCGATCCGGGAGGGTCGGTCAGATTATTCAAAGAAGCATTTTGCCGGTAAACGCATAAGAATGACAGTTCGTCAGCTAATGCAGAATGATTAAAATCATTGGAATAGATCCTGGCTTAGCGGCAACGGGTATTGGTATCGTCAAAGGACACGGATCGAGGATTGCAGGTTATTCCTTTGGCAGCATCAGTACTTCCAAAAACACCCCTTTAGCAAAACGTCTCGATCACATCTTTTCCAAACTTCTACACGTCTTAACCAACGAAAAGCCTGATTTAATGGTTGTTGAAGATGTGTATTCATTAAATAAATATCCAAAGTCGGGTATCGCATTAGGTCAAGTAACCGGAGTCGTGCTGCTGGCCGGATATCAAGCATCCGTGTCGGCGATTGAAGTCTCCGTCCGAGAGGCGAAACAGGTATTGACGGGAAATGGTAATGCGACTAAAATCCAGCTTGAAAAAGCGGTGCGATACCAATTGAACCATAACGAACCCATCAGACCCCTGCATGCGTCGGATGCCATGGGTTTAGCGCTTATCGGGTTGTACCGCTATCGGGATGGGATTAGCACTGATTAGGCTTCAGGGTTCAAAGCTTCTGGCTCCTGGTCACTGCAACCCGTGACACATAACCTTGAACCCTGAATCCTTTAAAGAGCGGAGCGATGATGTGATCGGTTATATCGAGGGCAAAATATTAAAAAAAGAAAATGACCGGGTATTGGTCCTTGCGAACCAAATCGGTTACGAGGTTTTGTTGCCGGCGTTTGTCGTGGAAACCTTAAATTCCAAAAGCATCGGGGATCAAATATCATTCTACATCTATTATCAGCAGACGGAGCGTCAGCCCAAACCGATACTCATTGGCTTTAATTTGGAAGCGGAAAAGGAATTTTTTCAACATTTTGTCTCCGTTGAAGATATCGGACCGCTGAAAGCGGTGAAGGCATTGACGATTTCTGTGCGTGAGGTCGCTCGGGCCATAGAGGAAAGAGATGTCAGTACCCTTGTGGGGCTCAAGGGTATTGGCCACCGAACCGCTCAAAAAATTATTGCGACCCTGGAAGGAAAGATGGGTAAATTTGCCCTGATTCGAAAGGATGTGACTCAAAAGCCGCCGAAGATAGAAGATTTTACCAAACAAGTGTTGGATGTCATGATAAACCAGCTTGGCCATCGAATGGCGGACGCCAAACAGATGATTGCAAAAGCTCTGAAACGTGACCGTTCTATTTCAACCCCGGAAGAGCTTTTTGACGAAGTCTATCGCAGTGAACGTAGCGAATGATAAGCCCTTCGAGTGTTTAAGCTAATAGTTACTTGTTATTGGTTATTCGTTTTTCAGCCTCGAACCCTGTATACTTTTGCTATTTGTAGCAGCTACGCATAAACGAATAACCAATAACGAATAACATAGAGAGCAACGCGATCCATGCCCGATGATGTTTTTACATATTCTTCCGACAAACCCGAACTCGTTTCAGGTTCTGCCCAGCCGCAAGATCAAGACGTCGAGATTCTATCGTTACGACCGGAACGGCTTGGCGACTATGTCGGCCAAAACGAAGTGGTCGAAACGCTCAAGATTGCGATTGAAGCCGCCAAACAGCGTGGCGAACCCATCGACCATGTGCTGTTGCACGGTCCGCCCGGTCTTGGGAAAACGACCTTGGCCCATATCATTGCCAATGAGATGCGGGGCAAGCTGACGGTCACCTCCGGGCCGGCACTCGAAAAGGGAGGCGACCTCATCGGAATTCTAACTCATCTCGAAGACGGTGATATACTATTTATTGATGAAATCCATCGAATGCCGAAGACTGTGGAAGAATTTATGTATCCTGCCATGGAGGATTTTGCGGTTGATTTCGTTTTTGACAAGGGAGTGCATGCGCGCACGCATCGCTATCGCTTGAAGCGTTTTACCCTGGTGGGCGCAACCACCCGTGTCGGACTGCTATCAGCACCGCTGCGAGACCGATTTGGTATTTTCAGAAGCCTTGATTTCTATAGCGAAAATGATCTGGTTAAAATTGTCAAACGTTCGGCAGTCCTGCTTCGTGTAAAAGTTGAGAGACAAGGCGCTGAAGAACTTGCGCAACGATCGCGCGGAACCCCTCGAATTGTTAACCGGCTGCTGAAAAGGGTTCGGGATTATACTCAAGTTCGGGCCGATGGCGTCATCAGCAAAACTTCGGTTAGCGAAGCGTTAAAATTAGAAGGGGTTGATGACAAAGGCTTAACAGATCTTGATCGTCGCTATTTAAATACCATCATAAAATTCTACCGAGGCGGCCCGGTCGGCATCGAGGCCATTGCGGCCACCCTGCAAGAAGAAAATGATACCCTGGTAGATATCGTCGAACCCTATCTTTTAAAAATAGGGTTTATCACCCGGACGTCGTCGGGTAGAAAGACATCCGAGGCAGCCTATCGACATCTGGGAGTGGCGGTACAGGAGAAAATTTTTCGCTGATTGGCTAACCCATATCGGGAAATCTTTACGATCATATCAGTGTGTCGCAATATCTTGGTTTTAGTATTCAGGTGTCAGAAACACAATGATGAACCCTGACACCTGACACCCGCCTGCGCGGCCGAAGCCCCGCCCGGGCGGGGCGCGACGAAGGCCCGAAACCTGAAACCTTTTTGTAGCTGCTACCTGAAACGTTGATCATTGGTATTGAATATGCCCATTTGACCAAGAACACTTGACGATGCGACCGAGGGATCATGTCCATCATTACACTGTTGACTGATTTTGGTATTAGCGATGAATATGTCGGGTTAATGAAAGGGGTTATTTTGGCCATTACCCCATCTGTTGTCATCGTGGATATCACCCATCAGATTGATCCCCAGGATATTGTTCAGGCAGCATATACCATTAAATCTTCGTATCGTTATTTTCCAACCAAGACGGTACATTTGATTGTTGTCGATCCGGGAGTTGGGGGAGATCGCGACATCATCGCTGTTCAGGTGATGGGGCATTTTTTCATGGCTCCCGATAACGGTGTATTAACCCTTTTATATGATGAAGGAAAAATTGACTCGATTGTCAGAATCGATAATTCGACCTTTTTTTTAAAATCTGTTAGTCAAACGTTTCATGGTCGTGATATAATTGCACCTGTTGGGGCCCACATTGCGAACGGTGTTCCGTTGAACACGCTTGGGTCTGAAATCGGCTTAACGGATATTATCCGACTGAAAGATTTGAGCGCTCGCATTTCGCCACAGGGTGAGTTGATCGGAAAAATTGTTAGCATTGATCGCTTTGGCAACTTGATAACAAATATTGACTCTAAACAACTCCTTGAATATGCTCAAAGCGCTCAGGATGGAAAACCACAAATCCGGATCGGAGACAATGTTGTCAATGGAATTTCTCCTGCCTATGAAAGCGCCGATCAACAATCTGCCTTAGCCATTATTGGCAGCCGCGGTTATTTAGAGGTGGCCGTTTATAAAGGCAGTGCGAAACGCTATTTTAATGTTGAAAAAGGGGATTTGGTTAAAGTAACGATTTGAGATAACGACAAACGTGTTGGTGGTTGAGAAGATGGCCAACTGCTATCCCGTTGACTGATTGGAAAAAAATGGAACCTGAAATTAGCTATTCCAACGTGACGAGAAGCCTTGAGGGCAAAACCAAGCGCACCAAACCGGACAGGCGCTGGACGCTGTTGTTCATCGGTGATCATGGCAGGGTTGTGACCCTGAAACGATTTAAAGGATATGTCTTTTTCGCCGTGTTCATTTTTCTGCTGGCTGCCGCCGCCATTTTTCTTTTGTATTGGCATAATCAAAATATCATCCAAAACAATCAGAAACTGCAAAGCGGACTGGACATATTACAGAAACGAATAAAGGCCTTGCGGCATGAAAAAGATATCCTGATGGCCCGTCTGGTTCTGGCCGAATCTAGAGTCAAAGAAAGCATTGGGATTGGGGGAAAAATCGCAAATCAAGATGAAAAGCCGCTTGAAGCCGAGAATCTGAAAAAATTTTCGGAGGACAACAGGCCTATTGACGCCGAAGTCAAAAAAAAGGTTTTGGCCGTAAAAACAACAACCGAACCGGATGTTGCGTCACAAGCGCCGAAACCCAACTTAAGTGTCGATGTTGAGGATTTTAATATCATTTCTGAGGCGGATGCAAAAAAATTAAATATTCAATTTAAAGTCAAGAATACCAGCCCGAATTCACAGCGTGTATCAGGCCATGCGATCGTCGTTTTTAAAGACGATCAGCTAGACCCTCAGAAATGGCTGCCGATTCCTAAAATGGAGCTCGTCGACGGCAAGCCCACCGGCCAGCGGCGTGGCCATGCGTTTGCCATCAATTATTTTCGCACCATGCGATTTACAGCAGATGTTCCCCCATCGCCGGATCAGTATAGAACTGCCGCCGTCTATGTGTTTACTGGAGAAGGAGAGCTATTACTGGAAAAGAATTTTCCATTGGAATTCCCCGCCGAAAGCTCTGAGGCTTCCGATCAATCTTCCACGGATTCCGGCCAACATTCCATGGAGAATGTCTTGCGGGATTTCAAAAGCACTGCTGCACAGCAAAGTCCGCAAAGCCCGCAAATCGGAAATCAACCTTCAGAGTCCGGCGATCCATCACCCTTCTAATGAGCCCCGCAATCAATATTATCCTTGCGAAATGGCAAAACTGACTTATGTTTGATCAGCTGTCTATTATTATTTTCAGAGCGGATTTGAGGTTAAAGGGCTCATTTTTTGCTTGACACTCATTGATTTTTACTTTAAATATGCCGGATTCTTTTAATTCAAGAGGTGATACACGGTGAAAAAATACACCTATAGCGCGAATAAAACAGATGTCCAGGGAAAATGGTATGTTGTGGATGCCAATGGAGCGGTGCTCGGCAGGCTGGCATCGACTGTCGCTTCACGACTGCGAGGCAAGCATAGCCCGTTATTTACACCCCACGTGGATACCGGTGATTGGGTAATTGTGATTAATGCGGATAAGGTCGTGCTGACCGGTCGCAAAATGGAGCAGAAGAAATATTACCGCCACAGTGGCTATATCGGCGGCCTGAAAGAAATCACGGCAAAAAAGCTGATGGAAAAGAGGCCCGAGGATTTGATACGCTTTGCTGTCAAGGGAATGCTGCCCAAAAACAAACTTGGCAGAAAGCTGTATAAAAAACTGAAAGTCTATTGCGGTGATCAGCATCCGCATCAGGCCCATCAGCCGGAAATATTGCAAATTCAAGCGAACATTTCAAAACCTTAAAAAAAGTCGAACTCTTGGTGAGCTAAATGAAAAAAGAAAATGTTTATTATGCAACGGGTAAGCGCAAGACAGCCATTTCTCGAACATGGTTGGTACCCGGCAAAGGGGAAATACGCATTAACAACCGTCCGCTGGAGGAATATTTTCCGATTGAATCCCTAAGATTGCAGATGGTTGAGCCGTTAAAATTAACCAATACCCTCGATACCTATGACCTCAAGGCCAGCGTTTCGGGTGGGGGCATTGCCGGTCAGGCCGAAGCGGTTCGACACGGTATCACCAAAGCCCTGATCCTTGCGGACCCTGGACTCAGACTGTCGCTGAAGAAAGCCGGTTTTGTCAAACGTGATCCACGGGTAAAGGAAAGGAAAAAATACGGTCAACGGGGCGCCCGGGCGCGTTTTCAGTTTTCCAAACGCTAATCGCTTAGAATTATTACGATTTTATTCAAAGGAGCAGGTCTTTTATCTGCTCCTTTTTCTTTTTTAGGGGCTATTTTCAGACAGATGATTTGTAATCAAAATTTTTTTGTGGCATACAAAGAATCAGCCCAAATTATTTAATGGAGGTAAGCAAAATGGCGGTTAAGCAAATAGACCTAAACTCCGATGTCGGCGAAAGCTTCGGCAATTATAAACTTGGATTGGATGAAGAGCTTATCCCGTTGATCAGCTCTGCCAATATCGCATGCGGTTTCCATGCCGGCGACCCCACGGTGATGCGACGCACCATTGCGATTGCCAAAGACCACGGGGTTGCTTTGGGGGCTCATCCGGGATATCCGGACCTGATGGGTTTTGGACGGCGTGCCATGGATGCATCCTTGGAGGAAATAAAAGATTACGTTACCTATCAGATAGGCGCGCTGCAAGGCTTTGCCGCGGCCCAGGGCATGAAACTGCAGCATGTAAAGCCGCATGGCGCTCTGTATAATATGGCCGTTCAAAATTCGGAGATTTGGGATGCGGTTGCCGAGGCAATTGCGGCGATTGACCCGGGTTTGATTCTATTTGTTTTGGCGGGGGCGGATCGCGAAAACCTGGAGCGCATCGGCGCCAAAAACGGTATTCGGATTGCCTATGAATTTTTTGGTGACAGAGCCTACAATCCGGATGGATCGCTGGTGTCTCGCAGGCAGGCCGGCGCCGTGATTCATGATCATCAATTCGTGGCTGAAAAAGTACTCAAAATGGTAACCGAGGGCACAGTTGTTTGCATCGATGATTCGGAAATCGAAATGGCTGCCGATACAGTTTGTGTCCACGGCGATAATCCGGCCGCATTAGAGCTGATAAAAAACATTCGGGATACCTTGCTGAATGCAGGCGTTGAGATTGCCGCACCGCAAACCTTTTTGAGATAACTTTTAGCGTCGTGTCTCATATGTAATTTAAATAACCCGGATTGATTTAATAGTGCTTTTGTCCCAGAATAAAATTGGTTAAATTCCAAATTTAGATATTTTGTTCGACTTTTTAATGTATTTGGGGGACACGACGCTAGAAGCGGCGATTTGATTTAATTACCTGGTTCCATGCTTTACGATAAACCCGTATACCGCCTGATGGCAGATCGAGCCCTTCTTGTTGAGTTGGGCGATGAGATCAGTCCCTCCGTAAATAAAAGAGTCAGAGAGCTTTTCGTCAGCCTGGATCAACAGGGAATTACCGGAGTGATCGACCTGATTCCAAGCTATCGATCAGTTTTGGTGATGTATGATCCCCTGCAAATCTCCATTTCGGAACTTGAAAATCTGATCGCTAAAACCCACAAGAGCATGGATCCGGCTCAGATACCGGGTCCCAAAACTATCGATATCCCGGTTGTTTACGGTGACGACTATGGCCCTGATCTCGAATGGGTAGCCGAATACCACAACATTGCCCCGCAAGAGGTCATCCGGCTTCATAGCGAGCACACCTATCAGGTGTATATGATCGGTTTTACTTCGGGGTTTCCTTACCTGGGAGAAGTTCCCGGGGCCCTGTTTACTCCCCGTCGAGAAACCCCGCGAACCCATGTGCCCAAGGGTTCTGTTGCCATCGCTCAAAAACAGACCGGCATCTATCCGGTGCAAAGCCCGGGTGGCTGGCATATCATCGGTTGGACACCGGTTACGCTTTTTGATCCGCAAGCAGATCCGCCTTCTCTTTTGGAAATGGGTGACCGGGTGAGGTTCCATGCCATCACAGCGGAGGAAATGGTAAAGTGGCAGCCGTAGAATGCATTGAGATTTTGTCACCCGGGTTACAGACAACTGTTCAAGACCTCGGCAGGTTTGGCTTCGGTCGCTATGGGGTTGCACCCAGTGGTGCCCTGGACGCTTTTGCTTTCAGGATCGGCAACCTGCTTGTAGACAACCCGGAGAATCAGGCGTGTTTAGAGACCACGTTATTGGGGCTGAGAGTCAAGGCATTAACAGATGTCCTTATCGCCGTCACAGGCGCAAACTTGCAGCCGCGGGTGGATAAGCGGCCGCTGGAAATGTGGTGTTCTCATGTTTTAAAGCAAGGTGAGATTCTTTCGTTTATCGGGCCTTTAAGCGGCTGCCGGTCTTACATCGCCCTGGGCGGTGGAATTGATGTACCCCCGGTGCTGGGCAGCAAATCGACCAGTCTTCCTTCCGGCTTTGGCGGGTTTGAGGGAAAAGCGCTTGAGGCCGGGGCGATCCTTTTTTCGGATTCACCGCACGCCAAGCTGGTGGTAAGCCAGCGGAAATTTGAACCCAAATGGATCCCCACCTATCCCGGCAAATGGGTCTTGCGGGTGATCTGGGGACCTCAGGATGATGAGTTTACCGAGCAGGGACGACAAACCTTCCTCAAATCTTCCTATCAGGTCTCTTCCGAATCCGACCGTACCGGAATCCGCCTGGATGGTCCCATTATTCAGAGAAAGGCAGATATCCCTGATTCCATTATATCGGAGGGTCAGATCTCGGGCAATATCCAGGTTCCGGGAGACGGAAAGCCCATCATTATTCTGGGAGAAACGGTTTCCGGCGGTTATCGAAAAATTGCCACCGTTATTTCGGCCGACCTTCCCCTGTTGGGACAAATCAGGCCTGGAGATGAAATAAGTTTCGCGTCAGTCTCTTTGGGTGAGGCTTATCAGGTCCTGAGGAAAATGGAGAGTCGAATAAGAGTATTGAAAACGTCTTGTCGGTTAATGATGAAAAACCCTGAAAAATAAAATGCAATATCTTTCGAGCATTTTATTGGCAATATCTTCCACGAGGGATTGTGGCAGGCTAAAACCTTTTAATTTATTATGTGAGTCCCCGGGGGCATCCTTGAATTTTCATTCAGAAAAATCTTTGGCCGTTTCCTTTTTGTAAACCGCTATGGCAGCATCCGGACAGATCATATAACAAAACCCGCAAGCCGTGCATAAGGCATCTTCCGGGCAATAAGCAATCTGAATTCCCCGGCGGTCGGCTTCATCGACCGTCTTGATAATCTGTTGGGGACATGCCCATATGCACAGACGGCAACCCTTACAGCGTGCCGGGTCGATCTCTATTTTCCCCTTCGCTTTGTTCAAGGCTTTCCTCTGGGTTTAACTTCATTTGAGAAGAAAATTCTCCCAAGGGATAATAAGCTATCACGTCGGATTTAATTTTATCCATGCAGCCAACAGGATCCATTCGCCAGTTGGTGGGGCAGGCTGCAAGTATTTCCGCGAGACCAAAACCGCTGTCTTTAATTTGAACCAAAAAGGCTTTGCGAATGGCCTTTTTAGCCTTGATAATGTTTTTAACGTTATGCACCGAAGCCCGGGCGATATAAGATTCCGGCGAGACCGTTGACAGCATTTCGGCCATTTTTAGCGGGTAGCCACTGGTTCTGGGGTCCCGGCCGGCTGGATAGCTGGTGGTGGGCTGCCCGATGAGGGTTGTTGGCGCTTGCTGACCGCCAGTTGCCCCGAAAACGCCGTTGTTCACATAAATAACGGTGATGCGTTCGCAGCGGGAGGCCGCATGCACGATTTCTGCCGTTCCGATGGCCGCCATGTCTCCATCACCCTGATACGTAAAAATCACTGCATCAGGTTGCGCTCTTTTCAAACCGGTGGCCACAGCCGGACCGCGCCCGTGAAGTGCCATGACCATGTCACAGTCAAACTGACGCCAGTTTCGAACCGAACATCCCGCAGAAGTTATGCCGATGGCCCGGTCGGCTATTTCCAATTCATCGATTACCTCCGCGACCAGACGATGAATCGTACCATGAGAGCATCCCGGGCAGTAAGGGAAAGGGACTTCGGTCATTGCCTTCGGTTTGGCGTACACACGCTTCATGCGTTGCATTTCAACTACCTAACCCAAATACATCGAAAAATGCCTAAAATGTACTAAAATGCCTAAAAGTATTGATCACTTCTTGCTATATCCAACGATCTCACGATAAATTTCATCTGGGCTGAAAATATAACCACCGCCAAAGCCGTAGTGAGCAATCTCGGCGGAGCCGTCCACAGCCAATCGGACATCTTCCACCATCTGTCCGTTATTTGCCTCGACCACCAGTAATTTTCGTGTGCCCTGACGAGTAATTTTATTCAGCGCCTTGTCCGGATATGGATAGAGAGAAATCGGCCTAAACATGCCGACAGCTATTCCTTCCTCTCTGGCGTGCAACACGGCATCCAGGGCAATCCGGGCTGTGCTGCCAAACGCCACAACGATCAGCTCGGCGTCCTTTGTTAAGAGAGCTTCATGTCGTTGTTCGTTTTCTTTCATCATTTGATATTTTTTTTTGAGTTGCCGGTTCCAATCAATGAGTTCTTCGTCCGTATGCGGCGCGACCTTGATAACTTTGCGAGGGTTTGTCCCTTTGCCCCGCACAGCCCATTCTTTTTGCAGCGCCTTAATCCGGGGAAGATGACCGGTGGCCACCGGCTCCATCATCTGCCCCAGAAGCGCATCCGACAGCACAATAACCGGGTTCCGGTATTGATCGGCAAGGTCAAAGGCTTTGTATGTCAGGTCGTAGAGCTCCTGGGAACTTGCAGGACCCAGCACCAGACATTGATAGTCCCCATGGCCCCCTCCCCGGGTGGCAAGTCTGTAGTCCGACTGAGCAGAGGCTATCCGCCCCAGTCCGGGACCTGCCCGTGTCACACACACCACCACTGCAGGCAATTGAGCCGTTGCCAGGGCTGTCAGACCTTCCCCCATGAGCGTAAATCCCGGGCCCGAAGAGGATGTCATACAACGTCCGCCCCCGGCGGATGCACCATAAATCATGTTGATGCCGGACAATTCACTTTCACTTTGCAGAAACGTGCCGCCGGCCTGAGGAAGCATTTGAGCCATATATTCAAATAGTTCGTTCTGAGGGGTTATCGGATAGCCGAAAAAAAACCGACATCCAGCCCGGATCGCACCCGCGCCGATGGCCTCATTTCCGCGCATAAGCTTTTTTTCAAAAATGACCCGATCCTTTTTTTGCCTGGCGACCTTCAAGGTTTATCTTTCCTATTTAAGGTATAATTCGCTAGTTTGCACTTTACAGATATCTGGCAATACCTGTCCAGATATTCATTGTCAATTTAAAAGTGCCGAGAATCGACGTTATTATTTAACTTACCCCGCAGCACTCAATTCCGAGTTGACGTTTAGATCATTTTTTTTTAAAGATTATAAAATATATGATGGTCAAATCATAAAAAAGGGGGAGTTAAATTGGAAAAACAAGTTTGGCTACAGCACTTGACCTGGGAAGAGGTCAAGCAAAAGACGACGAAAAGCAAAGGGACGATTATATTGCCGATCGGCAGTACCGAGCAGCATGGGTATCACCTTCCCGTAGGAACGGATACCATGGTAGCCAATTCTATAGCCGAGGATGCTGCGTTGAAAGCCGACATTGTGGTCGCTCCACCACTTTGGTTCGGTTGGAGTCCGCATCATATGGTGCTTCCCGGTACCATCACCATTCGCCCTGAACTGCTGATAGAGCTTGTTTGTGATATTATTCAATCTTTAAACAGACACGAATTTATCAGATTCATATTGCTGAACGGTCATCGCATCGTCAATGTTTCCTGGCTGCAGATTGCGGCCGAAAGAGCGAAAAGAGAACTCGGGGTCAAGGCGGTAATTTTTGATCCGGCCTACATGTCCAAAGAATTTGACAATCAATTCGGCTGGGGAGAAGTCGGACATGCCGAAGAGATCGAAAGCTCCCACATGTGGCATTGTTACCCGGAGCTGGTAAAGATGGACCGCGCCCAGGACAATCCTGCTCATCATCTTCGAATTTATCACGTTGACCCGAGGCATGCGGGTGATACCCTGAACTATGTTCCCAGCAGCCCTTCAGAAATGGAACTATTGGCCAAAACCTCCGGTGGGACAGCCGGGGAACCCAGCAAGGCCTCGCAGGAAGGCGGTCGGAAATATCATGAGCATCTTGTCCAGAAAATGGTGGAGGTTATCTCATTTTTACAGGAAGAGACCAACTAACTTCTGAAAAAGATTTTCTTGACAGATTCAGCGGGGATATTCTAACTTAAACGAATGAAAATGTGGGGGTTACGTCTTTATCTATGTTCGTGTGAACCTATTCATCCTTTAGCTAATTCAGGCATTTTAAAACTCTAGGCATTTCATTGAGCAGCTTTCATTTTTCTTAGAAAAAAGCCGAGTTAATTCTGTTTGGTTCCGGCTCGTCCGGGTTAGGGTATCGCTATGTATGATACACCTCATTTTTTACGACCCCCTCCAAATCCATACATTCGGGACGTATCTTATTTACATGCTTGCTTTCATAGCGGAATACCCCTTTTTGGAAAGGCTGATTTACATTTTTAGTGAAAGAAGGGAGGTGATATTTTATACAAAGGGATAGTGCAATGACCCTATCGAACACTGGTTGAACCTGCGTGTTTGGTCAAATTGAATTTTGGTTCTCCGTTGAAAGGAATCTTATTTTGTAATTGCTGACCCAAACACGGGAGGCGCTGTATTTCAGTAATAGGGTAATTCAACCGTCAACCAGTAAATGAGAAGGAGATTAAAATGGGTGCAAAAAAGAAAATAAGCCGTCG
>CP070694.1:4973470-4977029 GCA_020353355.1 Desulfobacterales bacterium | reverse complement strand
GGTTGAAATGACTTTTTTTACGCAAGCGGTAATAACTTGATCCGGCACATCCGTTTGAATACCGGGACAGTAAGATGCCATTGTGTGCCAGTTATTGACATCGACTAAAATACTTTCGATAAATGGCCATTGTTTGCACATTCTTGGCTTAACCGGGTGAATCGCACACAGTTTTTGCCAGAAGATGCAATATCCATCCCGACCCTGGGCAAGAACCAGTTTGTCTCCGGAGGTTTGACAGAATCGAGCAATAAAGCGGGTTGATTTGATATTTAATAATCTTGAAATGGAGTTGATATCATGATCGGTTACAAATGTGCCGCCGTATCCCCGGCAGCAGTTGCCACACCGTTGGCAGGTGAAAATTTCATTCGGATCCATGGCTTCAGACATCGTGTCGCGTTTCCATGGCCTTTTTTAGGGTGACTTGATCCACATACTTAAGATCACCCCCAATTGGCACACCGGACGCAATTCGAGTTACCTTGACGGGATACTTCTGAAGACGCTGCGCGATGAAAACCGCTGTCGATTCGCCTTCAACGTTCGTGCCGGTGGCGAGCACAACTTCTTTGACCTGGTGATCTTCGACCTTTGTTATCAGTTCCCGGATTCGAATGTCATCCGGACCGATGCCATCCATGGGGGATAATACGCCGGATAAAATATGATACAATCCGCGAAAGGCCCCAGATTTTTCAACCGCAACCATATCCGCTGGCTGCTCCACGACACATACCAACGACCGGTCCCTGGTGGGATCACTGCAGATCTTGCATAAATCACTGTCGCTCAGCCCATAGCATTTCGAACATGACCGAACCTTATCTTTGACCTCGACAATACTTTGGGCGAGTTGATGCGCGTCTTTACGAGGTGATCGCAATATGTGCAATGCCAACCGCTCGGCGGTTTTCTCGCCGATTCCCGGTAGTTTCGAAATATGTTTGATCAAATTCAGTATAGACGCCGGATAATGGGTCATTGGTTTCGTTATCCTCAGAAGCTTGCGCGGCTCACATCAAACCCGGTATATTCAAACCGCCAGTAAGTTTGCTCATCTCTGCGGTGACCATCTCCTGGGATTTTGCCAGGGCATCGTTTATGGCGGCAAGAATTAAATCTTGAAGCATTTCCACATCATCGGGGTCGACAACCTCTTTTTCAATCTGAATGGAAACAATCTGTTGCCGACCATTGGCCACTATTTTTACCATGCCGCCGCCAGAGGTTGTTTCTACTGTTTTCTCAGCCATCTCCTCTTGAAGTTTCATCATCTGGGCCTGTAGTTTCTGGGCCTGCTTCATCATGTTTGCCATGCCTTTCATTCATATACCTCCTCACCCGGACAGGCTGATAATCTTCAGGTTTATTAATCTTTTATGCCTCAGCTTGTCCGGTAAATTCGAAATCCTAAGCACGAAATCCGAAACAAATTCTAATGTCTAATGACAAAAATCCAAAAACAAGGGATCCCTCTATTTCTAATGATTAGCTTGTTGCGCAGTTTAGGCCGTTTTAATAATTTGAATTTTGGTAATTCGATATTGTTTCGAATTTCGAGATTCGATATTCGGATTTTATCACAAAAATTAGGTGCTTCCTCTGCGCGAAAATCTCTTGCCACAAAATGAAAAAAAATACTTGTGATACCTACTCTATCTTAACATCGATTAATTTCCCATCAAAAATCTCGATCGCATCGGCAACCAATGGGTGACTTAAGGCTTTTTGTTTCAGAAGATTATTTTTGCTTTTTTTTTTCTGGTTTTCTTCGTTCGGATCGGTCTGGGTTGTCAATATTATCTGTTTCTCCTCACCGAAATAATCTGAACATATTTGTTTCAGGAATGATAGGTTTTTCTCGCGCTGAATCATATTGACGGTAAATCCGTTTCCGACAACTTCAATTTCGAGTCGATTTTTAGCCACCCGGTTTAACTTGCATTTGCTTAAGTTAGCTGCCAGGGAAGGATTCTTTTGGGAAATACGCTCGTAGATCGTATTCCAGATGCCGCTCAGGTCCTTTTGGCTATCATCCGTTAAACCGCTCGGCAGCGGGGCAACCTCTGCCGGGGCCTGCCCGGCAGAGCGAGTTGGTTGCCCGCCGGTTAAGGGCGCAGATACCTTTGCCGGGTCCATGGTTTGGCTTGCGGTGCGTGCATCTTCGCCAATCGTTGATTTACCGGCCAGTTCCTGACGCAAATGATCTAGTTTAGCAATCAGATCATCAATGGGCAATGCCGGTTGAATCTGAAACATCCGGATGAAGATCGTCTCGAGAGCTAATTTCGGTTGAATGGCGAACCGAATGACTGCTTCTTGGCTGAAAAGAAAATCGAAGATCTGATTTAATACCGCCACCGATATTGGTTTGGCTTGCTCATCCAAGACGTCGATTTCGTGCTCCGGCAGATCCACCAGCTTGCCTATTTTTTTGCCCAGTTTAACAACCAGAAGATTTCGAAAATGTTCGAGAAGATCGGCATAAAGCTTTTTTAAATCATGACCGCGATCGTAAATATCATCCAGTATATCCAAAACAGCGGTGATATCATGGCGCAAGATAGAAGCAGAAAGATCAAATAACAATTTTCTGTCAATAACACCGAGGATGTCCAGCAGTTGAGCGTGAGATATCGATCCTGGGGAACAAGACATCACCTGGTCAAGCAGACTGATGGCATCACGCATGCTGCCACTGGCTTCCCTCGCAATGATGCTGAAGCTTTCTTCGGCCAGGTCGAATCCTTCCTGATCGCAGATAGAACCCAGATGCATCGATATCGAATCCAATTTTATCCGCTTAAAATCATGCCTTTGACAGCGTGAAAGAATAGTGATGGGGATTTTATGCGGCTCGGTGGTAGCAAATATAAACATGACATGGGGTGGCGGTTCCTCAAGGGTCTTCAACAGGGCATTGAAGGCAGGAGTGCTGAGCATGTGAACTTCGTCAATAATGTAAATCTTGTAGGGGCTGTGAGCCGGCATGTACTTGATGTTTTCTCGCAGCTCACGAACCTGATCAACACTATTATTCGATGCGCCATCAATTTCATAGACATCGACCGCATGCCCGGAAGTAATTTCAGTACAGGATCGGCATGCATTGCAGGGGATTGCGCTAGGTCCTTTTTTGCAATTCATCGCTTTCGCCAAAATCCTGGCTACTGTTGTCTTTCCGGTGCCTCGTGGACCGGAAAACAAAATGGCATGCGCAACTCGAGACGCAGCAATCGCATTGGATAAGGTGCGTGTAATGTGATCCTGTTCCACAACCTGCTCAAAGGTTTGCGGACGGTACTTACGTGCCAGAACCAGATAGGACATAAGGAATGTATATTGTTATCGTTGTTTGATAACCGTTTCAGTTAGGAGTTCAATAGTTATCTTTATGCATCTAAGAAATATTCAATATTTTTTGATGGCGGAGAGAGAGGGATTCGAACCCTCGGTGCCGCTTTTGGCAGCACACACGATTTCCAGTCGTGCTCCTTCGGCCAGCTCGGACATCTCTCCGGTTATTTAAGTTAATTGTTACTTGTTATTTGTTATT
>CP070694.1:4953238-4973370 GCA_020353355.1 Desulfobacterales bacterium | reverse complement strand
ACCGCGGTTGTCGACGACCTGGACATCGGCGCAATTTTCCAGCAATACTCTGACCACATCGCTGTTTCCCTGTTTGGTTGCCAGAATCAGAGCGGTGTTACCGGTGCCGTCTCTGGTTTTGATGTTGGCACCGGATAGAATAAGATTTTGAACCACAGCTTGAAACCCGTTGGAAGCGGCAAACATAATTGCGGTTTTACCTTGATTGTCTCTGACGTTAATATTGGCGCCGGCCTCCAATAAATCCCGGATCACGCCGTCCTGGCCGTTAATTGCCGCAAACATCAAGGCGGTAGCACCGAAATTATTTTTCATATTTACGTCTGCACCAATGGCGATCAATTTTCTGACAATATTTAAATGCCCGAACTGGGATGCCATCATCAGTGCGGTCCAGCCGGCATTTTCCTGGGCATCAACATCCGCACCATTGGCAATCAACATCGTGACTAAATCGTCGTGGCCTTCATAAACGGCCTTCATCAATGCCGTCCATCCATCCGCATTTTTGGCATCCACTGGGGCACCCTCTTCGATGAGGGCCTGAACCCGGCCCATATCACCCAACTCCGCCGCCTCAATCAGCAAATCGGACAATTCCTCGGCATTCGCCGTCCGGGCGGTAATAAAATGATAACACGGCAGGAAACTAACCAAAATTGAGAGAAAGGCCAAAAAGCGTAGCATAATGGTCCTCTGGATCTATAACAATGTTTGTGTTAAGAATGATACGGCACGTGTGCACTTACCCCCTTGCTCGAGGTGATTCAAAACCGGAGGAATGCAATGACATATTTTGTCTACTTTGACGCATACGGACATGCGCAACAGGTCATTGATGAAAACGAGCTGGCCGCAAAATACCAAAACAATCCAGATATTTTTTTAGATGCCATCTGTCGATTGCAGCCGGACACGCCAATGGCGCATACTTCCGGGCATGTGGGCACGCTTAGCTTTGATAATGAAAATGAGTTAAACGATTATCTCGAATCGCTAGGGGATGAAATTACCGGCTTTTACGGATGTCGATCCGAAAGCAGGCCCTATAATTTTTAAATATCCTCCCCTTCGGGCGAATCCCGTCGGATTTCGGCGGACCCGGGGCAGCCTCGATTCGTGAAATATATGGATCAACGGCCGCCTATCCGATCTTTTCTTCCTGAACAAAACTTTTGCACCAATTCACACCCTCTTGCGGGTTCAGCGTCCAGGCATCGGCCCCCACGTAATCGCGCACCGCTGCAGTGGTTGGGCCGCCGCCGAGAATCACAAATCGCCCCTGTCTCAGATTCTGCTCTTTTAGCTTGTCCACCACCTGTTTCATGGATTCAAAGGTTGGTGTAATCAGTGCCGACATGGCCAAAATTTTGGCATCCGTCTCGGCAACTTTTTCAACCACAACTTCAGCAGCAACATCTACTCCCAGGTCATATACCGTGAACCCCCCAACCTTAAAGAGGGTGACGACAATATCTTTGCCGATATCATGAATATCACCTTTGGGGGTGGCGATCACCACTGAACCGAGCGAACGCTCCTGTTGTCCCTCCAGTAACAGGGGCTCTACCTTTTCAAGCACTTTCTTAAACATATCCGCCGACATAATCAGTTCGGAGAGAAAGTATTCTCCGGTATTATACCGCTCTCCCACCTGATCCATACCGGCCCGGCAATCATTAAGAATGGTTAACGGCTCCACCCCCTCCATGATGGCCTGTTCCACCCGCTCCATCACGTCGCTGAAGCGCAGGTTGACAATGGCCCGGGCAAGTTCACCGTCCAGATCAATCTTTGTGGCGGGCCTTGGCGCTGCATCTTCTTGCGGTCGAACTTTGCCAGGCCCCTTGCTTCCTAGATAGGTTTTGCCGGTATCAACCATGGCCTTGAGATTTTCAGGTTTCACATCGATGGGACACTCACAACCTGTTGTCAGCATAAATCCCCGGCCATCACCCACTTCATCAATCAGCCGTTTGCAGTACGCTTCGACCTCTTCGGGTTTACCCAGCGATAGAAGACTGGCGGGCACATCTCCGCTGATGCACATATGACCTTTTAGAATTTCCTTGGCCTTAAAGATATTGGTCATACCGTCCAGGTCGCAGATGCATTTGCCTTTGGGAAGTTTTTTGAGATAGGGGAGATTGAGGCTCCAGTCAGTGTCAAAATGCAGCCAGGGTGTGATTCCTTCGGAGACAAACGCATCAACAAAGCGCTGCAAAAAAGGCCACTCAAAGCGCTCGAATATATCGAGACGGTAGTAAAAGCCCGAACCTCGTTCCAGAACGACAAACGCCAACATATTCCCGTTGTTCTTGCACACTTGAATGGCGTTGCAAATAAGATCGTCGCACGTCGCCTGCATGGCAGCCTCGACTCTGCCCGGGATCTCGTAGAGATCCCGGGTAAATTCCGTCAGCGTCCGGCAAAGCGAAAATGCCATCAGCACCGAGTCCACCGCAACTCCCAGAAAAACCGGCATGCCCTGCTCTGCGCATATCTTCATATCGTCGACATACAGCTGGTTGCTCATTCGCTGCATCAAGGCGAACTCATCCAGCGTTTTACGGCTGATCTTTTCGTAATGTTGCTCCCAAAATCCGTTCCATCCCAGAGCAACGAGTTTGTCGTAGTCTTCGCGCTCAAATAAAATACGCTCGTCGATTTGATACAGGTCATCTTCTCCCAGCTGTTTGCCCGGTATTAGGTTGCGCACCGGCGCGGCACAGAGTTTGCCCGGCAGCATGGGATAATAATAGTTCGGCTTACTGCCGTAATCATATCCGTATTCATTAAAACAACGGATCAAACAATCACGTGCGACGTTGTGATCGGCCCAGGCTTCGGCCTGGGTAATACCGTACAACCGCGGTGCAGCAGTTACTAAAATGGGGAATACCGGATGACGATCCACCGGCTCCAAAGCTATGGCGGCCTGCATTCTTTCCTGCACGGTCATGGTCTCACGAATCATTGCTAAGACTCCTTGGAGATGAGCGCTTTTAAGCGACCTCGGCAAAATGCGGCACGGATTTCACGAAATAACGCCAAGCGGAAAGGCAACTCTCGATCAGGACGAGAACAGGAGCAGCAAAAAACGCTCTAACCTGTTAATATTTACTAGATCTAGCTCAGAAAATCAAGGCCGACCCGAGAAAGATGTGTCATGGAACAGCTCCGTGGCCTAATTCCGATTGTTAAAAAAATCATTAAGTCATTCTGAATTTAGACCGATATAATCAACAAGATCATAGATAATGGAGAATTGTCATGGCAAATGTCAATCATCTTAAGATGATTAAACAAGGCCCGGATGTTTGGAACAAATGGAGAAAAGACAATCCCGGTATCGAACCTGATTTAGCACAGGCGGACCTCAGTCAAGTGGAACTCAATCAAGCCGACCTCAGTGAAACGGATTTCAGAAATGCAACCTTGTGTAAAGCGACGTTCAGGGGTGCGACGCTGACCAAAGCGGATCTCAGAGGCAGTAATCTCCAGAGAGCGAGCTTTAATTTAGCCAACCTCAGTGAAGCCAACCTCAGTGAAACTATC
This sequence comes from Desulfobacterales bacterium, assembly GCA_020353355.1. GTDB lineage: Bacteria > Desulfobacterota > Desulfobacteria > Desulfobacterales > JAHEIW01. The sequence continues at coordinate 4,969,812 of CP070694.1, read as the reverse complement.
CTTCGGGAAACCGATTTTAGCGAAGCAATTCTCAAAAGAGCCTATCTCATCAAGGCGGATCTGGTTGGTACGGATCTGGTTGAAGCGGACCTTGAACGGGCTGATTTTAGATGGGCGTTTCTCATCGGCTGCGACCTGAGACGAGCAAATCTTTTTCGAGTCGACTTTCGATGGGCGTATCTCATTGAATCAAATCTCAGGGAGGCAGATCTTAGTGAAGCAAATTTGATCGAAACCAATCTCAGCAAGGCAGATCTTCGACGGGCAAACCTATGCGATGCCCTAGTGGCCTGGAGTTACTTCGGAGATATTGATTTCAGCATGGCCAAAGGACTGCATACCATCAACCACTTTGGGCCCTCCACGCTTGGAATCGACACCATCCATCGGTCGAAAGGCCAAATATCTGATGCCTTTCTACGGGGAACAGGGATACCCCAAAAATTCATCGAATATATCGCTGCATTAACCGAGGACGCCTTTGTTAATTACTCGAGCTTTATTAGCTATTCGAATAAAGACCGGAATTTTGCCGAGAGGTTGCATAACGACTTGCAAGGCAATGGTATTCACTGCTGGTATATACCGGAAGACATGAAAATCGGAGACAAAGTTCAGCACCATATTGAACAATCCATCCGCATTCACGAGAAACAGGTTCTGGTGTTGTCTAAGAATTCACTAATTCGTCACTGGATGGAAAGAGAAGTAGCGCATGCGATTGAAAAAGAGCTTAAGAAGAAAAAAACCATCCTGGTGCCCGTCAGAATAGATACAGCAGTTTTAGAGAGCGACCAAGCCTGGGCGGTGGATCTTCGCAGCTCCCGCGATATTCTGGATTTCACTAATTGGAAAGAGCCGGGTTCTTATCAAAAAACGCTCGATCGACTGCTCGGAGTCCTCAAAGCAGATGAGTAATACAACGCCCGCTCCATCGCAGCGTTTAGGCCGGCGATGAACCGGTGTTGCCCCGCAGATGCCGTTTTGCCATCATGGTTTTCACAATTTATATTTTCCCGATTATGAAACGGATTACATAATAGTTCGCTACTTTTTTTCACATTCAGACGAGATTATGCCAGATGAGATTTGTTATAAGTAACTGGTATTTTTTATAAAATGCGTTTCCTGGTGCTGTTTGCATGATTTTTGCTACTGTTTGTACGTATAGATGGTAAATCAAACCAAAATCAGGGCTAGGGCTACCATAATTGATAGATAAATATCGAAAAAATCCAATGTGACGGGGTGTAATTTTGTCGGATTTCAATGAGATGTATAACGCGTTGCGCTTCAGAAAAAACAAGTTCGAAAATTTGCCGCATCTTGATCATGTTACGGAAGACGAAGATAGAAGGTTGGGTATTGAAAGACGTCGATTCAGTTATTCCGACCATATTCCTGACAAAAGATCGGGTATCGAACGCCGAGGAAAAGTTAGGCTGGGAAGCTGAGGGTTGGTTATCGCAAGCGTCGGCTTTTTTAGATTGCAAAACGTGTAAACATAAAACACACGGAAGGTTTTTAAGATATTGAGCACCGTCTTTCAAAAACTGGATACCCTTAAAAGCTGCGCCAAGGTAGTCATGGCGTTGGCTACCTTGGCGGGGGGCCTTTTTCTTATCCGCTTATGCGGTGAGGAAAGGCTTCAGCGCTTTTTTAATATTGTATTCATTGGCAGATATTATCAGAAAAAAGCACTAACGCATGAAGGTCACAGACATTCCGTGGTTTCTCCTGACTTGATTTCAGATGGATAAGGAATTGATATGGACATCTTGGATATTATTGGCCTGATATGTGCTCTGACCGCATTGGTTAATGTCCTGTGGCATTGAGCCTAGCAGAAATAGCGAACGAATAGTTTGACGTCCGTGATTGAGTGAAAATGAAAATGCTCCCTTCCTTTTCCAAAGGTGAATGACGACATCCGAATAAATCCTGGATTTCAATCACGGACGTCATCTAATCCTTCATTTACTTAATCCTTCATTCACTTTTGACTTCCCTGTGTTCCGGTCACCTGCCGCTTTTTTGATTCCTCTTGGAAAATGATTTGCCTGGGCTTCAATGATGCTTATAGTCTCAGGCATGACCCGCAGATATTTCATTCGAAAAATGCTTGCTACATTTAAAAGCCTGGTGATGTTGAGCCTGCTGCCAAATGCGACCGGCAATACCGCAGACGCGGCGCCGCATTATAAACCCCTTAACGGTCGCGGTCTGCGAAACATTGCCCTGGAAAAACACCATCATGGAGCTGGACGTTTTGTAAATCCGCTGGGAACGGAGCGCCGTGCCAGATTCTGGAAGGTGATGTCTTGGAAACTATTTCATGAGAATCGTTTCAAGAACTATTTGGCCGCTCAACGCGTGTTGCCCGTATCGATCGGCTGGGAGCCGATTCAACGCCATAAAGGTCTCTCGATTACCTTTATCAAACACGCCTGTGTGATGATCAAGGATCTCGATCGACACCTGTTGGTCGATCCGGTGTTTTCTGATATTTTCTCATTTATTAAAGACTTTACCCCAATGAAGGTTGATCTCAATATGATGCCGAAGCCGGATCATGTTCTCATTACCCACGGTCATTATGACCATCTGGATACCTCATCCCTGGAGACGTTCAAACCAGACACGCATGTCGTCACACCCTTGGGCTACAATGAGGTTTTCCAGGATTTGGGTCTGAAAAATCGCACCCAATTGGACTGGTATGACACCTATCGTGACGGCAAACGGTTGATTACTCTTTTGCCGTGCAATCACTGGACCATGCGCAATCTTCTGTCAGGAGCCAATCACTCCCTGTGGGGCTCGTATGTGATCAACACCAGTGACGGCTATACGATTTATATTTCCGGAGATTCGGCTTATTTTGATGGGTTTGAACAAATCGGAAAGGAATTTGACATTGATCTGGCGATATTCAATTTGGGTGCCTACGAACCCCGTTGGTTCATGGCCCAAAGCCATATGAATCCCCGCGAAGTGGTTCAGGCCTTTAGGGAATTGAATGCCAAAAAATTGATGATTGTTCACTGGGGCACGTTTCGGCTGGGGGATGAACCGGTACATTTTCCACCGATCCAAATCGAGCAGGAGCTCAAAAAAAAGGGGCTGCTAGACCGTTGGGTAGTCCTCAACCACGGCCAGACACTGTATCTTTGATCCAATTGCGAGCAAAGCCAACTGAGCGTTAAATTGAAGAACGCTTCCTAGTTGATTGTGACAATGACGTTTGGCTCCAAAATTATTGACTCCGGAACGACCTCTGTGATAAGTGGTTGATAAAAAATAAAAATGCGCTAACCCCCAATCCAAAGGTGGCCATGAAAAAAACGTGAAAAACCCCGTTGAATTAAAAAAGACGGGGTTTTTTATTCGCAATCAGGACGGTGATTTTTGAAGACATATTTCAATGACCCTGCAAACGTATATCCGACCCGTTATAAATGAATCAATAACTGGAGGCGTGAGTTATGTCTCAGCAGATGAATCTGTTTCCCAACAGCAGCATCACCGCAACCGAAATAGCTGGGGACGACCGCCTCTTTGATCATGATATTGAACTGAACGCGGTCGACGAAATCTTTAGCTCCAGCCATCGCTTGCACACCGGTCAGGAATATGTCAATTTTTTGAATTTTATTTCCAGGTTCCCAAATTACTCACCATTGAACTGCTTTCTGCTGTTTATCCAAAATCCATCAATATCATATGTTGCCACTGCAAGAACCTGGACTCGAAAATTCAGGAGACGTCCGAAGATGGATGCGCGTCCGATGGTCATACTGGCTCCAATGGGACCGATACGTTTTGTCTTTGATATTAAAGACACGCAAGGCCATCCGGTAGCCAATGGCCTGCTGGAATCGCCCCCATCAAAGCCCAGGCATTTTCGTAAGGTTTATGAGAATACCCTCTTTAATTGCACCATCCAGGGTATCACCGTTTATGAAACGTCCCTGGAGCAGGGAAATGCTGATACCGCCACCCGCATAACACCGGCTTTACGAAAAAAGTATAAAGATCTGCATCTGAAAAAGGATTCGAATTATCTGATCATTGTTGATCAACAGCATTCCCTGGAAGACAAATATTCGTCCCTGATTTATGAGCTCGGACACATCTTTTGCGGGCACCTGGGAATTGACAGCAATGCCTGGTGGTCTAAACGGCGCAGCGTCAATGTGTTGAGCGAACAAATTGAGGCGGAATCAACGGCATTTCTGGTTTGTCGACGAAACGGATTGCACGCGTGCTCAAAAAAATATCTGACTGCGCAAGCATCGAGCAATCAACAATTGCCTATCTTTAGTCTGAATGCGGTGTTGCAGGCGGCAAACTACATAGAGGACATGGGCAAGTCCAGATGGCATAAGCCCAAAAAAAGCAGCCGCTACTAGAACCTATCTCAAAAATGCATCTAAGCGCCCATGGCGTTGTTGCGGAGCGGCTCAAAATGCTCATTTATCGCGGCAAGATGCCGCTCCCACTGATTAAATTGGAAAAGATAGGTAGCGGCCGTAAAAATTCTTACTAAAAATTGTGGGATTGGCTTCCGGCCACGAGGTTTTGCTCCGCTTTTGATAGCCATGAACACTAATCTACATTTTTGAGATAGGTTCTAGTGTTATATCCCGCAATTACATTATAAAAAAGTCGAGCAAGATATCAAAAAGTTGTGGCGCGATTTGTTTCGGATTTGAGTTTTGTAAATTACATGTGGGACACAACGCGAGTTGCTGAATCCTCATATCTTCTTCGACGGCTCGTCGTCGTCGAGAAAAGACATTGCCTTTTAAGAAATCGAGCTTATTACTAAATTAATAAACGCTTTTCTGAAAAAAGGAACGCAACTCGAGTTAATAGGTATAATCAACATTCGGAAACGCTTTCTTTTCTATCGATAATTAGTTTTTAATCTAGGTAGGAATTTATGAAGAAACTATATACGCTGATAGCCATCCTCCTGCTGAGTGTTCCGGCCCATGCCCAGCAGAAAGCCGAGGAGATACTGAATACCATTGTTAAAGTAAAATCGACCATCCCCAATGAGGCGCGCACGGCACGAATATTGGGAACCACCCGTGAGGGAAATGGCATACTGATAGATTCCGAAGGCCATATTCTGACGATTGGTTACCTGGTGCTTGAGGCCACCGCTATCGAAGTGGTCAATCAGAAGGGAGAAACTTTTCGGGCAACCTTTACCGGGTATGACCATGAGACCGGTTTTGGAATTATTCGCATAAATGAAGACCTGGGCATTCAGCCCATAAAAATTGGACAATCTCCCATGCTCAAAGAAGGAGACCCCGTTTTAGTGGCAGGCCATGGCGGAGCTGACGCGGTTCAAGGCGTTCGGGTTGTATCTCGTGGCGAGTTTGCAGGATACTGGGAGTATCTTCTCGAAAACGCCATCTATACCACCCCTCCCTATGCCAGTTATGGCGGAGCGGCTCTAATTGGACCCGAAGGAGAACTATTAGGGATTGGATCTATTTTCACGCAGAAAACGATCCCCGGCCTTGGGGCCATTCCCTGTAATATGTTTGTACCGATCGATTTGCTGCGACCGATTCTCGATGATCTAATTAGCACCGGCCGTTCACAGAAGCCCCCCAAGCCCTGGCTGGGCTTGAGCGTTGAAGAAATTCACGGCCGTGTCATTGTCCTGCAGGTTACTTCCGGAGGCCCAGCCGAACGGGCAGGTTTGAAGACCGGTGATATTGTGCTAACGGTGAATAAACGACCTGTGCGGGGGTTGGCCGACTTTTATCGAAAGGTGTGGTCCCTTGGTAAAGCCGGGGTCCGTGTTCCGTTAGGCGTTCTCAAGGATATCCAGATTCAGGATGTTGTGGTAGATTCTGAGGATCGCTATCAATACCTCGAAATCAGAACCAACCGATGATAACCCGCCATTTTCCTTGCTCTAATTTCTTAGGATCAACAGCCTTATTTTTATTGTTTTAGTATGGATTATTCCCTTGACAGCCTCGATACTTTAGGCCAAACTATGCTTGTAAGCAGGTTCCCTTTGCACGCCGAAGGAGTTCAGCGGGCCTTTCCAACCAGCAAATTCAGTGGTTTCCTGCATCCCAAGGATTAATTGGCATTAATCCATCATTACGGTTCCCGGCAATTCTATGATACGAGTTTTGCAAACCAGGGCAATCCCGTTATGCCTTGCCCTTTTGATCTTAAGCGTTGTTACACATCTGATGACACAAGCCACCTATGCAGATACGCTGGAACGCCTCCAGCAAGTCCTGCCAAAGCAGTTAAACACTTGGGCCGCCGAACTACCGGACCGCATTTTTGACCCAACAACCATTTTCAGTTATATCGATGGCGGCGCTGAGGTATACAAGGCCTATAACATGCGCAAATGCCTGTCTCGCCGATACACTGCCCCGAACCGTCCGGTCATCATCCTGGATATTTTTGATATGGGCTCACCACAGGATGCGTTCGGTGTCTTCACCCATGATAGTGATGGTGAGGTGCTCGATGTCGGGCAAAATGCCCGCTTTCGACCGGGATGGTTAAGTTTTTGGAAATCCCGTTATTTTGTGTCCATATACGCAGAAGAAGAAACGGAAGCCGGGGCAAAAGCCGTCAAGGAACTAGCCCGAAAAGTGGCGGCCGCCATTCCCCAGGAAGGCGCCAGACCCAACATACTGAGGCGGCTTCCCTCTGAAGGCTTGCTCAACGACAGCATCCGCTACCTTCATCATCCTATGGTTCTCAATTATCATTATTATCTGGCGGATGAAAACATTTTAAATATTTCCGTTGAAACGGATGCGGCTCTGGCAAGGTACCAACTTGGAAATCAGCAGGCCCTTCTGCTGCTGGTCAATTACGCAGATGCGCAAAGCGCCGCGCAATCTCAGGCCAGCTTTTTAAAGCATTATCTACCGGATGCGGATTCAACCGGATCCGCTTTGCTAGAAAACGGCAAATGGGCTGCGGTTACACGAATTGATCGGCTGTTGGCCATTGTCTTGGAGGCGGATGGTCGCCAATTGGCTGAACGTCTCATAAAAAGCATCAATCCATAAACCTTCCGGCAGTTTGCCGCGGCCGAAAGGGAATTATCGGGTTAAACGATTGGGCCACTGAACGGGGCTCAATCACCGCAGGAGTTTATGCGATGGCAGAAAAAAAACGCGTCATTACCCGTCGTGATTTCATCCGAACAGGCTCACGGGTCGTCATGGGAAGTTTGATGGGATTGCCGCTGATCCGCAACGCCGCCGGCCAAGCTACCGAAAAGAGCCGGGTAGTGTTGATCCGGGATCCTGACGTCACAAAGGGCTACGGCTCATTGAATGCTGATGTTTTGATAGATATGTTTGATCAGGCAGTGACATTGCTGCATGAAACCCCGCATGCTGCTGCAGCCTGGCATAAGCTGGTGAAACCCGGCGATATTGTGGGCATCAAAACCAATGTCTGGAGCCCGCTGCCAACACCGGCACCTCTGGAGGACGCAATTGCAAGTCGTTTGATGGACGCCGGTGTCAGCACCAATAGCATCTCAATCGATGATCGCGGGGTGGGGGGAAATGCGGTATTCAAGAAGTCGACCGCGCTCATAAACGTACGCCCCATGCGAACCCACCACTGGTCCGGTTTGGGAACCTTGCTAAAAAACTACATCATGTTTGTATCGGCACCATGGTCGTATCATGGCAATGCCTGTGAACGACTCGGCACCATCTGGCAAAAACCTTTCATCAGAGACAAAACCCGTTTAAACATCCTGGTGATGGTGACCCCCCTGTTTCACGGGATAGGCCCCCATCATTTCAGCCGCAACTATACCTGGCCATACGGGGGGCTGATTGTCAGCACCGATCCGGTGGCGGCGGATGCCATCGGTGCCCGAATTATCCAGGCCAAAAGAAATGAATCTTTCGGAGAAAATAAACCGATCAGTCCCCGGCCGCTGCATATTGAAGCGGCGGATACGAAGTTTGGTATCGGTAACAGCCATCCGCAGCGCATCGAACTGATCAAAACGGGATGGCAAGAGGACATCCTGATTTAATCTTCAAAGTTGTTGTATTTTAGCCGACAATACTTAATCTATACATACCAAAATGTTGAGTCATTTTTTGGCAAATCCGAAATTCGAAGCCCGAAATCCGAAACAAATTCAAAATTCGAACACTAAATGACCAAAACAACTTCGGTTCTTATAGATCTTTATATTTTAATTTATGAATGCATATTTTGTTTTGAATTTAAAATTTTGAACCTTCGTATTTGTCTCGAATTTCGAAATTCGGATTTCGAATTTTTTAGACCGGCTTTTTTTGATGATGAGTGCTGCACTAAGATTTAGGGTCGAAATATAAATAATGTCAAGCCTACTATAGAGAGGTGTAAAATATGAAATTTGATCAACCGGTTACGCGAAGACAAACAATCAAGAAACTGGTGAAACTTTCCGCTGGTCTGGCATTTGCCGGAGCGGCAACATGGCCTATTCAAAAACCGTCTCCGGCCAAGGCGACATCGCAGAATAACAAATTTATTATCGAAGGCATCGGCCAAAACGAAGCATATTCGATCAAGGAATTAACCCGTAAGGTATTTGACACCGCCGGTGGAATCCAGCGCTTCGTCTCAAAAGGGGATATTGTCGTTCTTAAGCCGAACCTCTCCTGGGCCCGGCGGCCTGAGTTTGCCGCCACAACCCATCCGCAGGTGTTGCAAGCGGTCATTGAGCTGTGTCAGGAAGCCGGCGCCAAACGGGTGCGTATCGCCGACAATACCATCCACGATGCCAGACAATGCTTTGCCTTAAGCGGCGCCGGAATGATTGCCAAAAACACCGGATCGGATCTTATTTATCCGCGCTCCTCGTTGATGCGCGACATGAAATTGAAGGGAAACCGTCTGGATATCTGGCCGGTGTTCAAACCGCTGCTGGAAGCCGATGTGCTGATCAACTTGCCGATAGCAAAACACCATTCACTCAGCGGGTTAACCCTTGGCATGAAAAACTGGATCGGCGGCGTCGGCGGCAGCAGATGGTCGCTTCATCAGGATATCAACCAGAGCATTGTGGACCTGGCAAACTTTTTTCAGCCCACCGTGACGCTCATCGATGCCATCCGCATCATGACCCAAAACGGGCCATCCGGTGGAAGCACCTCCTACGTATCGGTGAAAAACACCTTGATATTAAGTAACGATCCCGTGGGGGCGGATGCCAAAGCCGCATTGCTGTTTGATCGCCAGCCGCAAGATCTTGGATTTATCCGGCTGGCTCAAAAACATGGTTTAGGTACCTATGATTTCAGCAAACTCGATCAGCAAAAGGTGGTTTTGTGAAGGCACGTCATCTGGTCTGGTTGCGGCGAACAACGCAAACGCTGTTTCTGTGTTTTTTTCTTTACCTGTTGATTGAAAGCCGCCTTCCGCAAGATATCTATGTGAATTATTCCGGGGCTTTTCCCGCTCAACAGGATCTGCGACTGGACCTGCCGGTTACCTTTTTCTTTCAGCTTGATCCCTTGGTGGGTATTTCTTCCCTGCTATCCGGGTATCATCTCATCGAAGGTTTGCTGTGGGGACTCGGCATTGTGCTACTGACCATTGCTCTGGGTCGGGCCTTTTGCGGATTTATTTGCCCGTTCGGCGCGATTCATCATGCCGTTGGCTGGTGCAAACCCGCACTGAAAGGCGATCGGATGATACAGGCCAATCAAAAGAGTTCCGGACAAAAGATCAAATATTTTATCCTGATCCTTGTCCTGGTTGCGGCCGTCATCGGCCTGAATCTTAGCGGACTGCTGGATCCCATCGCTCTGCTTTTCAGGTCGTTGGCCTTGGCGGTTCTGCCGGGGTTGGGTGCAGGGCTGCGTTCGATGTTTGATGCCCTGGCCGCCAGCGACATTAAACTGATCAATCTGTTGAGCTACGGAGCGGAGATTTTGGTATCACCGGTTTTCGGCTATAGCCATCAGGCCTATCAAACCGCATGGTTCATCGGCATACTTTTTGCGGTCATTTTATTTTTAAACCGTGTCCGCCCCCGCTTTTGGTGCCGGTTTCTTTGTCCCCTGGGCGCGCTGCTGGGCATTTTTTCCCGCTTCAGCATTCTGAGGCTGGTAAAATACCCGGAAAAATGCACGCAGTGCAATTTGTGTGTGAAACACTGTCAGGGGTCTGCATCTCCCCGCCCCGATCAGAACTGGGAAACCGCCGAATGTCATATGTGTTTTAATTGCTTTAACGTCTGTCCGGAAGATGCGCTCGCCTTTCGCTTTAGCTGGACGCCCAAATTAACGCAAAAACCGGATATCGGGAAACGGGCCGTGCTTGGCGGTCTTTGCGCCGGCCTTTCCCTTCCGTTTCTGGGCAGACTCGACGGTCGAATCGACAAGGTATCTGATCCGCGGCTCATTCGGCCTCCGGGATCGCTTGCGGAAAATGACTTTCTTGAACTCTGCCAACGCTGCGGGCTGTGCATGAAGGTGTGCCCAACCAATGCGATCAACCCCACCCTTGCCGAAGCCGGTATGGCAGGCTTTTGGACGCCGCATCTGATCATGACCCAGGGGTACTGCGAATATACCTGCACCCTGTGCGGGAGTGTCTGCCCGACGGGAGCCATCCAGGAAATAAGCGTCAAAGACAAAATCGAACAGCCCGTCAAAATCGGCTCGGCCTATATTGATCGGGGTCGTTGTTTGCCCTGGTCGGGAAACGCGCCCTGTATCGTATGCCAGGAGGTCTGTCCCACCTCTCCCAAGGCCATTTATCTCAAGAATGATGTTATCATTCGACCGGATGCAGCTAAATTAGAGGTGCAGCTGCCGTACGTGGATCTGAAACGTTGTGTGGGATGCGGCATTTGCGAAAACAAATGCCCGGTGCGCGGGCTGCCGGCCATCCGAACCATCGCGGCCGGCGAATCGAGATCCTTGCAAAATAAGATTTTGCTTTAATTTCATCGCAACAGAACCATCTTCGAACCCGGCCAATAGGTGATCAATATGACCGATACCAAATGGATGGAGATATGCCCGGCTTGATAGATCAACCATAATACTGATCACATTCTCTATCTGACAGACAAGATTATTGGTTGAATCGAATAAGAATCTAAACAGCTCAAAACTAGTTATTCACTTTTAGGAATTGGGAGACATTCTCATGTTCGAACATGCTTGGAGCGGGGTATTTGCTGCCACCCTTTGTCCATTTCACGAAGATTACAGTATCGACGAAGAAGGTCTGCGTGCCTATGTTCGCCATATTGCCGGTGTCGAGGGCATACGAGGCCTTGTCTGCAACGGCCACACCGGTGAAGTCATGGGATTGCGCGCCGTCGAACGCGTTCTCGTAACAAAGATTATTGCCAACGAGGTGGGTGACCAGGTTAAAATTGTATCGGGGGTCTGTTGCGAGGGCAGCTTAGAGGCTATTGACCATGCGCTGGCCGCAAAAGACGTCGGTGCAGACGCCATCCTGTTGATGCCCCCTCATCACTGGCTTCGCTTCGGACGAACATCTGAAACGGCGATCGGCTATTTCGAGGATGTGGCCAAAGGTGCCGATATTCCCATTATTGTGCACCAATATCCAAATTGGACGAAGGCGTCATACTCGTTGGAAGAAATGATTACTATCGCTAGGATACCACAGGTTGTTGCCATTAAAATCGGCACGCGCGACATGTCGCGTCTGGAACATGAATACCGCGTTCTTAAACAAGAGGTACCGAATGTGCCTCATCTCAGCTGTCATGACGAGTATTTATTGGCTTCTTTGCTTTCGGGCTCAGATGGCGCGTTGGTTGGCTTCGCCGGTTTTGTGCCAGAGCTGATCGTTGAACTGGTGCGAGCTGCGTTAGCTGGCGATTTGGAGAGAGCACGTCGTACCCAAGAATTGGTCTATAGGCTGAATAGAATTGTCTACCGCTTGGGCGAACCATCGAGCGATGCCCATCAGCGCATGAAGGTTGCCATGACACTGCAAGGACGTTTCCCCTCGATGGTTGTGCGACCACCGCTGCGACCCCTTTGCGAGAAAGAAATAAAACGCATCAAGAGAGAAGTGGCCGAAACGCCTTACACCCTTTCGAAATAGCTACGACTTAACTCTTATGAAAGGTGGTCTCGATGAGATTCGCACTCGGTGCTGATCACAAATCACTGCCTGTTCCAACGGCTTCAGACAGATTGGCAAAACCGTCGCGTTCCAGCAAGCTCAAGAGTCCTTGATTAATCTTTTTCGCTATACTGGGTCCTTCAAATACCATACCTGTAACCAATTGCACCAGAGATGAACCCAGGCAAATTTTTCGATAGGCGTCCTCCGCCGTGAAAACCCCACCAGAGCCGATGATTCTATACCGGTTGCGATCCATGAGACCATACATCATGTAAATATATTCGTTGATATGCCGTTCGACGGGTTTTCCAGTAACAGCTCCCGGCATGGCCTCCACGAAACGCCGGGGTGTAAGAAGGCAATTTGGCTTTCCGGGTGGGGCGTTAAAGACAAATCCAGAGACCCAGCTCACCCCTTCAACCGCTTGCAGAATTTCCTCGATTCGCCGGATTCCACCACGTGGGGATATTTTAAGAAAGACCGGACATCGAATATTTAGCTCGGACAGCGCTTGCAGTAAATGGCCGATACGTTGCCTGTCCTCAAAGAACTCCCGGCCATTCCTTGTGTTTGGACAGCTGAGATTCAGGCAGATATAATCCCCCACATCCTTTAAGCGCCTCGCTGAGTATACGTAGTCATCAATGACTTCATCATCAGACTCAGGTGGAGCGGCCACCCCACGGTTGGTCTTGGCAATATTGATGCCCAAGGGGATCGAAAGTTGTAAACGCTTTAACCGAGCTGCGATGGCGTCTGACCCATCATTCGGAAGCCCGTAGTATACTACTAGTGCCTGATCAAGAGGCAACCGAAATAGTCTCGGTTTTGGATTGCCCAGCGAGGGACCTCGAGATATGGAACCGACCTCCACGTGGCCAAATCCCATTGCAGACAACACGTTGATTGCGCGGCCGTTTTTATCCCAGCCAGGCGCCAGCCCGAGGGGGTTGCTGAACCTTATGCCACATACCTCTGTTTGCAGCCGCGGATCAGAAAAGCTGTATAAAGAGGAAAAAATTGCCCGGATCGGCTTGATTGAGCCCGCTAATTGTCCAAGCTGTATGGCCCGATGGTGTACCTGCTCAGCATCCAGCTGAAACAAAAGCGGTCGAATAAGCTTTGAATAAGTATTCATTTGCCAACCTAAATTGAAAGGTTTTAATTACCTTCCATTGCTCATTAACACAGTGCAAGAAGTATTGCCATCATAAAACAGTACAATAAAAAAGTTGCCACCCTTGAACCCTTGACAGAAACATGATGCTATACTAATAAGAAGACGTCTCTGAGCTCTGAGAAAACGATTTATCAAGACTGCAAATTTTTTTCATTCTATTTTAGTACTAAAGGGGGTCTGGTGATCCCATTTTCTATGGAGTGTAATTATGGCTTTAGGTGAAAATCAGCCGCAAGCAAAAAAGCATATAGCGCTTACAGTAAACGGGAAGAAAGTGCAGGCAGATGTAGAATCCTGGATCACGCTGGCTGAATTCCTGCGAGAGGAGTTGAGGTTGACCGGGGCAAAGGTTGGCTGTAATCGGGCGGAGTGTGGAAGCTGCACGGTCATCCTTGATGGTGAGCCGGTGTATTCATGCAGCGTGCTGGCCGTCGAAGCTGCGGGAAGAGAAGTATTAACCGTCGAAGGGCTTGAAAATAATGATAGCCTTCACCCGCTGCAAGAAGCTTTCATAGAGCACGATGCTCTGCAATGCGGATATTGCACTCCAGGTATGCTGATGGCCTTGAAGGCGCTTTTGGATAAAAACCCTCGCCCCGCAAAAAGCGATATCAGAGATGCGATTGATGGAAATTTTTGCCGATGCGGATCTTATCCGAACATCATAAATGCCACCTTGGATGCCTCTAAGCAACTGCTCAGAAGGAATAGGTCGAATGATGGAGACAAGTAAACTGCTGGTTAAAGGCTCTCCGCCTCCTCTATTAGACAGAGAACTCACCGTCGTAGGTAAATCCTTAAACCGTAGAGATGCATTGGAAAAGGTCACAGGGAAGGCGGAGTATTCGGGGGACATAAAGCTGCCCGATATGCTTTATGCTAAAATTTTGGGCTGTCCCTATCCGCGCGCCAGGATAATTAAGATCGACACGAACAAGGCGGAGGCACTCCCGGGCGTTGCTGCCGTATTGACAAAGGAAAACACGAAAGGCTGGCGTACTTATTGGTATAAGGTTCCGCAAATTGCGTTTCCCGAGTGCATCACCTACGAGGGACAAGAAGTCGTTGCCGTGGCTGCTGAAGACATTCATACTGCTCAAAGAGCGCTCGATCTTGTTGATGTGGAGTATGAGGTTCTCACGCCCATGCTCTATAAAGAGGAAACCCTCAAGAATCCGCAGCCCCCTTTAATTGCCGATGAGGAATATCCGGGAAGTGATGTCTTTGACAGGAAGAAATATGTCATCAAGCGCGGTGACATCGATAAGGGCTTTGAGGAAGCGGACGTTATCGTTGAAGATACCTATACCACTCAGGCGTCATACCATGGAACCATTCAGACGCGTGCGTGCGTAGTGAGCTGGGATGGTCACAACCTGACTGTTTGGGACGCGATTCAGGGTGTTTGGAATTCAAAGGAGACCCTAGCAACGTCGTTGGGTCTTGATCCCGATAATGTCAGGGTCATCGTCAAATACCTTGGAGGAGGATTCGGTTCAAAAGCCTGGTCTCAAAGGATTACTTATTATGCCGCAAAGCTAGCGATGATGACCGGCAGGCCTGTCAGGCTTGAGCGTACGAGAAGAGAGGAGTTCATCAATCACTCTCGCCGGTGGGATTGCAAGATGGTCATCAAGATGGGAGCAAAAAAAGACGGGACGCTCACGGCGATTTATCAAAAAGCCCTGGTGAACATAGGTGCTGCCGCCAACGAGGAGAACTATTATTGCATCCAGATTATATGGCATACCTCCAACCTTCATGCTTGCCCCAACGTGTATCTCGAGCAGGTAGGCGTTTATACAAATTTGCAGATCACCGGACCCACGCGCTCACCACTCAATATGCCGGCCATTTTTGCTTTAGAGTCGCATATGGACAGGGTGGCTGAAGCGCTTGAGATGGATCCCTTGGCGTTCAGATTGAAAAACTATGCTACGCACTGCAGTGTCGGTGTCGATGCGGCGATTTTTCCGGATGCGGCGGTCAGTGATCAAGAGACCAAGATTCCGTATTCAAGCAAAAACCTTGACGAATGCATGAAATTGGCCACGGAAGCCATTGGTTGGAATAACAGAAAGAGTAAGAGCAGCGCCAGGCGCGGCACCAAGCGAAGGGGCATTGGCATGTCCTCCTACCTGGTGTTTCAGGGGGTAGGATTTCGGCCTTACACAGCCTATGCGGACGTGGATATAAATCGTGACGGTACTATCAATCTGTGTATCGGCGTCGTTGACATCGGTGGTGGACAGCAGACCATCTTTTCCATGATAGCAGCCGAAGAGCTCGGGGTATCGGCCGATGACGTAACGGTTGTATATGGAGACACACAGGGTACACGCTATGGCCCTTCTTGCCACGGATCAAGGGCTACGCCCGAGCTGGGGCCGGCGGTATTGCAGGCGGCAGCCGAAGCCAGGCAAAAGCTCTTCGAAATAGCTGCCCCGCTATTGGAAGCAGGCGTCCAGGAACTCCGATCGAAGAATGGCAAAATCTATGTGGCAACTGATCCCTCGAAATCGATGCCCTTTCGTGCGGTGTGCAATAAAATAGACGCTGATAATCCCATCAGGGGAAGCGGCAGCAGGGCGCCCAATCCTGATGCGCCGATGTTTTCGACATTTGGCGCCCAGGCGGTGGAGCTGGAAGTGGACATCGAAACCGGATTGGTAAAAATTCTAAAGATAGCTGCCGCCCATGATTTCGGGAAGGCGATAAACCCGAAGCTCTGTATTTCGCAGATTTATGGTGGCCTTGAATTCGGAATTGGCTTTGCGCTTTCAGAAGAAGGCATCTATGACCCAAGGTCAGGAAAACTGCTTAATACCAACCTGCATCAGTATCGGATGCCAACATCGCTGGATATTCCCGATATCAAAGCCATTCTCACAGAAGACGAGGATCCGTACTTTGCCTATTCCGCGAAAGGGGCCGGTGAAAATACGAATGCACCGACGCCCGCAGCTATCAGAAACGCCATTTATGATGCGATTGGCATTTGGTTTAATGATCTCCCGATAACCCCCGACAAGATCATTAATGCAATCAACGCGAAAAAGAAAAGAAGGTGATTTCACCGTGCTTTACGAACTACCAGCTTTTAAACATGTAGATGCAGAAAATGTTCAGGAGGCTGTCTTCTGGTTGGAAAAATGGGGTAATGAAGCCAGAGTGATAGCCGGTGGTACGGATCTGCTGGGTCTCATGAAAGATAGGCTTGAGGGTCCGCAACTCAGAACCCCTAAGGTGC
>CP070694.1:4930632-4953138 GCA_020353355.1 Desulfobacterales bacterium | reverse complement strand
GAGATTCGAATTTCGAATTTATTTTTGGCTATCGCGATAATGATTCCACATTTAAATTACTAAATTTGACAGACTCGTAAAAAGTCCCCGAATCGTCATGCCGGTCCCGGATCAAGTCCGGGATGACGGATCCGGCATCCAGAACATATTGAATTTACTGGACTCCGGGGACTGCCCCGGACCCCGATCCGGGGTTCGCCGGAGTGACGGTCCGAGCCGGTTTCGGTTTTTTTACAAGATCATCAAATTTTATAATTTAAACAGTTTTTCTATGAGTTGCGACTTCACAATATCCCCTTCAATCTTGAGCTTGCCGGACGTGTATGCCTGCATGGCCGGGAGTTTTCCATTCATTAAATCCAGAAAGTCTCCAGCGCTGATCTTCAACGTACATGTCGGTTTAGCATGGGTTCCGGCTTCCACCTGGCAGCTTCCATCTTTAACCACACAAAACCAATCGCCGCCACCGTCACCGGAGATAATGTACTGAAAGATAACATCCACCCCGGCGGCAGCACCGGCAACAAAGGCACCGAGCATGGCGTCAAACACGTCCGCAACCGAAGTAAATCCTGTGACCGATTCGGCAGCAGCCATCGCCGGTTTCGACAAGGCCCCCAGTACGTCTCCGATTATTTCAGCGGCACTCTGATACGTTTTGGCACCTTTCAGATCGGCGATGCGCTTCCAGTGGGCAACCACCTGTTCCGGGTTCGGAATTTCGCTGCTGTCTCCCACTACGGCTCCGGGTCCGGTAACAATGGCTGCCCGGTTAAAACACCCTAATCCGGCATTATAGATGTTTCCGCTTACCGGACATTGCTCTGAAACCAGATAGATTGCCATGGGAGCCACCAGTTCCGGTTTCAGATTATCCAGTAGCTCGGGAGGTAAAATGTCCTCCGTCAGCCGCGATGCGGCCACCGGTGCTATGGTATTTACCTTGATATTGTATTTTTCCCCCTCCAGCTCAAGGGTATTCATCAAGCCGACCAAACCCATCTTGGCGGCGGTGTAGTTTGTTTGACCGAAATTACCATAGAGACCGGCAGCCGAGGTGGTCATCAAAATCCGGCCATAGCCTTTTTCTTTCATCACTGCCATGGCCGGGCGGGTAACATAATAGGCACCGTTTAAGTGAACATCCAAAACCGCTTGCCAGTTTTGCGGCTCCATCTTTAAAAAACTTTTGTCGCGCAGGATCCCGGCGTTGTTAATAACAATGTCCACCGTGCCGAACGCATCGAGTGCGGTTTTCACGACACCTTCACCACCTTCAGGTGTGGCCACGCTGTTGTAATTGGCAACAGCCTCGCCGCCCAAAGCCTTGATCTCATCGACGACCTTGTCCGCGGGCCCCTTTGATCCTTTGCCGGAACCATCCCGGGCACCACCCAGGTCATTGACCACCACTTTGGCACCACGTTTGGCCAGCTCCAGGGCATACACCCGTCCCAGACCCGCACCGGCTCCGGTGACAATCGCAACGCGGTCGTCAAATCGAATTTCGTCCTTTGGTATCTCGCCGTACTCGAAAATGCCGTTGTCAATAACCACCTCTTCGTTCTCGGAATTGACAACCCGCCAGAGAGCCTGGCCGTCATCGGTTTTCCAGATTAAGGTTTTAATATTTATTCCGGGATATAACGGCTTGGTAAACCGGCACGCCAGCCGCCGAACCTTCTCCGGCTCTCCCGGGACCAACTTTTCAATCAAGGCCCTGCACGCAAATCCATGGGTACAGAGACCATGCATAATCGGCTTTTCGAAACCGGCCATCTTGGCGAATTCTTGATCCACATGCAGCTGAAAAACATCGCCGGAGAGTCTAAAAATAAGTGGTTGATCCTCTAAAGGTTGTGCTTCAACGACAAAATCCGGATCTCTGTCCGGAATTGTTATTTCTTTTTTAGGTGCATCTTCTCCGCCAAATCCGCCGTCAAGACGTGAAAAAACGGTGCCGATGCTGGTGAAAAGTTTCTGGCCATTTAAATCAAAGGTCTCGCTTTTGCCAATAACCAGAGCGCCTTTTTTCTTACCCTTGTCGTAATAATTGGCGATGCGGCCCTCGGTAATGAATTCCCCCTCCGGTGGAATCGGTCGGTGAAAGAACATCTCCTGCTCACCATGAAGAATACCGGCCAGATTGACGTTGCTGTTGGATAGCAGCTGGGGCATGAAATCGTAAAGCGTGGTGATCCCAAAGCTGGGTATTACCTTCAAATCCTTTTCATAGCAGTAGTCCAGATCGGAAAACCCGGCCCCCACACCAAGGGCATACAATACCGCATCTTTCCAGGAATATTTCCTGCGCACGGGGCCGATCGTTTTTCCGACCGCATCTAGGTTCAGTGCCATATAAACTAACCTCCGTCATCTTTTGGATCCTTAATAGTTATTTTGTACATTTTGTGGCATGAAAATAATATGGGGATATTTTCACCATCTTCCAATAATTGAATATTTTCGATTGAATATTGAATATTTAAGGTCCGCCTCCGGCGGATCATTTATTATGAAAGGATCATAAAAATGACGGGGCGCAGCGACATCCATAATTATTCAATCTTCAATTTTTCTTTTTCCGACGTAAAGGCCGGGACAAGGATAAACTTCAAAGTTTCTTTGACAACCTTCATGTAATTCACATGGCTGGTTGCCAGCATCGGCCGGAAGAAACTTTCGCCGGAAATAAAATTCAGCACAGTATTCCACACCGCCAGGATTCTGGCCTTGGCCTGAATGGAAACCTTTTTCTTATTTTGAGCCAGATCCATTGCCACAGCAATGTTGGCGATATATTCAGACATTTTGTTATCGAGAGCAACCCCATGGCGGGTTTTATTAAAATAACCAAAAAGAAAAAGATTGGAAACTTCCGGATGGGCAAATAAGTAATCGCACATCATGTCAAGGGCAATTTCAAGCCGGGTGGTCAGAGACCGGCCGCTAACTTTGCGTTCAATGTCATTGAGCTGGTCCTGGATTTCTTCACCGATCTCGATGACCACAGCTTCATACAGATCTTGCTTTTCCCCCCAATGATAATACAGGGTGGAAATATCGATCCCTACATCTTTGGCGATCATTCGGGTGGTGGTATCGTTGTAGCCGTATTCGCCGAAAATTTTGCGTGCCGACGCAAGAATTTTAGCTTTCATAGAACCGGGATCTTGTCGAGCCTTTTCAAGGCGGGAAGACATTTAGCGTTCTCCTTTTATTCCAACAAATTTTTCCATCATGTGTTTCCATCAATTGATGGAAAAAAGTACAAACATACACTCTATTTGTCAAGTGACAAATTCACGGTTCCATTGGAAGGAGTCGTTGTGAAAAGATGGGGCGCTGCTTAATCAGGATTATCCTGGTTTTGTTTTTTGTTTTGGGTCGGTTCTGATAGATTTTTCAGCGCAAGGTTTATCGACCTTACGGACAATTTGATTTCATTTAACTGGCTTATAATAGTTTCCTTTTCAGCGGAATTCTGTGATGACGGACGCGAGATGGATCCGATTTTTTTTGAAATATCATCCAAACGTATCCCCAGGGTCACGATAAAATACAAAAGCAAAAGAAGTGCAAAATTCTCCCAGCGCCAATACAAAAATTGCCATCCAATAATGACGATAATCATGAAGACGACGCTGGTAAAAAGATACGGATGTTCATTCAGCCATTTTTTCATCTTGTTTTCACACTTCCGTAGCAACGTTTGGTGCACCGATCCGGGCGGGCGTAAAGCCCGCCCCTACATTCATTCCGTCTTCCGAATTATTTTCCACGTTCTTCGTCCCTCAGCATCCGGCGAAGTACTTTGCCTACATTGGATACCGGTAACGAATCGCGAAATTCGATAATTTTGGGGCGCTTATAACCCGCCATATTTTCTTTGCAGAATTCGGAAATTTCATTTTCGGTAGCTGTTTCACCGGGTTTAAGCTGGATAAACGCTTTGACGGTTTCACCGCTTTTTTCATCCGGTGCACCGACCACAGCGGCAAGCGCCACTTTGGGATGTCGAAAAAGAATGTCTTCGACATCGCGCGGATAAACGTTGAAACCACCGACCAGAATCATATCTTTTTTACGATCGGTAACCAGAATATAACCGTCTTCATCGATATGCCCGATGTCACCGGTCAAAAAATAGCGCTTGCCATTTATCTCACGAAATACTTTTTCGTTTTCTTCAGGTTTGTTCCAATATCCTTGCATCACTTGAGGTCCACAAATGGCGATCTCTCCGTCTTCGCCCCGGGGCAATTCCGTGGTGCCGCTTTCGATATCCAGGATTTTTATATCGGTGCCGGGGATCGGAAAACCGATAGTGCCGATTTTGCGTTGTTTGGAATTGGTCGGATTAGCGGACGCCACCGGAGCGGTTTCACTCAATCCATAGCCTTCAAAAATGACGGCCCCGGTTTTTTCTTCAAACTGCTTGCAAACTTCCTGCGGCAGCGGTGCACCCCCCGAAAAACACCCCATCAATGACGTCAGGTCGAACTGATCCAGAAGCGGGTGATTGGTAAAGGCCACAAAAATGGTCGGAACAGCAGGCATTATGGTTGGCTTATATTTCTCCACCGCTTTGAGCACCTCGGTGAACGGTGGATTGCCGGCCCGCGGATCGGGGATACAGATCAGACTGGCGCCAATTCCGCAGGAAGACATCATTGCAACCGTCATACCGAAACTGTGATACCATGGCAAGACGCCGAGATAGGTGTGGTAGCCACCCTTTCTCAGCTTTTCCGGCTTCCCTCCAGGCTCATGAACCAGCCGGCCCCATTCTTCCATCGCTGCGAGATTGTAGGCAAAACACGAATTTGGCAGCGCAGCGCCTTTCGGCACCCCAGTCGTCCCGCCGGTGTAGATAATCAGGGCCAGATCCTCGGTGGGATTGATATTCATCTGCGGTGGTTGCGTTTTGGCGGAGGCCACCACATCGTCAAAGAAAAGATGACCGGGCTCGTATTTTTCGGCTTTCGGAATTTTACCCAAAAGCCCGCCTAAAATCGCTTTGATTTTCGGCAAGTAGGATTTGACGCCACATATAACCACGGTTTCGACACCCGTCTCTTTTATGGCCGCCACCGTGGTGGGGTAAAACTGTGGATGATCCATACAAAACACCGCTTTGGCACCGGAATCATTCAATTGATAATTGAGTTCATTGGCAGTGTATAACGGATTGCAGGTAACACACACCGCCCCGGCCTTCAGGATGCCGAAAAAAATAGCCGGATAATGGGGAAGATTCGGCAAGAAAATCGCCACCCGGTCTCCTTTTTGAATTCCGCGGGAGACCAGGAAATTCGCAATCCGATCAGCGCTATCTTTCACCTGGGTATACGTGCGTGTGGCATCATTAAAAATGGTATACACCTGATCGGGATAGTCCCTTGCAGATTCGTCAAGAATGGAAAACAAGGGCTTTTCGTAATCGGATACCTCATGGGCAACGCCCTCCGGCCAATTGGAAGTGGGCCACGTAGTGGATACCATAGTTACCTCCTTTTAATAGGCAGTTTCCATCCGGAAATATTATCTATCGGATGGGCACTAGTTAGTAAAAGTTGGCAGAGTATAGTGGAATTCATCGGAGGTTGTCAAATAAGAAAGAAAAGATTTTTGGCCGGTTATTTATCGATGCGATTCTTAAAATGATGTTTCAATAATAAAAACCGCTGATGATTTTTGTTAGGATTGTTGGTTCAATGGAGGGGGTTATAAACAATCGGCATACTCGATCTTGATCAGGTCATACAATTCTTGGCCGATAGCCAGGCCAATATCGATAAACTGGGGACCATACTTTTTTCCGGTCGGCGTCCGGAAGGTGGATTTTATTTTGGCAATCCCCTCCATGCCTTGCGGATAGCGCTCCATAAACTTGGTCAGCGGTGGATTGTAAAACGATACCATATCCCACAGGGTATAGGCAAAGTTGTCCGGGCCCCAGCGAAATTTATCGGCGTCGTAAAGACAGTCAGCAACCAGAGCACCTTCAGGTGAATCAATGATGATGTTGCCGGTAAATGCCTCATGGTTGCGGATCGCCCGGTATATATCATCGATTTCATCAGCAGAAAAAGGGTAGCTCTTCAGAACTTTGCGGGCATGGTCAGCGCCATGCTTGGAATGATCTTTCTTTTTGCGCTTGATGTCGTGCAGCAGACCTGCACATTGAACAACACGCATGCGGGCATATATGAGATCCTGTCCGTAACCGGCAGCTTTTCCCTCAATGGCCATCAGGGCGCCGGCTTCCACCGTCACCTTGATAGCATGCTGCAGGCCATGGCCGAAATCATCTTCTAAATTTTCGGTGACAAACTGCTTAAGTGTCTTGATAACCGGATCGGTTTCAAAAAACGTATTGGCATGCTCATGGGCCGGTGAGTGATCACGATAAAAATCAGCTGTCGGAAAGCGAGCAACAATTTGACGAGCCTGTTCGCGGATACGAGAATATAGCATGGATTGGCTCAAAGTTCAACCAGTTCGAAGGGAGCGCCGCACACCTTCCATTGGCCGTCTTCTTTAACCACTGTGAGGGTTTCTTCAACCTCGTGGCTTTCGGTGAGAAAAAACAATTGAGCAACGATTCCATAAAACGGATTCAGGTAGCGTTTGCGATTGGCTGTAATTCTGACTTTGGCTGTGTTTTCGTCTTGCATTTCGGTTTCGGTTTCAATGTGAGAAAGCGCATTTTTCATGTAATTTGAGTCAAATCCCATCGTTCGGGCGTGTTCAGCAACCCGATTGAGATATTCATCGACGACATCGCCGTCTGCTTCTTCGCTGATCTGACTACAAAGACGATCTAACATGGCCTTGTCCAGCTTAAAATAGGCTTTACTGAATTCGATCGCCGCTTTGGCAGGTATCTCTTGGTTATCGGCAACGATCAATACTGCCTGCAAAATGAGCGCCAGTATTATCACCACCGCAAATGCTAAAAATTTTGTAGCGCGATCCATTTATCCTCCCTCCTCATGATCGATTACCTGTTTTAGCATAAATATAATTTTAACATTGCGTTGAATGTCAAAGCAATTTAGAATTTTCACGTAGCATGAAACATCACCGAAAACAAGATTTTTTAAAACCAAGCGAAGATGAGGCATTATGGGAGCTGAAAATGATAAACTCATGCGTCACATTGCAAAAGCTTTAATTTGGTCGTTGGTCGGAATCAAAGCCGCATGGAAACATGAGCTGGCCTTTCGAGCCCAAATGGTTGTCATTGCAATCATGCTTCCGATTGGGTTTTGGCTTGCAGGAACTGTGGTTGAGTGGGCGCTGTTGTTCGGCTCATGCATGTTGGTGCTTGTAACGGAATTGTTGAACTCAGCGCTGGAGGCCATCGTCGATCGGATTGGCCTGGAACCCCATGAATTATCCGGGCGAGCAAAAGATTTAGGCTCTGCAGCCGCCTTTTTCAGCATGATGACCGCTGTGGTAATCTGGGGGCTAATCGCCTATAAGCGTTTTGTGAATTGACGGGCCATTACCCAAATCTATCTTCTATTGAAGTTTTTCCATGGCTAAAACCAGTTCTAGCGGATAATGCAATTGGCCACAGACTGCTCTGCGATGGCTTTCAACTGCACCAGTTCTTCAGCGGTGTATGCATAATTATGATCTCGAAAAAACTCGGGATGAAGCACCTGATGATGGTTGAAACGCTGCAAGACGTAAAGCCGCGCACCGTGAATGAGGAGGGAAATATTTTCAATGGTCTGAGGGGTTACAATCGGTTTGACACATGTGGTCCTGAATTCATAATCAATTCCGGATTCCATGACATAGCGGATACTGGTTAGTATAGGATCGGGATTGCTGTTTGCGGTTATGTAAGCGCCATATAAAATCGGATCTGTTTTGAGATCCATGGCGATATAATCGATAAGGCCGTCGTCAAGCAATTGTTTGAGAACCTGGGGCCGGCTGCCGTTTGTATCCAGCTTTATCGGATAGCCCAGTTGTTTAATGTGCACGCAAAAATCAACCAGATTATCATCCAGGGTCGGCTCACCGCCTGAAATCACCACACCATCCAGAAATCCCCGACGAATTTGCAGAAAATCGCAAATATCTGCGCAGCTAAATCCTGCGCTGCAGGATAGGCACCCCCTCGCAAGATCCGGGTTATGACAGTAAGGACAGTCAAAATTGCACCCGGAAAAAAAGATGACCGAACTGATCTTGCCCGGATAATCAATCAACGAATTTTTTTGCAAGCCACCGATTCGCATATAAAACCTCAGAGGGCAAAGGCTCGAGAGCAGAAGTCAGAGGACAGAAAACAGCTTTCAGAAAATAGATTTAAAAGGAGGGAAAACTTCATCGTTAAACTTCCGTTGTCTGTCATCTGTCCTCTTACATCTGCCCTCTGGATTTTGTCATTTATGTTATTCCTTTAAATCCGCATTCCGCATTCGATAAACTTCTGTCAAGTTTGCCACCTTAAAAATTTTTCGATTACCAAATTCAGCCTGTTTGCCGTCGTTCCATTGCTTTACGGGTCGCAGGTAACCCACCACGCGTGAATAAATTTCGGTTGCCTGGTTACACTTAGAGCAGGTTTCCTGCTCGCCGCTGAGATACCCATGTGACGGACAGATGCTGAAGGTGGGGGTGAGGGTAAAATAAGGCAGCTTCTAGTTGGCCGTAATTTTGCGGATCAAGCGTTTGATGACATCGGTGTCGCTGACCTGCTCGCCGAGAAAAATGTGCAAAACCGTACCGCCGGTATATTTCGCCTGCAATCCATCCTGAAGCCTGAGGGTCTCAAAAATGTCATCGGTATAGTTTACCGGAAGTTGGCTGGAATTGGTGTAATACGGAGCTGCGCCCTGACGATATTCGGTTTCATTGGCACATATTATTTGGGGATATTTCTTTTTATCCAGCATACACAGACGAAAGGATGTGCCTTCAGCCGGAGTGGCCTCCAAGTTGAATATATCACCGGTCTCTTCCTGAATTTCAGAAATCACCTCACGCATGTAATCCATAATCTTTAGGGCAAATTCTTGTCCGCGCGCCGTCGTAATATCTTCACCCAGAAAGTTAAGGCAGGCTTCATTCATGCCGATGATGCCAATGGTGGAAAAATGATTTTTCCAATAGCAACCGTTTCCATTTTTAATTTCGCGCAAATAAAATTTGGAATACGGATAAAGATTGTTCTCGGTAAATTTTTCAAGAACTTTGCGTTTAATGCAAAGGCTTTCTTCCGCCAGTTGGATCTTCATATCTAAATTGGTAAAAAAGGCTTTTTCATTTTCACTTTGATAAGCGATTCGCGGCAGATTGATGGTTACCACACCAATGGAGCCGGTCAAAGGATTGGCACCGAACAACCCGCCGCCGCGTTTCAACAGTTGCCGGTTGTCCAGACGCAGACGGCAGCACATCGACCGCGCGTCCTCGGGGGACATGTCTGAATTAACGAAATTTGAAAAATAAGGAATCCCGTATTTTCCGGTCATGCGCCACACGAAATCAAGATTCGGATTTTCCCAATCAAAATCCGCAGTTATATTATAGGTTCGGATTGGAAAGGTAAAAACACGGCCCTTGGCATCGCCATCCATCATCACTTCGGCAAAGGCACGGTTAATCATATCCATCTCCGGCTGAAAATCGGCATAGGTTTGATAACCCTCGGTGCCGCCGACGATCACAGGCTGATCCTTTAAGATGGAGGGTACATACAAATCCAGCGTGATATTGGTAAAGGGTGTCTGAAAGCCAACCCGCGTGGGAATGTTGATGTTAAAAATAAATTCCTGCAAAGACTGCTTTACGTCGCAGTAATCGAGTTGATCAGAACGGACAAACGGTGCCAGCAGCGTATCAAAATTTGAAATGGCCTGGGCGCCGGCCGCTTCGCCCTGCAGGGTGTAAAAAAAGTTTACAATCTGGCCGAGAGCGGATCGGAAATGCTTCGGCGGTGCACTTTCAACTTTACATTCAACGCCTTTAAATCCCTGTTTGAGCAAATCCTGCAAATCCCATCCCACACAATATACCGAAAGCAGGCTGAGATCGTGTATATGAATATCTCCATTTTTATGCGCTTGTCGAATTTCAGGAGGATAAATGCTATTGAGCCAGTATTCGGAGGTGACTTCTGAAGAAATATAATTGTTCAACCCCTGAAGGGAATAGGACATATTGCTGTTTTCCCGGATTTTCCAATCCATCTTCTGAATATAATGATCGACCAGATCCACGTTGGCTTTGGTGGTAATCTGGCGGATTTGGGCATGCTGTTCCCTGTATAAAATGTAGGCTTTGGCAGTCTTATAAAAGGGTGAATCAAGCAAGACCCGCTCAACGATATCCTGAATTTCCTCGACTTCGGGCAGAGATCCCAGGTCAAGCTCATGGGCCAATGTCAAAACCCGCAGGGTTAGTTTTTTAGCTTCCCGCTCTCCGAATTCGCCGGTTGCGTTACCCGCTTTGGCAATTGCTCCGGAAATCTTGGAAGAATCAAAATCTACCACTCGACCGTCTCGCTTTTTGATTTTTTCAAACACGCTGGCCATCTCTTCTAGCACCTCCGACTTCAAACGAGAACGAAGCCCCTCCGTTCTCTTCAGGGCCTACCTTTCTGCGACACATAAAATTGGGCGTATTGTGTGTGGATTGGTAAAAAACCCTAAGGAAAAGGGGCTTAAACCAAGCCCTTGGGATTAAACACAGAAAAAAAAGCATGCAGCCAAGAAATTGGGGTCCCCCAACGATGGTGAGAAATATATAACACAATATATAGTTGTTTGTCAATATGAATATTCAATATATAGTAGCTGAAATATTCCTTGACAGTACCTGCGATATTCTTCATTAGTGAGCGTATGAAAGTTCTTTTCGTTTATCTTGCCAAACGAACCGATAACTTGAAATTGATGAGCCCGGCACCGTTGACGCACCCCTTGCTGGCGGCGTATACACCACCCGATATAGACGTATCCATTCTAGATGAGGCTTTCGAGACTATCGATTATGATCGAGATGTGGATCTGGTCGCAACAACATTTGTGCTGCCTCTAGCCCCGAGAGCATATAAATTGGCCCGGGAATTCCGCAAGAGAGGAAAAACCGTCGTATGTGGAGGTCCGCACGCGACATTATTGCCTCACGAAACGGCTGAATATTTTGATTCCGTTGTGATTGGCCAGGGCGATCTAACGTGGCCCCAATTGCTGGAGGATTTTAAAAAAGGTCGTCTCAGAAAATTTTACTGGAATCATCAAGATGTTGATCTAGAAAATATTCCTTGCCCAAGACGTGACCTGTTAAATCCGAAAGGCTACAGCATCTTAAATACGTTTCAGGCAACCCGCGGGTGCCCGTATAAATGCACCTATTGCACAACCCATACGATCTATCCCAAATTCTTAACGCCTCCGGTGAAAAAAGTCATTCAGGAAATTGAACAAATTGATGGTGGTCCGCTGCATCGCCGTATGCTGCTTTTCTGGGATGACAATTTAATCGGCAATCCATTATGGGCAAAAAAATTATTTCAAGAAATGATGCCTCTCAGGAAAAAATGGGTCGCACAGTTAACCTTTTCAATTACGGATGATAAAGAGTTGGTCCGACTGGCCGCCAAGAGCGGCTGCGTGGGTCTTTTTTTTGGTCTCGAGTCGTTTAATTCGCTGAGTTTGAAAAATTGCAATAAAAAGCACAATAGAGTTGAATCGTATAAAGAGGGAATAAAATTACTCCATGATCATGGGATTTCCGCCTATGCCGGTATGATGTTCGGCTTTGATGACGATCACCAAAACATATTTGAAATAACTCTGGAAAAAGCCATTGAACTCGGCATTGATAATATCGGCCCGAAGATTTTGGTGCCCTATCCGAATTTGCCGCTTTTCCAGAAACTGATTAAAGAAAACAGAATTATCCATACCGATTGGTCCAAATACAATGGAAACCATGCCGTATTTCATCCCAGGCATATGACCGCAGCGCAATTGGAAAACGGCCTGCACTGGTTCAATCGGGCATTTCACGCTTATGGATCCATTGCCAAACGATTGTGGAAATCAAAAGCAGCGCCGTGGTTTACGCTGCCGATTAACCTTTCGAAACGGAAGGCAATTTACGCAGAGGCTGCTCTGCAATCGTAAGGGTTCACAGGTTCAGCATTCAGGGTTCAGGGTTCAAGAAATTGATGCCAGTTTCTTTTCAGCATTCCGCAACGTCCCATCGGCACCGCAATTCCTGAACAGCTCTATGGCTTTGTGCATATTCTTGCGGGCAGCTTCCGAATCCCCTTTGCGCTGCAGCAGTTCAGCGTGGAGGGCATAGTTTTTTCCTAAATTCAGCTGAACCCCATTGTCTTTATCCGCCTCGATAGCTTTCGTAATCCAGTCCTCCGCTTCGGCCACATCCTGACCATCCATATTTAAGAGAATTTCTGCCAGACATCTGCGGATCCAACCATCCCATATTTTCGCTTTATTGTCGTGGACAAGACCAACCAATGCTTCTAAATCAACGCCGAATTCATTGGTTATCACCTTCGTCCTGGCTAATGCCAGTTTATTTGTATTTTTCCAGGAAGGTATAATGCGATTATGCTCCAAGATCCGGGCTGCGGTTTGGTAGTGTTCCTTAGGTTTTTCGAATTCCCCCATCTCGAAAGACGCTTCACCCAGAAAAAAATGTGCGAGCGCATGAAATATAACCAGATTAATTTTTTCACAAAAATCGCAGCCCTCAGATAAATGGCCAACCGCCTCTTTGAATAAGCCCTTACCATAACATGAAATACCATGGCAGACAGAGGCCATCGCTTTGGAGAAAATATCGCCACTGGCATTAGCGCCCTGCAAGGCCTCCATACTGGTTTGATAGCTTTGATCAACTCTGCCTTGGAAAAAATAAATAAAATAACTGAGGTTACTTTTTATAATGGACGTACCCCACAGACTGCGAGCCGCAAGATTAATCTCAAGTGCCTTTTCAATATGGGAAACTGCTTTCTCAAATTCACAATTAACAGATCGAACAATTGCCAACCAGAAGTTTGAAAAGAGAGTTGATACCATATCGTTCAATTCTTGCGAGATCGTTAACGCATCTTCCAAATTTTTAAAGGCCTCGGCAAAATTCTCTTCAACCAGATAATTATAGGTCCCTATGATGGTATATATTTGAGAAAGCCTGCGCTTATATCCCTGCGCTTTGGCGAGACCAACTATGGGTGCCACGGCTTCCTTGGCATCAGCATGATAGCCAATCTGGATGGAATATAGCCCTAACACCGTTCGCGCATCGATGATCTCTTTTTGCACTTCATCTGACTGGGGCGCTTTTTCGAGACAATTTATTCGTTTTCGGGCGTATTCAATTGCATCAACTAGTGAACCTGCTTTTTCAGCTTTTCTTTCCGCCAATCTCGAATATTTCGCACCTTTTTCATAATTTTCACTGTTAATATAATGTTCTGCCAACACACCATAATACGCTTCAATATTATCGTGGTAAATTTCCTCAACAGCATTGCCGATCTCTTCATGCAACCTCTTTCGGTTGTGCTTCAATATGGATTCATAGACCACCTCACGCGTCAGGTTGTGCTTGAAGATATATGTTGATTGCGGATATATTCCTCGCTCATAAAGAAGTTCGGCATCCTTCAGAACAGACAAAAGCCGCAACAATTCTTGTTCCGGCAGACCCAGCACACGAGATATTAATTCAAAGCCAAACTCTCTCTCGACCACAGACCCGGTCTGCAGTATCACTTTGGCACTCTCGGGCTGAGCGTCAACTCTGGTCATAATGACATCCTGGATCGTGGAGGGGATCGTTACTTTTTGGATATTTTTTGACAGGTGATACGTACCGTTTTCTTTTTGAAGGATATTAAGATCCTTTAAGGACCTGATAAACTCTTCGATAAAAAACGGGATCCCTTCCGCCTTTTCCAAGATCAAATCTTCGAGCTCTTTTTCGATTTCCTCAGTGCCCAAAAGGTGGCTGACCATCTCAAGGCTGCTCTG
This sequence comes from Desulfobacterales bacterium, assembly GCA_020353355.1. Taxonomy (GTDB): domain Bacteria; phylum Desulfobacterota; class Desulfobacteria; order Desulfobacterales; family JAHEIW01. The sequence continues at coordinate 4,939,099 of CP070694.1, read as the reverse complement.
ATTGGTGAGGCGCTTTAAATACACCTGGCTGTGATAGGACTTCGTGCTCCAGTTGTGCATAAAATGAGGTCGAAAGGTGCAGATGACAAATATTCTGGCGCCGGGTATACTGCCCACCAAATCACTCAGCAAATCATTTGAGCTTTTATCAATCCAATGCAGGTCTTCAATGGCAATGATCAGCGGCCGTGTTTCTGAAATTTTCAAAAAGATCTTCTTGAATGCCTCAAAGACCCGGTTTTTTCGTTCTTCCGGACTCATGGCTGTTTCATCAATACCACTATCTCCGATGGATAAAAGCTCGCGAATATAGGGAAGGGTCAATGCCTCGTCAACATTGAATCGTCGAAATCCTTTATTAACTTTCCGTTGAATCTCCGAAGCATCATCGGCTTCGTGAATATTAAAAATTGACTTTAAAATATCAATCACCGGATGATAGACAATGCCCCTGCTGTACGAAAGGCACCGGCCCTCCAAAAAGGTCACATTTTCATTGGCAACTGCTTTGCGGAACTCATATAAAAGCCTGGATTTTCCCAAACCGGCCTCAGATACAATCGAGACAGCCTGACCTTGTCCCTCCTTTGACCGTTTAAAGCCATCCAGCAAAAGATCAAGCTCCCACAGCCTTCCGGCCAATGGCGTAAGCCCGCGCTCCGCACTAACATCAAAGCGCGTCCGTCGCGTGCTGGGGGCAATCACCCGATAGGTTTTCACCATATCTTCTTTGCCTTTAACCGCCAGTTCACCCAGGGCCTCGAAGCGAAAAAGCCCTTCGGTGAGCCAAAATATCTGCTCGGTGACATACGTGGTCCCGGGTTCTGCCAAGCTTTCCATCCGTGAAGCCATATTGACCGTATCCCCCACTGCTTTGAACTCAACCCTGAGATCATTGCCTAATGTACCGACGACCACAGGACCGGTGTGAATGCCGATACGCATCTTGAGTTGGGGGATATTTTTCTTGTTTCGTTTAATTTTATCACTAAATCGGGCCATCTCACGGTGAATGGCATAGGCGGAGCGGATCGCCCGCTGGGGAGCATCTTCCAGTGCAACAGGAGCGCCAAAAAGCGCCATGATCCCATCTCCGGTCATCTCGTTGACCGTGCCCTCATAGTCGTTGACCTTGTGAATCAGAATCTCATAGACTTGATCCATGGCCGTATAGGCTTCCTCAGGGCCAAGTATTTCAGAAAGAGAGGTAAACCCGGCCATGTCACAAAACATCACCGTAACCTGTCTGCGTTCACCTTCAATCCGATCTCTTTGTGCGAGAACCTTCTCTGTCAGTCCCGTGGGGAGGTATCGTTGAATTTTTGCCAGCTGTTCATCAAAAGAGAGTTCTCGGGGGGATGACGCTGAGGGAAAACTTAATTTATGGCCGCAGTTGCCACAAAATCTATCGCTGCGATGGACTTCAGCAGCGCACTGGGGACAGGCCGCGCAAAGCGCCATGCCACAGTTACGGCAGAACTTGTTTAGATCAGGATTTTGCGTCTGACAACTCTGGCATTCCATGTCAAAAATAATATTGGTGGTGGGATTATAAGTCAAGAATTTTGGATAAGTGAGAGATTTTATCGCTGGCCCCCGCCATGCGGCGGGATTTCACATCTTTATTCTATATATTAATGTGTTCAACAAGCCGCACAAACCCGCCTTCGCATAACGGCATAGCTACGGCTGGCAGGGGCTTTACGACGAAGCGATATCGCAAAGCGTTAAGACAATGAGCTCAGATTCTTCCTTTAACACTATGCGCTTTGCGCTATGCCCTATGCTATAGTGCTTGCGTAGAAGCCGCCGGAGGCCAACCCATCGGGAAAATAGCCATTTATGGAAGCTAATTAGGGGGTTACCCAGATGTAATCTGCTATACCCAGTTCAACCTCGCTGCCGACGCTGGCAAGATAGATGGTTCGAAAAGAAAGGCCGGTGCGTCGAAAGGCCCTATCTGGAATGCCGTATTTAAACTGGATATGTCCATTTCCGGCTAAAACCACCATGACATCATCGTGCACGTTTTGGGCGATCGCCTCCGCCATGGCATCTTCCCATACACATTGGGCCATATAAAAATCGTCGAATTCCACTTCGGCGTTAAAATGATGTCGAACATAGACATCTTCTAAATAATCCCTGTGGGCCTCATTGGAGGTCCCGATTTCCGATGGAAGATGCTCTTTTTCTTCTGCTTTTAGATTTTCAAGACCACCGACACGTATTTTAGAAGAAATGTGGAAGGGAATATTGATGCCGACCAGTCGGATATGATTATCTTTGATAAAGTTTAGAATATCACTGTACAGAGAAAAATTATAGCGCCAGTTGGCATACCAATGGACCTTTCTCAAAAATTCGCGTTCATCCAAATTACCGGCAGCCCACTGATCAAGGACATCCTGATACGAGTGATCAAACATTTCCATGCCAACGGCCATGGAGGGGTGTGTTTTATAGATTGCCTGGATTATTTGAAGCTGAATACCATGGTGGTGTTCATTCGTGTGTGCTTCCCCGATGTAAATGACGCGGCAGTCATTCAAATCGCCCAGAAGCTCATCAAATGCAACTGGTTTACCGGTTTGCCCGGAAATGATGGTGCCTTCTAGAAATGACGCAGGAATGTTTTTTATTATAAGTGTTTTCGGAACCACGGCGCATGCCCACAATAATATCATGAATGCCAGTAAGCAAAAAAGCATGAACCGCCATTTTTTGCAAAAGGGATTTTGTTCATTACCAGTAGCAGAGCTCATAGCTTGATTTTTTCTGCATCTACGCATAAGATTGAAGTATCCAAAAATAATTTAATATTTTCGATTGAATATTGAATAGTCAATTCCGGCTTGTCCGGGTGAGGCACCTTTTTTAATTATGTATTCCAAAAAAGATCCCGTTTTTAGAAAAGCCGTTATTCCCTGGCATCGTTCCAACAAAATATATATATTTATCATTGTATTTATGTTGCTCGTACTCTTGTTTGGAGTTGCAGGCATCTCGGTGGCACGGGAAAACGGTACATATAACGGTTACATCTGGGTGCCTATTTCGCTGGTTGCCTTGAGCGCAATGATCATCATCACCACCACTTACCGCTTGATAAAACGGTATTTCACGCGACCATCAAAAGACAGCTTCCTTTTCGATTGATTTTCGCGCAATAACACCGCGGCTTTCCAGAAACGGATAGATGAGTTCGATAAAATGGTGAAGTATTCGAGCGGAAGCCCCCCATATGACCACATCCAGATAGGGATAGGTAAGCTCTTTAACACTGGGTTGTCGGCCATGATAGCCATTGGCTACGTGCGTCTGGATAAGCTTCTTTAAAGGAATTTCGAGCACTCTCGATATTTCAACGGCGTCGTATCGCACAGGCCCTTTGCCGTTCCACCACCCGACAAACACCTCGATATCTCTGGGTTTGGTAATCGTCTGAAAATGTCCGAGTGTGCCAATAAATTCAACCTGATCACGGCCAATATTTACCTCTTCTTCAAGTTCACGAAAGGCGGCCGCCATCGGGCTGTCATCATGTTTATCGATATGCCCTCCCGGAAATCCAATCTGGTGGCGCCAGGGATAACCATCATTGTCGGATTTCTGTATGGCTAAAATATGCGGTTCTTGTTTCTCAAATAAAAGCAAAAAAACGCAGGCCGCTGGATAGGTAGCTTCTGCCGGAGGACCCGGTGGCGTGGCATCGTCCATAAGTTTTTTCATGCTGGAAAAATCGATTGGAATACCCCCCTTATCTTTATGCAAGCAACCAAGCTGGAAAAACCGATAAAAATTAATCAAAGTACAATTACTGATTATTGTCTTTCTGATTTTGAATAAGGGTTAATATGTCTTTTAATTGGTCGGGTGGAATATACCCCGGTCGATGCCCAATAATCTCACCATCTTCAGTGATAAACCAATTGTCCGGAAGACCTTTGACCCGAAACATGGTTGTGGTTTGAACTTCGCGGTCGGCATCTACTTTAATGGGTATAAAATATTCATTTAAAGAAGCAATCACCACCGGATCTTTGAATGTGCTGTTCTCCATTGCTTTACAAGCCGCGCACCATTCTGCGTAAAAGTGAATAAATACCTTCTTTTTTTCGAATTTACCACGGGCCATCCCCGCATTATATGAATGCCATTGAATCTCCTGGGAAGCGGCAACACCGGAAGGAGGTCCAAATGATAGCCAAAGCAACACCACGATAACCCATCGAATAACACGCAATTTCATATTACTGTCTCCTACCGCCTGTTTTACCAATCCAGTCGGGCGTGGACGAAAGATGATACTGCTTGGAAGATAATGTGAATAAGGTAAAAAATCATAATTTAGTGTTTCGGCTGTATAAATCGTTCCTTTCGTGTTTAAACATCCCACGTTCTCTTTTGGGTAAGATTTTACAAGTTAGATTGATAAAGAAAGTACGGAATGCCGAAGAAAGGTGTCTTGATGATACAATTACGATTTAATAGATATATATTAACATCTGTATACCCGATTTGCAATCTCCAAGGCCTTATCCGCGGACTGAAGGCGGAGCGTACACCTCGTGGCTGGAAGCCACTCCCACTGCTTTTTAAGCAATCGTTATGTTATTCCGGTAATCTCCAACCTAGACAGTGGGAGCGGCATCTTGCCGCGATTAATCAGCATCTCAATCCGGGCCTGCGGCGAGTTCAGCCGAGCTGGGACAACACAGCCATCGGACACTAGTCCGACACAGGCGGATAAAATGGGGCTTGCCCGCCGACGGCGTGGTTTTGAAACCACTTCTGAGCGTTAAGTCTTGCACGCATTGTTATTAGCAAAATTTTTTAACATCACCTCGCCCAATTCTTTGGAGCGATTGGTGGCGGCTTCGACAGCGTGAATCAAGGTGGTGCGAAGTCCCCCCTCTTCCAGGGTGGCCAAGCCGGCAATTGCGGTTCCACCCGGAGAGGTGACTTTATCCTTCAACTGCCCGGGATGCTCCTGGGTTTCCATCAATAGTTTGGCAGCGCCCAAAACGGTTTGAGTGGAGAGAAACAGCGCTTCTTTCCGTGACAATCCCATCTTGACCCCCGCATCAGCCAAGGCATCGACAATTAAAAAGATGTATGCCGGACCGCTTCCGCTCAACCCGGTAATGGCGTCCATAAGATAATTCTCTTTCAGAAAGATGCTTTTCCCGATGGAGTTAAAAATGGCCATGGCCAGATCAATATCCTCTTTGGTGGCGTGTTCCCCGGCTGCGATGGCAGAAGCCGCTTCTTTAACCGAGGCTGCAATATTCGGCATCACGCGGATAAGACGCAGGTCTTTGTTCAGACACGTTTCGATGGCAGGCAGGGGCACACCGGCGGCAATCGAAATGATCAGTTTAGACATATCGAGCTTTTCGGCCGTTTCTTTAAGCACCGCGGCAATGATCTGGGGCTTTACCGCATAAACGATAATGTCTGATTCCGCAACGGCTTGCAGATTGTCGCTGGTTGTCCGCACCCCATATTCCCTCCTAATTTCATCGAGTCTATCTTCCCTCACATCGGTGCAAATAATATTTTTAGGCTTGGACGATTCGGAAACGATCAGGCCACTGATGAGCGCTTCTCCCATGTTCCCAGTGCCAATGATAGCAATTTTTTTGTCATTTAGCATACTCGCCATTCTCCTATTCCTAAATTTTGAAATATGATTTAACCGCAAATTTTCCTATCTAAAGTCTCGTCCTTAGGAAGTCAAGAAAATAATAAACAGGATACTCGATCCTCGATATTCGATGCTGGATTCTCGATTCGCGATATGGATGATTCGAAACAAAATCGGGGGGGAGTTCCGTTATCGAGCATCGAGCATCCAGTGTCGAGAATCCGGTAACCAGCATCCAGAACGACTCCAAATATTAAAAACCCAACTTGACCGGCGCATATTTATATATTATAATTGTCTAACCATTATAAATATTGAAGAGGAATTATTCATGTTTCAAACTGCTAAACAAACCAAGGTTTTCCAAGATGTGGTTGAGCAAATCCAGAAAGCTATCTTTGAGGGTCGGCTCAAAACCGGAGATACCCTTCCGGCAGAACGAGAGCTTAAGAAAATGTTCAATATCAGTCGCGGAACCTTACGTGAAGCGCTTCGTGTACTGGAGCAAAAAGGGTTAATTGAAATTAGGTTGGGAGTTGGCGGCGGCTCCGTGGTCAAGGCCGTCGATACCGAACAGATCAGCGAAAGTATAGGCTTGCTGATACAATCTCAAAAGGTTTCACTGAATCATTTAGCCGAATTTCGCGAAGATGTGGAGGGCATTGTGGCTGCCCATGCAGCCGAAAAAAGCAGCTCACACGATATCGAAAAACTAAAACAGCTTCTCGATCAAGCGCAAGCATGCGTCGAAAAAGGGAGTTCCCAGAGGAATGCTTTCATTGAAATCGATAAGCAAATCCATATGACGAGAGCAGATATTACCGGCAACCCCATTTACATATCCGTGCTTAAATCGATCCATGATAATATCCATCGTTATTATGACCGATTTCTTTCCATGGAAAAGCGCGAACTGCAGGAAAATTATCAGGATCTCTGCGACCTTGTTCAAGCGATAAAAAACGCAAGCACAGACCGGGCTCGCCGAATAGCCCAGAATCATGTGAAGCGATTTAACCAATATATGCAGAAGAGAGAACAAGAAGAGGAGCAAAATTAGTTGCCAATATCATAAAAGTCATTAATTGCCACAATTAAGCTTTGCTTGACGAATTAAAATCGAAATTCGAATCTCGAAATTCGAAACAAATCCGAATTCCAAATGACAAAAATTCAAAACAACGAATTATCATTACTTCTTTAAATAACTTCAGTCACGGATCTCACCGTTTATATTATTCGATCATTCGAATTTTGAATTTGTTTCGGATTTCTGATTTCGTGCTTCGGATTTAACAATTTATTCTATTGAGATCTTAAAAACAAATAAGTGAATATATGGGATCAAGTGAACCCATTTCGTGGATGAAATATAGATGACCCAATATCGCATCATCAAACATCCGATTCTCGAAATTCCGAAGAAAAAAAAGGTGGCCTTTAGCTGGAACGGTAAGAAACTACCAGGCTATGATGGTGAAATGATTTCAGCCGCTCTGTTGGCCAATGGCAACGGTATTTTTGGTCATCACTACAAAGACAACAGCCCCCAAGGAATGTTCTGTGCCAATGGTCAGTGTTCCCAGTGCATGGTCATAGCCGACGGACTTCCGGTAAAATCGTGCATGACAGCGTTACGAAACGGAATGACGGTACAAAGCGTGGAAGGGCTTCCCAAACTGCCAGAGGATGACCGCATACCTAAAATCGGCGATGTTCCGATCCATGAGGTGGAGGTGCTCATCATCGGCGCTGGTCCGGCCGGTCTGTCGGCGGCCGTAGAGCTCGGCAAGCGGGGTATTCAAACATTGATTGTCGATGATAAGGACCGCCTGGGCGGTAAATTGGTGCTTCAAACCCACAAATTTTTTGGTTCCGTGGAGGATTCGTACGCCGGTACCCGCGGGTTTGAAATTGCTAAAATTTTTGAGGAAGCGCTTGCTGAATATTCATCGATAGAGGTCTGGTTGAATACCACCGCGGTGGCAATTTATTCAGACAAAATCGTGGGGGTGGTAAAAGACAATCACTACCACGAAATAAAAGCTCGGAAACTTTTGGTGACTACAGGGGCCCGCGAAAAGATGCTGTCGTTTCCAGGCAATACGTTGCCGGGCGTATATGGAGCGGGCGCTTTTCAAACCCTTGTCAATCGCGACCTGGTGAAATCTTCCAATCGAGTGTTGATTGTCGGCGGGGGCAACGTGGGCCTTATTGCAGGCTACCATGCCATCCAGGCCGGTATTGAGGTCGTCGCACTGGTTGAAGCCCTCCCCCAGGTCGGCGGATATAAGGTACATGCCGACAAACTCAAGCGATTAGGTGTTCCCATATTTACCGGCCATACGGTGGTGGCTGCCCGTGGATCGGATACGGTAGAATCGGTTACCATCGCCGGGCTTGACAAGGATTGGACGATCTTGCCGGGAACCCAAAAAACATTTGAGGTCGATACGGTGCTCATCGCAGTGGGATTGGCTGAGGTTAATGAATTTTATCTGAAAGCCAAACAATGGGGAATGGACGTGTTTTGTGCCGGTGACGCCCAGGAGATTGCCGAAGCTTCCGCTGCAATGTTCACCGGAAAAATTGAGGGCTTTAAAATCGCCCAATCCCTCGGCATTGCGAAGGAACAAATCCCAACAGAATGGGGTGAAAAGGCCACTATATTGAAATCCAAACCCGGTGGTGAGGATCGGAAAAAGCCGCCGCAAAAAGAAGAAGGCGTATTTCCGCTGTTTCATTGCTATCAGGAAGTACCCTGCAATCCCTGTACATCGGTATGTCCGGTTGACGCCATCCGCACCGAAAACGATG
>CP070694.1:4926201-4930532 GCA_020353355.1 Desulfobacterales bacterium | reverse complement strand
ATAAGTATCCAGGGGTGGACGCACATCCAATGACATGCCGGCTTCCCAGCCAAACAGGTCCAGACAGTCCTTCTCCAGCTTTTTGGTAAACACCCGCATGTTAATCCCCACCGGGCAGGATCGCTCACAGGCGCCACAATCGGTGCATCTGCCGGCACAATGAAAGGCCCGCAGAAAGTGAAATGTTTTCACATCGGTGGGGTCCAGACTTTTGCCGACCCACTGGGGCCGTGATTCATCCACAAAGCAGGTGGGGCAGTAGCATAACGGGCAGGCATTGCGGCAGGCATAGCAGCGGATACATGGCGCCAGTAGATCGTCAAAATATTTGCTTTTCTCCTCGGGTGACAGGGCCTCAATTTCATTTACATCTTGATATCGATCGACGTCATTTTGTTCTTCAACCAGATCGGCAACCAGCTCGTCATAGAGAACCGGATTGCGATGAATGCATACGGAACAATTTTGTTGAAGCACATTTTTTTTATTGAAGACTTCCTCAAAATCGCTGCCCCTCACGATGATACCGTTCTCACTTTCAATCACCTCATTAATTTCGCCGTCGAACATGGCGCTAATTTTGCGCTTGTCAATCATGCCGGTGCAGGGCACACCGATGATGATCAGCTGCTCGCGCTTTATTTTGTTTTCGATGATGTGGGTGACGATGTTGCGGGAATCGCATCCTTTGGCGATGATGCCGATTTTTTCCTTGCGATCGGTCAGATAATTGGCCAGATTGATACCGCAATTGCTGTCCCATACCAATTTCTCAACGTCTTGGGCGCTTTTGACAAAATGGGGCTCATTCATCATGGGCACGGTGCCCTTGCGGAATCCAATGACCATTTCAACTGTGCAATCCTTCAGCAGTCTGGCAGAAATTTCCTTGATCTTATCCATGTAACTTACCATTTCAAGCAACCTTAGCCTTTGTTTTTACATAGGTTTCATTTGGTCCCAAGGCCTTTATTGCATCCGTAACTTCTTTGACCACCTCTACAAATTTGGTGGATTCTGCCGAAGAGACCCATGAGAATTGGAGCCGTCCGGGTTCAATTCCCATATGTTCCATGAGATTTTGAAACAAGGCAAATTTTCGTCGGGCGTAGTAATTACCTTCCAGGTAATGGCATTCTCCGGGATGTCACCCGGAAACCCATACACCGTCAGCACCTTCCCGTAGGGCTGCCAGGAAAAATTTGGGGTCCATCCGTCCCGTGCAGGGGATACGGATAACCCGGATATTGGTCGGATATTCCATCCGGCCCACCCCGGCTAGATCAGCGGCCCCATAACTGCACCAATTACATAAAAAAGCCGCAATTTTCGGTTCCCATTCGGACATACTTCGTCTTCTCCCGTTATTTGGTTGATTAGTTGATTGGTTGATTGGTTAACTAAGGAAGATGCAATACTTTCTACTCAAAGAGATAAATTCTTTAACGATTAAACTATTCAACCAATTAACCAAACTAAACTGCTTCATTCATCGCGAAGATTTGCATAAAGATTTGATCATTGTCAAACCCTTTTAGATGGATGGCTCCGGAACGACAGGATGCTACGCATAGACCGCATCCTTTACACAATACCGGATTGATTAGTGCCTTTCCGGTAAATGGTCCCTCTTCCACAAATGAAGGCGCTGAATATGGGCAGATTGATACGCATACTCCGCACTGGCTGCAGTCCATGGGTTTGGTTTCTGCAATCGTACCGCTGGTAAAAATGGTTTCCCTGGCCAGCAAGGTAACCGCCCGCGATGCTGCTGCCTGTCCCTGAGCGATGGACTCATCGATAGGTTTCGGATAATGGGCCAGGCCGCACAGAAAAACACCATCGGTTGCAAACTCCGACGGTCCCAATTTGGCATGGCGTTCCACAAAGAAACCGTCATCATTCAACGGTACCTTGAAGAAATTGGCCAACCTGTCATCCCGGTTGGGAATCACCGCTGTTGCCAGCGTGAGCAGGTCCGTATCAATTTCCACCGGGCGACCGATAATGTGATCCACGGCCTGCACCAGCAGTTTGCCGTCTTTTAATATTGCTTCGGGTTTATTCTCGAGGGTGTAACGAATAAAGATAACGCCTGCCTCGCGGGCCTCTTTATAAAGAAGCTCGCGTTCGCCATAGGTTCGCAGATCTCGGTACAAAATGAAAACATTCATGTCGGGATTGAGTTTTTTCAACTGCAGGGCATTATCCACGGAATGACTGCAGCAAACCCTGGAGCAGTACATGCGCTCCGGCTGCCGTGAGCCGACACACTGGATAAACACAGCGGTGTTGAGACGCTTTAAAGAAGCATCGTTTTCAATAAACTTACGATCAAGCTCAAGCGCCGTTAGAATCCGCGGGTCTTTACCGTAGCTGTACTCATTCGGCTGCAAGGACGATGCGCCGGTGGCCATGATAGCGACACCATGTTCGAGTTCTTGCTCGTCTCCATTTGAGGAAAGGGTCGTCACGAAATTGCCGACAAACCCCTCTACATGGCTGATTTGCGTGTTCAAATGAACCTGGATTTTCTCGTTTGTTTCAATCTCATTGATCAGTGTTGACAGTTTTTGCTGAATGTCTTCGCCTTTTGCGGTGCGGTAAAGATTCCGGGCCTGGCCGCCGAGGTGCGAATTTTTTTCAATAATGTGGGTTTCATACCCCTGGCGGGCGAGGCTTCTTGCCGCCGCCATACCTGCTATGCCGCCTCCAACAATCATGGCGGTCTGGTCAATATTGAGTTCCGTTTCCTTGAGGGGCTCCATCAAGGCCGCTTTGTGAACCGCCATGCGCACGAGGTCTTTGGCCTTTTGGGTTGCCAAATCATGATTGTTTTTATGGACCCAGGAGTCCTGATTGCGGATATTGGCCATCTCAAACAGATATTTGTTTAAGCCGGCGTTGATCAGGGTTTCCTGAAACAACGGCTCATGGGTTTTGGGGGTACATGCAGCCACCACGACGCGGTTTAATTTTTTTTGTTTGATAATCTGGGCCATGGCTTCCTGGGTGTCTTGCGAACAGGAATACAGATTATCGGTGGCGTACTCCACATAAGGCAGGGTGGCCGCATATTCAGCCACCGTCGGTACATCCACGACCCCCGCTATGTTTATACCGCAGCGACAGACAAACACCCCGATTCTGGGACGCTCGTTGATGACGTTGGTCTGGGGAACGATTTCCGGCGTTTTCGTCTCCGTATGGCGTGCCGGACTCAATATTTCACCGGCCGCAGCGGCTGCGGCGCTGGCGTCGACTACCGATTGAGGTATGTCTTTCGGGCCTTGAAATGCCCCGCATGCAAAGATGCCTTCCCGGGACGTCTCCACCGGAGAAAATGTCTGGGTTTGACAGAAATTACCCGGTGTCACGTCCATGTTTAACTGCCGGGCCAGTTCGACGACGTCTGAAGATATCTCGAGGCCGACGGAAAGCACAACCATATCAAAGACTTCGGTTTTCAGCTCACCGCCTTCATTGACGTAACGTATTTCGAGATCATCGGTATCGCCCACCGCTGTGACGGAATGCACTTTACTGCGGATAAACCGAACGCCGTGCTTTTCGCGGGCATTATGGTAAAAGCGTTCAAACTCCTTGCCATGGGTTCGCATATCCATGTAGAAAATAGCACAGTCCAGATCATCACCCACGTGCTCTTTGGCAATCACCGCCTCTTTTATGGCGTACATACAACATACGGCCGAGCAGTAGGAATGGTCGCACTTATTCATATCTCTGGAGCCGACGCATTGGAACCAGGCAATCTTTTTGGGGTCTCTTGCGTCTTTTGAACGACGAGAAATATGGCCCATGGTGGGTCCGGAGGCAGAAAGGATGCGCTCAAACTCCATCGCGGTGATCACGTTGGGGAGTTTGGCGTACTGGTAATTGTCAAATTTGGATGGATCAAATGCGCTGAAACCCGGTGCAAGAATTACAGCGCCGACGTTGAGAGTTTCAGTTTCTTCTTTCTGATCGAAATCAACCGCGCCAGTCGGGCAAAACTTCTTGCACGCGCCGCATTTTCCCTTTTGGATAAAGATACAGGTATTACCGTCGATGCAATACTTTAAGGGAACCGCCTGTGGATATTCTACAAATGCCGATTTACGTTTGACAAGCCCAACATTATACTTGTCCTCGATCTTTTTGGGGCATTTTTCAGCACATAAACCGCAGGCGATACATAAAGACGCATTAATGTATCGGGGATGCTTGATGAGTTTAACGAGGAAATTTCCTGCGTTACCGTTTATTTCTTTGACTTCACTGAGGGTTCTCAGTTCAATATTTAAATGCCGGCCGACCTCGACCAGTTTGGG
>CP070694.1:4923535-4926101 GCA_020353355.1 Desulfobacterales bacterium | reverse complement strand
CTGCTCCTCGCAATGACCGATCGATATTCTGTCCGCCTCCGATAATGCCATATGGCACAAATATAGGCGGATTCTGCAGTTCGAATAACTTTTCCGTTATCGTCCCACCGGAATGAAATATGTGGGCTCCTCATCTGCCGGCAGATCGGCAATCAATTTGACTTCATTATCACGAAAAGCCCCGATAACCACCGTGCCCAGATCAAGGGCAATTGCCTGCAGACACACATTTTGCGCCGCATGGCCGATTTCCATAAAGGTATATTGGATTCCTCTGTCGCCGTACTTGCCGGCAATGCGAGGGTAGACCGCACAGAATAACAGGACAGCCGGCGCTCTGGCAATCGAACCCTGGCCGAGGGCAGCGCGACTCAACTCGGATCGTTTGTCTCCGGCAACAGTTCGCCTCAGCGCATGATCACGGCATAGATATTTGTAAATGCCGGCCGGAAGGTCGGTTACGTTTCCGACCACGACATAGAGCTCGAGGGGGTAAAGTGCTCCGGCCGACGGGGCGGTGCGATAGCCGCCGGAGGTGGTGATTCCCTGGGCGGCCCAGGTGAGCTGGGAAATTTCAGCCAGAGTCAGGGGCTCATTTTTATAGTTGCGAACGGAGCGGCGGGTGAGCAAGGCGTGCTCGACAGATACGGAACCATCATATCTGGGTTCAGGAAGTCGTATGATTTCCTGAGGGTTTGAACTGGACATGTTCTGGTTCTTTCCGTTTCGGAGGATAGGTAAAGCTGGCAAATTGAGTCAAGACTCAATTCGGTGTTATTCGTTATTTGTTATTGGTTAAATGAGATTATCATCAACTTCTAATAACGAATAACCAGTAACGATGAACTATTCTAATGTTTGTTGTTAACCTCCATAATTCGCTGATGGAGCCGTTCCGCCCGCAGGCAAAAGGTTTCCAGTTTGGCATCAATCAGTTGCGGAAACGGAGAGCCGTCGCTTTCAATTGCCAAAAACGGCAGTTCGTCGATGTCCGTGAGCACCGCCCGAAGCTGCTTGTTTCCGGGTTCAGTCGCCATCTTTGCTTTGCTGTTCATGGTTTCGTTTAAAATCGCTTCCGACAACCGATTCGGCATGCAGCCAAAGGGGCCGATGGCAATCACGCCGCAGGAGTGGGAGACAACTTCCTCCATCGAACCGCCCACGGTCAGAATGGCTTCGCCCGGAAGATCGCGGGATATGTAAGGTGATGCATTGTTAATGATTTTTCTCATGTCCAGCGGTTGGGCATGCACCAGCCCTGAACCGGATAAGATCGCTTTAATGCGTCGTTCGTAGCGAGCCTGAAACTTATTGCGGATTTTAAATTTCAGCTTTTCAAGCGGTCTCATATTATCGGGATTCAATCCCTCATCGACCATGTAGTTGCAGTACAATACCCATTCGGCCACCGGTGAGCAAATAGCGGCAAACCCTTTTTGCGCCAGACGTTCGGTTAAATACTGGCGCGATAGGGCATCACGCCGTACAAAGATTTCACCGGCCAAGGCAATAGTGGGCACGGTTTGCGGCGGCCGTTTCAAGGCAATGCCTCGAAAACGCTCGGCACTTTGAGACAGCTGCCGTTCCAACCCCTCATAATCGCCGTTTTCCAGTTGGTTCAAAATTTTGCTCCATTCCGCTTCAAAAATTTTCATCGCGGATCGGGTGTCGACAGCGTTTGCCAAGAGCATTGAGCGAATATCTTCAATAACATCCGATACGATCACCGCCCACCAGCCGCGGCGCTCGAAATCGTCGCCCATGCCCACATATGAATTTTCGGATGTCAGCGCAAACATAGCCACATCCGGTATTTCGAGGCGATTTACCAGATCCTCCATGAAGATGTAATACTGTCCGAAGCGGCACGGTCCGGAGCCGGTGGCAAAGAAATAGACCAAGACTTCATCATCGCGCTTGCCGTTACGGATGTAGCTGAGCAGGGTTCCGGTGGTGAGAATTAACGGCAGGCATTCTTTGCAGGAGGTGTTGGCCCGTCCTATTTTGAGGATGGCCTCGTCTGCTTCTCTGTGCGCCTTGGCATTAAAGCCGTAGCCTTTTAATATGGCCGCAAATGCTTCGCAACCATAGCGGCCCATGGATGGCAACAAAACAGTGACGCGCGGATCGGTCAGGGGCAACATGTCGCCCATTGAGGTAATGACGTTTACGCCGCCATTATCCATTACCGTGCGGGCCGGAACGAAGGTGCGTTTTTTCGGCACGATTTCTTTTCTGGCAACCAATTGGCGGTAAGCCTGAACAATGTCCAGAAATGCTTCCACCCGGGTGTCCAGACCGGCATCGGCCGTGTGACTGTCCAGCTCCAGGGTCAAAGAGGGTTTGCGTCCCATGATCTCTCGAAAATATCCGATGACAAAGGAATCCGGACCGCAGGAAAAATTGGTGATATAGGTTCCGAACAGCTGGGGGTGGCGCTCAACCAATCGGCTGGCTTTCATGATCATTTTTCCCATTCCCCAGTACATGTGTCGTTTTGAAAACTCATCATCCAGGTCAAGAAAATCCAATGGTATCACCAGTATACCGCGGGAGGCAAACTTGT
>CP070694.1:4915245-4923435 GCA_020353355.1 Desulfobacterales bacterium | reverse complement strand
TGAAGCCCCTGCGCAAAGAAATTCAAATCATTTTTCAGGACCCTTATGGATCCCTGAACCATCGAATGACCATCGGACAATCCATTTCCGAAGGGCTTCGCATCGCCGGCTTCCGACAGGCCGCAGAACTTAGAGATAGACTCGAATACCTTTTAAAAATAGTGGGGATGTCCCCGCGCAGCATAGACCGATACCCCCACGAATTCAGTGGCGGCCAGCGCCAGCGGATCGGGATTGCCAGGGCATTGAGCGTAGACCCGTCACTGGTGATATGCGATGAACCAATATCCGCATTGGATGTCTCTATCCAGGCTCAGATTATCAACTTGCTAAAAGACCTTCAAGATCAGCTGGGATTGAGTTATCTTTTTATTTCCCACGATCTCAATGTGGTCGGTTATCTGTGCAATTACGTCGCGGTCATGTACAAAGGCCAGATTATGGAATATGCGCCGGCGGATGAACTCTTCGACAACTCCCAACATCCATACACCCACCTGTTACTCTCTGCCGTACCCGATCCCGAAAAAGACGATACCCCCGAAGTACGCCTAGCGGGTGATGAACTGCAGAAAATGATAAATCCATCTGCGGGATGCAATTTTCAAGACAGATGTCCTCTCCAGGAAACTGAATGTCAGCACGGTGATATACGTTTTGAAATGGTCGGTGATGAGCATTTCGTGCGGTGCTGGAAAGTTACAGCATAAGTGAGGAATCTTACCAAATTGTGCGATCGTGATGCAAATACCCCCAAATCCGAGCTTGACCTGCGAATCAAAAAACTAAAATCTTATCTTAGGCAAAACAATATCGCTGCGGCCCTGATTATACAGCGAGTTGATCTGTTTTATTTTTCCGGCACCAGTCAACAGGCAAATTTGTATATCCCGGCCGATGGTGCCCCCCTCCTTTTGGCCTATAAAAGCTCGGAGCGGGCGATGGCCGAGTCTCACATACGCCGCATTGTGGCTTTAAATAGCCCTAAAAAAATTGCGAAAATTTTAAGGCAAAACGGATATGATATGCCGAAAACCCTGGGTTTGGAGCTCGATGTGCTGCCGGCCAATTTATACTTTAATTATCAATCCATATTTGAAAACGCTAAAATCATAGACATATCTTATGCGATTCGATTAATTCGTTCCGTAAAATCAGCCTATGAACTCGACATTATGCGTGAGGCCGCCAAGTTATCAGACGAAGTTGCCAGTCGGGTCCCGGAATTATTGCGAGAGGACATGACCGAGCTGGAGCTTGCCGGAAAAATTGAGGCTGAGGCACGCAGGCTGGGGCACCAGGGAGTTGTCCGGATGCGATTGTGGGGGGGTGAGATGTTTTACGGACACCTGCTGTCAGGGGATAGCGGTGCAATACCCAGCTTTTTGTCGTCACCGACAGGAGGACGCGGTGCCAATCCGGCGGTGGCCCAGGGTCCCAGCGGTAAACCCATTCAGCGTCATGAACCGGTGCTGGTTGACTATTTCTTTGCATACAAGGGATATCTTTCAGACCATTCCCGAATTTTTTCCCTGGGAAAACTTTCCGAGGATCTGATGACTGCCCATGCGGCGATGCTGGAGCTTCAAGCGATGTTGAAAAAATTGGCAAAACCGGGGGTTCGATCCGGAGAAATATACGAGTACGCGTTAAAAAAAACAACCGCGTGGGGCTACGCAGATTACTTTATGGGTCATGGGCCTGAGCGCATCCGTTTTGTCGGTCATGGTATTGGATTGGAGGTCGATGAATTTCCATTTCTGGCTGCCGGACAAAATCTTGAGTTAGAGGAGGGAATGACCATCGCCCTGGAACCCAAACTGGTATTTCCCGGAAAAGGTGTTATGGGAATCGAAAACAGCCACGTGGTAACCCGAGATGGATTGGAACAATTCAATAGTTTTAATGAGGAGGTTATTGTTATTTAAATTTTTGCATACACCCAAAAAGGATAATAAATTCTTTTACAAATAGAGTGAATTCGGATATCGAATAAAACCGGCCGATAGGTAATGATACCCGTTAAAATGAACCGCGAGAGTGCTTCGTCGTCACGCCAAGGCGTGACTCCTCGCAATGACGGCACGAAACAGCAAAAATGTCATTGCAAGCGAAGCGATCTCAAGTTGATGGTATTTGGCCGAGAAGTGCCGGGTGACAAGAAAGCGAAATAAAATAGACAAAATCATTATCCGGATTTTTATATACAGTACCGAAAAAAATAAGAGGGTAAAAAACATCATGGATCCCAATTTATCTCCCAAAGAATTACGCCAGCTTATCCGTTCTCGGCAGTGGACCACACCCACCTCCGGTGCCGCACCGGGTTATGTGCAGGCCAACCTGGTCATGCTTCCGGAGGAAGCGGCATTTCATTTTTTGCTTTTTTGTGTCCGCAATCCCAAACCGTGCCCGATTTTAGATGTTTTAGAACCCGGAGCGGTTGAACCTGCCATAGCCCGCGGAGCGGATATTCGCACCGATGTGCCCCGATACCGGGTGTTTGAAAAGGGTGAGTTAAAAACGGAAGTAGAAGATGTCAGCGATTATTTTGATGACGGTATGGTGAGTTTTCTGCTGGGCTGCAGCTTTTCATTTGAAAATGCCATGTTGGCCGCCGGTTTGCCGATCCGCAACATGGAAGAGGGCAAAAACGTTTCGATGTACAAAACCAGCATTCAATGCCGCTCAGCCGGTCCTTTTTCTGCGCCCCTGGTCGTCACCATGCGTCCCATGACGCCGGTACAGGCCGTGCGGGCGGTTCAAGTCACCACCCGTTTTCATCTCACACACGGCGCACCGGTTCATCTGGGAGCTCCGGAAGAAATCGGGATAAAGGATATCCATCGACCGGATTTCGGAGATCCGGTAACCATCAGGCCCGGAGAAGTACAAGTATTCTGGGCCTGTGGGGTCACTTCCCAGCTGGCGGCAACGTCTGTGCCGCTTTACCGGGTAATCACCCACGCCCCGGGTCATATGTTCGTCTCAGATTTGAAAGATGAAGATCTGACGCTGATGTGATGAGCTAGATTCCCAAGAAGGCCTTTTTAATAATATCGGTTTTTAAGAGTTCCCGACCCCTTCCATTATATATCGTTCGACCGGTCTGCAAGACATATCCTCGATCTGCCATTTCCAGCGCCTCTCGAACATTCTGTTCAACGAGTAAAATGGTGATACCTTCTCCCTTTAGGGTGGCAACCGCGTCTAACATCTCATCCACCAGCTTGGGCATAAGTCCCAGGGAGGGTTCGTCCAGCATCAGCAGCTTGGGCGATGCCATCAAGCCTCTGCCGATAGCAAGCATCTGCTGTTCACCGCCGCTTAGCGTTCCGCCTTTCTGTTTTCGCCGGTCTTTTAAAATGGGAAAGAGGCCATACACATACTCAATGGACGTTTCGATCGCCTCATTATCATTCAAAATATATGCGCCTAACCGCAGGTTCTCCTCGACAGACAGGGGGCCGAAAATCCTTCGCTCTTCAGGAACATAAGTGATGCCCTTCCTTACGATATCCACCGTAGAACTCCTCGTGATATCTTCATTATCGAATTGAATGCTGCCCTTGGTCGGATGCAGGGTACCTGATATGGTCTTTAGCAACGTGGTTTTGCCCGAACCATTTGCGCCGACAACCGAAATCAATTCTCCCTCATTCACATCAAGGGAAACATCATGAATGACGGGAACGCCGCTATATCGAACCTCAATGTTTTCGACCTTCAACATACTTTTCACCTAAATACGCCCGGATCACCCGTTCATCGTTGGCGATATCCCGAGGCTTTCCCTCTGCGATTTTTTGACCCCCATCCAGGACGATAATGCGCTGAGAGATCGGCATGACGACTTCCATCACGTGTTCCGTCACAAAAAGGGTCAGATCCTTGGCTGCATGAATTTTCTGAAGCAGGGCGACCATCTCCTCTGTTTCTCTGGGGTTTAGGCCGGCCGCCACCTCATCTAGCATCAGAATCTTTGGCTTGGTAGCCAGTGCCATGGCGAGACCCACCCGCTTTTGAGCGGCTATCGGCAGTTCGTTCATACGTGCCTGCGCCTCCTGCTCCAATTCCATCAGATTTAGGATTTCAGCAGCCTCTTGCCTGGCAGTTCGTGAGTCGGAAACCCGGCAAAAAGATCCTACCATGACATTTTCTGAGACAGAAAGGCTCCCCGAAATACTCATAATTTGAAAGGTTCTGCCGATCCCCGCCCGGTTGGTTTGGAAGGGTTTGAATCCGGTAATAGGTTTGCCATTGAATTTAACGGTCCCCTGGTCCGGTTTGTGATATCCAACAATACAGTTAAACAGGGTTGTTTTCCCGGCACCGTTCGGACCGATGAGTCCGACGATCTCACCCTTTTCAATCTCAAAGGAAATGCGGTCATTGGCAACCACACCGACAAATTTTTTCGTCAAACCGATGACTTCCAATAAGGCCATAACGGGAAGTTCTCCCTAACCCGAATGCCGCCTTGGACGAATCGGGTTGCAGGTGTCAGAACTGAGAAACATAAAATCTGAAACCTGAACACTGACACCTGAAACCTGATGGTACTCGATCCACACTCCGGCGGAAAATCTTCAGTTTCTGTCCAACATGTTATCAGATAAACAGCCCTATGCGCCTAACGCCTGCGACGAGCTTTTTCAATGATGCCCCAGATTCCTCTGGGTTCATAAGCGGCGATGACCATCACCATAAAGGCATAAATCATGAAATCCACCCCGACAATGCCACTTCCGCCAAGCCAGGCACCCAGGTAGCGATCCATAGGAATAAGAATCATTGCTCCGATGATCGGACCCCACATAGATCCTGCTCCGCCAATCATGGTCATCAAGGCGATCATGATGGAAAGCTCCAGATGCATGACCGAAAAGGGGTCGATGTAATTATAGTAAACGGCGTAAAAAGCGCCCCCCATGCCGGCAAAGACGCCGGTGATGCAGTAGGCCTTGACTTTTACCCAATGGATGTTGATCCCTAAACTCTCGGCAACCTCCTCGTTTGCACTAATCGCCCGCAGTTGATAGCCCAACCTTGATTTGCGGAACCAATTCATGAATAAGATGGCGCCCATCACGAGCACAAAGGCAAAATAATGATAATAGATGGGAGATGTAAACTGCATATAGACGAAGTTCGGGGTTTCCTTTAAAGGTAGCTCTACCCCGCGGGCACCCCCGATAAGATCCCAATTGACAAATAATTGCTGCCAAACGAGGGATACGCAAATGGTGGCAATCGCAAAATAGTGACCCTTGAGCCTCAATAGGAAATAGCCGAGGATAAAGGATTCAACCGTTGCGATGATCACACCTATGGGTGTGGAAAACCAAAAGGGCACATCCCACCAGACCATAAACAAGGCAACCGTGTAGGCAGACATTCCCACATTTTTTGCCTGTCCCAAAGCTACCTGACCTCCATATCCGCCGATCAGATTCCACCCGAGTCCATATAAACAAAAAATAAGAAACTGGATCATTACGGCCTGGGCAAAGGATCCTTTAGAGATCCAGGGGAAGACCAGGCAGAAAGCGATGAAAATGGCAAAACCGATCCTTTCTGAGGCAGGCAAATCTCCAAACGAAAGTGCATCTTTCAGCGCGTGCATTGGCATTACCACCCGAAAAGCCCTTGCGGCCGTAGTATGATGACTAAGAAATAGGTAAGATAAATGAGGGCAAATTTATATTCAGGACCGACATAGGTTCCCCCAAAATCCCAGATAAGCCCTATAATTAAACCGGCAATAAAGGCCCCTTTGATGGATCCAAACCCGCCCAGGGCCACGGTTGCAAAGGCAATCATAACAAAAAGCAGGCCCACCGTTGGAAAAACATAGTAAAAATTGGTCAGCAACGCCCCCGCAATGCCCACCGTGGCCCCGCCAAGGCCCCAGGCCAGTCCCCTCATTTTTTCCGTATTGATGCCCATATAGCCGGCGGCTTCTACATCCAGCGCGGTGGCTTTCAGCGCCATACCCAGGCGGGTACGATTGATGAGCCAGTATACGGCACCAAAGGCCGTGACGCTGATCACAGCGGCTCCTAGTTTAGGATAGCTGATCATCACCGGACCCCAATTGATGCTCGGGCGGATCAGGAGACCCTGCTCCAGGGTTTTGTAATCAGGGCCGAAAATCGCCATCGCCAGATATCTTATGAAAATCATCAATCCAAAGGTGCCCAACAGCTGGGCCAGCATGGGCCCCTTGAGTAAATATCTGACGAGCAGATAATACGAGCCCATACCCAATATGAAACAGATCACCGCGGATACCGGCAGGGTCAGCAGCGGCTCCATCGAGAGGCCGGTAGCGGTAAGAAATGCAGCATACATGCCGACCATCAGGAATTCGCCGTGGGCAAAATTGACGATATCCATCACGCCGAAGATGATGGCAAGCCCCAGGGCAACCAGGGCAAAAAGCATTCCCATGAGTAATCCGGAGATTGTCGTAGACAATAACGTTTCCATAAGACATTCCTATCAGGCATGGGTTCTGAGCTTACCCGGGTAAGCCACCCGGGTAAGCTCATCTCTGAAATCCATATTAGCGTTCACTTCACCTTGGGTTACTTCAATCCCGGCCATGGATAGAGTAGCTTGGCCGTAGCAACATCCACGGGGTAGATAATCTCGGGCTCTTGGTTCTGATACTGGACGATCAATCCGCTGGACCAGGTGTTCTGGTTTGTTTCCCCCGCCTCATTTTCGAAGTTAATCCCTTTCCATGGCACGATCAGGTCTTTGCCGGGTATCTCAATGGCTTCAGCCGCCTGGCGAATGGCTTCCGGATCGGTGGATCCTGCCTTATTGAGGACATACGCCCATGCCTGCATGCCGGTGAAAGCCCTGGCAGACGTGCCCATGAAATCCACACCGCTGCGTTTCTTGAATTCTTCATTGATATGGGCTGCAACCGGTTTCACGCCAAAAAGCTTCTTGGAGAAGACGGTGCGGTTCATGATCCCATCGATGTCCTTGCCAAAGGTTTCCATGAATTTTGGCTGGTAAAATCCAACGTCCTGGGACCAGAACATCTTGGCGCTGGCTCGAAACTCCTTCATGGTCTTTGTCAGAAGAATGGCATCGGAAATGTAGGAGGCAAACATTAATATGTCCGGTTTTGGACCCAGAAGATTGCGAACCTCTGCCGTTAAATCGGGGGATTCATGGGGGTAAGATACATCCGATACGATCTCGTATCCTAATTTACCGGCAAATTCCTTAATCACTTCCCTGGTGGCTGCGCCCCACTCCGTGTTCTCGGTGCAAGCGCCTATTTTAGATAACTCTGATTTTGGAATGGCACCCACACCAGGTACCTTGCCTTCATGCAAGAGACCCAAGAACTCAAAGAAGTCTCTCAAGAAAATTCGGTCGTGCGGTGTGGCCCTAAAAAACCATTTATAGCCCCTCGTAGTCAGATCAGGAGAGGTGGATTCAGGGTTTATCATGGGAATCTTGTATCTTTCGCACACCGTACTGACCGTTTTTGTCACGGAACTGTGATAGCACCCACAAATCCCCGCTACCTTTTCATCCAAAATGAGTTTTTTAGCCAGATCCGCGCCCCTGTCCGGCTCCCCGCGATGATCGGCGTGGATCAGCTTTATTTTGGCGCCATTTAAGCCGGGAATCCCTTCCCACTGCCCAATCGGAATCGGAAGATCGGCCCATTTGTTGTTCACATAATCCACGCACAGGTCAACCGCATCTTTAGACATCTTGCCGGCATGTGCAACCGATCCGGAAAGCGGATAGATGACGCCGATCTTCACCTCGGCAGGCTGGGCTCTGGCGATCCCCCATCCCATCGAAAAAGCGGCGCTCCCGACAGCCAAACTACCTGTAGTCTTTAAAAATTCTCGACGGCTTATTTTCTTTTTTGCACCCATTTTAATCTCCTTCTCATTTACTGGTTGACGGTTGAATTACCCTATTACTGAAATACAGCGCCTCCCGTGTTTGGGTCAGCGATTACAGGATAAGATTCCTGTCAACGGAGAACCATAATTCAATTTGACCAAACACGCAGGTTCAACCAGTGTTCGATAGGGTCATTGCACTATCCCTTTGTATAAAATATCACCTCCCTTCATTCACAAAAAATGTAAATCGGTCTTTCCAAAAAGGGGTATTCCGCTATGAAAGCAAGCATGTAAATAAGAT
>CP070694.1:4890936-4915145 GCA_020353355.1 Desulfobacterales bacterium | reverse complement strand
AATGGAGGGGAAATTAAACTTTTTACGAGACCATTAAATTTAGGAATTGAGAAATAAATAATCAATTTATTACAATCCTTTTATCCTTTTATATCCAGCATCGAGTATCACGCATCGAGTATCCAGCAACCAACAAGCCGGAGATAATTGGCCCGTGACCAGAGATCAGAAGCCAGAAGCCACGAAATGGAAACGCATGCGATTTAAAAAAAATAAAGTGTGGCTGGCAACCAATACCACAGGCGAACCCATTGTTCAGGATGGTAAGATGTTGATTAAATACCAGTTGGATCAGGATTACCAGTATTGGGTAAAGCCCGAGACAGTTATGCCCTTGGATTCTCCGGCACCGGACAACGCTGTTAAACAAAACAAACAGTCGAAAAATTCCTCTTTAAAGCGAGAAAAGCCCTCTCAAAAAATCGGATCCAAATCGGATCACAACGACAGGGATGTAATCTGTATTTTTACTGACGGTGCTTCCGCCGGAAATCCGGGTCCATCGGGCATAGGGGTCGTGCTGCGCTATGGAAAACATCGCAAGGAGATATCGGAATATATCGGAATCGCTACCAATAATATTGCTGAGCTCAGAGCCATTGAAAAAGGACTGAAAGCGGTTAACAATCCAGAGCTGCCGGTAAAGCTTTTTACAGATAGCAACTATGCCTATGGCATCTTAACACTGGGTTGGAAAACTAGACAAAATAAAGACATCGTTGGCTCGATTAAAAAGATAATTTCAAAATTTGAGGACCTGTCGTTTATCAAGGTCAGAGGACATGCCGGCGATGAAGGCAATGAGCGGGCAGATTTTTTGGCCAGAAGCGCGATTAAACATGGCGGGGGTCAAAAATAAAAGAGCCCAGCATGCCGGATGCGGGCCCTTGCAAAACAAACTCTGCTAATTTTCTATTCTTTTTTTAATTCCTCAATCTCTCCCTTGAGCTCATCGATTTCTTTTTTATATTTTTCAACTTCTTCTTCACCTGCGCCGGGAGATGTAGTGTCTTCGCTCTCCTCCTCCTCCTCTCCCTTCTTCCAGGTATCCTTGAGCTCGTCGAAGCCGAGATAAATCGCCAACGCACCACCGAGTAACAACATCACCGGGATTGTACCGGCCAGCACCATCAGAAATTGGCTCCACCAAACGGCGATTCCGATCAAACCCAGTGCCGCTGCAATTGCGCCACCAATTAGCGTTTTCATAAAAAATTATCCTCCTTTCGCTTTATAAAAAATCAATCTGGATGATCAAATTGGTTTTACAGTTACGTGACTGAATTAAATAGATACTATCTTTAGGACGTTGATTGAATCAATTCCGAATACCAAATTGTGAGAAAATAATTTAAATGATAAAATAACACAACATATATATCAACTCAAGCTTAATTTAAATATTGCAAAGCGGCCGTTGCTTTGTTAGCCTTAAACGTCATATATTAGAACCTACTTAAACAACTCTATCCGCGACATGTCAATCCGATTATCCAATTGTAAAGTTTCACGATGATCTGTTCCAAATCAGTATAGGACGTTCACGATGAAAAAATCGTTAACCCGCTGGTTAATGAAGCCCTGTCATAAAGTAAATGAGTGGATCAATGCGGCTTTAGGGGGCACGCATGATCACTTCAGTTGCTTTCTGCCAGAGCAACTGGGTACCATTTCTGCCTTGATACTGAAACTTTTTTATTCCGGAATTAAGCTGGAAAAAAGTCAAACTGCAATTATTGAGCAGATCGAAAAAAACGCCATCATCGTTTATGCGACCAAATTTACGAATTATTTTGAGTTTATGTTCTATTACCGCCGTTATCAACAGCTGGGGCTGCCGTTTCCTCAGATTGGTTTTGAATACCGGTTGCTTATCTGGCAGCCGCTATCCCGTCTACTAAAAATTTTACTGGCACACGTCGATTACTTTTTGCGAAATTTTAAATTCCCGGATGCCTACAAAAGCGGGTATATCAAAGAGGAGCTTATGAACGGCCGTTGCGGCTATCTATCGATGGTGGGCAAAGAAGTATTCTACCGCCGATTTGTAAAAGCCAAGACGGACCCCATCCAATACCTGATCGAGATCCAACAATCAATTGACCGTCCGATTTATATTATCCCGCAACTGATGTTCTTTACGAAAAAACCTCACCGCACCCATTCAACCATCATCGACGTGCTCTTCGGCCCCGAAGACAAACCCGGTAAGATTCGACGGGTAATCACCTTATTTAGAAACCCGGGTAGCGTATTTGTCGAAATATCAGAACCGATAAACCTCAACCAATATCTGGAATCTGCGCAAAATCAAACCAAAAACATCGAATATCAGTCACTGATGCTGCGGCGAGATCTATTGGTTCAGCTCAACCGTCATCGTCAAAGCATCACCGGGCCAATTATCAAATCCCGCGAAGAGCTTAAAGAGAGTATTTTAACCGGCGAGCGCTTTCAAAAATTTATGGATGAATATTCGGAGAACCGGGACATACCGATCCAGCAGGTTCGCAAAAGGGCAGATGCCTATATTGAAGAAATCGCTGCAAAATATAGCCCGTCAGTACTCAACTTTTATTCAGCTGTCGTCGGATGGATTCTGAACACCATGTTTGACGGGGTAGCCGTCAATCGCGATGGGCTGTATAAAGTAAAAAATGTGTCCTTAAAGGGGCCTTTGGTTCTGCTCCCCTGTCACAAGAGTCATATCGATTATTTGATCCTTTCCTACCTTTTGTACAACAATAATATGCCATGTCCGCTGATCGCTGCGGGTCAAAACCTGTCTTTCTGGCCGTTGGGGCCTTTATTTCGAAGCGGCGGAGCGTTTTTCATACGACGCAGCTTCAAAGGGGCGATCCTGTATTCACGGGTTTTTGCAGAATATATCCATAAGTTGCTCGAAGAAGGGTTTAATGTCGAGCAGTTTATCGAAGGCGGCCGCAGCCGCACCGGAAAATTACTGATGCCCAAGCTGGGATTATTGTCCATTCTTCTGAATGCTTATAAAAACGGCGCCTGTGAAGATATGATATTTGTACCCATTTATATCGGCTACGATAGAGTCCTGGAAGAATCGTCATATCTTCATGAACTTGAAGGCGGTCAAAAAGAACCGGAAAATCTTCGGCAAGTTATCCGGGCCCGCAAATTCTTAAAAAAACGCTACGGCAAAATATATATCCAGTTCCATGATCCCATCTCACTTAAGGAACTGTTGACGCGCCAGGAAAAATCTTTAACAGAGATGGATAATGCCGAATTCAATGCCTTGTGTCGCAATTTGGGGCATCGAATGCTGTATGCCATCAACCGGGTCACGGTGGTAACTCCTCACGCACTGGTGGCCAGTGCCATCCTGAACTGCGGAGCTGAAAATTTTTCTTCCAATTCGTTGATATCCATCGTAGAGACATACCTGAGATATTCAGCGACCCAACACGCAAGATTGTCAGATACCCTGGTTTACGATAGTTACCATGCCATCCAGCGAGCATTAGACGAATTTGTCCAGAGGAAATTTATCGAACCCTTATCCACAGACAAACAAGGACAGTCCTCCGAAACAACCTACCTGATTAAAGAAAATAAACGGCCCTTTTTTGAATACTACAAAAACAATTGTATCGCCTTTTTCATTCCGGCCGCATTTACGGCGCTAGCCATTCTTGAAAAAGATGCCTTCCAGTTTTCAGCTTCCGATCTGTATGCCAGCTACAAATTTTTGCAAGATTTTTTTAAATTCGAATTCGCCTATGACGCGGATCAATCCATTGAGAACTATGTTCATAAAAGCATCAATGCGTTTGTCGATGTTGCCATCCTGTCCATTCATCCGACCCAGCCGAATATCTATAATCTTAGTCCATCGGGTTTACACAAATTAAGGATTTTTTCCATCTTTTTGAAAACGTACTTTGAATCGTACTGGGTCGTTTTATCCTACTTCAGGCAAACCCCGCAAAACGCAACCAAAGCCAGAGACCGTCTGAAAAAAATTGCTGACATTGGCCTTCAAATGTATAAGCGCAAAGAAATTGAGTGCCATGAAGCCCTAAATAAGGTCAGTTATCAAAATGCCGTCGAATTTTTCATGAGTCGCGGTGTGAAGGGGGCAGAAAATTCGGATCAACTTGGATTCTATGCTGAAGCGATCACGCGTTCCTTAAAGCATTTGCAGATATGACAGGTAAAATGAAGGCAATGATACTGGCCGCAGGCCTGGGGACCCGCCTGCAGCCTTATACCAATGATATCCCCAAGCCGCTATTCTGTGTTGCCGGTCGCCCATTGCTTGATTACACCATTCAAAACCTCATCCGAGCGGGATGCGAAGCGGTCATCATAAACACCCATCACTTACCCGAGCAAATTGACGCGTTTGTGGCCGCCCAAAATTATGCCGTCCCAATATATACGTGTTACGAACCGGAAATACTGGGAACCGGTGGTGCCATAAAAAATGTGGCCGATTTTTGGGATGAACGGCCATTTATGGTCGTAAACGGAGATGTGCTATCCACCATCGAGTTCAAAACGGTTTATCAATTTCATTGTCGGCATAATCATCCGGCCACCCTGGTGCTCTATGATGATCCAGAAATTAACACTGTTTCGGTGGACCCAAACGGCTTTATTTTGGACTTCGGTAACCCATCTCAGTATTCTGCTCACCCAGCCAAATCAAAACTTACCTTCACCGGCATTCAAGCCTTAAATCCTGAAATCCTTGATTTTATACCGTCCAGTGGCTATTCAAGCAGCATTGATGCGTTCAAAAAAATGATTGCCGAAGGTAAACGATTGAGGGCAATGATTTCTCAAAATGTATTTTGGAATGATATCGGAACCCCTGCGCGCTACACCGAATCCGCCATTCAATTTGCTGCTCCGCAAGCATTCAAGCAGGCGTATTCGGATTATCGTGACAAACCCATCACCCAGACAAAGCTCAAAGGCGACGGATCAGAAAGACACTGGTACCGCTTGAGTTCGGATCATCAGACATTGATTATGGTCGATCATGGGATTCACACGGGTGGCGGTATGGCCGAGATAGATTCATTTATCTTTATTGGCAGTCACCTGCATGCCGCCGGAATTCCGGTACCTAAAATTTATTATCATGATCGATTTGCCGGGTTGGTATTTCTTCAGGATTTAGGAAATACGAATCTACAAACAGCTGTCGTCCAAACAGATCACATCGAAACAATCATCTCCTGGTACCAGCAGGTGATAAATCTTCTGATTGAACTTTGCATGAAGGGCGCCAAGGGTTTTGATCTGACCTGGACATATCAGACGCCCCGCTATGATGAGCAGCTAATTTTGGAAAGAGAATGTCGCTATTTTGTTGAGGCCTTTTTAAATGGATATCTAGGCTGGGATGTTGCCCGGGACACATATACGGCTGAATTTATTTCTTTAGCCCGCAAAGCCCTTGAGTACGCCACCATGGGCTTTATGCATCGCGATATGCAATCCAGAAATATCATGTTTAAAGATAACCAATTCTACTTTATTGATTTCCAGGGAGGCCGGCTGGGTCCGTTGCAGTATGATCTGGCCTCGTTGTTAATAGACCCCTACGTTGAATTACCCCACCGCATTCGATCCCAGCTGTTCACTTACTGTGTCAAAAGACTTTCATCAGATACAAAGCTCGAGCCCGCTCTGTTTCGTCGCTGTTTTGAATATTGTTGCATAACGCGAAACCTTCAAATCCTGGGCGCATTTGGTTACTTGAGTACCGTTATGGGAAAAAAATACTTCAAACAACATATACCGCCGGCCGTCACGACATTACGAAGAAATCTGTCGCGCTTCGGGAAGACGGAATTTCCGGCTTTATTGTCTCTGGTCGAGAAAATCCCAATTGGAGGTGCAAAATGAACCCTATAAAAGCTATGGTCAATGGCATTCCGGGCAACATGGCTGTCTCGCTAGCCAAACACATCCTTGCTGATGATCGCTTTGAACTTGTGCCAGCGGCTCTGACAGGTCCCGAAATCCAGGAAAATGAATATCAGATTGAAGAAACGCGTGTTCAACTGGTCCGCCCAGACACACGCGCCCAGGCTATTGATGATCTCAAAAAACGCCATGGTGAATTTCTGAGCACGGATTACACCCATCCCTCGTCGGTCAATGACAACGCCGCATTCTATTGCCAAAATAAGCTGCCCTTTGTGATGGGAACAACCGGCGGAGACCGCGTTTTGCTCAGAGATACGGTGGTGTCATCTTCGATAGCGGCCGTTATTGCCCCGAACATGGCCAAGCAAATTGTCGGTTTTCAAGCCATGATGGAATATGCGGCCAGTACCTTTCCGGATTTGTTTAAAGGGTACTTGCTCGAGATTAAAGAAAGTCATCAGAAAGGAAAAGCCGATACCAGCGGAACGGCCAAGGCTATGGTCGGCTATTTTAACAAATTGGGAATTCCATTTTCGGAAGAAAATATTATGAAAGAGCGCGATCCGGCTACCCAAACATCCCAATGGGGTATACCCGAGACATATCTAGCCGGCCATGGATGGCACACCTATACCCTTGTCTCCCAGGACGAGACGGTAAAATTTGAATTTACCCATAATGTCAATGGCCGCGATATCTATGCCAAAGGAACCCTTGACGCACTCATATTCCTGAATGAAAAGGTAAATCAGGGAGCGAAAGGAACCGCATATACGATGATTGACGTTTTGAAAGGTATCTAACGTCATCAGATTCGTGCAACTAAGCGACAATTTCTGACACATACACTCTGTCAGAATGGAAAAAGCATTGATTGGAAGGATCAGGGGGTAAAATTTATCTTACTGATATTATTAAATATATTTTCCGAAAAAGACACTAATATGCCAATTTTTTAGTTTGATGTAAAATAGGCATTATTTTTGCTTAAAAAAGATGGGGGATTTTTGCCCCCGTTGATTTGATTAACTTACGTTTCGTCTCAAAGTTTTTATTATTAAGTGCCGGACATGAGATCCAATGAGCGAATCGGCCAAAAAACGTTTTCAACAATTAGGCGGCGTGAGTAGACCTGTACCCACGCACCCATCCCCTGAAACGGAAGCCGCACCATTTGAAGCATTAGCCGGGGAAGATGATCAAGTGGATCGCTGGCGGATGCTTCTGGTAGAACTGGCATACCTGTTGAACGCATCGTTCCAGGATGCTCATTATTGGGAGGGGGTCAAAGCCGAAAAGAATACCTTCAGGCAATTGGTCCGTATCTTCCGTGAACTGGGTCAAAAGCCGGTGCATGACGGCATTATCCATATCCATCACCGCGGATCGCGGACGGGTAAGGTCACTGAAAATATAGATTATGTGGTAACCTTCGGCGATGTGATCGTTGACGCGGCCACCATCGCGAACTTAACAAAACGCATGGGGTTGCGCGTCAAGCATCTTGAGGGACGGCTTATTAAATCGTTTGAGTGTTTTGCAGACCAGGGCGTCCGCACGCTAATGGTGGAGGTGCCCGCATTATCCGATCAATCCCTGGAGATGATGCGGATTTCTCTGCGGGTGATCTCCTGCTACAATTACGCAGTAGATAACAACACGCCCATCGAATTTGTAAAAGATGACGAGAAACACAGCCTCTTGCCAATTTGTGACGAAATGAGTCAGCCGGATCCCAACCTGACATTGGTGGCCGCCCTAAACGATTTAAGCCCCGACACCATGCGGGAGTTGACTCAAAAGGTCACTCGGCTGATCAAGTCAGGCAAGTTGTCCGCATCCATGGATCAGCCTGCCGATGTTTACCGCGCAATGTTTAAAATTAAAAGTTTGCGACAACAGCTGGTAAAGCCGCCTATTGAAATCAACAGCGATAAGTGCCTAACGGCGCAAATAGACCGCAAAGCCGAAAGCGGTGATGGTGCCGGAATGCAATCCGGCATACCGGCCAGCAGTGGACATCCACCGACAGCTGCGCCTCAGAGCATCGTTCCAGGCTTAGACCCGGGAATCGTCAAGGCCCGCGTGGCCCGATTTGTCAAAGAAACCTTCAGCAGTACTCCCCGAAATGCAAAACAGGCGATGAGGAGTATTTTCGGAAAAGACTACGCACACATCACCCAAGAAGGCTTCGGAGAACGCCTCGTTCTGATCACCGATCTAATGCGTACCATGGAGCAAAATCCGAAAGGGCAAGAATTAATGCAGGAAGTAATGCGCAGGGTTCAGGGCGGTATGGATCAGGTGCCGGCCGATTTGCTCGATGATGTGGTATTAGATGACGGTGAGGTGAAGTTCTGGACCGGCAGCGGCGAAACCACTTTACCCAACGTGGATGAAAATGTTCTAACTGTTATCAACACCGCAAAACAGCGAACTGCCTCAAAGAGAAAAATGCGGACCGCATTGAATCCCGCTGCAGAATTTGATACATCCCAATATGAGGCCATGGCCAAAGACTTTGGCATTTCGGTTGACGATGCCGAAGATATTGTTCGGCTATTCAAAAGCTGTTTTGATGACCAGGGTAACTTTCTGAGAGCATCCTTTGAGAAGAACATTCCCAAATTTGCCTGCCATGAAAAGAAGGTCTTTGATATTTTATGGGAGTTTCTCAAAGAAACCCCGCGGCGCGGCGATCGATTGCCGTTTTTAAATTCGCTGCAAATGTTAATTAAAGAAATCAAAAAGCCTATCCAGGCAATCAAAATTTTGCTGGCAGATTTTATGGCAAATCCCAACCATGTTGAATATCCGGATCGAAATGCCATGATGTTGGCCAATCAGTTCCTGCGGACGTATAATAAAGAAATAAACATGGACATCGAAATAACACCCGAAGAAGTGCTCTTGGTAAAAGAGGGTCTGGATACCAGGGTCGTGAATTATGCCAAATGGAAAGTGGATGGGGAACAGGAAGCCTTTATTGAAAAAATTGTCACCATACGCAAAAAACTTCTTCAAGCCTTGGAGCCGGCCAGTTCGGTCGACAACCTTTTCCCGATCCGATTTTTATTGGCCTTGGAAAGAGAGGTTCATATCTTTTTAGCCCTGGTTGGTGGCACCACCGCTTACACCGTCGTCCAAGGCGCCTTGAATGTCTACGGGAATCCCGCCGCACAGGTCTATCTGTTAAAAGAAAGTCCCAATCATATAAAGGCCCTGCTGCAACATTTAGCCGTTTTGATCCGCGGGTTCGGTCGACTGGGCCAAATTGAGGATCTGTCCTTATTGGATGAAATCCAAGGACGCCAAGAAGAATTTATGAGTCTCGGTGAGGATGCCCGCCACGATGCTTCAGTCCGGCGTATCATGGGCTGGATCGATGCCGCCGAAAACAGCATCAGCCTTCGTAAGCGCTAACCCACTCAAAACCCCTCGAATACACAGCATCATGCGTTTTGCCGGTAATTTGGACAATTTTAAAAGTGGTTGAGTCTTTGAATATAAAAAATTCCAAGCACCCCGCCAGAAAGATGGCGGGCAAGCAAATTATAAAGCACCAAATAACAAATAAATACCAAATTTTTACCCTCACCCTGGCCCTCTCCCGTCAAGGAAGAGGGAACTATTGAACTTTTTACGAAATCATCAAATTTAGGATTTAGCCAGTTTCATTCTGGAAAATAAAGCATTATTAATTCAATCCGAGTTTTGTAAATTACATATGGGACACGACACTAGATATTGTCTATGACCTCGTACACCTTGGAAAGTGCATCGTCTAGCTTCTCCGGATGCGTTCCGCCGGCTTGCGCCATGTCCGGCCGGCCGCCACCACTTCCCCCGACGACCGCAGCGACCTGTTTGATAATGTCGCCGGCATGGTACCGATCCGTCAGGTCCTTGGTGACCGCCACGATCAGCAGTGCCTTATGACCGGCACTGCTGCCTAATACAACAATGCCGGATTTAAGTTTGTCTTTAAATTGATCCGCAAGATCTCTCAGGGCAGCAGGCTTGTCCACCGCGACTTTTTTTACGACAACCTTAATACCGTTAATGGATTTTACGGCATCTTCACCAATGTCTGCAGTCTGCGAAACCAGCGCTGTCTTCAGATGCGCCAATTCTTTTTCAAGCGCTTTGACCTCTGACAGGATGCGTTCAACCCTGTGGAAGACGGCTTCAGGCTTATCTTTGATTAAATGCGCGGTATCCTGCAATATTTGCTGTGTCTTCTGGGTGTGCGCCAAGGCTGCCTCACCGGTCAGGGCCTCAATACGTCTGACGCCGGAGGCCACACTGGATTCATCCACAATTTTAAACAAACCGATGTTTCCGGTCCGGTCCGTATGGGTTCCACCGCAAAGCTCCTTGCTAAAATCGGTTAATGCCACCACGCGCACGCGATCGCCATATTTTTCTTCAAACAAGGCCGTCGCACCTGATTGAAACGCGTCCTCGGCATCCATCTCGGCAATGTGCGTCGGAATATTTTCCCGGATGCGCTGATTCACCAACGTTTCGATCTGATTGAGGGTTTGGGCATCAACTTGGGAAAAATGGGTAAAATCAAAACGCAAACGATCCGGTGCCACCAATGAGCCTGCCTGCTTGACATGATCACCGAGAACCAGTCGCAAGACAGCATGCAAAATATGGGTGGCCGTATGGTTGAGCGCTGTCGCGTTGCGTTGGGCTTCATCGACTTGCAGGCTGACGTTGTCCCCCTTTTTAATTTTACCGGATACCATCTTTCCTTTGTGGATAATCAGGCCGGTGGGGTCTTTCACCGTGCCGGTCACCCTCATTTCAGCCTTCGGACCGCTTATTTTGCCTGTATCCCCTACCTGCCCACCGGCTTCAGCATAAAACGGCGTGGACTCAACCACCACTTCAACTGCCTGACCGGCAACAGCTTCGGATATCTCCTGTCCGTCTGCCACCAAAACCAGTACTTTGGACTCAGCCCGAAGACCGTCATAGCCGACAAATTCGGGTTTTACGCCTTGGGCAGATAGATTCCTATACGCATCACCGATGGTGCTAAAGGTCGCCACGGATCTGGATTTTGCCCGTTGGGCGGCCATGGCCTCATCAAATCCATCCATGTCAAGGGTCATGGCTTCATCACGGACAACATCTCGGACGATGTCTGCCGGAAATCCATAGGTGTCATAGAGCTTGAAGATAACCTCGCCCGGTACTTCATGCAGCCCTTTGGCTTTGATATCTGCCAGAGCGTTGTTTAGTAGCTTGAGACCGGTGTCGAGGGTTTCTAAAAATCGGTCTTCTTCATTTTTAATGACATTGGTGATAAATGGCGCCGCCTCGCTAAGCTCGGGATAAGCCGTCTTCATGATATCAAACACCACTTCAGCAGTTTGATAAAGGAAGGGACGATTCAATCCGAGGTTGCGGCCATAACGAATAGCTCTGCGTATAATCCTGCGCAACACGTAACCGCGGCCTTCATTGGATGGTAGAATTCCATCGCCAATCAAAAACGCAGCCGCCCGGCTATGATCCGCAATAACTTTCATGGCCACATCATCCTGCCTGGATTCGCCAAAACGCTTTTCGGCCAGGTCCTCAGCCATTTGGATGATCGGTCGCATGAGATCAATGTCAAAATTGGTGGGAACATCCTGCACGATGGAGACGACGCGCTCCAGCCCCATCCCCGTGTCAATGCTTGGCTTTGGCAGGGGCGTCATCTTTCCGGATGCTTCACGATTATACTGCATAAACACCAAATTCCAGATCTCCAGATAACGATCACATTCGCATCCGGCCGTGCATTCGGGTCGCCCGCATCCGTATGGTTCGCCGCGGTCAATTAGAATTTCAGAACAAGGACCACACGGCCCGGTATCTCCCATGGCCCAGAAATTGTCTTCCTCGCCGAACCTCACAATTCGCTCTTCAGGCACGCCAATATGGTTATGCCAAATATCAAAGGCTTCATCATCATCCAGATAAATCGAGGCCCATAGCTTATCTTCGGGTAAACCATAACCGTTGGTTAACAGATCCCAGGCGAAATCAACGGCGCCCTCTTTAAAATAATCGCCAAAGGAGAAGTTTCCCAGCATTTCAAAAAAGGTATGATGCCTGGCGGTATAGCCAACATTTTCAAGGTCATTGTGTTTGCCTCCGGCTCGCACACATTTTTGGGAGGTGGCGGCTCTGACGTAATTTCTTTTTTCCTCTCCGAGAAAAATTCGTTTAAACTGCACCATTCCGGCGTTGATAAACAACAGGGTGGGATCATCCTGCGGCACAAGGGATGAACTTCTCACGATCCGATGATCATGTTTTTTAAAGTAATCCAGAAATTGTTTACGTATGTCGTCGCCTGTCATTGATGACTCCAGATACGGCTTGCGGGGAGCGTGTCTCAAGTTGCGCGTAACTCGAAACGCGTAACTCGCAGCGCGTAACCGATAAATAGTCGACCTCTTGCTTTTCTATCAAACAATATTCAATAGTAAATTTTCAATATTCAATAATTAAGACTCCTCTTCCGGGGTCTTTTCGCTATCTTTTTTAGATACATCCTTTTTAGATACATCCTTTGCGGACAACCCGGTCGCTTCTCTGGCCTTTTGGTATAAATCCGCATAGATGTCTGGATTATCCAGCATGAAGCGCTTAGCATTCTCGCGCCCCTGACCGATGCGTTCACCTGAATACGAATACCACGAACCGCTTTTTTCGACGAGACCGGTCTCAACCCCCACATCGATGAGATCGCCGGTCTTGGAAATGCCATCGCCATACATAATGTCGAATTCGGCATCCACAAACGGCGGCGCCATCTTGTTTTTAACGACCCGCACCCGGGTACGGCTTCCAACAATATCTTGTCCCTCCTTAATAGAGCCAATTTTGCGGATGTCAAGTCTAACCGTGGAATAGAATTTTAGCGCATTTCCGCCGGTCGTGGTTTCCGGATTACCGAAGACGACGCCTATTTTCATGCGGATTTGATTGATAAAAATGACCGTTGTCAGGGTTTTTCCGATGGTTCCGGTCAATTTTCGCAGCGCCTGGGACATGAGTCTGGCTTGCAGTCCCATATGGGGATCACCCATTTCGCCTTCAATTTCTGCGCGCGGCACCAGAGCCGCAACCGAGTCAATGACCAAAACATCCATTGCACCACTTCTCACCAGCATATCCGCAATTTCAAGGGCCTGCTCACCGGTATCCGGTTGGGAAACCAACAATTCATCACAATCGACGCCGAGTCTTCTGGCATAGGCTGTATCCAGCGCATGTTCGGCATCAATAAATGCGGCAACCCCATCATTTTTCTGGGCTTCGGCCACCGCATGCAGGGCAAGGGTTGTTTTACCGGAAGATTCAGGACCAAAGATTTCAACCACCCTTCCCCGCGGCAGCCCTCCAATTCCCAGGGCTTTATCCAATGCAAGGGAACCGGTGGATATAACCGGAACATGCACAACCGGCCGACTCCCGAGTTTCATAATCGATCCCTTGCCGAACTGACGTTCCACCTGGGCCATCGCTGTTTCCAGGGCTTTTTGTTTATCCGACGATATGCTCATGATATCCTCCTCGTGACAAATAACGATTAAATACGAATTGGGCATTTTCGCTCAATTAGTGCTCAAGCGAAATACGTTCCAGCTTCGAATACACGGCTCCGGACGGTTTCAATTCACTTTTATATAGAATCAATTCGCGGGCCGTAAATGTATGGGTCTCAAAAACGCTAAATTCCGTCAGTGCCTGCAAGATCTCTTTTGAATTCACACCGACTTTGAAACGTCCCAAGGTCAGATGCCCTTTGAAAGGACGATTCTCTTTTGCAAATCCGATATCGCCCAGATGGTCTTCTAATTTGCGCTGCAGTTTCATCAACTGGTTCACCGCTCCGCTCAGCCCGATCCATATGACCCGAGGGCGCCTGATGTTCGGAAATACACCTATTCCCTTTGCCGCCAATGATAAGGGAGCACATCCCTCAGCCGCTGATGCCATTGCGCTCTTGATGGCGTCGATATTGTCGGATTCAATATTTCCTAAAAATTTTAGGGTTAAATGAATGCTTGCCGGTCGCACCCATTTCGCCCGAAGCCTGTATGAGGTTAAGCGTTCTTGAACGCCACTCAGCGCGGCCAACACGTCATCTGGCAGTTCAAACGCAATAAATGATCGAATGGTTTCTGACATAATAGGTCATACGCGTAACAGCATCTTCTAGACAAAATGTACTCGATGTGGCGAGCACCCACCTTTAACTTGGTAAAGTAAACTGCGGCTCCCCCAGCAAAAATTTCCCCTCTGAAATCCATGTTTTCAGCGTGTCAGCAATTTCCCGGGCCTTGACCAAGCTGGACAACGGAACCGTTGGAATTTTTTCTCCCTTTAAGGTAATGTGGCCGCTTTTCAGTTGAGCATAGCTCACCTGACCGTAACTCTTTGAGATGGCGTTGGGATAGTCATTACCATAATCGATGATTTGAGTAAAAATCTCTTCATCCGAGACGGCGGTATGGCGCACGATGTCTTCATTTAATATGGGTATCGGGACACCCAATCCAACGGCCAGGGAACATCCATAGCCCAGGATGCTGAGCCCGATAAGCCATTTGGGACTCATTTTTTTCATATCCCCCATGACCCAAAGGGTTCCGGCCGGCGTCAGCGGAGTCCCATTTGGGGTGCGCTTGACACCGGGGTTGTGTTGCGTCCCATGCCAGGTAATATAGCCTTCACCGCCCCCTAAAAAGATGCGGGTTCCAAGTCCGATGGTTTTATAATACGGATCGTTAAAAAGAGGGCTCAGTTGGCCGGCAGAACAGTAATTCGCGTTTCCAGCCTTTGGCTTTAAAACCCCCATATAGGTGTAAATGGTTTTATTTGTCAGGTTGATGGCACAATTATAGTTCTGATAGGCGTTGCGGGGATTGCACAGGATGGCATTGGGTATGGTACGCAGCGTTATCTCTTTTTCGACCATGCGGTTCGGATAACAATCCGTACCATAAGCAATCGCCTTCAGTTGAATTTTTTTGCCGGCTACCAGATCCTGAATGACGTGGCCGCCGCCATAATTAAATTCTCCGGGATGCACCTTGTTGAGTGGATCATCTTCATGGGGTTCGGTAGCCCCGATGTAACAGTCCACCGCAGCCACTCCCGCATAAGCAGGCACTTTATTGAGCCACACCTTGGAAGCCTTGAGCGTTGGAACCGTATGACCAAAGTTTATAAACGCACCGGATGAGCACATGGGAGCAAATGTTCCTGTGGTGACGACATCGACATGTTTAGCCGCCTCTAGCGCACCGTTTTCTTTGACGATATCAATAATTTCGTCTGCAGTAACGACAACCACCTCACCGGATTTAATTTTGCGGTTAATTTCCTGAAACGTCTTATTGACCTTATATTTCTTCATAACCGTCACTCCTGTCCGAGTCTGGATTTCACCTGGTCAATTTTAGATGCGATGTTATTGGTAATCCAGGCAGCGTCCCACCACTCTATGGGGTTTACAAACGTATGTTGAATTAGCATCCCGAAATGCAGATGATCTCCACCGGCAAGCCCGCTGGCGCCCGTACGCCCTAAGATCTCACCTTTTTTTAATTTCTGGCCAACACTGACGGAAATCGAATTGAGATGGGCATACATGCTGAATAAACCCAATCCATGATCAATCAAAACGGTTCTGCCGTAAATTCCCAACCGGTCTGCAAAGACGACAATCCCCTGATTTGCTGCCGGCACGGGGGAGTGCTCGACCGAAGCCAGATCAATACCCAGATGAACCTGGTGGTCAATGACCCGACCGTTGTATACATAGGTTCGATGATCGGCAAAACCCGCCTGGGGGGCCGATCTCGGCAATCGCTTGAAGGTGCCCTGCCAGAGCAAATTGGGCTCGCTAGTTTGACATGTCTGGCTAATCTTTTCATAGTCGGCCCGGCGCAGATTCTGATTGATGATTAAAAATTTTTCAAGCGGTGTGGCATCGGCCGCATGGGATAGATCGGCGCTAAATTCCGGCAATTTGCGCTCGAGGAAATTATCGCTAACTCTGATGTTGTCTTTTTTAAAAACCTTACGCCGGATATAATGATTCAGCCCGGCCCGGGTGGCGTTGCCTGCCCGATCCGTGGCGGTTATGAAAATATCGGTTCCTGGCCCCTGATCGTAATTAAGGGCAAAAAATGCCATCAACACCTTTGGGTCTTTAAATCCACCGGCGCGGCCTGCAAAAAAATGTTCCCCCACCGTCACACCGCTGATCGGACAGAGCTCCGAAATGCGATAGATGACCAATCCAGTCCCGCCCTGACTGACGTTATGAGCTTGGCTGTAAACCTCTATTTCCGGAGGGCGGGTGTCAATCGTAATGGCTTTTTCTAAATAGCTTTGATTGCCACTGAACCACCCGCGCCATGCATAGTCCCACACGGCCAGGCGTAACATGGCATCTCCATCTGAAAGTCCTAATTTGCCGGTGTCGACCTTGAAACGTATCTGTTGGTGATGGACTTTTCCGCCTCTCCCCAAGCCAACAGAGGGAAACTCTTCTTCAACCAGTGTGACCTCTTTGCCGTCTTTCATCAGACTAATCCAAACCTTGCGCACCCCACTTTTGACATCCGAGATGTTAACAGCCACATCCTGGGATTGGCTGATAAAGGCGGAGAGAAGTTCAAACTCGACAGTGGGTTTCTCGCCTTCGAGACGAACGACCAAATACCAAACCAGAGGCAGAAGAATAATCAAACCGGCGACAATACCTATCCACAGCTTTAGTTTTTTGTTTTTTCTTTCCAATAGCCTCACATCCAATTCTATTCTTTTTTAAAACTTATTTATTTAACAATAAATACGATCATAATCAAGACCTCTTTTCGTTCCTTGACTTTTTTCATCACCCAGGATAGGAAATTAAGCTTAACCATGGATTGATCAGCAACAGGATAGATTATGGCTAATACCGTAAAAATAATGAATCTGACGATCGGGCAAAACTCACCGTTGGTGCTCATTGCCGGACCATGTGTTTTAGAAAATTATGAAAGTGCCTACGACGTCGCCGTATTTCTCAAGAGGCTAACGAAAAAATTAGACATACCGTTTATTTTCAAAGCCTCATATGACAAGGCCAACCGGACATCGATACATTCATTCAGGGGACCTGGCCTTAGGCGCGGTCTTGGTATTTTGCAGAGAATCAAATCAGAGTTGAACGTACCCGTCTTATCGGATGTTCACCGCATCTCTGAAATTGAGGAAGCCGCCAATACGCTCGATATCATCCAGATTCCCGCATTTTTATGCCGCCAAACCGACTTTATACGGGAAATCTCACAAACGCAAAAACCTGTGAATTTGAAAAAAGGGCAATTTCTGGCCCCCTGGGATATTGTCAATGTGGTGGAAAAAATCACCTCCACCGGTAATCAGCAAATTCTGATTACCGAACGCGGAACCATGTTTGGCTATAACAATCTGGTGGTTGATTTCCGCAGCGTAATGATGATGCGTGCCACCGGCTATCCAATTATATTTGATGCAACCCATAGTATTCAGCTGCCGGGAGGAGCCGGAAAAAGCTCCGGAGGTCAAAGAGAATATGCTCCCCTGTTGGCACGTGCAGCTGTGGCTGCCGGAGTGGACGGAATTTTCATGGAAGTCCATAAAGATCCGGACCAGGCGCTGTGTGATGGTCCCAATTCATTAAAGCTCGACAGCCTGGAAGGCTTGCTGAACCAACTTCTGAAGATCCGGAAGGCGATCGCAGCGGACTAGGTTATAGCATGGAGTATTTGTCGAGGTAACCAACTAGAAGCAGGCAAACAATCCCAACACCGAATGAATCTTTTTATTGTATCTCGTTTCGGAAAACGATAAAATCAAAAAATAGCTCGATGATTACCAATAAGTTCAAAAAAATTAAACTCTTACTGCTCGATGTCGACGGCGTGCTGACGGATGGCAGCATCATTTACGATGACACGGGCCATGAGACCAAGCAATTCAATGCCAAAGATGGTTTAGGTGTGAAACTGCTCATGTCCGCTGGCATCCAGGTGGGCATCGTTACCGGTCGGCGATCGAAAGCGCTGGATTGCCGGTGCAATGACCTCGGAATTCGCTTTATTTTTGATGGGGTTAGCGATAAAAGTCGCGTATTGGACGAAATTCAAAAATGCACCGGGATTGAGGCCGATAGCATTGCTTTTGTTGGCGATGACATTCCCGATCTGGCCCTGATGCGCCGAATTGGGCTATCCATTACTGTCGCTGATGCCCATGAAATCGTTCGTGCCCATGCCGATTGGGTGACATTAGCACCAGGTGGTGCCGGTGCCGTGAGAGAAGTGTGCGAAGCCATTTTAAAAGCACAAGGAACCTGGGATAATATCGTCGAGCACATGAAATGAAATCCTTGAGCCCCCAGAAACGTACCAGACGCATTAAGCTATTTTTGACGGCGGTGGTTTTGATTACGGTCGGTCTGGTCATCATCGTGTATGTCGGCTATCGGCGAATTTCCGAAACTCCCGAACTGATTCTCTCGACCATCCGGGATGACGCCGACATGTCAATCGGTAAAATCCATCAAACCTCAACGCGCGATGGCAAAAAAGAATGGAGTCTGGAAGCCAGTTCCGCCCATTATATGAGCGAGAAAAATCAAGTCATATTAGAGGATCTTTTCGTAACCTTCTATCTGGAAGACAACAGTGAAGTTCATCTCAAGGCCAATAAAGGAAAATTACATACCAATTCAAATAACATTGAAGTCTCGGGCAATGTGGTCATCACCAAGGACAAGTATGTCATCACAACCGAACAATTGAAATATAGACATAAAAAGCGCATTATCTATTGTCAGGTCCCACTGGTCATCTCCGCAGAATCGGGCAAAATTTCAGCCGAGACGGCATCCTTTGATTTAAATACCAACAGAGTCA
The DNA here is from genome assembly GCA_020353355.1 of Desulfobacterales bacterium. GTDB lineage: Bacteria > Desulfobacterota > Desulfobacteria > Desulfobacterales > JAHEIW01. The sequence goes on along the minus strand of CP070694.1, from coordinate 4,896,252 downwards.
CCTTAGAAGGAAAAGTTGAGGGCACCTTTTCTGAAAGCAGCGCATTGTAAACCCATCGGCTGTCGCGTGTTTATTGGTCTGTCATTTGCAATCATTGCGGGGTTAACTGGATTTATATTGGAAACCGCGAACATTGCCGGTGCTCAGACAAAGAATAAAGAAACCCAAAATGAAGAAATCCACATCAAAGCAGATAAGGTTATTGCTGATCTTGATAAACGCGAAACGGAGCTTTTAGGCAATGTCCGGGTGACCCAGCAAAAGACAACAATCAGTGCCGATAGAATGAGAGTGTATTACCAGGATGCGAATTCCCCCAAAAGCGACACCACGATCCAGGGTGCCATAACAAAAATCATTGCCAATGGTAACGTCACCATTACGATGGAAAATATGACGGCCTTGACCGAGGAGGCCATATATATTAGAGACACAGAAGTCTTTACGCTTTCCGGAATCGACTCTAAGCTGAGTAGCGGGCCGCATTCGATTACCGGGTCAAAAATCATTTTTTTCCGGGCAGAGGGCAAACTTATCGTTGAAAGCAGCGCACAAAATCGGGTCAGGGCGGTGATTTATCCCGGTAAAAAGGAGTTTTTCTAAAATTGGGCTCAAACATTTTGGTGTTCGTCGAAATGGTTGCATTTTTCTGGCATCTCTTCTAAAATAAAACCATATGGCTCAGCAAGTAACCCAGGCAACCAAATCGAAGCCGTGATAGACGGCACGCGGCGTGTATAGTTTCATAGCGCATGACAACATTGCATCTGCAAAATCTCGTAAAAACCTATGGCGGCAGAAACGTCGTTAAATCTATCAACTTGAGTGTTGAAAATGGTGATGTGGTCGGCCTGCTGGGCCCCAATGGGGCGGGTAAGACGACCACATTTTATATGACCGTGGGAATGATAAAACCGGATAAGGGTCGCGTGTTGCTTGACGATGAAGACATCACTGATTATCCTATGTTTCTCAGAGCACGCAAAGGTGTTGGTTATCTACCTCAGGAACCCTCGATATTTCGGAAGCTTACGGTAAAACAAAATATCCTGGCAATCCTTGAAATTCTTCCGATTTCTGTAGCGGAGCGAGCAGAGCGTGCAGATATGCTGTTAGATGAATTAGGCATAAAACACCTTTCCAATCAAAAAGCCCATCTTCTATCCGGTGGTGAAAAGAGGCGCCTTGAAATCTCGCGCTCGCTGGCCACAAACCCATCGTTTATACTTCTCGATGAGCCTTTTGCCGGCATTGACCCTTTGGCCGTAAATGATATAAAAAATATTATCGGTCATCTCAAATTACGGGGTATCGGCATCCTTATCTCCGATCATAATGTGCGGGATACCCTTGGGGTTTGTGATGAAGCCTATATTTTATGTGATGGGGAGGTTATTGAATACGGCTCGCCCAAAAAAATAGCCTCCAGCGAAGCCGCCATTCGCGCATATTTGGGAGACGAATTTAAATTATAGCATGGCACTAGAACTACGACAACAGCTCAAACTTACCCAGCAGCTGATTATGACGCCGCAGCTCCAGATGGCCATTAAGCTGTTGCAATTGTCACGGCTGGAGCTATTGGATACCATCCACCAGGAGTTGGAGGAAAACCCGGCCCTGGAGGAAATGCAAGATGCTGCAACAGATGACCAGTTGAGTGAGCAGGAAGACATCTCCACTGCCGATTCGATGTCCGCCGAGGAAGTTACCATTGAGGAAAAAATTCACGATGACATCGATTGGAGCAATTATCTGGATGAGTATAACACGCCTGGCCGGGTCCATTATGAAACTGAGGACCGCGATACCCCGAGATTTGAAACCTTTGTGGCCCGCAAAGAATCATTAAAAGATCATCTGCTCTGGCAATTCCTGATGTTAAAACCCAGTAAAAAAGAGGAGGAAATTGCAAGCGTCATCGTCGGCAATCTTAACAAAGATGGATATCTGGATATTCCGCTTGAAGAAATTGCCAAAATGAGCGATGCGCCCCTCGAGCAGGTCGAACACATCTTATTGCAAATGCAAGCCTTTGACCCCATTGGTGTATGTGCCAGGGATCTGCGCGAATGTTTGCTGATTCAAGCCAGGCATCTGGGATTCGAAAACACCATCATCACCGATATCATCGCCAGCCACCTCAGCGAACTTGAAAAGAAGAATTATAAAGCCATTTGTAAGTCGCTGAAAGTGAGCATGGATGAAGTGGTGTCGGCGGTTAATGTGATCAAAGGCATGGAGCCCAGACCCGGCAGGCAATTCAGCGACGACACCCCCCAATATATTAATCCAGATATTTTTGTTCACAAATTAGAAAACGATTTTGTCATTATGCTTAACGATGACGGCATGCCCAAGCTGCGCGTCAATTCGTTTTATAAAAATTCCATCAGCCGCGGTAAAAAAATATCCGGAGAAGCTGAAGATTATATACAGGAAAAAATTCGTTCAGCGGCCTGGTTGATCAAAAGTATTCATCAACGGCAAAAAACGATCTACAGGGTCATGGAGAGCATTCTGCGCTTCCAATATGAATTCTTTCAGAAAGGAATTGCGCATCTCAAGCCGATGGTGCTGCGCGACGTCGCCCAGGACATCGGTATGCATGAGTCCACCATCAGCAGAGTGACAACCAATAAATATGCCTATACGCCTCAGGGTATTTTTGAATTAAAATATTTTTTCAACAGCTCCATTAAACGCGGTCAGGGCGATACCATCGCATCGGCCAGTGTACAGGAAAAAATCAGACAGATTATTTTAGGTGAAGATCCCAAAAAGCCGTATAGCGACGATAAGATTTCCAAGCTTTTGAAGGAAGAAAATATCCATATTGCTCGGAGAACCGTTGCAAAGTATCGTGAAATGTTGAAAGTATTACCATCAAACAAACGCAAACAAATTTAGGGAGGTTTTCAGAATGCAGACATCCGTAACATTTAAAAATCTTGATCCCTCCGAGACGTTAAAATCCTATGTCACAGACAAATTAAACCGATTTGACCGGCTGCTTGAAAATCCAGCAGAAGCGAATGTTGTTTTGTCGGTTGAAAAATTTCGTCATATTGCCGAAATCAACATCGCCGGCGACCGGCTCAATATCAACGGCAAAGAAGAAACAGCAGATATGTACTCTGCCATTGACATGGTTTTGGATAAACTTGAAAAACAGATTAAGAAAGGCAAGCAAAAAATAAGAGAACGACGGGTTGGATTCAAAGCCAAAAAATTTGTTCTAGAACCAGAAACAAACCCGCCGGAAGAGGACAATGAGCGGCAGGTTCGGGTAAAAAATATTGAATACAAGCCTATGGATGTTGAAGAAGCGGTGTTACAAATGGATCTGATGAATGACAACTTTCTGGTTTTTACCAATGCCCGATCGGACAGAGTAAACGTGCTTTACCGACGCAAAGATGGCCACTATGGGTTAATTCAACCGAGCACTTAAATGCCTCGGAATTTCTACAAATTGCTAAAATATGGAATTTAATCGAGGCTTCCGAATCTGCCCCGGGGATGGTATAATGGCTATTGCAACTGGGGCGAAGCCTTAAGTTCATCAACGATGCGGGTAGTAAGGTATGGATCGCAAAGGCTCAATCCGCCTTGCTAACCCGCATTTGATTTGAGCGGTCATAAAATGAAAATTCTAGATGTCTTACAGCGCGAAGCAATTATTGACGATTTAAAGTCCCAGACCAAGAAAGGGATCATCGAGGAACTCGTTGTTCCCGTGGCACAGATTGCTGGTGTGAACCCGCAAGAGCTGGTGCGGGTGCTTATGGATAGAGAACGGCTGGGAAGCACCGGTATCGGCGCCGGTATCGGAATTCCTCACGGCAAGCTAAAAGATCTGGATTCTCTGGTTCTCGGTTTTGGACTCAGCCGCAAGGGAGTGGATTTTGAATCCATTGACGGCCAACCGACACATATCTTTTTTATTTTGGTGACACCTGAAAACTCTACCGGTTTACACTTAAAACTGTTAGCGCGGATTTCCAGGATTCTAAAAAAGGATCCGTTCAAAGATAGATTAATGCACGCCGCAGATGGAAATGAAATTTTCACGATTATCGAGGAGGAGGATGAGGAGTTTTAACCGCCTACAGCTAATCCAACGTGAAACAACTAACGATCATCATAATTACCGGGCTTTCGGGCTCGGGGAAGAGCACCGCACTGGACGCATTTGAAGATGCGGGTTTTTATTGCGTGGATAACATGCCGGTGGCGTTGCTGCCGAAGTTTCTGGAACTCCCTCTGGAAAGTGATCCTGAAATCGCCGGCATTGCTCTGGTCATGGATCTGCGTGAAAAAGGCTTTCTTGCCAAATATACCCCGGTTTTTGAGGAACTCAAGCGCGAGGGATACCGCTTCGAAATCCTCTTTCTCGAAGCTGACGAACAGATTCTGCTGCAGCGCTACAGTACCACCCGCAGACACCATCCCCTCTCCCCCGATAAAGGGCTGATGGAAAGCATCCGGGCCGAAAAAGAACAACTCAACCAGCTCAGATCGGTCGCCGATAAAATTATTGATACGTCCAAGTTCAATGCGCATGAGCTAAAATCCTATATTTTCGATGTCGCCCAGAAAAGCAGAAAACTGGGCCTGATGCAAATAAATATCCTTTCCTTCGGCTTTAAGTATGGCATTCCGCATGAGGCGGATCTAATGGTTGATGTCCGTTTCCTGGCCAATCCGTATTTTATCCCGGAATTAAAAGCCCTAGATGGAGAGACCCGCGAAATCAAAGATTTTATCCTGAAAGAATCGGAGACCCGTAAATTTTTGAAAAAATATTTCGATCTTCTCGACTATTTGATGCCCCTCTACGAAAAAGAAGGAAAATCCTATTTGACCATTGCTGTCGGTTGCACCGGAGGCCGGCATCGATCGGTGACCATTGCACGATCCATTCACGACCGTATTAAAAAAGAAAGAACCCACGTCCAGCTTTTTCATCGCGATATAAATCAAACCTCATAACCAAAAAAGTCTTGCCACGCCCGAAATCAACAGGTAATCTAGGCAAACATCAGGTTTCAGGATTAAAGGTTTAGGGTTCAAGGTTTAAAGCATTAGGCAAAGAGCATGGGTTACAAGATCAAAGGCGCAGGGTACAAGGCCTCTCGATTTTGGATTTTCCAAACACTAAAACACTAAACACCGAACATAAAAACCGCAACACGTAACGTTGAACGTTGAACCCTGAACCCTGAACCTTTAAATACGAAGGTGAGCTATGATTGGAATCGTAATTGTAACACACAGTCAACTGGGCCAGTCCTTAATTGAGGCCGCCGAATT
>CP070694.1:4882808-4890836 GCA_020353355.1 Desulfobacterales bacterium | reverse complement strand
TGAAAAATGTCATGATTCATGGAGAAATAGTAATAGCTTGTTCACAACATGATCAGGAATTGATCCCAAAAATGTTAACTCAAACATTGAAGTTATGCGTTTTTGACCATTATTCCATTATTCCAGCATTCCATTATTCCATGTAGGCGGTATAAAACCGGTGTCGTTAAAAGGTATATGTTTTCAATATGTTATAGAAATTCCGAGACGTTCAATAATATGAAAAGTAGAGAGGTAAACGATTACCTGGATTTAGGTATTAATTTGAAAGCATATCAGAAAGCGGGTAATATTTATCCGGGTTCTGCCGGGAGAAATCAAGTATGGCTTCAATCAGTTCATCTACCGCCGTTTTATTTATCGGCTTTGAAAACAAATGTCCCTGACCTAACTGGCAGTTCATTTCCAGCAGTATGGCCAGCTGTTCGTGGGTCTCCACACCCTCAGCTACCACAATCATATTCAGCCGGTGGGCCAGGGAGATAATGGCCTCGACAATGTTTCTGTTTCCGTCGGGTTCATTTTGAATCCGTGAGACAAAACTGCGGTCTACCTTCAGGGTGTCGATGGGGAGTCGTTGTAAATAACTTAACGAAGAATAACCGGTGCCAAAATCGTCTATCACCAATTGCAATCCATAGTCCTTGAGTCGGTGGACCAATCGGATAGTTTCATCCGCATCTTCCATGAGGGCGGTTTCCGTAATTTCCAACTTTAACTGCTCGGGAGGCAATCCGGTTTTTTTGAGGATTTCCTGAATATCATCCAACAGCGTCGGCATTAAAAAATGTTTGCTGGAAATGTTTACGTTCATTGTCAGATTAATTTGGTCTCCGAGTTGCTCTTGCCATTTTTTAAGATCAGTGCAGGCTGCTCCGGCGACCAGGCGGGTAATGGGAATGATCAGTCCGGTTTCTTCAGCGATCGAAATAAACGATCCCGGATAAATAAGGCCTAATTGGGGATGATTCCATCGTATCAGAGCTTCAAAACCGACCAGAGATGCAGTTTTCAGATCCACAATCGGCTGATAGTGATTTTCAAATTGATTATTGTGAATTGCTTTCCTCAAATCGGTTTCGCGTTGCAGAAGATGCATTGCTTTTTCGTGTAATTTTTTATCAAACACTTTAAATTGCGCTTTTCCTTTTTCTTTGGCATGATACATGGCGGCATCGGCATCGCGGATGATATTTTCAGCATGATTGTAATCTTTGGTGTTTGCCACTACCCCGAAACTGGCCGGTGCAAAGACCTCCTTGCCACTGACCATAAATGGTTTTTTGAGTGCCTGTTGGAGTCTTTCAGCAATGCTGCTGGCATACTCCTGCCCTTCAATATCTTCGAGCAGGATGACAAATTCGTCGCCTCCAAAGCGTGCCAATGTATCAATCTCCCGGAGCGCATCTTTAATTCTGTTTGCAAATGCTATCAGAAGCTTATCACCGACATTGTGCCCCAGACTGTCGTTGACGAGTTTGAAGCGGTCGATATCCAGATAGAGAACCGCAAAATGATAATCATCTCGTCTTTTTGAGCGTTTTATGGCCATGTTTAAGATTTCTATAAAAAGGGCACGGTTGGGAAATCCCGTCAGGGTATCATGAAAGGCTTGATGATAGATTTGGCGTTCTGCCTTCTTGAGTTCAGAAATGTCTGCCAGAGAAGCGACGCTCTTGTCTGTTCCGGGAATCGTAGCTAATGTGCACAGAATATCTTTTTTATTATTATATTTGTCGAAAAATTCACATTCGAAATTTCTCGCCGCGGCATGATTTTTATTTGAATATTCAGATGTGGCGCTTTCACTGAGTAATTTTCGATGTGTTTTTTCGTCAATGAAATTCAGCCAGGATGTCTTGTTTTCGACCTCAGTTTTTTTAAATCCTGAAATGCTGACAAACTCGGAATTAGCCAGAGATATCGTCATGTCGTTTTCAATAATAACCGTTGCGGTTCCGGTGTTTTCAAAGATGGTGCGGTACTTGATTTCCGATTCCCGCAATTCGGCGGTGCGTTCTTTGACTTTTATTTCCAAATTTTCATTGGCTTCTGCCAGCGCATGCTTGGATCGGTTGATTGAGTTTATTAATAGCTGGGTACACAAACTGATCAAAAGGATGATCCCCATGGTTATGAAAACCGCTAAATTTTGACCGGCCGTCATCGTTTTTTCAAAATAGTAATAAAAAACGGCTGCGCCGCTACCGATAATTAACAGACCAACTTCATCAAGGGAGAGACCTCGCTTTTTTCTGAACATTGCCTACCTCTACTGAAAGTCGTTACACACTTGCTGCAAACGGCGGTTGACGATATACCAGCCCATTGAGATACTACCTATATCGGCTATCGACCGCGGAAACTTAAGCGATATTTCGAATATACTCGGACGGATGTAGTTTCTTAGTTGTTATTCTGCTGCTTTTTCTGACAAAACATTTTTATCTAAAAAAATAAGGCAGAGCCACATGTGACTCTGCCTTATAGTTATATGCCTATCTTACGGGAGTAAAGATATCGGGTTGACGTAAAGCGTCAAGCATCGCACGCTAAAAAGTCAATGTCACCTTTCTTTGCGGGATTCATAACAGCGTCTTTCAAAGTATGTCTTGGTTTGCGCATCAAAAACGGCTTCATTTTCATGAATATATTTCGGTGGTCCCTCCCAGGCACCACAGGCCATCACAATCGGCTCACCCAGCGCAAATTTGCGACCACAGGCCGGGCAGCCTTCTTCATTTAATTCATTGAGCTTTAAAAGATCGATAATTGTTTTGTATTTCGACCGTTTGTCTAATGTCATGAATACCTCCAAAATCCGATGCGAAGCATCGTCCCAAGAGAAGCTAAGGGATCTGTATTATCAAATGTAACCAGTTAGTCTAAACTAATCGTGGTGCTTCAGGGTGTCAAGCCGAAACGTGTTGAATTTAAGAGATGTTACCTTATCAATTGATACTTTCGAACGGCGTCGTTGTGGTCCTTTAAGTTCGTGGAAAAGTGGTGGGTTTTATCTTGTTTGGAGACAAAATAGATATATGGTGTGTTTGTGGGGAAAAGGGCTGCTTCCAACGAAGCCTGTCCGGGGTTTGCAATCGGACCCGCTGGCAGTCCTCTAATTTTATAAGTATTATAGGGTGTTGGTGTAGCCAAGTGCTTTCGGGTCAAATTTCCGTCAAAATCCTTTATGCCATAAATCACCGTTGGATCTGACTCCAGTCGCATCCTTTTCTTCAATCGATTGTGAAACACTGAAGAGATAATCTGCCGCTCAGAAGCCGCACCGGTTTCTTTTTCGATAATTGACGCCAAGGTCACCACTTGATGAACCGTTAAACCATAGGTTTCTCCCTGTTTTTTCCATTCCGGTTTGAACATCGACCAGAAACGATCAACCATGATGGTTATAATTTTTTGAACGGATATATTTTTTGGGAAAAAATAGGTATCCGGAAAGAGGTAACCTTCAAATGTGTCTGCTTGAACACCCATTTGTCGAACATGCATGGCATCCGTTGCAGCGTTGATAAAATCATTCCTGCTCGCAAACCCGGCTTCTGCAATCAGTTCTGCTATTTGATAGATATTAAATCCTTCCGGAACGGTCAGCCTGTAAAGTTTAACTTCTCCTTTTATCAATTTTTCCAGTATCTTAAGGGGTGACATGGAGCTGGAAAGCAGATACTCACCGGCTTGCAACTTCTTGTCATAGCCTTTTAGACGAGCAATCAGGTTAAATCGCAAAGGACTTTGTATCAGCCCCCGGGTATATAGATTATCTGCCGTGATTTTAAGCGGTTGGCCGGGGTTCACCTGAATAAAAATGGTATCGGTATTTTCGGAGGCGGGTCTGTTTGCATAGAGCCACAAATCCGTTACCAGGGCAGCACCTGAGACCATAAGGATGACAAAAACTATGGCCAGATAAATTAGACCTTTTTTCAATCCCGAACTTGCTCCCACAGCTTGGTAAAGGGGTTGGTTGCGTTTTTGCTGTAACTAGCATATTAAAAACTGGCGGTAGTTGTCAAAGCCGGAATCAAAAAAAAGTGTTGTATTTGACGACTTTGCAAAAAAAATTCATTTTTGGATCTTCAAATAAACAGTTAGCAAGTCTGTGGGTATATGATATATTGATATATTGTGGTACTTTCGATATAACGCGATCAAATTATCAGTTAAGAAAGAAAGGGCATTCTGCAATCCAAGCGGATCATCTGAGCATAAGAAACCTTGGGGTGAAACATGAAATATTGGCGCAAACCCTTGGACGAAGATCGCATCCAGATAGCTTGCGGTATTGTCCATATCATTGAAGAACGCTGCAAAGGATGCGGCTTTTGTGTCGAATTCTGTCCTCGCGAAGTGTTTGGGATGTCAACCCGGACCAACGCCAAAGGTTATCATCCTCCAGAAGTTCTTAAGCCTTCTGCCTGTGCGGATTGCGGACTATGCGCGCTGCTGTGCCCGGACTTTGCTATTTATGTTGAAAGTAGCCTAAAAACCGCCAAAGACGATGACCTGCCATATGCCAAATCCGGATGAAATCATGAAATCGGAACACGGTTTGTTAATTGGGGAGCATTTTTTGTTGGGCGACTATGCTGCTGCAGAAGGAGCTATCATGGCCGGCTGTCGCTTTTTTGCGGGATACCCGATCACCCCGGCCACCGAGGTCGCTGAACGGATGTCTACCCGGTTGCCGCAAGTTAATGGTCTGTATATCCAGATGGAAGATGAAATCGCCTCAATGAATGCCGTGCTAGGGGCTTCATGGGCGGGGGTTAAATCGATGACTGCCACCAGTGGGCCTGGGTTTTCGTTAATGATGGAAAATCTCGGCTTAGGGATCATGCTGGAGACGCCCTGCGTATTGATTAATGTACAGCGGGGAGGACCTTCGACCGGTTTGCCCACTCTGGTCGGACAACAAGATATGATGCAGGCCCGATGGGGGTCACATGGCGATTACGAAATCATTGCATTGTCGCCCACCTCGCCCCAGGAGCTTTTCGATCTGACCATACACGCATTTAATTTATCTGAAAAATTCCGAACGCCGGTATTGGTGATGACCGATGCAGAAGTCGGCCACATGACGGAGAAAGTTGTTATCCCCTCGCCTGAGGAGATTAAAATCATTAATCGTCCTCAGGTTCGAAAAGGCGATATGGAGCCCGATCAGTTCAGGATCTATTGCGATTCAAATATTGCCAGCGGTGACGGCGAGGTATCACCGATGGCCATCGCCGGAGAGGGATATCGTTTTCATGTTACCGGCCTGACCCATGATGAACGTGGTTATCCGGCCATGGATGCCCATGCCAGTGAATGGAACATCAGGCGCCTGATCAATAAAATTCAGGCTCATCGCGATGAAATCATCCAATTAGAGGAACACGACCTTGATGATGCCGAGGTGGTTGTTGTATCCTACGGTATTTCCGCCCGGACTTCCATGTGGCCCATCGAGCAAGCGCGCAGCGAAGGTATCCGGGTGGGTTATTTGCGGTTGATCACCGTATGGCCTTTTGCGGAAGAGAAAATCTTTAATTTGGCGAAAACGATAAAATGCTTTGTGGTGCCGGAGATCAACGCAGGTCAAATCGTCCGCGAGGTGCAACGCTGTGCAGCGGGTAAAGCGCGGGTCATCGGGGTTCACCGGTTTGGCGGAGACATTTTGGAGCCGCGGCAGGTACTGAACGCCATTCGTGACGCAGCCGGTCGGCCGGCTGCGTCACGGGATGGTTCATTAAGCCGATCAAAGGAGAGTTAAATCCAATGCCCGAAAGCGAGATGACAAATGATATCCGAGTAGTGTTTTCCGGACAGGAATCTGACGACCTCAGCGGCTGGCAACCCGGGCTGCATCCAATGGACATTCTCTTAAGGGGTGAGCGGCTGCCTCATATCTGGTGCCAGGGCTGCGGGCTGGGCACGGCGCTGACGACATTTATCGGTGCGTTGCAATGGCTTGAAAAAAATCGAGGATGGAACCTTGACAAAGTATCCGTGGTTTCAGGCATCGGTTGCACCGGACGCGTGGCGGGATATGTGCGTTTGGATTCTTTTCACACCACCCACGGGCGGGCGCTTCCGTTTGCCACGGGTCTCAAGCTGGCAAACCCAGAATTAAAGGTGGTTGTTATTTCAGGCGATGGCGATATTGCCGGTATCGGCGGCAATCATTTTATTCACGCGGCCCGGCGCAATCTGGATATCACGGTCATTTGTGTGAATAATTTTAACTATGGCATGACCGGGGGACAGGTGGGACCGACAACCCCTCACGGAGCCCGGGCGGTGACAAGCCAGTATGGCAATTTCGAAGATCCGTTCAACTTGCCTTATCTGGCGGCCGCCGGTGGCGCATCGTTTATGGCCCGTTGGACCGTGCTGCATGCCCGTCGGCTGGAATGGACCCTGCGTGAGGCGATGCTGCACCCCGGGTTTAGTTTTGTGGAAATTATTGCCCCGTGTTCCACCTCTTATGCCCGCTGGAATCCGGAAGGGCAGGGGCTGGATCCTCAAAAATTGCGGCGGCGGGGTCTGGAGATCATGAAGCACTACCAGAAGGTAGGCAAAATCGCCCACGGCACCCACCCCAAAGATGCCAGCATCAAAGTTGATGACCAGGGCCTGATTACCGAAATTGTTGAAGGGATATTCATAGACGAACCCAAGCCGGAGTTACAGGATTCCATTAACCGTCAGGCTGAGGTTGCCAAAAAACGTTGGGCGCAAACCCAAAAGGCGTTAGAAGACCGTCCCCGGCTGTCCGAACGCGCCGATCACGTCCCGCGAACCGAAGTCCAGTTGGGTGGGTTCGGCGGTCAGGGCATCATGAGTGCCGGCAGGATCATCGGTCAGGCGGCAACCATTTATGACAAACTCGAAGCCTGCTTCACCCAGAGCTATGGACCCGAGGCAAGAGGCGGTGCAGCAGGATCTCAAGTCGTGATTGACAGCAATCCTATTCATCATCCCCATCTGATTGAAGCCAACAGTGCCATTATCATGTCCCAGGAAGCCTACGTCAAATATGTCCCGCAGTTGGCAGCCGGTGGCATCCTCCTTATCGATGAGGGCTTGGTTAGCCTTGCAGAAGATCATTGTAAGGAGATTAAAACCTATGGCATACCTGCCACCCGGCTGGCAGAAGAACTTGGCAATGTTCGCGCCGCCAATAGCGTGATGCTTGGATTTTGGTCAGCCATTGTGGGGGTGATCAGCAAGGCGGCCATGCGGCAGTCTTTGGCGGATTCAGTGCCTTCGAAAACAGTTGAGGCGAACCTGAAGGCATTTGAGATGGGTTATGAAAAAGGATTGGAAGTTGGGTCGCATTTGTAATATGCAAAGGACTCGCCAGCGGACTCTCTCAATCGGACCTTTTGGAGAAACACATTTGTGAATAAAGGCGCACTCATCATCGGCAGCAGCCTTGCGGGAATTCAGGCAGCACAGGATCTGGCTGACGCAGGCATTGTCGTCCATTTGGCAGAATCAGCGCCTTTTCTCGGCAATGCCGGTGCCGTCACCCTGCCGCATCATCTGTTAACTACCCGCATCCTGAAACTCGCCAGCCATCCCCGCGTCGTGTTACGTACCAATACCGACGTCAGCCGCCTGGAAGGAGATGCCGGTGGCTTTCGGGTTCAATTACGTCAGCGCCCGCGTTTCGTTGATTTACAGCGCTGCACCGCGTGTGGCGACTGCATTGAGGCATGTCCGGTAACTGTTCCAACCAGTGGAACTAAAGCCATTTACCTGCCGCAGAGCGTCCAGCCGGAATGTGCGGTCATAGAGAAATTAGGTAAAGCCCCATGTGCTTCAGCCTGTCCGGGAGGTATCCAGGTCCAAGGTTATGTGGCGCTAATTGCCCAGGGCCGCTTTCAGGAAGCCTTCGATCTGATTCGAGATGCAATACCCTTTCCGGGAATATGCGGGCGCATATGCACCCATCCCTGCGAACTGAACTGCCGGCGCGCCGAGATCGATGCGGCAGTCGCCATTCGTCAGCTAAAG
>CP070694.1:4878009-4882708 GCA_020353355.1 Desulfobacterales bacterium | reverse complement strand
CCCGGGTTATTATTTTGGCGCCCTTGATTACCGCCCAGAAAGGCACCCACACAAAGTTGTTCAGCCGCTTGAAAAAAGATGGGTTTGCCCGTGTGCGCATCGACGGCAAAACGATGGATATCGATGACGTCGACAGCCTGGATAAAAACATACGCCACAGTATTGATGTCGTGGTGGATCGATTAATAATAAAGACGGGCGTTGAAAATCGACTGGCAGACTCTTTGGAATTGGCAATGGCGCAGACCAATGGATTGGTAACCATAGGCATTGCGGGGCAGCCGGAAATTTTGTTTAGCGAAAGATCGGCCTGTGCCGCTTGCGGTATCAGCTATCCCGAGTTTACCCCGGCGAGTTTCTCGTTTAACTCGCCCCAGGGAGCATGTCCCTATTGTGATGGATTGGGTTCAACCACGGAATATGATCCCGATCTCATCATTCCAAATCCGGATCTTTCGTTAAGAGAAGGCGCTGTGGCCCTGTGGGCTCACCGAAGCAGCATGTATTTTGTTGAATTTATAGATGCCCTCACGCGTCATTATGGCACCGATATTTATACGCCTTATAAAAAGCTGCCGGAAACCTTCAAACAGGTGTTGCTGCATGGTTCCGGCAATGAGCAGATCACATTTTATTTTGAACGTAATAAGCGCCGCATCACCTATCGGAAGTCTTATGAAGGCGTGATACCCAATCTGGAACGCCGCTATCGAGAAACCGATTCCCATCACATTCGAGAAGAAATAAAGCGCTATATGAACTTTCGTCCATGCCCGCAATGTCATGGAGCGAAATTAAATCAGGCCAGCAGATCGGTGAAAGTCGGCCATCTGGCCATCCACGAAGTTACCGCTTTATCAATTTCCAAAACGCGGGCCACTTTTGAAGGCTTGGAATTGAAAGGCAAAAAAGAGATTATTGCACACCGAATTTTAAAAGAAATCATCGAACGCCTTGGTTTTCTAGAAAATGTTGGCCTGGCCTACCTGACCCTTGACCGGGCAGCCAACACGTTGTCCGGTGGTGAAAACCAGCGCATCCGCCTGGCAACCCAGATCGGCTCCAAGCTCACTGGAGTTCTTTATGTATTGGATGAGCCCAGCATTGGCCTTCATCAGCGGGACAATCAACGCCTGCTGGTAACCCTTCTGCAAATGCGTGACCTTGGCAACACCGTGCTGGTGGTCGAGCATGATGAGGAAACCATCTTGGCTTCAGATTATGTGGTCGACATGGGCCCGGGTGCCGGCGCAAATGGCGGCCAGGTTGTCTTTTCCGGAGCACCCCAAGACCTGCTGAAGGATCCATCGTCATTAACCGGGCAGTATCTGTCCGGTCGCAAACATATTCCAATTCCGGCCAAGCGACGATCCCGTCGGGCTCTGAAAATTAAAGTTGTCGGCGCAACGGCGAATAATCTAAAAAATATCGAGGTGGAATTCCCGTTGGGATGCTTTATATGTGTCACCGGTGTATCCGGTTCGGGAAAATCAACGCTGGTATTGGAAACTCTGTATAACGCGCTGAGGCAAAAACTTTATTATGCCAGAATCCCGGCCGGGAATCATCGTGATGTTTTAGGAATAGAGCATATAGACAAGGTTGTGCACATCGATCAATCCCCCATTGGCCGTACACCGCGATCCAATCCGGGAACATACACCGGTGTGTTCACCTTCATCAGAGAGCTATTTGCCAAAACTCCGGAAGCCCGTATGCGGGGTTACAAAGCGGGACGGTTTAGTTTTAATGTCATAGGCGGTCGCTGTGAAGCGTGTCAGGGTGATGGCATCATCAAGATTGAAATGCACTTTTTACCCGATGTTTATGTAACCTGTGATGTGTGCCACGGCAAGCGATATAACCGCGAAACCTTGGAAGCGCGCTATAAAGGTAAGAATATTGCCGAAGTACTGGATATGACCGTAAATCAAACACTGGCGTTTTTTGCAAACATAGAAAAAATTCGCACCAAGCTGCAAACGCTCGTCGATGTTGGACTCGGGTATATCCAAATCGGACAACCGGCAACCACCTTATCCGGCGGTGAAGCCCAGCGGGTAAAACTGTCTCGCGAACTGAGCAAAAAAGGTACCGGTCGAACGGTTTACATCCTGGATGAGCCGACCACCGGTTTGCATGCGGATGATATCCTAAAATTACTGCATGTCCTGAACAAACTTGTGGACGGCGGCAACACGGTCATTGTCATCGAACATAATATGGATGTGATTAAAACTGCGGATTATCTCATCGACCTTGGCCCGGAGGGAGGCGATGACGGGGGGCGCGTCGTGGGCTGCGGCACACCGGAAGAAATTGCGGAATTAACATATTCCTATACCGGACAATTTTTAAAGAAAATTTTAAAAAAAGTCAGGGCCCAACCTATGCGGCTGCGGCCCTGACTTTTTTAAGGATCATGTTTGGTAAAGGTAAATTAACCACCAACAATTTTGGTAACCGTCTCTGTCATCGGTGCGGCATAGATAAGAATCAAGGAAACAACCAGTGCATAAATACACAGGGATTCGATCATTGCCAGACCAATTAACATGGTAACCGTAACTTTACCGGATGATTCCGGGTTTCGAGCAATGCCCTCAACGGCGGATCGTAGACCAATACCCTGAGCAATACCACACCCAAACGCAGCAATCGCAATTCCGAAACCCGCGGCGGTCACACACGCAATAAAATACTTCAAGGCTTCAACTTCCATACTTAAATCTACCTCCTTTAGTTAATTATATTATTGGGCTTCTTCCATTCCCCCATTAATATCTTCGTTTAATCGTTAAATAGTTGATTCGAAATTGGTTTATGCCGGTTAAACATAGATGATTGGTCGCTTCGTTGAATGTCAGGGCGTCCGAAATTCTAAAAATTAACCATTCAACAAATTAACTAATTAACCAGCTTTAATGGGCATGTTCCATGGCACCGGAAAAATAGATCAACGAAAGCAAGAAGAAAACAAATGCCTGCACAAAGGCCACGAAAATACCCAAGAGCATAATAGGCAAAGGGGCCAAAAATAAACCGGCCAGCATAAACAAAATGGCTAATACCAATTCATGGCCGGCCATGTTTCCGAAAAGACGGAACGTTAACGATAAAATTCTGGCGAGATGGCCGATGATTTCAATCAGAAAAATTAGCGGACTCATCCACCACACGGGTCCCAAAAAATGCTTAATATATTTAGCCCCATGATATTTAATCCCGATCACGTGAGTAAAGGTAACGACAACCAACGCACACGACAGGGTCGTGTTAATACTGGCAGTGGGTGGAAAAAATCCGGGGATAAGGCCACTGAGGTTGCATGTGAAAATATAGAGAAATACGGTGGCCGCTAGAGGAAAAAGCCAGCGGCCTTCTTCCCCAACTACATCGACCATGAAGTCTTCTATCCCCGAAACAATGACTTCGAATACATTCTGCGCTTTGGTAGGTATCATACGTATGTTTTTGGCTGCAATCGCCGCCAGCACGATGAGCACAGCCATAACCACCCAGGAATAAACGACATGGGGATAAATATGGGCAAAATGGCCGAGGCCAATCCATTCGAACAGCTTGACGAAAAACAGATAGGGATGTTCCATCCTTAAAAAGCCTCCTTCACGATAAGTTTCTTAAACTCCCAAAGCGTTGCGAGAATAATACTGACCACAACCACAGATAGTCCCAAAACAAGACCGAGCGGATGAACCCAGTGGGTTGCGATCAGAATAAAAATAATAATCCCGCTGATGATAAAACGCAGATAGTATTTGAATAAGATCACGCGATGCGAGGAAATGTGGGGCGGTGTAAATGCCTTTTTAAGAGTTTTGGACAATAGATGAAAATTAACAGTCACCAGCAACCCGCCGATGAGAATCCCTTTGGCAAAACTTAGCGGTGCCAGCAAAAATCCAAGCATACTCGCAAGGCAAAAAAGAATCCAATTGGTGCGAGTAATAAATCTGAGTATTCGTTGCTGAATTTCCATCCGATCAACCTGCATTTAAAACGTGAAACGTTTCAAAACAATCATAATTTCCGGGCTTTTTTTATGGCCAGACCGATATTTCTGAATCCGGCCAGAATTCCAAGCACAAGAAATATGAGCGTAAACCATGGGGAGGTATCCCAGCGTCGATCCAGATACACCCCGATCGCTAGACCAATAAAAATTGAAAGCGAGACCGAGAGGCCAAGACTGCTATAGTAGGCAAGTTCTTTTATCGCACGTCTGGTTTCTCTTTTCATGAAAAAAGAACACCTTCCTGGATGTTGCATTGATCCAGGACCGAATCCGGCCGAAGACTGTGCCACTAACATAGGATGCCGTGCAAGTCAACGTAAAAATACCTAAATTTTTATGTGCGCTGCGTCAAACACCGGCCCATCGATACACGCGTGAAGGTATGTATGCGGTTGTTTGCGCCGTTCAACCGCGCACCCTAAACAGGCACCTAGGCCACACGCCATCATGGTTTCAATGGAAACCTGACAGGCTATCCCGTATTTTTCAGCAATACTGATGGCACACGCCAGCATATCCGTCGGGCCGCAGGCATAAATGATGTCGGGGCGACGTTGCGCGACTTCGTTTTCCAACGGATCGGTGACCAGACATTGATCCCCGTGGGTACCGTCATCCGTTGTGGTGCAGACCGCTATGCCCAGGCTGGAAAAATCTTGCAGG
>CP070694.1:4873974-4877909 GCA_020353355.1 Desulfobacterales bacterium | reverse complement strand
ATTTACCAATCGGGGAGATTATGCCTATCAGGTGTTTGGGAAACTATCACAACATTTTTCAGAGAGCAATGAGAAGGTCATTTTAGGGATCGGCTCGGTTATTGATCCATATACTGCAGCGCTGTACATCAACAATGGCGCCAATTTTATTGTCGGGCCGATCTTGAACCCGGAAGTTGCCAAAATTTGCAATCGGCGTCAAATACCTTATTCTGGCGGATGTGGCACGGCCAGTGAAATTTCATTTGCCAATGAAATCGGATGTGACATCGTCAAGATATTCCCCGGCGGACTCGTCGGCGGTCCCGCTTTTGTCAAATCCGTGCTGGCACCCTGCCCCTGGTACAAATTAATGCCCACCGGCGGCGTGAGCCCAACAGAGGAATCCCTGAATGCCTGGTTTGAAGCCGGTGTCGTCTGCGTCGGCATGGGCTCCAAACTTATCGTTAAAGATCTGGTTTCGGCAAAAGATTGGAAGGGCATTGAGGAAAACGTGCGCAACGCGATTGCCATAATCAAGGCCTTCAAAGAAAAAAAGCAATCGGCATAATGGCTGATTTTTCACTTTTCTAATTGTCAATTAAGACAGGATCAACAGGAGGGTAAAAATGGCTGAATTAATCATCAAACCGGCAGAAGAATGTAAATGGGATATATTAAGTCTAGGAGAAGTAATGATCCGCCTTGATCCCGGCGACAGCCGGGTCGCGCGTACCCGACAATTCCAGGTATGGGAAGGCGGAGGTGAGTACAATGTTGCCCGCGGACTGCGGCGATGCTTTGGAATGCGGGCAGCCTTGGTAACGGCAATAGCGGATAATCCGGTGGGCCGATTGCTGGAAGACTTGCTGCTGCAAGGCGGTGTGGATTTATCTCATATCCGTTGGGTGCCCTTTGACGGTATCGGCCGCAAAGTAAGAGTCGGTCTGAATTTTACCGAAAGCGGTTTCGGTGCCAGAGCCGCCCTGGGTTGTTCAGACAGAGGGTACACGGCTGCGTCGCAAATGAAGAAAGGTGAAATAGATTGGAATCACATTTTCGGCAAAGAAGGCGTGCGCTGGTTTCACACCGGTGGTATCTACGCCGGCCTTTCTGAAACGACGCCGGAGGTTATTATTGAAGCCATGCAGGCCGCCAAAGACAACGGCACCATGATTTCATATGACTTGAATTTTCGGCCGTCGTTATGGAAAGACATCGGCGGCTCGGACAAAGCCATCGAAGTCAATCGGGAAATCGCCAAATATGTGGATGTCATGTTGGGAAACGAAGAGGATTTTACGGCCGCATTAGGCTATAAAGTGGAGGGGTTGGACAAGGATATCTCCAAACTCGACACCTCGGCCTTCAAAAAGATGATTCAGCGTGTCGTGGAGGCTTATCCGAATTTCAAAGCGGTGGCCACAACGCTGCGAAATGCCAAAACCGCCTGCATCAATGACTGGGGGGCGATTCTTTATTATAACGGAGAATTTTATGAGGCCATTTTGCGTGAGAATCTCGAAATTTACGATCGGGTCGGCGGCGGCGACAGCTTTGCTTCCGGGTTGATCTATGCATTCCTGACCGGCAAGGAACCTGCTGACGCCGTCAATTATGGTGCGGCTCACGGTGCACTGGCGATGACCACCCCGGGGGACACGACCATGGCAACCTTAGCCGAAGTGGAAAAGGTGATGAAAAGCGCCACTGCACGGGTGGATCGGTAGAATCTATTTTGTCTCAATTTAAAAGGTGGGATAAAAGAGATTGCTTCTTTATAAGACCTTAATTGAGTTAAAACTCAATTAGATGTTATTTGTTAACTGCCAAATGAGCGGTCTTCGCTCATTTAGGGTAATATTTTACAATTCAGGAGATTATTGGAGTGATTGACTACAAACCGTTGGATCTTACCATTATCGGTGCCGGCATGATTGTTCATGATCTCATATTGCCAGCGGCGTATCATCTCCAGCGCTTGGGATATGTCAAAGACATCTCGGTTTGTGGCACCCGCGTCAGTTCCCTCCAGGCACTAAAAGATAATACGGTGATCAAAGACGCCTTTCCAGGGCAGGATTTTACTGCGTATCCCGCGCTGGATTCCACTTCGAGTAACAATCAAGAGTTATATAAAACTGTCTTGACCCAAATGGCCCCCTATCAAGCTGTTGTCATCGCTTTGCCGGACCCGCTTCATTATCAGGTAGTCATGGATGTGCTGGACCACTATCAGCATATTTTATGCGTTAAGCCGCTGGCTCTGACACACAAACACGGCGCTCAAATTGCAAAAAAAGCCCATGAAAAAGGCCTTTTTGTCGGTATTGAATATCACAAGCGCTTTGACAGCCGATCGCTGATGGCCAGGAAAAATTACCTGAGCGGTGATCTGGGTGAATTCGTCATCGGCGAAGCCAAAATGATTGAACCATACTATTACCGTTTTTCCAATTTTCAGAACTGGTTTACTGCAAAGGCCACCGATCCCTTTGTCTATGTGGGGTGCCATTACGTTGATCTGGTTCACTTTATTACCGGCCTCAAACCTGTAGCGGTGTCGGTCTCCGGTGTAAAAGGCAAATTTCCGAATGGGAATGAAGCCTATATGTGGGCCAATGGTCGTGTTCGATTTGAAAACGGCGCGCTGTTATCCGTGACCGACGGTCTTGGGTATCCGGATGAGGGTGCCGGTCCAAATGAACAAGGCCTTTCGATGTTTTTCGAAGGCAATCAAAAAGGCGCCACCTTAAAACATAACGATCAGTTCAGAGGGGTTGAATACAGTTTCATAAAAGGCCGGGGCTCTGCAAATAAGCTCTTTCATTATATCAATCCGGATTTCTTTCAACTGATACCATGGGAAGGTGAAGGCTATAAGCCCATCGGTTACGGACCGGACTCGGTGATGACCCATATTAAATACATGAGCCAAATTGAAGCCCGGGTGGCTGAAGACCCGAATAACGCCTACTCCGTCAGGCTTGAAGCCAAAGAAAAGGCCAACCAAAAAGGACTGATGGCAACTCCGGAAAATTCCTATATCAACGAGCTGGTTCATGAAGCGGCGCGCTTATCGATTCTCAATGATGGGGATATGGCAATGATTGAATATGAGCCGGAACCCCATGTTAGATTGAGACATAGTTAGATTTTAGTAGAAATGGCCCATTTTCCCATGAACTGCGTTCTCCGCTTCCCCATAGCATGGGGCTTGGGGCCTGGGGTTTGGTTAAAAAAATGCGCTTTTTGTATATCAACAAATTTAAAATTTTATAATAAGGCAATAATCAAGTTCCAATAACAAATAACTATTAACAAATAACGACTAATTGAGCGCTTTATGCTCAATAAAAGTAGGAGTCTTGTCCCGTGGCTGAATATTCGCTTGAACCTGTTGATGTCAAAAAAGTTTCCACCAGGTATCGAACTATCCAAACAAAGATGCCGGTTCCGGAATCTCTGGCCGTCTTTGAGTCTCTGAGTAAATCCGAGCCGCGCTCCATGCTGGGAATGCCGCCGGTTGTTTGGGACCGGGCTGAAAATTTTACCGTCTGTGACAAATGGGGAAATCGCTGGATCGATTGGTCATCCTGTGTACTTCTGGCCAACGCCGGCCACGGCAGGGAAGAAATCAAGGCCGCCCTGAGAGAGCAAATTGATCAGGGGTTGCTGGCGACCTATGTTTTCGTGCATGAAAAGCGCGCCAAACTCACGAAAGCATTGCAGGATATCTCCCCGGATCCGTCGCATTATGGGGTATTTTTGTTGAGCACCGGAAGTGAGGCAATTGAGAACTGCATTAAGCTGGCCAAAACTTATGCACTCGAAAAATATGGCCTCGACAGGAAATATATTATTTCTTTCGAGAATGCCTTCCATGGCCGTACTTTAGGTGCCCAGCTTGTGGGCGGCAACCCGGCACAGAAAAAATGGATCGGCCCCGGGGATTC
>CP070694.1:4841827-4873874 GCA_020353355.1 Desulfobacterales bacterium | reverse complement strand
TCACCGAAAAAGACTTCAATATGAAGTCGTTGATCCCGAATGTAAGAGATATCGTCAACGAATACGAGATAATCCTCGATAAGAAAAATCCGATTACATCTGATGATGCCATGGCCGATCGCCTGTACGAGGCTTCCATAGAGCTTCTTGCCCGCACCGGAATCTACTGCCAGGACACCAACCGCGTCATTCAGTTGGACCGCAGAGAAATCTTGAAATCCGTTCAACAATTTCGAGAGGGTCAAGCACGTTTTGGCGAAGGAAAGGATTGCCGGACCTTTATATCACGTTTACCGGAAGACAAAACCCTTCCCTGGCTGCATCTCGGAACAGGAATCGTGGCTTCCTCAGAAGAAATTGCGATGGCCCAGGTGGAAGGATATGGCAGCATTTTTGAAGCGAATTCCGTCAGTGTCCCGGCCTTCAGTCATGTCAGAGGTATGCCGGTCACCGGAGGGTCCCCCTTGGAGGTATATGCGAGCATAGCTACCGTTCAGACAGCCCGCAAAGCACTGTGGCGCTGCGGAAGACCTGGTTTGCCCATCATGAATTTACTGTCCTCTTCCACAACAGCCATGGGCACCATCGCCGGTAGCTATCCCACCTTTGGACTGCGACCCTCAGACGGTTGTCTGATCGATGTTTTGGCAGAGATGAAAGTCAATTATGAAACGTTAAACCGTCTGGCATTTATCCAGATTATCAACGGCAACATTGGTTCGACGGCCGTTCCTATCCTTGGCGGCTATGCCGGCGGAGCGCCCGGTACTGCTCTGGTAAAAACCGCTTATTATTTAGTCGGAATGCATATGTTCCAGGGAACCTATCATCTGACCCTCCCCATTCATTTCAACTTCGGCTGCAACTCCATGCGGGAGGCGTTGTGGGTATTTGCCATAAGCGGCAGAGCTGCCAGTCGCAACACCCGCTATCCGGCTATTGCCATAGGCTTTGCCGCTGCCGGACCCTGTACCAGAATGTTCTTTTATGTAGCTGCCACGACGATTTTATCCCAGGTTCCTTCCGGGTATGCCGGTATCCAAACGCCCCATCCGGCAAAAGCCGTCGTTGATGATGCCGTGACACCCATGGAAGCAAAATTTACCGTCGAGCTTACCAGGGCAATCACGGGCATGCAAGCACATCAGGCCAACGAACTTGCCAACCGTCTTTTGGAAAAATATGAAGATGATATCGCCAATGCCCCCCAGGGAAAGAAATATCAGGAATGTTATAATCTCAAAACTCAAAAGCCTTCTGAAGAGTATATTCAGCTGTACGATGAGGTAGTGGAAGAAATGATCCAAATGGGGTTATCTTTTAAATAAGACTTTACCTGTTCATCTCTGTCAGGTAAATAGCTCACATGTCGATTACCGCTGCAATCTTGCTGATTATCTCCGCCGTTACGCACGCGGGCTGGAATTTTATCAGCAAAAGGGAGCATCCGACCCAGGCATTTTACCTGGTGGCCAACACCATTGGTGTGATTTGCGTCCTCCCCATTCTATTTTACCACTGGCCTCAAGTTCATCTAATTCCGCAACCGGTATGGATATTTGCGGTCATGTCCGGTTTTTTTCTGGCAGCTTACCTGGAAGCCCTTGCGGGATCTTATCGCAGTGGTGACATCTCCATAGCTTACCCCCTGGCAAGAGCTTTACCGGTTATTTTCGTTTTCTGCTTCACTCTTTTTTTGGGGAAGGGGAAACCACTAGGCGGGTGGTTTATTTTAGGAGCAGTTCTGGTCGTCGGCGGATGTATTATACTGCCGCTGAAGACGCTTCGGGAATTTCATATATTCAACTATAAAAACCCCTGTTGTTTTCTGGCTGTTTTGGCCGCTCTCGGAATCTCAGGCTATACGGTCACAGATGACAACGCGTTACGACATCTTCGCGAGCTTCCCGTAAACCCTTTTGACCCGCTTGAAGGCACATTGATTTATATGGTACTGGAAGGCATTAGTTGCTCGCTCTGGCAAAGCCTGTTTGTGCTCTTGCAGTCCCGTGAACGGGCAGATTTTAGCAAAGTTTTGCACAAGTATAAGGGCGCAGCCACAACAACTGGAATCGGGATTTATCTAACTTATGGACTGGTTCTCGTGTCCATGAATTTTGTAACCAACGTCAGCTATGTGGCTGCGTTTCGGCAACTTAGTATCCCATTGGGGGCATTATTTGGTATGGTGTTATTAAAAGAACCGCGCTATAATCCAAAAATAATCGGCGTGACCATGATCTTTATCGGTTTGATTTCGGTGGGATTGGGATAACGATGTGAGTTAAGTGGAATGGAAATATCGGTGCTTGAAATCGGCATTGTGAGTTTGGCGGGACTTGTATTGGGAGCCATGGGCGCCATCATTGGCAGCACGCTGTTGGTAATTGTCCCCATGTTGAGCTTTTTTGGTTTACCCATCCAGGCGGCCATTGGCACCGGAAAAGTTTCTGTGATCGGTCGCGAAATTATTCCCGCTATTTATTTTCATTCTAAAAAGCTCGTAAAATTGAGCTTGGCGATCCCCTTCAGCATAACGGCGCTGATAACATCATGGTACGGGTCAGTGGTAGCCATCTCTCTGGATGCAGGCATCCTGGAAAAGATTGTGGGAATATTTATGTGCATCATTTCTGCCATCATTCTCATAAATCCCAAAATCGGGCTCCAGGAAAAAGAAACCAAGATGACCTTCCGGCATATGGCCATCAGTATTATACTCGGGGCGCCGGTCGGTTTTTATGCCGGTATATTTGGCGGTGGCGCAAATGTATTTATCATCTTTGGATTTATTCTTATTTTTGGCAATACGTTTTTGCAGGCGACCGCAACTTCTAAATTGCCCAATTTACTGATCACGGCGATTTCAATTCCAATGTTCATTGTCAAGGGATTTGTCAACTGGGAAATTGCCATACCGCTTACGTTAAGTACCGCGGCCGGATCCTATTTTGGAGCAAAGCTGGCAGTTAAAAAAGGAAATAAGTTCATCCGGGCTATTTTTGTTGGCCTTGTCTTAGTATTTGCCATGAAATATTTAATCTAGATCGAGCGCAAAAACTAATCTGATGATGAACCGTGTAAGCAAACCAATTTTAATTTCTATTCTCATTGTTACCTCGCTGACCGCGGCACAGGCGCAACAGAATGAGACGAATCCAAGTGCCGGCTCAGAGTTGGGTTGGCGACAGCTTGCGAAAGGTCTTTCTCTTGGCATTTTTCTTTCTCCTCAACCCTCGGAGTCCGGCGATTCATTGATTCGCGTGTTGCGAATCGATCCGAAACACTTCCGGCTCAGGTTGTTGAATTCCTCGGCGTTCAAAGATGGCCACCCCTTAACTGCCAGGCAATGGTGCCTCAAAAACGGTTTGATCGCCGCCATCAATGCCAGTATGTACCAAACTGACCATAAAACCAGCGTATCGTTGATGCGCACCAAATTGCACATAAATAACCCGCGCCTTTCCAAGGATAAGACCATCCTGGCATTCGACAGACAGAGCCCTGAGGTGCCGCTGGTTAAAATTATTGACCGTGAATGCGAAGATTTTCAAATCTGGAAAAAAAAGTACGGCACCCTTGTGCAAAGTATTCGGATGATTTCCTGTCAAGGAAAGAACGTCTGGCGCCAGCAACCCCAGAAATGGAGCACGGCGGCAATCGGAATGGACCGGCAAAACAAGATTTTATTTATGCATGTAAGCTCGCCCTTCAGCACCCACGATTTAATTAACATCCTTCAGCAACTGCCGCTCAATATTTCAAGGGCCATGTACTGCGAAGGGGGGCCTCAGTCACAATTGTATATTCGAAACAGCAGCAAGGAATATAATTTCGTAGGGGGCTTTGATATAAATTTGAATGAAAATATTAACAATTCTGCTTTTTGGCCAATTCCGAATGTCGTCGGAGTTTCTTTGAGAAAGGCAAGTAGCGAGTGATTCCTGAATTGTCAGTGGGAGCGGCTTCCAGCCGCGAATGGATAACTAATCGAAATCTATTTATCGCGGCTGGAAGCCGCTCCCATGAAGATACCAAACTTCTAAATTACTTACCAGTGGTGATGCTCTATGAATCTCAACCAGCTGAAAATTTTCTACCTGGCAGCCAAAAAGGGTAGCCTAAGCGCAGCTGCTGAAGAATTGTTTATCACCCAGCCCGCGGTTACAAAGGGAATCCAGCGCCTGCAGGAATATTATGAGATTAAATTTGTGGATCACATTGGTAAAAAACTGGTGCTAACGGATGCCGGTGAGGTGCTTTATGAAATCGCTGAAAAAATATTTGAAATGGAAAGCCAGGCCGAGGAAAGCATCAGAGACTTTCAGCAACGCAAGAAAGGACATATTCGCATTCTATCCAGCGAAAGCTTCGGAGATTATTATCTCCCCCATATTATTATCCCTTTCAGCAAGGCCCATCCACTGGTTCGAATTTCAATGAGCATTTTGCCCACCGAACACGTTGTGGAAAACACCGCGACCCTCAACAATGACCTCGGATTTATTTCTTACCCGGTAGAAAATAAAAAACTGGTGATCAAAGAGGTATTGGAAGACCAGCTGGTGATCATCACCCCCATGAATCATGCCCTTACCCAAAAGTCTCAGTTGAAAGCCCAGGATTTGGAAAATCAACTGATTATCATGCACGAAACCGGATCGGCTCCGCGTCGGGCCATCGAAGATTTTATTAGAAAAAATAATATTTCGCTGAAAATACCACTGGAGCTTTCCAGCAACCGGGCCATCAAGCGGGCCGTGGAAGAAGGCATCGGTATTGCGCTGATCTCCAGAAAAGTGGCCAACGATGAAATTCAAGCCAACAGACTTAAAGCCATCCCCCTTTTGGACCCATCCATGAACCGCAAATTCTATATAATCCATCACAAAGACAAGTATATCTCCGAATCGCTTAAAACATTTATGGATATGGTCTTTGAATGGGCAAGCGAGTATACCCGTGGCCTATCTTAAACCCTAATCGATCTTAAACAAAATGAAACCCAGGGATAAGGTTTTAAAATAGTCGTCAGTTATGTAATGTTTTCTAAAATTTCATGAGTCTTCTAAAGATATTCTTTCCATGGGCAATCGCAACGATGGCCGGCAAACCGCTCACCTGAATTTCAAACAAGGCTTCCATTCCTTCTTCTTCAAAGGCCACCACTTTGCTCGCCAGGGTTCGGTCAAAAAAGAGGGCACTGGCCGGAGGGGTCACGGCAAAGATGGATCGGTGCTGCTTCAAGGCCTGCACGCTGTCAGGGCCTAAGGAGCCTTTGCCCAGGTGGATTCTTACACCGGCCCGCGAAAGATCGGCAATGCTTTCCTCGATTTCCACCTTGTTGCTGGTGGTTGGGCCGATACCGGCCCGGCTGACGGCGGTGTGAAAAATAACAGCCCCCTCTAGCTGCACATTCACTGAGGCCAAACGATTCTGACGGATCAACTCAACAAGTCTGGGAAGTACCGCATCGCGACCGCAAAAAACGGGTCCGTAAATCTCAATCTGGTCTCCAACCTTGAGTTTATTGATGATCCTTGCACTGATCGGCGTTTCTATTTTGATCACGGTTCAGCGTTGCCTGCTTTTTGAGTTAAACGATGAAGAGCTCGGCTTGGATTTCCGACCCGGTCAACCGGATCAACCGGCCAGCTGGCTTAACAAAATAGAATTAAGTGCCCACGGCAATTATCTTTTTCTCAGCCAATTCCCGGATTTCATCTGAATTGTAACCGATGGATTCAAGCACCTCGCGTGTGTCGGCTCCGATGGCAGCCGGTGGGTCGCTGCGCTTGCCGAAATCATAAGAACCAATTTGAACCGGCAGTCGCGGCATTTTGCATTTTTCGCCGGATGGAAATATCGTCTCCAGCAGTCCGAAGGCTCCCTGGTTCAATTGGGGATCGTCAAACAGATCCTCGGGTCGGGCAATGGGAGCAAAGCATATGCCCGCTTTGTCGCAGATTTCGATTACCTCCTGCTTACGGTACTGTTTGATCAGCTTTTCTACTTCGGGCAGGAACCATTCCCGTTGCCGGATGCGGTCGTTGTTGGTCTTCAAGCGTTGATCTTCAAACCAATCGCTGCGGCCGAATGCCTCACAGAACTGCTGCCAGTGTTTTTCACTGATGATGCCGATGAAGACCTGATCAGCGTCCTTGGTCTCAAACAGACGGTAAATGGACCAGGCACTGACCCGGGCCGACATGGGCGGAACCGGTCCTTCGGTCAGGGCCGCATAGGCCATATGCTGTCCCATGACAAATGCCGTGGTTTCAAACAGGGCACTCCTTATAAAAGCGCCTTTGCCGGTTCTTTCACGATCATAAAGTGCTACAATTGCCCCGAGTGCACCAAACATGCCGCCGGTAATATCGACGATCGACGTGCCGGCTCTTAAGGGCTGCCCCGGGGGACCGGTCATAAAGGCCAGGCCCCCCATCATTTGAACCACCTCGTCCATGGCAACCCTTTTTTCATAGGGACCCGGTAGAAAACCTTTGAGCGCGCAATAAATCAGGCGGGGATTTATTTTGGATAATGATTCGTAGTCATAACCCAGCCGGTCCATTGTGCCGGGACCAAAATTTTCCAGCAAAATATCCGCCGTCTCGACCAACTTGAGTATAATTTTTCTGCCTTCAGCTGCTTTGAGATCCACAGCCAGACTTTTTTTATTCCGATTAAAAAACGAAAAATAACCAATCCCGAAGCCCTTGAGCCTTCGGGTCGAGTCACCGGTGGGAGGTTCAATATGAATCACTTCGGCACCCAGGTCTGCCAGAATAAGGCCGGCAGACGGACCCATCACGGCATGTGTGAATGCCAGAACTTTAATGCTTTCCAGAGGCAACTTTTTTGCCGAATTACTCATGATGTTGATCTCCTCTCCAAATCTAGAAAAAATAATTACCCTCAGTAAATCGGGTTTTCGCGCAGAGATGGTCTTTACCTCTTAACCCTCATCCTTCTGGAGCCGGTAATCACCGTATTTTTTGAGATAGTTCACCAGCCCTCCCTCATCAAGAATTTCAATCATAACCTGGGGCATCTTTGTGGCGCTAAAGCGCCGGCCTGTCGTCAGATTTTCAACCGCGCCGGCTTTGAGGTCGACCTCAAGTTCATCGCCGGTGGCGATTTCAAAATCAGATACCTCCAGAACCGGCAGGCCGATATTGACCGCATTTCTGAAAAAAATTCGCGCAAAGTATTTGGCAATCACGGCGGAAACACCTGCAACTTTCAGGGCCAGTGGGGCCTGTTCACGCGAAGAGCCACAGCCAAAGTTTTCACCGCCCACCAGAATGTCACCGGGCTGAACTCTATCTTTAAACTCGGGATCAAGATCTTCCAGCACATGGTCGGCAAACGTCTGTAGATCGAGGGTTTTGGTATACTTGCCGGGGATAATGGCGTCCGTGTCGATATGGTCACCGTACACATGCGCTTTTCCGGTTATCTTAATATTTTGCTTGCGACCCATAGTTTTTTAAAGGTATTTAAGCGGATTGGCGATCTTACCCTCTCGGGCGGAGGCAGCTACGGTTGCCGGCGATGCGAGGTAAATTTTTGCATGGGGATTTCCCATTCTTCCTTTAAAGTTGCGATTGGCGGTAGAGATCACCACCTCATCATTGCCGGGAACGCCGCTGTGAGTTCCAACACAGGGACCACACCCCGGAGGAATGAACGTCGCTCCTGCTTTTAAAAGAATTTCAACCGTACGATCTTTTACGGCATCCAGGAAAACCTGCCTGGAAGCGGGCCCGACAATAAGGCGCGTATGCGGATGGATCTTCACGTCTCTTAAAATTCTGGCCGCCATCTGAAGGTCTTCTAGACGGCCGTTCACGCAGGTACCGATAAATGCGTAATGAATCTTTTTGCCGGCCACCTGATCAACCGCTACGACCTTGTCCGGAGAGTGGGGCTGGCTGACCATCGGCTGTATTGCTGCTGCATCAATGGTTATCGTCCGGTGATATTTGGCTTCCACATCCGGCAGCTCCGCTGTAAAGGTATATGGCAGCTTCAGTCCGGTCGGATGAACAAACCCGGTTTTGGCGCCGGCTTCGATCATCATATTGGCCATGCTAATTCTGCCGGAAAGGGACAAAGCGGACACGGCTGGACCGCAAAACTCCATGGCCTGATAGGTTGCTCCGGCAATTCCGGTTTTCCCGATGACGTCGAGAATCAGATCCTTGCCCTGAATCCCCATCGGAATTTTACCGATTAGTTCTATTTTAATGGTCCTGGGGACTTTCAGCCAAATCTTACCGGTAAGCCACACCGCCGCCAGATCGGTGGAACCAACGCCGGCCCCGAGAGCATCTATCGCCCCATAGGCACAGGAATGGGAGTCGGCACCGATGAAGATATGTCCGGGGCGTACAATATTCTTTTCAATCATCAGCTGATGACAGATGCCCTCGCCGGCTTCAAAGAGCTTACAGTGTTGTTCGGCGGCAAACTCCCGCATCAGGACGTGCAGGTTGGAAATTCTTTCGTTCGGTGCAGGCGCGGCATGATCAATGACAAGAAAGCACTTGTCCGGATCCCAAACAGCCTTGCCCCCCATAGCCCGAAATGACGTGATCGCAAGGGGAGCCGTCGTATCGGAAGCCATGGCGCCGTCTACCGCAACGATGACGATCTCACCCTGATGGACATTTTTTGCGGCGTGCGCTGATATGATTTTCTCAACAATGGTCTGTCCCATTTGTCTTGTCTCAGCCGGCCCTGGAATATAAAAATTCTGCCCTACCCCGTCAGTAAACGATTTTTATATCGTCTCTTTCCATGACCCGATGCATTTTCCCCGAAAAGCGCTTGCCAAAAAAATCCTCCAGGGATCGACTGACGGCAGAGAGTCTGCCAACATCTATTCCGGTTTCAATTCCCATCTGGCGCAGCATAAAAACGAGATCCTCGGTTGAGATGTTGCCCGAAGCGCCTTTGATGAACGGGCAGCCTCCCATGCCGCCAAAGGCCGTATCAAAATGAGTTATGCCGACCGCCAGGGCGGCCAGAACATTGGCCAGACCCTTGCCTTCCGTATCATGCAGGTGTAAAAAAACATGCCTGTCGCCGGCCAATTCAACAGCTTTGGTGGAAATTTCCTGGATGGAACGCGGATTTGCCATGCCGGTGGAATCGGCCAGGGCAACTTCATCGATGCCAAGATCGAGCTGTTTTTTGACCATGTCCAGGACAACCTTCGAATCTATTTTACCTTCAAACCGGCACCCGAAAACGCACTGGAGACCACTGCGAATGGTTAATCCGTGTTCCTTGCCGACCTTTACCATTTCGGCAAATCTCTTTTCGGCCTCCTCCCGAGAGGCATTGGCATTTTTGCGACTGTGGGTATCGCTGGCGGAAATGGATGCGGCCACATGCGTGAGCCCTGCCTTGGCTGCCCTTTCAATGCCTTTGGTGTTCAGGACGAAACCACTGAAAAGAACACCATTAACCTGAGGCAACCGCTTGCAAACTTCCTCGGCATCGGCCATTTGGGGAATAAGCTTGGGATGGACGAAAGAGGCTACCTGCACCCTTTTCACACCGGCCTCAACGACGGCTTTGATCAGCTCCAGCTTTTTTTCCGTCGGGACAATGGTTTTTTCACTCTGCAAACCGTCACGCAGACCCTGTTCCTCCACAACGACATCTTTCGGATACGTCATCATCATCATTCATCCTTTTAACTTTTTAAATTTAAACATATTATTGTTATAATTATTAAACGGTCTGCCACCCCACCGATTTCTTGGATCGTTTCCTTTTGAGCTTGACGGTAAAAAAATACCTGTCAGCCCTGTAAAGGACGGACACGTATTCAATCGGCCTTCGATCCGGGCCGTAAACCACCCTTTCAACTTTGAGCAAGGGATCGCCGACCCGGATTTCGAGAAGGGATGCAGTCCGCGAATCTGCGATGGTGGCTTCGACGGTTTGCACCGCCCTGGCGGCAACCAGCCCCAGATTGTCTTCCAGGATCATGAGCAAGGGTTTTATGGCAAGATCACCCGGGGTTATTTTTCGTCCGATGTCTGCAGGAAGATAGTTTACCACATGGGAAAAAGGGCTCTGCTCCACCAATCTGATCTTTTCGATGCGTAGAACTTGAGTCCCTTCTGCGAGCTTTAATCTTTTTTTGATGATTTCAGGTGGATCAATGTCAGACATATCCAAGACGTCGGTCGTTGTCTTTATCCCCATGAGGATCAGGTCTTCCATGGAACCGTTCCATTTCGGAGACTGGGGGATTGCCGCTTTTTCTGAGACAAAGGTTCCTTTGCCCCTTTTGCGTACCACAAGACCGTCTTTCTCCAACAACGAAAGAGCCTGCCGGATGGTGATGCGACTTACCTGATACTCCTCAGCCAAGGCGTCTTCGCTGGGCAACGCAAAGGTTGGGGGGAGTTCTCCGGAAAGGATCTTGTTGCGAAGAACGGTCTCAACCTGATAATAGAGGGGAATTCCTTTTTCTTTAAGCATAATTTCCCATCCTTTTGACTGTCTGAGCAACTATCGATGCTTGCAATCGCGACCTCCTTTAGGTATATGTCATCTCAATCCCTGAAGCCTCATCATCATTGCGGGTGATGCAAGTTCACCGGCCTCTTTATGTATTTCCCGTCACCGGGTTGTCCCCTAACCTTTCCCTTTTCAAAGATCAGCTTGCCTCTCAGTATCGTGGTTTCAGTCCATCCGTTAAATTTCATACCCGCTTCTGGGCTGAACTCCTGAGCGGTGTACAGATTTTCCAGGGTAACTTCTTTTTGTGCGTTTATGTCAACGATGGCCAGATCGGCATCACTGCCCACCATCACGGCCCCTTTCTTGGGGTATAAATTATGGTGCTGAGCCGGGTTGGCGGAGCTAAGCTCTGCAATTCGATGCAAAGGCAGACCGCGTTTATGATAGCCTTCTGTAATGAGGACGGGAAACATCAAGGAGGTGCCGCCAAATCCGGGAAGTGATGTCCAAAGGTCTCCTTTTTTCTTTTCAAGCGTGGCACAGGCGTGATCGCTGACGACCGTCTTAATCATATCGTCGACCACCGCGTTCCATAGGAACTGAACATCTTTATTGCTGCGGATCGGCGGATTCACTTTAGCCCTTTGGTCGAGGGCCATTTCATTGGAAAGCCCTAAATGATGCAGAGTGCCCTCAAGCAGAAAATCAATCTCCGGATAACGTTGGCTCACGTCGATGGCAGCTTCTACTGCTTTTTGACTGCTTAAATGCAGCAGGTTAACCGGACAGCCGGTATGTCTGGCTATGATGGCTGCTTCGTTGATTGCCAACTCCTCCTGCCATGGCGGCCGGGCATCGCTGTAGTCTTTCATGGGCACACCACTCGGATTCGCTTTAACTTCCGCCTGTGTCGCTCTAATAATCTCAGGATTTTCACAATGAATACTGAGGCTGACGGTCCCATATTCCTTATAGAGTTGGTTCACCCGTCCAACTTCTTTCATAAATCGGTAGAGAAAACCGAAATCCACCGGATTGTTGATCATGAGATAATTGTTGGCCTCCGGAGTGGCGCCGGCCAGCGTAAGCAATTTATAGAACATATAGTATTTCAGTGTCGAAACCCCGCCCTCTTTGACGAGCCATTCAATTTCTTCAATCTGTTCTTCGGTCATACAGGCCAGATGGTACCCGTAATCGGTCAGAAAAGATTTTTCAGAAAGTTCCAGCAGTTCGGGTAAAATTTCACGAAAGGGACCAATTTTGTTCAGATAATCCTGACCGGTTCGGAAATAACTCAAGATGGTGGTCACACCGCCGGAAGCCGCTGATGTAGATTCGCTGACGGCATCTTCCGCCAGGGGCCGATAGATACCGATATGAAAATGAGAATCTACGGCACCTGGAAACACATGGCGGTTGGTGGCATCAATGATTTTGGCGGCATTCTTATCGGCAATTTCCGTGTCGATCGCAGCGATTTTTTCGCCTTTGATACCAATGTCCGCCCTCTGGACACCCACATATGGAATCACCACATTTCCGCCTTTAACAACCAAATCATAGGTGAGCATATTCACGCCTCCTTATTAATAAACGATTAACCCTTAATCTAGACCAATAACTCGCAATTTCAATTGGGGTTAGACATTTATTTCTTCTGTTTCACACACGACGTAGAATTTGAAGTCTGTTTTGCCTTTGGGGCTCCTTTCATCGGAAACAGGATTCTGCTTCCTCCATTTCATAGCCTTTTCAAAGGATGGCATATCATCGTAATGAAGTTCGGCAATCCGGTAAAACGTGGTTTCGCCCTGAACAATATCTCTAACCGTGTTAAACACGATTTTTCGTAAACCCGGGACTCGGCACAGGTCTGGAATGTGGATCTCCCTGAGCCATTGCTCGTATGCTGCAACCGTCATGCCGGGCATGATGTCATATCCCAATATTGCTTTGACCATCTCGTCACCTCTTTGAATCCTCCCTGCCCGTTCTTCGGCCTCCGCGAAGATTCTGATGGGGCATTGATCGAAATCTTCGCTCCAATTCATTCAATGCTGATCGGGGCTTTTTTCAGGAACCGTACCACTTCCTTGGAAACCTCAGCGGGGTGGGTAATCACACAATAAGTCCCTTCCGCGCCATGTATGACGGCCACTTCAACGTTAGCGCCCAATCTTTTGGCATCTTTCCAACCTGAACCATAATCGGAATCTTTGCTGAGCGAGCCGCTGTCCCCTACAAGAAGCAGTTGAGGCGCTTTGATCTTTGCTAGGTCATCGGTCAGATCCACCTTCAACGCTTCATGCATGGCTTTCCAACCCTGCGGTGTCAGATTTTCCTCAAACCGGTTGGTTTCCCACGCTTCATACGCTGCGGGCATACCGTACAATCGAACCAGATAATAGGCACCCAGACTTCCGTTGCCGACACCAAATTCATCCACGATTTTCTCGCCGATTCTGCACATCTTACTCGATTGATCCGTCAACTTGTGCATACCGTAGTGGATAATACTCGCCGTTCTGTCAGGGTACTTGGCGGCAAAACGAATAACGATAAACGAACCATTGGAGGTGCCAAATATGTGCGTTTGCTTTATGCCGTTTTCGTCGAGAATAAACCTGAGGTCGTCGGCCCATTGTTCAACGCTGACGCCTTGCGGCGTTCTGTCTGAAAGGCCGGCGCCTCTTTGATCGTAGAGAATGACTTTGAAGTGATCCTGAAGTATGGGCACCATAAAGTCCCACTGTCTGTGTACGAGGCTGCTGCCACCGATCAGCACCAGCGGATCGCCTTTACCAACAATATCGTACCAAATCTTTTTGCCATCGTTACCGGTAATATACGCCATGTTTATGCTGCTCCTTTTTTAACTGTTCGATGACCATCATACTCATGAGGATCAAGTAAATCGGCCCTCAATAAATCGTCCATATCCCGGTGAGCCGATGATTTGTCCATCTTTCATAACAACTTGCCCTCTCACCATGGTCATCACGGGCCATCCCTTCAGGGTCCATCCCTCATAGAGAGAGAAATCGGAATAAGACCGCAGATCTTGGTGGTGGACCACCTTGCTCAAAGACAGATCCAGGATACACAGATCGGCGTCGCTTCCAACCTGAAGCGTTCCTTTTTGGGGAAAAAGATGAAAAATCCTGGCAGGGTTGTACGAGGTGATCTCCGCAATTTTTGCAAGCGCCATCCCCCTTTTGTGAACCCCCTCATTGAGCAGCACGGGAAGCAGGGTCGCACTGCCCGGAAAGCCCGTTTTTGCATCCCATATCCGGCCTTGTTTGTCTTCTTGCCGGAAGGGACAATGGTCTGATCCCATGGTATCAATTACGCCGTCGGCGATGCCCCGCCAAAGGGCATCGATATCCGCTGAATCCCGAAGGGGCGGATTTACTTTGGCAAGATTTCCGAGGGGTGCATCTTTCGTGAACGTCAGGTAATGGGGGCAGGTCTCGAAAAAAAGATTTTTATATTTCGTTTTTAATATCTTCGCCGCTTTGACGGATTCCCGTGCTGAGAGGTGGGCAACATACAGAGGGCACCCGGCCACACCGGCGAAGGTGACGGCGCGACGCACACTTTCCCATTCGGAAAGATTTGGGCGACATTCCGACCAAACGCTCAACCCATCTTTATTCTGTTCTTTAAATTGCTTGATGAGCGGCAAGATAATCTCAATGTTCTCGGCATGCACACAGGCCATGGCGCCGGGGATGCCTGCCAATGTTGAGAAGGCCTCAAACAGAAACCCATCATCGGTCTCGTTTCCGACCAGACCAATGGATTTGGCATCTTCTCCTTTATAGGCCATGTAAAATTTAAAGGATGGTATGCCGAATTCATAAAAGTATTTCTTCACGTTCAGCAGCTGCCTGCGAGTAATCAGCAGCAAGTGCAAGGAGAAATCGATATAAGCCTGCGCCTCTCCCAGTTTCTTAATAGACGGTATGTTCTCATAAAGGCCGGTTGGATTTTCAATATCTCGATAGAATGGGATCACGGTCGTGATGCCCCCCAGGGCTGCAGAGGCGGTCTCCGTTTGAAAGTGTCCCTGGAGGTTGCCTCGGTAGCCATAGTGGACATGCGGCTCAACCAATCCCGGCAGGATATAACGCCCGCCGGCATCGATCTTTTCCCGGGCTGATAATCCTTCAGGGCTATCATACAGGCCGACAATCTTGCCTTCCTGAATACCGAGACACCCTCTAAACAGACCTGTTTTCGGTATCACCAGGATGCCGTTTTCAACTAGAAGATCAAGATGCATTTCTTACCTGAAGCGGACAAAGAGAATGGGGGAGAAAGGTGACGGCCCCTTCTCCCCGCTTGCGTCAATGATTAAGCTCTTTTACTCCATGCAGGAAACGGGTACATCGGCTTGCCATCAGAATATTCTTCCGGTAATACCACTCTAATTTGTTGATCCTGAATCTGTTGCAGGGTAATCATGGCGTTCTTATTCTGGCCCGTTTCATCAAATTCAATGGGAGCTCCCGGAGCCATGTGCTCTTTCAGCGAGGTAGCCGCCATGGCATCCCGAATCTTCTTGGGATCCCTTGATCCTGCCCTTTCCAGGGCATCAATCAGAACCAGTCCGGCATCATAGGCGTGTACGGAATGGGATTGGAATCGAACCTGCGTGAATTTCTTATCATAGGCGGCCATAATCTTTGGCGTCAAGGGGCTGCGAGGGTTGAAATAGTAGTTGCCATCCATAATGTAATTCATTAAATTGCCCAATTCACTGACAGCCGCTGAATTGCTGTAGGCACCGTTTGCACAGCCGATGATTCCGCCTTTGGGTTCTACTTTCAGATTTTGATAGGTACGGATCTTCAAAATCCCATCCGACAGGTAACCCGTATCAAAGATCACATCGGCATTCATCCCCTTGATTTTCGTAATCTCGGTGGTCAAATCCGAAACGCCGTAGCCGTAGGAGCTTGCCCCAATAACCTCAAAATCATACTGCGGCGCAAACTCTTGCACCTTGTTGGCAATTGAGGCGCCAAAACCGCTAATATGCATGTGAGCGATTGTTTTGAGACCCAGTTTGCCTTTGTCCGATAGTTGCCGAATGTATTTACAGGTCAACTCGGCCATATTCGTAGAATCAGGTTGGACCCGAAAACAGAATTTGAATCCTCTCTGCAGGATCTCATCCGCCACGGATATGGTAATAATGTGGGGAATGCCCTGTCTCTCCGCAACCTGGGTCGTCACCATGGTCACCGGACTATTGTAGGCACCGGACAAGGCGACACAGCCATCCCGGATGAGCTTTGAGGCTGCCGCTTCACCGACCTTGGGTTTTGATTGCGTATCCATCAGCATCACCTTGAGTTTGGCGCCGCCCATGGATTTGATCCCGCCGGCTTCATTTTTCTGATCCACGGCCAGTTGAAATCCATTGGCAATGGATTGACCGTCATAGGCAACCGGCCCGGTGGTCGGGTGCAGGGATCCGATAAGAATTGGCTCCGGTTCGGCACCTCGAAGCA
The DNA here is from genome assembly GCA_020353355.1 of Desulfobacterales bacterium. GTDB lineage: Bacteria > Desulfobacterota > Desulfobacteria > Desulfobacterales > JAHEIW01. The sequence continues at coordinate 4,857,864 of CP070694.1, read as the reverse complement.
CTGCGGGGAAACCAACCGCGGCCGTGGCAACACCGGCCACACCGACTGTTTTCAAAAATGTTCTGCGAGTTACGCCACTGTTATTTTGTCGTTTTTTCTTTTCAGCCATAGCACGCCTCCTTTCAAAGGTTAAAGGTTCATCAAAAGCCTTCCCATCTTGCTTTTATACTCATCATAAAGGGGCCGTCAGACCCCAAGATAGGCCTCCTTGATATATTCATCTGTCAGCAAATCCTGCGATTTGCCTTCTAGGACGATTCGACCGTTTTCGAGGACATAGCCCTCAGCCGCCATGTCCAGGGCATTGAATACGTTTTGTTCCACTAGCAGGATGGTCGTTCCCTGGACGTTGATTTCCCTGACGGTATTGAAGATCTGTTTGACCAGAAGAGGCGCCAGACCCAGGGAAGGTTCATCCAACATCAGCAGTTTGGGCAACGACATGAGTCCTCGTCCGATGGCCAGCATCTGTTGTTCGCCGCCAGAGAGGGTACCGCTGGATTGCTTTTCACGATCTTTCAGAACCGGGAAAAGGTCGAATACTTTTTCCAGACTTTCAGATCTCTTGACCTTTGCTTTCGGCAGATACGAGCCAAGCTCCAGATTCTCAAGGACCGTCATCGTTGGGAAAATCTTCCTTCCTTCCGGGATCCTTATCAAGCCTTTGTCCACGATCTGATGAGACGGCAGCAAGTCGATGCGATCATCCATAAACCAAATCTCACCGTTGGCGGCCTTGAGGATACCTCCGATGGTTTTGAGGAGCGTGCTTTTACCGGCGCCGTTGACCCCCACAATCGTGATAATCTCCTTTTCTCGGACCGTGAGAGACACCTGGTGCAATACCTGTGCGTCCCCATAAAAAACATCAATATTATTGACCTTTAGCAAAAACATATTCCTCGCCCAGATAGGCCTCGATGACTTTCGGGTTCTTTGAAATTTCTTGTGGCGCCCCTTCGGCGATCTTGACACCGTAATGGATGACCACGATTCGATCTGAGAGCGACATGATGGCTTTCATCACATGCTCGATCAACAGGATCGTAATCCCCTCCTGTTGAAGATTTTTGATCGTGGTAATCATTTGGTTGGCTTCCATCGTATTCAGGCCGGCAACGACTTCATCCAGCAGAATGAGTTCGGGATTGGTCGCTAAGGCCTTGGCCAATTCCAAACTCTTGCGGTGTCCGATCGGAAGAACCGAAGAAAGCTCGTTCCTCTGTTCGTAGAGACCGACGGTTTTTAGGATTCTGAATGCCTCGGCGGTCGCCTCACGGTTTGACTTGATGCGGCTGTATGCCCCGATTCTGACATTTTCCAGAACAGTCAGATTCGGGAAAGGCTGCGTAATTTGAAACGTACGGACCAACCCACGTTTTGCGATTTGGTGAGGTTTGAGACCGGTTATCTCTTGCCCTTTAAAGAAGATGGCGCCTCCATCAGGCCGATAAAATCCCGTAACCACATTGAACAGAGTGGTCTTGCCGGCGCCGTTGGGCCCGATGATTCCCAGGATCTCACCTTTTTCCAGATGAAAAGAGAGATTCCCAATGGCCGTCAGACCACCAAATTTTTTGGTTACATCCTTAATTTCTAAAAGAAACATGGATTCTCTCTATTTCTGCTTTGATCCCGATATCTTGTAAAAAGCCTTCTTCAGGCCCCCCAGAATGCCATCCGGCAGAAAGACGATGACAATAATGAGCACGGCGCCGTATACCATCAAATGGACGCCGCTGTATCTTCCGAGAAAATTCCTAGAAGTCTCCGAGAGGAATTCCAGGATCCCTGCTCCCAGGATAGGGCCAAAAACCGTGCCGGAGCCACCGATAATGGGGCCCAACAGAATCTCAATAGAATTTGCGACCCCGAAGGCTGCTTCATCGTCCAGGGTCAAGTAATACTGAGCATAAAAAGTACCGCCGATGGCAGTCATGAAGGCACTGATGCCCATGGCAATCAACTTGTATTTAAACGCATTGACTCCCAGGCTTTCCGCTGCATCCTCATTTTCTCTGATGGCTTTGAAATAGGAACCGATCCTTCTTTTTTCGAGAGCATCTGCCAGCAGCAAAGCAGCGGCTGTCATCAATAGAATGATATAGTAATAGGGGACTTTGTCCCGGAACTGGAAATTCAATAATGAATCTTCCAGAAGAGGGATATTGATTCCCAGCGGATATTTTGCCGTCATCCATTGAATGGAGACCAGCCGCAGCATCTCTGCCAGCGCCAGCATCGCCAGAGCAAAAAAGGGCCCTTTGAGCCCGTACCGGAAGCAGAGCGAACCGATAAACAAGCCCACCATGGTCCCGACGATGCCCGCCAAGACCATGCCGATCCATGGATTAACTCCGGCATGAAGCTGCAGCAGGCTCGAGGTAAATGCACCGATCCCAAAAAATGCCGTGTGGCCGAATGAAAATTGCCCGGCGTAGCCTCCCAGAATGTTCCAGGCTGTGCCCAAGTAGCCGAAAAACAGAACCGTGGTCATTAAATGGGTATGATATTCAGGGATATATTGAGGAAGGGCCAAAAGAATGACACCGGCAATCCCAAACAGTGCCAGTTTCAGGAACCTCTGACGGCTTTCAGGCATTGGCTTTTCCGAATAGGCCTGCCGGTTTGAAAAGCAGGACCAGAATGAAAATGAAATAGATAATGAATTGTTTTAACTGGCCGGGAATAATGGCGGCACCGACCGATTCAGCCAGGCCGATAATCAACCCCCCGATGAGAGCGCCGAGGAAATTTCCCATCCCCCCCAGAACCACAACCACAAAGGCGGTGATGACAAAGACGCCCCCGACCTGAGGACTCACATAGAAAAAAGGAGCCGCCACGGTGCCGGCAGCGCCGACACATGCCGTTCCAATGCCGAAGGCGATGTAGTAAATCTTTTTCAGGTTGATGCCCACGGTTAAGGCACCTTCCTTTTCTTCCGAGGCCGCGCGGATAGCTTTACCCAAATCGGTATTCTTCAAAAAGTAATAAAGGACAGTGGTCAAAAATATGGCAAACACAAATGCGACAACTTTTGGAAAACTGATCATCACGGGCCCCAGGGTGGTCGCTTTATTTGCATAGGAAACATCGATCGTCCTGAAATTCGGACTCCAGAGAAACAAGGCCAGGTTTTCGATCACCAGCGATATTCCAAGCGTCAGAAGCAGCTGGTTATGCTCCGGCGCATCTAAGATTTTGTCGATCAGGAAACGTTCCACCAGCAGACCGAAAAGGAAAAGTAGCGGTATCGTTAACAGTAGCGATAGGTAAGGATCAATACCGAGGAGCACATACAGCCAATAGGTGGTAAACATGCCCAGCATCATAAACGAACCGTGGGCAAAATTGATGATTTTCATCACTCCGAAAATCAAGGTCAATCCGATAGCCACCAGACCGTAGACGCCTCCGATGAGGATGCCGCTCACAATGGATTGAAGCAGAAGAGGTATTCCCGGTAAGGTCATGATCAACACCCTCATTTCGGATCGATGCGGCTCATATGATGCACCATTAGAGAAATCTCTAACGCCAATCTAGGGATATGTCACGGATCGAGACTCGATAATTACACAATATCAAATAGTTGTACGCACACCCGGATATTATGTTATAAAGTAATATCTTGAGTACATTATCGTCCGCTATTCTGTCAAGAAAAAACTCGATCCATTTTAGATGCTCGGCAGTGTCCGATTCACCGACAAATCCAAAGGATCTGCGCTTCGACGTCTTGTCCTTTACAGCAATGCTGCCTGCAACAGTGGACTCAGCATGCGCACATCTTCCAAGTCAGGCAGGCGGTTAAGCAAACGTTCCAGGGAGGATACTGCCGCCTGCGGTAATATCATGCCGGCCAATTGTCTAAATTTTTCGGCCAGTGCTTCATCTGAAAGTGGCCGGTCGAATCCACCGATCGGGCGTTCAACGGTTTCAGTGAAGGTTTCACCGGAAAGCAGTTTCACTGCTACCCGGGCCGGTCTCACATCAGGCAGCATGGCGGTCAGTTCTGGATCTTCAATCACACTGACCTTTTGGGCTATAGCGCGCACTTGGGGATCGGATACGACGTCGTCAGAATAGACTTCCAGATCATTTGAACTTCGAACCAGCCTGGCGGCCACATTGTAAGGTATGGAATGTTTTGCCGCGTAACCGTTGACGGGGTCATTCCAACTGAGGCGCGTGGCAGGGTCATAAGTCGAGACCGTGATATCATCAATGTCCTGGGGCTGAAATGAAAATTTCGCCATTAGGTTGGACATGGCCTCAATGGGAGCATGATTCCATCGGCTGCAGGCATGGATTTTAAAATAGTTGCGGGTGATATAGTATTCAGCACCCAGATCCTCGCCGAGCATCTCCTCGTCAAAAGCATCTCCCAGAATTTTTCCAAACACGACGTTTACGGCGCCCGGTTCACCGGTGAAGCCCGCCTTTATAAGTATTGGCGCGAGCATGCCGTTGTGGTTCGTCAGTCCTGTGACCAGATTACGAACAGAGGCCCCGCTGTTGGCAGCCGTCTGGGACGATGTGATGCAGATCCCCGCCGCCATCTCCAGTGCTCTGGCCGTTTGGGCCACATCCAGTCCGAGTAATCTCGCGCAAGCTGCGGCCGCTCCGAGAATAGCGTGAGTGCCGAATGGGTGCACAGCCCACCGGAGGTGGGTCGCACGGCCAACGCGAACAGCCACCTCATAGCCGGCCACAAAAGCCGTCAACAATTCCTTGCCCGAGAGATTGCGGTCCTCTGCTAAAGCCAGGGCCGCCGGGAATATATGCACGGATGGGTGATTAACAGCAAATTGGCTGCCTTCATCTAGCTCCAGGGTAACTGCGCCGGTAGCATTTACCAGGGCGGCAAAGTGCGGGCTACACGTGTGCGGATGACCCATGAGGGTGGCGTTTCCGGGGCCACGGATGCTTCCGGATAGCAGTACCAGGTTTTTTATCTCGGGTACTGTGGCACCCGCCAGCATCGTGCCCAGGGTGTCGCGCGCAATCAGAATGCCATGCTGAATGACCTCCTCAGGCAACATCTCAAACCTGAGTTCCCTTACGAATTCGGCCAATGTATCGGATAAACTTGATGTCGGCCATCCGGCCCCGGGGTGCTCGGGATTATTAGAATTCAAGCTCCGATCCAAGTTCGCGTCAGTATTGCGATTGGGCATGTCGAGACCTCCTCAATTGAAGGTTACGCGTTGAGGGTTATTCGTCATTGGAAAGGGTTTTATTTAACTGTGACGTGCCTCAAATATCAAAGGGGTAGTTTTCATTTTTTATGTTATGGCGGTCCGGAAAAGCTTTGTCAATCAGATATTCAAACATATTAAAATGGCCCATCCGCTTCTTTGATCTCTGATGGATGCAATCCGCCTAATGTTCATTATCAAACATATCCCGGTAAGAACCCTGTCGCGAGTGAACACAGTGCCGGGTATCCGAATTCTGCCGTTAAAAAAGCCAAAGTGTTTTTCGATTGACAAATTCCATTCAATTAAAGAAAGTACCTTTTCATTACACAGGAGGAAAGAAATGAAGGCTCAAGTCAGTTTAACCGTCAATGAGGCCAAAAGAATCATTGCCAAGGGGATTGCCATGCTGCCTGAGGTGAAAAAGGCGTTGAAATCGGGCAAGATCTTTCTGAAAGGCGGTACTACGGTATCTGCTGTCTGCGAGGAGTTCATCGGTAAACCCATGCTGATTGCCGGCAGAATCAGCCCGAAGGGAACCACCATGGCCAATACCTATTCGGGCAGGTTCCACTGTGCCTTGATCGAGAATGGGAATTTGCGGGCAATTGACGAAATTTTGGAAGAAACTGCAGCGACACTGACCGCCAAAGATGTGGCGGTTATCGGCGCCAATGCGATTGATATCTACGGAAATGCAGCGCTGATGTATGGCGTGGCCTTGGGTGGCAAACCTGCCAGAATTATCTCAGGGCTCATGTCTGAGATCAGTCACATCATTGTTGCGGTCGGGCTGGAAAAACTGGTACCGGGTTCAGTCAACGATATTATCGTAAAAACGGGGCGCAAAGACGTGGATGTATCCATGGGAATGGCCGTGGGGCTGACACCGATTGTCGGTCAAATCATTACGGAAAAAGAAGCCGTTTCCCTCCTTGGAGACGTCTCCTGCACGGTGATCGGCAAAGGCGGAATTTTCGGGGCCGAGGGTGGCACGACCATGCAAATTGAAGGAGAAAAAAAGGAAGTTGAAAAAGTATTTCAGCTCATCCACGCTGTCAAAGGCATGCAACTGAGCGGAATCCCTGAATCTCTCCCGGATTGCGTGCCGCCCCACGAAAAATGTAAAACACACCGGGGTTGTATTTATAAAAAAACAAAGGGCCGCTAGGCCGGTATCCGGCGGGGATTTAGCGGCTTGCCGCCGGCATAGCGTCGGTCATTTGATGATCAAGGAGGGTGATGATGATTCCAAAAGTGACCCATGATTACATCACGGATTTTACCAGTGATTTCGAACTCGAGCCCAAATCTACAGCCCTGATCATCGTAGACATGCAATACGCAACCGCTTCACGCCATGACGGCCTGGGAAAGTGGTTGCAAGCGCAGGGCAAAACGGATCTTAGCAATTATCGCTTCGAGCGGGTGGAGAACGTGGTTTTACCGACGATTAAACGACTGCTGGCCTTTTTCCGGGAAAATCAGTTAGCGGTCATCTATCTGACAATGGGATCGAGGTCCAAGGACTACAGCGATGCCCTTCCCCATCTCAAGGCACTTTTTCGGTCCTCAAACAATTACGTGGGATCATCGCAGCATCGCATTCTAGAAGAAATCCAACCGAAAGAAGAAGAACTCGTCATCCATAAAACGACCATCGGCGCCTTTAGTTCAACCAATCTAGATTCGCTTCTCTGGTCAAAGGGGCTAACCTACTTGGTCTTTACAGGGGTTTCAACAAATATGTGCGTGGAAACCACCGCTCGTGATGCAGCCGACAGGGGATTTCGCTGCGTGTTGATCGAGGATGGGTGTGGGGCTTCTGCACAAAACTACCATGATGCCGCCATGACGAACTTTCAGCGGTTATTTGGAAAGGTGAAAACCTCAGCGGAAGTGATCGCGGAGCTCGCGGCGAAAATCAAGCCCCCATCCTAGTAGTCATGTCCCACAAATATATTCCAAAAGTCGTTTTGTGTATTTAAGTCAAGTTGAGTTCTTGAACTGAGAAAATTCCAAGCACCAATTCACAAATAACAAAAAATATCCAAATTCGAATTTTCAATGATTCAAACATGTTTGGAATTTGATTGATTGATGAATTGGCAAAAAGTCTGAAATTCCTTCAAAGCGTCATTCCGGCGAAAGCCGGAATCCAGTGATTTCAGTATGTTCTGGATGCCGGATCAGGTCCGGCATGACGAATTCGGACTTTTTACGATACCGTCATTGATTGGAATTTGAAATTTATTTGGAATTTGCCTGCCCGCCATCTTTCTGGCGGGGTGCTTGGAATTTGGAATCTAAACAAATCTATTTTTCTACGATAAGGTGCTCCTGCGCAACGAATCTGATCCATCGGCTCGTATCTACAAACTTCTCTTCATCTTCCCTAAGCACCTGCGACGCATCCGACTGCCGCCAGGACAAAAACGCCCTGAACGATTCCGGGCTGTCCCACCAGAGCTCCACGATCCCATCAATATCAGACTCAAACCCGGGGACTGGATGACACTGGACATATTTTTTTAGTCCGGGCACTACCTTGGCAGCGAGGGGGCCGTGTGTTTCTTTCCAGTAGCGGAGAAACTCCTCCTGGCTGAGGCCAGGTTTCCTTTTGATAAACGTCAAAGACTTAATCATGGGCATAACCCTTCCTTTGAGTCGCGAACACGTTTATGATAAATTCACAAGTGTTGCTCTTTCTTTCTACCGCTGCTCGCTGTCATAAACGCCAATCCAGCTGCGGTGATGGTCATTTTGTAAACAGCGGGCGAACCTCGGCGATGTCTTGGGCGCTGTCAATCTGCCACAACGAATCCAATAAATCGGTGGCCTTTTGCTTGCCCAGCAGACCCGAGGTCAAATACAAAAATTTAGCGCTGAGCTCATCGTCCGCCAGAGGTTGATGGTCAAATTCTCCGTGGGCCAGCCTTGCAGAGGCTTCCAGAGTCCTTCCGTCTCGTAAAACCACCCTGACCAGAGCCGGTCGCTCTGATGGTGTCCGGGCGGTCATGCCCCGGTCGTCCCTTACGGTAATCCGCCTCGCAAGAGCTCGAATCCTATCATTTTTCAATGCCGCTTGGCTGTAATTCGCCAGGCCTGTTTCTCCCAATACCAGATAGGATGCCAGCGCATGGGGTATCGAAAAACGAGCTGCCAGAGGATTTTCCGGTGCGGCATCATTCAGGGTCGCTGCCATGGAATAGGTGCGTACCTCCAATCGCTCGATCTCTTCGGCTGAAATAGCATGTCTTTTGGAGATGGATATTAGCGCATCGAGCGCCGCATGAATACAACGGGCACACGCATGAATTCTGTGGTAGCCACGCTCGATTTCCCAGCGCTGCCCCAGGCCTTCAAGGACTTTATCCACATCCAGGAATACGCCGGCGATATTCCCGAAAATCGTGCTGATGCCGTCGCGCTCCCCGGTGAAACCATCGTTTACCAGATCCGCCGCAAAAACCCCCATGGCGGCGCCAAAGCCTGCATAAATGTTCCGAACCGTGGCCCCTTCATAAGCCGTCCGATTCGAAGAAGCCAGGTTCAGCGATGTGGAGACGTTTAGCGTCTCCCTTAAGCGGTTGCGGCCATATCCCATCAGCAGGCCCGCAGTCGTCGCTGCTGCCAGCACCGGCCAGGACCCATGCGTATCCATTCCCGGCCGCAATGTCGTTGCCAGACCAATCCTGGCTGCAACTTCATACCCTGCGATGATGGCTTCAAGAAGTTTTCCGCCAGAAACCCCTTGCCTTTCAGCAACAGCCAGTCCGGCAGCCACGGCGTAGGTTGCCGGAGGACCCCCTGCAAAACGATGCCCTCCATCAAGTTCATGCCACACAGCGGCAGTGCCGTGGACCAATGCCGCCCACATCGCATCCGCCCGCTGATTGCTTCCCAAAATCATGCTGCAAGGCGCCACGGATGCAGCTGCCATCTGACCCGCCAACGCCTGGATCTGCGGCTCATCCATGGCTGCCAGGATAACACCTGTGGTGTCCACCAATATTCGCCGTCCTGCTTTGACCACCGATGAAGGGATCCGATCGAGGGTTATCGATGTGACAAGCCCGGTTAAGGTGTCCAAGAAATCATCAGGTCTCTCATTGGTCTGCTGCATTCAATCTTGCTCCCGGTCAGCGCTAAAAATGTTACGGTAAAGATACCGGAGGTATCAGGAGTCTCGTAAGATCTCGAATATCTGCAAAATCTCCAAGCGTATCCACTTTGTCAATTACAGCCTCGCTCTGTTCATTACCGATGACAGGCTCAGCAAGGGAGCGAAATTTATTCTGAATCATTTCCTTCGACAAAGGCGCTTCAGGACCACCGCCACTTCGTTCCACCCCCTCCGTGTATACCTCGCCGTGCCTGGTTTTTACCGTTACCCGTGCTGGCCGTTTAGACGGTGTCATGGCGCTGTAATGAGCGTCTTCCCTGACGCGTATCCGGGCAGCAACTGCCCGAAGCCGCTCGTCTCTAAGTGCTGCACTTCGAAATTCATCAGCCCCGGCCGATCCCCGAACCAGCATGGACGCAACCGCCCAGGGTACGGAGAATTTCGCTCCCAGATCTGTCTGCGGCATCTGATCGTTCAGCGAAGCCGCCCAGTCAAAGGTCATGACCTCCACGGCGTCGATATCATCCGGATCCACAGGATGTTTCTTTATCAGTTTTTCCGCCGCTTCCACTGCAGGATGGGCAAATCGACACGCTGCGAAAGGCTTGATAAAACCCTGGGTGATTTCATACTGCCGCCCCAGTCGTTTTACAGCCCGTTCGGGATCAAGCCAGGGTGATAAGATTCCGCCGTAGATGGAGCCCAGGGCATCATGCTCCGGACTAAAACCTGTCTTTGCCAGTTGTGCGGCAAGGATACCGGCTGCCGCACCCACGCCGGCATAGACATTGCGAACGGTTCGTCCCTGGTATGCATTTTCAAATGACGGCATGATTTCCAGATGAACGGCCAGAGCGATGGTTTTTTTCATCTGGATCGCGTCTGCGCCATCGAGGCGGGCCGCGGCTGAAGCCGCTGAGACATTATGGTAGGTACCATGGGGATGAATTTCCGCCCTCAAACGGCTGGCCATGCCGATTCGAGCGCCGACATCATACCCCACGACCAAGGCCGTCAAAAATTCCGCGCCCGATGCACCCATAGCCTCCGCCGCCGCCAGGGCAGCCGGAACGAGATGAACCGGCGGGTGGGCAGCAGGCAGCAGCGGTTTTCCCGGCGGTGGTCTATGTCCGGAGTCAAAATCCAGCCAGGTAGCTGCGGTGCCGTTGACCAGCGCAGCATTCAATTTACTCGATTGAAGATCATGACCGATGATCGTACAGGGCCCGCCGTCCTGACGTCCCAATCGGTGGGCCATAGCAGAAGCCTGAGGTTCAATGGAGCCTCCCATGATCACGCCGAGGGTGTCCAGAAATACATGGCGGGCATGCTCTACGACCTCGCCGGGCAGATCCTCGAACCTGGTTGAGACGGCGTATTCTGCCAGGCAGTCGACGGCATCCCTTTCCTCGTTTGGCAGACAGGGACCTTTGTGCTCGCTTTTTACAATCAGGTCGTAACCAGACATCGATTCAAGATCCTTGCTCGGCTCGCATTTGGGGATTTGGTTAAGCGCTAGCCGGAACCGGGCAAAAAACAGACTTATTCTTTTTGCTGGCTGGTGGCGTATCCACACGCCGGTGCTTCACTTTACTGTTATGAAGCGGCGTTTCGGATGCGGCCGGTCATCTGAGCGATGTTATTCAATTCCGGTAGATTCATCGCCTCCTGATAGACAGCCTCTGCGATGTTGCGGCTCCAGGCCCGCTGCGCTAACTCAAAATATTTGATCCGCAGGTCATCGGAGCTATAAGGATCTTCGGCGTCACCCTTGTTCGTAAGGGTCTCGGCTTCCAGGACCGACCCATCTTTCAAGATCACTTTAATTTTAGAAGGCCGGTGAGCCGGCATCATCGCAGTCAACTGGGGGTCTTCAACCACAGAGACCCGCTGAGCCAATTCCCTGGCAACCGGATTCTGGATGGCCTCGGGGGTGAAGCTATGAATTCCCGTGGATCCGTGAACAATCGACGTGGCGACGGCAAATGGGATGGAAAACTTGCCGGCCAGCATGTTCTGCGGGCTTGGATCACAGAGCTGAGCCGCCAGGGAATACGTCTTAACCTCTACCCGGTCCACCTCCTGCGGCATGATTTTTTGATCCGGCCTGCGGGATATGACCTCATCAAGGGCATCCAGAGTGCCGTGATTGTAACGGCAACAGGCGTGCCTCTTGAAATAATTGCGTGCTATTTCAAATCGTACCCCCAGCTTCTCGGTCATCGCGTCGGGATCAAAACTGTCGGAAACCACGGAACCGTAAACGGTCTGAAGACCATCTGCCTCACCGATGAAACCGGATTGCACCAAATCGTGGGCCAGAATTCCCATGTAGCCACTGACCCCGGCATAGACATTTCGGACCGTTCCTCCTTCCAGCATGGTTTTGCGGCTGGTTGCCAGACCGAGGGATGAACTCACATTGATGATTTCCTTCATGGCTGCCACGTCATAGCCGGACAATTTGCCGACGGCAACAGCCGCACCGACGGTCCCCCACGTCCCGTGGGGATGCATGGACATCCTGAGTTTGCTGGCAATGCCGATGCGCGTTCCGATTTCGTATCCGAGTACAAGGGCCGTAATAAAATCACGACCGGACAAACCCTTTTCTTCTGCCTTGGCAAGGATTGCGGGAAACACATGGATTCCGGGATGACCCCTGCCGAACTGGTTGCCTTCGTCCAACTCGAGAAATGTACCGGCCGTCCCGTTAATCAGGGCAGCCTTGGATGGCTCGGTTTTCTCACCGGACCCGATGATTGTCGAAATCCCCTGGCTTTTGGCTGCCAATATTCTCGCCGTGAAATCTTTGACTTCATTTTCCTGGGCTCCCGCAGCAATGGCAGCCAGCGTATCGGCCGTGACGTCACAGGCTCTTTGGATCACCTGCGGTGGAAGACGATCAAATTGGCATTCACAGATGAATTCCGAGATTTGGTCGAGATAGTTCGCCATTTCTAGCCTCCTTTTTTCATCAATGATGTGATCACAACGTTTAACCGGATTCTAGACCGGAGCGTGCGGCATCTTCCCCGGCGATCTTACCCAAAACAAGGGCGGCCAGCAGGCCATTGGCCGACAGATAGCCCTTGGGGCCTGTTTTTCCGGAAAACCCGGCAGCCGTTCCGCCACCCGCGTACAGGTTCGGTATCGGTAAAGCGTCTGCTCGAAGCACCTGGGCACGATGATTGATTTTCAGTCCTCCCTGGGTATGAAAAAGGGCGCCCGTCACCTTTGCGCCGTAATATGGCGGATGAAGCGGTTCCCCAAATTTTTCGCGTCCCAGAGGGTCGCGGGTTTCGCCCAGGACAGCCTTTTGAAAAGCCTCATGGGTGCGTATCATCTGCTCAGCGGGCAGGCTGAAGGATGCTGTCAGATCCTCAAGGCGCTCGAATTTTTTGATCGCCCCCATTTCCAGACATTGCTGAAAATCTTCATATTCGATAACGGTATCATAAATCCGCTGGTCGAACACTTCGATCGCAACACCACCTTTCTGCTTCAAAACATCAAGGGCATGCTCCGAATAACCGTGATATTCGTCTACAAACCGCTTCCCCTCAAGGTTCACCTGGTAACCGCCCAGGCTGATGACGGCCCAGGTAAGCAGCGTTCCATGGGGGTGGGCGACCGATCCATGAGCCTGGTAAGCCCCCATGCATTCCAATTGGGCGCCGAGCGCCTCTCCCCAGAGGATTCCTTCGCCGGTGTTTCCCTCATGGCCGAAATAATAGGCCTCAGCCATTTCAGAGATATACTTTTTGAGCATTTCACGATTGGCACCGAATCCGTTCAGCGCAAGGATCACTTTTTTGGCCCTGGCCAAATTCCGGCCGATCCCCTCAATTTCCACTTCTGCTCCGAGCACGGCATGATCCTGCTTTGCAGCCACAAGCCTTTTTACCGGGGCATTATAGGCCATATCGATATTTTCAAATCGCTTGGCGGCATTGATCAAATCATTGATCAGATGAGCTCCTTTGCGGCTGCGGTTGGCATGAATCCGGTAGCTCGAATGACCGGGATAGATGAATTCGGTGACCAGTTCCAGTTTTATACCGATTTGATCATTCAACCAATCCACCAGCCCGGCGGCTTGCTCTGCCACGTGCCGTGTCAGTGCCGGATCGCCCTGGTAATCGTTCTTTTTTAAAATATCTTCGGTCATGAGTTCAACGGAGTCTTCAATACAGGCTGCGATCTGCGCTTTTGTGCGGGCAGCAGGGACCATTGCCTGGCTCAAGGATGTATTGCCGCCGGCTTGCTTTTCTTTTTCCAGCACGAAAACCGATACGCCGTTTTGAGCAGCGGCAAGAGCGGCTACCAGCCCGCAGCCTCCCGCACCGATGACCAGGACGTCCACCTCGATATCCCAGGCAAGGTCGTCGGGGCTGTCGCTAAACAGAATGAGGTCTTTTCTAGTATCTTTTGGCTCAATCAATCGCTCGAAATCCCCCAAAAATCAGATATTATGAGGTAAACTTGTAATATTATTATAACAACAAATCTAGTCCGTCAAGCTTTTAAGATCATGCCTTTTTAGGCAGCAAGAATACTATTCTAGATTTCTCAAAAAAATAGAAAAAAATTGTAATTTTAAATTTTGAATGACTAGAAGAGATGCAGCTCAGTGATTCTATCATAGAGCTCAGGCCTTCGGTCTCGAAACACTCCGGAATCAATCCTGGCGCTATCCACATTTTCCAGATCGATTACTTCTGAAACGATGACATTTTCTTCCTCTTCACCGGACGCAATAATTTTGCCCCAGGGATCACATATAATGCTGTCGCCGAAAAAGTGTGTGTCACCCTCATCTCCGCACCGATTAACAAAAACAGAATACATTGCATTATCAATGGCTCTCATTCTGGCTATTAATTCGTAAGTCTCTTTGACATAACCGCCGGCGGCAACAGGGTTGAAATACAGTTCGCATCCATTCAGCGCTAATATACGAGCGGTCTCCGGGAAGCGGCGGTCGAAACATATTCCGATAGCAAATTTTCCCCATGGGGCGTCGTAAACTTGCCAACCATCACCCGGTCTGAAGTAAAGTTTTTCAAGTGATTGAACGGCGGGAATATGGCGCTTGCGTGTCACTCCCATGATGTTGCCTTCAGGATCGATAACCGGAGCGCTATTATAATAGATACCCGTAAAAGCTTTCTCAAAAATGGGGGCAATGACATACATTCTGTATTTTTTGGCGATCTCGACCACCTTATCGATAGTTGGTCCGGGAATCGGTTCTGCGATGGTATGCATGGGTTTATAATGTTCAAATTCTCTTTGCAGGAACCGATCATATTCCATGGAGAAAAGTTCTCCCAAACAGCATATCTGGGCCCCGTCCTTACCCGCTTCCGCTAATACAGCAAGCGTGTTGTCGACAATCTCATCTTTGGATCCATAAAACGCCTTTGACTGAATTGCTGCAACTTTGACTTCTCGTTTAGCCATTTTTTTCTCCTTTGTTTCACAGGATTTTATCATGCGTATACCAAAACTCCTTAAGCCGGCTTTCTTTCTATAAATTTCCCATAACCACTTTCGCCAACAATCTTACCATTTTGCATGACTACTTTTCCCCTGACAATGGTAGATACGGGCCATCCTTTTAAAGTCCACCCCTCATAAATCGAAAAATCGGAAGCAGAATTAAGCATGGTGTGACTAACGGTCTTCTCAAGCTCCAAATCCACAATTGCCAGATCGGCATCAAACCCGACCTGAATATTGCCTTTGCGCGGATATAGATTGAATATTCTGGCAACATTATACGACGTGACTTCCGCTATTCTCTCTAGGGGGATGGCGCGCTTATGGTACCCTTCGCTCAGCAATGCAGGCAGGACGGTCGCTGTCCCGGAAATGCCCATGCTGGCCTCCCAGATACTTCCCTTCTTGCTTTCTTTCTTTAAAGCCAGGTGATCCGAACCAACGGTTTGAATGCAACCATCTCTGATCCCTTCCCACAAAGCCTCATTATCTTTTTTAGAACGCAGAGGGGGAGCAACCTTCATGAGATTGTCTTTCATCATCTCTTTTGTATGTGTAAGGTAGACCGGACAGGTTTCTACGAATATTTTCGAGTAACGCTCACGCGCCAACCTGACCTCGTCCAGAGCCTTTTTAGATGTGGTATGAACAATATAAAGCGGGCAATCCGCTAGTTCGGCCAGATAAATCGCCCGC
Source organism: Desulfobacterales bacterium (assembly GCA_020353355.1). GTDB lineage: Bacteria > Desulfobacterota > Desulfobacteria > Desulfobacterales > JAHEIW01. Next base: position 4,842,333 of record CP070694.1, on the reverse strand, counting down.
CGGACAAATTCGGACTCCGTAAAATCCGGCCTGGAATCTGCCCAGGCTAAAGGATCGGTGCGACCTTGATCGATGATTTTTTTCCGAATGCTCCAGATCAGTTCAATATTTTCGGCGTGGATACAGGGCAGCACGCCGTCAATGGTCTTTATTTTTTGAAGCGCATCATAAAACACGCCGTCGTTCAGCTCGGCCGACCCGGCTTTTTTGGCGTCTTCGCCTTTAAATACCATCATAAATTTATAGGAAGAAATTCCATATTCATCATAGAATTCTGGTATGCTTCTGATGTGCTCTTCCGAGGAGACGCCCAGATGGAGGGAAAAATCGATGCATGCTCTTTCTTGGCCAAGCTTGATAAACTCATTGACAAAATTATCATAGGGCTTTATTTGCCGGTAATACGTAATAACCGTGCTTGTTCCCCCTGTTGCGGCTGACTGGGTTTCCGTAATAAGATCTTCATCGAGTTTTGATCCAAGCCCGAAGTGGACATGAGGCTCGAT
>CP070694.1:4835628-4841727 GCA_020353355.1 Desulfobacterales bacterium | reverse complement strand
CATCTACGGTTGTGATCATGGTACCCATGTGGCGGGGGTTGCTGCCGGCTTAAACGCTGTTTCCAGGGATCCGACCTTTGACGGGGTTGCTAAGGGCGCTGACATCATTGCCATTCAGGTGTTTTCCAAATTTACGGGCTCAAATTGTAGCCCGCTGCCAAGCCCTTGTGCCTTATCATGGATCTCTGATCAGATCCAAGGCCTCGAGCGGGTCTATGCCCTTCGTAACACTTACAAAATCGCAGCGGTCAATATGAGCCTCGGCGGCGGCAGATATACGAGCCCATGTGATAGTCAACCGCATAAAGCCATTATTGACAACCTGCGTTCGTCCGGAATTGCCACGGTGATTGCTTCCGGCAACAACGGTTATACAGACGCCTTGAGTTCACCGGCCTGTATTTCCACGGCGGTGAGTGTTGGTGCCACGGAAAAGGACGATGATGTAGCCTCCTTTTCAAACAGCGCAACATTTCTCGATTTGCTTGCGCCCGGTGTATCTATTCGATCGTCCGTTCCCAATACGAAAACCAGTTACGCTCGATTCTCGGGAACATCTATGGCAGCCCCCCCACGTTGCTGGGGCGTTTGCCTTGCTTCGTCAGGCGAATCTTAGTGCTTCGGTGAGCGAAATTTTAGATTCTTTACAAAACACCGGGGTTGGTATCTTGGATACTCGAAACGGCCTTACCAAACCGCGTATCGACGTTGCTGCGGCTTTAGACGACCTTGGCTTCGTGAGGCCTGAGATCACCGCTCCCCTGCCGGGCAACACTATATCTACTAGCTCGGTCGAATTTTTCTGGACGGATTATGGATTGCCGGTGACCAAGTGGGAGCTGTGGGTCGGCACTACCCCGGGCGGAAATGACGTTTTTGATGGTCCCCGGGTAGAAGCCGCCGTCACCTCACAAGAAGTAAACTGTATACCGTTAACCGGGGACGCGCTCTATGTCAGGCTTTTGTATAAACTCAATGGCCCCTGGATATATTCCGATTTTCAGTATTCGACTCAAGCCATCCCCCCCACCATGCAAAGCCCGTCGCAAACCACCTTGACCGATAACATGGTCACCTTTGGATGGAATGCGGGTGAATTGTGCGTGAACGCCTGGAAGCTTTTTGTGGGAACCAGTCAAGGCGCCAACGATCTGCATGACAGCGGCAAACTGGAGAGTTCGGTTACTTCCCAGACGGTTAACGGGCTGCCGTTTGACGGCAGCACTATCTGGGTGCGGCTCAAATACCGGCTCACCGGGTCATGGAAATATGTCGATTTTACCTACACCGCCGTGACCTGGAATATCGGAATCACCGACCCGGATCCGGTTACGGAATCGGAATTAACAAGTCGTGATGTTACGTTTACCTGGACCCCGGACGCCGCGTCGGTGCAAAAATGGCGGCTGTGGATTGGATCCGGCGTGGGTAAGAATGACTATTACGACAGCGGCGCCTTGAGCTCCGCTACTCTCAGCCAAGAGGTCAACAGATTACCCTTCGACGGCCGGACGCTTCATGTGCGGTTGAGGCTTAAAATCAACGGCATCTGGGAGTATGCAGATTATCAGTACACCGCGGTGGATACGCTGCCGAAAATCACCGCTCCCGAACCGGGTTCAACCCTGGGGAGCTATACCGTCCCCTTTACGTGGACAAGCGCAGGCCACGAAGTGCAAAAATGGCGGCTGTATGTGGGGTCTGCGCAAGGGTTGAATGACTATTGTGACAGCGGTGGGTTAGACGCCGCAACCCTCCAGGATACCTGTGAGGTAGTGCCCACCGACGGCAGCATAATTCATGTCCAACTGAGGTACAAAAAGAACGATAGATGGAAGTCCCGCAATTATCAATACACGGCAACCGACCTGGTTCCGAACATCTTCAACCCGGCCAATGGATCGCAGCTGGTAGATACGTCGCAATTATTTCAGTGGCAGGACAACACTGCCTACATCCGCAACTATAAGTTGTGGGTCGGAACCAGCCCGGGGGCCAGGGACATCTATGACAGCGGCACCCTGCCGGGTACGGATGATTCTCATATGGTAGCAGAGGTGTTGCCGTTTAACGGGAGCCCCGTCTATGCACGCCATAAATACAAAAGCGGGGTCAAATGGAAGAACGTGGATTATCAGTATACTGCCGTGGATACGGCCCCGGAGATCACCAGTCCGGCACCGGACTCAACCTTTGTGCATTCGACGGTGACCTTTGAGTGGGAAAGCAGTATCACTGTGCAAAAGTACCGGCTGTGGATAGGGAAAAATCCGGGTGAAAATGACGTGTATGACAGCGGTGTCCTGGACGGAACTGTCGCGTCTCACACGGCCCACCAGCTGCCGATAAACGGGAGTGCGTTGCACGTGCGGCTGCGGTTCAAAGTCGGCGGGGTCTGGTACTACAAGGATTATCAGTATGAAGCGGTGACCTGGAATTTCGTGATCACCGATCCGGCACCCAAATCGAGGCTGTCAGGATCTACCGAAACCTTTTCTTGGACGGCCAACGGCGCACCGGTCAGCCAATGGAGGCTGCTGGTGGGCACCAGCCAGGGGGCCGGGGATATTCACAACAGCGGATGGGTATCGGGAGCTACGACCTCGGATACTGTTTCAGGAATTCCGACGGACGGCAGCAAAATCTGGGCGCGGCTCATGGCCGATTTTTCTGGGGACCGCTATCGCAAGGATTTTTGGTTCAAGGCCAAAAGACCGGCTTACGGTAGGTTGTTCAATGATTTGAAGTGCGCCAACGGCAACACTTTCGATGCAAAGCTAACCATCTGCGGTGTGGGCTTGACAGCCAACAGCTGGAACTGGTCTAGTTGTAAAAAGATTTCTTCCAAAACATGCTCATTATCTCTGGTTGCTAATTTGGGTGCCTGTGGAGGTCCAGTAGTGAAAATGAGCGGCTCCCTGACGATGCAGGAAAATTGTATCTACAATTTTATTTTTACTTATAGTGGCGGCTCATTTATATTAGGCTATATCAGGCAATGTCCCGGAAACTGCAGCTCATCCAAACCCTTTGTTCAAGGTGCTGACTTTGCAACTCTGTTGGCTGCCGGTGAAGCAGAGATTATTGCCGAGGTTCCAATCGAGGGAGATTTTGATGTAAACCAGTTTCTGAGTCATTGAAAAACGGCTAACAAATAGTTGTATCAAAAATGTTAAAATGAATGGGTCCGCAAAGCCTTAACTTTGCGGACCCATTGTTTCTAAATTATTAATTCAGTTTTTGCAAAACCGCCACAATTTCTTTGCCGAGCTCGGTTTTCTGCCAGTTTTTCATTTCGTTTATTTTATGGAGCCGGCTCAGATCGAAAGGGTGTTGAGCCGCAATGGCATTGATCTGGGCACTGGTCAACAGTATGGCCGGATCGATGTTCATTTTCCTGGCCCGCTCATCCCGCCAGATTTTCAGCACTCTAGTGCGTCTTGCCACTTGCGGTTTTATGTTGGGCAACTTTTTGCGCGGATAAAGCGGCAAATCCTCGTTCGGCAATTTCAGGGCGGCGTGGATTGCGGTCAAAAGGCTGCGGCCGTACATCCGGATTTGATTCGGGCTTAAAACGGCAAGCCGTTCCAGGTCCTTTAAGTGCCGTGGTTTTTCGAGGGCCAGTTGCAGCAGGGATTTGTTGGGAATAATTTTGAACAGGGGCCTGTCTTTTTGGCGGGCCATTTTTTTGCGAAACTGCAGCAAGGCTTCCAATACCGCCAGGCTGCGGGGATCGAGCTCACCGGCTCCCTTAAAATTAAGAAACAACGGACCGGTGCCGCCGCAAACCGGCCGGACCCGGCTGAGATGCTCACACTCTTCCACAACCCACGAGAGCCGTTTTTTTAATTTTAATTTCGATTTCAATTTTTGGGCCAGCGGTATGAGATAACGGACATCCTCGGCGGCGTAAGCCGTCATTTCTTCGGGAAGCGGTCGTTTGGACCAGTCTTTGCGCTGATATTTTTTATTGAGGCTAACATCAAACCACCGCTTGAGTACGGCTTCCAGGCTGGTTTCCGCCATTCCCAGAAAGCGACAGGCCAGCTGGGTATCAAAAAGACCGTTGACCGCAATCTTGAAATCCCGATACAATGAGCGAATATCGTAGTCTGCGCCGTGAAACACCTTTTGGATATCGGAGTTTTTGAAAAGCGGCCTGAGTGCGGACAAATCCCGGATTTGCAGGGGATCGATAACCACATTGAGGTTTTCAGCGGCCATTTGAATCAGGCAGACCTTTTCCTTGAAATGGTACATGGAATCCGCTTCCAGATCGACAGCGATGATCTTCTGGTTTTGAAGCCTTTTTACCAGGCGTCCAAGCTCCGAGCCGGTGGTGATGATTTCGTAGTGATGCGATTTTTCTGCGTCCATTTTTTTCTTGACCGGTAGAATCGTTTAACCTAACTGTACACTTCAATTTAAATCTTTGCCCGGGGCACGATTTTTGATATCGTTTTTGACACTCTGTAGCTACCATATATTTAATAATAATCGCAATAAATAGACTTAATTTATTAGCTTATATTGCTTGACATGAAGATTTGATCGGTTACATTGTTTAACTAATTGTAGTTTTTTTAAGTTATATGATAATTAGCTTCTTTATGGTGAACGTGCAATGGTCAACATAACACTTCCAGATGGCGATATAAAGGCCTTTGAAGCGCCCCCGACAGGCCTCGAATTGGCTCAAAGCATTTCAGACGGCCTGGCCCGCGATTGTGTGGCCATGGAGATGGATGATAAATTGGTAGATCTGACCGCCACCATCGACCATGATGCCAGGATCCGCTTAATAACGTCCAAGGACCCGGAGGCGTTGGACATCTTACGCCACAGTGCCGCCCATGTCATGGCCCAGGCCGTTTTGCGGGTGTATAAAGGCGCGAAACTGACGATCGGTCCGGCGGTGGAAGACGGATTTTACTACGATATCGATATGGAGCCGGTATCCGAAGAGGATTTTCCGAAGATTGAAACCGAAATTAAAAAAATTGTGAAAGCAAAACTGCCTGTCCGGCGCAAAGAAGTTTCCAAAGCCGAGGCACTGGAATTTTATCAAGACGAACCCTACAAGCTTGAGATGATCTCAGAGCTGCAAGACGCAACCATTTCATTTTACGAGCAGGGCGAATTCACCGATTTGTGTCGCGGGCCCCATGTGCCGGATACCGGCTATCTTAAAAACATCAAACTAACCAAGGTTTCCGGTGCGTATTGGCGGGCTGACCCGTCCAAACCTCAGCTTCAGAGAATATACGGTACGGCCTTTTTTACCAAGAAAGAGTTGAACGATCACCTGACGTTTCTCGAAGAAGCCAAAAAGAGAAACCATCGTAAAATCGGCCAGGCCCTGGATCTTTTCAGTTTTCATGATGAGGCTCCCGGCATGCCCTTTTTCCATCCCAAGGGAATGGAGCTCTGGAATGCGCTGCTCGATTACTGGAGAGTTGAGCACCGGGTGGCCGGATATGTAGAAACCAAAACTCCCATTATGCTAAACCGCTTTCTCTGGGAACGATCCGGGCACTGGGAAAATTATCGCGAAAACATGTATATTTCATCGATTGATGACATCGAGTATGCGATCAAGCCCATGAACTGCCCGGGTGGAATGCTCATCTATCGCGGGAAACCTCACTCCTACAGAGAATTGCCTTTGCGGGCCGCGGAGGTCGGGTTGGTCCACCGGCACGAGCTCAGCGGGGTGCTGTCCGGGCTTTTCCGGGTCAGAGCGTTTCACCAGGACGATGCGCATTTGTATATGACGCCGGACCAAATTCAGGACGAGATTTTGGGTATCCTTAAGCTGTCACAGCGGATGTACGGCACCTTTGGTTTGGGGTTTCATTTGGAACTCTCCACCAGGCCGGAAAAGTCGATCGGAACCGATGAACAGTGGGAAACGGCAACCCATGGACTGGAATCAGCGCTGAAGGCGTACGGGCAAGACTTTAAATTAAACGAAGGCGACGGGGCGTTTTACGGACCGAAGATCGACCTGCATATTAAAGACGCCCTGGGGCGCACCTGGCAGTGCGGAACGATTCAGCTGGACATGGCCCAGCCGGAACGATTCGACCTCTATTATAT
>CP070694.1:4828807-4835528 GCA_020353355.1 Desulfobacterales bacterium | reverse complement strand
GGTGGCGCAACACCCAGGTGGGCATGTGGGCTTGGATATGGCAGCGGATCTCTGCCCTGGCCATCATCGTTTTTCTTGGGCTGCATCTTACGCTCACTTATAAACCCGTAATTCAGTTTCTTTTATTAATCACCGTTACCTTTCACGCCGTATTAGGATTGCGCGTCATCTTGCTGGATTTTAATATCGTGAATGTAAAATATCAAAAAATCCTCATTGCGGGCCTTGCCGCTTTGGGTATTATTTTATTTGTCATTATTTGGACAAGCATTTACTAAATACTCAGAGATTAAAGGATTCCCTTTTATATATGTCATCAAAATCTGGCAAAAAGAGGGTCATCAAAATATTTCGCTATGATCCCACTGCTGAAGAAAACGGTCATTATGATTGCTTTGAAGTGGATCTGGAGGACGAAGGCAAGGCTACCATCTTGGATGTGCTTTTTCAAATCCAGAAAAGCCAGGATTCTTCGATTGCGTTTCGCTATGCCTGCCGGGTGAGTATGTGCGGGTCGTGCGGGATAGTGATCAATGGTCGCGAAGGACTCGCTTGCAAAACCATCGTTGGGGATATCAAAGCCAAAGAAATTATTTTGCGCCCCCTGAATCACTTCCCCATCGTAAAAGATCTGGTTGTGGATATGGATCCCTTCTTTGAAAAGTACAGGCAGGCGCTGCCTTACTTTGACGGCGCCGATGATAACGCAGAACCCGCTGTTATCCGACCCGATTCCAAAGAACGTGAAGACATTGGCCTTTCAACCGAATGCATCGCCTGCGGGTGTTGCGTGTCCAGCTGCACGATGGCTTACCATCATCCCGAGTATCTCGGACCAGCAGCCTTAAACAGGGCGTTTACGCTTTTAGCCGACAGCCGTGACGGACTTTACGATCAACGGATTACCCGGATTATACCCAGTTGTTATAATTGTCGCTTGGAGTTCAATTGCACGGATGTATGCCCCAAAGAAATCAGTCCGACACGGGCTATAAAATATATTCAGCGCTGCGCGCTAAAAGAGCCCTTCAGACAAATCGAACGAAACTCCTTTACCGCCAAAGATCTTTCGGCCCAAAAAAAACAAGCAATAGAAGATCCGGAATTTTCCCGCAGAAGATTTTTGAAACGCGTCACTTACGGATTTGGTGCGGCCACTGCGCTGGTGTTGGGTGGCGTGTTGGCGTCTGCCACTATCGGTCCTTCGATGCGCCGAGCATCCAAACAATGGATCCATTTAGGGAGCTTGGAGGCCTTCGCACCCGAAAAAGTAACAACTATCAATGTGCAATATGAGGTTCTTGACGGTTTCTATAAAAGCCGGGTGGTTAAACCGGTAATGGTCTACAGGGGATCGGATTCGAATACCATGGTGGTATACAACAGCCGCTGTACCCATCTGGGGTGTACCGTTCACTGGGATGATTCAAAGCAGCTTTTTTTGTGTGCCTGCCATGGCGGCGCCTTTGACCTAAACGGCAAGGTCAATTCCGGCCCTCCGCCACGGCCGCTGGACCGGTATGCATTTAAAGTACGGGACAGAGACGTGTTGGTGGAAATGGTATAGCCGGTCATGCCGGAAATTCGCCGCAACCCGTTAAATTATTAGTATTCAAAGCCCAAAAACGCTTTATGGGTGAATTTTTGTCATTCGGTATTCGGATTTGCCCTTCGACTTGGCTCAGGGTGGTGAGTCCTTCGACCTCGCTCAGGACCGTGAGCCTGTCGAACGGCTGGTCGAACCATTTCGTATTTCGATATTCATATTTCGAATTTATATTTGCGATCATAAAATGTGACCAGAGTTAAAATAATATATTATGTCCCGATTAATTTCATTCCTTGCTGACCGCATCGGATGGTCTCAATATCTGAGGCCATTCATGGAAAAACCGCTTCCAGATGACCTCGGCTGGGCAGCTACCCTGGGTAGCCTGTGCGCATTGCTGTTTGCCGTTCAAGCGGTTACCGGAATGATTCTGGCCTTTTATTATAATCCCACACCGGACCAGGCTCACGCATCGATCGGCTATATCATGAACACGGTATCCTTGGGCTGGATTCTAAGAGGGATCCATCATTGGGGTGCGAGTGCCATGGTAATATTGGTATTCGTGCATCTGGTCTACAACTTTTTTAGCGGAGCATTTAAGGCACCGCGAGAGCTGACCTGGATCATCGGCGTTTGCCTGTTCCTGCTGACATTGGGCTTTGGTTTCACCGGCTACCTCTTTCCCTGGGACCAGAAGGCTTACTGGGCGACGGTGGTCAGCGCCAATATACCGAAAGACATTCCGGTTATTGGAGAATTTCTTGCCCGATTGCTGCTGGGTGGTGAAACCGTTTCGGGATTGACGTTGACTCGCTTTTACGCCATCCACACCCTGATGTTTCCGGCGCTGATGGCGTGTTTCATTGCGCTTCACCTATATCTGGTTCGGGTGCATGATCTCGCCGGCGGTACTAGTTCAAAATCAATTAATGAGCTGAAAACCTATCGTTTCTTTCCGGAGCATTTATCCAGGTGTTCCATTGGCTTCGGGATTGTTTTTGCCGTTATTCTCCTTTTGTCCATCTTTGCAGACGTTCCGCTGGAAGAGGTCGCCGGAACTGTTGATCCGACGTATCTGCCGCGGCCGGAATGGTATTATATGTGGCTGTTTCAACTGTTGACATTTTTCCCCGGCAAAGCCGAAATTGTCGGCAGTCTCATCATACCGGTTGCAGGGGGTATTCTATTGTTTTGTTTACCCTTTTTGAGCAAAACGGATCTGCGCGGAATGGCAGACCGCCCCCTGGCAACCGCCGCAGGCATTACCTGCCTGGTGGGAATTGTTTATCTGACGTTGATGGGCTTTGAAGGCGCTCGATCCTATGGAGATAGGGTTGTGGTGCCCGATCGGCAGCTTTCGGCATCCGAGCAAAAGGGGTTGCGGATTTTTATGGATAGGGAATGTACCTATTGCCATCACATTATGGGCAGGGGGGGACGGATCCAGGGTCCTGATTTATCCAATGTGGTAGCTAAAAATAGAACCAAAGAATGGTTGCCGCGGTTTATCAAGGATCCCCAGGCGATCAGTCGCTGGAGCATTATGCCCAAATATGATCTCGGCGAAGATGAGTTAAATGCCCTGGCTGATTTTTTATTATCATTGGATTTCGATAGCTACGGAGCAAAGAGCATATCGCGTCAGGAAGTTATCGGCGAAAAGCAAAATTAGGTCGGTGCCGCCAAGGAAATCATCATATTATTGATATTTTCATGTATTCAGCGTTCACTCATCCCCGTAGATACCTGCGGGGAAAGAATGAACAAGATCATCAACCAATATTAAAAGGGGAGGATATCCGATGAGCGATTTTGATTACACCCTAGTTGAGGAGACGGGCAAGCAATTATATGTTCGTGCACTTTGCGATCTTCCGCCGGACGTTCGACGGGCGTTAGCGCATGCGTATGAAAAAGAATCTCAACCTGGTGCCAAAGAGATATTTAAGACGATGCTAAAAAATGTAGATGTTGCCGATGGCAAGAAAACACTGATTTGTCAGGATACCGGTTTGCCGATTTATATGGTCAAAATCGGTTCCGGCTTCAATTGGGACGGCGCCGAGGTTAAAGAGAGATTAACCGAAGGTGCCGTAAGGGCTACTCGGGAATATCCATTTCGGGGTAGCTCCACCCATTTTTTAACGCGCGTAAATCCGCAAACGTCTGTGGGTGAGCGGCTTCCCGTGTTCTATTTTGATTTTGTGAAAGATGCAGATTGCCTGGAGATTTTAATGGTACCCAAAGGATCGGGTTCTGAAAATATGAGCAAAATGAAGATGTTTATTCCTGCCGACGGGATAAATGCGTTGAAAAAATTTGTGCTGGACACCGTCATTGAATCCGGAGCCAATCCATGCCCCCCGGGCATTATTGGTGTGGGCATGGGAGGCACCTCGGATTTGGTGACGCGTTTGGCCAAGGAGGCTATCGCCAGACCGGTGGGACAGCGCAATCCAGATCCGGATGTGGCCGAAATGGAAATTGAACTGGAGGATGCCATCAATGCCACCGGCATTGGCCCCATGGGGCTCGGTGGCGACATAACCACCCTGGCGGTTCACATCGAAACGGCGCATACCCATATTACCCTGAACCCGGTAGCCGTAAACACGCAATGTTGGCCCGCTCGCAGGGCCAGAGCCAAGGTATATCCGGATGGGAGTGTGGAGTATGGGTATTAGTTCTGGAAATTAAATATTAATTGCGGGATTGCACCTAAAAGGTTCAGGGTTCAAGGTTCACCGTTCAGGGTTAAATAAAATCCTGAATCTCTGAACCCGGAAACCAGAACCTATGAACGAATACACTTTAGATCACTTTGAACTATTTTGTTAAACTTATGGAATAATTATTAATCATTCTTTACGAACTGCGATTAAATTGTATAGGAGGACCGCATGGCAAACTATTTTCTCAAAACACCTTTTTCGGAAGAAGAGGTAAGACAGCTAAAAGTTGGCGACATCGTTCATTTTGATGGCACCTTATTTGGAATACGGGATCTGACCCAGATTTATATGGTTGACCAAAATCACGAGCCACCGGTGAGTTTAGAGGGTATGCCCTGTATCCATACGTCGCCAAGCCTAAAGAAAGTCGGCGATAGATGGGAGCCCATCTGCGTTGGAACCACCACCAGTGTGCGTATGGATCGATATTCACCGCTGCTTATTGAAAAATACGGTGTTCGAGCGATTATTGGCAAGGCAGGGCTTTATGAAGACAGCCTGAAGGCCATGGAAAAATTCGGCGCGGTGTATTTAGCCATCGTCGGTGGTGCGGCGGCCCTGGAAACCCGGCAGATCGAGGAAGTTGAAGCCGTTTATTGGGAACACCTGCATCCCGAAGCCCTGTATCAGTTCAGGGTCAAGGACTTTGGACCGCTCACCGTGGCGATGGATACACACGGCAATCATTTATATTTCGACGTCAAAGCCCGAGCAAAGCAAAGGCTGCCTGAAATATACAAGAAACTCGGTGTCGTATAGCAGTGGAAATTGATCTTTGACAAATTATTGATAACATGCCAGACAGTATCTTTAACGTTTCGTTATGACAATTCCAAAAAATTTAGCACCAATTTATTCTTTCAAAGCCAGAATGGATATGATACGGAGCACAATAAGGAGGTAAATGCATGATTCAATTTTTAGTTCACGAAAAAACAGATACGGTAGGGGTGGCCACGGAGGACATTAAAGCCGGCCAGGTGGCCAAAGGCCTCTTTATGGACACGCAGGATCCAATAGAAATGAAGGCCTTAAAAGATATTCCCCTTGGCCATAAGATCGCCTTAACGGATTTTGCCGTTGGCGATACCGTCATTAAATATGGTCATGACATTGGAAAAGTTGTGGCGGCGATCAAAGCCGGAGATCATGTTCACATTCACAATTTGAAGACAAAGAGGTGGTAAAAATGAGTGCATCGAAATTTAGAGGGTATCGACGCGAAAACGGTAAGGTGGGGGTTAGGAATCATACAATCATACTGCCTCTGGACGATCTTTCCAACGCGGCATCTGAAGCCGTGGCCAATAACATCAAGGGAACCATGGCCCTTCCGCACCCATACGGTCGTTTGCAGTTTGGTGAGGATCTGGAGCTTTTTTTCAGAACCCTGATCGGTACCGGAACCAATCCGAATGTAGCCGCGGTGGTGGTGATCGGCATTGAGCCGGAATGGACGGGGCGGGTTGTCGTTGGTATCGCCGCCAGCGGAAAGCCGGTCAAGGGTTTTTCCATTGAGCGCGAAGGAGACATCAACACCATTGCCAAGGCCTCTCGCCAGGCCATGGAGTATGTTCAATGGGCCTCGGAGCTTCAAAGAGCTGAATGTTCCATGGATGAGCTGTATGTTTCCACCAAATGCGGCGAATCCGACACGACTTCAGGGCTGGCATCCAACCCGACGGTGGGCAACGTATTTGACAAACTCAATGAAATGGGAGCGACCACCAGCTTTGGGGAGACCTCCGAGATTATGGGTGCGGAGCTGGTATGCCAGGAGCGCGCGGCAACGCCGGAAGTCGGCGAGGCGTTCATGCGGACGTTTAACGCCTACAATGACATTATCCTCGCGAACAAAACCGACGATTTGTCAGGATCTCAGCCCACCAAAGGCAATATCCGGGGTGGGTTGACCACCATCGAGGAAAAAGCCTTTGGTAATCTGCAAAAGATCGGTAAGAAATCCAGGTATGTGGGGGTGTTAAAACCGGCCGAAGCCCCCGGCGGGCCGGGCATGTGGTTTATGGATACTTCTTCGGCTGCAGCAGAGGCGGTGACCTTGTGGGCGGCTTCCGGTGCGGTGGTGCACCTGTTTCCCACCGGACAGGGAAATATTATCGGCAACCCGATTTTGCCGGTCATTAAATTATCGGCCAATCCGCTGACGTGCCGGACCATGAGTGAGCACATTGATGTGGATGTTTCGCCGATACTCAACGGGCAATTGACCCTGGATGAAGCCGGCGACCAATTGATCGACATGATTGTGCGGACCTGTAACGGTCGTCTGACCGCAGCCGAAGCTCTCGGTCATCGGGAGTTCGTTCTGACCAAACTATATATCAGCGCATAATCACAGGTTTGTTAATCTCTGCTTCCAATATTCCAGCATTCCAATGGGGGCGAAGCCCCTAAGTTTTCCCATAACCTTTAACCC
>CP070694.1:4822178-4828707 GCA_020353355.1 Desulfobacterales bacterium | reverse complement strand
TACTTCCTCCAAAGAAAAATTATCCAATAAAAAAGGAGCCATGACGAATCACAAGATAGCTCCCTAATGAAATTGGTTAAATTCCAAATAAATAAACTCAACTATATTTGAATATCCTGTTCGACTTTTATAATTTATTTTTGGGACACAACCCTAGAGGCTTCATCTCTATGTAGTTCTCTGTCTAAATCGCTGGACGCAGTTGATATCCAACCCCAGTACTTCGGCAATGCGGAATTTGGCTTCGATGCCTTTGGCACATCCGGGCATTGGAGTTAACATGCCGATTTGGAGATCATCTCGCACTTCGGTCATGATCACAGGATCCGTGAGCTCGGAAACTGACAGTTTGAGCCTTTCGGCGACATACGCCTTGGCCTCTTGAATTCTCATGCCACGGGCCATTTGCACGCGAGCCACCAGATCTCCGGCAGCTCTCATTCCACCCATGCCCGAAGCATGCGCGTGGGTAAGGGCCATACCCAACGGATCACCGACGCCAACCTACAACCCGTCCAAGCGGCAGATTTCAACCATGGCCTTGGATGCCCGGGATACAATATCGACCGGCGGGTGATCGTTGACGGTTACGGCGCCGACACCCATGCCCATATTCACATGGATGGGGATAGTGGCCACCTTGCTGCACTCTTTCATGAACGTTATCGAGCGGGAAAGATTCCAGGGGCACGATTCGGATGTGTTCGTATTGACCACCGGTCCAAATATAGTCACGCCGGCTTTTTCGGCCAGCTTAACCTGGTCATGGGGATACAATCCGGCCAAACGGACGCCGTCATATTCCAGCTCACTGTGCATGCCTAAGATAAATTCGCCGGCCATACCCAATTCGATACACATATCCGGGTATTTTTCTTTCATCTTTTCGGATGCGATTAAGGACGCTTGAAAGTCGGCATCTCCCGCGGCTCCCACGGTGTCCAGATTTATTCCATCGGCCCCGGACTCCCACATCGCATTGGACGCATACAGAATATCTCTGACGGCGCTGTCCACGGTGGCTTCATAGGATGCCTGGGCCTCATCGATTTTACCCTGGGGCAGCAATTCGGCCGGATTCGGATAGGGGCCGTCCGGTTGACTGTACAACCCTAAATTTGGCATGGCGCCGTAGAACAACGGTATATGGGTTGATAACAGGGCCTGTTCGAGGATCGGCCGCTCCATGGTAACAATCGGTTTGATGGGCTTGAAGCTATAGTCAACGTGACACAACTCCATCGTATCGGCGCCAAATAATTTTTCGTAGATTTGCAGGGCCTGGATTCGATCGACGTTCACACCGACACGCCTGATTTTCAGTGTTCCGGCGTCATAGCTGAGAACAACTTCATTGCCCGGTTCGACGCTGACAAAGTTATAGGGCGCTTTGAAAATATCAACTAAATGCTGCAGCTCCTCCTTGGAGAGCACAGGGATATCGCCCCGTTTGGCTGCATCGGCAGTCCCGTTTTCAAGATCTTCCATGAGTTCGCTTTCGCTGAGCTCAAGGGGGGTTCCGTCTCCAAAACGGGTTCTAATTTTCCCCATAAATCCTCCTTACAGGTTGAGATACGTTACTGGCAGGCTTACGACTACAAATAAATCCGAAATTCGAATACCGAAATTCGAAACAAATTCGAATTTCGAATGACCAAAATTCAAAACGTTTTGAAAATTTGAATTTAGGATTTTGATATTGTTTCGAATTTCGGATTTCGTGCTTCGAATTTTAAAATATCAAGTGAGCCAATTTCTTGTTTGACAGATACAACCTGCAATTGATCGAGTTGTTACTTTTTCGAAATTTCCGTGAGTCCTTCCTCCATAATCGCCAGGCCTTTATCCAGTTCTGCCTCTCCGTTGTTGAGCGGCATTAGGATACGGATCACATTGCCGAGGGTACCGCAAGCCAAGATGACGAGACCTTTTTTAAGGCAAGCCTGTACCAATGCTTTAGCCGCTTCGTCCGCAGGTTCTTTCGTTTCCCTGTCCTTGACCAGTTCCAGCGCCAGCATGGGCCCCAGCCCTCTAACATCACCGATAATTTCAAATTGTTCCTTAAACTGGTCGAAGCGTTTACGGACTTTTTGGCCCAATTCCTCGGCGTCTTGCAGCAGGTTTTCTTCTTCAAAGATTTCCATTACGGCCAGGGCTGCCCGGCAACATATGGGGTTGGCCCCGTAAGTTCCGCCGACACCAAACGGATGAACCGACGCCATCACTTCTTCTTTACCAACGACGGCGGCAATGGGCATTCCTGCTGCAAAGCTTTTGGCGACGGTCATCAAATCCGGATCAACATGATAATGCTCGATGGCAAACATCTTTGCGGTGCGCCCCATACCGGATTGAATTTCATCGGCAATAAACAAGATCTCGTTATCTTTGCAGATTTTTGCTAATTTAGCGAAATATTCCGGCGGCGGCGTGATGAAGCCGCCTTCCCCCTGGATGGGTTCGACGATCAATGCAGCAGTTGTTTCCGGGGCTGTATGAGTTATCAGGAAATAATTTAAATGATCCGCACAGGTGACGTCACAACCCGGGTACTCCAGATTGAATGGGCAGCGGTAACAGTAAGCGATCGGCATGCGATATATTTCCGGCGCAAAGGGTCCGAAGCCAAACTTATACGGTTTCACCTTGCTGGTCAGGGTCATGGCCAATTGCGTTCGTCCGTGAAACGCATTTTCAAACGCAATAATTCCGGTCTTTTTGGTATGATAGCGTGCAATTTTAACGACATTTTCAACCGCCTCGGCGCCGCTGTTGACAAAGATAGCGGTTTTGGGGAAATCTCCGGGCGTGATAGCACATAGTTTTTGTGCCAATTTTACTGCCGGTTCATAGGGTAGCACCATAAAACAGGTATGGGTCAATTTTTCAGCCTGATCCTTAATGGCCGCTACCACTTTCGGGTGGCAGTGACCCACATTCATTACCCCGATACCTCCGGCAAAATCGATGAATTCATTACCCTCTACATCGTAGACGAATGCTCCTTTTGCCGAAGCGACGTAATGGGTTGTGCCACTGGAAAGCCCCGGCGGCATCACTTTAGCCCTTAATTCACTCAACGCTTTACTTGTCGGCTTATTTTGCATATGTTTCCTCCTTGCGCACCCATAAACACTCTGGTAGGGATTGATTCTGTCTCTAAAAGGTTTCAGGTGTCGGGTGTCAGATACAATCAGGTTTCAGGTGTTAAGTTTCAGGTAATAATAGGTGTCAGGTGTCAGCACTAAGAAACAAAAGATCTGAACCCAGAACCTTAGACCTTATACTTTTTGCCTCAAACCTCCAACCTCAAACCTAACGCTTTTTATGTTAGCCCCGAACCGCTGGCACCTGAACCCTGAATCCTAAACACTGGTATAGGCCACCAGTTCCTTGGCTTTATCCACGGCAGAAGCCGCATTGGCCCCGTAAGCATCGGCTCCGATTTTGTCCACAAAATCCTGGGTCACCGGAGCGCCGCCGGCCATGATCTTGACCTGATCGCGAATACCGGCTTCCTTGAGCGCGGCAATGGTCTGCTCCATCTTGGGCATGGTGGTGGTCAACAGCGCCGACATGCCGATGATCTTGGGCTTGTGCGTTTTGACCGCATCCACAAACTGCGCCGCGGTGATGTTGGTGCCCAGATCAACCACCTTAAAGCCGGCCCCCTGAAGCATCATGGAAACCAGGTTTTTGCCGATGTCGTGCAGATCGCCCTCCACGGTGCCGATCACATAGGTGCCCGCCCCGGCCGCATCGGACTCCGACAGCAGGGGCTTTAAAATATCCATGGCCCCGTGCATGCAACGGGCGCACAGCAACACTTCGGGGATAAACATATCCCCGGCTTTAAAGCGTTTGCCCACCACATCCATGCCGGCCAACAGCCCCTTGTCCAGAATCTGTTTAGCCGCTATACCCTTGTCCAGCGCATCCTGACTGAGTTTTTTGACCTCATCCTGTTTGCCGGCAATCAATGCTTCCGCCATCTTCTCAAATAGCTCTTCCATATTTCCGTTTCTCCTTAATAAATAAAATTGCTGATCTAATCAAGATTCAAAACAACATCGGACTGCCTATCATTTTTCTTCTTTTTTGTATACCCCCATTTCTTTTTCTGCCTCTTCGACAATGGATCGAATGGTGGTGAGAACATCAGCGGGCAGGGGAGGGGGTTCATAGGTGTCCAGGATTTCGATGACTTTATCATGGGCGCGCTGGTACATATCCGGGCTGCCTGCAGCTTCCCAATCCTCCCGCATTCTGCGATCGATGAGCTTGGCCTGGGACTGGGATTTCATATACCTGTATGTGGATTCATGCGCAAGATAATCTTTTCCGATGCCCATCTCTTTGATAATGTCCACCGACAAGGTTTCATCGTTGACCGGGATACCCTGGAGCGAATGCAAAATCATGTTGGCGATTTCATGATCCATCACCAATTGTGCCAAGTCGAAGGTGATTCCCATCTCAAGCATTCCCAATCCGTAGATTACGTTGGCACCTGCCAACGCGGGTAACAGGCCTGTGATGGTTTTTTCATGTCCCGACTGGGCATCAACCACTTTGCTGTCGCCCTATCCACCGGCTACAAAGCTGGGCAGACTGTAATATTTGGCCAGCCGTGCGACCGCCGCACTGATCATGCCGGTTTCAGGAGATCCCACCGTGGCCGTGGCCATGCGCAAATCCATGGGACATGTCGACGTGCCATAGACAAATGGGGATCCCTTGCGGGTTAACTGATTTAAAACCAACGTCGATAGAATTTCACAATTTTGAATGACCAAAGTTCCAGCCAAATGCACCGGACTGGAGCCGCCGGACATCGCCATCCCGATAATTAACACGCCCATGCCGTTCTTGGCGGCTTTCATAACGATTTCAGAATGATGCCCGGGCAGTTTCAGCGGGCTGATGGGACAGGTGGCAAATGAGAGCAATGGACGTTTTCTGAATTCCTCCTGGCTGCCGACAATTGCCGTGCATATGTCGATAACTTTGTCTGCCTGGTAACCGTTGACCGGGCCCAACCAATGGTGTTTGGTGGTGTTTGTCAAAGATGCCTCGGCATTGTGGATGGCCTGCACTTCGGGGGGCTTATCGTGGGAGCACATGGCGCGTTCATAGGTTTCAATGTGTTCCAACGAATCAATGATGCGAGCGGCTTTTATGATGTCCGCTTTGGTCGTTTCGCGGTGCTCTCCGGTGACCGGATCGACGAACATGATGCCTTCACCGAAATTGGTAAAGGTCACGCGATTGTCTTCCAGAACGACGTCATCTTCGGGTCTGCGTCCGTAAGCGTAAAAGGTGGACGGCGCCATGCGAATGGCGTCCTCCACCACCCAATGGGGGAATTTGACAACTTTGTTTTTACGATCGACAAGACAACCGCCTCCGTCCAACACCTCTAACGCCTCCTCATGCTCAACAAAGACCCCCGTATGTTTGAGCACATCCAGGGTGGCCAGGTGAATTTCATTGCACTCATCATCAGTTAAGACATTCAGGCTAAAGCCTGAATTGCGTCTTTTCCCGGCTTTTAATCTGCGTTTCATTCATTTCCCTCCTTTTTTTAATTCTTTTTCAAACTCGCTGACAATTTCACTGGTGGCCTTGGACGCACCATTGGGCAATGCGTAAGGCTGGTGACGCTGAAGGATCTCGATTGCCGTTTGATAGGCCTGATCGCGCAGTTCCTTGCCCTGGGTGAGCTCCAGCCAGTCGTTGCGAGATCTTCGATCAAACAGCTTTGTTTGCGACTGACTTCGCATGGAACGCAAACTGTGTTCGTGGGTAATATAGGCGCCACCATGTCCGACCTCATGAATGACATCCATGGCAAGTTTCTCATCTGTTATTTCGATGCCTTTTAAGGCGATCTGAATCATTCGGATCATTTCGGCGTCCATCACGATCTTCGCATAATCGATGGTCAATCCCTGCTCCAGGGCCCCGGAGCCGAACACGATATTGGCACCGGCCAGCGCGCTCAGGGTAGCACTCAGTGTAAATTCATAACCGGATTGAATATCGGGCAATTTGCTGTCGGAGGCACCGCCGCCCACAAAGCTTGGCAACCGGTAGTACTGGGCCAGTTTGGCAATGGACGCGTTGATCATGCCGTATTCAGGGCAGCCAATTGCCGAGGTGCCGAATCGTAAATCTAAAATGGTGCTGGTGCTGGCGTATGTGCACGGCATCCCTTTCTGGGAAAGCTGGGCCAAAACGATGGCGCTCAATACCTCGGCGTTGTGGGTGACCAGGGTGCCAGCCAATGTGGCCGATGACGTTCCGCCGGACAATGCCATGGGCATCACATTCACGCCCACGCCTAACCTGGCTGCTTCCATGACCACTTCGCAGGTGTTATTGGGCAGGGTGAGCGGACTGATGGGACAGACATTGGCCGTAAATATCGGTCGTTTTCGAAAATTCTCCATACCGCCGACGCTGGCCGCCGCCAAATCGACCATGACCTGGAGAGCCCGGGCTGAATCGGCTCCGAGAAAAATATGCT
>CP070694.1:4812590-4822078 GCA_020353355.1 Desulfobacterales bacterium | reverse complement strand
CGAGACGGAGATGGGGAAGGCGGAAATACCGGTCTCAAAGGCTCGTTATAAACCGGATGGGGATCTTTAAATTGTGATACATATCAGCCGAGATGGTGTGATTTTTTTCTCATATTTCTGAGGGCAGGCGAAATTTCCGGGGAGCCGCCAGCCAAATAAACAGACATGACAATAGCATAACAACAATGACGAGGATAAAGGCCATCTGATAACTCTGGGTTTTGTCAAAGATATATCCCGCCACCCAGGCCCCGAAGGCTCCAGCAATCCCGACACCTGCCTCCACAAACCCATAAATGAGGCCAAATACCTTGCCTTTGAACAAATCGGCAGCCACGGCGATAAACATCGGAGCGGCCACCCCCCAGCCCATACCGAAGAAGATAAAAAAAGAGTAAGCAAACCATTTCATTCCGGAGCTCTCCAAAAGAATAAGGGAGCCAACCCCCATACATCCGCAAAGAATGCCCATGGTGAATGTTATCTCCCGCCCGATACGGTCGGAGAGCCATCCCCAAAAAATACGAAAAATGGAAGAAACCACTCCCACCATGGCAAAGATTAAGGCGGCCGTCATTTTGTCGATTCCTTGATCAACCAGAAATCTCACATTGTGGACCAGCATAATCCAAATCCCGATAATCGAGAAAAACGTAAACCCCATCAAGGCCCAGAAGCGTCCGGATAGAAATATCTTTTTCGTCGTCCATTCATCCCCCGCCGACCTTCGGTCCGTGTTATTCGAACATGTATTTTCAAATGTTCCATCAGCCCGAAGCCCGTCAGCGCATTGGCCGACGTCTTCGGGTTTGTGTTTGAGAAAAAGCGCGTTGGCCGGCAATAATATGACGAGAACCAGGGCCGCGATGACCATAAAGGTCACCCGCCAGCCCCAGATGGAAATAACGCTCTGGGAGAGGGGAACCAAAAAAAAGGTCCCGAGTCCCATTCCGGAGACGGCAATTCCACTGGCCAACCCCCGCTTTTTTTCAAACCAGTGGGCCAGAATCGCTGAATAGGTGACGATACCGATGCAGGTAATTCCGGTCCCCATGACCACACCATAAAGGATGTAAAATTGAGCCAGGGTTTCGATCGTACTGCAAAGCACCAATCCCGCCACAAGCACCAGGATGCCCGGAACAACTATGCGGCGGGGCCCGAAACGGTCGATCAAGCCGCCCACCATGGGAGCCACGACAGTGTAGGTGATGAGGGCCATGGATTGCACTCCGGCCGAGTCTCCGCGATTCCAGGGAAATTCTTCCAGCAGGGCAACATAAAAAACGGAAAAACAGGATCGAATACCCAGCCAGAAGGCCATGGAAACCAGGGCCACCGCCACGATGATCCAGCCGTAATAGAACCTCGACGAGCCGTCGATCCTTCTGGGATTTAACAAACTACTCAACATCTAACGATTTTCCAGTTATTATTTTCATCAATTAAACGGCACTCATCCGTCCAGTCACAAACATTGCCGATTTTTTCAGGGCTCTCGAAAATAGCGCATTTAATTAAGCATTCTTTTGTGTTTTCATCCACCTCAAGGTCCGCCACATAGGTGGTCTCAAAATTCAGCTTTTCGATGATTTGATCCAGAATCATATTGATGATCGGGCAGTTATAAATCTTAATACCGCTTTGCTTGAGTCTGGTCTCTTTGGGGATATGGAGGCACCCTTTTACTTTCACATAAAGCAAAATATCCAAACCGCCAATGGAGTAAGATATCGCTTCAACAAGTCCGGCGGTGGTGATTTCCCGGATACAGTTTTCAATGATCTCTGTGGGTGAATTACCCACGATGTCTTTTGACTGGATAAAATCGACACCGATAAATTCGGTTTTCCAGCAGGCGCAGTCCGACAGCTCGTGATAAAAAAGCTCTTCCAGCCTGGCCATCATATCGTTAAAATAAGCGGTCCTGTCCATTTAAGGTCTCTCCTTGTTGCCGAATTTTTCCCAGTAAACTAAATCCTCAAGAGGAAGTTTCGGCCGTGGATGTTTGCGCTCTTCAGCCGGCCAGCCCACGGCGACGAAACAGATTACTTTATATTCGTTCATCCCCGTGGGAATGTCCAGTATCTTCTTGAATTTTACGGCATCCCGGGAAGTTGCCACCGGTCCGTGTACCCAGCAGGCCCCCAAACCCAGGGAGTGCGCCTCCAATAATATATTCTCTGTGGCGGCAGAAAGGTCGTAGGGAACATCCACCGAGCCGATCTGCAAATCCCCGAGCACCACAATGACCACCGGGGCGTGTTTTGCAAACTCCGAGACTTCGCCGGAGTACATGAATCTCAACACCTTGGCGCGCTTATCCGGATCTTTTATCTTCTCAAATCGTTTTTGCATTTCCCCCAGGCAGTACCAGGCGGTCATGCGTGATCCGCTGCCCACCTTTGCTAAATCGCCGATCTTGTTTTTGGTTTCCGGATCTCTGACGACGATAAATCGCCAAGGCTGGTAGTTTTCGCCGGTGGGCGCCCATCTGGCGGCTTCAAGGATTTTATCGATCATCTCATCAGGAACGGGATCCGGTTTATACCGCCGGATGCTCTTCCGGCTGACAATGACGTCTAAAATGTCTTGCATGAGAGAACTCCTTTTTTATTCTAGTTTCAACAATTTTCGGGCGGCATCACCAAGGATCAGGTCAATTTCTTCATCACTGAATTCAATATTCGTGTCCCGTTCTTTGAAGGCCCGGACCCATTCCTTTAACGGGCACATGAGGTTGGGGTATGGCGCATCGGTGGCAAACAGAATCTTATCGGGCCCGGCGATATCGATAATGTCGCGCAGCCACTGATAAAAGCGGTCCTTAGGAAGTTTTTTGTAAGGTTTTTGCCAGAGCGACAGATCGACATAAACATTCTTCAGCCAGGCGGCTGCCTGGATGGCCTCCTGCCACCAGCCCACATCCCCGCAGTGGGCAAAAATAAAATCAACTTCCGGATAGCGCGCGGCTGCCGATGCAAAATGGACCGGTCGTGAATTTTCCCACCGCAGGGCAACCGAAGGGGCACCGCCGGTATGTACCATAACCGGTATATTCCATTCAGCGGCCTTCTCGTAAACCCAATAACAGACCGGATCATCCGGCAGGTAGCCCACCCCGGCATGGAGCTTGAACCCTTTCACCCCCCATTCATGATACGCCTGCTCACAATGCTTCAGGGCCCCCCTTCGGCGAGGATCGATGGCCATAAATGCAATTAATCGGCCTTCGTGCCTTTTGGCAGCATCCGCATAGAGTTTGTTCTGATCAAATATATGCATGGGTGCTTCACCAAAGAGCAATCCATAATCGACGCCGAAAATGATGGTTTTATCCACACCGGCCCCATCCATCTCCTCCACAATATTATCTGCGTGGGGATCAAGAAGCGGTCTGACAACCGTTTCCGTGAATTCTCGATCGCTGATTTCCAGCTTGTGAGTCTTGCGGTACATCATGGCGAAACTCTTCTGAGCGCCTCTGATATAATCACCCTGCACGGTTCTTTCGGCCACCATGTGTCTGTGAACATCGATAATCATAATCTCTTCTCCTTCTATCCATCATCATTTGCGGGTTAAATTTTCCTGAATATAGTTAACGATTTCAGCCGGTGGGCTCCCCGGGAGAAACACCCGGTGGACTCCCATCTTCATAAGATCCTGGATGTGACGTTTTAATATGATTCCGCCGATGAGCACCATGACCTCCCCTACTCCCTTTTGTTTGAGTGCCTGCATCACTTTTGGAACCAGGACCATGTGATCTCCGGAGAGAAAACTCAGGCCCAATACATCCACATTTTCCTGTAGGGCGGCAACAACGACCTGGTCCACAGTCTGTCGAAGGCCGGTATAGATCACCTCCATGCCGGCATCCATCAAAGCTCGTGCCACGATTTTTGCGCCGCGATCATGGCCGTCCAGACCGACCTTGGCAACCAAGACTCTTATTTTTCGTTGTTTCATATTTTACCACCAACCCGCATAATAAAATCCCAAATTACAAGCATCCCGCCAGAAAGATGGCGGGCAAGCAAATTACAAATAAATCTCAAATTCCAATATTGATTGCTTCGTAAAAAGTCACAACTCCGTCACTCCGGCTAAAGCCGGGGCCCAGAAGCTTTTGAAATGACTGGATTCCGGCTTTCGCCGGAATGACAATAAATTGATTTTTTGACTTTTTACGGGTTCATCAATATTCAATCACCAAAACATTTGAAATTTGGAATTTCGGTCATTGGGATTTGTTTGATATTTGTGATTTGTGATTTGGAATTTCTGTTAAAATTTCGCTCCATTACTCCATCACTCCAATACCTAATTGAATTTTGATTCAACGGGAATTATACATACGTCGACGCCTGAAACTCACCCCACTTCTCCCGCATGGTACCGCAGATCTCACCGACTGTGGCATACGATTTGACCGCTGCGATAATGAAGGGCATGAGGTTCTCATTTTTATCAATGGCATTCGCCAGTTCGCCCAAGCTTTCGTGTACATCCCCGGTTTTGCGTCGGGCTTTGACGCCGGCCAGCTTTTTCTTCTGAATCTCTTCTACCCTTGCGTCTACTTCAAAAATGCTCTGTTCCTCTAGATCGGTATCTTCGGGCACAACGAATTTGTTCAGTCCCACAATGACCCGCTCCCCGCTGTCCACGCTCTTTTGAAATTTTACGCTGGATTCTTGAATCTCTTTAAATACATACCCGTTTTCAATTGCAGCCAGCATACCGCCGATCCCATCGATTTTTTGCAAATACGCTGAGGTTCTTTGCTCGATTTCGGTTGTGAGGGTTTCTACATAATAAGAGCCTGCCAGAGGATCAATCGTGTTGCATAGCCCGCATTCATGCGCCAGTATCTGCTGGGTCCTAAGCGCGATACGGGCTGAATCTTCGGAGGGAAGCGCATAGCCCTCATCCCAGCAGGCCGTATGAATGGCCTGATTCCCCCCTAGGATGCCCATGAGAGCGTGCATGGTCACTCTGACGATGTTGTTGATGGGTTGTTGAGATACCAGCGAGGACCCGCACGAGCCGGTGAAAATCCGGAACAGATAGCTTTTGGGATCGCGGGCCTGAAAGCGTTCCTTCATGATTTTGGCGTATAACCGTCGGGCGGCGCGAAATTTTGCGACCTCCTCAAACAGATCCATATAACATCCGAGGCTGTAGGATAGGCGCGGGGCAAAAAAATCCACATCAAGTCCCCTGGCTTGGGCCTTTTCGATGTAAGCGATGGCATCCGCCAGGGTGAATGCCAGTTCCTGGACGGCGTTTGCACCGGCTTCCCTGAAATGATACCCCGTGATGTTGAGGGTATTCCATCTGGGGACATGGTTGGCACAGTATTCAACAATGTCCAGAACAAGTTTTATGCTCGGTTCAGGTGGAAAGATATAGGTGCCCCGGGCAATAAATTCCTTTAAGATATCGTTTTGGGTCGTGCCCATTAGTTTTTCCTGGGGCACCCCCTGTTTTTCTGCCACGGCAATGTACATCGCCAGCAGCACGGTTGCTGGGGCATTGATCGTCATCGATGTAGAAACCTTGTCAAGCGGGATGCCCTGGAAAATGATCTCCATATCTGCCAGGGAATCCACGGCCACCCCGACGCGACCGACGGTTCCTTCTGCGAGTGGATCGTCCGAATCATATCCGATCTGCGTTGGAAGATCAAAAGCCATGGATAAGCCCTTCATGCCCTGGTCCAAAAGATAGCGGAATCGCTGGTTGGTATCTTCGGCCGTGCCGAATCCGGCATAGTTTCGCATGGTCCAGAGTCGGCCGCGGTACATGGTCGGATACACCCCTCTGGTGTAGGGGAATTGACCCGGAAACCCGAGTTGCGCGGTGTAATCTTTTGCTTCCAGGTCCAGCGGAGTGTATAGTCTTTTAACCGCAATGCCGCTCTCGGTGGTGAATGTTTCCTGTCTTTCAGGGGATCGGTCCAGCACGTTTTTCAAGGTTGAATTTTCCCATTGTTCCATTTTGTCTTTTATTTTTTTCATCATGCTCACCCGTATCAGGACGAATCGCAACTTAACAGGTTATCGTTGTAAATCTATCTTCAACTGACGCTTCAGGTTCTCGTGGAATTGCCTAAAGTGATCTAAAATGCCTAAATTGCCTAAAATGAATGTATGCTATCTATTTAATCGGGCTTCCGTCATCCTTCTTCTGACACCTGACACCCGACACCTGAAACCTGACACTTGAAACCTTCCGTTTTTACCAATATATTTAAATAAACGGGCCTAAAGGCCTATAGCTGACTGGCCTGTATTTCGTCACCTTCTTGGTCTGACAGGCATCTGATGACATGATCCCTGGCCTTCTGTACGTGATTACGTATGATTTCGATACTGCCGATAATATCCTTTTTTTTCATCCGTTCAACAAGCCTTTGGTGCTCATCAGCAGCGGCTGCCATTCGTTGGGGGGCATAATTATCCAGCCTGGCGCGCAGGTAAATATGCTCAAAATTTCGTTTCAACAAAAATTTCAGAACACCATTTTTAGACATTGCGGCAAGCTCAAGATGAAATAATGAATCCAGGAAAAATTTTTTGCGCGTATAATAATGGGGTACATAATGCGCATGCTCACGCAGCTTTTCTTCCAGCAACTTTAGATCATTGAAATCGGCCAATTTAATGGCCTGCTCAACCGCATAGACTTCCAGTGCCTCGCGGACGCCAAAAGCATCCCAAACTTCCTGAAGATCAATGGGCCGCACATAGAATCCCCGAAAGCTCTCAAAGCCCACAAATCCGTCTTGAACCAATCGATTCAGCGCATTAATAATCGGGGTGCGCGACATATTGAGCATGTCACCTAGATCCTTGTTCACCAGTCTTTGCCCGGGGACGAGTTTCTGCTCGAAAATCATCTGCTTGATTTTGCGGTAGGCTTCCTCAATCAAGGTTGTAGCGTGATTGGGTTTGCCCGTTTTTTTAATCATTTTGATTGCCATAATGATTGCGTTGCATTCATGGAATAGATGGATATTGAAAATTGAATGCAATATTTAATTCAATATAGATGTAATGTCAAGGGAAAATTAATAAGTTATAGAAGCACGAGAATAATAAATACTTATTTGAAAATATTGATAAAATTGATAAACAAAAAAAATAACCAATTTTAAATGAGTTAATAATATTTTTTTCTTGACAATTTAATTCGCAAAATATAATTCAATTTTAAATCTTTGGAGGAGCCGGTAATGATTAAAAAAATCAGCCATATTGGTCTGGCAGTCGATAATTTGCAGGAAGCCAGTTCATTTTTTCGGGAAACATTTGGCCTGTCCATTTCCGAACAGGAAAATTTCGGTGAACTGCTTTTTTCGTTTATTGCGATGGAGGGCACCAACCTCGAATTGCTC
Organism: Desulfobacterales bacterium; assembly: GCA_020353355.1. GTDB lineage: Bacteria > Desulfobacterota > Desulfobacteria > Desulfobacterales > JAHEIW01. The sequence goes on along the minus strand of CP070694.1, from coordinate 4,814,676 downwards.
CAGTCCACCGAGCCGGAGGGTCAGATTGCAAAATTTGTTCAAAAAAGAGGCCAGGGCATCCACCATATCGCCCTCGAGGTTGATGATATTCAGGGCGAACTGGACCGCCTGAAAGCCAGAGGCGTCACGCTGATCAATGAGAAGCCCTATCTGAATGCTCATCAGGAACTGGTGGCATTTATCCACCCTAAAAGCACCTATGGAATTTTGATCGAGTTGATCCAGGGTGATTGAATTGATTATTGAATATTGAAAATTGTTTATTAAAATCGATTGAGCGAAGCGACTTCCACCAATATTCAATCTTCAATATTCACTATTCAATTTTATATGGATCCTCCTGATTTTAGGTTAAAGATTAATCCCCGAGTAACGGAAGGATGATAAACATGCCACTCAAAAAGATATGGGAAAAGGAGCTCAAAAAGCTTCACGCCAGAGAAAATGAGGCTATTCAGGGCAGCGGACAAGCGCGTTTGAAAAAACTCAAAGAAGCGGGGCAGCTGACCGCGCGTGAGCGTATCGATTATATCCTGGATAAAGGCAGTTTTGTAGAACTCAATATGCTGGCAGAACACCAGTGCAGTGACTTCGGAATGGATCAAAAGAAATTTCCGGGAGACGGCGTGGTGACGGGGTATGGAACCATTCAGGGGCGCAAAGTCTTCATTTATTCGGAAGATGCTGCGGTTCTGGGGGGTTCTACCGGAAAGACACACGGGGCTAAAATCCACTATATTCTCAGGCTTGCCCGCGAGAACATGGTGCCCGTCATTTGTTTGAACGCCTCGGCCGGAGCCCGCATCCAGGAAGGCATGGATAATGTTTACGGCATTACCGGGATGTTCTACCAAAACTCGTTAAACTCCGGCATTGTCCCTCAAATTGCCGCTATCATGGGCGCCTGTACCGGTGGGGCCGCTTATTCCGCAGCGCTGTGTGATTTCATCGTCCAGGTCGAAAAAACATCCCATGTCTTTATTACCGGGCCGGCGGTTATCAAGGAAGTCACCGGAGAGAGCGTCACCTTCGAAGATCTGGGGGGCGCCAAAGTTCACAGCACCAAATCCGGTGTCGTTCATCTGGCTGCCAGGGATGACAAGCACTGTCTGGACCTCATCAAACGTCTTTTGGATTTTCTTCCTCAAAACAACCGGGATAAACCGTTGCGCAAAGCCTGCACCGATCCTGTCGACCGGGAAGTTGCGGAACTTATTGACGTGGTTCCCATTCAACAGTCCAAAACGTATAACATCAAAGACGTTATTCGAATCCTTGTCGACGATGGTGATTTTTTCGAGATTCATCCGATTTTCGCCACCAATATGGTGGTCGGTTTCGCAAGCATGGGCGGACACGTCGTCGGCATTGTCGCCAATAACCCGCGGATTATGGGAGGCTGCCTGGATATCGATGCTTCCGACAAAGCAGCTCGATTCATCCGAACCTGCGATGCCTTCAATATTCCGCTGATTTCCCTGGTAGATGTTCCCGGCTTTCTTCCCGGTGTCCGCCAGGAGCATGGGGGCATTATCCGTCACGGGGCCAAAATGCTGTATGCCTGGACCGAGGCAACGGTTCCGAAAGTCTCCTGCATTCTCAGGAAAATGTACGGTGGGGCCATACCTGCCATGGGAGTGCATCAAATCGGCTTTGACCAGGTGTTTGCGTGGCCGTCGGCTGAAATGCAAATGGTGGGAGCTGAGCCGTCGGTAAAAATTCTTTATCGCCGGGAACTCGAGCAGGCCGAGGATCCTTCAGCTTTTCTGGAGAAGAAAATCGCGGAATATCAAGAGCTGTACCTGACGCCCTATCACTCGGCGTCGCGCTCGGTGATCGATGCCGTCATTCATCCCAAAGACACCCGCAAAATGATTATATCGGCCTTAACCATTTTGGAAAACAAAGCGCAACCGCCGAGGCCCTTTCGCAAGCACGGGAATATACCACTTTAATGGATTGAATAATGAATATTGTAAATTGAAGATTTTAGGTTAAAGATCAGTTCTTCTAAAAATACTCAATATTCAATTTAAAATTATAAATATTAAAGGTCTGGGCCAGGGATTTTCGAGATGACCGAGTT
>CP070694.1:4807670-4812490 GCA_020353355.1 Desulfobacterales bacterium | reverse complement strand
GATAATAATGCCGGAAGGTATCCACATAACCGTTTTCCACAATTCGATCGAGCCAATCCCGTTCAATCCGCAAAAATCCGGATGTATTTTCATTGGCTTTCGGATTTTTAAGATCAATTTCATTGTGAGCGGTATTGTAATCGCCGGTGATAATGAGGCTTCGTCCATTGTTCTTATGGGCATCGGTATAGTTGAAAAATTCTTCGTAAAAATCGAGTTTATACTGCAGCCTTTCTTCGCTCATTTGACCATTTGGGAAATAGACATTGTAGAAGATAAAATCACCAACGTCCATCTCGATAATGCGACCCTCTTCATCAAATTTCGAAATACCGATATCGGTGTTGACACGTTTTGGTTGTATTCGGGTATATGTGCCCACGCCGCTGTATCCTTTTTTGACCGTGGCAAACGACCAATACGATTCGTATCCTTCTATGTATTTCATCTCATCGGTAAGTTGCGGCTCCTGCAGCTTGGTTTCCTGAACGGCGACAATATCCCCGTCTATTTGCTGAAACGATTTAAGAAAATCCTTTTTCAGAGCAGCCCTCATGCCGTTTACATTCCAGGAAATCAATTTTATTGTTTTCTTCTTTTTCGGCATATTATTCTCCCAATAATCTTCGGATTTCCGATAGACTCTCTTCGTCCCCGACTTTTTCCAATACCGCTTTAAGTGATCGCAGACATTCCCGAATGATGGCCGATTTCGGACGGGATGACCCCAGTTGAGCGTCAATGCTTTTTAGATCGGCCATCAATTCACCCAGCGTATCAAAATCCGACCCTAAGTTTCCGACCCGACCCTTGAGACGGGCAACAACTTCTTCAACAACGCGGTGGCGGGGTTGATCTAAAATGGGTGCATCGCCCAGCCGGATGACCTTATCATTCGCCGTGATTTGATCTCCGAATAGATCTTGAACCACTTCGGCACCATCGGCGCTGATGGCGATACCACCCGAAAGGGTGCGTATCTCCACCAATTGTAACGCAATCAACTCCTCGGCGACTCTTGAAGCGGCATTTCGATCCAGGCCCAATATCTCGCCAATGTCGTACATAGATACCTGAACCGCAGGATCACCCTTAGCCTGCTGGAACACCTGCAAAAGAAATTTGCGTGCGGTTTCATCCACATCATTGAATGTCATGGTATTGTATTCATTCCTTTCGTGATGGAAACTATTGGACGATGGCCGCAATGGCTTTCTCAATATCCGGATATTTAAATTGGAATCCGTGACGCACAAGTTTATCCGGCGTTGCCCGTTGGCTGTACAGCAATACGTTACCGAATTCACCCAACACCAGCCGGACCATAAAAGCCGGCGCCGGCATAAAGGCCGGACGGTTTAGAGCCTTTCCCAACGTTTTGGCTAAATCACGATTTCTTACCGGATTGGGGGCACAGAAATTTACCGGCCCTTTTATTGGCGGCTGTTCAATGATAAACGCAACAGCTGCCATTAGATCATCCAAATACATCCACGGGAACCACTGCCGGCCGTTTCCGATTGGCCCGCCGATAAAGGCGTTAAACGCAGGGATCATTTTGGACATGGCACCACCATTTTTACCAAGTATGACACCAAAGCGCATGACCACCACTCGAATGCCTTTCGCAACAGCCTGCAATGCTTCTTTTTCCCAATCCACAGAGACGCGCGCCAGAAAATCATCACCCGCTGCCTCGTCCTCATTTAAATTGTCGTCAGCCCGGTTTCCATAGTACCCGGCACCGGATGCGCTGCAAAGCGTGATGCGGTTGCCAGCCGGCAACGCGGACACCACATTGCGAGTGCTTAACACCCGGCTGTCATAAATCTGCTGCTTATATTTTTTGCTCCACCGTTTAAAAATTGATTTGCCGGCAAGGTTGACGACGGCATCGATATCCTTAAGGTCTTCCTGCCATGGTCCCGGCTGAGTGGTGTCGGCGGATAGATATCGATAATTATCATGCATGATCAGCCGTTGGCTTGCGGATCTGCCGACAGCCGTCACATGATGCCCCTGGCTCAAAAAAAAATGAGATAAATTGGTGCCGATAAATCCAAGGCCACCGGTAATGAATATCTTCATCGGTCACCTCCTGTGACTATATCCTTTTCCCCGCCTTTGGCAGGGATAACGCAGTGGTCTCCCCCTTAACGGAAAGGATTTGGAAGGAAAAGATAAATTTGGTAATTAGGCAGGCAATGAATCTTCAACGCATTCGGGGCAAAGCCCGATAAATTCGAGTTTATGGCCGATAATTTTAAAATCACGCATTTCGTTGGGCACATCATCGAAGCTAAATGCGCACTTCATATGCGCATCAACGACGCGATCACACTGGATACAGCGAATATGATAATGTTCATGAGGGTTACCGTCAAATCGCTTTAAGCTACTACCCGGTTCAAGCTTTTGAATCTCACCCGTCTTAGAGAGGATTTCTAAATTGCGATATACCGTTCCAAGGCTGATGCGCGGAAGACGCTTGCGAACCATTTCATATACCTCGTCCGCACTTGGATGGGTATTTACCTTTCGCAATTCTTCCAGAATAATCATGCGCTGGCGGGTCATTCGAAGGTTTGGTTTTTTTAACAAACCGGCTAAAGCCTCCTCTCCAATCATTTAAATCAGCCTGTTTTCGTAAAATGAATTGAGCATGCTGTCAAGTATAAATCTTTGTGAACATCTTACAACCAGCTCTAGTACTTATGATACGCTATCCTAGTAAGGCATCTTCTCCAGAGGTCGGCGCTCCGGTACATATTGCTGGGTGATACTACCCTCATTCCATTCTTTTGAAACATAGAGATTACAATAGCAGCTGCCGAATTCTTCAATATCGGGCACGCTATATACACACGGACAAATAATATCTCGGTCACTATCTCTGTCGTCGGAGAGCAACCGGCATGGACAGCCCATGTATCCATAACGCGTTTTATTCTCAAGCAACGCTTCTAACAGTTCAAAGGTTCTTTCTTTGTCTTTGTTGAAATAATAGCCCTTTGCTTCCTGTACTTTTTTCATTCTCTCATAAAGTTCTTGCGCATCCATTACAGCCCCAAGGCCTCCTTGATTTCTTTTTCCTTAAAGCCCACGATCACTTTTTCGCCGATAATTATGGTGGGAAATGAGCATCTTGGGTTAAACTTTTTGACATCTTCGATAATGGCTTTTCGTTCATCGCCCTCGAGCAGATCCACATCGACAAATTCATACTTGATCGTGCATTCGCCCAGCAGTTTTTTCGTCGCTTTGCAGTGGCTGCAGGTGCTCAATGAATAGATTTTAACATCCGGACTATCATTTTCTTCAGGTTGAGACATGGAATCACCCTTTCCTAGATTTTACGTTAACGAGATGCCGTCAATGTTCACCTGAAAACCACATATCCAAGACTGATTTGATATCATGAATTTTCATTTTGAAAAATATAAAGCATAATATCAGAAAATTAGCTAGATTGATAGGGAATTTTGCGCCTCATATGGCAGAAACCTACTCATTTATCAATCAAATTTTAAACCAGTATCAGCCCCACATGTTAAAAAACGGTAACTTACAAACATCGACAAAATTTAGTCGATATCGTATCATTAAGCGCCTTAATTTATGTCAATACGGCGGATGATCGTCTCAAATATCTCTCGAGACAATCCTGTTTCATAAGACAAAAGGAGGCTGGATCGCCCTTCCATTACACCGGAATTCTCGCGATGAGTTTACGAAAAAAATCGTAATTTTACTGTAATTTTAAAGTGTTACGGAAATCGACGGTAATCGCCAGCAAAAATTTTAGCTCAGCAAGCATTGGCATGGAATTTGCGATTATAGTGTTGGGATTTAAAATAAACGATCACCATAGCTCTTGACAAAATAGGATAATTAAAGTATTTGCTTATTGATAATCATTACTAAATAATTATCCAGCAACATCGCCCAAACTGAATTTTCATAACCTCATCCTTTATGAAAATCCGGCCATTTTAAATCGAAATCAAACATTCCAGGAAGGGAGGAATTACATGTCAGAAGAGAAAAAAGTTGTCTCCAAACAAGTGGTCTCCACGAAAAAGGAACCGGATCCCAAAGATCTCACCACATGTGATGCCACCGCCCAGATGCTCAGAAAGGCGCGTAAAGATGGCGTTGAGACTGCATTTGATCGGGCGGCCAATATGAAAGCCTGCCCCATCGGGGCCGATTCAGCCTGCTGCAAGCACTGCTTCATGGGGCCCTGTCGCCTCAATGCTAAAGATCCCTATTCCAAAGTAGGGGTATGCGGCGCCACCATCGATACGATTATGTCACGAAACTTCGCTCGCGCGGTGGCTGCCGGTTGTGCCGCTCATACCGACCATGGTATGGGTATGCTCGATCTTTTCCGTGAAGTGCTCAGCGGTCATATCAAAGACTATAAAATCAAGAATCCTCAGAAGCTCATCGATGTCGCTCAATCCATTGGAATCGAGACCGAAGACCGGGAAATCAAGGATATCGCCATGGATTTCTATCGTGAGCTCGAACGCACCTATACTCAGGTAAAGGGAGAAATTCCTTTCGCAAAGCGGGTCCCGGAAAAAACTCTGGAAACCTGGCGCAAGGAAGGAATTGTCCCCCGAGGAGCCATGCGTGAAATCATGGAATTGATGCACCGCTCTGCGATGGGTGTCGACCAGCATTATGAAAACATCACCAAGGCCTGCAGCCGCGTTGCACTAGCCGACGGCTGGGGTGGCTCCATGGTAGCCACGGAGATATCCGACATCCTGTTCGGCACCCCGTCCCCGGTGGCTGTGGAAGTCAACATGGGT
>CP070694.1:4798013-4807570 GCA_020353355.1 Desulfobacterales bacterium | reverse complement strand
CGCGTAACGGAATAAAGTTTTTCCCCCACCCCGGAAATCAACCGGCCAAAAGCACAGTCCAAAGCCTTGGATAATTTGATGACGGTACCCAGCTGGGGTTGGATTTCATTTTTTTCAATACCGGATAAAAAGTTCACATCAAATCCGGTCATGTTCGAGATTTCTTCAAGGGAAAGCCCCTTGGCTTCCCTGATGTTGCGAATCCGCTGACCGATGTCTTCCACACCTTTTTGAGGTTCAGCCGGAATATCACCGGTCAAATTTTCAAAGAAATCCAAATGAATAAACGGTTTCTGATTTTTTTCTTCCATGTTAACTCCTTAAATTGTTTCTCCAATTTAGCTATAATGTCCAAATATGAATCATCATTTCGTCACTCCTTTTAACGCTATGCGCTTTGCTTTAGGCGCCATGCGTTACCGCCCGCGAAGAACGCCGGCCATCGAGAAAATAGCCATTTAGGGATGGCCACTACAAGCATTTGGCACCGATGTGTCGTGCTATTACGATGCGCTGTACCTCGGAAGTGCCCTCGCCGATCTCGAGCAGTTTTTGATCCCGGTAAAAGCGCTCGACGTCATATTCTTTCATCAGCCCGTAGCCGCCGTGCAATTGAACTGCATGGTTGGCGCAGCGGTACATCACCTCGGAGCAATACAACTTGGCCATGGCAGCTTCTTTTGAAAACGGCTTATCATTATCGCGCAAGCAGCAGGCCTTGTAAAGCAGTAGCCGGGCACATTCGATCTCCATGGCCATATCCGCCAGTTTAAATGCAGAGGCCTGAAATGTAGCAATCGGTCTGCCGAACTGCTCACGCTCGTTGGTGTATTTTATGGTCATATCGAAACACCCCTGAGCACCGCCAAGGCCCATGGCGCCGATGGACAATCGACCGCCATCCAGGGTCTGCATCATCTGATGAAATCCCTGACCTCTGGGGCCAAGCAGATTTTCCTTGGGAACTCGGCAATCTTCAAAATACAGTTCACTGGTATTTGATGAGCGCCACATCATCTTATCGTGCATCTCCCTGCCCGTGAAACCGGGGGTGCCTGTCTCTACGATAATACAGGACAGCTCCGGTCTGCCGTCATCCCGCAAGCCGGTGCGCGCCAAAACCGTCACCCCGCTAGTGATATCGGTGGCGCCATTGGTGATGAAAATCTTGCTGCCGTTAATCACCCACTCATTGCCGTCCAATACCGCCGTGGTTTTCGAATTTGCCGCATCGGATCCGGCATTTGGCTCAGTCAACCCAAAGCCCCACAGGGCCTCCCCACGGCAAAGCTTGGGCAGATATTTCTTTTTCTGTTCCTCATTGCCGAAATAGTAAAGCGGTCCGATGCCCAGTGAATTTTCAGCGGCAACGGTGGCCGCATGCGATCCGTCCACCCGGGCAATCTCTTCGACGGCAATGATATAGGAAAGGTAATCCATGGCCTGACCGCCGTATTCTTCGGAGACAAAAATACCGAACAATCCCAGCTCAGCCATTTTTTGCATGGTCTCATAGGAAAATTCTTCTTTCTTATCCAACTCCCGGGCAACCGGTTTGATCTCATTTTCAGCAAAGCTTCGGACGGATTCTCGTAAAATTTCCTGTTCGGTTGAAAGACTAAAATCCATGGTGACTCCTTATTTTTTTACAGTGGCGGCAAGATACGAAAATTTTTTGAGTTAGATCCAAGATGAATTTGCGAAAGATTTTCAAAAACGCTATTGGCATGATGAAACTCATCTGCTAAATAAGCCCATTGCTGCAAGAATGTAATTTTTATAGGCACAAGGCTCAAGAATGTCAATCTTAATCACAGAAGACAGACGACAGAATACAGAAAACAGAGGACGGGCGACAGAGGACAGAGTAAAAAAGAGGGGTCAGAGGACTCCTTATTTCAGAATATTCTGTGAATTCTTTGTTATGTCATCTATATATGTCTTCTGTCTTCTGACTTCTGACTTCTGGAATTAACGATGCCCGAGTTACCTGAAGTACAGACGATTGCGAACGATCTGAACAATGCCGGACTGACAGGTGCGACGATTACCAATGCCAGAGTCTTCTGGCCTCGCACCATTGCAATCCCCTCGTTCAGGACCTTTTGCAGGATGATAAAGGGAAAAAAAATCTCAGCAATTTCGCGACGAGGTAAATTTTTGGTTTTCGATTTTGAAAACAACCATCATCTTTTGATGCATCTGCGGATGTCCGGGCGCATCCATCTGATTAGCGCGAATTCAAAGCGCTTAAAACATGAGCATGTCGTTTTAAGCGTTGATGACGGCAGGCAATTGCGCTTTCATGATCCCCGTAAATTTGGACGCCTGTATCTGGTGGACAATCCGGCTAAAATTTTAGGCAAATTGGGACCGGAACCCCTGGACGGCAAATTTAAATTGAATGCCTTTTCCGAACGGCTCAAAATGCGAAACCGGCTGGTGAAGCCCCTGTTGCTTGACCAGACGTTTATCGCCGGACTCGGCAACATTTATGTGGATGAAGCGCTGTGGGAGGCCGGGATACATCCCTGCCGGATCGCTGCCAGCTTATCTGATCCGGAAGTTAAAGCCCTGCACCGGGCTATTCCAAAGGTTTTGAAGCGGGGATTGAAAAATCTGGGAACGACTCTGGGAACCGGCAAGACCAATTTCTATTCGGTTGCCAGTCGCCGGGGACGAAACGAAGAACAATTGAAGGTATTTCGTCGCACAGGATTGCCCTGCCCGCGCTGTAAATCGCCGATAGAACGAATCCTCGTCGGTCAACGCAGCACGCATATCTGTCCGAAGTGCCAGAAAATTTAAAAGGGCAATGACCGAGATTTCGGGTTTCAGGTGCCTTTCGTGTGGTTTCAGGTGTCGGGTGTCAGGTGTCAGGGCCTTTTAATTTCGGATTTCGGATTTTAATTCCTGAATCCCTGAATTCCTGACAGCTGAAACCTGACTCCTGACACCTTCTTTTTGAAGTGACACCTAAAATCAAAAATAGGTGACTAAATGCCAACCGGTGCCTGCGGAATAAACTGTGATGTCTGCAAATTAAACTTGCTGGGAACCTGTTCCACCTGCGGTCCCGGGACCAGTCGGGAGGCTGAAAAAAAGCTTGCCGCCCAGCAAAGGTTGCTGGGTAGTCCCTGTCCGATCCTGGCCTGTGCACGACTCAATCAGGTTCAATTTTGCATGCGCGATTGCAGCCAATTTCCATGCGAAAATTTTAGCAACGGCCCTTATCCGTTCAGTGAAGGATTTTTAGCGATGCAGAAACGACGACGCCAACAAATGCCGCCGGCCTTTGCGCCCAACCAGGAACGCGTTCATGTGGCTTCCGAATACTGGGATGAATTGCAAAAACGGGATATCAACACCCTTTGCAATCTGACGCTTTTTACTCCGGTATCATCTCAGCGGCTCAGCTTTCGATTTTTAAATCAAACGGTCCTGGTGGATTTGGAAGATCGCTGCCTGAAACGGCCCGAAAACAATGCGTGGCAAAAAACGGATGACCCCCTGCTGGAGCTGGTAACCGTTTTGTATTTGATCAGGGTGAAGGAAGTCTATCCCATCGGAAAGGATATTGTCGGCGCCAAGGATCTCAAGGAAGCACACTTTTTTCAGGGACCCCATGCCCTCAAAGTAGGCTCCCTGATAAAACGCTATGGACACGATTTAAACGGATTCAAACAGGCGGCAGAGTACCTGCGAGGCGAATCCTTAGATATGGCCGATGCCGCCTACAAGCTGCTCCCGTTTCCCCGCATACCCTTATACTATTTGCTCTGGGAAGGTGATGAAGAATTTAAACCGGAAATCAATGTGCTTTTTGATCGCTCCATTGAAAAGGTTTTTGCAGCCGATGGGATCTGGGGATTGGTCAACCGAGTGTCTCTGGCGCTGCTAGAGGGGTCTGAAAGCCGTTGAGAGCAAAATCTAATCGAAATTGCAGATTCCCGTATAATTTTCCGGTGTAATATTAAGCAACTCCTTTTTTACGGATTGCGGCAGCTCGAGTCCGTTGACGAAATCCGCAATGGCCTTTTGATCAATGGTTTTATGGGTGCGCGTTAACGCCTTGAGCGCCTCATAGGGCTCGGGATAGCCCTCGCGGCGTAAAATGGTCTGAAGCGCTTCGGCAACCACCGCCCAGTTGTTTTGCAAATCTGTCCGGATCACGTCGGCATTAAGGATGAGTTTATCCAAGCCTCTTAACAATGACTTCAGGGCGATAAGCGTATGGGCGATGGGAACACCGATGTTTCGCGTCACGGTGGAGTCGGTCAGATCCCGCTGCAAACGCGACACCGGCAATTTAGCTGCCAGATGCTCCAAAATGGCATTGGCCACACCGAGATTACCTTCCGCGTTTTCGAAATCAATGGGATTGACCTTATGCGGCATGGTCGAAGAGCCGACCTCTCCTTTTTTTATTTTTTGTTTAAAGTAGTCCATTGAAATATAGGACCAGATATCTCTGACCAGATCAATGAGGATAGTGTTGAGCCGTTTCAGGTTATCGCAAAAGGCAGCCAGATTATCATAATGCTCGATTTGGGTCGTCACCTTCGAGCGCTGAAGGCCTAATATGTTATTGACCAGACTATCGCCAAATGCGACCCAGTCGATAGCCGGATAGGCCACATAATGCGCATTGAAATTACCTGTGGCGCCGCCAAATTTGGCTGAAAATGGAATGGTTTTCAGGAGCTCCAGTTGAGCATTCAGTCGATCAACAAAAACATATATCTCTTTGCCCAAACGGGTGGGTGAGGCCGGTTGGCCATGGGTACGAGCCAGCATGGGCACATCCTTCCACTCTCGGGCCCTGGTTTGCAAGGCGTCAACCACCTCATCGAATAATGGCGATTCAACTTCCAGGCAGGCCTCTTTCAGAGAGAGCGGCAGAGCGGTATTGTTGATGTCCTGGGAAGTTAATGCAAAATGGATGAATTCCTTGAAGTCCTGCAACCCCAGCTCATCGAATTTTTCTTTTAAGAAATATTCCACGGCCTTGACGTCATGATTGGTGGTCTTTTCGATCTCTTTGACGCTGCCGGCATCTTCGATGGAAAAGTTCTTGTAAATGCCCCTCAGGGATGGGAACAATTTTTTGTCAACTTTCTTTAACTGCGGCAACGGCAATTCGCACAGGGCAATAAAGTACTCGACCTCGACTAATACCCGGTATTTAATTAAGGCGCTTTCAGAAAAATAATTCGCCAACGTTTGCGTCGCCCGCCGATAGCGGCCATCAACCGGAGAAATTGCTTCTAAGGGTGTAAATTCCATGATAGGGTAACCTTCCTGTAAGCAGGTCATGTTGCTATAAAATACATATAATTTCAACGCGATATATAGGCAAATGCGCTTGCTGTGTCAAGCCGGTAAAAAAAAAATACAAGCCTATTTCTGCTGGCCATTGGTTAGCGATTCGGCGTCAACTCAAGAAACGTGAGCACCCCAGGGTCGGCCGCCTCGCCCGCCATGCGGGCAAGGCGAGGCGGGCGGACTGTGCCGACCGGAGTCTCAGGCGGGCACAGACAGGCTGTCCAACAACTCGTTTCCCCTTCCTTGAGAGGGGTTATTGGACAGCCTGCAGAATCCTTCTGTACTTAACTTGGAGTTAATTGATGGTTTTTTTGTGGGAAAATTCAAAGAAAAAAGACTAAGCACCGTAGGGTAGGCCTCTGTACCGATCCCGCTGTGAGCGGGACGGGCACAGAGGCCCGCCCCACAAAAAATTAGCGCATTTTAGATCACTTACCCGATTTATTCGGGTTAAGCGCGGATATTGACGTTTTGTCCGATCCCTATCGATTGCAGCATTTCAGCCATTTGTTGCTGGCTGGCGGCCATGTCTTTCATGATTTCCACCTGCATTTCACTGATGGTTTGAAGCTGCTGTACGATCATCGCCATGGTACTGCTGGTTGTAATTTGACTGACATCCATTATAAACAAGCCTCCGTTTCCTTCACACCAATTTATCATCGGCCCCTTCGACAAAAATCTTTAGACTTTTTTTGATAAACAATGGTAAGAGTCTCTAAAAGGAATTGAATTTGTTTGGAAGGAAATGCGGATGAAGAAAGTTATAATTATCGTCACCATTCTTGTATGTGGAACCGCCGGATTTCTTTATTACGACTGGCACGTCCAAACTAAAGAGATGGCCGCTGAGCCAAAAATAACCTTATATTCGTGGACCGATGAAAACGGCGTCAAACACTTTACGGATACGGCACCTCCGCAGGGGGCCAGAGACGTCCAAGAAACAAAAGGAAATAAATACGTCGAACCGCCCCTGGTGGTGAAGATAAAACATAAAAGCATTGCGGTTTATGAATGGATCATCAGCAAGATATTTAAGCAAAAAGAAAAAAAGGAGAAACGAAAAAAATAGGATATTATTCTAATCTTAACCTTGGAAGAGGTGTCGATAATGACCCAACATTCCTCTATTTTTAATTCCACATCCCAGATCATTGCGGCATCAGAAACCGCTGAAAAAATGCGCAATGCATGTGTTATCTTCCTGGATTCCCTTACCTCGGAGCTTAGGCGCAAATCCAATTTTGATTTTTCCTCGCTTGAACGCCGGCGCTGGCATTATGTGCCGCGGGAGATGTTTGATCGCCACGGCGTCTGTTTGAAGGAAATGGATGACCTGCAGCGCAAAACTGCCTTCGATTTACTTGCCAGCGGTCTGAGCCACATGGGATATGATAAGGCAGCGCGGATAATCAATCTTGAAAAGACACTGGGAACCATTGAGCGGTTATTGGCTAGCGCCGGGCTGGTTCGTGATCCGGATTTGTATTACTTTAGTGTATTTGGTGATCCAACGGCTCCCGATCCCTGGGGTTGGCGAACTGAGGGGCATCACCTCTCTGTGAATTTCACCATCGTCAACCGCAGTTGGATTGCACCCAATCCGTTTTTTTTCGGTGCAAACCCGGCAGAAGTTCACACCGGTCCTGAGAAAGGGCTGAGAATTCTGTCAAAAGAAGAAGAACTTGGCCGCAGATTGCTGAAAAGCCTAAACACACACCAACAGGCAAAAACCATTATAAATCCAATAGCGCCGGCAGATATTTTGACCCGCGCCGTGCCGAAAGTGGAGTTTGGATCCGCCGAGGGTCTGGCCGCCGAATCCATGACACCCGCACAACGCCAAATTCTGGATCGCCTGATTCACGAATATATCGATCGTTTGCCTGTCGAACTGGCAACGATTGAAAAGAAAAAATTACAAAATGCCGACCTGAACGATATCCACTTTGCCTGGGCCGGCTCGGAAGATCGCGGCAAACCCCATTATTACCGCCTTCACGGTCCCTTTTTCTTCGTGGAATATGACAATACCCAGAACAACGCCAATCACATTCATACGGTCTGGCGCCATCTGCAAGACGATTTCGGCATGGATCTGCTCAATTTACATTACAAAAAGGGCCATCACTAGTTAAAGGCCATCCCAAAATTCCGTTTCCTCTCCCCTTAAAAGGGAGAGGGAGTTTCCGGATGGAAACCAGTTAATTTTTGTTGACTTCGACACTCGCTTTGTTTAAGGGGCAGCTAAGAGATCTAATGGGTCAGGGAAGCTCGTGATTCCAGGATTTCACATCCGAATTTCTCTATAGGCCTGAACGAATTTTTCAAAAATTGCACCCAACAAACCATAAAGAAAACTAAAGAAAGGTAAAAAAAATGGGAACGGAGATGACAGTACCGGCGACTGCCAGCATTTTTGAAAAAATCGCAACCGCAACCGGTTTACCGCTGCTGGCCGTGGAGATAGGCTTCATCATCCTGGCGCTGATTCTTATTTTAATTATCATCATGGTCGTGCTATCCATATTACGAATTAGAAAGGAAATCATCAGCTTAAACTACAGAATCGGTTATATTGCACGCATGCTAAAACGGGAAATCGAGGAAGCCGCTTTTGAAGGGGAACGGGCAAAAAAGGAGGAGGCTGAAGAAAAGGAAATGTACAAAGAGGAATGGAAATTTTAAGTTTTCATGGAACATCGGCAAAAAGAAAAACAACTTTTGAGCCTATTGGCAAGAGAAAGAAAAAAATCCAGAAAATCCTGCCTGCCACCGCCGGCCTGCCCGCCGAAGTCTTGACGAAGTCGGAAGCTTTAGCGTCGGTTACTAAATCCCTGTCAAAAAAATAAAGAGAAACAATCAGAGACACAACCTGTATCCCAGGCGCGTATGGCGCTGCTGGGTTTTGTTGTTGTTGACCCCGATGGACAGCGCCTTGCGGCTGCCCACCATGACCACCAGGTTTTTGCCGCGGGTCACGGCGGTGTAGATCAGATTTCGCTGCAACAAGACATAATGCTGGGTGAGGATCGGAATAACCACAACCGGATATTCGGATCCCTGGGATTTGTGAACCGAGACCGCATAGGCCAACACGATCTCATCGAGATCACTGAAATCATAAGCGACCTCTCGATCGTCAAAAGAGATAATGACTTCATGATCCTCGTATCGGATTTTGCTGATCCGGCCGATATCGCCGTTAAACACCTCTTTGTCGTAGTTGTTTCGGATCTGCATGACTTTATCGTTGACCCGGTAAGTTCGGTCTCCGCGTGCGACCCCACCCTCACCGGGATTCAATACCGTCTGCAATCGATGGTTTAGATTACTGGCCCCGACCACACCTTTATGCATGGGCGTCAATACCTGAATATCGTCAATGGCTTTGCAGCCAAAGCGCTGGGGAATGCGTTTATCGACAAGCTCCAGAATAATTTCCAAAACCCGCTCCGGGTCGTCTTGTTCAATAAAATAAAAATCATTGGCCGGATCGAATGCAACCGAGTGCTCAATAACCGGAACAACACCGCTATTGATTTTATGGGCATTGATAATGATACGGCTGGCCTGGGCCTGGCGAAATATTTCGGTTAATGTTGCCACCGGCACGGACCCTGAAGCGATAATATCGTTGAGAACATTTCCCGCTCCCACGGATGGAAGCTGATTCACATCCCCCACCAGAATAAACATCGCAGCGGGGGGTACGGCCTTTAATAGATGATGCATCAGGATGGCACCGATCATCGAGGCTTCATCGATAATCAGCACATCACATTCGAGCGGTTTATCTTCGTTGCGTTGAAACCCGCCTTTCTGAAAACTGTATTCAAGCATCCGATGAATTGTCTTGGCCTCATATCCACTGGCCTCACTCATGCGCTTGGCCGCCCGACCGGTGGGCGCCGCCAGCATGATCCGCGCATTGATCCTCGATACTATTTTGATAATGGCCTTAATAATGGTTGTTTTTCCGGTTCCCGGGCCACCGGTGATCACCAGCACTTTATGCTCAAATGCCCATTGGATGGCGTTGAGCTGATTTTCCGCCAGGGTAATGGAAAGCTGCTGCTGCACCCATTGCACGGCTTTGGCTGCATCGATGGCTCGCATCGATTTTGGCGTCTGTAAAATTCTTTTTAAGTATCTGGCAATACCGGTTTCAGACCGATGAAAGCGGGCCAGATAAACGGCTTTATTGTTTTCCCTATAGCCTTCAATGG
>CP070694.1:4794006-4797913 GCA_020353355.1 Desulfobacterales bacterium | reverse complement strand
AGATGAATTGGGACATGGTACAGCCATTGCAGGGATCATTCGAGAAAGAAATTCTCGGGCAAGAATTTATGCCGTCAAAATATTTCACCAAATCCTGGAAGCACCGGCTGCCGTGCTGCTGGCAGCCCTGCAATGGGCGATCAAGGCGAGGGTTAAAATTATTCACCTGAGTCTGGGTACAGAACAACACGAGTACAGAGGAGATCTAAAGCGGCTTTGCCAGGATGCGTTTAAAAAAGATATCGTTATTATCGCGGCAGCTCGTGCACTGGAGGATCAGGTCTTTCCAGCTATTTTTGATGAAGTGATCGGCGTCTATTGGAACCATGCCTGTGAAAATGGATCGCTCATTTATTATCCTGAAAAAACCGTGGAATTCGGTGCTTACGGTAGGCCCAGAGCCCTTCCGGGCATGCCCCAGGAGCTGAACTTCAGGGGGAGCAGTTTCGCAGCCGCCCATGTGACCGCTATGGCCGCTGATATTTTGGAACACAACCCGATGGCCGGAGTTGTGTGGGTGAAAGAGAGGCTGAGGAAAAAAGCAAAGGAGGATATCGACAGAAATGGCGAAAAATAAACAAGGGGACAAAAAGTGGTTTTCACTTAAGTTTATATACAAAACCCAAAAAGGCATTTTTCTGGTCTTAGTGCCCCTGTTTTTGACTTTGACTATTTTTTTGCATGAAGGCTCGGTCAGGTATTTTCAGGATAAGACCTGTGTGATCTGTCATGAAATGAAAGAGCCGATCAGAAAATGGAAAGAATCCGGAACTGCTTTGAATCATAACAATTGTGCTGGCTGTCATTATGATGCGAGTGTTGAAGGCTGGATGGCAATGAACAAATCGGCTTTGAGACAGCTGATTGAACATTTTAAGAGGGACCCCAAAGAACCGCTCAAACCGGCGCCGGAGCCACTTTTCGTGGACATCAACAAGGGGGCGGGTTATTACAGCCTTGTTCCCAATCATCGATGTTATCAGTGTAAAGATGCCAAGAATCATAAACAGATCGAGCAGCAAATGGTTCATCGCCAACTGATTAAAGATATTTCAAAACAGCCGTGCAGGGACTGCCACAATCACGAAATGCGCAAAGGCCAAAAATTCTATGAAAAAATAATACCCAAAGATGAAAAAACGTGAGCCACCTGGGAGTTATTCGTTATTTGTTAGTGGTTAATAGTTTTAAAGGAACAAAACCCGGTCTTATATTTAATCAATTGTCTCAAGTTTCACACCCCGTTTTTATGGCAGTGGCTTAAATGGCCGGGAATTGATTGACATCTTATTTTAAGTTTAACACCCCAAAGCTTATGGAGTTTTTTCGAACGAGGGGTGTGAAACTTGAGAATTGTAAAATAGAAAAGGAGGCGATTATCAAATTCTGATAACCAATAACCAATAACGAATAATTTTTTATTGTGCGTTTTTAACTCAATTGGAGTATTATTTTACGGGGGCAGAAGGACATCCACAAAATTGGCGATAGAAAAGAAAGAGGAACACAACAAGTTTTCTTGTAAAGCCTTCTACAAAACCCAAAAAGGTGTTGCATTGGTATTGGTCTTCCTGATTTTGGCAGGTTTTTTTTCTTTATCTGAGCTTGCAAAGGAGCATTATCCGGATGGCACTTGTGTGGTTTGCCATGAGATGGAAGAACCGGTAAGAAAATGGCGTGCCGCTGGCGTAGCCGATAGTCACCCCGATTGTATTGATTGTCACTTTGATACGGGAATGGCTGGTGTATGGCAGATGAGTAAAAGTGCTGTGATTTTTGTGAAGGAGCATTTTAGAAGAGATCAAGATGAGCTCCTTAAACCGGCTCCTGAGCCTTTTTTTGTGGATGTAAATCGAGAACCGGGGTACTATAGTTTTGTTCCCAATCACAGATGTTCTCAATGCAAGGAAGCAACGAATCACAAACCGCTTGAACAGCAAATGGTACACCGAAAATTAATCAGAGACATATCTATTCAGCCTTGCAAAGATTGCCACAATCACCAAATGCGCAATGGGCAAAAGTTCTATCAAAAGATTTTGCCTGATTAGAAAATCGAGCGTGATGAAATAGAGTATCAGCTTAGAAGGCGCACATTATGAAAATCTATTACTATCCCTCTAGAGCAGCCGAAAAACGGGTTGCCGATATCGTCCACCGCGGGCTGTCATTCAAGAAGAAAGATTTTCAGGCTGTTTCAAAGATACTCGAAGATGTCAGGCGCAACGGCGATCAGGCTGTTGTTAAGTATACCAAAAAATTCGACGCTCCTCGAATAAGCGTTGCCAAAATGAAGGTGACAGCCAAAGAGCTGGATGCGGCTTCAAAAACGGTGGATCGCACCTTTGTTCGGGCGCTGAACCGGGCTGCTTCGCAAATTAAAGCCTTTCATCATCAACAGGTTCGCAGGTCGTGGATGAGCACGGAAAGACCGGGCACGGTTCTGGGGCAGCTGATCAATCCTGCGGATGCGGTCGGGGTGTATATTCCCGGTGCCAAAGGTGGAAAGACTCCCCTGGTATCCACCGTTCTGATGACCGCTATCCCGGCTAGAATCGCCGGTGTCGGCAAGATCGTGATGGTTACCCCGCCGACGAGAGAGGGTGGGGTAAATCCCTATCTGCTGATGGCGGCAAAAAAAGTGGGAATAAAAGATATCTATAAAGCCGGCAGCGCATGGGGCATTGCGGCACTGGCCTATGGTACCGAGACGATTCCCAAAGTGGATGTCATCGTCGGACCGGGCAATATTTATGTCACCCTGGCCAAGAAGATTGTTTCCGGAACCGTCGGAATCGATATGATCGCCGGTCCCAGTGAAGTCCTCGTGATCGCAGATGAAACCGCCTCTCCTGAATTCGCTGCGGCCGATCTTCTTTCCCAGGCCGAACATGATATTTTATCATCGGCAATCCTGATAACCCATTCCGAGAAGACGGCCAGGGCTGTCGCCCATGAGGTTGAAAAGCAACTGGTAAACCTGACCCGCAGGGAGATTGCCGGAAAATCCCTGGCAAGATTTGGCGCCGTCATTGTGGTCAGGGATTCGAAGACTGCCATTGACCTTGCCAACCGGATTGCGCCGGAGCATCTCGAGCTTCACATGGACGATCCATTTGAGGTCGTCGAACAGATTCGAAATGCCGGTGCTGTGTTTTTAGGCCATTACACGCCGGAGCCGGTGGGAGATTATGTGGCGGGGCCGAGCCATGTGCTTCCGACCGGCGGCACGGCACGATTTTCATCCGCCCTGTCGGTGGATCATTTCATCAAAAAAACCAGCATCATTCACTATTCTCCCAAGGCGTTCCGCAGGGAAGCGTCCGATGTTATGCGACTGGCTGAAATTGAGGGTTTGGATGCCCATGTCAGGTCGATGCAGGTGAGGCTAGAACGAGGTTCATGATGAGCAGGGATATCAGAATCGGTATTATCGGCGGCAGCGGGCTGTACGAGATGGAGGCCTTGACGGATGTTTCACCACTCTCAGTCGATACCCCCTTTGGCGCCCCCTCGGACACTTACATCACCGGACCCTTGGAAGGCGTCCGGGTTGCCTTCTTGCCCAGACACGGCCGCGGCCACCGAATCAGCCCTTCGGAGCTCAATTTCCGGGCGAATATATTTGGGTTTAAGAAGCTGGGTGTCGAGCAGATTATCTCCGTTACGGCGGTCGGCAGTCTGAAAGAGGACATTCGTCCCCTGGATATCGTGATTCCCGATCAATTTTTCGACCGCACCAGACAGCGGGACAGCACTTTTTTCGGCAATGGGTTGGTGGCCCATATTGCATTTGCCGACCCGCTATGTCCCGTCCTTGCCAAACTGGTCTATGACGGTGCGAAGAAAGCCGGCGCGTCCGTGCACAGCGGTGGAACCTTACTTTGCATCGAAGGACCGGCGTTTT
>CP070694.1:4772366-4793906 GCA_020353355.1 Desulfobacterales bacterium | reverse complement strand
AACATCTATGAGCGTTTCGAATATCCCTATATGAAACGCATGGTGGACGCATTTGCGGCGGAAGGGATTCTTACGGCGATGCATCTGGATCAGGATTACACCCTCAATCTGCCGTACTTCAAGGATCTGCCGGCTAAAATGGTGATCGCGGAATTGGACAGCATGACCGATATCTTTAAAGCCAAAGAAATCCTTGCGGGACATATGTGCATTGCCGGAGATGTACCGGCAGCGCTGTCGTCATTGGGCACACCGCGGGAGATGGAAGAATACTGCGGCAAACTCATCGACATCGTCGGAAAAGACAGCGGATTCATTTTAAGCACCGGCTGCACCTGCCCCATCGACTGTAAGATGGAAAATTTCAAGGCCATGGTCAATACGGCCAGAACCCACATTCCGCAATGAACCTCCCCGCCCGCCTCGCCTTGCTCGCATGGCGGGCGTGGACTTCGGCGAGGGCAGTCGAGTCTTGGCGGGCATGGGGGCATAAGCGCTAACTTAAAATAGAGACTGTCTCTTTGAAAGAATTCAGAACCACGAAAAAAGCCCCCTTCCTCTGACGATTCACCGTTACCCAGATCTCCCTCTCCCCTTTCAAAAAGGCAAAAGGAGCTTATAGGTAACGGTTAATGAAAAATGGAACTCTTAATTTAGCACTTATACGGGGCAGATCACCATGATGTGCGAAAGCAATAATCAACGTGAAGGGGTCAGCAGAGGATTTCCCCTGCCGTCATTTTGATTGTATCGCAATTTTATTTCGCGCCAGCCAGCGCTGAAGCCATTGAATGCGACGATGATCGGGAGAAAGAATTTCAACGGCTTTGCGATAGGCCGCCTGGGTCCGCTCCTTGTAGAGCAATCGCCGGGGATCAATCTTTTGGGTGGCTTTAACCATCTGGCCGTAGGCACGCACCAGTTTGCAGGCGGCATATCCGTTTTGAGGATCGAGCTCCTGTGCTTTTTCCCACTCAGTCACGGCTTTTTTGTACCGCTGCGTTTCATAATAAAGATAGCCGAGATAATTTCGCCCGAAGACATCATCGGGTCTGCGGCGCACATATTCCTCGAGTTCCCGTATCGCCTGCTCATACTGATAAAACATATCCACATATAAGATGGCAAGGTATTTGTAAGGATCAGGGGTCTGGGGGTCAAGCTGCTTGACCTTCTTGAGCACCGTTAAGCCTTTTTGGCCCATGGAGGTGATGGCATACAGTTTGCCCAGCGCCATTGCTGTAGACACCTCGTTGGGGTTGCGCTGATATTGATTTTCCAGATCCACGATCCGCCGGGCAATCTCCTCATCTGCCTCAACCCGGTAACGATCACCGTCTTCAAAAGGAATATCCTGACCCATGAAATAAGGACAGCGGGCCAGCAGATCAATATAGGGGTGGTCGCAGCGTTCAATTCCCCATTTGGGACTGCGTCCCATCCGAATGTATTTTCGCTGATGAACGATATCAAATTGCCAGCCCGCTTCGGTGCGGGCAAATAAAAAGGGGGCATTTTCCCAGCCGTCCTTTTTCCCGAAATAAATCACAGCGTATTGTCCGTCGCTGATCACCTCATAGGATTTGTTACGATAGGTGCGATAGTCTCTTTCATAGCGTGAATCCGGCAGGTTGGTAAAATCGCGGTAAGTCAGTCGTGTGATGGCCGAATAGACGCCCAGATTTGGATCACGCGCCTTGTCCCGCCAGCTGTTGATCAGATTCTGCCAGGCCTCGAC
The DNA here is from genome assembly GCA_020353355.1 of Desulfobacterales bacterium. Lineage (GTDB taxonomy): Bacteria > Desulfobacterota > Desulfobacteria > Desulfobacterales > JAHEIW01. The sequence goes on along the minus strand of CP070694.1, from coordinate 4,792,168 downwards.
CGGCGTCCGCCCCGCGGGGTAACGACCGCCGGATGAATGGATTTCTTCGTTTTCAAAGCGATTTAAGTCGCGGGTTGCGCCCGCGCCCTGGGACAGATACTGGCTGTCCAGCTGTGCAATCTGCCCCTTGGTATAATTGTCCTGGTGCTTGATATAGGCACGGTTTTCCATCTCTTCCATCAACGCCACCAGCCCGATTCCAAGTTGATCGCTCAAAAAATAAGATCTTAGCTGCAGGTCTTCAGCGTAGCCGGAAAAGGCATCGGTAAAAACATCCTCGAGCTCCAGCGAGATCTCAAGCTTCACCTGCTTTTCTTCGGCGGCCAGCAGCAACAGAATCCCGCGACCGTCGTGTTTTTTACCGATCGCCCAGTTGCTGAACATCTCCAAGGCCAGATCCTCGATACTGCGGCTTTTCTCGAGCGAAGGGACACTCACGATCAGAGCTTCGATCCGGTACGCTTCATTGATCATTTTTAGGTAGCGCTGGCTGGATTCTTCGGCATCTTCCAAAATAGCGGCGTAATCAAAAATATAGCGATCCCGCTCCGGCCGTGAACGAACGATCTTTTCCAGATCGAACCGCTCTTCCGCAAAAAATTCGCATCCGACTGCCACGATGGCAATCGCGGCCACGGTCATCAGACAGCATACCAGCCGTTGTGTACCAGCCGACATCGATATACCTCCTAAAATTTGGCTTTCACCGGCTCAGCCGCTTCTTTTTTGGCTTCAAAAAAGACTTTTTCTTCGTAACCGAACATTGGGGCCAGGAACACGCCCGGAAACTTCTCGATTTTGACGTTGTAATAACGGACAGCCAGATTGTAGCGCTGACGGGCGGCGGCGATGCGATTCTCGGTTCCCTCAAACTGATCCTGCAGGGCCATGAAGTTTGCAGAGGCCTTCAACTCAGGATAACTCTCCACCAAAGCAAACAGACTGCGCATTGCCGCCGTGACCTCGCCCTGGGTTGCCTGCAATTGAAGCATTTCAGCTTTGGATAAGCTGCCTTTCTTGGCAACCCCTTCAAGCACACCCAGAGCCCGGGCACGGGCCTGGGTAATTTTTAAAAGGGTTTCTTTTTCATGCGTGGCATAAGCCTTGACCGTTTCAATTAGATTGGGAATTAAATCCAGACGGCGCTGCAAGACCGTCTCGATCTGAGCTTTGGCCTCTTCGACCGTTTTTTCCGAAGTCACCAGACCGTTGTAGACAAAAATAACAACAGCCGAAACAACGGCCACCACAACAAGGACAAAAACTGTAGCAAAAATTCCCACGTGCGTTTTCATTTTTCTTCTCCTTCTTTTACCATCCGCCTGAGAATTCGTTTCTAATTCGAGCTCTTATTCAGAGGCTGCAAAATAGGGTTTAGCGCCGAACCCGAGTGCTGCGGCTAACAGATTAAACGGAAAGGCCCTCAGGCCGGTGTTGAACTTCTTGACCTTTTGATTGTATTGCTGCCGCGCATAGGCGATCTGATTCTCCGTCTCTTCCAGCTGATGCTGCATGGCCAAATAGTTGGTGTTGGTTTTTAGGTCCGGATACTGTTCGGCAAGGGCACTAACCTTGCCCATGGCCAGATTGAGCGCTTCCTCGGCACCATTGATATCACCAAGCTTTTGAGCATCCTCGCCGGCCATTGCGCCGGCCTTTTGAAATGCACTGCCGGCCTGGCTGCGTGCTTCGGAAACAGCCTTGAACGTTTCCCGTTCATGCCCGACAAACTCCTTGACAACATCCATGACGAGCGGAATCAGATCGTGCTTGCGCTGGCAATAGGTTGCCACCAGTGCCCAAGACTCGCTGACATCCCCCTCCCGTCGGACGAGTGCGTTGTAGAGCAATACTAAAAGAAGGCAAACAGCACTGATAATCAAAACCAGAAAGATCACCAGAAAAACCACGCCTGTGAATTTACGGCGGCTTTGGAGGTCTTGCTGGTGACGCAGGGTTTCGGCCTTGACAAAGGCTTCAGTTGCCAGAGCCTCGAAATCCTGTTCCGGGTCAATTTGGTGCATCAATCGATAGGTCACCCCCAGCATGGTGTAACCCAAAAAAAAACGCGGCGCCCTCTGGATTCCTTTTTCGATCGCCACAATTGCCTGGGAATAATTTTGTTTCTCCAAATAAACGGCGGATTGACTGAACTCCTTCAGTGCTTTTTGCACATCCCGACCCGGGCTTTGGGAGACTGCCAGGTGAAGCAGGATGGATATCGCCACCAGTGCCAAAACCAGGCCCAAGCCCATAAAGCCTTTCACCTTATTTTTTCGAGATGTTTTCAGAGCCTTGATATCTTCCAGAATCTCTTGTTTGCGCTGCTCGGATTCGTTTACAGCGTGAAGCAGAAGTTCGGCCTGTTCATGGGTAATTCTGCCTTCTTTTTTCATCTTCTCGATTTTTTGCATATCTTCCATGGTTGCCTCCTTGATGCCGGCGCATGTCAATCCCGGTGCGGCATCGCTTTTTCGCTTCTCTTCACAAGCTCTTTATGATTCGGGCAGCTTGTTCCGGAGACAGCCGGCCCTGATTTACCCGTTCCAAGATTTCGTCTTTATATTCATCCCTTTTCCCAATCTGCTGCTTCAGCTCTTCAATAACGGTATCCAGACGCGAACGAATGGTGGGATAGGTGACGCCCATGCTGTCGGCCATCTTTTTCAGGCTGCCGCTGTTGAGAATGAACAGTTCGATGAAAAGCTGATGTTCGGTAGAAAGGTTCAGCAAGGGGGATGAATAAAAATCCCCTTCAAAATTGACCCCGCAACCGGTGCATTCCAGTTTCTTGATTCTGAGCCGTTTTTCATGACACAAAGGGCCTTCGCGAATGATCATTTGAGCCTCCATTTAAAAATATGATATCATAAAATTAAAAAATTTTAAAATAAATTTTTAATAAAACTAAAAATTTTATGATTTTTATTTTAATTTTTAGGTGTGGGAGATTTTCGGAGATTAAAAAACTGAGTCGCCAACCCTCATTTTTCGTTTACAACCTGTAAAAAATTCTGACAGGACGCTCCAAATTGAATGGTAAGTTTTTTTTAATTAAATAAAAATTCTTATAATAACAATACGTTAACATAAAAACGGCCACGGTTGCCTTTGGCACATATCTTGCCGTTTGAATTGTCTGGCAACTCACATAAGCACCGCATAAAAATCGTGGCCTCAAATTTGGATGCTTGCTTTAACGCAAAAGGGAGGGACGTGTTATGAGTCCTATTTTTGAAGAAGGCAAGGTTCCCATACTGAAAGATTTCATCTGTCTTGCCAGCGAAGTGAAAGATGTGAAGGTAGAGATAGCGTTAAGAAAAGAGATGTTCATACAAAAAGTTCACCCGCTGGAAACGGAAGAGAAAAGAGGCGAAATAGATGCTTATTTTCTAGTAGCCGATTTCACCTGCGATGTTCAAGGAGAAGTCTATAAAGTCCCAAAAGTCTACATTTTCGGAACTGCAGGTGAATCACTGAACACCGCCAGATTTCATAAACTGATCGCAAACGATCGTTTAAAGAGGGATTATCAGCGCTTGAAGGACGCCAATATCAGAGTTCAAGAACAGTATTTTTGATAAGGCACTCCGGCTTTCGGAGAGTGGCAATGTACCCGTTAGATAAAGCCGTGCTTCCTTGCCGGAGAGATGCGCTTCGTTAAAGGCGATCAATCATTCATGCCGGTCAATGTTTACGGCAGGCAATATGGAGATGCTGAACCCAAGAAACTCGGCTTTTAGCGTGTCGGCGGGGGCTATTGTTTTGCTTTTGCCCCTGACTTCCAGCGTTGGCGCTGCCAGCCAAGGAGGTATGGCCGATTTAAACGTGGGGCTTGATTTCCTGTGGGTTGCGATTATTCTCCTGGCAGCCAAATTTTCAAATTTGGTGACGCGCTACGGTCAACCATCCGTATTGGGTGAGCTGCTAGTCGGCGTTGCTCTCGGCAATCTGACGTTGGTTGGATTTGACTTTTTTGAACCAATTCAGAAAGATGTGATCATCAGATTCTTGGCTGAACTCGGCGTTGTTATTTTGCTTTTCCAGGTGGGTCTTGAATCCAATATCCAAAAAATGCTTCGGGTCGGTCCGCATGCCGTTTTGGTAGCATGCGTTGGCGTCGCCGTCCCTTTCATTTTGGGTACATCTATAGTTGGTCCTTTGCTCCTACCTGATCTTTCGTTTAACGCTTATCTCTTTCTGGGTGCAATCCTGACGGCAACCTCGGTAGGGATTAGTGCACGGGTATTCCGTGATCTGGGAAAATTGCAGTCGGTTGAGGCACAAATCGTACTGGGCGCGGCCGTTATTGACGATGTACTGGGGTTGACCATTCTGGCCATTGTTAAGGCTAGCGTGGAGTCCGGTAATGTCAGCTTCGCGACCGTAAGTTGGATTACCGCTAAGGCCGTTCTCTTTTTAGGCGGCGCTATTTTCCTGGGAAAAAGGCTGGCTCCGGAACTGGGGCGACTGCTCTCCAGGATAAATCCGGGCATCGGTATGAAGTTTATCCTGGCAGTCAGTTTCGGCTTGATTTTTGCCTATCTCGCAGAACTCATTGGATTGGCGCCCATTGTGGGTGCATTTGCCGCCGGGATGGTTCTAGAGCCGGTTCACTTCCGTCACTTTAATAAGCCTGTTATTTTCGACAAGATAGACGAAAGTATCCGCGACGCAAGCCCTGAGATAAAAATGGCTGTAGCCAACGTGCTCGACTCGCTTTCACACAGCCACATCCAGGATCTCATTAAGCCCTTGGCTTATTTCCTGGTGCCGATCTTTTTCGTATTAACAGGCATGCAGGTAACACTCGAAACCTTTTTCAACCTGCCGGTGCTGGTGCTGGCTTTGACTGTTACGCTAGCCGCCATTGGGGGTAAGATCGTATCCTGCCTGGGGGCCGGTCGGGTTGATAAATTAATCATCGGCTGGGGCATGGTGCCCAGAGGCGAAGTCGGACTCATTTTTGCGACGACGGGCAAAGCCATGGGTGTAATTTCCGATGAGCTTTTTTCGATAGTTGTCATCGTAATCATGCTCACCACGATACTGCCGCCACCCATTTTGAATTTTCTGCTGAAGCGACAGGATACTTGAAGTTTAGCGGCGGAACCCATACTCCAGTGTGAAGAACTGGGGGTTCAGATTAGCCAGGGGCTCCCGAAGCTTTGCCAATTCCACTGCGGGCCCGTGAACTTCCAAGCGGGTGATGTCGGAAATTTTCAAAGCTTCTGCCAGCAGGGCGCCCACATTCTCCAGATGGGCCAGCAGCCCCTCGGCATCTTCGTAGCCTTCACGGCAGTGGACCTGATCTTGATCAAAGCTGAATCCGTAATAGAGGCATTTGGGCTCCTGAAGGGTTTTTTCGACAAACTGCACGCACAGTTCCTTGAAAGCCTCCAGTTTGCCCCTGTGAACCTTGAAGTAGGGTACAATCGTACAACATTTGTCCGTAGTTGCCATAATTTCCTCCTTTGTTTAGGATGATGCCACATTGATTCGTTCTATTAAGCAAAGAACTCATAAACATGTCAAATGGATTTTTAATGCTTTTCAATCTGCTGGCGAAATGCTTTGCCAATGCCAAGCTGGGTGAAAAATGAATTGAGAGCCACTCCCAGTGAGGGGCGATGCTTGAAGGTATTAAACGTTCTGCTCAAAATACGACCCATGCTGAAGCCTTCTCGCAGAACTTGAGTGTTTAATGCGGACATTACTTCGAGATCCATGGTCGGGTGTTTGAAGACCACCGCATCCCCGCCATAGGCATCCCAGGAAAGTTCGGTCAATATTCTTCCCTGCTCCAAATATTCATCATAAATCGGGCTTCCGGGCATTGGCGTCAGCGTCAATATAAACGGGATAATCTTCATTTCATCACAAAAATCCAGGGTCCGCTGATACATATCCGGGGTATCCTCATCCCAGCCGATCACAAAAAAGCCCAGGATTTCGATGCCCAGCTCCTGGATATTTCGAATGTTATCCTTCAGCTTCTGGATTTCAAAGGAATCCGGAGAAGTAAAATGTAGCTTGCGCCAGGCACCGGACTGTTTCTGTCCCGCACCGGTCAGGGATTCCAGACCGGCAGCGATCGAACACAACCCACTTTCGGCAGCCAGCTCCACGATTTTGCGGCCGTCTTTATAGTTTAAGGCCGACAGACCGCCGGCACCGCTCCACAGGCGCTTGGGTCGCAACCCGGCCAGCTCTTTGTAGAGATCAAAGTAATATTGATTTTCCTCCGGTCGGTCGACGATCTGGGGATGACCGAAGACGCTGTCGTCCACGTTGAAATAGCGCTGTCGCAGGGTATCCACTTCAGCGACAACCTCATCAATGGGGCGATGGCGAATTTGAGGGCCGAATATCGGCGTGACGGGGCAAAACCGGCAGAAATTCGGGCATCCGCGGGTGGTGAAGATGGAGTCCATCAGGTATCGATCGCGCGGCAACAGGTCCCGTCTCATCATGGGAAGATTTGCAAGGTCAGGCCGGTTGGGCTGATGATGTACAGTGCCGTTTAACGTGTCTAATTTATACGGGCCGCAAACATAATAATCCTTTAAACTGCCTGCGTGCACATCCTCCAGGATCAATGGCCAAAGCTCTTCGGCTTCACCGATGGCTACAGCCGCAGCGTGCTGCTTGGCTTCTTGAGGCATGGCGTAGGTGTGCGGCCCTCCTAAAATGACGGTTTTCCCTTCGGCGATAAACTTATCGGCGATGTCATAGGCAATCATGGCCAGCGGGGTACGAACGGTAATCGCCACCAGGTCACAGTCGGCGTCATCGTCGGGCTCATCGCCGTAAAACATGTCGATCAAAGACACGTCGTGCGCTTCCGGAGTCAACGCGGCCAGCAATGTCGGTGCCAGCGGCATCACCGGCATGTTGGCTTTGCCCATTTCCACATCACGCCCCGGAAAAATAATGTTTATTTTCATTTCTACTCAACCTTAATTTTCGTCATTTTCTTTGTACCCTTTTTTGATTGCTTTTTCTCCAGGTTTTCGATGCGCTCATCGACCAGTGAACGAACACCTTTCAAAAACTCGATTCGGGATTGGGTCATGTGTTTGGAGAATTCAGATTTTTTGCCGAAAGCCTTATCCAGGTCCATGAAAAACCTGCCGACGGGACATTCAAACACATACTCCGAACGCTTTTTCTCAGCCATGATTTTCTCCTTCGAAATAAATGTGTAAATATTGCTTCTTTAATTTGGCTTTCACATGATCCAAGGAGGCCACCTGCCTGGGGAGCATAATGTGCCGTTTAAAACCCCCGATGCGCACGATAAGCTCATCGATAAATTTGTTGAGCTCCACATCTTTTTGCATGATAAAGGGCAACTTGAGTTTCAGGCAGTAACCTCCGTCGACTTTGCTCAAGGTGTAAGGCTCCTCTTTATAAAACCGCTGCAAAGGATTTTCATTCTCATATATTTGATCAGCCAATTGCTTCAAACTATCGTAGCCGATGATCTCACCCCTAAACTGGTTAACCGCAAAAATAGGGATCGGATCGAAATAATCCCTGGCATCTTCAAGGCGACGCTTTTGGCCTTCTAGCCAATTCACAAAATAGGAATCCTTCAAATCTGCGGGCAAAATTCGATTCATGATCATGGCATCGATATTCATCCGGTAAAGGCAAAAATACATGAAGGCTCTCTGGGTTTCCTTTAATACAACCTTTTCAGGATTGGTTACCAGTCGAACCGTCGTAATTTCGGGGTCCATTAAAATCCGATCCACCCCTTTTAAACGCTCAAAAAGATCTTCAATGGCCTGAAAATAATCATCGCCGGGAAGCGGGACATCATAGACCCGTTTTGCCACGGGACGCAAGTATTTTACCATCGTCCGCTCCAATTTAAATATTTTTTTCATATACCACTCCAACGTGGTCGGTATACTGATAAATCGAAGCGATTCACCTGTCGGCGCACAATCCAGCAAAATAACGTCAAACTTTTTTTCGTGAACATATTTATTGATATATAGCAGCAGGCTGACTTCTTCCATACCGGGCAAAATCGCAAGCTCTTCGGCCAGTACTTCATCCAGGCCGGTGGTATTCAGCAAGCTGGAGAGATATTTATGAATGTCTCCCCAGTAAGTCTTCATCTCTTCGTGAATGTCCAATTCTTGAATCCACAATTTCTTTTTGATTTGAATGGGTTTGCCCTTGTTCTGATCCAGTAAATCTTTTCCAAGATCAAAAATATCCGAAAGGCTATGGGCAATGTCCAGGGACATGATAACCGTCCGTTTGCCCAATTCAGCTGATTTTATACCTGTCGCAGCGGCAACCGATGTTTTCCCGACCCCGCCTTTTCCGGCAAAAAAAATGATTCTCACTGCTGAACTCCAATCCCTGCATCTAAATCGGACTCGATTTTGCAGTTGATGAAACGATAAACGTATCAAACATATGTTAAATAAAGTGAGCCAAAGCTAAAAGTGATCTAATCCGCAGGCGGATAAAAGCGACTAAAGTTCAGGAATTCTATCTTTTTAAAATCGACGGAGCGAAGCGAGACCACAATTTTAGGCATTTTAGGCACTTTTAATCACTTTACAAATAATATAATGCATTTAAATCTTTTTGCTTGACTAATTGAGCAGAGTTTTTTAAAAGTTATCTATGTGCATGCTTATAGAAAAGATACGTATTAGTTTGCTTAGCAACTGGTGGTGGTGGTGCAGCTCCGCTTGGGAGGTGTATCTGCCATGAGCTAATTAAACCAAGCTAAATGCCGTGGGATCACCTTCCGGAGGTCTCACGGCTTTTTTTCTTTTTGGAAAGCCGCGGGGCAAAGAACCTGCGGCTTTTTTTATTTCCATTGAGTTGGATTTAAAAAACAAAATAAGACGAATTCATCAAATAAGCGTTTATCATAATAAGAGGAGGAAAACAAAATGATCAGAGATACTATCAAAAAGGTCGTCATGGGTGAAGACCTAACAGAGGCTGAAATGGAAAACGCCATGCTGGAAGTGCTGGAGGGAAAGGCAACGGCTTCACAGGTTGGATCCTTTGTCACCGCCTTACGGATGAAAGGAGAAACCATTGAAGAAATCACCGGTGCAGCAAAGGCATTGAGATCCAAAATCGTGACACTGGATGTGAACAATAATTTGGTTAACCTGGATCGCGATGATATCAATGTGGAGGATGAGACCATCCTGACAACCAGTGAGTCCACGGCCGGCGGTACCAACACATTTAATGTTTCGACGGCAACCATATTTGTTGTTGCAGGCGGCGGTATAAAGGTCGTCCGACAGGGCAACTGGGCTAGATCCAGATATTTCGGTGCCGCGGACGTTTTGGAAAACTTGGGGATCAAGCTGGATATTTCCCGTACCGACGTCGAGAAATGTATCGAAGAAGTCGGCATCGGTTTTCTGTTTGCACCGCTATTCCACGGCATTATGCGACACGTCGAAGACATGCGAAGAGAGATGGGAATCCGAACGATTTTTAATTTGATCGGTCCTCTGGCAAATCCCGCCAACTCTTCAAATCATGTGCTGGGGGTATATGAGCCTGCGTTAACCGAAAAAATGGCCCGGGTGCTCAAAAATCTCGGGGCAAAACAAGCATTTGTGGTTTATGGCGAAGCAACCTTTGACGAAATCAGTATTTGCGGCCCGACGCAAGTCTCTTATCTCAAAAACGGCGATGTCGAATCATTTCAATTAGATCCCGAAAATTATGGTTTCACCAAAGCCGATCAAAAAGACCTCGTCGGTGGTGATGCTCGCGAAAATTCGCGGATCATTCATGCAATCCTCAGCGGGGAACCGGGACCCAAACGGGATATGGTCGTGCTCAACGCGGCAGCCGCCTTTGTAGCCGCCGGAAAAACAAAAGATTTGAAAAAAGGGATCAAAAGCGCGGAAGAATCCATTGATTCCGGTGCCGCCAGAGAAAAATTGGATGCGTTGGTTCGCTTTACTTCAAACTGCGATATTTTCACGCGCGCTTAGCTAGCCATGATCGGTTGTGTTTCTGAAAGCCCGGTAGACGCATCAGCAGATGCTATCGGGATATGGTGCTACAGGATCAATTTCCACTTGACTTAAAATAAACAGCATGTCAGCATTTCGCTGTCTAAAAAAAAGATGGATTCTATCTTGAATATTTCAGTCAGCACCTGGCTGGCTCAAGTTTAAGATATAATCCGGATATGATGAATCTATGGTAAGGAGGAAAACATTAAGATGGCGAAAAAAAGCGAGCTTTTGACCTCAAGTGAGTTTTCATCAAAGGCAGGTATTTCAGCTTCAGCTGTTTCTGAACTGATTCGCGACGGAAAAATCAAAGCGGTTAAAAAGTCGGGTAAATGGATGATCGATGCCGGTCAGCTTAAAGCCAAAGCCGTAACAAAAGCTTCAAAAAAAACTAAGCCATCAGCCAGAAAGAAACCCGCAAAATCGGCGCTGAAAAAAACCCCGGCCAAAGCAAAAAAACCATCGGCCCCGAAAACCGAAAAGCCGGCAGTGTCCCAAAAAACCTTTACCATTGCCGAATTTGCCACAATGACCTACCTCACCGAAAAGGGAGTTGCAGAGTGGTTAAAAACCGGCCTGCTTACCGGTCAGCAAGACGATAATGGAGTCTGGCAGGTTGACGCTTCCAATCTGGAAGTGCCGAATGTAAGGCGGCTGGTAAGAGAATAAACAACAGTATAGTGCTCGATATTCGCTACCAGGCATAGGACATTGAGTATTATTCAAGTTGCATACTTCATCAAAATGCAAAACAAACCCGTTGATTCTGCTCCCGGCCTTGTCAAACAACGGGTCATCGGCAAGGATTTCAATGTCCGTCCAACCAATTTCCGGCGTTTACTCCTCTAAACGTCTTTTTTTCAAAAATTCTTTAACCTCCTCCGGCAACCAGGTAAACTGAAGGTAAACTGATTTTCCCGAAGATGTGTGCGGGAGCGCTTCGGGTGGCAGCACTTTGGCATAGACTTCAGAAAGATCAGCCTTTTTTTGAGGTGCCACCAAAATTCGCAAATTGGCATGCGGTTTGGCCGGTTGTGCCAAAGAAGCCTCGGCTACCGTTTCACCCAGCCGGATGATGTGACCGGATATGGCTGTTGCGGATATGGTTTTTCCTTCCAGCGGAAAGCAGTTAATCGGCAGCGGTGGATCAAGCCGGATCAATGTTTCACTCTTTTTTTCAGGCACATCGAGATTGTACTCTCCGCTCAAACCGACGACATCGTACAAACTCACCGGATGTTCAATCCCCTTGAATTGAACCTGCCGGGTTGATGTAACCTTTAAAATGGATTGCACTTTCTCATAAGTACTGGGGCTGATTAGAATTTGTCCGCCTACGGTGTGGGATTCAATACGATAGGCAATGTTAATGGGACTGCCAACCGCACCGTAGGCTGCCCGCCGCTCTGAGCCGATGTTTCCGACGACCACTTCACCGGTATTAATACCGATACCCATGGCCAGTTCAGGTAGATTCAGGCGTCGTTGCTCTTCATTGACTTTTTCCATGCCAGCTTGCATCTCATTGGCACACGCAAAGGCTCGCTCGGCATCGTCTTCAGCTTGCAGCGGTGCTCCGAAAAAGACCAGAATGCCGTCTCCCAAAAATTCATTCACCACACCGCGATACTTTGAAATTACTTCAATCATATGTTCGAAGTAGCGATTAATGACTTCTATTATCTCATGGGGAGACAATCTGGATGTCAGGGCGGTAAAGCCGCGCAAATCAGATACCAGAAAGGTGACTTCGCGAATTTCCCCGCTCATTTTGAGGCCTTGCGGCGAATCCAGAAGTTCTTCAACAACTTCACCGCTCATATAGCGCCCAAATGTGTCCCGAATAAAATCCCGTTGACGAAGACTCTCCATTTTTTCTTTTTCTTCGTTGATATACCGGTAGACATTGATCGAAATCAGGGCAAAGACGATCATGAGCAAGGGGCGGCCAACATGAAAAATGACATTGTAGTAAAAAAAACCCACCGCCACCGCACCCAGAAAGGCAGCAGTCACCAAAACCGTGCCCAGGGAAAAGTAAAGTGAGGAAAATCGAATTGACAATACCAGCAAGGCTGCCATCACCAGCACCTCAACCACTACCATTTCCCGACCCGAGAGTTCTCTGAGAAACGATTCGGTCAGGATATTATGGATAATGTTGGCATGCGCACCGCTCATCGGGTAATTGGCATCTGTGGGAACCGGCCCAACATCGGTGGAGCCGGTTGAGACATCCGATACAACAACAATTTTTCCTTTCAACTCTTCTGCCCACATCTCCAGTTCATCACGATCATCGGAGGCCAGGTAAACATCCGCAAAATTGTAGTGATCCATGCGCCCCCATGGTCCGACATAATTGATGATCATATTACCTTTTTTGTCGATGGGAATAACGATATCATGAGCAGTTTCAGCTCCGGGTTGTTTCGCATCGCGCAAGATAATATATTTACCGGGGTTGAGAAGAATTTTTTCCGGGGGCACATCCAGGTAATCGCAAACGACACGGAAGGGCAATAGCGGATAGAAGGATTCCTTGTAACGCATAAGCAGAGGAACCCGTCGCAGCGCACCGTCGGGGTCATATTGCACGCTAATAGAACCCAGCCCGCGCGATGAGAATGCCAGGTCGGGATAGGTTACAAATGGATTTTCGCCTGCATATAAACTGCCAGGGTCTCCTTCCACCAACACGTTCCATTTTGTCTGATCCAGATAAACATTGCCGAGCAAGTTTTGTGGTCGTTTATGCTGCGGCATGCCCTTTTGCCATAACTCAAAGGCAAGACCAAAATAGACATTTCCGGCCGCCTGGGTCGCACTGATAAAAACGTTATCGTTTTCCTCGGATTTGCGCGAGGCAAAAATAAAATCGAATACTTGCGCCGATACGCGCATCGAGGCTAAATTCCGGATCACCTGGGCATAATGGGATCGATTCAAATACAGTTTATCGAGCTGTTGGATACTGGAATTATTTAAATCCACATGGACGACGGTGTTGTCATAAAACGGTTGAAATTCTTTTGAGGACGATCGAAGCAGAAATAGTTGGTCTACCGCCTGAGCATTCCATATCTCGAATACGTTAGGTATGAAAAGAAAGCAGAAATAGGCAGTCAACAACGATCCGAGAATCAACGGGAGCAGAATTTGTATTTTTTTTTTACTGGTGGTCAATCGTAAAGGTCCTGCTGAAGAAATTATTCGCTGAAATCTCCACGGCATAATCGGCAAGATCATTCAGGCCTACGGCTTTGGTTTTTTCAGATCCACGCATATTGCCAATAATGGTTACCGGTTTCTCTGCATAGCTCTTAAACTTAAGATATTGTTTTCTCAGCCTGCGAATTTCAGAAAGAATTTTTTCGCCTAACCCGTCCTTTTTGGATTTATCGGCGCTCTCATATGCGTTTACAAAGGATTCCAGATCATTGAGGCGCTCGGCAGATGCGAGCAAATAAAATTTTTCGGTCCCGGTCACTTCATCTAACTCAAACCACTGATCGCCTTCCGGGATGTAATGGTGTCCGGAGATCTGGTAGTTGTCGGCCAATAGTTTAAAACGATAAGGGAACAGTATGCTCAATTCACTCTGCGAGCTTTGGTAAATTAGGTAAACAAAGCATTTTTTTTCGACTTTTAAAAAAAATTTAATTTGATCACCCGACCTCAGCGTGCTATCTCGGGTGATGACTTCAAACTGGGGACCAAGGCCCGTATTTTTAATTGAGCCAAACGCCCACTGGAAAACAACACGGCCTTCATCCGAATCTTTAGCCTGTTGCGCATAAACCAACGTGTCGCTCACCAAAATGCCAATCCCGAAAATCGATAATAAAAATACACAGCAGAGAAAACGATATCGTTTCATTTCATATCTCCCATATACAGTGCGTGACTTCATTCTAAGAATGGAAACTAATGGATTACACTTAAAATAAGTCGCCCCTCAACGGTTCCCTTTTTAACCGGGTGTTGTTCCTGGCCGGTGGCCCGCGGCACATTTGTAGAGACATACCGATAGGCTTCATCGACGGTGATTAATCCGTCGTTATCGGCATCCGCCGGGCCTTTTAGTCCTTCCAGCAAATAATAGGTAAAAACGCCGTGTTGAAGATTTTCATCTTCGGCGCTGACCTCATTGGCGCCACTGGCCGTCATGATGATGGTACCTTTGCCGACAGCGATGCGCTCTAAGAAGGCATCGGAAATGTTTGCACGGATTCCGGACACGCGAATGGTTCGCCCTCCGCTGGCCCCGCTATAGCAGGAATCTGCAATAAAAATGAGCCGCTCGGACTGGATTCGGTAAAAAATATGAGACACCTCTCTCATCGGTAAGGCAGAGGCATAAAGGTCTTTGGGGTCCGCATCATAGGGCAACAGATATTTTTCCAACCCGTCTCCATCCGGGCTGAGCACATCTTTTTCAGTGGCCCCGTGACCGGCAAAATAAATGATGACCATGTCCTCTTTGCCGGCTTTGTTTTTCAAATAGGTGCCCAGCGCACTGCGCAATTGCGTGAGGCTCGCATCTTTATCTAAAAGTAGAGTTACATTGTCAGCAGGTATTTGAATATAATCCACCAGATGCCGGTAGAATGCCCGGGCATCATTGACGGCATATTTTAGTTTGGGTGCATGGGGGTAATCATTGATGCCGATCACCACTGCCCAGATGTTTTTACGCATTTCAACGTGATGGACAACCAAGAGTTTCTCTGACGAAAAACCGTCCGAATCCACTGCCCGTATCCTGATTCTGTTTTCACCGCGTTCCAGCGAAATGCGTTCATCAAATTCAATTCGCTTGACCTGTTTGTCTTTTTTCAACCGGATGCCCCGGCCGGTTTTTTCTTCCAGCGATTTGTTGTTAATAAATATTTCCAATCGTTCGATACCTTGCTCATCTTCTGCCACACCGGAAAGACCAACTGAATTCACTTCTATCGTACTGGCGTCCTGTGGGGAGACAATCATGATGACGGGCGGATTTTTAACACCCTGAGCCAGCTGGGTTAAAAGCTCCTGCTCTCTTTTTTGTTTTTCACCGAGCTCTTCGGCCAGAAGGCTTGTTTTCTTTTTTTCCTCCTCCAATTCTTTTTTCATCTCTTCCACCTGGGCCTGACTTTCGAGGAGCTTGGCCAGCCTTGCCTGCAGCTGGGCGATCTTATCTTCTTTGGAAGAAACTTCCGTTGGTTGTTGTTCCCCGGGCAAAGGCTGTGCCTCGGGTTTGCCGGTCGGCTCGTCTTCTTTTTTTAATTCGCTGATCTGCTGCTCCGTCTTTTCTATTTCTTTTTTAGCTTTTTTCTCAGCAAGCATGATCGATGCGTATCTCTCGGCCTCCTGATGCGCATGGACGACCGGTTTGTTGTCGGGATCTTTCAGAACCACCTGGGAAAGATAATCTGCAATTTTGATCCAGTCCGCTTCCTTCCAGACAATGATGTCGACGCTGAATGCCCCTTTGTCATCTCTATAATAGTCAGGAAACAAGGGCTCGCCCGAGGCCGTCATCCGCCCTGATCTGTAGCCCAGGTAAATGTGCCCGGATCCGTCACTCACACGGCTAATACCATTTCTGGAGTAAAACGGATTAAACGCATAGCGCTCACCGACCCTCACCAATAACGGCCACCCCAGCTCCGGCCTGACATCGTGATACGCAAAGCCCGGGGGGGGCTTGTGGACCGGGTGGGCGCTCTCACGGGGCCAAAAATCAATGCTGCCGGTGGCCAATATCGAATACGCGTCCCCCGGCTCTAGATAAACCCCGGTGTTTCGCATACCGGGACTGCCACCCACAACGGTTGAATGCTTGTATTCTTTGACAATCGGGGGCAAAGCGTCTGGCATCTGGATGTTGGGATTTGCACATCCCTGAGCTATGAAAAAGGCCAGAGCACACACAAAAGCCAATGATAAAATGAATCGTTCTCTTTTCTTGGACATGGCCCGCACCGTATTGATTGGATCATTCAGCGATGGTGTCTATAAAAAACCCCGCTCTCATGCCGAGAAACGGGGAATTTCATTAAATAATAACCATTTATGATCCTGTACATGGTTGAAAGAGAAAGCACCGAGATGATGCACTTCTGTTAATAAACTCAACATTTTATATCAGGAAATTCAAAGTAAAGTCAAGAAAGTTGACTTTTTTCACGGAATCAGAAAAGTATGGTAACTGATAGCATTGACCCGTATTAGGCAACGATGAAATACTTGGCCTATTCCCTGCGGAAATTGGTCCAGGGAACTGAAGACAATGCCAATAATAACAGCCGGCGAGCTCGGGAGACAAGTTTAATGAGCCAAAATTTACAGAGTCAAAACACAAGCGATACCGCCGGAAATCAGTCTTTCCGCTGGTTTCACCGTAACGCTACCCGGGGACTCAGAGGAATCGCCCTGGTCATTCACGGACTGAATTTGCGACCCGACAAAATGGAATCGATCATCGAGATTCTGACCGGCTCGGGTGTTGACGCATTAAATTTATCGTTGCGTGGGCATGGCGAAAATTATTCACGGCAAGCTGGTATGGACGACGCTCAAACTCGGTTGAAAGCGTTTAAATCCGTATCCTATGAGCTGTGGCGAGACGAAGCCTATGCGGCTTATAAAATAGCCAAACGCAGGAGCATTCAAAAAAACGCTCCATTATTTTTTGTTGGATTCTCTTTTGGAGCGCTGATGGGAGTCGATTTACTGGCTTGCATGCCGGAGGTCCAATTTGACCGAATGGTTCTTTTTGCTCCAGGCCTTCAAATCCATTCGAGATATCAAATTGTCAGGATTCTATCATCATTTCAGGGACTTACAATACCGAGTTTTTCAATCAAATCCTATCGTGCAAATGAGGGCACTCCTGTTGCCGCGTATACCGCGCTCCTGGATTCGCTGGAGCACCTGGACAAAAATTTAAGCCCGAAAATAAACGTGCCCGCTGTAATCTTTATCGACCCAAGAGATGAATTCGTCTCCTTTAATGAATTAAAAAAATGGGTAGAACATGAGAAACTGGATCAATGGATATTTCACATCGTCAATAAAGATACAACAGGTAAGCTAGGCAAAATCCATCATATAATTATTGATGAAGCCTCCACCGGGAAAGAGCTCTGGGGGGAAATGGCGGATGTTATGGTCGGACATTTATTGGCTCCTTATTGATTATATTCGCATCTTCTTTTAAAAGCTCAGCTTGTTGAAGTATTGCCTTTATCTCGGATTTTATCTGATCTGATGCGGGTAACAGCGGTAACCTGGGCTCACCACCAAAATAACCCCGCATGTCCATGGCGGCCTTTAATCCCGGAACCCCGTAGGTAGCCGTGACGGCGTTGTTTACCGGAATCATTTTAAGTTGTAAGGTTTTGGCTTCGTCAAATCTGCCTTGTTTTACATAGTCAAAAATTTGCACACATTTTTGAGGTGCCAGGTTGGCCAGGGCAAGGACCCCGCCGGCACAACCGATACTCAATCCGCCAAACAATACGCCGGCGGTCCCAATCATCACATTAAAATCATCGCTCATATTATTCAGATACTGGCCCAGCAGATTGACATTGCCGGAGCTTTCTTTGATGCCGATTATATTTGGATGCTGCGATAATTCCGCTACCACTTTCGCCGCGACGGTAATATGGGTAAATTTTGGAACACTGTATAGCAAAATGGGGATTGCAGAATTATCAGCCACCACGGTAAAATGATTTATCAGGGTTGTTTCACTCATTTCCCCACCGTAATAGTGCGGTGTGATGACCAATGCCGCATGGGCGCCAAGGCTCGCACAATCATTGGTCAGCGCGATGGTCTCGTCGGTGGATTCACAGCCGGTTCCCGCTATGACAACCATGCCGTCAGGTGTATTTTGAGCGACAGTCTCAACTGTTTTACGTTTTTCTGCAGGGGATAGGTAAACATACTCGCCGTTGGACCCGAGGACCACAAATCCCCTCAATCCGGTCTTGCTCCACTTTTCAATGTTGAAGGCCAGTTTGTCATAGGCAACCTTTCCATCAATAAAAGGTGTCGTAATGGGAGGAAATATTCCCCGAAGGTCAATGCTGGACATAATATATTTCCTTTCTTTTGCATGGTTTTTTTCCGGAATTATAACTCAATAAAAAATTGATAATTTATCTCATCTTATTTCACCCCACCCAGCCTCCCTCCCCTGGCGGGATGGATCGAGGGAGGGGGTAAAACATAAATAATTTGCTTGACACAAAATCAATATGATGTCCCTATATTAAGCAAATATATAGAAAGGATTCAAGTCCCCAATCAAGGTTTATCCGAAAATTGGCAATTTTCGGATAAACCCTGATTAATAAAACCTATTATGTCTCGTCGCTGGAGCATATTTATCATCACATCTGCCCATTTCTTCCTTTCCCAGTTTTACCGCACATCAAATGCCGTAATTGCCCCGCAACTGGTTCTGGATCTATCGCTGGATACCGAGGCATTGGGGTTGATGTCGGCTTCCTTTTTTTATGCCTTCGCGCTGACCCAGATTCCGCTCACTCTTTTTTTGGATAAAGTCGGTGCGCGGCGGGTAATGACCGTTCTGTCGTTGGTGGGTATCCTGGGCGCATTTGTCTTTTCATGGGCAGATTCCTTGAGTCTCGGTCTGGTGGGTCGAATCCTGCTCGGTGTGGGGATGGCCTGCAATTTAATGGGAACGCTAAAACTTGTATCGGATTGGTTTGCCCCGCTGATCTTTGCGACCCTCTCAGGAGTCGTATTTTCGATTGGCACCCTGGGAAACATCGTTGCCACAACACCGCTGGTTCTTTTGGTTGAAAAAGTGGGATGGCAGCGCAGTTTTCAATTTATCGCCGGGATCAATATCGTTTTAACCTGCGTGCTTTACCTTATCGTGCGTGACAAACCCGAAGAAATAACATCCGGGACCGCGGCATCCATGGGTGTTACCAGTTTTCACCAGGCCCTTGCCAATCTGAAACTTCTCTTAAGGCAGAAGGATTACTGGATTATTTCACTTTCCACATTTGTTCGCTATGGCGTATTTGCCGCATTTCAAGCCCTCTGGGCCGGCCCATATCTGATTGAAGTTATGGGCTATTCCGCAGTAAATGCGGGCAATTTGATTTTTTTGATGAATATCGGTCTATTGGTTGGTGGACCGTTTTGGGGCGTGGTGTCTGATAGGCTTTTTAGAAACCGCAAATGGTTAATTATTACCAGTCTTATCGTCCTGAGCGTAATTACCTTTGCATTTTCGACAATTCTCCCGACAACGAGGTTGATGGTATCGGCACTTTTATTCTTTGGGTTTGGATTTTTCACAGGTGCAGGTCTTCTGATGATCCCTCACATTAAAGATCTGATGCCCAACCACATGGCTGGGGCGGCAATGACCGGTATAAACTTTTTTACCATGATCGGCCCGGCTGTTTTTCTACATGGACTCGGGATTCTGATGCAGGCACTTTACCCGCATGCTTCCCGTGGCCCGGAGGCATTCAATGCGGCATTTCTGTTGAGTGTGAGCTGCTTGGTGGGGGTGGCTGTCTTATATCTTTTTACAAGAGATACGACTTCTGAATCAAACTCTTGAACAAACGAAAAATGAGCTAAACTTTTAAGTGCCTAAAACATTAGAATTTTTATCAAAACAATAATGATCGTCTCGTAAAAAGTCTGAAACCGACTCGAACCGTCATTCCGGCGAACGCCGGAATCAAGTTGTTTCCTATGGTTATGGACTCCGGCTACCGGATCTAGTCCGGC
>CP070694.1:4766033-4772266 GCA_020353355.1 Desulfobacterales bacterium | reverse complement strand
AACAAAGATCAATGGAAACTATAAAATCGGAGGGGTAACGATGAAAACATATACATGCATCTGGCTTTGGCTGCTGGTTGTCTTTGCAGCTGTTGCAGATATCCATGCTGAGCAGCCGGCAGCTATCGGACCAGAGGAATTCTCGTTTTTTCAATGGGGGCCGCTGCGAGGCCTGGATGCCGATGTGGCTGGCTGGGATATTCATCTCGGTGGCCAGCTTGCCGGAGTTGCGATCAAATATGACCCCAATAATACTAAAAGCGATGGATTCCGATGGGAGGCCGTAAATCCGCTGGTCTCAGGTACTTATGAAAACCGTTACGTTTTTCATGTAGAGGCTGATCTTCTCGGAATTGACACCCGAAACAATTTATACGAAGCCTGGGCCGGCTGGAACCTTCATCCTGCCTTCGGGCTCAAGGCCGGCCAAATCAAGGTGGCCCTGAATACCGAGTTTGCCACCCGGCCCGAGAATTTTCCATCTTTTGATTATGGGTTCAGTTCCTATCTGGATGGACGCTACGATCTCGGATTGCAGATTGACGGCTCGCTGTGGTCCAACGCAATCTGGTATGAAGCCTCAGGGGTATGGGGAGAAGGGTTTGATCTTGATGGAAATCGCAAAAGCGAGCCGCAATTTTCCATTCGCACGGTTGTTTCGCCCTTGATTGGCCTTGGATACGAGTGGTTAAAAGGCGCTTTTGTGGGTTTCAGTTATGCTTACAGCCCGGATTATGACGATAAAATTTTTTTGGATACGCCCTTGAAATCTACTGTTTTTACCACTGTTGATCTGGATGGCGAATCGGCCGATTGGCAACACGCTGAAATCGGCTGGTACTGGGGCCCCTTTCGAATGAGCGCCGAACGGGTGGAGGGTGCGGTTTATGACGTAAAAATCAGCGGGGGCGGCAAAGAAGATTTTGATCAACTGGACTCGTGGTCTGCCTACGGATCATGGTATATCACCGGACAGCGGGTGCGCTGGGACCGGGGTCGCTGGCTGCCGCCGAAGGTGAAGGCCGGGCCGGAAGATAAACGCCAGATTTTTGATTTTTTAAGTTTTCTAGACCCCCTCGGATGTTTGGAAATAGCCTTTCGCTATGTAAATGCCGATATCGATCGTAAGCTTTTTGATTTTGGATTAACAAACTATGAAATCTCAAGCCAGGAGGTGCGGACGGCGACCTTAAACCTCAATTGGTATCCCAAACCCGGGCTGAGGATTTCCGGCGCCTGGGTGAAAGTCATCGCGGATCAATATCTTTCCACCTTTGGCGGCAGCAACCGGGATTCTTCAGTCGTGCTTCGAGCCATCCTGACATTTTGAATAGTAATCAAAAAAATGCCGCATGATGAATTTTACGGTCGCTTTGTTGACGTGATAGTTTTCTCTGCCATCGGCAAAATAGGTCTGACCGCTTAAAGGCTGATAAATGGTGGCCATCTCAAATGCCGGAAAATAAAAGACATTGTCATGGCGAACGGTAAATTCATCGGTCACCGCACGCAGGGTTGACTTTGAATTGCAGCTGGCGCTGATCACATCCAGGTCCCGCCGGAAGGTTGCCCAGAGATAAACGGGGGATACGGTCATCAGCAGCTTGCAGCCCGGATTGTGTTTGTCCATGATGTCATGGATGCGCTCGAGATTTTCCAGGTTTTCAGCATAGCGACTTACCCTGAATTCATAACGGCTCATGTCGCCGCCTTCTCTGACGTATGGGCCCGACGGCAGGCTGATCACCGCTTGATCGATGCGATCCTGCCAGATTTCCGTTAAGCCCAGAGTCAGGATAAGGACTTCGGCCTGTTCCAGGGCGCGGCGCGAATATTTGAGATGCCTGGCAAAATCCGCTTCCGCCTCCGCAATGCTGTCATATATGATGGTTCGGCGATAGGGGTCTTGAACCTTTGCGGATCGGGGTGCGATCCACCACCGCAAATCCGGCTGCCAGGTTTCAAACGTATACTCGAATATCTGACGCATGCAAAACGTACTGTAAACCCGTTCCCAGGCCGCACTGGCATGAATTGCGGCCGGATGATGGGTTTCTTCAGAAATGTAATTATACCCTCGCTGCAAAAGCTTGCGCTTGATTTCCCGGGCAAAACAGGATCCCAGGGAGGCAATCGGCGTTGCGCGGGTGATCGATAATTGTGAATTGTCCGCTAACGGGTATATCCCATCCACCGGTGGATTATCAAATGAGCCCGGCCAAACCTGCCAGGTCTCGAATTTGTGTCTGGGATGGACATCGGATCGTGCCATGTTCCAACCTTTATGATTTTATGGTTAATTACAATTGAAGCGTTTTAAAAACATCTTATAACAAATTGAGTAACTTAAGAAAAGAAGCAAATCAAAATCCAGGGTTAACTGGCATCGGGTAGGCCTGTATATGATTCATAGGTACTCTGAATACATTTTCAACTCCGACAGCTTAAATATAAGACCCATGCGAGATCTTTTACAGACCGCACCGGCAATTTCCTGTCCTATGAATTCCTTTTTATTTGACACTCGAGTTTCATATTTCTATACCCTAATTATTGTATATAGAACCATTTTTCTATGAACGCAGGATGGAGCAGCTGAGAAGGCCATCGCTTTGACAGGAGAATGAATGCGGATTTTAGCGCTTTATTTCGGACATGATGCCAATTGCACGCTGTTGGAGGACGGCGAGCCGCTAGTTGTTCTGGAGAAGGAACGTCTTTCCCGGATAAAGCATGACCAGGGTTTTATGGACCTTGATGCCATTATGGAAACATACCGGTGGAACCCGGAATCTATAGATATTATTGTAATTAATCCATATATCCGGCCGACGCTGGATGGAAAGCCGTACCAGTGGAACCTTCAGGGTGAATCCTATCTGACCTATCCCGAATACGCGCAGGCGGGTTGGGCGGGGCCGGTTGATCGCCGCTACAGCCAACACCGGATCATGCTGTGGGGTCGCTGGTATGATTGCTATGCGGTCGATCATCATCTGGCCCATGTGGCCGGTGCCTTGTTTACATCGCCGTTTGAAGAAGCCGGTATTTTGACGGCGGACGGCAGCGGTGATGCCCGCAACTGCGCCCTAGCTTACGGAAGCGGCAATAAAATCCATAAGATCGAATACGGCTGGGGTTATGAAGGACCCGGCCGGATGCAACTCAATATCGGGCGTACCTGGGCGTCCATCGGCGAATATAATTTTGGAATGAAACGCTTGGAAGGCGCGGGCAAACTCATGGGGCTGGCCAGTTATGGCATACCCCGGGAGGATATCATCGAGACGCTCAAGCAGCAAATGTTATATCACCCGTTTTCTCCGTTTCCACGGGACCCATCCGGCCGGGTCAATGTTACCGAGCTGGATCCAAAGAGCAAATTTGCCCAGGATATTTGCGCATCGTTGCAGCAGCTCACCACTGATTATTACTTAGCGGCTGCGAAGCGGATGAGGGAATGGCAACCGGTTCGGCGCTTAATTATGACCGGTGGGTGCTCCATGAACTGCATTGCCAATACCGCCATTCATCAAAGTGGCCTGTATGACGAGACCTGGGTGCCGGCGCAGCCCCATGATGGTGGCCAAAGCCTGGGTGCGGCGCTGTTTGTATGGCATCATATCCTCGATCGGCCCAGGGTGCCGAGAGCCTGGAGCCCGTATCTGGGAAGCGATGCGGGCAATATCAGTGAAGAGCTCATTGCGGATATTCTTCGATTTCTGGAAGACGGAAAAAGCGGTGGGGTATGCTACGGCCGCGCGGAATCGGGGCCCCGTGCGCTGGGTCATCGCAGTATTCTGTTAGATCCGCGGATCCCCGACGGGAAAGATAAATTAAATCAACATGTTAAATATCGTGAATGGTATCGGCCGTTTGCGCCCATGGCGCTTGGAAATTGGGGCGTTCCCAGTAAATACATGTCCTATATTGTTCCCACAAATGAAATGGAAGTTCCGGCGGTTACCCATGTAGACGGTACCAGCCGACCACAGATCGTAGAAGACGGCGATGATTCATTTATCCTGAAATTGTTAACCCGCTGGCGGAATAAAACCGCTTGCAAAATGATTCTGAATACTTCGTTTAACTGCCAGGAACCGCTGGTGGATACCGTGGAGCAGGCCCGGTCCACATGGAAGCGAACCGGACTGGATGTGCTCGTTTCACCCCAGGGGATCGAAACCGAAAAAACCGCGCCCTATGAATTGACATCCAATCCATATTTCACCGAAAATCGTTAGAATTTCCAGCCATTTCTTGACAAACTAGCCTAGTTTTCTTTATAAGTTCTAAGTTTATCATTGGAACTCATGAGCTTCGTTCCTTTTGGAATGTTGGATAAATGGAACAGTTATAGAAATTCCGAGGCGTTTTTAATGGAAGCATCTTTATGCCGCGAAATTCGACCTATAATATCTTGATGTATTCCCACGACACCTATGGTCTGGGGCACATACGCCGATCCATGGCGATCGCCACCCATTTATTGGCTCCTCGCATTAATATTCTTATTTTAACCGGATCACCCATTGCCGGCCGATTTGCTTTCCCCGAACAAATCGATTTTGTTCGGATCCCCGGAATGATAAAAATGACCAACGAAGAATATCTTCCGCTCTCCATTAAAATCAATGCCAGACATGCCTTGGATATTCGCAAAAACATCATCACGGCCACCGCCAAAACGTTTCAGCCCCATCTGTTCATTGTCGACAAAGAACCCTTCGGACTGAAAAGAGAGATATTGCCGACCCTGCAGTGGCTGCGACGCTGTCGTCCGACGACCAAAGCCATATTGGGCCTGCGTGATATTATGGACGATGCCGAAACGATTAAACGGGATTGGCACCGAAAAGGGGTGTATAAAATTTTAGATGAACTCTATAGTGAGATATGGGTTTACGGAATTCAGGAGTTTTATGATCCCATTTCTGAATACAGCATTTCAGAAACCATAAGACCCAAGATGCACTTTACCGGCTATATTCCCCGGAAAATTCCCGGCAAAGACGCCGTAAAAAATCTAAGAAAAGAACTCGGTCTGAGAACCGATGAAAAGCTGGTGGTGGTTACCACCGGTGGGGGCGGCGATGGCTATGCGGTCATGGATACCTATCTGTCCATGCTGGAATCCGGCAATTCGCTTCCCTTCAAGAGTCTTTTGATTACCGGGCCGTTTATGCCCAAAAACAAAAGGCGCAAGGTGTTTAAACGGGCGCGGCGGCTTGGGGTGCGAACCTATCATTTTTATCGCCAAATGGAAAAAGTCTTTGCCGCCGCAGACATTGTTGTGAGCATGGGGGGCTACAATACCCTATGTGAGATTCTCAGCCAAGGTACTCCCAGTTTGGTCATTCCACGGGAAGCACCCCGCAAAGAACAATTTATTCGCGCCCAGGCTTTCCAGCGTCAAAAACTGGTCGATTACATCCCTTTGTCCGAGCTTCATGCCGATGTGTTGGCAAAAAGAATTCTTGCGCTGCTGGACAACCCCGAACCTTATCACCAAGCCATATCCCATTTTCGTCTTACCGGTATCGAAACCATGCAACAGCGCCTGCTGGATTTCAGGTGCAAAAAATCATGAGTGTATCAGATCGACCGCTTCTGGGGATGGTCCTCAAAGGATATCCCCGCATCTCGGAAACCTTTATCTCCAACGAGATACTTCTTTTGGAAAAACTTGGTTTCAACCTTCATCTTTTTTCCATGCGCCGGGGCAGAGAAACCTTCACCCATAAAAGCGTGCAGCATATCCACGCCCGGGTCGATTATTTACCCGAAACCCTGCTGACATCGTTACCGAAATTTTTATATCATAATGTGCAGCTTGCCGCCAAAATTCCCCGTACCTATGCGGCCGCCTTAAATACGGCCTACAGAAGATTTTTACGAACACACAAATCTGCGACGATCAAACATCTGTTTCAAGCCGGATATCTGGTGCACCATTTATTGCCGAATCGTCGTTTGAGGCATTTGCACGCCCACTTTGCGCACTCACCGACATCGGTGGCGATGTTTGCCAGTCAATTGAGTGGACTTCCCTTTAGTTTTACGGCCCATGCCAAGGATATATACACCTCGGATCCCCGTCAGCTGGAAGAAAAGCTCGGACTGGCCAAATTTATCGTGACCTGCACAGAACATAACCGGCAGTATCTCATCAACTTATTCGGTAACCGACCGATTTCCATCCATCATGTGTATCATGGAATTGATACGGATCT
>CP070694.1:4756753-4765933 GCA_020353355.1 Desulfobacterales bacterium | reverse complement strand
GTGATTTCGATGTATATTAGTATTTTTATAATTATATCGAAATTTTATCAAGAAATCCGGAGACCAACATAAATATCTTTCATATCATCTTTCGGGTATGTTGAATCCTAAAACCGAAATTACAGGAGGTAGTTATGAAATCCAAATTTTTCGTATGTTTTGCCATCCTGGTATGCGTTGCTTTTTTTGCTGCCAGTTGTACAACGGATCCCTACACCGGCAAACGCAAGGTCAGCAATACCGCCATCGGAGCGGGGATTGGAGCTGCAGGCGGTGCGGCCACCGGCCTGGCTGTTGGTCTCTTGACCGGCAAAACCAAGTCAAAGCAGCTTCGTAAGCGGGCCCTGGTTGGAGCCGGTATCGGGGCTCTGGCCGGAGGTTCCGTCGGGGCTTACATGGATTATCAGGAAGCGAAACTGCGCCAGCGTCTGCAGAAAAGCGGCGTTAGCATCACCCGTCAAGGCGATCACATCATTTTAAACATGCCCGGAAATATTACATTTGATACCGGTTCTGCGGACATCAAATCGAACTTTTACGAGGTCTTAAATTCTGTGGCCATCGTGCTTGAAGAATACAACAAAACCTATGTGGATGTTTACGGCCATACCGACAGCGTCGGAAGTGAAAATTACAACCAGAAGCTCTCCGAGCGACGCGCCCAGAGTGTTTACGATTATCTGGTCTCGCAGGGATTGAACTCTGATCGCTTCTCCCTTCAGGGCTATGGTGAAACACGACCGATAGCCACCAATGCGACCGTGTCCGGTCGGTCGCAAAATCGCCGGGTAGAAATTGAAATTGCGCCAATCGTTTAAACCGTGAGACGATTTTGGATCGTTTTCGTTAAATGGCCGCCGCGGTTGGGATAGATCCATGGACGAGTAACTTTTTACCCGGGCAGCCGATCACAAATTTCTTTGAGTTTTTGCTCGATAAACACCGGCAACATAAAGGCAGCGCGATGAATATTGGAATTATAATAGCGGGTTGAAATGCCGGAGGATTTTACGCGCTTGGGATCAAAATCCTGGAGCGGACACAGTCCTTTGCTGGCAAATCCAAAACTGTAGAGCCCACCCACATAGGCCAGGGTGGTGTATAAAAACATGTGCAGTTTTTTGAAATATGGGCGCTGATTGGAAAACATGGTCTGCTGAAAAGTAACGTCGTAAAACGGAGACTCGGCCTGGGTGACCATGATTCCGTTTTCAGTCAAAACCCCGGCTACATTTTCGTAGAAGCGCTTTTCAAACAGCCCCACACCTGGTCCTACCGGATCCGTTGAATCCACCAGAACGATATCAAATTGTTCATTGGTTTCAGTCACATATTGTAGGCCATCATCAAAAATCAGCTGCAAGCGGGGATCATTCATTGCGCAGCTGACGGACGGAAGGTATTTGCGGCAGGCCTCCACCACCACTTCATCAATTTCAACCAGTACCGTCTGTTCAATTTGACTGTGTTTCAACACCTCGCGAACAGTGCCGCCGTCTCCTCCGCCGATCACCAGCACCCGTTTGGGTGAGGGATGCGTGAAAAGCGCCACATGGGCGATCATTTCATGATAGATAAATTCGTCGCGCTCCGTCAGCATCACAATGCCGTCATTGAGCAATATTCGACCGTGATTGGCGGTTTCAACTAGGTCTATCTGTTGATAAGGGCTTTTTTCTGAAAAAAGCGTTTTGGTCACCCGGAAGCTCAGTGCCGATGTATCCTGGTGGATTTCTTTGAGCCACAGCTCTGTGGCCTGCTCGGCAGCTGTGTGGGCTTCAACTGTTTCGTGGTATTGGCCGGTATTGTCGTGATGCAATTATTAAGACCTTTGCAATGTATTTGAACCACGAATCCGCTGAGCTCCATTTTGTGAACTTTCGTGAAAATTCGTGGCCTCGTAAACCCTCTAACCTGCTTAATATCTGAAAGGCAGCATATCGATGAAAAAAGAAACGGTATCGATCAGGATGTGCGGATTCGAAGACTGAATCCAGGCCTCAGGCTGTCAGTGGCGCTGTTTTAAGAAATTCGAAAAGATCGTTGTATAGTGGTGATCAAATTCGCAGAATGTCTGATCTATCGCCTGATAACCGGGCGGTTCGACCATTACCCCGTTATGCAAATGCTCGAATTGGCCTTTGGTGGTGGCGGTCAATACCACCGAAAATCTCAGCGGATTGAATAACGATATTATTTTCTGAACAACCCCCGCAGATTCGTGATTAAACATGTTGGACTCAAAACTGACATAGGACGCTTCCGGCTGCGGCGTCACATGAATCGTAAAATAATTATCCTCCGAAATTCCGTTTAGGGAGTACCCTTGCGGATAAAAGAAGTGGTTCTCGACCTTCATTGCCGGATACAGCGTTTTTAATCGAGTCAGCATATCGTTTTGCCGGTCGATATCGGTGCTATCATAATAGAAGGTTGTTGCGACTGCTGGATCGATGTCATGCATCAAAATTTGCACGGATGTATCCGGCAGCGGGCAACCATTTGGTTTCGCGTAATAGAAGACATGGAGGTGATCTCCGCAAGCCGGGCCCAGGCGAATGCTGTTGCCGGGAAAGTGGGTACGCAGATACGCCAAATCGTCGTCAACGTCGGTGGGTTGTTCGTTTGGAAAATTCAAATTTTTCCGCTCGTAAAAAAGGTACGCAATTTGAGGTTTAGCGACGTATTTCAGTATGATTGGCAGGGCTTTCGTAGGCGTTGTTTTACCGCAGGTGATAAGCAGGATGCGATCGTTCCAAACAAAGAGGCTGGATTCTGAAAGAAGGTAACTATCTAATTTGGCTGCACATTCTCGCTTGATGATTTCGGCACCACAGGCGCGCACCACTCTGTCCCAGCGCCTGTCGGTATTGTCGCGCAAACCGGTCTGGGGAGCAGAGAGGATGACCTCAAGCTTCTTTTCCGGCCCTTCGAAATTTTCCATTTTGGTAGTGATGGGTCCATAAATTAAAACGGATAATCACCTTTCTGACATGGGCTACTTAGAAGAAAAATACTAATTCTGTCAAGTAAAAATCTTAATTATCAACAAAAAGATATTGTAAATTCAGATTTAATTTCAAAACAATTTTTGCTATGAAGGAGGTGTTCGCAGAGCTCGCATTCGATAAATAGGCCCTGGGGTCATAATTCATAACCACAAATCAAATATATGAGGTATCACAATGCATGGATTTTACGGGAGAATTTTAAAGATTGATCTGAATAGCAATCAATTCAGCATCGAAGCCATCCGTGAGACTATTCTCGAAAAGTACCTGGGCGGAAAGGGGCTCGCATCGCATTTATTATACGAGATAAACCCGGCTGGTGTGGATCCGCTTTCCCCGAAGAATAACTTGATATTTATGACCGGTCCTCTTGGCGGCAGCACCATCTGGGGATGTTGCCGCTACGGGGTTTTCACCAAGTCGCCGTTAACTGGTTTATTTACCGAATCCTATTCCGGTGGAAGAACCCCGGATGCCATCGATGCCACCGGTTTTGATGCGATTGTCATTCACGGGCAGAGTGCGGAGCCCACCGTTTTGACGGTCCATCCTGAAGGCGTTGACTTTCATGGTGCCGGCGACATCTGGGGTATGGAGACCTATGCGGCCGAAGATGCCGTCATTGAGCGGTTTGCACGCTCGCAATACCGCAAGAAAGGGGCTGTGGTCATCGGGCCGGCCGGAGAAAACCTGATTCGCTTTGCGGTGGTTGAAAACGATTATTGGCGTTCGGCCGGTCGAACCGGTGCCGGAGCGGTAATGGGATCCAAAAAGCTCAAGGGAATTTTATTTACGGGCGACCGCAAACGGCCCCATGCGGATGAAAAGGCGGTGAAGGAATTTTCCAAGAGCTTTATGGCGGAATTCAAAGATCATCCGGCCAGTCATGCATATAAAACCTATGGAACTCCCATGTTGGTCAAAGCGACCAACGCCGTCGGGGCGTTTCCCACCCGTTATTGGACGCAGGGAGTCTATGATCAATGGGAAAAGATCAGTGCCGATGCATTGATCGATAAAATGGAGCCCAAACCCCATGCGTGTGCAAAATGTTTTATGGCGTGCGGTCGATTGAGCACCGTCAAGGAAGGCCGGCATACCGGTCTTAAAATAGAAGGACCGGAATACGAAACCATTTACGCCTTCGGCGGATTGTGTCTGATTGATAGCCTCGAGGAAATCGCCTATCTCAATGATATTTGTGATCGGCAGGGAATGGATACAATAACCGCCGGAAATCTTTGTGGGTTTGTGATTGAAGCATCTCGGCGGGGAAAAATCGATTTTAATATTGATTATGGTGATGTGGATGCCATTGCGGAGTTGCTTCACAAAATAGCCGGCCGGGAAGATATCGGCGATGTTCTGGCCGAAGGAATCCGGCCTGCGGCTAAACAATGGGGCCTCGAAGATATTGCCGTGCATGTCAAAGGTCTGGAACCGGCCGGATACGATCCCCGATCACTTAAGGGAATGGGATTGGCCTATGCCACATCCGATCGCGGTGCCTGTCATTTACGCGCGACCTTTTATAAGCCGGAACTCAGTGGCGTGATTCCACCCGAGCAAATCGAAGGAAAAGCTCGCCTTTTTTTGGAGTTCGAAGATCGGCTGGCAATTTTTGATACGCTGGTTCTTTGTCGATTCTATCGCGATTTTTATCTGTGGGACAAGTTAGCGGAAGTCATCCATCTGGTTACCGGTATGCAAGCCAATGAGTCCATTTTAAGAGAAAAGGCCAACGCCATTGCCACACTGATTCGCCGGTTTAACCTGCGGGAAGGCATGACGCTCGAAGATGAACGGCTTCCCAAAGCTTTGCATCAGCAATTAACCGATAGCGGCAAGGTGATCACCGAAGAAGAACTGGAAACCATGTTGAAGGATTACTACCGGCTTCACGGCTGGGGGGATGAGTTAATGCCGAAATCCTAATTTGAGAAGGCTTTGAGTTTCCAGAACACCAGGCTTGAAGTGAGCAGCGCGATGGAGATCGACAGATCCAAGCCACCGACTAAACAAAGAAGTGTGTAATTTTCAGCAGCGACCCGCGACATCCACGCTCCGGTGGGGATGATAACGGCAAGAAATATCAGCATGCCGGGCCGGAAACACTGCCAGATTCGGGGATTTGACAGGGAATTTATCCGTGTAATATTTTTCTTGCAGCTTTTGCCGAAGAGAAATCCTGCTTTCAACAAACCGGCGATGACGCCCACAACGGATGCAATCAATGCCCAATTTGATTGAGGATCGATTCCATATGCTTTATTGATTAGCGCCCCGCCTTTCAGTAATAGAGCCAGGCCGCCTGCATACCATACCACCGCGGCGATGATCATCAATATTCGTTGAGAGACTTTCATGTGTGCGTTCGCAGGTTCAGAGGTTCAGGGTTCACGGTTATACTTTCATCCTATTGATGATTTGTTGTCTGATACCAGACCGCGCTGCTGAGGGCAAGTCAAAAAATTCAAATTTCATAAAATTTCAAAAGGTTATGGATAAAGACAGATTGAATTGAAGGCTTGACAGGTGCAGCCCTTTTGATTAGGGTGATCCATGGGAAAGTGATGTCTTGAAGAGACAATGGCAAGAATTTAGGGATATGGCAGTATTTCAGGTAGATTATTGGAGGATAACATGCTGGCGGTTGTAAAAAATCCGGCTGAAGTAGGCATTTCTCTTGAAGATGTGCCCAGGCCTGAATTCAGCCCCTGGGAAGTTCTGCTCAAGGTCAAAGCCGTTGGAATTTGCGGAAGTGATCTTCGTATGTATAACTATGCCGACCCGAACCGCAAGGGCAACTACATCATGGGCCATGAGCTTTCGGGCGAAATCGTCGGCATGGGCGAGAAAGTCCACGGGTTTAAAGCCGGAGATCGGGTTGCCACAGAAATATGCATTGGCTGTGCGATCTGCCGCTATTGCCGCAAAGGGCTCGTCAATCTCTGCCAGAACCTCAATGAGATTGGTGTTACCATGAATGGTGGCATGGCGGAATTCGTCGCGGTTCCGGCCCGAAATGTCCACCGTATACCTGATAACCTTTCGTTTGAAGAAGCCACATTTGCTGATCCGCTGGCCTGCAGCATCAGAGGGCTGGAGCTTGCTCGAATTGAGCCCGGCAGCTGGGTGGCTATTCTGGGGCCGGGGACCATCGGTCTGCTTGCCACCAAGGTTGCCAAAGAGATTCGCCGCGCACATGTCATTGTAACCGGCACCAATGAAGATCGTCTGGATCTAGCCAAACAACTTGGCGCTGAACATACCTTCAACATTCGTAAATCAGATCCGGTCGAAGAGATCCTGGAGATTTCAAACGGGGGTGTGGATTATACCTTCGAAGCTGCGGGAGCTCCAAGTGCGCTGCAGCAGGCTGTTTATATTACCCGAAAAAACGGTTCCATCGTGATCATGACGGTTCATAAGGAGATTCAAATCGACATCGAGCCTGTGATTCGCAATGAGCTCACCTTAATTGGCTCGATCTGCTATAACTACAAGGAATTTGATCAGGCGGTTGATTTACTTGCCAAGAAAAAACTGGATGTGAAGCCACTTATCGGACACACATTTCCCTTAAACGCGGCGCAAAAGGCGTTTGATTTTTGCTTTTCCAGGAAAGGCGTTAAAATTATACTCAAGCCCTAATTGAGCGAAAAACGCTCAATTAGAAGTTAATTGTTATCTGTTATTCGTTATTAGAAAAGGAGAACAACCTTAAACTAATAACCAATAACCTATAACTTATAGCTCTCATTTGGTTATTGACGAAAAAGTTGTTTATCCTCAATCAATTAAACAGATATACTATAAGGGGGTTCCATGGTCGCAGGCGTTTTGATCAACACCGATCCTGCAAAGACAAAACAAGTTTATGATCGGCTTAAATCACTTGAGGGTGTGGCAAACATTACGGCCGTTTTCGGTCGTTTCGATCTGGTCGTGATGATTCGGGCACTCGACCTGGATGCAGGATCAAAGCTCATCGCAAAGATCAGAGAAGTCGAAGGCGTTACGGCTACCGAAACGTTAATTGCCACAACCGTAGATTAAATTCTTGGTTGCCGACTATCGGCTGCCATGAACAATCCTTTCAATCGAATCTACCGGTCCTTATTGCCTGATGCCGCGCAGCCGCTCGCTGCGGCGTCGCAGCAATTCCACCGTCACCAGCAAGGCTATCGAGACGATGATCATCATAGTGGCTACTGCCGCAATGGTAGGATTGTATTTTTCGCGGATACCGGCAAACATCTGGCGCGGCAAGGTGTACTGCTCGGAACCGGCAATAAACAGGGCCACAACCACCTCATCGAATGACGTGACAAAGGCAAACAGGGCGCCGGAGATGACCCCCGGTAAAATCTGGGGCAGAGTGATCTTGAAAAAAACCGTTACCGGCGAGGCACCCAGGCTTGAACCGGCGCGTATTTGGTTGCGATGAAATCCCTGCAGGGTGGCGGTGACGGTAATGACCACAAACGGAGTGGCCAGCGCCGTGTGGGCTAGGATCATACCTAGATGCGTGCTGGTTAAATCGACACTGGCAAAGAAAAAGTAAATGCCGACCGCGCTGATCACAATGGGCACCACCATGGGCATGATCATCATTCCGGTGACAACACCTTTGAATGGGAAGTCGGACATTGTCAGACCCAACGCCGCCAACGTTCCCAGGGCGGTGGCCACAAACGTTGTGGCAAAGGCAATAATGAAGCTGTTCTTCATGGACAGGGTCCACATCACCGAGCTGAAAAATTCGGTATACCAGCGAAAGCTGAGGCTGGGCATGGGGTAGCTCAACATGGTGTCGGATGTGAACGAAATCGGTATGATGGCGAATATCGGCAGGATGAGACCAATGAGCACGAGGACACAGAAGCCCCGTATGGTATAGTACCAAATTCTCTCCAAGCGTGAGGCATATGGCTGCAATGGCATGGAATCACCCCATTCTTAGACGCTCGACGCCGATAAATCGGTTAAACACAATATACAGCAAAATAGTTGCGGTCAGCAGCAATACTGCCAGCCCCGAAGCCATGCCCCAGTTGATGGTGTTGTTGGTATAAAAGGCGATGAAGTAGCTGAGCATTTGATCTTTGGGGCCTCCGACCAGCGCCGGCGTAATGTAGTAGCCGATGGCCAGAATGTATACCAGCAAACATCCGGCACTGATCCCCGGCATGGACTGCGGTACGTACACCTTCAAAAAAGCAACCACCGGATTGGCACCCAGGCTGGAGGCCGCGCGCATGTAGGACCGCGGTATGTTTCTCATGACACTGTAAAGCGGCAGGATCATAAACGGCAGCAGGATGTGGACCATGGCCACATAGACGCCGAACCGATTAAATACCAGCTGGAGTGGACCCGGGGTCAGGTGTGCCCATTGCAGAATTGTATTAATGATGCCTTCTTTCTGCAGCACGATGATCCAGGCCGCGGTGCGAACTAGCAACGAGGTCCAAAACGGCAGCAGCACCAGAATCATCAGCAGATTGCTGTAGCGCACCGGCAAACCGGCCAGCATCCAGGCCACCGGGTATCCCAGCAGCAGACACCACAGGGTCACCACGAGGCTCATCTTGAAGGTGCGCACAAATACTATTATATAAAGGGCTCTGTCTTGCGGCACGCGCGCAATATTGCTCTGCTGGTCACGTTCGAGATCAATGGCCGCCAGCAGATAAAAATCGGTATACGGTGTGGCCGCACGTTTGACGGCCGCCCAATAGCGCAGGTCTCCCCAGCGGTTATCGATGGTAATCACAGCATCTCGATAGGAGGCCGGTTCTGTTTTGAGCTGTGAGACCTTGCGGGCGGTTTTGATCAACAGCGACCGAAACCCGGTGATGTCGTAGTTCAAGCGTTTGCCCGCTTTTCCAACCTCTCGGTCTTTGACCGCCTGACGCAGGTCGGCAGCCAATGCTGCAAATACCTTTTCATCCGGTATGTCTGCTCCATCCCACTCCTTGATGGCCGCTGCGGTTAGCGGCATCACCTCGAGTATTTCAGGATTCTCAATGGCCCGGTAAAGCAGCAACAGGATCGGGATGATAAACGTGATCAACAGAAAGAAGAAAAGCGGTGCCACCAAGCTGGCAGCCTTGATTTTACGTCTGCGCTCGGCGCGTCGCAGCATTTCTTTTAGTGACAGATC
>CP070694.1:4745134-4756653 GCA_020353355.1 Desulfobacterales bacterium | reverse complement strand
CCGGATTCATCGGTGATCGTGTTATCTTCACCAACCGTACCGATCACTTTCATTTCAGTGCCGGCCAGAGCATATCCAACAATTCCTAAAATCATAAAAATCACTAACATTCCATAGCTGGCTTTTCTCATATTGCGAATCATTTTTTACCTCCATTTGTTAAAACAGTATTAATCAATTGTACCCCCGAGCACATGCCCGAGTACTGATCGTGTAATTCTGCAACTTGCGTACCATCTTCATAAACTATTAAAAATACTGATAATATTTTTTAAGAGCAGAAAATTCAGAATTCGGACATCCGAAATTGGCAAGGAATGCACCTGTGGCATTAGATAGGACCTGAATCGCATTGTCCTTAAGATGCCGAACGCATTGAATTTATTTAAGATAAGAATTTGTGGTTCCGATGTTCGCCAGTGAGAAGAACTTCAAATTCCGCTCCGGTCGCTCAAAGCATAGATGGTTAAGATTGACAGATATACCGATGACATGTATTTCTCCCTATTAGAAAACAGCACATGTCTTAATAAAAAGATTGTTTAAATGATGGAGGTCATAACATGAGTTCTGAAACATCCGGTTGTTTCGATGATGGGGGATATCGCGTTGAGGTGAAGGTTATCAGTCAGAAAGGGAACTGCCAGTTCGGCCATCTGGTGGATGATGTGGTCGTATTCGACGGCGAGACGATTGAGGGCAGGATTTGTTTGAGTGCGCTTTACAGTTTTCTACCTAAAGTTTTTGCCTTACGATACGGAGCCGACTTTCCCTGGTTAAAAGACAACAAGGACGTCGCCACCCACGCCTGCCCGGACGCGTACAATCCGGTGGTATTTGAAATTCGCCGGATACGGGCTTGAGCGGAAACGAGGGTCGGGCCATGCTAAGTATCTTGAATCAAATGAAAATTATAAAAATATGAGGCATTTTAGGGCCTAAATTGCCTTTTTTAGCACCAAAAACAGCGTTATTGAAAAAATGTCAAGCACAAGAGTCAGGTCAAGCCCTTCATTAGACAAGTTAAGCCGTTGAGTCCATGCGCACATCGGCTGCAAGTGCCATAGGTTTCTTATCCAGCCAATTTTGGCCTCGAAAACGAAGATGTGGGGGTTGAAAACAGCTATTTCAGGGATGTTTGTTAATAAATATCAGCATGATATCTTGGCGACCCCAATTTAGCCTTCCGTGCGTATGCGTCTAAACTGACGGTCTTCAATTTAATCGGGGTGATCCAGATTTCGGTCTTTTCAAGTAGGTTATACCCCATTTTGTACTTTCCTTGAGAGCGTCAAATCAACTCTTGCGCCATCCACAAATGCTGCATTTATGCGATTTTTCAGGATTAACATTTCGCACAAGAATCAATTGCGCTTTCAGGTTAAAAAATAGACGATAGACTGACACCTGGCAAAAATCTTTCCCTCGCTATCCTTCACATCTATATTCAATATTCCCTTTTTCTCGTCTGTGTGTATCATTCGAGCTTCAGCCTCCACAACCTTACCCGGTTTCGGATTGGCGAGCATGTTGATGTTTGAATTAAGCAGCACCGCTTTTCGCCCCAGCGAGTTGGCGCACAAACCACAGGCATGATCTGCAATAGCAAAAAGAACGGCTCCGTGTGTCGTGCCGCCAAAATTAAGATGTTTATCTTTCGATATTGTCAACTTCGCCAGACAATAACCCCGCTCGGCCTTTGCAGTCTTAAGATTCATTAATCGGGCAAAAGATGAGCTATCCGAATCTTTCATCAGAGTTTCAACATCGGTCAACTTTTCTTGAATACCTTTTGATGTCTTCACAAAGGCCTCCTTTTATCAATGCTTAGGCTCCCTCTTTCTCGACGGATTTTCGGTATTTCAGTGGAGTTGTGAGCGTCACACGGGCAGACCCAAAATTGATATTCGTCGAAAATTCCATGCGTATTCCGAAAAGCGGGGTTTTTTTATTCACTAGAATCATTTTTATCCCTTTTATGGTTAAAAAATGAATACTTATTTTTGGGTTAGATCGTTTGAGTTTTTTATTTCGTTGATTTTATTTGATTCTTTATTTTCACCGCTTTTCGGTGAGCTGGTCTTTCCGTTGTCACAGCGACCTGAAACTGGATCTGAGGAAAACAGGGCGTAAAATAAAGCAGGCAAGGTGAAGATCATTTAGCTATGATATCGGAAAAGGAGTAAAGGGTCAATATTGCCCCTTTAAGCTTTCTGCTCCTTGGACAAAATCTGATTTGCGCCTTGCACTTTTATCTATTGCCAGCGATTGCGCTTTGGATGGGATCCTCAAGGCAAAATAGGCGATTAAATTTTAGGTTTTAGTTTATGGTGTGAAAGACTTCTATTGGTGATCCAACGAATTTTGATCACCATAATCTCTTGTTTGCAAAAGCTTTTATGTAAAAAATATGAGCTTCAATTACAGAATGATTTTTGAAATCATGACACCTGTAACGAATACCATATCATCCTCTAAAAATTGCTTGAGAAAATAATTTGAAATTTGTATTTACAGCGAAATTATTTTCAAATTGGGTGCCGGCTGAAAATTGAGCTCATTTTTATTCGGAATTTTTGGATATCACAAATTTTTCCAAATCTTTCTGGTCTCAATAAATCAGAGGCTGACGCCAACTGGCGAAATTGATATTTTAGACTTTTGCGACAGTCTCGCTATTTGAACTTAAGAAAAGGGTAATTGCCCCTTAAATGGTTAAGGGGCATTATCTATCTGATTTTTCTATTGAGAGGAGGTAGCTGATGGGCAAGTGTATAAATGTCTTACTGCTTTTAACATTTATTTTCACCGCCTTCGAGCTGGCAACCGGTCCGGTGTCGGAGGCAGTAGCGGAGCAGTCCGGCAGCTTTTCAGGGACCTGGATCGCCAGTGGTCAGCGTCAGACGTTTGACTTCGTGGAGGGTCGCGAGGTGGGAACCTTCAAACTGGCAGGAAATGTTAGCCTCAAGCAAGAATTGGGTGGGATAGAGGATTTCTGGGCGGAGTGCGTGGGGCTGTCGGATTCTGTGGCAGGCAGCTCTGTGCGGTGTGTCTGGCGGAGCCTGAAAGGCGAGAAGGCTTACAGTGTTCTCAGTGGCCAACCACTTAAAGAAGGCGTCAAGGTGACCGGAGAATTTGTTGGCGGTACCGACAGTCTGAAAGGGCTTACGGGTTCATTTAATTTCACCTGGGGGTCCACTTTTACGGATGAGAACCAGGGCATTTTTACGGGCCATACTAAGGATCTCAACGGTACTTACAAAATTCCCTAATGGAAGGAAAATTATCATGTGGATTATTGAACTTTTCATCGTGTTGATCTTCATCTTTTTGGGGGCCCGGCTGGGCAGTATCGGCATCGGGTTTGCCGGCGGCCTGGGAGTGTTGGTACTGGCTCTGGGATTCGGTCTCAAACCAGGCGATATACCCATTGACGTTATCCTGATCATCATGTCCGTCATCGCTGCCATCGCCGCGATGCAGGTTGCCGGCGGTCTGGATTATTTGGTTCAGCTGGCTGAGCGGATCCTGCGAAGCAACCCCAAATACATTACTTTGCTGGCCCCGCTGGTGACCTATACCATGACAATTTTTGCAGGAACCGGCCTGACGGCATTCTCAACACTGCCGGTCATTGCAGAGGTGGCCAAACGCGAAGGCATTCGTCCGTCACGCCCGCTGTCGATTGCAACCATTGCTTCGCAGATCGCCATCACCGCATCTCCGATTTCGGCTGCGGTTGTGTTCTTTGCAGGGGCACTGGAGCCGATCGGGGTCGGCTATGTGGAGTTGTTGGTCATCGTCATACCCACCACTTTTGTCGCAGTGATGCTGACCGCCTTCGTTGCTAATTTCCTCGGCGAAGACCTAAAAGACGACCCGGTATACCAGGATCGCCTTGCCAAAGGGCTCGTCACGATACCCGGTGACAAAGAAAAGCAACAGCGGGAAATTCCGCCGGGAGCCAAAATCTCTGTGCTGATCTTTCTGATCGCGATCATCGCCGTGGTCAGCTATGCCATGGCCATCAGCAGCACCGTCGGCCTGATCGAAGATCCGGTCCTGAAACGCGATGCGG
Source organism: Desulfobacterales bacterium (assembly GCA_020353355.1). GTDB lineage: Bacteria > Desulfobacterota > Desulfobacteria > Desulfobacterales > JAHEIW01. The sequence goes on along the minus strand of CP070694.1, from coordinate 4,752,575 downwards.
CCATTATGACATTTATGCTGGCGGCAGCCACGGCGATTGCCCTGTTTTGCAAGATCGACTGCAATAAAGTGCTTAACGCCGCGACTTTCAAATCCGGCATGAGCGCCTGCGTGTGTGTTTTAGGGGTTGCCTGGCTGGGCACCACCTTCGTGGCGGCCCACATCGAAGAGATCAACGTATTTGCCGGCAACCTGCTGGAGACCAAACCCTGGCTGCTGGCCGTGGTGCTGTTTTTTGCCGCCATGCTGCTTTACTCCCAGGCGGCGACCACCCGGGCCCTGATGCCGGCAGCGATCGCACTTGGTGTCAGCCCGGTGGCGGCGATTGCCGCCTTCGCCGCCGTCAGCGCCCTTTTCGTACTGCCGACCTATCCTACGTTGCTGGCGGCCATCGAATTCGACGACACCGGCTCCACCCGCATTGGTAAGTATGTGTTCAATCATCCGTTCTTGATCCCCGGCGTCATTTGCATTGCCCTGGCGGTGACCTTCGGCTTTTTGTTGGCGCCGCTCGTTATTTGAGTTTCCGGTTCAATTTAGCCGTATTTAGCGATTTTTGATTAACTTCAAACATTATATTTCTGACACATTGTAAAATTTATCAGAACCTAAAGCGGTCTCGAGAGGAGTGACAGCCATGAACAAAATCGATGAAGTACTGCAAAGGGCGTCCAAACGAATGGGGGTAAAAAAGTCTGATTTGCAGGACTTTTTTAATCGTGGTGAACAGAAAACTTACGCAGCTGAAGATTGGCTGTTTCACGAATCCACACCGCGGCAGTGGGGCGGCCTGGTTCTAGAAGGCGAAGTGGAAATCGTGCGCGGCCTGCATGGTGCCACTAAACATCTCATTGTCCTGGAACCGGGTGCCCTGATCAGCGAAGGAGCACTCCTTGATGACCAGCCGCACGCCAACGGCGCATTCACCCGACAGGGGGCCACCGTCTGGCAGATGTCGCGAGATCAGATTGAAACCTTTAGGGCAGAGAAACCGGAGCTGTTTTATCGGATTGTGGCCCGTGTGGCTGCGGGTATCAGCGAGCGGCTGCGAATTCTTTCGCAGGAACAGGTCGGTGCGGAAAGGCCGGCGTATTTGCTGGGTGATATACGCATGGAACATGATTCTCTGGGTGAGCGCGAGTTGCCCGAGAGGGCCTATTACGGCGTGCAGACGTTGCGGGCCATGGAGAATTTTGCCATCTCCGGCGTATTCGTTAAAAACTTCGAACATATGATCGAAGCCTTAGCCTTTGTAAAGAAGGCCGCCGCGCTGGCAAATTACGAACTGGGTGTGCTCGACGAAGAAAAAATGAAAGCCATCTGCGAAGCCTGTGACGACCTGCTGGCCGGCAAACTCCATGACCACTTTACCGTGGACATGTTTCAGGGAGGCGCGGGTACTTCCACCAACATGAACGCCAACGAGGTGATCGCCAATCGGGGACTTGAAATCATGGGCCATAAAAAAGGGGAGTACGATTATTTACATCCCAACGATCACGTCAACTGTTCCCAGTCAACCAATGATGCCTACCCGACATCCATTAAACTGGCGGTTTTGCTATCATTAAAAGATCTGCTGGGCGCCATGGGCGAGCTCAAGGAAGCACTGGAAGCCAAGGCCGAAGAATTCGCCGATGTGCTCAAGATGGGGCGCACCGAAAATCAGGATGCCGTGCCCATGACCCTGGGCCAGGAGTTTTCCGCCTATGCCGTTATGATCGCAAGTGCCGCGGCAGCTCTGAAACGCGCCGAAGACGAGTTTCACGACATCAATATGGGGGCGACGGCGATCGGCACCGGCATCAACAGCCCGCCGGGCTATGCTGATCTCGTTACACAGAAGCTGTCTGAAGTCAGCGGTTTCGAGCTGCGAAGAGCCCGCAATCTGGTGGAAGCCACCCAGAACGCCGGTTCGTTCGCCCAGATGTCGGCCACCATGAAAAGGGCGGCGGTACAGATATCCAAAATCTGCAACGACCTGCGCTGGTTGTCGTCGGGACCACGCTGCGGCCTAAACGAGATCAACCTGCCGCCCATGCAGCCGGGATCATCTATCATGCCCGGTAAGGTCAACCCGGTGATTCCCGAGCTGGTCAATCAGATATGCTACCAGGTCATGGGCTATGATGCCGTTGTCTCCATGGCGGCTGAAGCCAGCGAGCTGGAACTGTGTATGGCCGAACCCATCATTGCTTATGATTTGTTGCACGGCATGTTGATTCTCAAAAATGCCTGTATCACCCTTATTAGCCGATGCATCGTCGGCATCGAGGCCAACCGGAATGTCTGCCGTCAGTATGTTGAAAACAGCATCGTTTTGATCACCGCTCTGGTTCCGGTAATCGGCTATGAAAAATCGGCGGCTATTGCCAAGGAAGCTCTGAATACCGGAGGAAGTGTTTATACCCTGGTGCTGGAAAAGGGTTTGATGAGCAAGGAAAAGCTGGACGATATGCTGCGGCCGGAAAATATGACGGATCCACGGGACATCCCTAAATAATTCTTAATTTTAAAAACCCGATTTAGAATTATTGGTTACTAGTTATTCGTTATTGGTTATTCGCAAAAGACCTCTGTCGGATAAGCCTTTTATTTACTATACCCGGTTTAATGGGATCGGGAATTTGCAAATCTGGCGGCAAATAGCCAGTAACTTATCCAAAGGAGCTACTATGAACTGGTATATGTTTCTCCTCGGCTCATCGGTCGGCAAGAAAATGTTGATGGCCCTGACCGGTCTTTGTCTGATCGGTTTTCTGGCGGTGCACCTGCTCGGCAGCACCATGGCCTTTGTCGGGGCCGAGGCCTTTAACGGGTATGCCAAAAAGCTGCATTCTTTGGAGCCTTATTTTACGGTATTCAACATCGGGCTGCTAACCATCGGTCTGGTGCACATCGCCGTCGGCATCCTTCTTTTTTTCGAGAACCTGAAAGCCCGACCAGATCGCTACCTGGTCTACCGCAACCCCGGCGGCATGACGATCGGCTCCAAGACCGTGCCTTACAGCGGTATCCTTATTCTCTTTTTTGTTATCCTACACCTGCTAAAGTTCACTTTTGCCGACAAGTCCGTCACACCCATCTACCAGCAGATGGCGACCACCTTCGCCAACCCGGCCTGGGTCCTGATATACGTGGTGGCGATGGTGGTCGTGGCCGTGCACATCAGCCACGGATTTTGGAGCATGTTTCAAACATTCGGCATCAACCACCCGCGCTACATGCCGGTGATCATGAAATTGGGCCTTGTGGTGACGCTATTGATCGGCTTCGGTTTTGGTATCTTGCCGATTTATTTATTAATCATTTCTTAGCTGTACGGAGGATCAACTATGCAACAGTTGAATGGAAAGGTTCCTGGCGGACCGCTTGCCGAAAAGTGGGATCGTCATCAGCTGGAAATGAAGCTGATCAATCCGGCCAACCGACGAGGTTTCAACATCATTGTTGTGGGAACCGGTCTGGCCGGTGCATCAGCCTCGGCCACCCTAGCCGAACTCGGTTACAACGTCAAAATCTTCTGTATTCAGGACAGCCCAAGACGTGCCCACAGCATCGCCGCCCAGGGCGGCATCAACGCGGCAAAAAATTATGCCAACGACGGCGACAGCATTTGGCGGCTGTTTGTCGATACCATTAAGGGCGGCGATTTTCGTGCCCGTGAGGCGAATGTCTACCGCCTGGCGCAGGTCAGCAACAACATCATCGATCAGTGTGTGGCCTAGGGCGTGCCCTTTGCCCGTGAATATGGCGGTTTGTTAGCCAACCGGTCTTTTGGCGGCGCCCAGGTATCAAGAACGTTCTATGCCAGAGGACAAACCGGACAGCAGCTTTTGCTGGGGGCCTATGGAGCCCTGTCTCGCCAAATCGCTGCCGGTCAGGTGAAAATGTTTTCACGTCATGAAATGCTGGATCTGGTTGTGACGGGCAACCGGGCCCGGGGGATTGTCGCCCGCAACCTGGTGAATGGAAAACTTGAAGCCCATGCGGCCGATGCCGTCCTGTTGGCCACCGGAGGCTACTCCAACGTATTTTACCTTTCCACCAATGCCATTTCGTGCAATGTCAGCGCCATCTGGCAGTCCTATAAAAAGGGAGCCTATTTTGCCAATCCCTGCTTTACCCAAATCCATCCAACCTCTCTGCCGCATGTCAGCGGTCATCAGACAAAGCTGACCCTTATGAGTTAGAGTCTGCGCAACGACGGGCGGGTGTGGGTCCCCAAAAATCCAGGTGATAATCGCCGGCCAAACGATATTCCCGCAAACGAGCGCGACTACTACCTGGAAAAAAAATACCCGAGTTTTGGCAACCTGGTTCCCCGGGACGTGGCCTCGCGCAATGCCAAGCAGCAGTGTGATGCCGGCAAAGGAGTGGGGCCGACCGGGCGCGCCGTCTATCTAGATTTCATGCAGGCCATCAAACGCGACGGCAAAGCAGCGATTGCCCGAAAATACGGCAACTTATTCGACATGTACCGTAACATCATCGATGAGGACCCTTATGAGACACCGATGATGATCTATCCGGCAGCGCACTTTACCCTGGGAGGGCTGTGGGTGGCGTACAACTTGATGGGCAATGTTCCCGGTCTTTTTGTTTTGGGTGAGGCCAACTTTTCGGATCACGGTGCCAATCGCCTGGGGGCCAGCGCCCTGATGCAGGGGCTGGCAGACGGCTATTTTGTGGTTCCCTACACGCTGGCCGGCTATCTGGGCGATGCCGGCAATTCGGATGTGGCTGAGGACCATCCCGTCTTTAATGAATCGATTCAGTCGATGAACACCCATATCGAAAAACTGCTTTCCATCAACGGCAAACGCACAGTGGAAGACATTCACCGAGAGTTGGGCCGGGTCATGGAAGACCATGTGGGGTTGGCCCGCAATGAAGCCGGCTTGAAAAAAGCCATCGAACAAATTAAGGAAATCCGGGCGGAGTTCTGGGAAAACGTCAAGGTGGCCGGGCCCTCCGACAGGCACCGGCTGAATCTCCAGAAGGCCGGCCGTCTAGCAGATTTTCTTGAGTTGGACGAGTTGATGGCCATCGATGCATTGAACCGCAGGGAATCCTGCGGTGGCCACCTGCGTACGGAAGCCGAAAGCGAAGACGGTGAAGCCATCCGTGATGATGATAACTTTTGCCACGTATCTGCCTGGGAGTATAAAGGAGAAGGAACGGAACCCGAACTTCACAGGGAACCGCTTGTATTCGAAAATGTCAAACTCACCCAAAGGAGTTACAAATAATGAATAATCACAAAACCATCAATATTACACTGAAGGTCTGGCGACAGCAGAGCCCTGAAGACCGCGGCCGGTTTGAAATCATACCGGTTGAAGGTGTCGACACCCACAGTTCTTTTCTGGAAATGCTCGATTTCTTGAATGAAAAACTCATTCTCCAAGATAAGGAACCGATCGAGTTCGACAACGACTGCCGCGAAGGGATCTGCGGCACCTGCGGCATGATGGTCGATGGCATTCCCCATGGCCACGGCAAGGGCATGACTATCTGCCAGTTGCACATGCGAGAGTTCAATGACGGGGCTACCGTTGTGGTGGAACCTTTTCGAGCCCGGGCATACAAAGTCATCCAGGATCTGATTGTGGACCGCAGCCCTCTTGAAAAGATTATCCAGGCCGGTGGTTACATTTCTGTTAATACCGGCGGTGCGCCGGATGCCAATGCTATCCCCGTGGGCCAGGAAAAGGTCGAGGAGGCCATGGATGCCGCCGCCTGCATCGGCTGCGGCGCCTGTGTAGCGTCCTGTCCGAATGCCTCCGCCATGCTCTTTGTCAGTGCCAAGGTGTCTCAGTTGGCACTGCTGCCCCAGGGCAGGCCGGAAGCAAACATTCGCGTGCTGGCGATGCTAAAGGAAATGGACGCCTGCGGATTCGGCAACTGCACCAACCACCGGGTGTGCGAGGCTGCATGTCCGAAAGAAGTATCAATCAGCCACATTGCCCGTTTTAACCGGGAGTTTTTGAAGGCAGGATTGTTCGGCCGTTCGACAATGGATAAATAGCTATAAAGGCACCTTTTGAGTTGACCCGCTGGAGATGGATCCCGCACTTTAATGGGCGCGACCCCAATTTGCCACTTTAGATCTGGCAATTTCTCATGTTTTCGGCCAACCATTTAGCGCAGATCGCGATAAAAAGCCCGGATATCCTCTACAAGCCTCTCCGGTTCTTCCAGTGCTGCAAAATGCCCGCCGGCTGGCATCTGCGTCCAGCGCTGCAAATTACAGACCCGTTGTACCCACTCCTTGGGCGGGCGCATTATTTCACCCGGAAAAGCGGCCATTGCTACAGGCACGTTGATCCGATCGCCGCGCCCAAGGCGCCACGGGTTATGACGCATCTGGTAGTATAGCCAGAACGAACTGTTAATGGTCTGCGTAATCCAATAAATCATTATGTTGGTCAGCAGGGTATCCTTGTTGATGCGGCTTTCAAGATCTCCGTGACAATCAGTCCAGACATAAAATTTTTCCACAATCCAGGCTGCCAACCCGGTAGGTGAGTCATTTAGGGCATAAGAAAGGGTTTGAGGCCTGGTGCCCTGGATCCATTGATAACCGGTTTCTTCCTTTAAAAAGATTTCCGCCTCCTTAAGGAATTCCATTTCAGCCGCTGTGAGATCAGATCGTTCGCTTGGATGTGGGGCGACTGGCAACATGTTCAGGTGAATTCCTGCCACATGCTCTGGATAAGCCAATCCTATACGGGCCGTGATGAAAGCCCCCCAGTCGCCGCCCTGGGCGCCGAAGCGCGAATAACCGAGTACTTCAGTCATCAACCGCATAAAAAGTTCAGCGATTTCTTCAATTCCCAATCGGCGCTGATTAGGCACATGCGAAAAGCCGTATCCCGGAAGAGAGGGCGCCACTACGGTGAACGCATCCTTTGGATCCCCGCCAAAGTTGCCGGGGTCGGTGAGAGGACCCAAGATGTTGACAAATTCATAGACCGAACCGGGCCATCCATGGCTGACCAACAACGGCATAGGATCGGATCCCACTCCTGGCTGATGGATAAAATGCAGGGAGATATCATCTAGCTGTACCCGATAATGATCCAAGCGGTTGAGGATGCGTTCATGGTTGCGCCAATCGTATTGGTGCTGCCAGTAATCTACCAATTCCTTCATGTAAGCCAAATGGGTTCCGAATTTCCAACCTGAATCCGGAATCTCATCTGGCCAGCGGGTCAGGGCCAGACGCTGGCGGAGATCCTCTAACACATCGTCTTGGACTGCAATCTTAAATGGCTCTGGAGCACTGATGGATGACATTGGGAGTTTCCCCTTTCTGTGAAAACAAAAGGGTCAGGTCTACACTCTTGACAAATTGAGCATATTTTCTACTCTTTTTATCCGTTTTTTAAGTTTTTTGTCCCGTTTTATTTTCATACGAATACGTCGACTCGCCTGAG
>CP070694.1:4740706-4745034 GCA_020353355.1 Desulfobacterales bacterium | reverse complement strand
TTGCAGCGGCTGCACAAACGTCAAGCGATCCCTGGCAATTCAGCAGAAAACCGGACCAAAACCTGGGTGAGCTGGGCGTGCTTGCGGAATTCCTGGATGATTTGCCCTACCGCAGCAATATCATGCGGCTGACCGAGGAGGATTGGTACAGACTGAGCGTCGGGGAGCAGCAGGCCATCGTCAATAATCTGAAATCAAAGGTCAGAAGATATACCCAAATCCATGACGATGTGGCCAACTGGGTAACTTTCGGGGCAGCGGAGCCGGGAGATGCCGTCTATCGAATACCCTTGAGCCTTATGCCCTAAATCGGGAGGTCTCCATCGTGGCCGATCGCAAGAAACCCTCACATCAAAAAGAGAACGCATCACCGGCGCATGAAGTAAACCTCTCAAAAACCGAAGAAGTCTTCCACCTTATGGGGGTAACCAAAAGCTGGCCCGGAGAGCAGGGCTTTACGTTGACAGTACCCGAGCTGATTATACACCGGGGGGAGAAGGTTGCCCTGGTGGGATTCAGCGGATGCGGCAAGAGTACCTTGCTCGACCTGCTGGCTATGGTCTTGCGACCGGATGAAGCCGGACGATTTGTCTTTTTTTACCAAAATGGGGAAGCGCTGAATGTGATGGAGGCTTGGCAGCGCAAGCAACTGGACCGCCTGGCTCATACCCGCATGCTGCATATCGGATATGTTTTGCAAACAGGTGGTCTGTTTCCGTTTCTATCGGTTCGTGAGAACATTGGAATCAGCCGGCGGGGACTGGGATTGCCGGTTGAAGAGGCCGTAGAATCCATCGCGCAACGCCTGCATATCGAGCGACATCTGAACAAACTTCCCGGGCAATTGTCGGTGGGGGAGCGTCAGCGAGTGGCCATTGCCAGGGGCATGGCGCATCAGCCGTCAGTGGTTATCGCCGATGAACCGACCGCTTCACTGGATCCGATTAACGCTGAAGAAATCATGAGTCTATTCAACAAACTGACCGACGAATACGGTGTCACCCTGATTATGGCCACGCATGATTGGGGAAAATTGGGGGAACGCGGTTTCCGTCGAGTACAATTCGGTTTCAAACAGGACCCGAATCGGGGCAACGTGCGAGCCAGGGTTTTTGGGTAGGTAACAGATTGACCTATGAACACGTTTAAAACGGTTATTCATCTGGCACTGCGCGATTACTTGCATGAGCGATTGTTATCTGCGTGCGCGGTAATGGGCTTGGCAGCCGTTCTGGCACCTTTGCTGGTGTTATTCGGGGTGAAGAGCGGGATTATTAACACCATGTCCGATCGTCTGATTCAAGATCCGAGGAACCGTGAAATTTCTCCGGTGGGAAGCGGTCGCTATGGCGCGGACTGGTTTTCTGGTCTGCGCGATTGCCCTGAGGTGGCGTTTGTAATTCCACAAACGCGCTCCATTGCGGCCAGTATGATCCTGTATAACAAGAATTCAGCGAACCCCCGCACGGTTGTCGTCTCCCTCATTCCTACCGCCGAAGGTGATCCGTTGCTGGAGCAATATGGGCGCATCTCGGCCGAGAAAAACGAGGTCGTGTTATCGGAGCCGGCCGCGCGAAAACTTAATGTCAAAGAGGGTCAGGCTGTCACCGGACAGGTGGGGCGGTCTGTGGGCGGGGTAAAAGAACAGGTTACGATCACATTGCAAATTGCCGCTGTCTTACCGCTTGACGCCTTTCCCCGCGAAGCTGCCTTTGTGCGTTTGGAGCTTCTGGAGGCAACCGAAGACTACCGCGACGGTCGCCGCTCTGAGACCTTCGGATGGCCGGGCAGTGTTCGACCGAGCCGCCCGAGAGTTTATCCCAGTTTTCGGCTCTACGCCCGCTCAATTTATGATGTGGGCAAATTACGCGGCATGCTCATGGATCAGGGCCTGGAGGTCTATACCCAGGCGGAGGATATTGAGACGGTCAAACGCCTGGACCGTTCGTTTAATCTTATTTTCAGCCTCATCGCCGTTGTGGCGGTCTTGGGTTATTTTGCCTCTATGGTAAGCAACGTATTGGCCAATGTAAACCGTAAAAGCCGATATCTTGGTATTTCAAGCTTGATTGGCTTTTCAACCGCAACCATCATTTGGTACCCGATCGTCCAATCCATGGCTACCAGCGTTCTTGGCACGGTGATGGCAGTTTTCCTTTACAAAATAGCGGAAGAAATGATCAACGGGCTTTTTTCCCAATATCTCTCTGCAGGCGAATATGTATGCCGGCTATCCCTCGAACATATGTTGACCGGCTTTGTTTTGACGTTGGGTTTCGCCATGCTGGCTTCAGCCTACGGGGCTTTTCGGGTCTCACGCATCGAACCATCGGAGGTCATCCGTGAGGTTTAGATCTGGAACAACGCAACCTGAATCTGTTTTGACTCGGCAGGATTGCAAACACCCCCAATTGCACATGCGATTATCAAGACAACTTCTGATTCCCGTTTTATGGCTATGTGTTTTGCTCCTTTTTGTGATCGATGTCCCCCCGCTCCCGGCTCAGCATTGCCCATCTGAACAAGGCGCATTGGCGTCGCCGGATCCGGTGGTGGATGCAGTAAATCCCAATCCTGCCCAAACCGATTTCTCACTTCCGATGCCCTGCGGGGGAAAAATGATTCTGCGGCATGTCTGTGTGCCTGCTGGGGGATACTTTGCAGATTTACCCTTTGATATGGGCTGTAAAGACTGCGGGCGTCTTAAAAATAGCTTCATGGAGGGTAAGCGCTGGAGTGCGGTTTCCGGGCCCTTTACGCCGGAAGACTTGCCTGCTGCTTGGCGCGTGAAGTTGAAAAGCGCGATCGCCAACGGCCATGGCCGTTGCCCGGAATCCGGCGACACGAATATCAAAGCATTTTACTATTTTATCGGCAAATACGAGGTCACCAATTTCCAGTGGAAAGCAGTGATGAATGATGCATGTTCCGGAACAGGTTCCCCGTTTTCCGTGGATGATCCCCGCCCCAAGACGGATATATCCTGGTTCGAGGCCGTCGAATTTAGCCGAAAATACACCGAATGGCTTATTCAGAATGCCCCGGAATACCTACCCAAGTTTTCCAATGACCGTTTTGGGTACCTGCGTTTGCCGACTGAAGCCGAGTGGGAGTATGCGGCCCGGGGCGGCCACATGGTGACCGAGTCGCAATTAAACGATGAGGAATTCTTTCCATTAAATGATCGTCCGCACAAAGATTTCGCTGTTTTTACCGATCAGGATGCAGCCAAACCCCAACAAAAATTGGCCTGGATCGGTTCCAAATGCGCTAATCCGTTAGGACTCTTCGACACCGCAGGCAATGTTGCCGAGATGGTGCTGGATCCGTTTCATTTTTCAATAGGATTTCGACTGCATGGTGCTGCCGGTGGGTTTATCGTCAAAGGCGGCAGCTTCCGCAAGAGTCTTGTTGAAATCATGCCCGGAAGGCGCGAAGAACAGCCTTTCTTTCTCGGTGATGGTGCCTTTCGCAGCAGTGATGTTGGCTTCCGCGTCGTTCTTTCCGGGATTCTAACGCCCCGGGACCGCAAAGAACGACTCGATCAGGAGTGGGCCAATCTGGGTGTTCGACAAAATTCCGGCCAGGCTTCCGCAAAATTTTCGGGGTCAAAGATCGAAATAGATCAAAGCAAGGACCCCATTGCGGAAATTGAGCGATTTGTGGCGGTGTCCGCTGATGAAACCGAAAAAAAGAATTTACTTTTTCTGCGGGAAGTGCTCAAGCAAAATAGTATTTTACTCAAAGAGCAAGAAGCTGAAACGGTGAAGGGTATCATCCGCAGCGCTCTTTTTACGGCTGAGTCCCTGCAAAATTATGCTATCCGGCGGAAGGTCGTCGTCAATGAGCTGAGCAAACTCGAGAAGATGAAAGACGAGACGGTCTCTCAGTCTATCCTTGATTCATTGGAGAGCGGAATTGCCAGAGCAAAAGAGACGGTTGGCCTGCTCGATTCCGCCATGGATCATTTCGTAAAATTCTATCTCAATCGAATCAGAGAAACTCAGCGATACCCTGAAGAGCTTTTCGCGAGTCAGATCAACCTTATTTCACAAGAATTGAGCCTCGAGCAAGGTTTCAGCCGGAGTTTGAAAAACAGGCTGAATCTATTTAAAAGCCATGTGGCCCTTTACAAAAAAAAGGCAGGAAACGTCAGCCAGGAGGAAATTCAATCAGATCTTATTTTGCCGTAAAATCCAAATCCAAACATGCATTGAGGGAGAATTATTATGCGCAACAAAAGATTTTTTTTCGGGTTATGTTTGGCTTGTCTTCTGGTTTCAGCATGTGTCTCCAAAGAAAAATATGAGGAACTTGAGGCAAGGCTT
>CP070694.1:4734868-4740606 GCA_020353355.1 Desulfobacterales bacterium | reverse complement strand
TTTCTACTTTCGGACTGGTTTTGAACATACTCATCACTATGTGATGAAAACATATTGGCAGCGGATTTTAGGATCTCCTTTATTGACAGGTTATCAGCAAAAATGATAATAAATACAATATTTTCGAAAGTCGATCTCAATGAAAGTTACCAAAAACAGGCAAATCAGGATAGACGTTGCATCCATAATGCAAGATTTTCACGATTTCTTTTTGAACCGTAACGAAATCACCCTCGCGTACGTGTTTGGATCTTTGATGGATAAATCAAAGGAATACGTTCACGATATTGATGTTGCGGTTCTCGTAGCCCCGGACAAATTAAAAAACCTTGATCGGGCTGCCCCTTATGGTTACATGGCACAATTGAATGCTGAGCTTGCACACCGGGTGCGAAGCCACAGAGTTGACCTGGTTATTTTAAACGATGCCCCACCCGTGCTTTTAAAAGAAGTCATCGGCAGGGGAAAGGTTGTGTACTGTGTCTCCGAAATTGAGCGCATTAAATTTGAAATATCAGCGTTGCAGAAGCATGCAGATACCTCACATCTGCGTAAAATTAAGCGATTATATATGAAGAAGCGAATCGCGGAAGGTTTGACTGCTTATGCTTGATCGATCAATTATAGAAGCACATCTGCAAAATATGGAGGAGGCATTGGCTAATCTGAGGCGATATCAGGGACTGTCGCTGAAGGAATTCAGCAAAGATTTAAGCTACATTTGGATTGTAACCAAAGGGCTGGAAATTTTGATTCAAAATTTGTTGGATATTGGTGCTCACATCCTCGCATCAGAAATAAAAAATGACTGGGATGATTACAGTGAGATCATCATCAAGCTAGGGCAGTACGAAATAATTCCGGAGGATTTTTCGAAACAAATCCAAGGGATGGCGGGCTTGCGAAATATCCTCGTACACGAATACTTACGGGTAGATGAAAAAAAACTATACGACTACCTGAAAGACCGTCTGACAGATTTCACTGAGTTTATGGGCTACATTCAGCAGTATTTAGATAAAAAAGGATAGCCTAATCCCCTTTTACGTTCAAAACATAAAATTATTTTCATCAGAATTTAAGGGAAAAGCTTGTTCAAATCGAGCAACTCGTCGAGGCGGGTGATGATGGGAGCGTCTGTTTTGACCTCCGGCCAATTTCGTCTGACTGAACGGTGTTGAAGCCAAACAGGATGTAAACCGGCATCTTGTGCACCGCAGATATCGATACGATAGTCATCTCCCACGTAAACGGCTTCAGACGGATCAATATCCAGTTTTTGCAAGCACAGCCGGAACGGTTGGGGATTCGGTTTGGGTGGTATGCCCTTCTCCCCGGCTACAATAATGACCTTAAAATATTTCTCCAATTCGGGAAATTGACTGATGCGGTGCGTACCGTTGCTTTTCTGGCCCTGAGTGTTGGTAATCAAAGCGACATCGTATCGGGAGTTCAGAGTTTCCAGGATCTGTGTTGCTTCCGGGAATAATTTCGAATTCGCTTTTACCGTGTCCCAATATTCACTTTCCCAGATTTCAAGCAGATCCACATCAGCAGGCAGGCAATGGTAATAGTAGACTTCGTTCCAGATGGATTTCCTTGAAAAATTGGACCGGTCATGGAACTGTTTGCGAATCCGCCGGTAATTTTCTAAAAATGTATCCTTCAGCGTGAGGCTGAGGTCTTTAAACAGCTTGTCCTGGGCTTCTTTTTCGGCCCTGCGAAAGCCCTCGGCCGAATCTACCAGCGTCTGTCCGAAATCGAAGATTACTGCTTTAATCGTCATCTATAGTTTTTTGTGTTTGGTGTTTGGTGTTTGGTATTTGGTGTTTGGTGTAGTGTATGGTAAGGGGGTGAAAAGTAAAGACAAAAAAATTAAGCTTAACTTTTGTTACATATTTCCGTTTAAATACAAAACACTAAACACTAAATACTAAATCCGATACCGTTTCATACGCAATTTTTTGCAAAAACAACGCACGCTCTTTATCCAGGTTTACTCTTTGCTTACCCTTAATGAAAAGCTTTCCCGGCAGGCCTTCGGGGCTTGTATCAAACAAAACCGAATAAAATACCAGGGCCGTCAGATAGGCACCAACGGGGTTCGCATGGCGGCCGTCCCGGTGATGCAGATTAAGGGCAGGATCTAATTGATAAACTCGTTTCCAGGCCAATCCGACGGGTGCCAATTTCGCATCAAGTTCCCGGGCTATTTGCCGGTAGGCGTCTGCCAGAGTGGATTGTGTTTCCGGACGGGATTTATTGGCCCAGGTCATGTAGAAAATAGTATGGCATCCCTGCTTTTTGATTTCCCCATCCAACAATCGCGCATGGATTTCAAAGGAATCCCTTGCTTCCAGCGGGCCGCCGCTGCGTTCCTGAAGCACCACATAGTCCCACTGCTTTGCGGATATCATATTCCGGGTAGTTTGAGTGTTCCAATGCCTCTCAAGACTGGCAACTTCTCCTGTGCATTGTTCGATACTCAACGTGACGTCACCGCCTTCGGCATTCACCAGCTCCACCACCATCAGCGGCATGTAATGCAAATAGGTGTGGCTGTTGCCGATGAATAAGACATTCATTCTTTTGGAAAGGTTCTCCTCTCAAGCCCGTGATCTCAGCTAAAGATACCGAATGGGGAAACCTGAAAAACTATACATTAAAACGGTTTCGTAAAACGTTCCAAATTCAAGGCACGCGAATTTTGTGTCACAAGGCGTACTGTGAGTACGTCGCAGTGACAACAAAATTTTAGCGCAACGCAGAAGTTGGGCGTTTTACGGAACCGTCGAGCCTATTTGCGGCCCCATTTTTTCAGATAATCCCCGCACAGCTCTTCCACCGTGGGGATGTACTCTTCCTTGGGGATGGACAACAGAGTATAGTTGAGAAAGTTTTGCCAGTTTATGTTGCCACTGAAGATATTGCCGGCCCACGTGCCGCAACCCAGAGTATCTGTGGTGGGCAGACCGGTGGTCCATCCGCCACTGTTAGCATGGGCGTGAGGCATGTTGCAGACGACTCGCCCCACGTTGGCCCGCAGCGCGAGTTTAACCCGCCGCTCATCATTTTCCGTGTGGATGGATGCAGAATGACCCTCGCCGGAAAATTTGAGGATTTTCTCCAAACGGTCCAGCATTTCGTCAAAATCGGTCCATTTCCAGACGGTTAGCACCGGTGAGATTTTTTCACCTGAAAAACGATCTTCAGGACCTATCTTTTCTCCCATGACCATCAGGAACTTAGTGTCTTCAGGAACCGTCAATCCTGCATTTTCAGCAATAAATGTAGCCGGTCTGGCCACGATGTCCCGGTTCAGGTGGGTTCCGTCCGGCCACATGTATTGTCTCAGTTTCTCACGCTCGCCCGTGCTACACAAATACCCTCCTTCGGATCTTAGCGCCTCGACCATATCATCGCATATGCTTTCATAAAGGGCCACCGCGTTCTCAGACGAACAGGATGCGGAATTGTTGGCAACCTTTGACAGCCTGATTTTATGTGCGGCAGCGGCGATATCGGCCGTTTCATCCACAATCGACACCACATTGCCGGCGCCCACGGTCTGGGCCGGCTTGCCGGCTGCATAGACTACTTTCACCAATGCCGCCCCCCCCGTGGCAACTGCAAAGTCGCAATGGGCCATAAGCTCCTGGGTTTTTTCATGGCTCGTGTATTTAATGCACTGCACCAGATCCACCGGTGCTCCAATTTTATCAAGCGCCTTGCGCACGTGTTGAACTGTTTCATAGGAAGTTTTTGGTGTGCGCGGATGGGGCGAGACGATCTGGGCGTTTCTGGTCTTCAACGTGCTCAAGGCCAGGCAGCAGATGGTAGACTCCGGGTTCGTGCACGGCACGACGTTGGCAATCACCCCGATGGGCTTGGCGAATTTGCGGATCCCCAGGGCTTTGTTCTCTTCGATCAGGCCACACGTTTTGGCATTCCGCATGTCCCAGAGCGTGCCCAAAGTCTTATTTTTGATTTTATTCACTTTGTCTTCGGCGTTGCCGATATCGGATTCATCCACGGCCATATGGCCCAACTTGTGGCGAACGTCTTCTTTCAAAAGCTCCCAGGCCACGGCCTGAACCATCTCGTCGACTTTTTCCTGGGGCCAGAATTCGACCTCTTTAAACGCTTTTCTGGCCTTCTCATACATTTCCTGAATATTATCTTCCATAACCTTTCTCCCTTAAATAAAAAATTTAGATAAAAAATTTTCCTGGATCAAACAATTAGTTTTTAACTTCGATATCGATCAAATTCGAATATCGAATGTCGAAATCCGAAACAAATTCGAATGACAAAAATTAAAAATACAAAAACAACGAATCGGCTTTTCGATCACTTTAGGAAGATTTTCAACTCTTTTTAAGTTTCGAACATTTAAGCATTCGGATTTCGGATTTGTTTCGGATTTCGGATTTCGTATTTTGGATTTACTTCAGCGGAAGAGAGTACCCCATCTCCCGAAAGGCTTCTTTGGCGACGACAAAGAAATTTTCGATATCCTTGTGGGTAATAATTCCCAGGTTGCACAGCCGAAAAGTCTTCAATCCGAACATTTTGCCCGGATAAATCGTAAATCCGCGCTCATAGCAATAGTCATGCAGTTTAAAAAAATCAAACTTTTCATCTTCCGGCGCCTTGACGGTAACCACCAGATGCCCCTGAATTTCCTTGTCGATCACGGATTCGAGCCCGATTTCTTCCAACCCCTTGTGGATGGCTTCCCAGCATTTGGTCAGACGCTCCCAGCGGGCCTGCTCCCCTTCCTCGAAATATTCGTTGATGGCCTGTCTCAGCGCATAGATGACCTGCACCGGCGGTGTAAAATGCATCTCGCCGACGCGTTCAAAGAAATCATACTGCATGTAAAGATTGCAATAATAGGACCGTTTCGGATATTCCTTGGATTTTTCGATCTCTGCGGTCTTGCCGACGGTCCAGGACACACCCGTCATGGCGGCCATTCCTTTCTGGGCCGAAGACATTAAAAAGTCAATATGGTCTGCTTCAATGTCAATCGGAATCAAGCCATAGGTGGAAATGGTGTCCGCCACGAACACACAGTCGTTGTCATGTGCGATCTTTCCAATTTCCCGGACCGGGTTTAAAACTCCGGTGCCGGTTTCATGGTGAACGGTAGCCACCACGGCGATATCCCTATCTTTTTGCAACGCTTCACGTAATACATCCAGATCCGGCAGTCCGGTGGTCGGAAACTGAAGGTCGACGCACGGAATATGATAATGCTCGGCAATCTCAACCATTCTGCTGGAATAGGCCCCGTTGTTCACGATGCAGATTTTTTTGTTTTCGGGAACCAGTGAGTTGACCAGGACATCTTCGATGATCGTACCGGAGCCGGTAAAAAGAACAGCGGTGTACTTTTGCGGGTCGCCGTGAACTACTTTAACCAGATCTTTACGGACTCCGTCCATGATTTCAACGAATTCCTGTTCCCGGGGGCAGATATCCGGAACCACCTGGGCATATTTAACCGTATCGGTGGTGGTGGCAGGTCCGGGATTCAATAAAATTTTCCGTTTGATCGGTGTTACGACCTCCATTTTTACTATCTCCTGATTTATTGAGGTTTATTTCATTTTCCGTTTGCGTGGATCTTCGATTTCCTCGTGAATGGCCCAGCCGCTGCCTTTCAGTTTTTGTTTTTGCTCCAGGGCGTCTTTCCATTCCTGCGGCGTGCGGTGTATTCCGGGACGAACTTT
>CP070694.1:4731757-4734768 GCA_020353355.1 Desulfobacterales bacterium | reverse complement strand
CGATCTGGGGGGTAATTGTTGCGTTGATGGTCGGTGCAACTCTCGGATTGTTGGGTGGGTATTACGGCGGATGGATTGATGAAATCATCATGCGCCTTTTAGACGCCATGATGGCGGTTCCCATCATACTGCTTTATATGATCATCATGGCTGCCCTGGGCGCTTCCGCTGTAAATGTCGTCATCGCCATCACCATTGTCGGAACACCCGGTATTGCCCGCCTGGTGCGCAGCCTTACCCTGGATATTCGCACAAGGGAATACATCCGGGCTGCCGAAACCCGGGGCGAAAACCCGTGGCGCATCATGTTTTTTGAAATCCTTCCCAATGCCCGCGGCCCCATTATCATCGATGCCATGCTACGCGTGGGTTACGCCATCTTTGCCATGGGGACACTGGGATTCCTGGGCCTGGGGATACCACCGCCGACTCCGGATTGGGGCAGCATGGTGGCCAAGGGACGCGAATTTATCCTGACCGGCAGCCCGTATGCTGCCCTGTGGCCATCGCTTGCCATTGCTTCCTTGGTGGTTGGTCTGAATTTATTAGCCGATGGTCTCAGAGAGGAATCCATGCGGTATCAATAATAATGTTAACAACTTTCTTGAAAGGTGCATAAAAACCCATGCAAGATTCCAGCGCTTCAAAAAACGACCTCGTCCTTGACGTAGATAACGTCCAAATCAATTATGAAACCCGCAAGGGCGATGTGGAGGCAATTCAAGGGGTCTCCTTTAAAGTCAGAGAAGGCGAAACCGTCGGTTTGGTGGGTGAATCCGGATGCGGCAAGAGCACGATTGCCTTCGGGATTGTTAATTTTCTGGGCCCCAATGGCAAAATTGTGGAAGGCAGTATCCGCTTTCAAGGAGATGAGCTGGTGGGACGGTCTGAGGAAGAGCTCAAGAAACTAAGGGGGGACCGGATCTCCATGGTATTTCAGGATCCCATGCAGGCGCTGAACCCATCGGTGCGACTCGGTGAACAACTGGCCGAGGTCCTGACCTGCCACAGGGATATCTCTCAGGAAGAGGCCTGGGAAAAATCGATCCAAATGCTCAAACGCGTGAACATGCCGGATGTCGAAAATGTGATGGTGCGCTATTCGCACCAGATTTCGGGCGGTCAGCAACAACGGATCGTCATCGCCATGGCGATGCTCAATAACCCGGCCCTCATCATCATGGATGAGCCCACAACAGCATTGGACGTCACCGTTGAAGCGGCCGTACTGGATCTGCTCGAAGAGCTGAAAAGAGATTTCAACGCAGCCAATATTTTCATTACCCACAACCTGGGGGTTGTTGCACGGGTCAGTGATTATCTTTGTGTGATGTACGCCGGTCAAATGGTGGAAAGCGGACCCCTGGCGGAAATTTTCAAAAACCCGCGTCATCCCAATACCAGGGGCCTTTTGGCCTGCGTACCGCGGCTAGGAGAAAGCAAAGAGAGTTCTGTGCTCCATCCTATCCGGGGCCGTGTGCCGCCTCCGGCTGAGCGGTCAAAGACCGAGTGCATCTTTGCACCGCGCTGCAGATTTGTTACCGAAGACTGCCGCAAGGCGCGCCCGGGATTTATGGAAATTATACCGGGGCATACGGCAAGATGTATATACGCCCTTGATATTGAGGACCAGCCACCAACCGTGAAAAAGCGGCGCATAGCCAAAGAGACACCGATGACGGTTCAGTCTGATGCCCCCCGAGAAGATATGATCAGCTTTGATAGACTCAAAGTTTACTACCCAACGGAATCGAATTCGGTGGTCAGCCTGTTTGGACTGGGTGAAAAGAAATACGTAAAAGCCGTGGATGATGTAAGTCTAAGGGTGTCAAAGGGCCGGACCCGTGGTGTTGTGGGTGAGTCGGGCTGCGGCAAATCCACCCTGGTCAAGGGACTCATCGGTCTGGAGCCGGTGACCGATGGTGATTTGGAGTTTATGGGCATCGATGCCACCCAGCGGGTGACTGAGCGTGATACAAAACTGATTAAAGAAATGCAAATGGTCTTCCAGAATCCGGATTCTACCCTCAACCCATCCTATTCCGTAGGCTATCAGATCGCCCGGCCGATTAAACGGTTCAAGACGGTGCCCCGGGATCAGGTCAAGGAGGAGGTTATTAAAATTCTCAAGGCTGTTCGCCTTCCGCCCACGTACTATGACCGCCTCCCTCGACAACTCAGTGGCGGGGAAAAACAGCGGGTCGGCATCGCACGCGCATTGGCCAGTCGGCCTGATTTGATCATCTGTGATGAGCCGGTTTCTGCCCTGGATGTCTCGGTCCAGGCTGCTGTCATCAATCTCCTCTTGGAGATTCAACAGGTTTTCGGCTCATCCATGATTTTTATTGCCCACGATTTGAGCGTGGTCCGCTACTTCTCAGACGACATTGCAGTCATGTATTTGGGTCATGTTGTGGAAATCGGTCCGGCCGATGCAATCTACATACCTCCGTACCATCCATACACCGAAGCCTTGCTTTCGGCGGTTCCCATCCCGGATCCGGAGGTAGCGCAAAAAGAGCTTCGCCTCAGCGGCAATGTGCCCAGCGCCCTCAACCCACCTAGTGGATGCGTTTTTCACACACGGTGCCCACGCCGAAATATGCTCCCGGAGGATGGGAAAATTTGCGAAACGGAGAGACCTCCCTGGCGAGATTCGGCACGCGGCCATCGGATACTTTGCCATATCCCTCTGGAGGAATTGGAAAAGGTGGAAGCGGTTGTGAGTTCTCCGGCAGCATAAAAAGGTGCACTTACGCCTTGCCCTTGAACCCTCGATCTTGCCTGGCAGGAAAAACACTGCTGAACGAATCAAAAGAAACCGGCTGAAAAGCCGGTTTCTCTATTTTATACTAATTCTTTTAATTATGTTTCATTAAATACCAGACCTCA
The DNA here is from genome assembly GCA_020353355.1 of Desulfobacterales bacterium. Lineage (GTDB taxonomy): Bacteria > Desulfobacterota > Desulfobacteria > Desulfobacterales > JAHEIW01. The sequence continues at coordinate 4,731,876 of CP070694.1, read as the reverse complement.
ATTGAAGCAGCTCAACTGAGTAGGAATTTATTATCTGGTAAATATAAAGAGGAAACCGAATCGATGAGTCAACCTATCCCTTTTACGGAAATGGGGGCTGGAATCATCCGGCTTGGCCG
>CP070694.1:4728237-4731657 GCA_020353355.1 Desulfobacterales bacterium | reverse complement strand
CTTCAATTAACGATATCTACATAGTATCTGCACAAAATCGAGATTCTCAAAAGTACCGATACTGATAAACATATCTAAATTATTAATGACAAAATTGTTCCAGACTCTTGAGGACCCCAAATTTTTGTGATTACATCTACGTGTCTTTATTTTTACACTTTTGAAAGCTTTCTCTCAAGTTGACGTCATTTTGTAATCATGGCAAAGTGGTTAAATTCATGATACAGATAATCGCTGACCGAGTATTATTGATGTTAGGATTTTAGGAATAAAAAAATGAAAACTTGCCTGCGTGGTTTAGTGGTTTTATTATTTGTTCTAATAAACCATGATGCTTTTTCTGAGGCTGACGGACCGGATTACTGGGAAGTGCATGGAGTCGAGAGTGGAGATGTGCTCAATATTCGGCAGGAGGCGAACTGGAGATCCAAAAAAATCGGTGAGATACCGCCTGACGGCAAATGCCTAAAAAACTTCAAATGTGTTGGCGGCCTGACATTCGATGAATTTACAAGTCTCTCAGAGGCAGAAAAAAACAAAATTAAAAAAGAACGCCCTCGATGGTGCTATATAGAATATGAAGGCATAAAGGGCTGGGTTGCGGGTCGCTATCTAAGGGAAGGTTTTTGTGAGGAAAATTCAAAAAATTCCATCCAGTAGACTCCCCGGACAAAAAAAATCGACTTTATACCACAGAGTATACACAAAAAGCTTGACAATGTATTTTTTGGCTGTTAGGTTGCATTAAAATTAAAACTCTCTGTTATAATCATGAATCACGTTATCGCCATTAAAAACCTTATCAGTCTTATTCTGATTCTCGTTGTCGGTGTAATTATCGGCGGCGAGCAAAGGGGTTGATAATGGCCTAACGTAAACTCATAGAAAAAAATAAAATCCGTTATCAGCCCTAAAAGGCCGGTAACGGATTTTTTTTGCAAAAATTTGATTTTCAATCAAATTAACCAATCAAGGGAGGCCAGGAAAAGTGTATCGAAGACACAACGAAGCAACCATGAATCCTCAGACGGAACAAAAATCTAAAACAATGACCGGCGCGCAGGTCCTGATGGAAGTGCTCAAGGATGAGGGGGTCGATACCATCTTCGGCTTTCCCGGCGGTGCCGTCATTGATATTTATGACGAGCTTGCCAAAACCGACATTCGGCATATCCTCGTCCGGCATGAACAGGGTGCTGTACACGCAGCCGATGGATATGCCCGGGCGGGCGGCAAAGTTGGCGTTTGTTTGGTGACATCCGGGCCCGGCGCAACCAACACGGTTACCGGAATAGCATCCGCATACATGGACTCCATTCCGGTGGTGATCATTACCGGTCAGGTACCTACGAGCCTTATCGGTAATGATGCGTTTCAGGAGGTAGACATCGTCGGGATTACCCGTCCCTGCACGAAACATAATTATCTGGTTCAGTCGACAGAAGATCTTGCCCGCATCATCAAGGAGGCGTTTTATCTGGCACAATCCGGTCGGCCCGGTCCGGTTCTGGTAGATCTGCCCAAAGATGTCGTCAAAGGCAAAATAGATTATGTCCCCCAAAAAGATGTCAAATTAAAATCCTATAACCCAACCTATCAGCCAAACATGAAGCAATTGCGTAAAGTGGTGGAGCTCATCGAGCAAGCTGAAAAACCGGTCATATTTGCCGGAGGAGGAATAATTCTTTCAAAAGCTTCGGAGGAGTTAACTAAATTGGCGCGCAAAACCCGGATGCCGGTTACCACATCGCTCATGGGGCTCGGTGCATTTCCGGGCACGGATCCATTGTGGCTGGGTATGATCGGGATGCATGGCACATACCGCGCAAACATGAGCACCGGTGCCTGTGACCTAATGATCGCCGTTGGTGTCCGCTTTGACGATCGCGTTACCGGCAAAACCGACTCATTTGCCTCTCAGTCTAAAATTGTGCATATCGATATCGATCCCACATCCATACGCAAAAATATCCCGGTGACGATTCCTGTGGTCGGAGATTGTAATACCAGCTTAAAGCATCTGAATCAGCTTATTGATCAGATCGACTTGGGCGATATCAGCACCAAACGGAAACCATGGCTTGACCAGATAGAGCAATGGAAAAGCACAAACCCCTTGGCGTATAAACAGCAAGAGACCATTAAACCCCAGTATGTCATCGAAAAGCTTTATGAAATAACAAACGGCGATGCCATTATTACGACTGAAGTTGGCCAAAACCAGATGTGGGCTGCCCAATACTACCATTTTGATAGTCCCAACCATTTTATTACGTCCGGGGGATTGGGATGCATGGGTTTTGGCCTTCCGGCAGCCATCGGTGCTCAGATTGCGTGTCCGGATAAGCTTGTCGTCGATGTCGCCGGAGACGGCAGTATTCAAATGAATATTCAGGAAATGGCCGTCGCCGTGCAATGTTGCCTGCCGGTGAAAGTGGTTGTTTTAAACAACAGCTACCTGGGAATGGTCCGGCAATGGCAAGAATTGTTTTATGAAAAAAGATATGCCTGCACCCACATGGATCATGCACCTGATTTTGTCAAGCTGGCAGAGGCTTATGGGGCGGTGGGGTTGCGGGCAACCAAACCTGAAGAAGTGGAATCCGTGCTAAAAGAAGGCTTATCCATTGCCCAGCCGGTAATTATGGACTTCCGGGTGGACAAAGAAGAAAGTGTTTATCCGATGGTGCCGGCGGGGGCACCGATTACTGAGATGTTACTGGTGTAGTTCAGTTATTGGTTAGTGGCTATTCGTTATTCGAATAACCAATAACGAATAGCAAATAACTTGTCGTTGGATGTGATAAGCGATTGAAGCAATATATAGACTGAATAAAGCTAAGCGCCGAATGGAACCTAATTTATGAAAGAAGAAAAACATATCATGACCATGCTGGTCGATAATGAACCCGGTGTGCTTTCACGTGTTGTCGGTTTGTTCAGCGGCAAGGGCTTCAATATCGAAAGCCTCTGTGTTGCTCCCACTATGGACGTCAAAGTGTCCAGGATCACCATTGTGACAAAAGCCAATCCGCCGGTGATTGAGCAAATCGAAAAACAACTCAGAAAGCTGATCAATGTCATCAAACTGCGCGACATGACGGGCCCCAAGGCTGTCAAGCGTGAAATGGCGCTGATCTGTGTCCAGGCCAAACCCGAACATCGCGCGGAAATCTTGCGAATTGTGGATATCTTCCGCTGCAAGGTTATTGATGTGGGTCTGGAGCATTATATTCTCGAAGTAACCGGCGATGAAGGAAAGCTAACAGCCCTATTGAACTTATTAAGACCGATGGGAATCAAAAAACTCGCAAGGAGCGGAGCCTTGGCACTCTACCGAGAGCCTAAATAATTACTAACTTTTAAATGGCTATTTTACTAATAGACTTCGAATGATTGGTAAAAGTGCCTAAAGTGACT
>CP070694.1:4720400-4728137 GCA_020353355.1 Desulfobacterales bacterium | reverse complement strand
GTAATCTCTACATTCAACTTGCGTCCATTTTTGCATATCAACACCACCTCATGGACTTCAATGGCATTTGGATCTCCAATCAAATGCTCATATACCGATTCAAAAAGCGCCATATCATCCGGCTGGAAGAAGCTGGCAAAATCCGTATCGAGTACTTCTTCAATGGCATAGCCGCACATTTGCGCCAAGAGATCATTGCTTTCTCTAATTTTGCCGTCCTGGACGATCAGGATTGCGTCATTGCTGAGCTCCAACAGAAGATCATATTTCTCTTGGCCGTCCTTCAATATCCAATCTGGATTCCCGTCATTCGATGAGGAGTTCAGGGTTTTTTCTTCTTTCATATGGTAACAAGAGTTATTTACCATGTGGTTATAGTCTCTTTTTTACGTACCTGACTATTTAAGATGAGTTTTTAGAGAATACCCAAAATTGATGAAAATAGACTCATGATAAATTATATCGGCAATTTTGCAAAAATCTTAAGATCTTGGATTGTCAGGCAATATTTCAATAATTGCAAATTAGAAAATTATTTCGCATTCGGCGTCACTTAATTGACAGAAATTTCCGGATTAAATTCGAGTAGAACTATAACTAGCTATAATAATTTTAGATCTTAATATAAAGCAGTTGGCATATTTTCTGCTTGAAACCGTTTTATTCAATTCGACTCAAAACGTTTTTTACCGGATGAAATTTCCCGCTCTGATGACGCCAGGCGGTTTGCCTCCGCAGGAGCCTATCAGCGCCTCATCCGCAGTCTTTTTCCCGGTTTTTTCGTGGAAGTTCCTCTGGACAGTTTCATCGTCTTGGTTTTTAAAATAAAACAGCTAAAGAATTGATCATGATCACGACGCCTGTAGCATTGATAACTTACAATAGGCCCCTGCATACCAAAAAGGTTTTAGATGCTTTGCAGAGGCATAATGTTCAAAATCTTTATGTATTCTCGGATGGGCCCAAGACAGACAAGGACCTATCAAAAATTTATGAAACAAGGCGTTTAATTTATGGCATCGATTGGACAGCCCCCCACATTATTGAACAGGATAATAATTTAGGTTTAGCAAAATCAATAGTTGGCGCTGTTAACCACGTCTTTCAAGATAATGAACGCATCATTTTGCTAGAAGATGACTGCGTTCCACAAATATATTTTTTCGATTTTATTGAAAATTGTCTAGAAAAATACAAAGACAATGAAAAAATATTCGGGATCAGTGGATATACGGTACCTATTCACGAGTCTATCCTAGAGACCTATCCCTATGATCTTTACTTTTATCCGAGAATTGGCAGCTGGGGATGGGCAACATGGGAAAACCGATGGAAGAACTATGAATCTGACTTATATAAAGCATATGAAAGGGCCCTGAGAGAAAAAATCGATCTCGATCAAGGCGGAACCGACATTCCTCATATGCTTCAGCAAATGAAATACGGTCATTTAAGAGATGTCTGGACTTTGAATTGGCTAATTACTGTGTATTTAAATAAAGGTTATTACATCTATCCAACATTATCCCATATTGACAATATCGGTATGGATGGAAGCGGTATCCATTGTTGTCCTACAGATAAATTTTCGCCGCGAATTTCTGATAGGAAACCCACTCGATATCCGGATTGTATTTCAATCAATAACGAGATCTACAAAAATTTTAGAAATTATTATGATCTGCAGCCTAATTTAACTCCATCAAAGAAAATATTTAACACTCAGAAAAAGAAGCTCAAAATCGTTCATTTATGTACCTATGATTTTGGTGGAGCTGGAAAAGCGGCCTACAGACTGCACAAGGGTCTTCAAGAAATAGGCGCCGATTCAGCCATGTTGGTGATGAATAAGAGAAGTAAGGATCCAAGCGTTAAAGTGCTTCCTTTCGATTATTCTGGCACGCCAACTCGTTGTTTAGAAGTCGTGAGTTTTGAATCACCCTGCTGGAATCGACAGTGGATGCGCTGGGGCGCCTTAATTTCACAATACAAAAATAGACCTGAGGGACTTGAAATTTTCAGCGACGCGTTATCAGATATTAGACTCGATCTCATACAGGAAATAAAAGATGCCGATATTATCCATTTACACTGGGTGGCGGGACTGCTGAACTATCACAGAGCACCCGGCGTGTTTAGAAACAAACCGCTTGTCTGGACGCTTCATGACATGAACCCTTTTACCGGTGGCTGTCATTATTCCGGAAACTGCCAAAAATATACGAATACCTGCGGTGGTTGCCCGCAGTTAGGGTCCAATGTCGATGGTGATTTATCAAGAGAAATATGGAATCATAAATTTACCACTTATCAAACGTTGAATTTAAATATTGTCACGCCCAGCCAATGGCTGGGGCAATGCGCCTCGGAGAGCAAATTAATTTCCGGTTTTCCGATCCATGTGATCCCCTATGGATTGCCCTTGGATATCTTTAAACCCTATCCTAAATCAAACATCCGGAAGGCTATAAACATTCTTGCCTCTGCTAAGGTTATTCTTTTCGGAGCAGCCTCCATCGACAATGCAAGAAAGGGGTTCGGCTATCTGTTGGCGGCGCTGAATAAAATTCCCCAAAACGGAAAATATGATATCTTCGTTCTTACGTTTGGTGCTGTGCCTGAAGGGTTTCCAATTGATTCAAAGCATCCAGTTTTGCATCTTGGTCATTTTGAGAATGAAAACCAGCTGGCTTTAGCCTATAGCGCTGCGGATGTTTTTGTCATCCCTTCTCTTGAAGATAATCTCCCCAATACTGTAATAGAGTCCATGGCTTGTGGAACTCCTGTGGTTGGATTTGATGTTGGCGGAATGCCGGAACTTATCGACCACAAGAAAAACGGCTTTTTAGCGAAACCCAGAGATCTCAGTGGCCTCCTCGAGGGCATTGATTGGGCTATTTCTTTATCTAATAGCGGTACAAATATTTCGGCGCTGTGCCGGCAAACGGCAGTGGCAAGATATCCGCTACAGGTGCAAGCAAAGGCATACCAAGCGTTATACGAGCAGATCATCGCACCTCATGTGAAAAATCCTACAAAAGCAAATGGATTAAACTCAAAAAGCGAAGATATTTTAACAAAAGGCGAGGACTCAATAAAGACTTCTAGATTTGATGGAGTTCGCAAGCCAACAAAAACAACATCTATCGACAAGTCATATCTTGTATCTGCCATTGTTTCTACCTATAATTCCGAGAGATATATAGGCGGTTGCTTGGAGGATCTCGAAGCACAAACCATATCGGATCAACTCGAAATAATTGTTGTCAATAGCGGTTCCGAACAAAATGAGGAATCTATTGTTAAGGCGTTTCAAGAAAAATATGCAAACATTAAATATATTAAAACCGAAAGACGCGAAAGTGTTTATGCTGCCTGGAACCGCGGCATCCGTGCATCTTCCGGAAAGTACATTACCAATGCCAACACCGATGATCGCCACCGCAACGATGCGTTCGAAGTCATGCTAACTATTCTCGAGACCCTTCCTGAAGTTGCCTTGGTTTATGCGGATCTCAAGATTACGGAGACTGCGAATGAGACGTTTGATCGATGCACGCCCGTCGGAAATTTTACCTGGTTAAATTGGAGTCGGAAGGATTTATTGAATCAGGATTGTTTTATCGGGCCGCAGCCGATGTGGCGCAGGGCGGTGCACGAGGAATACGGATTTTTTGACGAGTCCTTGGTGGTGGCCGGCGATTACGAGTTTTGGCTGCGAATTTCACAAACCAACGCCTTTCTGCATATTCCCGTGTGCCTGGGGCTTTATTTAAGGTCACCCGACAGCATTGAGCACGCGAATTTGCAAATTCTCAAAGAAGAGAAGGAAAAAATTATTGCCATGTATAAGAATGCCTTTGAATCAGGCACTATCATTGGCGAAAAAACGCTAGGGATACAGTTTGACAAATGTGTGTTAGGGGATATGGACAGATTCAGATCCAGTCTAAAAAAAGCCGATCGGTACTTTCAGATGGGCCACATGCAAAAAGGGATCGACATGTTTATGAAATGTGTCCGCCTGCATTCGGAAGACAGACACCCTTATTATGAGCTAGCCGAGCAGCTGATAGATGAGAAGCATTTTAGCAAAGCGCTCGAGGTGCTCAACGAGATGCCTGCGGAGGATCACGATCTAAAAAAGCTCGCCCTAATGGCCTATTGCAAGGAAGGCTTGCAGGATTATGGCGAAGCAGATGTGCTGGCAAATCAAGTGTTGGCCGCAGATCCCACCTTTGCGCTGGCGCTCAATCTAAAGGGAATCTTGGCCTATCGGCAAAAAAAGACCGGCGATGCGGAAGATTATTTTAAAAAGGCCATTGATGCCGAAACGACCTATGGTGAACCCTATACCAACCTGGGGGCGCTGAAGTGGGAAAACGGTGAGACCGCAAATGCCTTGGATCTTTTTGAAAACGGCCTTCGCCTGTCCCCCACGAAGGCCGATATTGCCCAAATCTATCATGCCGCTATCACCGCCTGCGGCCAATATGAGAGAAGCGAACCGATCTTTAAATGCGTTTTCAACGCCCATCCTTACAATAAGCGCCTGAGTTACTTATTTATCGATGTCCTCATTCAGCAAGGCAAATATGATCTTGCCATGGATGCGATCGAGAAAGCCATCATTGTTTTTGGTCTTGATGAAGACGGCCTGGCGGCAGCAATGAGGGTCAGGCAATTTATCGGGCCCCTGGAAATTTCCCGGGTTGCTGCTGATTGCCCCACGGTTTCGTTGTGCATGATTGTCAAAAATGAAGCGCGGCATCTGGCAAGCTGCCTGGCGAGCGTCAAACCGCTCGTCGATGAGATCATCGTCGTGGATACCGGCTCAACGGATCATACCAAAGCCATTGCCAGCATATTCGGTGCAAAGGTCTTTGATTATCAATGGGAAAATGATTATGCGGCTGCCAGAAATTATTCGCTGTCAATGGCCGCAGCCCAATGGATTCTGGTGATAGATGCCGATGAGGTTATATCCCCTGAGGATTATGAGAAATTTGAAAAATTGATGGCGTGTGAGGACAGGCAAGCGGTGGCCTATTCCATTGTGACCCGAAACTATACCATGCGTGCCAATACGGTGGGGTGGGTGGCAAACACAGGTGAATACGCAGAAGAAGCCGGCATTGGTTGGTTTCCCAGTGAAAAGGTCAGGCTGTTTCCAAATCGTGAAACCATTCGATTTGAATATCCCGTTCATGAATTGGTCGATCCCTGTTTAAAACGTGCCGGTATCCGCATCGAAACATGCTCAATTGCAGTCCACCATTATGGGGATTTGGATCCCCAGCGAACCGAACACAAGGGTAAAGGATATTTTGACATCGGCAGTCACAAATTCGACCAAACCGGAAACGATCCAGCCGCCTTAAGGGAACTCGCCATTCAGGCCGGAAACCTCGAAAAATACCAAGAGGCCATCACCTACTGGCAACGGTTGCTTTTGCTGCAGCCCGATATGCCCGAAGCGTATGTGAATATGGGCTCGGCCTATTGGCAGCTGGGAGACTACCCCGCAGCCCTGGGGGCCGCCAAAAAAGCCGTATCCCTTGATCCCCAGATGAAGGAGGCCCGGTTTAACAGGGCCATTAGCGAGTTTTTTTTAGGTAATCTGCAAGATGCCATCGGTATTTTGGAAAAATTGGTCCACGCCCATCCTGATTATCTGGCGGCGCTGTTTATGTTGTCGGCAGCCTATTGCTGTGATGGCAGCAGGGAAAAGGGCATGCAAGGATTTCAACGGTTGGGTCAAACGCCGATGGGGGAAGGACTTTGCTTTGCGTTTTCGGATCTTGCCAAACGGTTGATCTCTGCCCAAAAACGAGACTACGCCATCAGCATACTGGAGGCTGCCATAAACTGTCAGCATGGCAGTGATGATATTTTAGCCTTACGGGAAAGTTGTCGGCGAGGGGAACCCAAACCGTTACGGAGTGAACATTTCTGATTTCAAAAAAAAATGGGCCTTTTCAGGCCCAATTTGATTACCGTTAAAGCAAACGACATGCGGAATAGAATTATTCGAAGGCCGGTGCGTACGGTTGTTCGGCAAAGGCTAAGGTCGGTTCATTGGCTGGAGAACCCCTGAGGCCGGCTGCAATATTGATATTGATGTCGATGACGATGGTGAGTTTTTCCGGTGACGGATAGGCCATGGTTTCGAGAATTCGTCGATCGATAAAGGCACTCAAGCTCAGAAGATCTCGTCTTAATTGCGCCGGCAGCGGATTGTCTTCTTTGGCAAGTTCCGCCTGAAATATGCCCCAGATACGTTGGTTGAACTTCAGCGCCTCTTCAAGTTTCTGATCGCGATTGTCGGCCTCCCAGTTGTTTTGACACTCTTTTAATTTCAATGCCGCCTTGGTGAGCACTGCCGCTTCGATTTCCCGGCCGGACATGGTGGCCTGGTCAGTTGATCTGTAAACTTCTGCTGGATTTGCGTACACGACGGGTTACCTCCTGTTCATACTCGATTAGTGTTTTGGCCAGCTTCAGTGCCTGATAGTATTGGTTTCCCAGAATCAACTCACTGATTTGATCGATCAATCCTAGGACACTGGGTGCTGCTTTGACAATATCCTGCACGATGGACCAATACGCATTGTGATAGGCAACGACATTATGCTGGTCGATATACATGAGCTGAATCGCAAAATATAAGCGACGGCTTGGGGAGTTGGCCTCTTTTTCAGACATGATGTCTTTTTGACGCAACAACGGAACCGTGTTCTCGATCGTAAAATCGGTTCGCGTGCCTCCGTTGTTAACAACCGCCCCGCCGATAATCATGCGCTCATTCGGTTTTAGTGTTATTTTTAACGCCATGATCGAATCTACCCAAGCAGTATTACTCCAGAAATCTAAACCCCGATTTTCATCTGATTCAGGATCTGTTTGAAATCCGCAGCCAGGCCACTTCGTCGATGTCCGAGTGATTCTTTGGCTGAATCAAGGCTTTCAAGTGCAGCATGAATTTCTTCATCCGTTGCTGTTTCCCGAAGCTCCGCAATATCAAGGCCTTCGGTGCCGGTGTGAACCGGCTGCCGCTGAATCGTCATATGATTTTGGTTATCATCAATATCTACATTCCAATCACCAGCAGGGCCGGTGGTGGATGGATCTGCCATGATATGTTCCGCCCCCGGATTATCCGGCGGAAAGGTCAATTGATTAATTTGCTGTCGAAAGGCACTAAAGCGCTTCATTAATTTGACACGTTCATCACTGCCGGACAAAAACGGAGGAAAATTTTTGACATGCTCAGTTAATCTGGCTTTCATTTGATCGATTTGCTTTTCGATTTCCAGCATCGCCAGATCTGCTCGCCGAACACTGGCAGCGATCATGTTGATAGCTGAACGGGCCGACTGCGGAACTGAAAACTCAAAAAGGCTGTCGTTGATTTTGACCGATGTTATTGTTTCTGCTTTAACCCCGTTTGTTTTTTGAGGTGAATTTATTTTGTGACCAGCGACCTTCGCATTTTTGCCAAACTGCGACATTTCTGGCGCTATGTGATCATTGGATACGGTTGATGTGATCATTTTCTCACCTCCGGAGGATTAAGCCATGGAGGGAGATTGCTCCCCCTCCAGGCTCAATGGTTGTTTGAATTAGCTCAGCTTCCGGTGGCTTAGAACAATCTAAGAACGGATTGAGCCGCTTGAGAGGCGAGACTCAAGGCTGTGGTACCCAAAGCCTGTCGGGTCTGGAGCATCAGCATATTGG
>CP070694.1:4714192-4720300 GCA_020353355.1 Desulfobacterales bacterium | reverse complement strand
ATAGCCCATTTCGACAACCTTATTTTGCCGATACCCCCATTTTATGATTTCGTTGACCGTCATGGGGTCCAGGCCCTCGGGGCAGCATTTATCCACACACTGGAAACACTGCATGCAGGAAAATGCGCGACGAAAAACCGTTTGGTTGGTATCTCCGGTCTCCAGATACGCTTTTATTTGCTTTTGAATTTCTGGCGGTGAAACATCTGCCAGCCCAGTTGTTTTTATTATGGGACATTTCTTGGCACAAATGCCACATTCTTTGCACTTCCTTATCACCCGATTTTAGCGGCCTTTCCATTGGGGCGGCCTCTTCTCCGCAAAGGCACGGGGACCCTCGATAAAGTCTTCGGAACGATACATGGCCTCCTGGATTGGAAATGTTTTCGGGAATTGCTCCAGGGGGTAGCTCAGCCCTTTGATCGCTGCTTCTTTGCTTGCCTGGATTGAAAGAGGCGCCCCCTTCATAATCTCCGCCGCCCAGTTTTCAGCCGTCGGTATCAGGTCTTCCAGGGGCACCACTTCATTGACCAGGCCGTATTGCATGGCTTGCTGTGCGGTGATCCGTTTCGAAGCCAGGATCATTCCCATGGCCAGATGATAGGGAATCTGCCGCGGTAACCGATGCACACCCAATGCGCCCGCCATCATGCCGACCCGGGGTTCCGGCAAACCAAAGGTGGCGTGTTCGGCAGCAATGATGATGTCGCAAGCCAGAGCGATCTCAAATCCCCCGCCAAGGGCAAAACCATTAACCGCAGCAATGAATGGTTTGAAACAGTCAAAACGAAAAGTGATCCCCCCAAAACCGCCTTTTACTTTCGCTGTTTCCCTGCCGACAGCCTCGCCCCCGTGTTCCGCCTGATATTTTAAGTCGTTGCCGGCCGTAAACGCACGATCACCGGCACCGGTGACAATGCAGACCCAGGCCTCCGGATCATCGGAGAATTCGTCAAACGCCCGAGACAGTTCGGCACTGGTCGGTGGGCTTATGGCATTCATCACATCCGGACGGTTGATGGTGACGATGGTCACATGATCCTTTTTTTCCACAATGATTAACTCGTAGCTCATCGATGGCCTCCTTTCCATTACTTCGGAATAGATTCAACCGGCCTGACCTCCTCATAGGTGATGGCATCGCCGGGACAGGTGGGCACACAGATGCCGCAGCCCATGCATTGATCGGCATCGATTACGGCGGTGTCATCCGGGCCGGTCATGGTGACGGCATCAAAAAAGCAGCGGTCGGCACAGGTTTCGCAAGCCGTACAGAGGCGCGGATCAACACTGGCCCTAAAACGGCTGGGCGCCGTAAATTTTTTCACATAGGCCCCATCGTGGCCCCAGTTACCGCAGGCGACGCTGTCACAGTTACAGATGACATGGCCCAGCCCGTATTTGTTCTCCACACAATGCACCAGGCCCTCCTCCTCACACATCTTGAGCATATCAATCGCCTCCTGGAAGGTGAGTTCCCGTCCCGTGCCGCGTTCCAGGGCATAATCGGCGGCTCTGTTTAGCTGCATGCAGACTTCCAGAGGAACATCGGTAATGCCGTGAATGGTTCTGCAGGAGCAATTGGTGACCGCAATGGTGACAGCTTCGGCCACCATTTTTTTGACATCTTCAAACGCCATGACCTGGTTTTGGGGTTCGAGGGTCACATTTACCGGCACCACCCGCATCAACGGCGGGAAATCAACGTTTTTCAATTTAGCTAGATAACCAGGTCGTTCGGTGGCTTCAAATTCTTTCCAGAGATCCAGATATTCCTGACCCACGCCGGGGGCAAGCACGGTGGCATCGTGAAACTGGAGATAATGCCTGACTTTATAATAGCGGGTGGCATTCGGCTTTTTGGATTTAAAAATCAAACCTTTTTTAAATAGAGGTTCAACCATGGATTTAACCTTATCCAGGGGTAACCCGCTCTTTTGCGAGATCTCCTCGAGGGTTGCCGGCGGCGATGCGGCCAACATGAATTTGGCTTCCTCCTCATCGGCCAGGTATGCAAAGATCCTTGGTATCAGCTTGGAATTTTCGAAGCCGATATCCTCTGCCAGCTGTTGATACAGGCTCATGTCGGTCATTTGGTGTTTCTCCGAAGTTGGTTAAAAATGAATTCTCTAAATTGGCCGTTGAATTTTTTTTAATTGAGATAGATAGTTACAGGTTTGCTTGTCGGTCTCAAATTTCAAGGTTATTGTTTCCCTTAACATGGATTTTGTACAAAGGCTACCGCATTGTTTTTAGAAGTGAGCGGACGCTAGCGGCGCTTAAGATTTGCTTTTTGCAGATTTCGTCCACCAGGCCGCCAACACCCCGCTGAGAAAACCAAAAAAGTGACCTTCCCAGCTTATCCCCGGCAACGCATAAAATAAAGACAGCAGCGCCCCACCGTACAGGAAAAAGATTGCCGCAGAAACTGCCAGTGCGCTCCATTCCCGGCGGAAGACGCCGATAAACATCAGAAAACCGATCAGTCCAAAAATAATCCCGCTGGCACCGATATGAATGGTGTGGCCTTTACCGAAAACCCAGACGAGCCCACCGCCTAGGATAGCGATGATCACAATAGCGATAAACGTTAGCTTTCGACTGAATGACAATGCCACAGTTAATAAAACAAAAAGGGCTCCGGTGTTGGCAATGAGATGGCCAAGGTTCATGTGTAAGAACGGACTACATACAAGCCCCCACAGCCCATCGAGATGGCGTGGCCGCAATCCGTAAAGGCGGAGATCAAATGGCAGAAAACGGTTAATGCAATACACGAGCCAGGGCAAAATGACGGCACCTGACGCAAGTTGCATATTTTGCTGAAGCATCATGTGATCATATCCGCCACATATCTGCCGATGGCGAAGGATGCGGTTAAGGCCGGGCTTTCCATGCCCAAAAGATGAATGCAATTGGGATAGGAGTCGTCTTTGAGAATGATAAAATCCTTCTGATCTTTAATCAGACCGATGATTCCGGTGTGCCCTCGGTAGAGATCATCTTCTTTTAAGGCAGGCAAAAACGATTTTACCGATTGATAAAATTCGGACCGATCCGTCGTACTGCGATAGTCTTGCGGGTTATGCACTTCAATAAAAATCGGCCCGACCAGAACCTCTTTGGCAACAGACGTATTTCCTCTCTCATCCGGCCCGACTTTGGGCGTTAAATGAGCGCCCAGGTCCAAAAAATGCCCTCCGTCCGGCAGCACAACTAAGGTGGGAACCGGATAAACATTCATATCAATAAATAAATCATAGCGCCGATTGAACTGATAGTACTCCCCCCTGAGATATTGCTTCTCATAGGGCAAACGGGGGCTGATCATTTTGGCTATATCCCACGAATACAAACCGGCCGCATTGATGAGGATCTCACAATCAAGCTGCCATGTCGGTGTATCCCCGCGTGATTGCTCGACGTGCAATCTAAAAAAATCTTTATAGGGCTCTACACGGACGACGTTGCAGGCTTTCATGAGAAGGTCGGGGGTATTATGAATAGCGGTCGCTTTTTTATACAAGGTAGATACAAAGAAGGATGCATCAAACACACCGGACTGCGGTACATGCAGGGCGGAGCTTACCTCTAAACAGGGTTCTAATTTTTTGGCTTCTTTACCGGAAATAATGGCGACATCTTGCAATCCATTATTTCTGGCAAGCTTAAGATACTTCTCTAATTCGTTTTGGTGCTCTTTCTTGGTGGCTGCCATCAGCTTACCGGTCTGTTGATGCGGAACGGCATGCTTGCGACAGAATTCATAAAGCAATTGCGCACCTTCTACACACAGGGTGGCCATCAGCGTGCCGGTTTCATATAAAAATCCGGCATGGATAACTCCGGAATTACTTCCGGACTGCTCCAATCCGAAGCCTTCATTTTTTTCGAGCAGGACGATATTTTGCTCGCTTCTGTCAAGAAGCGTATATGCGACGGCCAGGCCCATCACGCCGCCGCCGATAATAGCTATCGGAATTCTATCGGTCATTCTGAAATCATAGGATTATTAAATGATGTTCATATCAAATTCTAATAACGAATAATAAATAACGATTAACGCCTGCTTGAGCGCCTATGCTCAACCCCGGTGGTAAATAATTTTTCCGCCGACAATGGTCATCTCAACCTGTATATCCTTTATCTCCTCTGCGGGAATGCTCAGGATATCTCGATCCAAAACCACCATGTCCGCCAGCTTACCTGGCTCGATGGATCCCTTGATATTTTCTTCAAATGAAGCATACGCGCCATTAACGGTATAAAGGCGCAGGGCTTCTTTGACCGGGATGGCCTGCTCAGCTCCGACAACTTCACCGCTATAACACTTGCGGGTCACCACGCCGTAAATCTGTTGGGCAATGTTGCCGGATGTTACCGACCAGTCCGAGTTTCCCACCGATATGATCCCCTTTTCAAGATAGGTTTTATGCGGAAAATAGCCTTTAATCCGTTCCGAACCCAACCCCAAGAGATGTGCCGGACCCAGCTCATAAATAAATCCCACCGAAGACGATGGCAGAACACCCAAGCGCTTTATGCGGTCAATGGCTTGACTGGTGGGCAGGCTGCAGTGTTCAATGCTCATGCGGTGATCTTGATCCGGTCTTTCTTTTAATGCGAATTCAACGGCATCGAGCACGATATCGATGGCGCGATCACCGATGGCATGGGTCACGGGACGCAGTCCGGCTTTGTGAGCCTCAACAATGCCGGCCGCAAGCTCATCTTTCGGTACGACCGTGATCCCCAGTTCGCCGGGTTCATTGGCATAGGGCTCGTAAAGGGCGGCCGTCCAGCCGCTCATGCTGCCGTCGCACATAAACTTGGTGCCGTAAATCCGCAAGCGCTCGTTTCCAAAACCGGCCTGAATACCCAACGTTTTTAGTTCATCGAGATAGCCGGGAAACTCCAACAACGGAATTCCGGGGATCATCATCCCGACGCGCAAGGGTAATTTATTTTCGGCCAGCAATTCCTGATAGGCTGTCATCGCTTCCCGGCCCACAGCCGCGTCATGAAATGAGGTTATACCCCAGCTGGCGAGCTGATGGCAGGCCGCTAAGATGCCTTCTTTAAAATCCGCTATTGTATAAGACGGGATCAGCGCTTTGACAATGGTTTGGGCCTGTTCCCGCAACACTCCGGTGGGCTCTCCGCTTTGAGAATCACGGTCCAGGAGGCCCCCGTCGGGATCAGCGGTATCTTTGGAAATCTCAGCCAGATTCAATGCGGCACTATTTGCCACCGCCAGATGACCATCCGTGCGGCTCAAGAATATGGGGTGGCTGGCAGTTGCCTTGTCCAGATCCCATCGGGTCGGATGTCGCTTTTCTTTCAGCCGCTGGTCATTATAGCCAAAACCTTTGACCCAATTTCCTTTGGGAAGCTTTTCCGCCCTTTGCTGCAACAAATTGACAATATCGTCGATGGATGCCGCCTGCTTCACATCAACTTCAAAACACAAATTCAAACCCGCCATGGACGGATGGCAATGGCTTTCCACAAAACCCGGGGTGACGGTTTTACCCTTTAGGTCGATAACCTGCGTATCTTGACCGATGAATTCCCTGATCTCTTCTGTGGAACCGATCCGAATAAATTTTCCGTTTTTTACAGCAGCAGCCTCAGCTGTACTATCTTTGTGATCGAGGGTGACAAGATTACCATTGATTACAGCGAAATCTGTTGCCGGTGAGTTCGTCATCGTCCGCGGTTTCCTCTCATAAAACGACTCATTTTTTATGGATACGTAATCCTTTAAAAGGTGCCTTCGACCCATGAGAGCAGGTTGCCGCTGCGGTCAAATTCGAGTTGCAAATCTTGCGCTTCAATCTGTACCCCGGGTTTGTCGGCCAGTTCAAGAAGACATCCCTTGGAGACCAACAGATTGGTCAACTCAAGGGTGTTCTTGATATGAACTAGGCGCAGGTCATCAATGGTATAGGGCCTGAGTGTCATCAGCACCGCCGCCATTGCTTCACGATCGCTGTCGAAGGCCAATGGCACTCGGACGTCTTCCGGTCCGCAGGAGGTCAGCGCATTGATGGCCGTGGCTTCAAAATCGATTTTATCCACCAATCGCCGGGTGGTCACATCCGCCTG
>CP070694.1:4706268-4714092 GCA_020353355.1 Desulfobacterales bacterium | reverse complement strand
TGAGAAGTGGTGGAAAAGGTATCCTAATCGAAGCCCCACTCTTTGTATCCGCCCGGCACTTATGCCTATCATTATCCGCAAGAAGTATGGAGAAATGAGATGGACCGTGTAGTAATCAATTTTCAGGAAAAACTCGCCAAATTTTCTGACCATTGGGCCCCTAAAATCATTGCTCAAATGAATGACTATCATTTCAAGCTTGTGAAATTTCAGGGTGATTTCGTTTGGCACTCGCATGACGCCACCGATGAAGTGTTCATAGTTCTTGATGGTGAAATGACAATCGAGTTCCGTAAAGGGCAGGTTGACTTGAAGGCGGGAGAGATGACTGTTGTACCAAAGGGGGTAGAGCACAAGCCTTACGCCAAAAACGAATGCAAAATTATGCTCGTCGAACCAGCCGGTACAATAAATACCGGAAATGCTGGTGGTGAGATTACCGCTGATGATAACGTTTGGATATGAATCCTAGCTAACAATCTTTAAAGCGATATAAGGAATTTCTACTCAAGAATGATCAGAAAAATGCACGACAGCGACGGCCCGCGTGTCTTGGAAATATACAAAAAGGGGCTTGAAACACGAAACGCCACATTTGAAACAGAGGCACCGGATTGGAAACATTGGGATTTAGCTCACCATCATTTCTGCAGATTCGTCTATGAGGAAAATGCTATGATTATTGGATGGGGCGCATTGGCACCGGTTTCCGCGCGCAGCTGCTATGAGGGAGTCACCGAAATTAGTATTTATATTGATACCGACCATTTAGGCAAAGGAATCGGCAGCAAGCTGATGAAGGCCATCATCGATGAGTCTGAAAAAAATGGAATCTGGACCCTGTATGCATCTATATTTCCTGAAAACGTTGCCAGCCATAAGCTGCATCTGAGTCATGGGTTTAAAGAGGTTGGCATTAGAAAACGAATCGCTCGACTTGACGGAGTGTGGCGCGATACCTTAATCCTTGAAAGACGATCAAATAAAGTTGGTATCATATGAAAAGATAGATAAAATATTTTGGCTAGTTAATGAAAGAATTATTGAGATTTATCGGATGATGGCAATGGGGAAGGGTTTTGTACAATGACCAGATTTGAATACAAATGCGTTTTTATCTGGGGAGGAGCAGAAAAAACCTCGCGGATATTAACCCAATACGGCAAAGATGGTTGGCAACTTGTGACGGTATATTGGTGCTGGCATTACTTGAAAAGGGTGATTCCATGAACTGCAATCTCTGAAGTATTTTGGACAGCATCCCCTGTAAACCGCTACAACGAATCAAAGGAACTGACGGGAATTTACCCTGCGACGAACAATTTAAAATGCCGTCAGGGGTGTTGACCTGCCTCTCATTTTGCTGCATTTTAGGCTTGACCGATACAAATTTAGCGACGAAAGGAGAAATACCATGTCCGTATTTAAAAAACTCGGCGAGGGCATTGCGGACTTATCTGAGCTCAATGTGCAAACCTTCTCCGGCGACATCACCGCCGTTCTCGACAAGAACACGAGCGGCAATGTGATTGATTGGACAAAACTGCTGAAGGAGGCCAAAGCAGCCGGAAAAGTCAAATTGATCGCAGCCGCAAGGATCCAATTCGATGGCGACTCGGACAACTATTTTGCAGAAGATATACCAGCCGACATGTTGGAAGTCCACCTGACAGCGGTGGAGGCCGGACAGAGTGTGCGTGAGGGGTTGATTGCCATGTTCAAAGATATTCTCGAGATCGTATAATGGCCCAACCGCGCGAATTGGACGGCTATCGGCTGCCGGTGCTGCAGAATTTTGCGGCGCCCGAGCGTTTCGATGAACTCGACGCCATTCTGGATAAGGCGAATCGCGAGGGGGTGCTGGCGCCGCTGCCGGGTTCTGAGCAGGAGGTGCGCTCCAAAGAGCTTATCGAATCCC
Source organism: Desulfobacterales bacterium (assembly GCA_020353355.1). Lineage (GTDB taxonomy): Bacteria > Desulfobacterota > Desulfobacteria > Desulfobacterales > JAHEIW01. The sequence goes on along the minus strand of CP070694.1, from coordinate 4,712,174 downwards.
GCATCTGTACGATTCGCACGCGACTTTACCTGTTGGGCTACCTGAATCGCGACAGTCACCGCCCGGAAATCGACGACACGCTCAAAGAGGCCATCTCTCGGTTTCAGGCGGAGGCGGAATTAGAGCAGGATGGCTGGGTTGGCCGGCAAACCTGGACAGCGCTGCAGGAGCTTGTCAGCTTTGAGCACCCCAGCCACCTGCGAAAATGGTTCAACGGCGATCACCTCAACGCGGCCCTGTTGCGCGCCATCAAGCTGCGGCTGTTTGTGCTCGGTTTATTGCCCTCCAAACAAGCGCAGGAAACCCAAAAACTGCAGAAGGCCCTCGCGAAATTTGTTCTGATCAGCCGGATCTTGAGATTGCATGACACAAGGTTGGATCCCGATCTGGTATTCGACACCATCAACGTCCTGTTTGACCAGGACGGTATCGCGCTGCGGCTGGGAAAAGCCGGTGAAAATTTCATGCTGCATCGTCCCGCCGACATCCGGGATCATGATGCCAATCGCTTAATTCACAGGTTCATCATCTGCTGCGCCAAAGTCGAGCTATGGCTGCTCGGATACGACGTCCTCCTTGATGGCACGGCTACATTCAAAATCCCACGGGGAAATGAACGGCTGACCTATATGCCGGGAAGCTATCCGCTCTTTCATGCGCTCTACACGTTCTGGCGGGAATATGGCATGCGCAGGAGCGATGCCCTGAATCACGCCGCCCGCATTAAAGGCTTCTTCTTCGCCACTCTTTTAAAAATCCAGCAGGAGGGCAATCGAATTGCAGATCCGAACCAAAGCGAACAACTCTATGATATGCTGGTCAAAGAAAAAAAAGAAGTGCTCGATCAGGTCTGGGGGCATATCAAAACCATCGGCAGTCGCATCTGGGACGGCATCAAACGGGTGTGGCGCTGGTTTAAATCCCTGTTTCATAAAATCGTGAAAAAGGTTGAGACCTGGGTCAAAAATGTTGCCCGGCTTGCCTGCCAGTACGCCCTGAATGCGTTTCCAACATTGAAGCGTATCGTTCAAATTACGAAGGAGGCGGTTTCGTTTCTGTTTCACAAAACGCTGCCGGATTCGGATGTGGGCCACATCGTCATCAATCGCGACCGCAATTATGACTACCGAATGTACTTAAATCCTGAGCGTAATCATCAAAAGGTAAAGACCAGCCTGGCAACTTTTCTCCAATCGGCAAATAGCTTCAGCGTTGGCATACGCGTGTTGGGGTTGATGGTAAACGCCCTCATTTCCGTCAGTAAAAGCGTGGCCCTGGCAGCCGGCTGGTTCGGGCTTATCCTGGCACTGTTAAAGATTTATGCTCGACTCAGGGAGCTGGAGGGGGTACTCCAAGGGGAACGGGCGTTTCAATCGGTTGTTTAAGATCGGAATTACTTCGGTCAATCTGATGAAAACCATGGAGGGCAATACTAATTTTGTTTTGGATTGAAAGCCGTTGGCCTCAATCCCTGAATAATTTCCAAATCCTTTTTACTTCGCTCAACCATTCTGGCTTCAACCTCTTTTTTTTGGAGGCCCATCAAGATTTCATAGGCATTGTATTTGGTTTTGCAAAAATAGATATCAAACGGATCTTGCTTGTCTTCAGCCCGATAAATTCGGATACCCGGGATTTTATCGTTTTGGATATATTCATTTTGCGTGTTGATCAGCAACGGCTCGATGTCGCGCTTGTTGAGCCAGGGTATGCATGCGCCTTCCATACCGAGCTCCGGATCCATAATCGACCGAATCTTTTCGGTGACACCGCCGACAGCCAGAATAATATCGCCGGTTAAGGAACCGGTCACCCCGTAGCGTTGATTGACCGGTTGCCTGATAAAGTCCGAGATCAACCCAATATCGATGGCCACCGATGCGCTGTCACCTTCTATGCCGCTGTGCGCCTGAATGTATTCGACATACATTTCATAGCCCACATGCGGTGCACCGATGTTGTTCAACACATTCTTGATGGAGGCTCTCACATTCTGGGCAGCGGCCTTGGCAATATCACCGAGTTTGCCGGGCGCCACCACTTTGTCGGACGCTCCGACATTGATCTGACAATGGATCGGCAAGGGCTGGCCGCACATCTGTCCGCTGGTTGACGCATAAATGACGGCCAGACCGACCACATAGCCAATCGAATCCGTCAGGGAGCTTATATACTTTTTGAGATACTTCTTATGTTCGCTGATCTCTTTGGAAAGACCGCCTTCCAGGCTTAAATGTTCTTTAACCGCCTGGCGTACATGTCTGGCTTCAACCAGGGGTGAATTTTCAAAGATGGCCTCAAATTCGGCAGATTTGATCAGCCCGTTGATGGGCCGCAAAATGCTGCTGAGCTTGCCGTCGGCTGCCCGGCAGCGAAGCTCCTTGATGACCTCCAAAACAGCACCTCGATTAAACTCCCTTTCCTGCAGTTTAAATTCGTCCGGAAGCGCTTTGCCGAAAATATACTCACTTCGCTTTTTGACACTGTCATAGCCCTCCTTCTCGATGACCTCTCCCCAGGATTCCTTGAATTCAACGCCTAGGTTAATAATTTCCTGTTTGACATACTGGGCGGCCTCTTGAACCGTATCAGGGGTTTCCGGCACGGCACTCTCCATCTGGATAATTTCGCCTTTATCTTCGATGCGGCTCAGAAATGCCCCCTCTCCTTCCTCCTGAAGGTAGTTCAGGGTGTCGTGGTTGCAGCAAGCAACGATTATGTTGTCAGCCTTTAAAAAATTTTCGGATCGATCGGCGGCGCCGCTTCCGGTGTTTCTGCCCCCTTCCAGAATGTAGCGTTTGTTCTGCATGATCTCCAGCAGATCCGACATGTAAGCGACTTTATTGAGGGTCTTTAACTCGTCGACAAATATGATCGGTGATTTGGCATGCGCTCCCAGATAAGCCCGCTTGTGAGCCGGTGTTTCAAGATTGCCGGATTGGTATGGGTCGTGGCGAAACCCGCCCTTCATGTTTCTGGCATCCGGCTCGGAAACACGCGCCATCAGGTCTTTGTCTTTGCGCGGATCATACAAAATCTCCGGCACCATATCAAAAAGGTGTTTGACGCTGTTTTTGCGGTCCACGTTGGCTTCGCGTTGAATCTTCTCCTGGGCCTTGTAATTGTTTTGCTGCATATGCATAAAGATGGCTCCCAAACCGGCAAGCCCGGTGGCAATAAAGGCCGGCGGGAAAAATATTCCGGCGGCCACGCTGGCAAAGGCCATCAACAGCAAAAAGATTTTTGTTTTGCGGGCCGACTGGATTTGATCCGACAGACTGAATTCATCGACACTGTCCCGGGCGGATTCGATCGCCTCATTCAGCGAAATGAGCAGCTTATCCATCTTCTGAGGGCGCTCATAGGCAAAGCGAATATGATTGCGATCTCTTCCGGGATAGGCAATAATCGCATCCTTTGGTTTGATATAATCGCCGAATGATTTTTCCAGCATCTGCTTGAACATATTGGCCAGCATGGATTTTCCGGTCCCCGGCCTTCCCACCATGAGGATATGTCCTTTGTTTTGCGCAATTTTGCGGATGGCCCTTTTGGCCCGCTCCTGAAAAATGACCTGATCGATGGGATCCTCGGGAACGGATATCTGCGAGGTATCGTCAAAAAAATGAAGACGTTCTTCCAGGGTGCGGGGATAGTCCAGCAGCTCCTTGATCCACTCATAGTCTTTTTTGCGGTAGTCATTAGGCATAGCTGTGACCTTCAATGGAGTCCAGTAAATAAAACCGGCCGGCTTCCGACAGAAACGCGCCTTTGCTGATGGCCGAATAGACTTGCGGCAGGTTATTTCTCAGAGATTCCAGCGCTCTGAGATCATGCAGAACCGATATGTGGGTATACAGCCGATCTTCTCCGGAATCGGACAGCGGCACATAGTTTAGGGAGACACCGATTTGCAAATAGTTTAGTGAATTCTTGACCAGATTGCGTTGATTCGAATTGACGTTGCACGCATTGAGCACGTCTTCATACACTTTCGGAAAATGAGACCTGGAATAGTCGATCTCCAGCTTGCGATTGAAAAACAATTTGATGGCCCTGGCCTTGCCTGTGCGACACAGCGTGAAGGCCTTTTTCAAATTTGGATTGGCGTTGATGGAGTGCTCAAGCAGGTGCAAATACCTCAACGGCTGATCGTTATCCAGCCAGTAGGCAATCTGATTGTCCGCTTTTAACACACCCAGCTTAGGGCTTCCATTTTTTAAAAAAAATATGAGACAGTGGGATTTTTGGGCATCGTAGGATCCGAAATCAAACCCTCTCAACTCAAACAAGCCGTCGGCCTGGCAGGCTCTTCTGAGAACAACAGCGACATCTTTTGACATATTCGTTGCCAGGTATTTTAGTTTGTCCTCGGCTCCGCCCTGTAATTTTAAATAGGACAAATTTCCGCCGACATCCTCGCAGATGCCGATAATATGGACAATTTTGCGCAGGTTTAGCCGGGGCAACCGTTTGGTGGCAGGATCATAAGACCTGAGCGATTCGTAAATCTTGGCAAGGTGCGCCTGCAGATCCGAATCTTTCAGAGGGGGTATTTTGAGTTTGCAGTTTGTAATCAGAACATCCGGGGGAAGATGATCGGCGTTGATGACTCGCCGGAGCCGTTGCGGAAACAGCTTGCTGAACGCATTTTTTAGGGCGACCCAACGCCGCTGGCGGTAATGGATCTCGCATCCGATCAGGCGCTTTTTGATTTCAATCGGGTTAGGGTTCAACAGATAATAAGCGATATCGGATATTTCGTATGCTTTCAGCGTCCCGTCGTCGGGAACAATTTCAATACCGCTCAGATCCGTTGCCGGATTTCTGCAATTCGAGATAATCCAGATATCTCCTTTGTCGCGACTGGAGGTCTTGGTTTTCGAATCCGCTTTCACCCGTGTATTCCTGTGTTTAATAATACCTGCTTTTCCAATTTTATTTTCATTGCAGTCCTTCCCGCAGAGGCGGGAATCCATCCGCGTCAATGGCCGCTGTCATTTGGATGTCCGCAACGATCCCAATAAATTTATTATCGGTAAAATAGGGAATGAACTTGAAGGTTTATTTCACATGAATGATGGGAAATTCAGGCGGATTTCAATTCACAGGATGATGTGCCGAATTTTTCCTGAATTCCGTGGCCCGGATATGAGAAGCGGCTCCCGGTGCCGCAACGGGTCGCACCTGTGGGAGCGGCTTCCAGCCGCGATAGTCACCGTAGGTTGGGTTGATCCGCCTCAGGCGGAGAAACCCAACATCGCTGCTGTCTTGTAGTGTCATTGCGAGCGGAGCGAAGCAATCTCCGGCTTTGAGCTGGTTTGCTCACCGTGCAATGCAATCCCTGATTCCCTGCCCGTCGGCGCTGGATCTACTTCACGTTGACATTCACCGGCTCACTCTCGCCACGGTTGCCGGCGGCATCGAAGGCAACTGCCTGCAGGGTATGCGGACCTTTGGATTCACGGCGGGTGTTCCAGTTAAACTTGATGGTGCAGGCCGGCCCGTCGCAGGCAGCAGAGCGATACAGGCTGCCGTCAATGTAAAACGCCACCTGATCCACCCGGGTGTCGTCCACGGCTTCCACGAGGACCCTTACCACTTTGCTGACATCTCCATCCGGAGGAGATAGGATCTGCACCGCGGGCGGGGTCGTATCGCCCGAGGCGTTGTCGACGAAGACGGTGATTTCATCAAGCCCCTCGTTGCCAACGGCATCATAAGCCTTTGCCGTTAAGGTATGTTGCCCGTTGGCATACGCGGTAGTGTCCCAGACAAACTCGTATGGCGCAACCAGGTCGTCGGCAAACCGGACTCCGTCGATGTAAAGCGCAGCCATTTCAACACCCCGGTCGTCGGAGGCGTTCACCGTTACGGTCAGCGTACCCGCGACGGTCTGCATGTGT
>CP070694.1:4698828-4706168 GCA_020353355.1 Desulfobacterales bacterium | reverse complement strand
CAGCGAGTATATGTCAAATGATATCCGATTTTATTTGAATTTATGGACATTGTCAGTTAAAAGAAATATTTACACCGGTTTGTTTTAGAAAAGAAAACCAGAAAAAATGAGGCATGATATGAACTTACCCAGAATGTATCGTGTTCGTCAGAAGTTTGACGCTACCAGAGTTGAAGATATCCGTGAAGCAGTAAATTACGAATTGAGCAGGTTGTCCCTGACAGCCATTAAGCCGCGACAACAGGTGGCCATCACCGCCGGCAGTCGAGGGATCGCCAATATTGCTGATATCATCAGGGCAATGGTGGAGTTTTTGAAATCGCTTAAAGCAAAACCCTTTATTTTCCCCGCCATGGGTAGCCATGGGGGAGCAACCGCGGCGGGACAGGTTGCCATCTTGGAGCAGCTGGGTGTAACCGAATCCTATGTGCAGGCGCCCATTCGTTCTGCCATGGAAGTCGAAGAGATCAGCCAAACCGAAGATGGTGTTCCGGTATTTATCGACAGACATGCCTATTCTGCCGATCACATCATCGTGGTAAATCGAATTAAATGTCATACAAAATTTAAGGCTGAGGTGGAAAGCGGATTGATGAAAATGATGGCCATCGGCATGGGCAAACAAAAGGGAGCCGAGTTTTATCATAAAGCCGCCATACAGTATGGCTTTCCAAAAATTATTGTGGATGCCGGGCGGGAAGTAATAAAGAAGGCGCCGATATCATGCGGATTGGGAATTATTGAGAACGGCTATGGAGCTACCGCAAAGATTATTGCAGTGAAGCCGGGAGAAATTGAAAGCAAAGAAAAAAAACTTCTATTGCAAGCCAAAAAAATGATGGCCAAACTTCCTTTCAATGAGATCGATCTCTTAATCGTCGACGAAATGGGGAAAGATATCAGTGGAGTGGGAATAGACCCGAATATTACCGGAAGAAACCGAGATCTGTTAGGTGTTTTTCCTCACCCCACCCAGGTAAAAAGACTTTTCGTGCGAGATTTAACCGATAAAAGCAAAGGAAATGCGATTGGAATCGGTTTGGCCGATATTACCACCAAGAGACTTGTCGATAAAATCGACCATCATGCGACTTACATCAACAGCATCACCGGCATCAGCCTGGAAAAAGCCGCCATCCCCATGTTTGTTGAAAACGATCAAAGGTCGATTGAAATCGCTTTGGGATCCATCGGTCTGATTTCACCGAACGAAAGTAAAATTGTCCGGATAAAAAACACGCTTGATTTGGACACCGTCGAGGTATCGGAAGCCTTTGCCGAAGCGCTTCATCAAAGATCGGATCTGGAAATTCTTGATGGCCCACGTCCGATGATATTTAACGCTGGTAATAATCTCCCGTCGTTATAAATCAAAGCTTTTGAAGCTATACGGGGGTATTGACATTTTCTCAGAAAACCGCCTATGGTACGATCCCGGAAATTGAATTAATTTCTTTTGGGGTTTAGGACATTCGAACATTTGAATTTTGAATTTGTTTTGTATTTCGGATTTCGTGCTTCGTATTTAAACTTTAACAAGCTTAGGTTTATTCTTGGAATAACTAGTTCCGACGCGCTCCCGGATAAACTTGCATCTTAATAATGTGGAGGAAATATGGTTGAGATTTTGGACGTGATAAAGGCTCGAGATCCGGGTGAATTTGAATTTCATCAGGCCGTGCAAGAAGTTGTCGAAAGCGTCACGCCGGTGCTTGACCGCAATCCGCACTACCGTCGGGCCGCTGTTTTAGAAAGAATAACCGAACCCGAAAGATGAGTCACCTTTCGCATCCCGTGGCTGGATGATGAAGGTAATGTAATGGTGAATCGCGGGTTTGTCGTGGAAATGAACAGTGCCATCGGCCCCTATTCGGGAGGGCTGCGCCTGCATCCTTCCGTCAATCAAAGTATTTTGAAGTTTCTTGCCTTTGGGCAGGTGTTTAAAAACGCTTTAACCACCATGCCGCTGGGGGGTGGCGCCGGTGGTTCCGACTTTGATCCCAAAGGCAAAAGCGATAATGAGGTCATGCGTTTTTGCCAGAATTTCATGACCGAGCTCTACCATCATATCAGCCCCAATACGGATATCCCCACCGGCGACATTGGCGTTGGTGCACGAGAAATCGGCTTTCTTTTCGGTATGTATAAAAAACTGAGCAATCAGTTTACGGGGGCTTTGACCGGCAAAGGCTTAAACTGGGGTGGAAGTTTGATACGCCCGGAAGCGGCCGGGTACGGGTGTGTGTATTTTGCGGCCGAAATGTTGTCGACCCGCAATATGAGCCTTGAAGGCAAGACATGTCTGGTTTCCGGCTCGGGTAATGTGGCCCAGCACACCGCCCAAAAATTGATTGAAATGGGTGCCAAAGTCCTCACTCTGTCGGATTCTTCAGGCTATATTTATGATCCGGAAGGTATTGATACCGAAAAATTGGCGTTTGTAAAAAACCTGAAGAACATCCGGCGAGATAGAATTAAACGGTATGCCGAAAAATATCCGGCAGCAGTCTATACCGAAGCGGATTATGGGCTGGGTTACAATCCACTCTGGTCTCACCGGGCTGTTTGCGCTTTTCCCTGCGCCACCCAAAACGAAATTAATGAAAATGATGCCTATAAGCTGATCAATAATAACATCCGCCTAGTTTGCGAGGGCGCCAACATGCCCTGCACCCCCGAAGCCGTGGATATATTCCAGGACAAACAGATTCTCTACGGGCCTGCTAAAGCTGCTAATGCCGGCGGGATAGCCGTTTCCGGGTTGGAAATGGTTCAAAACAGCCAGCGTCTGAATTGGTTGGCTAGGGAGGTGGATGATCGCCTCAGGATTATTATGAAAGGTATCCACAAAACCTGCCTGGACGTGGCGGAAGAATACGGTACCCCTGGAAATTACCTAAACGGAGCCAACATCAGCGGCTTTGTCAAAGTTGTCGAGGCCATGCTCGATCAGGGTGTGGTCTAGAGATCAAAGGACGGAAATTACATTCTCCGATTATAAGTTAAGGGCTTCGCCCCAATATTCCATCATTCCATTTGATTTTCAAAACACGATCGCCAGAAGAAGAACAACAATTCTAACGAATTATAGAAATTCCGAGGCGTTTAATTAAAATGAGTGATCGAAAGATCACCCTTTTTTTACATCGACCGGATCTCCTGGCGCATAAATACGGTATAGGAAATGGCAAAGCAGATGACCGCAATGGCGATCAGGGAGATAATATACGGCACCACAATCAGAATACTCTGGCTCAGGGGCAAGGGGCCTGAAAATCGGGCCATGGATATGCTTTCCAGAGGACCCATGGATACCATTGATCGGGTAGATTTGCGCATGGGATCAATGATGGTGGCGGTTGCGTCGGTATATAATTCCATGGGTGATGTCAGTGAAAATGCCTTTACGATTTTAGCCCGCGTCATGACTTTATCCGGGTCGGATTCTGTCGTATCCGATGAAAGTGCATTGGCCAGTATATTGGCTCCCAGTGAAACAAAAAATGAAAAGAATATCCACATGGCCAATGCAGCTAAGGCAGATGTGGCCGTGCTGCGGAATACTATCGAAAAAAGTATGGCCACGCCCAGCCACAGAGAAATATAAATAATACTGATAATTAAATAGAGAAAAATTCTCCAGAGCTCCTCGAAGCCCGGAACAATTCCCATAATCAATAAGCCCAGACCGGTAATGACCATTACGATGGAGATCATCATCACCGCGATCATCACCACGCCGGCAAGAAATTTACCGTTAATGACCACATCACGATAGATCGGTTGAGACAAAAGTTTGCTGAGGGTGCCTTCGTTTCTTTCCCTGTTGATGGTGTCAAAACCCAACACCAAGCCCACCAGCGGTCCGAAGAATGCCACAAACTGCACCAGCGAAAATAAGGCTCCTGATGAGGTAAAGAGCATCAAAAATATGAACCGGGGCTTGGCGACACCTGCGAGTTCATTTTTGATATTCAGCCCCACCATGTAGGCCGTGATCAGGCTGAGCATGGCAATCAAGGCAAATATGATGGTAAACCGGTAACTGCTGAAGTGATCGGCCAATTCCTTTTTAATAATGGTTTTTAACCCCTGTGCCATTACGCCTCCTGGAAATACTTCATGTAAATTTGCTCTAATGAATATTTCTCTTTGCCCACACCAAATTTTTCCTGCGCCAATTGATCTATGGGCCCTTGAACAACCATTTTGCCTTTGATCATAATGCCGATGCGGTGACAGATTTTTTGAACCTGTTGCAACATATGGCTGGAAAGTAAAATCGTCATATGTTGGTCCCGGGCCAGACTTTGAATCAACTCAATCATGCGATTGGTGGCATCCGGGTCGAGACCGAGGGTGGGCTCATCGAGGAAGGCAACCTTTGAATCTTTGATCAAGAGCTCGGCGATACCCAGCCGCTGCCGCATACCCCGGGAGTATGCGCCGATTTTCTTGCCGATCTCTTCAAAAAGCCCCACGGTTTGAAGGGCGCTTTCGATACGCGTTTCGGCCGCGCTTCCGGTCACTCCGTTTAACTCGCCCACGAATCGGAGCATCTGCCGGGCATTCAGGTCAGGATAAAATCCCATATTTTCCTGCAGATATCCGATTCTTGACTTCACTTTGATGGGATCTCTGGTGGGGTCGAGACCCAATACCCTGGCTTTACCGCTGGTCGGTTCGGTCAATCCCAGCAACATCAGCAGGGTGGTGGTTTTCCCGGCACCATTCGGGCCTAAAAACCCGAAGATCTCCCCTTCATTTACGATGAATGTAAGCTGATCCACGGCGGCCTGGCCGTTGTAGATTTTCGTCAACTCATGGGTTTCAATGATTGCTTTTGTGCTCATGTTAACGCCTTCCTAACCAGCGAAATAGTCCAAATAGACCGACGATGACTACCACAATGATTCCGATCCCGATCCAGCCCCAGGCGGCCGAGGCCTTGACGGTGGTTCGGAACTCGATAGCCTTGTTGGCTTTTTCGCCTTCCACATTAACGGCCACGGAATAATCGCCCACAAGGGCGTCTTCATGGGGAGTAATCGTGACCTCCACCTGCTTGAGATCATTGGGTTGGATGATATCAATGTTTTCCGGTTTGAATTCAACTTTCCAATTTTCCGGCTTAAATGACATAAACTTAATATTTTGGTTTGCCGCCGAACCGGTGTTTTTTACATAGAAGGACATGTTGGCCGGTTTGCCTTGCCGGGCTTCAAGTGACAAAAGACCGCTGGCAGTGCCCACCTCTAATCCATAGGTTCCCGTGAGGATGACCACCAACTTGGCCTCTGCTTTGGCATCACCGGAAGCGGTTCGGATATTAATCGGGTATTCTCCAGCCTGTGCCCCTGTGGAAGGTTTGACCTCCACCGCAACCGATGTGCTTTGTTTTGATTTTATCCGCAGGCTGGATATGAATTTTGATTCATAGGCCGGCTTGAAATTAATCTCCCAGCCTTGGGGCCCCTGGGCAAACAAATCGAAGACCGCGTCTTCATCCAGTCTGCTGTCCACCTCCACCGAAAATTCAAAGCTCGCATCCGAGGGGCCGCGCAGCACCGGATAAGAGGTTGTTAATTTAACGCCTTTGGACTCTTTTTTATCCGCCTCTCCTTCTTTGATGGTTACCCTTACCGTTTGGTCCATTTTAAATCTGTCATCCGGAGTTTTGGCTGCGATACGAAATTCGTATTTGCCGGGTTTTACGCTTTCATCCGGCTGAGCTTCAAAGGTGAGGGTTTTATTATCTCCAGAGGGCACATGCACACCGCTGACATCAAATCGATATGTTTTGACTCTGGCTTGCCACCCCTCCGGTTTTTCCGCGACCCAAACCTCAACATTTTCTTCCTTTTTACCTTTGTTGTAAAAGATCACATCCATGCTGACATCTTCATCTTTGGCGATCTCAACACCCGGGTATTCCACCGCCATCAACACCAGTCTTTCGGGCCTATTTTTATCATCCTCATCTTCGGCAAAACAAAGGCTCTGGTTAACTACCAACCCAAGCATTACCAGAGAAACAACCAACCAGAATTTAGCCAACGTTCCCTTGTTCATACTTTATCCTCCCGTTCTTTATTAAGCGTTTGCTGATGATTAAAGAATCACAGCAGCTTTTAACTATAAAATGAACATCTCAAATAGAGCGATTAGCCTTTTGAGTCAATATTTATTTCGTTTTTTATCATTGAGGTACCTGATGTTTGGCTATGAAAATATTGATATCTGCCATATCGAAGGAGTTATGAACTTTTTTTTGGGGTAAATTGAAAAATTTGCACAGAGAGATCCCTGTGAAAATTTAAAAAAACTTTTGATAGTTGCTGTAAATTCAGCTAATTAATACGCGAAACTATTTTTAAAGAAAAATTTAAATCACAATCATTTCATGTCAAGGGCAGCCAATAGATAATTTTTTGAGCAAGTACTGTCTTGCTCTTGATGAGGGGCCAGCTTGATCGTTATTAAGAAATGGTGTATCTGAAATCAAGAAAAGAACCCTTTCCACTGGCGGGAGGGGGTTCAAGGGAGGGGAATAAAGGTCAACGATGAATTAATCTCTGTTAAGTTAGCACCGATGCCCGTCAAGGAAGAGGGCTTAGGCAGTGAGCCCTTTGGCAGTGAAACTTCGATGAGCTCATTCGAGTCGCCCAGGGCCGAACTGTTCAACCGAAAGGTCTGGGTGGGGATAAATTTGATGTGCAAACGCAAAGCCTTTTAAAAAATAACTCAACCTTGATTGAACACATTATGCGGGTCCTTTATGAAAAAAATCAAAAGGCATCTGTTTTCCCGCAAGATAATGTTGAATTGGCTAATGCCTCAGCGGTGACGTTCTTGCTTGGTAAGGTTCCGAAAACACTCCGGAATACGGGTGAACCCTGTTTAATATTAAACAAGCGATCCGAAAAAGTTAAACAGCCCGGTGATCTGTGCTGTCCCGGGGGCAGCATTGCTCCCCGATGGGATTACTATTTTTCCCGGCTTTTGAAATTGCCCTTCATGCCGCTGGCCAGATGGCCCTACTGGCCTCATTGGTGCCGTCAGAGACCTCAAGCAGCCCGCTTATTAGCACTTTTTCTCGCCACCGGTTTGCGCGAGAGCGTTGAAGAAATGCGTCTAAACCCCTTTGCACTGAAATTCCTGGGTTTGCTTCCTTCCCAATCGCTGGTGATGTTTGATCGCGTGATTTATCCGTTGGTGGTATGGACCAACCGAGTCCATCGCTTTTATCCGAATTGGGAAGTGCAAAAAGTCATCTATATTCCGCTGCGGGATTTGTTAAATTCCGAAAATTATGTCTGCTATCGATTACAGATGGGCAG
>CP070694.1:4692458-4698728 GCA_020353355.1 Desulfobacterales bacterium | reverse complement strand
ACAAACAACTGGGACGCGTTGTATTAGTTAAAGCCTGGTATACCGGCGCTGCATATGTTTTCATCATGCTCGGCTACCATACGATTAAAGGCTGGCTTCAGAAATGGTCCCAAAAAATTGACCCATCCGACGAAACCGCACAATTTCTCGCGCGATCCATAAAGACCTTGCTTTTATATGCCACGGTACTGACTACCGTTATTATTATTTTAAATCTGCTGGGATTACTTCATCCGCTGCAGCGAATCATGTCGTTTCCCGTAATAAAACTCGGCAATACGCAGGTTACATTCTGGATTATCATAAAAGCCATTCTTATTCTTTTGGCCTTTGTCTTTGCCTCCCGTCTATTGCAAGCCTATCTGGATTACAAAGTCTACCCCGCCGTTGGGATAGATCCGGGACTGGGGTATGCCATGAATACCTCTGTTAAATATTCTTCATTTGTGATCGGGTTTCTAATTTCCTTAAAGATGGTCGGCATCGATCTTCGCTTTCTGCTGGTTTTTGCCGGTGCCCTTGGTATCGGTATCGGTTTGGGACTCCAGAATATGGCAGCCAATGTGATTAGTGGTTTTACGATCATCTTCGGAGGTAAAATCCGCAAAGGCGACTGGATCGACGTTGGTGGTACCCTCGGCGTTGTCACGGATATTTTTCTGCGGGCAACCAAAATTCGAACTCGAGACAATATCGAGTACCTCATTCCCAACTCTAAATTTATTTCAGATACTATCATCAATTATTCCCTATCATCACCCATGATTCGCATCGAGCTTCCCGTGGGCGTCTCTTATAACGCCGACCCCAGAGAAGTGGAAAAGATATTGTTGCAGGTGGCCAAAAATGAACCGCTGGTATCGGCCGATGAGGAACCCACGGTGAGATTTGTCGAATATGCGGATAGCTCGATCAATTTCGAGCTGTTGATCTGGATCGATGTCCGCAAGACACCCCGCCGAAGAGTTCGCAGCGCGCTGTATTTTGCTATTTTCGAAGAATTTGAAAAAGCCGGGATCGAAATTCCGTTTCCGCAACGCGATATACATATCCGCAGCCGAGCCGAGCAGTAAATTTCATGATTCGGTATTCGTTTTTGGATATGGGCTAATTCGTAGGTGAAGCCCTTTTTGCCGGGAATTTCACTTAAGCTTGCATTATTAATAAAATGAAAAAAGCCTGTCAATTAATGTGACAGGCTTTTTTAATGGTAAACCTTTTTTTGTATCCGAGCGTCTAAAAAGACAGAATCGTTTAGATAGGAGGTGAATCCATGAAAAATACGATAATAAAAATTGGCATGACAATGGTTGTTCTACTTTTTCTATGTGCGGCAACCTCTTGGGCAGATGGTCGCAACTATAATCATCATTATAATAAACCTGCATATAAAGCGCAGCCCTCTAAAACGTCCCATTATCGACACAATCGGGCAACGCATTATGCCGACCGCCACGAAAAATATTATTATCGAAAACGGCCGGCACCGGCCATTGTGAGACACCCGATTCAATACCGTCAGCACCATTATTACAGACCGTTTCACAGATACCATGATCGTCATCACCGAGATAATTGTTATCCAAACCATTACGATTTTTGGATGTTTTGGAGGATGCACTAATCTTTTTGGAGGTTGGGCTTTGCAACCCGTGGCAAAAAGTAATATGTTACTATATTAGTGGATGGTATAGAGACAAGGCAGTCAGAACACAAATATTATCGGCGATTGAAATTCGGCATATCGATATGAATTAAGGATCAACAACGTGTCTGATGACGATTTAAATCTGGTAAAACAGCCCGCACGGAAAGTTGACCGGTTGATCAAAAACCCGGGGCGATCGGACCAAGCCTATAGTGATGAATAGCTTGTCGATCTCGCCAGGCATCACAATGACCGGTGGGCGATTGAACAGCTCATCCGTCGCTACCAACAAAAAGTATACCGGATTGCTTATCAGATGTCTATGGCTGATGAGGAAGAAGCCAAAGATCGTGTTCAGGAAGTATTTTTGCGGGTTTTTCGGAGCATAAAAAAATTTAAAGGCAAATCATCCTTTTACACGTGGCTTTATCGAATTGTGGTCAATACTTGCATCGATGCCCAGCGACGCCGCCAACGCTGGCGTCATACCTTTTTACCCTGGCGTTTTGGGAAAATGGAGGATACAGAATCCGATCTTGTCCTGGAAGAATATCCGGACAAAGAAGACAGTTCAAATCCCTTATCGCACGTAAACCGTCAACAGCTTGAAAGTGATGTGAAAAAAGCGCTACAATTATTATCAGAAAAACAACGTGCAGTCTTTCAGTTGAAGATCTTTCAAGAAATGAGTATACATGAAATTGCGGAGATTATGGATCTGGCAGAAGGCACCGTAAAAACCCATTTATTTCGTGCTACCCAGGTTATCCAAAATCAACTGCGCGGATGGATTGAAAATTAACGGGTGTGCTCCGATGAGCGCATGTAAAAATCAAAAATCAACCATCATGTTAGATATTTATGGCGAATTGGATGCTGAGGAACGTATGCGGTTGCAACAGCATCTTGAAATCTGTGAGGGCTGCCGCAAGGAAAGGCAGCAAATGGTTGGATTGATGAGCAAAATTAAGACAACCATGAAATCTCCGGAGCTCTCTTTTACCGAAGCAAAACGAATGGCCAATACCATCCTATGGAGATTGAACAATGCGCGCAGCCCAAAATGGTGGTCACAAATTTTTGCCACCAGGCCTTCACGGCTCATACCGGCCTTGGCGGCAGCCAGTATCTTGATTGTTATGGCAGGCATCATCGGCTACAACACATTTATAGCAGATAATAAATTTCGGTACAGCGCTAATGTAGCACCAGAACAGCTGAACTCACAGGATTTGGAGATTATTAATAATCTAGGTCTCTTGCGGGATATGGACGCGATTCAAAAGTTGGTCCAGGCTGTTGATCAGTCGCCGACCAATCTACCCACAGACAAAACCTTCGACGATACTCGAGGGATGAAAAATGGCATTTATGGGGGAGACTATGCCTAGACATCAGCATATTCTTATGCGCACAAGCTGCACACTGATATTGGCTTTGATGATCTTTTGTTATTTTCCGAGTGTCTCATTTAGCGCATCAAAAGCACATATTCCCGAAAAAATTCCCGCCCCCTTCTTATTCTTGGAAAATAGCGAAGAGCAGATACCCATCCATCGGTTATTGGTAAAAAAGAAAAAAATGGAATTGGAAAACCGCAAGGACTTATCACCGGAAGAAAGAGAGTTCCTCGAAGGAAAATATAAAGAATGGAAATCGCTTTCGCCGGAAGAGAAAAAAATCATTCGCAAGCGTTTGAACAAATGGAAAAAGATGTCACCCAAAGAGCGGGAGCTTTATCAACGTCGTTTTGAGCAATGGCAACACCTCACGCCGAAAGAACGCAAGAAGCTCCAGGAAGATCTCGATCAATGGGAACACCTTCCTCCGCAAAAACAGGACGCCATCCGCCATCAATTCAAGAACTAATTTTTGGGGATATGTAAACCCCATCCATCCGGTGTCGGTCTAACCCCATAAATACATCTTGCTAACATTGGGAACTAGCGCAAAAGGAGGATTACTGGTAACGATCTCTTCGGAAAACGTGCACTAAAATTGACTTATGAATTGAAATTATTCATCACATCTGATACTCATGAGCCCTCTGCCACCGTCAACCGGGTGAGGGAAATACATGAAAAATGGCGCAACCCAGGAGTTCCAAAAAAAAGAGAAAATTATCACCACCACCTGCTCTTATGATTGCGGGGCGCGGTGCTTGCTGAAGGTGCATGTGTGCGACGGAAAAATTACCCGCATTGGCACCGACAGTCAGTCCGGGCCCGGCTTAAAAGCATGTGTCCGCGGGCTTTCCCAGAAGGACGTGGTCTATTCCCCGCAACGATTGACTCAGCCGCTGAAACGAATCGGCGCGCGCGGCGAGGGAAAATTTGAGCCCATCTCCTGGGATGAAGCCCTGGACTCAATTTCCAAAGAACTCATCCGAATCAAAGAAGCCTATGGCCCGCATTCCATCTTTCTGATGGATTATTATGGCAACGAAGGTGCACTGCGTCACACACGAAAGGCTTCAACACGCTTTTTCAATCTATTTGGCGGATGCACCACGGCCCATGGGAACACCTCCCTGGAGGCGGCCATGTTTGCTTCGCAGAATACGCTGGGAACCACCTTTACCGGAAACAGCAAAGACAACTTATTGTATTCTAAGCTGATTATCTTGTGGGGATGGGATCCGCTGACCTCGCGCTTCGGCCCGGACACCGCCGCCTACCTGACACTGGCTAAAAAAAATGGGACTAAAATCATTTGCGTTGATCCACGCCTTAGCCCTTCTGCAAAGGCTCTGGCAGAAAAATGGGTCCCGGTAAAGCCGGCTACCGATACGGCATTGATTATGGCCATGGCACATGTCATGATCACCGAAGATTGTTACGATCATGACTTCATCGACACCTATACCGTGGGATTTGAAATGTTTAAGGCCTATGTTTTGGGAGAAGAAGACGGTGTGCCGAAAACACCTCAATGGGCCGCAAATATAACCGGTGCGCCCGCAGAGGACATCATGCAGCTGGCCAGAGATTACGCGTCATTAAAGCCGGCAGCCCTGTTCTCCGGCTGGGCACCCGGCCGAACCGCATTCGGTGAACAATTTCATCGGGCAGCCATCACCCTGGCAGCCATGACGGCAAACATTGGAGTAAAAGGTGGCCATGTTGCCGGTGGCACCAACAAAGTTAAGCTGGGCGTTTTGGCCAACTCATTTCCGGTGCCGCATCGCAACAACCCATCGGTTCATGTTGCCGATATTTATGATGCCTTGCTGGAAGGCGCCGCCGGTGGTTATCCCGCTGATGTCAAACTGCTTTATATTGTCGGTTGTAATCTCTTAAACCAGTTTCAAAATATCAACAAAGGCATACAGGCGTTGAAGATGCCGGAGGTGATCGTGATTCATGAGTTGTTTATGACGCCGACTGCCCGGCGCGCGGACTTCGTTTTACCGATTTCCCATTATATGGAAGAAGAAGATATCGGAACCCCATGGGGCGGAGGCCCATATTTTATCTACATGCATCAAGTGGTCAAACCGCTGCCCGACACGCGCTCCGATCTGGCTATCTTTACTGAGCTGGCGACACTTTTGGGATTGGAAAATTACAATCCAAAATCCGAAACCGAATGGCTCAGCGAAATGGTGAACGCCACCTCTGAGCTTCCGGAGTTCAATGAATTCAAGCGCAAGCGTGCGCATCGCATCGAGCTCGACAAACCTCATATCGCGTTTCACAAGCAAATTGAAGATCCGGCAAAGCACCCCTTTCCGACCGCATCCGGTAAGATCGAAATTTACAGCCAACACATTGCCAAAATGAATGATCCGCTCATTCCGGCAATTCCCAAATATATCGAACCCTGGGAAGGTCCAACGGATTCTCACTTCGATCAATATCCCATCCAGCTTGTCAGTCCCCACGCCAAAACCCGGGTTAACTCCCAGTTTGATAACATTGCCAGTTTGAAAAACAAAGCCGACGATACCATTTGGATAAATCTTATGGATGCGCACCGTCGCGGCATTGCCGATGGGGACCGCGTTTTGGTTTACAATGGCCGCGGCGCTTTGCGTACAATAGCCAAGGTCACGAATCGCATTATGACGGGAGTCGCCAGTTTGGATGCCGGCGCTTGGTACAAACCGGATCACCAGGGGATCGACAACGGTGGCTGCGTTAACGTACTGACCCTAGACAAAATGTCACCTGGCGGTGCCTTTGCCTGCAACAGCTGTCTGGTAGAAATTAAGCCGGACAAAAAGAATTGATCATCGTCAGACGAAACTCATTTGAAACCCTGAAGCAAACTGAAAAGAAGAGTAAATCAGGTAACCTTCTAGGTTACCTGATTTCAAGGGATATTGGGATAGAGCTCAAGCAGCCGATTGCCCAGCATTTCTGCCAGCCGTTTGAAGAGGATGGCCTCATTGGCGGAATTGTTTTCCACAATCGCAAGAAATCTTTCCCGATCAAATCTGAGCAAATTTGTCGATTCTATACATTCGGCCGATGCCGAATAAAAATCGCGGCCGATGAGACTCGACCATCCAATTATTTCACTCGGATGCTTGGCCACGTAAACAACCGGTCCGGTTTTGCCGAGACTGAGCTTGACTTTTCCTTTGAGCAGTATATAAAAATACCGGGCGTGCTCTCCCT
>CP070694.1:4681148-4692358 GCA_020353355.1 Desulfobacterales bacterium | reverse complement strand
TACAAGGGGAAGGATCTGTCCTGCGAGGTGCCTGAAGCTGGCGGGAGACGGCTTGTGTTTACGCAGTTCCATGATCTTCTTCCAGTAAAAACCGGCCAGGTCGGAATTCAGAACCGATTCTTTAAGCCTCTCCATCTCAAAAACACTATCCGTGTTATCTTCTATGAACCTCACCATTTCCCGGACCTGATTCTCGTAATAATCGACATATGCCGGGTCGTCCGGGTTGTCCGTTGCCGGTTGATCCACGTAAAAGGTCGGCTTCTTAAAATGGTCCTCCAGATAGGCCCACCATGTGAGATGCAGACAACAGATACTCACGTCTGTGATGAAAAGATCCGGCTCCGGTATGGGACCAAAGGCGCACTTGTTAGTCCAGGATATTCCCAATCCGCATCGCGTGTAGGAGCAAACCGAACTTGAAAAATCGCGGGCCCGCGCCTCGTCGAAAAATTCGTCTGCTTTCCCTATGCCTGATGAGATTGCAGCTAGACTTTCCGGATATATGGGATAGACGTCCATGGCAAACATAATCTCACTTGGAATACCCGCGCTTGCCACGCAGATAGGGCGTCCGTCCTTGTGGGCAGCCATCATCCTTCGATATGAGGCACCTGCACTGAGCTTTTTCATCATGGACTTGAGATCCACTTTTTCCTCAGGTTTTTCTGCTTCAGCCATTTTTTATCCTCCTCCAGGTTGTCCTGAAATCCATCCTTATGAACGTATAGGAGGACGAAAGTATATGTCAATAGCGAAATGCCTCCTGGGTCTCAAGGGGCAGTGCCCCCATGATGCCCTTAAAATTCTTCGTGGTTTTGGCTATCTGTTAGATTATTCGGCATTATCATATACGGCATTATTTTAGATAGCTTCTCTAAGAAATTTCGGATCATGCGTTTTGAACTTGACATCAAATATTTTATTTCTTAAGTTATTTCTAACTTAACGATCTTAACCAGGGGTGGCTTTTCGGCCTGAGATTACACCCTTTGAACCTGATCTGGGTAATGCCAGCGTAGGGAAACGATATTGATGAGAGTTTGTCATATTCAAAAGCCGTTTCCCGGTGGAGGCGGCTTTTTTTGTGGGTTCTTTTTAAACCTATTTGGCAATGCTTTTTACTCGTATCGCTATCAATATCATGGTGCTATTTGCCCCAATATTTGAGATTCAATAATGGTAAAAGGTTTTCAAAAAAGGAGGGTGGAAGTGTGACAAGGTTAGCCGATAAAGCGGCCCAGAATTTGGCGGCAGTCAGAGAAAAAAAGCCATTAATTCATAACATTACCAATTTTGTGGTGATGAATTATACAGCCAATGCGCTGCTGGCGATGGGCGCGTCACCGGTGATGGCTCATTCGCAGGGTGAAGTTGAGGAAATGGTTGCTTTTGCCGGTGCGCTGGTAATAAATATCGGCACACTGGAGGATGACTGGCTCACCTCGATGATTAAAGCCGGTAAAAAAGCATCGCAACAAAAAACGCCGATCATCCTGGACCCGGTCGGGTCGGGAGCAACGACGCTGAGGACCTATGCCGCCAAAAAAATTATCGCAGAAACCCGGTTGAGTGTTATCCGGGGCAATGCTTCGGAAATACTATCGTTACGGAATGAAGATTCTCAAACCAAAGGGGTGGATTCGATCCATTCGGTGGACGATGCGGCTCAAACTGCAAAAGTTCTGGCAGAAGAACTAAAAACGACCCTGGCCATTACCGGACCCGTGGATCTGGTCACCGATGGGAAGCGTGTCATCCGCGTTGCCAATGGTCATCCGCTGATGGGATATGTGACCGGAAGCGGATGTACGGCGACGGCTACCATTGGTGCATTTTTGGCCGTGGATCAGAATCCGCTGAGCGCAACGGCAACGGCCCTGGCGTTTTTTGGTTTGGCCGGTGAAGTTGCCGGTCAAAAAGCACATGCTCCCGGAACATTTATGATCCGGATGCTCGATGCGCTGTATACGATTTCACCGGAAGAACTCAATGCAGGCTGTCAAATTGAAGAAAGCAATTGATACATTAAAAGATATCGGCGAATTTGGCTTTATCAAAAAGATAAGCCGTGGGTGTTTGATTCGCCCGGATAATATTATTAAAGCGATTGGTGATGACGCAGCGGCGTTTCGATCAGATCCCGACCAGCTTTCGCTAATAACTACAGATTTGTTGGTGGAACGGATCCACTTCTTACGGCATGCGATTGCCGGTTTCGATCTCGGATATAAATCATTGGCCGTCAATCTCAGTGATATCGCCGCCATGGGAGGAACTGCCCGGGAAGCGTTTATCAGTATTGCCATTCCGCAAGACTGCCCCCTGGATTATCTAGAAGATATATACGCGGGCATGAAACATTTGGCAGCCAAATTTGACGTCAATATCCTCGGCGGTGATACCACCGGCTCCCCGATCGATTTAATTATTAACATTGTGGTTTACGGCACGGTGGCCGAAAAAGAAATGCTCTGCCGTGATGCCGCTCAGCTTGGAGATATCATATGTTCGACCGGATATCTCGGTGAAAGCAAAGCCGGCTTGCATTTTATCATAAATAAGATTTCTGCGGACTCCGATGAAGACAAGCAGCTCTTAAAGGCCCACCTGCTGCCCGAGCCTCATCTTCGGGAGGGCCGCTTTCTGGCCCAGCAGTCCGGAGTCCATGCCGCCATCGACACCAGTGACGGGCTCGGTTCCGACCTCGGTCATATCGTTGAAGAAAGTAAGGTCGGCGCCCGTATAATTGCGGATAAAATACCGATTTCGAAAAATTTAAAAAAATTTTGCACCCGCTTCGATGTTGACCCGGTTAGATATGCATTGTCCGGCGGCGAAGATTACACGTTGGTGTGTACCATAGCTCCCGAGAAGACTGCGAAAGTCGCCTCGGGTTTCCAGAAAAAATTTAGCCGACCGCTTTTTCAAATCGGCGAAATAACAGATACCCACCGCATGGAGCTCATCTGGCCTGATGGCCGCATGAGCGCTTTCTCGCCTTCAGGATGGGATCATTTCAAAGAAGAAAAAAATGACACATGACTATTGCAGACAAAATGAACCACGAACCTATTGCAGAGTATTGACGATTGCCGGCTCCGACAGTGGCGGTGGTGCCGGTATTCAGGCTGATTTAAAAACCATTGCGGCCATCGGATGTTACGGCATGTCGGTCATCACCGCATTAACTGCGCAGAATACGAAAGGCGTTAGCGGGATTCATGCCGTACCGACCTCGTTTGTCGCCGAACAGATGTCGGCTGTGTTTAGCGATATCGGCGCCGATGCCGTCAAAATCGGGATGCTCTACTCGGCAGAGCTCATCGAGGTTGTCGCAGCCCAGCTGCAATCCCACGGTGCTGAGAAAATCGTGCTGGATCCGGTGATGGTCGCTCAAAGCGGAGATAGGCTTTTGCAGGATGATGCCATCGAATCCATTAAAAAACACGTGATGCCGTTGGCGGATGTCGTCACCCCGAATATCCCGGAAGCAGAAGTCCTGTTGAATTGCAAATTGCAGAGCGCTGAAGACATGCAGCAAGGCGCAAAAGCACTTGCGGCATACGGCGGTCAAAGCGTTGTCATCAAAGGCGGACATCTGGCTGAAAACGAAAGCACGGACCTGCTATATTTATCAAAGGAGGATCGTTTCGTGATACTGAGAGGGGAACGAATTAAAACCCGCAACAACCATGGAACCGGCTGTACGCTGTCGTCTGCTATTGCCAGCTATATGGCCAAGGGCCATGACATTGAGGCAGCGCTCAGAAAGGCGAAAGCTTATATCGTCAATGCAATCCGGGCCGGTGCCGCATATACCATCGGCCAGGGGCATGGGCCGGTGCATCATTTTTTTCAGTATTGGAAGTAGACGGTTATTAACTATCTTGACTTTTTAAATAATGAGGTGGTTTTAAAAAAAGTTTGAAGTGAACTAAAGTGAGCTAAATTGATCTAAAGTTTAGGAACGCTTTCAGCGTATCTATTTTAAATAGACAGAATGCCATGGCTTTAGGCACTTATAATTTTAGGTATTTTAGGCGCTTTAAGTTTGGCCTTCTATCCCACAAGACGGTACAATACAGATGTAATAACAGCCCAGGCAAGAATCAAGACAGTCACGGCAGCGCAAACTCCTGCCAGGCTTTTGTGAACGAGATTTTCCTTTTTCTTCTCCTGGTATCCGAAAACGAAACCCAAGATTATTCCCGCCAAAATTCCGCCGCCGTGACCCCAGTTGTTTATGCCCGGCACCAAAAAACCGAAGATAAACAGAAACACAACCCATCCGCTGATCTGCTTGTATAAGGTTCTGCCATACACTCCACCGCGGCTTTTTCCATAATAGAGCAACGCCCCCACCAAGCCGCATACCCCGGCAGAGGCGCCGATCGTTAGATGCACGCCGGCAATGTAAGACACCCAAAAACCGATGACGCCCCCCAGCGTGTAAACGATGATCATCCGATATGCCCCATATTCGCGAGATACAAGCAAGGCGAGCTGCCGGAATGCTGCCATATTAAAAAAAATATGCAATATTCCCCCATGGAGAAAACCGGCGGAAATAAGTGTCCACCAGCGATGAAATCTATCAATGGGAATGGTTCCGGTTGCTCCCAGCAAGAGCAGGCTGTTATCCGAAGGGGATAAAAACGTCAGTGGATGCATCGACAGACCTAAGGCCTCCGGATAAAGCAAGAGCGAAAGGATGT
This sequence comes from Desulfobacterales bacterium, assembly GCA_020353355.1. Classification (GTDB taxonomy): domain Bacteria; phylum Desulfobacterota; class Desulfobacteria; order Desulfobacterales; family JAHEIW01. Next base: position 4,687,640 of record CP070694.1, on the reverse strand, counting down.
AGATACCTATATTAATAGAGATGATTGCTCTTATCAGCAGGGAGGGGTTGTTGAACCCACGGGTCCAGATGTTATTTTTCCAAATGGAACCGGGTCTGGCCGTATCGCAATAGGGACACCGCGGCTCAGAAACACTGATGAGTTTTCTGCAGTTGGGACAAAGGATGGACTGTCGTTGGTGTTGTGTCATGAAGGAAAATACTTATTTTTATCTTCTGAATTTTGTACTTTTTCTATCGAAAAATATTTCGATATCGAACATCCACCTATTCGGATACCCATGATAACGAGTCCGGTATCAGCGGTCCACCGACCCTTTCTGAGAGACTGCTTAAGGTCTGCCTTAATTGGTTCATTTTATTGTCAATCGTTTCCCGATTAGGAGACCAATCTGCAGGACAGGCCGTTATCAACTGCTCAAGTTGAGCGTCGATTTCTTCCACAATCGCGTGCAAGCTTCGAATCGACGGTGAGACCTTTTCCTTTTCCCCATCAGATAATTTATCGACAACCCGAATCACATCATAGATTTTTGCTTTCCAGCCGGTAAGCTGCTTTTCCAGGTTATCGCAGTATGATTTTAGGTCCATTTGATGCCTCCTATTCGAATTTCAGCTTCAACAGGAAATTTACAAAAATAAACATCAGGGTGGCCCGGGGACCACCCTGAAAAGGAGGTTGATAAGGATTTTTCAAAAGCAGTTTTGCAACTGCATACTCTACAATAATACCGTTACCGTTTGGGTCAAGTTTCTCACGTAAATATCAAACAGAAAAGCTTTGACACAATCATGATTTTGACTTATGAGGTTGCATAAATTTTCAATAATATCCGAGGCTCCTGTGCATCCGATTATTGAAACACGCTCGAATCTGCAAACCTATCTGAGTCTGATCATATTGGCTGTCCTGGTTATCACCGCAACCGGCATTTTTCTGTGGCAATTTAGGTATCATCCTGCCGTTTTAAATTTGGACAACATCGTTTCGTCAACCGAGGGAGTCCCGCAAACTCAAAAACCTTCTTCAGATGAGTCCCGTTTTCCAATGCCTGAGGATCTGGTTGCTTTATCACCTCCTGAGGTATTTGAACCCCCTCATCTTTCAGATAAAATTACTGGCAGAGCTGAATTATACCTTTCTGCTGGTTTTGTCGATCTGCAGACCCAGCGGTTTGCAAGCCCTGATGCACCCGGCGCGTGGATGGAGGCATTTATCTATAATATGGCAACCAATCAAAATGCGTTTGCGGTGTTCAGTGCCCAGCGAAGGGATGATGCGGATTCATTGAGCCTCACCCCGCATGCATATCGGACAAAAAATGCTCTGTTTTTGGTCCATGGCGCCTACTACCTGGAAATTATCGCATCCGAAGCCTCAGCGGATATATTCCCGCCGATGTTGCTGTTCGCCAAGGCATTTGTCGATTCGATACAGGTCGAATCCGTTCAAATCAGCGAAAAAAATCTTTTCACGGAAACAGATCTCGTTGAAAACAGCATCAGCCTGATTTCTACGGATGCCTTTGGATTTGAGCGTTTTGATCGAATGTTTACGGCCATTTACACGATAGACGGAGCTGAAATCATGGCCTTTTTATCAAACCGCAACGCCGAGGAAAAAGCCGCTGAACTGGCTGAGGCCTATCAGGGGTTTCTACTAGCGTTTGGTGGCCGTAAGATTCAAACCGATTTGCCGATCAAAAACGCAACAATGGTGGAAATTTTAGATACCTATGAGGTGATTTTTCTCCATGGACCCTATATCGTCGGTGTTCGTGAAGCCCAAAATAGAACCCAGGCTGAAGCACTGGCCGTACGATTATATGAGAAACTCAAAGAGGTAACCGGTGAACTCTGATCTGTCCAACACAGGATTTAGCAGAAGACAATTTTTAGCGCGATCAGCCAAGGCAGGTGCATCCATTGTTGCTGCATGTGCAGCGGGTTATTGGTTTTATGACGCTCAACCGCCTAGCGGATCCCGGATGCACGCGCAAGGTGTACGCTTGCCGGATTTTTCAGTTCCGGGACTTGAGAAAAAAATATGTATTGTTCGGGGCGCAAGCAGGACCAAAACACTGCAGCTGGCGTTAAAAGCACTTGGTGGTCTGGCGCAATTTATTAAAAAAGGAGATCGCGTGCTGCTTAAGGTAAATGCCGCGTTTGCTTCCCCGCCATTGCTTTCGGCAACCACACATCCTGAAGTGGTTTCAGAAATAACGAATCTTTGTTACAGAGCCGGTGCCTCAAAGGTCAGTGTAACGGATAATCCCATCAATGATCCGGCCAGTTGTTTTAGACTAACCGGTATTGCCGAGGCCGCTGAATCCAACGGCGCCAAGATAATACTGCCAAGGGAACAGTTTTTCAGAGCGGTCAGTGTTCCGGAGGCGAAACTGATCCGTGATTGGCCGGTTCTCTATGAACCATTTAACGAAATTAACCGGGTCATCGGGATATCGCCGGTTAAAGATCATCATCGTAGCGGTGCATCCATGATTATGAAAAACTGGTACGGACTGCTGGGTGGGCGTCGCAATATTTTTCACCAGGATATTCACAATATCATCAAAGAACTGGCGATGATGGTAAAGCCGACCTTCGTTATTCTGGACGGTACCACCAGCATGATGACCAACGGACCCACCGGTGGCTCCCTTTCCGACCTCAGGCAAACAAACACCATGATTGTCAGCACGGATCAAGTTGCAGCGGAAGCGGTTGGTGCCGGCTTGCTTGGCAAACGCATCAACCACCTTCCGTATGTGGCCAAAGCCGAAGCAATAGGGGTCGGCACAACGGATTATCAATCATTGAATCCGATAGAATTATCGATATGAATATAGTTAACACTCGCCGCATCTGTCAGATTTTTTTCCTTATTCTTTTCCTGTGGTTTTGTGTGACCACAACCCTCGGCACATCATGGTGGCAGCTTCGCGGCTGGCCGGTGAACTGGATGATACAGCTGGACCCACTGGTGGGACTTGGCACGCTGCTGAGCACCCGCACCCTTTATGCCGGTCTCATCTGGGGACTTGCCACTGTCGTGCTGACAATTCTCTTGGGCAGATTTTTCTGCGGCTGGATTTGTCCTTTTGGTTCCATTCATCAATTTGTGGGTTACCTGGGCAAACGCAAAGAGACGACGTCTAAAAAGGCTCACGTGAATCGCTATCGAACGGCACAGTCCATAAAATACTGGATTCTTATATTTCTATTGACCACCGCGATAATTGAAATTGCAATTGAATTCTTAAGATTAGCACGAACGCGATTTTGGCTTTTTGGAGTGATACTCCTGGCGATTGTGGTGGGAGTCGCCATCCAGACCCTGCGCCATAGTCTGTCCGGCCTTAAGCAAACGATAGTTGTTTTCGCCTCTCTGATGTTCGTCTGGCTGCTGTTGGGTTTGATTCTCAACGATCGTCAGGTGCCCTCGGCCTCACTTCAAATCGGATTGCTGGACCCGATTGCCCTGCTCTACCGATCAATAAATCTCATTATATTGCCGCTCTTTGACCGAACCGCACTAAAACTGCATGTGGTTGCCAGATTCTATAACGGCACCTGGCTGATTGGCGCAATATTTTTTGCAGCGGTCCTGCTGAATTTAACGATTCCTCGTTTTTATTGCCGTTTTATCTGCCCGCTGGGTGCACTTTTCGGTGTGCTCAGCCGCCATGCCCTGTGGCGCATCGGCAAAATCGGTGAGAATTGTGTGGACTGTCATCTTTGTGAAAAAAACTGTGAAGGTGCCTGCCAGCCCACTTCCCGGATTCGTATCAGTGAATGTGTGTTGTGCTTAAATTGTCTGGATGATTGTCATCATGGCTTCATGACCTACCAGGTTGCGCCGTCGGCCGCCGGTCAAATCACATCCCCGGATTTAACCCGCAGGGAGTTTATGGTTTCGACCCTAAGCGGTGCGGTGGCTATCTCGACGCTGCGCGTTAGTGGTAGCACGGGACCCAACTGGAATCCGCAACTGATTCGTCCGCCAGGATCCCTGCCGGAAAGTGAATTTCTGACGCGCTGCATAAAATGCGGCCAGTGCATGCGCATCTGTCCCACGAATGTGATTCATCCCGCCGGCTTTGACCTCGGTTTGGAAGGACTGTGGACACCGGTGCTCAATTTTCGCATCGGTACCAGCGGATGCCAGCATAATTGCATTGCTTGCGGAAATTTGTGCCCCACCGCAGCGATCCGGCCGATTTCCCTGGATGAGCGCATGGGCAAAAGCCAATTTTCCGACAAGGGTCCCATAAGCATTGGGACCGCCTTTATCGACAGGGGTCGCTGTCTGCCCTGGGCGATGGACACCCCCTGTATTGTGTGTCAGGAAAATTGCCCCGTCAGTCCAAAGGCGATCATTACGCGCGAATTTTTCAGCACCATTCAAACACAAGTGCCGCTCGTCGTTAAAAAGGCCGGCGAATTGACGGTAGAATTCCAGTCCAATGCTCTGGCGCCGGGTCGACTCGCCACCGGCGATTATTATTGTGTAGATCAGAAAACGAAAGACCGCCGTCGCATCGTTGGCAACACGATCAATAGTTTGGATATTTCCAGAGAACATCCATTTGAGCCGCCACCGTTGCCGGGAAGCAGACTTGAAATTCTCATCAGACTCCAGCAGCCCTATGTCGATCCAACGCGCTGTATTGGCTGCGGTGTCTGTGAACATGAATGCCCGGTGAAAGGAAAGCGTGCCATCCGTGTGACGGCCGAAAATGAATCCAGGAGTCGCGAGCACAAGTTGATCGTATAAAGGTTTCAGGTTTCGGGTGTCAGGTGTCAGAAGACAGAGGTCAGAGGACAGAAGACAGAGAATTGAGGGATTAAGGGATTTAAGAATTGAGGAATTGTTTAAAATAGACAATATCCTTTAATTCCTAAATCCCTGAATTCTCAATTCCTAAATTAGTATATCTGTCAATCCGAAATCGTAATCGATCCGGCCAAACTCGCCGCAGGCCAAATGTTTTGGACATTGAATATTAGAATTTGAGATTTATTTGTTATTTGGTGCTTGGAATTTGAGATTTTATAAATTGGAGATGTATTAAATATGCGACATAATAAACGAGATTTATCTCGCAGAGATTTTCTGAAAACTGCCGGCCTGGCCGGCGTCGGAACGATGATTGCGCCTTTCAAACATTCGTCCCAGGCCTCGGAAGAAGCGTGGACCATGCCGACCCGTCCATTTGGGAATAGCGGAATCCATGTTCCGATACTTTCATTCGGCGGCAGTTTGAACACCTCCATGAGCCCGCTGCTGTTGAGTCAGGCCGTCAAATGGGGTGTCACCTACTGGGATACGGCGCACTCCTATATGGGCGGCAACAGTGAAAAAGCTATCGGCAAGTACCTGGGCAAATTCCCGGCAAACCGCAAGAAAATCTTTCTGGTTACCAAATCTTGGGCCTGGACGCTTGAAGAAATGACCCACGAACTGAATGAATCCCTTGAACGTATGCGAACCGACTACATTGATCTATTCTTTGTCCACGGAATCAGCGATATCAGCGACATCGATGATGATACCCGTATGTGGGCGGAAAAAGCCAAATCAGAAGGAAAGATTCGATTATTTGGTTTTAGCACCCACAGCAACATGGAGAATTGTCTGCTGGGTGCCGCAAAGCTGGGATGGGTTGATGGTATCATGATGACTTACAATTTTCGCCTGATGCATACCGATCACATGCGGCGTGCGGTGGATGCATGTGCAAAGGCAGGCATCGGTCTGACTGCCATGAAAACCCAGGGCGACGGTCAGGTAACAACCAACTCTGAAGGAGAACTCGAACTCGCCGGTCGGTTTTTGAAAAAGGGCTTTACGGATGCCCAGGCCAAACTCAAAGCGGTCTGGGAAAATCAGCAAATTGCCAGCATCTGCTCGGAGATGCCCAATATGACCATTCTGATGTCCAATGTGGCTGCCGCCATGAACAAAACCGAACTTTCCTCAACGGATAAAAATCTCATGTTCCAATACGCCCGGGAAACCCGATCGGATTATTGTGCCGGGTGCACCGCCATCTGCGAATCGGCGCTTCACGACCGGGTCCCGATTGGGGATGTGATGCGCTATCTGATGTATTGTCGCAGTTACGGCGATCGGTATCGTGCTACAATGCACTTTAACGAAATCCCAGAAACAGTTCGGAGGGAGATGGCTCGTTTGGACTATTCGTTAGCGGAAGAAAAATGTCCTCAACAAATATCCATCGGCAAGCTCATGCGTGAGGCAGTAGACGAGATGACCATTGGTGACAACAAAACTACCTGACCCAATGATAAATGTGAAATGCCATATGAGAAATGTTAAATGGATCAGATTGTAGTTCTCGGTGCCCGACAGCACAACCTCAAAAATATTAATGTTCAGATCCCGCGGGATAAGCTGGTGGTAATCACCGGAATCAGTGGCTCGGGCAAATCATCCCTCGCCTTCGACACCCTTTATGCTGAGGGTCAG
>CP070694.1:4662320-4681048 GCA_020353355.1 Desulfobacterales bacterium | reverse complement strand
ATAGAGACTGTGGTTCAATAGATTAGAAAAAGCCGGGTTGCTGCCGAAAAGTCAAATATAGCGTGAATATTTGCGATGCCGGAAATTTGGGATCTGAACGATTAAATCGCTGTGAAAAAAATTTCGTTTTTGTAAAGAAGCCAAAAACCGGGGAGGATTCAGCTACCCCGGAAAAATAAAAAATGGGGTGAGGAATTAGATCATGGTCGAATCCGCAGATACATTTCCCAAAATCCTACTCGCCAATGCAAAAAAATACGGGCATACCAAAATAGCCATTCGCGAAAAAGATTACGGCATCTGGCAATCCCATACCTGGCAGGACTATCATGACCAGGTCAAGGATTTTGCCCTCGGCCTTGCATCGCTGGGCTTTAAACGAGGGGACAAAATGGCCATCATCGGCGACAACCGTCCCCAGCTCTACTGGGGACTGGCGGCCATTCAGAGCTTAGGGGGAATTCCCGTTCCACTTTACCAGGATGCCATTGAAAGGGAACTCGAATTTATTATAGAGCATTCCGAAGCCAGATTCGCCTTAGTTGAAGACCAGGAACAATCCGACAAGCTTTTATCCTTGAAACAAAAAATCCCTGCAATCGAATATATTTTTTACGACGATCCCAAAGGCATGCGCAACTACACCGAGCCGTTTCTGATGGCCTTCACCCATGTTCAGGAGCTGGGCCGCAAATTCGGTGAAGCGCACCCCAATCATTTTGAAAACGAGATCGACAAGGGAAAAGCAGAGGATCTTGCCATCATCTGCTATACTTCCGGCACCACCGGCAACCCCAAAGGCGTAATGCTGCATCACCAGGCTGTCGTAGACGCGGCCAAAGCCTTTGTTGCATTTGAAAACCTCACGGATAAAGAGGAGGTTATGGCCTATCTGCCCATGGCCTGGATCGGCGATCATATTTTTTCCTATGGTATGGCCTTGGTCGCCGGATTTGCCCCAAATTGCCCGGAAGACACCTCTACGGTGGTCCACGATACCAGGGAAATCGGGCCGACCTTTATTTTCTGTCCGCCACGGATCTGGGAAAACTGGCTGACCCAGGTGATGATCAAAATGGAGGATGCTGCCTGGGTCAAACGCAGGATGTTCCACTATTTTATGAAGGTTGCTGAAAAGGTTGAAAAAATCAGGATCGCCAATGAGCCGGTGCCCATCGGTTTTAAGTTTCTGTACCAGATCGGTCGAATTCTGGTTTACGGGCCGCTTACCGATAATCTCGGCATGAAAAAAGTACGGGTGGCCTATACCGCCGGTGAGGCCATCGGACCGGAGTTATTCGAATTTTTCCGGTCCCTGGGAATCAATCTCAAACAGCTGTATGGTATGACCGAAAGCTCTGCTCTGATTTCCATTCAAAAAGACGGAGACATTGATTCGGAAACTGTCGGAACCCCTGTACCGGGGGTGGACATCAAAATAACCGAAAATGGAGAGGTCACCTATAAGAGCCCGGGCAACTTCATCGGGTATTACAAGAATGAAGAGGCTTCCCAAGAAACCCTGGTGGATGGGTATGTGCTTTCCGGAGACGCCGGATATATCACCCGCAAAGGACACCTCAAAATCATCGATCGGGCCAAGGATGTCAGTACGTTGACCGATGGAACCATTTTTGCTCCCAAGTATATCGAAAACAAGCTTAAATTCAGCCCCTTTATCAAAGAAGCCGTCGCCCACGGTCAGAATAAAGATTTTGTGACCGCGTTTATCGATATCGATTACGGGGCGGTGGGCAACTGGGCTGAACGCAGGCATATCCCCTATACCAGCTATACGGATCTGGCCCAAAAGCCTGAAGTATATGACCTGGTGTATGAAGCCGTGCTGCGGGTAAACAAAAGTCTGAGCCAGGATGAAAAACTCAAAGGCGCCCAGATCAAAAGATTCCTGTTGTTGCACAAGGAACTTGATCCCGATGACGGGGAAATCACACGCACCCGAAAAGTAAGGCGCAAGTTTGTTGCCGAAAAATACGACAATCTCATCGATGCCCTTTTCACCGGCAAAGAAAATGTGGAGGTCGATGCAACCTTTACCTATGAGGATGGTCGTACCACGACCATGAAAGCCAATCTCAAAATCCGTGATGCAGAAACGTTTAACTAAGCAGGGAAATCATGAACCAGAAAAAAGAACCGTTACTCAAAGTGGAAAACATCCATATCAGTTTTGGAGGATTGAAGGCCCTCAACGGGGTGAGCCTGGAAGTATATCCCGGAGAAATTATGGCCATTATCGGACCCAACGGCGCCGGCAAGACCACCATGCTGAATGTCATCAACGGCGTGTATACGCCCGATGAAGGTCGTATTTTCTTCGAGGGCAAGGAAAGACCCCGCAAAATGAAACCGCACCATGTAGCTGCCCTGGGAATCTCCAGAACCTTTCAAAATTTGGCGCTGTTTAAGGGAATGGACACCTGGTGCAATATCATGGTGGGCCGAACTCAAAAAATGAAATCCGATTTTTTCTCCCAGGCCATTTACTGGGGAACGAGCCAAAAAGAGGAAATCGAGCATCGAGCGGCGGTGGAGTGGATCATCGACTTTTTGGAAATTGAAAATATCCGCAAGCAGCCTACCGGGATGCTGCCCTATGGTCTTCAAAAACGGGTGGAACTGGGCCGGGCGCTGGCCTCAGAGCCAAAGCTTGTTCTGCTGGATGAACCCATGGCGGGCATGAATTTGGAAGAAAAGGAGGACATTGCCCGTTTCGTCCTGGATGCCAATGAAGAATTGGGATACACCATCGCCCTGATCGAACATGATATGGGGGTGGTGATGGATATTTGCGATCGTATTGCGGTTCTGGATTTCGGCAACAAAATTGCCGAGGGGACCCCTGAAGAAATTAAATCAAATCAAAAAGTTATCAAAGCCTATTTGGGAGAAGCAGAAGACTCGGGGTAGGCTGTCTGATCCCTTTTCGATTTATGATTAACTGAGAAATTCGGTTTTTGCCTTTTATGATAGAAAAATAAATTCGAAATTCGAATCTCGAAATTCGAAACAAATTCGAATTTCAAATGACCAAAATTCAAAACGTTTTGAACATTTGAATTTAAGATTTTGAATTTGTTTCGAGTTTCGGATTTCGTGCTTAGGATTTACAGCCCTATCGAGTTAACTAGAAAGCGAAAAGATCTATCAGAAGTTAGTCATTTAGCAACTGGTTTCAAAGGAGTAACGTTTATGGCCTTTTTCTTTGAGGTACTGTTCAATGGCCTTTTGGTGGGCATCATGTATTCATTGGTAGCCCTGGGATTTGCGTTGATTTACAAGGCATCCGATGTGTTTAATTTTGCCCAGGGGGATATGAGCCTTTTAGCAGGCCTGGCCCTGGTCGGTTTCCTGACGGTCATGCCCCTCTGGCTTGCTCTTATCTGCACGATAGGAGTAATGACCATTATGGCATACGGAACCGTATTCATCATCTTTCGCCCGCTGGTTGCCCGGCCACCGCTCATTCTCTTCATGGCCGCCATCGGATTGGCCTTTCTGGTTCAGGGCATCGGCCAGTCGATCTGGGGCACGCAACCAAAAGGGCTGTTTGTTGGTATCCCCGAGATTACTTTTGATATTAAGGGTGTTTATCTCAATACATTCGATCTGGCCTTTGGCGGTGTTGCAGCAGTATTGTTGGCAGTGCTTGTGCTGTTCTTTCAAAAGACTCGCACCGGCAGGGCGCTTAGAGCCGTTGCCGATGACCACGAGGCAGCCCTTTCCGTGGGCATTCCTCTGCTGAGAGCCTGGGCCGTGACCTGGGTAATTGCCGGTATCGTTGCCACGGTGGCGGGTGTTGCCTGGGGCTCGCGCCTTGGCGTGCAGTTTAGTTTGTCACTTATTGCATTAAAGGCCCTTCCGGTACTCATCCTGGGCGGCATCGACAGTATCCCCGGCGCCATTCTGGCGGGCCTGGTTGTGGGCGCCGCAGAAAATCTGGCTGAAGTTTTTATCGGCCCTTACGTGGGCGGGGGCATTCAGACCTTTTTCCCGTATTTGTTGGCCCTGCTTTTCCTGTGGTTTAAACCCTACGGTATGTTCGGCAAAGAGATCATCGAAAGGGTATGACGAGAATGTCAAATTCGGAATGCGGAATTTGGAATCAATAATTTGATACAATGCCTTTACCATGGCCCAGAACTGGATATTAGAACTGATGAGCAGTATTTTAGTTCCAAACCTAAATTTAGCATGCTCAAATTTGATACCAGCAGCACCAGGGCGGGCTTTAGGTATTCTTGTCCGCTTAGCATTTTGGCGGATTAGGCACTTTAAACTTTAGGCATTTCTTCAGGTAACGGAGCTATCTTATGTTATATCGAGAATGCGGCAATTTTAAAGATTCATATGCAAAAGATATGGCCATCTTTCCCATCCCGCTTGACCGATGGGGACTGGCCGTCATGCTGATTCTGGCATTTCTTGTGATTCCTAACATGGCCAGCGATTACTGGCTGAGCAGTATCATGATTCCTTTCTACTGCTTTTCGCTGGCAGCCCTGGGGCTCAACTTCCTCACCGGATACGCCGGGCAGGTGTCCATCGGGCACGCCGCCTTTATGGCTGTGGGTGCTTATGCATCATTGATTCTATATGGTCGCTATGGTATCCCGCTTCTACCAAGCATTCTCGGCGGCGGTATTGTTTCTTCGGCTGTCGGTGCGGTTTTCGGTATACCTTCCCTGAGAATTAAAGGTTTTTATCTGGCAGTGTCCACCCTGGCGGCCCAGTTCGTTATCGAATGGGTCCTGACTCACTGGAAATGGGTCAGCGGTGGGGTGTTCGGAACCATCGATGCTCCGGACCTGCATGTTTTCGGATGGATCCTTGATTCGCCAATCAAAAAATACTATCTGGTGCTATGTATCCTGGTTTTTTTGGTTGTCGTAGGTAAAAATCTGGTGCGCGGTCAATTGGGCCGCAATTGGCAGGCCATCAGAGATATGGACGTGGCTGCCGAAATCATCGGCGTATCCCTGTTTCGCTATAAATTAATCGCCTTTGCCGTCAGCTCATTTTATGCCGGCGTGGCAGGTTCTTTGGTAACCTTATGTTATTACGGAGCGGCGAATATCGAAGAGTTCAACCTTACCGTGTCTTTTCACCTGTTGGGCATGATCATCATCGGGGGGATGGGCACAATTTTGGGTTCCTTTTTTGGAGCCGGCTTCATGGTTCTGCTGCCCATCTTCATCAACCAAACATTGTTAACTTTTATGGAAAGGGTGCCGTCGGATCTTCGCGCGAATATTGAGCTGATTGTCTTCGGCGGGCTGATTGTTTTTTTCCTGATTGTCGAACCCTACGGTATGGCAAGACTCTGGCACACCATTAAGGATAAGATGCGCCTGTGGCCGTTTCCGTATTAGCAGCGATGGCGGAGATAAACCCCGCCACCGCTATTTTATTATCGAATGTAGGGGTGGGCTCTACGCCCACCCGAGAATGTTTCAATATTAACAATCATTATGAAAAGACGTCTAACCATCAACCACAAAAAAAGGAGGACAACATGAGACGTAAATTGATTATTACGCTTTTTGCTCTGGTTTTAGTGGGTGGCCTCGTTCTGGCATCCGGTTCGGCACTGGCACAAGAAAAAACACAATTCTTCGGCATTTTGATTTATCGAACGGGCCCATATGCACCGGGGGGAAGCGGTTTTGGCAGCGGCTGGGAAGACTTTATGCAACTGCGAAACATGCAGGGCGGTGTCAACGGCATTCAATACGCCTGGGAAGAGTGCGAAACGGCTTACAATACTGCCCGCGGTGTTGAATGCTACGAACGACTGAAAGACAAATCAATTCTTTTCCACCCCTTGAGCACCGGCATCACCTATGCCCTGATTCCGCGCGGCACCAAAGAAGAAAAAGTCATATGGTCCTCGGGATATGGAAGAGCAGATGCATCTGACGGTTCCGTTTTTCCATGGGTTTTTACAACCCCCACCAGTTACTGGTCGCAAAACTCGGCCAAGATCAGATTCATCGCAGACAAGATGGGGGGCATGGACAAACTGAAGGGGCTTAAGATTGCCAACCTCTTTATCGATATCCCTTACGGGCAGGAAACCAAACCGCTACTGGATACGATGTCTCAAAAATACGGCTTTGAGGTTAAGCACTTTCCCGTGGCTCCGCCGGCAATTGACCAGAAGGCTCAATGGATGGATATCGTCCGAAGATACAAGGCGGACTGGGTCATCAACCGCAACTGGGGTGTCTCCTGCACCGTGCCGCTCAAAGAAGCAGCAAGGCTCGGGTTTCCGGCAGACCGCATCCTGGGTGTCTGGTGGTGCGGCTCTGAAGAGGACGTGCTTCCGGCCGGGCCGGCGGCTAAGGGTTATTACTCCGCCAACTGGCACGGAGTTGGAAGAAATTTCCCTCTGATTCAGGAAATTATCGATAAGGTTTACGGAGCCATGAAAGGGCACATCTCTTTCACCCGTGTGGGCACGGTATACTACAACCGAGGGGTCTGGGCTGGTTTGGTCGGCGAGGAAGCAATTCGAACAGCACATAAAAAATTCGGGGTCAAAGTACTCAGTTCAGAAGAGCTGCGCTGGGGCATGGAAAACCTCGACATTACCGCAGAGCGAATTAAGGAACTCGGTGCGGAAGGGTTTATGGCTCCCATCAAGACATCCTGTGAAAACCATGAGGGTGGAAGGGCTGTCCTATTCCAGCAATGGGATGGCGAAAAGTGGGCATCCGCCGGCCAATTTGAACCGATAAGCGACTTTGTCTGGGCCGAGATCAAAGCATCGGCGGCCAAGTACGCTCAGGAGCAAAACATCACTCCGCGAGATTGTAAGTAGCCTTAAAAACCTAAAACCATCATGCGGGCATGGGAGTTCTTAAACTTACCGCCCCATTTTATGCCTGATCACCTCATCCCCGTAAATTACCCCTCCCGGGCGGGAGGGGTTCGGGGAGGGGCAAAATGTCGATATAAAAAAAATGAGAGTTTAACCATGGAGCAAACTCCCCTACTGAAGGTCAACAACATCGAAGTCATCTACGAACACGTTATCCTGGTTCTTAAAGGCGTTTCCCTGGAGGTTCCCGCAGGCGGCATTGTCTCGCTGCTGGGGGCCAATGGGGCCGGCAAGACCACCACCCTAAAAGCGATCTCGAACCTGGTCAAGGCCGAACGCGGTGAGGTCACCAAAGGAACCGTCGAATTTGAAGGCAAACGCATCGACAAGATGTATGCGCCCGCCGTAGTCAAATTGGGCCTCATCCAGATCATGGAAGGCCGGCGCACCTTTGAGCATTTGACCGTAGAAGATGATCTGCTCACCGGCGCATATACAAGGGGGCATGATACCAAAGGCATCAAAGAAAGCCTGGAAACGGTTTATAAGTATTTCCCTCGCCTGGTAGATAGACGCAATGCCAAGACCGGATACATTTCCGGCGGGGAGATGCAGATGTGTGCCATCGGCAGAGCCCTCATGGCCAAGCCCAAATTGATGCTTTTGGATGAACCCTCCATGGGACTGGCTCCACTTCTGGTGCATGAAATTTTCGAGATCATCGTCCAACTTAATAGGGAAGAAAATGGTTGCCATGCTTTTGGCCGAGCAGAACGCGAACATGGCGCTTCAATTTGCCAGATACGGCTATATCATGGAGAACGGCCGGGTGGTCCTGGATGGCGATGCCGATACGTTGAAGGACAATGCCGACGTTCGGGAGTTTTATCTGGGCCTGACGGAAATCGGAAAGAAGAGCTACAGGGACGTCAAACATTACAAGCGACGCAAACGCTGGCTCGCCTAAAACTGGTTTAATAATCTCCAGATTTTAACTGAGAACCGCGTTATCGTCGTCGAAAACTGCTCACATACTACATGTATGCTGCGCACTTTCTCCTCCTCTAGCCTTGTTCTCAATCAAAATCTGGGATTCTAAAACCAGTTTTGATCAATAACATCTAAAATCTGCATTCCGAAGTCCGCCATCGATTTCCCTGAATTCATCAATTTTTCTAATAACCTCTTATGAGACCTGACACCTGAAACCCGAAACCTGAAACCATGTATAGTGATTTGGAATTTCCAGTACGCCAATACCCCACAAGGACTTAATATGCCTGAAGCAACTGTCGGTGACATCCAACTCTATTATGAAGAATACGGCCAAGGGCCGCCATTAATCATGATCCTCGGTCTGGGTCAGGATATTGTAACCTGGAATTTTCAGATCTCGGAATTATCGCATCAGGTGAGGCTCATCGTCTTTGATAATCGGGATGCCGGCAAGAGCTCCCGCTGCTCGGCAAATTACACAACCGAAACCATGGCCCGGGATATTCTTGGACTTATGGATCATCTCGAAATCGAAGGAGCCCATATTTTGGGCACCTCCATGGGGGGCATGATCGCACAGCATGTCGCTCTATTGGCTCCTGCAAGGTTAAACAGCCTGATTCTGGCCAGCACCACATCCTGGGGAGAAGCCTGAATCAAAGTATTTTATGGCTCCTGGAAGGAGTATCTGAACAAAGCGGGTAAAACCGACAACGTCCCGATGGTAATGCCCTGGCTCTTTTCGAAACCGTTTCGCAAGCAATATCCGGAGAAAGTAAAAGAGATTAGGGAGCGCTTTACAGGCCAATATCTGACGAGAAATTCGGCAGCCTTCGAACGTCAGCTCAACGCCAATATCGGACATGACACCAGAGGCCGGTTGCACCAAATTCAGGTGCCGACGTTGATCATGGTGGGAAAAGACGACGAATTGACACCCCCCGGGATGGCCGCAGAACTGCATTCAGAAATTTTAAATTCGAAACTGATCGTCTTTGAACAGGGCGGGCATGGGCTGTACTGGGAGGTTCCGGATTTGTTTAATAAAGCGGTGTTGGATTTCATTAATAGCCAAACGAAGGAGTGAAGGGCACACCACGCCCAGGCGTTCGATATCACCAGCTAAAATCGGGGTGGTTCACCAAATCATTAGCCCGAATCCAAGTCCGGTCTTCTATCGTCATCAGGCTTATCCGCCATTTCCTCAAACCCCCGCGCCATATCCTCGACAACCTTGCGCTCGGAGCGGTCTATTTTCAACCGCAAGATATCCGGCCGGGAATAATGACCGACGGTATCCAGTACATTTTTCTGGCGCACGATGGCCTTTAGATCGATTTCAGCCACAGCCATATCCTCACCTTCCGGCAACGGCCCGGCTAAATAAAGCCCGTAGGGCGCCACAATCCCCGTGCAGATTCCGCCCTTTAGATATTTTGCAAGGGATTCATCGGATGCGATTTGGGAGCGCTGTCCGTCGGTCAACCATCCGGTGGCGTTGACCACAAAGGCTCCGGATTCCATGGCATGATGGCGAATCGCAGCATCGATTTGCTGGGACATGGAATCTCCGGCCATGGAACCGGGAAAATGAGAGCAGTGGATTTGTTCCCCTTGGGTGATGAGGGCATAACGCGCCAGAGGCATATAGTGTTCCCAGCAAATCAGCGCCCCTATTCGGCCGACATCCGTATCATAAACGGTCAACCCACTTCCATCCCCCCATCCCCAAACCATTCGTTCGTGAAACGTCGGCATAATCTTGCGCCGCTTTCCAACAATGCTGCCATCAGAATTAAAAAGAACCTGGGTGTTGTAAAGGCTGCTCCCATCCCTTTCATTTACACCTAAAACGACAACGGTACCCGAACCTTTGGCAGCTTTCCCAATGCTCTCCGTTACAGGTCCGGGTACATCCACGGCCTGCTCATGAAGTTTCACATGCAGATCAGTAAATGCTGCCGGGGGATTGACCCAGGCAAAATAGGGATAGTTCGGAATAAACGTTTCCGGAAATACGGCCAGCCGGATACCGTCCTGCCCGCATTTCTCGATGGCGTCAATCACCTTCTCGGTGGTCCCGTCCCGATCAAAAAGAACCGGGGACATCTGAATTGCGGCCACCCGCATGGTTTTATCTTTCTGATTCATCTGTATTATCTCCCCCCACCTATTTTTAAGCGTTCACAGGTTCAGGGTTCACCGTTCAGGGTTCAGGGTTATTTTCTTTCATTGACATAGCGAGTTGGCTTCCGGGTTAGCTGCCATACCTCATTATTCTCAAATCGTTCTATTTTCATATGTTTTCTCATCAGCGTTCAGGAATCAACGCTTCAGATATGAAATTAACCTCTGAACGCAGAACCTCTGAACCCTTAAACGGTTGCGTAGCATGACTATAGGAAATGACAACTATCCTGTCAACAAGCTGTATTATGCAACGCTTTTACAGCAATTCTCGTTGTAATTAACCGAAAGATTGCTTCGTCGCTGACGCTCCTCGCAATGACAGCACGAAATGTTTGTGGGTCATTGCGAGCGGAGCGAAGCAATCTCAATTTGCCTATATCTTCACCGAGAATTGTTTAGGCTCTTAGTATTCGCTTGACATTCTTACTGAAATTTTTAATTCTCAAAAAATTGTTGCGGCAGACGCGAAGGCCTGCCATACAAATAAGCATTTTCCCGCCGTCTCAGCCTATGGACGGGCTTCACCCACGAAGGATAAAGCCGAAACTTATGCGGACGAGGATAAACCTCGCCCCTACAAATTACATTCGATTTTGGAGGAATAAAATGGCTCTGAAAACTGCTGACGAATACGTTGAAAGACTGAAACGCATGAAACCCAACGTTTATGCCCATGGAAAAAAGATTAAGCGGGACGATCCTATGCTCGAGCTTCCCATTAATACGCTTAAGTTCACCTTTGATGCGGTCAATGATCCGGAATTAAAGGATCTGCTGGTGACTGAATCCCATCTCACCGGTGAAAAAATTAATCGCTTCACCTCCGTCAATCTCAGCATCGAAGATCTCTATACCCAGCAGGAGATGAAACGAAAATGCTGCCATCGGGTTGGCGGGTGCACCCAGCGCTGCATGGCCACAGATACGTTGAACGCGATGGGGGTTATCAGCAAGGACATTGATGACGAAAAAGGTACCCACTACCATGAAAATTTTCTGGAGTTTTTGAAATATTATCAGGGCAACGATCTTGTGGGCAGTACGGCCCAGACAGACGTAAAAGGGAATCGCAAAGCAAGACCATCTCAACAGCAAGATCCGGACCTCTATCTTCACGTGGTCGAAAAAACCAGTAAGGGAATCGTCGTCAGGGGCGCCAAAAACCACATTACCATGGGGCCCTATGTGGATGAGCATCTGGTCATTCCAACCCGGGCGATGACCAAAGACGAGGGCGATTGGGCCGTCGCCTTCGCGATCCCGGCAGATACGGACGGGATAAAGATCATATCCCGTATTGTAGCACCCAGAAAACGGGTTGAACTTGCGGCGCCCTATAACAATTACGGTGTATCGGATTCCGTGGTGGTTTTTGATAACGTCTTCGTTCCCTGGGAACGAGTGTTCATGTGCGGGGAATGGGAGTTTGCCGGTCGATTGGCCTTAACCTTCGCCGGCTTTCATCGCCATTCCTATTGCGGATGCAAACCGGCCGTTACGGATATTATCCTGGGAACCACAGCTTTGGTGGCGGAGTACAGCGGGGTCGATAAGGCCGCCCATATTGTGGATGAACTGACCGAACTGATGATCATCGGTGAATTGGTCTATGCTTCCGGTATTGCGGCGGCTGCCAAAGCTAAAAAAACCGCCTCCGGTATCTATACCCCAAAATTTATATATTCCAACACCGGCAGATATTTAGCCGGTATCAACATCTATCATGAGTACGATGTGCTGGCATCTATCGCCGGTGGACTTCCGTCTACCCTGCCTGCCGAAGAAGATTGGTTGAATCCCGACACAGGACCTGATTTAGAAAAATACATCCAGCGTAAACCCGGCGTATCCGCCGATAAATTGCATCGTCTTTTTAGATTTATTTCGGATTATTCCTGCTCGGCCATGGGTGGCTGGGCCCTGTATGCCGGAGTTCATGGCGGCGGATCTCCGGTCATGGAAAAGATCGGCATCCGGGCGGAATATGATCTAGAATCCAAAAAGCAAATTGCAAGGTATCTGGCAGGGATAAAAGACGATTAATGTATCCTGAACCAGAGTACTCGGCTTTGTTTGAGCCCTGGTAGGAGCTTGGTGGATTCCGCTGATAGTCCTAAAATCCCAAATTTCAAGTACCAAATAACAAATAAATCTCAAATTCCAATACTCAATGACCCAAACGTTTGGAATTTCGAATTTGATTATTGTGATTTGTTTGTTATTTGTTATTTGGGATTTGTGATTTCAACCTTCTACGCCCAAGGGATATAGTTTTCTAAATTGGAATTAAAGGATCCCCATGACTACCCTGGAACCTGAACAATACCCGGTGGCCGAGGAAAAATTTTTTTACGGTCATGTCGTCGTTGCGGCCTCATTTGTAATTATGGTGGTCATATGGGCTGCATATTATTCCTTCGGCGTCTTCTTCAAACCGATGATCAACGAATTCGGATGGACCAGTGCTGCGACCTCAGCGGCTTTCTCTCTATCTGCAATCATCAATGGCATGGTGGCCATTACCATGGGCAAGCTCACCGATAAATTCGGCCCTCGGTTCGTGATGCGCATTTGTGTCACCCTCCTTGGCATCGGTTTCTTTTTAATGTCAAAGGTCGCAGCGGTCTGGCAGTTGTTTCTAATTTATGGACTAATTTTAGGAATCGGAATGGGGGGCTCCTTCGTTCCATTAATGTCAACGGTTGTCAGATGGTTTTTTAAAAGACGAAGTATGATGACCGGTATGGTTGCAGCCGGCATCAGTATCGGCGCATTGATCGGGCCGCCGACAGCTCATCGGCTTATCATCAATTATGGCTGGCGAATATCTTACGCAATACTGAGCGCCACTGTATTTATAATTGTTATTATAGCTGCCCAGTTTATTAAGAAAGATCCCGCCGAAGTCGGGCAACTTACTGATGGTGTGGTTAAAATAGGCGAACAACCCGCTGTGTATACCTCGCCCAAGGCGTTATCATTTAACGAGGCAATTCATACCAGACAATTATGGGTGGTTTTTTTCATGTTTTTTTGTCTTGGATTTTGCACCTTTGCCATCATCGTACACATTGCACCGCATGCCATTGAGCTAAGAATACCTGCGGTTGTGGCTGCAAATATTTTGGCAACTGTCGGGGGATTGGGTATGATTGGCAGAGTCGTGATGGGCAGAGTGGCAGATATCATCGGGAGCAAACACGCATTTATTATCGGCTTTATCCTGATGTCCGTTGCCCTGTTCGGTTTAATGCCTGCAAAAATGGTGTGGATAATATTTGTTCTGGCGGGGCTTTTTGGATTTGCCAACGGGACGTGTGTTGCCTCTCAATCGCCGGTGGTGGCCCTTATATTTGGATTGAGCTCACATGGCGTGATTCTGGGATTTCTATCGTTTGGGTTTACAACCGGCGGTGCCTTCGGGCCATGGCTGGCGGGCTATATATTTGACGCTACAGACAGCTATCAGTTGGCATTTTTGATGTGTGCCGGGGTAAGTTTAGCCGGCCTTGCTCTCACAGCATTATTAATACCCAAAAGAATCGAAACATAAATTTACGGATTTAAGATCCTTACAAAGACAAGCTGCCGCCACTAGTTTTCAGGCCAATTAAACCTACTTGGGGCTATCATCCCGTAAATTTATTCCGCATAGCTTGAATGCATACCGCTTGGCAGCTTCCAAATCAGCCAATCGTGTAATCATGATTTTTTGGGCCTGAGGTGAACCGGCCCCATGGATAGATTCGGTGAGATAGGAAACCGCACCCGTACCCAACGTGATATTCTCGATCAAGCGTAAAATGCGCATGCGATTTTCGCTGTCCACATCTGACTTGCCCGCCAGGTATTTGTCTATGTATTTACCGATTTGAGGATTATCTTTGTCATCAAGAGACGGCATGGTGACCAGAAGGCCGCCGGCTATGTCCTGAGCCAAACGGGAAATCTCAAACGGAAAGCGGGTAACATTGAGTTTACAAACATTGGCCAAAAGAGGATCCACCGCGTAGGCACCACTGGCGGTTTGATAACCTTTACCGGCACTGGCCAGGGCACCCGCATGCAATGTTTCATTCAGATGAATCATCTCTGCCAGTTTGTCTTTGACGTGGGAAGCATTCGATGTCCCCTGAACCTCGGCGACGGCTGCAGCCGCTCCAATTAACACATCACCAACTCCCACCTTGCACCCGCCATAACTGGCTCGGTGGTGCGCAGCAAAAAGCTCCACTAAACGGCCGGCCATGGCATATTCTCCCTTCATGAAGATGCGCTCTTGCGGAACAAAAACGTCATCAAAAACCACCATCGCCTCACAGCCGCCATAATATAAATTGCCCACATCCGAACCTCCTTCCTCAAGGCGCCTCGTGTCGGATGGTTGGCGTCCATATATAAAGGTCACACCCTCGGTGTCAGCGGGAATGGCAAAGGCTACGGCATAATCCCTGTCTTCCTCCTGAAGGGCCCTGGTGGGGACGACGATTAATTCGTGGGAGTTCACCGCACCGGTTATATGCAATTTCGCACCCCGCACCACGATGCCGTCTTTGCTCTCATCCACCATGTGCAAATACTGATCTTTATCCGCTTGCTTGGAAGGTGAAAGGCTTCGATCGCCCTTGGTGTCGGTCATGCACGCGGCGGTTACCAGATCATTTGTCTGGATATGGTTAAGGAAATCAACAAAGCGCTGATGATAGTCGGTGCCGTGGGTTCGATCCAAATCATAGGTTATGGCATAAACCGTGTTCATGCAGTCCAACCCGGCACAGCGCTGGAAACAACATGCGGTCTTCCGGCCCATCTCCCTTAACATTAAGATTTTCTTAACGAGGTCTTCGACGCTGTGTTGAATATGGGTAAAGCGATTTACGGTTTCACCGCTGATATGGGATCGGGCAGTGAATAAGGATTGCCTGTCTTCCTGTTCAGCCTGAAAATACGTTTCAGCCATTGCCATTGCCGGTGGCCTCGAGATGGGATGTTCCGCTACATTCTGGATCAATTCTCCCTGAATAAACACATGATGGCCAAGCTCCTTTAAGCTGGAAATATACTTTTCTCTGGTCATTAACGCCATGGCACTTTACCTTACATAATTTTTTCAAGCTCATCCTTTGTAACTTTAAAATTTTTATCGAATTCATCCCAGAATTTTTTATCTTTGTGTTTCCACCCGGGACCAAACCGGGTATCAAAGAAGGAGCCCAAACGCGCAAACCAGTTACCCGATTTCTCGATTCCCTTTGCTTGAGCAATGAATATCTCTTTGAGATAGATGTCTATCTCACTCATCTTTTCCTTAGGGATGTATGATTTGGCGCCTAGCTTAATGGATCCCACCAAATTATCGGGATTCAGGCCATGGGCGGTCAGCATCAAGGCCGGGATCTTTTTCCGTGTTGCAATTTCCAACAGATCAAAACCCCGAACCCCCATGATATCTAAGATGGCTGCATCATAAACATTGCTTTCCAAGAGTTCTTTGGCGGATTCGTAAGAGGAAGCGGTTTCTAAATCACACTCTTCTAAGAGATCTTCCAATGATTCCAAGACATCAATTTCATCATCGACAATAAGGATCTTTTTCCCCTTTAAAATATCGTCGCTGCTCATAACTTCAATCCCTCCTTGTGTTCAAGTTCTGATATATTAACCAGTATCAAATGAGGATTTCTCGTACTTTACAGATTGCCTGTTAGATAGTCAAGGCTACATTTTGCGACATTTTATTTACCATCAAATTTAAAAGTATTGCCGATTTCTGCCCTTGACAAATATATTTTTCATTCATTATGATCTTATTTGAGGTGACTTACCGATGCCTATTTACGAATACCAGGCGTTAAGCCCTGACGATGCCTGCGAAAGCTGCCGGCCCGGCTTTGAGATCTTACAGCAGATTAATGAAAAGCCTCTTTCGAAGTGCCCTTATTGCGGGCAGCCCGTCAAAAAGAATATATCCTGGTGCCGCTCAGCCGTCATGGAGACCTCCGCAGAACATGTCAGCGTTGAAAATAAAATAAAAGATTATGAAAGGTTGGGAATGTGGAGCCATGCGGCCGAACTGGCAGACAAACATTCTGAAAAAGTTAAAGACAAAAAGCTTAAAATCCGGGCGCTCGAGAATTATAAAAAGGCCGGATATAATGCCGATTCCCTTTCCAAACACGCGAAACTGGATGATGAATAAAAAAAGCCCCACCTCCTGGGCAGGGCTCTAAGTTCCATAGCCAGATTATTACTTCTGCTCCCCCCCATATAACTCCTTAATCTTGTCTCTATCCGGCGAGCCATCGGCCTTCAATGGAAAATCATCTATAAATTCAACATACTGCGGCTTTTTAAAGCGGGCGATTCGACTCCCGACAAATTCGATCAACTCCTTGTGTTCCAGAGATTGTCCCGCTTTCAGCTGGCAAACAGCCTTGATTCCTTCCTTCCATTTCGGATCCGGCACACCGAAAACAGCTGTTTTCTCAACAGCAGGATGTTCAAGTATCACTTTTTCCACCTCTGCAGGATAGACGTTCTCGCCACCCGGTTTGATCAACTCTTTTTCGGCCTTGCGACCTGCATACCAGAGATAACCATCTTCATCAAAACGACCCAGGTCACCGGTATGATGCCATCCCTCGCGAAATGTATATTCATTATCTTCAGGAAGGTTCCAGTACCCCTTGAATACCATGGGCCCTTTCACGGTGATTTCACCGACCTGTCCCACTGCAACCGGCCGATCGTAATCATCGACAAGTCTCACCGCCGCCAACGGAAGCGGTTTGCCCGCTGAACCGGGTGCGTCGTCGTAAGCACAAAAGGTGGCCACACAGGACGTCTCCGTCTGGCCGTATAGACAGTAAAAGGTCCCAGCGGTTATCTGTTTATATTTTTCGATGGTTTCCGGTGAGTCGAGCCCGGCCGCAATTCTGAGGGTTTTGATATCTTTTCCGGTTTTTTCGTGGGCCTCGAGCACCGATGATAGAATCGGTGCAAACGTGAACATCATCGTAACCTTTTTCTCTTCAATCAGATCGACCGCCCATTCAGCATCAAATTTATTCATATTGACGTTCAGTGCCCCTGCCTGGAATGCGGTGGCTGCTAAAAAAAGCCCGGCCACATGAAAAAGAGGCAACAGACTCAGGTGAACATCTTTAGCGGTCACATTGAGAAGATAATCGAATTGCATACCGGCACAAAGAATATTTGCATGACTGACCAAAGCGCCCCGGGGCCTTCCGGCCACCGCTGCCGTATGGATAATGACAAATCCATCGACGGAAGATACGTTTTCCTGCTCGAACTCTCCCTGGTTATTCATCAACGAATTAAAGTCGAGGAAATCGCCTCTCTCAGGACCCAGGTTATAGTAGTTTTCCACCGATGGGAGCCTTTCCTTTATCCCCTCCACTGTTTCCTGAAACTCCTTGTCTGCGAACACCAGCTTTGGCTGGCAATCATTCAAATTGAAACTCACTTCCTCGGCAGATAACCTCCAGTTGATAGGCAGCATAATGGCGCCTAGCGCCGCGGCGGCTCCGTAAAGAAGGAAATATTCAAGACTATTTTTAGCGATGACGCCGATGCGATCGCCTTTTTCGATGCCGACTTTTTGGAGACCACAGGCCAGCTGATCGACGCTTTCTTTGTATTGCGAAAATGTCAGCGTATTGCCATCTGCAGCCTCAAGCCACGCGGCGTTGTCTTTAAAACAGACGGCATTGCGGTCGATAAGATCGTAAAACGTAAAATCATAAAGTCCCATACTATATCCCTCCCTTGAAAAATGCCTTTTGCTAAGTTTAAACTTGGCAAAGGGTTTAGCGATTAGTTTATGGACTCAATTTTCCTTGACATCCTAATGGGTAATTGACCATAAGCTCCGGGAGAAGTCAACCAACTATTTTGCCGCCATACGGAGCGCTCCATCCAGCCTTATCGTTTCTCCGTTTAACATGGGGTTTTCTACAATTTGCCTGGCAAGCATCGCAAACTCAGACGGTTTCCCCAATCGATTTGGAAAGGGGACCATTTTCCCGAGCGATACTCTGACCTTTTCGGGAAGTGCCGCCAGCAGCGGCGTTTCAAACAGGCCGGGGGCAATTGTTACAATTCTGAGACCATACTCAGCAAATTCCCTTGCGATGGGCAATGTCATGCCGACAACAGCTGCTTTGGATGCGCTGTAAGCCGGTTGTCCAATTTGACCATCAAAGGCGGCGGCTGATGCCGTATTAATGACGACGCCTTTTTCACCATCATCATTGGGAGGGTTAGCGACCATTTTTTCTGCCGCCAGCCGGGTAACCATCATGGTGCCCACCAGGTTAATCTGCACGACTTTATTGAACAGTTCCATAGGCATCGGACCTTCTTTGCCAAGAACTTTGGCCGCATCTCCAACCCCCGCGCAGTTGACGGCTATGTGAATACCGCCGAAAGCCGCCATTGTTTTGTCGATCGCGTTTTGCACACTTTGTTCATCGGTCACGTCGGTCATACAGAAGATGACATCGTCTCCAAGCTCTGCCGCAAGGCGTTGTCCTTTTTCTTCCTGCACATCCAAAATGCTGGCCTGCCCGCCGCCTTCAACAAAATTGCGTACCGTGGCCTCCCCTAATCCCGAAGCCCCGCCGGTAATGACTGCCACACTGCCTTTTACTTCCATTCTTCTTTCTCCTTTTCTGTT
>CP070694.1:4657614-4662220 GCA_020353355.1 Desulfobacterales bacterium | reverse complement strand
CGTGGTTCTATTTTCCACTTTTATGTATTGCGCACGGATTTTTATGTCAATAGGATTTCTCTTGACGATTAGCTACATCTCGATTAATTTACAAAACTTGTGCCTAGCCCGGATAAATCCGCCAGAAATATGGCGGATAAATCGGAAAATGCCTAAAGTGCCTAAAATTATAGTCTCGCTTAGCTCCGCCGATTTTATAAATTTAAAAAGATAGAATACCTTAACTTTAGACATTTTAGTTCATTTTAGGCAATTTAGGCATTTCTCTGAGCACCTTCATTTTACATTAATCCGCCTAGGCGGATTGCCACAAAATGCACAAAAATAATTTCTAAGTTACTAGGAGGAGTAAACAAACAATGAAATACCCTGCCATGGTACGAATTAAGCAAAATTTTAACACCAATTCGATTCAGGATATCCCCGAAGCGGTGCGCCGTGAAATAATAAAAATTAGTCCCCGTGAAATTATCGCGCCCGGAGATAGCGTGGCCATTACCGGCGGTAGCCGGGGAATTGCCAATATCGCCATCATCCTGGCTGAACTTGTCAGCGAATTAAAAAAACTTGGTGCCAAGCCCTTTATTGTGCCGGCAATGGGGAGCCATGGCGGAGCCACCGCCGAAGGCCAGAAAAAAATCCTGGAACACTACGGCATTACGGAAGAAACCATGAGTGCGCCCATCAAGTCAGCCATAGAAGTGGTCCAAATCGGCACTACCTCCGACGGCGTGCCGGTTTTGTTAGATCAAAATGCCTCTCGAGCAGATCACATCATCGTGGTCAATCGCGTGAAGCCCCATACCGATTTTAAAGGAGACATTGAAAGCGGCCTGATGAAAATGATGGCCATTGGACTTGGTAAACAAAAGGCGGCCGATCACTATCACAACGTTTTCATTCGTTTGGGGTATTATCATGTATTAACCACGGTGGCCAGAGAGGTGATCAAACAGTGTCCGATTGCATTCGGCCTGGCGATCGTGGAAAACCAAAAAGATGAAACCGAAATTATTCAGGCAATTCCATCTGAAGAAATTGAAGCTGTCGAGCAAGCGTTATTGGTCATAGCGAAAGACTTTTTGCCGCGCATCCCCTTTGATCCGATTGACGTATTAATCGTTGATCAAATGGGCAAGGACATCAGCGGCGCGGGAATGGATCAAAATGTCATCGCCCGCACGGTGATGCGGTTTCACCAAGTCCCATCCAATCCAAAAATCACCCGGATTTTCGTGCGGGATTTCACACCGAACAGCGATGGAAATGCCACCGGTCTCGGCAATGCCGACTTCACCACCAAACGGCTGGTGGACAAGATTGACGCACAGGCCAGCTATATGAATGCCATCACCTCGTCCTGTCCCGAGGCCGTCCGAATCCCGCCATATTATGAAAGCGATCGCGAGGCTCTCGAAACCGCCCTCAATACCATTGGAGATATCGCGCCGCAGAAAGCCAGAATTGTGCATATCTTAAATACATTGAAGCTCGAGGAAATGATGATATCCGAGGCCATGATTCCCGAGGCTGAGCAACTGGACCATGTGAGCATCATCGGCTCACCGGATCAGATGGCATTTGATGCGCAGGGGAATCTGATTTCCGATCTTTAAATAATCAATATTGATGAATTCGATTTTCTACGAATTTATCAATTTCGGAGGATAATCATGGGATTGAACGGCAAGGTAGCAATCATTACCGGTGCCAGCAGCGGCATCGGCAGAGCCGTGGCGCGTAACCTCAATGAAGCGGGCGTCCGTTTTTTGCTGACGGGACGAAGAGAAGATCGTCTGTCAGAGCTAAAGGAAGAATTGAATCACGCCGCCATATTTCCGTGCGATATCAGTGACCCTGGGGTGCCGGAAAGCCTCCTCAAAACCGCGCTGGATTCTTTCGGACGCTGTGACATCGTTTTCAATAATGCGGGCGTCATCACCACCGGCAGCATCGATGAGATCAAGCTTGAGGACATATCGTATATGGTGCGGGTGAACGTGGAAGCCGCCTTTCGAATGGCCTATGTGGCGCTAAAGCATTTTAAATCCGCTGGCTCCGGCTTTCTGATCAACACCTCCAGCTTGCTGGGCACCAAAGTTCGACCGACTGCCGGCGCATATGCGGGTACCAAATTTGCGATTGAAGCGCTGACCGAGGCCTTGCGCCTGGAGCTTGCAAAAACAAACATCGGGGTGGCCTGCGTTGAACCGGGCCTGGTGCAGACTGAACTGCACCGAAATTGGGAAATCCATCCGGCCCAGAGTCTGAACATCCCGCGCCCGCTGAAACCTGAAGACATCGCCCGAGTGGTACGCTTTATTCTTGAGCAACCGGACCATGTGCGCTTGGCGCGCATCCTGGTTGTACCTTCCGATCAAGAGCTCTAAGATTTGTATTTGACAAGTCAGGGGCATATTATATATAAAATGCCAGATATATTCTTTTCGCAATTAAGTTGTAACATATTAAAATAAAAAAATAATTAAATCTTGCCAGCGGCATAATCAAAGAATTACAGATTATAGCCTTGAAAAACGACTTTCCCAAGTTTGTTCGTCCGAGCACTTTTTTAAAAATCTAAGACCTACTGTCATACTGATAACTTGGGTCCCACAACAACCTAATCAAAAGGAGGTGTATTATGAAAAGGAGAAGTTTTATCGCCGGTATCCTGGTTTCTCTTTTGTTGAGCAGCATGATGGTCGTCCCGATTCTCAGCCAGGCAGCCGACTATCCCAAACGACCGATTCAGCTCGTATGTCCGTGGGGTGCCGGGGGCGGAACCGATCGAATATCGCGCATGGTGGCCGTCCTGCTTGAAAAAGAGTTGGGACAGCCGGTCAATGTGGTCAACCGCACGGGTGGCAGCGGCGCCACGGGGCACACGGCCGGCGCAACGGCCAAACCGGACGGGTATACGATTACCATGATTACGGTTGAAATCACCATGATGCACTGGCTGGGTCTCGCCCAGGTGACGTACAAAGATTATAAGCCGGTGTCTCTGTTGAACATCGATCCGGCCGGTGTCAACGTGAGAGCGGATGCTGAATGGAAAAATTTAGCCGACTTGCAAAATTACATCAAAGCGCATCCGGGCGAACTCAATGCGTCGGGAACCGGCAAGGGAGGCATCTGGGATCTGGCAAGAGCCGGTTGGTTAAAAGCGGCCGGACTCGGGGTGCAGGACGTCAAATGGGTACCCAGCAGAGGTGCGGCGCCGGCTCTGCAAGAACTGGTGGCCGGCGGCATTGATGTTGTGACTTGCAGCATTCCCGAAGCCGCGCCCCTGGCTGACGCGGGAAAGGTCAGACATTTAGCCATCATGGCGGATCAACGCGATGAAGTCTTTCCCAACGTACCGACCTTAAAAGAACTTGGAATCGATTGGTCCGTAGGGGCCTGGCGCGGGATCGCGGTTCCCAAGGACACCCCCGATGAGATCGTGAAAGTCTTGGAGCCTGCGTTGGCGAAGATCGTCGCCAGTGCGGAATTTAAGGAATTTATGAAGAAAAACGGTTTTGGCATCCTTTACAAGGGCTCGGCAGATTTCGCTACCTTCCTGTCCGATATGGATGCCAGTAACGGACAAATCATGAAAGAAGCCGGAATTATTCAGTAAACGTCATGAAACTAAGCGACAGTCTGCTGGGACTTGGGGCGATTGCCTTTGGAGTTCTGATCATTTCATTGACACATAACTTCCCTTCATTGGAGGGCGGGTATCCTGGCCCCGCCCTCTTTCCCCGCATTATAGGGGGCCTTTTTATACTTTTTGGCGGAATCCTCTCGTTTCAATCCATCAAAAAAAACGGCTTGTCAAATCTCGTTCAAAAAGGTGAAACTTACTGGCCTGGCCTTTCAAACTATTTAAGTGTTGGCGCCGCCGTCATTGCCTATATGGTATTGGCGGACTTTCTTGGCTTTGTGCTGACAGCCGTTTTGATACTCACCCTTTTGATGAAAAAAATGGGCGTATCGCTTCTTAAAAGTGCCTTGATCGCGATCGCAGCCAGTTTGTCCATTAATCTGTTGTTTGGGAAATTTTTACTGGTTCCTCTGCCCTGGGGAATTCTGGGCTGGTAGACATGAGTGGATATATTACCCATGCGCTCTCTATTTTGGCGGATCCTTATGTACTTTTCGTCATTACCATGTCCTCATTTTACGGCCTCTTCATCGGTGCCATCCCCGGCTTAACGGCCACCATGGCCACGGCGTTGCTCGTTCCGATCACCTTTTTCATGGATCCGCTTCCGGCCCTAGCGGCCATCGTGACCATGGAGGCCATGGCCATTTTTTCAGGAGACATCCCCGCAGCCCTGGTGCGCATTCCGGGCACCCCCTCTTCCGCCGCTTACACCCAGGATTCCTATGAACTCACTAAAAAAGGGCATGCCGAATTGGCCCTGGGGGTGGATCTCGTGTTCTCGGTCATCGGCGGACTCATGGGAGCTGTGGCCCTGATTGTTGCAGCTCCCCTGCTGGCCGAATTTGCCATGAAATTTACGACCTTCGAATATTTCTGGCTGGCCACCCTGGGACTCAGTGCATCGGTCATAGTTTCACGGGGTTCTCTGATAAAAGGGGCCTTTTCTCTATT
>CP070694.1:4633261-4657514 GCA_020353355.1 Desulfobacterales bacterium | reverse complement strand
TCAGCCAGATCATCGTCTGCAGGCAGGGGGATTTCAGGATTGTATCTTATCTCATATTTTTTTATGATCTCCTGAAGCTTCGGAGTGAATCGTTTTGGCAAAAAATCATCTTCATCGCAATGTGGACCCGTATGAGAGCGCTGTAGAATCTCCCAAAGGCGATAGGGGGTGGACATGGCAAGGCCTCCTTGGTTTCTCAAAAATAGATATTGTATATTTTGTAGTTAAAAATTTTCATTGAGATTGATAGCCTATTGAAAAAATAAAATTCGAATATCGCATATCGAAATTCGAAACAATTTCGAATCACCAAAATTCCAATGAACCAAACAAAACCATGACGCTAATGATGACGGAAACTTATTTGTTTTGGTTATTGGAAAATTCGGATTTCGAATTTTTCGGACCAATTGACATGCAAAAGTTAGTAAACCAAATTGATTCTGCCTTGTCCGGTTTTATGTTACTTCTTCAAAAGTTCGGCCATCATCCGGGGAGCAGAGGTGGCGTCTTTACAGTAAAGGTCTGCGCCGATCATATCCGCCCACTCCTGTCCCGTTGGTGCACCGCCAATAACCACCTTGTATCGGTCTCTCAAGCCCTTTGCTTTTAAGAGTTCGATGATTTCCCTCTGCCCTGGCATGGTGGTGGTCATCAGCGATGATGCCCCGATGATATCCGCCCCCATGGCCTCTGCCTCTTTGATAAATGTGAGTGAATCCACGTCGTAACCCACGTCCTTTACTTCGAATCCGTTGGTCTCGAGCATCAACTTCACAATATTCTTTCCGATCTCATGCAGATCACCTTTCACCACCCCCAGAACGACTTTGCCTTTGGGCGTCCCCTGTTCACCACGCTCCATTATTTTGGGACGGATTATATCAACAACTGCGGTTAAGGCTTCTCCGGCCAGCATTAATTGGGGAAGAAATATCTCCAGGCGGGCGAACAACTCCCCACGCGTGTTCATCGTCTCGGTGAGGACAGCAATCATCCGGAGAGGATCATGGCCCTCTTCCAGAAGTTTACGGGTTAAATCTTCAGCCTCACTTGTGTTGCCTGACTCTACAGCTTGGCAAAGTTCTTTGAATGGCATAGGCAAACCTCCATTTATTTGGATTTCGAATTATTCGAGAAAGCCGAAGCCCCAAAATATATACCGATTTAATTCTCCGCCTGGGGCAGATCCGAATTAGGGTATTCTATTTGCACCACCTGCCTGCCATAACGAGCTTCTGCCAGTCTGCGGGTCAAAGAATTGCGAGGCAAACGGGCGAGCGGTATGGCGGGTATCCCCGGGCGGGGCGGATGGGCAAAACGGGCTAAAGCCTATAATGAACCACTTTTGTTTGTCAATCAAAAATAGGCCCTTATTCAGAGCACCTCCCTTTTCTTGGTTATAGCTCCGAAAAATATTGACTGCTGAAAAAATGATATGATATTGAGGGCTTGGTGAACATATGGGTTAACCCTTAATTCGTTGGTGTCAAATGATGTAAATTAATAAAGCCCGTTTTTCGACTCGAGATGCGGGATTTTTTTTGCGCTGAAGCAACCGTTCTCATTCCCTAAGAATCTTAACGTGAGAAATTCGCCATGCCAAGCACAACGACTCCCACTGAAGAATTTAATAATGTTCTCGAAGCGGAAGTGAAACGACTCAAGCAACGCAGATCTGAGGCAGGTCAGAATCAAGGAAACCCGGCGAAAGATGCTGTTGGCCTTGCGCTGTCAGGTGGAGGTATTCGCTCCGCTACGTTCAATCTGGGTTTACTGCAAGCCATGTGGCGCTTTAATGTTCTAAACCAGGTAGATTATCTGTCCACGGTTTCCGGCGGAGGGTACATTGGATCTTCGTTAACCTGGTTCATGTCCAAATTGAAAAAAGAATTTCCATTTGGCACCCAACGAAAAGACTATAAAAAATTAGGCGGTAGGGTTCTTACCTGGCTTCGCGCTCATGGCAATTACCTTATGCCCGGCGACGGACTTGGGCTATGGGCGCTGATATCCGCCATTTTAACCGGAATCCTTTTGAACCTCGTCATTCTGATACCGTTTTTCCTTTTCCTTTTTTTGGTGCTGTCCGAAAAGTTGGGCGTATCACCGCCCTTTTTTGGCTTTATTGAATTTTTTTATAAATACTCACTCAGTAAAACCACCACGTTGTTTGCCTGGCTGCAGGCGTTAGGCCTGGTTATGATTGGCCTATTTCTGGTCGCTGCATTGGTTTTTGCCTTGACAACTCGATTTGAGTCTTTCCGGGGGGTATTGCGTCAGCGATGGATGCGCCAGCGGGCGGGTAGGATGCTCATGTATGGTGTATTGTTTACGATGGGGGGCTCCATTCCTATCATCCATGATTATCTTGATGCTAAAATGTTCGGCTGGATTCAATGGGCCATGTCAGGGATTTCGTTTTCCGGTGTAATTTCGATGCTCGGCGCTTTACGCGGACGCAAGCAAGGCAATGAAGCCAAAGGTCTGCGTTCCTTTTTCCTCTCATTGGGGTTGGCTTTGTTGGTTTTTGGTCTATTTCTATGGCTGTATCACCTGACGGATGGCTATGCCTTAAAATGGCTCTGGCTCTTTGTTGCCATCCCCGTATGGTACCTCCTTGCTTCAATTGCAGATATCAATCATGTATCGATGCATCGATTCTACCGCAATCGGCTCATGGCGGCTTTCATGCCCCACAGCATTGAAGGAGCTGAAACCGATATAAAAGAGGCGGATTATTGCTTGCTGAAAGAGATCCCTCAAACCCAAGCCCCGTACCATATCATTTGCACCAATATCCAAACCGTTGGTTCTAAAGTTGCGAGACTGAGGGTTCGCGGAGGAGACAGCTTTATTTTCAGTCCTTTATACTGTGGTGCAGAATCCACACGCTATATCAGGACAGAAAATTACATCGGCGGAAATATGAATCTGGCCACGGCGTTTGCCATCTCGGGTGCGGCCGTAGATCCCAATACGTACATTACCCGCTCCCGGCCCCTCACCTTCCTGATGACCCTATTAAATATTCGTCTGGGCTACTGGATTCGAAACCCTGGCAAACCTGCCCTAACCGGCTCACTTCTCCGGCCGATGTGGACGTATTATATGCTTACGGAAATGCTCGGCAGCGGGTTGAACGAAAAGCGCTGGAATATCCACCTGTCCGACGGAGGCCATTTCGAAAATCTGGGGCTCTATGAACTGCTGCGTCGACGCTGTCGCTGCATCATTGTATCTGACGCAACTGCCGATGCGGGATGGAAATTCAACGATCTCGGACGGTGTATTGAGATGGCCCGGGTGGATTTCGGTACAATGGTGTCATTAAAAACCGAACCCATGATACCGGTTGGTGAAGATCGTATCTCTAAACAAGCATTTGTTTTCGGAGAGATAACTTACGATAATGGAGATTCGGGTTATCTTGTTTACATTAAAACAGCCCTGATAGATGATCTTCCGGAAGTTATCCTGGGTTATCATCGTCTCAATGACGCATTTCCGGATCAATCAACCGCGGATCAGTTTTTCGACGAGCGACAATTCGAGGCATACCGCGAGCTCGGTTTTCAGATCGGAAAGAAATTGTTTGAAAACGCAGACGGTAAAAAACTGTGTGGGTGGATAAAAAGACAGAAAACCGAATCACAGAAAAGGGAATCGAAGGAAGCTGACTCGCAAAAAACCCCATCACAGGAAACGAGCTGATTCCCAATAAAATCCTTAAACATTTTTATAAGATGGCCGATATAATATAGCAGAATAATTTTTTATGAGTTTCTTCGAATCCGCAGGTGTGACAGTTGCTGTTAACCTGGGGGCAAGCGCTATTTAAACAGCTTAGGGTAAAAAATGGAAGAAGGCGATTTAAAATATCTTGATCGGACCGATTTGTTGGATACCGACGCCCATATTCAAATCGGTGCCGGTCATCCGTATTTGATTGTGTTTATCGGCCGTGACGCCGGCAAGCGCTTTAAACTTGAGGCGGGCCAAATGACCGTTGGTCGATCACCTCAAGCGGACATTAAAATTAGTGACCACCGGGTATCCCGGATCCACTGCATTTTCGAATGGAACGGTGAGAGGATCACCATCGAAGATAAGGAATCTACCAACGGTACATTTGTCGATTCCCAAAAAGTCAGGCGCATGGAAATATTGCCCGGGGTTCCAATTCAACTGGGTCAATCCGTAATGAAAATTGAATACAAGGATGAGGCTGAGATTCAATCCGAAGAAAACCTCTTGCGCCAGGTTTCCATTGACCCATTAACCGGCATTTTTAGTCGGCAGCACTTCCTTAGACTGGCCTCTATGGAGATGGCCTATGCCTGCAGGCATCAACTACCTGTGGGAGTGATCATGCTGGTTTTAGATAACCTTAAACAAGTTAACGACACCCTTGGGATTCAAACCGGTGAGTTTGTTCTGGCACGGGCTGCCGGCATCATCAATAAAACGATTCGAACCGAAGATCTCTTTGCTCGCTACACCGAGGAAGAATTTATCATTATGCCGCGCGGTGACATCAACAAGGAAGACATGTTTGTTCAATGCGAGCGTGTTCGCAAAGCAATTAAGGATTTTGAATTCCGTTTTGGCGAAGAAAGCATTCGGATAACGCTTTCTCTCGGCTATCATTTCGAAAAGATGAACGGCAGGGATTTTAAGGACAAACTAATCGACTTGATCGCCAAGGCGGAGCGCGCGCTCTACCTTGCTAAAGGAAGGGGTGGTGATCGCATCGAGACCCTGTTATGACATTTTCTTAATCAATCAAAGAACCCGGCGTATATCTTAAAAATTTTGGGTAGATCATTGAGAGAAGCTTCGCTTTTTCATCGAAAATTCTCCAGCCGAAGTGCCGAGGGCATTCATAACCCTCCAGGAACCCGATCCTTCCGACTCAGAGAGCACGCCTTTCATGCTGCCATTCAGATTCGAGGAGCCTTGCGTCATTTCAGAAAAGCCCATGAGGCTTAACATTAATTCATCGTTTACAATTTTGCCTTTGACTGTAAAAGATGCTTTTCCCGAGCCGGCTTTGTGATCGGTGATCGTTCCCCTAATTTTTCCAACTATCGAAAACTTGCCCGTATCAATTTCCGTGCGTTTTAGCAGCATTTGAAGCTTTCCCTGGGTTTGGCCCCTCAATTGCAGATCCCAAACTTCGACATCCGCATTCATCTTATTTATCGCTTCAGAATGTGCACAGGCAAAACAAACGCTCAGCACAAACATAACCGTAATTAATTCTAATCGTCGTCGATTTATCCTGGCCATTATCGTCCTCCTTAAATCCAGTTTTCAAGTTTACCAAGTCAAAATGTCCGCCTAAATTCCAGAAAGAAAGACGCCCCTTTAGATACGTTATTTTGTTTTAATATCGGTAAATACGCCCAAAGGCTTGAGCACAAAAAGTTTTTTTGTGTTTGCGGCTGCTAAATGATTGTTCGTTGAGAGATGAATTGGAACAAAAAAAGGGAAAATCCGCAGATGGATTTCTTCTTTCTCCTATCTGGTACCTTCGAAGCTGAAGCGCCAAGCAGGGCCGGAGCTCACGATTCGGCCGACCGAAGGAGTCGGAAAGTGAGTGGGCATTATTAAGGTATGGGTATTTGCATAACGGTCGAAGAACGCACGGCGGGTGCGCTGCGCCTGCGCAGGGTTAACACAAAAGCAGCTATTCCAGTTGGGTTCTGTGCACTGCAGAGGATGATGCATGATATCGCCACTGATAACAGCTTCGGCACCCCCGGACGAGATGTGCAAGCATACATGGCCGGGTGTGTGGCCGGGCGTCGGGTCGAGCCACATGTTTTTCTCAAAGGCGTAATCTTTCTCGATGAAGACTGCTTGGCCGGCGGCAATAATCGGCAAAATACTGTCTGCGTAGTATGGATCATCGCTGAACTCATCCGTCTGATATTGATGCTGCCAATACTCCCACTCATCGCGCACAAACAAGTATTCGGCATTGGGAAAGGTCGGCGTCCAGCGACTGTCCGACAGCGTTGTGTTCCAACCTACATGGTCGACGTGTAGATGGGTGAACAAAACATGATCCACGTCTTGAGGTTTGATACCCAACGCCAGAAGGTTTTCCAGGTAGAGCCATTTTTTCATGTGGTAACGGGGTTTTTGAGGACGGTGCTTGTCGTTGCCTCCACAGGTGTCTACCAAAATGGTAGCGCGGGGTGTTCGCACGACATAGCTGTTGAAGGCGAGCACCAGTTGTCTGCTTTCCGGATCCAACAACTCAGGTTCCAACCAATCACAATGAGAGTCAATGGCTTCACTCGTAGCCGCCGGGAATAGCGATGAGGGCGGAAAAAGCGGGCCTTCGAATTCGACTACACGTTCTACGATGATGTCACCGAAAGTCCATCTAGACATAAGCGTTTCCATGTTTCTATTAAATAATAAAAACCCCAAATCTCAGCATGAGAAATGGGATTTTTGGATGCTTGGTCCATTACGGCCTCTTGTTTTGGGTTAATGCGCTAGGGGTTATCTTGGCTAATTATCAGAAATATCCTTTTGTGGTCAAGAAGGATGCGTTTATTATAAAGCGGTTTACTAACATCGATGGATCCGCTAAACTGCCTAGAAGTGGTTTCAAAAGCATTGTTGTTTCTATTGTTATCAATAAGGAAATATTAGGATTTTCAACATGCCAAATACGGATAGAATCAATTCCTTGCAAGCAATGCTTGAAAAAAAAGAGCTGAGTTGCGCTCTGCTTTTCTATTCCCGAGATGTATTTTATTACACAGGAACAGCGCAGCCATCCTATCTTTTTGTTTCACCCGAAGACTATTTTTTATATGTTAGAAGTGGCATTGAGTTCGCTTTGCAAGAGGCCTTCATCGACAAGAATAAGATCAAGGAAGAACGCCGGTTAGAAAATATCTATCATGATCTGTCTCTGAAGTTGAGTGGCCACAAGATAGCCATCGAAATGGATGTCCTACCTGCCACGCAATTACTAAAAATTCAGAAACTGTTCGGCGATTATGATTTAATCGATGCATCTCCTTTAGTTTTGGAACAGCGGAAAATTAAAGACCATCATGAAATAAGTATAATCAGGGAGGCCAGCGAAGCCATCGATATGGGCCATTTTGCAGTGCTATCAACGTTGCGAGATGGTATCACGGAGCTTGAACTCGCTGCTGCCGTTGAAAACGCCCACAGACTGGCCGGGCATGAAGGTATATTTTTTATTCGACAACCGGATTTTTTTATGAGCAGAGGACCTATTTCATCCGGCCCCAATCTTTTTAGAATCAGCGGAGTTGTGTATACCATCACCGGCGTGGGATTGAGTCCTTCGGTTCCTGCTGGACCCTCGCAAAGAAAAATTTCAAAGGGCGAACCAATTGTTATTGATATTCCCACCTTGGTACAAGGGTATCATGCAGACCAAACCCGAACCTACACCCTGGGCAGGGCGGATAAGCGCCTTAAGATCATGCACGACAGTTTGAAAGCAATCGCAGACCACCTTATCGCGCAGATGAAGCCGGGGACAAAGTGCCGCGAAATATATCAAAAGGCGATGGAAAAGGCTAAAGAATTGAACCATTCGGATATATTCCTGAATTTTGGCAACGGAAAAAGAAGCCAACTTGTTGGTCACGGGATCGGACTGGAGCTCAATGAGCCTCCCATAATTTCGCCGTATGATCGATCCGAAATTTCTGAGGGTAATGTGATTGCTCTGGACATGCATATGCTGGACGAAAATGTGGGAGTCGTCAAACTGGAAGATATGATACTTATCAACAAAGACCGCAACGAAATTTTAAATAAAACTGCGAGGGAGCTTTTTGAAGTATGAAGAAGCTCTCCAAAAAACCATTGTCCCATTTCTAGTTTTTCTAATATAGGTTTATGGAAAAACCAGCGTCGATGCCATCAAACCAAATAAAAAACCCCACCTCTCTTTGCGAGAAATGGGGAATTTTATTCTTTGCTACCTCTTGGTATAAATATCAACAAATTTGAGTTTTGCTGAATTGTTCTTCCTTTTTTCCTCTTTTCTCTTTTGCGGGGAATCGTTTTTTGAAACTCTTTATCCCGCATCTTTGGCTGACAAAAATCGATTTACTTTCGTACCACACTCGGGACAGGTGCCCTTGGCTACCGGTTTGCCTTTTGCCGTCTTTTCAACCGAGCCATTTCTGATCTTTTGTTTCTTGCGACACTTAACGCAGTAACCTTCAAAATCCATTGTCATACCTCCTTGTGCAGAAGTTTTTGGTATTACGTCTTGACTAGTGAATAAACATCCCATGTCTTGTTCTGAGCAATGGGGTTTTGACACATAGTATGGCTTCCTCTTGAATGAGCTAGCTCATATCTATTAAGCACTGATTTTATCACTTCATTTTTTCTCCTGTCAACAATATTGAGTTTTACTCAAATTTTCTTCTTTCTTGATAAAGGTCATTTTTCAACTTTTTGCCAACGTGCCATTTCTCCACACGAAGTGACCTCTCCGAGCTTGACATACTATCCTATTTTAGCCATACTCGCTTTCAGAAAAAATAAATTCCTATCATTTGATGGTTGAAAGTCTCTTAGATGGTTTCCGAAATTGCCATAGAACAAGTTGTTTTTCGCTCAATTGGGTAAAATAAGTGCTTTAAATCTTAATCATAAAGGGCACGAATATGAGCATCACAAGACTTGATCGGCATTTAGCCGAAGCCACAACACTGGGAGGGGCCGTACTGGGCGGCGGCGGCGGCGGCAGCCTGCAAGACGGGTTGGAACGGGCCGACCTGGCTGTTCGTCTGGGAAGTGTGGATCTGCTGTCGCTGGATGAACTCAATGATGAAGATTTGGTTGTTACCGCTTCTGCCGTGGGAGCACCGGCGGCAAAGGATCAGTTTGTTCTTCCAATTGACCACATTCGATCGCTGGAGTTGCTTCTGGAAAACAGCTCCATCGAACTTGCCGGTATTATTGCCAATGAAAACGGTGCCAGCTCAGGAATCAACGGCTGGCTTCAGGCGGCGGTAATGGGACTTCCGATGATCGATGCGCCTGCCAACGGCCGCGCCCATCCTACAGGTTTAATGGGTGCCATGGGGATTCATCGGCTCGAGAACTATGTTTCAATCCAGACGGCGGTGGGGGGGAATCAGGACCACGGTCGATATCTGGAGGTGGTTGCCAGCGGACGCCTGGAAAACACAGCAGCACTCATCCGCTATGCTTCGGTCCAGGCCGGCGGCATTGTGGCCGTGAGTCGTGATCCGATCGATGCAGCCTACTTAAGAAAGCACGCCGCTCCGGGGGGTACTTCCCAGGCCATTAAGGTGGGTGAAGCGATTTTGGCGGCCCAACCCCAGGGTGCTGAAGCGGTCATCACGGCAATCGTTTCAAGTCTCGACGGTCAGATGACCTGTGAGGGCAAGGTGACGGACGTGCGCCTGGAAACGACAGGAGGGTATGACATTGGCGTGGTCGTGGCGGAAGGCGACAAACGCTGTGAAGTCACCTTCTGGAATGAGTTCATGACCATGGATGTTGACGGTAAACGGACCGGGACCTTTCCGGATCTGATCACTCTTCTTTCGCTGAAATCGGGCCTCCCGGTTGGATCGGCTGAAATCAACCGCGGTCAGGAAGTTGGCATTTTATGGGTGCCAAGCGATCATCTGATTCTGGGTGAGGGCGTTCGATTGCCAGAGACCATCGCAGAAGCCGAACGGGCTATTGGCAAACCGTTGCAAAATCTATAACGGGATCAAAGCATCCAAAATCTTGCAACCCCATCAGAAAGGAAGAGTATGCTGCTGAAAGAAATCACGGAAATTTGTGACCTGTTGGATGATCGAGACGCTTCAGGTGAAGCGGTTGCCGGTCTTTTTGCAAGTTTTGACCTGCCCCCGGTGCATGTTGAAATGATTCAGGGCCAAAAAGGAAAAACAGATGTGGTGCGGATCGTCATCCCCGGGGGCCATGGAAAGCTGCAGGGAGGGAAAGCACCGACCTTAGGAATTCTGGGGACCCTGGGGGGATTAGGTGCCAGACCGGCCCTTCTCGGATTGGTTTCAGATGCCGATGGCGCCATTGTGGCCTTAGCTGCCGGACTCAAGCTTGCACGCATGAAGCAGAAAGGGGATCAATGCCCGGGCGATGTCATGGTAGCCACCCACATCTGTCCCGCTGCTCCCACCATTGCCCATGACCCGGTCCCGATGATGGGCTCACCCGTAGGGATCTTCGAACAAATTACGGCCGAAATTACACCGGAGATGGAGGCCATTTTATCGGTGGATACGACCAAGGGCAACCGGGTCATCAATCACCATGGGTTTGCTATTTCGCCCTCGGTCAAAGAGGGATGGATCCTGCGGATCAGCGAGGATCTGTTGCGCATCATGGAATGGGTTACCGGGGATTTCCCCACCGTCTTTCCCATCACCATGCAGGATATCACCCCCTACGGCAACGACGTCTACCATATCAACAGTATCATGCAGCCGTCAGTGGTAACCGATGCGCCGGTGGTGGGGGTGGCGATCACCACCCGCTCAGCGGTCCCCGGATGCGGCACTGGCGCCAATATGCCCTTGGGCTTGGAAGGGGCTGCCCGCTTCTGTGTGGAAGTGGCCAAGGTATTCGGCCTGGGAACCTGCCGGTTTTACGATGAAGCTGAATTTAGCAGGCTCAAAAAGTTATACGGACCCATGGACAGGCTGCGGCATCGGGAGGGGTGATGAAACAAAAAATCGGTATGATCACAATTGGGCAGTCACCCAGGGACGATATCGCCCCGGTCATGTCCCGGATCATCGGGCCAGGAATCGAGATTACGCAAAAGGGTGCACTTGACGGGCTTTCCGATACCGAGATTAATGGGTTAGCACCGGCGGCAAACGATGTTGCCCTGTGTACCCGCTTGGCCGACGGTCGGCAAGTGGTGGTGGCAAAGGAGAAGATTCTTTCCCTGGTCCAAGCCAAAATCGATGACGTAAATCAAGCGTCGGTGGACCTCATTGTGTTATTGTGTACCGGTCATTTCCCGCGATTTGAGAGTCGATGCCTGCTCGTGGATGCCCAAAAGATCGTGGATAAATGCCTGGAAGCCCTGGTGGACGATCGTTACACACTTGGAATCGTGGTTCCCCTGGCCGAACAGATGGAGCCGGCGCTACAATCGCTTTCCCATCTTACATCCAAAATCTCTGTGGCCAGCGCTTCCCCTTACGGACCGTTGGAAGCGCTGCAAACAGCAGCCGCCAAGCTTTATCAGAATCAGGTCGATCTCGTGGTCCTGCATTGCATGGGGTTTTCCAGTGATCACCGGCAGGTGATGCGCGACGTAACGCAAAAGCCGGTGCTTGTTGCCAATTCCATCGTGGCACGAACCCTGGCGGAGCTTCTGACACGCTAGACCAACAAGCAACAGGGGTTCGTTGCTGAAACCCTTAACTATGAAAAAAGGAGGGATCTTATGAGAAGCAAAAAATGGTGCTTAATGTTTGTGGCCGACATCGGCGTGATCTTTCTCTTGAGCGGAATGAGCCAGACCCTGGAAATTCGCGATGGCAAAAAAATTCTGGTTTACGGTGCCAGGCAGCCGGCTCCCAATATCGATCCGAGTCAGTATTACGACTGGTCGACACGGATGCTTCAGCAGAGCCTCTACGATGCCTTGCTGAAATATGTGGACAGCCCGCCCAAAGTTATCCCCTGGCTGGCAACGAATTGGGAGGCAAGCCCGGATGCCAAGGTCTGGACCTTTCACCTGGTCAAAAACGCCAAATTTCATAACGGCGATCCGCTGACGGCCGAGGCGGTAAAATTTTCCTTCGAGCGGACATTGAAGATTAAAAAAGGACCGGCCTGGATGCTGCTGGACGTGCTGACTCCTGAGGGAATCAAGGTGGTCGATGATTATACCATCCAGTTTACCCTCAATCAGCCGTATGCGCCTTTTGAGACAGTGCTTCCCTGGTGGTATATCATGAACCCCAAGGTGGTGATGGCACATGAGAAAGACGGCGATATGGGTCAGGAATGGATGAAGGACGGCGATGCCGGTTCGGGTCCGTTCAAAAAGAAGCGCTGGGAACACGGGGTCCTCTATGAGCTGGAGGCCGTGGCAGATTACTGGCGAGGTTGGGAAAATCCCAACCATATTGACGGCTATATCTTCAAGCTGATTCGCGAGGCGAGCTCCCAGCGAATTGCCATCCAAAAAGGCGAATGCGATATCGTCGAGGGAATAAGTCCAGAGGATTTTGATCTGGTGGCCAAGATGCCGGGTATTTATGTGAGCAATGATCCCGGGCTGACGACGTTCGGTATCAAAATGAACAACCAGAAGGGATATACCAAAGACATTAACATCCGCAAAGCCATCTGCTATGCCTTTGACTACGACTCCCTGATCAAGATCTATAACGGCAATGCGATCCTGGAGGACAGTCCATTTCCCATTGGACTTAAGGGGCACATATCTTTAAAGGATAAAATCTATCGACAGGACCTGCAAAAAGCCAAGGAATATATGGAAAAAGCAGGCTATCCCAACGGTGGATTCGAGCTTGAATACGTCTATGTCCAGGGTCTGGAAGAGGAGCGCAAGATGGGCCTTGTCCTGATCGATAACCTCGGCAAACTCGGGATCAAAGTCAAAATGGTTCCCTTGACCTGGCCCAACATGGTGGCCAGAGGGTCCAAAGTGGATACGTCGCCGGACATGATAGCAATTTTCGCCACTCCCGTCTTCAATGATCCCGATGTGGTGGCATATCAATATCATAAGAATTCATGGGGCAAATACTACGGAACCGCCCATTATAACAACCCCGAAGTCTGGAAACTGACCGAGCAGGCTCGCGTCATCGCGGATTTTGACGAGCGCATGAAGTACTATGAACAAATCCAGAATATGATCCTGGAGGATGCTCCCGAGGTTTTCGGCATGCAGTACAACCGCCGTTGGGCCTTCCGGGACTATGTCAAAGGATTTGTATTCTGTCCCATGCGTTTCACCGGCGAAATCGACATGTATCCGATCTACATACAAAAATAATTTCTAGGTACCTGGACTTCTTCAAAGACGGTGCTTTTAATTAGTGGCGCCGGTTGGCGCAGCCAGTGTGCCATTAAGACAATATTATAGGATTCAGGTGTCAGCTGTCAGGATTTAGTACCATTGAGACCTGACACCCGAAACCTGACACCTGAAACCCCAAACCGTATCTTACAATATGTTGTCAGAAAATAAGCCCTAAGGGCCTAAGCATTCACGCGGGGAACCCACAGATTGAGTTCCACCCTGAATTGATAAACCTCGTGCCAAACGCAGTCACAGTCTAGATGAAGCGCTATATCATCAAAAGGCTTTTGCTGATTTTCTTAACGCTTTTCGGTCTCATTACGGTGGTGTTTCTGATATCGCGGGTGGCGCCCGGAGATCCGGCCCGCCTGGCGGCAGGTCCGGATGCCACCGAAGAGATGGTGGAGGTCATGCGCAAAGAGTTTGGCCTCGACCGCCCGCTGATTGTCCAGTACCTCTCATATTTCAAAGGACTGGCCAGCGGCAACCTCGGGCGCTCCATCCGCACCCGCCATAATGTGATCGATGATCTGGTCCAGTTCTTTCCGGCTACCTTTGAATTGACGGTATTTTCGCTCTTGCTTGCCGTTGTACTGGCCATTCCTTTAGGGGTTCTCTGCGCGGTTTATCGTGATCGTTTTTTAGACCATGCGGCCAGGGTCTTCTCCGTTTCCGGAATGGCCCTGCCCATGTTTTGGCTGGCCTTGATGCTGCAGCTCTTTTTGGCCCTGAAATTCGACTTTCTCCCGCTGGGGGGCCGTCTGGGCCTGTTAACCGAGCCCCCAACAAAAATCACCCATCTTTATTTAGTGGACAGTCTGCTTACCGGAAATTGGGCGGTTTTCAAAGATGCCCTCCGACATATCCTTTTACCGGCTTTTGTACTTTGCTTTCCGGCATTAGCCAGCATCATTCGCGTAAACAGGGCCGAGATGCTGGAGGTGCTCAGCCGGGACTTTATCGTCAGTGCCCGAGCCCACGGGATTTCAAAGATTCGCACCATTGGTCAATACGCGCTGAAGAACGCCTTGATTCCCACCATGACCATGATCGGACTGCGGTATGGATGGATGCTGGGCGGGACCATCCTGGTGGAGACGGTATTTGATTGGCCGGGCATTGGACTTTATGCCGTGCAGTCGGCCGTCTATTCGGATTTTCAGCCCATTATTGGCGTTACGCTTCTGATTGGCATAAACTTCATGGTGGCCAATCTGATTATCGATCTGATTTACGGAATATTAGACCCGCGCGTGCGATATGAATGAGGAGCGGACAAATCTATGAAACAGAAAAGCATCCCCATGTATGCCGAACATGCCAACACGTCGGGATTTTGGACTCAATGGAAAGAGGAACACGAGAGTTTTTTTCGAGATGTTCGTTTGTCCTTCTATCTGTTCAGCCGAAGCCCTCTTTCGCTGATCGGCATGGTGCTGGTGGGGGCCTTCTTTCTCATCGCCTTGATTGGGCCCTGGATTGTTCCCTACCCCGAGGATGCCACCGGGGCGGTGCACATGTCGCAGAAACTGACGGCGCCGGGATCCCAATTCTGGTTCGGAACCGATGAAATGGGACGCGACGTCTTTACCCGCGTTATCCTCGGCACGCGCGTTTCATTGAAAATCGGCCTCATCATCATCTGCGCGGCCATGGGTATCGGGGTCCCGTTGGGGATCACCGCCGGCTATGTGGGGGGGTGGGTCAACGAAACAATCATGCGGATCACCGATATCTTCTTAGCGATCCCCGGACTCATCCTGGCGCTGGCCATCATTGGGGCACTCGGCCCCGGCATCACCAACTCCATGATCGCACTTTCCCTGGTGTGGTGGCCCGGTTATGTGCGGCTGGTTCAGGGAAAGACGCTCTCTCTCAAAGAGGAGTCGTTTATTGAGGCGGCCCTGTCGGTGGGAGCGGGCAGGGCCCGAATTATCTTTTTGCACATCTTG
Organism: Desulfobacterales bacterium; assembly: GCA_020353355.1. Lineage (GTDB taxonomy): Bacteria > Desulfobacterota > Desulfobacteria > Desulfobacterales > JAHEIW01. The sequence goes on along the minus strand of CP070694.1, from coordinate 4,642,466 downwards.
CCCAATTGCACCTCCCCCATCATCGTCAAGGCTTCCATGGATATGGGGATGTCCATTTTGGCGGCTGCCGGTCTGGGGTTCATCGGTGTAGGTGCGCAACCCCCGGCACCGGAGTGGGGGGCCATGATCAGTATCGCCCGCAATTACCTGCCCAACTGGTGGTGGTATGCTTTATTTCCGGGACTGGCGATTTTCGTCACCGTTTTGGGTTTTAATCTGCTTGGCGATGGTTTCCGAGATATCCTGGACCCGCAGAGCCGAGGGTATTATCGCGAATGAATACGGAACCCAGTATTTTAGAAGTAAAGGACCTCAAGATTCATTTTGACACCTTTGAGGGAACGGCTCAGGTATTAGACGGCTGCTCTTTTACGCTTGGGCGTGGTGATACCCTGGGGCTTGTGGGAGAGACCGGCTGCGGCAAGTCGATCACGGCCAAGGCCATCCTCGGGCTCCTTCCGGTTCCCCCGACCCGAATCGTTTCGGGGGAGATCCGCTTTCATTCCAGAGATCTCCTCGATTTATCCGAAAAGGATTTGGAAAAGATCCGAGGAAACCAGATTGCCATGATTTTTCAAGACCCGATGACCTACCTGAATCCCGTGTTTTCGATTGAAAATCAAATGATTGATGTCATCCGGGGGCATGCCCGCCATGCAAATAAAACGGTATCCCGCGGGGCAGCGCGGGAGAAGGCCATCAGCCTTCTGAATGCCGTCAATATCCCCAATCCCCGCCAACGGATTGGAGATTTTCCCCATGAGTTCAGCGGGGGCATGCGACAGCGAGTATTGATCGCCATGGCCCTGGCGGGTGATCCCGAGATTCTGATCGCCGACGAGCCCACCACCGCTCTGGATGTCACCATTCAGGCCCAAATTTTGCGTCTGATCGGAGAGCTGGTGGAGCGATTCCGTCATTCGGTGCTTCTAATCTCTCATGATCTGGGGGTTGTGGCCGCAGTTTGCCGGAGAATTGCGGTCATGTATGCCGGTAACATTGTTGAGCTAACCACCATTGAGCGGATTTTTGAGAATCCGGCGCATCCGTATACCCGGGGGCTTTTGCGATCGATCCCCAACCTCGCCCGCCGCAAAGAGAATCTTGTCGGGATCACGGGCAGCATTCCCGATTTTATCGAACCGCCCCGGGGCTGCCGGTTTCATCCGCGATGCGCCCATAGGATGGATGTCTGCCAAAAGGTCAAACCGGTGCTGGCAGACATCGAAAGCGAGCATCGGGTGGCCTGCTTTCTGTATGAATCGTCATGGCCGAGTGCGTCTCGGCCCGAGGAAAGGATCAAGCCACTGCCATGAAGTTTCTCGAAGTCCATGAACTCAGCAAGCACTTTGCGCTCAAGAAGGGTTTTCTGAGCCGTTCAAAAGGAACCGTCAAGGCGGTGCGTTCCGTCAGCTTTCAGGTCGAAGCGGGAGAATCCTATGGGATTGTGGGTGAATCCGGTTCGGGCAAGACAACCCTGGGCCGAACCATCCTGCGATTGATCACGCCGACTTCCGGAAAGATCTTTTTCAATGGGGTTAATCTCTGCGAACTCGATCCGGAGATGCTTCGCCGGTTGCGGCGCGACATGCAGATGATTTTTCAGGATCCTCATTCTGCCCTGAATCCGCGTAAAACGATTATCAAGAGTGTGGGCGAGCCGCTGGTGATTCACGAGCACATGCGCGGACGCGCCCTTCGGCAGCGGGTGCAGGATCTGATGGAGATCGTCGGCCTTAAAAAAGAACACATGTACCGTTTTCCCCACGAATTGAGCGGGGGGCAAAAGCAACGCGTGGGAATTGCCCGGGCCCTGGCCTTGAATCCGAAGATGCTGATCCTGGATGAGCCAACCTCGGCCCTGGATGTGTCGGTGCAGGCCCAGACGTTGAACTTTTTGGAAGCCCTGCAGGGGAAGCTGGCGCTGACCTATCTTTTCATTTCGCACAACCTATCGGTTATCCGTTATGTATGCGATCGGGTGGCGGTGATGTATCTGGGGCGCATCGTCGAGGAAGCCGAGGTAAACGAACTCTTTGACATGCCCCTCCATCCTTACACCAGAGCGCTTTTGTCGTCCGTTCCGCTGCCGCAGGCCCGGCAACCCGACACGAAAATCCTCCTGGAAGGAGATATTCCAAGCCCTGTCAATATCCCTGCGGGATGCTGTTTCCATACCCGCTGCAGTGAAAAAATCGGCCCGATCTGCACTACACAGGAGCCCGAGGCGGTGTCTTTTTCCTCAAATCACCGCGTGCTCTGCCATCTGCGTCGATAGGGGGAAACGATAAGCTGCTGAACTACACGCCAATAGATACCCTCATGCCAGCCTTTTCAATCATCCCCTTAATCGATTCAATGCGTTCATCGTTCGGTGCCTTGCCCGCCGGAAAGGGATAAGTACGCCCCAACTGTTCACATTTGGATTTTCCCCCTTCGTGATAGGGCAGCAGCGAAATTTTTTCGACGGCGGCTTCTTTTGCCAAATCGATCAGTTTGGCGAGGTGGGTGTCAGAATCATTAAAACCGGCAATCAATGGCATGCGGAGCCAGATGGTCTTTGTCTTTGATGCTTTTTGGATATTTTCCAGGATCATGTGATTCCCTACACCGGTCATCTTTTTATGCTCACGGGAATCAAGGTGCTTGATGTCCCAGAGTATTAAATCAACAAATGGCAGTAGTTTTTCCACCGTCTGCCAGGTTGCGTAACCTGATGTATCCAATGCTGTGTGTAATTCCTGCCTTTTGCCTGCCCGCAACAGACGCATGACGAATTCCCACTGCAGTAAGGCCTCTCCTCCGGAAATGGTCATTCCACCACCCGAATTCCTGTAAAAGGCCCTGTCTTTGAGGACTTCATCAAGGACTTCTCCCACTGTCATATATTTTCCGCATACGTTCAAGGAGTTGTAAATACAGGCATCGATACACACCAGACATTGGCTGCATTTGCCTCTCTCTATTTTCCGGCCAGCTTCCCGGGTCAGTGTGATCGCCCCTTCCGGACAAATCTTTTCGCATGCCCCGCATTGCCTGCAATTCATGTCCCTGACCATCAGGTTGGGGAAAAAATCCTGTGACTCGGGATTGGAGCACCAATGGCAATTCAGCGGGCATCCTTTCATGAAGACCGTGGTTCGGATCCCCGGTCCATCATGTATGCTAAAGCGCTGTATGTTGAAAACCAGGCCTTCTCCGTTATCGTTGCTTTTGGGCAAGTTCATGGAAAATTTCAGTCCCCATGGTGACCCGTCGAAGGTCGGAATTACCCAATCAAACGGGTCGATGCTGGGGCCTCCCCGAAATGAATGCTGGGCAGTGCCGTTTACGCCAAACGGTGCTCGGTCCTGTCGATGATATGATCTTGCAGACCCTTTGACAGTTCCACGAAGTAGGCACTATAACCGGCGACTCTGACAATTAGATCCTGATACGCTTCGGGCCGGTCCTGGGCGTCCTCCAGGGTTTGCTTATCCACCACATTAAACTGGATATGGGGGATTTTCATCTCTCTCCAGGTCTTGAGATAATCGATGAAGACCGGTTTCATTTGACCTTCGAGGAATTGGGGCATGAATTTTTGGTTCAAAAGATGGTTATAGGTTTGCAGGGTGTCGATTTTGGCACAGGAGTTGAGAACGGCTGTCGGTCCCTTCCTATCCATACCCGGTTGGGGCGCCAAGGTGGAATCCGCGAAGGGCTCGCCATCCAGTCTGCCGTCAGGGGTAGCCGGGGTATTCACAGCCAGGCCGTAAGTGGCTGAGACGGCGCTGCCGTCTCCTCTTTTTGAAAACCCAAAGCGGTCTTTTACCGTCTCCATGGTTGCCTCTGTGCCATGGTGCACATCGCGGGCAATCAGGTCTACATAGTCATCGTCATTTCCGTATTTGGGTGCGTTTAGACATGCCTGCCGGATATCCTCACGCCCCTCCCAGTTGTTATCCATGATCTCTATGAGTTCCGGGAGGCTGACGAGTCTGTCTTCAAATACCACTTTCTTGATCGCCGCCAATGAATCGGCAACATTGGTCGAGCCGATCACGATGGTCATATCGTGCACCATGGAGGGGTAAATCCATTGTTTGCATTCCTTGCCTTTCTCAATACAGCCGTCCACAATGGCGGAGTAAAACGGTCTCGGGCAGTATTTGGCATATAGATCCCTGCAGGTATTCTCAACCTGAGCCATCTTGGTGGTGAAGAATCGCACCTGTTCCAGATATGCCGCAAAAACGTCTTCCCATGACGCGAAGTTAGCGGGATCGGCAGTTTTTGCTCCCCACTGCTCTCCGGTTTTTGGATCCACACCCCGGTGCAGGGCCCACCATAAACATTTGGCCAGCACAAAATAGCCATCCACCCGACGCGTAATATTTTTGCCCGGTATCTCCATGTATACGCATCCTGAAACCGCGTATCCGTTGGCCTCCTCTTCCGGGACGCCCCATTTTTTTAGAAGCGGAATCAGGGCCCCGTCATTGAACAGAGACGGATAACCCAGCCCCGTCCGGATGACATCGGTGGCTTTCGATAACAATTCATCAGGGGTGTGGTCATGGACCCTCAGGGCAATACTGGGTTCGATGGTTCTCATGGTTCTGGCCGCTTCCAGAGCCAGATAGGTCAGCTCGTTGGTCACATCATTTCCGGCCCGATCCGTACCCCCCAGCGTAATTGCCTGCAGTGATGCCACGCCGCCATAGACCGAGGTGACCAGTGGCGAATACACCAGTCCCAGTTCAAGAAATTTGGCCCACAGGAGTTGCAGGATTTCAAGGGCCTCGTCTCTGGTGATTCGCCCCGCTTGCAGATCCTTTTCATAAAAAGGGCCGAACAGATAGTCCAGGCGAATTCCGATTCCCAGCGTCGAATACTCGAGATATCGAACCAGATGGATGAAATAAAAGAACTGAACTGCTTCCAAAAATGTTCGCGGTGGATTCGCCGGGACCCGCTCGCAGGTGCGGGCAACATCCTCCAGCCGCCTTTTTTTCTCCTCATCCTGCTCTGATGCGGCCATCTCTTTTGCCAGGCTTGCATAACGCCCGGCAAAATTTATCACGGCTTTTAAGACAATGATGACCGAACGCAGGAACTCCTTTTGATCCACGTAATCCGGCGGTATGGTTTGCTCGATTTCTGCAAGTCTCTCTGCGGCCATTTTAATCCTGCCATTGAGTCCGCTTTTAAACAATGCCTCGTAGTCCGGGATGCCCAGCTCGGATAGATGGGTCCACAGAAATGTCCCCTCATATTTCCAGTATTTGGCAAGGTCACCTTCGAATAGCTCCTGATGCCGATCGCTCATGCACTTGCCTTTCCAGTAGGCACAAAGCTCCTCCAGTTCCTGTCTTCCAGCATCATCCAAAAGGGTTTTGCCGGCCTCCGAGTTAACCAGTCTTTTTACCGATCTCCAGTTCATATCGATGGGGTGAAAGAGTCCCTCCGGACTGGAAGTCTGATATCCGACAATGCGTTCCCAGTCTCTGATGAAGATATCCATATGTTCAAGGACATGCGCCAGGGCTTTGGCACGGCGTACCACCACCGCCTCTCCGTCGGATTGCTTAAATGATTCCGTCATCAACCGTGAGCGCTGGAGATCCAGTTTAATTTCGGATCGAAACAGACCGCGCATTTTTTCATCTTCGGTATACCCTCGCTGCACATTGCGAACGGCCTTGCTGGCAATATTATTTTTGAGTTCTTGCGCTATTTGCACCATCTTTCCTCCCTGCTCAGATTTCCCTGAGACTATCCCTTTAGTTTACCTTGCATTAATGTGTTAAGTATCAGAGATATCCTTTTTAGGTCAAGCAGTATGCGTTCAGGATGATGCGGTTTGCTAAGATGCGTAGATCCGGAAACCTGGCCAACAAGCAAACTGGCGAACCATAGGTTTTGCCAAAAATTACTTCCGCATTTTATTTTTTTGTTGTGATAATTGATGCTTGACAAGGCACCTAGTTCACTCTAAATATTCTTTGATTTATAAAATCAACACCGTTGGGGTAACAGTGTAGTGCTTAACTCTAAGAAGAGGATGAGATGCCCAAAAATCCCAAGCAACCGGATGAAATTGAAAAGATAAAAAACCAGGTTATCGATCATGCCTTGGATATCATTGCCAGCGAGGGCTATGGAAACCTGAGCATGAGAAAACTGGCAGATCGGACAGGTGTGTCGGCAAAAACCCTCTACAATTACTTTGAAAGCAAAGATGAAATTTATCTTTTATTGATCAACATGGGCTTTACGGTTCTTAAAAATCATATCTCGAAAGCGATCCACGATGTTGAAGACCCGGTGGAGAAGGTCCGGGCTGTTTGCAAAGCATATCTTAGGTTTGGAATGAACAACCCCCATTATTACAATATCATGTATAATATGGCCCTTCCCAAGCATGATGCGTTCATCGGCACTTCATTGGAAAAACTTGCAGATAAACCGTTTACCAAATCCGAGCGGCTTCGAGAACTGGCGGTTGGGATCATTTATGATGTCTTTAAAGCCAAAGGTGATTTTCCCGAGGAAGTTGCTGAAATCAAGATGTTTCACATCTGGGCGGCGCTGCACGGTGCAACGTCGATTTATGTTTTTGGCACCAATTTTTTAGACTGGATTAAAACAGACGAGAAGGCGCTTGACGCCTTCGTTGAAGAATGTGTCAGGTCTTTGCAATGCGACCATTGTATCAAGAGTCAATCTGAGCAATGCTAGAAAAGAAACGGGACGTTTTAAATGCCAACAAGATAGGGTTTTAATCCGTCAGCGTTGCATATCTATAACGAAAAAGGACTGTCCTGCTCGATCGCATCTGTGATTTTTGAATCATGAGCCTCTGATCGTCGTTGAATTTTTTTCAACAGACCGATCACCAGAAAGCATGAAAGAGAGATCACCGTTGTTATAAATAAAACAATTAACTGCGTTTCTGACATTTTCAAACCTCAAAATAAAAACATGATATTGACTTAGATGTTGCACTTCATTTCGTTACCACAGCCCCTTTTTTCGTTTAAAGTTGGCACAATCAGATACACCTTTTATCAATCTCAAGAGGATCAATCATCAGGGAAGGGATTTATTTTTAAATGATCTATTTGTTGAGGGCCAGAAGAATTAATAATCCAACATAAAACATGGTTAATATGAGAATGGTAAATTCAGCCATTTTTTGGGTTAACGAATCCTTTTCTTTTGGTTCTGATATCGTTTCGAATTAGAGCAAAACATGTGCCAATACTGTGACAATGCTGGTTTTATTATAAAAATCAGCAAGTTGGGTATCAATCCGAGTAGCGATATCTTTGTGCAATGTTACACAAAAAGATAACCGGTAGGAAGAAAATGCATACAATATTGATAGAGCAAAGGTATTAGCAGAAAAAAGGGCGGCTCACGCCTAAGCCGCCCAAGAAAGGAGGTTGATAAAAAAACTAGTTTTGCGAACAGTACTCGCCCTAATTTTTAGTCTATCACAAAAATCTAAGATTTCAAAATTTTTTTATATAAATGTTGATTGTCATTTTCATCTTCCTTATTAAACATATGCCGGACCCTCAATTACTGGATGTTTCACCAGGAACTCCTCATCGACTTCGAGCCCGATGCCCGGTTTATCGATGGGGTGTACGCAGCCCTCGGCGTCGAGGGTATATGGCTGACTGACAAGCTCATCCCGAAACCAGTTGTTCTTCGACACATCCGCCTCGAAATAACCACCGTTGTCAATTGACGCCAGGAAATGAATCGTGGCCGCCATATTCAACCCTGTGATGGAAGTGTGAGGATGGATCGGCATTTTATGCGCCGATGCCATTGCCGCGATGCGCAATGCTTCGGTGGGACCTCCGGTCTTGGAAAGATCGGGCTGGAGAATCTGTACGATGCCGTCTTCGATTAAACTCGAAAATTCGAAGCGAGTGTAACGGTTCTCCCCGGATGCCAGCGGCAGAGTTCCAAAAGTAGCCGCCAGCGCATAACTGCGGCGGTCATGATCTGGAAACGGCTCCTCCAGCCAGCCGACACCGTAAGATTCAAATTCCGGGATCAGTTGTCTGGTATCGTCGACCGAATAACCGGTATTTGCATCGACCAGGATGGTTAAGTCGTCACCAAAGGTTTTGCGAACCGCCGCCACACGCTCAAGATCACGATGTCTTGTGTCTCCAACCCGCAGTTTGACTGCCCGATACCCGGCTTCTACCAGCGCGCCGACCTCTTCCAGCAACAGGCCGGGTTCCTGGTAACCGAGTGACACGCCTCCGGCATAGGCCGGAATGGGTCGGGATGAACCGCCGAAAAGACGATACAGCGGCCAGCCGACGGCTTTGCCGCGGATGTCCCACAGGGCCATATCGATTCCGCTCATGGCCATCGCAGCCGCCGTGCCCATACCATGGCTGGAAAGCTGCATTTTGTAAATCCGCTTCCAAACTCCGACGACATCAAAGGCATCCATTCCCACGACGAGCTGCCGCAGTGTCGTGTTGACGAGGTGGGCGACGGCTCCGGGGCAACGACCGTGATGAGACTCTCCAAAACCGACCAGACCATCTTCGGTGGAAACTTTGATAATCACGGCATCCCGTTTGACCGTGCGGCCAATTCCCAGCGTCACCGTAGCATCCGCCGCCAGAGGAAAGGAGCTCGGATACGCGGTTGCATCTCTAATCTGTGCAGGTTTTGTCATGATTCAAATCCCTTATGATTTATTAAGCTTTAAACAAATAAAACCCTCATGTCTCATCCCGAGAAACGGGTGATCAATCGATCAAATTAGTACCTCAACAACGATCTCACGTATTCGGCGAATCCTTAAGGGAGGTTAATTGAGATGCTGCTGATGTGGTTATCTTCTGGTTGATATCTAAGCGTTAAATGATTCACAATATCTACATCGAAGGTAATCAACTTATCAGAATTTAGCATTGGACGGCTCGTGATCTCACACTGGCCGTTGACGTCTGTAATACATGAGTCAGGGTATGAAATGCTACCGCTCCAGCTGCCGTTCACAGTCGCGTCTGCAACTGAAGAATCATCGGATGAGTGAACTGTGATAATAACTCTCGCTTTCCACTTTTTCTTGCCGGCAGTCGCAGTGTTTCCTTCAAGATCCGCCACATGGATGCCCGGAGTAACTGTTACTGTTACCGTTGCAGGATCAGACGCAGTTATTCCGTCACTTGCGGTGTAG
>CP070694.1:4630300-4633161 GCA_020353355.1 Desulfobacterales bacterium | reverse complement strand
CTGAGAGCCTCTGCAGCGCTTGACATCATCTCAGTATGAAAGGCACCAGCGACTTCCAGTGGCACGGCTTTCATAGCACCGAATTTTTCAGCGAGTTCGGCGGCGCGACGGCAGGCAGTTTTGGTGCCGCTTACAACGATTTGTCCCGGGCAGTTGAAGTTTACGGGTATTAGAAGCTCGCCCTGACTTGCCTGGTCACAAAGCTGTTGTACTTTTTCTTCATCCAGTCCGATGATGCTAACCATTGCTCCTTCTGTGGCATCGGCGGCTTCCTGCATTGCCCGGCCACGTTTTTTTACGAGGACGAGCGCATCCTCAAAGCTGATGGCACCGGCGGCGTACAAGGCAGTGTATTCTCCGAGGCTCAGGCCTGCGGTAATATTAGGTACAATTTTTTTTGTTTCAGGATTTGTTCTGAAGACTTCCAAGAGGGCAGCGGAGGTTACGAAAATGGCAGGCTGCGAAATCGTCGTTGAATTTAACTTTTCCGGTTGGCCTTCGAAACAGATCCGGCTCAATTCGTAACCGACAATATCATTTGCCTTCTGGTAAACCAGCGCGGCTGCGTGGAAAGAGTGTGCGATATCGGCTCCCATACCCACCGTTTGAGCGCCCTGTCCCGGAAATAAGAAAGCTGTCTTCATATCTTTTGTCCCATCATGCTAATATTTTATTGTGTTTAATGCCCCCGAAGCTGCAACCGTAACTTAGCCCCCAAATACATTCGGGTGATCCAAAAATTTTTCCCACTTTCGCAGGAATAATCCTCACCTATCAACCCAGCAACAACGGCAAATAATTCATCAAAGCATCTATTAAAGCCGGACGATATTTGCACCCCAAGTGAGGCCGGCGCCAAAGGCGACAAAAATAATGATATCTCCCTGCTTTACCTTACCCTGCTTTACACACTCATCAAATGCCATGGGTACGGAGGCCGCCGAGGTATTGCCATAGTCAGTGATATTTATAAAAACTTTTTTGTCAGGCAGGTTGAGTCGCCTGGCGGCAGATTCAATAATACGACCATTCATTTGATGGGAAATCAGCATATCAATATCATCCAGTTTCAAATCGCAAACATCAAGACTTTGATGGACTGTTTCGACGATCCTTCTTATGGCCTGCTGATATACCTGCCTTCCCTTTATTTCCATATAGATTTTGTTCGGGTCATCTAATTTTTTATCAGGTGGATTACGTGACCCGTAGGCCTGGCAATTCAAAGCGGCCCAGCTGTCACCATCGGCGGACATTGTGCTGTATAGAATGCCGCAGCCATTATTTTTGCGTTCGAAAACAACGGCGCCTGCGCCGTCTCCGAAAAGGATGCAACTGGCTCGGTCTTTCCAATTGGTAATCTTTGTCAAGGTCTCTGCGCCGATAACCAATGCATTATTGTAACGGCCGCTTTCCAAAAATTGCTGTACAATTCCAAGGGAATAAATAAAACCACTACATGCGGCATGCAAATCAAAGACACAGGCTTTTTTTGCACCGATGGCACTCTGAACAAAGCAGGACGTAGCGGGGAAAGGCATCTCCGGTGTAACCGTAGCAACAATGAGAAGTTCGAGGTCTGCCGGGTCAAGTTTTGCATGGGCCAGGGCCTTTTTCGCAGCATTAGTGGCCAAAAGGGCGGTCGTTTCGCTGTCATCAGCAATGTGTCTTACTTTGATGCCGGTACGCGAGGTAATCCATTCGTCGGAAGTTTCCACCATGTTCGAGAGGTCGTCATTGGTTAATATTTTCTCGGGTACAAATGAGCCACACCCAGTGATTACTGCACGATAAGGCACGGGTGAGCCGTTAGTTAGCTTGTTCATCCTCTGTCCTTATTGAGGTTCGCGAGAGATATTCAATGATCTTGTCGTTTATTTTTTCAATATGGAATCTTTTAGAGGCCATGATTGCATTTTTAATGGTCCTGGCCCTGCTGGAACCGTGACATATCAGTGCGGTTCCGTTGATTCCCAACAAGAGTGCGCCGCCGTATTCATTATAGTCGTATTTCTTATAAATCCTCGAAATGACAGGCTTAAACTTCATTGCGAGCCTGAGTTTTTCACCCATGAGCTCGTGTTTAATGGCCTTGAAGAGGCCATCGACAAGGCCTTCGGTCAGCTTCAGTATTACGTTGCCGACGAAGCCGTCACAAACCGCGACATCACAGATGCCCTCAAAGATATCCCTGCCTTCAATGTTTCCCACGAAATTCATATTGGGGTCGGATTTTATCAGCTCCCGAGCCTTTTTAACCATCTCATTTCCCTTAGCGTCTTCCTGGCCTATACTCATGAGCCCGACCCTCGGATTTTCGACACCATAGAGATGTTTTAAATACATTCTTGCCATCGCACCATACTGGTATAGATTGATGGGCTTGCAGTTTATATTTGCTCCGACGTCGCAAATGGTGACGGGACCTTCGAAGGTCGGGAATACGACGGCGATTCCTGGCCGATTGACACCTGGCAGGTTTCTCATCCTCATCTGGAAGGCGGCGACACAGGCGCCTGTATTTCCTGCCGAGATGACGGCATCGGCCTGGTGAAGTTTTGCCATTTTGGCCATGACGGCAATGGAACTTTTGCGTTTTTTGCGCAGACTCTCAACGGGCGGCTCGTCCATTTCGATAACTTCCTGGGCATCCACAACGCTGATGGCCGCTTTGCGGGATTTCGACGAGGGCAGCTGCGGCGCTACGACATCCTGAGGGCCGACAAGTATCAGCTCATCCTTATCGCCAAGAAGTTCGATTGATTCCAACGCACCAGCGATGATTTCACCGGGCGCATTGTCGCCTCCCATTGCGTCAATTGCGATGCGCATCCTTAGCTACTTTCTTCCTTGCCGAGCTT
>CP070694.1:4624643-4630200 GCA_020353355.1 Desulfobacterales bacterium | reverse complement strand
TCGAGTTCGCATTATACCGCGTGGTTAAATTCCCCGTAGCAGATACGGGGAATTTAACCGTCAGACCCCCTATTTGGTTAAGAGTTTGCGTAACTTTGAAGTATAATCTGACTCCATTCTGAGCTGACCCTTCCAGCCTTCGTCATAGGCCATATCAAGATATTTTTTCGTCTCCGCAGACGGGAACTTTATAATTTCCATGCCGGCTATCATCAATAGTTTATACTCATTGGTGATCTCCTCGGCAGTTCTGGCATCGATGGCGACAACCTCCTCCTTCAAGGCTTCCATGAGCACCGCCTGAATATGCTTCGGCAGGGCGTCCCATTTATTGGCATTCATCAGAAGCGGGTGGGACACCTTATAAAAACTGGGGCCCACGACGTATTTCGAAACCTCTTGCCAGCCATAGTGTCTGATACTGACCAACGGCCACATGAAACCATCCACAACCCCTCGTTCCAGGGCCTGATAGACGTCACCAGGAGCTGTCTCAATCGGGGTGGCTCCGAGCGCTTTTAAAAAATCGATATACATGGGAGACGAACGGACTTTTAATCCTTTTAACTGGTCCACGCTGGTAACTTTTTTGACGGTGTACAGTTGAAACGGCAGCTGGCTGCCCAGTGCGCCCAGATAAGTAGCGTTTAATAACTTGCGGTGAATCTCATCATAAATCGCATCGGCCCCGACATCTTTTTCTTCCTGCGAGGTGAGTTGGGACAGCTTGGTGGTATTGGCTGCCGGCGCGATACCTGCATAATATGCTGCCGTGCCGTAATACATATCTACTGTTCCCGCTCTGAGAGCTTCGGGCTGATCTCTCATTGGAATGGCTTCAGGCCCCCCGATATATTTGATTTCAACCTCACCGGGATATTTTTCTTGAAGCATTTCATTGGCCCGCTTGATGTAGGGCAGGTAATCTCCGACAACGCCGGTGTGATTTTTGCCCCAGGCGCTAATGGCTTTAATGGTGACTTTTTCGGCCTTGGCCGGGCTGGCATTGAACGACGATATACCCACAAACAGGCAAATGCCGAGCGCAACAACCATAAAATACATCTTTTTGCTAGTCATAATTCCTCCTTTCTTTTTGCAGCCCTCCCCTGGAGGTCGACCCAGGCGCGGTCCGTTTCCGCCTGAATGGCCTGGATCTGATCCGGCTGCAGGTGCTGGTAACGTCCCTGGGCCATGAGATATTTTTCCACGGGCAGGTTTCGTGATGAGTAGGTGATGGTGTACGACAGTCCGTTCTCTATTTCGTAGAGGGGAAACACGTTGGTTTCCACCGACAGCATGGCCACCTTGACGGCCATGTCTTCGCCGATTTTCCATCCGGTGGTGCACGGTGAGAGCATGTGGATGAATCGCGTCCCCCGCATCGCTTTGGCTTTCTGAATCTTGCGGGTCAGGTCCTCGGGGAAGGCGATCGAGGCTGTGGCCGCATAGGGCATACGGTGTGCAGCCATGATTTCCATGATCTGCTTCTTGCGGCGCGGATTTCCCGTGGGAGATGTGCCGGTCCAGGTATAGCGCGGCGTGGCCGAGGAAACCTGAATACCGGTGTTCATGTAGGCCTCGTTATCCATACAGACGTAAATGAAGTTCTCATTGCGATCGGCTGCGCCCGAAAGGGATTGGAGGCCGATATCGAACGTGCCACCGTCGCCGGCAAAAGCCAGCACGGGGATGTCCTCTTTACCCTGCTCCTTGAGGGCGGCGGCGATACCGGCGGCCGTTGGTGCAGCGATCTCGAAAGCGGAATGGAAGGCCGGTACCCCTAAGGCGGTGTAAGGGAAAGGCCCTGAGGTCACGGCAACACAGGAAGGCACCACCACGCCAACCATTTTCGGACCCATGGCTCGCAGGACCATACGCATTCCCAGGGATAACCCGCAGCCGGGGCATGCCATGTGTCCGCGTCGCAGCACCTCAACGGGTCTGGTTTTCATTTTCATCATTCGTCCTCCGCCATCCATAGCGGGCCGTCTTGTACCATGTCCGTCTCCAGGGCATGGTGGGCGATCCGTTTTATGAGTTTCGGGTTGACGTCTGATCCGCCAATACCCGCTAGATATCCCTGGATCCGCGGGTGACCGGAACTGTTGATCAGAGCGGCTTTAACCTCAGAGCAAAATATCCCCTCGCGGCCCAAGGATATATTACGTTCGATGACGGCAATACGCGGTGCCTTGTCCAGGACTGCCCTGATGGCGGCTGTAGGAAAGGGTCTGAAGATCCGCAGTTTGAAAAGACCCACCTTCAATCCCTCTGCGCGCAACTCGGCCAGGGCAACACGGGCAGTGGATGTAATCGTGGCGGTCGTCAAAATGACCAGTTCCGCATCCTCGCAGTCCACCGCCTCTACCAGACCATAACTGCGGCCGAAGTGAGCGGCAAACTCCGTGTCCACTTGCTCGATCACCTCCAGCGAGTGCTCCATGGCCTCCTGACTCAGTTTGCGGTACTTCCGGAATTGCTGTTGGGTGACCGTCGGAATCGCATATCCGGGATTGTCCACGTCAAAACGACGGGGCAGGCAAACGGCCGGCAGAAACCCATCCACCATGTGCTGTTCCGGAATCTCCACGGGTTCCATGAAATGGGAGATGAAGTTGCCCTCCAGCACGACCATAATCGGGAGTTTGATCTCCTCGGCAATGCGAAAGGCCTGGATCGTCGTATCTAAGGACTCCTGATTGTTTTCACAATAAATCTGAAGCCATCCCGTATCACGCTGGGATAGAGAGTCCGTTTGATCGCTCCAGAAGGCCCAGGGAGCTGCCAGCGTCCGATTAACGACCGCCATGACAACAGCGGTACGACAGCCCGCCGCAAAGTGCAGCATCTCGTGCATCAACGCCAACCCCTGAGAGGCGGTGGCGGTAAAGGTTCTGGCCCCGGCCAGGGAAGCCGAAAGACAGACGGCCATGGCGGAGTGCTCGGATTCCACTCGCATCATGGTGCCGCCCAGTTCGCCGGCTGCATCCCAATCGGAGAGCTTCTCGTAGATGGGAGTTTGGGGAGTAATGGGATAGGCGGCCACAATCTGAGGGCGACACAGACGCGCCGCTTCCGCCACAGCATGGTTACCTGTGATAAAACGCTTCATGCGCCCTCCTTATTCTCCAGAATGCCCCTGACACAGACGGAGGCACAGGTTCCGCATCCCTTGCAATATTCGTTGTGGGCGTCATATGTCCCGCCTTCATCCTCCGGAGGAATGACGGCACCTTCGGGACAAAAGATATAGCAGCGGTCACAACCGATACAGGAACCGCAGAAAAAACATCGATTCGCCTCTTTGCGCGCCTGATCGGCGTCCAGGGAGCGGACGGCCTCATCAAAGGATCCTACTCGCTCGGCCGGATCCCGCTGCGGCAGGATGGCCGGTGGCATTGGCGGTGCTGTGAGCCGATCCAGTTCATCCAAAAGGACCACTTGCTGCGGATCCCAGTGGGGAATCGTTTTAAAGAATGCCTCTATCGAAAAGGCCGGTCCCTGCCCGAGGTTGACACCCAGCAGAGATTGCGGATCCGCTTCTGCGACCAGCGCAAGATGAATGGCCAGAGCCGCGCGCTTGCCGGAGGCCATGGCGTCCACAACCGAGGCTCTGGTCGGCGTAAGGTCACCACCGACAAAGACGCCGGGCTTGGAAGACAGACCCGCTTCATCCGCCCAGATCCGGCCCCTTTCCCAGCGCAGATCTTTGAGTATCGGTGCCGGCTCCACCGCCTGACCGGTGGCTACGATGACCAAATCGCAATCGATGTCTGTCTGTGAATCTCTGAGTGGCACGGGCTGGGCGCGGCCGTCGGGTCCTGCTTTTCCCAGGGTCATTTCCATAAGCTTTACCCCGACCAAACGGCCATTCTGCCCCATAAACGCCGCCGGACCGGAAAGAAAGCGGAAGGCGACTCCTTCTTCCTCTGCTTCGGCCACTTCGTCTTGAAAGGCGGGCATCTCCGTCCGGCTCCGCCGGTAGACGAGGGTCACTCTTGCGGCGCCGCTGCGAAGGGCGGTCCGGGCCGAGTCCATGGCGGTATTGCCTCCCCCGATGACCACCACATGGGCCCCCCGCGCCCGGGCCTGGAAATCAGATCGTCGCAAGAAGGCAAGCCCTGGCAGCACTCCCGGCAGATCCTCTCCGGCAAGCCCCAGGGCTTGATGATGATCGGCACCCAGGGCCAGAAAGAGGGCCTGATGTTCAGTCATGAGTTTTTTCAATGCGTTCTCGCCCACAGGACTATTGCACTTCAAATCAATGGGCAGCGACAGAATACGGTCCAGATCATTTTGAAAGGCCTCAGCGGGTAAGCGGAATTGCGGAATCCCCCGGGCAAGCAACCCGCCTGGCCGATCTTCAGCTTCCAGCATCGTGACCGGATGCCCCATCCTGGCCAGGTGATATGCGGCGGCCAGACCTGCAGGGCCCGACCCGACTACGGCCACCGGCTTTCCACGGCCCGCATCCGTCAAAAGGCACGGCCGGGCAGTGCCCAAATCCGCCGCGCTCCTTTCAAGGGCCCTGATCTGCACAGCTCCATCCAGTTCAACCCGGTTGCAGGGGGCCTGGCAGGGATGGTAACAGACCCTTCCGCAGACTCCCGGCAGTGGGCTTTCCTGAAGAAAGGCGGCCAGCGCCCCATCGAATTCGCCTTCTGCCGCAAGGTAAAGGGCGCGAGGGATATCATTTCCAATAGGGCACCCGGCGCGGCACGGGGAGGTCTTTTCCAAAAAGAGGGGACGCACATCGGACCACGTGCCGGTTTTGAAATGCTCCGTGCTGCCCCTGGAGATCGGAATAATCATTTGCGGGTCAAAACATTTCATTATATTTTCTTTTTTAAAATTCATGGCGCTCTCAGTGAACTTAGGATTCAACGGACTCAAAGGCACGGCGGGCTGCCTCGATATTGGCTTCTTTTTTAGCCGGGGCAAACTCAGCGACAGCCTCAAGCAGATGGTCGAGCTTTAGATGACCTGTTAAGCGGCAATAGGCACCCAGCATAACCGTATTAATTATTTGCTTTAGACCGACAGCTTGGCTGACGGCGGCGGCATCGATGAAACCCAGATTGAATTCACGCAATTCCCTGAAGGCCTCGGGCGGGCGTCTGGTATTGATCAGGATGCGCCCGTCCGGCACCAACTTGTCTTTTACTTCTCTTGGATCAACAAGGCTGTCATCAAAGCACACGAGTTCCTTGGGCTGCCGGATCTCGCATTTGAGCAAAATCTTCTTTTGATCCACTCGCAAGAAGCTGACAAGCGGCGCTCCGCGCCGTTCACCCCCGAAAAGCGAATAGCACTGGGGATACTTACCCGCCTTAAAAAAGGCCAAACCTAATATCTGCGAGGCCACGACCACTCCCTGTCCGCCGCGGCCGCTGAACTTTATCTCAAGCATGTTATGCCCTCTAGATCGTCTCTGTTTCGTGTTGCTCATCAAAGGCGTAACGCTGAATATCCCGTTTGGACTGCTCCAGGTGCCGCTTGATGGCCATCTCAACACCATCCTCCTCCTTACGCTTGATGTATGCCACGATGGTTT
>CP070694.1:4617733-4624543 GCA_020353355.1 Desulfobacterales bacterium | reverse complement strand
CGGAACGAAGCAATCCGACGCGAAGCATCGTGACCTGCTATCCCAATTCAGATTGCTTCGCTTCGCTCGCAATGACACTTAAGAGATCGTCGAATCAAATCGGGAAATAATTTTGACAACTGCTAAGTTATTGAGACGGCCGTCCAACCGGACAGGAAAACTCACATAAGCGACAGTAACTCACCCTTCTTCTGGGAACCTCCCGGCCTTCCATTTTAATCGTTTTGCTATTAGCTTCGTCCAGTTTCATCTGTCGGTTGCATAGGGTTCTGCTGAAAACACCGTTTCTGGCCGGCAATTGGTCAATTCCGAAGTCTTTTTGCGAATAAATCCGGGCTTCAAAGGCTTGCCGGGGACAGGCGTGGCGACAGGGCATGTCGCAACCTCTACAGGGATCGAAATCCACCGGGCCGGTACCTGGCAGGGCAACGTCGGTAAGCATCGCCCGCAGGCGAACCCGGGGACCGAACTCGGGCGTCACCAGCATGTTGTTTTTACCGATACATCCTAGCCCGGCCAGTACGGCTGCATCTTTGAGCAAAATCCCCCCGCTTTCAATGTGATAGGGAAGTTTCGTGATTTTTATTCCATGTTCTTCTTCCAACCCCACGGCAAGTTTGTCATTAATATCTGTCAGCCTTCGGTTGCCGGGGGTACCGCCGTTATATCCCTCAATCCACCAATCCAGCTCCGGTTTGTTTTCGGGATGTGCAACGGCGACGATGATTGCGGATCTGGCATTTTGGGGCCAAGAAACCTCACCAGGCCTGATTTGCCCTTCTCGATTACCAACGGTTTGATAGTCACCGATCTTCCCATAGACGATATGAGAAGGTGATTTTTTTAGTGTATCGACGGCTGCGATTCCCGCCGAACAGGCCCCGAACTCTCCGGCTTTTTCAATGATGTGATCTTTAATCTCTTCTGGCAGGCTGCTTGTCATAGTATTCAAAACCTTTTTTTGAAAAAAGTGGTCAAACTCGTCTAAAATCGCTTTTACATATCACATTCATGCCATTTTTAAAGTATAAATATGGCAAAATAACCACCCGCTGGATAGGTGCTCAATACTATTTGACATCACTGGGTTCTGCTGCTAAAAATTGTGTGTTTAATTCCTCATTAAACGCCGTTAAACAGGTTGCAGATTGTAAAAATCTTAATCAAACAAAAGGAGGTTGAAATGAAGAAGAAGGGCTTATTTTTTTTATTACTCCTGCTTTTTATTGGAATTACGGCCACCCCCGGTTTGGCCGCTGATTTAACAAAATTTAAAGGACAAAAAATAACCGTTACCTGTTGGAGCGGTCCGTATACCGAAGATTTCAAGAAGGCATACGTGGAGCCGTTTATGGAGGCCAGCGGCGCGGTCGTTGTGGTCTCACCGGGTTGGGCCGAATTTATGGCCAAAATTAAAGCCTCCCCGGAGGATAAACCTCCCTATGATGTTTTCATGGCAGACGGCTGGAATTACATCGCCGCCATGAACATCAACCGTCTCCAGCCCATTCGCAAAGAAAACATACCCAATGCCGCTGATATTTATCCGGAACTTTTGAAACGGGAGGCATGGGTCAAAGGTTATGGTGTTCCCTTTGACGGCGGTATCTACTTGCCGATTTACGTTCCCGATAAGATTAAGTTTACGCCTACCTCCTGGAAAGATCTTACCCGCGCGGAGGTTTCCGGGAAACTCAGTTTGGACCAGACATTTTACTACGGATTGTACGCCTCCGCCTTCATCTCGGATAAAGAACCCGGAGTCCAGGAACTCTATTCAAAGGAGGGAATGGATGAGGTCTTCCGCATCAGCGCAGAACTGGCTCCCCATGTTAAAAAGTTTTACAAAGGCGGCGCGGAGCTTTTCCAGTTGATCAAAACCGGCGAGGTCGATATGGGTACCTACTACAGCGGCGGAACGTTTTCTGAAATGAACAAAGGAACCAACGTTAAAATGGTATTCCCCGACGAAGGCGCAGTGGCCTGGATCGGGTACATGACGGTGATGAAGGGAGCAGCAAATCGAGACCTGGCCGAGGCGTTTATCAATTGGTGTATTGCCCATGAGAATCAGACCCGCTTTGCCAATATCAACGGTGGCTGGGTTTCAAACAAAAATGCCAAGATTGCGCCGGCCCTGGTCGGAATTGTACCATCCAGCAATGAAGAGTTTGCGAAAACATTTTTCTTTGACTGGGACCTTCTCAACAAACAATGGGGCGAGATTGAAGAACGCTGGAAAAAAGAGGTTCTTTCCAAGACAAAATAATGTGATCTTCGGCGGAAAGCGGGAATCTGAGAGGTCCTGCTTTCTGCCGACCCTGCCATAATAATGCAAAATCTTTACTTTTAAGACTCTGACAAGGCGACGTCATAAATGTTCGATGTAGAGCTCATCCGCCTGACAAAATGCTTTAGAGATGTCGTTGCAGTCGACGACATCTCGCTGGGCATAAACCGAGGAGAATTCTTTTTTTTGCTCGGGCCGAGCGGATGCGGCAAAACCACCAGCTTGAGAATCATTGGCGGTTTAGATAGCCCCACCGCGGGAGTCGTCAAAATCAAAGGGGAAGATGTTACCAACAAACCACCCGAAGCCCGTGATACTGCCACCGTATTTCAAAGCTGGGCGCTTTTTCCTCACAAAACCATTTTTGAAAACCTGGCCTTTGGCCTAAAAATGAGAAAGAAATCCCGCAAAGAAATCAACGAAAAAACCCATGCCTATCTGGAATTGGTCAATTTGGCGGGATTCGAAAACCGCTACCCTGCTCAGCTCAGCGGCGGCCAGAAGCAACGGGTGGCCCTGGCCCGCGCTCTGGTAGTGGAACCGGCCGTTTTGCTGCTGGATGAGCCGCTCAGCGCGCTGGATCTCAAACTGCGGCAGCAAATGCGCTTTGAAATCAAACGCATTCAAAAAAACATTAACGTCACCACCATATTCGTAACCCATGATCAAACCGAAGCGCTGGCCATGGCGGATCGAATCGTTATCATGAATGAGGGACGCATCGAACAGATCGGCACGCCCCATGACATCTATTACAATCCGAAATCAAAATTTACGTCTGATTTCATTGGTGAAACCAATTTCTTAGATGGAAGTGTCAAGTGCCTGCAAGCAGATGAAGTCATTGTCGACCTACCCGAAGGATGCCAGGTCAGAGCGCTGGCTGCCAATGGCACCCTTCCTTCCGGAGAAGTCCTGATCGGCATTCGGCCGGAACACATCGTATTAAGGCACCAGAAGCCTCAAAGTGCAAACAACGTTCTGGAAGGACGTTTGATTGATGTCACCTTCATGGGAGCTACGCGAAGATTTCACATTGAATTCGGTCAGAAAATGATTGCCGTAGACGGCGTCGGCCTTGCCGAACACGATCGGCAATACTGTCAGGGCGAAAACATCTATCTGGAAATTGAGCCCCGCAATTGTCTTATTCTTCCTGCAGGGTCGAAGTGACGATCCCGACTGCATAACTCAATATGTCTGCATCTATCCATATGACAAGGTGGGTTGAAAAAAGTTACGCTATATATCGCCGCAACAAATTTCTTTTGATTTTCCTTCCCGCCCTTCTGGTGGTCATTATCTTTTTCTTTATTCCCATCATTACTCTTTTCAGGGTGAGTTTTTTCGAAAGCGTCGGTATGGGAGTTTATCGACCGGCATTCCGCCTTGACGGGTATATCAAGTTTCTCACGGATCCTTTTTATGTCAAAATTATAATATACACCATCAGAAATGCTCTCCTGGTCACATTCATCGCCGTGGCAGCCGGTTATCCGGTGGCGTATTATGTGGCGAGAGCCTCGGGCATAAAAAAAATCGCTTGTCTTCTTTTGATCATTGTGCCGCTGTGGACCAATCTGATTGTAAGGATTTACGGATGGTTTGTCATTCTGGGTCGTAAGGGTTTTATCAATACTTTGCTGCTCGGCACCGGACTGATTGATGAGCCGCTGTCCATGATTTTCACATCTTTTTCGGTGGTCATCGGTCTTTTGGATGTGGTATTTCCCTGGGTGCTGCTGATTCTGATCAGTGTCCTGGAAGGAATCGATTGGTCCATGATCGAAGCAGCCCGCGATTTAGGGGCCCGGCGGTTCAAGAGTTTTTACGAAGTAACCTTTAAATTGAGCATCCCCGGCGTCGCGGTGGCCGGTCTTTTTGCTTTTGTCTGGTCGATGGGGGAATACGCCGTGCCGTCTCTGCTGGGTTCATCCGCCCAACGGACCATTTCCATTGAAGTCGCCGACCAGATTCTGAACGTCCTCAACTGGCCCTTCGGCGCCAGCATAGCATTTGTGCTCTTTTCGATATCGGTCGCCGTACTTTTGATCAGCAACAAAATCTCGCAGTGGGGAGCCCGCTACGTGAGCTCGAAATAGAACATGCATACCAGGCAACGAATCCGAAAAATTGATGTTCCATCCATCTTTTTAGGACTGGCCACGATCGTGGTGCTCGGGTTCATTCTAACCCCGATCTGGATTACCATTGTAGTATCGTTCAATGCCGGCAACTACATTGTTTTCCCCCCCACAGGCATCTCGCTAAGGTGGTATAAAACTTTTGTCACCGATTACATGTGGGTCATGGTTTTTAAGAACAGTCTGCTCATCGCCGTTCCCACCATGCTGGTATCAACCGTTGTGGGTGTCCTGGCCGCCCTGGGTTACATGCGTCGGCAATTCCGAATCAGAAATGTTATCAATCTTCTCATTATGCTGCCATTTCTGGTACCGGGCATCATTATCGGCATCTGTCTGCTGATGTTCGCTCACAAAATCGGACTTGCCGGAACCTACAGCGCTGTGGTGGCCGGGCACTGCCTTTGGGGAATACCCACGGTGTTTTTGCTCGTTCAGGCCGTGCTGGCCGGTTATGACTTCAGCGTAGAGGATGCCGCCAGGGATTTAGGGGCAGGGCCGATCAAAACATTTTTTTTAATTACCCTTCCCCGAATCCGAACCGGTGTTTTCACCGCGATGATCTTCTCGTTTATTACCTCATTCGGCGAATTTAACATCGCCGTTTTTCTTACCGCCACCGAAACCATGACCATGCCGGTCCAAATCTGGAGTTCGCTGAGATATGAGGTCACCCCTATCGTGGCAGCAGTCTCAACCGTCATGATCCTGACGACACTTCTGGGTATCGGCATCGGCAGCAAATTTATTGGCATCCAGAAAATCAGTGAGATGTGAACAAGGTCTTCAGTCAATCAGCGCCTGATAGGCTAGCACCCTCAGCTCACGTCTGATGGGATAGGCGCTGGAGGGAATCAGCTGGGTGAGGAAGATCACCGTGATATCTTCTTTGGGATCGATCCAGAACGCGGTGCCGGCATACCCTCCCCAGGCATATTCTCCGGGTGTGCCCATCACTTTGGCTTTGGCGGGATTCAGCATCACCGAAACACCGAGGCCAAAACCGATACCCTCAAAGGTGGTCTCGTTAAAGGTCGGCTGACCCATGTCGGCCAAATCTCCGGGCAAATGATTGGAAGTCATGTATTCCACGGTTTTACGGCCCAGCAAACGCGTACCGTCCAGTTCACCCTTGCAGCGCAACAATTCAGTGAATCGAAAATAATCCCCCAGCGTTGATACCAGACCGCCCCCGCCGGAAAAGGTTTCCACGGTGTCGATCATGAAACTGGTTTGTGGGGTTTCCAGCAGAGTGAGATCATTTTCGTCGGTGCGCTCATAGAGCGCCGCAAAACGGTCCAGCTTGTCTTTGGGCACCGCAAAACCGCTATCTTTCATGCCGAGCGGCTCGAAGATGTGTTCACGAAAAAATTCGTCCAAGGATTTTCCGGATATGACCTCTACCACACGGCCCAGAACATCGAAGGAGACCCCGTAGTTCCAGCGTTGTCCGGGCTGGAATTCCAGCGGAATCTGCGCCAGGCGGTCGACAACTTCCGCCAACGGCCCGTCATGGGTTCTAAAATCGGTATGATGCTGTTGATAGAGTTCAGGGATCAGGCCTTCATTACCAAATCCGTAAGTCAATCCCGATGTGTGCGTTAAAAGATGGTGAAGCGTCATGGGAATATTTTGCGGCTCGGTAACCATATGGATGTCCTCACCGGACACATACGCCCTTACATCTTTAAATCTTGGAATAAACTCCGCCACCGGGTCGTCGAGTTGAAAAAGACCTTCTTCATAAAGCATCATCAATGCCGCCGCGGTGATCGGCTTGGTCATGGAATAAAAGCGCAAAATGGCGTCTGCCGACATGGGCTTTTGGGCTTCTACATCGCAATAGCCTGAAGATTCGCAGTACACCACTTTTCCATGGCGCGCAACCAGGGTCGTGGCGCCGGGCAATTTGCCGGCATCCAAATAACGTTGAATCCAGGGTCGGATACGTGCAAGGCGCGTTGAACTCAGTCCTACCTCTCCGGTTTTGCAATTGCCTCCATGGGTAAGTCTCCTCTTGTAAAGACTTGCGATGTTAATACCTGAATCTTGCGAGATCCAGGTAACAGTTTTGAAAACTAAAATATCACGGAACTATTTACAATAAAAAAACAGGCTAAACGCAATCCATTTGGCCTATTTTTTTTTTATTGCTTTGCTGTTATATTGTATAGACGCTTTCTAAGGCAAATGGTGCGGCACAGTTTCTTTGATCATTCACATTATTTTGGGTTTTCAGCAAGGATCATATCGAACCGCAAATCGGCTGTATTGACAATAATATTGATATTATATATATGCGGTCAATTCTAACATAAGCTGAAAAAATACTGGGAGAAAGACAGGTGAACTTATCCTTGGGAATTGATACAGGCG
>CP070694.1:4614288-4617633 GCA_020353355.1 Desulfobacterales bacterium | reverse complement strand
TTGATAATCATCTAAAAGGCACCTCCCATCGCAAAACAGTTTGCGATTTGTTATAAGCGGTTAAACCGCAATTTAACCCCCAAACAAAAGGAGGTGCCGTATGCAACTATATGCTGGATTGGATCTTCATTCAAGAAATACTTACATCGGCATTATGGACCAAGAGTTCAAACGCGTTTTTAACAAACGAGTTCCCAACCATCTGCCGGTGATTTTAACGACATTAGCGCCATTTCAGGATCAGCTGAAAGGAATTGTCGTCGAATCCACTTTCAATTGGTACTGGTTAATCGACGGGCTGATGGGTGCCGGCTATCAGTGTGTTCATCTGGCCAATCCATCGGCAATGAAGCAATACGAAGGTCTCAAACATACCGATGATCAGCACGATGCCTTCTTTTTGGCTCAGATGCTGATCCTGGGCATCTTGCCCCAAGGCTACATTTATCCCAAAGAAGACCGGCCCGTGCGCGACCTGGCACGTAAGCGGCTATTTCTGGTGCGCCATAAGACTTCTCATATTCTCAGTTTGCAATCATTAATTGCGCGCTGCTGTGCCCAAAGAATCAGTGCCAATGAAATTAGAACCTTTACCGTCGATGACTTACAGCAGTTATTAAAAGAAGATCATATTGTGTTCTCTGCACAGGCCAATTTAGACACGATTGTGTTTTTAAGGCAGCAAATTCAACGGCTGGAGAAGATAATCAAAAAGAAAGTAAAACTCAATAAGGCCTTTCATCAACTGATGACGGTCCCTGGCATCGGCCTGATCCTGGCTATGACCATTATGCTGGAAGTCGGTGATATCGGTCGTTTCCCTCAGGTCGGCAACTTTGCTTCCTACAGCCGCTGTGTATCTTCTCAAAGACTATCGGACGGCAAAAACAAGGGCCATGGCAACCGCAAAAACGGCAATCGCTATCTGAGTTGGGCCTTCACCGAGGCCGCTCATTTGTCTCGCAGATACAATGAGCATTTCAGAAGCTACTATAACCGTAAATTAGCGCAAGCAAATACGAGCCTGGCAACCAAGGCGCTGAGCAATAAACTGGCTCGGATTTGCTATTACATCATGCGAGATCAGGTTCCTTTTCGAAAGGAGCTTTTATCTCAATAGTTGGGACTGCAACGGTGATCCCGACGTAATGGTGGTTAAAATCCCTATTTCTTGGTTGGCACACCGTTGCACTCCCTTAAATATAAATCCAGGCGGATGCCTTTTTTCATGATCTGCCCTTGTTGTGAGCCCTCTATGGCTGGCGCTTTTTGAGCCCTGTGTTTTGTGACAACCCCTTGGACATGACAAGGTACCGATGTTTTTCTGGGGTCCAATTTCCGGACCAGGGGCCAGAAAGGGAAAAGGATGGTTGCTTCGCTACGAGATAATGAAAGTCTCTTCGCTACGCAACCGTCGATTTAATTTTTTCTTTCCTCGGCCTTGAACCTGATGGGTGCCTGGTAGCAGATCATTAAAGGATCCGCACCAAAAACTTTTGAAATAACGGGCGCAGGCTACGAAAAGGGGCTGATTCCGTCACTGGAGATTGTCCCTGCAAAAAAACTACACTTTTTTGCGATGGTAGACTATTTTCTTCTTGACAGGGGCCTTTTAATGGGTGCCATTATGTTAGTTTTGACAATAACTTAGATATTTTAATAGTATCTCATTAAAATTGAGTCATCGTGGAGCTGGCATTTATAGCAGCTATCAAAGTTCCGCAAAACTGAAAGCTAAGGGGTCGGGCGGTTTTAACCGACTCACATAGCAAAGGTTAAAAAGTTGATAAAATACAAGCCTTTCGAAAAACCGCCGGAATAGCCCGGTCCCGCTTGAGCGCCTGGTTATGAACCAGATTGGCAATCTAATCTGATTTTTCCTTATTTACTACTCCAACAATTCACGGGCCTTTGCTACATCATCAACTCCAAAAACAAACCTGTTATTCTCGGCTGGATACCCGAAATTGATTTTGATTCCATGATCCGCGAGCGCCCTGCATATTGCCCCGAAAGAACCCGGCTTGCCGGTGATTCGTTTTTGATCTTTACTGAGAACAAAGACTTCAGACACATCCCTAATCTTGATCCCTGAATTCTCGAGAACACGTCTGGCAGTCACTGCATCTTCCACCACAAAGTGAATGACACTCAGCTCTTCACATGTGGTAAGGCAGAGACCTTCAATATTCACGCCGGCAGCACCCAGCAGTTCACCTATCAACGCCGGGTTTTCCGGGTTGTCATATTGTTCTACGCAAAAATCTTTCATGACTAAATCTCTCCTGAATCCCATGTCTCAGATTCTGAGAATCATGGCTCGTTGAATATTTCTCCGGTTGTGCGCGTTCCGAAAGAACGTCCATGCTTGTTCCATAACGAGGCTGTAGAATAAGTCATTTTGAGGCAGGTAACTGAAGCCCCAAGTTGAAATTTCCTATATCCCTATGTTACCAATAAAAGCAGTAACTAGAATTTCGGCTCTGAAAAATGCTATCTGGTTTTTTTCGCAACTAACGATAGTACTGGTTGCAGTGCCAATCGCATAGCTACCCGTCTTCTCTATGCAAAAGACGGTGCAAAGTTGGCTATTTTCTCAATATTATGCACGATACTGTACAATAACCATTGGCCATTTACTTTTGGCTTTCCTCTTAACGTAAATCGATTCATCCCTTTGGTGCTGCATATGTTGGCAAAAACAGGCTCCACAGTGCCTATGCGTTGTCTGTATATAAATTTTCCCAGTTCTGAATCGATTTTGCGTTTCATTTTCTGGGTAAAGCTTTCTTTGGCGCTTTTATCTCTGCCGGTAAAATAAGCGACTTGCCGAGCTTGTGTGCGATCCGGATGCTTCAGACACCGGGGCCGCATATGGCACGCAAGGCAGTTTGTTTTGGCCCCCCTAAATTTAATTGCACGATATCTGCCGATGACCACGTTGCCGCCATTGCGATACAAGCGCTTGCCGGCTGGACAGATGCAGTATCTCTTTTTATCGTCAAAGACAAAATCGTTAACCGAAAAAAGTTTTGTTTTTCCGCTGCGCTTTGCCCGCTGCTTACGTGATTTTTCCTTGTAGCGATCTTGCTCTTTAAAGCGCTCATCGCGCTTGCGAAACTGGGTATCGGCAACATAGCCGTCAATTTGCTCTTCAAACAGCACTTGCATGTTGGCTTCACTGTGAAATCCAGCGTCCGCTGTTAATTTCGTATCTTTAAGTATATCTTCTTTTTTCTTATCAATGGCATTAAAATTTTCGCGAACCTCCTCAAGCATCGGCTGCAGAAGATGATTTTCTTGCGCCTCTCCGAAGGCCGCGGCGCCTACAATCACCTGCTGCTT
>CP070694.1:4607041-4614188 GCA_020353355.1 Desulfobacterales bacterium | reverse complement strand
CAACCCCAAACATCATCAGGCCGATGGCCGCGTTAATAATCAAAAGTCCCTGGGGATTAAAATTGAGGCGCACCTGATCGATCACCAATGGATCCATGCATTGACCTCCCGAATTGTTCTAATAAATTTGTAATGTTGGGTTTCGTAACCTCAACCCAACCTACTTAATTTCCGTCGCGGTAGTTCGCTTTCGACCAGGATCGAAACCCAACACAACCGGTGGATTAATTCTCCGATTTCCTTTCTCTGGGCTATAGGTCCGAATTTTTTTGTCTTAATTCATGTCCGACATATAATTCTTTTAAGCCTTGTATCCCCCAAGATTGGCCAGCGCCACACTTCCCGGGCTGACGGTAGTGGGGTCCGTCATCACATTAATGACCGTTGTTTTGCCCGAGTCAAAGGCTTGCGCCATCGCCGGCTTTATATCCGAAGGTTTTTCAACACAAATGCCTTTCCCGCCCAGCGCTTCCACGAGCGTGTGAGAGTCCACTCTGCCGATAAAGGTGCCCTCCTCAATCGCATGCCCGATGCGCAATTCCTGGCTGTGTCGGATCATCCCCCATCCCAGATCGTTGCTGATAACCACCACAATCGGAAGCTTTTTACGAATAGCGGTTTCAAATTCCATAAAATTAAATCCGACCGACCCATCGCCGGTTACCAGACACACACGTTTATCCGGGTTCAACAATTTGGCCGCATTGGCATAGGGCAGGCCCACACCCAAACATCCATACAGGCCGGAATCCAAATAATGGCCCGGGCTTCGCGCGGTTCGTGTAATTCCCATCCAAACCTGCGTGTCACCGCCATCGGCCACCACAATATCATCATCTCTATTCATGAATTCATCAACGTCCTTGGCCAACCGTAAGGGGTGGATGGGAACGTTTTCGCTCTGCCAGTCGGCTGTGGCCTGGGATTTTCCATCCTGATCGGCCTGGTGAAGAGCGGCCACCCATTCGGCAAAACGTTTCATGAGGTCGGAGCCGATCCCTTTCTCTTTGATAAGCCGGTTGCAGGCTCTAAGCAATTCCCGCACATCACTGACGACAGCCATATCCACTGAACGATTTCGGCCGATTTCCTCAGGCTCGATGTCCACCTGAATAATTTTGGCTTGCGGGCTAAAAAGGTCTCCGAATATGTAATAAAGGCTCATACGGGAACCGAGAAATATCACCAGGTCTGCTCCGGTGTTGGCCACCAGTGCGGCACCCGGCCTGATGGCCAAAGAGGACTCAAAGCACAGCGGATGGCGATCCGGAATTGTTCCGCGTCCCAAGGCCGATGTAAACGCAGGGATACCGGTTTTTTCGACAAACTCAACCAACTCCTCGCCGCTGTCTGCATACCAGGCACCACTGCCGGCAATGACAATCGGTCGCGTGGCCTTGCGGATCATGGCCAACACGTGTTCGGCTTTTTCAAGATCGACCGGACGGGATTCTACCTGGGTATAAGGCTTTTTTACGGTTTCGGGTTGCACAGCGGCATTTAAGACATCGACCGGCAATTCCAGATATACCGGGCCGGGCCGGCCACTGCAGGCAGTGCGATAGGCCAGATCGACGAATTCGGCAACCCGCTCCGTCTTGTGACATACCAGGGCTTTTTTCACCATGGGCTCGATCACAGGGGCCTGGCGCATGTCCTGCAGATCAAGTTTTTCGCTACAGTCTATCCCCACACAGCCCGAAATCAGCAGCAGCGGTGAATTGGCAAAGTGCGCATTGGCAACTGCAGACAGCGCGTTGGTGAATCCCGGCCCAGCCGTTACCATGGCCACGCCGGGTTTGCGTGTGAGCCGACCCCAGGCTTCGGCCATGAATACAGCAGCCTGCTCATGGCGGGCATCAAAGATCCTGACCTTTGAATTCTCCAGATATTGATAAATTGGTGTAATATGTCCGCCGCTGAGTGTGAAAATGCAATCGACATTCCGTTCGACCAGCGCCTCGGCTGCCAGTCGTCCACCTGAAACCATCTCCATCGTTTTCCTCCTTGAATTATGTGCTCAGATAAAAAATCATTTTACCACTCTATAGCATTATATCGCGGCTG
The DNA here is from genome assembly GCA_020353355.1 of Desulfobacterales bacterium. Lineage (GTDB taxonomy): Bacteria > Desulfobacterota > Desulfobacteria > Desulfobacterales > JAHEIW01. The sequence goes on along the minus strand of CP070694.1, from coordinate 4,612,121 downwards.
TAAGCCGCTCCCACCGTTCAATATTTAGCTGTGGAAGCGGCTTCCAGCCGCGAAAGAACAGCTATTAACTAAATTTCGGAACTATCACCAATTAACATGCCACATGCACCTGAATTGAAGGCAAAACCGATCGTAGGTTGGATTTAGGGAAATGTTGGGTTTCGTACCTCAACCCAACCTACCCAAATTGCCCGTGTATAGCACTCATCCTAATTCGGCCGAAACCCTTTTTTATCGCGGCTGGCCTGCGACGAGCTCAGCCGAGTCGAAGCCGCTCCCACAGCCGATGGCATAGGGCAAAGCGCAAAGAGCCTAGAGTTAAAGAATTGAGAAAAGACTTGTCTTTTCACGTTATGCCCTATGCTTTAAAGCTCCATGAGTTGACCTCCGGTAACATTGATGGCCTGCCCGGTCATATAGGAGGACTCAGCGGAAGCCAGAAAAGCAACCAGATTGGCTACCTCACCTGCGGATCCCAGACGACCGAGGGGGATGGTGCTGACCATCTCGGCTTGACGTGCTTCTTCAGTCGATGCCAAAATCTGAGCTTCCAATTCAAAGCGCCATTTGGTGAAGTCGGTTGCAATAACCCCCGGACAAACCGCATTAACCCGGATATGGTTGCCGGCCAGCTCCCTGGCCATCACTTTGGTCAGCATCACCACCCCGGCCTTAGCCACCGCATAGGCTCCGTTGAACAACGGCGGAACCTTGGCCGCTCTTGAGGCCATATTGATGATACTGCCCCCCGTTTTCATCATCAGCGGCACGATGGCTTTTGAGACTCGAAAAACCCCATGCAGATTCACATCGATAGTCTTCATCCAGGCTTCTTCGTCATAGGTATGGATGGCATTGGGAACCCCCACCACCGTGCCGGCATTGTTGCAAAGGATATGTATGTTTTCAAACTGCCCGCAGACCTCAGCGATCATGTATTGGATCGAATCGGCATTGGTCACATCCACATCAACAAACATTGCTTTTATGTTGAATTGATCGGCCAACCTAGCGGCAAGCGAGTTTGATTCAGCCTGTGTTGCGGTAATCAACGGATTGTCTTCTTCAGCACGGTTGACCAAATCCGCAATGATGACATTTGCGCCACATTCAGCCAGTTTTTTGGCAATTGCAAAACCAATGCCTGTCTTTTTGCCGGCCCCGGTAATCAAAGCCGTCCTGCCCTTTAAATCTTGATACATAAATAGCTCTCCTCAAGCCTTTTCTCGAATTCTATTCGAATTTTGGAAAATGATTTTTTTTCGAATGGTTGTCAACAAAAATCGGGGCCGAGCAAGAAATAGCCCAGCTACGTAATCGCTTGACATTTAAAACATCCGGTCATAATCAAAAAATAGGAGGAATTTAACCAAAATGAAAACAAAAAGCCGTTCAATTCAAAAAATCATCGAAGAACAGATGCGACGATGGCAGCTCATGCGGGCCCAGAAGCCTGGAGAAGAGCCAGGTATGCCCGTCATCACGATTTCCAGAGAGCCCGGCAGCGGCGGCCGCATCGTCGCAAAACGACTTGCCGAAAAACTTGAATTGGAGGTATTTCATCAAGAAGTTTTGCATGAGATGGCAAAAAGTGCAGAAGTCAGCGCCCAGCTCCTTGAGACCCTCGATGAAAAAGGTCTTTCAGTTTTAGAAGACTGGATATCTTCTTTGGTATATGATCGTCATTTATGGCCGGATCAGTATCTGCATCATCTGATGAAAGTAATCGGCACCATTGGAAAACATGGTCGTGCGGTCATCGTGGGAAGAGGAGCAAATTTTATTCTCCCGCCGGATAATCGTTTTCGAATACGAGTGGTGGCACCGCAGAAATTGAGGATACAACGCGTTGCTGAAAATTTCAGTATCTCTGAGGATGAGGCCGAACGACGGGTGATCCGGACGGAGTCCGATCGCAGGGCGTTTATTCGCAAGTATTTCAATGCGGATATAGCAGACCCGATCAACTATGATTTAGTCATCAATACAGGAACATTAAGTATAGACAATGCTGCAGATATTATTATAGCCGCAGTGGCTAAAAAGTAACTTGCTGATGCAGATTCTGCATTAAGTCCTCATATTCTTTACCGCCAAAACAATAGCGCATATCCAGAAATCGCTTGCGGAAGGCGCTGACGTCATCTTTGACGTTTTTGTTCTTCAAGATAACATCAGCCATAAGCTGTGCCAGTCCTTGAAAATCTTCTGCGGTCATTCCAAAGCGCGTCATCTCCTGGACCCCTGTGCGCAGTGAACCGGCTGCCGTAAACCCTTCTTCTTCGGGCGCTGCCTGATAGTTTAAAATGATATTGTTATTTTCTAAACGGCGCGCAATCTCCGGTCCTCTGGTATAGCCCACATTTAATATAACCTGGTGAGTTTCCGTGTAGGAAATTTCCGCATCACCGGCAACATCGAGTCCACAATCCTTCAGGGCACGGGCAAAGGCCTTGGCATTGGCCAGAACGTTTTGCTGATACTCATCTTTGAAATGGTTCATTTCGTAAGCCGCCAGCAACAAGCCCAGCAGGGTACCCAGATGGTGGTTGCTGAGACTGCCGGGAAAGGATCGTCGTTGAATCGCCTCCCAAAAATCATATTCCAAATCGCCTTCGGTATAGTTCACGGCCACAACGCCCCGTTGGGTTCCGTAATAGGTTTTGTGGGTGGAGCCGGTAACGATGTCCGCCCCTTCCTTGAATGGCTGCTGAAAATAAGGACCTACCAGTCCCAGCACATGGGCCATATCGTACATCAAGATGCAATCCAGGGAAAGCTCATCAATCGCCGCCCGTAATTCTTTTACCGGTTCTTTGTGAATGATCATGCTTTTGCCCAAAATGATTAACTCCGGCCGGTGTTCGCGAATCAATTTACGGGCGGACTCAACATCCAGTTTATAGGGATTATGCTCCAGAACCGGAAAATTCACCACCGCCGGCTTTTCCCATTTGGGATCACGCATCACAAAATCCCGCAACGCTCCCATGGGCTGCGCACTGAGATGGCCCCCCTTGATAATGTGGTTGTTCATCACCTTGCGCAGGCGGCGCTGCTCGCTTTTGCGATCGGCCCGGTTTAAATAATCCAGCATGGCGCTGAACACCGCCATGTTGGCCATTTGACCGGAGACAACCCGGGTTTCAACCTCCGTGCATTCGAGAAACTTCTGAAACTCGCACGTCAGCAAATATTCGACTTCGGCGATAAAATCGGTACCCTGGTAGTAAAAAACATCGGCCTCCTTAAAGGCTTTTACTTGCTTATGCTCGGCATAACGGCCGGCGGGATCCATGATGGAAAGCAGACGCACCATGGGCGAGGGAGTCTGTTCCGAAGGAATCAGATTTATGCATTCCTGTTGCCGCCATTTCGTATTGGCGACCGCCTTGGTCACCAGTGTCTTTACATTCTGCTCCATTTGTTCGGCGGCACAAATAGTCTGCCGGTCTTCACGCAACTGCTCGTATTTGATGGGCCAGGAAAACGGTGGAGCTTCGTTTCGAAGATGATAGGGCACGATGATCGCCTTGGCTCTCTTGCCCCGGATCTCGACTTCGACTTGATCTCCTTCGATCAAACGGCTGTCGATGATGGCCAAGGCAATGGCCCGCATTTTTTTATCATCGCTCTGCTCAGATAAAACCCCGAGGCCCTTGCTGTTCCAGTACGGGACCATGGTGCCGCTGGTAATATACCCGACGTGGTTATCCTGATGAAATACACGGGCGCCGGCGCGGGCAACTCCCTTGTCAATCAGTTCCACCGGCTGAATGATACGGGGCAGGTCTGAAATCAGCGAATAGTCTCTGTCGATAATTTTCTTTAAGGCCTCAAACTGTTTGGATAGGGCCTGCTTGCCGATAAAATCACCTTTCAACGGTGAAAAGCTCACCGCAAACCGAGACAAGCCGCAGGCAAAGATAGGAATTTCTTTGCCGGCGGGATCCAGACCCAGTTCGTGCCCATACAGCGGCAGCACGGCTTCCAAACGCAGCGTATCTCTGGCTCCCAGGCCAATCGGCTGCGCCCCATTTTGAATCAACAAATCCCAAATTACCACGGCGTCTTTATTTTCGATAAACAGCTCAAAACAAATCGGTTCACCGGTGTAACCGGTTCTGGCAATCATCGCCCTTGCACCATTTATTTCTGCAGTGCTCAGAGCATTTCGCAGCGGCTCGGGTAGACGACCGGATGTAATCAGGCTCCCAAGAATATCTTTTGCCAGCGACCCCTGCAGGCTGAGCATGGCCAAATCTCTGGTACGATCAACCAATTCCACTTGATCAAACTTCGCAAGCACGGCCTGAAAATGATCCCAATTTTTTTCTCTGTTGGCGGCATTGACGACCAGCAAATATTCATCTTCCACAAAGCGGTATAAGTACGCATCATCAAGCGCTCCACCGTTTTCATTGGCGATGATGGTGTACTGGCCTTCCTCCGCCTCTAAGGCCGCGGCATTGTTCGTCAGCACATACTGCAAAAACGGAATGGCATCATTGCCACGGATGATAAACCGCCCCATGTGGCTAACATCAAAAACACCGGCTCGTTTGCGGGTCGCCAGATGCTCCTGAACGATACCCGACTCATAATGAAGCGGCATCTCCCAGCCGGCAAACTCCACCAGTTGCGCCCCGAGGTTGACGTGCCGGTCATATAAAATGGTTTTATGCACCTGTTTCATGGTTTGGATCCTTTTAAACAGTCAATTCCGGGTTGACCGAGTTAGGATTTTAGTTGAATAGCGCCAGGCAGATAAAGAATAAATATAATAATGAAAAGATACCCCGGTTGTCAATTGGATATCTTTTTCAAAAACACATCATCGTCCGGATACTCTCACATTGGTCATTGTGAGAGTGAACGGGCCTCTAACTGCTTAATATCAAAAATAATTATTGACAGTCTCCCAATAAATCGATAAATTTTAACTAGATATACATCTTTCTGAACCGTTATCCCAAAGGAGCATTTGTATGATAGAAACCGATCCCCAGTTGGGAACTTTCAGTATCACCGCACGTCTGCTTAAATTAGTCAATGATATGCCCAAAGATCAGCAATTAAT
>CP070694.1:4592967-4606941 GCA_020353355.1 Desulfobacterales bacterium | reverse complement strand
GTGTTTTTGATGAAATTCATTGGCTAAAATTACTCGAATACGGGCCGTTCTATGCCTTGCTTGGTTGGGGCATCTTTCGAGATGGATATCTGTTTAGAGATAAATCCTATCCGCCACCGCAGGATATTTCTGTTATTATTCCCACATTAAATGAGTCTGAACGCATAGGACCGTGTTTGACTGTTTTAAAAGACCGACCCACGGTGAAGGAAATTATCGTGGCCGATGGCGGATCAACTGACAATACCCGGCAGATCGCACTCGAATATGGTGCCAGGGTGGTGCAAAGCCAAAAGGGCAGGGGGTTTCAAATCAAAGCCGGATTGCAGGCAGCCAGCGGAGATGTGTTTCTCATTTTGCATGCCGATTGTATTGCGAAAAAAGGGCTTTTTTCAAACGTGATCAGAACGCTTGCGGCCAATCCGCATGCGGCAGGAGGGGCATGCGGCATGGAATTTGAGAAAAAGCACGCTAAAACACGGATTGTGGCGATTTTGAATAACACGAGAACCTTTTTAACCGGGATATCGTTCGGGGATCAGGCCCAGTTTTTTAGAGCCAACGCACTGGAGCAAATGGGTGGATTTCCGGCCGTGATGCTAATGGAAGACGTGGAACTCTCATTGCGGTTAAAGCAGACGGGAAGGGTTCTGTATCTTAAAGAAGGGGTGCTGGCATCCGGCAGACGCTGGGAGGACCGCAAATTTTCCAAAAACTTCATCACCGTAGTGTGGCTGTTTACCCGCTATCTGGTAGAGCGGAGACTGGGCCAAGGGGCTGCAGGGAATCAGAAATACTACGCTACGTACTATGGTCAAAAACGATAAGTTTAGATACAGAATAAAATATGAATGCATAACGAGTAACAGGTGGGATTTAAATTTTTAGAAGAAAGATGAATCTTTTGGTGCCGGTTTTTACCAGATTGCATCATACCCCTCCGGCCCCAGGTCCCATTTACGACCGTAAACGTGGATGCGGTTGGTCTGACCGTGCTCATCGTAAACCTTGCCGCCATCGTGGACCCAGGCGAGGATGCCACCCCGTAAATTATAGATTGTGATTCCTTTTTTCTTCAGCTTCTGAGCAAATTTGCCGCTACGGTAGGCGATGGTGCAATATGCGATCTTTACATAGTCTTTGTATTTTTCCGGGTTCTCTAAATAGGCTTTCTCCGTGATCGCTTGAGGAAGCATCGATACCTGCTGCTCTTTGGATTTGCGAACGTCAATAAATACGACATTTTTCTCTTTGACGTGCTGCATGGCCTGGCGGGGATCCATAGCAGAGACTTCCGGAAACTGCTTCTGATAACCGGCATACATTTTTTCAATTTTTTGCCGTTTTTCAGCGTCCGATAGCTCATCAGCAGCATAACCAATCCGCACGGTCAAAAGAGCAAGTGCAATTGCTAAAGCCGCCGGCCATAATAGTGGTGCAGCTTGCAAGTTGGTTTTAAAGATTTTTATCATATCGAAAGATATATTTCAGATGGCCGCCGCGCAACACCTTTTGGACAAATAAACATAGGCAATTTAGGGGTAAAACGGCGCCACAGAAAAAATTTTTACTTTCAAAGGATTAGCTGATATAATAATTACTTAAATGTGCTAAGGCAAATGTTACCGGCATGGGTTTTAGCCTGTGGATCATGTCTTTGTTCGAAATTACTTGAGATTAATAAGCCCAATGCAAGCGAAATCAGCCACGGAATCATCAAAAATCCAAAAGAATCAGATACAAACCATTAACGACGATCTGGATCTGGCAAGAGATTTTTTATGTCTTGTCAAAATAGTCGATATCCTCCCGGAAATCAAGAGACACGGCGAACAACAAACCCGGAGTCTTTATCAGGCGGTTTCAGCGGGCAGAGACCTTAACGCTCTGGAATCTCAGCTTGAAGCCTTTTTTGGTGAACCGCAAAAACCAGCCGGCAAATCCGCCTCCCGCGCATTGCGTTCTCACCCCGCTATCAAATATCTAGGTGGTATTCGAAAAGAACAGGCGATATTTATCAAAAAAGCAAGAACAGGTGTATATTACGGTGTATTGGAGCCGGACGCCAAAAGTAAACAAACAAAAATCCATCTGGGTTTCTGCAATCATGAGATGTCTGAAGAAGATCATCGGAAATTTGAAACCCTGGTGAAAAGAAGCCTACGAAATGAGAAATTATTCGATAAACTCGATGCCCGCCATGGGGGTAGGATTCAAGACATCCAATTCGCAACTTTCCTGCGGCTAGCTGAGTTGCTGAAGCTTACCTGTACTGTCAAAATCCAGAAAGACAAATCAATCGGGTATTTATTTTTATATAAAGGCGATCTGATCGCCGCGGAAACCGGGAGCCTTAAAAACAGGGAGGCTGCCTATGAAATCGTAGGCTGGAAAAACACTAAAATAGAGATCGAGAAGGCCAGCGCACAAACGGAAAATAACATAAAACAACCTCTTATCGACATTTTAAAAGAAGGTCTCCGGATCAGAAAAAGAAAAATTTCTGCAAAGAAAATACCCAAAATTGAGGCCGAAAAAAGTAAATCTTTTGCTAAAAAAGAACCGCACAGCGAAGTCAGGCCGACCGACACCTTCGATCAGCCTCCACCTGAAAAACCCTTAGAGAAGGTTAAAGACCCCGCTAAACCCAGGAAAAAACAAGCTTTGCCCCTTGCGGCCATTGTTATCGGCGGCGTGTTGATCTTTGCCATCGTTGCGGGTGTCTCGTTGTACTTCTTTACATCTAAGAGCCTCGAAGACCAATATCAAAGCCTCCTAGTCAACGTGGAGAATCAAACGGAATTGGAACAAAAGCAATTGCTATTGCAAAATTTTATAAATTCTCATGACCAAAGTGAATATACATTGAATGCAGAAAAACAGATTGAAGAAATTAGTCAACGTATCGAAGAGCGGGATTATAATTTAAGCCTGCAGCAGGTCGGGATGCTTCCCCTTGATGAGAATTATCAAGCTGAAGCTACCGCCATCTATTCCCGCTATCTTGAAAAATTTCCTAATAGTCCTCACGCTGATGAAATTGCGCAGAAAATATCTGAAATTCCGAACCGGATCGAGGCGGCCGATTATGAGAAATTGAAAGAGATTGCGCATCTGGATTACGAACGGCGCATTGCAGCCTATACGAAATATCTGGCAGATCATCCCAGGGGCCAATATATTGTGCAGGTGGAACATTTAATTTCCGGCATGAGCGAAGAATACTTCAACCATCTTAAACAAGAGATACCGGCATGCGAGAAACTTAAGGAATGGGATAATTGTATTCATTTGAGCAGCCAGTATCTCAAATACTTCCAGAACAGTATGCGATCCTATGAAGTCGCGGAATTAAAAAAACAATTTCAGGACAAGAGAGATCTGATTTTGCTGCAAGCCAGGGCTGAAAATGAAGGCGACAATTTTGAGGGCGTCAAACAGATTTTTTTAAAATATCTAGAAACGAATCCTGACTCGTCTGAAAAAGAGAAGTTAGAAAAAGAGCTGGTGAAGTTAGAAGGAAAAATTGAGGATAAAAAGCAATGGGAAACCATAGCTGCCTATAGCAAGGATGAACAGATTGAAGTTTCCAATAGAATTTACAAATTGAAAAGATACATCCGCAAAAATCCATCGGGATCCTATATTGAAGATGCGAAGGTGATCTTAGAAGACCTGCAATCCGAAAAACAAGCGATACGGCAACGTCAAATAATAGCGCAGCAGAAAATGCAGCAAGCCAGGCTGCAGCAGGAGAAAGAAAGGAAAAAGAAGGAAGAACAACGAATACAAATGGAAATGGACAGGATTCAGGGGGAAAGAGAAGAAATGAGGGCCCGGCTGTTGCAAAGCGGTGCTCGCTTTGTGGCAAATGGCGATGGCACCGTGACCGATTCACAGACCGGTCTCATGTGGTCTATCCTGGATTCTCAACAAGAGCTTGGTAATTGTTTGAATTATGATTCTGCTGTTGCATACATAGAAAATTTAACTACCGGAGATTATCACGACTGGCGATTGCCGAATGCCGGGGATTTGGCAGGAATTTATAAAAATAACAACCCTTTTCCCGACAGCGGGGCAGCATGGTATTGGACATCCGAAACCACCGTGGCAGGTTATCATACTCTTGGCGGTATCGTTACGACGAAAAAAGAAAATGTTTTTAATAGAGAATATAAAAACTTGGAAGAGTGTGGTGCCGTCCGCGCGGTGAGGCCATAATAAGGTGGCAAGATGTTCCTATGGCATCTATCCATAGCCTGCTGAAATTTTCAATATTACTTTTCAATTATGCTCCGGAAATGCTGAATGGTTTTCTGGTAATCCCGGCTGCCAAAAATAGCCGATCCGGCCACGAAAACATCGGCTCCCGCAGCGGAGATATCCGCAATGGTTTTTTCGTTCACACCGCCATCGACTTCGATTAAAGTGGAAAGCCCTTTATCCTGGATACGCTTGCGAAGCGCTTCGATTTTATTCAAGGCATTTGGTATGAAACTCTGACCTCCAAAGCCCGGGTTTACACTCATAATCAAAACATATTCCACGGAGTCCAGAACCCATTCCAGGGACTCCACCGGTGTTGCCGGATTTAACACCACTCCCGCACGTGCGCCGGAATCTTTTATGAGCTGAACGGTGCGATTTAGATGGATGCAGGCTTCGACCTGTACGGAAATCCATGACGCGCCGGCTTCGGCAAATGCCGCAATGTAATTGTCTGGATTTTCGATCATCAAGTGAACATCTATGGGCAGCCCAGTAACACGGCGGACAGCGTCAACAATGATCGGTCCCATAGTAATATTTGGAACGAAGTGTCCGTCCATGACATCGGCATGTATCCAATCCGCTCCGGCTGCTTCGACCGCCTTGACCTCTTCACCCAGCTTTGAAAAATCGGCTGATAAAATAGATGGTGCAATCAGTTTCACTTTATAACCTCCGGTTGTCACTGGTCTCTGGTTTCTGGCTGCTTGTCTTCTCACAGAATATATAATGACAGGATTCCTTAATTTTAGGCATTTTAGATCATTTTAGGCATTTTACAATTTTCTGCAACAATCGGATTTGCAGCAACAACCAGATAAAATTAACAAGCGATTGATATATAGTTAGGCTACCAGGCATCATAGGTTTCGGTTTTTACCAGGTTGTCGTCCTCGTAGAGAAAAACGGTTGTATCGTTGTCGTGCGGGATAAAAAGCCAGATTTCGTCACCGGGCTTGACAAACTCATCGAATAAATCATTGGTGATACCGGCACTGTTTAATTTCACGCGAATCCGTCTTCTTAAAAAACCGTTTTGAGCCCGATAGCGGAACAGACTGCCGGATTTTTGGGCTTGCACTACAGATGATCCTTCTTTCAAAGATTTTCTATTGATAACCAAATTTACCGGGGTTCCCGCAACCACCCGGTAACCGGGTAACGGTTCCTGATTCAGGATTACGTTTCGGAGCCTGCTTTTATCAAACGACGATTTAATCTCCCCGATATTCAGGTAGGATTTTTCCAGAACAAGAATGACCTCGTTCAACGTTTGTCCGCTCAGATTCGGCATTTTATAGGCTTCGGGCCGGCTACCCTGACTGATTAAAAAATCCACACAGGTTCCACGGGTAATCATGGATCCCGGCGAAGGGACCTGGGCGATAATATGATCCTTTTCCATGGATTCGCTGTAAATTTGTGACAGCTCGCCCTGGCAAACGCCGTTTTCTTCCATAATGAGCCCTGCCTGCTGGACCGTGAGACTCAATAAATTTGGCATTGAAATACTCTTGGGCCCCTTGGAAATAATAATCCTCACATCACGACCTTTTTTGATTTCCTCACCGGCTGATGGATCATGGAATATGACATGATTTTTGGGGATATTATCGCTGTATTCGGAGCCTTTTACTTTGGTGTTTAACTCCAGATCGCTCAAGAATTCAAGTGTATACACGACATCTTTTCCAACCAGATCCGGCACGATGACGGTATCCTCACTCTCAATAATCAGCGTGAGGGTAAGATAGGCACTGATTCCGGCAGCCAGAATAAAGACCACTGCCAATGCAGCAATTTTTACAATTCGCCCAATCACAATTTGTTTACAATCTGCTGATCCTAGCGGTTATACTCAACGGCAATACACGCTCTTATTTAGGTTTCAGGTGTTCCATAACTTGGACCATTATACACCATCATGAACCAATCCAAAACGATTAATATGGGAACTCCTTCATCCGCGCCGGGGTTGAATCCACGGGTTCCGTCAGCATCCTCTTGAAGTCGAATTCCACAATAATTTGACAGGCTTATAGCTTTTACGCTAAACTAGATATATGATTTCCGAATTTCAGCCCAGGGACATTCAAAAGATCGTTGCCATATCAACGCGTCAGTATGAGTATATTGTCGGCAGTATCGGAATCATTCCCGACGTTCAAGAAATTGAAAAAACGGGAACCAGCTACCTGTACTCATTTAAAAATTTGCTTGAATTTGCCGTCGCCCAACAGGCCGCCCATTTGGGCATGAAACCCAAAACGATCAGCAGGTTACTCGATTTCCTGGATGCCCTCGAAGAGCCGGAACGGGTGATTTATGATATTAGAACCCGTACGGATATAAAAATTTATTATATTAATTATGGTGGCGCAAGATACTTTCAAATATATCAATTGATCTTCCCCATCGAGAATTCCGCAGAAATTGTCGAAGCCTTAGATATTCCGAAATATCTTTCAGGCGGGAGGTTAAAAACCGATCACTTTTTCAGGGAACAACTGCGACCGCTGAAAAAAAGCAGCCATCCCGAGATCGACCAACTCTCAGCCGACATTGAAAATTTCAGGCAACTCAATCTGGCCTATCCCGATAAAGTCAAGCTTTTAGATGCAGCCGATGGTTATGTGGTCATTAATCTTGGCAGGGTAAAGCGAAAAATACAATTTTATCTGGAAAGATAAGAATTTTTTCAAAGCATCCGTTTCAGACGTGCCATGAAAAAGCCGTCCATTTCGTTGAAGCGGGGATATGTTTTTAAACCACCCCTGGATTCCATGGTCGAACCTATTGATGAGGATAGTTTTCCCGTATGGGCATCGAAAACAAACCCGCTATGCCTGCTTAAAAATGCCTCGATTACCTCTTCATTTTCTTCCGGTTCGACACTGCAGACGGCATAGAGTAAAACCCCCGAAACCTTCACCAGCGGTGCGAGCCGATCGAGCAACCCCACCTGTCGGTTTTTAAATCGTTTCAAATCCTTTTTTGACGAATTCCATTTGATATCCGGATTTCGCCGCAACACACCAAGCCCCGAGCAGGGCGCGTCCAATAAAATACGGTCGTAGTTTTTGTCTATTTTATCCGGTGTGCTTTGAAGGAGATCATGATGATGTGTGGATACAATCGAGACGCCCAGCCGATTCATCTCTGTCTTAAGGCGCAGAAGCTTGTCTGCATCATAATCCAGGGCGACGACCAAACCCTGATCATCCATTTGCTGGGCGATATGTCCGGTTTTACCTCCCAGGCCGGCACAGGCATCCAATATGGTTTCACCGGGTTGGGGATCCATCAGCAAGGTGACGAGCTGGGCCGCTTCATCCTGCACCTGAAACCAGCCGTCTTTAAACGCCTCTAATTTATCAATGCGTGTCTTGGGATTCACGAAACGAATTCCATCCGGTGCGTGAGTGCAGGGTTCGATTTTATCGACATGGCCTTCAAGTGCCCCTATAAGTCGATCTCGTGAGGCCTTCAGACTATTGGCTCGAATGCTGATGGGCGGTATGGTATTGATGGCATCACAAAGCTTTGCCACCGAGTCAAAACCGTAGCGATCCAACCAGCGTTTAATGAGCCAGGGCGGAAATGCTTTACTAGTTGCCAATCCATGGATCTGATCTCTATGTTGATCCGGGAACGAGACCGTATTGTGGTTTTTGGATGCATTGCGCAACAGCCCGTTGACAAACCCTCCAATCCAGGGGGATGCAGGCGATTTGGCTAGTTCAACGGCGGTGTTCACTGCTGCGGAGACCGGTATTTTATCCATATAGATGATTTGAAACAGTCCTAACCGCAAAATATTTAAAATACGCGCATCGATTTTATTGATGGGGGTGGTGGAGAAAAAGGAGATAATATAATCCAGACGGCCGCGCCATCTGAGAACGCCGTAAACTAACGCCTGCAACAGCGCCCGGTCACGCATTGCAAAATTTTTTGGATCAACACTATCTTTAAAAATGCGATCCAGCGGTTTTCGGCTCTTTTCCAGCGTGTTCAATATTTTAAGCGCTGTTTTCCGAGGATCAGAAGTCATCATAATTGTTCGATGTCTGTAAAAGAGCCATTAACAAAAAGAAACTATTCTAGAATTGTGCCGGCTGGTAATTTATACCCGCGCAAAAATTCTTTGATTGAAAGACGCTTCCCCGAGGGTCCCTGAATTTCCAAAATCAACAGTGCGCCTTCTCCGGTAGCAATCTCCAATTCGTCAGGAAAGCTTTTGAGCACGGTGCCCGGCGATTCCGTAAAATTCCTTGAAATGGGTCTGACTTTGGAGATTTTAAGGCGCTTATTTCCATGAAACGTATATGCGCCGGGCCATGGAGTCATGCCGCGGATAAACGGTTCCAGAGTTTCTGCGGGCTTTTTCCAGTCGATCCGGCCATCGCTTTTGTTTAGCATGGGTGCATACGTGGCCAGGCTGTGTTCTTGAGGGGTGGGGTGTATGGTATCATTGGCAAATTCTGCTAGAGTTTTGATCAGCAGGTCTGATCCGATCATGGCCAGGCGGTCATGCAGGGTTTGGGCCGTGTCTTGCGCTGTGATGACCTCTTTTGCGGTGAGCAAAATGTCGCCGGTATCCAAGTCTTTATCCATTAACATCGTGGTGACGCCGGTTTCGTTTTCGCCGTTGATAATTGCCCAATTAATTGGTGCAGGGCCCCGGTATTTTGGAAGCAATGAGGCGTGGACGTTGATGGTCCCTATACGAGGCAGAGCCAATATGCTTTCAGTGAGAATATGGCCAAAGGCCGTCACAATAAAAAAATCCGGCTTTAGGCGTTTGATCCGATCCTCGAATTCTTTTGTTCTCAATGAGACTGGCTGTACAATCGGAAGGCCTAAATCTGACGCCAGCGTCTTTATCGGAGGAGGGAAAATTTTTCGGCCGCGACCTTTGGGTCTATCCGGCCGAGTCACCACCAGAGCAATATGGTGAGCGCTCGCATGCAGGGCTTTCAGTGAAGGTACAGCAAACTCCGGAGTGCCCATGAATATAATCGTATATTTCGGTTTCACTTCATCCGCAATTTTTTCTTCATACGGCGTTTGTACATTTCTCGTTTTAAGGTACTGATGCGATCGATAAATAAGGTGCCGTTGAGATGATCAATTTCATGCTGCAATACAATGGCCAATAGGCCTTCGGCATCGATTCTCAATGGGTTGCCTTCGCGGTCAACTCCTTCAACCAGAATCTTGGCAGCCCGTTTTACATCCGATCGAAAGTCCGGAACGCTCAGGCAACCTTCATTTTCCGAGAGCACTTCGCCTTCGCGTACAATAATTCTTGGATTGATGATGACGTTCAATTGGCGCTTCTCGTCTGGTGGTGAAATATCATAGATCAGAAGGCTTTTGCCCCAGCGCACCTGGATGGCCGCCAAACCGACACCGGGCGCTTCATACATGGTGGCTGCCATTTTATCAATCATTTCCTGAACCCGGCCGTCGATATTCTCCAGAGGCGTTGTCGGGCGCAGCAGAAATTTATTTGGGTACGTTATGATTTCAAGCTCAGACATATTCGACTACCCTGCTAACTCTTTGCGCACCGTTCATTTCGCCAGTATTTCGCGCGCCGTCGCAATATCTTGGTTAATCTGATCAATCAGGTCAGGGATATTCGAAAATTTTTGCTCGTCTCTGATACGCTGAATGAAGTTTACCCGAATCTTTTTGTCATAAATATTTTCTCTAAAATCGAAGATATGGACCTCAACCGTGAATTCATGATCATCAAATGTGGGACTGTAGCCAATGTTGGCCACCCCATTGTATTGATTTCCCTGACATTCAACGGTTACGGCATAAATTCCGGTTTTAGGGCACAACTCGTCATGGATATGGATATTTGCGGTGGGAATTCCAAGAATTTTTCCGCCTCGGTCGCGGCCGGTCACCACAATGCCTCTGACCTGGTAATGCCGCCCGAGCATTTTCTGGGCTTCGTCCATCTGGCCATCCATGATGAGTTCCCGGATTCTTGTGCTGCTAATTCGTTCAGGATAATTCTTCGTCAGTTTGATCCAATTTGCGATAATAACTTCGAAATCCAATTCAGCTGCAAACGATTTCAGCAACGCCAGATTTCCCTCGCGGTTTTTACCGAAGCTATAATCTTTTCCGACAACAATGGCTTTCATGCCGATTTTTTCAACCAGCAGATTTTCGACAAATTCCCGGGCCGTCAAGGATGCAAATTGCCTGGTAAATGGAACACAGATCAGCACATCCATACCCGTGCGTTCAATCAACTCTTTTTTTTGCTCATATACGGTAATCAGCGGGGGATGATTGTTTTGCTTTAAGACCCGCATCGGATGAGGCTCAAATGTCATGGCAATGGAAGTGCCGTTGATACTATCGGCCTTTTCAATTACTTCGTGAAATAGCGCTTGATGTCCGATATGGACGCCGTCGAAATTACCGATGGTAATCACCGCATTTTTAAACGGCGTGCTAATTTGGTCGAGATGATTGACTACTTTCATAATAAATGTATTAAACTTCCGATTATGGGCTTGACACGCATAACAAAAAAAATATATTTAAAGCAACCCTTGGGTTATAATCCATATTTTACCCGGGGATCACGGGCCGAAGTGGCGGAACTGGTAGACGCGCTAGGTTCAGGGTCTAGTGGGGGTTTCCCCGTGCGAGTTCGAGTCTCGCCTTCGGCACCATCAAAAATAAACATAAAAAGCGCAATTTCAACATTGCGCTTTTTTTGTTCGCTAATTAATGTAGGCTTAACGTATTGGGTAAATTAGGTAAGAATTGAAAGATAAGGATTGATGAGATGAACTGGCTGACGGATCCCAATGTTTGGTTCGCCTTAATGACGTTGAGCGCAATTGAGGTTGTGCTCGGAATTGATAACATCATTTTTATTGCAATTTTGGCCGATAAACTGCCGAAGGATAAGAAAGCCAGTGGGCGCACCGTTGGTCTTTTACTGGCGATGTTGACCCGTATTGCGTTCTTATTTTCCATCACGCTGATCATGAAACTGACCCAACCTCTTTTTACCATCATTACAGCTGAAATCTCGGGGCGCGACCTTATCCTTATCGCCGGAGGACTATTTCTGCTCGGTAAAAGCACCCTTGAAATTCACAGCAACCTTGAGGGAGAAGAAACGCACGCTCAAGCGGAAAAACGCCGAAAACGCGTAACATTTTCCGGTGTGATCGTCCAAATCATGCTGCTCGACATCGTCTTCTCAATCGATTCTGTGATCACCGCCATTGGTCTTGCCAAACAACTGGCCGTTATGATTGCGGCCATTGTAATCGCCGTGATATTTATGATTTTCTTGGCCACAAAAATCAGCAGCTTTGTCGAGAATCATCCAACGATTAAAATTCTTGCTTTGAGTTTCCTGCTATTAATCGGATTTTCGCTGGTGGGTGAAGGGTTGGACCTACACATTCCCAAAGGTTATATTTATTTTGCGATGGCCTTTTCAACGTTCGTCGAAATTCTCAACATAAGAGTGCGCAAACGACGGCTTGCGCCGCTGAAGTTGCGCAACCCGAGATCGGTGAAAATCAGTCTGACTTAAGCACCGAAAGCTTTTGCTTAAATCGACTCGGAAGCCTTTACTGATTTCGACGGGTAGATGGATGCATACGGTTGTTTGTTTTTGATGAGCTTTTCTACTTTTACTTGCACGATGTTGTTCATCCGATCATCAGAAGCGTCTATGAACACCGGGATGTAATTTGAAGATATTCCTTTTAACAGCCCGGTTTCACTGTCCCTGGTTTCTTCAATCAGAACCTCCAGCTTTTGTCCGATAAAGCCATTGTAAAATCTGAAACGTTTTTCGGCTCCCAGGTTTCGCAGGCGTTCGCAGCGGGCTTTAATCACATCCGAGCGGATTTTATCGGGAAATTTACTTGCCGCGGTGCTGGGATGTGAAGAAAACGGAAAAACATGCAGATATGCAACCGGTAATTTTTGGATTAAGCGATACGTGGTTTCAAATGCTTCATCCGTTTCACCGGGAAATCCGACCAAGATATCGACACCAATGGCGGCATCCGGCAGGCGCTGGTTGATGTTAGCGACCAGATCGCAGAAATACTGCGATGTATAGGGTCGATGCATTTGCTTTAAGATACGATCATCACCGCTTTGCAAAGGAATGTGAAAATGCCGACAAAAGCGATGGGAGTCTGTCACACACCCAATAATGTCCTTGTTCAGTTCGAGGGGTTCGATTGAACTGAAGCGCACGCGCTCAATCAAATCCAATCGGTCAATTTGGCGAAGCAATTCGTATAGGCTGGTTTTGGGAACCAGATCAAGGCCGTAATTGCCCAAATGAACCCCGCATAAAACAACCTCATGATAGCCATTGCCGTTGAGTTGTTTGACATGATCCAGCACGTCGGCCGGCGGCATACTGCGGCTTGGTCCCCGGGCGAACGGTACGATGCAATAAGTGCACCATGCGCTGCACCCGTCCTGAATTTTCAAAAAGGGGCGAGTGCGTGTGCCACAGACCGTTTCTGAAAACTGATTAAACTGGTGTTCATCGCGCATGTCAGCACAAATGGAAATTGGAGCGGATTCTTGCACTTCTTTTAGCGAGCGAAAGATGTTCGCAATCTTATGTTTATCGGCATGACCAATAACATCGTGAACACCGTCTATCTTGTTGAGTTTATCTGCTGCGGTTTGAGCATAACAGCCGGTAACGACAATGCGGGCGCCGGGATTGGCCCGGATCGCCTGACGCACGGCCTGTCGTGATTGCATGGCAGCCTTCTGGGTTACCGTGCAGGTGTTGATAATGCATAGATCTGACGGCTCATCCGTTTGAACCGGAAGCCAATCGAAAGCTTCCAATTCCCGGCCAATTGCTTCCGACTCATATTGATTCACTTTGCACTCCAGTGTTTTGATCGTGAATTTTGGCATTTCCAAAAAGCATGTATTAGCTGTAAATATATACTCTTATTTAACTACAATTACTAATATAAGCTCGAAATTCGAATTCCGAAATCCGAAACAAATCCGAATACAAAATAACGAAAATTCAAAACGTTTTGAGCATTCGTCCCGCTGGGAGGCGGGATTGAATTTGTTTCGAGTTTCGAATTTCGTGCTTCGAATTTCAGCCCTCAGGGCTGAAAAATCCGCCTCCCAAGACCTCATCCCCCTGATAAAATACCGCTCCCTGCCCGGGTGTTATCGCTGCCTGGGGAGATTCAAATCGGACCTTGGCGGAATCTTTGCCTAGTGGAAAAAGGGTGCTGGCAACTTCCTTATGGCGGTAACGAATGCGGGTGAGGACTGCTATCGGCTCTGTCGGTGCCTCATCGATCCAATTAATATTGCCAACCCTGCAACTTGATGTCAACAATTCCGATTTTGATCCGACCACCAAACGATTGTGTTTGCGGTCCAGTTTGACAACATAATAGGGTTCGGCAGCCGGGCAGCCAATCCCACGCCGCTGGCCGATGGTAAACAAATGCAATCCGTTGTGTTCTCCCAGTGCGGTTCCATGGCGGTCGACGATGGGTCCGGGGGCAGGCGTATATCGGCTTTGTTTCAAAAGAAATTCGCCCTAGGAGCAGTGTTTTACAAAGCAGGCATCTTGACTTTCCTGGCGGCTAAACGGCTGAAGCCCTTTTTGGTGGGCCAGCGCTTTCACATCTGATTTTT
>CP070694.1:4588724-4592867 GCA_020353355.1 Desulfobacterales bacterium | reverse complement strand
GCCATCATCAAATGATTGGCTTTATCGGATAAGAATGATGAAAAGCCCATAGGGGGCCGTTTCAGGTAAGAAGGATTTGCTGCTTTTAAAAGACAAGGAGGGATCTTGAGTTTCCGAATCCGTGTCGGTTAGATAACGATAAATTGTTTAAATGAGATCCGCTATCGTGATTTTACGCGTTATGCTAAATTCCCATGGTGCTCACGGGTTGCGTCCCGGTTGCTTGACCTGATCTGTTAATTTTTTGATCGCTGCCATGTATGCGGACATACCGTGCATAAAAATATCATTGTGATTGGCTGCGGGGATTTTGAGCAGGATTTTATCGTTCGACGAGCAGGCATCGTAAAGGGCCTGACCTTCTGAAAATGAAATTATATGATCAAACTCGGCATGGATAATCAAGGTGGGTTTTTCAAACCGGCTAATTTTATCGATATTGCGAAATCCTTTTTCTTCCGTGAATCCGATGGCTTGTAGATCGATTCCCAGCAGCCTGAGCAAAGGGCTTGCATAGGCAAATCCGCTTTCAACGATCAAGCCATCTACCCGGTTTTCATAATGAGCTGCCAGTTCAAGCACGGATGCGCTTCCCAAAGATCGCCCCATTAGAATGAATGGACCGGGATAGTTATGTTGGATTAGCCAGGTTTTAACATATTCAAAAATAATATGACAGTCCCGCATCATGCCGGTGATGGTGGGTTTTCCGTTTGATCGACCGTATCCCCGATAATCCGCGGCTAAAAAATTTATACCCATTTCGTTATACATCGGGGCCAGATCATTGTAATCGGCAACAATTTCGCCATTGCCATGGAAAAAAAGAATATTGCATCCTGACTTTTCTGCCATGTGAAAGCGGGCACCGACGACCACATCCTCTGCAACCGGAATCAAGTGGTCTCTTTCCGAAGGAATCAATTGATCCGGATCTACGGATGAATACGTTGAAGACACTGGCTCAGGTCGCGGATGAAATAAGAACAGGAGTATTTCCGGTTTATGCATGGCTGAATAGTCAATTGTTGAGATATCTATCATTTACTTCAAATTTCTTACCGGTAATACTCTGCATCCTTTGTCTTCATGTATATCGATGGCAAATGCATTTCCGAGATAAAAATTAAAAGCCAGGGGGGTTCCCAACGCAGTTTCTGAGGACCAAATGATAATACAGCTCAGTTTTATTTGCGGCACGGTTTTGGCACGATGGCCGCAATCGGTTTCGTACCCATCATAGTTAACCGCTTCTATAAGGAGGCTCTGTAATTCATTGAGGGTCGGCAAACGCCAATTCTCATATTTTCGTGCAATGGTATTTGGAAAGTCTTTTTTGGACCAGTCCTGTGCCTCCTTCCAAAGGATATCAAATTGGTTGTCGGTTTTCGCCCACATGAGACCCGATTTGCTATCCGTTACCGTGCCGTCTCCATTGTCAAAAAAACGGTCATCTGCCGCACCTGAGATCAGGCCCAAACCCAGGTAGATAAATATGAAAAGGGCAGGATAAGATTTTTTCAGTATCCTAGTTTTCATATTAAAGCGGTCTGTTGAGACGTTTTAAGAGTCAATGGATGAACGTGATTTTTTCCCTTCAGGATGCGTAAATAAATCCGAATAACGTCTGAGATCCGGTTCGCGAGATAACCACCAATCTTCTAATATAGCCCAAAGATACCCATTGGGCAAGCTGAATCCGGAAACCTGTTCCGCCTTGGGCGAAATCCCACTTAATCCTGTAACGCGCAACCTGACTTTTCCGCATTCCGCATTCCGCATTCGAGAGACCCTGAACCCTTTATTTAGATATATCTCCGCGCCCAGGCCGCGATGATCGAACCGACATATTGGGAATCATTTGAATTTGTCAGCAGATGATCTGCTTTATCCAGTGATATAAAGCTTTTCGGATGCCGAGCGGCTTGAAAAATTTGAGCGGCATTTTCGATGCCCACAACATCGTCGATGGGCGAATGGAAAATCAAAAGGGCCCGGTTTAATTTGCGAAGCGTTTCTTGCATATTGACCAAGTTTAAGTCATCGAGAAACTGCTTTTTGATCCTGAACGTTCTTCCTGCCAAATTAACTTCGGCTTCGCCCTGACGCTCTATGGCTTCCTTTGTGCTTCCCAGTGCTTGCTGGACATGGCCGGGATCGGCCGGAGCCGCAATGGTCACCACAGCCTGAGATGATGGAATCGCGGAGGCCGCTTGCAGGACGGCAGCCCCGCCAAACGAATGCCCGATTAAGATCCGGGGTGCTTCAAAATTGGCTTTTAAAAATTCTGATGCTGCAACCAGATCGCCGACATTTGAAGAAAAAGTCGTATCGGCAAAATCCCCCTCACTTTCGCCAAGTCCGGTAAAGTCAAAGCGCAACACGGCGATGCCCTCGCCTGTCAGGGCACGGCTGATATGCGTGATGGCTTTTAGGTTTTTCGAACAAGTAAAACAATGAGCAAACAAAGCATAGGTTATCGGTTTTTCATCCGGGGTTAAATCCAACCGGGCTGAAAGCGTTTGCCCGCGTTCATTCGTAAACTCCAATTTTTTAAACTGCATGCTTACTCCCTGTCTGGCTTATGGGTTCAAAGGTTCAAGGTCAAGATAAAACGCCTTAGGCTCGAGGCCTGAGGTTTGAGGCAAAAAATATGCGCGCATGTCTGCGCGGATCTGCGATGAGGTTATCAACCGCCCTTTGGCTGATAGTCAATCAGGGCGGGCGGCTGCAGACTCTGGTCTTCCAAAAGTCTTAAGGCTGCTTCGAGTACGGCCTGCTGTTTTTCCCGATCATTGGGGGCATGCAGCGGATAGCCATGCGGGAAGGGGACCCATAGGGCCCGAGGCGGTCGCACCTTTTCGGCTACCATGCGCAGCAGTTGTATGGTTACGGTAGAAATCCCGCAACGTTCCAGCTCAGCGGCGACTAGGCCCACGGCCTGGTTGCACATGGGTCAGACCGGCACCAGAATTACCGCGTCCACACGATCATCGACCAGGCGCTGCACGGCTTGCGGAGCGGTTCTCTTAGCCAGTCGACCGGGAGCCGTGATGGAGCCCATGAAGGATAGATGGCGGCGATTCACCGAGCCGATTGCGCCACTGCGATTCAGCTCCTTCAGACGGTCAATCGGGAACGCAAGGTTCGGGTCCTGACGCATGCCGCTGTGGTCGAAGATTTCACTGCGGTGGGATTCGACCAGCGTCGAAACATCAACCTCCGACGGTATATCGCGAAAACTGGGATCACCGCCGCGAATAGCATCATCGAATGCCTTTTGTCCGGGCGTCACAAACCCGGCACTGGAAACCAGCGCAATATTGCATTCCCGAACGCGCTTTTTCAGCGGCGTCCAGGGTACCGGATCGATGCGCCGCCACTGGTAGACTTTGAGAAACAATTTGTATCGAAGCGGAAATTCGCTGAGATCACCCATTTTTAGCTCCAGGCAAGCGGAGTGATATTCCTTTCAATCTAGCCATAAAACCTTCTGCTCGCATCCATCTATAAAGCAATTGGATGTTCGCGTCCAGATCAAAATTCAAACACTTGAACAAGAATTTCGCCTCAGCTTTTGAACATCATTCATAAATTTGATAGCTTGACAAGTAAATTTGCCTTATATATACTCGCAGAATCTAAAATTTGACGGATAATCCTCTCTCAGGATCCCACCCATGCTATCATTTAGGCGGGCATGAAATATCGAAATCTAGGTAAAGTGCCAAAGTTCGAATGGATGCAGGATAGCCAATTGTTATAATCGTTAACACCAAAGTTCATTTTTAAAAAAGAAAGGAGGGTTTGATATGAAAGTAAAAAATTTTAATGCAGTGACGATATTTCTGATGGCAGTCTTGCTGATTCTTCCCTGGAAAACGGCCTTGGCTGAAGACCCCATTACCATCGGCGCACCGCTTGCCACCTCGTTTCTCTACGGATGGGATGCGGAAAGAGCCATTAGCCTGGCCGTTGAGGAGATCAATGCCGCCGGAGGCGTTAAGGTAGGGGATAGCAAGCGTCCGTTTAAAGTTGAAGTCATTGATACCAGGGATCTGGAGCCGGGGGTGCCGGTGAGTGAAGCCCTTCTGGCAGTGGAAAAACTCATTTTAGAAAAAAAGGCCGACTTTATTTTGGGCG
>CP070694.1:4584486-4588624 GCA_020353355.1 Desulfobacterales bacterium | reverse complement strand
AACACCATCGATACTTAGGATATCTTTAAATATCTCATGCATTTTTCATACCAGATTCGCCGTCATTTCCATAAAACCCAGATTTCAATCATTCAGCACCTGTAGAATCTTATCGCGAGGACATTTCGGATCCACCGCGATGACCGTTATTTTTTCTCTCAACAATAGGATATAATCGTTAACATCACCCCGGTCGACATAGCCCAGCATGAGTTTGCCAAGATTAAAAAAATCACCCAAAATGGACAGTTCGTCGACTTGGTTATCCCAGGAACTGTCTTGGTAAATATCCTCTAATCCGCATCGTTGACCAACTTCTTTTTCAATTTTAGCCTTGATGGTTTTGATGATATCTGACGATGCCTGCTTCCATGGTTCCACGTTTTCCATCACCGCCATCGGAGTCTCCTCAAGGGCGGTTTCATCCTTTCGTCGCATCGCCTCTAGAATTAATGGCTGAAGTTCTTTGCGAATCTTATTTTCGGTTAGCGCACAACCATTTTGAATGGATAGATTGACTTCATCCCATGAAAATATTTTGAAGGCCGCGGACTCTCCCTTGAGGTGGTTTACTCTGGCATCAAGTAATTCACCCTCTCTAAAGAAAAGAATGCCTTTTTGCCCGCTAGTTTTATCCTCCAGACGGATCGTACAGGTCTTCTGTTCCATCTCTATGAGCTGCAAGAACATGCCGGAATTTACACTATGCAAGGTGCCGCCTTCCGACTCCTTGCGCAAGGTCGCCATGATCTGACGTGCTAAACTTTCAATTAAAAACGGCTTGGAAATATATCCGACAGCGCCTCCCTCTCGAGCAAGCCGTTCCATCTCGGGAGTGCTATACCCGGTTATCATGATCACCGGTATATCTGGATAATGTTCCATGATATGGGCCAGAAGCTCGAATCCGTCCATGCGAGGCATTTTCAGATCGGTGACCACAAGGGAGATGACGTTGGCCTTGAGGCCTTCTAATGCAGCCAGACCGTCCTCGGCCAATAAGACCGCAAAGGATTCCTGATACTTCTTAAAGCCCTCTTTCAAGGCCAACAACATTTCCTTGTCATCATCGACAATCAGCACATTTTTTATCATCAGTGCTCCTCTAGCTTACCCCTAGGAAGCTTTTTCAATATCCACGATTCGAATGCCGGCGACATAATCCATGGCTTCATATTTCTTGATATTGGAAATTTTCTTGGTGATGTCATTCATTTTCTTGATCTGATGGTGTATCTTCAGGATCTTTTGATGGGTTTGGCCATCGTGCTCTAAATCCGATAAGATTTCATTCAACAAATTGTTGACGATGGTCAACGGCTGGTTCATGCTGTGGGCCACGCCACCGGCCATTTCCAATACTCCCTGGAACTTTTCATCATTTGAACGCTCTCTTTTTTGGTCTACGATATCGGTGACATCCCGCGCCTGACATTTTATATGATGCGCACGGCCATCCGTTTTGACCAAAATCGCATGACATTCAACATGGCAGACTTTAGAGTTGTGGTCCAAAATTGAAAAAATGGCCTCATTGCGACCGATTTTCAAGATATCTGATAGAAAAAGGAGAAAAATATCTCTGTTGCTCGGTATAAAAAAATCGGACAGCGGTTTTGCCAACAACTTTTCCCTGGAAATGCCGAACAAATCGGCACCGCTTTGATTAATGTCGATAATGTCGCCCTTCAAATCAAATAAAATAATAATATCGTTCAGCGCATCAAGGCTCGCGTCAAGGCTCGGAGGAGCTTTTCGGATGTCAATCTCACCGGTTATGTCTCTTAAAATCCCGTCTAAACATACTACCATGCCATCATCATCTAATACTGCCCTGGCCGTCATGGAACACCACAAGGGCGTTCCGTCCTTCTTCTTAAATGCAATGGGAACATCCACCAGCCGGCCGCGTTGCATAATAGAATGAACGAGCACTCCGCGATCTTTTTTATTTTGATAAAGCTCTATGACCGGATAATCGATCAAATCAACGGCGGAGTCAAAGCCAAAGGTAAGGGCAAAGGCTCGGTTGCAATAGACGATTTTGCCTTCGATGGTGGTTCGGAAAAGAGCGGCAGGAATGCTATCGAAAAATTCAACATATCGTCTAGCTGAAATACTGTAGGCATTCATAATTCGATTCCA
The DNA here is from genome assembly GCA_020353355.1 of Desulfobacterales bacterium. Lineage (GTDB taxonomy): Bacteria > Desulfobacterota > Desulfobacteria > Desulfobacterales > JAHEIW01. The sequence goes on along the minus strand of CP070694.1, from coordinate 4,586,479 downwards.
AACCTGCTCAATTCATCAGCGTACCTTTCGGACCAGAGCCCCAGATCGCCAACGAGTCCGGCCAGCACGCCGAGTTCTTGAGCCATTTCTTTGACGGAATTGATAACTCCGATTGCCAAATCCTTATCGCTCACCTCACCCTCAAAAGAAATTGTTCGATTCGAATATTGGAACTCCCCTGCAAAAGGGTCCAAGAAGGAGTACTTGTCGGCATTTTCAACAAATTTTTGCTTCAAGAGTTTATTAAAATCTGCCTTTATATTCTTGGCTCTGGCCACGATACTTTCGAACGCCACCAGCAGTTCTTCCAGCATATCGATCGTATTTCGGGAATTATCCTGCGCAGAACGATCTGTCGGTGCTTCAATATGCAACCGGGAAAGTGGAATACGACATACATTAAACGTACCCCCCTTTTCTTTGGTTTTACGAATCAGAAGCTTCTGATTTTCTTGATTGGGGGACGGCTTTCCGTTTTCCCAAGAATAGGAACCACTGATGATATTACCATTGATAATGAATATCAAACCGGCTTCCTTGCCGTCTTCGATTGAGACATCAATATAACCGGTAAGTTTTTCGCTGGTCATCTTTTTTATCAATCCTTCAAGATCAGTGAACTCCGTGCTGAGGTCTTTGTAAATTTTTTCCGCGGTAGGAATGCTCGCCCAGAAGTACACTTCATCTTCGGCAATTCCATAAATCGTCACACTGAAATTATATTTATCCCCAGCGTCCAGAAGACGTTCAATTGCTTCAGGGCCGGAAAGCTCAATGGTTTTGTCTCTGAAATGACCACTCAAGAGATCATCTTTATCAAAAAAAATGACACCCTCGGCTGCATGGGATTTGAAATAAACGCCACCTGTACCAATTTCGCCTTGATAATGTTCCAGCAACTTTTTTATATTTAGGTAGTAGATGTTCAGGTTTTCAAGAACGGGTTTCTCTCTCGGAATAATAACCATTTGCGCTCCTTCATTAGCGACGGACGTCCAGTCGCTATATACCCGCAAACCGCCTCCCGTAACCAGAGCGCTGATGAGTGAAGGTCGAAGGGCGCCGCAGACCAGCGGTTACGGCAGGTTTATCGTCAATCCAGGGACGCTTATCTTCTCCGACGCAATCGTTCGATGGACAGTCGGATACTTTCTTGCATTCGAGAAATCGCTTCGGCAAGTTCACCGATCTCGTCTTTGGATTTGGTTTCGACTTCGGCGTCGAGATCACCAACACTGATGCGTTCGGTGATTTCGGTTAACGATTTAATTTTACCGGTCAGCCGATGACCGTATACCGATACGATCATGCCGATCAACACTAGCGTTCCAACGAGGATAACTAGGGTATAACGTCGCGTATTTTCGGTTAATATGTTGGCCGATGAATCCATCTTTCGCACAGGCCCTTGAAATTCATCCAGGTAGGTCGTCGCGGCAACAACATAGGGCGTCCCGGCAACCGGTGTACACACCATAAACTTATCTCGAAATGTTCCGTCTTTATCCTGCCAGGTATAATATCCTTGTGCTTTCTTGCCGCCTTCCACACCGGAAAAAATTTTCCAAAAACCTGGAAAATTTCGCCCCATTGGTTCTTGGAGGGTTGCCATATTAATACCGATAATTTTCGGATTTACATGGGCCCAGGTTCGCCAAATGCCCTCAGGATCCGGCATTTGATATAATGCCGTATATCCGGTTAAGCCCACCTTCTGCACGGCAAGGGTTTTAAACCCCATATCTTTCATAAAGTCCTCTTTGGTTAATTCCGGATGGGCCAGCAGATAAAGCCGACACTGGATCGCCACAGCCGTAGAAAGATCCGCAATTTTTTCCTCGGCCAGCTGATTTACCATCTTCGTGCTCTCGCGCGTCAGCAACGCCGACATTTGCTCGAGTTGCCAAAAATAGAGCAGACTGGCGCCAATCATCAGTAGAAACGGAATAAACAGGAAAAGCAGCAACATCTTGGCCCGTATTCCAAGCCCGCC
>CP070694.1:4579265-4584386 GCA_020353355.1 Desulfobacterales bacterium | reverse complement strand
CATTCGAAAGGCACTGAGCCTTGAACCCTGCCCCATGCGCCTCTCTTTTTTTGCCTCAAACCTCAGACCTCTAACCTAACGCTTTCTATTTAACCCTGAACCTCTGAACCCTGAACTCTGAATTATGTATTTCCTTGACAGCTTTATGAAATCTGAGTAAAAATTTTAGCTTTAAATACTATTATCCAATGGCGGAGGATTCGATGGACTACAAAAAGACACTTAGCCTTCCAGAGACAAAGTTTCCTATGAAAGCGAATCTGGCAAACCGTGAACCGGCGCAGCTGAAAAAATGGGAAGAAATGGGATTGCACGATCAGGTTCGAAATTCGTCTAAGGGTTGGGAACTATTTATTCTGCACGATGGCCCGCCTTATGCCAATGGCTATATTCATATCGGTACGGCCTTAAATAAAATTCTAAAAGATATTATTGTGCGATCAAAGCAGATGACAGGATTCGACGCGGTTTATGTGCCGGGCTGGGATTGTCACGGGCTTCCCATTGAGCATAATGTGGACAAGGAGCTTGGAGATAAAAAGAAGGATCTTTCTATGGCTGAGATTCGACAACGGTGCAGGGCCTATGCCGAAAAATTTATCGATATTCAACGTGAAGAGTTTAAACGTCTGGGGGTGATGGGCGACTGGGAGAATCCATATTTAACGATGAACTATATCTATGAAGCCATTATTGCCAGAGAATGTGGAAAATTCGCGCAGGATGGCAGTCTTTTTAGAAGCAAAAAACCCATTTATTGGTGTTTTACCTGTCAAACTGCCCTGGCGGAAGCAGAGATTGAATACCATGATGAATCCACCCATTCCATCTTTGTAAAATTTCCGATGCGAGACGATCTTGGCCAGATATATCCGCAGTTAAGCGGCAAAAAGGTGTCGGTGGTTATCTGGACCACAACACCCTGGACGCTGCCGGCCAATTTGGCGATCGCCTTACATCCGGATTTCGTATATGTGGCCGTCGACGTCGGCAATGACGAAGTCCTCATCCTCGCGCGCGAACTTATGGATTATTGCATGCAGACCTTTGGAATTTCAGATTATTCAATTCTAGCCGAAATCGACGCTAAAAGCCTCGAAAAAAAGCGCAGTCGACATCCCCTCTACGATCGGGATTCCCTCATCATCCTGGGGGGTCACGTCACGCTGGATGCCGGCACCGGTTGCGTGCACACCGCCCCCGGGCACGGCCGTGAGGACTATGAAGTCGGTCTCGAATACAATCTGGATGTTTATTCGCCGGTAGATCATAAAGGATGTTTCACCGATGATATTGAATTTTTCAAAGGACAATTTGTTTTTGATGCCAATCAGAATATCAATGCGAAATTGAAAGATGGGGGGGCGCTGTTGGCCGAGGGATCCTTTGAGCATTCTTATCCTCACTGCTGGCGATGCAAAAAGCCGGTCATTTTCAGGGCGACTCCCCAATGGTTCATTTCCATGGATAAAACCGATTTGCGCAAAAAATCCCTGGAGGCCATCGATAAGGTTGAATGGATTCCCGCTTGGGGTCGGGATCGAATTTATGGCATGATTGAAAACCGGCCGGATTGGTGCGTTTCCCGCCAGCGCGCCTGGGGCGTTCCAATCACCGTATTTTATTGCGAGAAATGCGGAAGATTGCTTCAAGACCAGCACCTGATGGAAAATGTTTATAAGCTTTTTGAAGCGCATGGCGCCGATATTTGGTTTGAAAAAGAGGTTTCGGACTTTTTGCCGGCGGGCACCGCATGCCAGGATTGCGGCAATCAAAGCTTTGCAAAGGAAAATGACATTCTGGATGTCTGGTTTGATTCCGGCGTGAGTCATGCGGCTGTGCTGGAAGCACGACCTGAATTGCGCTGGCCGGCCGATCTTTACCTGGAAGGCAGCGATCAGCATCGTGGCTGGTTTCACAGCGCCCTGTTGACGGCGGCGGGCACGAGAAACCAGGCGCCTTACAAGGCGGTGCTGACCCATGGGTTTGTGGTGGATGCCGAAGGGCGGAAGATGTCCAAATCGCTGGGTAATGTTATTGCACCCAATGAAGTCATTGAAAAATACGGCGCGGAGATCTTGCGATTGTGGGTATCGGCAACAGATTACCGCGAAGATATCCGCATATCGGATAATATTTTAAAACAATTGAGCGACGCCTACCGCAGAATAAGAAATACCAGTCGGTTCATGCTCGGCAATTTATTTGATTATAATTCAGAAACAGATGCAATTTCGTATGATTCCATGCCGGAACTCGACAAGTTTGCGTTGCACAAGCTTCAGGGGCTGGTGGCCAAGAACAGAAAAGCCTATGATGCCTATGAATACCATACGATCTATCATTCCCTCTATAATTATTGTACGCTGGATCTATCTGCCTTTTATCTTGATATACTCAAGGATAGACTGTATACGTCGCCGCCGAATTCAGAGGCCAGAAGAAGTGCGCAGACCGTTATGCATATTATTTTGGACACCCTCGTGAGGCTTATGGCGCCCTTATTACCCTTTACGGCCGAAGAAATATGGGAACATATGCCGCATCAGGGTCAAAAGGTGCCCAGTGTTCATTTAACTCAGTTTCCTGAGGTAAACTCGGCTTATAAAGATGACGATCTTGCTCAAAAATGGGAGCAATTGCTTGTGGTTCGCGGAGAGGTAACCAAAGCGCTGGAGGAGGCGCGCAACAAAAAGCTCGTCGGTCATCCGTTGGATGCTGCGGTGACCATTTCGGCCAAGGCAGCGCTTTACGACGCCATGTTGCCCTATGCAGATGATTTACGTTATGTTTTTATTGTCTCTGCGGCCAAGTTGGTCAATGATCAAAAGCTGGAAGATGTTTTTGTCAGCGAAGCTGTTGCAGGGCTGTCGATCCGGGTTGAAAAAGCACCAGGGGAGAAATGCGAGCGCTGCTGGATTCATGAGCCTTCTGTCGGTACAAATGCTGAGCATCCGGCGATTTGCAATAGGTGTAGAGATGCTCTCGCGAAAATGCCCTAGTTTCCATCCCACACATGGGTCTTTTTTCGATGTTTTCGCCTTCGGTGGATTCTCCGCGGACCATAAAGGATTACGCAAAGCGCATAGCGTTAAAAGAAAAGCCTGTTGACATTGTGTTTACGCTTTGCGCTTTGCGCTCTGCGATAATGCCTCATCTTAGTGGGTGATTTGAAGAAAATCAATGATGAAGAATAAATATATAAAGCTGGCGATCATTGGCGGATGTGTTATCATCGCTGATCAGATGACGAAATTATTGATTTTTCTGTACGTACCGTTTAATCACAACATTCCGGTCATCGCTGGTTTTTTTAACATCGTCCACATTCACAATCCGGGAGGCGCTTTTGGCTTATTGGCCAATCTGAGTTCGGGGTTGCGCACGATTATTTTTCTTTTTATTTCTTCATTAGCCGTTGGCTTAATCTTTTACTTATATAAAAAAACGCCAGCGAGCCACCCCTGGCTGGCGGCCGGCTTTGCGATGATTTTTGGTGGTGCTATCGGAAACCTTATCGATCGCCTCCGGTTTGGTATTGTCATAGATTTTTTAGATTTTGATATTGCAAAATACCACTGGCCGGCATTTAATATTGCCGATAGCGCCATCACAGTGGGAATCACTGTTTTTGTTATTCACATATTATTTAAGAAAATGCCCGATGCCTGAAATAAATTACAAAGAGCTGAAAACGCATTTAGATCAACTGAGTAGCGCATCGGACGCCAAATTTGCTCCGGTTTATCTCATCCATGGAGAAGAGATGCTGGTGAAAAGTGTCTTTGATGAGCTGTTAGATTTTCTCTTTCCTGGCGCCTCACACAGCTTGAATTATGAAGAAGTAGATGGAGCTGCCGAAAATATCCGCGACGTGATCGAACGCCTAAACACGTTTTCACTGCTGCCCGGCCTTAAAGTTATTGCGGTTCGAGATTCAAATATATTTTATGCCCGGCAGGATAACGCCAGGCTGCTGGAAAATGCGAAAACTGCATATGACAACAATGACCTAAGAAAAGCGGCGACAACTTTTTTAAGTTTGATCGGGCATTTAAATTTGACGTTTGATGATGTCGGCAAATCAAATCGCAGTAAGGCTTTAGGAATGGCTTCCGATCGTCTATCGGATGATGCCTGGCTGGATGATATCATCGCGTATTGCCAGGAGCATCATCTGAAAATAACGGCAGCGGATGATGATTGCGCCCTTCTGCAGCGTGCGGTTGAAAAGGGATTTCCGAAAAACAACCACCTGATTATTACTGCCGATTTTGCTGATAAACGACGGGCATTATTTAAAACCATTTCCCAGACAGGAATGGTCATCGACTGCGTGGTCCCGAAAGGTGAACGGCGGATCGATAAAATGGCCCAGCAAGATGTTCTGGTCGAGAAGATGTCCTCGATGCTGAAAGCATCCGGAAAAAAAATGGATAAAGCAGCATATCTGGCCATGTATGAGATGACGGGTTTTGATTTGCGAACCTTTACCAATAATCTGGAAAAATTGATTAGCTATGTTGGTGACCATGATACGATAACGGTGGATGATGTTGAATCTGTTTTAAAGCGAACCAAAAAAGATCCCATATATGATTTGACCAATGCCATTTGCGACCGCAGCATTGAACGATCAATTTTTTATTTGGATTCCATTCTTTCCGCAGGCTTTCATCCTTTGCAGGTTCTTGCCGCCATTGCCAATCAGATTCGGAAATTGTTACTGGTAAAGGATTTTGTGGAAAGACCCTCGGGCAGCAACTGGTACGCCGGATGTCCGTATAACCGCTTCCAACAGAGCGTCATACCGGCAATAGTCTCCCATGATAAAGATTTGTTAACTCGAATTGACACATGGGAACATACCTTTTCAAACTCAGATAATTCTGAGAATAAAAGCAAGACGAAAAAAAGTAAAAAGAAATTTGCTACTGATTTGTTAATCGCCAAAAATCCTAACAATGTTTATCCGATTTACCAAATATTTTTGAAATCAGAGCATTTTAGCAAAGATGACCTGATAGATGCGCTTGGAATGCTCAACCAAACCGATACCCAGCTCAAATCTACCGGGCAAGATCCGCAATTGATATTGGAAAAGGCGATATTTGGAATCTG
>CP070694.1:4573199-4579165 GCA_020353355.1 Desulfobacterales bacterium | reverse complement strand
GATATGGGGACGATTATTCTGACAGCCGCCGGTCTCGGGTTTCTCGGGCTGGGTGCCCAGCCTCCCATACCGGAATGGGGATTGATGGTCAGCGACGGCCGTCAGTTCCTGGTCGATCAGTGGTGGGTTTCCACTCTGCCCGGATTTGCCATTTTAATTGTTGTCATGGGCTTTAACCTGATGGGCGACGGCATTCGCGATATTTTGGATCCCCATCAGAGGCAAAGCTAGGTGGAATTCGGAATGCGGTTTAAGGAATTATTTTTGGGTGAATACTGAACCTTTACTGAAAGTCAATGATCTCAAGGTACATTTTTACACCTTGCGGGGTGTGGTGCATGCTTTGGAACGGATTGCGTTTCACCTGAACCGTCAGGAAACACTGGGATTGGCCGGAGAGACGGGATGCGGTAAATCGGTCACGGCGCGATCCATCTTGAGACTGATCGACCCGCCCGGAAGGATCATCAGCGGCAGCATCATCTTTGAAGGCCGGGATATATTAACTCTTGACGAAGCCAAAGTGCGGCAGATTCGGGGCAGAAAGATTTCAATGATTATGCAGGAGCCGAAGATGTCTTTGAATCCCGTTATCCGGGTGGGAGAACAGATCGCCGAAACCCTGCTGATTCACGATCGTTCGCTTAACCGGCGATTGGCGCGCCAACAGGCTGTGGATATGCTGGCTCAGCTGGGCATAGCCGACGCGACCCGGATAGCCCGGCGCTACCCGCACGAGCTCAGCGGCGGCATGTCACAACGGATTATGATTGCCATGATGCTGGTGACCCGGCCGAAATTGCTCATCGCGGATGAGCCGACCTCGGCGCTGGATGTCACCATTCAAGCCCAGATCCTGGAGCTGATGCAAACACTGGTCAGGGAAATTCAAACTTCGGTCTTGATGATCACCCATGATCTGGGGGTGATGGCCGAAACCTGTGAACGGGTGGCGGTAATGTATGCGGGAGATATGATCGAAATCGGATCGGTTCACAATGTGCTTAAAAACCCACAGCATCCGTATACTCAGGGTCTTCTGCAAACCGTCCCGGACAAGGCCAATCCGGATCAACCGATGTATTCCATTAGAGGAAACGTGCCCAGTTTGCTTGAACCGCAGACCAATTGCCGATTTGCACCGCGCTGTGAGTACGCAATGGAGCGCTGCAAGCAAGAGATACCACCTGTTTACCATCTTAACGGCAATCATCAGGCTGCCTGTTTTTTACATGACCGCAGCCCAGCAGTTGAGACGGCATCGTAATCCCAACAAATTGGTGACGGAACGATCTACACACAGATGCAAAACGAAACGAACATGGCCGCAAAAACGCTTTTGCGCATTGAGGACTTGCATGTGCATTTCCCCCTTCGTGAAGGCATGTTGACGCGCGACCATGCAACGGTTAAGGCCGTAAACGGAATAAGTTTTGCGATTGAACGCGGTGATGTATTCGGACTGGTGGGAGAATCCGGCTGTGGCAAAACCACCTTGGGCCGCTCTGTGGTGGGACTTGCACCCGTTACATCCGGTGACATCTATTTCAACGGCAAACGGATCGTCGGATTAACCGGGAGAGAGGCTTACGAACGGGCACGGCACATTCAACTCATCTTTCAGGACCCTTATTCATCCTTGCATCCGCGCAAAACAGTATGCGATCTGGTAGGCGTAGGGCTGAAATTGCATGGTTTGGCCGAAGGCTATGAGGTCGATGAGAAGGTACTCGACATGCTTAAACGCGTGGGCTTCAGCATCGAACACATGTACCGTTATGCCCATGAGTTTTCCGGCGGACAGCGCCAGCGCATCGCCCTGGCAAGGGCCCTGATTCTGCATCCGGAATTGCTGATTCTCGATGAGCCCACCTCCGCCTTGGACGTATCGGTGCAGGCCCAAATTCTCAATCTGCTCAAGGAATTGCACCGTGAATTCCGCCTGACCTATCTCTTTATTTCCCATGATCTGGGAGTGGTCCGTTACATGAGCAGCCGCATCGGTGTGATGTACCTGGGAAGCATGGTGGAAACGGGAGCGACGAATGACGTTTTCCATAAACCCCAGCATCCCTACACCCGGGTATTGCTGTCGTCTTTACCTTCGCTGGATCCGGATAGACCGCATACCGGTATTTTACTCGAGGGTGATCCCCCGACGCCGATTGATCCGCCGCCCGGTTGTCCCTTTGGGCCGCGATGTCCTGAGGTCAGAGATCGCTGCACCATCGAAAAGCCTGCACTCACGCAACGGGGTCATGATCCCCTTCATCTTGCGGCCTGTCATTTTCCGCACCTGGGCGAACCCGACTCAATGACCGGCTGAATGGCCAAGCTTGAATTTAAGGCTTCGGTTTGCTATCTTAATCCCGATGTTTCAACGATTTGATTATTTCTAGTTACCCAGGCTTAACGAATTAGCAGGAGGATCTTATGCAGGTTGTAAACTGGCAAGATTGCGAAGATGTGAAGATCGAAAAATTTCCCTTCCGCGGAAAACAATATGATGTCAAAGGCATCAGCGTGCGCTGGCTTTCCAAGCATGGCGAAGACGATACCGGCTATCCGGAATACGGCTTGCGGTTTTTCACCGCCCAGCCCGGCGGCGAGATTCCCATCCACAATCATTTCTACCATCAAACCATGTATATCGTCAGCGGTCAATTCGAATGCTATCAATACAATGCCGACACGGATGAGGTTGTCAAAAAAGTGACCTGCGGTCCCGGCGATGCAATTTATATCCCCAGCATGGAACCTCATGGAATGAAAAACCTGAGCGACACCGAACCGGCATCGTTTCTATGCTGCATTTGCAACGTCTACGATGAGGAAGGTGGATAATCGAAACCAGGGGTATTAATCGATTGGCGTAATCTTTGGGAAAGAAAAAGATGCCGCACGCCGGGGCTTTGCGTTTGGGTAGCAACGCCTGTCAAGGGGGCGGACATGATGGGCGCTGCACCTCACGTCGCTTTTTCCAAATTGTCTTTTAGCTCGGTGATTCTGCCTGCCTTACGATAGCCCTCTTTCAGATATTCCAAGTAGTAATCCAGTTCATATGGATCCGAAACCGCCTTTTCTCTTAACTCGACGGCTTTTCCGCAGTGGTGAATCATGTCATCCCATTTTTCTAAATTCCCGTACGTCCGCCCAAGATTACATTCATAAATCGGTATTTGGCTGTCCTGCACAATGGCTTTTTGATAATATGTGATGGCATCCTCGTGCCTATATTTTTCGAATAGCCAATTTCCAATGTTGTTGTAAAGAATTGCTTTTTTGTGAGGTTCAGTTTTCAGATTGTCAATTTCTTCTAAAATATTGTTGAATTCCTCCAGCCTGTTGGCTTTAACGTAACCCTCGGCAAGGAAGTCATAATAGTAGTCCAGTTCATACGGATCCGACACCGCCTGTCGCCGCAGCTCGACGGCCCTGGCGCAGTGCTGAATCATTGCATCCCATTCGCCTAGATTCCCGTACGCTCGTCCGAGATTGCATTCATAAATAGGTTTCTGGCTGTCATGCGCGATGGCGTTCTGGTAATACATGATGGCTTTTGCATCCTGGTACTTATCGAAAAATAAATTTGCAATTCGGTTGTAGATGGTTGCCAGCTCTTCGGGATTATTCTCAAAATCGTTCGCTTCTTCTAAGAAACCCTCAAACTCTTCCAGACGGTTCACATTGAAATAGGCCTCTGCCAGAAAATTATAATAATATTCCAGGCCGTATGAATCGTCTGATATCGTTCTTCTTAGCCCAATTGCTTGGCGACAATGGGTTATCATTTCGTCCCATTCTTTTAATTTTCCATAAGTTATCGCCATGTTGCACTGGTAAATCGGTTTTTGGGGATCATGCTGGATCGCCTGCTGGTAATAGATTATGGCTTCTCTATCCTGGGTATCATTGGCAAGGAGATTTCCGATGCGGTTGTAAACCACGGCTTTTTTCTCGGGCTCATTTTCAAAATCGGCGGTTTTTTTGAACACCCCCTCCTCAAATTCTTGCAGTCGGCCGGACTGATAATAGCCCTCGGCAAGAAAGTCATAATAATAATCCAGTTCATAAGGATCCGATGTCACATTTCTCCTCAACTCAACGGCTCTGGCGCAGTGTTGAATCATCTCATTCCATCGGCTTAAATCTCCGAACGTCCGCCCGAGATTGCATTCATAAATCGGTTTTTGGCTGTCATGCGCAATGGCGTTCTGATAATGCGTGATTGCTTTTTCGTATTCGTGCTGAACGAAAAACAAATTAGCAATTCGATTGTAAATGGTTGCCAGCTCTTCGGGATTATTCTCAAAATCGTTCGCTTCTTCTAAGAAATCCTCAAACTCTTCCAGGCGCTTCGCATTGAAATAGGCCTCTGCCAAAAAATTATAATAATAATCCAGGCCGTAAGAATCATCCGGTGTCGTTCTTCTCAGCTTTATTGCTTGTTCGCAATGGGTAATCATCTCATTCCATTTTGTTATTTTGCCATAGCTTATCCCGATGTTGCACGGGTAAATTGGTTTTTGAGGATCATGCTGGATCGCCTGTTGGTAATAGGCTATGGCTTCGTTGTCGCGGGCATCATTGGCGCAGAGATTTCCGAGGCGATTATAAACGATGGCTTTGTTCTGCGGTGCGTCCTTAAAATCGTCGGTTTTCTCCAAGATATCCTCAAAATCTTGCAATCGGCCGGCCTTATAATATGCTTCTGAAAGAAACTCATAATAGTAATCCATTCCAAACTCATCGGTGAGCGCATATCTCCTCAGTTCGATGGCTCTGGTGCAGTGTTGAATCATCTCATCCCATTGGCCTAAATCCCCGAACGTCCGCCCGAAATTGCATTCATAAATCGGTCTGCGGCGATCTTGTTTGGTGGCATATTCATAATGTTTGATGGCGACATGATATTCTCCTTTTGCAACATAAATATTTCCAAGTTCATTTTGCATCATAGCATTATGCTTGGCTTTCTGAAGGTATTGGATATATTTATTTTCTGCGAAATAATCTTTGGCCCATAATAAAGAGGCCCAATGGTTGGGATCGTTTCCCAGCCAGTTTTCAATCATTGTTTCAACCGGTTTTGAATACGAATCAATTTCCCCCTGAAACTCATCGATATCTTTTTTTCTATCAACTGTTTCTAATCCAAGGGCTGATTCAACCTGATAGTAAAGCAAGCGCAGCTCGTACATGTCTTTGATGATCAGATTGGAGTTGGCATTTTCAGGATAATACTCCGCTTGAACATAATTAAATAGTTCTTTAACCGCTTTTATACTCTGACCCATAGAGATTGAGAGGGCTTCGGCCCAGACCATCAGTGCTTCTACATCATTTTCGTCCAATCGATCTTTGTTGATATTTTCTTTTTGATTTAAAAAATCCTCAATTCCCTGCCGGTCGACATTGAACTGATATCCCTGATAAATGGAAGACAATTTTGTTTGATTAACGATCTTTTCGATTTCAGGTAAATCTTTATCAGTGTAGTTTTGCGCCAATTTTTTGGCTGCTTCATAAGATTCTTTAGCCTTTTTGAGATGTTCATCTACTTCTTTTTGCAACCCCAGTAAGTTCGGGTCAGCCGTCTTTTTTGGGGTTGTAAAATACGAAAATCCTGATTTGGTCGATTGGGGTGGAACATGGTTTAGATCTCTTTTTAACGGTTGTGGCTGTTTCTTACTTTCGGCTCCAAGTCCCTTCGGGCTGTGCTGCTGATCTATCTCATAAAACGTATCTCCTAATAATTCCGTTACCTCTTTTCTGGATTCTTCTAATTTGAGTTTACATTCTTCCGCCGCTTTAATTTCACCACTGGCGCTTTGCAAAATATTCTTAATGTCGTCCCGAGCGCTCCTGAGTTTGGCTTTGGCTAACGTCGTAATTGCCAACGGCCATGTAGGTCCGATTTCGGTCGCCTTTTTTAAACATTCGATCCCCTCGTCACGATCAGCTTT
>CP070694.1:4562074-4573099 GCA_020353355.1 Desulfobacterales bacterium | reverse complement strand
GGATTTTTTTACGGCCGCATCCTGTTCGGCTTGTATCTGTTTCGGATTTTTTGGCATTTTGCCTTGAATTTCAACCATGATTTTTTTGCTCCTGCTAGAATATTATTCTTAATTTCAAACTTTTTATCGAAGTGCCGATCAGAACTCTTTCCTGAAAATAAGCAAAAAAATATTTCGTTCGTGAAGAAAAAGTTCAAAGGGTTTGTGGAGTCCGCAATTTCTTACAATCGTACTTCCAATTCTTACAATCAAAAATCCATTGTCAAGATCCTAATTTCTTTAATTGAGCGAAAAATGCTTAATTGAGCGTTATTCGTTATTGGTTATTCGTTATTGGAATCGGTTTAAATTTCCATATCTTTTTACCCTCTGCATCCAAATAGACCTGAAGATGCCCTCGCCAGTTTTCATCATTTTGATCGGGGAAATCCTCGCGATAATGGGCTCCTCTGCTTTCTTCTCTTTTTAGGGCCGCCTCAAGAATCAATGCAGCTGTTGCCGCAGCAAATCGCAGTTCCAAAAGACGCTGTACTTCATCCGGATGACATTCAAGGGATGCCTCAGCGGCCTGCTGTTGAATATTTTTTACGGATTCCAGCGTCTTGATGAGCCCTTTCTGGTTTCTTAGAATTCCTCCCTCCGACCACATGATCCTTTGAAGTTGCCCGGTGAGTCGTTCTGGATCGATGTTCTTCTTACTCTTCGACGAATTTTGAAAAAACGCCTGAAGTGCATCCGCAGTGTATTTTTCATTGCTTTGATTCATATTCAAGGCCCATTCGGCAGCCGCATCCCCTGCCCTTTTGCCAAAAACCAATGTTTCGGTCAGGGCGTTTCCGCCCATACGATTCGCACCGTGGACGCCACCGGTAACTTCACCGGCGGCAAACAACCCCGGAACTGAAGTAAATCCCCGGGGTTCGATCCGGATGCCACCCATGACATGATGGGCCATGGGCGCAATGCGCAATGGCCTGGCTACGGCACCATAGCGGTCTCCAAGAATTTTGCGTGTAGAGCCCGAAAACGGATCTTTCTGCCAGTCATCTTCTGAAACTCCCGTAAGATCCAGCCATATCTCTTCGCCCACTCGATGGATTTCAATGAACAGAGCCTGGGATAGACGATCGCGGGCACGCTCGCCGGCCGGTCGTTCCGTGATGCCATATTTCTCGTAGATTTCCTCTCCCTTGCCATTGAATAATTTACCGAGATCCGCTAAGCGCGGAGGTATCAAAAAAGAGGGAAATCCGGGCTCGGCGACGCCAAAGGGGTAAAACTGTACGAATTCAATATGTTGAAGCAAGGCACCGGCATTAAACGCCAATATATAGCCGTCACCCAGCATCCGTCGTGGATTGTCGTGTCGCTGAAACAAGGCCCCCGCCCCTCCCGTGCCCAGGACCAATGCTTTGGCGTTTATTGTCACCCATTGATCCGATTCCACGCGATATACAAGGACCCCGGCCGTGCCCATTTCCATATTCAACGCTGCCACGATCATATCGCCGAAGAAACGGACTCCCAGGGCTTTGCATTTTGCGACGAGGCACTTTGTGATTTCTCTGCCCCACATGGGCGCAGCCCCGAGGGAGTAAAGATAGCCGTTGCGAAACACAGCCTTAATTCCCCATTGCATGAGTTCCTGAAGCCGTTGAGGAGCTTCGTCAACCAGAATTCTCACCAGTTCGGATTGGTTGAGCCCGCGTCCGGCTTGAAGCGTGCGCGCCATGTGATTATCCGGTGAAACTCCCTGAGGTGTGCCGGCAAACACCCCTGCGCTGATGGTTGTGGAGGTCGCCTTTCCAGGTGATGCTTTGGAAATCACGAGCACTTCCCCACCTTTTTCCCGGGCGGCAATCGCCGCTCGCAGACCGGCGCCGCCACTGCCGACCACAAGCACATCACATGACAACTGTTCCATATGTTCCTCCTTAGTTAGTTTCCATCCGGAAATTAGGCTAGATCCGAATGGATCGCAAGTTTTTTAACGGCCAATTTTGCCGAAAATGGGTTGTGAGGGTGGAAATTTTTTCCCGTTCCCGGCCAATATCCTCCGGAATCAAACGAATTAATTAAATAAATAATTGATATTACTATAGTTTTTTATATAAAGGGCAATTGGAATGATTATTGCTAATGTGAATTGAACTTGAAGCTGGTTCGAATCAAATGATTTAAATGAGGATGCAATGTCCTGGTTAGCTTATAATCCAATCGCTAATTATCCGTCAAAAACAATGGTCATCGGCTCCGGCATCCACGGTGCAAAAATACCCCAACACCTAAATGGCTCCGGGAACAACTTATTTCAACAGATGCTTTTGGCTTATCAGCCAGGGTCCTCAAATAATACTGAAATTCAACTCTCTGGATTAACGGCGACCGATTATCTCACCAATCCCATACCTTCAACATTTTCTAAGAAGCTCACGCATACGTTGATTTCCGAACTTCCACGCAAAGCTTATCGCCTTACCCCAAAATCACCATCGCCGACCCCTCAAAAATATGCGGTTCTCAATACTATTTCATCTCAACCGAAAACCAGCTCGGTTCAAGCGGATCACCACCCTGAAGCCAAAACCCCCATTCGTGAAGAGAATCGTTTATCTGAACAACAAGAAATCGAATTAAGCGTGAGCAAAGCCGCGGAGAAATATAATCTGCCATCGAAATTGATAAAAGCAGTCATTCGAGCCGAATCCAATTTCAATTCCCAGGCAGTTTCCAGCGCCGGAGCACAGGGATTAATGCAATTGATGCCCGCAACGGCTGAGGAGCTGGGAGTAATAAATCCATTTGATGTTGATCAAAATATCGACGCTGGGGCACGCTATTTAAGAAAAATGATGGATAAGTTTGACGGCAATATTAAATTAGCTTTGGCTGCATATAATGCAGGCCCGGGAACAGTGGAAAGATACCAAGGTAATGTACCTTACCAGGAAACAAAGCAGTATGTGAATCGCGTCCTTCGCTTCAGCGAGCAAATAGGTTGATAACGCATCATTTTGGAAGTATATGATTGACATACATCCAGCATCATGAGAGAAATGAAAGGCAACCTAAAATAAACCTAAACGATCCATCTCTATTCAGAAATCACGAAGCATTTACCATGATTACGCGAATTTCAAGCCTTGCTTTCTTTCTTTTGTTGATTTCCGCCTGTGGATCTCTAACAGAATTTCGCAAGCTGGAAAAATTAAATGAAACCACACGAGCCTATGAGCAGGCGATTCGATGGTCCGAATTTGATTATGCCATGAATTTCCTGAAACCATCGGAAAGGGAAACGAATCCGCCGGATGAGTCATTTTATAAGCGCATCAGGGTAACCGATTATAAAATAAAAAAGAACGCTTTATCCGAAGATGAAATCAAGGCGATTCAAATCGCTGAGATATCGTATTACAGGATAGACAATATGATTGTAAAAACATTTACTGATCGTCAACAGTGGGAATGGGATGCCAAAGATAACCGCTGGTATCTCACGAGCGGCTTGCCTGCTTTTAGCCAAAAATAAAAATCAGATCCCATCTTAATCTTCGCGCGCAGCTGGGTTTGACATTATTGACTTTTTTTTCGTTGCCGCCTGCGGACCATAAAAACATAGCCATATAACGCCACATTGATGAAAATGACAAGCATCCCGAGAATCAGCTGATGTTGGCGAGTAAGATCGGAAGGATAAAGCATAGATAAAGCATACCTTCCGACAAAATCACCCGGATAACTGCCCTGCCCTCCTTTAATCCGGAGCCAATTTTCCAATGGCGTCAGCGGACAAATTCTTCCGGACAGTTCGATCCAGCCGGACCAGAAAACAGCCGGAGCATGCAGCCACGGAATCCTTCGCCACCAAAATATCAGCACCCCGCCGAACACTGCAAAGATGACAAAAGCCAGATGGATGAATACCACCAGGTCGGCGAATAAACGGTAATACATCATATTGATTTAGGAATTGCGAATTCCAAATTCCGAATTCGATATCTCCGCTTGCGTGTCGGCAAGATGGATACGCATAAACAACCAGGGCGCACCCACACTGCTACCGAGGCCAACCAGCGCATATCGAATAACCCGGAAAATATAATCCGGTTCAAGGGCCTGAAAACCAAGGCGTAAACCCATCCATAGGCCGAAAAGCAATACCATTCCCACCAGGAATCGCAGGATCTTCTGCCACCACAGTCCAGCGGCAGAATACCTGAGCCAGCGGCGCTCCAGCACCACGCCGACAGCAACCCCCCACAGGGTCGATCCGGCGGTAAGACACTCGCGATCAGCGCCCGGGCTTATAAAAATCAGCACCAGTGGTACTATGAAGGCCATGCCGAGCTGCCATTTGAATCCCTTACCGGCCATCCATGCCTCTGCCCGCGGTACCAGCCAAATAAAACCGAAAAGCAGCAATATGCCCAGCAGGTATCCTCCGATAATATCCGTTGGGAAATGAACTCCCAGATAAATTCTCGACAAGGGCACGCCGATGATCAAAAACCCGGTAATCATCCAAAAAATTTTTTGTCTGAATCGATATGCCAGGTATCCCCACAACACTACGGTATTTTGGGTGTGACCGCTGGGCAACCCGCCGCCGTGGGCCCCAACGATTTGTTTGACCCGCGAATCATATTGAAACGGCCGCGGTTGGTTAAGGAAGACCTTGGCGGCGGAATAGATAAATACAGAAAAAAGTAGCAGGAAAAGCAGTCTGACACCTGTGCGGCGATCTATACACCAATAAATCAAAGGCAAAAATAATAAGAAAAACTCTTCATTACCCAAAAATGTTAAGCTTTTGAAGAAAACGTCGAAGGTGGGGCTAAATTGCTGGAACCCCAGAACAACATGAATACCCCAATCCAAGAGGGTTTCCAAGTATTATCTCCCAATGCTGTATTAAATGTCGCGAAGTGGTTTCAAAACCCCGTCCAGTGCCCGATCAACCTGCGCTCGCGGCTACTTTCCGGGCGGGATCCATTTGATGACTTGATTTTGAAAGTCAATATTATATTGCACGTTACGCAAGAAATTCATCCCCAACAGCCCCTTATATCCGACCGGCGCTCCATCATGGTTTATGATGATGACGATGGGATCACGCATACTAATGGGGCCGACCTTCATGTAACTTAATTGTCCCAATTCGGTTTGTATGGTTTGTCCTCCGGCAACCTGCGACAACATTTTCTTAAGGGTTACGACGCCTAATTGATCGGCAATATCACGATGGACAACCATCTGGGACGCACCGGTGTCCAATAACATCAACGTCTCTACTTCATGCCCATGATTTCCAAGGGTAACAGGTACCAAGATTCGATTCCCCTCGATGACCACCTTGGTTTCCAGCATTTGCTCCCTGTCCTCTTGAGCCTGACGTGATCTTTCTGCTGCTTCCTGTTCTCTGACCCTTTCCAGTTCTTGTTCGATTTGACGTTGGTGTTGAAGTTGGCGTTCACGTTCAATTTCCTGATCCCTCTGTCTAGCCGTTGAGCGCTGATCCTCCGGAAGATAATCATACCTTTCTTTGTAGGTTTGAATCTGGTCCTGATATTCGGGCGGAACCTTGCTTAAGTCGTCAACATAAAATGTCTTGCCGTTTTTATCGATATATTTATAAAACTCGCAAAATACCCCGGCTGGAAAAATAAAAATTCCGCAAAACAAAATACCCAGTAAAATTGGAAATCCGTTACGTGCGCCAAATTGAAACCCCAATTATTCCTCTCCTCAATTTTTTGGCAATACGTGCAAAAACAGTTAGAGCTGCGGTTGTCGCCAGTGAGCAATCGAATTCGCGTAGTAGGCCAAAACGTCACCCTCACCGGGTGATACGCGATAGATACCGTCCGACTCCACCACCAATCTCCTTAATTTTAACATATTCAATGCATTTAATATAGTTTGAACTCGACTGCGGGTCGAAACATAAACAGGTGCGCCGGCGGCCTGAAGCTCTTCCATCACATCATTAACACGGGCTTCTACTTCAAAGGCACTCAGCCCCTGACCGTCGGAACCGTTCATTATGTCAGCCACCAATGCCACCGGCAGGATGGGGACAACGTTTTTTATAGCAGCCATGAGCTCTTCGGCCAGCTTTTCAATCTCCTGGAATCGCATCTCACGACTCATTTGGTGAAAATCCAAATTGTTTTTACGGGCATATTGCTGAATTGAGATCTGGGGGCCAAAGTTTACACACGCATAACCAAACCGCTGCCATCGACTCATTGCCATTAGAATAATGCTGCGCCAGAAAAAGCGCAATGTGGTCTTAATCGCAAACCATTTGCTTTGTCTTTCAGCCTGAGGATCCAGCTCACGTATTAAGCTGCGGTCCTCCAGGGTTCTGTCATAGTTTATGCCCACCGGTATAAAGACAATATCCCGATCATCGGCCGAATTATAATTGCGCAACATATAATCCAGAATACCGAGTTTTGGTTTTCGCAGGCGACCGTCGCGGCTGAGCCCGCCTTCCGGGAAAACGGCCTGACACACACCTTCTTTTGTGGCCATGGCAATATATCGTTCGAGCACCCGCCGGTACAAGGGGTTGCCTGATTTGCGACGGACAAAATAGGCCCCCATGGCCCTGATTAGCGTTTGCAGCGGCCAGATTCTGGCCCATTCCCCGACCGCATACGAAAGGGCTGCTTTCTCGGCTGCCAAAAAGGCGACCAGAATGTAATCCATATTGCTGCGATGATTCATTACGAATACAACGGTTGAATCCGGATCAATATTCTCAAACTGCTGGTTTTCCACCAACCCGATGCGCACTCGATAAAGCAATCGCGCCACCTTCTTGGCCAGCCAATATCCGATCCGAAAATAAAGATAGGCATTAAAGGACGGAACGATTTCTTTGGCGTAAGCGACAACCTCCGCCTGAATGACCTCTCTGGGGCAATTTTTTTTCTGGGCTTCTACCCGGACAGCTTCAATGACTTTCGGATCATAGACAAGCCGGTCGATTAAGACCTGGCGCTTGGTCAGTTGAAAGGGCTTGATCTGGATATCCAACCGCGTGCTGATCTCATCGATGACCCGATTGATGCGCCGTCGTAAAAACCAACGGGTGCTCGGAATTAAAATCCGATCTAAAACCGCCCATGCGGTAATTACCAGCAACACGAAAAATAACCAAATCGATATGGTAATTTGACCACTCATGATTTTTATTTTATGATGAAATAGACGTTATGCTGGACAATTATAGGCACAATAACATATTTATTCAAAGCAGTTTTTATCGGAAAAACCGGCGCACCTGAGTGCGCTCGAAAGCAACATTTCGGAAAAAAATGACGGAACCTCACTCGACAAAAGCATGTAAGCAAAAAGAATTGAATTCACCTCAAATAGAGGCTGGTGTTTCGTCGATCACCGCAACCACCTCATCGACATCTGGCGGGCTAAGACGGCTGCATCCATTTAAGATAGTTATTGTCCTATTGTCAATTGTCCTCATCATTTTGATAGGACTCATCGTATACACCAGCAACCTCAATACAAAAAAATATTATCTAAAATCGTATGAAGGTGCTCTAGAAATATGGAAAGGTACATTTTCACCGGCCGGCAAAAGGCGGATGATAATCATGCCCGGAGTGAAACCTCAGGACCAAATTAAACCGGTATATACCCAGCAAGAGATATATCCCCTGATATTCCAATATTATATCGATAGAGCCGATGCGTTGATTCATATGCCGGAAATGTTTGATTTTACAGGCATCAAAACATATCTGAACAGAGCGCTCACATTTGCCACCACCGAGGATCACCGCAGGGCCGTATATATCCGCTTAAATCGGATTGATCGGGTGATTCTTTATTACAAGGCCGATGTTGCCGCCAGCAAGGGCACCGCTGCCGGTCTGGAGGCCGCGATTGGTTTTTTGGACCAGGCAGCCTCCCTGGAACCCGATGACATTGAAGCCGAGCTGATTGAAAAGAAGAAAAAAAATATTCGCGAATTGATGAAGACATTCTAGATCCTTATTTTATTCAAATGACAACACGACGAGTTCTCATATTTGCACCGTTGATACTGACTCTGATTTTGCTCCAGTCATATTTGTGGGTGCCGACCTATGACCAACAGGCCAAGGGCAACCCGAATCGTCTCGATGAATACATTAATGGGTCGATTGGGGATGCCAGTATTTTAAATCCGATTTTGTCGGCGGATTCTGCCAGCAGTGAAATAAACGGCCAGGTTTTTGAAGGTCTTATCGACCGCGACGAAGAGCTGCGTTTCCGTAAACGTTTGGCCGAATCCTGGACAATTTTTGAGGAGGCCTTTTTTTATGTCAATCCAGCAGCACTCATACCTGAACTTGGCCATGCAACCGCCCAACAAATCATTGATTTGCTCAAAGGCTATAATGTCAATGCTGAAGGAGCAATCCCGGGATTGAAAAGAACCCTGGACAACATCAAAACAATTTCTCTGATTCCTGCGAGAAAATATACGATTAGCAGACAGATCAAAGCAGTGAATAGCGACCCAAAAATATCTGAGGTGACCGTCAGCATAAACGCGCCGGCCAGAATCAAACTGGTGCTTGACAAAGTGGATCAGAATCTGTTTAACGACATAGCCAGATTGCTGGGCTCCGATTACTTTGCCAGCTTTAACGCTGCCCGCTATCTGCAGACCGATCCCCCGCTCGAAGAAAAACACCTGAACGCCCTGGCTGGTGAATTGCTGCCCGCCATAGAGCACAATCCGGTTATCGTTTTCAACCTGAGACCCCACGTAAAATTCCACGATGGCCATGTGTTCGATGCAGATGATGTCAAGTTTACCTATGAAGCGATCATGAATCCCAAAAATCTGTCGCCGCGCGTTGCGGACTATGAACCTGTCAAAGCCGTGCAGGTCGTTGATCCGCTCACAGTGCGCATCGTGTACAAGCGACTTTACTCGCCGGCCTTCGAAACCTGGGCCATGGGCATACTGCCGCAACACCTGCTCAACGACAATGCGCTGCGGGCCGAAGCCCAGAGACTCGCTAAAGACCCTGAGACATTCTCCATGCGGCAAAGCACGTTTAACCGACGGCCCATCGGATGCGGTCCCTTTATGTTTGGGGAGTGGAAATCCGATCAGTTTATTATCTTGGATCGCTTTGAGGATTACTGGGAAGATCCACCGAATTACAAAAAATACATCTTTCGAGTCATTCCGGATTTACTGACCCAGGAAATGGAATTTTACGCCGGAACCCTGGACAGCTACGGTGTGCAGCCCCACCAGGTTGCACGCCTGGAAAAAGACCTTCGATTTCAGAATTTTTCGGGGCTTTCATTCGGCTATACCTATATTGGATATAACATGCGACGCAAACCCTTTGATGATGTTCGGGTTCGAAGGGCTTTGGGTATGGCCATTGACGTCAACAAAATCATTGATTACGTGCTGTACGACCAGGGTGAGCAGATTACGGGTCCGTTTGTCAAACAAACAGACTACTATAATCATGACATCAGGCCAATTCCTTACGATCCGCAGGGTGCGCTAAAGCTTTTGGCCGAAGCCGGATGGCACCGCAATCCGGAAGGATGGCTCGAAAAAGACGGGCAAAAACTCCAGTTTACTCTGATTACCAACAGCGGCAACGATATCCGTAAGGCGATCTTGGCCATCGCCCAGGACGCCTGGAAACAAATCGGCGTCGATGTCCGCACGGATCTGATCGAATGGTCGGTGTTTATCCAGGAGCGCGTCAACAAACTCGACTTCGATGCGCTCGTCCTCGGGTGGTCCATGGGAATTGATCCGGATTTGTATCAGATATGGCATTCCAGTCAGACCGGTCCTCACCAACTGAACTTTGTCGGCTTTAAAAACGAAGCCGCTGACGATCTGATCATCAAAATCAGGCAGGAGTACAACCACGATCAGCAGGTGAAATACTGCCATCGATTGCACGAAATCATTGCCCAGGAGCAACCCTATACGTTTTTGTATGTGGGCATATGGACGGCGATTTTGGATAAACGCATCTTTATCAAAGACGTGGACGCTTCCGGAAAGATCGCGTACCGGAAAATAAGACCCACAAAAACCGGCAATTATACCTTTTACTTCAACAAATGGGTCAAGCTCGCCCAAGAACCGGACCTCGCACCCTAGCGCAGGCCGGTGGGATATTGAAATGGTATCATTTATTGGACGCAGCATTATTCAAAAAATTATCACGCTCTTTTTTGTCTCCATCGTTTCATTTCTAATTATCCACCTGGCTCCGGGAGAACCCAGTCAGGTGGATCCCTTAAACCCTAAATTTACCCCCGAAATGGTGGAACGATTTCGCGAGGCGTTTCATCTGGATGAACCGCTCCACATTCAGTACCTGTATTTTTATCGTGATTTATTCGCCGGCAAAACCGTATCCTGGAAAGACAACCAGTCGGTTCTCAAAAAAATCTGGGAACGATTCTTAAACAGTCTTCCCCTTTTCATCGTGGGAACCATTCTGACCTGGACCATTTCGTTTCCGGTGGGCATTCGCTCGGCGATTTTTAGAGGAGGCGTCTACGATCGCAGTGCGACTTTTTTTTCCTATCTGTTGATATCGATCCCCGGTTTTTTTTTCGCATATATTTTGATCATTTTTGTAGTTACCCGATTTCACGTGCCGGTCATCGGCATGGAGACCCTCGGAATCGGCGATACGTCGGTACCGTTTCGGATAATGGACCGGATCTGGCATTTGCTGATCCCATCCATTCTAGGTGCCACCGGCGGCATTGCGGTGCTGTCACGTTATGTAAGGGGCCAGATGCTCGAAGTCGAGGGACAGGACTATGTGCGCACTGCAAAAGCCAAAGGACTGCCCTCCGAACAGGTTCACTACAAACACGCTCTGCGTAATGCCTTGCTGCCGTTTGTGACCATGTTCGGGCTGATATTGCCGGGATTGATCGGCGGTTCGGTAATTATCGAGTCTATATTTTCGTGGCCGGGCATGGGACGCATGGCCTATGAGG
>CP070694.1:4550978-4561974 GCA_020353355.1 Desulfobacterales bacterium | reverse complement strand
TCCCGGTCATATCACGCAAGACACCGGATAAAAATGCGCCAACAGCCCCTCCTGCACCGCCGCCAATACTGATTACCGCAAAGATTAATCCAAAAGATTTTCCAATAAAGATATCCGCAACGATGGAAGGAAGCAGGGGTGCTCCGGCGCCATAGCCCAATCCGAAAAACAGCGCAAACAAAATCGGCAGCGGGCCAATGACGAATGCAGAACCTATCAAACTGACCATACCTGCTGGAGCTGTTATGCCTCCCAAGGTGTTGGCACGCTCGCGCCCCAATCGGTCTGAAAGGTAACCGAATAAAATTTTTCCTCCGGACATGGCGATTCCGACAGCCAATCCCCGCTTGCGTTCGAACCAATTGGGAAGAAAGACGGAATGGGATATAAACCCGAGCAGGCCTACACTTGCACCGGCAAATACCCCATATGCGATGTAAAAATGCCACAAACGCGTCGACTGGCTGGTAACCATTAAAGACAGAGCCAAAATGGACGCTCCGAAGGGGATGACAACCCTGGGTCCAAAACGGTCCTGAAGATATCCCGTGAGCAGGCCCGCCAAGGCATGACACAGCAAAAATACGGAAAAAATGCTCGAGCCCAGACCCCTGCTCCAGCCGAGGTCTTTGATGATCGTTAAAAAAAATACAGAGAAGGAGTACCATACACCGAAGGCAATGCCTAAGGTGACAAATCCTATTCCAATCACCACCCAACCGTAATAGACAACCGGCCGCTTTTCACAAAGATGTTCTGTATTCGAAGAATTCAATGGTTAGGTCCTCGATCATGGATTATATGACAGCATTTGCTTAGACCTGAAAAAAAAATAATGTCAACAAAAAAGCCTGCCAACGCTATTGTCGGCTAAATAAAGGGGACGCCCTTGATTAATTAGACTTACTATTGTCTTGCCGGCCAAGAGATCTGGCCACCGCCGAGGGCGACACCCCTAACTGACGGCCTGTTTCTGTGAGCGAAAGACCGCATTCCTCGACAAGCTGTTTTGCCAATTGAGTCCTGGCCTTTGAGACATTCTGCCTGCGGCTCCCTGATTTTAACGCTGTGACACTAACTTTTTCCTTTTTACAGACGTCAGCAACCAGTAAGGCGGCCTGTTGCAAACGCTGCAGAATGGAAAACTGCTCCTTTCTCGTTTTATCTGACTGCTCGATGAGCTGCTTTACAAATTCAGCGCTGCCCAAAATGCGCTCGTCTGACTTTTCACGCACCCCCAGTCGGCGCATCGCCTTGACTGATGACCACCCACCTACAGATCTTATCAGCCCGCCTCCTACCAAATCCGATCGATGCCCCTGATCGATGCCCTTTTTAACAAACTCGCCATACGCCTTTTTTGCCTCAGCCTCCTTGGCACCGAACCACTTAAGTACATAATCCCGGTCCTGCCAGTGGTTTTTTTCTATCCCCACCACTACCGAATGACCACACCACCTATAACTGTTCAGCTTGGAAAAAGATTCAACCAGCTTCACTCGCAAGGGATTCAAATGAATGTATCTGACCAGTTGCTTAAAATAGGGTTCCTCTTCACATACGATCGATTTGTAGCGATTCTGAAATAAGTGCCCATGTCTTCGGTGACGACGGTTGTATGATACCGCATAGCCCGATAAAAGGCGCCGC
The DNA here is from genome assembly GCA_020353355.1 of Desulfobacterales bacterium. GTDB lineage: Bacteria > Desulfobacterota > Desulfobacteria > Desulfobacterales > JAHEIW01. The sequence continues at coordinate 4,560,324 of CP070694.1, read as the reverse complement.
ATATACTGGGGCAAACCAGATGGGCTGCTGCGCAAAAGGATATGTGCATGGTTGCTCATTAATGCCCAGGCATAAATTGATGTTCCGGTTTCAAAAGCAATCGTTCCCATTCGAGTTACAAAATCTTTACGGTCCCGATCATCAGCTACGATTTTTGGTTTCTCGATACCCCGAACAATGACATGATGTAAGGTGCCGGGTGCATCTAGCCGTGCTTGTCTTGGCATGCTTCACCTCCTTAGTATAGTTTTTAACTCTCTTATAGTTTGTAACTTTTTATGGCAATATATATCAAACTAATCAAGGACGTCCCCTTATTTTTTTATTGTATTTGACACTCATGCTCATTTCTTCCTATAGTTATTTCAAAAAATGAAAACGTAAGGCAAAAAATATGCATGTCAAAGACAAAGTGATTGTTGTAACCGGCGGTGCCAATGGGATCGGCGCAGCCATGTGCCGCCGTTTTAGCCAAGAGGGCGCTCGCGCGGTTGTGGTGGCAGACCTGGATGAGGAACATGCCTTTCACGTAGCGGAAGAAATCGGAGGTTTGTCGCTCAAAACAGATGTTTGCGTGGAAACCGACATTATCCGTTTGGTAAACGAAACCGAAAAACGGTTTGGCCCCATCGATTTGTTTTGCTCCAATGCCGGCGTGGCATATCGTGATGAACCGCTTGGGATGGCCACGAGCTGTTCCAACGAAAACTGGCAGAAAGCATGGGAAATCAATGTAATGGCCCACGTGTATGCCGCCCGAGCCGTCCTGCCGAGCATGATTGCCCGCAAGCAGGGTTATTTGCTCAACACGGTATCGGCCGCCGGTTTGCTGAACCAAATTGGTGCGGCCTCCTATTCGACCACCAAACATGCAGCCATTGGTTTTGCTGAAGCCCTGTCGATTACCCATGGGGATGACGGCATAAAGGTGTCGGTGGTCTGTCCTCAAGCGGTCGCCACCCAAATGCTCGGTGACTTTGATGACGGCGGACCTCAAGGCGTTGATGGCATCTTAACGCCGGAAGAAGTCGCCGACAGTGTCATTGCCGGGCTGGCAGAAGAAACCTTCTTGATCCTGCCGCACGAACGCGTCCGTCTCTATATGCAGCGCAAAACGTCGGATTATAACCGCTGGTTGAATGGGATGCGTCGCCTCAGGCGCTCCTTTTTGGAATAGGCATTAGTTTTTTAATTTCCCTGGTCGTGGCTGGTTAACGGTCGAACACCACGCACCGGATTTGGTATGAATATAAATGGATTGGACCAGGCAAAAAACCGTCAATTGCCATTTAATGGCAATCAAGACAACGTCCAACGAAAGGATACCAATATGCCGCAAGTCGTCATCCATATCTCAAAAACCCCGGATGAAGGAGCAAAGTCTGCTCTGGTGAAAGAGATTCGGGAAGCTATCTCCAAGGTCCTGCAGCTCGACATCAATATCGGTCAGGTGATACTTTACGAAAGCCCCTTGGCACACCGAAAGACGCATGACAAACGCGACCCGCACTTTGTGTTTGTCGAAACCTTCATGTATCCCGGACGCGACCCGGCGCTGAAGAACGAGTTAATGGAACGTTTCATCATGCTGATCAACCGGTATACGAACGTCGATCCCAAAAACATTCATGCCATCATTCACGAAATCCCGGAGGTGAACTACTTCGGAGGTATCATGAAACGGCATTGAATAGTTTAAAAAGACAGCCTGAACATATCATCGCCGGCCTTTCGTTGTGACCGGACTAAATGGGTTAACATTCTGGGATAAAAAGGCTTTAACAAAACAAACCCGAATTCATATCTGGAGGCACGTAACTCTTTAAGAAGAAATGGATCAGGATAGTTCCGGTAATCGTTATCACTCCCCCGGCAATAAAGATACTGGACACACCGAGGCTATCCATAATTATACCGGAAATAACCGGCGAAACAATCATCCCCAGGCTCCAGCCTGTTTCTGTAAATCCCATCAGAGAGCCCATCCCCATTTTGCGCCCTAATTGACCGGTTATAACGAAACCACCCGGCATGGCAATACCATTGCCGATGCCCATAATGATATTGAGCAACAGAATCATAAGGAAACCATCCACAAATGGCATACCAAAAACCACGGCCCCGCCCATCAACGTCCCATAAATTATCATGTACTTAGGATTAATCCGGTCCGCAATGCCCCCGCAAATTCGCTGCAGAAATGCAATTAAAAAAATATTAACACCCAGAATGAATCCTACCTGTGAGGCGCTGAACTCCATACGCAAAGCTAAAATCGGTAGAAACGTGTATACGCTGCCCTGACCCGCCGCAACAAAAAAACGCAGGAGGAAAAGTCCCTGGACGACCCGATGGCTTAACAGACGCTTTAAGGGCGCTACAGGTTGCGGGCGTTGGGATGTGATTGGCTGGTTATCTTTAGGAATAAAGGCAGCAACCCCAACGAATGTGAATAGCGCCAGTCCTCCCATGGTGTAAAAGGCCGAAGGCATCCCAAAATAATCCCGAATAACTCCCCCGAGAGCAGGTCCTACCGCAAACCCCAACATGATAGCCATATTCAATGTGCCGAGGTAGAGGCCGAGTCGATGTTGCGGGGCAATATCTGCCGACAGAGCCATAGCGATCGGTATGACCAGCACAGAGGTAAATCCGTGTAACAAGCGCACCAGAATAAGAGATTCAATCCGCGTCGATTGGATATAAAGCACCGATACCACTGCATATAATAAAAGGCCTAAAAGAATAAAAGATCTTCTCCCCCAACGGTCGGAAAGACGCCCTGCAAATGGATTCAAACATGTGCGGGCGACATTAAAGGCAGCAACGATCAAACCCACCTGAAAGCCACTGGCACCCAACTCCACAGCATAAACCGGTACCAGGGGCCAAATGATTCCCAGACCCAACATCGCCACCCCTACAGATGCGGATAACAAAAACAAAATCCAGGCAGGCGAAGAGTCTTGAGGTCGAGTGGCTTGGTTATCTGACGTATCGAACTTGTTGACAATGCGATTTGTATTGATTAACCGATTTGCCATTAACCTTTATTCCCCCTACCCCAAGAGACTGTTTCGTAATTAGCAAAACCACGTATTTGCTGTTTTTGTCATTCAGCTCCCGGATCAGGTCCGGGATGACTGACCCGGAATCCAACGTTTTTGAAAAGACTTACGCTACTGGATGCCGGATCAAGTCCGGCATGACAGACACAAATTAAACGTTTTTTAGAATTACGACAAAGTCTCCCAAAGGAGGGAGCTTTTTTCTTAGTCCCCTAATTAATCCAACAAGTCCTTCTTCAACAAGTTCAATGTTTTTATGCTTACTCCTGCTTTTTTTCTCAAATAATCGGCAGCTGATCCATAGCTTTTGCGAATATGATCAACAAACGCGACAATCGCCGCACGCGGTGCCGTGAAATACGGAGCAACTTTTTCAGGATCGATACCCATCGCCCTGATACGCTCGTTTATTTTCTCCAGGGCGTCTGCGATATAAACATTCGACAAGCCGTGGTCGTAGATCACCGTCTCTTCCGGAACCCCAAGCGCTAAGAGGATCAAGGCCGCACAGGCTCCAGCTCGATCTTTGCCTGCCGTGCAATGATACACCATGGGTCGATTTGTAGGATCAGAGAGATGGTAAAAAAATTCGCCCCATATCTTCGGGAAATCATCGATTTTTTTAATGTACCGTTCAATCATAAAATCTGTAGTAAGCCAGCTGATATCTCCTTTTTGAAGACTCTCCATGGCAGCTACCGGATCAAACTCGCCGTGAACAATCGGAAGCGGTATGTATCTTATGGATCCGTCATCCGGCAACCAGTCCGGCTGGGATTCTACTTCCTCTGGCGTTCGAAAATCACAAATTACTTTTATTCCCATTTTTTTGATCAGCGCCTGGTCCTTTTCCGTAGCCCTGGCCAGGTGTCCCGATCGGAATATCTGTCCCCACTTGACGCGGTGACCGTCATTCGTTTCGTAGCCACCCATGTCCCTGAAATTCACAATTCCGTCAAACGGCTGATGACGCTCACCAACGATGATACCCGGTCCACCTTCGGGAACAACTTCGAAATAATAACGGGTTTCGGTATCCAGCCCTGTAATTTCGGCAAATGTTGCGCCCCTGACGCTTGCAATCGAGGAATTGTAATCGATCGTTTGAGGGCAATCACCGCCAAATATATTAACGCTTAGCTCTTTGACCTTAGTTTCCCAGCTAATTTTAAATTTCGCTTTATGAATTCGCTCAATATTTACATCAGATAATTGTGGTGATTTTCGTTTTGCCATATCTATACGAGATGATAACGGCCGTTTTCTTCTGCAACCGTCCCCATGCGCTCCAGGCGCTCAAGATGCTTGTGCATCATGATTCTTTCAGTCATACTTAATTCCCAGGCACCGTCGTCCAGGCTGCGCCCCCCATAAATAATTCCCTGTGCGGCCACTTCATCAAGGCTTTTGGGTCCCGATGTTAAAAATTCCAAAAGCCTTTCCTCTCTTTTGGTGATGACATCCAAATAACGGAAAATGTGTTGCGGATCGCCGTCAAGGATTCCGTATTTGCCATGTGCCACCAGATATACGTCGACTTCAATCGTTGCCAAGCGATGAAGCGAGGCAATGGTGTCATCGATGCTGGATGCCTTGTCACCTTAATATGGGCCGGCTTTCACAAAGTCCAGGTCAGACAAAAATAAAATTTTTTCCTCCTGAAAATGAAAGCAGAGATGTCCGGGGCAGTGACCGGGCGTATGCAGCGCTTTGGCCCGTGTTTCCCCAAAATCAAGAATGTCCCCATCTTTCAGAAAACGATCAGGCTCCCGGGGTTCATATTTGACAACATCCCTGAAAAAATTTTGCCACCTGGTCATTTCTTCTTCACCAACATCCTCAGGGTCAAAAAAAAGATTGAAAAACAGGTTGATATCCCTGTAGCCCGGGGCATCCAGTTCATGCACCCAGAGGCTGGCATCCGGAAAGCGAGAATTGTACAAAAAGTGGTCTTCATGGCCATGGCTGTTGATGATGACTTGAATCGGGCGTTCATGATGAATCGCCAAAAGCTTTTTCTCATCGCTGGCCGGATCAATGAAGGTCCGTATCTCATCTTCGATAAATATGCCGTGGCAATGGGGGTACTTTCCGCCCCGAATAAAGCGAATACGACCTTTTTCAAAATCAAACATGATTGTCAATCTCCATGGAAGTCTATCTCTGGTTAGACCTGAATGATGCCGCTTAGCGGAGCAGCCCAATCCAACTGCTGGTCCTTAGCCAGTTTAGCATCGAATTTCTCGCTGATTTCGGGCGGCATAGGGGCTGCACGGCGAATTTGCAGATCCGCGTGCGTGCCCAGCATTTCGAGGGTGGAGGCCAACTGGCCGGTAGTTTCATTGATCATAAAGTGTATCGCATGAAACCGCCTTTCGGATCGACCCAATAACCGGGTTCGAATGGCAACGATTTGTTCCAGGCGTATTTCGGCATAGTAGTTGATAATATGCTTCAATGCAAACACACCGGCCTGCTTTTCTCGAAAGTAGTCTTCATTCAATCCATGGGACGAAAAAAAATTCCAGGCGGCCTTATCGTACAAAGTCATATACCACCTGATGTTCATGTGTCCCATGGCATCCAGATAATCGGCGGGTATCGTCTCCCGGTGGTATAACGGTAATTCCTCCAAATTAGCAATCGGAACCAGACATATCCCATCTTTGTTCCAGATGCCGCATGCTAACTCATTGTTCATTTAATTCCCCAAAACAACTAACACTTTATGCCTGGATACAGATAAAATTTTTTCTTTTCACGTTTTCCAGATTCGTGTTTTCGTGATAAAAATTATTTGGCATAACTGGCCTTGATGGAAGCAACCAGTTCTTTGGTATCCTTCGGCGGTATTGGAAAATCCAGCTTGGCCTCCATTGCAATGGCTTCCGACGGACAGCCTGTGGCACAAACCGCGCAACCAAAACATCTGTCGAGATCAACCTCGGGAACGTCATCGTCGCCCAATGTCAACGCTTCCGGCGGGCAGCGTTCAATGCAGGTTTCGCATGCCGTGCAAAGATCCGGATCAAAGCGCGGCTGAAAACCGGAATTGAAAAACAATGCCGGCCTTGACTGTTTCAATACGGCTTGCACGGTCCCGCAGTGCCAACGATCGCAATTGCAGATGAACTCTATGTCTTCGGTCGTATTGCGGCTCATGTGTACCAGACCGGCTTCTTCGGAAGTGTTTAATACATCCAGGGCCTCTTGCTTGGACATCCGACGAACTCCGAGCCGCTCGATGGCATATTCCGCCATGCTGCCGAACCACATGCAGACGTCCATGGGCATTCCGTGCACATCTTCGCCGCGTAATTGAGCAGCATGGCGACAATAACAGGTGCCGACAGCAATGGTATCGTATTTATCGATAAAGTTCGCCACCTGGTCATAGGTGTGGATGGTGTTGCCGGCATCGATGGCTCTGTCCACGACAATCACCCGCGATGTGGGAAAAGTCATTTTGATCTCACCCGCTGCGGCTTCATAGGCCTGCTCATAGGCATGAATGAGCCTGGCAATTTTTTTATGCCTTTCCGTCGTTTTGCCCCCCATGAATTGATATTCAAATATTCCGGGTATAAAAGGCACACCCTGATAGCGTCGGCCGCCATCTACCATATATGTTTTACAAAGCCCTTTGTCGGCCATGGCTTCGAGGATTGCCTGGATTTCATTTTCGTCTCTGCCCATCTGTTTGGCAATATCCCCGGCGGGTAAAGGTTTTTTCCCAAGTACATTGTTCACTTCCGCCTCTCGGGGCGTGAAAAGTTCTTCAACCAGCTCGTAAAACTCCGGGATATCCATACCGGCATAGGGACCACGCCGACTTTTCATTACCTCCAATAAATCTTTATAAACTTGTACAGGCATAATTGTTTTCCTCCTTTACCGAAATAAATAGCTTTTCCACCACGCTTTACATCTACTACTTCGTAGGGGCGGGGTTTATCTCCGCCCAAAATATTGTGGCATCGTTATCTGCGGGCGGGCATAAAGCCCACCCCTACTCGTGACGCTGTGCGCTTTGCCCTATGCCATAGGGTTTTAGGTTATAGCCTGGGCAAATTTATCTTTGATAATTTCTTCGGCTTGCGCCATGATTCGGTCTAATAGCTCCTTACAGGTAGGGATATCACGAATCAGACCCATGCTTTGCCCGGCTGCTAAAACGCCTTTTTCCATATCCCCATCATCCAGCATGTCTTTGCCCACAAGCCCGGATACGTGAGGCGCAATATCTTCGATTTTGGTATCGCCTTTGCTTTCAATCTCCAACACCTTATCCACTGCGGTATTGTGCATGACGCGCTCGGTATTGCGTAAGGTTCGCATGATCAGGCGTGTGTCGCGCTCACCGTGATTGATAAGGGCCTGCTTGACATTTTCGTGCACCGGCGCTTCTTTGGTGGCAACAAAACGCGTCCCCATATTCATACCATCGGCGCCAAGCCCAAGTGCACCCACAAGCCCGCGGCCATCGGCAAACCCACCGGAAGCAATGATGGGAATGTTTATCGCATCGCGTGTGAGGGGAATCAGGATCAAGGATGTGACGTCATCTTCACCCGGGTGCCCTGCTGCTTCAAATCCGTCAATGCTCACCACATCACAGCCGATTTTTTCGGCCTTAACGGCGTGACGCACCGAGGTACACTTGTGAACCACTTTGATGTCTGCGGATTTGAGCTGCTCCATATAGGGTTCTGGATTTCTGCCGGCCGTTTCGATAAATTTAATGCCCTCCTCAATGCAGACATCGATGTAGGCCGGATAATCGATGGTGCGCAAAGATGGAAGAAATGTAAGGTTGACGCCAAACGGCTTATCGGTCATTTCGCGGCATTTGCGGATTTCAGCGCGTAATGTTTCTGCAGCTGCAAAAGAGAGTGCCGTCATAAACCCGATACCGCCTGCATTGCCTACAGCCGCAGCTAATTCAGATCTGGCAATCCACATCAATCCACCCTGGACGATGGGGCGCTCAATACCGAATAGTTCGGTGATGCGAGTCTTTAGCATGTGAACCTCCTCATTTGTCGGTCGTAAATAATCCTTGGTTCATTGTTTTAGATAGTCGATGCTCGATCCTCGATAATGCTCCTTCAAAGCCTAAGCGCCATCGAGTATCCCGTATCGAGCATCGAGAATCATTTTTACACTTTTTCGTAAAGCGCCCTTGTTTCCGGATCCATTGCGCCGATCTTTCTCTCGGCTTCCTCCGGTGAAACTGCTTCCCGTGATCCATCCGGATTTTGAATGATGACGCCACTTTCAACCAGTAATTTGTATCGGCGCTTGCGGACATCTTTGTCGGGATGACAGACGAGCTGGCAGTTTCCGCAGGTTAATTCGACCTTATCTCCCGGCATGAGAACATTGAAAAGGGTCGACTCAGTTCTTGGACGCCTGAGATAGGGACCAACGGTTTTCAGCAGGGCCGGATAGAAATCTTCATCTTTATCCGGTATTGGAAATCTGCCCGGGGACCAGGTAGACCATTTTCCAGATTTGTGCAAACCGGTAAATCCACCGCAAACATAATCGCAGCGGCTGTGGTTGTGCTTTTTAGAATAGGAAAACTCCAAACCTCCCAGGGTTACGGTCACCCGTTGCTCTCCGTCAATATACCCGGATGCGCAAGCGGCCTTACACAGCAGGCAATTATCGCAGTAGTTATCTTCCGCGGGAATCGGTTCGGTTGCAATCAGCTCAGCTTCGGTGACCACGGATCCAAGGATGATGGCGGCACCATCTGTTTTTGTCAGAACATTACCGGACAACCCGAAAAACCCAACACCGGAGCGCACCGCCAGATACCGGTGAGATATGGGCGGTTTTTCATCATAACGCCCGTTTTGGGTATCCGACCGGTAGGCAGTGTTTGCGGTTAACGGGATCGACGGATACCCTTTTTGCTCCAGATAGTTGGCGAGTTCCAATGAAATACCACTGGCGATGACATTGGCTTGAATGTTGTTGCGGAAATGCGCTTCATGGTTTTGCTTGTTAAACCAGGGCTCAACGTGATTTTGATCCAGAGGCACGGCAAAGCTGACCGCCGATTTCGCGCCCGGCAAAACATAGGTTAGATCCGTTGACGGAGGACCTCCTTTAAGGGTTTCGGTGGTTGCAATCCCTGCCACACTGGCTCCGTAACAGATGGCCAGATTTTTTGCCCTTCGGGTTATTTTTTCCATGAGTTAAATTCCCTTTCAAATAAATGCCTAAAGTGCCTAAAATTAAGGCATTCTGTCTATTTTAAATGATATGCT
>CP070694.1:4548359-4550878 GCA_020353355.1 Desulfobacterales bacterium | reverse complement strand
TTTGCGGTCTCATAGGATGCCAGCCCCGGCATACCGGGAAAGACCAAACCCGGATCATATTCCCGAATGCCTTCCATGACAGCCGCTGCGATTTCCCTGTCTGACTTTGCCACGACCGAAAGCGCCCCATGCAAAGCGACATGGGTCAATTTTTTCCCGGCGATTCTTACAAACCCGTCGAGGGCGGCGATTTGATAGATTACGTAATTTTTCGCCTCCTGCGGCCGAAGATCCATTTTGCGCCTGCCGAAGCCCTGCCGATCGGGAAAACCCGGATGAGCGCCGATGGCGATATTTCTTTGAATCGCCAGCGCAACGGTCTCCCGCATAACCAGCGGGTCGCCGGCATGAAGACCGCAGGCGATATTGACCGACGAAAGATACGCCATGTTCTCCGCATCATTCCCGTATATGTAATTTCCATAGCTCTCACCAACATCGGAATTTAAATCAATAAACATGGTTTTACCCCTTTTGGTAGTCTTGACTTATATATAACTCAGCTCTTCTTTTTGATCGTGCAATGCGCGATAGGCTTCGCTGTACCGAATCGGTCTGAAAAAGATGTCATCGCCTGGTTTCACCTGGCCCAGCAAATGAAAATCGGCCGTGATGATCGTTCCAATCTTTGCATAACCGCCTTCACAGGGACCGTCCGGGCCAATAACGATCAACTCGGTTTCAGATGGGCACTGGATCGAGCCCAGCGGGTTTCCCTCTGTGGGAATGTTGGATGGATCGATCCCCCCGATTCCCGAATCAATTACACCATCGCGGATATGATATTTGACTTCCTGGCCGCTCAACCGCAACCCCACACGATTCGCTTTATCGGTCACCGTCCATTTTTTTTCACCAAAGTTTTGGAGGGTTTGCGCATCGAAGAGGTCTTTCTGCAAACCTAACAGAATCCGAATCCGCCATGGATATGAAAAAGTCGGAATGACGTATTGGTTTACATCTTCTAATCCTGCCCTGTTTCCGGCTTCAAAACTGGATAAAATATCCCCTTTTTCCAGTTTGCGTCCTTCATATCCGCCGCGCCCCAGTAAAAGATAGGTCGATCGGCTGCCATAAAATTCCGGAACATCGATTCCGCCCGCGATGGATAAATATGCGCGGACGCCTATTTCCGGCGGACCTTTGAGCGTTAAGATCTGCCCTTTTTTCACCTGAATCGGCCGCCACATGGGCACAGCCGCATCGTCAACCTTCGGATGCATGTCTGCGCCGGTAATTGCGATTACTGTATCTTCCATGAAAACCAGGCGCAATCCGCCCCACAAAACTTCGATACCCGCGTCATTGGCGTTGTTTTTCAGGATGGCGTTGCCGTATTTGAACGAGATTTGATCGAAGACGCCGCTGGTGGGAATCCCAATTGTATAGAAACCTTTTCTTCCCAAGTCCTGGATCGTGCACAGCATACCGGGATCGAGTATTTTACATATTTCCATATGATTTCCATTCAATATGGCTGCTTTCTATTTCGTATGCATAGCTGTCTCTCTGGTTTTTCAATCTCTCATACTGGTTTGCGTCTATGCAGTGGAATTTTATGCGATCTCCGGGATGAACCAGCAGGTTACCATTTTCAAAATGCTTGTTTTTTGCATCGATATCATAGGTTTTGATCGGTATGTTTCCCAGCATCATAACGCCGCCCGGCGATTTCATCGAATATATTGCTGTGGTTGACCCGCCGATACCGACGGTCCCTGGAGGTGTCCATGTGCGGGGGGTTTTATATTTCGAATTTTTTATGTTTTTATACTTTCCGATGGGAAAAGCACCGACACTCCCGAACATAAACGACGTATAGCTCACAAAGTATTCGGGTGCCTCATGCCTTCTGATTATCTCATCGACCGAGGTGTTGTTCTCCTTTGCCATCACCTCGAGATTAGGGGGCATATTGAAGCATTTTGCACATTCTCTGGTAAGCGGATCGTTGTAGAAAACAGGCAAATGAACGATTCTGGAAGGATACTCATTTGGTACGGATATACCGTCGGCTATGATTTCCTCTACTGCAGCGATCACACCGTCGATTTGTATTAGCAGAGGATCGAAGGTCAGCATGATCGTTGTTCGCAGGGCAGTTGTATCGACGAGCCATTGCGGTTTTCTGGACTTGGTGATCTTTTCAAAAGTCAGAATGTACAAATTTAAATACAGGCTGCCGTCATCCCCGAATTTTATCGTAATATTCGAGTCTCCCCCTTTCAAAATGATCGGCTCTTTGAATACCATTGTACCCAGCTAATATGATATTATGGTTTTGTTCGTCAACAAAATTTGCCTGGGGGAAGGCGGTGGTGTCTTGTCACAAAACCGCATCTCAAGCGAATGCAGATTTTTAATTTAAGCTACGTCGCTGCCTGTCAATTAAGCTCAAAAACGATTTTTAAAGATAGGTCAATTCTTTTCATATCGGAGGGTGATAATTTTCCACGAATTCTTACCAGCCGATGGCGGTGATCAATTGGGCGTGTTTGAAGACAATCAGCTACTGATTT
>CP070694.1:4535857-4548259 GCA_020353355.1 Desulfobacterales bacterium | reverse complement strand
ATCAGGCCGATGTTGCCCTCCTGGATTAGATCAAGAAACTGCAATCCGCGGTTGGTATATTTTTTGGCGATACTCACCACCAGGCGTAAATTGGCTTTCGTTAATTCACTCTTGGCCAGCTTGGCTCTAAAGCGACCTTCTTCAACACTGACCATCACCCTTTTGAGGGTTCTGCCGCTGGCTTTGATATCTTTTTCGCGGGCAACGATTTTTTCTTGGACTTCTTTAAGTTCTTTGTATAGGGAGCTCAGATCATCTTTGGTTAGATCACAGCGCGGGTTTGCCCACTTCATGAATTTGGCTCTTGTATTGAAATGATCGCGAAGCTCTTTGACCGTCGTATTGAGAATATCTGCCCCCTTGCTCAGCTTTTTGCTCATTGAGTCAAACCAGTCAATCTGTTTGCGAATGATACCTTCGATTTCATCGATAACGCTGGATTCAAGACGCCAATCTTTAAGCAACTCAAATATTTTATTTGTTCGGCGAGCAATACCGCGCCTGAACCTGCGCTGTTCATCCTGATCGATATCCGTTGCAAAGAGCTTTTCTCGGAATTTTTTGTTTTCTTCATGAATGCTTTTGATGTCGCGAATTGTTTGCAGAAACTTCTCGGTCTGCATCATTTCGTCCACCAGGGTGTCGCCTTCGTCAATATCTCTGAGAACATACTTTGGTCGAATGGCACCGCTTTCAATTTCGTTGCCCAGATCGATGATGCTTTCGACGCCGACAGTGGTTTCAAGCAGTGCATGCAATACTTCCTGCTCGCCGGCCTCTATCTTTTTGGCGATTTCAACCTCTCCTTCACGGCTCAAAAGGGTGACGAGGCCCATTTCGCGCAAATACATTTTTACCGGATCGGTTACGGTACCAAAATCTGAATCCCGCGATTCATGACGTTTAACTTTTTTCTCTTTTGTCTTGTTAAGTTTGACAACACTTTTCTTCTTTTTTTCATCGATAATTTGAATTTCATTATCATCGAACATCATGAAGGTTTCATCAATTTGTTCCGGAGAAAGCATATCTTCTGGCAGCATCTCGTTAATTTCGTCGTAGGTCAGGTATCCCTGCTTTTTCCCTTTGGCAAACAGGTCCAAGATGGCTTTTTTCGTAGACCTCTTGGCGCTCTTACCACTGGTGGCCGTGCGTTTAGTGGTTTTTGCTGCTTTTCTGCCGGATGCTGCAGCTCGAGGTTTCGCAGCCGGCTTTTTGGTAGCCGCTGTTTTCGCAGTCCTTTTTGGGTTTTGTTTTTTGTTTGCGGTTTTTCTTGCCATAAACTCTCCTCTCCCAGACAATTCCATTATTCCGGTACACGCAACGTCGCCGATTCTATCCCGCTTGCTCCTTTTCCCCGCAATAATTCCATGAACACCGGATGGATGATGGAAAGCTCGTATTGCTCAAGCATACATCGCTGCGCTACTTATTGCTTAAAAGCGTTATTTTTTGTTTTGCGCTTTGGATGGCTATCTTTTGTTTTTCTTTTAACAGCTTATAAAGCAATTGTTTATCGTTCTTCAATTCTGCGGCTTTAATTTTATCATCCATCAATTTGCTTTTCTGCCGTCTTTGAATGGTCTCCACAAATTGATTAATCAACTTGCGACACCCATTTTCATCCCAAGATTCATCGGTCAGGGCCAGCGCAGCAACCAAACGCTTTTTCTCTGGTTCCTCAATGAAATTTAATAATTCAGAGACCTGTGCCGCAGATTTAAATTTATGGTGCAACAGCGTATGGCCTATCGATTTTAAGATATTGCTTTCAAAATGCTCGAGTACATCTCGACTTTCGATTTGAGGAAGTATCTGCGGAAATTGTAACATCATCGCGATAATTTGTTGTTCTATCCGGCTGCCTACTTCAGAAAGCGATTTTTGACCCGAGGTCATCAATGATTCTGATGCGCTCATCGCTGATGCTGAACTCGATGGGGACCTTCGATCCGAAATAGCCTGCGGCTTTCGCAAGGCTGCTACGCGAATTTTTTCCAAAACAACAGCTTCGTCAATATCGAGTCGTTCTGATAATTGCTTAACATATAAGGACCGCGCCACACTATCATTGATCGCCGCCAGAGTTGCGTGCAAATCTGAGACAATCTGAATTTTGCCTTCTGTCGATAATCCATGTTTTTCGATCGCGCGATCAATTAAAAAGGATATAATACCCGGCGCTTGAGCAGCGGTTGCCACAAATGCTTCGGGTCCATATTTCAATAGATACGAGTCTGGATCGTCACCATCCGGCAATACCAGGATGTGCGTATCTGCTTTTTCCTCACGAAAAACATCTTCGCGCTGAAAATCCACATGTTCTTTCCAAAAGGTGTCAATACATCGCTGGGCGGATCGGATACCGGCTTCATCGGAATCATAAACAAGTACCATTCGCCGGGTGTATCTGGTTAACAAACGGATGTGTTCAGCCGTTAATGCTGTTCCCAGAGTAGCAACGGAATTTTCGATACCATGCTGATGAAGTGCCAGAAGATCAAGGTATCCTTCAACAATGTAAACGCTATTTTCCACCCGGCATTTATCCCGTGCGCTGCAGAGTCCAAACAGGGTTCGGCTTTTATGATAAACAGGGGTTTCCGGCGAATTGAGATATTTCGGTTCTGAATCATCCAACACCCGACCGCCGAAACCGACGATGTTCATGTTTACATCAAGTATCGGAAAAATAATTCGATCCCGAAAGCGATCATAATATCCGCTTTTATCTTTTCTGGCGATCACCAAACCTGCGGTTTCAGCCAGGGCTGTCGAAATATGTTTTTTTGATAAAAATCTTAGCAGATTATCCCATCCTCTGGGGGCATAGCCTAGATGAAAACGATCCATGATCTCATCAGAAAATCCCCTCCCTTTAAGATAGGACAAGGCCCGCTTACCTGCAACCGTTTCGACCAGGGCCTGACGAAAAAAATTCAGGGCTTGTCTATTGAGATGGAGCAGGCTTTCCTTTTGACTAATCTGCTTTCGCTGTTCTGCGCTGATGGTTTTTGTCGGAATATCGATGCCATAACGTTTGGCTAATCGTTTCGCTGCCTCCGGAAATGAAATACCTTCCTGTTTCATGAGAAAGCTAATCGCGTTTCCCCCGGTTCCGCATCCAAAGCAATAAAAAATCTGCTTTTCGGGGCTCACGGTAAAGGATGGCGTCTTTTCAGAATGAAACGGGCACAAACCCACAAAATTTCTTCCGGTTTTTTTCAGCAGCACCGTTTCAGACACAATCTCAACGATATCAACCGTATTCTTTATTTCGGAAATTTTATCTTCGGGGATAAAAATTGCCAATAATAGCAACCTCCATATCATGGAAGAGGAAGATAAATATTAAGGAAGGAATTTAAAATTGAATGACACTTTTCAATCCACATGCGATGGCCACCTCACGTTGCAAGGTCAATTCAATGCGATTGAAAAAATCCCCCGTGATAAGCTATAGTTACGGCTGCCCTCTTTAAGCAGTTTATAAACCGCCAAATTAACTTGGAAATGAATTTTTGTCAAGAAAATTGTTGTTTATTCCTAAAAAAGCCGCCCGCAAACTAGGTATCATCTATCTTTTAGAACCTAAAATTTCAGATGCCGCTTTGAAATCCAGCGTTCCACAATACAACGCCTTGCCAACAATAACCCCAATTACCCCGATTGATTCCAACGGTAAGAGTTTGCGGAGATCATCAATCTTGGACACACCGCCTGAGGCGACCACCGGCACATCAATCGCTTCTGCAAGACTTTGAATTTCTTTTATATTTAATCCAGATTGCATTCCATCACGATGGATATCGGTAAAATTGATAGCGGCCAGGCCACTGCTTTCAAATTGTTTGGCAAGTTCAATTGCACGAACTCGTGTGGTATGGATCCAGCCGTCTATGGCAACGTATCCGTTGCGGGCATCGAGGCCTAAAACGATTTGGTTCGGGAAATGCCGGCAAGCCTCGTTGACAAGTTTCGCTTGTCGAACGGCTTCTGTGCCGAGAATGACACGTTTTACGCCCATATTGAGATACTTCTCAATGGTCTCTTGGTTTCGAATTCCACCACCCACTTGAATGGGTACCTGAATGCGTTCCAGAATTTTTTGAATGGCAACCGTATTCTGAGGGCATTTGGCAAACGCCCCGTCGAGATCGATCACGTGAATCAGCCGGGCACCGGCGTCAGCCCATTTTTGAGCCACAGCGGATGGGTCTTCGGCAAACACGGTTTCCTTATCCAATCGTCCTTGCTTGAGCCGCACGCATTTGCCATCTTTGATATCTACTGCGGGAATAATTATCATCGTCTAAGGTTCAAAGGTTCAGGGTTCAAGGTTCAGCGTTCAGCGTTTAGGGCCTTTCAATTTTGGATTTCGAATTTAAAGTCATCATAATTTAGGAATTCAGGAATGCGGAATGCGGAAAACAAAATACAAAACCCGTAGCGTAACTTCGAACCCTGAATCATTTATCCTTTACCCCATGCCCTAAGCCCCATGCCCCATGCTTTTTACCCTGACACCTGGGCTGACACCTGAAACCTATCTCGTCTTTTAGAGTGACCCCTTTGATGAGCGGACACCACTGATCCGTGCATCCATAGAAAACGCCTGATTCAGCGCTTTGCCCATGGCTTTAAATATCGATTCGAGGATGTGATGTTCGTTTTCACCATAAGAGACATTGATATGGAGGTTCAAACCACCACGGTTTGCAAAAGCCCTGAAAAATTCTTTGGCAACAGACAAATTAAAGCCTGTCCCCGATGCGCCGATCGCCGGATAATTAAATACCAAATAGGGGCGGTTTGAGAGATCCACAGTCACCGAAGAAAGGGCATCATCCATGGGGGCCACGGCATGTCCGTATCGATGAATGCCTTTGCGATCTCCAAGGGTTTGGTTTAAGGTGTCGCCAAATACCAGACCGACATCTTCCACTGTATGGTGGGAATCGACGTCAAGATCCCCTTTTGCTTTAACCGTTAAATCTAAAAAACCGTGCACGGCTAACAGGGTCAACATATGATCGAAGAACGCTATTCCCGTAGATACTTCCGCTCTTCCCTTTCCGTCTAAATTCAGTGCCACCCGGATAGCTGTTTCTTTTGTCTTTCTTTCAATCTCAGCGACTCGTTCCATAGATTCACTCCTAAACGCATTTATACCTCAGATTTGCCCAACCCGGAGTTGGAAGCTGTAAAATTGAATATTGTATATTGAATAATGAATATACAATATTCAATCTATCAATAAAAATGGGTGGCTCACAAGGCATGAACCACCCATGAAAGGAGGTCAGAATGAAGCACTATGACGCACTTATTCTGAGATGGTTCGAACGTCTTCTGAACCACCAGGGGTAAAGATCCAATATGGTCATAATGGTTACACAGAAAGTAAAAAAAACGAAATAATTTATAACAAATTCTTCCAATACTCCTTCGGCAATATTTACGCGATATCAACAAAAGATAGCGGATATCACCCCACAAAGTTTGGTGACCATCTGACTGGACGTTTTTAGATCTCAAATTTTTCATAGAAAATAAAGGATATTTCCATTTTTTGCTTGACACGGGATTTATTCCTTATTAATAAATGACCGACTGGTCAGTCAACAGAAAGTTTTATAAAAAATTAGTTATAAGTATATATAATTTAACAAAAAAATATTGACCGATAAGTCAAGAACTAGGGGGATACAATTTAGATACGGTGATCATTATAAAAGAAGACAAGAAAATCCGCATCATCGAGGCGGCAATTCATATGTTTGCCCAAAACGGTTACACCGGAACTTCTGTCGCCGATATTGCCGCTCGGGCAGATATTGGCAAGGGTACGATTTATGAATACTTCAACAGCAAAGAAGATCTCTTTTTTGCTGTTTTTGAGTGGTATTGTAAAAAAACCGGCGCAGCAGTCACGGTGAGCATTTCTGTGTTGGGCGCCTCGGCTGCTCAGCGATTGGATGCCCTGAACGGTTCCCTTATGTCCCTGTGGGATGAAATTAAAGATGTGTTTGTGCTGGTAATGGAATTTTGGGCTGCTGCGTCGTCATCGAAAATGCGGCAACGATTCCAAATCGCCTTCAAACAATTATATCAGGATTTCCGTCGGATTGTTTCGGATTTAATTGTTGATGGTATCTCCCGGGGAGAATTCCGTGAGGATATTGACCCTGAGGCCGTCGCCGCAGCGCTGGTAGGAACCTGGGATGCGCTCTTTTTGCAAGCCTGGTTTGATCCGATCTTCGATCCGTTGGAAATATCCCAGAAATTTTTGGCAGTGGTCATTCAAGGCTTGAAAAAATCATAGCAACGACTACACACATTATATAACGTTGCTGGGCAGGATATCCGCAACACCGTCCGAGATGGGTGAACCATTGAGCCGATAATCGCAAGGAATGATCTATGACCCAAAAAACCGCATGGACCGTGATTCTGGCATGGGCTTTGGTATTTGCGGTTTACCGGTTCGCGCTGGCAATCGATCCAAATCAACTCGTGGAGGACAGTTTTAATTATGTGCGCGGAAAATCTTCTGTTTCCGAGGTTATCATGACAATTCATCGGCCCGATTGGCAACGAAAAATGACCATCAAGGCCTGGACCAGGGGGCAAAAAGATAGTTTGTTTTACATTGATGCACCCCCTAAAGATCGCGGCAATGGGACCTTAAAGAAAGGTCGAGAGATGTGGATATATAATCCCAAAATAAATCGTGTAATCAAAGTTCCGCCGTCGATGATGTCTCAGAGTTGGATGGGATCGGATTTTTCAAACAACGACCTGTCAAAAAGCGATAGTCTCCTAACAGATTATACCCATACGTTGATCGCAACCGAAACCCACGATGGTAAACGGGTATATGTAATCAAATCGATGCCAAAACCAGACGCACCGGTGGTATGGGGAATGCAACGGCTCAAAATTCGGGAAGATCTCATTTGGCTGAGCCAAGAATTTTTCGATGAGGATCTGCAGCCGGTAAAAGCGATGACCACTCTTGAGATTCAAATGCTGGGCGGCAAACTATTTCCCAAAGTGTGGCGCATGAGCAAGGTCGACCAACAGGGCAACTACACCCAGCTAAATTACACCGCGTTGGTGTTTACATCCAGTCTGCCCGACAGCCTGTTTACACTGACAACCTTAAGAAAACCCCTGAGGTAGTAAATTGACGATCGATGTTAAAATGGCATGGCGCAATATCTGGCGCAACCCTCGACGTAGCATCCTTACCATAAGTGCCATTGCGTTTTCCAGTCTTTTGCTGGTATTTATGCTGTCTTTTCAATTCGGCAGTTATGAAACCATGATCAATACCTCGGTTAAAATTCACATCGGCCATTTACAGGTCCAAGCAGATGAGTATCTCGACAAAAAGACCATTGGTTTGGTGGTACCCAACCCCGCTGCCGTTGCGGCTGTCCTAGAGACAATCCCGCAAGTGGAGGCTTACACTTTCAGGGGCCAAACCTTTTCTTTGGTATCTTCGAAACAACGAACTTGCGGTGCCGTTGTCACCGGCATTGATCCTCGCCGGGAAGCACAGGTTTCCCGATTGAAAAAATTAGTTCGCCAAGGCCGCTTTTTATCGGAAAAGGATCGTGCTCAGGCCTTAATTGGTAAGTTGCTGGCCAGAAACTTGCGCCTCGGTCTCGGTGACGAATTAACCGTCCTTGGGCAAGCACGCGACGGCTCCATTGCGGCTACCGTGGTCACGATAAAAGGAATTTACAGCTCAAGCATCGATGAGTTTGATCGCAGCGCTATCCAGATTCCTCTGAAAACATTTCAAACTGTTTACGCCATGAATGACGCCGTTCATGAGGTGGTTATCATCGCCAAATCCTTGTCCGATGTTGCCGGGATTAAACGGTCCATCGAGTCCAAGCTTTTGGCGTTGGAAAACCAAAAGCCCTTAAGGACGTTAGATTGGCAGGAGCTGATGCCGGGGCTGCGTCAAGGCATCGAAATGGATTTGATCAGCGGGATGATTTTTTATTTTCTTTTAATTTTGGTGGTGGCATTCAGCATTTTAAATACCTTCTTGATGGCGATATTCGAGCGAACCAAAGAATTTGGCGTGATGATGGCGATCGGAACCACGCCCGGACGCTTAACCAAGGTGCTGCTCATCGAATCGATGACGCTGACAGTCATCGGGATTATCAGTGGGATTCTTTTGGGAAGTATGATGACGTTATATTTTCAATCCCGTGGAATTGATTTTTCCGGAGCATCCGATCTGCTCAGCCAATTCGGTATCAGCGGCCGCATGTATCCGAAGCTCACAATGCTTTCCGCGATCAGCGGTCCCATGGCAGTCTGGGCGATTACCTTTCTTGCTGCGTTATACCCCGCCCTGAAAGTCCGGCGCATGCGTCCGGTAGACGCCATGCGGGCGGTATGATGAATTCGGAAGGCGGAAGCAATTGTTAAGATTAAACCCGAATATCGAAATTCGAATGACCGAAACTGAATTATTACTCAATGAAGTCTTATAGGTGGTTTGTTTTGGTCATTGGAACATTCGTATTTAGGATTTGTTTCGGATTTCGTGCTTCGGATTTCGAATTTAGCGGACAAACCGAGCTGCAGACGTTAATAACCTGTTTGAATCGGACTTGTCCGGGTTAGGGACTTAAAATGTATCTACAACTGGCCTGGCGCAACATTTGGCGCAATACCAGACGAACCACAGTCATCTTGGTGGCCGTTATTATCGGTATCTGGAGTATGATATTGCTCGGTGCTCTGATGCGTGGAATCGCGGCTGGTATGATCAAAAATGGCATCTCTACGCTTACCGGGCATCTTCAAATTCATCACATCGGTTACCGAGATGATCCGGCCATCGAAACCAGTATGGCGAATCCGCAGATGATCGAAAATGCGCTAACCCTGGTGCTGCCGATTGAATCGATGTGGGCAACACGCGTGCGCGTGAATGCCGTTGCCAGCAACGCCAGACACTCCAGCGGGGTAACGCTGGTGGGCATTGACCCGTTATCCGAAGCCCGGGTATCTTTCATTGGAAAGGCCATCTCCAAGGGTCGCTATTTAGAACAAAGCGACCCCAACGGCATCCTGGTCGGCGCAGCGCTGCTGGACAAATTCGAAACTAAACTGGGACGCAAATTGGTCTTGATGTCACAAAACACCAGCGGCGAGATTGCCTCCCGGGCATTTCACATTGTGGGAATATTCAACGCGGAAATGCAAGCCACCGAAAAACAATTTGTTTTTGTCACCCGTCCGGCAAGCCAGCAAATGCTTAATTTGGGCCATGGGATATCTGAAATATCCGTTATTTTACCCGAGAAAACGGATATCTCCGCCATCATATCCGCTTTGAAAGACGCCCTGCCCCAGGATCAATATGAAGTTCACTCATGGCGCGAGCTGCTTCCATTTCAAACGGCCTATTTGCGGATTCTGGATGGATTCATTTGGATTTGGTATCTCGTCGTTTTTGTGGCCATGGGCTTTGGCATCGTCAATACGACTCTGATGGCGGTATTTGAGCGTATGCGAGAATTTGGCCTGCTCAAAGCGCTGGGAATGAACCCCTGGTGGATCCTGCGCGCAGTCCTGACCGAATCCTTTCTTTTGCTGTTCAGCGGGATGATCATCGGAAATATCCTGGCTTTTTTGAGTATCTATCTTCTGTCTGGCATCGGAATTGACCTTTCGGCCATGGCGGCGGGAGCAGAATACGCCGGTATGTCTCGGATCATTTATCCGGCCATTGAATTCAAAGATATTATGATGGCCAATAGTATCGTTATGCTTTTAGGGCTTTTGGTGAGCGCCTATCCGGCAACCAAAGCCGCACGGTTTATGCCGGTCAAGGCGTTGGCACACACCTAACCCGGACAAGCCGGAATCAAAGGGTTTCGGATTTCGTGCTTCGAATTTTTTTATACTCCAATTTAAAGGGGTGAAAATGAATATTGTAGAATGTACGGATGTCAACAAGACTTACCAACAGGGTCAGGTCCAGATTGTCGCCCTTAAAGATGTGAGTTTTTGCATTGAAACGGGCGCATTTGTTGCGCTGGCCGGACCTTCGGGCTCCGGCAAGACCACTTTATTGAATCTTATTGGTGGATTGGATTCGGCGGATTCGGGAGACATTACCGTGGATGGCAATCCATTTGGCCAGATGTCACAATCCCAGCTGGCAAAACTACGCTTGTACATGGTGGGTTTTGTATTTCAGGCCTATAATCTCATCCCCGTGCGATCGGCTGCTGAAAACGTTGAATTTGTAATGCTCCTGCAAAGGATTCCCGTTAGTGAGAGAAAACAACGGGCTAGAGCAATCCTGGATGAGGTCGGGCTTGGGGGAAAATATGATCGCCGACCAGCCCAATTATCCGGTGGCCAGCAACAGCGGGTGGCGGTGGCCAGAGCCATTGTGTCCAATCCGTCGATTGTGCTCGCAGATGAACCCACCGCCAATCTGGATTCGAAAACCGGAAAAGGTCTTTTGGAAATCATGAAGAAAATGAATCTCGAAAAACAAATTACCTTCATCTTTTCCACCCACGACAAAATGGTCATGGATTACGCCCGACGACTCATTCTGCTGCAGGATGGCCGTCTGGCGGATGACAGGGTGAAGTAGCAAATTATCAAGGTTTCAGGTGTCGGCGCCACCGCTGGTCGCCGAAGTCTACCCGCCATAGAAGGGCGTCCAGTTTGATTGATAAAAGAAACTTTGTGTAGTGAAGTTTTGATAGTCTCGCCAAAAGTGCGCATTCGTCATGCCGGATCTCATCCGGCATCCAGAACATGCTGAGCGCACTGGATTGCGGGTCTAGCCCGGTATGACGCTTTGTAAATTCTGATTTTTTGTGTAATCGTCAAGTTTCATACGAGGGCATAGGAATACAGGATGAACCGTTGTTTGAAATTGGCGTTCATTGGTATCTTCTTCTTGTTACTGGCATTGATATTAGCCCCAATCCACTCCGATTTTACCTGGGCTTCATCAGAAAGTGATAACCTAGACAGCACCCCCGCTGAAAGCAATGATTCTCAACAGGATTCATGGTTGGAAGAAATTGATATGCGCTGGGGGGGACGCTTCAAAATCAGCGGAGCCTTATCAGAGGTAACGGATGACACGTTTTTCGAACCGGTGGGAACCGGAAAATATTATGACGGCAGCGCCAATTTTCGGCTGATCAATGAAACGTTTCTCAGCGATTCGTTGTTTTTCGAAGTTGATTATGAGCTGATCGGGGCCGCTGGAGATTCAATCCGAAAGCAACAAGAACTTAAAGAACTATTTCCGAATATTTTCAACGATGTATTTTTTATAAGAACACCTTTGAGTGACGATCGACGGCTGATGGACCTGACCGATATCGTCAGTGAGGATGACGGTTATTTCCTGGTCCAACGATTGGATCGTTTGTACCTGGCGCTGAATCAGGACTGGGGTACGGTTCGCATCGGCCGTCAGGCCATCACCTGGGGCAACGGATTTATTTTTAACCCCATGGACCTGTTTAACCCGTTTCCACCAACCGCCGTCGATCGGGATTACAAGGTTGGCGATGATATGGTAAACGCCCAATTCGCCGACCCGAATATCGGCGATGTGCAGTTGCTGTATGTCATCCGACGCGATCCGGATGATCGCGACGTAAAAACCAGCCAGGCGTCACTGGCTGCCAAAGCGCATGTTGCCCTGGGGACTACCGAATTCAATATAATGGGGGCAAAGCACTTTAAGGACGCGGTTGTCGGTGTCGGCAGCCTCGGTTATCTGAAGGACGCCGCCTGGCGCGTGAACGCCACCTGGACGTTTTTGGACGACAATGGAAAAAATGGTCGTGGAGATTATTTGTCCCTGGTGACCAATATTGATTATTCCTGGACATGGTGGCAAAAAAATTTCTATGGGTTTATCGAATATTATTACAATGGTCTGGGGCAAAACAACTACGCCGGGGCGTTGCTGAATCCGGACGTCAGCGAACGCCTAGCGCGTGGGGAGCTGTTTGTATTGGGCCAAAATTATTTTTGCGGCACCCTGCAGGCAGAGCTGCATCCATTGGTCAATGTTTATTTTACGGCCATCAACAACCTTGAAGATCCTTCCGGTATCTTGCAGCCCCGGGCAACCTGGGATATCACCCAAAACATGCAAATCACCGGTGGCGCAAATATTTATTACGGTGCCAACAGCACCGAATTTGGAGGCTTCACAGTCCCCGGGCCGGATTTGCGCAGCAAAGCACCGGATAGCGCGTACCTGTGGCTCATCTACTACTTTTAGATCCTTATAGCCATTTTTGTGCATTTTGGGGATGGTTCGCTATTTTCCAACAATTGAATATTGTCGATTGAATATTGAATAGTCAATTCCGG
>CP070694.1:4531005-4535757 GCA_020353355.1 Desulfobacterales bacterium | reverse complement strand
TACATGCATTCTTCTAAATCGGCAAGCATGTCCCCGCATGACTGATAACGATCGTCTCGGTCTTTGGCCAAGGCGTGATGCAAAATATCATAGAGTTTGGCTGGAACATTGGCAATTAATTCTTCCGGCGGTTCGTATCTGGCTTCACGCACCTTGGGATAGATTTGAAGTGCTTCACCTTCAAACATCCGTTTCCCTGCTAACAATTCATATAGAATAATTCCCAGAGAAAAAATGTCCGAACGATGATCAATGACTTCCCCGTTTGCCTGCTCCGGCGACATGTAGGCCAATTTTCCCTTGATAAGGCCTTCATGGGTAGTGGTATTGTGGCTGGCGGCTTTGGCAATCCCGAAATCAATAATTTTTACCTGTCCCTGATACGTGTTGAAAATATTTTGGGGATTTACATCACGGTGGATGATGTTCAGCGGTCTTCCTTGTAAGTCTTTGAGGTTATGAGAATAATCCAGCCCGGCACATATCCGCGAAGCTATGTACAGGATATTCTCCAAACCGAGTGGCATGTTTTGTTCGCTGGCTTTCTTGGTAATCGTCCGAAGGTCTTTGCCAAAGAGGTATTCCATGGCGATAAAATACTCACCTTCCATGCTTCCAAAATCATAAATTTGAACAATATTTTCATGATTCAGCAAGGCCGCCAACTTGGCTTCATCAATAAACGCCTTAACCAGTTCCCCTTCACTCGAAAGGTGGGGTAATATTTTTTTGATCGCAATGAGCTTCTCAAACCCCTCAGCACCTGTGAGTTTGGCGCGATAGAGTTCGGCCATACCTCCGGTGGCGATCTTATCTAAAAGCTGATACTTACCGAATTTTTGGGGCTGAAATGTGGTCATCGAATTATTCTAAATTAATAAACAGTTTGATGCGGGCATGTGATTTCTAGGATCTATATCGGCAAGGTCTGCGGGAAACTTAAGCTCTATTTTTTTAGGAACGCAGGGCCCGGGCAGGTTGTTCAATAAGGGCCATTTCTTCTCTAAGCTTTTCCTCCCGTAAGCGATCAAACGCATTCTCGAGTTTAACAAACGCATCCACGACTTGCGGATCAAAATGAATTTGCTTCAGATCGAGGATAATTTGCTTAGATTTTTCATGGGTGTAGGCTTCTTTATAAAAACGCTTTGTCGTGAGGGCATCATATACATCCGCCAACGCAACGATACGCGCAGATAATGGAATCTCATCACCTTTCAGCCCCCTTGGATAACCACTCCCATCCCACTTCTCATGATGATTATAGGCGATTTCCTTTCCCATAAAAAGGAACGAGCTTTCTTTGATACGGGATTCAATGGCTCGAATGGCATCTCCGCCAAAGGTGGTGTGGCGCTTGATGACTTCAAACTCCTCAGGCGTAAGCCTGCCGGGCTTTAAAAGGATGGCATCCGGAATGCCAACTTTTCCGATATCATGCAGAATAGAGGATTGGAAAATATCATCGATGTATTCCGGCGTGACATAGTCGACATACTTCGGAATTTTTCTCATTTCCTGGGCGAGCATTTTTGCATATTCGCGGATCCTTTCTAAATGGGTTCCGGTACCTTCATCCCGGTATTCGGCGAGTTTGGCCAAACCCAAGATCGTCGCGGCCCTGGCTTCCTGGAGATTCTTGTAAGATTCAATTAAATTCATTTCCAGTTTTTTCTTCTCCGTTCGATCCCGGATAATGCCGCGGAACCCGGTGGGCTCGTCCTTTGAATCTTGCAGCATCGAAACGGAGGCTTAAATGAACAACACCTGATCATCCTTATTAAATTCACAATCAAATGCCTTTACAGATTTACCGGTGCGGCGACAGGCAGCGAAATTTTCGCTAACAATCTGGGCATTTTTTTCATCCATGAATTCACGGTAATTGACTTTTAGCATTTCGGCTTTCGGGAAACCGAGGATGGTGCTCATCGAATCATTAACAAAGGTAAAGTTGCTGTCAAAATCCACCTCATAATAGCCTTCTTCCATACTTTCTAAAATCGTACGGTATTTCTCTTCACTTTCTTTTAAGGCCTGCTCAGCTTTCTTGCGTTCATTGATCGTAAACTGAACATGCGAACCAAACATCACAAACAGGCATAAAACGATTAATCGGCCCCAAACTTCACTGACATGCGGACCGAAAATTTCGCGGTAAAAATTGATATCCGCTGGGGAAAAGACATTTAAAAAAGATTCAAGGCCCCAATATAGAAAAGCCAGAAAAATACTGATGACCACCATTGAATCCGCTAAGTCCACGCGAACGCCAAATATCTTTTTCACATTTCTCATATAACGCCTCCCCGGTCGCCAACGTTTAAATTTGGGGGTAAAACATGCAGCTTTTAGGACCCTTCGTAAATCATATGTTATTCAATTTCTAATAATTATAAGTATATACCATTTCATATGGTTGTAAAGATATTTTACTGCGACCGGATCTCCGATCGAAAAGCAACAACGGTATCACACATGGAGCACCAACTTCAGGGATTGGCGATTTTGGTTGTTTTGCTGGATGTAGGTTTCGCCGGAAATACGATCCAAGAAAAGAGGCACGTGTTTGACGGATATGTACGAAGCTGATACAATAATATTAATAAATCGGTAATTATATTGCAAGTTAGGTTAATTACGACACGCAGGAAAGGTCAGTGTAATGAAAGCCAGGCTCAAACAATACCTTCTCATAGCAATTATTGCATTGGCAGGATATTTCATTCTGAACCATCACATCATATTTGACGGAAAACAGGTATACTTGCTAAAAAAAACCTCCATGCATCTGCATTATACATTTTACAGCATAAAACAAAAAAAACCTGAGACCATCATGCAAGTAGACATATTGCGGGAAGCCGGTGTTGGAGACCTGCTGGTTGAACTGGAAAAAATGACCGATGAGGAAAAGTACAAGTTAGAAAGTAAGTATAACTATTAATATAGTTTTTTAATTTGGTGCTTTTGGGGCAAAATGTTTTTAAAGTGAAATATTAGCTTTTATGTAATAGTTTAAAGTGCCTAAAGTGAACTAAAGTGCCTAAAGTTTTGGAATTCTATCTATTTTAAAAGGATGGAGCGCAGCGACTCACAAACTTTAGATCACTCTTTACTTTCCCGGTTTATCCGCCATATTTCTGGCGGACTTATCCGCGTTCGGTCTTATCGCTTAACATATCCGCGAAAACAACCAGCAAGCCGCTTAATTTGGGTGACATGTCCTCAAACTGAATTCCCAGAGCAACCGCTCGTTCCCCCTGGTGATACACTTCCTTGTTCCAGACGATTGCGCCGGAAACATTAATGGTCAACGCTTCACTGGGCAGACTTATTTCGATTCTGGCATTTTTGATGCTTTTATAAACGGCAGGAATGCTGGTGTACTTGGCATCCAATACTATACACATGCCGCCGACTGACACGTCTCTGGAGTATCCGTCGAGAACTACCGGATGATGACTTAATGCATCTGGATAAATTTTCAGATTCATGCGCAATGGCAGTTTATGCCGCTCGGTCTTTCTGACTGTCCGCAAAATATCTTCTTGGTCATCATTCGAGCGTGTTTGAAGCAAATCTATTATTCCCAGTTCAATATTTGAATATTTTTTGCAGGCTTGAATCAACCTGACCTTGGAGAGTTTGATCATCTCAACACGACTGGTGGCTTCAAGGTAAGCCTGGGACAGATTTTCTTTCTGAAACGGGTAAATATTCCCAACAAAATCGCTTTCGGATAGGCGACGGGTAGATTTATGATGATCGGTTTGGTTTTTTTTCAACGGTTGATAGGTGGTCGATTTTATATTGCCGGAGACAATGAAATACAGAGCATCTTCAGCATCCCCAATCTTCTTGATGGCCTTGCCCGGCGATACGCGGACCCTCTCCATGCGGTTCATGAGTGCCACAAGTTCGGGATAGGATAATCGACTAAAAAATAACTTCAAGCGCGTTTCATGGTAGCTGCCGCTGAGGAACTCATGGTAAAATTGCCGGGCTTCTTGATGGGAAGGTCTTTTTATCCGCCATTGAAGAATTTTACAAAGAATAGCCGGCAGCATCTTTCTTGCGGCGATGAATAGCCCAGCGGTTTTATGGTAAGATTGAACCGCTTTAGCATAGTATTTTTTGCGTGCCAGAAAATCAGAATAGGCTCTATGCAGCGAGGGATCATTGGGAAAGATCTGCAGCATACCTTCAAATTCCTTAATGGAATCGATGGTAATTGAGCCATCGATAATCTGCTTGGCAATGCTTATCTGTCTGCTGAGCTGGTTATTCATCCAACACGGTTAGGCGCTCGACGGCGTCATATCGATAAAATTTAATCGAGGTTTAATGTGATGTTGTAGTTAAAGAAAATTAAGGTGTCAGGTTTCGGGCGTCAGAATCTTTAGCTTTCGGATTACGGATTGAAAGTCATCTCAATTTAGGAATTGAATGTATTCCACCTATTCATAGCAATTGCTTAATCCATCATTCCTTCAATTCCCCAATTTTTGAATCCCTGAATCCCTCAATTCTTTAATCCCCAGATCCTCTCTCCTTTGAGTTCTGACTTCTGACACCTGACTCCATCTTATTACGTTTCTAACACCTGAACACTGACACCTGAAAGCTTTTCTGACACCTGACACCCGACACCTGAAACCTACTTTTTTCTGAAACCTGATTGTGCCTAATCTCTTAGCCGATTCAGCCGCCCGCACGAGCAAGCGCATTTAGTTCCAGGGTAATGGGTCT
>CP070694.1:4497645-4530905 GCA_020353355.1 Desulfobacterales bacterium | reverse complement strand
ACAGCGGGAGTATCCGCTGGCATTAAAGCAAAGGGCATAGCGCAAAGCGTGAAAATATTTGCTAATTTGTCTAAAAAAAAAGCCCTTTGCCGTGGTTTGCTGCGGCAAAGGGCTTTTTTTATTGCTTGACATTTTTTGAAAATATATATATTTACAGTAACTTACATCTTAATTCGGCCTGTCAACATATATTGTTTCTCAGCAATCCGGGTTGCCATCCTTCATGAATATTGATCGAATTGCAGATCAACGCTTTCAGGGGTCGTTTGTATATCGGGAGGTTTACGAGTGACACGTATTAAACAACCAAAACCTGCAGGAAGCCCGGTCGACGTTTGCAAACTTCAAGAGGATCTTAAAGATTCCGAGAGCCGGTATCGCTGTCTTTTTGAAGGTTCAAAGGACATGATCTTTATTACGTTTAAAGATGGTTCGTTTCAAGATGTGAACCAGGCCGCCGTGGAACTTCTGGGATACGACAGCAAAGCAGACTTGTTTTCGGTGGGTTCCGCGGAAAAGGTATACCACAATACCATGCACTGGAAGGTGTTTCAGAAGCAGATTGATCGTGATGGATTTGTAAAGGATTTCGAAGCCAAATTTAGAAAAAAAGACGGTAGCCTGCTCCATTGCCTGCTCAGCGGCAATGCGGTTTGGGGAAAAGACGGAAACATCATCGGCTATCAGGGCATTGCCAAGGATATTACCGCCCGCATGGACGCCATTCGCAATTTTCGACAACGGCATCATGAATTATTGGTGCTAAACTCGGTGGCCTTTGCCATGAACAAGACCCATGACTTGAATGCCGTTCTCGAGATTGCTTTAAAAAAGGCGTTAGAGGTGCTGGAACTCAAGGCCGGTGCCATCTTTTTAATCGATCACGACAAACACATCTTTGTCCTCAAAAGTCAGCATGGGCTGCCGGCTGCCGGCACCGGAAAATCGAGTCAGATCCAGCTGCACGATAAAGCCCTGATGACATCATTGCTGGAAGAAGATCTCGTTTTGATTCCCGAACCTATATTCCCGCCGTTCAAGGCCGTGTTGCTAAGCCCAGACGGTCAAGCGTCCATAGAGCTGACCTGTTTTTTGATCACCGCCAAAGAAAAGGCTTGCGGATTCTTAGCATTGGATGCCCCGCCCGATAAAGACATAACCAGCGGCCAGGATTTTCATTTGTTGGGATCCCTTGGAAATTTTTTGGGCGGTGCGATTGAAAATGCCAGTCTGCTTCAGACCATTGCGCGCCATCGGGAAGAACTCAAGGGATTGACGGCCAGGCTGTTCCAGTCCCAGGAATTGGAGCGCAAACGCATTGCACGAGAGTTGCACGACGAAGCCGGTCAGGCGTTAACCGGGATCAATTTTACCATGGAGACCATTGAAAAAGAATTGTCTTCGGAACTAATTCATATAAAAGAGCATATCCTTGATGTAAAAAAACAAATTAATCGCACCTATCACGAAATGCGTCGTATTTCTTATCGCTTGCACCCCTCCATATTAAGTGACCTTGGACTGGAGCCGGCCTTGGATGTCTATTTGGCCGATATTTCGAAACACAGTGATTTAAAAATTGATTTTAAGATGGTAGGATTTGAAGACCGCGTAAATCCCGAAATCGAAAGCATTTTGTATCGCATCTCCCAGGAGGCCCTCACCAATACGTTGAAGCATGCGGCTGCCGGGCATTTTAAACTCTCGATCATTAAAAGCTATCCCCAAATTATTTTCTTGGCTGAGGATGACGGAATTGGATTTGATGCCGGCGAGTTTAGGGGCCATCAACAGGCCCTGGGCCTGTTGTCCATGAGGGAGCGGGCGGCCATGCTGGGGGGCAAATTCACGCTGCGCGCATCACCGGGTAACGGTACCCGTATTCGCATAGAAATTCCCATAAAAGAAAGCGCATATGACTGATCAACCCATCAAAATTTTCCTGGCAGACGACCACACCATTGTGCGACAGGGTCTGGCCAAATTGCTGGAGGCAGAGCCGCATATTAAGGTGATCGGAGAGGCGCAAGATGGACGGGAAGCAGTCAATAAAGTGCAGAAGTTAAATCCGGATATTGTGATTATGGATATTGCCATGCCGTTGTTAAACGGCATTGAAGCCACCCGGCAAATAAAAAAGCTACTGCCTCAAACCAAAATCATTATCCTTTCCATGCATTCCCACGACCGTTACATCAGCGAGCTTATCAGTTTGGGCGCTTCGGGCTATCTGCTCAAAGACTCCACCGGCGTGGAAATTGTCAAGGCCGTATCCGCGGCCATGAAAGGTGATGTGTATTTGAGTCCTTCCATTTCGCGACGGGTTATTGATGATTACTTGAGCTTGAAGAAAACCTCCACCCGGGAAGATCTATACGCTAAACTCTCCAATCGTGAGCGTGAAGTGTTTCAGATGATTGCCGAGGGGCACTCGACCAAAAAAATATCAGATGTTCTTTGCGTCAGTCCCAGCACGGTAAAAACCCATCGCGCCAACATCATGGAAAAGCTGCAGCTGGATAACATCACTCAGCTAATTCAGTTTGCCATCCGTCTCGGGATTGTCGACGTGCAGAATCAAGATTTTGATTCCTAAAAACGGATGAAGAAGGGTAAAATACGATATACTCGGTTTACCTCCCTTTCTGCCCTTTTCTATTTGACGACACCACACGCTATTCGGGCGCCACCACCACCCAATTTCGCGGGCTGATCCGCATAATTGTCGGCGCCGGCATGGATCATCAACGAACGGTTGCGCAAGTCACCAACCTTTATGCGTGGCGCCAACAGCGGATGTGTGGATTTCCCTTCTGCATCCACGTATAGGGCAGGTAAATCACCAAGGTGACCATCTCCGTAAGGGCCCGCGTGATACCCGCTATCCATCGGATCATAGTGACCACCTGCCGCCAGACCGGCAACCATCTTTCCTTGGACCTCGCCGGGACCGCAATCAGGATTTTGATGTACATGAAACCCGTGCAACCCGGGAGGAAGCTCGCTCAGATTGGGGAAAAAAACAGTTCCGTACTGAGTGTCCTTTGCCGTGATATTGCCAATTTCTTTCCCTATCCCGCTTGGCGACACGAGATGCATCGTCACCACCACTTCATCGGCTCTCGCCCCACCAGCCACGAGCAAAACCGCCATCATAAACATCAATATTCGTTTCATGGAATTACCTCCTACTTTTATTGTCCGCTGATACAAAGCTGAAAAACCGACGCTGATTCCAGGAAGCATGCCTAAAGGGTAAGGGCGAAAAAAGACCGGGTCAATGCTTTTAATAGATTTATATGAGATTTGGACTTTCTTCGCTCAAATCTTAGTTTGAGCGCTTTTTAGAGATTGTCGAATTTAAGGATAACCAATAAATTGTTAAAATGGCAAGGAGTGATCTAAAAATCTCGAACTATTTAACAGGGCAATGCGTGCGCACAAATCCCGGACAAACAACGCTAACGTTCACCCCGAAGTCGGCGGCCTCCAGCCGTAAGGATTTTGAAAATCCGACCACGCTGAATTGGGTGGCAACATAGGCCGTCTGGGTCGGAAAGGGAACAAGACCCGCCGGTAATAATCGCAACCTTCTTGCTCGAATCATCCATATGCAAACCACCAGCGTTCGGATATTTTAAACCCGTCACATTCGTAATTCGGTGCAACTATACGCGCTCCTTGAACTCTTTGCCCAGCAGACCTTCGGGACGGACGAGCAGAACCAGGATGATAATCAGAAAGGCGAAGGTGTTTTTGAAGGCGATGGAAACATAACCACCCGCTAGACTCTCGGCAACGCCTAAAATAAGGCCGCCCACAATGGCACCGGGCAGGCTGTTCAGTCCCCCCAGAATCGCAGCGGCAAAGCCCTTCAGAAAAGGTTCCAGCATGAAAAAGGGATCAAGCAGCAGAGCGGGAGCCAGAAAAATACCGGCCAAAACGCCCAGCAGTGCGGCCAATCCCCAGCTCAGGGCAAGGATTTGACGGGTGGGGATACCCATGGTCTGGGCCGCGGGAAGATTCTCAGAGGTGGCCCGCATGGCGAGTCCTATCCGGGTCTTTTGCACCAGCAGGTAAAAAAGCAGGCAGGCCAACACCCCGATGCCAAAAGTGCCCAGACTCAACTGGCTGATGACCACTTCGCCGATCTGGTAGGTTTTAAAGTCTGAGAGGGGAAATGGAAAGGATTGGGTCTCGGTGCCGCCAAAGTAGGCCACGAGACCCTGAAGGATAAGCCCAAGTCCCAGAGTGAGGATGATCTGCCCCAATTGGGATGCTTCACGACGCTGGGCCGGGATCAACACACAGAAATAGAAGCTCATTGCCAGGACCGCTCCGAAGAGCAGGGCTAAAAAAAATGCAACCATGTAGTGAAGCTTCAACCCCAGCAGGGTGAAAGCCACAAAGGTCCCGGCGGTGGTGATATCCCCGTGTGCAAAATGCAGGATGCGAGAGGAGCGATAGATGAGGGCCAGGCCCAAAGCCACCAGAGCATATGTGGCGCCGGTGGCGAGACCTGAAATCACATACTGCCAGAAGTTTGCCATATTTATTCACCTCCACCCCAACCCGCCCCTTTAAAAGGGAGAGATGAGAACAATTTCATTGACTAGCTGCTACCTCAATTGATCATTAACAAAATGAAGAAATCTCACCTCAAGGGCCAGTTTCGAAAATAAAGTCTCATCTTAAACCATCTGCCGTAAAGCCCAAGGGGCTCAAAGATCAACACCAGCAGTATGGTTACCCCAAAGACCACGGGAACCATTTCCTTGAATTCACTGAAAAACTGGGGGACGAGGATCACGAACGCCGCCCCCATGATCGAGCCTTCCACGGAGGCTAATCCCCCGATGATGACGGCCACGAAAAGGGTGATGGATTCCATAAAGGTGAACATGTTGGGCTCCAAGTACCCTAGGAGGAGACCGTAAAGCCCGCCCTGAATTCCGGTGTAAAAGGAACTGACGGCAAAGGCCAGCAGCTTGTAGCGGGTAAGATTCACCCCGATGACCTCGGCCGCGATATCATTGTCACGGATGGCGATAAAGGCGCGCCCCACATAAGAAGAGATGATATTGTAAGTGGCCAGTGTAAACACCAGCGCGATTAAAAAGTAAAAATAATAATTAAAATTTAGGCGAGATAAGCCAAAGATGGGCTCCAGTTTTTGAATGACAAGCCCCATGCGGCCGCCAGATAGCAACTCGGAATTGGCGAAAATCTGATAGACGGCAATGCCGAAGCCGAGGGTCGCAATAGCCAAATACGGGCCCTTCAGGCGCAGAGAAGGAAAGCCCACCAAAATGCCGAACAAACCTGCCGCCAGACCGGCACCCAAAAGGCCGATGGGCCAAGGGATGCCGAAGCGACTCAGGTGCCCGAAGGTGAAGGCACCGATGGCCAGAAAGCCTGCCTGCCCAAAGGAGATCTGGCCCGTGTATCCGATCAGCAAATTCTGTCCCTGAACCCCGACGGCGTAAATGAAAATGAGCGTTGACGTGTAGATGATATATTCCGGGGCAAACCAGGGCAGCAACAGGAGGAGGAGGACGAAAGCACCGACCCAAACCCGGGTCCACGGCTTGCGGATGAGCTGTAGTTCTTGTTTATAATTTTCAATGAGATCCATACGGGCTACCTGCTGTACATTTTATCGATCAGGTCGGCGTAACGTTTTTCCAAAAAACGGCGCTTGACCTTCTTGGTGGGAGTGACGTCTCCATCTTCCTCATAGAAGCGCCGTGGAAGCAATTCGAATTTCTTGATGGTCTCCACCTGAGAAACGGTTTTATTGACATTAGAGACTTCCAACTCAATCAGCTTTTGAATCGTTGGATTCTGGGTGAGATCGGCAAAGGTGGTAAACGGCACCCGGTGGTCTTGGGCATATTTGGTGACATTGTCTTCGTCGATGAGGATCAGGGCCGTCAGGTATTTGCGACCATCGCCGATGACCACCGCATCCTGGATGTAAGTGCTGAATTTTAGCTTGTTTTCGATATAAGCCGGGGTGATGTTTTTGCCGCCGGCCGTGATGAGAATATCCTTTTTGCGATCCAGGATTTTGAGATGGCCATCCTCCATCGCACCCACATCTCCGGTGCGCAGCCAGCCGTCTTTGATGGTCTGGGCCGTAAGCTCGGGATCCTTAAAGTAGCCCTTAAAGACGTTGGGCCCCTTGGCCAGGATTTCGCCGTCCTCAGCGATTTTGACGTCCACACCGGGCAGCGGTTCGCCAACAAAACCCCAGCGCGGCCGGTCAATTCGCTGCACGGCAATCACCCCGGTGGATTCTGTCTGTCCATAGCCTTCTCTCAAGGGAAGGCCCAGAGCGTTGTAGTATTGAAATAGCTCGGGAGAAGCCGGGGCCGCTGCACACACCGCATAACGGATGCGCTCGAATCCGAGCTGTCGCTTCAAATGGTAAAGAACCAGCCAATACAACGGCCAGTAGAGAAACCCCCACGCAGCTCGCTGCCGGCTGCCTTTGGGGGTACGCACATAGCGCAGGCCCACGTCAACGGCCAGTTTGTAGAGCGCTTTTTTTAAGAGGGTGGAGTCGGACATACGGATGGTGATCATCGATACAAATTTCTCCCAAATGCGGGGCACGCTGCAAAAGACGGTCGGCGAGATTTCCCTCAGGTTCTGGGGCAGGGTGTCAATGCTTTCCACAAAATTCACGGTGCCGCCTGCCCAGACCGCCTGGAATAAAGAAACCAGGTTCTCGTAGATGTGAGCCAGCGGTAGATATGATAGGAGCTCATCGTTTTCATAAAACGGCGTGGCGGCAACGAAGGACTCTGTCAGCTTCAAAATATTGCGGTGGGAAAGCATGGCCCCTTTGGGCGGTCCGGTGGTGCCGGAGGTATAGATGATCATGGCCGTGTCATCCGGCTCAATGGCGTTCATGCTGGCGCTAACAGATTCAGGGTGGTCCCGTAGGTAGGTTCGCGCCGCAGAGAGGAACTCATCGAAGAAAGTGATCTTCTCATGGGAGAAGCCCCACAGTCCCTTGGGATCCCAAACCACCACCCGGGTGTGCTGCAGCTCGTCGATGACCTGGAGGACTTTGTCCACCTGCTCCTCATTTTCCACGAAAAGCACCTTGGCTTCCGAATGGCCGACCACGTAGGCCACCTGTTGCGGAGCCGAGGTGGGATAAACACCGCAGGTGCACCCACCGGCAGTCATGGCACCTAAATGGCAGATCAGCCATTCGGGGCGGTTGTCCCCCAGGATGGCCACGCGATCCCCCGGCTGCAAACCCAGAGCCAGCAGACCGGCTGCCACCTCACGCACCTTGCAGCCGTATTGCATCCACGAAATCCGATTCCAGACACCATAGTCCTTATGGCGCAGGGCGACCCGCTCTTTAAAGCGTTCCACCTGTTCGAAAAAGAGCTGCGGAAAATGGGTCGCCTGGGTTTGCATTACCATGTTCTCCTTTTCTTGTATAAACGCCATCCCTTGGGCGATACCGTATCACCGCCCACCCCCAGGTACAGCTCCTGTACATCTTGATTTTCTTGAAGTTCCTGGGCGGTGCCCTCCAGCACGATCCTCCCGGATTCCATGATATAGCCGAAATTTGCGATGCGCAGGGCCATCTTGGCATTTTGCTCAACCAGCAGAATGGTGGTGCCCGCCTGACTGATCTTGGAGAGGGCTTCATATACCTCACGCCCCACGCGGGGGGCCAACCCCAGGGATGGTTCATCCAGCATGAGCAGTTTCGGTCGCCGCAGCATGGCACGCGCCATGGCCAGCATTTGCTGTTCCCCGCCGGAGAGGGTCTCGGCCTGCTGATATGCGCGGTTCTTAAGAATGGGAAACAGCTGGTAGATGAATTCAACGTCGTCCGTGATGCCGGAATCCGATCGTCCCCAGCATCCCAGGTCCAGGTTTTCCTTAACGCTGAGTTCTCGGAACAGTCCGCGATCTTCCGGAACATAGACGATTCCCAGCCGCGCGACCCGCTCCGGGGCCAAGCGGTGAATGCGTTTGCCCATGAAGTGGATGGCGCCCTTTTTGGGTTGGTCTTTGAGCAGGCCGGCAATGGTTTTGAGCAACGTGGTCTTGCCCGCACCATTGGGCCCCAGGACTGCAAAGATCTCCCCTGCCTTCACCTCCAGCGAGAGGCCATGCAGGGCGTAGATCCTGTCATAATAAAGGGTCTCAATGTTGGCGATTTTGAGTAACGTTTCCATCTTTCACATTACGGAATCTGGTACCATTGAATTCTTTATTCCGCATTCCGAATTCCCCTTTCCGCGTTGTCCTTTCAATCTTCGCCCAAATAGGCTTTGATTACCTCAGGCGTGCGCTGGACCTCCTCCGGGCTGCCTTCGGCAATCTTTTTTCCGTAGTCTAAGGCGATCATGCGGTCCGCCAACCTGGAAGCGATTCTGAGGTCGTGTTCCACCAGAAGGATGGACGTCTTGTATCGGCCCCGGATTTCGTTGATGCGGTATGCCGTCTCCTCCTTTTCCTCCGAGGTCAGTCCAGAAATGGGCTCGTCCAGCAGGAGCAAATGGGGTTCCATGGCCAGGGCGCGGCCCATCTCCACTCGCTTTTGAACGCCATAGGGGCAATCGGACACCCGGGTCTGCCGATAGGCCTGAAGATCCAGAAAATCGATGATCTCCTCGACTACCTCGCGGTGGCGGATTTCCTCGCGGCGCAGGCGGAGGAGGGCATGGATGAGGTTTTTGTGAAACTTGATGTGTCGGCCCAGAAGCAGGTTATCCACAACGGTCATGTGCAGAAAGAGACGCAGATTCTGAAACGTGCGGGCGACTCCTCTATGGGCGATCGAATCCGGCGATAGACCGAGCAGACTTTTTTCGCGAAAGCGGATGAGACCCTCGTCGGGACGGTACACACCGGAGATACAGTTGAACATGGTGGTCTTGCCCGAGCCGTTGGGACCGATCACCGAGAGGATCTCCCCATTTTCCACCTGGAAGTCTACCTCTGCCAGGGCCTGAATGCCCCCGAAGCTGATAGATAGATCGTCAACTTCTAGCAAAGGCACGATTTAAAACCTCGGTTGGTACATGATGAAGTCTGTTTGGGGGATATGCTTTCCTCCCTGTGCACGGTACAACCGAGAGCCGTTGGCACCATGATGGCGATTGGGTCCGAACGTTACTTTGGCGCCGCCTGCTTCAGACTGCCAGTTCTTGATGGATTCCATCCCCCGGATCATGGTTTCGGGGGTGAGATTTCGTCCCGCCTGCTTGAGGCCTTCTACCAGGTACATCGAGCTGACAGCCCCGAAAAGTCCCAGGTACTCCTTACCGGCGATTTTGGGATTGTATTTTTTAAGGATATCAGCAATCCGGTCGGCCTCCGGGTCTACACCCGGCATGCCACCGAGGTTCGGTCCGGCGGGATAAACTCCTTCCCAGACCTCGCCGGCA
Organism: Desulfobacterales bacterium; assembly: GCA_020353355.1. Lineage (GTDB taxonomy): Bacteria > Desulfobacterota > Desulfobacteria > Desulfobacterales > JAHEIW01. The sequence continues at coordinate 4,521,474 of CP070694.1, read as the reverse complement.
ATCTGGTACATGATAGGATCGCCCAGGGGAAAAGAGGCCAACACCTTGGGACGATACCCGACTTTGGCCATTTCTTTGAGGACCAGCGGACCATGGACCGGGCTCGTGTACAGCAGAAGGGTATCTGCTCCGGACTCCCTGAGCTTGAGGGCATGGGCGCTGAGGGCCCTTTCGGTGACTTCATAGGGAACCGCTGCGACTGTCTCGGCGCCGGACAGTTGCCCCACTCCGTTGGCCATACCTAACCAGCCGAGTTTCCCGTAATCGTCATTTTGATAGAAGATAGCGAATTTCCTGCTTCCCAGGTTCTTGAAGGCCCATGCCGTCAGGAACTCTGCTTCGTCCCGGTAATCCGGGTAAGAAACGAAAATATAGCGGAGTTTATCCTTGGGGTAATCCTCGAACATGCGGGTATTTCCGTAGGCATTTATCAGAGGCATTTTGTTTTCCGGGAAAAAATCCCGGCAGGCATTGACCACCGCGGTCCCCAGCAGGGCGGTTACCGCGAAGATTTCATTTTTCATCTCTTGAAGATTGGCCATTGCCCGGGCGGGATTGTATCCGTCATCCTTGAGAATCACATTGATCTTGCGGCCGTGGATGCCCCCCTGATCATTGATATAATCGAGCCATGCTTTGCCACCCAGTCCGGTCACTCCCCAGAGAGCCGCCGGGCCGGAGAGGGGTGTGCTCCAGCCGATCGTAACTTCGGTATCGGTGACGCCGCGAACCTTTTGTTGTGCGGCAACCACAGATGGGATGGTCAAGATAAGCGCAAGCAGGATTCCAAGCCAAAATGATGTTTTCTTCATACCAGCCTCCTTTTTAAATTTTCACAATGCAGGGGTAAAAGACGGATTTCGAGAGCCTTATCAATTAAGTATCGGATTTAGCTCCACCCCATTATATGATAGCTTCCTGCGATCGGATAAAGATGAACACGCTAAATAGCGAAGCACAGGTTTATTGTCAATATGGATTTGTTCGGCATCGTCACGGCCTTTTTATTTTGACAGGCCGGCGATTTATGACATATAGTACAATAAAATTTTGTACTTATGATATAGGAGAATTGCATGAAACACAAACAAACGCGCTTAATTTTATTTTGCGGCTTTCTGGTTTTGACACTTATTAGCGGTTATTGGGACCTGTCGTGGGCGCAAGAAAAGACATCGAGCAAAAAGGGTCCGGCCTTAAGCCGAACGACGAAGAAGAAATCTAAAGCTTTGCAAAAAGACGCGGACTATTGGTTCAGGAAGGGCGCCCTGGTTGCCACCTATGGAAACGATAAAGCCGCTATCCGCTATTTTGCAAAAGCCATAACCCTGAATCCAAATCACAGCCGGGCCCATTTTGAGCAGGGCATATCCTATGGCCAGCTCGGCGATTTTCAAACGGCGATTTCTTTAATCAATCGGGCGCTCAAGTTCGAACCGCAAAACGGGATGTATTATTACGGCAGAGGCCGAGTTTATCTTTTGTCGGGTGATAATGCCAAAGCCATGGAAGATTTCAAGCATGCTGCTGAATTGGGTGATGAAGATGCATTGAATTATTTGGATTATATCGGACAGGGTCAACAAATGTAAGATACTGCACCGCATCCGTCGTCATTTACCGCCATGTTAGTTTTATCGCAAACCAGATCCAATTAAGTCCATTGTGATGTTCGCCATCCCGGCAAAATCTACTCTCAATTCCTGGGGGCAAATTCCCTTCTTTTCCTAACGTCAAAGCTTGTCGAAAACTCATTAAAATAGTCCATTATCCGGTAAAAAATCATCCCGTGGACTATAGCCATCCCGTTAAATACGGTTTAAAAGGCCTAAAATACCATTAAAAAAGGAGAGGATGTATTATGATTCTCATTGGTGAAGACTTAAATGTTATGTCCGGAGAGATCTCGCGGGTGATAAAGGAGCGAGAACCGGGTCCGATCCAGCAATGTGTCGCTGCGCAGACGAAAAATGGCATGGACTACTTGGACGTCAATGTAGGGCCTGTAAAAAAGGATCCTGAAGGGACCATGGAGTGGCTCATCAATACGGTCCAAGAGGTTACCGACCTACCCCTGTGTTTGGATACGACCAATCCGTTAGCCATGGAGGCAGGCCTTAAATTCTGCAAAAGTAAGGCCCTCCTCAACTCCGCTTCCGGAGCCACAGAAAGCATGGAAACCATGCTGCCGCTGGCAGCCAAATATTCGGCTGACGTGGTCCTCTCCGTTATCAACGATGCCGGATTGCCTTCTGATGCAGATGAACGCGCAGCCAGTATTATGGAGTCGGCGGCCGTTGCAAATGAATTGGGCATTGCCAATGAGAATATCTGGGTGGACCCTGTGCTGCTGCCCATTGGCGTTGATCAACGCCAGGTAACCTCATACCTTGAATTTATCCAGATGCTGCAGGATTTGCTACCGGGGGCCAAGTCTACCTGCGGGTTGTCCAATTTATCCTATGGTGCTCCCAAGGAACTGAAAAGCCTGCTCAATCGCACTTTCCTGGTCATGATCGGAAGATATGGCCAGCATTCCGCCATTGTCAGTGGCTTTGACCGGGAACTTATTCGTCTCATCCGGGGAGAGGTGCCGGAGATGGTTGAGCTCATTTATCGTGCCATGGATGAAGAGAATATGGATATCTCTGCGCTTCCTCAAAAAGAGCTTGAGTATGTAAAAACGGTTCAGGTTCTGATGGGCAAGTCTCTGTATTCACATTCCTGGTTAGAAGTATAGAAGGAGGCAGATATGATGAAGTATGAGCCGCCGTTGGAGAAAATCTCAGTAAACATCAGAGAGACCGTTGTGGGACACGGAGAAAAGGCCCTCAAAATAGGGGGAGAAAACACGTTGCCGTTCCATTTTTTTGAAGGTTCACTTCCGAACCCACCGGGACTGGCATTGGAAATTCTGGACACAGAACCGGAGAATTGGGCACCGTCGGTATTGGAACCATTTGAAGATGTCGTATCCGATCCGGTCAAGTGGGCCAAGAAATGTGTTGAGGTATTCGGAGCCGAAATGCTTTGCCTTCGGCTGCTAAGCGCTGATCCCATGGGCAAGAACGGATCAGCGGAAGAAGCGGCCGAGATTACAAAAATAGTGGCAGATGCCGTGGATGTCCCGCTGATCGTGTGGGGGACAGATATGGAAGAGAAGGACGCACAGGTGTTAACGCAAGTCGCCCGTGCATGCTCCGGTAAAAACTTACTCCTGGCTCCTCTGGTAAAGGGTAACTATGAAGAGATTGCCAAAGCTGCAATGGAGCACGGCCATGCCATCGTGGCCCAGGCGTCTATGGATGCCAATCTGACCAAAGAATTGAATATCGCCCTTTGCAAGTTTTTCCCTCCGGAAAAGATTGTGATTGATCCCACGGCATCAGCCCTGGGTTATGGACTTGAATATACATTTTCGATCATTGAAGAGATCAAGCAATTCGGCCTCGCTGACAAAGACAAAATGATGCAGATGCCCATCCTTTGTGATTTCGGAGGAGATTGCTGGAGAACCAAAGAGGCAAAGGAAAATAGAGAACAAGGCATCCTCTGGGAGGCCATCACCGGTATCACGTTCATTTTGGCCGGAGCCAATCTCCTCATCCTCAGGCATCCGGAGGCACTCAAGCTGATTAAAGAGATGGTTGTTTAATTACACCATTGCAATAGGGGCGAAGCCCCTAACGTTTACTTGGCTCACTTTATGAAGAAATAGGAGGTTTGTTATGGCGCTCAAGGGAGCGGAAATAATGAAAATGTTGCCCAAAACCAACTGCAAAGAATGCGGTTATGCAACCTGTTTTGCGTTTGCCATGAAATTGGCCACAGGGGGCGCTAAACTTGAGGATTGTCCTTATCTGGATCCGCAAGTTAAGGCGCAACTGGAGGCCGCCATGGCCCCTCCCATAAAGCTTGTGACCATCGGAACGGGTGAAAATACACTGTCCATTGGTGAAGAACAAGTCATGTTCCGGCATGAGAAGACCTTTTTTCACGAACCCGGCATCGCCATCCTGATCTCAGATAAGGGAGCCGAATCGGAAATCGAAGAAAAGCTAAAGCACATCAACACATTTGATTTTGAAAGAATCGGACAAAAGCTCAGGATCAATCTGCTGGCGCTTTGCTTTGAATCCGGCGATAAAGACAAATTCCAGGCGTTGGTCAAAAAAGCCTATCAAACCACGGAAGCTGCACTGATTTTGATCTGTGAGGATACGGATGTCTTGTTTTCCGCAGCCGCGCTGTGTGCTGACAGAAAACCACTTGTTTATCCCATAACCAATGAGAATATGAACGTCGCCATTCCGAAACTTAAAAAACTTGGTGTTGCAGCAGGCGTCAAAGGGCAAAGCATCGATGCGGTCGTATCTGTTACATCGGATTTGAAAGATGCCGGAATCGAAGACATGGTTTTGGATCCCGGCTTTAAAAATATGTTGGAAGGTATTCGAGATCAAACCCTCATTAGAAGGGCTGCTTTGAAAAAAGGCTTCAGGCCCCTTGGGTATCCGACCATTGCCTTTCCCTGCTTCATGTACCCGGATAGATTCCAGGAGACACTGGCAGCCGCTGCACTCATGACCAAATATGCCGGCATCGTGGTGTGGTCTCAAGCAAATGCACACTTTCTTTTGCCCCTCCTCGTACTTCGGTTCAATATTTTCAGCGATCCCAGAAGACCGATGACCGTCGAAGAAAAGGCATACGCGATCGGCAACCCTGATGAAAACTCCCCCGTCCTGATCTCCACCAATTATGCGCTGGATTATTTTATTGTGTCCGCGGCGATCGAGGAGGGCAATATGCCGGCTTATTTATGCATTAATAATACCGAAGGGCTGGGAGTCATGGCCGCCTGGACCTCGGGCAAGTTCAACGGGGAGGCGATTGCTGAATTTTTTAAGAAATACGGTGTGGCAGACAAAGTGAAACACAGAAAGCTTATCATTCCGGGCGTGGCCAAGAAGCTAGTGGCCGAGTTGGAGGAAGAGCTTCCCGGTTGGGAAATCATCCTGGGTCCTCTGGAAGGAAGCGATATTCCGAAATTTCTATCTGAGCAATGGAAAGCATAATGGAAGAGCAAAGCGCAGCGGAAGTCCAGCAAATTAAAGCAGCAATAGCCCAAATCCTGGTTCAATTTGAGCCAGACAGAAGCCATCTTATTCCCATTCTGCAAAGGGTGCAGGAGGCCTTTGGCTATCTTCCCAAGCTGGCAATCAGCGAGATCGGGGCTTATCTGGAAATGACCGATGTTCAGATTTATGGTGTGGCTTCGTTTTATAACCATTTTCGGTACATTCCCCTTGGGAAACATCCCATCCAGATGTGTATGGGGACGGCCTGTCACATGGTTGGCGGCGGGCTGGTCCTGGAAGCCCTCGAAAGGGCGCTGGATGTCGAAGTGGGCGGAATTACCGAGGATAAACAGTTCAGTCTGGACAGGGTCGCCTGTATTGGCTGCTGCGGATTGGCGCCGGTGATGGTCATCGGCGAAAAAATTTTTCCGAAGATGACCTCTACCAAAGTAGACGAAGTACTGGTCAACCTTAAAATGGAAGAAGCAGAAGCTGCCAAGGCGGAAGCAGATAATTAAACAACCTATAAGAAGTAATTATTAGCCTTAGTATTAATAAGACTTTGTCGATGTCTAGGAGACTTTGATTTAAAGATAAATTAAATTCGAAATCCGAATATCGAAATCCGAAACAATATCAAATGATAGAAATTCCAATGACCAAAACAAAATCAAATTTGAATGAATGCGTAATGCTGGCATCGTTTTGAAAATTGGAACATTCGAATTTGGGATTTGTTTCGGATTTCGTGCTTCGAATCTTTAATGCCTTGTTGATTTAACGATTTTTTGATTCTGCTTAAATCAGATTAGATAAAATACTATGATGACATTTGATGAAATCAGACAGAACGCCATCGCGCAATGGGAGTCTCTGGAAGGGGACGGAATCCCGGTGATACGGATCGGTGCTGCAACCAGTGACCGGGCCGCAGGCGCCCTGGAGGTTGTTGCGGAGTTTGAAAAAGAGCTTGCCAGGTTAAATCTGGAGGCCAAGATCGTTTCAACCGGTTCAGTGGGCTATGGCAATTATGAACCATTGGTGATCATCAGTAAACCGGATTATCCCCGTATCTGTTACAACAATGTGACCCCGGAAATGGTTACGCGGTTGGTTGAAGGGTATCTGCAGGAGGATGACCCCTGCATGGAAATTGCGTTGGGAACCCTCGAGGGCGGCGATGGCAGCCCACCCCATATTCCCGAATTGCCCCGGTCTGAACATGAACTCCGATTGCTGCTTAGAAATTGCGGTTTCATCGATCCGCAAAACATCAATCACTACATTGCTCTGGGCGGTTACAGTGCCCTGAACAAGGCCCTCAAAATGAACCCGGCGGATATTGTGGAGCAAATCAAGCAATCAGGGTTGCGGGGAAGGGGCGGGGCCGGGTTTCCCACCGGTAGAAAACTGGAGGCTTGCCTGAAGTCTGCCAACACGCCCAAGTATGTAATTTGCAACGCTGATGAAGGCGACCCGGGTGCTTTCATGGACAGGATTGTGCTTGAGAGTGATCCGCATGCCGTTTTGGAAGGTATGATCATCTGTGCCTTTGTACTGAAATCTTCTCAAGGGTACATATATACCCGGATGGAGTATCCCCTTGCGGTGCAACGGCTCAAAACGGCTATTGGACAGGCAAAGCAATTTGGGCTGTTGGGCGAAGATATTTTGGAGACCGGCTTTAACTTCGACATCGAGGTGTTTCAAGGTGCAGGGGCTTTTATTTGCGGTGAGTCCAGTGCCCTGATGTACTCAATCGAGGGCAAAAGAGGATTTCCGCGGGTCAGACCCCCCCAGTCCATTGAATCGGGATTTCGCCAAAAACCCACTCAGCTCAACAACGTCAAAACCTTCGCTTACATTCCAGTGATCATTGAACGGGGAAGTGAATTCTTTGCGAACATCGGCACCGAGGGGAGCAAGGGCACGGCCGTTTTTGCATTGGCAGGCAAGGTGCAAAACGTCGGGCTGGTGGAGGTGCCCATGGGCACCTCCCTGCGGACGGTTGTCGATGATATCGGTGGGGGGGTAATCGGCGGCAAAATGTATAATGGGGTGCAAACTGGGGGACCTGAGGGGGGGTGTTTGCCGGAATCGTTTCTCGATACCCCCATTGACTTTGATTCTCTTCTGGAAGCGGGCGCAATGATGGGTTCCGGCGGTATGATTATCATGGACGAAGATAACTGCATGGTTGACGCCGCCCGTTTTTTTCTGGACTTCACCGTGCAGGAATCCTGCGGCAAGTGCGTCCTGTGCCGCCTGGGAACCACCCAAATGCTGAGTATTCTGAACGATATCGTCAGCGGCCTGGGCAAATCCGAGGATATCGAGCAGCTCGTTGCTTTGGGTGAAGACATCATCGCCGGATCCTTGTGCGGACTGGGTAAGTCGGCCCCTAATCCGGTGTTGACCACCATCCGATATTTTAAAGAAGAATATCAAGCACACCTTCAGGAAAAACGTTGCCCGGCACTGGTGTGTCGCGACCTGATCGCCTATTACATTATTCCGCAAAAATGTTATCGAGGGTGCGAACATTGTGTTGTCGTTTGTCCTACTGAAGCGATTGTCGAACACCCCAAGCGCTATAAAGTAGTTGATCAAGAAAAATGCGTCAAATGCGGGAATTGCTTGGAGGTCTGTCCCCCGGAGTATGACGCGGTGGTCAAAGTTTCACCCATCAGTGAAGTGCCCCCCAGTGAGATACCTGCCGGTGAGGCGCCGACCGACGAGGATGAATAAGCATGGAGCAAGTTGAATTAACCATCGACGACAAAGCGGTGAAAGCCAGCGTGGGGACCAAAATTTTAGAGGCCGCATTGGCGTCCGAGATTTACATCCCCAACCTTTGTTATATACCTGAGGCCGAGCTCCCCTACGGGGGATGCCGCCTGTGTTATGTTCATGTCGAGGGCCGGGGCTTGGTGACCGCCTGTACGCTGCCGGTGCAAAACGGCATGAAGGTGTACACCCAAACCCCGGAAGTCATGCGGATACGCCGCACTGCCTATAAATTGCTCATCGCCTACCATAACCTTGATTGCCGGGCGTGCTGGAAGAACAAAAAATGTGATTTGCAAAAACTTGCGGCCAAAGTCAAAGTCAAGCTCAAGCGGCCTGAAGACTTCAGGGGGCTGCCCGCGGAGTTTCTGCCCTTGGACACCACCAATGCTTACATCACCTATGATCCCATCCAGTGCATCATTTGCGGCAAATGTGTCTGGGTGTGCAGCAAGCTGCATGGAGAACCGCTCTTAGACTTTGCCTACCGGGGAAATAAAACCAGGCTGACCCTATCTGCAGACGCCTCAATGGTAGAGGAAAAATGTCCCTCCTGCGGCAAATGTGCGGCCGTCTGCCCAACTGCTGCGCTGCGGCCGCAAGGCTTAGATGCTGATTCAGCCGAAGCCGGATAACGAAAGGATAATGATGGAATTTGGAAAGCGGGCTTTTGTGTAATGTCCGGATTAGGTCGCGAGAACATGAAACTATAACTTACTAAAGGGAGTAAACCATGAGTGAAATGAAACCAAAAGAAAGGGTAGTTAAACTTTTTAAAAAAGAACCGATTGATGTCATGCCCGTTTTTAGCGGCCAGGGGATGGTCCTCATCCAGGCCATCCAGGAGATGGGCATCCGTTTCCCGCAGGTCCATGCGTCTGCCGAGTATCTGGCCGGTTCGGCGATCAAAACAGCTGAGATGTTCGGCTTTGACGCCTTGATCATTCCCTATGACATGTGCACCATACCCGAGGCCATGGGTCGCGGCATCAGTCTGTATGAGAAATCAGAGGAGATACTCTATCCCACTGTTCCGTACAAATGGGACTCCCTGGACGATGTGAAAATCCCCGACGATATCCTCGAGAGGGGCCGGATGCCGTTGGTGGATGAGGCCATTAAAATTGCCAAGGCATACGGGGATGGTAAATATGCCATTGGCGGCTGGTTATTGGGGCCGTTTACCATGGCCGGTCAGGTCTATGAATTGGACCTGCTGCTGAAGGGGCTTAAAAAAGACAAGGACAGAATTGAGGCCTTTCTTTCTGATATGACTGATTTGGTAATTAAGGTCGCTCAACATTATGAGGAACTCGGCGTGGACTATATCAGTATCCGCGAGATGGGTTCAGGGTCGGATCTCATTTCACCGCGGATGTGGAAGACGCTTATCCAGCCGAACCTCACCAAGATATTTGACTCCTTGAAGGGCCCCACGGTCAATCATATCTGCGGATCCACCGATCTGATCGTGGAGATGATGAACGAATGCGGTGCCGATGCGATCAGTGTGGACCATAAAAATACGATAGCTGAAACGCGCAGAAAAATCGGGAACGATGTCCTGCTTTTTGGATATTTTAATCCCTACGACACCCTGGTTACCGGTGACGTCGCCGATGTGGAGCCGGAGATCAAAAAAAATATCGACGATGGCGTGGATGCGGTATGGCCGGGCTGTGATCTCTGGCCGGATGTAAAAAGGGAAAACGTAGAGGTTTATGTGCGCACGATAAGGGAATACGGTAAAAAACCCTCACCGGCAGTAGGAAGATTACAATAATGAAAATGCCTAAAGTTGAAAGTGCCTAAAATGCTTAATCCGCCTGAGGCGGGCTGTCGATTTTAAAATTCGGTCAAACCGGCGGCGATTCCTTAATCCCGCTCCAAGCGGGAATCGTTTTAGCTCACTTGACACTTTAGCTGACTTCAATCAACTGTATCCTGCTTGTTGGCAGTTGAGCTGGATCAGGAAGGAGGACACTATGGACGACGTAAGAAAAAAAGAGATTCTTGACAAATTGGCCGAAGCCGTTGTGGAATACGATGAAGACCTGGCCAAGGAGTGGTCACAGATCGCCCTGGATGAAGGATTGGACGCCTTTGAGGCCATCATGAACGGTTTGGCGGCCGGTATGGAAACCGTTGGAGACCTCTATGACAAACAGGAATATTTCGTTCCCGAGATGCTGATGTGTGCTGACGCCCTGTATGCCGGACTGGATATTCTCAGACCTCACATAAAAAAGGAAGATCAAAAGAAAATGGGCCAGGTGGTTATCGGCACGGTGCAGGGAGACGTGCATGACATCGGTAAAAATATTATTAAACTCATGTTCGATGTGGGCGGTTTTGAGGTTCATGATCTTGGACGGGACGTTCCGCTGGAGAAATTTGTGGAAGAACAGATGAAAACCGACTCCGAAATTGTGGCCATGTCGGCGATGATGACCACCACCATGACCGGCATGAAGAAGGTCATTGAGATGATCAAGGAAAAAAATCCGAATGTGGCCATCATGTTGGGCGGGGCCCCCGTGACGCAGGATGTGGCAGATCTTTTTGGGGCAGACGGTTACGCGGAATCGGCCGGCAATGCGGTTCAGGAAGCCATTAAAATGATCAGTCAGTTGAGAAAATTGCAGGAGCAGGGCTAGCAGACGGTAGGCTCGTTGGGTGGAAAACTAGCGGATAGTGTCTGAGTCGAAAAGAAGGAGAGACGCGAATGATAGACAAAAATGTACGGGTGATTTTTCAACCCTCTGGCCGCAGAGGCGAGGTGCCAAAAGAAATCAGCGTCATCGAGGCCTCACGCCGATTGGGTGCAGATATCGAGGCCTTGTGCGGGGAAAAGAAAGTCTGCGGTAAATGCAAGATTCGGATCGAAGAGGGATTTTTCGAAAAATACGGCATCGACTCCAAGCGATCTCATGTGAGCCCCTGGCAGGAAGAAGAGGAAAAGTTCATTAATGCTGAAGAAAGGACGGCGGGGTACCGGCTGGGTTGCGTTGCCAAAATCCTTGGAGATCTCCTGGTTTTCGTGCCGGAAGAGTCCCGGGCCGGCAAACAGGTGGTCAGCAAGGCAGCGCGCGACATTCACATTGACCACAATCCCGCGATCAAATTGTACTATGTGGAAGCAGAAAAACCGTCATTTGAGGAGCCTACCGGGGATTTTGAGCGGGTTTGCGCCCAATTGCAAAAAAAATACAACCTCAGCGATCTAAGCATTGACATCCAGGCCCTGCGGCAGCTGCCCGGTGCATTGCGAAAAGGAGATTGGAAAGTCACTGTCAGCGTTTGGATGGACAAAGAACTCATTCGCGTGCGGCCGGGAAAAATCGAAACTAGTTATGGGCTCGCCATTGATATCGGGACGACAACGGTGGCTGCCTATTTTTGTGACCTTACCACCATGGAAGTTATCGACACCGTCTCCATGATGAACCCCCAGTGCAAATATGGTGAAGATGTAATGAGTCGCATTACCTATCACATGATGAACGAGGGGGGGCTTGAAAAGATGAACAATGACATCATTGAAGCGCTCAACTCGTTGATCGATCAGGCCATTCAAGGAACCTATCCGCCCAAAAAGAAGGTGAAAAAGAAGAAGGGCGAAGAAGGGCCCGAAAAATGGGTAGAAGTGCCGGAGGAGGACAAGATCTACCGCAGGCTTGCCAGGGAAGATATCGAGGATATCACTATTGGTGGCAACACCGCTATGCATCATATTTTGCTTCAGCTCGATCCGGAACATGTTGGCCTGGCCCCATTTCCTCCGGTAATCCACCACAGCCTGGATATCAGAGCCCGTGATCTGGGCATCCATATTAACCCTTCATCCTATGTGTTTGTATTGCCGAACGAGGCAGGTTTTGTAGGAGCGGATAATGTCGGTGTGTTGATTGCTGAAGAACCTTACAACAGTGATGAAATTCAGCTAATTATCGATATTGGAACCAACGGCGAGCTGGTTTTGGGCAACAAGGAGAAGCTCATTTCTTCTTCCTGTGCCACCGGGCCAGCCTTGGAGGGTGCTCAACTGGCCTTCGGGATGCGGGCGGCACCCGGAGCTATGGAGCGGATCAAGATCGATCCGCAAACCCATGCGGTGGATTACAAGGTTATCGGCAGAGATGCCTGGCGTAGTTACTCAGACCCCAAAGACATGAAAGCCAAGGGAATTTGCGGATCCGGTATCCTGGATTTGTTGGCCGAACTATACAAGGCCGGTATCGTCACCAAAAGCGGCGCTTTCAATAAAAAAGAGCATAAATCCGATCGTTTCCGTAAAAACCCGGATACCGGCCAGCCTGAGTTTGTGCTGGCCTGGGCGGAAGAGACCAGTATCGGTAAAGACATCGTGATCACCCAGAAGGATGTGCGGCAGATCCAACTTGCCAAGGGAGCGCTTTATGCCGGCTGCAAACTCATGGTACACCGTATGGGCATTGAGAAGGTGGACAGGGTCAAAATCGCCGGGGCTTTCGGCACCCATGTGGATCGAGAAAAAGCCCTGATCATGGGCTTATTTCCGGATTGTGAGATCGAAAAAATAGTGTCTGTGGGCAATGCAGCCGGGGATGGATGCCGGGCGGCGCTGTTGAATCGCGAAAAACGTGTGGAGGCCAACTGGGTATCCCGCAATGTGGAATATATTGAACTGACCGTGGAGCCAAACTTCCAGAAAGAGTTTATGGGAGCCCTGCAGTTGCCGCATATGACCGATGAGTTTCCCCATCTTGAAGGTCTTGTGCCGGAGGAGATTTTGCATCAAAAATAAAGCTCCCCGCCGCTTGCGGCGAGGAGCTTTATTAGTATTCGATGCCCTTCCTGGCTCGGGCCCCCTGATAATAGGGGTGTTTTACCTGCACAAATTCCGTCACATAATCAGCCTTATCTATGATTACTGCTGGCGCATTGATGCCGGTCATAACCAGCTCGACGTTATGTTTACATTTTTCAATGAGTTTCAGCACTTGCTCTTTTTGAAGAACATCGAAAATTATGGTATCCAATATTTCGTCGCAAATGAGCAGGTGAGTTCCTCTTTCAATGGCCTCAAATGCAAAGCTTAATGCTTTTGAGGCATGCTCATAGTGTACCGCCTTTGGGCCGCTGGTCATTATAAACGGATGTTTGCCGGGACACCAATACCGGATGTTGGGGATCTTTTTAAAAATAGTCACTTCTGCCGAAGTCCCGGACTTCATGAACTGAACAATATCAACTTGCAGGCCATCGCCTGCGGCTCTCATCGCCAGCCCAATAGCCCTGGTGGTTTTACCGACCCCTTGCCCGTAATAGATATGAATGAAACCGAGGCCTTTTTCTTTAATGTATCCGCTGCGTTTCTGTGGGTAAAAAATAGCGCTTACCTCCTCAATATGTTCTGCGATCTTTTAAAATATGATGAATTTTGCGTCAACTGTTTTATTTGCCTTCGCCAGAATACCCCTGTAACCGAATGACTAGACCGCAGGCCGTTGCTCGTCCAGGTCTTTCAGCGGGAACGCCCCAGATATCATTTGAAAAAGCCTCTGGAAAAGACGCAAGCAGCTTTGGCGGATTGGCAGCATACACCATTATCTCACTTGCTAAACCAATTCCTAATTGACACATCGAGGTGTTTGTATCTATTATTGCCTAAAGTGATCGGTTCGGGTTTCAAAGGCTATGATTACTTGACATCTCTTGCTTTGTTCCACACTGTGCCGATTTGCATCTTTCACCCATTGGGTGAATCATCCTTGTCATTCCTATTGTGGCGAAATCTTTTTGATATGAGTCAGTTCGAGCCTTTCAGCCCGGAACGGTGAACGTTGAACCGCTCAACCCAATTATTTTGCGAATTTAGATTTTTCCTGTAAAATCTTCTTGTTTCATGATATCGTGAGTACTTGGAAGTTTGTAATTCGTACTCCACAAGGTGTCAAATTTCTAGATATAAGGAATGGATGATGAAACGCTTATGGTATGCCGGTATATGTTTGTTGATCTTGAGTCAGACTGCCATTGCTGAGGATAATTGTCCCGCCGCAGAATTTTTGAAAACTAAACTTGATGCCGTAGTTGCGGTTTTGCAGAAGCAAGACCTTGCGCAAGAGACAAAGAGCAAGCAAATTGTCGAAATCGTTACCCCCATGTTTGATTTTGAACTTATGGCCAAGCTGTCTTTGGGGAAACAGCACTGGCCCGGTCTAACCGCCGAAAACAAGGAGAAATTCACAGACCTTTTCATAAAAAAGCTCAGAACATCATATCTCAATAAACTTACACTTTATACAGAAGAAAAAATCATCTATGAGCCGCCTTTGCAGGTCGATAATAAAGTCCATATTTCAACCAACCTGATCTCTAAAGACAAAAAAATATCCATGTTATACAAGTTTTACAATTCAATGAACAGCTGGAAGATCTATGATGTCGAGATCCAAGGCGTCAGCATTATTCGAAGCTACCGGTCTCAGTTTAGCGAAATACTGAAAGACGGAACCATTGACGATTTACTGCTGAAACTGGAAGAATCGGTTGTCAACTAAAATCCCTCCATTGATTTAAGCGATCACTATGAGAAAACATCACTCGTTGCTCACACGGTTTTACGACAAGGTCATCCTTGAGAGGCCGCTAATCATCATCCTTTGTCTCCTGGCCGTATTTTTCATTCTTGGCTACCAGGCAAAGAATTTTAAACTGGATGCATCTGCGGAAACGCTGATCCTCGAAACCGATCTAGACCTAAGATACGCGCGGATGATTGCATCACGCTATGGCGGATATGATTATCTGTTGATGACCTATACCCCCAAAAACGATTTATTCTCAGATAAGACGTTGTCGACCCTGCGGCGGCTGCGGGATGAATTAATGCAGTTGGAAAGGGTTTCGGAAGTAGTTTCGATTTTGGATGCCCCTCTGCTTGAAAGCCCGCCGGTCCCGGTTAAACAACTGGCCACTCATATTCAAACCCTCCAAACGCCCACAGTCGATCGGAAACTGGCCCGGATCGAGTTTAAGAACAGCCCCATTTACCAAAATTTGCTGGTCAGCCCGGATCTCAAGACCACTGCCCTTCAGATCACATTTCGGACCGATGAGGTCTATCAGGACTTACTGGCCCGTTACCACGATTTTCGAGAAAAACAATACGCTGAGACGCTGACTGCGGCAGAGATTGCTGAATTCAACAACGTCACCGCGGAATTAGAAAAACACCGGGACAAAAGGAAGCAGATTTGGCATCAGGATATTGCCGCCATCCGTGCCATCATGGAGAACTACCGTTCCGACGCCGAACTTTTTCTGGGCGGTATCAGCATGATTGCAGACGATCTGATCAGTTTTATCAAAAATGACTTAAAGATATTCGGTCTTGGCGTCTTCTTTCTTCTGGTTGTCACCTTAAGTATTATTTTTAGGAGAAAGCGCTGGGTCTTTTTACCGCTGTTTTGCTGCATCTTTTCGGCAATTTCCATGATGGGCCTTCTGGGGATGTTTGGCTGGAAGGTCACGGTTGTATCTTCCAACTTCATATCCCTGCAGCTGATCATCACCATGGCCATTGCGATTCATTTGATTGTGCGCTATAGAGAACTGCTGTTCAATAATCCTGAAGCCGACCAGCGCGAACTTATTCTCGATACGGTCCGTTTGAAAATAACTCCCTGCCTGTATGCCACCTTGACGACAATAGCCGGATTCGGCTCGTTGCTGCTCTGCGACATCTTGCCTGTCAAAACCTTTGGCTGGATGATGGTTGCTGGGATTATGGTCTCGATGATCGTCACATTTCTGATATTGCCTGCCGGTTTGATGTTGATGAGCAAAGAGACTCCGCAAGCCAGACGATATTCAAACTTCTCATTGACACTATGGTTAGCCAGATTCACCGAAGCCCACGGCCGCTTCATCCTGGTAATTAGCTGCCTTACGTTTATTATCAGTGGTTTCGGAATATCCAGATTGGTCGTTGAGAACAGCTTCATTGATTACTTTAAAGATACGACGGAGATCTATCAAGGCATGAGGGTCATTGATCAAAAGCTGGGCGGAACCACTCCGCTGGATGTCATTGTCGAAATGGATCAGTCCGAAGCATCGGCACCGAAGACGGCACCCAAGGCTAATCCCAAAGCGGACGGGGAATTTGACGAGTTTAGCGAATTCGATAAATCACAAGATGATAAAAAATATTGGTTTACTTCCGACAAGATGGCTCTGATCGTGAAAATTCATGATTACCTTGAAAGCTTGCCTGAAACCGGCAAGGTCCTGTCTCTGGGGACCATGATGAAGGTTGCCGAAAAGTTAATCAACGGCAAGCCCTTGGATAATTTTCAGCTGGCCTTGCTGTACAAAGAATTGCCTGATAAATTTAGAAGCATCGTGTTGAAACCCTATGTATCTCCAGAGCACAATCAGGTTCGTTTCACCATTCGTGTCAAAGATTCCGAAAAATCATTAAAGCGCGACCTCTTATTGGCCAAGATTCGACAGGGCCTGATCACTAAACTGGGCTTAAAGCAAGAACAGGTCCATTTAACCGGGTTGCTGGTCCTGTATAATAATATGCTGCAGAGTCTTTTCAAATCGCAGATCTTGACCCTTGGCGCAGTTGTCCTGGCGCTGATGGGGATGTTTCTGATCCTGTTTAAATCTATAAAAATAGCGTTGATTGCCATTGTACCCAATTTGCTTGCTATTGGGGTAGTCCTTGGCGTGATGGGCTGGCTGAATATTCCCCTTGACATGATGACGATCACTATCGCAGCCATCAGCATCGGAATTGCTGTCGATAATACGATTCACTATATCTACAGATATAAAAAAGAGTTCAGGGTCGACCACCATTATATGAAGGCCGTTCATCGCTGTCACCGAAGCATTGGCCGTGCCCTGTATTATACATCACTGACGATCATCATCGGTTTCTCAATTCTGGTGCTATCCAATTTTATTCCCAGTATCTATTTCGGCCTGTTGACAGGCCTAGCCATGTTCGTTGCCTTAATCGGCGCTCTGACGCTGTTGCCACAACTGTTGGTGATCTTTAAGCCGTTTGGGGCTGGTGTCGATGATAAGTCGAATTAGTTAGATTATCGGGACATATTCATCTTAAAAGCTCTCCAAGAATTATGAAAGCTTTTGCTACGTTTTTTCCTTATGCCGTCTTTTCGCAATAGAAGCATCAGCCTTTGTTAAGTGGCGAAAAATAATAATCCTGATAATCTTGTAAATCCTGTCTAAAAAAGAAGGAGGCAAACATGGGGCAACTGGATGACAAAACCGCCATTATCACCGGGGCTTTCGGCGGAATAGGACTTGAAATTGCCAAGCGGTTTCACCGCGAAGGCGCGAAGGTTGTTATTTGCGATCGAAAGGCCGAAAAGCTAACCCAGGCATCCGCCCAGATATCTGAAAGCGGCGAGAGAATCCAAGCCGTCGAGGCGGATGTAACTCTGGAAGAGGACATTCAGAAGGTGGTTGCACGGGCATTAGAGTATTTTGGGGGCATCAACGTATTGGTCAATAATGCCGGCGTGCTGAGATTTGGAAGGTTAGAAGATATTGAACCGGTGGCCTGGACAACCCTCATGCAAACCAATGCATTTGCGCCGTGGCGATTCATGGTTGCGGTGCTTCCCGAACTGCGCAAAGCCGGCGGGGGTTCGATTATTAACATTTCTTCCATAAACGGTATCAAAGCCTTTCCTGGTGCCGGACTTTATTGTGCCTCCAAGGCTGCCCAGCAGATGTTATCCCAGGTAATGGCCATGGAAGTTGCCGAGGATAACATTCGGGTGAATTGCATCCTACCCGGCCTGGTAGAAGACACCGAGTTTCTTTATAATGAAATCGGCCGAGAGCATTTGCCTGAATTTTTCGAATCATTGCGCCCCCTGCACCCGCTGGGAAGAAACACCAAACCCAAAGACATTGCCGATGCCGCTCTATTTTTGGCCTCAGACCAAAGTGAATTTATTTCTGGTGTCTTATTGAATGTGGACGGGGCGCGTCATTTGGCAACCAACCGTCCTCCAGCGGCTTAACGGCCTTCAATGGCTGAAGGCGTCCTTTCATGCGTGCTGATATGTACGGTTGTTGCGTTAAAGGTTTGAAGTTTACAAAAAATTGCCACAGAAACGACGGCAACGCTCGGAAACTAGAAGGTTGAATAGCTTCACAAGAGGTTTCGATGAAAATTACGGACATTCAAGCGGATTATTACCGCATTCCCTTGACAACTGTTTTGTCGGATTCCACCCATGGAGAAATGTCTTACTTTGAGCTAATAACTGCGCGGTTGCATTCTGATGATGGCGTGGAAGGTCTTGGTTATACGTATACCACCGGTGTGGGCGGTGCAGCGATACATGCCATGATCACAAAAGATCTAGCGTCTCTGTTATTGCAGGTGGATTCGCGCGGCATCGAATCCATTTGGAACCAAATGTGGTGGCGACTCCATTGGGTCGGCCGAGGCGGGGCAGCCGCTTTTGCTATGGCTGCGGTTGATATTGCGCTGTGGGACCTGAAATCAAAGCAAATCGGTGAGCCGTTGTGGCGATTGTTGGGCGGCAACAACAACCGCGTCAAGACCTATGCCGGAGGAGTTGACCTCCAGCTTAGCTTAGATGAGTTATGTGAACAAACCCATAATTTTATTGAAAGCGGCTTTCGGGCGCTTAAAATGAAGGTGGGCCGGGAGCGCCTGGCAGAAGATGTCGAGCGGGTTGCTAAAATTCGAGAATTGATCGGACCGGATGTCCCGTTGATGATCGATGCCAACATGATATGGAGCGTAGAGCATGCAATTCGGGCCGCCAGGGCTTTGGCTGATTACGATATTTTCTGGCTGGAGGAGCCGACAATTCCCGATGACATCCAGGGACATGCCAAAATTGCCCGTGAAGGCGGCATTCCCATTGCCACCGGCGAAAATTTGCACACCGTCTATGAGTTTCAAAAGATGATCCACCAGGGCGGCATATCTTTTCCGGAACCGGATGTCGCCACTGTCGGAGGCGTGACCCCGTGGTTGAAAATTGCCCACTTGGCCGAGGCTTACAATTTGCCGGTGACAACCCACGGCGTACACGATCTACAGGTTCACTTGCTGGCGGCTGTCGCCAATGCATCGTATTTGGAAGTACATGGCTTTGGCCTGGAACGCTTTACCAGATACGCATTCCAATTGGATAATGGAGAAGCGATAGCTCCGGACCGCCCTGGCCACGGGGTGGTCTTAGAATGGGAAGCACTGGAAGCTTACCGTCAGAAAGGTTGATCAAGCAGGTCTGATTTGCGCTTAGCGGTTGTTGGACATGGGTATCGCCCTGGGTTCGGCGGTGAAAACTGCCAGGATGCTCAAGGTGGACAACCGTATTAGGAGCCGAGCGGGCATGGTCGCCCGCGAGATGAACATCATACATTGATTTAGTAGATCCTGGGATGTTTACCATTGAAGCGTAGCTTCAGATGGTTTTGATTTGCCGCCGTCTCCCGGCAAATCAAAAGAAATAATCCTCTGTGTTCTCTGTGCCTCGAGCGCAGTCCGCCAGACGGACAAGCGGGCGGTGAATAAAAGGAGGGGCTTTATGCAGTATTTAAAGCAAGATGATCCGGAGGTTGCCCGGATCATTCAAAATGAAGAAGAGAGAATCCAGAACACATTGGATCTGATTGCTGCTGAAAATCATGCCCCCCGTTCTATTCTGGAAGCGCAAGGCTCGGTGTTTAACCTTAAAGCAGCCGAAGGATATCCGGGGAATCGATTTCATGCCGGCTGTCAGCACGCCGATGCGCTGGAGCGTTTGGCCGTTGAGCGGGCCAAGCACCTCTTTGGAGCAGATCATGCCAATGTTCAACCGCACAGCGGGGTATCCGCTAATCTGGCGGTATATTTTTCGGTGCTCAATGTTGGGGATCGGATCCTGTCTATGCAGCTTTCCCACGGTGGCCACCTCTCCCATGGAGATCCTTCTTCGATCACCAGCAAATGCTTTGAGTTCCGATATTACGGTGTGCTTCCGGAATCGGAGCGCATCGACTATGATCAGATTGGGAATATTGCAGAGAGTTTCAAGCCGCAAATGATTGTTGCCGGTGCGAGCTCGTACTCTCGATTGATCGATTATGAAAGAATAGCCGGGATTGCCAGACACGGATCAGCATATTTCTTGGTAGACATGGCTCACATCGCCGGATTGGTGGCAGGCGGGGTAATCCCCAGTCCGGTGCCTCACGCCGATTTTGTGACCTTTACCACCTACAAGACACTTAGAGGGGGTAGAGGGGGGGTCATTTTGTGTAAGCGAGAGCTTGGGAAAAAGCTGGATCGGACCATATTCCCAGGCGGTCAGGGGACTACGGCATTCAATATTATGGCTGCCAAAGCGGTGTGCTTCAAATTGGCCATGGAAGAAAATTTCAAGGACCTGCAGAAACAGACATTACGAAATGCCGCCTGCTTTGCCGATGAGTTTCATAAAAGAGGCTATCGGATAGTTTCCGGTGGGACCGATAATCATCTCGTATTATTGGATTTAAGATCCAAGGGCTTGACCGGGGATATTGCTGAAAAAACTCTGGAGTCAGTGGGAATCATCGTTAACCGGAATGTGATTCCCAATGATTCTGAAAAACCCGATGTGACCAGTGGTATAAGAATCGGCAGCCCTGCTATTACCTCCCGGGGGATGGGAGAGACAGAGGTCGCGCAGATGGTTAAAATCATGGATGTGGCGATGGTGAACAATGAAAATTCGCAAGTTCTAAATCAGATTGCTAAAGACGTTGAAGAGTTGTGTAAAAAATTTCCGATTTATTTATAATATTTTGTTTAAATTGGTATTATTAGTTTGATTTGTTCTGTTCGTTATTTTAGGTAAATATTTTCTAAACCAATTAAACCAATTCAACTAATAAAACCAATCGAACTATTGATTAAGAGGCTGTTTGTTAAGCAATGCCATAAGGTATCATTCAAGGATGTAATTTTTTGCTTGGAGGAAGTATGGATAACAAAATAATCAACGAAACTTTCAACCAACTTTCGACGCCTTTGATCGCCGATGCGTGTTTATCTTTAGGGGTTACGATTCATGTTGCACCAATTGGAATCCGGCCCCTGGCAAGGGGCTGGAAAATTGCGGGTCGGGTACTGCCGGCACGACATTACGGCAGCGTGGATATTTTCCTGGAAGCCATGCAAGATGCAGAACCGGGGGATATTCTTACGGTCGACAATGATGGCAGAGACCATGAAGGTTGCATTGGAGATTTAATTGTTCTGGAAGCACAAGCCGTCGGGTTAAACGGAATTGTGGTGTGGGGATATCATCGGGATACACCCGAGCTCATTGAGATTGGCTTTCCTGTTTTTAGCTATGGATCGTGTCCGAAAGGGCCGAGACGCGCCTATCCGCGTGCATCGAAGGCGCTGACCATGGCAGAATTCGGAGACTTCAAAGTTAGCGGAGATTATGTTGTTTTCGCAGACGATGATGGTGTTGTTTTTGTGCCCCTACCGCATGTAGGGGATGTTGTGGCTTCCGCGCGAGACATCTGGGAAACCGAACGACGTCAAGCTGATAAAATCAAAGCGGGCCAAACGCTTTCGCAGCAATTTCGGTTTGATGACTATCTGAAAAAACGCAGCGGCGATCCCACCTATACCTTTCGCAAGCACTTGCAGCAAATCGGCGGCGCGATCGAAGTGTAAGTAGAATTCAGGAATTCAGGGATTTAGGAATTCTAAATCGAAATTTTGTTATAATTTAATTTCTAAATTCCTTAATTCGCAATTCCTTAATTATCAATGATATTTGGGTCATTATCTATAAGATATTTAAATGGCGATGCCTATGGGAGACAGTCAGATGCACCGGTTTATCGAGCTTAGCCATGTGATCGAAGACGGTATGATTACTTACACGGGATTGCCGGGGCCGAAAATAGGTGATTATTTGAGTCGAGCAGACTCTGAAGGGCATTATTCAGAAGGTACCACTTTTCAGATCGGAAAAATCGAGATGGTGGCCAATACCGGCACCTATATAGATGCGCCGTTTCATCGATATGAAGAGGCTGCTGATCTATCCGGCATCGAGTTGTCCTCGATCGCAAATTTGAACGGCATGGTATTTCGTGCAGATCCGCTAAGGCGTCCCATTGGTCAAGATCTTTTCAACGGCCGCGATCTTAATGGCAAGGCAATTTTAGTTCACACCGGATGGGATAAACATTGGCGGACCGAGCAGTATTTCGAAAACCACCCGTTTTTAACGCGGGCTGCAGCTGAATATCTAACGTCTTCAGGCGTTGCCCTGGTGGGTATAGACTCTCTCAACATTGATGACACTGCAGACGGCAGCCGGCCGGCCCATAGCATTTTGCTTGGTGCAACTATTCCCATCGTCGAGCATATGTGCAATCTTGGTGCGTTACCGCCCAGCGGGTTTAAATTTTTTGCCGTCCCAGCACCGGTCAAAGGCATGGGGTCGTTTCCGGTGCGTGCTTTTGCCATTATTGAAGAATAGTTAACCGCAGATACACGCAGACTGACGCAGACAAGTTTTTTCTCTCGACAACATTGTTGGAAGGAAAAATTACATGTCCTGCGGGCAATTAATAAAGAATTTTTTATTTGTTAAGGCAAAAGTTGAGAAGCTAAGAAATTCAATTCCGCAAGATTTTGACAAGCAAAAACCGGTTTGACACATCGCGAAGCGATTGGATTTTTAGTTCGGCTGAGTCGGCCGAACTAAAAGTCTGTGTCCATCTGCGTGAATCTGCGGTTAATTCTAAATTCTTATAAATCAGTATAAGAGATATGGAAAAATCACCGATATTTGAAAAAACCTACAAAAATTATCTTACCCAGATTGCCAGGCTGGATTTAGAAACGCTTGAAGATAAACTCGGTATACAGGTTTCCGAAGGCAAAGCAATCATTCCATTTTTCGGCAAACCCTATACGGTTTACGGTGAAGGCATCTATGGTCCCGGGGGCAAGAAACCCCATCTTTCCGCCAGCGTTATCCTTTGCAAATATCTTCTCATGTGTCCGCAATATGAGCCGAAAGAGAATGACTGGGTCACCTATATAGACTTTAAAGATGCAGCTCCATTGATACACGCATTTTCCACCACCGTTACAAGACCAATTTCTGAAATGTTTTCCGGGCGGCTTGCAGAGCTTGAAAGGGCCGCTCAAAAGATCGGCGGATACACACCATCGGAATCATTCGCTTACGATGTGAGCATCAAATTCGATGTGCTTCCAAAGGTTCCGCTATTGCTGCTGTTTAATGACAAAGATGAGGAGTTTCCCGCTCAATGCTCGGTGCTTTTTGAAAGAAGGACGGAAAAATATCTGGATATGGAATGTGTAGCCATGGTGGGAATGCTGCTTTATGAAAATCTGAAAGTGAACGTCAGCTAAGATCGTTTCCTGTTCTATTCATGTAGAGATAATCCTCAAGAATAACTTCCGAAGGAAACAACAGCTGTTGATAATACTCTCTTAATCTGACTTCGAATCCATTTAAATTTCCTTCATATTTATATCTTGCCTGTTTTCTGCCCACAGCCATAACGGCAGCTTTGAAGCAGTTTCTGAAATTCTTCATTTTCGGGATCAAGAAGGTTTGCTAATTTTTCCATAGAATCAACCACTGAATTTCGATTTTCTTAAGGCACCAACTCCAGTAAGGCGCTAATTAGTCTTCCTGCGCTTCAAACCGCTGCTCAATTATCAGGGCCGGTCTGATTAACACCGTGACAATAAACATGCCGAGGGCCAGGACGCCGAGGGTTATACCGATCTCAACCCAGGTGGGTGCGTAACTCACCACCTCCCCCATGGGTGAGGGAACCAAGCCCGGCACAATCAATCCCATGCCTTTTTCGATCCAGATACCTACAAAGAGTAAAATGCATGCCGGAAACAGCA
>CP070694.1:4492542-4497545 GCA_020353355.1 Desulfobacterales bacterium | reverse complement strand
GCAAGGAGCCGATTCAGGAATGGCTTTCCGGCGGATACGCACTCGAAGCAAAACCCAGCGTTCCCCTCATCATGAGCATCTTCGATCCGAACTCTCCGGGTCATGATGGTGCCCTAATTATTCAAAACGGAAGATTTACCCGGTTTGGTGTGAGGTTGCCCGTTTCCCAGAGTCTGAAACTGCCGGAAGAATACGGCACCCGGCATCACGCGGCGATGGGCCTGGTTGAAAAATCAGACGCTTTGGCCATCGTGGTTTCCGAAGAGCGGGGCCAAACATCGATATTTCTCAAAGGTAAAATCAGGCCGGTGGACGATCGTGAAAAACTCGTGAAAACCATCATTTCGCACTGGAAGCAGACGGCATCATATCCCATCGAATTGCCCGAAGGAAAAACCCGCAGGCAGGTTTTTTTTCAAATGCTGGCAAGTCTGGCACTGGCGGTGTTATTCTGGTCAACGTTAATTATTGCTCAAGGCGAGGGGCTGGAAAAGGTCATAACCGTTCCCGTGGAATATACGGCCTCGCCCGCCAACCTTGTTCTGGTCGGAGACAAGAACAAAGAAATCCGGCTCCATTTGGCCGGTCCAAAATCAGATCTTGATTCTGTTAATCCTGCTCAGATGAACGCAAAAATAGATCTGTCCAAGGCCGTAGCCGGAAAACAAACTTTCGTCATTACAAAAGAAAATATGCGATTGCCCAGAGGCGTCCAATTGCTGGATGTAGTTCCCTCCAGTATTGAACTAACCCTGGCAGAGATCGTGGAACAAGAAGTAACCATCAAGCCACAGTTGGTCGGCAAGCTTCCCGGTGGTCTGAAAATTCGCTCAATTGAAGTTAAACCCGAAAAAGTTAAGGTTTTCTCCCCGGTAACCGAAGGCAAGGCCAAGTCGGTGAGCGTCATGACAACCCCCATTTACCTGGAAAGCATTTCTGAAGACACCAAGCTCTTTTGCAAAATTATTGCACCGCCTGCTGTCCAGCCGGCAGAAAAACGCTGGCCGGATGTTGAAGTGATGATTACGGTGAAAAACTGATGGAGCCCGTCACGAGAATAAAAGCTGAATTGTATTAATGGAAAATCGTTATGAATGATAAAAATATTTTCTTGCCCCTGGTCGAGAAGTTCTTTGAATATGATATGGAAGCCGCAAGCCACATTTTCGAGAACCTGCCGGAAGATGACATCGCGGACGTTTTTCAGTCGCTGCCTCCTGCCTTAGCGGTGCGCATGATAAAACACCTGCAAATCAGTTTTGCGGCGGCGCTGTTAAAAGATGCCGATGACCTGTTTCTTCGGGAGATTGTCTCCAACCTCGATCCCCAATTTGCAGCTTCAATTTTGATGCATCTGCCCGCGGATGCCCGTGAACGTATGACCAAGCACGTATCCGGCAAGCTAAAGGAGCAGATACGAGAGTTGCTGGAATATCCGGAAGACAGCATCGGCCGCATTATGACGACAGATTTTTTATCCTTTGATAAAGATGTGTTGGCTCATGAGGCGATTGAAAAAATTCGTTTACTGGCTAAAAAGCGTTACCCATTATCATATGCCTATGTAACCAATGGTGAGAATCGTCTTATCGGCGTGCTGAACATGCGCGATTTGATGATTGCCTCACCGGACAAACCCCTTGAGGATATCATTCGCAAGGATGTTTTTTCAATCCATTGTTTCCTGGACCGGCAAGAAGCTGCCAATGAATTGTCCAAGAGAAAATATTTTGCCGCACCGGTTGTCGACAGTGAAAATCATATGCTCGGCATCATTAAAGCGGAACGGTTGATTCAAGGTGTCCAGGAGGATATAACCAAAGATATTCAACGAATGGTGGGCGTCGGTGGCGATGAACGAGTTTTTTCAACCATAGTATTTTCACTAAAAAAAAGGCTGCCATGGCTTTATGTTAATCTGGCAACCGCCTTTTTAGCCGCCGCCGTTGTTGCGTTATTTGAGGGAATGATTGCCAAATTAACGATTCTAGCGGTTTTCCTGCCGGTCGTGGCGGGTCAGGGTGGCAATGCCGGTGCACAGTCTCTTGCGGTAGTCATGCGCGGGATTGTCATGCGTGAAATACCGAAAAACAAAATTTCCAGCCTGATTTTAAAAGAGGGGAAGCTCGGCGCCACGAACGGCACCCTAATCGGTGCCGTGACAGCGTTGGTGGCCTGGTTGTGGTACGGGAATCCATATCTCGGCCTGGTTATCGGCCTGGGTATGCTGTTTAATTTAATTTTTGCCGGCCTATCCGGTGCTTCAATTCCCCTTTTGATGAAGAGAATCGGTTTAGACCCTGCCCAAAGCTCGAGCATAATTTTAACGACCGTGACAGACGTAATGGGATTTATTGCTTTTCTGGGATTCGCCGTCTTATTTCAAAATTTCTTGGTCTAATCGATTCGATTTGCGCGGGCAAGGAAAACGATCGAAGCAACACAACGCCGCCGCCTGGCCGAAAAAGGGAAATAAACCCGCTGACTTTTGATTTTAAGCGGTCTAAGGACCGGTTCGGCTCTCGCATCCAATCGCGCTTAACACCGATTAACCACATCTGCGGTTTCTTTTGGGGCTATGTTTTGCCCCGCTGCTGCTGCCCAGGTTAGGAGGATCGATGGAAAAACATCATAAATTTTCAATATGGTATGTGCTTTTAGCAATATGGTTTGTATTAATTATTCAAAATTATTTAGTCTCCGCATTTGCGATAAAGACCATCCCTTACAGCGAATTTTTAAAACTGCGGAAAGAAAACAAAGTCATCGAAGTGGCCATCGGCGCCAACCAGATCCAGGGCAAAATAAAGGATGGGGAGGGCCCAAAACCCAAGGAAACTCTGTTTAAAACTGTGAGAGTCGATCCGGACACCTCCAAACTTTTAGAGCAGTATAATGTCGACTTTAAAGGTGAGATAGAATCCAACTTTCTGCCGACACTGCTTTCATGGATCCTGCCGGTATTCATTTTTTTTGGGCTATGGTACTTTCTTATGAAGCGCATGACCGGTCAACAGCCGGGCTTTATGACCCTGGGCAAAAACAAAGCCAAGATTTACATGCAGGAAGATCTGGATGTTCGATTCGAGGATGTCGCCGGGGTGGATGAAGCCAAACAGGAGCTGATGGAGGTCGTGGAGTTCTTGAAAGAGCCCGGAAAATTCACCGAGCTGGGTGGAAAAATTCCAAGAGGAATTTTACTGGTAGGCGCTCCGGGAACCGGAAAAACCATGCTGGCCAAGGCCGTGGCCGGCGAAAGCGGGGTGCCGTTTTTCAGCATGAGCGGCTCGGAATTTGTGGAAATGTTCGTGGGGCTGGGCGCAGCCCGGGTCAGAGACCTCTTCGAACAGGCCAAACAAAAAGCACCCTGCATCATTTTCATCGATGAACTGGATGCACTTGGAAAAGCCAGGGGATTCGGTACCGTTGGCGGACATGATGAGCGCGAGCAGACGCTTAATCAGCTTTTGGTGGAGATGGACGGGTTTGATCCCAACATCGGTGTTATCTTGCTGGCAGCCACCAATAGACCGGAAATATTAGATCCCGCCCTTTTACGGCCCGGACGATTTGATCGGAATATTCTTGTAGATCGACCCGATAAAAAGGGCCGTGAAGAAATCTTGAAGGTTCATTTGAAGGATATTAAAGTTGAAGAAGACATTGATATTGAGGCGCTGGCGGGAATGACATCCGGCATGGTGGGCGCAGACCTGGCCAATTTGATCAACGAAGCGGCCCTATTAGCCGTACGCAGAAACAAAAAGAAAGTAGGCATGCCGGAGTTTGAAGAGGCGGTTGAAAGAGTTGTGGCCGGTCTCGAGAAAAAGAATCGCCTGATCAACCCCAGGGAAAGAGAAATTGTCGCCTATCATGAAATGGGTCATGCCATTGTAGCGATTTCGTTACCGGGGACCGACCCGGTTCAAAAGATCTCAATTATTCCGCGGGGGATTGCTGCCCTGGGTTACACCATGCAAACGCCCACGGAAGATCGTTTCCTGATGAGCACGTCCGAACTGCTTAACCGAATTGCTACATTGCTCGGGTGTCGCGCAGCAGAAGAAATTGTTTTTGAAGATATCTCCACCGGAGCGCATAACGATTTGGCCAGGGCAACGGATATTGCCCGCAGCATGATCAAGGAATACGGTATGAGCGCCAAGGTGGGGCTGGTTTATTTTGCCCGGGAGAAAAGAAACCAATTTCTCAATATTCCGATGGAGGGTGCCGTTGAATACAGTGAGGCGACGGCGGAGCTCATCGACAGTGAGGTCAGGGATATCATTAATCAGCAGTATGCAAAAGCGCTGGAAATCCTTAAGCAAAATTGGGAAGTTCTTAACAAAGGTGCCTGGTTGCTGCTTGAAAAAGAAAAAATTGATGGAACGGAACTGAAAGCCCTTATGGGTGAAGCCTCATCGCAGTCGGCCGAGGGCCGCAAGAAAGGAGCTTGAATATGCCCGCAAAAGACCAAGAAAGAAGACGCCTGACAGATAAAGAGCTGCAAGCCTTCACAAAGGATTTGCTTGAGAGAAAGAGGCAACTGTGGGGGGAAATCAGTGACGATATCGATGACGATGTTCGCGAAGAGCACCAGGAATTGATCCAGATGGCGAAAGACGCGGGAGACAGGGGGCTTGCGGAGCTGAGAGAAAATACTATCTTTTCATATATTAAATTAAAAGTAGAAGAACTCGAGGCAATTGAGGAGGCTCTTAAGAGAATCGAAGACGGAAAATATGGGCGCTGCCAAAATTGCAGCCGCTGGATCAGACCCGCTCGCCTCCAGGTCCAGCCATATGCCGTTCGCTGCCGCGCCTGCCAGGAAAAGCGGGAGCTTACGGAACGTATCTAATTCAAAAGAGAAATATAATGATACATTTACTAGACTATAAGATTGTTTAGGGAGAAATTATGGCCAAGCAACTACAAAAAATGATAGTCGTGCCGGTGGACGGCTCTGAAAATGCATTAAAATCACTGGACTATATAAATCTTGT
>CP070694.1:4477263-4492442 GCA_020353355.1 Desulfobacterales bacterium | reverse complement strand
GTCCCGTGTAAGATTTGACCAATGCCAGGTTGTCAAAGGGATCCTGCACGAAAAACCCGGGAACCAGGTACCTTACCGCAAACGAACGTACGCTGGTAAATGTGGACATGAGAATAAGTGCTTTGGATGGCCGATGGGCGGCCAGGGCACACACGGCGCCCCCACCCAATGACCGGCCGAAAAGGACAATTCGAGATCCATCAATATCTTTTCGTGCAGTCAAAGCGTCGTAAGCAGCAATAAATGCCTCGGTGATGTTTTCCTGTGATGGTTTACCTGCCGAACGACCGTAACCCGGATATTCCACCAGCAACAATGCCACGCCCAAGCGGGTGAAGAACTTCAATTCATCAGGCCAGAAATCGATTAATTCGCCGTTGCCATGTGCAAAAATTACTGCCGGCACCGGAGCAGAAAAGTGTTCGGTTGCAGGTGGCAATAACCAACTTTCCACTTTGCCAAATGAGGTGTTCAGCCAGATCTGTTCCAGTCCGGGCAGTTTTTGTGCTGATGGAGAAGGAGTGGGGATTAAATAACGGGGATACAAAATCTGGCGCTGAATGAGAAAGAGAAAACAACAATAGCCAACGTAAAAAATAAGCGCTACCCCCATATATTTAATTACTGCATGCATTGTTTCCATCACTTTTTCATATTATAAATTAAAGATTCAATTAATGGCATCTTGACCTCCTCTCTGACACATTTTATGCTATTCATAAGGAACGCGGAATTGCATGTTCTTTTCCATATCTTCGTGTTAGCTCAAGTCGTGATTGAGAGTACATGCAAAAGCGTAAAAATGCAAATATCAGTGATATGTGAAGGAAAGATTAAAATTACAAATGCGAAAAACATTTATTTCTTTGCGAATTGACAGCATTTCGAACTTTTTATTTATTTTTCTTATTTTCTCGCACGTCATCTCAATACCTATCAAGGCTGAATCTTCTGCGGCCGTCGATCAAAAAGTCAAAGCTGAAGCCACCCGAAGCCAATTTCGAAAAACGGTCGAAAAATCCTACCTAGATGCAAAGAAATGGTTTTTAAATAACATCAGAGATGAAGGTGTTTTTGTATATTTGTATGACCCGGTGAACGACAGGTATGCGTCAGAAAACAATATGGTCCGGCAGCTGATGGCCTCGCGGCTTCTGGCTGAAATCACCCTTGAACAGCCGGATCTTCGCTCAACTCATGAAAAAAACCTGCAGTTTGTATTCTCCCGCTGGTACCGCGAAAGCAACGATGGATACGGATACATATTTTACGACAATCTTTCAAAACTCGGGGCCAACGCTATGGCTCTCAGAACACTGGTTTATAGTCCCTTTTTTTATGATTATGCCGATAAAGCAAAGAATATTGCGCGAGGTATTATTTCATTGATGAACGACGATGGTTCTTTTGAACCCTGGTTTATTGCACCGGCCTATCAATACAATCCGGATGATATTCTTACCTCTTTTCCCGGTGAAGGGATTTTAAGCCTTGTGGAATACGCGCTAAAATCCGAACAGGATAAATACCTTATGGCAGCTATCAGATCACAGGAGTTTTATTTGAATAAATATATCATCCATCTCGAGCAAAACTATTACCCGGCATATGTGCCATGGCACACGATGGCCTTGAGCAAACTGTATGGGTTAACCAACAGAGATGAATATGCCAGAGCCATATTCCGTTTCAACGACGAACTGTTAAAACTCCAAGATACGACAGATTATATCGGTCGTTTCCACAAACCGGAATACCCGCATTTTGGAAAACCCCATTCGTCTGCAGACGGTATCTACACGGAATCACTGGCCTATGCGCTGGAGATCGCCAAACAGAAAAACGCCTTTTTGCATCAGGCCTCTTACGAAAGCGCCATTAGGCTTTCTTTGCAAAACCTGGTCAGTCTGCAATACACCAAGGAATATTCAATCGTTGCGAAAAGAAAACAAAAAATGGAGGGCGCCTTCAGGATCAATGCTCAAGATCAAAGGATTCGGATTGATTGTACGCAGCAAATTGTCGATGCTTATCGAAAAATCCTTCAGGTCTTCTAAATGATGCGAATGAAATCGATGTTTCAAAGCATAGCTTGACACCGGTTGGCAGATCTCTTATTTTACAGATAAAAATACTCTGCCATAAAAATTACGAAATTTACAATTAAGTAATGGAGGAATTCATGATTGCCAAACATGTTTATGAATGCGAGAATTGCGGAAAAAGCGTCGAACTGGGTGCGGAAGAGGCAATAGCGCCCGAATGCTGTGACAAACCCATGAAAGAAATTGCAGACCTGGACGCCTGTAAGGTAAGCACCACCGCCGAGCATTCACGATTTGATGATTTTGATGATGCCTGTGACGACGGCAGATCCGGTAAAATATAGCCAGATTTCACGACATCTCTCTGAAATTCGAAGCCGGCCCAGTATATTATCGGATTTTTTTCCTAACCATTTCATTTCGCGGCTGGAAGCCGCTCCCACATGTTCGTTTAGTTCCGGTGGGAGCGGCTTCCAGCCGGTGTTTTTCAAATTTCCGCTGCCAGTCTAGCTCCCTGATCGATGGCTCTTTTGGCATCCAATTCCCGCGCTTTGTCGGCCCCGCCGATCAAATGTAGCGGGATGCCGGTGCATTTCAGTTCTTGATGAAGCTCCCGCTGGGGTTCCTGACCGGCACAGATAATGACAGTATCCACTTCGAGAAGTTCGTCTTTCTCTCTAACGGTAATGTGTAATCCGCTGTCATCGATTTTGTTATAAGTCACCCCTTTTATCATCACGACATTGCGCAGTTTTAATGTCAGGCGGTGGATCCATCCCGTGGTCTTGCCCAAGGTTTCGCCTATCTTACTTGCTTTTCGTTGCAACAAATATACCTGACGCCCGGATGAGTTGGGGTGAAACCCATTGGCGGCTAAACCGCCCGGCAACCTGAGGTCTTTATCGACCCCCCATTCCTTTAAATATGCATCTCTGTCCAGACTGGTATCGATATCACCATGGGTGATGTAGACCGCGACATCAAAACCGATTCCACCGGCACCAATGATGGCAACGTGTTTACCAACCGGTTTTTTATGTAAGAGCACATCCACATATGACAATACCATCGGATGACCGATCCCCGGGATATCCGGTTTGCGGGGGATGACGCCGGTGGCCATAACCACTTCGTCGAAGCGTTGCTGATTGAGTTGCGCGGCCGTGACCTTTGAATTCAAACACACCTTTACCCCCCAAAGCTGTAACTGTTTTCTGAAATAGCGCAGGGTCTCATTAAATTCTGCTTTTCCCGGTATCTGGTTGGCGATGTTGAGTTGTCCGCCAATTTTGTCACCCTGTTCAAATAGGGTAACCGCATGGCCTCGTGAAGCCGCTACCGTGGAAAAGGATAAACCGGCCGGCCCGGATCCAACAACGGCAATTTTCTTCTTCTTATCAACCGGCAGGTATTGGAGTTCGGTTTCATGACATGCGCGGGGGTTGACCAGGCAGGAACAAATTTTTCCTTCAAAGATGTGATCCAGGCAGGCTTGATTGCACGCAATACAGGTATTGATTTCATCTGCTCTGTTTTCGGCTGCTTTATTCACGAATTCGGCATCTGCTAGAAACGGGCGGGCCATCGATACCATATCCGCATCGCCTCTGGCGAGCACGTCTTCAGCCAGCTCGGGGGTATTGATACGATTGCTGGTCACCAGAGGAAGGGACACTTTTCCTCTCAGTTTGGCGGTGACCCAGGTAAATGCGGCTCTCGGTACAATGGTTGCGATGGTTGGAATTCTGGCCTCGTGCCAGCCAATGCCGGTATTGATGATGGTTGCACCGGCGTCTTCAATTCTTTGGGCCAAGATAACGACTTCATCCCATGTGCTGCCGTTTTTGACCAGATCCAGCATGGAGAGCCGATAAATGATGATGAAATCAGAACCCACCGTCTCACGTACGTTTCGCACAATTTCAACCGGAAATCGGATTCGATTTTCGAAGTTGCCGCCCCAGCCGTCGGTTCGCTGGTTGGTTTTGGAAACTATAAATTGATTAATCAAGTAGCCTTCCGACCCCATGATTTCAACGCCGTCATAGCCGGCTTTTTGGGCCAGCAGAGCACAATTTGCATAATCCTGAATATGCGTTTCGATTTCAGCCTCAGTTAACGCACGGGGTTTAAAGAAATTAATCGGGGCTTTAAACGGAGAGGCGCTGACCAGATTCTCGTGAAACGCATACCGGCCCGTGTGCAGTATCTGCATCGCGATTTTGCCGCTCTCGGTGTGAACCGCCTGAGTTATCGATTTGTGCTGTTGCATTTCTTCCTCGGTGGTGAGCTTAGCTGTGCCGGGGGCCACGCAACCGGTCTCATTCGGGGAAACACCTCCGGTGACGATCAACCCGACACCACCTCGTGCGCGTTCCGCATAATAGGCTGCCATGCGCTCAAAGCCGTTTGGTGCTTCTTCAAGCCCCGTATGCATGGAGCCCATCAGCACCCGGTTTTTCAGGCTGGTGAAACCCAAATCAAGGGGAGACAATAAGTGTGGATAAGTTATGTGGGACATGATAACCCCGTGGTGGAATTTGCAGCTTATCTATATCCTCGAATTATTCAATGTTTTCAATTGAATATTGAATATTTAAGGAATTCTACCAATATTCATTATTCAATTTTCAATTATCTGGTTCCCGATGAATCGCCAGCATCGTGATATCATCAAACTGCGGGGCCTGGTTGATATGATGGAACAATTCGGTCTTGATGCGCTCGATCAAATCGAATGCAGAAGGGGCCGGCTGTTTTATTATGGATAAAAAGCGTTCTTTGGTGAACAACTTATTTTCCGGCGAATGGGCTTCGGTGACCCCGTCGGTATAGCCGATCAACGTATCTCCCGGATTTATCATGATTTTTTTGACATTATAGTTTGCATTCGGCATCATGCCGATAACCGGACCTGTTGTCGTTAGCGTTTCCTTTTCACCTGACGGACCGATAATATGAATCGGTTCATGTCCCGCATTGACATAGGCCATATTACCGGTTTTTGGGTTTAAAACGCCAAAAAAGAGCGTAACAAACATTCCCTCCTGCCCATGTTCTTCTGCAATATACTCATTGGTTAACGCGACTGCTTGAAGTGCAATGCTGGATTCATCATCGTGGGTTTCCCGTTTTTTTTCATCGATGGCGGAGAAGGATACACCTCGCAAACTGATTTGACCGGAAAAAACTCGAATCAGACTGCGAAACAGTGCCATAAAAAGTGCTGATCCCACGCCTTTATCGCATACATCTGCGATGACCATTCCTAATAGGCCGTCGGGAAGTATGAATGCATCGTAGAAATCGCCGGAAACCTGTCTGGCCGGATGAAAATAGTATGCGATCTCCCAACCCGGCAGATACGGTATTTTGTGCGGCAAGAAATCCATTTGAATTTTTCGGCCTTTTTCCATTTCCGCATCAAGAGCTTTTGAATACGCTTCGATTTTTATTTTGGCCTGTTCCAATGAGCGATACGATTCATCCAATTTGGCATAAAGGCTTGCGTTTTCCAGAGCGCTGCCGATTTGCACGGCGGTCATCTTCATCAGCTCGGCGCTTTCAGTGTCAAAATGTCCCGGTTGGGCATGCAGTAAGGTAAGAATTCCCAGGAGATCCTCACCTCTCAGAATGGGAACCGCCAACGCGGATCCCACCGTGTAAGGTTGATTGGGTAAGTCCAGCCAGCGGTCATCATCGCTTGTATCGGCAATCAGCCCTATCTGGCGATGACGTCGCACCCAGCCCGCCAGTCCTTTATCCAGAACACTTCCGATTAATTGCGAACGCTGTTCGGGTGTTGCATCGCTGCGTGTCAGAATGCTGTCTGTCACCACACCATTTTTAGCTAGCAAAAATAAACTTCCCTTTTCGGCAGCGGTAAGTTCAGCGGAAACATCGAGGGTGGTTTGCAAAAAAGCTCCCAGCATTTTCTCCTTATCGGTTGAACGCGCGAGAGCCACAAAATTTTCCAGCAGTTTACTTTGGGCCTGAAAAGCGGCTTTTTCGCTTTTTAACTTGTTGAGCTCTTTTTTAAGCGAGTTTATTTCATTCACCGTTCACCTCGTGGAAAATAAATGAAATTTGTGAAATTCTTTTAATAATGAATAAATTCTAATCTTATGTTTAATTTTTTTTGTATACTTTAAAATTTAGGGCTTCCCCATAATTTTAAGATTTTCATAGTCAGTAATGTGAGCAGCATGGCGCAGAAAAAAAGTAAAACGGTTAAACTAACGCTCCAATTCCACCACACTGTAGAATTCACAAGAATAAGGAGCAGCGGCAGGGGGAGCAGCATAAAAACGCTCATAATTGCCACCTCTATTGCGGCCGGGGTTTTAAAGTCCGGATCCGCTATTCTCAGCAACAGCAGTCCACAGGATACCGTCCCGGTCACTGCTCCGTATATAGCAGCAGTTCGTTCGAGATTGTAGGATCCCAATCTTTTTCCGAGGAAAACCACGGCAAATGTGGTTAAAATGCCACAGGTTAGAGAAATTAAAGATATTGGAATAATAAATTCCAATACGATCTTAAGCTGGATAGCCATGACAGTCGATACAATTAGAAAATCGATCGACCATCCCGTGATTCGGCGCTGTACCCCGGGATCGATTAAGTAGTCTATTCCAAATTTTTCCATTAACTTCCTGACAATAAATGCAAAGCTTAGACCCCCAAAGAAAAAAAATCCCCATAACATTGAGGAAACATCTGCAGGGAATAATCGACCAAAGTTTTTGATGAACATATAGGTCAACACATATACTAAACCAACAAGAGCAGCCTGAAACGCAAGGGAATCTATATTTGCGGAATGCAACCGTAACGCACCTGCCGATTCCGTTGTTTTGTCTTTGGGTATAATACCGGTCAGAAAATCTTGGGGCAAATCTTGCTTGTCATGGGTCGCTAGGCCTTTTCGAATGCCCCAATTTACGAGCGGAACCCCAACAAAAAATGCAAAGAAATAGCCAAGTGCCGCAAATGTCAGGCCGATCGTAGCGGCATTTTCAAACCCCAACCCCTCCCAAACTTTTCCAAAAGATAACGCCTGCCCCGGTCCTTCCTCGAAACCTAATGGTGCAAAATATCCAAAAGTCGGAAAAAGCTCCAATCCGAAAAGACCAAATAAAATGACAAACAACCCGCCGATAACTGCCTGCAGAGAAAAACAGGTGGTTTGGGTTAACGCCATCCACAATGATCCCTTTAAATAGACTTTTTTAGTAGCTGATGTCTTGTTCTGATTGTTACCTGATGTTAGTCCCACAGAAATGAATGAAATATTGAAAAAATGATAAGCCAGCATTTCGAGATCTTTTACTGAAAAATCGAAAACTCCTGCATTTACGAGAACCAACCCTAAAATGCCTCCGATGAGGCAACTGGGGATAAGAAATTTTTGGAAAAATCTAATTTTAGCCCGCAATGCAACACCGACTAAGAGCATAATCGCCAGACTACCGAAAAGAAGCATGGATTCAAACGGAAAGGGGGTTTGCATTTTCGCATTCCTTCGTAATTTGAAATATCATTGACTGTAAGGATATAAATGCGGTATATGTCCTAATCAACACGCGCCATAATTCCAATGCGATGAATCCGGCACACTATTAGTGGCAAAATAACTGGGCCACGAAACGCACCCTAATAATTCCAAGCGCTGACTGCCTATTTGCACCATACCTTAGATGGCGTAACAAGACAACTCAACTTTTTGGAGTGCATCATGAATCTATGTTACCCAACGGTGCCGGCTTAAAGCCTCAGAGGAGTATTTGATCTCTTCCGAGGCTTTTGTGCTTCATCGTGATGAAATTTACACAAAGGGAGGGGCAATCATGTTTGACCGAATCTTAATGGCGTTAAAGTTTGGCCTTGCCAGTGAATTTGCTCTTGTAAAGGGTGTCGAGCTTGCAAAAGCGCATGAAGCGGAACTTCATATTTTTCATGCCATGGATTATACCTTAAAGGATCTCGCTGAAGGTGATCCCAGGCTCATTGAGGTCAAAAAAGAAGCTCAAAACTATTATGAGGCCAAGATAAAGCCACTGCTGAGTGATTTGAAAAAGGTGTCGTTTAAATGTATGCCTGCCGATCCGGCCCTTGAGGTTTGTAAACAGGCCATCCAGATCAATGCAGATCTGATCGTTCTAGGCTGTCATCAGCTCCCGGAAAAAATGTGCCTTGGCAGGGTCGATTATATCGGCATCACCATCCTGGAAAAAGCCCCATGTCCGGTTATGCTGGTTCCACTTTGTGAGTAACAACCTATGAATAAATAGGTTTCAGGTGTCAGTGTTCAGGTGTCAGGGACTCGGTGACAAAGAAGAATTGTCTGGATTGGAGAAAACATTGGAGCGGAAAATTCCAGTGATAGAGCGGCGCTGGCAGATGGCAGAGGAATCAGCAGTTTATGACGCAAATGATGAACCGCTTTTTCAAGGTTGGCTCATTGCTGACACCTGACACCTGCAAACTTAACCCAAGAAATTGAAACAAAATTTTCAGTTGGTAGTAGAAATCCATATGCGCTTGCAATTATTCTTTCGTGTATGTTTCCCTTAATTTTTCCCCGAGCACACTATATTTTGGTTCTGCAGCGATTATACGCAAATTCGTTAACGAATCTAAAATCGTCATTTTAGAACCTAAATTGGAAAGATAAGCTACGGCAGACCCGGCAATATCGGTTCGTTTCGAAAACGTCACTTTTGTTTTCCTGATAGTTATTGCTTCGAGCACCCAGTGAAATTCCGAATCATTAATCCGAACATAATCCTCTTTGATGGGCACGAATGGTTCTTCTAATGCCAACCCTGTAATCTTTACTTTCCCGGATGCAATATCCAGAACAACATTTGTTTTATAGATGATATCTCTGTCCCATAGGGGCCAGGGGGCATCGATGATAATGTAGAGGATAAAGTCAAGATCTGTGGATTCATCCCGGGGGACTTTCTTTATTTCCCGGCATTTATGAAACCATTTCGTATAGGCGGGTATATCGAATAAGACAGCGCCGACAATCTCAATGGGTTGATCAATGATGCAGGTTCCCTTGAATGCCTTTACAGTAAAACCTTTTATTTTGCGGGCATAAATTTTTACCTCATTTTCATCTTTGACGAGCTCCCACTCCTCCTGTGCCAATATTGTCCCTTGGACAAAAACAAGGATGATGATGCTCAGAAGTAATAGTATCCTTGCACGGTTTATGATGACTTTGGCCTCCAATTCTAGAAGGGCCAGAAAGAGGCGTCCTGCCAGATTGCCTCCCTCAGCTCCCGATCTATGTCGGAGAGAAACGTAAGATGTTGCCTTTCCCAGTTAGCCAGCCAGCTGTAAAGTGCCTTTTCATTGGAATCTGAGGTTTTTTCTGCCCGTTCGGTGTAAAGCTTAATGGCCCTTTCTTCCATGGACATCGCCGCTGAAATCGCCGCTGCCTCAAACCCTGCTGCAGCAATTTCGGCTTTCATTTCCCGGGTTAACACATTTGACGCAATAGCGGCGCTTTGATCATCGTTGAAGTCCCCCGGGTCAAATTTATTTTTATCCTGATATGTTTTAAATTGATCCGAGAGAACTTTAATATGTTTGGCTTCTTCATCCGCCATCGTTTCGAAAAACTGTTTGACAGCTTTTCCAGATGACTGATGAGCCACCTGGCTGTAAAATGCGTGACCTCTTTTTTCCAGCAGAATCGCATTTTTTAAGATATCAACGGTCTTATCTTCGCTCATGGTCTATCTCCCTTCAAGTTTCTCTATAATGTAAATTTTCTGGTGCCTTGTTATATTAGCTTTTCATGGATATTGGGGCTTTAGCCTGTTAGGACCTGATCAAACAGGTTTACCAACTGCCTCTCATACCAACCCTGCAGATAGAATCCATCCAAAAATCCGTTGTGTCCGCCGTAGGGTTGAATGACTAGATTTGTCGATTCATTTATTTCAAGTTCGTAAAAATCCTCGACCGGGATAATCGGATCATCCGCAGCGGTGATAATGGTTGTGGGTACCGTATTGTCCTTAATCGCTCTGCGGACTACCGCATAGGCTCTGAAATAATCCCGCGATGAATAATAATCACTATAATCGTTAAGTAAAACATCTGTGATGTCTCTAAGGGTTTTAAGTGTCATGATATTATTAAAATTATATAGATCGGGAAACAGTTGTTGCTTTTTTTTCAACGAAGTTCGCCATTTTTTTAAAAAATAATTTCTGATAATAGGATATTGATCTATTTTTTCCGTTGCTTTATCCGGATCCAGAACCGGACTGATGCCCACGGCATGGCACAAGTTTGTAATTGCCCCATTGCGGCATTTTCGAACAATTCGCAAGACAAAATTTCCGCCCAGTGAAAAGCCAACCAGAAATACAGGCGACTCTGCGTTTAAGCATGCGGCCTGCTTTACAGCCTGAAAAACTTCATCCAGCAGTACGGCATAAAAGATACCGTTGTTCAGATGATGGCTGTCGCCATGATCCCTGAAATTGAGCCTGAATATGTTGTACCCGCTTCGATACAATGTCCTGCCTGTGCACAGTATGTAGGTGGAATCCACACTGCCCTCCCAACCGTGCAAAAGAATCACCAGCCCTTTGGCGTGTTGCGATTTATGAGGAGAATAAAAACCGAGAAGCCGGATACCGTCAGAAGTTTCAAGGATCATTTCCTGGGCTGCATCAAGCATGGGGTTTTTACCCCATGCGCGGAATTTACTGCTGGCAAGGATGGTCTGGAGGTGGGCCGATCTCAAAGGCAATGCCGGTCGATACGAATTGGATGTCAACATGATTTATTTGCCTTGACCATCTCTATTCAGTTTTAATTCAAATGCCTGATAAAAAATCAGCTCCCACCTCAAGGTCTGTAGATCATGACGAATAATATATGTGGCCTGGTCATCTCCAATACATTTGAAGTATCGATGGTCCGGAGCCAGCCATCGATCGCTAATATTTTTAACTTCAATTTTTCTGCTCTGCATTAAGATGAATCGCGGAGTTTCTTCTCCGCGGTATCCGGAGTAACATTCGACTTTTATTTCCATTACCAGTTCCTATGGCAATCAGGTTTCAGGTTGCGGGTGTCAGGTGTCAGCATTCTTTCAGGTGTCAGGGTATACAGCATGGGGCATGGGGCAAAGGGCATGGGGTAAAGGAATCGGAATTCAAGGTTCAACGTTCAGGGTTCAAGCTCTGGTCTCTTATCGCTGGCGCCTGGTTACTCGTTAAGCATAGCGCAAAGCGCATAGCGTTGAAAGCATCAAGACCAACGCGGTTTTTTATTTTTTTACCCTATGCCCCATGCCCTATGCCCGTGGTTTGTTGACATCTGAAACCCATTTATTTCTGACACCTGATCCGCCGGCGGAACACCTGAAACCCACTAAGATGATGATGTTTGATATCACGTACCCAAAACTTGTCAAGAACTGAATATGCTGGCTTACCGTTTCAGGACACATAGAAGGGCGGAAACATAGGCGATGAAGGCACAGCCCATGAGATAGGGAAGGCCGAAACTGAGGGCAATTTGGGCGGATCCGATAGACGCCAACACTGAGGCACATCCATTTACCGACCAGGCATAGGCGCGTTGAGTCGGGTTTTGCAGAAGATACCGCATTCCAAGCGGGAAGGGCAGACCCATGAGGAAACCAACCGGCAACAAAAACAGAAATGCAGCAATATACTGCAGGGTTCCAGAGAATTTTAAAAGTTGACCAACGACCCACTCGATCCATATGAGCGTTGTCAGGAGCAAGGCAATTAAAGCGATCAGCGAATTTCGCGGCATCTTGATTTTATCAAGTTGGATCCAGAGACCGCCCAGGCTTGAAAAAACCAGAATTGCTGAAAGCACCACCGTAAGACTGATAACCGGATCGCCAAAAATGAGTATATATTGCTTGATAAAAAAGAGCTCAATGAACATAAAACCGGCACCAACCCCAAAAAAATAGATTCCCTGAAGAATTGTCGGCTTGCGGTTTGCTCTCAGAAATACCATGATCGGGATAACCAAGAGAACCACCGCTACTGCAAGGGCTTCGATAAAGATCACCGCTACCACCACCTCACCGGACATCAACAACGCATAAAGTCTGCTTCCCATGCTTTCATAGAGCGTCTTCAGTTTCGGCCATTTTAAGAATCTGCCCGGAAAAGGGCGACTGTCGGCTTGAGGCTTTACATCGAGCAAGTATGTCTGAAAGTAATGTTTTTCAGCTCCCTTTTTATACGCCTCTGCCAGGCGGTTGATTTCAAAAAAATGGTAAGGCGCCTCGAATATGTTATATTTATTGACCATCTCCCGATCAATATCAGGCAAAAATACCAGATCAAAGTTCAGATCAGATGCAAATTGCTGTAATGCTCTGGTTTCCGTCAGCGGAGTGGACGATACGATCAGCGTATAGGTATCCCAGTTGCGAAGCATCGCCAGATGTTTTGAAGGGTCTGCCACATTAAACAGCGTTAAGCCCTCATAGGCTTGAGCCCACATCCGAATCGTATCGGATGGTGGAAGCAATAAACGGCGCGAAACAATAATTACACCCTTTAACGAAAGATGTTGCAGATATTCGAAAAATGCATTTTTCGTGAATAGATGCTCTTGATTGAGTGCATCGGCTCCCGGAATTGAAGCGCCCCAATCCTCCAGATGGATGATGTCAAATTGTTCGTTGGTGCGGGCGAGGAACGACCTGGGGTTATGACCCATGGCAGGCAATTTATAGTGGGTCTGAATGAGGGGGATCAGTTGGGGATTTTTTACGACAATGGTGATGTTGCGGGAACCTGAAGCAATGGCACAGGGGATGGCCAATCCGCCGCCGTTTTCAATAACGAGCACTTTGTTCGGATCTTGAACCAGATGATACCCTGCGAAAGAAAGCGTATGGCGTGCAAAACGAGAATCATCGGTTGAAGCAAGCTGATACAAAACGAATTGATGGTCGCCGTCTCTGAAGGTTGCCAGCTGTGGCGGCAGGGAATCGGTAAATTTGAGGCTTAATCCGGGTGCAAACCGGATATAGGGGGTTTGTACGCTTTGCGTTCTTCCCCTGATGCCGGCAACGGTTCGATCAATTCGGGTGTCGGGAAATTGAAGCACCTGGGATAACGCCTTGTAAGGTGAGGGATCCACCTTGATGATGAAAAACCCCCTGGTGGTCATCAGAAATGAAGCGAAACCGATGATCACCAGGCTTACTAAAACGAAAACAGGGGTGTTCATTGACAGTTTTTGGCCGACACCGCCGACTTGCGCGTTTCGAATGATGCTGAAGCCAGGGATCAGAATCAACGGTAACAGGACCGAGACCATAATGAGTTTCTCTTCTCCGAGAGAAGGAATCCCAAGCGCCGGAAGGACCGCCCCGCAGGCAGAACCGGCCATGGATGCAAAATAGACAAAACCGGTTTTTTGCGGAACCAGCGCATAGGCCAATGAAATAATTAACCCCGAAAAAAAGAAGGGCAGGGCCAAAAAGACATAGGCAAGCAAGAGGTAAACGGACTGGATGGGTTCTAGGGGAAGTCGAAAATAATCCAAAGGGATATAATTGAGCGTGATAAAAGCGAAGAGCCCAGTGGCCGTATAGAGAACTATAACAGAGGCCAAGCAAGACCGGCTTGAAAAAACAATTTCCCATCCCCGCTTGCGGGCGTCAAGGATACTTAGAAATGTTCCGCTGGCAGCAAACCCGAAAAGCGCAATACTGATCACCATAAAGGAAAGATGATTCCACTGCCCGATTGAAAAAACCCGGGTAAGCAGAACCTCAAAGGCCAGTGTTGAGAAAGATACCAAGAAGACGGCTATTAAAAGCATAAGTGAGTAGGTTTCAATTTCAGGTGTCAGGTAAAATCAGGTTTCAGGTGTCGGGTGTCAGGTTTCGGGTGTCAGCAATGGGCCAGCCTTGAAAGGGCGGTTCATCATTTGCGCCATAAACTGCTGATTTCTCTGATACCTGCCAGCGCCGCTCCCGTTCTGGAATTTTCCGCTCCAATGTTTTCTCCAATCCATTCAACATGCGAATGCATTCTTTGTAGCGACCCCTAAATTCCAGATATACCTGTTCAGTGATGTATCCTTTGAGTTTCGCCATAAATAGGTGGTGAATTGTCTCATTTGCTTCAGCCCTGCTGTGATTCACGCCTTCGATTTTGTTACGGACATGCCGATCATCATTTTTCTCGGCGAGTTGGGCAGGTGCGCTGTTTGACGAGCGTCTTGCCTGGCTTCCCAACTCGTACTTCTCCTCTTGGGGCCACTTGTGTGTCAAATCACAGATGTCAATGTGTAAGCGGCACAATTTTTTATAAACCTCAAGGTCCTCCACATCTAAATAATTATTCTTTTTCACTGTACTTACCCTGACACCCGACACCTGAACACTGAAACCTGAAACCAAGAAATTGTACTGAATGAGATTTAATTATAGACGTCTATTGCTTTGGTTGATGCCCTCTACGTTCCATGGCCGCCCCGGTCATCGGCACAAACAGCACACCGGTAATCTGTTTTACCGAAACTTCGCCGCCGTGTTTGGTAACAAGCACCAAATTCTGGTAGCTGAATGGATTGCCGAGGGGAAGGGCGAGCCTGCCGCCGTCTTTGAGCTGTTTAATTAATGGAGGGGGGATATGGTCCACCGCCGCAGTGATCATAATCGCATCAAAGGGCGCGGCTTCCTGCCAACCAAAATATCCGTCGCCGGGACGCGTCCATACATTCTTATACCCCAGTGATTCTAAAACCGCCCTGGCGTTTTCATAAAGTTTAGGCTTGATTTCAATGGAATACACTTCTTTGGCAATCTCGGCCAGCACCGCAGCCTGGTAGCCGGAGCCGGTTCCGATTTCCAGCACCCGGTGCCGGTCGGTGAGACGCAGAATTTCAGTCATGAGCGCCACGACATAGGGCTGGGAGATCGTTTGACCTTCCCCGATAGGCAGCGGCCGGTCCGCATAGGCAGAGGATTCCAGATCATCGGGAACAAAGGAGTGTCGCGGCACCTTGCGCATCGCCGCCAAAACGTTTGGATCGGTGATGCCTTTGCTTTCGATATAATTCAAGACCAGGTTTTCTCTGGCTTTTTTAAAC
>CP070694.1:4470449-4477163 GCA_020353355.1 Desulfobacterales bacterium | reverse complement strand
CTTCGATTTGACCTTCAAACAAGGTGGGGTTGATGATCCGACCACCGTCATGGGCAGCCCCCACGGTATGCACCCGACCCTCATCGTTTAGCACTACCAAATGGGTGGCATACCCATACGAATAGTGGGTAAAAACCTCCCCGGGATCTCCGAGTTTGGTAGTCCAATCGCACATCCATTTAGCCGTGTA
Source organism: Desulfobacterales bacterium (assembly GCA_020353355.1). Taxonomy (GTDB): domain Bacteria; phylum Desulfobacterota; class Desulfobacteria; order Desulfobacterales; family JAHEIW01. Next base: position 4,476,973 of record CP070694.1, on the reverse strand, counting down.
GACCTTGCCGCTCAGTTCCTTCAAGGGTTTCTTTTTTAGATCTTTTTTAAGATCCCGGGCGGCTTTAATAATGGCGTTGCCCAACTGGAAGGTGGCGCGGCTGGCCGTGGTCATGCCGGCCCGGGCTTTCGACGCCGTACTGACCTTCACCTCGATGGTTTCGGGATTTTCGATACCGGCTTCCTCACACAGAATTTGTTGGGCCACGGTATCTACTCCCTGGCCCATCTCGGTCCAGCCGTGCTGCAAAACGATGTGCTCGTGGGACTTGATTTCGATCTTAACCTCACATTCCTCTAGCACGCCGTTACCGATGCCGCAATTTTTGAGCCCGCAGGCCAGCCCGGTATATTTCGCCCGGTAGAACTCATCTTTAACCGCACGCAGGGTTGCTTTCAGCCCCACACCTTCACCAAGAACCTGTCCGGTAGCCGTCTGCAGGCCGCTGTCCACAACATTGTCATAGCGGAACTGCCAGCGATCAAACCCGCCTTGGACACACAGTTCGTCGACGCAGCTTTCCATCGCAAACGTAACCTGGTTGACCCCAAAGCCCCGCATGGCCCCGCACGGGATATTGTTGGTGTACACGGCTTTGGCCTCAATATCCACATTCGGAACAAAATAAGCGCCGGTGGCATGACCCGCGGCTCGCTCGAGTACTTCGGCGCCCAGCGACGCATAGGCGCCGGTATCACCGACAATCCGGGCAAGAAGCCCGGTGAGTTTGCCGTTTTCATCACAACCCAATTTATATTGCATCTGGAAGGGGTGGCGTTTGGGATGCATCCGGATGGATTCTTCGCGATTCAACCGAACTTTGACCGGTGCCTTCAGATGATAACAGAACACCGCTGCATGGCCTTGAACGGTCAAATCTTCTTTGCCGCCGAAGCCCCCACCGGTGGGTGCCAGGTTGACACAGAGCTTGTCGCTGGGAATGTCGAGAATACGGGCAATCTGCCGCTGGTCCTCATAAACCCCCTGGGTTTGGACGTAAAGTTCAACACCATCCGGTTGCCACGGCAGGGCAATGGCGGCCTCGGTTTCTAAAAACCCGTGCTCGACCCGCTGGGTTTGATAGGTACCCTGCACCACATAAGCCGATGATCCCAACACCGTATCGATATCGTTGCCCCGTTGAATTCGCGTGTTGCTGAGCAGGTTTTCCCGTTGGTCGTGAACCTTAATTGAGCTGTGTTCGGCGGCAAGCATGTCGGTCAGCGGTTCCAGCACCTCGTAGTCCACCCTAATCAACGCTACCGCCTCGCGGGCCGCCGCTTCGGTTTCAGCCACTACCCCGGCCAGGACATCTCCGATATAGCAGGTGGTCTCCCCTTCAGCAATCATTACCGGCCAGTCCTGGTGGATGACACCAATATAGCGTTGCCCGGGAATGTCTCTGGCCGTAAAGACCCGGACAACGCCCTCCAATTTTTCCGCAGCCGAACCATCGATCCCCACCACCTTGGCCCGGGGATAATCGCTGAACTTCAGAGCACCATACAGCATATGTTCAACACGCATATCATCTATAAACACGCTGGTTCCAATGGCTTTGGCGTAGGCATCGTATTTCGGCTGGCGCGAGCCCACCCTGCCGGGGTTGGCAAGCGAGATCTCCCGCTTCTGCCGCATTTGCTCGGCTGCCAGCTCAATGGCATCGATAATTTTGACATAGCCTGTACAGCGGCAAAGATTGAACCGGAGAGCGTGTATGATGTCGCCCCGGGTCGGATCGGCATTGGTTTCCAGCAATATTTTGGCACGCGCTAAGAATCCCGGCGTGCAAAAACCGCACTGCACCGCGCCTTTTTCGACAAACGCGCGAGCGAGGGTGCGGCGCAGACTCTCGGGAAACCCTTCGATGGTGACAATAAGTGCCCCTTCTATTTTTTGCATGGGGGTGACACAGGATAGCGTTGGTTGGCCGTCTACCTCCAACAGACAGGCTCCGCAGGCCGCCTGTCCGCTGCAGCCGTCTTTGACGGAAACGATGCCTTCCATCTCCCGCAGATAGGTTAACAGGGACAACTTAGGATCACCGTCGTAAGTCTTTTTTTTATCGTTTAATACAAACTTTATCATCGGTTTCTTAGAAATAGTTTTTGTGGTTTCAGGTGTCACCTGACATCTACTTGGTCATGACTTTCTATTGACTGTACTTGCTGACATACGTTTTCGGAATAACCGCATACATCGCGGTCGCCTTTACGAGCTCACGTTTCCAGGTTTTCTCGTTGGGGGCATGGGATTGGTCCTCATGGCCCGGGCCGAAACCGATACAGGGAATTCCGAACATCCCGGTAATCGCCACCCCGTTGGTGGAAAAGGTCCATTTATCTATGACCGGATCTTCCCCAAAAAGGTTTCGGTAACCTGCCACCAGCGCCTGGCAGGCCGGATGATCTTCCGGGATCGTCCAGGCCGGAAAATAGGAATCCGTGGGGTATACCAGCCCGGTATAGGAGGGCTCTTTGTAATCGTACATGGACACCTGCGCACCGGATTCTCTCACGGCCGGCAAATTCCGGATTTGCTGCATGGCAAATTCACCGGTTTCACCGGCAGTCAACCGTCGGTCGATGGAAATGGAACAGCCGTCGGCCACCGCACAGCGAGAGGGTGAGCTGAAAAATATCTGCGATACCGTCAGCGATCCCTTTCCAAGAAAATCGTCATCGGCGAGATTGGCATGCAGCGCTTTCAACTCGTTTAGAATGGGAGCCATTTTGAAGATGGCGTTGTCGCCTCGTTCAGGTGCCGAACCATGGCAACTGATGCCGCTGGTGGAAACTTTGATTTCCATTCTGCCCCGTTGACCCCGGTAAATTCGGCAAGACGTGGGTTCCGTAGAAACAACAAATTCAGGCCGGATGTTGCTCTCTTTAATAATATACTGCCAGCAAAGTCCGTCACAATCCTCTTCCTGAATCGTACCGGTAACGAGCAACGTATAATCCCCCTGAAGATTTAAGTCCTTGATGATTTTGCCTGCATAAACCATGGCGGCCATACCGCCTTCCTGGTCGCTGGCACCCCGGCCGACGATGATTTCTTCGTCTTCGTAGCCTTCGTAAGGATCATATTCCCACTGCTTTCGATCTCCAACACCAACGGTATCAATATGAGCGTCCATCGCAATTAAGTGCCTGCCGGATCCGATGTAACCCAAAATGTTGCCCATGGGATCAATTTCCACCCGATCGAATCCCACGGCGTCCATCTCCTGTTTGACGCGCTGAATCACATTTGCTTCCCGGCGACTTTCGCTGGGAATCGCAATCATGTCCCGTAAAAACCTTGAAATTGCAGGTTTGTACTGCTCCGCTTTTTGAAGAACCCTTTTAAAATCGACTTTCATCGTACACCCTCTTTAAACATTAAGAATACGGCTTTATCGGAATGGATTCTTATTTTATGCCAACTAATTTTTTTAAAATAAAAAATAGAATCCATTCCAAATTAATGCTAAATCTCACTGAGCAAGCCGGTTTTGGCGTTGAATTCCTCGATCAGTGCATCGATCTTATCCGCAAAGGCCGGAATGCGTTCCCAGTAGTCATCGTTATACCATTGTTCCTGGATTTCTTCATAGGCCTTACCCTGTTGCTCCACCCAGGTATAGTATTTGAGATTGTGAATCCGCCTGCGGCCGTAATAGGTAAGTTCTTCCATATTGTCGATGGCCAACCCCTGCAGGTGCCGGGCATACACGGCCGCGGCATCCTTTTCGGTAAATTCACCGCGTTCTGCATTCAACTCGCCCAGCCGGCTCTCATACATTTCCATGGAATCGGTCAGCACGGTCATCACAATATCCTGTCCGTCCAATTCATAATACTTGGCAAATTTGATGGCGGTGACAAGATTGCTGACACTGGAAATCCCCAACAGGTCCAGCATATCCAGCAGCGCCTCAGGAACCCCTCGGGAGGTCAGATACTTTTTGCCGCCCGGCTCGTTAAAGAGGCGAATCAGACTGATGGGGGTCTCGTCATCAATGGCCACCACCATGTCGGTGTTTTTGACGTTGTGGATCCAGGGCACATGCTTGTCACCGATGCCTTCGATGCGGTGCTCGCCGAATCCGTTTCGCAACAGGGTCGGGCACTGCAGTGCCTCGCTGGCAACAAGTTTGATTAACGGGAAGTGTTTTTTGAGAAAATCACCGCAGGCAATCGTACCCGCCGAGCCGGTGGCTGATGTTATTGCCCGGAATTTATCGTTGGGTCCCATGATGCGCTCAAGCACTTCCAGGATGGCCGGTCCGGTCACTTCATGATGCCAGAGATAGTTTCCAAATTCGTCAAACTGGTTGAAAATTGACAATTGTTCTCCGGAATTACGCAGCTCCCAGCACTTGTCGAAAATCTCCTTTACATTGCTTTCGCTACCCGGCGTTTTGATAATTTCTCCGGCCACGGAAGAGAGCCATTCAAACCTTTCACGGCTCATACCTTCAGGCAATATGGCAATGGATTCGCAGCCCAGCAGCACGGAATCGTAAGCTCCACCGCGGCAATAATTGCCGGTAGACGGCCAGACTGCTTTTTGGACGGTTGGATCGAACTGGCCGGTTACCAGCCGGGGAACCAGGCATCCGAACGCGGCTCCAACTTTGTGCGCACCGGTGGGAAACCATTTGCCAACAAGGGCGACAATGCGGGCTCCTACCCCGGTCAACGAACTCGGGAATTCAATGAAGTTCACATCGCCAAATCCGCCGCCGGAGGGCACCGGTTCGTTGTGCCAGGTGATTCGAAAAAGATTCAGCGGATTAATGTCCCAGAGTCCGACATTTTTAAGTTGGGCTAAAATGGTATCCGGAATCAGGCCGGGATCCTTTTGCTGCTTGAAGGTGGGAATAATGATGTTTTTTTCGCGGGCGCGTCGTACGGCGTTTTCGAGTTCTTTTGGATGGACGGTTAAATCAATCACAATTATTTCTCCTTTTAATCCCTAAATTCCTAAATTTGATCCTTCCAGCCGGCTACGACCTGCTTGAGCGCTTCCATATCCGGTGAGACGATAAAAGGCGCAGTATTTGCAAGGTTGACCGCCTGCATGGCTCCGCTCACATCCTTCAGACCATTGCCGGTGTTGAGCACCACAATAGTTTCATCCCTGGCAACCAACTGTAGGTCGACCGCTTTAACCAGGCCGGCATATGCCGCCGCTCCGGCGGGTTCTGCAAACACACCGGCACCTCTTGCCAGTGCGGGAATTGCGGCTAATATTTCATTGTCTTCGACAGAAACAAATGCGCCGCCGGTCTCCTTGACGGCTGCCAGCGCCTTGATGCGATCCCGCGGTAACCCGGCGCTGATGCTGTCGGCCACCGTCTGAGCATGGATCGAGGGTTTGGTAAGAATATCTTCACCGTTTTTCCAGGCGTCGTACATGTAACTGCTTCCGCTAGCCTGTATCCCCATCAGTTTAGGCATCTTGCCGATCCATCCCAGGGCGAGCAAGTCCTTCAGCCCTTTGTGCAGTCCACCGATGATACAGCCGTCGCCCACACTGACGAAAATGCGATCCGGTGCCTCCCAGTTCAGCTGCTCGCAGATTTCATAGGCGGCGGTCTTCTTGCCTTCGGTCATATAAGGGTTATAGGCCGTGTTGCGATTATACCAGCCATAGGCCTTGGAGGCGTTGAGACAAAGGTCAAAAGCGTCATCATAGGTTCCCCTCACAAGTACGACGCGCGATCCGAAAACCAGCATCTGCGCGATCTTGGCCTGGGGTGCACTTTGCGGTACAAAAATAACATTCGCTTGCCGAATGCTGGCACACAGGCCGCCCAGGGCAGCTGCGGCATTCCCGGTGCTGGCAGTGGTGATGATTTCGGCATTTTTTTCTTTGGCTTTGACCACGGCAACTGCACTGGCCCGGTCTTTTAAAGAGGCCGTTGGCTGACGGCCTTCATCTTTGACCCATACATGTTTCAAACCCAGATCGGCAGCCACCCGCGGGGCATAATACAATGGCGTCCAGCCCACGGAAAGCGGTGGAACCTCTGTTTCTGGATGAACCGGTAGCAGGGGTTTGTAGCGCCAAATGGTGAAATCATTTGAGTGTGAAAGGGTTTCCGGGCTGATCTGTCGCCCGATGAAATCGTAGTCGTATTGGACATCAAGGATCCCTTCGTCGCCATGATCCGCACAGACATAGTCGACGTCATCGGCACGGTATTGCCTGCCGCAAATAAGACATTTTAAGCTGCGTATGTTTTCCAATAGATGATATCTCCAGAGCGTTCGTCCATATATTTAAGATATTTAAAAAGCATATCGCAATCTGGATAAAAGATAAATAAGGGTGTGTCAACGAATTTAAAAAATGAGACACTTGCACTAATACATCGTATGTGATAGTTCTCCTCAATCCACCCGGTATATACTTCCCATGCTTCGCATGCCTTCCAGGGAGGTAGATTGTCATCCAAAAAATTGTTAACTATCATTCGCCAATATTCACTTATTTAGAAAGGAGGATAAAATGAAAAAAAATGGCATAATTTT
>CP070694.1:4461794-4470349 GCA_020353355.1 Desulfobacterales bacterium | reverse complement strand
GGCCTGTCGCCGGCATTGGGGGCTTTTTTAGCCGGCATGCTGCTGGCTGAATCGCCATTTGCCACTCAGATTCGTGCAGACATCGGATCTCTGCGCACGTTGTTTGTTACCCTTTTCTTTACCTCTATCGGAATGTTAGCAAACCCCGGGTGGTTCATCAATCACTGGCTCCTAGCGTTGGCCTGGCTGGTAGTGGTTTTTGCCGGAAAAGCAATTATAATCTATAGCATTTGTCTTATCTTTCGCGTCAGCCACCACCAGGCGCTGGCCACCGGCATCACCTTGGGTCAGATTGGAGAATTTTCATTTGTGCTGGCAACCATCGCCAAAAGCGGAGGACTCATATATCAAGAGGGCTTTTACCTCATCGTTACCATTTCTATTTTGTCCATGTTTTTTGCGCCCTATATGGTGACCTATGCAGTACCTCTGGCAAACGGCATCCTGGGTAAATTGTCTGTTCGCTACCGGGAAAAATTGCAGCAGGAGCAGGAGCCTTCAGAAAAAATAGGGGGAAAGATTTTCATCATCGGCTTCGGACCTGCCGGACAGCGGGTGGCAGAGCGATTAATTGAGCAGCACATACAATCCGAGGTGATTGAACTCAATCCTGTATCTGCCGGAAAAGCAAAAAAAATGGATCTGACGGTTCACCTGGGTGACGCTACCCGCAATGAAGTTCTCTTGCATGCTGGAATTCAAGAAGCCTATGCGGTTGTTGTCACCGTGCCCGATCCGCGCACCTCGCGTGCGATCATTGAAAATGTTCGGCAGATTAATCCAAATTCGACGGTCATTGTCAGAAGCCGGTATCATATCGCGCAATGGGAACTCCAAAAAGCCGGTGCAAACATCGTCGTGGATGAAGAAAATATGGTTGGACGCATGCTGGCCCAGGAACTAACCGGTTTTCTGCATCAGGCCAATCAAGAAGCAATGGCCTGTGCGTTGGCTGGTGAACGACCACAAGTGGTTCATCATTGAGCTATGCATTCTTTGGCGGATTTAGTGGTCGGGTGATTTCTTGATTTCATTCGATCTTGACTTATTTTTAAGAATATTTGAACCGTCAGGTGGTAGACAAGCAGATTGAATCGTTTCCACCAAAGATCAAAAAAAGAGGAGAAAACGTGCGATGTCGGATCCAACGGATACTCAAGAAGCCATCATGAAATTATGCAAGGAAACCATCGATGATCGCTTTGGTGATATCTCGGATTTGCCGGTCGATGTGCAGAAATATGTTTTGCAGACCTATTATGAGTTCCTATCGATTTACCTGAATGTCATCCAACAAAAAGAGTCAAGGCCGGCAGGATGGGTTCCTGAAACCGTGATTATTGATCCGGATATCGTTGATGATCTGAGACATTTTTTTTCGGATTACCAGCATATCACGAAAAATTATCTAGCCTTGAACGAAAAAGTTGATCTTTTGCGAATGCTAAACAAAGAAACCCAACCCAATTTGTTTCAGCATCATGTCCAGGATATTTTGCGGCCCGGCACACTTGGCAATCTATGAAGGTGATTTTAGATTTCATTAAAACCATGTGCCGATGCGCCGGAGGAAAACGAGAGATGCGTGCCATAACCAGCCTTGCAGGCGGTATAAGGCCGTGATACCTAAACGCAATAATCCAAAAGAGAAGGACGGCTCAGATGGAGGAACTATACAGGACAGTTGCCCAATTATTGGTTAGCGATAAGCAGTGTGTGGCCCTGACCGGTGCCGGCATTTCTGCCGAAAGCGGGATTCCCACATTCCGATCAAAGGGCGGGCTGTGGGAAAAATACGACCCCGTGGTGTATGCTTCCATTGAGGTTTTCAACCAAGATCCTTCCAAATACTGGACCATTCGCGGCGACTTTATCCGAAACTATGACAACTACGAGCCGAATGCAGCACATTATGCTCTGGCGGAATTGGAAAAAATGGGAATCGTGCGGCATGTGATCACGCAAAATATCGACGGGCTTCACAAAAAAGCCGGAAGCCGAAAGGTAGCGGAACTTCATGGAAGTCTTCGGGAGACCTATTGTCTGAGTTGCGGCAAAGAATATCTGGCACCCAATGTTCCGGATGGAACGCCGCCTGCCTGTGATTGCGGAGGGGTGCTCAAGCCAAATACGGTTTTGTTCGGCGAGCAGCTGCCACGGGATGCTCTGGAAACAGCGTATCAGGAATCCTCAACCTGCAAGACCATGCTGGTCATCGGAACATCCGCCGTGGTGCAACCGGCCGCCTCTCTGCCGTCGTTGGCTAAGCAAAAAGGGGCTGCGGTCATTGAAGTCAATCCGCAGAAATCATTTCCTGCTGCGGATTATTATTTAGAAGAAAAAGCCGGCATTGTCATGTCAATGATTCTGAATGAAGTTAAAAAGATTCAAGACACTTGATTGGACAAGGGCTGTTAAATTGGAATCAAACGAAAACACAGCACCATCACTGGATTTATTGACTGACACAGATGGTGATATGACCGTAGAAGAAAAGGTCTGGATCTAATTGGTGCCTTCCTTTGGAAATATTAATTTTCGGATGGGCACAAATTAACTTCTAAGCTTCTACTGAAGGAGAACGTACGATGAATTCACCTCAATCCGGTCGACCGCTCGTCCAACAATGTTTAATCAAGCGGGTACTGCTTGCAGGAACTCTTTCTCTTCTTATGTTCATCGGCATGGCTTGTACCGCCAACACACAGGACAGATCTGCCTCTAGCATTTCTGTTGGAATTTATAACTATATCGCCAAAGACAATAACGGAGCAGTCATTGCAGAAGGTAAATTGGAGATAACATCAGTTGCGGCAAATGCGATCAATGGAAAATGGGAACTTAAAACTTCCGCCCCAATGGAGCAAACCGGCCCACAGGATGGTCAAGGAAAAATCGGCGGGCAGTTGTCTCGAAACAAGATAATTCTGGATTTGAATCCCGGCTGGAGAGACAATAACGTGGTCTTGAGCGGAACCTTTCAAAAGGGGAAATTGTCCGGCACCTGGGGCTGGTATGGGATTGCCGGTGCAATGCAAGAGGGAACATTTGAGGCAATATTCCAGGAACAATAAATGTGGGCTTTTTTCTCTGTTCAAAATACAGCCGACACTGTGATTCAGGCGATCCTGTTGCGCATGTGGACTCGCCGATAGCCTTTCTCCTCACACCGATGTCTTTCTACATATCCGATTCGCGCTGTGTAATGCCGATAGGCTGCCTGATCGCAAGTCTTCAATTCTTCGGCATCAGCCGGCTGGGCTCTCCTTATTATCCAACGATCCGTTTCCATTGTATAATAAAAGTTTGTATGGTATTCTATATACGTTTATAAAAATGATAACTTTTTTATAACAACCATTAATTACAGTGTCATAAAGGTCGGCTTTAAGAACATGAAATACATTAAAGCCATCAAGTTCGCCTCCCTTGTTGGATTTGGTATCATCATGACCCTTTTCTGGTTAAATGAGCTGCTGGATCTGCCCCATCTCCTCTTAGGCGCACCTCCATCCCCGGTGAACTACAAAGAGGCCGCGGTAGAGACATTGGCGGTCATTGCAGCCGCGTCGGTTTTCATGCTAATAGCCCTGAGGCTCGAGAAACACATCAAATATCTGGAGGGCCTCACGGTGATATGCTCTAAATGCAAGAAGGTGAGAATTCAAAACCAATGGATACCGGTTGATCAATGGCTCGATGGCAAAACCGGCGTCGTTTTTTCCCATGGGGTTTGTTATGAATGCCTGAGAGACCTGTATCCGGAGGAATACCAGTATCTTGTGGAGACAGGCAAGATCGTCCAAAACTGACAAAAAGGATCAAAAAAATAAATGAAATGCACTTCCAATTTCCCGCATTCAAATCAAAAAGCACGGTTTGCCGAATATCTATGAAATATGAAACGAATTCTTAATTTATGTCTTCTGTTATTTGCGGTTGCGGGATTATCCTGTACCGCTGACCATTTACGTCAGAAAGATTTTTATTATGGCGGCCTTCCATGGACGGAACCGGATAGATGGTATACAGGTTTTTCAGGCTATCCCTGGGCCGAAGATGAATCCGGGTGGATTTTCAGCGAACTTGTTTTACCCGTGCCGCAAGTAAAATTGCCGGACGCAGTAAAATTACTCTCGCAAGCATCTTATGTTGAGATCGATATCGAACAGGCCAAGTTTCTACTAGATCAAAGGAATATAGATCCAAATCCCCTTATTTTATCCATCATTTTTGAAGAGGAAAGAGAGGCCGCGCGGTTAGAAAAGGAATATGTATCGACCTTATCTGCAGAGAATTCCGCACAGATGCAGAACTGGGCGGATGAGCACAGACGCACAGCAGAAAAGGCTCGTGGATTGGTGGGGAAGTTAGAGCCTTATCTAATTAGGGCAATTGTACTCAATGAACCCGCGGGTGCATTCACAGCGTACATGAAGGGTGAAGAACTTTGGATTAATCATTTCCAGATGAGTCGAAGACCCGGTCTCATGAAGAAATGGCCCATCGTCATTTTTTTAGAAAAAAAACCAGCAAAAGTGTACACCAACATATCCGTGGCAGAATAGAATGGGATCTTCGCTGCCGCGTTCAGGGTAATAGGTCAAATTTCACAATTCACAATTCAAGGTTGACATCAACTCCACCATTTGCATTTAATGCTCCCTTAACGAAATCGGCAGCTTTTTTATTCCTTAGCAAACAAACTAAAAAATCTTGTAATATTGATCTTTTTCGACTATCAAAATATAGCTTAAGCCTGAGTAGATATATCGTGCTACTGTTTGTTGACGTGTTAAATGATATCCCTCTACATTGATCGGCATAGTATTAGTTTTCAGATGTAAAGATAACCCATGGAGTTTGATAGAGGCAAAATCACATTTGTTTTCCAGGGAATCCTGGTGCTGGTGGCGATCGGTGTTGTGCTGAAATTTGCCGGACCGGTGGTGCTTCCTTTGATTATTGCGTGGTTGCTGTCGTATCTCATTGGTCCGGTGGTCAATTTTATGACTCAGCGCAAAATACCAACGACGCTGGCCGTTTTTGTCATTCTTATTTTTTTACTCGGTATTTTCTATCTATCATTTACCTTCTTATATGCACGGATCTCCGCATTTGCAGCAGCCTACCCCAGATATCACTCGCGTCTCACTGAATTGGCCACTGCCCTAACCAGCCAATGGAATTTGGAATTTGATCCGCTGGCCGGAATCAACTGGGGGCAAAATATTGGTCGATTCTTTGTGAGCCTTTCCCAATCTATTTTTGGGTTTGTTTCAAAGCTGGTTCTCGTAATTATTTTCCTATTCTTTATATTATTGGGCAAACCGTTCTTCAAATACAAGATTTTAAAATCATTCTCTGCCCATAATGCCGACCAGATCAGTCAGATCACTTTCTCGATCACCGCTCAGATCCGGCGCTATCTTTCGCTTCAATTTATAATCAGTTTCGTCACCGGCGTTTTGGTATGGCTTGCATTGACATTCATCGGTGTGGATTTTGCCGTTACCTGGGGTGCGCTGGCGTTTTTCCTCAATTTTATCCCGACGGTGGGATCCATTGTAGCCTCTATTCCTCCAATTCTTTTAGCGTTGGTGCAGTTTTATCCGAATTTTTGGCCGGGGGTGATCACCTTTGTAGTGTTAATCACCATACAATTGGGCATGGGCAACGGGATTGCCCCGAAGGTCATGGGGGATCAGTTGAATCTGAGCCCGGTGGTTGTATTGCTTTCCCTGCTATTCTTCGGCTGGTTGTGGGGCATCGTGGGGGCCTTGCTTTCGGTTCCAATTGCAGCGGCAATTAAGATTGTCTGCGAAAATATTGAAACGCTGCATCCCATCAGTGTCATGATGGGTTCGGGTAAAATCTATCGGCGGGAATTTTTGAAAGCCAACAGAAGAGACTAGTACTCATCGCGATGCTCGATACTTGATTCTGTCTGAACAAATAGCATAAGGCATAAAGAAATAAATGAAAATGTTAAAGCACATCACTCAGGCGCTATGCGCCTTGCTCTTTGCGCGATGCTTTTTCATTCCGCAATCCGAATTCATATCAGGCCCAGCCAGCCTCTTTCTTTAACGACCTCAACGTCAACACCATGCAGGTTTTCAAAGTATCATTAACCCCCTCTCCGGTAATCGCACTGGCAGCAAAGGAAGGCGCTTTGAGCTGACTGTTATAAGCCTTTTCCATTTCTTCAATGGACAGCAGCGAAAGTCCATCATTGAGAAGATCCCGCTTGTTATACTGCATAACGAGAGGAAAATTTAAAATGTTGTGGCCATATTCTTTTAAGTTCAGGCTGAGATCTTTTAATGAGAGAATATTTTTTTCATGTCGTACTTTAAGTGAGTCGGCTACGAACACAACACCATCAGCGCCTTTAAGTACCAGTTTTCGGGTTGAGCTGTATTTCACCTGGCCTGGCACGGTATATAGATGAACTCTTACATCGCATCCCTTGATTTTACCGATCCCCATCGGGGCAAAGTCAAAAAAGAGGGTCTTATCTCCCTGTGTTTCGATGGAGACCATTTCATCGTGCATGAATCGTCTGCTGTTTTTGAAAATGTATTCCAGATTGGTAGTCTTACCACAACGACCCGGGCCATAATAAACAATCTTGCATTCGACTTCCTTATTTTTCAAATTTATTATGGCCATAGGAGCCTGTACGCGGGTGAGCCAAAATACTTTCGGGCTATTGATTAAACTGACAAATTAATCCAATCTAACTAATACAAATTTTGCGCAGTGGTGGAATTCGACGAACATCCAGCAGAAAGAAATCCAATTTAGGCAAAGAAACTAACCTCTTTTTGCTGCAGAGGCGATTATCTTCTCAATTTGCGCAAATTACATCTATTTAGTAATTATAGAAAATATAGGCGGAAAGTGTCAAGCTTGAAAGAAAAAACATTATTATATCAATTGCTTGTAGAAAGATTGGTTTCATGCATCGATTAAGTCTCGTCGTTCGAAAAAGGCGTGGTCGCGAAGTGGTTTTAAAATCGCCTCAAATTATGTCTGAGGGCTAGTAAAAAAGCGTGGCGGAAAGAAATTCCCGGCACGCTCTTTCAATCTGATTTCACTTCTGAGCTTTTCTCGTCGACGCTGTTTTATTCTAAACGAATTATTACGCCGTCTCCAGGACTAATTTTTATATTCAGAACTTCTGGAAGCCGGGACATCGGTCTCAACCGCTTCTTTGTCGCCAACCTCCAGGGCTTTGTCGAGAATACCGATGGCCTCATCGATTTGCCCTTCAGTTATGATCAACGGCGGTGCAATTACCATGGTATCATACCAGGAAGCCACATATAGACCCCGTTTCATGGCTTCAGCGCCAATTTGTGCCGGCATCAGTGCTTTACCCGCGAATTTTTCTGCTTTGGTGTCAAATGGTTCCTTGGTTTTGCGGTTTTTAACGATTTCCAGCGCCCAGAAGTGGCCGATTCCCCGCACGTCTCCAACGCAAATGTGCTTATCGGCTAATTCATAAAGTTCTTGTTGCAGATGTTCGCTGGCTTTCTGCGGTACGCCGGAATCAAACAATGTTTTATATTCCTGGACCGCCGCCGGTATGGCGGATGTTGCCAATGCATGATATGCATAGGTGTGGCCATGGCAGAAAAGCTCTTCTTCGAAGAATTTGGCGACCTTATCCGAAGTCGCGGTTATGGCTAAGGGCGTATAGGCGGCACTGGCTCCTTTGGCTGTGGTCATGATGTCGGGGATGACATTCCAGTGCTCCATGGCAAATGTTTTACCGGTGCGATACCAGCCGGACATGACCTCATCGGCAATCAGCAGCACATTGTTTTCGTCGCAAATTTGTCGCAGGATGGGGTAGTATTCCGGCGGAGGTACGATCCTTCCGTTTGTGCCCACCACCGGTTCCACAATCATGGCGGCTACGTTGCCTTCTTCTTTGATCATATAATCCAGGTACCGGGCGCATTGAACCTTACAGTCCGGATAGCTTATGTCGAAAGGACATCGATAGCAGTAATTGTCCGGTGCAAAAATCATTCCCGGCACCGTGGTGCGGGCCAACTCGGCATACCAGCGGCGCGAGTCTCCGGTCGCGGAAATGCTGCCAGCGGTCGCTCCGTGGTAGGAATGATAACGGGAAATAATTTTGTAGGCCGGAAATTTGGACTGACGCACCAACTTGAAGGCCGCTTCATTGGCTTCCGTACCGCTGGTAGAGAAGAATAACTTGGATAATTCTTGCGGCATGACCGAGCGCAATGCCTCCACAGCCTCTATGGCCGCTTCGGTCACAAATCCGGGGGCCACGTAGGGCAGTTTTTCAGCCTGTTTAATGATCGCCTCAATAACCGCCTTATTTTTGAAACCTAAATTCGTGCACATCAACTGGGAGGAAAAGTCGATGAACGGCTTGCCCTTGTCGTTGTAAAAATAAATACCTTCCGCATCGGTGATCTGCATTGGTGTCGACCATGCTTTTTGGCGGCTCCAGGTGCCATAGGTGTGGTTCGTCAATTCCTTTATTTTGGTTTCTGTAACACTCATTTTCT
>CP070694.1:4451669-4461694 GCA_020353355.1 Desulfobacterales bacterium | reverse complement strand
GCGCCCAGGAAAACGCCCAAAAAAAGCGTGATGAGCAGGCCGAATAACGTCAGTTCCAAGGTGGCCGGAAGCTTTTCGGCGATGGCGGTAGTGACCCGCTGATTGAATACCATCGAGTCACCAAAGTCCAAACGGCAGATCTGCCAGAGGTAATCCAGATATTGAATCGGAAGCGGGCGATTGAGGCCGAGGGTCTCTTTTTTTTGTTCAATGACATGCTCCGGTGCGTGGCCGCCGAGCAAAGAGGATACCGGATCACCGGGCATGACTCGCAATACCACAAAGACGATGGTCAACAAAATAAAGACCATGGGAATGGTCAAAAGCAATCGGGTAATGATATACCGGGCGAGGTTTTTCATGTATTTTCAATACGAAGCGGCAATCAGACCAATAGCTAATAGTCGATGAGAGCCGGAATCTGTGCCCGGCTCTCATCGATCAGGATCTTATTTCACCTTGTGAATCGGGGCATAAATAAATTGCAGTGTCGGTGAAATTGTAATGCCACTGACGTTTTTCTGGGAAAACAGGTAGAGTGTGCCCTGAAAAAGAGGTGCTGTCGGCACTTCTTGGGTCCACCATTGCTGAAGCGTCTGGTAAATTCGGGTTCTTTCTCCCATATCTGTTACGGTTTGGCCCTCAACCAGCTTCTGATCCCAATCAGGGTTGGAAAAGTGAATGCCCAGACCTTTGGATCCGGCTGTTCCGGCAAACGCTGAGGTATAGTTGTCCGGATCAATGTAGTCCGGATACCAGCCCAGCAACCAGACCGGCATCACCTTATTGGCCCAGTTGTCCCGGTAAGCAGCCCATTCGGCGGATTTGACATTTACCTTCATTATGCCGGTGGCCTCAAACTGGTTTTTGAGCACCGCGGCGATATCCACTTCGGTGTCGCCATAATGGCTGGGGGTATACCAAAAATCAAAGGTAAGTGGATTGCTTTCGCTATAGCCGGCTTCTTTCAGCAATCTCCTGGCTTGCTCAATATTGCCGTCGCCGTGCACCGCTTTAAAGGCATCGGTGTGCGACCACATCCCCATGGGCACCATGGAGTATAATGGCGCATTTTGTCCCAGAAATACCTTTTCGATGAGCTTGGGTCTGTTGACGGCAGCCGCTACGGCCTGACGCAGTTTCGGATTGTTCCAGGGCGGCGTGTCGGTCAGAAAGCAAATATAGCGGATGTAGGGACCCTGAGCTTTAATGGTCTGGATCTTCGCCATTTTTTGCAAGTCGTTGATGTCAGAAGGGTTCAGAGTCTTGAAAACAAAATCAACTTCCCCTTTTTCCAAAGCCAGCCTCATGGTGGTGGCATCTGCGAAATAGCGGATGACGATGCGATCGTTTCTCGGTTTTTCGCCGTAATAATTGGGGTTGGCATTCAGAACAATTTCCTGGTCGCGTTTGAAAGAAACGACTTCGTACGGACCCAGACCCACGAGTTTGCCACCCTTCAGCTCAGATGGATCGCGAATGAGCTTATCCTGGGGATAGATGTTCGGGTTGACCGGATAATACGGTACCGAGGCAACGAGCTGGGGGAAATAGGCCACGGGATTTTTGAGTACAAACTTAGCTTTGTATTTGTCGACCACATCCACACGATCGACAAAATCCGTAACCAGCCAGGAAGGATCCCCTTGCAATGCCATCACGCGATCGATGGACCATTTAACCGCATTGGCATCGAACCCGGTGCCATCCGCGAACTTTAAACCTTCACGAAGTTTAAAGGTATATTCCTTGCCGTCAGCGCTAATTTCATAAGATTCGGCCAGCCCGGGCTCCAGAGTGGTCTCACCGAGCTTGTATTTCATCAGACCCTCGTAGATGTTGTAAAAAATTTCCCAGGTATGGAAATCATAGGCCTTCCCGGGGTCCATGTCGATGATTTTTTCCGTGGTGCCGTATATCAACGTTTCCTGGGCAAAGACATTTGATGAAAACAAAATCAAACTAAAGGCCGTCAAACAAATCAGGATAAATTTCAAGGTCTTCATATGGTTCCCTCCTTTCAAGGTTTGAAGTTAAAACCAGGATTATCCCCCCACCAAACTAATTGAACATATTGAAGTGTTGTCTTTATGTCAAGAAATAAGCATCATCGCGTGTCAAAACCGAAATTGAAAACCTATGGTTCTCAGCCGGCGTTGCCATTGCGCTTTTGTTGGGAGGGAGTGGGAGATAAGTAAGAAGAAACGAGGATATGATTCCCAGTCCATGGGTCGTGCCGTTTGTGTCAATTATTTTGCGGTGACACTGGCGATAAAATCATCTATCCATTTCTGTCTGTCTTTTTCTGTAATTTCCTTGGGCAATCTTTCCACTGCCAAAGATATTGCCATCTCTGCCAGTTCTAATTTGAAGTCTTTTTTGGCTTCGATAAACCGATGATCTATTTTCTTGCGTGCACTTTCAAGCAGGATTTTGCTCTCCTGCCGGGCATCCTCAATGAGCTCTTGTTTTTTCTTTTCGCCATCTTCGACAATTCTTTGCTTTAGGTCGGCAAAACGAACCTTACTTTCCTCCAGTGCTGTGCGGGTTTCCCTGATTTGTTGCTCGGCCGTTTCTTTTTCCTGTTCGATTTTATTTAGCTGGCGTGCGATTTCTTCTTTTTTTTCGTCTAAAAAATTTTTTATCGGCGTTTTTGCATATTTTACGATGATAAAAGTCAGGATTGCGAAATTCAACCAGCGCATCACCAGGTCAAACGTAGAGCGCCAGCCGCCGGCTTCTTCAGCGGCAAACGCCTTTGGAGCCAACACGTGCAATCCGATGCCCACTGCGATCACACAACAAAAAAGCAAAAAACTTCTTGGGATCCAGTTCATGGCCTCATCCTCCGGCCCAACACCCGTTCCATGATATTCAGTGCCAGTACTTCCGATTCGCTTGAAAGCTGTTTTCTGGCTTGTCGGACTTGACCATCGATGGTATTTTGGGCATCCTTTCTCAAATCATTGATCTGTTTCCGGGTAGCGTCCAATATTTCAATCGCCTGCCGGTTGCCGGCTTCTTCGAGCTTTGCGCGCAGCGCGAACGCTTCTTTCTTGATCTTCGATTCCTCGTGCTTGATCTGCTGGGTAAGCGACTTGTATTGGCCTTCGGCCGCGGCAATATCCTTGCTAACGTTTTCGATATAGCGCTCTCTATCATCCATTACGCTGCGCAGCGGACGAAACATAATCCGATTGATGAGAAACAGGAAAATCAGAAAAGAGATAACCTGGACGATCAAGGTTTCATTGATGCTGATGAGTGCAATATTGCTGATAATTTCCATCGACTGATTTCCATCCGGTTGGTTGAATAAATGAATAGTTGATTCGTAAATTAGCTTGTCATCAAAAAAGCAAAAACCGGCAGCTTTCTGACCATTAATAAAAACTATTCAACTATTCGACCAGTTAACCATTTAACCAGCCCTAAACAACAAATAATAGTAATAACGCAATAACCAGGGAATATATTCCCGTAGATTCCGCAACGGCCTGTCCAACAAGCATTGTTCGGGTTAAAAGGCCTGCCTCCTTCGGGTTTCTACCGATTGCTTCACAGGCTTTTGCGGCGGTCATGCCTTCCCCTACACCGGGGCCGATGGCACCGAGCCCCATTGCGATACCTGCTCCGATAAATGCTGCTGCTTTGACGATATCTGCACCTTCGATTGCCATTTTTACCTCCTTATGTGAAATTAAATAGAATCCAATCCTTAATTATAGATTAAACCACAAATATAAGTACCAAACTCACCACCATGGCATAAATCGCCGTTGATTGCGAGACGGCCTGTCCGACCAACATGATTCGCATCAAATCCCCGGCATGCTCGACGTTTCTGGCCACCCATTGCACGGCCCCTCCGGCGGCCATGCCGTTGCCGATGCCCGGGCCAATGCCGCCGAAGCCCATACAGATTCCGGCCGACAGAAGGGCCATGGCCGCGCTCAGCGCGGTGGATTCCGGAAACGACTTGAACATCAGGATAAAACTGACCAGCAGTCCGAATATCGATGCGGTCTGGGCCACCGCCTGGCCCACCAACATGATAGTGGTCACACTTGCTGCAGTTCCGGGATTCCGTGATATCCCCTCGCAGGACGCACCGGCGGCCAATCCGCCGCCGAAGCCTGAGCCGATGGCGGCCAGCCCCATGCTCAAACCGGCTCCGAGATAGGCCGCCCAGGTCGGCTGAAGGGAGGCGCCTCCAAAATTGATGAACATCAACATCAATGCTACAACCATTGAAAATATAGCCGGCGTTTGGCAAACCGCAGACCCGATCAGCATGTTGGTTGTCAGTCGGGAGGCAGTTGCCGGCTGTCTGGCGATTCCGCAGCAGGCCTCTGCGGCCGGATAGCCCGATCCGATGCCCGATCCAATGGCGCCGAAGCCCATGCTGATTCCCGCCCCCAAAATCGCTGCGGCTTTCAATAAAGTCGGAAAGGGGACTTTCATAAAGAGCAGCAGGATGGCAACCACGAGGGCAAAGATGGAGGCCGATTCGGCCACCGCCTGTCCCACCAGCATGGTTTTGAAAATGTCGCCCGATATTTTCGGATTCCGCGAAATCGCTTCGTTGGCTCTGGCAGCGGTATATCCTTCCCCGATGGCCGCTCCGATGGCACCGAAGCCCATCGCCAGGCCGCCTCCAACGTAAGCCGCGACTTCCACTACGGTTTGAACTTCAATATTCATGTACTATTTTACCTGTACCGAAATGTATACAACCGTCAGCATCGTGAACACAAAGGCCTGAATGGTGCCGACAAACAACCCGAAAAAGGCGTAGAGAAAGGGAGGAAGCGCCACGCTGTAAGTGAGATAGGATTCCACCAGGATGATGTTGGATCCTCCCATGATGTTTACGAACAGACGAAAGGAAATGGAAACAATTTTTGCAAGTTCGCCGATCACATTCAAAGGCATCATGAAAAATATAGGCTGAAAATATTCAGAAATGTACGCCTTAAATCCTTTGGATTTTATACCCGCATAATGGGCAATCACGAAGCCCATTACCCCCAATCCCAGCGTGGTGTTCAGATCTTTGGTCGGTTCATCCAAGTGGGGGATTAATCCCAGCCAATTGGACAGCAGCAGAAACATGAACAAGGCGCATACCATGGGGGCGTATTTCTTGGCGTGCTTTTTTCCCAGCGCATCTTCGGTAAGACCATACAGCATCGATACAATCAATTCGCCCAATACCTGTATTGGCCGGGGCAGGATTTGTCTTTTGCGGCTGGCAAACAGCCCCAGGATAATCAATACGATAAAGACAATCCAGGTCATTATCATCACTTCGAGATTTAAGGTAATGGTATGTCCGAAAAACGGAATGATGAGTTGATGAAGTTTGCCGAGTTCGCCCATTTTTCTTGATGTCCTATATCCGTTGCTGCCTTTTTGGCCAAATGATTTTTAAGACATGATCCCCGAGGATAAGAATCTGAATCATGAATATCCCGAAGATTGCGGCAACCACATTAAACTGTTCGAATTTGATCGCCACAATCAGCGGAACAGCCATCAAAGCATATCTGAAAACCATTGAAAATAGCGTAAAGAAAAATGTTTTTCCCCTGGATTTACTCATTTTCATGGGAAGGGTTTCGCCCATTAAAATAAAATTAATCACACTGAAAACGGTACCGAGGATAAACCCCTTGCCCAGCGGTTTTTGACCGGCAAGAATAAAAACAAGCCCGATGATAATAGCCGCCGTCATGGCGCGCGAAGCGTATTTTTTCTGGGTTTGCCTAATTGGCTCCATTGTCTCGATTTTCCCGATCTTCAGGCTTGCTTTCGATGATTCCCATAATTTGGCGGTATACGGTAACCGCGCCGCCGATGACTCCCAGGATAGTAAAGATGGTAACAAATATACCCCTTGTTCCCAACCATTTATCCAGATACAGCCCAATAAAAAAACAAAAAACAATACACCCGGCCATGGTAAGGCCGATCTGCATGACGATGCTTAGGTTTTCGACCCAGGCCCGATTTTTTTTATAGTTAAAAAACATTTTCCCGCAACGGAAATCTTTCCGTCAGCCCTGTTTTGCAGGTATCTTATAAAACTTTGCCTTTTATCAGATATTTTTTTATAGAGTCAAGTGTGAATTTGGGCTAGATTTTCAGGAAGTGTCTTTTTTGATGTGAAATACCACGCGGTTTTGGTGCAGAGATGTTTCCCACAATTATTTATATCCGCAACGCGAACCGAGGATATCTCCAAATCTATAATTTTACCAAATCGCACACCATTTTCAATGCCTGCTGCAAATTAATCCGGCCCATATTCAGCACCAGGTGATAAAGTGCAGAACTGTCGTAGTCTGTTTTGCCTAATTTACGGTAAAGACTCATTCGTCGTTTATCCTCGCGATTGACAACCTGAGCTGCTTTGCCCGGCGAAAGGTCATAGTTTTTCTGCATGAATTTTACACGGTTTTCGAAATCATTGATCAAAAGAATATGGTAAGCATCGGGATGGTCATTTAGAATATATTGACTTCCGCGGCCGAGGATGACGACATCGCCCTCATCGGCAATTTGAGCTATAATTAAAACAATATAATCAAGGTATGTTTCTTCATCGATATATCCGCGTTCATCCTTGAGGATGCGATCCACCAGAGGCTTTGAAACCATTTTTGTGATGAATCTGGACAGTTTGCCGCCGGCTTCTTTTTCGACCGTCTCTACCCAGTGGGGAGAGACATTTGCCTCTTTGGCGACTCTTTGGACAATATCCTGATCAGCGAAAGTGTATCCCAATTCTTCGGCGATCATTTTCCCGAGGGTCATCCCTCCAGCACCGAACTGTCTGGAAATGGTTATTACCGCCATGCAGTCCTCCTATGAACCCGGTTCGCTTCGCTCATCCCGCTTACAGCGGGAGAATAATGGAATGTTGGAATGATGGAAAAAACCTCGAGTCGCGGGTCACGCGTTAAAAGAAGGAATCACTCCCGTGATAACGCGCAACACGCAACGCGGAACGCGTATCGCAATCGAATTCCAGTATTCCATGATTCCATTTTGTTTAATGCTTTTTAAGGTTATTAGCTTGATAATAATACGTCGTAATTTTTTCAAGACGGAATTCACGTATCACTCCTGGTCCGGAGGAATCAGCAGGGTGGGATAGATGGACGCTTCAGCAATTTCCTTCGGAATGCTTCCGATCCACTTTTCCACCCAGGCCGGCTTTGCAGAAGAGCCTAAAACAATCATGGTGGCCTGGTGCTCTCGCGCAGCCTTTTCGATTTCTTCAACCGGCTCACCAATATATACATGCGAGCGGGCTTGCGTCCCTGCGGCTTCCAAAATGTCGCAGATCTCGTCAAGCTTTTGCCTTTTTGCTTTGCGTGTTTTTTGGATTTCCATGGCCGACGAGCCGGTGAGCTCCTTTGCGCTGGCCACGTGAACCACATCGATCATCTGGGTGATATCCGTCAGGCCTTTGAGATACTCTACGGCTCTAAGGTCGGCAGCCGACCAGTCGGTGGCCAGCAGGGGTCTCTCAAAAGGCTTTTCGAGCACAAAAGCGTTTTCAGGCATGGGTTTATACACCAATACCGGAATTGAGGTCCTGCGAATGAGTTCTGTAATGTCTGATCCCGAGTAAAATTGTTCCAACATACTTTTGTGTGAACGCCCGATGACGATGAGATCGGCTTGCTCTTTTTGAGCGGCTTTTATCACCTCGGGAACCAAGCTGCCAACCACGATGTAGACACCGACCTCCATGCCCTGTTCATAGAGGTCTTCGGCCCAATCTATGAATCGGATGTTGGCCGTTTCCCGCAGCCGGATTTCTTCTTGCTTGCGGTATCCAGTTCCCCTGCGCATGGCCACCTTATCTCTTTCGATGACATTGACGAAAACGACATGGTTTAAAGCCGCCTTTCTCAGGCTCAACAACGACTGCAACGCATCAAAACCCAACTCTTCAAACTTGGTGACAAAAAGCAGTTTTTTTATCTCCATATTGAATATCACCCCTTAGTTCAGCAATATGATTAGAATTGATTTCAAAACCTCATCTCATCCGCCTCCGGCGGAATTGCTGTCTTGTCCCGCTTACAAATGGGACGCCTTACCAGAGCTTATTTTGATCTGAGGCTTTGAAGCCAATTTTAGCCGATGACGCCTTTGATGGTCTTTGCGAGATCCTCGGCTTCCACCGGCTTTTCCAAATAGATCTCAGGCTCCGGCACTTCCGGGCCGCCGAAGTCGGTTAACGCCTTTTGGGATCTTAGAAACGTTCGTTTGGCGATGCCGGAGAGCACAATCACTTGAATATTTTTCAATGATTTATCTGTTTTCAGCTCACGATACAGTCTGATTCCGCTTTGCCTCGGCATCATGATGTCAAGGATTACCAGATCGGGCTTTTCATCTTTGATCATCTTAAGGCCTTCAACGCCGTCGGCTGCTTCTAAAGGCGTATACCCGTGTTCCTCAAGAACGGTTACACTGAACAAGCGTACATCAGGATCATCATCCACGACCAGTACTTTTTTACCCATAATAAGTCCTCCCTAGGATGCGAGTTTGATTTTAAACTGTATAGAAGTGGTTTCAAAACCCCATCTAACGTCCGATAGCTGCGTTGTCCAGCGGATTGAAATGCTCACGTACTAGCGTGTACGCTCCGCTTTCAATCCGCGGGACGCCTTGCTCTCGAACGTGATCTGAGGTTTTGAAACCACTTCTAGTGCTCTGTCCCATAAATAATTTATCAAACTACTCCATACAAAAATCAGCTGCGTTTGTCCGAAGCCGATATGCTCAATCTCGCCGAACATTTTTCAACTTATTTTGGGGACACGACACAATCTTTTATTTTGCATTGACAGTCGTCAATTCTAATGATCGTCAAATTTTATTATTGCCGGTTTTAGTCCCATCTCTTTAGGTGCGGTCTGGTTCTATATGGGGCAGCCGCACGGTAAATGTGGTTCCTTTGCCAACCTCGGATTTCACCTCAACCGTGCCCTTGTGTTCCTCGATCAATTTTCGGGTAACCATCAGTCCGAGACCCGTGCCGCGATGGCCTTTTGTGCTGAAAAAGGAGGTAAACAGCTTGTCCCTGACCTCTTTGCTCATGCCGGCGCCATTGTCTGCAACGTCAAATCTAATACGGTTGCCGTTTTCGCGAGATGTTTTTAAGCTGATCTGCCAGTTTTTGCTTGTGTCCGCATCAAACAGGCATGCATCGATTGCGTTGGTCATGAGATTCAACAGAACCTCATGAATCGTGTGAGGATCCGCAACTACTTCACCAATGGAAGGATCAAAATCTTTTACAAGCTTTATATGGTTTTCATTGGCGGTTTCTGCAAGCAGCTCACAAACGTCATTTGCGATCTCATTTGGACAACAGGGCTCATATTCGGGTTCTCTTTCTTTGGAATAGGAAAGCAAGTCCATCACCAGATTGGACGTGCGGCCGATGTTGCGTTTGATCATATCCCAGCCATGTTTAAGCTTTTCGGTGTCGTTTTTCTGCAAGCCCACATCCACCAGATAACTTCCTCCTTTGAGCCCATGCAAAATGTTCTTAATGCCGTGAGCCAACCCGGCAACCGTCTGCCCGATGGCGGCCAGTCGTTCGGATTTGACCAATTCTTTTTCGAGGCGTTTGATTTCTCTTAGATCTTGAAAAAAGGCCACACTGCCCGTTATTTGTTTTTTTTCGTATAAAAGTCTCCCCGAAAACCGAACCGGAATGGGGATTCCATCTTTGGCCGTGATCAGGGTCTCTTTCCAGGGCAATTCTCTGGTCACATTGTTCAAGAGTTTCTTGTCTTTGAAAGCTTCTGCAATTTCAGGCGGATACAAATCCATCAGATTGATCTTACCGATCACCTCATCGGCTGAATAGCCAAATATGCGTTCGGCTCCCGGATTGAAGATGACGATGTTGAACGCTTTGTCCGTTGCAACAATACCATCGTTAGAGCTTCTGATCAATTTATTCTGAAAACTGGATTGTCTTCTTATTT
>CP070694.1:4428879-4451569 GCA_020353355.1 Desulfobacterales bacterium | reverse complement strand
CGGTGTTCCCTCCCTGACGAATTGCTTCTTTAATTTTTTGAATTAAGTCATCCAGCTCATAGGGCTTGGTTAAATAATCATATGCGCCGAATTTTTTGCCTTGGCTGGCCGAGCGTTCCGAGCCGTGACCCGTGAGCATGATGACAGGCATGGTTGGATCCATTTTTTTAAAAATCTTAAGAACTTCAATGCCGTCCATGTCTTCCATTTTGAGGTCCAACACGGCGACATCAAAATCCTGGCGTCGCAGTGTTTGAATGGCTTCAGAGCCGCTGGCAGCCGTTGTAACGTCAATACCTCTGCGTGAGATTCTTTTGGAGAGAACGTCGACAAAGCCGACTTCATCATCCACGAGCAGAAGTCGAATATGCGGCGACACCGGGTTTTGGGCCCTCTCTTCCATCTTTTCCTCCATCTTACATCTTAATGAGGCACAGGGTCGTCTTAACGGGAAGTTTTATCCCTGGTGACTTCTTCTTTCGGCACCGGAAGCGAGACATAAAAGGTTGTGCCCTTTCCGACGGCACTCCTGACCTCGATTTTCCCTCCCATCTTGTCGATAATTCCATAGCAGATCGAAAGCCCCAGGCCGGTTCCTTTGCCCACCGGCTTCGTGGTGAAAAAAGGATCAAATATCCGATTCAGGTTGGCCTCGGGGATCCCCCGCCCGCTATCGGAGACCTCCACGACGATTCGGTCTTGCTCCAGACGGGATGCGATCGTCAGCGACCCACCGCTGTTTTCCATGGCATCCAGGGAATTGTTGATCAGGTTTAAAAAAACCTGCTGCAGTTCCGACAAGGACAGCTGCAGATGGGGCAGATTTTTCTGAAAATGAGTTTGGATTGACACCATCGCGAATTTGGCCCGCTGGGCTGACAGGGTCACCAGCTCCTCGAGCATCTCATTGATTTCAATATCCTGAACCGTGCCGTCGGTCTTTCTGGCAAAGCTGAGCAATTTTTGGGTGATCTCCTTGCAGCGCTTTCCCTGGGCTTGAATCTGGCCGATCGCACGCCTGAATTCAGCCAGATTTTTAGAATCCTGGATCTCTTCTTCTTCCAGCAAATCTCCGATCCAGCCGGCTTCTTCCACCATAATGGCCACCGGATTATTGATTTCATGGGCAACGCCTGCAGCCAATTCACCCACGGAAGCCAGTTTGCCGGTTTCGACGACTTTTTCATTCATTAACTGTTTTTCTTCATCAACTTGGGCGATTCGATTGACAATTATCTTGGAGAGCGTGATCGCCATGATGACGATGCAAAGCGGCCCCAGCAACATCATGACGGTGGTAATCGTGAAGGTTTTGTTCAAATCGGCGAAGGCATCGGCGAGGTGTTGTTGATATACCAACAGCCAATCCCCGTTTTTTAGAAACGACGCCACAAAAATCGTTTGGTGATTGGAACCATCCGGTTTGACGGCAATGCGAATCTCATCGGCAGAGCGCGCCCTGTTTTCTAAAAATTCAGCATAAATGCTTTTCGCAGGAATGGTGTCCAGAGAAGGTTTGGTCATGGGGGTGGTTTGCAATATTCCCTCTTTGTTCAGGATGACGGCAAAGCCGGTCTCACCGATACGGATGCTTTCCACCAGGGTGTTGAAGGCGACAAAATCGATGGTGGATCTGAGGATCCAGCTATGTTCGTTCTGGCTGGTTTTGACGGCGACAATAAAATGCGGCAGACCGCGGAGTCCCAGAAACACATCACTGATAAAGTACTGGCGCTGCATCGCCTGCTGGAACCATTCGGCATCCGAATAATGTGCCTTTGCCAATTTAAACGGGCCGGCGTAAGCGATCTGCTCGCCGGTGTCGTTAACGACCCCCAGATCGACAAAAACGGGACCGTAATCTTTTTGCAAGGCAGCGAGCTTTTCCTGCAGGAAAGATTCATCACTCAGTTGGTCGTACCCGAAACTGCCGGCCAGAAACCGGATGTCACCGAGTTTTTCCGATAAAAAGCTGTCGATATTCTGGGTATGGTTTTGTACCAGCTCACGCAGGTGCGCATAGACCTTCTCGCGGTAGGAGGTGCGGAACTGATAATAGATTGTGCTGCTGACAAGGATAAGCGGGATGAATGAAACACTGATAATGACGAATACGATGTTTCGCATCAGCAATCGGTAATAAGGGATCGCGAGTTGTCTTTTTTTCATCATTTCAGCAGGCTCTGGAGAAGTTGAATTCCGATATTGCTTTCACCATTTCCTTCTGTCGAGAGGACTACATGCCATATTTTGTCAGCACCTCTTTAAGCCGGGCTACCCTGATTTTTTCTTCGTGCTCGTGCTTTTTCTTGGTTGCCTCGTGAACTTTGCTCATCAGTTGCTCCATGTCGCAAGGTTTCATGAGATAATCAAAGGCACCAAATTTCATTCCTTCAATCGCCGATTCCACCGTGGCATGGGCGGTAAGCATGATGACCTCGGTTAGCGGATAGCCCGACTTGATTTTTTTAAGAGTTTCGATGCCGTCCATACCCGGCATCTTCACATCTAAAATTACGACATCGATGTTGCGATTTTTGTTCAGGGTATCCAGGGCAGCCTGTCCGCTGATGGCGGTTGTGACACTCAGATTCCTTTTCTCCAGACGTTTGGTCATGGTTTCCAAAAAAGGGGCTTCATCATCTACCAACATTACGAAGGGCGTCGTCATCTTCTTCCTCCTCTGTTGCTCAACCTAAAGCGGCAACATTTTTCAAACTTCGGAATTTTACGATGAATCGTACATGGCTCCCTTTTCTCAGCAAAGGTTGTGCCAATAGCCCAGTGAGTAAAAAAGTAACCGATATTATATGGAAAAAATAAATTTAGGGCATTGGTGAGATAAAACATTTGAAAGCTTCAGGTATCGTAAATGTCAGGTTTTTTTACATAGTGTTAAAGGCCGCAAATCCAATGCGCCAGCCAATCGGGTTCCGCTAGGTACGCCGGGATGTGATTTCTTTGATGCGCGCCTGAATAATTTTTTCTTCATGCTGCCGCTTTTTTATCGCTGCTTCAGTTACCTTGGCGATGAGCTGATCCATGTCAAATGGTTTCATCAAATAATCAAAGGCGCCCTGTTTCATTCCATCGATGGCGGATTCGACATCGGCGTGACCGGTCAACATGATGACCTCCACCAGCGGAAATTTCTTTTTGATTTCCGTGAGGGTTTCGATTCCGTCCATCCCCGGCATTCTGACGTCCAGGATGACGACTTCGACATTCTTGTTTGCTTCGAGTGCCTTTAAAGCCGCTTCACCGTTGAAGGCTTTCGAGATGTCAAGATTTCGAATCTCCAAGCGCTCAGCGAATGTTTCAACGAAGGAAACCTCATCATCTACCAGTAATACGTTTGCGATGCTCATTGCGGAGCTCCTTTGCAACAATATTTTCTCATACGAAATTCGTGCTCAATAGCTTAAAATAATCACTTATATCCCCGTTGACATTATTATCACATGTTTCGGCGCTGAATCAATTGCCAAATTTAATTGGGGGTTAGCAGCAAGGCCGGCCCAATTGGAATCTTGCCTGAAACTCAAAAATGACTTGAGTTTACCCGCTTCTTGTCTTATGAATCGGTCATTTTAGTCTCGCAACCGCTTAACTTCTTATCCAACAAACTGGAGGTCTTCGGTGAGCGATTATCTTGTTAAGGAATTAATGGTTCCGCTGTCGGAATATGCAACCGTTGCGGAAGGGTCAACCCTGTTTGATGCGGTGCTGGCGCTGGAAAAAGCCCAGGAGGAGTTTGATCACACCAAATACAAACACCGCGCCGTGTTGATTCTCGACAAAGACAGGCAGGTCATCGGTAAATTAGGCCAATTGGATGTGTTGCGCGCCCTTGAACCGAAAGATGGAAACCTGGACGATATTAACGAGCTCAGCCAGTATGGCTTCAGTTCCAATTTTGTCCGTAATGTGCGCAAGCAACGGCGGCTGCAGGCGTCTTCTTTGCAGGACATTTGCAGCAAAGCAGCAAAATTGAAGGTGGAGGATTTCATGCAGGCCCCCTCGGAGGGAGAATTTATTGATCAGGAGGCCTCCCTGGAAATCGCTGTACTTCAATTGGTCATGGGACACCATTTGTCATTGCTGGTAACCAAAGCCCGGAAAATCGTCGGCATCCTGCGTTTAACGGACGTCTTCGCGGCGGTCTTCCACACCATGAAAGAATGTGAAAACACGCTTTAGTATCATGTTCTACAAATACATTATAAAAGTTGTGCAGTATATTTAAGTACAGTTGAGTTCTTGAATTGAGAAAATTCCAAGCACCAATTCACCAATTACAAACAATATCCAAATTCGAATTTTCAATGATTGAAACGTGTTTTGAATTTGACTGATTGGAATTTGAGATTTATTTGGAATTTGGTGCTTGAAATTTGGGATTTAAACGAATTTATTCTTGAAAAAGAAGAATTAAAAAACCAATCCGCGTTTTGCAAATTACCTAAGTGACACCACACCAGCAGGTATGCCATATGAAAGAACTGGAAAAGCTTTTGGACCGGATCGTGCAGCGAATCAATATCAATCTGCGTGAACTCGATTACGATGTCTCGCCCTTCATCAAAAATCTCGTTCCCCTGAGCCAGATGGTCAAATTCTACGCGTTTTACGGCATCACGCCCCACCATCCGCTGAACTTTGAATTCCGGCATTCCAGTCTGAGCGGCAGTTATTTTTTAGGCAAGATCCGGACGAGCAACTCAATGCTCTACAAAAGCGATGTCCGGGGCGACGAACTCAAACACCGGGGAACTGTATTTCGTTATCAAAAATTTGAAATCCCGCTAAGCCGGGACGAAGGCATCGACATCGAAGACAGCTTTCTTGTTAAAACCTTGGTCCACAATTATTCCCACGACCCGGAATCTTTAGAAAAATTCTTTATCAAGGATACCTTGTCCACCCATTACGCCAATATCCACGGGTCGCCGTCAGACGGGTGTTTCCTGGGCCCGTTTGCCACCGTTGACCTGACCACCATACGGGACTGTGTCATCGGAGCGTTTTCCTACGTCCAGGCCGGCGAGATCGGCCATCTCAATGTCGGCCCCGGAACCGTGTGGATCCGCAGCCCCGACCAGTTCAATTTTCTATACCGCCACTCCCTGCGCAATTTGAATCCTTACATCAATTTTGGGGCGGATCGGCCGCCTCAGGGGTTGTTCATTGATTTTGTGGAAGACCGCAAAGGAGACTTCCAGCGTGTTTTTGATGTCGTCAAACTCGATCCGCCTGTTTTGGTTCCCCGCAACGCTTCGCTGGACCGCTTTGCGGTCATCAAACCCAAGATCCGCATCGGCGAGAATGTCCTGGTTGCCCAGCGCGCCTACCTTCAAAATGCATGGCTTGGCAAAGGCGCCAATGCCCAGGAAAATTGCTATATTATCAATTCCCGCCTGGAAGGTTTCAATGTGACCGCCCACGGGGCGAAAATCATCGAAGCCGACCTGGGGGAAAACATTTTCGTCGGGTTCAATAGCTTTTTGCGGGGGCGCCCGAAAGCCCGGTTGTCCATCGGCAAGGATAGCATCATCATGCCCCATACCATCATCGATATTAAAAAACCATTAGCCGTTCCGGACGGACACCTCGTCTGGGGCCTGATCACCGATGCGGCCAGCCTCCAGGCCAACAGCATGACCCTCAAAGATGTTTCCAAAATCGATGGCAGCCTGATCAAAGGCAACCTGTCCTTCGAGGGTCGCGGGGCCAGCTTTGTCTCCGCCTTCCGCGACCGCATTCATCACATCCTGGAGGCCAACGGTGCTTTCTTTAACGGAACGGATAACTCGGGACATGCCCAAAAGAACCAGAACATTTCCTTTAACACGATTCAGCCTTACACCGACGGCGAATTGGAAGGATTGTTTCCGACCATCATCATCCAGCCCTAAAAAGATTGGAAGCGTTCATAGGTTCAGGGTTCCCCGTTCAAGGTTACTTTGCCATCATTTCCTCAAATCAGTCTATTCTCACGGCCATTAGAGCCCATGCATCAACGGCTCTTAGCGGAAATGAACCCTGAACCCCGAACCTCTGAACGGTGGCGAGCGAGGTTATCCTCCGAGTGTCACCGGCATGCCCATCAAGGGCCAGAGCACGAAAACGGCAAAGCCGGTGACAATCATCAGCAGGATACTGGCCGGTATGCCGTAGAGAAAAAATTCAGCGGTGGAAAATTGTCCGGAATCATAGGCGATGGCGTTGGGGGCGGCACCCACCAGCAATAAGAAAGGCATCCCGGCGGTAACCAGGGCCGCAAACAGAATCACCTCACCCGCCACGCTCAGATAGGGGGCAATGACAAGGGCCACCGGCAGGGAAATCGCGATGGCCGCCACGTTCATGATGAAATTGGTCATGATCATAACGAAAAACGCGATGCTCATGACGAACACAAACCAGTTGGCTTTCTGAAACATGACCAGCCAGTTGACCGCCAGCCAGTTGGCGGCCCCGGTTTGCCACAGGCAGTTGCCGATGCTCATGGCGCCCGCGAAAAGCAGAATGATGTTCCAGGGTAGGGATTCCAGATCGTCCAGATCCAGAATGTTGGTGATAAAAAACAGGATCGTTGAAATCAGGATGATGGCGGTTTTGTCGATGGGTTTTAAGACCGGGATGAATTCACGCAGCGCCATGGCCAGAATGCACCCGCCGACGATCAGGGCTGTCTTGATCTCGTTGCGGGTCAGCGATCCCAAACCGGTGTTCAACTGCCGGGCTCTTTCTCTGAGTCCCGGAATCGTCGCTTTTCCGGGCTTGAAAAACAACATAAAAAATCCCCAGAGGGCGAAGGTCATGAGCCAGCCGATGGGGAACATGTAATAGGTCAGTTGAAAGAAGGAGATATCCTTGCCCATGATATCCTTATAAAAGCCCAGGGCCACAGCGCCGCGCGCGGCTCCCAGCAGTGTGATAATGCTGCCGGCCCCGGCGACATAGGCCATGCCGATAAAAAGCCCTTTGCCGAATTTGGTCTTATTATCGCCTTCACCGTAAAGCGCATAAATTGATACCAGCAGGGGGTAAATGGTAGCCGCTACCGCCGTGTGGGCCATGATGTGGGTCAGGACTGAGGTGACGATGAAGCATCCCAGATAGATCATGCTGGTTTTTTCACCGACGATCACCAGCATGCGGTATGCCAAACGCCGGGTGAGCCCGGTTTTGGTGAACACCAGGCCGATCATGATCGAGGCGTAGATAAACATGACGGAGGGCACCATAAAATCCGTAAAGGCGTCTCTGGCCGGGCGAATTAAAAAAAGTGCCTGCAGCACGCCGATGGCCAGGCTCGTGATTCCGATAGGCACCACTTCGAAAACCCACCAGGTCCCGGCCAGCAGAAATACGGCCAGTGCGCCTTTGGCTTCGCGGTTCAGCTCGAAGTGCTTGCCCAGAGGGTCCACGGCGTCGGGCCAAGGGGGGGCCCAGTAAACAACCACGAAAAGGACCACGCCCAGGAATAGAAATCCCATCTTTTTCCAGTCGATACTCGTCGATGCAGCAGTAAGGTCAGTCATTAACGCATTCCTCCTCTATCCTGTGAGACAGTCGCATGAGTTGGTTGAGTATTAACGTGGGATGGCGGCTCCTGTTATCCGAAACACTCTTTCATCTTATGGAAGACGGCGGCAAACACATCGGTCAGGCGCAGCACCCCGACAATCTTTCCTCCCCTGGTCACCAAAAGGGACTGGTGGTGTCCCATGATCAACTGGTGAATCGCTTCGCCCAAAGACGCGTCTTCGGATACATATTCTCCTTCGCTGGGCGTATACATGAATTCTTTGACGTTTTTCGTGCCGGCTTTGCGGCAGATATCCTCCAGGGGGCTGGCAAAGAGGCTATGTTGCTGCAACATGGATTTCATGAATTCTTTGGTAAATCCAAACCGGTGTGACCCCTTGCCCTCGAACAAATTCTGGTATTTTGGCTCCAACGCGCGCAGGACATCCAATTGGCTGAGTTTGCCGACGACATTTTTATCTTTATCGAGTATCAGAATCGCTCGATGGCGATAACGGGTGTGCTTGTCCTCAAATTTTTCCTGGGCTTCTTCCAGAGCCAGCACGGCTTCATACAGGGTAGCATCCTCGGATACCGTTGCGTACTCTGAAAGCGGCACCATCAACTCGTTGACGGAATAGGATTTCACGGGTACCTCCTTATTTCAGGTTAAAATTTAGGATCTCCTATCATAATTCTTAGCCGATGTATATATATTTTGGGATAGCTCCGGTTGCTGCCATACATTGGGATTGCAGCAGCTTCTCAATTTGCGAAGCTTGATGATCTATTTGAAAGGCTGTTTGAACAGGTAAAAATTCGCTTATTTTTTTTGGGCAATTTTCTTTTTCACGGGATTTTTTGGAGGAGGTGCAGCGGCCTTTCTAATTTTTTGAACCAGGGCTTCTATATCGGGCGGTTTCTCGATAACATCCAGGGCTCCGCTTTCTATGGCGGCAGTGCTTAGGTCGTGCGGAACATTACCGCTGAGCAGGATGATTTTAACTTCGGGCTTTTTCGCCTTTATCAGTTTGAGTGCCTTAAACCCGTTTATCGCGGGCATCATGAAATCCATAATGACGACATCATAGGATTCCTTCTCAACCATTTTGAGGGCATCCTCGGCCGAAGTGGTTGTGGCGACCTCAATGCCCCGGACCCGCATTCGTTCCGCCATGACACTTATGAAATCCTCTTCATCGTCGACAATGAGAACTTTTTCAGACATTTTCGCATTCATTCGAAATCGGTGACCTTTCGAGTTTGACAACAATTTCTTTTTTCTCGACGCTGACGACCAACTCTGCGTTGAGCAGATCGAGCAGACCCCGGGCAGGTTCAGCCGGAAATGCATCCATCAAAGACTGCGTCAGAGAATCCATCCGTGCGAGACGAATTTGGGCTCCTTTCTCTGTTTTTTGAGGGGTCAGCTCAACGATTTTTCGATCCCCGCTTGCATCCATGGCAAAATCCAGACACAGCCAGATAAGGTTCATCAGAACAAAAGGAAAAGTTTTAATCATCACCGGATCTCGCTGCAGTTTTGGCTCCAGGGTGACGCTGCGCATGGACGCAAATCGTTGTGACAAATTGACGACCAGTTCCAGGGTGTCATTCAAATCAACGCTTTTAAGCGATTTATCCGCACTGTGAGCAAATCGGTTCAAATTTTTTACGATGGTGTCAGCCCTGCGAATCTGTTTCATCACCGTTTGGGATAACGTATTCAGCCGTTGCGGATCGATCGGCCGGCCGTGGTCCACCATCAGGGTAAGGTCCTCCAGAAGCCCGGCATTTTCATTGATAATGGCCAGCACATTTTTCATTTCGTGGGAGATCGAGGCCGTCATCTTTCCAAAAAATTGGAGACTGGACTCACCGATGGCGCCTAACCTATCACTCATATCCAACTCCATTTAATCATCAGTTGATCGTGTATTGACATGAATCCTTTTGATTTGTTGTGTTCATTCTAAGAGGCAATTTGATGCTAAAGCGGGTTTGTTTCCCGAGCCCGCTTTGAACGCTGATCGTACCACCGATTTCCTGAACCAGACCATAGGTAACCGCAAGGCCGATTCCAGACCCGCTTTCACCGCTTTTAGAGAAAAAAAACGGTTCAAAAATGTGTTTCAGATCTGCCTCCGGTATGCCGCGGCGATTATCTGAAAAAGTCACCGAAATAGAATCCTCGTCTTTGCGCATTGCCGTAATCTCAAGGTGGCCCCCATCCTTCATGGCGCTGATGGCATTGTTAAACAGGTTGAAGAAAATCTGTTCTAATTTGCCCCGGTCGCTTTCAAACGTCGGAACGTCCTCCGATATGGCCACTCCGACAGTAATACAACGGAATTCGGCTTCTTTGGCCAAAATGTTTTTTATCTCGTTGATGATTACCTTCACGTCGATCGTCTGAATGCTTACGTTGAGGTGGCGTGCAAAATTCAACAGGCCCTGGGTAACATCCGCACATCGTCGCACCATGGAAATCACCGAGTTCACCAGGCTGATGAGCTTGGGATCATTTGCATACTTTTCGGTCAGCGTGAAGATATCTTTGATATGCCCGGCTTTTTCGTTGATGATGGCTAAAGGGTTATTGATTTCGTGGGCAACTCCGGATGCCAGACGCCCCAGTGAAACCATTTTGTTGGCGTATTCCACCTGATGCAACGTGTCGACGCGCTCCTGGTCGGCGTCATGAATTTGATTGACCAGATGGGTGGCGACGCCGAGAGTAACCAGCAGTATCAATATGATGCTTGATGCGAGAATCCCTACAAATGCCCAGGTTGTTTTATACCAGGGTTGAATTAGCTCGCCTTCCTGTTTGATCATCATCAGAATAAAAGGGGTTTTAGGGATATATGCATAGCCGATTGCAAGCGGTTCATTTCTATCGTTGCGCCGCTGAATGACGCTGGCTCTCGGAGAAAATTCAGGCACTGCCATTGACATTTTTGCGAGCGCCGGTCCGTAATGCCGGGACGGCGTTTGCAATATGCCGGCTGCATTGATGATAAAGACGTCTCCCGTTTGGCCGGCGTCGAGCTGTGCGACTAGTTCGTTGAACGGCTCTGTCTTGATAGACGCCCGCAACACAAAAAAGGTTCCATCGGGCAAATTGCGTTTGATGGCGAAAATAAGGTGGGGGTTATTGCGATAACCCAGCACCACATCACTGATATAGACACCACGGTTTAACACTTCCTGAAACCACTGCTGCTGGCTGTAGTCGCGACCGCCAAGTTGATGAGGTCCCACATAGGCTTGTTGAATGCCGGAGCTGTAGAGAACGCCTAAATCCGTGAATCCGCCGAACCTTTTATTGAGGTTATCCAACATGGCAGCCAGGCGAGCGGGATCCGTCAAGGTCTCGAAGGTATGATCGTGAGCAATAAAATCTAATACCGATTTGCGTTCCGACAGAAACAGAGAGACAGATCGCCAGGAGTTCGAAATCAGTTGTGATGTGCGCAGTACCAGTTCCGACTCGATGGTGTCCTGATTCAGCCGATAGCCGGCGAGAGCCCATATGATTAATGGCACGAGAGCCACGGTCGCGGTGACCAGGATTGCTCGCTGCCATAGCCGGGCAAAGTTAAAATGGTGCTTATACGGCCCGGCCGTCACATCTTGATGATCTAAAAAGCTGGGTTTCAGACGTTTTAACATGGACATGATCCAAGCCATCTCAATCTTTAGGTTCTTTTGTTTGTTTAATTTTTTCATTGGCCTTCCGGATGGTTTCACTGAGGACATTGATGTCCAGCGGCTTTTGCAAATAGGCAAATGCCCCGAGTTCCATGCAGCGTTGACGATCTTCCTCATTGCCGTGTCCGGTGAGGATGATGACCTCGATTTCAGGGCGCATCTCTTTCACCTTGCGCAAGACCTCCAGGCCGTCGATTCCCGGCATTTTGAGATCAACTATGATCACATCCGGCTGGTCTTCTTTGATTAAATTCAGGGCCGACTCTCCGTCGTAAGCGACTGCCGAGCCCATATCTCGCATCATCAGTCGTTCGGAAAGCGTTTGCACAAATTCGCGCTCGTCATCCACCAGCAGCACTTTCGAGGGCATTTCAAAATCGTACTTGCGATAGATGTCTGACTTGTGGAAGTCTTTGCCGACTTTGGTTTCCACCGATTTGACTCCCGGAACGTTCTCGGCAATTGCCCTGAGTTCTTCCTGAAGTCGGCTCAGCATGAGAACATGTTTGTTGATCGTCAAGGTGATGGATCCGTTCTTGGCGCTGACATCGACATCATGACCCTCCCGGGCCAGGGCTACTTCGGTTCTGGCTGCCAGACGGAAGTCCTCCAGGGCCTGTCTTGAACTTTCAGTCGGCTTGACGACCTCTTTGGCGGCATTGTCGGCGATGAGCGTTACGGCCTCTGCAGGCGTCATTTTATCAGCCGGTATGACGATATCATAAAGAGCCGCATCCCACGGGTCGCTTTTGCCGTATAGCGAATTGATCCAAACCGAACAATCTTCTTCGCGCCGTTGAACCAGCTTGGCAGCCTCTTTTTCCGATAATCCCTGATCTTGTGTGGCCGCATGGATTCTGTGCTTCAGACTCGCGATTAAACATATCCGCAGGGTATGGCTGATGGTTTTCGGTATCAACTGCCCGCTAAAACATGTCACTGCAATGTTGTCATCGGGAATCATTTCGGCCACAGCAAGTCTGAGAAACGCAATCGAGCGTTCCTTTTCATGGGTGAATTTATTGAAGGCAGACGTCTTGGCTGAAAAGGCCCGCATAATTTTGTTTTCGTCCATTCCGGAGCGTCGGCTCGCCTCGGCCACAACTTCATCGTCGGTGATCAGGTTGTATCCGGTATGGGAAATTACCTCCTGGATGACGGGTTCCTCATTACAAAAGCTGCCGCTAAATATGATAATGATGGCCATTTACTCCTCCATTTTTTCACGTGGTGGGGAAATGCGACATACCGTCTTTAACGGACATTTTTCCTCTTCTTCACCACTGTGGGTTAGGGGGTGGATAGCGCTGATGGCCGTTTCAATGGTCGGATAGATGTGATCCTCGCCGATTTTTGCAATCAGATGTGTTTGTTTCAGCACTTTCATGACGGACCGGTTTACGGCGCTCAATGAAATATCAATGCCGGCGCTTCTCACCCGGTCTACCGTCAAAGATAAGGCTTCTTCCCCGGAGGCGTCAATATCATTGATGCTGCCGGCAGAAATGATGATGTGTTTGAGTTCCTTTTTCGTCCGCCGGCGGTTTCTAATCTGATCTTCGAGATAACTGGCGTTTGCAAAAAAAAGCGGGCCATCAAAGCGAACCACGTCGATATACTTACACTGTTCCAGACCGCTGGCGACGGCATCGTGCAGCGCCCGGTCGACATCCAGGGATAGATCAACCACTTTCGGCCGCATGCTTTTGTATAAAAAAACGAGGATGGAAAGGATGACGCCGATCATAATGCCCCGCTCCAGATGGGGCGCAAACGCGAGGGTGCAGCCAAACGTAATGATCGAAATCGCTCCATCATGCCTCTGAGCCTGCCAGGCGTGGATAAAGCCCTTGACGTTTATCAACCCGATCACGGCCATCATAATAATCGCCGCCAGCACCGACTGGGGCAGATGGTAAAAAAGCGGCGTGAGAAACAACAGTACGACCAACACCGTCAGACTGGTGAAAACACTGGACAAACTGGAAATTGCTCCGGACTGCAGATTTACTGCGGATCTGGAGAAAGACCCCGATGTTGGGTAACTTTGGGCGATGGCGCCACAAAAATTGGCCAATCCCTGGCCAATAAGCTCGCGGTTGGGATCGAGCCGTTGGCCGGTCTTGGCGGCCATGGCCTTGGCAACGGAAACGGCTTCCATAAATCCCAGCAGTGATATGATGACCGCAAAGGGCATAAGATGCGCAATAATATGATAGTCTAGTTTAGGGATGGACAATGCGGGCATCCCCCGGGGAATGTTGCCGACGACTTCCCCGCCCCCTGTCATCTGCAGACGATAGGTGAGAAGGGGGATATTACCGGCCTGGATGCGCCAGACACTTCCTTCACCCTTTGCATTATCGGAGATATCATCTGGCGGATAGAATTTGAGCGAAGCGTCGGTCTGTCTGAGACCGATAAAAATGAAGCTGTGCACCTGCCTTCGGTAGTTATGCATTTCGCTTTTGTATTGCTGGATTTGGTGGGAGATGCGTTCCACGGCGTGCCGAGCCTCGAGCTGCGCGAATGTATCCCGAGCACGCTTGGCAGCATTGAGCTCTCCGATCAACCTAGCGCGTTTTTCTGAGAGAAGCGTGACTGAAGTGGCGACATGATTGAATTTTGCGATCGCCTGGCTGGTCGCCGCAGAGCTGATGGTCGAAATATCCACAACCGCCTTTTTCTCAAATCCAAGAGCCCAGGAAAGAGCTGTCGTAATCACAACGGCCACAAGGACATTCGGAATCCTGGGGGATACCCGTTTTAACCCATACATAACTACGAAGGCCAGCGTTGCCATAAACAGGGTGGACCAGTGCGTGTAATGCCCGGCAGCTTGCATGATCCTGTAGATCGTTTCGTAATGATGCGGGGCCTTGTCGACATAGACACCGAATAATTTTGGCAGCTGCGATGAGGCGATGATCAGCGCAGCGGCATTGGTAAAACCGTTCACCACCGGATGGGAGATGAAATTAACCACCAGCCCCAATCTCAGCGCGCCGAGGGCGAATTGAAACATGCCGACCAGCAGCGCCAGCAAAATGGCGTAAGCAATGTATGGCTGACTGCCGGCGGTGGCCAGCGGCTCGAGGGTTATGGAAGTTAGTAGCGAAACCACCGCCACAGGTCCGGTGGCCAATTGACGGCTGGAGCCGAACAAAGCAGCCACCGCGGGTGGCAGGAAAGATGCATAAAGTCCGTAGTACGGAGGCAATCCGGCCAGTTCGGCGTAGGCCATCGACTGGGGGATGAGCACCAGCGCAACCGTAAGTCCCGCAAGAATATCAGCTCGCAGGTGAGTTGTTCTGTATCCTCTGGGCCAATCAAAAAATGACAACAATCTGTTCATCCCGAAAATATTTGTTCCCTTGCTCAACTGTTTTTTAGCATTTTGCGACAGGATTCGATCACCTCATCATAAAGCGATCCGGCATCGTAAAGGTTATACGTATTGAACCGCACAAGACCATCGACCATGGAGAAAATAATTAACGCTGTTTTTCTGGCTGACAAAATTCCGATGGAACCATCTTTTTGGCCATGTCCAATAGCCTGCGCGAACATGTCGATAAAACATTCGTAGATAGCCTCCAGATGCTGTCTACATAAGGGGTTGGCCTGGGCGAGTTCATGCGGATAATGACGGTGCAGTAGGCGAAACTGGTCCTCCATTCTTCCGGCACAAGCCAGGTAGAAGGAAATGGCACCTTCCACCATCTCAAGTCCGTTTTCAAACCGGCTTTCTTTCAAATAGCGGTTGAAATCGGTAATGATCGTTTCCCTGACGTTTTTCAGGATCGACAGGAAAAGCGCTTCCTTGGTTTTGAAGTGATAAAAAATGGTGCTGCCGGCGGAACCGGTTCGCTTTGCCAGCTCGGCCATGGAGGTGTCTTTATATCCCTTCTGCGAAAAAAGTTTGGTTGCATTTAATAAAATTGCCTGTTTTTTGGACATACCCTTCTCACCGTCTACAAACTGACTGATTGCTCAGTCAATTTTTACGCGTTTAACAGAACCGCGTCAAGAAAAGTTTTGGAATCAACAATTCTCATGGTCAGGCAAGATCCTTTTTTGACACCATTAAAAAAGTATTTATATTCTCAAAGAAATCATACTGTTTGAGATATAAGACGAGCCATGGCCCCCTTAAGGGTCTTTTTCTATTTTTTAGGGATATCCGATGAAAACCAAATTGCCTGAAAAAGCCAGACTTCTGAAAAAATTAAAACATGGGAAATTCAATATTCCTGATTTTGTCTATGTTTCTGCATCCGACTTTAAAAGCGAAAATTTTGATAATCTGGAGGCGTTTTTAAATCGTCACCGCGAAAGCTTTAAGGCTATTACGCGCAGTGCGCATCCGAAAGAGGAATTCTTCAAGGGCGGTACCTTCGATTCTTTGGAAACCTACGCCGATTTGAGCGGGATAAAATATGCGCGCAAAAAAATCATTAATTTGGCAAAAACCGCCAAGCAACTTACCATAAAGAGGCAGCAAAGATTCAACAATGCTCCTGAAATTGACTTTGAGAATATGGGGGTGATTGTTATGCCCTTTATCAGCGGTGCCAGCGTCATGGCCAAAATGTTAGGAAACCACTGGGAATTCGGTTACTGCCGGGATCGGAGTCACAAAGTTCAGCGGGAGCCTTATATCACTCAAACACCGCATGACACACAACTCCTGCAATTATCCGAAGAAATCCAAGAATATTTAGGCCACCGCTGCGAAATCGAATATGTGGTTTCCGAAGAAGGCCAGATCCATATTGTCCAGGCCAAAGATATCTCTCACATTGAAACACTGGAGCAGAAGCAAAGCGAGCGATCGATTAAATTGGATGGGGTTCGAAGGGTGAGAAGAAATCATAACTTTCGTGAACGGCCGGTTTATCTGATGGATAACAGGGCTTTTTACTTAAGAATCATCGGAATGTGTGAGAATATTGTTTTAGGAGCCGAAGGCCCAAAGCCGACGATCGAAGATGTCCTTGACATTATCGCCGTGTATCAATCTGAGCTTGAAGAATTTGCGATGACACATCAACGCTTTGCGGTGCTCGGATTGTCGATTCAAGAACCGGAAGAACTTTACCAGATTGCCAACCATTATCTAGATGACTTTGCGGAAATGCAATCCAGGCTTTCCAGAGCCCTGCATGATAATTTATACAAAATAGATTATTTTTTATCGGAAACTGATACCCTGATCGCTAAAGATAAATTCAGACTTAATCTTTGCGGTCACGATGCCTATGGGATCGATACGGTTCGCAACCCGATGTGGTCTGTATACTGGCATATGGATAAACACGAAACGATGGTAAAAGAATTTAATCGGTTAGGGTTCAAAACCGGAGACACTATCGGGATAGAAATTGATTCGAATGAGAGACCCATCGTTTATCGGCTGTAACGGGTGCCCCCCGCAGCTAAAATGGGGTTTTAATAACTATCGATTTAGCATCGCATTTTTTAGGTACTCGAAAACTCCGGCTCCCTCGGCGTCGGCTTTTTCGTTTCCCTGTGCGACTTGCCGGTAGAACTCCATCTTTTTTTTGTCGAAACTGCTGATCGGCGCTGAGATCAATTTTAGCGTGTTGTCAATCAAGCTGTGCATGACGATCGTGCCGTACATGATTTCGCCGACCTCTTTTTCCAAAAGGGCTCCGTGGATTTCGTGATGATGAATGCCAAAGGCCTTCGGCGGCGGTTGGTATCCCAATAGCTCTGCGAATAAGATTAAACTTTCGTTGACGCCGGCCGCATAACCGCTGTCCAACGAAGCGGCGCCATCCCTTGCAATTTTCTCGATATCGGCGCTGCTATATGAGAGATCCAATAAATCAAGGCACTCTTTTTGGACGGATTTAACGGATTCGCCTTTGGTGCTGATTTTTACATCCGAATCTTTCAATATTTTGATCATATTGCGGATGCTCACCATTTCTTTGATATAGGGACTTTTTCGCAGGGCAACATCTTCGATGGTCGTCAGATAAATCGGGAGCTCGTTATCCAATACCAAAATTTTCTTTTTCCCGCCGTCACCTGAAGTCACGTACAGCTCAAGATCCCTCTTTTTCTGAGGTTCATATGGACTCATTTCCAGAAGGTTTCGCATGGCCTCTTTATCGATCTTCATACCGCTGTCCGGCGGACCAAACGATGAAATTACCTTTTTGGCCAGAGCGTTAATCTGAATTTTTTTTAACAGATTTTCTTTTAAAGACATCGACAGCTCCCAATTTATGAAATGGGTTCAGGGCCTTTCGATTTCGGATCTCGGAATGCGGATTTCGGATGGAAAGTCATAATAATTTAGGAATTGCGAACTTAGGAATTAAAAGCATAGGTCAAATTCTATTTCTTCAATTCTCAAATTCTCCAATTCCTTAATCACAAAATCGACCTTTCCAATGTTGTTTTAATTATTTTAAAATCCGAAATCCAAAATCCAAAATCCGCAATCGATTTAATTCCAGAATTATTCGACGAACCTATCACAGAGTATCATATAAGTAAACAATGCCATATAAATTATTAAGATTTCAATATCTTAAATCAATGCTTGCTTGACCCGATCATATTATTCATGTATAGGGAGGCTTTATTCCCTTTAACAAAGAGAGGAACGATGTCCGAATCTGTCAAACTCATTTACAACGGCAATGAATTTGAACTTCCCGTAATCTTTGGCTCGGAGGGCGAAAGAGCGATCGACATCTCGACGCTCCGGGAGAAAACGGGTTTTATCACTCTGGATACCGGATATGCGAACACCGGCAGTTGTGAGAGTGCGATTACCTATATCAACGGCGAAAAAGGAATTTTACGTTATCGCGGTATTCCGGTGGAACAACTGGCCGAACATGCCACATTTAAGGAGACCGCCTATTTGCTAATTAACGGGAGATTGCCCACCAGAGAGGAGCTAACTCGGTTTTCGGTGTTACTCAATGACCATTCCCTCGTGCATGAGGATATGCGCGCATTTTACGAGAACTTTCCGCGATCTTCGCATCCGATGGGCATTCTGTCTTCCATGGTCAATGCCCTCCGGAGCTTTTATCCCGAGCTCCAGAATCTGGAAGAAGAAATCAATATGACCGTGACCCGTTTGTTATCCAAGGTGCGCACCCTGGCGGCCTTGTCTTATAAAATATCCAGGGGGCACAAGGTGGTCTATCCTCGGCCGGATTTGGCGTACTGTTCCAATTTTTTAAATATGATGTTTGATTCGCCGGTAAGACCCTATGAACTCGATGAGGATGTGGTGCGGGCATTGAGAGTGTTTTGGATCTTGCATGCCGACCACGAACAAAACTGTTCGACCTCTGCCGTTCGATTGGTCGGGAGCGCGAGGGTTACGCTCTATGCTGCAATATCCGCCGGTATCGCAGCCCTGTGGGGGCCGCTGCACGGGGGGGCCAACCAGGCGGTAATTGAGATGCTATCCGAAATTGCTGAAAAGAAAAACATGAAAAAGGCCGTCGAGCGCGCCAAAGATAAAAAAGATCCATTCCGACTGATGGGTTTCGGCCACCGGGTTTACAAAGCCTATGATCCCCGGGCC
Source organism: Desulfobacterales bacterium (assembly GCA_020353355.1). Classification (GTDB taxonomy): domain Bacteria; phylum Desulfobacterota; class Desulfobacteria; order Desulfobacterales; family JAHEIW01. The sequence goes on along the minus strand of CP070694.1, from coordinate 4,432,740 downwards.
AGGATCATGAAAAAAATGGCCGATAAGGTATTGGCGAAGCTTAACATTTCGGATCCGTTGCTGGACATTGCCAAAGAGCTCGAAGAGATTGCCTTGAAAGATGACTATTTCATTGAGCATCATCTCTATCCGAATGTCGACTTTTATAGCGGTATCGTGCTTCGAGCCATCGGAATCCCCACCAACATGTTTACCGTGCTGTTCGCCATCGGCCGGCTTCCGGGATGGATTGCCCAGTGGAGAGAAAGCATTGATGATCCGAAATGGAAATTGTACCGTCCGCGACAGATTTATATTGGTCCGAAGGAAACAAGCTTCGTCCCGATTGATGAAAGATAGTTATCCACATAACTCCTAACAGGATAGTAACGATGTGTGAAGAAATATTGCCGAATTTGTTTCGAATCAAAATTCCGTTGCCTAAGAGCCCCTTGAAATATCTCAACTCGTATGTGATCAGGGACTCCCAAAAAAATCTAATTATTGATACCGGCTTAAATCGCAAAGAGTGTCTGGAGGCCATGTTAAACGGTCTGCAAATGCTGGGCGTCGATTTAAAGCAATCTGATATATTTATCACGCATCTGCATGCCGATCATTTCGGGCTGGTTTCAAAGCTGGCTTCGGATTCAAGCGACATCTACTTCAGCCGGCCGGAAAAAGAGCTGATGGAATCCTGGGAAGGTTTCGACGCCATGATCGTCTACGCCGCTAAGAATGGTTTTCCGAAAAGTCAGCTCCAAGCGGCTCTCGCTAAACATCCCGGGGCCAGATACGGCACGGATTGGATACCGGATCTGAAGGTGCTCGGAGACGGTGATGCGATTACCGTTGGTGACTACAATTTCACATGTGTGGAAACTCCCGGACATACCATGGGCCACATCTGTCTTTACGAGCCCAGCCAAAAGGTTCTGGTGGCCGGGGATCATATTTTAATCGACATCACCCCCAATATTCAATGCTGGTCGGATTCGCAAAATCCGTTAAAACATTATCTGGCCAGCCTGGATAAGGTTTGTCAATTGGAGGTGAATCTGGTGTTGCCCGGACACCGGCGTCTGATCGATGACCATCGCGCGCGAATCAATGAACTGAAACAGCATCATCACAGAAGATTGCGTGAGGTTCTCGATATTCTCAGCGAACAGCCCATGCATGCGTTTCAGATTGCTTCCCAGATGACCTGGGATATTGAGGCTGAAAATTGGGATCGGTTTCCGGTGGCTCAAAAATGGTTTGCCACCGGCGAAGCTCTCTCGCATTTGAGATACCTTGAGGAGGAAGGCAAGGTGATTCGGAAAATAGAAGGTGAGTTAACCATGTTTTATTTATCGAATGAATAAGGTTTCAGTGTTCAGCGTTCAGGTGTCAGAATACAGAGGACAGAGGACAGAGGATTTAGGAATTTAGGAATTCAGGGATTTAGGAATTTTTTATTGGAAGGATTTGCCGAACTATCTAAAGTAGGGCGGCCCACCGAGGCCGTCTCATTGCGGTCGGCACCGAGGCCGGCCCTACTCGAATATTGAAAATTACAAACCCCAAATCCCAAATAACAAAATTAATAACAATGACCAAAATTCAAAATTCCAAACATTGATGGTCATGCAAAAAATCTGGAATCGAGTCGGACCGTCATTCCGGCGAACCCCGGATCGGGGTCCGGGGCAGGCCCCGGAATCCAGTTAATTCAATATGTTCTGGATGCCGGATCCGTCATCCCGGACTTGATCCGGGACCGGCATGACGACTCGGGGACTTTTTACGAAACCATCAGTATTGGAATTTGAGATTTTATTATTCGGTTTCGATGAATTTGCTATCTATAAGTAGTAAAATTTTTTCCTCACAAAAATTGCTTTTAAGGATCTGATGATTCGAAATATAAAAGACAGCCCCCTGTATCGTATCGTAAATCCCCGAAGCGTCGCGTTTTTGGGTGCCTCCAATCGATTTAGCGCCATGGGAACCAACCTGCTCAGTTCCCTCATCAGCATGGGATTTGCGGGAAACATTTACCCGATTCATCCGCAAGAACAGCAGGTTCAAAATCTGGCAGCATTTAAATGCGTGCTGGATTTACCGCAAGTCCCGGATGTGGCCGTCATGGTGTTGCCCACCCAACTCGTGCCCCAAGCAATGGAACAATGCGGCCAGAAAGGCATTCGGCACATCATCGTGGTTTCCGGCGGTTTTAAAGAGGTCGGTAAGGCAGGCATACGGCTCGAAGCAAAGCTGACTCAATTGGCCCGGCAATATGATATTCGCTTTCTGGGGCCCAACTGCATCGGCATAGCCAATCCCCATCACCATTATAATGTCACGTTCTTGCCCTATGTGGGCAAGCCGGGGTTTATCGGTATGGCCTCCCAAAGTGGCAGCTTTATTACCCAGATGTTCGAATATTTGGCGGAGCTTGATTTGGGATTTTCAACCGGTATCAGCGTGGGTAACGAGGCCAATATTGACATCATCGATGCCATGGAATACCTGGCTGCTTGCCCGCATACAAAGGCCATCGCCCTTTACATTGAAGCCATCCGGCGGGGAAGGGCGTTCATTGAAACCGCTCGCTCGATTGTACCCCACAAGCCCATCGTGGCACTTTATGTCGGTGGCTCGGAGGCCGGAAAACGTGCCGGGTTTTCCCACACCGGGGCATTGGCCGGACCGGATAAACTCTACGATGGCCTGTTTCAACAAAGCGGTGTCATTCGTGCCGATTCTATCACGGAGTTGTTTGATTTTTGCTGGGTGCTGGGAAGCTGTCCACTTCCTCAAGGAAACAGGGTAATTATCCAAACCCAATCCGGTGGCCCAGGAGCCGCGGCGGCCGATGCCTGTGGCCGCGCAGGCCTGGATTTACCGGAATTTTCGCCGCACATTTTGGAAAAACTTGCTCCTTTCGTGCCGCATACCGGAAGCCTCAAAAATCCGGTGGATCTGACCTTTACCAAAAATCCGCTGGACTACTTTGACGGCATTCCAAAAATCCTCCTGGCAGAGCCCAATGCAGACATGCTGATGATTTACATCTTGACTCCTGAAAAGGCGGTAACGCGGGCTATTGAAGCGATGGCGGTTCCCAAGGATCAAATTAAAAATCTCGCTGGGGCCTATTTCGATGATCAAGCCACGGCGCTGGCAACCTTGAAGCAAACCTGTGCCAAGCCGCTGATTGGCTTCTCGTTTCACAACCGCCAAAATCCGATGTTACGGAGAATTCAAAAGCATAAAATTCCCGTGCTGCCTTCACCAAACCGAGCGGCGAAAGCGATGGCTGCCCTGGCGCGTTACCGGCGCTTGCGCGAAATTATGACCCATTGTGGGTAATGATTTAACCTGCGGCTTCCTTTACGCTTGCATCTCCGCCCGGTTTGCTACCGCTTTGCCGGTTTTATGCTTTTTCAAATCAAACCGCTTTTCGTTGTCAAGCGGTTTCCCAACCACATCCGAAGACCAAGGAGGGGAATCGAAACCTAAAGAATAAAACTGTTGAATAATAAAATAATTGCTGCTAATTTACATTCGTTACGGCACGGTAAAGATTTCAGCATAGCTTTCGGCGGCGATCATGCAAGATGCACAGTTATTTTGTGGGCTTTACACCAGCGGTGAGCAAATCAGCCATCAAAGCGATGAGTGCGGCGATATTGGAACTGGTAATTGGGTTTTAGTCTAACGTTGCGGAAAAACGATGCGGCCAGCAGTAAAAAAATTGAAAATTGAAAGGAGAAGTTCGATGAAACGTCATTTGGTTTTAATTTCATTGACAGTTGGGATGTTCATGATCAGCCTTGCTGCGAATCAGAGTGTGATTGCCCAGGATACACAGATTGCTTTGGGCGCTGGTGCGGG
>CP070694.1:4415402-4428779 GCA_020353355.1 Desulfobacterales bacterium | reverse complement strand
ACTAATTGTATCATTAAGCCGGTATATGGGTAGTGGTAACCTCCGCCAACAACCGCCCTTGATTGCCGGTAACCCGGGTCCGCACAACGATGACACGCTTCCCGCGACGCACAATCCGGGCTTCGGCCCGAATTTCGCCGTCATGTTGATTCCCCAGCAATGTCGTATGCAGATCCACCGCTAAAGGAAAGCCTTTTCCATCTTCGCCGATTTCGGTTTTTCCGATTGCCATAATGGTGGCGGTAACATCAGCCATCCACAACATGGCACCGGCCTGAACCGTACCAAAAGGATTAAGTATCCCCTCGGTTACCGGCATTCTGCTCGTCACACAATCGTCCTGACGCTCCTCAATAAAAAATTCAATAATGCCGCTGCGTTTTGTGCTAAGAATATGCTCTTTCATGCTCTCCATTTTGATCACCTCACGTATTGGTGCACGTGTCAACGAGCTTTAATTGCAATTGATAGGTAATTTAATACGAGGATGTTATTTTTTTCAATAGATCCATCAGTTTCGGCAATTCATCCTCAATCATGCGATAGGCGTGTTCTTCGCCTGGAAATTTGCCTTCTTTAACTTCTGTGATGTAGGTCTCAAATGATTTTGTGATTTCTCCGGCAACGTTGCCATAACGTTTAACAAACTTGGGGGTGAATGCCTGGAAATGCCCGATGATATCTGAGACGATCATCACCTGGCCGTCGGCATGTATCCCGGCGCCGATCGAATAAATGGGGATGGGTAGTTCCTCGCGGATGATTTTGGTTACCTCGGGCGGGACCGCCTCGATCAGTATGGAAAATGCACCGGCTTCATAAATAATCCGGGCATCTTCGATTACCGCCATAGCTGTTTCGGCGGTTCGACCCTGGGCCTTGAATCCACCCAGAGCATTTGACGATTGAGGGGTTAATCCCAGGTGACCCATCACCAGCATTCCGCCGTCAGCGATGGCGCGAACCACTTCGGCGACCCGGCGGCCACCCTCCAGTTTAACGGCATCCACATTGGCTTCTTTATGAAATCGGATGGCGTTCGCGACAGCCTCCTCAACACTGATCTGATAAGAGCCAAAGGGCATATCGCCGATCACAAAGGTGTTCGGTGCCGCACGGCGCACGGCTTCACAATGATAGATGCATTGATCCATGGTGACCGGAATTGTGCCGGCATAGCCATAGATACACATTCCAAGACTATCGCCCACCAGGATCATGTCCATGCCGGCTTTTTCCGCCAGCTGGGCCGTGATGAAATCATAGGCGGTCACCCAAACGACCTGCTCTCCATTTTCTTTCATTTTCTGTAGATCAATTACGGTGAGTTTCTTCTTAGCCATACTGCTTCTCCTTATTTAGACGTTGATTAAATCCGATACGACAAATTATCTCAGGTAAACAAACAGATCTTGCACCCCCTCGCATACTTCAGAAAATCCTCGGCGGTCCAGACCGTAACACCGTCAATGAGCTTTTGCTCGTCAATTTCCATCATGTCGACCGTCATTTTGCACGCGATCAACTCCACACCTTCCAATTGGGCCATTTCCTGAAGTTCACCCAGGCTGGGTATATTGGCCTTATCGATCTTCTTTTTCATCATGCCGGTTGCCAGTGTCACCATTCCTGGAATAGCTCCCATGGCTCCCGGGGGGAAGAATTTAGCGCGATCGACGCCGCCCTGGAGTACCAAATTTAGACCCATAAAAGAATAAAAGATTTTGCTCTCCATTCCCTGCCGGGCCGCATTGATTCCCAAAACCAGAGATGGATAAGCGCCATCAAGGGTGTCCTTCACACAAATAAAAGCTGCTTTTTCTTTTTTATCATTCATAGCCAAGCCTCCTTTCCTATGCCGAACAATTATGGTTACTTCCTTTAGCTCATTATAACCATAAGTCCGTGCTGAGATACTTCAGCCCCGAGTCGCAGATTAACACCACGGCTGTTTTGTCTTTGAACGCATCACGCAACAAATCCATTGCTGCGGCCACGTTTGCGCCTGATGAAAAGCCGGCGAATATACCTTCCTCTTTGGCCAGCTTGCGTGCCATGTGGATTGCGTGATCATCTGATACACTTCGATAACCGTCCACATGTTCCGGATTTATCATGGGCAGATCCCGCATGGCATACCCGCCTCCCTGAATCCGGTGATTTGGATAGGTGACAGCTTCTCCCGCAAGAATAGCGGCCCCTTGCGGTTCCACGATAAAGCATTTTATTTCGGAGTTATGTTCTTTGAAGGCTGCGGTACAACCGGCAAACGAGCCGCCGGTGCCAATGAAATCGCAGAAGATATCGATTTGGCCGCCACTTTGCTGGATAATCTCCGGACCGGTTTGCAAATAATGGGCACGAAAATTGCTACGCAGACGAAATTGATCGGCACGAAAAGCACTGCGCTCCTCGACAATTCGGCGAGTCTCCTGCTCCACCAATTCCAGATCGCCGCCGGATACCTGACCGGGAACAGAAGCGGGCAGTTGATCCACCAGCACCACTTCAGCCCCCAAAGCAGACATCATGCGGGCACGTTCAATGGAGTTTCCTTTCGACATTACTGCCACAAACGGATAGCCTTTGATGCCGCAAACAATAGCCAGGCCGGTTCCCGTATTGCCGCTGGTCAGCTCCACCACCGTCTGGCCGGGGGAAAGCTCACCGCCGGCCTCGGCATCGGCAATGATTCGACGGGCAATTCTATCCTTTTTTGAATACCCCGGATTGAGATTCTCTAATTTTGCCAGAATGCGTCCGTTCACGCCTTTTGTAATTCTGGATAATTCAATCAGCGGGGTGTTGCCGATAGCTTCAATGGCCGATGTAAGCGGTTTATTGGGTAATTGCATAACAATTGTTGCCTCAGAATTCTAGCATTTTGGTTTTTTGGGACAATTAAATCCGAATATCGAATATCGAAATTCGAAACAATCTCGAATTACCAAAATTCAAATGACCGAAACAGGATCAGGTGGTTTTAAGTGTTATCTAATGTATGTTTTTGTCATTGAAAAATTCTGATTTCGAATTTTTTTCGAATTTCGTGTTTCTGATTTCGAATTTGCCGGATAATCTGAACCGAAAAAGATAAAACATGTTTGTTTGCGGATTATCCACATTAGATTAACCCGGCAATAAGTTTAGCTAATAAAAAACGGTCCGCGTCCTATGTCGCGGTATTGCTTTATAATACGGCTGTTGGCCTCGGTTCCATAGCAAATAATCGAGTCCGGACGACGTCACACGGTGTCCGGCTTTTCGCAATTCTTTTGTTAACAACTCTACGGCATGAACCGCACAGGCTCTTATCTCAACCTCCTCAGCTGAACCGGCCGGGATCAGCTCTCCCGTATCAATCCGATTTGCCAGGTTTTGGTCATAAAGCAATATTTCATCAATTCTCAATACGTGCGGTACAAGATTGTCCGCAAAAATTGTCAGGTTGTCTAAATCTTTGAAATTTCCCGGACCGGTTCCATTAAACGCTAATGCCAGATCTGCGGCGGTAAGCTGAGCGCGCTTATAAAACGGTACAGCCAGGTTGTCGTAGGATTCAACATCGTTAAAGTTAGGCATCTTTATCAGAAGTCGAACCAGTTGATCAACCGATGAATCTGCAGACTCAACAAGATTGACAAATCTTTCATTAAATTCGTCTTGCAGATACGCTCCAAGATCGTTCAAGGCCGCCGTAAAAAGGTGCATGAGTTCCCTGATGGGCTGATTGTTTAGATCCTGGTTGAATATTTTGGCACAATCGTCATGTGTAACATTTCGTAATTCATCCGCTGAAATAGGGCCATGGCTTTTGAAATGATCGTTCAGTGAGGACGCGATCGTAAAATAACCGGACATGCCGGGGCGTTTGTTTAAATGCGGAAAATAGCCTGATCCGAAATTAATGGTGTTCAGAGTTAGAATAAAAGCTACCGTGTCGTCGCCCCGGCCGAGGTAATGGCTTTGAAGATCAAGTTCGGGAGATATTGCTTTGTCCAGCTGCAGCGACAGGGCATAAGCGGGGATAAGATCGTCATTAATGCGAACATGGATTGCTTTTTCAGCAACTTGTTGACAGGCATTCCGCACGTTATCGAAAACATTTATTTCCATTATTATAATGATCAGGTGGCGTCCGGGGCTCACTGTCCGGTGGTGATAAGCGTTTTAAATTTTTCTCCTGTTTTGCTGAGCGTATTATCTAAAATATTCTGTCCCGCAATGGCATCCATTTTGTTGATTAATTGCTGAGGTCGAAGTGTGCTTGTCCGCAAATTATAATCCATATATCCGTATAGATATTTCATCCAAAAAAAGGAGCAAAACTCAGCATCGACATGGTGTGAGAGGTTCACCATTACCTCCATGAATAAACTGTCCAGGGGCTGCCAGAAGGAAAATACATCTCGCGCAAACGCCTTTACCGGGCTCATTCTTCCAAATTCGTGTTGGGATACTTTATACAGCCAGGCTTCACCGATTGAAACGCTTTTTTGGCGCTGTCTGGCTTGCTGGGTAATCTTGTTGACCTTGTCCCAAGCAAAGTCTTGCTGGATAGGATATATGTGCATATCGATATAATCCAGCTGAGGGATGTCAGTTAATTCGGTGAAATATTGGATGTTGTCCCATGTGCCTGCACCGGCGCCCAGCTTGACGCCCCGGTGCTCAAGCCCATCCACCACGTGGCGGATGGTAGTTGAAAAATTTTTGACCGTAAAATTGAGGCCGGTGTTATTTTTCATTGTGTCAGGTTCGGTGAGAATGGTGAGATAATCAGGGCGTAGTTCATCAATGATGATCTGCGCCATCTGCCTGAGCCCCGCCCTGAAATCAGTGAGTTTTAAATTGCTGTAATCAACTTTAAATTTGGTAAATTCCGTTTCTTGGAAAAATGTTCCCATCTCCACAATGAAATCCAAGCCCCGGCGTCGAATTTCCCAGGCCACGCGTCGATAAAAATCTTTGTATTCGATAAACCGGGGAAAAGATCGGGTGAGCATCGGGAATTGAATGCTGACAGCCACACTGCGGACCCCGAGATCCTGCAGACGGTCCAGGGTAATTCGGGTTGCATTGAAAACCCGATCCGTTAACAGAACGTCTCCGCGATTGCTGTTCGCCACCAGCAACTCCACAGCAAATTTGGTATCAGCCTTTTTCCCATTCCACTGGGACGTGATGGTTTTATCCAAATCACTTAGTTTGGTTGCTAGCTCGTTATACAACGCGCGGTACCGGGCGGGGACATTGTTGGTGTCGGTTTCAGCGCCGGGTTTAATTTTTGTATCTGCACAATTGAGCAATACCGGTAATAGAAATATCAATACCCAATAACGCAAGAAATTGTGCAACCTCCAATACTGCATGAGTTCATCCTCCCAAAGTTGCCATGTTTGCGGATAACAATTTTTTCCGACAATTCGAGTGGCTTTGAAGACAGCGACGTATTCGATTATATAACCAGAGCCGCCATATCCCTGCCAAAAAGCCCGATGCGATCGCCCGATTTCACCGGAACACTCAGGTCCCAGTTGAATGGATCACTCCGTATTTGGCGATGTCCGATCCAGGACGCCATTCCGCTGCGCGCCGCCAACAGTTTCCTGTTCAGAAAGATACTGTAAATTTCTTCTGCCGAAATCCCCACACGAGCCAAAATTGAGCGCACGGTTTCGTCGGCCGCAGGAGACATCCTGATAACATAATCCTCTGCCGTATCTGTGTTTGCTGCATATCGACGCAATTTACCGAACAAATGAATCTCTACCATTACCATTGCTCCATTCAACACCCACACCCGCAGTCACATCCATGAGCATGGGCGGTCATATCTGCCATGGCTTTTACCACTTCTCTGTTATCCGCAAGATCGATTTTTTGGATTTTAACATTTAAAACTATTTCTTTGTGATCTCTAAATAGATTTCCAAGCGGCAGGTGGAGATGCTCAAAAAAAACAGGTGTGTTTTTTCTTTTTAAATGTATTAAAATTTCGTCGCCCTCTTTTTTATTGATCAATTCATACTCAAACGGCGACATTCCGGTGGGACTCAATCCAAAAATGAATTCATACTCTGATGAACCCGGCCGAAGATCCATGTTCTCCGTTGATGTTCCTGCCTCAAGGCTTAGCGTAATCTTTTTTAGGTGTTCGACTACCTTCATTAGCTCGATTCCCTTTTTGGATTTACTACCCGCCTATAAAGAATATTTCTACCATTGCCGCGATGTTGCAGTCCGCCGGAGGCCGACCATTAATTTATAAGATCCGATCGATCATCCCGCCAGTAGCGGGGTTTCTCGTGGCAAGTGAAAAAAATAAATATATTTCTCAGTGTTCTCTGTGGCCTCAGTGGTGAAATTTTTTCATTATCAATCTAGATGTTTCGGCGGTTTGCCGATTTTGTCCCCCATTGCCCGTTCGCGGTTGGTCACAATTTGATCCGCAATTTCGCTGATTGCATTTTTTAGCCACATGGCTGTCTGGGATCCTGCCGTATAATTGGCTTCACCAAACGATTGCACACGGCCTTGTTTTTGAAGCGTATTTACCTGGGAAAATTCTTCTTTTGATCCTGGTCGGTATACCGCAAAGGTTCTCCCGCCGAATTGATTGATGATGGAAAATACCGGTATGTCGCTGGGGCCGTCGGCCACATAAATCATATTCTGGAAAGGCACGCGTCGATCTTCATCCGGAATTTTTGCATTCACATCAATGTCCGGGATTTTGTTGGTGCCTTTGTAAAATTCTAATTTGGCACCAAATTTTCGCAGCAGCGCGTTATTTAACCCTTTAAAAATCCTTTCCCTGGTATAGGTGACAATGTGATTGAGATAGACGGTATCCGGAACAATTAGATTGGGGTCATTTTTTTGATAGTATTGTGGCAATGCATTGACTTCTTTCCAGAACTTTTTGGGATCCACTTCGTAATGCTCAAAAATAGGCGTTTGCATATATCCGGGTATTAACGTTTTGTCGAAATCCCAGATGCAGGCGATGATATTTTGGAGAAAAAGCCGTTGCGGCATAATGACCCTTTTAATATCTGATAATTGCTGTGAGATGAACTGTCAATCTATGTACAATAAAATAGCCTGCGGATCAAATCGAATGATTTTTTCAATCGCAAGATTGTGTGACAACTCCATCTACGATAGATAAACGATCGGGTTTGATGATGATATGCGTTTAAGTGATACGCGATTTCACTTTTCACTGTATATAGTATATAATTCGTAATAATTCAGTTGCATTATTTTGGAAATCTGAAATTTTCTACATTTTAGTCATCACTTTAGTTAAAAGAAGGAAGCCAAAATGGTTGAAAATGTTATTATCATGGGTGCTGCCGGCAGAGATTTTCATAATTTCAATGTCTATTTCAAGGATAATCCCCGCTATCATTTGATTGCTTTTACCGCGGCCCAAATTCCGGATATTGCCGGTCGGCTCTATCCGCCCGAGCTGGCCGGAGAGATGTATCCGGAAGGAATTCCGATTTTCCCCGAAGATCAGCTTGCAGAGCTCATCCGCACCCACACGGTGGATCTGGTGGCATTTTCATACAGTGATGTGCCCCATGTCGACGTGATGCACAAAGCTTCGTTAGCGATGGCTGAAGGAGCGGATTTTATCCTGATTGGAGCCCCCTACACGATGCTCAAATCAGAAAAAACAATCGTGGCTGTCTGCGCCGTGCGCACCGGGTGCGGCAAATCACAAACCACTCGCAAGGTTTGTGAAATCATCAAGGCTATGGGTAAAAAAGTAGTAGTGGTGCGGCATCCTATGCCCTATGGCGATTTAAGAAATCAGGTGGTTCAACGCTATTCTGCCTATAAAGATTTTAAAAAACATCAATGTACCATAGAAGAAAGAGAGGAATACGAGCCATTGGTGGAACAGGGCATTGTGGTATATGCTGGTATCGATTACGGGCAAATTTTAAAAGAAGCCGAAAAAGAAGCTGAGGTGATCATCTGGGACGGCGGTAACAACGATACCCCTTTTTATAAGCCGGATTTGCATATCGTGCTGTTTGATCCCCACCGCGCCGGTCATGAATTGTTGTATTTTCCGGGAGAAACCAACATGATCATGGCGGATATTGCCATCATTAATAAGGTGGATTCGGCACCCATGCAGAAGGTCTGGCAGGTCAAAAACAATATCGAAACCCATGCTCCGAAGGCTAAAATCGTGATGGCCGAATCTTCGGTGGTGGTTAAAGAACCGGAAATGATAAAAGGAAAGCGCGTTTTGGTTGTCGAAGACGGTCCCACCCTAACCCATGGAGAAATGCCGATCGGCGCCGGCTTTATCGCCTCCGAAACATTTAAAGCTGCTGAAATTGTTGATCCGCGCCCGTATGCCAAAGGATCACTTAAAGAAATCTATGTCAAATACCCCCATATAGGAGCGGTGCTCCCGGCAATGGGGTATACTCCGGATCAGATTCAAGACCTGGAACAAACCATCAATCAGGTCGATTGTGATCTTGTTGTTTTTGCCACACCGATCCATTTGCCGTTGGTTTTAGATATTAAGAAGCCAAATTTGCGGGTGCGCTATGAATATAAAGATCACGGCAGCCCCACGCTGGAAGAATTGATTGTGGAGCAGTTGCTGAAATAAAAGAATATCTCTCACAGAGTCACAGAGGCGCTAAGTGCTAGATGCGAATTCGCTTATCAGGAATTCGCATCTAACGGCCTTACACAAACTTAGGGGTATGGAGCTAAATCTTCTATCATCACAAATATAAAATCTCAGCGGTCTCTGCCAGCTCTAACGACCAGCAGGAGTGGGCGAGAGATAAAGAGCAATCATGAACAAGAAGAAAAAAGCGCAAAAGCAGATACTGTTGGTTGCATTGGGCGGTAACGCCCTAATTCGCAAAGGCGAGGAAGGGACCGTCGAGCAGCAGTTTAAGAATTTAGCTGTTCCCATCAGGCAAATCGCAATGCTTTCCCTTGATTACAAGATCATTATCACCCACGGCAACGGTCCCCAGGTCGGCAATCTATTATTGCAGCAGGATGCGTGCGATGAGGTCCCCAAATTACCGTTGGAAATATTGGTTGCCCAAACCCAGGGTCAAATCGGTTATATGATCGAATCAACCTTAGACAGCCAGCTCATGGATTTGGGTATTCATTTTACCCCGATTGTCAGCTTGATCAGCTATGTTGTGGTGGATGAAAACGATCCTGCCTTTTGCGATCCATCCAAACCGATCGGTCCTAGTTACAAGCGAAAAAAAGATGCGCCTGCCGGTTACCCCGTTAAAAAAACCCCAAAAGGATACCGGCGCGTGGTCGTGTCGCCGAAACCTGCAACAATTGTTGAAAAACGGGAGATTAAACAGCTCATCGATCAGAATTTTATAGTGATTTGCTGCGGTGGCGGCGGCATCCCTGTTATCCGGGAGGGCCGGGCCTTCTCCGGTGTGGATGCGGTGATCGATAAGGATCTGGCCAGTGCCAAGCTGGCCGAGGAAGTCGGGGTGGATATTTTTTTAATCGCCACCGATGTACCCGGTGTTGCCCTGAATTACGGCAAATCCGATCAACAATTTCTGAACACCATGACCCTACAGCAGGCCGGACAATATCTGAGCGCGGGACACTTTCCTTCCGGCTCAATGGGGCCAAAGATTGAAGCCGCCATGCAATTTGTGCGGCATAGCGGCAAACGTGCCGTGATTACTTCCATCGAAGAAATTGCTGCGGCCGTGGACGGCAAAGCCGGTACGGAGATTCGATAGGCTCTGATCGTGGACCTTTCTTCTGATACCGTTGTTAAACAGATATTTTTTCTTCTCTCCGGTGCGGCATCCTGGTTTGGCTTAAAATGCCGGACGGGTAAACAGTATGTCAAAGAGCGTTTCTTTCGCCTTTTTATTCCGCTTATCTTTGACTCGTTTCCTTTTTGCAATGAGACCTAAATGAACCATTGGTTTAAATATATCCGTTTGTCTTAAACCATTCGATAGCTTCCGATAAACTCTCTTCGACCGGTCTTTGCCCGAGACCTAATTTTTCCCTGGCTTTCGTACAATCCCACCAGGAGTAATGACTTCCCACCCTTACCCATGAAGCGCTCATAATCGGCGGCTTGCGTGTAACCCATGCCAGCATTTCATAGCCGGAGCCGGATAAGATCGCCATCCATTTCGGAAGCCGGAGAAACGGCGACAATCCCCGGCCGGCCACCTTTACAATCAGGTCAAAGTATTCCTTGATGGTGACGTTGCGATTTCCGAGAGTATATTTCTGACCGGGTTCTCCTCTTTCCATTGCGCTGATGATGCCGAGGGCACAATCCTGCAAATCAATCAGATTGATGCCGCCGTCGACGTAACCGGGAAGTTTCTTTTTGATGATATTGATGATCAGTGCACCGGTGGGAGTAGGGGAGATGTCCCGGGGTCCGATGGGATTGCTGGGGTTGACGATCACAACCGGCAAACCTTGCCTGGCAAATGTCAAAGCGATCTGTTCGGCGCGAAATTTTGAAATGTAGTAATGATCTCTGGTGGAGTTTAAATTAAATTGTGCGGATTCATCAGCCGGTGTTTTGCCGTGGGCGCCTATGGCTGCTACCGAGCTGCAATACACAATCTTATTAACGCCTGCATCCCTGCAGGCGGCTAGCACGTTGCGCGTGCCTTCTTCGTTTACCTGATACATCAAACCGGAGTTTGGTAACCAATTCGCATACAGGGCGGCCAGATGGTAGACTTTTTCGCAGTCGACCAGTGCGTCACGAATAGAATCGAGGTCACAAATATCACCAAAAGCCAGCTCGAGCTCAAGGCCCTCAATGTTTTGTAAATTGCTTGTTTTACGAATCAGACAGCGAACGGTTTCACCTTTGTTTAAAAGCTCACGCACCACCGCCGATCCGATGTATCCCGTCGCACCAGTGACTAGCACGGTCATGATAGCTTATCTCCTCTTTATCGATTCACCGTCCGTTTTCGCTTTTTAAAAGCTTCTTCGCGGCAGGCCAGACCCAGACAGACTCATACGGACTTTTAATTAACCGCAGATGCACGCAGATGGCAGCTAAATGTCACGACAATTAACTTTGTCCGTGTGAGTCTGTGTGGGTCTGTGGCTAATAATTTCTGCAATTCATCTGCGCCCATCTGCGTATATCTGCGGTTAATTAATTCATTTATTAATCAAGTATTTCGCCAGGCGTTTGCCGAGGCCGATGATGGTTAACACCGTGGGTCGGTCCAGTGCTTCCGGAAACACGCTAGCGTCGCAAACATAAAGACCATGAATTTCCGTTTGCAGATTGTCATCCAGCATGTCGCCGATGCGAACGGATCCGCTGGGATGGGTGCCAATGAAAGGTCGCATAAAGATACTTGATTTTTTGGCTCCCGCTTCAATCAGTATTTTTTTACAAACCTCGTAAGCATGCTTTAAGCGCTCATGATCGCTTGCTGTCATGGGTTTGCGGATTTTGCCATCCGGATAGATGCCCCCTGAGATATCGTCTTTGAGTTTGATCATCACACCCAGCATTTTATGCCATTGCAACCAGCGAAGGGCAGGCCCAATGCCTTTGCGAATTGCAGCCAAAGGATACAATAGCCAGGGATCCATCAACGTGCTGAGCATATAGCCTTCCTCCGGGTTTTCCCACGACCATGTCATCGGGGGCTCTTTGCCGGTTCCTTTTTCGCGGGTGGCACCGTAAATCATGACGGTGGTATCCATGGTCATGCCGACGCCGGCCGCATTCAATCCTGAGTTCTGAAGAATACGCGCAGAGCCAATGCCGCCGGCTGCCAAAATAACCGTTTGGGCGCTGGCGCTAAATTTCCTGCCGTGGAAGGTGCCCTCGACACCGATAACATGTCCTTCTTTACACAATACCTTACGCACCCGGACGCCTTTGCTTAGCCGTGCTCCATTGGCAACCGCTTCGTCGACCCATTCGGCCGCGTTCCATTTGGCGCCGCAGCGACATCCCAGCATACAGGATGCCTGGCAGGTGTAACTTTTTTCGTTATTTTTACATCTTGCGGGATTCATAAATTTAGGCTGGGGAAACCAGTTGTAACCCAGCGCTTGAGCTGCCTGTGCAATCCTCGTGGAAGCCTCGCCTCTTAGGTGTTCAGGTAATGGTTTAATATTTAATTCCTCTATGGTTTGGCGAACTTCAAGGTCTGTGCGAATTCCATATTTATTTTTTAACCAACCTGGAGGTTGCGCGGCACAACCGGCGTACATGCTGGTGGCACCGCCCAGCATAATGGGGGCAATAATGTTCAATCCTTCTTCGGTAAACAGAAGACTGGCGCGGTCCGAATACCGAATAGCACCTAAATAGGTGCCGTAATAAAATTTCCTCCGATGATCATAGCCTCGCTCCAGGAGAAGAACGTTTTTTCCCAGTTTGGACAGCTCCCGGGCAACGGTTGCTCCGCCTGGCCCGGATCCGACGACAATGATTTCTGCGGATAGATTCAGTTTGTTAAGCATCATTTAACCCGTTCATCTGTATTATACGTACTCACCGCAAAGACGCTGAGAGCGCAGAGTTACATTTTCTTGTTTTCCGCTCAGAGGCCGGAAAACAAAAACCTCTGCCCGGCGCGCAAGTTTTGCTGTTTATTATGCCAAAAATATATCATTTTAACTATATTTATCAGCTGATTTCCCGCCCTTCTCCAATCTGAAGAGTGGCAGCGGCATCTTGCCGCGATGAATTAGCATTTCAATTTGCGAAGGCAATCCGAAGGTGGACCATTGGGCGTATTGAGCTCCTAATCACTAAATCGTTATCGGCTCCTGTTCAATAAATTCCTGAATGGGTTTCGGCAAATCTCGATAATCGACGGAAGCGGCCTGTTTTGAGAGATCTACCGAATTGTACGTATGCCAGTATAAGATCGGTTCCGATTTTCTCCTTTGCCCATGGCAATAATCTAACACGGCGGCAACGGTTTTGGCCGTGTAGGTAGGATCAAGTATAATATCCGCATTATCTTTTACCAGCTGATATGCCCTTGTGCCCGCTCCGGTTGGAAACCCGTAGCCATCTCCAAAATATTCGTCCAGGATTCGCGGTACGGTTAGCGAAATATCGGGTATTGCCCGCGACTTCTGTTTTAACAATTTGTAGGTTTTGTGCATTAATGTTTTAACCGTTTTGGGCGTACAGGCATGAAAGGGGCCGAGATGCGACTCCGACACGCGAACGCCGATGACTTCCGTGGTCAAGCCGGCCAATTGCACACCCAGTGAGAGACCGCTCAAGGTACCACCGGAACCCAGCGGGCACATAATGATTGCTGGTTGCGGTATTTCACCACGATCGATATGTTCTTTCAATTCAAAGGC
>CP070694.1:4409043-4415302 GCA_020353355.1 Desulfobacterales bacterium | reverse complement strand
TGCGCATAAATTGCTTGATCCGAGAAATGCCGCATTTCAATGGCGCCAAATTGGCATTCTGCAGCGCATGTCCCACACCCGGCACAGGCCGCGGTGATCACCTGAGGTACCTGCTTCTTTTGCCAGGTGATGGCACCAAAAGGGCACACCTTCGCACACAGGCCACATTTGGTGCATGCATCTTCAAATACCGCAGCCGTAATGGCTTCAACGGAGAAGCGATCTTTGCCCAGCAAAATGGAAGCGCGTGAGCTTGCAGCTCCGGCCTGGGTAACACTTTCGCGCACATCTTTGGGATTTTCGGCTGCACCGGCAATGAAAACGCCCTTGGTAGGGGTTTCCACCGGACGCAGTTTTGCATGAGCTTCCTTTAAAAAACCGTTCGGTGATTTGGCGATACTGGCCATTTGCCGAATGGTCTCCGTATCCATCGCTGGGGTGGCGCCCACGGCCAACACCAACATATCAAATTCCTGTTTCTCAAGCCGCTTTTCGATCGCATTCTCGACGGTTACGCGGAGATTTCCGGTATGGGGGTCCTCTCGAACCTCACCCGGCAGACCACGCACATAGCGCACACCGTTTCCTCTGGTGCGCATCAGAAGCTCCTCAAATCCTTTTCCATAGGCTCGCAGGTCAATATAAAAAACGGTAACTTCGGTGTCCGGATAGTTATCCATCAGGTACTGGGCTTCTTTGATGGTGTTCATACAGCAAATATTGGAGCAATAGGGATTGCCTCGTTTCGGATCCTGGGTCCGTGACCCAACACATTGGACGAAGCCGATCCGTCGAGGCCTTTTCAAATCGCCGGGTCGTCCCAGATGCCCTTCCAAGGGGCCGCCGGTGGAGATCAGCCGTTCGAATTCGATACTGGTGACCACATTTGCAAACCGCGTATACCCATATTCGTCCAGCGCCGTGGGGTCATAAACATCCATACCGGTCGCGACAATAATCGCTCCGACCTCAACGTCGAGGTATTTGTCCTCCTGATCGAAATTAATACACTTTTTCTCGCAGACTTCGATACACTTTCCGCAAGCAATCGGGTTCTCACCCAAACAATCATCTGCTGAAATAACATAAGCTGAGGGCACGGCTTGGGGAAAAGGTATATATATCGCCCGCCGGCTTCCCAGGCCCATTTGAAATTCATCGGGTACGACGACCGGACAGACCGTCGCACAATCGCCGCAGGTGATACAGGCGTCCTCGTCTACATAACGGTTTTTCTTGCGGATGCGGGCTCTGAAATTGCCGACGTAGCCTGTTATATCTTCTAATTCTGAGTTGGTCAGGAGTTCAATCTTGGGATGCCGACCGACATCCATCATCTTGGGACCCAGAATTCAGATACTGCATTCGATGTCAGGATAGACCTTATCGAGCTGAGCCATTATTCCGCCGATAGACGGCTTTTTCTCTACCAGATAGACATGATGACCCGCATCTGCCAGATCCAGCGCCGCCTGCATGCCGGCCACGCCGCTGCCGATGACCAGGGCGGCATCGGTAACAGCTATTTGCTCCTCATCCTGCGGGTACAGCCATCTGGCCCGGGCTACCGCCACTTTCACAATGTCTTTGGCTTTGCGCGTGGCTGCCTCGTGGTCTTCGGTCACCCACGAGCAGTGTTCACGGATATTGGCCATCTCCAACAGGTACGGGTTGAGTCCCGCCCCTTGGATACATTGCCGGAAGATCGGCTCGTAGGAGGTCGGTGAACATGAAGCCACAACGATTCGATTCAGCCGATTCTCAAAAATTGCGCGTTGGATCTCTTGCTGCCCCGGATCAGAGCACGTGTATTTATTGCGAACCGATGCGACAACATCCGGCAAGGTCTCCGCAAACTCACGCACCACCTCGGTATCTAAGAAACCGGCGATGTTTGACCCACAATCGCACACAAAAACCCCAATACGTAAATCTTCTTTTACCAACGTGTTCCTCCTCATTAAGTATGGTTTCAGGTGTCAGGTTTTAGGTGTCAGCGCTTTTCGATTTGGAATTTCGGATTTAATGTCATAATAATTTAGGGATTGCGAAT
This sequence comes from Desulfobacterales bacterium, assembly GCA_020353355.1. Lineage (GTDB taxonomy): Bacteria > Desulfobacterota > Desulfobacteria > Desulfobacterales > JAHEIW01. The sequence continues at coordinate 4,413,249 of CP070694.1, read as the reverse complement.
TTAGGAATCTAAAATTAAGGCTTAATTCCGAATTTTAATTCCTCAATCCCCCAATCCTCTGTCTTCTGACTTCTGCCCTCTGTCTTCTGACACCCGACACCCGAAACCTGAAACCTAAATCTTCAATCTTCAATTTTACCCCGCTGCCACATCTCAAAACGCTGGCCGCGAGCAAATTCATTATCCTTCCAGGCTTTGCGGTCACGAACAGCCTGTTCGATCGCGTCCTGAAATGCGTGCCTGAACTCGTCCGAATCAAACTGCGCTTTGCTAAAAAAGTCGAACGCCTGAAACTCCTTGAATGCTTTGCGCTGAGTTTCCATGGTGCCATAGCCGGTGACCATAATGACCCGCGTAAAGGGGAGTCTCCTTCGGGTTTCGGCCAGCAGACGCATACCATCTTCATTATTGTCTTCGGTCTCAATCAGACGTATATCCAAAATCACCAGATCCAGATCTTTGTTCTTATCAATATATGCCAAAGCCGCCTCCATCGTGCCCGCTGTTTCAACGCGATGCCCTTCCCGCTCCAACAGGCCGCTTAACATCTCGCGCCAATCGCCATAATCATCGACAATAAGGACTTTGCCACGCATTTTTTTTCTCCTTTAAGCGTTAAAAGGTTCAAAGGTTCAGGGTTCACCCTGAACCTCTATTGCTCCACCTCTGGTTGCCTGCCGCCAAAGGCAGGTAAGCGCACGAAAAACGTCGCTCCTTTACCAGGTTCGCTGCGGCATTCAATCGAGCCGCCCTGTCGTTCAATAAACGTACGCAACCACCACAAGCCAAATCCCAATCCATCTTCGCTCTGTTGGAACATATTCCAGAGATGATCCATCTGGTCCGGGGAAATACCCCTGCCGCTGTCGCTGATCTCAACCATCACCCACATGCCGGCATCATCTTGTTGCGAGCGAGTACTTACCTGTAGTCGGCCCCGATCACTGTTCTCCATGGCTTTGCGCGCGTTGGTAATGAGTTCAAGGAAAATGTCCACCAGCAGCAGACTGCAGCTCACCGTCGGCAGTGTCTTTTCGAGGTTTCGGATCACTTCGATATTGGCCGGCAGGTCAGCGTATTCCAGCGCCTCGTTCAACAAATGGTTGACATCCAGCCGTGCGGTGGGACCGGAGTCTTTGAAGGGACGAAAGAGGGCATCGCTGAGTTTGAGAACAAACTTGGCGTTGCGCTCGATGCGACCTAAATTGCCCTCAATCCATTGCCGCTCTGAATCGGGCATCTCTAGCTTAGAAAGAGACCGTAAGGTTTCCCTGGAACTCACCGGCACAATTCCCATCAGATTATTGATGCGATGTGCCAACGCCGTTGCAGCTTGCCCCATAACCGCCCATTTTTCAGCGGCCAGTCGCTTTTCATGTTCAGTCCGAAGTTTTTGATGTTGACTGGCATTCTGAATGGCAATGACCGCCTCCTGGGCCAGTGCCTCCAGCAGTTCGACATCCTGCTGATCGAAGGCGGCCACCCGCGAGCTTTCCAAAAGCAAGACTCCTAAAAACTTATCCGGTTCGGATGAATCCTCTTGGCCATATTGTAGCGGAACCGAAATACTCGATCGCATGTCTTCAAACAGAACGATATTCAACGGATCATTGCGAACATCCGGACTCAGGTAGGGCCGCCGGTTCTCCGCCACCCATCGAGCGATCCCCTGCCCAATCCGGGGCGTGTAGGCCAATTTCTCAGGCGTCCAACCATACCCATAATGCGCCTTAAGAACCAGTTTTCCCGATTCCGGGTCCAGTTGCCTGAGAGAGCCGTGTTCGGCACCGACCAGTTCCGCGGCCTTTTCCAGTATCAGATTTAATACCCGACCCAGTTCGAGGCTGGATGTAAGCGCCACGTCAATGGTATGCAGGGTGCGGAATTGGGCGGTCATCCGTGCCAGCCGCTCATTTTGCTGAGCCACCGAGGCCGTCATGTCGGCCAGAGACTGAAGCAGCGCCACATCTCGATCCCTAAATGTGCGTCCCGCGTTACTGTCGTGTACAATCAGCACCCCGCGCGCGGCATCCTGCCAGATCAGAGGGGCTGCCAGCAGGACCGAATTATCGGCAAGCATTTCGGAAACAGCCTGGCGGCAATCGATGACCCGCCGCAAGAAGGCTTCATCCCAGGGAATCTCTTTCAGATTATGGGTGGCCAGTAACCAGATCCGATCGTGCTCCGGATCGCACAGGTAAAATCCGCTGCCTTCCGCACGACACTGGTATGTTGCCTGACGCACGACACCTTGAAGCAGATCTGGATCCAGCATATCCGTCGGTGTTAAATCCCGTCGCATATCCATTATTCCATTGGAGCAAAGCCCCTAAGTCTGCAACTGATTTGCAATCAGCGTTGTTAAATCTTGAATTTCAAAATCGTTCGCATCCTGCAGCATCGGGTCCGACCGGGCGCACCTGAAGTGAATCTGGCATTTGAGGCAGGCCGTGACCAGCAATTGTGCCCCGGTATGGGCTGCTTCCTGCAGCCGCTCAAGTTGAATGTTTTTGCTTGTGCGGCCACACGAGCTCCACCCTGTTGTCCCGCAGCACAGGCTCGCCTGGCGCGCCCGTTCCATTTCAACCAGATCGAAACCAAACGCCCGTATTAATGTTCTCGGTTCATCGAAGACGCCGAGGTGTCGGCCCAGCCGGCAGGGATCGTGATAGGTTACGCGCATCGCATTTCGAGATCCCGCAACCAGGCTGCCGTCGGTTAATGCCGGTATTAAAAACTGGGAGATGTGCAGCACTTCCATGCCATGCTCTCCAATGTATTTCGGATACGCCCGGGCCAAGGTAATGGCACATTCCGGACAGGTCGTAATGATTTTTTTGGCGCCCGTTGCGCTGAGGTGTTCAAGGTTCAATTTGGCCAGGGTGCGAAAGGTTTCGAAATCACCCTGCCATAGCTGATCATGGCCGCAACAGCGCTCGTGTGCCATAACCTGCGGCGCGATTCCAAGGTGATTCATAATTTTTATCGCTGCCCTGGCAATCTTGACACCCTCAAAATTCAAATTTCCAAACAGCACGTCATAATACGGCAGGCATCCGCTAAAATAGATGATCTCTGAATCGTTTGAAACATTTAAGCCCCGGGAGATCCAAGCCAACCGGTCTTGGTTTAAATCCGAGACGGTCATCATCTTGCCCCAGGTTTGAACGATCTGTCCGTGGGAGCATTCTCCGGAGTGACCCTGTGCTCTAGCCAAGGTGCGGACATCGCGAATGAAATCGGAAAAATAAACATTCGAAGGACAAAGCAGACTGCAACGATGGCAGGTCAGACAGGTCCAAAACAAGGGATCTTCCATCACCGCCGCAGGCCCGCCATCGATGGCCTTGGTCACGAGCAGTCGCGGGCTGCTGAAGTTCTGGCTTTCCCACTGTGTAATCGGGCAGACAGCACTGCACTTGCCGCATTCCTGGCAATACCACACCCGATTGTTCCGGATAATGTCCTGCATTTCGATCATGAGACGGCCTGATCCCTGTTCAGTTCAGCCATAAAAGATTCTATTCGTTCACCACAGGCGGCTGCCTCTGCGGGCATCGCCTGCTCCATTTTAAGCCGTTTATCGGAATATCCAAACAACCCGATCAAGTGGCTGGCCATCCGAACTGTTTCCTCAACGTAACGTCTGCCAAACCCATAATGACATTCATCCGGCCCGCAGCCAAATAACAACACACCGGCTGCGCCCTGTTCAAAAGCTTTCAGGATAATTCCCGGACTCAGTCTCCCCAGACACATGACCCGAATGGGGTAAACGGACGGAGAATATTGCAAACGGCTGCGTCCTGCTATTTCAAGACCACGATAGGCGTTCCAATTACAGATAAACACGATAACTTTACCGATTTCACGGCGCCCATCTGGTTTATTCAACACCGACTTGATGATCACATCCATCTGTTCATCAGTGGTGTATCCGGCGGTAATTGCGCCAGAAGGGCAAAGGGATGCACAAGTTCCGCATCCCGCGCATATCATTGGATCAATCCAGGAATGGCGGTTTAATCCTTGACCGATAAGTTGCGGCGCACCGTATTCGCAGATCTCAATGCATGTATTACACGCCCGGCAACGGTTGGGATCGGCCGCAGCCGCAATCGGCCGGGGGCTTCCGCATAGCTGCCCCAACCAAGCCGCTACCCTTCCCGCAGCGGCGGCGCCGCTGGTTTGGCTATCGATGGCCGG
>CP070694.1:4404882-4408943 GCA_020353355.1 Desulfobacterales bacterium | reverse complement strand
GCGGTGGCATCCGTGGAAAAAGAATCTACGACCACGATTTCATCGGCCACATTAGCAACCGAATCCAGGCAGCGGCCGATGTTATCCTGCTCATTATAGGTAATGATCACTGCTGAAATGTTGACGTGCCTATTCATTTTTATGCCTTTGCCATCGGCTGCGAACCATGCGGCGAAAGGATGCGTCCGTAAACGTTGACATTGCCTGCGACCATAGCTTCGATCGAAAATCGGGCTTTGACCAGCTCCGGCCCCCTGGCGGCCAATCGCCCCGCCCTGTCCAGATCGGCGAGCATCTCGATGATCCCGGCTGCCAGAGCGCTCGGATTCTTGGCGGGCACCAAAAGACCGTTCTCACCGTCGGTGATCATTTCCGGTATTCCCCCGCAATCAGTCGCCACAACGGCCTTTCCCAGAGCCAGAGCATCCAAAACGGCTGTGCCGAGTCCTTCCTCTACACTGCTCATCACAAAAAGGTCGGCGAGATGGTAAAATGCACCGACATCCTCGCGAAATCCGGTGAATACAAGCTCATCGGTCAGCCCGATCGAGAAAGCCATTGCTTTCAATTCCTCCCTCAACGCCCCGCCCCCGACGACGAAAAATCGCGTTCGGGGAAACCGCTCCAGAACAGCGGGTATTGCTCGAACCAGATATTTCTGTCCCTTGTGTCCGGCCAGATGGGCAACATTGATGACGATCTTCTCATCGTCTTTAATTGCGAATTCCGATATCAGGTGTTCGCTGCTTGCTCCAACAAATCGGTCGGGATCGATGCCGCTGTATACCACAAAAATGCGCTCAGCGGCAATGCCGTCAGACACCAACACCTCTTTTATTTTGCGCGAAATGGCAATATAAAAATCCGCCATACGGCGATATTTAATACCACTAAGATGCAAAAAGCTGTGTCGAAAAATCGAAAAATCAACTCGGCGCGTAACCAAGCGTCTGACGTTTGTACCCCAGGATGCCAGGAAGGCCAGCGTATGGGCATGCGATGTGTGGCAGTGAATAATCTCATATTGGTATCTTCGAATGAGTTTCCGGATTCGATAAGCCGCTGTAAAATCGATTTCTCCGTGCATGCTAAGGGGAAAGACCACTGTGCCGATCGTTGCCGCTGCTCTGGCCATCGGGCTGCCGGGTTGGCATATTAAATGGGAAGTGATCTTCCGATTTCTTAGACCTTGCAGGAGATAAAGGGTTTGTTGTTCTCCGCCGCGCCAGGTTTTTTCAGTATTGATATGCAGAATGTTCATTTAATATTGAACTTCTTTTAAGATATCTTCCAATGGTTTGAGAATCGGTTTTCTCTTATTTGCTTTTCTTAGTTCGATAACTTCTCCTAAACCACAAAGGGCTTTGAATAAAGCTATGGGATAAACCAGATCCAATCTTAACAATCTCAAAATCAGACGTACAAGGATCCATGGAATATGGGAAAAAACCAGCTTACGCTTTGATAGATAAAGCCACAGATAGAACATTCGGTTTCTTCTTTTTATGCTCTTAATCTTTTTTGCTGCATAAAATCGGCTAATCGTTCCCACATGATCATGGATGACGCGGCTCTCGGGCTCAAAAAAGGTTTTCCATCCTTCCTGCCAGGCGCGGGTGCCTAAATCGCGATCCTCGTAATAAAAAGGCTTATAGATGGACAGAAATCCCCCGAGTTGTTCGAACATTGCCTTGCGGATGGCAATAGATCCACCTGACGCAAAGAGACTTTTCAGCGGCCCTTCGCGGCGAGCCTTCTCCAGAGCATCCGGCAAATTCCAATTCTCTCGCCGAATTTCACCCCGCACCATTTTGGAGAGATTCCATGATACCCGCAGTGGTTTGCGCTGGCGATCAAGAACCAGTGGAGAAACTGAAAATGTATCTTGTCGATCAAACCACCGCACCAAAGGTGAAATGAAATCGCGATCCGGCAAAACATCCGTATTTAAAAATATCATTATGGCATGCCTGGAGGCACGCACACCGCTGTGAACCGCTTCAGCAAATCCCCGTTTGATTTCATGTCGAACAACCCTGATATCCGCAAACCGATCGGCGATCAATTGAAGGCTATTGTCCTGGGAGGCGTCATCGACGACAATAATTTCACACTTTCCCGGATAGGCCTCCGATGCTTCAACAACGTGTGCCAGTGAACGCTTTAAAATCTGCTCACCGTTATAGTTGGGAATGATGATGCTTACCCCTGAGATATCCATTTTTCATCCATACGCTTTTATTTATTTTCAACCTTATTATGCCGGCGTGAATGCCTTCTTTCCAACAAAACGAAAAGAACTCCTAATATGAAGGCTAAAGGATATTGCGTATATTTAGAATAAAATGGGAAAATCATGCCGCAGAGGACCAGCCAAACGAGATATACAACAAGCACGCATTTCAAAAATATATCATTTTTTTTCTCACCGGCCTTCCTTGCGGCGATCAGTGCAGCAATAAACAGATAGGATAGTCCGCCAAAAACCAAAAGAAATCCGATGATACCATTTAGATATAATATTTCTAAAATATGACTATGGGGGAAACCCATGGTTTCTATTAAAGTTGAATCCTTGGTGTAGTCTATCGGAAACCATTCAATGCCATGCCCGAATATCCACGTTAATAATGAATTCTCCCGAAGCACATTCCATGCTTTTTGCCACAATTGAAACCTTTCTTCATCAGCCAGATGAAGAATGAAATCCTGTATGCGTGTGCCAAAATTGGCATAATCCGTGATATACAATGCCATCAGACAAGAGATAATCAACCCTGCTGCGATCCATTTACGTCGTCCGTCAATAAAAACGAATACAGCGAAAACCGTCCCGATGATTAGGGCTAAAAATGCGGGTCGCGAGCCAGTCTTTAACAATAGATCTGCATCCATCAGGATGGCAACAACCACAATGGCTTTACCCCACCCGATGGTCGTCCAAAAAAAATAAACTAATACCGGCAGAACTAAAACAGCAAACGAGGCCAGATAATGAATGTTTGTGAATGTGCCATGGGGCATGTTAAAAACATAGCGGGCGGCAAACTGGAAAAAAACGGCTGTTAATAGGATAAGTGTGAAAAATACGTTCGCCCAGCTGGCAATATTTTTTTGACTCAAACAGTGAATCGCAAACACGACGCCCATCATCCTGACAAGATTAGCCATCCAACTATAATGCGACTGGTGCGGATTGAGCAGAACACTTGCCAAAAGCAAATAGGCACAAATGGTGCCGGCAATCCAATAGAAAATCGGAATTCTTTTCAGGTTGTATTCGCCGAGCAAGGCATTCAGGATCAAAAATGAGCAGCTCAGATCCATAAAGACGACAGCACCCCCACGATTAAGGGCGAAGAAGGCGAAAAATGCCCCCGACAATGTCAGTATTAACCAGTATTGACTGGTTAGTACGACTTTTATGGTTTCAAATTTTAATCGAGCCATGGTAAATCTCGATTTGATTTGGGATGTTGCTTGGGATATTTCCTTTTACGAAACATTTTTTTTCGCTTTGTTTTTGAAGCCTGAATATAAGCAGGGCAACAATAAATACTCGCTTACCTTGGTGATGTCAACTTATCATTGTTTGTATAGATGTTACTGCCGATCATGCGGCAATCAAAGCTATAACAAATATTAATGCAAGGGTGGTATACAATTGGCAACGAATAGAACCGAAACAATCAGCTGCAGAATTTGCCAGAATTCGGCGGGCAACAGAATATTTTATGCCCGTGAAATGATGTTTGGCTCGCAGGAAACATTTGATCTGAAAATTGATAATTGAAGGTTCACGTCCTGGTCTCTGCATATAAATCCAAGACCCGCTCGACAAAATGATGAAATGTATAATTCTTGTGGACAAATTCATATCCTTGACGGGCGATTCTCAGACGTTCTTCGGGTTTTGATAAATATTCTTCTACGAGATTGAAAAAATCCTCTTGATTGTTATACCAGACGAGATGGGTTTTATTGATAAAATATTTCTCCATCCCCGGGACATAGGAAGTCAGAAAAAAGCCTCCACACCCGAGCGTCAACCAAAGCCGGTT
>CP070694.1:4392733-4404782 GCA_020353355.1 Desulfobacterales bacterium | reverse complement strand
AGATTTTTGGTCACCTCGATTGGCTTGCCCCGGGTAGGCACGTAACATTTGTGAATTAACTCATGGCTTTCGCTGATCAGCGCATATTTGCTCGTCATAGATCCGATATCGATACCCAGGTAGGCCTTGGCTCGCTTGAGCGATGATTTATTTTGGACCTCTTTAATAACCGGAAAACGTGTCTTTTTTAGTACAAGTTTGGGAGCCTTTGGCACTGAAAGATTGTTGCAAAAATCTCTTGTCCTGAAATCATCGATATTTACCGAATCTTGTTTTTTCATTTCCAGTGCTTTTAGAGCAACACCCAGGGCACCTGCCGAGGTGTTATACGGAGGAATAATCAAATTTGGATAATACGTTTGAAACGCCTTTGCCTGGAGTGCATTCAATGATAGTCCGCCGATAAAAACTACCGGGTCTTCCATCTCCACATTAAAGACAACCGTGCTGATGTAATTTCGAGCATTTCCAACATGCAATCCGTAAATGATATCCTCAAGCTTTTCTCCTCGGTTTTGCAGATGGATCATGTCGGATTTGGTGAAGACGGTACAGCGACAGGCAACGCTGGCCGGCCTTTTACTATTAAGGCCCAAGTGAATAAAGTCAGTCAGAATATTATCGATATGGCTCTGAGAAGTATCCTTGTGTCGGGCATACAGAGACGTCGCCAGTCGTTCTGCCTGCTGATCGATAAACGATCCCGTGCCCGAAGCACACGGTCCATTGGTGCTGAAGTTTTCCAATTCCCATCCGGAATTGTGATGATTTACCTGAAACAAGGCGGTATCCTGTCCTCCCATGCTAATGATACTTTTTGCATCAGGGATTACATGAAGGACCCCCAGAACCTGGCAGATGGTCTCATACTCATAAAATGTTCCCAATTTTTGACTGAGCTTCTTGCCGTGGCTTCCGGTAAAGGCAATGGAGAGAATTTTGTTTTCTCCAAATTTGTTGAACAAGCCCTCAATGAGGTTCACGGTTTCTTCATCGGGCCTTCCGAAGTGTCGTTTATAAGGAGATTCAAAAACAACTTCTTTACCTGGGTTTATGACAATACAGTTCAAGCTAACCGATCCCACGTCTATGCCGACGTAGTATTCTTCTAAATTTGTCCGTTTCATTTTTATTCTCCGTTACCAAAAAATTTCTATTTACTAGAGATTCTATAACCTATCGCTTGCTTTATAGAGCAAACGACGTACCAGATAGTATTTTGGCACTTTTAATAATTGAAAAAAATAATTCAAATAGAAGAAAGTAGAATTTGACTGCTTGCAATAACTAGCTATTATTTTTAAAAGTTATTGCTGTTACCAGGATCATGGAGGTTAATTGAAAAAATTATCGCGTATCCAAAAAAGAAGATAGTATCGGCTGAAATGAAATGAATGAGAGGGAGCATCTTAAGTTGACTTATATTTGCCTTTGTTAAATATAGCTAACCAAATCATAAGGTTGAGTGTTAACTCCAATGGTTTACAAAGCAAAAGAAGTCACACCATTCTGGTGGGATCATGACCGATCCGGTTGTTGGCTTTTGAGAAGTTTCTTGATTATCCGCAGAATATCCGCCAGATTTTGCGACAACTATACTAACTGGGATCGAAGATTAAGTAAGAGCGTAGATTTGAATTGGAAAGCGCAAGGTTATTTACACCATCATGAATGCGAAACTATAACAGTGTTTTCGTATATTGGGGCATTCACCGAAATCAAAATATATTGATAATTTATTCTGTAAAAATAAAACGTCGTTGTACGTAGATGATTTTACAACTATCAAAATTAAAACTGACTTAACTTGACAACCGACAATAATGATACTGTATTTTGGTCAAAGCTTGGATATTCTCAGAGACTGTCGAAAAATTCTAAATCTGTTCTATTCTTTCTTATTACAAATACTTTTTTTATTTGACGTCGCCAATTTTTATACGGTATATTCCCTTTGGTCATTCCTATTTTTATTTAATCATTTAACTTTCTTCAGGCACTTTAAATGCAAAATCACCTCAAAATGTGCCCATCCTGCTCCCAGTAGGAAGATACCATCCTATTGGGAGTCAACCCTCTGGTCTGATAATTGTCATATCCCTAAAGCAACAAAATTTTTTATTTAAATTTTTTGTGGTTTTTCCGAGTCCTGCATTCTATGGCCTGTTATTTTAGAAGTATCTTGAAAAAGATACAGGCGCATGGAAATTATCAGAAAGTAGGTGAAATAAAGCTTACATAGACAATCAAGAGAATTCGCAATGACCAGCAATTCTCGAAATTCATCGGGGAGGAGGCTACCATGAAAGAGATAGACCGCAGAGATTTCATAAAAACCATCACTATCGGAGGGGCTGTTCTTGGACTTACAGGTGTCATTTTTCACAAACCGCTTGAGGCTCTTGCAAGTGGAAAATATGATATCGGACAGTGCAAAAGTGTAAAAGTAAAGTGCGTTTCCGAGTTAGGATGGTTCGACAATAAGAATCTTATGACTTCAATAAAAGCTGCAGGTGGGCCAAGCGCTAATCAATGGAGCATACCGTGGGATCTTAGAAATGCTGCCGGAAGTTGCTCGTTGATTGATATGGAGACAATAGACGGGCGTCACCATAAATTCTTGCTCGACGCCGGATGGAACCATCAATATATGGATGAGGCTCTCAAAAGAGAAGGCATTGATAAAATGCTCAAGAATGGTGAGATCGAATTTCTCTTTATTAGTCATGAACATATGGATCATTGGTGGGGTCTTGAAACAGTCTTAAAATACAACCCGGAAATAAAAATCTTCATCCCAAGCACCTTTTATCCTGAGGCTATGCATTTTATTTCAGGTGCTGAATTCCTTAAGTCCAGCGCCAGGAACCGAATTCCCCATAGAGGAAAACTGGTTCAAATAAAACCGAAAACTATAAATAAGCTCTACGATGGATGTGCTGCGGTAGCATTCGATGTGCCAACCCTGATTCGGATCCGTGGGGAAGAATCCCTCTATTTCAATGTAAAAGATCAAGGAATTGTTTGCGTAACAGGGTGCTGTCACCAAACCATCCTGAAATTTGCGGACTATGCCCAAGATAAGATTGAGGGCGGAGAGAATATGTATGGAGTTTACGGTGGACTTCATATTGCACCTTTTGGTCCTTTAGAAGAAAAACAGGAGCAACTTGTAAAAGGCATGGCTAAATACAAATTCAAAAAAGTTGCTTGCAATCACTGCACCGGTTTACCAGCAGTCCAGAAGATGGTCGAATTAGGCTATCCAGTTGTTGAAGGGACAGGAAGGTTCGGATCCAAAAGTAAATTGTATGTGGGTAATGGGGATGAAGTTTTGTTTGCCTAATGAATTCTGGCAATTTTTTAAACGGCTTTTATCAATTGGCGGGTGGGCTTAGGGCCCACCCCGTTTCTTTTATCATCTCAATGTATCGGTACTTGAATTTTTTTGACATTACATAGTGCCAATAATATTTATACTTAACATTGTGCTCATCTGAAGCTCAATATGACCCCTATTGTTAGTTCTCATAATCTCTTATCTGATATTCCTGCTCATTCATCGAAAGGATTCTCAACATCTAAACTCATTTCCCTTTAGAATTGGTGCTGGTTTCTGTTTAAACTTTATCCTAACAAAACAAACCATTAAGACTTTAAAGCAAAGGAAGAAAACGATATGAAAAAGATGCTTTTCTCAGTCAGCCTCGTTCTATTCGTGACTATAATGTTATGGGGACAAGAAAAGATTGAGGCACCCGTCTGGAAGGTGGGAGACAAATGGATTCTTACTTCTGAAGGTATAGCGAAATGTGAGGTGGAGGTTGTAGACGCTGACGAGAGCAGTTATACTATAAAATTTTCTCACTGTATGTTTGACCGAACTCCCAGCAAAATAATATTTGAAAAATCAAGTCTTAACAGAATTTATACTCTTGAGGGAAATAAGCGCAAAAAATATAAATGGGGTCGCAGAAGACTTTTTAATTTCCCTTTTTTCGAGGGAAAGAAATGGGGCGAAGATACATTCACAGGTCTACCAACATACAATCCCGGGGCACCGCAGGTAGAGTATGATTTCGCTGAGACTTTCCAAGTTTTAGGGTGGGAAGATGTCGAGGTTCCAGCAGGTAAGTTCAGAGCTGTTAAGATAAAGTATATAGAGCGAGTTATAGGCGATATTTTTGCAGGAATTTGATATTTTTGGTATGTTCCTGACGTGAAATACTATGTGAAATATCAGAATGATAAGGATCATTGGAAAACTGGCCATGATATGCAATTGACATCCTTTAGATTAATAGAATAGAGCAACTACTGCAGTCTTTGGAAGGTTTCTGAAAAGTTGATATCTCCAGCGGTTGTCTGCGCAACGATATCACGGAAACAGGTGCGCTTTCAGGGATGAAAGCCGATTCAGGTTTTTCTGTCTCTGCGGGTGAAGCCTCGGTTGCTGTTTTATATTTTTTTTCCATTTTGATCAGATTCTTTGAGTTCCTGATCCTCTTTAGTCCTTCTTCTTCACTAATCTTTTCGATCTCAAAACCGCATGAATCACCCCAATATGAATTAGTTATCATGTCGAAGAAGTTTATGCTTATTAGAAAATAATATTTTTTTTGTTCCTCAAAATGACCATAAATATTGCTCTGTCTCACTTTGAGATAATGAACACCCGATTAAACAAAAAAAGATACATACTCTCCCATTCCAAGGTGGGCAATGGGCAAACCGTCAAGTACAATTGTTGTTGACTGAGAGCCACAAGTAATATTTTTATAGCGATCCATTATGTATTTAGAATTTACCGTGAGCCGGCATGAAGGGCCCTTCATCGAGCGCATAAGCTACAATCAATATAACGATGGCGATTACAACAGCAGCAATTAAAGCATAGAGAGCCATCTGCCCGGCGAGTCTGGACGCACCTGTGCTAATATTTTGCGCTATTTGTGAACCGAAGGCACCAGCTGCATCTGCTCCGGCAGGGAGTTGATCCAGCTTGCCCCCTATCATGGCAATCTCGCGATCTGTAAGACTGTCCACCCGGGCCAAAGCCTCCCCAGAACTGATACCGTAGGACTGCAAGTGAGAGATAACATCGTTCCGGCTAACAAAGGCCCTGACTCGCACGCGATCATAGTCGGCTCTTGAATCTTGATAGATTACATCTTCCGTGGTGACCATAACTGCTTGGGCAGAAAGTTGAGGCATACATAACCAGGACAGGGAAACCAGGACAATTAAACTAATAGGTTTTTGGTACTTAAACACAGCTCGCATGATGTTTCTCCTTTCTGTCAGGATATGGATTGGCTGGCGGTTTCCCCGATAGATAGCAACTGCCGTTCCGGAAACGATTTTTTTCTTGGTTTTCGATATTAAATCTCAATTGAAAGTTTGGAAGTGGAAAGCGTCTTCGAGATATATTTAAGCTATTTCGACAAATTATAGGCTTTAACGCAGACCCATAATGAGAGTAAAAAAAGCCTAAAATCTGGTTTTTAAAACCGGGTCAATCAGGAAAGGAATTGCAGACAGGGTGCAACAAAGGTTGACAGGCGCTCAGTATTTTTTAATCTAAGTTTCCAAAGCCAGGAACTTACGCGATATCAAGAAATGTTTACAATGCAAGAAAAGTTGCACCGTTGTTGTGGTATTGTAACAGAATAGGCGGGTTGTTTTTAAGGGGATTTTCTTATTACCTTAAACAGTACCTGGTAAATATAAATTCGGCAATACACTATTTTAGGATTACCTGTTGCAGGTGTCGCCTGGAAACCATGACGTTTCATTCTGAGGGCTTGCGGCCGGGAACCTTCCAAAACTGCCAATCGATTCGGTCGCCTGTCCGGGTTTCACGAAATCCACCGCCGCCCTGGGTGACCTTGCCGCTGTACCCGAATGCAATCGCGGAGGTGCCCTCGGGCAAATCCAATTGTTTGTTGAAGGTCATCTTTCCAAGATAATCCATATAGCGACGATAACCAAAAGTCCGTATCAATTCTGAGTCCAGAACGATACCATCGGCGTCAAGCTTATAAATATCGAGTGTCAAGTACTCTAGTGCGCTGAAGCCGGTGGTCAGGTAGTCCCCCAATTTAAGCACACCGGAAATCTGTAAGTTTTGCGTGTCTTGTTGATACGCATACTCGATGGCCACGTCGCGGGTCTGCCAGTTTCCTTTATGGGGCCCGCCGGCCTCCAGAGATATACGGTCGTTTTCCGCAACCCATGAAACCATGTAAGTAAACATCTTACCGGCACAGGCAACAAGGAGAATTATTAATAGAGATAATCCAAATAACTTGAATAGGGTCACGGTCTTCTCTTTAGCGCTCATATCATCCTCCTCAACAATCATTTAGGCCTTGATATCGGCATCATTGGAATATCTAATCTAAGAACGAAAATGCATAGAGGCAAATTATTTTTCATGGCAAACTTAGTTTTTTGATCCAATTCAGTCCACGGACGGATCTGGTGTCAGGTGTCAGGTGTCAGAAAAGTAAAAAAGATGGTGTCAAGCGTCAGGTGTCAGATAACAGATGACAGATGACAGAAGTCAGAGGACAGAGGTTTCAGGGATTCAGAAATTTAGGAATTGAGGAATTCGAGAATTGAAGAAAGGGAAGTTGATATATGCTTTTTATTTCTCAACTCCTAAATTCGCAATTCTTAATTTGCTTAGATTTTCAATCCGATATCCGCAATCCGAAATCAGAAATCGAAAGACCTTGAACCCTGCGCGCTGACACCTGACACCCGACACCTGAAACCTGATGGTTCCTGACACTTAAAACCTATTCTTCAGCAGCAGGAGAAGAATTAACTGATTCTGCAGTACTTGCCATTTTCGAATTTTACAGCCCCATTGGCCATCAGTTTTTCTAAATGCTTTTGCATGTGTAAGCGTTCGCCAAATGCATAAAACGCCACCGGTTCTCGTTTGCGTCCGTACACAATCCAGGCGCCAATGATCTCTTGCATGGATCGCGGCTGCTTTAAAAAATCCAGAAGCTTGTCTTCACGCGACTGTATCACGGTTAGGTAATCATCAAAAAATTGCTGCGGATTTTCTTCAAACGCACCGGTCTCATGTCCGGTAAGCCATACCTTTGCAGGAATCTTTTTGAGAAGATGAATGGAATCGATGGTTTGCTCTATGCTTGAATAACGGTCACCGTACCAGGGTCCAAACGGTGTGAGGTCATAATCGCCCAAAAAGAGAATTTGCGGCTCTCGGAAAAAAAACGCCAGATGTCCGGGGGTGTGGCCGGGGGTGTGGATGACCTCCACCGATAGATCCCCTAGATCGATGCGTTCACCGTCGCGAAGGAACCGTGCCGGTTTTCGTGGCCGAAAATGAAATTTTTCTCTGAGTTCCGCACTCCAATAGACGCGTTCATCCTTATCGATGATGTCGTACCAGTCCAAAAACACCTCGGTGTCTGCAAGTGGCGGCGAGTCTTGCTCACTCATCCACAACGGTAGTCCATCGAATATATCGAGATGCATGAAGTGGTCTTCATGCCAATGGGATAGCCACACTATTTGGATTTTCCTGTGCGCTTTTATCTCCGCCAGTCTTTCACGGTCGGAGGCCGGATCAATCACCACACCGGCATCTTCAACATATACAGAATGGCAATAGGGATATCTGCCCCGGTTCATTCCGGGAATAATGCTTAGCGGACCAAATTCACGTTTCTCCAAATCCATCATTATCCTTATATTCCTTTTTTGTTTGGACCATCATCAACGTCTCCGTCTGTTTCATTATTATGCTTGCCTGCCAGAATGGCCTGGTACAGGTCAAAAGCTCGATCGAAAGGCTCCTGTCGGTCTGCCCTCAGATGCAATTGGATAGCTTCGGTCGGACAGGTGCCGGCACACAATCCGCATCCCAGGCATTTGTCGTTGTTTACGACTGCCACATCGTCAACGCTTATGGCGCCTGCGGGACAGCGTTCCAAGCACTGCTCGCAGCCGGTACATTCGGCTGCATCGATGCGGGCTTCAAACAGGGCATTCATGTATTTGTGCCTGGCGTGTCCGGATTGGGAGATGCCTTTTAGAGAAGCGCAGCAACACGGGCAGCAGTTGCAGATATTGGAAAGATGCTTGGCGTTGGCACCGGCGTGTACCAGCCCGGCGTGATCCGCCTTCTCGATGATGGCGATGGCTTCGGCGGCCGTAATTTCCCGTCCGAGCCCGTTTTCAATATAATACTCCGCGGCAACGCCAAAAGACAGACAGGCCTCCACAGGCGCATCACAACCACTGCCGGTCAGATGGGCCTCTTTGCGGCAAACGCAATCTGCTACCGCAATTTTTCGGGCCGCACGGATATCTTCTTTAATTTTGTGATACGGCAGCAGAACCATGTCCGGGGCAATGGTTTCTTCTATGGGGATGACTTTAAAGCCCGGAATGTTGCTGGCCCCCATCTCTTTTTGATAGGCCGTATCGTAATATTCTTTAAATAGCCGGGCCAACTCGTCATCGATCTTTTTAACTGAATATTCGTACAGACCGATCATAAACGGCGCTGCATTGTAAAAGGTTTTCCCCTCTCGCCGCAGCCGAAAAATCAGTCCTTTTTTGGACATGGATTCCAATTTTTCGACCAGTTTATCTTGATTCAATCCCGTGCGTTGCGCGATCTGAACCGCCTCTTCCGGAACCGGACTTAACTGCAGCGCAAGTTTGGCTTCCGTTTCGGAAAACAATTTTTTTAAAATCTTTATTTCAACGCCGGCTGCGGTTTTGGGAAATCCCAGCGGGAAGGTGTCCAAAAATTCACGTAATTTATGGTAGGGTTTGTCTATCATGTTTACTCTGAGCTCGCCCTGTCCTGTTGAATGCAGCCGAAGGCTGGCCTCCTACGGAGGATTCAACAGGGTGAACGTTTCTGCGGTGAAAGATTCTTTTACCCGACGTGTATCAAGAAACCATGCGGTCCTTGCCTTTCCAGAATTTGGTGCGCATGGCTTTTTTGTCCAGCTTGCCTAAATTTGTCAGCGGAATGGCCTCCCAGAACTCCACGCTTTTGGGTGCCATCAGGCTTCCCTTGCGATCTTTTACGAACTGGATCAGTTCTTCTTCAGAGGCGGATTTGCCCTCATGCAGAACCACCAGCGCCTTTACCTCTTCGCCCCACTTCTCATGGGGAACCCCGATGACGGCCGCACCTTTGACCGCCGGGTGTTCAAACAAGACATCTTCGATTTCCCGTGGAAAAATGTTAAACCCGCCGCTGACGATCATATCCTTCTTGCGGTCGACGATATACAGGAAACCTTCTTCATCTTGTTTGGCAATATCTCCACTATACAGCCAGCCGTCTTTGAGGGTTTCAGCGGTGGCCTCCGGATTCTTGAAATATCCGGACATGATATTGGCGCAGCGCACCACAACTTCACCGGGTTCCCCGCGTTTGACCTCGTTTCCGTTTTCATCCACCAGTTTGATTTCGGCATGAAAGGTGGGCCGACCGGCGGAGCTGAGAATTTCTTTTTCGCGTTGCGGATCTGCGACGATGTGCTCTGCTCTGGAAAGAGCGCTGAACATCATCGGCGCCTCGGTCTGTCCGAAGAGCTGGGTAAAAATGGAGCCAAACGTATTCAATGCCTGTTTCAGGCGTTCCGGGGCGATGGCCGATGCACCATAGATAATGTTGCGCATGCTGCTGAAATCATATTTCTTCAGATCGGGGTAATCCAGCAGAACATAAATCATGGTCGGAACCAGAAACGTCATGGTCACTTTTTCTTTTTCAATGGTTTCCAGCAGAACTTTGGGCTCGAAATGATCAATAATCACGCAGCGCCCTTTGCGCAAAAACACCGGCAGCATCAAGCATCCGCCGGCGTGGGTAAGGGGAGTCGGGTAGAGGAAAACTTCTTCCCAGCCGAAACCCAGATCCAGCATCTCAATCAGAATGGTGTAGACCCAGGCTCTGTGGGAAAGCATGACGCCCTTTGGCTTGCCGGTGGTGCCGCCGGTGTAGTAGATGCCGACAAGATCCTCGGGATCGATGTTTACTTTAGCGACTTCAGGCGGACGGCTTTCAATCAGGGTCTGCAAATGAAGATGGCCCTCCATAACGGTTGAAGGATCGTCACTGGCGCAAATGAAATGCTTAACCGTCTCCAGCCGGGGCAACATGTCCTTGACCCGCGAGGCCAGGCTTTGATGATAGATAAGCGTGGTGCACTCTGCCTGATTCATCATGTAAATATGATCACTGGAACTCAACAGAACCGCCAGAGGAACCCGGATGCCGCCGATCTTGGCGATGGCATATTCACAAAAAATGTATTCGGGGCAGTTGGCCATGAGAAAGGCGATTTTATCGCCCTTTTTCAGACCAATTTTATTTTGCAGGGCATTGGCAAAACATTTGGCCTTATATCCCATCTCCTTGTAAGTATAGGATTGATCTTTGTAGGTGATCGCCGTCCTATCGCCAAAAAAATCTACACAACGATCATAATAGTCACCAATCGACATGGTTATCATTTTGGTTTCCCCTCTTATTTTGAAATAATCATGTTTCTTGATGCCGGATGGTCAGACCCGCATATGAAACATCATCTTGTAGTCAAAGACCATCACCTCCTCGTCTCTCTGGTTCTTGACCGTATATCGCCACACCTGGATGCCTTTGTCGGGTTTGCTGGTTTGCTGTTTATCAAGGACTTGCACGACAACTCTGACTGTGTCGTCGATAAATACAGGTTTAAGCATTCTCATATTGTCCACGCCTAACCATGCCACCGCAGCGTCACCCGCAAATCCCTCTTTGCTTACGAGACCGACCGCAATCCCGAAAATCAGCGGCCCATGAGCCAGTCTTTGGCCAAATTGCGTCTTGGCAGCATATTCCTTATCCACATGGAGTGGATAGAAGTCCATGGTCAGACAAGCCCAATTGACCACATGGGTTTCAGTCACTGTTATGGCCGCAGTCGTGTACACATCACCCACATTGAAATCATCACCATATTTGCTGTGTTCCATTTGCTCACCTCGTTATCCCCCTCCCTTTAATCCCTCCCACCAGGGGAGGGAACTTAATCATCCTCCCCGCTTGTCGAAGATCCCGCCGAAAAGGCGGAGACGGGGGGGACTGGTGGGGGTGAAATAAAATAGACAAAATCAATATCTGTCAAAATTTAGGCCTTTACAGGTCTAAATTTTGGAAGCGTAAATTCATCGTTCAGTTTTTCAAACGTCACTTCCACCGGCATATCACATGTCAATTGATCGAGATCGCATTCCACAATATTGCTCAGCATCTGGACGCCTTCTTCCAGTTTTATCAGGGCGACGACATACGGGATGTCGTCGATGAATGCCGACGGCGAATTATTCATGACCACGGTATACGAATAAATCGTTCCCTTTCCGGAAGCCTCCACCCACTCCAGGTTTTTCGAGAAGCAGTGGGGGCATACCAATCTTGGATAAAATACGTGCTGGCTGCAATCCGGACATTTTTGAATGATCAATTTTTCCTCACGGGCAGCCTCCCAGAAAGGCTTCGCCCAGGGATTGACTTCCGGAACCGGTTTTTTAGGTGCATCCATATTGTTACTCCTCCTTAGTCTCATATAAATAATTTTTTTGCGTGTTATATTGGGATATTTCCGCCATCTTCCAAGGATTGAATATTGATGGTCTCGTAAAAAGTCTCCGAATCGTCATGCCGGACTTGATCCGGTATCCAGAACATATTGAATTTACAGAATTCCGGCTTTCGCCGGAATAACAGGAAAACCGAATAAGTGACTTTTTACAAAACTGTCAATATTAAATTTTCAATTTTTGCCGGTTTACCCGGGTTAGGGTATTTCCGTTCCTAAAATGGTGACCTGGGCGTCCATATAGGTACCGCCGGTTGATGTTTCCACAGCAAAGCGTGTTTGCGGTACTTGCCTTTCGCCGGCGTTGCCCATCAACTGACGGGCGGCTTCGACCAACAGCGAAACGCCGCCGCCGGCCCCGATATGGCCTTTGGACAGCATGCCCCCGTCGGTGGTAC
>CP070694.1:4386327-4392633 GCA_020353355.1 Desulfobacterales bacterium | reverse complement strand
ATGCAAAAATTTATTGCTTAACAAGCCCGGGCCATCGGGCGAGAAGCATAACGGTCAATATCATGATGAAAAAAAATAAATCAAACAATAACAATAATATAAATATTAAACTAACCGAGGCGCAAGAGATCATCGGCCGGCTGAAAGAAGCGCTAAATGTTGCTTCCGACGGACAGCTGGCAAATTTTTTAGGCATATCGAGGCAAAATATTGGTGCTTCCAGAAAACGGGGCGACGTGCCCCCGGGCTGGATCTACAAGGTGGCGGAGCTAAGCGGGTGCTCCATGGATTGGCTGCGTTTTGGAAAGGGTCCCAAAATACGGGTGCAATATTCCACAGCGGGATCCGGTCATGAAGAGCGGGTCGCAAGTCCGCAATCTCCATACGATCGTCGGGCCGGCGCGAAGCCCGGGCCTGATAATGACTTGCCGCGCGGTGGGGACAGCTCCGGCTTTGGTGCTGCCGTTGAGATGCTGGCTAAAATTTATAGTTCCGGAGATAGCCTGCTGATCAGCACCATCAACGCAAATATCCGGGCTTTTTGCGAGGCTGTTGAAAGCAAAGAGCGAGATCAGCGCTCAACCAAGGAACTAAACGATCTGAAAAACCGTCTGACCACGATTGAAAAACAACTTCAGCAGACCAAGCCGGCTGCCAAAAAAGCGCGCAACGCAAGACACTGATGGTCAGTCGCGATTACCTACCGAGTGCCCATGCGGAAATTAAAATAGGCGCTCATTGGTTTCCGGATGGAAACTAACTAATACCCCAAACTCTCACCAATCAGCTTGACATGGATGCGGTTTTCAATCATGTGGCCTTCGATGATGCTCCACATGTTGCAGAGTCGTTGAGGAGTTTTGCAATCACTGCACAGTCCCGTTTCCACACAGGGATTTTTTAAACCGTAGCGGATGTTGTTGACCGGTGCGGCATAGTGCTTGACCCTGGCTATGGCGGAATCCAAATCGGGGGCGACCTTGTTCATGCCCACCAGCAGGATGACCTTTTTGGGTCCGAATGCCATGGAAGCCACGCGGTTGCCCATGCCGTCCAGGTTGACCAGTCTTCCATCCAACGTGATTGCATTGGAGCTGGCAATCATAAGATCGGCGGTCAATCCCTGGCGCCTGAGCTTCAGCCCCTCTTCCGGTTTAAGTCCCGACTGGTAAGGATCAATGAGCCTGACTTCCGGCAGCTCTGCAATGGCCTCCCACAGCCCCATTGCCGTTGCCGTCATGGAGCCGCAGCGAAAAACCGTTGCCCCCCGGGGAATCATACTGATGATTTCGTCTTTGGCCCGGGCGGCAGTGGGTGTGTAGCTGCCCTCCATGCGGCGCTTCTCTAAATTTTTAATGATCTTGTTGGCCACCTTTTCGTTCCAATCGACCTGATTTTCGTCCATTTCATTTCTCCTTTCCGATTTATGCGAATTGAATCATAAGATCAGGTTACCGCCTGGCGAACGTGATATTTCGGGTCCTTCCAGATTTGCCGCGCCATGATATCCGACAGAATTTCGACCGCATCCCACACATCTGCATATCTGAGATAAAGCGGCGTCAGGCCGAAGCGCAGAATTTCCGGGGCACGGAAATCGCCAATCACGCCGCGCTCGATCAGGGCCTGCATGATGGCGTACCCGTTTTTATGGGAAAGTGAGACCTGGCTGCCGCGTTCGTCGGCGTTGCGGGGACTGACGATGGCGAAGCCGTAACCATCGCATTGCTGCTCTACCGCGGCAATGAACAAGTCGCCCATCTGTTTGGATTTTTCCCTGATCCTGTGAATGTCGGCGCGTGCCATGAGATCCACGCCGACTTCGAGCGCGCAAAGGCTGAGGATCGGCTGGGTGCCGCTCAGCATGCGGTTGATGCCCTCGGCGATCTCGTAGTCCCGGGTGAATTCAAAGGGCGCCCGATGGCTCCACCAGCCCGTCAGTGGCTGCTTCACCCGGTCCTGGTGCCGTTTGGCCACAAAAATAAATGCCGGGGCGCCCGGCCCACCGTTAAGATACTTATAACCGCAGCCCACGGCGAAGTCTGCACCGGCGTCATTCAGGTCCACGGGGACGGCACCGGCACTGTGACATAGGTCCCAGACGGTCAGGGCCCCGTGCCGATGGGCCCTGGCGGTAATGGCCTGCATGTCCAGACGGTGACCGGTTTTGTAATGCACGTCGGTGAGGCATACCACCGCCACGCGGTCGTCCATGGCGTCCATAATGCCCTCTTTTTCCACGAACCGGATGCGGTGCCGGTGTCCCAGAAATTCGACCAGGCCCTGGGCCATGTAATTGTCCGTGGGGAAATTGCTGCCTTCCATTACAATCACGGATCGATCAGCATTGACCATCAGCGCGGCACTGATGGCTTTAAAGAGGTTGATGCCGGTTGAATCCGTGGCAACGACTTCGCCTTGCTCGGCACCGATAATCGCGGCAATCTTGTCCCCGATGCGACGCGGGGCATGGAACCAGTCGGCCGTGTTCCAGCTTTTGATAAGCCCTTGCGCCCATTGGCGTTCGGTCACTTCTCGCACCCGCCGGGGAGTGGCCTTTGGCATGGCGCCCAGGGAGTTGCCATCCATGTAAATCACTCCTTGCGGGATGTGAAATTCATTCCGGAAAGGAGCCAGGGGGTCCTGGTGGTCCAGTTTCAAAAAATCGTCGCGGGTGAACACGGTCATGACGGCATCCTCTCATGAGCGGCGGCCAGACCCGTCGAAAAATTGGCACTTCGCTGCGGGTTCTCGCGCCGCTTTTTCTGATTTTTATGACGTTTTTGTTTTTTTCCCATGGCCGCCGGAAGCAGGTCCTCATCTTAAAAGGGTTGCCAGAATGTAGCCTTGGAGATCCCCGTTGTGAGCTCACGGTTTTGGAAGCAGCGCGGCGACCGGACACGCCTCGGCACAGGCCCGGCAGGTATCACAGGACGGCGGACTCGACTGCGGGTTGCCGAAAAAACCGATGACGGTGTCGAAACCGCGCTTGGCAAAAGTTAACTGCGTATGTGCTTGCTGCGCGCGACAGACATAGATACATCTTCCGCATAGAACGCAGCGGTTGGGATAATACTCCAAAAACGGATGGCCTAGATCGATCTTGCTTTTCTTGAGAAACAGATCCAGATGTTTGGATTTTAGCGCTATTTTTAAAAATTTGGCCATGTCCTGCAGGGCGCAGTTTCGGTTGGCCGGGCAATTTTTGCAGTCCACGTCATGCACCGACAGCAGCAATTGAAGGGCGGTCTTCTGGAGCCGTCGAACGCCGGGCGTGTCGGTGCGCACCGCCATGTCATGGCGAACCTCAACCGTGCACGCCGGAACGGGGGCGTCTTTCCCCTCGATCTCGACAAAACACAGACGGCAGGATGCCGGCGGATGATCCATGCCCTCGATGTAACACAGATTCGGGACATAGATGTCGTTTTGCAGACAGGCCGCGAGCAAATTCGTGCCCGCTGCAATCTCAATTTTGCTGGCATCCACTGAAAGGGTAACCATTGTCCAAAGCCTTCATGCAATGTCCGCTGCAGCGAACCGTTAGCGATTATTTTTCATCTTTAAGCGGTTCGGCAGGGCGCTCAATGATCGGCGCCAGCTCCGGCGGCGACACCTTGCGGACGGCGTCGTATTCCGGAGGACAGGCGACCATGCACTCGCCGCATTTGACGCACAGGGACTGGTCGATGCCCTTTTTGCGGTTGCGGGTGGTAAATACCGCCTCCACCGGACAGCACCCCACACAGGCATCACAGCCACGCGCGCATTTTTCCAGATCGATATAAAAGGCAATCAAGGGCCGGCACATCATACCGGGACAGCGTTTTTCGCTCACGTGGGCTTCATAGTCCTCCTTGAAATATCGCAGGGAAGTCACCACCGGGTTGGGAGCGGTTTTGCCCAGCCCGCACAGGGAGCCGTTTTTAATGTCTTGGCTGAGCTGAGCCAGGTTTTTCAAATCCGCCGGGCTGCCTTTTCCCTCGGTGATGCGCTCCAGGATGGTCAGCAAATGATAGGTGCCGATGCGACAAAAGGTGCACTTGCCGCAGGACTCTTTCTGCGTAAAATCCAGGAAATACCGTGAAATGTCCACCGTACAGGTGTCTTCATTCATGACGACCATGCCGCCGGATCCCATCATCGCGCCGGCCTCGGTCAGCGAGTCAAAATCGATGGGTGTATCCAAGAATTCCTCGGGCAGGCAGCCGCCGGAGGGTCCCCCGATCTGGACGGCCTTAAATTTCTTCTTATTCGGAATTCCACCGCAAATATCAAATATGAGGGTGCGCAGAGAAACTCCCATGGGAATTTCGATCAACCCCGGATGCACCACATCGCCGACGATGGAAAATATGGCGGTGCCCGGGCTGTTGTCCGTGCCGATCTTTCTGTACCAGGCGGCGCCGTTTTTTAAAATGGGCGCAACCGATGCAAGGGTCTTCACATTATTGATAACGGTGGGCGTGCCCCACAAACCGCGTTCCACCGGATAGGGCGGGCGGTGCCTGGGCATGCCGCGAAAACCCTCAATGGATCGGATCAAGGCCGTTTCCTCGCCGCAGACAAACGCCCCGGACCCGTGGAAGACCTCGATATCCAGGTCAAAGGAGCTTCCCAGGATGTCGTTGCCGATCAGTCCGAGTTCGCTTGCCTGCCGGATGGCTTTGGTGATGGTTCTCACCGCCAAGGGGTATTCCGCCCGCACATAAATGATGGCTTTGTGAGCGCCGACGGCATAGGCACACGCAATCAAGCCTTCGAGCACCTGATGCGGATTGCTTTCCAGTATGGTGCGATCCATGTAAGCGCCGGGATCGCCTTCATCGGCGTTGCAGATGACCCGTTTGGCGTCGCCGGGTTGGTCGGCCGCCAACTCCCACTTCAATCCTGTTGCAAAACCGGCCCCGCCTCTTCCCCTCAGACCGGCGTCGTTGATTTGTTGAATTATTTCTTTGGGCGAGCGCCGGAACATATCGGGTAAAGTCTCATAGCCACCCGCGGCAATGTATTCATAAATATCCTCGGGATCGATGTGGCCGCATTTTTCCATGACCACCCGCTTTTCTTGATTGAATCGCGAAAATTCCCCAATCCACGGAATCATATCATTTTCTTCGGTGGCACCGAGAATGTGTTCGAAACGGGGGTCGCCTTCGGCTAAAAACAACTTGGTGAGCATATTTGCTTTTCCGGCATTCACCTCGGGATAAAATATGGGGGGAAATCCGGACTCGGGATGATCGATGATGACAAACGGTTCTGCATAACAGTGACCGATACAGCCTACCGTATGGATCCGGGCATCAATGCCGTGCCGGGCAAGCGCCTGTTCAAATGCCGCTTTTGTTTCCAATGCCCCGGAGGCGATTCCGCAGGTCGCCATGCCAATATGAATCCGGGGTACGGGCGCCTCTGCAAATGCCCGTTGCCTGGTTGCGGCTGCTTTGCGGATTTCATCAAATCCCGCCTGGAATGGTTGGTGATCGGCTGGACTCATTTTTGTTGTTTTTCTCTTTCCTGTTTTTCTTTTTCTATCCGGGCTCTCAAAACGAGTCCTTCTACCTTGCTGGGCTGCATATGTCCGTGCACCGTTTCCCCCACCACGATTACCGGAGCCAGTGCACAACATCCGACACAGGCAACCCGGTCGACACTGAACTCTCTGTCCGCGGTGGTCTCGCCTTCCTTGATCTCCAGCTTGCGCTCAAAATTCTCGAGAATAATATCGCCGCCCTTCACATGACAGGCGGTCCCCAAACAGACTTTCACCGCGTTTTTTCCGGGCGGATGAAATCGAAACTGATTATAAAAAGTCGCCACGCCGTACACTTCTGAAGGGGAGATATCCAGATGGGCGGCTACCACATGGATGGCTTCGGCCGGAAGATAGGCGAGCTTTGCTTGAATTAATTGAAGCACGGGTATGAGTTTGCTTCGATCGTTGCCGATTTCAGGTAGTTTCGTTTTGATCTGTTCAAGTAGCGATTTCTCTTGCGCATCGAGCACGAAATTCATTCACAACTCCTTGATCGGGACCCGCAGCCGCGTTCAGCGCAATTCTGTATCGGCAACATCCGACGAGGATGCGTTTGCCGACGGTGAGTTCCGGCGCAGGGCGTCAAATCTTTTCCATGGCGCCATAGGCAGACTGGATACGCTCCCGCAACAGGAAACAAAGCCTTTCCATTACATTGAAACCGAAGCGGGTGTCACGCGTCATGAGCTCCCGCAGATCGGCACCCTTCAATACCAAGATGGTTGCGGGCGTCTGGCAAAATGTATTCAGCATCATAATATGAGACT
>CP070694.1:4378273-4386227 GCA_020353355.1 Desulfobacterales bacterium | reverse complement strand
CCATATCGCGGCTGGAAGCCGCTCCCACATTTTAGCTATCAGTTAATGCTTTTTGCAGATATGAGTAAAATACGCTGCTCTCTGGTAACGAATAACGAATAACAAATAACTACAGAGTGGGAGCGGCTTCCAGCAGCGACTTTAAAAGGGCCGCTTCTGAAAAATGACTTAGATTAGTTTCCTGAACAGCTCACCATAAATATGAAACGCTGCCGGCGGAAAATAGAGCTTGAGTTTATCCCGTCGTTTCAATTTTATCTTTTCATACTCTTTTTCCGTAAGATCCACGATCATTTCTTCACCTTCAAGTATGAATGTCACTCGGACAACTGCACCGAGAAAATTAATCACCTCCGCCTCAACTTCGACAACATTGGAAGGCAAATAATCATCAGCGGACGCTGTCTCATCAACCAATTCAATATTTTCAGGCCGAATCGCAAGGTAAACCGTCTCGCGGTCGACTTGCTCGAGGTTTGCAACGCTAAATTCCAGTTGCCCGAATTTAACTTTTCCGTTGCTTTTTTTTCCGGTAATAAAATTGGAGGTGCCCACAAATTCGGCAATAAAGCTTGTTTTCGGTTTTTTGTAAACTTCAAAGGGGGAACCGATCTGCCTGATTTCTCCCTCCCGCATAATGGCAACCCGGTCGGCCAGCGCCAGCGCTTCTTCCTGGTCGTGGGTTACGTAAATCATGGTAATTCCGAGCTCTTCCTGTAATTTTTTAATAACGGTTCTCAGTCGTATGCGAATTTTGGCATCGAGGGCACTTAAGGGCTCATCCAGCAGCAACACTTTCGGTTTAATCGCCAGGGCTCTGCCCAGCGCCACCCGCTGCTGCTGTCCGCCGCTCAACTGTGACGGATAATGAGTTGCCCATTCTGATAACCCCACGAGCTTTAAAATTTCATTGACGCGCTCATCGATCAGGGTTGACGGCATTTTGCGCATTTTTAAACCGAAAGCAATATTCTGGTGGACCGTCATATTGGGAAACAAGGCATACGACTGAAAAACAATTCCAAAGTCTCTTTTTTGCGGAATCACATCATTGATCACTTTGCCATCATAAATAACATCGCCGGTTGACTGCTGCTCAAATCCGGTGATGATCCTCAGCAGGGTGGTTTTGCCACACCCGCTCGGACCTAAAAAGCAGATAAATTCACCGGGCTCGATCACAAGATCAACATCTTTGACAGCCACCAGAGAACCAAAGTGTTTGCTGATGTTTTCTAAAACAAGCTTTTTGGAAGCGGTTTGCATGAAGGTAGTCCTTACAAAAAAACTTCATAAATCCTACGGGAGGATTTATGAAGTTTTTTAAATGGTTAAAATGTCTTGCGCATTATTTCAGGAAATGAGCTTGCCAGACTTCAAGAATCTTGGCGCGGTTTTCGGATTGCCAGGGGAAATCCATGGGTGCCAGTTTAATGGTTTCCAGAGCCGGCAGATCCGCAGGCCCGGGAATACCCGGATAGGTGACACCCAGCTTAAATTTGGCATATTCTTCCATGGCGCTCTTGCTGATGGCCCAGTCCAAAAATTTCTTGGCAGCGGCCTCATGCCTGGCGCCTTTCAACAGGGCATTGGCCTCCAGCTCAAACCCGGCACCTTCTTCAGGCATGACCAGCGCAACCGGTGAGCCTTGCTTTTTCAAGGAAGAATACACGAACGCAAATGAACAGCCCACCGCATATTCCCCGGCAGCGGTCAGCTTTGCCGGTTTAGACCCGCTCTTGATGTACTGGCCCATGTTTTTGTCCAATTCTTTGAGAAAATCCCAGGCCTTATTCTGTTCGACCGGCTTGTTCTTATAATCCGGGTCCAGCAGGACGAGCAGGCTGGCAACCTGCAAAAAACCGGTTCCGGAACTGGCGGGGTTCGGCATAATCAGCATGCCTTTATACACCGGATTCAACAGATCATTCCAGCCCTTGGGCATCGGCAGATTTTTTTCTTCCAACACTTTGGTGTTGGGTACCAGGGCAGCGGCATACAAATCGATGGCCGTCCAGTACCCGTCGGGATCTTTAAAGTTAGCCGGGATTTTGTCCCAGCCTTCGGGTTTATACGGGACCAGCATCCCTTTTGGGACAAACTCTGACATATTGGTTACGGCCCATCCCCAGATACAGTCGGCCTGGGGATTGTCTCGTTCTGCCAGCATGCGTGCACCCAGCTCCCCGGTGGAAAGACGGATTGACTGGATGTCCAGATCGGGCAGGTCTTTTTTAGCCGCTTTAAGGTATTCGACGACTTCTTCAGTTTCCAACGAGGTGTAAACCACCACCGTTTCCTTGGCTGCTGCGGCTCCGGCTAATAGAAACACAGACACCAATGCGCAGATCAAAAACAATCCTGGTTTTTTCATAATACTTCCTCCTTTTGTTGGGTTATGTTCATGCTGAACCAAGTTCATTTCTTAAAGAATGGAATATCGTTTAAATTAGATATATTTATGCCTATGGCATGTCAAGCAAAAAGAAAAATTTCTGCGGTCTCCAACCCGCTTTAGATTTGAGTATAGCGTTGAATTGCGAAGTCCTCCAATTCCCAAAAATTCCGCAATCACCTAATCTTCCTCCTTGACAGACGTTTGCAATTTCAGATGGTATTTTTCAATTTTAGAATGCAGGGTAGGGCGGGAAAGGCCTAATAGCCTGGCAGCCCTGGAGCGGTTTCCATCCGTTAAATTCAGTGCTTCACCAATCATGATGCTGGCAAAATGGTCCATGATGGTATCAAATTTATTCTTTTCGTCACTGGTGGCAATGGTTTGGCGTACCCAGCGCCGGATGATTTGATCCGCAGTCCGGGCGTCTGCGGCAGGTGATGAGTCTTCGCCGCTGATCGCCTGGACAATATCTTCCGGGCGAATCGGGGTTCCGCGGTTGAATATGAGGGCCTTTTGAATGGCATTGGCCAGTTCGCGCACATTGCCCGGCCATGAATGGCTGGTGAGGGCGGCCAGCGCTTCTTTGCTAATTCCGGGATTTTTCATATCAAGCTCGGTGGTGTAGCGCGACAAGAAATAGTCAACCAGAAGCGCAATATCGTCCTGGCGCTCTCGCAATGGGGGAAGCGCAATCGTGACAACCTTTAAGCGATAATACAGATCTTCACGAAAGCGGCCCTGGGATAAAGCGGATTCCAGGTCGCGATTTGTGGCGGCGATAATGCGCACATCCACCGGTATGGTCTCACGGCCTCCGAGGCGCTCAATGCTTTTTTCCTGCAGCAATCGCAAAATTTTGGCCTGGATGCTAAAGGGCATGTCTCCGATTTCATCCAGAAAAACCGTGCCGCCATTGGCTTGCTCGATTTTGCCGACACGTCGGTGGGCAGCACCGGTGAAGGCGCCTTTTTCGTAACCGAACAGTTCGCTTTCCAGCAGGTTTTCGGGAATGGCCACGCAATTGATCACTGAAAACGGTTTTTGGGCTCGCAGACTGTGCTGGTAGATCGCCCGGGCCACCAGTTCTTTGCCGGTGCCCGACTCACCGCGAATGAGCACGGTGGCATCCGCCGCAGACACTCGCCCGATGGCTTTGTATACGTCCTGCATGGGTTTGCTGCGACCGACAATCGCTTCCAGAGATGATTGATCCGGTGTGGCATCCATTTGCACCGGTGTGCGCATAAAACGGCCTGCCTCCAGCGCTTGTCGGATAATATCCAGCATATCCGGGATCTCAAACGGTTTGAGGATATAGTCAAAGGCGCCCATTTTAGTGGCTTCGATGGCCGTTTCGGTGGTCCCGTAAGCGGTCATGATAATCACCGGCACTTTGGGTTCGACGGTGTGAATTGCCTGAAAGGTTTCCAGGCCGTTCATGCCCGGCAAACGCACATCCAGAATGATCAGATCGGGTGTTTTTTTTTGGAGTATTTTCAGGCCTTCTTCACCCGAGGCGGCACTTTCTGCGCGATAGCCTTCTTCGGTCAACAGCTTGTGAAAACTTTTGCGCAGCTGATCGTCATCATCGATGACCAGAATATCACTCATGGGGTAACTCCTTAACCGGCAGGGTTATAATGAAGGTCGTGCCTTCATTTTCGGTTGATTCTACATCAATTTGTCCATGGTGGTCCTGGATAATTCGAGCTGCAATACTCAAGCCCAGGCCGGTACCGTCTTCTTTGGTAGTGAAAAAAGGTTGGAATACTTTTTCGCGAACGGACTCGGGCATACCGGGACCATCATCACTTACCTGGATAACCGCTTCGGTCTGATTGAAACGGTTGCGTGCTATGTGTTCGCGTATCACAATCGAGCCGCCTCGTTGCATGGCCTCGCACGCATTGACGACAATATTGACCAGGACTTCCTTGAGCTGTTCCGGATCCGCTTCAACCTCCGGCAGCAGTTGGCCACGTTCAATCTGAATGCTGACATCATAGGATTTGATGCGGTGCGCCAACAGCTGAATGGCCTGATCCACCACCGTCGAGGGACTGATGGGCTGTATCTTAAGCTTGGGCGGACGAGAAAACTCGAGGAAGTTCTGCACAATGGTGTCGATGTGGCGGATTTCTTCGGATATTACCTCGAAATCTTCTTTTTGGGTGTCGCTTAACTCCAGCGAACGGCTCAGGGAAAACAGACGCATTTTAACCGACGTAAATGGATTGCGAATACTGTGGGCCATTCCGGCAGCCAGCTTGCCGACCAGAGCCAGTTTTTCTGCCTGCAGCAGCGATTCACGGCTCTTTTCCAGTTCCGAATGCGCCTGATCGACATCTTCAATCAATCCTCGCACGCTGCGACTCAGGGCGACGACTTCATCTCTGGACGTGCCGGCTTCCATGTTTCTGCCTGCTTCGGCCGTCAATCGTCGCACAGGGCCTAAAATTTGATTGACCAGAACAAAAGCCAGCAGCATCGCGAGCAAAAAGCCGATGACCATGGCCCCAGCGGCCATCATGCGCAGTTTGCTCGCCTTGGCCTGGCTGGCAGTTTTAGCGAGTTCAATCCGCTTGCGATGGAGCTCCTTGTAGTTTTCACAGAGTCTCAAAACAGCAGAAAAATGAAGGCGGACTTCATGGTGCAGCTGTGCCCCTCTTTCACGTTGGCCGGACTCATACAGTTCGATAACACGATCTTTTTTCGATATGTATTGGTGATATTCCGCTGCAATCATTTGCAGCAAGGTTTGCTGGTCTTTGCTGCCTGCCTGGGCGTTGGCTTGCTGGAGTCGCTCATTGAAAACTTGCCGGTATTTGCCCAGCTGTTTGAGCCATTCCGGATCGCCGTCCAAAAAGTAATATGAGACAAACCCTTTCTGATTTACCAGCGCTGTTTCGAGATCTTCAGCCGTCTGAAACGCGATCAGATCCTTTTCAGCAATGGAAGTTAATAACGCTTCCATGCTATAGGTATACCAGACCAAGATCAGGCCCCCCATCAGGGTGATAAACACCAGGGCTCCTAAAATTACATATATTCTGACCCGCAGGCTGAATTTTCCCCACATCGCCGGTTTTCCCTGTCGTTCAGATGCCTCTCAATATGGGTTCAAAAGGATTGTCTGCAATCACCGGATGTCAAAGAATCTGCTATCCAAATCGTTTTCAGGGCGATATAATATCTATTTTTAACCCGAGCCGATCGACTTTTGCAACGTTTTTCCGTGAAAAAATTGAGCGGCAGAGGTTGCTCCGGCATTCCGTGCGCGGCAGACGAACCGGGCAGAGATGCGCAACGTTGGTTCAGTTTCATGGAAAAAACAGAAATGGAAATTGTGTCTGAAGAATTTCGTGCGCTTTGGGATCTTATTTACCTGTTGGAAGAAAGAGAGCAATCCGCAACGGTGGACGAATTAAAAAGACATCTTGTAAAGATGAAGTTAAATTAAGAAAAGAAAAGATAGTAAACACCCCATCAACTGCCATCGCGCGTGTTCACCTTGCCGATGCGCTGTTTGGCAATCGACCGGCCTCATTTCTAAACGGGTTAAAGCGGTTATGGGGCGCTGGGAAATCAGCGGGTTTCAGGGATATGTCAATCGATTCGTATTTTTTACCAGTATTTGAGTAGTTTCCGAATTTGCTCGCTTTGACGTTTGTGTTCGGCGGTGTCTTTTTTTTCCAGTGCTTGTGCAAGTTTTTCCAGAAGATCTTCCAATTTTATCGGCTTGAGCAGGTAGTCAAAGGCGCCCAGCTTCATTCCTTCAATGCTTGTTTCCACCGACGCATGGCCGGTGAGCAACAGCACTTCGGCCTCCGGCTGAATTTTTTTGATCTCACGCAACGTTTCGATCCCATCCATGCCACCGGGCATCTTGATATCCAGAATGACCACATCAAAAAACTTGTTTTGCAACAGCTCCACAGCCTCTTCACCGCTGCGGCAACCGGTGGTATTGATGTTTCGTTTTTTGAGGCGATTCATCAGGGTGTCCAAAAAATCTTCTTCATCATCAACGACCAATACATTAAAATAGTGCATTTGGCCTCCTTCTCATCAACTCGGTTGAATGGTATTTTATTTTTTATCCGGGGTAACGATCGGAATGACGATGGTAAACATACTACCTTTGCCCTGCTGACTTTTACACGTCATCGTGCCACCCATCTTTTCGATAATGTTGTAGCTGATCCACAGGCCGAGCCCCGTTCCTTTTCCGCTGCCCTTGGTGGTGAAAAAAGGATCAAAAACCATCTTTTGCTGGTCATCCGAAATTCCCGGACCATCGTCTTTTACCGTAATCCATATGCGTGTGTCAATCCGTCGGCTTTTTACCTCAATGATCCCCTCTTTGCCGATGGCGTCAATGGCATTGGATATCAAATTCAAGAATACCTGTTGCAACTGCGCCTGATCTGCGGCGATGACCGGCAGGTTTTCAGCCAGATCTGCTTGAATATCGATGTTGTTGATGCGTGCGTAATTTTCTAAGATGTCGATGGTCTGATTGATGGTCTGATTGATGTCGACATCCTCCAGACGTGGCTCCATGCGGCGAGCATATCCCAGCATATTGTGCACAACCTTGCGGGCGCGTTCGACATGATCTTCGATTTTTTTAATCGAGGTTTTAAATTCTTCATAATTGGGGCTGTTTTTGAACTCTTCTTCAGCTAAAAGATCTTCCATCCAGCCGGTCTTCTGGATGATGACCGCCAGCGGGTTATTGATTTCGTGGGCAACGCCGGCAGCCATTTTTCCCAACGCCGCCAGCTTATCGGATTGAACCAGCTGAGCATTGAGCTCGTCCATCTTTCTATCGTTTTCCATCAACTGGCGAACGGTCAGTCGGGTGGTAAAAAGAACGGTGAGCACAATGGCCAAGATTCCGGCTAAAATAATCCCAACTTCCACATTGCGGGTTGCAAACAGGCTGCGCATTTCCTGGCGCACATCGCGGCTGATGACCAGCAGCCAGTTTTTGTTTTTCAACCAGCACCCGGCGTAAAGGATTTGGCGGTGTTGGCCATTGCCTTCTTCTGTGATTGAAGTACCTTTGCCGAAAGAGGAGACCTTAATATTGGAATTGGATAAAATGTCTCCTGTGAAACGGGAGCGGGTTTGTAGAATGCCGGATTCATTGATGATGAATGAATCACCGGTCCTGCCGATCTGGGCGGCCTGGACGATGCCGGCAAAAATATCGGGGTCGATCGTGGCCCGCAGAATCCACCGCCGCTGGTTTTCCTGGCGGCTGACGGCAATAATGAAATGCGGCAGCTGGCGAAATCCCATGTAAACATCACTGATGTAAACCCCTTTGCTCATTACCTCGACAAACCAGGCTTGGCCATAATAATTTTTGCCCTTCAGATCATAGGGGCCGATGTAGGCCAGATGATTGCCCAGCTGGTCGATAACCCCGAGGTCCACAAATGCGCCGGCCCTCTGATTCATCACCATCAGGGTCTGGGCGATTCTATGGTCGTCGATCATTTCTTCGAATGAGTGGGTATCGGCCATGGCCCCTAAAATCGCCGTGCG
>CP070694.1:4360403-4378173 GCA_020353355.1 Desulfobacterales bacterium | reverse complement strand
AAGCATCACCCGGCCCACACGATGCGAAATATCTGTTTGATGAGTTTAAAAAGCTGATGAAACGTAGTTAAACTGAAAAATGTTTGAGGTTTGAGGTTAGAGGTTGGAGGCAGATTTTATTTGCCTCAAACCTAAAGCGAAGCGCTCCTCAAGTCCCGCTAATAGCGGGACGATCTCAAGGCAGCGAGCGCAGTGAGCAATATAATGCCGAAACGCACCGATATACAACGCATCCTGATTATCGGCGCAGGACCGATAATTATCAGCCAGGCCTGCGAGTTTGATTATTCGGGCACCCAGGCCTGCAAGGCGTTAAAAAGTGAGGGGTTTGACGTCATTTTGGTGAACAGTAATCCGGCGACCATTATGACCGACCCGGAATTTGCTGACCGAACCTATATCGAGCCCGTAACGCCTGCTATCGTCGCCAAAATTATCGAAAAAGAACGGCCGGATGCGCTTCTGCCAACCCTGGGCGGGCAAACCGGATTAAACACTGCCGTTGAAGTTGCCCGTATGGGAGTCCTGGAAAAATTCGGCGTCGAAATGATCGGTGCCTCTACGGATTCCATCAAAAAAGCCGAAGACCGCGATCTTTTCCGAAATGCCATGAGCAATATCGGATTGCGTATTCCTAAAAGCGGTATCACCGGCGATATGAATGGTGCTCGAGAAATCGCCGGGGAAATCGCTTATCCGATTATCGTGCGGCCGAGCTTCACCTTGGGGGGCACCGGTGGTGGTGTGGCATACAATCCCGAAGAATTGGAACACCTGGTCAAATCAGGCTTGGATGCCAGCTTGATTGGGCAGGTCATGCTCGAGGAATCGGTGCTGGGTTGGAAAGAATACGAACTGGAGGTTATGCGGGACCATAAAGACAACGTTGTCATTATTTGCTCCATAGAAAACGTGGATCCTATGGGCATTCATACGGGTGACAGCATTACGGTAGCACCGGCTCAAACTCTCAGCGATAAGGAATATCAGGTGATGCGCAACGCATCCATTGCGATTATGCGCGAAATCGGTGTGGATACGGGAGGGTCCAATGTTCAGTTTGCGATTAATCCGCTGAACGGAGAAATGGTTGTGATTGAGATGAACCCCCGGGTCTCCCGAAGTTCGGCCTTGGCTTCCAAAGCCACGGGATTTCCAATCGCTAAAATAGCCGCCAAGTTGGCTGTGGGGTATACTCTGGATGAAATCCCCAACGATATCACCGGAGAAACCCTGGCGTCCTTTGAACCCACCCTGGATTATTGTGTGGTTAAAGTGCCCCGCTGGACCTTTGAAAAATTTCCCGAAACACCGGATTATCTTACCACATCAATGAAATCTGTCGGCGAGACCATGGCCATCGGCCGCACGTTTAAAGAAGCGCTCCAAAAGGGCTTGCGCTCCTTGGAGATCGGCCGACACGGACTCGGTGGTGACGGACATTATCCCTATGATCCAAAGCTATATAAGAGCGGTAAGCCTACACGGTCTGATATTGAACAGAAGCTAGCTAACCCCAACTCTCAACGAATTTTTTACCTGCGTGAAGCCATTCTGATCGGCATTCCCTTAGAAACGATATACAAATTATCCGGTGTTGATCCCTGGTTTTTGTTCCAGATAAGCCAAATTGTTGAATTGGAGCAGAAGATAAACCAAAGCGCTCAAAATCTGTCCGATACGCAGCTGAGGCTGGCCAAGGAATGGGGATTTTCAGATATTCAACTGGCTCATTTGACCCATACCAGCGTCGAAAGTATAAAGCAGCGGCGCAATAATCTGAATATAAAGCCAGTGTATAAGCTTGTTGATACATGCGCTGCGGAGTTTAAGGCTTCTACTCCTTATTACTATTCAACCTATGAATCAGAAACCGAAGCCAGGGTATCGAATCGGGATAAAGTCATGATTCTCGGTGGTGGCCCAAATCGTATCGGCCAGGGGATCGAATTTGATTACTGTTGCGTGCATGCGTCTTTTGCCTTGCGTGAAGAAGGCTTTGAAAGCATCATGGTCAACAGTAATCCCGAAACGGTCAGCACCGATTATGATACTTCCGATAAGCTCTATTTTGAACCGCTGACTTTAGAAGATGTGCTGCACATTGTGGAGACCGAAAAGCCCATGGGGGTCATTGTGCAATTCGGCGGTCAAACCCCCCTGAATCTTGCGGCCGGACTTCATCAAGCCGACGTTCCCATCCTGGGTACCCAGCCGGAAAGCATTGACCGGGCTGAAGACCGCAAGCATTTTCAAGCACTTTTAAACAAACTCAATCTCGTACAGCCGGCCAACGATATCGCCTTAACCATAGAAGAAGCGTTAAAGGCAGCGGAAAAGATTGGTTATCCGGTGATTGTTCGTCCTTCATATGTTCTGGGCGGAAGAGCTATGAAAATAGTCTATGATCGTGCAGGCCTTGAGAATTTTACCCGCCTGGCCATCATGGCATCTCCCGGCCATCCTGTTCTGATCGATAAATTCGTGGAGGATGCATGGGAAGTGGACGTCGATGCCATATCGGACGGCCGTACGACGGTCATCGGCGGCATTATGGAACATATTGAGGAGGCCGGCGTACATTCCGGAGATTCGGCCTGTATTTTACCGCCAACCGGCATCACACCGGCGTTTATCGAGCAGATCACCCGGGCAACCAAGGCCATGGCATCTGAACTGAAAGTGGTTGGATTAATGAACGTCCAGTTTGCCATCAAAGATGATCAACTCTATGTGCTTGAGGTAAATCCGAGGGCGTCGCGAACCGTTCCGTTTGTCAGCAAGGCAACCGGTGTGCCCTTGGCCAAACTTGCCACCAAAGCAATGCTTGGCCGGAGCTTGGAAGAGCTTGGTCTCATCAAGGAGAAGGTGCCCAGCCATTTATCTGTTAAAGAAGCGGTCTTGCCGTTTGATCGATTTCCGGATGTGGATATTTTGCTGGGGCCTGAAATGAAATCCACCGGTGAGGTCATGGGAATTGCATCTGATTTCGGTGCCGCTTACGCGAAGGCTCAATTGGGAGCCGGACAAAATTTGCCGACCTCCGGTACCGTATTTATCAGTGTGATTGACAATGATAAGAAAACCGTGCTTCCCGTGGCAGCCAAATTTCAAGAAGCCGGTTTTAAAATAGTGGCCACGAGTGGAACTTCGAAATTTTTGCGAGAACACGGAATATCTAATGAAATGATCAATAAAATTTCCGGCGGACGCCCTCACGTAGTCGATGCCATTAAAAGCGGACAGATCCAATTGGTGATTAATACCTCCGTCGGCGGTGAAACACGGCGGGATGGATATTATATTCGGCGGACCGCCTTGAAATATAAAATACCCTATGCAACCACCATTGCGGGCGGCATGGCATTTTATACGGCCATCCAGGCGCTGAAGAAAAGTGAGCTGACGGTAAAGGCCTTACAGGAATACAATTAGTTTCCATTGATTTGGCTACTTACAAGGAGCTTATTTTAATATGATTGAACATGAAAAACCCAGGGAATCATGCGGGCTTTTTGGCATTTGCGATCACCCGGATGCGGCCACCTTGACATATTTCGGTCTGTATGCGCTGCAGCATCGAGGACAGGAAAGTAGCGGGATTGCTGTAAATCGAGATCAGGGCATTATTGAGCACAAGGGTATGGGATTGGTGTCCGATGTTTTTGACATGGACAAATTGGCTCACTTAGAAGGTCGTTGCGCTATCGGGCACGTGAGGTACTCCACGACGGGAAGCTCCGTTTTGACCAACGCCCAGCCTTTTCTGGTTCGCCATCGCAATAAGTCCTACGCCGTTGCCCATAATGGGAATCTTGTGAATGCCCACATTCTTAAAAATGGGCTTGAGCAAGCCGGTTCAATTTTCCAGACAACCATGGACACGGAAGTTTTTTTGCACTTATTTGTAAAAAATTTAGAATCAGGCTTTGAACAGGCCCTGGTGGATACGGTTACCCGGCTGGAAGGTGCCTTCTCCTTTGTAGTCTTGACCAGCAGGGGTGAAATCATTGGCATTAAGGATCCTTATGGTTTCCGACCTTTGTGCCTGGGAAAATTAAATGGCAATTACGTGCTGGCATCGGAGACCTGTGCATTCGATTTAGTCGAGGCTGAATTTATCCGCGAGCTAAATCCGGGAGAAATCGTTATTATCAGCCAGGACGGTATAAAAAGTATTCAAACCCCTGCCGCAGAGCATCGGGCATTTTGTATTTTTGAACTTATTTACTTTGCCCGACCGGACAGTACGATTTATGGACAAAACGTCTATCAAACTCGCAAAGCTCATGGTCGTCGACTGGCGCAAGAAGCGCCGGCAGAGGCCGATTTTGTCATGCCGTTTCCGGATTCCGGAACCTATGCTGCGATTGGCTATTCTGAAGCATCCGGTATCCCCTTTGAAATGGGCATGATTCGAAATCATTATGTGGGCCGGACCTTCATCCAACCGACACAAAGCATGCGAGATTTTGGTGTTCGGATTAAGCTCAATCCTGTTAAAGAGCTGCTAAAAGGCAAAGATATCATCATTATTGAGGATTCCATCATACGGGGAACCACCATTAAAACCCGGGTGAAGGCCTTGAGGAAGCTCGGTGTCAATCGCGTTCACATGCGGGTGGCCGGACCGCCTCATCGGTTTCCATGTCATTATGGAATTGATTTTTCAACCCGTGGAGAGCTAATCGCGGCCAGAAAGTCGGTGGATGAACTCAGAGACTATTTAGGCCTGGATTCTCTTCATTATCTCAGCATTGAAGGGCTGCTGCATTCAACCGGTATTGAAAATCCCGAAAACTATTTTTGCAAAGCGTGTTTCGATGGGTGTTATCCGGTTCAATTTGATAGTGAGGTATCCAAGCATTGTCTAGAAATAAATTAGAATGGGGTTCAGAATTAAAGCCTGTTCGTGACATCATTTTATCATTCCGTGGATGCCCGTCTTAAATTAATCTAAATCCTCAAAAATTTCTCATATTTTCAGAAAGTTTCAAAAGTTCATTTTCATATACCGCTTGCCCTTTTTTAAATGGCGTTATAAAATATGATGTGTGCGTATTACCGGTGCTATGCTGGCCTGGAGGAAACTATGCTGGAATCTCGTTATTTGAAAGACAATATTGAAAATATTCAAAAGCTTATGACAATTCCCGCGTTGAGGAATTTTGAAGCCAAGAGTCTCAGTAAACTCCTTCGGCTCAGCAAAATAAGGGAATACGAAGATGGTGAACGCATCATCAAAGAAGGTGACTTTGATCCATGGCTGTATTTTCTGCTTTCCGGAAAAATCCGCATTACCAAAGAAGGGGTTGTCATCGGCAGTATTGATTCGAAAGGTGAAATTTTCGGAGAAATGCGTGTCATCGATAGTCTGAGCCGATCCGCATCGGTATTTGCGGTGGGCAAAACCATTTGCTTGGCAGTCGATACATCGGCTAAGAATAGAATTTCTCCGGGCAGCACCCGTGATGAACGCTTGGATTTTTTATTATTGCTTTACCGAATTTTTGCAGAATATATGTCCATCCGTTTACGTGCGACCAACGAAGAATTAATTGCCGCTAAAAAGAAGGTCCGTCGATTAATTGAGCAGATATGACCACCCCCAAAACCGTTGCTTTTTCAAAACATTCAACCAATCTGTTCTTTCACATCCTCACCCAATGTAATCTCACGTGTCGGCATTGTTATATTAACCCCGAGCAGCATGGCAAACAGATCCTTCCCGCTGCCACCGCAACAGCATGGCTTTCGCAGTTTGCCGCCAAAAGCCGCCAAACCAACGTCATCTTACTGGGTGGAGAGCCCACCCTTCATCCGGATTTACCCCTGATCATCAAACATGCCAGGGATATTGGATTTGGTTCCATTACCGTTGATACGAATGGGTATCTGTTTCATGACGTGCTTTCTAAAGTTGATCCTCAGGAGGTCGATTTCTTTAGCTTTAGCCTGGACGGTGCGACGCGCAAAACCAACGATTTGATCAGAGGTGAAGGGGTTTTTGATGCTTGTATTGCCGGCATTGAACGGACAATTTCCAAAGGCTTTTGCGCCAGTTTGATTTACACCGTTAGCCGGTTTAATTTCCATGAGCTTGAAAATATGGTTCCTCTGGTGAAAGAGCTGGGGATTCACAGATTTTTCATTCAGGTTATCGGTCTGCGGGGTAAGGCTGCCAGAACCGACGCATGTGCGCCCGACTCTGAAATCTTGCCGGTGTCACGCGCCGAATGGCTGGAAACAATCCCCCGGGTTGCCCGGGAAGTTGCACGCTTAGGCATTACGGCGACGTATCCGAAAGTTTTTTTGGATCTGGCAGAACCTTTCGAATGTGCCGGACTTGTGGCCGAGAATTATTTTATATTTCCCAACGGCCGGGTCTATCGCTGTCCGCTGTGTGAAGATTTTGCAGTCCATAGTCTGGAATTCAGGGATCACCAATTGATTCAAACAGCAAGGCTCAACGAATGGGATTTATTTCAATTAAATATTGCCGAAGGCTGTGTGATGAACAAATTGATTCAACCGCAAAATTTACGCTACGCCGATGACGGGATGCCGGAATATAAGATTGGGTGTTGTCTGCTGAAAGAAGAAATTAGTGAAGACGCTGCGGCAGAAAATAATTGATCTTTTGAGCCAGCATGAAATGGACGCCAGGGATCTGTCCCAGGAATTAGGTATTCAGGAAAAAGAGGTCTATACCCATCTTCATCACGTGGCCCGCTCCATGAAAGCCAAAAAGAAAAAACTGATTATCCTTCCAGGCCAGTGCTTGCAGTGTGGTTATATATTCGAGGACCGCAAGCGCCTGACCCGCCCGGGTCGTTGTCCGCAATGTAAACGATCACATCTGCAAAGCCCGAGATATCAGATTAGATGAATAAGACCGGTTTCACTATCGATGCATTTATTTTTTCTGGTACCACCTTCCATTTTCATCCTCAAGCCACTCACCGGGACTGGCTTTTTCCGCAATTTGCAGGGCCCGTCGTTTTGCGACGACGTCGGAACTGGTGCCGGTCTGTTTAGCGATTGCCTCATAGACTTTCAGTCGATCTTTGTTTTCAGCGTCAATCAACTCTTCTTGTTCTTTTTTATTGCCGACAAACTCGAGTAAGCCGTTGGAATTTTCTCCGACGAGGCCTTTGGACTTGAGCTCCACGATGAGCGGTAGGCGTGCTTTCATCCGTGCTCTGATATCGTCTGCCAAACTCGGTGTGCACAAGAGAATGATTCCCACCGGCAGAAGCAAAATTGATCTTACATATCTATTCCGTATCATGTTTTAACTCCTTGATAATTTAAACATCCGATCACGTGTTAGTTCGTAGTTGATGATTTTTTCTCGATGGTGTCTTCGGCCGCATCAATCTCTTGAAAGAAGTTGTCTAGGGCTTTATCGACTTTGACATTCACATCGATGGTGATATGGATTGGTTTTATCTCTACCGGGGCCACCTCCACTTTATGCTGGGTGCAGCCCTGGGCAGCCAGCATCAGCAGCGCTGCGACAAGCACTAACAATTTTGTGAACATAACGTTGCTCCTTATCTTACTGGATCATTTTTATAATTTGCTTATATTGTAAAAGCTTATTGAGGGGCAGTCGAAAATTGACATCCAGTCGGATTCCCTGAAATATGGAACCCTGCGCCCCGGCCTCGAGTTTAGCAAATCTACCCAGATCTGTTCGATAAACAAACGGCAGCGGCTTGGCGGGCTTACCGTCAAGTTGCATCTTGAGCAATAGATCGTCACGTTCGGAGGTTATATTCAGCTTTACCCAGGAATAATCATAATCTTCTAGCGCTTTTCGTGCAAGCTCCATTTGAACGTGCTGCGGTGTGCCGGGTGGAATGCCGGCCGTCAAAATCTCGGTATTCGTCATGCGAATTTTTCTGGGTACGCCCGGGGTGGAGAAAAGAAAACCATCATCAATGCCTAGCTTGCCGTTCAGGTATTGCAGGGGGATTCTGCCATTGAGCTCCCCCTGGGCTTCTACCTTGGCTGCGCCGAATTGCTGCAGCACTTTTGCCAGGTTTACACGATCGCAATATAATATCAGCCGGTAATCCTCTATACCCGGGGCGATGCGAATCGCGTAGGCATCGATGTTTCCTTCAGCCCATCTAAATTGGCCTTTTTCAATAAAGATCGACTGCAGTGATTCAATCTGAAATTCTATTTTTCCAGCGTTGACTTCAATACCTCCCATTGCCGCCCTCTCAAAAAAAAGCTGCTGCTTGGGTGCACTGCGGACATTGGCTAAATCCGGTATGGTTAACGCCATTTGGATGCCTTCGATCGACATTTTTTTTTCCGGGAAAAACAGATTTCCTTTCGTTAGCTGTGCATGAACCAAACCCTCCAGCCCCTGACTTCCGAAATTTAGATCTCCATCGACAAATAGATCGCCATCATAAATTATTCCCTGGGCTGAAGGTAGAAATTTTCCCAAATCAATTTTAGTTCGAACCAACGGAGGAGCTAGCTGGAAATGAACGTGAGTGTCCGGCTCCTTTGTGTCAATAATTTTCGTATCCCCGTTAAAAACCATGATGAGTTCCGGAATTAAACGGCTTTTGTGTCTGCCTGCGAAGGAGATTCCGCGTGCGGTCTGTTGGATTGTTCCGCTCAACGAACCTACCTGCAGAAGTCGATAATATATTGCCTTGATGTCAAAACTGCCGGTCTCGCCGTTGCCCGTCAGCGGCCACTGAAATGGAATGGCAGCCCGCACACCGGTGATTTTGGTATTCGTCTCAGAGATGGCCAGGTTGGCATCACTCCACTGTAAAAGGCCTTTAGCGAGTCTTCTGGAATTTTTGTCCGCCAGCAATGTTCCCGAAAGCGTAAGGTTGGATACGCCAATGTTGGCCGAATTCAGTATTATCTTGGAATTGGGTATTTGCAGGTTAAACACTACCGTTTGAGTGGCATGGCTAGCGCGGTTGATATCTGCCGTTCCGACAAGGGATACCGC
Source organism: Desulfobacterales bacterium (assembly GCA_020353355.1). Classification (GTDB taxonomy): domain Bacteria; phylum Desulfobacterota; class Desulfobacteria; order Desulfobacterales; family JAHEIW01. The sequence continues at coordinate 4,369,181 of CP070694.1, read as the reverse complement.
CGGCAATTCAATTCTTGTCTTTTTGGATGCAATATGAACATCCGGGATATTCACCTTATACGTCGCAGAGCCCCGATCTTTTCTCAGGCGGCCGGAAATTTCTACTTCGGGAACTTTTGTTTTGATTTCAAATCGGTCAACGATAAAGCTGCTGGTCTGATTTAAATCTCTTTTTTGGACTCGATTTTTCAGCTCGAATACCAGATTGCCAATTTTAGAATAGCTGATTGAAAAATTCACCCGCAGCAGGGATTGTGCGATGATTTTTAGCGGCAGGGACGGTTTATGCCCAACATTGGCGTCATTCAGCTTGATCACAAAATTTCCAAAGCTTTGCAACGTGTCTTCGGTCAGGTTGATGTGCGAATCAATTTCGGAAAGCGTAAACGGCACGGGTGATGTCCCGGCCAGCTCAGAAGCGGAAAGCTTCCATGTTTTTTCAGTGACTTGCTCGAATTTAATTCGCCACGGCAGTTCCTGTTGCTTTTGATTCAGGGGATTTTGCAGCTGCAAATTATTCATGCGGATTCTGATGTTATGCAGTTCAATAGAAGACTTCAGCGATGATATGGTAAATGGCTCCCAGGTCAGCTTTGCGCTGCCCTCCATATTCGCCCGGCCGGATACACTCAGTCCTTCGATGCGTTGGATAAGATCCGCGGATCTGGCAAGCATTACATTTTTCGAAGAAAAATCGAGGGAGATTGACTTTTGATTCAGATCTATGTCAGCCGCCACCAACACTTTTTGGTGCCATATATAAATATGAGCCCTAAACGTTAAGCGGTTAAAATTCGAGTTTTGCGGTATAATCTCAATTTCAAATGGCACTCTGTAGGTTTGGGTATTTATTTCACAAATGACAGTGGCATTGCGGATGATTAACTGCTCGACGGCGAGCAAGCCAGCCTTGGAAGTGGCCGGGGCTTCCCGCACACGGGATTGTAGCCTTTCAATTACCTTTTCCAAATCGATTCCCCGAAAGCGCAATTTTCCATCCTGATACGCACAGTAAAGTTCGATGCCGCTGGCGGTCACTTTTTTTATCTTTTTTTGATAAAGACCTTGCAACGAATAATCGATCTGGATTGACCGTATAACCAAGGCTGGTGTTTTCTCTGCCCCGAAACGTATATTGCTGAAATCGGCTCCCTCTAAATCCAACTCACGCACGTCGAATGCAAAATCTGATGTTGCGGTATTAGCTTCCAGCCCCGAAACCAACCTAGATTCCAAAGCCTCCGGAAGAATATATGAAAAGATGAACACCACCCCAATGACAACGATGGAGAATAAAACCAAAAAGATGCTGATAAGACCGATTGCGTGTTTGAGGGACATTTTTCTCATCGCTTGTGCGCTGCGAGGAAGTAAAAAGGCTTTATTGGACCTTTTAGGAGACCATTGATATTTTTATTTTAGAATTTGCAGAAAGGCGCTGCGTGTCATACCGGCCCCGACAGAGTCGTTTAATATGGTCTTTGCATTTTGCAGGGCTTCAAGATTTTGGTTTATCTCAAATCCCTGAATGCGATCCGGAGTCAGGGCACCGCGCTTAAGGTCATAAAGCGGTCGCTGCATACAAACCACCGAGCAGTTTCCACGTTCATGAACGTTGGTGACCATTTTATTTGCAAGTATATCGGCAACTGCTGATTTTATCTCCCCCGCATCATTATCGAGTACCTGCTCAAGGGTCAATGGAATCATTGCAAAGTTGGCCTGGTGCTCGATAATAAGATCGAGCTCCTCGAACCTGATATTGTTGGGAGCAAGCAGCTCGTGTAAACAGGCTTTTGCGCCGCGGGTGGCATATAGGAAAACACCCTTACCATCCATTTCACCCCAGAATTCACTGCCCTCGGGAACCGCCTGGATGTATCTGGCAAAACAGCCGTGGGTTTTTGTTATGGCGTCGATAATCCCTGTCCGGGGCCGCTCAAATGAATAATGGCGGCCTTCATGCAGCGTAATTGTCCCTGTTCGATCCGGGGCGAGATATACCGATACAACCTTTTTGCATTTTCCGGATTCCACATACGCCTTGGCAATTGTTTCAACCTGGCCGGCGTTGGCATCCAGTGTCATGATATCGTAAGCAAACATTTTTACATGATTATCGTAAAAATCGATAGCTTCTTTGAATTTTTGAAAAATTCCTTTGGAGGCTTCTTCTGGATACATCAACTCAACCAGGGCGTGCTGAACCCGGGATGCGGTAGCCGGGACTCTGTGCATGAGATCCCCCATCTGATTGTCGATGATGAGACCGTCAATTTTTATTTTTCCGATGAGCTCATAAATTTTGAGCGCCAATTCGGTTGCCGTATCGTTGCTAATTGTAAATTCGTTTTTGCGCTGGTTTGAATACTGTCCGACCGGTGTTTTACTGACTTTGGTCTCAAGTGCGGTTGCCATCGCGTCGTCTCCAAAGATGATATTGGCGGTATCATCGGGCTTGAATGCCTGGGCGCGATGAATATTTTCCGCGCCCACAATAATCGAAATATCTCCGGCATTAAGAAAACCGGTGAGAGAAAGAACCAGATCAAGCTCCACGGAAACATTAAAACCGGGACAGCCGGCATACAGATCGAAGACTAGCGCATCCGGACAAAACTCGCGGATGATGCGATAAGGATGTCGTATTAACGGGCCGCGATCATTTTTATCATCGCCGACGTTGGTGGCGCCGATGACCAATTTAATGCGGGCAGGATCGATGTCAGCGGTGTCCATCAGGTTTTGTAAAGCGCTCACGCCGATGCGCTCATCCAGCGGTGCAACTTTGCGCCTCCTGACACCAATTCTCTCTTCGATGGTCTCATTGTTAACCGGAATGCCGCCTTTAAACGCCAACCCTCTTTTTTCGTATATTGAATTATCAACTACCTTACCGCCATTCCAGCCACCGTGTGCGATGATTTCCAAGAAAGAATCCAATGCCAAATTTAATCCCCTTTCTCAGCCATATGGTCAACCACACTACAGAATTCAAAACAGATTTTCAACACTGCGAGTTGCCAGGCAAACGGCTGTGAACAAAAGTATACTAAAAATCATTATCATAATATGTTTGATTTGGCCATTAGTCAATTTTACCATCCTAATTTGCGGCATGGGCACATATGGCCTTTTACGATTGGACGCGTTGCCGATCACTGAAGATAGAAATACATTCATAATTTCACGGGCCTGGCCGTATTTGTATTAGACATTGAAGCGGAAATAAATGACATCCCCATCCTGCACGGTGTAGGTTTTACCCTCCAGTCTTACGGTTCCATTTTTGCGGGCTTCCGCGTAGCTGCCGGCTTGCATTAAATCATCAAAGGCAACCACTTCTGCACGGATAAACCCTCTTTTCATGTCCGTATGAATGACTTCGGCCGCATCAATTGCCGGGGTGCCCTTTTTGATGGTCCAGGCTCTGATCTCTTTTTTGCCGATGGTAAAAAAAGATATGAGATCTAAGAATTGGTAAGAGTGTTGAATGACCCGATCCATAGCGGAAGCCGCAATATTAAACTCCGTCAGAAACTCGGCAGCCTCTTCAGATGACATCTGGGCAAGTTCCTGCTCGAGTTTACCTCTGATCACCAGACAATCTTCTACGTTCGTCAATTCCTCGATCTCCGGTATCGTGTCATCGTCATCTTCGTTGTTAAAGACAACCAACATGGGTTTTGCTGATAAAAAGCCAAAACCTTTCAGCAAAGGCGCCGTTGCCAATTGCGGAAAACGTCTTAGCGGAACTTCATTTTCAAGCTGTTTGCGACATTCAACCAAGAGGGAATGTTCTTCCGGGTTCATTTCTTTCCCGCGTTGTTGGTCGAGTTCGATGCGCTCTAATCGCTTTTCGGTCACCACAAAATCATTTAAAATAAGCTCCTGGTCGAATTTTATGAAATCAGCATACGGATTTTTTTCTTCAAACCCGAACCCGGCATGGTTTCGCAAAACATGAATCAGAGCGTCACAATCCCTGACAGCGGTCCACAAGGTTTGATCCTTGGCTTCACGTATTTTTGTGCCAGCGAGAAAATATTCGATCTGAACATATATGGTTTTCGGAAGCTTATAGATCTGATTGAGGCGATCGACGCGGTCATCGGGCACTTTGATGGTCGCAATTCGGTCTTCTAGTTTGCTTTCGGTGGCAGCCATCGTTTTGGTTAAGGCTTCAAAAATGGTCGATTTACCCGAACGCGGAAGTCCGATAATTCCAAATTTCATTTCAGTAATCCGTCATTTCATGGGTTTCTAAATCGATGATAATTGATGGGCATCATCCCCACCCGGATGCGCCTCAAGCGCAGAACCAAAAAGATTCGCATTGATCTATCTGGTGATAACTCGCCTGCAGCCTGCTGGAATTTTGGAATGTCAGAATAATGAATTATTGGAATAAAAAACGCAAGGGTCTTTTCGAATTCGCTCATCCTTGCGTCTCTCCGGTTTGCTGGATATCACTGGCCGAGAATACCTTTCAGCACACCTTTGGTTTTTTCTTCAAGCGGCTTCAGTTCTTCTTTCTCAAGTACTTTTTTCACTTCCTTAGATTCAAGCACCTTCTTTTCGAGTTCCTGTGTTGCAGCACCTTTGAGATCCGGGCGAAATTTAGGCGCCGCAAACGTTCCGGATACCAGCACCGGCACCATGATCCCGGAGCGTTGGGTTTCATCCCCCTGTCCCTTGATCGTGCTGACCACCTTGGGCTCCACCCGAAAGTCAAGCGTTTCGTTAACCAGATCGGCATTACCGGCTGCGATAATGCGCAACAGCGGTGACTTCAAGCTGGTTTGCGGGGTGTTGACCACACCGTTTTTTATGGAAAATGGAGCCGCCAGTTCCGTAAAATCGGTTTTCGGCCGTTCGGTGACTTTTTCACCGCCAAAGGCGGTTTTGATATTACGTGCCATTCCGGCCAGATCGATGCCTTTTATGGCGCCATCGTTGAACACAAACGTGCCTTCACCGTTAAGGCTTTTCTTTATGGAGGCCGGATCATCACCGATCATTGACAAGGTTAATTTGGCATTGGTGGCGCCTTCCAGAATATCTTTTTGCAAAACGTCTTTGATAAGGGGGTTTATTTGGATATTGTTGACGTTCAGGTCCAAATTGCTTTTGGGAACATCCTGTTGCACGTTCAATGCTGCTTTTCCGGCAGCACCGCCCTGATACATTTTCAGCTGTAACGGGTCCAGGTTAATAATTCCATTTCTGGCGCTAACTTTAAGGTAGATGTCGTTGATTTTGGCCTTGCTCACCGTGAGCTTGCCGATGTTTAATTGACCATCCATGATCAGTTGTCTTAGAGGTGTATAATCGGTCTTTCCAGCTTTCTGGGTGGGTGCTTTTTGTGCGGGCTGTTTAGCTGTTGCGGGTTTCTCTGGTTGAGGTGGCAGGTATCGATCCAGATTAATTTCGTCCAAATTGAGATCAAATGTTATCTTCGGCCTGGAAAATTCAGAGGCATTCATCGAAAATTTCAGTTTGGAGTCATCAAGATCCAGCAGGCCGCTGGATAGCGAAACGTTTTTCGAGCTAGCATTGACCTGCGCTTTCAGGGCGACCCGATTTAGCGCCGTCGGATCTGCTGTAGCCACTGGAAACGGCTGTTCCAATGCGGCCAGCAGTTTTCGAGGCGAAAATTCAACCACCTTCAAATCAATGTTGGCCGCGGGGGAGGCGAGTGGATTGTTGAGATTGCCTTTCAACTGCATGCTCAGCTCTTTGAATGCGTTTACGGATAAATCCAGCGGAACACTTCCCCCTTCAAGCCCTTGGGCCAAGGGTCCAACGAAACCTTCTATCGACAGCGGTTGTTTGTCCATTTGAGCGGAAAAGGCAAGTTGCACCGGTCGATCCAGGGCCGCATCTTTGAGGGTCAAATTTATAGCGGACACTTCTTTGCGGGTATCTGTGGAATGATCGATCCAAAGAACGGCACCATCCTTGAGGGAGAAGTCTCCCACAGTCAAGGCGCCGATTGGAAGGGTGGTTGCCGAAGGTTTACCCATGGGCTTTTTGGCATCTTTTGGGGTTTGGGTGGTCTCTTTTGAAAATTCCCAGTTTACGTTACCGTTTTTGTTTTTTACCAATACAATGCGGGGTTGGTCTAGGATAAAACGACTGATTTCGATTTCCTTAAAAAAAGACAGCAACAATGGCAAAAGTTTTACTCTGATTTCAAATGATTTAATCGATGCAAACTCATTTTCCTGGAAACCTGAGGGGTTCCCCAGTTTAAGATCAGAAAAGGCAAGGGTCGCCCAGGGGAAGAGAGACAACTTCGCATCATCTGCAACCGAAAAGGGCCGATTTGTGGTTTTGGAAACGAACTTTTCAAGTTCGGGTATGTACTTGTTCGCATCCACAAACATGGGAATGATCAAAAGCGCTGCGATGATCACCACAATGAGGCTGGCGAAAATGATTGCACCCCATTTTAATACTTTTTTCATGAGTTACCTCCTCTTTCAGGGGTAAAGTGTTGACCGAATAGTTTAGTCTAAGGTAGCTACCCTCTCTGCCGCTGTCAAGCAGCGTGTGCGGCATGGCTTATTTTGATCTGGCTTTGTGGATTTGGATGGCTTTGGTGATGTAGGGATAGATGTTTTCAACGATGATCCGGTATCCTTCGGCGGTGGGATGGATTCCATCGGCCTGGTTTAAGTGCGGTTTTCCACCCACACCGGCCAGAAAAAACGGTATCAGGATAATATCATGGGATTGCGCGACTTGGGGATAAATCGTTGAGAATGCTGCGGTATAATCTTGCCCCAAATTTTGGACCATCTGCATGCCGCCTAAAACCACAATGATATCATTTTGTTTCAGCTTCTGAACAATCGAGTTAATATTGGATTTGATCAACTGCGGGGCGATACCCCGCAAGCCGTCGTTGGCACCGGTAACAAGAATCACGAGATCGGGTTTCAATCTCAATACCCATTTCAGCCGTGAGAGTGCCCCGCTGCTTGTCTCTCCGCTGACGCCGGCATTAATCACCTTATACGAATACCCCTGTTCGGACAATTTGTTTTGCAATAGCGCCGGAAATGCAAATTCTTCCGCCACCCCCAGACCTTCGGTTAAGCTGTCCCCCATGGCTAAAATAATTCCTTCGAAATCCGGTTGGTTTTGCTCTGCTAGGGGAGTCGATTCTTCGCCACAGCCGCAGGCAGAAATAATGAGAAAGATAATGGAGAAAAATATACATTTATAGTTCGGCATGCTTTTGAGCCTTTGGTAAATTGCAAAACCGATTCTATCATATTTTCCATACTGAAATCCGCAATCCACAATCCGCAATATCATTTTTCTCATTCCTGCGTTTGTTCCCTTAAGAACAGAACCGGTTTTTGGCGCAGAATCGATGATGCCGGCAATAAGCCAACGGCAACTACCAGAATTACCGTTGCCAATAGCAGCAAGGCGCAATTCATTAGAAACGGGGTGTACGAAATCTCGAGGATTGCGGAGCAAATAATCCAGCTTCCGATTTGGGCGAGTATTACGGCAAGCCCCGCACTGACCAGAGCGATAAATAGATTTTCAAACATAAAGACGTTCAATACAAACACACCTTTGGCGCCAAGAATTTTATAATAAACCGCCTCCTGTATTCTGGCATAGCGGGTTGCCAGAACAGAGCTAATGATAATCAGAATGCCGGCAATGATGCTGAAAAGGGTAAAAAACCGTATGATCAGTGAAAGCTTTTTGAGCACCTTGGCAAAACTCGAAAGTGTTTGAGTTATATCGATGACGCTGATGTTTGGAAATTTTTTTACCAGCTCGGTTTGCACCGCTGATCGTTGTTGTTTACCAATTCTTACGGCAGTAAATATGGTTTGGGGGGCATCGGCCAAGGAATTTTCAGGAAATACAAAATAAAAATAGGGTCGCAGCGATTCTCGACTCCGAGAGCGAATGCTGGATATTCTGGCTTCCAACGGAATTCCTTGGATCTTAAACATAATCCGATCGCCGATGGCTATTTTCTTCATTTTGCTGACGTGGTCCAGCACCGATACCTGCAACCCCTCCCAGTCTTCTCGAAACAGCTTTTTACCTTTGATGATGACTTCATCTTCAAGCAGGTGATTTCGGTAGGTAAGGTTGAATGTCCGGCCGAGATTGTCACCTCGTCGTTGCCGCTCCGTGGAGGGATCAATCTTGCTGTCATTGATCGCCGTAATTCTTGCCCGCACAATCGGGTAAAATTCCGTCTTGATCCCCAGGGCCTGAGAAAACGCATCGAGTTGTGAAGGCTGAATATCGAGGAAAAAAAGGTTGGGCGCATCCGGCGGATATGATTCGATAAATGTGGCATCCAGGTTTTGTTCGATGAGATAGATGGAAAAAATCACGGACAATGATGCGCTAAGGGTGATGATGATCGCCTTGGTTGCATTGCGAGGCCGGAATAGTCCCCGTAAGGCCTGGCGAATTATGAGGGTCTTTAATTTCTGCCTTTTCAGAAGTACCAGAAGCATTTCTGCCGCAAACGAAGAAATCAAAATAAGCAGTGCCACCCCGAAGGTAAAATACAATCCTGTCTTCATTTCACGTAACTGCCACAATACCATGCCGATGAAGAAAAGAAAAATAATGGTGGCAGTCAACATATAGGCAAGACTTTTCTTCGATCGAATAGCTTCTTTTCTTAGAATAGCTATCGGCTTGATGTCTTTTAGTCGGTGAAGTGGTAGAAAAGAAAAAAGCCCCACCACCAGAACGCCCAGACATAGACATTCAACAACTGCC
>CP070694.1:4357680-4360303 GCA_020353355.1 Desulfobacterales bacterium | reverse complement strand
GCAGTTGATGTTGATATCCAGAACCTCGGCGATGCGAAGTTTGGCCTCGATGCCTTTGGCGCATCCCGGAAGCGGTGTGGCAGATCCGATTTCCAAATCTTCCCGAACTTCGGTCATAATCACCGGATCGGTCAAATCGGAAACGGATACCTTCAGCTTATCGGCCACGTACCTTTTCGCATCATCAATCTTCATGCCCCGGGTCATTTGCATGCGAGCCACCAGATCTCCGGCAGTCCGCATTCCGCCCATGCCCGAAGCAATCGCATGAGAGATGGCCATACCCATCGGATCACCCGCACCAGCCTACAATCCGTCAAGCCGGCAGAGTTCAACCATGGCCTTGGAAGCCCGCGAGGTGATATCCACCGGTGGATGGCTGACGATGGGCACCCCGCCCACACCCATCCCCATGTTCGGATGGATCGGTATCGTGGCTGCGTCACAACAGGCTTTGACAAACGTGATTACCCGGGATAGATTCCAGGGACAGGATTTGGAGGATTTCATATTCACCACCGGACCAAAAATCGTCACCCCGGCCTGTTCCGCCAGTTTTACCTGATCATGGGCATACAACCCTGCCAGTTGAGTGCCGTTATACTCTAATTCGCCGTGCAATCCGAGGATAAACTCACCGGCCATACCGAGCTCAATGCATATATCCGGATATTTTTGCTTCAATATTGTGGAAGCCTTGAGACCGGCCAAAAAATCGGCGTCTCCGGCGGCTCCGGTGGTATCCATGTTGATGCCATCTGCCCCGGATTCATACATGGCACTGCCGACATAAACGATGTCCTTGACCGCATCTTCAACCGCCTTTTCATAGGAGTCTCTGGCCTCGGCAATCTTGCCCAAGGGCATCAATTCCGAAGGGTTGGGAAACGGGCCGTCCGGCTGGCTGTACAGTCCTAAATTCGGCATGGCACCATAGAAAAGGGGGGCGTGAGTCACCAATAGGGTTTGTTCCAGAACCGTCTGTTCGGTACCCACAATCGGTTTGACCGGTTTGAAGCTGTAGTCAATATGTCCCAGCTCAATGCTATCCGCGCCCAAAATTTTTTCATAGATCTGCATCGATTGGACCCGGTGAACGTCCACTGCTGCACGCATCATCTTGAGCGGGCCGCCATCATAGGAAAGGATGATTTCGTTGCCGGACGCGACGCTGACAAAGCGGTCAGGGCAGGTAAAAATACCGTATAAATATTCTAATTCCTCTTTGGAAAGCGGTGATATCTTGCCGCGGTCGGCCGCATCTTCAGTGCCTTTCACCAAATCTTCCATGAGCTGGCTTTCGCTGATCTCAACCGGAAAACCGCTGCCCATACGCGTCATAATTTTTTTCATTTGACCCTCCTTATCGCTTCAAGCGCTTGACCCCCAACCTCGATATTACCTGCGAAGCAATTAACACTTATCGCCAATTCGTTGCAAGTACTTTCTACAGAATGGCCGAATTCTGCTTTAACTTATCATCACCAGCGGTGAATGGGACAAAGGCTTTACAGTTTTTCCTATGCCTGATTTGAATCTATCCCTGGTAAACTCGTTGTCTTGCTCTGGCTGCCTTTGTTAACACATCTAGATTCACGTCCACATAGTCGAAAACCCTTGCCAACTCCTTACCGGGCGCCGGGCGCAAGACCCTGCCAAGATACTGCAACACCCTGCCGCTGAAACTGATCGGTGTTGCCAAAAACAAGGTGGCCAATTCCTTGCAATCAAAGCCTTCGCCGATCAATTGGCCGGTGGCAATTAACACCTTGACCTGCTTTTCGTTCAGCTTTTCGACCACCTGCTGCCGCTGGCTGATGGGCAGATCACCGGTGAGTAGCTCGGATTCTACCTTGTAACGATAGCGCAACAAGGCCTGCAGATTCTCACAGTGAGCCTTGCGGTCGGATAAAACCAGACAGACGCCTATGCTATTAATGGCCTCCCGGGCCACGTCCGAGGCAATCAGGATGTTTCTTTCGGTATCCAGTGTCAGCTCCGAGAGCATTTTGCTGTATTCGTTGATAGGGTCATGACGGGTTCTGAAATTTGTCTTGCGAACGATAACTTTTGCCGGTAAAACCGCCCCGGTTTCAATCAGATGACTTTTATCCACCTCATGATGCACATCTCCAAGGTGCCAGAAAATGAGCTTGGAGAGTTTATCCCGCCGCCAAGGTGTGGCAGACAAGCCCAGCATGTATTTCGAATCAAAACCGGTTACCGCTTCGGTAAACGTGCGGCTCGGGCATCGATGGCATTCATCGACAATCAGAAACCCAATTCGTGGCGCTACCTCTGCGGCACATTTGTAAAGCGACTGCACCAGCGCAACGGTAATTTTTTGGCCGACGCTCTTGTTCCCGCCGCCGATCATGCCGATGTCTTCGGCGGCAATGCCTAAAAACGCCTCAATGCGCTCAATCCACTGGGAAGCTAAATCCTTGGTATGAACCACAACCAGTGTCGGTTGTTCCCGCTGGGAAATGATATATAAGGCCATGACCGTCTTGCCCGAGCCTGTAGCAGAACTCAACGTACCGAAGTCTTTGCCAAGCATTTCATCAACCGCAGCCTGTTGAAAAGGCTTTAATTGCCCGTTAAAGAAAAAATCCTCCGCCGG
>CP070694.1:4341781-4357580 GCA_020353355.1 Desulfobacterales bacterium | reverse complement strand
GTGGTGTGTAAGGCTGGCTGGCGACCCCCCGGGATACCGTAGCTGACGGATTTAAACAACTCACCAGCAGGTTTAGTCTGGACCGGGGAACTGCGCAGATCGGTCGGCAAAGGGTGAAAACTCTGACCAACGGTGCCGTTGCCGTCATGATGGGTGCCATGGCATTGGGCGCAGTAGGTGAAGTATACGGCTTTTCCTCGGGCAATGGTTGCCGGATCATCCAGATTCACGCGGGCCGCTAGATCGACACCCGCAGCGATCCGATATAGCGCTTCTCCGCCGCTGATTGGAACGATGCCTTCTTCCATGATCAGCAGGGGTTCCTCATGGGGCCGGACAGCCGGGGTTTCACGCATCCGGCCGTAACGAAAATTGTTATCATAATACACCAGGGCCTGGTAGGCAGCCAGAACAACGATGATGATGACAATCATAAATCCAAGTATTTTTTTCATTTATTCAACACCCTCAAACGGTATCACCTTTAGGTGTGACGGATTCTCTTCTTGGCCCAGCTTGCCCAGCACGTGTTGGGCATAGGGAAGGGGATGATAGGGATCACCTACCGCATAGGGCGATTCTCCGGGAACGTCTCTGATCGGACGGTAGTCCCAGTCGGGCTGGCCAAGATCGCCGATAATGCTAAACGCCAGCCAACCCTTGAATGCCACGATTCCAACCATGAACAGGATCAGCAGCCACGTCTTAACTGCGGATGGGTTATGCTCCGGATGTTCCATCAGATTTTTACTCCTAACACGCCGATTAACATTATATACGCCAATACCCAGATGATGGTTCCGACGATGGTCAGGTACAGAACCAACGGAAACGGGGCGTTGCGGCCCTCTATACCTCCGGGATACTGCTCGATAATGCGGGTTTTGCGTTCCTGCGAGTCTTTGTGATGAAAATGATAGAATCCCAGACCGATAATAAACAGCGCAATGAACGCGATTGCCGGAAAAAAATACATCACAAAATGTTGGATACCCAATAATTCAAAATATCTCATAGCCTTTTTCCTTTTAAGGAAATATAGTGAGCCCTGCTTAATTGCTTTCGGCCGTTTTTCATCAAGCGCTGTTACCTGATGGCCTTCATCAAGGCAAAGGTAACTACCGCCACAGAGCTCGCCAGAACGATGCAGACCAGCGAAAACAAGGCAATGGTCTCAATGCGCGCAAAACGCGATGCTTTCAGCGGTTTCGTATTCAGATCAGTTTGCAGCGGAATAAATCGTGCCCGTTGCTGATCTTCGAATTGACCATTATGCAGTGCCCACAAGAACACCACAATGCTGATGACGAAACCGGCCGCCATATATGCGATAAAATAGGGATAGTACATTTTTCGTAAATTCGTTAAATGGTTGATTAGTTGACTCGTTAAATGGTTGAATAGTTAATTATGATTTGGTTTTTCTATTTAACCATTAAACCAATTAACTAATCAACTAAATCACGGTTCCCATGCAGCGTCTATACCCCGCGGTTCGGTGTTGGCATCACTTTGATTGATAAAATAAACGGCCACGTAGTCACCCACTTCCCAGATCTTTTGCGATTCCAGATCGCGCTTGAAATAGGGCATGGCTGTCCCGGTGATCCCGTTCATTAGTTGATAGTAAAGGATACCACCGGAGATTCCCCTGCCTTTTAAAATAGTGAAATTTAACGGCGGCGGATAGATCCAGGGTTGGGCCGGTCCCATACCGTCCCCGATGGGGCCGTGGCAGCCGATACAGAAGTTCTGATAAATTTTTTGGCCGCGCTGCAAGCTGGCCCTGGTGGTCGGATAGGGGTTGGGAATGCTGCGCCATCCTTCCGGAACGATTTCCGCCAGCCATCTGGCATTCACATCGGGTCCGGCTTCGTGCGCCCTAGTCGCTTCCTGTTTCCAGTAGCGCTGCCGCTGCATGCGGTGGTCCGCGTCTTTCAGACCCAGGCTCTGGATGTAGTGGGTCAATGTATCGATGCGTTCCATACCCAACCACTCAAAGGGCGGCATGATGGAGTTGGGTCGCGTGTAGCGCGGATTGATAAAATGGGCAATGTGCCAATCGTCCGGGTGTTCACCGCCTTCCTGGGACAGATCAACCCCCGTACGCTGGGACCCCAGCGCGATAGGCTCATCGGCAAGATAGTCTCCGGATTGGGCGATGCGCTCCGCTCCATGACCCCAGTCAATGGAGCGAATGGATTGACTGTGACAATACACGCAACCGTTTTGCAGGTAAATCTTTCGTCCGGCTTCTTCCATAGAAGACCGCTGACGGAATATATCAGAAGGGGTGATCGTACGCGTGGCATACGGCCAGTAGACCACTGTCAGGGTGATAGCCGCCAATAAGGCCAGTATGCCGACGATAATGACAGTCGGGGTCATTCTCATGTTGAAGCTCCACGATTGAAATACAGAGTTCGAATCACGTTGTATAATCCGAGGTACGCGCCGATCATAATCAATGTCCCGAGAGAGGCCCTCAAGATGTAATAGGGCTGAATTTCCGGCAACGTTCGATAAAGCGTTTCACCGTTATACCAGGCATTGCCCTGAATCAGTCCGACGGTGGTTAGCACCAAGGCAAAACCGGTGATGCCGATGAGCACCAACCAGTACTGCACATCAGCCAGGAATTTACTGTAAAGGGGCTTGCCGGTAACTCTTGGCAGGATGAAATACAGACCGCCCAAGGCCGTTAGACCGGCAAATCCGAGAACACCGATGTGAGCATGGCCGACGACCCAGTTGTTGAAGTGAGTAATGCGTTGCACGTGCGGCAGAGCCATCATCGATCCCTGGATGTTGACGAAAAAGTAATAAATGGTGCCGGTGAACACGAATTTGGCACCAATGTCGGCATGGATGTCCCCCAGTTTTCCTTTAACGGTGTACCATAGATTTATCAAAACGATCATGACGGGGATGACCATGGCAACGCTGTCGACGATCGATATGGTTTTCAACCAGGTCGGCACCGGAACCTGCAGCAGATGATGGGTGCCGATATGGGTGTAGACGATAATGAGCGACCAGAACCCCAGCAGCGATAAGGTGTGGCTGTATAACGGGCTGCGTGTGGCAATCGGCAATACATAATAGGCCACCGCGAGGCCCATGGGGGTCAACAGGAGGCCAAAAATGTTGTGACCGTAGAACCACAAAATGATCGCATCCGGAATGCCTTGCAAAGCCCCGGTATCCGGTTTCCAGATGACGTTGCCCAGGCAATAGGTGATCGACGTCAGAACCACCGCGGCAGTTGTATACCAGATGGATACAAACAAAATCGATTCTTTGCGCTGCCGAATGGTCATGAGGATGTTGAACACCACCAGTACGAAGGAGACAACGACCATGATGTCCACTATCCATGGCAGTTCGGCATATTCTCGGCCCTGGGTGTGGCCGGTAGAAATGCCAATGATGCCGGCGGCCACGGTGATATTCCAGAAAATAGCCGTGAACACACCCAGTTTCTGACTGAAAAGTTCGGTTCGCAACAGCTTCGGGAAATAGTAGAATGCTGCCGCTAACAGACCGGGGGTGACGAACCCGAACAGCACGGCGTTGATATGCATCGGTCGCACGCGGCCAAAGTGGATATATTCGATGTTGGCCATCAAGTCCGGTGCAATCAGGTAACCCGCCCCAATCATTCCGAAGCTCGTCGCGGCCGCAAACCAAAATGCGGATGTCAGGGTAAATGCTTTGGCCGTTGGGTTGCCGGCAGGTATACTTGCAGTTACTTCATTCGACAAATTGAGGACTCCTTGTTTCAAAAGTTATTTGTTATTGGTTATCCGCTATTAGAAAAATAAGGATTGGTTTCAATCTCTCACAAATAACAAAGTAACAAATAACGAATCACTATTCGTGCTAGCTATGGCAGGCCAGCCAACAGTCTAAATTCGCTTTCTTTGCTCGATGGCATTCGATACACTCCCCCATGCGCCAGTTTTTGGATGGCAGCCGATGCAGGTTTTCAACCGGTCCATGACATTCCCGGCAAGCAATTTTGCCATTGATGTGGCGCTGATGATTGAACAATACATGTTCTGCTACATAATTAACTTTTACCCAGGGTGTTGAAGTTTGAGTATTGAAGTAGCGGTGTTCAACCTGGATCCACGGATGTTTGGCAATGATGTAGTTATGGCAGTGCAGACACTTTGCCACCGGCGGCAAGCCCGGGAAATTGGAATAGGCCACATACGGATGACAGTACTGGCACTGAATCTGTTTGACACCACTGTGTACATTGTGGCTGAAAGGAATCGGTTGTTCCGGACCGATTTGCATGGCAGGAGCAACAAAGAAAAAGTAGATAAATGCACCCGTGAAAATCAGCGTGATCAGCGTTAGGATAATTGGTCCTGTATTTTTTCGCAACGTCTTATTTCCTTATGAAAAAAGCGCCCAAGAGGTTCCGATCAGCGGTTTTGTTTTACCCACAGAATTTCCGGAAAAACATGCAGAAAATATCTGACGGCAATGACCATCAGTCCAAAAAACCCCAGTGAAATCAACCCGTCGGAAATGCCCACTGGAATCGAGTGGATCTCCTGGTTTAATGCCGGCCCCAGCAGCAGCAAATGCTCAAACCATATACCAACGATCACCGCCGAACAAATGATCACCATCGGCAGGGGTTTGGTCTTCACGTTTTTGTTTAATAAAATGAAAAAAGGAGCAATAAAACACACGATAAAAACACCCCAGGCAAGCGTATTCCAGGGCGCCAGCATTGTTCGGGTAATTACGTAATGGGTCTCTTCAGGGATGTTGCCGTAATAAATGACCATCAGCTGGACATAGAAGAAATCCGCCCAGAGCAGGCAGAATGCAAAAAACAGCTTGCCGATATCATGAAAATGAGAGGCATTCAGACCGGAGGCACTTCCTTGTCTGAGTCGGGTGATGGATGCCAGAATGATCAGCGCACCCAGGCCTAGGTAAAATGCTTTCACAAAATGATAGGCACCAAAAAGGGTGGAGATCCAGTGAGGATCCATACTCATGATCAAATCATATCCGATCAAGCATAACACGATGGCAAATGCCAGGATATATAACCCACCCCAAACCGTCATTTTGCTTTTAATACGTCCAGGATTGCGCTGGTTCCGCTGCCATGCGTCAATAATTGATTTTCGAAATTTGCCCCGGGATTGATTCGGATCGAGTTTGAGTTGCAGGGCATTGTAAAGGTAGCCAAAGCCAAACAGGTAAAGAATCAATAGCCCAATACAATCCCGGGTGAAAAGAAACGGTATGTTCAGCCAGATCTCCTTGCCGTGCAAGTCTTCATGCAGCCAGGGAAAGATATGGCTTTTGCCCAAAAATAAAATCAGAAACAATATAAAAGAAAGCGGAAAAAACGCCGCAAAAGATTCGGACAAACCTGATAGCGGTCCGCTCCACCGTGCTTTGGTCATGTGCATGACCGCGGAAAACAGAACGGCTCCCTGGGCAATTGCCGACCATAGGAGAAAATTAATCAGATAGGCCTGCCAGGCTCGTTCCGGATGCTGACGGGTTACTTCATAAATAAATGTCACCAGGCCGATGAGGAACAGAATACTGAAAATCCAAACCGCAAAGCTCTTTTTAAAACCGGGTGTTACCGATGCATTCGAATTCATGTCAAATCACATTCAGGTTAAATTGGTTGAATTGGTTATATTAGTTATTGGCGCGTTGAGACAACCAATTGAACCTATAAAACCAATGCAACCAACAAAACAATTATTCAAAAATCCTGACTTCCCCCCCCTGTTGTTGGAAAAGGTCCTTCAAACCGTCTTGCTGTTCTGCTGGACAGGAAGCCAGCACGCCAAAATGCTCCCCGGAACATCGGGGATCGTGATGTTTCAACCATTTATAGCTTGGTAGCCGTGCCTGGGTGAGCAAGCCCAGGATGTTGCCAAACACGGCGCACAGGATTGTCGCTTCAAAGCCGACCACCACGAACGGAATAATGGCGATAATCGGTTTACCGCTGACGATGAGATTCCACTGGGTCGCCGTATAAATAGCCAGCGCAAACCCGCCTAAAAATCCCAATATCCCACCGACCAGCGTGAACCAGCCCACCATGCTTTTTTTGACCTTCAAGGCGCCCATAATCTTATGGCTGGGTATGGGCATATTTACCCGGACAAATTTATACCTGGATTGTTCGAGCTCATTAATGGTTTCAACAACCTGATCTTCGTCCTGAAAGAGTCCCATGATGTAGCGTTCAAGCGGCATGTCCTGCTCCTTTTTCAAGAGTTTCTTTCATCTCCGTCATGGAAACGGATGGTAGGTGTTTGACGAAAATGACAAATAAAAAGAAAAACAAGCAAAAGCTGCCGAGCATAATACCGTATTCGATCAGGGTGGGGGCATATGATCCCCATGCATGGGGCGAAAATCCCCGCGCCACACCTCCGACGATAATGACAAACCGTTCAAACCACATACCCAGGTTGACAAGCAGGGAAATCCCGAAAAGCAACGCAACGGTTCGGCGAACATTTTTAAACAGGAACAGTAAGGGAATCAGCGTATTACATACAACCATGATGTAAAAGCCGAAACGATAATCACCCACGGCACGCCAGCGAAAGGATTCCATTTCGACGATATTGTGGCTGTACCAGGCGATAAAATATTCGGTTGCATAGGCAAAACCGACAATCAGACCGGTGAACACGATGGTCTTGGCCACATTTTCCAGGACATCCACGGTAATGATGTCTTTATAGTTGAAAATTTTCCGCAGCGGAATCATCAGGGTCAGCACCATGGCCAGGCCGGAATGAATGGCGCCGGCCACAAAGTAGGGCGCAAAAATGGTGGTGTGCCAACCGGGAACGATTCCCAAGGCAAAATCCCAGGATACCACGCTGTGAACGGAAATAACCAACGGAGTGGCTAAAGCCGCGAAAAATAGATATCCCCGGCTGTAATGTCGCCATTGTTCATGGGCTCCGGTCCATCCCAGGGAGAGAATTTTGAAAATCTTGTAGCGCGTGCCCGTGGATCGATCTCTGACTGTCGCTAAATCCGGAAGCAATCCGGTATACCAAAAAAGAGAGCTTACCGTCAGATAGGTACTGATGGCAATCACATCGAACATCAGGGGTGAGAGAAAATTGGGCCAGAGCAGTCTCTGGTTGGGCAACGGGATCATGTAATACACCTGCCAGACACGGCCCAAATGGATAAACGGAAACAGCCCGGCGATACATACCGCAAACACCGTCATGGTTTCGGCAGCCCGGGCAATGGGATTGCGCCATCCGGCTCTGAACAGGTGAAGAATGGCGGAAATCAGGGTTCCGGAATGGGCAATACCTACCCAGAACACAAAGTTGATCAGATAGGTTCCCCATGCCACCGGATTATTTTGGCCTCCCACACCGATGCCGACCAAGATCTGATACGCCCAGCAGGCGGCGCCAATGAGAACCCCCACCAACAGAAGGAAAATAATTCCCCAGTAAGATTTTTTGGGCGGGGTTAAGCTGTTCAGGATGGTTTGATCGATTTTCGCGTAAGTGAGCTGCGGCATATCTAATCTTTCTTTTTTAACCACAAAGGCACAAAGTTCACAAAATTTTTATCCATTCACAATTCGCTTGATACCGTGTTTCATCACGGAGACATTAAAATTGAGCAACATCCCCAACCACAGTTGTGATAATTTAAGATAAGTTAGGAGTTGAGCTTCAAATAAAGGATCGAGTTGCGCAACAGCCTTAAGTTCAATAATTACAAGATCATCAACTAAAATGTCTATTCGGTAGCCGCAATCTAAATTAATTCCTTTATAATCAGCTGGTAAATGTTTTTGACGCTCGAAATTGATATTCCGAAGAGATAATTCACAACAAAGCGCCTGTTCGTAAGCTGATTCGAGAAGGCCGGGTCCTAAGTGTCTATGTACTTCAATAGCTGCTCCGATAATTTTTTTTGATAACAAATCGCTTTTTTTCTTTGTGTCCTTTGTGACTTTGTGGTTCACTTACAATTCCTGCAAAACTTTTTTGAGGTAAATCACCGCCGGTTTGGTGTTCAAATAGCCCATCACCTGATAGGCCCTGGGGTCATCGACCAATTTTCTCACCCGGCTTTTGGGGTCCATCAGGTTTCCGAAAACGAGTGCGTCTGTCGGGCACGTCTGCACACAGGCCGGGCTAACCTCTCCATCATGGATCATGCGCTTTTCGTTTTTGGCGACGCTATGGGACAATTTAATACGCTGAACACAAAACGAGCACTTCTCCATAACCCCTTTGCTTCGAACCGTAACATCTGGATTTAATTGGAGGTTCATCGGTTCGGGCCACTTCCAGTCGAACCAGTTAAAACGGCGCACTTTATAGGGGCAATTTTGGACGCAAAAGCGAGTTCCAATACATCGATTATAAATCTGGTTATTTAATCCCTCTTTGGAATGATGCGGTGCATACACCGGGCAAACCGATTCGCATGGGGCGTTGTCGCAGTGCTGGCAAAGCATGGGTAGAAACGTTACGTTTTCCAGATTTTGTTCATCTTGATAGCGTTCGATGCTCAGCCAGACCATTTCACGACCTTCTAGTACCCGATCCACACCTACGATGCCGATGTTGTTTTCCGCATAGCATCCTGCCGAGCAGGCACCGCAACCGATGCAGCGATCCAAATCAACCACCATGCCCCAGCGGTAGTTTTCGTGATCATGGGGCGGATAAAAATCTCTGCGAGGATCGTAACCTTCCGGCAGGGGAAGCGTCAGCGGAAAATTTTCCATGGTTAGCCCGTATTTATGCGGGCGCCCCTGTTTGAGGTCTTCCAATTTCATTGAAAGGGCAAAGGCTCTGCCGTGCTGCGTGCGGCTGCCGTCCGTGGCCGCCAATTTCATGGTTCTGCCGGTTTTTTGAAATGAGACCCCATTTGCGACAAAATTCGGACCTCCACTAACCGGATCGGTTTCGGGGGATAAAAGCTCGACCGGATTTACCCCTTGTCCTTGAGCATACCTTCCCAATAGTCTGTGGCCCTGCCCGATGCTCATCAGAACCGTTCCGGGCTTGACCAACTCTGTTGTATATACCGGAGCTTCGATGCTCCCCCATTTCGATTTAATTTGAATGATATCTTCCTGTGCGATCCCGTTTTCGTTTGCGCTTTGCGGATGCATCAAAGCCGGTGAATGCCAGGCAACCCGGGTAAGCGGTTCCGGGATTTCACACAACCAGGGTTTATCGGCGCCGCGACCATCAAAAAAACGGATGGAAGGTATCGCCATAAAAACCAATTGGGATGCTGATGGCTCGTGAGGTTGGGTGATGATCTCCTCGGGAAAATTGGGTGTAATCTTAAAGGATGATGCTGGCCCTGATGTTGATTTATACAGGCCGCCTTTCTGAAGTAACTGTATCCATTGAATCTCATCGGAAATGCTTTGTTCGGATATCAGGTGCTGAACCAGAAAGGTTTTATAATTCATCGCAGGCATGTGTTTTCCTAATCCGGCGTGTAAAAACACATCGCCCAAAAGCGGTGCCGAGGTCAATTTTCCCATTGCCGGCTGCAGGGTGGACGCGATGGTTGTCTGTCCGCCGTATTCATCCCAGCACTCCAGAGGCAAGCGGGTTGGCATGATAAGATCCGCCAGATCGCTGGTTTCATCCATCACGTTGCTGAAGCTCACCACAAAAGCGCCGCTGTCTTCAATGGCCTCTTTTATTCCGCTGGATGGCGGAAAGGCAAAAACCGGATTAACATTGTTCAGGAGGAGCAGACTGGCAGGTTCTGTCTTTAACGATTTGAAAAACTCATCGACTTCTTTGCGTGTGGCAGCAATTTCCACCCGATGGTGATTGTCGAAATCCAGCAGCCGCAATTTCGGGTCCAATAGAAGGTTTAATAGATTGGCTGCCGAATTGGCTTGGAGACCATTTAGATCGGATATACCGGTCGAGGTGCCAAGCACTAGCGGATTGCGGGCCCTCATCAGCCGTAGAATTAATTTTTCATAAAAAGGCAGCGGCAATCCCGAATCCCGCAATACGCGATCCTGGGTGTACGCGGACACAGCGGTGTACAATGAATTCCGAAACGATCTTGAAAGCCCCTTGCCTTTGCCGATATCCAAAGCCTGTTTGACTAAACCTAACGCAACGGTGGCTTCACTACCGGGATTGCATGCTAACCATTTATCCGCATTTACGCCGGTAAGAGACTGCACCGGGCTGACGTGGAAGCACACGCCTTTATTAAGATTGTTCACACCATGCATGGCTTTAAATTTCCAGGCATATTCCACCGGTGACAACCAGGTTTCCAGGAAGTCGGCACCAAATGACACCAGAACATCTGCCCGGTCCATGCGATAAGACGGCAGTCCTTTAATACCGAAGATCTGTTCATTGGCCGATTTTAGCGATTCATAGGCATAGGGTTCGAAGACCAGCGGCGCCTGTGACTTCCAATTTTCCAGCGCTGCGGTCAAAAAACTCAACATGCTTTCACCAACGACTTCGGTGAGCATACGGACCTGATTGTCCCCTTTTTGCACCGCTTCTTCAGCCTTATTTTTTAAGATGGCCTGGGCTTTTGAAAACGAAATGCCGCGCCATTTGTCATTTTCTTTGAGCAGTGGCTTCATGATTCGGTCAGGATTGTATATAGCCTGCAGCGCTGCCTGGCCCCGAATACAGATTTTTCCGCGATTGATCGGATGCAGCGGATTGCCTTCGATTTTGACAATGCGTCCCTCGCGATTTTTGGCAAGAATTCCGCAGCCCGCCGGACATTCGCGACAGGTTGAGGCGTACCAGGTTGCTTTTCCGGTGACCATGTCGTCCGGGGCTTGAACCAGGGAAAATAAGTCTTTTTGGGGTGGTTTGCAGCCGAACGCGAATGAAATGCTGCCCATACCGGCAATCTTGAGGAAGGTTCGCCGATTCATTTCAAGAAGGATCTCCCCATGCAGTTACGTTTTCAGGCCAAATGGAAAAAGGTGGACTATTCATGTGAATTTGTCATGCCATAACAAATTTAAGGCAAGTGATCAATATATCGGTTATTTCAAAAATGTCATGTATACAGAAATATCCCCGCATGTCAACAATTGCTAAATAGTAACTATTCACAAAGTAAGGAATTCATGAATTTAGCCATTCGATATCATTTTCTTGGTGTCAGCTGTTCCGCCGCGGATCAGGTGTCTGCAGTGCCACACTCAAGAGCTGAAACCCGAACCCCTTAATTGGCAGCTCGCATGCGCAGGTTTATTTCTAAATTTTCTAATGATAGCTTGATCACATCTCTGGCTTTGTCGGTTTTGTTCATATAGTCCTCAAAAAACGCTTTCACCTCATCGGCTCTTTGCATGCCGCTGATCGGAATGATGGCAGCAACCACACGTTCATACAGCAAAGGGTGAAATTGCTCGATACGAGCAAGATTGGTTACATACCAATCCCACATCAACGGTATGGCAAATGGATTTGACGCCATGGCCACCACCGGAATAAATGTGTTGCGAGCCGGAACTGCTTCCAGTACGTAGTTTTGGGCTTTTTTTATAAGATCCGGGTCTTTGAAACAGCCGAGGGCAATCAAAATATTCATGCGCTCATGCTCGACGCGCGATGATTGAAATCTTTCATCGAGCCAGTTGAATGCCTGGAGGTTGCCGTGTAACACGCCAACCTGCATGACACTTTTCATAATGTCCGGATGAATGCTGCCACTCTTCATCAGCGACGAGAACGTGTCAGTGGCAAACTGAATGGTTTTTGTTGAGCCGTAAAGGGCAGCTTGCCACATGAGTTGCTCGCGTAATATGGAGTTCGTGTGCTTTTCCCCCTCAACCGGATCAAAGCCAATATGCGAAAGAACGGTCTCGAACCAGGATTTGGCCAGGGATGATATTTTCACTTTTTGATTTTCTTGCATTATCAGGTAGGCCGTAAACAGGTTGGCAGCGATACTGGTTAGCGGCAGATAGGAATCTTCATTTTCATAATAAGAAAGGAACCGAAGATAGTCGTCCAATGATGTGTCGCCCCTTTTGACCAAAGCAAACAGATCGTTTTGCAATCCCCAGCGATCCTCCGCAGGCAACAGTTGATTTTCGACCCGGCGGCCGAGCTCTGCCAGATTTTTGGGATCGACGTATTTGACACGGTAAAATCCGGTCTGCTGATCGTTAACTTTATAGGCAATCGTATTTTTTTCAATCTCAATGGATTTTTGCGGTTTGTCCAAAAGGACTGTTAATTGTTGCGCATCCCCCTGGTCTGTGAATAAATTGATGGTCAGCGGAATCACCCACGTTTGGTCGAAATGATTCGGTAAAAACGTGAATCGTTTCTGGCTCAATATCAATTCAGTACCCTCGCAGCTAACCTCCACGATCGGAAAACCAGGCTGTTCAATCCAGCTTTTCATCATCAATTGTATCGGCCGATGGGACACGGTTTCAAAAGACTCCCACAGATGATGGCTGGCGGCACAATTGTATTCATAGGTTTTCAGATAATGCCGCAATCCATTTCTAAAGTTCTCATTTCCGATGTATCCCTGTACCATTCTGAGAATGCTGCCGCCTTTGCTATAGATAATCGGCGCGGTGCCGGCATTGATGATGACGTGCTCCCCGCTGGGGATCTCAATGGCAAAGGTCTCGTGCAGGGAGTCGCGCGTCATGGCCGTTGCCGTTTGTCCTTGCAGGAACTGTTCCCAGGTGCCCCATTGCGGGTAGTAGTGGTCTACGATGCCATATCCGAAGTAGGTGGCAAAGCTTTCATTCAGCCACAGATACTTCCAGTCCGATGGCGTGACCAGGTTACCGAACCATTGATGTGCAATCTCGTGGGCGATGACTTCACAGATTCGCTCTTCTCCGGATCTGGATGTGATGTCCGGATAATGCAGTAACAGGTTTTCTCTGAAGGTGATGGCCCCCCAGTTTTCCATGGCTCCGTAGGCAAAGTCCGGTACGACGATCATATCGAGCTTTGGGAGCGGATAAGGGATGGCATAATAGATCTCACTGTATTCAAGCGATTTGCGGCTGAATTCGAGACCGAATTGCGCATATTCCTTCATTCCCGGCAGGGTAGCCACGTGCACGCGAGGGTCGGTTTTATCTTGGAGAAATTCAAATTCACCGATGCCGAAAAACACCAGATAGGTAGACATTTTGGGAGTTTGCGCGAATATCACCCGTTTCTTGCCATTTTCAAGATGTCTTTCCTTTTGAACCGCGCCGTTTGAAATTGCTACAAGATGCGGATCGATATCGATTTCAACATCAAATGTGGCTTTTTTTGCCGGATGATCCATACACGGGAAGGCGCGCCGGGCATCACTTTCTTCAAATTGGGTCACCGCAATATACTTCGTCTCCTTTCCACTCAAATATGCGCTGCGGTATAAACCGGCCATTTTATTATTTATATGTCCCTGGTAATCGATGATCACCGTAATTCTTGCGGACATCGCCTGGGGTAACAATATGCGCAATTCTTCTTTTTGGGTGTTCACCAGAAAGGGGCATTCCACAACGAGATCCTCTGACGTGACCTTGCAGTTCCAAATGGCCAATTCCAGAATGTTAAGGCCTATTTCTTTGACGGGATTTGCCGCGTCCAGCAGAAGCTCCAACCGCCCCGAGAATTTGAAGTTTGACAGGTCTGGCTCTAACCAGATTTTATAGTTGATTGGATGGACTTGACTCATGGGACCTCTCCCAAATTCATCATCGATAAGTTAATCAAGTCGAATGAATAAGATTGCCTTCATCCAGTTTCGATCATTAGATAATCGAAATAGATGGTTCGTGTCAACTCGTTGATTGATGGTTTAATCTTTCAATTTTTTGCTAATTGTGATATATTAATTGGAGCGATTTTTTAAAAAATGCCTTTAATTTCGAGAAGTTATGAACAGATCTAATTCTTTTCCCTGCTGCAACAAAAAGAAAGTGTTCAGCAAAAATCCTGCCGCCAACATAGATCTGAAAGTGCAGAACTTGCAGGGATATGCAACCCGGGAGAATTTATAAATGAAAAATGTCCTAATCGTAGACGATGAAGAGACGTTGCTTCTCATCATAGAGTCTAGATTCGAGGACTATAAAGACCAATTCAGAGTTCTTACCGCCCGAAACGGTAAGGAGGCGATTGAGCTTCTTGAGTCCAATGTGATAGACTTTGTCGTAACGGATCTGAATATGCCCATATTGGACGGCATCGAACTCCTGGCTTACATGAGCACAAAATTCCCCACGATACCGGCTATCGCCATGACGGCATTCAGCACTCCGGAAGTTGAAGAAAAGCTCGAAAAAATGGGCACGTTGCGAATCATGGATAAGCCGCTGAACTTAGATGTGTTGGCGCATGCCGTCATGGAAGGGCTGGCCCATTCTCACCAAGGGGGAACCCTGACCTGTATTTCGGTGAGCAATTTTCTACAGCTAATACATATGGAAGAAAAGACGTGCATTGTGGAAGTGCATGGTGAGGAACAGAAAAGAGGATATTTATATTTCCATCAGGGTGAACTGTATGATGCGGTACTTGGCGATCTGCTGGGAGAACCGGCTTGCTATGAAATGGTGGCTTGGGAAAATGTCCAACTTTATGTCAAAGATCCTCCCCGGGAAAAGACCCGCAAGCGGATTAGCAAAGGCGTTTTGTCGCTTGTTTTGGAAGGTTTAAGATTAAAGGACGAAGCAGCTGCAAAAAAAGAGCGCAAATCGACTCAACTCCCACCATCTGACGAAACCGCTTCCGAGCGCGCGAGTGATGAATTAGATCAACAGCTGCAAGCCCTGAAGCCAAAAGAAATGTCTGATGATCGAAAGCCATTTCGCCTAGACACCACCGCACAGATCGAATTTATTGGCAAAATTTTTAATGTTATTAATTCAGGTCGGCGGGATGAAACGCTTTTGCATAACGTATTTAAGGAAATTCAGGCAATTGTTCCATTCGATCATGCTGTCATGATGATTAGAGAAAAAAGCCGCTCAGGTTATTTAAAAGTTATTGATTTGATGATCAGGGGCAACTCGACGATATCCAAAGGTGCTTACTATCATTACCAGGGTTCCATTTTTGCTGAAGTCCTGAAAAAAAAGACTCCAATGGTTCTAGATGAAACCGGCTCACTTTCTAAAGCCGCTGAAAAAGAGTTTTTCGCAGATAATAGCCTGAAGTCATGTCTTTTGGTTCCGTTAATGACGGATGATATCTTGCAGGGATTGCTGGTGTTCGCTGCAACCAAGCCCGGTATTTTTTCCGGCGCTCAGCAGTTCGCGCAATTGATCGCAGACGGGATTTCCTGCATCTACGAACGTAGCAGCCTGACTGCCGAAATTGATAAAACAAAACAGGCCTTGGATGCAACTAAACGGATCGGACGCGCATCTGTGTCATGGGCTTTCGACATCAACAAAACCCTCCAGTACGCCGTGAAGATGATTCAAAGAATGATGAATGTGGAAGCAGGTTCCCTGATGTTGAAGATCGATGACGAACTTAAGGTTGCATTTTATTTCAACATTAAAGTTAAGTCTATGAAAAAATTCCGAATTAAAATTGGCCAGGGAATCGCCGGTTATGTTGCCGCTAAAGGCAAATCCCTTGTCGTGAATGACGCCCAAAAATCATCCCGTTTTTTTGCCGGTATAGATAAACAGACTGGATTCAAGACGCGCTCTGTTTTGTGTGTACCGCTGGTTTCTCGGAAAAAAGTGACCGGAGTCATCCAGGTGCTCAACAAGATAGATGGAGATTTTACT
>CP070694.1:4332973-4341681 GCA_020353355.1 Desulfobacterales bacterium | reverse complement strand
GCCATATTAGCAACCTCATCAGGAAAAAATCTTGGGGCATGTGGCACCGGATCTGATTCTATAGGAGGGGGCCATTCCAGGACCGCCAACAGTTCTCGGGTTACCCTTTTTGCTTCAGCCAGGGCAGCAACTGGATTTTGGATTTCGTGAAGGACCATCCCCATAAATGATGTTTCGAATGAATCGGTGGAAAAAGGTAGATTTTCTGCGTTTGCAATCAAGAGGGCGACCTGCGGGAGATAATGATGGGCGGCAGTAATCATTTCCGGATCAGAATCAATACCTATGACCATTTGTCCGGTATGAAAAAAAAATTCCGCGAATAGGGCGCTGCCGGTTCCAATATCAAGAAGCCTTTTCTGATGTTGGATTTCTGAGATTAGGTCAACGACCCGTGAAACTTCAAGTTGCGCCATGCGTTCTGGGCATCTTAATTTTTCGATTTTTTCTTCAAATCGTTTCCTCGACATAATGGTTTTTTTTATGAAATCGAATTTCAATAGTATATAACTTCATTCGGTAGAATTTACAACGTAATAAATTTAATACCATATCTCTGGTTCTATATGATTCATAGAACCCTAGATGCTAAATTTAGGCGTATACAGTATCAGATAATCGGTCGGTACGCCTTAAGAGTGTCGATATTATACCAAAGAAACTATATATCAAATAATATCAGCTTGATCTGTTTAATTTTGGGTATCTGACGAAAAGCGACCCATTAGGACCGTGATGTTTCTTGCATCTGTAGCAACTGATGCAATTGTATTTGCTGTTGAACATTTGAATCGGTGTTAGTTGTTATTTTTTCCGATATGACTTTTCTATAGTCGAACTTCTATAAAACTTGAATGATAAATAAATTTCGTCACATTAATGCATACCAATGTCACTCTTGAAATTTTGACGTATCAAGAAGTTACAGTGAAAACCAAATTCTTGGACGGATCGGGTGGCATATTGCAACAGCTAATGTAATGAATTATGGCATGCCTAAAACTATATTTATCGTGCCTCAACCACCAATTCTCATTTATTATGGATATGTTATGCATATCTGAAAAATATTCTGTCCTAAGAAATTACAGGTATTGATAAACATATTTCGAATTTTCTATATGCTGCGATATTCTCCTATCCGTCAAATTGCACTCTATAATACCTGAATTATCCCAACCGTTTCATAATAAGTAAAATTATCAGATTTTATCGCATCTTTTGATAATGATTGACGGACTAAATCTTGATCATTGTATGTCATTTTTTTGAAATCAAGGTGGCAATCGCAGCGATCAATGATTATGTTTTTAGATTACACTCAAGAGGCAAATGAATTGACCCCATGCGCGAATCACCCAGACAGAGAAACCAGCTACGCTTGTTCTAAACACAATATCTACATGTGTGAGGCATGCATGTACTGTCGTGATCCGGAAATTTACTGTAAATTCCGATCTTCCTGCCCGATTCATTTCCTAACCAAGCGCAAGAAGGACCTGGATGCCGAACCCGAACCGGTGTAAACAGGCTGTTCTGATAAGGACAGCTGTATTCAATAGCATGGCTGGAACCAGTCCGTGAAACGGTCATCTTTGAAATGAATGATATCTTCCATTAGCTGCATGATTTGTTTGGTCACCGGTCCGGGCGCTTGAAGATCTCGATTCTCAAAACGTGCGACGGGTGATACTTTTATACCGGTATGGGCAGTGAATATTTCGTCAGCCGTGAATATTTCGTCAGCCGTGATCGGGGTCTCCAGAGTGGGTATTTCGATTGCCGGCGCCGCCTGAAGAATAGATAATCGTGTGATGCTTGATAAAACCCGTCCAAGGGGCGGTGTTTTGAGTATGCCGTCCTTTACGATAAAAACCGATTCAATGGAACCTTCAGCCAGAAAACCGTCGGTCCCCAGCATAATGCCCAGATCAAAGCCGCGATTAGTTGCATCTTTGCGTGCTAGATATCCGTTAAGATAATTTGAGCACGCTTTTGCTCCCACCGGAACCGTCGCAGGGTGGATTTTACGCCATTTCGACAGACATGCGCTTATCGGCCTGGCCCTGTCCAATCCGAGCGCCTCGCTATCCGGGATGGCAAAAATAGCGAGGTCCAGGTCGGATTCAAGTACCAACTGAATTATTGCTTCTTCCCGCCAGTACGCCAGAATTTTTATCAATCCACGACCCAGGTTGTTCGCCTGGACCGTAGTCTTAACTGCTTCGAAGATCTCCTCGGCAGAATAGGCCAGCTTCATCTCCAAAAGCTCAACACTTTTCATAAGCCTCTTCACGTGCTCATCCATCCTGAAGGCCACCGGTCCTTTGGGCCCTACGTGAGTCCCAAAAACGTCGAAGATGGCAGAAGCACGAGAAAAACCGTGAGACAAAAGCGGTACAGTTGCCTTCTCCCAGGGAGTCAGGCTCCCATTTATCCAGACTTTAGTATCCGTCGTCATCTATTACTCCTTTACGGTAATAATTAATTTTCATTTCTCCTTCTATCTAAAACGCGAAAAGTCGTTTAAACTTGTCATTTCTTCAGGTCTTCCAATCGAATAACTGCAGCATAACGGTGGGCGTCCATTCCTTCATATCGGCAACGGGCCTCGGTCAATCGTGCCAGAGCCTTTGATGCCTTCATGTCAACCTGTTGGTACGTCACCACTTTTAAAAACTGACCCACCCACAACCCGCCGGAAAACCTGGCGGTTCCGCCGGTAGGAAGAGGATGGTTTAACCCGGCAACTTTATCAGAGTAGACTTCCGGAGTATCTTCACCCAAAAAAATAGTACCGCAGTTTTGCAAATGCGGAAGAAGTGCGCGAGGATCTGATGTATGAATTTCAAGGTGCTCGGGAGCATACTCGTCGGCGAACCTGGCTGCATCCTCAAGTCTATCAACTACAACGATGATCCCATTATTTTCCCATGAACTGCGTGCGACTTCCTGGGTGGTCCGCTCCTTTAATTGACGTTCGACTTCATCCAGGGTATTTCGAGCCAAATCTTCCGATGTCGTGACAAGGCCGGTTCTAACATTGGGGTCGTGCTCGCATTGCGCAATTAAATCGGAGGCGATATAGTCGGCTCGACCCGTTTCATCCGCAATTACCAGGCATTCGCTGGGACCGGCCAGCAAATCGATGCCGACTTTCCCAAACACCTGGCGTTTGGCCTCATTAACATATTGATTACCCGGTCCTACGATAAAATCGACTGGTTCTATGGTTTCAGTACCATAGGCAAATGCGCCGACGGCCTGGGCTCCGCCAAAACAGTAAATCTCGTTGACGCCCACTCTTCGCATTGCATAGAGAACCCCGGGGTCGATTTCTCCTTTTTGGCCGGGCGGAGAACAAGCAATGATTCTTTTTACACCGGCAACCCTGGCCGGCACGCTGGTAAGGATCGCGGAGGTGATGGAGGGGTATCTACCACCAGGGGCGTAGCAACCGCAGGATTCAAGAGGGATAAGCTTTTGACCTACGCTTTGGCCGGGTAACAGCTCTCTTTCAAATTCGATGAGACTTTCCCTTTGAATCCACGCAAATGATGTCGCCCTTTCAACTGAAAGATCAATTTCTTCGACGATATGTTCGGGCAGTTTATGTTTGGCGGCCTCAGCTTTTTCTTCTGAAACACGAAATGTTTCAGGCTCGTAGTTATCAAACTTCTTCTCATAATAGGCCAGGGCACGATCTCCTTCTTGACGAACTTTTTCGAGTATGGAGCGCACAGTTTCTTGCAGTTGATATTGGTCATCTTTCGCTGGTTGATGAGACGCTCTTTTAATTTCGCGAAATTGCATGTTATAACTCCTGAGGCTTAAAGTGGTGTAGAAGTTCACCTGGTATACGTACGCTGAGACCGGCAGAAATGAAGCTGTCCTTGAAGAATGCTTCTTCCATCACCGCTTTTGCGCCTAAAAGCCCTACTGTTGATTGATTAGCCGGTTATATTCAACTGAAGATTCCCAGCTCATTCCACCGATAAGGCCGATTACTTTCATTGAAGGATACCCCCCAAACAGAAGATCACTAAAACTTTAACCCGGGCGACAAGGGACGAACTAAAATCTACTTTGGTCGGATGCCTATTGATTAAGGCGCAAAACCCAGTGCCCGGGGCAGTGCCATGACAAACCACGGTATATAGGTAATGATTCCTAATGACACTAGCTCGGCGATCAAAAAGGGAATGACGGCCGAAATGCTTCTGTCATAGGAGCAACCGGCGATGCGAGCCGAGGTAAGCAACGTCATTCCGTAAGGTGGCGTGATCATGCCGATGTTCAAATTGACCAGCATGATCAGTGCAAAATGCAACGGATCAACACCGGCTTTAATCATGGCGGGAGCAAGCACAGGCGCAAGAATTAGCACTGCCGGCAAAATGTCCATCACCATTCCGACAACCAACAAGAAAATATTAATTGACGCCAGAATTATAATCTTATTGGTGGTCAGCCCCAGGATCAACTGGCTCACCGTTGCCGGAATCCCTAACCGCGTGATGTACCAGCCGAATGTATGGGCCGTCGCTAATAAAAGGAATATCACTCCGGTCAGTTTGGCCGTGTAAAGCGCAGCCGGAATTAGATCCTTAAATTTTAGGGTCCGAAATACAAATTTCCCGATGAAAAATGCATAGGCCACCGCAACGGCAGCCGATTCGGTCACTGTAGCAATTCCGCTCAAAATAGAACCTAAAATGATAATTGGCACAATTAACGCCAAGAACGCATCTTTGGCGGCAATAAGGATTTCCTTCCAACTTGCGCGCTTGTCTCTTCTCGGGTAGTTGCGGCGCACCGATATGACGGCACTGAAAACCAAAAGAAGGCCTCCCATCAGCAGCCCCGGTAATAATCCCGCTGAAAACAGAGATCCGACTGACAGGCCGGTGATATATGAATAAACAATCATCGTAATCGAAGGAGGGATGATGGGGCCGACGATCGAGGATGCCGCGGTCACGGCGGCTGAAAACTCTGGCGAGTACCCCTCCCGTTTCATCGCAGGAATCAGGAGATTTCCAATTGCCACCGTGTCGGTTACAGCTGCACCCGTCATCCCGGCGAAAATAATAGATCCCCCGATATTCACATGGGAAAGGCCACCCGGATAATGACCAATCAAAAGATTAACAAAGCGAATCAGTCGGTCCGTTAGACCCGACTGGTTCATAATCATGGCGGCCAGAATAAAAAATGGAATGGCAATCAGCAGAAATGATTCCACTCCGGAGTGAAATCGGGTAGCAATAATGCGCAGATACTGCCAACCGCCCATTTCCGCCAGCCCGGCCAGAGAAACAATTCCCAGCATGTAGCCCAGCGGCACCCCCATAACCAGTATAACGATCATCAAAACCAAGATGGCGGATTTCATTGAATTTCCTTCACAATGATCGGTATCCTGACTTACCTGCTTTTTGGGACTCGTCCGGAGAGCTATCCCTGCTCGGGCCGGACAACCCCAGCCGTTTGTTCTAAAAGCCAGGCAAAAACGTGTATCAGCTGGATGGCTGCCGTAACAGGAACGGCCAGATGAGACCATGTCCAGCTAATCTGCAATCCTGGCATAAAGGAGTCCCATGCTTGACGGCATATTTCAATACCCCAGATGAACAAAACCAGAAGAAAAATAAAAATCATAAGATTGATGATGAGTTTGACCAAATATAACGGGCGTCCGCTTAATTTGCCGGTCAGCATTTCCAGGCCAATGTGCTCTCCATCTTTCAAAGCGATGCTGATCCCCAGCAAACCGGCCCAGACCATAATAAAGCGCGCCAGCTCTTCCCCCCATTTGATGGGCGCATTTAACACATATCTAAAGAAAACAGCGGTAAGAACTTCTACGGTCATAAGAAATACTAAAATGACACAAATCCATTTGGTAACCGTATCGAGACCGCGACTTACATTTTCAAAATTGGATTTCAAACCGATAAGATAGGACATTTGTCGCTCCATCCGAGCCGGGACATGGGGGTGCAACCCCCCATGCCCCCCGTTTCCGTGTTATTTGCCGTATCGATTGTAAAACTCGCCAGCCTGATCATTTTTGACCCGGGCAACTTCCTGGTCAATGGCGTCCAGCAGCTGAGCGCTGAGACCGAAATCGTCAACCGCCCACTTGCGATATCCTTCTTTGGCCATTTTTTTGAACTTAGCCATTTCTTTGGGATCGATGTAATTAATTTTCATCCCCTGCTTTTTTGATTCATCCACAGCAAGCTCAGAGAGATGGGCGGCCAGGCCTCTGGAATAAATGATGGCCGCTCGGGCGCTTTCGATGATCAACCTTTGGTTTTCGGGGCTTTGCTTATTAAACCATTTGTCGCTGACCATCCAGGTGTTGGTGTTGTAAATGTGATTGAGGAAGGTTACATATTTTTGGGTTTCCCAAAGCTTGGCCCATGTTATGATGGAGGGCGCATTAAATTGACCGTGGGCCGTTCCGGTGGCCAGGGCGGTGGCCACCTCGCCCCAGGCCATGGGCGTGGCCGCTGCTCCCATGGCATTCATGATCGCCATGTGGGCCGGATTTTCCTCGGTTCGAATGCGCATTCCTTTGAAATCTGCGGGGGTGGAAACCTGTCTCAGGTTGTTGGTCAACACAACAAATCCGCCCCCATCATCCATGGTGCCCAAATAGCGTAATCCAATGGCGGGCAATTCATTCATAAATTCTGCAAAAAAATCCGAGTCAAAAAAGCCCCACGCGGTCATGCGATCTGGAAAAAGATAAGGACCGATGATAGCCTGGTATTTCTTGTAAAACGATGAAAATGCTCCCGAAGAAGCGATGGACATTTGCACTGTGGCACCCGTTTGGCACTCGCGGGTGACCTCAACCTCGCTGCCAAGTTGACCGCCGCCAAAAATCTCCACTTCATACGCGCCGCCGGATTGTTCTTCCAGCAGCGTTTTAAAGTACATCAGAGCCGGGTAAACTTCATTGTTGGTCATGTCCGCCGGATAGACGGTCCCGATGGCAAGTTTTTCTGCCGCATGACCGGACAGCGGGGTAAAAAATAGACCCAGGCAGAAAAAAACTGCAATTAAAATCGCGAATCTGTGCTTATTGATTTTCATGATTCATCCTCCTTTATGTGGTGGTTTTAGGAAATCGCCCGCCGTTACCTTTCTACAAGGCATTGAACGGCGGGCTGGGAACATGAAATCGACCTTCTTGTCGCCACAACTCCGAGCGCTGCGTATAACATATTAATTCGCAACGGCTTCCTTGACAATAAACCCCTCGGCTTCCGAACGGATTTCAATCACGCCCGGGATACTCGGGGTTCTTAGAGCTTCTCTATTTGGCCTGTCGTCCGACACCAAAAATTCTGCAAAGCTCGCATCCGGAGGGTAAGCTTTCGCCGGGGCTTAGCTCGCCATCAACAATGGCTTTCTAAATTTGCTCGGCGACTGCTTCGTAGAGAAGGCTTTCTTAAATTCGTTTGAAGGTCATAAGCGCTTGAAATTGATCTCTGAGGACCTTTGATGCGTAACTGTGAATGTTAATATCATCAGAATATTATCCTATCAACATATTTTTGCGGGGCACCATTCAAGACCAGGTGGTTTCGACACGCTGGTTCATATCGATCTACATTCTTTGCCGTCTTGCCTTTAAATACATGCGTCCCTGGCTGCCCTATTTCAGAGGGGTGCAACAGCGCCTTGATGCACACAACACCAAGAACTCGCCTTAGCCATTCTTCCTTGATGCAT
Organism: Desulfobacterales bacterium; assembly: GCA_020353355.1. Taxonomy (GTDB): domain Bacteria; phylum Desulfobacterota; class Desulfobacteria; order Desulfobacterales; family JAHEIW01. The sequence goes on along the minus strand of CP070694.1, from coordinate 4,333,932 downwards.
TACCCTCTTCTTCCGATTAAATCTGTAAAATGAGCCATACGAGGATTGCGCACACGTTAAAACATGCTTAGCATGCCTTAAAACCAACGTATTGAATAATAAAACGATAATGACCGATGAATCAGACAAGCATTCACAAGGGTAGTCTCTTGTCGGATATTCAGACAAACACCCGTAAGGAATATATCTCCCATCCACCCTTTTTTGAAGCCTTTAAATTCTGGCTGAAACTGGGCTTTATCAGTTTTGGAGGACCTGCCGGGCAAATTTCCATCATGTACCAGGAGTTGGTTGAGAAAAGGCGCTGGGTCAGCAACGAGCGTTTTTTAAATGCCCTCAATTACTGCATGCTGTTGCCCGGCCCGGAAGCCCAGCAATTGGCCGCCTATATCGGCTGGTTGCTGCATAACATTCCCGGAGGTGCGGCGGCCGGATTGTTGTTTGTGCTACCCTCCATGTTCATCCTTTTCGGACTGAGTTACACCTATGCGGCTCTGGGCAACATTGCCTGGGTGGCGGCTTTGTTTGGCGGTTTAAAAGCAGCCGTCATGGCTGTGGTGGTAGCGGCTGTAATAAAAATCGGCAAAAAGGCTTTAAAAAACCCGGTGATGATGGTGCTGGCCGCAGCATCTTTCGTGGGTATTTTTTTTCTCAAGGTGCCGTTTCCAATGATTGTCATCGGTGCGGGTCTGATCGGATTGATCGGCAGCATCGTGTTGCCGAATTTCTTCCGGATCAACCCGGAAAAACCACTCGGTGATACCGAAAAAGGATACGTTCAAATTTGTGAGGACCAAGACTACTGCCACATCAATCCGTCAAAGAAAAGGAATGTCTTGCTGGTCCTAATATTTATCGTCCTGTGGGCGCTGCCGATGCTGATTCTCTACAGTCTGCTCCCGGAACCTGTCTTCCATCGAGAGGGTACTTTTTTCACCAAAGCCGCTTTTTTAACATTT
>CP070694.1:4329238-4332873 GCA_020353355.1 Desulfobacterales bacterium | reverse complement strand
TTTTCCCGTCTCCCGTAATCGACAAACAGTTTGCCAATGACAGAGCCATTATTCTTTATCGGGACATCGATAAAATCGGGGCAATCCTTTTTTACTTCCTCTAACATAAATTCAAAGGTGCTGTCAGGAAATGTGCCGCTGTCACTTTCTATTGCACCACTTTCTTTTATATTCGCCTGGTACCAGCGGTTTCCCCTTGAACCATGTTTTATCATTATATAGACGCTCTTTAAGTCGAAAACTTTTTGGAGCACTTCGGCGATGATATTGGGGTTTTTGTTTTGGGCCTCATCCTGTCTCAAAAGTTGGTGATATTCATTGATATGGAATAGGATTTTTTTTGCGGCTTCCATCATTTTTTTTCTTACCAGTTTCTCCAGGGCGTATGTCAAATGGTCAGAGGCTTGTTTTAATATCTCTATTTCATAAGGGGTAAAAAGGTGGATTGTGTATTCGTACAACAGGATGATGGAGCCGATGACTGCTTGATTGAAATAGATAGGACGGATTACCCCGGAGCGAAGCGGGGAACCAAAAAGACTGATCAATGATTGTTTCAATGGGTCTTTATCTTCCAGGCTTTTTAGGTCTGAAAGGGTGATAATATTTTGTTGGTTATCTTTTTTTGTCAGCCATGGGAGAGAGTCGAGGTCAAGATATTCAAATGATGTAGATTGGCGCTCATACGTTTCAACTAATAGGTCCTTCAACAGGGTGCTTTTGGTAAATAGGAGTATGCCGCAGTGTTCCACTAGAAAGAGTGTGGCCATTTCTTTGCCGATGCTCTGAAGGTATTTTTCAATAAATTGTTCGCGGTTGGTTTGGATGGGGATTTTTTTTATTTTTTTGATAAATTGATCTCCTGCTTTCATATCAACCTCTATTTAAGCCTCGTCTGTTCGTTCGATAAACCTGGCTTTTATAATCACCGGTTCATGGAATTGATCAAAAATAATGTCTCTATACATTTCAAGCTGCGCATCTTCAATTTCGTAGGGGGTCTCTCTTGTCAAAAGATAAATGATGAAATCTTTTGTCTCAGGGGGCATCATTTGAGCAATGGAGGTGCCTATTTTTTCAATGCGGTCCGGGAGTAATTCAGAGAATCGCTCCGTGTAATTTTGTCCCCATTGAAGGTAAGATAAAAACTTGTCTTTTATCCCGACTTTGACAGTTTTGTAAATGCTCGAAACCCATAATCTATTATTGATGGTAATTTCCATTAATCATTTTTAAAAGCTAAAATGTAGTGCCTAGCAAAAAAATATTTATTGTTTAATTTTTGGCAAAAACATGATATAATACGATATGTTTGTTAGAGTAAAGATGACTCCCAATAGCCCAAGAAAATCGGTGCAAATTGTTCAGTCCGTTCGTAAGGGCAATAAAGTATCTCAGAAAATTGTCCGGCATGTTGGGATAGCTACGGATGATAGCGAAATCGAGCAGCTAAAAAATCTTGCTGAGTCAATAAAAGCTAAATTAGAAAAAGACAATCAACTCCCCTTGTTTCCTCCGGAAGAACTGTCCCGTCTAAAAAAGAAACCCCTGGTGATAGTGCCCCAAACGAAGGCCGAAAACGGCGAAAACGCCGAAAACGTAAGTGAAAGCTACAATTACCATTACCATGTAAACCTAAAAGATATCATAGAAGAGGCCAGAGTGACCAGTGGAATACACGACATATATGGGTGTCTTTTTGATGAGATGGGTTATGATAAAGTATTTTCTGGCCGTAGTCGTCAACCGGGTTTAGTGAAGATATTTAAAGATATCGTAATTGCCCGGATAGCCAATCCTCAAAGCAAGCTTGCCACTGTAGAGATGTTAGAAGAAGATTTTGGCATATCTCTTCCCTTACATAAAGTATACCGCATGATGGATAAGTTAGACGACAAGAGCATCAAGAGGTTGAATAAGATTACTTTTCAAAATACCCAATCGCTTTTTGGCATCAAAATAGACGTTGTTTTTTTCGATGCCACCACCATTTATTTTGAAAGTTTTAGTGATGATGAGTTTCGACGTTTGGGTTACAGTAAGGACATGAAATTTAACCAGCCTCAAGTGTTATTTGCCTTATTGGTGACCAAAGAAGGTCTTCCTGTTGGTTATAAGATGTTTAAAGGAGATACCTATGAAGGTCACACATTGCTGCCGATGCTTCGTGAGATAAAAAAAGAGTTTAGAATCGACCGAGTGGTGTTTGTAGCCGATGGTGGAATGTTTAACCATGAGAATTTAGAGAAACTGGAATCGAAGGATTATTATTATCAATACATTGTCGGTGCACGTCTTCGGAATATGAGCCAGAGGTTAAAGGAGAAGATATTGAATAAAGATTCATATGAGTCTTATTCGGAGGGCTATGAGATTGCTGAATTCGAGTATGAGGAAGGTCGGCGTTTAATTGTGAGTTATAAAGAGGAGCGTGCCCAGAAAGATAGAAAAGATAGAGAGCGTGCCCTGTGGAAATTAAAAAAGAAGTTGGAAAAGACCCGGAATCAGAAATCTTATTTATCTAATTATGGTTACAAGAAATATTTGAAGATAGAAGGTAAGAGTGAAATAGTTCTGGATAAATCAAAGATATCAGAAGATAGTAAATGGGATGGTCTTCACGGAGTTATAACCAATATAAAGGAGTGCAAACCATCTGAGATATTGGTATATTACAGTAACTTATGGACGGTAGAAGAATCTTTTAGAATAACCAAACACGACTTAAAGGTACGGCCAGTATTTCATTGGACGCCATCGCGAATTAGGGCACATATTGCCATTGTTTTTACAGCTTATTCATTGGTTCGATATATGGAGTATCGAGTGAAACTTCAATATAAAAAGCTAAGCCCTGAAAGGATAAGACAGATTTTAGTCAAAATTCAGACCAGTATTCTGTACGATACCAAAAAGAAGATAAGGTATGGATTGCCTTCAAAAATCACTCAAGATGCTAAAAAAATTTATTCTATCTTTAACGCCGAACCTTTATTAACTCCATACATTATAAATGTAGTGCCTGGGAAAAAATAGAAATCCTTTATCTATGCCCCTCTTCGCCCCAAAAGTGTCAAAGTCGGGAGCAAAGGAATCACAGGGTAATCATCCCCCTGTTTCTTCTTAACTCCAAGGGCATGTTTCATCTCCTTCAATATCCATGGAGAGTTAAAGGCGTTGATACTGAATACGGTAATAAATGCACGGGCCTGTCGGATAGCTTCTTTTACTTTCTTCTCCAATTCATCACCGGCTGCCAATTGGCGTGAATACATCCAGGCTTTCAATCCCTGGATTTCCAAACTTTTGCGAAGGGCATCCACAAAAGCCTTATCCTTGGTGCTGTGTGAAACGAAGATATGATTTTTTTTCATTATCTCTACCATCTCCTGATACCATATTATTACTATATCAAAAAAGAAAAGTCAACCCCCATGACGGGAGGGTGCAAATTCGCCTGAAACCAAATCCTAAAAAATCCGTGTTTGTCGCGAAAATGTGTTTGTCCGTGGCAAAAAAATTTAAAAAAAACATGCCCCTGGCCTTGATAAATGGATTGAAGAGCGATATAATGCGCCAGGTATGTGAAGTTTTCGACAGCAACTCCCATGGCGGCTACCGTGTAAGAGAAAGCG
>CP070694.1:4324704-4329138 GCA_020353355.1 Desulfobacterales bacterium | reverse complement strand
GAATCCGCCGTCAGGCCGGAAGTTGCAATAAGGATTACCAGAAAAAGCCCAATGCTAATTTGTTTGAACAACCGCATGAGTAAATCCTCCACAAAAATTATCTCAGTCGTAATTGAGGCTAAAACTAGGTCTGAAATATTCAAATTTCAAGATTGCACGGTTTTATTTTTTGGCAAGATACTTGCTACATTAATAGGATACCATATGCAGCCGAAAATATCATGCTCCCTGGAAGACTTTTTTAATACCTGAGACTGTATTTCAAGATGGGGAACAGGCCATGAAATTTCTAAATAAATACAAAACATTATTGTATCTGTCGTTACTGATTGCAATCACCGCTGTTCTGGTCTTTCAGCTAAAAGAGAAGAATACCCCTATCATTTATCGACATCCCAGGGCTGCCGAGGCACAAAAACATGTCAATTCAATGACGTTTTATGAAGAGTCTGATATTTACTGCGGTATCTTGCTGATGCCAAAATCCATGCTGCCGACCCTGAAACAGTTTTCAAATTATGATATCGCCAAAAAAATTAAAATCCTGCCGGCAACTATTGAATGGGAAGACGGTCAAATGCTTGTGGTTCCAAAAGAAGCAATCTTAAAGGACATCAACGACAAAATTGATAATATTAGAAACGAAGATGGTAACGTGATAAATAGTCCCCACGAAGAATTTACCGCGGCCAACATTAAAAAACTAAATCCAGCCTTACTTTATTTTTTCCTGGCGAACGCATCGAAAAACAAAATTAATTATTGATACCTAAATTTCGCAGGTAATACATATGTTCGACAGGCCGAGAATGCCACGCAGCCCCTCACGTTAGTTGTTGCCTATCGAAACACTCTATGAAATTTAGCGGATACCTATCCATGATCGTGGCTCCCATCTTTGAGCTTCAGCATGAAAATCCTTTGCTGATTGCCGACTTGCTTTTTAATTAATTATTTTTATATTTGAAAATTATAATTCTCCCAGTTAATTCGGCACAAATGTATCACCAGTAAGATCGTGATCGAGAACCCATAAGGGGCTGGAAGATCATTACCATGTAAAAGGAGGTCGCACATGGAAAATTTATTGGCAAAGGTCTATGAATTATTTACCGTGTTTGGGGTTAAGATCCTGGCCGCTATTGCCGTTTTTATTATTGGTCGTTGGATCGCCAAAATAATGCGCAGAATTGTTAACACGATAACTTCAAAAAGAGAAATTGATCCAACCATTGTAAAATTTTTGGCCAACTTAACCTATATTGGCTTATTTGTTTTTTTCATCATCGCGGCCTTAGGTCTGCTCGGCATTCAAACCACTTCATTTATCGCCGTCTTGGGTGCTGCCGGTTTAGCAATCGGTTTAGCCCTGCAGGGATCCCTGGCGAACTTTGCGGCAGGCTTTCTGCTGATTGTATTTCGTCCCTTTAAAGTCGGCGATTATATCGAAGGCGGCGGGGTGGCCGGCACCGTAGAAGCCCTGCATATATTTACAACCCGCTTGGCGACCCCCGATAACAAGACCATTATCGTGCCGAACTCAAAGCTAACCGGGGACAACATCGTCAATTACTCGACCAAGGGCACCCGCCGTGTGGATATGGTCTTTGGCATCGGATACGGGGATGATATCGATAAGGCCAGAAACATCATCACGGAAATCCTGTCCCAGGATGAACGCATTTTACAGGATCCACCCATGAAAATAGCGGTTTCGGAACTGGCCGACAGCAGCGTCAATTTCATCGCACGCCCGTGGGTCAATGCCGCCGATTACTGGAATGTTTATTTCGAGACAACCGAAAAAGTAAAGAAAAGATTTGATGCGGAGGGCGTCAGCATCCCGTTTCCCCAGAGAGATGTTCATGTCTACGAGCACAAGGAAACATAATTCACACGACAATTTGTATATCTAATTTTGATGGTCTGGTAAAAAGTCCGAAACCTGATCGGCCCGTCATTCCGGCGAATGCCGGAATCCAGTCTTTTCATATGGATATAGACTCCGGCTTTCGCCGGAGTGACGGAAATAGAGACTTTTTACGATTTCGTCAATATTCTGATTTTCAACAAAGCCTGGGAACCTTTGCTAAATGTTCAGCTACATCTTCATGAAAATTCTGGAAAATCGTCCGCGATCCTATGATCGGATGATGGACCGGGCCAGCCGCGGCCGAATCTTATCTGTTAAACAGACGATTGCTGCAGAATTGGTGGATGCAAACCACGTGCTGGATATCGGATGCGGTACCGGAGAACTTGCCGCCATGCTGGCTGTTCAGGGTTCAAAAGTAGAGGGATTTGATGTCAATGCCGAAATGGTTGAGGTGGCCCGTCAAAGGATCTTAAAGAAAAACCTTGCGAACGCCGTTAGCATCCATCAAATGGGTGTGGCGGGTATGGACGGGTTTCCGGATTCCGATTATGATGCCGTGGTTTCCACGCTGGCATTCAGCGAGCTTTCAGACGATGAGCGACATTTTGCCTTGAAACATTGTAGACGGATTCTTAAACCCTACGGTCTTATTCTCATTGCCGATGAAGTGGTGCCGCAAAAGAAACTGAAAAAAATTTTACATGTGACCATTCGAATACCGATGCTGCTGGCGGCCTATCTTGTTTCCCGCACGGCATCCCATCCGATTGCCGATTTAGCCGGTGAAATCTCAAGCGCGGGATTTAGCATCCAAAAAGAAATCCGCAGCCATGGTGATTCATTTGCTATGGTCGTCGGTAGATTAGAAATGCCGGATACCACATGAATCCGCTCAAATTTATATGGGGCATGTTTTTCAGATTGTTCCCGTGTCCGACTAAAATAGAACTTGGTCGCATCGGTAATCCCGACCAACAGAGTCCGGTGCTGGTGACCTGCAATTTCTACCTCACCGTCAGAAGATTGTTTCGACGATTAAAAGGTATGAATGCCTGGCTGCTCGTGACGGATTCCAGGGGGGTGAATGTATGGTGTGCGGCCGGTGGTGAAGACTTCAATGCGCACTCGGTGGTATCGGCCATAAAGACCAGCGGCATCAATGATCTGGTAGATCACCGCAAGTTGATTTTGCCTTCTCTGGGAGCCCCCGGCATAAAAGCCAAAGATGTTGAAGATCAAACCGGATGGACCGTCCAGTGGGGGCCGGTGCGAATCGAAGATATTCCTGCTTATCTGGAAAGCGGCCGACAACGCAGCGCAGAGATGAAACGCGTGACCTATAACTGGCGCGAAAGGCTGGATACATCCATTGGTGCTCTTTTTCCGTTCTTTCTTGTTGGCGCCCTTGGATTTCTTTTTTTTGGATCACATCTATTATGGCACTATTTATGGGTGGCCACGGTGACGTTCTTTTTCTTTATGCTCACCTGCCCGTGGCTTCCGGGAAAACGCGGCCTTACGAAAGTAGTTCTTCTGGAAATCATCCTGGCCATTGTTTTGGTTGTCTCTGAAGTTCTTCATCTTCCGTATCGATTTTTCATCCGAGCGGATCTTATCATCGCCATGGTCATGCTGTTCATTTTTGGGAGTGAACTGGGCGGACTGGCTCCCACAATGTCCAGTGATTTAGATCCTTTTCTGGCGAAATTGGGCATCGGAACCGTCGGCAATGTTGCCTTTGCCGGAACGGTTCGCACCGAACTCCTCAACGGTTTGCGGGAACTGGCCTATGATCGTGATAAATGTGTCGGCTGCCGTAATTGTGCAGAGATTTGCCCCCAAGGATGCTGGGCATTTGATGATCAAAACCGCGCGGTGTTGGCCGAAAAAGAAAGATGTACCGCCTGCCGCGCGTGTATCGTGCAGTGTGAGGGCAAGGCCATCAAGGCCGAGGCAAAAATTCAAATCCATTGACATTCAGTCCCACGGTTTGATAGAGATACAGGCTTTTCAGAGGAGTCCGAAATTTATTCGCCGAAAAGGACAAATTTCCTTTAATGCTTGATAAAAGTACGAGCTCACCTTCGGTAAGCAACGCCCTGCATGGAATCGGTTTCATGATCTTCATGACGATCTGCTTTTCTTCTTTGGATGCCTCGGCAAAGTATATCAGCAGTGAACTACCTTTGTTGATGGTGTTATGGGGACGATATCTTTTTCATTTTATCTTTGTCGCGCTTTTCTTTTTTCACGGTCCACCCAGAAATATCATTTACACCCAAAAAATAAAACTGCAGGTGCTTCGCTCAATTCTGTTAGTTGGTGCGGGAGTCACATTCTGTGTGGCGTTGCTGTTCATGCCGCTGGCAGATTGCGTGATTATTGCTTTTGCCTCGCCCTTGTTGGTAACGGCTCTGTCGGTTACACTTTTAGGTGAAAGCGTCGGTCTGCACCGCTGGGCGGCGGTTATAGTAGGAGTTGTCGGTGTAATGATTGTCATGCGCCCTGGAATGGGAATCGTTCATTGGGCGTCAATATTGCCGTTCATCGCAGCGCTT
>CP070694.1:4305209-4324604 GCA_020353355.1 Desulfobacterales bacterium | reverse complement strand
GAGGCAATCAAAGCAAGCCAGGAAGATTCCGGCCCCAGCCCGGTTTTTACCATCGCGGGCAAATACACCTCCCGGGGGTGGACCGAGTGGACTCAGGGTTTTCAATTTGGTTGCGCTATTTTGCAATACGATGCCACCGGGGAAAAACAATTTTTGGAATACGGTCGCAAACAAACGCTTGAACGGATGGCGCCGCATGTGAGTCACACCGGAGTCCATGACCACGGATTCAACAATATCAGTACATATGGCAATCTCCTGCGGCTGATGATCGAAGGCCGCATCTCGGAAAATGAATGGCAAAAAAATTATTACGAGCTGGCGCTGAAACTATCCGGCGCCGTCCAGGCGTCCCGCTGGACAGCGCTTGCAGATGGACTGGGGTACATCTATTCGTTTAATGGCCCCCATTCTCTCTTCGCCGATACCATTCGATCCCTGCGCGCGCTGGTTATCAGCCATCAGCTCGGGCATGTGCTGATGGCCGAACAGGATTGTACAGTCAATCTCCTGCAAAGAGCCCTGCAGCATGCCGAGACCACCGCCCGTTACAATGTCTACTTCGGCCAAGGCCGCGATGCCTATGACGTCCGCGGGCGGGTGGTGCACGAATCAATCTTTAACGTCAATAACGGCGTTTACCGCTGCCCCAGCACCCAGCAGGGGTACGCCCCTTTTTCCACCTGGACCCGCGGGCATGCGTGGATTTTGCTGGGATACACCGAACAGCTCGAATTCATCGAATCTTTGCCTTCCGCAGAACTCGATGGGATCGCGCCCGGATTGTTTGACACAAAAGAATCAATTCTCCGGCGTTTCCTTGAAGTTGCCACGGCAGTGGCCGATTATTACCTGGAGCAGACACCCGTGGACGGAATTCCATACTGGGATACGGGGGCACCCGGATTAGCCCTTTTGGGGGATTACCTCGAACGGCCGGCCGATCCTTTCAATAACCACGAACCGGTGGACAGCTCCGCTGCCGCTATTTCAGCCCAGGGGTTAATTAGATTAGGGCGATACCTGGAACTAAAGGAAAAAAGCTCGCTTGCCAGGCGCTACTTCCAGGCCGGTTTAACGATTACCGATCGCTTGTTTGATGCGCCTTACCTCTCAACTGATCCCAATCATCAGGGACTTTTATTGCATTCCGTTTACCATCGTCCCAATGCCTGGGACCATATTCCCGAAGGGCAGAAAGTGCCCTGCGGTGAATCCTCGATGTGGGGAGATTATCATGCCATGGAACTGGGTTTGATGATTTTGAGAATGGCCACAGATAAGCCCTATTATAAATTTTTTTCAGATCTATAACCCAAGAGAAAGTAATCAAAGGAAAAATGTCTATTTTTCTTAACCGGAAAACGGGTTAACGGGCTCACCCGATAGATAATTGTCAATTCAAAACCTCATTCAGAGCCTCTTCAAATACGTCGATCCCTTCCCGCAGCGCCCCTTCCGTAATCGTCAATGGCGGCGCAATTTTAACAGATTCACCCTTGGAACCCACCGGTGCAAACATCAGCAAACCTTTTTGGTAGCAGGCCGTATTTATTTTGAGCGCGGTTTCACCATCCGGCTTGCCGGTTTTGGGGTCTGCTACCCGAATGCCGGCCACCAATCCTTTGCCGTGGACCACCGCCAGAATTTTGGGATATTGATTGCGGATTCGCTCCAATTCGGGAATCAGGATTTCACCCATGCGGGCGGCATTGGCGATTAAATCCTCTGCATGTAAAATTTTTAGATTGGCAAGGGCTGCCGTCACACAAAGCGGCGAGGCCGAATGGGTTGAGGTCATTGATCCCGGCGGATATAGATCCATAATGTCTGCTCTGCCGATAACCGCCGCGATCGGCAGCGATGAGCTCAAGCCCTTGCCGCAGGCGATCAGATCCGGCTGCACACCGTAATGCTCGTAGCAAAACATTTTCCCGGTGCGCCCGAAACCGGCCTGGACCTCGTCGTAAATCATGACAATATCATGTGACCGGCAAAAAGTTTCCAGGTCTTGGGCGTATGCGACCGGTAGAAAACCCGCATAGCCCCCCTGGTATGACTCTGTTATCACGCCGGCGATGTCCGTTTCTTTGATTCCTCTGGCCGCGATGGCTTCCCGGAAAAGCTCAAAGGACGTATCCGTGGCATTATAGCCGTCCGGAAACGGAACCTGAACAAAAGTGGGGTCGACGGTGCCGATCCATTTTTTCAGCGCCGGGTTGCCTCCGACCAGCTGAGCGCCCATGGTGCGGCCATGGAAGGCATTTTCGAAAGAAACAATATATTTTTTTTCGGAGCCATGTTTTTCGAGTGCATAGGTTTTCGCCAATTTGATACAGTTTTCAATCGCCTCGCTCCCGGTGCTCAATAAAAACACCTGATAATGGTCCCGATCCGGAGAAAGAGCCTGTAATGCTTTGGTGAGCTCGGCGCGCTTTTCATGCACAAAAACATAAGTGGCCAGTAGTCCCTGATCAATTTGTTCTCTTAGGGCAGCTTTGATTTCTTCCCTGCCGTGACCGACATTCGTCAGAAGTACACAGGATGACCAGTCTATCCAACGATTGCCCCATTTGTCATAAACGCTAAAACTTTCAGCCCGATCCCAGACGACCGGCGGCATACCCATCATAGCGCGCGGTTCGGATTCTTTCAGAGACGCAAAGATAGCCAGAGATTCCGGAACCGGTATCTTGGTTTGAATGGTTCGATAGCGGGTCGACACTTTTTTTACGTCACCAGGTTCAACCGAATATTCAGCCACGTAACATTCTCCTATAATTCGACAGCATTTAACTTCAACACACGCTGGCTTTTTATAAGCTTATTGAAGTCGCTGCGCTCCAGCATTTTGATATATGCATTATAAATAAAATCGACAGGATGCCTTCAATATTCGATCTTCAATTTTCATTTACTTATATTCGTGTTTTAGCCTGACACCGGGTTCCGGTTCATATGTGATCAGGGCAATATCCCCTTCATTTAAAATTGACAGCCGCGCCGCCTCATGAACCAGTTCGTTGATATAAGAGTTCTCCGGCGTCGCCATCAAGCCTTTCAGGTTGGCCTCTTTTCTGGCTTGAAGTCTCACCGAATGGGCATTGTCCGGGTCTTGATCCACCCGGACCTCGATTTGGCTCATGTATTTAATATTGGTCATAACTGAATCCGGACCGTATCCGATGGGTTTATAGCCTTCTCCTTCCCACGGTATCAGTTGAAAGAACTCCGGATTGATATCATGGAAAAGCTTGTTGGCTGGACCCCGGCCTTTTATGAAACTGTATTCAACGCCTCTAAACTGATCGTTATGTTTGAATACGGCGCCCCGATCATTACCCTCAAAAAACATGGAAAGACCCTGCTCATTTGGACCGGCGCCAGCATCCGGATATCCCAGACCATCTGTCACGGATAATAGGGCTCCGTTTTCAAACCGCACGCGGCCATTGGCCCACATATAGGCCTCGTTGCCGTTGGGGAATTTGCCTTTTACACCGGAAACCGAAACCTCTACAGGCTTGAGTCCGGTGATGAAATAGACCAGGTCTACATAATGGCACCCCACGTAGACAAAGGGATCCGTGCAATCTGATGTAAACCAGTTCTGAAAGTTGGAAAACCGGTAATAATAGGGTTCAATCATTTTGGCTTCACCGATGACGAATTCGCCCAAATCACCGCTCAGGTAATTTCTCCTGGCCATCAGCGATCGCCGGTCGAATCGCTTATGGTATTCAACACCGATAAAAAGGCCCTTGGATTCGGCTTTTTTTGCAATTTCGACAGTGTGTCGATGCGTCAGAACCAGGGGTTTGACGCATAAAATATGCTGATTGCTGTCCAGGACATCCATAACCACCTGATAATGAAGCTGGTCGGGCAGCGCAATGACAACAGCCTGGTAAGGCGCCATTTGGCTCAAAACCGTTTTATATAATGCCTGATCGCCGCCCGCATCTGAATCCAGGGCTGGATACGGCTTAAAATCCTGCCCCGGAAAGGATTCTTTGATCAGCGTGTTATCCTTAAGCGCCTGCAGGGAACTTACGCGGGTGCCGCAAACCGAGATATCTTTGACAATTCCCAGGCGTTGCAGATGATAAACTGACGGCAGGAGGAGATCATGAACAATCATGCCGGCGCCGATCACCAAAAGATCCAACGGTTTGTAATCGTTCAATTTATTACTCTCCTGATAAAGTTGTTTCCGGCAATCCGGATTTTGTGCATGCGCCACGCTATGATCCAGCCGCGGCGGGAAAATTAAAGATCTTTTAATCGCTCCTGGCTATGCCACTTCCGATTTCTTTTTTTCTTTGAAGGTCTCTATTATCGCAAGTGCATTGCGCACGTTAGCTTCAATGCCGGGCCTCAATTAATCAATCTTTTCAAGCACCTGCATGGAAATGGCACTTACCGGACACACATCGGTGCAGGTACTGCATCCGGTGCAGTCGTCCACGAATATTTTGGCCTTTTCATCTTTCATGGTGATGGCATAACAATGACCGACATCCGCACAGATACCACACCCCGTGCACTGTTCTTCATCAACTACCGCATGACCCCGATAAAGCGTCAGCTGGTCGGTCGGGGTTATCCGCGGAACAATCACGTCCCTGAAATCCCTGTAATGTTTATACCCTTTTTCTTCCATAAATTGCTGAATGCCCTTGACGATTTTCGGCAATATTTTAGGGCCCTTGATCATCACCCCGGTGCATATCTGAATAAAATCCGCCCCGCACATCATCATTTGAACGGCATCGTTCCATCTTTCGATCCCACCGCTGCCCATAACCATGTCGTCTGGATTGCACTGCTTTCGAATTTCATAGACGTCACGCAGGGCCAGCGGTTTGATCCAGGGCCCTGAAAAACAGGCCAGGGTGGGTTCATCCTGCAGATGGCAAATACCATGCTCGGGATTATCGATATCAAAATCCGGAATTGCCAGTCGGTTGCCGGTACTGCCCACACTGGCGATGCCGTTGTCAAAGCAGGCTTTGGCCACCTCTGCGATTTTTCCGCCTTCGGGCGTTAGCTTTACAAAAACCGGTATATTGACAGCCTTTTGGACCGCTAAAGCGGTCTTTGATACGATATCCGGATTGGATCCGACACTGGCGCCGGAGACTACGTGCGTCTGGCCTCCGGAGCTTTCGACATTGAACGACATGTTCGGACAGCACATATTCAGCTCGATAACATGGGCGCCGGCGTCCTCATATTTTTTGGCCATCCGGATCCAGCCGTCGTCGCCTTGCTCTCCAGCATATGACATATTGGCGTAAAGGATCAACTCGCTGACCGCTTTTCGGGCCGCCTCCATGAGCCTGAGCCCTTCATCAAAGGTCAGCCGCGTTTCGGCAGTAAATGCATGGTATTTATGCTTCTTCAGCCAGCGGTATCTGGGGGGCTTACTGATATAGGTTGGATCAATCGCTAATTTGAGACTGGCTCCGCCCCAGCCCCAGCGTTCGATTTCCGTTATCATATCCAGCGTCTTGACTGCCGGACCGGAACCGACAACAAAATTGTTGCGATACTTCAACCCAGCCACTTCCAGCGGCATCAGGTATTCACTTTCTTTTGTATGCGGTTTCATTTCACTTTACTCCGGTTAAATTTCATATTAAAAAGGCCAGATTTCGACGTTCAATCGAGGTTTCAGGTGTCAGGCAAAATAGCTCGTAGCTGATAGCTCATAGCTTGAAGGCTGGAAGGCCAAGAGGTCAAAAAGCTTTCGCGCTTTCAAGCCTTCCAGCTTCCCAGCCTTATAGCTTCCTAGCCTATCGGCCTTTTTTGAGACCTGAAACGATCGTACTTCGTCTTTGTAACATTTTTTTGGGATATGACCTTAGAACCTATCTCAAAAATAGTGGATCAGGGTTCAGGGCAAGACGCAGAGCGAATCAAAAGCGGAGCATACACGTTAGTATGTGAGCATTTTGATTCGCTCGGCAACGCAGCCATGGACACTTAGAGGCATTTTTGAGATAGGTTCTAATTAAAGGAGGAAACTGATGGCATTAATGACACCGGAACAATTCGAAGAGAGTTTGAAAAACCTGAAACCAAGGGTATTTATGAACGGGAAAAAAGTAGATAACGTTCTTGAAAACAGGAATACACGAACCGTCGTAGAGGCCAATAAAGCTAGTTATGCCTGGGCCCTGGGTCCCGACCATAGGGATATTATGTCATGTTATTCACCGCTGATTGATGACGTGGTCAACCGCTACACCCATATCAGCGCCAGCATTGACGATTTAGTAAAAAAAGCTGAAGCCGGGACGTTCACCGCAGAAATGCTGGGGACCTGTATCTATCGGTGCGTGGGATATGATGCGTTTCACTCCCTGGCCAGCACCTGCTGGGAAATGGACAGGGAGGTGGGGACAGAATATTATCCGCGTTTTTTGGAGTATCTTAAAATGGTGCAACGAGAGGATCTCTCCGTTGCCGGAGCGCTGACCGAGCCACGGGGCCAGCGCAGCCAAAAGACGTTGGACTGGCCGGATCCGTATCTTTCATTAAAGCTGGTGGATAAAAACAAAGACGGTATCGTGGTGCGCGGAGCCAAGATAAACATCAGCGGAGCATTTGCCAGCCATGAACTGGTGGTCTTGCCCCAGGCCGCCCATTTCGAGGGTGAAGAAGATTATGCCATTGCATTTGCCATTCCCACCGATGCCAGGGGTATCACATACGTATGTCAGTATTCGCCGTATTCTGCCGAAAGAGATCTGGCTGATAATTTCGAAGAGCTCGGCAATCCGGTGTATGGCCAGCGAGAGACATCCATGGTTATCTTTAAGGATGTATTTGTTCCCTGGGAACGGGTGTTTCATTGTGGGGAAGTTGATTACTCCCTGAAGCTGGTCACCCGCTTTGCCAAAACCCACCGGATGACGTGTGGCGGCACGTGTAAAGTGGGGTTTATGAATCAGATCATCGGGGCCTGCAAACTGATCCAGGAATACAAGGGGCTGGAAGGGGCTACCCACATCAATGACCAGTTAATGGAAATGGTGGTACTGCGAGAAACCGGACGGGCCTGCGGTTTGGCCTCGGCTACCAAAGGTGCGGAAGAACCTCCTGGATCGGGTGTTTTCTTGCCGGATGAATTGATGAGCAATGTATCGAAGCTCAACATTTGCAATGCGTTCTGGCGAACCATGGCCCTGGCCGGAGACATCGGCGGAGGGTTGATTGTAACCATGCCGTCGTTAAAAGAGTTGAAAAATCCGGAAGTCAAAGATTACGTAAATGAGTTTTACAGTTTCGGATCTGATGAACCCACCGAAAACATTTTAAAAGCCCACAAGCTTTTACAACACTGGACGGCCGGTCAACACGGTGTGGCGACCTGGCATGGTGCCGGACCGGTTATGGCCAACAAGATCATGCTGCAGCGCGTCATTGACTATGAACATGATAAAGACATTGTCAAACAGACGCTAAACCTGAAGCCATCTTGAAAGATATTGAAAGGAAATTGAATTGCGCGAGCAATACAGTTCCCGGAGCTGCGACGTTCGCTATTAAATGCAGATGGCGCGGGCAAATTATTCCCAAATTGCTATTATTTCCCGCTCCCACAATTGGAAAATCTCTTAAGTCAACAGTATTGAGCTTCAGGTTGAAGAGAAATAAATCTAGTTTCTTGTCTTCTGGCGCTTATTCGTCTGAGCCGAGTATCCTCCCCATAATTGGATTTTTGTATAACTCCGGCCGTCGATCGGTGAGATAGTGGTTTATTTCTCTCGATGCTGTAATGTCGGCCCTATCGATGTCGGCAACCATCAGCCCCGCATCCGTTCCGCACCTCACCAGATCTGAGCCGTCAGGTCCGACGATGCAGCTAAGACCGCAATAGGTGAGATCGCCCTCATGGCCGCAGCGGTTGGCATAGGCGGTAAAAATCTGGTTTTCATAAGCGCGCGCCGGAACAACGAGCCGGGCGACCAGGCAGTAAGGCTCCATTATGGCCGTTGGCACCGCGATAAGCTCGGCACCGGCCAGCGCCAGCGCGCGCACGGTTTCGGGAAACTCAATATCATAACAAATCAAGATACCGAGATTTACTCCTTCCAGCTCCACCACAACAAAAGCGTCTCCCGGCCGAAAAAGGCGCTTCTCTTCAGAACCATAGAGATGGGTCTTGCGGTAGTTGGCACGTATTTCTCCCTTACGGTCGATTAGAATAGCGGAATTGTAAACATCGGCGCCATTGCGCTCCGGATAGCCGAAGAGCAGCGCGATCTCTGTTTGACGTGCAATTGCCGCTGCTTTTTGCAAAACAGGTCCATGCAACGGCTCGGCCAGGTTGAAAACCGCATCGCCGATGTTGTAGCCGGTCAGGAACATCTCCGGGCAAATCAACAAGCGTGACCCCTGTTCGACCGCGCTGATAGCAGCCCGGCGCAGGCTCTCGAGGTTATCATCGATCTTTTTTGGCTTTCCCTCACTCTGATAAATCGCGATTTTCATTAATCTCACCTTTTGCGGATGAATTATTTTTGCAACAATATAATGATTGACCAAAACTGGTTTCAAATTTTATTGGTCTTCGGGGTTGAGTGCTCCTAGCAATTTCGGCAAATCGCCGAAACGCCCGATCAAACCGAAAATCAGAGCGGCCAGCAGTACAAAGACCACCGTTACCGATGCCATCACCGGCGTATAGCCGTATCGCAGGGAATTGAATATCTTGATGGGCAGGGTCTCGACCGTAAAACCGGCCACCATGTAGGCCACAATATATTCGTTGAGACTCAAAACAAATGCGAAGGCATAACCGGATATCATGTAGGGGCGCACCATCGGAAAGATGACCGTGCCGAAGACTGTGCGGGAGTTGGCTCCCATGGTTTCGGCAGCCTCGACGATCTCGTGATCGATGGATTCGAATCCAAGCGAAATGGTCACCAGCGGCAGGGTGACAAAAAAAATGGCATGGGAGATGATGGTGGCGATCATCATTCCGTAAAGGCCCACGGTCACCCAGAAAGAAAGAAAACCCAGCGCGGTGATGACCGGCGGCAGGATAAACGGTGAGATACCCAGTGTAAACAGGGCGCGGGCGTAAAACACCCGGTAGCGCCACAAAAAATAGGCCAAGGGCAGGGCAATAGACAGTGCAAGCAAGCTGGATGTAAAGGCAATGGTCAGACTGTTTTTCACCGGGATCAGCCAGCTGTTTTCGGTCAAAAGTTCTACGTACCAGCGCAAGGACAGACCTTCCGGCGGGAAAAACAGCCGTTTTTTGGCATTTAGCGACACCCCTGAGACCACCACCAGCGGTCCGCTCAACAAAAATAACACCAAACCAAGGAAAATGTTGCGCAGTGTCTTGCTCATACTGTTTTGATTTTCTTTCCTTTGCCGATGATCATGGTCAACGCGACCAGCACAAGGCTTACAAACATGAAAAATATCGCCATGGCCGCCGCAAGCGGCATATTGGTCTGATAGATGGCCGCATCGGTGATCAGGACCGAAAGCGTCCAGTGCCGGGGGCGACCGAGAATCTGCGGCAGCAAATAGGCCCCGAGGGTGAAGACAAATACCATCACAAACGCCGCGACGATGGCATTGCGCAGCGACCCGACAACGACCGTAAAAAAAGTTCGCATGGGAGAAGCTCCCAACGTTTGGGCTGCTTCCGGTAAGGCAGGATCAAGTCGTGACAGCGGCGGGTATAGAACCAGAACGGTGTATGGGAAGGCCAGATAACAAATTCCAAAAAGCAACGCAACAAAGCCCGGATACCACGCCACAGAGCGCTCCATCAATCCAAACCAGACAAAGAGATTTGACAAACCGGCGGTGCGTGACAGCAGCAGCGACCAGGCAAAACCGACAATAACTTCCGACAGTGACAGCACGGACATTAGAAGGACCAGCCACACCACCTGAGCACGCCGTTTCATGCGAGTAATAAAAAAGGTAAACGGAAAACCAATGGAAACACATATGGCAGCCGACAGCCCCGCGACAAACAGGGAAAATAGCAGCGTCCGGCCGAAAAGTACCGTATAGAGATTTTTATAATTGGCCAGCTCAAAGCCTGGAATGTAAAAGCCGCCGGGTTGGCGGTGAAAGAAGCTGACGGCCGCCATGAGACCGAAAGGTACAATGAAAAAGATCCCAAGCATCAGTGCCGGGTAGACCAATGTCAGGTGCGCACGTATGCCTTTTGGTTTTTCTCCGATCATGATCTCAGTACAACGCAGGCTGTCGGCGGGAGCACGGCAGTGGCTCGATCACCCTGTTTGACGGCCGGCCTTCCTTTGGGTGTCGATTGACTGACGATTTGAAACCCGCCGCAATCTAGATAGATTTCGACGCTCGAGCCCACATCCCGCACAAAAGAAACACTGCCATACAACCGGTTGCCGCCTTCTTCTGTGCCCGGCAGCACATGGACCTCTTCGGGGCGCACCGAAACGGTAACCGTTGTATCGAGGGCCATTCCATCGGGCATTTCGGAGATTTCCAAACGCACCCCGCGGACCGTTATTTCCCGGGGTCCACTACAGGTGCCGTCCAGAAGATTGCTGGTGCCGATAAAATCGGCCACAAACGTATCGGCCGGGTTGCGATAGATTTCAAGCGGGGAGCCCATCTGGTGAACCCGATTATCCGGTCCCATCACCACCACCAGGTCGGACATGGTCATCGCTTCTCGCTGATCATGGGTGACGAGGATGGTGGTAACTGCCAGGCGCTGCTGCAGCATACGCAGCTCCAGCTGCATATCTTCGCGCAGTTTGGCATCCAGTGCTGAAAGAGGCTCATCCAGCAGAAACAGTCTGGGTTCAATGGCCAAGGCGCGGGCCATCGCAACCCGCTGGCGTTGTCCGCCGGAAAGCTGCGAAATGTGCCGATCGATTAGACCGGATAATTTCACAAGATCCAGTAATTCGCGGGCTCGTTGGCGCCGAATGGCTTTGCCTGTTTTTCGCACTCGCAGGCTATAGCTAACGTTTTCGCCGACAGTCAAATGCGGAAACAATGCCAGCGACTGAAACACCATGCCAAAATTGCGCTTGTGCGCGGGGGTGTGGGTAATGTCTTCTTCGTCCAGCAAAATACGGCCGCGGCTGGGTTTTTCCAATCCCGCGATGAGGCGCAAAAGGGTTGTCTTGCCGCAGCCGGACGGCCCGAGGAAACAGACAAATTGACCATCGGGAAGCAGAAGGGTAACATCGCGTACCGCAACCACCGATCCAAAATTTTTATTGATATTTTCGAGTGTTAATCCTGCCATAAATGCCAAGGAGTTGGTGTTCAGGTTTCAGTGTTCGGGATTCAGCCCCCCACTCTGTATTCCTGATCCGCCTTCGGCGGAACACCTGAAACCAAGAAAATGGCGATGAGATTTGCCTGCCCGCCGTCTTTCTGGCGGCTTGCCCGACATCTTTGTGGCGGGGGTGCTTGAGATTTGGGATTTTAGAAGAAGGAATGGAGCCGGATTTCGGCCCCATTCTTCTTGCTTTCGAGGAGTTCAACTTACTTGGTCACCATTTCCGTCCACTTCTGATTGACCCAGTCGCTCAAATCGCCGGTGTAAATATCGTAACGGGGGATGATCGGCGTTATTTCGCTGGAAACCGAAGCAAATTCTGCATCCGTCAGCCCGCTAACATCGCGTCTCACCGTGGGTGCCGTACCGACTTTGCGTGACAGTTTGGCCTGGATTTCCGGACGGCACATGTAGTCGATAAAAATGTAGGCCTCTTTGAGTTTCTTCGATGCTTTGGACACGGCCCAACTTCCGGAGTCATAGACACCGCCTTCCTTTGGGAAGGTGGAGCGCACGGGGTGACCGTCGGCTGCGGCCAGGCCGGCGACGTCATGGTAATACTGCCCCATGGGGATCTCACCGGACTGCAGAGCCTGTTGGAACTGTCCTTCATCACGATACCACAGCTTCACGTTGGGTTTGAGCTCGGCCAACTTGTTCATGACTTTGAGGATACCTTCTTGAGAGTTGAGAATGTCGTATCCGCCGAAAAAGGTTTTGGCTGTTATCTCCAAAAGGAATGAATTGGAGGCTAACGCCAGCAGCCCCAGGGAGTTCTTTTTATCCGGTGCCCACATGTCCGCCCAGGAGGTGGGGGCCGTTTTAAAGACATTGGTATTGGAGACCAGGGTGATGTACCAGCCTACCGCACCGATACCGCTGACACGACCGTCGGGATACCGATTGATGGATTGGGCCAAGAGGTGTTTGTGATTGGGGATTTGGTTCAGATCATAAGGCGTCCACAGGTCGGTTCTCTGGCCCCTGAGCATCACCGTTTGGGACATCATGGAAACATCCGCCGGGGCTTGTCCGGCACGGGCGGCCTGCTCCAGCTGCACCAGCCAGGCTTCACCGGTGGGTTCAGCAATCGATTCGATTTGAATTCCCGTCTCTTTAGTGAAATCCGGATAGATATGCTTATCAAAGGAGTCTTTAAAATAGCCACCATAGGCACCTACTTTTAGCGCATCATCGGCAACTCCAACGGGTACTGCAAGAAACGCCAGGCAGGCAAATATAACGATCAGCATTGCTATGTTTTTCTTTATCATGATGATTTTCCTCCTTTCTATTGGTTGTACAGATATAAAAGATCGAGTCATATTATGTTCCCAATGAGTTGGTAACCAAAAACGCATCTAACATGAATACCATTGCGTTAGAAAAAAAATCAAGCGGAAAAGCGCATAATTAAATAAAAGTTTGAATTTATTTACAATATTCGTAAATTCATTGGCTCAAGCTTTCATGATTGACATCCAAATCATGTTTTTCTACTCTCCATTTCGGTTCATACGCGAACGGGTATAGGGATAATTTCTATAAATCTACATAACTATTCAATTATTTAACTAAAATTAGGATTGAAGAAAAAAATGAGCTTAATATTCAGCAGACGGCGCGAATGGAAGGCCCACTCCGAAATAATGAAAAATCGAATTTATTGGCCGGAAACCCTCTCGGGGCCGCCGCTTCCAATTAAACCGGATCCGCTTGCGGACACGTATGATATAGCCGTTATCGGCGGCGGTCTCACCGGATTGTCCGCGGCCTGCCATCTGGCGCTTAAAGGATGTTCTGTTGTGGTGCTCGAAGCCAGTCGCGTGGGCCAAGGGGCCAGCTCCCGCAATGCCGGGATGGCGATGACCGGTCTGACCTTATTCCCTCAAGAGCTCATTGCCAGGTACGGCCACGAACGTGCCCTGGGCCTATACTGTATCGGCACAGCAGCGGTTGACTTCCTGGAGGCGTGGATCCACAATGAAAAGATTGACTGTGATTTTAAACGATACGGGGCGCTGTGTGCCGCATACACCCGGCGCCATGTCAAAGACCTAGTGAACGCCCGCAGGCTTCTGCTAGATACCTTCGGTCATGAAACCCTGCTCGTCGAGCCAAAGGACCTGTCGGCCGAACTGGGTTCTCCCTTATACCACGGTGCGCTGGTAGATCCGATCAGTGCCGGTTTGAACCCGGCCAAACTGGTCCATGGAATTTTAAAGCGGATATCAGAAACCGGAGTGTGTGTATCTGAAGAAAGGCCGGTTCAGCGCATATCGCAATCAAACCATTATTTCAAGCTTGAAACGCCGCGCGGCACTGTTCGGGCCGAATCCGTGATTGTTGCCACCAACGGCTACACCCCCGCGTGGTTAAAATTTTTGCGACGTCGGGTGATCCCGGTCGCCAGTTTTATCGTGGTCACCGAACCCCTGCCACTGGAGCTTGCCAGGGAACTGATTCCGCAGGGTCGTATGGTCTACGATACCAAGCATCTTTTATATTATTTTCGGCGAGTTGACGGTAATCGGCTGTTGTTCGGAGGCCGGGTCAGTTTTGGTAAAACAGATGACCGAATCGCCGCCGCAAAGCTGCACAACGATATGCAGGAGGTCTTCCCGCAGCTAAAACCCTACCGAGTCGAATATTACTGGAGCGGTAAACTGGGTTTTACGTTTGATCGCATGCCGCACATCGGGCAGCAAGCCGGATTGTATTACGCCCTTGGATACTGCGGACACGGGGTGGCGTTGAGTGTGTATTTCGGTTACATGCTTGCCAGGATGGCTGTCGGTGAGCCCGTTGATCTGCCATTCATTGATCTTCCCTTTCCCACGCGCTTCTATTATCGAAAAACCCCCTGGTTTTTACCGCTGGCCGGTGCTTTCTACAAAGCAATAGACCGGTTGGGAAGATGAAAAAGGTGGAAATTTAGATGCCCGCAGATCTGATAAGGATTCCAAAATTACCGGGATAAAGGTGCAAAACGTCTCCTAAATCGTAATCACATTGTCCGCCAGCTGCATGGCGGTCACAATATCCAGCATATTGGTGGTTTCGCCCACTTTTTTTTTACCAAACAGGTCAAAGTGCTCCAGGCAGGTTCCGCAGACAAGGATCGTCAGTCCGTCATCTTCCAGCCGTTTTAGATCCTGTAAAACGGGTGATTCGTCAATGGTGAGTTTAACCCCATTGTTCACAAGTACCAAGCGCCACAAATCAGGCCCCATTTCTTTTAGGGTACCAATGAAGTTGACCATCAGTTTTAGGCCCAGCTCATCATCTCCGAAGCCGATCCGATCCGTCGCACACATAATCACGATTTTTTTTGGCTCTGTATCGGCCTCCGGTACTTTTTGGGGGTGCGGTTGCAGTGTCGCGCTGCATTTGCCGATGACGACTAAATCATTACCGTCTTTTTGCACAGCGGTCTCAAACCCTTCGGATTCTAAAAAACGCTTGACGTTTTGCCGGGCACCCTCATTATCAACGATAACTTTAACTTCCGCCAGTTTTTGAGATTGCAAGGCCGCTTTTGTTTGCAATACCGGTGCGGGGCATGCTAGGCCGCGGGCATCGATCTCTTTCATAACATCCTCCTTTCAAACGTCACGCGCTAGACGACAACGATGCGCTCCTTCGGCTCGGGGATAACTTCTCCAATGACGGCGGAATCTTCCATTTTATGGTGCCTTAATTCATCCATCAGCGAATTGGCTTTTTCTTTAGCTACACAAATCAGCAAACCGCCGGATGTCTGGGGATCATACAGCGCATCCGTGACACCGCGATCGACCAAGGGAGAAATTTCTATCATCGCCTCTCTAAATTCGCGGTTTTTGTAGGCACCAGCCGGTATCATCCCCATGGAAGCGAACTCATATGTTTCCGAAATGATGGGAACCTGGCTGCTGTTTAGCTGAACACCTATTCCGGAATCGCACACCATCTCCGCCAGATGGCCAAGCAACCCAAAGCCGGTAATGTCTGTGCACGCGTGAACCGGATAATTCTTGAGTACCTCGGCAGCGTCACGGTTCAAGGCAGCCATAATCCGGGTGACTTTTTCGATAACATCTTGCGACACCAGTCCCGCTTTGATGGCGGTGTTGATAATCCCTGTTCCCAGCGGTTTGGTGAGCACCAATTGATCACCGATCTTAAGGTTTCTTTTCGTTAAGATTTTATCCGGATGCACAAAGCCGGTAACCGACAGCCCATATTTAAGCTCTCGGTCTTCTATGCTGTGGCCGCCGATTAAAACCACCTCAGCCTCTTTCATTTTGTCCAAACCACCCTGAATAACCTGGCGCAACACGGAGATATCCATATCTTTGATGGGAAATGCCACTAGATTCATGGCAGTTTTCGGAATGCCGCCCATGGCGTAAATATCGCTCAGGGCATTAGCAGCCGCAATCTGTCCGAACCAGTAGGGATCATCTACGATGGGGGTAAAGAAATCAACGGTTTGAATAATGGCCAGATCGTCTGAGATTTTATAAACGCCGGCGTCATCGGCCCTGTCCAGGCCGATGATAACGTTTTTATCTGTGGGAAATTCCAGCCCACACAGCGCTTTGTCCAGGTCCCCTGGCGGCAATTTGGAAGCTCAACCCGCACCGGCCACTGTAGTTGTGAGACGGATATTTTTTGATTCTGTCATTTTTCAGTTCTTTTTGTTCCCGATGAAACGGTTTAATACGATTTTAGCAACAGCCTGGCTTGCAAACCCAATTCGGGTTTGCGCACAACCGGTCCCGTACGCCAGTTAATGTTAGCATTTTTTGCCTTGGCAAAGATGTTATCCCGAGGCTCAGGCAGAGGTAATATTGAAATGGAAAAACAAAATTAGCAAACAGATAATTTTAATATTTCAAATAAGGTGGATAGAAAATAGTAATAGCCCGTTTGAATTGAATCGCGTTTATTTTCTGATTATTATAAATATATTTTATTTGAATAAAAAATGAAAATACCCTTAATTTTTGGTTGACATTGTTTTTGAAAAAAATTAAATGAATGTTCAATTAATTATTTTTCACCCGCACATCCCTAGCCATGCGAAAAAATCAAAAAGCTGATTTACGCAAGCCTGAAATTCTAGAAAATTACTATCAGGTGTTGCTCGAAGAGGGTTTCGAAGGGACCTCCATCGGCAAGATTGCCAAACGCATGAACATCCATCCCAGCCTGATTATCCACTATTTTAAAACCAAAGAAAACATGACCATCGCGCTGGTCGATTTGCTCATCGAAAAATACGAAGCGCCGGAGTTCCTGAAGTTCGATCATATTCAGGATTTGGAGCAACGGTTTCACGCGCTGATCGACACCGTTTTTTCCTTTGACTGGTCGCGAACGATCGATCCCGGCCTGCATTTCGGATTTTACTACCTTAGCTTCAGAAATCCAAAGATCCGAAAAGCCTATGAAGCCATGATACGGCGTTTTAGAGACTTCCTGCTGGGTGAATTAGAGTTCTATCAGGCAAAAGGGATCGTAAAGGCAAACGACATTAAAAAGGCCGCAGACATCATTGTCACCTTGATGGAGGGCCTGGAATTTCATGTCCATTTTTTATCAGAAAGGCAACCATTTGAAATATTTGCCAATTATGCAAAACACCTTGTGTTATCCATGTTGAAAGATGAAACATTCTCTTCTAATTATGCTGATCAAATCAAGATGAGGAACGGAGTTAAATAGTAAATTGAAAACCCCAGGAGAATCGCCATGATTGATTACGAAGACGATTATGCCAGCGATTATAAAGGCAGAGATATAAGGGTGGCACTGGAAGAGGCTCAGAATATGGTGGAAACCATTCTCATCCCACCCGGTAAAACACCGCTGGAGACCCGTGAAGAGATCGCCCGTAAAACTGTTCGAAATTTTCGCGATCACATCAATAAAGGATTTTTGGAATATCGCAAGTCGGTTACCGAAGCCACCAACTTTGCGATAACCGAGTGGACCGGCAGTGGGTCTATCCTGGTTGATGCTCTGGATCGTGAGTTTCTCGATGTGCTGGGCGGATTCGGACTTTACTCCTACGGCATTCGTCACCCCAAAATTGTGGCAGCGGTCAAAGCCCAGCTGGATCGTTCCCCCCAGTACAGCCAGGAAATGCTTGATCCGCTGAGGGCCCAATTAGCCAGAATTATAGCACTTCTGACGCCTGGCAAAATCCAATACGGTTTTTTTGCCAATTCCGGTACCGAAGCTGTCGAAGGCGCCATGAAGCTGGCCAAACTCTACACCGGCAAAAAGGGGTTTATTGCCATGCTGAATGCATTTCACGGTAAAACCCTGGGAGCCCTGTCCCTAATGGGTAAGAAGATATTTCGTGAGCCTTTGCTGCCGCTTCTGGAAGGTATACGCCACGTTCCCTTTGGGAATGCCGATGCCGTCGAGCAGGCACTGGCGGCGGCCAAAGCGGTGGGCGACGACGTGGCCGCCGTGGTTGCCGAGCCGGTTCAGGGGGAGGCCGGAGCGGTGGTACCGCCGGATGATTACTGGCCGCGTTTGCGTGACATCTGCAATCATTACGGGGTGCTGCTGATTGCCGATGAGGTCCAAACCGGTATGGGTCGAACCGGAGAGATATTCGGGGTGGACCATTGGAATGTGGCACCGGACATCATCTGTCTGGGTAAGGCGCTGGGCGGCGGTGTGGTGCCCATGTCGGCCTTTTTTTCCACCCCCAAAATCTGGGAGTGCATGGAGCCCAACCCCTTCATGCACACCACCACCACCGGCGGCAACCCCCTGGCATGCTCCGCAGCGCTGGCGGCCATTACCGTTTTGCTTGAGGAAGATCTGGCCGGACAGGCCAGGGAAAAAGGTGATTATGTGCTGAGCCAGATGCGGCAGCTTCAAGCACGGTACCCTGGTGTACTGGCCGATGTTCGTGGCCTGGGTCTGCTGATCGGTATGGAATTCCCCACCGATGGAATCGGCTACAAGGTTGCCGCGGGGCTGTTTTCCCGCGGCGTCCTCACGGCCGGCACCCTGACCAATGCCAGAGTCATCCGTATTGAACCGGCGTTAAATGTTCCCCGGCAAATTCTGGATGAAGTCCTTAATCGTCTCGAGGATGTATTCAAAACCATTGAGCTGCCGAGACGCGTCGAACCGCTGAACCTTTATGCCGGACGGATTTTGCATGTGGACCTGACAACCCGCGAAGTTCAAAGCCAACCCATCAACCAGAACTGGGCAAAGGATTACATCGGCGGCTGGGGCTTGGCGGTGAGATATTTTTATGATCTGGTTGCCCCCCAAACGGATCCCTTATCTGCCGATAACGCCCTGGTGATCATGACCGGACCCCTGTGCGGCACCCTGGCACCAACGGCATCGCGTCTGTGCCTGGTGTCCAAATCGCCGCATACCGGCACCATTTTCGAAACCAATGCCGGCGGCGCATTTGGGCCGGAGTTGAAATTTGCCGGCTACGACGGCATTATTATTACCGGCCGGGCCGACCGTCCGGTGTATTTGCGCATCGAGGATGATGCGGTCAGCATCGAAGACGCAGAACCTGTTTGGGGCAAGGGTATTTTCGAGACCGAAGAATGGCTGGCGCACAACATGGGTCATTGCGTCAAGAGCTTATCCATCGGGCCGGCCGGCGAGAACCTGGTGCCTTATTCCTGCATCGGTTCCGAGGCCTACCGGCAAATGGGCCGCGGCGGCGGCGGCGCCCTGTTTGGCTCCAAAAACCTGAAAGCCATCGCCTGTAAAGGCACCGGCGGTGTCCAAGTGGCCAATATGGGCGTGTTTTGGGAGAAAGTCACGCAGCACAAGCAATCTAATTTATTGACCGATGCGAATATGTGGGCCAAAAAATACGGTACCCCCATGCTCATCGACGTCACCAATGAGATGGGCATCCATCCTACCCGCAACTTTACCGCAGGTGTGAATCCTGAGCGCAAGGCCCTGGATTCCGAGACCATCAACTCAATCAAGATCGGTGACCGTGCCTGTGCCTCCTGCCCGCTGGGATGCGGTAATTTTACATCCATCAACGGTGTGCAGGTCGAGGGGCCGGAATATGAGACCTT
>CP070694.1:4276892-4305109 GCA_020353355.1 Desulfobacterales bacterium | reverse complement strand
GATATAGTGACCACCGGAGGCCAATTGTTCGGACTGCTGCAACCAGGCGGATACGTCGCGCACCAGTCGTTCCGATGCTTTTGGAGTCAATCCGTTTAAACCGGCCAGCAGTATGAGATTTAAATCCGCTTGATTCTGTTCATCATAAATCAGCGGGAGATGAACGCGTTTTCCCCGTTTTTCAAACACAATCGGTTCATTGGTCTTCAGCGCCTGCTTAAAATGGGATATAATCTGCAGGCAGACGCGCAGTCGCTCCTGCGCTGGAAAGGAAAGATCGGCAATGTTCAGATATAAAGTATTGATTCCATGTTGAGAAAAAATATCAAAGGAACGCGACAACCTCCCGGCCAGATGTGACATGTGAATACCTTGACGATAGGTAACCGCATTGGCGATGGCGTTATCGATGGTAATATTGCCAAACAACACCACATAATCGGATTTTTCCGACCGGTTTTTACCATTGGGAAAGCCTCTGAAGCGAATGAGAACATTGCCGTCGTTTTGCGGCATTTGCGATAACTTTCGAAGGATTCTGGACAGTTGATCAAACGTATCGTTTTCTGATTTCATCCCTTCCCAATACTGTGCGTCGACAAAGTGGGAACTCAGCAGATACGCCAAATCAACCAGCAGAATGCGCCATGTATCCATTTGTTCTTCGGAGGCGGTTAAATGTCCGCCGGGTGCCTGTGGTTGCGGGTCGGTGTTGGTGTCGGTCTCCGGCATATGAGAGTTGTTCTCGGTCTCCTCGGTCATCAGATCTCCAAGCGGTCGATTCAGCCGTGGTCGTGGGCTGTCAGGGCAGATGCATAAAAATCTAATAATTGCCTACTGTTAGGATACGTTCATCATATCATCATCCCTTTGACATGCAAAGGGTTTTTTAACATCTCTCTTTCAGCCAATACTGACATCATGGTTCAACATCTGGATAATCGGGTAAACGATGGAAGGACACCAGAGCTGCCATGCGCGGTAACACCTCGGTTGTTTTGATCAACGCGTGCGGTCTTCAGCGTTTCATGGAAAGGAAAGCCAGGTCATAATTCAAGAGCGAATTTTCCGGAAAATGCCGGTGGGTCGACTTCCGATTCCACCAGCATTGATGCCGCCATGTTAACCGCTGGCAGCATAGCGGGCAGGGGTGCGCAGTTTCGAGAGACCTGCTAGTGATCCACCATCCCGCAGATGCCTTAGTTAATATCCTTCCTGCAAAATCTTGGATGTGGTGACGAGAATTTCCGTGGTTGCATTATCGAGATTCCCTCGTTTGGCAATGGAGGTTATTTCGAAAAAATTTTTTTTCCACTTGGAACCACTGCCGGCGACTTTGGTCGTCCGCTCCGGAAAATGCTCAATTTGAAAATAATATTCGATATTATAATCGCTGTTGAAGGCGGCTTCGTCGAGTTCATCAATATCACCGTCGTTGTCGTTATCTATATTATCTTTCGTGGTCCACTCACTGTCCGGGTTTAAAACGCCAAAATCAGGGGCAGGGGGTACTCCGGGATACGATTTTTGATTAATCCTGGTATGCGCGTCTTCCCAACCGAAATTTTTCACAATATTGCCCACATTATTTACCGGTCTGCGCGTATCCTCTCTTTGCTCTTCGATCCACATGGCCCCATCTTTCCAGCCGCTGTCGGCCACATAAAAATCTAACTGATAATCCTGGCTGTTGGTCGCAATCCGCACTTCCAGCGTGCTGGTGTTCGTACTGGAGATTCCGAGAATGGTGAGCAAGGCCAGAATAATCATGGCCACAACGATGACCGAACCGTTCTCATTGTTTAGGGTTGACAAGATTTTTCTCATTGGATTTCCTCTCCATGGTAGTGTTACGCTGATTTCACCGTATAAGCGCTGATATCATGGATACAGCTCACAACCCATGCTGGTTGCAGGTGTTCATCCTACATATCCGCCTTAATAAAATCGATATTGAGTATCTTTTGACGGCCCCGCTTGACCATTGAGGTCACCGAAACTCGAACCGATTTGATATTTTGATCGTGGACCCGTGTATCCCAAACTTCCCATTGTAAATCGATATAGCCAGCGGCTTCACCATCGGCATCATCCCCATCGACCAGACCATCGCCGTCGTTGTCAATGCCATCCGCATTTTTGGCAAGGTTATGAACACCGGCGGTTAAATCGGCATCATTAAACGGCAGAGCCAACAGCTCCTCCGCTTTGTCTAGCGCACAGTTATAACTCTCTGTCATTCCTCTGGCCATTGTATTGCTGTTGGTTGCGGTGATTTGCATGCTGAAAACCGCCAGGATGCCAATGGAGAAAACCGCCATGGCAATCAATACTTCAATAAGGGAATATCCCTGACAATCATTGCAATAAACGACATTGTTTTGCTGCCTTCGATGCATCGTTTCAATCCTTAGTCCGTTTTATTTCGTGATTAAATTTAGGAGCTCCGCAGATTACGGCACCGGATCTGCACGGTCAACGATTGTGGTTTTTTTGCCGCAGTTCTAGTAAGCTCTTCGACCGGTTGCGCCGTAATGCTAATGACCACCGATCGAATATCTGCGAGAGCATCCACCCCCAAGATATGGGGCGTGAGATCCTCTTTAAGGTACAGAAAACTAATCGCCTGGATGTCGTCGGCGATGGTGATCCATGCATTCATGCTCGGTCGGTACTTCTCTAACGTATTCCCATTTAAGCGGAAAGCAATCAGCTCATTGTCGACATTATCGACATTGCCCGCATCGATTCCATCGATTTGTGCATCATCATCATCATTGACGGTGAACGCTATACTCGTGGCAGTTCGTGAGGCACCTGAGGATTTATACGGTTCAATGAATGCATCAAAATTGTCAACAAACCCGGCATTGGCCCCGTATCCGGCCATACGCACGGATCGCTGCAGATAATAGATCGCACTGCGCAGGTTTTGCTGAATATCCAACACCGCCTGTTGGGTCGCATGGCTTCTCACCTGGGCGCTGTATGCCGCATAGATGCCTGCCATAACGATGGAGGCGATGGCCATCGTCACCATGAGCTCGATCAGCGTAAAGCCCTTTTTCGTTTTTATCAAAGATACCATCGGTTTACATCTCGCTTTCATAATTCATATCCCATTTGGTGAATTCAACAGATATACCCCTAAGGCCAGGCACGATTTCGATTTATGGCCTTGAAATCGAAACATTACCCCCAAATGATAGGTTAACATCCCTAAAATCACCATCTTTGGGGTTGGTTATTCTAACTTGACCGTTGGTGGGATTTCCAAAGAGATCTAGCGGGAAACCCCTGCGGTCAAATAAAAAGCTGGTATTGCCACTGAAATTAGCAGAGGTAATGGTGATGCCCGCGGGCACTGACCCGTTTCGAATCAGCGGTTCCGTGCCGTTTCGAACACCGTCATTTGCTGCTCCGCCAACCCCGGCACCATTATCCACCCATACCATGTAGTTGCTGTTATCCGGAAATTGAATAATCACATTTGACCGCTCCCGCACGGCACGCATGCGCGCCGTCTCCATTGCAGAAAGCATTTCTCGAGATGCAATTCCCAATTTTCGCTTGGGAATCCACGAGATAAAATTGGGCACCGCAATCGCGCTGGCGATGGCGATGATGCCAAGAACCGTCATAAGCTCTGTAAAGGTAAATCCCGATTTATTGCGTATCATTTCTATCTCCTGTCCCGTAAATCTACCGAATGAAAAATGCAAACCTCATGCCATGTTGCCATGGATCCGAGCGAAATGACCACAAGGTTCATGTCGATAAATTTAATAATGATATCAAAGGCCTAAAAAAATATTGCATTAAAATTTAAAGCAAAATTTATGCCACGATGTTTATTTTGGATCGCAAATTACGAAATGACAGTCCAATCAAGGCAAATCTATTTATATATAATTGAAATAATTTATATTTCTCGATATCGCCAGATGGGACTGTGCCTGACTGGAATACGACATCAGCGGATAGGCCTTAAGATTGCTGGCGGGCAACAAAAAGCAAATATTGCATGGGTGGCGCAGCGGAGATCAAAACTACTATTAATTCAATTAGTTAATGTATTGATGCGGGATTTCGTGGGGTTTGGTGAGAAAGCCGGTGAATACCGGTGCTTTTAAAAACCATTAAATTTGTTTATAAACTATAAACTTTTTTAACACCCGGACGTTCATTATTCGCGGCTGGCAAACAGCTCCAGCGGATACTGACGAGTCGGCGTTGCGGATCCATGAAACCATTAATCTTGTCGCATTTCTTGCCAGTAGAGAACTCCCACGCATCCTTTGACTTCGATTAATCTTGGCATTTCGCCGGTAGATGAGCTTAATATTTTGGCTTCAACCCCGCAACCATCGTCGTCATCGTCGTCATCATCATCGTCATCATCATCGTCGTCACCCGGTGGTCCCGGCGTAAGCCCAACAATAGGACCTGCATAAATATTTCCCTTCAATTTGATACCGACGGGCGCAAGCTTTTTAGGGCCCAAAGGTGTCTCTATAATAACTTCATCCCCCGGATTTTCTATCGTGCCGCCGTTAACGGTTCCATCGTTGTTGAGGTCGAAAACGGGTGCGTCGAGGCCCCCTCCGCTGGCTGCATTCACTTCCATGAACCATGAATCGCCGCCGCGTGCACAGCGGGAATCATCCGGGATAAACCCGATCGCAATCAGTTTAAAGTCCCGTAAAAGCACATCGCTGACCACACGCTCACCTTCGGATAAATCAAAATACCAGCCGATGTTATTTAGCTCAATGCTCGAGGGATCGGGCAGCTCTTCAGCCAAATCATCTTCGGTGAGCCAAAGCGGCGTGTTTTGACTGAGGATGCGCACCTCGACCTCGCGACCCTCAACATCAACGATATAATCCTCGGCCTCCTGTTTTAGTTTCTTAACCTTGGTGGGTTGATTTGAAAGTTGCTGAACTTCCAGCGCTTCGCTGCGGCTGATAAACATGCCCGCAAATTCACTGTCATCATCATGGGACCACCCTTCAGGAAATCGAAAGACGCGATCCCCATAATCCCATAGGCCGTAAATCGTATTGATCGTTCGGTCGCTATAATCAGTGTCTCCCAGAAATTTTCCAGTTCCGAAACAGACCATATAGCCGTCTTTGCGGGGATGAAGCATCACATCGGGTTTGGCGGTGATGGGCTGTATCGCATCGGCGGGCACGGTTTCCGGCCCCCTGGCGATAAACAAGGGCGTGGGGACACCCCCCTTTTTGTAAGCCACATCCCATAGATTCGCAGCCGTTGCGGTGAGATCAAATTTCCATAAATTGCCTTTTAGATCACCGGCATAGACAAAATCCACTTTTTTATCCAGATTCACATCCACCGCCACCGGGGTGGAAAGCCCGTTGGCCGGACCGGTGCCGGCTTCTATTTTCCGTATGACACTGCTATTTAAAGGGTTGAGGATAAAAAGAACAGAGTTTCCATCTGCGCTGTTATAGCCGTTGCCGGCAATCACGATCCACGGATAGGTATTGTCATAGGATTGGGCAATAACGGGTCTGGCAAACGAATACCCCATATCGTCGGCATGAATTTTTGGCGTGCCGGCATTGGGAAATTCCCACCTTACCTTCGCGGCCGTCATGGATCTCGGTTCGCTGACGTCCAAAGCAAAAAATCCTTTGCCGCCTTTGCCGAGACCACCGACCAAAAGGGTTTTGGTTTCTGTTCCGCCCAGCAGGCCTGCTCCCGCCTTTACCACGGGTGTCAAATCCACAAAATATCTGTGGGTATAGTCGGTATCGGTCAGATAGCTCAGGTTTTCAAAAACCAGATTGGGAATATAGGCAAAAATTTCCTCTCCTAAAACAGGATCTCCGCCTTGTTGAGGCGCTCTGGCATTAAAGGCGTGCAGCATGCCGTCATTTGCCCCGACATAGATGATATCATTGTTGAACACCGGGGAGGAATGGACGATATCGCCCAGTTTCTGACTGCGGGGTCGAAAGCCGTCGACGGCCTGCCCCCGTATATAGGCAACTTTATTGGCCACCTCCGTCCCCAGGGCAGCCTTTTGCGCGGGAGTCAAATCGCTTTCAACAAATTCAATCCCGGCGTCCACGCCGTTGTAACTCAGGATGAGGCGCTGATCCGGATTTTGGGTCTCCAAAACCTCGGCGGCAGACCATTCCGGGGTATCGACAAAAACTTCTCCGGTAAATTTATCAATGCGGTATGCTTTGACATTGCCGGTCCATTCATCATTGTAATTGCTGTAGCTGGATTGAAATACACGGATCTCATCGGAATATTCAACATAGGTCTGATCCGCGTTGATGCCCACCGATGCGGCGGATCCCCGATGGCGCTTGGATATGCTCTCCATGACGGTGGTCATGGCATCGATTAGTTCCTGGGGGTCGGCGGCATTTAGAAACTCCCCTCTACCGTTGACGGCGGCATGCCAGAGATCATCAATCGACTGCGGCTTGCGGACGCCGGTTACTTGGGGCCAGCTCACATAGGCTCCCGAAACCTTGTGTTTGAGATAATTCGGAAGGGTGGGATCCAGCTCATAATCATTCGGATCCAGGGTGCCGACAACCCCGAAGGCGACCCCGTAAGTGACCATGTGCTGATGATCGGCTTTATCATACTTACTAATCGGCACCTGATCCTCATAATCGGAGAGATCGTTTTCATAATAGTACATGGCAATGTCTGCCAGGGTATCACTATAACCGTCCGCATAGGGTTCGCCGTCGTCACCGTCGGCATTATCGGCTTTGGCATTATAATTGGTATCGCTGTAAAAGCCGTCGGTCATGACAATGGTAAAGACCTGCTGGCAGGCGCCACCGTCTTCCGGAAAGGGGACATCACCGGAAACACCGGCCAATTTCATGCTATTATTCTTGAAATATTCGCCGATGGTCTGCAAGGCTTCTTTGAGGGGCGTTCCGCCATTGGACTGAAACCTGTATAGTTCATTGAGAAGATCATCGGTTTCATCTATTTCAACAGTGTCGAGAATGACTTGCACCGGTTTTAGCGGCATGATGATTCTTTCATTGATGCCGTAAATTCCAACCCTGACCGCCTCTATATTTTTGATGACTCGGCCAAGTGCCGCCTTGGCCGTATACTCCCGCCGGCGATAGTAGGTGAACCAGTTGGCAAAATTCTGGCGTTCCTTAACATAACCGCAGAACTCTTCCGTTTCAGGGTCTGAACCGCATTCTTTGCGTTTGGGCCTTATTGGGTCTAAGACTGGGTCTGAAGGATCGACTGAAACCAGAGCGGTTACCTTTGCAGCCAAGCCCGCACCGATGGTACCGGAGACCCTGTAATAGTCAAAAGCGCCGCTTTTCAGCAGGACCAGATAAACGGTATTACCATCTTTCACATAGTAATGGGCGTGGTTGACGGCAACACCATCGACCGTAAACGAGGTTTCGTCCAGATTTAGCGTGTCGGCATCAATATCCGGATGCGGATGTGCTCTTGGCGCATTCTCGTCGGCATCCAGATACGTGTGTTCGGCCGTGCTGGGCCAGGGAGTGTAGGTCAGATTGGGATTATAATACATCACGTTGGTGCCGTACCACTGGGAATGCCAGTATTTTCGGCCTTCCTCACGCATATAGCGCAGCTCTTCATCGTAAACATTGTCCCCCATTTCATCGAAAACAAAGCAATATCCGTCCTCTTCCGGCTTCTCCTGAGCGGGGTTGGGAAAGCGGCCGTCATAGGTGCCCCGTACCAGAACCTCAAAGGACATGCTTCCGGAGTCATCCAGCACAACCATGATGTCGGCAGGCGGGGGCTGAATCCGCGTAAACAATGGAGCATCGGCCAGATCCACCTCGGGATCAGCCGCCATTGCAGCACCACTAACCAGTCCGAGCACGGCACTAAAACAGGCAAACATGATCAGATAATGGATTGCCCGGCGTGCAGGCTCCATGGTCGACGCCTGCAATGTTTTGAAGTTTATCATCCTCTCCATCCTCCCTGCGGTTTAATAAAGTGCCAGATAACCGACCTTTATCATGGTTTTTCCGTTCCGCTCGCAGCGGCCGTAAATTCCAATGGCATGTGCCGAAACCTTATCGATATCCAGAGAATAGCCCCCGGCGGCAAACTCGACGCCGGCCACAAACCGCGTATTGCCGGTATCATCCAAGGCCGATATTCCGGCATCTCCGCCATCCAGATAGTCATCCACATTGTCTGCCGACATCGCTCCCGGTGTTTTGTCAAACCAGGGCGGGGGATCGCCGTCCAGGTCTGAAGCTTGCTTCAGGTAATCGACCGCTTCCATGACCGCGCCTTCGGCCAGATAGAAATTGCGTTGATAAACCATTTCATTGCCAGCCACCGTAATTTCGGTATTGGCGGTGCGGGATGCAGCGATTCCCAAGATGGTCAGCAATACCAGAATCATCAGGGTTGCCAGGATAAGGAAATATCCGTCTTCATTTTTTACGGGACAAAACACTTTTGCCATAGCAGGGTAATTCCTTCTGAATAATTGTCCAAACCTTACATTGTATGTGCACCGCTGCGCGCAGCATTTTGCAGGTACAAATTAAAACCGCACTAGTCAAGTCCAAGATTACGGCAAATAATCCGTGCGGAATAGGTTCGGCTCACCGGATTCTGATTTTGCGGTACCAGTTGCGCAATGGTTAAAAAAATCTCAACGGTTTTGATATCAGCCAGGTTGGGTGCAGGTCCTAAATCGACGCCATCGCCATCGCGATAGCTAAATGACAGATTGGTTACATGTTCGACTAGCGGATTCCAGCTTTTATGATCTTCATCATCAATATATAAGCCTTCGTTGATTTGTTGATCAACCGGATCATAAGAAAACGTCATATGCTCTTCATCGACGAAATCGATTTCACCATTTGTGTTGCGGTCGAGATTAAATTTGATCCGGGTCGATGTGGCCTCCAAAATGCCGACATTTTCTATTCTCGTGGGATTTAGACCGGCCATGCGGATGTTTTGAACCATGTATTCCATTGCGGCGCGCCCTGCCTGCTGGACACTGGCCGATGCATTTTGGGTGGTATAAGAACGGGTTAGCGTGGTAAACATGCCGATGATGGCAGCCATGGCGATGGCTGCAATCGCGAGACCGACTAACAGCTCGACCAGCGAAAAGCCCCGTGAACCCATACAGGTCGGGCGTAATGTCATTTCAGTTTTTAAGAGCGTCAAAGTTACTCTCATCATGTTCCTTTTCCCCGTGTCAGCGTCTTCAGGACGATGCGACGTATTTGGCCCTCCCGCGTCCAACTGACGCTTACCTCGATTTCACGGGAGGTGTTAAATGCCAACGGATCTCTGACAGACCAGGAACGGGTAAATATACCTCCGGGATTACCGTCGGCATCGACAGGTCCGCCATCATTAAAATCTTCACCGATGGCCAACGTTTTGATATCAGGAGTGTTTTTAAAATCCTCCAGGGTTTTGGTGGCCAGCAGCGTCGCCTGGGTCATAATATTTGACCGGGTATTGTTGTGGGTGGTGAAGATGATCATTCTTCCAACGGCTAGAAATCCGATGGAAAATATGGTCATGGCAATCAAGGCTTCAATCAACAAATAGCCCTTTTTATCATCTATGAACACGAAACATCTCCTGATTTTTTGAGTGTTGCTCATCATGGATCATTGTCTGATTATGGTAATTAGCCCTAAGCGAGTAACTTTTACCCGCATAGTGACCCCTTTGCTATTTACTAAATAGGCCGATCCGGCAGTACAATGCCCCCTGCCGTTAAAGCGGGTTTTATCTCCCAGGGTACCAAAGCTTGTGGGGCCGAGGTCAATACTGACACCACCGGGCATCTCACGGTCTCTTAATAGCGGCTCGTCTCCGTCCCGAATCCAATTATCCGAGACCCCTCCTGGTCCGGCACCGTTATCCAGGAAGACTTTATAGCGATCAGGCGAATAAAAATGAACGGCCACATAATTATTCTCGCGAATCGCTCGCGCCTTGGCCAATTCCAGATCGCCCTTGAGATTGTTGACAGCTCCCCTTAAGGCGGCACCACTGCGCCAGTTGATGAAATTCGGTACCACAAAACCTGCGAGGATCGCCAGAATACCGATAACGACCATCAGCTCGATAATGGTTAATCCTCTCGTATTGGGTATCATTTCGGTTTCCCTTTGAATTGCCAAAAAAAAGCCGGGTTGCCCTATCCCAGGGCAACCCGGCCATCCCAGACATGAAAAAGCGGGACCCGTGGCTTTCCGTCTCCCGATTACTCGAGATTTGGCTTTATCATGAGATGTAATCGAAAAACCTTCCCGAAAAAAACCATAGCGCTCTAGAATGTTTTTATTTTGTAAATCCCCCCCATCATGATGAAAGGCAAGTTCTAGCGCATAAAGCTTATTCTTTTATAACCGTATGTTAGAAAAAATTGGCTGCCATGTCAAGCAAAGTTCCACCATGACGTTGCCGACAATGATCCGATCAAGAACCGTTCACAAATAAGGTCGCGTTTTGACGACATTCGGCACCTACGTCACCAATAAGCAAGTAGCGTACCATTTTTGCTTAATTTAAAATTATATTTAAATATCAAATGGTTATATTTTTACCCGAACAGATTAAGGTAGCACTATGTATATCTTTCTCGAAATTCGTGTGTACTTTTTTTCGCAGTATGAAAGGATTTTCATACCTCAATTTACATTTGAGATTTGCGATCTTTTTTGTGCTTCGGTCTGACGTTCGGGGTTTGCTCAACCTTTTCTTTGTTAAATTTTATTTTTTGGATCAAGGCGGCAAACACAACACCATCGGAGTTCTTAAATCCTTGCACGAACACCATATCGCCCGGCTTAAAGGATGATAGCGGTTGCGGCCTTTCTTTGGCATCGATCACCCGGGTAGCAAACCGCTGCTCCCCGATCAGTAGATCAACTACCCAAATAGGATCCTCAGCAACCACCAGTTGTGCCTTTTCATAATTGATCTCCATAATAAGTGCCCGGTATTCGACCGGATCGCTATCATCAAAATCGAGCGTTAAATTATTTTGTCCCCCCGCCCAGGGTATGATCGGAAAACTAAAGGCACAGCCAATCAATAAAATAATCAACCAAATGGATATCGGTAATCGGTTCGTGGATTTCATAATTCGTCCTCATGCTAAAAAAGTTGATGCCAGTAGTAGCGATACATATCGGGTGTCACCTTCGTCGGCAGGCTAACGATACCCCCCTCAACGCCGACAAACAAGCGTGCGCCCGTGCCGGACCCATCGCCTTCCAGAATGGCGATTACCGGCGCCGAAGGTATGGCGGTTCCTATGGTTACGGTACGATCCAGCTTTCCCAGGGGAACTTCCTCCCCATCACCATCGATCTCGACGGTGGGGTTGAAGTCATAGACGGATGCTCCGGTTTTGTAATCCACTGCATAGAGTCGGGCCACACCCCTGACGGTTGAAACGGCACAAGGATCTTCGGGATCACCGGCGGATTCCTCCGCCGGGGTATAGGTCGTAAAATAAACTACCCCGGCAAACACACGCGGAGATGCGACCACTTTTTCGCCGGGGTTTTCCAGACGGATATACCAGCCTTTGCCGGCTGCCAATTCATTACGAATCGCCTCTTTCTGGTCAACCGTACCGAGTTGAACGGTATCGTCGGTCACATCCACCAAATGACTTTCGGTTAGATCGACGGTGGTGGCGGCCCAGTCGTTTTTGACGGCATAAAACCGGTTGACAACGTCGGTTTCCGTCGGATCGGCCCGGTCGCCGGTGCCAAAGTAGATATATTCTCCGAAGCTTTCCTCCACCGCATCCGGTGCATAAAGGATTTTGCGCTGGACGCCATCCGCAGATGCATTAAATAGCTTCCGGCGGATCTCCCAGACACCGTCGGCCACATATCGGTAAACCGGTTTTGAGCATACCGTTATTTCCTGCAGCTGATCGTCTTTGAAGGCAAATATATTACCGCCCAGATCACCGGCATAGATACGGCTGACGATTCCATCCCCATCATGGTCAAATCCGGACACATCCACAATGGAATGGCTCATGCCCAACTCAGGCTGATTGATCGCATTGAAGTTTATTGCGCCGATGAGCTGTCCGCTGATGATATTGACGGCAAATATCGCCCGCCCCACCGCATCAGTGGGATTGGGAGTTTCAAGGTCTTGGTTGTTATCGTATCCGCCGGCCAACAGAAACACATCGGTCACATCGTTTTCAATCGTTAAAAAACATGCATCCGTATTTATCGTGACATTGGTTGTAATCGTGAGCTTTTGCGGTTTGCTCCAGGATTGTCCCAATGCCTCGTAGACATCCGTATCCGGATCGTTGAATGGATCGGGATCGAGCATTTTCGGACCGATGCTGTATAGCCAGACAGGGGCATTATAGGTTGTGATGTCCAGAGCCGTGTAATAATCGCCGCCGCGGCGTTCGCCGATAAACAGAACCTTTTGAGATCCTCCGTCATAAAAAACGGGGGCGCCATCCACAAAGTAATCGTGGTCCGCATTTTCAAGCAAATTCAGCCGGCCAAGCTGATCCGGCGGAATAAATCCCCAGACTTCGCTGCCGTTCTCATCATCAATGCAGTGAAGCGCGCCGTCATTTGAACCGACAAAAATCATGGTCTTGGCATCATCGGTCGCCGGGTTGCCGTCCGGATCAAGGTAATGCACCACCACGGGCTCGGAGTGAATGATATCTCCGAAGGTGCCCTCATGCACGCTTTGAATCAGACTTTGCCGTTCCGGGTCACCGGCTACGTTCAGCATGGTATTGGTAAGCGCCGTGTTGCCGTTGTCGAAAAAATTGGAAGGATCGGTGAGAGCATCGACTGCGCCGGTGTAGGTATACAGGTTGCGGACCGCAGCGCTTTCGATGAAAAGATTAAGCACTTCGGCGGCACCGCCTTTTTCAACCGCCGGCCCATCGGCCCCTAAGGTTGTCCAAAAAGATAGGGCATTGTCTTTAATCAAACCATCGGCAGTGCAAGCTTCGGCTCCGGTGGCATCCAACAGATTGCCGAACCCATCCAAAGCATAGCGCTTGATGTTACCCAGCCATCGGCCGCTTTGCTGGGGCTTAAAAAAGCCCAGGTAGATCCTATTTCCGGCATAGGTTCGATTCAGGCTGCTGATCGGCACCACCGGCGCAACGAACACCGCATTTTCTTCTGAAATTGAGGTCAAAATTTGTTCAAATGCCAGGGCAAGATCGGAATAATTATCAGCGGTAAAGTATTCACCGCCGCCATTTGACGCCGTATCCTGCAGGAGTTGATGGCTGACTTTAAACCCGATGGTGAAGGTCACAATGTTTTGTTTATCAAACGAAGTTCCGTCGCCTAATACAGGGTTACAATCATTTTCATATAGGTACTTGGCAACGTCATCCAGGTAATCGGAGCTGTCCGTATCCGTATATTCATCGCCGGTGTGGTCATTGTCATAGTCCCCAATTACATCCCCATTAATGTAAGGTTCCGATGTTAGCTTGAGGCTGCGATCGCGGCGGGGCTCGCCATCGGTCATAATAATAACATAGTTCTTTTGACAGCGCTCCTGCATGGCTGAGGTGTACGAGACACCGGCATTATACCAGCTGTCCTTACCGGCAAAATAAAGCCCGACTTCGGCCAGGGTTTCCGCCAGAGGTGTGTATCCGTCAGGATCGATGGCGGCAATTTCATTTGTCAGAGTGGTCTTGTCTGAGCCGCATGACGCCAGCAGCCTGCCGCCTTCATCATAATTGAATCGAAACAGCCCGAAGCGAACACCTTCGGTGGTATTAATCAGATCGGTGATGACCTCTTTGGCTACCTGGATTCTGCTTTTGATCTCGCCTACCCCGGATTCATCGTAATTCATATAATTTCCGAGGCGCAAGCGCCGGTAACTACTCCCACCACACGTAAAACCCGATGAGCGAATATAGCCCTGGGCATTTCCGCTAGTCAACAGACTGGTTTTTATGGGATCACAATTCAAGTCATTAACGTCGTTGGCGAATAATTCCCATTGATATGACCAGGTTGCCCAGTCCCACCGGCGGTAATAGACCGCATTGGTTGGATACGATCCCGCATAGGTTATGCCCGGATCGTACGGGTCACCGGGCACATCGACGGTGGCCATGCTGCCGGAAGAGTCAAATAAAATCAGCACATTGGGTTCCAATTCGACACTGGTTACGGTACCGTAGATTTCCGTGTCATCCGCCCAGCCATTGACAGAGATGACCATCAACAGCACCATTGCCATCCATACGTATTTTTTCATGCCGCTGCCTCCTTATCCAACCTCAAAATTATGCTCGGGTAACATGTGATCTGCTTTGCGGTATCAGTATTTATTAAATACTTTATAAACCCCCACCTGCAGCTGTGTGTTACCGTTGGTCGACGTGGTTGTGATTCCGTAGCGCCGGATCTCAAAATATTTTAGGCTGTATCCGGAATTCACCGGCGGCGGACCTTTGTGCGGCTGTAAGGGTAAATTATCGGCTGGATTGGTCAAGGAAGTATCCTTAACTTCATCCATAATGGGACGCACTTCAATCGTAGCTACGGGATCGCCGCTATCCTCATCGATATAGGTTATTGTGCTGGTGGCATCCAGTTCTTCGAGCATAAATTCGTTGGTAAGCCATGCTGTATAGTTTTCAATACCATCTACCACACCGGCTTCAGCATCATAAAATTCCCTGATCAACTGGCCTTCGTTGCGAACAATATGCATCTCTGTATTTGCGGTCCAGATGGCAAAAGCCCCGGCCAGAACCAGAATTGCGGAGACCAGAATCGCTGTGCCCATCACAAAACCATGCTCGTTTTCAATTGGGTTTTTCAGTGAATCGATCATTCTTATTCTCTCGTTCTCTCGGTATCTATAGGTTTCGACATCTCACCCGGGTGGTATAGGTGCGGCTGACGGGCTCGTCCCGACCAGCCGGTCGTTGGGTGGTTAGCGAAATCACCACCGTTCGAATTTCGTCCAGCCGATCCGGCGGTACCTCCGGCGGCATTAGGCTATAGTCGATTAAATCACTTTCCTCGCCATCAAGATAACCAAAGGTTAAACCGGTTACATTATCGAGTAAGATATCCTGGCTCTCGACGGACCCGTCTTCTTTACGTAGAAACATTTCCAGAAGACTAACGCTGTCATAGGCATAGCCGATACGTTCCAAATCCGACTCCGATAATCCATCGGCGACAAGCGGCTCGTCCAGCACGCCATCCACATCTCTATCAGCGCTAAATCGAATTTCTATCAGGCTCGCTTTGGTGATGCCGGCTCCTGCTGTTTCAAAGGGATCCAGCCCGGCCTGGCGAATATCCTGGACCATGAATTCGACACCGATGCGGGTTTTTTGCTGAACACCGGCGACAACGTTTTCGGTCGTGTAGGCCCGGTTAAAGGTATCAAAGGTTTTATAGATCGTGCCGAATGCTATCGAAAGGATGGCAATGACCATCAGCACCTCAAGCATGGTGAATCCGCTTGAATCACCCGGGGCAAATACATGTTTGGGTCTCGTATGGAATCGCCTGTGTCTCATATCCCGCTTCCCCTGGTATTGGAAATCAGAACCACCCTGCGGGTTTCCCCCAGTCGGGTCCACTCAACGGTCATTCTAATCCGGCGCGCCTGAGCGCCCACTTGCTCGATCGTCCAATAGCGGTTATAAATGCCGCTGGGATCTCCATTATCATTGATGCTGCCATCCGAATACGGCGGATCGGTCCGCGGAATCAATTCGTCATCGTGAATATCCAAATTTTTGAGGTATTCCAGCTTGGCTTTGGCCAGCATATTGGCCTGAGTAAAGATATTACCTTTGGTATTGTTTCGAATTGCCGAATACTGCATGCTGGCCGCGGCCAGCATGCCAAAAGCCAGAATAGCCATGGCAATCAGCAGCTCAATCAACGTAAAACCGGTTTGAACGGCAACCACTGACCGATAATTCATCTGCATTGCGTTGGTTGACCCTTTATTCGACATCCATAAATCCCAGTCGGTTGATTGAAATTTCTTTACGATCGGAGGCATTCATCAGCGGAATATATCTCTTGCCGATAATATCCGGCGGAATCCCTCTGCCATTGAATCGCGTGCGGTTATTGACAAGGGTCAATCCCCCAAGATCGAAGCTGACACCGGTAGGCAGATCCCGGTCTCGCAAAAGAATTTCATCGCCAGTGCAGATCCAGTCCCCTGCCACGCCGATACCGGCGCCATTATCAATGAATATCGTATATTTATCGGCAGTAAACTGCACGGCCACAAAGGCATTCTCACGAATGGCCCGAATCTTGGCCATTTCCATGTCAGCCACCAGGTTGTTGGTGGCACCTCTGAGCCGATAGGCACGCAGCCAGGTTAAATAATTCGGCATGACATAC
Organism: Desulfobacterales bacterium; assembly: GCA_020353355.1. Lineage (GTDB taxonomy): Bacteria > Desulfobacterota > Desulfobacteria > Desulfobacterales > JAHEIW01. The sequence continues at coordinate 4,288,673 of CP070694.1, read as the reverse complement.
GCGGCAATAACCGCCATGATGGCCAGAGCAACCGCCACTTCAAATGCTGAAAATCCTGAATTTTTGCGCATGATCGATAACTCCTTATATTAAATCATATCAATATTATTCAAAACTTGTGCCATAATACAAAATCAGAAATGGTCTTATGCTGGGGCAATATGAAAGTGGGTTTTAATGGGCGAGTGATGGTACGGTATTGAATCTGAGAATGTATATTTATTTAATATTATCAATATCTTATACTTAAGCACACCATATGACAAGTTATTTGGACCGATCCGTGCGTTGCGTATTTTCGACACCTTTAAAAGCCTTCATGGGTTATTAAATCATTTAATAGGGAAAATGTGAAATTCAAATAACATTGATGAAATTTGAATTTCGCAATAGAAATTGGAAACGGCTTGCTTTACTGAACCAGGTGCCTAACTTTGCCGGGCGAAATCGACGGCATTTTTAAACAGCTTTACTCCGACGGTTGGGCCGACTGGCAGGTCGATACCCTGACGTTTGGCCATTTCTTTCATCCGGGGCCAATCCGGATGGTTGGTCCAGTGATGAAAGGCTTCTGGATGAGGCATCAACCCGAATATCCGACCGCTGGGATCGCAAATTCCGGCAATATCCATTAGGGAGCCATTGGGATTATAAGGGAAGCGCCCGCCGGCCGGCCGGCCGTCCGGCAGGGCGTATTGGAGGACGATTTGGTTGCTGCTTGCCAGGCGATCAATGGTGGCAGGGTCGGCATATAATTTACCTTCCCCATGACGCACCGGAAATTCAGCCTCGTGAATACCACGGGTAAAGATGCATGGTGTGGACGGATTGACGGTTAATTTCACCCATTGGTCTCTGAAATTACCACAATCATTGAATGTCACCGCCACCGATCGCACCTGATAGTTGCGGTCGAAGCCGGGTAGAAGCCCTAGATTCACCAAAGTTTGAAACCCGTTGCAGATACCGACAACAAGCTTGCCTTTTTCCACAAATTCAAGGACCTTATCGCCGATATGGGTTTTCATGTGAACCGCCTGAATCACGCCCGCACCGTGATCATCTCCCCAGCTAAATCCACCGATGAACACCATCAGCTGAAAATTATCCAACCTGGTAGAGCCGTCGATCAGCGCATTGATATGGACCCGCTGGGCCCTGCCACCGGCGAGTTCAAAGGCATAGGCGGTTTCATGATCACAGTTTAATCCATAACCAGTCAGAACCAGGGCGTTTACGGGTTTCATTGCAAGTCTCCATGGTTGGTGCTTAACAGATGACAGAGGTCAGATGACAGATGACAAAGGAGTTGTTTTCATCCCCCATTCCTCTGTCCTCTGTCTTCTGTTCTCTGTTGTCAAATCAGGTCCCCGAAGGTTTTTTTCCAGGCAGCTCTAAGATGCTGCACCGTCGTGTCGATTGCGGTGCTGCCATCCATCCCTTGGATAATGAAATCCGGCTCGGCCGTCACATGGCCGATACAGGCGCTGGGTAAGCCCTGAAAGCATGCTTCAAAAGCCTGGCGATTGGCCGGGTCAACCGTCACAATAAACCGACCCGCAGATTCGGAAAACAGCACCGCATCATTGCGATCAATAGTTTCCAGCGGCACACGTCTCAGCTCGGCCTCGATACCCAGGTTGCCCCCCATGGCCACCATCGCCAGATGTACCCCCAAACCGCCTCGATAAATGCCGTGGCTCGAGGCAACCAGCCCTTGGGCAATGGCATTGCGCAAGGCCCGGTACACTGCCATAAAGCTGTCCGCAAAAACCCTGGGAACGTTCAGTCCGATATAGCCAAAATGCGCGTAATACTCCGATGCACCCAGCTCGTTGCGGGTGATCCCCAGGACGTAAATCAAATCTCCGGCAACCTTGCTGTCCATGGTTACGCATCTGCTAACATCGTCGACAAGCGAAATGGCGGAGAACTGGAGGGTCTCTAAGGCGGAGACCTTATGGCTTTCACCGTATTTTCCCGGCAGGTATCCGTCAACGTACATGCTATCTTTACCAGACAGCAAGGGGATTTCATATGCCTGACACATATCACGCAGCGCCCGGCAGGACCGCACCAGTTGCGCTGCTTTGAATTTGCCGTCCGGATTGTCTTGCGGGTGGTATTGAATATTGGGCCAGCAAAAATTGTCAACCCCGCCGATATGATTGAGATCCGAACCAACCGCCACCAATCGGCGAACCGCTTCATCGATGGTGCAGGTGGTCATGTGATACGCATCAATGGCTGAATAGGTGGGCAGCAAGGCTTGCGAAAACGCCAGACCCTTTGATGAATCAAGCACGGGTCGTATTACCGCGGCATCACTGTTAACATCACGGTTGGCCCCGACCAGCGGTTTTATAACGCTGGTCCCTTGAACTTCATGGTCGTATTGTCGCGTAATCCACTCCGTGGAGCACAAATTGGGGCGCGCCAGAAGATCCGTTAGCAGCAGCGTATAATCATCGGGCGCCTTCAGGACCGGTTCAACCAATCCGCGCTGCTCCGGTGGCTCCCACTCGGCCTCAAATTCCCATTGGGGAAATCCGGATTTCAATAAATCAAGGTCAACATAAGCACAGGGTTTGCCATCGTAGGTAATGTGCAGTTTGCCTGAATTCGTATAGCGACCGATGACGGTGCTCTCCACAGCGTGCTTTTTGGATAAATCATGGAAGCGCCTTAAGTCTTCGGGCCGAATCGCGACGGTCATCCGTTCCTGGGATTCGGACACCCAGATCTCCCATTGATCGAGTCCTTCGTATTTCAATGGAACCTTTTCAAGTTCGATCTCGCAGCCATTGGCGAAGCGGGCCGATTCACCCACCGACGACGACAATCCCCCGCCGCCATTGTCGGTAATAAATCGGATCAGGCCTTCATCACGGGCCTCCAGTAAAAAATCATGCATCTTTTTTTGAGTGTAGGGATCTCCGATCTGGACGTGGCCGGCAGGTGTGTTTTCCGAAAAGGTTTCTGAAGCCGCCGTCACTCCATGGATACCATCTTTACCGACCCGCCCCCCGCACATCACCACCAGATCTCCGTTGGAAGTGCGTTTTTGCTCGGCCGGCTCTCCCTTGATGTGCGCCGGCATCATACCGACGGCGGTAACGAATACCAAACATTTGCCTAAATATCCGGGATGAAATATAACCTGGCCGAAGGTCGTCGGAATTCCGCTTTTGTTGCCACCGTCGCGAACCCCCTCTATGACGCCGTCCAGCAGGCGCCGGGGATGCAGATGCGGCCTAAGCTCTCCGTCATAATCTCGTGGACCGACGCAGTAGCCGTAGCTTCCCATCAAAAGGCGCGATCCTTTGCCGGTTCCCAGTGGATCGCGGTACACCCCGACGATACCCGTAATCGCACCGCCGTAGGCCTCCATATTTGACGGTGAGTTGTGGGTTTCCCCGGTGATCACATAATAATGATCCGCATCGAATTGACCGGCTCCGGCATTATCCCATAACACCGAAATGACCCAGGGTTTTTTCTCTTTCAGCGCCAGGGTTGGCGCCTCGATACAGGTTTTGAAAAGATTATCGACCACCTCGCTGTAACCTGAGGAGCGATCTCGATAGCGAAAAAGGCCGCGAAAGGTATTGTGATTGCAGTGATCGCTTCTGGCCTGGGATATATACTCGAGCTCAACATCGGTGGGATCCGCCAAACCGATCCGGGCGCGTGCAGCCCGGACCGTTTTATCTGTGAAATAGGCTCGAATGGTCGGAATATCCTTGGGATTCAGGGCGAGGTTGCGTTCGGCGCTGATGGTTTCAAGCGCCTGATCGCTGTCCACCGGTATGGTGGTGACGGTTGGAATATGGTCAAGCGTGACTTTCGGAATAATATAGCCGATGCCGTTGGCTGAATCCCATTGATTCGCGGAGAAGATTTTCCACTGCTGGATAATATCATTGGCGAGTAATTCGCCGGCAAGCTTGTCCATATCCTCAAGCGTAAGACCTTCACCCTGGATACAGTAACGTTTCGAGGTATAAATCGCTTCAGCGGCATCAAATTTTAAATTCAATACATCTTCCACGGCCTCCATGGCGGTACTGCCAGGATTATCTCTGACCCCGGGACGCAAACCAACCCAGATGGTCCAGTCAAATGGAATAGCGAGGGGGTCAAACGACGAGTATTGAATGACCGGATTGGTGAAAATTTTCCGTTGAATGGTCACCAGTTGCTCGGCAGACAGTCGGGCATCGATGGTAATGATCTGCACGGTGCGAACCCGTGAAAGTTCGATACCGAAATAGGCATGTGCCTTTTGGCGAAGCCCCTCACCTTCTGCATCCGTCAAATGGTCCTGTAACGCAATTTCAAGTCGTGCTGGCATCGTCAACATCAAAAATAATTAGTAGTTCGTTAAATTACTACATGGCGACATTTAGAAATGGCAAGCGATCTCGAGCATGTGAAGGTTCAGTCCCGGATTTTTGCTGTAAATCCCTGCATTGGACATGTGCTGAAATCGATACCCGATGCTCAATGGTCGAGTTAGAATAAAGCTAATCCCGATATGGGAGGTAAACTGAAACGCGCCCCCGAGGTCCTCATCGCCGAAGGTATCCTCACTAATCCATGTTGCATTAATACCACCCCATACGGCGAGCCTTTCGTCAAATGTCTTCAGATTTATCCCCGGTCCGATGGAACCCACAAAGGCCGTCTCCCCCCCGCCGTCCAAAACCCCGGCATTTAGTTCGATCCATGTTCCCAGGCTCCAGTCGGAAGCAGCTGACCATGACCATGGCAAATCATAGCGCACAAATCCTTCGCACTGCTCAAAGTCTTCATCATTGGCCCCATCATCGATTCCGACCCGAAATCCCGCGGCGCTCCAACCGGCTTCCTGCGCCCGGCTGGGATGGCAAAAACTGCTTACTACCGCTACCAAAACCACCAGCACCAGATTTAGCAGGGGTCGACTCACTCTCGTTTCCGTTTCCCGGCGGAAATTAACTGAAAAACAGTTTCGTAATGTCGTTGTAAAATACAAGGATGATCAGCAAAATCAGAATAAACAATCCAATCTGCTGAGCAACCTCGCGCACCTTTACACTGACCGGGCGCTTCTTAATGGCTTCAATAATAAAGAACAGCAGATGGCCGCCATCCAGAATCGGTATCGGCAACAGATTAATGATCGCCAAATTGATGCTGATCAGGGCAATAAACGATATCAAATGGCCTATTCCTGCTTTGGCTTGATCCCCGGCCATTTTGGCAATCATAATGGGTCCGCCAATGGTGTCTGCGGATATATCACCGCGAATCAGTTTGGCAATAATAATGACCATCAGTTCGGTGACACGGTAAGTCTGAATCAGGCTTTCAGCACATGCTTGGAATGGATTTAGCTCCTTGGTATAGGTTTCACCCGAAAAGCCAATGCCGATCATATACCGCTTGATATTTTCGCCGAGCAAATTCTCGGTGGAAACCAGTTTGGGAGTAACGGAAAAATTGATCGTGGCACCATTGCGTTGAACCGATATCGCCAGGGTTTTGCCATTGCTGCCATTGATAATTTGAGTCATATCATCCCAGTTGCCGATGGGAACCCCATCTATGGCCACAATCAGGTCACCGGCTTTGAGCCCTGCGATTTGCGCCGGCGAACCCTCTTTGACCTCACCGATGGACGGTTGTAAAATCAGCATGCCGGAGATGAGGAACATTCCAAAAAAGATTATGACCGCCAGAAGCAAATTAAACAGAGGTCCGGCGGCAACGATAAGAATGCGTTTAAAAACATGTTTATGGGTAAAGGAAAGATGGATATCGCTCGGGGCAACCTGCGCATCGGGTTCTTCTCCCACCATTTTTACATATCCGCCCAGCGGTATGGCCGATAGGCGATAATCCGTTATACCAATCTTTTTCCCGATCAACCGCGGCCCGAAACCCAGCGAAAATTTCTCCACGCCAACCCCGAATAGTCGTGCCACGAGAAAATGACCCAATTCATGAAAGAAAATAAGCACACCTAAAACAACGATAAATGAAATGATATTGGTACTCATGGGCTAAATTAGTTATTGGTTATTTGTTATTGGTTATTTTTTCTTCAATAATTGTAATTCTTTTGACAATATATTTTTCTTTTACAAAAAAGCCAAGTGCCCGAATTCCTCAATACCTGAATCCCGCACTTGCCAAGTCCTCAATCTCTCAATTCCGCAGTCCGCATTGCCAATTCCGAATTCCCCAATCCCTCAACCAGTTTTGTTGCGCATCTGCGGGCCCATTCGTCAGCGGCAAGGATATCGTCGAGCATCGGGGTAGAATTAACCCGATGGCTTGCCATCGTATGTTTGACGACGTTGGCAATATCTAAAAATGAAATCTTATGGTCCAAAAACGCATGGACCGCAACTTCGTTGGCGGCATTGAGCACGGCGGGCAATGTTCCCCCCACCTCGCAGGCTCTGTATGCCAACGCCAGACAGGGAAACCGCTCGAAATCCGGTTTTTGAAAGGTAAGGACGCCGGCACCTGAGAAGTCCGGCAGGGGCTGTTTGAGCGGCAGCCGCTGTGGATATGACAGCGCATATGCAATAGCGCCTTTCATATCGGGTATGCCCAGCTGAGCAAGAACAGATCCATCCTTGTAAGCAACCATTGAATGAATCACGCTTTGAGGGTGAATGACGACGTCAATCCTTTCATGGGCAACACCGAACAGATGCTTGGCTTCCAGAACTTCCAGTCCTTTGTTCATCAAGGTTGCCGAATCGATGGTAATTTTCTTTCCCATTTGCCAATTGGGATGATCCAGGGCGTCTTCCACCGTTATGTCATTAAATTTGTCAGCGGGCAGATTTAAAAACGGGCCTCCGGAGGCGGTTAATAGAATCTTGGCGACATCTTCGCGACGCTGTCCCGCCAAGCATTGGAATATGGCGCTGTGCTCACTATCAATGGGACGTATATGGAGCCCCTTTTCCGCTGCTTTTTGGATGACTATATCCCCGGCCATCACCAGCGTCTCTTTATTTGCCAAGGCAACAGTTTTACCGGCTTCTATCGCGGCCAGCGTGGGTGCAAGCCCTGCCGCACCCACCACGGCAGTCACCGTTATATCAACTGATTTGTAAGCTGCCGCAGCACAGTAACCGTCCTGCCCATAAACGATGTCAACGCCAGTTGCGGAAGGCAGCTTCTCTTTCAGCTGTTGCGCACACGCATCGTCAAAAACAACGGCAAGATCAGGATTAAACCGCTGCACCTGTTCGGCAAGCAGCGTGATATTTGTTTTGGCCGCAAGCGCTTTGACCGAGAATTGCTGCGGAAACATCTCTACTATCTTGAGCACGTTGCGGCCGATAGAACCGGTAGATCCGAGTATGGAAAGACGCCTCATAACCTATTATTTATTGTTAACGGTTTGGTAAACATGACCCAATCCAAGGCGCGCGAGTTTTTGTGTCTCGAGACGTACCTTGAGTAGGCCGCAGAGAAAGCCAAATGCAGCGCAACGCCGCATTTGGCTGTTTATCGAACCGTTAGGGTTAAAAAATAAGCACGATAAAAATATATGCCACCGGGGCGGCAAATAAAAGGGCATCGATGCGATCCAGAAACCCGCCATGACCCGGCAAAAGTCCACTGGAATCTTTTAAATTGGATACCCGTTTGAGTTCGGATTCAAATAAATCTCCCACCTGACCGGCCAGGCCAACGCCCATAAAAAAAAGCAAACTGAGCCCCCAGGGTAGCTGCGGCAGAAAAAAATTTTTCCCGATAGCCCCCACCAACAGATTGGCTGCAAGTCCACCCAGGGATCCCTCTATCGTCTTTCCGGGACTGACCGCTGGACAAAGTTTGTGACGTCCCAGCGTCGTGCCGACATAGAGCGCGCTGATATCCCCCGCAAAAATGATGGCGAGCAGAAAAAAAATCCAGGTCATGCCTTGCGGGCCGTTTCGGATCAGAATCAAAAACGACAGCATTACCGGGATATAAATGATTCCTTGAATTTGTTTTTGGATAATTTCAATGATCACTGAATCGCTTTTGAATTGAAACAACGAAAAAAATGCCGCCACCAGCAGATTTAGGGCCACCACAACCATAATTATCCCCGGACCGACAAGATAAGCGGCCCAGATGATGACCAGACTGATAAAAAGCCCCCACACGACAATGAGATTGAATCGACCTTTGGCAGCGGCCGCGATGACCATACGAACATATTCCCACCAGGAAATTAAACAGGCCACGCTGACAAGCAAATTAAACAACACGCCGCCCTGGTATATCAGGTAAATCAAAATCGGCAGTGCGCTTAAACCGGTTATCCAACGCTTTAGATGCACGAATAAACTGGCTCCCCGTGAAAGGTTGGTGATGTTTGAAGATCAATCATTACCTGCCCTTAAACTCTGCCGAATCGGCGGTCACGGCTCTGGTAGTCTTTTAAAATATGTACGAACTCATCTTTGCCGAAATCTGGCCAGAGGGTGGGCGTCACATAGAGTTCGGTATAAGCAATTTGCCAAAGCAAAAAATTGCTGATTCGCATTTCTCCGCTGGTTCGAATCAACAGATCGGGATCCGGTATTCCGTGGGTGTACAAATGTTCAGCGACACACTGTTCGTCTATGGCTTCGGGGTCGATTTGTCCGCTTTTGCATTTCTGAGAAACCACCTGTGCCATGCGGACAATCTCAGCCCGGGCCCCATAGCTTAAGGCCAGATGCAGATGCAACGCGCTGTTTTTTTTAGTCAGCGTCATTACCTTCTGCAATTCGGCGCGCACATCCTGTGGCAGGCGTTCAATTTGCCCAATCACACTCATTCGAATATTCTTCTCATGCATCTCTTTTCGTTCGGACTTCAAGAATCGTTTTAGCAGCACCATCAAGGCATCGACCTCTTTCTTCGGCCGTTGCCAATTTTCAGTGGAAAACGCATACAGCGTGAGATGGCGGATGCCAATCTCACGGCAGGTTTGAACAACCTCTCGAACCGCTTCGGAGCCTTTTTCATGTCCCTGGATACGATTGATGCGATGCTTTTTAGCCCAGCGGCCATTGCCATCCATTATAATGGCAACATGCGTGGGCAGGTTGGAGGTATTAAGATCTGTTAAATTGACGGGAGATATACTATTACTAGAATTCAAGTATCTCTTTCTCTTTTTCTTTATAGCAATCGTCAATCAGCGTGATGTGCTCATCGGTTATTTTTTGGATGCGGTCCTGGGCTTTGAACGCTTCGTCTTCTGAAATCTCACCGTCTTTTTTTAGGCTCTTCAATAGATCGTTGGCGTCACGCCGAACATTACGGACCGTCAGCTTATGATCTTCACATATCTTGTGAACGACCTTGACAAGCTCTTTACGTCGCTCTTCTGTAAGCGGTGGGATCGAGATTCGGATTATTTTGCCATCGCTGGATGGGGTGAGACCAAGGTCAGATTTCAATAGGGCCTTTTCAATATCTTTAATGACGGAAGCATCCCAGGGTTGAATAGTAATCAGGCGACTTTCAGGCACCACCAGGGTGGCCATCTGATTGAGTGGTGTCATGGTGCCATAGTAGTTTACCCGAATCGCGTCGAGAATTGAAAGGGAAGCACGGCCGGTTCGAATACGTTTTAATTCCTTATTCAGGTTGTCTACCGACTTTCTCATTTCTTCTGTGGCTTCTTCATATATCGAGTCTATCATAGATTCTCACCTCAAGATGACTTTTATGTATGCCTAACCTTTGGTGGTTGATGGGCTAGCGATTCGCAATGGAATCTGCTTATTTTATCAGGGTGCCGATATCTTCACCGCAGACCACTCGTTTTATGTTCCCCTGGTCTCTAAGCCGAAACACCGCCAGCGGCAGCTGGTTATCCATCGCCAGGGAAAAGGCCGTCAGGTCCATCACCTGGAGCTGTTTTTCTAGAGCTTCTCGGTGGTTGATACGCTTGATTAGTTTGGCATCTTTGTTGACCACAGGATCCGAATCGTAGACACCATCCACTTTGGTCGCCTTTAAAAGAATTTCGGCGTGAACCTCCTGAGCCCGCAGCACCGCTGCCGTGTCCGTTGTAAAATAAGGATTGCCGGTACCTGCTCCAAAAATAACGACGCGTCCTTTCTCAAGATGTCGAATCGCTCTTCGCAAAATAAAGGGCTCGGCAACTTCATGCATTGAAATGGCCGTTTGAACCCTGGTCTGGACACCGATTTTCTCCAACCCGTCCTGCAGGGCCAAACTGTTTATCACCGTCGCCAGCATGCCCATATGATCGGCGGAGGCTCGATCCATTCCAAAAGAGGAGCCGGCAATGCCTCTGAAAATGTTGCCTCCACCGACAACAACGGCTGTCTGGACACCGAGCTCTATGATGGAATAAATCTCATCGGCCACGTATTTTATCATATCGGGGTCGATTCCAAAAGCTTGCTCTCCCATCAGGGCCTCACCACTCAGTTTGAGCACCACTCTAGTATAACGACGCTGGGTCACGATTTAGATCCTTAGATTTTCTATGCACATTCTGTAGCAATCCGCCGCAAGCAGATTAATTTACAAACTATTTTATCAAAAAAGTGCCTAAAATTCAAAATGCCTAAAATGCCTAAAATTAAGGATGCAGATCATTTTATAACAGACAGAATACCTTAACTTTAGGCAATTTTAACTTTAGGCAATTTAGGCACTTTTTGGGGTACCCGATTCGCTGTTCAATGGCGATTTATTGATTTCAGCCCCTATGACTTCGGTATATGCGGGTTTAGGATTCTCCAATCTGAAAACGGACAAAACGCTTAATGGTTATATTTTCACCGATTTTAGCAATCAGTTCATTTAAAAGATCGGAAACGGTTATATCCGGATCACGCACGTAATCTTGATTCAATAGACAATTGTCTTTAAAAAATTTATTGAGTTTTCCTTCCACAATTTTTTCGAGCACATTATCGGGTTTTCCCATCTCTGCGGCTTGCGCCCGGTAAATGTCCTTTTCTTTGTTGACGACATCTTGCGGAACGTCTTCGGAGCGTATTCCCAATGGGTTGCTGGCGGCAATGTGCATCGTAATGTTTTTAGCAAACTCTCTAAAATCGTCGTTACGGGCGACAAAATCCGTTTCGCAATTGATTTCCACCATTACTCCCAACTTACCACCCATGTGGATATATGACTCAATCCTTCCTTCTGTCATGGCCCGTCCGGCTCTTTTTTGTGCCGTGGCCAAGCCTTTCTTCCGAAGAAAATCGACAGCCTGCTCCATATCACCATCACATTCCGCAAGCGCCTTCTTACAGTCCATCATTCCAGACCCGGTCTTTTCCCGGAGCTGTTTGACCATTTTCGCACTAATGTCTGCCATCTTTATTCTCCTGCTGATTCCGCTTCGGTTAAATCTTCTTTTGTTTCAGCGGCGTCCATTTCAGGCTCTTGCTGGGCATCGACGCCACCAGGGATCGATCGTCGAATTATCTCCACCACCGGTCCTTCGGTTCCATCAGAAATAACCTTTCGATCACCGGGCTGCAAATCGACACCGGCTGCCGCAATTTCGGATTCTTCAGCGCTTTCTTTATCTGCTTGTGCCTGAAGCCTTTCTTCATAACGTGCACGACCGTCTACGCAAGCATCGGCGACTCTGGAGGTCAACAAACGAATGGCCCGAATCGCATCGTCATTGCCGGGTATGATATAGTCGACATCATCCGGATCGCAATTCGTATCAACAATAGCAACAATGGGGATATTCAAACGTCTGCCTTCCCGGACTGCAATGGCCTCATTTTT
>CP070694.1:4265302-4276792 GCA_020353355.1 Desulfobacterales bacterium | reverse complement strand
TTTCTGGATTCCTGCTCCCTGATCGGAGTCAGGGACAAGCTTCGCAGGAATGACGATCTGCTTCGCAGGAAACTCCCCCGCCCCTCAATTAGTTTCGATTTCAGAAATGAACAATGAACCGCGCGGTTTGTCTGAAAGCGGGGGCATAACGTCACCCCGCTTTCAGCGCGATTGCTTTATTTTCAAGCGACGTTCAGGTTATCACTTTGCAGTAAAGGCGAACGGCAATCCTACCGGCCGAAATACACCGTTTTGGCAGCGATAGAGTTGCAGCATGTCAACGCCCTGTCGGTCCGTCTTCGAATAGGTGACCGGTCCCACGGTTGTAAGTGGATAATAAGCGTTGTAGCCGTTCATCGCCAGCATTTCCTCATAAAGCGCCTGGCGCGTGATTTTCTTTCCTTTGGCCTTTGCTCTGATCATGGTTTCAACCGCAATTTGGATGACCTGCACACCGTTGGTATAGTTTTGAGAATTTGCCGTTGCTTCATCGCGGCCATAGCGTTTGGCCAGTGCGTGTTGTGCGTCCGTACCTGCACCCCCCTCGGTCATCAGCTTGTATGAAGTTGTCCAGAAGAAGCCCTCTGCCGCCGAACCGGCCAGGGCGACCAGATCCGGACCGCCAGCATAGTGCAGTCCCAGAAACGTTAACTTGCCTGCTTCGCCGTAAGTGCCGGCAATAACGCCGAGACCCTGGGCGCTTTTCAGCATCGTGGCCACCGGCGGCTGCACGGTCTGGCAGATCACGTATTGAACTTTCTTATTCATCCATCGTTGCAGCATGGCGGTGTTGTCCAGATCCTTGCCGTGCTCGACCACTTCGACAATATCCATCTTCAGGCCGCCGGCAATTGCTTTTTGAAGATCTTCCACGGGTGCCCTGCCGAAGGCAGACGGGTGAATGAACATCGCAACTTGGGCTGTATCCCCTTTATGATTGGCAACCAGATATTCGGCCAACGCAATCGCCTGGCTGGTATAGGAGACGATCGGCAGGAAGGCGTAATTCGAAACAGCAAGATTACCGGCATGATATGAGGCTGTGATCGTGGGAATTTTCTCCTCGTCAAAATCTTTTCCCATTGCCAAAGAGCTTCCGGTGGAATAGTTTAGGTAAAACACAATGCCCTCATCCATAAAATCTTCAAAATTGCGTTTCGTCTTTTCCGTTTCATATCCGTCGTCTCTGATTAAGCATTCCAGCTTGTCATCCCCCAGCAGTTTATCGTCGTTGACGTAACGGCAATAATCCTCAATGGCTTTCGAATAGGGGACGCCTACATCGGAGGTCGTTCCGGTGATGGCGCCTGAGAAGCCGATTTTGTAAGTTTCTCCGGCCATAGATGGGCTTGAGAATGCCAGAATCAGCAAAAATGCCAAAAGAATTGAAATAAACATCGTTTTTTTGTTCTTCATTTTATCCTCCCTTTCTGTTTAGTTTGCAGTTAATGACTTTCCTCCATGAACTGCTGATTAAATGATTAACGCCGGGCACCGGCAGGGAAATCGAACCCGCACCCGACAATTAATATCGAAACGGCCACAGCTTAATATAGCTGCGCACGATTCGCCACCAATTGGCAATTCCCCTGGGTTCAAACATCAAAAACAGCACAATGACCAGCCCAAATGTCAGCGGCCGCAGTGCTGTTGCCAGATCCAGGGCCGCTGAAAATTGGGCTTTAAAAAACTCGGATAAATTCTCGACCTGTAGATCCAGCATGATCATGGCAGTTGGTCCGAAAAATGAGCCGACCAGGGTACCCAGTCCACCAACGATGGCCATCGCCAAATAAGAAATGGATTGATGTAATGTAAACGATTCAAATCCGGCTCCCCGGAAAAGATAGGCATGCAGCGCACCGGCAACACCCGCGAAAAATCCGGACAATGCGAATGCATACACCTTGGTAAAGCCCGGGTGCATCCCCATGGCATCGGCGGCGCGGTCATTATCGCGCACGGCCACCAGGCATCGCCCGTAGCGGGTGCGCAAAAGGTTTCGGACCGCCAATCCGGATATCACCACAATGACCAAACACACATAGTACCAGAACAAATAATGCTCTTGGCGCGCAACTCTGCCGCTAAACCAGGATACCCGACCGATGGAGATCGTTTGCCCCTGATTGAAAAATTCCATGAAATTGATGGTCCATTGAAAAATCATCTGAAAGGAGAGCGTGGCTATCGCCAGATACAGATGCTTTAACCGCAACGCCGGCAGGCCCACAAACGCGCCCACCACAGCACCGACACCACCGGCCAAAAGAATCATTAACGGCCAGGCATGCGTCAGCAAAACATGGGTGTCGCCCAGCATCCGTGAAAAAGACGCCACCGTATAGGCCCCCACTCCGACAAAGGCGGCATGGCCGATGGAAATCAGGCCGGCAAAACCGGTCAGCAGATTAAGACCCAGAATCGCGACCATGGCGATCAAAATGTTGTCGATTACCAGCATGTATTTGTTGCCGACCTCGAGAAACAGCGGCCAGACAAACAACCCAACAAGTAAGCCGACAAATAGCAGCCGGTCCAGATGCGTCAGGAAGATCCGTTGTTCTTCCCTGTAGGTCGTGAAAAAATTGCCGGTTGCCAGCCAACGATTCTGCGCCATAACTTACACCCGTTCAATTTCATGAATTCCGAAAAGACCGTGGGGCTTGAACAATAATATGATCAACAGGATAATATAGGGCAGCAGGTCTGCCGTGCCGCTCAAACCCCAGTTGCCGTCCAGATAGCCGGCGGCAAACTGTTGAATCAGTCCCATGATAATTCCTGCCACCACCGCACCGAATACGGAGTCGAGCCCTCCGAGAATCACCACGGGGAAAACGATGATCCCGAAGGCCCGCAAGGTGTCGAAATTCAGCCCGGTAATATTGCCGATAATGCCTCCGGCGGCGGCAGCGCTGAAACCGGCCGTGGCCCACGCCAGGCCGAAGACTTTGGGAATGGATATGCCGATGGACATGGAAGCCATCTGGTCGTCAGATACCGCCCGCATCGAAATGCCCAGAGTGGATCTTTTAAAAAACCACGTAAAGCCAACGATCAGGATAACCGTAATAATCACGCCCACCAGCTGGGTCCAGGAGATCGAAACCCCGCCGAGCGAAATCGGTGTTTTGGGCAGGAATTCCGGAAAGGAGAAGTTCTCCGCGCCAAAAGGTGTCATGTAAATCAACCCGTCAAGTATCGACATCAAGCCGATGGTGACCATAATCACCGATATGATCGGCTCTCCGATGAGCCGGCGCAGAAAAACGCGTTCCACGCTCATGGCCAGAAAAAAGGTGATGATCAGGCTCATCAGAAAAGAAATATAAATGGGAATCCCCCCCCAGACCGTCAGCGCATAGGTAATAAACGCGCCGGCCGCGATGATTTGGCCATGGGCGATGTTCAGCACCCGGCTGGATTTGTAAATCAGCACAAACCCGAGGCCCGAGAGCGCATAGATGGAACCGACAACGATACCGCTCGCCACCAACTGCAAAAAATAGCTCATGCCACCTCTTCCATGGTAAAAAACTCTAACGTCGTTTGGACGGTCGTGGTTTGTCCGTCCTGATATTGATAAAAGGCCTCCACTTTCTTTTGACTCACACGTTCATCATAAAGCGCATCGTAGAGATCCTTATATTTTTCCTGGATAAATTTACGTCGTATCTTGCCGGTTTTGGTCAGCTCCCCGTCATCCACATCCAGAAGCTTATACAAAACGGCAAAACGCCGGATTTTGAAATGCTGTTTTTCGACATTCTTATTGAATTCAACCACCTGGCGGTGTACCAGTTCGACCACTTCCCGTTTTTGCGACAGATCCATGAAGGTGCTAAACGAAACACCGCGATCTTCAGCCCATTTTCCGACCACAATCGGATCGATATTGATCAGCGCGGCGATGTAATCCCGCTGGTCGCCGAAAATAACGGCCTCCTTGATATAGGGGCTGAATTTCAATTTATTTTCCAGGAACATGGGGCTGAACATCTCGCCGCTGCGGCTGTGCATCACATCCGACAGCCGGTCAATCACCACCAGATGACCGTTATCGTCAATGTAGCCGGCATCGCCGGAGTGCAGCCAGCCGCCTGCCAGCAGTTCATCCGTCTCTTCAGGCATTTTATAGTATCCCGGGGTTACCGACGGCGAGCGCGAGAGAATTTCACCCTCCTCGGAGATTTTGCACTCGGTTTCGGGCAGCGCAATTCCCACCGTATCCGGGCGGACATCTCCGTCGCGATGCATATAGGCAATGCCCGTTATTTCCGTCTGGCCGTAAATTTGCTTCAGATTGACTCCCAGGGCCTGATAGAAGGTGAATAGATCCGGGCCCAACGCCGCGCCGCCGGTGTAGGCTCTGCGCAGGCGTAACATGCCGATCTGGTTAATCAAGGGTAAAAACACCAGGATCTTTCCCAGCCACGCCTGCATGCGAAGTGCAAGCGGCATCTGCTTTCCGGACATGCGGTAAATGGACGCTTTTTCGCCAACCTTCATAAAGTATTGATAGAAGAGGCGATTCAGACAGTAGGAATCATCGAATTTGAGCCAGATCTGCGACTGGAGGGTTTCGTAGATCCGCGGTGCCCCGAACATAAAATGGGGTCCAATTTCTGCCAAATCTTCCATGGCGGTTTCAACCGACTCCGGAAAGTTGATGGTTATCCCGGTTGCCAGAGCAACACCAAAGGAGTTCATCTGCTCACCGATCCAGGCAAACGGAAGAAACGATACATATTCATCACCTTCTTCCAGCGGATCGACTTTGGTCAGCTGAATCCCCATGTTGATGTAGTTGCGATGGGTCAGCATGGCGCCCTTGGGTAACCCGGTGGTTCCGGACGTCAGGCAGAAATGGCAGACATCATCCGGCTGCCCCTGGTCGACCAGCTCTTCAAAGCGCTGCGGGTCTTCCTGATGGGCTTGCTTCCCGAGGTCATAGAGATCCTCAATCACCATGAACCAGTCATCGGAGCGGTAGCCGCGCATGCCGCGGGGATCTTCATATATAACCTTGCGGACTCTCGGAATTTGGTCTCTGACGTCGATCAGCTTGTCGACCTGCTCCTGATCATCGCAGAAAACGACACTGACATCCAGATAGTCGAGAATATTGGCGATCTCATCCGGCAGACTGGTTTGGTAAATTCCGGCGGAAATTCCACCGATCACATGAGTGCCCACCGACACAATCAACATCTCCGGAATATTGTCGGTAATCAAGGCCAGCTTGTCCCCTTTTTTCATACCAATTTTTTCAAGTCCCAGTGCGGTATGGCGAACGTAATCATAATATTCTTTCCAGGTGAAATTATTCCAGTATCCGAAATCCTTTTCCCGCAGAGCAACCCTGTCCGCAGAGTGCTGCACTCTCCAGCGCAACAACTGCGGTATGGTAAAATCCACTAAGTGATCTCTATTTTCCATCATTACATCACTTGTTAGAAGTGGTTTCAAAACATCAGATTGTGTTCGAGGGCTAATTCGGTTTAAAAGCCGAGCGTACACGGAGTACGTGAGCATTTTTACGCAGGAGCGCGGGGTAAAGGGGCCCTGCGCTTCTGCCCGCAACGCAGCCATCGGGCACAAGATGGGGCTTTGAAACCACTTCTAGTCTTCTCCGATATAGGCCTCAATAACTTTCGGATTACTGGCTACTTCCCTGGGTTTGCCGGCCCCGATCAACTCTCCAAAATCCAGTACATGGACATAATCGGAAATATCCATCACGACCCCTAAATCATGCTCGACCAGCACAACAGTGATATGGCGTTCTTTCTGAATATCCATGATGAATCGCACCATATCTTCCTTTTCTTCAATATTCATTCCCGCCATGGGCTCGTCCAGCAACAACAGCTTTGGCCCCAATGTGAGTGCCCGCGCAACTTCAACCCGTTTCTGAATGCCGTAGCTGAGACTCCCCACCGTTTTCTTGCGATACGGCTCCAGCTCCATGAAGTCGATGACATCTTCGACATATTGTCGATTAACCGCCTACTGCAGGGAGGCCCTTCCAAAGTAAACAACCGCCTGCCAAAAATTGTACCTGAGCTTCTGGTGACGGGCCAGCATCAAATTATCCAGAACGGTCATTCCACGAAACAACTCGATATTCTGAAACGCGCGCGCAATCCCCAGATTGGAAACCTGATGGGGCGATGCTTTGGTGAGCCGTTGATCTCCGTAATAGATATCACCCGATACGGGATGATAAAATCCCGAAACACAATTGAGTAAACTGGTTTTGCCGGCGCCGTTGGGTCCGATAATGGAGGTGATCAGACCCGGGTGAATTTCAAGACTCACATCCATTAACGCATTCAAGCCGCCAAACGAGAGCGTCACATTCGATATCGTCAATTTGTCCATGGTTGGGGATCAGGATCTAAAATTTTAGAAAATTTTAGTTTTGGGATAAAATGAATTTTATTCATTTCCTTGAAGGCTTTCTAATATAAAATATCCTATGCTTAGTAAAGAGATAAATAAATATTCGTGCAAAATTTCCACTAGATTATGTCCGGCAGAATTTAAGCGGAAATATAACCATCGATCAAAAATAAAAACCTAATCTCCATTTATTTCGGCCGTTTTTGTATAATTTTGATGTAAATAAGCTATAAAGTAACTGCATTGGTTTTCATAAATACATAATGCGACAGCAAAGTCAAGTTTGTAGAAAGGAGTTTAATGTGGGGTAAAGACCCCTATTGGCGAGGCCCAGAAGGTAGGATTCGGCAATAATTTTAATTGATTTGAGTAAATTCGGTTTGTAAAAGAAATTTTCCTGAAATAATAGTTACAAAGCCCAGAAACTGCAAGATGAAAAGGTTGAGCTACGCATTACGCGTTACGCGTTGCGGGTTACGGCTTGCGGGTTTCGGGTTTCGCGTTCACAACTAAAACTTTTTCCTCTGGCCACTGGTCTCTTGTCACTGGCTAAAAAAAACGGATTTGTTTACGTATTTAACCAGTTGCCAGCAGCCAGCAACCAGCATCGAGTATCGTGCATCGAGCATCCAGCCGATTACATCAAACGCCTCAGGTATTGCCGTCGAAGCCGATGGTTACTTCTCCCCCCTCGACAATAACAGGTACTCTGCGGGCTCCGTCTGAGTGTTTCAACATGGTATCCAGTTTGCGAGAATCCGAAATTACGTCATAATACTCCACCTTCTTGCCCTCTTTTGCAAATGCTTCCCGAGCTGCATTGGTGTGAGGTCAGGTGCTCTTTCCAAAAATCAGGACTTTTTGCGACATGTCGAGAATCCTCCTTCATTTGCTGAATTAAAACGGTACGTCTGTCAACTGGAATGTTGGATGACTGTAATATGAAATATTAGAAATTTAAATAACAACTCCCAAATAACAAAAAAATTTGAGATTTATTTGTAATGCGGATTGCCATTTTTCGAATGATTGCAGTTTATTATGAACGAGCTTAACAACCATTTGATTGCTTGTCAATGATTTCAAATTGACTTATTTTTACATTTTGATAATTATTATTAATTTTAATGAAGGGCAACGGTGGTTTCAGAAGAATACGTATACAGAGAGGTAATGATAAGAAATGAACTTGGCATGCACGCCAGGTCTGCTGCAAAAATCGCCAAGCTCGTGCAGGACTCAAAAGCACATGTATGGGTAAAAAAAGGCGATGAAACCGCAGATGCGTCCAGTATCGTGGATATTCTGACACTGGCGTGTGAAAAAGGCACAACCATCACCATTATGATTGAAGACCCGTCAGACATCGATATTTTAAATGCTGTGGCCGAATTGGTCGAAAGCGGTTTTGGAGAATAAACGCAAATGTCGCAAACACCGGAAAATGAAATCATCATGAAAGGCATCAATGCCTCGCCCGGTATCTGCATTGGAAAGGCCTATCTGGTCGATAAAGAAGGTGTGGATATTGTTGAAAAGTACGACATCAAGAAAAAAAAGGTGCCGGCTGAGATTAAACGCTTTAAAGCGGCCGTGAAGAAAGCGAAAGATGAGCTGCGCGCCATCATTGATGACAGTCCTAAAGAATTACAAAATGCCCACATCCTCGAAACCCATATGGCTCTGTTAAAAGATAAGTCTCTTTACGGCAGAACAATCAAAACCATAGAAAAAGATCGGGTGAACGCCGAATGGGCCTTAAAGACGGTGGTCTCCTATTTACTCTCCATATTCCAAAAAATGACGGACAGCTATTTGAAAGAACGGGCTTCAGACATCGTGCATGTTTCCGATCTCATCTTGCGAAATCTGGTTGGGGCCATGACCGAAAATATTGCCGCCATCGACAAACGCGTTATTCTGGTCGCCCGCGATCTATCGGCGGCCGATACCAGCCAGATAAATCTGGAGCGCATAAAGGGCTTTATAACCGATCGCGGCGGTAAAGCCTCCCACACCGGCATCATTGCACGAGCGCTTGAAATTCCCGCTGTGGTTGGATTGGAAAACGCCATAACGCAGATAAAGAGTGAAGATCTCATTATTGTCGACGGTAACACCGGGATTGTCATCATCCATCCGACCGAACAGACCCTGATTGAGTATGAAGAACGAAAAAATCAATATCAAGAATATAAAGCGGATATCACCCGTGAAAGTCATGTCGAAGCAACCACCGCAGATGGTTTCCATTTGGAGGTCATGGCCAATATCGAGCTTCCCGAAGAAGTCGTGTCCGTGCGCAATTACGGCGGTGATGGTATCGGTCTGTATCGAACTGAATTTCAGTACATGAATCGTACCGAATTTCCGAGTGAGGAGGAGCTTTTTGACCGCTATAAAGATGTGGTCGAGGTGATGAACCCCAGCCCGGTGACCATCCGGACGCTAGACATCAACGGTGATAAGGCCCTGACAAACAACTACCACCGTCAAGAAGTAAATCCCGTCCTGGGGCTGCGGGCCATCCGGTATTGTCTGAAAAAACCGGATTTGTTCAAGACCCAGCTTCGCGCTATCTTGCGAGCCGCAGCGTTTGGTAACGTGCGCATCATGTTTCCGATGATCTCAGCCTACTTTGAGATTCGACTGGCCAAGCGCATGTTGGATGAAGCCGCCGAATCCCTGGAAAAAAACGGATTGCCGTTTAATCGCAATATCGATGTAGGAATCATGATTGAAGTGCCGTCGGCGGTAATCACGGCCGATTTAATGGCCGAGGAAGTCGACTTTTTTAGCATCGGCACCAATGACTTGATCCAGTATGCTCTGGCGATCGACAGGGGTAACAAACAGGTGGCGCATCTCTATCAGCCTTTGGATCCGGCAATCCTTCGAATGCTTAAACATGTGGCGGATGTCGCCAAGGAAAAAGGCATCAAGGTATTTATGTGCGGGGAAATGGCCGGTACACCGCATCATATTCCGATTGTTCTGGGCATGGGAATGGATGAGCTGAGTATGAACCCCCAGTCCATTCCCGTCGCCAAACGGGTGATCCGATCGATCAATCTTAAAGATACCCAGGCTTTGTTGGAACAGGCTTTAAAGCAAACCACCGCCAAGAATGTCTTTGAATTGGTACGAGACCGTTACGGAGAAATCTTGGCAGATCATACGTATAGCGGAAACTTTAAATTGAATCAGTAATGACAAAAGGTCATATTAAAATCATTGCCGAAAACCGCAAAGCCCGCCACGACTATTTCATCGAAGATGAATACGAGGCCGGCCTGGTGCTGAAAGGAACTGAAGTCAAATCCCTGCGGCTCGGCAAGGTAAACTTAAAGGATTCCTACGCCAGGATCAAGGACGGCGAGGTGTTTGTCTACCAGATGCATATCGGCCCCTATCCGTTCGCCTATTACGACAATCATGATCCCCTGCGGCCGCGCAAACTCCTGTTACACAAACAGGAAATCAAACGCCTGTACAGCAAGATCAATGAAAAAGGCCACACCTTGGTGCCATTGAAGCTTTATTTTAAAAACGGCAAGGTTAAAATAGTTTTGGCGCTGGCCAAAGGCAAGCGCAAGTACGACAAGCGTGAAGCCATCAGGCGCCGCGACGAGCAGCGGGAAATGGACCGCGCTAGAAAAGCGTACTCATAATAAATCAGCATTTAACAACCTCTGCCAACCGGATGGATATCAAATAGGAGGGGAATTAGCCATGCACCTTAAAGTAAAGAACAATATCGATTGGGTGGGCAAAATCGATTGGGAACTTAGAAAGTTTCACGGTGACGAGTACTCCACTCATCGGGGATCCTCGTATAACGCCTATCTGATCAAAGAAGAAAAAGTGGCCTTAATCGATACGGTCTGGAGGCCATTTGCCAGAGAGTTTGTCGAAAACCTGGCCAGCGAGATCGACCTGAACAAAATCGATTATGTCATCGCCAATCACGCCGAAAGCGATCATAGCGGTGCTTTGCCGGAACTGATGCGCCTTATCCCCGACACGCCCATCTATTGCACCAAAAACGGTGTTAAATCGTTGAGAGGGCATTACCATCAGGACTGGAATTTTCAGGCGGTCAAAACCGGAGACCGGTTGAGCCTGGGGAAAAAGGAGTTGGTTTTTATCGAGGCTCCCATGCTCCACTGGCCCGACAGCATGTTCTGTTACTTGACCGATGACAGCGTATTATTCAGCAATGACGCCTTCGGCCAGCACTATGCTTCCGAGTACATGTTTAATGATCTTGTCGACCAGAACGAATTGGCCGACGAATGCATAAAATACTATGCGAATATTTTAACCCCTTTCAGCCCCATGGTGATCAAAAAGATTAAGGAAGTCCTCTCTTTTAATCTTCCCCTTGATATCATTTGCACCAGCCACGGTGTCATCTGGCGGGACAAACCGGAGCAGATTGTTGAAAAATACTTAAAATGGGCCGACGACTATCGGGAAAACCAGATTACCATTATTTACGACACCATGTGGAATGGGACTCGCATCATGGCTGAAAATATTGCCACTGGCATTGGCGATGCCGATAAAGAAGTAAATGTCAAACTTTTTAATCTGGCAAAGACCGATAAAAATGATGTCATCACAGAAATTTTTAAATCCAAAGCGATTCTTGTGGGTTCACCGACAATCAACCGAGGCATATTAGTTTCGGTTGCCGGTATCCTTGAGGAGATTAAAGGATTGCAGTTTAAAAATAAAAAGGCAGCCGCTTTTGGTTGTTATGGTTGGAGTGGTGAATCGACAAAAATCATTTCTGAGAAATTAAACGCTGCCGGTATTGAACTGGTGGATGACGGAATTAAAGCAATGTGGAATCCGGATATTGAAAACGTCAACAAATGTGTTGAATATGGGACGCTATTTGCAGGTAAAGTACGTAGTTAATCACCAATTTTCATGGATGTCTTCTACAAATCTGAAACCCTCCGGAGGCGGATCTACGACCTCGACAATCGCTCAGCTTAGGTTTTATCAGTCTTGATAAAGCGTCCCAGGCGTCATTATTGATTCAAGCCCCGGATCAGTATGGTTGACATTAAA
>CP070694.1:4248943-4265202 GCA_020353355.1 Desulfobacterales bacterium | reverse complement strand
CCTTGATATTTTTGTGGATCATGGTCTCGCCCAAAATGCTGGAAGCAATGGGTTTTGAGAACGCACCGGCCATGGGGGTGACCAACTCGATTTCCACATTGTCCCGGACCCCGTTGACATCGAAAAACCAATCGGCCATGTAAACAAACTCCAGCGGTGCCACCGGGCACTTGTAGGGCAGCTCGGCGATGTTCATAACCACTCTCCCTTTTTCAAAGTATTTCATTTTCTCTCGCAAGGCGATGGCGCCATCCAGAGTGTAAAACGTATGGGTATTCTTTTGCCAGTCGTCCATCATTCCCTCGACTTCCTCGGGCACAATCCCACAGCCGGTAGCAATGATTAACCAGTCATAGTCATATTTTCCTTTCTTGCCTTCTACTTTGCGACTGCCCGTATCCAGCCCGACGACTTCATCAAGGGCGTAATTTACACCTTCGGGGATAAATTCCCGTTTCGGCTTCTGACAGTCCTGTGGGGTGTACACCCCAAACGGAATAAACAACCATCCGGGCTGGTAGTGATGCACTTCATCGTTGTCGATAATGGTGATCTGCCATTGTCTGCTGTTTAGTTTTTTCTTTAAATTGGCCGCACACATGGTTCCACCGGCGCCGGAACCTAAAATTAGAGCTTTTTTCATAACATCCTCCTACGCATTTATTGGGTTGTGATTGGATAATATTTGTGCATATGAACAAGTTACTGTTTTTCGGAATAATTGCCTTCCATCAGATCGGCAATCGTGGTGCTGTCCAGTTTCTCGTAAAGCACCCGCGTGGCATCTTTCCACGCCAGTCTCACCTGGCAATCGTCTGCCATGTGGCATTTATCCGGACGACTGACGCACTCCACCAGGTCGCTTTGCCCTTCAAACAATCTGACAATTTGGCCCAGGGAAATCTCCTCTGGGTTTTTGGCCAGCAAATGACCGCCTTTAGGCCCTCTGACACTTTTGACCAGTTTGGCGTGTTTTAACGGACGGATGAGCTGTTCGAGGTACTTTACGGATATGTCCTGGCGCTTGGAGATTTCGCCAATTTGGACGGGTCCTTTGTTGTCATGGCGGGCTAAGTCGACTAAAATTCTTGCCCCGTAACGACTTCTGGTGGATAGTTTCATAAGACCTCTGGATAGGTTTATTTTCCAGACTTTTACAATCTATATCATTTTAGTATGAAATAGACGCAATTCAGACTGGTGTCAAGAAAAAAATGAAAAAGTTTTGGTTGAAGAAATTTAGTGAATGCGGCATGTGATTTAGTCGCAATTGCCATGAAAGTTTCAGGCTCACTTTATTGACACCCTAGCTGTTGGTTCTAATATTAAATTCATTATCGATGCTTTGAATATCCCGCTGGGTTTTCATGATACCGCAAACGCCCGTGGGAATTTTCAGATACTATCATCAGCGTGAAATGAAAGCCGGGTGGTGCAATCCTGGATAATTCAAGAGTATCTCATATCAATTGCGGTTTTCGTGACAACGGGCTTTTGACAACCTCACGTTCATGTTGTAACTTCAAAAACAAGCGAAATGATCCCAATAAATAAGACGAATTCGTCAGGAGAGGTTAAACCATGGTCGCTCGTATAAAAAAGCTGGATTCCTGTAAAATCGACGCCCAGTCACTTTCACAGATCAGAAATCAACTGCCGCCGATTGCCGAAGATATTATCGATACTTGCAATGATAGCGAATGCTACACCCATATCGATTATGAGCCCATTCCTTCCAAAGAATGTGTGATTGAGATTATCGATCGGTTGCGAGAAATTCTTTTCCCGGGATATTTCACCAAGGAAAAGATTGATCCGGTCAACCTTCGCTATAGTATGGGCCAATCGGTTTCCGCCCTTTTTGATTTGCTGTCGGAACAGATCTGCCGAAGCATCCGACATGATTGTTTCCGATATGATCAGGTGTGCACGGAATGCGAGGAGCAGGGCCACCATTTGGCGATCAGACTGTTAGAGGAGATTCCGTCTATTCGAAAAGTGCTGGCAACCGATGTGCGCGCTGCCTTCGATGGCGATCCGGCAGCTAAAAGCTATGACGAAATTATTTTTAGCTATCCCGGTATCTATGCCGTTGCCGTCTATCGGGTAGCCCACAGGCTTTTTGACTATGGTGTACCACTCTTACCGCGCATCATGACCGAACATGCCCATAGTGCAACGGGTATCGATATCCATCCCGGTGCTCAAATCGGTGAGCGATTCGTCATTGACCACGGAACCGGTGTGGTTATTGGTGAAACCACGGTCATTGGGAAAAACGTAAGAATCTATCAGGGGGTCACATTAGGGGCCCTTTCACTTCCTAAAGGTGCCGGAGATCAATTCAGAGGTAAAAAGCGCCATCCGACCATCGAGGACGATGTCATCATTTATGCGGGTACCACCATCCTTGGCGGAGACACGGTTATCGGTGCGCGCTCGATCATCGGGGGCAATGTCTGGTTAACGCAGTCCGTGCCGCCGGACACAACGGTAGTGCTGGAAACGCCTCGGCTGATTTACAAATCGAAGAAGAACACCGAACTCAACAGGACGTTGGAACCTGCAGTGTAGGCGCTTAGGGTACTTTTTCTCCAACACCGAAATCTAGTGCATCGGGTTTAGCAAAAGGAGGTCTTTGATGAGATATCACTCTATCATCAGCAGCACCATCGGATCGACGCCATTGGTTCGATTAAACCGAATCTGTGAAGATATTGATGCCGAAATATTTGCCAAGCTTGAATTTTTCAATCCGTTGGGAAGCGTTAAAGATCGCATCGCTGTATCCATGATTGCAGCAGCCGAACTGGATGGATTAATTGATCCGCAAACATTGATTGTTGAACCCACCAGCGGTAATACGGGTATTTCATTGGCTTTTATTTGTGCCGCCAAAAATTATCGCCTCTGTTTGACCATGCCGGATACCATGAGTATCGAACGGCGCAAGCTGCTCGTCCACTTGGGTGCCGAGCTGGTTTTAACCCCCGGTGCTGACGGCATGAAAGGCGCCATAGATAAAGCTCAGGAAATACTTGAATCCGAGAAAAAAACGTTTATGCCCAATCAATTTCAAAATCCGGCCAATCCCAGAATTCATCGCGAAACCACCGCCGAAGAGATCTGGCGGGATACGGAAGGCAAGGTTGATATTTTGATTGCCGGAGTGGGTACCGGTGGCACGATTACCGGAGTGGCCCAGGTGATTAAGTCCCGCAAACCCTCTTTTCTAGCCATTGCTGTGGAACCGGCCGCCTCTCCGGTACTTTCCGGTGGTTCAAAAGGACCGCACAAGATTCAGGGTATCGGCGCCGGGTTTGTTCCGGAAATACTGGATCAGTCGATTATTGATGACATCGTTACCGTAACTAACGAAGATGCCTTTGAAACCGCCAGACAGGCAGCTAAACTGGAAGGTATTCTGTGCGGCATTTCTTCCGGAGCTGCTATCTGGGCTGCGCTGGAAGTTGCCCGCCGGTCGCAGTCTGCGGGGAAAACCATCGTTGTGATTTTGCCCAGCACCGGGGAACGCTATATCAGTACCGATTTGTTTAAATCTCAAGAATGATGAATAAACGGCTTATGAGGCGTAAATTGAACATTTCTGCACCGCCATGGCGGCCTCCTGCAGGGCCTCGGCAAAAGTGGGGTGGCCGTGGATAGTGCGGGCAATGTCTTCGGAGCTCGCGCCCAATTCGACGGCCAGCACACATTCGGCAATCATATCAGCCGCCCGCGGTCCGATAATGTGGATGCCGAGGAGACGGTCTGTTTTGCCGTGGGCGATGACTTTGACAAATCCTTCGGTTTCTCCCATGCAACGTGCCCGACCGGCTCCGGAAAAGGGATAGGTTCCCACGCAATAAGGTATTTCGCGCTCTTTGACCTGTTCTTCGGTAAGTCCGACGCTGGCGACCTCCGGCCAGGTATAGATGACGGCCGGGAGTGCATCATAGTTTACCTCTCCGGGTTTTCCGGCGATACACTCGGCTGCCGCGATACCTTCGGCCGATGCTTTATGGGCCAGCATCGGTCCGGGAACCAGATCGCCGATCGCATAGATTGAGGCAACACTGGTGCGATAGGATGCATCCACGACGACATGGCCCGTTAGCGCATCGGTTTGAACACCGACCGTTTCTAAACCCAATCCCCGGGTTAACGGACGGCGTCCGACACTGATCAACAGCTTGTCGCAGGATAAGGTTCCTTTTTTGCCTTTTTTGCCTTCTGCTTGCATGCTGAAGCTGACTTTTTTGCCGGAGATTTTAGCGCCGGAAACCTTGGTTTCCAGATAAAATGTAATTCCTTGGCGCTTGAGAACCTGTTGCAGTTTTCTGCCCACCTGTCCATCCAGGGTCGGGGCAATTCTGGGGAGCATCTCGATAACCGACACCTGAGACCCCAGGCGTAGCCACACGGATCCCAACTCCAAGCCGATGTATCCCCCACCGACAATGCCCAGATGCTTGGGCAAGGTATCAAATGTCAGCGCCGCGCTGGAACTGACAATATTCTCATGGTCAAATTCCAACCCCGGCAATGCCATTGATTCGCTGCCGGTGGCCAGGACAATGGCCTTTGCCTGCAGATTTTTTGAGGCCCCATCGGAGTTTTGCGTGATCTCTACGCGATCGGATCCGGCCAAGCGGGCCGTTCCGTGAATAATCTCAATCTTATTGCCTTCCAGAAGTTTACGCACATTTTCGGTGAGCTCCTGAACCACCTGATTCTTGCGCGCCATCATGGTTGCCAGATCCAGAGTTACCCTGCCGGTTTTGATTCCATGGGCGGCAAACTGTGCTTTGGCCAGATGAAAGTATTCACTGGAATCCAAGAGGGCTTTACTGGGGATGCAACCGACATTCAGGCACACACCGCCCAGACGGGATTCTTTTTCCACACAGGCGACCTTCATGCCGAGTTGGGCGGCACGAACCGCAGCGACATAGCCCCCGGGGCCGCTTCCTATAATTACTACATCGTAATTTTCCTTTTTAGCCATCTTAAATCTCCATCATGATCCGTTCCGGGTTTTCCACACATTCTTTAATTCGTTTGAGAAACGTGACAGCTTCCCGGCCATCGACAATACGATGGTCGTAGCTTAAGGCGACATACATCATGGGATGGATGATGATCTCATCATCGATGACGACTGGCCGTTTTTCGATTTTATGCATGCCCAGGATACCGCTTTGCGGCATGTTTAAAATCGGGGTACTCAACAGCGAACCATAAACTCCGCCGTTGCTGATGGTGAATGTGCCGCCTTCCAGATCGGCCAGTTCCAGTTGGTTTTGATTGATTTTTTTGACGTAGTCCACAACGGCCTGCTCCAGCTCGGCAAAACTGAGTCTGTCTGCATGGTGAATAACGGGCACCACCAAGCCGCGCTCTGAGCCAACGGCAACGCCGATATGATAATAATGATGCTCGATGATGTCTGTGCCGTCAATAAATGCGTTGATTTGAGGAAATTCTTTCAACGCCTCAATGCTGGCCTTGATAAAAAAAGACATAATCCCAAGACTTACGCCGTATTTTATGTTGAAGGCTTCTTTATACTGTCTGCGAATATCCATCACCCTCGTCATGTCAATTTCGTTAAAAGTGGTCAGCATGGCCGTGTTTTGCTTGGATGCCAGAAGGCGCTCTGCAATGCGCCGTCGAATCGGCGTCATGGGTTTGCGGGTGATGACCTCTTCGGCTGGCAATTTCGCCAGGGGTTGCATCGGGGCTTCTTTTTGCACTGCTCTGGCAACCGCTAACTGGGTCGGTACGTCGCTAACAGCCGGGCTTTTGCCGCTTTCCAGGTATAAGAGCACATCCCCTTTGGTAATGCGCCTCGCCGGTCCGGTGCCCACGATTTGAGAAATGTCCACGTTTTTTTCAGCCACCAGCCGTCGGACGGAAGGAAATAGTTGATCTTCACCTTGCGACGGCGTGACAGATGGCTCTGATACAGGCATTGGTTCCGCAAGCTCCGGTTGCGGTGTTTCCGCAGCCGGGGTTGGTTCAGCTTCGATTGCGGGTAGGGCTTTCTTTGGTGTTTCCTGTTCAACGGGCTCCACCTCTGGTTTTTGAGCCGCTTGCGGTGTTTCAGCTACCTTTGGTGCGGCTTCCGTATCAATGGTGCCGACCACCGCTCCGATGGCCACGGTCTCGCCTTCAGCTACCTTTATCGATAAGATTCCATCTGCTTCTGCGACCACTTCCAAGGTAACCTTATCGGTTTCGATGACGAAAAGCGGATCCTCTTTTTTTACCGCATCCCCGTCATTTTTGTACCACTGTGCCAGCACGGCTTCGGTTACCGATTCGCCGACACTAGGTACTTTGACTTCTATTAGCATCAAGACTCCTCTACTTTCAGTTGGGTGCTAGTTATGTTTTTTGCTACAGCTACTCGCTACGCGATGCTGGATGCTCGATAGCTTAAGATCGTAAAGCGCACACAGACAATATCGAGAATCAAGCATCTATGGAGTTTAACCTACGGCTGCCTGTTCTTTTTCGCCCGCCGGAGGCCCTATGGCCTGAGCAATGATGGTTGCCTGTTCCTGTTTATAAATAGCTGGAAACCCGGTTGCCGGGCTGGAAGCTTCCGATCTGCCGATATAACCAAACCGTTTGCCGGTTAAGGCCTGCAGGCGGGGTCTGACAAACTGCCAGCCTCCCATATTTTCCGGCTCCTCCTGCACCCAGCGCCAGGTTTTGGCGCCATCATATTTGTTTATTGCTTCTTTTAATCGTGCGGCCGGAAATGGATAAAACTGTTCCAGTCGCATAATGGCCGTATGGTATGCTTCTAGTTCGCGGCGGCGGGCAAGCAGATCATAGTAAATCTTACCGCTGCAAAATAGGATGACTTCAGGATCTTTTAAATTATTGGTGTCATCCAGAACGGTCTGAAAAAAACCGGATGTCAGGTCTTCAAGCTTCGAAACCGCTAGGGGATGGCGCAAAAGACGTTTGGGCGTCAGGATTACGAGCGGTTTGCGAAAGGCGCTTTTAATCTGACGGCGCAAAAGATGAAAATATTGGCAAGGTGTTGTCGGATTACAGACCTGGATATTATCGCCGGCGCACAATTGCAGAAATCGCTCCAGGCGCGCACTGGAGTGCTCAGGCCCCAGCCCTTCTAAGCCATGGGGAAGCAGCAAAACCAAGCTGCTGAGGCGCTGCCATTTGGATTCGCCGCTGGCAATAAACAGGTCGATGATGGATTGGGCATTGTTGGCGAAATCACCAAACTGGGCTTCCCAGAGAACCAGTCCATTCGGTTGGGCGATGGAATACCCGTATTCAAAACCCAGCACACCCGCCTCGGAAAGCAAACTGTCATAGACTAAAAAAGGCGCCTGCCTGTCATCCAATGCATTTAGCGGTATAAAGCGCTTTTCGGTCTGAATGTCCACCAGCACGCTGTGGCGCTGACTGAATGTGCCTCTTGCGCTGTCCTGGCCGCTAAGACGGATAGGGATTCCCTCTATCAGTAAAGATGCAAAGGCAAGAGATTCTGCATTGGCCCAGTCGATACCATCTCCTTTTTCAATAGCTTCATGCCGTTTATTCAGAAGGCGCTCCAGTTTCGGACTCAATGAAAAGTCTTTTGGCAACGTGTTGAGTTTTTCAGCAAGTGAGACAAGCCGTTCTTTTTTAACCCCGGTGGTTAATGGCTCATGGGTATAGGTTCCATGAAATCCTTGCCAGTTTTCATAATAGCGAGATTCTGGAAAAAGACATTCGCTGCCGTGAACGGTATTATATGCTTTTCCCAATTGGACGTTGATGGCCTCAGCCATCGTTTTGATGGCCTCAGCCTGAATAACACCTTCGTTGATCAGATGATCCGCATATATCTGGTGCAACGACGGGCGCTGCCGGATGCGTTCATACATTTGAGGCTGGGTGAAATAGGGTTCATCACCTTCATTGTGACCGTAGCGGCGGTAACAGACGATATCGACCACCACGTCCTTGCTGAATTTCCAGCGGTAATCTGCTGCGAGTCGGAACACATGCACGAGTGCCTCCGGATCTTCGCCGTGAACATGAAAGATAGGTACCATCAGCATTTTAGCGACATCGGTGGAATATCGCGTCGAGCGGGCGTGTTCGGGGAGCGTTGTGTAGCCAATCTGATTGTTGATTACCAAATGAATGCTACCGCCGGTCCGATAGCCTTCCAGTTGCGACATGTTTAGCGTTTCAGTGACGATGCCCTGACCGGCAAAGGCGGCGTCGCCATGGATCAACACCGGCAATACTTTTTGACGCTTCGTGTCATTGAGGATATCCTGCCGGGCCCGGACAAAACCCTCAACCACCGGATCTACCGATTCCAGGTGACTGGGGTTATTCATTAAAAAAATACGCAATTGCTGGTTATCGACGGTCTGGATATCGCTCAGGTATCCGTTATGGTATTTAACGTCACCGGCACCGACGAGATCATCGGGATTGTAGCAGTTTTCAAACTCGCTGAAGATATCCTCAAGGGGTTTGTTTAAGATGTTTGCCTGAATATTTAAGCGTCCCCGATGGGCCGTGCCCAGTATAATTTCGCGGCATCCGCTATGGGCCACGTGGGATATCAAAATATCCAATGCCGGAATAATGGCGTCTCCGCCTTCAAGGGAAAAGCGGGTGACGGCAATGTATTTTTTATTGAGAAACTGTTCAAACAATGCGGCATGCAGCAGTTTTTGCAAAATGCGCTGTTTGGTTGAGGGCTCAATTTTGGGTTGATTTCGCACAGGCTCCATTCGATCCAACAGCCAGTTGCGCTCAGCCGGATCCTGAAGATGCATGAATTCTACCCCAATAGAATGGCAGTAGGTTTCCTGCAGGGCCTTTACAATTTCACGCAGCGGAGCCCGACCGGAGGTTGAAAAGCGCTGGGTATAAAACTCCCGGTCCAGATCATCTGCCGCAAGATGAAAGGCGGCGAGATTTAATAGTGGATGATCGGTGGGGCAGGCGGCCAGGGGATCCAGGCAGGCCATTAAATGTCCGACATCACGATAACGATAAATAAGTTTTTGGATTCGGGCTTGTTGCAGGATCCCTTCCTGGTCTTCCGGTGCTGCGGATTTGATTTTTGCCGCGCCGGCCAGTTCAAAGCCTTCAAAGAAAAAATGCCAATCCCTCGACACGTTTTTCGGGTCCGCTTTCCACAGCTTATATTGCGCGTCAATAAAATCTGCATTCCAGGTCTCGGGTATTTCCATTATGCTTTTCCAGTTGATTCGTTGAAGCAGAAACCGTCTTGTCCTGTTTCCGGCTCCGGGCATGACCCTGTTGATTGTTGTGAGGGACATCTGCAGCCCAGGAACAGAGTTTATGATTGTAGGTTAAGGACCGTTTGCAGCAGAAACGATAATATGGAAAACAACGTTTCCTGTCAAATCCTAATTGGCGACCAAGATTGTGCTAAGTTGCTTGAAATTGACGCTGATGCGCTGGAAAACATGGCGCTCACCATCCGGCGTTTTTAAGCGAGGCATGCAAAATCTCCAACCCCTTACCGGGTTTATCCACAACGCCAAGTTCGAAAAAGATGAGTTCCAAGGCGGAGATGATCAGCAAGGCCTCGCGTGTCGTAATCATGCCCAGATGCCCGATTCTCAGAGCTATTTCTTTAAAATCACTATGACCGGAAGCAATCAAAATGCCATATTTGTCTTTGGCCATCTGCCGGACTGTTGCAGGTTTGATACCCTCCGGAATTTTGAACACCGTGACGGAATGAGAACGATCAACATCACCTTCGGGCAGCAGGGTCAACCCCATGGCCTGCAGGCTGCTTTTAATGGCTTGTGAAATAACTGCATGCCTGTGGTAGACATTTTCGAGGCCTTCTTCGAAAATCATTTCCAAAGACTCATTTACGGAAACCACTAATGATACCGGGGTGGAACCGGGGGTTTCACATTTTTCGTCATAAAATTTTTTGATATTCTTGAAATTGATATAATAGCCGGGTTTGGTTGCCTTTTCGACCGCCGCCCATCCTCTGTGATTAATCGCCACAAAGCTGAGACCGGTCGGTGTCATCAAGCCCTTTTGAGAAGCGGTTATGGCAACGTCCACCTCCCACTCATCGAATTTAAATTCCATGGCTGCCAATGAACTGATGCAATCCACAAGCAGCAACCGATCATGTCGGCGCACAATGCTGCCGATTTCCCAAATTGGATTGATGACCGCGGTGGACGTATCCGAATGGATGGCCGTAACCCCTTTAATGTCCGGGTTATTTTTAAGGGCTGCATCAACCTGTTCAAGTATTACCGGCTGCAGCCAATTTTCAAAAATTCGGTGGACGTCCAAATCACATGCTTCGGCAATATCGGCAAACATGTGGCCAAATTTTCCGTTGCAGATACTCAATATTTTTTCTCCAGGAGAAAACAGGTTGCGCAATGCGCCTTCCATGGATCCCCTGCCGCTGGAGTTTACCAAAAGGACATCAGCGGCCGTGCCGAATAAAACCTTCATTTTTTTGATGACATTATCTAGGATGATATGGAACTCGGGGGTTCGATGATGAATCATCGGACGGCTGCCGGCTGCTAAGACCCTCGGGGATATACTTACCGGGCCGGGAGTAAATAGAATCGGCGTGTTGAATTTTTGCATGAATTTTCCTCCATAAAGTTATGCGGCCAGCATTGATTGCAGCGCTCGACGATATGGTGCCTTGTTGACAACTTGTACATAAGTCTTTATAAAATTACAACTTAATATTCGACTTGGAATTACGCGGGAAGCTAGTCACTGCAATCCGCCCTCGCGAAGTTCGCATTCAAAGAGATGCGTGCATGATCAGACTTCTTGACGATGTTAAGCAACCGGAAAGGAGCGAAGATGAAAAACATTCTCATGAGCAAAGGCGCTAAAACACTGGTTGAAGTTTGTGCAGCGGTAAAGCCTCAGGAAAATGTTCTGATTGTAACGGATTTTGCCAAGATGCCGATCGCCGAAGCAGTTGCCACGGCGGCCTACAGCTTGGGCGCTGAGGTGGCCATATGCACGATTGTACCTCGCAGCGGGCATGGCCAGGAGCCACCACCACCGATTGCCGAGGCCATGAAAAACGCCGATGTGATATTTACACCGGTGACCTATTCCATCACCCATACCCGGGCGGTTAAAAATGCCTGCGAAGCCGGCAGTCGAATCATCGCGATGACGGATTTCAGAGAGCACATGCTCATAAAGGGCGGATTGGAAGCAGATTTTAACGAGACCAAAATCATGTGCCAGAAAATGGCGCAAGCCTTTGAAAAGAGCACCGAGGCTGTGTTGACCAGTACCGGCGGCACGCGCTTGACGATGCGCAAAGAAGGACGTCCGGGAAATGCCCTATTTTGTATTGTCGAGCCAGGCCAGATGTCGCCGGCGCCGAATGTGGAAGCTAATTTTTCGCCCCTCGAGGGCAGCGCCGAAGGCGTTATTGTCGCGGATGCCAGTATTCCCTATATTGATATCGGGATTTTAACTGAAGCGGTGATTGCCACCGTGGAAAAGGGAATGATCACAGATATCAAGGGGGGCCATCAGGCCAACCTGTTGGCCAAAGACCTGAGGAGCCGCAATGATCCCCAGGTGTATAATGTGGCCGAGTTGGGGGTGGGACTCAATCCAAAGTGCCTCATGCAGGGAATCATGCTCGAGGACGAAGGGGTTTATGGTTCGGTTCATATCGGGATCGGTACCAATATCACCCTGGGTGGAAATGTAAAAGCGGCGATTCATTACGACCTTCTCATGTGGGGCGGCACCATTGAATTGGATGGGAACATCGTACTGGAAAAGGGGGAGGTTCGTTTGTAAAGGAGTGAACATGAATCAATCTTATCTTGAATGTATCGGATCTCAAAATATTGAACGCTTAGTACAGTTTAGGGTAAAACCCGATGCCGATCTGTTGACGGCTATCGAAGAGGCCATCGCGGTAGAGGGAATTCGGGCCGGGGTAATCGTTTCCGGACTGGGGGCGTTGCAAAAGGCAGTTTTCAGAAATCTGAAGTGGTTTCCTAAAACTTATCCAGTAACCCCGCAGGATCGGCTCTATTTAGAACTGGAAAAACCGATGGAATTGGTGTCGTTGATGGGATGGATTGCCCCTAACAAAGGCGGTGGTGTGGAAATTCATGCTCATTTTTCGGCCTCTACCGTTGAAGACGAGACCGTTGTCACCTTGGGCGGCCACCTGACCGAAGGCACCATCTGCGGGATTAAAGTGGTGGTTGCCATGCTTGTGTTGACCGACGATAGGGTTTACGCTGATACGGATCCAGAAACCAAAACTTTCGACATTTACTTCAAATAAATGACATGAATTTCGACCTGAAATTTTTCACACCCAGCCCTTCATTAATCTTTTTCAAAAATGGTCAATATCGCTCAACCATAAACTTTTTCGAGATCATCAATAGCATGAAAAGGAGTCTTTATGCCGTCAAGGACTGCCCGGCTGCGTGAGCTGCTGGCGCGAGATAAAATCCTTCTGGCGCCGGGGGCTCACGACGCCCTGACCGCACGCATCGCAGAGAAGTGCGGATTTGAAGCGGTTTATATGACCGGGGCCGGAACGGTCAACACGCAACTGGGAATGCCGGATCACAGCATGATAACCCTCAGCGAGATGGTGCTGAGCGCAACCCGAATGGCCAGGGTGACCTCGTTGCCCATCGTCTCGGACGCGGATACAGGCTATGGCGGGGTGCTCAATGTCATGCGCACGGTTCAGGAATTTCAACTGGCCGGAATCGCGGGTATCCACATCGAAGATCAGGTCATGCCCAAGCGCTGCGGACACCTGAAAGGCAAGGAGGTCATCCCCATCGAGGAGATGGTGGGAAAAATCCGCGCTGCGTGCCATGCGCGCACAGATCCTGATTTTCTTATCATTGCCCGCGTGGATGCCAGGGCTCCCCTGGGATTTGACGAGGCCGTTCGGCGGGCAAGGGCGTATAGGGATGCCGGGGCGGATATGATATTTCCTGAGGCCCTTGAATCAGAAGAAGAGTTTCACAGCTTTGCCCGTGAGGTAAGTGCACCGTTGCTGGCCAACATGACCGAGTACGGCAAAACACCGTATCTCACCGCATCTCAATTTCATGAAATGGGCTATCGGATGGTGATTTACCCGGTTTCGGCCATGCGGGTGGCCATTAAGGCCATTTATGAGCTGTTCACAGAGATCCGGCGCAGCGGAACCCAGAAACACTCATTAAAACACATGTTCAGCCGGGATCAGCTTTACGATCTGATTGACTACGACGACATGCTCGACCTTGAAAAACATTTCTCCGGTGAAGTTCCAAAGGAGATGTAATGCACACTGTTTGTTTAATGCAGGGAGACGGGATCGGTCCTGAATGAAGTGATCCCATCGAGCAACTCAGTGATTTTTTACGATCATGTCGACATCAAACGGCCACTCTGGGAATACAATTAACAGCATTTGGAAGCACAAGTATGCGGGCATTGGGCCCAGCCCTGTCGAGGGCGGTGTCAATGGCGGCTTGAGGTGATGAAGCCGGTGTGAAAAACATTTGCGCCAATTCATTATTCGAAATACCGCTGCACGCGATAACGACCTCATGGCGTGCCAGAGCTCGGGCACACATGAACGCCTTGGACGAGTGGTCTGCGGTGAAGCCTTCTTTTTTGAAGCGCTCAATGACTTCCTCAGGGGTTTGGGCCTGTTTGAGCCACTGCGCATATTTGCCGATGCCATCGCGGCATTCGGCGATTAAAACGATGACCCCTCCCTTTTCAATGACCATTTCGGCTGAGGACATGGCTTTTTGGGATTGGTGCAGATCGATATCGCGGGGATATCCGCCCGGGGTGACAATGACGGCATCATAGCGGTGCGGTAACCTGAGGTCCCAACTCGTTTCACAGAACGCAACACCATACTCATGGGCGGCCTCGAGTTCACCGGCCACCACCATCGATATGTTGCCGGTACCGCTTTGGACCGCATTTAAGATAAAATCCACACCGATGCGGCGGGCAATCAATAGCGCTTCCTCGTGGAACGGATTTCCTTTTAACCATCCGAAAGCCGGTTCGTAGGGGCGAATGGGAAAGGAGTGGTGGCGTTTGAGGGTTTCCAGTCCGGCAACGCCCGGGATGATGCTTTTGCGGCCGCCGCTATAACCGGCCGTATGGTGGGGTGTGATCAGTCCGGTGGCTATTTTAAATGCCGCTTTGGCCACCGTGGCGTTTACCCAGACAGGAAGGCCTGTCTCGGTTTCACCCACCGCAACCAGATTTTGCTTATCGTTACAATTGTGATTGAGAATCCGAAGGCGTGCTGCCAGATTGTTGCCTACCATCTGGCGGATCTCTTCCCGGGTGTTCGGACGGTGGTTGCCGCAGGCAATGATGACCGTTACATCCGTTTCGCGGATGCCGGCTTTTGTCAGATCGGCAAGCAGCGCCTCCAGCATGAGGCCACTCGGAGTCGGACGGGTCGTGTCGTTAATAATTATGACTGCATCTGATTTGCCATGTGCCAACTCCCAAATCGGTGCATACCCGATGGGATTGTTCAACGCCCTCCGGATTTCGGCGCGGATATCTGAAACGGCGGAACACTCTTGTAGGGTTGACACCTCGGCATGGTTCGGAATTTGGACAGCAACCGCTTCTGAACCAAAGGGCAGATCAACCTGCATGGATCACCTCATCTGCAGCTAATTATACCTGGTTTAATAATCAGCCCAGAGGCCAGGGTAAATGGATGATGCCTTCCGGCCAGTCCATGTAAAGAAGTTCGGAAACCAGAGCGAGGAAGCCCAGGCCGGCCAGGCCGGCTGCAATAGCCCAGTGCCATTTACTTCGGGCCACATAACGATACAGGATAATAATGAAAAGGGTGATGCTCACGGGATAGCCGATCAACCATGCGCAGACATACAGGGCGATGATCACCAGGATAAAAACCGAGAACTTGCGCAACGCTTCCGACATGCCAATATCACCCCATTCGGACTCGAGGTCGGCCCTGCTGCCTCCATTTGTCGTGGTTCCTTTTCGGGAAGCCGTGAATTCCTGGATTAGATTAACAATGGCCAAAAAGCAGAGCGCCAGGCTGACATACAGGGGGAAAATTTTTGCCAGGTAGGCATAGGAAAATGCTTCATAGATCCCGTATCCGAAGGCCAGCGTAACCAGCACCGAGAAAACGATTCCTAAATTACGTACCATTTTACCTTCCTCCCCCTTCCTCGGATCCTGAAGCCTTGGAAGATTTCTTGGCCTGGTAGAATATCCCCATGGCCAGGGAGCCGATAATAATGACGGCCAGAACGATCACGCCGGTTCGGGTGAGCCACTCGAAACCGTAGCGTTGCACGGAAATAAAAAGGTAGGTTTCCAGGTTGCCCGAAAGCACATACCCGATTAGAGCCGCCGGCCGGGGCCAGCCGTATTGCTTCATCACCCATCCTAAAACCCCCATGAACAGAAGGGCAATCAGATCCCCCCAGCTTCGGGTGGCCTGGTAGCTGGCAAAGGTAATGATCAGGACCATGAACGGGGCCAGATAGCTGAAGGGAATGACGGTCAAACGGGTAATCGGCTTGGACAGCGCAATGCTGAGGATGGCCCCGAATACATTGGCCAGGGCCAGGCTCCAGATGGCCGTGTAGATCAGGTCTACGTGTTCAGTGACCATTGAGGGTCCCGGCTGGATGCCGAGGATCAGCAATCCTCCCAGGAAGACGGCCATGGATCCCGATCCCGGGATGCCGAATAAAAAAGTGGGAATCAGGCCGCCGCCTTCTTTGGCATTGTTGGCACTTTCGGGTGCGATAACGCCCCGGATATCGCCCTTACCGAATTTCTCACGATCCTTGGTGGTCTGTATAATGTGGCCGTATGCGATCCAGTCCACCACCGATCCGCCCAGTCCGGGCAGAAACCCGACGATGACCCCGATCACACTGCAGCGCAGGACGATGAATTTGTGTCTGAGGGTGTCCTTGACCCCATCCAGCCATCCTTTGCCGAGGGTGGTCGCATCGGCGATGGAGCGGCCTTTAATCATGAGATCGACGATTTCCGGAAAAGCAAAAAGTCCCAAACCGACGACGACCAGCGGGATGCCGTCCTTCAGGTAGTCATTCCCGAAGGTGTTGCGATACTCGGGAACCGCCGGGGCATCCCCCAGGGCGCCGATCATCACGCCGATACCCTCCGCCAGTATACCCTTGATCGGTTTATTG
>CP070694.1:4206743-4248843 GCA_020353355.1 Desulfobacterales bacterium | reverse complement strand
GTGGATTTTACCTAAACGTTAAAATCGCATGGCGCAGAGGGCAAAGCGCAAACACAATGTCAACAGACTTTTCCTTTAACGCTATGCGCTATGCTTT
This sequence comes from Desulfobacterales bacterium, assembly GCA_020353355.1. Lineage (GTDB taxonomy): Bacteria > Desulfobacterota > Desulfobacteria > Desulfobacterales > JAHEIW01. Next base: position 4,248,746 of record CP070694.1, on the reverse strand, counting down.
AGGCCTGCGGAGAACGCAGCACTTCGGAAAAAGAGCCATTTCCGCGTAGAATCTATAACATTTTTCTGAGCTCTTTTTTAAGTACCTTCCCCACCAGTGACTTCGGTAGCCCATCCACAAATTTCACTTTTGAGGGCGCCTTGAATGGCGTCATCTTCGATTTGGCAAATTCAATGATTTCTTCTTCGCTTGAGTCCTGTTCGGGCATCCGCACAATGAAAGCCATAATTTCCTCGCCGTATTTTTCATCCGCAATCCCGATCACCGACACTTCGGCGACAGCCGGATGTTCTTCCAAATAACCCTCGATTTCGCTCGGATAGATGTTATAGCCGCCTTTGATGATCATGTCTTTAATGCGGTCGGTAATAAACAGATAGCCTTCTTCATCAAGATATCCCACATCGCCGGTATGCAGCCAGCCGCCGCGCAGGGTTTCTTCAGTTTCCTCGGGTCTTTTGTAATAGCCCAGCATGACATTGGGACCTTTGACGACAATTTCTCCCTGCACGCCCGCAGGCAGTTCGTTGTCATCCAGATCGACGATCTTTACTTCAACCCCGGGAATCGGCACGCCGGTGGATCCTTCTTTGCGGGGCATGCTGGGACGGCATAAGGCCACGGTTGGCGAGGCTTCGGTAAGCCCATAGCCTTCATACATGTTGCAGTTGAACTTGGTGGTAAAGGACCGGTAGAGCTCTTCGGTCACCGGGGCCGCACTGATGGTGCAGCGTTCCAGAGAACTGGTATCATAATCGTCTGCAGTCGGATGGTTTAAGAGTATTTGATACATGGTCGGTACCCCCGCAAATTGAGTGACCCGATATTTTTCGATCAACCGGAAGACTTCTTCGGGGTCAAACCAGCGCATGAGAACATAAAAGCCTTCTTTAAATGGCGCAACATTACCGGCATTCATAACCACGACACCAAATGAATGCGCCAGCGGAAGACTAAGCAGGGTAATTGTTCCCTTTTCGGCTTCGGTTGCGTCAAATGAACCAATAGCGTTCTGATAAAGGTTGTTGTGCGAAAGCATAACGCCCTTGGGTCGTCCGGTGGTTCCGGATGTATATATCATTAAGGCGACATCGTCTTCCTTCATCTCCTCGATGTTTTCCTCCGGCGAACTCCTGTCCACAAGACTATGGAAATCGACCAAGTTCCCGCTGTCCTGGCCGCCAATCACGATGACATTCTGAATGTGTGCGATCCCTTTGCGTGCATTCTCAATTTTTTCAAACAGGTCCTGACTGGTAATCACCGCTTTGGCATCGGAGTGATCTAAAATATAGCGGGTCTCGTTTTCCCCGAGCAGAAACATGATCGGAACGATCACCGCCCCGATCCTCCAGATAGCCTGAAAACAGGCAAAAACCTCGGGTGAATTTGATAACGAAACCACGACATGATCCCCCCGACCAATGCCTAAAGCCTTTAGGCCCGAGGCCAGCCTGCAGCCCATTTTGTTGATACGAACATTAGAATATTCTTCCTCTGCAAAGACTACGGACAGGATCTCGCCGAATTTTTGGATACGCTCTTCCCCCAATCGAACAAGATTCATGTTGGCCTCCTTTCATCTGGTAGTTATATTTTTAATTTCCTGAAAACAAGGCATGCAAAATGAAGTGAAAGATCAAATCCGATGAGACAGATGTAACCCAATCTAATTCGAAAGGTTTAAAAACTAAAATAAGCATATATATTATCCAGCCGGGCGGGGTCAATTTATATATGGGATGATGATTGACTTTTACATATAAAATCTATTTTATTGACAGCTTAATTGAAAAATATTAGGTAATACTCAAAACACAGAAGCAATAATTTTAAGTGCCTCTCCACCTGAAAACTTTTCTCAATTAATGAAATGCCCCCAGCCTTTTCATTCGGAAATTCTGATAAGAAGGAGAAAAAAGATGGGAAACACAATTCATACAATCCCTTTGGGTTTTGATAACGCCTACATTGTGAAAGATAAAGGGGCTGTTATGATTGATGGCGGAGATCCCAAAAAGGGAAAAGCCTTTTTAAAAGGCCTTGTGAAGGCCGAAATAAAACCCGAAGAGATTCAATTAATTATTTTGACCCATGGACACTGGGATCATATCGGCTCGGCAGCAGAGATCAAAGAGCTGACAGGCGCAAAAGTGGTCATGCACCAAAACGAAAAACACTGGCTGCAAGAGTCTTTAAAACCCATGCCTCCGGGGGTATCCACCTGGGGAAAAATTTCAACCAAGCTATTTAGCTGGACCATCGTACCGTTTGTTCATATTCGCCCAACCGACGTGGATATCGTGCTTGAAGACGATGAGTTTTCCCTGGAACAATACGGCATTTCTGGAAATATAATTTACACCCCAGGTCATTCCTCCGGATCGGTCAGTGTTTTGCTGGAAAGCGGTGAGGCCTTTGTGGGAGACCTGGCCATGAACAAATTTCCCTTGCGTCTTTCACCCGGATTGCCCATTTATGCGGAAGACTGGCCGAAAGTACTTGATAGCTGGCAAATGCTTTTAAACCGGGGCGCAGAAATGATATATCCCTCCCCTGGCAGGGCTTTTTCCGCCGAAATCATTGCAGCGGCTTTGGCAAAAGAGGCTAGGGAATAAATTTATCGACTATTTTGATATATTACCTCCGTACAATAGTTCAAAATACAGACTTGACTTATGACGTATACATAGTAATATGAAAGAATAAATATGAATGAAGGAGAAAAAAAATATGAAAATCGGTGAGCGCGGGCAGGTAACAATTCCTAAACATATACGCGAAAAATATGGACTCCTACCAAACATCGAGGTGGAATTTGTTCCTGAGAAAACCGGCGTTCTGATTGTGAAAAAGAATTACGACAAAAGTCCGGTGGAAAAGGTATTCGGTATTTTGAAAAAGAATGAAAACACCGACCGCTATCTAGAAGCCATAAGGGGAAGATGATTACTTTCGTTGACACCAATGTGCTGCTGGATGTGTTTTTGCCGGATCCCAAATGGGGTCAGGGGTCGAAAAAAATTCTTGATCAAGCATTTAATGAAGGATCACTGGTAATAAATGAAATCATTTATGCCGAGCTTTCTCCGCAATTTGCCAGTCAAAACCTCTTGGATAATACGTTAAAAGTTTTAGGCATCCGTGTTATCTCATTGGATCGTGAAACGGCCTATCTGGCCGGAACGAAATGGAAAAAATATCGGGAATCTGGCGGAACCCGCAATCGTGTGCTTGCCGATTTTTTAATCGGTGCCCATGCCAAGATGCACGCAGAAAGGTTGCTGACAAGAGACCGCGGTTTTTATAAAAAGTATTTCAAAAATCTTAAAATAATATATTAGGATTATATTCTTAAAGATCCTGATTTATATGCGATACGTTGACCTCATATAGATAGCCTCGCTTGCATAGTTTATGACAGTTCTGATTTGAGCCACTTCTCCTCTGAACAATAAAATCAGTTAAATGTGTAATACAATTAATTGTAAGTCATTGATATTTAATATTTTTTATTGTCTACCGCAGACAATCAATGAGGTATTTCTCTCTAAAACCGCTAAGGAGGATAAACCATGAACAATCAAAATATCAACATTCGCTGGGGATGGCTGAAGATTATGTATTGGTACACCATTTTTGGAGCCGGTGGTTTTGGATTGGTAATCATCGTCATTCCAAATGTAATGAGATCGACATTTGGCTGGCACACTCAGGATCCCATTGTATACGGTGTTGCCGGCAGTGTTTGGATGGCTTTCGGACTTCTTGCTATTTTAGGCCTGAGGTCGCCTTTGAAATTTGTTCCGATTCTTCTGATGCAACTTTGCTATAAGTCGATATGGTTCATCGGTGTTGTATTTCCGCTTTTAGCCACAGGAAAATTTCCATTGTATGCCATCCTGCATGTGGTGGTAATGGCATCGTTTATTATCGGTGATTTGATTGCCATCCCTTTTTCCTATGTGTTCTCAAAAATGGATACAACCGATTATGGGGTTGTGACGGAAACATCATGAATGGCTCTGTGAGAGAAAGCATTCGCATCTAATAGTACGAAAAAGCTGGAGGCTAAGTAAATGGCAGCAATACGAGAAACCGGAAAAATTAATGAGAATACCACGTTAATCGATATCGGCATGTTCGGCGTCTCAGGTTCGACAGCGATTTATTTAATCGAAGATGAAAAAAAATGCCTCATTGACGGCGGGACGCGGACCGAAGCCAAACGCATCATCAATATGCTCAACGAGCGGAGGGCATTCCCGCCCGATATGGTCATCGTCACCCACTCCCATTATGATCATACCCAGGCCATTCCCGCCATGCGCAAGGAGGCCGAAAAGGCGGGTAAAACCATCGAGGTAATGGCCTCTGAAACTGCCATTCCCTTACTGGAGGATCAATCCTATAACGATGTATTTGAATCCGGGCCGTATGAAAACATACGGGACGTGACACCGCTGAAAGAAGGCGATAGCATTGCTATTGGAAAAACCACGTTGCAAATATTCGAAGTCCCCGGCCACCACAAGGATCATATCGCCATCCTGGATGAAAAAAATAAAAATATTTTTGTCGGTGATTGTATCGGTTACAAAGTCGGAGATAATACTTTTTTACCCCCATTTATGCCGCCCTTCTGGGATACAGCGTCATTCCATGCGACCATCGATAAATTGAAACAGATTAATTATGAGAGTCTCTGTCTGGCCCATTTCGGATATATCTATGGTGATGAGGCCAAACATATTTTAGGTGAAGCCGTTGAGACATGTGAAACATGGTGGCAGATATTTGATAACAATGCCGATAAGCTGGATGATATTGATCATATGATGGGTGTTATTCTAAAAGAGATCAATCCGGCTGCAGCGAATCTCGAAATTGTTTCCTTGAAATTAAAATTCTTGGATAGACTGATAACGGCGCTGAGCAAGCTTCTTCGCAAAGAACCCAAGCCGCTGCATGAACATCTGCTTCAAGGAATCGTCGAATGGCTGGTGAAAGGTTATCGTACATATAATTTAACCGTTTAAGAGACTTAAAAATGAAATGCCCAAATTGCCAAACTGAAACCCGTGAAGGGGCCAGGTTTTGCAGTTATTGCGGTCACGATCTGGAGGCCGCTTGTTCCAAATGCGGGAACATCAATCCTTCCGGCAGCAAATTCTGTAATGAATGCGGCCATAGTTTAATCCAACCTCAGCAGAGCTCTCCAAGAGACCTTTCCTTTGATGAGAAACTTGAAAAAATCCAAAAATATCTCCCGAAAGGGCTCACAGAGAAAATTCTGTCTCAAAAAGATCGAATCGAAGGTGAGCGCAAGCAAGTTACGGTAATGTTTTGCGATATGGAAGGATTTCCGGAATTATCTGGGAAACTGGGTATCGAAGAGGCTTACGCAATCATGAACCAGGTCTATGAGATCCTTATCGGCAAAGTCCACGACTACGAGGGTACGGTGAACGAAATGACAGGCAATGGAATTATGGCCTTATTTGGCGCACCGATCGCTTTGGAGGACGCACCCCAGCGGGCAATTCGTTCAAGTCTTGCCATTCACCGAGAAATGACCAGATTCATCGATAAAATAAAGGAAGAAAACGATATTTTTCTTCCGCTTAAGATACGTATCGGCATTCACACCGGACCCGTTGTCGTTGGAACCCTGGGTAATGATCTTAGAATAGAGTTCAAAGCCGTTGGCGATATAGTCAATCTGGCATCCAGGATGGAAGGAATGGCAGTGCCGGGAACAACTTATGTTACTGAGGACACGTTTAAGCTGACTGAAGGGCTGTTTCGGTTTGAGGCATTGGGTGAGAAAAAAGTTAAGGGCAAAACTGCACCGGTCAACGTATTTCGTGTAATTGCACCCAGCACTCGCAGAACTCGATTTGATGTTTGTGCCGAGCGGGGCCTCACTCCCTTTGTCGGAAGGGAACGGGAATTGGAGATTTTATGGGATTCTTTTGAACAAGCCAGGCAAGGCAGGGGTCAAGCGCTGTCTATCATATCTGAAGCAGGGGTGGGTAAATCCAGACTATTATATGAGTTCAGAAAGACCGTTGCTAATGAAAATGTGACCTTTCTGGAAGGAAAATGTCTTTCCTACAGCAGCGCGGTTGCCTATCACCCGGTAATAGATATTCTGAAGTCCAACTTTAACATTCAGGCAGATGACGACGAATCCAAGATTCGAGAAAAAGTTTTAAAAGGCTTGAAAATTTTAAGTGCTGAAGATGAATTAACATTTCCGTACCTTTTGGAACTTTTATCCGTTAAAAATAGCGGAATCGAGCAGATTTCCATGAGTGCTGAGGCAAAGAAAAACCGGACGCTGGAAGCGTTGAAAAAAATTGTATTAAAAGGCTCGCAGATTCGACCATTAATCATGGCATTTGAGGATCTTCACTGGATTGATAAAGTCTCGGAAGAGTCAATAAAAGATCTCTTGATCAGTATATCTGGAGCAAGGGTTCTGCTTATATTTACCTACCGGCCCGAATTTGTTCATACCTGGGGCGCAAAATCATATCACAGCCAATTGAACCTCAACAGGCTCTCTAATCGAGAAAGCCTGATTTTAGTGTCACATCTTCTGGGAACTGATGATATTGACAAAGCGCTTGCGGATCTAATTTTGGAAAAAACAGAGGGAATTCCTTTTTTCATTGAAGAGTTTGTGAAGTCTCTCAAGGATCTGAACATCATTGAGAGAAGAGATAGCAAATATCATTTAATAAAAGATATTCAGGCCGTCACTATCCCTTCGACAATCCAGGATATCATCATGGCACGGGTTGATTCGCTACCGAAAGGCGCAAAGGAGTTGCTTCAAACAGGATCCGTGATTGAAAGAGAGTTCAAATATGGATTGATCAAGAAGGTGATGGGTATCAATGAAACGGAATTGCTGGCCAAATTATCTATTTTAAAGAATTCAGAGCTTATCTATGAAAGGGGTATTCATCCAGACTCGACGTACATTTTTAAAAATGCGCTTACCCGAGAGGTGATCTATGATTCACTGTTAAGCCGCAAGAAAAAAAACCTGCATTTCAAAATAGGGAAAGCCATCGAACAGTTACTGGTAGAAAATATCAGTGAACACTATGGATTATTGGCCGAGCATTTCATTGCAAGTGACAGTTACGAAAAAGGAGCTGAATACTGTAAACTGGCGGGCAAGAGAGCCGAAAAAACCGCTGCACTATATGAGGCAATTGCATTTGCCGAAAAAAGAATAGCCTGTCTGGAAAAGGCGCCACACACCGATGAGGTGGAAAAAGAGATCATCGATGCACGCACGGCCCTGGGTCTGTACAGTATTCAAATTAGTCATTATGAGAAAGCCAAAGAAGCCGTTGAGCCAATTATTGATAAAGCTCTAGAAAGCGATTACAAAAGGTGGCTTTCTCAAATATATACCATATTGGGTTCTTATCATATCGCCGTTGACGAGAATTTCCCCAAAGCAGTCGGATTCTTAGAAGAAGCTTTAGCGGTTTCTGAGGAAATAAACGATCTGGTTTCATTGGTTTTGGCTAATTTTTTTCTGGGCGCTGTTCGATCGAATAATTGCGAATATCCAGAGGCGCTTGCCCACATGGAAAAAGCTCTGGAAATCAATATTGCCGCCAACAGTCTATGGGGCATATCCACTCTAAAAAGCCAAATCAGTCAGTTTGTATATTTTTCACAGGGACAGGTAGATCGGGTCGTTCGAACCAGTGAAGAAGCCATCCGAATAGCCGAAGAAAGCGGCGATATTTATTCAAAAGCCATGGCGTTTACCAACCATGGCATTTCCTGGTATGGCAAAGGGATATTCGATAAGGCCATAAAATATCTTTCGATGGGAGCAGAGCTTTGTGAAAGAATGCACGATCCTACTTGGGGTGCCGGAACCCAGTTCTGGTTAGCTGAAACCTATTTCCAAACCGGTGATTACCAACAAGCGTTAGAGCGTTATCATAAGGCAATTGGAATTTTTGAAAATAAAAAAATATATCCATCCGCACAGAATTTATTTAAACTAGGACTGACTCGGGCAATGGTGCAACATAAAGACAAAGATATCGATTTAAAATCCTTGTTTGAATGTGTGAAGGCAAATAAACAAAAAAATTGCGAATGTATTCTGCGACGATTTATCGCAGAAATTCTGTTAAACATGGATAATCAGCATATCTCAGAGGCGAAACACTGGATTGAAGAAGCCATCGAAGCTGATAAAAAAAATGGTATGATGTTTAGTTTGGGCAGAAATTATGTTGTTTACGCAGAAATATTGAAGCGCCCGGGAGAGAATGCCAACGCCAAAGAAAATCTGAAAAAGGCCATCAAAATTTTCAAAGAATGCGCAGCCGATGGCTGGGCAAAAAAAGCTGAAAGGGAATTAGAGGCACTATAGATTCTTTCTGGGCAAACGGCATAATCAATAAAAGAACACCATGCTACTGCTCCCGCTCAAATGGTATCCCAAGCGCTGCCGGTGCCCCCACCCTTTTTTTGGCAGCTTCCCAGCGAGTAATCACTATAAGAACCACGATCGTAAACAGGTAGGGAAGCATTCGTAATACGTAACTCGGAATCAGGGTAAGGCCGGCGGCCTGACAATAAAACTGGAAGGCGTTGATAAAGCCGAACAGAAGCGCACCGCCTAAAGCCTTGAGAGGATCCCACATCGAAAAAATCACCAGAGCGATGGCGATCCAGCCCTGGCCGCCGGTCATCTGCTCTTTCCATCCAGGCGTGTAGGCCAGCGAAAGATAGGCTCCCCCTAACCCCGCCAAGGCTCCGCCGATGAAAGTATAGAGATAGCGCATGGGAAATACGGGGATGCCAACCGTGTCGGCGGCAGACGGATTTTCGCCGACGGCGCGCAGCTGCAACCCATAACGGGTTTTATAAAGAAAAACATAGGCCAGGGGGACTAGCAGGTAAGCGGGATAGACCAAGGCCGAGTGTGTGAAGAGAATCTGGCCTACCACCGGAATTTTGTCCAGAGGAAACAGGCCAAAGGGCTCGAATTTCAGAGACACCTTGCCGATGAAAGGTCTTCCAAGAAAATCGCTCAAGCCAATGCCGAACAAAGTCAGTGCCAGCCCCGAAACTACTTGGTTTACCCGGAATGTTATGGCAAAAAATCCGTGGATCAAGGCAAAAATTCCACTGATAAGCATCGCAAACAAGACCCCGACCCAAAGGCTCTGAAAACAGTCGGTGGCGGCAAAGGCGGTCAGGGCACCGACAAGCATCATGCCTTCTACGCCAAGATTGAGAACACCGGAACGCTCTGTAAAAATTTCGCCGATGGTGGCATAAAGCACTGCCATGGATGAAGTGATAGTAATTTTGGCAACGAAGATAACAGCTGATTCCATGATCTAATGCTTCCCGCCCTGAACCTGCAGTTCATAGTCCTTAAAGATCTGTCCTCCCAGCACACAGAAAAGTATAGCCCCCTGAAGGACAAGACTGATGGCAGAGGGTACATGTAAGGAGATTTGAATTTGATCACCTCCCACCATGAGGCTTCCAAGAAGTATGGAAATCAGCACGATCGCCCCCGGTCGGAGTTTGCCCAGCCAGGCCACAACAATGCCCACGTAACCACTGCCGACAGCTAGACCCTGCTGGAGGCGGTAGTGAATGCCGGCCGTTTCACAAATCCCTGCCAAACCCGCCAGTCCCCCGCTGATCGTCATCACCAAGAGAATGTTGCGAGTAATTTCTATTCGGGCGTACTGGGCTGCCTGTAAATTGGTACCAATAACCCTGATCTCATAGCCCCACCGTGTATAAGCTAAAACAAACCAAATGACCACAGCCGCGCCAAAACCCATTAACAGGCCCAGGTGTACCCGTGTCCCCCAAAATCGTGGAAACCAGGCCATATCCGGCAGCATGGCAGTTCCCGGAAATCCCCTTCCAGCCGGATCCCTCCAGGGGCCGAAGTAGAGGTGCTCGAGCCACAGGATGGCCACGTAGTTCAGCATCAGGGAGGTGATTATTTCATTGACCTGAAATCGCGCCTTGAGAAAGCCGGGTATCAACCCCCAGCAGGCACCCCCCAGAAAGCCAGCTGCCAGCATAACGGGAATGATCAGAGGCCCCGGTATGTATGCAGAAAAAAACAGAGCTATACCGGCACCGGCAATACCACCTACTACCAGCTGGCCCTCGGCGCCGATGTTCCAGATGAGCATTTTTCCGGCCAGCCCCACAGATAGTCCGCACAAGATCAGAGGAGTGGCTCGTACCAGAACCTCGGAGAAATTATAGAAACTGCCGAAAGCGCCTTTGAGTATCTCCAGGTACGCCCGAACCGGGTTGACCCCCACCCAAAGAAACAACAACGCACCCACTAGAAGCGCCAGAACAATGGCGGCCGGTATAAGCAAATACCGGCCCCAGTTCAGCGGGCGCAAGCGCTTTTTAAGAGTAATTCTCATCGCTTCCTCTCCACGCCAGCCATAAGAGGTCCGATTTCCTCCAGGCCTTTATCGTCTTTACACGAGATGATTTCCATAATCTGCCCCCTGAAGATGACCAAAATGTTGTCGGCCAGAGAGAGAACTTCCTTCAGGTCGCCAGAGACCAATAAAATTCCCCCTTGCTCCCGCTGGCGGAGGATAGCATGCCAGATCTCTTGGGTGGCACCAATGTCCAAGCCACGGGTGGGCTGCTCCGCGATAAGTAAAAGGGGGTTCTGTGAAAACTCTCTCGCAAGGATAAGTTTCTGCAGATTTCCTCCTGAAAGCTGTCGCGCTTTCATCGTTAAGCTGGGGGCTGCGATGTTGTACTGCGCTATCAATTGGCGGGCCTTCTTCTCGACATTTTTCCAGTGGATCAGGGGTCCTCGGGTGAACTGATCGCGGACGGTCAAGGCAAGATTTTCCAGCAGGGGCAAGTCGGCTACGCTACCACGCCCGGTCCGGTCTTCTGGGATGTAGGCCACCCTGTCCAGGACGGCAGTGAGGTCATCATTTTCCAGCAGAATCCGTCCGCTGTCTTTGGGGCGCAGCCCCACCAAAGCCTCTACCAGCTCTCGCTGACCGTTGCCTGCCACTCCCAGGATGGCAGAAATCTCTCCCACATTGACCGAGAAGGATACATCTTTGACTGCCAGCTCTCCGCGATCCCCCCTGACTGATAAATTCTCTACCCGCAAGAGCGGTTGATCGGTCTTGCGGGATTCCTTGCCCACATCCAAGATCACCTCCCGACCCACCATCATGCGCGCCAGCTCGCGGCTGACCACGCCGTCTTTTTCTCTTATTTTTTCGGGCCGCACGGTGCTCATGACCTTGCCCCGCCGCAGCACCGTGATGTAGTCGGAAATCGCCAGCACCTCTTCAAGCTTGTGGGTTATGAAGACCACCGAACGACCTTCCGCCTTGATGCGTCGCATGACCTCAAAAAGCTTCTCGATTTCCTGGGGGGCCAAGACGGCGGTGGGCTCATCCATAATCAGAACATCGACATTTCTGTAAAGCATGCGAAGAATCTCTACTCGCTGCTGTTCTCCTACGGAAAGCTCCCAGATACGTGCCCGGCTGTCGATGGCAAGGCCATAAAGGGACGACAACTCGTCGACTTTCTTTTCAATAGTCAACATGTTGAGCTTACCAGGACCAAACATGCCCAGCACGATGTTTTCGGCAACCGTGAAATTTGTCACCAGCTGAAAGTGTTGATGAATCATGCCGATCCCGAGCTCCAAAGCATCCCGGGGTGAGTAAAAGTTAACCTTCTGGCCGTTCACGAATATCTCACCGGCATCAGGCCGGTAGACGCCGGACAGCAGATTCATGAGAGTGGTTTTCCCTGCGCCGTTTTCTCCCAAGAGACTATGGATTTCCCCTCGCAAGATCTGGAAGTCGATCCCCTGATTGGCGACAACCCCAGGGAATCTCTTGACAATGCCCTTCATGAATACAGCCGACTGCTTTTCCGTAATGGGGACTGACATTTCTATTCTTTTGGTTTGGCAGGTAAAAATTGGGGGTCGGGAAGGTTTCCGAGCCAATGGACTTTGTAGGAAAGGCCTTTATAAAGCGGTTTCATTTTGCCCTCTCGGGCGACACAGAAGATACCTAAAATTTTCAACACGCTTTTGTCCAAGGATTTGTGCTCAGTGATTTCATCCAGGATCGTCGCCAGAGCGGCGATGGTTCCTCCGGTACTGACCACATCATCGACAATCACCACTCCCCGCTTGGCGGAAGTCAATAGGTTGAAGTCCCGCTCGTAGACGACCAAAAATTTATCGCCGCTGGTTACCGATTCGCCTCCAACTTGGATAAAGGGTCGTCGCTGTCCGGTGTCTATTTCCATATGCGGCTTGCGGCGGTTGTAAGCTATAGCCATCATCGGAATACCCAGTTCCTGGGCGACGACCTGGCTTAGCTGCAGGGATTTCTCCACCGCGGTCAGAAAGACCACCCCTTGTAAGTCAGGGATGGTCTCTCGAATTTTCCGCGCCAGAGCTCGGCCGAAAATGCGGTTCCATTCGATCATGCCAACCAGATTGAGAGAGGCGATCTTCAAAAACCCATCATCTGTCGGGATGAGCACGTAGGGGAGTTCGACCCTGATGTCAAGATCGGGGATCTTGAACAAATATTTCTTTCCGGTTTCCAAGGGGCTTACGGGAATCTCCATCGAGCTTTTCTTTTCCTGCCTCAGGCATGATCTTGGCTTGTGCATAAGCTCACAAGCATCTGAAAAGCACGCAAACTAAGGGCCAACCACCGGCGGCTCCGGCCACAAGCTTCTGCTGTTGTAAGAGACGTTTTTAGTCGGGAATCTTTCCGGCAACACCTTCCACCAACCACCTCATAGTAAGAAGATCTTGATCGCTGGCCTTTTGACCGGCGACAATCACTTCTTTACCCAACTGATTATTAATGGGGCCGGCGAAGATGTTATCAACACCCATCTCAAGCTTGGCCTTTTCGGCCAAAACTTTCTGTCTCACCTCATCGGTCACCGATGCGTGAAAGGGGCCGAGCTTGACGCCCTGCTTTTCAAATCCCCACCAGACTTCTGCGGGCTGCCAGGCCCCGGCCATGGAACGCTTGACAGCATCCACATAATAAACTCCCCAGTTCCATTCCGTGGAGATCAGGGCACACTGTGCCTGGGTGCCGACATCAATACCATAGCCGATAGACGGAACCCCCTTACGGCAGGCAGCCGCAGCGGATTCCGGTGTATCAGCCATCTGACGAATCAGGTCGTGACCCCGGCCAGCAAGGGTTTCCGCCAGAAGCGTCTCGTTGGTGGCATCCCGCCAGCTTTTAAGCCAGACTATGGTGTTGACTTTCTGGGGGTCGTGGTCAATGCCTGCCTCTGAGAGGCCTTTTTTCAGGCCGATGGTGAAGGCATTGATACCGCGGATGGGCTCGGGAATGGGCTGGGTAGCCACAGTCCCCACATTCTTGTAGCCCATTAGTCCAGCCATGTAACCGGCCAGATACTCGGCCTGATACATACGCATAAAGTAGTTACCCATGTTTTTATCGTTTTTCTTGTAACCGGAGCAGTGCTCGAAGACAACGTTAGGAAAGTCCCGGGACACAATCATGGTGGGGTCCATGTGCTCAAAGGTAGTGGCGAAGATGATGTTGTATCCCGCCTTGGCATAGCCCCGAAGCACCTGCTCGGCATTGGCTGCCAGAACCTTTTCAGTGTACGAGACCTCGATTTGATCCCCGAGCTGTTCTTTCAGATACTCGATTCCGCGGTAATGGGCCGTGGTCCAACCCATGTCGTCAATGGTCCAAAGCAGGGCAAAGGCCACCTTTGTTTTGGCAAGGGCCGGCGCTGAAATCAGTAAGCCGATGCCCAAAACCATCAACATTAAAAAAATAAATTTTTTTCTCATAGGAAATCCCCCCTTTTCTGAATGGTTTAAAATTTAAACAAGATAATGATTATGACCGTGAAAAAGTGTGTGCCAGATGGTTTGAGGCATTTATTAGTAAATCAATCAGTTTTATTTCCTTTGCTTTGTCCCGACATCCCCTCCAAAAGCTGTTCCATGTACCACATTTGCTCAACAGTGGCAGATTCACCTGCTTTAATGAAGGGGGAGCCATCCTGGTAATTCAGAGGGCCTTTGAATAAATCTAATTTGCCGGAACCAAGATCTTTAATAAATGTGTCCAGTGCGTTTTTTGAAAATGGTGACAGTGCGGGACCAGCCACAAACCCGACAGTGCTGGTATCCGGATTGCTGATATCTTTCCAGTCAGGACCCAAAAGCAACCATTCAGATTTCCAATTACCTGACATGGCTGATTTTAACAATTTTACATATCCGGGTCCCCAATTGTAGTAGGGTGCTCCGAGACAGACATCCGAAGCACTCTCACAATCGCCTCTATAGTAAAAAGGGAGGCACCAAACATTTTGGCCTTCTTTTTTCTTCTGGTTTGCAGCAAACAATATCTCATTTGTATCAATGCCCGATATAACCACATCAAAACCGGTATTGAAAAAATTCTGAGCAACTTTGGTAGGATCCTCAGTCTGGTTGGGAAGATTGATCCACCAGCCAATCCACATGACCTGAAATTTCAATTCTTTGATATCTTTTTTCAATACCTTTTCCCACGCGTATTTTGCACCAAGATAGCTTGATGCTGCCAGACGGCGAGTCTCTCCGTTAATTAGAGGGCCAAGATATCCGACTTTTCCGGTTTTGGTGGTCATTGCGGCAGCAAAACCGGCCATCATTTTACCGTACTCCATGCGGCCCATTAAATTGCTGAGATTGTCAGGGGCCTTTCCTGTGAGCACATCATCTCCGGAAATATGAATAAACTTGATTTCCGGATGCAGTAACGCTGCTTCCCGCACACCGTCTTTCATATTATTGGTACTGGCAATAATCACCTTAGCGCCTTTTTGCACCATATCATCAACCAATAAGGGAATAGTCATACCCGGGCGGTCGGCGGGATTTACCTTGTCAATATAAATCATTTTTGTACCGGGTAATTTCTCTTCAACATATTTACCACCTTCAAAGTGCATCTGGCTCCTGCCGTGGTCATTGTGGGGTCCGACCAACAGCAAACCAAATATGTAAGGCTTATCGGCTGCAAAAGCAGTCCCAAGAGCTATTGATAAGGGTATGAAATATAATAAAATAATAGTTGATGCCCATAATGTTTTTTTATCCATAAGATCTTCTCCTCATCAATCGCAAGCGTCAGGCATCTTAAATTTTTAGCATCTTAGACACATATTTTATCTCACAAAGTAAGTCTTAGCCTATATAGGAAAAAGGTCTCTCGCGGTCAAGAAATAAAGCGGATATCGGCATAATATCCATAGCTGCCATTAATGGGTTGGTGACGTGTTTAACGTCAAATGAATAATTAACTAAATATCTGAATTTTATATTAATTTATATTATTCTGACGTGAAATAAATCATCGTTGCGTAACGGATTAAACCTCATTCGATAACCATCAGGACATCGCCGGTGGATACCTGGTCTCCCACTCGAACTCTGATCTCACGTAATATGCCGGATACCTCACTGTTAATGCTATTTTCCATTTTCATGGCTTCCAAGACCAACAGGCCCTGTCCGACGCTTATGGTATCGACCACTTTGACCTTGACCTCTAAAATGCGGCCTGAGATAGGTGCCGCGACAACACCGCTGCCGGTCGAAGCGAGAGAAACCGATGTGGTCTTTTGCGCTGGGGAGGTATCCGGCGGCGCCGGGGCTTTTGTCCCGGAAAGGACCGGCAGCGGGCTGCTTTCTCTGATTGCTCTCCTGCCTGTCACCTCGGCAAAGTTTTCGATGTTGACCTCATAGGTTTTATCATTCACTATTACCTGGGCCAATCCGTCTTTGATGAGACCTATTTCTACCTCGAATTTCTTTTTGCCAACGGCGATCTTATATTTCATTTCAAGCACCTCAATGATACTTAACGTTTATGACGATTATACATCAGCGACCGTTCGCCCATGATCTGCGCACGTCCCTGTTGACTCCAAGCTGTCGACCGCAAAGAAGATAAGTGCATCGAATCCGATGCGCGTGAGCCGGAGAAATGCAAATGAAGGGCCACAGCGACAGCCGTTGCCATCTCGGGATTGATACCATTATCGGCAATGTTCGGGGTTTCAGCCTTTCCCGCCCGGACGGTTTGTGATTCCGGTTTACTCGCGGATTTGGCCTTCTTGTGCTCAAGGTGCTGGAAAATTTTGCCGGAAAAAATCATACCGAGCATGAGAATGGAGAGGACAATAAATATGCCAAAATACCGGATAAAAAGGGTTCCCAATGCATAACCCCAAAATGAATCCTTTGGGCCACCAATGATGATCATGCGGCCATTCTCATTCATATCCGAATCGAACGAACCGCCATCTTTTACTTTAATTACAAGTTCCTGAACCCGGTCGGGTCGATCCAAATTTTGGGCGATGGAATCCATCCATGGTGTTTCCAACTTTTCATTGAAAATCCAGAATCGGGTCGACCGATTAAAAAAAATCGGATGTCAGCGAGACCATGGCCTCGCCTCCTGGGGAAAGAGCCCCAATTTCAATCACGAAAAGAGCTGATTTGAAATCTTTGAGGTCGACCTCGGGCCGGTCGGCCTTCTCAAAGTCCATTCCCTGAACATTGATCAGCTCTGCGCCGGCAACCTTGAAATTGATAAAAACGCTGGTGCTTTTTGCCCGGGGAAGGAGTTTCGCCGTGATTATATCGCCCTCGCGAGTGAATTCGGGTCGCGGTTTTTCCTGATCCTCACCAAATGTTGCCCAAGCTATGTATGGTGTCGGCACCATCATGAAAAGTTCAAAAAGAAGCCATAGCCCAATGATAGTTGATAAAAATTTCACCTTCATGGCTTCCTCCTATTGAAACATCGCAATGAACATGCCCGCCGCTGCAGCCGAGCCGATCACTCCGGCCAGATTAGGCCCCATGGCGTGCATCAACAAAAAGTTGGTCGGATCGGCTTTAAGGCCTTCCGTATTGGAAACACGGGCGGCCATCGGCACCGCAGATACGCCGGCGGATCCGATCAGGGGATTTATTTTTTCTTTTATAAATAGATTCATAATTTGGACCGTTAACACCCCGCCAAAAGTGCATACGATAAAATCCAAAAGACCAAATCCGAAAATAAGAAGAGGCTTCCAGCTAAGAAAAACTTCGGCTTCCATCGTAGCTCCCACTGAAAGGCCTAAGAGGATGGTGATAATATTCATGAGAGATTGTTGGGCTGTATCAGATAAACGCTTGACGACGCCGCATTCACGCATGAAATTGCCGAACATAAACATTCCCATCAGGGGCGCGACGGCCGGGATCAGAAGAATAATCAGAACGGCGGCGATCAAGGGAAAAAGCAATTTTTCCCGAGCCGACACCGGCCTGAGCTGTCGCATTTTGATCCGACGCTGGGCAGAAGAGGTCATCAGGCGCATGATGGGCGGCTGGATGAGAGGCACCATGGCCATGTATGAGTAAGCAGCCAGAGCGTTGGCACCGAGGAGTTGGGGTGCAAGTTTGGCCGTCAGATAAATTGTGGTGGGCCCGTCCGCACCGCCGATAATGGCCACCGAAGCAGCCTCCTTGAGGGTAAAGCCGAAAAATAGGGTACCGATATAGGTGATAAAAACGCCCAGCTGGGCTCCGGCACCGACAATAAGTGTTTTTGGGTTGGCGATCAAAGGACCAAAGTCGGTCATCGCCCCCAGCCCGAGAAAGATCATCGGAGGAATTATTTCCCACTCTAAGCCGTATTTATAGAAGGCCCTGAGGAGTTCGGGATAGCCGTGCTCGGTATACCCCATCAACGGCGCAAGGGGGAAATTAACAAGGAAAATACCAAATCCAATAGGCACCAGAAGCAGCGGTTCATATCGCTTGGCAACAGCCAAATAAAGGAAAAAAAACGCAACCGCCATCATGATGACCTGCTTAAAAAGCAAGTTCGGCATGCCTGTCTGTGTTACGAGGATATTCTTAATGAGCTCCAATACATAATCCCAGGACATTCTTAGCTCTCCTTCTCTTAGGCTTTTACCCTTACCAATATTTCTAATTTGCTCTTATCGCGAATTTACTTTCTGTGAATTTCATAAAAATGAGCAAAACTAGCATTAAAGATCAAAGGAGTCAATTTATTTATTCACCGAGTTTGTATTGGCATTTTGATGTTACACGAAAATTAAAGGAAATTTATTTATTTCGGCAACATAGATCGATAAAGGGGTTCGGCGATGGATGGTGATGAAAAAATTGAAACAAGAAAAAGGACGAAGCATTCGGCGTTATCGGCTCGGCCATTTGCGCAGGAATTTTCTGGAGTTTTTTATCTAATGGTTTGCGTTATTTTGTGAGGTTGTATATCGGTGGTGCAATGGACAGGATACTGGAAACCAACAACTGGTTTTTGATCTCTGCTTTCTGTCTTCTGTCTTTTAAGTAAATCCGAAATCCGGAATCTAAAATCCCAAATCGTTCTCACTCGTGCCCTTCTTTTCTCAAAAGCTCACGATACCAGCATGAAAACTCATACATGCCTTTAAAGCGCTCTTCTTGGTTGACGATGCCCAGCGCCATTTCCAGGACACCTCTCGCATAAGCATTGCTGTAACCTTTCGATTCTTGGGATTGTAAAAATTCGCGAACCAGCATCTGGGTGGTGCGCCTGCTTTTATCCTTACGAATATCAATCGGGTCCTTGGGTTCTTGAAAGGGATCCCATTTGTCGTAGCCGATTTTAGTTAAAATATGCTTTTGGCGCCTGGGCGACATGCTGTCAAAAACGGCCTTTTTCCGTCTTTGGGTCTCTTCAGGAGAAAACTCGTTCATGCCCGTATGATTTAAGCTCCTTGTAAAATTTAGAACCTCGAATAAACCCGAATTTTCACGAAATTTTAAAGCTTACCGTATAGATAAATGATTGAGGTTTTTTAGTCTTAATTCGCAAAAATTCGTGGTTTTTTTATCGCAAACCCATCCTTATCTTTTTCTCTTACGATGCTTTTTGGATTCTACTTCCTCCAATTTTTCCTTACCGATTCCCAGGTAAACGTCATCATAATCCGTTATTAACGCCATGGACAATGGAACTAACAAATCAGCCAATCTGACATTTCGGGACTTAATGTCGCGGATAAGCTCGGCAGAAATTTGTTGCAGCTGGCTGTGGACAGCATCAAGATTAACCGTCGGATACCGCTCGCCTTTTTTAAAACCGGAAAGTCCGCAGGTGTGCCCCTGCCCGCCAATCGCCGTGGGTATACCGTAAAACCGGCATGTTAAGGGACGATAATCATATAATTCACACAACTGCTTCTCATTTAAAAGCGGGCAGCGAACGCGCTCCATAGCCATTTTGGCCAGAATTTCTGCTTCGCTTTTTCCGTCCTGCAGATCTTTAAATGCTTGGCGTTTAAGCTTGTGAATTCTCCGATCGGCACGATTAGCCTTTTCAAGTAGTTCAACTTTTTCCGAACCTTTAACTTTTTTATTAAGCTTATGATTCAAATACAACGCTTCAATCAGGGTAAGATCAAACAGCGCATAACAGCAGTCCGCACATTTTTCTTTGCATTTGACACAGTCGGCGTGTATTTCTCTCACTCGCTTAAATGCGAGATCTGCTTTTTCAACCAAGGCTTCATATTTTATAAAATAAGGCGTCAGGTTTATTTCCATTGTTTTAGTCACTTCCAAATGTTTCACGTGAAACAAACAATTCTCTCATCCCACGTCATCGTTTCACGTGAAACAACGACACAATCATCGAACATCATGTATCGTGTTTCGCTGTCATTTCCCGATACAAAATTGACTAAAAATCTGCTCCAAAATATCCACCTTGACATTAATTCCCAATGTTTCATCCAATGCGTCAATGGCTTCCCGGGTGGTGATCGCCACCAGATCGATGGCGGTTCCGTTTTGCATTTCCGAAACAATGGCTTCGGCAGCATTTAGACTTCTCTCAAGGGCCACCTTATGTCGCAAATTGGGAACGATGACGTCATCAAGCTCAATGGGATTCTTACCGGCGGCGAGGTTGAAAATTTTTTCTTTAAGGATATCTATCCCTTGACCATAGAGCGCCGAAATACAGATCTGCTCGCAATCAGACCAGGAATATGGAATTACGATGTGTTTCCCTTGGCTGACCAGATCTATTTTGTTTATCGCGATGATCAGCGGCTTGGTTTTAACGTTATCGTAAATACGATAATCTTCTTCAGAAAAAGGACGGTGGGCTTCAACTAAAAAAAGCACCAGATCAGATCCGTTAACATGCTCGAGGGTCTTTTCGATGCCGATGGTTTCCACAGGATCGCTGGTGTCGTGCAGGCCGGCGGTATCCGACAAAATTACCGGAATCCCTTGAATATTGACGGTCTCCTCGATGACATCTCGCGTGGTTCCCGGTATCGAGGTCACAATGGCTCGATCTTTCTGAACCAGACGATTTAATAAACTCGATTTGCCGACATTGGGCTTGCCCACCACCGCAACCTTAAGGCCGTCTCGCAGGATACGCGCATCGAAATGGCTTTGAATAAGCTTTTGTAATGGCTGGACAACCTGCCCTTGCATCTCAGCAGCCGTGCGCCGCGTATCGACAAGGTCTTCAACATCCTCTGGAAAATCAATAGCGGCTTCGAGCCGGGCCATAAAATTGATAAGTATCTCCCGAATCGATTCGACCTCCTTTCTGAGATGACCGTCCATTTGGGATGTGGCAATCTGAAGTGATTTCGCTGTCCTGGCATTAATCACCTCAATCACCGCTTCCGCCTGAGTGAGGTCGATGCGTCCATTTAGAAAAGCCCTTTTGGTAAATTCTCCGGGTTCGGCAAGCCGGGCTCCCTGTTTTAATACCGAGGCTAAAATTGATTGAAGTGCCACTGCTCCGCCATGGGCATTGATTTCAACCACGTCTTCTCGGGTATAGGTTCGAGGTGCTTTCATCACCGAAACCAGGACTTCATCCAACACATGCCCGTTCTCAGGATCCACAATCTGACCGTATACCAATTTATGAGATGGAAATGATGTTTCGTTTTCTCCGGGAGACAGTGAACGGACCGTGGTTCGGAAGCGGCGGCCTGAATCACGGGGCCTGAAAATGGCCGTGGCGATCGAAATCGCTTGTGCTCCAGAAATCTTGATGATGCCTATACCTCCCCGCCCACTGGGGGTAGCGATAGCGGCAATTGTAGAAGTATCCATATTTTTTAACTCGCGTTAAAAAAATATTCAATGATTGGGGACGGTATCATAGATACGTTCTTTTACCACTGCTTTTTTGGGGAAATATGACAAGCTTTCTTAAATACCCTTCCCCTCTGCTCTTGGTTTTTACCTCCGGATCGTCCTTTAACGCCAGATGAATAATTCGGCGATCATGGGCACTCATCTGACCCAGTGAAATCGGTTTTCGAATACGTTTTGATTTTTCAGCAAGGCGCGCGGCCATCCTTTCCAGGTTGACCCGCCGGGTTTCTAAATAACCTTGGATGTCGACCTCAACCCGAATTCTATTATTATGATTGTGTTTATTGACGACCTTCTCTACCCGGGACTGAATCGCTTCCAGGGTTTGTCCACGCTTACCAATAAGTATGGCGGCATTTCCACCTACCACGTTGAACATAATTCGGTCAGAATCTTCTTCCACTGCTATTTTCGCATCTGTTGTAATGGCATCGACGATGCGTTGCAGAACAACGCGGCCCAGATCTAACGGATTCTCCGGAAATGTATATAGCTGCTGATCGCTGGATGGTACATCATCAGAAAGCTCTTCGCTCACCGTTAGGGATTCATCAGCAACTTCTGAAGATGTCAGATCTTCTTTATCCGGTGTGCCTTTTTCCGATACAAATGGGGTTGACTCTTGGGCTAAATTAACCCGTATCCTCGCCTTTTTGGTGCCGGCTAATCCGAAAATACCACTGGAGCCATATGACAGAATATCATATCGGAGCCGGTCCTTGGGTATGTTGAATTCTTCACTTGCTTTTTCGAGAGCTTTTTCAATGTTTTTTCCCTCAAATTCAAACGACGTCGTCATATATAACCTCCGTCTTTACGCATATTTCTTTTGAATGTAGTATTGTTGAGCAATCGATAAAATATTATTCACCAGCCAGTATAAAACGAGCCCTGAGGAAAAATTAATAAAGATAACCGTAAACACAATCGGCATCAGCATCATCATTTTCGCCTGGGTGGGATCGCCCATCGGAGGAGACATTTTTTGCTGCAGCAGCATCGAAGCTCCCATCACTAAGGTCAAAACAGGAATGCCATAGGGCGGCTCCATGAATGGGATCGAAAAGCCAAACCGGAACAATCGGTCCGGAGCAGACAGGTCATTAATCCATAAGAAAAACGGCGCATGCCGCAACTCGATGGCCTGGTAGAGCATTCGATACAGCGCGAAGAAAACCGGTATTTGAACAACCATCGGGAGACACCCCCCCAGAGGATTGATTTTGTAGGTTCGATAAAGGGCCATCACCTCTTGGTTCATTTTTTTCTTGTCGTCTTTATGTTTTTCCCGAATCTCTTTCATCAGCGGCTGGATCTTTTTCATCTCACTCATCGACTTATAGCTTTTTGATCCCAGCGGCCACAGAATAATCTTGATCAGAATCGTCAAGATAATGATGGCAAGCCCATAATTCGGTATAAAATCATATAAAAAATTCATCGACCAGAGGCACGGTTTGGCAATAAAATCAAACCACCCGAAATCAACGGCCTTACTCAGATCATATCCCACCCGGTTTATAATTCTCATGCTCTTGGGACCCAAAAACAAATGGTAATCGAATTGATGCTGGGTACCGGGCCGGATGATCGTCTCCGGCTGAACATATTTGGATTCGACCATATCAGCGGGTGTAACAGAGAGCTTCATACTCGCTTCCTCAACATTTTGAGGTATGAGACTGCTTATAAAATAGCGACCTTGGATGGCCATCCATTTCAACGCTCCGCTGTAGGTGCTTTTTTCGGCAATATCTTTAATCTTAACTTCTTCCAACTTGTCGTTGATCAAAGCACTGGGGCCCTCAAAGCCGTACATGCGCTTATCTTTTGGTGTCGCCCCCTGAATCGCCAGGGTCAACTGGTCCTGAATGGTTTTAGTCGACCCGTTTTTAATTTTAACAATAAGGTCGATCAAATAGGAGTCCGGAGAAAATCTAAAGATTTTTTCTATTCTTACCCCATTGTCGGAATCCCAAAAAAACGCGAGCTCTTGAGCACTTTCAGAAACCGTCACGGTTTCAAGGGCAGGCTCGGTTGAGTAGATGGCGTTTTCCAAACCAGGAATGCTTTCTCCGGCAAATCCTAATATAACGGATTCGACGGAATTATCAGCGGCCAAGAGTTGTTTCAAGGGAGAATCTTTTTCTGCTTTTTCCCGATAGTCTTTCAACAAAAAGCTATTGAACACCGCCCCCTTTTCTGAAATCTTAACCCGGTACAGGGGTGTGTCGACGGTGATCGTTTTGGCCATCTTTTGTGCGCGCTGATCATCAACCGGCGTAACGGATTTTTCGGCAAGTTCGGGGCCTTGTTTATCTGTTATATAAGGTTTTTCCGATACCGGCTGTTCTTGTGTTGGCGGAGCTGGCGCTTGCTTTTGGGCAGGCCTCTCCACCGCTTGTTTATCCACAAAGAAAAACTGCCACACCACAAACACCAACACGGAAAGCACTATCGCTATGATTAACCGCTTTTCATCCATTGCATTCTCCTAAAGTATGTTCCCTAACAAAATAAAAGTCATAAACGTAAAACATAAACCGTAACCGGCATCTCTAACAAAACTCGGGCAATTACGAAATGTTTTTAGGTTGTGAAATTGAACGTGGTAGGCTGACATGGAAAACCCTGCAGTTGCGCCCAGACGAATAGGTCAACTCCCTTTGGTATACGGTTCGAAAAGCTTTCGTATGATAACCAGAAACTGACCTTAAACAACCACATCCTAAGGTACCGGATCAACTCCTCCGGAATGGAAGGGATGACATCGCAAAAGCCTCTTTAAAGCCAAAAACAGGCCTTTAAGTGGACCGTAACGTCGAATAGCTTGATAGGCATATTCCGAGCAGGATGGATAAAAGCGACACGAAAGACCAAAAACCGGGGATAAAAAATATTGGTATGCCTTAATTAAGCTTAAAAATGGTAATGTAATCAGTTTCTTATAGTTCAACACGACGTGATATTCTTTCAAAGATATTTTGCAGCGAGCCAAATATCTCCTTTGATGAAAGATCTGCGGCCTCTTTTTTAGCTATTACGTTAATATCCCATTTACCTAATATCAAATGCCGGTTTAATCGAAAATATTCCCTTATTAGGCGTTTTATTCTGTTGCGCTCCACAGCTCGACCAACCTTTTTGGTTACAGTAACACCCAGCCGACATCGATCCAAACGACCGGGAGCATAAACCGCGATAAAATGATCATTTTGCAATTTGCGGCCGACTTTGGAAAGCTGAATAAACTCATTGCGCTTTAATAGTCTGTCTGCCTTTGTAAACGAAAATTCCAAAGGACAAGCTAACCTATAACAATTTGATATTATATATTATTTCTAAATAAAGCATGATTCGCAAACATACCGCTCTGCCGTGGTCCTTTGGCCCTCCCTCTCATTATTACCTTAGCCAGCCAATCGAACTCTGCCTTTTGCTCTTCTCCGGTTAATAACTCGTCGACCTCCTTTAGTGGACATTCGTTTGCGAAATCCGTGGTTTCTAGCCCTTTTAATTCTGCTCGGTTGAAACGTGCGTTTCATTTTACAAACCCTTCATCAGTATATTAAATTAGTTTATTTATAGAACCATATGATCCAAATGCCAGACGCCTTCGGGCATAAAAATGTAATAGAATCCCAAATTTTTGAAATAAATCATAAGAACCATATTCTGTCAAGATCTATTCGATTTTGATTGAATACCCTGCAGCGACGCGATTGTCTTCGATCCTAAGCCCTCGGCGTGAGCTGCTCGCCGTAGTCGTGCCCGGGGAGCTTCATTCCTGAGTCTCATAAAGATCGAATTCTTCCATGTGGAACTCGGGATTTGGATAGATAACAATTTGTTTGCCAATTTTGTGCTCGAGAGATGTTATAATTTCGCTTTCCTCAGCATGCAAAAATTCCGCAATTTGCGGATTCACTCTCAGTGTTAAGCCTCCTTTGTTCAGGTCATAGGCATCCCGCAGAATTTCACGATAAATATTGAAGCAAATGGATTGTCTGGAAAATAAATACCCCTCCCCATCACAATAGAAGCAAGGCTCACATAAAATTCGAGTTAACGGCTCACGCGTCCGTTTGCGGGTCATTTGGATAATCCCCATCTCGGACATGGGAAGCACATGGGTTTTGCTCTTATCCTTTTGCAACGCCTCTCTTAGAGCGGTGAACACTTTTTCCTGATTGGATTTCTTCTCCATATCAATGAAATCAATTATAATAATGCCACCGATATCTCTGAGGCGAATTTGATAAGCGATTTCTTTTACGGCTTCAAGATTGGTCTTTAATATGGTTTCCTCGAGATTATGTTTTCCGACATATCGACCGGTATTCACATCAATGGCGACCAAGGCTTCGGTATGCTCTAACAATATGTAACCACCGGATTTAAGCCATACTTTTCGTTTTAATGCTCTCGAAATATCGCCTTCCAGATTATAGGCATCAAAAACCGGTTCGGAGCCCTCGTAAAAAACGACGTGGTCTTTCAGGCTTGGCATATAGGTATCGAGAAATGATAATACCGCCTCATACGTCGGTTTTGAATCAATAACCAGTTTTTCGACTTCATGGATCAGAAGATCACGCACGGCGCGGAGACTTACGGATAACTCCCGATGTAAGAGCGATGACGCCGGGGCGGTTTGGACTTTTTTTTGAAGATTCTCCCACAAATTGTTGAGAAAATTCATTTCATAGGCAAGTTTTTCTTCCTGTTCACCTTCAGCAGCCGTCCTGACAATGTAACCATAATCTTGTGTTCTTAACGAGTTCACTAACCCCCTCAATCGCTCCCGTTCAACCTCATCTTCGATTCGACGGGAAATACCGATATGATTGGAATTGGGCATCAAAACCAGAAAACGTCCGGGTAGAGATATATAGGACGAAATTCGTGCCCCTTTAGTGCCCATCGGTGATTTTGCAACCTGAACCAGAATTTCCTGTCCTTCCGAGATCAACTCCTCAATTTGTATATCACGTCTTTTGGCGATAGACAGACTGGAAACCTCTTCCGGTAATATCTCCTCATCATCGGTTTCAATATTGAACAATTTTTCATATTCCTTGTGATCATTGCAATAAACATCATCTACATACATAAAGGCGGCTTGATTAAGCCCGATATCGACAAACGCCGCTTGCATTCCGGGTAATACGCGTAAAACTTTTCCTTTGTAAATATTGCCGGCGATGTTGGAATCATCACCCCGATCTACATAAAGCTCGGCAATGGTTCCATCCTCTAATAGCGCCACCCGGGTTTCATGCTCGGTAACATTAATGATCAGTTGTTTATACATCTTGTCGCTTCACTCCAATTGCGAATTTAGGTATTTGGGAATTAAGGAATTAACAATTAATTTCCTGAATTGCCTAATTTCTCAATTATTTTTTTAATATTCTTGCCTGTTTAATCTGATTTTGTGGGAAGTTGAAAACGTGACTAAGAACATTCGCCGGCCGCAGCATTTTTCCCGGCTCCGATCTCAGTAACATCTGTAAATGCTTGGAATCAATTAAATCTATATCTAATACCATATCCTTTAAATCAATCTTTTTCAACTTTCCTTTGCGATCTTCAATCTCAATAGTGAAATCTGAACAGCGAGTAAATGACGCCAGGGCGTTGCTATCAAATTTTCCCTCGTGGAGGGCAACATGATAGGTGCTTGCTTGTGGTGCTTTCGGATCAGACTGTATGGGTGTCAATTCATCCCGAAACACCTTAAGGCCTGCCGGCAGGTTGCCATTTAACGCTTGCACAACGGACTGTGCATCGACATCAACCGGCACGGTTACGGTTATATTTTCATGTTCACTTTCCAGGCCAATGGGCAGTGGATCATCGAACGAAACCTTTGGCTTGGGATGAAATCCCTCCGTAAACTTAACGGCAATACCGGCTCGCTTCAGCGCTCTGAGAAAAAAATTGACCAATTCAAGATGGCCGTAATATTTGGCTTCTCCCAATTTCGAATACGATAGGGTCAGTTTCTTATAGAAGGTTTCCCGAGCATTCGTTTCAGAGGAATCATCAAGGTCCTCGCCGTTGAAATCTGGATAGGTTCTTGGTTCGATGATTTCAAAATCGCATACGCCGCATTGGTGACAGTCACCCTCACGGCAATCTTCGGTGATTGCCGCC
This sequence comes from Desulfobacterales bacterium, assembly GCA_020353355.1. Lineage (GTDB taxonomy): Bacteria > Desulfobacterota > Desulfobacteria > Desulfobacterales > JAHEIW01. Next base: position 4,221,277 of record CP070694.1, on the reverse strand, counting down.
CGGATGGATTTATGCCACTCGGCCTGCAGAAATTCTTTGTCGACCTGGGTGTCGATATGATTCCACGGCAGGGGCTCATCAATATCTCTTTGTCGCACCGTGTAGAAATCCGGATCAACACCTTGTTCTGTAAACGCTTCCTGCCATATGTGAAATTTAAACTTATCGCTCCAGCCGTCAAATCGACATCCCTGTTGATAGGCGTTTATCAGTAAATTGGTTAATCGCCGGTCCCCGCGAGCCCAGATGCCTTCAAGTAGGCTGACTTTTGGGTTTTGCCATTTAAATTGAACCCCTGGAAATTTTAGCTGATCCTTGAGCCAGATGATTTTTTCTTCGGATTCAGCCAGCCCAATCTGGGGAGCCCATTGAAACGGGGTATGGGGCTTGGGAATAAATGTCGCAATGCTGACATTAATTTTACCTTTGCGTTGATTGGCAACCTTGATGTGACGCAATTGTTTTATCAAATCTACCAGAGCATGCAAGTCATCCATCGTCTCGGTTGGAAGACCAATCATGAAATAGAGCTTAATCACCTGCCATCCCAGGTTAAACGCATCTTTAACCGTCTCAACGATTTCGCTTTCACTGATGTTTTTGTTGATGACGTCTCTTAATCGCTGACTGCCGGCTTCCGGCGCAATGGTAAACCCGGTCTTACGGACCTTCTTAATGAGCCGCATCAATTCCGGGGTCAGGGTACCCGCACGCAGGGAAGGCAATGAGATCGCAACATGCCCGGAAGCAAAGCGTGCCATCAACCGCTCCATCAGAGGGGCAATACAGCCATAATCGCCGGTGCTCAACGAAAGCAATGACATATCTTCATAACCGGTGGCCGTAATGGATTTATCCGCCAACGATATCAATGTATCCGGGGCACGTTCACGAACCGGACGATAGATCATGCCCGCCTGGCAGAAGCGACAGCCGCGGGTGCATCCCCTGGATACTTCAATTCGAAGACGATCATGTACCGGTTTCCCGCACGGCACAACGGGATTTTCCGGAAAAGGCATTTGATTGAGATCTGCAACAATGGCGCGTTTAACCCGTGCATAGTCCGGAAAACGCGGTGTCAGGGATTGGAGCCCATTAACGTCCATCCCGGGCTCAAAAAACGATGGAATGTACACGCCTTCTATTTTGGACCACTGTTTCAGCAAATCGAATTTATCCCGCCGAGGGTTTCCTTGCCACTGAAGCCAGATATTTGAAAGCTCCAGGACAGCCTGCTCGCCATCGCCGACGACGACCGCATCAAAAATCTCGGCAATAGGTTCCGGATTGCAGGTGCAGGGGCCGCCGGCAATAACGAAGGGGTGAGAACGATCGCGCTGTTCAGCCCGGAAGGGAATTCCGGCAAGATCTAAAATGGTGAGGATGTTGGTATAATTCAACTCGTAGAGAAGGCTAAACCCAAGAATATCAAAATCGTTGAGGGGAGCATGGGACTCCAGGGTAAACAGGGGAAGATTGGATCGTCTCAGAAGGGCTTCCATATCCGTTGCCGGAGCAAATACTCTTTCAGCAGCAATGTCCGCCTGGCTATTTAGAATATGATATAGTATTTGCAATCCAAAGTGAGATGTACCAATTTCATATACGTCCGGAAAGACTAACGCAAAACGAAGCTTTACATTATTCAGGTCCTTTTTAATAGCATTTATTTCAGAGCCTAAATATCGGCTGGGTTTTTCAACAAAAGGTAAAATATCGTGAAGATCTTGAAAGCTCATCAGTAAAGAATTCAATATCTTACCCCTGAGAGGCCGGCGCTGGCTTTACCTCAAAAGGGTGCGGTTTATGATCCCAAAGGACCGGTTCTTCGATGAAAAAATATAAGTGCTCTCTTTATTGCCTGGTGTGGATGTTTATGTTAAATCATAAAAATCGATAGGCGTATTACGAGAGAAAGAATATTTGAACAATTCAATCGCCAATCATTTAAATTTCACAAATGTCAAAACTACGCTTTCAAATCAATAAGATTTTGTTTCATAACCTGCTGGCTCTTTTTTTAATTGGCGTTATAATTCAGGTGGATGTCCAGCCATCCTCAGCCCATCCAGACGATCGCGAGAGTCCCGTCGTCAAAGCGGTGCGCAAAGTTAGCCCGGCTGTGGTTAATATAAGCTCATCCTATGAAGTCCGCAAGCGAACCAATCCATTCTCGGGGTTTGGTCTGGATCCATTTTTTGAAAATTTTTTCAGAGACTTTTTTGATCCCCGCTTCGAGCAACGGCGGCAAAGCACCAGCTTAGGATCCGGGGTTATTATCGACGGCAAAAGAGGTTTCATTCTGACCAACGCGCATGTGATCGAACGGGCTGCAAGTATAAAAGTGGTGCTGCAGGATGAACGCGAATTTGAGGCACAGATCATCGGTGCCGACCCTGATTCGGATTTATCTGTGTTAAAAATAGATTCCACTGAACCGCTGCCTGCCATCGAAATGGGAAGCAGTGATGATCTTATGATCGGAGAGACGGTTATTGCGATTGGCAATCCGTTCGGCTTTTCTCACACCGTTACCACCGGTGTCATCAGCGCTGTCAACCGGAGCATCCGCGCAGAAGACCGGGTTTTTCATGATTTTATTCAGATTGATGCGTCCATTAATCCCGGCAACAGCGGCGGGCCGCTGCTGAACATCAACGGTGATCTCATCGGAATTAATACGGCTATCTATGCCAAAGCCCAGGGTATCGGGTTTGCGATACCGATCGACAAGGCCAAAAAAATCATTGCGGATCTCATTCAATACGGTGAAGTTATTCAGGCCTGGGTTGGCATCATCGTGCAGGATCTTGATGAAAGACTGGCAGACTATCTGAGGGTTCCGCGAAAAAAAGGGGTAATGGTGAAAGCGGTGGAGCCTAAAAGCCCGGCGCAAGAAGCCGGTCTGAAAGAAGGTGACATCATTCTTTCGATCGGAAATAAAAATATAGATTCGGTGGGTGATTACTTGTCGGTTCAAAAAACCTATGCGGCCGGTGACACCCTAAGCGCCAAGGTTTGGACAGACGGGCAGACAAAAACAGTATCTGTCAAGACAAAGGTATTTCCTATGGAATTGGCAGAAGATCTGGCTTTTCGGTTATTGGGAATAAGGGTTGTAAATTTGACGACCCAAAATCGCAAATATTACCAGACACCGGCCCGAAAAGGTGTCATCATCAATGAAATCGACAAAAGTTCATATCTGGCGCGCATTGGCGCTCGCCCGGGAGATGTTATCCGACAGATTGACGACTTTCCGATCGAAGACACGGAAGGATTTAATAAAGCCATCATGAAGTATCGCCAGAAAAGCTCCGTGGTTCTGTTGCTGCAACGCGGTGACCAGGGATATTACATCACGGTCAATCTCGGATAAAAATCAGGTGACCGTTCAGAGGTTCAGGGTTCAAAGGTTCAGATAAAACTGAACGCTGATCCCAGGTCTTTTTAACGTTTACATGCCAAACGCATCTTTTTTCGGTCATAGGAATCTGACAAGCCGCACCGCATTTCGATGTTTCATCCAGTACTGGGTGACCTACGCACGCGGTCAACTGAGGAAATGTGACCCTGAGCTGTGAACCCTGAACCTCTGAACCCGTGAACACTTATAAAAGAGGAATTTCCCATGGAACGAATCAAAATTTTTGAGCTGTTAAAATCTGAAACCCCTATAGAACAGATTTTGATCAAGGGGTGGGTCCGCACACGCCGGGACTCGAAAGGGTTTTCCTTTATCGAAGTCAATGACGGGTCTTCTCTGAAAAATGTGCAAGTGGTGGTCAATGATAGCGTGGATAACTATTCAGAAATTAAGAAGTTGACCACCGGTTCGGCCGTGGCTATCCGCGGGAAGCTGGTGGAATCCAAAGGCGGCGGGCAACGATGGGAAATTCAAGCAGAAAATATAGATATTGTTCATTTGGCTCCGGATTCTTATCCCTTACAAAAAAAACGCCACACGGATGAGTATTTACGAACCATTGCTCACTTGAGACCCAGAACCAATAAATACGGCGCCGCCTTTCGCATACGATCCGAAGTATCCTATGCGATTCACAAATTCTTTAAAGACCGCGGCTTTCGCTATATTCACACGCCCATCATTACCGGATCCGATTGCGAGGGCGCCGGTGAATTATTTCAAGTGACGGCGCTCGATCTGAACAATCTGCCGGTAAAAGAAGGAAAGATCGACTTTCAAGAGGATTTTTTTGGTAAAGAAGCCAATTTGACTGTCTCCGGACAGCTATCGGCGGAGATGTTTTGCCTGGGTCTAGGTGATGTATATACCTTCGGGCCGACCTTCAGGGCTGAAAATTCAAACACCCGCCGGCATGCGGCTGAATTCTGGATGATCGAACCTGAGATGGCATTCTGTGACAATGATGGCAATATGGACCTCGGCGAAGAACTTGTAAAACATCTGACAACCTACGTTATGCAAGAATGTACGGAGGATCTTGAGCTTTTTGCCAAATGGGTGGACAAAAATCTTCTATCTACCTTGGAAAACACCGCCACATCGGACTATATCAGACTGCCGTACCGGGAGGCTGTCGACATTTTGAAGAAGTCCGCTCAGAAATTCGAATACGACGTTCACTTCGGCAGCGACCTGCAAACCGAACATGAGCGCTATTTAACCGAACGGCACTTTAAAAAACCGGTGATCGTCTATGATTATCCCAAAGCAATTAAACCGTTTTACATGCGGGTAAACGATGACGGGGAAACCGTGGCGGCAATGGATGTATTGGTGCCCAACATCGGCGAGATTATCGGCGGCAGCCAGCGTGAGGAACGCCTGGAGATGCTGGAAGCACGGATGGACGAGGTGGGGATGGATAAAACTCCGTATTGGTGGTACCTGGATGCCCGTCGCTATGGTAGCGTACCCCACAGCGGGTTTGGTTTGGGATTTGAGCGCCTGTTGATGCTAATCACCGGTATCAGTAATATTCGCGATGTCATCCCTTTTCCGAGAACACCAAACAGTATTGAATTCTAGCTCAATTATTTGAAAAACTTGACAAAACTTTTAATTTAGGCTAAAAATTAAATGAGCGCAAGGAAGCCGACTACCGTAAGGCGTCGGGGGGCATTCCAGCCTTTCCATACTTCCTTGCGCTCACAATTTTAAAACTGATACATTTTCTACCATATTATGTCAATATTTTAATTCGCCTTTAATTAATGAATTTCGTTTAGATTTTCAAACATCTCAATTTGGCAAGATCTTCCGCATACCCGTATAGATGAAGCCCTTTACTTTCAACGATCATTTCTCCATCTTTAACACCGATCTCCCCGGCCATATATTCTTTTAGATTTTGGATCGCAGCAAGATTGGCCGGAAATCCGTTCCAAAGATCCCAGGACCGAAAATATACGAAAAAATGAAGGGTATCATTCTGAATACGAGTATCGATGGATCGAAGACAGGGCGGGTCCAACAGGGTTAGGTCTGAAGGATGGGCAACCTGCAACACCAGCTGGTTATTCCGGTGGCCGTAGCTTTTATAGGTGTGGATAATCCACTCAATTTGGTTTAGAAAAAGCTGGCCGTTTTCCTCAAAAACCACATTTCCGTCCATCTCCCGTTTGTCAATGATTTCAGTATTTGCTGCTTGCCACCATGACAGTTTTTCACCCGTCAAGGGGACTCTGGTGAGACGCTCTCCGTAGGTGTAGGATTCACCCGGTTCCTTGCGAGGCGACATCAAATATTCAATATAGGCCCGATCATATCCGGGACCGCCATAGATATAGTTATGCTCAACTGGATTGGGAATACCGCAGGATGGTGGAATGTCCGGTATCAACGGTTGTGTGTCTGGATATTTTACGTGTCCCATAAAGAAATCATATTCCAAACGAGTTTGGCCGGCATAGGATCCGCGGTCGATGACAAACCGATTGCCGTGATCAAGAATATCGTGAACCGCCTGAAACCAGAGATCCGGTAAATCGCGGGCATTTATCCGGTGAATGTTCATTTTCTATCTCGGATGAATTGTTTATTAGTTTTTTGATGAGGACGTTACGAGGTGCGAGTTACGCGGTACGGGTTACGGGGTTTTATTATCGCGAAACCCGTTACGCCAAACGCCTATATATCCAGAGTACTCACTTCCAATGCATTACTATGAATAAATTCCTTGCGGGGTTCGACCTCTTCACCCATCAGAATGGTAAAAATTTCATCTGTTTCCATCATGTCTTCAACTCTGACCTGAAGCAGATTTCGCTTTTCGGGATTCATGGTGGTTTCCCACAGCTGATCAGGATTCATTTCACCAAGGCCCTTATAGCGCTGGATGGTCATCCCTTTTTTCCCGTCCCGCATAAAAATATCGAGCAGTTCATATTTATCCTGGGCGATGATCGGCTCACCTTCATTTTCCTTATGGTAAACCATAAAGGGTGGAAAATTGTATTTTAGAATCTTTTGGCCGAGAATCAGGCACTTCTGAAAAGCATTCGAATATATCAAGCCGCGTCCAATTTTTACCGGAGTAATTATTTTATCCGACGATTCCAGGATTGAAGCGCCATCGTGCTCCTGGACATAGCCATTGATGAACATTTCAAATACATTGCGCTCGCCATTCCACTTCAGCTCGTCGACGACATATCCTCTCTGACTTAAGCGTTCTCGTAACGTGGACATTCTTTTTTCATCTTCTAGAAAACTTTTATCTTCAACCCTTTCGTTAATTAATAACTCGGCAAGATCCGCGGAAACGCCCCGCTTTTCCAATTGAGACAACAATGACACATATTCCGATACATCGCCAATAAACATAAACAGCTTGTGGCCGGACAATTCCTTATTGTTGTCCGCATATGTGACGCGTCTGTTGTCACATATGTTTTTTAAGACATAGTCATTTAACTGGGATTCATCGTTCAGATAGGTTTCATTTTTTCCTTTTCCAATCTTAAACAACGGAGGCTGGGCAATATACAAAAATCCCTTATCCACCATTTCCGGCATCTGCCGGTAAAAAAATGTCAACAGCAGCGTTCGGATATGGGACCCGTCCACATCGGCATCCGTCATGATGATCACCTTTTGATATCTAATCTTATCAATATTATATTCTTCGTCTTTTCCGACACCGGTTCCCAGGGCGGTAATTATGTTTTTTATTTCCTCGCTGCGCAAAATTTTATCAATGCGCGCCTTTTCAACATTTAAAATTTTTCCTTTTAACGGCAGAATCGCCTGAAATTTTCGATCCCTGGCCTGTTTGGCGGATCCACCGGCAGAGTCGCCCTCGACGATAAATAGTTCCCTTTCTCTGGGGTCATTCGATTGACATTCAGCCAGCTTGCCCGGAAGCGTTGCATCCACCAAGGCCCCTTTATTTCTTGCCAGATCTCTCGCCCGCTTGGCCGCGTCTCTGGCTCTGGCAGCATCCACGCCTTTGGCAACGATCTTTTTTGCAACTGCTGGATTTTCCTCAAAAAATTCGCTTAATTTTTCATTTACCAGTGATTCAACCAGACCTTTGACTTCACTGTTTCCCAGCTTGGTTTTGGTCTGTCCTTCAAATTGGGGGTTTTTAATTCTGATATTGATAACCGCCGTCAATCCTTCGCGCACATCATCTCCGGAAATTTTTAACTGTAAATTTTTAGGTAAATTTCCGTTGGTCGCATATTGATTAATGGTGCGGGTCAAGCCGGTCTTAAAACCAATGAGATGAAAACCGCCTTCGGTGGTATTGATGTTGTTGGCAAATGAAAAGATTTTTTCCGTGTAGGTATCATTGTATTGAATGGCGACCTCAATCTCGACATCATTCTTAATACCTTCCATAAATATCGGTTTATGCAGAGATGTGTTTCTCCGATTGAGATATTCCACAAATTGCCGAATACCGCCTTTATACACAAATTCATCTTTGGCGTCCGAGCGCTCATCTTCAATGGTGATCCTGACCCCTTTATTTAAATAGGCAAGCTCACGAAGGCGGCGTATCAGAATTTCGTAGCTAAATTCGGTGGTATTAAAAACTTCTGCATCCGGTATAAAATGAACCTTGGTTCCCCGCTTTCTGGTTTTTCCTTTCTGGATCAGCTCACAGCTCTTTTGGCCGCGTTCATAGGATTGATAGTATTTGTTTCCGTTCGAATATACCTCGACTTCCAGAAAACTGGACAGCGCGTTGACCACAGAAACACCGACGCCGTGCAGTCCTCCGGAAACTTTGTAAGAATGATCGTCAAATTTACCGCCGGCATGCAGTTTGGTCATAACCACCTCAAGAGCCGGAACTTTCTCTTTCTTATGTATTCCAACCGGGATACCCCGTCCATTGTCGACAACACTGACACTGTTATCGGTATGAATGGTTACATCGATACGGTCGCAATAACCCGCCATCGCCTCATCGATACTGTTGTCCACCACCTCGTAAACCAGATGATGAAGTCCGGCAGTATCGATATTTCCAATATACATGGCAGGCCGCCGTCGCACGGCTTCCAGGCCTTCTAAAACTTTAATATCGTCTTCAGTATAGGAATTGGTGTTGATATTTTCTTTCATATTCTCATCGGCATTATGACGCTTAAATAGGTTTTATCTTTCTCTCCCTCAATTAAGCAGGGTTTTTCCTCATTGACGATATTGATGAGCACCTTTTCATCATCCAGAACGTTTAGTGTATCAATAAAAAATCTGGGATTAAACATCACCGTGATGGGCTCACCACGAAACTCAATGACCATATCCTCTTTCGACTCTCCAATGTCCGGATTGGTGGAAGTGATGACCAGTTTATCTTCAGTAAAATTAAATATGACGCCTTTATAATCCTCGGAGGATAAGATAGACATTCGTTTCAGCATCATTAAAAATAATTGCCTATCCAAGTAAATATTATTCTTTTTACTTTTTACAATAATATCGGTGTATTCTGGAAAAGATCCTTCTAAGAGCCTTATAATAATGGTCTCCCCATCTTTTATGATAATCAAGCTATTATCTTTAAATCCGACCTGAACAGGTCCCTCAGCATCCAAAAACTTGTTCACTTCGACAAGACCCTTTTTAGGAATGATGACACCGGGTCCCTCAGGTAACCTATAATTTTTATCATAGATACAATCCACTTTGGAAAGACGGCTGCCATCGGTAGATACTAACCTGAATATTTTTTGTTTATCTTTGATGATCCGTTCGGCATAAATACCCATTATATGGGCGCGTTTATCGTCCGTTGCGCCGCTGACGATGACCACTTTTTCAATCATTTTTGACAGCACATTGGACTCAATCTCAAAAAATTCAACCTCCTCAATTTTAGGAATTTCCGGGAAATCATCCGGATTCATGCCGACAATATGATATTCAACGTGCTCATTACCAATCTCGATCCAATGATTCTCAATTTCATTTAAACTAATTTCTTGGCTGGGAAAATCTCTTACAATCTCGTAAAATTTTCGGGAATTTATCGCAATCGATCCCTGAGATTCAACATCGGCCGGATATACCCCTTCGAAACCGGTCTCCAGATCTGTAGCCGAAATGGATATACCAGAATCTGTTGTCTTTATTAACAGATTGGTGGTAATCGCCAAATTGGTTTTCCGTCCGGTTAAGCCTTGGACTTTTGCTAACACCGGAAGTAGGTCATTTTTTTTAATTGTAATCTTCATCCTATTTTCCTTAATTTATATTATACATTAAATATATAGGAAATAATAAATATGGATTGTCAAAAAGTCTAATAACTTTTTAAATTACCTGTATTAATAACTATTTTATTAAATTTGACAGATCATAACTTCGCTAACAAATATTAAAAACGATCTCTGTACCGACAGCTTTTATTTTATTGTTTATAAATTGAAGTATTTTACTAAAATATCAGAAATAAAAAGTTAATAAGTTTATCTCATAAAAAAAAATTAATAAAGTCTGCCGCAAAATAGAAAAATTAGGAAAACACCATATATAGTAGTTTTATATATTAATGTTTAATATATAGCGTGTTTGCGAATGGTTTACAAGCAAATTTTCTTGTTAAAAAAAATAATTAAACATGATATACGAAAACGACAGATGCACGTTTCGAGTTGCGCGTTTCGAGGTATAAGACGCTCAACTCACAAAGAGGTATGTAAAAACGGCTTAAGGGTTTTGATCAATGTTTATGGATATAGATGGGCGGGTATCCTGAGATGAAATTTATTGCCGATCTTCATGTTCATTCCAAATTTTCAAGGGCCACGGCCAAAAATCTTGACCTTGAAAATTTATATATTGGCGCACAATGCAAAGGTTTAACCGTCGTGGGGACCGGTGATTTTACCTATCCGCAGTGGTTTTCCGAAATAACCGATAAATTATGTCCGGCTGAACCCGGGTTGTTCAAACTTAAAGAGGAACTCGCACAAAAATGTAACCAACACGTTCCAATGTCCTGCCGGGGCACCGTTCGCTTTATTTTAGCCACTGAAATCAGCAATATTTATAAAAAAGAAGGAAAAACCAGAAAAAATCATAATCTTGTTTTGGCACCCAGTCTGGAAGTCGCTCAGAAATTTTCGGCCAAACTGGATAAGATCGGAAATATTAAATCCGACGGCAGACCCATCCTGGGATTGGATGCCCGTGATCTGCTTGAAATACTTTTAGAAACATCGGACCAGGCGTGTTTAATACCGGCCCACATATGGACCCCGTGGTTTTCAATGCTGGGCTCAAAATCCGGCTTCGATTCCGTTGAAGAATGTTTTGAAGATCTCAGCTCCCACATATTTGCTGTGGAAACCGGATTATCTTCCGATCCACCGATGAACTGGCGTGTTTACGGATTGGATGGTTTGACACTGGTTTCCAACTCCGATGCCCATTCCCCCTCTAATATTGGACGCGAAGCAAATTATTTTAATACCGAGCTTTCCTATGATGCCATAAGATCTGCCATTCAATCTGGTGATCCCGACCAATTCCTGGGAACATTTGAATTCTACCCTGAGGAGGGTAAATATCATCTGGATGGCCATCGAAACTGCAAGGTCCGATTGTGGCCCAAGAAAACCATCGACTATGGCGGTAAGTGTCCGGAATGCGGAAAAGCGTTGACCCTCGGTGTACTGTACCGGGTCGAAGCGCTGGCGGATCGGGAAGATGGCCAAAAACCGGAAAAATATCATCCCTATTACAGTGTCATTCCATTGGTCGATATTTTTGCCGAAATTTTTCGGGTGGGTTCGAAAAGCAAAAAAGTTGAGCACGCTTATGCATCCGCAATTCAAAAATTGGGATCGGAATTTGACATTCTTCATCATCTGGAACAAGAGGCCATTGATGAGGCAGGTATACCGCTACTGGGGGAAGCGGTCATCCGTATGCGCCAAAAAAAAATAGAAGTTCAACCCGGGTATGATGGGGAATACGGACAGGTAAAAATATTCAGCGCTCAAGAACGCGAACAGATTATCGGTCAACAGTCTCTATTTAACATACCTTCGCCGTTAGTATCTCAAGAAAATGCAAAACAGACAGAACCGATGCTGTCTGAAAACAAGATTGCGTTACAAAGACCTATTCGGAAAGTGGATCCGGAAAAATCCGATGGCGCAAAGCAGCTCGTCGGTATTTTGAATCGACTCAACAGCGAACAACTTCAAGCTGTTCAGCACCCGGCCGGGCCTCTGATGATTGTCGCAGGCCCTGGCACCGGGAAAACCCGCACCCTGACGCACCGCATTGCATATTTGATAGATTACCAAGGGGTATCGTTTCAGAACATACTGGCGGTCACCTTCACCAATAAAGCGGCCGAGGAGATGCGCCAACGACTTCAGGGCTTATTGGGCGATACGTCTCAACTTCCTCTGGTGGCTACCTTCCATGCCCTGTGCTTAAAATTATTGAATGATCTAGGTTTGGCAAAGAAAGATTCGATTATCGATGAAAATAACCGTAAACTCCTGATCATTGAAGCGCTGAGGTTATTGGAGCAAAAGGGAACAGCGATTTCCCTAAAACCCCAAGAGATTCAAGATCGGATCATTGCCGCCAAACAACAGATTCTTGGACCCGATGAGATTGCCGGACGCAATGCTGACGGTCCCGAACGTGACCAATTTGTGGACGCCTATCGGACATATCAGCAGCTTTTAGCGATTCAGGAATTAAATGACTATGAAGATTTGATTTTTAAAGTCGTCTGTCTTTTTGAAACCGACATGTATTTAGGCAAAAGGTATCAAAATATTTTCCAACATATATTTGTAGATGAATATCAGGATTTGAATCAGGGACAGTATCGAATAATTCGGGCCCTGGCACCGCCACAGAATCTTTCCCATGATATTTGTGTTATCGGCGATCCCGATCAATCCATTTATGGATTTAGAGGCTCGGATTTCAAGTATTTTAAACAATTTGTCAGGGATTACCCCAATGCGGTTGTGATCCGTCTGACACGTAATTACCGGTCAACGGGAACCATCCTGGATGCGTCATACCAGGTTATCAAAGAACAGCACGCCCAAACTTCCGATAAGCGAACCTATTCGCAAATTGATGGTGCCAAAACCATCAGCATTCTTGAACTCGCCAATGAAAGAGCTGAAGCCGAAACGATTGCCCGAACCATCGAAAAACTGGTTGGAGGTACCGGATTTCATTCCATTGATACCGGAATAATCGATGACGCCAACCTTTCCACAGCGCGAAGTTATTCGGATTTTGCGGTGTTGTATCGGATCAATGATCAGCATCGGGTTATTGCCGATGTTTTTGAGAAATCCGGAATACCATTTCAAATCGCCAGCAGGGAAAATACGTTGAATCAGCCTGGGTTGCCGGAAATCATTTCCTTTTTAAAGGTGGTTAGCGGGTGCGCAGGCTATGGAGACCATGAAAAAGTTCTTATGTTTTCAATCCCTGCGATCGCAAAGAAGGCGTTTGCCGTATTCAAGCTTTGGTGCTATCAGAACCAATTTTCATATCCCCAGGGCCTAAATCAGGCCAAACGATTTCCGATCCCGGGATTAAAACCATCCATCCAGCAATTGTTCAATGATTTTTCGGATCATTTGCAAGATTTACAAACAAAGTTAAACGGCATGTCGGTAGCCGAAAAGATGCGCTATCTAACGGATAATAGCATCGTGATGACTACTTTCAGAGATAATGCCAAATCGAAAGAGGACCTGGATAATCTGGTGGAATTTTCCAGACGGTTTGCCACCAATACGGATGATTTTTTAGCGCATGTGGCCCTCCATTCGGATACGGATGCCTATGCGTTCCGGGTCGAGAAAGTTTCAATGATGACCATGCATGCCGCCAAAGGCCTTGAGTTTCCGATTGTGTTTATTAGTGGTTGCGAGCAAGATTACATTCCCTGGCAGCGGTCAGTTGATGGCATTTCGGATCTACAGGAAGAAAGAAGGCTGTTTTATGTGGCCATGACCCGAGCCATGGAACGATTATATTTAACGTATGCCAAAAAACGCCGGATATACGGCCGTGTCGAATCCCGCTGCCTGTCGCCGTTTGTGGCCGATATCGAAGCCCGCCTCAAAAAAGACGAAAGCCCGCAGAAAAAAAAGAAAAAGAAGAAGACAGATCAAGCGCAGCGCTCCCTTTTCTAAAATTTAAGTTTTTGTTCGTTTGAGCGATAACTATCTCAGGCGTGCTAGGCACACGTTATTGAGTTTGGCTGATCTAGGCAACACAAAATATTGTGGAAATTCATTCCAACACTCTAAAATCATTAACAATATCTATAAAGAGCTTGTTTTTAATAAAAAAATGAGATAAAATTTAGTATACGTCAGTGAATAGAAAAAGATACAGGTAGGGGGGGCATATTATTAAATTCTTACATTAGATTTTGGGGATACCTCTGAGAATATGAAGCCCTGGAGCGGAATTCAATCATCTTATGTTCTTGTAATTTTTGCACTTGCTTTTCTAATTTCAACAACACCCACCGCATATGCCGATATTTATATGTATATCGACCATGCCGGTGTCATGCATTTCACCAATGCCCCCACCGAATCGGATCGCGATTACAAGGTCTATATACGGGAAAAACGTTCCAATTCCGTAACCTTTTATTCCACGGACAAATATGATGATCTGATATCCAATGCATGCGAGATCTACGGCGTTGATTTTCGATTGGTCAAGGCGATTATTAAGGCAGAATCAGATTTTAACCCGCGAGCGGTCTCTAAAAAAGGAGCTGTGGGACTGATGCAAATTATGCCTGAAAATTTTCAACTTCTGGATATCCAAAATCCATTTGATCCAAAGGAAAACATTATGGGGGGCACGCGCTATTTCAAATATCTTTATGATCGGTTTGAGGGAAAATTAACCTTATCACTTGCGGCGTACAATGCCGGGCCTACCACCGTAGATAATTACAACAAAAGCATCCCGCCTTACAGAGAAACTGAACAATACGTGCAAAGAGTTTTACAATACTATCGTAACTTTAAAAAATTATAAGTGTCTCTAAATATTTTATCTCGCGTCA
>CP070694.1:4202673-4206643 GCA_020353355.1 Desulfobacterales bacterium | reverse complement strand
CTCCGGCAAGGCTTTTCCGGTTAGCTTGGGCAGTATCCGTGCAGCTATTATCATGCCGGCCAAGGAAGTCAGAGTTCACGGGGAAAATATCATTGAACTGATTTCAGGAGTTAAACTGAAAGATGCATTGAGCGTAGATGATGGTGATTATCTTGAGCTGACCGTTGAAATTGCCAAACCAAGGATAATTTAGGTCTTTTAAAATCAAAATTTATAAAAATTGTGGGAGCGGTTTCCAGCCGCGATAAAAAGACAGAAAGAAATGTTATTTCGCGGCTGGAAGCCGCTCCCACAGTGCTTCGGCCCCGCCCCTGGCGCGACAGCTTTGTAACCGCTATTCAGAAAATGGTTACTGCACAATCAGGTTTTAGAGCACTAAATTTCTGTAATCCAGGTCTGGGCCAGGGATTTCCGGTATAACCGGAACTGGAGGTTGGTGTGAATACTGACGGCAAAAGATTGCAGGTAGATGCGGTGATCTTTGATCTGGACGGAACCCTAATCGATTCCATCGGCATTTATTATAAAATCGTGGATGTTGTTTTTCAAAAACTCAATTTGCCCCCGGTTCCCAGAGAAGCCTTCGCTGCAGCGACGAAAGACGGAGATTTTGATTGGGACTGCGTGTTGCCGGATCATACGAGGGATCGCAAAGATGAACTGATCAAAGAGGCCACGGCGATCATCTATGATATTTATCCTCAGATGTTTGGCAAGGATTTAAAATTGATACCCGGTGCCGACGCGGTTCTAAAACAAATATCTTCAAACGGAATGAAAATAGGAATCGTCACCTCCACCCCCCGGGAGGGCGTGAGCTATAAACTGCAACCGCTCAAAAAGGCGGGGGTAGAGAAATTGATTGAAGTCATTATTACTGCCGATGACGTGCATAATAAAAAGCCGGCGGCTGAACCGCTTGTCGAGTGCGGCAGGAGGCTTCAGGTTGACCCGCGCCAAAGTGTATATGTAGGTGACACCCGAGTGGATATCAAAGCCGGCAAAGCGGCGCAAATGCGAACCATCGGGGTATTAACCGGATTTGATGACTATATATCACTGCAAGAAGAACAACCCGACGCCATTGTTCATAGCGTTATGGATCTTCCGAAAACCATTTTTATCAATTCGAAATGAATAGCCTCTTTAAATTAAAAATGTGGTAAAGAAACGCGTTTCCGATTCAGCCTATCTCCGCAGCGCCCCGCGACCCGGATCCCGAAACTCGTTATCCTATCTTCATCACAATCGCAGCCGCAGTATCGCCTGCTGCGCATCCGCCAAAAAGCATGTATCCACCGCCGGCCATGACGACTTCTTCAATCCCTTCAATAATTAACCTGCCGGCTGTCGGTCCCTGGGGGTGACCATAAATTAAGGAACAGCCGTAGTTGTTCATCTTGTTTACATCGTAGTTTAATTTATCGGCCAAAAACACATCGTTGGCCGCAAACGGATTGTGGGTTTTAATGGCTTTGACGTCAGCCACGGCGATGTTGGCATTATCCAATGCCATCTGAACCGCCGGATAGACGGCTGCGGCCATGTGGGCCGGTTTGGTACGGGCATATCCATAGGAAAGTACTTGAATCTCTACATCCGGATCGGCACTGAGTTCTTTGGCTTTATCACGCGTTGTTACCGTTACAGCACAATGACCGTCAGCCGGATGCGTCTGGGCGCCAAACGAAGTGGTACCGCCCGGCAGCACGGGTTTAAGCTTCGCCAACCCTTCGGCAGTGGTTTCAATAACGCCTTCATCTTCCTCAAGCATAATGGTTTTTTTCTTGGAAACGTTTATCATCACAGGGTACATATAGCGTTTTTGAAAGGCACGATCATCGACCAGCGCGCCTTTGTATTGCTCGTATCTTCTCAAGGTGACCGCATCGACCTGGTCGCGAGTAATTCCGTGTTCCTTGGCCACGTTCTCTGCTGTTTGGATCATGGCTGTTCCGCCCCAGGGGTCCAAATTAAAATTATCCATCAGCCAATCTTCGGAATTTACCTGTGCCCCGGGTCCCATGGGATTGGGCCAGATGACGTGAGGACCGTTTGAACAGCGATCGGTCATCAGGCAATAGGGTGTTTGGTAGAGACCGGTTTCTACGCCTACACTTGCCTGATACAAGCAAATGGTGGAGGTTGAACATGCCTGGCTGACGGTGAGCCCGGGTATGCCGGTGGCACCTATCAGCGCCGCTGCCCACGGTCCGCCGTAAAATCCATGGGGCTGGTGAATGGTTATCCCCAAAAACAGATAATCAAATATTTTGGGATCCCAATTTTTTTCCGCCAGCCATCGTTTAGAAGTTTCTGCCGCCAAAACAATAGAATTTTCATTTGCCATACTTCCCTGCCAGCGGGAAAAAGGAGAACTGAAATAACCTTTGTAGGGGATATAAGCTTTTGTCAACATCTCATCAACCTCCCGACTCCAAGTGGATCGTTATTTGTGTGAAATTGCCTTGTTTTTCCAATTAATCCAGTAAATCCTGTCCAAAAAGAACGTTTTAAAATAGAATCCAGACCTAAAACTTAGTCACTTTTCTTTCCCAAACTTCTCCCTGAGCTTGCGATGCAGAATCTTTCCTGAGGCTGTGCGGGGCATCTCTTCCGGGTCAATAAAAATGATTTCTTTCGGACGTTTGTAACCGGCGATTTTGTCTTTGCAGTAATTGACGATGCTCTCTGCGCTTAGTTCCTTCTCCGTGACTCCCGGCTTTCTGATCGCCACGGCGGTTACTTTTTCGCCCCATTTATCATCCGGCAATCCGATTACGGCACATTCGAATACGCCTTCAAGGTTGCCGATAACCTCCTCCACCTCACTGGGATAGACATTTTCCCCCCCGGTGATGATCATGTTGTTTTTGCGATCGACCAGGTAATAGTAACCGTCTTCGTCTCGTCTGGCCATGTCCCCGGCTGAAAAGATTCCTTCTTTAAATGATTCGGCGGTTTTTTCAGGCAGTTTGTAGTACTCGTCAAACAGCATGGGACCGCGTGAGTATAACTCTCCGATTTCTCCGGCGGGTACTTCGTTTCCTTCCATATCCAGGATTTTTATTAAATCTGTGCCAATGCATTCGAATCCGATTGAGCCCAGCTTGGTCATCTGATATTCGGGTTTTAGAATGGTGACCATACCGCCTTCGGTCGAACCGTAAGCTTCATAAAGTTTTACACCGGGAAAAAATTCCATAACCGCCTGTTTCATGCTCTTTCGACCGGGCGCAGATGAGCACAGTAGCTTTCGGATGGAACTGACATCGCGTTGCCTGGCCTCTTCGGGAGCATTTAGAATAAGGTTGTAATGTGTGGGGATCAGCGAGATAAAGGTTATTTTTTCGCGTTCGATGATTTCTAATATCTCTTCGGGCTTGAAGCCAAGCGCCGGATGAAGATAGTCGGATCCCCCGATATAGAGAAACGTAAACGTGAAGAAAATGGAGTTGATGTGGCATAGGGGCATTACATTCAAGCACACATCATGCTCGTTGAAGTCGAAGTCGATGGCATTGTGCAGATAATAGGCGATATGAGACTCATGGGAACGGATGACTCCCTTAGGTTTTCCGGTGGTTCCGGAGGTATAAATCAGAATCCAAGTGTCCTTGATACCGACTTCAATCTGCGGCTCGGAATCCGGTGAATCTTTGATGAACGCCTCGTAATCATGATACCCGTCATGGCTTTGACCGACGACAACATATTTGTCCGGGGGGATGTTGTTGAAATTTTTTTTAATCGGCTCCACGGTAGCAATAAACTGGTCGTGAACCACAAGGGCTTTTGCGTCGGAGTTGTTGACAATATATTCAATTTCAGGACCCACCAGACGAAAGTTGATCGGTACAATGATGATGCCGGTTTTGGCTGTCGCCAGATACATTTCGACAATTTCGATGCTGTTTTCCAGCAGCACGGCTACTTTATCACCTTTTTGAAGACCCAGGGAAGTCAGACT
>CP070694.1:4185410-4202573 GCA_020353355.1 Desulfobacterales bacterium | reverse complement strand
CTGTTCTCTGTCATCTGTTTTCTGACACCTGAACACTGACACCTGAAACCTTGATCATTGTTGCGCTCGCATCTTCCGCACTTCTGCATCACTGGGCAGATAATCCTTTCCGTCCGCATATTTCCAGTTGACCATGATGCCGCTGCCGTCTCTTAAAGCGGTGCGGCCGACAAAGGCGCCCATGGTTGACTGGTGATCGATTTTTCGAAAAGTTATCGGACCGAAAGGAGAATCAAAGGTTAATCCTTCCAGCGTATCCACCATGGTTTCCGTTTGGGTTGATCTCGCCTTCTCCAGCATGGTGGCAACCGCCACCATCACATTATACCCGACCACGGAACCCATGCGGGGATAGTCATCGAATCTTTGCTGATAGGCTTTTACGAATCGGATATGCGCCGGTGTTTTAATGTCATACCAGGGATAACCGGTGACCAGCCATCCATCGGGAGCTTCATCCTTTAACGGATCGAGGTATTCAGGCTCGCCGGTCAACAGGCTGACGACAGAGATATTCTTGAAAAGCCCTCTCAATTTTCCTTCTCGGACAAATTGCGCCAAGTCTCCGGCAAATGTGACATTATAGATGGCTTCGGGATTTGCCTCTGCAAGGGCTTGCACCTCGGAGCCGGCGTTTATCTGGTCCAAGGCTGGCCATTGCTCGGCGACAAATTGAACATCCGGTCTTTTGGATTTTAATACGCTTTTGAATGCGGTCACGGCATCCTTGCCATAGGCATAATTTGGCGCAATGATCGCCCAACGTTTCGCCGGATAGTTAGCCGCCTCTTCTGCCAACATCGCCGCTTGCATATACGTAGACGGCCTCAATCGAAAGGTATAGCGATTCCCTTTTGACCAGACCAGCGCATCGGACAGCGGTTCGGCGGCAACATATAATACTTTGTTGCGTTTGGCAAAATCCGTCAGGGCAAGGCCGACGTGGGAGAAATAGGAGCCCATCAGCAATGCAACCTTATTTTTCCGGATCAATTCTTCGGCAATCGTCACTGCATTTCCGGGTTTACCCGCATCATCGCGGGAGATAACCTCGAGTTGCTTTTCCATTATACCGCCGGAATTGTTGATTTCTTCGAGAGCAAGTTGCCAGCCATTTCGGTAGGGAAAGGTAAAGCTGGTTAATTTGCTGTACGTATTGATTTCGCCGATGACAATGGTATCGGCGGCGAATATTCCGGAAACGGTGACTGCGAAACACACCATCAGTGAAACGATAAATAGGATCTTTTTGGATCTCATACTCACCCCCCCATCCTTTGAAAATATGAACGAAAATGCAGCTTGTTACATATCCATAGGATAAATTAATATTTTTCGCAACGTTTGTTGCAGTTTAGCGTCATCGAAAGGATCATCATGAACATCGAATTTCCATCGGCGCTGAATTCGGGTCGCAAAATTTGTCTGTTATGTTTGACATCGAATTACATTTTAGATAGCATTAAATACTAAGCTCTTGAAAACTATTGTGCGTTTTGACGCACAATAGTTTTTTTGATGTACGTTTACTACAGGATAAACAAATGATCATAGGATTAGATGTCGGCGGCACTCACACGGATGTGGTTCTATTGGGCGACAATGGCCTCGAAAATGAAATCAAGGTGCCGACGGATCCATCTAATCTTTTTCATTCGGTTCTGCTCGGTCTGAGTGAAATAACGACAGGAATTGATCCCACCAAAATTCAACGTATTGTTCTGAGCACCACCCTTGCCACCAACGCTGTCGTGCAGGGCAAGATACCTGCGGTAGGAATGATCGTTTCCAGCGGCCCCGGCATTGATCCCGAATGTTATTGCACCAACCCCTATTATTTCGTCGTCTCAGGCGCTATCGATCACCGGGGCCGAGAAATCGAGCCGGTTCAGGCAGCCCAGATTCATCAAATTGAACAACACCTTCAGAAGGAGGGAATCCGATATGTCGGCGTGGTCGGTAAATTTTCAATTCGAAATCCGGCCCATGAGCTGCAAATCAAAGATATGTTGAGCAATTCATTTGAGAAGGTGTTTATGGGGCACCGGATTTCGGGAAATTTGAATTTTTCGCGACGCATTGCCACCACATATTTGAACGCTGCTGTTTACCCCATTCATAAAGAATTTTACGAAGCCGTCCAAAAATCTCTCGCCGCCAAGGGATTGGTTCTGCCCATACGCCTGCTTAAGGCGGACGGTGGAAACATGAAATTTGAGTCTTCCATTGAACTTCCGGCGCAAACCATTCTTTCCGGTCCGGCGGCAAGTGTCATGGGAGCCGTTGCGTTTGGTTCGGAGAATAAAGATACGCTGGTCATGGATATCGGAGGTACCACCACCGATATGGCCATTCTTATAAATCGCGCGCCGGTTTTGGATCCGCTGGGCATTACCATCGGGGAATACAAAACCCTTATCCGCTCATTGGAAACCTTTTCCATCGGGTTGGGGGGTGACAGCCTAGTCAAACTAAGCGGCGGAGAGCTGAACGTCGGCCCCGAACGCTTGGGACCGGCGATGGCCTATGGCGGGCCGGCACCCACGCCTACGGACGCATGGTTTATAAAAGGTGAGATCATCAATGGTGACAGAGAAAAATCGTTTAGCGGTTTTAAATCCTTGGCAAAATCCCTCGGAATTTCGGTTGAATCGGTTGCAACCCGAGTTATAGATGTCGCCTGTAAAAATATTCTGACAGCGGCCCAGCAGCTCATAGATCGTGTGAACAGTAAACCGGTTTACACCGTTCATGAACTTCAGGAGGGATATCTGGTGCGTCCCAAGGAAATCCTGGTGCTCGGCGGACCGGCTCCTTATTTTGCCAAACATCTTGAAACCGTATCTGATTATAAGTTTCGGGTCATACCCCGATGGCATGTGGCCAACGCTATTGGGGCGGCTCTGGCCAGGACCACATGTGAAGTCACCTTTTTTGCCGATACGGAACATAAATTTGCCGAGGCCCCTGAAGAAGATTTCAGCCAGACCATTGATACCCACTTCGACAGCCAGGCGGCAATTGAAAATGCCTTTAGACTTCTGCGTGATAAGGCTATTGCGCGCGGAGCCAATCCGGATTTTCTGGAAATGGAAGTTGTGGAAGCATTGCAATTTAATATGGTGCGTGGCTTTAATACCATTGGAAAAAATATCCGTGTTAAAGTTCAGGTAAAACCGGGGCTGATCCATGGGTATGACGAAGTTATTTCCAAACTGGCATCAAGATAAGCAGCGATGAGCCCCATATTTATAAGCTCTTCATGGCTTGAGGTTTGAGGTTAGAGGTTAGAGGCAAAAAAATAATGATATTTATATGTTAAGTCCTCAAGTGAAGCGGTCCTCAAGTGAAACGATTGTTAAGCGCAGCGCTCGTTTGGCGTGCAGTTAAAAACCAAAACCATATATAGATATTATAAATCTTAAATACGAATCTGGTGCAGGTAATGATAAAAGCCAAACACAAGACCGGTCTGGTGTTCTTCCCTGCCTTTGACTGGGCAATCAGCCCGACCCATCCGGAAAGAGAAGAGCGCCTGCTTTACACCCAGGACCAGATCTTTGAGGAGGGAATTTTCGACGTTGAGGGCATCTCGGAACTCAAGCCCGATCCGGTGACACTCAAAGATGTCCAGCGGGTTCATTTTTGTATTCCGGATGTTTGGAGTGTGACCACCGAATCCCATTTTATCAGTGCCGGCGGCGCTAAAACCATCGGGATGGCAGTACTTGACAAAGATATCGAGCGTGGATTTGCTCTGGTGCGACCCCCGGGGCATCATGCCAATCGTGTGGTGCATGGAGCCAGAGGGTTTTGCAACATCAACATTGAAGCGATCATGATTGAATATCTCAGGGAAGCTTATAACATCGAGAAAGTGGCCATTGTGGATACCGATTGCCACCATGGCGACGGCACTCAAGATATCTACTGGCATGACCCTGATACGCTTTTTATCTCCATCCATCAGGACGGTAGAACGCTGTATCCCGGCTCCGGGTTTCCCAATGAACTTGGCGGACCCAATGCGGTGGGAAAAACCCTGAACATACCCCTGCCGCCGCACACCTCTGAGGAAGGATTTTTGTATGCCGTCCAGCATGTGATCATGCCGATTCTGGATGATTTTCGACCGGATATCATCGTTAATTCCGCCGGCCAGGACAATCACTATACCGATCCCATCACCAACATGAATTTCTCCGCACAAGGATATGCGCAGCTGACATCCATTCTAAAGCCCGATATCGCCGTGCTTGAAGGCGGCTATTCCATCGAAGGCGCATTGCCCTATGTAAACCTGGGAATCGTTTTGGCTCTGGCCGGAATCGACTACACCCATGTGAAAGAGCCCGACTATGATCCGGATAGAATCCGGCAGGCACCGGCGGTCACGGATGCGATCGAAAAAATCGGAGAAACGGTCCTGGCCATTTGGCAGCAGAGAGAGCATATAAAGCATCAACTCATGGAGAAAACAGACCCCGGTCGGCGATCTCGTAAAATTTTTTACGACACCGATGGGATTCAAGAATCCCAAAAGGAACAGATTCAAATTTGCTCGGATTGTGCCGGCGCTCTGCGAATTGATTCAACCTCAAGCCGCGGCATGCATATTCTGGCGGTTCATATCCCCAGAAATGCCTGCAACGCGTGCCGCCAAACCGGACACACATGGTATGAGACCGCCGATGCCAATGATTTCGATATAATTTTGCTGCAGGATCGGACGGAAGATAAGTATCTCCAAAAAAAAGTGAATTAGTGTTTGGTGTCTAGTGTTTGGTGTTGGATGCTTTGCGTGACGCGCAAAAAATACAAAATACTAAACACAAAATGCAATTTGTTTTCAGCAATATAAACGATGAATTGGAACCCAATAAATGAGTAAATCTAAACAAGCCTCCGTCAATTCAAGCTTTGTAAATGGCCATGCGGACTCTCTCCTAGCAGCTATTCCCACGGCAAATCCTGCTGAACAGAAGGCCGCCGCTCAGACGTTGCCATCTGAGATGGCCACAGACCCGACTGAAGAAACAGCATTGCTGCAAAGTGAAAAACGCTTCAGGACCGTTTTTAATGCGACTCCCCTGGGCATTGCCGTCGCAAATCCGGAGGGCTATTTCCTTGATGTCAACAAGGCATTCACCAAAATGCTCGGCTATCGCAAGAGCGAAATTAAAAAAATGACCTTCGTCGATATCACCCATCCGAATGACCGACGCAAAACGCAGAAATTAAGCAATTCGGTGCGCAAGGGAAAAATCAATTCCTACAAAATCGAAAAACGTTATCTTCGCAAAGGTGGTGATTTTATCTGGGCAGTCGTCAGAGCCACCGCCGCCAGAGACGACAACGGCGACATCCAGTACTGGCTCGGCATCATGGAAGATATCACCGAACGCAAACAGGCCGAACAGGCATTGGCGGAATCCGAAAGCCGATACCGGATGCTTTTCCAACATTCCGCCGAAGGAATCCTGGTGGTTGAAGTTAAAACCAGAAAATTAAAATACGCCAATCCGGCCATATGTAAAATGCTGGGCTATACCGAGAAAGAATTGAAAAGGATGCGTGTCGAAAACATACATCCGGAAGAAGACGTAAAATGGGTATTTCGCGAATTCAAGGAAATGTCGCAGGGTGAAAAACGCCTGGCACAAAACATCCCTTGCCTGCGCAAGGACGGCTCAAAAATTTACGTGAATATTAACTCCACCCAGGTGCTGATCGACGGCATCGAATGCAATATCGGTTTTTTCCAGGACATCACACAAAGATTGAATGCTGAGAAAGCCCTGCGCGAAAGTGAAGAAAAATACCGTAACATCCTTGAAAGTATTGAAGAAGGCTATTTCGAGGTCAATCTTGCCGGCAACTTTACGTTTGTTAATGACGCAGTCTGCAAGATGATGGGTTACGCACTCGATGAACTCATCGGCATGAATAACCGGGAGTACACCAGCCCTGAAACGGCCAAAAAAATGTATCAGGTTTTCAATACCGTTTATCGGGAAGGAAGACCGGCCAAAGTGGCCAACTTTGAAGTCATAACAAAAACCGGCGCCAAAAAGAATTTTGAACTATCGGCATCGCTGATGCGGAACTCCGAAGAGAAATCCATTGGATTTCGCGGCATCATACGTGATGTCACCGAGCGTCTGAAGGGAGAAAAAGAAAAAGAAAGGCTGGCCTCTCAAATTCAGCACGCCCAGAAAATGGAAGCCATTGGCACCCTCGCTGGCGGCATTGCCCATGATTTTAATAATTTACTCATGGGTTTTCAGGGAAACATCTCATTGATGCTGCTGGATTTGGACGAAGACCATCCCTATTGTGAATATTTAAAAAACATGGAAAGCTATGTCATCAGAGGCTCCGAATTGACCCGCCAAATTCTGGGTTTTGCGAGGCGCGGAAAATACCAGGTAAAGACCACCAACTTAAATGACTTGCTGGATAAGAGTGCGGACATGTTCAGTCGCACCAAAAAGGAAATTTCCATCCACAAGAAGTTTCAAGAAAACCTCTGGCCGGTTGAGGTCGATCGCGGACAATTTGAGCAGGTATTGCTCAACCTTTTCGTTAATTCATGGCAGGCTATGCCGGGCGGCGGTAGTCTATACCTGGAAACGGAGAATGTGTACCTTGAAGAAAATTATGATAAGCCCTACGAAATTGTGCCGGGACCTTACGTCAGAATATCGGTTACGGATACGGGCATTGGAATGGATAAAGAAATTCAGCAGCGCATATTTGAACCGTTTTTTACAACCAAAGCGGTCGGCCGAGGCACCGGCCTGGGCCTGGCATCGACTTACGGCATCATCAAAAACCATAACGGCGTTATTGATGTCTACAGTGAAAAAGACCATGGCACCATCTTTAAAATATATTTGCCGGCCTCCGACAAAAAAGTCGTTAAGAAAAAACCAATGACGGAAATACTCTTAAGCGGCAGCGAAACCATTTTATTGGTTGATGATGAGGAGATGGTTGTGGATATCGGCAAGGAGGTCCTGGAAAAACTCGGTTATGTCGTTATCCCGGCTGCCGGCGGTATAGAGGCGATCGATATTTTCAAACAGGGCAAAAGCCGAATTGACCTGGTTATTCTGGATATGATTATGCCCGATATGAGTGGCAGTGAGGCCTTTGACAAATTAAAAGAAATTCAGCCGGACCTAAAAGTGCTGCTCTCCAGCGGTTATAGTATTGACGGACGCGCATCTGAAATATTGGAACGAGGCTGTCATGGATTTATCCAGAAGCCCTTTAATCTGAGGCAGATTTCAAGAAAAATTCGTGAAGTCCTGGACAGTTGATACCTGAATTTTGCAGGTTAAAATTTGCCAACTGTTGGGTTGTTCCCCGACAGCGCTTCAAGAAGATGGGTTGTTAATCTAAACGCTTGCGGAAGCGATTGAGGGCTCCGCAAAAGACGATCACCCCTAAAACCATCAGCCCTGAAAATTGGGGCCACAGGATGTCAAAGCCCGTTCCCTTCAGAAAGATACCCCGGATAATCACCAGAAAATATTGCAACGGATTCAAATAGGTCAGCCACTGAATGACGGTGGGCATGTTGGCGATGGGAAACACAAAGCCGCTGAGCATAAAAAACGGCAGGATGAAAAAAAAGTTGGTCATCATGGCCTGCTGCTGAGTCTGAGAAATCGTTGAGATAAACAACCCGATGCCAAGTGTGCTCAGCAAAAAAATGCATGTTGCTGCCAACAACAGCAGGGCATTTCCGACCATGGGAATCTCAAACCAAAAAATGGCAAACGCAATCACCAGGATCATCTGCCCCTGGGCAATGATAATAAACGGAATGGTTTTTCCTAAAATCAGCTCCAACGGTCGTAATGGCGTGACGATCAACTGTTCCATGGTACCGGCTTCTTTTTCGCGTACAATGGCCATGGACGTAAACAGCAGAGATAGCAACATCACCAAAAATGCGACGATTCCGGGAACGTAGAAATATTGGCTGTCCAGGTTGGGATTGTACCAGGTGCGGATGCGGCCGTCGATTTCACCATAATCAATGCGCCGGCGATATAATTCCTTTAGCATCTGGCTGTTGAAACGTTCGAGCAAGGCAACGGTATAGGAAATCCGCACGGCGGCCATATTGCTCATGCTGCCGTCTACCAGGATCTGTATGTCAGCTGTATCCCGCCGCCGGATTTTGGAGCTGAAATCCGGCGGAATGGAGATTCCCATGTTCACCCGGCGCTTCAGCAACAACCGATCAAGATCCACTGCATGGTTGACGGTGTGGGAAATCCGAAAGGTTTTGTTGCCGTCGATGGCATCAATCAGGCGGCGACTTTCCGGGGTGCGGGATTGATCAAAAAGCCCTACCCGGATGTCGCGCACGTCGGTGGTCACCACATACCCAAATACAATCAGCTGCACCAGCGGTGCTATAACCAGCAAGGGTCTATTTTTGCGATCACGAAAAAGCTGGATAAACTCTTTTCTAACCAACTCCCGAATCCTGAGCCAACTCATGCTACAATCCCTCTCTTTTCAGCGCCGCCAGGTTCAACCCGGTCAGAAATGCAAACATGACCGCCAGCACCACATAACTGGGCCACAAGTGGTGCATACCGAGATTGCGTAAGTACAATCCGTTGAGAATATCAATGAAATATGTGGCCGGTACAAGGAATGAGATGAACTTGAGCACAATCGGCATATTTTCCTGGGGAAACACAAAATTGGACAGCAATATCGAGGGCAGATAGGTTACCAGAATCGCCATCTGATTGGCCACCAATTGGGATTTGGTCAGGGTGGATATCAGCAGCCCGATGGAAAGCGCAACTCCCAGGTAAATGGCCGCAGCAACTACGATCAACCAGAAGCTGGCTTTCATGACCACACCGAACAACAATTGGCCCATTAAAATCGCCACGAGCACATCGGTCAGGCCAATGAAAAAATAGGGTATGGACTTGCCCACGAAAAATTCAGTGGCGCGCAGCGGCAAAGACTGGATCGTTTCCATGGTGCCGTTCTCGTATTCTCGTGCGATTACCAGAGAGGTCAGCAATGCTCCTACGATCATAATGATAATGGCGATAATGCCCGGTACGATAAAATTGCGACTTTCCAGGTCTTCATTAAACCAAACTCGAATGCGTCCCGCCAGCGGTTGCTTGACCGTTTCGAGTCCCTGACGATTCAGGTACTCAAGCAGCCGGGTTTGATTAATCCCTGAAATATAAGCGGTGATGTATGCCCGCGTGCTTCCGGCGAAATTCGGATCGCTGCCGTCGATGAGCACCTGCAAGGCACCTTTACGATCCATTTTGAGATGTTCGGACCAGTCAGGAGGGATCACAATGGCAAGCATGGCGAGATTGCGATCGAGATAATCAACAGCGGCGGCGATATCTGGAAGATGGGCGATGACATTAAAATACGCGGAAGCGTTCAACCTGCGGACAAAATCACGGCTGTCTTGGGTTTTATCGTGATCCACCACAACGGTGTTGATGTCTTCGACATCCAGGCTGAGGGCATATCCGAACATCAGTATCAACAGCAATGGAATGACAAACGCCAGATATAAACTTCTAAAATCCCGGATAAGGTGATAATACTCTTTTCTGGCAACCGCTTGAATTTTGCGAAAATCCATTATCTTCTCCGGGCCATCAGTTTGATAAACGCATCGTTTAGATCCGCTTCCCGTCGATCCGGAAATACCTTGCGAATTATTTCTGCCGGATGTCCCTCGGCCACAATTCGGCCTTCATTGATCATCACCACCCGGTCACAGTGTTGGGCTTCGTCCATGTAATGGGTGGTCACAAATACCGTCACTCCCTGGACAGTGAGGTGTTTGATGAAATTCCAGAAGTGACGTCGCTGGATGAGATCTACACCGGAGGTGGGTTCATCCAGAAACAAAAGCTCGGGTTGATGCAGCAAGGCGCAGCCCAGCGCCAGGCGCTGCCTCCAGCCCGGCGGCAGCTCTCGCGTCAGCCGGTCTTTGACATCGTGCAGCCGGGTCATTTTGAGCGACCATTCAATGCGATCGCGCCAGTATTCGGAGGGAACGTTGTAGATCCCGAGATAAAATCGGATATTTTCAAGCGGTGAGAGGTCCTGATAGAGAGAAAATTTTTGCGACATATACCCGATGACATTCCGAATCTGTTCGGCTTCGGTGGAAATGTTAAAGCCGGCCACATGGCCGGAACCGCTGCTGGGAGCAATAATTCCGCACAGCATGCGTATGGTGGTGGATTTCCCGGCGCCGTTGGGTCCGAGGAATCCAAAGATTTCTCCTTTTTTGACGGAAAAAGAAATTGTGTCGACGGCCGTAAAGCGACCGAATTTCTTTACCAGTTCCGTCACGCGAACCGCGTCAGAATGCAAAATTTTCCTCTGCCAATGATTGATCGACCGCCTGAATTCGCTGAACCATGGCCTCTTCCAGATCCGAACAATGAGATTTAAGATCGGAGGGCGATGCCTGGGCCAGCAGGCGGGCGCCGTGCATAAGAATCAATTGATCGCATTTTTCGCCTTCATCCAGATACGCCGTCGAGACTAAAATGGTTATGCCCTCACGTTTCATCTCCATTAAAATATCCCAAAATTCTTGCCGTGAGACCGGGTCGACACCATTGGTCGGCTCATCCAAAATCAAGACCTTGGGCTGGTGAACCAGCACACAGGCCAAGCCAAGTTTTTGCCTCATGCCGCCCGAAAGATCACCGGCCTTCCGATCCAAAAACGGCAACAGATTGGAAAACCCCAGATATCGCTCGCGTCTTTGTTTCCTGGCAGGCCCGGTGATGCCGTAAATGTCCATGAAAAAATCAAGATTTTCCGAAACGGTAAGATCCTGATACAGGCCGAAACGCTGGGGCATATACCCGATCAAACCCTTGACGGCTGTCTTTTGACGAACGACGTCCAGCCCTCCGACGGCGACGGATCCGGAGCTTGGCGCAATCATTGCCGCGATGATTCGCAGTAACGTGGTTTTACCGGCACCGTCGGAGCCGACCAACCCGCAAATCTCTAAACTCGGAACCGAAAACGAAACATCCGCTAGCGCCCAGAGCGATCCAAAGGTTTTGGACACACGCTCGACCTCAATTATCGGCAAAACAGAGGGGGGCAAGGCAATCGATTGTGAAGACTGTTTATCTGAACCATGCATCCGCAGGCATTCCTGATTTCAGTTCAAAATTGGGGTTGGGAATTTTGATCTTTACCAGATACACCAGTTTCACCCGCTCCTTATGAGTCTGGATGATCTTGGGAGTGAATTCACCTTCCGGTGAGATAAAAGCCACATAGCCGGAGTAGGCTCTGTCGGGAAAGGTGTCGATTTTTACTTCTACCTGTTGGCCCGGGCGAACCTTGCCGATTTCGGTTTCATCCACGAATACTTTTAAATCAACTTTGGAAAGGTCGGCCACCGATATGACTTCCTGCCCAACGGTAACCACTTCACCGGGTTCTACATTGCGGCTAACGATAATGCTGCTGAAAGGCGCTCTGAGCTCGGTGCGGCTTAACTGGATTTCGGCCAGTTCAACGGCCGCCTCGGCCGCTTGAACCTCAGCTCCGGCAGCCTTCACTTCTTTTTCGGTGGCCTCAATTTTCTTGAGATTACTTCTGGCCAGCTTGAGTGCCGCCTGGGCTTCGGCCTCGCGGGAACGCGCCGCTTCGATGGATTCTTTACGGTATCCTTCTTTTAACAGCGCATATGCTTGCTTGGCGCGCTCATATTCTTTCAAGGACGTCTCATATTTTAAGTCGGCGGTGTCTTTATCTCTTTCGGAGATCACTTTTCTTTGAAAAAGATGTTCAAGACGGATTTGATCCTTGCGGGCTTCTTCCATTGCAATGCGAGCTTCTTCCACCGCTAAGCGGGCCTGTTGCACTTCCTGATTCCGGTATCCCGCCTCCAACTCCTTGAGTTGGGCTTGGACAGTCTTAACGGCGGCTTCGGCGCGCTCTACTTCAGCGGGCAACACCCTACGGTTCAGCTCCAATAACGTTTCCAGCTGGCTGAGGGTTTCCCTGGCACGCGTCAAATTAGCGTGGCTCTGATCGCGGCCGGCCAAAAAGCTATCCCGATTCAGAACCGCCAATAATTGCCCGGCTTCAACCGCCTGGCCTTCTTCCACCGCAACATCTTTGACCCGGCCGCCCACCTCGAAAGCCAGATTGGCCTGGGTGGCTTCGATGGTACCCGAATAGTAAAGTTCGGACAAGCGCTCCTTGCGTTGCCCCCAGAAGACGAGGGTTCCCACGCCGATGAGCAGTGCTAAAAACACCATCAGGATCAGACGCTTTTTCAAATTGCTCCTCCACTTTGCTAATCAGAGGCTTATTACCATCTTTTTCTTGTATTATTCAAGAAAGAAGCTTAATTAGTGCCCATACCGAAAATGAAAATCATTGAAAAAAGGAAACTAATTAGTATACGCTTCGATGAAGCCGACACTTTATTTTGCTTTACTAAAATTTTTGCAATATCCATTTCAGGCTACCCTAATTCAAGATGGACGCATGGGCAGTTGCAGACCTATGAACCGCCGTAAAAACTTAGAAACCAGGGCGCAGATCATCCAAGTCATCCGTAAATTTTTTATCGATCAAAATTATTTGGAAGTTGAAACACCAATCCGCATCCCCGCCCCGGCACCGGAAGCATTTATTGATGCCGAAGGTTCCGGTAGCTGGTTTTTGCAAACTTCTCCGGAATTGTGCATGAAGCGATTGCTGGCGGCGGGATTTACGAAAATATTTCAAATCTGCAAATGCTTCCGTAAAAACGAGCGGGGTCGCAAACATATACCGGAACTTACCATGCTGGAATGGTATACGGTTGGCCAGAATTATCTAAATATGATGGATCAATGCGAACAATTGATCCTTTATATTCTAAACGAATTCGGTTATGGAAATTCACTTGATTATCAAGGCCTGCAAATAAATTTTAAAACGCCCTGGTCCAGATTGTCTGTCAGCGATGCATTTGATCACTATGCGAGTATTCCGTTGAATACAGCCTTGATGAAAAACTGTTTTGAAGAGGTTATGGTCGATGAGATCGAGCCCCACCTTGGACCCGATCCTATCTTCTTATATGATTATCCGGCTGGCCTTGCTGCCCTGGCAAGGCTGAAACCCGATGATCCTTTGCTTGCCGAACGCTTCGAATTATACATTGGCGGCCTTGAGCTGTGCAATGCCTTCAGCGAACTCACCGATCCGGTTGAGCAACGCCGGCGCTTCATCACCGCACAAGACCAACGCAAAAAAATGAAAAAAAGCATATATCCAATGCCTGATAACTTTATCAATTGTCTCCATGATATGCCTGCAGCAACAGGCAATGCACTCGGTGTCGACCGCCTGGTGATGTTATTTGCCGATTCATCCAACATCGACGAGGTGGTGTTCTTCACACCGGAAGAGCTGTGATCTGATGCGATCTATCATTGCGATACCATGATCTTACAAAAGTCGGGTTGACAGTTATTAAAAGAGTTGGCAAAATAGGTTTAGATACATTAATTTTCTTGCGGGAGATGGCAAATGAAAAATTATATCAAGGCAGTCTTTCTAATTGTTATCCTTCTGTTTTTGGTTACCTTTGGAATTAAAAACAATCAGCCGCTTCGGTTGAATTATTATTTCGAGTGGCACACAATCGATTTTCCGCTTTATATTTTGGCGTATGCCTCCATAATTATTGGCGTCTTTATCGGTATGCTCATTGGGATTAACAACAGGTTTCAACAGCGAAGAAAAATTAAAGTCTTAGAAAAATTAACGAATGAGCTAAAGGCAAAGGCTGAGAAAGAAATGAAGGCAGATGAAATACCGGCAGATCAGCCGGCTGACGAAAAAACCCTTGAAGAAGAAGCCGCAGAGCGGCAAAAAGAAAATTTCTCTGAAGAAAAGGCTTCTGAAGAAAAAGCCGTAGAAAATCAAACATAACCGAACCCGGAGTCAATTCGCTTAATAACGCATTACACCACAGCACTTTCCTCAGCCGGTTTGACTTCCTTTTTTTGTCTGACAATATATTCTTTGATGCGGTTGCCTTCCATCTCCTTTACGATCACAATAAAATCACCAAGAGCTATTTCTTCTTTTTCCCGGGGTATCCGTCCGATTTTGTCAAGCACATAGCCGGAAAATGTGTCATATTCCTTGGTATCCGGAATATTCATATTCACTTTTTCATTCACCTCATCAATTTCGGCTTTGCCGAGAACACTCCACTCGTTGGGTTTAATTTTCACAATGTGCGGCTCAAATTTATCCGTCTCATCTATAATTTCTCCAACGATCTCTTCGAGGGCGTCTTCCAGAGTAATCAATCCTGACACGCCACCATGTTCGTCAACCACAACGGCTAAATGTTGTTTTCTTATTTTAAATTGTTGCAGCAAATTATCCAGCTTTTTATTCTCCGGCACAAAATAGGGTTCCCGCATGATTTTGCGGACATCGATTTTACCATCTGAAGTCGCCCGGTGCATTAAAAGATCTTTGACGTTTAATATTCCGATTACATGGTCAAAATCGCCCTCAATGACCGGTATCCGGGTAAATCCGGATTCGACGACTTCCTCCAGATTAAATTCTTGCTCCACATCGACCACAAACATATCCGCTCTGGGCGTCATAATTTCAGACGCATTGGTATCATCAAATTCGAAAATGTTGTGGATAAGCTCTTTTTCTTCCTCCTTGATCTCCCCTTCCTCTTCCACGACTTCAACCATGGTCAGCAATTCTTGTTCGGTGACTTTCGGCTTGCGCTGAATTTTGCCGGTAAGCTTTGGAATGAAATTCAGAAACACGATAATCGGCGTGAATAAAATCGACAGCCAATAGATTGGAAATATCACGATTCGAGCAATCATAATATTGTTGCGGGTAGCAATCGATTTGGGGAATATTTCACCAAAGATCAAAATAAGAAATGTCATAACGCCGGTGGCAATGCCGACGGCATTGCTGGAAACCAACTTGATCGCAATGGCCGTAGCTAGCGCCGATGCGCCAACATTCACAATATTATTTCCGATGAGGATGGTGGACAGCAACCGGTGCGGATCGTCCTTCATCTTTTTGATCAGTGCATTGGTGAAGCCTTTTTCTTTGGCGAGGTGAATGGCCTTGGCTTTACTGATAGAGAATAAGGCGGTCTCAGCGGAAGAGAAAAATGCGGAAAGCAAAAGCAAAACCGTCAGGACCATGATTTGATCAAATAGCATATATGTTCCCAGCTAAAACTATCGAAATCTAAAAATTTTAGATAAACCCCGACATGTGAATTTTGGCTAATCTTTTAAGAGGATTGACCGGGTTAGAGATGCGGTTTACGCCTTGCTCATGAATATCGTCTCAAAAAAAATTCAATACCCGAAAACGTTGCTCGCAATTATTTGTCGATTTAGAATAATATAATGATATTCGATAAGTGTGTCAATCACCAAGTCTTATAACAAGGAAATCCTGCGGCGCTGTCGCTTGGCGCTGAATCCGATGATAAAACCAACCAACAGAACGCCGGAGCCCGCTAAAAACCATTTGATATAATGATAGAGCTCAAGTCGTGAAATTTGATCCTCAAGTTCCGTTAGCCGTTTAGATTTTTCAGCCAACTGTTTGGAGGTCTTTTCATAATTGGCTCTTAAGTTGATAAACTCAGCTGAATCTGATTTGAGACTCTCAAATTCACTTTGAATATTGTTGAGGGCTTTCTCGTTTTGTTCAAACGCTGTTTTGAGCTCTTCGTTTTCGGATTTAAGTTTGGCATTTTCTTCAAGCAATGAAGCGGCTTGAGCCATTAGGTTTTTGTGTTTTTCTTCCAATCGCGCCATTTTAACATTGTAGGTTTCATGGGGAGTCAGATATCTGGTTAAAACATATCCTTCTTTACCATTCGCCAGTCGTACAAGCGACCACTCTTCGCCGGTTTGAAGAATTTCGACTTCCTGACCGGATTCGACGACAGCGATGATTTTATGCTCAGTACTCAGGCCAGTTCGCAGCGTTAAGCGTAAGACATCGGTCACATACATGGTTTCTGCATACGCAATTCCAGAAAATACCAGAAAAAAAATTCCGGCTAAACCCATCCATTTTTTCGACAGCTTCATCATCAGTATTCTCCCCACAACATTTAAGGACCCTCCCTGCATCTTTGTATGATCCAGGGAAATTAATCGGATAATCAATACATTTTAAAATTGACGCAATTCGATTTAGGTTATATTTTACAATATTCTGTTAAAATTGTAAATTCTGTTAAGAATTTCTTTAAAAATGTTGCCACCTGTGCTATTTTTAAATGAGTGAAGACGTATTAGCTTAATATTATTAAAAATTTTATAATGCTTAATTGTGAAAGGTGGGTGTATTTACTGATGATCGCCTATGATTTGCAGTGCGCAAATGGGCATGCGTTTGAAGGTTGGTTTGAGGATAGAGAGGCCTATCTTGACCAGCAAAAAAAAGAATTGATTTCCTGTCCGATGTGCAACGATACGTCGGTTTCAATTATTCCGTCCACCTTCGCCATAAAATCATCTCAAACACTGCGCCCCAAGAAGGCTCCGGCTAAAGATGACACACTAACCCAAATGAGTAAAGAACTAATTGATTTTGTAGAGAAAAATTTCGACGATGTCGGATGTGAATTTGCCAAAGAAGCTTTAAAAATCCATTATGGCGTCACGGAACCACGAAATATCAGGGGGGTGAGCACCAAAGAAGAAGAAAAGGTACTAAAAAAAGAAGGAATCCAGTTTTTCAAAATTCCCATGCCCGCCCCAACGGAGACGGATAGCTAGCTGATTTTCGTTCTTGCCGACACTGCAAAACAGCACTGCCTGAAGCCACGGACAACCGTCCGTGGTTTTTTTATTCTGGGGAGAAATAATGAAAACTGGAATTGGAGTCGCAAAAGAAGGAAGTGCGTTGTTTGGTGTTTGGTGTTTCGATTCAATGGCTCTAATGTCAAGTCCCATGAAAAAGTTACAAAATTCACTGGGGTTTGGGGTAAAGCAAGCTGACCGCCAAATGGATTCTTTTTGTAGGCAACACCTGGGATACCGAATTAGAAGCGGCTTCAGAGCCCCAGATCATGTTCGAGGG
>CP070694.1:4158660-4185310 GCA_020353355.1 Desulfobacterales bacterium | reverse complement strand
ATCCATTCCGGCTTTAATTTTTCCCTTTATCATTCTCTATGGGATTCTCGGCGGGGTATTTACGCCGACCGAGGCAGCAGCGGTAGCCGTAATTTACGCGATAATTATTGGCTTTTTCATCCATCGCGAACTTACCATAAAAAAGCTCGTAAACATCGTTATGGATACCGGGGTCATGCTGGGGGCTTTGGCCCCCATCGTCTCGACGGCCGCAATTTTCAGCTGGATACTCGGGGCTGAAAACGCTTCGACGGTGATTACGAATATGCTATTTTCCATCACCCATAACAAATACGTCATTCTATTAATTATTAATGTGTTTTTATTGCTTGTCGGGACAGTACTCGAGCCGGCCTCTGCAATCATTCTATTTACACCTATTTTTTTGCCTGTGGCTGTTCAACTCGGGGTGAGCCCGGTTCATTTTGGAGCGATCTTGGTACTGAATTTAATCATCGGATTAAGCACACCACCGGTTGGAGTCTGCCTGTTCATTGCCTGCAGGATCGCAAACGTCAGCCTTGAGCAGATATCAAAGGCTGCCTTCCCTTTTCTGATCGTAGCCATCATTGTTTTGCTCATAATTACATACACCCCTGATCTGGTCATGTATCTGCCAAACTTACTGGGACAATAAACACTACAAAGGAGAAACTGATTATGGTAACCTCGGATAAAGTATCGAAGTTACTTGCGGGATCCATTGATTCCCATGTACACAGCGGCCCGGGTTTGATTCCCCGTTCCTTGGATCATGTCCAAGCGGCCAGGGATGCTATCGCTGCCGGAATGAGAGCTATCGTGGTCAAAGATCAGCACTCCATGACCTGTAACGCCATTTATTTTATTCAAAATTATATTTTGAAAGACGCGCCGCTTGATGTTTTCGGAGGTATGGTCCTTAACAATGCCACCGGGGGTATAAACCCGCACACGGTGGATGGTGCCATAAAATCCGGGGCCAAGATCATTTGGATGCCAACGGCATCCGCTGAAAATCACATCGAAACCCATAAGAAAATCCATACGGATTTTCCAAAGACAAAAGAAAAACTGATCGACGAGATTCCGCTGAAAATTATCGATAAAAATGGGAACTTATTGCCGCAGATAACGCAAATATGCAGCCTGATAGCAGAAGCAGATATTATCCTTGGAACCGGACATCTTTATCTGAAAGAAATAAAATTGCTTGTAGATGAAGCGAAAAGACAAGGGGTGAAAAAAATTCTGATGCAACATCCCGAGTTTTTAATCAATGCGACGATAGATGATATGATTGATTTTGCAAATAAGGGGGTTTTCATTGAACATTCAATGGTATTTTACGTCAAGGGTACCATAGAAAAAGAATATCTTTTGGAAATGATCAAAAAGGTGGGAGCCGAACGCACAGTGCTCGGATCGGACCTTGGACAGATGGGTAATCCTTCTCCGATTGAAGGCATCCGAAGCTGTATAAAAATTATGCTGGAAATGGGGATTAGCGACGAGGAAATCGATTTAATGCTGCGAAGAAACCCGGCAAAGCTGCTTGATCTTGCTTGAATTGGTATGCGTGATTTGCGGGATGTTGCTTTACGCTAAATTGAAAAAAATTAATAGGGTCAGTAAACAAAAAACAAAGAGCCTTTTCGATATGGTCAGGGTAATAAAATGAAAGTGCTGGGTATCTGTTTTAGTCACAGAAAAAATGGGAATTCCGAAATTCTTTTGCGGGAAGCGCTCAAAGGGTCCAGGGAATGTGGCGCCAAAACCGAGTTTATGTCTCTGCGAAATAAAAAAATTCAACCGTGTATTGGCTGTTTTAAATGCAAAGACAAGGGAGTCTGTTCGCAGAAAGACGATATGCAGGCTATCTATCCTAAATTATTGGAAGCAGATGGGATCATCTTTGCCACTCCGGTCTATTTTTATTCCCTATCAGGCATGGGTAAAGCTTTCATCGATCGAACATTTGCGCTAAAATCGCCCGAGCTAAGATTGATGAATAAGGTGGGGGCAGCGATTACGGTTGGATCTAGCAGCGGCAATATATCGACGTTGCATACCTTTAACATGTTTTTTTTAACCAATCACATGGTTACAACGGATTATGTTGCCGGATACGCTTCAAATAAGGGCACGATTAAAAAGCACCGGCACGCCATGCTCGGTGCCTATGAGTTGGGTCGATTGGTTTCTTTAATCATGTCGAATGGATTTGAGTATCCTGCAGAATTTAATATGGCGCTCTATCTGTTGGTAAAAGAAAAATACGGCATCCACATGTCGCCCTTTGAAAATGTTGGGGGGTTCGAAACGTCGAGGTAGGATGCCATAGGGGCTGTGCCCTAGTGATCGTGGCTTTTAGAGATCCGTATTAAACAAATCACAATTTCAAAGCAACCAACCGAGCCATTCCGTGTCCGATGGACAATCTTGTGTTTTTCTATCCATATCGATAACGATAATTATCTTAGCCCGTAAATAAATTAAGATATTTGCGTAATCCCGTATAGTTCCGCAAAGGAAAATTTGAGATATGCTGAAACAACCGTTGTCCCAGAGAACAGAAAAAATAAGACTTTCAACGATCAGAGAAGTAGCAAACAAGGTGGAAGAAGCTCGCAAAAGAGGCATCGAGATAATCAGCTTTTCTGCGGGGAGGCCGGATTTTGATACTCCGCACCACATTAAAGATGCCGCCAAAAAGGCCCTGGATAATGGCTTGGTGCATTACACTGCCAGTATGGGCACTACTGAACTAAGGGAGGCCATCTGTCAACGCTTCCAAGAGGACTATCAATTGAATCTGGATCCGGATGAAATTATTGCTACGATGGGCTCGACCGAAGCAATTTATATCGGTATGCAAAGCATTTTAAATCCCGGAGATGAAGTCATCATACCCGAACCCATGTACTTGTACTACGGTGGCTGGTCTTTGCTGGGTGAGGCCGAGCCAATTACCTTTGCCTTGCAAGAACAGAATGATTTTTTGATCGATGCGGAAAACTTAAAGCAACATGTCACTGGCAGAACCAAAGCTTTCATTCTAACCTCTCCGCATAATCCGACCGGTCAAGTGATTGAAGAAAATGAGATAAGGAAAATAGCAGAATTGGCTATCAAAAAAGATTTTTATATCATCTGCGATGATGTCTATAACTACTTTTTGTATGATGGCGCTAAACATCATTCAATTGCTAAAGTCCCCGGAATGCGGGACAGAACGCTTATCATCGGCAGCTTTTCAAAGACGTATGCCATGGATGGCTGGCGCATAGGATATCTCATCGCTCCGCGCCAGGTGATCGCACGGGCCTTGAAAATGCATCAGTATGCCGTCAACTGTTGCAATTCATTTGTACAGGCCGGAGCCCAGGTTGCCTTGACTGCTTCGCAAAATTGCGTCCGTGAAATGGTGCAGGAATTCGATCGACGCCGTCGTTTGTTACTTTCGTATTTGGATGATCTACGCATACCTTATGTGCGACCGCGGGGGGCTTTCTACGTGTTTCCTTCGATTAAGAAATTCGGTCTGAGTTCAAAACAATTCAGTGATTATTTACTTAGGGAAGCTCGAGTGGCGGTCGTACCCGGCGACGGGTTTGGTCCGGCTGGAGAAGGGTATGTCAGAATGGCATTCTGCCTGTCGTGCGAAGAAATCGAAAAAGGAATGGAAAGCGTCGCTGAATCGCTAAAGAAGATATAATTATTATTGGAGGCAGTATGTATTCTGTTCAGAATATAATCGAGCAGGCCCTTGCAGCCGGGCAAAAGACACTCTCTGAGTATCATAGCAAATTGATCTTGGCCGAATACGGAGTCCCTGTCGCTAAAGAATTCTTGGTGAAAGACTATGCGGAAGCCCAAGCCGCTGCTAAGCAGATTGGCTACCCGGTGGTTTTAAAAGTATGTGCCAGCGAAGCTGCCCACAAAACCGAACAGGGGCTGATCACGCTGGGGATAACCAATGCCGCCCAACTTAAACGCGCTTTTACTCGTTTGATTACCAAAGCTCAAGCACTCGGCGGTGGTCTTTTGATTCAGGAAATGGTCCATGGTGCCCGTGAGTTGGTGACGGGAATGACGCGGGACAGTCAGTTTGGTCCTTGCGTCATGTTTGGGCTGGGCGGTATTTTCACCGAAGCCCTGGAAGACGTATCTTTCAGGGTAGCCCCTTTGAGCGAAAAGGACGCTTTGCAGATGTGTACCGAGATTCGAGGACATAAAATTTTGTCAGGAATCCGCGGGCTTAAACCGGTTAACATGGAGATAATCAGCCATTGCCTTCAGCAGTTGGGGCAAATCGGTCTGGATCACCCGGCGGTGCGCGAAATTGACATTAATCCGCTGATCGTTCGTGATGGCTGCCCTCTTGCGGTGGACGCTTTGATTGTTTTGGACAAACCCCAACCCCAACTGAAAGAGAGCACAGCGGTGACCGGCGGCGCTGGTCTGGAAAAATTTTTCCAGCCTAACAGTGTGGCCGTCCTTGGCGCCTCACAAACTCCTCACAAGGCCGGCAACGATG
The DNA here is from genome assembly GCA_020353355.1 of Desulfobacterales bacterium. Taxonomy (GTDB): domain Bacteria; phylum Desulfobacterota; class Desulfobacteria; order Desulfobacterales; family JAHEIW01. Next base: position 4,180,791 of record CP070694.1, on the reverse strand, counting down.
TTATTAAAAATATTTTGGCTAATGACTTTGGCGGTGATCTGTATTTCGTAAATCCGAAAGGTGGAGAGATTTTTGGCCGCGAGGTACATCCATCGATTCATGACTTGCCAGATGGTATCGACTTGGCGATTATCATATTGCCAGCCGCGGTTACCCCGCAGGCCATCCGAGAATGCGCTTCAAAAGGGATTAAGGCCGTGGTTCTCGCGGCCGGCGGATTTGCCGAGGTTGATGAAACCGGAAAAAAGCTTCAGGAAGAAACCTTGAAAGCAATTAGAGATTCAGGTGTTCGAGCCATCGGCCCCAATACTTCGGGGCATATCTCAACCCCCCACAATTTTACTTCAAGCTTCTTTCCGCTCGGCAAAATCCCACGCGGAAATATCTCCTACATCGCCCAGACCGGAAATTTTGCCACTCACACGATGCGCTACATCATGTCCGGTGAGCATTACGGTGTGTCCCGGGTACTTGGATTGGGCAACAAGCTGGATGTGGAAGAAAGCGAGGTGCTCGAGTATTATGCCCAAGATCCTGAAACCAAGGCCATCTTGATTTATCTGGAAAGCTTCAAGCGACCCCGGCGCTTTATAAAGGTAGCCCGACAGGTAACCAGATCAAAACCGGTGATTCTACTCAAGGGCGGGGCCACAACAGAAGGCGCCCATGCAGCCGCAGCTCATACCGCCGCCCTGGCTTCAAACGACAGAATCATTGACGGTGCATTACGGCAAGCCGGCGTTGTCAGAGCGTACAAATATTCTCATCTTTTCCTGGCAGCAAAGGCGCTGGCATCCATGCCACTGCCCAAGGGGAATCGTGTCAGTTTAATAGCCCCGTCAGGTGCCATGCTGGTTTGCCTGGCAGACCTTTGTAACCAAAGATTGAATATTAATATCCCCAGTCTGGAAGAACAAACCAGACAACACTTGCAAGATATTAGCGCCCCTTATATCCGTATGCGCAATCCCGTAGATATTTGGCCCAGTGCTGTAGTTTACGGCGTTGAATATGCATATCGGGAGGGAATGGAGGCGGTCTTGAATGACAATAACATAGACGCAGTCGTATCCATACTCATGTTGACCGATGAAACAGGCGTCCCTCCGCTGAATTTTATTCTGGAACTCAAAGAGCGCCATCCCCACAAGCCGATTTATATCACTTTCACTGGAGAGAAGAAACACATGGATGCAGCCAAGGCCTATCTAGAACCCAAGGGGGTGCCGACTTTCAATTTCATCGAAGAACCTTTTGAGGTACTAGACATCCTGGTGCAGTGCCGGTATTGCATGGAGGAGTCCTAATCTTTTGTGATGTTTATCAAAGAAGTGGAAATGATGAAGTTCTCTGCCTAGATTTTACCGCACCCCATAATTGGCGATATCTCGCAGGGGCCCGCTTTACTTGACTGCCTGGGCTTCGCTCGTCGCCCGGTGAAGGGACGTGACGAGAGTCTTGGCAGCATTGCCCAGCATTGCGATGTCGCCACTCACACCCAAGTAGCGGTATCCCGCCGCCGCCAATTTGCCCGCCTGCTCAACAGATCCAACGAATGCTCCCATGAATGTGCCGCTGCGTGCAGCGGCCGCCTCGATCTGATGTATGCGGGCGGCGACGTCCGGATGATCGAACTGGCCGGGGACACCGAAGTCGACGCTCAGGTCCATCGGACCGATGAAGGCAACGTCAAGCCCTTGCATCATCTGGTCGATCGGCTCTTCGATCTCGCGGGTTTCGAATTGACCGATTACCAGGGCGCGGGCGTTCGACTCCTCAAGATACTGAGTCACCGGAATGCTCCCATAGCCAGCCCATGCGTTCGCATTACCGACCGAGCGGGTGCCATCAGGAGGGAAGTGCATCATCGTGTGAAGGCCTCGCGTATCAGCACTGGTACGCAGGCGCGGCATCTGGATGCCGACGGCCCCCGCTTCGAGCAAACGGTTGACTAGACCTTGAGTCGGCTCGGGAAGCCGGACAGTTACCGGCAGCCCTACAGCAGCACACGCTTTAATGACCGTGCGAGCCTCCAACTCGGAGATCTGTGCATGTTCCATGTCGCAGATCACGAAGTCAAAGCCCGCTATCGCAAGAAGGTCCACCACCTCAGGACGGGGCAACTTCAAAAACGTCCCGAAGCATGGTTTCTCTGCTAACGCCAAATAAAGATCACCGTGTCCCATCTCTACCCTGCTTTCAGTAATTGACAATTCTTTTAACCTGCAACGTGCGCAATCGGTTACCATGCTGATCCGTCTCAGTAACAGATACGTATCCGCAAGCTACTTTAAACCGCCACGGTTCAGGGCATCGGATAATCGTCGGCATTCAACACCCAGCCCGCTTTCTCCGAGAAGTCGATCCGCGGTGGGCAGAATATGTCGACCAGTTGGTTGATGCCCTGACCGACCGCCCGTGTTGTGTGGATGGCTGGCGGTGGGATCACCGCCACTGATGGAGTCCCGCATAGCTCGTGTTCGTCGTCCCTCCAATTGTTCATATTCGTGGTCCATGGCCAGCGGATATGGTGAACGAACTCGCCAGCGAGGGAAAGAGAACACTGCTCGAAGTCATCGTGGCTGTGTGGAGACAATTTAGTTATGTCGCGTGGGCCCTCCGAGGGATCGAGGTAGTTCACCATGAACGTCGAACAGCGCCAGATGCGGCCAAAACGGCCCTCCTGAGGGGCGATGTCAAGGCTATATGAGCGTAGCCGAAAGCCTGCGACAGGGTCCGGCCAGGGTTTGAACGGAGTGACGTTCGGATGAGGAGTCGCGTATGATTGGGCGTTTGAACTCCTCTCGGCCAGATCCTCTGAACGCACTGTAAACAGTTGGATCACACGACCGTCGGCTAAAACCCGAAGGCTGCTATTCCCAGGGGGGACGAAGGAAATCGAGTAACCGGCAGCCCTCTCCGTCCCGTCGACCGTGGTGATATCCACGGACATGTTGTGATCGGGAATGAGCACAACGTACTCGTCCGGTTGTCCGGTTCGAGAGAAGACGGCACCCGCCGATACCTCAGAATAGGCAATGATGAAATTTTGTCCGCGCGCATACCAAGTTTGTGCGTCCGCAGACCTCTCGTCGGGTTGGATCTCGTAGAACTTCAGGTATTCGGCGCCTGCGAATTCGGTTGCCGTCTTTGGTTCACCTGTTGTGCTACCGGCCAGACTGGCACGTGGATCTTTGGCATCATAAGGCATCGGGGGTTCCTCCATTTATATCTTGTATTATCTTCTGTTAGCTAATCTCCCTGCTCAGATAAAAATCTTAAGTTACTCAGAGGTTTTTTATTATAATTTATTATAATAATGTCAAGCTATTTCCTGTACTTGGTCTCCCCATATCATACAGTCCTAGCATGAAACCTCTAATGGCATAATAATTAATCTCATTGGAATCGTTTCTTGAACGTTGCCGTTCGATAAAGGCAGGCATTTTACAGGTTTCGAAGGGTGGAGCCCTCATAACCTTTATCAAAGACGATGATGGGAATTTATTTGAAGTAAAATCAGACTGATGAAGTACTGATTACGGTATATCATTCTACGATTTCAAGCACGAAGCGTTTTTTTGCCTTTCCAGATGCGGCGCTCAATATCGTCCTTATTGCCTGAGCGGTTCTTCCATGCCTGCCGATAACCTTGCCAAAATCATTCTTGGCGACTCTGAGTTCCAAGATCACGGTCTGGCCACCCTCAACCTCAGATACGGCTACCTCTTCCGGATGATCCACAAGGGCGCGTACAATGTAACTAATCAGATCCTTCATAGCTTTATGTCCTTGGTAAGATGTTAGTATTGCATTATAAAGATACAATAAAATCAGAGGAACATGCAATCTAAAAAGGTAAATTTTACACAAAGATAGAAAAAACGCTTTTTTTGGGACTCAGATTTCTCATCAGGCCATGACCCATTTTTTGAAGATAGAGAATCATCCCGGAGCCTCGTTTCAAATTCGATGACAACGGATGTGGCTTCTCAAAATGCCGTTATTTTTTGGGGCTCACCTTCACTTATAATTGATAGGGATCCAATATAAGCAAGAATTGCCCGGCAAAAAAGATGCACCTGCATCTGAGAAGCCACAAACTGAATTTTTCGGAATGTATTAATTATTTGATTAGAATACGCGCTGCAAGTTGAGTTTGTGCCGTTGATCAATAAACCAATGTGCCTGTATGAGTAACCTAAGTGAGCTTCGGATGGATTAAATTTGAAATATAGTAATCGGGACACCGTGTCAATTATTAGTTTTTGCTAGATCTACTGCATGGGTGTTTTGAATCGAGGAGCCGCCGCTTAACTAAATTAAAGCTCGGATATTGACATTTTTTAATTATAGTGGTATGACCTCATACCAGATATGATATTCAAGGAGCGATCATGACGATGAATAAGATGAATTTGCCGCTGCGGCCGACTCAATATGTAGAACATTTTCTGGTCACTTCCATTTTAAATGGAACCTATCCGGCGGGCTCATCGCTGCCAAATGAACGGTCGCTGTCCGAACAGCTCGGGGTGACCCGCCCGACGCTGCGGGAAACGCTGCAGCGTCTTGCAAATGAGGGCTGGGTAAAAATCCAGCATGGAAAACCAACGATGGTCAATCATTACTGGCAGGAAGGAGGCCTAAGTCTTCTCGGTACCCTGGCAAAGTACGCTAAATATTTACCGAACGGATTTATCACCCAACTGCTTGAAGTGCGGCTGACACTGTTGCCATCGGTTGCCAGGCGTGCGGCCCAACATCACCCTGACGCAATTCTGGACCACCTTAACTGTGCAAACGAATTGCCGGATAAGGCCGAGCCTTATGCCACATACGATTGGAATTTGCAAATACTGATGGCCAGACATTCAAAAAATCCGATTTTTCCCCTGATATTGAATGATTTTGCGCCGATATTCAGCACCATGGCCATGCGTTATTTCAGCCAACAAAAAGCGCGCAAGACTTCCCGTAAATACTACCAGCACCTCTCCCGGGCCATTCGCAGCGGCGGAGCGGCGGTGGAAAAAACTGTCAAAGATGCCATGGAAGAGAGTATCTCTATTTGGCGGAAGGTAAAGACAGTCCAAACTGCGAGACAAGCTTAAAGGAGTCAGACTATGCGTCGTTGGAATGGTTGGGGGGATGATACGATCCGTATGGACCTGCCGCCAAAGGGTCTTGCTCTCCTGCAAGACCTTATTGGCGAGGGACGCGTCCAGCCGGATTATCCGCTCGAAAGATACTTAGAACGTGTGCCGGCGTCCCGTTTACCCCGGCATCCGTTGATCTCCGAGGATCCCAAGCTGCGCCTCAATCATGCTCACGGCCAGAGTTTGCCTGATTGGATCGGCATGCGCGGTGGACTCCTTCAATGTTTTCCCGATGGCGTAGCCCTACCAACCAAGGTTGAAGATGTGCATGCGCTCTTAAAATTTGCCGCCGACAACGATGTGGTGGTAATACCATTTGGCGGGGGTACCAGCGTGGTCGGACATCTCGACGTACCGGAAACGGACCGTCCTGTTCTGAGTCTATCCCTTGCGCAACTGAACCGCCTGATTCAGATGGATCCGGATTGCCGGCTGGCAACCTTCGAATCCGGTATCTGCGGACCTGATATCGAAAACCATCTTAACCCCAAAGGCTTTACCCTTGGACATTATCCCCAGTCATTTGAATACTCAACCCTGGGTGGCTGGGTGGTTACGCGCTCAAACGGTCAACAATCCAGGCACTACGGCAGAATTGAGCAGCTATTTGCAGGGGGAGAGATTCTAACCCCCCAAGGTAGTATGCAATTGCAACCGTTTCCGGCATCGGCGGCCGGCCCTGATTTGCGGCAGCTCCTGCTGGGCTCCGAAGGCCGAATGGGGATTTTAACCAAGGTTACCGTGAAAATATCCAGACTGCCGGAAATAGATGACGTATTTGCCCTTTTTTTCCCATCATGGAATCATGCCCATGACGGTGTTCAAGACTTGGCCGGTTCCGATTTGCCGTTTTCAATGGTCCGACTGAGCAACCCCAAAGAGACCATGACGATCTTGGCCTTAGCCGGGCGTAAAGGCCAGGTTAAGCTGCTGCAACAGTATCTAAGCTTTCGAGGCATCTCCAAAAATGAGGCCTGCCTGTGCCTGATCGGCTTCATTGGATCGCGGCGACTGACACGTGCGGCCAAGCGTGAATCCTTTGCGATCCTTCGACGCCACCAAGGTGTGGCGGTGGGAAAAGCCATCGGCACCGCCTGGAAAAAAAATAGATTCCGTTCCGCCTATTTGCGCAACACCCTATGGGATCTGGGCTATGCCGTAGATACATTAGAAACAGCGCTAAAATGGGATAAAGTAACATCGACATTAAAATCCATTGAAACCGCGCTCAATGATGTTTGCGAAATATGGAATGAACCCATCCATGTGTTTACCCATCTTTCGCATGTCTACAAAACCGGTTCCAGCATTTATACGACATTTGTCTTTCGACTGGCAGATACACCGCAGAAAACCCTGGATCAATGGAAAGCGCTTAAACACGCCGCGAGCCAGGCGGTGGTTAATGCCGGTGGAACCATCAGTCACCAGCATGGCGTCGGCCTGGATCATAAAAATTATCTCCAAGCCGAAAAAGGAACTCTCGGAACAAGCACGCTAAAAACCGTATTTGACCATTTAGACCCGGATCAACGCATGAACCCGGGTAAGTTAGTGCCGTAAAAAATACAGAAGAGAGACATCAGAGGACAGAAATGAGCTTAAGCCAATTACCGGACAATTGGGATTTAATCATCATCGGTGGCGGAATTACCGGCGCCGGTATACTGCGGGAGGCATCCCGTATGGGCTTGCGCACACTGCTGGTCGAGCAAAAGGATTTCGCCTGGGGCACCTCCAGCCGCTCCTCAAAACTGGTGCACGGCGGCTTGCGCTATCTGAAAGAAGGAAAATTTATGTTGACGAAAATTGCGGTGGAAGAACGTGAATATCTACTCAAAGAGGCGCCCGGTCTGGTGGAATCTTTGGCCTTTTTACTACCGGTATATGAAGACCAGCGTCCGGGAAGGCGAACGCTAAAGGTCGGTTTGTCCTTGTATGATATTATGGCGCATGAGCGACAGCATAAATTCTATGATACCGACGAATTCTCAAAACGCATACCCTTTATTAACCCAGAAGGACTTACGGGCGGATTTATCTATCTGGATGCCCAGACAGATGATTCACGGTTGGTGTTGCGCCTGATCTTGGAATCAATGGCATCAGGAGCGATGGCCTTGAATTACACGGCGGTTACAAGCATACTTCGCAACGCCGACGGCCATGTAAAAGGCGTCGAAGTAACAGATACCGAAACAAAAGAAAACAAAACGCTTGCCACCCAGGCCGTTATCAATGCAACCGGCTGCTGGGCAGAAAGATTGCACCCTTCGCCCGAAAAGAATCGTCATCTGCGTCCATTGCGAGGCAGCCATCTTGTATTTCCTTCTGATGCCTTGCCGATTAACCATGGATTTGGCTTTATGCACTCGCGAGACAATCGAAGCGTTTTCATGGTTCCCTGGGAAGGTGCGGTACTGGTGGGAACCACGGATTTAGATCACAAAGAAGATCTTTCCAGAGAACCGACGATCACCGAGGCCGAAGTAAATTATCTGATGGAAGGCATTCAGGCCATCTTCCCATCATTGGATATTTCTTTAGAAAATTGTATTGCCGCATTTGCCGGCGTGCGGCCCGTTCTCAGCGAAGACGATCGTCCGCCGTCTGAGGAATCCCGTGAACATGTTGTTTGGATCGACAAGGGACTGGTGACGGTTACCGGAGGCAAACTCACAACCTTTCGGCGCTTAGCCTGGGATGCTTTAAAAGCTGCGAAATCGTTTCTTCCGCTGGTGGAATTACCGGATAAAAAAGATCCCATTTTTTCTGGTGCCCCTGACAAACCGCAAAAGGATTATGGTTTAGCGGAGCATACCTGGAGGCGTCTCTACGGCCGCTATGGAAAAGCCGCCAATACCCTGGTGCAAATGGCCACACCGGAGAATCTCACCTTTATACCCGGCACCGAAACCCTCTGGGCCGAACTGCCTTTTGTCGCCCAAACCGAACAGATACGGCACCTGGATGACCTCCTGCTTCGACGGGTACGCATTGGATTGTTGACACCATATGGTGGAAAAGCATATTTTAAGCGAATCCGTAAATTATGCCGGGATGTTCTGCCCTGGGATAGACGCCGCTGGAGGAAAGAGATAAAAAACTACCTGGATCTTTGGATCCAGTCCCATGCCCTGCCGGTTCAACGGGCTAAAATCCTGGCTGAACGAAAAATTTTCTCGCTTAAATCTATCCGGGCTTTTCTTAAGTACTTGTACTATAAAATTCGTTTTACGAAATCGCGACATAATGCATAGCTGTTTACATTCAATCAGCAAAGAAAATCTACAACTAACTTAAGGCAGCCTATGAGCACAAAAGATCTGTTGCTGGCAATCGATAACGGTACGCAAAGCCTTAAAGCGCTGGTTTTCGATCCGGCGGGACAGCTTCTGGCCAAGGCGCAAGTGAAGTTTACCCCTTATTTTTCCAAACAGCCCGCCTGGGCCGAGCAAGATCCGCAGATTTTCTGGCAGGCCCTCTGCCGGGCCTGTCAGCAGCTTTGGAGTCATCATGGAGTTGACAAACAACGCCTTGCGGCTGTGGCGCTGACCACCCAACGCGGGACTGTTGTCAATGTAGATAAACATGGCAAACCGCTTCGCCCGGCAATCCTATGGCTCGATCAACGCAAAACCTATGGCTTGCCGCCGGTTGGCGGACTTTGGGGAATCATTTTCAAACTGGCAGGCCTGACGAAAACCGTCGCCTATCTGCAGGCTGAAGCAGAAGCAAATTGGATTCGAACATACCAGCCTGAAGTTTGGCAAAAAACCCATAAGTATTTGCTGCTGTCCGGTTATTTAACCTATCGGCTGATTGAACAATTTGTGGATTCCGTTGGCTGTCAAGTTGCCTATATTCCCTTCGACTATAAACGCTTGCGCTGGTCGGCCAATTGGGATTGGAAATGGCGGGTGTTGCCATTCGATCCAGCATTGCTCCCCGAACTCATTCCACCGGCTCGAACACTGGGCACGATTACAACCCGTGCATCACAGCAAACCGGCATCCCCGAAGGACTTCCGTTGATTGCTGCGGCGGCGGATAAAGCCTGTGAGGTCATCGGCTCCGGCAGTCTCGAATCCTCTATCGGCTGTTTAAGCTATGGAACCACCGCCACCATTAACGTCACCCACAAGAAATATGTTGAACCCATACCGCTCCTGCCCGCCTATCCGTCAGCCGTACCCACCTATCATGCCGTTGAAGTACAAGTGTATCGCGGTTACTGGATGGTGAAATGGTTTAAAGAAGAATTCGGTCATCTTGAAAAACAGGAAGCCGCCAAACAAGGACTGACCCCTGAGGAACTGTTTGACCAGCTGGTGGATGATATTCCGCCGGGCTCCATGGGATTGATTCTGCAGCCCTATTGGACTCCGGGATTGAAAATGCCGGGACCGGAGGCAAAGGGTGCCGTTATCGGCTTTGGCGATGTCCATACCCGGGCACATCTTTACCGGTCGATTTTGGAAGGCCTGGCGTTTGCCCTCAGAGAAGGAAAAGAGCGCATTGAGAAACGAAGCCGGATACCCATAACAAGTTTACGCGTATCCGGCGGGGGCAGTCAAAGCCGCAACGCCTTACAGTTGACCGCCGACATTTTCGGCTTACCCACGGCCAAGCCGCATCTTTACGAAACCTCCGGCCTGGGCGCCGCCATTGATGCGGCCGTCGGAGCGGGAATTCACACGGATTTCAAAACGGCTGTATGGGCCATGACCCACGTCGGCGAAGTCTATGAGCCCGATCAAAAAAATGTCGAGCTATACGATGCGCTTTACCACGACGTCTACCAGAAACTATACAAGCGATTAAAGCCGTTGTATGAGCGAATCAGAGAGATTACGGGTTATCCCAAGTAAAAAATTCACCGCATCAGGTTGGAAGTTAGAGGTTGGAGGAAAGTAGAATGAGAGTACCGGAAAAGGGAATGCCAAAAGAAGAAATTTTCAAGACCCTCGAAAGCTACAAAGGTAAAGATCTGGACTGGAAATCCGGCCGTGTGCTGGGATACATCTATTATCCCGGTCAAAAAGCCCATGACGTTATTGATGAAGCCTATACCATGTTCTTAACCGAAAACGCTCTGGACCCAACAACCTTTCCGAGCACATTGCGCTTAGAAAATGAAGTGGTGGGTATGACCGCCAACCTGCTGCAGGGCGATCAACAAGTTGTGGGCAACTTTACTTCCGGCGGCACCGAGAGTTTAATCCTGGCGGTTAAAACCGCCCGGGACTATGCCCGGGCAACCAAACCGAACATTAAAGCGCCGGAAGTCGTCATGCCGGTCACCGCGCATGCATCATTTTACAAAGCCGCCCATTACCTGGATGTCAAACCGGTGATTACCCCGGTGCATGACGATTCATTTCTCGCCGATGTTGGTGCCATGCGCGCTGCGATCACGGATGATACCATTTTGCTGGTGGGATCAGCTCCCGGCTATGCCCACGGGGTTGTGGACCCGATTTCGGAAATCGCCGAATTGGCCCTCGAAAACAATCTTTTATGCCACGTGGACGGCTGTGTGGGCGGAATTCATCTTGCCTATATGCGCAAACTGGGTTATCCCGTTCCGCAATTTGATTTCAGCGTTCCGGGGGTCACTTCTATCTCTGCCGATCTCCACAAATATGGCTATGCTGCCAAAGGAGCTTCGGTGATCTTATATAAAAACAAAGAGCTCAGGAAGCATCAAATTTTTGCCTGCTCGCGTTGGACCGGCTATACGGTCATCAACGCTGCGGTAACCAGCAGTAAAACAGCGGGACCCATGGCGGCTGCCTGGGCGGTGATGAACTATCTAGGTGATGAAGGCTATATGGAAATTGTTCGTGAGGTGATGGAGGCGACCAGACTGGTTATTGACGGCATCAATCGCATTGACGGCCTCACCGTACTTGGAGAACCGAATATGTGCATGTTCTCCTTTGCTTCGACCTCCAAAAACATCAATGTCTATCGTCTGGCGGATGCCTTAAGAAATAAGGGATGGTACGTGCAACCCCAGTTTGCGCGGGCTAATTCACCGGCCAACCTTCACATTTCCATGAACCGCTCAACTGTAGACCAGGCCGAAGCATTTTTAAAAGACCTTCAACAGACAATTGAAGCACTGAAGCAAGAAGAAATCAGTGATGAAGCCAGAAAGCTGCATGCCGAGTTGGATAAACTCTCTATTAAATTTGACGATCAAACCTTTTTAAAGCTAACCGAGATGGCCGGCGTCACCGGCACCGAACTTCCCGATAAAATGGAAACCATCAATCAAATCATGGAAGTCCTTCCCTATGATGTTTCTGAATGGATCCTAATAGAGTATCTGAATAATCTGATGGTGCCGGGGAAGCATGCATAAGATATCTCGATGGAGCTATCATATTATTTAAGCTTTTACACGAAATAGCCGATAATAGATTTGAAGGATTGCTCAATAAGAGACCCCTGTTTATCTTGATTTTTTTTACGCTCAATTATTTAAGGGAAAATGACAATCATGACATTACACCAGCCGACAGAGACTCTGGAGCAGCAGGATTTGAAAGAAAAAATCAAAAAAGCGGTGAACGATTTGCCGCCCATGCCTGCGGTAATCCTTAAAATTCAACAGCTTCTGTTTGATCCCAATTCAACTGCACAGCAGGTCGCGGACTTTATCGAAGCCGACCAGGCCATTGCTGCCCAAGTCCTTAAAATGGCTAATTCCACCTACTACGGGATGAGTGGAAAAGTTTCCTCGGTCCATCATGCTGCCGTGATATTGGGGTTTAAAACCTTAGGTGAGCTTTGCACCATCGCAGGATTCTCCGATCTTATGGGCAATAAATTGCCGGGCTATGGGTATCATTCGGATGAGTTGTGGAAACATTCTCTGGCAGTAGCAGGGGCTGCCAGGATAATTGCCGAGAAGATATACCCGCAGCGAATTCACGAAGCCCTCACGGCAGGTTTAATTCATGACATTGGCAAGCTTATCCTGGATCCGTATGTTTTAGAACAAAGAGAAACATTTGATGCATTTATGGAAGATGGGAATCAGACATTTCTCGAAGCTGAAAAACAAATTCTGGGAAGAGACCATGCTGAAATTGCATCTGAAATATGCACCCATTGGAAGTTTCCCGAGTCATTAACGCTTGCCATCAAATATCACCATCATCCATCTTTATCCCATGGAAATGAGATGGCGTTCATGCTGCACCTGGCAGATTATATCGCCGTGCTGAGCGGATCCGGCTATGACCTCGATGAGGTATTGGATATACGGGAAGAAGGAACAGAAGAATTCTTAGATATTCACCAAAACGATGTAAAAAGCATATCGTCTGAAGTCCTCGCGTCTATTTTCAAAATAGAAGAAGAATTAAGCATTTCAATCTAAAATTTGTTTGGTTTGCATACCATCACAAAATCAAATTGTCCAGTCGAGCCTACCCCCTCAAATTTAAACATCTCGTATGACTGACTCTCTCATTTCGATTATCTCTTATTTTACGCTATGCGCTTTGCGCCTAACCCTTTGCGATCGTAAATATTATTTATTTAGGATCAGGCTCCGGCAACTTTAGCTCGGTAATGAGTACACCGATGGCCGACAAAAGACTGAATACAAACATGCGCCACACACAATTGATCAATATCTCGGAGATTTCGATCGTTTGGCCGATGCCGAGTAGAGCGGATAAAACCGTGTAAAAAACACCAACAGCTGCGGCACTCACAACCGCACCGATTAATCGCTTCCACAACGACGCTCCGCCAGCACCCAGCGTTACCACCGCGCCACAAATAAGCGGCAACAGCAGCACCGGCGCCCACATCGCCCTCATATCCGGCAATTCGCCAACCTTTGAATAATATATCCAGTCGGCAAGCGTAAATAGGCCGGCTCCGACAACGGCGCAGACAACCATATGCCAGTAGCGCGGCGACACGGTGGACCGCCGTTCAATGCGCTTTTGCATCCTGCGACGGATCGTCAAGGGCCAATTATAAAAAAGATTAAAGATGCTGTGCTCCAGCAAGGCGCCTCTTTCCCCAAAGACCGGAACCGTATGCACCGCCTCGGTCGCCCAGTGACCGGCCATGAATCTGGCCAAAGCCGGATACCGATAGGTCATCTGGATCGGAAAGGCCAGATAGCCGATATATTTAAAAAAGCCGAGAAACACGGCAATATTGTAATCTTTGAAATTTCGCTCGCGAATCACAAGGTATACCACATAAAGCCCACGAACCAGTGAGCCCGGTGAAATCGGTACGACCTGAAACAAGGCGATGATTCCGAGTCCGATGCCATAGGCTTGAGCCCGCGGCATTTCCGGGTGCATGATCACATAAATTATGGCCAGCATCACCGACACAACCTGGGTGACGGGCAATGTGCAAACATGAACCGCCAAACTTTTCAGATACTTCTGGATAAATGGCTCCTTGATTTGTGAAAGAATGACATTGGCATCCTCATTGCTGAGCAGATGCTTATCCTTTCCTTCGGTGACCATATCCCGCAGCCACTGCTCACGCAGCTCGTTGTTGAAATACAAACGCACCGGTCGCAGCAAATAATAATTCATCCGTTCCTTCGCATACTGCCAATCCGTAACAAATTTATGGATTCCCACCGGCAACACGGATAATGGAAAATGATACAAAACAGGCCATACTTTTCTGGCCAATTCCAGGGCTCTCTCGTTTTCAAGCCTTCCGGCCCTGTGCCAGCAGATGACGTTTTCAATTACCTTTGCACGCAAGGCCTTTCTCAGATAGCTCGAGCTGGTCAGCATTCCTTTATAATGTTTACGCCAAACGGGGTGCCCCCAAATTCGTCTCAAAACCCGGCCAATCAGAGGGAGAAATCCCAGAAGTCCAAAAATCAGTGTCAGGACGATATTGTGCGTCAACCTTTGATGCCAGTGCTCATCAATGAGATTGCGAACTTTCCAACCGTTGACGGCACTGCGCAGCATGGTCGACCATAAGCGCGCGCTGAAAAAAAGGCGAAGATGATTGTGGCTGATATCCGCTACGGAGTTTCGATAGAACTCCTCGGCGGATTTCAATTCTTCCAGCATCTGGTGCACAGCGGCAAAAACATCATCATGGGCCTTTACAAATTGCTCGAGTTTACCAATATCGCCCCGGTCAAATTGCACCAGGCTTCCGCGCCGCAGTCCCTGGGCGATCAGCTTAACATCCCCCGGGCTCATGGGTAGAAATGGCAAAAGGGCAAGACCTGCTCGAAAATCGACAGCGACCAAGCCGTGGGATGGATTGTCCTCTGCATCGTTGCGCTTCAGGCAGTTTGGTTGACTCTTCCAGGTTGTCCATTCATACTGCCGGGCGAATTCAAAGGCTCCCATATGGTGCAACAGGTTTACAAAATCATGCATGAACGTGCGCTTGGCGCGATATTCGGGCGAACCCAGAAGCTCATGATCAACCGTTTTGCCTTTGATCCAGCGCCTCAATAAATCCAGACGATCATCGACTTCCAACCGCCATGTCCGGCCGTCCACCCATTCGCTTAACTCACCGCAGCTGCCCAGGGCTGGATCCACAAAGATCGCATGGATATCAACCACGCTCGTTTCGTTGTCAAACCGCATTTTCGCCCCGCGACGGATAAATTTTTGCCATAATGCCCCGCAGCGAGCGGCATCAAGATTCACCTGAAGTTGAAACGGCCCCTGGAATCCGATCCAATAAAGGATGTTGCGAAACAGCCGTGAAAAACCGGAAGGCGGAATTAAAATCTTCATGGCAAAAATTCCCCCTTCCACAAGATCACCGATGGGGCCGTTGTCTGTCTCGAGCTCCAATATTTTGACACGGTAGACCTGTCCGGCAAACCCCCCGCCGACAAACTTTTCAATTCGAAGGCGCACCTGACCCGTATTGCGGTCGGCGACAGCGTTAATATCATATTCCAGTTCTGTGCCGGCTTCATATCGCTCGATGTGCATGGGTCGGTGAAGCTCGGCGGCGTGAAACTCTCGCTCCAGCTTTCTGTATACCTCAAGTGCCTCGTCTCGTATCATGGGTGCAATCCTATCCCAGCTCCAGCAAAGCCAAATCGAAAAAGCTGTATGAGAATCTGTCTATTATATCGAAAACTTTCAAACGGCGCATGAGTTCCCTGTTCTATCTAAGCGAAGATCAGAATGTTTGCAATTAAATTAAAAGCCATTGATTCCAAAAACTTGAGGCAAGCATTTGAAGGGAATTGATAACGTGATGGAATGGATGACTGTGAAAGGTGGTCTGACAACTTTTCAACTGCTGAATTTCTCCTAAGTTCCGATAATAATCGATAACATTCTATATTTATTATGAAAATACCAAAAAAGCGGCCGGGTGTCAATCATCTCCCGGCCTGCTGTTTAAAATTACAAATTCAATTAAAAAAAATCGCAGGACACAAAATCCGCGCATCTTTGATTTTTTGAAGTCCTCATGCTAAACTTTTTTTAGATATACGATAAAAAACATAGATATGAACATGAAACACAGAATACTTTTCAAAATTTTCAAGATCCTTCCATCTTTATTATATCTAACTGCTTTTATTCTAAGCAATGTGTCCCATGCAGATGAAGTGGCCGTGATCAGAATTAAATACCGCGGGGCAGAAGAATTGGCGCCGATCGTCGACGGCCTTCTTTCGCCGGACGGCCACGTGTCGGTAGACACCCGGGTCAATTCATTGGTGATAGTGGACAGTCCGGCTGCCATCCAGCGCGTCCGTGACTATCTAAACAGGTTTGACGTTCCCATCGAGCAGGTCAGAATTCGGGTTCGATTTTATGAACGCCGAGCAGATGCAGAACGTTCAGCATCCGTAGATGGTCGCGTATCGGGAAAGGACTGGAGTATTGCAACCGAAAGGCAAATCAAAGACGGCGTTGAAGTAAATCTTGAGAATCACCGACACGATCAACGGAGCGTTTCCGAATATTTTGTGACGACATCTTCCGGAAGTCCGGCTTACATCAGTACCGGCAAAGACATCCCTTACCAGCAGGCATGGGGGTATCGATTGGGTCGACACCGTAAAATGAGCGGCCCGGTGACATACAAACAAATGGAAACCGGCTTCGAGGTCACCCCGCGAATTATCGGCGATCATGTAAACCTGAAAATTGTCCCCCGGATTATGTATGATGATACCGAGGACGGGGTGATCCGCCTTCATGGAGCTCAAACCAATATCACGGTCCCGCTGGGCCAATGGGTCGAAGTGGGGGGAGCCGACAGCCACCAGAATGAAATCGTTCACGAAATCCTGAGCCAACGCCGCGGCAACGAAATGGTATCCTTAACGATGGCACTTATGGTAGAAAAATTAAAATAGGAGCGATTTGACAGCGCGCCTCACTGATGAGTGGTTTAACCCAAATGATTGGCCGATCTGATCATTTTTCACTCCAACTATTTTTTAAAATAAATCATCATATCACCGGCATCTTTTTCCACTACTGACACCCATCCTGCGTGCACAAAACCGTTCACATCACAATTGAGAACTCGCTCTGCTTTTCTCAAAATACGGATTGAATCAGTCTAATTCACAATTCAAGCTTCTTGACCCTCTATTCCGGACAAGATACAGATCATTCTTGTTTGGAAACGCTAACAAGATTCTTTACAAAGAATATGGGTTGTGAGATATATTTCGAAAATCAATCGCATGGTATCGAGCGTCACCAATGCGGTGAAATTCTTTTTTTAGCCGGCTGTCTATGGCCGATCAACTAAATTTTTGTAAGTCCGTGCATATCCAAAACCAGATGTTAGCATGCTCCAGGAACTCACAATTCGTAACTTTGCCATTATTGACGATCTGCATATCCATTTTTCCAAAGGCCTCACCATTTTAAGCGGTGAAACCGGTGCCGGTAAATCCATCATCCTCAATGCCGTCAATCTTCTATTGGGCAGCAGAGCTTCAGCAGATCTCGTCCGCACGGGCGCCGATGCGGCTGAGCTGGAAGCATTCTTTCAGGTTTCACCAGCCAGTGATGTTGCCCAAATAATGGCCGCACACGGTTACCCGCTGGAAGCGGGATTAATCGTTCGACGAATCATCTCACGCAGCGATAGCAACCGCGTCTATATTAACGGACGCTTGGCCACGATCCAGGTATTGAATTCCATCACTGAAAATCTGGCCAGCATATCCGGTCAACACGCCCATCAAGGTCTCTTGAAGGAAGACCAGCATCTTTTGATCCTCGACCAATTTGTCGGTCTGATGACGTTGCGCCAAAAGATTTATGACGACTACCATGAGGTCCTTGTGGTAATCGAAAAACTCAATGAACTGCATAGACATAGAGACCATCAGGCCGAGCATTTAGAATTGCTCAAGTTTCAAAAAAAAGAAATCACCGAAGCCGGCATTGCCGTCGGTGAGGATACCGAGCTGGAGCAGGAACGCCTGCGATTGAGGCACGCTGAAATGCTTTACCAAACGGTTTTTCAAAGCATCGAAGATCTTTACGGTGCTTCGGGGTCCATTGTCGAAAGGCTTTTAGAAGTCAAAAAGAACCTTGAAAAAGCCGGCCAGATTGATTCGCAGCTAAAATCAACAGCGCAAAATCTGGCAGAGCCATCCTATCACATTGAGGATCTCGTGGGGGGGCTGCGCCGTTATTTGGATACGGTCCAGCCTGATGAAAAGCGCCTGGAGGCCGTTGAAGAAAGGCTCGATACCCTCAATAAGCTCAAGCGCAAATACGGCGGATCCCTTGAAGCCGTGACTTCAAAATTAGAATCCATCAGAGACGAACTGGCCGGTGTTGAAAATATAGCTGAAAAAATAGTGGATCTCGAAACGCAACTTTCCCAAATGCATGCAGCGCTTGCGACCGGGCCAGCAACGCTTTCTCAAAAAAGAAAACAAACCGCCAAATCGTTGGCTAAAAAAGTGGTCGACGAACTTGCAACGCTGCACATGTCTCCAGCAGGTTTTGAGGTCCAGTTATCCACAACCCCTGCAGATCAAAAAACCAATCCGAATCTTACTGTGGATAATAACATTGTCAACGAATTTGGAATTGATCGCGCCACGTTGATGATTGCTCCCAACGTCGGGGAAGAACTAAAGCCGCTGGCCGGCATTGCTTCCGGTGGCGAGTTGTCCAGAGTGGTATTGGCGTTAAAGGTAATTCTGGCGCAAACCGATTCGATCGAGACCTTGATTTTTGACGAAGTGGATTCCGGTATCGGCGGCCGTGTTGCCGAGGTCGTCGGGCGCAAGCTTTCCGAGCTGGCAAAGCATCATCAAGTCATTTGTATCACCCACATACCTCAAATTGCTAAATTCGCCGACCACCATTTGAGTATATCCAAGCATGTTTCCAAAGGCAGGACCATCACGGCAATTACGCCGCTAAGCATAGATGAACGCTACAAGGAGATTGCCAGGATGCTGGGTGGAGAAAAAATCACGGACGCGACCCTCGAGCATGCGAAAGAGATGCTGAAAAAATAGATGCCGCCAAGAAATTGTTACCTTTTGCTCTCGTTGTGACGTAACAACAGTTGCTATCGCTTTTTGTGAAAGTTAACGGCAGATCTTGCAAAACCATCCAAAATATTGTTATCGTCCCTCGGGCCTTGAAACGAACCCTGAATTCAATCAGGTCAAATTATGGAAAAGCGATATCATTTCTGGACGTGAATCACACACAAAGGCTAGGTGAGCTGTCATGGATTTTTCATGGAATTTCCCGTATGCATCTCAACGCATGCCGCTATTTGCAAAAAATGTTGTGGCGACCTCTCAACCCCTGGCTGCACAGACAGGATTGAAGATGTTGCAGAACGGAGGCAATGCCGTGGACGCCGCCCTGGCTGCCGCAATTGCGCTAACCGTCGTGGAACCGACCAGCAACGGCCTCGGAAGCGATGCATTTGCCATTGTGTGGGACGGAAATCATCTTCACGGCCTGAACGGATCCGGCAGGTCTCCCAAATCCTGGTCCTTTGAAAAATTTGCCGGGCGCCCATCCATGCCTCAGCTGGGATGGGATACCGTCACGGTTCCCGGGGCGGTAAGCGTATGGTCGACGCTATCCGAGCGCTTCGGAAATTTGCCCTTTGCTGAGCTATTCGAACCGGCAATTCACTACGCGAAAAACGGATTTGCCGTATCTCCGATAACGGCGGGACGATGGGCAGACGCACAACAGCTTTACAAGGACTTCCCGGATTTTGCCACGGTGTTTTTACCGCAGGGGCGAGCGCCGCATGTCGGTCAGCGCTTTTATTGCCCTCAGCAGGCGCGCACCCTTGAAGAGATCGCCGTCAGCCAGGGAGAGTCGTTTTATCGCGGAAAGCTTGCCGAACGTATCGCAACTTACGCTGCATCCAGCGGCGGTGATTTGTCCGTGGAGGACCTCGCCGAACACCACACGGATTGGGTAACGCCGATCTCCATCGACTACCACGGCATTGAGCTTCATGAAATTCCGCCGAACGGTCAGGGACTGGCGGCTCTGATCGCATTGGGTCTGCTGCGCCATCTGAATATTCGCAATTATGCAGTGGATTCTGCCGACAGTGTTCATCTTCAGATCGAGGCAATGAAAATTGCCTTTGCCGAAGCACACCGCCACATTGCTGATCCCGCCAGTATGGAAGTAAATCCACAGGATTTACTGGCCGATGCCTTTCTCGAACAACGTGCCAAGGAAATTCGACCGGATAAAGCCCAATTCCCAGAGGCCTGCATGCCCGTCGAAAACGGTACGGTTTACCTGACGGCCGCCGACAACAACGGGATGATGGTGTCATTTATTCAGTCCAACTATAAAGGATTTGGTTCCGGGATGGTCGATCCGCAAACGGCAATCAGCTTTCAAAATCGCGGCTGTGCCTTTGCCCTGGCAAAGAACCACCCCAATCGTGTCGCTGGCGGCAAACGCCCTTTTCACACCATCATTCCGGGTTTTATTACCCAAAACAATAGACCCATGATGAGCTTTGGGGTTATGGGTGGCCACATGCAGGCCCAGGGTCATGTCCAAATGGTGCTGCGAATCTTTGACTACGGTCAGAATCCCCAAACCGCATCCGATGCGCCACGATGGCATGTGGGTACCGATCATACCGTGGCCCTGGAAAAAGGTTTTGACAAAAGTGTTGTGGATGAACTGAAAAACCGCGACCACACGGTCACCACAAATGTGCCAGCCTCGTTATTTGGCGGTGCACAGCTTATTGCCAAGATGGCTGACGGTTATTGTGCAGCCTCCGATCATCGCAAAGACGGGCAGGCAGTTGGATTCTAGGCGCCTGGCGGCGTTTATCTGACAGCATGGTGGTAAAAGACTGGAGGCGTCAGGTGTCGGGTGTCACGTGTCAGAAAACAGAGGACAGAGGATTGAGGGATTTAGGAATTAAGGAATTGAGGAATTGAGGAGCTCCAATTCGGAATTCCTTTTGCCTCCAACCTCTAACCTATTACATTATTACCCTGAACCCTGCAGCTTGAAAGCTGACACTTGAACACTGACACCTGAAACCTTTTAATTGGAATCAGAACCTTATCTGAAATGATGGTAAACGAGATCAAAAAACGGCTTCGGAAACTCGGAGATAAAGAAAGGGCAGCCGTCTCGCAGCGATTCTTCAAAACCGGACCCGGTGAGTATGGTGAAGGAGACATTTTTGCGGGTATCACGGTTCCTGAATTAAGAAAATTAGCAAGGCAATATCGTCACATGACTCTCAACGATACCACGGAATTGCTTCAGTCCCCCATCCACGAAGAGCGTTTACTTGCGTTGCTGATTCTCATCCATAAATTTTCAACAGGTGCTGCCCCGCTAAAAAAGCAGATCTTTGATCTGTACTTAAATAACACCCGTTACATTAATAATTGGGATCTGGTGGACGTGTCGGCACAATATATTGTCGGAGCCTATCTGGTCCAAAAAACGAAAAAGGTGCTTTACCGCCTTGCCAAATCTGAAGATTTCTGGGAGCGGCGCATCGCCATTATGTCCACCTTTCACTTTATCCGACAAAATGACTTTTCGGAGACCCTGAAAATTGCCAGGGTATTGATCGCCGACAGGGAAGATTTAATCCATAAAGCGGTTGGCTGGATGCTGCGTGAGATCGGCAAGCGTGATATGCAAACTGAGGAGGAATTTTTATTGAAATATTACAAGCAGATGCCGCGAACCATGTTGCGCTATGCCATTGAGAAGTTTCCGAAAGTCAGGCGCCGACTATACTTGACTGGCAAGATATAAGATACATATTCAGGCAGTCGTCTAACCCGGATAAACCATTGCCAAATAGGCCTCACGCCAAGGCGCAAAGACGCTAAGATTATTTATAGATAATTCGCTTAGATTTTCTTTGCGATCTTTGCGTCTTGGCGTGAGAAGAAAATTTCGCCACTGAAGGCAAGAATCTCATGTTTTAGGAATCCAAAAAGGAAAAGGAGTTCCACGATGCCGGATAAAGATAAAAAAACCATACGTGACATCTGGTTAAGCCCCATCGTATTAATTCTACTTCTGATTATTTCTGTGGCCCTCATCGTTGCAAAATTTGACTGGGATCAAACCATCACCCTTAGCCCCGATGTCAAACAGGAAACGTACACGTCTCTGTTTGTTAACCTGTTTCTCATTGCGCTGATCGTTGAACGGTTTATCGAAGTCTTCAATTCCATCTGGCGCAGAAAAGGCAGTCAGGCGCGTATTCGAGCTGTAGAAACCGCTCCACCGGGCAAGAAAAAGATTGAAGCCCAGAAAGAATTGGATTTTTACCGATCGCGAACCGAAACCTTAGCCATGTACAGTGGATTTGCCATTGGCATCATGATCGGACTTGCAGGCGTACACACCCTGCAGGTGATTTATAAAATAGATGCCCTTGCTGGAACTCAAAAAAGCATGTTTCAGGCAGTAGACATTTTACTCACGGCCGGTCTGATAGC
>CP070694.1:4146829-4158560 GCA_020353355.1 Desulfobacterales bacterium | reverse complement strand
TAAAACCTCCTATCGCGAGACATTGCTGGAGCTGTTTTTTGCCATATCCGGATTTCTGAAAGTTGCCGATCAATACGACAACAGCTATACCACGTGTTATGAAAAAATCGATAAGAATCTCAAAATTAAGCTGTTTTGCATTGATCCTTCGGGACATTTAAACCAGGCCTTGAAGCGATGCCGCGCCGCAATATTTTTTTCAGCGACCATGACACCGATAACCTATTTTAAAACCATCCTTGGGTGTGATAATCATGCTGATCAATTAATCCTACCGTCTCCCTTTCCGCCGCAAAACTTTGGTATATTTGTCTCAGACACGGTCTCCACGTTGTATCGACACCGCCATCGGACGAAATCAGAGGTCGCAAAAGCCATCCTAACTTTCGTTAAGCAGCACCAAGGCAACTATCTGATGTTTTTTCCCTCCTATGAATACATGATGATGGTATATAACTTATTTCAAGCCGAGTGTTCTCAAATAGATACAATTGTTCAGCGTCCCGGCATGTCTGAATCTGAGCGGGATGCTTTCCTGGAACGCTTCGCGCAGGAAAATTCGGAACTTCTGGTGGGATTCGCGGTGATGGGCGGTATTTTCGGCGAGGGAATTGATCTGGTGGGCGAACGGCTCAGCGGTGCCGCTATCATCGGAGTAGGATTACCGGCTATCTCGTTGGAGAACGACCTTATCCGGGAGTATTTTGCGCAAGATTTAAACGCTGGCTTTGAATTTGCTTACCTTTATCCGGGTATCAATCGCGTGCTCCAAGCCGCCGGCCGGGTGATTCGAACCGAAGATGACCGCGGTGTGGTTCTGCTAATCGATCAACGCTACGCTACGGCTCGCTATAGATCCCTGCTCCCGAAACATTGGCGCCCGATTCGATCCAAAAATGAGCACCGGCTCGCAGAAGATTTGCAAATGTTTTGGAATCAGACTGTCGTTTGACACTTTTTCGAATTATCAATATATTGTAGGTAATTTTTGAAATATCACCTTTAATTCTAAAGAATTGCCATGAGGGAATAATGAAAACCATCAGCATGCTAATTGCTATTGTCTTAATCAGTTTCGTGAATATCCATTTGGAAGCCGGTCAAGTATATACCTGGACTGATGCCGACGGTAATTTACATATTACCGATTCTCCTCCGCCTCAACAAGGAACGATAAAAGATGTCATTCAATATAAGAAAAGAACCGCTGCTGAAATAGAAGCGGACCGCCAACAAGAAGGAGACCAGGCAGAGCAGCAGCTAAAAGAAAAAAAGCAACAGGAAATTGAAGAAGCAAAGAGGCAAGCCAGAGAAGCTGACAATCGAGCCAAAGAAGCCGCCGAACGCGCCAATAAGATCACCGAAGACGCCGAAGCATATGTGAGAAGATTGAGTTCGACCAAAGAGAAACGCAAACAGTTCAGAAAAAAGATCCAGCAAATAAAAGCACAGGCAGATACAGCTCAGGCTGAAGCCAAAGCAGCCATCGAACAGGCTCGCAAAGCGGCTGAGGAAGTAGAACTCTTGGAGGAAGAAGCTGCTGCTGCGCTTCAAAATCAAAAGCCGGAGTAAATGTCGTGTATAACTTTCAAATAAGGTATATCAAGTCGGATGGATTTTTATCGAAATTGGTTTTTAGCCAGCCGGCCATGGTCCTTTTCTATGACCACCATATCCGTAAGTGTCGGCGGAGCCCTAGCAGCCATTGATGGGAATTTTTCGTGGGGCTTGTATATGCTTACACTGATAAGTGGAATTTTCTTGCACGCCGCCACCAATCTGATTAATGACTACTTCGACGTTAAGAGTGGTGTCGACACCCGCGAAGTCTCTACTGCCCAATATCGGCCCCATCCCTTGCTTGAAGGAAAATTAGCGCCGAAAAGCGTGCTCAGAACAGCATATTTGCTTTATGGTGCGGCAACGGTTATCGGTCTATGGCTATGCGCAACTCGAGGCTGGTCCCTGCTTTGGATCGGATTGATCGGCACCTTCGCCAGTCTGACTTACACCGGCCCTCCGTTAAAATATAAATACAGCGCTTTAGGAGAGATTTCTGTTTTTTTAATGTGGGGTCCACTGATGGTGATAGGATCTTATTTTGTGCAACGGCAAGTCTTCAGCACTAGCGCATTTTGGATATCCCTTCCGTTTGGAGTGCTCGTCGCCCTGGTCTTGCTGGCCAACAATATTCGCGATGCCGCCCACGACCAACGCAAAGGCATTTTGACACTTCCCATTGCCATTGGCCAGCGCAATGGTTTGCGCTTGTATATTGCCCTGGTTGTGCTAGCCTATTTGGACACCATCGGGATGTCTATTGTCGGTCCACTGCCTCTGTGTTCGCTAATTGTTTTACTCTCCCTGCCTTTAGCCCTCCGCTTATTGCGTCAAATGATGCGGCGAGTTCCCATAGATGCCGATGCTCAAACCGCACAACTTGACACTGTATTCGGAATCCTGCTGGTCGTATCACTGGTTTTGGAGGGCTTGTTTTGAGAAACGAAAAATTTCGCACTTTTCCCCTGATGGCGACCATTTTGCTTGCAGCCATCTTCTGGTTTGTCACCTTCTATTTGACCTGGAGCATCTTCTGGATAAAAATCTCGTTTTCGGCGGCCATCTTAGCCATTGTGTCGATCTGCTTACAGCCGAATACCATAAAAAAGCTGAAGTTTGACCTCAAAACCCTGTCTCTAGGAATGCTGTCGGCAGCCTTTCTCTATGGTATCTTTTGGTTAGCAAAACTAATATCAACCCATTTGCTATCTGTTGCCGGACATCAAATCGGCGGAATATATGCTAAGGGCACGGGAACACCGATGTGGGTGATTGCATTGCTGCTCTGTTTTTTTACCGGACCCTCTGAAGAAATATATTGGCGTGGGTACTTGCAACATAATCTAATGGAACTTTTCGGTCCGTGGCAGGGTTGGCTATTGGCCACAGCCATTTATGCCGGTGTACATATCTGGTCGTTAAATTTTATGTTGATCGGCGCGGCTGCTGTGGCCGGTGCGTTTTGGGGCATCATGTACTGGCGCCTGAAAAACTTGGCTCCCGTCATCATATCCCACTCGATTTGGAGCACCGTCATCTTTGCCATCTTTCCGATGTCCTGATTTAGTTAAATCGTCAGTAAGTGGAATAGTTCAACAGGAAGTAAAGATAACATCGATTTGACAATCATAGCAGTCAGGGCGTTGTCCTCTTTTCCACGATCCCTTTGATCACATCCAACATGGGCGATTTTAAAGTTCGCCAACGCGGTTCGATGGCCCTGCCTTCATGCCATGTAAAATCAACCGCATCATATTTTTCGGGGATAGTATATTGTTTATGATCGCCATATGCTGTCTGCGGATAATATTCAATGTAGAGCATGCGATGCGGTTCAATATTGAATGTTTTTGTCACCCGCGTCGCAATATGGCCGGTGCAACTTCTCACGGACATCCGGCTTTCAGGAACATCCGATACAATGACGACAATCGGCCGCAGGTGTGCCAAACCCTTGGCAGTACCCTTCTCAAGATCAAAAATGCGAAGCCAACATTCACCGCTGGCCAACCGCAGCTTGCCACCCCAGCCTTCCCAAGAGAATGTATCGTCGTAAATCAGCATCGGTCTCTCGTGCATCGATTGTCTTATTAGAATGCTTGCATAAAAGGGATAAATGCATTAACCTTAATTAATTTCCATCGGAAGGATAAGGAATATACACCGAATGCAGACGAGAAACAACACCGATATGATCCATCGCCTCGATTTGAAAGGCAAGGAGATAGTCTTGTTAGGAACTGCCCATGTCTCCAAAGAGAGTGTGCACCTGGTAAACCGTGTCATCGAAGAGGAAAAGCCCGATACGGTCTGCGTAGAACTTTGCCAGTCCAGATATCAGTCCATCCGGCAAAAGGAACGCTGGCTGGATACCGATATTGTCAAAGTCATCAAAGAAAAAAAGTCGTTTCTGCTGTTGTCAAATCTTTTGCTGGCATCGTTTCAGAAACGAATTGCCAAAAAGTTTGATACCCAGCCCGGCCAGGAAATGATTCAGGCCATTGAAACGGCGGAAAAAATTGGTGCAAAGATTCACCTTGCCGACCGAGATATTCGCACCACCCTATCCAGGACCTGGCGTGCCATGGGGCTGTGGGGAAAATTCAAGCTTCTGTTTCAACTGATGTTGTCCATTGGTGAAGTAGAAGACCTCAAAGAAGAAGACATCGAAAAAATGAAACAGGAAGATATGCTCCAAATCCTTCTGGCCGAGGTTGGAAAATCTCTTCCGGTGCTAAAAGAAATCTTGATTGATGAGCGCGATCAATATTTGGCGCATAAAATTAGTACCGCTCCAGGGGCAAAAATTGTGGCCGTTGTCGGTGCTGGGCACATCCAGGGAATCAAGCATTATTGGAATGCCGATATTGATCTCCGGTCTCTGGAACAGTTGCCCCCCAGAAGTAAGATGACTGACTTTTTAAAATGGATTATCCCGGCTGCCATTTTATTGCTATTTATAGCGGGCTTTTTTTACGGCGGGACCGCTGCCGGAAAAGACATGATCGCCTGGTGGATATTAGCCAACGGAATTTTAGCGGGAATTGGTGCCATTATCGCACTGGCGCATCCTGCGACCGTGGCTTCTGCAATTTTGGCAGCTCCGTTAACCTCCTTAAATCCAATGATTGCCGCCGGTTGGGTCTCAGGACTGGTGGAAGCTTTTTCGAGGAAACCAAAAGTCAAAGACTTGGAAAGCCTTCCGCAAGATATACTTTCAATTAAAGGATTTTGGAGAAATAAGGTGACACGCATCCTGCTGGTGGTGGTATTCACCAATATCGGCAGTTCGGTGGGGACCTTTGTGGCCTTCCCGGTAATTATTAAGGTGTTTTTGGGAATCTCAGCTTAAATCTTTTTAATCCGCAAATGCCGCTTTTCTCCCCATAAAGATATGAAGAACAGCAGACGACACCGCCGTCCAGGCCCAAAATTCAGTCAAGCGGTGATATATTTCATTTTTTCAGCGCTGCTGCTTTTGACGGGATGTGCAAGCGAGCGGGCAATCAAGCCTGAGAAACCTTCACCCAAGCCCCTTGCCCTAATAGGCTATACCATACAGGTTGGCGCTTTCGCCAATATCAGCAATGCCGTGCGTCTCACAGACAACCTACGGCAGCACGGTCTAAATGCCTATCATTTCCTCCACCATTCCGGCCTTTATAAAGTTCGGTTTGGCAACTATGAATCCAAACATGACGCCCGCCGGCGAGCCGAAAGCCTCAAGATAAACGGAGTTATCGAGGTTTATTATATCGTGGGGCCGGATGAATACGCCGCAATTAGAGATCGACGCTACGGTCGTTCCAATGTTAGAGATCATATTCTAATAACCGCAAAACAATATATTGGTATTCCCTACCGATGGGGGGGCGAGTCAGCAGAAACCGGGTTTGATTGCAGTGGTTACAGCATGGTGGTTTACCAGTTAAATGGATTTGATCTTCCGCGATCATCCAGACAGCAATGGGAAACGGGCAGGCCCATCGCCCGCGGTCAGCTATTGGAAGGCGATCTGGTTTTTTTTGCAACCTCCGGCGGAAAAAAGGTTTCCCACGTGGGCATCTATATAGGAGACGATAAATTCTTGCATGCACCGGGCAGGGGCCGCAAAATACGAATTGCCACGTTAACAGACAGTTACTTTAAGGCCCGCTATCTCGGCGCACGCAGCTATTTGTAAGGCATCTTGCCCACGTTTGACTTATGATGTTGGCGGTTCAATCCTCACGATTGTCCGTTCGTTTTTTTGCCCGCCTCCTGAAGTGTACGTCATTTTTTTCGTTTTCAATCGACCCTCGGCGTAAAGTTGTATACATTCTGGATATAGCTGCCACTCTAATTTCAGGCCTTTCTCCCGGATCGAATCAACGGTGTCCGTATCAGAAATCTGAAATGCACGTTGTCCGATAATGGGACCGGTATCTTCTCCGTAATCGATAAAATGAACGGTACACCCGCCAACTTTGCATCCGTAGCGAAATGTTTCTCCATAACCGTCAATACCGGGAAACGCCGGCAGCAGCGATGGATGAATATTCATGATCCGAGGTTCGCTGCGTTTCGTATTCACCCGATCAATGAAATAAGGTGTCAAATTTCGCATAAAACCCGCCAGCACGAGGAGGTCATAGGCAAACGCTTTCATCCGGCTTAAGAGTTGCGCTTCGGCAATCGCCCTGGTCGTTAAAAAAAATTTAGTTTTTTCAGCATCCGCCTTCGAGCCGAAAAAGTCTTGCTTAGAAATCGCCTCATCCAAATTAAAATCAGGGGGGGCAGATAATTTTTGAGAAGACTTGCTGCATTTTTGAATAATCGACGCATAATCAACAACGAAGGTGGGAATTCCGCTGCGCTTGGCCCGCTCAAGCCCGGCCGCATCCGGATTGTCCGATCCAACAAATACCATCTGGCCGGATAAAGTTCCGCGTTCACAGCCGTTAATAATGGCCTGAAGATTGGTACCACTCCCGGAAATAAGGGCGCCGATACGAATTTTAGTGCTCATGGATCCGCTCCTTAATGAGGCATTGTTCCATATCCTGTATCATGGCTTATGTCGTTTTTACATATAATTATTAAAAAATGGAAAATCCATCCAAGAATGGCGGAGGTTGACAATAATAGGCCGCGTAACTATAATGGAGCAATTGTCAATTTTCAAGGAAAGGATCTAGGGTTATGGCAGAAGGTATTATGGAAATAGATGACGGTAGTTTCGAAGCTGAGGTATTGCAGTCGGACAAACCGGTTTTAGTGGATTTCTGGGCTCCATGGTGCGGCCCTTGTAAGGCCATAGCGCCTGTTGTCGAAGATCTCGCCAATACATTCGGCGACAGAATTAAATTTGCCAAATGCAATGTCGATAACAGTCCGGTCACACCCGGAAAGTATGGAATCAAAGCGATACCGACGCTGATCTTTTTTAAGCAAGGCAGCGTCGTAGAACAAATCACCGGTATGGTTGCTAAATCAAAACTGGAAGATGCCATTAACAAAATTTTATAGGCACACCTTTTCATGAGAAAAGTATTTATCACAGGCGTGATCATAGGCTTTATTCTTTCAGGTTGCGGCATTATAAAAGAAATCAAACTTGCGATAACCGGTGAGGAGTCTCAATATAGCGACCAAGATCTTGCCTGGAATGGCGTGGAGTATTACGAAAACGGAGATTATAGCAAAGCTATTGACTATTTCACAAAACTTAAAGACTGGTACCCCTTCTACGGTTATTCAAGCCTGGAAGTGCTCAAAATCGGCGATGCGCACTATAAGTTAGAGCAGTACGAAGAGGCTGTTTTTGCCTATGAAGAATTTGAAAAATTACACCCACGCAACGAGGCAATCCCATATGTAATTTACCAAATCGGACGCTGTTATTTTGATCAGATCAATACCATCGATCGCGATCAAACCTCGGCACGCAAAGCGCTGGAAACATTTCAACGATTGGTGAAACAGTTCCCCAATGATGAATATGCGCGCAGCGCTGAAGCTCACATCAGCACATGCTATAAAAGCTTGGCCGGAAGTGAATATATCATCGGAAGATTTTACTTCACCAGCAAACACTACAAAGCCGCCCAATATCGTTTTATGGCGGTTATTTCAAAATACCCGGATGTGGGATATCATCAAAAGGCCTTAGATTATCTTGCCAAATGTGAGGCCATCTTAGCAGAGCAAAAAGACTAATCGGGCAGCAGAATCAGCGGCCTGATGGGTGAAAAAAATTCTTTACAGCATACTTGTTTTCGTGTAAAAGGGTTGGCTTTACGCACCTAAATTTAAGTGATTAAGGAGTTTCTCTAGATGGCAAAAATGTGTGAAATATGCGGCAAAAAGCCGTTGGCCGGACATAATATAAGTCATGCGCATAATGTCAGCAAACGTCGCTTTAATCCGAATTTGCAGCGGGTACGGGCAATCTCAAACGGCCGGATGAAGAAAATGATGGTGTGCACCAATTGTATAAAATCAGGAAATGTTGTTAAAGCACCCTAGTTCTGCATAACCATGGCAAAGGGGTTATTAGCGATAATTTACTTTAATATATATTGAGAACACCCCAGCAAGTGCCTAAAATGCCTAAAGTTCAAAGTGCCTAAAATTAATGTATTCTATCTGATTTTAAATTGATCACGCCAAGGGCGGCTTCCTTAACTTTAGATCATTTTAGCTCACTTTAGCTCACTTCAAACTTCTTATAAGTGATTTATTCCCAGGGCTTATAAATTTCTTGGCTAAATTTATAAAAAATTAAGGAACTACCCTATCCGCTTTACCTCCTGCACAAGCTTTACTTTTTTAACCGCCGATAAGATCTTTTCTAAATGGCTGGTATTTTCAACGACAATCGTAAAGTAACTGTCAACCATTTTATTTTCCCGGATCTCTGTTTTGGCACTGAGAATATTGGCCCCAAATTTGCTGATATTGCTGACAACGTCCGCGAGTAACCCGATCCTGTCATGAGAAATAATTCGGATTTTGACCGGATAAGTTTCATTGGCCTCCTGATTCCAGTCCACATCAATTTGCCTTTCTGGATTCATTCTCAGGGCATTGACACAGGTCGCTCGATGAACCGTGACGCCGTATCCTCTGGTTATATAGCCAATGATGGGATCTCCTGGCACAGGTTGACAGCATTTGCCGAATTTAACCAAAATATCATCCACCCCTTTAACGAGCACACCGGCTTTGAGCTTCTTTTTTCGCACCCGCTCCATTAATTTGTTAAATATCGATTCCGGTGCTGCTTCTTCCTCGGATTTGGGGGCAAATTTGCGCAGAACTTGCAGAGGCGTAATTTTCCCATAACCAACATTGGCAATCAAATCATCAACGGCTTTAAAACCGAAATGTTCCATCACCTCCATCATCTTTTCAGATTTTACCAACATGTTAAAGTTCAGCTTCTCTTTGCGAAAGGCTTTTTCGCACATTTCTCGACCCAAGGTGATGCTTCGTTCTTTTTCCTGGGTTTTTATCCAATGCCTGATTTTTGAGCGGGCCTTAACCGTTTTGGCAAATTTCAGCCAATCTTTGCTGGGATGGCTGTTTTTAGAGGTAATTATTTCGACGATATCACCGGTTGCCAATTCATACGGCAACGGGACCAAACGACCGTTGACCTTGGCACCAGTGCATTGATTGCCGACTTCAGTGTGGATGATATAAGCAAAATCTACTGAAGTGGCTCCACGCGGTAATGTTTTAATCTCACCGCGAGGAGTAAAAACATAGACCTCGTCCGGAAACAGATCGATGCGCACGTTTTCCAAAAATTCAGCAGGATCCCTGAAATTTTCCTGATTTTCGACCAGGTTTTGAATCCAGGCAAATCTATTGCTGATATTTTCATCAATCCGTTTGCCCTCTTTGTAACTCCAGTGAGCGGCAATGCCGGAGTTGGCGACTTTGTCCATCTCCCAGGTCCGGATCTGAATTTCAATGCGTTCACCAAACGGCCCGATCACGGTGGTGTGCAGCGACTGGTACATATTGGGTTTCGGGCGACCAATATAATCTTTAAATTTATGATCAATCGGCTTCCACAGAGCGTGAACCAGTCCTAAGGCTTCGTAACAATGGGGAACGGTGTCAAGGATAATACGAAAGGCGGTGATGTCATAAATTTGTTCAAACGGCAAACTCTGGGAAATCATTTTTTGATAGATACTGTAAAATGTTTTGTTGCGTCCCAAAACCTCACCGCTGAGCCTGGCGCCATCCATCTCTTTCTTGATGAAGCCTCTAACCCTCTCAATATATTTTTCACGCTCCACTTTCGATTTGCTCACCAAATTTTCTATTTTAGCATACTCATCTGGCTCGATGTGCTTGAAGGAGGTTTCTTCCAGCTCATATTTCATCCAATAAATACCTAAGCGTGCGGCAATGGGTGCATAGATGTCTAACGTTTCCTGGGCAATTTCTTTGCGTTTATTGGGAGAGTGATACTGGAGCGTACGCATGTTGTGAAGACGATCGGCCAATTTAATCAATATGACGCGGATATCATCGGCCATGGCCAGAATCATTCGTCGAATGCTTTCGGCCTGACGAGCGCGTGAGCCACCGACCGGAAGGCTGCCTAGTTTGGTAACCCCGGAGACAATATGCAACACCTCCGGACCAAACAACTTCTTTATTTCTTCAGGAGTAGCGCGGGTATCCTCAATAACATCATGCAGCAGTCCGGACACCACGCTGATGGGGTCCAGCTTCATCTCGGCAAGAATTCCAGCCACTTCAAGGGGATGGGATAAGTAAGGCTCGCCGGACAACCGAACTTGACCATCGTGCACCCGTGCTGAATAGATGTAGGCGCGGTCGATACTATCCAGGTCCGCATCCGGATCGTATTCGCTAATCTTGTCAATGATGTCGTTAATGCGGATCAATTCTGAACACTCGTTACGGGCTGCAGGTTGCTGGTCGCCGGTTTCTGGTCTTTGGCGACCAGCAACCTGTGAAAAGCGGCCAGCGACCAGAAGCCATATTAATACGCTTTTGCGAACACCACTCTGCCCTTGCTCGGCTTTCCGCAACAAATACAGGTGCCCTTTTCATTATCGCCATCCAGCGGGATGCATCGAATAGTTACCCCGAGATCGTCCTTGATTCTGGATTCGCAGGCATCCGAACTGCACCAGCCGGACAATACAAAGCCACCATGAATTTCAGGCTTTTCCTCATTTTGCGGAGTAAAATAATCGTAGAATTCATTGTGGTTGTCTATGGCAACCGTATACATGTCACGAAATGCGCGCGCACGCTGGAACAGATTTTTTTGTATTTCATCCAACATATGGGTAATATCTGCTGTAAAATGATCGCGTTTTAGTGAAACCTTCTCCGTGTGAGGTTTGTCCCTTCGACCAACATAAACGGCGTTGTCGACAATATCCCTGGTACCAATTTCCACCCGCAATGGTATACCCTTTTTTATCCAATTCCACCCGCGGGCACCCCCGATATCCCGATGGTCAACTTCCACCACAAGCCTGCGGTGATGATAATATTTTTCCTTGAGCTCCATTGCCAGGGAATCAACAAATTGCATGACCTTTGGCTTATCTTGGGGTTTTCGAACGATAGGCATCAGCACCACGTGGGCCGAAGCAACTTTGGGCGGTAGGATAATGCCGTCATCATCACCGTGGGTCATAATCACTCCACCGATCAGCCGCGTGGAAGCACCCCACGAGGTTGTCCAGGCGTATTCTTCTGCTTCAGTATCTGTCTGGAATTTTATTTCGGATGCACGTGCAAAATTTTGCCCCAAAAAGTGAGAGGTGCCGGCCTGAAGGGCTTTTCGATCCTGCATCATGGCTTCAATGGTCAGGGTATCAACCGCTCCGGGAAACCGTTCAGCTGGCGATTTGCGACCCTTGATAACCGGTATGGCCAGAAAGTCTTCCGCAAGTTTGGTATATACATCGAGCATCAAATGGGTGCGTTCTTGAGCCTCCTCGGCAGTGGCATGGACGGTATGACCCTCCTGCCATAAAAATTCGCTGGTCCTCAAAAATATCCGGGTTCTCATCTCCCAACGCACCACATTGGCCCATTGATTTATCAGTATCGGCAAATCACGATAGCTATCGACCCATTTGGAAAAAGAATCCCCGATGATGGTTTCGGAAGTCGGCCGCACCAC
>CP070694.1:4140806-4146729 GCA_020353355.1 Desulfobacterales bacterium | reverse complement strand
ATAATTCCCTGTAAATGCACATAAAGCAGAATTGAACTAAAGTTTATTTGCAGAATGCCGATAATGTCGAGCAAA
The DNA here is from genome assembly GCA_020353355.1 of Desulfobacterales bacterium. GTDB lineage: Bacteria > Desulfobacterota > Desulfobacteria > Desulfobacterales > JAHEIW01. Next base: position 4,146,654 of record CP070694.1, on the reverse strand, counting down.
GCATCAAATAAAATCTATTAATTGGGAGGTATTTCAATGAAAAAAATTATTCATTTATCAGCAATCGCAATTGCCCTGATGGCATTCGCGGTCTTGCTCCCCGTAACAGTGGGTGCAGTCACCCTCGAAGTTGCCACATCGGCCATTTGTGAAAACGTGGTCAATCGTGAGGTGGTCAATGAGGGCAGCACCTTCTCGGCGTCTGTGGGAAAGCTTTACTGCTTTAGCAAAATAGCCAATGTTGATAGCTTAACAGAAGTTGTGCATGCCTGGTATTGCGGCAATACGGAACGCGCCCGCGTCACGTTTAATGTGAACCCACCGGCATGGCGTACTTACAGCTCAAAAATTATTCAGGCCCATGAAACGGGCAGCTGGCGGGTGGAAATTCTGGATGCCTCCGGCAACCTGCTGGAAACGGTTCACTTTGAAGTCACCCAGTAGCGAAAAAAATTCGTTTCGAAACACAATCGTATTTTAAAATATTTATTGGTTACGCAAGTTTTTGATTTTATGTCAGATTAAAGCCACGTCAGACAGACGTGGCTTTTTTTACGTTCAATATATTAACTTGACACTCAAGCCTTGAAAATTGAAAGTCATTTTATTTTTTGCTAATCTAGTATAATGCCGTAAATATAAAGATAATAAAGGCCGATGCGCTTCGATTCGGGCCGATTATTTAAAGCAATCGCTTAATTATCGGGATACTAAAATAAACCAAATGGAGGGAGCTATGACATTTGCCAATATGTTGAGTATCACCCCCAGCCCGTTTTTATCCGTCATGATTTGGATTGTTCTCATCCTGGCCGCGCTATACTTTGCGCGAAGGCCGTTTCATCGCGCGATTGGATCATTAAGCAAAATAATCCACAACGCCATGCGTCTGACCTCGGCATCCGTGCTGCAGGCCGAAAAAAGGCTGTCCCAGCGAAATCGAGAAGTACTCATGGCTGCAGGCCTGGAGAATGCGGAGCGCATCGTTGAACGTGAATTTGACCGCATCAGTACGGCGGTGCTCAGGGATCTGGAAGGCTATCCCAACCTCCATCGACGGCTATCCGAAGCCACCACTCAGCTGGATGAAGATTACAACAAGAGTGCCGACGTACCGCCGTCACTGCCGAACTGGATTCCAATTATCGAATCCATTGCCAAGGTCAAACATACCGGAGATGCGATGGTGGCCAATATGCTGGGTGAAATCAATCGCTCCCTTGAAGACCAACATAAAACAGCCATTGAAGAATATCGAAATTCCACCGCTTTGCGACACTCAATCCTCAACAAGATGCTTCCGCTCTGGCGCAAGGTCCAGCGAACGCTGAACGATATCGGAAAGTCCATCACGAAACTAAACGACCGCGCCAAAAGCATTGACCGCTACATGAATGAATACGAAGAAATACGCAAACAAACCGATAAGGCCGCACGCATGCTGTCTTCATCATCTTTGACACAGTTTTTTATTGCCAGCCTGGTTTTATTGATCGCCATCGGCGGCGCCATCATCAACTTCAACCTCATCGCATTGCCCATGTCGGAGATGGTTGGCGGAGCCAGTTACATCGGGCCTTATAAGACCTCGGATGTTGCCGGTCTGGTGATTATATTAATCGAACTGACCATGGGACTATTTCTGATGGAATCGCTGCGGATTACCCGGCTATTCCCGGTCATCGGCAGCATGGACGACAAAATGCGCCGGCGCATGATCTGGATTACCTTTACCATGCTGGCCATCCTTGCGGGAGTAGAGTCGGCCCTGGCCTTCATGCGTGATCGGATTGCCCATGATATGGAGGCCTTACGGCAGACATTGGCCGGTGTCGAACAAACAACCATTGCTACCAGCATGATTCCTACCGTGGGCCAAATGATTATGGGGTTTATCCTGCCCTTTGCGCTGGCATTTGTTGCCATACCATTGGAATCGTTTATCTCTTCTTCCCGAACCGTGCTGGGTGTGGTTGCGGTGGGCCTGCTGCGTTTTCTCGCGTTTATTTTGCGCCTTCTCGGAAATATTGGGTTTTACGCCGGACGGTTCATGGTCAACATGTATGACCTCATCATTTTTCCGACGATTTGGCTGGAAGGGGTTATCCTCGGTGTAAAGACCAAACAGAAAGCAGTACCGAATGAGGATATTCATGAAACCAATATGCCCACCGAAGAAACCATCGATCGTCTTGACGAAACCATCGAGATAAGGGAGCCGCAAGAATGAAAAAAGTTATCGTGTTTTCAATCATCATCAGCCTGTTAATTTTTGGCTGTACGGATACAAAAAACCGCACCAAGGGCATCATTCTGCTTCTGGATACCTCCGGCACATATGCCTTGGAGCTGAAAAAGGCCCAATCGATTGTGAATTATCTATTGGGGGTGCTCAACCCGGGAGATACCCTGGCAGTTGCCAGAATCGATACCGGAAGCTTCAGCGAAAAAGATATCATCGCCAAAGTAACATTTGACGAACGCCCGTCCGTGGCAAATAATCAGAAGCGCGCCTTTATGCAAAGCGTGGATGAATTTGTGAAGTCGGTAAAAAGCAGCCCGTATACCGACATCTCCGGCGGTGTTTTACAGGCCATCGAATATCTGAACGAAGCCGGCTCCGGCAAGAAATTCATCCTGATTTTCTCGGATTTAAAGGAAGAACTGGCCAAAGGGCATGTGCGGGACGTACCGTTTCAGCTGGATCGCTTCAATGTCATTGCCCTGAACGTCACCAAGCTGCGCCAAGATATCCGCGATCCGAAAGTGTATCTGGCACGGGTGGAAGATTGGCGAATCAAAGTTGAAGGCGGCGGCGGGAAATGGGGAGTGATCAACGATCTCGAACGCTTGGACAATATTTTCGCAAGATAGTCGAAGATTGCACCACTGACTTCATCTATTCATTTTTTATGTCTACCGTCAACGATTTCGAAACATCGTTCTGAGAATCGCTAAAGCAAAAGCTACCTGCCCAATAGTTAGCAAATCACCTTGACATCGGAAATGCATCGGGCTTAATATCACAAAATTTTGATATTTGCTCAGGTGATCATATTGGTGGACCATCAATTAAAAAAATCACCATTTCAAATTCGAAACGTGCGCTTATTTATAGCTTTCCGCATCTTTTTTAACTCGCGCTTTTACTACCCTATCTTCACCATTTTATTTCTGGATTTCGGATTAACCCTCGAGCAATTTGCCCTGCTCAATGCCGTATGGGCGGCCACCATTGTTTTGCTTGAAGTGCCATCCGGGGCATTGGCAGACACCATCGGACGTAAAAATTTGCTGGCGTTCACGGGGGTGCTCATGGTGATTGAAATGACATTATTGTGCTTTGCGCCACGGGAAAACATCAACCTTCTTTTTGCATTTTTTTTGGTAAACCGGGTTTTAAGCGGAACCGCAGAAGCTGCGGCAAGTGGAGCCGATGAAGCCATTGCCTACGATGCGCTGAAGAATGAGGGCAATGCAACAGAATGGCCGCGGGTTCTGGAAAAGCAGATGCGGATGCAATCCATTGCGTATATGGGAGCCATGAGCCTGGGAGCGGCAGTATACGACCCGGTGCTCATGCAACATGTCGCTGGCTGGCTTGGCCTGAACGTTCAACTTAGCCAACATATCACCCTGCGATTTCCGCTGTATCTCACGCTGATAACGGCCATATTAACTCTGTGGACGACTCTGCAGATGCAGGAGCCCCACCTTCACCAATCTGGAGGCCATGCGCCTGCTGAAGGCTATGGAAAATCAATTGTTCAAGCATTAAGTTTAACTATTCAGGCCGGCCGCTGGATTTTAAAAACCCCCTTTGCCCTGGTGATTATCCTGTCAGGGCTGCTCTTTGATAACTGTATTCGAATGCTGGTAACCTTGACCAGTCAATACTATCGACTCATCAATTTACCGGAAGCATCCTTCGGCCTGATTAGTTCGGGAATGTCCGTTTTAGGGATTTTTATCCCCGCGCTGGCGTTAAAGATGGTTCACAAACGATCGCCGGCCTTCAATCTGTGGATTATGGCAATGTTGACCCTGCTGGGACTCATGGGTTATACGTTTGTATGGCCGATTATCGGACTTTTGCCAGTGGTTCTGGTTCGAATCGCGATGTATTTACAAAACTTTTTTCAAAGCCATTATCTAAATCGCATTACCAGCTCCGAACAGCGGGCTACCGTATTGAGCTTCAAAGGGCTGTCATTCAACCTCGCCTATGGACTTATCGGGGTGCTATATTCACTGCTGCTGGCATTGTTGCGAGCACATGCAACGCACACTCAAAATTTTCTCTCCGGAAATGAGCTGGAGAACGTTGTTTTCATAAAATCGCTGGGCTATTTTCCCTGGTATTTCATAATGACGATGGCGATAACGCTGGTATTTGCACGATGGAAACTGCGGGGTTGCAGCGATCACAAAACACCCGGTTAAGATAGGCGTTGCTGCCGAATATTGAATGCGACGATCCGTTTTTTTGATTGTTTTTATTTTAAAATGTCTTTATTTATAGGGGGATTTTGGATTAGTTTAGCAAATTACCTTAGAAAAAGATGGAAAGAGAAAAATGGGAAATTCAGATAAAAAAACCGACGACAAAGATTTTGTAATGAGCAAAAGCTATGAAGATGATGAACCATCACCGGATAATGAAAATGAAGCCTATGAGCCTTTCGATGATTCGTATGCCAAACCGTCATCGTTGCCTTTTATTTTAACAGGCGTCGGGGTTTTGGTGCTTATCATCCTATCCATAATGGTTCTCTCCAGGGCTCAGGACCTGGCAGAAAAAGATCAGGTACGGGCGCTCGAGTCCAAGCTCGAACAATTAGAGCGCAAGCTGGCCGGTTTAGAGCAAACCGACAAACAATTTGGATTGTCTGAATCACCGGAAAACCAGTTTAACCTTCTCAATGACAGGATTGCGAAGCTTGAAACCGGCATCACATCCAAGCTTGACCAATTGATAAATGACTTGGAAGCCTTGCAATCGACGACCGCAGCAAAACAGCCGGCCAAGGCTGAAGCACCGCAACCAGCAGTACAGGAGAAAAAGGAAGTAAAAACCACCGTACACACCGTGCAGGCTGGAGAGACCCTGTACCGAATCAGTCAACGCTATGGTATAACGGTAGACCAACTGCGAAAGTATAACAAACTTACTCCCGATACGAAAATTTATCCCGGACAGGAACTCAAATTGGCTCCTTAAAGCAAAACACCCATATATAGAAAGGGGCTTCCTGGATTCCGCCTTAACTTCTAAAATTCCAAATTACAAGCACCAAATTACAAATAAATCTCAAATTCCAATGTTCAATGACCAAAACGTTTGGCCTGCGACGAGCTCAGTCGAGTCGAATTTGGAATTTTGGTCATTGGGATTTATTTGAGATTTGTTATTTGATGGTTTCGTAAAAAGTCCAAATCCCGTCACTCCGGCGCAAGCCGGAGTCCAGGAGCCATTGAAATTACTGGATTCCGGTTTTCACCGGAATGACAATAAATTGATTTTGTGACTTTTTACGGGACTATCTTATTTAGAATTTACAATAGTCCATCACTCCTGTATCGGCCACTCATTTAATGAAATAAATTGACGGGATTCTCGATAACCACCTGACCTTTTTGAATTCCCACCAGAATAACCCCTCAAGTCTTGCATCTATCTAGCCGATATACCCAATAGCCGGATCACCACAAACAGCGGAGGATTATCCAAAAATGGATGAAGATCGAAGTCTGGAGATAACTTACAAAAAGGTCGTCGACCGATGGGTTGGGTCTATCATCGCATACTTTCTGCGGTTGAATATTGCTCGAAAATTAATGCTCGGAT
>CP070694.1:4129234-4140706 GCA_020353355.1 Desulfobacterales bacterium | reverse complement strand
CTGCTCCCGGAGGGAAGTTATTAGTTCGTCGTTATTGGTTATTAGTAGTTTCTAGAATCGCCATTCAAATAACAAATAACATATAACAAATAACTCTTCTGGTGAGGCCACTCCAAGAGCTTATATCTTTTTACTTGTTAAACTAACCTGTTTCCAAAATCGAGAATGATTAGCGGGCATGCTTGCGCATGAGTTCCGAGTAATTCTCCGCGGCCTCCCGCATGCGCTCATATTGAACCTTGCTGGTCTCCACATAGTCGACCGCTTTCATGTCACAGAATCTCACACATTGCGGCTCTCCGTGACAAAGATCGCATTTGTAGACCCGACCACGTTTTGGGTTCCAGCCCATGGCACCAAACGGACAGACAGAAACACACATCTTACACCCGATACAGAGATCATGGTTGATTCGGACGCTGTCCAATTCTTCATCTCGATAAATCGCATCTTTGGGGCATACCGCCATGCAAGGTGCATCCTTACAGTGCTGGCAACGCATGGGCATGTAAAACCCTTCGTTGTCCCATTTAACGATATGAATACGTGCCAGAGAAGGATTGCTCACACCATTATGCTTGACGGAACAGACCAACTCACACAGTCTGCAGCCTGTACATTTTTCCGGATCCGTAATCATTATCTTTTTAGGCATATGTCTATCTCCTATTTCTTTTTCTTTTGGGTCGGCCACAAATCACTGATTTCAAGCCGCTTCAGCAATTTGGCGGTTGGAACACCATCTTCATCCCACTCATGCAGCTGATAATACTCATCAATCATAGTTTTAAACTTTTCGCGATCGATGCTCTTACCCCTGGCTACAGGCAGGCCCAGCTTGGTGGGTTCATCAAAGTAGCGATCCGGCAACCAATCATGACCCCGTGTCATGCCTTCTCTCAGATTGAAGAGTCGTTCAATGGTGTAGCAACGGTCGGCAATGTCCCAGAGATCCTTTTCGCTAAATTCCAAACCGGTATTCAGGCGGATCAACTTTGCAAACTCTTTAAACGCCAGATGGTTCGGGCTCAAAAACACGGTATGGTATTTGCACACTCCCAGGCAATCCACCGCCATGTAGCACAACTCCTGCCACATGACGATGCGGGGTTTGCCCTCATACTCAGAGTAGTTGTTGGTTAGCGGTCCGTCATATCCGTCCGGGTTGCGATAGACCTTATCATAGACCTTCATGGGCAAATTGTAGAGATCGATGGCCGGTCGTCCCCTTAGATGATCGGCGCCACGCGAAGCTACGGCAATATTCAGCGCCAGCGAGGGCGTGGGCCGCTCGTCGGAATGGAGGTTGCTCATGCCTTTGATTTCGATCAAGTATTTTTTGCTTTCCGGGCCGAATTTCTCCGCCGCCGGCAAAGGACCGTCGGCCAGGATATCACCGAGCCCCTGCCGCAAGGCGATCTTCTTGACCATCTCGATGACGGCCTCGTCATTGCCCCACTCCAGTTTAACGCCATCGGTATCTTTGTCCGTAATAATGCCTTTTTCATAAAGCTCCATGGCCCATGCGATCATGCTGCCGATTTCCAACGTATCAATGCCGTAGTCGTTCACCAGATGGTTTCCGACCAGAACGGTATTCATGCTGCGACAGCCGACTTCGGTGCCAAAAGCGCCCTGGCTGGTATATTCCGGACCCTGGGCGTAAGTGCCGGCATATTCGCCCTCTTTGATCATATAACGATGACGGCAATGGACCTGACAGCCGAAACAGCCATCCAAACCAATGGAGTATTTGTCGAGGTTCTCACACTCGATGTCTTCGCTGTCGGGTAATTGGTTATATTGAAAATTGCGGGTTCTAACCAAACCGGTCGTATTGGTTACACCGTAAATAAATCCGGTTCCCCAGCGCTGCATAATCTGAGAAACCTTGGTGGAAATTACCTGATCAATGGCTTCCTTGTTGTATTCAAGGGCTTCCTCGGGTTGGCTGATTTCGATATCCAGGGTTCCGCGACAGGCTATGGCCTTCAGGTTTTTGGAGCCCAACACGGCTCCCATTCCCGTGCGTCCGGCAGCGTTTTTGCGACCGGTCATCACATTCGCATATCGCACCAGATTTTCCCCGGCCGGTCCGATACACAGTATCTGGGTTTCTTCATCCCCCAGTTCCTTGCGGATGATATCCTGGGTATCATAAACTCCCACGCCCCATACGTTGTGCGCATCTCTGATCTCGATCTCTCCGTCGTGAACATAAAGATATACCGGGCGATTGGCTTTGCCTCGGATAACAAAATGATCAAAGCCGGCCCATCGCATCTCGGGAGCAAAAAACCCCCCCATATTGGCTGAGCCGAGCAGGTTGGTCAGCGGTGATTTGGCCATTACATGGCAACGAGCAGAAGCGGAGGCCAAGGTCCCGCCCAATAGGCCGGCGCTGATAATCGCCACATTATCCGGGCCAAGCGGGTCACAGCCTTTCGGCGCGTTTTTATAGAGTAAATAGGCATCCAGCCCTCGCCCTCCCAGAAATTTTTTGCGCCATTCGATCGGAATCGGCTCTATTTTGATCTCCTCTTTGTCAAGATCGATGTAGGCAATTTTTCTCTTTAGGGACATGGTCTTCGATTCTCCTTTCAAGGTTCAATTTGAACCGTTATACGTTAAATGTTATTCGTTGTTCGCAATTTGAGGAAAGCACGAGGAGGAATTAAAAAGTACATCAGAAGTTCGGAAGATCTGGGTTTAAGTAGTCAGCATGTCCACCTTCAGATGAATTTTTTCCAGATTTGTGCAAATTATCCAATAAATGCTTTATTTAAAAAATATAAAAAAATTCAAATAGGTATTTGTGATTTGCTATTTCAAATAACGAATAACTTTGTTTAGATTTTCTTGTCGATTCCCACCGGGTAGGTCTCCCACACTGGCCCTCTGACTTTGGCAGTTTTGGGATACGGCCAGGACAGTCGCCATTCAATGCCACACTTGGGGCATTTGGTCCGCTCGGCACCAATTTTCGGTCTGAAGCGAGTAAAACAGGTCAGGCAACGAACCTCTCCATCTCGGGGACCTTCCATGACTTTATTGATTTTCATCACACATCCTCCCTGTTCAGTTAAATGAACTTTTACATTGGCGCATCTTACCATTTCAAAGTTGTTTGTCAAGGAAATTTGACCAATTTTGCCAATATTTTTTATAAAATGCAATGAGAATACCTTTTTGAAAAATTTTTGGGTATTATTATTTTTATCTTGACAATAGGGTATCCCTTTTATAATTTTTGATTAATGTTCATTATAATGAACAATAATGCTGACCTAAATTTATCAAAAAATGAAAAAAAATAATTCCAATACCCCGCGTTACAAAGCGCCGGCAGTTCACAAGGCCTTTGAAATCCTAAGAATTGTTGCGGAATCCCGCAATGAAATGGGAATCAGCCAACTGGCCAAACACCTCGGATTCAGCAAAAGCACCACCCATGGCCTTGTCCAGGCCTTACTTCACGTGGCCGCTCTCGACCAGAATCCGCAACGAAAAAAGTTTTTCCTCGGCCCTGCCATTGTTGAGTTAGCGTTTCGCAATTGGAACTATTTCAGAGTCGCCGAACATTCCCAGCCGCTTCTGGATGAATTACGAGACCGCATCAACGAAACCGTCTTCTTAGGAGCCGTTAGCCGTTCCCGCGGACTGATTATGGCCACCGCAGAGGCAACCAAACCGCTGAAAATCTCCTCACCACCAGGTACGACTATTCCGTTACTGGCAGGAGCTGTAGGGAAAGTGTTTTTGGCTCAGCAAAATGAGGCCCAGGTCAGACAATTGATTAATGAACGAGGACTCCCTCGTTTTACAGCCCAATCGATCGTATCCGAAAAAGAGTATCTGGCCGAACTGACTCGAGTTCGCGCCCAAGGATATGCGCTGGACAATGAAGAATATTTACCGGGTGTCCGGGCCGTGGCCATAGGTTTGGGAAATCATCGCGGATTGCCGCTGGCTATTTGGGTCGTCGGATTTGCCGATTCTATGAGTGATGAAGAGATGCCCAAAATTGTGGAGGGAACCATGGCAACGGCTGAAAAATTAAAAGCGGCGCTCGACGGCGGCTCCTAACTTTAAACCGCATAAACAAATAGTAACAATTTAAGATCATCATATGCGCTTTAAACGGATGCTTTTGATTACCAATGTTCATCCGGATATCCCCAAAATCAGCTCCCACGGTTTACTCGGCGCTCAACTTGCCGCGAGCCTCATAACCGCCAATACACCGTACCGATGCCAGGTGCTCGGGGTGGATCCTGGCGCAAACATGGATCGTCTCGAAAAAAGCATTTTCGCTTATTTTGGAAATGAACAGCCGGTGGTGGGATTCTCCAACTTGGGTGGTCGCGAGGAGCTTTTCATACTTGCCGAGCGTATCCGAAATGGCGGTGGTGTCACCATTTTAGGTGGTCCCCAGGCAAAAGTGGATTTTAGCGGAGAAATCGGCTGGCAACGCTTTCCTCATCGCTTTCATGGCTGGCGAAATGCATTCTCATTGGCTGTCCAGGGGCCGGGGGAACAATTATTTCCAATACTCAACAGGAATTCGTTTGAACCCCAACATTTGCCCGGTATTGTCTGGCATCAAAATAATAAGATCATCAGCAGCCCCCCAAACTCCTGGCAAGAAAAATTTCTTCAGTTTGTCGATTGGTCCAATTTAAATGTATTTTGCGACGACGACATCCAACCGGTCAATATCATTCAGGCTCAGGTTGTCGGGGCTATCGGCTGTCCATGGGCTCGCCGATTAAAAACAACCTTTCTCGATTATCCCGCCAATCTCTCGGACACATATTCACATGCGAAGATTCGCCTTTCGCTGAGAGGCTGTAGTTTCTGCGATGTGGCACAAGATAAAGGCTTTATCGGTAGGCTTTCAGTGCAAACCGTCATGCATCAGCTGAAACAACTGCCTGAGTATGATGGCAAAAAGATTCCCTTTGAGCTGATCGACGAGAACCCTCTGCCGGGTCTCCCCCGCCTGCTGGTTGCAGTTCAAGATGAAAAATTGCGTGTACAGCGCATTGATCTGGTTACCCGTGCGGACTGGCTGGTTAAAAATTTAGAAAAAATACACGACGCCCTCGAGCTTGCCCAAAAGATGGACGTTCAAATACGCCTGGCCAGCATCGGATTCGAATCGTTCAGCCCTCGAATCCTTAAACAGTTTAACAAGGGAATAACCCTGGAAACAAATCTTGCGGCTATCCGATTCATGCGCGAGACAAAAATTCGATTTCCAAAGCACTTTGCCTATAGCCGCCGGGAAGGCTGCCATCACGGCTTCATCCACCCTACCCCATGGGATACGCCAGAGGACTGGCAGGCGATCCAAGCGGTTATTCAGCACCACGGCTTGGAAAAGGATATTTTGCCGGCTCACAGTCTGCCGCTAATCATTCATCATGCCTCTCCCCTGGGCATCTGGATGCGTGCCATCGAATACAACGCCCGCTTTGCCTATCCCCGCCAAAACTCCTGGATCGCCTGGTGGGATGAACCTCAACCCAAGGTTCACATCTTTTGATATGAGAATATATTTTTACTTGACTTCGATTATCGGTTAATGTAGCTACCATATAGCTATTTAGAATGCGCCCTATTTAACGAACTAAAATAACCAACTAAATTTGGTTCAGTCGAATGCGAATTTTAAAATCTGATAAAAAGGCCATTCTCAACGTTGCAAATATCTGCCTGCGAAGCTGACCAACGGGCACCCAATAGCAGCGCTCCCCACATAGATGTCATTACAAGCCTTATCATCGGCAATTTCATATAGGATAGAGGAACAAACTTAAAAATAAGGAGGTCACCTATGGAAAGAAGACTATCTGTATTGGGTATCTTGTTGGTCGTATCATTTATCTGGTTTACACCTGTCACTTATGTGAGCGCAGCTGAACCGATTGTCATCGGTGTGCCGACGTCCTTGGGATTCTTAGAAGGTAAGGAATCTCATAAAGCGGTCCAGATGGCGGTCAGCGAGATTAACGCCAAAGGCGGCGTAAGGGTCGGGGCTGAAAAAAGACCTTTCCAGGTGGTTGCCGCGGATCTTCGCGATGCGGCTGCGGGTGTGCCAGTACCGGAAGCATTGTTAGGGATCGAAAAACTCATCCTGGAGCAAAAACCGACGGCCATTGTTGTCGGACCTTTTCGCTCCGAGGCCCTGCTGGCAGGTATGGATATTTTCGCCAAGTACAAGATGCCCATGCTGGGCACAGTGGCTATGACCCCTGCTACCGAAGCCAAAATCAAAGAAAATCCTGAAAAATATAAATACGTTTTCAGGGTTTCTTTAAATGTCACATACTGGGTCCAACTCTTAGCCGGAACCAATGCGGCCCTGAAAAATGAATTTGGTTTTGACAAGGTTTACATCATGAACCAGGACGTTGCCTGGGCCAGGGGTACCGCGACCGGTATGGAAAAAGCGGTTTATCCGAAATTAGGCATAGAAGTCGTCGGCCATGATGAGTTTCCCACGGGATTTTCGGATTTCTCCTCGGCATTGATGAAGGCTAAGGCCAAAGGAGCCGGAGTTTTATTTACTTGCTTTGATATGCCGGAAAGCGGGGTTCTGGTCAAACAGTGGAAAAGTATCAAGGTTCCGGGGCTGATCGCCGGATTTATCTCACCCATGGCCGGCGAGGTCGCCTGGCAGACCTTCGACGGTAAAATCGGCGGTCTCATGAATGCCATTTTCGAAGTGGGAAACATGCCTTCAGAGAAATACGCTCCGGCAAAGAATTTTTACAATAAGTACAAAAGCACCTACGGCAAGGGGATTCAATCCGGCCACGGTCCGGCACCGTCTTACGAATCGGTTTATATCCTCAAAGAGGCCATCGAACGCGCGGGCTCCCTCGAGCCGGACGCCATCGTAGCCGAGATCGAAAAAACGGACAGGCAGGGAGTAATGGGTCGTATCAAGTTTGATCAGGGCCATCAGGTCGTCTACGGCACTGATCCGGCTGAAACTGCCGTCGGCTGCTTTTTCCAATGGACAGACGTCGGCAAAAGAAAGATTGTCTATCCGAAAAGCCTGGCGGAAGGTGAAATCGTTCTGCCCGCATGGGTAAAAAAATGATGCTGAATTAAGAACCTTAATTTGTCAATCCAACCTGCCCACCTTTGCCCCTCGGAGAAGGCGGGCAGGTTTTTTCTGAGTTTTTTCATGCTTGCAAACACGTTAGTCTACGGCTTTGTGAACAGTGTCATCCTGGTACTGGTGGCCCTGGGGTTTAACTTGACCTTCGGGATCAGCGGCGTCGCCAATTTCGCATACGGCGCCGTGTATATTCTGGGAGCATTGCTGTGTTGGACCTTTTTCAACTCCGTCGGCCTGCCCTATGTTTTAGCCATAATGCTGGCGGTGATCATAACCGCCATTGCCGGGGCACTGATGTACCGCTTTGTGCTGCTGAGAATTCGCGGTATGGTGCTTTCCGAGGTTATCGCCACTTTTGGAATCGGGCTGGCTCTTCTGGAATTGTTTAAATATTTGGGGTTCATCGGGTTCGAATACTCGTTGCCCGTTTTTATCGACACCAGCATCGATATCGGCCAGGTTGTCATTGACATGCAGCGCATATTTATCGTGATCATCGGCATTGTCATGGCCGGTTTTCTCTGGTTTTTTACCCATCATACGCGGACGGGCCTGCGCTTTAGAGGAATCGCCCAGGATGAGCGAACCGCTTTAAGCCTGGGCATAAACACCGATCGGGTCGCAATGCTCAGTGTTTCCTTTGGCGCCGCTTATGCGGCCATCGCCGCCATTGTTATTTTACCCCTGGGCACCATTAACGTCGAGCAGGGCTACAGCGTGCTGATCAACGCCCTAGCTGTTTGTATTGTCGGTGGCTTAGGCTCCACCGGCGGTGTGGTCCTGGCCTCTTTTTTAATTGGTTATGGCCAAACATTTACCGTAACGTACCTGGAAAGCCATTGGGTCATGTTAGTTCCTTTAATTGCAATCCTGGCTATTCTGGTCGTCAAACCTTCGGGCCTTTACGGCGAACAAAAAGAGTTGGAAGAAAGGATTTAGGGGAATGTGAAATTGGGAATGCGGCCTGCGACGAGCCCTTCGGCCGTGAGCTTAGGGCCGAAGGGCTCAGCCGAGTCGAAGGCGGAATGAATCAATTGCGGATTGCGGATTGTGGATTGTGGATTTGAAAAGAATAAATAGATCAAATTCCGATCATCAATTACCCATTCAACCAATCAACCATTTAACCTTTTGCTGCCGAGGCAGGTATGAAGAGACGCAGAGAGAGGATAGATAGAGGTATTAAAGCCAGATCAGGAGATTTATTTGCCCTTTGTTCCTGGCGCGAAATGCTGTATTTGTCCACTCCCAGATTGTTGCCAATAATTGGATTGTTGGTCTTGTCCTTCGCATTAAGCGTCTATTGGCAAAGGGTTTTACTTTCCGTGTCTGTCTTTGCACTTTTGGCCATCAGCTGGGACATTTTGGCCCAGACTGGAATGATATCACTGGGGCAGGCGCTATTTTTCGGAACCGGTGCTTACCTTGCCGGCATCATGAACCACTACTGGGGATGGCCGCCGGTTGTGACCATCCCGCTGGCAACGTTTTTCGGCGGCCTATTATGCACCGGTTTTCTCGTTCCAGTTTTAAGACTACGTGGAATCTATTTTTCGATGGTAACCCTCATTATTCCGTTAATGCTGGTGCGGATAATAGAAGCGACACGAATTTTTGGAGGAACCGAAGGAATCAGCGGTCTCGCCCCCCTGCCCTCGCGTTGGATGGAGCTGTATTTAGTTATTGCAGCGCTTCTGGCAACTCTATTTGGATTCCGACGCCTGATGAGTTCTGACTTCGGTCTGGTATTGAAAGGCATCAACGACAACGATCGTTCGGTGATGAACGCCGGTATCAACATTTACTGGTTTAAGACCCAGTCCCTGTTCATCGCCAGTTCCGTCGGAGCCTTTGCCGGCGCGTTCATGACCCATATCTATCTGTTTGTCGGCATGCCGGTTTTTGCTTTGGATTATTCGATTCTGCCAATTGCAGCGGCGGTGGTGGGCGGTATCGGAACATTTGCCGGTTCAGTGCTCGGTGCATTTATCCTGGTACCCCTATCGGAGATTTTACGGGGATTGGGAGGGCTTCGCATCGTATTTTACGGCGTGTTTCTCGTCCTTTTTACGGTGGCCATACCGGAAGGAATTTTTCACTATATTCAGCGCAAATATCACCAGGTTGAAAGATGGGTGGAGGTTGAAAAATGAGTCCATCTCCGCTGCTCAGGATATTCGGCCTTAGCAAAAATTTCGGTGGTGTCCAGGCGATCAACGATTTGAGCATGGAGCTGGTTGAGGGAGAGCTTCTGGGCTTGATCGGACCGAACGGGTCGGGGAAAACTACAGCGGTTAATCTGATAACCGGTTTTGTGAAACCCACCGAAGGAGAAATTACCTTCCGCGACCGGGACATCACCGGCTGGGCTCCCTATAAAATTGTTCGACTTGGCATTGCACGGACGTTTCAAATGGTCAAGCCCTTTTACCAGCTCCCCGCTTATAAAAATATGATCATTCCCCTTTATTCGCCCAGGGTCAAACAGATGACCGGTGGGAAATACGGCGACCGGGATGCGAAGGCGCTTGATCTGCTGGAGGAAGTAGGCTTTGAACGTGATGCCTTTGTGGCCTACAAAGCAGCCAGTGCGCTACCCCAAGGGTACCTTAAACGGCTGGAGTTGGCTAAAGCAATTGCCCTCAATCCTGATCTGATGATTCTGGATGAGCTTTTCTCAGGCTTGAGTCTGGCAGAGGTCGCCAGCATCGTTCCGATAATCGAAAAACTCCGACAGGAAGGCAAAACCATCATAATGATCGAGCACCGTTTAAAAGAACTTTTCAGAATTGCCGATCGAATAGTTGTACTTAATTTCGGCGAAAAAATCGCCGAGGGAACTTCCGATGAGGTCATGGAGAGTGACGCAGTCAAAAAAGCCTATTTAGGAGCGGAGGCATAAATTGGCATCAAAACCCTTTTCTCTTGGCCGACGGCTGCCTTGCTCGTCGTCGAAAAATGCTCAATCTTGGAGTGGAAATATTGCTAGCTTAACAGATTAAAATCCGAAGCTCGAAATTCGAAATTCGAAACAAATTCGAAACTCGAATTTTCGAATGTCCAAAACAAATAATTCAAAAAGTTAAGTTCATTTCAGGCTAACCGAAAATTTAAATGTTTTGGTCATTTGAATTTATGAGATTTAGGAATTGTTTCGGATTTCGACATTCGGATTTCGAATTTAAATATCCTGGAACAATTAATTTCTAGCTTCATTCTTTATATTAGGAAATTGAGGACTATACAGTGTTAGAAGTTAAAAACCTGATGGTTTTCTTTGAAAATGCGCTGGCCATCAACGATTTGACCATGGCGGTAAACGAAGGCGAACTTATCGGTGTGATTGGATCTAACAGTGCCGGTAAGACCACCCTGATGAATACGATCTCCGGACTCATCATTGATATGAAAATCAAAGAGCAGCGCAAAGGTGGTGAGCGAATCAACGTCTATGGTGAAATCCTATTCAAGGGTGAAAATATTACCGAGATTGAACCGCACAAACGGGTAAACAAAGGACTGGTGTTGTCACGGGAGCGCCATCCCATTTTTCCTGAAAGTAACGTGATGGAAAACCTAAAAATCGCCGGACATCAGGTACCTCGGTCGCAATTACCGCAAAGAATGGACTATGTGTACCAGTTGTTTCCAGCGCTCGTGCAATTGAAGCGGCGCAAAGCCGGATTTCTGAGCGGAGGAGAGCAGCAAATGCTGGCCATTGGTATGGCTCTGATTCTCAAGCCAAAGTTGCTGTTACTCGATGAGCCGCTTTTAGGTTTGAGCCCGATGATGCAGACCATGCTGGTTGATGCCATTAAAAGTCTCAAGGAAGAATCCGGGATCACAATTCTGATTACCGAGCAGTTCGCCAGACCGCTGTTGCCATTCATTGACCGCGGGTATATCATCGAAAATGGCATGTTGGCCTTGGCGGGAACAGGCAAGGAACTGATGGACAATCCCGAAGTCAAATCGGCATATTTTGGGATATGAAAAAAGATTGTTTTAGTGGTTGAATTGGTTTTATTGGTTTGAAAAATGAAAGAATGGAACAACATATATGCGGTCTTTGCAGAAACCGCAGAACGCCGTAAAGACCATACCGCCATCATCTATCTCGGCACAACATTCTCATATCGTAAGATCAAGACATTGGCCGAAACCTTTGCTGCCGCCCTTTCGGATCTTGGTGTCAGACCTGAGCAGCGGGTCATGATGTACATCCCCAACGGTGTTCAGTGGGTGGTGACCTGGCTGGGCATTCAAAAAATCGGGGCCGCGGCCGTGCCCATAACGCCGATCTATACACCCCATGATTTAAAATACATTGCCAATGACAG
>CP070694.1:4121582-4129134 GCA_020353355.1 Desulfobacterales bacterium | reverse complement strand
GTGCCCTTTTCAACAAGCTCCAGGTTTTCCTTGGTGTATTCTTTCGGCAGCGCAATGCCGGCAACCACCTTGGGGCCGCCGCCATGCATCTTCAGGGCACGGATGGTGGTGGTCAGTACGGATACATGGGGTTTTAAGCCGCTGAAACGGCATTTGACATTCCAGAATTTTTCAAAGCCGATATCGGCCGCAAAACCGCTTTCGGTGACATGATAGTCGAACATCTTCAGTCCGATGCGATCGGCGATAATCGACGACTGGCCCACGGCAATATTGGCAAAGGGCCCGGCATGTACCATGCAGGGGTTATACTCCGCCGTGCACAGCATGGTGGGGTTGATCGTATTGCGCATAAAGGCGGTCATGGCATTGCCCACCTCCAGATCACCCGTCGTGACGGGCTTGCCGCTTCGGTCAAAGGCCACCGTAATTTCATTGAGCCGCTGTTTCAAATCGGCCAGGTCTCTGATAATGGATAAAATGGCCATACATTCGGAACCCACGGCAATACCGAACTTGGATTGCATGGTGAATCCGTCCATGCGCCCGCCCAACCCGATGACGATGTTGCGCAGGGACTGCGCACAAAAATCCATAATCCAGCCGAGTTCCACCCGGGTTGGATCGATATTCAGGCGCGGCATAGCGGTCAATCGTTGCAACTGTTCATCATTGTAAATGCGCTAGTGCTGCATACGCGCGGTCAACGCCACCATCGCCAGGTTATGGGCGTTCATAATGTCGTTGATATCGCCGGTTAAGCCTAAAGAAAACTCGGTCATGGGAATCAGCAGCGAATTTCCGCCGCCGGCCGCTGTGCCTTTAACGTTCATGGTAGGGCCACCGGAAGGCTGCCTGAGGGCTCCGCCGACATTCACGCCTCGTTTGCCCATCCCTTCCATCAGTCCGCAGGAGGTGGTGCTTTTCCCTTCACCCAGGGGCGTGGGGGTAATTGCAGTGACCTCAATGTACTTTCCATCGGGTTTGTCTTTCAAGCGGTTGATGATTTTGAGAAAATCAAGCTTGGCCAGTCTTCCCATGGGTAGGATTTCATCTTTTTCCAGTCCCAGTCTGTCTCGCCATTCCTCCGGAGTCGGCATGTTCTTTTCTGCCGCTTCAGAAATCTGCCAATCAGCCATTTTTACTGCATCATAAGGCATACTCATATCCTCCTTTCATTTTTTGTTGCGTTGCCCCATTCTGATGATCGTCGTTTTGGTTATCGGTTTTCCAATCTTTAGTAAAAGCAGATAATTAGATAAAAGCCAACCGGAAAACTAAAATATTAGGCTCCCTATCATTTGATTGATTTTTTGGCAAGAATTTTATTCCAAATTCATATGCCATTTTGCAGCTGATGAAACCGATAGTAGAATCCTTCTTTACGCATCAACTCCGCATGAGTGCCGGTCTCGATGATTCTACCGCGGTTTAATACCATGATGCGATTTGCATTCCTTACGGTAGATAGGCGATGGGCAATAATAAGGGCGGTCCTGTGTTGCATCAGCTTGCCAAGCGCCTGCTGGATGCGCAGTTCAGTTTGCGAGTCGATATAGGAAGTGGCTTCATCAAACAAAATCAGCTGCGGGCTGCGGGCAAAAGCTCTGGCAATCGAAATCAGCTGGCGTTCACCGCTGGAAATGGAGGCACCCCCTTCTGAGAGAATCGTATCTAAGCCATCGGGCAGCCGGTCAATAAGATTTTTGCAATTGGCGGATTCAAGGACGGCATGAATCTCCTGCTCGGAGAACACCTGCGAGCCATTAAAAATATTTTCTCGGATGGTACCGGAGAACAAGAAGGGATCCTGCATGACGAGGGCGATCTTGGACCGCAATAGGGAAACATCGAAGGTTTTTAAATCATGACCGTTGATCAGCAACCGTCCGGAGGTGGGGTCATAGAATCGCGGTATCAGGTTGATTAGAGATGTTTTACCGGCTCCGGTGGGACCCACCACCGCCACCGTTTCACCGGCCTGAATGTCAAACGAGATGTCTTTTAAGACCGGCTCATTTTCAATGTAACTGAACCAAACCTTATCCAGGGCGAGTTTGCTTATCTGTTCCAGATCTAGCCGACCGGTTGTCAGCTGAGCCGGGTGTTGCGGCAACGTATTGGTGGTGTCCAGGATCAAAAATATTCGTTCCGCCGACGCCATCGCATTTTGCAAGATATTGTATTTTTCGGCCAGATCGCGAATAGGTCGAAAAAACATGCGAATATACGAAATAAATGCAACCAGCGCTCCCAGGCTGAGAGACCCGCTGAGCACGCGACCGCCGCCGTAAAAAATTACCAGGGCCACCGCCACCATACCCAATAATTCAATCAACGGCATGAACACGGCCAGGACATGAATTTGACGCATTCCAGCCAGATAATTTTCATGGTTCAGCTCTTTAAAGCGATCATAGTTGTTTCGCTCTTGGCGAAATAGCTGGATAATCCTGATGCCTCCGATCGTTTCAGAAAAGCGTGTATTGATCTCCGCGATTTTTATGCGCAATTCTCGGAAAATATCCCGTGCCCGTTTTGAAAAATTCAGCGAGGCATATAACACAATGGGCAGCACGGTAAAAGAGACCAGGGCCAGTTTCCAATTTAGCACCAGCATGACCGCGGCTATGCCCCATAACAAAAAGAGATCTTTGAAAATCAGGGATATCACCGATGTAAGCAGTTCATGCATATTTTGAACATCATTGGTCACCCGGGTGACCAGCCGGCCCACCGGATTGCGTGTGAAGAATTCAATCGCCAGGCCCTGGATATGGATAAACAGCCGCATTCGCAAATCGTGCATGATCATATTTCCGGTGTATTCCATAATCATTTTTTGAATAAAATTGAGGCCAAAGTTGATGATCACCAGGCCTAAAAAGATTACTGAAATTAATGTCAAACCGGTAATGTCGTGTCGACGCAGGATCGCCAGATCCGATGATTCGATATTCGCAAGGGCATCGTAGGCAATGGTTGCCGTCTGATCTTCAAGCTGGAACAGATCGTTATATTTTTGGACCAGGCGGCGTTTGGCGGGATCGGCCATGTTTATTTTTAATAATCTGCTTTTTGATTCTGCCGTATTGGTTTTATTCCTGAGGGAGGAATCCATTTGGGGCACGATATAGCGATCTATGGCCACCTTGGTAACATAGGGCAAGGCCAGATCAAGGGCGGTGATGAGCAACACCAGGACGATGGACCAAAATAGCAAAAGCCGGTAGGGCTGTGTAAACGGGTAAAGCCTCCTTAAGAGCTTTAGATCGTAGGGCTTGCCCAGTTTGGTTTCCTCGAAATATCCAAAATCAGGATGCATACAATTCCTCTTCCAATTCTTGCAGGCGGAAGGTCTTTGCGTAATATTGATTGGTCTCCAGCAATTCTCTGTGATTTCCAGACTCCACAATTCGGCCATGCTCAAGGGTGATGATCTGGTCGGCGAAGCGAACGGCGGAAATACGATGGGAAACAATGACGATGGTTCGACTGCCCGCCATCTGTTTGATGGTGTGGATGATATCCGTACCCGTTTCCAGATCTACCTGACTGATCGGATCGTCGAAAACGAGGATGGGGGTATTTTGCAGTAGGCAGCGGGCGAGTGCGATACGCTGCTTTTGCCCACCGGATAAAATAATACCCTTTTCGCCCACAACGGTCTCAAAATCGTTGGGAAAGCCCATTACCGTATCCAGCAGGGCAGCTTTTTTGGCAGCCTGGTGCATATCTTCATCCGTAATTGAGCTGTCACCGAAGGTTATGTTTTCTCTAATCGTTCCGGCAAATAAAAAGGGCTCCTGAGGCATAAATGAGATATGCGAGCGCAGATCCTCGACTCTCAAATCGCGAATATCTTTCCCATCCAGTAAAACACGGCCTGCAGTAACATCATACACACGGGGAATGAGATTTAGCAGGGTCGTCTTACCGCTGCCCGGTGGGCCTACGATACCCAAAATCTTACCCGGCTCAACGATTACATCAATGCCTGTAAGGATCATCGAATTACCTGAGCCGCCATTTTGCGTGTACCTAAAAGAAACATCTTCAAAAATGATTCCGCCCGCAGTGTTCGCCACCGGCAAGGCGTCTTGCTGATCTTCGATTTCAGGTGGGCTTTGCAAAATGCGGTCAATCCGGTCTAACGAAGCACGCCCCCGTTGAATGAGATTGGTCACCCAGCCCAGTGCCATCATCGGCCAGGTCAGCAATCCAAGATAGCTGATAAACGCAACAAAATCGCCGGGCGTAATGGTTTGCATGATCGTCTGCCGGCCGCCCAAGTAAAGCACAATAGCCAGACTTAGGTTTGAGAACAGGAGCATCATGGGAAAAAATGAGCCGATGATTTTGATAAGCTTTATATTTTTGTCGATATACGTTTTGGAAACCGACCGAAATTTGGCGGCTTCCTCCTTTTGGCGGTTATGAGCTTTGATGATGCGAATTCCGGCAAACCGCTCCCGGGCAACCTCCATCAGGTCTGAAAAAGCCGCTTGAACGGATTGATAACGTCGGTGCATCTTTTTGCTGAAAAAACGGGTGCCCAGAACGATCAGTGGCATGGGGATCAGGACAAATATGGTCAACCGGACATTGATATACAGCATGAACCCGATGGCCGCTGCTCCCAGTACAATGGCATCATTGAGTGCGACCATCCCCATTCCGGTGGCCATTCGAATTTGCTGAATGTCATTGGTGGCGTGGGCCATCAGATCGCCTGTTTTCATATGATCAAAATAGGATGCGGATAGGGTTTGAATATGTGAAAATAGACGGTTTCGCAGCCCCTCTTCAATGCGTCGTGAGGTCCCCAACAGGCAGCGACGCCACACATAACGGAATACAACGATAAACAGGGCAATGCCCATCATCTCGCTTGCATAAATAAAGAGTTTTGTCAGATCGATCTGGAGGGCGGTTAAGTCGTCCACCGTCCATTTTATGATGCGGGGAATAAAAAGCTGAAAAATGTCCACAACGATGAGACTGGCCAAACCGATTGCTATTTTATAGCGGTTTTCCCAAAAGTATGGCTTGATTAACGATATCGCATTCATGGTTCCGGTTGCTGGCAGTTGGTCACTGGTTCCTTGGTACTGGTCCCTGGTTTCTGGTCTCTATCTGGGCAATGGGCTTCTGTACCTGACGCCCGACATCTGAAACCTGCAAAATCCTGAGTTCGCTTAAATATAAGCGCAGTCAATGACAAGGGCAAGGCATTTATCTCCCGGAATAATTCTATTGATAACCAGTTGAAAAGTTAAGTTATCGAAGGAAAGAATCGAGTATCGAGTGGCCAGCAACCAGTGACCAGGAGGCCGAACTAGGATCATTGACTTTGCAAAGTCATATTGTTATTTTATGCAGTTATGGAAATCGGCAATATTGTAGAATATATCGACCGCCAAAGGATAACCTGTGCGGTTATTCTGGAAGTAAAAAAGCAGCGCTTAAGGCTATTGACGGAAAACAATCGTGAGGTAAACCTCTCCGCCAGCCGGTTGCTGCACAGGGATAACGCACGCCTTGATCTTTCCCAGGGACGGGATAAGACGGTCGTTACGTTAAAAGAGCTGGCCAACAAACGCAAGTCGCTGATCGGTCACGTGGACATAAAGGATTTATGGGAAGTTCTAAACACCGAGCAAGAGTGGATCGATCTGCCCACCATGACTGAATTCTGTTTTCCCAACAGCCCGTCGGACGACCATCAATCCGCAGTCATTCGGGCATTCTTTAATGACCGCCTGTATTTTAAATTCAATCCCACGGGATTTTTCCCGAACTCCCAAGAGCAGGTTGAACGGCTTACGGCCCACAATAAAGAGGCGCAGCGCAAAGAGCGACTCATTGACGTCGGTGGCAATTTGCTGAAAACCATCATCGATCAAAGCCAGTCGATTGTCTCGCATAATTTATCTGACGAACAAAAGGAAGTTATTGAAATTTTGCGAGCCTTTTATTTGTTCGAAAAAGAGAGCAATGAGCATGCCCTGGCCAAAGCCATGCTCGCAAAGGCAGGTATCGATAGCGTGGACGGCGTATTTCAGATTCTGGTCAAGCTGGATGTATTTGATGAGGATGAAAATATTGATCTTCATCGATTCGATCTGGAGACCGATTTTCCAGAACCTGTGATGGAAAATGCATCCAGGCTGGTCGAATCCTCTCAGATCATTTCAACAGATGATCAGCGTAAAGATTTAACGGCATTGCCAATCATGACCATCGATGGACAAGGCACCCTCGATTTTGACGATGCCTTGAGCTTGGAAGATCATGGGGATTATTATGATTTGGGTGTACATATCGTTGATGTGGGCCATTTTATCCAGAAAGGTGATCTCACTGACACGGAAGCCCAAGCCCGTGGAAGCTCGATTTACATGCCGGATCACAAAATTTCAATGCTGCCTTCAATGCTTGCCGAAGGATTGTGCAGTTTGAAAGCCGATGAGGTCCGTCCAGCCATCAGCACCATGATTCGGATACGTCCCTCCGGCGAAATTATTCATTATGAAATTATCCCGAGTTTGATCAACGTAAAACAACAACTGACATATTATGATGTAAACATTGTTGCTGATGACAAAAAAGAAATGGTGATTTTGCGGAATATTGCTGAGAAATTTCGTAAACGCCGTTTAGACGCCGGCGCCGTTCAAATCAGCGTGCCTGAAATCAACGTGTGGATTAATGATGCCAGGGATGTTACGGTCAGTAAAATCAATCGGGAAAGTCCCGGCAGGATGCTGGTTTCCGAATTAATGATCATGGCCAATTGGCTCATGGCAAAATTTCTAGCGGAACATAATATGCCGGCTGTATTCAGATCGCAACCCGAACCAAGGGAAAGATTGTACAAAGGTGATGAAGGTTCTCTATTTCAGAATTGGATGCAACGAAAGCTTATCAGTCGATTTGTATTAAACCACCAGCCGGAATGGCACTCGGGGCTTGGGTTAGAGGCTTATGTAACGGCGACCTCTCCTATTCGGAAATATTTTGATTTGGTTACCCAGCGCCAGGTAAGGGCCATTCTGGGTTTGGAGGAGCCTTATTCCACTGAAGAAATAGATAAGATAATTCAGGCGCTTGAAATTCCCATGAGCCAGGTAGCTCGAATCCAATTTGCCCGCCATCGATATTGGTTGTTGAAATATCTTGAAAAACGTGTGGGACAGAAAGACGAGGCCATTGTTCTGTACAAGAAAAGAAATTCGTATCAGATCCTGCTGCCGGAATATATGCTGGAGTGCGAGCTGCCCATTTCAAGCGGCATTGAGCTGAAGCCCGAAGATTATATTCAAGTTACCATACAGCACGTGAGTGCTAGGAAGGACATACTATCCGTCTTCATGGGCTAATTTCCATTCCTAAATGGCTCTTTTTCCGATGAGCTGCGTTCTCCGCGGGTTTACATCCTCGACATACTATGAGTATGCCTCGTCATAAACCCTTGTGCGGCCTTGCTCATCGAAAAAATAGCTCATTTAGGAATGGAAATTATTTGTTATTAACGGAAAACCAAATTTGC
>CP070694.1:4109479-4121482 GCA_020353355.1 Desulfobacterales bacterium | reverse complement strand
TATCGTGTATGCTCCGTTTTTGAGCCGCCCCGCGCCTTGCCCTGAACCCTGATACACATTTTTGAGATAGGTTCTAGTTTAATCCCTCTTCTTTTGCAAACCGTCCTGATAACATTTTTTACCGTACCAATCGATCTGCCGGCAAATACCGCGGATAATACTGACTTCTTTTGCTCTGAGCTGCAAGCGGGTAAAAAAATGACGTAAGTTATTCATGAAATAATCCGGATTATCCGGATGGATGAAGCTGATACGAACGAATACGTCTTTGAGCTGCTCATACATTGCATCCAGTTCATGGCGATTGGCTAATCGCGGAGAAACTTCCTGGGGCTCGTCCGTGCCGTACCGGAATAACTCATAACACATGATCATAACGGCCTGCGCCAAATTAAGAGAGGAAAATTCTGCGGTCGGGATGTTGACCAGCATATGACATAGGCGGATGTCCACGTTGGTAAGCCCGCGATCTTCCGGTCCAAAGACAATTGCAATGCAATTTTGGTGAGATAATGGAAGCAGTTTTTCGGCCATTTTGGACGGTGAGCAAATGACCTTTCGCTGACCCCCTAAGCGGGCTGTGGTACCGACAACATAATCATAGTCGGCCAGAGCCTGTTTAAGGGAATCATGAACCATCATTTTTTCGACAACATCCAGAGCGGCGTGGGTGGCCATCTTACAAATTCGTGTTAAATCACAGTCTTGCGGATCTACCACAACCAGATGCTCGATGCCCATGTTTCGCATGGCGCGGGCTGCAGCCCCGATGTTTTCCGGATAGCGCGGTCGATACAGAACAATCGATATGTTTTCGAGATTGATTTTTGTCGCCATTAACGCACGATTTCAAAGCTGTTAAAAAAGTACGCAATTTCAAACGCAGCAGTTTGCGGTGCGTCGGAGCCGTGCACGACGTTTTTTTCGATATCGGTGGCAAATTCTTTGCGGATCGTTCCCTCGGCCGCCTCTTTATAATTGGTTGCGCCCATTAATTCACGATACCTGCCAATCACATTTTCCCCTTCCAACACCATAACCACCGCGGGGCCCGAACTCATAAAGGTTGTCAGGCTCTCAAAGAAAGGCCGTTGTTTGTGCACGGCGTAAAATCCTTCGGCTTGAGCCTTGGTCATATGAATCATCTTCATGGCAATGATTTTCAAATCGTCGGCTTCAAGCCGCTTGATCACTTCACCGATCAGTCCGCGTTCTACACCATCGGGTTTAATAATCGATAGCGTTCGTTCCATCATCACGAATTCCTTTCTGTTATTTTTGGCTCAAGGTGCCATAACAGAAGGTAATTTTCAAGTCAACCGGCAATAGGTTGACAAAAAAATGGTCAAATTTTATTATTTACTCATCGGCTTATCAGAACGATGGATAGTGAAAGTGCCTTCTATGTCTAATGCAACGAACTAAATTGTCTGATCAGGAGCGAGCATGCCCATCTACGAATTTTATTGTGAAGACTGCAATACGATTTTTAATTTCTTTTCGAAATCAGTAAATACTAGCAAAAAGCCCAAATGCCCGAAGTGCAAAACCAAAACGCTTTCCCGGCAGATGTCTGCTTTTGCATTTACCGGCAAGGCCAAAGAAGACGGTGAAATGGATGATCTGCCCTTTGATGAAGGCCGGATGGAAAAGGCCATGCAAATGCTGGCCGGTGAAGCGGAAAAAATCAATGAGGACGATCCCCGCCAGGCTGCCAACCTGATGCGAAAACTCACAGACATGACCGGTTTAGAACTTGGACCGGGCATGAACGAGGCACTTCAACGCATGGAAAGCGGTGAAGATCCTGACCAAATCGAGGCGGAAATGGGAGATTTACTGGAGGAAGAAGAACCGTTTCTTTTGCCCGAGAAAAGAGGAAAAACTGGCCAAGCAAAACGGCTGGCGCCTATCAAAGACGATAAACTCTACGATTTATAAATTACTACTCATATTTTGCAACCACCAAACTTCATCGATCATTTTTTTTGGTTTCAGGTGTTAGGTGTCAGGTCTCAGAAGTTCAATGTGAAATAGATGGTTTTCTATTTTGAGATAATGCAAGGGGGGAACATGGATAAGGAAATATTAAATAGAATAGAAATTCAGCAGGGCGATATCACCAAGCTTGAGGTGGATGCCGTTGTGAACGCCGCCAATCGATCTTTGCTCGGTGGCGGCGGTGTAGACGGTGCCATCCATCGGGCTGCAGGTCCGGAGCTGTTGGCAGAGTGTCGAACCATCGGTGGATGTCCCACCGGTGAAGCCCGTATTACAAAAGGACACAAGCTCCCGGCGCGCTATGTAATCCACACTGTGGGCCCGGTTTACAGCGGAAAACCGGTGGACAGGTTGCTGTTAACAGGATGCTATGAAAATAGCCTCAAACTGGCGGTTGAAAACAAGGTAGCATCAATTGCATTTCCGGCAATCAGCTGCGGGGTGTATGGCTATCCAATTGAAGAAGCCTGCAAAATTGCTGTAGATACCACATGCAATTTTCTCAGAACCAATAAAATCCCGGATAAAGTTATCTTTATACTTTTCTCCACCGGAGACACCCAGGTATACGAAAATTATT
Source organism: Desulfobacterales bacterium (assembly GCA_020353355.1). Lineage (GTDB taxonomy): Bacteria > Desulfobacterota > Desulfobacteria > Desulfobacterales > JAHEIW01. The sequence goes on along the minus strand of CP070694.1, from coordinate 4,118,901 downwards.
TAAAATCAATATCCTAGGCTTCCTGTGCTACAGGTTTCAGGTTTCGGGTGTCAGGTGTCAGGTACAATCAGGTTTCAGGTGTTCCGCCGGCGGATCAGTGTTCAGAACACGACGGCGACGCGCAGCGTCAAGGTTATGAATGAAATAAACTCCGATAATATTTAAAATCCCCCTTAATCCCCCTTTAAAAAAGGGGGGGAATACCTCTGAATTGATGCTAATTTCGAGAGGGCACGATGGGTCCTTCCCTTTTTTAAAGCAGCTCAACCTGAGCTTGTCGACAGGTCTCGCCGAATGTGGGAGTTAGAGGGGATTTTAAGGTACCGTAGCCTTAAAATCATTTGATGTTCATTCAGAGGTTTCAGCACCCCACTCTGTTTTCCTGACACCTGAAACCTTTATTGTACCTGAAACCCGACACCTGAAACCTTGGTTATTGCTAGATCCAATTGCCAAAAGCCTATGCCCGTGCTAATCGAACCATGCTTTCCCTGAGCGGGTTAAATTTGGCCATTGACAAAGTGGATTGGCAATATTACCATTAAAGGTACTTTTGATCAGAAAATACCTGCAAAGCAGTGTTATGCTGATCATATTCAATTTCAAGGAGGATGTTATGATTGAGGTTACCGAAGCAGCTACGCAACAGATTGCTGAGTATTTCAAAGACAAGGAGATTGCTCCCATCCGGATCTTTTTAAATGAAGGCGGATGAGGCGGTCCCTCGTTGGCCATGGCTCTGGACGAGCCTAAAGAAAATGATAGTGTCTATGATGTCAACGGTTTTCAATTCATAATGGATAAAGATTTTTATGAGAAGGCCAAGCCGGTAAAGGTTGATTTCTTAGGATATGGATTCAGTATCAGCTCAAACATCCAATTTGGCCCGACAGCCTGCTCAGCCTGCGGCTCTGCCAGCAACACCTGCGGCTGATTAAAATAAACCGAGATAAACGCAAAGGGGCAACATCCAAGCGGTGTTGCCCCTTTTTTTTAAAAAATATGCAGCGGCAAGAATTTAAAGCGGTTATTGATTACCACGAAAAAACCAAGCATCATTTCGATCGCTATGCCAGATCTTTGGGATATATGGATTGGGAAAATCAACCGAATCCTTTTCGATTTTATGAAGACACAACCGTCATCCCTTTACCGCTGCTCGAGTCAGACCCCCGGGCCGATTATATGGATCTGTATCAACGTCGCGGCAAAACCTCCCTGCCCTTCAATCAAAAAAATATCGCCGGTTTTCTGGAATTATCGCTAGGACTTTCTGCGTGGAAGGCTGACGGGGCGACGCGGTGGTCTTTGCGGATGAATCCGTCCAGTGGCAATCTACATCCCACCGAGGGGTATTTAATCATCCCCCGAATGGAATCTATCCCAGGCGGCGTCTATCATTATAATGCATTGACCCATGCATTGGAAAGACGAGCGCATGTCTCCAGCGCGTGTTGGCAACAGGTTGAATCTCATTTTGGAACAAAGGGTTTTATGATTGGGATCAGCAGTATTTTTTGGCGGGAGTCCTGGAAGTATGGGGAACGCGCATTTCGCTATTGTAACCATGATGCCGGCCATGCATTGGCTGCCCTCAGCTTATCCGCTAATTTGTGCGGATGGAAAGTTACCTACTTAAACGCTCTCTCCGATGAGGCCATTGAACGTTTACTGGGGCTTACGAAAAAGGGATACCCCGAATTGGAAAAGGAACATCCGGACTGCTTATGCTTTGTTTACCCCTATCAAAAAGAGCTGACTTCCCGCCGCCTGCCGGATGAAATTATTTCAGCCCTTGATGATCTATCCTTTAACGGCAATCCGAATCAGTTAAGCCCGGAATATATCAACTGGGAAATAATTTATAAAACAGCTGAATTTACCCGCAAGCCCATAACTGACGAGCATATCTATGATTACGGACGTCGACCATGGTCTAGCGTATCATCCAGCCAATTTTCCGCCGCTGAAATAATCCGCAAACGAAGAAGCGCCACGTCCTTTGACAGCAATGGATCTGTGACCAAAGCGCAATTGCTAAGCATGCTGGACAAAACCATTGCCCGCAACGGTTGTGCCCCCTTTGATGTGGAATTAATCCAACCGCAAACCCATCTTTTCCTTTTTATCCACAATGTTGAGGATTTATTGCCGGGACTCTATTTCTTTTTTCGCAATGATCATGATATAGCCGAGATCAAACAAATTTCTAAACCCGAATTTGTCTGGCGGCCGATTGAAGATAATTTTCCTTTTTTTCTATTAAAAACGGGAAATTGCAAACGGGATGCCATAATGGTTAGCTGCCATCAAGAAATAGCCGGATATAGCGCTTTTTCGCTGGGCATGATCACGAAGTTTCAAACCATCATTGCCAAAGAGCCCTACCGATACCGTCATCTGTTTTGGGAGACCGGAATGATCGGACAGGTGTTCTACCTGGAAGCCGAAGCCCATGGTGTTCGAGGTACGGGAATCGGATGTTTTTTTGATGATGCCGTCCACGATATGCTGGGATTTGGCGACAATCAATATCAGAGTTTATATCATTTCACCATCGGCGTGCCGGTTGATGATCCTCGCCTGACGACTTATCCGCCATATCACCATCTCAAAAACTTCTGAAACCAGTTTACATTTATCGTTTGATACATTGCAAAGGACTATTGGAGTACCTATTTTGTTTGATGGCGTTTTGATTCTGAAACCATCGATAATATAACAGACAAGAAAACTTCGAAATTCGAAATTCCTTGTTGGACCCGCCCGCCTCGCCTGAGTCCGCCTCAGTCGGACGATGGCGGGCAGGTATTCGATATTAAATTTAATCCGCATCACCGCTTAAGCGTAGCGGCAATGTATTACCAATAGGAGAATACGATGCCTCCCAATAAACTCATTAACGAAAAAAGCCCCTACCTGCTTCAGCATGCCCACAATCCGGTGGACTGGCATCCATGGTCTGAACAAACCTTTGCCAAGGCCAGGGCTGAAAATAAACCCGTCTTCTTATCCATCGGCTACGCCACCTGCCACTGGTGTCATGTGATGGAAAGGGAGTCGTTCGAAGATCAAGAGGCGGCCGGATATCTCAATGATACCTTTATATGTATAAAGGTAGATCGCGAAGAGCGGCCGGATGTCGATGCCGTATATATGGCTGCCTGTCAGATGCTCACCGGCAGCGGCGGCTGGCCGTTGAATCTTTTTATCACCCCGGATAAAAAACCTTTTTTTGCCGCCACTTATATGCCCAAACACACTCGCTTCGGACGTGCCGGCCTGATCGAGCTTTGCCAGCAGGTAAAAAACCTATGGGCTTCTCAACCGGCTAAAGTAAGCGATTCGGCGACTAAAATTGCTGCGAATTTAAATAAAGCCTTTTCGTTTTCTGCTGCCGGCGAACCGGATGAATCCCTGCTGGATCAGGCCTATGAACAAATCAAACGCACCTATGATGCCCGACTGGGTGGATTTGAACCGGCGCCGAAATTTCCGATGCCTCATCGGCTGCTTTTTTTATTACGCGCTCATCATCGCTTGGATAACCCGTATGCGCTGGAGATGGTCGAAAAAACACTGACCGCCATGCGTCTTGGGGGAATCTGGGATCACGTGGGCTTTGGCTTTCACCGTTATTCCACCGACACCCGTTGGTTTCTGCCGCATTTTGAGAAGATGTTATATGATCAGGCTCTGATTGCCATGGCATACCTGGAAACGTATCAGATTACCAAAAATCCGTTTTATGCGCAGACTGCCGAGGAAATATTTACCTATGTCTTGCGGGACATGACATCTCCGCAAGGCGCTTTCTATTCGGCCGAAGACGCCGATAGCGACGGTGAGGAAGGCAAGTTTTACGTGTGGACCACTGAGGAGTTCCGGAAGATTGTGGATCAAGATCGGGCACTCATGTGGGAACGGATTTTTCGCATGAGTACAGAGGGCAATTTTAAAGACGAAGCCAGCGGCCAAAAGAGCGGGGCCAATATTTTGCATCTCACCGTACCTCTGAGCAAGTGGGCTGAAAAATATGAGCTGCGCCCGGAGGATCTTATGGCGGAATGGGATGAGATTCGCGACCAGCTTTTTCAAATACGCGAACAGCGGGTCCATCCGCTAAAAGATGATAAAATTCTGACGGACTGGAACGGACTGATGATTGCCGCTCTGGCGCTGGGTAGCCGGGTCCTGCAACGCCCTGATTATGCCCAAGCGGCTGGCAACGCAGCTCAATTTATCCTCAGGAAAATGCGGGACAGCAATAAACAGCTGTTTCATCGGTTTCGAGACGGTGAGTTGGCAATTGAAGCTCAGGCCAGCGATTATGCATTTTTGATCAACGGCCTTATTTCGCTCTACCAGGCCACATTCGATTTAACCTTTGCCGAAGAAGCCGTATATTTGCAAAAACAGATGATGGACAGATGCTGGGATGCGCAAAGCGGCGGCTTTTTTTCCACCCCCAAAGAAAGCCAGGAGCTTCCGGTGCGCCCCAAAGAACTTTACGACGGGGCCATCCCGTCAGCCAATTCCGTCTCCCTGTTTAATTTGCTCAGTCTGTCCAGATTAACCGGTAATCCATTATGGGAAGAAACGGCGCAGCGCCATGTAAAGGCCTTTTCCGGCACCGTCCAAGCTCAGCCGCCAGCGTTTACCTTCTTTTTAATGAGCTTGGATTTTGCGCTGCGTCCGGGCCAGGAAATCGTGATTGCCGGAGAACCGGATCGACCCGACACCCAGAACCTGCTTTCAGCCCTGAACCTCAATTTTGCCCCCAACAAGGTTGCCCTGATCAAATCAGATCAAAATGCCGAGCGCCTGGCCAAATTTGCCGGATTCACCGACGGCCTGCAGGTGGTCAAAGGGCAAACCACCGCTCATATGTGCCGCGACGGTTCCTGTAAGGATTCAACCTCAGATATGCAGGCCGTATTAAATCATATTCTGGGTGAAGGAGGCGGGGCAACGGCAAAGAAACCCAAATCATAGTGTCCAGTGCGCGGACAATATCATAAAGCTGGATAGCTTCTTCGATGAAAGACATAGACATCCAATATTTTCAAAAAAATTTGATCGATTGGTATTTAAATAACCACCGGTCTCTGCCCTGGCGCAAAACAGAAGATCCCTATCGTATCTGGGTGTCGGAAGCGATGCTGCAACAAACCCAGGTCAGTACGGTTCTGCCCTATTATCGTAAATTTCTCCAGAAATTTCCCACGATAAAACATCTGGCTCGAGCAGAGTTGCACGATGTTCTCAAGGTCTGGGAGGGCCTGGGATACTATGCCCGGGCCCGCAATCTTCACCGGGCTGCCGGTAATGTTCAGCAACAATATCAGGGGGTCATACCAACTACCTGGAATCAGTTTCGAAAACTGCCGGGGGTCGGGGACTATATCGCCGCCGCGGTATTGAGCATTGCGTTTGGGCTTCCGTATGCGGTTGTGGATGGGAACGTGAAACGCGTTTTAGCCCGCCTGCAATGTATCGCTGCGCCGCTAAACAATTCCACTTCAACCAAACGGTTCAAAGAAACAGCCGAGGCGCTGAAGGATACCCAAATGCCGGGAACCTATAATCAAGCCCTCATGGAACTGGGGGCGATAATCTGCAAACCCAAACATCCGTTATGCGACCGGTGTCCGGTTCAACGGTTTTGCCTGGCCTATCAAACAAAAACTGTTGCAGAATATCCCAAGAAAAAGGCTGCGCGGCAGACGCCGCAATACCACATCGCCATTGGGGTCGTGTTTAAAAACGGCCGGGTCCTGATTACCCAGCGAAAACCGGATGGACTTTTGGGCGGTTTGTGGGAATTTCCCGGGGGTAAAATTAAAAAAGGGGAATCCGCTGAAGCCGCCTGTGTCAGAGAAATCAAGGAGGAAGTAAGTTTACAGGTGGCAGTCATCGATCATCTGGCGCAGGTGAAACATGCCTACACCCATTTTAAAATTACCATGGAGATATTTTGCTGCAACTATAAATCCGGTCGGGTTAAACGCAACGGGCCGGTGGCGCACCGCTGGATCAAACTGGACGAAATTGATCAATACGCGCTGCCTAGGGCCAATCATAAATTTCTACCGAAACTTAAAAAATGGATAGAAATGGTTTCATAAGCCCATCTGATGTCCTATAGCCGCGTTGTCCCGCAGGTTGAAATGCTTATTTATCGCGGCAAGATGCCGCTCCCACTGCTTATATTGGAGATTAATGGATGAACAGTATGATGGCTAAAAAATTTAGTGGGAGTGGCTTCTAGCCACGGTGCGTACGCTCCGCTTTCAATCCGCGGGACGCCTTGCTCTCGAACATGATCTGGGCCTATGAAACCGCTTCTATTAGTCTTATACAGATTAGACAATGACTGACATACTGTTAATACAGCCTCCGATTAGAGATTTTTATCTGACAGCCAAGCGAACCATTCCCTATGGTTTGGCCTGCATGGCAACCACCCTGATCAATGATGGTTTTTCGGTTGGCATTTTAGATGCGCTGGCCAGTTCCAAATCTCGCATCCTCGATTTACCCGATGAATTGTCTTACCTAAGCCTGTACTACGCAAAGGCAGATCAATCACCATTTGCCCTGTTTGGTCATTTTAAACATTTCGGCTACAGTTTTGAACATATCGGGAAATTAGCCAGAGAATCACAGGCGTTTCTGGTCGGAATATCCTCATTGTTCACGCCGTATATGGCAGAGGCGATAAAAACCGCTGAAACCGTCAAAGCATATCTTCCCACATGCAACATCGTCGTCGGCGGCCATCACCCGACTGCCCAGCCCGAGAGTGTTATGGCATCGCCGGCAGTCGATTTCGTCTTGCGCGGTGAGGGTGAAGTCTCAATTGCCATGCTGGCCAGTGCCGTTCATAGCGGGGAACGCTATGATAGTATCCCCGGGTTAGTCTATCGGGGATCCAATGGGAAACTTCGCATCAATAGCCCCGCAATCATGCGCCAGTTGGACCAATATCCGCTTCCAGCCACCCATCTGATCCATCATAAATTCTACAAACGGGCAAAGCGCGGAAGCGCCGTGATCGTTGCCAGTCGCGGATGCCCAATGAAGTGCACCTATTGCAGCGTGGGGGCTGGATCATATCTCCCATTTCGCCGCCGAAGCATTGAATCGGTGATCGAGGAGATCGAATCAGCAATTGCAACTCGTGATGCCGGCTTTATCGATTTTGAAGACGAAAACCTATCCCTGGACCGTAAGTGGTTCATCACGCTTTTGCAGGAAATCGCAAAGCGTTTCGGTGAAAATCGTCTGGAACTCAGAGCAATGAACGGTCTTTACCCCCCATCGCTGGACGACGAGGTGATAAAATCCATGAAAGCGGCGGGTTTCAAGACCCTGAACCTATCCCTCGGATCAATCTCGACGGAGCAGCTCAGGCGATTTCAACGTCCCGCTGTCGGGTCGGCGTTTGATCGGGCGTTGAATCTATCCAAAACCTATGGACTGAATGGGGTCGGGTCTATTATTATCGGGGCCCCGAATCAAAGTGCAACGGATTCGCTTTCAGATTTGCTTTTTCTGGCCGAAAGAAGAGTGCTGGCCGGCGTGTCCGTTTTTTATCCGGCCCCGGGAAGCCTGGATTATGACCTGTGCGCAAAATTGAAGATATTACCGGCGCATTTTTCGTGCATGCGCTCCTCTGCCCTGCCCGTGTCCCATACCACCTCGCGCTTAGAAACAGTCACACTGCTTAGACTCGGTCGCATACTCAATTTCATGAAATCGCTTTTAGACAGGGATTTGTCGATACCAGCGCCCCTGCCGGCCAGAGCTGAAATCGAAAACACCCGCGACCGCATCGAGATCGGCAAAAAGCTTTTGCAGTATTTTCTGCATGATGGCAAAATACGGGGAATCAGCAGGAACGGCAAAATTTTCGAGCACCACATTGATATTCCTCTGGCGCATCAATTCCTTGAGGGATTAAAGACTGTTGATATCCGCGGTTCCACATCGTAATTCAAACACCAAATGAGCGAAAACCGCTCATTTAGCAGTTAATCGTTATTTGTTATTCGTTAATGGAAAAGATATCAAACGCAAATTTACATCATTATCAACAGCCAGGAGTATTTTCGACAGTAGATTTATGAAAACTAATAACAGATAACTAATAACAAATAACACCTAATTGGGTTTTAACTCAATTAGGGCTAAACATTTTTAACCCAGATGATATTCTACCCGATTTCTTCCACCTTGCTTGGCGTCGTAAAGACTTTTATCGGCCGCCTTTAAAACTTTGTCCGGGTCGGTTAAATCCTTATCCGGCGAAGCAAGGCCGATGCTGACCGTTACACTTACTTGCTCTTGATCCGGTGATTTGCCCTGACCTCTATTTCTTTTAGCCCGGCCTCTGCGGCGATCCGTTCCGCGCACCACAAACGGAGTGGATTCAACAGTCTCTCTGAATCCTTCCACATGCGAAATAGCATCGTCAACATCTTTACCGGGGAATATGGCGGTAAATTCTTCACCTCCATAGCGAAACGTTTTTGCTCCCCCCGATATTCGTTCCAGCTTGGAGGCAATCATCTTTAAAACCTGATCACCGGTTTTGTGGCCATAGGTATCATTGAATTTTTTAAAATGATCGACGTCGATCATGGCGATGGCATACCGTTTACCCATATTTAGAAGGGTTTCATTCAAGCTTCGGCGCCCCGGCAATCCGGTAAGCTCATCAATATATGCCATGGAAAACGATGCTTCGACCGCAGTGACAATCAAAATTAGTCCGGCGGCGATAAAATAAAAAATAAACGACGGATCGGGGGAGCTGGCGGCAAACGCCATCAAGGTAGCAAAGAGGGCCAGAAACAAACCGCCAATTTGAATATCCCTGGTGTAAATAAAGTATCCCAGCCCGAAAATAAAGGCCAGCGAAAAAGCAATAATCGAAGGGATGGCTATGCTTTCAAATCCAAACCATACATCGTAGGAAAGAACTGAGCTTACCCACACAGACGAACCGGATAGATTTTCGGCAAGCAGAGGAAAGGAGGATGTGATTTTGGTAAAAAATTGAGATGACACGTGGCTCTGAGGATAACAAAATAACAGCACCATAACGCCTTGAACGAAAATAAGAACCAGCGAAACAATTCCAACCGTCGTAAATATCCGTCGTTTTGTCATCATGGTAAATGAGGCCAGGTTCAACGGCAGCAAAAAAGTAATGCCCCGGGTTACCGGCAGGTTCATGTTTCCTTCCGACGGGTTATTACCGGAATGCATCGTGACCGCCAGATAAGAGAGCGCCATGACCAGAGATGCAAGCATTAGTGCCGCATTATTATAACGCCATCCCATAATGAACCCGACGAACAAAATAATAGAGGGAACCATCGGTAAAATGACAAGCAGGGCCTGAAGATGTCTGG
>CP070694.1:4087508-4109379 GCA_020353355.1 Desulfobacterales bacterium | reverse complement strand
TTCCCAAGGGAAGTTTTAAGATCAGCTCTCCCAGAGTTTGGGTGGCATAAAGATCTGAAGACACATAGGCAAAGAGCAAAGCGGCGGCCATAATCATCAATATCATGCTGCTTTCATTTAAGGCTTTTATAAATATCTTCCACAGCTGGCTTGGTCTGTAAATTTTATAGATAGTCATCACAAAGAAGAGGGAAAGAACAGCGCCCAATCCGCCGGCTTCACTCGGAGTTGCCCAACCTCCGTACAGGGATCCCATGATTCCGATGATAATTAAGACAAATGGTAGAACCTTAATCAGAGACGTAAACCGTTCTTTCCAAGAAAATGTTTCAACCACCCCCCGATCTTCAATGTAATACATGGCGCCGCGCCTGGCAGGCACCAGTTTGCGGAAATAAAAAACACCGCCCACCCAGATGCAGCTCAAGAAGATTTCAAGGATACCCGGGATAACCCCGGCAATAAAACATTTGCCGATGGATGTTTCGGTGGCCACGCCGTATAGAATCATGGTGACACTGGGCGGGATCAGAATACCGAATGTGCCCGCATGGGCGATCAATCCTGTGCTCAGCGCCGGGGAATAACCGCGTCTGCGCATTTCGGGAATCCCGATGCCGCCGATGGCCGCAGCTGTCGCCGGACTGGAACCGCATAAAGCCGCAAAAATCCCGCAGCCGATCATGTTGGCAATTCCCAAGCCACCCGGGATTTTGTAAAGCCATTTGTGCAGGGTTTCATATAAATCTTTGCTGGCATCTGATTCGGCGATGGGAGCGCTGAGAAAAATAAACAGCGGAATTGCCAATAGCGCAAAATTATTCATGCTCCCATAAAGCACAAACGGAACTATTTCTAAAAGGTGCGGAGAGAAAATAAGAATGAAAAGTATGGATATGGCGGTTAATCCTGCCCAGATGGGAATACCGGAGATTAACAACGCAAAAGCACTGCCAAAAAGAAGCACGGCCAGTATATATTCGTTCATATGGGGCTTCCTTTCCAGGTTCTAGGATTCTTCCGGGTTTGAATCCGCCTCGTCCAGGTCGATATCTTTCAGTTCGAAGCGCTTTGCTTTTTCGATTACTTCGCCTCTTTTCAAAGAAATTATTTTGGCGTAGATGTAGATAATATATTGCAAAAAAAGCAGCGTCATTCCAAGTGGCAGAAATAAGTATGGAATCCATAGGGGGGGCCCCCAGAGGGATTCAGAATGCTCATTCCCGACAACTGACTCCCACCACATGGGCCAGGCATACCACGCCACCAATCCGGCGATCAGGCATGACAGAATCGAGACAACAATGAGGGTTATCTCCCGAGTGCGGGGCGACAGATGGATAATCACCAAATCGACATTGAGATGATGTTCGTTTTTCTGAACAAAGGGGGCGCCGGCAAAAACCGTGAAAATAAGCAAAAACACCGATGCCTCTATTTGCCAGATGGTGGAAATACCCAGTACTTTTCTAACGATAACCCCCTCGGTAACGATCAAAGCGGCAGCGGCCATGCAGAATGCCGCAACCCAGCCTGTAAAATAGGTCGATCCTTCAATCACCCGGGCCAGTATTTTCCCCAGCTGTTTCATGATTGATTTCCCTTAATTGAGAATCCGAATAGTTCGCTATTTTTTAAGCATTAAAGGCAAAAGCGGGGCATGCTGCTGCGCAGCATGAAAAATTGCCCGACGGCGCTCTCATGAGCTTCTGGACAAACAGGGCTCACAAGAGCAGCCGTCATTATAAAAATTATTTCATCGCATCCAGTGCCAAATTCAAAAGCTCTTGTCCGCCATCAACGGTTTGGGCATATTCTTTCCAGGCAGTTTCCTTTGCAAATTCCAGCCACTGGTTAAATTCTGCCTGGTTCATGTAATGAATCTCGACCCCGGCTTTGGTGAAAGTGTCGATCAGTTCATCCACCAGTGTCTTAAAGTTTTTCTCGATCCAGTTTTCATGCATCCACTCGGCTGTTTCCAGAAAGATCTTTTGCTGATCCGCGGTAAGCTTGCTCCAGGTTTTCTCCGAGATACACAAATTTTCCGACATATACCAGATGGAATAGTCCCGGGGGGCGTTGATGTATTTCAGAACCTCGTAGAGCCGATAAGAGACAAAGGAAGCCGAAGATGTCAGCATGGTATCTATAACCCCGGTTGAAAGCGCATGGTAGGTTTCCGATGAAGGCATGCTGGTGATCGAAGCCCCGGCTTCTTTCAGCATGTATTCAAATTTTTTACCTGCAGCCCGCAGTTTTGTCCCGGCCACATCGGCCGGCAATTTTATCTGTCTTATTTTGCTGCCGATTCCACCGTCAAACCAGGCCCATACGAGATTTCGGATGCCTTGCTGTTCCAATAGGGCATCAACCTTTTTACCGATCGGTTTGTTGCGCCAGCTCAGCCCTTGTTTAACATTGGTCACCGAACATGGCATTAACGTAATGGACAATTGCGGAACCTTGCCCGATGCATAGTCCAAGGGGAAAGTCGACATATCCAGTGCGCCTTTGCGCATGGCATCCCATTGATCACCTGCCTTGAAAAGAGATTGGGCGGGATAATGCCGGAATTGAATTTCTCCTTTGGTCTTTTCGGTGACCATATTGCCGAACACACGGCCCATCTCATCGCGGACATCTCCGGCGGCAAATTGATGGGATACTTTCAGGGTCATTGATTTGGCGACGGACATTTCTGTTTGAAGAAATATCATTGAAAAGGCAATGGCCAAAATGATGTATAGATTAAATCGGAATGTTTTCGACCTCATGTTAACCCCCTTTCTTTTTTGTGGTTTGAGCCAGAAGGATTGTCACCTTGCCAGCTGCGGGCTATTTCCCTTTTCTATCACCTCCTTTCATAACGAGAATTTGGTTGCTTTAGCGTTCTTTTACCGGCCAATTCCCTTAGGTATGTATGATATAAATTTATTATGGTATGAAATGTCAAGTTTTTTATTGGTTTTGGTAAGTAGGGGATGGCTTTTGCATATTTAAAGTCGATATGAATATAAAGACAGGGGCATTTATGTGATGGCATTGCTGCCCGGCCTTACTTTAATCAATTTTCAAAATGATTGCGCCAGCCCCTGATTGTTCCAGATGAGTTTTTGTTTGCTCTTTCGATCTCTCAATTCAATGGCTCCGGCAGGACAGATACCCACACAAAACCCGCAACTCCAACATTTGTCTTCATGGACCAAAACCATTGATTTGTTTTTGTCTACGCTGAAGACATTATAAATACATGTGGTTTCACATATGCCGCAACGGTTACACAGCTCATCATCTATTATCGGTATATAGGGGCAATCCGGTGGTGTGGTGTAGGGATGTTTTTCTCGGGATTTCAGGCTGGCTGCATCTTTAATATGGGTGAATGCCTTTCCCTGGAATTCGCTTAGCGTCCCATAACCTTTTTGCTGCATCCAATCTGTGATTCCGTTGTGGATTTCGTCCAGAATTCTGGGTCCTTTGAAATAGAGCGCCGAGCCGATACCTATCAGCGGACAGCCGCAAAGGATATACTGTAACGCATCCTGCGCCTCATAAATCCCGCCAACGCCAATTATCGGAATATCCACGATTTTTCGTATTCTAACGATTCTTCCCAATGAATAGGGTAAAAAGACCCGTCCCATTACATACCCGCCCAGTGCGGGTGCACCGAAGGGGACTTCATTTTCAACATCCACAACAATGCCACTGGGTGCATTGTGGGCGGTAACAAAATCCAGGCCGGCGTCAGCACAGGCTTGAATAAACAACTCCAGCGGTTCAAGTGTCGGGCTCAGTTTCAGACCAATGGGAATGGAGGTATTTTTTTTTACTTGAGAGATAATGTGGCCTGCCGAATCAAAGCTTTGTGAAAACACTTTGGCCGCTGAAGGCGAAGAGAAGTTGAGCTCCAACATATCGGCCCCGGCACGCTCGAACGATTTGGCCTGTCTGATCCAGAGGTCATCATTTTGAGGATCTTCAAAGAAGCTGGCGATTAAAATCACCGATGATGCCCTGCAATGCTCGGCCATCTGTGCAACTTGGATTTTTACCGTCTCGCTGTCTTCAACATGGGGGGCTGCCAGTGAATACAGACATCCGCCCTGCCGATATGCCTTTCCAAATTTATTCAGCGGGAACTGGTATGGACGAACCCGTATCCTAAATTCCGCTGGTGACGTAAAAGTCTTGGTAACGATCGCGCCAATTTTTCGGTTCGTCCAATTTTTTAATAACCTAAAATTGGCAGCACATTCAGAGGACGCCACCACAATAGGGTTTTTAAACTTTAATCCTGCAATCCCAACAGAGGTATCTGGGCTGGTTTCCATATATTTCTAATTTTCCTTTTTAATTTACCAGAATTAAATAAGTGATAATATCTGTTCGGAAATTTCTTCAATTGAGCTATTGGTCACGTCTATTACCTGAAGCCCTTCTATCTCCCGAAATATTTTGTGACTGTAGAGGATTTCCCGTCTGATAAATTCAAGTTCTATGTATTCACCGGGTCCTGCGTAAGCAAATCGTTTCTTTCTGATGATGGCAACTTTTTCTGGCGAAATCGTTAAGCCGACCTTTCGTGTCTTTACCGTAAATATTTGCTCCGGCGGCGTTTCGTTTGGAATAATGGGTATATTGGCTACTCTAAGATTATTATTGCACGAAAGATAAAGACTGGTTGGTGTTTTTGACGTCCTGGAAACGCCAAGGATGATCAGATCTGCATCATAAAGCGTCTCTACATTTTGGCCGTCGTCATGCTTTAACGTGAAATCAATGGACTCTGAAAGTCGCAACGATTCTTCAGCTAAACCCTTATATAAGCCGGGTCGAGAGACAGGTATCATATTTAGCTGTCTTCCAATTCGTTTTAAAAGAGGACCGAGTAGATCAATGGTATAAACTTGACGGTTTCTCTTCTTTCTATCAAAATAATCTCGAAGCTCTTCTGACACAAGCGAGTAAATGACGATGGCATCATGTCTCTCAGCGTCGGCTAAAATCTCATCGATCTTTTCTTTTGTTTGAACATAGGAGAATTTGTTATAGATCGGTCGGATCTCTTCAAATTGCACAATAGCTGCGGAAATCACACGTTCAGCGGTTATTCCCGTGGCATCGGAGACGATGAGCACATGAACCTGCTTATTTTTAGATTCCATGGACTTTGAATTAACCTCTTTTTTCCATTTTTAATTTGTTAATATATATTTTTTCGGCTCAGCCATAAAATCCTTATAAATAAGGTAATGGTTGGTGCGCTCGTAATCGATGGGTGTGACCGGCGAGGTATCAAAATTCAATATCTGGGCACCCGGGCAAGCCAGTAAAATCGGGGAATGGGTGGCGATGATAAACTGGGCATGGCCGGACCGGGACATTTCAGTCAATAGCTTGAGCAACTCCAATTGGCTTTTGGGTGATAGAGCTGTTTCCGGCTCATCTAAGAAGTAGATTCCTTTGATTTTAAAGCGCGAGGTGAAAAACGCCATCAAGGATTGGCCGTGAGATTTGGACATAAACGATTCTCCGCCTAGATAATTCAATAACCCCGGATCCATGGTGAGCCATTCGTCCCACAGCTGCGCGAAATTTCGAAAGATGTTGGATCCGAAAAACGATCCGGGCACCCTTTTATTTTGCCATTCCACGTCAATGGCCCTATACAGCTCCTTTTCATAGGGGCTTGCATTATATCGCGGTCGGGTAATTCCCTGCCACATGATGATGCCGCATTTGCGGGTAATAGCTTCCAGAAGAGTGGATTTGCCGGAACCATTTTCACCCACGAAAAAAGTAACCGCTGCGGTGAACCGTAACCGTTTCGTTTCTTGAATTAGGTTTAGATTAAAGGGATAATGGTCGGCGGTGGGGTACTTTTCCGGGTATAGCGTCACCGTTATCAGATGCATAGGGCTTTCTCCTTGGTCTTCATTCGCAGTTGAATATAATTTATTTGATTAAACGTTTCAATTTTTTACATGACAGTGACTTTTGGCATCAAGATTTGCCTGCCTGCATCTTATTGCAGTAAGGCTCCTTCAATTCAACCCTATTTTTTAAAAATCGCAAGAATCGGGTGGCTTTTGTTGTCTATGATGTCTATAGTCCGAACATCCTGTTGAGGAGGGGGTAAATACATGAAGCGTGCGGCAGATTTTTCAAAAGCTTTAGTCGATTATGATCGTGTTGAGACGGCCATCAAATTTATTGAAAATAATTTTTATTCTCAACCGACTCTGAAGGAAATTGCGGGCCGGATACATTTGAGTGAATACCATTTTCAACGCCTTTTCAGCCGCTGGGTCGGCATTAGCCCGAAACGCTTTCTGCAATTTTTAACCAAAGAATATGCCAAGCAGCTGCTGGAGGACTCGCGTAATATCCTGGATGTTACCTATGAAGCCGGTTTGTCGAGTCCGGGGCGGCTTCATGATTTATTTGTTACCTGCGAAGCGGTTACCCCTGGAGAATACAAATCAAAGGGAAGAGGGGTTTTGATTACCTACGGGTTTCATCCCAGTCCGTTTGGTGAGTGTTTGCTGGCCTCAACTGAAAGGGGCATTTGTGGCCTGTACTTTGTCAAAGACGCGAATCGAAAACGGGTGCTTTCCGAACTAGAATTCAGCTGGAAGAATGCCGATTTAAGAGAGGATCCGGATCGATCACGGAAACTGGTTCATCGAATTTTTAATCCGTCCATGGTGAACGAATCGGCACCGTTGCATCTAATTTTAAATGGAACCAATTTTCAGATCAAAGTGTGGGAGGCGTTGATCCGAATTCCGTTTGGCTCGGTGGTTACCTATGAAGATGTGGCCATAAAAATTGGCTTGCCGAAAGCCACCCGCGCAGTGGGCAGTGCGGTTGGCACGAATCCCATATCTTTCATTATTCCATGCCACCGGGTTATCCGCAAAACCGCTGATTTTGGAAATTACGGCAGTGGTACGGCCAGAAAGAAGGCGATTCTGGGATGGGAGTTTTCAAAGATTTGTATGGAGCAGAGGACATAGTGCTTTGAATTGGCTTCAAAACCCCATTTAAAGCCCTCTAGTTGTGTTATGAACCGCTTCAATATGCTCACATACGAATGTGTATGCTGCGCTTTTTCATCGGCTCACGCCTTGCTTTCGGACGTGATCCAAGGTTTTGAAACCGCTTCTAGCCTATCTTTATTCTAATTCAGCCGAAACTATCTATCTCTTTGTTTACTTGAAATTTCTTGACAAAGCTAGTAAAAACCGTATGATACTAAACTACGTTAAGATGGATGCCATACCCAAAGGAGGTTTGCAATGCCCACCTATGAGTTCTTCTGTGAAAAATGCAAGAAAAACTTTACGGTAACCATCTCCATTTCCGAATATGAAAAGAAAAAATATCAATGCCCGAAGTGCAAGGGCAAAAAAGTAACGCAGCAAATATCCTCCTTTCAGACGGTGACTTCTAAAAAAAGCTAGAAAAATTTTATCCATTTTTTATGTGGCCCCGATTGCAGGGTCGACCATGGCGTCGACCCCTAAAGAAAGCCACGGAACTCGACGAGCTCCATTTGGCCCGCCTTCGACTTGAGCTCAGGCCGAATGTAGCTCGGCCGAACGCTGAGACCGAAGGGAGGGTCGTCGAGCCGTGAGCTGCTCTGATATGTATTGATTTTTTATATATTTCATATTGGTAAAAGCTCTGTCCTACCCACGATATCTGAATCTAGCCCCACAACACGCCTGAATGGCTAAACGACCAGAAATCACCACTCAGAGACCAGCAACAGGATTTTAGCTTGATAATGTGGAATATATTTTTAAACGATGACAAAGGAGGAGATTATGACTCTAAAGCTAAAAGAAGTGGACAAAGTGGAGATCTTAACCCTTCAGGACAACGACATCGATGTCGCCGCCTTTGACAGCACCGAGATTGTGCAGCGGGCCATGCCGATCAAAGACCAGGAAATTAAGAACAGTATCTTAGCAGAACATGGCTTTTCGGCGCTTGTCACCGTCACCACTCGAGATAGGGCTCGTAGCATCCTTTTTGATTTCGGGTTTTCCGAACACGGAGCAGCTTTTAATGTAGATGCGCTGGGAATAGATTTAACGACCATTGAAGCGATGGTGCTCTCCCACGGGCATATGGACCATTTTGGTGGTTTGGAGCAGCTTGCTGAGCGTGTCGCCAAACGAGGCATTGAGCTGGTTCTTCATCCAACGGCGTTCAGAAAATCACGTTACGTAAAAATCAGCGAAGAATTCAAAATTAATCTGCCTTCACTGGTCCGGGAAAAAATTGAAAATACGGGTATATCTATAGTTGAATCCAAAGATCCCAGAATGCTGTTGGATGATTCGCTTTTATTTTTGGGGCAGATTCCCAAACAAACGGACTTTGAAAAAGGGTTTCCTCGCATGTATTATGATGATGACGGGCAAGAGAAGTGGGATCCCATTGAAGAAGACACGGGTATTGTGGCCAATGTGAAGGGAAAGGGCTTGGTGGTTTTATCCGGCTGTGCGCATTCCGGCATCATCAACACGGTGAAATATGCCCGGGAGGTAGCCGGCGTTGACCAAATTTATGTTGTTATGGGCGGTTTTCATTTGACCGGAGCGGATTTTGAACCCATTATTGAACCGACAACTGAAGCCTTGAAAGCTTTAAATCCCCAGTATATTGTTCCCACTCATTGCACCGGCCGTAAAGCCATAATGCATATCGAAAATGAGATGCCGGACAAGTTTCTGTTAAACATGTCCGGAACAAAAATTATATTCGCAACCTGATTCTGCGTGCAAATATTTATGGGAATTAGATTTCTTGCGCCTAAATCAAAGCAATGCATCTTCAGAAACACATCAAACAGCTGCAGATAGCCAGCAAGCTTCGGAAAAGATAATCGGTCGCAAAGGCAGATATTATATTATTGCCGCCGCTTTGCTGGCTTTGTTTTTAGGAGCTTTGGATGCGCTGGTGATGTCTGCAGCCATGCCGACCATTATCGCCGATCTAGGCGGATTGCATCTCTACAGCTGGGTATATTCCGCCTATTTGCTGGCACGTGCCGTATCGTTGCCGGTATTTGGAAAGCTGGCGGATCTTTTCAAATCCAAAACCTTGTTTAGTATTTCTATCGGAATTTTTTTGCTCGGTTCGATTTTTGCCGGACTGGCGCAGAGTATGACGCAGCTGATTTTAGCACGGACGCTTCAAGGCATAGGCGCCGGCGGCAACTTTGCCCTCGTATATATTGTACTGGCAGATATATCTTCAGCAAAGAACCGTGGAAAGACGTTATCTCTGGCCAGTTTTATCTGGGGTCTGGCCAGCGTTTTAGGCCCTACATTTGGCGGATTTGTTGTGACCTATTTTTCTTGGCGCTGGATATTCTTCGTCAATGCGCCCCTGGGTTTCTTTTCGCTGATGGGCATTGCTTTTTTCTTGATTGAAGTTCGTCAAAAAAAGCAAGAGGCTTTTATCGACTATCTGGGAGCATTAACCTTATCCACAGCCATTCTGGGCTTGCTGATCGTATTTCTATTAGCCGGGCGCACCTATGCATGGTTTTCGCCGCAAATTAGTTTGCTCTTAATCATCAGCGGCGCATCGGGTATCGCCTTTTATTACATTGAAAAGAAGGCCAGGGAACCGATTCTATCACTGGACTTTTTCGGCATCAGAGGCTTTAGCTCAGGCAATGGCGCCGCATTTCTCGCCAGCTTCACCATATTTGCCCTTTTTGCCTACAGTCCGCTGTTTATTCAAGGCGCTTTGGGCAAGACGCCGATGCAGATGGCAATCGCGATGCTATCGCTCAGCCTGGGCTGGTCCGTGGGGGCATTGTTATGTGGCCAGATAGTCAATCGTTTTGGGAAAAAACCTTCCGCGGTATTGGGCTCCTTATGTTTGGTGGTGGGTGGTGGAATCATGCTGACGTTTTCCACTTCCACGTCCCTGGCAACGTGTTTTATCGTTTTAGGTATTATTGGAAATGGGATGGGATTTGTATCCATGTCCACCCTGCTTATCGTACAGGATAGCTTGGCTGCCTCGGATTTAGGCATTGCCACTGCCTCACAGCAGTTTTCCAGGACGCTGGGCGGCACCCTTGGCGTGGGAATTGCCGGGAGTTTTGTGACCGCTAGGATTTCAACGACGATGAATTCTCTGATAAACTCCGGCTCAAACAAATTATCCGCCTCAGTATCGAATCAAATTACACAGAACATCGAAAACTTATTACAGCCGGAGGTTCAGGCGCTGCTTTCACCGGATGTTCAAAAAGCAATGCAGGATGCTATAGCCAAGGGAGTGTCGATGGTATTTTGGCTTACGTTGTTTGCCTCCGGGTTGTGTCTTTTTTTAAGTCTCATACTTCCGGGACAAAGCGAAGCAAATCAAGAATCTGCTGATCATATTCGGTAGAAAAACGCTGTCGTGGCTGGCACCTGCGCCTTGATTGTCGCGAATAGAGAGTTTTTATTTATCCGCAATCCGAGATCCGAAATCCATAATCATCTGGCTCTCATTTTCGCTTTGGCCATTTCGATTATCTTGGGAGTAACTTCTCCGGCTTTGGCATCGATGCGGATGTCTGCCATGCGGTCCAATTCTGTAGGTCCCATATTGATGATGATCAGCTTTGCTCCCCCTTGGTGAGCGTAGCGGGGGA
This sequence comes from Desulfobacterales bacterium, assembly GCA_020353355.1. Lineage (GTDB taxonomy): Bacteria > Desulfobacterota > Desulfobacteria > Desulfobacterales > JAHEIW01. Next base: position 4,098,704 of record CP070694.1, on the reverse strand, counting down.
TAAGGGCAGCCGGATAGACCACCAGAGACGAGCCCAGGACGATACATAGATCGCAGCTGCGGGAGCGTTTCTCCGATTCCATCAGCACGCCCCAGGGAAGTTGTTCGCCAAAGAAAACAGCATCCGGTTTTAACATGCCACTGCATTCTCCGCATTTGGGCTCGTCAATATCTTTTTTCATCCATTCGATAATCTCTTCCATTGGATAGCGCTTTGTGCAGCTTAAACATTTGGCATGACTCAAGTCACCATGAAGCTGAAACACCATATTTTCCGAAACGCCCGCCTTTTGATGCAGTCCATCCACATTTTGGGTAACCACTCCATAGAGCTTGCCCATTTTTTCCAGTTCCGCAACGGCATAGTGAGCTGGATTAGGCTGTGCCTGGGTCAAATTAAGCCCGCCTGTGGTTAGAAAATCCCAGTGCATTTTTCTGACTTTGCTGTCGGAGAGAAACTTATCGATGGTAAAATCTTCGGGATCATATTTACGCCAAATGCCATCCGGGCCTCTAAAATCGGGAATGCCGGATTCCGTGCTAACGCCGGCTCCGGTGAAAACGATAATGCGTTCCGCGGTTGAAACCAGCTCGGCAGCCTGCTCAATGTATTGTTGCATTGATTCCATACTTAGTTGCTCCATTCTTTAGATGCTTTATCCAATTATTTTTAAAAAATAGATCTTTATTTTTTTTGCCAAAAATTTAATCTAATCACGAAAACACGAAATCTGGAAAGCACGAAAACGATTGAAAAAACAGATAAATCGCCCCCGGACTGCTCATCGCCAACATCGCATTAATGTTTTCTTCCCTTACAACAACATATTCCCCCGAGGAAGCAAAAAGTTCGAAAATATCGTTTCGCAACGCAATTATTCGAATCGCCATCATCGACAGTGCCGATTATTGATTAGTTTGTAAAGGGAAAATTTGAAAGCTCGCAAGATGATCGTAGCGACTGTATCTGGGGGATAGCATGAAAATTAGAAATGAGCCTGCTGTGGTATTAACGTTGCGGGTTGCAGATTCCGGCTATGGGAAAACTTTGTTTGCTGCCGCAACCCGCAACGCAAAATAAAGCGCCCAAATTAAACCCATTCTTCCTGCAAAATATCTCCTTGAACGCCGACAACCACAAACTTCAATGGGATTTTTCGCTCGGCTGTTTGGGCCGCCTGCTGGGCTAAATTCAATAATCCCATACAGCAGGGCACTTGCATTATCAGTATGGTCAGGGTATTGATCATGGCGTCATCAATCCAGGCTTTTATTTTTTCCAAATACATTTCCTGACCCTGATCAAGCTTTGGACAGGCTATGGCGATGGATTTATCCTTTAAATAATCACGGTGAAAATCGCCCAAAGCATAAGCCACACAGTCGGCTGTTAGAAGCACATCTGCGTTTTGATAATAAGGCGCGGTTGGTGAAATCAGATGCATCTGTATGGGCCACTGTTTTAACTGGGACTGGATTTTTCCAACGACTCGACCTGAATCTTTCGCATCTTTATTTTCAAAGCTCATCATCCTTGAACCAGGGCATCCTTGAATTTGCATTATATTATCCTCCTATGCGTTTAATTTTTTTTCTAAACTATCGATAAATGCTTCATATTTTTTCGGTGAAAAGCCCATTTGCAGGTCGGCCTCATTAAATTTGGAAAAAAGCTCGCCGACTTGTCTGGTGGAAAGGCTACTGTCCATCCAGGGATATAAAATTTCGTCCTCTTTTCGAATATGCTCCGTGAGAAGCCCAGCGTAGGCCATCAGGTGCTCAGCAATTGCATTTTTGTCTTTTATTTCAAGGGCCTCGAGGATGGCTTGAACATGGCCTCTGGCCTGTTTATGATCTTCATGCATGACCTTCAGAATGTCCGAATTTTCGTCAAAATATTTAAATAGGATGTCTTCTTCTTTGGCATGATGGAATTTATCGGCATATGATCGAATCATATCCACGCCATCCAGAACGAGTTGCCTTCCTGCTTGCGATTCCACTTCGAGATCCTTGACGACTTCGGGGATCAATGCGATCCATCGTTTGATTAGCACATGTTCATCCACCAGTTTTCTCATTGGCGGTGAATAGTTAAATGCTTTAGGTTCAGGTGGCGGGGCCTCTTTAGCTTCTGGAATTTTCACCTCAGCTTCAGGATCAATCGCTTTGGTGATCCTTGCCATCAGCTCCTGCTCCTGGTCCACAGGAAGACGATGAATTTCAACAATATCCTTGAGCTGGCATAAGCCAACATTGCATGGACCGCAACCGATGTCATATTCATTCAATATTTTTTCAACCTCTGGAAATTGATCGATTATTTCTTTGATTCCCTTCGTTAAATACGGTTTCATTTTATTTTTCCTTATTTACGGTGAAAGCGTTCGATGGGTTAGATCGGTGATTATATTATTTAGGCTAGAAGATACGCCGCGGGATATGACTTAAGTCAAAAAATTGAGGTTTTAAATCATTTTTTTAGAGGTTCGAATAGTGCGGTAAAGTGTCTCAACACCGGCGGTTCGTAGACAATACGCATACCTTTGAGTTGCACCCGTTTTTGAAAAACGTGCCCGATGCATTCCACCACATAATCGATGTGGCTCTGGGTATACACCCGTCTGGGAATGGCCAGACGCACCATTTCCAATTTGGCGGGCTGAAAGTCACCGCTTGCCGGATCGGTTTTACCGAACATGACACTTCCAATTTCGCAGCTGCGGATTCCGCCGGCAAGGTAGATTTCACAGGCCAGCGCCTGGCCGGGATATTCATGGGCAGGGATGTGAGGCAGAAATGCGCTGGCATCCAGATAGATGGCATGACCTCCCGGGGGATGAAATATGGGGACGCCCAGGGCGTCTAGTTTTTCGCCTAAATAGGATACCGAGCGAATCCGATATCTTAAATAATCTTCCTGCAGCACTTCATCCAATCCATAGGCAAAGGCTTCCAAATCGTGACCGGCCAGTCCGCCGTACGTCGGAAAACCTTCGGTCACCACCAAAATATTGCGCGCCTTTTGAGCCAGTTGATCGTCGTTTAGGGCCAAAAAACCACCCATATTTACCAGACCATCCTTTTTGCCGCTCATGGTACAGCCGTCGGCGTAGGAGAACATCTCCTGGGCGATGTCACGAATGGATGTATTCTGATAACCAGGCTCCCGCAATTTGATGAAATAGGCATTTTCGGCAAACCGGCAGGCATCTAAAAAAAATGGAATCCCATAGGACCGGCATAATTTTGAGGTTTGACGGATGTTTTCCATCGACACCGGTTGCCCGGCATTGGAATTGTTGGTCACCGTTAGCATCACCAGCGGAATTCGCTGCGGGCTCTCTTTTTGAAGCAAGGCCTCCAGTGCCGCCAGATCCATATTACCCTTGAAATTTTTTTTAAGAGAAGGGTCAAGCCCTTCCGCTACCGGTAGGTCCAGGGCCTCAGCCCCGCTGATTTCTATGTTGGCACGGGTGGTATCAAAGTGGGTATTGTTGGGAACAATTTTGCCACGGCCGCCCATGATATTGAAAAGAATCTTTTCAGCCGCTCTGCCCTGATGGGTGGGAATAATATGGCGAAATCCGGTGAGCCCTTTTACAGTTTGCTCGAGTCGATAGAAGCTTTTTGAACCGGCATAGGCTTCATCACCTTCGATCATACCGCCCCATTGTTTGGCACTCATGGCCGACGTACCGCTGTCGGTGAGCAGATCGATGAGCACATCATCGGCGTGGATGTTGAAAAGATTGTATCCGGCTTTTTCTAGAATAGCTTTTCTCTCTTTGTGACTGGTGAAACGCAGCGGTTCGACGGATTTGATTTTGAATGGTTCGATGATCGTCTTCATTGATTTCACCTCTGTATTAAAATGCCTTCTCGAGTTTAAAAGTCTAATTAATATAAGATTTATTGCCGTTTTAATTTGTCAATACCGATGATCTTGTGATTACGATCTAGATAAATGAGGGAAAATGGCAGATTGATTTTGACGTAGCAAAAATAGCGAATTGAAACATACAAGCGTTAAGCGATCTTGTTGTGTTTCAACCAATCAATGACGAATAAGGGGTCGTTGCTGATGATACCATCTACGTTCATGTCAAACATCCGCTGAACGTCTTCCGGAGTATCAGCATTATACGGGAACACTCTGATGCCTGCCGAATGCATTAAATTCACCTGTTCGTGAGACAGCATGGAGTGATTCGGGTGCCATGAAAAGATATTTAGTCGCCTGCAAAATGTTATGGTAGAACTGTCAGCCGGATCTCTTGAAATCAGGGCCAGCGCCGGTGGGTTCTCCAGCGATTCGATTTTCTCAAGAACAGTTCTGTCAAAGCTTGAAATCAAAACAGCATCATGGGCGTTTTTCCGATTTACCAGCTCTACAACCTGCCGTTCGATGGCATCCGATGGATGGGGGTCGTCATCGGGATTCGGTTTGATTTCAATATTAATCAGTGCCCTGCCATGCACCAGCTCCATTACTTCCTCTAATTCGGGTACATGCTGGCTGGCAAAAACAGGATTAAACCAGCTGCCGGCATCGAGTTTTTTTAGCTCTTTCAGGAAATAGCCGTTTACCGGACCGCGGCCGTTGGTGGTGCGGTCCAGCGTTTTGTCGTGCATTACGACGAGTTTACCATCGCGGGTAGGCGTCACATCAAGCTCGATCATCGTCACCCCGGCATCCAACGCTGCCTGAAAGGCAATCAGGGTATTCTCCGGATATTTAGCCCGGAAACCCCTGTGGGCAATTATCCATGGCGGTTTGAATTTTTCTGCTTTCAACAACCCATTCATCAATCTCTCTGCGCCCCTTAACTCAGCGTTTCAATCTCAAAAGCCTAAAAAAATCCCCACCGCTATCGGCAGGGTTGTTTATCGATTATTCCTTGGTTCAGCGCTAAATGAGCATTTACCTCGGATTTATACGGTAATATTCTAGTTATTTCTGCAACGAAAATCAACATTTTTTTGAAATGGTGAAAAATTAATTTCAAATTTCGGCCGCCGAGATTTACTGATTGATGAAATACGTCATAATGTGATATTTTTTAAATTCAAGAAAATTTTTGCTAAAACCGGGATACGCGTTGGTCTAAGATAACTCCAGGTGCGCCACGAGCGCACTTTTAATATAAAGTGTGCGCAACTGCACAGAAGATGAAGGGAGGTCCTTCGGAGTCGGCTTGCAGGAGCAGGCTTCAAACCACCTTAAGCTGCATCGGTAAAGAGCCGTTGTGGTGAGCGTTAAGGGAAAGGCATGGCGAAGACCGTGTCAGGTATGGATCAAGGAGATGAGCGCAAGCGAACCATTGTTGAGGTGTCGAAATATCTGAGACGGCGTCAAAACTGCGGGTACTTGGAGGCCTGCAGGATAAGCCCAGAGGGAGCCTGTTTATTGTCTGGGCGGCGCCCGGCATAGAGATGGCATGAACTTGATCCAGGCTTTTGTGTGGAACGTGGGAACCTGTCGTTCCGATGTTAAGGGAGAAACGCAAGTGGAGGACCCACAAGCGTGAGAGTACCGATGCGGGACACGGGGGCGGAACAACCCGTAGTAGTGTTGAAGTCTGTGCAATGCAGATGGAGCGAAGGGGTTGTGCTGTCTGGTTTTAGCGATGTGGTCAACCAGAGATGGGAGGAGCCTATTACTAAAACAAAGCCGTTTAGTATTTCCAAGCAAGTGGTTTGGGAAGCCTATTGTCGGGTAAAGGCGAACCAAGGGGCTGCGGGAGTCGATGGACAGTCGATCAAAGATTTTGAGGTTGATCTCAAAGACAACCTCTACAAGATCTGGAATCGCATGTCCTCGGGCAGTTACTTTCCGCCGCCGGTACGCACGGTAGACATTCCCAAAAGCGATGGGAGATCCAGAAGGCTGGGAATACCGGCCGTATCGGATCGCATTGCGCAGATGGTGGTCAAGATGTATCTGGAGCCTGTGGTGGAGCCGATCTTTCATCCGGATTCCTATGGTTACATATCAGGGAGATCAGCACTGGATGCAGTTGGTGTGGTTCGTAAAAGGTGTTGGTGGTACAACTGGGTGATCGATTTGGACATACAGGGTTTCTTCGATAACATTGACCATGAGCTGATGCTGCATGCGGTGAAAAAGCATACGGACAGCAAATGGATGCTGCTTTACATCGAGAGATGGCTGAAAGCTCCGGCACAATTGGAGGACGGCAGTCTCATCGAGAGAGAAAAGGGCACACCCCAGGGGGGAGTGATAAGCCCCATGCTGGCCAATATCTTTCTTCACCATGCATTTGATGAGTGGATGAAGGTAAATCATCCCAATGCTCCGTTTGTGAGATATGCGGATGATATTATTGTCCACTGTCGTACAGAAGCTCAGGCGCAGGTTATGCTGAGAGTCATTGAAAGGCGTCTGGCACGCTGCAAGCTGCAATTGCATCCGGAGAAGACCAAAATTGTCTATTGTAAGGATGCAAGGCGCCCTGGCAATTATAAGCATGAGAGCTTTGATTTTCTGGGTTACTGCTTTCGACCGCGCGACTGTAAGGGACACAACTATTTTATAGGCTTTACACCGGCGGTGAGCAAATCAGCGATTAAAGCGATGAGTGCTACGATAAGGAGCTGGAAACTGCAGTTATGGAGCTCATTCACATTAGAGGATATTGCCAGGCGGATCAATCCAGTGGTTAGGGGTTGGTTAAACTATTATGGCAGATATTACAAATCGGCAATGCGTCCCATACTTCGCCAACTTCAGTATGCTTTAGTTCGTTGGGCGATGCGGAAATACAAAAGGCTGAGAGGCCACTGGCTTAAGGCGACCCACTGGTTGGGTCGCTTTGCACGCCGTGAACCCAGACTATTTGCGTCTTGGGAATTTGGCTATCGGCCGTCGGCTGGACAGTAGGAGCCGTATGACGGGAGACTGTCACGTACGGTTCTTGGAGAGCGTAGGGGTGAGACTCCCCTGCGCTACTTATCCGAATCAAAGGTTTTTAATGCCATAAAAATGTTGTAATATCGTCAAAAATGGAGATGATATCACAGCCTAAGGTGTTTCTTTGATACTCTCAATCACCACCAAGGTGATATTTGGTTTTATGTCAAGGAATCAAAACATTTTGAGTGAATGAACAGGAGGTACATATGGAAGCCCTAATTTTAGAGCGCATGCGCAAAGGTCTTTTGCACAAACGAAATAGGCTTACCGAATGGCTCCGTGCAACACCCTTGGATAAGAAAGAAGTCTTGTTGGGTCCCTCGACCGAACAATCGGTGCTCTGCTGCCTGGATGTGATTGATGACGCCATATCGAAAGCAGATTCTAAAACTTTAGGCAAGTGTGAAATTAGTCATGAAGACGTTGAAACAGAACTCCTGGAAGTCGATTATACCGCTTGCGTGTGCGTTGAGCATCTCTCTAAGGAAGAACGTCGTTATTTGGAGAGTGAACTAGAATTGGCCCAGGATGTGCAGAAGATGCTATTACCACAAGAAGTACCAAATATACCCGGGCTTGAGATTGCTGCGTTTAGTCGACCGGCTCAAATTGTGGGGGGAGACTACTTTGATTTCATTGATTTTAGCAACGGACTTCATGGTCTGGCCATAGCAGACGTAGCGGGTCATGGGGTATCGGCAAGCCTTCATATGGCCAGTATACAGGCTTTGCTGCGGACTTTAGTACCGATTAACAAATCGCCTGCCGAGGTAATGCGCCAAGTACACAAGCTGTTCATACACAATATTCGCTTTGAAACGTTCGTAACGTTTTTCATTGGAGCCTTTGACTCATCAACAAAGACACTCACATTTAGTAATGCGGGCCATCAACCACCACTGGTTTTGCACAAAAACAAGAGCAAAAAAGAACCTGTAGAGATGTTACGGCCAACGGGGGCTGCGATCGGTTTGGTTGAAGAAGCTGAGTTCGCAGAACAAACAATTGAATTACAAGAAGAAGATCTTCTTGTGTTGTATACAGATGGAGTCACCGAAGCTGTGAACCTTCAAAATCAGGAATTTGGCCGGGAGCGCCTGGCAACGCTGAGTCGGCAAGTAAACAGTATACCCGTGAAAGAAGTGGTCCAGGAAATTAGACAGGGCTTGGAGGAATTTAGCGAGGGCAAACCATTAGCCGACGATACCACGATTGTGGTCTGTAGAATCAGATAGTAGATTGAAAGGATTAACTTCAAACTGCCAATGATTCAGTTATCGAACATGGAATGGCGATGGCCTAGCCGATCACCAGACTGTGAAATGGGGTTGCGCACTGACATGAAACAATTTGACTTAAATAGGGGCTAACGATGGACGCGTTTTTCAGACATACAACTTATGCATATCAGGTCTGAAACACAATGTAAATATATAAATGGGACGGACGTCCCCCTTTTTTTATATTCTCTTATTTAAGATTTAAGATAACCTAATTTTTGTGAAATTTTAAATGCCGTATTCTTTACAGCAGAAATGTATTCTTTCTCAATTTTCTCCCGCGTCATTCGGAAAACTGGGCCCGAGAGACTGATAGCAGCTATAACTTTCGAATCTCCATTGAAAATAGGGGCTCCGACGCACCTAACATCATCCCAGAGCTCCATATCATCAAGTGCAAATCCGTTCTCTCTCACCCGGCTTAGATGGTCTCTTAATTCCTCCTTTGATGTAATAGTGTTGGGGGTATGACGCGTTAATTCAACCGTGTTGAAATATTCGTCTATCCCTTTTTTATCGAGGTGCGCTAATATTGCCTTGCCCATGGCAGAACCATGCGCATCCGTAGGCGCATCACTAAAAATCCTGATACCCACAGGTTGAGAGCTCTCTATCGACTCAATATTGAAGACTGTGTATTTATTAAGATAACCAATATTAACTGTCTCATTTGATGAAACCGCCAGTTCAGTGAGCAAGGGAATTGCGACCTTGCGAAGATCTATTTGACTAATGTACACACACCCAAGCTGATACAGCTTGTAAGTTAGTCTATATTCCCTTGTTTTCTCATCTTTTTCGAGAAATCCACCCTCTTCCAATGAACTGAGAAGAGCAGTAATTGTACTTTTGTTTAACCCTAATTTTTTAGCAAGCTCTTTGTTTGTATAGGCAGACTCCTCGAAGGTAAATGAGTCAAGAATTCTGAGAGCCCTGAGGATTGAGTTAATAGAATAACGGTTTTTTGGCAAAACAATCTCCATATATTAAAAATTTTTAAACTTAGTTTAATATTTGGAACCAATATTGTCAAGTATAGCTGCCAGGCCTGATCTTACTCAAAAATCTGTTAAACAGTCGATACTATTTGCCTGACTTAGCATTAATTTTCACGAATTTTAGCTTAAAAGATAAATTCGAATTTATTCTTGACAAAAAAAAAGCAATCTGGGAATTGTAAAACACAGTTTGATATTTAAAACAAATTTGGGATCCAAATCATTCATTAACTTGAAGAAGGACATCAAAAACATAAGAGTAGGAGGAAAATCTAATAAGAAATTTTTTAGCTCTCTGATCGGAAATAGACTGAAAGAAAAGGAGAAGAAGCATGAAAAACACTAAAATTACCTGGTTGGGGCACGCTTCAGCGTTGGTCGAGTTTGATGATCAGATCGTTTATTTTGATCCATGGTTAGATGACAATCCAGTGTGCTCATTAAAGAAAAGTGACGTCAAAAATGCTTCAGCAATATGTGCTACTCATGGGCACATCGATCATATTGGCGATTCATTTGAGCTTGTAAGACAAACAGGGGCGACTCTTATATGCACACCTGAATTGGGGTTTTATGCAGAATCCAAAGGGCTAAGAGAAGGACAGGAAGTTTATGGGCTTAACACTGGCGGTAGCTGGAAGAGCAAGGGGTTCACAATAACAATGGTACCTGCGACTCACACTTCTGAAATCATGGGGGAAGGTTGGATAGATGGCCCAATTCAACCTGGTTCCGGCGCTGTGGGGTTTATAATGGATATTGAGGATGGTGCGACGGTTTACTTTTCTGGTGATACGGGCGTTACGGCTGATATGACAATAATCAGAAATCTATATCGCCCAAACATCGCAATAATGACTGTGGGTGGAAAGTATAACATGGGTTACAGGGAAGCAGCATATGCCGCCTCATTGGTGTGGCCGGAATATATAATTCCAACCCACTATGGCACATTTGATGATCAGCAATTGGATTTGGATAAACTGGAAGCAGAAATGAATATTAGAGCCCCAGGCGTCAAATTGATCAGACTTGAACCCGGTGAAAGCTTTGATTGCTGAATTAATAGAAACATCAATCAAGTGCCTTGGGTTGCCAGGGTCAATTGGAATAATATGAAAGACATTTTTTTCATTTGCCTTTCAAGGGTACCGGTCGGTAATTTGCTCTAAAGCCGCTGGAAAGGGGGGTCATTATGATTGAACTGCATATTTTTTTAGAACCGCATGACGGAAGAGAAAAAGAATTAGAAACCTTGTATTTTAATGAGTACGTTGCAGGTATAAAAATCCAAGCGGGCTTTCAGAGAACGACATTATTAAAAAACCGTGATGCCCTGAGGGAGTACCAGATAGATATAACCTTTGACAGCGAAGAGTTGAGACTAAAATGGGTTGATTCCAAAGAGCATACCGAGGTATGGCCCAAAATAGCCGCGTTATGCCAGAGGGTTTCTTGGGCAGGTTTTGACACTGTGGCTGAGTGATATTTTTTCAAAGCGCGGCTGCTTTTGGAGATGTTTGAAGTCTAAATCTAAGTTTATGGATGTGTTCTCTGAAATAAGAGAACGGTTTGTAAACTATTAACAAAGGAGGGCATTATGATGAAAAAACTGCTAATTTTTTTAATTCTTGTTGTAGGCATATTTACCTTTACGCAACCTGGCCTGACAGCGGAAAAATCAATTACTGTGGGCTTTCCGATGATTCTTTCCGGTGGCGGAGCAGTTTTCGGAAAGCCCAGTGCAGAGGGTGCTAAGATGTTGGTCAAAGAGGTCAATGATGCCGGAGGCGTCTTAGGGCGAAATATAGAACTCCTTGTCCGTGATTGTAAAGGCAGTCCAGAGGAAGCAACCCGCGTGGCTACGGAAATGATCAGCAAAGATAATATAGACTTTTTAGTCGGCGGTCTGACTTCCTCTCAAGGTTTGGCCCTTTCGGAGGTTTCTAAGCAGGAGGAGATTCTTTATATTGCCCCAATTT
>CP070694.1:4072640-4087408 GCA_020353355.1 Desulfobacterales bacterium | reverse complement strand
TTTTGTGTCCGCGTGACCAAAAGTGACGTCCATGTTTTACTTTTAGTCTTTTACATCCGTAACTTCTATTTTGTTCAAACTAAGAAAATCGAATAATTAATAATATTTAAGGTTTACACCGGTTTTTCCCGCCTGTTACGTTATCAGGAAGACATCAAAACCTCAACTTTCTTGTGTGCAAAGATTATCGTTTTATCTGCTGCGTGAGTGTGGTATTTATAAATAGAAATAACCCATTGAAATAACGTGATAGAGATTTAGCGACGGTGCCAGGCACTCAATCTGGTAAATTGAATTTCTTGGGCGATCACCAGCCGAAATGAAACGGTGGAGGAAGCAACGATGTCTTTGAAAACCGGTGATGAATATGTTGAATCCATAAAATCCCTTGGACTGAAAGCCAATCTGATGGGGCAAAAGACCGGCAATCTTCCGGAAAATCCTCTGGTCGAGCCCTCTATTCGCGCGGTGGCGGCGACCTATGATTGTGCCCATCATGCGGAAACCAAACCGCTGTTTCGGGTCAGATCCACCATCAGCGGCGAAGAGATAAATCGCTTTACCCACCTGCATCAAAGTACGGAAGACTTGATGAACAAGGTCATCATGCAGCGCTATTGCGGCAATGTGACCGCCTGTTGCTTTCAACGCTGTGTCGGACTGGATGCGGCCAATGCCGTCTTTAGCGTCACCTATGAATGCGACCGGGAACACGGCACCGATTACCACCAGCGTTTCCGGGACTATTGGAGCCGGATTCAACTGGAGGATCTGGTGGTTGACGGAGCGATGACCGATCCCAAGGGAGATCGCGGCAAACGCCCCAAAGATCAAACCGATCCGGATCTTTTTTTGCGGGTGGTGGAACGCAAACCTGATGGCGTTGTGGTGCGGGGAGCCAAATTTCATCAGACCGGTATGCTCAATTCCCATGAGATTATTGTGATGCCGACGTTAAATATGCGTTCCGGTGAAGAAGATTGGGCCATCTGCTTTGCCATACCGGCCAACGCCCAGGGTATCCGATTCATTTATGGCCGCCAGACCAGTGATACGCGCAAGCTGGAAGGGCTTAAACTGGATGTGGGCAATCCAACCTTTGGCGGTCAGGAGGTGATGACGGTTTTTGAGGATGTGTTCGTGCCCGAAGAGCGAATTTTCTTAAATGGGGAAGTGAACCATTCGGGGCTACTGGTGGAGCGCTTTGCGGCATACCATCGGCAAAGTTACGGCGGATGCAAAGTCGGTGTGGGGGACGTTCTGATCGGGGCCGCGGCCTTAATTGCTCGCATGAACGGCGTGGAAAAAGCATCTCATATCAGAGACAAGATTGTGGAAATGATCCACCTGAATGAGACCATGTATGCCTGCGGAATCGCCTGTTCGGCCAGGGGTCATCAGACTCTGGCAGGGAATTATGAGATTGACATGCTTTTGGCCAATGTGTGCAAGTTAAATGTGACGCGGTTTCCGTATGAGCTGGCGCGCCTGGCAACCGACATCGCCGGTGGCCTTCTGGGAACCATGCCGTCAGCCAAAGATCTGGAAGACGATGTGGTCGGGCCCTATATCAAAAAGTATCTGGCGGCCGCAGACGGGGTGGACGTGGTCGATCGCATGAAGGTGATGCGATTGATTGAAAATTTGGTGGCCGGTGCGGGTTCTGTCGCCTACCTGATCGAATCCATGCACGGTGCCGGACCGCCCATGGCCCAGCGCATTATGATCGCTCGCCAGGCGGATCTGGAGTCCAAGATCAATCTGGTTAAAGAAATCTTAAAAATCGATTGATATTGAAATTACTCTAAAATAAATTGATTTCAAATAGATTGAATACGATAATTTTAGGCGCTTATAGCATGATGCCACTGCAATCCATCGGATTTTGTGATGTATGTTAGCAGTGATGCGCTAATATAGAGAGGACAGGATTCATGAAATTTAAAAGCGTCGATCATGTGCAAATTGCATTGGAAGCAGCTGATTATATCTGCTCTAAAAATATTGCCACGGTCGTATTTTTAGCCCAGGCCACCCAAAAGCCGGTGTTGGTGGAAGGCCCGGCCGGGGTCGGCAAAACCGAACTTTCCAAAGCAGTGGCTCGCAGCTTAAAGCGCAAGTTGATCCGGCTCCAATGCTATGAAGGCCTGGACGAATCCAAAGCCCTTTATGAATGGGAGTATGCCAAACAACTGCTGTATACCCAGATGATGAAGGAAAAAATCGATGACGTTATTGCCGGATCCAATTCCCTATCGGATGCCGTCGATCGGATTGCTGATCAGGAAGACGCCTTTTTTTCAGAGCGCTTTATTCTGCCGCGACCGCTGCTGCAGGCCATCGGCTCGCCTGAACCGGTGGTGTTGCTCATCGATGAGGTGGATAAATCGGATCCGGAATTTGAGGCGTTTTTGCTGGAAGTATTAAGTGACTTTCAGATATCCATTCCGGAATTGGGAACCCGCACGGCCCGCAATATTCCATTTGTATTTTTAACGTCCAATGATTCACGGGATATGAGCGATGCCCTCAAGCGACGCTGCATCCATCTCTACATTGATTATCCGCAACGCGAGCTGGAGATGAAGATCGTCAAACTCAAGATTCCGCAGATTGATGACCGCCTCACGGAGCAGGTGGTGGATATCATCCGCAAGATTCGTGAAATGGATCTCAAAAAGAAACCCTGTATCTCGGAGACGCTGGACTGGGCCCATTCGCTGATTGCGCTCCAGGTTGAAGGTCTCTCCTCCGAGGTGGTTACCGATACCTTGAACGTCATCTGCAAGTATCGGGCGGATGTGGAGCACGTGAAGGCTAGAATTGACAAACTAGTAAATTAGGGATTCCAATTCGGAATTCCTCAATTGGCATCTTGTCATTGCATAATCTCCAAACAATTACTGGATCAGCATTTGAAGCTAATATGGTCAATCTGGTACTTAAATTTGTTTCTTGTGCAAGGGCGGCGGGGCTGAGAATATCGACCTCAGATGTGCTCGATTGTTTGACACAGGTGGAGCTGCTCGATATTTTAGATGAGCAGCAGTTTACGGCCGTGTTGCGTGCGAATTTCGCGAAGAGTCGGCGAGAACAGCACCATTTCGATCGCCTTTATCATTTATTTTTTCACGAACTGCGCCAGGATGAGAGTATCGCCCACTCCGACGCATTAGGCGCTCAGATTCAAGAAACCCTCGACAACTTGCCGTTGGAACCCAGTGGATACCCCTCTTACCAGGCCGTTTTGGATTTTCTGCAGGGCAACCCTCTCCAGTTTCTAGAGCAGATGCGCCAGGCCCTTGCCGGTCAGGAAGGGCAGGGCGCTGCCATGGGCGCTAACCTGGGCGCTGTGGTGCGTCGTTTGGAGCTGATGCTGCAGATCAATGCGTTTGAGAGTGCGCTGTTGCATTATTTCAACGAACGGCGCGGTAAAATAAACTGGGAAACCCGTCGTGATTTGATGGAGCACTTCAATGCCCGTATGCAAAGTGCCCGTCGCTTGATTGCCCAGGAACGCCTGCAGTATGATGACGGCACTGCAAAGAAACGATCCCACAAAAAGCATCTGGATCGGTTGGGCGAGGTTCATTTTGCTTCATTGACCCAAAAAGAGGTGGAGGAGATGCGCGAGGTCATTGAGCAACTGGTTCGCAAATTAAAAGATACGGTCAGTCGCCGTTTTGCCAGCCGAAACCGAGGCATTCTGGATGTTAAGAAAACATTGCGCCGCTCGGCAAAGTATCATGGGATTCCGCTGGAAATTGTCTTTCGCAACAGGCCGCCGCGCAAAGCCAAGATTGTTGCGCTCTGCGATGTTTCCGGGTCGGTATGGTCAGCTGCACGTTTCATGTTAAATATGCTGTATTCATTGCAAGAGTGCTTTACCCAGGTGCGCAGTTTTGTATTTGTTGCCGGCCTAGATGACGTCACCCAAATATTTGAAGATCATGAGATCAATCAGGCCATTGAAAAGGTTTTAAAAGAAGCCGACATTGAATACAACGCAGCCACCGACTACGGCCTCACATTTCGTCAGTTTCAAAAAGACTACATGGACATTATCAATAAAAAGACGACCTTTATCATCATCGGCGATGGGCGCACGAATTATTCCAATCCCGAAGAACATATTCTTGATGAGATCCGAGAGCGAAGTCGCCGCCTGATTTGGTTGAACCCGGAAACCGAGCAATTCTGGTATACGGGTGATAGCGAAATGCGCACCTATCAAGCCTATTGCCATGAAGTCAGACCCTGCCAGAATCTCAATCAACTCCTTGATTTCATCACATCGCTGGTATTGTAAAAGAGGTCAGGAGTGAAAAGAAGAGGGTGACCCCTTTTCGGGATATTTTTAAATACTTTAAACTTAGGGCAACTTGTGCTTTAATTTAGGTGATAAATTCATTTGGGATGGTTAGCTCTCATGAATTTTCGCTTCAGCGCTGTCTGTTGCTTGATAAAATATCGTCAAAAGACGAACGACAAGGAGGTAGTGAATGCATCGCTTCAGGAAGTCCGCAAAGTTTGTGAGTATCGTATTAACGCTGTTGTTCTGTATGATATACATACCGGTTGAGCCGATTTTCGCTGCGATGGTGAAAACGGAGACGGTATTGGCAGGCGAAGAAACGTTGATTGCCCGCCAAAAAGTTCGTGCCTTTTTCGATCGCAAAGATGTGCAGGCAGCATTGACCGCCCAGGGGGTCACTCCATTAGAGGCCAAAGCTCGGGTCGACAGCCTATCCGACGTTGAAATGAAGCAAATTGCCGCGAAAATCGACCAGCTCCCTGCCGGGGGTGACGTTTTAGGATTTATGATCGTCGCCGCTCTCGTTTTCTTTTTAGTTTTGCTGATCACGGATATGCTCGGACTAACGGATGTTTTTACATTTATTAACCCACCGAAAAAATAGTATGGTCCTCAGTCGTATTTATCTGCATTTTTGCGGCATCTTGCTGCTGATGTTTTACTCGGGCAGTTTTCTAATCGGATGTGCCGGGTTCAGGCAGATGCGGATGCCGCCCCTTCCCGACAATGTTCCCCCCACCTATGAGCTGGAAGCTGTGCCGTTTTTTCCCCAGGAGGATTACCAGTGCGGACCGGCCGCGCTTGCAATGGTACTAACCTCCAGTGGCTTAGCCCTTAAGCCTGAGGATTTGGTAGACGAAGTATACACGCCATTCCGCAAAGGCAGTCTGCAGATGGCAATGATTGGTGCGACGCGCCGGCATGGAAGACTTGCCTATGAAATATCCGGGCTCGATTCAATTTTTATAGAGATCGCTGCCGGCCATCCCGTGATTATTTTACAAAATCTTGGCCTTTCGTGGTATTCGGTCTGGCACTATGCCGTGGTGGTGGGTTATGATATCAGCGAGGAAATGGTTATCCTTCGTTCCGGCACCGACCGCCGCAAATTGATGCCCTTTGGGGTGTTTGAAAAAACATGGGCGCGCGGCAATTATTGGGGACTTTTGGTTCTGAAGCCCAACGAGTTGCCGGCCATGGCAACCGAAGAAGCCTACCTGGCATCCGTAATCGGCTTGGAAAAAGCACGGCAGGCTGAGGCTGCCATTGTTGGCTACCGTACGGCGTTGACACGCTGGCCACGGAGTCTTCCTGCACAAATGGGTTTGGGCAACAGCTATTATGCCGTCGGTGATTTAAACAATTCCGAGTATGCGTTTCGAGACGCCGCGCGGTCACATCCCCGTGCAGGTTCGGCCTATAACAATCTGGCCCAGGTACTGCTGGAGCAGGGAAGAAAAGCCGAAGCACTTGAGGCGGCCCGTAAAGCCGTATCCATTGGGGGGCCGTTGAAGACGGCCTATGAGAAAACTTTAAGGGAAATTGAATTTCATATTGATCATAAAAAATAAAATACGGTATGATAAAAACAATTCAATTAAAGGAGGTCAGTGATGAAATTGATGCGAAAAACACTTAAGCCGGTTAGCGTTGGCCTTGCCGTTCTGATGCTGCTTGTTTGCATGCCGGTTCATTCGGTTCTGGCAGCCATGATCAAAACTGAAACGGTAATGGATACGGCCCGTGGCCAGGAGGCCCGTGAATACCTTCACCAGCTGCTTGCACGCCAAGAGGTCCAAACGGCGCTGATCGCTCACGGTATAACCCCGCTGGAGGCCAAAGCACGGATTGATAGCCTTTCTGACGGGGAGGTCATCCGTATCGCCGATCAGATCGACCAACTTCCCGCGGGCGGCGATAGTTTCCTGGCTGTTGTCCTCGGCATAGCAATTCTCATATTTATCATTCTGGTTATTACGGATCTGACTGGCGTAACGGATGTCTTCCCGTTTATAAAAGCTCAGAGATGAAAACCTAACCCGGACAAGTCCGCCAGAAATATGGCGGACAAGCCGGGATTGAAAATTGGATATTCAATCGTAAATATCCAAAAAAATACCCCGTATTCCCGCTTACGGGGTATTTTGTTTAGGTCCTGAAAAACTGTTGAAGTTCAGTGCTATTTTGCCAATAGAGCCTTTACTTTTTTGACACCGTCGCCGGCATCCTGGGCGTAAGCATCTGCACCGATACGGTCTGCCCAGCGCTGAGTTACCGGGGCTCCGCCAACGATTGTTTTGTACTTGTCTCGTAAGCCGGCCTTTTTCAATTCCTGTTCAAGTTCTTTTTGGACCACCATGGTGGTGGTCAATAAGGTACTGGATCCAATGATATTCGCACCAAATTTTTCAGCCTCTTCAATAAACCGGGCAATGGGAACATCGCGTCCGAGATCCATGACCTCAAAGCCGTTTGCCTTAAAGAGCGCCACCCCAATGGTTTTGCCGATATCGTGGACATCCCCCTCAACGGTGCCGATGAGAACCTTTGCCGATACCAGCTCTTGGCCCGCGGGGATGGCTGCATTCAGGATCTCGGTGGCTTTTTCCATTGCGGTCGCCGAATAAATCAAAGCAGGTAGAAACAATTTGCCGATTTCAAACAAATCGCCCACCTCATTGATACCGGGGATGAATCCCTTGTCCATCAACACCAGCGGGTCCAAGCCTTCGTCCAATCCTTTTTTGGCGACATCGGTGGCCTTGTCGGCATCTCCCTTTACAATGGCATCAAACGCTTCCTTAAAGATCTTTTCCGACATTTTTCCGTCCTTTCTGATTTAGTATGCTCCTCCAAATTGCGTGCCGGAGTTCAGCGCGTTTAAATTGTTTTATAAGCTCTTGTCAATCCCTTCCTTAATTGAAATGATGTTTTTTTTCAAGCTCACTTTCGCGCAGCAAGTTGAGATGCAACAAGGTCGACAGAATTTATATTAATTTCAAGCAATTCGGCAATATGCCGCTTCGCGCGCATACCTTTTGCACTGCCGGCAACGGCGGTGATCACGCCAATGTCCAATTTTTCCCTGAGATCCCGCATGGTTTCTTCATTGGTCAAATCACTGACGGCAATACCCAGTTTATCTGCTACATATTGTTTGGCTTCGTTTATTTTCATTTTGCGGGTCATTTGCATCCACGCCACCAGATCTCCGGCGGTCCGGATACCTCCCATACCCGCAGCAACAATATGAGTAATGTGCATGCCAAAAGGATCTCCGACACCGATCTACAATCCATCTGCCTTTCCGATTTGAACCAGTGACTTTGATGCCCTTGTGACACTGTCGATCGGGGGCGCCTCCATCATGGGAACACCGCCAACACCCATACCCACATTAACATGGATTGGAATGTCAGCTGCTTCTACAGCCGCCTTTACAAATGTCGCCGCCCTGGCGATGTTCCATGCGACTGTTTTACTGGTATTGATATTTATCGCAATACCGTAAATACTTGCTCCTGCTGCTTGTGCAACCTTTGCCTGGTCGTGGGGGTACATACCGGCCAATCGCTTGCCATCAAAGGTCACCTCACCGTGCAGGCCTAAAACAAATTCACCGGATCCCCCCATGATCACCGGCATATTCGGTGTAGCCTCTTTTAAATCTGCCAATGCCTGCAAAGCGGCCAAAAAATCGGCATCTCCGGCGGATCCACAGGTATCGAAATTGAGGCCTTCGCAGCCAATGCTGTATAATTTTTTGCCGACAAATACCAGATCATTGCGGAGTTGTTCGGCGGCTGTCTCCTGAGTTTCGCGGGCCTCGTTGATTTTACCCCGTGGTAGAAGATCTGCCGGATTCGGATGGGGCCCATCCGGTTGAAAGTAAAGGCCCATGTTGGGTTGGGCACCATAAAATAGCGGAGCGGTGGTCATCAAAGAGGCCGTGTAATACTCAGACATCTCAAAATTGATAATCGGCTTCACCGGTTTTATACTGTAATCACTGTGTCCCATGGAAGTGGTATCGGCAGCACAGGCACGCTCATAAGTTAAGATCGCCTGCAAACGGCTCATTGGAATACCGATGCCGCTGCTGTCCTGTCCGGCGTAAAAGCTCATGGAACACCCGTCATCGGTGACCACGACCTCTTCACCCGGTAAAACACTCACGACGCGGGAGGGTTCGGCGATGATCTCAAAAAGTTGCTGCCTTTCATCTGATTGCAGTTCGGCAATCTCGGCGTTTTGGGCGGCGTCTTGTGTGCCGGCCAGGATGTCGTCTTTGATTTCGGCAGCGGAAACACCGACGCGCTCGCCGTCTCCCATCCGCGTTATAATTTGATCCTTCATGAACTCCCTCCTGCTAGACCTGCTGTTGTGATTATGATCAATCAATAAATTTGTAAATGATTGTAAGGTATTGTGGCACATGCTACTGATACTCGATACTGGATGCTGGATACTTGATGATCTCCAGACATCTAATCAGTCATCAAGTATCGAGGATCGAGTATCTCTTATACCAAGTCGACACGCCGCTTAGGAGAACCAACTAACTCGGCCTTGATTTGGTTATGGCAACGCTTTTTTGACTCCGAGCTCTTCTTCTGTTTCTTTGATAATTGACTTAATTTTGCCGGTAACATTCTCCGGAAGCGGCTCAGGTCTGTGATTATCTAGAATGCTTTTGGCTTTTTCAGTGGCTCGAGTATAGATATCTTTGCCCCCGGCGGATTTCCATTCTTCTTTGCCTTTGCGGTCAATCAATTCCGGCTGCGATTGACTGCGCATGTATTTGAAGGTGTGTTCATGCATGAGGAAGTCTTTTGCCGGACCGATTTGATGAATAATATCGACCGCCAGAGTGTCTTTGTTTACGGAAAAGCCCCTGAGCGTGTGCTTGATCATGCGGGCAAACTCGTTGTCCATCACCAGCTGGGCAAAATCAAACGTAATTCCGCTTTCCAGCATTCCCGGTCCGTAATTCAGATTGGCGCCTGCCAATGCTGCCATCAGACCGGTAAGGGTTTTTTCATGGCCCATCTGAGTATCGGATATTTTGCCGTCGCCCTATCCGCCGGCTACATAACTTGGCAGGGCATAATAACGGGCCAGGCGTGCCACCGCTGCACTGATAATGGCACACTCGGGGGTGCCCACCGAAGCTGTGCCGAGCTTCAAATCCATGGCAGTTGTTGAGCTGCCATAAATCACCGGGGCGCCTTTGGATGCGAGTTGATTTAAGGTAATTCCTCCCAGAACTTCCGCGTTGTGGGTAACCAGGGTTCCGGCGAGCGTGGCCGGTGAGGTGCCTCCGGCCATGGCCATGGACAAGATATTGATCACCGAGCCGGTTCGAGCGGACTCGATGATAATTTCACAGCATTCTTTGATGAGTTGCAGCGGGCTTACCGGACAGGTCGTAAACGACAGGATGGGACGTTTTTTGAGTTTTTTAAAGCCACCGACAATGGCAGCTGCCATGTTGACCAGTTTATTCAACAAAAGCCGATTGCCAGGTCCCACACAACAATGTTTGGTCGTGTTGGTCAGCATGGCTTCAGCATTGTGCAGCGGTGCCACTTCCCGGGGAACATCGCCGGCACCGACCGCTTTTTCGCAGACATCAATATCGCTCAAGTAGTCAACCAGTGTAGCGGCCCTGGCAAGATCCGCTTTGGTCGGGGATCTCTGTTCACCCGTGTAAGGATCCACCACCTCAACACCTTCGCTAAAGTTTGTGAAATGAACCCGTCCGGTTTCCAGGACGGTGTCATTTTCCGGGCGGCGGCCGGCCAACACTATTTTGGAGGGTGCCGATCGGATGGCATCGTCAACCACATACGGGGGGATTTTTACGATTTTTTTATCGTGATCCACCTCTGCACCGGCTCCACCGAAAATCTCAAGAGCCTCTTGGGTTTCAACGAATATGCCTGTCTTTTCCAGCACCGCAAGGGTGGCGAGATGAATTTCGTACAATTGATCATCATCAAACGAGTTAAGGCTGAATCTCTGATGTTGTTTATTGAAGTTTGCTGTCATAAATCATCTCCTTTAAACCGTGTATCTCAAGGATACTCTGACCCTGAAATTTTCAGGCTCAGGCGGTCAACCGTAGCAAAGGCGCAGGGCAAAAGCAACCTTTTGTAAGGTTTCAGGTCTCGGGTGTCAGAAAACAGAAAACAAAAGTCAGAAGTCAGAGGACAGAGGATTCAGGGATTTAGGAATTTAGGAATTCAGGGATTAGAAAATTGAAGAAAAAGAAGTTGATCTATGCTATTAATTCCTAAATTCGCAATTCCTGGATTATTTTGACTTTCAATCCGAAATCCAATATCCGCAATCCGCAATCGAATTCCTGACACCTGAAACCTACTAATTCCTGACACCCGAAACCTTATTCATTATTCCATTGATTTAAGGGACTGTTTTGTGGCAAAGGAATCCAGTTCAGATAATCGGCAAGGAGAAAAACATGAGTTATGTCAAGCCCCGAATCAGGGTCTTAACGAAAGACCAAATCGAACATATTCACGATTATTCCCTAAAGATTTTAGCGAAAGTCGGCATTCGGGTCGACTCGGAGCGAGCCAGGGATGTATTCGAAAATGTTAGTGGCATCTCGACCGTAGACAACATCCTGCGCATCCCGCCCGAGCTGGTTGACTGGGCATTGAAGGTTGCGCCGTCGGTAGTGGATATTTACAACCGCAGGGGAGAGCCGGTTTTTCAACTGGGAGACATTCCAAATTTTCAAACCCGCTTTGGGACAGGCGTTACCAATCTTTACTACCAGGATCCCATGACCGATGAGGTTAAACCGTTCACCCGCAAGCATATGGAGATTACAACCCGGCTCGGTGATGCATTACCAAACTTTGATGTGGTTTCCACTGCCGGCATTATTCAAGATTATCCGCCTGATGTGATCGACCTTTACGGTACTTTAGAGATGGTTGCCAATACCATCAAACCCCTGGTAGTTTTGGTTTCTGAAGATCACTGCTTTGATGCCACCATGAATCTTCTCGAACATCTGCATGGTAATCTGGCGGAGCGGCCTTTCATCATACCCTACCTTAATCCGATTACCCCGTTGGTCTTAAATGAAAGTACAACGGATAAGATGGTTGCCGCCATTGAACGCGATCTACCGTTTATCTATAATTCTGTCGGAATGGCCGGGGCGACCTCACCGATTACACCTGCGGGAACCCTGGCGTTGCTCAATGCCGAGCTATTGGCAGGATTGGTTTTCAGTCAGCTCATTAAAGAGGGGACACCAATCATTGTTGGAATTTTAGCGACTGATTTTGATATGAAGAACATGCAAGGCTATTACACCCCCAGAACTCTCCCGCTCAACCTAGCCTGCGCCGAAATGATGGCCTATTACGGACTGCCTCATTCCGGATCCTCCGGCAGCGGTGTGGGTTGGGGTGCAGATTTGCTGGGCAGTTCTACACTCTGGATAAACCATTTGACCAGCTGTCTGGGCAAGGTGGGACTCGCGCCGTTTGTCGGCGGCAGATTCGAATCTTTGGTTTTTTCGTCTAGCTTTGCGGTATACGCCAATGAAGTTGTCCGGCAGGCACGCCTTTATGGCAGCGGATTCCAGCTGGATGATGAATCCGTGGCGTTAAATGAAATCGAAACGATTGGTCCGGGCGGCAACTTTTTTATGGCTGATCAGACGGTCAAGCTTTGCCGCAACACCAATTTTACCGTCGGCATCTGGCCTTATCTGGTATTGGATGACTGGGAAGCTGCAGGAAAGCCGCGAGCTGACGATCTGCTGCGTCAACATACGCGTGATCTATTGGATAATCTGGCAGCGCCGGAGGACCATGATGAACTTATCGCCAAGGGAGAAGCGTTTATTCGCAAAGCACTACCATAAACTCAGGACTGAGGCTGAATCCAAACTTTTTTTTGCTTCAGCCGGTCCGCTAAATTCGAATTTCGAATTTCGAAATTCGGATTTAAATCTAGCAATAGGTTCTTCATCTCAAAAAAAATAAAAATATTAAAAAGCATCACCAAAAGAATAAGGAGGCATTATGCATCCATTAATTGAATCTTTAATCCAGGGCGGCATTGTCGTTACAGATGGATCTTGGGGAACACAGCTTCAAAAAAAAGGAATCAAACGCGGTGAGTGCCCGGATTCCTGGAATCTGAAGCACCCGGATTGGGTTGCAGAGGTTGCCCGCGGGTATGTGGATGCCGGCAGCCAGGTCATTCTAACCAATACATTTCAAAGCAACCGCCTATCTTTGGCGCGTTTCGACCTGGGCGATCAAGCTGTTGAAATTACTACCCGCGGGGTTGAAATCTCTAAGAAAGCAGCCGGTGATAAAGCCTATGTGTTTGCATCCATCGGCCCCTGCGGAAGAATGCTTCTCACCCAAGAGACAACCGAAGACGAACTGCAGGCTGTTTTTGAAGAACAGGCAAATGCCATCGCCAAGGCCGGTGCCGACGGCATTATTGTTGAAACCATGATTGATATTGTCGAAGCGAAGATTGCCGCCACGGCCGCCAAACAAACCGGACTTCCGGTTATTGCTAGCATGGTTTTTGATGCGGGTGAGAACAAAGATACGACCCTCATGGGAAATACCCCGGAACAGGCTGTTGAGGAGCTCACGCAGGTGGGTGTTGACGGAATAGGTGCCAACTGCGGCCAGGGGATCGAAGGTTATATTCCGATTTGCAAACGCTTGCGGCAGGCAACCGATTTGGCGGTATGGATTAAACCCAATGCCGGCTTGCCGGAAGTTGAAGATGAAAAAACGATTTTTTATACCACTGCGCAGGGATTCGCGAAATACGTGCCGGAATTGATTCAAGCCGGTGCGAATTTTGTCGGGGCCTGCTGCGGCTCGGATCAGGGGTTTGTGAAAGAGATTCGCAGGATTGTCGACGAAGCGTAACGCGAATTGATGGGTTGCTGGACGAAGATGGTTTGCCAATGCTCAAGAATGAAATTTTTTTTGATTTATCGTTCCGCTAAATATTAAGGCAGCGGCATTTTTGCTGTTTTGCTCGAAACTCTTCAAACAGTCAGGAGAAAAATATGAACTCCCGTGAACGAGTCCTGGCGGCGTTGGATTTGAACGAGCCGGATCGGGTACCGTTTATGGACTTTTTTGATAGCGTGGTTAAACACAAAATCATGGGCACCGCAGAAATCGATGAGGTTGAATTTGCCAAGAAAATCGGAATGGATGCCATCTATTTTGTGGACTACGCCACGCCGTTGTTCTGCAAAAGCCATTACGGAAACGAGGATCGTGCCAAGGCCTATGGTCTGACCGGAGAGACGGAATTTATCGGAGAAGGGTTGATCCGGACCGAAAAGGATCTCGATAAAATCGTGCTGCCGGACCCCCACGACGAACGCTTCTATGATCCGGCCAAACGGTTCATGGAAAAATATCATAACTCGGATCTGGCGATTTATGCCGGACTGAGGCCCTTCGGCATGTTCAACACGATCTATTCCATGCCCATGATGGATTTCGCCGTGGCACTTGGCGAGAATATTCAGTTGATCAACACCATGATGGATATATTCATCGAGTGGAATCTGGTTGTTCTTGATAAACTGCAGAAACTAGGGCTCGATTTCATTGTGACTTACAATGATATGGCTTACAAAGAAGGCCCTTTGGTATCACCCCAGGTTTTGCGGGAGGTGTTTTTACCGAAAATGAAGATCGTGGCCGATGCCATCAAGCTGCCGTGGGCCTTTCACAGTGACGGCAATCTGACCATCGTGATGGAGGATTTGCTCACCCTGGGTATGAATTGCGTGAATCCCTTTGAACCGCCCGTGATGGACTTGAAAGTTGCCAAGGAAAAATGGGGCGATCGGATTTGTCTGTGGGGTAACATCGATTTGGTCCAGACGCTACCCTACGGTACCGTAGAGGAAGTTGAGGCTGAAGTTAAACAACGTATCCGGGAAGCCGGTCCGGGCGGCGGCTATATCTGTGCCACCGCCAACAGCGTTACCGGGTGGTGCAAAATCGAAAATATCTTTGCCATGACCAATGCGGTTAAAAAGTTTGGTGCATACCCATTAGACGTTATTTAAACGGTAGCTGCGCCATGCTCGATCGTCAGCGCAACGATGTCTGCGGCATCTATTTCTCTCGAAGCAACGCCTCTCTTTACGGCAAGAGCTGCAGCTGCACCCATGGCCTGTCCCATGGCCATACAAGTGCATTGTGCGCGAATACCTGCAAGTGCCATTCTCTCCGCAGATACGATCCGACCGGCGACGGTAATCCTTGAACTGCCCTTGGGGATAAGCGCTCTGAATGGTACCTTGGGTATAAGGTCCTTGCGGTCATGAAAATAGACATCGCACCCTTTTTCGCGACTGTGCATGTCTAGGTAGTTAAAGGCGTTACATATTTTGTCTTTGAAATCTGTC
>CP070694.1:4064243-4072540 GCA_020353355.1 Desulfobacterales bacterium | reverse complement strand
GAGACGGCCAGTTGGGTTAATTCAATCATCGATTGGCGGGCGGCTGACCGTGAATTTGATGTGATACTGACTAGCAGTGCTCTTTCGTTGCCAGTGCCGGTTTTCTTTCCAGTGGTTACCCGTGCCAGCTCCGTCTCAAGCGCCTGAATCAGCTCAAGACAGTCGATATTCAATTTTGCGGGATGCAGCGGATCAAGGATCTGATAGGGTTTGCCTTCGGATCCTTTGGGCAGGATATGCGCTGCGAGAACATGCTGAGGCCGAGCATCACGGTCAAGTTGAATGGCCGCCATCATGTCGAGTCTCAACAGGCAGAGGTCGGTTAAATCATCGTTGCTTAGCGGCTCATTTTGTAGGTGGGTGTGAATACAGCGCAGCCCGATTAAGCGGCCGGAAGCGGCGCGGTACTGCTCAATTGAAGGTATTACAATTTGCTTGTGGTCACCGGCAATCACAAAGGCGATCTTACCGGTGCGGGTTATCAAAAGACCGATTTGGCGATGTATTTCATTCGAAAGCAGGCAGACATCCCGTGCGAGATCGAAAGTGATTAAGAACTCCGGAGAAACCCGGCGGCGGTAAAGATTTTGAAGTCTTCGACTTTGATTTGCTTTCAGACCAGCGGTATTTCCAAAAATTTTTTTCATCTAGAATACAGACACGCAATTTCCCCCTCACTCGCTAATAATTGCTTTCGACCAATTCCTCGGGAGCTATATTTTCAAAGCGTGTATAGGTCGTTAAGAAGGTTAAGGTTGCCTCTCCTGTGGGGCCGTTGCGTTGTTTGGCCAGGATAATATCGGCGGTTCCTTTTTTGGGGTTGTTTTCGTCCGGGTTGTAAATTTCATCTCGGTATATAAATGCCACCACATCCGCATCTTGCTCCAGCGCACCGGATTCTCTTAAATCCGATAATCTCGGCCGTTTATCGTTGCGTTGTTCCAGCATGCGATTGAGCTGAGAGAGAGCTAACACCGGCAGATTCAACTCCTTTGCCAGGGCTTTCAGGGCTCGTGATATTTCCGAAATTTCAAGATCTCTGCGTTCGGCCGTACCCCGTCCCTGCATGAGCTGTAAATAGTCAACGATAATTAAGCCGATGTTTTTATCCATTTTTAGCCGACGGGCTTTGGCTCTGATTTCCATGGCTGAAATGCTGGGAGTATCATCGATATAAATCGGCGACTCAGACAAAACTCCGGCCGCATCGGTCAAGCGCCGCCAGTCGTCCATGCTGAAAAAGCCGCCTCGCAGACGCGAAGAATCCAAGCGGGCTTCCGAACACAGCATTCGTAACGATAATTGTTCCTTTGACATTTCCAAAGAAAAGATGGCTACGGGTACATTCGATTCCACCGCCGCATTTCTAGCAATATTTAAGGCTAATGCGGTCTTGCCCATGCTCGGTCGCGCAGCCAGAATGATGAGGTCTGAATTTTGCAGGCCGGAGGTGAGGCTGTCCAGACGCGCAAATCCCATGGGTACCCCGCTAACCAGTGATCGATTGCCCTGTTTCTCTTCAAGGGTTTCAATATTGCGCAGAATCAATTGGCTGAGGGGATAAAATGCTTGTTTTGATTTTCTATCAGAAACCTCAAAAATGGAGGCTTCGGCAAAATCGATGACCTCATCGACGTCCCCTTCGTCTTTAAAACATCGTTTGGCGATGGCATTGGCTTTTTCGATCAAGCGCCTGAGAGCGGCTTTTTCATGGATTATCTTCGCATAGTGTTGGGCATTTACCGCCAACGGAATGCTATCCACCAGCCTCGCCAAATAGCTTGCCCCCCCGGCATCTTCTAAGTAGTTCTTCTCGTTTAAATGATTAGCAAGGGTTACCAGGTCTACGGGTTCCCCTTTATCAAATAAATCAAGCATTCCGGAATATATCTTTTGATGAGCACTTTTGTAGAAATCCTCAGCGGTGAGCAGATCAATCACATCAAGCAGGGCATTGTTATCAATCAGAATTGCACTGAGAATCGATTGCTCTGCTTCGGTGTTCTGGGGAGGAATATTGTAAAGTGATGGATCTTTTTTGTCCTTCATTTGGAACTCATCCATCTTTATTCGGGGACAACGTCAATGGTTATTTCAGGCTCAACTTCCTTATAAACGCGAATTGGAACTTTATAGGTGCCGAGGGCTTTAATCGGCTCTTTTAACAAAACCATTCGCTTTTCGACACTGATATTTTGGTCAGCAAGGGCATCGATAATATCGCGCACCGAGATGGATCCATACAGCCGGTCTTCCTCACTCACCTTGGCATGGATCTCACAGACAACGCCTTCGAGTTTTTGCGCCATTTCTTCAGCCACCTTTCGCTCTTTGGCGATTTGAAGATCGAATTTAGCCTTTTCCTGGGCAAGCATCCGGCGATTTGATGCTGTTGCCACAACGGCCTTTTTTTGAGGTAGAAGATAGTTGCGGGCGTAACCATGAGCGACGTTGACTTCACTGCCGATTATTCCCAGGGAATCGATGGTTTCTTTCAAAATTACTTTCATATTATCAATCTCCACAACTTATGCGCGTTGCTACTGCGACACGAGTTAATTTATTGCGGAAGCTAGAGCGTATCCCGATTAATTATATTCAACTGATCCGACATAGGGCAGCAACGCAATGGTGCGGCCACGTTTAATTGCATGGGTCAGTGCGCGCTGATGTTTGGCACAACATCCAGATATGCGTCTTGGAATAATCTTGCCGCGCTCGGTCAGAAAATATTTGAGTGACTTCGTGTCCTTGTAATTGATGACCAGGCTGGTATCTGCACAAAATCGGCAAACCTTGCGGCGGTGATAAATTCTTTTTTTGCGTTTAAAGGTTTTTTCTTTATCCGGTCTTGCTGGCATTTTATTCTTTCTCCTCTTTGCTTTCCAGTGGGGGTGAATCGTCTTCGATGGTTTCTGTTTCCGCAGGTTGGGAAGCGTGTTTAGGGTCATCTTCTGCGGTTTCTGCTTGCAGGGGTTCAGAAGCGTGGGGTGAATCGTCTTGCGGGGTTTTTGTCTCCGGGGGTTCGGATACTCTGGTTGCTTCGTCTGCTGGCGCTTTTGTTTCAGGAGACTCGGATGCCAGTCTTTGGTCGTCTGGCGGGGGTTCGGTTGCCAGAGGCTCGGATGCCTCCGTTGCACCGCCTGCTGCGCTGATAGCCCTTTCGGCTTCGGCCTTGGCGATTTCTTCGTGAATGCTGTCTAGGTCGGGATCCGTATCCGTCAAAACGGTCATGTATTTGAGAACACCCTCATCTATCCGGAAGAAGCGTTCCATTTCATCGACAACAGCGCTCGTTCCGCAATAGTCGAAGCGGACGTAATACCCCCGTTCTCTCTTTTTAATTTCATAAGCCAGTTTTCTGGCGCCCCATTCATCAATAAAGGCTAAAAGCCCTCCTTGTTGGGGTATTAGTTCCTGAACTCTTGCAAATGCGGCTGTCCGTTGGTCTTCGGAAAGATCAGGATCAAGAATAGCAATTGTTTCGTACCTGCGCATATAACCTCCTTATGGCTAATAAAGCCCTGGTCGTTAGCCAGAGCAAGGATGGGAAAAATCCTCCTAATTTAAAAATTTATTTAAATATCATGCATCTAAAAATAATGTCAAGGTGATTTTCTATTGAAAACAGTTTTTCGTAGCTCCATCCCATGCGGGTGTCAAACCACTAAAAAAGGCTAGCTCATGCAATACCGGCTAACCTTGTCAATCGAATGGTGGTGGGCCGTGAAGGAATCGAACCTTCAACCTACTGATTAAGAGTCAGGTGCTCTGCCTAGTTGAGCTAACGGCCCCGAATTAATTTTAGATTAACAATCGGACATGCTTGGTATCAACTTTAGCGTGGCTTGTCAATTTTTTTATTTCAATAGGGTTACGCGTTTCGAGTTACGAGTTACGGGTTACGAGTTGCACGTTTAAGGATTGGTGTTTCGTGTTTGGTATTTAGTATTTGGTGTTTTGCGTTTAGTGTTTTAAATCCCTCAATCTTTCAATTATTTCCTTCTTTTTCCGCATTGCGCATTCCGATTTGGACTCCCTCAATCCTCTGTCTTCTGACTTCTGTCCTCTGTCTTCTGACACCTGAAACCAGACACCTGACACCTCAGTGTCTATCTGCGCCAGGGCGGGCGCTGTCTTTTGCGTTTGTGTTTTTTTATCTTCTTTGGATCGAGTTTGGTTTTCAGACTCATTTTGGCTGCGGAGTTTGGGGGGGGATTCCAGTCATCCATGTTGACGAAAAAACTGCCGGCCGGCCGTTGTTGTGCAGGTATGTCCGCTGTCGCTGGTTTCTTCACGGGCGGTTTATCTTTTGGCAGCGGGGGGCCGGTAAAACAATTGGCCGGAATGAAGTCAGTCAGATAGAGTGCCTCACCGGCCTGCAAAAACGCAACGCCATTTGCCAGGGACTGCTGAACGTTAACGGTCAGAAGAATCGGGGCCTGATCGATCCGTTTTCCGATTCTCTCGGCCATCTCACGGGTGGATGACAAAATTACAAATGGGGCGCCTAATGGAGATAGGCCTTTATCCGCCACATAGGGATAGGCTTTTTGCCGAATGCAGGTATACAACAGCTTTGGCAGGTCTTTGACCAATACATGTTCGGGTAACCGTTGCCGGTGTCTGGCTCGAATTAAATTTTCGGATAATTCAAACGGTGGATCAGATAAGGTAATCATGATTTCATCCAGATGGGATCGGCGTATATGTTTCCAGCCATCTTCCTCATGAATTGCTTTGAGCAATTCTTTTATCTTAACATAACCGTTCTGATCCAGCACTAATCCGAATTCATCCGGGCGACGCTCCAAAATATAGTTTATCAATTTAGCCAGTTGTTTCGCAGACCTGTTTTGTGCCATATTCAGAAACCCTTCTTGACCCTCCTCTCCTTGTTTGATATTTTTGCATCTCTTGGGAAATGTCAACAACGAATATTGAAAGAAAGGAAATTTTCAAATGGATGCTACAAACTCGCAAGATCTATTTCAGAGGGCATTGAAGGTCATCCCCGGTGGGGTGAACAGTCCCGTGCGAGCCTGCAAATCTGTTGGGGCGGCCCCGCTTTTTATAGACCGTGCTGACGGGCCCCATATTTTTGATGCCGATGGCAACCGTTTTATCGATTATATCGGATCGTGGGGACCGATGATCCTTGGCCATCGACACCCGGCGGTAATCGCGGCGATTTCCGGGGTACTTAACCGAGGAACCAGTTTCGGTGCACCCATAGATTTGGAAATTCGACTGGCAGAGTTGGTAATCGACGCATTTCCATCCGTGGAGATGATTCGTATGGTCAATTCCGGCACGGAAGCAACCATGAGCGCGATTCGGCTCGCCCGGGCGGTGACAGAGCGAGAGATGGTGATCAAATTTGACGGTTGTTACCACGGCTCTGCCGATACCCTGCTGGTCGCCGCTGGATCGGGGGTGGCCACGTTGGGTATCCCTGGAAGCCCGGGGATTCCCGAATCGGTTGCCCAGCGTACATTGTCGCTTCCATTCAATGACATGGCCTGCATTCAACGGGTGATGAAAGAACAGGGTGAGAAAATTGCCTGCATCATCGTGGAGCCAATTGCCGGGAATATGGGGCTTGTTACTCCCATTGTCGGCTTTTTGGAGGTGCTCAGGGAACTTAGCCAAAAATACGGCAGTATTTTAATTTTTGACGAAGTCATGACGGGTTTTCGCGTCGCCCTTGGCGGAGCTCAGGCATTGTACGGGATTCGGCCGGATCTTACATGTTTCGGGAAAATCATCGGTGGTGGATTGCCGGTGGGTGCCTATGGCGGCAGACGTGATCTGATGGAACACATCGCCCCTCAGGGTTCGGTGTATCAGGCGGGAACCTTATCCGGAAATCCGATCGCCATGGCAGCCGGTATTGCAACCCTGGAGCAGATTCGCAAGGATGGGTTTTACGAGAGTCTGGAAAAGAAAACGGAACGTCTATCCACCGGTTTTGCCGATGCGGCCGATAAAGCCGGAATAGCAGCAAAGGTTGGGCATGTCGGATCGATGCTGGGCCTGTTTTTTACAGATCAGGAGGTCAAGAATTTTGACGACGCCAAGACCTGTGATCTGGATCGGTTTGCTGGATTCTATAACGGTTTGCGCGCAAATGGAATTTATATTGCACCATCTCAATTTGAAGTTCTCTTTGTATCAGCTGCCCACCAAGCGGAGGATATCGATGAGACCATCCGCGCGGCTGAAGTGGTCCTGAAGGAGCTGTCGGTCTAATTACAGGTTTCAGGTTTCGGGTGTCGGGTGTCAGCACTTTCAATCCATGCCCTTGACACCTGAAACCAGACACCTGACACCATCTTTTTTTCGATTCTGTCCTCTGACATCTGTCTTCTGACACCCGAAACCTGACTCCTGACACCTCGTATGAAACTTCATCACCAAAGTCTGACGGGTTTCAAAAAAGCCAAAAGACTCCCTCTCCCTTGGGAAGGGTGTATAGACTGGGGTGAGGGTGAGCAAGATGGGATGACATCCGATGATATCCCCCGCCCCTTAGTCCCCTCCCACCAGAGACTGTGTCGTAATTAGGTGCGGGGTGATTTTATTGAAACAGATATAGTATTTATCCATGATCAAAGCCACAATATATGCTATAATGCGCCACAAATCAAGGAGGCGCGCTATGGCATATCGCTATGGTAATTGATTTCAAATGTCTTTACTTTCAAAAAGCATCGAAGAGTATGTAGCCGAAGATGACCCGGTTCGCGCATACGACGCCTTTATAGAAGCATTAGATTTTAGCCAATTAGGGATCGAAATTGACCCAAACAAAGTGGGCAATTCACCCTATGATCCCAAAGCGATGCTGAAACTTCTTGTTTACGGTTATTCATATGGTGTTAGGAGTTCCCGCAAATTAGAGCGGGCCACCTATCACAATCTTTCTTTTATATGGCTTATGGGAGGTTTGCAACCTGACCATAAAACCATAGCTGAGTACCGGCGTAATAATAAAAGAGCAATTAAAAAGGTCTTAAAACAATGTGCCCGAATGTGTTTGGAACTGGATTTGATAGCGGGCAATGTTTTGTTTGTTGACGGCACTAAAATCCGTGCCAATGCATCGGCTTGCCGGAGTCACGATCAAGGCTGGTATGAAGCGCAGCTTAAAGATATTGACAGCCGAATCGAACAACTTTTGCAAGGTTGTGAAGCCATTGATGAGCATGAAAAAGATCTGGGTTCATTGGTTGCCATGGACAAGGAGCTTACAAAATCCGGAAAACTGAAAAGCGCTGTAGAAGCTGTGCTGAGCCGGTTCAAAGAGACAAAAAGCAAAAAGATCAATCAAAGCGATCCTGATTGTGCCAATATGCGAAGCATTCACGGCAAGCATGCAAGCTATAACGTGCAGTGCGTGGTGGACGAGAAAATCGGGTTGATCGTCAATGCCGAGGCTGTCAACGATGCCACTGATATCAACCAGTTTGCCCGGCAGATAGAGCAGGCCCATGAGGTATTACAAAAGCCATGCGAAAAAGCCTGTGCAGACGCGGGCTATGCGGACACCGAGGAGTTTGAGAAGATCGACGACAAAGGCATCGATGTGATTGTTCCCTCCCAGCGACAGGCCTTGCACAAAGGAGAAGAGCCTTTCAGCAAGAGCCGGTTTTCTTATGACAAAGAGCAGGATTGTTACTGGTGTCCGGCAGGTCAGCGATTGAATTATATAGGAACGGATCGCAACAGTGGCAAGCGACACTACCGGATCATAGACCGACAGATATGTCATCGCTGTGAACATTATGGGCTTTGCACCAGGGCCAAGTTAGGTCGAAAGATCATTCGCCTTGCTCGAGAAGAGCTTAAAGAGAAATTGGAGGCCAAATATGAGCAAGCGGCCTCTCAGCAGATTTATGCTAGGCGTAAAGCACGCGTAGAGCACCCCTTTGGCCACATTAAAAGGAATCTAAAGACAGATGCCTTTCTGATGCGAGGTCTTCAAGGGGTTGGAGCGGAGACATCCCTGCTTGCTACCTGCTTCAACTTAGCCCGTATGATCTCGATTCTTGGTGTATCCGGATTAATCGGTAAACTATCATCCATTAACGCCCCGGCGGTAGGATGATACCTTGGGGATACCTATGCCGCACGGTGGCAACAGAGCATTCGTCTTGCGTGGAGCTATTCCAAGGCTGTAAAGTCGATCGTTAACCTCTTTTTAGATTGTCAAAGAACTATTTTTATATTTTATGTAACCCCGCACCTAATTACGACACAGTCTCTCGAGGGAGGGGAAACGAATTATTGGACAG
>CP070694.1:4058272-4064143 GCA_020353355.1 Desulfobacterales bacterium | reverse complement strand
AAACCCGCCCGCCGCACTCCGCTTGACTGGATGGCGGTCCGCAAATCAGAAACAAGAAATTCGAAACAAACTCGAATACCAAAGTTCAAAATTAAACTGCTTTCCCCGGAAAAAGAGCGGTGAAGCGGTTCAGAGAAATATCATGTATCAGATAAATATTGCCAAGCTGACGGATAAAACCGTACATTTTTTTTGGGATCCTGTAACGCGGCGTACTTTCATTAAAAAAGGCGCAGCCGGACTGCTTTCCATTGTCGCCGTCGGGGGAGGCTCAACTATTTTTGCATATCCCGATGGAACCAAGGTGGCGCTGGCTAAAGGTGTCATTGTGGCTGACCAATCGCTTTGCTCGGGTTGCCGGATTTGCGAGGCGGTATGCTGCAGCCGCAATATGAGTGAAGGAAGAAA
Organism: Desulfobacterales bacterium; assembly: GCA_020353355.1. Taxonomy (GTDB): domain Bacteria; phylum Desulfobacterota; class Desulfobacteria; order Desulfobacterales; family JAHEIW01. Next base: position 4,063,735 of record CP070694.1, on the reverse strand, counting down.
TAGCGGCGCGTTGTCTCGAATTATTTTGGAAAAAAATTATTTAAGCGGTGATTATGAGCAAAACGTCTGCTTTCAGTGCAGCCAACCCCTCTGTCTGGATGCATGTCCAACGGATCCCCGCGCCTTGCATGTCGATCAAAAATCCGGGACCTATGCCAGAGACATCGACCCGGATCTCTGTATTGGATGTGAACAATGTATCGAAGCATGCGAGGAAGTCTTTAAACTCCCAAGGCCGCGGTATGATCCTGAATATGATGTTTGTATCAAATGTCATCTGTGTCATGGTGACCCGCAGTGTGTCAAGTTTTGTCCCTATGGCGCGCTTCACTATAAAACATCTGAGTCAGGACTAAAAACGGGGTATCCATACATCTAGGGCATCTAATTTTTTGTTTATTAAGGAAAAAGGCATGGCAGATACCTTCGGATGGGTCGGTAAAATATTGCGCGTTGATCTCAGCGAACGAAAAACCGATGAAGTTCCGACAGACAATTACGCACCTCAGTTTTTGGGGGGAAGAGGGCTCGGTGCGAAGATTTACTGGGAAGCGGTTACGCCTGAGGTAGGCGTATTTGACCGGCGTAATGTTCTAATCTTGGCAACCGGTCCATTGCAGGGAACCCTGGCGCCCACATCCGGGCGGTTTATGGTTTTGGGCAAAGCGCCTCAAACAGGGCCTGTGGAATCCTATAATCGCTCAGGCGTCGGAGGGCACTGGGCACCGGAACTTAAGTGGGCCGGTTTTGATGCATTGGCAATTCAGGGTAAAGCTGAAAAACCTATCTACCTCTGGATTCATGACGGCAAGGCAGAATTCAAAGATGCAAGCCACCTCTGGGGGTTAGACACCTATCAAACACAAACAGAAATTTGGAAAACCCATGGAAATAAATCAAGGGCAATGGTCATTGGCAGGGCCGGTGAGAATTTAAGTCGTATCGCCTGTATTTTGACGGATTCGGGCGATGCGTCAGGCCAATGTGGCTTCGGCGGTGTTATGGGCTCAAAGAATCTTAAAGCGATTGTGGTTCGGGGAACAGGCTCGGTTCGAGTAGCCAAACCCGATAAACTCGCTGATATTACCCGTTCCATTCATCATCTTTTCGCACGCAAACCAGCCAGTAACGACCCTTTTAAACCCGCGCAAGCGGGTTTTAAATACAATATTTGGGGGGGTAAGCCCCGGGGTGCCCTGACGCTTTTTTACGGCGAACTATTGGATTTGTGCAACAATCCCACCTCCGGTTACACGCAAATACCCGACGGTTGTTATGCCTGCCCCATTGCTTGCCGGACCCGAGTAAAAGGCCCGGACATTACCAATGGTGTCGCCCTATGTGCTCAATCGTTTATGTATATGGAATCATTGGTTCTTCAACCCGAAAAAGGATACAGTAAAATTACCTGGCAGGCGGCCAAGCTAGCCGACCTCTACGGTATTAATGCATACGATTTAATGGCGATCATCCCGTGGTTGGGAGATTGTTATCGGGAAGGCGTACTGACGGAAAAAGAGACGGATTTGCCCCTGTCGAAAATTGGTAGTTGGGAGTTTATCGAGAAATTATTAAGGAAAATTGCTTATCGTGAGGGTATCGGCGACCTATTGGCGGAAGGCGGTCAGAGAGCCGCAGGAAAACTGGGTGAAAAAGCGCAACAATTGAGTGAATTTTACTACCCTCGGGGGGGAAAATTTGGCGGTTACCGCGAACATTGGGCTTTTTTGGGGGGCTTCCCTTCCGGTTTTGCGATTCCGCAATTAGCCCTGATGTGGGTACTGGATACCCGGGATGTCTTCACTTCTCATAATTTCATTTCACAGATTTGGGGGGCGGCAGACACCATTGTACAGAATGAAAACAACGCCGTCCCCGATGATTTGATTCCGATTTTGAAGCCGGTTATGAAATATGCGTATGGTTCGGAAGAAGCTGCGGAATTTTTCTCCAGGGATAGAAAAAAATTGAACTGGAAGTGGGCTCCTCAGGTGGTTAAACGCGCTCACGAACGCGCCATTCTCAAGGATAGTTATGTGGTTTGTGACATTGCTTTTCCTTATGTGTTTAATGCCAATTCTAAAGATCACGTCGGCGATACGTCACTCGAATCTCAGCTTTTTTCAGCCGTTACCGGTCACGAACTAACTGAAGCGGCGTCTTATCAAAAGGGCGATATGCTGTGTACTTTAGAACGCGCCATCGCAGTGCGGGATGGTCGCACCAGAAAGGATGATGTGCTGCGGGATAAATATCATGAAACTGCTGATGCGGCGGATAGGAAATATGAGCGTGCTGATCTAGAAAAAGCCAAAGATCAATATTATCAACTCAGAGGGTGGGATGTCGCTACGGGTATTCCCAAAAGGCAAACCTTGGAAAAACATGGACTGAAAGATGTCGCTGAGGAATTGCAGCGGCGAAAAATATTTTGAAAGGACGAAACACTTATTCCATCATTCCACTATTCCATTATTCCATGAATAGACTTATTTCTGCTTGCCCTCTAATACCGCAATCTTTGACTTGAGCCAGTCCGCATGATCAATCTCATCCATGAGGTGCTTTTTGAGCATTGAGATGGTGGAGGTATCATACATGATGTCAGCAATTTCGGCGCTGTAGTCTTTAATCGCCTGCTGTTCCTCGGATAACTCGAATTTGAGCATCTCCAATGTACTCCCCTCTCCAGAGCTTACCCCCAGGGCCTTTCCCAGCCTGGTCTCCGCTTCACCCGATTTGGCCGGTAACCCCCCGAGCTCCTCGATTCTTTTGGTCAATTCTTGAGCATGTCCTCTTTCGACCTCCAGAATGGCCTTGACTCCTTGGGCGATTTCGTCCTCCTTGATCGCCTGCGCATGAGCGCTATAGATCTCCACGGCACTCAATTCGGCCCTCAGATCCCTGTTCAAGGAATTGATGATTTCATTTTTTTCCATCTCTTTCCCCCCTTTTCGGGTCTTCAAAAGGTCAAATCAATGACAAAATGATAGATAAGAATTTACTTTTATATTGGCGCAATATGGCAGAAAGAAGATTGTGTGTCAAGATTTCAGGACGATTGCCGCCAGCGATCTGTTTGTACAGCTTTGCATATGAGTCGCTATAAATCCTCGATCTGGAATCTTAGGAAAAGGTCACGGATGCTTCAGGATCACGTTGACCAACGCCTGCCGCTGTTCCTCCTGCACCACGCGCAAAGCGCGCTGCAAGGCCGGTATCAATTCTTTCGGGTCTTCGACCCGTTGTCCGTATCCACCATTTGCCTCGCAGATCATCTCATAGGCCGGAGGCGGTGTAAGGTCGGTAAGGGGAAAGTGGTTGTTCTTCACCGCCCACCCCCGGGGATGCAACCTTTGGGTGGCCTGTCGCACGGCAGTCCAGCACTGATTGTTGAAAATGACCACCAGGATCGGCAAATTGTAGGCTTGTGAGACAAAATGGCAGGCAGAGGGGACACAGAACAGATAAGCCCCATCACCAACCGTGGCAATCACGGTCTTCTCCGGTGCGGCCAATTTTGCTCCCAAAGCCGCTCCCACACCCCAGCCCAGACCAGAAGCCGATGAAGATCCGAAGAAACTGCCGGGCACCTCCAGGTCTACTTGCGTCGGAATCAGATCGTACTCGTTGATCAGGATGGTTTCCGGATCCTTGACCTGATTGATAACGGCGGAAAGCCAGATCGGATCAATCGGTCTATCATCCTTGACTGCCTCAGCCTGCTCGCGCCAGACTTGCCTCTGGTGCTCGTGGGTTTTGCTCAGGGCCTCAAAACGTTTGCTGATTTTTTCCTCTGCCTGTCCGCGGAGTTGCGCCATCTCCTTGGTCAGCAGGCGGAGGGCTGCCGCGGGGTCAGCCGCCAGGGCAATATCAGCCGGATAGCCTCGCAAGGGATATCGACTATACAAGGGATCAGAGCAAAGCTGAACGATCCGGGCCGTGTCTTTGGGTGTGACCACGGTCGGAAACCAGGGAACATCCGAATCAATGACCAACACCACATCGGCCTCTCTCAGGTAGGGTGCTGGGTCGAAACCAAGGTGAAGGGGATGGTTCGTTGGAAAGTTCATGTACCAGTTGTTCATTCCCACCACCACCGGGATGGCGAACGATTCGGCCAAAGCAACCAAAGCCGCAACCGCCTCTGTATCTTTGCCCACGCCGGAAGTGATGATCAGCGGGTGCTCGCTCCGGGCGAAAAGCCCTGCCACCTCCGCTATCAAGTCTGGATCGGGATGGCCAATTCCCCCTATCTGCTGTCTTCCCCCTGCGGTGATGGTTATCTCCGCGTGCGCCTCCGCGAATACCTCTCGGGGAAGAGAGAGATACACCGGTCCCCGTGGCTCGGCCATGGCAATGGCCAGTGCCCGATCGACCACCGACTCAAGCTGAGAAAAATGTTTGAGCTCGTAATCCCATTTGACAAATTCTCGAATCAGGCTTGCCTGGTCAAAGGATTCCTGAGCCCAGTGGATTTGTAGATCCCGTGAACCAACCACCCCTGACTCGGTGACCGGGGTGCGACCCGCGCTGAAGATGATGGGAACATGAGATCGGGCAGCATTCATGATGGCGGCGGAGGCATTGGCCGTTCCCACGATGACGTGCACCATGACCACCTGTGGTTCTCCGCTGATCAAGTAATAGCCATGCGCCATACTCACGGCGGCGAACTCATGCGGCACCGTGATCGGACGCGGGTATGGTTTCCCTTCCTCAGCAAATTTGGCAAAACCATCTATCAGCGAGGCAAAATCGGTGCCGGCATTCCCAAAAAAGTACTTCACACCTCGATCCCGCAACAACTCAAGATAGCCCTGGGCGGTATTCTCAATGGATATGGTTTTCTGCATGGTTCATTTCCCATCAGTTGCGCTGAGATGACGCATCAATCTAAAAAATTTTCGCCTTTTTTTCCCCTTCGGCAAACATTTCTGGAGTGATCGTTCAAGGGATCCTTGCTTGAGTGACAAAAGTTCATTTTCCTAAAAATCACCTGAATGGATGTGGACATCCACCAGGGACGGCCGGCCTAAGCTTATGGCTTTCTCCAAGGCTGCTCGCAATTGACTCGGTTTATCCACCCGGAAGCCCTCGATCCCGAATCCCATGGCGACACCGGCGCAATCCAGAGGATGTTTGGAGAAGTCCATGCCGATATAATCGCTCTGGCGATCGGTGAGTCCAAGGGTGGGATAGTAATAATTGACCAGAAACTGTTTGAGGATTCGGTAGCTGCGATTGTTACAGATGACATAGGTCACCGGCAGGTCATAGTGAGCCGCCGTCCAGAGACCCTGGATGCCGTACATGGCCGAACCTTCCCCCAGAATGCAAACCACCGGACGATCGGGTTTGGCCAGCTGGATGCCCAAAGCCCCACCAATGCCCCAGCCGAGGGCGCCGCCCCTCAAGCTGAAGAAGCTGCCGGGCTCGTCAAACGCCAATGTCCTTAGCAGC
>CP070694.1:4053497-4058172 GCA_020353355.1 Desulfobacterales bacterium | reverse complement strand
TTCTGAAATATGAATTATTATTTGACATCATCTTGCACCAGTTGTTACTATCCACGACTTCCTGAATGACAGTAGTCAGGATTCGGTTCGTGGATAAGCAAGAGGGTTTTTTGTTGTCTTTAAAGGGAGTGTGCCTGCGTTCATAATTCCTGTTTAAACTTCAAAGAAAGGAGGAACACATGACTCGCCAGAAATTATTCTTTGGAATGATCGTATTTGCCTCATTTGCTATGCTTTGGGGACTTTCGAATCCGGCCACAGCAGCCGAATGCAAAAATCGCGGCGATCTCGATACGCGCTACTGTGACGATAACGGAGACCTTCTCGCCGATACACCGACGGATTCAAGCCAATGGCTCGACCCGGATACGCTGGTTTTCTCCTACACTGCGGTGGAAGATCCCTCTGTTTATGAAAACGTTTTCAAAGAGCTGATGGATCATATCGCGAAAAAAACCGGAAAGCAGGTGAAGTGGTATGGACCGGAGTCGTATGCCGCCCAGGTGGAAGCCATGCGTTCCGGCCGGTTGCACATTTCCGGATTCGCGGCCGGCGCCACCGTATACGGTGTCAACCTTGCCGGTTTTCACCCGGCGGCCATGATGGGCAACAAAGACGGCACCTTCAGGGGATACCGGCTGTGGCTGATCACTCACAAGGATTCCGATATTAAAACCGTTCAGGACTTGAAAGGTCGCAAGGTCGCGCATGTAACCCCTTCATCCAACTCGGGCAATCAGGCACCCCGGGCCCTGTTCAAGGACATGGGTATTGTGCCGGACGTAGACTACACGGTCATTTACTCGGGCAAACACGACAACTCCATCATGGGGGTCGTGAACCGGGACTATGACGCCGCTCCGGTTGCCTCCACCGTGATGCAGCGGATGATCGAGCGCGGGATGTTTGAGCAGTCGGAGGTGCGCATCATCTGGGAATCGGACCAATTTCCCGGCACTTCTTACGGCTATATTTACAACCTGGCGCCGCAACTGCAAAAGCAGGTGAGTGAGGCTTTCCTGACCTTTGATTGGACGGGCACAGGGCTGGCGCAGGACTTCGGAAAGCGCGCCGACTGCTTCATTGCGGTGGATTATGCAAAGCACTGGAAAGTCATCCGCACCATCCAGAAGGACAACAACGTGGTCTACACCCAGGAGGCTTTGAAGGAACTGAAAGCTGAGAAAGCAGCGAAAAAAAAGAAAAAGTAATAACACTTACGGATGCGCAAAGGGTTGCCGCCCGCCGGCCGGCTGGGGCGGCGACCCGGCACGCGAGATTCAAGATGCTTGAAATTATAGGTCTTTCAAAAGTCTATCCCACCGGGACGGTCGCCCTGAAAGAAGTCAGCTTCACGGTTGCGGACCCCCAGGTGGTGGCGATCATCGGCCCATCGGGCGCCGGCAAAAGCACTCTGATCCGCTGCATCAATCGACTGGTCGAGCCCAGCGCCGGAAAAGTCATGCTTGACGGCATAGAGGTTCGGAGCCTGAACCGGCGTGAACTCCGCAAAATGCGCCGCCGTATGGGTATGATTTTTCAGGAATACAATCTGGTGGAGCGCCTAACGGTGATGGAGAATTTGCTCTCCGGCCGTCTGGGTTATGTCGGTTTCTGGAAAACCTATCGTCGCAAATTTCCACCCCAAGACGTTGCCGCCGCCTTCAAACTTCTCGACCGGGTCGGACTCTCCGGTTATCAGGACACCCGGGCCGACGCCTTGTCCGGCGGCGAACGCCAGCGCGTCGGAATATCGCGGGCACTCATGCAACAGCCGGATCTTTTACTGGTGGATGAACCCACTGCAAGTTTGGATCCCAAAACCTCGCGCCAGATCATGCGACTTGTGGTAGAGCTTGCCCACGAACGCGGGACGCCGGCCCTGGTCAACATCCATGACGTGGGCCTGGCCCAGTCGTTTGCCGACCGCATCATCGGGCTGTCCGCGGGTCAGATTGTCTTTGATGGTACCTCCCAGCAGGTTACCGCCGAAGTGCTTACTGAAATTTACGGCGAGGAGGACTGGAGCACAACGATCCGAAAAATCGAAGAGGACAACGATCAGGATACGCAAAAGGGTGACTCCAGGCACAAAGACAGAATAACCCGGGAGACAGCCGCCGGATGAAAGTGTCTACCGAAACGCGAGGGGGTGCAGAACTTCACTGGCACCGCATCAGATTAATTGAAAACCCGCTGCTACGAAACGGGCTGATGATGCTGGCGGTGGCCTACATTTTTTGGTCCGTCAGTAGCCTTGAGATCGAATGGGCAAGGGTGGCCAATGGTTTGCCACGCGCCGTGAGAATGATCACCCGCATGCTGCCCCCGGATTTTGGGCGCTGGCAATTGTTGATCAGGGGCGTGCTGGAAAGTGTCCAAATGGCGCTGGCTGCCAGCTTTTTGGGCATGATCCTGGCAATACCGCTGGGCCTCTGCGGTGCCGGTAATCTCGTGCCCAAGCCGGTCTACCTGATAGCCCGAACGTTCATCATTTTATCCCGTACCTTCCACGAAATCATCGTGGCGATATTTTTCGTTAAGATTTTCGGTTTCGGGCCCCTGGCGGGGGTTTTAACACTGACTGTCGGCAGCACCAGTTTTATTTCCAAAATGCTGGCCGAAGATATCGAGAACATGAGCCCGGGGCAACTCGAAGCGGTTCGCGCTACCGGGGCCAACTTTTCTAAGCTTTTGATCTATTGTGTCTCGCCGCAGGCACTGCCGCGCTATCTCGGTGTTTCCATCTACAGGCTGGATGCCAATATTCGTCATTCGACCGTGGTCGGCATTGTCGGTGCCGGCGGCATCGGCCAGGTGCTGGCCGCCTCGTTCAGTCGCTACGACTACGATTTCAGTCTGGCCATCCTGTTGACCATCATCGCCCTTGTTTTTCTCGGGGAGTTTTTCTCCAATTGGGTACGGGGCCGGCTGCGATGAGTGTCAAGCAAAATATCGATAAATACCCGGACGTCTGGCGCCGCTTCAGCCCGCGCGAGACATTGATGCGCTACGGCTGGTATCTGGGCGTCGTCTTTGTAGTGGTATGGTCGATCAGCAACCTAGACATCCCGTGGTTCTATATTCTGGACGCCCATGTGCAGGCCAAAGATCTAGCGATCCGCATGTGGCCTCCAGATTGGGATTTCGTCAACCAACTCGTAAAACCGTTGATCGAGACCATCCACATCGCAACCCTCGGTACGTTCGTCACTATTTTGATTGCCTTTCCAGTGGCATTTCTGGCGGCACGCAATACCACATTTAACGCAATCACATGGTTTGTTGGGCGTTTTATTTTGGTGGGCTCGCGTTCGGTCAACACCGTTGTGTGGGGGCTTCTGTTTGTTGCCATCTTCGGGCCCGGGCCGGTAGCCGGAGTATGGGCAATTGCGTTTCGCTCGATTGGGTTTATGGGCAAGCTTGTTGCCGAGGCCATCGAGGAGATCGATGAGGGCACGGTAGAGGCCATCGAGGCCACCGGGGCCTCTCGCTTACAGGTGCTTTGGATGGGAATCTTGCCACAGGTATTGCCGGTAATCTATGGGACCACCGTCTATCGATGGGATATCAATATCCGCGAATCCACTGTGCTCGGTTTCGTTGGCGCCGGCGGGATCGGCATCCTGCTTTATTCTTCGATCAACCAGTTCATGTGGCGGGAGGTTGCGGTGATCCTGATAACCGTATTTGGCGTGGTCATTGCCAGCGAATTTATTTCCGCTACCGTCCGCCAACGAATAACATAACGGGCATTTCAGATGAAATGCCCGTTATGTTATCTGGTATTAGTTATTCGTTATTTGAATTAAAGATTCATCAAATGACGTTTACCTTCCGAATAACCCTGGACAAATAACGAATAACTTATCAGGCAACTAAACTATCTTTAGGAAATTTGATCCAGGGGGGAAATCGCCTTCCCCCCTGAGTTTAATGAGGCTTAATACCAGCAAGCGCCTCCCCGGCCACCAAAACCCGGGTCCATGCCTCGACCGTAAAATCCGCGGCCCATGCCACGATCCATGCCGCGGCCGCCGTATCCATAGCCTCTACCGGAAAAATATCCCGGATTTTCTTTCTGCATCTTGATACGGTGCTCGACCTGTTTCTGGTCAAGCTGGCTTTCCAATTCTGAGATCTCTTTTTGCAAGCCGACGGCTTTCTTGGCATCCGGATCTTTCTTGGCCAGTTCGGCTCTCAGCTCGAGTTCTTTCTGATAGAGGTTTTCTCTAATTTCGGCAGTCTCTTCAAAAAAAGCCCTTCGTTCCTCGCTGAGCTTCGCGATGTCTTCATCACTCAGGTCACTCTGATACGCCGGATTTCCAGGCCCTCCATGATGCCAGCCGGGTTCCATATGGCCCCATCCTCGAGGACCATATCCCATCCCCCAGCCTGCAAACGCATAAGCTCCGAATCCAACAATTGCAATTAGCGTGGCGATCATAACAAGTTTGGTTAATTTGATGTTTCTCATTTCTTACCTCCGTTTAATTGAGTTTATTTTTTGGTGTCTTAACGATTATACCCATAACCCAACTTCATTTACCGCTCAGATATTGAGCAAAGCGTGTGCCAAAATTTGAAAAATGGGTAAAATTATATATAAGCTATTAAAATATATAATCTATTTTTTAATTCACAGAAGTTCGTTGACAATATTCATCTAATCCTC
>CP070694.1:4048854-4053397 GCA_020353355.1 Desulfobacterales bacterium | reverse complement strand
GACAGTGGCAAAAGCTGGGTCGAGGGTGATTTGCTCTGCTCCCAGTGGGAAAAGGTTCACGAGGGTCTCAAGTATTGCGGCACTGTTTTTCGTAGCCCCGAGGGCACGCCGGAAATGGAGAATGAATATCTTAAGGTTAACGATTTCGGGATCATTCCATTTTCGCTGGGAAATTGAGTGTATTTTCTCCCAGGACTATGACATCTGTAATCATAAACCCTTATTGCCTGCTCGCTGTTTAGCACAAGGCGAGATCGAAGTAATGTTTGTAAAGATACTGCATTGAAACAGTGGATATCAAAAGCGCTATTGTTTTGTTTATTTCCAACTTATAGCAAATAATCTTAAATTGAAGATGGCAAAGTCGTATCTGCAAAAAATTCGGATTCTCAAAAGTACCGATACTGATAAACATAGCAAAGATTTTACACCTTACAAAATTGTTGTGATATCATATCATCCACCCGAGGTTTGATTTACTTCCAATCCTGTCAACTCACTACAGATCAGAAAAATTGGTGTATATGGTTTTGTAGATTAGCCATGGCAAATACACACTTTTTTTAGCATTTATTTTTGTTGGACTTCGTGCCTAATGAAAACATTGTGAATGATTCAAGGTGGTTGTGTATTAGGAGAAGTAATCTTCAATTAGCGAATTGTCACAAAAGCTGTGCAAATCTGAAAAAATTCTGCTATCCAAAAACTAATATCTATCGAGATCCATCTAATTTCAATGAAACTCCAAGTCTTTCCATTGGCCTATCGGCTTTTTCACGGAACATTTTAAAGGCGACAAATGATTATCGGAATGATAAAATAATCAATCACCCAATTGAATCCGGCAATTCGAAAATCAGTGTTGCCATATCCTCCGAGGAGTAAAACTTTCTTTTGTATGTCCGAGTCCATATCTTGCCTGAGGCAAAATCCGAGGGGATTTGGTTTTATTGGGGGTTTGATTTGTGAACCTGATAAAACCGGATTTAGTTGCGGTAAGTCCCATGTCGGTTCGCAGGACCCACAGGAGCATGCGTTCACCGTTCAATCTCAGACTGACCGGTTTAGCATTAAGCTTGAAGTCAATGGTTTCTAGCAGACAAGCTATCCTTTCTTCTGCTGACGATTTTTCTCCACCACGCAATAAATCCCCTTCCCCTCCATAAGCGGCCCGCGACACAGGTTGTCGGATAAACAGGCGGCTTTGCGTAAATCTCCCGACGCCCAGCGATTCACCAGATCAGGCTCGCGAATAAAGGGCCGGCTCATGGGGATAAAATCGGCATAACCTTCACCCACAAGCCTTTCGGCGAGCTGGAACGAGCGGATTCCCCCCACCAAAATCAACGGCACATGTAACTTTTGTTTGAAAGCCTTGGCGGCTGTGCGCCAGTAGGCCTCTTTTTCCTCAGCGTCGATTTCTTTGCGGCAGTGGTCACCGGTGTCAACCGTGCCGCCGCTCAATTCGATGTCATCAATCCCGGCTTGCTGGAGCATCAGACCCACCTGGATAGAGTCCTCCAGGGTAAGCCCCTTTCCCAGAAAATCCTGGGAGTTCAGCTTGATTAAAATAGGAAAGTCGCTGCCCACAGACGTTCGCATCTTCGCGAGCACTTCCAACAGTGCTCTGGCTCGATTTTCGATGGATCCACCATAGGCGTCTGTGCGTTTATTGAAGGCCGGGGACAGAAATTGGCTCATCAGAAAACCATGGGCCGCATGGATTTGGACGGCATCGAAACCGGCGGCTTTTGCCCGGCGGGCAGCATGGGCAAAAGCGTCACTAATTTCCTCAATATCTTCAACGGTCATTACCCGACCCGCTGATGCACCATATTCATCCACCGGTGAGACAACCAAAGGGGTCTGCCCGGTCAGGTTTTCGTTGGTTAAAATTCCGGCATGGGAAATTTCAACTGCCACCCGGCTGTCACACCTATGCACGGCCCGGGTTAAATCCTGCAGACCTTCGATAAGCTCGTCCTTGTAAATCCCCAGTTGGCGCGGCGTTCCTTTTCCATCCGGCCGAACATAGGTATGGCTGGTGATGATCAGGCCTACGCCGCCTTTGGCAAGCCGGGTATAAAGATCTATGAGCTCTGGTGTGATGGCACCATCATCGGCAGCCATCCCTTCCCAGGTGGCGGAACGCACGAATCGATTGGCAAGCCGCATCGCGTTGATGTCGCTGGTCTCAAACAGTTTCAGCATGTCTACTCCCCCGTCTGATCCGATAAGTTAGCAAGGATTGGCTGTCTGACAGATCATGAATTTTATATATCCGACAAAAGTGATGATACACTAATTTCAATTTTCTTCTAAATGCGAATTTTCTCAAAATCGGACCTATGCAAAGGGCTATGCGTTTAGCTTTTCTACAGCCTGTTTTATGCGTTCCAATCCTGTTTTGATGGATTCCAGGTCAGTCGCAAAAGACAGGCGCACATATTCATCACACCCGAAAGCCGCTCCGGGTACGAGTGCTGCATGCGCTTCGTCGAGAAGGTATGAACACAAATCAACTGAATTTTTGATGATTCGATCGCCAAACGCCCTCGAATACAATGGTGATACCCTGGGGAATGCATAAAAAGCGCCCTCGGGCTTGCGGCAGCTAAATCCCTCGATCGCATTTAGGCTCTCCACCATAACGTCCCGCCGCCGCTGAAATTCCTTTCGCATGCGCTCCGTCGAAGCGCTGCCTTCCAAAAGCGCTTCGACGGCGGCATGTTGCGCAATAGAATTCGGATTTGATGTCGCTTGCCCCTGGATTTTTCGCATGGCATCGATGATCTGCCGGGGACCCGCCGCATAACCGATGCGCCAGCCTGTCATGGCAAATGCTTTGGCAACACCATTGACGGTGATTGTGCGTTCTTTTACATCTTCCCCCAGGGCCGCGATGCTAAGGAATTTAAAATCGTCAAACACAAGTTTTTCGTAGATTTCATCGGCGATGATGATAAGATCATTTTCGATGGCCGAACGGGCCACAATTTCCAGTTCTTTTTGGCGATAAACTTTTCCCGATGGATTGCTTGGACTGCAAAGAATAATGGCTTTGGTCCTGTCGGTGATGGCGTTTTGCAAGTCATCCCCGGATAGAGTCAAATCGCTGGATTTGGTCGTGTCGATAAACACAGGCACGGCTCCGGCTAATTGCACCTGGGCCGGGTAGGTCACCCAATAAGGTGCGAAAATGATCACCTCATCACCTGCATCAAAGAGAACCTGAGAAATATTGTACATTGTGTGCTTGGCACCGCAGGATACCAAAACCTGATCGGGTGTGTAGTCCAGATGGTTATCCCGTTTGAGTTTTGCGCATACGGCAGCCTTGAGCTCATCAATGCCGGCAACGGCAGTATATTTTGTGTGCCCCGCCCGAATTGACGCGATCGCCTTTTCTTTGATGTTATCGGGGGTATCAAAATCAGGTTCTCCGGTTGCAAAGCTGATCACATCGACACCCTGTTTCTTGAGTTGTTTTGCCTTTTCTGAAATGGCAATGGTCTGGGACTCGCCCATGCGTTTAATCTTGTCTACAATAAACTTGCTGTAATCCATGATCCCTCCCCTGCAAAATGCATAGCGTTGAATGATATCAAGCTGAAATGGTAACTAACCGTCATGCTTGATTTGAAATATTGCAAATTAACCATAGAGCATAAAGAAATTACACGTCAATTAAATTAATATTTATCTGGGAAATAAAAATAATTTATTATGAAAATATAACATTTTTCGGTCGCGCTTTTCTTTTGACATCCATCATCCTTTTTCCTATATTCCCAATTTCGATAAAGAAACCCAATGCCAACAACATCAAAGGAGCGGCACATGACCTCAAGACATATCGAAAACCCGGCAGCATGGCTGACAACCGCGATTCAGGAATTCGTCACGCAATCTCCGCAAAACTCACTCCAAAACAAAGCGCACGATAAAGCCTTCGATGAGCCCCTGGTAGGTTTCTCAAAAGGAAATGATCCGCTGTATGAGGACTATAAGCAGCATGTGGGTTCATTTCACTGGACACCTTTGGAAATATTTAATCAGACGTTTCCCGAACTCAGCATAAGCGCAGAAGAACTGACCGTCATCAGCTGGATCCTGCCTCAGACGGCCGCCACCAAGGCGGACAACCGCAAACAAGCCAAATGGCCGGCGGAGCGCTGGGCACGGGCGCGTATTTTCGGTGAAGAATTTAACGCCAAACTTCGAAAACACGTGGTGGAAGTACTCCAAGAAAAGGGATACGAGGCCGTCGCGCCCATGCTGTCGCCACTGTGGTCACGGAAGAAATCCGAACAATACGGATTCGCCTCAACCTGGTCCGAACGCCATGCCGCCTATGCCTCGGGATTGGGAACCTTTGGCCTGTGCGATGGGTTAATTACGCCCCTGGGAAAGGCCATGCGTACCGGTTCGCTGGTCGCGCGCATCCAAATTCCGGCAACTCCCAGACCCTATGGCGACCACCATGCCTATTGCCCTTTTTTCGCCCAGGGAATCTGCGGCAAGTGTATCAACCGCTGTCCGG
>CP070694.1:4038141-4048754 GCA_020353355.1 Desulfobacterales bacterium | reverse complement strand
CATTACACCTCATTTTCTGAACTGTCAATAGTAAAACACATTATGTGGTATAAAATGAATGAAATTCATCTACATATAGTATGCATTTTTCAGGAGATTGTCACCGATTTTAGTAATTAATCGGACTGCGAATTATTGAAAAATGGGGGATCTAAGGCTGTTCGATTCGGGCAAAGTACTCGTGGGGGTCGAGCTCGTCAAAGGCGATGATTCCCTGCCGGCGTGCCGCATGATAAAGCTTGTTGATATACGCTTTCCATTTATAATTTAACTGTGGATCATCATGGTAGGTCAAATCTATGGCATGATTAATCTCGTGCTTTAAGAACTCTTCAAATTTAGGATCTTTCAAAACCCGAGCCGAGATAAAAATCATGCGATGCTCATGGTTATAGGCCGCCAGTTGCTGGTCCCATTTTCTGCTGTTATCGAACTGATCTTCCACCTCGAACCATTGTTTCTGGCCGTCCTGATTGATGTCCACCCACTTGTCCGCGGTGATCTTCCCGTCACCATCAAGATCCAACCCGAATCCCAGTTCGGTAAGCTTGGTTCCTTCAGCGCCAACATATATACGGATGCCGTTATGCTTTAAGAAATTGGTCAGCGCTCCCGGAAACTCAGCCAATTTTTCCACTACAGCAGATTTCTCTTCCGGAGTGGAATTTCCAACAGCGAGCTGGTCAGAAAACGTTAACGGGGTCTGTGAATCCGTGTCATGATCGAACAAATTCAGGTTTAAGCCCTCGATGAATTTTTTCAAATAGCCCTCGGTGGCCAGGGCAGTCTCAAACATGGATACCGGATGATATTTCACGAAGTCGGGGAACTCGCCAATTACGGTATGCACCACCGGCGTTAATTGGGAGTGCGAAAAAATATCCTGAAGACTGTGAAGGCCAATGGCCAATTCCTGCTCTGCCGTGTCATAAAAGCCTTCGTCTGCCAGGTTGAGCGCCCGCTCAAGATGAATTTTGGCGGCGGTAATCCGCGTGTCTTCCACGCCGGAGGGGCTGCGGTTGTAATGCCGGTGAATGTCTCCGATTTCACCCACAGTGCCGGTGATTCGTGGTTTGGTCTTATCGTTGGGATCATGATAGTGGGTTCTGCTGATATCGACATCATAGCATTTTATCGCGATTCTGCCGGCCTGTGCTTCTGTGAAGCCAAGTGCTAAGGCAATGTCGTAGGTGCCGAAATTTTCAGAGCCATTGCGACCCGGATCGATGCTTCCCGAATGGGGGCCATTATCCCATGCGTACTGGGGTGCTTTTTTGCGCAAAATACCAAAATAGCGCTCTGCTTTGGGAAGGTCATAATGGTCCCCTTTAACAATTTCCTCGAATCTGCCGTAGGGGTTAGGATCGTGCTCATCGGTCACATATTTTTCTTCCAGCTTTTTGACTACCAGGGGGTTGATCAGACGATCGACGGTGCTGACGAGATGGGGAGACATGAGATTGATTAATAATAAAGTTTTCTGTAAGAAAGCGGCTATTTTCTCAGGCAAAGGGAAATAGCGCGCATCAGGGCGATAATCATCGATGAGGACAAACGCACGCAGCAGATCGACGTTCGACCTTCCTGCAGTCAATGAATTCGTAAGACCGAGCTCGGCCAGAAATCCATTTGGATCGAGACTTTCGATCGGCCTGCCTCCAAGCGTATCCTTGTACTTCTCAAAAACCTGCAGATCGAATGCCGGGGTCCATTTGCCGGAGGCATACAGGTCATCTGCGATGGCCAGGTTGCGTTCAATTTCCCTTAGCAGCGCCCCTTTCTCCCATATCCCGGGCTGGAAAAAGTCTATTTTCGATATCGTCGTATTGCACTCTGACGCATTCATGGCACGGATTTAGTTCCTTAATTTTATATCTTGCTATTACCCATGAGTCCATTAAACAGCCAACATGAACTGGATTCTCTTTGCATGCATTTTTCCCTCGCGGCTGGAAGCCGCTCCCACTGGGCTGCTATTGGCTATTTTTTATTCGTTATCAGAAGGCAGAGTAAGTTGCTCAGATCGGAATTAACCATTAACAAATAACTGATAACCAATAACGAATAACTAAAATGATGAACTTCCACGTCCGAGAGCAGGCTTACTTCGGAGCACCTTCGATAATTGCAATCCCGGCGCTGACACCGAGGCGATTGGCACCGGCTTTGACCATGGCAACAGCCGTCGCATAGTCTTTGATGCCGCCGCTGGCTTTGACGCCCATTTCATTGCCGACAACCCGCCGCATTAAAGCAACGTCTTCCACGGTGGCGCCGCCGCTTGAGAAGCCCGTGCTGGTTTTGACAAAATCCGCACCGGCCTGTTTTGCGATTTCACAGGCCTTGATTTTTTCTTCCTCTGTCAGCAGGCAGGTTTCGATGATGACTTTCAGGACCGCCGAACGTTCGGCCACCCGGCGCACCGCCGTGATGTCGGCTTCAACGGTTTTCAGATCACCGCTTTTGAGGGCGCCGACATTGAGTACCATGTCCAGCTCTTGAGCGCCGTCTACCAGCGCATTTTCGGCCTCAAAGGCTTTGGCGCGCATGTGCATGGCACCCAGCGGAAATCCCACCACCGTGCAAACAACCACGCCACTTTCATGCAACTTGCCGGCGGCGTAAGCCACATGTGCGGAATTGATGCAGACGGCTTTAAAGCCAGATGATATTGCCTCGGCGCACAACGTTTCCAACGCGCTGATGGTGGCGTCCGGCTTTAGTAAGGTGTGATCGATATAGCTGGCCATTTCGGCAGCAGTAATGGTAAACGCTGTATCAGTGCTGGTCATTTTTTCTCCCCATCCCGATTGAGCAAAAACACTCAGTCGGGTAGTTAATCGCTATTTTTGCGTATCTTCTAGCAAAATATTCTTTTTGAAATGTTTAACCTGGTCGTCATATCAAATCCGAATATCGAAATTCGAAATTCGAAACAAGCTCGAATGACCAAAATTCAAATGATCGAAAACATGATTTTATAATTTTGCATTCTTTTATCGTTTTGGTCATTGGAACATTCGTATTTAGGATTTGTTTCGTATTTCGTGCTTCGGATTTCGAATTTTTTTAAAATTTAGGAGCCAGAATCAACTAATTGCTTAGCTTTACCTTGAACGAATTAGGCTTTACTCAATTTGATAATACTCCAGCTCAACCCCGGGAGCCCAGGATTCGAGGAGCAGCTCGACGGCGTTGCGCTGACGGATTGCGGTGGGCTTTTCCACCAACACCGCACGATGAATGGATCGGCTCTCCTCAATCGTGGCCATGTGCATACATATGATGGCGGATTGAAACGGCGTTAAGCTGGGATTGTAGGCCGCCGACTCCACATAACGGCCACTGTAAATTTCTCCGGTTCCGGTTTGAAGGGCACAGCCGGCAAAATTCTGTGAATATGGGGCATAGGATCTTTCAGCCGCCAAAAGGGCCTCGGCAACGATCGGGTCCTTGACAGCCGCTTTCAGCTTGAGCCTTCGATCCGGTATGAAAGCTGCCATCAAAGCCTTGCGGTTGCCGAGAGCAGCCGGATCGAATGCTTGCGGAAGAAGATCGGATAGCGGCGTCTTGCGACAAGTTTTATTTTCCCTGTCAGGCGTGATAATCATCACAGCAGCAGGGTTCTCGAACTCATAGAGAAACTGCCGGCAATGCCCGCACGGCGGTGCGGAGACCGCCACCGCAAGCAGGTTTTGCGCGCCCCGATGCCAGGCATGCATGGTTGCCGACTGCTCGGCATGAATCGAATTATTCAGGGTCTCGTGCATAAATTCCACATTGGCCCCCAGGTAAAGATCAACTTGATCGGCATCGCCGCGTACACCTGCCAGCGCAATCGCGCCAACATGAAACCGGGAAACCGGTGCCACGGCATAAATTTTTGCCAGCGGAAGCAAGCGCGTCATGAATTCTTCCAGATCGATGCCCAGCTTCTGAATCAATTCGTTGCATTGTTGGGCGAAAAGCCTGCCGCCCTGACGGGGAATGGTTTGCATGATATCGCGGGCCTGTTTCGGAAACTCGCGCAAGCATTTCTTAAATTGGTTTTGGCGTTCTGTCATAATCAACTGAATTCTTCGATGTTATCTCCAATGACGCGAGCATAAAAAAGTTTGGGCGGCTCGACCGGCTGGTCTCCGATGGTATAAGCACTCAGAAATTTGGACGTTGCCGCAGCGATCTTTTGCCTGTCACCGTCCGAGTAGAAAACAGCCAGCGGTTCGCCTTTGTGGACGCGCTCGCCGACTTTCTGTTTCAGAAGGATTCCAATGGAAGGATCGATGGGCTCGGATTTGGTTTTTCTGCCGGCACCCAGTATTCGTGAGGCCATTCCGACTTCCAAAGCATTGATCTTCTCAACATAACCGGAAGCCTCGGAAATGATCTCGATTTTGAGTTTGGGCTGGGGCAGTAAATCGGAATTTTCGATCACCTCGGGATTGCCGCCTTGCGCTTTGATAAGTTCTGCCAGTTTTTTCAAACCTTTTTTTTCGGCAATATGGGTTTCCAGCTTTTTGCGGGCCGTCGAGCCGGATGATGCAATCCCCGAAATAACCAGCATCATGCTGCCCAGCTCCAGCACCAGATCCACCAGATCCCGCGGGCCCTTGCCCCCAAGGGTATCAATGGCTTCCTGGACCTCAATGGCGTTTCCGATGGCATTTCCCAGGGGTTGCTCCATGCCCGTGATCAAAGCCACAACCTTTTTGCCCGCGCATTCTCCAATATTGACCATGGTTTTGGCCAGCTCAACGGCATCTTCGTATTTTGGCATGAAGGCACCGGCACCGGTTTTGACATCCAAAACAATACCATCTGCGCCGGCTGCCAGCTTTTTGCTCATAATGGAGCTGGCGATCAGGGGGATGGAGTCTACGGTTGCCGTTACGTTTCGCAACGCATAGATGTGCTTGTCGGCGGGCGCCAGGCGGGATGTCGGGGCAATCAGGCTGACATGCACCGTATTGACAATCCGGATGAATTCTTCTTTCGTCAGCTCCAGATTCATACCGGGAATGGATGCCAGCTTGTCCACCGTACCGCCGGTATGGCCCAACTCTCTGCCCGTCATCTTGGCTACAATGCCGCCGCTGGCCGCGACCAGGGGGGCCAGCACAAGGGTTGTCGTATCTCCGACGCCGCCGGTAGAGTGTTTGTCCACCTTAAAGCCATTAATTTGAGATAAATCGATGACGTCTCCGGATTCCACCATGGCCATGGTCAGATCGCAACACTCCCGGACGCTCATGCCGTTAAAATACACGGCCATCAAGAAGGCTGCCATCTGGTAGTCGGGAATTTGGCCGTTGACAAATCCGCCGACCAGATAATTGATCTCTGCTTCGGACAGTTCAGACCCGTCTCTTTTCTTCTTGATCAGTTCATATGCATTCATGCCATTCGGTTCCGTACAAGAATACCTAAGTTACAATTCGGATTGAATTCTATTTAAACTTATTAATCCATAACTTTATGAAACGAGCTTACTGTTTTGTTTGACGGCCAAGCCGCTCGATAATCCCTTTCACCAGGGCGTTGAATTTTGGTGATACCTTCCGGGAAGTCTCGATAACGTCCTGATGGGAAAGCGGTGTTGTGCCGAGCCCGGCCGCCATATTGGTGATCACCGAAAGCCCCAGCACCTTCATCCCCAGGCTGTTTGCCATGATCACTTCCGGTACGGTCGACATGCCCACCATGTCGGCCCCCATGATGCGCATGGCTCTGATTTCAGCCGGGGTTTCATAAGACGGTCCGCTATAGGCAAGGTATACGCCTGACCGCAGCGTGATATCCAGCTTGTCTGCGATGTCTTGCGCCAGATTTCTCAATTCGCTGCTGTAGGCCTCTGTCAGATCGACACCGTCACTCAATCCTGTTAACGGGTGGTCGCCCATCAGATTGATGTGGTCTCTGATGGCCACGATATCTCCGGGATTGTAGGACTCATTCACGGCGCCGACGGAATTGGTAAACACAACGGTTTTTACACCCAATGCCGCCATCACCCGCACCGGAAACACCACCTGCTGCATGGAGTAGCCCTCATAAAAGTGGACTCTTCCGGACAGGGCCAAAAGGCTTGTGCCGCAGAGGTCGCCGCATATCAATTCTCCGCGATGACCATCCACGGAAGATAGCGGGAAATTCGGGATGTCCTTAAATCCGACCCTCACGGATTGCTGAATCTCATCAGCCAGCCCGCCAAGCCCGCTGCCCAGTGTAATTCCGATTTGCGGCCGAAGGTGAATACGATGTTTTAAGGCGGCTACGGCTTCGATCAACTCTTCATTCATCCATAATATCCTTCTTGAAACTGATCCCCCTGGCCAGTTTACCCGCAGCGAGGATATCGGCGACGCTCTGACCGCAGTCGGCAAACGTCGTCCGTGTTCCGAGATCGACATCTCTTTTTATCTTTAGCCCATAAACCAACAGGGGCACGTATTCTCGGGTATGATCCGTGTGCGGGCTATAGCTCGGATCGCAGCCGTGATCCGCGGTAATGATCAGCAGGTCATCGCTTGACATCGCCCCTCGAATCTGCGGGATACGGCGGTCAAACGCTTCCAGGGCCTGGGCATAGCCTGCCACATTTCGGCGGTGCCCGTAGACCATATCAAAATCAACCAGATTGACAAAGATCAAACCCTTTTGTGCTTGATGATTTTCCATGGCTTCCAGGGTGCGGTTGACCCCGTCTTCGTTGTTCTCGATATGGATCTCAGCGCTCAGCCCCCGGTGTCCGAAAAGATCGCCGATTTTGCCGATACCGACGGTGAAAAATTCTTTTTTTGTTAAAAGATCCAGCAGGGTTTCTGCCGGGGGGGTCAACGAAAAATCTTTGCGCGCGGCGTTGTGTCTCTCAAAATTTCCGGGAGCGCCGATGAAAGGCCTGGCGATCACCCGGCCGACCGCGTGCGGACCGTTTAAAATACGGCGGGCGATTCGACAATATTCATAAAGCATTTCCAGGGGGATGATGTCTTCATGGGCGGCAATCTGAAAGACCGAGTCCGCTGAGGTATAGACAATCGGCCTGCCGCTCTTCAGATGTTCTTCCCCAAGCTCTTCGATAATTGCGGTTCCGGAGCCGGCATAGTTGCCCAGGATCTTTTTGCCGATCTTTTTCTCAAAGGCGCCAATGATATCCCGCGGAAATCCCTTCGGAAAGGTGGGAAACGCCGAATCCAGCACAAGCCCGGCAATCTCCCAATGGCCGCTGGTGGTGTCCTTGTTGACGGATTGTTCAGCCATCTTTCCGTAACAACCGATGATTTCTTGCGTAAGGCAGCCGACCTCCACAATTTTTCCCATCCCCAGGGCACAAAGGTTGGGGATTTTCAGTGTCCCTCTATGTTCATAGACGTGCAATAAGGTGTGGGCACCGCCATCGTTAAACCGATCCGCATCCGGGAGCTGACCCACGCCGACGCTGTCCATGACAATCAGAATGACCCGGTTGATCATCGATTGTTAATAAACCTCTCTGAATTAGTCTTCATTCGGAAACTACTTTTTTCAATGCGAAAGCTTTATATTTTTATGCTTCCGTATCATAATGCAAGATGCCACCCATGCGCAAGACAAGAGGCGAAAAACTATCAAAACATAATTGCATTTTTGTAAATCTAAAACTATAGTGTGCTGAATTTTCCAGATTTTTACCGGCATTCAAAATGGACATCCAACAATAAGATAAGGAGGAGATTCGATGATGAAAATCAATGAAAAATTTAAATTGGCTGTGATGGTTCTCGTGACCTTGGCTCTGATAACGGGCTGTGCGTATACCACCAAGGATCTCAATGAGCAGTCCGTTTTGGCGCTCAATTGGGTTCAGACGTCGGCTGAATTTCATGCCATAAGCTATCAAAATTATAATCTGGCCAAGATGAACCTCGATCGTTTTCTGGCTTCCTATTCGGGATCCAAACCCGTGGCCGTTATTACCGATATGGATGAAACGATTACGGACAACTCGGCCTATCAGTCGTTCCTGGTTGGCCAGGATTTTGGATATTCTTCCAAGACCTGGGGTCCCTGGATCGCAGCCGCCCAGGCTAAAGCAATCCCGGGCGCAGTTGAATTTTTTAATTACGCCAAACAAAAAGGTGTTGAAACGTTTTATATCAGCAACACCAAAATGGACTTTCTCGAAGGTGCCAAAAAGAAATTAACGGCGCTGGGCTTCCCCTATGTGGACGATAAGCACATGCTGTTTCAAACCAAAAGCAGCGACAAGCAGGAGCGCCGGGATATCGTGGCCAAGGATTATGAGATTGCCCTTCTGCTGGGAGATAACCTGAATGATTTTCTCAGCGTGTTTGCCAAAAAACCAATTGCGGAGCGCTCTGCAGAGGCAGATAAAATCAAGGCCGAGTGGGGCAACAAGTTTATTGTGTTTCCAAATCCACTGTATGGCGATTGGGAGGGGGCCATATACAAAGGTAACTGGGGGGCCGGCCCGGCAGAAAAAGACAAGATGAGAAAAGACGCCCTCGAGCGCTGGGATTACAAACCGTAATCGCTAGTAGTAGCAGGAATCAATCTCTACCCTGTTTTTGTTTCAATCTCTTGGCTTCAGGTGCCCCGGTATATGGCTTTAGGCGTGGAGCATAGGGTTAAAGGCCTTTCGAATTCGGAATGATTCGATTGCGGATTTCGGATTGCAGATTTCGGATTTAAAGTCAAAATAATGTTTGGTGTTCTGTTTTTAGTCTTTGATTTTCCGCATTCCAAATTCCGCATTCCGAATTCGTAGATCCCATGCCCTTTGCACCATGCTCCACGCTTTTGCCTGACACCTACTTTTTACTGCCCGCAATCTTGCCAAGCTCCGCTTCAAGTCTTTTTATGGCTGCATACAAGGGTTTGTCGAAATTTCGATTTCGCATCTGATGGAAGAATTCCTTTCCCATTGCCAGGCTGAGGCCGAACAGCGCCGGTAAAAGCGGCAATGCGTATCCGATGCTTTTGAGATAAAAACTCCCGGCTGATTTTCTCCAGAGACCTGAAATATATCGCGACAGCCACTGACCGCAGATGATGATATTGGTGGTTCGCAGCGTGAAAAAAATGAAGCGGTCGAGACCTTCGCGGGTAATCCAGTCCTTATAGATATAAACTCCGTCGGTTCCAAACAGATGCAGCCAGGCCAGATAAAAATAAAACGGCCAGGCATAGTAAACAATTTTTATGTTTTTAAACCTGGCCATCAAAACAATAACCGGTAGCATAATTAACTGAATCTGAATGGAAGTTATTAGAAACAGTGAGGCGAATACACCGCAGGCGGTCAGCAAACTGAGCCGTTGATAAAAAGAAAAACTTTCCTTTTTCACTTCCTGGTAATAAAGTGCGCTGCTGTTTTTGCCTTCAAACAACAGGTTCAGGTCGGCAATGCTCTTTTTGACCAGAAAAGCAATCAGGCTGCCGGAGAGCAATGACCACAGCAGCAACGGCGATACCTGAAAGAAAAAATCACCATGTCTGATGAATAAAAAGTTGACCACCACCAGCTGCATCAAATTAAAAGCGCACGCCAGAACAACACTTGTTCCGATAAGTCCCAGCACCTTTTTATGGTAGAGATAAAAAACCATATTCCCCACGATGCCAATGGAAAATACGCCTGACAGGGTACTGATTAAAAAAGCACTGAAAATCTGACCGCCGTACACCAGGGTGATCAGATTTCTGCAGGTAAACAGCATCAATGTCTTAAACGCGCCAAAGCGCAGAAGAAAGGGCAGCAGAATTAAATAAGCCAGGCCCAGCCGCAACCAGGGAAATATCGGAATTTTCGGCAGCAGATTTTCCATGATCTGCAGGCTGGAAGCCAGCAGCAGACAAAACGCAAATAGTTGCGGGGTGAGTTCCGTTGACGGTTTAGGCTCAGTAGGCGATAACATCTATACCGTCGGCCGATTTCAATGAATCGGTTTCATCAATGATAACAATCTGCAATTGGGCGGGAAGACAGATAATATTTTCGGAAATACGGCCTATCGCTCCCTGGTGAATGCATATTTTCTGGGGACACGGAGACTGGGTTACCTGAACGGACCCCTTGCCGTATTTTACCCTGACATTGCCTATTTGGGTGGTGATGTCCTTATATTGAACAGGTTCATTCAGATCAAAACGGGCTGCCTTCCGGTTATTCACATAAATCTCGGCGTGCGATCCGGCATTTTTTTCCATGAGAAAAAAAGAACCTGCGGCAGCCGCAGCGATAATAACCAGTAAAATAATATCAAGGGGACGAATTAAAGTCATCTGAATGAACACCAAGGAAATTTCAATTTCCAAGAATCCGATTCTATTTCCGGATGACATCGCCGGTCGGCGCAAAATCATTCGGATTCAGCGGTGAGTTTTTCTGGATGTACTCTTTCAAGATGTCCGCATCAATAAAACCGGAGTCAACAAATGTCGGCAGACCCGTCACTTTCATGTATCCATCACCACCGGCGGCGATAAAGCTATTTATGGCAAGTCGATATTTTTTTGTATCATCCACCGGAGCACCACCAACGCTGATGCTCTCGAGCGATTCACCTTTCATGACGACGTTCGCATTATCAAACTGAGCATAAGCCCCGGAT
>CP070694.1:4034182-4038041 GCA_020353355.1 Desulfobacterales bacterium | reverse complement strand
AGCAGAAATCGCTCATTTAGCAGTTCATCGATATTTGTTATTAGTTAATGGAAAGGATATCAAAAGCAAATAACACCTAATTGAGTTTTGACTCCATTAGGGTTAAACAATAGCTTGACTTTTATGGCTAACTTGGATTTATAACCTAATTCTCAACCATGTTCAAGGGTTATGGGTTAGCGGGTGATATCAAAACAACGCAACGGGTGCCATCGGCGCATCGATAACCCCAAACAAGACGTAGCTGACAAAGACCAATCCGGATGGATCCACGCATTCTGAAGGAAACACACTACCATTCAGCCCGGCGGCAAACTTCATGTGAGGTCTTGCTTTTTGCCCGGATGGTCATTGCTGTTGTCCTCCGCCTGATGCTGGCGGCGTATCTATTCATCATCCCGGAGTCGGCCTGGGCCCAAATGAGTGGCGAAAAGTTCGAGGATGTTTTCAAGCGCTCCGATCTGCCATGGCGGTTGAATGCGGATGAGATTAGGTATGACCAAATCGCCGATGTCTATGTTGCCCAAGGCAATGTAGAGATTACCAAAGCCGATAAAACACTTACGGCCGATTATGTCCGCTTTGATCACAAAACCATGTGGGCTTATGCCCAGGGCAATGTGATGTTGATATCCGGTCAGGATGTGTTAAAGGGAAGCCGCATGGAGATTGATTTGGAAAACCAGGTAGGCACAGTAGAAAATGGATCGATATTTTTGAAGGAAAATAATTTTCATATTGAGGGAGACGAAATCCGTAAAACCGGCGAAGCCACATATGAATTGAAGAATGCCACCATAACCACCTGCGACGGAGACACACCGGATTGGAAAATAACCGGCCGGGATGTAAAAGTTGAAGTGGAGGGTTACGGATCGTTAAAACATGCTACCGTTTGGGCCAGGGATTATCCGGTAATGTATACACCGTATTTTTGGTATCCCGCCAAAAGCAAACGCCAAACCGGTTTGCTCATTCCTGAATTTGGCTATTCAGATCGCAAGGGAGCCGCATTGAACCAACCTTTTTTTTGGGCCATCAGCGACAGCCAGGATGCTACATTCTATCTGGATTTAATGAATTTTCGCGGCATTAAGCCCGGCCTGGAATACCGCTATATCCTAAATGAAACGACCAACGGGGCCATTATGCTGGATGGCTTCCATGACGATAAAGTGGATGACGGCACCGAGCGTTACCGTGACCGTTATGGATTTGATGATCCCGGCACGCAACTGCTGCGGACCAATCGCGACCGCTGGTGGTTTCGGATGAGCCATCATCAAAGCATCCCATGGGATTTTTTTGCCAAGCTGGATTTGGATTTCGTCAGCGACCAAGATTACCTGCGTGAATTCGACGATGGTTATATGGGCTTCAAAAATACCCGCGATTATTATAGCGAGTTTTTTGGCAGGGATTTGGACGATTATAATGATCCGATCCGGTTAAATCGGCTGAACTTCAATCGCATCTGGCCGCGCTGGAGTCTGAACGCCGAGCTTCGCTATTTTTGGGATGCCACCCAGAGAAACTCCGATTTACCGGATACCACGCTCAGCCGCTTGCCGGTGATTGATCTGCAGGCGTCCAAACAACGGATTTTGACCTCCCCGCTTTATTTCGATCTCGATTCTCAGTATGACTATTTTTGGCGGGAATCGGGGTCCAGAGGTCAGCGCATCGATGCCCATCCGAGAATTTATTGGCCCTACCGGTTTAAAACTTACTTTACCTTTGAACCGTCCCTCGGTCTTCGAGAAACATTCTACTATTTGGATGAATCCGAGTTCAGCAATGAATCCGATCCGGACAGGGAGGCCCATCGCGAGCTCTATGATTTACGTATTGAACTTTTTTCCGAAGTTTACAGGATATTTAATGTAGATAAAGCAAACATCAGCAAAATCCAGCACTCCATTCGACCCAAAATTGTCTATGACTACATTCCCGATGAGGATCAGGAAGATTTGCCCAATTTTGATGTCAGGGATCGGATCAAGGAAAAAAACCTGTTGACCTATTCCCTGACCAATACCTTAACCTCAAAATTAATTAAGGGGGTTCGTGAACAGCTTCCCCAAAAGGAAGATGTCTCGCGAGGCGATATTTTACAGGACCCTACAAAATTCAATTACAAGGATTTTTTGCGATTAAAGCTTGAACAAAGTTATGATCTTAATAAGTCGCAACGGGAGTTTTCACCGCTTTTCGCCAGATTAGATTTTTTCCCGGGAAGCTATATTTCCATCGATGCCGATGCAGGCTGGTCGTTTTATGATAACCGTTTTGTATCGCGCAATATCGCTGCCAAGCTTCGAGACAATCGGGGAGACAGCTTTTATGTGGATTACAGATATGACCGGGGGGAGACTGACGACGACCCCGGGGATGATAATATCGTCGAGTCCATATTTTTTGATGTAAATCTTAATGTCATGAAACGGCTTTTAGTTTTTGGGGATTATGAACGGAATATCGAAGAAGATCTCCACATTCGCACCAGCTTGGGATTTACCTATACATCCCAATGCTGGTCATTTGATTTTCGCTATACAAACAAACCCAATGACGAAAAATATGAGTTTAAGATTAATCTGCACGGACTGGGAGGCATCGGATTTTAAGTTAATGCTTAAAATAATAAATTTGGCCGGATGCCCCGAAATTGTTGTCTTATCTGCCAAATTATATTTAAATAACGAATTTCGAATATCGAATTATGAATGTCCAAGTAAGGTATTCGGTCATTTTAAACACAAAAAGACAGAGCGAAGCGATGCCAAACTTCGAAATTCGATATTCCTTGTTCGATATTCGATATTCATTTTCAGTTTATTAGTGGAACAGATATAAAGGTTAAGATAATTCTTTCGGTTCCAGTTACTTCGAATCAGAGTGTATATAAAATGATCGATAAAAAACTAGAGGCGTTATGGTATGTGCTGCATACCAAAAGCAGATTTGAAAATGTGGTCCATGAGGGGCTATTAAAAAAGCACATCGAGGTATTCCTTCCCAAAATTACCGTACAAAGCAAACGCCGGGACCGCAGAAAAATGATCCGTGTCCCGCTTTTCCCCGGATATGTGTTTGTGAAAACAAACCTTCATCCCCACCATCATTTAGAAGTCGTAAAGACTGCCGGGGCGGTTAGGCTCATCGGCAGCAAAAAGGGGCCGGTTCCGGTACCGGATGAAACTATTGATTCATTAAAGATAATGGTTTCCACGGATTTTCCGGTAACAACGGGGCAGCGTTTGCAAAAAGGTGATCGCGTCATGGTGGTATCCGGGCCGTTTGCAGGGATTGTCGGAACCTTCGTCCGCTACAGAGGCCAGGGGCGCGTCATTGTGAACGTCGAAGCTCTCGGGCAACATGCCGGGGTGGAAGTCAGCGACGATGATATTGAGATTCTACCGAAAATATTATCATAACTACTTGACATCTTATAAAGTTTTGGATTATAAATTTTACAGAGACCATAGGCTACCAGTAATATGTAGAAGGAGGTTCTATGAATAAGTTGGAGCTTATCTCCGCCTTGAAAACCGAAGCGAATATTTCGAAAGCCGAAGCTGCAAGGGTAGTCCAGATTTTCTTTGATCACATGGCGGATGCCATGTCAAGGGGAGAACGGGTGGAAATTCGCGGGTTATGCAGCTTTTTTGTAAAAAATTACAAAAGCTACACAGGCAGAAATCCAAAAACCGGGGAAAAAGTAATTATTAGTCCGAAAAAACTTCCTTTTTTCAAATCTGGCAAAGAATTGAAAGAACGGGTAGATTATTGAATGACTGGTGCCTGGTTTTGAATCGATAATAGATCAAGAAAGACCCATACGAATTCTGGCTACCCT
>CP070694.1:4014693-4034082 GCA_020353355.1 Desulfobacterales bacterium | reverse complement strand
TATCCTCTCTCAGTCGGCCCCTATACAGCGAAAAATAAACCCCTAGCCCACAGAGACAGGAAAATACGATCAGCGCTACCCTTACGCTTTGGATTAATGCAGGAAAATATTCCGCCGTAATCTGGGCTCTACCGATAAAAAGCGCAAATATCAGCGTGGCAATTCCCATGCTGAACATTTGCCCCAACAAACGCATGGTGCCCACAGACCCGGATGCTATGCCATAAAATCGCTTATCCACAGAGCTCATGATGGCGTTCATGTTGGGTGATGAAAACAGCGCAAATCCAAATCCGAGAATCATCAAACTGATGACAATGATCGGCAATGCCGTGTTATATCCAATTAGGGCTAAAAAAACGAGCCCCAATGTGGTCAGCGCCATACCCATGGAAGCGATCACCCGCGGCTCAATTTTATCGGAAAGTCTGCCGGCAAAGGGGGAGAAGATGGCCATCATGATGGGTTGGGAAATCAAGACAACTCCGGCAGCCTGGGGGGTGAGATCTTTGATGTATTGCTTGTAAAGACTTAAAAGGAAGTTTACCCCAAATGTGGCACTGTAATTGATCAACGCAGCCAGGCAGGAAAATGCAAACGTCCGGTTTTCAATGAACAATTTCACTTCGAAAACCGGGCTTTGAATTTTTTTCTCCCAATTCACAAATGCAATCAGGCCCAAAACACCGATAATCAGCAAGCCGACACTGGATATTGCCGGCAAGGCAGAAATCCCGTACATAAATGCAACAATGGCAATGCCATAGATCAGCGAACCGGAAAGATCAAATTTTTCACCTTCAGCCCCGGCCCATTCGCCTTTTAACCTGAAGACAATCAGCAATATGATGAACACGCCAACCGGAACATAGACCAGTAGGATACTTCGCCATGAAAAATGCTGGGTTAACCATCCGCCGAAAAACGGGCCGCAGGAGAGACCGATATAAACGGCTGCGACCGCGATTCCCAGAACCTTGCCGCGCTCTTGGGGCGGATACACCGAGGTTAATATTGCAATGCCGGTGGCAAACACCATCGCCCCGCCAGCCCCCTGAAAAATGCGGAAAACGATTAGCATGGGAGCTGATAAAGACAACGCCGCCAGCAACGAGCTAAGTGTGATCAGAATCTGACCGCTCATAAAGATCTTCTTGCGGCCGTAAATATCCGCCAGTTTACCAAACGGCACCAGGCATACTGCGGCAGCCAGAAGATAGGAGGTCTGCAGCCAGCTCAATAAGACCGCATCGGTTTTGAATTCACTTCCGATAGCCGGCAATGCAATATTGATCGATGAGAGCATAAATGGCGTCATAAAAGAGCTTATCGAAGCGATGATCAGGGCAGAATATTTCGTAGCTTTGTCATTCATCCAATTTGCGCCTTTCTTTGTAGTGATCAAGATTATTAATCTTATTTTTCTAAAGCATTTTTACAGTAAATCAAGCCTTAAATCAAAAAAAGCTCGCCCACAACCTCAAATACATTCTTGACTTGACAATAATACCACTATGTAGTACTTAAAGTTGGACCTGATCTGAAATCCTGAATCGCCGGCTCAATCGGCATTTTTCGATTTTCCGCTCGCACCTAAAAATATCGCGAATCCATCTCGTTGCGCGTCTCATTCTGCTATCAGGACCATCTGCAACTTAAGTTTATATCCTGTCCGATCCAAGGGGGTCGGCATGGCTAAATTTTCCTCAACAAATTGGATAATTTTTAGTCTTTTGTCGATCGTGAGGTAAAAAATAGTATCAACAACACAATCCCAGTTAAAAGAAGCTTTGGTGATACCACGCCCCTCCCGAAAACTTTCCGACCGCATTAAAGAAGCGGCCAAAACATCCTTTATCGGAAGACAAAAGGAGCTGCATTAGAGTTGCAAGAATCTGAGCCGGATTTTGCGATGGTAGTAAATTGCCTGGCGGAACAAAATCAGCGCAGCGTGCTTGCCCTGGACACCTATGAAACCTTCGGGCTCATGGACACCTGGCTGCGCCACTTGAACGAAAATTCACTGGCATCCGGAGAACGGGTTTTGTTTCTTCCCAGATGGCTTGACCGGGCAACCGGTGAGATACCTTCAGCAGCGGTGGGAGCCTGTTTTTTAGATATCAAACGCACATACATGGAATTGCGGCCGGGGCTGCGAAGAATATACACTGCCGTAATAGATTGGAACACATTTGAGCCTATTCTGTTTCCGCTCGGCTTTGCTCCGCTGGAAAAATTCAATGTGACAATCAGCGGGATCACTTATCACACGCTAATGAATGATTTCGGCCCATCCAGCATTGACGGGTGGCTTGCCAAACTCATTGGCACCGAGCTGGGAGTAGCGTCAGCCGACACCCGGGAAACAAGACCGTCTAACGGCATCGGAATAGCAGATGGTCGACAGCTTCTCACCGTGTTATTTACCGATATCGTTGGTTCTACTGAAAAAGCCTTAAAATACGGTGACAGAAAATGGCAAAATCTTTTAGATCGCCATCATGCCTTGGTGCGCCTCGAGCTTGCCCGGTTCCAGGGCCAGGAAGTCGATACCGCCGGTGACGGCTTTTTCGCAACTTTTGACAAAGCGGTCAATACGATTGAATGTGCTTCGATCGTCAGTCAAGCGGTTGGTGTGCTCGGCATAAAGATCCGCTGCGGCTTGCATTTAGGCGAATGTGAAGTGACGGCAGATGCGGTACGAGGGATAACAGTGCATATCGGTGCTCGAGTAGCATCTAAGGCAAAAGCCGGCGAAGTGTTGGTTTCCATCACCGTCAAAGAAGCCGTGGCCGGGTCAGAAATCTGTTTTGCTAACCGCGGCGCTTATGAACTTAAGGGAAAACCGGGTAAGTGGAATCTGTATGCAGTGAAGCATTAGCGTCTCTTGGGGGAAATAAGTGGATAAAAGTCGGGAGTAAAAAAGATGAGCTATCAGCACCTAAGCGTACAAACAGAAAATCGAGTGGGATGGCTGGAGTACAACCGCCCGCCAATCAATGCTTTTAACTGGGAGATGCTGCGGGAAGTGCCGGCTGCGTTGGATGATCTGCTGAAAGATTCGCAAGTGCGGGTGATTGTCTTCGCCAGTGCAATTGAAAAGTATTTCAATACCGGCGCAGATATACGCGTGTTTGACGGTATCGGCACCGAAGGTATCAGCGAGTGGGTCACCATATGCCACGGCCTGGTATCCTTGATGCGTCGGTCACAAAAACCGCTGCTGGCTGCTATTCGGGGAATTGCAACCGGCGGTGGATTGGAGATGGTGCTGCATTGTGATATACGCTTTGCTTCCAGTGATGCCCGTCTGGGTCAGCCGGAAATTAATATCGGATTCATCCCGCCCGTGGGAGCCACCCAGGCACTTGTCAGACTCATCGGGCGATCCCGTGCGCTAAAGTACTTATACGATGGATCGCTGGTGTCAGCAGAAGAAGCGCTTTCCCTGGGGTTAGTCGATTTGATCTATCCTCCTGAGCGCTTACACGCAGAGGTTCAGGCTTATGCCGAATCGCTGGCGCAAAAACCGGCCAAAGCACTGGCCGCCGTTCGCCGCACGATTACGGAAGGTGGCGGCATGACATTTGAGCAAGGCCTGAAGGTGGAATTCGAAACCGCGGTATCTCTTTCCGGCACCAAAGATTTTTCAGAGGGAATACAGGCCTTTTTAGAAAAGCGCAAACCGCAGTGGGAATAGTGAAAATTACTTCGCTTTGCTCACCATTGATTTAATAATATTGCCTTCAACGAGACGACGATCTCTGAAAAATTCTTAATTTGCCATTGTTTTTAATTGGTTATTCGTAATTGGTTTCTCAAATAGGTTATCAAATCCAAATCTCAACGCCAGTAAAAATTCCAAATAAATATTAATGCCTTGTAATTTCCTTCTTTGATCTTATCTATTTGTAATAACAATAATTTATAAAAAAGCATTTTTGAGGAACATAATGCCTCCGGATCAACATGTATGCTGCGCGCCGTACTCTCCAAAATCCCCATGAAACTGTCTGTTCCCCTGCTTCTCACCGCACCCGTATTCGTGGCGGTGGTGGTTTTGTCGCTCATCGCTTTCGGGCAGGCAAAATCCACAGCAAACGATTTAATGGCGCAAAACCTGACTCAAATTCATGACCGCATCGAAGAACGTCTTAACGATCTGTTGAATTTGGCCGATCGACTTCAGCGCGTCAACGCCAATCTGATCCTAAAAGAATGGGTCAAAATTAAAGATTTGCGGGCATGGAGACCAATGCTGTTTGAGCAGGCTCAGGCTTTCAATGGACTTAGCAGTATCACCTGGGGCGGCGCTGATGGAGGCAGTGTCGGAATCGCACGTTACCCGAACGAATCCAGCTATATATTTTCAATAAAAAATGGCCAGGCAGACAAAAATCTCGAAGCGTATTATGTGGATGCCCATGGCCATATGGAAAAAGAGCCCAGAGAACAATTTCCCTATGACCCTCGCAAGCGGCCCTGGTATAAAGCTGCGATCAAGGTCGGGCAGCCGACCTGGACCAATCCCTATGCACGCTTGTACAATGATGAATCGCAAGCAAAGTTGGCCATGGGATATGTGCAACCGTTTCATGATCACAACGGGCAAATCCTGGGAGTGATGAACGCCGAATTGACTATGGACGACATCACGCTATTTCTCGAGAAACTCAGTGTCGGCCGAACCGGCAAAGCCTTTATCTTCGACCATGAAGGCAGGCTGATGGCCACCTCCAGCGGTGTCCCGCTGATCGATGCGGGAAATTTTCCAGTCGTCGCCTCGCTTGCCGCCGACAGGGATATCGCCGCAGCAGCCGAGCATATCGAGAAAACTCTGGGCTCTTACAGTGCTATTGATGCTCGCTATCAGCTCAGTCTGATGATCAATCAAATTCCTCACCTGCTGATGGTCTCGCCGTCTAAACACGAGACCGGGCTTAACTGGATCATCGCCACCCTGGTGCCCGAGAACGATTTTTTGGACGAAATTCAAGCCGGACGCCAACGAAGCATTCGAATCGGAGCCCTGGTCATATGTTTTACCTTGTTGCTGGGCATCGTCTTGGCGGCGATTTCGCTCTGGCCGATGCTGGATCTGGCACGCCATGTTCAACGAGTCGGGGAAGGCAACCTCGACCAAGAACTGCATCTCGAATATTCCACCGAGTTCGTCAAGCTCTCAAAACAAATCAATGCCATGACCGCGGGATTGAGAGACCGCCTGCGGTTGCGTCATTCGCTGGCGCTGGCTCAAGAAGTTCAGCAAAACCTTTTGCCATCGGATACACCGAAGGTCGCAGGTTTAGACATTGCCGCTCATGCCGCCTATTGTGACGAAACCGGTGGCGATTATTATGATTTTCTTGAAATCAGCGGCCTGCCGCCTACCACTGCGGCTATCGCAGTGGGGGATGTGGCCGGCCACGGTGTACCTGCTGCCATGCTGATGGCCACAGCTCGCGGTATTTTACACAGCCGCTGCAAAGAGCCCGGCACACTTGCCGACTTACTAAACCATCTAAATAATCTATTGGTGGAGGGCACCAGAGGCGATGGATTCATGACCATGCTACTGATGACCGTCGATGCCGTGCGCAAAGAGATGCGATGGGCCACTGCCGGACACGAAGTCCCGGTCATCTATGATCCGGATGAAGATCGATTCATCAGGCTTAAGAGTACCGGCTTGGTCTTGGGTATAGAGAAGGGAAAAACCTATACCGAAAATATTTTCACCGATGTCAAATCCGGCCAAATATTTCTGGCCTTAACCGATGGATTATGGGAGACCTTTAATAAAAACGGTGATATGTTCGGCATGCAACGCGTTCATGAACTGATTCGACGCTATGCCAGCCTGCCGGCCGACGAGATCCGCAGGAACATTACGACTGAACTTTCAAATTTCCGCGGCAAATCAAGCCCGGAAGACGATCTAACCTTTGTGGTGGTAAAAGTGCTGTAAGCAAACAGCGAATTGAATCCAGACCCAATTCGCTGTTTTTTGCTATTGGCTCGGCGTTAATAGTATAATAACCATTTGGCCTTTCTTTTTGTTTATTATAAATCAAAAACCCGCAGGTGCGCGCAAACAATTATTGCACGCACCTGCAGTTTGAGTTTACCGAATAATTAAGATATCTTTATCACAACAAAACCCGCATTCGGTCGCTTAACTAAGAGTTGCAATGAATCACTGGATTTGGTTTTCAATTCCGACTTCAGCGCATTTACCGAATCAACCGGTTTGCGATTGACCTCTTTGACAAGATCGCCCTGCTGAATTCCGGCCGCATCTGCCTTACTGCCGGGTTGCACATCAACCACCAGCACGCCTTTTTCATCTTCGGCGTGGCCGAAACGACGAGCTGATTCCGGGGTTAGCTCTGTCACCTGCATGCCCAAATCACCATTGTCCTCCAACTCTTGCTTGGCAACCAATTCGGAATCCTGCCGTTTGGCCAATTCCGCATAGAGTGTTTTTTCTTGGCCGTCTCTGAGCACCGTGATGGCTGCGCGTTTTCCCACCGCAAGACCGGCGATAGTGGCCGATAGCTCACGACTGGTATTAACGGGTTTGCCGTCCACGGCAACAATAATGTCATTGGGCTTCACGCCGGCTTTTTCGGCAGGATCGCCTTCAAACACCTGGGACACCAGAACACCTTTTTTGTCCTTCAAGCCGTAGTATTCAGCCAGCTCGGGGGTCAGATCCTGAATGCCGACACCCAACCAGCCGCGGGTGACGGAGCCGTGATCTTTGAGTTGAGCAACGATGTCCTTGGCCAGGTTCACCGGAATAGCAAATCCGATTCCCTGTCCCTGGGCGACAATGGCGGTATTGATACCCACCACCTCGCCGTTCATGTTAAGTAGCGGTCCTCCGCTGTTGCCGGGATTAATCGAAGCGTCCGTTTGAATAAAATTGTCATAGGGCCCGGCACCAATAACTCGGCCTTTGGCACTCACGATACCGGCCGTCACGGTTTGCTCCAAACCAAACGGGCTTCCAATGGCCACTACCCAGCTGCCCACATCAAGCTTATCGGAGTCGCCCATTTCCAATGGAACCAAATAAGTCGATCCCTTTATTTTGATCAGAGCTAAATCGGTATTTGGATCACGGCCCACCAATTTGGCATCGTCTTCTTTGCCATTGGCTAATCTGACTTTAATCTCGTCGGCGTTTTCGATCACATGGTTATTGGTCACGATATACCCATCCTTGGTAATTATAAATCCGGACCCCAAACTTTGTTGCTTGAAATCGCGGGATGGCTCACGCTCGGAAAAAGGCCCGAAGAATTCATGAAAGGGACCTTTTTCGCCACCTGGATTTTGAGGGCCAAACGGATTTCCAAAGAAATGCCGAAACACCGGACCACCGCCTTTCATGGTTTTGACGGTTCGAATGTTGACCACGCCCGGCTTAGCCTCCTTGGCCAGCTCAGCAAAATTATTGGGAACCATCTGGACTTTGGAAGCCACCGGAGTGGGCGCTTTCGCAATGGTTTCCTTCGCCAGTCCAAATCCCAAGACGAATCCGGCCAGTACTAAAACGACAATTGCCAATGTAAATTTTTTAAAATTTTTTGCTTTCATAGTTTCACCTTCCCTTCTCGGATAAATCGAATTAATAAAACTTCTCTTTGCAAGCTTAACGGCCCAAGCCCGCCCTGCGAGCAAGGCGAGGCGGGCGGGCTTGTGTGTGAAAGATTCTGATCTTTTGAAGAGCAATATAATACAGGTAGTTAACGGGAAGATGACCTGAAAATGATCAAAATGTTAGATTGACTATTTGAGGAATTGTCTAACTTGCTAATTTAGTTATATATTTGATAATATTTCTAAAAGGCGTTCCGGGACCGAAAACCTCGCCAATGCCGGCCCCTTTGAGCTTGGGAATATCATCCGGCGGTATGCTGCCGCCGAGAATCACCATCTTCTCTTTAGCCCCCTTTGCGTTGAGCAGTTTGACAACCTCGGGCGCCAAGATCATGTGATTTCCGGAAAGCGTGCTCAATCCAACCACATCAACATCCTCCTGAATCGCCGCCTCCACAATTTCACCCGGCAGTTGGTTGCCCAAATAGATGACTTCCATGCCGGCATCGCGCAACGCACGTGCCACCATAATACTGCCTCGCCAATGGGCATCCATCCCGAGACGTGCGATCAGGACCCGAATACTCTTTTTCATAACAACCACCTCTTGTCAATCATTAACGCGGCCCTCAGGTCTTGTGTGCTTGCAATATGTTTTTAAGAAACTGTTTGATGCTAGATGCT
Source organism: Desulfobacterales bacterium (assembly GCA_020353355.1). Classification (GTDB taxonomy): domain Bacteria; phylum Desulfobacterota; class Desulfobacteria; order Desulfobacterales; family JAHEIW01. The sequence goes on along the minus strand of CP070694.1, from coordinate 4,025,790 downwards.
CGATTCTTGATAACGGCCCACCCTCCGATTTTATTTCGAATTATCGGATATCCAGCATCGCGCATCAGTCTCAATTAAAAACGGATATATCGAATTTCGAAAATTATCTGTCTGTCTTACGCATATAACCATCTAGAATAAAGGAGGGGTCCACGTCCCATACCTATCCTTCAGCGTACGCGATATCTCTCCCTCGGTGACATAGGACTTGACGGACTCTACAATGACCTCCATCAGGTTTCCATCTTGATCACAACAGCTGGCAATCGCTTCCAATGCGCGCTGAGCCTTGGCAGCATCGCGTTTCTTTTTAATTTTATTTATCTTTTTTTCCTGGATGCTGAGCGTTTCCGGAACCTCAAAAAGATCCATCGGCAGCTTTTCTTCCTTTACCCGATGACAGTTTAGCCCGACAATCGGCATTTTTCCGGAATCCACCGCCTGCTGGTATGCATAAGCCGCATTTGAAATTTCTTGGTGGATCCAGCCGGTTTCCACTGCCCGAACAATACCGTCCATGTGCTCAATTTTTTCCAACAGGTCCAGGATCTTTTCTTCCAGTTGATTGGTCAGTGACTCTATAAAATACGAACCACCTAAAGGATCGATGGTGCGGGTTACGCCCGTTTCGAGTTGCAGAATCTGGTTGGTCCTCAAGGCGGTGAGGGCCGAAAGCTCGGTAGGTGTACACAGGGCTTCATCGTATCCGTCGATGTGCACGGATTGCGCACCACCCAACACCGCAGCCATCCCATGATACGCCGCTCTGGCAATATTATTCAACGGCTGTTGCGCGGTCAAAGCGACTCCGGCGGTCTGGACATGAAAACGGAATCGCAGCGAATGGGAATCTTTGGGCGCGAAGCGCTCTTTCATCATACGGTACCAGATTCTGCGGGCAGCCCTGTATTTCGCAATTTCTTCAAAAAAATCGTTGTGGGCGGAGAGGAAAAAACTCAACCGCGGTGCAAAGCTGTCAATGTCAAGGCCGCGCCGGATGAGCTCCCGACAACAGGCAATCGCATTGCAAATCACAAAAGCCACTTCCTGAATGGCCGTGCAGCCGGACTCCCGATAATTATAGCCGGAAAAACTAACGGGATTCCAGCGCGGCACATGCTTGGTGCAGAATTCTATAGCATCACAGCTCAACTTAAAAGAAGCCCGGGGAGGCAAAACTTCCGGGGCAATCGTGACGACGGTCTCCATCAAAAAATCATTTTGGCTGGTACCTGCTAGTTGATCTAAGGCCAGGTCTCTGAGCTGAGCATTGGCAAAATACATGGATTGCACGGTGATGTTGCAAATCGGCTGACATGTCACCAGCGACGTACTGATTTTCTCGATCGGTATGCCATCAAATAAGATCTGCATATCCTCCAGGGTATCGATGGCAACTCCGCCGCGCCCTGCATCGGCGCGCGCCATGGGATCGGTCGAATCGAATCCCCTCAGGGTGGGATAATCAAAAACCCCGTTTATTCCATTAGCGCCTTCTTTTAGCAAAAATTTATATCGCATATTGGTCTCTTCCGGAGGCCCGAAGCCGGCCAGTTGCCGAATTGTCCAGCTGCGGCCCCTGTACATGGTCGGGTATACACCACGCACAAACGGTCCCTCGCCGGGCAGCCCCAGATCCTGCATATAATTTAAATCGGAAGCATCTGCCGGCGTGTACAGCGCTTGAATGGGAATTGCGGATAGCGTGTGAAAATCGTCACTGCGTTTTTTGTGCGGGGCGAACGTTTGTTCCTCCCATGCCTTTTTCTCTTTTTTTATATTCTTGACAGCATCAGGATTATAAAGTTTCGTTGCAGCGGTCATATGGTCTATCTCCCGAAAATAAATGATGAGATTTACTATATAAATTATTAGCTATTTGGCAACCAATTTTTGAGATGGAATCAGACGAATACAAAAGAGGAAGGTTTAAAAACCAATTTTTGGCAGGATGACCGTGAATATGCTTCCCTGACGGGGTGTGCTGTTAACGGTGATATCGCCGCCATGGGCCCGGGCCACAGTCCGCGCAAAACTGAGACCCAACCCGGTGCCACTTTGCGAGCGGCTGGGATCGCAGCGATAAAAACGCTCAAATATGTGGGGAAGATCTTCCGGGGATATGCCGCTGCCGGTATCTTTTAGCGCTATGGCCACCTGCTGGTGGCTGTCTTCATAAACCGTTACATCTATCCTCCCATTAGACGGCGTATAGTTGATGGCATTATCGAGCAAATTGGCAATCATCCGTTGAATTAAGCGCATATCGCCAAAAATTCTGAAATTCTGGTCGACATGGCAAGCCAGTTTCAGTCCTTTATCTTCGGCCGGTGACTGAAACAGATCACAGGCATCACGTACCAGCCGGGTAATATCAATCTCTTTTTTTTCTAATTGACCAACACCCGCGTCGGTTTTGGATATAAACAGCATCGTGTTGATCATATCCAGCAGACGATCGCACTCTTCAATCGTACTGGCGGCCATTTCTCCATATTCCGTTAGAGATGCCCCGGTGGTCAAACTAACTTCGGATAGCCCCCGAATACGGGTAATGGGGCTTTTGAGATCATGGGCGATATTATCGCTCATCTCTTTGATACCGGTTACGAGGGTTTGAATGCGATCCAGCATTTGATTGAAGGTAATGGCCAGTTGATCGATTTCATCTTCATGCTTTTTAACCGGAACTCGATCTTGCAGGCTGCCATTGGATATGCGTCGTGCCGTGTGCGTCACCGTTTCAACTCCGGCCAGTGCCCGCCGGCCCATAAACCAGCCGACGACGGCCGCCAGAACGAAAAGGATCGCCATGGTGGTGATAAATATTTTGCGAAAGACTTCGATCACACGGGTATAGTTTTCCATGGATTGGCCGAGTTGGATGATCACGCTTGGGCTCAGAAGGACATAGAGAATCCGAATCTGGTGTCGACGATCCGGTGTTCTAAAGGTATCAAACACCGCTTGGTTGTCTTCCAGTAATTGATTGATGGCCTTTCGTTCAATGCCGATATCTCGCCAGTAGGACATATTGGACGACGAAAAAACGATACCGGTAGGATATAGAAACCGAAAAAAAATCTTCTTTTCGCCGGCAGCTTGCGCCTCGAGAACAGCCTGCCGCTGGGCCGCTTCGATACCCCGAGAATTTCGGATGGAGGCAAGGGATCGAGCTTCTTCCAGTAGATCTTGATCGGTACGATCCCGAATCACAGTGATGATCAGAAGGTAGAAAAAAAGAAAGGCTACACAGGATGACACCAGAAAGATCGCTGCGTACCAGAGAGTCAATCGAAAGGCCAGCGTGTGACGGATATTAAGCAGACTCTTTTTCAAACCGGATATTTTAGGAAAATTTATCAGTGACATATTTTAAAATTTGATGGGTTCGTAAAAAGTCTCAATTCCGTCACTCCGGCGGACCCCGGATCGAGTCCGGGGCAGGCGCCCGAGTCCAGGGGCTATTGAAATGACTGGATTCCGGGTCAAGCCCGGAATGACAAAAAAAGAAAATGCGCGGCTTTGCTAATTACGACACACTCTGTTGGCCATCATCCCGAACCCCGATCCGGGACGGTATAACAATAAATTGGTCGTTTGACTTTTTTAGGATTCATCAAATTTTCGGTTTCAAGACATATCCCACTCCACGTACCGTCTGAATCAATTTGGTTGGAAATCCCTTATCAATTTTTTCCCGGAGTTTGTAAATCCGCGATTCCACCACATTGGTCTGAGGATCAAAATGATAATCCCATACATGCTCCATGATCATGGTTTTAGAAACAACTCTGCCGGCATTGCGCATTAAATACTCCAGCAAGGAAAACTCCAGCGGTTGAAGTTCTATCTGCTTTCCAGCACGAACAACCTCCCGGGTAATCAAAGTCATGGAAACATCACCCACCGCCAATCGGGTTGGTTCAGTTTGGTCGGTGCTTCGCCGAATCAATGCCTGGATTCGGGCAAGCAATTCGGAAAAAGCAAAGGGCTTGGTCAAATAATCATCTCCGCCGGCCTGCAGCCCTTTGACACGATCGTCGACAGTGCCTTTGGCACTTAGGATAATGACCGGTATTTTGAGCCTTTCCTGCCGTATGCTTTCGATCAGGGTTAAGCCGTCCAATTTTGGAAGCATAATATCAACAACGGCAGCATCATAAGGTTCGGACAACGCCAGATGAAGACCGTCTTCGCCGTCAACGGCATGATCCACTGCAAACCCTTCGGCCTTCAATCCCTTTTGGATAAATGCAGCGATCTTTTGATCATCTTCAACCAGCAAAATTCTCATGACGTGTATTACCTGAATATGAATCAGAGGAATTTACTATAAAAATGGATCCTATGGTTCCATGTTATACTGGCTTACGGCACGGTGCCCAAGGCACCTGGCAATTGACCACACTTGCTGTTTCGATCTTTGTGTTCTTAACTCTGTGCGCCATGCCCCACGCGCTTTGCCAAATCGTTTGTACTCAACGATTTTGAAACTCACAGCGTTAGGCCTTTACCCCTGAACCTTAAACCTTGAACCTGCCACAGATGGCCACCCACTGCTCCCTAGTGCGTGACTCAAGTATATCAAAGCCTATCTTCTTCATCTTGGCAGCAACAAGATCAGCATTGTCCTCCAAGATTCCGGAACAGACAAAAATTCCCTTTTTCTTTATGACCTGCTTAATGTCATCGAGCAGATCTAAAATTACATGCGTCAATATGTTCGCCGCGATAAAATCATACTTCCTTTCGATCCCTTCTAAAAGGTTGCCGGTATGAACCGAAAAATAGTTGCGGTCTATTTTGTTCAGCATAAGGTTTTTTATGGCGATTTTTACAGCGATTTCATCTCTATCGACCCCGCAAACCGCGCCAGCGCCCAGCTTAGCCGCAGCAATCATCAGGATGCCGGAACCGGTACCCACATCTAAAAATGTGTCTCCATCTTTAAAATAGGTTTCCATCATCTCAATGCACAGGGCCGTGGTCGGATGGGTCCCGGTGCCAAATGCCATCCCCGGATCTAGTTCAACAACGATATCATCCGGCTTGGCATGGTAATCCCACCAGGTCGGTTTGACAACGATCTGCCGGCCAATTTTCTGGGGCCAGAAAAACGCTTTCCATGCTTCGGCCCAGTTTTCTTCGTCAAGCTCCTTATAACTGATCCGGTAAAATAATCCAAGATTGGATTGAAGCTCTTCCAGCTTATGCGTTAATACCCTGCAATTTTCTTCGGCCTGGCGGCCTTTTGGAAAGTAGCCGATTACGGAATGAGAATTCGGCCGTCCGATGGCATCCTCCGCCCAGTCATCACCGGCTTCGATATACGGATCTTCAATAACAACCCCCTGCAAATCAAAACCATAGAAGATATCGGCGATCAGATCGGCAGCCAGATCGTTATCGCTATGGTTAAAGACAACTTTTGCTTCAATCCATTTCATATGCTAACTATTTGACATTAATAAATAATTGTCATAATTTCAAGGCATTTCAAATTATGAACCAAAGAAACCTCATGCAAAGACGCTAAGGCGCAAAACTTTTATTTTAAATTATTTTATGAAACGCATAAAGTTTATCGGTGTTAAAACTACCAAAATTTACTGTCTGCCTTCCTGTCCGGCAAAGGCGCCATTGCCGGAAAATATCGTTTATTTTGAAACAGCCAGGCAGGCTGAACACCACGGTTTTCGTTCTTGCAAACGCTGTTTCCCGGATTTTCCCTATGGGAAATGGATTGATAAGGGCTCTTCAGTCTTTTTAACACCCCCCAAAGAATTTGATTTTTCACAATGCCTGAAATTTTTGGCAAGATCTTTTAAAGAACCATGCCACGCGGTTGAAGAAGGCGCCCTTTTCAAGTTGTTAAAATTTGATCATAAACCTATCCTCCTGAAAATCCGGAAACCCTATAATAGCAATCTTTGCATTGACTTTTTAACTTCGCGTCCCAAAAAATCTATCCGTGCGAGGGTCGCAAAATATGTGTGGGAATGGTTTGATTTGGAAACCAATCTCAAGCCGTTCTACCGGATGGCCAAAAAAGATCCCGTTTTAAAGCATATTGCAAAAAATTTTTTCGGACTTCGCATTTTAGTCATACACGATTTGTTTGAAGCCCTATGCTGGGCCATAATAGGACAGCAGATCAATCTTGAATTTGCTTATACTTTGAAGAAACGTTTCGTGGAAACTTTTGGCGAGAAATTCTATTTTGACGAGAAAGTATTTTATTTATTTCCGACTCCGCAAACCATATCTCAACAAGCTGTCAGCGACTTGAAGCGCCTGCAGTTGACGGGAAAAAAATCAGAATATATCATTGAACTTGCCTGCAAATTTAAAAACAACGAGATAACAAAAAGTGCGTTGCTCAATGATGATCACTTCGAAACAGCTCGTAAAAAATTGATGCACCTGCGTGGTATTGGAAAATGGTCGGCAGATTATGTCTGCCTGAGATGCTTGGGAGATCCCGCCGCCTTTCCGGTCGATGACGTCGGTCTACAAAATGCTGTCAGGCAGCAGTTAGACTTAAATGAAAAACCAACGCCTGAAGAAATTCTCCGCTATGCGACCGGCTGGAAGAACTGGCAGGCTTATGCAACCTTTTATTTATGGCGATCGCTGATATGAAAAAAGAGGTTCCAGGTTCAGGGTTATCTTAACTCTGAACCCTGAACCTTTGAACGGTTACTTAAATCTTTCCTTGGGCGGGTTGAAGTAGCCGCATTTCAGCTGCGGGAATTGCCGTCGCACGCGTTTGATCAGCTTCTCCATTCCAATCGGCTCACCATGCCGGGTAATGCCGGTCATCGTCTTCCAGTATCGCAAGGGGTCAAAATTCAAGTTGCGCCATTGGATCATATGAATAGGATATTGGTTTAAAAACCGAAACAGGGCCTCGACCTCCTCAGGCGTATCCGTAAACCCCGGGCAGTTCAAATAATTCATGGCCACGAACGTCTCTCGCTCAAGGGCTACCTCGATACTCTTCAAAACATCTGAGAATCCATATCCTTTGGGCCGAAAATAGGCTTCATAGCATTTCTGGCGGACACTGTTCATACTGATTCGGATGCTATTTAGACCGGCAGCACATAGCTGTTTTACGATATCCGGCAGACTACCGTTGGTGTTCATATTGATGGTTCCCTGGGTTGTTTGCGCCCGAATCTGGCGAATGGCGGGTTCGATGACGTGGGCTGCCAACAGCGGATCCCCTTCGCAACCCTGTCCAAAACTGACAACGCTTTTTTTCACTCGTCCAATATGGGCTAAGGCAACCTCAGCAATTTCTTCAGAAGACGGCGTGAAGCCGATGCGATCCTGACTGCATGGAATTTCATTGTTTTTCTGCTGGGATAAACAACCCAAACAACGAGCATTGCATTTTTGGGCGGTTGGAAGCGGCGCTTCATATCGTCCTAAAAAGAAATTTTTGCCTGCCGGGCAGCCATATTCAAGGGCACATTTTTCAAGATGAGCTCTTAAACGGTTTGACGGCATCTGGATGCGTAACTTTTCCATGCCGGCAACCACATCTTCACGCTTCATCTGCCGAAGGTCCTGGCGGGGCTCCGGATCGACCAGAATAACTGCCGACCGAAAGTTGCCCCGATACCATCCAACGGCCCCATAGGAAAACAGCGGAAGATGGCGGGCCATTTTCGTTTCCTGGTAGGCACTAACACGCGTAATTACGTAACCGGGGGAATTGAAGGCGGCCACCGGAAAAAGCGGTTCTCCCGGTGCATAGGGATTTTCTTGCAATGTTTCAATTTTCCGGGTGCCCAAATTAAACAACACCGGCCTGCGGTCAGGTAAAAGCATCAACTCACTGCCGAAGGGCAGGGTGCGGGTTCGGCTCACCGATAAGGGCTGCAGCGATGATCCGGCCATACCGACAGCCGCATACCCATCCAGTTCAAAAATCTCACCGGCTTGATTGGCAACCAGGGCGCTGATCTGATGGTTTTGCTGATTTGCTGATTTTTTTAAACTCATTTAACCGATCAACCAACCACTCTATCTTTTCCGTCGAGATATGATCTGACCCGGAACGCGTCGCACCTTGCGGGGTGACGCCCCCCAAAGTGCGGCACCTGCCACCGCGTACCATCCGATTGCCATTAAAAACGAGGCCTCGTAGCTCTGGGTGAATTCAAAAATCCAACCCCCCAGCCAGGGTCCGATGGCACCTCCAACGGCAAAACTTAACCACACAAAGCCGATGGTAGCCCCCACCCTTGGCCCCTGGAAAATATCCGTGGTGGTGGCAGCGATCGTCGGTGCACTTAATCCGTTGCTAAAACCAAAAGTGATTGCGTAATAGTAAAGCATCCAAGAATCGGAAGCGTTCTTCATGAACAACAAGATGAGTATGCCGGAGATGCCGATCACTATACCGATGGTCATGGTGCTTTCACGCCCGATGCGATCCGACATGGAGGCCGCCAGAGAGCCGAAGGCAAAAAATATGCCGAACAGGGACAAAACCGAGGAGGCATAGATTCTTGAGTAGCCCAAGTCTGTAGCAAATGCCACATGATGGGCCACCATGATATGTTGCGTGACCCCCCACATCGAAAATGAAGACAGACATAGCAGCCAGAAGCGGCCGGTTCTGATGGCATTCGGCAATATCCAATCAACGGCCGACCAGGCGTGATCCACGATCAGTGCTGCTCCCGTTTCAGATGGTATCGGGTTGCCTGCCGCTTTTGTCGCGCCATCGGATATAAGACCTTTTTCCCGGGGATGATACCGGACGACAAGAATTATTAAAGGCAACATAAGACCGCAAAGCACGACACTTTCGATCATGAATGTTTTTTGCCAGCTTGCGCTCTCAATCAGGAATGCAATGGCTGGATACCAGGCAAAGGCGGCTCCGGCACCGCAAAAGAGGAGCGAAAAGGCCAGACCGCGCTTTGTTTCAAACCAATTCCGCAATACGATGGTAAAGGGCACGGCACCGATAAGGCAAAGGCCGGCGCCGGTCAGAACACCAAAACTCAAATAAAAATGCCAGGGCTTGCTCCCCGCTCCGGATAGAGCTAAACCGATGGACAGCAGAATTGTTCCAAATACCATGGTCTTGCGTGGACCGATTCGATCCACCAGTTTTCCAGCCAGAGGGGCAACCAAACCATAGACCAACAAATGGACCGACAGCATGATGGCGGTCGTGTCTCTGGGCCAGCGGAACTCCGTTAACAGCGCAGGAAAAATAACGGAGAAGGAATATCGCGCACCATAGCCAAGGGCATAAGAAAGTATCCCGGCAGCTACGATAAACCATCCATAAAAAATAAAATGTTGTTTTTTCAATGGAGATTTTGAATCCAGTTCTAGAGGCCTGGAATGCAGGCGTTGAAATACTTTTCAGCCAAATCCCCGGTAAACATCACACACCGCGAGGACCTTCCATCCACTTTCAACACAAACGGTTTGTCGAGCTTTACATGGGCAACAAACTTGGTTTGATTGGTTAGCGGCAGAGAAGTCAGCCACTTCCAATTTAGGTAATCTTCATGATTAGTTGAGATCGTCACGTAATTTATACCCAAGGATGTGATATTGTGAAAAAAGTGGGAGCCCTGGGAAGGGTCGGCCTTTAACTGGGGAGAAGATGTTTCGATCATAGCACCGACGCCACAGATTTCAGCCCAACTCACCGGTATTCCCAGCCAGCGATCCGCCGAACCCCAGCGGCCAGGACCAATAAGCAAATATTGACGCCCTTCTTTTACCAGCCCCGCATTCAATTTTCCAATCTCCTGGGCCACGGCAAGGGTTTTGCTCGGATCAAATACATCCGGTTTTACATAAAGAATATCCGCCAGGTCCGATTTCTCCGCATTGCCCAGGGCATGCAAAGAATAGCAAAATGCTTTTTCAATTTCTTCATCAGTAATTTCCACCTGGCCCAGTTCCGCCCTGGCGGTCATGGGTCTTAGCTGTAAAAAGGCAAATTCCGGTTCGCAATCCTTTTCTTTGCATAAGTTCACTGAAAACTCGAGCTCTACGGGACACCCCATGCCTTCCTGACCCATGGCTAATACTTCTGAAAGAATCTGGGGTAGCGGGAATAAATCGTACTTTAGTATCTGGGAAAAGGTCAGCACGCGGTAACCGGGAATATGGGTGCTGTCCCGGATACGACCTTCTTCCGGCAGGAAGGTGCTGGCCAGCAGTTTCATCGGAAGGTCCTCAGCCACATCTTCGATTTCACGTTTGTAAAGATTTGCATCCTCATTGATGCCAAGATCAGGATAGGGTCCTCCCATCTTCAGCGAATAAAAGTATCGTTGAGAATTATCGAGGATATCGGTAACCGTTGAGCGCTGAGGCAATAATTGCGGATATTTGGGGGAAAACCGCAGGGCCTTTTCTCCCTCCATCACGGTTTTGCCGAGGCCAAGGGCGATGGTTGCAATCCCTTCTTCGGGTTTCATTTTCGCAAAGGGGTAGTAATTATGCGACTGGGCCACGCCGGATATGGCCGGATAAAAATAATCCCCATATCGCTCCCCGACCAATTGCTGGATAATCACTGCCATCTTTTCTTCTTCCGTGCGATGTCCGACCCGTTTGGAAAATGCCTTGGGTCCCTGAAAATAGGTTGAGGCGTAAACCAGCTTGATCGCATTAATCAATTGCGTTAATCGTACTTCGAGATCCGGATGATCATTGGGAAGCATATAGGTGCGATAAAGGCCGGCATAGGCCCGGAATTGAGCGTCTTCCAGAAGACTGGATGATCGGATGGCCAGCGGATAGTGGATTTTATTCAGATAGCCTTTAAGGATGTCAGCAATCCATTGCGGGAAAGTTACCTTGCGAAATTCCTCGGCAATCTCTTCATCGGCAGCCTCTGATTTTGCAAGCCGCTTTAGATTGTTTTCTTCAACAAAGGCATCAAATCCATCGGTGGTAACTACCAATGTCTGCGGTATGACAAGGTTTACTTCTTCGAATTTCTTGTGGATTTCCGGCAGGCGCTGGAGCAGGTTGGAGACAAACGCCAATCCCCTGGCCTTGCCTCCCAAAGAACCTTTTCCGATTTTAAAAAACTCGGTATCC
>CP070694.1:4010694-4014593 GCA_020353355.1 Desulfobacterales bacterium | reverse complement strand
GTATTGGCGCTTATTATGAACCAGGTTACGATGACAATCGACACATTTTTTTTCATAACCCGGTCTGGGATACAAAACAGTTTTATGAGCCAACATGGCACCGCGTTTGTCGGGTATATATAGAAGATTTCGATGGCACTTCATGCATTGATCATTTTTAAAAGAAGCATAGGCTTTTTCGCGGTTTTCTTGATGATCGTATTCATCCTGAATGAAGTGAATAATAATGTCTTTGATGCCATGGAAGGTTTTCTGATAGAAAAAATCAAAGGTATTCTGGGGTGCCGGCAGGTGACAATCCATGCAGTCGGCGACAAAGCCCTGGGCGTTGTTTACATGGGTAGATGTCTTCCAGGTGTTATAGGCATACTGGATTTCATGGCAGGTGGCACAAAATTGAGGCGTTGATGTTCGCACCATGGTATAATAACCGACGCTAAATAGCGGAAAGGCGATGATCATTCCGATAATAATCAAGATAGCCGGTTTGATTGCTTTTTTCCAAAAAGGCTTACCATTGGCCGAATTGCCCTCTGGTGTCATGGCACCTCCTATCCAGGATGCGAAATTTACACCCATCCCAATTTAATGCAAAATACTGCAACCGTCTCGAATGCACCATAGGGCAAAGTATGTATTTTAGGCAGAAAAAGACTGTATTTTATTTGGATTCTTTGCCGGCAACGCCGGCTTCTGCAAATGTAAGCACTTCCTTAAATACCTGCGCCGCGCCTTCCATGATGCTCATCGCCAGCGCCCCGCCGGTACCTTCACCAAGTCGCATACCGAGGTCCAAAATCGGCTCGAGGTTTAAATAATTTAGCATCGTCCTATGTCCGGGTTCCGCAGAGCAGTGTCCGGCAAACATATAATCCGCTGCCTTAGGAGATAATATATAGGCAATTAAGGCCCCGGCGGTTGAAATAAAGCCATCGATGACCACCGGACAGCCATGAAATGCACCGGCCAAAATGCAGCCGGCAATTCCGCCAATTTCAAAACCGCCGATTTTGGACAATACATCCATGCCATCATCACGATTCGGCTGATTCAGCTCAATTCCCCGTCGAATGGCATCGCGTTTGCGCACCAGGCCTTCATCGTCCACACCGGTGCCACGACCCACCATTGCGTCAAGGTCGGCGCCGGTAATTAGCGCCCCAATCGCCGCTGAAGGCGTAGTATTGCCAATCCCCATATCGCCTGTGCCCAGAATTTCAATACCGTTTTGAAATAGGACCGATGCCTGATGAAAACCGGCTATAATCGCTTTTTTGGCCATCTCGCGGGACATGGCCGGCCCCCGGGCGAAGTTGGCGGTCCCATTGCCGATTTTGTTTATCAGCAAGCTCTCACCACCTTTTATATGGATGGTATCCAATTCCGGAATGATACCCATGTCCACCACCCACACGTCCGCATCGACATGCCGGCAAATAGCATTAATTCCCGCACCACCAGCCAGAAATGTTTGCACCATTGCCCCGGTGACCTCCTGGGGATAGGCACTCACCCCTTCATCCACGATCCCATGATCGCCGGCCATTACCAAAATTGCCTTGCGACCTATGGAGGGCTTCAATGTCTGCTGAATTCCGCATAAACGCTCAGAGATATCGTGCAATCTTCCCAACGCCCGGCTCGGCATCACCAGTTGAGCCGTTCGCCCCCGCGCCTTTTCAATCCATCTTTGATCAACCGGTTTAATTCCTTCTAAGATGTCTTTCAATCTATCATTTTCTTTTAGCATTTTTTAAATTACCTCCAATACATTTTCTGTAATTCTACACCTAAAAAAAATCCTCCAGCATTGCTGCTCGAGGATTTACCATGTCTGTCGCTTTGAAAAAAGTTTTGAAACGATACCATTAGGCTGTTTGATCAAATTTTTGCTTCGAAATAGATGATTCACATCATTTTGTCAAGCACTACCCCAATATGTCAGCAATTCTCGGTGAAATGTGGGCAATTTAAGATTGCTTCGCTGCGCCCCGCCCTCATCGCCTGAGCGAGAGCGATGGCGGGCAGGTCGCAATGACCCACAAACGTTTCCTGTTGTCATTGCGAGGAGTCACGTCTTGGCGTGACGACGAAGCAATCTTTCGGTTAATTTCACCGAGAATAACTGCCAATACGTCTCGGACCAAAATTGCATTATTCTCCGCCGACGGATGAGCGAAGCGAAATGAGTTCTTGAGTTGTATACTGTGTAAGTCTTCATTATCGCGATAAATAATCCAGATTAAACTTGACATACAGTCACAATTCATTTATTGATGATAGCGCTAAGGTGCAATCGCATAATAGGGAATCCCGTTTAAATCGGGAGCGGTCCCGCCGCTGTAACCCTGCTCTTTTATAAAAAGAGAACCCTTTTGGCCACGCTATGCCACTGTTTCGACTTATCGGGATGGGAAGGTTGCCAAAAGGGCGGGGGAGCCAGAAGACCTGCCTTAGTTACCTGTCTTAACTCTGCGGTAAACAGAGGAGAGGTATAATAAAAAGGGCCAAGAAAACTGGGTGCAACCCTTCAAACCAACGGTTTGAAGGGTTTTTTTATTCTAATGAATCAACGTTCAACCATAACCTTTCGATTCCGCGAAGCAACCGCCGCCCATATTTTATGTTTAATCATGGCATTAGTCGGAGTCATCATGCTTTCGACGGGCTTGGGCTACATAAAAATCCCGGTTGCTGCGGTCGCAAAAATAATTGCGACGAAGATATCCGGTAACCTCGGATTCCTTGAAGGCTTAGATGAGATTTTGCCGGTGGTGGTGTTAGATGTGCGCCTGCCCCGCATACTGACGGCTGCTCTGGTCGGTGGCGGATTGGCCATGTGTGGCGTCGTTTTCCAGAGTATTCTTCTGAACCCACTTGCCGATCCCTATACGCTGGGGGTTTCTGCCGGTGCGGCCTTTGGTGCGTCGTTGGCAATCTTATTAAACATCCATTTCTTGGGAACCTATTCTATTCCGCTGTTTGCGTTTGTAGGCGCCGCATGCACCCTGCTGGCAGTTATTTATCTCTCATCCTCAGGAGAAGGGTGGTCTTCGAATAATTTAATTTTATCCGGTATCATTGTGGCCGCCATTTTATCAGCCGGCATTAGTTTCTTAAAGTATATTGCGGACGAACAGGTTGCGGTAATCATTTTTTGGTTAATGGGCAGTTTCGGCTCTAAAACATGGGCGGATGTCGCCCTTACACTAGTCTTTATTGCTCTGGGGTTAATGGTTTTTATGTATTATTCCCGCGATTTAAATCTCATGTCGCTTGGCAATCGAACAGCTTCATCGCTCGGCGTTGAAACCCGCAAAGTGACCCTGATTTTGCTGTCAACCGCATCACTCGTGGCGGCAATTTGTGTATCGGTATCCGGGATTATCGGCTTTGTGGGGTTGTTGGTTCCCCACATGATGCGCTTGATCACCGGTCCGGATAACCGCAGACTTGTTCCTGTAGCAATGCTGTCAGGCGGCATATTGCTTTTATGTGCCGACACGATCACCCGGGCCGTGTTGCCTTCCGAAATCCCGATTGGGGTGTTGACAGCGTTAATCGGTGGTCCTTTTTTTTGCTATATTTTTTGGAAACAACAAAAAACAAGGAAAATTCTGTAATTCCAAATCATGTTGTTTGACTGCACAAACATATCTTTCGGCTACACTGATACCATGGTCATCAGAGATTTTTCCATATCGTTCAATCCCGGCATATTCTACGGAATTATTGGGCCAAACGGCAGCGGCAAAACAACGATTCTCGACTTGCTGGCAAAACACTTAAAACCAGAAAGCGGCAAAATTTATTACAACGGGAGTGATTTATCTTCCTATTCCAGAAAACCGCTCGCAAAAGAAATCGCATTGGTGCCCCAGAACTTTTACATAAACTTT
>CP070694.1:4005021-4010594 GCA_020353355.1 Desulfobacterales bacterium | reverse complement strand
GCCATTTTTCCGATGTGTCCTCCTCCGGCGTTTTCTCCGCGGGCCATAGCGCATAGGGTTAAAAAAAGCCTATAGCCAAGATATTTACCACTTGCCCACCTCTTTGAATAATCATCGTGCGGTTATAAGTATATTCTCCAATATGATCTGTGGGAGCGGCATCTTGCCGCAACTTACATTTTGAACCGAATCGGAACGCACCTGCGGCGGATTCATCGAAATAAATGCTAATTTTCTCAAGTTATTGATTTAAACTGATTTCAAAAGTATTAGATTTTGTCCGAGGGCAAGGCTAGAGGAGGAGAAACTGCGCAGCGTACATATTGTACGTGAGCAATTTTCGACGACGAGAAACGCCGCCATCGGGCAAGAGATGAGGGTTTTGAGCCCACTTTTTTTTTACATCATGAAATAGGGATCCACGTCGACGATAACCTTGACGTCCCGCCGACCAAAGCCGGCCGAATGATCGGCCAACAGTCGACCGGTAAAATCGTGCAACGCTTTGGTGTGCAAACTCTTCAAAAGGATCTGCCAGCGGTAAAATCGAGCGATTCTTGGCAGCGAGGCCTCAATTGGCCCCATGATCTCCACGGGCCGGTACATTGTTATATTCTGGGATCTCAGATCATGGCATGTTTTGCCGAGAACCCGTGCGTGGGCTTCGGTTTTGGTTTGGTCCTTGCCCGATATCTTTAGCTGAATCATTCGCGACAGCGGAGGGTAATTTAATGCCTTGCGAAATTCGATTTCTTGGGTGTAAAAAGTTTTAAAATCCTGATGCTTGGCCGCCAGAATGCTGAAATGTTCCGGGTTAAATGTTTGTAAGATTACGCGTCCCGGCACATCGCCCCTACCGGCTCTGCCCGCCACCTGCGCGAGGAGCTGAAATGTCCGTTCTCCGGCACGGAAATCAGGAAAGCTAAGGGATAGATCGGCACAGATGATCCCCACCAGAGTAATATTAGGAAAATCGTGACCCTTTGCAACCATCTGAGTGCCGACTAAAATATCAATCGTTTTGTTTTTTATCCCTTTTAATAGCGTCAAAATAGACCCTTTGCGCATAGTCGTATCTCGATCCATCCTGGCCACACGGGCTTCCGGAAAGAGCTGGTTTAGGGCGGACTCGACTTTTTCGGTTCCAAGTCCCAGGTTTTTGATGCGCGTTGACCCACAGACGGTACAATGCGAGCTCGATGCCCGGCTAAATCCACAGTAATGGCATTTGTAGGCATTGGCCTTCTGGTGCAATGTCAGGGAGATATCACAATGCTTGCAACGAATGGCCTGACCGCAGGCGGCACAGATCGGAAAGCTGGCAAACCCTCTGCGGTTCAAAAATAAAAGAATCTGTTCACCCCGTGCCAGGGTTTCCTTCATGGCGAGATGAAGTTCGGAGGTAATAAATCGTCTAATTCCGCGAGCATCTCTGTTTTGTCGGAGATCCACCACGTCGATTTCAGGCAGCGGGCGCTTTTCAATTCGTTCTTTTAAGGTTAACTCTAAAAATTTTTGCTGGCAGACATTATAATAAGACTGAATCGAAGGGGTTGCAGAGCCCAGCAGGGCAACGCAATTGTTGAGCATGGCTCTTACCACAGCAAGATCGCGCGCATTGTATCTCAGATGTGTCTCCTGTTTGTAGGAGGTATCGTGTTCCTCATCGACGATGATAATCCCGATATTTTCAAAGGGCGCAAAAATTGCGGAGCGGGCCCCAATGGCAATATCCGCCTCTTTGTTCAAGATACGGCTCCATTGGTCAAAACGCTCCCCGGCAGAAAGACCGCTATGCAGCACGGCAATCCGCTCTCCAAAACGGGCTCGGAATCGCCGTTCCATTTGGGTTATCAGCGCAATTTCGGGGACCAGCACCAGGACGGAATGCCCTTTGCTGATGGCATCAGCGGCCACCTGCATATAGACTTCTGTTTTGCCGCTGCCGGTTACGCCCTGCAGAAGAAAGGTTGTAAAACCGTTATTTAAATGCTGGCAAACGCTGGCAACAACATGTTGCTGTTCTACTGTAAGCCGCGGGACGACATCCGGGCGAATCGGTTCACCAAGGGGATCCCGATAAACTCGTTTGGAAATTATCTTCACATAGCCCTCATCTTCCAGCGATCGAATCACGGCTGGCGCTGACGGCACATGCGTTTTTAACTCTTTAAGCGACGCTTCACGCTGAGCTTTCAAAATTTCAATAATCTGTTGTCTAGCCGGTGATAGGCCGGCGTCAGAAAGATCTGTCTCAACCAGGGCCACATGGCGTTGCGTCCTCACTTTGGTTTTACCACCGCTCAGCAGCCGCGTTTTGGTTATTCGTCCGCGACGATCAAGGGATTGAATTAAGGCGGCGGGAATTGGTTGGTCAAGCGTTTTGCTCAGATCTTTTTGGCGACAGGGGCCGGATATGAGACACTCTAAAATCTGTTTCTCAACCGGAGTAACCGAACCTTGCCGCAGTGCCTGATGGCCTTTATCGGCAATAGCGATGGAAGCAACATCATAGATCGTTAAACCGCCGGGAAGCGCAGTTTTGATGACATCACCGATCGGATGTTTATAGTAATCTGCAATCCATTGGAAAAACGGTACCATCGCTGCCGGAAACAGGGGGCTATCATCCAGAACGTCTAAGATTAGCTTTATATTTTTATCCGTGGCGGCATTGCTTGTACCTAAGATGAAACCGGTAACTCTTCGCTGGCCGAAGGGCACCAGCACCCGTTTACCGACGGAAATCAATGACGTAAAGCTTTGCGGAACACCATAGCAAAACGTATTTCCCACCGGAAGCGCTACCGCAACGTCGATGTAGGTATTGGTAGGCACCATTTCCATCCATTGGTTTGAACGTCGATGATTTTGCTCGACTTACGCGGTTGGCGGTTGCTAACCTTAAATATTTGATGTTTTTTAAAATACTTGCTATACTTACAAAAAAATACTATAAATTAAAAAATACTGTATTCAAAGAAATTGATCCATCTGAAATCAATTACTGAGTTGTCATTTTTTTATGGAGGAATCAATGAAAAAAATTACAAAGCGGTGGATAATTGTTTTGATGATAGTGACGCTCATCATCGTCCCCTTTGGTTCATCCGCCCTGGCCCAAGAATTTTTTGAAGCGAAGGAACCCGAAGGTGGTGAAATGATATATGATTTTGTGGTTCTCAGGCCTGTGGGAATCATTGCAACCGCGGTGGGCTCAATTTTTTTTGTAGTATCCCTTCCATTTTCGGCATTAGGGGACAATGTCGATGCCGCAAAGGAAAAGCTTGTCAAAGATCCCTATAAATTCACCTTTGAGAGACCGTTAGGCCAATTTTAGCGCTCATAATTTTCACTCTACCGTCTTGACACAGCATCACATATCGAATATACGAGGCGGCGAAAGAATATTTTCGGTTACTGATCCTCTTTTCATTGCTGTCCTACCAGTAGTGCACCTGAGGTTAACCATCTAAAATTAAGGAGGTCGCCGTGCCGGTACATGTGGTCGAGCACCCACTCATCAAACACAAGCTAGCGCTCATGCGAGAACATAACATCACCACCAAGGATTTCCGGGATTTGGCGGAGGAACTGGCCAATCTTTTAACCTATGAAGCCACCAAAGATCTTGAAACTGAAGCTGAAACCATCCAGGGATGGGCCGGACCCGTTGAAGTTCAAAAGATAAAAGGCAAAAAAATTACCGTGGTCCCCATCCTCAGGGCAGGTCTCGGAATGATGCCCGGTGTTTTAAACCTTATTCCGTCTGCCAAGGTAAGCGTCGTCGGTTTTTACCGCAATGAAGAAACTCTGAAGCCGGTCAAATATTATGTTAAAATGACCAGTGCTATGCAAGAGCGCATCGCGTTGATCATTGATCCCATGCTGGCCACCGGCGGCTCGGTGATCGCCACCATTGATTTGATTAAAGAATCCGGATGCAAACAGATAAAAGGAATTTTCATGGTGGCAGCTCCGGAGGGGATCCAAAAGCTGGAAGCTGCACATCCGGATGTCGAAATATTTGTGGCTTCTATTGACAAAAAGCTAAATGACATCGGTTATATTTTGCCCGGTTTGGGAGATGCGGGAGATAAAATTTTTGGTACAAAGTGATCACGGGGATCACACCACCATTTAACAACCGCATTTTAGCTATCAAAGTGCTTGATATCTTATGCCCGAACAGACATCATCGCCGGACTATAAACTAACGTTAACCAGCAGTCTTTTCGGCGCCCAAATAGTATTCGTGGTGTTTGGCGGACTGGTAACGCTGCCTATCCTCACAGGACTGGAGCCCGGTGTCGCACTTCTGACGGCCGGCGTGGGAACCCTCATATTCCAATTCATCACCCAACGCAAGGTACCTGTTTTTCTGGCCTCTTCTTTCGCATTTCTGACTCCCATCATGGTTGCTGTAAAAACATGGGGTATACCGGCAACAATGGGCGGTTTGATGGCTGCCGCATTCGTCTATTTCGTTTTGAGCGGCCTGATTAAATGGAAAGGAATTGACATACTGGACCTTGTATTTCCGCCAATCGTTATCGGACCCATCATCATCGTCATCGGATTGATTCTGGCACCGGTTGCCGTTAGTATGGCATTGGGAAAAGCCACTGCCGATAGCCTCATACCCCCAAAAATTGCGCTGATGGTCTCCCTGGTATCCCTGGCGGCAACCGTAATCGTTTCAGTTCTCGGAAAAGGGAGATTCCGACTCGTTCCAATTCTTTGCGGTATCCTGGCCGGCTATCTGGTTTCGATCCCCTTTGGGATCATCGAATTTTCGCAGATAGTCCGAGCCCCCTGGATCGCATTGCCCAAATTTGCCTTGCCTCAATGGAATTGGAAGGCTATCGCGTTTCTTCTACCGGCAGCGATCGCCCCGGCAATTGGGCACTTCGGAGATATCCTCGCGATCGGAGCGGTTACCGGTAGAAATTATTTTAAAGATCCCGGATTTCACCGCACATTGTTAGGCGACGGCGTGTCCAGTCTAGTTGCTGCCTGCATCGGAGGCCCCCCAAGTTCCGCCTATGCCGAGGTAACCGGAACGGTGGCGCTTACAAAATTGTACAATCCGGCCATTATGACCTGGGCCGCCATATTTGCTATCGGGCTGGCGTTTATCGCTAAGCTCGGTGCATTTATTCAAACCATCCCCACACCGGTCACCGGCGGCATCTTGATTCTGCTTTTCGGCTCTATTATTGTTACCGGCATCAATCATCTGGTAAAAATCGGGCAGGATCTACTCCATCTGCGAAATCTATTAATTGTCACGCTGATGGTGGTGTTTGGCATCGGTGGTATCGCTTTTTCCGCCGGTGCGTTTTCCTTCAACGGAGTGGCGTTGGCAACCGTCATCGGCATTATTTTAAATCTCGTGCTGCCGGATCACAAAGCCGATAGCACGGCCTAGATTGTGTCCCACTTATGCATTAAAAAAGTCGAGCAGGATAACTAAAGATAGTAGCGTCTTTGAATATAAAAAATTCCAAGCAACAATTAACAAATCACAAACAATATCCAAATTTCAAGCACCAATGACCCAAACAGGTTTT
>CP070694.1:3996110-4004921 GCA_020353355.1 Desulfobacterales bacterium | reverse complement strand
GAGGCACCGCCATCTGGGGCGTAATTGTGGCGCTCTTTGTGGGTGCGGCCCTCGGACTGCTGGGTGGATATCATGGCGGATGGATTGACGAAATCATCATGCGTCTGCTGGACGCCATGATGGCGGTTCCCATCATTCTGCTTTACATGATCATCATGGCGGCGCTGGGAGCTTCCGCGGTGAATGTCGTCATCGCCATCACAATTGTCGGAACACCCGGTATTGCCCGTCTGGTGCGCAGCCTGACCCTCGACATTCGCACCCGTGAGTACATCCGGGCTGCCGAGACCCGGGGCGAAAGCCCCTGGTACATCATGTTTGTGGAAATCCTTCCCAACGCGCGCGGCCCCATCATCATCGATGCCATGCTGCGCGTCGGCTATGCCATCTTCGCCATGGGGACCCTGGGATTTTTAGGCCTGGGCATACCCCCACCGTCTCCCGACTGGGGAAGCATGGTGGCCAAAGGACGCGAGTTTATCCTGACCGGCAGCCCCTATGCCGCCCTGTGGCCTTCGATCGCCATTGCCTCTCTGGTGGTTGGCCTGAATTTATTGGCCGACGGGTTACGCGAAGAGTCTATGCGGTACCAGTAATCGTTTCATTCTTTGAGTATATAAGAAAGTTGTCCTTGTTACAAACAACTTACTAGAAAGGCGAACGACAACCCATGCAAAATTCGAGCGCATCAACGAACAATACTGTCCTTGAGGTAGATAATGTCCAAATAAATTATGAAACACGCAGGGGCGATGTGGAGGCCATTCAAGGTGTCTCCTTTACGGTCGGAGAAGGAGAAACCGTTGGTCTGGTGGGCGAATCGGGATGCGGCAAGAGCACGATTGCCTTCGGGATAGTTAATTTTCTCGGGCCCAACGGCAAAATTGTGGACGGCAGTATCCGCTTTCAGGGAGAAGAACTGGTGGGCCGCTCGGAGGAGGAGCTCAAGAAACTAAGGGGGGACAGAATCTCCATGGTGTTTCAAGATCCCATGCAGGCGCTGAACCCATCGGTGCGGCTCGGTGAGCAGCTTGCCGAGGTGCTGACCTGCCACAGAGATATCTCCCAAAAAGAAGCCTGGCAACGATCTATTGAAATGCTCAAGCGGGTCAATATGCCGGATGTCGAAAATGTCATGGTTCGCTTCCCGCATCAGATTTCCGGCGGCCAGCAGCAACGGATCGTCATCGCCATGGCCATGCTCAACAACCCGGCCCTGATTATCATGGATGAACCCACCACCGCCCTGGACGTTACCGTTGAAGCGGCCGTGCTCGATCTGCTCGAAGAGCTCAAAAATGATTTCAATGCCGCCAATATTTTCATCACGCACAATCTGGGGGTGGTTGCGCGGGTCAGTGATTATCTTTGCGTGATGTATGCCGGACAAATGGTGGAAAGCGGACCCTTAGGGGAAATATTCAGAAACCCGCGGCACCCCTATACGATGGGATTGCTGGACTGTGTGCCCCGGCTGGGGGATAGCAAGCTGGAGTCTTTGCTCCAGCCCATCCGCGGCCGTGTGCCGCCACCGGCGGAGCGCTCGAAAACAGAGTGCATTTTCGCACCCCGCTGCGATTATGTCACCGAAAACTGTCGCAAGGCGCGCCCGCGCTTTACGGAAATCTCTCCGGGGCACGTGGCCCGCTGCATCTATGCCCTGGAAATTGAAGATCGCGCACGAACCCAAAAACGGAAAAAGGTTCAAGCAACATCTCTGCAGCCTGAAGCTGCCGACAAAGATCTTCTCAGCTTTGATCATCTCAAAGTCTACTACCCTCAGGAATCCAACTCGGTGGTGAGCCTGTTTGGTATGGGTGAAAAAAAATATGTCAAAGCCGTCGACGATGTCAGTGTCAGAGTGGCGAAAGGCCGGACACTGGGTATCGTGGGTGAGTCAGGCTGCGGAAAATCCTCTCTGGTCAAAGGACTCATCGGCCTGGAGCCCGTGACCGATGGCGATGTAGAGTTTATGGGCGTAGACACCACCATGCCGGTGACAGCGCGTGATACAAACCTGATCAAGGAAATGCAGATGGTCTTCCAGAATCCCGATTCCACCCTCAACCCCTCATTCACGGTTGGCTCCCAGATCGCCCGACCGATCAAGCGCTTCAAAACTGCGCCCAGGAATCAGGTCAAGGACGAGGTGATTAAACTTCTCAAAGCAGTACGCCTGCCGCCCACATTCTATGAACGTCTTCCGCGTCAACTCAGTGGCGGCGAAAAACAGCGCGTCGGTATTGCCCGTGCGCTGGCCAGTCGACCCGATCTGATCATCTGCGATGAGCCGGTTTCGGCCCTGGATGTTTCGGTGCAGGCGGCCGTCATCAATTTGCTTTTGGAGATCCAACAGGTCTTCGGCTCATCCATGATTTTCATTGCCCATGATCTGAGTGTGGTCCGCTTTTTCTCTGACGATATCGCCGTTATGTACCTGGGGCAGATTGTAGAAGTCGGTCCGGCTGACGCCATCTATGACCCACCGTATCACCCCTATACCGAAGCCTTGCTCTCAGCAGTGCCCATCCCTGATCCGGATGCAAAGCAAAAAGAGATTCGCCTCAGCGGCAACGTACCCAGCGCGCTTAATCCCCCGAGCGGGTGTCGCTTCCATACCCGCTGTCCGCGTCGCCATGAGATGCTGCCGGATAAAGGTAAAATCTGCGAAACAGAGACACCCCCCTGGCGCGACTCGCAAAAGGGCCATCGAATCCTCTGTCATATCTCCATTGAAGAATTGGCTAAAGTTGATCCGGTGGTACACGTGGACACGAGCGCCGAAAGTCAATTGGAAGAAATTTAGCGTTACCTTAAAAAATAAGAAAACCGGCTTTTTAGCCGGTTTTCTTATTTCGATTCCCAAAATACCCTCATTTAACCACAACCACCGGGCATGGGGCGTTTAGGATGACATACTGAGCGGTGGATCCGAAAACGAGTTTGCCGACCTTTGACCTTTTTTTAACTCCGATAAAAATTTTGTCAATCTTGTTTTCTTGCGCAAATTGAACAAGATCCTCGCCAGGGGACAGGTAACTAACGGATACGAAGGTTTCACAGGCAATATCATCGATGTTGAATGGGGTTCGTAAATATTCCAGTTCACCCTCGGCCTTTTCGATGTCTGCTTTCCCCAAGGTAGAGCTCTGTTCCAGGGAGGTCACGATATAAATTTCGGCGTTAAATGCATTCGCATGTTTTTGAGCCTCCTTCAACGCCTGCTCAGCCTCATTGGACCCGTCATAGCCCACCAGAAACTTCATCTTGACCTCCTCAACGAATTTTTTGTACAGATATAATCAACTCCATTTTTCATGGATTAAGGTTAGTAGAGAGAAACTGATGTGTCAAGATATCTTGGTAGATAGAGGAGGCATGGCATGGCTGCATTATTTGAAAAAACTGTCATAAACGGCATGACGCTGCGCAACAGAATGGTCAGATCGGCCACGTGGGAAGGAATGTGCGAACCGGACGGCAGGCCCTCGCAAAAATTAATCGACTGCTACGCTGACTTGGCCCGGGGCGGCATCGGCCTGATTATCTCGGGCTACACGTTTGTGCGACCCGAAGGAAAGCAGTTGCCCGGCAAAATGGGCATCCATACCGATGACTTTGCAGGTGATTTTGAAAACCTGACCGCTGCGGTTCACGCTGCCGGCGGTACAATTGCAATCCAGTTGGTCCATGCCGGCGGCCAGACCAATACCAAAACCGCAGGCCGCCAGCCCGTGGCTCCTTCGGCCGTAAAGGTTGCCCAATTTCCGGAAATGCCGGCCGAACTCACGAAAAATGAAATCAATGAGATTGTGAAAGCATTTGGAGATGGGGCCCGCCGCGCCAGGTCCTGGGGATTTGATGCCGTCCAACTGCATGGCGCCCATGGTTATCTAATCAATCAATTTCTTTCTCCGCACACCAATCTCCGTACGGATGAATATGGCGGCACGATTGAAAACCGTTGCCGGTTTTTGCTCGAAGTATACCGGAAAGTGCGGGAGACAGTCGGTGAAGATTATCCGGTGCTGATCAAGCTGACCGGTTCGGACAACCTGGAAGGTGGTCTGGAAAATGCGGATGCGGTTAATGCTGCCCGGAAACTTGCGCAGGCCGGTATCGATGCCATCGAAATTTCCGCCGGCACCTCGGCTTCCGGCAAACAAAACGCGACCCGCACCAAGATAAATACTCCTGAGAAAGAAGCCTATAATCTGGAGCTGGCCCGCCGTATCAAGAAAGCCGTCGGCTGTTCGGTCATGGTGGTCGGCGGATTCCGATCCTATGAGATCGCCGAAAAAGCATGCATTGACGCTGACATGGATTTCATTTCCCTGGCCAGGCCTTTGATCCGGGAACCGGGTCTGCCCAATCGCTGGCTGCAGGGCGATCGCAGCCCGGCCAGATGTATTTCCTGCAACAGCTGCTTCGGCCCCGGCCTCGAGGAAGGCGGCATATATTGTGTCATGGAGAAAAGGGAGCGGGAAAAGGCAACCAAAAGCTGAAAGTTTATCATTCTTTATCGAAAGCCGGTGATTATATTGAATTTCGCATAGAGATGGACCTGACGGTGGGTGTAAGTGCATGCTCCGCACTGCGATGCAATAATTTTAGCCGGGGACCGATTGGTATTGAAATTCGCGAAAATGAGCAATCATGAGGTACATGCCGTTACCGGCGCTTTTGGATTCTATAGTCAGGCATGTCTAGTGCCGCGATTAACTGGTAAGGACCATTCCTTATTCAAGCTGAAGGAGATCTGCGAATGAGCGAAATTGGTGTAAAATTGAGAAGCTTGCGAACAGAACGCGGGTTGACGGTAAACGAAGCCTGTCGCCAGGTCGGCATACCCCCGTCACGATTGGTTGAAATCGAAAGGGGTGTCCGATTGGCGACCATCGGGCAAATTGAACGGCTTGAACACTTTTATGGGGTCAAATCAGGACAACTCGCTGAACTAGCTGGATTATCTGAAAATAAATAATTGATTGCTTTCGTCAATCTCAAATCGAGACGTGGGTGCTTTAT
This sequence comes from Desulfobacterales bacterium, assembly GCA_020353355.1. GTDB lineage: Bacteria > Desulfobacterota > Desulfobacteria > Desulfobacterales > JAHEIW01. Next base: position 3,999,893 of record CP070694.1, on the reverse strand, counting down.
GTTGCCGGGACACCGGCAGGCTATTTCGAAAAGGAGTTGATATGAAAAAGATGCTTATCGTGCTGCTCGTGTTGTTACTTGGCTCTACTTCATCGATTGCCGGTGAGCTCGCTAAATTGGGTTTGGACGATGCCAAGGCGTTGGGCTTGAAAATCGAAAACGATTCCAGCAACAAAGTGGAAGGCAAAAGTTCGCTTAAAATATCGACGCTATGGCCCACCACGGTGTGCTTGGGTGAAGTCACCGGGCCGGAGATTGAAAACGCAAAATTAATCTACACGGCCGATGTTAAAAGTCAGCTTGAGGGTTCAGCGCTATTGGAGCTGTGGGCACTTGTCGACGGCCGTCAGTATTTTTCCAGAGGGCTGAATTCGACGGTCAGCGGGAGTTCAGACTGGATGACGATTCAGACACTATTTATGTTTCAAAAAGGACAGAAACCGGAAAGGGTAACACTCAACCTGATTATCAACGGCAAAGGAACAGTCTGGATCGACAACATCGTCTTGTCGAGAGAGCCTTTGTAACAGGCGATTGCATGGCCACTTATCTTAATCAGGTCCTGAACTGATCCACGCGCTTTTGAATTTCCCGGGCGTGATCCTGCTGGATCGGAAGGGAATGGTGCTCCAGCAGGATGTTTTTAAGCCTTTCTTGGGCACGCTCCAACAAACTGGTGCCGCCGGAGTCCTTCCAGTCTTCAAATCCCAGGCGATTGGACAGCGTGGGCCGCCATTGCGTCGTCCGCAGGTGTTTCAGGGAATGCGGATGGGTGAGAAAATTGCCTTGCGATCCTACCTCACGGATGACCTCCACCGCCAGCATTTCATCGCTGACCGGAATCCCCCGATATAGTCGTCGGATCTGATCGATACATTCATCCTGAATGATAATCATCTCTAGACTTCCCGTTCGCCCGAAGTCCAGATACCCGACATCGTGATTGAGATTGGAGCCTGCCATCGTCGACAAAAAGGTCAGCAACCCCGCCTCATAACTCGCCTGTTGATCCGGAACTTGCGCATCGCTGGTACCGGCATAGCCCCAGTTGGGAAGGTTATAGTAATGGCTCATTTCCACGGCAGCCAGATACGCCAGAAGATACTCGGGGGCATTATAGGAGCACTCGCCGGTAGCCATATCCAATACCGCCGGCCCCATGCCCATGATAAACGGGGCACCTGTTGCTTTCAGCTGGTGGATCACCAGTCCGCAAAAACATTCGGCCATTCCCTGGGCCACATGCCCGGCAATGGTCATGGGTGCTGTGGATCCCGCAATGGGCGCGGGAGAATAAATCACGGGAATTGATTTTTCAGCACAGAACAACAGCTTATCGAGACTGCTAAAGGGATGTTTTAGCGGACTGATCGGCTCGGCATAATGAATAAAATAGGGGGCTGCGCGTAACGCATTTTCATTGTCGCGCAATATGCATGCGATCTGCCACATTTCGCTTAAATCAGCGCGACATTCTGCCGTACAGACAATCGGCTTGATGGAATTGGCGGCCATCGCCTGGAAGCTCAGGAGATACGACCGCTCCGGCGAAATATCCGATGGATGGGCAAAGGACATAATAAAATCAATATTCGGCAAGGCATCCGCCACGCGTGCTGCTGTGCCCACATCATCGAGTACGCATTGATGGCGCTGCTTTTTTTTCGAATCCAGCGCATAAATCAGATCCGAACCTGTTCCAAAATAAGCGCGATGGCCGCCGAGATCCATGGCCGGTTTTCCCCGTCGATCATAAACAGGAATATTGTTGGGGGCACTTTCGATAGCCTGTTGGACCAACTGGCCAGGGATCTTTACACCGCCATCATTTTCCACGCTACAGCCGGCTTTTTTTAACAACGCCAGGGCTTCATCGTGCAGAATTTCCATGCCGACCTCACCCAGGATCCGGATTGCGGCCTCATGAATCTTGTCTTTATCTTCATTGGAAAGAAAGTTTAAGTTCGGTTTCAATGCTATATCGGTCATCATTTTTTTGGGAAAAATTTTTTTATAACTGACGAAAAATTTTTCCCAATGATTACTGAAGTTTTCCGACCTTCTTTTCCACCGCTTCCAAAATTTTATTGCTGCGCATCAACTCTTTTACCGTTGCAATGTCGGCGGACAAGATGCGATCATGGTCCAGATGGGAAACTGCTTTACGAATAGCCGCATAAGCCGCCAGCGTTCCTTCGCCCGGTTTCATATTGGTAAACAAATCCAAGGCCTGGGCGGCGCACAAAAGCTCAATGGCGATCACATCTTCGGCATTGCTGATAACCTCGCAGCATTTTCGAGCCGCAATGGTGCCCATGGATACATGATCCTCTTTGTTGGCAGAAGTTGGAATAGAATCCACACTGGCCGGATGACAGAGCACCTTGTTTTCCGAAACCAGGGCGGCCGCTGTGTATTGAGCGATCATAAACCCCGAATTGAGGCCACCATCACTAACCAAAAATGCCGGCAGTCCACTGAGCATCGGGTTTACCAACCGTTCGATTCGTCGTTCTGATATATTCGCCAACTCCGCAACGGCCATGCAGAGAAAATCCATGCCCAGGCCAACCGGCTGGCCGTGAAAATTGCCGCCCAGCAGAAAATCCTGGGATTCCGAAAAAATAAGTGGATTGTTGGTGGAAGAATTCATTTCGGTTTCGATCACCTTGCGACAATATTGAATGGCATCTTTGCTGGCACCGTGTACCTGGGGTGAGCATCTTAAGGTGTACGCATCCTGAATGCGGGAACAATCCTTGTGTGAGGTGATGATTTCGCTGTGACGGGTCACCCGTTCCATGTTATCGGCTGCAGCAGCTTGACCGGGATGGGGTCTTGCCTGGTGAATTTTAGCATTGAATTCGCTACGGCTGCCCATCAAGACTTCAAGGCTCATCGCGGCGGCAATATCCGTCAGTTTGGATAGCCGGATCGCATCGTATACGGCCAATCCGCCGATAGCCGTCATGACTTGGGTGCCGTTCACCAGCGCCAAACCTTCTCCGGCTTCTAAGTGAATCGGCTTGAGCCCGCATTTGCTCAATACCTGCTTTCCGGTCATCCGCTGTCCTTTATAAAATGCCTCCCCCAAACCAAGCAAAATCAGAGCAAGATGCGCCAACGGTGCGAGGTCCCCACTGGCGCCCACGGACCCTTTTTCGGGGATGACCGCATAAACGCCCCAGTTAAGCAGCGCAACCAGATGCTCGACAGTTTCAATCCGGATACCGGAATGACCCCTGGCTAAATCTTTAATTCGCAATGCCATGACGGCGCGCACGGTTTCCTCACTCAGAGGCGCTCCGACGCCGGCAGCATGGCTCATGAGAATATTTTCCTGAAGACGCCGGGTATCTTTTTTCGAAATGGTCACATCACTCAAGGCACCAAATCCGGTGGTGATCCCGTAAATGGTTTTTCCCTCGGCAACCCACTTTTCGATGAGTTTGCGGGTATCGCGGATTTTCTTTAGGGATTGCGGCATCAATTTTACTTTGGCACGGTCTCTGGCGACGGCGACCAGATCCTCCAAGGTCATGCCATCTGTTCCGAGAAAAATAGTTTTCATGACCGATTTTCCTCATCTTCTGGCGCTTAAAATTAAAAGCCGACAGCGTTCGTCTTTACCTGAATACCGCAATTATGGCTAAAGCGAAAGTTATTTTACGTTAAACCTGAAATCGGTGTGCGTCGAGTTGGAGAATTTGATGCTGAAGGCTTATTTGTTTTCATACCACTTCCTGCTTTCTTTTGGCAGGAAAAACTGTTACCCTCTCCTTC
>CP070694.1:3990216-3996010 GCA_020353355.1 Desulfobacterales bacterium | reverse complement strand
AAATATCCGTTCGTGCTCAAGAAGCACTCCAACATGTGTATTTTGCAGAGCACGAAGTCCCTCCCACAAAAATGCTTATTTGCTCGGGCACCTTAAATTGCCAAATACTGCATGGGATTGGGCTTTAACACATAATTATGGTTTTGACATTCTCGCTCCTGAAAAAAGCAAGTTCCTATCGTTTGACGCGAGGTAATACAAGAAAATACTTACAGAAAGGCAAAGGTATGATTACTAATCGCCCATTATTTGTAACCACTGTCATTGTTTTTTTCATATTCACAACAGCAAGTGTCGTTGCTAAAACAGTCAAGATAGGAGGCAAAGACGCAAAGCTCGACTTGCCCTCTAATGCAAAGGCTAGCCTGGTCCTTGTTCCAGGCAATGCCGGGCTATCAGATAGGGACCCTTTACAGCGAGCTAGAATGAAATATGTCGAAAAGGGATTCGCAGTTCTCTCTATAGATAAGAAAACGAACATTCGGGCTGCGATGAAATATGCATCAGAAACCGCGAAACCCGTTTATATCGCGGCAGTAAGTTCAGGTGTACACAGGTTAGCCGGAGCAATCGCCGCACCTTGGTTCCGGGCTAAGAAAGTGGTATTCGTATCCGGCAATCTGGATTCCGTGCGAGAGAAAGTTGGCAGTGCCAATATATTACCGCCAACGCTCGTCATTCATCACCGTAGAGACGGATGTTCAAACACCTCGCCGAAACAGGTGGATAAGTTTCAGGAATGGGGTGGAAGCAAAGTTACCGTACATTGGATGGTAGGCGGGAGTAATAGCGGTGATTCATGCGCAGCTCAGTCCTATCATGGCTTGGCGGACCTGGACGATGAGGTTGTCAATACAATCGCCAGCTTTTTAGAAAAATAAAGAGCATCGAATATTGGAAGCAATTGCTCTGACCTGCGTGCGGGGGACGTATACAAATTGATTTCTCGGCTTAGCTTTGATAAGCGGCATTCATGCCAAGACAAGCTCGCCTTAATGCCCCCGGCGCGTTACATAAACTTACATTTGATTAATTAGCACCATCCGAAAAATCAACATACTGAGTCATAAAAAGGCAAGGCCATCATTCGTTCTGTTCAATATTTTGGCAATAATGTTCGAATCCTCATGTTTCGTTATTCCAGTATTGAAGAAAAGGAAGGGCACAAACTCTAAAAAGATAAGTTCTTTTGTCTCTACTTTTTTCTTTCTATCACATATTCGCAATACGGGTCGCCACGTTGCATATTCTTTGTAAGGGTATAATTAAAATTTGGGTTTAGACTTTGAACAGCCCCATCTCCCCACCCTTGGTGCCCTGAATTGCAAAAATCCTCCTTAAGGCCAAACTCCTTCCACCTCTCATGCCAGGCACACTTGTTTGTCCTTCCCACACATCTGTCTTCGGTAGCTTCAACAATTTCGAAATTAAATTCTGGCCCCATTGACGTCAGAGCCAACAGTTCAGTAACCTCTGCTATATCTCTGGGGTTCTCAGTGGCTAATCCGAGGGTATCTGCTAATTCTTTTGCCCCCTTTCCGGCTTGGGACCACAGTCCCACCTGAAATTCATCAAATTTCTCCTGGCTAACCGATTCTTTAAAGGCGTTTATTAAATCCGTACAGGCACCGGTTAATCCTTTTGTAGCTATCTCCCACCGTGTTTCTGCAGGAACCCTCTCTATTGCTTCAGTCATTTGTCCCACCTCCTCTTTTTATGGATTTTTTTTGTTTTGTGCCCCTCGCAACCTTTATCACAGCATAATTTTATTTGACCATGCCACTTTGAGTTGTTACGTCAATGACTTATTATTTTGTTTCTGACGTCTAAAACGGTGAAATAACAAATGTCTTGAAACTGAGATCTACTGTGAGACAGAAAAAAAGCATAGGAACATCAATCGTTGAGTGAGAGCCTTGGAGATGTAGAATAGCACCGGATCTGAAATGAAATTGAGGTGAACATTATTTTATCAACTTGGTATCAACGTAATACTTAAATGTCAACTTAAAATTTGTGAAGCATGGAATTGAGCAGCAATATAAATAATTACCGATACCCTTATGAATCTGCCAGAAATTTGATGCTTTCCAAAACTTGAAACTTTTTGCCAATAGCACAAAATTGTTTAAATTGCATATCTATTGAGATGATCGTTAGTTTATGAAAAATGGTGATATCTAATGAGCAATCACAGAAAAACGCGATTTACAAAAGCTGTGATCCCTCTTGACAGAGTAGAAACTCAATAGCAACAGATACCAGATTTATCCTGTAAATATCAAGCTTTCTATGATTGTTGGGATATCAGTTAGAGACCCACATCTGTTAGGGAATACCGTCAGTTTTTTTTGCCTTTGAAGTTCCAAGATGGTAAAGATACAAGATGCTACAAATCTCACCGGAGCAGTTTGAAAATATCCTGCCGCTGGCGGTGGAATGGGATGAGGCCAAAGAGAAGGTCATTCTGGATCACGGCACAGCTTTATCCCCACAATATATGGAAGACGCCAAATCGGTCGGCGTGAAATATCCTGAACGAGTCAGGATCTATGAAGTCTCTCGGATTCCCATCCCTAAACATCCAATTTTAAGATCAGCGGCCGAAGCAACTCAACTCATTTCACCGGCAACCATCGGGATCGCATTAAGGTATGGAATTTTTATTTATCAAACATAATTAATTTTTGCAGGATAGTTTATTAAAAATGTCTCACTCAATCACGGCATCAATGCTTTATGATTTTGTCCAGTGCCCCCACAGGGTTTATCTCGACCTTTATGGCGATCCAGACCGCCGTGACCCCATTAGCGCCTTTGTTCAATTGCTTTGGGAAAGAGGAAGCGCTTTTGAGCAAGAAACCATCGAAAAATTGCAAATCCCATTTGTAAACCTTCGAGTTTATTCTGCTGAAGAAAATGAGCGATTAACTTCCGAAGCAATGAAAAGAGGCGATTCACTGATCTACGGTGGGCGGATTCGCATGGGGAATCTTTTAGGTGAACCTGATCTGATAAGAAAGGAAGGCAGCGGCTATGTGGCCGGTGATATCAAAAGTGGCGCAGGCTTCGAGGGAATGAGTGAAGAAGGTGATGGAAAACCAAAAAAACATTATGCGGTTCAACTCGGTCTCTATACAGACATACTCGATAAATTGGGTGTGTCGGCTGGTCATAATCCGTTCGTTTGGGACATTCATGACCAAGAGGTTATCTATGATTTGGATTCACCTATGGGGAAAAGGGATGCCACCAGCCTTTGGGAATTTTATGAATTCTGTCTCGAAAATGTGACCCTGATTGTGAACCAAAAGAAAAAGACCCCGCCTGCGCTGTGTTCTATGTGCAAATTGTGCCACTGGCGTTCTTTTTGTAAAGCCCAACTCCAGGGGATCGATGATCTTAGTTTGATTCCGGAGCTTGGCCGCTCAAGAAGAGATGCCATGTTGCCTCATTTTAAAAATGTGGATGATTTGGCAAAAGGTGACCTAAATGATTTTATCAAGGGCAAAAAAACTGTAATTCCCGGCATCGGTCCCGGCATGCTGGAAACATTTCAAGAGCGGGCAAAACTCTTGAATCAACCTGACACCGGTCCTTACCTCAAGGAAAATATCGACCTGCCTCAATTTGAAACTGAGCTGTTTTTTGATGTTGAGACAGACCCCTTGAGGGATATATGTTACCTTCACGGATTTGTGGAACGCCGCAACTCAGACCCTCTGACTGAAAAATATGTTGCATTTTTTGCCAATCAACCGACCCCGGAAGATGAAAAGAAGGCATTCAAAGAAGCGTGCGATTATATTCAGAAGCGCGAGCCTTGTGTGATTTATTATTATTCCCCTTATGAGAGGACAACGTCGCGAAAGCTGCAGAAACGATATCCGGATGTAATCACCGATGTAGATCTCGAAAGTATGTTTTCAGCGAATATTGCTGTGGATCTTTATTTAGATGTTGTAAAATCCAAAACCGAGTGGCCGACCAATGATTATTCAATTAAAACACTTGCCACTTATCTGGGTTTTAAATGGCGGGACAAGGAACCCTCAGGTGCGGCATCAATAGAGTGGTATCATCGATGGATCGAAACGGGTGATGTTGCTATTCGGCACCGTATTCTTGATTATAATGAGGATGATTGCATCGCGATGCGGGTGTTGTTGGATGCGGTTCTGAAGCTCTCGATAAAAAATATTTAGACTTAACTCGCTCAGCGTACTCCACAATGATCAATGCATAGTCGAATATTCCACCACAGAAGGGTTGATTACAGGGATAAAATTCTAACCGTTCCGGCACGTTGAGCATATGCTTCAGCCTTGTTTTACTTTTTGTATCTTTTAATAATTTGGAGGGCGTGAGGATGGCTTATCGTTGTGCAATTTTCATCTTTAGTTTCTTTTTATCGACCCAATCGGTATATGGATATGACGTTGATGATTTAAAGAAAATTATTGAGAAAGGCGAGGTTGAAAAGGCATGGACCTCAATATCTAATATACCAAAAGATTTAGAAGAAAATGATAAAATGAAAATCATTGATTTGTTGAGGGATGCATTATTTCGAGAATGGAGCCGGTGCGCCGGGGATCTCAGGCAAGTAATCGCAAGCAAGCTTTCGTCTTTAAATGCCAAAGAAGCTGTGCCGGATTTTTTAGAGCTCATCAAAAAAGAAATGAGCATTGACCATGAATGCGCGCAGTGCGGATGCTGCTTTGTAGGCTGGTCCGTCAAAGATGAATTAGAAGTCGCAATGGAACCAGATTTTTTCTGTGAAAACGGGCTTCTTGCGGCGTTATTTGATATGGCAACTTTTAGCTATTCGAAAGAGATCTCCGAGTTAGCCGTTAGGCATGAAAGACACCGGCCTCAGCTTCTGGTGACCCTCGGGAAGATTGGGCACCCGCGGTACGCGCATTTTATCTCAAAGTTTGCCGGAAGCGAAGATCCTCAAACCCGTCAAGCGGTAGCGCATGGACTTGGTTTGATCAAACAGCCTTCCGGCGTGAGAGCGCTTGGGATGCTTCTTGAAGACAACCAGGCAGACATACGGTGGACGGCTTCGAAGTCCTTTTTGGAAATCGGGGGTGAGGAAGCTCTTGAAGTCTTGAAGCTAAAACTCATGCAGTCCGATAAAAACATTCAAGCATTGGCGGCGCGAACCTTGGCGAAAATGGACGTAAATGAAGGAAGATTAAAATTGCGGGAGCTGGCGAAAGATGCAGATTCTAAAGTCCGCGGAATAGCGATTGCTTATCTGGGGCAAATTGCAGATAAGGATTCTAAAGATATAATTTCAAAAGGCCTCGATGATGAAAGCGGGTTGGTTCGGGTTTATTCAATATATGCACTTGGATACGTCGGTAATTCCAGTGATATTCCCGCCATAAAAGAATGTCTTGCTGAAACAAAAGAGATGAATTTGTCCGAGGGCCGGGGGCTAGAGTTATTGGATGGCACGGTTGATGATGCGATAAAACAGATTGAGTCCATCAAAGAATAAAAAGCGGCCTTTTTTATTTTCAGATGACTTCAGACAGTCGCTTCAAAGAATACACGCCGGATAATCCCCTGATGGGTTTGGGTTTTTTTCGTGCTTGGAATAGAATAGATGTTTAAACCGCTGGTAATTGATAGACAAAGGAACGCTAGGAACGCTTGTCGGACTAAATTAACTGATTGAAAATCAATCAAATAAATGTTAACCAATGGGCTGTTTAGGGGCTTAGAACCATTTTTTTGATGGCAAAAAAGTGGTTTTAGAGAAGATCAATATGAGAACAGGTAT
>CP070694.1:3986941-3990116 GCA_020353355.1 Desulfobacterales bacterium | reverse complement strand
GTTATCGTATTGGAGGGTGAGGCCATCGTGAGCCCTGCGAAATCGGCTTAATAACCGGCGCCTATCTGGGGCGGCCCGCCCGCCTCGCCTCACTTGCATGGCGGGCGTGGTGGTCGCTCCTACAAAAGGATGTATACCGGAAGATAAATGTATCAGCTTGGCTACATGTAGAAATTATGATACGTTTTTTTTGTCCCTTTAACCATTTGCCCCAGGGAGATCCAGCATGGATGTTCAAGAACCCAAAATCACCAAAGAAGACATTTTAGAACTGCGCGACAGTGATTTTAATTCCAACAATGTCTGTATCGTCACCGGAGCCGGCAGTGGTATCGGCCGGGCGACAGCCGTAGCGGCGGCGGCGAATAAGCTGATGACGGTTGGGCTGGATATCGATGAGAGCGGCGGTAAGCAAACCCAGAAAATGGCCCGGGATATGGGCGGACAAATGACTTTTCTTAAAACGGATTTGTGTCGGGACGAGCAGATCAAGCATGTCGTATCGGAAGCTGCCGAACTCGGCACCATTCGTTATCTGGCGAATATCGCCGGAATCCAGCACATAGACTCCATCGAAAATTTTCCCATGGAAAAATACGATCTGATGCAACGGCTGATGCTGCGCGCACCGTTTTATCTTGCCAAACTGTGTATCCCGCATATGAAAAAAAGCGCTGACGGCGTTGGAGTTATCGGCAATATGGCCTCAATCCATGCTCATATTTGCACCATCAACAAACCGGTCTACAATATCACCAAATTTGGATTGCGAGCCCTGACACAGTCCATTGCGGCCGAAGGTGAAGGTAAAATACGTTCCTTTTCCGTCAGCACGGGTTTTGTTAAGACCGCCCTGGCCTTAAAGCAGATCCCCGCCCAGGCTGAGCAGCGCGGGATAACCCCTGAGGAGGTGGTGCGGTATGTGATGATGGGAAGTTCCCGCATCAAGGAGATGATGTCTCCCATCGAAGTGGCTAATCTTTTTATTTTCGGATTTTCGCGCCATGCCAAATACCTGATCGCCGGCGATCTGCTGTTTGACGGGGGGATGGTCAAAACCTATGCTCAAAAATAGATGCAACAATTGAGGAATTGAGGGATTCAGGGATTTAGGGATTTTAGGGACTTTACACAGTCTGTCCAACAACTCATTTCCCCCTCCCTTGTCGAAGATCCGCCTTAGGCGTGGATGGGAGGGGATTAAGGGGAGGGTGATCACCCCCACCCAAACCCTCCATACACCCATCAAGGGGGAGGGCTTTAGAGGCAATTGCAGAAGTTATTGGACAGACCTCCTTAGGCACTTTTGTTCGGCTCTTGCGAATTGGATCACTTTAAATTTTTCCGGTTTAGGAGGTCTTTATGAACATCGGATCGCTTTTTGCCCGGCATGCGCAGTATCGCCCTAACCATCCGGCCTTTGTTTTCGAAGATCAGCGTTTGACCTGGCGTGAATTGAACAACAGTATCAACCGGCTGGCCAATGCGATGCTCGATTTAGGCATTCAAAAGGGAGATAAGGTGGCCACCATTCTTCCGAACAGCCTGGAACTGTTTGAAACGTTATGGGCGGTGGCCAAAACCGGTGGCGTGGTGGTACCTTTGAGTGCGTTGCTGCTTGAGCAGGCTATGAAATCCCTGTTGCAGGATTCCGATAGCGTGCTGCTGATCACCAATACTAATTTTGTCAAAAATATAAATGCGATCAAATCAGAGCTCACCGCTATCGCCGAAGATCGCTATCTGCTCACCGACAGTTCGGATACACCGGGCTATCAGGATTATCACGCGCTGAAAGCGGCTGCCAGTGATCAAGATCCCCAGGGCATCGTCATCAATCGTGATGATCCCTTTAATATTATGTACAGCAGCGGGACGACGGGTCTGCCCAAAGGGATCGTTCACACCCATTACATTCGAGGCATGTACGGCAATATGTTTGCTGCCGGCTATCGGATGACACCGGAAAGCATCACCATGCATGCGGGGGCCCTTGTTTTCAATGGCGCTTTTTTAGATCTCATGCCCGCCGTGTTTCTGGGGGCAACCTACATTCTACTGCCACAGTTCGATCCGGTTTCCTATATCGAGGCCATAGAACGGGAAAAGGTCACCCATGTGGTGTTGGTGCCTTCTCAGATTATTGCGCTGTTGAATGCACCGAATTTCTCTGATGACGCGCTGAAGTCCCTGGAAATGGTCCTGTCAGTCGGCGCCCCGCTTCACAGAGAACATAAAGATGAACTGAATAAAAGATTGCCCGGTCGCTTTTATGAGCTATATGGGTTAACCGAAGGATTTGTGACGGTCCTTGATAAAAACGACTATGAGGCCAAACCGGATTCGGTCGGGGTTCCGCCGCCTTATTATGAAATGAAAATTTTGAATGAAAACGGAAAAGAGGTTCCTGTCGGCCAAGTGGGAGAAATCTGCGGCCGGGGCCCGCTTCTGATGCCCGGATATTACAAACGTCCAGATTTGACTGCCGAAGCCATTAAAGACGGCTGGTTGCATTCCGGTGACATGGGCTATGTGGACGAAGATGGTTTCCTTTACCTGGTGGATCGTAAAAAGGATATGATTATTTCCGGTGGAGTGAATGTATATCCGAGAGACATCGAAGAAATTATCGTCACCCATCCGGCCGTGCAGGAAGTTGCTGTTTTTGGTATTCCTCATGAAAAATGGGGCGAGACCCCGTTGGCTGCTGTTATTTTGCAAAAACTGGACAGCGTTACCCCCCAGGAACTCAAAGACTGGATCAACCAGCGGGTTTCCGCTAAATTTCAACGGGTGTACGATGTCGTTGTCATGCAGGATTTCCCCCGCAATGTTGCCGGCAAAACCCTCAAACGGGTCATGCGAGAGGAGCACTGGAAGGAAAAGGGAACCAAACTTTAAAAGAGGGAGAACTAAAAATGAGCCCGGATAGTCTTCTCAAAGATAAAACAGTTCTGATCGTCGATGATGAACCGGATGTGCTGGAGGCGCTTGTGGAACTGCTTGATATGTGTCGCATTAACACCGCAAAGGATTACGACACGGCAGTTCAGCTTCTCGCCAGTTATACGTTTGATATTGTAATACTGGACATCATGGGTGTTAATGGATTTAAGCTGCTTAAAAATTCCGTATACCGAGGATTTCCGACCGTGATGCTGACCGCCCATGCCTT
>CP070694.1:3983688-3986841 GCA_020353355.1 Desulfobacterales bacterium | reverse complement strand
CTTTGCCATCGAGATCTTTCATCTGCGCAACAATTGTGCTGTCAACAACGGCGTAGACCTTATCCAATTCTGCCGGCGGAAGTTTCATAAACTCAACCTTGTTCTCTTTGGCCAGATTGATGCCGGTATCTTCGTTGGCGAAGACCAACTCCTCTACCTTCAGGCCGAACCACTCGACATTGTCTTCGAATACCGGTTGGATATCCTTGGGCAGCTTGTTCCATGAGGTGAGGCAAAATCCCCAGTGCCCGGCCGGCGCAGAAGCGATATCCAGCTCAAGGGCATACTTGACCACCTCTGCGAACCTGAATGACTTTAAGGTCTCATATGGGGCAAAAACACCATCGATGGTGGTTTTCTGCAGTGCGGTGTAGCTTTCACTCATGGGCATCACGATACCCTCTCCACCGAGTGCGCTGGCCACTTTGGCAAGGTCGCCGGAGGCCTTTATGGTCATACCCTTGAAATCTTCTGCTTTGAGGATCGGTTTTTTGGCAAGCAGCAGCTGGTAGGGCGGGATGGATGCATAGGCCATGACCTTAATGCCGGCGTCGGTAAACTCCTTTTCGAGTTGAGGAAACTTGGCGTTTACCTCATGATATACCTTGCGGGCCATTTTTCTATCATTGACGCCATAAAAAACCATGCGCATCGACTTTTCAAAGTCAAACCCCTTGGGAGCATAGGCACCGGAAAAATCACCGATATCGGCGACGCCCTTGGAAAGCTCCAGGGCGGATTCCCTCGGCTTATACAGCGCGCCGGCCCAGAAAGGCTTAATTTTCACTCGCCCCTGGGTTTCCGCTTCTATCTTGTCCATCCAGAGTTGAGCGGCAGTCGACATGGGGTGGGTCGGCGGCCAGAGACCACCAAAGGTGAGCTCGATGGTGTCTGCTGCATGGACCGCATTCGCACCGGCGCCAAGTGTCAACCCCAGTAAGATCAATGTTCCCGAAACAGCCATGATTAGGAGTTTGTGGAATCTTCTCATTACTCTTCTCCTTTCTTTGATTTATTGTTGTTGATGAAGCGCTTTTGCCGTTAACAATGCTGATCTTCCAGCATAATCAATGCAAACGCACAGGGATTTGCTGAGAAAAGCCATCTTCCGGCAACGCCTGCGTGCCTCATCCGCCGATAGTAACCATCAGACCAAATGATTCAAACATTTTCTTAATCTCTTGCATGCCGTCGTCGCCGGGGGGCTCGGTGCGAACCCATCCCTCCGGTTTTTCCATCATTTCATATTTGGTTTCTGCGAGTCTGTGGTAGGGTAGAAGATGCACCTTGACGCTCCTACCCATGTCATCGGCAATGAACCGGGCAGTCATTTTCAGGTTTTCAGCAGAGTCATTACAGTCCGGCATGATGGGAATGCGCGCCAGCATCTCCAGCCCCAGCGCATGATATATCCGTTTGGCATTTTCCAGGATAAGTTGGTTGCTGACACCGGTATAGTCCTGATGGGCAGCCGGATTCATGTGTTTAAAATCATAAAGCACCAAATCGACATGTTCGAGAATACGGTTTAAGATTTCCCATTTTGCATGGCCGCACGTCTCAATAGCGGTATGTATGCCGGCATCCCGGCAGAGTTTCAGAATGCTGATGGCAAAATCGGGCTGGGCAACCGGATCGCCGCCGGAAATAGTGACGCCGCCACCCGAGTTTTTATAGAAAATAGCATCGGCTTTGACAGCCTCGAAAACTTCAGCGGCTGTCACGTTTCGGCCCATGAGGCTGCGGGCATCATAAGGACAGATCTCAACGCAATCACCATGGCCCTTGCACTGTTTGCGATCTGTCTTCGATTTGCCCTCGATGACCTGGATCGCACCCTCGGGGCACGCCTCAACACATTGACCGCATCCTGTGCACTTTTCAGCATTAAAGAAAAGCACGGGGTCAAATCCCTGAGATTCAGGGTTCTGGCACCACCGGCACCGCAGCGGACAACCCATGAAAAACACCGTTGTCCGAATGCCGGGACCGTCGTGAATCGAATAATGCTGGATATTGAAAATCTTTCCCTGGGTATCTTCAAGTCTCATTATACCGGTTTTTCATGCTCCGTCCGTTTGATGATCTCTTCCTGCATGGGTTCGCCCAACTGGATGAAATAGGCGCTGTAACCGGCAATTCGCACGAGCAAATCTTTGTGCTTTTCGGGTCGTTTCTGGGCTGCGCGCAGCGTTTTTTTGTCGACGACATTGAATTGAATATGCTTCCCATTGCGACTGAAATAGGTTCGGATCAGAAAGGAAAGCTTGCGGAGATCTTCGGTCGTTTTCAATGACGACGGATGAAACTTCATATTCAGCAAGGCCGCCTGATAAGCTATCTGATCGATCTTCATGGCACTATTCAGCGCCGCTGTGGGTCCGTGCAGGTCCATGCCGCGCATGGCCGATACCGTTCCGTCCGCCAGACATTCACCGGCATACCGACCGTCGGGAGCGGCACCGGTCAGCATACCGCCCGGCCATTGGGCCGATACGGATACGCCTGTGGGTTTATGCGTCCCGCCGAGACAGGTTTCAAATTGCACGGTGGTATCCGCCCAGAACCGGAACAGATCGACGGCTATCGCGTCCACATCGTCTTCATTGTTACCGTATTTGGGGGCTGCCAGAAACGTTTTACGCATTTTTTGATAGCGCCCGCCTTCCCAGTTTGCTCTGAGTGCCTCTTTTAATTCTTTTTGAGAAAACCTTTTTTCTTCAAACACAAGCTTTTTGACTGCAGCCAATGAATCAACCACGTTGATCATGCCGACCGGGTTCATTACGGCCCCGTTTTCAAAGGGAAAGGTGCGATCCAGCAGGGCTTTGCCCGCCTTTATTCCGTCGTGCATCAGCGCGGAGCGCAGCGGGTCCGGAAACAATTCACGGCTCACTTGCAATTCAATGTTGTTCTTCTCAGCGTGCAAACTCAAAAAATAGCGCAACTGCGTTTTGAAGGCCTTCAAAAAATCGTCAAAGGATGCAAATCCGTCAAAGTCCCCGGTGGTGAGACCGAGCTGTCTTCCCGTTTGAGGTTCAATGCCGTTGTTCATGATCACCTCAAACACCTTGGGGACGATGAACATCCCGTAAGAGGCGATGCGGGATTTACCGGTGATGGCCGCATCGATGCAGCCGGCCATGGCGTAAT
>CP070694.1:3979452-3983588 GCA_020353355.1 Desulfobacterales bacterium | reverse complement strand
TTCGGCCTGGGACTCGGCGCGATAGCGAATTTGTTCGACAATTTTATCGGTATACAGCCGGGCAAACCGCTGGTAAATCGTTACTCCCAAAATAATGAGAGGCGCAAAGGATACCAGCAGGGTAATGAAAATGATTTTTTTTTGAAGACTTGAATAAAGCGTTCGTTTCATTTTCGAAAAACCCTATGCTCCCTTATCGATACACTATCCTGGTGTTCGATGCCTCCGTGAGCTTCATACCAAGCCCAGTATTTTCCACCACAACGCCGCCACCAGCACCAAAAGCCCCAGCAGAATAGGAGTGGCGACAAGGCCGGCCTTCGTCAGATCTGAGGCTCTAAAGTAGCGGTAGCTGTAAGCAATGGCGTTGGGCGGACAGCCGATAACCAGCAAAAACGCAAAGGACGTTGCCATTCCAAGACACAGCGCCAGAATGGTCGGATCAACGCCTTCCAGCTGGGCCATGGGAATAACAATCGGCAAAATCAGCGCCGCCGCGGCCACATTGGCCATGGCATTGGTTACCAGGGCGCCGAAAATCCCGACGCCGATGAACAGCAATAACCAGCCTCCCCCCTGGACCGACGGGAAAAAGAGATAGGCGAAATAATCCGCTGCGCCGGAATAACCCATGGCCAGACCCAGCGAAATCCCGCCGCCAAAAATAAACAGCGCTGTGCCCCACTCCAGGTTTTTGTGGATATCTTCCCACTCCAGCACATTCGTCAACACCAAGGCTGCCACGCCGAGCATGCCGGTGACCGAGTAATCTATACCATGAATTCCCTTGGTTAACCACAAGATAAACGTTAGCCCTGCGATACTCAGCGTCTTTTTCTCCAATGCGGTCCATGCACCGAGCTCTTCCTCAAACTGCGGCAATTTATATTTCGGATCCGGCCGAAACACCAGGTAGGCAATACCTACCGCCGCCGGCACGGTGATGAGGGCGCCCGGCAGGGCGTATTTGATCCAGTCAAAAAAGGTAATTTCAATATTTGTGAATTCCTTCAGAAACGCGGCGGCAACCATGCAGCGGCCGCCCCCGACGAGGGTGCCCATCCCTCCGGCAGAGCAGGCAAAGGCCAGAGAGATCATCATAAAACGGGAAGTATTGGTATGGGGATCAATACCAACCGCGCGCATCAGAGGCAGCATGGTTACAATTCCGATGGCACAGGCAGCGGCATCATGCATAATCGAAGAGGCCAACCCCAAACCGATGGATATGATAAAGGTAAAGCGGGTCACACTGCTGCCGGCTTTTTTAACGATAAAATAGCTAAGGCGTTTGGTCAAACCGGCCTTGTCTAACGAAATCGCAAAGATCAGGCAGCACATGATAAAGATAACCACCGGATGCATATAGGGCGCCCAGGCATCTTTGACATCAGCCACACCCATGACAACCAGAAAAACACCGATGCAGATTGCCGTAATTTCCAGGGGGATGGGCTCTGCAATGAACAGAAAAATCAAGACTGCCAGGACCGCCAGAAAACGTTTGGCCTTGGGTGACAGGCCATCGACATAGTCGACCTCAATGTCGGCTAAACCCAGCTCGGCGGATCTGGCATGCAAAAAGGCTCGGGAAGCATTCTGGCCGCCGGGATTTTTGGCCTGCACGGTATACCCCTCGGCAGGGTTTTTGCTTGAGGAGACCAGCGTAAAATGTTCAACGACGTGCGCTGCTAGAATCTGTTTGTCATCGCCGCTGATGGTAAATCGAACACCCTCGGGCCTGGGTAAAAGCAAGACGATGACGCCGAGAGCAAACGCCAGACAGAGCTGAAACCACTTTGATTTGAAAATCATAGTATCCCCTCACATGCCAGTTGGAAATAGAACCAGAATTTACCCGGCAGCCGGCACGTCCCTCACTGCAATGCAGATCTGCCATTGTTGACCTGATTCGGCTAAATTAAGTATAATGATGCTATCAGCAAGCCGCATGCCATTTGCCAAAGGGCGGGGATTTAAAAAAAATCATTGAGATTTCGATAGATTAACAAGAGATACAGTTGATAGGGTTCTGATGAATAGCGGGTTTTCTGTCAGATTTTTTTACAGGGTGTAAAGACGCGACAGCCTCGATCAGAAACTCCCGGCATAGGTCTAGACCGATGAGAGAATTTGTTGAACGTCTTTTTCGATTTTTTCCTTGTAAAACTTTACCCGCGCCGGATTAGACATGATCATGTCAATCTGGCGGGTATGCAAAGACAGATACCCGAGGATCTCCACGCGTTTTTTCATATGCGCCATATCGTAATTTTCGATGCGGGCCCTCAAGCTGTCTTCATTGATTTCCACCCGGAAACCATCTTTTTCCAGAATCTCCGCAATAAATTCAACCCGGCCGAGCCTTCTTTCGAAATCCGCGGCCCCCCCCTTAAATTGGAAGTTGATGTAATTTTCCGATGGGCGCTCGCCGACGAGAGCTTCGAGGATCGAAAAATGATACCCCAAGCGCGTGTTTAGACTGCAATAATGTTTTGATATCATAAAATAATTGCGTTCTGCATAGGGCGAAGGCATCCCGGCTTCCAATCCCCGCTGGGTAGTGGATTGAAACATGACCGATAAAAAGCCTTTTCCGTCGATGGCCGGCGGACCATCCCAGGGAACGGCGATAAATCCTTTCCAAAAGGCTAACATCGGAATACAGGCGATGTTTTCCAGCTTCACATATTTGCCTTTGACTTCTTGTTTAAACCCATCATCCAGGTTTAAGATCCACCACTGCATGGGCACTTTATAGTAAAGCCGTTTGCTGGAGCGTTCCGCAAAGTTGTGATCCTTGCCGAAATTAAACATCTCATGCACCGATTTTTCATGGATAAATCGGGTAATATCATGAAGGGTTCGGCAATTGGCGGAAGTGAAATTCGCAGCATCCGGATCTAGGAGGTTTAACGGGATAATGTGTTTGCTGACCTCAGCTAAAATTTGATATACGGGACTGCCCTTCATGAGACTTTTTTGTGGTGCGGTTAGCGCCAGCAGGCGCTCGATTCGTCCACGGTAAATCTTGCGGGCGCTGGCATCCACGGTTACCCAATCTCCTGTTTTTAGCATATCCAGCACCCCGGGAACTCCAAACAGTGCCGGGACTTCGAATTCTCTGGCCACATTGGCCAGGTGGCCGGCAAATCCGCCCATTTCCGTGACCACGGCAGCTGCCCGGTTTAAAAGGGAAGCCCAGCGAGGAGACGCCTGCCGGGCGACCAGCACACTGCCGGCCGGAAAAGCCAGTACATCAGATCCTTTCTCAACAAGATACACATTACCGCATGCTGTTCCAGGACTTGCGGTAACACCTTTTTCTGAAAGGATTACCTGTTCATCGGGCGTCGGACGCACGGCCGGCTGGCGTGCGCGGGGAACCTCTTTTTGCTGAAGCGGTCTGCACTGCAGCACAAAGATGGCTTTTTCGGAACTGATGGCCCATTCAATGTCCTGGGGAGAACCATACAGCTGCTCCAACGCCACGGCCATTTCAGCTAAGGCAAGTACCTGGGTATGATCGATGGAAGGCAGCAATTTGGCATCATCGATGACATCCATCCGGCAAACACCTTCTTCCGGATAGCAAACAAATTTTTGTTCTTTAAGGTTGATGGTTTCCCGTACGATCGTCATCGGCCGCGTTCGGGAAACCACAAATAGATCACATGCATCGCTGCCTTCCACCACAGACTTGGGCAGCCCCCAGGCCGCGTTGATGTAAATGGATTCATCGTGAATGTCTACCGGGTTGCGGGTATAGGTGACACCGCCGGCCAGGCCGTCCACCATGACCAGACATCCGACACACATGGCGATGTCTTCGTCTCTGAAGCCTTTGTTCAATCGATAGGTAATGGCTTGCAGGCTGTATTTGCTGGCCAGTATTTCCTTATAGGCTTCAAAGACGTTTTCAGAACTCACGTTCAATACGGATCGATACTGGCCGGCAAAAGAGCTGCCGGCGATGTCTTCGCCCAAGGCGCTGCTGCGCAAGGCGGCCGTAATTTTTTTTCCGGCATTCGTTTCCAACCGGCACCAGTTATCGGTGATTGCCGCAATGAGATCCGGCCGGATCTCGGAGCGAATTATCATATGCTGGAATTCGGCACTGAAATTGTAAAGCGCTT
>CP070694.1:3965895-3979352 GCA_020353355.1 Desulfobacterales bacterium | reverse complement strand
ATACAGCCAGATTTGGGTGAGATTTTCGAAATTCTTGTTTTCAGCGATTTCCTTGACCGGCAGGTGGCAGTGGTAATCATAAATCGGCATGTCCTTGGCGTATTCGTGATAGAGGATTTTTGCCGTTTCGGTTTGCAGCAGGAAGTCTTGCGATAAAAAAGGTTTCATTTTTTGCTCCTGTGCAAATTGTACTGCTTTCACATCTCACATGGCGGATTTCGCTCGGATTCTGATACCAAGACCCATAATAAATGAAAAGCGCTTTAATTACCGCCGCCCTTGTGATACGAGATAAGAAAGGGAATTCTATTCAATCGGTAAATAATAAAAAGTCCTGTGTATTTCAATCTCTAAATGTATTACACGCAAATTGTCAATTTGTTCCTTTTTTTAAACCGATTCTGACCTTGATGTCCATAATTTTCATGAAATATGCGGGAAAGGGAGGCTGCGATGGGTACTTTAATCCAAGCAGATGTCAATCCGGAGATCATCGCTAAAGACCGCACACGCTATCTGGTGCATACCGACAATCTGATGATGGTGGTGATCGATTTTAACGACGGGCCGACCGCCGAACCCGATCCGCCCCATTCCCACCCCCATGAACAAGTCTCATACGTGGCTTCGGGTGAGATCCTTTTTTTTCTCGACAATCAGTCCACCCGCTTGGGGTCGGGCGATATGTATACGGTACCGGCGAATGTACCCCATTCGGTGCAATTGCTCAGCGAGCATGTCCGTCTGGTCGACACCTTTCATCCGATCAGAGAAGACTTCTTAAAATAGTTGACAACGAATACGACCAGGTTCATAAAATAGGCTCAGCAGAGGTGTGCGAAAATGGAATTTCCCGATCTGGCCCGCGAGAAACAACGAATTATCGAAAGATTCTCCCATGAAAATGATATCACGCCGGATGATATCCGCGTGATAGCTTCCCCCTATCGTATCTGTCCCCTGGGTGCCCACATCGATCACCAGGGGGGGCCGGTGCTCGGTATGACGATTAATGCCTATACCCTCATGGCATTTGTTGCCACCGACAATCGTATTGCCAGGTTGCGCAGCAGAAACTATCCGGGCAGGGTGGAATTCGAGCTTGACCGGATTCCCGAGGCAACCGGAAGCTTCTGGGGCATCTACGCCAGAGCGGCGGCCCTGGCTTTAAAGGAAGAATTTGCCCTGGAGCACGGTATCATCGGGCTACTTGACGGGATGCTTCCGGGATGTGGCCTCAGCTCTTCGGCATCGGTACTGCTGGCTTATTTGCTCGCTTTTTCCAGGGTCAATCACATTCAACTGCAACCGTGGGATTATGTCCGGCTGACCCGGCGCGCCGAAAACAAATACATTGGCTTAAACAACGGCATCCTGGACCAAACCAGTATTGTTTTCGGGCGACGCAGCCATTTGCTGCATATCGATACCAAAGCAGAGACAGTCCGGGAGCTGCCCGATGCCCTGGAAGAGAGCCATTATCGCATCTTGGTCGTATATTCCGGCTATTCACGTGAACTTACAACAACCGGCTATAATTCCCGTGTCCAGGAGTGTCGCGAAGCGGCCGCCCGGCTGGCCCGACTGGAAGGTCTTGAACCGGTTCAGACCCTGTCGGATGTTCCGCCAGAGACGTTTGAGCGTCATGGCCATCAGATTGCTCCCCACCTCGCACGACGTGCCAGACACTATTTTGATGAGGTGCAGCGGGTGCATCAGGGGCTGGACGCATGGCAGAAGGGCTCAATCGAAGAATTCGGGCAACTCATGCTGGCCTCGTGTCAGAGCTCCATTGAACAGTACGAATGCGGCAGCCCGGCCATCCATGACCTGCAGCAGATCGTCAGTGCCGCAGACGGGGTATATGGTTCGCGTTACAGCGGCGGTGGTTTCGGCGGATGTGTCATCGGTTTTGTGAAGCCGACCCATGCAGCCACAGCGGCTGAGGACATCCAAGAGGCCTACCGCAAGCAACATCCGGAGGTGGCTGACCAGGCGGTCGTTTATCTGGCCGAAACTGCGGATGGAGCGAATTTCATATGATTGCCGTCCTTCTCTGCGCGGGATTTGCCGTTCGCATGTATCCGCTTACCCGGGATTTCCCCAAGCCCCTGCTTTCCATCGCCGACCGGCCGGTGATTGATTTTCTGATGGACCAGCTGCTCGATCTTAAGGATCTTTGTGCCATTCACGTCATCACCAATACCCGTTTCCATGATCACTTCGACAGCTGGCGGCACACCTGGCTGCCCGCCCTGGCAGCACGAGGTACCGCGCTGGAGATTCACAATGATGGTGCCACGGCCAATGAAAACCGTTTGGGTGCCTGCGCCGACCTTCAGTTTGGTTTTCAGCAAATCGCCGGAACTTCAAAAATGCTGGTTTCGGCCGGTGATAATATTTTCCGGTTTGCGATCAAGCCGCTCTGGCAGAGGTTCATCAAAAGTCAGGACCATTACGTTATTGCGCTGCTCGAAACGGATAAAACCAAGCTGCGGAGAACCGGCGTGTTGAACCTGGGAGCCAACGACCAAGTCTTGCGGCTCCACGAAAAACCGCAAAATCCACCCTCGACCTGGTGCTGTCCGCCATTGTACTTTTTACAGCCATCCGCTCGTTTACGGCTGGAGGAATTCATACGGATTTCTCAACAACGAGATGCGCCCGGTCATTTTATCGATTACCTCTGCCGAAAGGAAAAAGTCTATGCACTGAAGGTCAATGCCGGCCGACTGGATATCGGAAGCATTGACGCCTACCGTAAAGCGGAAGAATTGATGCGTTCAGATCCAAATCTCATGCCCATAGACAGCCGGCCATGATGAGGACATCTGAAAAAACTAAACGTAATTTTAAAAAGACATCTTATTGGCCAACAACGTTAACGAGCGAGGATTTAGCAAAATATGACGACCTTGGCAGTGTGTCCGAATGGATTGACTTTTTGCTTATATATGATAAAGCAAAAATATTTAAAATGCTTGTTGATCGTTAGCAGAACCTTAATAACTGGCTGATTTTTTAAAGTGGTTGTTGCCAATTTCACAAACCCCAAACCCGAAAAGGAGGAATTATGAAAACACACCGTATTTTTATCATTATGGTCCTGTGCATCGTCCTAGCCGTTCCAATTTCCGCGACAGCGGGAACATGGAAACCGGACAAGCCCATTAAACTGATTGTCCCCTGGGGTGCCGGTGGGTCCACCGATCAGGTGACCCGGGTGTGTGCCGGTGAACTGGAAGAAACCCTGGGACAGAAGATTGTAGTTGTAAACCAACCGGGAGCTTCCGGATCGATCGGAACCAAGAATACGCTGGATGCACCCCGTGACGGATATACCTGGACCTCCGGCGCCGCCAAGGACCTTGGAACCTATCAGGTGCTGGGTATGATCGACACAAACATCCGTGACTGGCACCTGTTTTTGAACATATCCCTGCCCCAGGTGGTGGCCGTGCAGTCAGACGCCCCTTATAAAACCTTTAGTGATCTGCTGGATGCCTTTAAAAACAAACCCGGTAAAATTACGGTTTCCTCTGCCGGTATCAATTCGGCCGGCCATTCCGGAATCGAGACCATCAAAAAGTATACCGGAATTTCTTACAAGCACATCACCTATGATGGCGGAAATCCGGCCGTTATCGCTGTTGTCGCCGGCGAAGCCGAGGTGGTTACCCAGCTATCTTCGGAAGAAACCGATATGCTCAAAGCCGGAAAACTGCGAGCCCTGGCCGTGCTGGATGACAACCCGCTCAACATCGAAGGCTACGGGACCGTGCCGCCGATCACCCAATGGATTCCCGAATTCAAGGGCGCGCCGATTTATTTCGGCGTATTTATCCCCAAAGGCGTTCCGGATGATGTCATTCAAACGCTGGGAAACGCTTGGCACAACGTCATTCTCAAGTCCGAACGGCTCAAAGAATATGCCGCCGGCCGGGGGGCGGTGTTTGCACCTTCCTGGGGGGATGAAGCTCAGAAACGGGCTTTTCCCAAGATTCAGGAAGACGCCTGGCTAAAGTGGGATAGCGGCCAGGCCAAAGTAAAACCGGATACGGTCGGTATTCCGAAACCTTAAATCTTTGCCATGCAATTCTTCGGCAGGATGCCGCAGCGGCATCCTGCCGAATTTATTTCACCCGATCTCAACGGAGAAAATTGAATGAAACAGGAAAACATGCCGAAGGCCGATTTCGTGGTGTCGATCCTGCTGATGTGCTTTGGTGTCTGGATTGTCATTCATTCCCTCCAAATGCCGAGATTCAAAGAAGTCGGTGCCAATCCTTTCTCGGTTCCCGGCATCGTACCCGGTATTCTTGGAACCGTTATCTTCATTTTGAGTCTGGTGGTTTTCATCCGGTCGCTGACCCGCAAAGGTTATTGGCTTGGTCTGAACCGGCAGACACTGAAGAATTTCTTCCAGGAAATATCCCTGCAACGCATGCTGCTGACTATATTTATATGCATCGTCTACGGTATTCTGATGGTCGGAAGCCTGAACTATTACCTGGCAACATTTATTTTTGTACTGGTGTTTTTAATCCTTTTTCAATTATTGGGTTCGGAGGACATCACCGCCAGGGGAAAGTTGTTGATGTTATCCGTCTTGCAGGCTGTGTTGGTCGCCGGGATTGTCGGGGCGGTGTTTCGTTATCTGTTCCTGGTGGATCTGCCGTGAACGTAGTGATCTGATGGGGTAAACCATGATAGACGGGTTTTTGATGTTTTCTAAAGCACTGTGGGGATTCATGGTGCAAAATCCGGTGATGATTTTGTACGTGCTGGGTGCAACCCAGTTAGGCATCATCGTCGGGATGTTGCCCGGACTCACCGCAACCATGGGGGTCGCTTTGATGACCACCCTGACCTTCAAAATGGAGCCCGACTCGGCGGTTTTGATTTTGGTGTGCATGTATGTGGGCGCAATTTATGGTGGAAGCCGCAGTGCGATCCTGCTCAATATTCCCGGTACACCGGCCAACGCCGCCACTGCGGTCGACGGATATCCGCTGGCACGTCAGGGACTGGCGGGCAAAGCCATCGGTATCGCCACAACGGGCTCTTTTCTGGGGTCCATGATCGGCTTGTTGCTGCTGGCTTTTTTTACGCCCCTGATTGGTAATTTTGCCCTCAAGTTTAAATCATTTGAATTTTTCTGGCTGGCTATTTTCGGCATCGTTATCTGTGGTAACTTAACCGCGCCCAAAGACCCGCTCAAGGGGTGGATTGCGGGCTTTCTGGGCCTGTTTGTGGCCACCATCGGAATGGAACCCTATCATGCCTATCAACGATTCTCTTTCGGCTATATGGATTTGTCCGGCGGGATTCACCTGATTCCGGCCATGGTGGGGGCCTTCGGATTTGCCGAGATCATCACCGTGATGAAGCAGCCCAAGCTGGAAGTAGTCAAGGGCAAGATCGACCGCATTTTCCCGCGTGGCAAGGACATCTGGAAATACTGGCGCAGTATCATCCGTTCCGGACTGGTCGGTACATTCATCGGTGCGATTCCGGGGGTGGGCGAGGACATCGCGGCCTGGACATCTTACGATCTTGCTAAAAATTCGAGCAAGGAAGCGGAAAAATTCGGCAAGGGCAGCATCGAAGGCTTGCTGGTTGCCGAAACCGGAAATAATTCAGCCGTGGCAGGTGCCATGATTCCGGTGCTTTCACTGGCGATTCCCGGATCGGCGCCTGCGGCCGTACTTCTGGCAGCCATGTTTATTCACGGCGTTCGTCCCGGGCCGCTCATCATGATCGAATTTCCCGAATTTGTCTACCAGGTGGTGGCCATGGTGCTGTTGGCCACGACGGCGATGTTTGTCCTGGGTCTGTCTATGGTCAGACCGCTGGTCAAGGTGCTGGCCATTCGCAGGGCAAAACTGATGCCGGTGGTATTCGTGCTCTGTGTCATCGGATCCTATGCCATTCAGGCCAGGCTATTTGACATCGGTGTGATGGTGGTTTTCGGTATCATTGGCTATTTCATGCGGGAGATGGATTACCCGATCGCACCAATGGTGCTTGGCATTATTCTCGGAACCATACTGGATAAAAACCTGGTTCGCTCATTGATCATATCCGAAGGGAATCCATTGTTTTTTTTCCAGAGTCCGATATCAATGATTATTGCCAGCGTAACGCTTCTCACTTTTTTCAGCCGCACCCGCTGGTTTCGAGCCCTGAAGTCGAAAATCAGGGATAGCATCAAAATTAGGATCTTGCGCATGAACAATCCGTCCCGGTAACTTAATATTGACGATTGAAGGTTCAGCGTTCAGGGTTAAAGTATAAAGGTTTCAGCGTTCAGGTGTCAGGTTTCAGGAAATACAGGCCGTGATATACAACCTCTTTCCAAGATTTGGTTTGTGAGTGAAATGGTTATTTAGATCATAGCGTTCCTCATGAGATTGGTAGGTTGATCCGGGGCAATAGCGCCAGGATTAGCTGACACCCGAAAACTGACACCTTCATCTATTCTAAACGTTGAACCCAGAACCCTGAACCGTGAAAGGTTACCAGAACTAGTATTCAAAAATTTATTAACAGGAAAAGAAACATAACCACAATTAACTGACTGAAAAGGTTCTAACATCATGCATACCCTGCTAATCCTCAATCCCGGCCATTTTCATGCGGGACTTGTATTGCGCGAATCCCATCCCGCCCTGTCCAACGATATCTATGTGTACTCAGAAGAAGGTCCGGACCTGCAGCGCTTCATGAACATGGTCGACGCTTTCAACACGCGCAAAAAGGATCCGACCGGCTGGCGAATCCATGTTTACACCGGCACAAATTACCTGGAAAAATTGATCCAAGAGAAAAAGGGCGACATCGTCGTTATTGCCGGCAAAAACAATACGAAAATGGAACACATCGAAAGCCTGAAACGCGCCGGTTTCTCGGTTCTGGCGGACAAACCCTGGGTAATCACCGAATCTTCCCTGCCTTTACTTCGAACGGCCATGAAAGACGAAAGACCATTCGCAGATGATATCATGACCGAACGCTTCGAAATCACCACAACGCTTCAAAAGGAATTGCTGGCGCAAGCAGAGGTGTTCGGGCAGGTTCGGGTGGATAATGACGGCAGTCCGACGGTCTATAAAGAAAGCATTCATCATCTCTATAAAATCGTCAATGATCAGCCCCTGGTGCGATCCCCGTGGTATTTCGACATCCATGTGCAAGGAGAGGGCATTGTCGATGTTACCAGTCACCTGGTCGATATGACGCACTGGATGCTGTTTCCCGGCGTTGCCGTTCACTTCGAAGAGGATATCGAACTGCTGAATGCCCGGCGCTGGTTTACGCTGGTTCCTCTGGACAAATTCAGCAAAATAACGCAACTGAATCATTTTCCGGATTCGATTCAAAGCGAAGTCAAAGACGATGGGCTGCATTATTTCTGTAACGGCGAACTGATTTACCGAATCAAAGAGATTCCGGTTCACATTCGTGTGATCTGGAACCTTGAAATACCGGAGGGCGGTGGTGACAGGCATTTTTCCATTATCAAAGGAACCCGCTCCAATCTGATGGTTCGGCAACTTCCGGAAAGGGGGTTCAAGGTGGAGTTGCTGATCGTTCCGCGAAAAAATCCGGCCGAAGTGCAAGCAGCGGTACAGCGATGTTTGGAGGGGTGGTCGCATCAATATCCCGGACTTTCACTGCGTCGGGAAGACCAAAATATTTTGATCGAAATTCCCGATAAACTCAGGACCACCCACGAAGAGCATTTCTGTCAGGTACGGGATACGTATCTGGAATACCTGTCAAAGGGTTCGTATCCTCCGGAAAACCCGGCCTGCATAGTATCAAAATACACCCTGCTGGCCGAGGCCAGAAAACAGGCACTGACTTCACCTTTTGAGCCTATTTAACCTATCACTCCCAATTGTTGTTTAATTGGAGTACAAACTGGAGCCCGAAAAGGAGGAATTCATGGCAAAAAAAGGCGGTTATGGATTTGGTATCGCTGGCTGTGGCATGGTGGCCGATTTTCATGCCCAGGCCATCGCGGCCATGAAAGGCGGCCACCTGGCGTGCGTGTTTTCACGCCAAAAGGCCAATGCCCAACGGGTGGCGAAATCTTATGGCTGTGCGGCTTACACGGATTACAGCGCCTTCCTCAAGCATCCCGGATTGGACATCGTCACGATTGCGACGCCCAGCGGGGTTCACCTGGAACCGGTGGAAAAGGCCGCCAGGGCGGGCAAACACATTGCCTGCGAGAAACCCCTTGAGGTTACCCTAGAGCGCGTCGATAAAATGATTCAAGTGTGCAAAAAGAACAAGGTGATGCTGGCCGGTGTTTTCCAGCGCCGGTTCAACGAAGCGACACAGGTGTTTAAGAAAGCAGTCGCCGCCGGCCGTCTGGGCAAAATCACCCTGGCGGATGCTTACATCAAGTGGTATCGCACCCAGGCGTATTACGACAGCGGTTACTGGCGCGGCACCTGGAAGCTGGACGGTGGTGGTGCTCTGATGAACCAGTCCATTCATACCATCGATATTCTTTCCTATCTGGCCGGGGATGTTAAATGGGTGTGTGCCTTTGCCGATCGCACGATCCACAAACGCATTGAAGCAGAAGATAACGCCGTGGCTATTTTGAAGTTCAAAAACGGCGCCATCGGCGTCATTGAAGGCTCCACATCCTGTTATTCGCCATCAGGACATCCGGCGGAGGTTCACCTGTGTGGATCGGAGGGGTCCATTTTTATGCGGGACAACAGTTTTACGGTCTGGGATTTCAAAAAGCGCCGGTCCAATGATAATAAAATAATGCAAAAACTCGGGGCCCGACCTGGCGGCCCCGGTGCCGGTGCAGCCGACCCGGCGGCCATCAGCTATGTTCCCCATCAGAAGAATTTCGAAGACATGGTCAACGCCCTGAACAAAGGGGGCAAACCCATGGTGGACGGTGAGGAAGGGCGTAAGGCCATTGAAATCATTCTGGCCATTTACCGCTCGGCGCTGGCCGGCGGCAAACCGGTCCGGCTGCCGCTGAAACGCACACCGCTGCGCAAACCTTTTTGCTAAGAAATGTTTTTTACCTTCATAGCCCTAAGACGCAATGGCATGAAGCCTGTGACGTGATGAACCATTATTTGCCATTGCGGAGGATAGCATGATGAAAATCGACATTTTTAACCACATTTTTCCAAAAATTTTCTTTGATAAAATGATGGAGGTTGCACCGAATCATAAAGATATCGGCAAACGCGTCAGGGGAGTCCCGGTGATCGTGGACTTGGAGGCACGATTTCGCGTGATGGACCTGTTTGACGATTATGTCCAGGTCATCTGTTTGCCCAATCCCCCTTTGGAAATCCTCGGGGGCCCGGAGATTAGCTCAGAACTTGCCAGGGTGGCCAACGATGGCATGGCCGAATATGTTGCCAAGTACCCGGATCGGTTCCCGGCCTTTATTGCCTCACTGCCCATGAACAACCCTGATGCGGCTTTAGCCGAGACAGACCGGGCGATCAAAGACCTTAAAGCCGTTGGGGTTCAGTTTTTTTCCAATGTCAATGGAGCGCCGCTGGATCTCCCTGAATTCAGGCCGCTTTTCGAAAAAATGGCCGATGATGATCTGCCGATCTGGATCCACCCGGCAAGAGGGGCCAACTTTACAGATTATCTCACGGAGGAAAAATCCAAATATGAGATCTGGTGGACCTTTGGCTGGCCGTACGAGACCAGTGCCGCCATGGCTCGCATTGTATTTGCCGGCTACTTTGACCGGTTCCCCGATCTCAAAATAATCACCCATCATATGGGGGCCATGATTCCCTATTTTGAAGGGCGCGTCGGCCCGGGCTGGGATCAGCTCGGCGCCCGCACATCGGATGAAGACTATAGCGTCATCCTCAAGCAGCTTAAAAAGAGACCGCTGGACTATTTCAAGATGTTTTATACCGATACGGCGCTGTCTGGATCGGTTGCCGGAACCAAATGCGGTCTTGAATTTTTCGGAGCCGACAAAGTTCTGTTCGCATCCGATAGCCCGTTTGATCCGGAAAAAGGTCCCGGATATATCCGGGAGACCATCAAAATCATCGAAGAACTTCCTATCTCCGATTCCGATCGGCAGAAGATTTTCGAGGGCAATGCGCGAAGGCTCCTGAAGCTGTGATTTTGCCATTTATCCACCGGGGGCAGGAATCCTTTGATCAGGCCGGGATGCTGCGGGAATACGTAAAGTGGGACTATGAATTAAGATCGGCTTCACAGCTAAGGTACTAAAACACGGAGATTGATCATGGAGCAGGAAGTTAAACATCGGGTCGTTAAAAGCACGTGCGGTTTATGCCAAACCGGATGCGGTGTATTGATACATATGGAGGATAACAACGTCACCCATCTAGAAGGTGACCCGGATAGTCCTGTCAACAAAGGGGCAATCTGTCTGAAGGGCCTGGCCTCCCTGGAATATCTTCATCATCCAGATCGTCTGAAATACCCTCTCAGGAGGAAGGGCGATCGCGGCAGTGGGCAATGGGAGCAGATCTCATGGGATGAAGCCCTGGATGTGGTGGCGGCAGAACTCACCAAGGCCAAGACCGTTTATGGACCGGAGAGTCTGATATTGATGCGCGGATCATTTAAGGGAGGATACCAGGGCACTCATTTGACGCGATTTGCCAATGTATTTGGAACACCCAATATCGCTTCGATGGCCTCAGTTTGTTACGTGCCCAGGGTCAACGCAAATGTCATTACCCATGGCTATGATTCCGTACCGGATTATGAATATCCCCCGGCCTGTATTGTTGTCTGGGGGGCTAACATGGCGGATACCCGGATTGCCGAGCACCAGCAGACCATCAGAGCTTTGCAAAAGGGCTCAAAACTAATTGTAATCGACCCCCGCAGGATAAAACTGTCAGATAAGGCCGATGTATGGGTGCAGCCCCGACCGGGATCGGATCTGGCATTGGCTCTGGGTCTGTTGAATGTCATCATCGATGAACGCATGTATGATGAAGATTTTGTTTCTAACTGGACCGTCGGATTTGACGAACTCAAAGCGCATGTCCAGGATTACCCGCCGGAAGCTGTGGAACAGCTGACCTGGGTGAGCGCCGATACCATCAAGCAAACCGCCAGGCTTTATGCCTCGAGCAGGCCGGCGATTATCCAGCTGGGCAATGCCATCGACCACACCATGAACAATTTCCAAACGGCCCGTGCCATTTCGGTCTTAAGGGCCGTTACCGGTAACCTTGGTGTGCCCGGTGGTGAATTATGCTGTTCTCCGCCCGGATTAAGACTTCCCTTGGGCTCACCGGAGCTTGAATTGCGAGAGATGATGTCAGAGGCACAACGGGCAAAAAGATTGAATGCCGAGGATGGGTTTTTGCCGATGATATTCTATTCTCTTCCGCAAAGCATTGTCAAAGCCATCCTCCACGCCGAGCCCTATGCCATTCGTGCCGGCTTCATCCAGGGCGGAAACATGCTGCTCACCTATAGCAATGCCCAGCAGACGTATGATGCGCTCAAGAAGCTGGATTTTCTGGTGGTGGCAGACATGTTTATGACCCCCACTGCGGCATTGGCCGATATCGTTTTGCCGGTGGCCACCTATCTCGAGTTTGACAGCATCGTGGCGCCACCCTATTATCCGGTGGCTCAGATCCAGCAGAAGGTTTCGCAGGTTGGCAGGTGTCGATCCGATTATGAGATCGTAAGAGATCTTGCGCAAAGACTGGATTTAAGTGAGCACTTTTGGGAAAGCGAACAGCAAAGCCTGGATTACATCTTGGAGCCTTCGGGCTTAACCTTTGAGGAGTTTAAAAATATCGCGGTTCTACAGGGGCAAAAAGCCTATCAGATACATGAAGCTGATGGTTTTAATACCCCTTCAGGAAAAGTGGAGCTCTATTCCGGCAGACTCAAAGAATGGGGATTTGATCCATTGCCCACCCATCACGAATTGCCGGAAACGCCTCTGAGTGCGCCGCAGCTTGCGAAAGAATATCCGCTGGTGTTTACATCCTGGAAAGAGGGTGCCTATCGCCACTCCGGTGGCAGACAGATAGCTTGCCTGCGCAATATCCACCCTGACCCCATGGTTTGGATCCATCCCGATACTGCAGACGAGAAGGGGATTGCAGATGGTGACCGGGTTTATATTGAAACCAAGCGGGGGCGCATATGCCAAAAAGCAAAGTTAACCAAAGATATTGACCCGCGGGTGGTGGGTGTTGATTACGCCTGGTGGTTTCCTGAAAACGGTCCGCAAAATCTGTATGAATGGGCCGAGGCCAACATCAATATCCTGACAGATGACAGTCCGCCATACGGCCGCGAAATGGGCACCCCGAACTTAAGGGGTATTTTATGCACGATCTATAAAGCCTCGTGAAAAACCGCCGTTGTTAATTGACACTTTGCGGTCCAAGGTGTGCGTCCGCGTACCTGGTGGCAAGCTGAAAAAGCGAGGAATGCAACCATTAAAGCATACCTTATTTTATGTATATTGTTATCAGTGCTTATTTTTATATTGTTAGTTACCAGTTACAAAATCGTTTAATAGACATTTATACCAAACACTTTTCAAAAAAGGAGAGATTAGAAATGGGTGCTGTTGATGGTCTTATTTTCGCATATATTCTGGGAGGTGATGGTGGCGGGACTGCTATTGACTGGCAGAACATTATTGACTGGCGCCCTGAAAAAGGGCCTCTCTGGATTCACCTCGATTATTCCAAAGAAAGGGCAAAACATTGGTTGCAGACGGAAAGCAAACTCAGCGCTTTATCCAGCGATATTTTAATGGAGGAGGACACGCGACCGCGCTTTATCAGCACCAAGGAAGGATTCCTTTTGATTCTAAGGGGCGTTAATTGCAACCCTGGCTCGGATCCGGAAGACATGGTAGCGGTGCGCATGAGTTTTGAAGAAAACCGCATTATCACGATGCGCCAGAGGCGGGTGATGGCAATCAATGATATTCATGAGGCCATAGAGGCCGGCACCGGACCGAGAAGTGCGGTTGACTTTCTTCTCATGGTGATCTATCGCATCGTTGATCGCATGGGAGACGTTGTTGCCGAGATTGACGACCAGGTAGACGAACTTGAAGATACTGTGCTTACCGCTGAAAGTTACGAACTGCGCTCGCGGCTGGCCAAAATAAGGCGCCAAAGCATCAGTTTGCGTCGCTACCTTGCTCCCCAGCGGGAAGTTCTGTCACGCCTTCAAGATGAGCGCCTGGAATGGTTCAGCGACAAAGTAAAATCGCGTCTGCGGGAGCTGGCTGAAAGGACGGCCCGGTTCGTTGAAGACCTTGACTCCGCACGCGACCGCGCCGCCATTACCCAGGAGGAATTGAATAACCGTCTATCCGAGCAGATGAACAAGGCCATGTATGTCCTGTCGATTGTGGCGGCCATATTTCTTCCCCTGGGGCTTCTGACCGGTCTGCTTGGAATCAATGT
>CP070694.1:3945778-3965795 GCA_020353355.1 Desulfobacterales bacterium | reverse complement strand
ACTCTGGCACCGGTGGGGCAGGCCTCAACACAGGCGGGCAGCCGGCCTTCTCTGCTGCGCTGAACACAAAAGGTACATTTTTCCATCTGTCCTTTGTGGCGCATTCGGTTGCCAAGATAATGCTGCTTTTTGGTCATCTCTTCCAAGGGAACCTGGGGTTCATTCCAGTTGAATCGGCGCCCGTAATATGGGCAGGCGGCGATACAATACCGGCAACCGATGCACCAGTCATAGTCGACCACCACGATTCCGTCCGGCTCTTGCCAGGTGGCTTTGACAGGGCAGGCCTTGGTGCAGGGCGCATTTTGACAGTGGTAGCACTGAACCCCCATATAGAAATGATCTTCCACCGGAACTTCATGGAAATATTTTCCGTCGCCGACCTCCGGGCTCATTTCACCGTGTTCCATTTCAAAAATACGGATATATTGCGTTTTTGACTTGCGGTCGAGGTTGTTCTCTTTTACACAGGCGGCAACGCATTCCATGTAGCCTTCACAGCGGGTAACATTAAAGGCATAGCCGAATAAGACCCCGTCGATGGGTGCCGTGGAACTCATCTGGATGTCCACGCCGCGTTGTATTTTGGCCAAGCGCTCCAGGCGCCGGACCGTCTCTTCCTTTTCCTCCTGAGTCATGAGGCGGTAATTATTCTTAAAGTATTCTTTCCAGCGCAATGAGGCTTCTTCGCTGGAACCGAACAGTCCGGTCCCGCACGCGGTGAGCATTGCGGCACCGCCTAGTGCAGCGGTCTTTGCGGCTCCCTTCAGGAATTCCCGCCGGCCACACCGTTTCTCCTGCAAATGGATGTTCTCTTTTTGTTTTCGACCATCGTTGTTTTTTTTGGGATCCATGCTATTTCCCTATTTTTAATAAGGCGGTGAGTATGTCTTCGGCCACCGCTTTTCAAAAAGTGGAGAGTGGGGATCGTGACAGGAGGCACAGTTTTTAACCACCCGTTTGCCGGCCCAGTAAGAGAGGCGCTTGCCGTGGGCGCCACCCACCCAATCTTTTTTCTGTCTAAAATGGCACTGACCGC
This sequence comes from Desulfobacterales bacterium, assembly GCA_020353355.1. Classification (GTDB taxonomy): domain Bacteria; phylum Desulfobacterota; class Desulfobacteria; order Desulfobacterales; family JAHEIW01. Next base: position 3,964,756 of record CP070694.1, on the reverse strand, counting down.
ACATCTGATAGCTGTGGTCCATATCCACTGTTTCACCCGCTTCGGTCACCAGAAAATCACGTTCATCTTTATTATGGCATGTAAAACAGGATAAGGGTTTTATCTGGCCGCCATGATTCAAAGTGATATTGCCGTGAGCCATTTCAGCGGCCCGCACGATGGTGACATTTTTATTATCATGGCATTGACTGCATTTAAAACGTTCGATCTTTTCTTTGCGGGTTTCCGTCCAGAAATGTCCTCCCGGGTATCTTTCTTTCACCAGAACGGTCTTATCCGTGAGTGTTAGGACCGAATCGACGTTTTTTTCATCATCAAATGGAGCGGTCGCATTTTTATAGGTCTCAATGACGCCGCTTTGTTCGGAATATGAAATCCACCCTGAGAAGATGACGAGTAAGGCGGACAATATCCCGCAAAGGCAAATTTTAAACCTTGGTGTCTTCATTTCGTCCCTTACTTCAAACTTTAGATCACTTTTAACTTTTGCGCTTTATTCAGCTTACGATTTAATTTTACGTTCAAACGGCTGCACGCTGATTTCGGGCACATGGCATTGCCTGCAATTACCCCGCGAGGGATGTTCTACCCGAATGGTTGCCACCGTTCCAGGACCCACATGACATGCAATGCAATTGCCTCGCGTCTGAAGTTCATGGGGAATGGGCGGCGGAGCCCCGGGCAGGGCAGCGCGACCCAAACGGGGGGGTGCAACACTCATCCAGTTGTTGTCAACGAACAGTTTTGCTTCGGTCATGGCGACGTGGCATTGCCGGCAAGCAACCTGTTCCGGATGGGGCGTAATGGGTGTATGTCTTTTGAGCTCTTCCGTCCACCCACCCCTGGCATGACAGGCAAGGCACTCAATCGGAGCTAAATCTGCTTCCTCAACTTTATGCGGTATAAAAGGCGGTGATCCGGGATACTGTCTGCGGGAGTAGTATTCACTGAGTGTGCGCTCGGTGGACGTACCCTCCAGATAGTCCTTGGATATCAGATCATAGTTTTCGAATATGGCTTTCCCGTTTTGATCAAAGTCAAGGCTCTGTGGATCTAACACCGTCGTTTCCGTCTCCTGGGGCTCAAAGGAGAAGGCCGCAAGCACAATAAATGGCAACGCCACGATGCAGATTCCGACAAAAACGAGAAATACCTTTCCTACCTTTTGATCCACCTTATGCTTTGACTTTTCCATCATACTCTCTCCAATTTCACAGCGCATTTTTTGTAATCCGGCTGTTTGGATATGGGGCAAAACGCATCCAGCGTGACCTCATTGATGAGATAGCTCTCGTCAAAGAACGGCACGAACACCATCCCCTTCGGCGGACGCCCCCGGCCATTGATGCTGGCCTTCATGACCACCGATCCCCTGCGGGAAGAAACTTTGACCTTGCTGCCGTTGGTGATACCCAAATTGGCCGCATCGTCGGGATTGATCTCGACATAGGATTCCGGAACGGCCTTATGCAGGATCGGCACCCGGCGCGTCATGGAGCCGGTATGCCAGTGTTCCAAAACCCGACCGGTATTGAGCCAGAAGGGGTATTCACCGTCAGGCGATTCAGCCGCTGGCTCATAGGGCCTCAGCCATATCCAGGCCCTGTGATCCGGCTTGCCGTAAAAATCGAAACTATCACTCTCGGCGGCCGGATCATATTTGGGGTTGTAGCGCCATTTTGTCTCCAGTCCGTCGATAAAGGGCCATTGAATTCCGGATCGCGCCTTCAGTTCGTTGTAAGGCGCCATTCTATGCTTGGGGTTATCGTGGAATTGAGTATACTCATTCCAGATATCTTCGATGTAGGTTTCCCGGCTCCACGGAAATTGTTTTTCGTATCCCAGCCTTCTGGCCACTTCAATGAGCTGCCAGGTATTGCACATCGTGTTGCCCGGCGTGGGAATGATTTGCTCGTTGTGTTGGGTGCGCCGTTCCGAGTTTCCGAAAAAGCCTTCCCGCTCCACCCACAGGGCTGAGGGCAGCACCACATCGGCGACATCATAGGTGGGTGTGGGATATATTTCAGACACCACCATAAAGCGCCCATCCTTTTGGGCCCCGTTTCGGTACCGATTTAAATTCGGCATGGTGACCATGGGATTGGTTACCTGAACCCACATAAAGCGTATATCTCCCCGGTCCAGGGCCCGAAACATCTCGACAGTATGATAGGTAGGCTTTGGGTCGATATTTTCCACCGGCACCGTCCAGATCTTGGCAGCCAGCTCGCGGTCCTTTTCGTTCATCACCACGCCGTGAGGAAGTTTGTGAGTCAGGGTACCCACTTCGCGCACCGTACCGCAGGCGCTTGGCTGACCGGTCAACGAAAATGGGCTGTTGCCGGGAGTGGAAATCTTCCCCACCAGCAGATGAATATTGTAGACCAGGTTATTGATCCAGGTGCCCCGGGTATGCTGGTTCATCCCCATGCACCAGAAAGAGGTTATCTTCTTGTCCGGGTCCCCGTATAGGGAGGCCATATATTTAATGTCTTTGGCAGGCACACCGGAAATTTTTTCGACTTTCTCCGGTGTATAATCCTGCAGGAACTCTTTGTAAGATTCAAAATCAACAGTTTCTTCTTTATCCGTGAATTTGAAATGGTCTTCGGTGCCATAGCCGATGTTGGTTTTGCCTTTATGAAAGGAAACGTGGTTGGTTACAAAATCCCAATTGACCCAATCATTGCGGATGATCTCGTGGCAAATGGCATTGGCGACGGCCAGGTCCGTCTGGGGCCTGAAAAGGATTGACTTGTCCGCTGCCTGGCTTGTGCGGGTGGTGCGGGTGGCAAAATCAATGATCTTCACATGTCGCTTACTCTGGCGATTGGCGAGCATTCGTGAGAAAAGCACCGGATGCATTTCAGCCATATTGTTGCCCCAGGTAATAAAGATGTCGGCGTGATCGATATCGTCATAGCAGCCCATGGGCTCGTCCAGGCCAAAACTGGTCAAAAACCCCGTCACCGCACTGGCCATGCACAGACGGGCGTTTGCCTCCACATTGTTGGTGCCGATACAGCCTTTGAACAGCTTGGAGGCTGCATACCCGTCGGGAATCGACCATTGCCCTGACCCGTATATGGCCACGGCGTCTTTTCCGTAATCCTTGATCGTCTCTTTCATTTTCTCGGCCACTAGATCGAGGGCTTCTTCTATCGGCACTTCCACCAGCTTGCCGTTTTTGCGAACCAAGGCCTCTGTTACTCTATCTTTGCCATAAAGGATCTGAATGGAATGATAGCCTTTTACGCAACACAGCCCCTTGTTGACCGAACAGTTGGGATCGCCTTTTACGGCCACTGCCCGATTCTCGGAGACGCCGACCAGAAGGCCGCATCCGGTGCCGCAAAACCGGCAGGGCGTCTTTTTCCACTCAATGCCCCCCGAAGATGGATCTAAATTCTTCCAGGCACCGAAACTGACTCCTGGAAACAGCACCGCAGCTGCTGCAACGGCACTCTGTGCGGCCGCGGATTTTATGAATTGCCTTCTGCTAATATTCATTTGCGACTCCTTTTGTGTGTCTTGAGTTTATTCGTCTGTATGGCCAAACGTCATTGCAAGGGACTCTAATGATTTTAATTTTCTAAGTTTTTTCTGTAATACCTTCTCTTTTTTCTCATCCGGCGTATCGGTTACAAGGATCAGGATCTCTTCATTTTGGGCCGGCGCGACTTCACAGTAGTCGAGGGCAGCTAGATCATTGATCAGTTGCTCTCGGGCCCCCTGTTTTGGATATGCCAGATAGCTGAATACGGGCATTGATTCACTCGCTCGAAATCGGTGTTTAACCAGTTTCTTTTTGTTATGTTGTAACTATTCTTGCAGGTTGTTTGGGAGTTATAGTTGATATTTATTCGCAGCGCGTAAACGCTTAACCGATAATTTTGTGTAAGGATGGCTAATTTCTACCAGCAAAATAAGACCAGATAATTGACTTAAGTCAAATATTTCATATCAAAAAAGTAGAGATTAAAAATGGGGTGTAATACGTATTTTTGATAAATAAAAAAATCGTCTTTAAATTCGTTTTCCTAGACTAAGATTGTTTCAAAACTCTCTTTCATTCATCACGGCTTATATTATAACTAACTGATGATATCACACAATTATCCTAACCCCCTGACTTGTTATTATGCTTGACATTGCCACAAAGTGGTATTAATCTCAATTTAACGAAATAATTTCCTTATGAGCCTGTCGTAACCAACGGGCAAGGAGCATAAAATGAAGTTTGTAAAGCATCAGAATTCCGATGAATCCCTGGATTTGGTGTGTCGCATGTGTCCCATGCATCTTTTGGAGCCGGGTGACAAACTCAAGTGTATGAAAAAAGGTCAGGTGCTGGAGGTTTTAACCGACTATGATGGCGCGCTGGAGGATATTCCGGATTGGTGCAAGAAATGCGGTCATGAATTTATTGGAGTGGAAGAAGAAGATGATTGTTATAAATTCTATATTAAGAAAAAACGCGACGAGGCTTAAGCTGTTTTGCCTTATTTTTCCCCATTATCCCAAATGAAACTCAACGATGATGTTGGATTAAGTTTTTACGTTCAACCTATTCAAAGAATTTTAATGAGGAGTATAACATGAGCGGTGTGAATGGTGCCTATCTGGACAACGCGTCGGCAACGCCTGTGCGCAAGCAAGTTCTTGACGCCATGCTGCCTTATTTTCGTGAGCATTTTGCGAATCCCTCCAATGTCTATGACATCGGCTCGAAAATGAAACAGGTGGTAGAAGAACAACGCGGAAAAGTGGCTCATCTGCTCAATGCAAAATCGGAAGAAATTATTTTTACCTCATCCGGAGCTGAGGCCAACAACATGGCAATCAAAGGGGTGACGTTTGCCAGGCAGAAAAAAGGAAACCATCTGATTGTTTCATCCATTGAACACCATTCGGTACTAAATTCTGCCAGGTTTCTCGAACGACTAGACTATGAGGTGACGTTTTTACCGGTTGACGAATATGGTCGGATTGATCCCGCGCGATTATCCAAGGCAATCCGTCCCGAAACAATTCTGGTGTCCATTATGCATGCCAACAATGAAATCGGGACGATTCAACCTATACCTGAACTGGCGGCTATCTGTAAAGAAAGCGGGATTATCTTTCACACGGATGGAGTTGCCTCGGTGGGCAACACCCGGGTCGATGTCGCTGAATTAGGTGTGGATTTGCTCAGCCTTTCCGGACCCGCTCTAGGGGCACCCAAAGGCATTGGCGCATTATATTTCAGAAAAGGAACACGGCTGATGCCCCTGATCCATGGCGGTATTCAGGAAAACGGCCGAAGGGCCGGCACCGAAAATATCCCCGGCATTGTCGGACTCGGCAAGGCTGCTGAAATTGTAAGCCAAGAGTTGCCGGAAACACAAAACCACTGCCGAAAACTGAGAGACCGCTTAGTTGCCGGCATTTTGGGTCGGGTTGAAAAGGTAACCTATACCGGACATCCGCAACGGCGATTGCCCGGTCATGCCAGCTTTTGCTTTGAGGCCATCGAGGGCGAAGCATTGGTTTTTATGCTGGCCCAAGCCGGCATTTATACCAATACCGGCTCTGCCTGTGCGTCAAAAGCGCTGAAGACCTCTCCGGTGCTTGGCGCCATCGGCATCCGGGCTGATCTGGCCCAGGGATCCACGGTATTTACGTTGAATAGCCATACTACGGAAGAAGAGATCGACTATGTGCTCGACAAACTTCCACCGATGGTTGATCGACTGCGGGCCCTGTCTCCTATCTGGGGCAAAGAGATTCCCGAGTATCAGGAAGACGTCTGCACTTAATTTTGGTTTTATCGGGATTTTTTCACTTTTCCACTAATTCTTGCCACGCAGTGGCTAAGAATTTTCATTTGCCGGAGACTGATCATTGATAAATAAGATCCGATCGGTCATCCCGCTAACAGCGGGGCGTCTCAGCGGCAAATGAAAAAATTTATCTCTCTGCGAACTCTGCGCCTCGAGCCAAGCCCGCCAGAGGCGGACAAGCGGGCGGTGTGTGATTTAAGCTAGAATGAGGAGGTTAGTGATGTATTCTGAAAAAGTAATGGAACATTTTTCCAATCCTAGAAATATCGGGGAGATCGAAAACGCTGACGGTGTCGGTGAAGTGGGAAACCCGGTTTGCGGTGATATGATGTCGTTTTACATCAATGTGAAGGATAATAGAATCGCCGATATTAAATTTAAGACATTTGGTTGTGTAGCCGCCATTGCGGTGTCCAGTATGGTCACGGAAATGGCCAAGGGAAAGACATTGGCGGAGGCCAAAAAAATTACCAAACAATCTGTGGCTGAATCTTTAGACGGCCTTCCAAAAGAAAAAATGCATTGCTCTAACCTGGGGGCAGATGCACTGGCCAAAGCCATTGAGGATTATGAGAATAAAAAATAGCTGCCTCCTTAACAATTCCATTTTGCTATCCGTTTTATAATCAGACTGTACTTCAAGTTCAGCTAAGATCATCTTTTGAATATCTCGACGATTATCCTGACTGATAAAAATCAAAAAAGCATAATTTAATCTTGACATTGAATACCACAATGTGGTTATGTCTTAATATCATTCATAATCTGATTATTTAATTTGCAGGTTATAGAGATCCTTCTCCTGCTAACGTCTCTAAAAGCCGTATGCTATCATTATTTTTATGTTGCTTCTCCCAGTCCTTATTAAATCCTGATGGACAGTCAAGAATTCAAATATTACCGCGAGAAACTGAATAAGACTCAAAAGCAAATGGCAGAGCTTTTGGCTGTTTCACTGAAGGCGGTCTGCAGTTATGAGCAAGGCTCGCGTTCCGTGCCAGTGCATGTTGAACGGCAGATTTTTTTCTTAGTCTCACGATTGGCCTTGAAAAATAAAAGAAAAAAAATATGCTGGGATGCAATGAAATGTTCCAAAGAGTTTAAGCAAAAATGTCCAGCATGGGAGTTTCAGGTCGGAGACCTCTGCTGGTTTATTAATGGTACCATCTGCAAAGGCGAAGCTCAGAAAAATTGGCGTGAAAAAATGAAAATTTGTCGGCATTGCGAGGTATTCGAGTATTTATTGTAAATTTATGACACCTCTCCGAGGGGCTTTCTGGGGTTTGTATCAGGACAAGCTGCCCAAAAGGTGCATGTATCGATGTGAATAAATCAAACCGGATTAACCTTCATATGTTGGCATTCCCCCCGGTATGGATGTTTTCCAAAATTTAGATTGATTCCCTTCTAAATTATGCGTGGCAATGATATAATCCCGCCGTTCGATTAAAATTCAAGCCTTTCTTATTAATTACTTTATATTTCGCTGGAAAATCTTGAGTTAGAGGCGATGTTAGAGTAATTCATAGCGGGAATTCTCTTTCATACCGCTGTTCGCCCATAAACAAGCTCGCCTGTTCAGAAAATGCTATAAATGGATATCCTTTTCGCAGCAGTGGGGTATGTTCGGAACATGCAATCATAGACTCTGGCTGAAGAAGATCGCATCGATAAACGGCAAAGGAGGAATTCATGCAAAACAAAGAAATTCAATATTTTAAATTATTTAGAGATGTGTGTAAAATAATAAATTCCAGTTTAAATCTCATAGAAGTTTTACGTCTAATTACGGAAAATGTTGTAAAGGTTCTCGAAGTTAAGGGATGCGCCGTTTTTCTATGGCATAAAAAACGAAATATCTTGGAGGTCAGTGCAACCCACGGCCTGAGCGAGGAATATTTAAAGAAAGGTCCCATAGATGCTGATAAAAGCATATCGGAGACCTTGGAGGGAGATAAGGTTTTAATTTATGATATAGGCAATGACCCTCGCGTTCAGTATCCCAAAGAAGCCAAAAGGGAAGGCATTGCTTCCATTCTGTCAGTTCCAATAGCGGTAAAGGAAAATATAATCGGCGTGCTGAGAATATACACTGCCCAACAGCGAGATTTTTCGGATGAAGAATGCGAGTTTGTTGCGGGTTTGGCAGATATGGGCGGCATCGCTATTGATAATGCAAGAATGTACGACCATTTGAAGGCCGATCATGAAAAGCTAATATCCGATGTACATCAATGGTTTGGTTATGGTCGAATGCCGTGAATTCATGTTTAGCATTCATGGTTATCAAAAACCCGGTGATTGAGACAGGTCAACTGGGTATTATCACATGCTGGAGTCGCATTAACAGGTATTGCCGATTTCAGTGAAATACAAAAAACATTTGATCCTACACCCTGAAAAACCGAAAGATATATTTTGACGCTACCATAATAATCACTGTTCCAAGCATGAGTCTTATCCATTTTTCAGATGCGTATTTTTGCATCTTGGCGCCCAAATACATGCCCAGGAGTCCCCCCGCTCCGAACAATATTCCCAGCAGCCAGTCCGGAGTTGCCACCGCTCCATTTGCCGGGATGAGGCTGTAAAATGTCACCCCGGCCAGCGAGGAAACAAATGTTCCCAGCAGCACTGCGCCGGCGATGGCATACACCGGCAGCCTGAAAAATGTGATCAAAAACGGCGCGATAATTGAACCGCCGCCGATACCGTAGACACCGCCGATGATACCCACCGCCAGAGCCAGTCCGAGCAGCTTTGCGGTTGCAAAAGAATACGTGGCACCTTTGAAGCTAAAGCGGGTGGTCTTCATTTCGATTGACGCTTGTTCCACCCGATCGGTGAGTGCGCAGCTTTCTGGGATTGCAGCAGCTTTACCGTTTAATGCTTCTTTCAGAAGTTTGAAAGCAATCAGCAGTAAGACACAGCCGACAAAAAATTTGAATGTTTTCGGATCCGGCAAATAGGTGACGCGCAGATAATAACCGATAAGGACGCCGGGGATAATGCCGGCCACAATCAAAATCGCCAGCGGCCACACGAAGCGGCACTCTCTGGCATAACGGTACACGCCGCCGGGCGTGCCAACCACATTGAACAGAAAGTTGGTAGCGGTAACCGAAGGACTGGTGAATCCCAGGACGCTCATTTGAAACGGCAGCAGCAGGAAGGCTCCGGAGATTCCCCCCATCGAGGTGAAAAAAGAAATTGTAAAGGCGACTAGCGGAGGAATAAAAATGTAAGTTTCAACACCGGATAGTGGAAAATGAAAATGCAAATTCAAGATATCCATCTAATTATTCCAACTTAGTTATGTTCAAAGATGGTAGTTATTGTTGAAAAAACGGGTTGCTGGTTTAATATTTAATTGTAAAAATGTTGCTGAAAATTCTATCATCTGCCGTCATGCACTGATCTTTTAATTGCTTGTAATTTTCGAGCAGCGCCTTACCTTCCCTGGATAATCTGGAGCCTTCTTTTCGGTCCGTATGCACAATTGCCATCTTCAGATGTTTTTCGGTGGCCTTTATTTTACTCCATACGGCTTTATAAGACATCTTCATCGCTTTCGCGGCCTGGTTGATGGATCCTGTCCGTTCGATGTTTTCCAGGATTTCCGCTCTGCCTTTGCCAATGATGATGTTGTTGTGGTCATCAATAATCCACTGGGACGATCTTAATTTGAGTTTTGTCATTATATTTTACCCTGGTCCCTTTTTAAATTTGGTAAAGCCTTCGATATCGATGATGGAGATACGCAGGTAATCGATTTTCCGTCCAAAGTTATCAACCAGCTTTATGGTGTTTCAGGCTACATTTCCATAAGCAGATTATAAGTTATTTGTTATTAGTTATCGGAAAGGATTCTAAAAGACAGAGGCCGCAATACTAATAACGAATAGCCAATAACTATTAACGAATCCCGCATTTTCTTGAAAAATGTGGGATTATGGGGTCTTGCCGAACGGGCAGTGTGGATACGAACATTCTTGACAGTCCTTGCACAATCCCCCGTGGCCCAAAAACGCCAGCTCGGCTTTGCCGATTTTTTCACCGGCCAAAATCCGCGGCAACACCAGATCCAGCACGGTAATTTTATGAAACAGACCGCAGGCCGGGACTCCCAGCAGAGGTATATCTCCAATGTAGGCCACCAAAAACATGGCACCGGGAAGCACCGCAGCACCGTAGTGCATTTCCGTGGCACCGGCCATCTGTATCCCCCTGCGGGTGACGTCGTCGGGGTCAACACTCATGCCGCCGCTGAGCATCAGCAAATCGCATCCGTGCTCCAAATGGCTTAAAATTGCTTTGCTGATAAGTTTTTCGTCATCCGGAGCAAAGGCAATTCCGTCCACTTTGGATCCCAAAGCAGTTACCTTTTCGGTTAGAATTGGTGCAAAGCGGTCTTCGATCAGACCGCGGAAGACTTCATTTCCCGTTATCACCAGGCCGGCCTTGGCCTGGCGCAGCGATTGCACGGAAAGCACCGAACCGTTTTGCCGTGCGATCGCCGCGGCACGCTCGATCGGGGCGCGCTTCATCACCAGGGGAATGGCCCGGGTAGCCGCTACCTGTTCTCCTTTTTTGACCAGGGTATGGCTGTGCAAGCTAGCGCACATGACTTCATCTATCATATTAAATGCAGCTAAAGCCGCGGTATCTACCTTAAACAATCCGTCTTGGCCTGCCAGCAGTTTTATTTTACCTTCGCGCGGTTCGTCCTGCCAAACCACGCCCTGGCCGGCCAGCGCATCAGCTAAAATAGCTGCCGCCTGGTCTTCATGAATTTCATCTTCCGCCAAGTCGATGACATACAGGTGATTTTTGCCGAGCTTTTGGAGATGGCAAAGATCTTCATTGCAGACGGTATGGCCCTTGTGAAATGCAGCTCCTTTGAATTCTCCGGGGCGAATTTCGGTGATGTCATGGGCCAATTTCGTTCCTACGGCGTCTTTTAATTTAATTTTTTTCAGCACTTTTTCCTCTCCTAAAAGCAATTATCATACAAAACCTTTGCGCCTTCGGGTCTTTGCGTGAGGCTTTCATCCGGTTTCCAATTCATATTTGGCCATGTGATTTCTTTGGCGTTGTCGAAATACACCAGATCGGCACAGGGTTTACAGAGTGTAAGACCGTCTTTGATCACCTCGCGGCGGTCGCGGACCACCTGGCCGCAGCACGAACATGCTGCCTTATATCGGGTCGGGCCCGGCATATCTTCGTCATTGATATGAACATCCACCTCCTGAACCCGGAACAGCACACTGTCCGGCATACGCTGGTATGCTTCCAGCTGTCGGGCATATTTTCCCTCAATTTCCGGGGCATAAGCAGCTGCAAGGTCCCGGGCCTCTTCGGTGGAGACCACCCGAAAGGCCCTGCCGGTTTCAAGGTTTACGAAGGTGGCCGCCATAATGCCGTAGTCCATAAATTTCAGAGAGCGGCGCCCCAGTTTGACGCCGGTGACATGGGCGACGGCATCGGCGGTGCAGCGATCCATCTCCACATAGACGATCAGTTTTTTGATTTGATCGCGGCTTGTGGGCTCTTCCAAGCCGATGAGCCGGCAGCCCAGCATGGCCATGCGTACACCTACCGCCTGACCCGGACATAAATGCCCGTGAGCGGCCGCCGAGCTTTTCAGAAGCGTTTGAAAGTCTTGCATTATCTCACCTAACCCCGATAAGCCAGAAACAAAGAAGTTTTAAGTCTTTTGCTCTTTAGCTTGTCTGATAAAGCCGAAATTCATATTTAATTGTTCCAATAGGTTATGCGTCTCAGCCAAAATAATTTCCAACGAACCAACGCCTCCCTTATGTTATTATTAACATAACCATCTTGAAAAAAAATTCACAGACCTGGAGCTATGACAGGGTTGAAAATTCCATCAACCCTTGATTATGATAAAAATGACCGTATGTCTATGACTTAAGTCAAAAATAAAAATGTTAGGGAAACCTATTTATTTTTGGTTAAGCCTCTTTCAGCACCTCGTCTACCCAGCCCAGGGCCGCAATCATGTTCGGAAAACCGGTGGTGGTCAGCGACAGCAAAACGGCATGCGCAATTTCTTCTGCTGAGGCACCGGAGTCCAGAGCCTTGCGGGTGTGCGACATGACGGCGCCTCTGGAATTGGCGCCGATGGCAATACCCAGCTTGATCAGATCCTGGCACTTTTGGTCGAGCGGGCCAGCTGCCCGGCAGGTTTGGCCCAGTTGTTTGTAATCTTTAAAGACACCGGGAAACTTACTTGAAAACGTTTCGTAAATTTTTGGCAAATACATGATCGCTCCTTTCTGAAAAAACCGGTGTAACAAGGGGATGAGGTACTTTCGCGTTGACCGATACCGGCGCATGCGAAACTAGATCCTCATTACACCCGGAGCGAATTTATTTCAACGAGTTTTTCAGAATCAAATTGTCCGGCAGCCGGCACCGCAGAAATAGAACTGTAGTCATTTTTCAAAAAGGCCGCGGTGGCGTTCGCCAAATTTTGAAAAAATACGGTGTCAGCGGCTTTTACAACCGCATCCGCAAATTCAAAAATCCAGGCCCCCAGGTGATCTTCCAAAAAGGATTTTTGTTTTTTCAAATAATGAACCGTTTCTTCGGTATTCGAGTTGATTGAAGCCTCAATGGCCTTAAAGATCAAAAAGCTCATGAATTCGAGCTCTACGGTGATGTGGTCCGGAGCGTCTTTGAAATCCCCGGCGCTCTCCAATCCTGCCGCCCGGTACCGGCGCAGGGCATCCTGGGTGGAATCTCCCATTAACTGGCGTTTGCCTTCCAGATAAACCGACCCGTAAGGCGGTGCGGCTATTGCAAACGGGCCCACGAACAGTCTGGCATAATCCACGCTGAGTTGATCGGGATTCGCTTCCAAGCCGATCTTCAGACCGGCGGCATAGGGAGCAGCTTCCGGGCAAACGATGGCGAGGGTTTCCGATAGGGAGATGGCTCTTTCACGCATTTCGTTGTCCGGCATGTGGTAATAATCCGCGAGTAACTTGTATGTCCGGCCGCGAGCAGTTTCATAGACTGTAAAATCTTCAACGTTCATAAAATCTTCCTCATTGATGCGAAAGCGAAAAGTGCATCCGGTGCCGGTCCCCATGGAGAGACCGGCACCGTGGTCTATTATTCAGGTGCCTCGGTGAGTTTGAGGTAGCGCTCTCCAAGGGTATAGAGCAGCAGCATGATTGCCAGTGCAAATACGAAGACCAGAATCTCCCAGATGCTCGGGAAATAGCTGATAAATCCAGGAAATTGCTCTGCTTTCGGCCCCACGGGGTGACTCTGGCCGGCCAGCAAAATCTCCATGTGCATGAGCAGGGTGCCGATCAGAATCAGCGCGGAGGCAACGATTTTGCCGCCGGCTGCCTTGCGCACCGAACGAATGAGCAGCAGCACAAAGGGCAGAAACAGCCCCAAGAGCACCTCGGTGTGGAAAACCCCAACAGTGCCGAAGGCGTGCTCGAACTGGCGGTAGACCAGGAACTCGGGCACAACGGTGGCGGATTCGATGGCATATTTCAACACCGTAAAGACCGCGACGACACCAGCGGCGTAGGTGAATATTAGAGCCACTTCATCGTACAGCTCCGCCGGAACACCGTTGCCCGTAACTTTGTTGACCACCAGGCTGTAGAGGATAAACAGGGCCGTACCGCTCAGAAAGGCCATCAGCAAACAGTAAATGGACATCACCGGGCCGAAATACGTCACCCGGGATTCGGTGATTCCGAAAACCGATCCGATCATCAGCGGCGCTGCCAGGGCCAGGATAAAGGATGCCGTGCCCAGGAACTTGCTGAACCCGCTGTGCCAGTCACCGGTGTGCATTTTCCAGAACTTGACCAGCAGCACCGCCAATTCCACGCTGTAGATAGCCCCCATCCACCAGATCGGAGAGGAAAAATTGGGCGAGAGCATGATGTAAATCATGTGAAAGACCGAACCGAGCTCGAGCCCGATGGATACGAAGGCGCCGACCAGGGTGGCGATGGCCAGAAACACCAGCCGCTTGGCAAAGGGCTCATATTTGCGAACTCCGAACACCAGCGGAATGGCCGCCAGAAGGGTTAATCCCGAACTGGCCAGGGCCAGATAAATATAAACGCCTAACGGCAGCGTCCAGATCAACACATCGTTTGCGTTGAACAGACCGTGTCCTTGAGAAAACAGCTTCACGGCGGTGATGAGCCCGACGACAATTGCGATACCGAGCACCGCCAGCCATATGCCGTATAAACCTTTATTTTCGCTCATTTAAACACCTCCTTTGGTTGGCTGGTAAGCCGCCGGGTTGTAACCCCGGATATAAAAGACATGGGGGTTGGTTCCGATCTGCTCCCGGAGGCGAAACGGCCGGAATTTCCCCAGCAATGCGCTGATATCGGATTTGGGATCGGAAATATCGCCGAATATCCGGGCGTCCGCCGGGCAGGCCTCGACGCAGCGCGGCAACTCACCTAGGTTGACACGGTGGTCGCAGAAGGTGCATTTTTCGACCACGCCCTTCGGTCTAATTCCCGGCAGGGTCGCATCCCGTTCCGGGTTGTAATAGGGCACGGCCTTGCCGCCCACTTCTTTCACCAGTTCGCTGGGCGACGCCGTGCCGTCTTTGATCTCGACCCGTTTGTCACGCCAGAATTTGTGAGGCGCCTCCCAGTTGAAGTAGATGACGCCGTAAGGGCAGTTGAATTCACAGTACTTGCAGCCGATGCACTTTTTGGGATCGTGCATGGTGATGCCGTTCTCCAGCTTGTGCATGGCTTTTGTCGGACAACCCCGCACACAGGGCGCATACTCACAGTGATTGCACAGGGTGGGGATGTAGTGATATCTAACGTTCGGAAATGTGCCGACGGTTTCCGTGATTTTGTTCGACCAGTAGATGCCCTCGGGCACGTTGTTTTCGTTTCTGCAGGCGATGCTGCAGGCACCGCACCCGACACACCGCTGCAGGTCGATTACCATGGCATATCTTGGCATGAGTTCACCTCCTAAACTTTTTCAATTTTAACGCGTGTGGCGGCATGCCGCACGGTGCTTCCACTGAGCCGGTCATAGACGGCCGGAATCAGATCATTGTTGTTGCCGCCCCGGGGGATCTTGCCGAATTCTTTGGCTGCCAACCTTCCATAAACCCAGTGACCCTGCCCGTAACACTTGGCCACGGTACCGGGCCGCACCCCTTCCCACATTTTGGCTGTGCAGGTGATGCTGCCGGTGGGTGAGGTGATTCTGATCGCATCTCCGGTTTTAACGCCGATTTTTTTGGCATCTAGCGGATTGATCTTGGCGACGTCATCCCAGACGGTGTCTCCCGGATCCACATCCTTGAAGTCATAGTACCAGGGACAGTTGGCGGAGCGCCCTTCGCGGTTGAGCCGCGACTTGTGATCCACGAACAGGAATGGATATTCGGCTTCAGTGCCGTTGGTGTATGGTTCCTCGTAATGGGGGATAAAGGCCTGTTCATTTCTGGCTTGGTAAAAGCAGGTCTCGAGGATGTCATCCACCGTGGTCTTATGATTCTCGGCATGCTTTTCCAGGGCTTCCTTGAGCGTCTCGCTGTAAAATTCAAACTTCTTGGTCTTGGTTTTCATGTTGCTCCAGCGCTTGCGGAACGGATACGGATCGGAATTCCAGACACCGGCTTTGCGGAAGTCTTCCCAGCCGTTGAATTTATCGCCCCCCTTGTACTTGGCCGGATCCCAGAGATTCTGGGTGGCGTACTTCAGGGCGTAAAGTGCAAATTCCTGGGCGTTGGTCGGCGCTTTGCCGGTTTCCGGATCGATGTAGGTTTTGTAGTGATCGAGCAGGTTGCTGAAACCTCTTTCATTCAGCTTTTCGGCAATCAGCCAGGGCATTTCGGTTTCGTCGATCTTGGCTTCCCACATCGGTTTGATGACCGGCTGCATGATGGTCACGTGCCGGTAGCCGTTGCCGATGGATTTGACGTAGCCCCATTTTTCGAACATATGGTGGGCATCCGGCAGCAGGATATCGGCAAACCAGGAAAATTCCGATGCATTGGTGGTGATGTGCACCAGGAAAGGAATTTTTGACAGCGCCCGCTCCCAGCGTTCCGGCTGACCGCAGGAAAACGTAAAATTGTTCATATAGGCAATCGCCACTTTGATTTCATTGGGATCCTCGTTGAGAATGCCCTCGGCCGCATTGTTGGTGACCACCGCTGAGCCGGGTTTGCCTTCATTCAGGCATGGAAACTCCTTGCGGCCGCGATGGTCGATTTTGCCGTGTTTTTTGCCTTTTTTGGCAATTTCGTCCATGAAATCATCGGGCTCCGGGAAATGATCCGTATATTCCTTGTTACTGGCAAGCGTCCCGCCGACATTGTCGACCCCGCCGGTCAGGCCGTTGAGCGCATGACAGATCATGCTGGTATACGCGCCGCGAACCTGCATCACCGGTCCGCCGCCGACCCACGAGATGGCCTGCGGCGCGGCTTGACCGAATTCGAGCGCCACCCGCTGGATTTGTTCGACCGGCAGTCCGGTGCGCTCGGCCGCCCACTCGACGGTTTTGTCCTTCAGCTCCAGGTTCCACCATTTGACGACGCCATAGGTGTGTTTCTCCTCGAAGGTTTCTTCGTCCACGACTGCTCCGGGCACAAAGCGGTTCTGCCCATCGGTAAAATCGCCGACAAATTCCTTGTTCCAGAGACCTTCGACCAGAATGGTGTGGGCAATGGCTGCTGCGAGGGCACCGTCGTGACCGGGTTCGACCGGCAGCCACTCGTCGGCTTTGCCAGCCGTGGCGGATAGCCGCGGCTCAACAACGGCTATTGTCGCTTTGCCGATGACATCGCCCCATACGGCGGAGTAGTAGGACACCTGGCGGTTGGCCGCCAGGGGATCCGCGCCCCAGATCAGGACATAGCGGGCGTTGGTGACATCATACTGGCGGTAGTTCCAGTAGCCTTCGGTGTAATACGGCCCGAATTTTTCCGCCTCGGCGCAGATGGCACTGTGGGAGATATTGTTGGGCGACCCGATGATCTTGGTCATCCGGTCATAGAGGACATCCCGCATGTAGGAATAGCGACCGCGCATAAGCATATACTTGTGGGTCTCATTGTTTTTGCGCAGCTCCATGATTTTGTCGGCAATGGTGTTCAAGGCCTCGTCCCAGGAGATGGGAACAAACTTCGGGTCTTCATTGCGCCCCTTTTTAGCATTGGTGCGTTTCATGGGAGTCTTGATGCGGTCCGGATCGTACACCTGCTGCAGTCCAAGATGGGATCGCGGACAGCCGGCGCCGAGGTTGACCTTCGAGTTTGGATTGCCGCGCACTTTGACCGCCCTTCCATCGATCACATAGACCTGCTTGGAGCACCAGCTGGTGCATCCCTGGCAGGTGGATGCGATCCATTCGCCGAGCCCTTTGCCGGACGTTTCACTTGCCTCTGCCAGCGTTCTGAAAGACGGTGTGAAGGCACCGCCCAGGGCGATTGCCCCTCCGGTCGCTGCCGAGGCTTTCTTCATGAAAGATCTTCGGGACATTTTAAAATCATCAAGAAAATCTTTCATGAACGAACGATGTTTTTCTTGTTTTTCCTTCATATTGCCTCCTTCGTTATTAAATTATCTAAAAAAATCATAAGCTTCAGCTCGTTTCACGACGCCAGGGTTGACGCCTTTGCTTGAGTCCTAGTGGTATCATTTTTAAACGTCTTGTGATTCCTCTTCGTAAATGCACTTTATCCAGTACAAGAGTTCGTCCGGATCTACCGGTTTATTTAAACAGGCGTATATGTGGTAGCAGATGGCATCTTTGAGTTCCGGATGGAAACGGTCCTTTGAAGTGCATAGAAAGCGCACTCCCGGGTACTTTAACGCCAGATTACGAATTGTGCGGTTGTCGACCGGAACCGAATCGATATCGATAATAACAGCGAGACAATCTTCTTTTTCGATGCGAGGCCCCAATTCTTGCAAGAAATCGATGGTGGTGGTTGGATAATGTTGGGATTTGAGAATTTTGCAAAGTTCTTGACGGCTTTGCTCATTGGCATCCAGCACCAAAATTTTTTTTTCCTTAATCACCCTGATTTCCTTGTTATTTTGTAATTTTGAAGATGTAGTTTGATTTCAATATACAGGCGATTGATACCACAAAGTAGCAAGGATTGTGCCAAAACGATTACATATAGAAATCTACAGGCTATTTGGTGGCGGGTTTTGGGCGATTAAAGCAATAAGTATTTGAAATGTAATCGCATTTTAAACTAGAGCCAAAATCCTTTCGGGGCCAATTCATTCGTGTTTCTTTGGAAGCTGCAGAAAAGATTTCCACCAGTTTCGTTTTATTTTCGGACATTAACATTGATAAAATAAATTTTTCTAATATTTTCAGTAAGATATTTGTGTATGAAATTCGTACACGATTCGGTGGGTGAATACATTGAATGCGGAGATGCTGCACGGGACAGAGATGAGAAGGAAGTTAGCGATATTGTTTTCGAATGGCTAAACTAGGCGTGTATGAAAAAATAAAAAAGATCAAAAATCAGGCAACATTATTTTCCTTTGAGAAACTCTATTTCTTTAGAAAATAATGCAGTCAATTTTTTATTTCTTTTTTCGATAGCTGTCTTGCTGTTATTTTCGCTATACAGCAGCTCGGGTTGCTTCAATATGACTTTTCGGTCCGGCGGCACACTTTTTGTGATCCAGACATTCCCGCCAATAATAGATCGGGCGCCGATGACCGTATCACCACCCAATATGGTGGCATTTGAGTATATAATGACATCGTCTTCAATGGTGGGGTGTCGTTTTTTGTATCGAAAAGACTCGATTTTATCGCTGGGAATGGATAGGGCTCCCAGGGTCACACCTTGATAGATCCGGACACGTTTTCCGATTTCCGTGGTTTCACCGACGACAACGCCCGTGCCATGATCGATGAAAAAACTCTGCGCAATGGCAGCCCCGGGATGGATGTCGATACCGGTTAGACTGTGGGCATATTCTGTCATCATGCGGGGCAGGAGCGGTACCTCCAACAGCAACAATTCATGAGCTACCCGATAGACCATGATCGCAAACAGGCCAGGGTAGCTGAAAATCACTTCATCATGGCTTTTGGCGGCAGGGTCCCCCGTGAAGCCAGCGTG
>CP070694.1:3928860-3945678 GCA_020353355.1 Desulfobacterales bacterium | reverse complement strand
GGTTAGGGGAGGGTGAAATTCGTTAAATGATTTATTAAATCATTTAACTTCACAAGTACTATCGCCGCCCAGATACGCCTCCTGCATCATCTCGTTGCACAGTAGACTTTGGGCGGTATCCGCCAAAACGATAGCTCCGGTTTGCAGCACATAACCGCGATCCGCTATCGACAGGGCCATGTTGGCATTTTGCTCTACCATGAAAATCGTTGTGCCCTGCCGGTTGACCCTTTGAATAAGTTCAAACTGCTGGTCGACGAGCAATGGCGAAAGCCCCATCGAAGGCTCATCCATCAACAAAATATCCGGATTTGAAAGCAAAGCCCTCCCCATGGCCAGCATTTGCTGTTCACCGCCGCTTAAAGTGATACCGGCCTGGTTAATTCTTTCTTTTAATTTTGGAAAAAGCTCAAAAACTTTTTCAAGATCATTTTTTACACTATTTTTATCTTTCCTGAGATAGGCACCCATCTCCAGGTTTTCAAGAACCGTCATGCGGGGAAATATTCTGCGGTTTTCCGGTACGATAGCCACTCCTTTTGATATGATAAACTGTGTGGGCTTGCCATCGATCCGTATCCCGTTGAGTTTGACGGCTCCTTTTTTTATTTTGCATGCGCCCAGAATCGTTTTGAGTGTTGTCGATTTACCCGAAGCATTGCCGCCCAGCAGACACACTAACTCTCCCTTGTTGACTTTGAGATTGATGTCGTACAGCACCTGAATATTGCCGTAATAGGTGTCGACATTCTCGAACTCTAGTATGGGTGTCTCGACCATCAAGGTCTTCCTAGCGGGTTAATCAATCAGGCACAATCAGGAAAAAACCCGTTGTCTTTTGCGACCCAAATACGCTTCGATGACTTTTTCACTGTTGGCCACTTCTTCATAACTGCCTTCGGCGATTTTTATGCCGTAATCCAGCGCAATCACCCGATCCGATATGGTTCGGACAACGTTGAGCTTATGTTCGATGAGCAAAATGGTATATCCGAAAAGATCTCGCAGCGATTTAATGAATTCGGTTATCTCAATGGTTTCCTGGGGATTCATGCCGGCGGATGGCTCATCCAGTAGCAGGATTTTAGCATCGGTTGATAAGGCGCGTGCAATTTCCATACGCCGGCGGTTGGCATACGAAAGAAACCCGGCCTGCTGGTCAAAGCGATAACCGGTAAGCCTGGCACCGAAGAGACCCAAAACTTCTTTGGCTTTCCGGTCTGTTTCGTTTTCTTCTTTGGTATGCAACGGCAGATGAAACAGGATGGACAACGGGCCTGCAGACGTTCGGCAGAATTGGCCGACCTTGGCGTTGTCTAACACACTCATTTTGTTAAACAGTCGTAAATTTTGAAATGTCCTTGATATTCCGGCTTTCACGACCTGGTGCGGTTTCAATCCGGTAATTTCTCTTCCTTCAAAATAAATGGAGCCCACATTTGGAGGGTATATACCGGATATCAGATTAAACAGGGTCGTTTTGCCGGCCCCATTGGGCCCGATAACACTTAAGATTTCTCGTTCGTGTAAAACCAAACTTAAATCATCGACGGCTTTAATACCGCCGAAATCCATGGTTACATGGTTAAGCTCAAGAACTGCCAGGCTGCTTTTTGCATACTGGCTTTTACTTTCGGAGATTCCCAGGGGTTTCGCGTTTTCATCGTAATACAATTCGGTTGATGTTCTGAGCCGACCGGTTTGATCTTTATCCGGTCGAATTTTCTTTCTTATCAGAAAACCAACTTCTCCCATGATCCCCTGCGGTCGCAACGCCATCAGCACAATCAAAATCAAACCATAGGACATCATGCGGTAGGCTCCGTATTCCCTGAGAAATTCAGGCAATATGGACAGCAGGACGGCTCCCAGAATTACACCGGGAATGTTGCCCAGTCCGCCGAGAATCACCATACAGTAAACGATGACGAGCTGGGGGAAATCAAAATTGTTGGGAAATACGGAATCCTGAAAGGAGGCAAACAATGCGCCGGCAGCTCCGGCAATGAAAGCTCCTCCGGCAAAGGCCATCAGTTTCATCCAGGTGGTGTTGACCCCGATGGCTTCCGCAGCCAGTTCATCTTCACGGATGGCTTCCCACCCCCTGCCGAAGCGCGAGCGCTTGATCCGGAATGAGCCAAGGGTTACGCCAACGGCAAAAAACCAGATAAGATACGCATACGCCACCGATGAGATAATTCTGAAGCCGAAAAAATTGATGGGATCAAAGCCAAAAATGCCGTTGACGCCTCCGGTAATATTAACGGGCGTGTCTAGATTGAGCAGCAACAGCTTAAAGATCTGTGCAAATGCTAGCGTAACAATAGCCAGGTAATCGCCTTTTAAGCGCATGCTGGTGGATCCCAGAGTGATTCCAATTAGCATCGTAAAAACGGCGGCAATGGGCAACACCAGAATAAAGGGCAGGTGTACGTTTAGCTGGCTCGAGGACAGCAGCGCAAATGTATAACCGCCAATCCCAAAAAAGGCCACATACGCCAGATCAAGCAATCCTGCAAAACCGGCTACGACATTTAAACCCAATGCCAGCATGACCCACAAGCCTGACATAGTATAAATCCGCAGCCAGTAGTTGTTTGGCATGATATGCGGCGCAACAATCAGCATCATCGCAATAGCTCCATAAAGTGCCATACGATGTGATTTGCGCCATAAAAACGCGCGGGGATTACTTAATGCAGCTGTATTTGAATCGATGTTCATAATTATTCTAAAATTAATGTCTAAAATGCACTAAAATGCCTAAAGTTCAGAACGGGATTTTGAAACCACTTTTAGACTTTTTCGGGCATTTTTTCTCCTACTAAACCCCAGGGCCTGACGATCAGAACCACAATTAAAATGACAAAGGCAACTACATCCTTGTAAGCCGAAGGCAGAAAGGTGACGGCCAGCGCCTCTGCCAGACCCAGCAGGATACCACCAAGCATTGCTCCGTAGATGTTTCCGATGCCGCCAAGTACTGCGGCGGTAAAGCCTTTCAAACCGGCTTGAAATCCCACATAATAATCCACCTGGGTAAACAAAAGGCCGACCAAAGCTCCCGCGGCTCCCCCGAGAGCCGACCCAATTAAAAACACCAGAACGATAATTCGGTTTACATCAACACCCATAAATGAGGCGGCTTCAAGGTCCTGTGCCGTCGCCCGCATTGCCTTGCCGACTTTGGTGCGTTTAATCATAACGCTCAAAAGGCCCATGAGTAAGAAGGTGACAGCAATAACCAACGCCCGCATAAACGAAAAGACAGCGGGGCCGATGTGAATGACGCGGAGACCCTCGGGTATCAATGCGCCTATATGAAAGAAGCGAACTTTAGCTCCCTGATAGGTCAGGACCAGGTTTTGTAAAAAGATGGAAACTCCCAGGGCGCTGAGCAGCAGGTTCATGCGCGGGGCATTTCGCAGCGGGCGATAGGCAAATCGTTCGGCCACCACTCCCACCAGAGCTGACACCGCCATGGCAATAATGATCATGAGGGAGATGACCAGTGCGGCGCTGATCAAAACTTCATTGTTACGGGTTAACAGATGCAGCACCCACCAACCGGCAAAACCGCCGATCATGTAAACCTCCCCGTGGGCGAAATTAAGCATGCCTAAAATGCCGTAAACCATTGAATAGCCGATGGCAATCAGGGCATAGACACCGCCCAGGGTCAGGCCGTTGATCAACTGCTGGGGTAGTTGTTGGAGGTATATTTCCATCCCCCCACCTTGTTTCGAACAAGCCGGAAATACGAAGCACGAAATACGAAATCCGAAACAATATCGAAATAAAAATTTTCAAATGCTCAAAACTTTGAAAGGAATTAATCGTCAAGCGTAAAAGCGGAAGATTACCTATTCGTTTCGAGTTTATGTCATTTGGTATTCGGATTTGTTTCGGATTTCGAGATTCGGATTTCGAATTTTTTACATAAAAAATAATAACTTATCATCTAACGGACTGATCAAATTATAGGATAAGACCGCTCTATCGGGTTGCGTTACTTTCCGGTCATAACCGTGATTTGTTTAAAGTCATTGCCGGAGACCTGGAAGAAATAGGTTGCTCCGCCTTCCAAATCTCCCTTTTCATCAAAGGTGATCGGAAAGCCTAAGATGCCTTTATAATTATTAATCTTGTGTAGATTTTCAACCACTTCTTTGCGGGTAATATCGCCATCCTGGGCAGCCTGATCGATGGCGGTCAGCAAAATGTTCATGGCCTCATAGGAAGGTGGTCCAAACCCGCTCAAGGTACCGTAGGTGCCTTCAAATTTTTTAACATAGCTATCAGCAGCGGAAATCGCATAAATATCCGGAGCGAAGTGATAGACATAGGCACCTTCGGCAGCACCCTCGGCTGCGGCGATAAAATCTTTTTTGTCCCGGGCACCCTCTGTTCCGAAGAAAATCGTGTTAATCCCGAGTTCTTTGGTCTGACGCACGCCGATCGCCTGATCCGGAGCCGTTGTCGCAATAAAGAAAAGCACATCAGGTTTATAGGCTTTTACCTTGGTCAGCACCGCCGAGTAATCTTTAGCGCCGCCGACAATGGTATCCTGCATAATATCAGTGATGCCCAATTTCTTGAGGCCTGCGATGGTCTCCTTTGCCATATTTTCACAGTAGGCTACTTTTTCATTCAACACCGCCACGCGTTTGGCATTTAGATTTTTCTTCATAAAAAGCGCGCAGTTCCAGCCGTGAGCATCATTGCGGGCATTGACTCTAAAAAAGTGTTTATAGCCCTGTTCGGTCAGCTCGGGTTTGGATGCAGCCGTGGTGATAGTGGCCAGGTCGGCGGCTCCGTAAATTTTTAAGGTAGCCTGGGCGATATGGCTCATCGGTGGACCCACGACGCCGTACATCAGGTCGTCCGAAACAAATTTATGGGCTACATTGACTCCCTGGGCCGGATCCATGGCATCATCACCCATAACATGCTCGATCTTAACACCCTGAATGCCTCCCTTGGCATTCCATTCATCCACCGCAATCTGGGCCGAGTTGAAAATTTCCATGCATGGGGCGGCGGCATCGCCGGTAAACGCCCCCGCGTTACCGACATGAATACCTTTTTTGACATCTGCACTGTATCCGGGCCCCGTAAGGCAAAAGAGAATCCCTATGAACAGTGCGAAAATAATTGCTTTTTTCATTTTTGCCTCCTTTTCAGGTTAACAGGTTGATGTAAATCAATCATCCCTCCTTTCTAATTAGGAATATTATTTCATCCCTAACAATCTGGTCCTATGGGTCAGGTAAGATTTTCACATCAAATATACCAGCGGTTGGTTAAAGTCAATGCCTGGAGCCAAGGGATTCGAACTGCATGAAGTTTGATGCGAATTACACCTTATAATTCTAAACAATTTCTTTCAAATTTTGATTCAGATGGTGTATAAGGGGTATCCACCAGCGAATAGAAAGGGGTTGGAGAAATCGATGTATAAATTAAAAGTAACCGTAGAAAAAATTGACGGCTATTGCAATCAGCCTATCCTTGTCGGTGATTACTTTACACTCGACGGCGGAAAAATAATGATTCCCGAGGGAAAACATATCTGCATGTGGGCGCTGCAAAGCATGATGCCCATATTTCCGCTGTTGCAGCGAATAGAGCCGCAAAAGGGGGATTGGACCGGCAAGGCCGGTCAGGTATTTGTGTGCCCGGACCCGAAGGGACAGGTTCATTACCGAATTGAGAGGATTGTAGAAGAATGATCACACTTGAGCTTGAAAAATGTTCCGGATGCAGCCGTTGTGAAGTCCATTGTTCGTTTTTTCATTCCGGCAAAATCGGCCGCAGCGGAGCCCGGATCAAGGTCGTCAAAATTGAAGACCTGGGAATAGATTATCCGGTGGTCTGCCAGCATTGCCAAGAGCGTTATTGCACCAAATGTCCGGAAAACGCCATTGAGGTCGGCCATTTAGGACAAATTATCGTCTCGCCGACCCTGTGTACCGCCTGCGGAACCTGTGAGATCATGTGCCCCGTCGGCGCAATTCAACTGTTTGAGGATGTTGCCTATGTTTGCGATCTGTGTGGCGGTGATCCCCGCTGTGTCCACGCATGCACAATGGATGCCATCCATTTTGAACCGCAGGTGACCGAAGCGGTCAGTTTGACGGAATTTAAAAAAGGGAGTCGTCGATTAAACCCCGAGGAAAAACGTCTGCGATATGCCATGGCCTGCTCTCAGGTTCTCAGAGAACAGTGGATATCGGAAAGGAGTGGATAAATGCTGCATGCCTACGGTGGACATATTCTCCGACTTGATTTAACCTCCGGTCAAAGCCGACGCGTAAAAACAGACCCGCATTTTATGCTCAACGTCATCGGTGGCCGTGGTTTGAATTCAACCCGAATGCATCAAGAATTGAAAAGAGATATTGATCCGCTATCACCGGAGAATATATTACTGATCGGCGTTGGCCCGCTTACGGGCACGTTGTTGAGTACTTCAGCCTATATGACCATTTCCGGAAAATCGCCGTTAACGGGAATTCTGGGAGATTCGGCTGCCGGCGGGTTTTTGGGTCCTGAACTCAAGCAGGCCGGCTATGACCAGATTGTGATGACCGGTCGTTCAGACCAACCGGTTTACCTGTTGATAGCCGACGATCACATCGAATTGCGAGATGCCGGTCATCTTTGGGGAAAAGACATCTGGCAGACCACCGCTGCGATTCGCAAAGAACTCAACGACAACGCCGTCCAGGTAGCTGCCATCGGGCCGGCCGGAGAAAACCTGGTAAAATATGCCACCGTTGCCTGCAATAATTCCCGCATGTGCGGTCGCACCGGCATGGGATGCATTTTCGGTTCCAAGCATCTTAAAGCGGTAGCCGTGCGCGGTACCGGACGATTGAGCATTGCGGATCCGCCGGGTTTTTTGAAGTTGTGTCAGGAGCTGGATGACCGAATTATAACCCATCCGGAATATGATAAGCGCAAAGCAATGGGGTCTACCTTATTGATGAAGGCCTTAAACGGCATTGGGATTCTGCCCACCAATCATTTTCAGGAGGGGTTGTGTGAATATGTGGATAACGTCAGCGGCGAAAGGCTGGCCGCAAAATACAAGGTCAAAAACAAAGCATGTTTCAACTGTAATCTGCATTGTTCGCGCTATTATGTGACCAAAGAAGTGGAAGCCGAGGGCCCGGAATACGAAACCCTTTGCAGCTACACCTCCAGGATCGGCATCGATGATCTTGAATTTGCCCTTAAAATAAATCATTTCCTGAACCGGATGGGTATGGATTCGCTCAGCTCCGGCGAAACCATTGGCTGGGCGATGGAATGCGTCCAGAGAGGTCTGTTGAATAGAGATGATTTTGATGGGCTCGATTTTACCTGGGGCAATCGTGAAACTGTTGAAAAACTCCTTCAGATGATCGTTCGCAGAGAAGGCCTCGGCGATGCATTTGCCGAAGGTACATTGAGTCTGGCCCGTCGCTTTGGGAAAGGCACCGAGGAGTATGCTCTGCAGGTGAAAGGGTTGGATATCATTTGCGGTGATCCCCGGGGGATTAAAGCGTTTGGCTTAACCTATGCCATTGCGTCCCGGGGAGGTGATCATCTTCGCGCCGAACCGTTTTTTGAACTCACCGAACGGTACGATGAAGCTGAAAGACGCTGGGGCATACGGGAAATTGCGGATCGACTGGCCGATAAAGGCAAGGCCGTTCTAGTGGAACACACCGAGCGCCAGGCCTTGCTCACCGATTGCCTGACCATGTGTAAAAACATAGGGCTGAGCATGGATATTCTCGATTTTGAGTTCGCATCTCGATTATTGATCGCCGGAACCGGCCTTAATTTCACTCCGGAAAAAGTCGAAGCGGCCCTGAAGGGTGTGATCGAAAGGGATCGCCTGATGAATATCGACTTCGGCATCGACGCCAGCATGGATACACTGCCGAAACGATTTACCCATGAGCCATTAAGAAAAGGAGCATCAAAAGGACAGGTGGTTCCGATTGATCGCATGGTCAAGGAGTATTACGAAGTCAAAGGATGGGATAAAAATGGCGTGCCGCGCGGTTGAGTCTAAATAGGCAAAGTCAATTGCCAATTGTCAATGGTCCGTTGTTTATTGGTTCCGGCAACTGGCCACTCGTCTCTGGTCTATAACCCAAAGAAAGGAAATATGAGAATTAATGTACCGGTTGTGTTGGGTTTCGACCCTGGTCGAGCGTCAACTATCGCAATGGAAATAAAGTAGGTTGGGTTGTGGTCACGAAACCCAACATTACAACTGATGGTTGCCGGCTGCGAAATATCGTATCATTATAAAAGAATATAATTGTGACTTTCCGCTCTCAGCTAAAAATTCGCTTCGGTGATATCGATCGAGCCGGTATCGTCTATTATCCCCGGTTTCTGCATTACTTCCATGTTGCCCTGGAAGAATTTTTCATCAGCCAATTGAATATTGAATACCATGAAGTCATCGAAAAGCACCGCATCGGGCTTCCCACTGTTCATTTGGAAACGGATTTC
Organism: Desulfobacterales bacterium; assembly: GCA_020353355.1. Lineage (GTDB taxonomy): Bacteria > Desulfobacterota > Desulfobacteria > Desulfobacterales > JAHEIW01. Next base: position 3,937,161 of record CP070694.1, on the reverse strand, counting down.
AGCAAGCCCTTCAGTTATGGGGATGATATCGAAGTTGAAGTTTTGGTGCAGGATGTCGGAAATACGTCGATCACCTTTGGCTATCGGGTGTTTAAGAAAGGCGATGTCGAGCCGCGGATTGTCGGTCACAACGTTACGGTTTGTTTGAACATGGATACCCTTAAAAAAATGGAGATTCCCGACTGGCTGCGGCAGCGGCTTGAGAAATGCAATAAAGGGCTCATATCCTAAATATTAGATTATTGTTTTGTCAAATAGTTGGATTCGATGGCCTTGACCAGGTTGGTCATCGTTCGATAAAATGGTGTCGGGATATTTTTGGCACGACCATACTCGACGATTTTGCCACCTAAAAAATCAATTTCGGTGGGTGTCTTTTTTTCTATGTCATAGCACATTGAATCCTTGTGTGCTCCAACCTTTTCCAAATAACCCAGGGCCTGTTTTAGATAATCCTGGCCGAGGTCATAACCTACCGACTTTGCCACGGCAAGGGCCTCCTTAAAGCAGGCATCTGCTATTTCTCTGGTGGGTGGATAATCCAGGGCATCTTTTATGGTTTTGTTGGTAACCGCACAAATTGAAGCCATCGTGCATTTCATAATCATTTTTTTCCAGACAAATAGCTTGATGTCATCGACATATTCCGTGTCCAATTCGCAGCCCGTAAGCAACCTCGCTATCTGGCTCCCCAGTTCTTGATTTTGTTCAGTCAAGCTTCCAATATGATTCGGTTTATTGAAAAATGCGGCTTCCACCTCACCGGGTCCTTTCACGGAGACACCAAAATTCAGGGACATTCGGAAGACAGCATCCGGGCCGTAGGTATCCGCAATGAAATCCTCGGTTCCCAGGCCGTTCTGGGTGGAGATAATCTTTGTATCAGGCTGAACAACCTCCTTCAATTCTTCCAGAATACTCTTGAGATGAAAGGTTTTTGTGGCGATAAAAATAAGAGTGGGGCGATATTGGTTGAGCTCACTAATTTGGGTTAAAAACGTATTTACCGGCGTATTGTAATTTATTGCCCCTGAAATGCGGATTCCTTTTTCGTTTAATATCTTTCCGAATTCGGGTCTGCGGCCAATGATAATTGTTTCAGGATATTTGCTGAGCAGAGCAGCTGCCAAGACGGTGCCGGTCGCTCCTATTCCCAAAACCGCCATTTTCGGTTTATCCATATCTTGCCTCCTTTGATTTTTCTAACGAACAATCAAATCCGGCGAGGGTTTTGACAAAATGCGCTTCCGGTTGCGGATAATCACTCTATTTTTTTTCTTCTAAGTTTTGCAACCGTTTTTCGAGTTCTTCGAGTTTCTTTTTCATACCGGGAAGTTTTGTCACTGTCCGCTGCACCCTGCGCCATTTGTTGTAGGGCATTTCAGGAAATCCGGACATGACAACATGGCCGTCCGGCACCGATTTGCCGACACCCGTCCGAGGTCCGACAATAGCATGATCGCCAATGTTTAAATGTTCGGCAATGCCCACCTGACCGGCTAAAATGGCATTTTTGCCGATCGTTGCGCTACCCGAAATTCCCACCTGGGCCACCAAAAGGGTGTTTTCTCCAACCATGACGTTATGGGCCACATGGACATGGTTGTCGGTTTTGACGCCACGACATATCCATGTTTTGCCGAACGTGCCTCTATCAATGGTGTTGCTTGCGCCAATTTCCACATCGTCATCGATCTGCACAAAGCCTGTATGCGGAATTTTGAAATGAGTCTTTCCGTCCTGGGCGTATCCGAAACCATCACTGCCAATGACCGAACCGGAGTTTATGATTACCCGGTTGCCGATGATACACTGTTTAAGAATGCTGACATTAGGGTAAATGGTTACATCATCGCCAATGGTTACATCGTCTCCAATATGCACTCCCGGCTGAAGCCATACACGATTCCCCAGGGTGACGCGGTCGCCGATATAAACAAACGGGCCGATGGAAACCGATTGACCGAATTTGAAATTTAAACCAATATGTGCCTGGGAATGAATCTCTGGGCGGGGTTCTGGCGGCGGGTGAAAATATTGTTTTACTTTCGCGAATGCTAATTTAGGATTATCCACCTGGACGAGGTTTTGAGAGGGGGTCGAAAAATCCCGCGGTACAATGACGGCGCCGGCCTCAGATGTATCAACTCGTTTCAAGAACTTTTTATTACCGGCCATGGTAATATCATCGTTACCCGCCGAATCAAACGGAGTGATTCCGGCAATGATTTTGTCTGAATCACCGACAATATTCCCGCTCACCAACGCAGCAATCTTTGATAATGGCACCTTCATTTTGCACTTGCCTTTCAAGAGATCATCATTTGACCGATTTGCTTATATCTGTGAAATGGATCCATAACCCTGAAAAACCATCTTGATATAGCCTGAATTATTATTTTTATCAAATACTTGGAATCAGCGCTGCAGGAAAGCCCAAACCCTCCACCAGAAGTGATTTATAGATAGCAACTATTTCATCTTTTATTTTTTCGTCTTCGACAACCTTCGGTGGCGTCTGGGCGTTCATAATTCCGCTTTTTAAAACACAGGCTGTTATTTTCTCTGCTTTTTTAAAGGTAACCCCGAATTGGCCGGATAGCACTACTTCAAATCCCTTTTTCTTGATGAATTTTTCTGCTTTTTTTAAATCAATTGTGATTCGTTTGTTGGGTGCCAGGATAAAATTTCGCCGCCCATCCCGGGCGCAGGTTTCTTCGAAAAGTTTATCTGCGACTTCTTCCGGCGGTCCGGACGGATTGATACCACAAACCTTACACGTTTCTAAAGCCGGGATGTCTAGTATATTAAATTCGAATTCTCTTAGATCAACATAAAGCAGCTTGTTGAACAGTTTTGGTTCCTGACCTATTATCACTCTTACGGCTTCAGATACCTGCACCGACGAAACAACACCGATTACTGCCGGATGGACGCCGACGACGCCACAAACCGGGAGATCTTCATCTTTCAGCCCGGGCATGAAACACTCCAGACAAAACGTTTTTCCCGGCAGGAGGGTCGATACATTGCCGAATGCCTCAATTGCGGCTCCGAAGATATATGGTATTTTGAGCCGATTGCAGGTTCGATTCACAATGTAACGGGGCTCCGGCCGATCGAGACCGTCTATGACCACATCCATTTCGCCGATTAATTCTTCGGCATTGATGCTATTCAATGACTCCGGTACGGGATCCAGTTCGACGTCCGGATTTAACCGGCGTAATTTTCGCAACGCCACCTCCACCTTCGGCTGACCGATACAATCTGTATCATAGAGGTGCTGGCGGTGCAGATCTGATCGGGAGACAATGTCCCGGTCCACCATGCGAAGGTAGCCGACGCCCATGCCAACCAGTTTCAAAGCGATCGGGGATCCCAGGCCACCCACGCCGATCAGACATGCTCTGGCATTGCGCAGTTTAAGCTGCCCGTCATAACCGATGTCTGCCAGCACAATTTGCCGCGAATATGTTTCTAATTCTGCATCTGTGAGTTCTTTTTTCATATCTGATATTTCCCTGAAACATTGCCAAATTGATTATCGTTCATGTTTCATTTACTCATTTGGGGTACCTAAAAGAAACCATTGAAGTCAACCAGAATTATATGAATTTTCATAAAAAATTTGTAAAGTAAATTAAAAAATGGTCCGATAATGTCAATAGCTCAAGAATTGGGAGTTCCATGCATACTCGATTGCCGACGGGTATAATATTTAATCCGGAATTCAAATCAACATTCACTGATTGTCACTATTACCACTTTCATAGGCCTTATTAATTTAAATAAAAACATTGATTTTTAATTAGTAATTATCTAAATTAATAGCAAAATCAAGAAAATTCTTATGAGCATCCCTGAAAAAGAAATTAAGAAATATAATACGCTTATTTATAAGTTGTTTAACATCGTTTTAAGCTTAAGCGAGAAACAACAGCAAACGCTTCTCAAACACGCAGAAGAACTTTTTCTGCAGGAAAAACGAGAGCACATCCGCAAAGCTGTTAAAATACCTGTTTATTATGCGACCTATGATCGTGTCTATTCGAATTACATCAAGAATATAAGCCAAAATGGATTATTTATCGAGACCCAACGGCCATTATTCGTCGGAGAAGAAATTTTAATGACATTTCGATTAAAGGGCTTTGATAAACCCCTTAAAATCAAAGGCGAAGTGGCGCATGCAACCCGTTCCGGAATCGGTGTTGAATTTAAAAACACCAGCCCGTATTTGATTCAGATTATCGGACTTCTGGTTGATCGAATGGAGGAATAAAAAAACTCGCATCTCCGGCCACAATTAAAAGGTTCAGGGTTCAAGGTTTAAATCGAAAATGGCAAGCAGCATAGCGCAAAGCGTCGAAGCATCGTGACCTAAATTTCATATCTGATTTTCAAGCCCTTTCCCAATTTATTTCTAATGAGGTGTTTCATGGAAGAACAAATTGTCTTTGGGGAGCAAATGATTCCTGTAAAACTTCCGGAAAATGTTATCAGTGCACCTCCCGGGCTTTCTACCACGTTATCCCCGGTAGATGATGTCGAAGGAACCATTCGAAGCGCATTAGAAGAACCATTGGGCCGTCCGCCGCTTTGCGAGCTGGTCAAGCCGAATTGGAACATTACCATTGCTTTTGACGATCCAACAGTGCCGTGTTTTGCGCCGATCTGGGAGCATGCCATCAAGTTGGTGCTTGAAGAACTTGAAAGTGCCGGCGTCAAAAGATCCGGTATAAAATTACTTTGCGCCAACGGACTGCACAGAAAATTTACCCGCCGCGAGCTGTCCCGGATCATCGGACAAGATTGTGCCAAGGAATTCGGATTCCGGCTGCTTTGCCACGATGCCGAAGATATGGAGAACCTTTCGTATATGGGGACTACGGAATCCGGGTATGATGTCGAGATCAACAAATTGGTTACCGATTCTGATCTTACGGTTTATATAAACACGGTGGTATGGCGCGGATTTAACGGCGGTTGGAAATCTATCTGCGTCGGTTTAGGCTCTTACCGATCCATTCGGTGGCATCACACCCCGGATGGCATGTCTATGTCGATGGAGAAAAACCGCATGCATGCAATGCTGAATGAAATGGGATCCCTGATCGAAGACAAACTCGGCAAAGAACGGATTTTTAAGATTGAAACTGCCCTGGCCAATCCGCTGCAGGTGCATAAGGTATGGGCCGGCGGTGTTTTTGAAACTCGCCAGGCAGTGTTGGAGCTGATGAAATCTCATCTCAAGCCCCGGCTCGAAATAATTGAGGAAAAGGCCGATATCGTGTTGTACGGGATACCGAATTGGAGTCCATATGCCGCATTTTCCCTGATGAATCCGATTCTAACGTTGCTATCCACAGGTTTGGGTTACTTTGGCGGTGTTATCGAAGCCATGGGAAAACCGGGCTGTTCCGTCATATTGGTCAGTCCTTGCCCGGATCAGTGGAACCACACCCATCATCCCACCCACAAAGAGATCTGGGACCGAATCTTGCCCAACTACTCGGACCCTTTCGAAATTGCCGATGTATTTGAAGATGATTTTGAACACAGGCCCGAATATATCTATAAGTACCGGTTTTGTCATGGTTTTCATCCTATGCATGGACTCATGACGACCTATCCGTTGAAACGCCTGCGCCATGCATCCGGGGTGTTTGTAGCCGGGGCCGAAAGCCCGCCTTTGATTCAGCATCTCGGGTTTGAACCGTCCAAAACCGTTGAAGAGGCCATTCAAAAAGCACTGGCAATCCATGGAAAGGATGCATCCATTGCCTTTGTTAAGTATCCGGTATTGACTTACAGGCAGTGAGATCAATTATTGGTTTCAGGTTTCAGGTGTCAGGTTTCAGAAATTAGATTGCTTTTATATTTAGAGGTGGGGGTATTTCCTTGATACAGCGAAACCCCAGCCAGTGAGCGCCATTGATAGGATCTTCGGGTGTCCAGCGACAGGTAACCCGGACGAATGTTGCCGAACCCAGAAAGCATCCGCCTCGCATAGGCAGGGTGTCCCCCAGCCACGAACCCTCACACATTTCCCAGACATTGCCGCACATGTCATAACATCCATACGGGCTCATGCCTTTGTCAAAGAGCCCAATTTTGGATGTGCGTCCCAGACCATACTCTCTTGAATTGCATCTTTCTTCAAGGAAATCATCACCCCATGACCACAACCGTTCATCAGTACCGCGACCGGCTTTTTCCCATTGATCTTCTGTCGGAAGCGATTTACCGGTCCATTTTGAATAGGCCCTGGCATCCTCCCAACCTACAAAAACAACCGGCTGCATCGGTTTACCCCAGGAAGGATGATCAAAAAGCATCGGTTCTCGATGACCGGTGTGCTCGATGAATTTTCGATACTGGTAATTTGTGACCGGATAGCGGTCAATATAAAATGCGTTTAAATACACGTTTCGAGCTGGCATTTCAGTGGCAAACACGGGGTTTTCTCTTTCATCCATCAGAATAATTTTGTAAAAATCTTCCTGGCTAATCCCCCTCGTAAATTCGCCAGCGGGTACCAGCACCATCTCTGCCCCATCGACGGGAGAGATAATCGTTTCCGGCAATGGGCCAGTGCCCAGTGTCTCAGAGATATTCCAGCGTTTTTCCACGCCTAAATTCCTTTTGAATATTTTTTAGAATGCCTTATGAAGATTTCGCCGGATTAGTGCAATTTTTCAAGAGATTAAAATGTCCGCCTTCGGCTCAAATTTAATATAGTCCCGGATCGGATTTTAATAAAGCAGAAAATGGAGGTCTTTAAATTTTGGAGATCGTTTTTACAAAAATGCCAGTATTGCTATACGCTAAATGAGAATATCTTCAGCGACATCCGGATTCGTAGGATCGTGAGCAAGCGTGTTGAAGGCCGCTAGAATATTCGATTGATTGCCGGTATTCTTGATGGCGTGGGATATCATCGGCGGGATGATAAATCGATATGCTTTGCGTGCAGGAACGTTGATATCTGTTATTTTTCCTTTTTCTTTAATACGGACCAACGCCGGCCCCATCACCGCAATCGTCTCGGTGCCGCTTATGTGATAGTGGTTTCCACGAACGGCATCCGGTTGGCTCATCACGATATGCACGTTTTGCTGGTTGCACAGGGAATCTTCTGCAACCGGTTCAAAAACAACCCCCCGCATGTCCGAATGTATTTTTATTTCTTCCACAATTACAGACATAATTTGCCTGCCAGTAAAGCAGGTATCACGAAACTGCCGAAGTGAGAATCCGCCAAACAAAAAGGCTATCCCACCAGACCACGACCAATGCAAGGTTCTTCTATTTTAAATTAACTTTGCTCCGTAGCCAACTTGATAAGATGAGCCCTGTAATTCTTGACACCATATGATTTTAACATCAAAATATTGATGGGTTTTCTTTATAAAGTGCGGCGGTGGTTTTTTCATTGATATGGAAATTTTATCTCCTTGTAAAAGATCTTCATTAGATTCGAAATACAATCCCTCTTTACTAAAGTTGTACATAGTGCCCCTGTAAAAAAAATCAGGTGGACTCGTATTATGCAGAATAGGGGTTTCACATGAAATCCGCTCATTTTCCCTGCGTTCAATATCGGTATGCATTTTTTCTCTTTTCACAAGGAAGTTTGACAGCCCCTGCATATCAATGAACCGTTTAGATCGGATAGTTTGGAAGCCATGGTTGGCTCACCGCAACGCCCGCATGGTTTCGAGGGCTCAATTCGTGCCTTTGATGGTACTTCTATTTTTGCCTCATTCAAATTAAAAAGATCTGCAATGGGCATTTCCAGAATTTCCAGACTTCGTTTTTTATGCAGCTTCTTAAATTCCTCTCGCTCTGATTCGGTCGCCGAGTCAGTTTGAATTTTCTTTATAAGATGGGCGTGTCTTTCATCGCCGGGCATCACATCGGGTTTCAATGCGATTCGAACGCCGTTGCCGGATTCGCGATTTAAAAAAGTAAAGGCGATTTTGCCGTGATCCTTATAAATAAAATTTCCTTTGCCAAAGGTACACCCGGTCATAACCTGCACCGCATCTGCACAGCAAGCATCTGTTTCCACGATAGCGACAATTTCTTCATCAGATGCCCGTGCGGCTCGCAGCCATTTAAGCCCGGCCTGGGATGCACGGTACCCCAGTGAAAGTCCGGGACACAGATGTCCGTGAAAATCAACACATTTTTGAAAGTCTTCTTTTGCTAAAATGTCTTCCGTTTTCATTTCTTTTATTTCTCTCAGTTAGAAATCAGTTTTAAGTTCGGCGCAGACTTCGGCGAGCCCTTCGG
>CP070694.1:3920678-3928760 GCA_020353355.1 Desulfobacterales bacterium | reverse complement strand
ATGTAGGTCCTGGATTGCCCGATACCGCCCCCGATGCTCAATGGAATCTCATTGTTGAGCAGGGCCTGATGGTAGGGGAGGCTGAGAAAATCTTCCTGCAGGAAAAGCGGGACGTCTATGATTTTATGCTTTTTATATGCGTTGTCTCTTTTACGGGTTTTGCCGGCCAACGGGCATGGACTGCCGGCCTTAATCGTCATCCGGTGAAGGCCCGTTATCCGACCCGTTCGGCAGCTTTTTGACGGGCTCTTCGTCGAGTTCCAGGGCCGGGATGGCCGGGATCTGGCCGCCGATGATTCCCTGCATGTCTCCGTAGAGGCCGACGGTGTTCTTGACGACGCGCTCGATCTCCTTTTCGCGTTGTTTCCAGTGGCGCTCCATGGCCCGGCGTTCCCTGTTGAGTTGATCCTGCATCGAGGTGAAGGCTTCGACGATGCCCTCGATTTTCTGTTTGAACTCCACGCCGGCTAGGTACTGATAGAGCGCTTCCATCTTCTCGCTCTTACCGATAGATGCGGTGCGCTCGCGACCGACCGCCATCAATTGCTCACGAAGCGCAGCGGCCAGCGGAATGGCGGACAGCGGATCGCTCACCCAGATACCGTCGATCTGGCCGAAGCGGTTGATGCCGTCCGGCAACACCACGGAGACCAGGATGGCAATCGAGGCACGCACTTCGATCATGTCGTCCTTGAGCTTCGGGATCCACGCGCTGCTCCAGGCTTTGGTGTTTTTGGTTTCCCACAGCAGGACGCCGCATTCGGCACCCATGGGGGTGCGCACGGTCTGAACGAGGTCGGCCCCCCGGATGCCCTTGGGCACGGGCTGGATGTCGTCATGGAAAAAGAAGCCTCTCAACTGTGCCTCGAAATCCTGTTCCAGAACCTCCCCCTGGGTCTCCATGGAGCCCTGTTCTGCCTTGCGCTTCATGTCCTCGAGGGAGGCCTTAAGATCGTTAATCACCTTTTCTTTTTCCAGGTCCTTGAGTCGGTGCTCCTCGGCCACCTTTTTCAAAGCCTCTTCGCGGATCTTTTCGCGCTCCTCATCCAGTTTGCGGGCCACGTCCAGCTCAAATGCTTCCTTGTCTTCTTCCAGTTTGCGCTGTCGTTTGCGCAGCTCCAGCTCCTGCTCCCTGAAAATCTTGATAGCCGCATCTTTTTCCTCGAGGGCACCCAGCAGCTCCTTGAGCTGATCCGCATACTGCCCTTCGAGCTTCTTGGCCGCGCTGTTTTCGGCCTCGGACAGACGCTCTTTCAGCCGGGCCTCGATTTCTTCGTCAATGGCCTCGCGGCTTTTGGAGATCTGCGCTTCCCGCGCTTTGAGGGCCTCGCTCTTTTTTTTGAGCTCCGCTTCGCGCCGGGAGACCTCCTGAAGCAGCTCGACCCTCAGATGTTCGCGAATGCGCCTGGTCAACGCATCCGACAGCTCAAATTCCTGCCCGCAATTCGGGCAGGTGATCATACCCTGTTCCATCTTTGTTATCCCTTCAATGCCGGATCGGCTTGTTGCGGGCTCGACGATTTGCGCTTAAAATCATGTTTTTGGAATCAAAATGATAGATCTAAGAATCTCCATATTCTGGCTTAATAGTTAAAGAGTTGATTGGTTGAATGGCTAATTGACTGTACACAAAAAGGGGGAAATAAGCAAGAAGGCGCCTTTGGCGCCAGATTATCGGTAATAGGTGATAAGGCACCCGCCTTCGTTAGCCGCCGCCGCTGGGAGCTTCCGTCTTCGTTTTAACTTCGACGCGACAAAATGGCAGGCCAGAGGCTTAAACGAAAAAACTATCGGATTCGATGAACAGACCGGAGGGACTGCAATTTATTAGTTTGCCCGGATAAAGGTTTTTTTTATACACAAAGGAAATGAGTCCGGAATAAGGATTTCTGGGCTCTTTTCTTTTATTCAAAAAGAGTTTGGCTGATGAAGTGGTCATATTTTATCTATACTAGTTTCAATATCTTCGATATCCGGCAACTGACTTTCGCGAGACATGGACCATAGGCAGACCACGGCGAGGCTTAAACAGAAAATAACTGCGATTCCTATGAGAACCAGTAATAGCTTAAACACGATCATTTCTGCCCTTTAGCATAGATTTTAGAAAAAACAATTTACCCTCTTTCAATTTCGGGTGACGTTTCAGGTGTGGATATTTTCTGATTGTCTGTCTTTCACCGAGGAATTTTGCTCTATTGAGAGCCGACAAAAGATAATTTTCCACATCGCTTAATACCAGAAGTATATTTGCGCGAATTTTTTTGAACAGCTTTTTGCGAACTATCCTTATTCGATCCGACAATGTCAGCCACATCATGATTACATTTGTTTTCAGGCTTCTCGGGATGCCGTTATTTTAACCGGTGCCGCCAGTCGAGCTTAAAGGTGAACAGACCGGGAGAAAAGATGCACGGGCATCCGAGAAACCTGATTTTAGCCACCTCAAACCTCCAGTTATAAAACGCAACCTCTGGTGACGCGAGTCACCACCGGGTTTTTTAAATTAGTGTTGAAGCTGGGTGGCAATTATTAAATTTGAATTGCATAACCGATTGCATCAATCAGGGAATCCCTTCAAAGCTAATATCCTTTACAGCAAGACGTATGCCAGATGGTGCTTTGGAAGGATATGTACGTTATATCAATATGATAGCTTATTTTACACCGCAAGAGCCGGTTGAAAAATTATGAAAAAGAATGGATAAAATTGTGGTCAAAAATTCATAGGTCTCTCTGTCTCGGGGTATCAATAATGCATTATGTTAGAGGTTTGAGGTTGGAGGCACATCAATGTTGGAGGTCAGGGGTTGGAGGCTTTTTGAATGCCGAATTCGGAATGTGGAATTCGGAATTAAAGTCACCCAAATGAATAGTTAATTTTTTTCTCTGCTTCTACCATTTTCTTCGGCATATCGATCTCTGGATGTTTAACAGGGTTGGTATTGTGTGCTTAGATATCTGAGAGGGGATGGGTAGTCAAGAGAGCTCCGTTGGCCCCAATTTACCAGTTTAAATTATTTCGCCCTTGACGGTCTGCAGGGCAGTGTAGGTCAGAGCACTTTTTTTATAAAATATTTTGTCTTAAACTGTCCTTTTTGCGTATAAAATTGGCTGTTTACGGCCAAAAAACAACCCGATTTTTTATTCATTTCTTTTATTTTCAAATCGTTAGCGTGGCACAATTGCACAGTTGCATAGGGCCAGCGCCCAATGCCTGCGTTGTCCCGCAAATTGAAATGCCAATTAATCGCGGCAAGATGCCGCTCCCACTGTTCAAATTGGATAGAAGCAGAAGGTAAATGAGGTCGGATCTTTAATCGCGAGGGATAGATCGGCCTGTATGAATTGCTTTTAGAAAAGCATCTCCGAACTGTTCGGCTTTGCGCTCGCCAATTCCGGTGATCTGCAGGAGTTCCTCGTGGTTTTTTGGTCTGAGTGCCGCCATGGATGTCAGGGTGCTGTCGTGGAAAATGACAAACGGCGGGACCCCGCGTTTTTTCGAAATATCGAGCCTCAGGCGGCGAAGCTTTTCGAAAAGCAAACGGGCGGCGTCGTCGATCAAATAAGGCGGTTGTTTAGGGGATATTTTTTTGATCTTTTCCTTTGTGAGCGGCCGGGGGTCTGTGCGAAACCTGACCTGCAGCTCCCCCCTGAGAACCGGCCAGCTTTTTTCGGTGAGGCGAAAACCTGAGATCTTTCCGATGTTGACGCTCAGCAGACCGGCGGCCAGTAGCTGGCGATACACCGAGCGCCACTCGTTTTTGGACAGTTCCTTGCCGACGCCGAACGTTTTTAGCCTGTCATGCTTCAGGCTTAAAATTCGCTGGTTGGTATCTCCGACCAGGATATCGGTCAGGTGGGCGGCGCCAAAGCGCTGGCCGGTGCGATACACACAGGAAAGGGCCTTCTGGGCGGCAACAGTTCCATCCCAGGCTGCCACAGTTTGGCTGCAGTTGTCACAATTCCGACACGGCGCCGGGTACTTCTCTCCGAAATATCCCAGCAGTGCTTCCCGGCGGCACTCGACTGCCTCGCAGTATCCCAGCAAAGCTTCCAGCTTCTGCCGTTGGATACGCTTGAATTCCTCTTCACCCTCCGATTGATCCAGGAGCCTTCTCATGGCTACCACATCGGACAGGGAGTAAAGCATCCACGCATCCGCCGGCTGCCCATCCCGGCCGGCCCGTCCGGTCTCCTGGTAATATGCCTCCATGCTGGCCGGCAAATCCAGGTGCGCGACAAAGCGCACGTCGGGCTTATCGATGCCCATGCCAAATGCAATGGTCGCGACAATGATGAGACCGTCATCTTGAAGAAATCGCCGCTGACGCTGTGTTCTCGCGTGCGGGTCCAACCCGGCGTGATAGGAAAGCGCCGCCATTCCCTGGTTCTGCAGCCAGTATGCTATCTGATCGGCTCGATTCCGCGTTCTGACATAGACAATCCCCGGCTGGCCGGGATGCTCGCTGTGAATAAAATGGTGCAATTGCTGTTTGTCCTTGCTTTTCAGCAGAACTCGGTAACAGATATTTGCCCGATCAAAGCTGGAGACAAACTGCGCTGCGTGCGTCAACTTGAGTTTTTCAAAAATGTCCCGGCGCGTGACCGCGTCGGCGGTTGCCGTCAGGGCGATTCGCGGGACATCCGGAAAATGGTCGGTGACCTCGGATATCTTGAGATATTCCGGTCTGAAATCATGGCCCCATTGGGATACACAGTGGGCTTCATCAATGGCGAAAAGCGCGATGGGGAATTTTCGCAGAAAGCGCTGAAAGCTTTCGCTCAGCAGCCTTTCAGGTGCGACATAGAGAATATCCGCCTCACCGGACATCACGCGTTTTTCAACCCGTTGTGCTTCTTCCCGGGACTGGCTGGAATTGAGGAATTCCGCACAGATCCCATTCTGGCGCAAGGCCTCAACCTGGTCCTGCATTAAGGCAATCAATGGCGATATGACAAGCCCGACGCCGCGGCGAATGAGGGAGGGGATCTGGTAGCATATGGACTTGCCGACACCCGTGGGCATCAGAACAAACGCGTCTTCTCCGGCAATTATTTTTTGGATGACTTCGAGCTGATGCTCGCGAAATGTATCGTATCCGAAGTATTTTTTCAGGATTTGTTGAGGTTGCATAATTTCAGTCGGTCCATTTAAGGACCGAATATTCTTTGAAACCCTTGCCGTGAAATTTGACCGATACCTCCCAGGCCCCCTGGTGCTTTTTGTCCCAAAGCCGTCCCGTGTAAGATGCGGTTTGCTCATAAAGAACCACATCCGGCAGGAGACACGGCATTTCCAAGGGAGACATCAGCGCCTCAGTAGCAAGGGTTTGGATCCTGACGATCAGTCGCTTTTTTTTATTTTCGGCAACCAGCCAGGTGACGCTGGGAAACCACTTGCGATATTTCGGATCAAACGTCCATCTGGTATGGTACAGATGATAATCGTTTTTTTCAAATACCGTTCTCTGGCCGTCAACCTCTATGCTCACCACCCCGACCGGCCTGTTTCGAAAATCTCCAATTTCTAAAGCGATTCCCGGCTCGAAATACTGAGCCCAATTCCACAAAACATGGAAAGTAATCCACTCCCCCCAATTGTGGTCGTGGTATCCGCGGGCCTGGTCTATATCGTAGGTCTTACCAGCTAGAACTACTTGCCCCGTGACATGAGCGCCCGGCATGTAAACCAGCCAGCTCATCTGTTCCCATTTAAAGCGCCCAACATTTTCGCGCTCGGCGCCAAACCAGGGATCGATCCGGGGCTCATAAAACAGATCCCAGGAAAGCCATCCATCTGCAATGCAGCCGACGATGTGATAGGTATGATTGCCGTTAACCTCGACAAAATTGATATCACCCTCACCGATCTTGACATGGGGCTCCTCTTCCGACGCATAAAACGAGTCCGTTGAGAACGTATCCATTTCACTGATAATACCCTCAGCTGTAAACACGGTAGCTCCCACACCGGCCAAGCCGAAATCCAAAATGTTGTCCGGATTTATAATGGAATAATGAAAGATGACCTGGATGTCCGAGGTATCATCGAAGAGGTTGAAATACCACCACTCGATATAATTGGCATCATGTTTTCCATCGCGAAAATCTTCGTAGTGATAGGCATCATCGCCCGGAGAAACCTCCGCCAGGGAAACCGTTGCCGGTGATGGTCCCATGGGCACCAGCATCAGTAAGCCCGCCAAAATCAGGATTGTTTTTCGCATGGTTTGCCTCCAAAATCCATAACAAATCGGGTCAAATCGTTGATTGGTTGTTTCATCATAGATATATGCAATTTCGGCCCATCTGGGATTTTTTTGATCTGAGCTACTTAATACGGATTAAACTTGCCAAACAAAGTGCCTGTGGCATCAAAAAATTTTATCGAATTGCCTTCTTTGACTATGAGAAAATATGATTTCGATCCCGTGATTTTAAAATAAAACCTGTCACGGGAAACCCACCATTTTCCTTTATATTCTAATTCTTCGGTGACTGAAAACAAAAGCTCACCATTTCTGAGACAGGATAGAACCAACGACTCTCCCCCAGTAGTGAATATTCCATCGTTAGGGGCAATCCATTTGCTTCTTCCCTCAAAGAGCTTTTTGATATCGTCATTTTTGAGCCGAACACCTTTTGATGATTCAATAGCAGGTTCATCGCCAATTTCTTTTTCGCCTGCCGCTGAAAGAATGTGCCATAACATCCGGCCGATATGGTGATTCGCAACCTGTCGACCTGATAAATCAGTGTTGACTCGGTGAACGATTACCAGTTTCCTGTAGGGAAGCACAAACACACGATGCCCTCCCCACCCCGCCGCATAATAGCTGTGCTCTTTAACACTTACATTAGCTATCAACCCTCTATTAGCACCGGTCCACCACATGTATCCATAGCCACCGTCAATGCCTGTTTTTGAGTGGCTGGAGGTGCTTTCATGAACCCAAGCAGAAGAGATAATCTGCTTGTTTCGCCACTGACCTTCACGTAAGAACAAAAGACCGAAGCGGGCAAGATCCCTCGCACTCATTCGAAAGAGATAATAGCGATGCATCGACAACGGGGCATTTTTATAATCAGAACCGCTTAGATAACGACAGTAACTGACGTCAAAATCCTCCATTTGGAGAGGTTTGGCAATGCGTTTATCGAACTCTTTGAATATCTTCGTATCTGTTTCTTGCTCAAAAATAGTACCAAGAGCGTTGAAGTCCCAGTTGTTATAATACCAGAAAGTACCCGGGCTGTGGCTATTGCGCTTCGGCCGCATAGCCCTCATTGCCGGGGATTCGCCCAAGGCAGGATGATAAATGCCGGAACGGGCCTTAATAAGATCACCAATGGTTGCCTGCTTTTCTTCCGCTGTTAGGGAAGGCTCGTAGTCGTCAATGCCGAGTTCTGCCATCGTCTTCGTTAGATCAATCTTGCCCTCATCTACGTGGACACCGATGAGACCGTTCAAAAGGCTTTTCCTCATGGAGTGGCATTGAAATTGCGTTGTTATGTCTCCCCAAGCGTCAACCACAACGCCATCATCGACAATCATCACCGCATCCGAACCGATCTTCTTTGAGTATTTGTGAGCTAAGGCAAGTTTCTCTGATGACCAGCCGAGTTGTTCAGGTACTATCGCTTTCTGCCAATGTTCATTTGGGTAAATGGCCTTGTTGATGCCATCATAAGGCACCCATACTGGTTTAGGTGAACAAGCAACAACAGTAAATAGGAGTACACATGATAATATTTGCCGTTTCATTATGACCTTCCGAATTGTGTTTTGCAAAACTGTTTGTTTCTTATTCAGCGATTTTGAATGGCTCAATATCTTGTGGTGTGTCTGCTATTGTTGGAGACGCGTGCAGTTTGCCATTATTACAGAATTTTCGAAATTGTGGATATATTGAAATAAGACGCGAAAAAGCACGCCTTTAAAAATCTGTGATATCCAAAAATATCACAATTGCCCCAAAGCAATGATAAGCAAGATGGTATTTTGATTCCGCTAAATTTACAGATATCACAATAGGCGGTTGTCAAGTCAAGTAAATCTTAATAGTATTTTTAATATCC
>CP070694.1:3917906-3920578 GCA_020353355.1 Desulfobacterales bacterium | reverse complement strand
CAGTATATTGGCCTGAAAAAATAAACGTTCCGGTTTTAATTATTCATGGTGAATACGATTCAAAAGTGAGTGTAAATCAAGCTGAAAGCCTTGCAAATAGGCTCAAACAAAGTGGAAAAATTTATGACTTAGCCATTTTTAAAAGAGATGATCCTTGGGTGAGCATACATCGTGACGAAAGAAATCACATGATCTTTGATTGGTTTAGAAAATATTTACAGTGATTGTTTACCGGCTCTATCCGGCCCCGACCAAGGTTATCTACCTTATTAACGCCCTGAATATAAAAATCTCGCAAATTATGATTATCAAGATTAGGGTTAAAAATACTTCGGCTATTTGGAAAGGTAGGCTCAAGAAATCAAAGATTAGTTTGTGTTATATTCAATAGTGGCAGGATTATAAAAAACCGGATTTATGCAGCAATCTGCATGATCAAGTTATGTTTCCGATGGTGGTATAACTTTATCAACTTCACAGCAAACTTGGCTGTATCTTCATCAGAGCCGATAAAGCTGAATCCAGCCTGATACACACCTGAGTCCGTTTCTCTGCAATAGATCAGCCTGCACGTCATCTCAATCAGGTCATTTTCTATATCAACTGTGACTAATGTAACGTTGTTTGCTTCAATAGGATACGGTGTCTCAAGCATTATTCCAGACCGGCTGATATTGATGGCTTTTCCCATGCTACGGGAAACAATCTGACCCTCATTGTCCATTGATTCATACAAAATATGATTGCTGGTTTCAACTCTTGCATGTTTCCTTTTTTCAACCCGTTCCATAGTCTTGCCTCCGTATCCTTCAAAGCTGATATTTATTATGTTTCTATAATCAGATATTTGACAATATACTTATCGGCCTCAATTAAGTTGATCTTTAGTTAATTGCGGGCTATTTGTCCTAAATTAACTTTGCTTTTCCTCCAAAAAGACGAGAGCCTCCAGCCATGCAAAGAATCCATCGGCAATGGTCATAGGGATGCTGGTGTTCACGATGCTGTAAAAATGACCATCGTGGGTGATCCTAAATTCGCTCTCATCATAACTTCGGACGAGATCCATGGGAATATTGTCGTTGGTTACGTCCATACACTTCCTATCATTGGATTAGTTGGCACCACTTTCTTGGCATCTACTGCATATCAAACCATCTTCGGTATGAAAAATCGGTTGATACAAGAACCACTGAGGAAAATAATAGTTATTCGGTATCCCTTCGGAATGGATTGACCTACCGCACTTGCAACATTGATAAACCAAATGCATATGCATGGTCTTGACCTCCATATATTCTTTCACAAATTCCAGGCCTTGCATATTTTTCAGCGCCTTTTATTTAAAAAACGATACTTATTCTTAATTTAAATCAAGAAACTATCATCTATTATGTTTTCGGCAAAACAGCGAGTATCTTTAATTCAGGATAAATCAGATAATTTGACTTTCCACCAAAACTAAATGCTATCAAATTATTGGTGCAAGGAAGCCCTGTCCGAAAAAAAAGGAGGGTAAACCTGCTGCGGAAATGCTTTGACCTTTTTACCTTAACAGTTTATATATCATCATACTAATCGGCAATTTGGCGAAATTCGATATTTTAATCAAACTTGGCGTCCAGATGATTTATTGGCATGAATCAAAAGTCGCAGAAAAGGCTCCGACCGAAGAAGCAGTTTGGGCTGAAGGAGACACCTTGATAATGGAGCCATTGAGAGAAGGGATATTTTTAGAAAGAAAAGTTAAGCGGATATTACAGCCGGTTTAATCTAAACTTAATAGGGGGGTTAAACTATGAAAACAAAATATTTTTTGATATGTATGGCTTTACTATCAATAATTATCGTATCTGCTTTCGCTCAAGAATATATTAAGCCCTTTCCAAGTAAAGAGTACGATGAATACAACAGTTGGAAAAAATCTTCTCTGAATCCTTTAGTAAATTCCAAGCCTAACTGGAATGTCAATAAATGGCCGCCTCAGAAACCCAAAAGAACAGTTCAGGAAGAAAGAGTGTGGGCATCTCCACCAAATCAGAAGAGCGTATCATCTGAAAATTCTAAAAATAAAGAAACAAAAAAGATACAAAATTCTCGAAAGTTTGTGACCCCCCATGTTGAAATAGTTGATGCTGAATTTTAAAATAAAGGCAATGAGGGAAGGGAAAATAGTTCTCGCTCTGGAGGGCATCTATCGGATAAAAAAATCAGAGTATTTCCGGCTGATATTCTGGCGATAATCTAAGAATGTGTTAAAAAAAAATTACAGAAAATAGGCTTTGTATTTGTGATTTTAGCCATGGAATTTGCAATATTGGTTATTACACAAGGCCGAACTGAAATGAGTTAGCCGGTTTCTTTTCTGTATCGGTCATTTGTTTTCTATGATTAAAATCTAAAATTTTGAAATTTTATTTTGCGCAGATTTCTCCTACAAAAATCAAATATCTTGATCACCGATTTTTTGCAGGTAATAGTTTTAGCCAATTCATATCATCTTTTACTGCACAATGCTTTTCTATTAAGAGTCCTACCCGAAAAACTCCGTTTTTGTTTATCTCTATAAACCTCCACCTATATACATTAACAGGTGCTAAAGGCTTCTGAGAACATATCGCAATAATGCAGAAGACTTGCCCAACAGCTTGCTGTGATTTGCAATCGCAGAT
>CP070694.1:3913411-3917806 GCA_020353355.1 Desulfobacterales bacterium | reverse complement strand
CTTCAAGCATGGCCTGCCATTCCCGATACATGAAAACGCTGCCTTTGTAAGGTCCGCTCTTCACCGGCTCTTTAAAAAATCTCTCCGGAGGCCAATCATCTTCCTTGCCAAAACCCGCGTGCAATGTATTGAATGCTTTTTCGATGTTATGCACCCTGCGGCCCAAAAGCATCAGGATGTCGCCAGAAAATTTTATTCCGGTGGCGGCACTGAGAAGATCCGCGTATTCTTGCGGGCCCAAAAACTTAAGGTCACTCCATTTTGAAGTAAAATAGCAAAGACCAAGGGTGTCCACCAATGATTTTAGAAGCTCGTAATAATAAACCACTTTGGGCTTCCCGCGGTAAGTTTCCTGCTCCCCCCCATAAGGGGTCTCGAAAAATGCCAAAGAGTCTTCAGCAGAAATCTTCATCATTCCAGTCATGGTAGCTCCATTGAGATGACCTCCTCCTCTCGGTGCGACTACAGTACCTAAAGCCCATCCCTTATCTGCCCGGATAGCCTCCGCAAGATCTTGCCCCTTTATGTGGACAGCATATTTAGCGGCGCCTTTTCCGATAGCATTTGCCGCCCGATAGGCCCCCTGGTTCAATACCGCCCCAAAACCCTCTGCGTAAGCCATTTTTTCAATCAGTCGTATGACGGCTCGGTGATCACCCCAGGCCAGCTTCAATCCGTCAGTGTCTCGTTCAGTGATAATACCTTTTTCGTAGAGCTCAAATGCCAGCGCAATGGCCCCAGAAGTATTATCGATGTCCATTCCATACTGTGAGCACAGAGACTGAATGGCAAGCATGGCACGAGGATGAGTAATTTCCAGTTTGCCGCTAAAATCCCATATCAAATTCTGATGAAAACCTTCGACAAGCAGGGGAGCATAATCTCCATCCTTGATTTCGTAAAGAGAGGTACACTGATAAAAGCATCCCATACAAGACAGTTTGCGAACCTTAAATGATTCCTGAAAAACCGGAGCAGATATACGTTCTAATTTATTTTCGTCCATATGGTCGTCTTGAAAGTTTCTGACCGGAATGGTGCAGGAAGCATTGGCTCGTGGGGCACTGCCACAGGTTCCGTAAGTCTGAAGCCGCTTTATAGTATCAGTGGAGAATATTTGAGATCGCGCCTTATCAACGAGGGAAAGAAATTTCTCAGGAGCGGCGAGCCGGATAGGCAGATCGCCCTGAACAACAACGGCCTTTAGCCCTTTGCTACCCATAATTGCAGCAAAGCCACACCGGCCGGCAGCGTGAGCCCTATCAACAATTATACAGGAAACCGGCGCCAGCCTTTCACCTGCCGGGCCAATTGAAAGCACCCTTGCTTTTTTCCCATGGGCCTTGCGTAGCTCTTCCTCCGTTTGCCAGGTAGTCTTGTCTTTTAAATGATGTGCGCTTCGCAAAAATGCCTTTTGGTTTTTTATCAGCAGATAAACCGGGGATGGGCTTTTACCTTCAATAACAACGGCATCAAATCCCGCAAATTTCAATTCGGGAGCAAAATGGCCCCCAACATTGGAGGAACCGATTCCTCCCGTGAGTAAATTCTTTCCCGAAATGGATAATCTTGCCGAGCCCGGTGCGAGGGTGCCGGTTAAGGGGCCTGTTGCAAAAATAAGCAAACTTTTAGGATCCAACGCGAGGGTATCCGCAGGTAGGGTTTGGAAGAGAAGGGCCTGGCCCAACCCGCGGCCTCCTAAGAATTCATTCACATAAGTATCGCTTTCTTCTATTTGAATAATTCCCCCTGTAAGATCAACCTTGAGTAAATGCCCCGCCCAGGCATAGTTGTTCATAACAGCTCTCCATTTCTTTTTTCTATTTCCTGGCGCGCGCTGCTGCACACTGCGCACGAAAGGCTGGATCGTAAACGTCTATTTTGCCGCAGCGCTCGGGGCAAAACGAATCCAGATCAATCTTCAGCGCACGCCCCAGAATCAAATTGGCAATTGTCTCGCCAATCCCGCCGGATATGGCCACACCGCTGCCACAACAGCCGCCAGCCACAAGAAACCCCTCAATACTGCCGACCGGTCCAAGTAAAAATCGGTTATCAGGTGTGTAGGTTGAAAAGCCGCAAATGTGATGGGCGAATCTGAATTGGTCAAGCGAGGGCATGTAAGGCCGCAGCAAAGCAGAATGCTCAATCAGCAATTCCATATCATCCTCCGGCTCGACGAACTGCAGCGCTGCCATCTTTGCAGGAAGCTTGCGGGCATCATACGTCCGCGATTCTAATTCGCGCAGGCCCAGCAGCAGAGCCCCGAGTTCCGGTCGAGTGAAAGCCCGGGCATCCGGCAGGACCACAACCGGATGTATTCGAGGAAATAGCGGGTCAGGAGCCGTGATCCAGTAATGACTCCTCACCGGGGCCATCGGTAGACGGATACCCACAGAATCGGCCACGGACTGCGCCCAGGCCCCTGCAGCATCGACAACCCAGGAACAGTGTATGCGACCACGATCGGTCTGGACAGCGCACACTTTGCCCGAATCCGTCAAGACCCGGGTGACACCCGTGTGCTGCAAAAAGCGTACACCCAGCGAGCGCGCTACTTTCGCATAGGCACTGGTGAGCATGTAAGCGTCCACGAATCCATCTCCGGGAACATATTGGATCAACCTGGCGCAGGAGGCGTCGAGCCATGGCACAAGTTGTCGAGCTTCGGCTTCCTGCATGTATTCAGCAGCAATCAGGTGCTTTTGGAGAACCGCGTTCATATCCCTGATGGCCTGCGCGCTAACATCTGTTGCCGCTATTCGCAGGCTGCCGACACGTTTAAAGCCGATATGATCATTTAGCTCCGTCTCAAGTTCAACGATGGCCTCCAAGGTTCGGCGGACAAGATGAAATACATCGATATTTGAGCGGCCCTGTAGAAGAAGACCGGCAGATTGAGCGGTTGCGCCGGATCCAAGCTCGTTTCTTTCGATTACAACCACATCGCGCCGGCCGCCCTTTGCCAAATGATATGCCGAACTGCAGCCGAAAATTCCCCCCCCAATGATAACCACAGAAGCCTTATCTATATTTGCCGACATAACACCTGCTCCGGGCCGAATGACATGCACTCTGCCCTCTGATTATTAAAAATGAAGAAAATTTCAATCACCTGATAAAATTCGATAAAAATTAGCACTGGTCAGTGTAAATTGCAATTTAAAATACCTCCAAAAAATTATAGT
Source organism: Desulfobacterales bacterium (assembly GCA_020353355.1). GTDB lineage: Bacteria > Desulfobacterota > Desulfobacteria > Desulfobacterales > JAHEIW01. The sequence goes on along the minus strand of CP070694.1, from coordinate 3,914,618 downwards.
CTAGAAACCACGGTTGATTTGAAGAAAGGATTTATGCTAAAAATTGCTCATGTAAAACAGGAAACGTCCATTGGATTAGCGTTTATCGCGGACGCCTGTAAACCCATCTAGCTGAGGAGCCGATGTTCGGGATCATTCTCATTTCCGTGACTACAGTGATGCACATTTATGTTTTTTGGCGCGCTGCAACGCTTCCGTCCGTGCATCGACACGTGCCCCTCCCGATCCTCATCGGGGCAGGCGTTGTGCTGTGGATCATCTTTTACCTCGGCCGTGTCGTCGGTCATCGCGGCACGGGGGCGCTGGCCGCGATCCTTGAATTGCTGGGCATGAACTGGATGGGAACGTTGTTTCTCACTTTTGTAGCCCTCCTTGCAGTAGATCTGGTCACCGCGTTCGGCTTGCTCATGCCCCGACTGGCGATGCCGCTGCGAGGCTGCGCCCTGGTCGCCGGCCTGGTGCTTTCGGCGGTTGCTCTTTTTCAAGGCCTGCGGGCGCCGGTGGTGCAAAGCTACGAGGTGCGCCTCAGCGGCCTGCCGGACGAGATGGACGGAACGGTGATCGTTGCCCTATCCGATCTGCACCTCGGTTCGCTGCTCGGTGAGCGGTGGCTGGCGGCCAGGGTTGCCCAGGCCAATGCACAGCGGCCCGATCTGGTGGCTTTGCTCGGCGATATCTTCGAAGGACACGGCCCGCCCCAGATAGAGCTGATTAAAGCGCTAGGGCGCCTTTCCGCACCGTTAGGTGTCTGGGCGGTTCCCGGCAACCACGAGTTTTATGGAGGCTACGGCACGCGTAAGGGGCCGATCGAAGATGCCGGCTTCCAGGTGCTGCGCAACCGCTGGGTTGAAGTCCGCCCGGGCCTGGTTCTGGCAGGTGTGGAGGATCTCACCACAAGTCGCCGGCCCGGCCAGGGCGGCGATATCATGTCGCTGGCCCTTGCCGGCCGACCTCGCGGTGCAACCGTGCTGCTTTCTCACACGCCCTGGCAGGCAGAAAGAGCCGCTCAAGCCGGTGCGGGCCTGATGTTGAGCGGTCACACCCACGGAGGCCAGATCTGGCCTTTTGACTATTTGGTCCGCCGCGTCTACCCCATGCTCGAGGGCCGCTACGAGGTAAACGGCCTGACGGTTATCGTCACCCGCGGCACAGGCACATGGGGCCCAAGGATGCGACTCTGGCATCCCGGCGAGATCCTGCGCGTGAT
>CP070694.1:3910048-3913311 GCA_020353355.1 Desulfobacterales bacterium | reverse complement strand
TACCTGGACCGAGATCACCGGGGAAAAGAAGAAATAACAGAAATCACGTGCTCTGAAATGAGGGGGGAGAAGGGCACCATTCTGCCCTTCTCCTTTTTTCGCCTCGTATTTATTCACTCTCGCCTGAATACGCTAGCGCGCTTTACGGGAGTGAGGGAGTTTCATTTACTCTATTTCCCCTAATCAGAAATGAATAAAAAATGACAGATACCTCCTATCAAACTAGTGAAAACATAACTGTCTGGCGGTCCATCAGCGATTCCCTGCTTAAAATAAGGACCGAGCATATTGTTGTTACGCTTGCCATCTTACTGCTGGTGGTATTTGTTGTTTATCCTTACGGAACAATGCTTAAGAAAAGCATAGTTACGAAAACAGGGGATCTCACCCTTGAGCATATTAAGGAGGCGTTTGCATCCGGAGATGTATTTCTTGAGCCGTTGATCAATTCACTGAGCATCTCTTTCTTCGTTACCCTGATTTGCCTGGTTATTGCAATGCCGTTTGCATTCCTGGTATCTAAAACCGACCTGCCGTTTAAGAAATTAATTAGCATCGGGCTCATTGTTCCCTACATTCTTCCGTCCTACGGTCTCAGTATGTCCTGGATTTTGCTTTTTTCCAAAAAAGGTGTCTTGGAGTTTTTTTGGGGGAAGGAATTAGGTTTCAGTGTTTATGGCTATTGGGCCATCGTAACCATTCAGGCTATTCACATTTACCCGTTTGCTTTTATTCTGCTGACCAATGCCTATGCCCAGCTCAACCAGGAATTTTTCGATGCCGGCAGAATTCTGGGAGGGGGAAAACGCTATGTTTTATGGCGCATTACCATTCCCTTATTGGCGCCGGCCATCTTGAGCAGTGCGATTCTGGTATTCGCCTATGCCATGGCCGAGTTCGCTCCGGCCATGCTGTTGGGCGGACCGGAAGGCATTTACGTACTCACCACGCAAATTTGGTCGTTTGCCACGGTTTTTCCGACCAACCTCCCCATGGCCGCAATTCTGGCCATCACCTTGATGTTATGCACGCTGACGGTATTGACATTCAATCAGATTTATCTTGCACGCAGAAGGTTTACCACCATCACGGGCAAAGCCAGCCGAATCGACATCGTCGCTTTGGGTAAGTGGAAATATGCCGCCCTGGCAGGTTGTTTTGCGTTTTTGTTTTTTGTGATTATTCTGCCGCTGTTTACCCTGATGCTGGGAGCTATGATTGATATCTGGGGAAAGGGCTATGGCTTGGGTAATTTAACCTTAAAGCATTTTAAGGAGGTGTTCTTCGAACTGGAGGATTGTAAGCGAAGCATCCTGAATGTATTCTCACTCGGAGTTTCAGCCGGTGCAGTTGCGGTTGTGATTGGAATGGTTATTTCCTATTTTATCATTCGGTCCCGCCAGGCAGCCTCAAGGGCCCTTAATCTGGTAGCGTTTATACCCTTTGTCATTCCCGGGATTGTCATCGGAATCGGGTTGATTTTATCCTTTACGCGGCCGCCGCTGGCTCTGTACGGGACTATATGGATGCTATTGGTGGGTTATGTTATCAGATTTTTACCCATTGTTACCAGCTCGGGAACAGCCGCCTTCCGGCAGATCGATGAGGAATTGGAAGAAGCCGGGCGGATTTTTGGGGCTTCCTGGATTAAGACTCAGATAAAGATTCTGTTCCCCATTCTCAAAAGTCCCCTCATCGGGGCCTGGTTGCTTGTTTTTGTTTCGGTGATGAAAGAAGTCAGTATGTCATCGATTGTCTGGTCTCCGGGTACTGAAGTTGCACCCGTAATGGCCTTGATTGCGTTTGCGGATGGAGAGTTTTCCCAGGCCGTGTCTCTTTCGGGTGTGATGATTGCCGTCGTTCTGGTCGGGACGTGGCTTGCCGTTAAAATTGGTGCCGTAAAATTTGTGGAAACTTAGAAAGAGGAGAAATCATGCCGGAAGTTGTTTTATCCGATCTGTATAAAAAATTCGGAAAGCTCGTGGCTGTTGATCACATTAATCTAACAGTCAAAGACGGACAATTTTTGACCCTATTGGGGCCGAGCGGCTGCGGAAAAACCACGACTCTCAGATTGATTGCAGGCTTTATTAAGCCCGATGGCGGAGAAATTCGGGTCGGCGATCGACGGGTGAGTTCCATTCAGGCAAACGTCAATGTACCCCCGGAAAAGAGAAAAATGGCCATGGTCTTTCAGAGCTATGCGTTGTGGCCCCATATGACCGTGTTAGATAATGTCATGTTCGGTCTGAGGACCAGAAAGATTCCCGCGAACAAGGCCAAACAAAGGGCCATGGAATCCCTCGCGCTGGTGCAGTTGGCCGATCTGGCAGATCGATTCCCCCACCAGCTTTCGGGGGGCCAACAGCAACGGGTTTCATTTGCGCGCGCCATTGCCACGGAACCCGAGGTGCTCCTTTTGGACGAACCCCTCAGCAACCTCGATGCGAAATTGAGGGAAGCCATGCGCTTCGAACTCAGGCAGCTTCACAACGAATTGGCCATCACTACCATTTATGTGACCCATGACCAGACCGAAGCCATTATGCTGTCGGACGAAATATGTTTAATCCATAAGGGCAAGATTCTGCAAGCATGCCCTCCCAAGGAAATTTACGACAACCCCAGCTGCTGCACGGTTGCCGATTTCATCGGTATTACCAATTTAATGCCGGCCGTCATCAAATACGATGCCGAAAGAGTGAAAGCTGCGGTCATTCAAAGTGGCGATATGATCTATAGCCATATTCCCAACAACTATCCTGATCAAGCCGAAGTTACGCTTTCCATCAGACCAGAATACATTAAGATTTACCAGGATCTCCCTTCTGAGAAAAAGAATGTGCTGAAAGGAAAGATAAAAGAAAGAACGTATACTGGGAATAATATTGACTACCGCATAGCGGTTCAGGAAGAGATCATTCGGGTGCAGGTGTTTGATACGGATATCTTTCATCAGATAGAAGCGCAGGTGTATTTATGGATTAACCCGGACAAGGTAACCGTGCTGTCCGAATAGAAAACTAACACCTGTCTCATAAAAGCGTCTAACTAAAATCCAGTTCCTGTATAAATTGAATTAACTGGTTGGCAATATGTTTACGAGAATTCTTTTTATACAATAGCGAGAACATTTGATACATTTGAAGATTTTCAATCGGAACTATTTTTAGGGATCCTATTTGCAGCTCAAGCTGGATCGCACATTTTAATGCAAAGCCAACCCCCACGCCTTTTTCTACGGCACCTTTTATCGCTCCTGT
>CP070694.1:3906598-3909948 GCA_020353355.1 Desulfobacterales bacterium | reverse complement strand
CCCTCCTGGATGCCGTGTTGTGTGGCCGTTTGGGGATGGATCTCCACAATCGGATCCGGCCGGATTTCCCTGAGCCAGGGCATCTGCCGGTTAGCGGAATGAAAAAAGGTGGGCGTTCTGAAGCCGGCGTTGAGAATGTATGGGAATTTTTCAACCAGATCAGGTCTGGAAACCGGACTTTCGGGAATCTCCGTGTACTTGGGCAAGGGATCCCGGCCCCATTTTTCAAGAATGGTGGAATAAAGTTCCACTTTGCGCGTGGGGGTGGAAAAGCCGTTCTGGCGGTACTTGTGATATTTCTGATTTCCGTGCAGATAGCCTTTCTTTTTGAATTCTTGCCACGTCAGACCCGTCGGTTCCAGCAGCCAGTCGAGGGAGTCCTCAATGGTGTCCCACCACTGCTGGCCCATTCTTTTGCCGAGTTCCATGAATATTTTGTGGTCCTGCCAGCATTCGCCAATTTCAACAACCTTTTGCCTTGCCAGCACATAGCCGTGGTATTTCCAGTTTTCCGACACATGATCCTGCTCGAGCCAGGTGCCGGCAGGCAGAAAGATATCTGCCAACTCCGCTGTCGGTGTCAGGAAAAAATCTGATACAGCTAAAAATTCTAATTTTTTCAATGCATGATAAACTTCCTGGGCATTCGCTCTGGATACCACCGGGTTGGTGGCCACCAGGTATCCGCCTTTGACCGCATAGGGCTTTTCGGTTAAAATGGCATCCCAGGCGCATTTGGGGGTGACAATCGTCATTCTGGCGGCAAGCCTGTACTGATCCCCGCCCAGTCGTTTTTTTCTTTGCTCATCTGACAGCGCCCCGTGCGCAGAAAATTCCGATATTTTACGGGTCCCGGGCGGCTCATGAAACACATTGCCGCCAGGGGCATCCAGGTTGCCGGTGGCCGCCATGAGGCCCACGGCGATTCGGGTGAAGTCCGTACAGTTGTTGGTCTGCTCGGTCGGAACACCCCAATGGATAGCAGCCGGTTTCGTGGTGGCATATAGTCTGGCGGCCTTGCGAATAAGTTCCTGTTCAACCCAGGTGATTTCTGCGACGCGGTCGAGCGGATAATCTTGCCTGACCCTGGCCACAAACGGATCCCAACCATGAATATACTGGGAAACGAATTCCCGGTCATAGAGTTCTTCGTCGATGATGACGCGGAAAAATCCCATGGCCAGGGCGGCATCCGTGCCCGGCCGCAATTGGAGCCACAGGTCGGCTCGTTTTGCCAGAAAACCTTTGCGCGGGTCGATCAAGATCAGTTTGGCCCCTTTTTGAAAAGCCCGCCAGAAACTGACTCCTTTGTATTCATCCGGGTTGGTCCACAGGGGATTACAGGCCCACATAACGATGCATTTGGGATTATTGGCGTAGTCGATGGCCGGATGCCTGCCGCAGGTGGTCAGGGTGGCGCCGATTCGTGAAAGGTAGCACATATGCCCGGCTGTCAGCATGTTGGGGGTGCCCAGCAAATTGCCGAAGCGGGAGAAGTGGCTTTCGAAATCCCGGCCGGTGCCCTGGCCGATGATGATGGATTCGGGGCCGTGGGCTGCGATGATTTTTTCAAATTTCGTGGCGACCGTATCCAGGGCCTCATCCCAGCTGATGCGCTGCCAGTCTCCATTGGTTTTTTGCAGGGGATACAGGATCCGGTCGGAGTGATAGGCCAGCTGGGTAATCGCCAGTCCTTTGGCGCACATGGTGCCGTGGCTTATCGGCGATTCCGGATCTCCCTCCACTTTTATGACCTTGCCGTTCTTAACATGCGCGATGACCCCGCATCCACCGTGGCAGCTGCGGCACACAGTCCGTACATGCCTGACTTCTGACATTTAATTCTCCCAACCCGTACCAGCCGGAACTAAAAAGGATAAATTAATCACAAAAAATGCAAAGAAATCACAATTAAAGATTTAATACGACTCAGTTTCAAAGATTATTTCTCCGTCCAGTAGCGTTTACGGATTTCTTTTTTAAGGATTTTCCCCTGGGGACTTTTGGGCAGGGATTCCACGAACTCAACCCCCTTGGGGGCTTTGTAATGGGCGATACGCTCTTTGCAAAAGTCGATGATCTCCGCTGCGCTGGCTTGCGCCCCCTGCCTGAGGACCACCAGGGCATGAACCCGCTCCACCCAATAGTCATCAGGAATACCGATGACGGCCGCCTCCATAACAGCCGGATGCCGGTAAAGAACTTCTTCGACCTCTTTGGGGTAAACGTTTTCGCCGCCCGTCACAATCATGTCCTTTTTGCGGTCAGCGATATAAATGTATCCTTGTTCATCATAGTATCCCATGTCCCCCGTATACAGCCATCCATTTTTGATAGCTTTTTGGGTGGCATCAGAATTACGCCAGTATCCGCTCATGTTCCGTCTGCTCTTGATGATGATCTCTCCAATTTTTCCCGCTGCGACGTCACCCCCAGCCTCATCGATGATTCGCATGTGAACGCCCACACACGGTTGCCCGCAGGATGCCAGCACACCCGGTTCCTGCGCGGATAAACTTGATCGGCGATGGCTGGCTTGATTCAGGACGGTCGAGTGGGGGCCGGATTCGCTTAATCCGTATCCCTGGATAAAAATGGGACCGAACGCCGAAATTCCGCGCTTCAGAACTTGGGTTGGCATGGGTGAGGCCGCGTACCAGATGCGCTTTAACTTTCCCAGATCATAGTCTTCGATGCCGGGCAGATTCAGCAGGGATACCAGCTGGGTCGGAACGATATGCACATCCGTAATCTGTTCCTCTGCGATGGTTTGCAGAGTGACGACAGGATCGAAAGAAGGATCGGCAATGATGACATTACATCCGCCCATCAGGAAAAACGGCCAGACATGACTGTCTCCGCCGGTATGAAACATCGGCAGAACCACCAGGTGACGGTCGCCGAATTCTACACCGATGTCCAGGGCCTTCATACATACATTTTCCATCTTTTGTTTATGGGTGTAGATCGCGCCGCGCGGCAATCCGGTTGTCCCGCTGGTATAAAATATCACCAGCGGGTCGTCTTCGCTGACCGTGACATCCGGTTCTTCCATTGGCTGGGTTTTCAGAAAATCTTCATAGGCCCTCATCGGTTCTGTTTCATTGCCGAAGACCACGAGAATTCTTGTCTTCAACAGGCGCTGCCGGAGCGAGTCAATAATTTCAATGAATTCATGGCCGAGAAAGATGACTCCGGCCTCAGCGTCATTGATGACATGCATCAATTCTTCCGCTTGCAGCCGGGGATTGAAATGCGCCAGCACAAAACCCCCCTTCATGGCTGCCCCGAAAACCTCGCAATACTCCAGCCGGCTCCATGACAGAATCCCGATAACCTCTCCCTTGCGG
>CP070694.1:3896352-3906498 GCA_020353355.1 Desulfobacterales bacterium | reverse complement strand
AAAGAATGGTGGGTCCTTACATGTATATTTGCGCCATTCCGCCTCCGCCGGAGGAAATAATCGGCGAAAAGGCCGCATTATTTGAGAAGCGGGTTTTCTATGTGTTTGAGCACTATGATGAGCTCTGGGATAAATGGCTGTACAAGTTTAGGACTCTGGGTGAAGAAATGGCTGCGGTCAAGGTTCCGCAAGAGCTACCAAAATTTGTTGCCGAAGCGGAGGTTTTACCGGCTCCCACAGGCTGCTATGTAAGCTATGATCTAATCGAATCATTTGACACGCTGGTCAAACAGATGTTCAAAGGCTGGCAATACCATTTCGAAATGTTGAATCTTACCTATCTGGCCTATCTGATGTTTGCTGATGTGTCTCGCAAACTGTTTCCCGGCATCAGTGAAAGCGCCATTGGGAAAATGGTAGCCGGCGCCTATGTTTCCATGTTCCGCCCCGAAGAAGAACTCTGTCGTCTGGCCCGTTTGGCCGCATCGCTGCGCGGGGTATCCGATGTGCTCAAATCCGGCAAGTCTGCAGATCAGAAAATGACCGAGCTTAAAAAACTGCCGGATGGTAAACAGTGGCTGGAAGAATTTGGTAAAGCTAAAGACCCGTGGTTTTACGTATCCTGCGGCAGCGGTTGGTTCCATTATGAAGGCAGTTGGATCACCGAACCAAACATCCCCTTCGGGTACATTAAAGGTTATGTGGAACGGCTGGAAAACGGTGAAAAGATTGAGCGATCCATGGATGATATCGAAAGACGGCGCGATGAAATCGTGGAAGAATATCGCAAATTAATCAAAACCGATGAAGATCGCAAATCCTTTGACGATGCCTACAACACGATTCGAACAATTTACCGCTATGCCGAGGATCATCTCTTCTGGGTTGAGCACTGGTTCCATACCATATGGTTTCAAAAAATCAGGGAATTGGGAACGCTGCTGGTCAACAATGGAATGTTAAATGAAGTGGATGACATATTTATGTTTAACCGCTATGAGATTCCCGAGCTTCTCACGGAGCTTGCAACCGGTTGGGCCTTGGGCGTGGACATCCCGCTAAGAAGTCAATACTATAAGGACAAAGCTGAAAAACGTAAAAAGATCCTGGATGCCGCTAAAGAATGGAACCCTATTCCAGCCTTGGGGGTACCACCCGAAGAAGTTGCCGAACCCTTTACCATCATGCTGTGGGGAATCACCACCGATAGAGTCAAAGAATGGCTCAAAGGTGTTGATGTAGCTGCGGGAAAGGATGTTTCCGAGATCAAGGGGTTTGCCTCATCCGCCGGTGTTAGCGAAGGTCCGGCTCGCGTGCTAAAGCTGCTCAAGGATATTGTGAACTTACAGGCGGGTGAAATTCTGATTTGTCCCTCCACCAACCCTTCCTGGGCACCGGTATTTACCAAAATTAAAGCAGCGGTAACCGATATCGGCGGCTTGACCAGCCATGCAGCCATTGTCTGTCGGGAATACGGTGTACCCTCCGTGACAGGCACCGGTGTGGCAACACAGGTGATCAAAACCGGGGACATCATCAAGGTTGATGGCGATACCGGTGTTGTCACCATTGTTAAAAGAAAGGGTTAATTTTAACTAAGATTGATTCGCCGTAGGCGAGCCACAATTTTAGGCACTTTAGACACTTTCTATACTTACCATCCTGAAACCCTTTCCTGAACGGGAGAGGGTTTCAGGATGAAGGAGTCAAACGATGGACTATGTCCTGAATTTTGAGAGGCTGGACAAAACATCGCTTCCAATGGTTGGCGGCAAAAACGCCAGCCTGGGAGAAATGATCAAGGCCGGCATCCGCGTTCCCCCTGGATTCGCCGTTACCACCGATAGCTATTTAGCGTTTATTAACGAAGCACAAATAAAAGATAGTATGTATGCTGTTCTCACGAACCTCAATCCCGATGATGTTGAGGCCTTGAATAATGCTGCAGCTCAAGTTCAAGAATTAATCCTGGACGCCCCCATTCCTGACGATATTCAAAAAGCTATTGCAGAAGGCTATTCGCAGCTTTGCAACCAGTGCACGGTTGAAGTGATGCCGGTGGCGGTTCGATCCAGCGCAACAGCCGAAGACCTCCCCACCGCAAGCTTTGCCGGTCAACAGGATACGTACCTTTGGGTGGAGGGAACAGACAAGGTAGTCCAAAAAGTGAGGAAGTGCTGGGCCAGCCTGTTTACCCCGCGCGCCATTGCCTACCGCCTCAAAAATAAGTTCGAGCATGAAAAAGTACTGATTAGTGTCGGCGTGCAGAAAATGGTGAACTCGAAAGCAGCAGGGGTTATGTTTACCATTAACCCCACCGATGGGGACAATTCCAAAGTCTTGATTGAAGGAAGCTGGGGATTAGGTGAAACCGTTGTATCCGGATCCGTCAATCCGGACAAATTTGTGGTCGATAAAGTGATGATGGAAATCAATGAGCGATCCATCTCCACCAAACATATTGAATGTGTTTATGACATCGAAAAGGGCGAAGTGGTTAATGCTGAGCTAGACCCAGATCTGCAATGCCAATGTTGCATGGAGGACCATGAAATAAAAGAGTTGGTCAAGATAGCCAAACAGATTGAATCTCATTATGGGCGGGCAATGGACATTGAATGGGCCATTGATAAGGATTTCTTATTTCCGGAAAACATGTTCATTGTCCAGGCTCGTCCGGAAACGGTGTGGAGCCAGCGTAAAACAGAGCCAATAATAGGAGGCAAGACCGGCCGCCAGCTGTTAATGGAACAGGCCATGAAACGCATTAAAATCCCATAAATAAAAAAACTAATTGAGCGAAAGCCGCTCAATTGGTAGGTCTCAGGTAAATTATGATACTTTTTTTGGAGAGGAGGAAAATATTGTAATGAAAAGCATGAGGGATTTCATTAGCCAAGCAGAAGAAGTTGGACAATTGCTGCGGATTAAATCAGAGGTGGATTGGGATCTGGAATTATCGCATATTGCCAAGCTCAATGAGGAAAAAAGCGGTCCCGCTCTGCTTTTTGAGAACGTCAAGGACTATGATTCACCCGTCATCACCAGTGTATGCACCACAACAGAGAGACTGTCATTGATTATGGGCCAGCCCCTGGACTCCACCTTGGTGGACCTTTATGAGGCGTGGGCCAGGCTGGGTGAAAATTTAATTGAACCCAAGTGGGTGGATTCCGCCGGTGCGCCCTGCAAAGAAAATATCATGACAGGCGACGATATCGATCTTTTTAAGTTCCCGGTTCCCAAATTCTATCCGCTCGACGGCGGACGATATTATGGAACGGCGCACTTTATTATCAGCAAGGACCCGGAAAGCGGTTGGGTCAACCTGGGCACATACAGAAGCCAGCTTCTCGGCAAAGACAAGATCGGCACCCAGTTCATCAAGGGCAAGCACGCCGATATCATGCTGAAGAAATACCAGGCCATGGGCAAGCCGATGCCGGTGGCCTCCGTCGTCGGATGCGATCCTTTGCTGTTTGTTCTCGGTGCAGCCCGCGTTTCGGCATTTGTGTCCGAGTACGATGTCGCCGGTGCGCTGCGGGGAGAACCTGTTGAGGTGGTTAAAGGAGAGACCGTGGATCTCCCGATACCGGCCCATGCAGAAATTGTAGTAGAAGGTGAAGTGGATGCCGATAAATTCATGGACGAGGGACCCTTCGGCGAATACACCGGTTATTATTCGGGGGTCGGCACAGACCCCAGAAATTATATCGATGTAAAATGTGTCACTTATCGGTCCAATCCCATCTTCTGGGGAACCACCGTAGGCCGTGCCGTCACAGACACCCACATGACCATGGCGCTGTCCTATGGCGCCAACCTGTGGCAACAGCTTCTGGCCATGAAAATTCCCGGCCTAAAGGGCGTTTACTGCCCGCCGGAAGGCTCAGGCCGCTTTCTGGCCATCATTTCTATGAAGCAAATGTACCCTGGACATGCTGACCAGGTGCTCACTGCCGCCATTTCAACAGAAATGGGTGCTTATGGATTGAAAACGGTTATTGTCGTGGATGAGGACATCGACCCCTGGGATATTCCGCGGGTGATGTATGCCCTGGCTTTCCGGTTCCAGCCCAACCGCAGCCAGGTGATCAAACGCGGCCGATCCACCCCGCTGGACCCTTCGCTGCCCATCAACGCCAGAGAAATCACCGGCAGACTCCTGCTGGACGCAACCATTCCTTATGACTGGAAAGACAAGCCGATCCCCATCGAATTGGATCCGGGAATGGTGAAAAGAGTCCAGGAGAGGTGGGAAGAGCTCGGCCTCAAATAAATTCAAAGCGATATGGTCTTTTTTCCGGAACGAAGATCCGAACTTCTTTAGGTGGATAAGCTCCTCCCTTGATAATAATTTAATAAGGGAACTATAACCAATTAAAAGGCTAATTCAAATATCATTTAAAATCAATTTTTTATCGTAGGTTGGGTTAAGACCCGCCGTTGACATGTTGGGTTTCGTAACCTCAACCCAACCTACTCAATTTCCGTCGCGCTAGTTGGCTTTCGACCAGGGTCGAAACCCAACACAACCGGTGCGTTAATTCTCCGATCGCCTTTCTTTGGGTTATAGATCCGTTTCATAATGTTTAGCTCAATTCTTTGAGCCCTTTGCCTGATAGTTCAGAGGTGTTCGCGTAGCTTTGAGCTATGAGCTACTTGCAGGAGGAAAGAATAGATGAAGCCAATCCGTTATCAACAGCAAATGGTGGATGAATTTTTAAAGAATGGGTACTGGACCCAGGAGCTGTTTTTTGATTTCTGGGAACGAAACGCCCGCGAATACGGAGACCGGGAGGCTTTAGTGGATTCAAAGTATCGTGTGACCTGGGCGGAAGCAAAACGGCTGGTGGATGCCATTGCATACACATGGGTGCAAATGGATATCCCCCAATCTTCCAGAATAATTATTCAGTCCCCCAACAGTGTTTATGGATTTCTGGCACGAATTGCGGCCGAAAGAGCCGGTTTAATATCCCTTACCGTATATCCGTATTTACGCGAAAGGGAGTTGACTTACATGGTGGAGCGCACCGAAGCGACAGCCGTGGTCATTCTGCACGAATATCGCAACTTCAATTATCTCGAAATGTATAAGGAACTCCAAAGACAGTTTCCGCATTTAAAAAAGATTTTTCTTTTCGACGATGAAGTTCCGGACTCCGCACCGGAAGCAACCTACTCGCTGACTAAATTGGCCCAGCAAGCTGCTGCAAAGCCGATTGAAGAAGAGGTTTTCAGAGCCCGCCGATTGGATCCGATCTGGGACGTGGCCCTGCTCACCACAACCTCCGGAACTACCGGTATACCCAAACTGGTAGAATGGCCCACAGCTCCGCGTGTGTGCACCTCCAAGGGCAGAGTCGGTATCTGGAATCTCACCAAAGACGACATCACCATGGCCATCGCCCCCCATGCAGGCGGCGCTGCGGGTACCCTCACCTATTTTGCCGCTCCATTGGCCGGTGCCAAAACGGTGATGCTGGAAGAATTCGATCCTGAAGCGGCCCTGGCTTTAATCGAAAAGGAAAAGGCCACGGCCATAGGGGTCGTTCCCACGCATCTGGTAAGAATGTTGGAGGCCGACACCTCCAAATATGATTTAAGCTCACTGCGGTTCATCCGTTCTGCCGGCGGCTATCTCTCTCCCCAAATCGCCGAAGAAGCCGAAGAAAAATTTGGCGCTGTGATCACCAGTGATTTGGGAACCCAGGATATGGGATCAGTGTCCGGTTGCCGAGTGGAGGACTCCAAAGAATTGCGCCGCCGGACCGTAGGCCGCATGCTACCGGGCAACAAAGTCAGATTATTGGGCGAGGATGGCAATGAAGTGCCTGAGGGTGAACCGGGTATTCTGTATTTCAGAGGTCCCCATGCGCCGGCCGGCTATTACCGGGATGAAGAGTTAACATCCACCGTGTTTGATGCCGATGGATGGACCTCCACCGGCGATATCGTAAAATTCGATCAGGAATGCCTCTGGATATTAGGACGTGCCAAGGACATGATTATTCGTGGCGGTCAAAACATTTATCCGGCAGAAATTGAAGGGCTCTTAAACGAGCACCCCAAGGTTGCCTCAGTGGCCATTGTGGGATATCCGGACAGAGAAATGGGTGAAAGAGCCTGTGCCTATGTTATCCCAAAAGCCGGGCAGGATTTCACGTTTGATGAGATGGTAAAATTTCTAAAGGATAAAAAACTGGCCATGTATAAACTCCCGGAACGCCTGGAAGTCGTGGCTGAATTCCCGGCGGTCGGAGATTCCGGAAAGGTCAACAAAGAAACGCTCAAAAAAGATATAGCCGCCAAGGTGGAAAAAGGCTTGTAATGGAACTAATATTCCGGCTCAGAGGCTCAGGGATTATGGGTTCAAAGGTTCAGAGGTTCAGAGGTTTAGGATGACTTTAAATCCGATACCCACATTCGAAAAGCCTTACTATCTGTGCCTCGCTATGTTTTTTATTTTATTTAATTCCGAATTCCGAATTCGAAAAGCCCTGAACCCTGAACCTTGAACCCTGAACCTTTAATGTGTGTATTTAAGACATGCCAAAAACGATCCTGATCATCTCCACCCTCGACACCAAAGCCCAAGAAACCTTTTATCTAAGGGATAAAATCAAAGAACTCTGTCTTGAGTCGCTGCTGATGGATATATCCATGCGCGGGGAGGTAAGCTCGCAGGCCGATATTACTCCCGACCAAGTTGCTGCAGCAGGCGGCAGCAGCTTTAACGAGATCCGCAATTCGAAAGACCGAGCCCGGATAACCAATATTACCATTGCGGGAGCCTCAACCATTGCAAAGCAGCTACAAAAGGAAGAAAAGATCCAGGGGGTCACCGGCATGGGAGGTGCCACCGGATCCCTGATGGTCACTGAAGTGATGCGGTCGCTTCCGTTCGGTTTTCCCAAATTGATGATTTCCTCTGCGGCTGCGTTGCCAGGTCTTTCCACTCGCTATATTGGTACCGGCGACATTGCCCTTTTTCATTCGGTCATTGAATTGTCGGGGCTCTCAAGCCTGCTCAAAAATGTTTTTGATCGGGCGGCGTGTGCTATTGCGGGAATGGTTCAAGTGCCGGTGACGTCACCAAAAGCGGATGAAGGCAAGGCCATCGCTTTGGCCATGCTGGGTCCCTGCGATAAATGTGCCAGTTCGGTTCAAGCGGGCTTACAGCAATCCGGTTATCAAGTCATTGGTTTCCATGCCGCGGGAATCTGTGACCGGGCCATGGAGGAGATGATTGGCATTGAATTATTTCACGGAGTCATTGATCTGGCACCCGGAGGAGTCGGCGAACATCTTTTTGGTTTCATGCGAGACGCGGGACCAAATCGGCTGGAATCCGCCGGAAAGATAGGAATTCCCCAAATCATTTCCACCTGTAGTGTTAACCACATAACACCGGCTAAATCAAAATATAAACCAGAACATCTCCAGCGACGAAAATACGACCTGGATAAATTTCGTACCTGGCTGCGAATTTCTCGGGATGAATTAAAACAGGTTGCAAATACGTTTGCAGAAAAGCTGAACCGGGCCACAGGACCGGTGAGGGTTTTGATACCACTGAAGGGCTGGTCATCGGTGGACGCCCCGGGTAATCCGACGTATGATCCTGAAGAAGACCGCATTTTTATCGATGTGCTGCGCACAAAGCTCAATCCGGATATCCAGATTGTGGAAGTAGCTGCCAATATGGAAGATCCGGAATTCGCGCAAGCCGTGGTTGAATCAGCCTTGGAAATATTTTAAAGAATATGTTTAGACAAGATTAGCAGGATTTTCTGGATTTATACAGAATGTGGGAGCGGCTTCGACTCGGCCGAGCTTGTCGCAGGCCAGCCGCGAGAAGAGTGTCAACTAAAATTCTTGATATCGCGGCTGGAAGCCGCTCCCACAAACTTCAATCATCATGATGATCAAGGAATTGACAATCAACACCAGTGAGGGAGAATACGATCTTTCGGCCAGTGTCAGACTGATCGGTCAGGATATCCTGGTGGCTATCTGGGGCGGCGAGAAACCGCACATTGGCGCTGTGGCTATGGCACAACCACGTCCCAGTTTGAAAGATCCAGAAATTACGAGTTCAACGGCTTCGGTTTTTTCTTACGTGGGGCATAAAGAAGACGAATTGGCCAAAGCTACTGCCGAAATCCTTGCGGCTGCACTCAAAACCAAGGTGGTGGTTACGGCCGGCATTCACTGGGACAATTTGCCGGAAGAAGGAATTCAGCGAGTTATTCAAAATAGTGAAATACTTGTCGAAATGATTTTGGAAAAAATTGTAAACGAATTGAATAGTTAACTGCACAGGAGAACCTATGTCCAAACGAATCATCGTCTCCATATCGGGAGCCAGCGGAGTGATCTACGGTGTAAGATTGCTCGAAGCTTTACAAGATTCGGACTATGAAACCCATCTCATCATTTCCGAATCCGGAAAGCTCAATTTTGAGATCGAAACCAGCTATAATCCCAAAGACGTAGAAGCCATGGCAGACGTTGCTTATGACCACAAGGATATGGCTGCAGCGCTTGCCAGCGGCTCATTTATAACCGAAGGCATGGTGGTGGTGCCATGCACCATAAAGACATTATCCGGAATTGCCAACTCCTATAACGAAAACCTCATTGTCCGGGCTGCCGATGTCACCTTAAAAGAAAAGCGAAAACTTGTTCTGGTAGTCAGAGAAACACCGTTGCACAAAGGCCATCTGCGGCTGATGACCATGGCAGCCGATATGGGAGCCCATATTCTACCCCCCGTCCCCTCCTTTTATCATCATCCGAAAACCATCGACGATATTATCGATCAAACCATCGGCAAGATATTTGATTATCTTGGCATCCAGCATGATCTTTTCAAACGCTGGGGAGAAAGCAAGAAAGACAACGACGACCAAGAAACCCCTTTGAAGGCAATTTAAATCTTTTCGATAGCTGAGATATCCTGCAAATAAGCTCTCCGGTTGACATACCTGTCTTTCAGGCATATTCTAAAAATAGATCAGGGCAAATTTTGTTAAAGGTTTGGAGCATAATGTTACGGGCGCAATCAAAGCGTTTTTCAATGATTATTGGGCTCTGGCTTCTATCCTCGGTTTTTTTCATAAGCACATCGACAACGGAGGGAGCCACCTCCAAGAGTTTAGATTCCGATAACCTGATAAAAGTTAAATTCCACAGCCTAACCATAGACCCGCAGAGCAAGCAACCCGTGGTTCTGCTGGCCGACCCTAACGAGGAACGGGCGCTGATTATCTGGATTGGTTTTTTTGAAGCACGGGCCATGCATTCGGAAATGCAGGGGATTGAACCCTTCCGTCCGCTCACCCACGATCTGCTCAAACGTATTATCCAGAATAGCGATGGCACAATCCATCACATTGTGATTACTCACCTGAAAGAAAATGTTTATTATGCAAATATCGTGATTGAACGCAATGGCTCTTTTTTCGAGATAGATGCGAGACCCAGCGACTCCATCGTGATGGCACTGAAATTTAAAGCCCCCATTTATGTCGCAAAAGATTTATTCGAACAAATGTCCATCTCAATCAAAGAGCGGGCGGAAATCGAGGATGAATACGGAATCACCCTTCAAGATCTTACACCTTCGTTGGCCAGATATTTAGCTTATGAATCAGACCGGGGGGTGCTGGTTTCCAACCTGCGCAAGGGAAGCCGTGCCGAAAAGGACGGCATCGAAGTGGGCGATATTTTAGTGGAAATTGACGGGGAAACCATTGACGATGCACTGTCCATGAAAGAGGCCTTGTCAAAAAGCAAATCATCGTTGAAGGCCAAAATCTTCAGAAAGTCTAAATATATATCTATTACCATTCATCCTAAATAAAATTCAACTTAGTTCGCTACACTCACTATTGGCATGCTGGAATAATGGAAGAGTGGAAGATTGAATGCCTTCTCCAACTCAGCGGGTTGTTCGGCTGGCGGCAATCAGAGCGATTTTAGTGCTTTTGATATGAAAATATTATTTCAACAGAATTCTTTTATCCTCGATCTTTTGTATGGATAAGTAGCGCAGGGGAGTCTCACCCCTACGCTCTCCAAGAACCGTACGTGACAGTCTCCCGTCATACGGCTCCTACTGTCCAGCCGACGGCCGAT
>CP070694.1:3891300-3896252 GCA_020353355.1 Desulfobacterales bacterium | reverse complement strand
AGGCCCCGGTAATTATGATGAGCCAAAATAGGCAGGAAGCAAAAGATCGTCTTCGATCAGAGCATGACTATCGGGTTAACCTGAAGGCGGAACTTGAGATTCGACATCTTCATGAAAAGATTGATCATCTAATGTCGCATCAATGGGAGCGCCTGGTGGAAATTCAGCAGATTCAAATCGAGCTGATGTCCGAGATCACGCGTATTAAAGGTCGTAGGAAGGATAGCTAGATTCTACCGGGTCTTTACGCTCTCGAAAAAATTCGAAAACACTGGATTAGCCTTAAATAACAGGGGGGATGGCTGATGGGAATCGTAAATTTCATCATCGGAATATCAATGCTTACTCTCGGGCGCAAACTGTTTTGGCTCTTTGTCGGCTGCATGGGTTTTGCGGTCGGGTTTTATTATACGCCCCGGATATGGGCAATATACTCCGATCTAATTTTGCTGGTTATTGCCGTTGGCGGCGGCATCGTGGGTGCCATTCTAGCGATTTTGTTCCAAAAAGTTGCGATTGTATTGGCAGGTTTTGCCGCCGGCAGCTTTATCGCGGTTAATCTGATGGATCTCCTGGGTCTTCATCTGGGTCAATTCATCTGGCTGCCGCATATCATCGGAGGTATTAGCGGTGCAGTTTTGCTGTTTTTTCTGTTTGACTGGGCTCTGATTTTTCTTTCTTCGTTTTCCGGGGCCGCTCTCGTCGTTCAAAGCATTCATGTTAATCCCCAGTTGGAAAAAATCGTGCTTGTTACTTTGGTGGTTTTAGGATCGTTTTTCCAGTACAAATTGATGACTTCGAATCGATCGGAAAAAATAATTGGCAGCGATTAACTCGACCAATCAAATAAAAAATTACAGTGATTTCCTTAAGGAGGGAGATGTTATGCACAAGAAAATATTGGTTCTCGTTTCTATGTTCGTCCTTTGTTCGTGTGCGGGGCTATTCATTGGCTTAGACGCTCAACGGGAGTTCGAAAAAGGACTTGCTTTATTCAATGCCGGCAATTATGAACAGGCTGTCCCCCACTTTGTGAAAGCCACCGAACTGGAACCCGAATATGGCCGGGCCTACCTGTACCTTGGTCGGTCGTATTTGAATTTAAGACGATGGCTGGATGCCATTCCGCCGCTCAGAACCGCCTATCGTCTGTCTCCAACGGAAACAAAAAAAGAAGCCCTGGATGTATTACTGGACGCATTGCTGGCCGCAGCCACCGATGCCTTTAAAAAAGGCAACTTTCAGGGGGCTCTTACCCATCTGAGGGAAGGACTCTCATTGTCCCCGCAATCGGCGCCCTTTCAACATCAGCTGGTTGACAGCCTGATCGGATTCGGCGGGCAACTGCTTTCCCAGGGCAAATTCAGCGAGGCGATATCTGCTTATACGGAAGTAACCGATCTTTCGCCCAATCAGTTTGACGCTTATCTCGGACTGGCAAAAGCCTTTTTCAAACAGGGAAACCTGATGAAAGCGTTGCAGGCCGCACAAAAGGCTGCGACAATCAACCCTTCCAGCGGAGAAGCTCAATCCCTGTTTTTCGATCTACTCAAACTGAAATGAGGCTTGGAATAATCATATCACAACGATTAGGGGGTAAGACGATGGCAATCCCAAAACCGCACCGCACCTTATTTCGTACCAGATATCTTTTTCTTATTCTGCTGCTCTTTTATATCATCGGCTGTGCGGAGGTCCCGATCACCCATCGCCAGAGTTTGCACCTGGTGCCGGAGTCGGATCTTCTGACGATGAGCTTTCAGCAGTATAACGAGGTGCTCAAAAAAAGCAAACTCTCAACGGATCAACAGACGGTGCAAATGATTCGCAACGTGGGATTTAAAATTGCAAAAGCAGCAGAATCCTTTTTGGCAGAGGCCGGCCAAAGCGCCAATATTAAAAACTACAAATGGGAGTTCAACGTCATAGAGGACGACAAAATGGTCAACGCCTGGGTGATGCCCGGCGGAAAGGCAGCCGTTTACACCGGAATTTTACCCTATACTCAGAATGAAACCGGACTGGCCGTGGTGCTGGGCCATGAAGTCGGTCATGCGCTGGCTGATCACGGTAACGAACGAATGAGCGACGCTCTGTTGGCACAAATGGGAGGGATGGCGCTGGCGGCAGCGCTTTCAAGCAGCCCGCAGCAAACCAGACAACTTTTCATGACCGTATATGGCGCCGGAGCCACCGTCGGCTTTTTGCTGCCATACAGCCGTTTGCACGAAAGTGAAGCCGATCGCATCGGTTTGATACTAATGGCTCGGGCGGGATATGATCCCCGGGAAGCGATCCCCTTCTGGGAGCGTATGAATAAGCAAGAAGGCAAATCGCGACCGCCGGCATTTTTGTCGACCCATCCGGCTCCAGAAACGCGGATCGCAGATATAAAAAAGTATATTCCAGAGGCAATCCAATATTATAAGATCCCTTCAAAATAGCAGCCTTTCAATGCTCAGGTCAGCCCTTGAAACTATGCATTAAATTATTGCATCATCGTTGCGTTTGGCCTGGATAGCTCGATAATTTAAGGATGACGATAAAGAGGTGTGCCATGTTTCGTTCGATCATTCCACGGGAGGAAGTCTTTTTTGACAATTTCGAGAAGATCTGCGCCTTGATGACCGAGGCTGCCAAACATCTCAGGTCCATGCTCGCAACAGGTGGCCCTTATGGTGAAGCCGCGCGCCGCATTAAGGACATCGAAAGTGAAGCCGATGAACTGACCCATCGCAGCATCGAAACCCTCCACAAGACCTTTGTTACGCCGTTGGATCGACAGGACATCCTGCGGTTGGTCGTTGGCCTGGACGATATTCTCGACACGACCGAAGCCGTTTCTTCCCTGCTTGACTTATACAATCCCCGCAAAACATTGCAGAAGGCCATGCATCTGGCTGACTTGCTGGTTCAGGGGACAGAAAAGGTAGCGGCGATGGTGGGCCTTCTGAGGCAGCTGAGCAAAGCGTCCGATCGTCTTCTGGCGCTGGCCGTGGAACTGAATCACCTGGAAAATGAAGCCGACCAGGCCTACCAGCAGGCCATTGCCCGTTTGTTTCAAGAAGAAGATGATCCCAAAGAATTGATTAAGTGGAAGGATATTCTGGAACACATCGAGACGGCCACCGACCAATGCGAGGATGTGGCCGACATTATCGAAGGCCTTGTCTTGGAGAATGCTTGAGCGGGGAACCTGACGCCATGTTGGCTTATGTTATCTTCATCGTGATTGTCGCCCTGATATTCGACTTTCTCAACGGAATGAACGACGCCGCCAACTCGATTGCCACGGTCGTCTCCACCCGCGTGCTCTCTCCGCGGCTGGCGGTCTTATGGGCCGCGTTTTTTAACCTGGCAGCCGCTTTTTTCTTCGGCGTCCATGTCGCCACCACTATCGGCAAAGGTGTCGTTGATCCCGGCATTGTTGATGCCACCCTGATACTTTCCACCTTATGCGCCGCCATTTTGTGGACTTACACCTGCACGTATATAGGGCTGCCGATCAGCGTCTCCCATGCGCTGGTCGGTGGGCTGGTGGGCTCAGGCATGGCAAAGGCCGGCCTCGATGCGTTGGTCTGGCATGGATTGCTGAAAATTGCAGTTTTTATAGCATTGGCACCCTTTGTCGGTACCGTTTTAGGCTATCTGTTAATGGTTGCCGTTTACTGGATCTGCCGTCGCCGCACTCCCCAACGGGTGGACCGTTGGTTCCGACGGCTGCAGTTGATTTCTGCGGCCGCATACAGCCTTGGTCACGGAACCAATGATGCCCAGAAGACCATGGGGATCATTGCAGTGCTGTTATACAGCACGGGTTATTTGAAGGGCGGATTTCATGTGCCCTTTTGGGTGGTTCTGATCTGCCATGCCGCCATCGCGCTGGGAACGCTGGCCGGCGGCTGGCGTGTCATCGAGACCCTCGGCATGAAAATGACCAAACTGAAGTCCGTTCACGGATTTTGTGCCGAGACGGCGGCGGCATCATCGATATTGCTTTCGACGGTCGGCGGCATTCCCGTTTCAACCACCCACACCATTACCGGTGCCATCATCGGGGTCGGTGCGACCACCAGGTTGTCGGCCGTCAGATGGGGGGTGGCTTACCGGATCGTGTGGGCATGGCTGCTGACCATTCCCGGGACCGCCATCGTCGCGGCTTTGATCTGGTATCTGTTGAATCTACTGCCGTTTTTTTGATCACTTTAGAGAGCTTTTCAAAAACCTGTTTGACAATTGATTGGAGCTTTTTGTTTTTGATGACCTGGAGTGCGGATACCGGATTAATGGTGGCGACACTCAACTCAGTAGCCAAGATCCTTTTTCTTTTCCTCAAACTCCTCTTTCTCGATCTCACCCCTCGCATAACGCTCCTTGAGGATTTCCAGGGCCCTTGATCCGCTCGAGCACACCTCGGAATGTCCCTTGCTCATATGGATCAGCCACTTGATGAATATTCAAAGACCCGGTTATTTCATCACCCCGAATGCCATAAGCAACATTGAGCATAAAAAACACAGTGAAAAAAAAGACAACCACGCGATTCATTTTGCTACGACTCCTTTCACCCCTCCCGATATGAGCGTTGCTAAATTGGCGAAAATTTGAGGCAACGCCAGACCTCCGGGCGAGGCCAGATATTTCGGCCGCCACTGGGGATCAAATTTTTGCTTGTATTGGCGCAGCCCCTGGAAATTGTAAAAATGTTCCCCGTAGCGGAAGACAAATGCACCGAGACGATTCCACAGCGGTGCCAACGCCCGGTTCTCAAGGCCTGAAAACGGCGCCATCCCCAGGTTGAACCAGCGGTATCCCTGCTCCTTTCCCCACAGCATCAAACAAATGAACAGATACTCCATTACACCATCAGGTGCCTGGGGCAAATAGCGCATCAGATCAAGGGACAGCTCCTCGCGCTGCGCCCCGGCCCATAAATTGGCAAATGCCTCAAT
>CP070694.1:3885884-3891200 GCA_020353355.1 Desulfobacterales bacterium | reverse complement strand
GAAACCGGAATTCCACCACCTGGGTGTTTTGAACCACAAAAATAAGAATAAAGACGATCAGACCTATAAAGATAATGTTTCTGATCATGATAAGCCTCCTTTCCGGACAGATGAATTATTCCTTATGCCCAAAGTTTTGTTTCGAGAATTCAACACGGTCGTCAAGATTTACCAGCTCGCTGTGATGCTGTTCAACCAGCTTTAAACGCGGTAGCAAGCCTGACCGGTTGGCGATCTGAATACTGAGGCCCGGACGGGCATTCAGCTCCAAAATTAAGGGTCCCTTATCTTTGTCCAGCACAAGATCCACACCGATATATCCCAAACCAGTCAGCTCATAGCAGCGGGCCGCAATATGAAGCAGCGTATTCCAGTGCGGAATTCGGACACCGGTAACAGGGTTTGCAGTATCCGGGTGCTCGTCAACAATATTATTTCGCCAGACTGCCGTAAGCGTGTCACCGTTTGTGATATCGATACCGGCTCCGATCGCCCCCTGGTGCAAGTTGGCTTTGCCGCTCGACATACGGGTGGGGAGCCTTACCATGGACATGACCGGCACCCCTAAAAACACAATAACCCGGATATCCGGTATTCCCTGATAGCTGATGGCTTCGAATATCGGATCGAATTGCACCCGGTATTCGATCAAGGCTTTGTCCGGCTGACCGCCCAGGCTGTACATACCACTGATGATATTAAACAGATGATAACCAATTTCCTCGGCGCTCAAGAGCGTACCGTCGATTTGGCGATACATATTTTTAGAGCGTCCGATTATGACGAGGATACCTTCGCCACCTGACCCTCGAGAGGGTTTAATGACAAAATCCGAATGAGATTTCAGCAACGCATCGAAATGCCTGACCTGATATTCCGACTCCACCACCCCATAGAGTTGAGGAACGGCAATTCCGGTGTCTACCGCGATTTTTTTGGTTTTCAGCTTGTCATCTACCAACGGATACAGCCGCCGCGAATTGTATTTCAAGGTATATTCGGTGTTGCGCCGGTTGATACCTAACACACCGATTTTTTTAAGTTGGTTAGATGTGCTAAACATCGGAAGAAATCTCCGTCAATGCCTTAAAGCGGCGAAGTTCCAGCAACCGATATCCGGAATAACGGCCAAGCAAAATAATGCCGGCCAGTAAAACCAGCAGCAACTCAGGGAATATAAACATTAGGTATTCAAGGTATTTGATCGTCATCACCAGATAGGCCAGGATCGCAGCAAAGATGGATCCTAAACCCTGTTTGATGGTTTCAAAAGCGCCGAGTTCTTCCCAGATAATCGACATGCGTTCGATGGTCATGGTTAAAATGACCATGGGAAAAAGCGCGACGGACAAACCCCGTTCCAGTCCGAGCTTGTGGGTCAGCACACTGAGCAATGCCATCAAACCGATCACCACAATTACAAAGGCAGCCAATCGTGGTACGACCAGCAATTTTAAGTGCTCAAGGTACAAACGAATCAGCAGACCGATAGCAATCAGGGTGGTAAATAGAAAAACCCCCCAGATAAGCTGGGTCTCTCTAAAAGCCAAAGCAATCAGCACCGGCATAAAGGTGCCGAATGTACGGATCCCGATAACATTGCGCAAGATAACCAGGAGCAGAACGCCGACCGGCACCATTAATATGACATGATAGACCGCCTGGGTTTGAATGGGGAGGCTAAACAGCGAGAAGTCCAACAAAAATGATTTTTGGGACTCGCCCTTTTCAATGGCGGCCTGCACCGCAGTTTCCTCCCCGCGGGCAACGGAAAATGATGTCGTCAGTTTCTTCACCCCCTGGGAATCGACCAATGCTTCCATGCCTCGCCACCAGGGCAGGTAGTCATCCGGAATCCCTTTGGCTCCGGAAGCTGGATCGTAGGCTATCCATCTTTGCTTATCAAAAACTTCCAGCCAATGCAGAATAGGAGCATTGCGATGCTGTACTTCCAGTCGGATACCATGCACAACCCGTGCATGAATGTCGGCCATTGCCAATAATTGACTGGTAAGATCAACTTTTTTCTGAGCGGTTGCATCTTTCCCCAACAGTAGGGCGACACTGCCGTCCGCTTGAGGATGGTTGATGCGTTGCAACAGACCGGTCACGGTGCTGTCAATATCGGCGGATTTATCGCGAGCCTCCGAAATGATCGCCAGGGAAGCTTCCAGATAAGCACCTCTAAAATCGGGTTTCTTTAGATCCGAACCTGCCGACGTTATGGGGGGAACTTCACGTTCAATTCGACGTACCGAAGCTCGATAATATAAGCTTTGCAGTCCCTTGGCATTGCGTATCGACCAATGTACTTTGCGCTTTCCTTCTTCGCTAGAAATATTAACGCCGTAACCCCTGGACACAAAATTCTCATCGACAATGGTAAACCGATGGGAATTACGGGGGATGAACATCGAAACCTCGACGGGTTTATTTTCAGCTTCAAAGGTAATTTGAGCCTCGATGCTCCAAATATGGGTTTTGACTCCGGGAACTAAAGGAAATTCCAGCACACGTAATTTGTAAAAGAAAATGATGAGACCGATGGCCGTTAACGCCCCGGCAAGCAAATAAAGGTGTCGTTTGCTCATTGACCGGATACTCCCTGGCAGTTCGGTTTAATGGTGAAGCTAAGCTCCGGATCGACGATAAATGATCCTTTAAGAAAGCTCCGGCCAACTAGCATCTGGTAATTAAAGCCACTGCGGTCCTCCAAATTGACTTCGACTTCTTTGTATGTGCCTCCAATACAGATTCCGAGTTTGATGACCTGGCGGCTGTCGGCTTCTTGGCCAAGCTGTTTGATCTTGGCTGTCCGGTTGACCTTTGCCTCAAAGGTCTCTATGCGACCTTTCCAGTTGGTCAGATCGAAACGCACCCATCTTTCACCATTGCGCTCAAATTCTATTAATTTTTTGGCATTCAACGAAGAATTTCTGGCCCCGGTGTCCAGTTTGGCCTTGATTTTCATATTGCCGGGATAAATGCTGACAATTTCTATCCAGCCGACAATGTGTTTTTCCGCGGCGACAGCAAAAATCGACAGACCAACAGCGATGGGTACGATCAGTAGCCCAATTGTTGATATTTTTACCATCATTGTTCTCATTTCTACATGCCGTTGCGATTACCAGTGCGGCTGATTGCCGATGCGTTTACCCATGACTTCGAGGGTTTCCGTGACCACCACAAAGGCTTCCGGATCTATTTTACGGATGATCTCTTTGAAACGGGAGAGCTCCGCAAATGTGATCACCGAATAAAGAATATGCAACTCCTTGCCGGTGTATCCACCCTGACCGCGCACAACGGTCACGCCCCTCTGCAACCTGTTCATGATCTCACGTGAAATTTCTTCCCATTGAGCGGATATGATCATTAGCGCTTTGCGCTGGCTGAGTCCGATAACCACGAAATTCATAAAGTGGGTGCTGACATACAGATAGATCAGGGTATACAACACCATTTCCATGGGAATGCGCAAGGTCGCCAAAATCATTAGCGCACCATTGTAGGCTAAAACGAGCATTCCCGGGCGAATCGAAAATTTTTTAAAAAGAATAACGCTCAAAATATCCAAACCGCCGGCTGATCCCAAGGATTTCAGAATTATGCCGGAACCCACGCCGGTAAGTATCCCGGCCGCCAGGCCGCTGAGAATCATATCCTCGATGGAAAAAACCGGATAGGGCCAGAAAATAACGGCCGAAAAAATAAATACGCCGGCCAGGCTATAAAAAAAGAAACGGCGCCCGACAAACAGCCATCCAATGACAAACAGCGGTATGTTCAATAGGAAATAGATCAGCCCCAGAGGTAAGCCGGGCAACACATAGTGGATCAAAAGGGATAGCCCCGTGAGTCCCCCTGCCAAAAATTGTTTGGGTATCAGGATTCCTTTGATGGCAACAGCACAAAGTACACTGCCTGCGAAAATCAGCAACAGATTGAAGCATACGGTCCCAATCGTCTTCATATCTTTCATATATCAAACCCTATCCCCGGCTTGCCTGTTGGATACAGGTAGCCGTCTTTCAGTATCACCGCTCCGGCGGAAGGATCTTCAAGTAAATCCAGATGGCCGTCTAAATCCGCATATTCAACATTGGGACGTGCAAGCGCAAAATGCAATCCGGCTGCAATGGCCAGCGCCGCTTCATCCATGCACCCCACCATTGCTTCTAGATTCGCCGCCCGGGCGACGGCATTGATTCGCATGGCCTCCGCGATCCCACCGACTTTCATCAGCTTGATGTTGACCATATCCACCAGATCGCGCCTGGCCAATCGAAAGGCATCCCGCAGGCTCATCAAACTTTCATCGGCCATGACCGGAATCGGCACTTCATCGGTAATCCGCTTCAGTAAATCGAGATCCCCCTTACTGGTCGGCTGTTCGATGAGTTCCAATTTGGCCGGACGGGTTTTTTCGACAAAGCGCAGCGCATCCGCTTCGCAATATCCTTGATTGGCGTCAAATCGCATTTCAATCCGTCCGCCGACAGCTTCCCTGACCTTGATCACCTTTTCGATATCGGCGTCAACATCGGCCCCGCCCTTGATCTTCAACGATTTGAAACTTTTGGCAACAAATTCTTTGGCTTTGGCAACAGTTTCTGCGAGCGGCAAAATACCGATGGTAACGCTTGTTATCATGCGGGTTCGAAAACCACCCAACAGCATATAAACGGGAAGTCCTGCAACCTTGCCGAGGATGTCATGCAACGCCATATCCACCATGGCCATAGCTGACGGATTGCCAGGTAAAATCGGCTTCAGCTTTTCAGTCAACCATGCCAGCCTCAACGGGTCTGCTCTTTGTAACGCCGGCTCAATACCATCCCTGCAGATTTGCAATACCGTCTCCGGTGTTTCGCCGGTAACATGCGCGTCCGGTGCTGCGCATCCGCATCCAACGAAGCCTTTGTCGGTTTCAATTCGCAAAAATACATTGGTGGTCGAATCAATGCGCTCATAGGCAATGGTGTAAGCTTCTGCCAATTGCATTTTAATCGGCCACGTTTCCAGATGGGTGATTCTCATCGCTCAATAATTTCGGTGATGGATTTCTTCCAGTGTCATGGATTTCAGATCTTCAACCAGCGCAACCAGATGGGTAATCATGATCTCCCAGATTTTTTTGCCTTTTTCGGCACTCGCTTTGGTCGGGTCTCCCATTACCCCGCTGTGTGAAATTTTGCGGGTATAGGCGTACCATAAAACGCCGCGCTTGGAGGTAAAGTCCAGATACCGGCTGGAAAACTCCGGCACTTCCCTGCGGGCCTGATCCATTTTAACCAGAAGGGGCCGCACCGC
>CP070694.1:3879052-3885784 GCA_020353355.1 Desulfobacterales bacterium | reverse complement strand
CTCGGATGTTGCTTCTCCGACAGTACCGATGTATTTTCCATCGCTCCAAAACTCACCGCCCCATAGCTCTTCTTTTCTCAGCCTGGGGAAGGTTTTAAATATTTTCCTTGCGGTAATTGATTTGATGATGCTGATGACACGCAGCGGTGACATCCGGGGTGCAGCGCCACAGAAAATATGAATATGATTTTGATCAAAACCAACTTCATCGATAACTATTTCGTATCTTTCGGAAATCCCTTTTAAGGTTTCCTTGATACATGCTTCGACTTCGCTGCTAAGTAGGACTTTACGGTATTTTACTGCGGTCACCATATGATAGCGGATCTTATAGACACTATGGGATGTTTTGCCTAATTTCATAATGGCGGTATATACCACCGCCTTTTACCCCGCCGCAAGCGGACGGGGTATTAAAAATTATAATAAAAAAATATAGACAACCACCAGAAAATTATTATCTTGACAAATATAAAGCTATTCTATCACATCTGGAATTATTGATTCGCTTTAACCGAAATATTGTTAATTTTGCTTTTAAAATAATGCACGAACCTGTTTTAGAGCCCCGCAAAATAGGACGAGAACGTACATTATGTCGGGTTTAACAAAGCTCGGGATACTTTTTTTTGGCGCCGGCGTTCTGGTGCTTGGATATCAAGGCATTTCAACCCTGATGGGACCAACAGGAGCAGCCGAAGATTTTGCTTGGGAAAATCTGAGTCTCGCTGATGCCTTGGGCGGATTAAATCTTGAATCACTTGATAATTTCTCATTATTAGGAATTCAGGAAATCATGAAATACCTGCTGGAGGCTCCGTTATTCATCTGGCTGTTTGCTATGTCTTTTTTATGCTTCTTGATGCATGCCTTCGCTCCAAAGTCATAGTTTAGCTGTTGCCGTCTTTGTCTTGCTTCAGGCTGGCTTTATTTTTTGCGCTTTTGTTGCCCCGCACCGCTAAGCCTATTTTTTCGGATCCCTTCTAAAGTTAGCTCACCTCAGCAATTATCTTGATTTTGTCACAAACTTATTGATATTTTTGTATTCCGATTTAAAATACATCAACTCAACAATACCGGTGAATTTTCGAATCCATCGACAATGGATCCCGATTGTCGTCCAATAACAAACCGGGGCGTCTGAACGCAGACCTGACGCTGCGAAAAAGGAAAAGGAGGCAAAATGTCGACAACCCTTTTTGATCTGGAAGGAAAAGTGGCCATGGTTACCGGCAGCACCCGGGGTTTGGGTGAGGTTGCCGCCTAGGCGTTGGCAAATGCCGGAGCGGATGTAGCCGTATGCGGCCGCAAAATAGACGATCTTGATCGGGTTTCGAAGGCCATCAGGGAACTGGGAAAAGAATCTTCAGGCTTTGTTCTGGATGTTACCGCCACTAAAAATGTTCAGGAGGGCGTGGATCAAATTTTGGAGCATTTTGGTAAAGTCGACATTCTGGTCAACAATGCGGGAATCAATCACCGGGTACCGGTGCTGGAATTTCCCGAAGACGCCTGGGATGCCATCATCAATACCAATCTCAAGGGCTATTTTCTGGTAGCCAGGGCCGTGGTTCCCCAGATGCTCGAACGCAGCTACGGTAAAGTCATCAACATGAGTTCCATCCTGGGAACCGTGGCCCTGCCCAATCAACTGGCATATGCATCCTCCAAAGGCGGGGTGGATCAAATGACCAAGGTGATGGCCCTGGAATGGGCAACGCAGGGCGTGCGGGTCAACGCCATCGGACCAACCTATTTCGAGACCGAGCTGGTGGCGCAACTTCGCAATGATCCGGAGCGATTTAATTTTATCAACGAGCGTACCCCCATGGGACGCTGGGGCTATCCGAATGAGCTGGAGGGGATTGTCATTTTTCTGGCAGCTCCGGCCTCTGATTTCATCACCGGCCAGACGATCTATATCGACGGCGGCTGGACCATTTGGTAAAAGGAGATAAAATGGATACCATCTATGAAAGCAGACCGTGGCTCAAGAACTATCCACCGTGGGTTCCCAAGGATCTTGAAATCACGACTGCGACGGCATTAAGTGACTTTAAGGCATCCGCAGCCCGGCGGCCTGAAGCGGCGGCGGTATATTATTTTGATCATGTTTTGACTTATGGCGACACTGACAGCCTTTCAGACCGTCTGGCAGCCGCCTTTGCAGACCTGGGCTTAAATAAAGGAGATCGCATCATCGTGGATCTCCAGAATGTGCCCCAGTTTCTGATGGCCATTTATGCGGCCTGGAAGCTTGGTGCTATTGTGGTGCCCGTAAATCCAATGTACAAAGAGCAAGAGTTGCTCTACTTTTGTAAGGATTCGGGAGCCAAGCTTTTTTTTACACTCGATGAGATTGCCGCCTCCCTGGACTTAGCCTTTCTCAAGGAAACCTCGATAACAGAGATCATTACAACCTGTGCGCTGGATCTGCTGCCTTCCAATATGGATCCTCCGGCAATGCTTAAAGAAATGAAACAGGTTTCCGTTGACGGTGCGTTAAGCATGTCGGAGCTGCTGGAAAATTATAGAGACAGTGATATTGTGGATCCGCAACTGGCTCCGGATGATATCGCCTATTTGACATACACCTCCGGCACGACCGGTCCTCCGAAAGGCGCCATGAACACCCACGGCAACATCGCCTTTAATGCGCGGGCTTATCAAGCAATACAACGCGTTGATGAAAGCGATGTGGTCATCGGAGTGGCGCCTTTGTTTCATGTCACCGGCGAAGTGGCTCACCTGGCCATCGCCGCCCTGGCCGGCATTCCGCTGATTCTGTATTACCGCTTTGATGCCGGCGAAACCCTTCGTCTCATCGAACACTGGAAGGCGACCATGACCGTCGGCTCCATCACGGTATTTATTGCTTTGATGAATCATCCGGATATCACCGAACGAAATCTCACCTCTTTTGTGAAGGCTTATAGCGGCGGAGCACCGGTCTCGGAAGCCATCGTCAACCAGTTTGAAGAACTCACCGGCCAATATATATACAATGTCTATGGCATGACCGAGACCAATTCACCCTCCCATATCGTACCATGGGGCAAAAGAGCTCCCGTGGATCCCGAGAGCGGAGCCCTTTCGGTGGGTGTTCCGGTGCCCAACTGTGTGATGAAAATTATGGATCTGGACGACGGCACCAAAGCACTTGCTCCCGGAGAAGTGGGCGAGATAGTGGATTCCGGTCCCATCATCGTCCCCGGCTACTGGCAAAAGCCTCAAGAAACCAAACACGCCATCCGCAACGGGTGGCTGTATACCGGTGATGTCGGCAAGATGGATGCAGATGGCTGGTTTTATGTCGTGGATCGCAAAAAGGATATGATCGTGGCCTCCGGCTACAAGGTCTGGCCGCGGGATGTCGAAGATGTCATCTACCAGCACCCGGCAGTCAGAGAAACTGCCGTCATCGGTGTGCCCGATACCTACCGCGGGGAAACCGTCAAAGCCTTTGTTGCGCTCAAGGAAGGCATGCAAGACGCCGTCACGGCCGAAGAGATCATTTCGTTTTGTAAAGCGCGCATGGCGGCTTACAAATATCCACGGCAGGTGGAATTTGTCACTGAAATTCCAAAAACCCTGACAGGCAAATTCCTTCGACGGAATCTGCGCGAAAAGGGGGTGTCCTAAGGTGTTCGACGCCGTTGCAAAAGCTGAGCGGGTGGCCGCAGCGGTTGCTCGTGGTGATCAGCACCAATATTGTCAACATCGAAAAGCGTCTGCAGCATGTCAGCATATCCTCTCAAATCGCCTAGCAATCATCATTCAATTTTATTGACTTAAGAAGAACAGATATGCTAAAAAATTCAGTCAGCTTCAATGTGCTAAACTTTAACAAGAGGTAATCTGGAGATGACGTTCGGACAACCCCATTTCTCTGGCAGAATTGGGGTTTTATTCAATTTTCCGGCAGTGAACATCAAGCAGACATTCATGTTTAAGAAGAGTGATATTAGTTTTCCTCATTGTGGCGAAAGGAGGACTAGATGGCTTCTTCCAGCAGCTTAAAACCGTTTGATGAAAAAAGAAAAGACATCCGACACCGTTGCCAAAAACTGGCGGACGTATTCGTCAAGGGACACCGGTTTTCGGGATGTATTAAAAATGAGAGTAAAGGGGGCTTATTTGTGGAAACCCGGGGCTCCTTTTTGATGGGGGATGATGTCCTGGTGGTATACGAGTCTCCGATCGGAATTGATCTGAGGCGTTCCGGAAAAATCGTTAAAATCGACCGTAGCGGAATCGGCATAAAATTCAACTGGCCAGGATACAATCAATAAAATTATGGTTTATCATCCCCGGGCATCTCACAGCGTGGTTGCATGTTTTAGGTTGATTCTTCTTTGCTGTTTTTATCAACCAATTCTTTGATGGCCGCCATGACCCCGCATATGATTCCAGCCTCCAGCAAATGGTCTTCCGTGGTTGTTTCCTGGTCGGGTTGATCCTGCGACATTTGCTCTAATATCGAAAAGGGGGCAACATCGATGTAGAGCTGCTCAAATCTCTCCGGTGATATTCGCTGTTCATTCCATTCATCAAAATAATGGCGATAATTCCAAAGCAGGTCATCTTGTTTTTGTTTTTTGGCCCAGTCGTAACCGATCTGGTAGCCCTCAGATTCCTCAATCGGATCTTTCGGCTTAAAAAGATCCGTATCCATGATAAAATTCCATTCAACCAGCAATTTTTTGGCCTTTTGATCCCTTGCCGAGGGCGCTGTATCCTCCATTTCAGCCACCAATTTGGCGATCTCAAAAGCAATCGTGTAATTGATGTCAAACACGGGCCGTTTCAAGGTCGCAGTGTTCAGGTAAATTAAATTCGTTACGGATCCATCGAAGCGGTAATATAAACTACCGGAGGAATGAAAATTATCGTCACTTAAGATCTGAAGGTTCTGGTTTTCCAAAATAGTTTCACGAACGTCATCGGGCATCTGATTGAACACCTTCTCCAGGTATGGATAAAACCGCTTGTCACAATAGGTAAATCGCGAAAGTCTTGAATCCATTTGAGTTGACCAACCTTTCTGAATGCATGTTTTACCTTTTGGCTTTAAGGCAGTTGAAATACGTGATAACCTATCATCATTATACCGCTGTGAACAGTATGTATTTAAATTATCACGAATAGGTCGCCAGGGTCAAACTTTTGATGGAAACCTTGCGGCGGATTGTTGATCCGGGAGACATTGAAAACCTTGTGAAACAAATAAAAAAGGCAAATTCGCTTCCAATCTTTCCGGTGTTATCCTCCAAATTGATCAAATCCGCTAATAGTGATACAGATAGATCCAGCTTTAAGAATTGATGCATTACAATCCCTGAGGAGCTGAAATTGAAAACCATCGTGATCCATTGGCCGAGTCTGACAAGCTTGGGTATTGCCGCGATTCTCTTAGGCTGTTTAATTATCTTTCGGAAATACCATCTGCTCAAAAGAAAACGCCCGCCATTTGCAAAAAATCTTCTCCGATCCCCGGGCCATTCCCTTGTTCAACGATTGGATCAGATCAATCAAGAGATAAACATCTCCCTTTTTTCCCTATTATCGGTACCCCTCTTTATTTGCGCGGTGTATATTTCGCAGCTGTATTTTGCCCAAAAACAGATTACCACCGTTGGAATCGTCACCATCGTTTTTTTATGCAGCACATCTATGTTTTACTTTTTATTCAATTTTTCCAGATGTGTTCGGCAAAAACGCGCTGCCCGCATGGCATACGACGGCCACGTTGCAGTTGCCCAGGAGCTCAACCAGCTTATGCTGGAGGGCTATCATGTCTATCATGACTTTCCGGCAGATGAATTTAACATCGACCACGTCATTGTGGGACATACCGGCGTATTTGCAGTTAAAACCCTGGCTCGATCAACGCCAAAATCCGGCGATCGTATGGAAGATGCCACCGTAACCTATGATGGCAGGATACTTTATTTTCCAAAGGGTGATGATTGGAAAACTATAGATCTGGCCAAACACCAGGCTTCCTGGCTTTCAAACTGGATACATCACGTCGTCGGAGAACCTCTAGCAGTGCGGGCGGTGGTTACCCTGCCAGGATGGTATGTGAAACGAACTTCTGCGGAAGGAATACCGGTTATCAATCCACAACAGCTCCCCTCGCTGTTCACCTATATTAAACCGCGACATCTTTCCGAAGAAATGATTACACGGATAGCCAATCAAATTGAACAAAAATGTCGGGATGGGGAGCCTGATTCGCCGTCCTATGATAACAGCGAAAAATGTTAGGCATGGAAATCCAGCATCGCTTATTAAAATTAATCATGCTTTCAAATTGGATCCTATTTGCGGCAATGAGTATATGCAGGCCGATGTTAACAACTCCGGATTTTGCCAGAATCCGATTAATTCGTCCGTCTTCTGGATCAATCAATATAAAAAAAGGGCAGCACCCTGCAATATGCTAGGCACCCCCCTTTTTCTCCGACAAAAAAATGTTAAAATCAATTAGATCTTATCTGTATTTGTTTTTCTTTTTCTTTTTGTCTTTGTCTTTGTCCTTGTCCTTGTTTTTGTCATCGTCGTCATCATCGTCGTCGTCGTCTTCGTCGTCTTCGTCTCTATCACGCTTTCCTGGTTTCTTTTCGTCCGCCTCTTTTATTCGAATAGTGTCGAAGCCGACAAAAGCAACCATCTTTTCATTGTAATGCACTTTGCCCTGGATACAAAACTCAATTTTATCTGAAGAGC
>CP070694.1:3874309-3878952 GCA_020353355.1 Desulfobacterales bacterium | reverse complement strand
ATACCTACGTCGTAAAGATGGGACACCCCATTTCCTATCAGTCGTTGGTGAAAAAACAGGTCGATGCCCATCTCACCAGCCCGCCGTATGCCGTGCTGGAAAAGGAAAAGGGCCTGAAATCCCTTGCGCAATTATGGCCAAATCCCGATGGTTGGATGCCCAACGCTCAGGTGGTGGTCAATACCGACTGGGCAGCGAAAAATCCGGAGGCTTACCAGGCTGTGGTAAAGGCTTATAACGAGGCGGCAGCCTGGGCTACCCAGAACCCCAAAGCGGCGGCAGAGATTCTGGCACCGACATTAAAGATGTCCGTTGATGAGGTCATCACCCAGCTGAAGACCGAGGCCTTATACGACGTATCCCAATACAACATCGAAGAACAACTGCTGCGATATGCCGGATTCATGTATGAAATCGGTCTGATCGAGAAAAAGCCGAGCAAGTTAAGT
The DNA here is from genome assembly GCA_020353355.1 of Desulfobacterales bacterium. Taxonomy (GTDB): domain Bacteria; phylum Desulfobacterota; class Desulfobacteria; order Desulfobacterales; family JAHEIW01. The sequence goes on along the minus strand of CP070694.1, from coordinate 3,878,503 downwards.
GACTTTGCAATGCCGGAGCTGGTCAAAGCCGGTCATTGATAAGACCGTGATAATGCGAAGGGGAGGAACTTTGGTGATAACTAGTGCTTATCAATTTCATATCGCCAATTTTCGATGTTTAAACTAGTATCGTATTGTCGCCATATAAGTGAACTAAAGCCTGCCCTGGCGCGACTTCTTTTAGAAAAGGCGATGGTAGCTTTAATGCTCCATAGACTTTTCATAGGGAAGCAAATCATTTGTAATCCAGGTCTGGGCCAGGGTTTTAAGTGCCTAAAGTGATCTAAAGTAGAGGAATTCTATCTTCTTAATAAAATGATTAACATCCTTAACTTTAGGCACTTTAGGCATTTTAGATCACTTTAGACACTTTTGGTTCAAGAACAGGAACCCCCATGACTGCTGAATTTTTGAACAACGTTAAGCTTAAGGTAACGGATCTATCCAAACGCTACGACGAACCCCCCGTTCAGGCGCTCAAAGACATCAACTTTGAAGTGAATGACGGGGATTTTTTTTGTATTATCGGTCCATCGTGATGCGGCAAATCGACCACCTTGCGGCTGATTGCCGGCTTTGAGGAGCCTACCGAAGGCGCCGTTCTGTTAGACGGTACAAAGGTAAAAGATCCCGGGCCCGACAGGGCCATGGTATTTCAGGATCTGAATCAACTGTTTCCCTGGAAAACCACGCTTAAAAATGTCGTCTATCCCCTCAAGGTCAACAAGCTTTATTCAGACAACGAGCATCGCCTGGAGACAGCCAGGAAGTATCTGCGCATGGTTGGACTGAGTGAAAATTTCGACAGTGCCTTTCCCCATCAACTATCCGGCGGCATGAAACAACGCGTTGCTATTGCCAGAGCTCTGGCTTTGGACCCCAAGGTGTTGCTCATGGATGAACCCTTTGGGAGCATTGATGCCCAGACCCGGACGGGCCTGCAGGAAGAATTGATAAAGATTTGGGAGGATACTCAAAAAACCATCCTATTTGTAACCCATAATATTGAAGAAGCCATTTTGCTGGGAACCCGGATTTGCGTGTTGGGAACCAACCCCGGAAGAGTTTTGGAAGTATTTGAAAATCCGATTGAGCCGCCCAGGATCGCGACCGATCCAGGATTCGCCGAATTCTGGAAAACCTTGTATAATCTTTTAGGTCATAAGGATGAGTGAGATTTGGGCAGTATATCTTTTATAAAACGGACTGTCTATCAAGCTCTTTTTGTGTTGCTTGTCCTCGGCATCTGGGCATTTATTGTCAGAGAACAGGCCTCCGAAATGACCATGCCGCCGCCGTGGGAGGTCGGCAAAGTTTTTTTAAAATTTTTCATCTCCGGTGAACTTCTTTATAAACTTTACTATACCGTTATCGCCATTGTCGTTGGGCTTTTAGCATCCATTCTGATTGCCACGATAATGACAACGTTGGCCCTGCTTTATACCAGGGCTGCCTATATTGTGGAACTCTTAACCACCATTATGCACCCGATGCCATCCGTGGCGATGATACCCCTGGTGATTGTATGGATCGGAATCGGTTTTCAAGGGGTTGCGGCCCTGACCATCAATTCATGTCTCTGGCCGATCCTGCTGAACTCCTATACCGGCTTTCGGGCGGTGCATGTTACCTATATGGAGGTGGGTCGCAATGTAGGACTCCGAAAATTTAAGTTGATTTTATCCGTCATGATCCCTTCAGCGCTTCCTTACTTGCTGGCAGGTCTCAAGGTGGCCTGGGCCAGGAGCTGGAGGACTGTTGTTGCAGCGGAAATGGTATTTGGAACAACTTCTGCTTCCGAAGGGATCGGCTGGTTTATCTTTGAAGCTCTGCAGTATGTTAATTTCAGCCAAATATTATCCGGTGTATTTGTCATTATCATTTTCGGAATTCTAATGGAGCGGGGGGTATTCGAAACCATTGAGAAAAGAACGGTAATTCGATGGGGGATGTCCAAATAATGAGCGATCATGAACATGCTGTCGCGATTCCGGGTAAGCTCGAGGTGAGCCGGATAAAACAATGGTTCGCCGGCAAGACAGCCACTCAACTGGCAGGCCTATTGTTCATTTTTACCGCCTGGGAAATTCTTTATCGAGCCCAGATTACCAGTGAACTCCTGTTTCCTTCCATGGTGGATGTATTGTCCCAATTTTGGCTCAGAAGCGGTGAGCTGTTCATGCGGGTTGGCGTTACCTTCAGCTATATCGGGTACGCCATGGCCATTTCTTTGTTTTTAAGTTTTTTCCTGACATTTTTATCCATGAAATCAGAGGCGGTGGCCAGTATCATGGAGATGATTCTGGCGATGATGCATCCGCTTCCTTCCGTAGCCCTTCTGCCGTTGCTCATTATCTGGTTCGGATTGGGCTCCTTTTCTTTACTGATCGTGGTGCTCAATTCCGCCCTTTGGCCCATTTTCTTGAATGCCTACACTGGCTTTAAGACGGTTCATCAAACCTATATCGAAGTGGGTCGAAATATCGGTTTGAGAGGAATTAAGTTGTTCTGGCATGTCATCCTGCCCTCAGCGCTGCCCTATTTGATTACCGGCTTTGAAATCTCTTGGGCCAGAAGCTGGCGGGCCGCCATTGCCGTGGAATTGGTTTTTGGTGCAGCCACTACTTCGGGGGGAATCGGCTGGACCATTTATATGTCCTATTTTGATATGGAAACTCCGCTGATGATTGCCTCGATCTTCACGATTGCAGTGGTCGGGGTTCTGGCTGAAAAGCTGGCAATGGAAAATTTGGAAAAGAAAACCGTTCTCAAATGGGGAATGATTCAGCGGACAGAAACCATGGGAGCCCAGTAATTAACCAGATCTGACAATTTGGCTTAATGGAGGAACTTGCATGTTTAAAGGCAAAAAGGTCATTGTGCTGGGGGAACGGGATGGTGTACCGGGTCCTGCTATTGCTGCCTGTATGGAAGCCGTTGGTGCGGAGGTGATTTTTACCGCCACGGAATGCTTCGTCTGAACAGCAGCCGGCGCAATGGACATGGAGAATCAAACCACCATTAAAAACCTGGCGGAGGAAAACGGTACCGAAAATTTGGTGGTGGTTCTCGGGGCAACCGATTTACAGGGGGCCGAGATTGCCGCTGCAACGGTAACCGTCGGTGACCCCAGCTTCACCGGTCCATTGGCAGGAGCCTCGTTGAGGCTTCCGGTTTATCACATTCTGGAACCCGAGGTAAAAACGGCCATTCCGGAAGATGTATTCGCGGAGCAGGCCGGTTTTATGGAAATGGTGGTTGACACCGAAGAGATCGGCCGGAAATTTAGAGCAATCAGGGAGGGGATGTAAGACAATAAATTTTTGATATTATGTCGCTAAGCGCTGAGGGTTAATAAACCCTCGTAGACAGTGTATTATATCCCAGCAGGTTGGCTGCTCCGTAGATGCGACCAACAGGAACGATCAGATTTTTTTTCATATCACCGGAGATTCCCGGCAATGGGCCTCGCCCGATAAGCCTTTCTACTGGCTCAAGCGCGACGGGCTCATCGTTGTTGCCGGTGGTGACAAATGCAGTTGCTTCCTTTGCAAAATGAGCCAGGGCCGGGTCGGCACCATCCGAACCCGCACTTTCATTTCCGATCAGGACCGTTTGGATGCCCTGATTCTCGCACGCCTGACCCATCAGCATCAGATCCGTATCTGCGTTGCCGCCGCCTTCTTTGGTGATAATCACCCCTTCAGTCCCATGCCTCCTCAACATATCCACTGTTTCCCGGGTCGTTCGCTCTTTTGCTTCCAGATCGCTGTGCTCATTGCAGATGACCACGCCACCAAATAAGAGATCGTTATTATGGCGTCGGTAAAGCTCATCAATGATAGGGTTGTTTAAATGAAAATAGGTGGAATTCCGGTTTGATGGAATGACGTAATTACCGCTGACGATGGCGCCGTCCATGATTTCGTTGGGATGAATTAACGAGGGACTTAAATTCCTGACGCTGGAGCCGTAAAAAAACGTGTCCCGCAGCAAGCCCTGGGATTGGAGCATATAAATATAGACCACCCGGTCTAGTTGACTTTTTCTTCGAAAGCCAACTTTCTCGAGGCTCAATGCAAATGTTTGTGTTTCATCCGGCTGGGTTTGCAGACTCATTCTCGCCAGATATATGCTTGCCGTCAGCCCGGCAAGCCGTATCCGCTGATCAAGTTCGGCGTTTTCCATCTCGGG
>CP070694.1:3867346-3874209 GCA_020353355.1 Desulfobacterales bacterium | reverse complement strand
GATTGTAAAATCTCAGCAGTAAGGGTTTTAAAGGCACGGGCAGGTAAATTTTCGTTAGAAGTGGTCTCAAATACTCAGAAGTTTGCTTTGCCGAGTTACCCACATAATGTAAGAAGGGTCGGCCACTGCTTGGCGCGGCGAAGTCACGCTTTTAGCGTGACGAAGACGAGTTTCGAGCGGATTCAGGTGGGCACAGACAGGCTGTCCAATAATTCGTTTCCCCTCCCTCGATGGGAGGGGACTAAGGGGAAAGTGGCTACCCGCACCCAAACCCTCCGTCAAGGGGGAGGTTTTTTTGTGGAATTGCAGGGGTTATTGGACGGCCTGCAGAGGTCCGCCCTGCGCGTAAAATCTTAAAGCTGACGATGATACGCGTGCGGTGGAACCATTTTGCATTCGATGGGTTATGCAACTGCTGATAGGCTTTTATCCTCGACTGCAACCGAGGTTTAGGAATTCTTTTTGATCCAAATTAAACTTCCGGGATTTTCTTAAGCTTTTCTTCCCAGAATTCCCGCTCTTGTTCTCTCCAGTTGGGGCCGTGGAATCTTTTATCATAGAACCCGCCGAGCCTTTCGAACCATTTAACCCAGGGGCTTTTTTGCTTATCCAGGGCTTCAAGGACATCGGCAACGAAAAGATCGATTTGGTGCATTTTTTCTTTGGGCGCGTAGTAGGCGGCACCTTCTTCGGCGGATTTCTTCAGGTTTTCTTCGGATAAGCCGTGGGCGGTAAGCATCAGGGCAGGTATTTGCTGTTCATTTGCAATTTTAAGCAGCTCAAATCCTTTTACACCCATGATGTCCAAAATGGCGATATCGTACCGCTCACTTTCAAGCAGTTTTTGGCCTTCCTCAAAAGAGGAGGCCGGGTCAATCCGACACATGTCCAGAAGCTCAATCAACTGCTCAAGAACATCCGGTTCGTCGTCTACAATCAGAATTTTCTTGCCTTTTAACAGTTTTTTCGAATCCATCTCGCTTTCTCCCTTTCATGCTTATCCTGATCTAAGTTAAGCGATTCTTGCTTCAAGAGACCAGAAAAGAACCGCTCAATTTAGTCCTAATCTAAGAAGCATTATGCTCATCGTCAAGCAGAGGTTATGTCTATGCAAGCTGAATTATTGTTAACACGCTGGGTCAATAAATGCAAATACCTTTTCTTTGGCGATTGCGACACAGTCTGGGAAGCCGGAATCCAGTCATTTAAATAGCTCCTGGACTCCGGCGACCGGATCTAGTCCGGCACAAGCTTCGTCGGAGTGACGGGGTTGGGACTTTTTACGAAACCGTCAAGATTGATATTTTTACTTGTTTTTACCATCTTAGTCGGACTATATTTGGCAGCACAAGCGACGAACCGAGCTCTTGGTTTCGGTCTGTTTCCATTTGTTGGTTAAATTTATTGACGTAAATGAGGAGACAGGATCGTGTTACAACCCGGTAAAACCTATGATGAGGTCTGCAATGGGTTCCGTTGGGAGATTCCGGAGACCTACAATATTGGCTTAGACATCTGTGATAAATGGGCGCGTCAGCGCTACCGCCTGGCGTTAATCTTCGAGAATGAAGATGGGCGGATTGAAAAGTATACCTTCTGGGATCTGAAAAATTTATCCAATAAATTTGCCAACGGATTGAACGCCTATGGCGTCGCAAAGGGTGATCGCATCGGGATTCTTTTGCCGCAGTGCCCTTAAACTGCGATTAGCCATATTGCGACCTATAAAATCGGGGCGATCGCGATCCCGCTGTTTACCCTTTTTGGAACAGATGCCTTGGAATATCGACTGTCAAACAGCGAAGCCAAGGCGATTGTCACGGATGCGGCCAATCTGCCAAAGATACTGGAAATCCGGGACAACCTGCCGCAGCTTAAGACGGTCATTGTCTCCGGTGCTGAAAAACACGAGGGGGTGTTGAATATGCGGGATCTGATTGAGCACGGTTCAAGTGAATTTGAACCGGTCCGCACCAAAGCAGATGATCCTGCCCTGATCATTTATACCTCCGGCACCACCGGTCCGCCCAAAGGCGCTTTCCATGCTCACCGGACATTGCTGGGCCATTTGCCGGGAGTAGAGTTTCCCCATAATTTTTTCCCCAGAGAGGATGATTTCTTTTGGACGCCGGCCGATTGGGCCTGGATTGGTGGTCTCATTGATGTGTTGTTTCCCAGCTGGCATCACGGGATACCGGTATTGGCGTATCGAGCAAAAAAATTTGATCCGGAGGAGGCTTTTCATCTCATCGCTAAATACGGGATACGCAATGCGTTTATGCCACCGACGGCCCTGAAATTAATGCGTCAGGTAAAGGATCCCAAAAGCCGGTATCATTTTAGGATGCGAAGTATCGGCAGCGGCGGTGAAACGCTGGGTGCAGAGTTGCTGGATTGGGGTAAAGAGGTGATGGGATTGACCATCAATGAATTCTATGGCCAAACGGAAGTGAATCTGGTCTTGGGCAATTGTGCCGAATGCATGCAAAACATCGCTGGGTCCATGGGAAAGGCGGTTCCGGGTCATGTTGTCGAAGTGGTGGATGAAGCGGGAAATCCGATGCCTTATGGGACTGTCGGTGAAGTTGCCGTCAAACGTCCTGATCCGGTGATGTTTTTAGAGTACTGGAAAAATCCGCAGGCCACCAAAGATAAATACATCGGCGAATGGTGTTTGACCGGTGATTTGGCCAAAAGAGATGCAGACGGCTACTTCTGGTTTGTGGGCCGCAAAGATGATGTGATCACCAGCGCAGGGTATCGCATCGGACCGGCGGAGATCGAAGACTGTCTCTTAAAACATCCTGCCGTGGGCATGGCGGCGGTTGTCGGCAGCCCGGATGAGGTGCGAACCGAAATTGTAAAAGCTTTCATTGTGCCAAAATCAGGCATAACCCCCACTCCGGACCTGGTAACTGAAATTAAAAACTTTGTCAAACAACGATTGGCTGCTCATGAGTATCCCCGTGAAATAGAGTTCGTCAGCGAATTACCCATGACCGCCACCGGAAAAATCATGCGCAAGGACTTAAAAAAGCTTGAAATTGAACGTAAGTTGTAATACATTTTGTATTACTTGAATTTGAAACCAATTAGGGAGTGTGCAGCATGCCAATTAGTGTTAGATTGGATGATGAAACAGAGGCTTTATTAAATAAAACTGCAAAGGCGATGGACACAACAAAATCAGAAATATTGAAAGCATCCGTTCATGACTTTTGCAAAAAGACCCTACGGGAAAAAAGGAAAAAGCCGTATGATTTAATTTCTGATCTTATTGGCAATGAATTTAGTGGGAAAGGTGATCTTGCAATCAACAGTGAAGAAATTTTGAGAAAAGCGTTTACGAGAAATAATGATCCTTCTTGATACCGGACCCATTGTAGCCTTTTTCGATGGTTCCGATGATTACCACAAATCATGTGTTGAATTGCTGAAAGGCGTCAATGAACCCTTGATCACCACTTGGCCTGTACTAACAGAGGCTTTTTATCTTCTTGGATTTTCGTGGAGAGCCCAGGATAACCTGTGGGAGTTTATTGTAAGAGGGGGAGTTGAGATCTTATCTTTGGATGATAAACAACAAGCACGATGTCGACAGTTAATGGAGAAATACGCGGACCTGCCAATGGACCTTGCGGATGGAACACTGGTAGTTCTGGCTGAATCAAAAAGGATTAAAAAGATCTTTACCCTTGACCACAAAGATTTCCAAATATACAAACCAACTCGGATTAAAAGGTTCACGTTGCTTCCTGAGCGGGTCTAAAATCTAAAACCACACGCTGACAAAATATTAAATTTTATAAAACCAGCTTCTGATTAATTTTTATGCAAGATTCAGGTTCTAAAAGGATTTATTGAACAATGCGCTATGCTGAAAAAAGAGCCGAGCCGCGCACGCTTTGTAAACTGCCGGCTACGATCGAAGAACTTAAGGATAGTTTTCTGTATCGAGCCAGATTGATCAACTATAGTAAGAACGGGATGTTTCTCGAGACCGATGTGGTTTTAGATTCAAAATCAGAGATCGTCATTGGCCTTGAAGATTCGCCGTATACCCCCTCCGTATCCTCCTCTGATGCGCCCGTGTGTTATCGCGCGCGAGTCAAATGGCATAAAAACATACACGGGAGTATTTTTAATCTCGGCTATGGGGTTCAAATTATATTTGATGAGGAAAACAAGAGGTCGCCGCTAAAAGATTTTCAGGGCAAAAAGGATTTGAGGGAACACCCCAGAAGAGCCTATGCGCAACCTGTTTTTTTCACCTCTGAGAATCAATTCTACAAAGGGCGAACTAGCAATATAAGTCGTCGTGGTGTATTTATTGAAACCCAAGCGGATATCAAAGTGGGTCAGATCATCAAGCTCGTTATTCCAGGCACCAAGATCGACAACGGGGTAATGCTGAAAGGTGAAGTCGTTCATTGCAGTCAAACAGGAATCGGTGTGAAATTTAAGACCTTACTCAGAAAAAAAGAAACTCCTAAAGATAGGGGGGGAAGACGATCCGGAAATGATCGCCGAAAACTATTTTTTTCTGAATATTCTCCCGAAAAGAGATCCGGTAAAGATCGCAGGACCGACGCGGATCGTAGAAGACTCAAGAATATCAAATCTAGAAAAGCACTTGATCTGAGTGACGCTTTTAAAAAATAGATATCCCAAATGCATCTCATCTCATAAGGCATGCTTTTCGACAAATTTCAAATTTAGGTTTATCCCCAGCCCCGGTCTCTCCGGGATATCTAAATAGCCGTTTTTCATGACAAATTTTTCCAGAGTAACCTCTTCGCGAAACGGGTGGGCAGAACGGTCATATTCAAAAAACGGTTCTGCCGGAAAGCGACGTTCGGGGAAATGAGGCAAGTTGGCAAACAATTGCAAAGATGCAGCCAAGCCTACGTTCGTGCCCCAAACATGGGGAATTAGCGGAATATTTGCAGCACTGGCCATGGCAACGATCTTCATTATTTCGGTAAAACCGCCCGCAGCGCATAGGTCTGGCTGGAGAATATCCACGGCGCGAAGATTAATGAGATTACGAAAACCATATCGGGTGTACTCACATTCCCCTCCCGCAATGAGGATATTGGATTTTTTTCTGACTTCACAGTACCCTTCCAGATCCTCGGGTGGGACGGGTTCTTCAAACCAGTAGACGTCAAATCTCTCAAGTTTTTGGGCCAGTTGAATGGCCTCGGATGAATTATATGCATGATTCGCATCCACCATCAGGCATATTTCTTCACCGATAGCCTGACGTATGGCCTTCACGTAGCTGACATCTTTGTCAATTCCATATCCTACTTTGAGTTTCATACCACTGAAACCTTCTTCCTTATAGCCGACAGCCTCATTCACCAGGGCCTCAATCACATTCGGCACGTTTTGGGGCTCATACAATCCGGTGGCATAGGCACGCGCTTTATGGCGATAGGCTCCCCCGAGCAATTTAAATATGGGCAACCCCTGTGCTTTTCCCTTGATATCCCACAGAGCAATGTCGATGGCACTCAGAGCGGAGATGGTCACGCCTTTCATTCCTTGGTCTCGCGTCCAATTATACAGGCTATCCCAGATGACACTGGTATCCAAGGGGTCTTTATCCATGAGCAAAGGGCCGTAAACATCGCTGATGATATTTGCGGCTATCTTGGCCGGCCCGCCGAAGTAAAATGCCTCTCCAACCCCCGTGATTTTTTCATCGGTAGAGACTTCACAGAGGACAGACTGTCGCGTGCGCGTCACCCGTTGAGACCAACCAAAGGATTGGTCTTCTATCATTCCCTGCAGAACATACGTTTTTACTCCGGTTATTTTCATGGTCACCTCCCTGTGAAAAACTTTCAGTAATACCTCTGGACTGGTATCTGTATAAGATACTGATGTTAACCGTCAATCATGAATTTTAATATATCGTGCTTGCAGCGTCAAATTCCCTTGTTCATGGGTTTAAAAAGCGTGGTTTTCCTTGTTTTCTATTCAGAGAATATGATAAAGGAAGTTACGATCAAAGGAGATCTAGCCGCAAATAACGAAATTGGATTTTAGCAAAAATGTCTGAAGTTAATCAAATCATCATTGGTATCTGCCTTCTCATCGTTGTCGTGACACTGACCAGAAAGTTTCATGCCTGGCAGATAAAGCGGGCGTATTTTCGTATCGTTCAAGACATTAAATCAAAAGGCGCTTTTGATCAGAAATCTGCCGTAGATCTTCCCTATGCCCGAAATCCCATATTTAGAGTAGGGCTAAGAGATCACCGGCCGATTGCGCTGGAGCATTTGGTCCAGGACAATATTGTCGGCATGACGGAAGATGGAAAGTACTATTTGAAGGATAGGAGTGTCTAAAATCAGAGGACAGAAGACAGAGGACAGAAGACAGAGGACAGAAGACAGAGGACAGAAGACAGAAAACAGAATAGATCGTCTGACTTCTGTCCTCTGTTTATTTTTTACCAGAGTTTTAGAGAGTTTAGGAACAGTTGTTTCAAATCCTCCGGGCTTGCCGGTCGTGGCGACAATTTGGTGACGCGATGCTGGGGGATGGTTCCTTCAACCAGCTTACCAACATCATCAGAGCTAAACCCCACTGCATTTAATCCGTTCGGCATACCCACCTTGCGCATCAAATCGATCACTGCGCCGGCAAGAATTTCACCGGCATCCTCCGGTGTTGCATCGGAGATATCCACCCCCATGAGTTTAGCGGCATACAGGTGAATTTCCGGTTTCGCTGGTCCTGTGAAACGAAATACCGCCGGCGCATTGAGTACCACGGCCATACCGTGGGGAATCAGGGGATGTCCGGATGGGTAGCCCTCCGGCACATAATCATGAACCATTCCAGCGACC
>CP070694.1:3793780-3867246 GCA_020353355.1 Desulfobacterales bacterium | reverse complement strand
TTTTTTCCGGACCTTCCGACTCGGCTTCAATGGCGGCAGCGTTTTTGATGGCCCCGATGCCATGTTGTTGATACAGCGACGCAAATTCCGCGTGTTCGCGTAATAATTGTTGGTCGGTTAATTTGAGGATAATGGATGAACTCAGCAGGTAAACAACGAAAAGGGCTGCATAGGTCGATATAAAGAAAATAACAGCATACAAAAAAGTCAACCGAAACGCCAGCGTATTCCAGATGCTAGTCAGCCGCTTTAATAACATAGCCGGCACCTCGGACGGTGTGAATCAATTTGGGTTCAAAGTCTTTGTCAATTTTGTCACGTAGCTTGCTGATGCGAACTTCGACCACGTTTGTTTGCGGTACAAAATTGTAGTTCCAGACATGCTCCATAATCATGGTCTTAGAGACCACCCGTCCGGTATTGCGCATCAGGTATTCAAGCAATGCAAATTCAAGGGGTTGTATGTCAATCGTTTTGCCCGCTCTTACGGCTTCTCGGGACATAAGGTTCAGGGAAAGATCGGCAACTTTTAGCCAGCTTGGTTCCGAAACCCGGCTGTCCCTTCGGATAAGGGCCTGAATGCGGGCGAGAAGCTCGGAAAACGAAAACGGTTTGGTCAGATAGTCATCGCTTCCGGTTTGAAGCCCTTTGATGCGGTCATCAACGGTTCGTTTGGCACTTAGAATAATTATAGGTGTGTTGATCTGCTGCCCTCGGAGTTCCTCGATGAGGGTTAAGCCGTCCAACTTGGGTAACATGATGTCAATGATGGCGGCGTCATAAGGTTCGGTTGACGCCAGATGAAGGCCGTCCTCACCGTTTAAGGCATGATCCACTGCAAAGCCGGCTTCCTTTAAGCCCTTTAAGATAAACTCGGCAATCTTGCGATCATCTTCAACCAGCAATATACGCATAAGAATATCTCTGAGAAATTCGGGTTATTGCTCTGATTTGGTTCCACTAAAATACCGCTCAAATTGCCTTTGTGTCAAATATAAAAACAGAGTGAGAGACAAGATCTGCCTCTAACCTCCAACCTTTTAGTCATAAAAATTTTGTCATTGGTCACTGGTCTCTTGTCACTGGTAAAGGCAAGTATCGGTGACTGTCTCGATAATATGTTGACCTAATTTCCAAGTGATTAACATCAAATTATTCGATTTAAATAACCAACTACCAGTGACCAGTGACCAGGAGCCAGAAGCCAGAAACCAGCGACCAGAGGCCAGTAACCAGTAGCCAGCATTTAGAGACCAGAACGAAGTTCAATTGACATTATAGCTTGTTTCCTGTATCAAAATTTAGATTCAATTTGCTTTTGGAGAAAGGAGGGAAACATGGCAAACGGACTCAATAAAGCGATTCTGATCGGACATTTAGGCAGGGATCCGGAGGTTCGCTACACCCCGAGTGGCGTGGCGGTTGCGAATTTCAGTATGGCCACCTCGGAAACCTGGACTAACAAAGAAGGTGAAAGAGAGACGCGCACGGAATGGCATCGAATCGTTGCATTCGGCAGATTGGGAGAAATATGCGGGGAGTATTTATCCAAGGGCAGACAGGTTTATATTGAGGGTCGCATTCAAACCCGTGATTGGGAAGATCGGGAAGGTATTAAACGATACACCACCGAAATCGTCGCCGGTCAGATGCTGATGCTGGGCTCCAGAGATCAAGCCGAATCCGCGCGATCCGATGATGTTCCGCCGCCTGATTTTTCCGGCACGCAAGTTCCGGCCCAAGATGATGATGATATACCGTTTTAGCGGAAGTGAATAGATTTTCCGTGGGGTAGTTTTAGTGCCGGGCAATGAGGTTTCAGCGGGCAGATGCTGCCATGCAGCCGTTTTGCTAAAAAGGGAACGTCTGTCCGGGGTGCAAAGGGCAGTCTGAACCTAAATTCAAACTGCCCCGCGAAATCAAGATATTGCTGTGACCATCGGCGGTTGAATTCATAGAATTAGGAATCTTTACCTTCTTCAATCTTTTCGGGTTCTTCTTTTTTTTCGGCTTCGGCTTCGGTCATGCCTTTTTTGAAATTCTTGATGCCTTTGCCAATTCCCGCACCTATTTCCGGAAGTTTTCCTGCACCAAAAATAATCAGCACGATCACCAGGATAATTCCGAGTTCCCAGGGTCCAAGTCCAAACATAGTTCCTCCTATTTCTCAGGCCTGGTTTGTTTGAATTCTTGCAGAAGTTCGTTGAATTCTTTTGATTTTAAATAGCAGTCCACACTGCTTTGATAATCAATCCATCGCCTCCACGCATCAATCCAGGCCTCGTTATGCCAGTAACAATCCGGATCCCCACCGCCTTTTAATCGCTCAATGTAATCAATATATTCTTCTTTGCAGGCCTCACAAAAGTTATACGGCACTCTCAGATCGCGGCTCAGTTGATTGGTTTGCTCAGGTGCATGCTCAATCTGGGTGCCGCACTTTTCACACTTAAAGGCGCAATGGGTGCATTGAAATACTTTTTGAACAGCCAAGATCTTTCGTTTTCGAATGAGTGCTTCTTTTTTTTCTCTCGAAAGATCGAGCTTTTCGTCTATGGATATGATTTCTGCCACAAGAATATCCTACTGGCACCTTAATTTATTTAAAAAAACCGGCAATATATGCTTTTTCGGCAAATAATGTTTGGTGTTTTTTTGTAGGCTTCGAATATAACACCCGGGCATTGTTGTGTCAATCATTTCGAGTTTCGCATAGCAAGTTGTGCGTACCGTGTTTGCATCTATAACTTGCCAAACTCATTGGCGCGTGTTAATTTAAAAAATTTAGGGAGTTTTCAAAAGGCCAGAAGAGCGATCTTTAAATACTAAAATGAGGTGATAGATAGTGGATACCAATAGTGAACAAAAGTTTAGGGGTGCGACGCGTTACGTACTGGATGATGAATTGGCTAAAATTGTGAACATATCGATAGCCCTTGAGATGCCGTTATTGCTGAAAGGGGAACCCGGCACCGGCAAGACCATGCTGGCTCACGCTATTGCAGAGAGCCTGAAAATGCCGTTAATTGTACTCAACGTGAAATCGAGCATGAAACTTGTGGATGCATTGTATCAGTACGATACCCTCACACGTCTCAATGACAGCCGTTTCGGTGATTCCAGGCGAGATGTCAGCAATATCGAGGATTATATCAAAATGGGTAAGATCGGCCAAGCATTTACCTCGGATGTTCGAACGGTATTGCTAATCGATGAAATAGACAAAGCCGATTCCGATTTTCAGGACGACATGCTGGATGTGCTGGACCAGATGGAATTCGATATCATTGAAATCGACAAAACCATGAAAACAAATTATCGGCCGGTTATCGTCATCACCTCAAATGCTAAAAAGGATTTGTCCGACCCATTTTTAGGGCGGTGTAATTTTCATCATATTGCTTTTCCGGAAGCGGATATGATGCGCCGAATAATTGGGGTCCACTTTCCGGATCTCGACAGCGAGCTGATGGAAAATGCCATCACCGCGTTTTACAAAATGCGGAGGCTGGATGCGATCGAAAAGAAGCCGGCCACACGAGAGCTGATAAACTGGATCAGAGCCTTGAGATCGGATCCGGATTTTAAACCAAAACAGTTAGCCGAGGGGAATCTGCCATACCTGGGCGTATTGTTCAAAAAGAGCCAGGATTATCACAGGGCGCAGGCTGCCGTTAATGGGGGAAGGCTAAACTAAATCGCATAAGACAAAGCCTTAAAAGATAAAGTTGAAGGTTAGAGGTCTGAGGTTTGAGGCGAAAAAATATTATTTTTTGACCGCACATGGCCTCTAATCCTGAATTTTTGCCTCAATCCTAAAGCGTAGCGCTCCTCTAGCGCAGCGATCCAAAACCGGTGAACGAAGTGAACCTATGTTTGTCGATTTTTTTTATAAATTAAAAGACAACGGGATTCCGGTCAGCCCCACATCGTTTCTGACTCTCCAGAAAGCACTCAGCAAGGGATTGGTCAATTCTTTAGAAGATTTTTATACGGCTTCCCGGGCGATTTTAGTGAAAAGCGAACGCTATTTTGATCTTTTTGATCAAGTCTTTGCCCATCATTTTCAAGGAGCCGAGTTGCCGGATCATGAAGGATTTGAAATTGATGAGCTGGCCAAAGTACTGCTGGAGTCCTGGCTGCAAAATCCCGAGGGGCTATCGGAATTACTGGGGGTGGATGCGTCGGCTTTAGCGAAGCTTACACCGCAAGAGCTGATCGAATATTTTAAAGAGCGTTTGAAAGAGCAAACCGAGGCGCATCACGGAGGCAGCAAGTGGATTGGTACTGGCGGTTTTTCGCCGGTAGGCCATTCAGGCCATCATCCGGGCGGCATGCGAGTCGGGGGTGTATCCCGCGGCAGGTCGGCTGTGAAAGTGGCGATGGACCGGCGCTATAAAGACTATTCTTTGAGCGGACCCCTTACCCATGCGCTGGTCGGTGAAGCCTTGAAACGGTTGCGCAATTTAGTGCCCGCGGGCCCCAAAGATCAAGTTAATATCGATGCCACCATTTATGAGACCATGCGAAATGGTGGCGAGATCGAAATCGTCTTCGAGCGGGCCTTGAAAGACCGGCTGAAAGTTATCCTTGCTATTGATAATGGCGGCTGGTCCATGGACCCTTATATTGCTGTTGTGCAAACCCTTTTTGATTATGCCCGGGCTCAATTTAAAGACCTAAAAACCTACTTTTTTCATAACACCATTTATTCCAATCTGTGGGGAGATCCAGCGCGGTTTAAAAAACCGCTGCGGATTGAAGAGTTTGCCCGTTTCGATCCTGAAACCCGTCTGGTTGTTGTGGGAGATGCCAGCATGGCGCCGTATGAGCTGTGGGCAGCGGATGGCTCTATCCATCTGGAAGAACGCAGCGGAGTGCCGAGCATTGAGTGTCTCCAATTCCTGGCCGAAACTTTTCCTCACTGCGTTTGGCTGAATCCAGTATCTGCCTCCATGTGGGATTATACCCGTACCATCGGTGAGATACGCCAGATATTTCCGATGTTTGAACTGACCATTGATGGGCTCGAGCAGGCCGTCACCCACCTCATGTCTAAATAAGGTTTCAGGTGTCGGTGTTCAGGTGTCAGAAAACAGATGACAGAGAACAGAAAACAGATGACAGATAGGTCGCTTCATCTCGCAGTTTTTTATCTGTCTTCTGTCGTCTGACCTCTGTCCTCTGAAACTTGTCACCTGAAACCATTAATGGCGACCAAGATTAGGGTTCAAGGTTGTATAATCTGCACGTATTGTCCCATATGATATCAGCCAGTTCCTCGGGATCTTGCCGACGAACCTTGGCAAGCTTCAATAGGACGGATTTGACAAAGTCGGGTTCGTTGCGGCGGGTGTGGTTTTTTTCCGGCGCGGGCGTCAGGTAGGGAGCATCGGTTTCAACCACCAGACGATCTGCCGGTATGTCCGGAACCATTTTGCGCAGGCTTGCACCACGCTGCGTCATGGTCAGAATCCCGGTGATGCCGATATATAAGCCAAAATTAAGATAGCGCTCTAATTCTTGCGGATTGCCGCTAAAACAGTGGACGACCCCCTTGCTTATCGTGTTCTCGTGGTTTTTCAGGATTTCCAAAAAACGGCCGTTGCTGTCGCGTTCATGGAAAATTACCGGCAGCTGAAGCTTGGCGGCTGCTTGCAGTTGCCTGATAAACCATTTTTCTTGATCCTCCCGCGGTGAGTACATGCGATTGAAATCCAGTCCGATTTCTCCCCATGCCTTAACTCTAGGGTTTGCGCCAAGCTTAATGAGAAAATCGATGGTGGCTTTACCACAATATCTGGCATAGTGGGGATGAACACCGACTGATGCAAAAATTCCGGTTTGCGATTCGGCCAGGGAGACTGCTCGGGACGAGCCTTTATGATTTACCCCTACGGTCAGCATGCATACAACACCGGCATTGTTGGCACGTTTCAATACCCTTCCAAGGTCTCTGTAATATAGTTTGTCATCCAGATGGCAGTGGCTGTCAAAAAGCTTCATGTTTTTTCAAAATTCAAACTGATTTGTCGGACTTTTGAAATAGACCGTTATCAGTTTCCAGTTTCGGGTCTCCCGTTTCAAGTTTCCAACGACCAGCCCTTCGATTTTGGATTATCGAGCATCGAGTATCGAGTTACCAGTGACCAGCCGCCAGATTCAAGCATCGCCTTAGCAGTTCAAGTTATGAATATCAACATTTTTACCTTGATTTAAAACAATTCTTTTGAGATTATTTCATCTTTGGCTGAATAATTCATCGGTTAGCTGAGGGACCAGGCCGGTGGTAAAAATAGTTGGAGTTAATGGTTGGAGGGATAAAATGTTTAAAATTGTTCACCGTGAAGAGATGTCTGATGGCACGGTAATTCTAAACGAGATCGAGGCGTTAAAGATTGCTCGCAAGGCCAAACCGGGCCAGTTCGTCATTTTAAAGGCCAATGAAACCGGTGAGCGGATTCCGTTGACAATGGCGGAAACGGACCCGGAAAAGGGCACAATAACCATTATTTACCAGGTGGTTGGCAAATCGACAGCCTTATTTAAAACCCTGCAGGTGGGCGATGGCTATCAGGATGTGATCGGGCCGCTGGGAAAGCCGACTCACATTCAGAAACTTGGCAAGGTGGTATGTGTGGGCGGCGGTACCGGCATTGCCGTCTTGCACCCCATTACGCGTGCCCTGAAAGAGGTCGGAAATCACGTAATTTGCATCATTGGTGCCCGCAGCAAGGATTTGCTCATTTTAGAGGATCGGATGAAAGCTGCCTCCCATGAACTGCTCGTCTGCACGGATGACGGCTCATACGGGCACCACGGGTTTGTTACCGATGTCTTAAAGGAAGTTCTGGAGCGAGAAAAAATCGATCAGGTCGTTGCCATTGGTCCGGTGCCGATGATGAAGTTTGTGTCCAAGATGACCAAAGAATACAATGTCCGCACTCTGGTGAGCTTGAATCCGATAATGGTGGACGGCACCGGCATGTGCGGTGGCTGCCGGGTGACGGTTGGCGGTCAAACAAAATTCGCATGTGTGGACGGACCTGAATTTGATGGCCATCAGGTGGATTATGATGAACTGATGCTTCGGCTCCAGGCATACTGTGAGGATGAGAAACAGTGTTATGAAGAATTCTGCATTATGGATTCATAGTGCTTGAACAGACAATATCATCGGTTGTGTCTACTCTGGAAGCTGTTGTGTCGGCCAAAAATTCGAAATCCGAATAAACAATGATGTACCGGTTGTTGAGCAATTTCCATAAGATCTTATGAGCGGAGGATAACAATGGCGGAGGAAGCGACCAAAACACCAAAAAGAGAGAAGATTCCCCGGCAACCGATGCCGGAGCAAGAACCAAAGGTGAGAGCCAAAAACTTTGATGAGGTGCCGTTTGGCTACTCTCCTGAAACAGCCATGAAAGAGGCTGAACGTTGCCTGCAATGCAAAAAGCCGTCATGTGTCCCGGGCTGTCCGGTGGGGATCGACATCCCGGGCTTTATCAAGCTGATTAAAGAAGGTGAGTTTACCCAGTCCATCAGAAAGCTATGGGAGATGAACAGCCTTCCGGCGGTCTGCGGACGGGTTTGTCCCCAGGAGATCCAATGTGAGGGTCTGTGTATCGTCGGCAAAAAGGGAGATCCGGTGGCCATTGGCAATCTGGAGCGGTTTGCGGCCGATTGGGAGCGAGAAAATGGCACCGGTGCTTTGCCGCCAAAAGCGGACCCCACCGGGAAAAAGGTTGCGGTCGTTGGCTCCGGCCCTGCGGGTCTGACGGTTGCCGGAGATCTTATTGCCAAAGGCCATGACGTCACCGTATTTGAAGCCTTTCATAAGCCGGGCGGGGTTCTGCTCTATGGTATTCCCGAATTCAGGTTACCCAAGGAGATCGTGGCCCAGGAAGTCAACTTCCTTGAACGTTTGGGTGTCAAGGTGGAGTGCAATCAGGTCGTCGGCAGAACCATTACCGTAGATGAACTCTTTGAGGAAGGATATGATGCTGTTTTCGTGGGTGTTGGTGCAGGACTACCTACTTTTTTGAATGTGCCCGGTAAAAATCTGATCGGCATCTATTCGGCCAATGAATACCTGACCCGATCCAACTTAATGAAGGCCTATCGTTTTCCCGAGTATGATACGCCGATTATCAGAGGTAAAAATGTGGTCACACTGGGAGCCGGAAATGTGGCCATGGATTCTGCCCGCACGGCGTTGCGTCTGGGTGCGGAAAAATCCAGAATCGTTTATCGGCGCTCCAGAGTAGAGGTACCGGCAAGGAGTGCGGAGGTGCACCATGCCGAAGAAGAAGGCGTGGAGTTTTTCTTTCTTGCGGCCCCAACAAAATTTATCGGAGATGATAAGGGACGTGTGGTCGGGATGGAATGTCTGAAAATGGAACTGGGCGAACCGGATGCCTCCGGGCGCCGCCGGCCGGTGGCTATCGATGGTTCCGAGTTCGAGCTGGAGTGTGATCTGGTTATCGTGGCTGTAGGAACCGGCGCCAATCCTCTGCTGACCCGATCCACCGAAGGGCTGGAATTAAATAAATGGGGCTACATCCAGGTGGAGGAGAAAACCAATAAAACCACCAAAAAGGGCGTGTGGGCCGGCGGCGACATTGTTACCGGCTCGGCCACTGTTATTCTGGCGATGGGAGCCGGGAGAATCGCAGCCAACTCGATTCATGATTATCTTACCTGGGGCTGGTAAGGGTTTTCAATTTAAAATAATCCTTGATTTCCTTGACCTTGCGCAAAATTGCGCGTTTCTGGGACGAAAACTGACAGTATAATATTGAAGAATTAAGCTACAGGTAAAGATTTCATCACCACCGCTGTAAAAATAAGCACGTGATCAGAATCAGAAGACCACCTCCCATGGCCAGCCAATCCATTGGTTGCAATTTGTAATCCTTCAGAAAGGTGCGATGGGGTCGGCCGAATCCGCGGGCCTCCATGGCTTCCGCCAGCTCTTCAGCGAGCCGAAACGCTTGAATCAATAACGGGCCTAAAAATGCCGGGTAGTGGCGTAAGGAGGACCAGCCGGGCTCCAGGGGAATACCTCTGGCGCGCTGGGCATCAAGCACATTTTTGGCTTTGCGGCTGATTACCGGGATAAATTGCAAGGCAGTGCTCATCACAAATGCAACGGCATAGGGTATGCCGATCTTGACCAGTGAATTACCCAGATCTTCCGGCGCTGTGGTGATAAAAAATGCAAAAAAAGCGGAAGTTAGCGCCAGCAGTTTTATAGAAGCCGCTGCAGCAGCACCTCCACCAACGGACCACCACATTACCGCGCCGAAAAACAGCGCCATTGGAAGCAACATACGCAGCCAGCGCAGATAGGCGTTTCCTTCTTCGATGATTACCACAAACAGCACCAATAGTCCCCATTCCACTGCCAACCAGCTAAAATGGCCGGAAGCAATGATCAACACTGCATAATAAATTGACAATAAAAGTTTTGTGCGGGGGTCAAGCATTAGCGTTGCTCGATACTCGATAACGGATCCTCGATTTTTCCGCAATCCCGAATCAGATAAGCTATTGGCAGTCTGTTATTGATTTCAAAACCCCATCTCTTTCTGGGATACCGCTGTATATTAAAAATGCATCCGTAGGCTCCAGATTTGCCTGGCGCATGGCATTCTGGTTAGCCATAACCTGCCAGGGCTGACCTTCGGCGATGATCTGTCCCTTGGACATCAGCAGCCATCGGTGTGCATATTGTTCGGCAAAAGCCAGATCATGGGTAACCACAAAAATAGCCTGCCCCACTTCTCTCAGATGCGCGAACACTTCCCCAAGCGACCGACGAAAGTTCAGGTCTTGTCCGGCTGTGGGCTCATCTAACGCCAAAATCTTAGGCCTGCAGGCTAATGCAGCGGCAAATGCGACGCGTTTTTTTTCTCCGCCGCTCAATCGGTACGGCGACCGGTTCAACAGATGTCTCAACCCAAACAACGTTACGAGCTCCTGTAACCACGATTCATCATAACGCCCCAATACTTTCGGGCCCACGCTAATTTCATCCCACACAGTAAGTTTGAAAAACTGGTTGTCCGGATTTTGAAATGCGACACCCACATAACGGGCCAAATCGGAAACCTTGGACGAGCTTATATCTAGACCCATCACGCGGACTTTTCCCCGGGATGGGCGTATTAAACCGTTTAAATGCTTTAGCAGTGTGGTTTTACCGGCGCCATTGGCGCCGACGACAGCCAGACATTCCCCCTGGCGAAGAGTGAAGCTGATTTCGTGAAGAATGGCCGTATCACCCAACGCAAGGGCAACATTTTCCACCTCCAGAACCGGCGGGAGATCGGTCGATACGGGTTGAAATAAATCGGGTTTAAACTCGGTCGGATAAACTACGGATGGGGTATCCTTTTTAAGCGTCCGTACATCTAGCGGCAAATTCGGCAATTCTAATTGGCGTCCGATGCGTGCGGATAAAGGGGATTCCAGGCCAAATTCCTCCACATCTCGCAGCAAGACTTCGCCCGGAGAGCCATTCAATACAATCCTGCCTTCCTGCAAGGCCACCATCCGTTGAGCCTCGCTTACGGTAAGGGGTAAACGATGTTCACAGACGACTACCCCCTTTCGTTGCATATGAATCATATTTAGCGCCGCTCGAACTCTGCGAACATTCACATGGTCCAGATTGGAATACGGTTCATCCAATATGACGATTTGCGGATTTATGGCCAAAACAGCAACAATCGATACCAGCTGTTGTTCCCCGGTTGACAATTCATGCGGATTGCGCGGCAACAAGTCCTCGATCCCCATCATTTCTGCGGTCTCGGCAATTCGTTTCTTGATATTCTCACTGGGCAATCCTAAACTTTCCAGACCGAAAGCAAGCTCCAGTTCCACGGTGCGGTTAAACAATTGGGCTTCGGCATTTTGAAAAACCATACCCACCTTGACCGAAAGCTCTGCGACCGACTGTTCAATCGTGGATTCGCCGGCTACCAAAACAAGTCCCCGGAAGTCGCCTTCATAAAAATGGGGAATCAGGCCGTTGAAGGTTCGACAAAGGGTGGATTTGCCGGATCCGCTGGCACCGCACATCAGCAGATATTCATCCGATTTTATCTCCAAATCGATATGCTTTAACGCCGGATGATCTTTGCTCTTGGGGTAAGCGTATTGGAGCTTATCTGTTATTATAAAAGGAGAAGTCACGGTAATTTATTACCTCAGCGCAACCACTCCCGCGCGATGCAGCATCTTCACTGCCAGCACGCCCAGGATTGCCCCCGCTATGGTGCTGGTCAGAAATGACGGAACCAACGCAAACAGGGGAATGGCTTTGCCCATCAACACGGGAGCCACGAAAAGGGCACTCACCACGGGCGCGATAAAGCCCGTGCCGATTACCTCGCCACCTGCTCCCGCATAGACATTGCGTGTCCAGCGATAAAAATAACCTGCCAGGAACGCACCAATCATCCCGCCGGGAAACGCCAGTAACGTCCCCACTCCCATCGCATTGCGAATTATCCCGATCACTGCTGCAATTGTTGTGGCCCACCACGGACCCAGCAGGACTGCACCGATCACATTTACAAAGTGCTGGGTCGGATTGACTTTGGCAATGCCGATCGGAAATGAGGTATAGGGTGCCAGAACGACACCGATGGCTACCAAAACCACGGCATAAGCCACTTTGCGTGTATCGGCTCCTACCACATTGGATTTCTTTGTATCCTGAGCCATTTTTACCTCCGCTCATTCATTGGATTGGCTGCCTTAATTCACTCAACACTCAGCGATGTGTTATCGGTGATGAAATTAAAATAAATAGAAAAGCAGATCAAAATTTTCATGAAATATTCGTGTGAGATCAAAGAGACCGACACCCACATGCCTGGCTCAGCTTTCGGGCGTTTTTCTCCGGATCTTCGGCCCTGGTAATTGCGCTGATTACGGCGATGCCGGTGGCTCCATGCTCAAAACAGGATGCTGCATTCGTGCTGGTTATACCGCCGATTGCTACCACCGGCAGCGGGGAATTCTTTGCGACGGCTTCAAGATTTGAGAGGCCGCGAACTTTTTGGGTATCAGCTTTTGTAGTGGTGGGAAAAACAGGTCCGGTTCCGATATAATTGCAGGATGACAGGTCTGTTTTTTTCAACTCTTCCGGATTATGCACCGAAATGCCGATGATGGCCTCCGGACCTAAAACACTCCTGGCAATTGTCGGATCTTCATCCTCCTGCCCCAGGTGAACACCGTCCGCCATGACTGCCTTTGCCAGTAGAATATTATCGTTGACGATAAATGGAATATAGCTCTTTGCGCATAGTTTGCGGATAGCGACGACTTCCTCAAAAGAATTCAATGCAAACGCTTTGTTACGATATTGAATGATAGTGGCGCCGGCATTAATAGCGATATTTACTTGGTCCAGGTGGCTCAAATCAGGAGCACTATCATCGGTTATAAAGTAAAATCGAAGGACCTTTTTTAAAATACCAGACAACATAGAATTAAGGCGTTTGAGGTTCGAGATTGGAGGTCAGAGGCACAACGAATTTTAATGGTTGCCTCTAACCTCAAGTTCCGAAGGAACGCTGCTCAAGGCCTGAAAGGCCGACCCTTAAGCCTTGAAAGGGCGCTCCTCTTACAGCTATTTTTCTTTAGAGAGCAATACTCCTTCAATAAACCGGTCAATGTCGCCGTCGAGGACACTGTTTACATTACCCACCTCGAGATTGATGCGGTGGTCTTTTACCATCTGGTAAGGATGCAGCACATAAGAGCGAATCTGACTTCCCCAGGCGATTTCGTCCTTGCTGTCGTGCATATCCTGAAGTTTTTCGTCTTGTTTTTTCTTTTCGTGCTGATACAATCTGGCTTTCAGCACTTTCATGGCCAGGTCTCGATTGCGGTGTTGGGACTTTTCCTGCTGACACTGCACGACAATTCCGGTCGGAAGGTGGGTGATTCGAACCGCGCTGCTGGTTTTGTTCACGTGTTGACCGCCGGCTCCGCTGGCTCTAAATGTATCTATTCTTAAATCTTTTTCTTCGATATCGATAACAATTTTGTCCTCCAGTTCAGGATAGACAAACACCGATGCAAACGAGGTATGGCGTTTTCGGCTGGCATCAAACGGTGAAATTCGCACCAGTCGGTGAACACCGATTTCGGATTTCAAATAACCGTAGGCATTTTCACCGTTTGCCGTGAAGGTGACACTTTTGATGCCGGCCTCTTCTCCGGGCTGAAAATCGATCAATTCAAACCGGTATCCTTTACGTTCAACCCAGCGGGCGTACATTCTAAACAGCATCTCAGCCCAATCCTGTGCCTCAGTACCGCCGGCGCCGGCATTGATCGACACGATGGCATTTTTATCATCATCCTCGCCGTCCAGCATGAGGTCAAGGGAAAGCGTGTCGATTTTTTCTTCGATATCGCTTACTTGGTGAGAAACTTCTTGCAGCGTCTCTTCATCGGATTCTTCGATGGCAAGATCTAGCAAAACCTCGCTTTCTTCGACCGCATTTACAAGTTTATTAAAATCATCAATCCTGCTCGAAATCGATGTGCGTTCTTTTAAAATCGGTTTCGTTTTTTCGGGATTATCCCAAAATCCATCTTTGGCAATTATTTGCTCGATTTCTGCAAGTCTTTTTTCTTTGCCGTCTATGTCAAAGATAGGCCCTTAAGTGATCTAATTTAGTTTGCAGCTCATCTAATGTGTGTTTGAGTTCAAGTGACATTTTATGTACCTCCCTCTATCCTGAATTGGTTATCCGGCTAACCCGTTTTTAATCTAAAGGCATATTTGCCGAACTTCAGTAATATAACAAAAAGGGTTACTGCTAGGCAAGCCAAAGCAAACAGATCGCCGAAGCGAGTATAAATTGTTTTTTCCTTTATCAGCGGCAACGACCGGGTAACCACGGCTTCTTCCAACAAAGGTGTTGAGGCTAAAATCCTACCGACGGGATCGACAAAGCCGCTAATACCCGTATTTGCAGATCGGGCCAGGGCCCGCCGATTCTCCACCGCCCTGAACACCGTCATGGAAAAATGCTGGTAAGGTCCGCTGGTTTTCCCGAACCAGGCATCATTGGTTATATTTATGAGCAGCGTGGCATTGTTTTTAACCATGGCCCGCGAAAGCTCGGCAAAAATAATTTCGTAGCAAATCTGGACCCCCAAATTATTATTTTTCCATGGAAGGGTTGCCCCCACCCTTCCGGGTACAAAATCTCCCACATGAGCTACAATTTTCCCCAAAAACGGAAGCCATTTTTTTAGCGGAACGTATTCCCCATAGGGTACCAGATGCGCTTTATCATACTTGCTGATCGTTTTGTTTTGCGGGCTGACCAGAAAAGCGCTGACATAGTATTCGACAATATTGTTACGGCGAATAAACGACGGACTGCCGAATAAAAAATCGGTATTCACCTTACGAATGCCTTGCATCACCATTTCGGTCGGCTTGATCTCATATGAAAAATAAAATGGTGTGGCCGATTCCGGCCATACGACCAAATCCGGATTATCCGTTTTTGCGTATGCAGACAGCCGGTTATATTTATGAATGGTTGCAATTTGAAATGCGGGATCCCACTTTACTCCCTGAGCGATATTCCCCTGAACTACGGTAAGGCGAATTTTTGGAGAAGCTGCAACCCGTTGTTCAATTGAGTTTATGCGCCAAAACCCATAGGTCAGCGTTAATGCAAGGCATAGAATAAACGCGATTAGAGACCTAACGGCCAGGCTTTTTGCAATCGGGGTATTCTGCCACCCCCTTTTGCTGAAATATAGAATCGTAAAAAAAATGGATGCATTGGCGAATACAATTAAAAACGAAACGCCGTATACGCCGAATATATCTGAAATCTGAATCAGTTGCAAACGATCAAACTGGGAATATCCTATTAACCCCCAGGGAAAACCCGAAAAAATAAACGAACGAATATATTCCAGCGCCACCCATATTGGTGCAACGAATACCAGGTAACCGACCGGTTTTTCCCCCAGATCGCTCAGGGCCATTGCAAATACGGCGATAAATAGAGCCAGCACGGCAGAAAAAAGGAACAATATTGATATTGCCAGATACCAGGGCAGGTATCCATAGGTTCGCATCACCGGCACGAGCCAATATAACAATGAGAGAAAATGAACCAGGCCGGTTATAAAACCCATCCGGAAACTGCCCCCGGGTGATAACCCTTGCAAGGCATATAACAGAGGAACAAGGGCAATCCATGCCAGCCAGTCTATTCCGATCTTGGGGAATGCGCCTGTCAGCAACAACCCGCTTACCACCGCCAGCAATATATTTTTTTTATCTAAGCTCAATTTTGGCAATGTCCATAAAAAAACCCCGAGCAAGCGGGGTATTTCTCTTTGTTTCGTCTTAAAAACCTATTCCATTGGGATTATACCTCACTTCTTCAGGCTGAAATCGGCGTGAACCCCTTTGGTGTCGGATTATCCAGTGAAAGTTTGCCCGTGCTTAAAATTTTACATTATCCTAAATATTTAAGCAGGTTCTGTCAATAATTTATCCTCTAAATTTCTAAAGTTCTGGTCGCAGGGGACGATATCTATACTACCTAAATATCACATAAAAAAGCCCTTTGCAGAAAACGAGTCGTCAGCTGAGTGCAGATTCGGCTGCGGGATATTTGCAATCCATGCCGAACCGGCCTAATTTCATAAGAGGCTAAAATCGTAGATAAAAATGTTTAGAGGAGAAAGATACCATGGACATCTTCTTTAATGCTGAACTTGCGGTTCCTTTATTTCAGATTCTTATTCTTCTGCTGAGCAGCACGCTGGCCC
Source organism: Desulfobacterales bacterium (assembly GCA_020353355.1). Lineage (GTDB taxonomy): Bacteria > Desulfobacterota > Desulfobacteria > Desulfobacterales > JAHEIW01. The sequence goes on along the minus strand of CP070694.1, from coordinate 3,851,409 downwards.
TTTTATTTGGTAAAGTGCGATTGGCTTTGCTGGTCAACTACATTTTTACATTTTACTGGGCTTATATATTTAATCGAGATAGCTTAATGGAAATGGGTTTGCAAAAATTTGATTATTATACAATAGTTTATTTTTTACTCGGCTTATGTATCTTTCTGTTTGCCATGGTCGGGTTTTTATTTCAAAAAAACAACCACTAATCCAATCCTCTTGCTCTGAATGAATTAGAATTGGTTTATCTATTGTCGCAGTGCTATAATGCAGATTATATCCCGCTTAGCCCGGGATAGGGGGCGACCATGAGGCAAGCGATCAAAGCAGCACTTTTATCCGGGCTAGTTTATCCCGGCTCGGGGCAATTGATTTTGGGTCATATCTTTAGCGGCGTTTCCTTCATTGGTTTAATTACAGTCGGTTTTGGTATTCTTATCTATCGAATTGCGAGGCGGGTTTGCCTGATAATCGATCAGGTGTTGCCGATGCTGGCCAAAGACGCCGTGGATTTTAAAAAAATAATCGCATCAATGGATCAAGCCGCCTATTCTAGCTGGGATGTGGAGCTTATTAGCATAATTTTAGTTGTTTCCTGTTGGATTGCGGCTACGCTTCATGCTTATTTTGTGGGAAAACGTCTCGACCAGCAGGAGGATTGAAGAGAGTTCGGATTGCTGAAAAATCGAGTTGCGCGTTACGGGTTCGTGTTACGAGTCGCGGGTTTTCAGGATTAAGTAGGTTTCAGGTGTCAGGTGTCAGAAACACACTAGATGGTATCTGAAACCTAATTGTACCTGACACCCGAAACCTGAAAAGGATTATTGTGATGCATGTGACATTTTATGGTGCGGTCAGAGAAGTGACCGGCTCGATGCACTTGTTGACGACTGATCATGATCGTATTTTGATGGATTGCGGTATGTTTCAGGGCAGCCGTAAAGAAGCGGCCCAGAAAAATACGGTGATGCCCTTTGATCCGGCAATCCTAACGAATATGGTGCTTTCCCATGCCCACATTGACCATTCCGGACGCATTCCGTTTCTTACCAAACGAAATTTCAGCGGACGAATCCTTTGCACCCGCGCAACGTTTTCTGTGTGCGAATTTCTGTTGCCGGATTCCGCCCACATCCAGGAATCCGACGCCGAATATCTGAACTATAAATCCGTTCGCGCTGCGTTGTTGCAAATGAACTCCCGTAAGAAGAAAAAAAGCAGTCAACAGGATGAAATTCGAAAACTGTTGAAAAGAAACCGTCACGAGTTGAATGTGGAGGCGATCAACGAACTGATTGCCAGCCATCATCTCGAAAAAGTCGAGCCGCTGTATACGATCGAAGATACTGAAGAAGCCCTCACCTTTTTTGACGGATACCCCTATCGACACCCGCTATCTATCGGAAAGGATATGCGCTGCACCTTTTACGATGCAGGACATATTCTCGGTTCCGCCATCACCATCATCCGGGCAACGGAGAACGGGCGAACATGCGTGATGGGCTACAGTGGTGATCTCGGAAGGTTTGACAAACCCATTGTGAATGATCCCACCCTGAATTTCGATGAACAAGATCGCAAGCTGGATTTGCTGATCATGGAAAGCACTTACGGCAACCGCCTGCACGATGCGGTCAAAGATTTGAAACCCCATTTGAAACAGATACTGACCGAAACCTTTCAGCGGGGAGGGTCGGTTGTCATCCCCTCGTTTGCCTACGGACGCACCCAGGAATTGTTATATGTGCTGCACGAGCTGTATCTCGAGGGTGATGTACCGCGCATGCCGGTATACGTGGACAGTCCCCTGGCCACAAAATTGACCAAAGTATTTGGAGAGCATCCGGAAGTTTATGACGAAGAGACCCATGATGCTTTTCTGGAGCAGGGCAGAAATCCATTTATGTTTGATCAAATTCACTTTGTCGGTTCGGTGGAAGAATCCATGGCGCTCAACCGGGAAACTGCGTCGCATATTGTGCTGGCATCATCGGGCATGTGTGAAGCCGGGCGCATTCTGCATCACCTGCGCTTTAAAGTCCACAACCCCAAAAATACCATTCTGATTGTGGGATTTATGGCCCAGAACACCCTGGGCCGCAGAATTCTCGAGCTGGGCCAAGCCTATGAACAATCCGGCCGCAAAGGCAAGGCGCCGGTGTTGAAATTTTTGAATAAAGAATATCCGCTGAAAGCCAGAGTGATCAATCTTGGCGGCTTCAGTGCCCATGCCGATAAACGGGAGCTTTTGCGCTTTCTCAAAAAATCTAATTTGCAAATCAAAAAAATTGCTCTGGTCCACGGGGAAGATGAGCAAACCGTATCGTTTGCCGGAGATCTAAAAAAGGAAGGCTATGCGGTGGTGGTGCCCAGGAAGGGAGAGACAATTCGAGTACAGTAATAGTATTTTATAACCCAGGTGCTTACGCAAGCCGGTTGTTTGAGTACAAAATAGAGGCGCCTGAATGCGGAATTCGGAAGTCGGAATTCGGAAAAGAAAAATTTAACTGCAGAAATCGGAAAGGGGAAGGTGATTGAAATTCCGCATTCCGCATTCCCAATTCCGAATTCGTTAGTCCTTAATCCCTTAAGACATAAGACATTCACAGAATCTAAAAATGCGAAAGTGCGCTGCCGAGATGATCCACCCATATCTCGACGAAGCTGTCGTATTCGGCGGTTCCTTTCAGAATCGCAACACTCTCGATTCCGGCCTGAGTTAAAACCGATGTCCAGGAGTCATCCTCGGCTCCGGCCATATCATTTCGCGCGTGGTCTCCGGCAACCGACATAAACGGCATTAAATAAGCTTTTTTGATATTCTTCTCATTCAACATTTCCTTGATCTCATCAATTTCGGGATATCCGTCCACACAGCCAATAAAGACATTGGGATCTTTGCGCTGAACCTGGAACATTAAGGCCGCATAAAAGGCATTGCTGGGGTGATGGGTTCCATGCCCCATCAACACGACGGCCTCATTTTTCTTTCGTGCTTTCGGAATATTTTCCAAAATGGCCTCCACGGCGCGTTCCATATCCTTTTGGGTCGCCAGCAGTGGATATCCCAAGAGGATCCGCTGAAATCCGCCGGCATAATCAAACGCATGAACCGATCGCCTGAGATCGTGAAACTCTTCACCGCCGATGGTGTGCAGAGATTGAACCGCCACATGGGTAAACCCCTCTTCCAACATTTTGGCCAGCGCAACTTCGGGTGAGTCCAAATGTTTGCCCATTTTGGCGAGTTTTTTGCGGATAATAGACGAGGTGTAGGCCCAGCGGACAGGGAAGTCGGGATACGCTGCCTTTACGCTGCGATCAATATTCTCAAACGAAACTTGTGCCTCCGGAATCGTGGAACCAAAGGCAACCAGTAAGATACCGACTTTTTTAGCTTTTTTGTGTTCATGGCCGGCCGCACTGGCCAAGGTGGCGAAACAGACAATCAGCAAAAGGATCGTTGAAATTAAGAATTCTTTTCGTTTCATGATGGCTTCTCCTTTTAAAAAGCTTTTCGAATTGAGATAATATTTAGATCCAACACCAATAAAAAAAGCCCTTCAAACTTCACCAGTTTGAAGGGCTGCACCCAGTTTTCTTGACCCTTTTTTTAAATTACCACAACCCCTGTCACCCGCAAGGCTATAGCAGAATTGGCAAGGCAGGTCTTCTGGCTCCCCCACCCGTTCAGCAGCCTTCCCATCTCGCTCAAACGACACAGTGGCATTCGAAGACTAAACGGGTTCCCCTTTCGTTGAAAAGGGCGGGGTTACAGCGGCGGGACCGCTCCCGAATTCAACGGGATTCCCTATTAAGCGTATGCACCTCGACTATTTTCTTAAAGAAAGTTTACGGGCATGTCAAGAAATTAAATTCAATGCCCATTGGTTTATCAATAGAACCCTGGAGACTGTCTTTACATTTTGAGATGGCTTCTAATCTTTTTTAGAAAACTGCCGATAATCAATATATCATTGTATTTCTTGATCATCATAAATTCATGAGCGGGGATACGAATGGGTTGCCTAACCGTAAATAACTTAAAAAATGGTATGGTCTTGTCGGAAGATGTGCTGGATATTAATGCACGGCTGCTGCTTTCGAAAGGCCAGAAAATTACACCGAAACAAATTAGGATATTGAAAATTTGGGGAATAACCGAGGTTCATGTTGTCGGCCAAAAAGGCAAAACAAATATTGAAGCACCTCAAGTCGACCCAGAAATTATTGAAAAGGTTAAGGAGTCTACCAAAGAGATTTTTAAAAATGTTGATCTCGAGCATCCAGCCATTAAGGAAATATTCGAGTTATCCGTAACTCATAGAAGCCAAACCTGTACACCGCTTCAAAAAGACAATATCCAATTTCAAATCAATGAAAATTTTGAGAATAAAAAAATACTTGATATCCGCAAAAAAATTGAAAAACTAAGAATAAAACTTCCTGAAATACCTTCGATTGTCAATCAACTCAACGAGATAACTGCAGATCCCTACGCATCAGCCAACGATGTTGCCGAAGTTGTAAACAAAAGCCCCAGTTTAACCGCTGTTTTGCTAAAAATTGTAAATTCCGCATTCTACAGTTTCCCTGCCAAAATTGACACCGTTTCCCGTGCGGTTACCCTAATTGGATCTAAAGAAATAACAGGCTTAGCGTTGGGGCTTAGCACAATGCAAGTATTTAAAGATATCCCCGAAAACATCATCGATATGAAATCATTTTTACGACACAGTCTTTTATGCGGATTGATTTCCAGGATTATCGCTTCTCAGAAAAATATGCCCCAAACTGAACAGATGTTTGTATCCGGCCTATTGCATGATATCGGCAGATTGGTCATCTATAAATATTTTCCGGATCAAGCAAAAAGTCTATTAATTTCCGCTTTCGTATCGCATCAGTCACTTTACAGCGTCGAAAGCGGTCTCTTTGGCTGCCGGCACACGAAAATTGGGAAAATATTGTTAAAAAATTGGCAGCTTTCAAATGCATTGGAAAGCAATGTACGATATCATCATCAACCATCGGGGGCCGCTGATCCTTTAGAAGCCGGCATCGTTCACATTGCGGATGTCATTTCAAACGGATTGGGCGTCGGTAGCAGTGGTGAGAAAATCATCCCACATTTTGATTATGAGATATGGGATGATCTCAAAATTTCTCCACAATTATTCAAGCCCGCAATCGATCTAGCCGTACATCAACTCGCATCCCTAGAAATGTTTTTTAAGAGTAATAATTAAGATGGAGTCTAGCGCCAACGATATAGCCATTGAAAACCGTGTACAGTTGTTAGAGGAAAACAGGCGATTCATTCAAAATTCACTTGAGAGTGCCCTGAAGCTGGGGGATTTTCAAAAAAAAATAAATGATAATTGTCAGCCTGAACAGATATTTGAAGAAACTGAAAAACGGATCGACAGCCTGATTCAATTTGAAGCCCGCGCGTTTTGTTTGGTGAATCAAGAAGATTCTGATCTCGTGCTGGTCTTTTGTAAACCTGGAGATCTCCATTCGTATTTGAAAGATGAGATCGAGTTTATGATCGAAAAACGGTTTATGGCTTGGGCAATACGTGAGAGAAGAGGCGTCACTATATTATCGCAGGATCAAAAAAGAAAGTTCCTTTTGCACGTCATAGCGACGGATTCACAGATTAGAGGAATGTTTATCGGTTTATTTTCAGATCCAATGCCACGCGTACCGGATGCGTCGCTTCAGATCCTGTCGATCATTTTCCGTAACGCCGCAAATGCGCTTGAGAGTCTTGAGTACCAAAATTTTATAACAAATCAAAGACAATTGCTCCAAATTGAGGTAGATCAAAAGACCAGAGAGATATTGCGCTATGAACGACAGCTGCAGGAGGCACAAAAATTAAAAGCTATTGCGACATTGGCCGGTGGAATAGCACATGAATTCAATAATGCTCTGTCGGCAGTGGTCGGATATCTTGAATTATTAAAATTGGATTTTTCGGAAAATGAGAAAGTAATTAATGATATCGAATATATCCAGCCATCTATTCAGAGAATGTCTAACCTCACCAGCCAGCTGTTAGCTTACGCCCAGGGAGGCAAATATCATCCCCAAAGAATATGCATGAACAATTTTGTACGAGATACCCTGCCCACGATCCAGCATAGGTTTGCTCGGTCTATTCGTGTTGACATGGATTTGCTTACCGACACGTGGCCTATCGATGCGGATCTCTTACAGATGCAGATGGTGTTAGCGGCCATACTGACCAACGCATCTGAGGCCATTGATGGGGAGGGGCACATCCGAATTTCGAGCCAAAATGTTTTTGTCGATGACAACATCGCACAGAACACCCCTGAACTCAGCTCGGGCAGGTATGTTTCCCTTGAAATATAAGACAACGGCAGAGGTATGGATGAAACAACGCGCCAACGCTTATTCGAACCCTTTTATACCACCAAATTTCAAGGGCGTGGGCTCGGTATGGCTGCCGTATATGGAATTATCAGAAACCACAGCGGTTGGATAAAGGTAGATTCAGAATTAGGCAAAGTAACCCTGGTTAGCATTTATCTGCCTGCAGTCGATGAGGTCCCATTGCAAGTAAAGGACGCCGGATCGCCCGTGGCACATGGCAAAGAAACAATTTTGTTGGTTGAAGATGAGGATATCGTTCTGGATATCAGCCAAAGAATCTTCTGCCGATTGGGATACCAAACGTTAGTGGCTAAAACCGGAGAAGAGGCAATCAAGATATCCCAAAAATCTGATGAGAAATTTGACCTGGTATTATTGGATATGAAATTGCCTGATATGGATGGAAAAAAAATATTTTCAGCCATTAAAGAAGCCCGTCCGGACATAAAGGTGATCATATTTAGCGGTTATTCGATTGATGGTCCCGTCCAAGAAATTTTGAATGCAGGGGCTGATGGCTTTATTCAGAAACCATTCTCGTTATCGACCCTGTCGACTCAATTAAGAGAGGTGTTAAACCATTAGCGCGTGCCGATCGGTAATTGCGCCTTACAAAAGCTGTTTTTTTCGCCGGTTGACGAATTCTCTTAATACCTGCTCCAGGCCTTCATCAATCGGCGGTTTAGTGTATTCAGCCAGGCGCTTGGGCAGCATTTCGGCTGCCACTTCAGAAACGCTTTTTGCCCCACTGTCATGCCAATTTTGAAAATCATCGCGTGTAAATAGGTTCGGCCGGTAAAAATTCCGGCAGTGATTGAAGGTCGTCGGATGCACCAGATAATTGCCGTCACTGCCGACACTTTTGATAGTTTCGACATCGATGGATTCGACCGTAATATCCATGGCGGTAAGTATTCTGCGGATCGTGCGGCACACCTCCTCATCGACAAGCCATTTTTCAAAGCTCATCGAAATATAGGAGCCCAGCTGACCGCAGGCGTGAACGATGAAGTTGGCCCCGTTGCGCACGGCCGTACTCATCATGAGGGTTCCCTCAGCCGCCGCCTGGGCATCGGTACAGTGTGCGTTGGTTATCATCCCACCGGTGCGGCAGGGCAAGTGGTAAAATCTAGCCAACTGAATGACCGCCGATGCCAGCACAACTGCTTCCGGAGCTCCGACTGCCGAGACCACGGTTCTCATATCCGCCGGAGCCGAAACGGAACCGTAGACCACAGGGGTTCCGGGACATGCCAGTTGTGCCAGAACCAGTCCAGCGATAATCTCGGCATTGGCCAAGGCCAGCAGACCGGGCAGCGATACCGGACCGCTCGCTCCGGCCATCACTAAATCCGTGATCACCAGCGGTTGCCCCAAATGCGCCATGTCAATAATGGTTTCTGCTTCTTCGGCCGTATATTTAAGGGGTGACATCGCATTGACGATGGTGGCCATAACCGGCTGGCGCTTCAAATTTTCCTTTCCTTTCCAGGCAATCGCGGCCATTTCCAGACAATCGCGGGCAGCCTGTCTGGAGGTGGCAGCCCCGATATAGGCTTTATCACACATCACCATATCGGCCAAAAGCATATCCAGATGGGCAACTTGGGGGGGGATATCCAGGGGCTGTACCATTGACCACCCGCTCATATCCAACTGATCGGAGGTTTGTACCAACTGACAGCATGTATGATAATCTTCCAGCGTTGCCGGCCGGCGTACACCTTTATATGTGGCTACGTTCGGGGCACCGCTGGTGGGTACAAACACAAAGTCCTCTTCTCCAATGGCAACATTGTTATCCGCATTTCTGGCACGGACCGTGAAACGTGCCGGTGCGGTTTCCAGTGCGCTTCTGACGTCGTTTTCGGTGATGAAAACCCGTGTACCGTCAAGCTTGAATCCATGTTTTTTGAAGATTTCAAGCGCATCGCCGCTGTTGAATCTCACCCCGGTATCCTCCAGAATTTCCATTGAGGCATCATGAATCTGGCGGAGTTCATCTTTTGTGAATGCTTGCATGCGGTCGACCATAGCACTTTTCTCCGTTAATCGCGCATCTTTTAATGACAGCCCCAACAAGAGGGCTTCGCTTGGTAATCTTAAATGTCCCAGGCTTTATTGCCACATTCTTTTAAATTGATCAAGATTTGACTGATTTGCGCGCCGCAAAGCCTTTCAGCAAGACGACTCCGATCTGCCGCTATACTTTGAAAATGATTTTGATTTGATGAAGTTTGTGATAAGGGATGACCGTTATGGGATTTTTGATGTTGAAAAAGAATAAGCGCTTTTGGCAGAGGGTTGCGCTTCAATCGCATTACGATGCCGTTATTATTGGCGGGGGGTTGCACGGGTTGGCGACGGCCTATTTCCTGGCTCGCCAGCATGGCATGACCAACGTGGCTGTTGTTGAAAAAGAATATATCGGTTTTGGTGGGGCGGGAAGAAATACAGCCATCGTGCGCGCCAACCAGCGCACCCCGGAAAATATTCCCCTGTATAGAGAGGCCCTGGAGCTGTGGCCGGTATTGACCGAAGAACTCGATTTCAACCTGATGTTTAATAATTGCGGCAATCTGAACCTGATGCACAGTGAGGCAGCCATGAATGCCGCCCGCATGAACGTTGCCACGGCACAGTTTCACGGAGTGGAAAGTCATCTGATTGATGCCAGACAGTGCAAGGAATTGGTCCCGGCCTTGAACATATCCGAGGATATTACTTTTCCGATTATTGGCGCCATGTATCATCCCCCGGGTGGAATTCTGCGCCATGATGCGGTGGTCTGGGGATTGGCAAAAAGTGCCTCACGTTTAGGCGTTCACATTCATCAGCACACGGAGACAACTTCAATTGGGGTTGAAAACCACAAAATCGTCTCTGTCGATACAAACCGGGGAAAGATTTATACACCTCGAGTTTTGCTGGCGGCCGGCGGGTATTCCGCGGCGATTTCCTATGCCATGCTGGGCATTAAACTGCCGATCAGCGTGCTCACGATCCAGGCTATGGTTACCCAGCCCCTGAAGCCTATTTTAGATCATGTGGTTTCTTCCGGTGCGTATCATGCCTATGCGAATCAAACGCTGAAAGGTGAAATCGCCACCGGCGCTCACATGGACCCCTGGCCCAATTATACGACGCACACCACGGCATATTACATCAAACATCAAGCCGAAGCGCTGGCAGAGCTTCTTCCATGTTTGCGGGGCGTAAAGTTCATGCGACACTGGGCCGGGCTGGCGGATATGACACCGGATATGGCCCCCATCCTGGACGGCAATGATCTTATTGAAGGCTATTACATGGACTGCGGCTGGGGCTATTTCGGTTTTAAATCCTGTGCCGCCACCGGCAAGTATATGGCCCAGTTTATGGCTAGCGGGCAATGTTCCGATATACTGAAGCCGTTTGCACTGCGACGATTTGCGCAACACCGACTCATGGGCGAAACCGCAGCGCTGGTCAATTACAGTCCGGATAACTAGCAGCCGTCTCAAAAATGGTGTATTAGGTTCATTTAAACCAACCTCTCACGTTTATTCCAGCGGGATCAATGAAGAGGTATAAATTACGATGTCACTCATAATAAGATGTCCTATTTGCGGCAAACGAAGCGCATATGAATTTCGCTATGGCGGCGAGGATAAAGGGCCTCGGCCTGATGAAGACAGCCTTACTCCGGAGAGCTGGTGCGATTATGTGCACATGAACCAATGCGTGGCCGGAATCCAGAAAGAATGGTGGTGCCATCGGGACGGGTGTGGCCTGTGGTTCACGATCCACCGAGACACCATCAATAATCTTGAAGTGCAACACCCGGAGGCGCAGTCATGAACAGGCTGGAAAAATTGCCCACCTTGCGGATCAATCCCGCTCACCCCATTTCATTTACCTATAAGAACAAAACATGCCAGGGGGTAAGCGGAGACACAATCGCCACCGCCCTTTATGCCAACGGCATCCGCATTTTTTCGCGAAGCTTGAAATATCATCGACCCCGAGGGCTATACAGCCTGGACGGCGAATCCTGTAATACCTTTATGGAAGTCGATCGCATACCCAATGTCTGTGCTGAAACGACACGGTTGAGAGACGGCATGACCGTCAACGCGCAAAATGTGAAAGGCACACCTGAATTCGATCTTTTAGGATTTCTCGATAAATTGGATTGGGCGATGCCGGCAGGATTTTACTACCGCAGCCTGCACAAGCCGGCGTGGATTTGGCCAATTGCACTAAAACAGGTACGCAAGGCCGCAGGTCTCGGAAAGATCGCGCCCGATTTTCACATACCCGGGAAGTACGATGAGATCTATCCGCAGACCGATGTATGCGTCATCGGGGGTGGTGCCGCCGGCATGTCGGCAGCCCTGGCCGCAGCCCGGCAAGGTTTACGGGTCATCCTGCTGGAATCACGCCCGTGGCTGGGAGGTTTTTTTGACTACCGCACGGTCGAATATGCCGGCGGCGTGCCCCTTTACCGACGAGCCCGGGACCTCGTGCAGCAACTTGAACAAACACCCAATGTTCGTATTTTCACCCATACCGCCATGATCGGTGCCTATCATCACAACCTTATTACCGCTTTCCAGAAAGGAACTGAAACAGATCATTTCGATGAACGCTATATCGAAATTCAAGCGCAGAGTATTATCGTGGCAACCGGCTGTATCGAGCGGCCCCTGCTGTTTGAAAACAATGAACGTCCCGGCGTCATACAAATCGGTTGTGCCCATCGCCTGGCCTACTCGTTCGGAGTGCTGCCCGGCAAACGCGCGGTATTCAGTGTCGGACATGATTTAGGGATAGAAGCGGCCATCGATCTTTTCGATTTGGGCCTTGAAATCCCCTGTCTTGCCGATATCCGGGAAGACGGCCAGGATGCATACCTGGTAGCTCGGTTGGCTGAAAGGAATATACCGCTTTTGCGCGGATGGATAGCCGTCCAGGCCCACGGAAAGACCGTCAAAAAAGCAACGTTAAGTCCTATTGACGGAAGCCAGCAGCGGGATATTGAATGTGATCTTTTGGTCGCTTCAGCAGGAATGACTCCGGTGACGGCTCCACTTTCTCTGCTACAGGCAACATTGTCCTTCGATGATCACACCGGATTTTTCTTGCCGATAAAATTACCCCCGCAGGTGCACGCTGCAGGCCGTCTGCTGGGATTAACCAATTCCCTTTCAATTGAAGCCTCCGGACGCCTGGCTGGAATTTCGGCGGCTGCCGATTGCGGCAGACAGGATGTAAGTAAATTGAATGAGGCCCGGGAGGAACTCAGCCGGCTTCCGGGGCCGCAAAGAGGAAGCAAATTGGTGACGGCACCGCTAAAGGGCCGCAAGACGTTTATCTGCTTTGATGAGGATACAACCGTTAAAAATATTCGCCAGGCCATCCAGATGGGCTTTGACGAACCGGAGTTGGTTAAGCGTTTTACGGCTGCGGGTACCGGTCCCGGTCAAGGGGGGATACCCGGACACAACCTCCCGTTGTTTATCGCCCAAACCAATTCCGATGGTGACGTAAAGACGAAAGCGACGACGGTTCGCGCGCCGTTGGTACCTGCTTTTATAGCGACCTATGCCGCAAGCAAGCATGATATGTGCAAACGCACGCCGGTGCATGACATGCAGGAAAAGGCCGGTGGTATGATGCGCCGCATCGGGGTCTGGCAGCGGGCGCGTTATTTTTCACAGGATTTGAGTTGCCGTGAAGAAATCGAAAATGTCCGCAACAACGTCGGCATGCTGGATGCCTCCACCTTGGGCAAGTTTCGCATTTGGGGACCGGATGCGTTAAAGGCGTTGCAACGAATGTATGTCAGCGATATTTCCAGGGTTTGCGAGGGTAAGATCAAATACTCTGCGATGTGCAATGAGGATGGGTGTATCATCGACGATGGCGTGATTGTAAAACGCGCTGAAAACGATTACTATTTTACGACGTCCACCGGCCGTGCCGGAAGCACGGTGGAATGGTTTCGTTACCATACGCGCTATGATGGGTGGAACTTTTATATGGTCAACCTCACCGATGTCTTCGGGGTGATCAATCTGGCAGGACCCAATGCACTCCGGGTCCTCGAAAAGGTCGCTGATACCTACCTTTCCAACGAAGCCTTAGCGTAAGCCGGCTCTCGTGAGTTTACCCTCAATGCAAACGTTTCTGTACGCGCCATGAGATTGGGCTTTGTGGGCGAACTCTCCTATGAATTGCATGTCCCCGCCTCCTACATGCCAGCTGTTTGGAACTTGCTGGAAGCGGCCGGAAGAGAATTTGGTATCCGCAATTTCGGCTTGGAAGCCCAGAACGTGCTCAGGATGGAAAAAGGGCACATTATCATCGGCTCCGAGTCTGAACAGCGCACGACCTTGCATGATGTCGGACTTGGATTCCTTTGGGATCGAGACAAACCCGGCGCCAAAACCGTGGGGGCTGTTGCCCTGAGACAGACTGAAAACCAGCAAGATCGGCTCAAACTGGTGGGATTCAAGCTGGAGAAACCCGGACAAGTCCCGAAAGACGGGTCTCTGGTGGTGGATACGAAGATACGCGGGTATATCTGTATTTCACGCTTCAGCGTTACCTTGAATGAATCGATCGGTTTGGCCTTGGTCGATGCGCCTTTGTCAAAAGAAGGCACACGTCTGGAAATTTATGAAGACGGATGCGGCGATCGACGTATCTACGCTCGTGTAAACCCCACACCGTTTTATGATCTTCAAGGAAAGCGGATACGGATTTAGGGATCGAGGCGCTCGGGGCTTGCCTTCGACATGAGCCCTTTGGCTGTGAGCTCAGGGCCGAACGGCTCAGGCCGAATGCAGCCGAGTCTATTTTAGATTTCGGATTTAAAAGGAATGAAGGGTATGTGAAGGTCAGATGATGAATACACTGCGAAGATACTCCCCGGTATCGTTTGCCAAAAAGACAATCCAGACCGAGAGGCGCGACGGCTGGGAAGTTGTTTTGGCTTATGAAGATGAAGGCGACGCACCTTATTTGGTTGATCTGAGCCATATCAAAAAATGGGATGTTCAGGATTCAGATCTTTCAGCCATTCAGCCCTGGGGCCTTCAGATCCCGGAGCTGCCGGGAAGCTGCCTTTTTGAAAGAGGCATCCTGATTAATCGGATGAATCGCACTCAAGCCGCTTGCTGGCACCTGATTGGAGATCATGTCGGTCAGACGGATATGGCGGCTTTTACCGAAACAACGGACGCCCATTTGCTTCTGGCAATCGTGGGGCGAGAACTCTTTGCGATGATGGAGAAATTATGCGGGCTTGATTTTGGTTCTCCCAAGATGCACTATCCCTGTCTCTTTCAAGCCCCCGTTCTTCGCGTCCCTTGCCAGATCGTTTTATTAGGGCAAAGCAATAACGTTTTTGCCATGTTGTTGGCGTGTTCTCGGGGATATGGATATTCTATGGTGGAGGGGTTGCTGCACGCCGGTGATGAATGGGGCTTGCATCCTGCTGGAGAGCGCGCTTTCACAAACTGGATGGGGATGGTAAAAATTCATTAATTATTAGCTCCATGGCGATATTACTTTTTATATGGAACCTTTCTATACAAGCAGTTTTGCATAGCACATTTCTCACATTTATTCCCGTGATCTTCGGCCGCTTTCTTGTTCTGGGTTACCCTCAACCAGAAACTGATGGATTTCATGGGCAGCATCACACCGCTATCATTCAGCCGAACGCCGATGTTTTCGGCATCCACATGCTTAAACAGATTGGTTTGAGTATCAAGGGGCATGTTGTTGTAACCCGGTCCAAACGGGCATCCTGTAAAAAGGCCGAGGTTTGCCCCCCTTTTTTTTATATACATTCGGGCCTTATGCGCCAGCATTTCCAGCTGGGCCACACCGGCAGCATCCAGGAACATGGCTGTGAGCAAATCGCCATTTTGCATTAAGCGCTGAGTTGTATTTTCGAGTTCAGGACCTAACGTACAAATTACGGCCGCCAAGGAAACAGTCTGAGGGTCATTTTCTTCTAAAGGAACTTCAACGTAACTGCCACTCTGCAGGCGAAATCCATTTTGTCGTTCGATGGATTTTACCGGATGAAGCGCATATGTGAACACAGGCTTCACCAGCGTCGCGGCTTTCACGAGCATGTCTGAAGCCAGCGCTTTCATCTTAAGATCCAATCGATAGCGGCTGCCGCCCGCATAGCGCCCGATCTCTTGTGCGGAAACCGTTAATTGGTCAGCCTCGACAAAAATCGTATCCGTTTCAAGCATTTTTCCCTCATTGATTCGGCCTTTTAAATGTAAACAGGATCGCAGATATCATCATCGTGTGAATTAGAATCAATCCTTCATCTTGAGGGCATTGCCTCCTGGCAATCCCAATTCCTGTGCCCGCAAAACCCGTCGTAAAAGTTTGCCACTGCGGGTTTTGGGAAGCTCATTCAGAAAAGTGATTTCTTTAATAACAAAATCGGGTGCCATATTGGCGGTAACAAACGACTTGATTTCATGATTGAGTCGCACCGATGGGGTATATTTCGGATGGATCGTTATAAACGCTTTTAAATATGAAATACCTTCACCCGGTTCAGTCCCTTTGGAAATGACAGCAGCTTCGTCGATTGCCGGATGTTTGCAAAGAACCTGTTCAATTTCGAATGGACCGATGACTCTGTCACCGCCCACTTTAATGAGGTCATCATTGCGGCCCTGATGATAATAATACCCGTCATCATCTTTGATAACGATATCGCCGGTTAAAAACCAGCCTTTAAAACGAAAATAGACCTGATAGCGCTCGTTGTCCTGCCACAAGTCGCTCATCATACCGGGCCATCCCGCCTTCAGCGCCAACTCCCCCGTCGACATGGGCGGTAAAGGCTCACCATTTTCATCCACCACCGCTGCTTCTATGCCGGGGAGTGGCTTGCCCATGGATCCCGGTTTGATGTCCATGGATGGATAATTTGCGATGCTGATTATTCCGGTTTCCGTCATCCAATAGGTGTCATGGGGGGACAGGTTTAAGTTCTGTTTGACCCAGTAGAAAAGGTCGGGAACCAGCGGTGCCCCGACTGTTAGAATGTGACGTAACTTGGAAAGATCATAGCGGGTGGGCAGGTTATCTCCGGCAGCTTTAAGCCACAGGAGGTTTCTGGGCGTGGTGTAGCAAACGGAAACGCGATGTTTTTCCAGAGCCCAATACCAATTTGAAGCGGAAAACTCATCACCTTGAATCAACGATGTCGCCCCGCATAGCAGTGGTGCGAATACACCATATACGGTCCCCGTTACCCAGGCCGGACCGGCATCAGCCCACAAAATCGTACCCTCGTTCAGATCAAGAACGTATCGCGCCGAAATCAAAATACCCATCATGTCCTTGTGAACGTGGACAATGCCTTTGGGCGGGCCGGTAGAACCGGATGTATAATTCATATAAAGCGGTGATGTCGGCGCAAGCCATACGGGTTCAAACGTTTTGGGCATCTGATCGGGTATGTGTTCAATGATAGTTTCCCTGGGAAACAGGTTGGTTGGCGGGCCTTTGGTTAAGAAAACATGCTGGACAAATTCTTTGGCCTCCGGCGGAAGTCTCTCCAAAAGGTCCGGATGCGTAAGAAGGCCGCGGGGTTTCGCATTGGCAAGGCGCAAGGCCAGATCATCAAAGCCGGTAGAAGAAAAAAGATGGCAAAAAATGACCCCCAGACGACAGGCCCCCAGCATGGCCAGATAGGCTTCCATACAGGAAGGTGTAAAGATAAACAGACGGTCACCGGTTTTATACCCGCACTCTGAAAGAAAATTTGCCCATTGACTGGATTTTTCTTGCAGATCGCCATAGGTGTAACTGGTTAATTGATTGCCTTTTTCAAATATGATCGCGGGTTGGTCCCGTTTCGTTGGATTCTGTGCCCATCGATCAATGGCTTCATGAATGATGTTGAGCTTGCCGCTGTGATGCCATGTGAATTCTTTGGCCACATTCTCCCATTGAAACGTTTTATAGGTATCCTTATAAGACTTGAGATTAGCGTTGGGATTGGCTGCTGGTATTTTGGCTTTGATCATGTCCACACCTTATACGGCCTATGAATTTCACAGGCTTTTGCTACAAGTCGAGCCCCTAAAATCGTTTCGCTGCTTGGAAATCCTTGCGGTGCCGCCTTTGACGTCAGGATGTTAAGAACGCTGCGAACCGAATTGGCAAGGCCTCTGTTACTGTAACCTCCCTCCAATGCAAAAAGAATTGGTGGATCATCCACCATGGTTCTCAAATGGAGCAGCAAACGGGTTAAATCTGCAAAAGCAGATTCGGTGATCTGCATTCTGCCGATGGGATCCTCATGGTGCGCGTCAAAGCCCGCGACGATGAGTATCAAATCCGGCACGTATCTTTGAACAACCGGCGTGAGGACACCACGGTAGAGATGCAGGATGTCCGCATCGTTCAGATCTCGCGGTAAGGGAATATTAATCGTGTAACCCTGCCCCCACCCTTTTCCGGTTTCTTCCAGGTTGCCGGTATAAGGATAAAGGAGCATATCATGGGTGGAGAAATAGAGAACTTTTTTTTCCCGGTAAAACAAATCTTGAATGCCGTTGCCATGATGGACATCCCAATCAATAATTAAAATTCGCTGGAAACCAAATTGATTGATAGCATACCGTGCCGTAATGCCTAAATTGTTAAAAATGCAAAAACCGCCTGCGCGATCCGCAAGGGCATGATGGCCCGGAGGCCTGACCATGGCAAAGCAGACATCGCATTGCCCGGAAACCAGGGCTTCCAGACCTTTCAGACAGCCTCCGACAGCCAGCCAGGCAGATAAGTACGTTTTTGCGCTGGCGGGGGTATCCGGTGCAAGGCTGGTAAATTTGTGATCAGCTGTTTTCAAGACCTTTTTAATATAGGCTGAGGTGTGAATGAGCTCCAATACCTCTAGGGTTGCCGGTTGGGGCTGTATGACGTCGTACCCTTCCGGCAATTCGGTATCCAGCATGCGGTGTACGGCTCTCAGCCGGCTGGGATGCTCGGGGTGGGTGTGCCCCGGCATATGTTCCAAAAACCGATCGTCTCTGACTATACCGAGTTTCAAAGCCATCGGACATCTCAAAGGTTTAATATCATTTTGCGTTCGGATTCCGAAAGATCAGAGTTGCAAAACCTGAAGCCGAACTTTCGATACAGTCCGACTGCTCGAAAGTTGGTGGCGCCGACAATCAGCCAAATCGTCTCCAAACCGAGATTTTTGGCGTGTTGAAGGACGGCGCGGCTGAGTTCACTGCCGATTCCTCGTCCACGATTCGGATGCCTGACAAAGATCAAATACTCCGCATCACCTTTATCGAAATCGGGCAACACGACCACATGTCCTACGATGATGCCATCCTGCCAGGCCAAAAAGTTTTCTCCATTTTCAAGCAGTCCGTTGATCCATTTGCGGCTGGCCTCATCCTGTAATGGAGGCATCCCCTGAAATTTGCCTTTGGGATAAAAGGTCACATACATGGCTTCAAGGGCGGCATAGTCTTCGAGGCGGTACTTTTTTACCTCAAACGACTTTCCGTGTTTGTCGATGCAGCGCATATCGGAATCGCCTTTAGCTAAACCAATTCTTCTTGCATTTTGCGTTTACTCCGCTCTTAAATCCTGGCTTTCTGCAATCAGATCATCAATGACTGTGGGGTCGGCAATGGTTGAAAGATCTCCCAGATCCTCTGTTTGGCCGGCGGCAATCTTTTTTAAAATTCGCCGCATAATTTTACCGCTGCGCGTCTTCGGCAAACCATCCGCCCATTGAAGGATATCAATGGTGGCAATGGGTCCGATTTCAGAGCGAACCAGCTGTACCAACTCTTTCTTCAATTCATCGGTTTTGGCTACACCGGTGTTTAATGTGACAAAGGCATAGATACCCTGTCCCTTGATGGGATGCGGATATCCCACCACGGCTGCTTCGGCGACATCGTCGTGCAGCACCAGGGCCGATTCGATTTCAGCGGTTCCCAGGCGGTGTCCCGCAACGTTGAGAACGTCATCGATCCGGCCGATGATCCAGAAATATCCGTCTTCATCCTTTTTGGCGCCGTCACCGGTAAAATACATCCCCGGTACTTTGCTGAAGTAGGTCTCGGTAAAGCGATCATGGTCGCCGTAAACAGTGCGGGCAATGCCCGGCCAGGGTTTGCGGATGCAAAGGTAGCCTTCCTGATTCGGATACTTCACTTCTTCTCCGGTATCATCGAGAATCACCGGATCCACCCCAAAGAATGGAAAGGTGCAGGAGCCCGGCTTTACCGGTGATACCCCCGGCAACGGCGTGAGCATGTGACCGCCAGTTTCGGTCTGCCACCATGTATCCACAATGGGACACCAGTCGCGACCCACATAATGATAGTACCAGCGCCAGGCTTCCGGATTAATGGGCTCGCCAACGGTTCCGAGAAGTGTTAAAGAAGAAATATCGTATTTTCCCACGTATTCCGAGCCCTCTTTGGCCAGGGCACGAATGGCTGTTGGGGCGGTGTAAAATTTATTTACCTTATATTTTTCAACAACCTGCCAGAAGCGGCCATAATCCGGATATGAGGGCACTCCTTCGAACAAAATACTGGTGAATCCGTTAATCAACGGACCGTAAACCGTGTAGCTGTGTCCGGTGATCCAACCGATGTCGGCCGTGCACCAGAAGATCTCGTGGTCTTTGAGGTCAAATACCAATCGATTGGTCATGGCTGCGTAAAGCAGATATCCGCCATGGGTATGAACTACTCCCTTGGGCTTACCGGTACTGCCACTGGTATACAGAATGAACAGCGGATCTTCGGCATCCATGGGCTCGGGGGGGATTTGGGAAGGCAGGTCGGGATTGGTGATGGCTTCGTGCCACCAGATCTCGCGTTGCGGATTGAGATCAAGTGCCTGACCGGTTCGATTGAAGACAATCAGGGTTTCAACATCCGGACAATTTTTAAGCGCCTCATCAACCGTATTTTTCAGAGGGATCACTTTTCCAGCGCGGTAACCGCCGTCAACTGTAATCACCATTTTTGCCTGGCAATCCTGAATGCGGTTTGTCAGCGCTTCGGCACTGAACCCGCCGAATACAACACTGTGAATGGCTCCGATCCGCGCGCAGGCGAGCATGGCGACCGGTAATTCCACGATCATGGGCATGTAGATAATAACGCGATCACCTTTTTGAACATCCTGTGACTTTAAAACGGCTGCAAATTGGTTGACCTGATTGTAAAGCTCCCCGAAAGTGACTTCTTTTGATTCAACCGGGTCGTCTCCTTCCCAGAAGTAAGCCACTTTGTCTTTAATTGTATCCTGATGTCGATCCAGACAATTGAAGGTGGCATTCAGAACGCCACCCCCGAACCACGCTATTTTTGCTGCCTCGAAATCGTATTTTAGAACAAAATTCCAATCTCTTTCCCATGACAGATAGCGTTTGGCCTGTTCCGACCAAAAACCATCCGGATCCTCAATGGATCGTTGATATAGATGGGTATATTCATCCATTGATTTGATGTAGGCAATTTTTTGAAATTCAGGCAGGTGTGCATCGTACCATTTTGCTGTATCAGACATTATCAAGCCTCCTTTCTAAAAACCAGCGGGGGAATGATTGGTTTTAGAACAATCTCGTTTTTATCACCAACAATGAATTTGGCATCATAACTCAATCCATAAAAAGAATTAAAGCAATATCTCATATTTTTTCCGGATCGCCTGTTCGACGTCAATTGCGATATGCGATTTTTCTTCCCGGGCAAGAATGGTTTTTGCAATTTCGCGGGCGCGAGTTCTGGCGTCTTGTTTACCTTTTTCTTGCCAAATGTCTCGACTGTTTTGATCCGAAATTCCGTTGCCTTGAAAAAATTCATCGTGCATGTGTGCCACCGTGTGAGGTGAAGTAATAAAAGTTCCTCCGGGGCCCACCGCATCAATGGCCTCAAGGGCGAGATGTTCATCATCCACCTGGATTCCTTTCAGCACCTTGCAGCACATGCCAATAATTTCATCGTCCATCACATATTGTTCATAGGCCACCGTCAACATGGACTCCAGCATACCGGCCGCATGATGCACATAATTGGATCCCCCCATGGCCGCCAGAATTGTTGTTAATGCTTTTTCCCATCCGGCCTGGGCATCCGGGAGTTTTGAGTACGAAAGACCGGATGAGTTATAGTTGGGAATGTTGATATGGTGAGCGAGTTGGTGGATGGCTGCATTCATCATGCCGAATTCTACCGCGCCACCTAAGTAGTCCAAGTTTCGTAAATTGGCCATGCCGGGTATACCGCCATACAGGATCGGTGCTCCCGGGTGGGTTAATTGACAAATAGCAATTCCGGCCAGCTGTTCGGCATGCAGCTGGGCCAAAGTGCCGGCCATTGTCAGCGGCGAGGTTGAACCCGCCATCGGAGCACTTGAAAGCGCTACCGGAATTTGCTGGCGCACGGCTGCTTGCATAATCAATGTCGATTGCGTGCAAAGTTTCAAGGGGCTGATGGCAAATGAAGCTATGATGGAGATAAACGGTTTTTCAGTTAATTTATCGTGCGTGCCGGCCAGCATTGAAGCAAGATCCAATACTGTGTGAAAGCCTTCTTCATTGTTGACACCGGCCATGACATGTTTTCTCGTGCCTTTTAAGCACATGAAAAAAACATTTGCATCATAGGCATCTTCAGGGATATCTGTGGGGATGCAGGGGCGCAGAAAAAAATGGATGTTGTCCAGGTTATCCACCAACCGCGCGAGTTGATATAGATCGTTTAACGTGGAAGGCCGGGCGTCACCGGTTTCAAGATCTATAATTTTGATGGCCGCCCCGCCGCTACCCAAATAAACGCGGTGTTGAGTGAGATCCAGGTCATAGTCTCCGTCCCGACTGTAAAGAACGACCCGCTCAGGCGCCTTTTGTGCCTGAGTTTCGACCAGGTCTCTGGAAAGGAAAACCCTTGATCGGCTTCTATCTACAGTCGCGCCATTGTTTTCAAGCAAATCAATGGTGGCTTCCAGACCGGACTCATATGCTATGCCGGTTTTTTCCAGAATGGTCAGTGACGCCTCGTGGATGGTTTCGATATTTGCCGGTGAAAGGGGTTGATAAAGCCCTCCGCTAAGACCTCTTAAATCCATCGTCCAGTCTCCCTCTCTATATTTTTGCCTGAGGTTAATGGGGTTGACCATCGGAATACCATGAGATGAGGTTTAAATTCCAACCAATTTTACTGATAAGATGATACTATACAAAAAATTTTCTATGGCATATGTATCTCATCAAGTCAAAAGATAAACTGCCAACATATTATCATCTGGCTGATTCTGTCGCAAATTTCTTGAAATTCAGAGATAAAAGGGTGTACACCGGCTTTGGTAAAGGAGGACCGTTTGTGGATACGAGACAACCATTACACTGGGCGTGGATTATTCTGGGGATATGTTTTGTTAACCTGTTTATTAACTATACGGTGCGCCTCGGTTATGGTGTGATTTTGCCGGAGATGATCCGCACCATTGGGTTTGGCCGCGCAGACGGCGGATCGATCATCAATTCTCTGCTGTTCACCTACATTTGTATCGCCCCGATTACCGGATATGTGACCGATCGATTAGGAGCCAGGCCGGTCATCACCTGTTGTCTGGTGCTTCTCGGATGCGGGGTGTCTTTAATGGGAACCGTTCATTCCCTGTGGGCATCATGTCTGTTTTTCGGGATCGTAGGCCTCGGAGCAACCGGTCTGTGGGGGCCGGTGATCACATTGGTTCAGCGGTGGTTTGCCTTTCACCGCCGGGGGCTTGCGCTGGGCATCCTTTCGACCGGCTATGGGCTGGGTTTTGCGACCACGGGAATTGTTTTTCCTCCTATCTTTGAGTATTTCAACTGGCGTTATGCCTGGTTCTTTTTAGGCGGCATGGCGCTGCTGATGGCCATTGTCAATGGAATTTTCCTGCGAAATGATCCGCAAAACATTGGCCTGCAACCGTGGGGTTTAAAAAAAGATCTGCCCGCCAATAGAAATGCCAATGCAAAGACAGGCCCCGTGAAGGTTCCCTTGGCCGCCATTTTTAAAAACAGCCGCTTCTGGGCAGTTGGCTTGTCATATTTTGCCATTGCATACAGTCTCTATGGTATGACCACCTTCATGGTGGATTACGCCAAATACCAGCTGGACCTGCCCCTTGAAAAGGCCAGCTTACTAGCAACCGTTCATGGCATCGGCCAGATCGTGGGGGTGTTGACGGTTTTACCGCTTTCAGACTATTTAGGCCGCAAAAAAACGATCATTATTTCGAATTCATTGATCACCGCGGCGCTGGCCGGGATACTCCTGGCCGGGGATTCATGGATCATGCTGTGTGTATTTGTCGGGTGTCTGGCTATTTTTTATGGGGCGACTTTTCCAATATATGGCGCCTTAGCCGGAGATTATTTCCCGCGCGAGGCCATGGCGACGGTTATTGGCGCCTGGACACCGTTTTATGGAGCTGGCGCGATTTTGACCCACTGGATTTCAGGGATCCTGAGGGATAAGAGCGGTATTTACGATCAATCCTTTCTGATCTGCACGATAATGGCCGGACTGGCGGCGATGCTCATCACGCGGGTGAAGAAAGCGGATGCTTGATCTGGTCTTTGTCCGGCTTCGAGCATCGGTAAATGATGCCAAGTATTTTGCAGAAGCACAACCAATACAAAAATCAGAGGACTTTAACAAATGAGCCGATTTCTAATGGTGGACATTGGTGCCGGGACGATGGATATACTGTATTATGATACCAAGACCGATCTTCATTATAAGGCGGTGGTGAAGTCGCCGGTGCGGTATTTGGCTGAAAAGGCAGCTGAGAGCTCAGGAAATTTGCTGGTTAGCGGCTGTGAAATGGGGGGAGGGCCGATAACAAAAGTTTTACAGGATCGAGCAAAGACAGCTGAGGTGATGATTTCTGTTTCAGCGGCGGCAACCCTTCACCACAATCTGACAAAAGTCAGATCCTGGAATATAAATATCATCGCCGATGAAGAAGCCGAAGCACTGCGGCGGGGTAACCAATATTCTGTATTAACCCTGGCAGACCTGGATGCCGCCAGACTGAAACAGATTATAGACGGATTTGGCGTTGCGTTTGAATTTGATGCCGTGGCCGTTTGCGCCCAGGATCACGGGGTGCCACCGGAAGGCGTGTCGCACCTGGATTTTCGTCACAATATGTTTAAGGCCCACCTGGAAGAAAATCCGTATGCGCACAGCTTGCTTTTTAGAAAGGATGAAATTCCGTCTGAAATGAACCGCTTGGGCTCGCTTGCCAGGTCTGCCCAGGCCCTGCCAGCCAAAGAAGTGTATGTGATGGACAGTGGTATGGCCGCAATCTTAGGTGCATCAAAAGACGCTCTGGCAAAAGGCAAGCAAAAGATATTCATTTTAGATGTGGCCACTTCCCATACGGTTGGCGCTGCCATGAGTGGCGATGAAATCGCCGGCTTTTTTGAATATCATACGGTTGACATCACCCTGGGCCGGCTGGAAGTACTTTTGCGTGAATTGGGTGAAGGCAAATTGGAACACCGCCAAATCCTGGAAGAGGGGGGCCATGGGGCCTTTGTGCGAAAAGCCATTGGTTTTGGAGACGTTGATGTAATCATTGCCACCGGCCCAAAGCGTAGATTGGTTGAAAACTCGAGTCTGCCGATTGCGTTTGGTGCGCCCTTCGGAGACAATATGATGACCGGAACGGTGGGGTTATTAGAGGCCGTCCGCAGACGTAAGGGGTTAGCGCCGATCAATTATATTTGAAAAATGTCGCTGGGACCTAAAGCATAGGGCATAGAGCTTGGAGCAAAAGGTTAAGGATTAAAGAAAAAAATCACTCGCTTTACAAACTCAATGAGATTTTTTAATCTGTTTTAATTAAATGTTTTCGGATAACTCAGAAAGAAGTGAGCTACAATGAAAGCTAAAACATTCGCCAGTCCGCTGAAAATATTCCACGCCAGAAAAGAACTGGAAGAACTGGATCGCATGGTCAACAAGTTTATCGAAGCAAACAAGGTGCGAAAAGTAATTTCTGTTAGCGACACCTGTACAACTGATGACAGCGGTGCCACCATTGGTTTAATACGGGTGCTTGCCTACGAATAGGTTTTATTCAAAATGATGGCGTGCTAACGGGATTGCACCGCTGTATTTGTTCTCATACTCAGTTTTTTATCAAATACTTTTTGGAAATTTTTCCGAAGATTATTGCGCCATAATTCATATTCGGATTTGATGGCCTTATTAAACGGACCGCTGTGGGTATCGGTACATTCGCCGGCAACAAGGACCACGAATCCGGCATGTTGCTCTCTTGAATAGGTCTCCTTAAACGGTTTTAGTCTAATTCTAAGACCATCTTCTAGCACGGGACTTTTACGCAATTGCGCATCATGAGGAGCTTTTATCTCCGGAGCGTTGAGAAAATCTTCTTTGCTGCTCCAACATACATACCCCTTTTTGTACACACCCATCACATAGTTGCGATTGAGAAATACCGGGATTTTGAAAAAACCCCGGGCATTTGAAACGTCCTGTGCCGCTTTAAACGTGGTGGAATTGCCGGAGTCGCGGTGATCGGTATCGCTCAACCACCGAATCGCTACAGCGGCCCCCTCGATGGGTTTTTCACTGTCGTCATTCACCACCATTCCCCGGATCATTTCACCTTGTATGATAAATTTTGGCGAACAGGCAGCTGTTAGGAAGGTGCATAGAAAACAGCAGAGCATAGAAATGCAAATGTGATTCGGAATACTTTTCATTTTCCCCCCATGCCTTTTGAAAAGTTTTACGAATATTATGCAGGTTATCTAAAAGACTTCCGAAGACTATCCAAAAATTTTGCGAATTCAACCGGGAATCGATTGAAGGGAAGATAGAGGGACTTCCCAGAATGCCGTTGTTTTTCTCCGGCGTCCTTCTCACTTTTATGCTTGAGAGCCCGGCAAAAAAAGATGCACGCACAACCGAGAAGCCCGTCAATTAAAATATCGGCGTTTTTTTCCAGAAATTTAGGGTTTTTTTAATCCAGCCCGGGGAAAGACAAGATGTATAAATAAATTAATTGGTTATAGAGCTATAAAAATATTAACAAAGATAAAACTTGACAATTTTGGTAAAATTAATACAGCATGGGCCAAGGTAAGAAGTTTTTTTTATTGTATATATTTATTTCTTTTTCAACGAATAACGAATAACAAATAACACCCAATTGATTTGTTAACTCAATGGGGGTCGGACCTTGCCATGAAACGCATCAAACTTGCTCAGATGGATTGTGAAACGGTTGCCAATCAGATTGGCGAATTTGTGGTCGAGGCGGTCTCGGGTGTTGCGGCCACCGGTTGCGTCGTCGGGCTGTCCGGTGGTGTGGATTCCAGTACCACCGCCGCCCTGGTGCAGAGAGGATTCAAGTTTTATAATGCTGAGAATCCAACCAGCCTTGAGCTTGTGGGATACATTCTGCCTTCTAAAATTAACCATCCCGATGATATCAAGGATGCCGAGACCGTTGCCAAGATTCTGGGTATTCGCTATGAGGTGCACAATATTGAAAGCCTAGTGGACGCTTATCAACTTACCAACGCCGAAGCGTTTAGCACCAAATTTGACAAGGGCAACCTGATTTCCAGGGTACGAGCCAATGTGCTCTCCACCAAAGCAGCCACGGAGAAAAAGATCATCTCCGGAACCGGCAATCACGATGAAGATTTCGGGATCGGCTATTATACCCTGTTTGGCGACGGTGCGGTTCACATCAGCCCCATGGGGAGTTTATCCAAGCGGCTGGTTCGGCAGATGGCCGCATATCTCGGATTAGACCAACGGATCATCAACCGCGAGCCGACTGCCGGATTGGAGCCCGGGCAAAGCGACTTCAAAGACCTGGGGTATGATTATGACGTGGTGGAGCTGGTGATTGAGGGATTGGTGCAGGGATTATCTGCTGCTGAATTGGCTGGCAGCGAGCAGGTGCTGCGCCTGGTTGAGCGCCAAATGCAGACTTGTCAAAACGTTTTCGGCGAAACCAAGTTCCAGACCGTTGAGCAGGTTGTCGACGATATATTAAAGCGTCACAGGATGGCCAAAAACAAGATGAAGATTGTTCATCCGCCCTCCCCTAAAATCACCTTGCACTATACGGACTAAGATGGGTTGAGCACCCGTCCCAGAAACAAAATACTCCGGGATGCGTTATCACGAATAAAAAAAACAAACGGATGGTCGGCTTTGAATATCGGCGGGGGCGGTGCAATTGAGGTCACGCCGATCACCACACCGGTGGCCGCAGCGGCCTCGGTGCCTTCCTCATTGACTTCCACAAAAGCCTTATGAAGCACTGCCGAAATAAAGAGCTCCTTTTTGCCGACCATGGCCGAAAAATCAGCTCGATTCGGATCAAACGCATCCGGCATGCCCATCGAAGATAGGGTTTGTCCTAAATTAAATTGCGATTCGATTTTAAATTTGGGAAAAAACACATTGACTTTTTGTTTCTGTAGTTGATCTTGCCAGAGCATCATATTTTCCAGCGTCAGCTTTTGCTCCAAGTCCGAAATTCCGGGCCTCTCTTTGGGAAGCAACACGATCAGGGACAGAGATTCGTCTTTATACGGCATTTCAAGCACCTGCAGCCATTCATTTTCCCAGTACCCGAATGAATGCTGCTGATGCATCATCGGCACCTGGACATCGGTCTCGGCCGACAGCCAAAACCCCATTGCCTGGGTATCGTCGGGTTTAAACTGGCTGTCCCAAAACCCTTTGAAATAAATGGCATTAACCAAAACCTGGCGGGTGAGGGCATTCAGTACCCCGGGCGGGATCAAATCTTTGATTTTCTGATTGGTCTGCTGCTCTACCCAGCTATTGATCGCCTGGCGGGCAGCATCAGCGGCGCTAGCAAAATCAATCTGGTTTAATTCGGCCTGGTAGGATTGTCGGACAACTCTGAAAAATTCATCCAGAAATTGGTAGCCTTGCTGGGTCCAGAGCGCATTGGCGACGTTGAGTTCAACATCCGATTCCTTTTGAACGGCATTGAGCTGGGAAATCAGTTCTCCCATAGAGCGATGAAGCTGATTGGGCTCTTGATTGAAATGCAGCGCGGCCGCCATCTGACTGGCGGTGTTTTCGCGGGCCCCGGCATAGGTCATGGCCAGGGCCGCAGAAATACTGAACGGCGAGAAAAACAGGTTGCCTTCAGTTTGTTTCAAGTGGCGGTAGAGATCCACAGCAAATGCGGAGTTATCTTGGACCGTCTGTTTAATCATGTTATTTTCCTCGGCGTTTGTCTGTCCGACGGTTGTCAAAAAAATCACCAAAAAACCTATCCAGAACTTCCATATAATTTTCATATAAATCGCACCCATTCAGTTGAAGGCCCCCTTTTTATTATTCATCTAATTTCGAAATACAGTTATCATTCTTTTGGTGGGATGCAAGGGCAACAGAATTCCGCTGTCAATTTGCAACGCACATCTTGGCAGTTTTAGGTTATTCTCGGAACAACTTTAACTTTAAGCATTACCTCTCCGTATCCCAGGCATTCAACCCCCACATCAGGGCAGCGAACATATCTCATAAAGTGAAAGTCCTTGGGGTCCATCCCTTCGCTGAGCCTCTCGTTGATGAGAGCCACCGGTACAATCAATTGCGAAATTAGATAAACACACATTTTTTTGGGGCAGAGTTTGGCGATGAAATTTCCGTCAACGTCCAGAACAAATTTTTGGCCCTGAACGTATCCTGAATTACAGTGTCTGGCCTTGACGATCTCCGCTTCGATTGAATAATTTGGAGCCGCTTTTGAAAGTCGTTCAACCTGTCTGACCCGATGGCCTCCCTCCCGAAATAACTTCAATTCCATCCCGGAGTAGCCTACCCGCTGCCCGTATCTCTGTAATATTTCCTCGGTCATGATAAGTTCCCTTCCGAATATATGTTATGGTTAGCCTGGAAAGCGTGTCTTAACCATTTCTTGCAATTGCTCCACAAAAGCTTCAATATTTGTTTTGGTCTGCGCTTCGCTGAAGCAGCGCAAATCATTCAGATCTCCATCAATAATGAGGGTTGGAATGCCCAGCTCCGCATTTAAACGAGAGGGCATGGCAAAACGGCTGTTGGTATTGTAAGGGCATGTTTTCGCGTCGTGAAATATGATTCCCTGAACATTGCAAAATTCTATCCATTGCTCAATGTAACTTTCTTTGAAGCCCTCGCTGCGAACGTTAAAGCACTCCAGGGAAGCCCGCGCCATGGATTCAAAAGGCCTGTCAGGATCAAGTGGGTCGAAGATCCATGAATTGCAATAGGTGGAGGCAACAACGGCGGTTTTTAAATCCCGCATTTGATCACTGAGCATCCTCAGCCTTCCCCAAATCGGCATGCCATCCCAATAGAGGCGATGACGCTCTCCCGGCACCGCAGCCAGGCCGTCTTCGACCGCTTGTTCCAGTTCAGCCAGGAGCGTATCATAATAATCGAGGGCTTCCGGTTTTCCGCGAAGAATTACCGCCGGGGCCATATGGATGCAATGATCGAAAAAAGTCATCGGCACGGGAGTACAGCCAGAAAACTCCAAAACCTTGCGCCACCGGATCGTGCAATCTTTGGAAAGCCGGACAACTTCCTTCAACCTGTCCATGTCAAACTTGTTGCCACTTACCTCCTCCAGGGTGGGGATGACATCCTTTAATTGGCTGACGACATCCCTTATATGACTGTCCTTAACTTCATCCAGTACGCGAGGGCTATTAACGCCGACGATGGGAACCCGCCACTGGCGTGCGTAAAACATGAACCAGTCCTGTACCTCACGGCATTGGTTATTATTGAAGAACAGCACGTCTGCCTTCGGAACCGATTTCATTCCATAAGCTTCGCTAAGCGGGGTGACGCCCTTTAAGAAGGCGCCCACATCGCTGGTCAGATATGAGCAAATGTCGGCTGAATATCCCGCAGCTACCGCCAGGGGTATCATTTCTGTAGACCTGCGTGTGGCACCTAAAAGTGCTGCGTGGTTTTCAGGGTAGTAGACCTCGAAGCCCATGGCGATCAACAATTCACAGGGCCCGATACTACTGCACCAGGCGACCTTGCGGCGCTTTGTACCAGAAGCTTCCTCGAGCCGCAGGAAGTATCGCTGCATGACCGCCTTGAGCTTTTTGGTGCTTTGTAATCGTAGCGGGTTTTCCCTCAAGCTCTTCATGAGATTTATCCAATACTTACATCGAATACAAGCTATTCGCCAAGCTTTACGGCTGTTCCGTAAGCTAAAAGTTCAGCCGCACTGCCCACGACGCTGGTGGTCATATAGCGAACGTTGATGATGGCATCCGCATGCAGCGCTACAGCCTGGGCAATCATTCTATTCGTCGCAACTTCCCGGGCCCGTCCCATCATCTCGGTGTATTCAGTCAATTCGCCGCCAACGATTAATCGGATGATGGCAGATAGATCTTTGCCAAGCCAGATGGCAAACACCGTATGGCCCTGGACGAGACCGAGGATCTCGGTGATTTTTCGAGCCGGCAAGGTTTCAGAATTTAACAGCGAAATCGCGCGATCGGACTTTGTTGTGAGCGAATCTGCTTCTGATGCTTTGATTCGTCTTTGCTCGAGAGCCACGGTTATCAGAACCACAAGGATACCACCCAGAAGACAGAAAACCGCAATCTTCAGCCACCACGGTACGACCGGATCATCGGCAACCATAATGTACCAGGGTATTCCGGCAAATACCGCAGAGAAGAGTCCAAGCACAAAGGCCAGCGAGCCGATATGTCGAAGTATTTTCATGACTTCTCCTCAGATCAGAAAAATTCAAAATTACAGCTAACCAAAAAATTAACCGTCCAATAAAAGCATAAAACCGATAGAAAGATACACGATTGTGCATCGTGGACTACAAAAAAAGTAAAACCCCGTTTCCGGTTCGAGAAACGAGGCTTTTTAGCTGTTTAAACCATTTTTTGGTCCTCCCAACTGTTAAGAGGAAATATGCTGGATGTAATTAATTGTGCGGCTTTTTGAGATAGGACTATCAAAATTCAGTGAGGGGGTCAAGGTTCCGGTTGTCGGATTCTGGTCGCTGGCTACTGGATTCTGATCTCTAGATTCCATATTCTGGGCTGATGGTCTCCAGTTTGGAAAATCGGCCAGGCCGGCGTGGAAAAGCTCACGGGCAGCCGCCTAAAAGGTTTAAGCAGCTATTTTACTATGCACCATAAATGGCGGTTTCGAACTCGTATTAGACTGATACAATTTGTTACAAACTGTTACGTTGGCGAAAAGCATTTCGTTATGAAAATGATTAGAATCGACACCAAAGGCTGGAGTATGGGAGTGAATTGACAAAAACCCTATTTTAACAAAGGAGGAATCATGGTAAAAAAAGTATTAACCACAACCTTAATGGTCGGCCTGGTATTCGGTGTTGGACTTTTCGCAGGGTGTCGGCCCCATGGTCATGGCCGGGGCGTAGAATTTGCGGTGGATTATGTTAGCGAGGTGCTTGATTTGACGGAGGCACAGCAGGAGCAGCTCAACCAGATAAAAGAAGAACTGATGGAAAAAGGCCAGCAAATGCATGCCAACAAGGCCAAGTACCACGATGAGATCGTTGCCCAGCTGCGCGGCGAAGAAATCGATCAGGCGCGTGTGAAAACAATTATCGCCGAGCACAGAGCCCAGATGGATGAACTGATCGATCTCATGGTGGTGAAGTTTTCCGAATTTCACCGCAGCCTGACTCCGGAACAGAAAGCCAAGCTGGTGAGTAAACTTGAGGATTTTCACAAATGGCATCATCATGAATAGAAAGTAGATTGGCCAGGCTTCCGCAAATTTTGCGGAAGCCTTACTCAACCGGTTTAATCAAACTTAAGAGCATAATTGCGCTATAGTGAGAGCCGTAGTATATGAAATTCGAATTTCGGCCAATTTTATAAGATCAGGCGAGCTTCGAATTTATTATCTTGATTAACTTCCCATCTGCGTGTTTTAATTTACCAACGATTTAATTACTTTAAATTAAACTTTCAGATCTAAAATGAAACCAACCCTCCTCATCATCGACGACGATCAAAAGCTCAATCAGCTTTTGCACGATTTTCTGAGCGATTTTGGTTTTGAGACCATTTCGGCGACTCACCCGAGGGATGGACTAAAATTGTTGAAGAAAAAGCCTCCCGATCTGGTTATCCTGGATATCATGCTGCCGGATATGGATGGTTTTGAAGTCTGCAAAGCTATCCGGCAGACGCATGCAGTCCCGATTATTATGCTGACGGCCAGAGGAGAGCTGACGGACAAGGTGGTTGGTTTAGAATTAGGGGCCGATGATTATCTCGCTAAACCTTTTGAACCCAGGGAATTGGTCGCGCGCATTCATTCTGTGCTGCGCCGCTCCCAAAAAGTCGATGATCGTCGGCCACAAACATTCGGCCGGCTGGAGATTGATTTTCCCAGACACATCGTCAAGTTGGATGGCGAGATTGTCGATTTAACCACCAACGAGTTTGTGGCGCTCGCGCTGTTGGTTAGAAACTCCGGTAAGGTCCTGGATCGAGATCAGATTCTACAGGAATTGAGAGGGATGGACTGCGATGCGTTTAATCGTTCTGTGGATATCACCATGAGTCGGCTGCGTCAAAAACTAAAGGACAACCCC
The DNA here is from genome assembly GCA_020353355.1 of Desulfobacterales bacterium. Classification (GTDB taxonomy): domain Bacteria; phylum Desulfobacterota; class Desulfobacteria; order Desulfobacterales; family JAHEIW01. Next base: position 3,819,294 of record CP070694.1, on the reverse strand, counting down.
AAGTCCCCCACATTTATCAAGACGGTGTGGGGGGCCGGATATGTTTTTATCGGAGATGATGATGCGGCTTAGGTGGTTCAATAAAATCATCACATCCGTATTTACGAAATTGTTGGTGATTATTATTGTCACCGGTATTGCCGTCAATCTGGTTGTCGGTGGATTCTTTTGGGCTCATCGCTATATGGCCGGAAAAGCCATTCACCGGAATATTGTCCATTATTTAGACTATCTTCTCGCCGATTTGGGTGATCCGCCAAATCTTATCCGTGCGCGGGAAATTGCCAAGAAAACATATCTCGAGATCCATTATGAAAGCCCGCAGCAGAAATGGTCAACAGCAGAAAATCCTCCGCTGATCAGCGGAAGGCGATTTTATGTTTGGAAAGAAAATCCCGATATCCGCTTCGGAAGATATCATGGCCGGTCGCTGATTGAAGTCAACCACGGGCAGGGACGCATTATTTTTGAGTTCGCCAAACCTTTTGAAGGTGAAGACGACCAGGATTGGGCGTTTTTGATATTATTTGCCGCTCTGGTAGTAATTTTGGGCGCTGCCTACCTTTCCATGCGCAGAGTATTAAAGCCTGTAAAATGGCTGAACGAGGGCGTACAAGAGGTCAGCAAGGGTAATCTGCACCATCGCGTGCCGTTAAAAAAATCAGATGAATTCAGGGATTTGGCCGAAGCCTTCAACGCTATGACGGACAGAATCCGTGAAATGCTGAAGGCCAAAGAGCGGCTTCTGCTGGATGTCAGTCATGAGTTGCGCTCACCACTCACCCGCATGAAGGTGGCTTTGGAATTTTTACCGGAAGGGACGTCCAAAGAAAGTATTGACAACGATCTCGAAGAAATGGAGAAGATGATTTCAGAAATTCTAGAAACTGCGCGCCGGCATCATGTCCATGGCAAGCTGAATCGACAAAGAATCAATCTGGTAGATCTTCTCCATGAGATATTGCCCGCATTTGAAAACCAAGCTCCCGGAGTCCAGGTAAACGATCTTCCCACATCGATCGAAACCGAAGTAGATCAGGAGCAAATTAAGACGGTTTTGAACAACGTGCTAAGTAACGCTTTTAAATATTCGCAACCAGAAAGTAAAGCTGTTCAGATTACCCACAAGAAACAGCCACCTTATGTGATACTTCGTATCAAAGACGATGGGATTGGGATACCGGAAGAAGAACTGCCTTTTATTTTTGAACCGTTTTACCGGGTGGATAAATCGCGTTCCAAGCAAACCGGAGGGTATGGTCTGGGTTTAAGCCTGTGCAAAACCATCATGGAAGCCCATGGTGGTAAGATTGATATCGAAAGCAAGGATGGTGCCGGCACGATGGTATCGCTGTATTTTCAGGAATTGACAGGCTAACTGCTTTGACAATTGAAACCGGCTAAACGGGCAATCTGATGGACTGGCCAACAAATCATTGCCCGTCTTTTTTATTCCCAATTTTGTCCACATAAGCCTCAAATGCTGCTTTTCCCTCATCTTGCCAATACTGCCTGTAATATTTCCAATCCTTACTGAATCTTCTTGGCGGAGAAATTTCATCTTCAGCCGGATACCGTTTTTTGTGCCAGTAATCGCTGGGATCTCTTTTCCAGCGATCGTGGGTATGTTGACCAAATCCTCCGAAGATAAGTTTGGCCAAAATAACGATGCCAAAGGCCTGCCAAAACGTGATGGTTTTCAAATCAAAGATCACCGGCATGATGCTGTTCCAGATGAATTTTACCAGCAATGCGAACACCAGAGCAAAAACCACGGTAAATGCCAATCCAACCACCACATGACAGGCAATATGAAGCAGCTTGCTTCCCGCCTGACCAGAAGATGGGTTTTGGTTATCGATATGGTTACGTTGCATTATCTTGCCTCCCGAAATTCATTTAAGCTCCCCAAGGGCTTCACGTATTTTTTTTAATGCACGAGATTTTCGTGCCAGCAGGGTTCCAACCGGAATGCCCCATTCCTCCGATATCTCGGCATAGGAACGGCCCTCAAACTCTGTCTCGACAACGATGGCCTTATATTTGTCATTCAGCGCTGCAATTGCTTTGAAAATTCGATCTCGGACTTCTTTGTTTTCAATATGCAATGCCGGATTATAGGTGTAATCATGAATGAGGTCTGCCAGTGACAATTTACGACGATCGGACACCGCGCTTTCCATTGAAATCATATTGATCTTTCTTTTTCTCAACAAATCAACGATGCGGTTGCGCAATGACTGATAAACATATGCGGATATGTTTTCGATCGGTATGGTTACATCGGCTCGCTTGAAGAGATTCAAGGCCACATCGTGCACGATGTCTTCGCTATCCCTTTCGGCGGTGTCTTCAATGAGTCTCTGGGCATACCGCATCAGCCGTTTGCGTTCGATGCGGAGAAATTCGGATATTTTTTTCTGCTGTGTTTCGGTACTCATTCTTATCAAGACGAAAAATTTTTCGATTTATTGCATAAAAACCTCTAAAAAATAAAGTTTGATAATTTGCGGCAATATGCTGTATAATATTAAATTAATTTCAATAGAGGTAAATAAATAAATGGAATCCGCCGAGAAAGCAACTCGGAATAAGAATACTGTTCTTTTGGTCGATGACGAAGAAATGGTTCTGGATATTGGAGTTCAAATGCTCAGCCGATTAGGCTATAGTGTAATACAGGCGGAAAGCGGTACGGAAGCAATTGGTATCTTCCAAAAGGACAGTGAGACGATTGATATCGTTATTCTCGATATTGTAATGCCGGATCTGGATGGTGGTGAAACCGTAGCTGCAATCAGAGAAATCAATCCGGACGTTAAAATAGTGCTTTCCAGCGGATTTGGCAGAGACGGGAAAACCAACGAAATTTTGGAACGCTGCAACGGGTTCATCCAGAAGCCGTTTAGCATGAAAGAGCTTTCCGAAACACTCTCCCGCGTCGTGCAACAAAATTGATCAAAACAGAATTCCTATCATAACAGGTTTGCCCCTTGGCTTGCCCGAGACGGAGAATTTCCTCTTTTAACGGATTAAACCCTTACTGCTTTTTCCATTCCCCATCATCGAACCCCAAAAGGCATGCCGATTGAGACAGCTGCCGGTTGGTCTTGGGTTACTTAATCCTTGAACTGCCGCAGACTCTAAGTTATATATTCTAACTCCCGATCACTGGCAGACGAAAATCGGAAATCCAGCCATCGAATGATAGATGAAATGTCTCGACCTGGATGCACTGCGTTATTTTCAATGAGGAGGTAAAGGTTGAAGGTATCGTTTATCTGGTTTGACATGGGCTACACGCTGGTTTACATGCAGCGGGAAATGACGTATCAAGAAGCACTGAGGGCATTTGGCCACGACGTCTCAATTGAAGACCTTGAGAGAGAATTCCATTTAACGGATAAATTGTTCATGAGAGAATACCCCGGTGTATTTTTAAAAGCCAGACGGGTTTATATGCCCTGGTTTTTGGGAATTCTGAATTATCGCCTCGGAATCAGTCTGGATGTTTGTCAACTTGATGCCCACTGGCATGGAATCCAAAAAGAAGTTGAAAATTACTGGTTGCCGTTTGACGGTGTTCACGAGGTTCTGGCGGCATTAAAGCGCGATTCTGTCGGACTGGGGATCATTTCCAACTGGGATGACACCGCCCGGGATATTTTAGACGGCACCGAGCTGATCGAATATTTTGACCCCATCATCATTTCCTCTGAAGTGAAGTGTAAAAAACCGGATCCGAAAATTTTTAAAATAGCCCTTAATAGCGCAGGCGTCAGCGCCAAAGAATGCGTTTATGTCGGCGATAATTATTACGACGATGCTATCGGAAGCCGGGCTGCAGGCATGCAAGCCCTAATCATCAATCGGTTTGGCAAACTGGGAGTCGAGGAGATAGATGATTGCCCCATTATTCCACATATCTCGCAGATTCGTGAATACCTCGATTTGCAAACACGTTGATTGAAAGGAGGACCAGCCAATTAAAGTAATTACTATCGGTTGGTGGGGTGCTTATCCGAGCGCCAACGAGGCCACCACAGGATATCTGCTGCAATCAAAGCAGGCTAACATTTTGCTTGATTGTGGATCCGGAGTCTTGACGCTTTTGCAAAATTATATCGAACTGGAACATCTTGATGCGGTGGTGGTATCCCATTATCATTGGGATCATATCGCAGATATCGGATGTTTACAGTATGCCACCCGGGTATTAATGGATTTAGGCAAACGACAAAAACCGCTTCAGATTTATGGCCACAGGGAGGATGATCATTTCTCCAGATTGAATTATCTGACATTCACCCAAGCCCAAGGGATTAACCCAACCAGCAAATTAGCAATAGGTGATCTCAATTTCACGTTCAGTCGAAATGTTCACCCCGATCCATGTTTGTCCATGCGAATTGAAAAAGACAGCACGATCCTGGTATACATCACCGATACCGAATGGACCGATAATCTTGTTGCAATTGCTCGTGATGCGGATTTGCTGATGTGCGAGTCGAGCTTATATGACGAGTTTTTAGGAAGGATCCCCGGCCATTTGACCGCCGGGCAAGCGGGCGCCATTGCCGCTGCCGCCGGCGTTAAACGTTTAGTACTAAACCATTTGCCTCATTTTGGAGATCACCGCCGGCTAGTGCAGCAGGCCCGCAAAAAATACAAGGGCCGAGTTGAGCTCGCCACCACCGGAAAGGTCTGGGAACTATAGACCAAATTGAGTTAAAACTCAATAACGAGAAAGGACGACATTATTTTACTTTTCGCCCTCAGAAGATTCGGCCGCTTAATTTTAACAGTGCTGATTATATCCACCATCGTTTTTCTGGTTATTCGGGTCATTCCTGGTGATCCGGCCTTGGTGATTGCCGGAATCGACGCCTCGGAATCGGATATAAAGGCAATTCGGGCCAAACTTGGGACCGATAAACCCATTTTGACGCAATATGTTGACTGGATCTGGAAAGTGATGCGCTTTGATTTTGACACGTCGATGATTTCAGGACAGCCGGTTACCCAGCTGATCCTGGAGCGTCTTCCCTTGACGTTGACCCTTGCTTTAATGGGTCTGGTTATCTCCATTTTTATTGCCATCCCGCTCGGCGTCGTGTCAGCTGTTAAACGCTGGTCTGCCTGGGATTATTTGGGGATGATTTTTTCTCAAATTGGAATGGCCATACCCAGTTTCTGGCTGGGCATTATTCTGCTGTTGTTGTTGTCGGTAAAAATCAAACTGTTTCCGCTGTTTGGTGGCGGTACGCTCAAACATCTCGTTCTGCCTGCCATCTCTCTGGGCATCGCCAGAGCAGCGGTGTTATTGCGTCTAACGCGGGCCGCCATGATAGAAGAGCTGAGCAAGGAATATGTTGTTGCGGCCAGATCTAAAGGCCTGACGGAGCGGATGGTAAATTACAAACATGCTCTTAAAAACGCATTGTTGCCCGTTATCACCATAGCCGGTATCCAGCTGGGGTATATGCTGGGAGGTGCAATTATCATCGAACAGGTTTTTTCGTTGCCGGGTTTGGGGCGTCTTTTTCTATTTGGTGTGTATCAGCGAGATTTTCCTTTGATCCAGGGCGGGGTGGTCTTTGTGGCGTTTATTTTTTCGTTTATTAATTTTACGGTAGATATTTTGTACAGTGTCTTAAATCCGAGAATCAGAATTAGCTAGAATGCGTTGCTTAATTTTAGAAGGTGCCTGGCTTGAGTCGGTTGTTAGAGATAAAAAACCTGGATGTTAGCTTTGAGCAGGAGCAGGGTCTTGCCCGTGCGCTGCGCGGAGTAGATTTCTTACTATCTTCTGGTGAAACCCATGCATTGGTGGGTGAATCCGGTTCCGGCAAAACGGTTACCTCGATGGCTATCATGGGCCTGTTGCCCATCCCTCCCGGGAAAATAAACCAGGGTGAGATTTTATTCCAGGGCAAAAATCTGCTGATGCTCACTGAATCCGAAAAACGCATTTTGCGCGGAAAAGAAATCGGTATGATTTTTCAGGAGCCTGCCAAATATCTGAACCCTGCCTATAAAATCGGCGAACAAATTGCCGAGACGCTGATGACCCATTTTCAAACAGATCGGAAAGCAGCGACTCAACAGGCATTAGAGTTTTTACACCTGGTGGGCCTTGGAAAAAACAAACGGGTTCTCGGCAGCTATCCCCATGAACTATCCGGCGGAATGAAGCAGCGGGCCATGATTGCCATGGCGATCTGCTGCCATCCGGCGTTGCTGATCGCCGATGAGCCGACGACTGCGCTGGATGTTACGCTTCAACTCCAGATACTGCGCCTGATTCACCGGCTTAAGCGGAAATTCACTATGGGAATTTTGTTCATTTCCCACGATCTGGGCGTCGTCAATGAGATATCCGATAAAATTTCCGTGATCTATGCCGGCAAGATCGTCGAATCAGCGACAAAAAACCAATTATTCGAAAACCCGCTGCACCCCTATACGAAATTGCTCTTGCTATCGATACCGGACGCCGCCAAGCGGGGAACACGCTTGCGAGTGATTCCAGGCACGGTGCCCGATGCGGAGCATATCCCTGCGGGATGCAGTTTTCACCCGCGGTGTCCTCTAGCCGAGGATATCTGCCATGGTGAGATCCCGGCCAGCATAGACTACGACAGCGGTCATTTTGCCGCCTGTCACTTTGTCGGAAAGAAATGGATCGATTCATCGAAATAAAAAATCTGGTTAAACTGTATTTCGGACATGGGTTCTTCGACCGCAACCGCTTGGCGGTGCGGGCTGTTGACAATGTCAGTTTAGGAATCCATCGTAATACCGTGTTTGGTCTGGTGGGCGAATCCGGATGTGGCAAATCTACACTGGCTCGGGCCATACTCTATCTGGATCCACCAACATCCGGTGAAGTTTGGTTTGATGGGACATTGCTTGGCGGTCTTTCCGTAAATGAAATACGTACCTTCAGAAAACGAATGCAGATTGTTTTTCAAGATCCTAACAGTGCACTGAATCCTAAAATGCGGATTGAAGAAAGCCTTGCCGAAGGGCTTATTAATCGCGGTGTGACAGCCAAAGCAAGAACCGCACGGATCGAAAAGCTGCTTGATCTGGTAGGCATTGCCCCGGCCCTGCGAGGGCGTTATCCGCATGAATTTTCCGGCGGACAAAAACAACGCATTGTGGTTGCCAGGGCGCTGACCATGGAGCCGGATTTTCTAGCCCTGGATGAGCCGGTATCCAATCTGGATGTTTCGATTCAGGCCCAAATCATCAATCTGCTGCTGGATCTTAAACAAGAGCTCTCACTGACCTATTTATTTATTTCCCATGATCTTAACCTGGTGGCTTATGTCAGCGATCAGATTGGCGTGATGTACAATGGAAAATTAGTGGAACTGGCTTCGGCAGACGAGATGATGGCCAATCCATGTCATCCGTATACGATGAAGCTTTTCTCATCGGTTCCTGGTAAACAGGCAATCGACGGGCCGACAGCAAACGGAAATATCGGAGCTGTCAGAGAGAAACTGCCATCCCGGCCATCAGACTGCTGCCTCTATGCCGACCAGTGTTCCATTGCAGACCGGGGCTGCAGGCACGCCCAACCAGATTTACACGAAATTCGAAAAGAGCATTATGTGGCATGCTTTAAAATCTAAAAGTATTCAATCATTTAGCTAAAAGAGAAAGGAGAGGGTGATGAATAATTTGATTATACGAACAACTGGTCTTGCTTTTATGGTGCTTATCATTGGAGGGCTGATCGCATTCCCCGGAGTTGCCGCAGCCAAAGCCTTAAATTTTGCGTTATCCGGAAACCCCGATACGTTGGATCCTCATAAAACCTCCGGGACGCTGACGTTTCAGACCTTAAAGAGCATCTATGACACCCTGGCAGAGCCGGATATGAGTGGTCGGATTGTGCCGGCACTTGCCGAGAGATGGGAAGTGTCCGATGATGCCTTAACCTGGACGTTTTATCTTCGAAAAGGTGTCGTCTTTCACAATGGCGATAAACTGACCTCAAAAGATGTCAAAGCGACCTTGGAACGGCTAACCGATAAGGCCACCGCCTCGCCCAAAGCCAAAGAGTTTGCCGCCATCACCGCCATTGAAACCCCTGATGATACCACGGTTGTTTTAAAGCTGAAGGAACCGCTTTCACCCCTGCTGGCGTCGCTGGCTTCAGGCTGGGGTGCCATATTGCCCAAGCGTCTGATTGATGGCGGGCACGATTTTGCCAACCAGCCGGTAGGTACGGGGCCGTTCCGGCTGAAAAATTGGGTACGGGACAGCCAGATCGTGCTGGAAAAAAACAAGAACTACTGGATGAAGGGCCTTCCCAAATTGGATCAGGTTATTCTGCATATTATTCCGGAACGGGCGGTGCAGGTACAAGGTCTTCTCGCCGGCCAGATCGATGCAGCCGAATTTGTCGACAAAGACGACCTTCCGTTGCTGCAAGACAGCCCGGATGTGAAAATAAACAAATCGTTGACTTCCTTGATCTTGGTGATGTCCATGAATTGCAGCCATCCGGTCCTAAAGGATGTGCGTGTCAGGCAGGCCATCAACCATGCCATTGACAAGCAACAAGTTTTGGATGTCGCCTACAGTGAGGGGAGAATCATCGGCACCTTTATGGATTACGGCAATGCCTATTACAAGGATTTCACCCATCTCTACCCGTTCGATCCCGAAAAAGCCAAGAAGCTGCTGGCTGAAGCTGGGGTCGGCAAGGATACAACCCTTGAGCTGTTTTTGCCGCAAAACTACGAATTGCATGTCAAAGCCGGTGAAATGTACCAGGCCATGCTCAGCCAGGTGGGACTCAACGTCAAAATTAAGCTGGTTGACTGGTCTACCTGGATCAGTGATGTTTATCGAGGTGCCAAGTACGATTTAACCGTTATCGGACACACCGGAAAACTCGATCCGGATGGTACTCTGGGTGGCTACGGAACGGAGGGGCGCTATGTGAAGTGGATAAATCCGCGGGCTGCCGAACTGATTGATAAAGCCAAAACCGTATCCGGATTTGAAAATAGAAAAATGCTTTATGACGAAGTCCTGGAGCTCATGGCCAAAGAAGGTCCATTTATGTACCTGGGGACATCCTTCCGGCATGTTCCCGTGCGCAAAAATGTGTCCGATTTTAGGATGACTCCCATCCTGGATACCTTTGATTTCAGATGGACCACACTGAAATAGTTACCGATGAAAAAGCGAAACACATTATTAGTTATATCTATCGGTTACATTGTAATCCTGGGAGTTGCCGCCGTGGCAGCTCCCTCTATTGCACCGTACAACCCGGTTTTTCAAAATTTGGACGAGCGCTTTTCGCCGTCCAGCAAAGCGCATTTTTTGGGAACCGATAATTTCGGTCGCGATATTTTAAGCCGGGTAATTTACGGCTCTCGTTCAGCTTTGCTGGTGGGAATTGTAGCGGTTTCCATTGCCGTTTTGATCGGGTCGGTTGTGGGGTTGCTGGCAGGCATGGCCGGGCGATTTATTGATAATTTTCTCATGTTGCTGATGGACAGCCTGCTGTCTTTTCCGACGATCCTGTTGGCCATAACGGTGGTTTCCTTTCTCGGGTACGGTCTGCTGCAGGTTATGCTGGCCATCGGCGTGATTTTCAGTCCGGTGTTCGCGCGCTTGGTGCGGGCAGAAACACTGGCAATTAAAACCGAATCCTATGTCGAAGCCTCCCGTGCACTTGGAACGCCGATGATTAAAACCGTCTATAAGCATATTATTCCCAACCTGCTCGGCAAAGTGATCGTACAATGTTCGATTACGTTTGCACTCACCGTGGTCATTGAAGCATCTCTATCGTATTTGGGCTTGGGCACCCAGCCGCCGGATCCCAGCTGGGGTTTGATGCTCAAAGATGCTCGTAATTATCTGGTGCTGGCTCCTTGGATGGCCATCTATCCGGGGACGGTGCTGGCCTTGACGGTTTTGAGCTTCAATGTTTTGGGAGATGCGCTGTCGGAAAAATTAAATCCGAAGCTTTAATGTGCTTTAGGTTGGAGGTTTGAGGTTGGAGACCAATTGAATACGGCACAGGGCGCACGGGAAAAACAGAAAATTATGAAAGTCGGAATCCTATCAGACATTCATGTCGATATTGATCACCGGACCCCCGATGGGGTTTTAGAGGGACTTGCCGTAGCCATCAAGGAAAACCGCGTTGATATGATGATCATTGCCGGCGATATTGCCAATGATTATGAGCTCACTTTGCAGGTGCTGCATTCCCTTGAGGATTCGACGGGTGTGTCTTGCCTGTTTGTACCGGGCAATCATGATATCTGGAACGAACAGCATCCTGCCAAAACTTCCTGGGATACCTATAACGCTTTGCAGAAATTCCAGGGTAATCTTTCAAACGGTCCCCATGAGTTGGCCAGCGGCTGGATTGTTATCGGGGATATCGGTTGGTACGATTACTCCTTTGGCAGCCGGCAATACACAATTGGAGACTTTGATCGGATGATAATTAATGGGCGTGTCTGGCAGGACAAGCTAAACACCAACTGGGGAAAATCGACCATCGAGATGCACCAGCACTTCTATCGTAAACTTGAGCAACAGGTACAACATCATCAGGATAAAAAGATTGTCTTGGTCACGCATGTATTGCCGCTGGCGGATTTTACCGTCCGACCAGCGAATCGGATGTGGCAATACCTGAATGCCTTTCTGGGCAGCAGACAGTACGGCCGGCTTGCCTTAAAATATTCGGTTGCCTATTCAATCTGCGGTCACGTGCATTATCGGATGCAACGGAGGTATGAAAACACTGTGTTTATCTGCAACTGTTTGAACTATGCCAGTCAATGGAGAAACAATGATGATCCTATCATCGAAGTTGGACGGGCTTTTAAAACCATCACCTTCTCTTAGAAGCGGCTTCAGCCTCGCCCCGTCTTTGCCGAATGATTTTTGAGAAACGACAAGATTGAATAAACTGCATTTAGCGTCTGGTAAACTTTCGATTATTTCAAGAAAAAGGCTTGACATTTAATTTTTGTTCTTTTAATAGGACATCGGTGCTTCTGGAGCTGGATTGATTAAGGTAGTGTTGATGTTCTGCACCATACAGGGCGGCTTTTCGAAGTCGCCCTTTTTCTTTTGTGATCTTATTTTGCGATAGGATCCGGTCTGCGAATATGGCGATGAACTTATTTTATTGCATATCGATGAAAGTTCATTGTAATTTGGTCCTGAATAGCCTATAGATTACAGAGGAGGTGGGATATGAAGGATCTGGTCACTGAAATTGTCAAAGCACTCGTTGATCAACCGGAAGAGGTAAAAGTGAATGAAATTGTTGCTGATTATACTTCGGTTTTAGAAATCAGAGTGGCAAGGACGGATATGGGAAAGGTCATTGGCAAACAGGGCAGAACCGCCCAGGCAATTCGGACCATATTAAGTGCCGCTTCTGGAAAGGCCGGGAAAAGATACATACTTGAGATTGTTGAGTGATGGTAGGTATCTGATCCGAAACGCCATCCTGCGGTTTTTCCGTAAATCAGCAGTTCAGGATATTGGCGCCTTTTGAACCTTGACTGCCCCTTTGGTTGCATCCACCACCCTGGCATACTCAGCCCGCAAATTATCCACAAGTTCATCCCCTACGCTTCAGCCCTTCCCCGCGAAAATACAGAGATTCGCAGATTTTTAACCTTAAGATTTTGATTTTTTTGCCGATACAAAAGATGGGTATTGTAATTGGATCTAACTCCCGTGTGAAGGAACCGACAATTTTCGGCATGTTTGTGGACATTTGACAACTGAAGCGATGATTCAAAATGAAAAAATTTTGTAATTCCCACCCCACACGACTGGCACACTGGAGTTGCGCGCAATGCGGCGGCTATTTATGCCCCGAATGTGTTTCGGAGCGTGAAGGCGGGAATTTCGCACAGAAAGTTCTTCATTTTTGTCCGAAATGCAATCTTCCGGTTGACTGGGTTGGAGCGGCGAATCTCATCGAGCCTTTCTGGAAACGCTTGCCACGAATATTTACCTATCCGTTCTCCCCGTCACCCTTGATTCTTATATGCGTTGTAGCGGTTGTCTCGTTATTTTTATCGGGTCCCGGTTTAATTATGGCCCTAATCCGCGGGATATTTTGGTTTATGGTGTTGAAGTATTCGTTTGAATCCCTGAAAGCCACCGCCAAAGGTAATCTGAAACCGCCACCGTTCAACTCCAGCACCATATCCGATGACATCAATCTGGTTTTCAAACAGTTTTTACTGTATTTGATTATTTTCTTTGCATTTGGTTTTATCACCGCAGCAGCCCATCCATTTCTCGGCTTTGGTTTTCTGATTATAGCGCTTTTTTTTATTCCCTCGATGATCATTCTCTTGGCCACCAGCGGTAGTCTTTTGAATGCACTCAATCCCGTTGCCTTCGTGGGTTTGACCTTCAGGATCGGCTGGGCCTATTTGTTGATGTATTTTTTCCTGTTCCTGTTGGGAACGGCACCGGCTTTTCTGGCCCATTACATTATAAAATTCTTTCCGTCCGGCATGCATCTCATGCTGTCTCATTTTGCGGAAAGCTTTTATACCATCGTTTCTTACCATCTAATGGGGTATGTGATCCTGCAGTACCACGATAGAATTGGATATCAAGTCGATTATGAGGATTTTCAGGATCCCTCCACCGAGGTTCATCAGCCCCAAAAAGCTGATCCCGACGTGGCGATTTTAAATGTCGTCAATCCGCTCATTCAGGATGGCAAACTTGATGAAGCCATTGCACAAATCAAGTCAATGACACAGGCCCAGGGGATTAAAGGTATAAAACTATCGGAACGGTATTACAATCTGTTAAAAATGCGAAAGCGGACCGAGGAGTTGCTCGAGCACGGAGCTCATCACGTGGACTTGCTAGTCGGCGCGAATAATAAAAATAAGGCGTTAATGGTTTACGTGGAATGTTTGAAATCAAAGCCGGATTTTCTTCCAGGCGCAGATGCGCTGTTCAAGTTAGGCGGCTGGCTGAATGAAACCGGAAAAATCAAAGAGGCGTTGAATACTTACAACCGCCTGGTTAAATCCTATCCCCAAAATCCTATTGTTCCGAAAGCCTATTTTCGTGTGGCCCAGATATTTCATGATCGTCTAATGAACGCCGAAAAGTCTAAGAAAATGCTGGATGCACTAAAACAAAAATACCCTCATCATGACATTATCCCCGTTGTTGAAAATTATCTGGCGAACTTCTAGCATGACAATAGGCGATCACGCATCATCAAATCAGACGATAAAAATTTCTTCCCATTTGAGGCAGAACATTTCACACAAATTGTGCTGATCACATGGAAAAAGGTCGCGAAAATTTTCCTATTAACTTAGAAAGACGCATGCTTTTAGGGGGGATCCAAAATAGGGTACGGCTTAAAGCTAAACACTGCTCGGTTTGGTGAGACTTCGTCTGGCGATTTGTCCTTCGGTGGAATTGGGATACTTGCTGCCGAGAACTCTTAAGCATCTTTGATATCTGGCATTAACGCCTTTTTGTCGATATCCGGCTGCAAGTTTAAGCAGGGCCGTTGGAATGCCCGGTAAATCAGGTTTTTGTTTTAAAAACATGGCCAAAATTCGCTCTGCTTTTTCGGGATGACCTAATCGAGATAAAATCACAATCATTTTTAAATATAGATCTGCGGATAGCTGTGGTCGCTTGGTCAATTTGGCGTAATCGTCAAAAATTTTTACTGCTGACGAATAATGGTTGTTTTCAGACGTTAGACGATCCAATAGTTTTTGGGCTATCCCATGAAAGCGCGGATCTTGTGGTTCGACTTTACGGACATTGAACAGGTATGTCATGGCATCGATGTGATCGGGGTCTTTCGCCAAGGCCATTTCCAGCAATTGGGCGCCGCTTTCCATGTCCAGTTGTCGGATGTGACGCAATGCTTTTTCAATGATCGGCGATACGTCGTCCTCAGGTTCGGGTTCGAGAACATCAGGGTTAAAGGAGTGCAAAACCTTCAGGTTGATGAATCCCAGGATTGCTCCGGAAATTAAGCCGCCGATATGGGCCACATAGGCCACATTGCTAATATCACCGAAAAATAGCTGGTAGAATTCATTGGCAAACCAGATCGGCAAAAGGATAATCGCGCGGGCCTTTAAATAATTAAAATAAAATCCCAGGGAGTAGAAGATCTTTACTTTTTTCTTGCAATACAAAACGGTAAAGGCCCCCATGAGACCCGAAATCGCTCCTGAGGCGCCCACCAATGGAATCGGGCTCTGGGGATAAATGAGCCAGAAGAGCGTCACCGAGCCCAAACCGGCAAGAATATATGTCGCACTGTAAAACGTTCTGCCGCTGCCCATCTCCAGCATGCAGCCCACCAGCCAGAGAAAAATCATATTTCCCAGCAAATGGCCCAAACCACCATGCAGAAACATATGGGTCAAAAAGCTAACCGGTTTGGATTTAGCAGGTATAAATCCGTAATTTAAAGCAACAATATCCGAGCGGCGATGCTCATACTCATCTCGTAATTGCCTCCATGGTGAGTATTCCGGATCCTGAGGCGTAATGATTTGCTCATGGACGAGCTTTTCAAGATATGCATAATCCTTCATCATATCCTGATATTGTCGGGAAGCGTTGTCTTCGTCTAATTTGCCGTTTGGGTGATATATCGATAGATCATTATTGGAAGGGCTGCGATAGCTGATATAGCGCTTGATTTCGATTTCGGCCAGCCCGGAATTAAAATAATACTGCTCGGCCTCGAAATATTTTTGATTATCGTTGAATTGAAAAATGAAGTATACCAAACAGTTGATCAGAATAAGGAAGATCGTAACGATGGGTGGATTGCGCCAGCTGATTTTATCCGTCAGTGGAATGAGTAGCATAAAGGACTTGGCCTTCGGCTGATTTTATTCGACACATCGGGTGATCCATAAAACCACAAGAAATTAACCCCAACCTGCACACGTATCTACCTTTATATCATCGGCAGGAAAGGCCCATTGCTTTAGCAAAAAAAGAAAAGCCCCTCCCTGGAAAATCGGAGGGGCTTAGCTGCTAACAAGTCGGTTATGGTGTGATCAGACTGATGTCG
Source organism: Desulfobacterales bacterium (assembly GCA_020353355.1). GTDB lineage: Bacteria > Desulfobacterota > Desulfobacteria > Desulfobacterales > JAHEIW01. The sequence continues at coordinate 3,804,188 of CP070694.1, read as the reverse complement.
GTAACAACACCATAATAGCGGAATCGGCCGTCTTTTACCACCTGAACCTGGACTTCTTTGACAACCTCGCCGATGTCGTTAAAGCCTTTGATGACACCGGTCAGGGCATTGAAATCTTTGGTGTCGGCAATGGCAGCCTGGATGGCCTCGCCGTCCGTGCTGCCGGCCCGTTTAATGGCCTCGCAAATGATCATAAACGCATCATAGGCTGATGCACCGACCATATCCGGCTGAATTTTATAGCGGCTTTCATATTCTTTCAGAAAATGTTGAACCTCCGGCCTGGGATCATCCCGATTGAGGTTGGTTACCATGATGAAGCCTTCTGAGGCCTTCCCGGCAATCTCTATCGTTTTGGGTGAGTCGGCGCCTTCTTCACCGAGAACCTGGGTGTCAATTCCCATTTCTCTGGCCTGCTTGAGGATGGGTGCCGTGTGAAAGTAGTAACCGCTCACCACAATTAGATCAGCCTCTGTCGCTTTGATTTTTGAGAGATAGGGTTTGTAATCTTTTTCTGGGAAGGGGTAGGTCTGCTCAAGAACGATCTTTGCGCCTTTGCCCTGATTTTCGATATAATCCTTAAAACCGGCCGCCATTTCGCGACCAAAATCGTTATCCGTGGTCATCAGGGCAATACGTTTTGCTTTCACCATTTCAACGGCAACATAACCGGCGGATTTGCCTTCCACCATTCCGAGAAATCCATTGCGGAAGCAATAATTGCCTGCTTTGGTAATGTCCGGATGAACCGCATAGGCCGCCACAAAGGGAATTTTTTCATCCTGGAAGATCGGGGCCGATGCCCGGCTGGGAGTGCTGTAAGATCCGGCGACAACGCCAATCACCCGGTCCTGTTGAATGAGCTTGCGAGCCACCGCCACGGCCTCTTTGCCGTCTGCGCGATCATCGTAAACAATGAGCTCAACTTTTTTGCCTATCACACCGCCTTCGTTGTTGACCCGCTCAAGCGCCAGTTTTACAGAATTATCCACACTGGCCCCATCGGCAGCGGCGAATCCGGTCAGCGGTGCCATCAGGCCGATTTTAATGGTATCGGCTGCAAAGACGCTTCCTGTTGCCAATAAGCATGCAAGAACAATAAAACCGACTAATCTAATGATTTTCATTTTTTAACCTCCTTTTGTTTGTTAAATGTGTTTTGTATTTAGTGTTTAGTGTTTGGTTAAGATATAGTTTAAAATTTCTGTACATAAAACAAAAAACCAAAAACTAAACAATAGAAACCCCTAGTGACCTAAATAAACCTCTTTGACCTTTGGATCCTCCAGCAACTCGCTTGCTCTGCCTTCATGAACGCAGGTTCCCGTCTCCAACACGTAGGCTCGGTGGGAAATTTTCAGGGAAGCCATGGCATTTTGTTCCACGACTAAAATGCTAAGGCCATGATCCCGGTTGAGCTGTTTGAGCACTTCGAACACCTGGTCTACCAGCTTGGGCATAAGTCCCATTGAGACTTCATCCACCAAGAGCAGTTTCGGCTCTGAGATCAGCGCACGGGCGATGGACAATTGTTGTTGCTCACCTCCGGAAAGCGTATTTGCCGGTTGATTATTTCGTTCTTTTAAAATGGGGAAAAGATCATGCAGCCAGGCAATCTGTTTTGCGATTTTGATGCGTTTGCGCAGGCCATAGGCACCGGCCATCAAGTTTTCATATACCGTGAGGCGCGGAAAAACTCTGGCTCTCTCCGGAACCATGCGGATACCGGCTTTTGCCCGCTGATGGGTGGCCAAAGACGTGATTTCATCGGTATCAAAATGTATGCTGCCCTTTCGCAATGGGACGATGCCCATAATTCCATTTAGAATGGAAGATTTTCCGGCACCGTTGGCACCGATAATGGAAACCAGTTCACCCTCCTGAAGATCAAAACTTACGCCATTAACGGCCCGGATATCTCCATAAGATATATGAAGCTCATGAGCATCAAGCAGCATCGGAAGCCTCCTTGCGACCCAAGTAAGCTTCTATGACTTTTTCGTTTTGCTGAATTTCTTGCGGACGGCCTTCAGCAATTTTGCTGCCATGATCCAGCACCACGAGGCGATCACAAAGGCCCATGGCCACCCGCATATTGTGTTCGATCAACAACACCGTGATACCGGTTTCGCGGATACTGCGGATAAGTTCCTCCAGCTGGACGATTTCTTCGTGGCGTAAACCGGAGAAAGATTCATCCAGCAACAAAAGTTTATGCCCCACCAGCAGCGCTCTGGCGATTTCGAGCCGACGCAGATTTCCCAGTGGCAAAAGCCCCGCTTGACGGTCAGCCAAATCCTTTAATCCGACGCGTTCAAGCATCTCTAGCGCTTCATTGATCTCCGCTTTGGATTTCCAGGTTGACCAGATTCTTGAAAACCTATTGTATTTTGTAATACCTTTGGCCACCAGTACATTTTCCACGACGCTGAGCGTACCAAACGGTTTTACAATTTGAAAGGTGCGACCAACTCCTTTATGGGCAACCTGATGCGGTGAGGTGCCATCCATGCGCTGGCCGTTAAAATAGATTTTGCCGGCAGTAGGTCTATATACACCGGAAATCAGATTGAAGCACACCGTTTTGCCGGCTCCGTTGGGGCCTATCAAACCGAGAATTTCTCCGCCCATGACATTGAATCCTACCTGATCCAATGCTTTTAAGCCGCCGAAATATTTTGATAGTTCTTGAATATCGAGAAGCGCTTGGCTCATTGATGAGCTCCCGGAATAATTGATGCCAGCACGCGGCGCACCGCGCTGCGTTCACCCAGCAGGCCGCCCGGCTGAAAGCGTATCATGATAAGCAGCAGCACCATATAAAATAGAAACCGGTAATCCACCAGCGGTCTGAAAATTTCGGGCAGGGCACCCAGTATCAAAGCACCGAGCACCGGTCCCCAGAGGGTTCCCATTCCTCCTAAAACCACCATGCTCAAAAACAGGATCGAAACCGGAAAAGCGAAATCAGTGGCGGCGATAAAACGGATATAATGGGCGTACAGCGCTCCGCCTAAACCGGCCATACCCGTTCCAATGACAAAGGCCAATAGCTTAAAGCGCACCGGGGAAATCCCCATGCTGGCAGCAGCGGATTCTTCCTCTCGCAGAGCAAAGCAGGCCAATCCTGCCCAACTGCGCCTAAACCACCAACAGATTAAAATCACAACCACAAGAAAAAACAGGCACAAATAGAAAAAGGCAAGTCCTTTGAGTTTGATGCCAAAAAACATCACCCGGGGAATACCGCCGATTCCAAGGGCGCCCCCAAAAAAAGGGACATAGAGAAACAAGGCTTCCACAATAAAATTTATTCCGATCGTCGTGATGGCCAAAAAGTCCGCTTTCACTCGGAGGCTGGGCAAACCCAGCAAAAGACCGATAAAGGCACTGACGGCGATCACGCAAGGCAGCGCCGTCCAGAACGAAAGCCCGCCTTTGGTTGCCAGCAATGCGGCGCTGTAAGCACCGATGCCAAAAAACGCCGCATGGCCCAAAGATATCTGCCCGGCAAAGCCGACGATGACATTCAGCCCGCAAACAACGATGGCATAAATTGCTATCAATGTTGCAATGGTGATTAAGTATGCGCTCAAAGTACCTCCAAAAGCCGGAACAACGCTGTAATATTTGTCTTTCCGGCTTTTTTTTAAATATCACGCTCATAATTTATTAGCGCGATCCGAGCAGTCCCTCCGATCGCCACATCAATACGCCGATCATGGCAATAAATGCCAGCGCATCTCTGGGCAGGGGGATATTGGCATAGCCGATCAGAAGGGTTTCAGCGACGCCGAGCAGCATGGCGGCAATCACAGCGCCGGGAACCGATCCCAACCCTCCGACAACGATCAGGGCCAAGGTCTTATAGGCCGGCACCGCTCCCATGGTCGGATATACCTGATTGTAATAAATGCCGACCAAAATTCCGGCGATTGCGGCAATGGCCGAGCCGAGAACAAAGGTGATGCTGACAATAAGGTGGCTATTGATACCCATGGCATCTGCGATGGGGATATCTTGCGATGTGGCCCGCATGGCAAGGCCCAGCTCCGTAAAGCTAGTAATATACCATAGGAACGCCAAAACACCGGCAGTGATACAGTAAACTGCCATCAGTGTGGATGAGATGGTGATGCCTCCCAGTTGAATTTCGGGGAAAGGGAGTTTGGCCGCAAAAGTCAATATATGAGGGCCGGCAATCAGGCGGCACAATTCCTCAATGGCCAGCATGACGGCAATACTGCCGATCAGCGGAACATAGGGGGGATATTTCAGCAAGGGATAATAAACGAACCGTTCAATGGCAACCCCCAGCATTGCACAAAAGACCATACTGCCCAGGGCTGCGATAATCAAACTTCCGGTTAGCTGAAAGAAAAATAATCCGATATATGCGCCGACAGTATAAACACCTGCATGGGCTACGTGCAGAATGCGAAGGATACCATAAACCAGCGCCAACCCCAGCGTTACCAGGGCATAGATGGAACCCATCGCGATACCGTTCAGTAGTTGCTCGAAAAAAAGCTGCATAAGCTATCCCATAGCATGCAAATTATTTTCTAGTTTGTAGGGTCGGCCACCGCGCCCGCAGTGCGAGACCGCAAGGCGAGGCGGACGGGCCGCGCCGACCTGCATCGGCAGCCATGGAGGGCTGCCCTACTTTTTACAAAACCCTGAGCTTATTGAAGTTAACCAGACAAAAATATTTAAGTTATGGGCATTCTTTCTTATAAACAACGGACAACGAACTGCTGACACTTCATATGTTGACATGTGAAAGGATTTCTTTTTCCCTATCCTCTAGCTGATGTTCGATGGTTTTTACTTTTTGGGTTAATTCCGCGACAAAGGCTTCATCCTTAATGGCAGTTAAATTAATTTTGACGTTGAACAATGCCGCCATCACCGCTGTTCGGGCGGCCATTACAGCCACGGCTCCGTCTGTGACAGCGTTTTTATTTCCTTTTTTGATCACCCTCTCGGCAAATTCCATGATCTTAAACCCATCTTCGGCCACCCCCATGGGGATCAGGGCTGCCTTTTTAAATCCATTCTGAATGGCCTTTGTGCGCTGTTGTTTTTGCGCTGCGCTATTTTTAGGCAATTTAAAGGCAGCCATCACCTCCTGATAGGCCTGCGGGTCATTGTCGATATCGCCGATGAATTTATCACGCAGTTTCGAAGCGGCTACAACTATCTCCTGCATTTCGGCTTCGACCGATTCATAGCCTTTTTTTCCAATCGTCAGGTTGGCGACCATTTCCGTTAGACTGGCAGCCGCCGCGGCACTGAGCGCCGCAATGCTGCCGCCGCCGGGAACCGGTTCACCGGAGGCGGTCTTTTTTAAATATTCGCTAACGGTCTTATCTTTTAGCAATGAATAATTCCCCCCTTTTCTTTATCGTAGATCAAATTTCCCGCTTTAATGACTTTTTCAACGGTACTAACCCCTAAATGATATGGAATAAATTTATACGATGGATACTCTAAAACAATTATATCCCCCATTTTGCCGACGTCGATACTGCCGATGGTATCGGCCCTGTCGAGCGCGGCGGCACCATTTAGCGTTAAGGCGGTCACGGCTTCCTCGATGGTGATGTCCATATAAAGGGTGGCCAGAGCAAAGATCAGCGGAATGGATTCGCTAAAACAGCTACCCGGATTAAAATCGGTGGCCAATGCCACGGCGCAGTTATTGTCAATAATAAAGCGGCCGCGTGCATAAGGTTCTTTTAAACTGAAGGCGGTTCCGGGAAGCAGGGTTGCCACCACACCGGATTCAGACATCCTGCGAATGCCTTCGTCAGAGGCTTGCAAAAGATGGTCTGCCGACACCGCACCAAGCTCTGCAGCCAGCTCCGCTCCGCCGATCTGAACGATTTCATCGGCATGCAGTTTTAATTTTAACCCCAGCTTTTTTGCCCGGGACAACAGGCGTCTGGACTGATCCACTGAAAAGACATTTTTTTCACAGAACACATCACAGAATTCGGCTAGATTTCTTTCAGCCACATCCGGCATCACTTCCTCGATCAGATAGTCGATAAATGCGTCTTCTTTGCCTTTGTAATTTTGAGGAACGGCATGGGCCCCCAAAAAGGTTCGCACCACATCGACATAATGGACATTGTTCAGGTGGACCATCACCGCCAGTTGTTTGATTTCGGTGTCTTTATCCAGGCCATATCCGCTTTTGCCTTCCACCGTGGTTACACCAATGGACAGCATCGAGTCCAGGCGTTTGATTCCCGATTTCATCAATTCGGCCTCGGTGGCCCTGCGGGTGGACTCGACCGTGTTGATGATGCCCCCGCCGCGTTGCATAATTTCCATGTACGTGTCGCCGCGAAGCCGCCACGAAAATTCCTCTGCGCGATAACCACCGAAGACAAAATGGGTATGGGAATCCACAAAGCCGGGCAACACAGCCTTGTTCGCTGCATCAATCGCGTCGAAGCTGGTTAGATCATGTCTTGACTTTTCAATTTCGGTCAATATTTCTTTGGTTTTGCCGACCGCTGCAATCCGACCTTCCTTGACAACCACAGCACCGTCGTGAATGATATGCAGTTCGGCCATTTCTTTTCCCTTTTTGGCGTTAAATCCGCTGCAGGTTACCAACTCCGCCGCGTTTTTAATAATCATGTTGCCGTTCATATATCTACCTATTAAGTTGTATTTATTGTACTCGGAGAGAGTTGCTACTTTAGAGCAGATACTTGATACTCGATATTTATAGATGAAAAAAAATGCTTATTTTTATGCCCCTTTTTCGACTGAATTTATAAAACGGTTCAATTTTCTTCCAAGTTTATCCAAACGATCATCTAAGTCTTGAAATAAATCTTGGTCAGAGAAAGATCCTGTCTCGAATAATGTGTCAAGGTGATCAGCAGTCTCGTCGTTAGAGCCTGCTGCATAAGTTAAGAACCTGATAAATTCTTGTTTATGTCTTCTCAATAATTCAAAAACTTTTTATCGAGGGTCTAGTATCTAGTATCCAGGATCGCGCATCGAGCATCGATAACAATATGCCCTGTATCAATCCATGAGCACCGTGCAATTTTGATCCCTATTCGTATATTCTAATCTCGAGCACCTGCTGCATTGAAAAATCTTCCAACCCCAGATAGTGCGCCGCACAATCCATGAGGGCCTCCATCGGAACCAGCCCGATGATTTCACTGCCGACCACGTTGACGCCATGGCGTTGTGCTTCAATTTTAATCAATTCAAAGACACGATACAGGGCGGTTTTGGTATAGTCCGTCATGTTCAGGGAAACCTGAACAATACCGCGATCTTTCAATTCAAGTCCAATGCCTTTGCAGTAGCGCAAACCGCCGCTGATATGACGAACCTTTTTGGCGATTTGATTAGCGATGTCAATGTTGCTGGTATCCAGGTTCACATTAAACGCCACCAGCGGCATCCGGGCTCCCATGGCTGTCGCCCCGGCAGTGGGGTGAATTTCGGAAGGTCCATAATCCGGAGCCCATTGCGGGTGTTTGATTTTTTCCGCCATTCCCTCAAATTGTCCCTTTCGAATGCTAGCCAGGTTTTGTCGCTCCGGTTTTGTCGCGGATTGTTCATATAAAAAAATAGGCAGCTTATATGTTTCGGCGATTTGTTGGGCGATTGCCTTGGATACCTTTATGGCTTCGTCCATAGAGATTTCTTTAACCGGGATAAACGGCACGACATCAATGGCCCCCATCCTGGGATGCTGGCCTTTATGTTTTCGCATATCAATGAGGTCAATGGCAATGCCCACGGATTCGATCAGGGCAATTTTCAATGGTTGCGGTTCGCCGACAACCGTAACCACTGAACGGTTGTGGTCTTTATCGTTTCGGTAATCTAATAATTTAACACCATCTGCGCCTCTGAAAGGTTCGACAATCTTTTCAATCTTTTTTAAATCGCGTCCTTCGCTGAAGTTGGGAACGCATTCCAGAATTTTCTTCATACTGGCCATATTGTTCTCCGGATGCTGATTTTTCCAGTGTCTGAGATCGCGGCCGGAGGCCGCTCCCACAAATGCAAAATTCATGTGGGAGTGGCTTCCAGCCACGATCGGACATGGTTATTTCTTTGTTTGCGATTCTCGAAAAGCTCTGGCGACCAGTTTTTTGACCATATCATCGTCCGCAATGAATGGTAGCGTGATATGATCTGAATCTTCTCGCGTTTGGTTATATTTCATGGTGGTTTCAATGGAGTTTACATTTCTGGCCCAGGCCCGTCTGGCAACCCCTCCCATCACATCCCACGGTATGGCGCGTTTGATAATATCATCCACCCGTTGGCTGCCGTCCAACACCAGTCCGAAGCCGCCATTGATGGCCTTGCCGATACCAACCCCACCGCCGTTGTGCAATGCGACCATACTCATCCCGCGAGCGGCATTACCGACAAAACACTGGGTGGCCATATCGGCCATGATATTGCTGCCGTCTTTGATGTTTGCCGTTTCCCTGAAGGGCGAGTCCGTGCCGCCGGTGTCATGATGATCTCTGCCGAGCATAATCGGCCCGATGTCGCCGTTTCTGACCATTTCGTTGAATTTCAGTGCGATCCTTGTTCTACCCATGGCATCCTGGTACAATATTCTGGCTTTGGTGCCGACAACCAGTTTGTTTTTGGCGGCATCTCTGATCCATACATAATTATCTCTATCCTGAAATCTTCTATCCGGGTCAATGCACTCCATTGCTGCCTTGTCGGTTTTTAAGAGATCTTCCTCTTTGCCGCTCAGGCACACCCAGCGAAACGGTCCGTAACCGTAGTCAAACAGAATCGGCCCCATGATGTCTTCCACATAGGATTGGAAAACAAATCCATCCATGGGATCTTTTCCATTTTTGCAAATATCCTGCACACCAGCATCATAAATGGCTTTCAAAAAGCTGTTTCCATAATCAAAAAAATAGGTTCCGCGATCCACCAGGTCTTTAATCAGCTCATAATGGCGGCGCAGTGAGGAATCTACCATTTCCTTGAATCCGGCATGTCCGGATTTCAAGAGTTCGGTTCGTTCTTCAAACGATATGCCCTGGGGGCAATATCCTCCATTATAGACCGCATGACAGGAGGTTTGATCCGACAGCAGGTCAATGGGGATATTGTTTTTAACCGCATATTCCAGCAGATCCACCACATTTCCGTAAAATGCTATGGCGACGCCCTTTTTTTCATGTTGATGTTCTTTGGCCAGTTTGAAAGCCTCCGGTGCATCTTCGACAACGCCACTGATCCACCCCTGTTCCAGGCGTGTCTGGATTCTGGAAAAATCGACTTCGGCAATGATACCGACACCATTGGCAATTTCGACAGCTTTTCCCTGGGCTCCGCTCATGCCACCCAGGCCGGAGGAAACAAACAGACGCCCGCTGAGATCTTGATCTGCCGGTATCCCGAGTTTGGTGCGACCGGCATTGAGGATTGTGCTGTAAGTGCCGTGAACAATTCCCTGGGGGCCAATGTACATCCAGCCACCGGCGGTCATCTGGCCATAGTTGGCCACCCCCAGCGCCATGGCGCGATGCCAGTTTTGTTCATCATCAAAGCAGCCGACCATCAGGGCGTTGGTGATAATCGCCCGTGGTGCTTGCGGGCATGATGCAAACAATCCCAGTGGATGCCCGGACTCCACCACAAGGGTTTGCTCCGCAGTTAATTCTTGCAGATATTTCTTAATCAATTGATATTGCATCCAGTTTTGACACACCTGTCCGGTTTCCCCGTATGTGACCAATTCATAGGGATACAAGGCCACATCAAAGTCAAGGTTGTTGTCGATCATTACCTGAAAGGCTTTGCCTTCGATACATTTGCCTTTATACTTATCGATGGGGTTACCCTTTATATGACCTTCCGGCCTGAAGCGGTACCCGTAAATTCTGCCGGTATTTAAAAGCTCATCCAGGAACTCCGGGGCCAATGTTGCGTGCCATTTTTCAGGGATGTAGCGCAGGGCGTTTCTTAGAGCAAGTTCGGTGTCTGCTTGACGGAGCCCGAAGTGCCGGGTGGATGCCCGCCGAATGCCGGAGACAAATTGCGGCATGTCGGGCAGTTCGTCAAATAGTTCACCCAGATGGATTTTCATGGAATTGGCAATATCGCTGTTTTCAAACATTTGCACACCTCCGTGGTGAGGGTTACCTATCTGGAATTAATCATAAAAATATCTAAAAGGAAAGAAAAAAGGCTTTTAAAGCATCCTGGGTTTCTATGTCTAAATATGCTAAATTTTCTTCGTTGTCGATAGACACTTGATTCCTGCTGAAGCCATTGACAATGTCCGTTGAGTTGATTACATGAACTTTTTAGTCCCATAACATATTTCCGAATCAAAATTTTTATAAACTCAGAAAAAAGCGATTCCTATAGAAAGATG
>CP070694.1:3790441-3793680 GCA_020353355.1 Desulfobacterales bacterium | reverse complement strand
GGCTGATCGTCATCATCCAGCAGCCGTGCATCGTAGCCGGGAACGAGCTTACCGGTGCTGCCCGGTTTGATTTCACTAAAACGACTGGAGAGAAAAATATGACAGATCTCCGTAGAGCCGGTCCCTTCCAATATTTCAACACCGAATTCTTCTTTGAATCGGTGGTAAATTTCCGGTGATAGAATCTCAGCAGAGGATATACACGCCCGCAGGCTTTCGACAGGCGGCAGCTCCGTGCCCTCGCTGCGACATGTTTTTTTATATTCAGCCAGCACGCCCAGCAGTGTCGGAACCGTGAAAAAAAGAGTGGGCTGATATTTGACCAGGTCCTGATAAAACAATTCCGGTTTGGGGGCGTGACTGATAAGTATGGTCGTGGCGCCCACCGCGAATGGAAAATAAGCTCCATTTCCCAGACCATAGGCAAAAAAGAGAAACGAGCCCATGGCCCGGTCTTTGGCGGTCATATTGAGGATGCCTTTGGCATAAGCTTCGGAACAATAGACCATATGACTGTGGTGATGAACGGCACCCATTAATATCTCGGAATTTCTGCCGCTGTACAGCCAGAAGGCCGTATCATCCGGTGTGGTCTCAGCGGCTTTAAAGGCCGTATTGGATTTTTCCAGAAGTTCATCGAAACACAGATGGTCGTGATCCGCATCGCCGCAGACAATGACACTTTTTAAAAAAATGGCCTGATCTAAGATTTTACTGACTTCCGGCAAAAATACCGCATCAATGATCAAAACCGCCGCACGGCTGTCATTGAGCATATAGAGGAAATCCGGCGCTTTCATAAGGATGTTGGACGGTATCGGCACCGCACCGATCTTGATGGCACCATAAAAGGAAAACAGCATTTCCGGTGTATCACGCAGCAGGAGCATGATGCGATTTTCCATGCCGACCCCCAACTCGGTCAAGGTATTGGCCGTGCGGTTGACGTTTTCAAGAAACTGGCGATAGGTAAACGACTGATCCTCATATAGGATGGCCGTTTGCTCACCGCGGCCTTCATCCACGTGGCGGTCTACAAAATATTGTGCTGCATTGAATCGTCTGGGTAGATTCAATTCGAGCATACGTTTCCCTTGATTAAAAAATTAGCATCAAGATGCCGTGAGTGGTCCGTTGTCTGTGGCCCGTCGCTCACTCAACCGACAACGGACCACTGACAACGAACATTTCTTAATTATTTGCCAAAGTACTCCATGTCCCTGGGCAACTCGATCCAGTCGGTCGCAGCTGCGAACCTGTCCTTTTTGACTTCATAAATCTTGGCAGCCATACTGGCACGATGATCCGTACTGGTAAAGGTCAGTGGCGGTGCCAGTCCGCCCGTACTAAAGTCCCTAAATTTTTCAAAGGCATCCCGAATACCGGACGGTGTCAGGTCACCGGTTTTATCCGCCGACTTCAATGCTTCGGATACACTCAGGATGTTTACCCAGCCTTCAACATAAACGTTGGTGCCCTGTTCCCCCGGATGCCATTTTTCATGGGAGGCGACCACCTTTTTCATTCCGGGAACCGGCGCACCATAAGGGGCAATGGGGTGGACCCCATAAGTCCCCTCGGCAGCCCCGCCGCTCAGGGTAATCAGGCTTTCCTCAAAATTCCGGATATTGGAGATGAACCTGGTACGGAGTCCGAGGGCTTTGGCATTCTTCAGGATAACCGCACCGTTCATTGCCGTGGACGTAATGTAAGCAAAATCCGGATCATAACGGCTCATATTGGTTAACTGAACCGTGGCATCCTTGGTGGGCCAGTTGATGACCTGGTCCGGGCCCACATCAACGCCGATTTTCTTGGCATAGTCCTTACAAACAGCTAAAATATCCCGACCGTATTTGTTATCCGGAAACAGGTAAGCTATTTTGGGGTTGCGGCTGGTATCTTTCCAGGTCGTCCGGATCCACTTCAGCGTGATACGCCCCATTGTCCCATAAGAAGGAGAAACGAAAAAACTGAACGGTGTCTTTTTAGGATCTTGAAATTTTGAAGTAAAAGAGGCCGCGATAGTGGCAACACCGTCGGCGATGATCTTTTTAATCAGAGTCATCGTGGTACCGGTGGACTGAATGTAAAGGCCGGTGACCTTTTCCGAATCCACCAGCCGGTTGTAGCCGGCCACTCCGCGGGGGACCTTGTAACCGTCATCAATGACAATCAGCTTCAGTTCTTTGCCGTTGATGCCGCCATGTTCGTTGACCCAGCGCATGGCATCCAATTGCCCTTTGACCTGGTTTTTGCCCCAGTCCGAGGTAGGACCGGAGAGGTCAATTAAAACGCCCCACTTGATCACTTCCGCTGCGCGGGCATTGTCCGGACTGGCACCCAAAGCCAGGGCCAGGACAAATAGTGATATGATAAATCCAATACTCCATTTCCTCATGATTTTACCCTCCTTTTCTTTACTGGGTGAACCGATTTATCGATCCACCCGTTATTCGGTTCTCTATCACCAATTAAAACGACGATACCTTAGAAGTGGTTTAAAAACTTCAGATCAGGTTCAAGGGCAAAGCGCAGGCCGATCGAGAAAGCGCAGCATACAGGGGTATGTGAGCATTTATCGGAGGCCTGCAACGCAGACATTGGGCCTCAGATGGAGTTTTTAACCACTTCTAGTAAGAGAACGGCCATAGCTTCCAGTAAGCCCGGATTGTACGCCAGCGCGCCGCCAGGCCGTCCGGCTCAAAAATCAGAAAAAGGATAATGACCAGACCAAAAACAATCTCCCTGATGGACACAAACCAGGTCACATGATCAGGGTAAGCCGTGTTGAGCGTGGTGGTGACCACTTCGAGAATCCTTTCCAGAATAAACCAAAAACCGACACCGAAAATAGCACCAAGAATGTGACCCAATCCGCCGATAATGCACATGGCCAGATAGTCGATGGATTGAATGATGGTAAACGACTCGTGTGTGATAACCTCCAAATACTGGGCCATCAGGGCACCGGCAATGCCGGCCAAAGAAGAAGATACTGCAAACGACATCAGGCGATACTTGAAAAGATTGACCCCGATGACTTCAGCCGCGAGATAGCGATCGCGGATGGCCACAAATGCCCGACCGGACCTCGCTCGAACGATATTCTTGGTCGCCAATGTCGCTGCCACCGCCAGAACGAAGGTCAGATAATACAAATGAGTGCGATCATCAAAATGAAACGGCCCCAGGGTCCCCGGATCCACATACATGCCTTCCACCCCACCGGTGAGCTT
>CP070694.1:3756321-3790341 GCA_020353355.1 Desulfobacterales bacterium | reverse complement strand
GTGCCGTGATGTTCCGCGGACAACAAAGCCATTTAAAATTCGATCCTGAAGACGGCATGAGCATCACGGGCATGGGTCGCATCAGTGTCTATGAGCCCCGCGGGACCTATCAGATTATTTTTGAATATATGGAGCCTTATGGCATCGGTGCATTGCAACTCGCCTATGAAAAGCTGAAAGCACGTCTGTCTGAAGAAGGATATTTTGATGAGGCCCATAAAAAGCCGTTGCCGGTGCTGCCGCGAAAAATCAGCATCATCACGTCGCCAACCGGTGCCGTTGTTCATGATATATTGAAAATAATTCAGAGACGATTTGCAAATGTTGCCATCGACATCATCCCGGTCAAAGTCCAAGGCGACGGTGCTGAAGATGAAATTGTCGCCGCTCTAAAGATACTGAATGACCGCGGTGATGCCGATGTGGCTATTCTGGCCCGCGGCGGAGGCTCCATCGAGGATTTGCAGGCCTTTAATTCGGAGCCGGTAGCCAAGGCCATCTTCCATTCGCAAATACCGATTGTGTCTGCCATTGGTCATGAAACCGATTTTACCATTGCCGACTTTGTGGCCGATTTACGGGCACCGACGCCTTCGGCGGCCGCTGAAATGGTAGTGCCGGAAAAAACGGCCTTAATGCGTCGCTGCGCCGATCTCTCTTCGGCTTTAAAACTAAATATTTATAGATATATCAAAGAGTTACAGTTTAAACAAAATGTAATTTCTGAAAAATTGGTTGATCCGCGAAAGAAGATCCAAAAGTTGCAGCTCACAATTGATGATTTAAGTACACGACTAACCCGATTAATATCTGTTTATTTAACCTCAAAACAGGAGTATCTTGGTTGGTGGAGCGATCGCCTCTATGCCAACAATCCATTGATCCAGGCCAAGAAAATGAATGACAAGCTTAATTATATTTATTCTTATATGTTGAAATCATTTGAAATATATACTAATTTAAAAAAATCAAAACTCGGTGAACTCATCGCAACCTTACATGCCCTCAGTCCCATGGACATCTTGCAAAGAGGGTACAGCATTACCCGAACCATACCGCAAGCCCGCATTGTCAAAGATAGCGACATGGTTGCACTGCACCAGGAAGTAGAGGTAATGCTGGCAAAAGGCACGCTGTTTTGTCAGGTGAAAGGAAAATCATCCAATGGCTAAAAAAACCTTCGAACAATCCATGAAACAGCTGGAACAAATTGTTCAGGAGCTCGAATCCGGGGATATTCCTTTGGAAAAAGCAATCAAAAAATTTGAAGAAGGCGTGCAGTTATCAAAGTCTTGTTCGAAAATGCTTGAAGAAACTGAAAAAAAGATATCGATTTTATTGACAAATACCGCCGGAGAAATCACAGAGGTGCCATTTAAACCGGAGGATGAATCCGATTAAGTAGGTTTCAGGTGGCACGTGTCAGTGTTCAGCGCCGCCGCTGGCCGCGGAAGCGGCCAGTTTGATCGAAAAAAACTCAAGACTATCAACCTTGGATATCATGAAGTTTCATACGAGGCATCAGAATCCTTGACTTTGACAACTGACACCTGACAATAGTAAGTTAAACCTGAGTTATGTTTGACCTAAGGTCATATATCGCGCAACAAAACAAACTGGTGAACGAGTATCTGGAATCGATTTATCAGAAGGCAGATGATTCCCTTCGGATTGTGCAGGCCATGAAATACTCACTGATGGCCGGTGGGAAGCGATTGAGGCCCATTTTGTGCCTGGCTGCGGCTGAAGCCGTTGGTGGCGAAGCAGTCGACGTACTACCGGCTGCAGGAGCGCTGGAAATGATTCATAGCTATTCTCTCATTCATGATGATTTACCGGCCATGGACAATGATGAATTGCGCAGGGGAAAACCGACATGCCATGTTGCATTTGACGAAGCCACCGCCATTCTTGCCGGTGACGCCCTTCTGACCCTGGCCTTTGAGATTCTTTCATCCGTCCAGATTTCAGAAGCGACCGATTCAGCAAAATGGTTAAGCGTCATTCGTTTGATTTCAAGGGCCGCCGGATATCACGGGATGATTCAGGGACAGATGCTGGATATTTCCTCGGAGGGCCAACAATTATCCCGTTGCGAGCTCGAGTCCCTGCATCTTCTAAAAACCGGTGCTCTGATAGAGGCGTCGTTACTCAGCGGTGCTGTCCTCGGGGGCGGAAATTATCAACAAATTGAGGTGATTGAACGATATGCCCAAAACATTGGACTTGCATTTCAGGTTGCTGACGATATTCTCAACGTGGAAGGCGATCCGGAGCTGATGGGCAAAGCCGTTGGCACGGATCAACTTCGGGGTAAGAGTACCTACCCTTCTATTCTTGGTCTCAAAGAATCAAAAGAATTTGCAAAAACATTAGTGCGCAATGCATTGCAGGCGCTTGAATTTTTTGATAACAAATCTGATCCGTTGCGTGCGATTGCCACTTATGTTATCGAGCGTAAGCATTAAAAATAGTTAAAAGTGTCTAAAAGGAAGGAGTAATGAAACATTGAGCCTTTTGGAAAAGATTAACTCACCTACTGATTTAAAACAGCTTTCCCGAGAACAACTTCCGGAGCTTGCCTCGGAAATTCGGAATGTGATTGTGGAGGTTGTGTCTCAAAGCGGTGGACATCTCGCTTCCAGCCTCGGCGCTGTGGAACTGGCCATTGCCATCCATTACGTATTTGATCTGCCCCATGCTAAAGTGATTTGGGATGTTGGCCATCAGGCCTATGCACATAAGATTCTCACCGGCCGGCGCGAGCAGTTCAATACACTTCGTCAATACAAAGGTCTGTCCGGTTTTACCCGTTACAGTGAAAGTCCTTATGATGCCTTCACCACCGGGCACAGCAGCACATCGATTTCGGCCAGCCTGGGCATTGCCTGCGCCAAAGAGGTCAAACAGGAAGCGGCCAAAGTGATTGCTGTGATCGGTGACGGATCGATGACGGCAGGGATGGCCTATGAAGGCCTTAACCAGGTCGGCTACACCCATAAAGATAAAAATATGATTGTTATCTTGAACGACAATGAAATGTCCATTTCTCGAAATGTCGGAGCCCTCTCCTCATTTTTAAGTCGTGCATTTTCTGCCAAGAAATTGCGAGGCCTAAGAAGGGAACTTGGCGATTTCATTAAATCGCTGCCCAAATTTGGCGACGACCTTTACCAATTGGCCAAACGCACCGAAGAATCCCTGAAGGCGTTTGTAACGCCAGGGATGTTGTTTCAAGCCTTTAATTTCGAGTATTACGGCCCCATAGATGGACATAATTTAAATCATTTGATTGATATTTTAGGTAACATCAGTCAGATAGACAAACCGGTGCTGTTACATGTCAGCACCACCAAGGGTAAAGGATATCCACCGGCAGAAGAAAACCCGGTTTACTTCCACGGATGCGGAAGCTTTGAAGTCGAAACCGGCAATTGCCTCGACAAAAAACATTCGATTCCTTCCTACACGGAAGTATTCGGGGAAACCATGATAAAGCTGGCGACAGAGAACGAGCGTATCATTGCCGTTACCGCAGCCATGCCGGAAGGAACGGGACTGTCAGAATTTTCAAAGATTTTTCCGGAGCGATTTTTCGATGTGGGAATTGCCGAACAACATGGCGTGACATTTGCTGCAGGATTGGCAACGGAAGGCCTGAGACCCGTAGTTGCCATCTACTCTACCTTTCTACAGCGCGCGTTTGATCAAGTCCTGCATGATGTCTGTCTGGAGTCGCTACCGGTGGTTTTCGCAATAGATCGCGGCGGCATCGTTGGTGAGGACGGACCTACCCATCATGGCCTCTTTGATCTATCGTACTTGAGAAGTTTACCCAATATGGTGGTGATGGCACCAAAAGATGAAAATGAACTGCGCCATATGCTGTATACGGCCTTGAATCATGATGGCCCGGTTGCGTTTCGATACCCGCGGGGAACCGCCACGGGAGTCGACCTTGATGAGACCTTACAGACATTGCCCATCGGAAAAGGAGAAATCCTCGCCGAAGGATCCGATATTCTTATTCTGGCCGTGGGCCGATCTGTTCGTGAAGCCTTGACGGCCCGGGAATTGTTGTTGGAGCATGGAATATCGACTACCGTTGTAAATTGCCGATTTATCAAGCCAATTGATAATGAGCTGATCTCCGCGCTTGCTGAAAAAATACCACGGATTATCACAGTAGAAGAAAATGTGCTGCAGGGTGGTTTTGGCAGCGCTGTTCTGGAAGTGTTGAATGATTTTGGTGTCAGCGGTTATTATCTGGAACGCCTGGGCATTGCGGATACGTTTGTCGAACACGGATCCCAGCGGATCTTGAGGTCAAAATACGGGCTCGATGCTTCTGCTATTGTAGAAACGGCCAAACGAATGATGAATTCTTCCCACCGGTTAACGGCCAATCTTTAAAAATTTTAACGTTGATGAATTCGTAAAAAGTCAAATTCATCAAGTGTTTGGTGTTTCGTATATTGTGTTTGGTATGAAATATTTGACTCTATGTCGGCATGTTAGAATGCTAAACACTAAACACCAAATACAAAACACACTCGCAAAAAGTTTGATTTTCTGACTTTTTTCGAGATCACTAACGTTGGCTTCCAAAAAAAAACGCAGGTTGGATCAGATCCTCGTCGAAAAAGGCTTGGCCGGAAGTCGCCAACGGGCGCGGGCGCTGATCATGGCCGGCGATGTTCTGGTCAACAATCAGCCCGTTGACAAGGCGGGGGCGTTGATTTGGTCAGATGATCAGATCGAATTGCGGGGTAGTGACATTCCCTATGTCAGTCGCGGGGGTCTTAAGCTTGACGCCGCATTGCACCAGTTTCAGATTGATGTTACGGGCCTGATCTGCTTAGACGTGGGTGCTTCCACCGGGGGGTTTACCGATTGCTTATTATGCCACGGGGCCCGGCGTGTTTATGCCGTAGATGTGGGCTACGGACAGTTGGCATGGAATCTTCGGCAAGATCCGCGGGTTGTGGTAATTGAACGCACCAATATTCGCAAGATGTCTGTCGATGCTGTTCCTGATCCGGTTGATCTGGTGACCGTTGATGTTTCCTTTATCTCCCTTAAACTTGTGGTTCCGGCAGTCGTCAAATTTTTAAAAAAGAATAATGATACCCGCATTATAGCCTTGATCAAGCCGCAGTTCGAAGTCGGCAAAGGTCAGGTCGGCAAAGGTGGTGTTGTGCGCGAATCGGCACAACATAAACACGTCATCGAAGACCTGACACGTTTTTTCACCGATATTGGCTTAACATGCGAGTCGGTGTTCCCTTCCCCTCTCCTGGGTCCCAAAGGCAATCGCGAATTTTTCATTTCGCTAAAAAATTAGGGTTGATTTTTTTAAGTTTACCCGCTAAAGATTCAAATTTACTATTTCACAACCCGGTTAAACGACAGAAAAAGAATTCTTAATTTAGCGACTTATTTGAGTAAAAGTTCAAGAGAGAGAGGAGTATAAATGAGCGAAAAGATTGATACCCTGCGAAATATCGCACTTATTGCCCATGGCGGTGCCGGAAAAACATCTCTTGCCGAAGCGATGCTGTTTAACGGCGGAGTAACCAAGCGACTCGGACGCGTGGAAGACGGTAATACGGCCATGGATTTTGAGCCGGAAGAAATTAAGCGCGGCTCAAGCATCAGCAGTGGATTCCATCAACTTGAATGGAAGAAACACACCATCACAGTGATCGATACGCCCGGTGATCAAAATTTCTTTTCAGACACCAAAAGTTGTCTCGAAGCTGCTGATGGCGCAGTGGTGGTTATTGATGCGGTCGATGGCATAAAAGTTCAGACCGAGCAGGCCTGGGAGTTTGCCGAAGAATTTAACCAACCGTGTGTGATCTTCATCAATAAGTTGGACCGGGAGCGTGCTGATTTTCAACGCACGTTTTTAGATGCAAAAGACAATTTTGAACCAAAGCCAATCATTATGCAGCTGCCGATTGGCGCTGAAGCTGAATTTAAAGGAATTGTGAATTTAATCAACTCAAAAGCCTTCACCTATGGTGCTGATGGCAAAGGCAAGGTAGTAGACATTCCTAAAGAATTACAGGAATCAGTGGAATCTGAAAAGGAAGAATTAATCGAAAATATTGCCGAAGCCGATGATGAGCTCGTTGAGCGCTACCTGGAAGGTGAAACGCTGACTACGGATGAGCTGAAGTCCGCATTGCGCAAAGGGACGTTATCACGAACTTTTGTACCGGTGGTATGTGGTTCGGCTACCCAAAATATCGGAGTTGATCTGCTGCTGGATTTGATTGTCACTGCACTGCCCTCCCCTGCCGATCGCGGTGCCAAAATCGGTTTGGATCCCTCCACGAACAATGAAATTGAACGGGAACCCGATCCAAATGCCCCTTTTTCCGCGTTTGTTGTTAAGACCGTGGCTGATCCATATGCCGGTCGTTTAACGATATTAAGGGTTGTATCCGGATCACTTGGCGCTGATGGTACATTTTACAACTCCACCAAGGAGACAAAGGAAAGATACAATCAACTGTTAATCATAACCGGCAAGGAACAGAAACCCATAAATGGTGCAGGTCCTGGTGACATCGTGGCCATGGCTAAATTAAAAGAGACAACCACCGCTGATACCCTGTGTGATGATAACAATAAAATCGTTTATAAATGTGCCGAACCGCTCCCCTCGCTGATTTCATTTGCCATTGTCGCCAAATCAAAGGGTGACGAAGATAAGGTGTTTTCATCTTTGACCAAACTTCTGGAAGAAGATCCGTCATTGAAATTGGATAGACGATCGGAAACCAGAGAAATTTTGTTGTCTGGATTGGGACAAATTCATATCGAAACGGTTGTCGACAAGCTCAAACGAAAATTCAACGTTGAGGTTCAGTTGAATATTCCAAAAGTTCCCTACCGAGAGACCATTAAGAAGAAAGTCAGAGTCCAGGGAAAACATAAAAAACAAACCGGAGGCCACGGTCAATATGGGGACTGCTGGATACAGCTTGAACCGTTACCCAGAGGTCAAGGGTTTGAATTTGTTGATGCGGTTGTCGGCGGGGCAATCCCCAGGCAATACATCCCTGCCGTTGAAAAGGGAATTGTCGAATCCTGTCAGAAAGGTGTGCTGGCCGGTTTTCCCTGCGTTGACTTCAAGGCAACCTTGGATGATGGCTCCTTCCATCAGGTGGATTCCTCGGAGATGGCATTTAAGATCGCCGGTTCACTGGCATTCAAAAAAGCTGCCGAACAGGCAGGGCCGACGCTGCTTGAACCGATTATGAAGGTCACGATCACTGCGCCGGATGAATTCATGGGCGATATTATGGGTGATCTTAACGGACGACGCGGACGGGTACTGGGGATGGACAGTGCCGGAAAGTATCAAGTCATTAACGCTCAGGTGCCCTTGGCGGAGTTTCTGACCTACGCCCCGGATCTTAGATCCATGACCGGGGGGCGCGGGATGTATATCATGGAGTTCTCGCATTATGACGAGGTGCCTGCCCAAATCGCCGAAAAAATTATCGAGGAAGCAAATAAAAGCAAAGAATAGCATATCAAGTTTTAAGTGAACTAAAGTGATCTAAAATTTAGGTATTTTATCGTTATTTTTTTGGTGGGAGCGGCTTCCAGCCGCGATAATTTGCCTAGCAGGAAATAGATAGTCGCGGATGGAAGCCGCTCCCACAATCACGGCGAAGGATATATTCTATAATCAATCCCTCAATCTCTCTATTTAAATTTATAATCTTCTAAATCCGCAATCCGAAATTATTACCCCTCAATTCCTAAATCCGGCAATTTTTTTATTCGTAGCTCCAATATTGCCTGACGCATGTTTTTGCCGGTGCGTACCCGGCCCAAAATCCATCCCATTTTTTCGAGAAGACGATCCTGTTTCGCGTGCCTATTTTTTTCGCAAATGGGCAGTTTTGTAGATGGAAGCGCCGGGAGTGTTTATTTCCGATATAGGTTGCGTTTTGTTCTCGCCAATTATGCCAAATCCCCTTCCCTTGCGACATCGCTTCCCGTTGTGATGTTAGCAAAATTGAATGATATTTAAGATTTGGGCTGCGATATAAATAAAAGGCATACCCCTGCGCAACCAGGCTCGCATTTACCAACGTGCCATCCTTTAGAAAAACATATGCCAACCATCGGCCGTACTGATCATGCTGTTCCTCATCAAATTCCAGGCGGACTTTTTGTTGATGTACTAATTTTTTGTTAAATGCTCTGGCCTTGTGCCCAAAAGGTTCGGCCTTGCGATCTTCATGTTCGATTTCAGGCGCATTCATGCCGATATAGCGCACCTGTCTGCCATCGTGCAAAACGATCGTATCTCCGTCATCTACCCATTTGACATGATGCCATGTTTGCGCCAATAATTCTTGGGTGTAGAATTGATAACAACACCAGATAAGAATATAGATGAGCACCCGTCTCCTCATAACAATCCCCGCTGACACCTGACATCTCGTATGAAACTCCGCCTGGCCGGAACAGTTAACAGAATGAACGTCGAACATCGAACGTTCAAAATCGAACGTCCAATATTGATGGCGCTGCGCTTTATCTATTTAAAACAAACTGCAGAATACATTATTCGATGTTGGACGTTCAAAGTTCGATTTTCGATGTTCCTTTTTCAGTTGACCCCTCGCATAAAACTAAGTTTCTTTTTTAATCAAACTGACCGCTGCTGCGCCCAGCGGCTGGGCTGACACCTAAAACCTTCATTTCCCTATCAGTCCTTTCGGATCTAGCTGGCAATGCTGAATCGCACGCTCATCCAGCATTCTCGGCAAACCGCCATAGTCATCAGGAATAAACCCTAAAGATTCCTTCCAAACGTCGTTATCTTCCATACACAAATAGATGCATACATGGGGCGCAAGCTCTCTTATCCGCGAAACCATGCTGCGATATAGTTCGATACGCGACGGTTTGAAATAGCGCATTTTTCCATCTAAGCCGGTGATAAATTCGCCATAAATGATATTGGATTCCGGGAAACGTTTCTGGATGATCTTTTTTAACGCTGGCATAAATCGCAAGGTGCCAAGACTGATCCAAACGATGCGGCCAGGGTCCACTGTCGAAAATAATTGCTGAACAACCTGCTTATATTCTTTTTCACACCCCTCATAAATAACCATGGGATCAAAGTGAAAAGCCAGTGGATATCCCCATGAGGCACATTTTGCCGCTGCGTTAAGCCGCGCTGTCAGTGATGCCGACGAGTGTTCCTCGCGGGTAATCACCCGATGGGTATTCAACGACCAGGCAGCAATTGTCTTGTGGTTGTGGCGAAGAGATTTCAATCCCTCAATGGCAGTTGTTTTTGTTTTCAATTCTAGGGTAGCATACTGTTGATCTGCGAAGGCGGGTACGAGAAGACTCGATAAATCGGTCCATAACTCCCAGATCATGCTGTCGGTAAACTCACCGGTACCGATTCTCGTGATTTGCTGTTGAGCAAACAAATTTTTCATCTGCGCCAATAGGTGTTGGTGATTGACGAAATATTGAAGCACGGGTGGATGAAAATAAGACTGCAAAATACAATAGGTACAGTCCAAATGACAAAACGTGCCGATATGTAAAATTTTATAATCACAACAGGTATAACAACGTGTTCCAGGGCAATTTTTTATAAATGCACCGTTGTTACAGGTAAGCAAAAGAGTTTGTTTTGCTTTTAGAATCGGATCTTTAGAAGACAAAACATAATCAAATACATCTTGGCAATTCGTTACAACGGTGGCAGGTAAATTTAGACGGGATTGAATCGATAAGGTTTCTGGAAAATCTTGAACACGTTGATCGATGTAAAGTTTCGTGATCGCCACAGCGGTTTAACTTCCATGCTTCAATTTATACACAGCGTCATAATAAATTGCGTATTCGCCCTTTGAATCATTGATTTTAAAACTATCGCATAGTTTCAAACATGCAGAACGCTGCGTATGTATGCGCAATGATTTATGTCGTTCTGTATAGTTCGTGTCTTTAAAAGCTACTTGGATAAGAATTTTGCAAGACCCTTACTTTGGATTATTCTGTCCAGTTTGCCTTGAAGCTCTTCAAGCTCCGATACGCCCGAAAAGCTCAACCGCAGAGTATAGCTTGAACCTTCAAAATCTTTTGGTGGCACGAGGGCCATTCGATGGTCAAGCTCTAAGTTTTTGATTTGTTTCTTAAATTCATGTTGAGTCCGGGATATCGTCGGAAAACGCCGTTGCGTGAGATACTCTCGAATGCGTTGTCGCTGTTGAGCGCGATCAAGATTATCGTCATCCAATATCTGTCTGATGTCTTTTTCATTCAGCAGGTTCTCGATAGTGGTATTTTCCCGATGGGCTATTTCATCTAACAACACGATCAGTTCCCGTTGTTTGTTTAATCCGATTTTCAGCTGCGCAAAAATCTTGGCGAACGCCACCCCAATATTGGCGTCAAACTTAGCAAGCTCTAAGGCCATGGCCAATGAGATCGTATTTGCGAGAATACCGTCTTGGATTGGTGTTGCAAGATCGCATATTTTCTTAATTTTTCGATTCAGACCGGGATCCGCAGGTAAACCCAATTTCGATGCCGTCTCAGCCAACGCATCATCATCCGTGATCACGGTGGACA
This sequence comes from Desulfobacterales bacterium, assembly GCA_020353355.1. Classification (GTDB taxonomy): domain Bacteria; phylum Desulfobacterota; class Desulfobacteria; order Desulfobacterales; family JAHEIW01. Next base: position 3,779,709 of record CP070694.1, on the reverse strand, counting down.
GTAAAGCGATGGATCGGGATATTTCAATCAGATTCAACGGTCGCTGCAGTGCATTATCGGCGATGGCGTAGGATACACACCGGGCATCGTCGATGTCTGCATCCAATACCCGGGTTGGAATCTCCTTCCAGCCCAGATACATACATGCGGCGATCCGTCGAAAACCGCTAACGATAACATAACCGGCTGAGGCGGTTTGCTTTATCAAGGGGGGATGGATTAAACCGATCTGTTGAATCGATGCGGCAAGATCATCGACCTTGGCCTTGGTGGTAATTCGGTATGTGTTATCTTCTAACTTAACAGCAGACAGCTGAATGTTTTCAATATCGTTCAATCTGATATAATTTCTATTAACACTGCTGTTGGGACAAATAGGCGCTGCGTGACATCATATCGACCATTAGAAGCGTAGATCCTTACAAACCGTAGCTTTTGCCGGTAAGCTGGGTTAATGCGTCCAAATATTTTTGGCGCGTTTTTAGAATCACACCCTCAGGCAACGATGGTCCCGGTGGTGTTTTGTCCCAGACTAATGTACTCAGATGATCTCTGACGTACTGTTTATCAAAGCTTTTTTGAGCACCACCGGGTGAATACGTCTCCTTTGGCCAAAACCGTGAAGAATCGGGAGTGAGGATTTCATCAATCAAAATAACCTCATCATCGATCAAGCCGAACTCAAATTTGGTATCCGCAATAATAATGCCCCGTCCAGCTGCTAATTCCGCCCCCGCTTTATAAATTTCAAGGCTGAGCGCCTTGAGTTTTTGGGCCCGCTCGGAACCGATGATCTTGATCATTTCTTCAAAATCAATATTAATATCATGGTCGCCAAGTTCTGCTTTGGTTGCTGGTGTGAAAATGGGCTCCGGCAGCCTGTCGGATTCTTGCAAACCTTTCGGCAATCGAATACCACAGACGCTTCCGGATTCTTGATAGGATTTCCAGCCCGACCCGGATAGGTAACCTCTGACAACACATTCCACCGGTAGCGGTTCGGTTTTTTTAATAATAATGCTTCTGCCCCGCAGAACATCTGCGTAAGGCTGACAAATCGCGGGAAACTCGTCCACATTGCTGAAGATGACATGATTGGGTACAAGCGACTCCATAATCTCAAACCAGAACAAGGAAATCTGGGTCAAGATGATGCCTTTGTCCGGTATAGGATCAGGCATAACCACGTCAAATGCGGAAAGTCGATCGGTTGCAACCATTAAGAGGCTATCGCCAAGATCATACATATCTCTGACTTTACCCCTTTTTAATAACTTCAATTCTGGAAAATCGGTTTCTCTAATCGGCATATTCATTTTGGTCGCTTCTTTTGGTTAACGGTGTTTATAAATTTTTTCAGGATCTTATTTGTCGCTTCATCATGTCCCATAAACTGGATGCCCACCTCATACAATCCTTGGGCGTTTGTTTTGGAGTGAACGGGTTTGCCTTTGATATCAACGATATCTTCTTCCAATCCGATAGTTAGTAACACAATATGGTCGGTGTCAATCGGAAAATGAGTCTCTAAAAGAATACCGGATTCGGAAACGTTCAATGTTCTTCCCATTCCCTGTTTGATTTTTTTGTTTTTTTCGTCAAGACAAATATAGGACAAATTCAGTGAATTGATTCTTGCATGCTTTCTTTTTTCTTCTAGTGTCATTGGGATTCACTTAATCATGTTAAATATAATTTGAAAGATGATGGGTTTTAGCCGGCAATCTTTTTTTGGAAATTACCGGCGACCAAGGTCGTTACGGATATACACGTGGCAAGATGCTGAATAATATTCTTCAATGTTGAAGATATTTTATCGTATTCCGCTTGAAGCGCTTGGGAATCTGCTGCACTCAACTTAAGATCCGGCGAGGCAAAGACACCGGCAGAATGCGGCTCATGCCCCATATCGATAAAGGGGATGGCGCCGAAATAATTACCCTCTTTCAAGCAGGTCAGTGGCGTAAAATCATTATCGGCTTCGCGCGCAATGAATGCTTCCCCCTTTTTAATTTTGAATAATCGTTCTTCATTTTGGCCCTGTTTAATGATGGGTTTTTTGCCTTTGATAAAATCCTTGAGCTTTTCGTTGTGACTGTGGATTTCAGCCGCCATATTGGTAACCTGCCGCAGCCTAAAATCAAGGCTTTTCACCAAATCTCTGAAATCCGATGACAGGCTCGCAAGTTCGCTGGTAAGCTGTTGTGAGTCCAGCATCCCGAGTTGAACATTCCCCACCGCCACTACGGTGGCGCTGCGCACATTATCTCCTGACAATAAAGAGGCAATGCTGCCTAAAAACGCACCATCGCCGATCCTGAGTATTCGCAAGGGGCCATTTGAAGAATCTTTTACAATTTCAGCGGTTCCTTCTAAAATAACCCACACCCAGTTGCCGTGGTTTCCCTCACGCACGATTTCGTCGCCGTTGTAAAATACCTCTTCATCGACAACGTAGGAATAATCCACCAGCGGTCCTTTAATTAAGGGCAAATCGCCTGATTTCGTATGTGATTCTTGCGCTTTTTGTTTGGTTGAAACGGGTCCGAGTTTAACGATTTTACCTTCATCCAGCATTCTTAAACCGTCTAGAATAATTTCCATACGGCTTTTTGTAATGGTTTTATCGCAGCTCAAATTGTCCTGGACGAATTCAAATTGCCCCTCGGTCCAACCAAATAAGGAATAAATAGCGTCCAATCCCGTCTGGGAGCCATTGGTCGCATTGATCGGGTTTCCTTTTTCAACATAGATCACCCCCGGTTCCGGTGCATGTTTGCTGATGATACGCAAAATACCGGAGCCCCCATTGGTGCCCAACAGCTGTAATAGCTCACCTAAATTAAGGAAATCCAAATCTCCTGCAAATGCGACACTGGTGCTCATAATTACATCTCGTAATTGTTATCGGCAACGAACATCATTTGTCTTTTAAATTGTTCGTTTTCATGGTTTCAGGTGTCAGGTTTCGGGCCTTCGCCGCGCCGTAGCGGCTACGGCCGCGCAGGCGGGTGTCAGGGGAAAGGGCTACAATTGCCGAAACCTGAAACCTGAACACTGAAACCTTGATCATTAAAGGCTAAAGGTTTAACTCTTTTTGAATTGCTTTCATTGCCAGTTTTAGGCAGGCATGCAGTGTTTTACCGACGCCATCACCTCTGATAGCGGCGCCCGGAAAAGCCGGGACCTTCAGTTGACGATTTAAATCGTGCTCCATTTGTTCAATCGGCATTAACGGAATGTTTGCTTCGGCCAGATCTCTTTTATTGTATTGAATCACCAGCGGTACTTTAAAGATATTCAAACCATATTCTTTTAAGTTTTGGGCAAGGTCTTTCAGCGATAGCATATTTTTTTCACGCCGAACTTCCAGAGAGTCCGCCACAAACACAACCGCATCAGCCCCTCTTAACACGAGTTTTCGGGTAGAACTATATCGCACCTGCCCGGGTACCGTATATAATTGAACTCTTAGATCGCATCCTTTGACCTTACCGAGCTCAAGGGGCAGAAAATCAAAAAAAAGCGTTCGGTCTCCATCGGTATTAATTGAAACCATATCCCCGCGGACCTGTTTGGTAAATGTTTGGTGGATATATTCAAGATTCGTCGTTTTACCGCACCGACCGGGTCCGTAGTATACGATTTTGCACTCGATCTGCCTTTTCTTTAGATTAACTATCGCCATATGATTCCACTCTTATCAATATCGAATTTCCACCCGCCACTTGCGATACCGCTCGAAAAGATTCATTGAAAAATCCCGCTTTAATCTATATGAAGTGCATACACATACGGTTCAAACCCAGGGTTGCGATTTTTCGCTTGATTAGATCATTTTGTCAACCCAAAAAAAAGGCTAATTGTATACCTAAACTATAATAATTTATCCTATTTTTATACGATCTGTCAATAATGGTTATCATATAAAATGGCTTGACAATATTCGAAATTATGTTAACCAAGATTACTTTTTAAGCAGATCGAAAGATATGCTATTTCCACCGGTCGTCTATTAATCAAATTGAAAATGCAAAGGAGGGGGGGAATGGATAAAAAAGTTACTGTCATCGGTGCCGGAAACGTCGGTGCAACAGCGGCCCAACGGCTGGCCTAAAAAGAATTATGCGATGTGGTGCTGTTGGACATCATTGAAGGCGTGCCTCAAGGAAAAGCACTAGATTTAACCGAAGCGGCTCCCATAGAGAAACACGATGCCCATGTTGCCGGCACCAATGCCTACGATGTTTCCAAAGGGTCACATATCGTTATCATCACTGCGGGAATACCCAGAAAGCCCGGTATGAGCCGGGATGATCTCATCAGCACCAATGCAGGAATCGTCAAAGCTGTAACCGAACAGGTGGTGCAGCAATCCCCGGAGGCTATTTTAATTATTGTCAGCAATCCCCTAGATGCCATGTGTCATGTTGCCTATGAAACCAGCGGTTTTCCGAAAGAACGTGTTATCGGGATGGCGGGTGTGTTGGATTCAGCGCGTTTCAGGTCCTTTATCGCCATGGAACTCGATGTCTCCGTCGAAAATACCCATGCGTTTGTTCTGGGCGGTCATGGCGATACCATGGTTCCACTGGCCCGTTACTCGACGGTTGCCGGCATTCCGATCACTGAGCTGCTGCCCAAAGAGCGAATTGATGCACTGGTGGAAAGAACCCGAAATGGCGGGGCAGAAATCGTTGGATTGCTGAAAACGGGTAGTGCTTTTTATGCGCCGGCCTCCGCAGCCGTGGAGATGGCTGAATCCATTTTAAAGGATAAAAAGAAAATTCTGCCGTGTGCCGCCTTGCTCCAGGGTGAATACGGGATAAACGACCTCTTTGTCGGTGTGCCCGTAAAACTGGGGGCAAAAGGGGTTGAGGAAATAATTGAAATCCAGCTCACCAATGAAGAACAGGCTGCCTTACAAAAATCTGCGACTGCAGTTCAAGAACTGAAAGATGTTCTCAAGAAGCTTAAATAAGTGAGCGCTGGATTTCTTCTGCCAAACGGCGATTGATTCCGGGCAGTGCGCTGAGCTCCTCGAGACTGGCTGCCCGGATATCTTTAATACTCGTGAAATGCTGGAACAGCATCGCCTTGCGTTTCTTGCCAATACCCGGGATGGTATCCAAAACGGAACCCATGGCGGCTTTTGTCCGGCGTGTGCGGTGAAAACGGATGGCAAAGCGGTGAGCTTCGTCGCGAATTCGTTGAAGAAATAGAAGTAGGTCCCCTTCCCGGCCAAAGCTCAGCGGGTTCACCCTGCCCGGCGTAAATATCTTATCGTGAATTTCTCCTTTGCGTTCATCTTTTTTGGCAATTCCAATGATTTCGAATTCTCCCGCAAGATTCAATTCGTTCACGACGGCAACCGCAATGTTGAGCTGACCTTTACCCCCGTCTACCATCAACAAGTTCGGATACGGTTTGGATGCGTCGCCTTTGCCAAATCGTCTTTTTAGAACTTCGGACATATAGGCGTAATCATCATGCTCCGTTACTGTTTTGATCCGGTATTTCCGATACGCAGACTTCAGTGGCTTACCCTTTTCAAATACCACCATGCCGGCTACGGCTTCTTTTCCGGAAATATTCGAGTTATCAAAACATTCAATCCGTTCAGGTAGTGCGCGTAATTTTAATCGTCTCTGAAGTCGCATGAGAATGTCCATTTCAACTTGGCGGGAGGTGATCAGGTCATATAAGGCTATATCCGCATTCTGAACAGCCATCTTCATTAACGCCGCTTTTTCTCCCCGTCGCGGATACTTTATTCGAACTTTGACATCTTTCATGGTTGCCAGATATTCTTCAAGCAGTCGGGTATCTTCCAGATCCAATGACACCAGGATTTCTTCTGGAACAAACCGATTTTTATCATAATACTGTCGAATAAATACCCCCAAGATTTCTTCGTCAGACGAAATGATTTCCGTAAAATCAAAGTGCTGCGTTCCACGGAGGAATCCGCCGCGCACAATAAAAAGCGTAATCATCGAAAAACCATCTGAACTGGCAATCGCAAATACATCCCGATCCTTAAAATCGGTGATCACGGCAACATGTTTCTCCACGGTTCTTTCGAGAGAAAACATTTTATTGCGCAGGCGAGCCGCGCGTTCATACTCCTTTGCTGCGGCTGCCTGCTCCATCTCTTTTTTGGTTTTTTGGATCAAATCATGGGTTTTGCCCTTTAAAAATAGAATCGCTTCGTTGACCTGTTCATGATATACGTTGTGGTCGACATCCAAACAGCAAGGTGCCAGGCAACCTTCCATCTGGCAATGCAGGCATGGACGGGTTCGGGTTTTAAAATCTTTGGCGCGACATTTTCGGAGCTTAAATGTCTTATTGATTGTCTTCAGGGTTTCGCGGACGGCCTGGGCAGATGCAAAAGGGCCGAAGTACAGGGCATCGTCCTTGCCGATTTTGCGAACAATGGTAAAACTGGGATAGTCTTCGTTGAGGTCAAGCCGCAAAGACGGGTAGCGCTTATCATCTTTCAAGACGACATTATACCGGGGTTTATAGCGTTTAATCAGATTGGATTCGAGAATCAGCGCCTCTTTTTCGGTGCGGGTGATAACGGTTTCAATATCTGTTAATTTCTTTACCAAGACACCGGTTTTCATGTCCATCTGACCGGAGTCTTTTTGGTAAGCCGCTAGACGCTTCTTTAGATTTCTGGCCTTGCCGACGTAAATGATGGTTCCGGCGGCATCCTTCATTAAATAAACGCCGGGCTGCGGGCCAACCCGTGATAATTTCTGCGCGATGGTGTTTGCGGCGATCGAACTGTTTGAATTGTCTTTCATGCTTCGAAAACAATTAATTTTTTCAATTCATCAATCTGATCTCTAAGCTCGGCAGCGCGTTCAAACTCTAGCGCTTTAGCGGCGGCATACATTTCTTCCTCTAACGATTTTATGGCTGAATCCAGATTCTCTGTTGAATCATATTTGGCCAGGGTTTCAGATACTTTATCCAGGGTTTCTAATTCTGACTGATATCCAAAATTAAAAATTTGCGTTATTTCCTTTTGGATTGTCTCCGGTATAATGTTGTTTTTCTGATTATACAATTGCTGGATTTTTCGGCGACGATTGGTTTCATCCATGGCCCGCTTCATGGACTGGGTTACCACATCTGCATACATGATCACCATTCCCCTGACATTTCTGGCCGCACGGCCGCAGGTTTGAATCAGCGAGCGGGTTGAGCGCAAAAAGCCCTCTTTATCGGCATCCAGAATAGCGACCAGCGAAACTTCGGGAATATCAAGACCTTCTCTTAACAGATTGATACCAATCAGGACATCGAATTTTCCTATGCGCAGATCTCGAATAATGTCCATTCGCTCTAACGTATGAATATCGGAATGCAAATAGCGAACACGAACACCCAAATCAGAATAATACTCGGTAAGATCTTCGGCCATGCGTTTGGTCAGTGTCGTCACGAGGACTCTTTCATTGCGTTGTCGACGCGCCATAATTTCATCCAACAAATCATCCACCTGATTTCTGGCACTTCTGATCTCCATCACAGGATCCACCAGACCGGTGGGTCGAACGATCAGTTCGACCAGCGCATGTTTTCCTTTTTCAAGTTCATAATCGGCTGGCGTTGCTGACACATAAACGACCTGGGAAATACGTGCTTCGGTTTCTTCGAAGCGAAGTGGGCGATTGTCTAAAGCTGATGGCAGTCTGAATCCATATTCAACAAGGGTTTCTTTTCTGGAGCGATCTCCCCTGTACATACCATACAGTTGCGGAATAGCAATATGACTTTCATCTATAAATAATAGAAAATCATTAGGATAGTAATCGAGCAGCGTCGGCGGCGGCTGGCCGGGTTGGCGGCCGGTGAAGTGGCGCGAATAATTCTCGATTCCGTTACAGTAGCCAAGCTCCTGAATCATCTCGAGATCGAAATTGGTTCGTTCTTCAATTCTCTGGGCCTCAATAAGTTTTCCTTCATTGCGGAAATACTCGATGCGTTCTTTCAACTCCTCACCAATCGTCTCATGGGCTCGTTTTCGAGTGGCTTTTTCAGTAACATAATGACTCGCCGGAAATATGGTGATTCGATCCAAGCGCCGCAGGATTTTGCCCCGCAAGGCATCAATTTCTGAAATTGCCTCAATCTGATCACCAAAAAAATCAATGCGGATGGCTTTATCTTCCTCATACGCTGGGAATATTTCCACCCGATCACCGCGAACCCTGAAAATCCCTCGATAAAAATCAATGTCATTGCGGGTATAATGGATCGAAATCAGGTTAAACAATAGGTGATCCCGATTGAGTTCCATCCCGTTTTGCAGGTCTACCCGCATCGACAGATAATCTTCGGGCGCTCCCAGTCCAAAAATACAGGAAACGCTTGCCACCACCACGATATCGCGTCGTGATAAAACAGAGCGGGTAGCCGAATGGCGCAATTTGTCGATCATATCATTAATGGAAGAATCCTTTTGAATATAAGTATCCGTGGAAGGGATATAGGCTTCGGGTTGGTAGTAATCGTAATAACTTACAAAATATTCTACCGCATTTTCCGGAAATAACTGCTTAAACTCATTGTAGAGTTGGGCTGCCAAGGTTTTATTCGGGGCGATCACAAGGGTTGGTTTGTTCACTTTCGCGATGACGTGCGCCATCGCAAATGTCTTTCCGGAACCCGTGACACCCAGAAGGACATTGTGACGCTTTCCGTTCAATATATTGCGGCTAAGGGCATCGATGGCCGCGGGTTGATCGCCGGCGGGTTCAAATTGTGAAATCAACTTAAAGGTGGACATCGTTCATTTTCTTGGTTTCATGTTTCGGGTGTCAGGTATAAAGCAGGGAGCATGGGGCAAAGGGCATGGGGTAAAGGATTAAAGCTTCAGGATTCAAAGTTACGCGTTTCGCGTTCCAGGTTTAGTTAATCCGAATTCCGCCTTCCGAATTCGATTGCCTCAAAGCTAACCTTTTTAATTTTGGCCTTAAACCCTATGCTCCACGCCCCACGCCCCAAGCCATATACCCCGACACCTGAAACCTCTTTATACAATGTTAACCAGTGCCAGTTCGTTGACAACCCGTAAAGTCGCATTTTTACTCGATCAATACTACAGCCATCGCCGCAATTCCCTCCCCGCTTCCGATCATGCCAAGTCCTTCAGTGGTGGTGGCTTTGATATTAACCTGATCCGGTTCTAATTTTAGAGTTGAAGCAATGTTTTGCTGCATGGCTGATCGATAGGGTGATAATTTCGGCGCTTCCGCAAAAATGGTGGCATCTATATTAAGAATGGAAAAACCCTCGGCTTTCACCATTTGAAAGGTTTTGGCCAGAAGCTCAATGCTGGAGACATCTTTATATTTGGGATCGGTATCAGGAAAATGCAGGCCGATATCCCCCAAACTTGCTGCGCCGAAAAGCGCATCACAAACTGCGTGCACCAGAACATCTGCATCGGAGTGACCTTTTAAGCCTTTCTCGAAGGGTATCGTAACCCCTCCTAAAATTAGTTTACGTCCTTTGACCAGCGGGTGAACGTCATATCCAATCCCAACACGCATATGCCTATCCTCTTCAAAACAGCTGAAATATGCTGTTCAAATAGAATGTTTCAAAATTCCCTTTGAGTGACATGAAAATTTGATCCTGGGGCAAGGACTAATTTAATTACTTGAAAGCACTGGATATTTTTGACTAATCGCTAGTTTATCCGTCAATCGAAATATTGTCAATGCCCAAGGTTTTCTACTTGAGTTGAGCTGATGCATATGATAAGCATGATTGTTCGTTCTCAGCTGGTACTGGCAGGCTGTAAGCGGCGGAACGCATAAATTCCCTACCTACAAAGACGTTGATGGCATCAAAATGAATAAAAATGTATTTCGATATAAGTTTGATTTTGAGATCGGCTATCTCATTAAAAGCCCCTGCAAAACATGCGAGCGACGAAAGATATTTCCAAAATGTTCGGATACATGCATGTTGTTAGATCGGATTCATGCAATTTTGGCTGAAGCCGTCTCATGCTCAAGACGCTGAAACCTGCTAAATTACCCCCCCAATCGCATTAGCACTGCGCCCCACGTGAGGCCGGCACCCAAGGCCAAAAAAATTACGGTACTCCCGTCCCCGACGATATTCATCTCGAGTGCTTCATCCAGAGCGATGGGGATACTGGCTGCTGTCGTGTTTCCATAGCGCTGAATGTTGTGAAATACTTTGTCCTCCGGCACTTTCAAAGATTGCTGGAAAAATTGGTTAATCCGCATATTGGCCTGATGCGGAATAAATAAATCGATATCTTCCAGTGATAATCCTGCCTTTTGTAAGACTTCTCGTGAAACGTCTGGAAGACTTCTAACAGCTTCTTTAAATATGGTTTTGCCGTCCATGACCGGATATTGACGACCTTCTCTAAGCATCTCTTCACTAATACGCGGATTGAGTCGGGAAGCCGCGGCCTCTACCATGAGACTTTTTGCAAATTCGCCGTTGGCGTGCAGCGATGATGCCAAAACACCAACGTCTTGATCCGTCTCGATACCCTCTACACAAACAACTCCAGCGCCATCGCCGAATATGACAGCCACATCCCTTCCCCGAGTGGATATATCCAGTCCGGTGCTATGGACCTCAGCGCACGCCAGCAGAATTCGATTTGCCAATCCGCTGCGGATATAGGCATCTGCGGTTGCCAAGCCGTAGATGAATCCCGTGCATTGCTGCCGAATATCCAATGCTGGTGTTGAATTCAAACCGAGTTTATGCTGAAGCAGACAGCCCGGTCCCGGGAAAAAAATATCCGGGCTCAAGGTGGCAAAGATAATCAAATCGATATCCGCAGGAGTCCAACCTGCGCGATCAAGGGCTATTTTGGTTGCCTCCAGGGCAAGATCTGATGATCCCACTCCGCCTTCTTCGGGTATCCAATGACGTTGCTCGATCCCGGTGCGTTGACGGATCCATTCGTCCGAAGTATCCATCCATTTTGCCAAATCATCATTTGTTACGACTCTTGGCGGAACATAACGACCTGTGCTTTTAATAACTGTACGTTTCATAGCTTTCACTCTATCCCTTCAGAATTAAGTTCACGTCAGGCTCAGATTTAAGGCCGCATCCCCGAAGTCCGCGGACAGGGTATTCCGGCGAAGGTGAATGCAAATGCAACCCTTCAGCTTATCCCCAGAGCCCATCTCTAAGACCGGATGTGCGGCTGACTGTGCGCTTTATGGTATTGTTGAAAACCGAAGGATTGGCCCAAATGGAAAATGTCTTTTTTGTTCTGGTTAATCCCGTATAGACCAATTCTCGGGTTAATACCGGATAATCTTTATCCGGCAGGATCAATACCACTTCATCAAATTCCGACCCCTGACTTTTATGTACCGTCATGGCAAATACCGTTTCATGCTCGGGCAAACGATGGATTGCATAGCGTTTGAGTTCGCCGTGACCGGCCGAAAAAAAGACGTAAAGCTTGGAGTCTGGGTCCGGCAATGTGACTCCGATGTCCCCATTAAATAGCCCTAGACCGTAGTCGTTGCGAGTGATCAGAATCGGTCTGCCTTTATACCACGGATTTGCACTATTGCCACCTAACTGAATCAAGCCGTGCTGGTATAACACCTGTTCAGCCAATTTGTTGATGGACGTGGCGCCAAAGGGACCCACCCGTAGGGCGCATAATATTCTGAACCGGTTTAACCGTGCAAAGGCTGATAACGGATCTGCCTCCTTCAAATACTCACTATAGCCCTCAATTATTTTTTTTGCCAGGATATTAAAAAAATCTCGTGCAGCTCCCATTTCATGCCACACAATGGTTTTATCTGCTGTATCCTTTAACATCATGAACGCCCCATGGGCATTGCCGCGATTGACCTCCCGGCTCAAGCTCCCGATCCCGCTGTCAGCAGTGAATCGATGGCTGGTGAGCAAAACTACAATACAATCTTGCAAACCTGGTTTGGGCCTTGGTTCCCTAATGGCAGCCTCCAGGTTATCTTGGGTTATCTCAAAAACGCGTTTACAAAAATCATCAGAAAAACCATGCAAATTACTCCGATCACAAATGTCCCCCAAAACCGAACCGGCTTCGACCGATGCCAGCTGATCTTTGTCGCCGATCAGCACCAACCGGGAACTCATCGGAACTGCTTGCACCAGCTTGCTCATTAAGGCCAGATCTACCATGGACGCTTCATCAATAATAACAATGTCGGCCGGTAACTTATTTTCACGATCATAATGAAAAAAAGGGGATTCCGGTTTAGGCCTCAACATGCGGTGAATCGTCTTAACATCAGTGGGGATGGCGTCTTTTATCCGATCACCGCAATTTAACTTATGGCTTGTCTGTCTGATTGATTCTTGCAGTCGGGCTGCTGCCTTTCCGGTAGGCGCTGCCAGACAAATTTTAAGTTTGCTTCCGGCGGCCTGTTCTGTCAATAGTGCAAGAATTTTGGTAATTGTAAATGTTTTTCCTGTGCCGGGCCCACCGGTAATAATGCAGATTTTTTTTAATAGCGCTGTGACGGCGGCAATTTTCTGCCAGTTGATTGATTTGCCATCATCTTCAGGAAATTGCTTGGTGATGCTCTGGGTTAAGCGGGTAATATCTACATCCGTAACCGTATCATTTACCCGTTTTTTGATAAGCTCGACAAGGATGTTTTCATATTCCCAATTGCGATATAGATAAAGTCTATTTTGAGCATCCAGAATTAGTGGCCGTTTTTGCCCCGGTCTCCCTGCCACCGGAGACATCAATAATTTCCGCGACCATCGGTCAATTTTGGGACAAATCAGGGCATCATGCCCATTTTCTTTCTCCAGGATAATTTTTTCAGCATGATCATGAAGATCGATGCAGATATCCCCATTTTCGGCAGCACGGCTCACCAGAGCTGCGGCAAGAAAAACATCCAGATCCACATCGTCCGAAAAATTGACCATAAAGCGTGCGAAATGAATATTTATTTTGGAGAATTTTTTCTTGTAATAAAGATTACTTATAATTAAATTATTCATGTAACAATCTAGTATTGATAATCTCGTAAAAAATCAGAAAGCAAACACTTCATGAATTTTGGCCTAATAACCAGGAATTAAGATCTCACCCAGGCGATTGATGAGAGACAAAGAGGGGCGATCCACGAACACACCGTGGGTCGACTCTCGCCGCTCATTAACTCCCCGAATAAAAATATAAAATACACCACCAAACTCGGTGTCGTAATCAAAATCCGGTTTACGTTGCCGAAAAAACTGGAGTAGGGCCAGAGTAAACAAATGATATTGTAGGATATATAAATTTTCAGCCATTATTTTTTCTAAGCTGTCGGGGGTGTAATCTTGCGGGGTTGAGCCGAGATAATTTGATTTCCAATCTACGATGTAGAATTTGTTCTGATGGCAGAATACCATGTCAATAAAACCTTTCATAAAACCGGCTGCTGGGGCAAAGATCAGATTTTCCATTTTTTCAGTATAATCCGCCGTAAAATGAGGATTTATCTCGTTTTTGAATATCTTTTGGAATGTCTTGGGCCCAATCGGGTTCAAGGGGAAATAAAATTCCATTTCATTGACACGGTCGGATAGTGAAACCTCAGACAGCGAGAACTCGCTTCTACCCGGCGGCAGTAAAATGCTCACGACGTTGGCGATCATGCTGCAAATTGGTTTTTGCCATATTTTTTCGAATTCATAATCGTGAAGCTTTTGGGCAACCATTCTGCGTACAATTTCTTGAGAAGTTTCTGTGAAATCGAGGTGTTCAAAAAGGTCATGAAAAAAAATACCGGCCCTGGCACCTCTGGGGAAAAAGAAAATATCATCGAAGCGGTAATTATCCGGCAAATGCATATCATCTGATAACGGATCGAAAGAACGAGTGATGGAAATCCGGTAGGCATCGTGATCCGGCAAATCGATGTCCGCTGCATGGGGAGATACCAGCGATGAATAACTTGATATTTTCCAAAAGTGGTCAATGCTTCCCAGAAAGTTCCGACAAACCAACTGCCCATCTTGTTCTTTGGGAATCCTATAGGTTCGCTCCGAAGCCATCGGCAGCGGAACCACGGCGATGCTGTCCTTCGATTGGCGAGCAAGATGCTCCAACTCGGCAAATAGCTCATCTTCTGTCTTCTGTCCCAAAATCTCTTTTAACGATCCGATAATATCGCTGTTTCTAATGTCCTTTGTTGAGACTCCCGAGCCGTGCAACAGGTACGCCATTGCAGATGTTTCAGCAGTATTAATGCGTCCCCAAGCAAGGTAACAGTGCTGTTTTGCGCGGGTGAGCGCAACATATAACAATCTCAGATTTTCAGCCAAAAGTTCATGCTGGGCCAACAAATGATGCCGGGCGTGCAATTCAGTACCCAAGTCAAAGGTCAATTGCATATCCCGGTCGATATCGTGAAAGACCACCTCGTTTGGATCTGGCGCTGTGCCTTCCCAGGCAAACGGACAAAACACAATCGGATATTCCAACCCTTTGCTTTTATGAATGGTGACGATTTTAACTGCATGATCATCGCTTTCGAGGCGAAGTTGGTGCTCTTCTAGACGCGCTGTGGACGGATTGCGCTGCTCGGCCAGCCATTTTATGAGGCCGCTAATTCCCAGATTTTTTTCAATTGACTCGTGGTGAAGAATTTCGGCCAGGTGAAGAACATTGGTCAATCTGCGTTCGCCATCGACAAACGCCAAGAGACGCTCTTTGACATGTTCATTTGCCAAAATCAGTCGAAACATGCGTATGAAGCCATGATTATTCCATACCCGAAAATATTCTTGGGACTGAGAGAGCCGCCGCTCCCACCACAGAGAGTCTTGATCCGCGGAAACCAATTGGTCCCCGCTCAGGCCCATCATATCCATGACCAATGCTGCTTTCAAATAAGCAAAATTTCTGGGTTCTGAAATACTGATCAAGATTTTCTCCATTTCCATGGCTTCGTGCGAATCGAAAATGTTTCCGGTGCTATAGAGAACACACGGGATACCTTTGGCCGATAAGTGATGCTTTATCAGTTGCGCTTGCTTGTTTTTGCGCACCAAAACCGCGATATCACCCGGTGCCACACTCGATGGGCCGGGTGTAATCAATTGGCAAATCTCCTCGGCAACCGCGCCGGCTATGAATTGCGCGGCATCTGTTTTGGATATGATCTTTTTCTCGCCGTTGATGGTATTTGAACCTAGAAACCATATGGTCAGCGGGGGGGCTTCATTGTGTTGCCCGGCTGAGTCGTGTTTTCCGGCTTTTCCTTTTTCAAACGGAATTTCATTGAATACAAACGGCAGATTCACATTTGAAAAGATGTTATTTACCGCCGCGATCAGACCAGGATCGGATCGCCAGTTTTTGGCCAGCGTAAATTTTGAGGTCACATGGCGTGCGGCCTTCATATAGGAAAATATATCGGCCCCCCGGAAACCATAAATGGCCTGTTTGGGATCTCCAATCATAAACAACAGATGATCCTTGGTCGAAAATAGTCGCGTGAATATGTTGTATTGGATGTCATCGGTATCCTGAAATTCATCGACCAAGGCGGCCTTGAATTTTTGTCGAACAGAATCTACCAGTGCATTGCCCCGTGATGTTTCCAGGGCATTTTTCACCAGTGTCAACAAGTCATCGAAATACCAGATATTCTTCTTCGTTTTTCTCTGCTGCAATTCTTTCTTGGCAAAATCGAAGAGGCGCGTTTTCAAATACAGCACGTAATGGTCCATCTCGGTTTGGAGAGCGTTGGCAAATTGGTACACCTCATCACAGAGGTTGAAAAAGTCATGGGCGGGAGGAGATTGGTTTTTTCTAGTAGCTTTAGAAATGTAGCTTGAGGTAAATTTTACAAAATCATTGAATAATGGAAAGCCGTTGCTTTTTGAATCCGCTAATTGGTCCATGGATTCCATCAGCGGCAAAATTTTCAAGTCCCGATTCGTCAACGTGGCTATGGTAGAATCCGGCTTCAGGCTACCGTAATATGTACCACTCAACGCCGGATTTTTAAGCGTTTGGATAACTGACTCTCGTGATGGTGACCATACCCGTTTGAGCCGCTGATAGGCCTCACGATATGGCTGCAGATTGTTAAGTCGCGGTTTGTCAAGTTGAGGTATGATTTTAACAGTTGAAGCTTTGACGTTGGAGAGCAGCTTGGAAAAGCTTTTGGGACCTTTTTTCGTACGGATCACATAATTGACAAATTCCAGGGGTGCCGTATAGAAATTCGTGCGCCAAAAATCATCGACAATTTCTTGAATCATGTCGGTTTGATCTGTTATCAGTTCCGCATCGAACAGATTACCCGTCTCGAAAGCATTTTCATATAAAATTCTCTGACAAAATCCGTGGATGGTAAAAATTGCAGCTTGATCAAAATTAATCAACGCCTCATGGATCGATTGAAGCGCTAGCCTCGGATGGCCGTGGTGCTTCACCCACGAGTTGACCAGGGGATCGTCACTTGAGCCTGTGGAAAAACCTTCCTTGGCCTGCCGCAGTTTGTTTCGGATTCGATCTCGAAGCTCTTCGGTGGCGGCATTGGTAAATGTCACCACCAAGATTTGATCGACCAACAGTTGTTTTTCCAGTATAAGCCGGACAAACAAACCTTCGATGGTATAAGTTTTGCCGGTACCAGCGCTGGCTTCAATCAGGTTGGTCCCGGATAACGGGCTATTTATAATGTTGAAGGCTTTCATTTCAAACCCTTCAAAGATTCAGGGTTCATCGTTCAGGGCTCAAAGGTTCACAGGTTCAGCGTTCAGGGTTCTGGGTTATCTAGATCTTTAACCTCAGAACGCTGAACCTTGAACGCTCACAACTCTTTATTATTTATTCGATAGATAAATGCCAGGACTTCCGCGACGGCCCGATATAATTCCGGGGGAATTTCGGTCTCAAGGTCAAGTGCTTCGAGTACCTGTACCAGATTCTTATCCTCGTATAAGGGCACATCATGTTGCTTGGCGATTTCGATGATCTTATCTGCGAGATAGCCTTTTCCTTTGGCGACAACCCTCGGCGCTTTATTTTTCCTGACGTCGTAGGTTAATGCAACGGCCTTTGAGGTTTTTTTCTTCATTAAATTCTCACATTGACCCGTTTGTCTTCGGCAAAATTCCAATCTTCCCGATGAAAATCTTCAATCTTTTTGTCGGAAATAACCGTCCGGACAATCAGATAGTCAAACAAATGCTGCAAAGATCTCTTAATTTCCGGAGAATTACGATCTATTGCCCGTTTGTGCATGTCATCCTTTACAAAAAAAGTGATGGTCAAATCTTTATTCAAAAGCAAAAGGTCGGAGCGGATCTCACCCATTGGCTTCATATTCAGCAATATGGATATTTTAAAACCATTTTTGGCAGTGTCTTTTTTCTTTTTGGGATAATACACTTTTAATTTTGCTTTTTGATCGTTTTCTTTTAACGGCAAGAAAAAAGTCAAAACGTGAAAAGGATCCGGATGAAGTTGCCTCTTGACTGCCAGGCTTTGCTGATTGGCGATATCGGACAGCAAGTTATCCACTGCGGATTTGATTTTTGCCAAGTTTTTGGTTTCGGCAGATGGTGGTGTCGTTTCTTTGACGTCAAATAAATCGTGTAACCGGAGAAGATTCGGTTTTAGATCTGTGGCAAGAATTCTTTTGACTTCAGCCGAATCTATCACGTTTTTTGAGGATAATTTTGCACTGCTTTCAACCAGTTTACAAAGAATATCTTCGAGTCGCTTTTCAAAGAAAAACCCTGACCGTTCAATGTAGGTTCGAAGGTCAGAAGCTAATTTCGCGGTATTTTCACCAAATGTCAGGGCTGCAAAATGATTGTGAGTATTGCTTAAGGCCCGGACAATAGCCCGGGGCAATTTCTGGGTATCTGCCAGATGGTGTATTTGACGATAAACCCGCTGGATTTCTGATCGACTTTGTTGAAATGTTTCATCGGACAAAAATTCGAATTTACCCAAAATCCGATCGACGGCATCTTTATCAGGATGAACCACACGCAATCGAAGTTGACTTCCGGTGTCGACCACTTTGGCCATGAATTCTTCACCGGGTTTTACCGGAAATTTTATCTCCGCCTTTGCCCGAAATCTTCCAAAGTCAGCCAATACCAGCTGGTCATCAAAATTCTCAACAATCTTTATACGAAGAACATCTCCCGGCTTAAGTGTAACCTGGGCGATGCCAGTTTCGTTTATTTTCGAATCAAGAAAGACGTTGATTAAAGGGGAAATATCCATACGTTTGTCCGTGCGACGGTCAACCACGTCAGAAAAATCCAATATTCATGGTTCATGTGTAATGATATCATCTTACAAAATTCGAAGCACGAAGCACGAAATTCGAAATAAATCCGAACGGCCCAAATTCTAAATTCAAAACAGATGTGGTTTCGGTCATTTGAATTTTGGTAATTCGAGATTGTTTCGGATTTCGATATTCGGATTTCGGATTTTAACCGGCTCCAAGTCTTTAAATTAAATCGCTTTGAATTCCAAAAAATGAAATTTTCTTGCTAGTCTTTTGTATAGTACACTCCCGGTATCCAGCTTTTATGGATTTTTGCCGTTTTATCCGGATCCTTTTTGGTTTCATCGATAAATTTAAAATTATTCCAACCCACCCGAATGATATCATTGTGTTCTAATTTTTTGCTGGTAATTTGGGTGCCGTTCACAAAAGTGCTGTTGGTGCTTCCCAAATCCTTAATGTAATATTCCGCTGTGCCCTTCGAGGGCTGCTTCATTTCTATGACTGCATGTTGAGCACTGACGACGCCATCATCAATAAAAATATCACTGTCAGGATTTCGACCGATACGCAGTTTCGGTTTATCCAGCTCAAATTTTTTTATGACTACACCTTCATGTAATTGAACGATCATTGCCATGTGTCCACCCCTTTGGTCTGTTAGAATAAGTTTTAACTAAGTTTTCAGTATTCAGGTGTCAGGTGTCAGAAAAGGCTAGTAGAAAAATTAAGGTGTTCAGGAATTAAGGAATTCAGGGATTCAGGAATTAAATCGGAAGAATTCATTCAATTCCTAAATTCCTTAATACGCAATTCCTAAATTATTTACCCTGACACCCGACAATTGACACCTGAAACCTACTTACACCAGAAGTTAAAGTTTCATCTCCGTGCGATGCGCCAACAGCGGGAGATAGATACGGTTGGCGATTTTTTCAAAGGACACGTCAAGCGGATCCATGTTTCTGAAACACAGTTGATAATAGGCATCTTCTGATTCACCGCGCTGATATTCGCCGCCCAACCACTTTCTTCTGGCACGCATTAACGCCCGCGGCCGATCATCTGGATTTCTTAGCATTTGCTCAACGTATTCCAGGGATGATTCCGGGAAAAAATGGATGGGTTCCGCCAGCCCTTGCCAAAATAATTGAACCAGTAATTCCAGAATCTCTCTGTATTGGGGAGCATAGCTTACTTTTATCGCACCGTTTTTGTTGATGAGAAAGCTGTCCGACGGCCAATTTTCAGGTTTCAGGCTACAATAGATCAAATGATAGATCCACAATCTCAAGAGGTCTGTTGCTTTGCGATTGGCATAGCGTAAATGAACATATCCACGCTCGTAGATGTCTGTGAGACGGCCGTTAAGCTGAAAACCCGAGATATCGCAATCGACGTCAAGTGGGTCGGAAATTTTGGTCTGGGTATAGGCTGTGATCCGATTGACGAAGGCATCGGCATCAAGGCTCATTTCATTGTAGAGCACATCGCCCACCTGGCCGGGGGGAAGTTGACCGAGCGCATGTTGAATCGGACGAAAATCTTGAAGATCCATACCGGATCGCCGGCTGTTGAAGAGATTTTGCGAGACAATGTATTCCTCCAGCGCCGTTAATTCAATATTTTCTCGCTCCGCGGTTGTCGTTGTCGTTGTATCCAGAAAAACGCCGATGCGCCTTTCGAGTAAAAATCTGGCAGGATTTGAAAAAAATAAAAATAAGGTGTCGATATCAATAGATTTCCATTCTTGAATCTCCTCCGCCGTCAGATCCAGCTTTTTGGAAATAAAAGGCAGGGCAGACGCCCCGGGAGATTGTCTTTGCGTACTGGCCAACATATCTTCTTGAGAATAACTGAAACTTTTTGGATCTCCCTGAAAATAAACCACAGAAAAGGTCTGCAAGCCGTGGTCGACAATCACGTGCTTGCGGATATTTTTTCCCGGGAGATAAAAGCTTTCCTCTATTGCATCCAACAGATCGCTGACCAGCACCGATGGCGGTATCCGAGAGTTGTCCTGAATGCTTTTACCGACATAGGAAATGTATAGCTTTTTTCTGGCGGATATAATCGATTCGAGAAAAAGATATTTATCATCATTTCGGCGGGAACGATCACCAATTCTGGGGTTGTTCGCAACCAGGTCAAAACTCACCGGTTGCAAATCCCTTGGGAAGGCATCTGCATTCAATCCAACCAAACAGATGACCTTGAATGGAATGCTTCGCATGGGCAACATGGCACAAAATGTAACACCCCGCGACATAAAACCGGAACGAAAACCAGTTGATTCCAGGCGACCGCTAAGATAGGCGCGAATGACCTCAAGTTCAATCGTTTCATCAAAACCGGATTGCTTTTGACGATCCGCCAATTCGTCGCAAAGGTTTCGCAACGTCTGTATTTCTCTTTCGATATTTTCATCCGCAGCAAAGAATTGTTCAAGCATGACGTGCAACGCATCTTTCCAGCCACTGAGGGTTTTGGGATGTTCTAGGATGTCTACGCAGCGAAAGACCTGCTCGGCAAATTCTACAAATTTTCCCAGTACCGTGACATCCTCTCCTTCAATATCATCGTAAGGAAGGATTCCCTCAAACATCTCCCGTTGATAACCCGGCATGGCATAACCCAGAAGTAGTCTTTCGATTCCGTGTCGCCAGGTGTTCTCGGAAAAACGGGGAAGGCCGAATTTTAATCGATCGTACTCATCCCTGCCCCACCGGATCTGGATGTGCTTGATCCAGCGCTCGATGGCGTGAATGTCCGAATCGGCGAAGCCGAAATTAATTTTAACAGACGGATATTCCAATAATCTGAGTACTTGGGCACCCCCCAGTCGGCTGTCTTTAAGATCGAGTAAGGCAAAAAAACCGTCCATCAAGGGGCATTCCTTGCGGGCGGTTTGGTCGGCGATGCTGAATGGGATTCTATGCGCTGGATTCGTCTGTGCATCGAAAACGGCATGAACATATGGGGCATAGGACTCGATGTCAGGAGCCATAACAATGATGTCTTTGGGCCGCAGCTCGGGATTTTCTTCAAACATCGCCAACAAGTTATCCTGCAGCACCTCTATTTCGCGCATGGGACTGTGGCAACAATGGATTTGAATCGACGTATCCCCGTCTGTCACCCGAAGCGGATCTTTTGGAGATGATCCGAATGATGACTCGCTGCCATGGTTTGGTTCAACCTGTCTTCTGATTTGAAGATTTAAAATATCGGCCTGAATGCAAGACAGCATATCGTGAATCGGTGGTTCAACAAAAAGTTCATGGATTTCACAGTCAAAATTACTCAGCAGGTGAAAAAAATCTTTGCCGAGATTTCCCATTGACGCCAGCAGCCGATGACCTTCTTCGAGATGAAGTTCGGCAGAGATATCTGCGGTATCCTGATATTTACGTCGAATTCGGTGTTGCTGTTTTTGCGAAACGATATCCGTCCAATATTCTTTACATGGATTTAAAAGGAAAAAGGCAACCGACGTGTAGCGGGACATCGCCGCAAAGGCCTCCAGATGAAACAGCGGCAAATATGATATTCCAAATACAGAAATTCTTTCCGGCAAATATTCGGTTTCATTGAATCCGCTGGCCATCATCGCAAGTAAATCTCTGCGTAATCGAGCCCGATGCCCGAGTCCATTTATTTTTACAAGTTCCCGCCACAGGATTGCCTGCCAGGAATGAAAATGGTCATCGGCTTCGGCGCCGTCTTCCCAGCCGAGCACTTGTTCCGGTCGAAAAACTAAATATTGATCAAATGTTCCGGCAATTTTTTGTGAAAGTTGAAATAATTTAAGGTGATTCGGATCATCATCGAGATACGCGTTCAAGCTTTTAAAACCCGGCTGTCCGATGCAGGCAAGGAGCGTCTTCATTACGGTAAATGTCAGTATTTCTGGATCCCATGGTGACGACTCCGGCAGATCGCTGATGAAGCGCTTAAAGATATCCTGCAGAAAGGCATTGGGAAAAGGAAAATGGCAATTGGCCCATATGCCGTTATGCTTGGCCAACTCCATAGAAATCCAGCGCTCCATGCCCCTGCTTTGAATTACAATGATTTCAGGGGTTAACGGAGAAGATAGCGGCATTCGAACAATCTGGGCCAATTGTTCAGCCAAAATTTCGAGTTGATTGCTGAAATAAATGGTTAGGTTTGGCATAGAACAGAACTCAGAGGCTGTCAATAAATTCAACTCTCGGTTGGACTTATATTTTTATAGCACCGTTGTAAAAATTGCAACGAACCAGTTAGATCAGAGTAGGAAAATACTTCCAAGGACACAATTCCTGCAAATCGCTTCAATATCCTCATCACAGGATGGATATGTTCTTCAGCCAGCCGTTCTAACGACACGTGATCATGGTCATTTTCCACGCCATGCAGATGAATGCTCGAAATGTTGGCAAAATATCGATGATATACGTCCGCAACCGCATATCCATAACGGATAAGGTGCCCCACGTCCAAGCAGATCGTTAGATTCAGATCGCCGATAACGTCTTCTAACAGGTCAATCGGATAATCCAAGGTTTCAATCGCCAGCTTATGGTTCTCTATACCGACGCTGAGCAGTCTTTCGAGATTCGCTCTGACTCGCTCGCACCATTTTTTTTTGTTGGGGCGTTCAAAGTTTCTCTCATTATAGGGGATGTGCAGGCAATAGGAGGACGGAGCAAGCAGTGACATCCGCTCTATAATTCTACCCAGTGTGTCGACGGCATAACGCTGTCGTCGGCTATCATGATCACTGATGGATATATCTGTGGGCAGGTGTATATTATACCTCAGATTCAATTCCATTGCCAGGCGAACAAGTTCATCAATCACCGCGCCGCAAAAAAGAGATTCCATGCCGCTGCTCTCAAAAACCAGTATTTCAATTTCATCGAAAAATGCCCCGAGCCGTTGCACGTTGGGAACATAATAATCAGGGTAAATAAAGGATGTTGTGCCGAGTTTGAAGGGGTAGGCACCCTTATAGGATTTGGTTAGACGGGGGTATGCATTTGAGCCGTTCATATTTAAAGCCTTCCATTCGCAATAAAAATATCGGTAAGTGTTCACAGGTTCGGCG
>CP070694.1:3753584-3756221 GCA_020353355.1 Desulfobacterales bacterium | reverse complement strand
ATTACACCCAAGCCGGATTGGTGGTCTCATCATTTTCTTTGGCCTATGGCATCGGCCAGCTGCCGGCAGGCTGGTTGGCTGATCGTGCAGGAGCGCGCTTTGTTGAACTTAATTGTGATCAAGGTGAAGGCTTGGATACAATTTGGCAACAGGGGGGAGCTAGAAAAATCAGCCGCATTAAGAGAAATCCGAGGAGAAGGAAATAATTCATAAAAGTGGGGAGGAACCATGCCTGTTATTCAAATTGATAAGCTGGAAAACATGTGTACACGTATTTTTGAGGGGGCAGGGCTGTCCGATGAGGAAGCTCAAAGAATTGCTCATTCGCTGGTGTTATCCAACCTAATGGGCCACGATTCACATGGTGTCATCCGTGTCACACAGTATATTAAGGCGCTCAAAGACGGAATCGTCCATGCGGGTCAACGCATTAAAAAAATTCGTGAATCCGATGCATCTGCAGTGGTGGATGGGGGTTGGGGATTTGGTCAAACGGTATGTAAACAGGCCATGGAGCTTGCCATGGAGAAGGCAAGAGCTCGATCCATTGCAGCCGTGAGTTTATATAACAGTAGTCATATCGGCCGCTTGGGAGAATATGTCGAGATGGCGGCTGAAGCGAACATGATCGGTATCGTGATGTGCAACAACCATGGTTTGGGAAGATTGATGTGTGCTTTCGGCGGCATTGATCCCAAGATATCTCCGAACCCCATTGCCATCGGCATTCCGACCGGCGGTCAATTCCCCATTGTGGTGGATATGACCGCCAGTGTGGTCGCGGAAGGAAAAATCCGCGTTAAGAAAAACCGTGGAGAGAAGATACCGGAAGGCTGGGCAATAGACGCCCAGGGGAATTCCCTAACGGACCCGAATGATTTCTACGGTCCTCCCTTGGGTGCTATCCTGCCTTTTGGCGGCATTTCCGCTCACAAGGGCTTTGCACTGGCTGTGGCTGTGGACATCCTTTCTGGGGCATTGGGAGGCGCTGGCTGCAGTCGGGAGGAAGCGGACAGACTCGGAAACGGCGTGTTTCTCATGGCGATTGATATCCAGGCCTATAAGGGCACAGATGATTTTAAGATAGAGGTGGATGCCTTCATCCGGTTTTTAAAAAACTCCCGGTTGATGTCCGGTTTTGAGGAAATCAACATGCCTGGTGAAATTGAATACAAAAAGCGACAACGACTGGAAAAAGAAGGTATCTTAATTGACGATAATACCTGGCAGCAGATATTCGAGACCGCCAAATCCGTCTCGGTGTCGCTTGAAGATGAAAAACCGTAGCGCCTAATCAATCAGCGTAATCTTAAAAACTACCGGAATTTTTGCATCCGAGAGCGATCAAACCCATCCAACTTTCGATAAATACCTTTAAAAGATAGCTCTTGCATAAAAGAAATAACCCCTGTAAAGGAGCGGGTTCAAGGAGTGAGAATTTTCATGTTATCGAACAAGATGAATTTGGGATCGATCTTCATGGGATTGGTTCCTCTTTTTGTGCTCGCCCATTTCAGTCATCACGTATTAACCGCGCTAACTGTCCCGCTGCTGCCCTTTATCCGTAATGACTTTGCGCTTGATTACACCCAAGCCGGATTGGTGGTCTCATCATTTTCTTTGGCCTATGGCATCGGCCAGCTGCCGGCAGGCTGGCTCGCTGATCGAGCAGGAGCTCGTTTCGTGATCACGGTAAGCATTTCCGGTGTCGCGCTGGCCGGGCTTCTCGTTGGCCTATCCCAAACCTTCATCATGATTATCGTCTCTCTGGCAATAATGGGGTTGGCCGGTGGTGGTTATCATCCAGCAGCCGCACCCCTGATTTCGATGTCGGTAGCGCCGAAAAATTTGGGTCGCGCTTTGGGGTTCCACATTGTTGGTGGGAGTGCCACCTACTTTTTAGCCCCCCTCATCGGAGTGGCCATTGCCACCGCCTGGGGATGGCGCGGCACCTATATTGGAATCTCTGTGCCCACAATTTTATTCGGAATTCTTTTTTATTTTGTGTTAGGTCGAATAGAAGGCCGGAGAGAGCGGAAGCCTGCATCAGCCAAACGCCCCGGTGAGAATAAAACATCTCAATTACAATGGCGCAGCCTGGTTGCTTTCATCATATTAAGTGCGTTTAGCGCTGCGATCATTTCCTCCATCATTGCATTCATCCCGCTTTTCATGATCGACCATTTCGGCGTCAGCAAGAAAACAGCAGCAGCTTTTCTGGCAATTATTTATTCAGGCGGGCTATGGGCAGCTCCTCTGGGCGGCTCGCTTTCCGACCGTATCGGAAGGGTCAGGATGATTTTGGCGATGAGTTTTCTTCTGGGGCCGGCCATCTATATGCTAAACCACGTTCCCTTCGGCATAGGCTTCGCTGCCCTGTTTCTTGTGATTGGCATGATATTGATGATGCGCATGCCCGTATCCGAAGCTTTCATCGTCAGTCATTCCCCGGCGCATCTTCGCTCCACGATTCTTGGCATTTACTTCTTCAGCGCTATTGAGGGCGGTGGCGTGCTAACTCCGGTAATCGGTTACTTAATTGATCAATTTGGATTCTATACCAGCTTTACCACTTCCGCTGTCGCGACGGTTACAGTGAGCTTTATCTGTTTCCTATTTTTGAGGGGCAACCGGGAT
>CP070694.1:3746711-3753484 GCA_020353355.1 Desulfobacterales bacterium | reverse complement strand
CGAGCCGGATTTGTTGCTCTTGGATGAGCCCACCAATTTTCTCGATATTACATCTATCCGCTGGGTTGAGCGGTTTTTAACCCGTTGGCCTCACGAACTCATGCTGATTACTCACGATAGAAGCTTTATGGATAACGTCGTCACCCATACCATGGGAATTCATCGCTGCAAAGTTCGTAAGATCACCGGAAATACGGCCAAGTATTATCGTCAGATCGCCCGGGACGAGGAAATCTATGAAAAAACGCGCATCAAAGATGAACGGCGCCGCAAAGAGGTCCAACAATTTATCACGCGCTTCAGAGCCAAGGCACGCCTGGCCAATCTGGTCCAGTCGCGAATCAAAACACTCCAAAAAATGGAAAAAAAAGATAAGCTCGCAAAATTGAGGACCCTTGATTTTTCCTTTCGAAGCTGCCCCTTTCCCGCCAAACACGTATTACAGGTGCACAACATGTCTTTTGGCTATGACGAAAAAAAACCCCTCATCAAGCAATTCGAACTAACCGTTGGCGCCGGGGAACGGGTGTGTGTCGTCGGTCCAAACGGTCGCGGCAAATCTACCCTGCTTAAGCTATTGGCGGGTGTACTGCACCCACAGGTCGGTGAAGTATCCTGGCATCCGGAAGTCAACAAAGGCTTTTTCGAGCAAACAAACATAACAAGTCTGGTGCCCTCCCGCACGGTTGAAGAAGAAATAATCAGCTCAAATTCGGATGTGGATCGACAATTGGCCCGCAACATCTGCGGCGCGATGATGTTTTCTGGCGATGATGCCCTCAAAAAAATCAGTGTGCTATCCGGAGGGGAGAAGAGCCGCGTGATGCTGGGTAAAGTTCTGGCAACGCCGGTCAATTTGTTGCTGCTGGATGAGCCTACCAACCACCTGGATATTGAAGCATGCGATGCCATGCTGGCGGCCATCGACAGCTTCGAAGGCACCGTTATCATCGTCACCCACAATGAGATGTTTTTGCATGCGTTCGCCGAGCGGCTGATCGTGTTTCAGGATGCGGGTATCTATATTTTTAACGGAAGCTATCAACGGTTCCTGGATACCGGCGGATGGGGTGACGAGATTCGCCGGCCCTCAAGATCCCCAGATGATGATGTCGAGACTGCAAGACCCAATAAAAACACAAAAAAACATGTCCGGCGCCGGCGTTCAGAAATTATTTCCCAACGCGCCAAAGTGGTTAAACCACTGGAAGCTCAAATGGCAGCGCTGGAAAGCCGGATCGATGCTCGCGAAAAAGAGCTCAACCAGTTGAACCAGTCCATGCAAAAGGCTGCCGAAAAACGTGATGGCCAGCACATCGCAGAATTATCCCAAGCCATTCATGCCTGCCAATCCGCAATTGAGCGCTTCTTTAACGAACTGGAAAAAGTTTCCGATGAGCTTGAAACCCGGCGTGTTTTTTTTCAAAAACAACTTGATAAGCTTGATCGAGAAAAGCTGGAAAAATGAACTCCATTCGCCCAAGCGACGATCCAAAACAGGATTATTTTAGCGAGTGCGACTCGCTAAAAATAAGGCCAAGGTAAATCGGTGGATAGACCAACTTCGCAAGGCGGGACTTAAGCAAAGAGGGTAAACAATAGTGACAGGCATATTCAACTTGAAATTTGAATAATTCATGTGAAAGTCTATAAATCCCTAAAATCTGCCGCCTTAAGAACAATGCCAAGGCTTTGCGCTTTAGTACTAAAATCGTCCATCAGCTCCTTGAGAGCCAGTTGATGCTCATCCTTGTAGATCAGAAAAAGACTCGCCATTTTCCTTTTTTCCATGGATAGATCCTTATTCGTCAGCCCGAACTCTCTCACAAGGGGTTGAAGGTCTTCGATTGCCTCTGCCATGTTCTGATATCTCTCGGCCGGATTGCGGCGGCCGGCATTAACAATAAAATCACGAAGCAATGCCGGCAAATCCGGAACAATTCGCGCCGGGTCCGGGATGTTGTGGCTCAAGTGCAGATCAAGCAAAGATTTGAGGTCATCTTCCGGGAAAGGGCGCCGGCCCGTCACCATTTCATAGGCAGTAATACCCAATGCGTAAATATCGGTGCGCGGATCCACAGGATCGCCGTCGATTTGTTCCGGTGCCATATAGAAAACAGTCCCCGTGCTGGAAAAATCTTCCGTACCGGTGGGACAAGCAAGGCCGAAATCGAAAATCTTCAGTTGATCGTCGGGCTGTACAATGATGTTGGACGGGTTGATGTCGCGATGGACAATACCGCGCTGGTGCGCGTATTCCAGAGCGGAACAGATCTGATCCAAAAAGTTGACGGCCAACTTCGGTGGAAGCGCTCTAAGATGGCTGATCATATCCTTAAGGGAGTCTCCCTGCACATACTCCATGATGATGAACAACGTTCGGTAGCGTTCATCAAAGTCATAAACTTTTACGATGTGATCGTGATTCAGACTGGCAATGGTTTTGGCCTCGTTGTGAAAACTGTTGATAAATTCGGGGTACAGAGCCAAATCATGCCGCATCATTTTGATAACCACCGGCATACTCAAATCCTTGTGCTCTCCTTTATAAACGATACTGAAGGCGCCGTGCCCGATAATATCTGTAGCCACGTATTTTCCGATGGTTCTGTAGGCTGTTGGCCTCCGGCTATCCAGTCGGTCTGCAACCAGCTCAGTAATGAAGTTCAGCAAGGCAGGGTCTTTCATCGTAATTTCATCGAACTGAGCTTTGGTCAAAACCCAGAGGTCCATGTCCGTTTCCGCCTCAACATGTGCGCGCCGAGGCTCTCCGGTGAGTATCCCCAATCCGCCGACGATATCCCCCTCACCGTAATGATCCACGGGGTGCAGTTCACTGTCTTTTTCAACGATGACCAAGCACGAACCACGCTGAATGATATAGGCGGTGTTTTCAACCTCGCCCTGGACAACGAAACGCTCGCCCGCCTTAACATGGCGATAGGTCATTTTATCGAAGAAAGGACTTCGATCTTCCTGGGCAATAAATTGCAGAAATTTGGTGTGCCGGTTCGCCACCCCTTCTTCTTCCTGAACCAATTTATAGAAGTCGCAGTTCAAACAGGTCCCCCGTTTGTCGGCGAATGACCCCTGAGCACGTCCTCCACAAAACGTACCCGCAACCGCCCAGCAGATTCTGCCGGCGCACTTTCCGGAGTGGATGCCGTCATAGGAGGTGTCGGCAGCCGCAGGGCATATTCCAAGTTCCGCTACTTTATCTCCCTCTGGTTGTCTTCCGCATTTCATATACTCCCAGCAATTTTGTCTTTCTTTTGCCATATTTCTTGTTTCCTATTTGCCGTGAAGATGGAGAAAGAAATGTAGACAAATTAGCTCAAACTACCACATTGTATCAATTTAAATCAAGACAAATTATAGCAACGTTATAGTTACCTGAAAACCCCCGTTCACTCCTTACCCTTCTTTCTGTTTCTTTTTCATAAAAAAGCTTGACAGTTCAGCTTGAATAATTTAACTATTTAGTTAAACCATCCGGTTAGTTAATATAAGCGATAAACTAAATGCTTGCCAAACCGGAATGAATGAAGAATGTGTTCAGGGATAACAAGGGAATCGATCAATGACAAAGTTAAGAGGAAAACAAACTACCCAGCGCATATTGAACGCAGCCGCCGGGATATTTTCCGATGTTGGCTTTGAAGGTGCCAGAGTTGATGAGATCGCCAGAGTCGCCGGGGTGAACAAAGCGATGATCTACTACCATATCGGCGATAAAAAAGCATTGTATGCCAGAGTCATTCATCATGCCTTCGGCAATGCCGTTGAACAGTTCACCCGCAACATTAAATCGACGCAATCACCGCAAAATAAGCTGAGGGCGTTTATCCGAACGGTTGTAGAGGTGGTCGACCGCCACCCGGAGCTGGCAGCCATCATGCTGCGTGAACAGGCGTCCGGCGGAAAAAATCTGCCCGAGACGGTCGCCCAGGATCTTGCGCGGATTGTCGGCATTATCTCCGGCATTTTAGCAGAAGGAGCGCAAAAGGGAGTATTTGTCAAAACCATCCCCTTTGTGGTGCACATGATGATCATCGGGGCGGTGGTATTTTTAAAAATGAGTTCCCCAATTAGATCCAAATTTCCTGCACTATCCGACACGCTCAGCATATCGGGAGACAAGGTATCCGACATGGCAGCCGCAGAAATCGAAAACCTGGTGCTCAACGCGGTCAGAAAATAGGCCTGGTGCCGCATGCGGCCGATGGAGGCATATAGATGGCGAATATCAGATATCGGATAGAAAAATGGTTCGAGCGTTACGCCCATGCAATCTATCGTAATCGTATCAAAACCATGATCATCATGCTCTTATTTACTGCCCTTTTTGTGTCTCAGACCCCAAAAATCACGATGGACACCTCCACCGAGGGATTTCTGCATGACAATGATCCGGCGTTGATGGCCTATAATTCCTTCCGGGATCAATTTGGCAGAGACGAGGTGATCATCATTGCCCTGAAACCCCCAAATATCTTTGATCAGCAATTTTTAACCAAACTCCAAACGCTCCATGAAGATCTTGAAGAAAACGTACCCTATATCGATGACATCACCAGTATGATCAACGCACGCAACACTCGCGGTGAGGCAGACGAATTGATCGTTGAGGATTTGCTCGAAAACTGGCCCGAAAACGAAACCGAAATGACGGCCATAAAAAACCGGGTCATGTCCAATCCCATGTATGAAAACCTGCTCATCTCCAAAGATGGAAAGTTTACAACCATCATTATCAAAACTCACAGTCATTCGGCCCTCGCAGAAGATCTAGATGTTCTCAAGGGTTTTGGAGAGGATATTGCTCAAGACTCGCATGCACCACCCGAACCTTCTCCGAAACGAACGTACCTCACCGATAAAGAAAATAGCCAGGCAGTCCATGCCGCACGCACGGTCTTACAAAAATATGAAGCACCCGATCTTCAAACCTATATTGCCGGCTCACCGGTGGTCACCCATTTTTTGAAACATTCCATGATTGCCGATATGCGAAGATTCATGGCGCTCGCCATCGCTACGGTAGCCATCTTTCTATTTGTTATGTTTCGCAGAATCTCGGGGGTTTTCCTGCCCCTGGTCATCGTCATATTATCAACGCTTTCAACTCTGGGAATGATGGCCTTTACCGGAACGGCCATTAAGCTTCCCACTCAAATCCTGCCTTCTTTTTTGCTGGCAGTCGGTGTGGGCACCTCGGTTCACATTCTGGCCATATTTTTTCATCATTATAACCACAACGGTAGCAAAGAAGAAGCGATTGCCTATGCCTTAGGCCATTCAGGCCTGGCGGTGGTGATGAACAATATGACCACCGCCAGCGGACTGCTCTCATTTTCAACTTCCGAAGTGGCACCGATCGCCGATGTCGGCGTATTTGCCTGAATCGGTGTTTTACTGGCCTTTGTTTATACGATTGTATTGCTGCCCGCCGTGCTGGCCATTTTACCGATACCGGCCAAACAGCTGCGGGACGGCCAGGATAAAAACAGCGTCATGGACCGCTTTTTAACATGGGTCAGCAATTTTTCCACCGGACACCCGTATGTCATTCTGGGTGGATGCGCTGTGGTGATCGCGCTTTCTCTGCTGGCGGCCTTGAATATCCGGTTTTCCCATGATCCCCTGGGCTGGTTTCCCCGGGCAAACGATATTCGCGTAGCGACCGAAAAATTGGATCATGAAATGCGAGGTACGCTGAGTTTGGAAGTGGTCATCAATACCGGCAAAGAAAATGGCCTTTACGAACCGGATATTCTCACTCGCTTTGAGAAGGCAGCGGCTTATGCAGAGGACCTGGCATATGAAAACGTGTTCGTCGGCAAAGCCTGGTCACTGACCACCATTCTCAAAGAAATCAACCAGGCGCTGAATGAAAACCGTTCTGAATTTTACGCAATTCCGCAAAATCGCGATCTGGTTGCCCAGGAATTTCTTTTGTTTGAAAACAGCGGCTCGGATGATCTGGAAGACTTTGTTGACAGCCAATTCTCAATGGCACGTTTTAACCTGAAAGGACCCTTCAAAGATATTGTCATGTACAGTAAATTGCTCAATGCCGTGCAACACTATTTTGAAGAGCATTTTCCGGATACAACCATCACCCTCACCGGGATGATGGTGCTTATGTCGCAAACAGTAAACAATGCCATTAAAAGCATGGCCAAAAGCTATCTGACCGCGTTGGTGATCATCACCATTCTGATGATATTATTAATCGGCCGTATCCGTATCGGCCTGCTCAGCATGGTGCCGAATCTGGCACCAATTCTGCTGATGCTCGGCGTCATTGGCGCAACCCCCATCACTATGGATCTATTTACGATGATGGTCGCCAGCATAGCTATCGGTCTGGCGGTGGACGATACCATTCACTTCATGCATAACTTCCGACGCTATTTCGAGCAAAGCGGCAATCCAAAGTTGGCCGTCTATCAAACCTTGCACACTACCGGCCGGGCCATGCTGGTGACAAGCATTGTGCTGTCGCTTGGTTTTTTTATCTTTGTTTTCGCAACCATGAATAATCTCGTTAATTTTGGAATGTTGACGGCCTTTACCATCTTAATGGCGCTGGCAGCGGACTACTTCGTCGCACCGGCACTGATGGTGGTGATCAACCGACCCCGAAAATTGCCAAGGAATAAATGAACAGCAGTATATACAAAATAAAGGTAAACGCCATTTTATCCCCCTCCCTTGAATCCCTCCCGCCAGAGGAGGGAAATCAACAGGCCTCCCCCTTGATGGGGGAG
>CP070694.1:3741902-3746611 GCA_020353355.1 Desulfobacterales bacterium | reverse complement strand
GGATGGTAGGTGAATCCCGCCGTGCCATGTCCTGGAGCGACCAAGCGGGAACCATCCCCCTTCACTTTTTTCAATTGCCCGAAAATACTTAGCACTGGAAGCTGACAGAGGATCGATACCTTCTCCCAATTCGACCGGGAAATAGGCCGTCTTGATTTTCCCCTCGTAAAGCGGCTTGATGGCATCGATATCACTTTTTACAAATTGATCCTTGTATTCCAGAGTCTTGTTGGCATCGGCATTACGCGGATGGAGACGCACGGTATCCACATGGACAGAGAAGGGTGTAGCTGGCGGACGGGCATCCTTGGTCCCTTCCGCTACGGCCACCCGGTCTGGTTCATGCCAGCGACTCTGGAAACCGCACTTTTCCAGGGCCGCCTTGCGAATCGCATCACATTGGGGACAGGAATTTACATTGTCATCCCATTTAGTCTCAGTGCAATGATCATGGATATAAAATTCTATGGCCTTACCCAGGTTGAATGTCGAACGGCGATGATGCCAACGGATGTCGTCGGTATGGTGATAATTATCCCACCAGCAGCAGTAGCCGGAGACAACCTTGATAGGTTTATAGACCGCATCTCTATCCCAACTGCTGTTCACTTTAGATCGATGCAGAATCGCCCGCACGGCCCACAGGACAGTTTTGTCCATACCGGGATATTCCTCTTTGTCGTAAACATCCAGCTTTTCGTCCTTCAGTTCCGTACCATCAGCCAGCTTCTTTGTCTCCAGTATATATTTGCCGGCAAAACGCTCCTTACCAAAACCATCACACTTTTTGCCCTTGCCGTCTTCTTCATGCTTGGTACAACGACAAAGGGGATCGCCGTCATTGACCCCGGTCGTGCAGGGACACATCAAATCCCACATCAGAACGGGATGCAATACGGCCTCTCGATCGATAACACGCATGAGCATCGCATCGGCTATACCGGTAACCGGCAATCCATGAGCCTTTTTGAAACGCATGACGGCATCCCGCGTCGTCGCGTCAAACGTGCTCGTCAAACGAACCGGATCCATCACATTGCCGATACCATCGCTATCAGTACCCGAGCCCCAGCCGATAAGCTTGACTTGCAGTTCCCAGACATCCAGCCCCCTCAGGGGAGGATCTTCCAACTTCAATACTCTTTCACCATAAGGTTTATCGCCCGGTCGTGCCATACTCAAAGCCCTCCCCGGCCGCCGGTGTGGAAGAGCAATCCCGATTCCAGGAAACAGGAAACCGTCGTTCCGCCAAACAGGGCTCCTACATGGGGGTACAATAACCGAGTTCCGCTTGATTCTCGCAGCCGCTTGACGGGATGATAACGGTTCGTAAGGGTTCCCCCGTAAAAATCACCTTTTTCGTCAATTAGGGCCAACCAGGCAACACCATCCGGAGCGAGTTCCAGGAAAACACGGTCGGCCTCAAGGGGTACCCGTTTATCCCCATCTTCGGTCGCGGGCCAACCCGCCACCGGCTGGAGTTCAGGGACCTGCGGCCCTTCGGATAAAGGAATCCGTATCAAGGACAGATGGTCATGATTATCCCTGTCGGCAGTCAAAACGAGAAACATGGCGGTTTGACCGGGCCGCATGTCTACCGCTACCGACAAGACTTTCAGGCTCGTGGTGTGGATAATCTTTTCCGGAACCACAACCCGGCCGTCCTGCTCAACATCCAGGCGGGACAAATTTGTATTTTCACCATCCCGACTGACGAAAAGGAGCGAAATCGGCCCTTCGGTACCAAAGCAGCAGACGGCATCATCCGGGCTGGCCAACAAGGGGACCGACCATGGTTGATAGTCGCCCTCCTGTTCCACATTGACAATAACACCTGCAAGGACACTTTTTCCTTCAGACTGTCCCGTAGCCAGTAAAACCGCATGCCCCCGATCCGGATAACGGTTTATAAGTTTTGAGTCAGTAATATTCATTGGAATCAGACCGCTGCGCCAGAGTTCATTTGTCATATCGTGACGAATGAGTTCAGCCTGTCCTTCGGGCATCACTGCTATCCATCCCGTATCGTCATGTTCTCGGTCAGGGGGTATTTGGCCTACTGCAACGCTGGTAGCAGAAGGAATACAGCCATACGAGGTTGCTCCCTGCTTGGTGACACGATGATCACCACCGGTAGATAAGCGTGCCAACAAGACCGGCTCATCACGATTCCCTTCCGGAGCGGCCAGCCACGCCATGACTGAGGTGTTACGATGAGAAGATTCATAACCCAACGCAACGTCCTTAACTTGCGCGGCGACAATTTGAAAAGGAACGCGATTGGATAGTACACGATCGGTATCGGCCTGCAAGCGATGCATAAACTCAAATGCGTATTGCCCCGGCTCCAGCGGCGGTGCATAATTCCACAGGTTTACCCATGTTGTTTCATCTGCGCCGCTGTCCAATTCAATTGATTTGACAGGACCCGGTTTTTCAATAGCTACATGAAGCAAACGCTTCACCATTATCTGGGGACTGAATTCTCCAATAAGTTGTCCATCTGAATTCAGGACATTCAGCAATGGTGTATATTCATTTAATGCAATGGAATAGACCTTCACCTTCTCGTCTGTTGTGTTGCGCATTGCCAGAGTGAAACTGGCGGCCTGTTCCGGAAGAAATGGGTGCTCGCTGCCCTGACGCAACGAGGCTTCAAGTACGATAGAAGAATTATCCATAGGCACCTCCTTGATTTTCGTATGAGATTTCCCCTCGCATCCCAACTTTAATTGTATCGCTAAAAGCAACAGTATTATTTTCATCTTTTTTAAATACATACATAAGCATCCTCAGAATAAGTCAGGGTGATCCCAGGCACAGGGTAACATTTCTTCATCCCAGCCCCTTAATTTCATGGCACACTTGGCGCAGAGTCGCGTCAGATTAGGTTCCGGCCCGAAAGCTATGGTCCATCTGGCAATATTGACAGCACCGTTCCGATGTGAAGAACCATCCGGCCACGCTGCCGGTTCAAAATCAGGCCATCCGGTTGCCCGACTGGCAGCGCCCGCCGGCCCTTCACCCTGGATGGAAACCGGCGCGGGCCAGGCGGATATGGGAATGAATCCCTCCGGGAAGTCATAGCTCATGATACAATTCTGCGAATGGAGATCATGATGTTTCCAGTTGAAGTCATGGCCTCCGACAACAAAGTGTGACAGATGGCAGGAATGTCCCATCTCATGGGGGAATACGGTGGATAGACTCGCTGTCTCGAAGATGGATTTTCCGTTGCTGAAGCAGACGCCTTCAGTATAGCCACCTCCCCAGTCAAAGCGGATATTTGCAGCCGTCGTTTCTGCCTTATTCCATATCCCATGATGGTAAAGCCTCGGCCAGCGCAGGACAACCATACTCTGCGGCCTGTTGCCACTGGGTACGGATACCGCGAAGACAACCAGTAAACGATTCCGAATACTGTTTGCCTTGTTATTGACCTCTGTCATATAGGCGGCTTCCGTACCCGCATATGAGGGTATCGCCACTACTGCAGCGCCGGGGTATGTACCATTCACGATTGCATCCCTGACTGTAGCCAAAGCCGTCCGTGAAGTGGTCCCCCAAGGAACACTTCCAGCGCCCGCCATTTTCCTGATAACCCGCGACATGTACTGTGCATCCGAACCATCCTTGGGACCGGGTGGCAGGCGCCAGCGGTAATGATCAAAGGGCGCAAACTCCATCTGGATCCGGTCCGGACCGGTCATCGGGATCTTGCCATCTCCCAGGCCGGCAACCGCCATATACGTATCCCGGTATTGCTTCAGGTTGATGCCGCGGTGTACATCGATAAATCCGGTATAGACACGCCCCCCATTTGTATATTTGTCACTGGACGTTCCGTCCGAATCGTTCAGAGTGAACTTTTTGTTGGCGGTCTTGGTAACCTTGAATATCCCGTTGGCGGCCAGATTTCCCTGAACGTCCCTGATTTCGACGATATCTCCGGTGTTCAAGTGGTGATTCGCTGCCGTTGTGATTTCGATGGGTGCGGCGTTGGTCGCGCCGGAAATCGTGGGCGGCGTGTGAGTGCCACCGCCGTTGACAGTAGGTCCCAGGCCGTTTGCATCGGTAAAGTCGTATGCCGAGTGGATCTCGAACTCGTCGTCACTATTTTGTTTGACGACAAAAGTGCCGTTTGCGCTGTTGATTCCGGTGACGCCTTCGATCCTGACGCAATCCCCCGTCGCCAGCCCGTGTCCGGGGGCCGTTACGGTCACGGGATTCCCCGACGCCACCGCCGTGATGGCTACCGGTGACGGGATTGTCCACTCGCTAAAGGAATGCTGGTAGTGATCGTTGATCACCGACATCTCCATGTTGCGGCCGTCTCCCAGATGGACCCTATCCCGCAACCTCTGTTCCGCGGCACTGCCGACACCCGGCCGCAAGCCAACAGTACCAGCCTCCGGCATATTCAATGATTTGTGTATGTGCATGACCCGCCAGACTGTGATGCTGCCGGTTTTTTTCTCGAACCAGGGGTTGCGATCCAATCCCCCCAGCGTTCGCTCGTAAGGCGAATGGGCCATCCGGGCATGCAGGATATAGCTGTCACCACCGATATATGAAGGGGAAAAGATAACGCCAGCCAATCCTTTATTGGTTCCTGAAACGAGTGCCTGCACCTCCACCCGTTCCTGCTTATTCGTATTGATCGTGGCATCATTGTCAACGGCATCGGGTGTCAGGTTGATGTATGTATG
>CP070694.1:3700037-3741802 GCA_020353355.1 Desulfobacterales bacterium | reverse complement strand
CAAATAGCGTCGGAAAAAGAAGGCAGTATCGTCAAACCAGTATTCGCCGTTTCCTCGTGCGAAGAACTTATCCTTCCTATACCTTTTCCACCACTTCTCATCGATCTCTGTACCCAGATAATGGCCATTACGGCGATTGGTAGAGTCCGGAATAATCATCTCTTCTGTTTAATCCTTTTTCGCCTAACATTGGAGCTCACGGCCGAAGCCCTCTGCCCCCCCCCTTTAATAAGTAAGATGGAGAGGAAGATATGGGTGAAGAGAGTCTTCGGTAAGCAGGCCGGCCAGCTCAAGAACTCTGTGAGCTCTGTAAGAGATAAAGGGTTCATTTAGCTTTTAAACGATTTCAAAAGCGCAATCAGAAAAGTCCACACTCGTTCTATCGATGGTATAAAAAGCCGTTCGTTGGGTGAATGTGGATTTTCAAGCGTTGCTCCAAAAGATACCATGTCTATACCCTCATATTTTGAACCGATGACGGCACATTCCAACCCGGCGTGAATGGCTTCGACTACCGGCTCCTGGTTGAAGAGTCGTTGATAAACATCTTTGCAGCGCTGCAACAAGGCAGAGTCCATGTTCGGCTGCCAGGGAGAATATTCATTTTCTGTTCGGGTTTCGGCCCCCAGCAGGGAAGCCGCGGCCTGCACGGTGGCAGCCATATCATCAAGCTTTGACGCCACCGAACTGCGCTGACTGGTGAGTATCTGAAGGGTTGAATTCTTAATGTCAACGAAGGCCAGATTGCAGGAGGTTTCAACCAGATCCTTAAAAATTAATGACATATCCCTCACCCCGTGAGGAAGGGCCAAAAGCAGGTGAATTACACGTGCCGTTTCATCGGCGGTCAGGGCCAATTGATCAGCGGAGTTTTTATCGATCTGCGCCAGCGAAAGGGCCATGTTTTTTTCGGCAAGCGCATATTCCTTTTGAACGGTTTGTTTGAATTCTGAAACGATTTGCTGCATTGTACTTATCTGTGCGGGTTGGCATGCCAGCGTTGCGCTGGCATCTCTGGGGATGGCGTTGTGGGACGTACCCCCTTGAAACGAGGCCAATTGTATCCGGCAGGAAGTATTTAGTTGATGCAGGGCTCGTGCCAGAATTTTGTTGGCATTGGCGCGTTGCCGGTGAATGTCGACGCCCGAATGCCCGCCATTGAGCCCCTGAACCGTGAGTTTGAATAATTCCATATCTTTCGGAAGCTGGATGACATTGAGCTGGTAAGTGATAATTGTATCTCTGCCGCCGGCGCAGCCAACCGTAAAAACCCCTTCGGTCTCCGAATCCACATTGAGCAGTATTTTTCCTTTAATAAAACCAGGTTCAAGCTGCTTGGCGCCATTTAGCCCGGTTTCCTCATTCACGGTAAAAAGAAGTTCGAGCGACGGATGCTCTGCACTGCTTTCGGCGGCCAAGGCCATACCCATCGCGAGGGCGATTCCATTGTCTGCCCCCAGAGTGGTTCCATCGGCATGCAGCCAATCTCCGTCATAGATCAATTGAATCGGATCTTTTGTAAAATCATGATTCGAATCCCGAGATTTTTCACAAACCATATCCATATGCCCCTGGAAAACAATAGCCGGTGCGTTTTCATAGCCGCGACTGGCCCCGATGTTTATTTTCAAATTCCCGGTCGCATCATTTTGGACCTCCAATGAATTGTTTTCAGCCCACTGTTGTAACCACCGCGAGATGTTTTGTTCGTTTCTAGAGCAGCGCGGAATAGAACTTATTTCTTTAAAGAAATCTAAAATTTCTCGGGTTTTTTCGTTCATTTTTGCCCCCTTTTTCATTTAGTAATAGGGATCTCTATTAACACGTCATGCTTTTATAATGAAGTATTTTTTGTTAAACAACCAAAAGGTTCCATCAAAGGGATTCATTGCCGGTGACATGCTGCAAGATTTACCCGATCAATATCCGTTGGCTTGATTTTAAATTTCAACTGGTTAATAATATTTATTATCATCAACTATTTTACAAAATGTGATATGATCAATCACTGATTGGTAAAAGTTGATTTACAGCGTTTTCGATGGGATTCCGCCGCCAGGATGAATTAACCGCATGAATAAATGATAACGGAACCCGGTGATGAAAATAGAATGTCCAATTTGTCTGCATCTGAGTGAACTTACCGGGGATCTGCTGTTGTCCCGTTCGAAAGGACTGGAAGTACGATGCCCGAAATGTGAGTCACGGATCAAGCTTTACGTTTTGGCCAAATCAGGAAAAAGCAATTCCTTTCAGGCATCTGTAGACCCCTTTGGAGATCAGATAGAAAACCTGAATGCATCGGTGTTGGACCCTGAGAAACAATCCGAGAGCACCGTATTAAAAACCAAAATCTTGCGAAGCCTGGTAAATCTGCCGCCGATGCCGCACATTATTCTGAGAGCACAAGAAATTATGGACGATCCTGACTCAAGCTTAAGAGACCTTGCCGGTGTCATCGAAACCGACCAGGCCATTGTTGCCAGAGTACTGACATTGGCCAATTCAGCATATTACGGTTTGAGCGGCATGGTGTCTTCCATTCAGCATGCCTCCGTGTTGCTGGGTCAAAAAACATTGGGAGAATTGATTACGATTTCAGCCTCCTCTAGACTGTTAAGCAAAAAATTAAGTGGTTACAGACTAGAACCGGAAGCCCTATGGAGGCATTCGTTGGCGGTGGCTATCGGTTCCAGAGTTTTGGTTCAAAAGCTAAATCCGGATTTAACCGATGACGCATTTATTGCCGGACTGCTTCACGATGCCGGTAAAATCATCCTGGATCCATATGTTGTTGAGCGCGAAGAAGATTTCGAGGCATTTCTGAAAGATGGGCAACACACATTTCTAAACGCCGAGCATGAGATACTGGGATTTGACCATGCTGAAATAATGTCCAGAGCTACTCGATTTTGGCGTTTTCCGGAACTCCAATCCTCAGCCATACGATTTCATCATTATCCCTCGTTATCGGAAAATGATTTGCTGGCATACATCGTTCATCTGGCTGATTACATTGCCAAAACAGCTGATTTTGGGGCCGGTTCGGAAGGGACTGCACCGGAATTGGAACACGGTGTGTTGAAGTTTCTGGGGATTCCACCTGAGGCACTCGACGATATTGTGGCCGTCGTCGCTGACTCTGTCAGAAAGCTTGAAGAAGAGTTTCAAGGGCAAACCTCCTAGCCCGGACAAGCCCGGAATTGACTATTGAAAATTGAATATTTGTGGATGTCGCCCGCGCAGTGCCAGCGCTTGCGCGGCGTGTGCGCCGCGTGTCGCTTCGCCATTTTTATGATTGTGTATAAATAAAAGAATTTTTTAGATATTCAATCATTTAAAGATAGCGAAAACAGCTCGATACAAGGCGAATTTCCACAAAATGCACAAAAATACTTTCTAAGGCACCGGGGAAAAACCAGCCCTTTCATCTTTTCGTAATAAAAAATAATGCCCGCTGGGCCGGCAAATACATCCACCTCGGAGATGATATGCCTCTATATGATCTTACAGAGTTTCTAAAACTGTCCTCCGTGTTGAATTATAACCTGAGTGCCGCATCCTTAAATCGCTATAATGTGATGATGTACCTTAACGGCAGCAAGCGTTTAGATGAGGATGCCGCCAAAGATCGTGAAAAAAAGGGCATCCTAATGGAGGCGATCGGCTATCTGTTTGAGGCTTACAGCCAGAAACGGAGGCGCTTAGGTCCTCTGGCGGTTTTACATCCCTTGCGTGCCACCGCATTATTGGCCCGCAGCCTTGATAGATTAAACCTGGTTGTACTGCTGAGCACCTTGTTTCATGATATTCTCGAAGACATTAAACCGGTTGATTTTGAAACCAACAAATGGAAGGAGATGGAACGCCAGTTAGATAGTCTGCTGGAACGCATGACGACTGAAGATGAAGCCGGGCTGGTCGACAATTTGGTTTGTCTGACACGTGTTGAAACGGAAACGTATTATCACTATATTGGACGTTTGTTGGAGAACTCCCGGCACAGACCTGAGCTTGTCCAGGTAAAATTGGCTGATCGATTGGACAACACCCTTGATATGCGGATCGAACTGGAAGATCCTCTGTTGGGGATCAATTTTTTCCAGAACATCTTTCAGTTAATGTTTGTCAATAATTACAAGGGCTATGTCCCCGATGTTGAACATCCGCCATCTCCGGTACTCAATGGGGCCCGGCGATTATTCCAGCTTTTTAAAAACGCCGTTTTGCTGTCACTAATTCGGCAAAATTCCACAGGTACGGCAAACGAGACCTTACAAATTCTTTTCAATGCCGTCTGTGATGCAAGTCTCAAAGAAGCCCAGCGAACGCTGATACATCTGATGAGCTATCACTGCAACGACCTGTCCGTCCAACGAGATCTGGTGCTCGATGCCATGAATTACTGCGTCAGTGGCAGAAGCAACCTGGTGACCAAACCCGACGGCGAACAGTTGTTGGATGGGCTGTTTTCAACCTATTTTGCGCATACATCCAAAAAAATTTTGTATCAAAAGCTTGACCTGTTATACCAAAATAAACCCTTGATGATTCAGGCATCGATTGCATTTATCGTCATATTTCTAAGTTTTTTAAATGATTCCACACACTATATTAGCGGGATCAGTGCTGAAGGCATCGCTCCTACCTAAATGCCTTGGTCTGGACGGCATTTTCCCTCCATCGGCAGTATCCCCACACGTAACTAATTGATATTTAATATTTTTTTGTTTTAGGTTTAATTTTTTAAGGTTTCAGGTGTCGGGTGTCAGGAGTCAGCGTCTGACTCCGTCGCTAATCGTCAGAAGTATTCATACAACTGACCATCCATACCCCCGGTTCGCCTTACTCGCACCCGCCCGCCTCGCCTTGCTCGCATGGCGGACGCCGTGGCGGGCGTGCCCGGAGGTTTGAAGCCAAAAAAAAGCGCATGACTCAGGGCTCAGGGTACGGGGTTTCGGCTCTTGTGTTTCTGACATCTGGCACCCGACACCTGAAACCAGACATAGAACCTTAAATCATGAAAAATGTTTTGACAATCATAATAAAACAATTTATAGTAGGTCATCCTATTTAATTATACTATATATTGTGGTTATTGCTGCTTGACAGATTGTTATCTTGACTTATGTTTTGCTTTGTCATTTTTAAACCAGATGTCTAGTAGCGAGACGATTTATGCAATTTTCCAATATGATAGCTAAGTTATGGACGAACTCGTACCCAAAAATTGCGGTGCCAAAGCACTGGGGTTATGGATTTCGGTGACCGGGATAGGTATCGGTCTATTGCTGAGCGCTGGTTCCTCAGAACCAACGACCAATCAGCCCCTATCTGTCTACCATGAGATCCCACCGCCGTTAATATCCAATA
This sequence comes from Desulfobacterales bacterium, assembly GCA_020353355.1. Lineage (GTDB taxonomy): Bacteria > Desulfobacterota > Desulfobacteria > Desulfobacterales > JAHEIW01. The sequence goes on along the minus strand of CP070694.1, from coordinate 3,736,429 downwards.
ACCCGCCTGCTTATGAGCCGATCACCATAGAATTTAAATCTATTGATTTATTAGATGTTATTGACTGGGAGGAAACATCTCTAGCCGCCGATGGCACAGGGTCCCTGCCGGCCCTTGCGCCAGAGCCAAAAACCCAGAATATCAAAGGGGCGGAAGGAAAAATACCATCGGTGCGTGGCAAGCAAGCAGAACGCCTGTTTCGTTCCTTTATTTACCGGGTTGCGCATCGTCATCACGTCGATCCCGCCATGGTGCAAGCCATCATTATGGCGGAATCCAGTTTTAACCCGCATGCGATTTCCAAAAGGGGTGCGATCGGATTGATGCAATTGATGCCCGATACGGCCAAATCCCTCGGCATCGAAGATCCCTTGAATCCGGAACACAATATCACGGGGGGCGTCTTGTATTTCAAAAAGCTTCTGAAGGAGTTTCGCGGTGACGTGAAGCTGGCCCTGGCAGCTTACAATTCCGGTAGCCGTAAGGTCAAAGAATATCAAGGTGTTCCTCCTTTTAAATCCACCCAAGTCTATATTGAGAAAGTCTTCGAATATTATCGGCATTACAAAAATATCTCGCTCAAAGAGGACGATGAGGCTTAATTTTCCCGCCCAATTTCATGGTTCTCAACTGCCTTGGCGTACGCCCGGCCAAATATTTTCTATTATTTCAACATTTTACTTGCAAAACGCTTTATTCTGAATAAAAATAATAGCAGTGGTCTCAAAACCGCCTTTCTCGCCATGTGGTCCCGCCACGGCGGAATTGCGACCCGGCGCTCAAAATGTTCACACATTTTTAGTGATCTAATCCATCTAGGCGGATAAAAGTGGTCCCGCCATAGGCGGGCTGAAGGAATCCTATCTTTACCATGAAGCACCAAGAACTCGTCAAATTTCTGGAATTTGCCGGCAAAGACCCATCGCGGCTAATTTTTGAAGACGAGCTGACCAACATTTATAACCGTCGATTTCTGCTTCACTATTTTCAGCATAAAGTATCCTGGACAAACTTAAAAGATGATCCCGTGTCTCTGATTATGATGGATGTGGACTATTTTAAACAGGTCAACGACACATACGGTCATCAGGTAGGCGACCAGGTGTTGGTTTGGATTGCCAGCTTGCTGCAAGAGGTCGCTGGCGAAGTTGGCATGCCGGTTCGCTATGCCGGTGACGAGTTTATGATGCTTCTGATGCATCATGATCGGCAAGCAGCAATCCAGATCGGCAAGCGTTTCATTAAAAAGGTCCGTTCCAATACACTGCGACCGGAGAACTGTGATACCGATCTTAATATCACGCTTAGCATCGGTATTGCATCGGCTCCCGAAGATGCCCAATCCAGCAAGGAGTTGATTCAAAAAGCCGATATTGCGCTCTACTATGCCAAAAAGATCGGGCGCAATTGCCTGGTAACTGCCAGCGAAGTCGTCCAGGAGGCGGTGTTTACTAAAACAGCCCTCAACCAGCTGGGTGCCGTCAAGCTGGTCGGCCGGGGCCAACAGCTCGCCACTGTGACCGAGGCGCTGAGTAAATTTAGCCAGCACATTAATCAGTTTTTAATTGCCGAAGGCCCGCAGGGGATCGGTAAAAGCGAATTTCTCGAAACGATTCGTCGCAATTTGGCCCGCATCAATATCTGGCGTGTTAAGGTCAGCGGCGAGCCTCAAGAAATGTTTCGCCCCTATTATTTATTTACCCGAATTCTGCTGGAGCTATTAAAGCAGCACCCTGACAAGGGAGCCTCCGTCATTGATAGCCTTATTCCGGTGGAGCGCGCTTACCTTGCTCAGATCATACCCCAGCTGGGATCAGAATTAATCCTGCCAAAGGACTTAAGCCGGACCTCCCATCGACAATTTATTTTTACGGCCCTGCATTCCTTTTTTCAACAGCTGGTCGGTGATCGTCCCATTATTTTGTTTATTGATGATATCGATTTTGCCGATAAAGCAACCCTGTTTTTGTTCCGTCAACTGATGCTGCATTCGAAAATCGCCATATTCATTTGTGGTTCATCGACCATTATCTCTGAAACCCCTCCTGCTGAAATCAAACTACCGTTGCAGAGCTTTTGCGCAACCTATGGCGATGAACTTGGCATCCAAAAACTTGAGCTAACCCCGTTGTCAGAAGCCGATATTGCCAAACACCTTCACGGCATATTCCCGAATGCCAGTTTGCCCGAAAACTATGAAAAACAACTTGCTCACATCAGTCAAGGAAATCCTCTGTTTCTCTCTGAAATTTTGCGAAAACTTGTTCAAGATCACAATATTGCCCTCGTCGGACATCAATGGATTATTGAGTCCCTGGGGAATGCGGATTTGCCGACGTCAATGGAAGAGATGGTGTCCCAGAAAATCTCAGCCCTGGACCAAGAAAGCCGGCAAATACTTGATCATGTCTCAGCGCTCGGGGAAGACGTATCCCTCAGTGTCCTGACCGGCAGCTCCAATCAACAGGAGGCAAGGATTCTGGAAGTTATTGATCACGCTGCCAAGGAGGGACTCTTAAGCTCACAGTTTCAGCTCAATGACGAAGTCATCCGCTTTTTGGGTAAACGTATTTTGTCTGCCACCTACAACGTCATTGAAACCGAGCGCAGGCAACACCTCCATGAACGCATCGGCACCTATCAGGAGTCGTTGTACGAGCAACAGATTTTACCGGCGGCATCCACCCTGGCGTATCATTTTAAACGCTCGGCGAATCCCATAAAAGCCGAAGACTACGAAACTGTTCAGGCCGCATCGAATGCCAGAAATTTTAATCCGCAGGAAGCGATATATTATACTATAGAAACACCACGTGAAGTCGCTATCGCTGAAATACCTTTAAACCCCGATGACATACCTCATATCCCGAGGTTTATGCGTCTTCTGATGGTGGCAATACGCAACATCAGGCTTTATCCTGCCGGAAGCAAGTCGATTGTTAATGCCAACAAGCAATTAAGAGCTGTTCTCGATCAAATCCTGCATCGAAATGATACGCTAAATATTCTGCGATCCAATCAGGCGATACTCATTAATGGCCAAAAACTTAATGTCATGGATTATAAAATGATTGCAGATTCATTTCTAAAGTTTCTAAATCGTTTCGAGCTGCAGGGCATTGCCTTTCATAAGGGTGTCGGCAGACATGAGTTGGACAATTTGTTGCAGGCCTTTGGAAAAACCAAACAGAAAATGTTTGATCCGAACTACTGGCAACGTTTCTCAACCGAGAAACGGATGCAGCATATTGATCTCAAGCAGACGCGATATGCCATGAAGATGAAATCCCGAGGAATTGCGCTAAACCGGGCAACAGCGGCATCAACAGCAACCTCCATGATGCCGATGGTTGTGCCTGCGCTTGACCAGCATCCGATGGATGCCAATGATTTGCGACAGATTCCGGAAATCCTGCGCAGCTTAATCGGTGTTTACAAAACTTCTAAACTTTACTTGCCAAAAAGCGACACAGCTTCGACTGCCCTGAATGATCTGATGAAAAAAATGCGTCGATTTTTTCATCGCCAACCGGCCCTGTCGCTGTCGCGCGCCAGCAATACGTTACTGGTCAATGGTGAGAAAATAGGCATTTCGGATGTGACGGATTTTAGTGGGCTGCAAGTTGGTTTGTTGAAGTTTTTGGATGACGTCGGTCTTGAAAGCCTTACGTTTTTAAAACAGGTCACCGTTACACAGATGCAGACATTTTTCAGTGAACTGGCCAATGTTCCGGCTGGATCAGCGGACAGTAAATTTTGGAATCAGATTGCCCAACGCAGGCAACTCTCGGGGATTCTTTTTAATCAGCATATATTTGAAGTCCAAGTAGCCCAAAATTTGGCCGGTTTACCCGCGGGCCTGGTCGGTGAGAAGGAGGAAGTAGCGATTCTTGGCGCCCTTACAAAACAGGGCATATCGACAAAGAGTTTCAAAGAATTGCTCGGCGAATTTCCGCAACGCATCGAAAAGATGTTTCTCAACGGTGATCGCAACGGAATTGAGCAGATCACCGGCCAGCTGTTCGCGAAACTTCCAGATTGTAAACCTTCCGATCGACTAAAGGTAATCGACGGCTGTCGCCGTCTTTTCGACGATCTGGATCTGGTATTTAAGAGACAGTTTATAAAGATTTTCGCCGATTCACTGCTGGCTGTGGTAGCGGAGGAAGAAGAATCAAAAATTGTTGCAATGACGGCAACATTTCTCGTCCGGTTGGTGAGCCATTTGATTTCGTTTGGTGATTATTCATTAGCCTCCCGGATTATCGTCAACCTTCAAAAGCGTTACCAGGGCTTGAAAGAAACCAAAGACGAAAGGGCGTTGATATTGTCCACTAGTCTGGAAAGAGGCCTGGGACCCCAGACTCAAAATCTCCTGATCGAGGATTTGAAATCCGATGATGCTGCCAAACAACACCAGGCCGCGCAACTGCTGGGCAGTTTGGGGACAGTGATGATGCCGCTGCTGATTGATGTTATTAAAAAAGAAGACAATTATCGGATCCGGCATACGGCGGCAACGCTGTTGCGTAATTTAGGGCCATCGGCAGTGGAACGCCTGAGACGGTTATTGATTTTGGAGATCCGCGCCGAGGAACGCAGACGAATTCTGGATATTATTGACACCGTAACCACCGATGTGCACAACGAAGTTCTCCTTGCGATGGAAGACGAGAGTCCTGATGTCCGTGAAGCGGCCTACAGCCTTGCCGAACGTTTAAATGACGGTTCGTTCGCTGACGCGCTGCTGGAATTTGTCAAAAGCCATCATAGCGATTTGGCGGTTGGTGCCATAAAATGTCTCGGTAAGTTAAGACCGGAAGGACTTGAAGCAGAGCTGGTTATGTTATTGAATTCGAGCAAAGATGATCAGCTGTGTATTGCCTGTTGCCGGGTGTTGGGCCAAATTGCAGATCCTGGCAGTGTTGAACCGCTGGCCCAGGTGCTTTTGCCAAAAAGGTCCTTATTTTATCGCAAATGGCGAAATCCCCAGCTTCGAGCGGCTGCCGCATTTGCTCTGGGACAGATCCAGCATCCACGGGCTGAGGAACATCTGGCCCCGTATATCAACGATCGTGATCCGCGGGTTCGTGAAATTGCCCGTCGTGCCACAAATACAGATCAATCCACCGCAGCTTCAGAAACGCTCGGAAGCGGTTAATGGGTTTAGGCAGCCAGATCTCCGGATTGTTCATCCTCATCAAATCGAGATACCCGCATGGCCATTAAATGGTTGATGATATCCAATTCTTCAATGGAAAAATCCGTATGGCCCTCTTTTGAGAGCAGTGAGTTTCGACTGTGATAGGCGGCAGCATAATCCGGGTCAATCTCCAAGGCACGATCAAAATCCTGATACGCTCTGGCAATATCATTTCGTCTTTCAAAGGTTAAACCTCTGAAGTGATAGGCGCGAGCAGAATTCGGATTGAGTTTAATCACATGATTAAAATCATTCATTGCCTTTTTGACGTTTCCCAATTTCAAATTTGCCGCACCGCGGCTGAGATAACCTAATTCGAATTTGGGATCATATTTCAAAGCGCGAGAGAATAACTGGATACTTTTCGTATGCTTGTTTCTAACATACGCAGCCACACCCTTATCGAACATTTTTATTGCCATGTGATGAACTGCCACGTTATGACCTCCACCGAATCAATAATAATAGCTGTTAGCCGGAAATTTAACATAGTCACCATTATTCGATTGTCAATAAACCAGGCCCTGCCGCATATCGCTGTGGAATTGACATGTCAACATCTGGCAGTTATATACTGAGCCTCATGATGAAGCCCAATATTTATCAAGATACATTCAGGATCCGATCTTACGAGGTGGACTGCCGTGGCCGGCTGTCCATTTTATCGATTTTTAATTTTATGCAGGAGGCGGCCAGCAGCCATGCCGATGCTCTCGGCGTTTCGATTCAACAATTGCTTTCGAATAATTATACCTGGTTGCTGTCCCGCCTGAAAATAAAAATGACATCCTATCCGGTTTGGACGGATCGTCTAACCGTGTTGACCTGGCCATCCGGTACCCAGCGGTTATTTGCTCTGCGCGATTTCCAACTGAAGGATCAAAACGATAATACCGTGGGCGCCGCAGTTTCCGCCTGGCTGATTATTGACACCCATAAGCGACGACCGGCGAGGATTGCCCCGTTTGTAAAGCGGCTTAAACCTCTTGAGGGAGATCATATTTTGCCGGACACACTGGACAAACTTCAGCCGCTCAATGAATTCGATGATGAGCGCAAATTTCAGGTTCGTTTCCGGGATTTAGATATTAACCAGCATGTTAATAACGCCAGTTATGTTGAGTGGGTTCTTGAGAGCATACCCGTCGCTTTCAATAAAAATGCCATCCTGTCGGAGCTGGAAATAAACTTTCTGGCTGAATCCTTTCTCCACGATCACATCATTGCTAAATGCCAATCCGAGAGCATGCCCTCCAGGCTGTTTCGCCACAGTTTGTTTCGTGAGGAAGACGGCCAGGAACTGGTGCGGGCCAGAACGGTGTGGCAATCACAATAGGGCGAAAGGTTTCAGGTGTCGGGTGTCAGAACAGTAAAAGAATGGTTTCAGGTGTCAGTGTTCAGGTGTCAGAAAAACAAGATCTGAAACCCCTTACCCTGAACGCTGACACCTGACACCCGAAACCTAAAACCTTGATTGAACCTGAAACCTGAACACTGACACCTTGATTATAATGTTACTTGAGATACAAAATCGGTCCGCACATGTGTTGGTCGGCCACCGCCAGGCGTGCATTGCAGCGGTTAAGGGCTTTGGATGCTTCATCAAAGGCTTTTTGGGGAGTATTGTTAGTATCACTTAAATGAGCCAGGATCACGTACTTAAGTTTATCGTGCTGCAATTCTTTAAGAAGTTTTTTAGACTCGACATTTGAAAGGTGGCCGGTCCGACTTTTAATACGCTGCTTTATGGGCCAGGGATACGGCCCCTGCTCCAGCATTGCCGGATCGTGATTGAATTCGAGGATCAACAACGAGCAGTTTTTTAGATGCTGTTTAACCATTGAGGTCGCGATACCAAGATCGGTGGCGATACCGATGATGGTACCGTTTTGCCCGATGGTAAATCCTACCGGGTCTTCGGCATCATGGGAGATAGAAAACGGATGGATGGTCATCTCGTTGATGTGGAATGTTGCGCCGCACTCAAAAATCCTCAAGTCATGAACGTTTCCCAATTGGGAAGATGCTTTTTTTGTCTTCTGGCTGATATACACCGGCAGCTGATACCGACGGGAAAGAACGCCGACCGCTTGAATATGGTCGGTATGTTCATGAGAAACCAAAATGGCATCCAGGTTTTTCGCGGTTAAGGCTCGCAATCGTAAGCGGCGCTCAATCTCAGCTCCGGAAAGACCCGCATCGACGAGGATTGCCGTATTACCGTCTGAAACATAGATGGAATTTCCCTTACTGCCGCTGGCCAGAATGCAAACGGCAAGGTTATACTCGGTTTTCGGACGGGTAATTATGGCAGCCGGTGGTTTAGCATCCATATTCGATATTCATACCCCCGTATGCCCAAATCCTCCCTTATCGCGAAGGGTTTCGTCAAGTTTTTCAACGACGTTAAGCCTGGCCTGATAGATTTTATGGATGACCATTTGAGCAATTCTATCACCCCGTCGAAACGTAAACGATTTCGGCCCCAAGTTTATCACCGCAATCTTTACCTCGCCGCGATAGTCCGCATCGATGGTGCCGGGTGAATTGATGAGTCCGATGCCGTGCGTTACAGCCAGGCCGCTTCGGGGACGGATTTGAGCTTCAAATCCGTTGGGAAGGGCGATTGCAAAACCGGTGGGGATCAAGGTGAATGCCCCTTTTTTCAGCACTACATCTGTTTCGATGGCGGCGCAGATATCCATGCCCGCTGATTGAGGTGTCATATAACGTGGCAAAGGGATATCGGAATCCGCTTGCGGCCGCAGTCGTACAATTTTTATAACAGGTTCAGAAACCACTTCTAGGCAGATTTAGGCTTGTTGATCCATTTATCCATAAGAGAGGAAAAACTGCGGGACGGCAAATTGAGCCATTACGATCTCCGAGTTCAATGGTATAAGAGTTCCTCGAAGACTTTCTTTTTATTGAGCGGACCCAGCATGGTTAATACCATCTGTTCTTTTTGAAAAATATCATTTGCCAGATGTAAAATTTCCTCTCGGGTGACCCTCTCGATGTTATCCAAAACCTCCTGCAATGCAATATCGCGTCCGAAATGGATTTCGTTTTGAGCGGTGCGGACCATCTGATTGTCATTGCTTTCGGCTGCAATCATCAGACTGCCTTTGGTATACTCCTTGGCGCCTTTGAGTTCGGATGAATCAACCTTTTCATTTTTGAGTTTACGGATCTCGCTTAAAATAAGTTCCGTTGTTTCGTGCGCCCGTTTGGGATCAACGCCTAAATAGACACCGAACATCCCGGTATCTACATGGGATGATATAAAGGAGTATACGGCATAGGCCAGTCCTCTTTTTTCACGTATCTCCTGAAAGAGCCTGGAACTCATATTGCCCCCCAGGATCGTATTTAACAGTGAAAAAGCATAGCGGCGTGGATCACCGATAGATAATCCTTTAGTACTCAGACATATATGTACCTGTTCCAGTTTACGATAGTTGACGTCAACCAACGTGCGTCCTTCAGGAGCTATCCGGTTGGGGAAACTATTGCCGGATTGAATGGATTCAAAAGTCGGACCGATCAAATTAATAATTCGGCTATGGTCGATGTTGCCGGCAACCGATATAATAATACGATTGGGTTGATATAAACGCTGAAAAAAGCTCTTAATGGTATTTGAATTAAAGCGGATAATATTTTCAGGGTTGCCGAGGATTGAGCGGCCAAGAGGATTGTCACCCCAAAAGTTACGACTTGATAGCACATGCACATATTCATCGGGGCTATCCTCCACCATACCGATTTCCTGCAAAATTACCGGGCGTTCTCTTTCTATTTCCTGGGAGTCGAAGATGGAATTTAAGAAAATATCTGAGAGAATATCAACCATGGTCTCCGTATGGGTGTCCATAACCTTTGCATGGTAACAGGTGTTTTCCATGGTCGTAAATGCATTGGTATGGCCGCCGATAGCATCAAATTCCTTGGCGATCTGAAACGCCGTGCGCTTGCGGGTTCCTTTGAAAATCATGTGCTCGATAAAATGAGAAAGCCCGCTTTCATCCAAGGTTTCATCGCGTGCTCCAACATTCACCCACACGCCCATCGAAACGGATCGAGTGTGGAGCATCTTTTTCGTTAAAATCCGGATTCCATTATTGAGAACCGTCTTATCTACTGGCGTGTCCATGTTCTTCTTCCAAGACGGCTTTATGGCTCAGCCGGATCTTGCCGTCACGACCGATCTCCAGAACCTTGACTTTTAATTTGTCGCCTTCTTTGACGATGTCGGATACCCGGGTGACGCGTCGATTGGCGAGTTGCGAGATATGCACCAATCCATCCGAACCCGGCAAAATTTGTACAAAGGCACCGAAGTCGGTAATTTTAATAACCGTACCTTCATAGATATCGCCGACTTCCGGTTCCTTGGTAATTTCATTGATGATTTGCATGGCGGCCTCACCATCTTCTTTGGAGAAGGCCGCAATTTTCACCAATCCGTCATCCATGATCTCAATGCTGGTATTGGTTTCGTTCTGTATCGCACGAATCGTTTTTCCACCGGGACCGATGACTTCGCGGATTTTATCCGGATTAATCGTTATGGTGTTGATGGTCGGCGCATACGGAGAAATTTCCTTGCGCGGCTCGCTCAGGGCCTCCAGCATTTTATCAAGAATAAACAGTCGACCGATCCGCGCTTGTTCAAGCGCCTTTTGTAGGATGTCTTTGGATAGTTCGTGAATTTTTATGTCCATTTGCAGCGCGGTGATGCCGTCCTTCGACCCGGTCACCTTAAAGTCCATATCGCCGGCATGATCCTCATCTCCGAGTATGTCTGAAAGGATGACGATCTGATCACCTTCTTTCACGAGTCCCATGGCAATACCGGCAACCGGGGCTTTGATGGGAACACCACCATCCATTAATGCCATTGTGCAAGCGCACACGGTTGCCATCGACGAAGATCCGTTAGATTCCAACACCTCGGAAACCAATCGGACAGTGTAGTCAAAATCCTCTTTTTCCGGCAATATCTTTTCGATAGCGCGGGTCGACAAGCCGCCATGGCCGATATCTCTGCGACTGGGCCCGCCGATGCGTTTTACCTCTCCGACCGAAAAGGGCGGAAAGTTGTAATGCAGCATAAACGGCCGAAACTCTTCGCCACTCAGGGTTTCCACCCGTTGTTCATCTTGGCCGGAGCCGAGGGTTAACACACCCAGCACCTGGGTTTCTCCCCGGGTAAATAACGCACTTCCGTGGGGTCTGGGTAAAATGTCGACTTCACAGGTGATCGGTCGAATCTCATCAAATTTGCGATTATCGATCCGGCGCCCTTCTTTCAAAATCAGCTCACGGGAGATTTGTTTTTGAAGATCCTGCAGAATCGCGTAGACTTCCTCTTTGCGATCTTGATAGTCTTCCCCCAGGCCCTCAAAAATATCCGTTTTTAGCGTGTGCATTGTCTTGTGTCGAGTTACTTTTTCTGGGATTAAAAGGGCTGTGTGCATGCGTTCAGCAGCCTCTGACGTTATACGGCTGACAAGATCCGCTTCTTTTTCGGGAGGTAAAAAGGGCCGTTTGGGTACACCGTGGGTTTCTCGGAGCTTGGTCTGGAGATCGATCAGAGGTTGCATGGCGTGGTGCCCAAAAAATATAGCTTCCAACATATCGGCTTCACTGACAATGTTTGCGCCTCCCTCAACCATCACCACACCGGTTTTGGACCCGGCCACAATGATATTGATATCGCTGTCTTCTAATTCCTGGATGGACGGGTTGATTTTGAGTTGACCGTTGATCCGGCCCACCCGCACGCTGGCAATCGGTCCGGCAAAAGGAATATCCGATATTTCCAGTGCCGCTGACGCGCCGATCATTGCCAAGGTGTCCGGATCATTTTCCTGATCCATAGACAGAACGGTTGCAATAACCTGGGTTTCACAGCGGTAGTCTTTTGGAAAAAGCGGTCGAATCGGACGGTCAATCAACCGTGCTGTTAAAGTTTCTTTCTCACTGGGCCGACCAATTTCACGACGAAAGTAATTACCCGGAATCCGACCGGCGGCGTAAACTTTCTCTTGATACTCTACGGATAGTGGCAAAAAATCTGAGGATTTTTCTTCGGTGGCAGATACCGCGGTGACCAGTACGATCGTATCGCCATATTGAACGACGACCGATCCTGATGCTTGTTTTGCCACCTTGCCGGCCTGAATGCTTAGGGTTTTGCCCCCGATTTCTTCTTTAAGTAAAATTTCCATTTTTTTCTCCTGCGGGATACGACATCAAACCGGTAATCGCTGCACATTCAGTCTTGATATCGCGGGAAGTTGTGCAAAGCCTCGAAGCTTGAAGGTCAATGCGCGTCGTGGCCGATTTGAGTTTCACTGTTTCGTAGCCCTCCAATTCTACAATCCTGAGTTGATGTGGAAAGATTGACATGCTGTGCATGCAAGGCCAGATCAAAGCGTTCTCTAGGAATGGTGATTGGGTTGCATGTTCTTGGTGTGTTGTCTATTTTTTCAATCCTAACGTTTCAATGATAGCCCGGTAGCGGCTAATATCCTTGTGTTTTACGTAATTTAACAATCTGCGGCGTCTACCGACTAGCATTAATAGGCCTCTGCGAGAGTGATGATCTTTTTTGTGAACCTTTAAATGCTCGGTGAGGTAGGAAATGCGATGGGTTAAAAGTCCAACCTGAACCTCCGGTGATCCGGTGTCTGTTGCGTGCAATTTAAATTGATCAATCAGCTTCTTTTTATCTTCTGTTGTAAAACCCACTTTCTTTAAGCCTCCTCTTTATAAAAAAAATAATGATTGCCATGATCTTCGCTGTATATCGTTAATCTGTCGTGCCGACAAGCATTTATTTAAGCACCCGCCCGAATCGCAACTAAGCGCTCAATACGCAGCAATAATTCAGCTGGTTTTTTCCCTTTGTGTATTCCAGGACAGCGATTAAATTGTCTCGCGAATCAACAATTTTGATATAAGGTTGCGGATGGGTGATTCCGCTGACACGTCGCTCTGGCTTCAAATCGGTCTGGGTTAAACGCATACCATGGCGGATTCTTCCAATTAATTGCTGATCCGCGATGTGCGCGGGCATATCCCCCAAGGCATCTGTCATGCTGATCATCAGATTGGTGACATGTCCGGCGGATGCAGATTCCTCCAACTCGGTCAAACTTGCGGCCTGATCAATGGTAAAGCCGCTGCTTTCTACGCGCTGAAGTGCCTGAAGGTGTCCACCGCAACCCAAAGACCTTCCAATATCGGCACACAGCGTTCGAATATAAGTACCTGCCGAACAGGTTACCTCAAATTCAACAATCGGAATATTGATTTCACGAATGTGAATATCTGAAATATAAACATGCCGCGGCTGTTTCTGGAACGGTTGGCCGCGTCGTGCAAGTTTGTAAAGCGGCACCCCTTTATGTTTTAAGGCGGAATACACCGGCGGCAGTTGCTCAATTGATCCCGTGAATCGGTTAAACGCCGCTTGAATCGCTTTGTCTGAAAGATCCATCAGATCACTGACAGCCACTATCGTTCCGGTTGAATCCTGGGTATCTGTCTCCTCGCCTAGCTTGAGGGTGGCCACGTATTTTTTTTCGCCATGTAGCAAAAACTGGGCCAGCCGCGTGGCCCTGTTTACACAGCATACCAGCACTCCGTGTGCAAACGGATCAAGGGTGCCGGTATGACCTACCTTTTTGGCATTCAGAAGTCGTTTTACGGTGGCCACCGCCTTGGCCGAGGACATGTCCCCCGGCTTATCGATGATGATAATACCGTTTAACTCTGCCGGGTCGCTGGTTTCGGGTCGCAGGTTTCGGGACACTGGCACCTGGTTGCTGGCTACTGCTAACTGGTAACTGGCTCCTTGTTCAAAGTAATCTTTACGTTGTTGCTTTTCTTCTGTAACCATATTTTTTTGTAAGTCGGCTTATCACCCGAAACCAGTAATCAGGAACCAGTAACCAGTCACAGCCGCCAGGAACCAGTGACCAGCAGCCAGAGACCAATAACCAATGGCCAGAATCACAATCTGTCGGCCAAGACAATTATTTCAGATTTCAAATTTGAAAGGGTTGATTCAATTTGAAATCCGGCAGCGCTCGCATGTCCACCTCCGCCAAACGAACTGGCGATCATGGCAACATCCACAGTGCCATCCGAGCGCAGACTGACATGATAGCGGTTGATTGCGATTGATGTTTCTGTTGCGTTTTGGATCTCCTGAATCAGAGCGGCAACTTTAACATTTTTTATCCGCCGCGCGTAATTAATCATTCCGTCGACATCTTCCGGCTGTGTGTCTGTTTCCGCCAGCATATTTTTGGTGATGGTCATTATCGACAATTTGCCGTTTTCCGAGATTTCAATAGAGTCAAGCGCCAGGTTCAATAGCTTTATGCGGCCCAACGAGTAGGTTCCAAATACATGTTGAGCCACATCGTATGGCTCGACTCCCAACCCCGTCATTTCGTTGCTGATGGCAAACGCAGCCTGATTGGTATTTGAAAACCGAAATGATCCCGTATCTGTTAAAATACCGGTGTACAGGCAGGTAGCAATGGCTTTGTCCATGGGGATTGCTAATGCCTTAATCAAGCGATAAACGATTTCTGCAGTTGAGCATGCGGCCGTGTCGATTAATTGAACATTTCCAAAATAGGTGTTGGAGATATGGTGATCAATATTAATCATGCAAGGGATTTTCCTCACCATCGTGCTCACCTCTCCGACCCGCGAGATATCACCACAATCCAGGACGATGGCGGTGTCGTAGGTGTTTGCTTTTTTGATATGCCTCACAATGCGCTCCACTGATGGCAGAAAGCGATACACGGCCGGAATGGGGCTTGCATTGTAAAGCGTTGTTTTTACATTCAGTTTGCCGATCGCAAGTCCCAAAGCGATCAGGGAGCCCACCGCATCTCCATCCGGCTCAGCATGCGAGGCGATCAGCAAATGAGAACTCTTTTTAATTTTATGGATTATCTGTTCCATTCTCCGTTGCTACCGTTTTGAGCAAATCCTCGATTCGTGATCCGTGGTCAAATGAGTCATCATAAAAAAAATTTAACTCGGGCATGTACCGCAGATCAAGCTGCCGTGCGAGTTTCTTCTTAATATATCCCTGGGCATGTTGAATTGCCTTTGAGGCGGCATTTATCTTATTTTTGCCCCCGGATATCATATAGTATATACGTGCCAACTTTAAATCCGGCGACATTTTAACAGACGTAATGGTCAGCATTCGAAGCCGGGGGTCGGCCACATTTTTCTTAATTATATCGGCCAGGACTTCTTGTATCAGCCCGCCCACGCGATCTGCCCGAGAAAAAGAAATCATAGCGTGATTATTTCCATTTCAGTATCAATGATTTCTGCCAATCCCATGGCGTCAACCAAATTAAACGCCTTATCAAGTTTCGAATTAACAAAATTTTTCGTATTGCCAACCAGCGATACGCCAATTTCGGCTCTTTGATACATATCATTGGCACCAATTTCGGCCACCGATGCATTGAAATTGTTGCGCAGCTGATTGATAATAGATTTAACTATTTTGCGCTTGCCTTTTAAAGAGCGACATTCATGCAGTCTTAATGTGATAATGCCGATGCCTACAACCATGGTCACACTGATTCGTTATTCGTTATTTGTTATTGGTAGTTTTCTTATCAGGGATTTTTAAATGATAACGTCGTTATTCGAATAACCAATAACTAATAACCAATAACAGCTTCCTGCGCCCCAACGTCCTAAATCTGCACACCGCAATGGCCTGACAATCATGTAAAATTATTCGACCTGCGGTTTGATTTCCTCCAAATAATAACACTCTAATACGTCGCCGATTTTAATATCATTAAAGTTC
This sequence comes from Desulfobacterales bacterium, assembly GCA_020353355.1. Classification (GTDB taxonomy): domain Bacteria; phylum Desulfobacterota; class Desulfobacteria; order Desulfobacterales; family JAHEIW01. The sequence goes on along the minus strand of CP070694.1, from coordinate 3,721,355 downwards.
TCGATACCAATGCCGCATTCATAGCCAGCCTGAACCTCTTTGACATCATCCTTAAAGCGACGCAACGAGGAGTTTTTGCCTTCATAGAAGACAACTCCGTCTCGCACGACGCGTAAAAGTTGTCCGCGTTCAATTTTACCATCAGTAACATAACAACCGGCAACGGCACCAACCTTTGGTATATGAAATACTTCGCGCACCTCTGCCGAGCCCAAAATCCGCTCTTCGTAGGTAGATTCCATCAAGCCCACCATAGCATCTTTAACGTCTTTAATCACATCATAAATGACGTTGTAAAATCGCATATCCACCTGTTCATCGTTCGCCAATGCTTGAACTTTCGGACTTGGACGGACGTTAAAGCCGATAATAATGGCATTGGATACCGCTGCCAGCGAAACATCCGATTCGGCGATGGTTCCGGTTGCGGAGTGCACCACGCCGACGTTTACCTCTTCATTGGAAAGTTTTGTCAGCGAGTCAACCAGCGCTTCGATGGATCCATGAACGTCGGCTTTAATAATGAGGTTTAACTCCTTGACATCACCGTGTTGCATCTGTTCATACAGTTTATCCAGGCTTAAGCGGCTGGTTTGGGCCAGTTCTTTTGTGCGTTGTTTCTGCAACCGATGCATGCTGACCTGTTTGGCGCTTTTTTCGTCCACCAAGGCGATTAATTCATCTCCGGCCATGGGTACTCCGGACAGGCCCAAGACCTCCACCGGAATGGAAGGACCGGCAGACTCTACCGCAAGACCGGTGTCGCTTAACATGGCCCGAATTTTTCCGAAATGTACACCGCAAACGACCGGGTCGCCGTTGCGCAGGGTGCCGTCTCTGACCAAAACGGTAGCGACCGCCCCTCTGCCAGAATCGATTTTTGCCTCCACCACGTGCCCGATCGCCGGTTTTTCCGGATTAGCCTTCAGTTCTAGAACTTCGGCCTGCAGCAATATCATCTCTAGCAGTTCTTCGATGCCGATATTTTGCTTGGCGGAGACATTGACAAATATGGTGTCACCCCCCCAATCTTCCGGGGTCAGTCCGTGTTCGGAAAGTTCGCGTTTAACGCGATCAGGGTCAGCGTTGGTTTTGTCGATTTTATTGATGGCGACGATGATCGGGACATTCGCTACCCTGGCATGATTGATAGCCTCAATGGTCTGGGGCATAACTCCGTCATCGGCAGCAACCACGAGGACGACAATGTCGGTAATCTGGGCACCGCGGGCACGCATTGCGGTAAAGGCCTCATGGCCTGGAGTATCCAAAAAAGCGATTTGACCTTTATCAATGGTAACATGATAGGCTCCGATGTGTTGAGTAATCCCACCGGCTTCTAACTCTGTGATTCTGGTTTTGCGAATGACATCAAGCAATGACGTTTTACCATGATCTACATGGCCCATGATGGTGACCACCGGCGGCCGTTCGGTCAATTTTTTCGGATCATCTTTTTCTTGCTTTAAAATTACCTCTTCTTCAAATGTGGCGCGTTCGACTTCATAGTGAAATTCTGAGGCAACCAGGGCGGCGGTCTCAAAATCAAGCGATTGATTTACAGTGGCCATCACTCCCAATGTCATCAGGGACTGAATGATTTCATTGGCTTTGATGCCCATTCGTTTTGCTAAATCTGCCAGAATAATAGCCTCGTCGATTTTTATGCGACGCTTAATCGCTTTGGCGACCGTAATTTGAGTTTTTTGGCCGATTCCGGTTTTCTTGGCTTTGGCTATCTTACGTGGTTTACGAGCTCGACGGGTGTCGTCATAGAGATCTTCACCCTCGACAACCGCTTTTTTGAGAAATGAAATTTTCTTTTTTAAGAATTTTCGATCGACTTCCTCTTCTTCATCCCTGCGCTTTTTTTTCTTTTTCCGGGTTTCCCTTTCCGGTATTTCTTCCGCGAGTGCCTTTTTGTCGACATGTAATTTTTCAATCTTGGCTTTCAGATGCTCCGGTTGAACTTTTTTCATTTCCAGAGGCGGGGCGGGGGGCGTTACCGGAAGTCTAATAATTTTAGCCGCGGGCTCTTTTTTCTTTGTTTTTTTAACAATCTTTTTCGGTTTAACCGCCGGTTTCACCGGGGGTTTTTGGGCTTCAACCGCCGAGGGTTCCTCGGCAGCGGGCTTTTCTTCAAGTGGTTCCTCTTTTGTTTCTTTTGGCGTTTCAGCGATGGCTTCTTTTTCTTGAGCAGCAGTATCTGTTGGTTCAATCTCAGCTGCTTCAGCAGGATTTGCTGCTGCCTGGACTTCTTCTGCTGTAGGTTCAACCAGTGGAACCACGTCGATCTGAACTTTTTTTCTACGGCGCCGAATCACCGTGGGCTTTATGCGCGTTTCCACAATGGTTTCTTCTTTTTTGCCATAAAGCTCGGATTTAACTTTGGCCACGGTTTCATCATCCAGAGAACTCATGTGACTTTTTACCACAATATCCATTTCGCTCAGCTTGCTGAGCAAAATCTGGTTGGTCATGTTTAGATCTCTGGCAAGTTCATATATTCTCATAGGTGCCATTCTATCCCCTCTATCCCCCGAATAACAGCTAAATCCTTAGGGTCCTATTTTAATTTTAAAAGCAAGATCCCCTAGCATGCTAACATCTTCAAATACGTATTATCGTTTTTTCAAGGGCCTTTCTTTGCAGATTGAAACTAACTTGTTTCGTCCGGCTCGGTCTCAGCAGTGGCGGTCGGCTCCGTTGGCTCTTCGATATCAACGGCCTGATCGTTTTGAGCTTCTTGCGCCTCGGAGCTACCAGTTTTTTCTTTAACTGGTTCATTGCTTTCCTCGTAAAGCTGGGCCGCTTCAATTAACTTCTTAGCTTTTTCCTCACCGATTCCTCTAATTTGAGTCAAATCTTCGACATCTGCATGACTGATTTCCTCGGCTGAATAAAAGCCTTTTTCATACAGGGCATCAGCCAAGCTTACACCAACACCGGGCAGGGCTACCAACGAATCATAGCCACTTTGCATGGCTTGGCTGTATCGAGTTTCGCTTTTAACATCCAGATGCCACCCCGTGAGCTTGGAGGCTAACCGTACGTTTTGTCCCTTTTTGCCGATGGCGATGGATAAAAAATCATCAGGTACGATAACTTCCATTGACCGATTTGATTCGTCAATGATGACTCTGGAAATTTCGGCAGGAGCCAGTGCATTGCAAACAAATTTTGCCGGGTCAACGTGCCAGGGGATAATATCAATTTTTTCACCCCTGAGTTCCTGAACAACGTTCTGGACACGGCTGCCTTTCATACCCACACAGGCACCCACCGGGTCAATATCGGCATTGTTCGAGGACACCGCAATTTTTGCGCGAATTCCCGCTTCGCGGGCTGCGCCCATAATATTGACAATACCTTCAGCGATTTCAGGCACCTCCGTTCGGAAAAGATGAACTAAGAAATTCGGATGGGTGCGCGAAAGAATAACCTGCGGACCGCGTGTTTCATGAAGTACATCGAGGATATATGCTCGAATACGGTCACCTCGACGGTAGGTTTCCCTGGGAACCTGTTCTTTGGTCTGAACAATTCCTTCCGTATGACCTAAATTCACAATGATATCACCGCGGTCCATGCGCTGGACAATCCCGTTAATAATATCCCCCTTGCGGCCGATGAAGCTGGCATATACCGCATCCTTTTCAGCGTCTTTCATTTTTTGAATAATAACCTGTTTCGCCGATTGAGCGGCGATACGGCCGAAGGTAGTTGCATCCATTTTGGTTCCAAGGCTATCGCCGATCTCGCATTCCGGATCCAGTTTGCGTCCCTCTTCAAGACTGATTTGAAGTTCCGGCTCGGTGACCACTTCAGCCACATCTTTAAACTGGAAGATCTCAATTTCGCCGCTTTCTTCATTGTACTGGACTTCAATCTCCATTTTATTGCCATACTTTTTTCTGGCTGCAGATTTTAATGCCTCTTCAAGGGCTTTGATGAGAACTTCCCGATCAATGCCCTTGTCTCGGCTAACTTGATCGACAACGCGTTTGATATCTGAAATATACATCAATTTTCTCCAGTGTAGTTTAGCAGTCGTGCCTTTGAAATATCCGCAAGCGCGATGGTGATGATCTGCTCACCGATTTTAAGTTTTACCTGCTCTTGGGATATTCCCATCAGCTCGCCTTTGAAGTTTTTTTGTCCATCAAACGGCCGAACGGTTTTAATCTTCGCAAGGTTTCCTTTGAATTTTTCAAAATCCTGAGCTTTGGCCAATGGGCGATCTGGCCCTGGTGAAGTCACCTCCAAATTGTAGGGCCCAATTTGATCGAAATGCACGTCTAAAAGATCATTCATCTGACGGCTGACATTTACGCAGTCATCCAGAGTTACACCTGCGGGCTTGTCGATATAAAGGCGCATAATCCAGCCGGCGGATTCACGCTGATACTCTAGATGAACCAGTTCGAGGCCCTCGCTTTCACACAAAGGCGATGCCAGTGCCGTTGCCTCGGCTATAATTGTTTGTTGGCTTTTCGCGGATCGCCGTTGGGGTCGTTTTTTTGATTTTGGGTTCTTAAAATTTTTTATTTTTGTTTTCACCGAATCGTCTCTGTTCAATTACTATTTGTTAAAATACAAAAACGGGCTGCCGCCCGTTTCCATTTCATCAGGTAGATCTTTTGCTGTGGAGCGAGAAAGTTTATCAGTTCATAACCCTAACCATAAGGAATTAATTAATTCGATCCCACAATACATAAAAAGCACTACCCTAATCCACCGATTGATGGAAAAGGCGAACCTGAGATGGAGCGGGCAACGAGATTCGAACTCGCGACACCAAGCTTGGGAAGCTTGTACTCTACCAACTGAGCTATGCCCGCTTATCGACTTTAAAATAATTATGACAAAATCGGCTCGTTGTCAATATTTTTCCAATAGGTAAACTCAATCCAGCAGATCTCTGATGCTTTTCAGTTCTTTTCGGAGATCATCCAGGAAGCGCTGTGTGAGTCTTCCTTTCTTCCCGCTCCGGCCGCCGATATGTTGTCGTGCACCCGGTATGGTAAATTTTTTTTCATGCAACAGATATTTGATTTGCATTATAAGCTCGATATCTTTTTGGGTATACAATCGGCGTCCGGATGACGTTCGTTTTGGTTTGATCTTTGGAAATTCGGTTTCCCAAAACCTAAGCACATAGGAAGGGAGTTTCACAATTTCGCTGACCTCACCAATTCTGAAGTATAGCTTATCTGGAATATCCATTGCAAAGGGTATTTTTTTTTATGGTGACCGCCACGGAGCCCGCCGGAGTATCTAAGCCGGCAATGACGCATCAAACGCTTTTACAAGCCGATCGGTAATTGATTTATGCAGATCGTGGACGTCTTCATCTTCCAGGGTCTTGTTCGGCGATCGATACGTAACCCGAATCGAGATGCTCTTTTTGTCCGCTGGTATCGGGTCTCCTTTAAACACATCAAGAAGCTGCAAACTCTCAACGAGCTCCTCATTTAGGTTTTGAATTTTTTCAAATATGTCCTGGGTTTCAATGCTTTTCTTTACATATATGGTGATGTCTCGGAAAACGGCCGGAAACTTCGGAATCGGTTTCACCGACGTTTTTCCTGAAATGAGGGGTACCAGCCGGTTAAAATTGATCTCAAAAATATATGCGGTTTGTTTCACATCAAAATTTTTTAAGACCTCAGGATGGATTTCGCCAACGATACCCAGAGGACTTTTGTCGACCAAAATCTGCGCGGAACATCCCGGCCGCGTATAGTTACAAGACTCATCGGGTAATCTGGTGAATTTGAGCTTATCTAATTTTAACGCTCGTAATAATTCCTCGGCAACACCTTTGATATCGTAAAAATCGCACAGAATCTCTGTGGTATGCCAAGACGGTTCATGTCGAGCTCCGGTCCACAGACCGACCAGCATTTCGATCTCCTGAGGCAAGTTATCCGGATTTTTATGAATAAAAATTTTCCCGATTTCAAACAGTTTTAGGCGTCGTATTTGCTGGGCGCTATTATACCGCACCGTATCTAATAGGCCGGGTAATATCGATGTCCGCATGACCGCCTGATCTTCCGTCAGAGGATTCAAAATGTTTACGAGCATTCTACGCTCATCGTCAGTTTTCAATCTCAGACGGTTACACGCTAAATTGTCAATAAAACTATAGGTAATGGCTTCGGTGAAGCCAAAGCCCACCATCAGATTCTTTATGCGGTTTCTGAGGTCGATTTCTTTGGCGGGCGATCTGGCGTCTGCCGGCATCAGCGGGTATGTCGTCGGGATGTTATTGTAACCGAAACGGCGGGCGACTTCTTCCATGAGATCTTCCGGTCGGGTGATATCCACCCGAAAAAAAGGTGGCTGAACTACCAGTTGATCTTTGTCGTTGTCGCCGGGTTGAGCTTCAACCGAAAACTCTATTGATTTGAGGAGATCACCGATATCGTTGCGATTCAGTTTCGTTCCCAGAAGACGATTGGTGTGCCTTGTGCTGAGCACCAGTTGTTTTGACTTTTGCGGTTTGGGGTGCTCATCAATGAGGCCGCTGATTAGTTTGCCGCCGCAGATTTCGACCATCAGTTTTGCTGAGCGATTCAAGGCGGCAACAGTTCCATTCGGATCAACCCCTCGTTCAAAACGATAGGAGGCGTCTGTGCTGAGAGCCAGCTGTTTCGATGTTCTGCGAATGCTGCTCGGTTCAAAATAGGCACTTTCGATAAGCACCCGTGTCGTATCGGATTCAATTTCTGAATTGAGCCCCCCCATGACACCCCCGATGGCCACTGGTTTTTGGCCATCGCAGATCATCAGCATTTCCGGGCTAAGGGGACGTTCTTTCTGATCCAAGGTCACAAAGGTTTCCCCGGCGTCTGCCGTGCGAACCACAATTCGATTTTCAGCCAGCCGGTCAAAATCAAACGCATGCAAGGGTTGCCCGGTTTCCATCATAACGAAGTTGGTGATGTCCACAATATTGTTAATCGGCCGAAGGCCGACGGATAGCAGCCGGTCCTGAAGCCAAAACGCAGATGGCTCAATCTTAATATTGACAACCAGCCGGGCAGCATACCGTGGGCAGTGATCCGGTGCTTCAATTTTTACCGAGGTCAGCCTCGATATTTCACTCTGACTGTCATCGAGACTGTAGTCGGGATAGTTTAGCGGTGTATGTTGAATCGCTGCGATTTCACGGGCAATTCCGATTACACAGAGACAATCTGGCCGGTTAGGGGTAAGATCAAATTCGAGCAGCGCATCGGAAAGGTCAAGGGCGGCGGGCAGTCGATCCCCCAATTTCAGAGATGAATCCAGCACCATAATACCGCTTTTATCGGTGCCAAGCCCAAGCTCCGCGTCACTGCACAGCATGCCCTCCGAGGTTTGGCCGCGTATTGCCGTTTTTTCCAACTTGGATCCATCCGGAAACACGGTTCCGGGTAACGCCAACGGGGCGAACATGCCTCTTTTTACGTTGGGTGCACCGCAAACAACCGATAACCGGTGGTCGCCTGCCGATACCCGGCAGAGCTTCAGTTTCTCGGCTTTAGGGTGAGGGTCGATTTCGTCTATGCGACCAACCAACACGCTATTCAAATAGGCATAGCGCTCTGACACCGACTCAACTTCCAAACCAGCCATGGTCAATGCGTCTGCGAGATCCGCCGCATCCATCTTGATCGGAGTGTAATCGTTGAGCCAGCTAATACTAACTTTCATTTTTAAATTACATTCAGTTTAGGTAAAATTGTTGTTTAACCAAACACCAAACACCATCTTAGAAAGATTGCTTCTTGGGCTTTTTGCGAGCCGATTAAAACTGCGACAGAAACCTCATATCATTTTCAAAAAACTTTCGGATATCGTCGATTCCGTATTTTAGCATAGCAATTCGTTCAACTCCCATACCGAACGCAAATCCGGTATAGCGGATTGCATCATAGCCGACATTTTCGTAAAGTGCTGGATGAACCATGCCGGAGCCGAGAATTTCCAACCAGCCGGTCTGCGAGCATACTCGGCATCCTTTACCGCGGCAGATCACACAAAGGATATCCACTTCAGCACTGGGTTCGGTGAACGGGAAGAAGCTGGGTCGAAACCTCAGGCTGGTTTGCACGTCAAACATCTGGTGTACAAACGCCGTCAGCGTTCCTTTGAGATCGCCGAAGGACACATTTTCATCCACTAAAAGTCCCTCCACCTGATGGAACATAGGCGTGTGGGTCAAATCGGAATCACATCGGAAGACTTTACCGGGCATGATGATTCTCACCGGCGGCGCTTGCTTTTCCATGGTACGGATTTGCAGCGGAGACGTATGGGTTCTCAGGACAATTTTGTCAGAAATAAAAAACGTGTCTTGCATATCTCGAGCCGGATGATTCTTTGGAAAGTTGAGTGCTTCAAAATTATAGTAATCCAGCTCAACTTCCGGTCCCTCGGCAATTTCAAAGCCCATATTTAAGAAGATATCACAGATTTCCTGGTTTATCTGGGTAATCGGGTGCAGCGACCCACAGGAAACCGGTCTGCCGGGCAGGGATACATCGATGTGATCCTCTAGGTCTTTGGTCGATGCCTCAGATTTTACTAAAGCCTCGTTGAAGGCCTTTTCCAGTTTCTTTTTAATCTCATTGCCCTTTTGACCGGCGGTTGGTCGTTCTTCTACCGGTAGAGAGGAGATATTCCTTAGAAACTGGGTAAGGATACCCTTGCGTCCCAGATAACGGACGCTGGCAGACCGGACATCTTTCGGACCCGCAGCGGTTTCAATTGCCTTGAGCGCTTCCTGGTAAATTTGATCGATGGATTTTTCCACTTTGCGCGTTACCTTAAATCCGGGATGCCTGAATGCTGTTCTGTGGCATCAGACATCCAACATTAACGTTGCTGGGCTGCAACTTTCACTATCTGCGAGAATCCAGCAGGATCTGATATGGCTAATTCAGCCAGGACTTTACGATCGAGTTCCACGTTAGCCAGCTTTAAGCCGTGCATAAATTTGCTATACGAAATATTATTGATGCGAGCAGCTGCATTGATGCGAGCGACCCATAATCTTCTAAAATCCCTTTTGCGCGATCGGCGGTCCCGATAGGCATACATCAGCGCTTTGTCGACGGCACCTGCTGCGGTACGGTACAATTTGCTGCGGCCGCCGCGAAATCCCTTGGCCAATTTTAACACTTTTTTTCTTCTTCGTCTGGCTTTAAAACCTCGTTTAACTCTCATATTATGATCTCCGAAACATCTAAGCCCTTAGGGCTTGTTAATTTAAAAAGTAGTAAGAAAATTAAGGTTTCAGTGAATTATAAGCATTGCTATCTAGTTTTTAAATAGCCATTTCTGGAATGGCGCTCATCAGCCGTTTGGTAAAAGCAATCTTATGGTTTTCTGATTGCTTTTGTCAACCAGCCGGCTTCTTCGTAACGACCGCTTCCGTTTGGTGGTTTTTTTCGTAAGAATATGACTGGCACAGGATTTTCGATAAACGAGTTTACCGGTGCCCGTTTTTTTAAACCGTTTGGCGGCGGCCCGATTTGTTTTGATTTTCGGCATATTTGTCTCCTTCCACACGTTTTGGTTTCATTATGCAAAATATAGATGGCGTGAGCACATAAAAGAACCGTCCCACGCCACCTCATGATAAGTTAAAGCAGGATTTTTTTAACGCCGCTCGTAAATATTCGCTGCCACACGATCGCGGGTCAACACACGAACATTTACTTTGGCGCAAGAATCATTACTAAGGTACGGCCATCAAATTTGGGGCTTTGTTCTACCGCTGCAATTTCTTCGGTTTCTTCAATAATTTTTTCGAGTAACTCCATTCCCAGTTGAGAAAGCGTGATTTCCCGGCCCCTAAACAGTACGGATACTTTTACTTTGTCCTTTTTGCCAATAAACTTTTTGATGTAACTAATCTTAACCTGCAGGTCATGCTCGCCAGTCTTCGGGCGTATTTTGATTTCCTTTACTTGAAAAGCAGTTTGCTTCTTTTTCGCTTCTTGTTTCTTTTTGGTTTGTTCATATCGATATCGACCATAGTCCATTATTTTACAAACCGGAGGATTCGCATTCGGAGAAACTTCTACCAGATCGAGACCAAATTCAGCAGCAGCAGTCAGTGCTTCTTTCGTCGGTATGATTCCAATCTGATTGCCGTCAGGATCAATTACCCTGACTTCTTTTGCCCTTATATTTTTATTTACATTTGTTTTGTCAAAGCGGTTTGGCCTTTGTGGTTTACGTATTACAGCTATGTTTTCACCTCCTGGGTTATAATTATGGTCGCTGCCCTTTGGTGCCGTTAAAGGGCGACAGATTACCTCTTTATATCCAAGTTGAAATATAAAACAACATCTATAAAAGCAAGAAAAAAATGCATGTTAATTTAAACTTAACTAATTTGCATCACAAATTGATAGCTGGTCGTGTATGCAAATGTTGTTTTTAGCGGCTAAGCGTGTATTGTGCTAAGAGGCTTCCTTTCCAGTAATCGTTGGCCTGATCAGCAAAATAGGTCTTGAACAGCATTAGGCTTTCTTCACGTAATATATTGGGTACAATCGATATATAATTGTCGCGGTACAATGGCTTCAATTTAGCCAAATTACAATTGGTACCGCCTCCCATAACATCTTCGTAAGCAAAGACGATTTCACGAATACCGCTCAAGATGATTGCACCCAGGCACATGAGACACGGTTCCATGGTACAGTAGAGTGTTAGATGATGAGCATCTATTTTCTGCAATTTCTTCGTCAGGCGCATCAGAGCGACCATTTCGGCATGGTCGATTTCATTTTTCATGTCTCCTTTGCTATTTTTGCGGTCACCGCTTGCAATTATTTTGCCTCGATACGTGATGACACACCCCACCGGAAATTCACCGGCATCCAATGCCTTTCTGGCCAATTTAAGCGCTGCTTTCATATAAAATTCATAGTCCATTGTTAGTGACTTATCTTGAATACTCGAATTTCGGATTTTATGTGATCGCAACACAGCTGAGAATAGTTGAGATATTGCTACAAAAACCCAAACGGCTAAAGCCGACAGATATCCTCATCACAAGGACAGCTCCCATCTACTTCATAACAATACAGGATTCGTGATTCGATTTCAGCCTGTTGATTTGAAATGGTATTGAAATCATCTTGTTCAGCAATTCGTTTCAGCTCCGATCGGGATGGCATCATTTCTAATCCTTGAGAAAGGACATTTCCGGAAAGACCGTTTAAGATCTCTGCGTCTTTACCGTTGGTAACCACGGCAATTGGTATTTGATAGGATGTCAACAGTCGGGAAGCGGCCAGCGTCGGCCGGCGCCGGGTTACAATAGAACCAGGGCCGAATTTTATGATCATCCCTATCCTGTTCAATACGTTGATCACAAAGTCAATTTTGACAATAGCCTCGCGATCGTCTGCCTTTACCATAAGCTTCCGACGCGGTTCGATATCGCTTTTCAAGTACCCTTTCTGGTTGACCAACAACCGCGCGATTTTCTGGCGGTAGCGTTCGTCATCGGTATCATTAATCGTTTCACCGGTGATAAAATCGTCAAGTTCACCCAGTATAAGATGGTGTCCCGTCATGAGGTTAGCCTGTTCACCGCTTGGGCGCGCCTGCAGTCCCGCGCTGCGGGATTTGCCGGTTTTTCAGATGAACGCATTAGTATTTCCCGGACTCATCGCCGCTCACCGGTCGGCAGGGGCCTGTCCAGAATTTTATAGATTATCGCAGGAAAGGTGGCAAATTAATTCTTTACAAAAATTCAACCTACTCATATTATCCATTTTTTGTGGAAATTTCAAAATTATTTACGGAATAATTCTCTTTTCATCAAAATGCTCAGGGTATTCGATAATTTTTTCCCATCACCGGCGGTGTCAAGGGAGGCACTATTTGTTGAAATTATCAGCGAATATAGCAAACCTGATAATTCCTGATTATGCACCGTTTTTGGAGCAGTTGCAGGCAAATTATGCCGCTATGGATCGCCAATATGATCAAGCGGCTGCCCACTATCGCTTTGATTGTCATGCCTGCACAGATAATTGCTGTCGGACCCGTTTCTACCATTTCACGTACGTTGAATACCTTTATATAATGGAGGGCGTTAGGGCACTTCGTCCTGATCGGCAATTCGAAATTAAATCCAGGGCGCTGGAAATAAGCCGGAAAACAGCCGCATTGGATAAACAAGGAAAGCCCGTGCGATTGATGTGCCCGCTGAATTTTGAAAAATTATGCATTCTGTATCCGTATCGTCCCATGATTTGTCGATTGCACGGTATTCCCCATGAGCTTCGAAAATCTGCCAACAACCGCATCTATGGTGGGGGTTGTGAAACCTTTGACCGCCGGTGTCGGGCAAAAAACTATTTCACCTTTGATCGTACGCCGTTTTACATATTGATGGCGGCCCTGGAAAACCAATTCAAACAAGCAACCGGGATTGCAGGTAAAATTAGGATGACCATCGCAGAAATGCTTGTTGGTTTGCATATATAATATGAAACAGGTTGATGCAATTAAACTGGATAAGCTAGCCGGTGTGCGAATTAAAGAAAAAGACACCTTTGCATTCCGCTGTTATGCGGGCATCGGCTGCTTTAACCGCTGCTGCCGTAATCTGAATTTGTTTCTTTACCCATACGACGTGGTTCGTCTTAAACAGACCTTGGGCATATCTTCAGATGAGTTTTTAGATACCCATGTCGATGTGGTGCTGCGGCCCCAAAATTTTTTTCCGGAAGTGCTGTTGCGTATGTCGGAAAATGACGAGAAAACCTGCCCCTTTTTGGCGGAGTCCGGATGCCTGGTGTACCCAGACCGTCCGGATACCTGCCGGACATTTCCGATTGAGCAGGGTATTTTATTTGATGCCGATACCAAAAAGAATACTCCGGTTTACTTTTTTAGACCTCCGGAATTTTGCCTCGGGCAACATGAAGCTGCACAATGGACAATATCCTCGTGGACCGACGATCAAGAAGCGGAGTATTATCATAAAATGACAATCCGGTGGGCAGAAATAAAGCGGATGTTTCAAAAGGACCCGTGGGGCCAGGAGGGACCGCAAGGTGCGAAGGCCAAAATGGCTTTTATGGCGATATACAACATCGATCAATTTCGAGAATTTATCTTCCAGAGCAGTTTTTTGAGGCGCTACAGGGTGAAATCTGCGATACTCGCGAAGATCAAAACGGATGATGTGGAATTGTTGAAATTTGGGTTTGAATGGGTGAAGTTTTTTTTATGGGGAATTAAAAGTAAAAAATTAAAGCCGCGCTAAATCAAGAGTTGAGCGATCAACGATACGCGATGTTTTAATCTTTGATCCAGATCGCCGCATTCATCATCATCGAGGATCGGTAACATCTCGAATGCGATTCATGTTGTCTGACTAAAGTATCCCTTGGGGCCTCTCCCCCGTTTTATCGCCGCCCAGAACATACCCACCGTCCAACCGCAGCACAGCACCGGTCATATACGATGCATCCTTTATTATATAGAGAACGCTTTTGACAACATCTTCAATTTTGCCGATACGGCCGAGCAGGGTATGGTCAATCAGCGCTTTTTTGTGGTTTTCATTCAGCAAACCCCATCCTCTGGTATTTTCGCCATGACGCGTTTCAACAAATCCCAGCATGACTTCATTGACCCGCACTTCCGGGGCACCCATGCGGGCCCATGTTTCGGTCAGAAGGGAGATTCCCCGGTTGGCGGCGGAGTATCCCTCGTTGAAAATGACGCTGGCCGGACCGGATCGACCTACGATTGCTGCAATAGAAGAAAAATTAATTACGACCCCATTGCCGGATGCTTTTAAATGGGGCAGGGCGGATTCAAAAACCCAGAGTTTGGCACGCAGCGTGGTTTCGATTTCCAGATCCCATTGTCCCTGGGTATACGGCCCGTGAACAACAGGCCATCCGCCGCGTTCGATGTTATTTATCAAGACGTCCAGGCGCCCGAATCGATTGATAACCTGCTGAATAAGATTCGGGATTTTTTGGACCTCAAGCAAATTTATTTGCACGATAAGATGCTCCTGGCCGGTTTCCGTGAAATCTGCCTGCATGTTATCGAGTTCATCCTCCCAGTCGAAATAGGTTGCTGCAACCTTCGCGCCTTCTTTCGCCAGGGCAAGACCAATACCTTTTCCAATTCCTTTAATGGCACCCAGAACCAGGGCGACTTTTCCAGATAAGTTCATCTTTCTACCTCAAATTGACTCTGAGATTAAACGACACCCGACACTGGCTATCTGCCAAAAAGCCCCCGTTTCACCCATTCTATCCCAAACCTTAACAGCGTAACATCATCGGACTTGATTGCCTCAATCATAGTCGGCTCCATTTCCGCATTATCCAGCAGATTGTTTTCGAAAAGCTGGCATCGGAAATTATCCAGATCGTAGAGCGCCAGATGAAAGAGATGGCGTGATTTTATATCGAGCGCTGCGAGCCTCACTTGGTTTTTGAGGCTAATGATATCCAGGAGCATATCGTTAAACTCGTTGTAAACGCAAATACCCTGCTGCTCAAGCCACTGCCGAACCGTTTGCGCTTTGTTTTCATTAAACCCGCGACAGTGGGTTTCTTTTAGCACCATGAAATGCTCGTTGATTGCCCCTGTTTCTCGTGATTTTGAGATTGCCCTGACCAGGGGATAGGTGCGACAGGATGACGGCCTGTTGACATACACGCTGCACCCTCTAGCGGTGACAAACGGACAGGCTAATTGCGGCGCCGCTTTGGGTTTCAGCGTAACAATCGGCAAGCCGGATTCGGGTCCGGTGTGTTGGAAACAATACCGTTGGAGAAAATCACCGCTCGACATCCCGAGATGATGTTTCAGGCGCAATATATCGTAAGGAGTTAGGAACTGGTTTAAATCCCGGCAGCACGCATTGAAACACGGTACCGTCTTGGCGCACGCAAACCTGAAAGGTTCGTCCAGGGATATAGGTGTCAGATGGTGGTCCATCGTAGGGTCTTCTCCCAAAGGGATGTAGATCACCCATAACATGGCCATACAATTTTATCCAATCCTTATTCTTCTCCTCGCGTGTTAGGATTCGAGCGTATTCGAAAGTACTTGACAAGCCCTATCTTGAATGGTATTGTTGCTCCCTTATACATATCGTATCCTTTTGAATTTACAAGATATTTTTATTTGATTGATATCATACCGAGTCGCTTAAAATGCCAATTAAGTTTTACCGGAGGGTACCGGTTTGATGATATAGAAATTACCCAAGGAATAAAAAAAAGAGCCAGAGAATTCATCTTTGGATCAGAAACATGAAGGGAGGTGCAAATTAACTGGGATTTTGATGGAAATTATTAGACGAAAGTTAAGGGAAAGATAGTTTACCAATCTAAATTAGGAGGTATTATTAATGCCAAGTTTTGTGATAACAGAAAAATGTGATGGTTGCAAAGGCGGGGACAAAACCGCGTGCATGTATATTTGTCCCAACGACCTGATGGTTCTGGAGCCCAACGAAATGAAGGCTTACAACCAGGAACCCGATCAGTGCTGGGAATGCTTTTCATGTGTTAAGATTTGCCCCACCCAGGCCATTGAGGTTCGGGGTTATTCTGACTTTGTTCCGTTGGGGAGCAGTATTATGCCGATGCTGGGAACCGAGGATGTCATGTGGACCTGTAAATTCAGAAACGGGACCATCAAACGCTTTAAGTTCCCCATCCGGACCACACCGGAGGGAGGCGCCAATGCTTATCTCGATCTGAAAGGCAAAAATCTGGAGAGCGGACTGCTGAGCACGGAAGAAGCCGACGGATATGAGCTCCCGAAACCGAAGGCAACTGTTTAAGCAAGCATTGGTTTGAATTGATCTAAGTGAATGAAAAAATTTGCAATATAATGTAAGGAGGATATTAATATGGCATTACCGAATAAACCCCCAGGGGAACTTAAGGCCGTTCGTGATCCTGAATTTGAGGAGCGCGAAGTTGATATTTTGATCATCGGCGGCGGCATGGCTGCGTGTGGAGCGGCATTTGAGGTTAAAAAATGGATGTCCGACGATCAGACCGTACTGTTGGTTGACAAGGCGGCCCTGGAGCGCAGCGGCGCGGTGGCACAGGGTCTGTCGGCGATCAACACTTACATCGGTGAAAACTCACCGGATGACTATGTCCGCATGGTCCGCAACGACCTGATGGGCATTGTGCGCGAAGACCTGATTTTTGATTTAGGCTGCCATGTGGATGATTCCGTCCATCTGTTTGAGGAATGGGGTCTGCCGATCTGGAAGACCTCCGAAGAAGGCAAGAACCTGGACGGCAAAAAAGGCCAGAAGATGGGAACCCTAAAAGAAGGTTCCAAGCCCGTGCGCACCGGTAAATGGCAGATCATGATCAATGGCGAATCCTACAAACGCATCGTGGCCGAGGCTGCCAAACTGGCCATCGGTGAAGACAACGTCTTGGAAAGAGTGTTTATCGTTGAATTGCTGCTCGATGCCAATAAGGAAAATCAGGTCGCCGGTGCAGTTGGATTTTCCGTTCGTGAAAACAAAGTTTTTCTGATCAAGTGCAAAACAGCACTAATCGCCTGCGGTGGTGCGGTGAATATTTATCAACCGCGTTCGGTGGGTGAAGGCAAGGGTCGCGCTTGGTATCCCGTATGGAACTCGGGTTCCAGCTATTATCTGGGAATGAAAATAGGTGCCGAGCTGTCCATGATGGAAAACCGTTTCACCCCGTCGCGCTTCAAAGACGGTTACGGCCCCGTGGGTGCCTGGTTCTTGTTGTTCAAGGCCAAAACCCTCAACGGTCTGGGTGAAAACTATGGGGCCGGCGAGGCGGCCAAAGCGGAGCTCGAAAGATATGCGCCCTATGGAACCGCAGCCGTTACCCCGACCTGTCTGCGAAACCACCTGATGCTCTTTGAGATGAAGGAAGGACGCGGGCCCATCATGATGGATACCGTCAGCGCCCTGGCAGAGCTTGGCAAGACCATGGATAAAAAAGAGCTCAAACACCTCGAATCCGAAGCCTGGGAAGACTTCCTGGATATGACCTGCGGTCAGGCCAACCTGTGGTGTGCTACCAACACCCTGCCGGAGGAGAGGAATTCCGAGGTTATGCCGACCGAGCCCTATTTGCTTGGCTCTCATTCCGGCTGCTGCGGCTTCTGGGTCTCCGGACCGGATTACGATTGGATACCGGATGCGTATAAGCTCAAAGCCGACAACGGGAAGGTGTACAACCGCATGACCACGGTCAACGGTCTGTTCACCGCCGGCGATGGCGTGGGTTGCTCCGGTCACAAGTTCTCTTCCGGATCCCATTCCGAGGGGCGGATTGCCGTCAAGGAAATGGTGCGTTACGCCAGAGACCATGCCGATTACGCACCGCAGGCGAGCATGTCCAAGGATGAGATCATCGACTTGGTTTACAAACCGGTTCGAACCTATCTGGACCATTGTGCCTATACAACGGCCGACGATATCAACCCCAATTACATCAAACCCAACGGCATGATGTACCGCATGATGAAGGCTACCCATGAGTACGGCGGTGGAACGGCTACCTATTACCAGACCTCCTCCAAGAACCTGGAAATCGTCATGGAAATGTTGCAGCTGATGCGAGAAGACAATGAGAAACTGGCTGCCGGCGATTTGCACGAACTGATGAGAGCCTGGGAGATCCAGCATCGAATCTGGACGGTCGAATCTCACCTGCGTCACATCCAGTTCCGTAAGGAAACGCGCTATCCCGGCTTCTACTATCAGGCCGATTATCCGGGCCAGGACGACAAGAACTGGTTCTGCTTCGTCAACTCCCAGTATGACCCGAATGAGCAGAAATGGGACATCTTCAAGAAAGACTATATTAAGATCTTTCCGGATGCTTAATGGGGATCGGATTGTGAGTCGACGGATCATTTAACCTAAAACAACCTCCAGGTGTCTGCGAACACCTGGAGGTTTTTATTACTATCGCAAGGTTTCAGGTGTCAGGTTTCACGTCAGGTGTCAGAGGACAGAGGTCAGACGACAGAAGATGGTAAAAACTGGAGGATGAAGCAGCCCATTTGTCTTCTGTTTTCTGTCCTCCGTCATCTGTTTACTGAAACCTGAAACCCAAAACGATTGAAATTTAGAGGGCACGGAGGGATAGAATGACTGAAGAAAAAGTAACCCCTGCGAGTGGAAGCATTTTAGTGGTCGGCGGAGGGATCAGCGGCTTGACCACCGCCATTGAAGCCGCCGAAGTGGGGTACGAAGTTTTCTTGGTTGAAAAAAATCCTTATCTGGGCGGAAGGGTGGCACAGCTGAATCAATATTTTCCCAAGCTATGTCCTCCGACCTGCGGGCTTGAGATTAATTTCAGGCGCATTAAGGACAATCCAAGAATCCACGTCTTCACCTTGGCGGAAGTCGAAGAGGTAGACGGAACTGCGGGCAACTATGATGTGACCATCAAGATCAGCCCCAGATATGTCAATGAGAACTGCACGTGTTGCGGCGATTGTGCTGAAGCCTGTCAAGCCGAGATTGACAGTGAGTACGATTTTGGGATGCGCAAAGTCAAAGGCGCCTATTTGCCCTTTGAAATGGCTTTTCCGGCCCGCTATGTGATGGCGCCGCAAATTATCGGCAGCGACGATGGGCAACGCTGCAAGGACGCCTGCAAGTATGACGCAGTCGATCTGGATATGGAGTCCAAAACCCTCAACTTGAATGTTGGAGCCGTTGTGTGGGCCACCGGCTGGCAACCCTATGATGCCACCAAGATCGACAATCTCGGATTCGGCCAGTACCCGAACATTATCACCAATATGATGATGGAGCGTCTGGCGGCACCCAACGGGCCGACCCAGGGCAAAATTATCCGGCCGTCCGATGACAAGCAACCGGAAAGCATTGCATTTGTGCAATGTGCCGGATCCAGGGATGAAAATTATTTACCCTACTGTTCCTACATTTGTTGCATGGCCTCCCTAAAGCAAGCCACGTACGTTCGAGAACGCTACCCCCAAGCCAAAATCTATGTGTTTTATATCGATATTAGAACACCGGGGTATCGGTATGAACGGTTCTATGAAAAGATCAAAGAGGATGAAAATGTCTTTTTGATCAAGGGCAAGGTCGCCGAGGTCAGCGAGGATCCAGGGACCAAAAACATTACGGTGGTTGCTGAAAACGCCGTTACCGGCGAGAAGATTCATCAGACCGTGGATATGGTTGTTCTGGCCACCGGCATGCAACCCACAACGGCCACAGCCAAACTTCCGGCCGATCTCAACTACAGTGATGAAGGCTTTATTATCAATGACTTTGATACGGGCGGTATGTTCGCCGCCGGATGTGCCAACAAACCGGCCGATGTGGTGTCATCCAATCAGAATGCAACCGGAATGGCCTTAAAGGCGATTCAAGCGCTGGTGAACAGGTAGGAGGTTTTCCATGGATAAAAAATATGGTGTATATATTTGCGAAGGTTGCGGGATCGGAGAAGCCTTGGACATCGAAAAGCTTTGCGATGTGCCCAAGGAGGAAGGGTTTCCGGTGAAAACCTGCCCGATCCTCTGCAGCACGGAAGGGGTTGAACTCCTGAAAAAAGATATTGCCGATGAGGGTGTTAATATCCTGGTGCTCGCCGCCTGTTCTCGCCGGGTGCTTTACGATGTCTTCCGTTTCGACGGTTGTATCGTTGATCGGGTCAACCTGAGGGAACAAGTGGTATGGTCCCATCCGAGGTCCAAATATCCGGCTCCCACGGAGGAACAAAATGAAGATGAACAATTCATCGATCACGTACAGATGCTGGCCGAGGACTATTTGAAGATGGGTATGGCCAGGGTGGAAAAAATCGCACTGCCCGAGGCTTATCAGCCGGATGCGTTCTCTAAAAAAATATTGGTCATCGGCGGGGGCCTGACCGGTGTTGCCGCAGCCATCGATGCGGCCAAAACCGGCTATGATGTGACCATTGTGGAGAAAGAATCCACCCTGGGAGGAAATGCCAGGAAATGGCGCAAACAGCTAATGGGTGCGTATCCTTATGATGCATTGGTTCCGCCGACGGTCGAAGACATGATCAAAAAACTGCAAAACTATGCCAATATCACGGTGAAAACCGACACGGTGGTGGCGCGTATTGCAGGAGAGCCGGGTGATTTTACGGTGACGCTGAAAAAGCCCGGTGAAAAGACGGAGTTTGACGTTCCCTATCCGTTGCCCGATGAGATGAAGGTTGATGAAAAGGGCAAGGAACTGGATGCCGAGCAGTTACATGCCAAATTCATGGAGTACAATGAAGGCAAACAGGATATTTTAACCCTTGATCCTAACGGCGAAAAATTCGGTGCCGTAATTTTGGCCGCCGGCTGGCGTCCCTACAAACCTAAAGCAGGTGAGTTTGCTCACCTCGGGTACGGCGAAATCCCGGATGTCGTGACCAACACTGAATTTGAAGAAATTGCCGCCGCCGGCAAAATAATACGGCCCTCGGACGGCAAAGAAGCCAAGTCCGTAGTGTTCGTCCAAAGCCCGGGCCAGGGCGACGACAAAGATTTTGCCTATACCGGCGCGGTGACCAGCCTGGTGGCGCTCAAACAAGCCAAGTACGTCCGGGAGGATTATGCAGACGGCAAGGCTTTTGTGGTTTATCAGCATATGCGCACCGTCGGTCTGACGGAAAATTTCTACAAGAGTATCCAGCAGGATCATGGCATCTTTCTGACCAAAGGCGAAGTCACCGGTGTTTCCAAAAATGGCGAGGGTTTGATCGTGGAGGCCGACAACACCCTGCTGGGCGAAAAGATTCAGGTCAAGGCCGACATGGTCGTGCTGGCCACCGGCATGGTTCCGGTGACCAAAGATGATCCGGTGATCAATCTGGCATACCGCCAGGGTCCGGGATTCCGGGACAACGCCATTTTCGATGAATATGCCGATTCGAATTTCATCTGTTTTCCCTACGAAACCCAGCGAACCGGCATTTATGCCGCCGGCGCTATCCGTCGCAGCATGACGACTGAGGAGGCACAGGAAGACGCCACCGGAGCTGCATTGAAAGCCATTCAGTGCCTGGAATCGGTCAACCGCGGTGTTTCGGTTCATCCCAGATATGGGGATATGACCTTTCCCGACTTCTTTATGCAGCGCTGCACCCAGTGCAAACGCTGCACGGAAGAGTGCCCCTTTGGCGCCATCGATGATGATGAAAAGGGCACTCCCAAGCCCAATCCGGCCCGCTGTCGTCGCTGCGGGACCTGTATGGGATGCTGTCCCGAGCGGATTATTAACTTTGCCGATTACAGCATCGACAG
>CP070694.1:3696769-3699937 GCA_020353355.1 Desulfobacterales bacterium | reverse complement strand
CACATGGTTTTCCAGATAATACGGTTCAAGAGCATACCATGATTCTAAAAGAACTGGTTAACACTTGCCTTAAATACGCCAATTCAAAAAAACCAGAAAAAAAAATGACGATTCAGATTCACATCAGCGAAAAAAATATCACTGTTGAAGTTTCAAATCCCATTGATGAAATTGATAACAACCATCTGAAAGAACTGGATAAAACCATTCAGTTTATACGAGGATACCAAGATCCATTTGAAGCCCTAATAAGAATGAAAGAAATGTCAAAAAATTCCCATTTCAAAGGTTTTGATGGGACAGGGCTTGCCAGGATAGCCTATGAAGGGAAAACCTTGCTAGATTTCTTTGTGAGCGATGACAAGATAATGAACATGTCAGCTGTCAAAAGCATAGATCGAGAGAAATGAGAAAAAAATTTTCAATTACACGTACCACTTTTCAATGAAATATCTTCCCCCAAGTTCATGTAAATAAGTCCTATAATGAGGGTGGGTAAATAAAGTGGAGTAATATCTAAGTGTTAACTCGTTTATCCCCATCAGATAGCATTCAAATTAATTGGCTCACCCTGTCGTTTGCGGAAGATCTCGAAAAGGCTTTTGAGGATCACTATTTTCATACTTCTTTGCGCCAAGTACGAATTGCTTCAGCACTTGGTGTCTTTTTCTATGCTATTTTTGGAGTTTTGGATGCCTGGCTAGTGCCGGAGGTGAAGCTAAATCTGTGGTTTATCCGGTATGTAGTTGTCTGCCCCGTTGTTTTTATGACTTTCCTTCTTTCCTTCTCAAGACATTTCAAAAAATATATGCAGCTATCCATTGCCTCTACGGTGTTGTTAGCCGGACTTGGCATTATTGCAATGATAATAATTGCTCCTTATCCGGCAAGCCACTCCTACTATGCGGGACTAAGTCTAGTTTTTTTTTATGGGTATGCATTTTTTAAACTCCGATTTGTTTGGGCTTCCCTTACCGGATGGATAATCGTGATTGCATACGAAATTGCAGCTATCTGGCTGAGCCCGACTCCCATTCCAATTCTGATCAACAATAATTTTTTCTTTCTCACCGGAAATATTTTCGGAATGTTCGCTTGTTACTCCATCGAGTATTATTTGCGAAAGGAGTTTCTACAGGCACGTTTGCTGCAAGCCGAGAAGAAAAAAGTCGTTGATATAAATCTTGATTTAGAAAAAAGAGTCGCGGAACGTACCGCACAAATGCTAAAAACCAATGAAGAGCTGAAACAGGAAATAAGCGAACGCAGACGAGCAGAAAACGCACTGCGAGAATCGGAGGAAAAGTATCGCCTTTTGGTGGAAAATGCGGACACTGCAATTTTTATTGCCCAAGACGAGGTCATTAAATTCCCAAATCCCAAGACCCTTGAATTGATAGGTTACACGGAGGATGAATTGATCAAGGTCCCCTTTGTCAACCTGATTCATCCGGAAGACCGAGCGACAGTTCTTGAAAGGCACCGAAGCAGGCTGAAAGGCGAGAAACCGCCGAATTCCTATACTTTTCGAATCGTCAACAAAAACGGTGAAAAACTGTGGACACAACTCAACACGGTCTTAATTACCTGGGAAGGACGACCCGCGACACTTAATTTTTTAAGGGATATAACGTCACAGAAAAAACTGGAAGCCGAACTGCAACAGGCCCAAAAGATGGAGGCCATCGGCACCCTTGCGGGAGGCGTGGCGCATGATCTAAATAATATTTTGTCCGGCATCGTCAGTTACCCGGAGTTAATATTACTTGATCTTCCAGAAAATAGCCCCTTAAGAAACCCCCTTTTAACTATCCAGGAATCCGGTCAAAAAGCCGCAGCCATTGTCCAGGATTTGTTAACGTTGGCAAGGAGGGGCGTTTCGGTAGCCGAAGTGGTGAATCTTAATCAGGTCATTAAGCAATATTTGGCGAGCCCTGAATATCAAAAGCTGCTGTCATTCCATTCCGGTATAACGGTGGAACGGAACCTTGAACCAAATTTGTTTAGCATATCTGGTTCGCCGGTTCATCTTTCCAAAACCATTATGAATTTGGTATCAAACGCAGCTGAAGCGATGCCGGATGGTGGAAGGATTATTATATCAACGGACAATCATTATGTTGACACACCCATCAACGCTTATGAAACCATCGAAGAAGGTGATTATGTGACCGTTACGGTTTCTGATACGGGTACAGGAATCCCTTCCGTCGAGATTGATAAAATATTTGAACCATTTTATACGAAAAAGATTATGGGCAGAAGCGGACCCGGATTGGGCATGGCTGTTGTATGGGGAACCGTGAAAGACCATAATGGATTTATTGATGTGCAAAGCACCTTGGGAAAAGGAACCACATTCACGCTTTATTTTCCCATAACACGAGATAAGCTGGATACCAAAAAATCTTCCTTGAAAATAGAGGATTACAAAGGTAACGGAGAATCGATTTTCATTATTGATGATATTCAAGAACAAAGAGAAATAGCCTCCGGCATGCTTAAAAAAATGGGCTACCATGTGAGCTTGGCTGCAAGCGGCGAAGAAGCCGTTACCTATATGAAACAAAAACATGCAGATCTGTTGGTTTTAGACATGATCATGAATCCCGGAATGGACGGGCTTGAGACATATAAAAGAATTCTCGAAATCCATCCCGGTCAAAAAGCAGTAATTGCCAGCGGCTACTCCGAAACAAACCGGGTCAAACAAGCTCAGAAAATGGGAGCGAGGACCTACATAAAAAAACCATATTCGCTTGAAAAGATAGGAGTGGCGATTAAAAACGCGTTGCAGGAATGATGCAACAATTTAAACCGCTGTGTATCGAAACAGAAAACCCGGAGTCAGAGATTGATTCCGGGTTTTAAAAAATCGGCGGTGTCCTACTCTCCCGCACAGTCTCCCATGCAGTACCATCGGCGCTGAAGAGCTTAACTTCCGTGTTCGGGATGGAAACGGGTGTTTCCTCTTCGCTATAACCGCCGAAAAATTATATGTGGTGTTTAGGATTTAGGAGTTATAAAAATACCAAAAACGAAACACGAGCAAAAACGTTAAAGCCGATCATGTAAATTATTTTGTGGCCAAGCAGCACGACCTATTAGTACCGGTAAGCTAAATGCGTTGCCGCACTTGCACATCCGGCCTATCAACCTTGTGGTCTT
>CP070694.1:3689296-3696669 GCA_020353355.1 Desulfobacterales bacterium | reverse complement strand
AGCTCTGCCAATGCTCGATAAAACTATTCCATTTTTATCGACGAGATAGGCCTGATCGCTTTGCCACCAACCGGAGGAGATAATGGCTTCTATAAGATAGTCGAATCGAATCACCACCTCGAGTTGCCCCACTGTTCTCCCGGTTTCTGTTTTGAGATCCGAAATGAGTGATATTGTTTTATTTTTCACCAGCGAATCATAGCGTGGCGTGGTTATGTCCACAACAGCGGTTTCCATGAATGGTATTAAACCTCGTTTTTCAACCTCCAGCGTCCGGTCGCCGGCAGTCCATTTTATATTGACGCGGGCAACGCCTTCAAGTCCTTGAAGTTGTTCGATGATCAAATCATGATAATAGGAGGCGTATGGATTATCACCGGTGGTATGGAACATTTTCAGCCATTCCTTTGCTCGACTCAAACGCATATCCGCTTCATGCGCCGCTCGCTGGAGTTTAAGGGTTGCAGCTTCTCCCCACTGAGCAAGTAAGATGTCCCGTGCATAGATAAATCCTGCCATTCCCATGCCGATCAAAAGAAGCGCCACCGGAAGAAACATGAAGATAGCCAAACGCTGTTTTATTCCTCTTATTTTCCACATGGTGATAACCACTCAACCGATCAATAATGGACTTTTCTCGGTATTGCCTTCGGTCTTCATCGATGGAAATTGTCGCAGGCTGAAGTCAATTATTTGATTGGATTGGAAAACGTCCTCAATCGAGGTACGATTGCCGTTAAATCGTTCATTAACAAGGTGTCCGAATACGTACGGGTGTTATTATCCCTGGTCTCCAGCTGAACTCTCAAGCCGAACTGATCGCCCCTGGCATTTAGTTTTTGTACGATATTTCGGGGGATTAAGAGATATCCCATATGGGAAGGTAATTTAATAAAAAAATAAGCCACCTGTTTATTATGCTGATAGACGTCGATCGATGCCTTGACTACGGTTTGGAGGTTGAACGCCATGTGCCCCAGGGAATCGGGAATATCCCACTTCCAGATGACATTGCCGATCGGATCCGGATGAATTTCAAAGGAGCGGGATGTAATCACCGGAAGTGCAACAACTTCCCTGAATTTAAATCCATATTCGGAGCTCTTACCATCGGCGGTAATGACTTTCAGATGGTAAACACCGGGAATTAAGGGTTCGGAAAAACTGGCACTGAACCAGCTGTCCAGTTGCCACGCTTCACTGAAATGCCATTGACTTCTCATGCTGTCGTATATGCCGTAGATTTCTTCATCAATATTGAACTTGTAATCAGACAGTTTTACTAAACGACCCTGCGGATCCCAAAGTTCCACGGCCGCAACGTTTTCATCGCTGGTCAGATTTTGGTTATTTTCATCAATCAAACCAAATGTCAGTCGATTACGGGTGCGGCCGTTTTCGTATATCCGATGTTGAACATACATCCATGATATTTCCACTGCAAAGGCGTTGCTTGCAACAAAAACAAAAATCATAGCAAAAATTTTTTTCATTTCTTCTCTTTTTAATGCTCAGCCAGACGTCTGATATTCATAAATTCTCTTTTTTAGTAGTTTGTCATAGCTGATCGATTAGAGCAAAATTTATAAATTTATTAGGAGTATTCTTCTTTATGAAGCAATTAAAAGAGCAATAGTTGTGCCAGAATTATTTTACAAATTTCGAGAAAGAAGGAATGGTTAGCTATCTTGATCTAAATGCTTGACATAGGTTTTTCTTCTTGACATGAAAAAAAGCTCATGATCAATTGATGTTGTTTGGATTTTATGTTTCTCTAAGTCCTCTGAAATTTATGTAAATCTCACCGGAATACGGTACTTTTTTTATGAAAATAAAGTATTCGCCCCATTTCCTAATAGAAAAACTTTTTTAATAAAGAGGAATTATCATTGCTCCGCAATTATATTTTCTATCTTTTTTATTTCATCTCCTCTTGAATGCGAATTTATTTCGCGCTTTAGAATTTTGCACTCACAAATCTGTGTATAAACTACACAGCTAATTATAATGTAATTCACGATTCAGATAAATTATAAATAATTTTAGATGGTTGAAATTGTGGCACTATCATTGCTCTTATAGGCTACCTTATAAACTGTTAATCAAGGAGGAAGGCGTATGTGGCGATTTTCTATAAAAGTAGGGGGAATATTTTTTGTTGGTTTAACCACAATCTCGATGACCTATCGCAGCCCTCTGGCAGCTTCTCTCATCTGGGCGCCACCGACGTTGAACGAACTCATTGAAGAAGGCCTCGTGCAGAACAAGGAGATCCAGAGCCTGGAAGCCCAGGTGGAAAGTCTCAAAGCAGAGATTCCGTTTGCAGGAGCCCTGGATGATCCCCGGCTCGGTTTTGCGATACTCAATCTTCCTGCGGATTCGTTTAGTTTTGACGAAGAGCCGATGACCCAGAAACAAATTTCTATTGCTCAGAGAATTCCGTGGTTCGGAAAATTGGATCTCAGGTCACAAAAGGCGACATTGAAAGCGATTCGCCAACAAGCGATGCTGGAAGCCAAACGGCTGGAACTGGCAAGGAAGATTGCCGTGGCCTATTATGAATTTGGATTTATCAACCGAAGCTTGGAGATTAATCAACGACTCACTGAAATCGTAAGCCAGCTGTTGCGATTCGCGGAGACCCGATACGCCACCGGCCGCGGTCTCCAACAGGATGTGCTTCAAGCCCAGGTGGAGTTGAGCAAGCTCTTGGATGAGAAAATTACGCTCGAAAAGAGGCGGCGCACTTTGACAGATCGGATCAATGAACTGCTCAACCGGGAGCGTTTTATGGCCGTTGAGCGACCAACTGGATTAGAATTTATGAGTCTGCAGCTAAACGCAGAAGAACTCACCTCCATGGCCTTACAAGAAAATCCGCAGTTGCGCGTCAAACAGGCCGAGATTGACATGGCCCAAGTAGAGATCGAGCTCGCAAAAAAGGATTACTGGCCGGATTTGGAATTCATGCTGGCCTATGGGCAACGAGATGAGGATCGCACCGGACGCTCTTTGCCGGATTTTATTTCTGGCCAGGTGCTAATGAATATTCCGCTCTGGCAGAAAACACGACAGGATCCAAAACTGGCGGCTACCCAAAAAGCCCGCGAGGCAGCCGAGAAATCCTATTGGAATCTTGTCAAGAGCCTGCCTTTTCAGCTGGATGCATTAATTACGGAGATTCGCGACACTCAGGAAAATTATAAGCTTTTTAAGGACGCTTTATTGCTGCAGGCCGATCAGTGGGCGCGTTCTTCTCAGGCTGCATACGAGGTCGGATCGGTAGAATTCAATACCATGATCAATGCTCAAATTCGATTGCTGCAGTTCGAGCTAAAAGCCGATAAATATTTATTCAATATTTATAAAAAAAGGGCAGAGCTGGAAGAAGTCCTTGGTGGCTCTATGTAAACAGTTGCTGCTTGAAAAATCAATCGCAGTGAAAGAAATACGGATAAAAATATGAAACCGTAGAAATTAATGATTATTTTTATAGGTTGTAACCACAAATTCTCCTTAGGGAGGCGAAGATAGTATGAAACGCATTGCACGAATGTATAGCGTCATAATTTGTTTTTTTCTGATTTTCGGCGGCTGGCATATTCTTGACGTCGTTTTAGTCCCCGGGGTTGATGTTTCTGGCGGGTCGGACCGAAGAGTTTCCGGGGTTTTTGCCGCAGAAAAAGACCTCAAAGCCGGTATGATTGATCCCAAAACCGGCAAGAAGATCAAGTATTGGGTCGCCCCTATGGACCCCAGCTACATCCGGAATGAGCCGGGCAAATCACCTATGGGAATGGATCTGGTGCCGGTTTACGAAGAAGAGGGCGAAGGAAAAGAACCTGCGTCGACCATCAGTATCGATCCGGTTACCATGCAAAATATGGGTTTGCGCTTGGGGCGGGTGCAGCGAAAAACCCTGATCAAATATATCCGCACGCTTGGTAACATTACATTTGATGAAACCAAAATTTTTACTGTGAATACGAAGTTCAACGGCTGGATTGAAAAACTTCATGTCAATTTCGTCGGGGAAGACGTTAAGAAAGGACAGCCCCTTTTTGACATCTACAGCCCGGAGCTGGTTACCGCCCAGGAAGAATATTTGCTGGCTGTGGAGCAATACAATAGTTTAGCCACGAATTCCTACTCGCGGGTTCGTAACGGCGCCGAGCGTTTGCTCAAGGCTTCCCTTACGCGATTGCGTTATTGGGATTTGACAGAAGAGCAGATCGAGCAGATCGGCAAATCCGGAAAGGTGAAAAAACTACTTACGATTTACTCTCCGGCCACCGGGGTGGTCACCGAAAAGATTGCATTTGAAGGCCATTACGTGAAAGAGGGAGAACATCAATACCAGATCGTTGATCTTTCCAGCGTCTGGGTGGATGTGGATGTTTATGAATACGAGCTGCCCTGGGTCCGCAAGGGCATGGCGGCGGATATGGAGCTGGCTTATATTCCCGGAAAACGCTTCAAAGGCCGGGTACTCTTTATCTACCCCTACCTGGAGGCCAAAACCCGAACCGCCAAACTTCGTCTGGCATTTGCCAATCCCGGATATCAGCTCAAACCGGGCATGTACGCCGATATCTACCTGAAATCCCACGTTGCCAAAGACAGCTTGGTCATCCCCCAGGAGGCGGTAATTGACAGTGGGATTCGCAAAATTGTTTTTGTAGCCACTGGTAAAGGAAAGTTTCAGCCCCGTGAAGTCAAAATCGGGCTTGAAGGCAACGAAAACGAGTTTCAGGTGCTGGAAGGCCTGAGTGAAGGTGATGAAATTGTTCTTTCCGCTCAGTTTATGTTGGATTCTGAAAGCCGCTTGCGGGAGGCTATTCAGAAAATGCTGGAGTTGCAGAAGCGAGAGCCCGGAGCTCACTAATAAGTTTATTGGATTGAGGGCATTTTGACATCTTGATTACCTATCGAGGCCTGTAAGCCGCTCCTACATCCGGTAGCCCGCGCAATCCGAAGATGTATGTGGGAGCAGCTTCCCAGCCGCGATTTGTTCCGCTGGTGCGGATGCGTGGGATACGTCAATGCGTCAAAGCTGGGAAAAAGGAAACGCATATGATTGAGAGAATTATTGAATTTTCCGTCAGAAATAAATTTCTGGTGATTCTGGGGACGTTGTTCGCTGTTCTGGGCGGGATTTATGCGATGTTGAATACGCCTTTGGATGCCATCCCCGATCTTTCCGACGTTCAGGTAATTATCTTTACGGAGTATCCCGGCCAGGCCCCGCAGGTAGTGGAAGACCAGGTCACCTATCCGCTGACCACGGCGATGCTGGCGGTTCCTTTCGCAAAGGTGGTGCGGGGGTATTCCTTTTTCGGGTTTTCGTTTGTTTACATCATCTTCGAAGACGGCACCGACATGTACTGGGCGCGCAGCCGGGTATTGGAATACCTAAATTTTGTTGCCGGTCGGCTGCCGCCAGGAGTGAATCCTTCTCTCGGACCGGATGCCACCGGCGTCGGCTGGGTTTATGAATACATCCTTGAAAGCGACCGTCATGATCTTGCCCAACTTCGCTCCATTCAGGACTGGTTTTTGCGCTATGAGTTGACCAGTGTTTCCGGTGTGGCTGAGGTGGCCTCTATCGGCGGTTATGTCAAGCAGTACCAGGTGATTGCAGATCCCAACAAGCTGGTGGCGTTTAACATCCCGCTGCAAAAGATCCGGATGGCCATTCAGCGCAGCAACAATGATGTCGGCGGCAAACTGGTGGAGATGGCCGAAACTGAATTTATGGTGCGCGGTTTGGGATATATTAAAAGCATCCGGGATCTGGAGACTATTGGACTGGGAGTTGATCAGCGGGGGACACCGATTCTTCTGCGCGATGTGGCAGTCGTCAAGATCGGTCCGGAGCTCCGGCGCGGACTTGCGGATTCCAACGGGACGGGCGAAGTCGTCGGCGGCATTGTCGTCATGCGCTATGGCGAAAATGCCCTGGCGGTTATCGAAAATGTGAAAAAGCGGCTGGAGCAGCTCAAAGCCGGTCTACCCGAAGGGGTGCGGATCCGAACCGTTTATGATCGTTCGAATTTAATTCTGCGCGCGATCGATACGCTGAAGCGTACCTTGATCGAGGAAAGCATCATCGTTGCGCTGGTATGCGTGATTTTTTTATTTCACTTTCGCAGCGCTCTAGTAGGAATCTTTACACTGCCGGTGGGAGTTTTGATCAGCTTTATCATTATGGAACGGCAGGGGATCAACGCCAATATCATGAGCCTGGGCGGCATTGCCATTGCCATCGGCGCCATGGTGGATGCCGCCATTGTGATGATTGAAAATGCCCATAAACATATTGAACACAACCAGGACCAAAAGCCTCACTGGGAACTGATTTTGGACGCATCTAAAGAGGTCGGACCAGCGCTGTTCTTTTCTCTGTTGATTATTGCCATCAGCTTCTTGCCGGTGTTCACTCTTGAAGCTCAGGAGGGACGCCTCTTTCGCCCGTTAGCCTTTACAAAAACATACGCCATGCTCGGCTCGTCGCTTTTAGCGATTACTATTGTTCCGGTACTGATGGGGTATATGATCCGAGGCAGAATCCGACCTGAAGAGAAAAATCCGGTCAATCGGTTTTTAATCTGGCTCTATCATCCGGTTATCAAACTAGTGCTGCGAGCAAAGATCGCGGTTGTCTTTGGTGCTCTGGTTATTTTGGCGCTGACCTTCATCCCCTGGAATCGGATCGGTTCCGAATTTATGCCGCCCCTAAACGAAGGGGATTTGCTTTACATGCCGACCACCCTGCCGGGTATTTCCATTACCAAAGCCAAAGAATTACTGCAGCAGACGGATCGAATAATTGCTTCCTTTCCGGAGGTTCACCATGTGTTCGGCAAAATCGGTCGGGCCGAAACGGCGACAGATCCTGCCCCTTTAATGATGATTGAAACTACCATTATGCTCAAACCCGAATCTGAATGGCGGCAGGGGATGACCATGACCAAACTGGTGGAGGAACTGGACAAGGCGATTCAGTTTCCGGGCTTGACCAATGCCTGGACCATGCCCATCAAAACCCGGGTGGACATGCTCTCAACGGGTATAAAGACACCGGTGGGCATCAAGCTGATGGGAGATGACCTTCAAGTGCTCAGTGACGTGGGCGAAAAAGTGGAGGCCGTGGTTCGGGAAATCCCCGGAACCCTCAGTGTATACTCCGAACGAGTTACCGGCGGCAATTTTTTTGATTATCAGATAAAACGCCAGGAGGTCGCCCGTTACGGGCTGAGCGTGGGGGATGTGCAGGATGTCATCATGTCGGCCGTCGGCGGCATGAATGTCACGTACACCGTTGAAGGGCTGGAGCGTTATCCGGTGAATGTCCGCTACGGCTCAGAACTTAG
>CP070694.1:3678293-3689196 GCA_020353355.1 Desulfobacterales bacterium | reverse complement strand
TGGGGGGCATTGTGGCATCTTATACTTACCGCCTGTTTCTGGATCAGCTCGGCTCCCGTCCCTTGCTGGTAATTACCAGCTTTCTGGATATCGGGGGAGTTGTGCTGGTAATTTTTTTACCTAAAACCTTTATGTCCGTTTTAATCGGTACCCTGTTTTTTATTAACGGCTATGTCCAGATCGCATTCAGCGCCTCGATGCAGCATTACTTTATCAGCATCACCTCCCATGCCCATCAGCTTGCCCACGGAATTATAACCCGTGCCGTCGGCGGCCTGGTCGGCGGTATGGCCCTCGTCATCGGGGGGTGGGCGTTGGAAAGAGTCAAGCTGGTTTCGGTCGTTACCATCGATCCTTTATTACATTTTCGCTGGTTTTACGCGGGGCTGCTCCTGCTGCTGATTGTTCGGACGGTTATTTTTTTCAAACTGCCCAGGCTGAAATCTCAGGGCATCCGGGATGCGCTGAGCGCTCTTTTTTCTCCGTGGGATTGGCGAGCCATTCATGCGGTAAAACGGGCTATCACCCTGCAAAGTGAAGATGAAGAAAGCAAAGCACTCCAGGCATTGATGCATACTGAAACGCGCATCTATAATGCGGACCTGGAGCGTTATCTGAATTCACCCAGTATCTTTATCCGCCAAAGAGCCATGGATGCGCTGCAACGGGCCCAGCCCAACAAAACCCTTATTTCCATTCTTGAAAGAGATTTACAGGTGAATCAATTCACCACGGCGCATCAGGCGGCTTATTGGCTCGGTCATTGGAAAGTGGCTGAAGCTGTGCCGCTGCTTTGCAAGGCTGTCGACAGTGAAGATTTTCTGCTCAGTGGTGCAGCCATCCATGCGCTGGTCGAGCTTGATGGAAGGGGCACGCTTCCATTGATCGAGAAGAAATTCGTGAAATCGGAAAATCCCTATGTGCTGATTGAGGGTGCCAGGGCAATCTCGCTCTGGGGAGACCCTATCCACTACAACATGCTGCTTCAGAAGTACCTGCTTGATATTGCTCCTCAGGCAAAAGACGAATTATCTCTTTCTGTTGCCCGCTTGTTGGGTATATACGATGCATTTTACTTTGACCTGGGGATGCTGCACCGTGAACCCTCCCAGTTGATTCGCGAATGGCAGGAACGATTCGCTTCACGGGATGAAGAGGGGCTGATTGTTGCCATCCGCTCGGGCGAACTGCGACGAGCCCTCCTTCAAGGGTCTTTGGAACGTCAACAAGGACGCTTTCAACGTTGGTTTTGCGACGATACCTTCGAATTCTTTGGGAAGCTGCCGGATAGAGTCCACCCGGAGGTGGCATTTTTGATGGCATTTCTTCTGCTAACAGCGGACGGCTTTCATATCCAATTTAATCCGATGCCATAAAATCTATGGGTTGCTTTAACCTGGGTTGAATATTGACCGGACCAATAATCTCAGATGGGTCCGGGTTTTCGTTTCCCCACCAATTATTTGGGGCCGCTACCCTGCCATTGGCGCTAATCACCTTTATTCCCCAGCCGCCGTTATTTGAAATGTTATTCTGCTCGATCTTGACCAGGGAATTATCCAGCAAGAAACCACCTGCTTTGTTTTCGGTGATGATCGAATCTTTTACCACCAGTTGAGCTTGACGGGCTGCAATTCCTGTTTTTTCGCATGTTCGAATCAGACTGCCCGTGACTTCAGCGGTTCCTTTTTCGACAACTATACCCCAGATATTGTCCTGAAAAAGACAATTTTGAATGGAGACGGTTGAATCTGATGCGCGAATACCAAATTCGGCACCTAAGATTTCACAATGATAAAGGCTATTTTTGGTGCGGCTTTCGTCAAAAAAAATACCTTTCCAGCTCGAAGATCCAAGACTGGCCAACCGGACCGGCTCCTGCTCGGTACCCAGAATTTGAATTTCTCCTCTTACAATGAGTCCCAGGCTTCGAAACCAGATTACCGTACCGGGGTGCAGCCTTAATGTGGCCCCCGGCAACACCAACAGGGCATCGTTTACCAAATAAGGGCCTTTTTCTGCATCCAGTTCAGTGTTTTGCGCAATAACGGCGGGTAGTATTGTCGGTTCCCCTATCTTCAGTGGGCCCAGCGCATCGACCCATTGGCTCGCTGAGCCGGATTCAGAGCTGAGGTATCCAATCAGGCGTCCATGCACTAATCTATCCCGGGGTTTGATCCGATACGCGCCGATGTAAACGCCCGGCTCCTTTTCTTTCATGGGCAGAGCTTGCACCAAGGGTGGAAGACTCCAAGTGGCCGTTTGGCCTGCTTCCCCGATCAAGGCGATTTTTAAGTAATCCCCCGGGCGCAATAATTTACCGGCACCATTATGAACGAAAGCCTGGATTTGCGGCGGAGGTTCGGTGATCGCAGGTGGGTTCGGAATGGTTGAAACCATTTGCATGCATAATTCGGAGGCGGCTTTCATGTGTGTGGCTTGTTGGTGACTGATGGCAATTTTCACAACTGTGGTTGCCAGGCCCAAGGGGCTTAATGGTAAATCACCGTCTTCGATATGAATTTTATGTTCCAATTCCCATATGACCTTTTCGGTCTTGCAACTAACCATTTGGGCTTTGAGACCTGCTTGATTGTCGGTATACAACAGCGCATATATTTTACCCAAGCTGATGACATCACCGAAAATAACAGCATCCACGCCGAGTAGTTGTCCCAGGATCTGCGGTGAAACATCTTTACCAGCAGCGATCTTATGATAGAGGTTTGCTGATTTCAGGCTATCATCAATTGTGGCGAGTTCAAGGTCGATGTAATTCAGGGAACTAAAAAAGTTATAGAACATCTTGCGAACCGTTTCGCTGCCTTCGGGATTCGATGTTTTGTTTGCGAACGGTAGAATGGCCACCTTATGAGGGAGTTGCTCTTCCTGTAGGATAGCTGGAATGGGCAGGGAGTTGATCAATCCTCTAACCGAGCACGACATGTTTCCGAAAATAATTAGAAGGCTGATCAATGCGCCTATGAAAAATCTTCGCAATTTCATGAATGCATTACCACGGAGTTTCGGAATTTTTTTCACCCTTTTGATCTTCAAACAGGTATTGCATCAGCCAGGAGCTTTCCGTTCCCGACTCTTCGAGCAAGCGCTTGATTTCTTCACGTTTTTCATCCGGTTTCTGGGCTGGTTCTGATTTATTCTGTTTGTTCTTTTGGGGCGGTTTTTGCGGTGCCGTCAGCGTGTTTCGGCAAATTTTAATTTTTTTCTTTATATCAGATGCTTCCGGATCGATGAAGTTGTAGCGCTCGAAATAAGTAAGTGCTTTTTGCCACTGTTTTTTCTTGTAAAATGTCTCCCCATGTTCGCGATAAAAGTTTTTGATCATTTCAATTTGCTGAAGTGCCAGTTGATGTTGGGGCTCCAATGCTAAAACTGCCTGATAGAGGGAATACGCATTTTGATTGACCGGGGTAAGGTAGCGTTTGGCGTTGAAGTGAGTTTCGGCCTCTTTGAGAAGCTGGGTCACGGTCTGGTCTTCACGACGGGGTTGTTGCTTGGCCAACCAAATTCGCCGGACAGCCTTTTGGGCTTCGTCATAATACAGGCTGTCCTCTCGAATAGCTGCATACTGTCGCAAGGCCAGATCAGATTCTTTGGCCCCTTCAAACTGTTGTCCCATGGCCAGCCGATAATAATCCAATCGGTCCCATAGCATCCGAGATTCTTTGCCTGAGCCATATTCGGCCAGATAAGCCATCAAATATTTTTTGGCGTTTTCCACACTTTCGGTTTTGGCTTTTTGGCGTGTGATGGCCAAAGCGGTTTGCGCCAGAAGCTCTCTTGCTTGGTGGGTATCTTCCGGCGAAAGATTTTTTTCTAGAAGGCGTTTAAGTGTATTATGTGCCGGTTGGTATTTCTCAGAATCGATTTGTTTAGAAACAGATAGCAGGGTTTGTTTAATTTTCCAGGGAACATAGCCATGCAGGTAAACAAAATAACCGCCAAGGGTCAGCATCAGCACCATCGCAATCCAAAGACTCCAGCCGGTGCGTTTATTTTTGGTATCAACTTTCATCTTGACGGTTTTTACGTCTTCGGGCCGATCTGAGAGAAAGGTTATGGAAAAGGTTCCTATTTTAAGTTGATCTCCGTTATACAGGCGCTTTTCGGAAATCCCTTGATGATTGACATAAACTGGATTGGTCGTGCTGATATTTCTGACGTTGTATGCATTATCATGTTTTGCAATAATGCAATGTTTGCGGGAAACTAAAGGGTGAACCAATTTAAGATTCGCTTCACTGGATCGCCCGATAACAATTTTATCCTTTTTGAGAGGGTAAGTTTTACTTTTGCCGGCGGAGTTGGTGCATACCAACCGAGGACCTGCGTTTGCATTTGACGGTGAGTTCATCACCATGGTTTTCGCTTCAAAAGCTACTGTCTTGGCTAACTCCTCATTCGTGGTCGGCAGCTGGAGTAGAAATTTTGTTTTTCCGAGCGTGATTTCATCTCCATTTTTTAAAACCTGGATAAGCGCTGAACGGCCATTAACCTGGATTGGGTCTTTCCCCATATTTTTGATGAAATATGTTTCATCTTTTTTCCCTACTTTTGCCTGTACTTCAGCAATATGCGGATCTGAGATGACGATCTCGCACTTGTTTGATTTTCCCAGCAAGAAGCTCTCCTGCTGAGTCTCATAATAGGTTAGGGGATCGGATTTTTTAATGAGCCTAAAGTTCGCGCTCACCGGTTTTCCCTCCAGCCGCTGAGTTTCAACTATCCAAGATTAATGCATTTCTATTTTGCTGACCGCATAGACACCTAATCATATTTATCGGTATTTAAATGAAATACTTAAGATTTTATTTGATTTTTATCCTCTAATTTCTTGCAACTCGCGTCAGATTGAACTAAGCTTAGAGCCTCAATTGATAGAAATGGATCTTTACGACATGGAGTCCGGAAAATGTTTAAAGGAAGCCAAAGCAATCAGCGGTTGCGCGAGTTAAAAAAGCGTTTGAAAGAGGAAAATCCGGTTCTCTCCCAGGTTGTAGATAGTTTTCGAGAGCTTGATCAGATAAGCCGCCGGCTGGGATACTTCAATAAAGAAGACTCTCATGCCACCCGCACGTCGTGGTGGCCGCTGATATCTGTTCTCGGGATTTATTCATCGGGAAAATCCACCTTTATTAACCATTACTTGCGTCAAAAATTGCAGGCTACCGGCAACCAGGCGGTGGATGAAAAATTCACCGTTATCTGTTTTACCAATGACGACAGGGTGCGTGTGCTACCGGGTCTGGCACTGGATGCAGACCCACGATTTCCATTTTATAAAATTAGTCGAGCTATCGAAGAGGTGGCTGAAGGAGAAGGGCAACGCGTCGACACCTATCTGCAACTCAAAACATGCCCGAGTGAGATGCTGCGGGGTAAAATTCTGATAGATTCACCCGGTTTTGATGCCGATGCCCAGCGAACGTCAACCCTGCGAATAACCGATCACATCATTGATTTATCGGATCTCGTTTTGGTTTTTTTTGATGCCCGCCACCCGGAGTCGGGCTCGATGCGAGATACGCTTGAGCATCTGGTAGGCCGGACCATCAACCGCCGTGACAGCAATAAATTTCTATATATTCTCAACCAGATCGACAATACCGCGCTTGAAGATAACACCGAAGAGGTGTTTGCCGCCTGGCAACGCGCCTTGGCCCAGTATGGACTCACCGCAGGCCGTTGCTATGCTATCTATATACCGGAGGTCGCGGTGGCTATTGAGGATGAAACCGTGCGGTCGCGCTTTGTAAGCAAGCGAGATGCTTATTTAGGAGAAATTTTCGATCGGATCGAACGCGTGGGCGAGGAACGGGCTTATCGGATTGTGGGCATGCTGGAGGAAACGGCCCAGCTGCTGGAGCAGGACATTGTGCCTCGAATCCGGCGATTTATTTCGAATTGGAGGCGCAAGGTCTTCTGGCTGGATGGAATCATTTTTAGTGGCCTGTTGGGTGCTGTTCTGGCTGTGCTTTTCTGGGCCGGATATCTGAAGGAATTGTCGATTCCGCCGCCATTTCTAGAAAATTTACCCGGAGGAAATTATACCCTGATTTCCCTTGGCTCGGTCTTGTTGTTGTTTATCGGATATGTCCACTTTAGCGTTCGTCGGTGGGCTGCCAAAACTGTCACCCAAAAAATGGTAGCCGAAATAAAAGATGCGGAATTGCATCCATTTTATCGTCGGGTTTTTAAAAAGAATAGTCGCTGGTATCGTAGCATCCTAAACCGTCAACCTCCCGGTTGGAGCAACCGGACCCATCGGCGTTTGGCGGAGGTTCTGAAAGATACCAACGCTTATATTCAGAAGCTAAATGACATGTATACAAATCCTGCTGGAGATAAAACATTTATTCAGGTAATGGGGCCGAAAACTTTTGAAGAAACACAAATCGGTGAACCTCACAAAACTGACACAAAAGAAATCGACCAGGATTGACAATCACACAATCTGATGATACCAAAAGCATTGTTCACTCCGCTCTCAGTTGGAATAATGGAATTATGGAACAGTGGAATATTGGATATTTATTCTGATGAAAACAAAATGTCACGAGAATAGATATCTATTTAAATAGATAAATAGGTCATGAATCGATAATTGATTGATGGGGGAGCCCTAAATATTGGCTGAGAGGAGGCATGTGCTTCGACCCCTATAACCTGATCCGGATAATGCCGGCGTAGGGAAGTTAATGTAATCCGGGCGTAATACCTCCCCATCCTCCGGCATAACTCCACCGCGGAGGAAACTTCACGTGCTGCAAGTTTCACGTCTCACGAAACGCTTTGGCGATCTATCTGTTCTGGAAGATTTTGATCTCACTGTCCCGCGCAAAGGTTTTACGATCCTAATAGGCCCATCCGGTTGCGGCAAAAGTACCTTATTTAATGTGCTAACCGGAGTTGTATCCAAAAATGACGGTGAAATCTCCTGGCTTGGTAAGCCTATGCTGCATGTGGGAAAAAAATCGGCCTATATGCAGCAAAAGGATTTATTGTTGCCGTGGTTTTCGCTGCTTGACAATGCACTGCTGCCGGCAAGAATTTCAGGACAAGACATGATTGCGGCCACAGGCAAGGCATTGGGGCTGTTTAAACGCCTCGGACTGGTAGGCTTTGAAACCTATCTTCCAGGAGAAATATCCGGTGGCATGCGTCAGCGCTGCGCGTTGGTCCGAACGCTGATGTTTGAACGCGAGCTGGTTCTTTTGGATGAACCGCTATCGGCACTTGATGCCATTACCCGCAGAAGCCTCCAATCATTGCTTCTGCTGCTTCAAAGTGAATTTGATAAGAGTCTTTTAATGATAACCCATGACATTGAAGAAGCGTTGCTTCTTGCCGATCAAGTTTTGGTTTTAAGCCGGCTGCCCATGAAGGTTTTGGAGCAATTCAGCCTAAATGGCCCAAAGCCCCGTCGTCTCAGTGACCCTCTGTTGATTGAGATCAAGGAACATGTGTTGCAGCGCCTGCAGGAGGAGTTGAAGATATGAGCTGGCCGCGCATTGTTTCTCTGGGAGGGATTTTGTTCATTCTTACAACCTGGGAGTCGATCTGCAGAAGCTTGGGCATTCCCGATTTTATTTTACCCCGGCCTTCGGCCATTATAACCGTTGCGGTTTCTCAGGCAGCCATTTTACTCCCGCATGCGGGTGTGACCGCATTGGAGGTTTTGATCGGAATTTTGATTTCGTTGATGATTGCCATACCCCTGTCTATAGTCATGTTCGCTCATCCTTCCGTAGAGAATGCCATTGCGCCGTTTCTCGTTGCTTCTCAGGCAGTGCCTGTATTTGCCATTGCTCCATTGCTGGTGGTGTGGCTTGGATATGGTATTGCCAGCAAAGTCTTGATGGCCGCAGTGATTATCTTTTTTCCCATTACCGTAAATTTGTTGGAGGGTTTTAAGAGCTGTGATCAGGAATACCGAGTGCTTTTCCAGCTTATGGGGGCGGGGTTCTGGAAAACCATGCGCATGTTATATTGGCGGTGGGCGCTGCCGCATTTTTTTGCCGGGCTGAAAGTAGGCGTGTCCGTCGCGACCATTGGGGCGGTAATTGGTGAATGGGTGGGTGCCCAGCAGGGTCTCGGCTATCTTATGATACAGTCGAATGCCAGACTGCGAGTTGACATGGTGTTTGCCGCAATTTTGTGGCTGTCGGCAATGGGGCTTGGCCTGTGGGTTTTTGTCGGGTCTTTAGAGAAAAGAGTAATTACCTGGAAATAGCCAGCGGGCCGGGTTAGCCCGTTACATTTATATTTTGTTTCAAATAACAAATCACAAATATCAAATTACAAACAAATCACAATGACCAAAATTCAAAATTCCAAACTATTGGTGGTCTTGTAAAAAGTCAAAAAATCAGTTTATTGTCATTCCGGCGGAAGCCGGAATCCAGTCATTTCAATAGCTTCTGGACTCCGGCTTCCGCCGGAGTGACGGGATTGGGACTTTTTACGAAACCGCCAAACGTTTTGAACATTGAATATTGGAATTTGAGCTTTATTTGTAATTTGGTGCTTGTAATTTGGGATTTTATAAGCAGGTGCCGGTCAACCGATTTAATTAATGAAAGGAGATAAAATGATAAAAAAAATAACAACAATTTTTCTACTAACGCTTATTATCTCCCATATCGGTTCTTCCATTTATGCCGCGCAAAAATTCACCCTCATGCTCGACTGGTTTCCCAATGTTGATCATTTACCCATTTACGTAGCTCAACATCAGGGGTTTTTTTCAGAAGCAGGGCTTGAGATCCACATCATAAGCCCTTCGGAAACCTCTGATGCGTTGAAGCTGGCGGCTGCCGGAAATGTGAATATTGCCATTTCCTATGAACCTCAAACGATTATTGCCGCAGCCCGAGGACTTGATATTGTTGCTTTCGGACGACTGATCGAGCACCCGCTGACAACGCTACTTTTTTTAAAGGATAAAGGCATTAAAACTCCCAAAGACCTGCAAGGCAAAAAGATCGGCTATACGGTTCCCGGCCTGATGGATGTTCTTCTGGATGCTTTTGCAAAGCTCAATGGTATTGAGCGGTATTCTTCGATAAATGTTGGTTTTTCCATAGTTCAATCCTTGACGGCTGGAAAAGTTGATGCCGTGATGGGACCCTTTAAAACTTATGAAACCGTCGAAATGGCTCATCGCGGATATGACGTCGAATACTTTGAACTCGAAAAGTGGGGAATACCCGATTACGACGAATTGATATTTGTCACCAGCAAGAAAACCATGCAGAACAATCAGGCGGCCTTTTTGAAATTCAGGCAAATTGTTGATCGGGCCATCGCCTACGTACGTGCCCATCCCCAAAAAGCACTTGAGGTTTACTTTACCATGGTACCGGAAGCGGATCGTAAAACCGAATCCGATGCGTTTAAACTGACTGTGCCCTATTATGCTCACCATCAGAAACTGGATGTGATACGCTGGCAACAGTTTGCTGATTTTGCCTTGCAATATGGTCTGATTGAAAAACCTGTGGATGTTAAATCTGTGCTATGGTTAGAGGACAATTAAGACTAGTGAATTCGAAAAAATTGGAATCTTAAGGTGTTTGGTGTTTCGTATTTTGTGTTTCGTTGACATATATGAAGCTACACCGGCCTGCAAGAATGCCAAACACTAAACACCAAATACTAAACATGCTGCAAAAAAATCGCTTATCTGATATATTACGAGAACATAAAAATTGAGTTTATCTAAAAAAATATCATTTT
Source organism: Desulfobacterales bacterium (assembly GCA_020353355.1). Lineage (GTDB taxonomy): Bacteria > Desulfobacterota > Desulfobacteria > Desulfobacterales > JAHEIW01. The sequence goes on along the minus strand of CP070694.1, from coordinate 3,679,437 downwards.
TTTTGAGGAATTCATAAATAAAATAAAAATTCATTGACAGAATCATCAGTTTTTTTTAATCAACACTTGTCAGCCTGAATTTCGATTTTATGCTTTATTTATCTGTATGCGGGCTATTTTGTTCCTGAAGATTAGCTGAATTAGAGGAGGAGTTAAGCATGGGGTTAAAGGAATGGAGAGTTGTCAACCCATCCGGAAGCAAGCGCGTGATTGTAACCAAAGAGCTTCCAGGTGAGCGCTGGCTAGAGATTCTAACCCAGGCCGATTGTAAAGTTGACATTTGCACTTCGACGGATGTCTTGGGTGTTGAGGAGATTCAGGCTGCCATAGGAACTCGATGCGAGGGGGCGATAGGGCAAGTGACTGAAGAGTGGGGAGACCGTCTGTTTGCTGCGCTAAAGGCCGCAGGCGGTAAAGCCTATAGCAACTATGCCGTCGGCTTCGACAATGTGGATATTGATGCGGCCAGCCGGCATGGGATTCCGGTTGGGAATACCCCGGGCGTTTTGACCGAAACAACGGCGGAAATGGCCGTTACGCTGACGTTTGCCTGCGCTCGTCGTGTGGGGGAGTCGGAAAGATTTTTGCGCGCCGGTCGATACAAAGGATGGTTGCCGACACTTTTTGTGGGTAAACTTCTTTGGGGAAAAATCCTGGGCGTTATTGGTGCTGGTCGTATTGGTGCCGCTTACGCCCGGATGATGGTCGAAGGGCACAAAATGAACCTAATATACTATGATCTTTACCCGAACATCACCTTGGAGAACTATCTTGTCGCTTATGGGGAGTTTTTGAAATCCCAGGGACAACCGCCGCTGACTTGCCGGCGGGCAGAGACGCTGGAAGATTTGCTGCGAGAGGCAGATTGTGTCAGTGTGCACACAGTGCTGGATGAATCCACACACCATTTGATTAATGCCGAACGCCTGTCGCTGATGAAGGACAACGCGATTCTAGTGAATAGTAGCCGCGGCCCTGTCATTGACGAGGCAGCTCTTGTAGCGCATTGCCAGACACATCCCAATTTCAGAGCCGGGCTGGATGTGTTTGAGGACGAGCCGGAATTGAAACCCGGTTTGGTGGATTTGGATAATGTCGTTATTGTGCCGCATATCGCTTCGGCCACCATTTGGGCCCGGCAAGG
>CP070694.1:3662653-3678193 GCA_020353355.1 Desulfobacterales bacterium | reverse complement strand
CGAAAAATCTGGCTGTGAAGTCATCGTATGCTCCTCATCTAATTTATTTAATTGATAGAATTCATCAATCCTGCTGTAGAGAATGTATCATAATTCAATAAAGCGTTTAATTTGTGTCTGTCATGCCGGACATGATCCGGCATCCAGTAGCATAATACCTTGAAAAAACGCTGGATTCCGGGTCGAGCCCGGAATGACAAAAAAACAATACGCGCAACTTTGCCAATTGTGACACAGGTTGTATAGCGAAATCACTTTTATCCGTCGCATTTCTGGCGAATTAGTTCACTATTGTCCGCCTTGCTTCTTGGCGGATTAGACACTTATTTCTGGCTTTGATATAAACCCGCAGCCGCATAGTTTCAACCAAATAAAATACCCTGCTTAAAAAAGCAGGGTATTCTCAATTCGTGATCTACAATTCTGTTTACATTTTTCCGCGGATGTCCAACTCCAAGAGATTATCTATCTTCTAGAGGCACAAACTCACAGGTTTCCGGACCGCAATAGTCGCCGACATATTCGGATTCCGGACGATAGAGCACCGGCTTCTCCGCTGCGCCGGCATACTGCTCTTCAATGACGTGCGCCGCCCAGCCGGAAATGCGGGCGATGGCAAAGATTGGTGTAAAAAAATCCAAAGGAATGCCCATGGTGTAATATAACGATGCACTGTAGAAATCAACGTTGGTGAAAATATCGATGCCTTTTCTCTCCTTAAAGATGGCTTTGCCCTTTTTCTCTAACTCTGTGGATATATCAAACCATTGCGGTTGACCGACGCGCTCTCCCATTTTCTTGGACATGGGTGCCAGGATATGCGCCCGGGGATCATCAACCTTGTAAACCGCATGGCCCAAACCAAAGATCACCTTACCGGCATCAAGCTGGGCTTTGACATAGTCTTCGACCTTGTCGATGGAGCCAATTTTCAACAACATTTCCATCACCCGCACATTGGCACCGCCATGCAGTTCACCGGATAACGATCCAACAGCAGCTGCCACTGCCGCATACATATGTGCCCGGGTGGAGGCCACTTCTCTGGCGGCAAAGGTGGACGCGTTAAAGGTATGTTCGGCATGCAGCACCAGGCATACATCCAAAAAACGGGCCACTTCTTCGTCCGGAACCTCACCCGTGAGCATATAGAGAAAGTTGGCTGCATGGCCGAGTTCCGGCAGCGGATCAACCGGCTCTTTGTTGTTGCGGATTCGATCCCAGGCTGCCATAACGGTGGGAAATTTGGCGATGAGCTTTAATCCCATGCGCGATGAGGCCTCATTGGAAAGCTCTCTGACATCCGGATCGTGATGGGCCAGCATGGCAACACCGGATTGGAGTATATCCATGGGAAGGGCATCTTTCGGACGGGTTTTTAAGGCATCGATGAATTCCGGCGCAAGTTGTCTTTCAGCGGCGAGCCGGGCTTCGAAGGCGTTGAGCTCTTCTTTGTTCGGCATTTTTTCGTAAAGCAGCAAATACACCACCTCTTCAAATGACGACTTTTGCGCCAGATCCTGAATCAAATACCCGCGATAAATTATTTTGCCGATATCCCCATTGACGTCACTGATGCGGCTGGTGGCAACTTTAAAGCCCCGAAGACCGGTATTTAAAATGGGTCTGCACTCGTCCATGTTGCACCTCTTTCTACCGATCAATTGAGCGCAACCGCTCAATTGATCGGTACGTGTTATTTGTTATTCGTTCATCGGATTGATCTCGGTAATATTCAACGTGTTGTCGGAATGTCCAATCAAAATCTTACATTCAGGGAAAATAACAATGTTATAATGAAAATGCGTTTCAGCTGAAAAAATGTCAAGCAAGAAATTAATGTCGAGTCTGTTATTAGAAGTTTTTCCATTTAATCAAAAATTCCCTTCATCTTGTTTGACAAAAAGATCTGATGGAAGGTAAATTCAAAAAGCACCAATAAAAACACAAAATTCGCTTACAATAGTATATGGAGGTTATGATTGAAAGCCGTTATTATTCGAAACGTTTCTGAAAAAACGAATAAATTGATCACCCGTCAATTCCCCGCGGAATGGCAAATCGTCATCGTACCATTCAAAGAAGTGACAAAAGAAATTGAAGATGCCGAGGTGCTGATCCCGGAAAACTCTCCGGTCGAAGTCGAGCTGCTGGATAAAGCCAAAAATCTCAAATTGATTCAAACCGGTGCCGGATATGACTGTGTTCCCATTGAAGAATGCACTAAAAGAGGGATTTGGGTCGCCAATGCGGCAGGCGTCAATGCTCGGGCTGTGGCGGAACATGTCTTTGCCTTTATGCTTAGCTGGTTTAAGAACATCATTGCCTTAGACGCAGCATTGAAAAAAGGAAACTACAAGATCGATTATGAGGGCACTGAATTGATGGGAAAGATCATCGGCATTATCGGCCTCGGAAATATCGGCAAGCACGTCGCTCGCCTGGCTGCTGCTTTTCAAATGAAAATACTCGGCTATCACTACCGTCGGATTGATACCGAAGATGAGATTGAAATGACCGACCTTGAAACGTTGCTGAAACGCTCCGATATTATAACCGTCCACGTTGCGTTAAACGATCAAACCCGGCATCTGCTGGGAACCGACGAGTTTAAATTAATGAAAAGCAATGCCTTTTTTATCAATACGGCACGGGGGGCAGTGGTGGATGAAACAGCATTAATTGAGGCTTTACGGGGAAGAAAAATTGGCGGAGCCGGACTGGATGTATTTGAAAAAGAACCCCTGCCGGAAAACAGTCCGCTTCGCAACCTGGACAATGTTATCTTGACGCCGCATATGGCCGGAGAGCCGGATGCCTCCTACTTTCATGCGAAACGGTTTAAATTTTTTGCTGAAAATATTAAAAGGATGGCTGAAGGAAAGGTTCCCAAGAATACTTTAAATCAATTGTGATGAATACCATTAGACATTACATTGACCAGCGTGCTTTGCAGGAGCCGCAAAAAATTTTTATGATCGCCCCTGAAGCCGGGATATCTTTAACTTACGGACGGTTGCGGGAGGATTCGGAGAGCTTGGGCAAACATCTGGCAAAACTGGGCTTACAAAAGGGCGACAAGGTTTCGTTCATGCTCGGCAACGGCTGCCAGACAACCAAGATTTTCCTCGGCGCGATGTACTCCGGTTTTGTGATTGCACCGCTTAATTTGAGGGCTCAGCCTGTTCAGCTCGAATATGTGATCGATCACTCGGATACGAAATTGGTTTTTTTTAGCGAAGACCAGAGAGACAAATTGGTAAAAGCACTTCAGAAGGTGAAGCGGGATATTATATTGATTCAGATGGACAATGACGCTGAAACCATTTTCCCCGCGGATGAAGACCTTGGCGGGATTCGCATTCCGCAAGTCGATGAAGAAGACGATGCCCTTTTGCTTTATACATCAGGCACCACCGGGCTTCCAAAAGGGGTGGTTCTTTCCCACAGGAACATGGTTGCCGGCGGACAATACACCACCAAAGCCCACGGGTTAACAGCTTCGGACAGAGCGCTTTGTTCGCTGCCCCTCTACCATATTAACGGTGAAGTCGTTACGGTTGTGGCGCCGTTAATCAGCGGGGGCAGTGTGGTGATGCCCCATAAATTCAGCACCGCCGACTTCTGGGAACTCATCTCCGAGTATGGCTGCACCTGGTTCAGTGTCGTACCGACCATCATATCGTACTTGACAAGTGCAACCGATTTAGATGGCAAAAATCTGCATCTCGATCAACTCCGTTTTGGACGTTCGGCATCTTCGGCCCTGCCTCCCGCGCTTCACAAGGCTTTTGAGGAAAAATTCAAAATATCCATAGTTGAGACCATGGGCCTGACCGAGACGGCAGCGCCGGTTTTTTCCAATCCCATGGATCCAGCCAAAAGAAAATACGGCTCTCCAGGCATAGCGGTGGGTAACGAAGCGAAGATAATTGACAAAGAAGGCAAAGCGGTGCCTTGCGGCACAGCGGGCGAGATTATGATCCGCGGGGATAACATCATGAAAGGATACTATAAAGCCCCGGATCTTACTGCCAAGGCCCTGGAACCCGACGGCTGGTTTCACACGGGCGATTTGGGATACATGGATGAAAATGGATATGTTTTTGTTACCGGCCGGATCAAAGAGCTCATCATTAAAGGGGGAGAAAATATCGCGCCGAAAGAGATTGACGAGGTGCTGTACCAGCATCCGGCAGTGCTGGAGGCTGCCGCAGTGGGCATTCCGGATGAGCACTTCGGGGAAGAAATCATGTGTTGCGTGGTCCTGAAGCCGGATTGCACTGCAACCGAGGAGGAATTACGCTGCCACTGTATTGAATACCTCGGGAAATTTAAGACCCCTAAAAGAATTAAATTTATGGATGAGCTCCCGAAGGGACCGTCGGGAAAGATTCAACGCCTGAAATTGTCTGATTTCGAAAGGAGGGATTTTCACCATGACAGAATGGAATGAGCTTGCATATCTAGACGCTACGGCACAGGCTGAACTGGTTCGGAAAAAAGAGGTAAAACCCATAGAGCTGGTGGAGGCGACTGTCGAACGCATCGAAAAACTGAACTCCACCCTCAATGCGGTTGTAACTCCAATGTACGAGCATGCCCGCGAGCAGGCATCCGGCCCGATTTCCGACGGGGTCTTTGCAGGAGTGCCATTCTTGCTAAAGGACTTCCTTGCAGAATACGCCGGCGTGCGCTTTACCGAAGGCACTTCTTTTCTGCGCGACTATGTGCCAAAGGAAGACAGCCAACTGATCAAGCGATACAAAACCGCTGGTTTGATTGTCGTCGGGAAAACCAACACCCCGGAACTGGCCATCGGGGTTACTACCGAACCCCGTCTCTTTGGTCCGACGCATAATCCCTGGGATACCGGTCGAACACCGGGCGGATCCAGCGGGGGGTCCGCTGCCGCCGTGGCGTCCGGTATGGTGTCCATGGCCCATGGAAACGATGCCGGAGGCTCCATTCGTATCCCGGCATCTTGCTGCGGGGTTTTTGGTCTGAAGCCTACGCGTGCGCGCAATCCTCTGGGACCTCACTATGGTGATATCTTCACCGGTCTGGCGGTTGAACATGCCCTTACCCGATCGGTAAGAGACAGTGCCGCCATTCTCGACGTTACTTCGGGCGCTGACCCGGGCGACCCTTACTGTGCGCCACCTCCAGCCCGTCCTTTTATTCAGGAAGTCGGCGCTCCACCGGGTCGCCTTCGCATTGCTTTCAGTACCCGGGCGCCTCTCGGCGGCGATGTGCACCCCGATTGTTTGGCAGCGGCACGCGATGCCGCATCCCTTTGCGCTGAACTCGGCCATGACGTTTATGAAGCAGCCCCGGCATTCGAGGCCGAGTTAATGTGGCAATCCTTCACCACAGTCCTGGCTGCCGGTTTCGGCTGGGCCATTGACGATTGGGGCCGAAGAACCGGTCGCACACCCACCTCTGAGTTCTTTGAGCCTTTCGTCTGGTCTTTTACGCAGAGAGGACATCAAATCAGTGGGCCGGATTACCTTATGGCCCTGCAGGACTTGCAAAAACAGACCCGTCATATCGCACGATTTTTTGTCGACCATGACATTTGGCTCACCCCCACACTGGGTCAGCCGCCGGTTGCTTTGGGAACCTTCACGTTTTCAACGCAAGACCCTTTTGAATTGCGTCGGCGGATGGCTGCCTTTTCACCGTTTACATATATCAGCAATGCTACTGGCCAGCCCGCCATGTCGGTGCCGTTATACTGGAATTCTGAAAACCTGCCCATCGGAACCCATTTCGTTGGACGTTTTGGGGATGAGGCCACCCTATTTAGACTTGCGGCACAGCTTGAGGAGGCCCGCCCGTGGAATAAACGGCGTCCTCCGGTATCAGCCTGATTAAGAATCGGATGGAAACCAATGAATTGCTGATTTACGAAAGAAGCCGATCAACCATTTCGGCAAATCCATATCCGCCTTCTTTGCGGGTAACCCAGGCAGGCTCGCTGGTCAGGCGCTCTTTAAACAGCAACACATTGGCCACACCAACAGAATTCGGGAAATAGGCAAACATCGGAGAATCATTGGGGGAATCGCCGATAAAAATGACTGCGCTTTTAATGGCTTCCAAGTTTTCGCGAAAGACCTCTTCAAACAGGATTCTGGTCATCGTCAGTTTATCATACTCGCCAAACCACCCATTCACGTGAATTGAGCTCACTTTGGCATGGGCACCGGCGTTTTCAAAACAGCGCACAATTTCATCGACAGCTTTCATCGGCAGCCGTACAATATCTTCACAGTAATCGATCGCCAGGTCAGCCTCACGATAGGCCTGGTCGGCTGCAACGCGACATCCCGGAACCTTCTTCAAAATTTCGATTTTTAGCTTTTCCAGTTTTTTGCGATCCGCCGATCGCTGCGCTTCAGACTTAAAATATCGCCGCTGCATTTTTCTCAGATCGTCATCGTAGCGGAAGAAAAAGGCTCCGTTTTCACCCACCAGTCCATCCACCGGCCACATGCGCGCAATGTGATCACACCAACCGGCGGGTCGCCCGGTGATCGGAATAACCCGTCTTTCAGAGGCCTGCAGACGCTCCATCGCGGCAAAAACGATGGCCGGCAGTCGACCGTTCATCGTCAGGGTATCATCAATATCTGTAAGAATATAGCGGATATTTTTTTTAAGATTCGCTGGAAACTGTTCGAAAGGTTTCATATTTGACCCCAACAAATTTTGATAAATAAATTATGATTTCGATCATCCACCAATACTTGGAAAGAGGATATCTCCTGTATAGATCCATGGTTTCAAAATTTGAATACAAATGTTTTTTATAAGGTGTCAATAACAAAGAAAAATGCATTGCGATCGGCATCGATTTGTGATTGACATAATGAAAAAACATTAAACCAATTTAGCAAGGAAGGTTAACAATTCATGCTTAGGAGGATCTCATGAAAATCACAGTATTGGGGGCCGCCGGGAAAATGGCTCCCGGAGTTATTCGAGATTTGGCGGAAGCACCGGAAGTAAAGGAAATCGTGTTGGCCGACCTGGAGCCAACCAAGCAAGTCCTCGCGCAAAGAGCAAGTGACTGGGGAAACAATAAAGCTAGAACGGTCTTTGCGGACATTACCAACCCCGAGAGTCTCAGGGCTGCGATTCGGGGCAGTAACGCGTTGGCCAATTGTACCATCTACTATTTCAACCTTCAGGTTATGGAAGCATGTCTGGCTGAAGGCGTCCACTATGCGGATATGGGCGGCCTGTTTCATTTCTCTCGCAAACAGATGGCCCTGCATGAACAATGGAAATCCAAAGGATTGACCGCCGTGCTCGGCATGGGAAGTGCACCGGGTATTGTGAATGTGATGAGCCGATATGCAGTCGACCGCCTGGATAAGGTGGAGTCGATTCATATCCGCGACGGCATCGTCAACTTCGCAAAATTGGATACACCGCTGGCAATTCCCTATGCCCTGGGTACCATCCTGGACGAATTCATTATGAACCCTTACGTTTTCGAGGATGGGGAATGGAAAGAAGTCCCTCCCTTCTATGGAGAGGAAGTCATCGACTTCCCGCCCCCGGTGGGATCTCAAACCGTATTCTGTACCCTCCACTCGGAGGAAGCCACTATTCCACAAACGTTTCGTTCCAAAGGTCTTAAACATATGACATTCAAACTGGCATTGCCGAAAGCGTTTGAAGAGAAATTGAAATTTTTAGTCGCCCTGGGGTTGGGAGACACGGAAGCGGTGCAGGTGAAAGGCAATTCCATCGTACCCCGTGATTTTCTGCTTGCCGTCACCGATCGTTTACCCAAGCCAACCGTTAAACCGGATGATCACAAGGTACTCTGGGTTGAGGTGACCGGCCTAAAAGACGGGCAACCTCGTGAAGTCCGAATGGAAATGATTTGTCATCCTTATCGGCCCTGGGATATGGGGACAGGTCCACATTCAGTGGGCGTACCGGTGGGGGTGACCTGTCGAATGCTGGGATCCGGAATTATCACCGAACGCGGGGCGTTGCCAGCCGAAGCGTGTGTCCCACCGGAGCCGTTTTTTAAATTGCTGGCGGAAAGAAATCTTCACACCTCCGTGATGTTCAAACACTTTTTGAATTCGGAATTCGGAAGTGGGAAGGCGGAATTATAAATAGATCAGCGATTCGTTAATCACAAAATCCCTCTTTCGAAGCTCTGCGACAAATTCCTCAGCCGGCAGCATCGTCTCAGCACCGTCTATGCCGGTTTTCTTTGCTTTTCCCTTGGCAAGCATCTGCGCTCCTATGGAAAGCGGTATGCCCACATTTTTAGAATAGGCCCGCTGCCCACCCCATCTTTCCATGGGCGGATGACTCGTCACAAATCGCCACATCACCCTGTGATCTTTCAGCCAACCCATTACTTCTACCTGAACCGAATAGCCCCACACTTCGGTCTGATCACCCTCGGGCGAAGTTAACAAATAGTGCCGCATAAAATCCATTGGCGCAATCTGCATGCCCTCAAACTCAACGGGTTCTGATTCATACAGTCCGTAATCATATAGCATCCTGACCAGACCCATCGACCGCGGGGGAAAGCAGCCTCTGATGTAAACCCGTTTGACTCCCTCGATGTTTTTGGAGAGGGTTTGAGACTCTCCATGGGGCACGTAATAGGTGGTTTGGATTCCGATCGGTTCCGGGAAATGCACGCTGCGAGCTCCTGAAAATGGAGGGTTGGCTATAAGCTCACCATTATCATAGTAAAACCGATTCTGAGTCTGTGGATCAAACTCCCACAGGATAACATGCAAAAGGCCGGGGGAATGGGCAATGGAGCGAAAAGCGGCAAAATCGATATCAATTTGTTCAACATTATCCAGGCGAGCTGCGCCGAGCTGGGCTAAAATGTTGGTGATACCCGGGGTAATCCCAACGCCGCCGACGACGGAGATTCCAGCGTCATAGGCGTCTCTGTCAAGGGCTAAGGTTTCCTCATGGGGGCTGATTAAATCCAGCATATCAACCTTTGCTTTGATTGCTGCGTTAATCGCGTTTTCGCAAAATACCCGTGGAAGACCGTTGGCAACCACATTATACCCGCTCATCAGATCCGCCATTTCATCGACACTTTCGGCATTGATTTTTGCAGCCTTTAAGCGTTTATCTCCTAATTCATGGTTAAACGTTTTGATCTTTTCCAGATCAATGTCAGCAACCATGATTTCCTCAAAATCACTGGTGTTTACAAGATCAATGGTTGTTTCGCTGGCCATGGCGCCCACACCGCCCAGTACCAATATTTTTTTCATCGATTCACCCTCCTTTTAGGTCAAAAAATTCGAAATCCGAATCTCGAAATCCGAAACAAATCCGAATATCAAAAGGCAAAAATTCTAAACAATATGACATTTTGATTGAGTTAGTGGGCTTCTACTCAACGTTTAGAGCATTTGAAAATTCGAATTTAGATTTTGTTTCGAATTTCGAAATTCGTGCTTCGGATTTCCGGTATCTCTATATTAACATTTATCCTGATTAAATGTTTCCTTTAACATCCCCCATCAACAGGCTCAACGGTATCGGCCTGGCCGGCGGACGGGTAGTCATCAACTCAATATCTTCCGTTTTTGCACCGAACTCACGCGCAAGCATGGCCGCAACTACAGGCGTGCAATGTGTCCCCTGACAATATCCCATACCCGTGCGGGTGCGTTTCTTGATGTCGTTGAGATTCAGGGTGCCTGCGCGAACGGCGTTGCGAATCTCACCGGCTGTAATGCCTTCACAGCGACATACAATGGTTTCATCGGAAATATTGGCGTAAAGCTCCGGATAAATCCGATACACATGATCCATCGCCCGGCGAAATTTTCGCAAAGACGTTAGCGCTCTGCGCTCAACATGTGCGGCTCGGGCAGCCTGCTCGGTTGATATGACCCCGGCATGTGCGGCCGCATACAGTCCGGCTATTGTTCCTTGCCGTCGCGCTACCAGCACGCCAGCAATTCCGGCGCCGTCACCGGCCACGAACACCCCGGTCTGATCGGTCTGCATGTGCTCATTATAATACGGCACCCAGCCTCCCACCATAGGATTGTAGACATGCCGGCAGCCGAGCATCGTCGTCAGCCAGACCGAAGGAATCAGTCCATAACCGAGGCATACCGTGTCAACGTCAACGGCCGTGGTATATCCCGGTATCGATCGACATTGAGAATCCACTTTTCCCAGAACGGCCCGCTGCACCTGGTGATCACCCTCAACGGCCTGCAGCACCCAGGGTTGCAGCATTTGAACGCCGGTTTTTCTGAGCCGATACATGTAAGACAGGCCTTGCTTGATTAAACCCGGTTGACGTATTAAATCGGGCAAATACCGCCAGGCACTGCGGGTAGATGCAGACTCAGCCACTGCGACAACATCCATTCCGGCATCCAACATTTGATTGGCGACCACCAGTTGCAGCGGGCCGGTGCCGGCCAATAATACTCTGGTGCCTGGCCGAACACGCTGGCTTTTCATCAGCACCTGCGCCCCTCCGGCCGTCATGACGCCGGGAAGCGTCCAGCCGGGGACGGGAACCGGCCGTTCGTTGGCACCGGTTGCGGCAATAATAGCCTTTGCTTCCAGAAGCACCAACTCGCTGCCGCGTGTGATGGCTAATTGTCTCGAATCAAAAACCGCCCACACCAGGGCATCATTGCAGATGGTAATACGATTCGATAATTGCTCTACTTGAGACAAGAGTGCTTGCCCATCGGCATAATCAATGCCGAGTGCAGCCGGATTGTCTACCTGAAAAGGTTGGGGCAGCTGGCGATAAATCTGACCACCGCTCAGCAAATTCTCATCGATGACCAGAACATGAGCGCCCATCTTCGCAGCGACGACGGCGGCACTGAGGCCAGCCGGTCCTCCACCGATAATTACCAGCTCAGTTTGTTGGTGAATCAAACGACCGGGTTTCGGTCCGGGCATATCCATATCGATCCAACCAAATCCGTCCTGCAACTCTATTTTTTGACCGGGTTCAACCCGTGTTACACACGCGCGCACATTGGGTTGGCCGTCAACAGTTACCAGGCATCCGTAGCACGATCCCATGCAGCAGTAAAGACCTCGCGGATCTTTGCGTTGGGGTGCTCGACGTATTTTGCGGTATCCGGCCGCCGCCAGAACCGCACCGATGGTCTCCCCTTCATAGGCGCGAGCCGGTTTGCCGTCGATTGTAATTTTGATTTCCTTCCCCCGCCTGATCCCGCTTTCTATTCGATAATTTTTTATTTCTTTTGTTTCAGACATCTTATTCATTTAGTAAAGCGCTCGACACGAAAAGCATCAATCGGATGCTCCGTCTTACCATCCACAATCAGCTCGCTGACCGCCTTGCCGGTGCTGGCAGAATACCGCACGCCGGTTCTGCCGTGACCGGATGCGATAACAAGCTTCGAGCATGCGGGCAGCGGGCCGATGATGGGCAAGTTGTCTTCACAGATCGGGCGAAACCCGACAAAAAAGCGCAACGCTCGCAGCCTGGCAAGCAATGGCACTCCATAGGCCAGCACCTGTGCAAAATTGGCAATTTTTTCGAGGGTGATCCGATTTTCGAAACCAACGAACTCCGTATGGCTGCCAAGATAAAAGTTACCGGAGGCGGTCTGCTTGATATATAAATGGTCGAGAAATGATATGATATGTTCCGTTTTTACGGAACAGGCTTCGGTGAGGATGACCTGTCCCCTTGCCGGCACAATTGGGATTTCTATCTCCAAAGGAGATAGGATTTCAGGGGTATGCACCCCCCCGGCCAGGACAACCCAATCCGCATGATAATCCCCTTTATTGGTGATGATCCGATCAATCGCATCATCTTTCAGCTTAACTTCCCGTACCTGAACTCCATATTCTATCCGACTTCCCCGGCGCAGCGCTGCATTCAGATAGCCTTCATACAGACGAAACGGATTCACATGGTAACTGGCCGGGTTGTAAAACGCCGCTTCAACGTTGGGACCCAGCAGGGGTTCAAAATGGCGAGCCTCCGATCCTTTCATCCATTGGGCATCGATGCCCATTTCACAGACTTCTTCATAGGCAGGTCTAATTCCGCGAGCCTCTTGCTCGTTCATTGCGGCATAGAGTGCTCCGCCCTGAATAACCTCCAACGGTTGATCGAAGTCCTGTTCAATATCCAGGATCAGATGATAGCTTTCAATATTTAAGCGCCGAAGTGCTTCAGGCGTTCCGCTGGTGCCGCTGATACTGACAATCGCCGCTGTCGCACCGGATGCACCCGATCCCAGATGATTGCGCTCAAGCAAAAGCACCTTGACACCACGCCGCGCAAGAAAATACGCGCAGGCGGTTCCGATAACACCGCCCCCGATGATGATGACATCCGCGCTCATTGGCAAGCAACCGAACTAATCTAAATCCAAAGTATTCGTTATTCGTTATTTGTTATCTGTTATCTGTTTATGCATAAAGTCCAAGTTAAGTCTTTTTATCAAGGAATTTTTGCCATTTTAATCACCCCCCACCTAACCTCCCCCGTCAAGGGGGAGGAACTTTACTTCTCTTTCTTGGCAGAAAGGATCACGACTTCACTTTCCTCCCTTGACGGGAGGGATTGAGGGAGGGTGCTAAAAAGGACATCGTTCCTTAAGCCAGGATATTCTAGATAACCACAATTTATTATACGTTTTTAGAATAATGAATATAACAGGTTTATTTTATCTAAGGAAAAGAAAAATGCATCGTTTATTTCCAATAACGGATAACAAATAACAAGCAACTTCTGATTGAGCGTTATCGCTCGATTAGAGTTATAAGTTCCGCCTGATGGTTACCATTAAGACACCTAAAATCACCCCGACACCGCCAACGAATTGCTGAATGGTAGGCATGGTATCGAACAAAAGAAATGCCCACGATATAGCTGCCACCGGACTGAGCGTCAGCACGATGGAATGGATGCTCATTGTCATCCGGCGCAGAACAAGATAAAACAATGACCGGCTGATGACAACATCCACGGTTCCGGTCATAATAAGCAACAACCAGGTGCTTGAATCCGGCCAAATCAGTGCGCGGCGACCTAACGCAATACCAAAGAGCAGCACACTGGTTGAGAGAACCCGGAAAAAGAAAAATTCCACAAAATCCATTTCTTCGCCGTAGCGCTTCACAATGGCCGTATGCAGCGCATACATGAAGGCCGATAGAAGCACGAGCAAGGATCCCAGTCGAAGATAATCGCCGGGCTGAAAGGTGATGATCAAAACTCCGGTTAACGCCAGCAGCGCCCCAAAACTCTGGAATCGAGTGAATCGTTCCCGCAGCCAGAATATTCCCAACCCGACACTCATTAAAATCGAGGCTTTGGCCAATATCGATGCGGTTCCCGCGTCGATGAATGCCACCGCTTCGTAGTTGATGATCGTACTAACGCCGATTAACGCACCAATGGAAAGAAAAAACCAAAAATGATTTTTAAATGTCTTAAAATGTATCTTTCGACAAAAAAAACCGTAGAGCCCAAATAGCACAGTTCCAACGGATAGAACATAAAAAGCTGAAACACTCGGTGAGATGTGGGGCAGCAAAAGCCTGGCAAATATAAAATGGGTGCTGTCGATAACGACCAGCGCTGCAATCAAAGGCGCTTTTTTATCTATCAGGCGTAGCGGATGTGTGGGATCTACAGGATTCATGGGCCAAATAAATTTTCAGTGACGAGCCGAGACTATTAAGACCTCATCGCAGGCATTATGAGATAGATACTTCCCTTGAACAAAATTCTTGAAATTTCACGGGGGCGCCCATGCGGGACATCATCTTCAGGAACCGATTGGGATCAAGACACTCGGCAGCGATCACGCCGCTTTCAGCATTGCCCTCCACACACATCTTTGCGCCGACAATCGCCGGCAGGCTCACATAGATATTGGATGCACCAAATTTCTTAAACAGCGCCAGTTTATCTTCCGGAGTTTCAAAAAGACTAACCGGGTAAAAAATTTTGTACTCGATGTCTTCGCCTCCCTTCCCCCCCTTAACCTCTATGGCCACGCGGCCAAGGGTTGTAAGGGGCATGCTAACGGTGGTTTCATCTTCGGTCAGAAAGGTATCCACCGGGCGGCGAACCAGTTTCATCAATACATCGATGGGTGCTACTTTTACCCCCTTGACCTCCACCATTTCAGAGCTTGCAAAACCCGTTTTGATCAGCGTGCCTGCCCGCGTATCGATAGTATACTTGAAATCGCAGTACTGAATGCCTTTGCCGATGTAATACGGCAGTGTTATCGGTTCCTGGTGCTGATGATAGACCAGCGGAACCATGCCCACCGGTTGCGGGTAGTGATATTCTTCGTAGCCGCTGTAAATGGGGTACTTCCGGTACTGTCTATTCTCAAATATGGTGGGTTCAACCGCATATCCCCACAATGCCCTGAAAGGCGACCATGTCGGCTCCCAGGCACTGACAACCTCGGTGGGCGGCACCAGGCTCTTGCGGCCTAAACGGATGCGGACCTCATCAACGCGCTCCAGTTTATCACAAATATATTTTGTCAGGATGTTCACTATTCCGGGGGAAGCCCCACAGCCCACCAGAGCTGTCAATCCGGCCTCCTTGAACTCACGTTCAAATAGGAGGGGTCTTTTTTCAATGATCTGAGCCAAAATATTATCTCTGGCGCATATGTCCATCAAACTGGGTTCGCCAAAGGATGTATCAACATAATGCGCGCCGGTCTTTAAGGCGGCCTGCATGATATTGGGATTGAATGCCGTCAGAGTCAAATTGATAATCACATCTGCGCCTGCAGCAGCTTTTTGGATATCCTCGACCCTGCCGGCATCAACCTTGACGGTGGTGATCTTGTTACCACCCACTTTGGCTTTAACCCTGTCGGCCAGGTCTAGATCGATATCCCCCAGAACAATTTCTGAAATTGCTTCATCTCTGCTCAAAATTGAGGCGCAAGGTCCGCCTTGCGCACCGGCACCGACTACCAATACTTTCATCATCCGAGTCCTTTCTGTTTTTCTCTGTTCAACTTGAAAATAAAATGGAATTGTCTCATCCACTTATTTTTGCCTGAGTCCGTCTGCGAATGATATCTACAAAAATGAGCAAAACCGCTGACAAGCAAATCAGCAGTGTAGAGACAGCCGCAATGACGGGGTTGATTTCCATGCGTATGCCTTCCCACATCTTGAGCGGAAGGGTCCTGGTTTCAATCCCGCAAAGAAACATTGAGATCACAATCTCATCAAATGAGATGATAAACGCAAACATTGCCCCGGAAATCATACCGGGCCGAATTATGGGAAACGTAACTTGTATAAATGCTTTCAATCGCGTGGCCCCGCAAATCATAGCAGCC
This sequence comes from Desulfobacterales bacterium, assembly GCA_020353355.1. Taxonomy (GTDB): domain Bacteria; phylum Desulfobacterota; class Desulfobacteria; order Desulfobacterales; family JAHEIW01. The sequence goes on along the minus strand of CP070694.1, from coordinate 3,662,825 downwards.
TTTTCCAGGGTTTCGTCAAAGCCTTTGAGGGACGCCGAAACGGTAATCACGACAAAAGGAACGCAAAGCATCGTGTGACCGAACACGAGACCGGCGCGAGTGCCGATTAATCCGATTTTCGCAAAAAAGCTGTACAGAGCAATGGAAATAATGATCACCGGAATGATCATGG
>CP070694.1:3627015-3662553 GCA_020353355.1 Desulfobacterales bacterium | reverse complement strand
AGCGGCATTCGTGCTTGGGATCGGTGAAATATCCGCAGGGGCACGGATTCATGGCGGCCACCAGCATAAAGCTGGACGGATAGGTAAGGGTGGACGATGCCCGCGATATAGTCACCTTTAAATCTTCTATCGGCTGGCGCAGGACCTCCAGGACGTTTTTTTTGAATTCCGGCAGTTCGTCTAAAAAAAGAACTCCGTTGTGCGCCAGGCTGACCTCGCCGGGTCTGGGAATGTGTCCGCCGCCGATTAACCCGGCATCGGATATGGTGTGATGGGGAGATCGGAAGGGGCGCCGGGTAATCAGGGCCTGGCCTTTTTCCAGCATACCCACCACACTGAAGATCTTTGTGGTTTCGATGGATTCGTTGAACGTAATTGGCGGCAGGATTGTCGGTAAACGCTTGGCCAGCATGGTTTTCCCGGAACCCGGCGGGCCGATCATAATCAGATTGTGCCCGCCGGCGGCGGCAATTTCCAATGCGCGCTTGACATGCTCCTGACCCATGACCTCGGCATAATCAACTTCAAAATGACTGTCCTTATCAAACAACGCCGATATATCGATCTGTGCGGCCGCAATGGGCGAAAAGCCGCGAAAAAAGCCGATGACCTGGGACAGGGTTTTGGCCGGTAAGACCGATATTTCCCTGACCACGGATGCCTCACGGCCGTTGTCATAGGGAACGATGATGGCCGCATATCCGGCTGCTTTGGCGGCCAAGGCCATGGGCAGCGACCCTTTGACAGGCTTGATGCGGCCGTCCAGAGAGAGTTCGCCTAATATCAGATATTGAGAGACAATAGCCTGGGGGATAATACCGGTGGCGGTCAAGATGCCCAGGGCAATGGGCAGATCAAATCCGGTTCCTTCCTTTTTAATGTCAGCCGGGGCCAAATTAACCGTGATGCGGTCAGCCGGAAAGTGGTAGCCTGAATTGTTGATTGCCGATTTGACCCGCTCTTTGCTTTCTTTGACCGATGCTTCAGGCAGGCCAACCGTGGTAAAGGTCGGCAGGCCTGAGGTGATATCCACCTCGACTTCAACCTGATAGGCATCTATTCCAAGTACAGCACTGCTGAGTACTTTTGCGAGCAATCGACCTCCATCCATCGGTTAGCCGGTTTAGCCCGTTGGCCTGTTGAGCCTGTTTAAACCAAAAAAACGAATATCTTTGAAGATTTTGTCCAATTCATGAATATAAAAAAATCTATAGCAGATCGATATTTGGACGACAATCTTTTTATTCGCCTCCCCATCCCTTTCGGGCAGTTCAGCCACCATGGCCTATCGTGCCGACTTGTCTCGACGAAGTTTTGACGAAGTCGGAAGCTCGTCAGAGCGAAGGCGGGTGGCAAAGGCGAATAAACTTATTGACATTTCTTAAAGAAATATAATATTAAACTCTTTCAATATCTTAGAAATGTGATAGGATTCTATACATTGCCAAAAAAATCTTCGCCTTGATCAGCTAATTTCAAATTCCGACGACCCTAAAACAATTACCGAAGATGACCATACCAACTAAACAACGAACCGTTGCCCGAGCCATACGATGTGCAGGCATCGGTCTTCATTCAGGCAAAGCAGTTCGGCTCACCATTAAGCCGGCTCCCATCAACCATGGTATCAAGTTTGTCCGCACCGATCTGCCGGACCAACCGGTTATCCCGGCCCGCTTCAATTGCGTGGTGGATACCAGCCTGGCAACGGTTATTGGTTCGGAGGGGGTTATTGTATCCACCATTGAGCATTTAATGGCGTGTTTGGCCGGGCTTTCCATCGACAATGTCATCATTGAGCTGAATGCATACGAAGTTCCGGTTATGGACGGCAGTGCCGCTCCGTTCACGCAACAGATCATGAAGGCTGGAATCCAAGAACAGAATGCCTTGCGACACTTTTTTGTGCTAAAAAATCCGATTACCCTTGAGCGAGATGGAAAGTTTGTTGGCGCCTATCCCGATTCCACCTTTCGGATAACCTGTAATATTGAATTCGATCATCCGCTCATCCAAAAGCAAACCTGTACGATTGAGGTGCTGGATCACGTATTCGAATGTGAAGTATCCAAGGCCAGAACATTTGGTTTTCTGCACGAAGTGGAATATATGAAGCGTTACGGGTTGGCCCGCGGCGGTTCTCTGGATAACGCGGTGGTGATTGATAAAACCGATATTTTAAATGCGGATGGTTTGCGCTATGAAGATGAATTTGTGCGCCACAAGCTTCTTGATTGTATCGGCGATTTTTCCCTTCTCGGCATGCCGCTTTTGGCGCATATTGTCGTTAATAAATCCGGTCACGCCTTTAATCATGCGTTCCTTGAAAAATTCTTTGAGCAAAAGGAATCTTGGGAAACCCAGACCCTTCCCACCACCACCACCACCACCACGGATGTAGCTCCTAATCAGTCAAAATCACTTGCAATTTAAGCCGGTTTCAGATATTAATAAAATTGATTTTGCCGACCAGTATTGGCCAAGTGAACGCGAGTATATGGTTTCACGCGGCAGGTAAGGCATTTGATACCGTAAATTCTTACATACATGATTATGGCATTTTTAGCGAAGCGGAAAAAATTAGCCCTCGTCATTTGCTTCCTTTTGGTGATCAATGCATCGGCAATTGCCGAAGATGCCATACTGACAAATATTACTGTTTCCAATACCCGTGATGACCTTTTGTTATATTTGAATGTCGAAGGGGCGTTCCGTGAGGAAATGAAAAAGGCGATTTTAAGCGGTGTCCCCGCTACTTTTTCATTTTTCGCCAGTTTAAATCGGGTGCAAAATTTTTGGTTTGACGGAACTATCGCTGATGCTGAAGTTACCCACACGATCAAATACGATAATCTGAAAAAGGAATTTACGATTCACCGATCCTGGGAAGACAACAACCAAAAGGTTACCAACTCCTTTAAAGAAGCCCAGAAACTGATGACTGAAATACGCAGCCTGAAAATAATTCCTTTGAGCCGGCTTGAAAAAGGCAGTCAGTATCAATTGCGCGTAAAGGCCGAGTTCAGCAAAAAAACCCTTCCTTTTTATCTGCATTATGTGCTGTTTTTTGTTTCTTTGTGGGATTTTGAAACGGATTGGTATACCATTGACTTTATTTATTAAATTGGTTGTAATGGTAACATATTCCAAGAATTCATGTAAGCGCGAAGCAAATCCAATAGTTGCCCCGCCATTTTAACCATGTTTAAATCTAAAGCCACAGATACAAAACCAACGATTACCGGGGAAGACTTGCGCCGACGGAAGCGTGAGGTTTTTCTCATTTTTGTAATTATCGTTGTGGTCGCGCTTCTGACGTTTCTAGAGAGCCGCATTATTCGCTTTGGTGCCGATATCCCGATTTCAAACACCATTTTGATGTTCATTCTGATCAACATCAATTTACTTTTGTTAATCTTATTGATTTTTCTGGTGTTCAGGAATCTGGTCAAACTGCTTTATGATCGAAAGCGCAAAGTGCTTGGTGCGCGTCTGCGTACCCGGCTGGTCGTTGCCTTTATCGCTTTGACACTGTTGCCCACCATTGTTTTATTTTTCTTTTCCATCAATTTTATTACCACCAGCATCGAATTCTGGTTCAATGTTCCCGTGGAGCAGGCCCTTGAAAATTCATTGCAGGTTGGCGGAAGCGTCTATGGACGGGTAGAAGCCAATAATCAATTTTTTCTGAAACGCATGGCTTACCAAATCATTAGCAAAAAACTGCTTGATCCGGCCAAGGCCAATGCGCTTTCCCAATATATCCAGGTTGTTCAAAGAGAATTTAATCTCGATGCGGTGGAGGTCTATGCAGCCAATTCCGAGCGGATTACCTTTATCCTGGCACAAAAACTCGAAAATGAATATTTCGGTGTTATTTCCAAAGATAACCTGCACAGCAACCTGCCGGAAAACGGTGTGCGATCCATTGCGCAAAGCGTTCCCTCCGGGGAGTTTATCAAAACCATCGCAACCGTTCCATTCGGTGTGTTGCCCGAAGATGCCGAAGCGTTTGTGGTGGCGACCATTCTGCTTCCCCCGGATATTTCGGAAAAAATGCGGTCCATTAATCGGGGCTTTGCCGAGTACCAACAAATTAAGCTGCTGAAAAAACCAATTCAGATTACCTACTATATTACCTTATCCATTGTGGCATTGCTGGTATTGTTCTGTGCCATTTGGTTCGGTTTTTACTTGGCCAAATCCATCAGCATACCCATTAAGGAGCTGGCCGAAGGAACTCGGCGCGTGGCCGAAGGCGAGCTGAGCTTTAGCATCAGTCCGGTTGCCGATGACGAGATTGGGAGCCTGGTGGAATCGTTTAACAAAATGACAAAGGATCTTAAAAACAGCAGAGAGCAGCTTGAGCTCTCGGCGCGCATGCTTCAACAGCAAAATATAGAAATTGAAGAAAAACGCCAGCATCTTGAAATCGTGTTGAAGAGCGTTTCTGCCGGGGTTGTGACTCTCGACGCCAATGGCCTGATATCGACGATGAACAAGTCGGCTGAAAAAATGCTCAATCTCAAGGCCGAGCAGGTATTAAATAAAAGCTATAAGCATTTATTAAACGGCCAGCATCTGGATCTTGCCAATGAAATCATGGAAAACCTGACCCTTTCGCGGGGAAATGTGATTGAATTGCCATTGCGCCTCATTATCGAGGGCAGACCGAGAAGTTTTCTGTTTTCGGTCAATGCATTGCGGGATGATACCGGTCGCAATATTGGAATTCTTATTGTTTTCGATGACTTAACCGAGCTTGAAAAAGGACAACGGATGGCAGCCTGGCGTGAGGTGGCCCGCAGAATTGCGCATGAAGTAAAAAACCCGCTAACCCCGATAACCCTTTCAGCACAGCGTCTGAAACGCAAATACGCCACGCAGTTAAATGATTCGGTTTTTGAAGAATGCACGCAAACGATAATTGATCATGTTGAGTTAATTCGGAATCTGGTCAACGAATTTTCATCGTTTGCACGATTTCCAAGCGCACATCCCAAACCCTGTGAGCTACTGCAGATCATTGAAGAAAGCGTTGCGCTATATAAGGAAGGGCATCCGAATATTAATTTTAAGATCAGCAATGCCGATGATATGCCGCTGCTAAATCTTGACCGCCAGCAGATCAAACAAGCCCTCATCAACCTGATTGACAATGCGATTGGCGCAATTGAAGAAAATGGTAATATCAGCATTGCGATATCTCATGATCCGATTTTAAAACGAGTCCGGGTCGAAGTTGCTGATGACGGTCTGGGAATTTCAGACGAAGACAAGACGCGCCTTTTCGAACCCCATTTTTCTACAAAAAAGTCCGGTATGGGATTAGGCCTTACCATCGTAAATACCATTATTGCCGATCATAATGGTATGATAAACGTTCAGGACAATATACCCCGTGGCGCCAAATTTGTTATCGAACTGCCGGAATAACGGACATTTGGCAGAGGGCAAAGAGCATAGGGCATAGGGCGTGGAGCGTGGTGCATGGGGTAAGGAACATAGTGCCTGCAACCTCTGATTGCAGGATTTCGCTATGCTCCTTGCCCCTTGCTCCCCGCCCCATGCATATTTTAAATACCCGATTATAACTGTTTTTGTGAGATCGATAGTAAAGATCCAAAACCTAGCAAGGAGCGATACTTTATGTTTCCATCAGTGTTAATTGTGGATGACGAACAATCCATATTGCAAACGCTTAGCGGCCTCTTATCCGATGAAGGCTTTGACGTTTCAACTGCTGCAAACGGCTATGAGGCGTTGAAAATTATTGATACCGAATCTCCGGATCTTGTATTGCTTGATATCTGGATGCCGGGGATTGACGGTATTGAAACCTTAAAGGAGATTAAAAAAGATAATCCCCATATCCAGGTGATCATTATCACCGGACACGGGACCATCGAAACCGCCGTCAGAGCCACCAAGCTTGGGGCATTTGATCTCATTGAAAAGCCCCTTTCCATCGACAAGGTTATAGTGGCGATTAATAACGCCCTGAATTTCAGGCGCCTGGAAGAAGAAAACAAATATCTGCGTAAAAAGACGTTGGAAAAAAATTCTATCAACGGCAACAGCCTCGGGACCATCGAATTAAAGAAAAATATTGCTGCCGCAGCCCCCACGGACAGCTATATACTGATTAAAGGAGAAAATGGTACCGGAAAAGAGCTGGTCGCCCGCACCATTCACCAGCTAAGTCCGCGAGCCGATCAGCCCCTGATAGATGTCAACTGTGCGGCTATTCCGGATGAGTTGATTGAAAGTGAATTGTTTGGTCATGAAAAAGGAGCGTTCTCGGCAGCACTGACCAAAAAAATTGGTAAATTCGAACTGGCCAACAATGGTACGATTTTTCTGGATGAAATCGGTGACATGAGCTTAATGACCCAGGCGAAAATTCTGCGGGTGCTACAGGAACAAAAAATTCAACGCGTTGGCGGAAGCAGAACGATCAGGGTAAATGTAAGAGTGATTGCCGCCAGCAATAAAAATCTTGAGCAGGAAATTGAAAATGGAAGCTTCAGAGAAGATCTTTATTATCGCTTAAATGTTATCCCCATCGAAGTCCCGCCGCTGAGGCATCGCATTGATGACATTCCTGAACTGGTAGACAATTTTCTGAATGAATTTGCAAATCAGAACCGCAGCAAACCCAAAACGATCACCCCGTCTGCCCTTAAAATTTTGGGCAGTTATTCCTGGCCGGGAAATGTTCGGGAATTGAAGAATCTGATCGAGCGATTGGTGATTATGGTGGATAAAAATGTAATCGATGACGAGGATATACCGGCTTCTTATAATCTGGCAGTTTGTCATGAGACCAGTTCGATGGGTTCCGAGCTTTTGCAAATCGGGCGATTTAAGGAAGCCCGCAAAGAGTTTGAAAAAGAATTTATCAAACAGAAGCTGACTGAAAATGAAAATAATATTGCCAAAACCGCCAAAGCCATAGGGGTTGGGCGGAGTTATCTTTACAAGAAAATCAAAAACCTCAACTAATTTCCACCTATAAGTGCCTATTTTTTTGATCTGCGGCGTTCTCCGCGGGCCTAAAGCATGGGGCATAGCGCAAAGCGCATAGCGTTAAAGGAAAAGTCTGTTGACATTATGTTTACGCTTTGCTCTCTGCGCCATGCCCTCTGCGATTTCGCCTCAACGAAAATCCTCGTGCGGTTTGTTGAACACATTAATGCAAAGAATCAAGACGTGAAATCCCGCAAAGTGGCGGGGCATATCAAAAAAAATTCCTCACTTATAGGTTGAAAATTCTTATTTTAGGAAGCTGAAATTGAGGATCATTGGGGGGGAGTTAAAGGGTCGAAAACTGGTATCGGTTCGGGGCAGTCATACCCGACCCACAATGGATCGCACACGGGAAGCGATTTTCAACATTTTGGGGCCACGTGTGCGCGGAGCCATGGTTTTGGATTTGTTTGCGGGTACCGGCGCCCTTGGTATCGAGGCGATCAGCCGGGGCGCAGAACGCGGTTTTTTTATCGATACGCATAAACAGGCCATATCTGTTTTACAACGCAACATTAACGCCTTCTCTCTGGAAAAAAAGGCGACGGTCATCCAGTGGAATATACTGAAAAATTTAGATTGCATCCAATCATTAAATTATGCCTTTAATCTTGCCTTTATGGATCCACCCTATGGCGGGCACCTGATTGAACCATCCCTTTCTAATCTTCACCGCAGTCGCTGTCTGGAATCCGGCGCACGCCTGATTATTGAGCATTCAAAATTTGAACCGCTGCCGGAAAGCGATTTGCCTTTTAAGTTAATGGATCAGCGACACTACGGGAAAACGCTTGTTTCATTTTTAGATTATATGCTATAAAGAAAAACTCTTAAGCTGAAATAGGATGAATTAAACAATGAAAAAAATCGCCATTTATCCCGGTTCCTTTGATCCTGTCACCAATGGTCACCTCGACATTGTTGAACGAGGTTTAAAAATTTTTGATAAAATCATCGTTGCCATATTGCACAATCCCGGTAAAAAGGGACTTTTTACTATTGCTGAACGGGTGCAAATGCTAGAATCTGCCTTGAAAAAATTTTCCAATGTCGAGATCGACACGTTTAACGGCCTTACGGTGGAATATGCAAAAAAACGAAAAGCACAAGGTATTCTTCGTGGTCTGCGGGCCATGTCGGATTTTGAATATGAGTTCCAGATGGCATTAATGAATCGCAAACTTAACCGGGAGGTTCAGACCGTTTTTTTGATGACCGGATTGCGGTGGATTTATACGAGTTCATCGATTATCAAAGAAGCCGCGCAATTCGGCGGAAATATTAATGGGATGGTGCCTCCGCTGGTCCAACAGAAAATCAAAAAAAAATTCGGCAAGAAGTCCACTTTAGCCAAGCAAAAACCCACTTAAATATTCAATCTTGATTGCTTCGTAAAAAGTCACTTTTTCCGTTTTCCTGTCATTCCGGCGAAAGCCGGAATCCAGCAAATTCAATATATTCTGGATGGCGGATCAAGTCCGGCATGACGATGCGGCGACTTTTTACGAATTCATCAATCTTCAATTGAAAATATTCAAATATTTGGAGGTAGAGAAAAACCCCGATAATCTTATTTTACTTCAGGATTCATTAAACCATTTTTAAAGAAAACGCTCCCCCATGGATCTTTGGCAACTACATATCTTTTGTAAAGTTGTTGAGCTTAAGAGTTTCTCAAAGGCCGGAGAAACCATCCATCTCTCCCAGCCCACTGTCAGCAGCCACATCAAAGACTTAGAAGATCACCTTGGCTGTCGCCTGATCGATCGAATGTCAAAAGAAGCGCTGCCCACCAAGGCAGGTGAATTGCTGTACAGATACGCCAAGAGACTTCTAGCCCTGCGCAATGAAACCGAAACAGCTATGGCTGAGTTTAAAGGCAAAATCAAAGGAACGCTTGTCATCGGCGGCAGCACTATCCCGGGTGGTTATCTGCTACCCCAGATCGTGGGCGCCTTTACCCAGCAGTTTCCGGATATTTTCATTTCTTTGGTAATTGGTGATACGCAGAAGATAATTAATGATACCCTGGAAGGAATGATTGAATTCGGGGTGGTTGGGGCCAGGTCTGGAAGTAAAAAAATATCGCAGGAAAAATTGCTTGATGATGAGATGATGGTGATCGTTCCGAAGCATCACCCCTGGTCCGATAAAAAAAGCATATCCGTAAAGATGCTTTTGGACGAAGCCTTTATCATTCGGGAAAGCGGCTCCGGAACCTTAAAATCCATTGCCGCTAGCTTATCCTCCGTTGGCTATAGCATTGATGACCTGAAGGTGGTGGCGGAAATGGGAAGCACCGAATCTGTCCGTCAGGCAATAAAGCATGGAGCTGGCATTTCGATTCTTTCTACGCTTGCCGTGGCCGAAGAGGTTAAGGCCGGTGCACTGAGCGCGCTGGCCGTTGATGGGTTGAATCTAACAAGACGTTTTTATCTTACCTGGCATAAAAGCCGCAGTTTATCTCCACTGAGCGAGGCGTTTATTGGATTTTTAAAGAAGGAAGTACAAAAACAGTAGTCATGTTCAGTGGATCACGCTTTTTTCTTTGAGAGGTGCTCAATAACCAGCACGGCGATAAATCCGATGACGGCCAGCAAAAGTGCGTAAAAAAACTCCCCATCAATGGCATCCGGTAGAATATTGCGCTCCACCAGGACATAGGCTTTGCCCCGAATGATCTGGGTTTCAACTACGTCTTTCCAGGGCCAGATTTTTTGGATAGATCCGGCCATCAGTCCGGTTAAAAAAGCAATCGTGAGGTTATGAATTTTTTGCAAAAAATAATTCAACACTCTCGAAAAAGCTACCAAGCCGATCAGACACCCACATGCGAATACCACGATGATGAGGAAGTTTAAGGGTAGAAACGGGTTTTTCAGGGTAGCGGTGATGAACTCGTATTTGCCTAGAATCAACAAAATAAAGGCACCGCTAATGCCCGGTAAAATCATGGCGCAGATGGCGATGATTCCGCAGAGAAAAATAAACCATAATTTTTCGGGAGTGGCTACCGGTATTAAATTGACAATGATGGTGGCTGCAGCAGTTCCTGCGATAAAGCCGATCCCCGCTGGGCCGAACCAATTTTTTACTTGTTTGCCGACGACGAAGATGGAAGCCGCAATAAGCCCAAAAAAAAGGCTCCAGGTGGGAACCGGATGATGATGTAAAACATAATTCATGAAGCGGGCAAGGCTTATAATCGCCAATCCGATACCTAATAATAGGGACATCAGGAAGCGCGCATGGATTTGGGCCAGCACGCTTTTTAGTTCACCGCTCAGTGCCTTTTTTATCAGTGCGGAGTCAATGGATCTAATTGCGCCAATCAGTTGTTCATAAATTCCGGTAATCAAAGCGATCGTTCCGCCGGAAACTCCCGGAATCACGTCGGCCGATCCCATGCAAAGTCCTTTAAGCGACAACACTGCAGCACTTTTCAGCGAGTCGGGACCAGGGCTGGCAAAAAAAGCATCTTTCCATGTCATATAATTATCTTTATTCATAGTCGCTGTATTTCATTAATATTTGCTCGTGAATAGAAATGGCAGTGGTTGAAGTTGTCATTAATTGAGAATTGCGAATTCAGGAATTACGGTTCCCTCCAGCCATGTTTTCCGACAAGTTTAACAAATCGGCAACCGCCCAGATTCGTTTGATGAATTCCGCTTTGATCCTTGGTGATTTTAATCAGATCTTGCGAATGTTGATTGCCGACCGGAACCACCAGCCGTCCCCCATCGGCTAACTGCTCGATCAGCAATCCGGGAATTGCAGGGGCTCCTGCGGTAACAATTATGGCATTAAACGGGCATTCATCTTCCCAGCCTTTGGTTCCGTCCGCGCAACGCATGACGATATTGTGGTAATTAAGTTTGTCGAGAAGTTTGCGGGCCTGCACAAACAACGCTCGAATTCGTTCAATCGTGTAAACACGGTAAGCAATCTGCGCTAAAATAGCCGCCTGGTATCCGGATCCGGTGCCAATTTCCAGTACCCGATCGTTTGGTGTGAGCTCCAGTGCCTGGGTCATTTCGGCCACAATAAATGGCTGAGAGATGGTTTGTTGTTCACCGATGGGCAGCGGGAAGTCACCATAGGCTTGATCTCGTAAAGCTTCGCTGACAAAAAGATGTCGCGGAACTTTCCGCAAGGCTGCCAGTACATTTATATCGCCGATGCCCCGCGCTTCGATTTGTTGGCGCACCATCTCATGGCGCTGGCGTTCATGTTTAAGTGTATCTGTTTCCATGAACAATTTTTCTATCAAATCAGGGGCAGTAAGGTCAAGGGTCTAGACTCTCGGACATTATCTTATCCAAAGGCCATGGATCGTCCTTCACGACGATAAGAAGATAACTCTTGCAGCAAATGAAGGGCTGCGGCAAAAAGCAATTGATTTTTTTATAAAATATTAACATAATCAGAATTGAAAATGACTCATGCCTATTAAGGCGGTGAAATGGATAGTACGAGACATTTGCTCATATCTGTGGTGTTGTCAGCGCTCATTATCATTCTCGGTACAGCCGGATACATGCTGATTGAAGATTGGGGAATCTTGGATGCACTCTACATGACTGTTATTACCATTTCCACTGTTGGCTACCGTGAAGTGCATGATGTCGGTGCCGTGGGGCGCATATTTTCCATATTTCTCATATTCTCCGGTGTTGGCTTCACATTATATGTCGCCGCTGCGGTCGTACAATTTATGGTTGAAGGACGAATCCGAGTCATTATGGGGAGGAGGAGATTGGACAAACAACTTAACCGATTGAAGAATCATTATATTATTTGTGGATATGGACGCATTGGAAGGGTTTTAGCCCGTAATTTGAGACAAACGCCAATGGACTTGGTCGTGATCGATAAGAATCCGGAGTTGATATCGGTCATGGATCAAGATGGAATCCTATATGTCACCGGAGAAGCGGCGAATGAGACCAATCTGATTAAGGCCGGCATTCAGCGTGCCAAAGGTCTGGTTGCTGCGTTGGCTACGGATACCGATAATGTATTTTTGGTGTTAACCGCCCGGCAGCTGGCACCTGATCTTCTAATCATCGCCCGGGCAAGCCAAGAGGAATCCAAGATCAAGCTAAAGGCGGCCGGTGCAGATCGGGTGGAGTCGCCCTATGAAATGGGGGCACTGAATATGGCCCATCGGATCGTTCGGCCAACAGTGACGAGTTTTTTGGACCTTGCCTTTGCGCATGCGCGCAAAGACATTCAGATGGAAGAGATACCTGTGGATGGGTCCTCTTCGTTGGTCGATGTTATGCTGAAGGATTCCGGAATCCGGCAAAACTTTAATCTTATTATCATTGCCATTAAAAAGCCGGATGGCAGTATGTTGTTTAATCCATCATTTGAAGCCGTTATCCGGCCGGATGATACCGTTATTGCGGTGGGAGAGGTTGACAATCTTCAGAAACTTGAAAAAATATTGAACCCATAAAACACGAGCGTTCAGCCGGGCACTGAACGCTTGTGTTTTATATCTTATAAATGATTCGTCTGTCGGTAATGATGATATCAACATGTTTGTCGTGGGATTCAATCGGAACCTGCGGAACAATTTGTTCTTCCAAGGCAAGGGCTACCTTGCGGGTGGTAATTGCTAAATTGGGAATCAGCCTGTCGTAATAGCCTTCACCGGAGCCTATCCGACCACCTTTTTCATCCAAAGCAACTGCCGGAATTATGGCGATATCAATCCGATCAATCGGTACAATTTTACAACGGTCTGGATCCGGTTCCAGAATGCCTCTTGAGCCGCTTTTCAGGTCGTTGGTCAGATCGTCGACTTTCATGAGTGTCATTTCAAAAGATCCGGCATTAAATGCCGGTAAAACAACAATTTTGTTGTAAGCGTAACTTCGAGCTAAAATTGTATGCGTGGCGACTTCACATCCACTGTTGACATATAGCAGCGCAATTTTTGACTCTAAGAAATTAGCAAAATCAAAGAGTTTGTTTTCAATCGCTTTTGTTTTTAAGGCGATTTCTTTTTGAGAAAGCGCGGCTAACGTTTTGGCGATATCACTTCGAATTTGACTTTTTGCGACTTGAATTTCTTCCATGCGATGTCTCCCTAACTACAATATGTTTAAGAGGCGGTAGCAACAAAATAATGGAAGCTTACAACATTCAATAATCGTTGACTAAATGGCTCCTGCATGCTAACTCCGGCAGTGTTTAAACGTCCTGCAATATACCATCGAATAAGAATATAGCATTTTTTCTGGTCACTCGGGTAGGATGTTGAAACCAAACTATAAATATTTAATATAAGGCTAGATATGCTCGAAATCAAGTTTTTGAGACAAAATTTGTCTGATGTTCAAAAGGCACTGAAGGCCCGTGGACAATCAGCTGATCTACATGCGTTTCAAAAATGCGATGAAGACCGCCGCATGATTCTGCAAGAAATTGAAGCGCTGAGACATCAACGCAATGTGGTTTCTGATCAAATTGCCGAAATGAAAAAAGCCGGTGAAAATGCAGATATCTTGGTAGCTGAGATGCGAGATGTTTCAATCCGGATAAAAGAGCTCGATAAAGATCTTACGCTGAAGCAGGAACAACTCGACGAAATCCTTTTAGGATTGCCGAATTTGCCGCATTCAACGGTACCGATGGGTAAGGACGAATCCGAAAATCCGGTTATCAAAACGGTTGGTGACCCTGCGCAGTTTGGCTTCGATCCCAAGGCGCATTGGGAACTCGGCCAAATGCTGGGTATCCTTGATTTTGAACGAGCCGCTAAGATTACCGGTTCTCGTTTTCCACTATATTTCGGCGCCGGTGCAAAATTAGAAAGAGCCTTAATTAATTTCATGCTGGATATCCATACGACATCCCACGGTTATACGGAAACTCTTCCGCCGTTTATTGTTAACCGGCAGAGCATGACCCATACCGGTCAATTACCTAAATTCGAGGAAGATCTGTTTAAGCTTTCAAATTGGGATTATTTTTTGATCCCAACCGCCGAGGTTCCGGTCACCAATATCCATCAGGGTGAAATCCTGGATGAAGATAAGCTGCCGCTTTGCTACACAGCCTATACCCCCTGTTTTCGATCCGAAGCAGGTTCTTACGGCAAGGATACACGCGGCTTAATTCGGCAGCACCAGTTTAACAAAGTTGAACTGGTCAAATTCACCACACCGGAGACATCCTATGATGAGCTTGAGACCCTGTTGGCCGATGCTGAAAGCATTTTGCAAAAGCTGCAGCTGCCGTATCAGGTGGTCGAGCTATGCACCGGCGATTTAGGGTTTTCCGCAGCAAAGACCTACGATATTGAAGTCTGGATGCCCGCCCAGGGTGTATACCGCGAGATCTCATCGTGCAGTAATTTTGAGGATTTCCAGGCCCGGCGTGCCAATATCCGATTCAAACGAAAAGGCAAAAAGGGTACGGAACTCGTTCATACCTTAAATGGGTCCGGGCTTGCCGTCGGTCGCACCCTGGCGGCCCTGCTCGAAAATTTTCAGCAATCCGACGGCGCGGTGGTGATCCCTGACGCGCTTGTATCTTATCTTGGCGGAATGGAAAAAATAGCACCGTGAAGCCTGATGATTTTCCAAAAGAGATTCGTGATCATTTGCTCCCCAGCCATGCGGGTCGGATGATGTATCGTTGCCTTGGCTGCCAGCAGGAATATGGCATCGAAAACCTGCTGTATGTATGTCCGGCGTGCGGCGAGGTGCTGCTCATTTATGACGGTGACGTTGATCAGTTGAAAAAGTTTCCCGGAGAGCACTGGCAGCGTGTTTTTGACTATCGCAAGATGCTCCATGAACCGGCTTTGAAAGGCATCTATCGATATCATGAATTTATCGGGCCGGTGGTCCCGTTGAAGGCCATTGTGTACCTGGGCGAGGGCCATACACCCATGGTTGAGGCCAATGCCGCCTTGCAGCAAAACGTTGGTCTGCGATTTTATTTTAAAAACGAAGGACAAAATCCCAGCGCCTCATTCAAAGATCGAGGGATGGCCAGCGCCTTAAGCTACATCCAATACCTGCTTCAAAGCGGGAAGGTATCAGAGGTGCTCGCCATTTGTGCCTCTACCGGTGATACTTCGGCAGCAGCGGCTCTGTATGCTTCCTATTTAACCTCACAGATCACCTCGGCCGTATTGCTGCCTCACAAAAAAGTGACCCCGCAACAACTTTCCCAGCCTTTGGGCAGCGGAGCCATCGTGTTTGAGATTCCCGGTGTCTTTGATGATTGCATGAAAGTGGTGGAAGCCTTATCTGAAACCTATAATGTGGCGCTGTTGAATTCCAAGAACGCCTGGCGTATTTTGGGACAGGAATCGTATTCCTATGAGATCGCCCAGGATTTCGAATGGGATGTATCCCGCCTAGCCGTGGTAGTGCCCATCGGAAATGCCGGCAATATTACCGCTGTGCTTAGCGGGTTTTTAAAATTTTATGAAGCCGGAATTATCGCCGCATTGCCAAAGATCTTAGGCGTTCAGTCCGAACACGCCAATCCGGTGTATCGTTACTATCTGGAACCGGACCCAGCTAAACGTAGATTCGAGCCGGTGACCGTAAAACCCAGTGTGGCTCAAGCGGCCATGATCGGAAACCCGGTCTCAATGCCGCGGGTGATTCATTTGGTGCAACGTTACAATCAACTGGCCGGCGGCCAACGCGTCTTTTTCGTGGAGGTAAACGAACAGGCCATCATGGATTGGCAGCTGACGGCCAACCGTAACGGGCATATTGCCTGCACCCATGGCGGTGAATCTCTGGCCGGGTTGGTTGCAGCCAAGAAACAGGGCATTGTTGATGGTGCTGATGTTGCCGTTCTCAATTCCACCGCCCATGCCCTCAAATTTTCCGGCTTCCAGGAAATGTACTTTACCCAGCAGTTTCCCCCGGGATTTAACATCAAACCGGATACAGCCTTGATCAATGCGCCGGTTTACATTCTGCCGAAGGACCTCAAGAAGGCCCCGGCACCCGGTCAACCCCTGAGCGCTAAAGATTTCAAACAATTTGTCGATCGCACGGCCGCTGAGATTGCCGCCGTTTTAGGTCTGATAAAAAAATGAGGAAACCCCAAATGAATATGCAGCGATTTTTTGATCTAGGTCTTATCTTCTTTCTCGTATTTGCGGTTGCGTGTGCATCCATGGATAATGAAAAACGCAACAAGGAAGCCGAAGCGACAAGAGATCTTGGTGAGGCCTATTTGCGGGACAGAAAATTCACGCAGGCGCTCCAAGAACTGTTAAAAGCTGAAAAACTCAATCCGAATGACCATTTTCTCCAGAACGACTTGGGGCTGGCCTACTATTACAAAAAACAATATGACCGAGCTATTCCGCATTTTAAAAAAGCCTTGGACATCAAGCCCGATTATGGTCCGGCCATGAACAATCTGGGAAACGCCTATGCCGCCCAAAAGCAATGGGATTTGGCCATTGAGTATTATGTCAAGGCCACCGAAATTGCCCTATATGCAACCCCCCATTATCCGCTCACGAACCTGGGAGATGTCTACTATGAGATAAAAGACTACACGCGCTCGGAAGACTACTATCTTCAGGCATTGGATATGAATCCCGATTTTGTGGTGGCGTTGCGGGGTCTTGCCCGAACATATATCGCCTTAGACCGGGTTGAAGAAGCGACTGTTAAGCTGGAAAAAGCCGTAAAAATTGCACCGGATCAACCCCTTTTGCATTACGATCTGGCCAAGGCTTACCAGTCATCAGGTAATTTAACCAAAGCGCGTTACGCCTATGAGGCGGTCATCAGGCTTGCCCCGGATAGTCCATTGGCCGATGAGGCGCAACTGGCCATTAAACAGTTAAGATAACGCTTACTCCAAAAAAAATGCGAATGGATGAATGCCGCCTACACCCATTCGCAATTTTTTTTTATCCAAAAATGGCAGACCGAAAACGTGCGGCCTACAATTTCTGCTGTTCGAGATAGACGATTTGAGGAGTGATAAAGATTAACAGCTCGTTTTTATCATCATCGTGCTCTTGGGCTTTAAAGAGCCAGCCGAGACCGGGCAGCTTTCCCAATCCGGGGATTCTATCTTCACCCCATTGTTGGGTCGATTTCAGGATACCACCGATCACCACGGTTTCCCCGTCGTCCAATAAGATTTTGGTCTGGGCCTCATTGGTTGACAGGGCCGGTTGCGGAGCGGTCGGATCGACGATGTCGTTTTTGGTCACAAATATATCCAATGATACGCGATTGTCGAAGGTCACACTGGGAGTTACTTCCAGTAACAAATCCACATTTTTGAACCGCACCGTGGCATTACCGGAAGAATCGCGTTCCAAATACGGCACCTCAAAGCCTTGTTTTATTTTGGCCTTTTGATTGTTGAGGGTGACAATCTTTGGCGCAGACAGGATATTTGTGATGCCCTCAATTTCGCTGGCGACAAGTTGGGCAGCGACGATATCAAACGATGTTCCCTTAAGTTTGGAGACATTGAAACCCAGCACCGCCGTCGGTTCGCCTTCCGGTAAATTATTGGCTCGAAACGTGGTGGGACCGACGCTAAAAACATTACCCAAATCAAAT
This sequence comes from Desulfobacterales bacterium, assembly GCA_020353355.1. Lineage (GTDB taxonomy): Bacteria > Desulfobacterota > Desulfobacteria > Desulfobacterales > JAHEIW01. Next base: position 3,644,944 of record CP070694.1, on the reverse strand, counting down.
TGGCCGAGGGTGACCGTTCCCCAATCGAAACCGAGATCTCTTGAGAAACTGCTGTTGGCTTCAACGACTCTGGCTTCAATGATGACCTGGGGTGTTACCAGGTCGACTCGATTAATGATTTCTTTGGCGCGTTTGACCAGTGAGGGTGTTCCGGTAACGATAATCATGTTCAGTCGCTCATCGACCGTCACCGAGCCGCGTTCCTTTTCCTTGGCACCCTCCCGGGGTTCGTATAGCGGAACAATATGTTTATCGGCCACGGATTGTGCATTGGCATAGTTAATCCTGAGAAAGGCTGTTATGAGAGCTTCTTCTTTTCTTCTTTTTTTCTCCTCCTCCAATTTCAGTCGTTTTTGTTTTTCTTCCAATTCGAGCGTTTTTAAGGTGGCAATCCGAATGATGTTTCCCTCCCAAATTCTACCCAGCTGATTCATTTTCAGAACCAGGTCGAGCACCTGGTCCCAGGGCACCGGCTCTTCAAGGGCAAGGGTGACTTTTCCGGTGACATTTTTGTCAACGGCGAAATTCTTGCCGCCGACTTCCTTTAAGATTCGAAAAACATTCTTAATGTCGGTTTCATAAAAATCCAGGGCAATCGGCTCGCCGGTGTATCTTCGGATGACTCTTTCACCGTAAATATCAACCCGTTCTTCTTCTCCGCTATACAGATCCACTCTGGTTTGGCGTTCGATATCAAATTCATCCGCTCTCCTTTCGGATATGACTCCGGCCATTTCCTCATCGCCAAGCGCCTCCCTTGTCGGCGGTTCAGTCATAATCGTTTCAACTTTAGGAGGTTTTGCGGCTTTCACAGGTTGCCTTTTGGGCGCAGGGGCAACTGCCTTTTTAGCGGGTGCTTCGGCTTCGGCAGCCTGCTTTGCAGGCTCGGCGGCTGCTTCCCCTTCGGCCAAAACTTTTTTCCAGGCCGGAAGATCGGCATCCTCATAGGGTTTGGGAGGGATTTTAGAGGCTGAAAAATTGACGCGGATAGCGTTTTCTTTCTGGTTAACAAAATACGGCACCGCCTCCCGCATTTCAATTGCAAACAACGATTCGTTTTTCGTTGCCGGTGTCTGAATCGGGGTTATGCGGTCCACGGCGCTTTCAAAGCGGGTGGTAATCAGTGCCCGTTTGCGGTATTCCGGGATATTGGTGTCAAAGAGCCGGAGGTGCACCATCTTATCACTCACTTTTTTTATTTCATATTTGACGGGCCGGGTGGTTCCAATAATTAACGCCGATTTTCCTTCTTCTTCGCTGGAAAAATCAATACGGTTGACCCATGCGGGCTTGTCGTATTTTTCTTCTTTGACCTCAGCCTCCTGCTTTTCCGCGGCTGCCGGGGCAGGCTGTTTTATCACGGGTTCTTTCTTTTCGGGCTCGGCCGTCTTTTGGGTTTGCGTCACAACAGGGATCTGCTCTTGTTCCGCGGGTTTGGCGGGTACTGTGCCCACATGAATTAACAACCCGCTGTCAACCGGGGTTGCCGAGAATTTGGAGAGATAAGGCTTGTAGGTATCGAGCACCAATCTGACTTTGTCCGGATGACCGAAATGGCGCACCTGTCTTACCCATTTAGACGTTACCGCAAGGCGTTGCTCTTTGGTAAAGGGGCTTTTGAGTTTATACAGGTCAATGACGATGCGCGGGGGATCATCGATGGTAAATGACTTGTAATTTTTTATGATACCATCGGCGCTGACCGTGATCACTATATTTTTTTGAAGGGGGGTGGCGGCCACCGATTTAATGCGGGTGGCTGCCGGTACACTTTTTTTGACGGCCGGCGGTGAAGGTTTTTCTGCTGTTGCTGCCGGCTCTGCTGCAGCGGCCACAACCGCGGTTTTGGGGAAAGCTATCTGCAGACCCGCATCACCCGGGCTGATATCATACGGCACGTCTTTATTCAAGGCGATAAAAATTCGTGAGGTTGTGGTCTTGTCTTCTTCTTTTATTTCTGTAGCCTTGATCAAGGTGATGATCGAGTTATCCGCTGGCGTATACTCCGGTTGGATATTTTCAAGAGAGGTTTCCGGAAAATGAAAGAGCACACCCAATGGGAAAACCTGCTTAATGGATGTGTACGTCAACATCTGGTTTCCCGATACGGTCACCTCGGTTGACCCGGCCTCTTCGTGGGTGGTGATCGCCGTTATCCGTTTTTCTCCCTCGGCTTTTCCTTCCGCAGCTTTATTGGCGGCACATCCTTGCAACAGTATTATGGGACTGATAAAGAGAAAAATCAGAATAATATGCATGCAAAATCGCTTTAATAGGTTAATCATCTTAAAATTCTCCAGGAGGCTTCAGAAGTTTTAACTCGGTATCACGAACTTTAACATTGCCCATATTATCTTCGAATTCTTCTTTCACAACAACTCTATCGAAATCGATAGTAACCACCTTACCGGCGTTGGTGCCGATAAAGGTGCCTTTTTCAATGACATATCCTTTACCGGATGTTTCTTCGACCATGGCCCGGTTCCCGCTTTTGGCCAGCACAATTGCCACCAGCTTTAGCTGGCTTAAATCAATTTTTTCAAGCGGTGTGCGCGGAACTCGCTGTCCTCGTTTTGGCGTCCATACTTTGGCGTCCTCCCGTTTTTTCTGAAACAACGGTTCAAATGGATCAATTCGGCCTTGCGGGCTATAGTAGGGTGACGGAACAACTGCTATTTTCATATCCGGGGAGGGCTCCTCTGGGGTCTCATCCGTTTCAGCTGGCGCAGCCGCTTTCGGTGGCTGGGGTTGCTTCACCGGCGGTTTTAGGATCGAGATATCCGATTTAGGACCGATGGCCGGTTTTTTGGCCGTTGCCGGTTGAGGTCTCGGTGTTTGGGGAGATACGGTTTCATCCTTTTTAGCAACAAGTGGCGGGCTCGTCGTTGTTGGTTTTTGAGGTGGTTGTTGAAGCTCTTGGCTTTCTGGGGCAGCCGTCACCGGTTGTGGCTGAGCAGTCGGTTGAGATTTGACCGGCGGTGTCTGCTTGACCTTCTGGGTTTCGGCAGATTGATCATTTCTGGCAATTATCTTTTTGCGAATAACTTTGGGCTTTGGAGGCGGCCCGGATGCCTGCTCACAGCTCCATACAAAGGTCAATATACAGAGAAACCAGACTAAGTTGCGAAAAAGAGCAAGGTATTTTTTCATGATAGCGCAGTTTGTCGTTTTTGCAGGATGTCTATTTTTTTTTTTCGGTTTTTGCGTTCGGGGGAGGCTCAACAAACTTATAGGTAACCGCCGTACACGAGGTTTTCAGCTGCTCCCCTTCTTTTTCCCGGCCCATGCTGATGTTTTTAACGTTGACGATCCGAGATAAGCGTGAAACACGATCAAAGAACATGGCCATATCGTGATAGCTACCTTTCACATTTATAGCCACCGGAATTTCGGCATAAAACTCTTTGCGGACTTCGGGTTTCGGTTCAAACAGCAAAAAGTCCAGACCAACATCATGCCCCTCTTTGGAAATGTTGGTTAGCAGCGATGGAATCTCTTCCTTTTCAGGCAGCATGCGCATTGCTGCCTGAAACTGTGCTTCGGCTTCCTTCATCTTGGCCTGAAATTTTTTTAATGAAGCCGCATTGCGCTTGGCGGTCATTAGTTTTTTCTCAATAGTTTCGAGCTTTTTACCTAATTTATCGATTTCGCCAAATTTAGGTAAATATAAGAGGTAGACAAACGCTCCGATGATCAGCACAAAGACGCCTACGGATATAAGAACCCGTTGGGTCTTGGAAAGTTTTTCAATATTTTCGAAAAACGATTCTAGCTTGCTCGAAGAAGAGAGTTCTTTTGCTACCATTATGTTTTGGCCTTTGTGGTTTCTGGTTTTTCTTCCTGACCTTCTAAAGGAGTCTTATCGCAGGTCACTTTAAATTCTTTCAGATTATTGCCCTCAATTTCTTTGTGTTTCAGGGTTTTTAAGTTGACGCTTTTGAATAGCCCGCAAGCTTGCAAGCGAACCATAAAATCGGCCACCGTTTTATTGTCCAACGCAATTCCATCAATTTTTACCGAGCTATCTTGATCTTCCAAGCTGGTAAACCACATGCGTTTGGCAATCACCGCTTTGGTCAATGTATCCATCAGCCGCACCGGAGCCTGCCGGTTGAGTTCAAGCGTGGTGATCACATCCATCTTCTTTTTCAGATTTTCAAGCGTCTGTTTGATTCTGGCGATTTCTTTGTTGATTTCATTATATTTATTTAATTCGGCATTGGCTCTTTTGATATCCTCATTGAGGGCGTCAATTTTTGAGCCAAGGTAGTGATTGAAGCCGAATAAGCCCAACAGTACCAAAATCAAACTCAACAGAAAGATTGATACCTGGCGACGGATGTTTTCCTTTTTGCGCGCAGCTCGAAAAGGCAGCAGATTAATTCGTATCATTTGTCATCCACCCTTCTCATAGCAAGACCCATGCTGATGGCGGCCTGGGGCGCGATTCTTCGCATATAATCCGAATCAAAGCGCTCGTCATCAACATAAACATTTTTGAACGGATTAATGGTGTTTACTTCAGCGGATGCTTCAACGGCCAGCAATTCACGAAATTCATTTATATTGGCACCGCCACCGCTAAGAATAATCGTTTTGATCTGGTCATCGGGGTACGTGGAATAGAAAAAATCAAGGGCGCGCCGAATTTCAGTGCACCAATCCGCCACTACGGATGATACAATACCCTTTAAATCCTCTACGGAAATGCGGTCGGTGTTGTCGCCGTATTTAAGCTGTTCAGCCTCATCATAAGAGCAATCAATTAACGAAACAATTTTCTGATTGATCTGTGAGCATCCCAGCGAAACATCCCGCATAAAAACCGAGGACGTGCCTTTCAAAATGTTCAAGGACGTTTTGCTGGCACCGATGTCTATCAGAGCCACATTTTCATTGCTGGCGTCATAGTTAACTTCAAAGATATTTTGTAACGCAAATGCTTCGACGTCGACGATACAGGGATTAAGTCCGGCGAGATTCGCAAGGCTGACATAATCGTTGACCATCTCCTTTTTGGCGGCCACCAGGAAAACGTTCATCTGGCTTGGATTGCTTTCGTTTTCGCCCAGGATTTGGAAATCAAGGTTCACATCACTAATGTCGAAGGGGATATATTGCTCGGCTTCAAAATGGATGGTATCCTGCAGTTGTTGTTCATCCATGGTTTGCACGGCGATCTTTTTTACGATGACCGAATAGCCGCCGATGGAGATCGCCACATTGCGTTCTTTGATATTGAAAGCCTTCAACAACTGACGAATGGATTCAGCGACCGCTTCGGGGTCATTGATCGTTCCGTCTTCAATTGCCCCAGCGGGGACTTCAGTGATACCGAATCGTTTTAAACTTCGCCCCCGTTTGGTTTCCTCAATTTCTGCTGCTTTCAATGACCTGGAACCGATGTCCAAGCCAACCAGGTGGTCTTTTTTCCCGAAAAGCATATGTTGGTCTAGTCCTTAAATATTTTGTTTTTTTCTGATAATTTTAATCCGAGTGCCAGGAGAATCTTGCGTTTGGTTTCCATACGACACGGCATTCCATTTTCGATTCGCGTAATTGTAATCGGAGAAACCTGCGCTTCCCTGGCAAGTTCGGCCTTGCTCATCAGGAGCGATTCTCTAGTTTCTTTTAAACGGTTTTTGTTGCTCATAGGTATTATTTCCATAAGCTGAGCATCGGTAAACATCTTTTCTTCCATCATCAAGCAACTCACACAAAGCCGTTGCTATTATATTTAATTACATATAATTATAAATAAGTCAAGTTAATTATATTTAATTTATACATAATTACAATTAGTTACACTATATTGTGTTATTTTTTTATCTAATTACCATATATGGGGGTTAAAAAAAGCAGGGCGTTTTACCCCGCCATTCACCGTTTCAAAAATATTTGCTTTTGTACCGAGAAATTTTTCGGTATTATTTCGTTGTCGGCAAATTCGTTTTCCGAATTAAACCAAATTGGAGGGCAATGTTCTCGGCGCATTCACCAGCCTCGTATTGCCAATCCGGCAATTAAATCTATGCAAGTTTTGCGCCAAAACGTTTAATCCGAAAAGCTAAAAATTATTATAAACGATAATTATAATATTTTCAATATATTTTAAAGATTGCCGGATGTTCGCCGGCATGGATTTATAGGGTTTCAGAACCCGTGCCTTTCGTTGACCGTCAATTTATTGAAAGATAGATGTATATAATTGACGACAAAAATAGCTTATGCTTGACTTTAGGTATCAGTTTCTTATAGCCTCAGTAGATAACTAGTGGATTTTATAGGTTTAGATAGATCATGAACGCCACCCCCTCCGAGGAGAGAATCAAACCATTCCGGCTGGTGAAGTATTTTACCTTTACCGGAATTATCGTCATTTTCTTAGTCATCATTGTGCTCACGGTGCTCAACACCCATTGGGTTAGGTCGATGCAGCGCAAAAGCAGCGAAGACTATGCCCATGTTCTGATTGAAAATCTCAATCATCAGGTGGTCCTGCAATTTATTATTCCTGTTGGCCTGCGTTACGGTAAGATTCAGTTAAGTAACAAAGAGCAATTTGAACGCATGGACAATGTGGTGCGCAGCACGTTGCACAGTTTTAAAGTCAAAGCGCTAAATATATACAGCATGGATAACATCGTTTCTTATAGCTTTGACACCGATATGATCGGCCGCAGGAAATATGGCGGCACAGGATATCAGCTTGCGGTGGAGGGCAAATCGACGTCGAAATTAATCCAACGCGGCAACTTTTTGCAGATTCTGCTCGGATTTCCCAAAGAGGTTCGGTTGATTTCTTTTGCTCCCTTGCGCTGGGAGAAACCGCTGGGTCAATTCACCCGTGACGTGCTTGGCGTTGTGGAAATTGAACAAGATCTATCCGAAGACTATAAGGCCATTTTCAAAATTCAAATTTTGGCCGTTATCACGAGTACCGCGCTGATAGGAGCCCTTTTTGTGGTACTGATATTTGTGGTAAAACGCGGTGAAGGTATTATCCAAAAAAGAGCCATGGAGCGGTTGCGGCTCAAGGAACGCTTAAGCCGGGCAGAAAAATTATCCGCCATCGGCGAGATGGCTGCCGGAATTTCGCATGAAATCCGCAACCCGCTGGGCATTATCCGAAGCTCCGCAGAGTTGCTAAAGAAAAAAGTGATTAAATTCGAACCTGCAAATACGATTCCGGATATCATCGTTGAAGAATCGGGCCGGTTGAATCAAATTATCACCGATTTTATTAATTTTGCGAGACCCAGAAGCCCGAATCTAGCATCCTGCCGCATTGATGAAGTCCTGGAAAAAAACCTGACCTACCTCGCCCCTCAGATCAAAGAGCAGGGCTATATCATCAAGAAAAATTATCAAAATTCGTTACCTGAAATCATGGCGGATTCTTCGATGCTGTACCAATCATTTCTAAACATTTTGATTAACTCCATGCAGGCCATGCCGGATGGCGGTAGAATTCAGATCGGCGTCAGTTTCAACGACAGTTTTGTCGTGATTCATATTGATGATGAAGGCCACGGTATTCCGGAAGATATTCTGGAAAAGATTTGGGATCCCTTTTTTACCAACAAGGAAAAGGGATCCGGTCTCGGATTGGGTATCGTCAAAAATATTATTGAAACCCATGGCGGAAGCATTCAGATTTCCAACAGACCCGTTCGGGGCGTTCGGGTAACCATCGAATTGCCGATAACCAAGGCTGAACCGAACACCAGCGAATCTCTTAATTCTGTTCCGCTGGACTCGGGTGCGCAGTAAACAACAAGATCAAGGCGTCGCGTGGGGAATATAGTTTTGAGAATTATTAGAATTCCTTTAGCAAATTATCCAGCCGTGATTCATAAAGGAAAAAATCATGGAAACCATCCTGATTGTCGATGATGAAAAAAACTACCTCACCATATTAACCGCCATTTTGGAAGAGGAAGGCTTTGAAGTCCTCACGGCACTCAGCGGTCAGGAGGCACTGGAAATTCAAAAAACTTCTGATGTCGATTTAGTGTTAACGGACATGAAAATGCCGGTCATGGACGGCATTGAATTGCTCGAACATATCAAAGCCATTGATCCTGAGCTTCCCGTGGTGATGATGACTGCACATGGCACCGTCGACAAAGCGGTAGAGGCTATGCAAAAAGGTGCCTACAGCTATATTCTAAAGCCCTTCGACAATCAGCGGCTGATCATATATGTCAAAAAAGCCATCTCGGTTTTTCAGGTCATCAAAGAAAACCGGCGCTTGCGCAATACGGTGGAGTCCCAGTATTCTTTCGGCAACATCATCGGAAAAAGTAAACCCATGCAGGATGTTTTTGAAACGATTCAAAAGGTGGCACCTTCCAGCGCAACCGTATTGATCGAGGGAGAAAGCGGCACCGGCAAAGAGCTCGTCGCAAAGTCCATTCACTTCAACAGCTCTCGGCGTAACAGGCCGTATGTGGCCGTAAATTGTTCGGCTTTGGCTGAAAGCTTGCTCGAAAGCGAATTGTTTGGTCATGAAAGAGGGGCGTTTACCGGGGCGGTGGCGATGAAAAAGGGCCGATTCGAACTGGCCGACAGCGGAACCCTGTTCCTGGATGAAATCGGTGAGCTCTCACCAAACCTGCAGGTTAAACTGCTGCGGGTGTTGCAAGAAAAAGTCATTGAACGGGTTGGCGGCGTGCGTCCGCTGGCGGTGGACATTCGCATAATTGCGGCAACCAATAAAAATTTAAAAGAAGAAATGGTCAGGGGACGGTTCCGTGAAGACCTCTTCTATCGATTGAACGTGGTGCACATTGTTTTGCCGGCATTGAAAGAGCGCAAAGAGGATATTAGACTCCTGGTCAATCATTTTATCGGAAAATATGCAAGCGAACGCAATTCCAGCATCCCCGTCACCGGTGTTGATCAGGAAGTCGATCGCCTATTTTATGATTACAGCTGGCCCGGAAATGTCCGCGAACTTGAAAACGTCATCGAACGGGTCATGATCCTTTGTCCGGGAGATACGATCAGGGTCTCAGATCTGCCCAAAGGGTTTAAGGACAATGTCCATAATACCTTGCACCTTGAGGGAATACCCGCCGATGCAAAGCTGTATGACACCCTGGCCATGATTGAAAAGGCATTGATAGAACGGGCGTTGAAAATGACGAACAATGTGCAGGCGCATGCCGCTGAATTGCTAGGGATCGGAAAAAGCGGACTGAACCAAAAGTTAAAGAAATACAATCTGGGAGTCGGTTCAAAACAGTGAGATGATCGCAATGAACCGATTTTGTTTGCCGACATCTTCGATTTTAACCGGCGGATCGTTCTTTAACAATCTCGATATACATTGAATCCGGATGATCGCTGATAATCCGCTTAAAGGCATCGGAGCTCTTTTGTTGATCACCTAATTTTTCATACAGCATGCCTAAATTGAAAAGGGCTTCGTCACGCAAAATCGGCTCTTGACTTTCAGCAATTTTCTCAAAATAGGACACTGCCAACCGGGCTTCATTTAGCTGTTCGTGGGCATAGCCCAGATCGCTGTGGATTAGATTATTCATGAACGCATCATTTTTGAAATCGTCTAGCGATTGGCGATATAGCTCAATGGCCTTTTTATATTCACCGGCATCAAAGCAGATATTGGCAAAAATGACTCGAGCGAGTTTGCCGCTTTGTTTACTACCGTATTTGTTTAAAATCAGCTGAAAATCCTCAGATGCTGTCTGGTAAGCCTTTTTCGAATCCTCACCGTTCAGAGCGGTTTGGTATTGATTAACGGCTCGATCCAAAAGCGCGTGTGCTTTATTTTCAGATCGAATTGCAAAGAAGCGGTAGCCCGATACGACGAGCATCAGGGCCACAATAATGCCGACAGCGTAAGTCAACTGGGTTTTATACTGCATACCAAGCTGAATCATTTTGCCCGAAAAGGTAATAAACTCATCCGGCTCCTTCAGCAGCTGCTTGCGGGTTATTTTCTTTTTCATCGCCACATTTCCTCCAAGTTAAGCAATTTCCTAATCCTCCTCCAGCCCTCAGCGAGGATCTTGGTGCAGACTACCCGGCAGACTTCATCACCGCATGCACAACCGAGTTCCCCGCGCACTCCAAGCGGATGCTCGTTTACCAGACTAAGGAAGCGTGAATCCAGCCTTTGTCACCGTCGGCATGTTCAATATGGATCCATCCTTCTTTACGGGTAAGTACTTTAAACGGTATGCCTTTTTCGACGGTAAACAGGATATTAAATTGGGTGCCCGGACCGGAGCGTATATTGTTGACCTCGCCATTGGTGATAATGGTATTGATTTTACTTACCAGCGAATTATGCAACCAGCCTGTGTCGCCCTCAAAATCCCGAAAATGGTACCATGAATTGGATTTTTCAATGACAAAAATTGGATGGTATTTTTCCACTTTCCATAAAATGTCGTATTCGGTACCGGGCCCGGACCGCACATTGGCCACGTTGGCGGAAACAGCCAACCGTTCAGCGTGGACCAGATTTGCACAGATAACCATGAGCATGATGGGTATTGCTGAATAGACTTTCATGGAATTTAAATCAATACCTCCAGAGTTTTATCAAAGGCTTTTAAAATATAAACAGCAGAACATCGCCCTGGGAAGCGTATAAAATTAACTGAAATAATAATTTTTATTCGAAATCCGTACCGATTGTCAACCTAAAGACAGTAATTTTGTGCTCAATTTAGGCAGAGAAAAATATGAGTTCGGGCAATTGTACGCACGTCAGCTGGTTACCGTATACCGCGCCGGTATCGATGCCGATTTTGTTTGGGAGCAACAGGGGCTCTGCAAAAGGGGTATGGCCAAAGACAACCCGTTTACCGAAATCGAATTTGGAATAAATAAAATCTTCCCGAATCCAAAGCAGTTCTTCGGGATTCTGCTTGTCCAATGGAACATTTTCTCGAAGCCCCGCATGCACAAACAGATAATCCTCTGTCTGGTAATGCAGCACCAGCGATTTGTAGAAATCCAGGTGATTCGACGGAATTGGAGAAAACTCAGATTTGTTTTGACGATTCAAGTAGCTGTCCAGAGTTCGTTGACCGCCATTAAAAAGGTACGTAAACCTGTCGGTGCCTTCCAGATATTTTTGCAGCATATCCTCGTGGTTGCCTTTTAAGAATACGATATCCGGATGACGTTTTTTTAATTCGACCAGATAGTCCACCACGTCAAAGGAGCCGGGTCCCCGATCGATATAATCTCCGATAAAAATCAAGGTGTCATTGACACAATCGACGGGAATTTTTTCCATCAGAGCTTTAAGCTTGTCCACGCACCCATGTATGTCACCGATGGCAAAAATCTTATTCATCTATATCTATTTCGGCATTATTTGAAAAAGCTAAAATTTTTCGGACCCATATCCAAAATAGAGATAATATATCGGCCGATAGACCTCTTGCGCCGCTTTTGGAGTCAAAGTTCCGGAATTATATATGTTACAACCGATTAGCGCAAAATAAAAACCCGCCGGGGTTGGTCCAGCCGGGTTATGCCCGCCTGCCTGGCGAGTTCCAGCGCTTGTCGATAATCGCCGGGTGGCAGATATGAAGATAATCCGTTCACTTCAGCAGCCCTGCCGCAGGGGCGGTATTGCGACATTACGTTTACATAACTGTTGGGTGAAATTTTCGCTGCAATAAATTGCATGACCTCACGCGTACCGGCGAGTCCGTTTGGCAGTACGAGGTGACGGATCAGCACTCCACGTTGGGCTATTCCCCTATCGTCGATGATCAAATCGCCGACTTGCCGATGCATCTCAAGCAGTGCCTCACGCGCGATTTCAGGGTAATCTGGTGCCTCACAAGCGGATTGCGCAATTTCAGGGTCCCAAAATTTAAAATCGGGCATGTAAATGTCAAACACGCCCTCCAGAACTTTTAAAGTTTCAACGCGATCATAACCACCGGTATTATAAACCAGGGGAACGTTAAGACCGTTTTGAACAGCAATCTCCACGGCTGAGAGGATGTGGGGTACCACATGGGAGGGGGTAACAAAATTGATATTATGACACCCCTGTTCCTGCAGGGCGAGCATCATCGCAGCGATTTGTTCGGCTGAGACTTCCTGGCCATAACCTTCGTGGCTGATGTCGTAGTTCTGACAGAACAGGCACATGAGGTTGCAGTAGGTAAAAAAGATGGTACCCGAGCCACGGGATCCTACCAGCGGTGCTTCTTCACCAAAATGCGGATTATAACTGGATACCATCGCATTTTTGCCGGTATTACAAACCCCCGTTTCGCCGGAAAGCCGGTCGACACCGCAGCGCCGAGGGCAAAGTTCGCAGGCGCTTAAAATATCGTGTACCGTTGCAATTTTATCTCCAAGCAGACCTTCTTCAAAGGTTTTGATATAAGCTGGTTCAAATGATTGCATCGTCTTAATTATTTTCGACGTTTAAGGGGCTCAACCAAAATCTTTTGGGCAAGTCCGCGCCCCAGGACGTAGCGTTTAAAATCTACTGCCACTGCAATTTGGCCCTGGTTATGATTGGTGATTACCTCGATTTCATCGCCAAGTCGTAACCCCATCGTCAACAACCGCATCCGGACGTTGGAACCGCCATTGAAGTCTTTGAGAACCAACTTTTCTCCAGGTTTTGCCATTGCCAACGGCATTAATTGGATATGACTTTTCAAGCAATTCGAACAAATGCCGTAAATTTCCATCCTATGTTGAAGCATGTGGAAGCCGTAGGCAGCGGCGATCTGGATTTGCAGTTTTTCGAGTTGATCTTCTTCGAACTCGAAAATCTTTCTGCATTTGGTGCAAATCATATGATCATGATGTTGCCCTAAATGTCGGTGTTCATAACGGACCTGGCCATTGTCAAATTGGCTCCGATGGGCAAAACCGAAACGGCATAATAATTTCAGGGTTTCCCTGACAAATTGCGGGTCCAAATCCCAGCCGTTTTGACCGAGACGTTGAACCAATTCATCCACCGTAACATGTTTTTCGGTTTGCAGGAACACTTCCAGAATTTTAAATCGATCCTCGAAATTGTCAATGTGTTCCTGTTTAAACAGCTTTTTAAATTGTTCTTTTTCTTGAAGGTGAATCTGTTTCATGAAAATTACCGATTGGGTCCGGGGATGTCGTAAGTGGTGCAGGTGCCGCTCGGGCAGGACCGGGTTTGAGACTGGGCCCCCTGATTTTTTGAGGAATTGCTGCTCATACTGTGGCAGGATGCACTCAGAACTCGCTCAAACTCCTCTGACGTGCACGCCGGGCATCGCATTTCTAACTGATCATCTTTGTTCATGACGAGCAATTCAAAGCATTCATCACATTTAAGGCATCTAAATTCATATATCGGCATCGCATGCTCCCTTTGACCTCATTGATAAAATGATTAACCTAGTAATATTATTTATCTTACCAAAAATGTCAAGAAAATGGGTAATTACCCAATTCAATGTTTTAATTAAGCCACGAATTAGCACGAATTTTCACGAAATGAGATTATGTTATAAGCGCTTCTGGTCTAAACATCGATTGAATTCGTGGTCATTCGTGTGCATTCGTGGTTTACGATAGGCATGAATAAAAAACATCAATCACCATATTCGATTGCATGGGTGGAGACGATATCCAAGGTCGCTCAAGCGGCATGGGATGAACTGGCCCAGCCATTGCCAACGCCATTTCTGGAATGGGAATGGCTCCACCAAATGGAAGCTTCCGGGAGCACCACGGCTAAAACCGGATGGCTTCCCCACCATTTGACGATATGGTCTGATCGAAATTTGGTTGCAGCCGCACCGCTTTATATCAAAGCACATAGTGCCGGCGAATTTGTTTTCGACCATGTTTGGGCGGAATTGGCCAATCGTCTGAATATTGCCTATTATCCGAAACTTATCGGGATGAGTCCCTTTACACCCATGATTGGATACCGCTTCTTAATTGCCCCCGGGGAAGATGAGGACGCATTGACGGAAATCATGCTCCAAGAAATTGACCATTTTTGCCAGCGCTACCAGCTATCCGGCTGCAGTTTTTTATTTGTGGATCCGAATTGGCAATTCCAGCGCCTGCACCATACCTTCAGCAGGTGGATGCATCAAAGTTACATTTGGCAAAATCGAGGCTTTCGGTCCTTTGACGATTACCTGGCGATGTTTAATTCGAATCAGCGACGCAACATCAAGCGGGAGCGCAAGGCCATGGAAACACAAAAGATTGAGTTGCAGGTGGTTCAGGGAGAGCAAATTCCACCGTCATTTATGCCGGTAATATACGATTATTATGTTCGCACAAACGAAAAATTTGGACCCTGGGGCTGCAAGTATCTCAATTATTCCTTTTTTAAGGGCTTATATCACCGCTATCGTCATCGATTGGTCGTTGTAACGGCATTTGATCGGCAAGATCAAAAGGAATCACCGCTGGGAATGTCTTTGCTCATAATCAAAGGAGATAAACTTTACGGTCGGTATTGGGGAGGCTCCAATTCGATCGACAGCCTGCATTTTAACGCCTGTTACTACAGTCCAATAGAATGGGCAATATCCCAAGGGATACAGAGTTTTGACCCCGGTGCCGGAGGGTTCCATAAATTGCGGCGTGGATTTTCAGCCATACCAAATTACAGTCTGCATCGATTTGCCGACCATCGACTCAGGCGGCTGATGCAAGCCCACATCGATGAAATCAATCGGATGGAGCAGGAGTACATCGATACCCTCAATGATGAATTGCCCTTTTCAGCTGCGCACGAGCCGCGCTCAATCCTATAACAAATGGTAATGATTTCAAGTTGATAGGGCAGAGACTGGAGAAAGCCGGACGCTAAATGGAAACTTGGCAGCTGGATGAGGGCTCATTGCTTGATCAGCCGTTCTTCAACAAATTTATGAAACTGCTTGGAAATATCTCTTTTCCAGAATCCCACCACACCGGTGCGAACCCCAACCTCGGTCCAATCGCGCTCCAGAATCGTTACTTTAATCGTCATGGGTGTTTCGTCCGATCGTTTGGTTTGGATTGTCGTCGTAATGCCATCTGTTGTCTCTTCAGTTATGGGTTGGTTCAAGTCATTTAAAATACTGAGGCATACCTGATAGGTTTTTTCATATTTTGCCTGGTATTATCGTTTCAGCACCCCATCAATATACGCATATGTTCCGGCACCTGCGCCGGCCCCGACAATTACAGCGGCACACCCGGTTACCATCCAATAAGCTGCACAAATCAAAATGATCAGAAGTCGTTTCATTATTTTTCCCCTGTATTCTTAGACATATGTTGCGGTTTGTCTAATACCCTGCCGTGAATTGTCCCATCTGTCAAGAAAGAAGATTTGGTATGTGGTTGGGAAGAAAACATTGACACGCAACCGCGAAATGCTTACAGTTTCTGAAACTTACAGCGATCGGCATCCAGATAGCCAGCACGAAATAGGATCGCAGCGCAACGCCGAGATCTGACACGATAGCTTTTATGAATTTATTGTGACTGCCTTTAGTGAATCCGCATCTGTGGTAAAAACAATTAAGATCCGTAATAAGGTAACGTGAAACTCATGGAAAAAGTTCGGCTTCAAAAAATGACGATCTTTAGCAAGTGGACCATTATCATATTATTGGCATTTATTTTGATTTGGCCGCTGACGGTGGGCTTATATTGGATTGTCTACAAAGGATACACGGCAATCGACCGCACGCGCTTTGACGGTCTTGACCCGCAATTCCAGGCACTGTTAAAGCAAACCTCTGCCGATTCTTCTGAAGCCAAAAAAGGCGCTGCGCTGACGATGGCCATTCGAAACCGACTGGAGCAGGAAATGGACTCCACTTTTGGTTGGTCGGTCAATGACCTGATCGTATCTCCCACCCGCTGGTTGGATAACCGCGCCAATCGACAGCGCGGAACCATATTTGCGACCCGCATGTTAATGAACTTTTTCTCGACGAACTTAGCCAAATACGGGAAGGTAGATGCGGAAAACACCTATTTAAAAGAGGCCCGTGAAAAGCATTTTGCGTTTACGGAAGACAGCTGGTGGTTTCCATCCAGTGAAAACGAGTATGAGCGGGGCATAGAGCTACTCAAGAAATATGAGGCTGACCTGCTTAAAGGAAAGGCAATTTACAACCTGCGATCCGATGATATGTACAATCTGCTGACCTATATTATTGGTGCCCAGTTTATCGATCAGCCCCTTGGGCTTCTGGTTCAGTCCAATGATGAGGTGCGTTACACCGAGCTGGATGACCGCATCTATTATACCCAGGGAGTTATTTTAGTCATCAGAGATTTTTTGCGTTTGTTTGTGCACCTCTATCCGGATATAAAAGAAAAGGGTGGCGAAGATAATATTCGTATTGCGTTTCGAGAAATGAATCAGATATGTACCTTCGATCCGCTGATTGTTTTAAGGGGCCACCATGATTCCGTCATGGCCGATCATCGTGGAAAGATGGCCAGATATCTTATTGCTGTACGGGAAAGAATAAATGATCTCGCCCAATCGATTCGACGGTAACTGCTTGAATGGCTTCTAGTAATATCGCACTCCGATGCCATAATAGAAAAAAGATGCTTGGTCGGGTAGTTCTCTGACCCACATAACTTTAGCACGGTAGACATCATGTCCGGAGGAATACGGAGAATCTTCAATTCCGATAAAAACATCCGTACCGGGTTCGGGGGCGAAGTCTGACTCAAAATACATCCCCCCTCTGCTATAATTAAACATCCTGCCCTCATAATACTTGCCCGTTGGGTAATTTTCTATCATGATGGTGGTCTCATGAAAGAAACGGGTATCATCCCTCTGCTCAGGATTAGAGTCCATTTGACACCTATTCATTTTTGAAATGTTCACTTGTATAAAGGCCATGCGTGTAAGCGTTTTAGTCCAAGGAGTAATGAGTTTCTGGGGATGAAAAACATTAGAAACCAATATAGAGTTCAAAGGAAAATACAATGACCACCGCACCAATTAACGCAGCCAGCAGTGATATTAATGTTTCTTCCATTTACAGAACGCTCCATTGTTTGTAAAAATCGGTGCTGCTTAAGCCAACTATTTATGTAGTTAGCACAAAGCATGCCGATGATGAACAAAGCAGATTATTTGAGTGATTTCAAATAATAAGCTAATCTATCGTCGTGATCGGGATGAAGAGTGACTGATTTTTGTGGCAAAAAGGCCACAATAATTGTGTAAATTGTTACACATGTGGAGAAATGGTAATAATACAGTTCCGGCAGGATTCATTGATAGGGTTTACATGTTTCAACACTGGAGGGACGCCAATGAAAATACGACACAACCATTATTTTATGGATATTTAATTATCTACCCCTCAGCGGTCGATGCGATCGATGACATACCAGCCATTTTCATCATCCGATTCGGTCTCTATTACCAGATGTATAATATTAAGATTGGGATAAAGCGATTTCAAATCTGTCAGGTCCACCGCTTCAAATTTTTTCTTATTATTGTAATAGGCTTGAGCTGTCAGGGCATTGGACTCATAGTTCTCCTTGGTGCGCTTAGAGATCTTGTTCAGGGAATACGCTTCGCTGCAGCTGGTTTGCTGGATAACCAGTGTCTTGCCGTTCCTAGCCGCAACCTCGGCCGCCCTGCGCCTCAGGGACTGGGAAACAAAGGTGGCATCCAGGATCACTCCCTTACCCTCTGCAGCCAGATCACTGGCCATTTCAAACATCTTGTCATATACCATCTTGCGCTTGTCCATGCTGGAGGCGACCTTCTCATCAAAGATATCCTCTCCCTTGAGGACCTCTTTACGAATAAGATCAGTTCTAAGGATGGTGTGACCCTTGATACGGGCAACAACCTCGGTGGTCTCGGTCTTGTTGGTGGCCGGCAGGCCGCATGCAATCAAAACGGTATCGGCGGCAATCTCTTTTT
>CP070694.1:3606749-3626915 GCA_020353355.1 Desulfobacterales bacterium | reverse complement strand
GTTGATCTTGTTTTGCCTCTTCTAATTTCTTTTGCTCCGCCTCACTGGCTTGCTGTTCTTCTTTTTTATTTTTTTCAATGAGCGCATCTGTTTCTTTTCGATCGGCCTTGACGCGTTCTTGATCCGCGGCTTCATCGTATTGGATCTCGCCAAACACTATTTCGACCTTCCCAGCATTAGCCGGAGGCATGTTGCTGTAGTGTTTTACGCCATTTTCATCAATCCATTTATAAATTTCGGCATCCAGTTGAGGGGTACTAAACAAACCCGTCAAAGCCATGATTGCCGAAAATATAAAAATGCGCGAATACACCGTCTGTGGAAGACATATCTTTTTCATTCTCTGCCTCCTTACTCAAACAAAAAAGGCAATCCACCATTATATGACAACTCGGCCAATTTATTTAAGATACAATGCATTCTGTTTCCCCTAATAGATGCTTATGTTTTATTTTAAAAACCTCAGATCATTGCGAATTGAATGCTAGGGGAAAAGTAAAGAAAAATCAACAGATTCTAGAAGAAATTGCCATTAAACCAAATATAAGCCAACTACCGCTATATTGAGAATATGTTGAAAAAGCCACGCCTGCAAAAACCTGATATATTAAAATATCACAAATTTTCCCCAAGTACTGATAAGTAGATGGAATCACAACTCTGGTGAAAATACCGATATCAACAAAACCGGTCGTCAAGTCAAGCAAATCTTAATTTTGATTATTGTAAAATCATCTTCATCCAGCGAAAGTAGAAAAATAAAATACGATATTGGTCTTTATGTTTTCAACGCCATGCGCTTTGCTCTATGCTTAACCAGTGACCTGGAGCCAGAGCCCAGAGCTTGAACCCTGAATCTTTAATCTTTACCCCATGGTCCATGCCCCATGCATATGCAAGCTTCGGGTTTATTTCTATGGCCTTATTAAAATGAGCGATGGTTCGATCATACCGACCCTTCTCAGCTTTCAGGTGCTCTCATGATCGTTGAAAATATGATTTTATCCTTCCCAAGTCCAACGATGATTACAGCAATCATGCCCCTGCATCAGGGTTTTGGTTCGTTTAAGTTTTAGTTTCTGATGGTAAGCTGTAGCTTCAGTAAAATCGCCATGGCATATAGTCGCATAACCTATATCTGCTGCATTTTTATCTCTAAAGGTTTTCGCCCACAAGCATTCGGTCACTTTCATTTCATAAACTTCGTCAGACTCCTCTATGACTTCGTAGGTCATCATGTTTTTATACGCCTCTTTGCCATATTCGGCAAAATTAGATAGTGTATGTTCGGGATTAGCGGTTGCATTTCTTTTGTTATTTTCCTCAACTGCTCGCATAATCAGCTCAAGAAGCTTGTCCCTGCCGAGACAATCAGAAAAACGTTTCATTATATTGATATGGTAGACAAACTTCCATCTAAAAGCATCCTCATAAGTCTGGCTGAAATCATTTTGGAATTTATGTTTTTCAGATTTCTCGTTGTAGTTATTCACGATTTTGTCTCCTTCATTATCAATAATCTTTCTATGGGTTATGCGCCAGAGATTCATATTATTGAAAAATAACAAGTTTGGTAATTTCCTGTCAAAACAAAATCTTCATTCTTAAAATTGAAAAGGCGTCGATAATCTTTTTATTGTCTATCGTTTCTATTTCGTTTAAAGACAGGAGATATTGGGGGCGTCTTCCATCACAGACGAATATTTTTTCTGTCTTACTGTCAAAACCTTTTAAATCGTCAGGGTAGCAGGCTATGGTTGAATTCAGGTATTCCAATGTTGAACGTGAAATGGAGGTTTACGGTTATGACGGCGTCGTTAAAAGCCATTGCCGCATGTGTCACGGCGGCTGCGGTGTGTTGGTTTACACCAAGAATGGAAAAGCAGTCAAAATCGCCGGCGATCCGGATTGCCCCATCAATCACGGTACTCTGTGCAGCAAGGGCATCGCCTCAACCCAATTGGCATATCATCCGGATCGCTTAACCTATCCGCTGCGCCGCATCGGCCCGAAAGGAAGCGGCAAGTGGGACCGCATATCGTGGGATGAAGCATTGAATACAATTGCCGGGCGCATCTTGCATTATAAAGAACAATTCGGCGCAGAGTCGATTGTCATGGGTTATGGGACCGGTCGGGAAAATGAAGCAGCCATTTATCGTTTTGCCAATCTTTTAGGAACTCCCAATGTTCTGACAGCCGGTCATTTTTGCTACGGCCCGCGGATTGCGACCAGCATTATTACCTGCGGCACCAATGTCGTCGTCGATTATGAAAACCATCCCGGATGCCTCATGGTGTGGGGCAACAACATCGTGATCAGCAATCCGGACGAATATAAGGGCGAGCCGTTTTCGGTGAGCCTGGACAAAGGTGCCAGGCTGATTGCAATTGATCCAAGACTGACGCGAATTGCTGCGCGTGCCGATATCTGGCTGCAGCTTCGGCCGGGGACGGATGCGGCGCTGGCTCTTGGGATGCTCAATGTGATTGTTAACGAAGAGCTTTATGACCAGGAATTTGTAAGGAATCATGTCTACGGATGGGAGCCGTTTGTGAAGCGGGTCAATGAATATTCTCCGGAAAAGGTGGCAAAGATTACCTGGGTTCCGAAGGAAAAAATCAAAGCAGCTGCCCGTCTGTTTGCCACCACCAAACCGGCCGGCATTCAATGGGGGGTGGCCATCGAACAGCAGATTAATTGTGCCGACAATGACAGGGTTTTAATGGCTTTGATGGGTGTCACCGGCAACATTGATGTACCCGGAGGACAGATGTTGTTCAGCACTCCGAAGATACGGAATGTAGGCCAATTTGGCGCCCATCGAATGCTGCCGCATGAGCAAGCGGTCAAACGATTAGGGGCGGGGCGTTTTCGTCTTGCCGGAAATTTTGCCATCATCAATCCCAAATGTGTGTGGGATGCAATTCTCAAGGAACACCCCTATCCGGTAAAAATGTTATTTTTCATCAGCTCCAACCCGGTCATGACTCGCGCCAATGCAAATGAAGTGTATCGTGCCCTTGAAAAGGTTGAGTTTATGGTGGTATCCGACTTCTTTTTAACGCCCACGGCCGAGCTTGCCGACATTGTTTTACCGGCCGCTACCTGGCTGGAAATGGATTACATTGGCGATTATTGGAAGCGGCATGGATACATTTTGCCCCGGCGAAAAGTCACTCAGGTGGGCGAATGTCGTTCCGATCATGAGATGCTCAATGATCTGGCGCACCGGGTGGGTCAAGCCGAATACTGGTGGGATACGTTTGAAGGCGGCCTCGACTATATCTTAGAGCCGCTGGCAATCACCTGGCAGGACTTTAAAAAGATGAATTTCATCAGAGGAGAGGTCCGCTATAGCAAATACAAAGAAAGAGGATTTTCAACTCCCACCAAAAAATTTGAGCTATACTCGACGTTGCTCGAAAATTGGGGCTATGATCCACTGCCAAGGTTCCGCGAGCCACCGGAAAGCCCCGAGAGCACCCCGGACTTATATCGGGACTATCCCTATATCCTGATTAGCGGCAGGAGATTGCCGGGATTCTTTCACACGGAAAACCGACAACTTCCGTGGATGCGCGAACTTCACCGCGATCCGGTGGTGGAGATTCATCCCGAAACGGCAAAAAAAGAAGGTATCACCGGCGGCGATTGGGTGGTGATCGAATCGCCGCGAGGAAAAGTAAGACAACGTGCAAAGATCTTTGAAGGCATCGACCCACGGGTGATTAGTGCCGAACATGCCTGGTGGTTTCCGGAGAAAAAAGATGCGAAACACGGCTGGGATGAATCCAATATCAATATCTTAACGGATAACGCCTATGACGCCTGCGATCCGGCCATGGGGGCCACGAGTGTGCGGGTGCTGTTGTGTAAGATATATCCGGAAGAGAAAAAAATTGAAAATTGAATATTCAAGGTCCGCCAACCTCGCGAGCTCGAAAAAGTATGGCAGCCCACTGCGGCTGCCTTCGATGGTCAGCACGGTGACTGACCCTACTTTGCATTATTTGTTCAGAGTATGAAAAGAATTTAGGAATTACGAATTTAGGTATTGAGGGATTAAAGGAAAAAGAACCTGAGAATCGCGGATTAAGGAATTTAGGAATTTAAAAAAAATTAATTTTCAATTTTAATTCCTAAATTCCTCAATTTCTCAATGGCTGCAAAATTTTGCTTCCAATTTATGTGGTATTTAAAGAAAGGACCATTTTTATGCCAAGATATTCCCTCGTCATCGATCATGAACGCTGCTGGGGATGCAAAACCTGTGAGGTGGCCTGTAAGCAAGAGTTCCGTTCCCCTGAAGGGGTCAGGCTGATCTCCGTGGAGGAAGTCGGCCCCGGGATGGTTGAAGATAAATTGGAGTTTGTCTTTCACGTCAATGTATGCCGTCATTGCGATGATCCGCCATGTGTGGCTGCTTGTCAGGATGAGGCCATTACCAGGCGAGACGATGGGATTGTGGTTTTAGACGAGGAAAGGTGCACGGGATGTCAACTATGCATGACTGTCTGTCCTTACGAGGCGATTGCTTTTGATTCTGCAAAAAGTGTCGCCCGGAAGTGTAATTTGTGTCATCACCGGGTTGATCAAGGGCTTTACCCGGCGTGCGCGGACAATGTATGTCTCGCACACTGTATTCACCTCAGAAGTGGTTTCTAAATCTCATCTAACGCTCTATGGCTGCGTTGCAAGCCGATTCAAAATGCTCACGTACTCCGTGTACGCTCCGCTTTCAAATCGGCTTGACGCCTTGTCCTCGAGCGTAATCTAATATTTAGAAACCACTTCGGTTTTGCTTTTTTACGGAAATAATTTTCGAAACAGCCTGATGTGACAAGTAAGGTGGGAGTATAAATTCAGTTTTTTTATACAATAGACGGAGCGAAGCGCTTTCCGACAATATTCAATATTCAATCTTCAAGCAATAGGGTTCCGGCTGATCCGGAGTGCTCACCTCACACTCTCCTTATATCCGCAGCCGTTTTCGGCACAGGCTAAAAAGGTGCCTTCTTTTTTAGTGGTTTTTTCAACCAGGAATCTGGCGCCACACGCCGGGCATTCTTTGGCTATTGGTTTACCCCAGCTGGCAAAGGTGCAATCCGGAAAACGGCTGCAGCCATAGAAGATTTTACCGCGTTTTGACTGGCGCTCCACGACCTCTCCGGTGCATCCGTTTTGCGGGCATTTTACCCCGATCGGCTTGCCCGGTCCGTTGGAATTTAACGATTGCGTGTGCTGACAGTGCGGATACCCGCTGCAGGCCAGAAATTCACCATAGCGACCACGCTTGATAACCATGGGTTTGCCGCATTTTTCGCATGTTTTGTCTGTGATATCCTCCGAATTCGGCTCGACCGGCTGAACATGGCCTTTCTCATCCCTGATATAATCCCGGGAATAGGTGCAAGCGGGATATCCACTGCAGGCGAGAAAATGACCGTTTCTTCCAACTTTAATGTGCAATTCCTTGCCGCACTCCGGACAGGAGAGGCCGGTAGGTATGCCGACGCCTTTAACGCTGAGCATTTCTTCTGACGCAACGTCCAGATGTTTTTTAAACGGGTCATAAAAGCGGGTCAACAGGTCCAAAATTTCAACTTCGGCGGACTCGACCCGATCGAGGTTTTCTTCCATTCTGGCCGTAAACTCGACATCAAAAATATCGGGAAAGCTTTTTACCAATAAGTCATTGACAATAAACCCCAGCTCCGTCGGCCTGAAATAGCCTTTTATAAGATCTACATATTCTTTTTGCCGTATCGTGGATAAAATAGTGGCATAGGTGCTGGGGCGGCCGATTCCGTTTTCTTCAAGTTCTTTTACCAGCGAGGCTTCTGAAAACCGCGGAGGGGGCATGGTAAAATGCTGTTTGGGCTCCAATTGGTTGAGTTTTAATACCATGCCCTCCGACAGCTCGGGCAAATCCGGTTTTTTGCGTTCGCTTTCACTTTGGATTTCATCGTCAACGGACTGGTAAAGCTTCATAAATCCAGCAAATTTCACGGATGATCCGTTGGCCGCAAAAATATACTCGCCGGCGTTAATTGATACCGACACCTGGTTAATGAGAGCCTGGGTCATCTGGGAGGCTACAAAGCGTTGCCAGATAAGACGATATAAATCCAGCTGATCCTTGGAAAGAAAAGACGCCACGGTTTCAGGACTATTGGTGACAAGGGTGGGACGAATGGCCTCATGGGCATCCTGGGCTTTTTTGCGATTCTTGAAAAATCTTGGTTTATCCAGCGCATATTCGTTGCCGAAATTTTTCCGAATCAATTGGAGCGCTTCATCGGCAGCTTCTTTGGCGATGCGGGTGGAATCTGTGCGCATATAGGTGATGAGGCCAACCGGCTCTCCAGGTCCCAGGTCAATCCCTTCGTATAGCTGTTGTGCAATCAGCATGGTTTTCTTGGCAGAGAATCTGAGCTTTCGGATTGCTTCTTGCTGGAGTTTGCTTGTGGTAAATGGGGGCAGCGGATTTTTTTTGATTGTTTTCTTTTGAACCTCATCGACGATAAATTCATTGCCGTCAAGATCGGCGAGAATTCTATTGGCCGCCTTTTCGTCCGGGATCTTGATCTTTTCCGCATTTTTCTTTACCAGCTTTGCCGTAAAAGGAGGGGGAAACGCGCCTTCCAGATAGGCGGTTATCGACCAGTATTCTTGCGGATCAAACGCATGGATTTCGCGCTCTCTTTCACAGATGATCCGCAATGCCACGGATTGAACTCTCCCGGCGCTGAGGCCACCCTTTACTTTGCGCCACAGCAGGGGAGATATTTGGTAACCCACCAGCCGATCCAATATTCTGCGAGCCTGCTGGGCTTCATATTTGTGGGTATGGAGATCTTTAGGCGCTGCCATCGCTTTTTCAATGGCGTCTTTGGTAAGCTCGTGGAAAAGCACCCGATAAAACTTTCTGCCTTGCTTTTTAAGGATCTCGGCGGTGTGCCAGGCGATCGCCTCGCCTTCGCGGTCAGGATCGGGTGCCAGATAGATATCTTGCGCCTCTCCAGCTGCCTGTTTTAACGATTTGATGATTTTTTGTTTACCGGGGATGACGCGGTATTTGGGCTTAAATCCGTTTTCAATATCGATACCCATCTCCTTGCTGGGAAGATCCTTAATATGCCCCACGGTGGCGGCAATATTATAATTGTTGCCCAGATACTTTTTGACCGTTCTAACTTTTGTCGGCGATTCTACGACCACTAGCGGTTTGGACACTGGAATTCCTCACTTCTCGTCAATGGGTTAAAACGGATAGCCGTTAATGCCATCATTTTTGAATCAACAACTTAACAATGATTTACGTTTTGTCAAAAATAACACCGATAGTCTCTGATTATTGCCCTGCAAAACCGTCAATTGATGGTATCGGAAAATTTGGCAATTACTTTAGCTCATTATAGTTTTATTTTTTCATAACAGAAAACAACTTGCCGGGAGATTGCTGGACAATTCCCTTGAGCTCCAATTTTAGCAGGATGCTTGATAGTTTTCCAGTTTCCATTGAGATTTTGCGTGCCAGATCATCGATATGCTCCGGATAAGGGCCCAACATTTCATAGACACGGACTTCCTCTGGTGGAAGCGAGGCTATTACGTTGCGGGTTGCATCCTGTCGGCGAAGATTCCCGCTTGCAGCTATGTGTGGTTTTATAATGGGGTAGAGTTCTTCGATTATATCCTGGGCATGCTCAACAAGTTTGGCGCCTTGTTTTATGAGGGTATGGGTACCGATACTTTTAAAGGATTGCACACTGCCGGGTACGGCAAACACCTCTCTGTTTTGTTCCGCTGCAAGTCTGGCGGTAATCAGCGAACCGCTTTTTTTAGATGCCTCTACAACAACGGTACCGTGCGATATACCGCTGATGATTCGATTTCGAATCGGAAAGTTGTGAGCCTCGGGTTCTGTCGTCAGGGCAAATTCTGACACCACGGCGCCATTTTCAGAAATACGGTGGTACAATTTTTGGTTTTCAGCGGGATAGACGCGGTCCAATCCACAACCGAGCACGGCGATTGTTTTGCCTTTGCCCATTAGCGCTCCTTCATGAGCAGCAGTATCAATTCCTCTGGCCATTCCACTCACAACGGTGATGCCGAGTGCGGCTAGATCGTTGCACAGATCTCTGGTGGTGGTGATGCCATATGTCGTGGCATGCCGGGAACCCACCACGGCAATGTTGATTGAGCCTTCATCCAGTTTACCGTATACATAAAGATAAGGCGGTGGATCCGGTATTTCACGCAAAAGCCGTGGATAGGACGAATCCAGCATGGTTACTATCCAAAAACCTTTTTGGTGAATCCGGTCGAGTTCTTTGCGGATGTCCTCAGATGGTTTATGATTCTGGAGGGCCGTGACGATTCGGGGGGTCACGCCTTCTACCTGCAAAAGCTGTTCCCTGGCTGCTTCAAACACCCTTTGTGGAGACGCAAACGCATTCAGCAGGCGTTTGAAAAGATGATTTCCGATGCCCGGAACACTTTTCAAGCTAAACCATGACTGAAGATTCTCCATGGCAAACCCCTAAAAAAAACCCCTTAAAGGAAGGGGAATTTGACTAAAAGTCCTATTTTTTGAAATTAGTTTAATTCGATTTAGGCACTTTGCAATTGAATGCTTAGAAATTTAATTGTCCCAAAAATAATAATTGTGGAACTACTCAGTAAAGTTCAAACGCTATTTACTTTTTCCCAATTGCTTCCATGACAGCAGAATGGGACTTGCCACATATATTGATGAGTAGGTGCCGACAACAATGCCGACAATCAAGGCGAACGCAAAATCGTGGATGATTCCGCCGCCGAGAATAAACAAGGCAACCACCACAAAAAGGGTTGTCGCCGAAGTTAGAATGGTTCGGCTGAGCGTTTCATTAATGCTGCGATTAATAATAAAATCCAACGGTTTTTTGTGATATTTTCTTATATTCTCGCGAATGCGGTCAAATACGATAATGGTGTCATTTAATGAATACCCGATGATGGTGAGCAGGGCCGCAATTATTGGCAAGGTAAATTCTTTGTCAAAAATAGAAAACACCCCGACGGTGATGGTAACATCATGGATGAGCGCCACAATGGCACCCATGGCATATTTTAATTCAAGAAACCAGAAGAGAACCAATGAAACCGCCAGGGCAGCCACAATAAGGAAGGGAATACTGACATCAAACAGGTTAAAAACATAGACCGCGCCAATGAGTGCACCGGCCATCACCGCGCTGAGCAACCATTTTAGCTCGAAACGGCCTGAGATATAGATAGTGATGAACAATAATGCATAAAACATAGCAAATAACGCTTTTTCCCTTAAATCCTTGCCTACCTGAGGGCCCACCATCTCCAAACGACGAATCTCTACCTCTTTGCCGACACTTGATTTCAAAGCCTTTTCCAGTTCCGATGAAAAACCTTCGGATGTCACCAGGGGGTTTTCTGTGCGGATAAGATATTCATGGGCAGATTCTTCACCAAATTCCTGGACTGATAATTTTTCCAGGCCAATGCTATTGAGGCCGGATTTGATACTGCTGATGTCCGTCGCAGACAGAAACTTGATCTGGATAAGGGTTCCGCCGGCAAAATCTATACCGTATTTCGGACCCTGGTGGATAACCAGCGATCCAATACTGACAAGAATACATGCGATGGATAGACAAAAGGCAATCTTGCGTTTACCAATAAAATCCACGTTGATATCCGCTTTTATAAACTGCATGGATGTTCCTCTTTTATTTAAACTCGTAAAATAACCGGGCTAACATTCAATACGCTAACAATTCCAGTGGTCAACTGCGCCACGAATTATATACTTATCGTTTTTACCTTGCGTGTTATTAATATATAATCAAAAATCATCCGCGACATGATCAGGGCGGTGAACATGCTGGCAATAACGCCCAGACTCAACGTCACGGCAAATCCTTTCACCGGTCCGGTGCCAAACTGGAACAATACCACTGCAGCAATCAAGGTGGTGACGTTTGCATCCAGAATGGTTAGGGTGGCCCGGTCGTAGCCGGCATCCACCGCCGCTCTGGGCGTTCGACCCAGGGCCAGCTCTTCTCTGATTCGTTCAAATATGATCACATTGGCATCTACGGCCATACCGATGGTAAGGATAATGCCGGCAATCCCCGGCAAGGTCAGGGTGGCCTGAAATCCGGCCAATCCGCCGGCAATGAAGACGATGTTGAGCGCCAGAGCAAAATCCGCAATAATTCCCGATCCTTTATAATAGATGATCATAAACAAGGTGACCAGGATACCGCCGATACACATGGAGATAAGACCTTTTCGTATTGAATCCGCACCCAGCGAAGGACCAACCGTCCGCTCTTCAAGTATGATGACGGGCGCCGGCAGCGCACCGGCGCGCAGAACAATGGCAAGATCCCGCGCCTCATCCATGCTGAAGTTTCCGGTAATGCGGGCCTGACCGCCGGCAATTTTTTCCTGAATGACCGGTGCCGAGGCTACGTGTTGATCCAATACAATGGCCAGACGTTTGTTTACATTTTCACCGGTGACTCGCTCAAAGATTCTCGCTCCTTTTTTATCAAAGTCGAGGGAGACATAGGGCGTGTTGTATTGGGAGTCAATTTGTACTCTGGCATCCGTAAGATAGGCGCCGGTCAACAGCGTTCGCTTTTTTAATAGAAACGGCGTCTTAAGCGCGCGCTGGGTTTCAGGATCTACATCTACCTTGTAAAGCACCTCCCTACCGGGCGGAACGGTTCCTTTTAAGGCCGCCTCCAGGTTTGCGGTGTCATCAACCAGCTTGAATTCCAGCAGGGCCGTTCTTCCGATCAGGTCTTTGGCCCGTTGAGGATCCTTAACCCCGGGAAGTTGGATTAAAATTCGCGTGTCACCCTGGCGGCGGATATCCGGCTCTGAAACACCAAATTGGTCGATACGGTTTCGGATAGTCTCAAGGGCCTGGTCAACTGCCAATTTTTCTATATGAGCGGACTCGTTGTCCGGAATTCCCAGTGTAAAGGAAATCATGTCATTCTCGGTTGATTTCGAAAGCGTGAGGTCTCTGAACTCATCATCCAGAAGCTCTTTTACGTTAGCGGCCGACTCCTCGTCTTTAACCCGGACAGAGATTTTTTTCCCCGCTATGCGATCCACCGCCACATTGCGAATACGCTTTTTCTGGAGTCCCTCTTTAATTTCCTGAGCTATGCGTTCGACATTGCTTTCAACGGCCTTTTCGGTTTCTACCTCCAGAACAAGATGCATGCCGCCCTGCAGATCCAAACCAAGATTAATTTGTTTGTGGGGCCATAACGCCGGTTTAAAGCTCGGCAAAATATAAATAATCGACGCCACAATCACCGCAAAAACCAAAAGTAGTTTCCAGGAGAAATGTTTCAATGGTCGATCCCTTTTTACTAATCGAAAACAGTCATTTGATAGCTTCGGTTCAAGCCCGCCTATTTTTTTTCGGATTGACTCTGGGAAGCAGGTTGAACCATTGCAGAGACATTACCACGGGCAACTTTAACCCGAACTTTATCGGCGATTTCAACGGTTAGCGTCGTGTCATCCATGCCGGTTATTCGGCCGTGTATCCCTCCACTGGTGATAATGCGGTCACCCTTTTTGAGATTGGATACCATCTGACGATGTTCTTTACTGCGTTTCTGCTGGGGTCGAATGAGCAGAAAATAAAAAATGACGAACATTAAAATAAGCGGGATAAATCCCGTGAAACCACCGGCGCCGCCTTCTGCGCCGCCGCCAGGACTTAATGCATAAGCGATGTCAACCAAAATAAACCTCCTTGTATTAATTATGAAAACATATTGGAATTATGGTGATTTTGATTTGCCTGAACGAGCTTCAGGCGCGCAACTGATGTCTAAATGTTAGCGCTATTTTCCAAAAGTGGCGCTGATATACTGTATATGATGCCTTTCGTCAAATCTTTATTCAATTTTTTTTATTTTGAACGGACTAATCGTTATCTATCCCCCTCTGTCTGTATTTCGTATATAAGCAAACGATAAAATATTTCAATAAAATAAAACCTTATTGCGTCAAACTCGATTAGGGGTTGCAGATGATTTCACTCTGCCCGGGGGTCATTGACCGATCCCCTTCAATTTCGATGATAAGGTCCCGCCGGTGCTCGATTTCTACAATTTCTTTGCGCTTTTTATTTAAAAGATACTCGGCAACTTCCATGGGCACAATTCCCTTTACATAGGAGCTTTCCTGTTTCAGTGTTTCCAGGCTCAGTTTCCGAAGGAAAGCAATTCCCAGGGTTTCCGGCGATGGCACCAAGCCCTTGCCGTTGCAATAGCCACAGGGATTGTAACTGCCGAATACGATCGATGGTCTTATGCGCTGCCGGGACATCTCCATCAGACCAAACCGCGATATTTTGCCAACCGTTGTTCGCGCCCGATCTTCTTTAACATTGATTCTCAATCTTCTTTCCACTTCGGTGCGATGCTTGGAATCTTTCATGTCAATAAAATCGATGACAATCAAACCGCCCAAATCTCTTAATCGCAGCTGACGCGCAATTTCTTCGGCTGCTTCGAGGTTGGTAAGATAGGCGGTTTGCTCAACGGATTTTTCAAGCCTCGACTTGCCGGAGTTGACATCTATGGACACCAGGGCTTCCGTTGGTTCAATCACAATGGTACCGCCGGATTTTAAACGAACCCGGTTTTCGTAAATGGATGCAATCTGGTCTTCCAGCTGGAATTTAGTAAATATCGGCTTCGCCCCTTTATACTGTTTAACGATTTTAGCATGTTTGCGGGAAATAATTTTTAAAAAGTTTTTGACTTCATGATGGACGGATGCATCGTCGACGAGAATCTCCGTGACATCCGGAGTGAAATAATCTCGAATTGAGCGTAAAACCAGCTGCCGTTCCTTATAGAGCAGGGCAGGGGATTTTTCTTTCATGACACTGCCTTTGATGGTTTTCCAAAGGCGCAAAAGATATTTTAAGTCTCTAGCCATCAGGGTTTTGGTACAATTGGCACCTGCGGTGCGAACAATCACACCAAACCCATCGGGCAATTTAACCGTATCCAACAGCGCCTTTAGCCGTTGGCGTTCGTCTTCATCCTCTATTTTACGAGATATTCCTTTTTTATCACTTCCGGGCATCAGCACAAGATGTCTGCCAGCCAGCGAGATATAGGTGGTGAGCATGGCTCCCTTTTTCATCAGGGGCTCTTTGGTAACCTGCACCAGCAGCTCCTGTCCTCGTTTCACGAGATTTTTTATTTCGCGATCTCCGGCATCGACATCCTGGAAATAGTCACTGTGAATTTCATATTTTTGAAGAAATCCGTTGCGCTCCGCGCCATAATCAACAAACACGGCTTGAAGGCTCGGCTCTATGCGCGTGATGGTTCCTTTGTATATATTGCCTTGGGTGATTTCCCGGGCAGCACTTTCAATATAAAATTCTTCCAGCCGGTTGTCTTTAACGATGGCGACTCTGCATTCTTCAGGGTCAACTGCGTTAATTAGAATCTTCATTCCCATTCGGTGTTATCCTTATGCCTAACATTGAGGACGAAATTTTTATTGCCATAGCGTATATAATTATTATGTTTTCTCAATTATAACCATGGTTTTCTTAAATTGAATATGAAATTGTTCGAAACAAGTCAAACGTTTTCTGTCTGCGGTTTCTTGCTGGCATGCACAGCGATTAAGCCTATTGATTGACTGTCTTGCTATTTGTATCATATTGTGGCATGAAACATGCGACTGATACCACGCTCGATATGCAAAGTTGATTTGCTCGAGGATTCAGTTGTCGATCGGGTGTTAATGTGATCAAAACCAAAGCGAGGTAAGAATAGGTAATGGACCCAAGATATGATCCTAAAAAAATTGAACCGAAGTGGCAAGCCTATTGGGAATCATCAAACCTTTTTAAGGTAAAGGAAGACCCCGCCAAAGAAAAATACTATCTTCTGGAGATGTTTCCTTATCCCTCCGGCAATATCCACATGGGACATGTTCGCAATTATTCCATCGGGGATGTGGTGGCGCGCTACAAGCGCATGCGGGGTTTCAATGTATTGCATCCCATGGGTTGGGATGCATTTGGTATGCCGGCAGAAAATGCGGCAATTGCCAATAAGTCCCACCCGGCCGAATGGACCTATCAAAATATCGACGCCATGCGCGCCCAATTAAAGCGTCTGGGCTTCAGTTACGACTGGGATAGAGAAATCGCCACCTGTAAACCGGATTATTATCACTGGGAACAGTGGCTGTTTTTGAAGATGTACGAGAAGGCCATGGCATATCGCAAAGAATCCTTTGTGAATTGGTGTGAAGCCTGTCAGACCGTCTTGGCCAATGAACAGGTTGAAGCCGGCTTGTGCTGGCGTTGCGGCCAACAGGTACGCCAGAAGAAGCTATGGCAGTGGTTTTTTCGAATCACCGATTATGCCGATGATCTTTTAATGTACTGCGATAAACTCCCCGGCTGGCCGGAAAAAGTAATTACCATGCAGAAAAATTGGATTGGTAAAAGTTACGGGGCGGAAATTCGGTTTCCGATCGAAGGCCAGGATGAGATGATTCCCGTATTTACGACCCGGCACGACACGGTTTTTGGCGCGACCTTTATGGTGTTGGCTCCGGAGCATCCTTTGGTGATGCAACTTTCGCAAGGTACACCACAGCAAAAAGAGGTTCAGGCCTTTGTTGAACGGATATCCCTGCAGGACCGCACCGCCAAGTCTGTTGAAGATTATGAAAAGGAGGGGGTATTCATCGGCCGCTATTGTATCAATCCGATGACAGGCAATCGTATCCCCATTTATACGGCCAATTTCGCGCTGATGGAATATGGTACCGGCGCGGTAATGGCCGTGCCGGCGCATGATCAGCGTGATTTTGATTTTGCAAAAAAATATGGTCTGGATATCATCGTTGTGGTCAGTTCGGCAGAAGAAAATCTTGATTCAAATACGATGGCCGAAGCTTACATCGGCGAAGGTTTCATGGTAAACTCCGGTCAGTTTGACGGTTTGAACAATAAAGAGGCCATGGAAAAAATCGCTGATCACCTTGAGAAAAACAATCTTGGCGGCAAAACGGTGAGCTTCAGGATAAGAGATTGGGGCATCAGCAGACAGCGGTACTGGGGGGCTCCGATTCCTGTAATCCATTGCGAATCCTGTGGCGTCGTGCCGGTGCCTGAAGAAGATCTTCCCGTTATCCTGCCCGAAGAAGTAGATATGCTTGAGGGCGGTAAATCGCCGCTGCCCGAGCTCGATGATTTCTTCCGGACAACCTGTCCTAAATGCGGTAATTCAGATGCCGTTAGAGAAACCGATACCATGGATACGTTTGTAGAATCATCCTGGTATTTCGAAAGATATTGCAGCCCAAAATATGACGGCGGCATGTTCGACAAAGCCGCCGTGGATTATTGGATGCCGGTTGACCAGTATATCGGTGGGGTCGAGCACGCAATTTTGCATCTGCTTTATTCAAGGTATTATACGCGCGTGTTAAAGGACCAGGGGCTCCTAAAATTTAAAGAACCGTTCACGCGCCTATTAACCCAGGGCATGGTTTGCAAGGAGACCATGTCCTGCCCGGACCATGGGTTTCTGCTACCAGATGAGATAAACACTGAAAACGGTAATCGTCTCTGTCGGAAATGCAACAAACCCGTGACGTTGGGTCGGGTAGAGAAGATGTCCAAATCAAAAAAGAATGTTGTCGATCCCAACATCCTGCTGGCAAAATATGGTGCCGATACCACGCGATTCTTTTGTTTATTTGCGGCACCTCCCGAGCGCGATTTGGAATGGAGTGAGCAGGGGGTTGACGGAGGATCTCGTTTTCTAAATCGCGTCTGGCGCTTGGCTGCAGCTGTTATGAATACCATAAAAGATGTGACAGCCTTCGATGGGAACCCGGATAGTCTTGATGGCCCGGCCAGGGAGCTTTATAAAAAAACTCACCAGACCATCAAAAAGGTTACCGCCGATATTGAAGAACGCTTTCACTTTAATACCGCCATCAGCGCGATGATGGAACTGTTTAATACGATGTCGGCAATCGAACTGCAAAGAGATGATCGCAATCAGGCAGCTGTCATGAGATTTGCCGTGGAAACCCTTACGTTGCTGCTTTCGCCGGTTGTGCCGCATTTTGCCGAAGAGGTGTGGGAGGCTCTGGGTAACAAATCCAGCATCTTGCTGGCTGCCTGGCCGTCGTATCGCGAAGATGCTCTGGAAAAAGATGAGCTGTTAATTGTGATCCAGGTAAATGGAAAGCTTCGCAGTCGATTCAACATCGAAGTAAATGCGGATGACGAAACCATTAAACAGAAGGCATTGGCGGACGAAAAAATACAAAAGTTCATCGCAGGCAAAGAAATAAGAAAGGTGATCGTCGTAAAGCATAAGCTTGTCAATATCGTCATCTAACGCCAAATGGCATGGGGCAGAGGGCAAAGGACAGAGGGCATAGCGCAAAACGTAAACACAACTTTTACAGAACTTTCCTTTAACGCTATGCGCTATGCGCCATGCGCTTTGCGCTGATGTAGATGAGAATGAAACTAAAAAGCAAAACCATCTATTTATTATTATTAATATTAGGGTTCCTCGGTTGTGGGTATCAGTTTCCGGGCGCCGGAGATTTCCCGGAAGGTGTCAGTCAAATTTATATAGAAGTTTTTGAAAATAAAACGTCCGAATCCGGTGTGGAAAATATCGTTACCCGAAATCTGATCAATGAATTTACGCTGCGCGAAGAAAAAATCCTTGCCAACAGCATCAATACCGCCGATGCTATTTTGGGCGGTGCGGTCGCAAACATTGCCATTCGTACCATCGCCACCAAGGGTGAGGAATCCGCAAGTCAGCGCCGGGTAACGGTATCGGTGGATTTCAAATTGAGAAAAAAAGATGGAAAGGTGATCTGGGCTGCCAATAAAATAACTGACAACGAGGCGTATGCGGTTTCAATTGATAAGAATGCTACCGAAGCCAACAAACGGATAGCTATTGATGAAGCTTCGAAACGAATTGTTGAACGAGCGTTGAATCGTCTGACCGATGATTTTTAAAATATTGCTGCTAGATGGGCCTTCTTGCTGCAATTCACAGCATGATGGTTTATTTCTTTAATTAAGTGTTAACTTTGTTAACTAGTTTGGACAGACGGGATACTTTTCGCGCGGCTGTTTTTTTATGAATTACCCCTTTTTTGGCAGCATTATCAATCGCGGACTGGGCTGCTGCCAGGTTGCTCTGGGCTTCTTCTTTTGATGATGCACCTGCCGCCAGATGCACATCCTTGATAGTGTGCTTTAGCCGGGTTTTCACAGATTTATTGCGTACTCGGCGTTTAATATTTTGACGGGCGCGTTTTTCTGCTGATTTATGATTTGCCAACGAATTTTCTCCTTTTTCAGTTTCAATAAAACATTCTTAATATAAAACCAATATACCAATGTCAAGGTTTTTTATCTATAATACGCGAATCAATTATCGCTTTGCTGTTGCAACAGGGAGAATCTGGTTTTGACGCAACAAAGTTGACTGCTTAGGCACTTTTATATTATGCTATAAATCTATAGGCGTTTTCGGCGGTCAGAATTGTGGTAGCCACATTTTTTGCATTGCAGGGCACCCGGACACCCGCCCAGGCGACTGTTATTTCCATCATTGTTAATATATTAGTCGGAATCCTAAGAAAACAATGACCAAAAAACAACGCTTCCTGATAACCATATCCGTTTTTTTGCTTGTTTCATTGTTCTTTTTTATTCTTTACAGTGAGCAGGGACTTTTTGATCTAAATTTGCTCAAAAAGGAAAGGGATGTTCTTGTTGAAAATAATGAGCAGCTAGCCCGAGAGAACCTTTCTTTAAGTGTTGAGATAGATCGCCTGGAAAATGACCCGAAATATATAGAGAACATCGCGCGACAGGAGCTTGGTATGATTGCCGAAGATGAATTGATTTTAAAGCCCAAAAACACACCGGACCCTTAACTGTTCGTGAATTGATAATTATGATAAAAGATCCTGATTTTTACACCGTTACCATGGCAAGAGTATACGAAGACCAGGGTTACTGGGAGAAAGCCGCTGAGATATATCGATATTTGTTGAAACAGGAGCCTGCAAGGAAAGATCTTGCAGAAGCACTTGCTGAAGCTGAGAGGAGATTAGATGAGGTGAAAGATAAAAAAGCGAATGACCTGGTTCCGCTGGTACGTGAGTGGATACATCTATTATTTCGATACCGGCGCCTGCAAAAGTTGCGTCAACTAAAGGACCAATTGTAAAAAAAAGATAGCAAAAGGAACCGATTTAATTTCACCCCCGGGAAAATCAGTTCCGCGAAAGTTTAATCCTATTCTTTTTCTTTTTTAGATTCTTTTTTCGATTTGCCTTCCCCGAAAATGTCTGACGCTTTCCCTTGTGAAAAAAATACCGCATTCACCCGTTTATGTGGACCCCCTTCAACTTTGACGCGTCCATCCGCACGATAAAGGGTGATTTTTGAGCCGCTAATTGAATTCTTACCGCTGGTGACCGTTGAATTTTCACCTGCTAAAACTACGATCATCGTCTCGACATCGTATTGTGCTTCATCTGCTTTGGCCTCATACTGTTCCGTGACAATTTCTACATTTCCTTTGGCAACTATTTTTTTGAGCCTATCTTCGTTTGAAGCTTGCTTTTCGCTGTTAATAAGATCCCCTGAATAGTAGATCCGTAATGTGTCTGCGGTGATTTTAAAATTCCCCTGGGATGCTTTGACATTCCCGCTAAATTCGGCATATTTTTCTTCAGCGTTGGATTCGAGTTTGTCTGCCGTAATCTGGATCGGTTCTTCTGGTGGCTGCTGGTTTTCCGCTGGTTTTTGTTCCTCAGCAAAAGCAGCAGCGGGGGAAAATACAGCGCTAAACATGAAAATTGATATTGAAACCGCAACCCCTCGAACCATTGCTTTTAACGTCATTTGCCTGAGCTGCACGAAAATCCTCCTTATTTAACAACTCTTAATCTGTGGGTTTTTTGTAATTTTTGCCATAATTGATGAATAATAACGGTTGCGGCGTCATCTTCACGAATACGATGCCCTCCTGATTTTAAGCGACAGGAATCCATGAGTTCCTCATTACCGGATATCAACCCGTATTTATCCTTGATATAACGGCCCAATGACATATTCAGTGCTACGAGTTCTGCTTCGGTCATGTTGGCGATGGTGGTTTTGGCCTTGAGTGGCATTTCCGCAATGAGTTGCCCGATGGCGTCTTCAACTGTTTTTGGCGGGACATATGATTGCCCGAGCTTCTGCATTTCTTCAGTATAGGATAGGGTAGTGCTCTCTTTTATGAGACTCAGGTAGTAGACGCTTTCAATGAGATTCAGGACATCTACATAAATTTCAGGATCCTTAGTGGCTCGCGGACCGGCTACATTGAGAACCGATACTTTATTTTCGACAATCCAGGTGATTATAAGTTCTGCTGCATGGAATTTCAGATGTTTCGTGAGATCAATGTGCAACGACGGCCGATTATGCTTCATGGCCATCTTGCGGGTGTATTCCGAGCCTTCGGTCAAACTGCCGCGAGAGATGATCAGGGTGCCATCGGAATCGATCACATTCTGTTCGGTTCGCTCCGGGTAGCTGGAAGTGGGCATTTCCTTCATGGTGTATTTATCCGGTAAAGGTCCATTTTCGGTTTTGCGGCCTTTGGGAACCCAACCGCCATGGGGAATGCCCAGCTTGATTGCTGAATCCAGTGCTGCCTGATCAACTCCGGTTTGCCCGCCTGAAATGATTTTGTCAATCATGGGACATTTACATGAATCGAATTGCCAAAAAGGTCAATACGCCTCCGACGTGACCTTGAAATTATCCTGATTTAGTAAAAATAAAGTTTGAGAATTCCTATCAGCTTATGGATTCTCCCTTTTTCTCATACTCAGCCTGGATGCGTTTGAGCATTTCAAAGAACTCTTCTTTTGAAAAAATACCTTTATCAATGAGTAGTTGCGCAACCGCATCAATCTGCAATGCATTTGCCAGCAAAAGGTCTCTTAATGTCGCTATCTCGTCGGGATCAATATTTTCTGCCATTAAGGCAACTCCTGATTCCAATG
>CP070694.1:3586900-3606649 GCA_020353355.1 Desulfobacterales bacterium | reverse complement strand
TCTGAAATGGGAATATGAACTGCACCCAGCTTGGCCAAGGCCAGGGTAGCGTAAATAAATTCGAGCCGATTTGGAAACAGGACAGCCACTTTATCCCCGTGACCGATTCCCAAGTCCATCAGAGCTAAAACCAACCGATCAACGATCTGACCAAGCTCTTTCCAGGTCACCGACTTTTCCCGGAACACAAAGGCCTTCCTATCGGGGAACCGATCTGTCGTCCTTTCCAGATACTCTCCCAGGGTAACCCCGGGCGGAATTTCTCCCGGAGTATAGTAATAACTTCGGGTTAACTTCATCGGTTGCATACCTATTCTCCTATAGGCTGGCGGTACTCTCTGATTGGCTTAAAAGATGAACGTCCAACTTTGAACATCCAACTTCCAACGTCGAATGAAATCCCTTCGACATTCGATGTTGGGCGTTCGATGTTCGATGTTTTTAATCATCGGTCTCCAGGCACTCACAGATAACTCGGAACCCCTGATGAACAGCTTCTTTGATATTTGCAGGATCTCGACAATCGCCAATGGTGTATACTTTATAATGGCCCGCTTTAAGTTTAATCTCCAGTTCTGTGTTGGCCCTGCAACCTACGGCCAAAACCACCGTGTCGACGGGAATTTTCAGTTCACGCCCCTCCACTTCGGCCGCGATGTCGTCACGGCCGATGGATTTGAGCTTACAACCGGTTGTTATTTCTATGCCAAGTCGAGCAAGTCTTTGCAGAAGCAAGATTCGGGTCCTGGGCTCTGCATCCAGGGCGATGTCATCCAGCATCTCTATCAGCCGCACCGTTTTGCCCTCATGCGCCAAAAATTCCGCGGTTTCACAACCGACCCAGCCACCGCCGA
Organism: Desulfobacterales bacterium; assembly: GCA_020353355.1. Taxonomy (GTDB): domain Bacteria; phylum Desulfobacterota; class Desulfobacteria; order Desulfobacterales; family JAHEIW01. The sequence goes on along the minus strand of CP070694.1, from coordinate 3,605,795 downwards.
CCACCACAATTCTTTCACCCGTGGTGGACGGATCCGCGAGCACATCACGGGCGGTGAGCACATGGGGTTGATTCACACCGGGAATGGAAGGGCGGGTAGCGCATGATCCCGTGGCCAGAATCACGGCATCCACCGTTTGCCCTTGCAGGGTTTTTTGTGTAAATTCCTCTTCAAGATGAACTTCAACGTCTGACTGTGCCAGTCGAGATTCATAGTATTTGATTAGGTTTTGCAAAAGCGCTTTGTTGGGCGGGACGGCGGCATCCCACAATTGCCCGCCGATTCGGCTCTCCTTTTCGTACAACGAGACCCGATGCCCCAAAGCAGCAGCCGTGCAGGCAGCCTCCAGGCCGGCCGGACCTGCTCCTACCAGGACTATCTTTTTGGGTCTTGATGCCTTTTTTAAGGGAAATCTAGCTTCGTTTCCCGTCAGGGGATTAACGCAACAGACAATTGGATTCTGGTTGGTGATGGTTTCGACACAGCGGTTACATGCAAGGCACCTGCGGATGGGTCCCTTGGTTTTACCCGCCGCTTTCTTGGGCCACTGTGGATCAGCAAGCAGGCCTCGCCCGGATGCAACCAGATCAACCCTATTTTCCATCAATAGCCGTTCGGCGAACTCCGGACTGGCAATGCGACCCACGCCGATCACGGGGGGTCCGACCTCTTTTCTGAACTTTTCTGCAAATTGTATCAGACAGCCTTCCGGCAATGCTTGGGGTTGAATCGTGTATAAGGAGGATTGGGGTCTTTCTGTGGTTCCAGCAGAGACGTGCAGAATATCAACGCCGGCATCCCTCAGGGCTTTGCCCAGGGATATGGCTTCCGCCAGCGAATAACCCCCTTCTTCATATTCCTCGGCACTTATTCTAAAAATAATCGGCAAATGGTTCCCCACAGACTGCCTGACAGATTTTACAATTTCAAGAGAAAACCGCATGCGGCCTTTCAGACTTCCGCCGTACTGGTCTTTGCGCTGATTTGACCGCGGAGAGAAAAACTGATGGATGAGATAACCATGGGCACCATGAATTTCGACGGCATCAAAGCCCAGCACAACGGCCATTTGAGCTGCCCGCGCAAAATCCGAAACGGTTTCCTGTATCTCCCTGACGCTTAGAGGACTGGGTAAAGCTTTTCCTAAAAGGGCCGGGATCTCCGATGGGCCGACGACGCGCCCAGCGCTTACCTCTGGATCCACCAGCCTGCCTGCATGGTTGAGCTGAATGGCCACTTTTGATCCGGCATGATGAATGTCTTCCACCAATCTGCGCATTCCATCTTCATGGGCACTGTCAAATAAGCATAAGCTCCCGGCGCGGTGTCTCCCGGTGAGGTTTACGGCTACGGCCTCGGTGATAATCATACCGACGCCGCCCCTGGCCCTTTCCAGGTAGTAGGCCCTGGTGCGAGGTGTAACAATTCCATCGGCTCCGGACAGATTGTTGCCCATGGGAGCCATCAGGATTCGATTCGGTATCACCAGGTTTCTGACTTTGAATGATTCGAATAAGCGAGAATAAGGCATACCGTTTCCGAATTTAGTGATTGACAGATTAATCGGAGGTCATGGCGTTTGACATGAATCGTTCAGCCTGGACCTCAAGCGCTTCTATTAGACGACCCCCTTGTCAACGAAAGCCCGATAGTCGGTCTCGGAGTATCCTAAATCTTTTAAAATCTTCTCATTGTCCTGTCCCAAAAGCGGGGCCGGCTTTCGAATCTCCGGGGGACTATGGCTCATCTTGATGGGATTACCCAAAATTGTCTGGGGCGTCCCATCGGGTCCGGAGATATTTTGAATCATGCCGCTTACTTGGAAGTGGGGATCGGAGATCGATTTTTCGAAATCTCTGATTACATTTGAACACACATCTTGGCCTTCAAAGGCGGCGGCCCATTCCCGGGCAGTCTTGCTCCTGAATTTTTCGGTCAAGCGCTCTATGGCGAGATCGACGTTCTCCAGGTCGTGAATTCGGATCCAAGGTTCATCGATATCGAGTAGGTCACAGAGATTGAGCCAAAAATGATCCTCAAGGGCGCCAACCGCAATATAGCGCCCGTCTTTGGTCGTGTAAATCTGGTAGCGTGCCGATCCCCCGTTGGTCAGCTCCCGTCCCCGTGATGGCGCCTTGGCGGTCGTAAAGTAAGTGCCGGCAGCGTGATAAAGCCACAATAAGGAGCAATCCATCATGGAGATATCTATCCACTGGCCCGAACCTGTAGAATTCCTTGCTAAAAGCGCCATTAAGATGCCGATCAGCGCCGGATAAGCCCCGCCACCGATGTCGGCGATCAGGATACCGGGCAGGGTCGGCGCTTGGTCTTTCTTGCCGGTTAAGTCCAATATGCCGTTGAGCCCTATGTAATTGATGTCATGTCCGGCAATTTCTTTATAGGGACTTTCCTGCCCGAATCCTGAAATTGAGCAGTATATGAGTCTTTTGTTCACCGCGGAGAGCGCATCAAATCCAAAGCCCAAGCGATTCATCACCCCGGGTCTAAAACCCTCTATCAGTACGTCGCTTTTTTCCACCAATTTGTGAAATACCGATCGGCCTTCGTCTGACTTCAGGTTTAACGTCATGCTTTCTTTATTGCGATTGAGGATGGCGAAGTTGCCGCTGTACAAGGGATACCTGGGGAGATAATCACGCATCAGATCGCCGGAACCGGGTCGTTCTATCTTGATCACGCGGGCCCCAAAATCGGCCATGACCATGGAACAGAAGGGCCCGGGAAGAAGCATGGAAAGATCCAATACGGTGACATTGGAAAGTGGGCTATTCATGGTTCACCTCCGGATGCCATGCTCAGGTAGACTCAGCTGATGTCGACCTTGCGGCCGATTTCCTTTATTGTTCCTTGCGGGGCATCCTTGGGATGTCATCTTACCTTCTTATTTTTTCAGTAAAATGTCTGCCGATGACGATCTTTTGAATTTGGCTCGTGCCTTCATAGATCTGTGTAATTTTTGAGTCGCGAAAAATCCGCTCCACGGGAAAGTCTCGGCAATAGCCATAACCACCATGGATCTGAATCGCATCAGAAGCCACCCGTTCAGCCACCTCCGAGGCGATGAGCTTGGCCATGGAGGCCTCGGCCGCAAAATTTTCATAACCCTGATCCATCAGTCTGGCCACATGCAGAACCGATTGCCAGGCCGCCTGAATCCGGGTGGCCATCTCGGAAATCATAAATTGAATGCCCTGGTGCTCGATAATGCGCTTGCCAAACTGTATACGCTGGTTGGCATAGGAAACCGCTGCCTCAAAGGCCGCCTCGGCGACTCCGACGGCCTGGGCCGCAATATTCGGCCGAGAATCGTTCAGATAATCCAGCAGAATCTTGAATCCCTGGCCGGGAGCGCCGATCAGATGATCAGCCGGTACGTGACAATCCTCCAGAATTACCTCTGCCGTACTGGATGCGCGAACCCCCATCTTGGCCTCTTTCTTGCCCACACTGAAACCAGCCATATCTTTGGTGATGATAAAGGGACTCAGGCCCAATATCTCATCCTTTTCCTTAACCTTTAAAAAAATGCACAGGACATCCGCCGCATCGCCGGTCGTAACAAACGTTTTCGTTCCGTTGATCAGGTAACCGTCCGCTGTTTTCACTGCCGTAGATCGCATGGATCTGACATCGGAGCCGGCATGACTCTCTGTCATTGAAATGGCCCCCAGCGAACCCTCCAGGAACATGGGCAGAAACTTCTCTTTTTGTGCACGGGTGCCGAATTTCACAATGGGATAACAGCAATGGGACGTTGTCGCCAGGATAACGCCCGTAGAGGAGCAGGCTTTGGAAATCTCTTTTAATATCACCAGCCAGGCTGTCTTGGACACCGGATTGCCGCCATAGGCCTCGGGAATGAAAAGACCGTTGAGGCCAATTTCATTGATCCGTTTTATGTTTTCCCATGGGAAGGTCTCCGTCTCATCAAATTCTGCGGCCCTGGGTCCAATCTCTTTGCGGCAGAGGTCCTGGACCGTCTCCAGAAGCAGTTTTTCATCTTCGTTCAGGGTGATGCCTTTCAAAAAAAAGTCTTTCATACCAACCTTTCCTCGGTTACCAGGAGATCAGTTGACCTCCGTCAATATAATATATATGGCCCGTAATATAATTGGATTCCTGGGAACACAAGAAGGCCACCAGGTAAGCCACCTCTTCAGGATTGCCAACCCGTCTGGCGGGAATGCGGCGAAGAATGTCATTGCGAATTTTTTCATTTTCCAGGGCGGCCTTCGAGATGTCCGTCATAATATGTCCGGGAGCCACTGTATTGACCTGTATATTGTGTCTGGCCCATTCCACTGCCAGACATCTTGTCATCGCCTCGACCGCACCTTTTGAGATACAATAGGGGAGTTGCTTGCGAACACCCAGTTGACCCCAGAAAGAACCGAGATTGATGATCTTGCCGCCCTGCCGGGCAATCATCTGTCTGGCAATGTCTCTGGATAGGGAGAACATGGAAAAAAAGTTAATTTGCATGGTCTGGAGCAGTTCCTCATCACTGAGCTCCATGGCCGCTTTCTCCTTGTGTACCCCGGCATTGTTGATGAGGAAGTCGATTCCTCCGAACTCAGAAATAGACCGCTCGATCAGGTGCTTGCGATCCGAAGGGGAGGCCACATCGGCCCTGACCGGCACAGCCGTCCCGCCACCCTTTTCGATCTCGGAACATGCCTGCAATAAAATACTCTCATTTCTGGCACAGCATATTAGCCTCACCCCGCTGTCGGCCAAAACTCCTGCAATGGACTTTCCGATACCTTTGCTGGCTCCTGTAATCAAAGCTGTTTTTCCATCCAAGCCTGTCAATTTCATGATCAGAACTCATCTCCCTTTAAATTTCGGCGCTCTCTTTTCCACGAAGGCCGCCAAACCCTCCCGGCCGTCTTCCGTGTTGTAAGCGATGGTTCCCAGATCAGCCTCCAAAACCAGGCCTTCCTTTAGTGGCACATCCCGTCCGCGAAGCACGGATTCCATAGCCAAAGAGATGGTCAGCGGGCTATACTGGCAAAGTTGATCAGCCAGGCTCAGGCATTCATCCATCAGCTTTTCTTGTGCCGTCATTTTGTAAATCAATCCAAATTGCATGGCTTCCTCAGCTTTGATGGGTTTTCCTGTCAGGATCATTTGCAAGGCCTTTGCCTGACCAACCAAACGTGTCAAGCGCTGCGTTCCACCATACCCCGGGATGAGGCCGAGGTTGATTTCAGGCAGACCGAGGCGTGCATTGGGTGAAGCAAGCCGGAAGGTGCATGCAAGGGCCATCTCAAGCCCTCCTCCCAGGGCATAGCCGTTAATGGCCGCGATGCTCGGTTTGCCAATTTCTTCCAGAGTATTGAACGTCTCCTGTCCCAAAAGCATCCCCTGCTTCTCATCAACTATGTGACGGCCGCGAAGTTCCTGAATGTCAGCCCCCGCGCAAAAGGCTTTTTCCCCTTGTCCCGTGAGAATCAGAATCCTGGCGTTAGGATCTTGCTTGAAACGAAGAAAGGCTTTCTTTAAGTTTTTCAGCAATTCAAAGTTAAGGGCATTCAACACTTCAGGGCGATTGATGGTTAAAATCCACACCTTATCCCGGTGTTCGATTGAGAAAAATTTTTGTTCCACCGCTTCCTCCTTGCCAGGCATCAATCCTATTTGTAGAAGTTTTCCTCGTCGGGATCGCGTTTTTCATTGAACGCCTGCAACAGCTCTTTGGCTTCACTGGAGTCAAGAAAATAAGACAGCAATAAGTCATGGGCGACCCTGGAAAAACCGGCAACACCACTGTGTCTGGCGGTGAAAGATGATTTAATCGCATAAAGGGCCTGAGGTCCTCGCCGGATGAGTTGCTGGCACCAACGATCCACTTCGGGTTCCAGTTCCTCGGGAGATACAACCACATTCACCAGACCCATATCCAGTGCCTCCTGAGCCGTATATTTTTTACCAAGCATCCACATCTCTTTCGCCTTTTTCTTGCCCACCAGATCCTCCAGATACCATGTGCCATACCCGGCATCAAAGCTGCCCATCATGGGTCCCACCTGTCTGAAAACAGATCGATCCGTGGCAATGGTAAAATCACAAAGTACATGCAAGACATTACCTCCTCCTACGGCAAAGCCATCCACTGCAGCAATCACCGGCTTGGGAAGCTTATCGATAAGGTCGTACACATCCATGACGGGAATAACCCCTTTATAGGCATGCGTCTTTGGAAGATCCGCCTTATCGCCTCCGATACAGAAAAACTTTCCCCCTGCTCCCGATATCACAACCACCCGCACGGCATCATCAACCCGTGAATCTTCGAGGGCATCTTTCAATTCATGCAGGGTCTTTGCTCGAAACATGTTTCCGGCATCAGGCCGGTTGATTGTAATCCGTGCCACGCGATCCGTTTTATGGTAAATAATATCTTCGTATGTGTGTTCCATCATGATCTCCTTTAAACGCGATTCATATTTGAGGCGCCCCAGCTTGTTTATCTGATAATTTCAGATTTTCTGAGCCTTTCAAGATCCTCAGGCTGCATATCCAGCCATTCGCCGTACACCTCACCATCGTGTTCGCCAACACGGGGCGGAGCTTTATGAGATTTTGCCCGGGTCTCAGCCAGCTTCCATGGGGGTCCAACCTGAGGAACCATTCCCAACTCCTCATCTTTCAAATCAAAAATCATCTCTCTGGAACGGATGTGAGGATCCTCTACGACGCTGTCCAGATAGTTTATGGGACCGCAGGGCACGCCATTTTCCGAAAGATGTTCAAACCAGTACCGGGTGTCTCGAGTCCGGAGGACTTCCTCAAGTCGGGCCACGATTTCCGATCTATGGATCTTGCGGCTTTCATTGGTTTTGTAAGCCTCTACCTCCAGCAGTTCCTCGAGTTCAAGAAGTTTGCAGACCCGCTCCCATATCCGATCGTTTCCGATACCCATGTTCAGATAGCCGTCTTTTGTCTGAAGGGGTTGGTAAACGGCGATGGGACTGCTTCGATTGGCATCGGGGCGGGGCAGTTCCCCGGTAGACAGATAGCTCACCACCCGGGGCGTCACAAAAGAGACAATACTGTCCACCAGGCAGACATCTATAAAGTCACCCAAGCCCGTAAAGGTGCGCCGGTAAAGGCAGGATACAATGGCAAAGCATGCCTGGTGAGCAGCCAGAATATCTCCAGCCGCGGTACCCACTTTTTCAGGATGGTCGTTATCTCCGGTAACTCCCATGACACCGCCGATGCCTTCGGAGATCAGGTCGTAGCAAGGGCGATATTTGTATGGGCCCGTATGACCGAAGCCGGTGATGGAGCAATAAATGAGCTCCGGGTTCAACGCCCTCAGGTTTTCGTAGGAAAGACCCAACTTCTCCAGAGCTTTGGTGGCCAGACTCGTCACAAAAACATCCGTTTTTTGCACCAGCGCTTTTAGAATATCCAGTCCTCGGGGTTCGCGGATGTTCAGAGAGATGCTCCGTTTGTTCCGGTTTGTGCTAAGAAACCATGGACTGACGCCTTTGAAAAAAGGCGGACCCCAATAGCGGCTGTCATCTCCCTTCTTTGGTTCTTCGATTTTAACGATGTCGGCCCCCATGTCCGCCAAGAACATGGTGCAGAAAGGGCCCGCATAGGAGGTGGTCAGGTCAAGGATTCGGATACCCGCTAGGGGCAGGTTTGATTTTTCCATTTTGCTAGCGCTTTCCAAGAACAGCCGATTGATAATGCTTCAGTTGATCTTTTCTCCTTACCGAAAATATATTTAATATTCAAGTTCCAATTTTTTGCGGCCTGTCCGGGTTAGGCTGTTTTGTAAGAATAGCAAAAACCGACAATCCGGAACATTTGATCTCGCACTGCTTGCGATAGTGCAAGCCTAGCAAGATGACATTCGCATCACAGATTTCAAGTGCCGTTCTCATTCCGGCCGCGGCATATCCTGGGGTGGAGAGGCGGCGACCACAAAAATTAGATCCTCAAACCCGGTATTCGCAATGCCATGCTCAACACCGGCAGGGATAAAAACCACCGTACCAGGACTCACCAGATGTCTCTGGCCATCCAGTTCCATTATGCCTTCGCCCCTCAAAATGTAGTAGATATTTTCAGCAATCTGGTGGGTATGAACTTCACAATATCCTTTCGGCTGGTAGCTGGATACCCGAAAATCGAAGTATTTCGATCCATCGGTTTCATTAATCAATAATTTTGAAAATGCACTGTGGTGGCCCGGAGCTTCAATCCAATCTGCTTCTGCTGCTTTAAATATTTTTGCTTTCATCGCCGCTCTCCTTTATAATAAAATCCAAATTGCTGAGCTGTCTCTTATGTCCTTAAATTTCGCTTGCCATATGAGGGTTCCGGATGGGGAAACGGTGGAAGCACCCACGTTCCGACAGAAGGGGCTTTGGCATCGCGTTCTACGATAACATCAATGACGAAGGGGCGATTGGAATCAATTGCATGTTGAAAAACATCCTTAAAGTCACCCGGCTTTTCAACTTTTGCCCCTTCGGCACCGCACGCCCTGGCCAGGGCTGCGAAATCCGGATTATAAAACTCTCCTGTTTTATTCTTTTTGAAACTGGTTACAATTTCGCGTCCAGGCCAGGCTCCGTTTGCCTGGTGCCGAATTACATTCCATCCATAGTTGTTGAAAACAACCCAAATGGCCGGGATGTCGTATTCCACGGCCGTGCACAGAATATGGGGCGTCATCATAAAGCCTCCGTCACCACAGATGGACACACAAACCTTTTGCGGTGCTGCCAGTTTCGCTCCCAGGACACCACAAACCCCAAATCCCATGGCGGCAAACCCCCAGGATTGGAGCATTCCTCCCGGTTCATAGGTTTCGTAGAATTGCAAAACCCAGTTATGGTGTTCCCCCACATCAGAAATCAGGATCCCATCTCGCGGCATAATCGCTCGCATATCTTTCACAAGCCGCTCGGGTCTTATGGGAACGAGACCCGAGTTGAAATTCGGCCGGTTGAACTCTTCCCATCCTTTTTTCCAATTCTGAACCTGATCTAACCATGCCTGATTTCTGCTCGGATCTTGCTTGACCCGGCTTTCCGCCAACTTGCAGAGTTCTTTCAGGAATTCTTTAGCATCGGCCAGAATACCCAAGGTCGGCGGGTAGTTCCTTGCGAGTTCATCCGGGTCGATTTCCACATGGATGAGTTTCGTGGGTGGGATGTTAAACGTGTAACCCGGAATCCATGAGCTGGTCTGCCGATCGTCAAACTTCACTCCCAGCGCCAGCAGAGTATCACAGGATCGGCAGGCCTCGTTGGCCATGTAAGTTCCGTTCCTGCCTATTGCCCCGAGACTCAGTGGATGATCCTCTGGAATGATTCCTTTGCCATTGGCTGTCGTCGCAACGGGAATCTTCAACAAATCGGCTAATTTTACTATTTCCGGGGTGGATTCCGACAATGCCGCCCCGTGCCCGGCAATGATACATGACTTTTCTGTTTTCAATAGCAGCGCTAATGTTTTCTCGACGAGTTCTGGATTACCGGCTCCCTTAAAGGTCGCCCCATGGCGCCAAAGGCCCGGCTCCGGGACTTCAACATCGGCCTCTTCTGCAAAACAGTTTAAAGGAACATCGATATGGACGGGCCCGGTTCTTCCCGTCAGCATGGTTTTGAAGGCCTGTCGCATGGCCACGGGTATCATATCGACTCGGGTAGGTTGAAACGACTTCTTGACATAGGGTCGGATCACATTGGGGTATTCTGCCTGGAAATGGCGACCCGTTTCCTGGAAAGGAGACCGGTTGAACTGAGATGTCGGAACGTTTCCTGTTATGGCCAGCAATGCCGAAGAATCCATCATTGCCGAAGCAAGGGCCGTGGGTAGATTTGTTGATCCGGGTCCGCACGAAGTAAAAGTAGCGACGGGTCGATGGGCAACTCTAAAGTACGCATCGGCCATGTGCCCTGCTGCCTGTTCATGTCTGACCGTCATGGTCTTGATTTTGTCCTGCCGATCATATAGAGCATCCAGAAATCCGATAATTCCGTGTCCGCACAGACCGAATAGGTAAGGAACTTCTTCCCTGACTAAATATTCTGCAATAATATCGGCGCCCCTCATCTTTGCCATAAGATCACCTCTCTTTTAAATAAATTTTACTTATACAAATTACTTTGTAAAATCAATCAAGTATTTCATGGATAAACTGGGGCTGGAGGCCAGCGATGACGAGATGAAAGCGATATTACAGCTCGTTAAAGACCGCAGCAACCTTGTTAAAGGTAACGTTAGCGAATTGGAATTCGAGTATATCGCACGACAATATCTGGAGAACAAGTAACGCAGTAGCGCAAATCTTCTTCTGGCCACTATTTGCGCCGTATACATCCAAAAATAAAACTACGAGTGTTGGGTTCCGTAAGTATTTGCTAAAACATTATGCGCCATCACCCCGTTGCGATTGCATGCTTTGCCGCAAGATAACCGAAGGCCATACCAACTCCGATTTGCGCCCCTGGACCCGGATATTCCCCACCAAATATGTTCTGCATGTCATTGCCGCAGGCGTATAGGCCCTTGATCGGTTGCCCTGAACTTTCGAGCACCTGGGCATGAGCGTTCGTCAGCAAGCCCAGACTCGTACCCAGTGGCGTGGGGAGGACCGCGACTGCACAGTACGGAGATCTGTTGATCGGCCCGAGACACGGGTTCGGCAAATGCTCCGGATCGCCGTATGCACGGTCGTAAGCGTTGCTCCCTTTGCCAAAATCGATGTCAACACCGGTGCGGGCAAACTCATTGTGGGTCCTGACCGTCTCAACCAGTCCCCCGGAGTCGACGCCGATCTTGCGCGCCAGCTCCTCAACGCAGTCCGCGACGTGGAGATAGCCGCGGTTGATGAAGGGTTTCAAAAAGGGTGTTAACGGTAAGATCATCCCGATACCGTACTTCCAAACAAAACGCCGATCGCAGATCAACCATGCGGGAATGCTCGGAACGTTGCGGTTCGAACGATACATCGCTCGCACAAACTTGTGGTACGACGAGGCTTCATCAAAAAACCGTCGTCCCGCAGAATTGACGGCAATGAGCCCCGGCTTCGCGCGATCCAAGACGATGTGCGGGTAAACTGCTGTTGATTCGTCCTTGCGGGTCGCGATCGAGCTTGGGAACCAGAGCGCGTTGTCCTCTCCCAGCGAACCGAGTGATGCACCGATCTCTTGGGCCAGTAGCAGCGTATCTCCAGTGCAACCCTCGTATGCGGAGGTATATTGTGCCACCGGCTTGGGGAAATAGCGCTCACGGAGCTCCGGACTCGCCGGGAAGCCTCCGCCCGCAAGTACGATGCCGAGCTTTGCACGCACACGCACCTCCGAGCCGTCACGCTGGACGACGAGGCCGCATGCGTGTCTGGCATGCGAGATGAGTCGGGTGGTCTTGCCGTTGTACCAGATCGTGGCGCGGCGATCGAGCAGATTCTTGAAAAGGTGCGCCACCAGCGCGTTGCCTAAGACGAGCCGCGTCCCGCGCTTGTAGCGCATGCGATCCAAAATGAAACGACCGCTAAGCTTTACTGCCAACAGAAACGAATCCAGGTCTCTCCCGATCCTTAGAAGCCGGGCCGCTTCTCCGCGGGTTATCATCATACCGCCGAATAGCATGAACTCCGGAATGGGTGAGCGCACCCGGTCGAAATTTTTTCCCAATGTGCGTCCGTCGAACGGCAGCGGCATCAGCGCCCGCCCCCCAATGGTTGCGCCTGGCAGTTCCGGATCATAATCCGGTTGGACATCATACATCAGCCAGCGGAGATCGATGTGCTGCTCTAAATACTCCAGCATATTGGGGCCCGCGGCGATGAAGACCTCGCGCAGTTTTCGGTCCGAACGGTCGCCGACGAGTGCATCGAGGTACTCCAGTGCTGCTTCAGCGTCGCCGGTGGTGCCGTTGCGACGCTGGTAAGAATTATTGGGAATCCATGCGGACCCGGACGAAAGGGCCGATGTCCCTCCAATTTGATCGCTTTTCTCGATCAGAAGGGTACGCTTGCCCTCAATTGCCGAGACGATCGCCGCGGTCAGGCCCGCCGCACCGGCGCCCAATACGACCACGTCATACTCCTCGTCCCATTGGGTGGGCGTAGATCTCAAATCATCATCTGCCGTCGTCGTCACTTGCAATAGTCTCCTTCCAGACCGTGGATCGGTTACTGCTTTTCTGTTCGTAGGTTGGCTGGATAATAAAAAATTAGGTAAAGGCGATTGTCGGCCTTACCTATCAAATATCGCCTCTCTTTTCAAATCCCATATCCTGCCGATGACATCATCAAGCCGGACAACTGGTGAATCCGCTTTGGAATGCCAAGGTTTAGATCCTTGACAAAACCTCCAGGGACTGTCAAAAAACTAGTGTCATGTCCCGGAGTTATTTGCTAGAATATGAGACACCGTCTTGCGGTTCGAAGGTCGAGCTACCAATGGGTATGCGCATTGTCTGATGATAAAACCTTCTATGATGCAGGTACTTCTGGGACACAACACGAGAGGCCGTTTCAAAACAGAATGCGAGCGCGTCATGCTGGCAGGGGATAGGTATGAGGGAATCGTCGAAAAAAATTGCATTCTGCGGGGGCTTACTCCTGCTCATAACCATTGTCGCCTATCTTCCGGCAATTAATGGCGGATTTGTCTGGGATGACGATGCCTATGTCACCGACAACGAGACCCTGAGAAGCTTCGCAGGGTTGTACAGGATCTGGTTCGAGATCGGCGCGGTGCCCCAGTACTACCCCATGGTTCATACCACCTTCTGGGTGGAGTATCATCTCTGGGAAATAGATCCTCTCGGCTATCACCTGGTCAACGTCATGTTGCATTGGCTCAATGCCATACTCTTATGGCTGGTGCTCACCCGTTTGTCAGTGCCCGGTGCATGGCTGGCCGCAGCCGTGTTCGCCCTCCATCCGATCCACGTGGAGTCAGTGGCGTGGATCACCGAGCGAAAAAACGTTCTTTCCGGTTTCTTTTATCTGTCTTCGCTGCTAGCCTACATGCGCTTCCTCGGATTGGGCAGCAACGACGCTTCCGGCCTTTCTTTATCAGGACCTAACACCCCGGAATCGAATACCCCCGCAGGTCTCTGGCGGTTCTTCCTTTTGGCACTGCTATTTTATCTGTGTGCCTTGTTAAGCAAGACGGTGACCTGCACCTTGCCGGCGGTCATTCTTCTTTTGTTGCGGTGGAAACGAGACCGCATCCACTGGCGCGATGTTGTGTTTTTGATGCCATTCTTCTTGCTGGGACTCGCTCTGGGACTGACTACCGTGTGGATGGAGAAAAACGTCGTCGGCGCTCAAGGAGAACAATGGGCATCATTGTCTATTCTTGATCGCTTCCTCGTTGCCGGTCGGGCTCTGTGGTTTTACGTTGGTAAACTTGTTTGGCCCCTCAGGCTCACGTTCAATTATCCGCGATGGCACGTTGACGCGAGTATCTCGTGGCAGTATTTGTTTCCGTCCTCGGTAGCACTGCTTCTCGCCGTGCTTTGGTATTTGCGAAAACGAATTGGGAAAGCACCACTTGTGGCAGTTCTGTTTTTTGTGGGCACTCTGGTGCCGGCGCTGGGCTTTTTCGACGTTTATCCGATGCGATACTCTTTTGTCGCCGATCATTTTCAGTATCTGGCAAGCTTGGGTCTGATCGCGCTTTTTGTCGCCTTGCTATGGAAATTGCTGGGGCGATATCTGCCAGGGCAAATCCAATATGCTGCAGGCGTTGTGCTGGTTGTTTTGCTGGGGACACTAGTCTGGAGGCAAGGAACCATCTACAAAGATCTGGAAACGCTTTGGCGGGACACGATCGCAAAGAACCCCTCTTCTTGGATGGCCCATAACAATTTGGGGATGGAGCTAGCGATTCAAGGCAGGTTTAACGAAGCAATCCCCGAGTTTAATTCTGCTTTACGCCTCAAGCCTGACCATTATAAAGCCCATTTCAATTTGGGAAAAACGCTGATCAAACTGGGCAGGCTGGATAAGGCAGTGCACCATTATATCGAATCGCTGCGGATAAGACCTAACTTTGCGTCGGCTCATATGGAATTGGGAATTGCCCGGACTGCGCAAAACCGGTTTCAGGAGGCAGAGGATCACTTTTCTAAGGTGCTGATTCTGCAACCGGATTCTGCACCCGCCCATCTCAACTGGGGTCTCGTCTTGTATCGACAAGGAAAGCTCTCTGAAGCGATCTTTCATTATTCCGAGGCACTCAGAATAAACGCTGAGTTTGCAGAAGCCCACAATGCCATGGGGGCTGCTCTCGCCAGTCAGGAGAAGTACCTCAAGGCTCTTGATTACTTCAATGCAGCTCTGCGGATTGACCCCGATTCGGAAGACGCACGAGCCAATCAAGAACTTTTATTGCGACTGATGCGCGAAAAAGGTATGGAGCCAAGGACGGGTCTCACCCCTTAGCTCCTTTATAGTTATTTTAGTGCATTTTGTGGCAAGAAAGTTATATGGGAATATTTTCACCAGCTGCCAATAATTGAATATTTTCAATATTCAATCGTCAATTCCGGCTTGTCCGGGTTAGGATTCTAATCTACATCCTCTAGAATAACAATCTCTGATTAATCGAAGAACCGATACCAAAAAATAAGAAAGAGGGCCACAATACCATCTTTCCATGTGATCTTCTTTCCTTCAGAATAGGTGCGGCCACTATAACTTATGGGAACTTCATAGATTCGGAGCCTCTTTTTAGAAACCTTCGCAGTAAACTCAGGTTCAAAACCAAAACGGTTCGACTTAAAGTCGATGTCTTCTAGTATCTTCCTCTTAAAAACCTTATAGCATGTTTCAATGTCGGTTAGATTCAAATTTGTTAATGCATTAGATAGTAATGTTAAAATCTTGTTGCCGACATAATGCCAAAAAAATAGCACGCGGTGCGGCCCACCAAGGAATCTGGAACCATAAACTACATCCGCGCGGCCATCTAATATGGGTTCTAAAAGCCTTGGGTATTCAATGGGATCATATTCTAAATCAGCATCTTGGATGATAACTACATCGCCGGTCAGAGACTCAAAGCCCGTTCGCAGAGCAGCACCCTTACCTTTATTTCGGTTATGATAAAGTATCTTCATATTTTCTTTGCCCTGAATAATTCCTTTTAATCGCTCACGTGTCCCATCGGTCGAAAAATCATCGACCACAATGATTTCTTTCTCTATCGCTACCGAATTCACGCGGGAAATAATTTCTTCAATAGTATTAACTTCATTATAAACTGGCATTACAACAGAAATTTTCATCTTTGATCACCCAATCAGCGTAAGCGTATAGCGGTTTGTCGCCTTTGCCATTCGCAAAGAATTATCGAAATTACAGTAAGTGTTGCAATCTTATGCTGTGGTTTTTTGTGATTCTTCCTCAATTTCGTCTTTATATCAACTGAAAAACGCAATCAAGAATTGAAACTAAAACCGTCTTACCATCTCATGCAAAAGAATTATTCGCATTTGCTTGATGGTTTAATCAGCGTCGATCAAAGAAAAAAACGATAAAACACAAAAGGATACCCAGGCGCCCTTTCGCTGTCCCAGACGGGCTGTTTATTTCTCGACAAATTTTGTTTTAGCTGGTAAATGGAAACGTTAAGGGCTCTGTGCGGCACTGGATGCGATGATGATGCCGGCATCAGGGTAAGGCGAGAGGTAAGATGAAGCATGAATCGGATGAAAGGGGAAAATCATATGTTCTCCGAATTTTACAATGAGGTCTTATCCTATGGACCTGCGGCTGTTCTTCCACAAAATCTGAACAGCAAATGGCTTCAGCGGTTGCAGCAGATTGCCGATGATTTTCTGGACGGCAACTTCAATCTAACTGAGTGCAAAACTGCCCAGGATATTGGTGATCCGATATTATCCGCCTGTGTCTATGCTATATTGAGATACCAATACGGTGATAATTTCGATCTTGCCCCAGAGGATGCGGCAGAGAAGATCGTGATCTACACACTTTCAATTACCATGGAAACGGTGAATCGAAAAACCAATTTTGGATTAAGGCCGCCAACGCTTGAAAATATACTTTTGATGGACAGAATCCTTGCGTATAAGAGTGATCACCCGGAATTTGTGGACCTGTTAAAACAGGCTTGCATCATTCGTGAATCGGATAAGGGATGGTTTCAGAATATTAAAGCAAAGCTATTATCGGTGGTTCTCTGAAATCGAGGGAGCAGCAGCGCAAGGACAAAATATATCCGCGTCGAAACGAATTATCTCTGTTCAACATGCAGGTCTGCACCGCCTCATTTCATGACCTGCACCATGCAATATATCAGATGGGTCAGGGGTGCTTCAACTCCACCAAGGTTGCTCCCCAGCCCCCGGCCTCGGGAGGGGCATCGGTGAAAGATAGGACCAAAGGGTTTTCTCTTAAAAGCGTTTGAACGCGTCGTTTCTGGATGCCTTTGCCTTTTCCATGAATGATGCGCACAGAGACAATGCCCGCCTTGATGCATTCGCAGAAGTAATCTTCCAAAAGATCGGGGATATCTTTGGGATGAAAGGTGTGCAGATCCAAGACATCTTCAATGGCAAGTTTTAGCGGTTCAGTATCGTAATTGTTCATAGCTGCAAGCCTTTAGATTATACCTAACACAGACAAGCTGGAACCAAAAAGATCTCTCGCAATGACATTCATATTAGAGACTTATTTTTTTCAAACAATTTTTGAGACACAATACTGGGTGATTCCGGGCCAAATCACAACTTCAGCAGCGTCCAGACCAATGAGGCAACCCCTGCCAAAATAAAGTTGGTTTCAATTAACATTTCCAGCTTGATGCTCGGCAGCATCAATCCCCGTTCATAGGCGCTCAGAATCAGCCACATAAAGATGGGGCAGGTGATTAAAATATATCCCAGGCTTGAAATCAGTTGAGCGGCAGCCGCTAGCAATAGGATGGCGATAAGTATCGCGATCATGACCTTTAAAAGGCGCATCGAGCGCTTTTCGCCGAGCAATATGGGCATCGTCTCCTTGCCGACAATGCGGTCCCCCTGCATGTCGAGAATGTCGAAAAATGCTGTGCGCACGAATACAAAACCGGCGGACCATAAAAATATCGGAGCGGTGATCCAATCGAATTGAGCGGAGATGGACAACGGCGGAAGCACGGCCGTCACTATCCCCCAGGCCACGGCGATCAGAAGCGTCTTCGACCCGGGGATGTCGCGTATCCGTCTGTATTTCAACTGTGCAAAGCGCTTCGGAATGAGCCATAAATTATAGGAGAGTCCCAGAAGGCTCATAATCAAAAGTACTAAAAACGGGAATAGCCCGAGGCTATAGGCGATGATCAGGCCGGCGCCACCGGCGATAACGGCGAGTAAAATAAGCAGGACTCTGTATTTCTGATAAAAATTCGCCCGATCCGGATCATTGTATTGATCGGATTTGCTGCCGGTTAAATGGTTGAGGATATGCATGGATTGAACAAACAGCATGGAGATGAAAATATAGGGAAAATATTGCAATATGCCCTGGAGTTTTGAACAGGCATAACTCAGGCACCCGGCACCCAGCGACACATAAACATTGGTGAGCAGCATCGCGCGTTGGACTCCAAACAGCGCTCTGCGCCAGCCCTGCTTACGTGTGAAAACCATTGTTTCCAGCGCCTTGTAGACTTTCTTGATGATCCAATTCGGGGTGGAAGCACCAGCGGTGATTCCGATTTGTCGAGCGGACGACAGGATGTCGATATCAATGGATTTGAGGTCCTCTTCCGTTTCGATATGATAGGCGGGTTTTCCGGTGAGTCGTGCGATTTGAAATAACCGTTTGGTGTTGCCGCTGCTGCGCCCCCCCACCACAATCACCATATCCACGGATTCAGCCAGTCGTTTGACCTCTGCCTGCCGTCGTTCGGTGGAATCACATATGGTGTCATAAATCCTGTAATGAGGGTGGGTGTCGGCCGCCCATTTTTTCACAATTTCGAATAATTCGGTGTTCTGGGTGGTTTGGGCGACGATGATAGCATTTTCAAAGGGCGGCAGAGTCTCGAGTTCTTCCAAAGTGCCGACCACGTATCCGTGATCGCCGGCATATCCCAGCAGCCCGATGACTTCGGGATGATCCTTGTCCCCGACAATAATGGATGCGATTTTTTTTTGGGCGTGTTTACAGATGATGCTTTGAACCTTGATGACACGGGGGCAGGTGGCATCTAACACGGTAAATCCGGAACCTTTCAGTTGCTTTTTGGTCTGCGGGGGAACGCCATGGGCTCGGATTAAGACGGTACCGGATCCCTGATCGGGAATCTTATCCAATATCGTAACGCCTTTCGATTCCAGCACCTCGAGCACCTGGGGATTGTGAATCAAGGGACCATAGGTGCGAATGGGGTTTTCGTTCTTTTCGGGGGCATCCAGAACCATTTCAACGGCTCGCCGAACCCCCATGCAAAAACCTGATGTTTTGGCAATCAATATTTTCATCAGCGGTTTTCCAACACCATCTCATTTCCCGGCAGACACCAACTAAATGTTAAGAGATTACAGCTTTCTGATCGTGATTCTGTTTCTACGTTTTTTTTTGGGAAGCCTGCGGCGGGGTCCTTTCTTTTTAGTGCTTGGTTTCCAGCCCTCATGGTCATCCGTGTCAAGCGCCGAGCCATCTAGCTGGTGGGCCATGGCGATTTTATGCTCGAAGGCTTCGGCACTAATGGTGGCAGCCCCATAGGATTCTGCTGCATCGACCACCTCGCGATCAGAGCTTACCACCAATGCTTTCTGGCTTTGTTTGCGTGCGAGACGTCTGATCACCGCATCGGCCGATTCGCCCATCCGGGAAAATACAACGGCAATGCCTTTGATGCGGTCTCGGGGC
>CP070694.1:3565641-3586800 GCA_020353355.1 Desulfobacterales bacterium | reverse complement strand
TGCAACATTCAATACGGCTCACCGCTGCCCAATTTATTTTCTTTCAACAGCCCTATCGGCGCCTGTGATACCTGCAGGGGATTTGGCCGGACCATCGGGATTGACCTGGATTTAATCATCCCGGACCTCTCCCGCTCCCTGCAAGATGGGGCCATCAAACCGTTTGGCAGCTGGCAGGAAGGCCGCATGGAGTTTGAGGATC
This sequence comes from Desulfobacterales bacterium, assembly GCA_020353355.1. Lineage (GTDB taxonomy): Bacteria > Desulfobacterota > Desulfobacteria > Desulfobacterales > JAHEIW01. Next base: position 3,586,598 of record CP070694.1, on the reverse strand, counting down.
TGATGGATTTCTGCCGGCGCCGAAAAATTCCGACCACCATTCCCTTCCGGCGATTAAAAGCCGCCCACAAAAAAGCCATTATCGAAGGTACCTCAACCTACTATGGCATTGAAGGATTTTTCCGCTGGCTGGAAACCAAAACCTATAAAATGCCCGTGCGGGTATATTTATCCCGCTACCGCAGCTATGATATCTGTCACGATTGCAACGGCACACGATTTAAGCCGGAAACGCTGCTGTATCGCCTGGGCGATCATCACATTGCCCAAATCTATGCCATGAATGTGGACCAGGCGCTGGAGTTTTTTGAAACCCTGCGGTTGTCGGAGCATGATGAAGCCAGTCTGCTTATTCTGGAGGAAGTGCGCTCCCGCCTGAAATACCTGCGGGACGTCGGTCTGGGATACTTGACCCTGGATCGTCAATCGCGCACCCTTTCCGGTGGTGAAGTTCAACGCGTGTCGCTGGCTTCTGCCCTGGGTTCTTCTCTGGTAAATACGCTTTATGTCCTCGATGAACCCAGCATCGGGCTTCATCCACGGGATAACCACCGCTTGATTCGCATCTTAAAAGGCCTGCGAGATTTATCCAACACCGTGGTTGTGGTCGAACATGATCCGGAGATCATCCGTGAAAGCGACTACCTGCTGGATCTGGGACCACAGGCCGGCGAGCGCGGCGGCGAGGTCATGTATTTCGGACCTACCGCCAGTGTGAACGGCTCTCTCACCGGCCAGTATTTAAAGGGCATTCGCCGGATTGCGGTTCGCGATCGTCGCCGCAAACCGCATAAAGGCTTTTGGTTGACCATCAAAAAAGCCAGCGAAAACAACCTGCAGAATATCGATGTGCGCATACCGCTGGGATTGTTTATCTGCCTGACCGGTGTATCCGGATCGGGCAAATCCACTCTGGCCGAAGAAATCCTTTACAAAGCCGCCAAAAGAGCATTGGGTGATCCAACGGGACGTCCGGGACAACACCGAGCACTGACAGGCCTGAACAAAATAGATGATGTGGTGCTGGTGGATCAGAGGGCCATCGGTCGCACGCCCCGGGCAAATGCGCTCACCTACACCAAAGCGCTGGATCCGATCCGCCGCCTTTTGGCGGATACGGAAGAGGCCAAGAAAAATAGATTTGGGCCCGGTTATTTTTCATTTAATGTCGTCGGAGGACGATGTGAAACTTGCAAAGGCGAGGGATTCGAAAAAGTTGAAATGCAATTTTTATCGGATGTTTTTATCACCTGCCCGGATTGCAACGGAAAGCGCTTCACGCAGGATGTGCTGAAAATATTCTACAAAGGCTACAACATTTACGATATTTTAACCATGACCGTCGATCAGGCGTTGGCGTTCTTCAACCATCAAAAAAAGGTGGTGAAGGCGCTGCAACCGCTGGCGGACGTGGGGCTGGGATATATTCGTCTGGGCCAGCCCATCAACACCATGTCCGGGGGTGAAGCCCAGCGTCTCAAATTATCACGCTATGTCAACGCCGGTTCCACAAATGGCTCGCATACGCTGTTTATCTTTGACGAGCCCACCACCGGCTTGCATTTTGACGACATCGGCAGACTTTTGGCCTCGCTGCAACGACTGGTGGATAGCGGCAACACGGTCCTGGTGATTGAACATAACATGGATGTGGTCAAAACCGCCGACTGGGTGATTGATTTGGGTCCCGAAGGTGGCGATGCCGGGGGCCGGGTTGTGGCGACCGGAACACCGGAGGACATCTGCAAACAGGGCCAGTCCTACACCGGTCAGTTCTTGCAGAAATATCTGGACGGTTCCGGCAGATTGAAGCGCAATCAATTATTACCTAAAAGGGTTTCCGAACCCCTGACCGGATTTGCCACCTCGCAGCTATCCAAGGCCATCATCCTCAAAGGTGCCCGGGAACATAACCTGAAAAATCTCAATCTGGTCGTTCCCCATAATGAAATGGTGGTGCTGACCGGCGTTTCCGGGTCGGGCAAATCAACCCTGGCCTTTGACATTCTCTTCGCAGAAGGCCAGCGTCGTTACTTGGAAAGCCTGGCCCCCTACGTGCGTCAATATATGAAAATTCTGGAGCGCCCCGACGTCGATCTGGTGACCGGCCTGGCTCCGACGGTCGCCATCGAGCAGCGCATCAGCTATGCCAGTCGCCGTTCAACCGTTGCCACCCTCACGGAGATCTATCATTTCCTGCGATTATTATTCAGCAAACTCGGCGAGCAGCACTGCCCGGGCTGCGGGCGAAAATTGTCGGCCCAGACCAAGGCCCAAATTGTCGCTCAGATCAGAAAACGCTATCGTCAAAAACCGGGCATTATTTTGGCGCCGAAAGTATTCGGACGTAAGGGATTTCACAAAGATGTGCTGGCCCGCGCCTTGAAAAAGGGATTTAAAAAAGCCCGCATCGATGGCAAAATTACAGTTTTAGCAGATGGTATGGCCTTGAGCCGCTATCACGAGCATACGATTGAACTGGTGGTCGGAACCCTACGGTCGGCTAATCTTGAGTCCCTCGTCAACACCGCCCTGGATGAAGGCAGCGGAAGCCTCGCGATTGTGGATTCCAAACAAAACGAGGAAGTCTTCAGCCAACACGGCATCTGCCCGAGCTGCGGTATTGGACTTGAGCAACTCGATCCGCGGCTTTTCTCGTTTAACAGCAAACAGGGCGCCTGTCCGAAATGCAAAGGTCTGGCAGTGCTCGGTGATGCCGACGATGAAGAGACAACCAACCAAACCATTTGCCCCCAATGCGAAGGCAGTCGTCTGAAGCCCCAGGCTTTAGCCGTAAAAATCAAAGACTTTTCCATTTGGGACCTGGTACAAAAACCGACACGGCAGGTCTATCAAATCATCAACGGATTCAAATTCAATCAGCATGAAAGGCCGATTGCCGAACCGGTTAAGGCCGAGTTGTTGACCCGCTTATCGCTGTTGGACCAGTTGGGACTATCCTATCTTTCGTTGGCCCGCAGCGGCAATACGCTCTCCGGGGGAGAAGCCCAGCGTGTGCGCCTGGCTGCCCAACTGGGCTCCAATCTCACCGGGGTCTGCTATATTCTGGATGAACCTACCATCGGCCTGCATGCCAGAGACAACCAGGTGCTCATCGGGGCTCTGAAAATTCTGCGGGATCGGGGCAACACGATCCTGGTGGTGGAACATGACGAAGAAACCATTCGGGCGGCCGACACCATCATTGACCTGGGCCCCGGTGCCGGTGAAAATGGTGGGTGGGTTGTCGCCAGCGGAAAGCTTTCCGATTTGAAAAAGGTATCGTCATCAATTACCGGTGCGCTTTTGGACGGCCATCCCAAAAAAATTACATCCCGTCTGAGACCCTGTAATAAAATGCCCCGGGTCACGGTAAAAGGTGCCAGCGCCAACAATTTAAAACATATCGATATCGATTTTCCTCTCGGCTGTCTGATTGCCGTAACCGGTGTTTCGGGTTCGGGCAAATCCACCCTGTTGAAAGAAACACTATTCAAAGGTCTGCGCAAACGCTTGCTCGAGCAGCGGCTGCCGGCCGGCGAGTGCAACGAAATTGAAGGCTGGAAAAGCCTGAAAAGGGTCCTGGAGGTGGACCACAGCCCCATTGGCCGCACCCCCCGATCCATTCCAGCCTCATACGTCGGTTTTTTAGCGGATATTCGCAAACTGTTTGCCATGACCCCCACCTCACGGGCAAGGGGATATCAGCCCGGTCGCTTCTCCTTTAATGTAGATGAAGGCCGTTGCGATGCCTGCAAAGGTCAGGGACGTCCAAAAGTGGAAATGAGTTTTTTGCCCGATGTGTACGTGCCCTGTGACGTGTGCCAAGGAAGGCGCTATAACAAAGAAACCCTGGCCGTGCAGTACAAAGGCAAAAGCATATCCGATGTACTTGAGATGACCTTTGCCGAAGCCACCCGATTTTTTGCGGCCATACCCAGCATCAAGCGGGCGGTTCAGTTTGTTTGCGACGTCGGGTTAGGATATTTGTGCCTGGGACAACCCAGCCCCACGTTGTCCGGTGGTGAAGCCCAGCGCATCAAACTGGCCCAACAACTGGTTAGGCCATCCAATGGCCACACCCTTTATATATTGGATGAGCCCACCACCGGTTTGCATCTGGCGGATGTACAGCTGCTGATCAATGTCCTGCAGGCCCTGGTGGATGAGGGCAATACCGTGGCCGTAATTGAACACAACATGGAAATCATCAAAGAAGCCGATTACATCATCGATCTCGGACCCGAAGGCGGCGATGGGGGCGGGCTTCTGGTCGCATCCGGATCACCAAAAGAACTGCTGAAATTTAGCAAAGTGTCTCATACGGCCCGCTGTTTTAATGACTATCTGAAGGGAAAGTAAACTCTCTACCTAATAAAAAAGATACCCGGAGAAAAGATAGCCAAATGTTATAAATAATCTTAAAAATCCGAAACACGAATATCGAAATTCGAAACAATTTCGAAAATCGAATGATCTAATTTTCAAAACTTTTCGAATTTTGGTAATTCGACATTCGGATTTGTTTCGGATTTCATGCTTCGGATTTCGAATTTATAATCATCTTGAGCGCTTAGATCTTGTTTAAACAAAATTACCTGCCTCTTGCTGTCGATCAGCTCACGCCGATCTTCGATAAAATTGAATAAAAATATTCTCTGTAGAAGGTATCTCATTTCGTTTCATGGGTTACCCCTGCGCGTCCGCGGTAGAACATGTTTTTTTAACATTTCGATAGCTTAGGTTACCTCCGAAATGTTCAAGCTTGTATGTTCGACCAAAATAAGGTAGATTCTTTATAGTAGCCTGTAATTTTTAGTAAAAATGATCAATATGACGACACCAATTTTACAGTTACCTGCGGGTAACATGCTGGGGTGACTTCAATGGTAAAACGATTCGAACTCAAGGTATCGGAACTTAGAAGTATTTGCGATCCCACGGTCTTCAAATTCAAAAACACATCCGAGATTAAACCGCTGGATGAGGTTATCGGACAGCAGCGCGCCGTTCAGGCCATTGAGTTCGGACTGAACATGAAAGATCGCAGTTACAATCTATTTGTCACCGGGCTGGCAGGTACCGGCAAATCCACCATTGTCAGGGACCTGGTGACGAAACATGCCAAAAAGCAGCCCACACCGGTTGAATGGTGCCTGGTGAATAACTTCAAGGACGTGTATCGTCCAAATGCCATTGCCGTCTCCCCTGGCAAAGCGCTTCCGTTTTATAAAAAAATGAATAAAGTCATCGAAGATCTCAAAAAAGATCTGCCCAAAGCGCTTGAAGGTGAAGCCTACCTGCAACAATTATCTAAAATAAAAAACGAATATACAGAAGAAAGCAGCGAGCTATTTCACGAGCTGGAAGAATATGCAGCAGATAGAAGTTTACAGATTGAACAAACGGATGCTGAATTTCAAGTTGTCCCTGTGGTGAACGGCAAACCCATTACACCCGAGGAGTTTGCCAATCTAACCGAAGATCAACGCTTGGCTATTGAAGAAAATATGCGTATCGTTCAATCGGAGATTGATGCCAAAGCTCGCGAGATCGACAAAATCGAACAGGCCCTGCATACGGATATTGAAAAACTGTTGGATAAAGTTGCCCTTTCCGTGGTGCAGGCTCGTCTGGACTCGCTGAAAGCCGAATTCAAAGACAACAGCGATATTCTGGACTACCTGGCAGCGGTCCAGGAAGATATCGTCGATAACTTCAATATTTTCATCCCCTCGGATAAAAGTGAAACACAACCGGAAAATCTAGCAGAGCGGATGCAAAAACCTAATTTTCATCAATATCAAGTCAATGTGCTGGTTGATCGAGAGACGACCAAGGGTGCACCGGTTATTTTTGAGTCAAATCCAACTTACTACAACGTTTTTGGCCGCATTGAAAAAAGAGCCTATATGGGAACCATCAGCACCGATTTCACAATGATCCAGCCAGGCTCTCTGCTGAACGCCAATGGTGGTTACCTGATTATGGAAATTGAGCCGGTGCTCATGAACCCTTTCGTCTGGGATGCGCTGAAGCGCGCGTTGCGAACCAAATACCTTCAAATTGAAGATATTGCCGAAGAAACCGGTTTCGGAACCACATCATTGAAACCTCAACCGATCCCGCTGGATGTCAAGGTAATCCTGCTGGGAAGCTATGAAGCCTTCGAAGAACTGCAAAATGAAGATCCACAATTTAATAAAACCTTTAAAGTCAGAGCAGACTTTGATTATGAAGTCGAGAAAACACCTGAAACCATCCAGCAGTATGCGCGTTTCATCGCCCGGGTGTCTGAAGAAGAAAACCTGCTGCCGTTTACCTCCAAAGCTGTGGCGGCCATTGTTGAATACGGCGTAAAGCATGTTGCCGATAAAAATAAGCTTTCGATCCGCTTCGGTCCTCTTCACGGCGTTTTAAAAGAGGCGGATTACTGGGCCAAAAAAAATAATGCCCGGGTGGTTGCGGAAAAATACGTGATTAAAGCGTTTAATGAGCATCGCTTCCGTTACAACCTGTATGAACAGAAAATTCACGAATCCTATTTAAACGACCAAATCATTATTGATGTGGACGGTGAGGTGGTCGGTCAGGTGAATGCGTTGGCTGTTTATCAGATTGGGGAATTTTCCTTTGGTCGTCCGGCACGAATCACGGCGGAGACCTATATGGGCAAACAGGGAGTCATCAACATTGAGCGCGAAGCAAAATTAAGCGGCAGCACCCATGATAAAGGCGTGTTGATTCTATCGGGTTATATGGGCAGAACCTTTGCGCAATACCATCCGCTCAGCTTATCGATCAGTATTACCTTTGAGCAAAATTACGGCGGTATTGACGGTGATAGTGCATCTTCTACCGAACTGTATGCGATTCTCTCCAGTCTCTCGGACATCCCTATCCGCCAGGGAATTGCCGTCACCGGATCTGTAAATCAAAAAGGGCAAATTCAGGCTATCGGTGATGTTAATCAGAAAATTGAGGGGTTTTTCGAGGTCTGCAAAGAAAAAGGGCTTACCGGCCAACAGGGTGTCATTATTCCTAAAGCCAACGTCGATAATTTGATGATCAAAAGAGAAGTCATTAATGATGTCAAACGCAAAAAATTTCACATCTATCAAGTGTCCACCGTCGAGGAAGGCATCGAGATATTAACCGGGGTTGCTGCCGGCAAACCGGACAAAAATGGAAATTTTCCCAAAGGTACTGTCTACGGTGCGGTTCAGCAAAAACTAAAAACCTATTTTGAACGGTCGTTACTGCGCCGAAGAGAAATTGCGGAAACAGAGGATCAACGATGACCCGCTAATTTCAACCTTTCTTTAATTACAGCTTCCGATCGTCACCATAGCAAACTAGACCAGTCGACGAATTGCAAATCAGCCGAATAGTATTATGTTTAATTATCAGCAAACAGAGTCTAGAAGTGGTTTCAAAACCACTTCAAACACCTCAATTAAGGTAATAATATCCTTTGGTACACGCTTCAAGTCTTCTCGAATTGACGGAATTTGGCTTTTACTGTCGCCGGGGTGATTTTTATATCGATCCCTGGCAGCCGGTGAATAAGGCTGTTATTACCCATGCGCATGCAGACCACACAATAGCGGGATGCAAAACGTATCTGGTGTCAAAAAGCGGCGAAAACATACTCAAAACACGTTTGGGTGATGAAATCCGCGTGCAGTCGATTCCATACGGGAAAGGCATTCAACTAAACGGCGTGCAGATCTCCTTGCACCCGGCCGGGCATATTCTGGGCTCCGCCCAGGTGCGGGTTGATCATCAGGGAGAAGTCTGGGTGGTTTCCGGTGACTACAAAATCGAACCGGATCAAACCTGCGCACCCTTTGAACCGCTTAGATGTCATACCTTTATCACGGAATCGACCTTCGGTTTGCCGATTTTCCGCTGGCAGTCGCAAGATGAGATTTTTGACGACATCACCTGTTGGTGGAAAACCAATCGTGCCGACGGCAAAACAAGTATTTTGTTTGCATATGCCTTAGGAAAAGCGCAACGCATCATTGCCGGCCTGGATGCCTCCATCGGAGCTATTCTTACCCACGGTGCAGTCGAAAACATCAATCGCTGTTATCGGGAGTCTGGAATTAAACTCCCTAACACGCAATACGTGGCGACCATCGAAGATAAGAAAGCGTTCGAGGGTGCACTGGTTATCGCACCCCCGCTAGCGGACTCACCCGCCTGGACCAAAAAATTTCATGCCGTCAGCAAAGCCTTTGCATCGGGCTGGATGCAAATCCGCGGCAATCGTCGTCGCCGCAACGTGGAGCGGGGATTTGTGCTGTCCGATCATTCGGATTGGAAAGGGCTGACAGATACTATTTTTGAAACCGGCGCCGAGAATGTATGGGTAACCCACGGATATGCAGCCGAAATGGTTCGCTGGTTGAACGAACAAGGATTGAATGCTAAAGCGATACCGACACGATATACTGGCGAAATCGAAGACACAGATCTATGAAACTTTTTGCTCGACTATATACAGCGTTGGATGAAACAACGCGTACCAATGCAAAAGTGGATGCGTTGGTGGCGTACTTTCAATCGGCCCCTCCGGAAGATGCCATCTGGGCCATCAATTTTTTGATAGGCCGCAAGCCCAGACAGGTCGTCCCTACCCGGAAACTCAGAGAGTGGGCGGCGGAATTGGCCGGCATCCCCGCGTGGCTTTTTGAGGCATCCTATGATGTCGTCGGTGATCTGGCGGAAACCATCTCGCTGGTGCTCCCCAGAGGCAATGCTTCAAATGATATGCCGCTGCACATCTGGGTCGAACAGCATCTGTTGCCGCTGAGAAGCAAAAAGGCGGACACCCAGAGAAAAGAAATTGACTCGGCCTGGAATCAGATGGACCGTGTCCAGCGCTTCGTCTGGAATAAACTGATCACCGGTGCCTTTCGCGTGGGTGTTTCCCATAAATTGGTGACCCGGGCGCTGGCGCAGTTCAGCGGCATCGAAGAGCCGGTTATCGCCCATCGACTGATGGGCAACTGGAATCCGGATTCAACCTATTATCATCAAATCCTTTCGCCGGATACCAACGATGCCGATATCAGCCGCCCCTATCCGTTTTTTCTAGCCTACCCTTTAGACCAGGATGCAGAAATGCTGGGAAATGTAACCGAATGGCAGGCCGAGTGGAAGTGGGATGGTATTCGCGCCCAGGTAATTAAACGGGAAAATCAGGTGTTTATCTGGTCTCGCGGTGAAGATTTGATCACCGCTAAGTTCCCGGAGTTGCAACGCGCGGCACAAAAACTACCCGATGGCACGGTCATTGACGGTGAAATTTTACCCTGGAAAGACGACCGCCCATTGCATTTTGCAGAATTGCAGCGCAGAATCGGCCGTAAAAATATTACCAGAAAAATTCTGGAAACCGCACCGGTGGTTCTCATGGCCTACGATCTTTTGGAATGCGATGGTGAGGACGTTCGAAACAATGAAATGGCCTGGCGAGATCAAAGGCTGGCAAATATAACCGCTCAGATTTCGGGTGGTCGAATCATTCACTCCCCCAAGGTCAACACCGACAGCTGGAAAGATTTGGCAAAACTCAAAGATGGTGCCCGCAATCGGGGAGTTGAGGGGTTAATGCTCAAGCGGTTGTCGTCACCCTATGGCGTCGGTCGCAAACGGGGGGATTGGTGGAAATGGAAAATCGATCCGTTGACTGTCGATGCGGTTCTCATATATGCTCAGCGGGGCCACGGAAGAAGATCCGGTCTGTACACGGATTACACCTTTGCTGTCTGGGACCATGAAAGATTGGTGCCGTTTGCCAAAGCCTATTCGGGCCTGAGTAATGATGAAATTCGGCAGGTCGATCGCTTTATTCAACGCCATACCATCGAACGCTTCGGCCCGGTGCGTTCGGTCAAACCGCAACTGGTATTTGAAATTGCCTTTGAAGATATCCGCAAGTCCCCGCGCCACAAATCCGGAGTGGCCGTCCGCTTCCCGCGAATTGCGCGTTGGCGCACCGACAAAAAAATTGAAGATGCAGATTCATTGGAAACCATTAGGGCGTTGATCCATGATTAAAAAAGAACCATACGGCAAAACCCTCAAAGATCAATTATTAGCCGGCGCCAAAGATCGCCTGTATAATTTCTTGCTGGCCAACGGGGCCATTCGCGGCGTGATCATGAACGGCACCCGCATGGTGAATGAAATGCGGGCCAACCACGAACTGGGTATTTTAGAAACTCTGGTGCTGGGGCGCGCTTACCTGGGTGCCGGCCTCATGTCAGCCGATTTAAAAAGCGCCGACCGGCTCAGTATCAAAATCGATTGTTCCGGGCCCATAAAAGGACTTGTGGCTGAATCCAACGCATTTGGCGAAGTGCGCGGCTTTTTGCAGAATGTTCCGATACCCATTGATAAGCCCATGGAAAGTTTTGATCTATCACCTTTTTTTGGTGCTGGGTTCTTGGAAGTGACAAAACATCTGGAAGACGCCAAACAACCCTTTACGGGAAAGGTGGCACTCAAATACGGTAATATCGCCCAGGATTTGGCCAATTATTACCTGACATCGGAACAGATTCCCACCGCATTTAATCTGAGTATCAAATTCGACAGAGACGGCAATGTCACCGGAGCCGGTGGCTTATTTTTACAAGCCATGCCGGAGGCACGGGAAGAGCTAACCATGGATCTGGAAAATCGCGTAAAGAATTTGCCGTCCTTAGGAGATATTTTTACAGAAGACAAAGACCCTGAGTCATTGGTGCGAGATGTGTTTCAAAAACATGCGCCCCGGTTTCTGTCCAACCGGCGCATTGAATTCATGTGCCATTGCAATAAAGAGCGGTTGCGCAGCTATTTGACGTTGCTGCCGATTGATGAACTCAAAGATATCCGCGAAAATGGGCCTTTTCCCCTGGAAATGCGTTGTCATCATTGCAATACGGTATATAGCTTCAAAAAATCCGCTATCATGGAAATTTATGGAAAACGCTTTCCGGATAATTGAGAAACAGGATCGCGGAGTTCATGGAGTGCGTGATGAATTCGTTTTAAGGGCGCCATCGCCGGTTCAATTTTATATTAAGTAGCTAACGATTCGGCAAATCGAGGCTATTGCGCTGTGGATTCCTGTTTCAACTGTTTTTTCATCTGCGTTACCATTTGATCAACAGATTGACCACCGGGGGCCAATGCAAACGGGTTTACCTTTATCAGGTCCTCCCAGGCCCGGATCGCTCCCTGGGTGTCATTTAAATCATGCAAAAGCACCACACCTTTATTGAAACGAGAAACTTCGTGCTTTGGATCCACTTCCATAGCTTTATCAAACGCCTTAATCGCCTCTTGGGGCTTACCGGAACGACGATACATGACACCCATGTCGGTCAACACATTGGCATTGTTCGGTTGAAGTTCCAGTGATCGTTGATAGGCGCTGATGGCCTTATCGTATTGATTGGTGTCAAAATAACTGTTGCCCAGATCAATCCAGGCATTCACATTATTGGGGTTTGCAGCGACTTCCTTTTGGAGTGCTGCGATCATGGTTGACCGGTCTAAAGCGGCCTGCTGTCCCGTTGAAGATTGGCTCGGCGCAGAGGATTGCCCGGGAAGAGATGAATCCGATTTAAAGACTCCAAACATCACGCCGCCAAAAAATCCCACGGCCAGTGCCAGCAGTGAAACCATATAAAAGGTTTCCTTTTTTACGTATTGCCCTTCAATTTGCTGTGACTTACTCACCATTGAGCCTCCGAAAATCAAAAAGAGAAAGGTTTCAGTGTTCAGTGTTCAGTCCGCCTTAGCGTAACACCTTAAATTTAGTACGAACTGTGGCGGGTATAATGAACGACAATAATCACGAAATCAATCCCGTGCAAGACAGGATTCCAGCCAGTCGGGAACATCATCAGATGCCAGGCAGCGCCGGAGTTTTTCACAGACCAAAAGATCGGTGGGAAAGGCCATCGCTTGCGGCAACGCGTCTAACGCAAAAAACCGGACCTCGCTCGCATCAGAGCCCGCGTGAAGTCGTCCGCCGGTTCGGTTACCCCAGAACCAAATGCCCACGGTTTGTTTTTCGAAATCGTGGAAATTGGAATGCACCGCAAAAACCGGTCCAATGGTCACATCCAATCCGGTTTCCTCTTTAAATTCGCGCTGCGCGGCGGAGCGCACCTCTTCCCCAAATTCGACGTGCCCACAGGGTATGCACCACATTCCTTCGTAAGACCCCAAACGCCTGACTAACAGCAGTTCGTTCCTTTCAACCAGCACAACGGCAACACCCACGCTAGGATTGCGGTGGTGAACATGCCGGCATTGTTCGCAATACAGGGGATGCCTGGCACCAAGAGCTTTGTTTATCAACGGATGCGCGCAGTAAGGGCAAAATTTGAATTCCATGGGGGCTCCTTCAGGCCTTGAAACTGGGCTCTGGATTCTGGTTTCTGGTCATTGGTTTCAGTGTAAGCGACATCGCCTTTTGACATGATTCTGAAAATACTTAGATTATTGTCATATCAAACTATAAACCAAATAAAAAGAATAACAGAAATGATATCTGTTTAGAGATCAATCTAAGGCATTGGCCGCAATGGGTAGACGTACCCGTAAAATTCATTTTTGTAGAACCATGCTGGTCTACTTTTTTTCCTGCATCTCTTGGTGCTGCGCTTCGGTCGCATTGAGCGCCGAGGTGGATGTCGAACATCATCTGGAAGTTGAGCTGTTTCCGGAAGAGCATCGACTGATCGGCGTTGATCGCATGACAGTTCAGGCAAGCGCAAAAGAGATGCTCACCTTTTTGCTGTCTGAAAAAGCCGATCGGATTCAGGTACAGATAAATGCAAACGACAGAGAAACGGATAGGCAGGGAAAATCGTTGCAAGTGCCTCTCCGGGCGGATGAGCGAGATCGCGTCATCGAGGTTACGATTCGCTATTGGGGTATCTTCGATGACCCGGTTCCGGTTCGTCCGGTGAACATGGACAATCCCGGATTTGGCGTCAATGCCACAATATCGTCATCAGGAAGCTTTCTGTTGGCCGGAGCATACTGGTATCCGGTGCTAAACGAGAGCCGGGCCGTTCACAATCTTACGGTTCTTGCACCTGCCGGGATGATTGCTGTGACAGCGGGCCAAGCGTTGGGTTATGTCACCAAAGATGGGAAAACAATTTCCACATGGCGGGTAGATTATCCAATCGAGGGGCTATCGCTTTCTGTGGCACCCTATGTGGTGCGTGAGAAAAATGCCGGGAATGTAACGGCGGCCACCTACTTTTTGTCGGCTGACCAACACCTGTCTGCCGCTTATCTGGATGCAACCGCCAATTACCTGTCTTTCTATTCAAATCTGTTCGGGCCCTATCCCTTCAACAAATTCGCGGTTGTGGAAAACTTCTTTCCCACCGGCTTTGGTTTTCCATCGTACACGCTGCTGGGCGGAAGCGTGTTGCGGCTGCCGTTTATCATTCATACCAGCCTGGGCCATGAAATCGCCCATTGCTGGTGGGGAAACGGCGTGTATGTAGATTATGAAAGCGGCAATTGGAGTGAAGCCCTCACCACTTATGTGTCAGATTATCTATCCAAGGAAAAAAAATCGGATACGGAGGCAAAAACTTACCGCCAACAGCTAGTGCGCAACTATGCCACCCTGGTCACCCCCAACAATGATTTTGCGTTAAACCGCTTTTTCAGTCGCCATGACCCCGTCACTAAAACAGTCGGTTACGATAAAGGGGCTATGGTATTTCATATGCTCAGAAAAATGTTGGGTGAAAAAGCCTTCTGGCAGGCCCTGCGGGACATATACAAACAGCGACGCTTTGTAAGGACTTCCTGGAAAGATCTGCAGCAGGCATTCGAGAAACGTTCGAATCGCTCACTGCAACCGTTTTTCAACCAATGGGTATATCAAAAAGGCGCGCCACGCTTTTATCTGGATGAAGTTAAAGCCGAAGTAACGGCCGGGAAATGGAAAATTCGCGGTCATATCGTGCAGCAAAAACCCTACTATGCATTTCCATTAACGCTGGTGCTGGAAAGCGACGGGCAAAAGAAATACAACACCCTAAGCGTCACGGCCGACCATGCAACACCGTTTGAAATGGACAGCGAAACTCCCCCACAAAAACTGATTCTGGATCCTGAGGTGAATATCATGCGGCGGCTTTTTGATTCGGAGATACCGCCGGCGATAAATTCTTTAAAAAGTTCGCCATCCGTACTGTTTCTGGTATCCGAAACCGCTGCTGCAGAGCTCGTGAATGCGGCCAGACTTCTGGCGCTTTCGCTGGGAATGAAAACTTATGAGTTTGTCTCGGCCAACAACGTGAGCCAGAAACAATTGCGTGAAAATGATCTTGTTGTCATCGGTCACCCGCCGCAAAAACCGCTTTTGCGCAATATGCCGCCGCAGATCTTTATTGACAATCTATCCTTTGTTTTAAATGATAGAATATATAACCAGGCTTCGGATGTTTTCTTTGGGGTTTTCAGGCATCCATTTGAAAACGATCGCGTGGCGGCACTGTTTTGGCCGCTTTCTTCAGAGTATGCCGAATCGGTTGCCCGCAAGGTTACCCATTATGGGAAATACAGCTATCTTGCTTTTCAAAACGGAAAAAATCAGGATAAAGGATTTTGGCAGATAGAGGATTCTCCGGTGGTATACAGTTGGAGTCAAGGCAACAATTAAAAACGCAATGGCTATCAATACATTGGATTATTTGATGCTGGATCTGTAAATAGCAAAGGTGTCAGGTGTCAGAATTGAAAGATTGAAGAATTCAGGAATTGAGGAATTAAATGCGAAATTAGCCCTTATGTTAAATTCCTGAATTCCTAAATTCGCAATTCCTAAATTATTTAACCTGACACCCGAAACCTGAAACCTGATGACACCTGAAACCAAGAAATCGAGAACCGGAAAAATGAACTACTGCAGCAACTGCGGCAATGCCTTGAAATCCTGTATCCCACCGGGCGATGACCGGCCACGCTCTGTGTGTGACTCCTGTGGAACCATACATTATCAAAACCCCATAATGGTTGTGGGATGCATTCCGGAATTTGAAGATAAAATACTGCTCTGCCGACGCGCGATCAAGCCGTGTTCCGATAAATGGACACTGCCGGCCGGTTACCTCGAAAACGGAGAAACGGTTGCCGCCGGCGCAGTACGCGAGGCCTATGAAGAGGCGCACGCCAGGGTTGAAATATTAGCACCCTATGCGCTGTATAATATTTGCCATGTTAATCAGGTTTATTTGATGTTCCGAGCGGGGCTGTTTGACGGCAATTTCAAACCGGGAAACGAAAGCAAAGAGGTCCGGCTTTTTAGCGAACAAGAAATCCCATGGGATCAGATTGCGTTCACGGTAATCGAGCAGACCTTAAAACAATACTTCAAAGACCGCCCGGATGGGTTGTTTCCTTTTTACATCGGCGATATTCTACCGAAAAAGAAATTCGAAACCGCTTAATATTGACTTTATTGATCCCAATCTTCTATGATTGATAGAGAATTCCACCAAGTTCTGGGCAGAAAGCCAGAGCCGCCAGAAACGAAAGGGCATCTTATGCAGTTGGCGATTTCAGATAAACTTAAAATAACTGCCGAGATCTTTTCTATACTTTTGCTCATTTCGATATTGATGGTCATTATTGCAAATTGCAGCGACAAGGAAACACCCCAAACTCAATCCGGCAAAAAGGCGGTTGAGAGTTTTACATTTTTTGATCTGGGTAGAAACTCCGTCTTATCAAATGACATACGCGACGAATTGAGTACAAAATTGGGGAACGATGCCATCGAAGGCCGGATGATACTTGATCTGGAGATTAACTACCCGGGGTTTTTGAAAACATATTTTCCGCAATTAAATGAGCTTAATCGGCAATTAAATTATCCACCTGGAGAACGTGTCGATCACAACACGGTCAAACTCATGTACCGTTATGCCCAACGGAAAAGCGTACCGTTTGAGTATGTCGAGCTGATCTTTTCAAATTACACCAAAAATCCGATTCTGTTTAGAATCAACTTTCAAAAAGACGAATCCAATATCATTGAAACCCTCAGGCAAAAATACGGTATCCCGCAGACCGTTGAGTGGCAGAAAGAAAACGGGAGTTCATTTTACTGGGCAAAGAATCAAGACGTGCTGATCGTCTCCCTTGTCCCGGATCAGTTTGGAAACCCCGGATATCAAATCGTGATTTACTTCACTGAAAATCTGGAAGAATTAATCCGCACCGAGCAAATGGAAAAAGAAAAAATGGAGCAGAAAAGGGCTAAGTCGGGCAAAACTGCATTTTGATTTCGAATGGCCAGGAACCAGAAGCCGGAGACCAGTTGACAAAACTTTATGCTCAAATCTTTCACTGTCTTTAATAGTATTTTAGAATTCAGTAGGTTTTGCGTGTTGTTGTCATATGGATTTACTTTTTTGGAAAAAAGTTAGCTCACACAAGCTGAATAAAATATTAGACGCTCATCAGATGTGGTTTAGTTCCAGGCAGAAAGAGGGCGCGCGCGCCAACCTGAGTGATGCCAATTTACGCGAGATTGATCTGGAGGGCAGGGATCTGCGCAGAGCCAACCTCAGCAAGGCTAAACTCACCAAAGCCTCATTAATTATGGCCGATTTGAGAGAAGCGGACTTAATCGGTGCCGATCTGAGCATGGCCGATCTTCAAGAAGCAGACATGCGCGAAGTAAATCTCTCCCAGGCAGATTTGAGCAATGCCAATTTGAAACAGGCCAATTTGATTATGGCCAATCTCGGGCAGGCCAATTTGAATGGCAGTAATTTAAAAGACGCCAATTTGTTTCGAACCTACCTGAAAGGCGCCAACCTGAGCAACGTTAACCTCTCCGGTGCGGATCTGAGAGAGGCCAATCTGAGCCAAACAACTTTGAACAAGGCGGATTTGATCCAGGCGAATCTGATCATGGCCAATCTCAGTCGTGCGATTTTGGTCGGTGCCAATTTAAAAGAAGCCAATTTATTTAGAGCCTATTTGAAGGGCGCCGACCTGAGGCAGGCGGATTTGCGCGGTGCAGATCTATCCGGTACCAATTTGAGCGAAGCGAATCTGGAAGATGCAACCCTCATGGAAGATCAGCTCCTAACAGCCGTCATTGATGAACATACCGTTCTGCCCGACGGTTCTAATGGATAAAGGATTTCTGAATCAATCGCCGTTAAAATGAATACGGACGAAAATAACTCCCACGTGCCGGTAAGCCGCCACCCGTCGGATGCTCACCTTCAGCAGGGTTCGGACACCCAGGCATTGGTGGGCTATCTGCCGCGATCCGAAACCATTGCGAGCGATGAACGCATTTCCATCGCCCAGGAAGAGGGCTATGATCAGGTGGCCATTGAATTGGCATTGGAGCCGGCCGAAGCCACCTTCTCCGATAGGCTGCGGTTAATCATATTTACCGCAGTTGCAGCAGCGCTGATTATCATTTTCTTCCCGGCCGAGCGTTTTTTTAAGCCCCGCACCAAAGATCTTGGAACCATGACCATCGGCGGCCCGATCACAGAAGACACTCAAAACCAGATCAACTATCGCGACGAGCCATGGTTCAGGGTATTGCTTGAAATTGATCGGCTATACTTTGCAGAAGGCAAACTCAGCGAAGCCATTCGTCTAGCCGAATCCGCCCTTGAAATCGTACCGAAGAAAAACTGGGAACGCTGGCAGAAGATACATTATCGATATTGGGAATTGCTGTCGGCGGCAGGCAATCTCCATACATTAAAAACAGCAACCCAGGCTTACCTGCAGATTCTGCCGGAGGACCCGTTTGCCAATTATTATTATGCCCAGGCCTTTCTCACGGCAACCGACCGCATTCGATCCTTCACCAGCGAAATGAAACATACCTATCGTCAAGAGGCCGAAGCGATTATCCGGCAGATGGATAGTGCCTGCAACGCACTCATGGCTCAACGGCAACATCCGGAAGCCCCAAAAAAAGAAAGTGCATTAATGCAACTGTATCAAAAATTGCTTCTGGAACAAGCCAAATTATATGTGTTGATGTGGAAACTTGGCGGGTATCAGGAGGACACCCATCCGGATGTCGTCTATCGCGATAGGGCTCTGAATATCTGTGACAGCACCGAGCTGGCCAACTCGAAAGAAGCCAAAACGTTAAAAATAGATATCTATGCCCATATTCTGGATCGATGGTACTGGTTTGAAGGGCAGCAGATCGTTCAGGGTACAAAAATACGTCGCAAAACACTCGAGCAGGACATCAAGGCGCTCAAAAAAGAACTCAAAGACCAACAGAGATGATGAATTCCCAGACAGCAAGCCCCGGCAAAACAAAAAAATTATCCGGTCCTAAAAAATCCTTGCGTGCCGGAGTCGTCAGCATTCGCGATCCGAAGTGGATTTTTGTGGCGCTGTGTTATTTAGCGGCGATTGCGCTGATGGGCCAGGATCCCTGGTTCGGTGACAAGCAATTTACCTACAACCAGGGCCTTTTTGTCGGGGTTCTGGCTTTTCTGATTGTGGCCGGTTTCTGCTGGGAAAGCTACCTGTTGGGGCGCCCCAACGGCATAAATTTGATTTTGCACGGCTTGCTGATCGTGCCGGTTGCCCTGTTAATCGGCAGAATTGCCGGCCTTCCGGCATCCCCTCAAGCCTCTTACGGGTTTTTGGGAAAACTCAAGGATTATGCATTGAGTTTAACCGATGCGGTGGGTGTGGGCAGCATTGTCCCGGACTGGATTCAGGATGTCTTTCGAAACCCGGCAATTTTGATTCTGATTCTGTTTACATCCATTGCCTTTACCCAACAAAAAGCCAATCGCAGATTCGCCCTGATTGTGGTCGCCTTTCTCATTCCATCGATGCAAACCCTTTCCCACGACCCCAAACCAACGCTAACATTCGGCCTTGGCTTTCTGGCCTTGCTGGCCGGAATTGGTGCCCAATACAGTAGATACGGCGATCTGGTCGGACAGCAAAATATCTTAACCCGACTGCAAACCGTGGACGACCGCCTGGAATTGAAATGCAGTCTGCGCATATCCAAACGCGCGACCGATGACGGTTATGTCACGGAAGATGGGGTTCTGGCGCTGGTCCAGCGCGAGTATTCCAAACAATTTGAATTGGAGCCGTTGGCCATCAGAGGAATTGCCCAGGCTATTTCTCACCGATTGGTCCGCGAGCATCGCATCCTGGAGTTGCACGGCGATGAACGTGGATTTTTCCTGATTCCCTATCCGGGTATTTTCAAGATCGATTCCATCTTCGATGAGATCGCCATGTGGATTCGGAAAATTCTTTTGACTGTCATTGTAATCATCTGGCTGATTTCACCCATTGATTTCTTCCCGGATAGTATCCCGATACTGGGGGCGCTTGATGATGCCGTCATCACTCTGGTCGGGGCCGGTCAATGGCTGGACACCTTTCGTCGACGACAACTTCCGGGACCCAAATAATCCTGATCAGTATTGTTTAAATCCCCGCCTGCCTCCGAAATAACCCGAATTCGTTTCTGCCAAGCGTAATTTAAGAGAACACGCAGCGTGAGCTGGCGCACGTGACGAATTAGCATGACATTTCATTCGTGGAAATGACAAACGAAGTTTTTGCTGCTAATATAAAACATATAACCATTTGAGCGAGGTGCTTCCAATTTCCAATTCATGCGGCAAAGGAGGTTTACCATGCAGGAAACAGAATACGGGGGCTATTATCCGGGAGCCATCGGCAAAATAACCGAAGTCCATGCCGTGTACTATAACGAGCACTGGGGATTTGATGTGTCGTTTGAAACTCAGGTGGGGAGCGAACTTGCGGATTTTGTCATGCAATTTAATGAAACCAGAGACGGCCTGTGGGTGGCCAAACGGAACCGTATGTTTGCCGGTTCGGTGGCCATCGATGGCCGTAACGCGCAAGTCGATGGCGCACGACTGCGCTGGTTCATCGTGGTGCCGGTGTTTCAGGGATTGGGAATCGGAAAAGAACTCATCTCACGGGCTGTTGAGTTTTGCAAACACAGACGCCATCCCAAAGTATATTTATGGACCTTTGAAGGCCTGGACACCGCCCGTTTCCTTTACGAGCAACAAAATTTTCGTTTGTGTGAAGAACATCACGTCGATCAGTGGGGGCAACACATTAAGGAACAAAAATTCGAATTAATTCTGTAGAAGTGATTTTTATTCTTGATCTACAAACACTCTCAACTGACGGGTCTGGTTTTATCAAAAAGCTCAAGGATTATTTCCTAACCGTCGGTGAGGGCACCGTTGAGCTGACGATCAACCTAGTGGTCATGGTGCTGGTTGAGCGGTTTTATGATCAACAAGGACTTGGTGTCTATAGCTATCTGTTATCACTCCTATTCATAATCAGTTACATTTCCGAGTTCGGAATTCCACGGTTGGTCGAACACGAAATAGCAAAAACCGATAGGCATCCGGACGAACAATCTGAGATCTTAGCCAAATCACGTCAAACATCCCTTTGCCTGAGCCTTATGGTGTCATTTCTGTTATTTCTCACCGCAGGTTACGATGCCGCCCATACCCGCATTGGTGAACGGGCGGCTGCCTACCTGATTCTCGGTGCTATTTTGCCCCTGCGCAGTCTAAATACCATCAAGCTATCGGTGCTGCACGGGTACGGACAACATGATGTCGTCGCAAAACTGCAGACATTGAAGCGCGTCGTATTTTTAGGGGCAGTATCCCTTTTATTGCTGTTCCGGGTCCCGCCCTCCCTGCGGCTCGACGGCGTGAAGGTAAGGTTCATATTCGGGAGCGATGACGATTTGACGGCTGAAGGGGTGTATGTCGACCAGATCCGGATTGTGGCGACCACGGATGTCGATACCGAGCCCATCGGAAATGACACCTACGGTGCCCGGCTCTATGAGATGAAGAACGCTGGCCAGATCGCGGGGCT
>CP070694.1:3547728-3565541 GCA_020353355.1 Desulfobacterales bacterium | reverse complement strand
TTTGCAAAGGTTTACCGGGTGTTCAAATTCGAGGCTTGAAATGCCCTACGCTTAACTTGACCTATAGTAAAATAGTGAAAGAGAGTCAAGAAAGTGCCCAACCGGGAGTCAGAAAGCAGAAGTCGGAAAACGGGAGCCATAACAAAAGATAGCGGTAAATTGCCGAGCAATGGTCCTAGGGTTGCATCTTAACTGTCGTTAAAGCAAAACCGATTGCATTATAGAGTAATACCGAAAATAATGGAATGTCGGTAAAAAGGCCTATGACAACATCCAAAAGGTTGAGATAAAATCAATTCTATTGAGATATCATTTTTAAATCAAAAGTGTTGAGCTCGCTATGAATACCGCCAGCAAAAAAACCTGCCGAATCCCTGACACCGATGTTTGGTAATCTGGGTTTTTATCTACAATTGCACATTAAGCATATGCCAACTATATTTCGATTGAAGGGCGCTGATGCAGAAGGGTTAATCGCTGCTTGATAGTATCAAATTTGGCCTTTATTTTTTCAGGTTTCATTCTTATTTTCCTTGAATATTGAAGATATATAAAATACCGAGCTGATAGTTGACCATGACGTTCGGATGGATTTCATGATAAACCATATCAGTGAAGTTAAATTGCTTTCAACAGGATTTTATGGTTAAACTGAAATGTCAGGAATTTAGGAATTCGGTAACTTAGGAATTATGGAATTTAGGGATTCAGGGATTCAAAGATTTTAAAACCTTGAACCCTCAACCTTGCGCCTTGAGCCTTATACTTTTTGCCTCAAACCTCGGGCCTCTAACCTAAAACATTCGTATGAAAACTCAGAACTTTGAATCCTTGTTTATTGACAATGAACCACAAACCCAGCGACACACGTGTGGCGCTTAGCGTGCCCTTTGACCAGGCCTACTGGGTTGTTCCGCAAAAATTACTGGCCGGATGTTATCCCGGATCTGAAAACGCCCACCACGCTCAGCGGCAGTTGCAGGCATTGCTGATGCATGGCATCCGCCATGTGGTCAACTTGATGGAGGCCGAGGAAGTCAACTGGTATGGTCGTTCGTTTGTTCCGTATGAGGACCGGCTGACATCCATTGCCCAATCTATGGGGATGGGTGTCACGGTTGATCGCATGCCCATAAAAGATTGGTCGGTTCCGGCCAGATTGGAAATGTGCCGAATTCTGGATCGCATCGATGCGTGTGTCAACCGGCGCAAACCGGTCTATGTCCATTGCCTCGGTGGTTTGGGACGTACCGGCACCGTGGTGGGCTGCTACCTGGCCAGACATGCGTATGCAACCGGCCAAAACATACTGAATTTGATTCAGCAGCTAAGACAAAACTCCCCAACCCGTCACCGGACGTCACCCGAAACACGTCAGCAGGTGGATATGGTCCTGTCGTGGGTGAAAGGGGAATGAGGGATGATATCGATGAATTTTGATCCTGCCAGCGTGGTTTCTCAATTTACAAAACTCGCCGATGCTGAAGTAAAAACAGATGAAATACTGGCGCCCTACACATCCTACCAAATCGGCGGACCGACAACAATCTGGGTGGCACCCGAAACCGCAGAAGCGGTCGGTCGTATATTGGAAATTGTGAATGCCGCCCATATACCGCTGTTTATTTTGGGCCGGGGATCCAATCTGTTGGTTTCCGATAAAGGCTGGCAGGGTGTTACGTTATATGTCGGCGAGAATCTCAGCGGCTGGACAATTGACGACAGAGATGCCAGTGTGCTGGCCGGAACACTCTTGACGGATTTCATCCACATTGCCGTAGCCAACGGCCTGGCCGGAATGGAGCTGATGGCCGGAATTCCCGGTGGTGTTGGTGGCGCACTTCGTATGAATGCCGGCGCCTTCGGACAGGAGATCGAATCGGTAACGGTGTCCGTGAAGGGTTTCCGATTTGACGGAAGTCCTTTTGACGCGGCGCGAAACGAAATCGACTTTGATTATCGACGGGCGCCTGCCCTGGAAAATGCGGTCATCACGTCCGCTTGTTTCCGCTTCAACAGAGAGCAAATCCCTGTGTTAAAGCAACGCATGCAGGAGATTCTTGCCCTGCGTGCCAGAAAGCAGCCCTTGGAATACCCATCCTGCGGCAGTGTGTTCAAGCGACCACCCGGATATTATGCCGGGGCACTGATTGAAGAGGCCGGGTTAAAAGGCGAAAGAATCGGTGGCGCAATGGTCAGCGAGAAACACTCCGGGTTCATTCTCAATGTGGACAATGCCGCCGCAGCCGATGTATATGCACTGATCCGGCGAATCGAAGACACGGTTCTGAAAAGTTTCGGCGTCAGACTTGACAGGGAAGTCAAGCTTATCGGCGAGTTTGAGGATACACCTGGTTAAGCTGCATTTTTGGGTATGACAATAATTATTCCTTGCCGATAAAAATCCCAAATTACGAGCACCCCGCCAGAAAGATGGTGGGCAGGCAAATCTCATCGTTCACAATAGGCGACAATGGCAAAGAGTCCGAAATCCGGCAACTGGAAGCTTACCCGCTTTTTTGTTCCCCTGGCCATCCAGGCGTCATCCCAGGCGCTGACCTATCCCCTGGTCGCCATGGTCGCTTCCCGGGGAACGGGTGGACCGCTGAATTTGGCCGGCCTGGCGCAGTCGAACACCGTGATGTTTTTCCTGGGAATGTTTACCTTCAGTCTGGTTACCACCGGAATGGTATTTGCCAAATCGCGTGATGGATATCAAAAATTCTCACAGATTACCATTGCCACGGGTCTGGGAGTCATCGCGATTCAGGCCATATTGTGCATTCCGCAATTATCACACATGCTCTTTGGGAAAATCATCGGGCTGCCGCCTTCCATCGAAAGTCCGGCCAAGATTACGCTGTTGATCTGTATCCCGATCCAATTTCTTTTCTTTTTACGCATACCTTATTTTGTGGTCATGTATAATGGAAAGGCGGTCGCAAAAGCCAGTTTGGCGACCATTGCTCGAATCATTGTCACCGCCATGCTGGCTCCGCTGTTTTGTTCTATTGGATTCATCGGACCGATTTGGGCCATTGTCTGTTTGACAGTGCCTGTGGCCATCGAAGTAATCATGTCGCGGGTATTTGCCGGCCCGTTTCTAAAGGCCCTGAAGCCCTCCAAAGAAGCACCGCCGAGTGCAAGAGAAATCTTTATGTTCAATCTGCCCCTTTCCATCGGCGGTTATTTGCTCTCGGTATCGGCGGTGATAATGGGGGCGTTTATTGCCCGGGCCCCTGAACCTGAGCGTATTATGCCCGTGTATTATCTGGCTCTCGGACTGGTCAGCCCCGTTGCTCACGCGGCCACCCGCATTCAAACCATCGTGCTGGTTTTTCCGCCCAAGTCAATCCGCGACCGGTTGATCTTACAATTCTCTCTGAGCGCTGGTGCTGTTTTGGGTATCTTACCCCTGATCTTTATCTTACCCGGACTTGTCGAGCTATATTATGTCACACTCCAAAACCTCGATATTGCGGATATTGGCCTGGTGAGAACAACGGCCTTATCCTTGATATTTTTGCCGCTCAGTGTTGCCATTCGGGCTCACAGCGAGGGGTTGGCAGCCTGGCTGAAAAAGCCGATAAGTGTAATGCTCGGGCATTCCATGTTTTTGGGCACAATGATTATATCCGGATTTGTTTTGCTCTTTTTCGGAGCCCCGGGGTATCTCATCGGAGCTGTTGGATTGACGTTGGGCAGCCTGGCATCTTCGGCAACGATGCGGGTTGCTCTGCGGTGGGCAAAAGAAAAAGCCATACCGGTAGGGCAGACCACGACCTCTGTCGGTCAGATAAGGTGATGTGCACCCAGGATTTGAGAGAAAGCGAAGCGTCATATTGATAATTGATTAACGATATACGGGCTGGATATATTTAGAAAACTTAAACTGGTTTTAGAACCCCAGATTTTTTTCTATGGCAAGGCGCGATGCAGTTCAAAAACGGAGCGTACATCGTGGCTGGAAGCCACACCCACTTCTTTTAGTAATCATCACCTCTGCACTTGATCTGTTCTCCAACATGATGTGTGGGAGCGGCATCTTGCCGCGATACATTTTTCGCTGACGATAACGCCACCCTGGGGTAAAAGATGGGGCTCTAAAACCGGTTTTATTCTTCCCAATGGATACATTCTACGGGACACGCATCCATTGCGTCCTCGATACATTCCTCCGGGCCGCCTTCGGGCATGATCACTTCGGCTTTTTCCTCTTCCGGGTTGAAGTCGAAAACTTCCGGGCAGAGCTCTACACAGCTTTCGCAGCCGATACATTCATCGGTATCGATATATACCAGTCTTTGCATATCGAAGGCTCCTTGGCATTTTAAATTGTGCCCCTCATTATGTACTCGGGTGAACAGAAAGTAAAATAATCCTTTCAAAAATAAAAACAAGGAAAAAATGGCGCACGGATTGTGGATTGACAAATCATCTTATCTGGGATTTAGTTACTTTTTTTGAAATTCAAAAACGCGGCTATTCAGCAGCTAGGGGTGAACGCATCAATGTCGTTTGAAGAACATGTACCACACAAATCCCAAATCGGGGGGGTCCGCAGGTTTCACACGGGACAAATACTGGGGCTCTCAATCAGCCATTTCATTCACGATATCTATTCCAGCTTTTTATCTCCCCTGCTGCCGCTTCTGATTGAAAAACTTTCCATGAGCTTGACTCAGGCCGGTTTCCTGTCCACGATCATGCAAATTCCCGCGCTGCTCAATCCTTATATCGGAGTCTTGGCAGATCGGATCAGTGTCCGTTTTTTTATCATTCTGGCCCCCGCCATGACCGCTGTTCCCATGAGCCTTATTGGAATAGCCCCCAGCTACGCCGTGCTGCTGATCCTTTTATTTATCACCGGTATCAGTGTTTCCATTTTTCACGTGCCGTCACCGGTAATGATCGCCCGTCTTTCCGGCCCCAAAAAAGGGCGCGGGATGAGCTTCTACATGACCGGTGGAGAACTTGCCAGAACCGTCGGCCCGCTGGTGGCAGTCGGAGCGGTTTCCGTGTTCGGGCTCGAGGGCTTTTATCCTATTATGATTTTTGGATTAATGGCTTCGGTCTGGCTTTATTTCACTTTTCGTGATGTCTCGGTGGCAGCCGATCAACACCGCAGGCTGTCGGTAATGGAAAGCTGGAGGGAAATGCGGTATATCTTGTTGCCTTTAACGGCGATCCTTCTGGCCAGAGGATTTATGCACGGGGCCATGGCAACGTTTTTACCGACATTCGTCAAACTGGAAACCGGCAACCTTTGGCTGGCAGGAATTGCATTGACCGTTTACGAGGCTACCGGCGTAGCCGGTGTGTTGGTGGCTGGATCAATGAGCGACCGTTTTGGCCGTCGGCGGATTCTTTTGATTTCCATGCTCGGTGCGCCGGTCAGCCTGTTTTTATTTACCTTAACCGGAGGCTGGATTCGGTTTTTAACACTTCTGCTCATCGGATTTACCTTATTGTCGACCACGCCGGTGATGCTTGCCCTCGTTCAGGAGCATGCCAAAAAAAGTCCGGCAGCAGCCAATGGCCTGTTTATGATGGTATCATTCATGGCCCGCTCGGCAGTTGTCGTCATTGTCGGCTTTATCGCCGATCTCATCGGGTTGCGTGCAACCTACATTCTCAGTGCCTTTATGGGATTGCTGGGAATGCCGTTTATATTTAAGTTGCCCCGGAAATAAACGATTTCGGATTTTGGATTTCCGATTTCGGATTTAAAGGCAAGGGTATCAATGCATAAGGCATAGGGTCTTTCGATTTCGGATTTCGGAATCTTTTACGTTACGCGTTACGTGCTGCGGGGTGTGCGTCTCGTTATGCGCGTAACTTTTAGTCTTTGACGCCAAACGCGAACCACGCAATCCGAAACCCTGAACATTGAACCCTGAACCTCTATACGCATTTTTGAGATAGGTTCTGGTTGCGTTCTGCACCTTGATCTGTTACGTTGCACCGGTCAAACGAATTCGTTGAACCTCGGGCCTGGTATACGTCGCCCAAGTTATAAAGGAGAAATATAAATGGCTGAAGAACAAAAAAATTCAGTTGATTTTAAAGTTGACAGGTCAAATCTGTACCGCGAAGAATCCTTCACCGATCTGAAGGTTGGAAGCATCAAGCGCCTCACGCCGGTAAAGCCCGACGGATCCGTGGATAAATCCCGTAAAGAAATATTTGTCGGTCACACCAATATTATTACTCCCCAGGGCCCGTTGCCGATTCAAGGCTTGATTCAAGCCAAGGAGCTTCAGCAGGCGATCAAGAGATTTCCCGAAGCCATGGAAGCGGCCATGGACCGGCTGATCGAAGAGGCTAAAAAATTTCAGGAAAAAGAAAAAGCCCGAATCGCCAAACCCGAATCGCGGATTATTGTCCCCGGAAGGTAACCGAGTCAAATACATCCTTCATCTCAATCTCACGTTGGGAAGGCATTTTCAATACATTGAAAGGACGCCTTTTGGTTTAGGAAAATTTTACATGGGATTTCTCAAAATCTTCAGTGGCAAAACGCCGCAAGATCTCGAACAACGGGGAGATTCATTTGCTCAGACGGACGCCTGGGGCAAAGCGAAAATTGAATACGAAAAGGCGTTGAGCAAACTTGAAAAAAAATCACCGCAAAATGACGCATTTAAGAGGCGTCTGCAAAAAAAAATCTCCCAAACCAAAGAGAACCTCGCCGGCGAACATAAAAAAACGGCAGAAGACATGCTCGAGGCGGGGTTTTTTGAAGATGCCCGGCAATATGTCGGGTTGGCCCTGGAACTCACCGAAAATTCGCAGTTAAAAGACGAGCTTCAAGAGCTATCTCAAAATTTGGATCAACACATCAACAAACAAATTCAATTAGAATTTCCGGAGTTTAAAGTTTTTGATCGACCCGAAAAGGAACTTATTCGTCAGGAAAAAAAACAGGAAGACGATGATGAAGAATTAAGGGCACTGCTCGGCAGATTGCCCGATGAAATACAGGATGCCTATCTGAACTACGGAGATGCTTTTAAAGCCGGATATCTGGCGTTAAATCAGGGTAACTTTGAGCAGGCAGTTTCCCATCTGTCCAAGGCCATGCAGGACCACCCCGCCCCGGATAGTTATATCCCGCTGGAACTCGCCACAGCATATGTGAATCTGGATAAATATGATGATGCCCGTCCGCTGCTGGAAGACTTCATTCAGCAGCGCCCGGATGCCTTGCCGGCTTATCAGATGCTGTGCGAAATCTTTTGGGAGCAGAACACATTTGAAAAGGCCGATCAGCTGCTTTCCTCTGTGCCGCAGGAACTGGCGGAATCTGTGGCAATGTACCTGTTGCGCGGCGAAACCCTTTATCACGCCGAAAAGTATGCGGAAGCCAAACTCTATTATCAAAAATTTTTGAAAGAATACGAATGGAACGAACCCATTGCCAAAGCCCTTGCAAAAACCCACGAAGCTCTGGGTGAGATGGCCAACGCCCGCAATATTTACCGGCAGATTATGGATCAATGCCGGAGTTGCCGGGCACGCATTGATCCTTTCGTCAAACTCAAATATGCTGATCTGTGTTTTTCCTCCGGTCTTTACACCACTGAAGTATTGGAATTGTATCTTTCTCTAGCCCAGGAAATGCCGGTCAATGCCGCCGAATACTATCAGAAAATCAGCCGGATTTATTCTGCTCAGGGAAACGAAACGGAGGCTAGGAGGTTTCAGCTCATTGCTGAAAAACTGGAAAATGGCGGCAGCTAAATAGGTATTTGCTATTATCATTAGCCAATGAAAAGAAACAGCGACATTTTAATCATCGGCGGGGGAATCATCGGGCTGGCCTGCGCATACTACCTGATGAAAGCCGGCCGACAGGTTTGCATTATCGATCAGGATTGCATCGGCGCCGGTGCCTCCCACGGCAATTGCGGCCTGGTGTATACCAGCGGGCTGCTTCCGCTTTGTGCTCCCGGGATCATCCGGCATGAGCTCATACGAACAATCCGGCGCACATCACCGTTATACATAAAACCTGGCCTCGATATCCCGCGTCTGTTTTGGTTATTAAATTTTGCCAGAAATTGCACGGCGGATCATTTGAACTATGCGATTCAGACCCGCAAAAAAATGTTGCACCACTCAAGATTGTTTTATGAAAGGCTTTTTAGTGAAGAGCCCCTAA
Organism: Desulfobacterales bacterium; assembly: GCA_020353355.1. GTDB lineage: Bacteria > Desulfobacterota > Desulfobacteria > Desulfobacterales > JAHEIW01. The sequence goes on along the minus strand of CP070694.1, from coordinate 3,557,377 downwards.
ATGGCGACTGGGAAAAAAAGGGCATTCTGATGGTGTTTAAAAGCGAAGCAGCGTGGCAGGAGCACGCTAAAATAAATGAATACCTTAAATCCTACGGATTGGGTGCCGAGCCCCTTGTGGGCGATGCCCTGTTCGGCCTGGAACCTTCTCTCAGAGAGGATATTTACGGTGCCTGGCATCACCCGGTCGACAGCCATCTGCGTCCCGACAAACTTCTGCAAGAATGGAAAGACCTTCTTCTGCGCCATGACACCGTCATCGCGGAAAACTGCGCTTTACAGAGCTTCGGTTTAACCGGTGAGCGCATTGCCGGGGTGATAACCACTCAAGGGGAGTTCACCGCTGAAACCTATGTTCTGGCCTCAGGTGCCTGGACGCCTCCGATCGCCAGACAGCTCGGCTTATCCATACCGATTCAGCCGGGTAAAGGATACAGTATCACCATGGCCAGACCGCCGATGTGCCCGAATTTGCCATGCTATCTGTATGAAAAAAGTGTGGTTGCCACACCCTGGCAAAGCGGTTTTCGGCTTGGCGGGACAATGGAATTTTCCGGTTTAAATTCAATTATTTACGAAAAACGAATTCAAAATTTAATAGCCGCTGCCCGCCAGTATTTAAAAACACCGCTGAAAGAGTCTGTCGGTGAGCAGTGGGTCGGTATGCGCCCGATGACATATGATGATCTTCCGCTCATCGATTGGGCGCCCCGACAAAACAATTTGATGCTGGCCACCGGACACGGGATGATGGGAATTTCCATGGCCCCCAGTACGGGAAAACTGGTCAGTGAATTGATCACCGACACCACTCCTCATATTGACCCGACACCGTATAGTATCAGGCGCTTTTAATCACATGAAGAGAAAAATGGAATTTGTCCCGGATTTCATACTACCATCCAGCGAGTTGCGGCAGGCTCTGTGGTTCATCTACCAGGATCAAAAGCTGATCGTCAAGTTTGACAACGACGGTTTTTCAATTCCTTGCTCGCCGGATCTGCAGCAGGCAAAGCTTGAACCGATTCGCAGGCAGTATCTCGGGACCCTGGACGACCGGCCGTGCTACGCCGCCGAGTTGCCATTGGAGGTCGGTGTCCCTGAGGGGTGGGCGGCCAAAGGATTACGGGAGTTGTTCGGGTTGCTCGAAGACGAATTCATCTGGGTGGCCGGCCGGGCCAATCAACTGGTGGACTGGAATCAGTCGCACCAGTTTTGCGGACGCTGTGGAAATCCCACCGAAGATAAACTCGATGAGCGCGCAAAAATCTGTCACCAATGCGGTTTAATTAATTACCCGCGACTGTCTCCGGCAATCATTGTAGCCGTGCGCAAAGGCAATCAACTGTTGCTGGCAAGCAACAAACGATTTCGAAGCGGATACTATAGTGTGCTGGCCGGATTTGTGGAACCGGGAGAAACCCTGGAAGACTGTGTCAGCCGCGAAGTTTATGAAGAGGTAAATATAAAGGTAAAGAATATTCGTTACTTCGGCAGCCAGCCATGGCCGTTTCCCAACTCGCTGATGGTGGCCTTCACAGCCGAATACGCCAGCGGTGAGATTAAGGTAAATAGAGACGAAATTGTAGATGCCGACTGGTTCACCGCCGACACCCTCCCCAGCATACCCCCTAAAATTACGATTGCCAGGTGGCTCATTGACTGGTTCAGGGATAATTCGTAAGCTGATGTAAACCGTATTCAAGATTGCCCACCTATATGATATAATAATAGCTGACAACCCGGCATAAAACTGGAGGCATTAGGTTTATGACCTGCATCGTTCAGAAATACGGCGGCAGCAGTCTGGCGCAAGTGGACAAACTGCGCAAAGTCGCGCGCTTGATTGCCGACATCAAGAGTCAAGATATCGACATCGCCGTGGTCGTGTCAGCCATGGGTAAGACCACCGACGACCTCGTGGCGATGGCCCGGGAGATTTCGACCAAACCGCCGCGGCGTGAAATGGACATGCTGCTTTCCACCGGCGAGCGAATCACCATGTCTTTGCTATGTATGGCCCTGCACGAACTCGGCCTTGATGCGGTATCGCTGACCGGTTCCCAGGCCGGCATTATCACCAACGACCGCCACAACGACGCCCAGGTCATCGAGGTTCGGCCGTTTCGAGTACAGGATGAGCTGGCCAACGGTAAAGTGGTGATCATCGGCGGATTTCAGGGGGTCAGTTACAAACGGGACATCACAACCCTGGGACGCGGCGGCTCGGATACCACGGCGGTGGCCCTGGCTGCCGCTCTGGATGCACAACGCTGTGAGATTTCCTCGGATGTGGACGGTGTCTACTCGGCCGATCCCGTCACCGTGGCCGAAGCCCGACATCTGCCGGTGGTCTCCTATCCCGTGATGCAGGAAATGAGCATGGCGGGAGCCAAGGTGCTGCATGCCCACGCCGTGCAATTTGCCAAAGAAAAAAACATCGCAATTTATGCCCGCAGCACCTTCGATCCGGGTAAAGAAACCGTTATCCGCAGGCTATCGCCCGGCGCCATCCCCGGGGTGCAGGCGGTCGTCAGCGAAAAACAGATCGAGCGCATCCGGCTGTACGGCGCCGATGTTCTGGCTCATTTTAAAAAGGCCGTTGCATACCTGGAGAGCGAACAGATTCCAATCAAAGAAGTGAATGTTACCGGGATCGGCAGCGACGGAGATCGGTCAACGGCGTCCTTTGTGGTCTCCATCCAGAATATCTTTGGCTGGGAGCAGATCAAGGCTGCACTGATAAACAAGATCGGTGCGGGAATCGACATCGACATTGATCTGGCAGCGCTGTCCTTGATCGGTGAGGGCTTAAATCGCAATAATCAGGCCCTGCAGCAGGTATTCGACCTGCTGGCCGACAACGCCATACCCATCCTCGGCATCACCACAACCTCATTTCGGATTTCCCTGCTGGTGCCGCGCGACCGGATCAAAAAAAGCGTCCAACTCTGCCACGACCGCTGGGTGGCCAGCAATCGTATCCAGCAGCCGGGTAACTGACCGCTGGCCCCTGGTAACTGCCCTGACCCATCCTTGAGTCGACAGAATTGGATTCACCTTTCTGAATTGCAATTAGAATTGAATATCACAGGAATTTTCAGACCACCAATATATGTTTGACCCGACATTATTTATTGATATATATGATTTAATCGATCCGAAGTTCCTCCGCCAGCTGTCCGAATACACTTTTAAAGTGGAACCGACTCAAGCTCTGCAGCACATTTCTTAAGCTAAAATTTTTCTTGATCTAGCGTTTGTATGAATTGCCAAAAAGAATGAGGGTTACCCATGCCTGAAAAGCGCGCCAGACGCAGACTGTGCGGCATCCTCAGTGCTGATGCTGTCGGTTATAGCCGTCTGATGGAAAAAGATGAGAAGTCGGCTATTCGGACTTTAGAGGACAGCAAAAGATTGATGAGCGAACTCATCGAGCAGTTTAAAGGACGAGTGGTTGATGCCCCTGGTGATAATCTACTGGCTGAATTTGTGAGTGTGGTGGACGCCGCCGAGTGTGCCGTCAGGATTCAGGAAGCGCTCAATAAGCGAAATGCTGAATTGCCTGAAGATAAGCGAATGGAATTTCGCATCGGTATCAATTTGGGTGATGTTATTGAAGAGGGCGGCACAATTTACGGAGATGGTGTCATCATTGCCGCACGTTTGGAAAAACTGGCAAAAGCGGGGGGCATATGCATATCAGGAACCGTGCACGAGCAGGTCAAAAACAAACTATCATTGAGGTATGAATACTTAGGCGAGAAATCATTGAAACACATTTCCGAGCCGATTCGAGCGTATCATGTTCTGATGGAGCCATCTGTTAGTGCTTCAGAAAAAAATGGGTTTCTTAAATTACCCGACAAGCCATCCATCGCGGTTTTGCCGTTTGTCAACATGAGTGGTGATTCTGAACAGGAGTATTTCAGTGACGGAATCACCGAGGAAATCATCACCGGACTGTCCAAGATTCATGAGATGTTTGTGATTGCCCGCAATTCTTCCTTTACCTATAAGGGCAAGCCTGTAAAGGTCCAGCAGGTGAGTAGGGATTTAGGCGTTCAGTATGTTCTGGAGTGCAGTGTCCGCAAGGCAGGGAATCGAGTAAGAATCGCAGCCCAGTTGGTGGATGCCCTTACCGGCAACCACCTGTGGGCGGAGCGCTATGATCGTGACCTAATAGACATCTTTGCTTTGCAAGATGATATTACCATGAAAATCTTGACGGCTTTACAAGTGGAGCTAACCATGGGCGAACAAGCACGCGTGTTTGCAAAAGGAACCACCAACTTTGAAGCCTATATAAAATTTCTACAGGCGAGTAAGTATTTCAGCCGGGGAAATTTTGTTTTGGCACGGCAAAATGCGTATGAAGCCATTGAATTGGATCAAAATTTTCCAGCCCCTTATGTTCTCGTGGCCTGGACCCATTGGTTTGATGCCAGGTTCGAAACAACTGAGTCTCCTGTCGATTCTTTTAAACAGGCTTATTCAACAAGCCAAAAGGCGCTTGCATTAGACGATTCCATTCCTGACGTCCATGCCCTGGTGGGCGGTATTCATCTATATCAAAGGCAGCATGCAAAGGCTATTGCTGCCGGAGAAAGAGCGGTCTTTTTGGGTCCAAACCATGCAGAAGCGCATGCGATAATGGCTCATATTTTGCGTTTCGCAGGTAGATTTGAGGAAGCAATCTCTATGATTAAAAAGGCGGTGCGCCTGCAACCGAGTTATCATTATTGGTACTTAATGGAGCTTTCTATGTGCTGTTATTGGACTGGCAGATATGAAGAGGCCATTTCTGTTGCCAAAAAGTTCCGCCAACTCGCGGAAAGTGCTGGACACGCTGAAGCCATATGGGGCTATCATCTCATGCTGACTTTGAATTATATGAAGCTGGGACTGGATCAGGAGGCTCGTGATGCAGCAACTGAATTACTCAGACTATTTCCCGCATTTACCCTTGAATGGGATAGAAGATATAGTTGCTATAAGAACCCCGAATACTTGGAATCTCAACATAAGGATTTAAGGAAGGCCGGGCTGAAGTGAAATGCGCTTTGCGCCAAACTTAACCAGCAACCAGGAGCCAGAAAGCAGAACTTGAGCCTTTAATCCTGAGGCGGACATGCCTTTGAACGCTGAACCCTGAACCTTATCCCTTCTTTACCATCTTGACCCCGCATACAATTTCCGCTATCATGTCCCCATCAATTCGCGAGATCTCCTTCTGCATTCCACGCTGGCTTTCCGCAAGCTGACTTCGAGCGCTCCGACATCGCACGACAAATAAAGTTCCGCTTCTGCCTTCATTTCAAAGCGACCAGAAATGCTTTCAAAACCAAGGAGCGAGCTGAAATGTCTGAAAAAATGCTATCGCGCAGAGAATTTTTAAGGGCACTGACGATTGTTTGCGGCTCCGGTGCCGGAGGGTTGTACCCCCTGGCGACGGGGCGGATGCGAGCGATGCTTTGGATGCTGAAGATAGCTGCATCCGGGAAGAAACCCTGAAAGCATTTGCCGACACCATCATCCCGGGGCCATACTCGGATCCGGAGGGATCTGCTGGCGGCGTGGAGGCCGGTGCCCTGGAGGTCCTGTATGACCCCTATTACGGCTTGAAACCATTTATCGGCCTGCTGTGCAGAAACCTGAATCGAACCAGCCTCTGGTGGTACCGCAAATTATTCAAGGATTTGGATCTGGGTCAACGAACCGCCATCGTTTTGTTTAAGGATAATTTCTCATTGATAAGGTTGCTTTATGAGAATGCTGAAATGCTCGTTAAGTTGGCTTTTTACGGAGCCATCATCAATGATGTCGGCACGGATTACATCTCTTTTCCCGGGCCAGCCCATGGATATTATGATTATTCCTTCAATGAGCAATTTGCGCAGCCGCAGACCGAAAATGGCAATTTACCATAGCGCAGGGAGGTAACATGGCGATCGAGAAGGTGGACATATGCATCATCGGATCCGGTTTCGGCGGGTCCATTAGCGCGGCGCGCCTGAGTCAGGAATCCGATGGGCGCATCGTCGTTTTGGAAAAAGGCAAGCGCTGGCAAGGCGATGATTTCCAGCAAAGCCAGGACACCAAATATCTGTTTGAGCTGTATGAGGATATCCAAGGCGATGGTATTTTTGTCGGCCTGGGCAAAGGGGTCGGCGGCGGCTCGTTGATTTACAGTTCTCTGTGCTTTCGCGCCCCGTCGGATGTTTTCGAACAGCGTAGCCGGCGTGGACGCCGAATTTGGCCGCAAGGCTATACCCGCGAAAATTTGGACCCTTACTACGACAAGGTTGAATCCGTGCTGGGGGTCGTTCAGCTCGGGTGGACCGATGAAGAACTGCCTTCCTGGCAGCTGGTTTCCAAGAAAGATGGTATTTTCGCCAAAGGCTGCGATCTGCTGGGCAGAACATGCGACCCGGCCCGGGTATCGGTCAAAGATTGCCGCAATTGCGGATGGTGCAGCACCGGGTGTAAATTTGATAGAAAGCAAAGTCTGATTTTAAATTACATTCCCATGGCGGAGGAAAACGGTGTCGAATTTCGGGCGGAATGCGAAGCGTGGGTCATCCAACCGGCCCGAGGTAAATATCGCGTGATATACTGGGATTTGTCCGCCGGGGCATGGAAACGGCTGAAAGCCAAGATCGTCATCGTGGCGGCCGGCGCCATTCACTCGCCGGCATTGTTGCTGCGCTCAAAAAAATACCTGCCGCTGCTCAGCAGCCAGGTTGGCCGGAACCTGTCCGGCAACGGGGATATCGCCCTGGGCGGGCTGGTGCCCGATATTCCCTTTGAAGCCTACAAGGGCAAGATCATGGGAACCATTTCCTATGGCTGGTGGGATGAAGGCATCGTGCTCGAGGCCGCCTTTGCCCTGCCCATCGGTCCGACGGCAAAATATGCAACCCATCTTGAGGGAGCCTGTCCGCCGTATTACTGGGGCCTGGATCACAAGCATATGAAGAAGGATTACAGCAACCATATCCTTTTTATCACCGGCCTGGGGCTGGACGGCAATGATGGCCGCGTAAGGATCCATTGGGCCGGCCGTCCAAAGGTATCCTGGCAGACCGGTGCGAAAAGCCGGTCCATTTACGATGCGCAAATCCGGGCGGTCGGACAGATCATCGAGGCCCTTGGCGGAAGTATGATGGTTACCCACTATATGAAAACCGGAGAGGTGATCACCGCCCACCCGCTGGGAACCTGTCGCATGGCAGCTAATGTTTTTCGGGGTGTGGTCGATGAAAACTGCCGGGTGTTTAACTATCCCAATTTATATGTGGTGGACGGCAGTGTGATTCCCACGTCGCTGGGGGTAAATCCGGCTCTCACCATCGCAGCCATTGCAGAAAAGGTATCCGTATCCATCAGCGCCAACCTTTAGGAAATTGAACCTCCCGCAAGGCCGGGTGGTTTTTAATTTTTTGTGTTTCAAATTGCGGATTATGATTATCTAACCGGGGGAATAAAAATGAAATGTCCCAATTGCAAAGAAAAAGAACTGGTTGCTGTTCTTACCCAACAGGGGGTGGAGATAGATTATTGTCAGGATTGCAAGGGAATCTGGCTCGATAAAGGAGAAATATTTTATTTTACCAGAAAGCCTAAAACGATTTACAGAGAACTGAAGGAAGCCATAAAACAGGGGCAACCAACAGAGAGAATATGCCCGCGGACAGGAGAGAATATGCAAGCCATAAAGGTATTGAAAGGCAAGATCACGCTGGATTATTCTCCTTCTTCGGGTGGATTATGGTTTGATAGTGGAGAATTAGCAATATTAAGGGATCATTTTGGAGATAAATTTAAAATAAAAGTCGACAAAGCCGGTCTGCCGCCTGAGAAAAAAATTCCGCCGGCTGCTGTTTCCCTTCCCCCGCTTCCCAATCTATTTTTTCGTTCGACGATGGTCCTGGTATTTCTATATGGCCTCCTGACGTTAATCCTGATAACCTTGACCTTGTTTACAGACCTCACTCCCCGTTTTGCCCTGATAATCGGCATCGCTATTGCGGCATTCCAGTTTCTGCTCGGCCCTTATATAACCGATCTATCTTTAAAATGGTTCTATAACCTCTCCTGGGTTCAGTATCAAAATTTACCGGTTTTTTTGAAAGATTTTATTGACCGCACCTGTAAAGACCAGAACATGAAAAATCCCCGAATGGGGATAATTTTAGACGGCGCACCCAATGCATTTACCTATGGACACACTCCCAACAATGCCAGAGTTGTCGTCACCCAGGGGCTTATGGATTTGCTCAATGAAGAGGAAGTCAAAGCGGTCGTCGCTCATGAAATTGGACATGCCAAACACTGGGATATGCTCATCATGACGGCGGCTCAACTCGTGCCTTTAATTTTATATTATATTTATCGAACGTTAATCCGCATGAAAAGCGAAGGGGAGGATAAATCAGAAGGGCCGCGGGTTGCCATCGCCATCGGGGCATATGTCCTGTTTATCGTCTCCCAGTACGTCGTCTTGTGGCTTTCACGAACACGGGAATATTTTGCCGACCGCTTTGCGGGAGAGGTAACTCAAAATCCCAGCAACCTGGCCAGCGGCCTGGTAAAAATAGGATACGGCCTTGCGGGAAAGAAATCGGAGAAGAAGAAGGAAGACAAAGACGATCGCAAGCCGGGTCTCGAGGCCGTGGGCGCGCTGGGAATATTTGATCCCAAGAGCGGGGTTGCCATGGCGGTATCGTCCTTGCCTTCAGTCAGTGCGGCACAGAGCATGGGAGATGAGATCGATAAGGAAAATTTAAGAGGTGCCATGAAATGGGATTTGTGGAATCCATGGGCCAAATATTATGAGATTAATTCAACCCATCCCCTGATTGCCAATCGACTGAATCACCTCGGCAAGCAGTCGGAGGTCCTGGGCACGGAGCCGTATATCAGCTTTGATGAGACCAAACCCGAGTCTTACTGGGATGAGTTTTTAGTTGATGTCTTCTTTCTCTTTTTACCGCAGCTGACATTTGTTGCGGGTCTGGCGGTTTTCTTTGTGACCGGCAACGCATTTTGGATTGGTGCCGGAATATTTGGCTCCGGAATCAGCTCTTTTTTGAAGGCCAAGTTTTCCTACCCATCAGAAATATTCCCGGACCTGTCTATCTCGAGTTTATTAAAAAAGGTAAAAGTATCCAATGTGCGACCGGTTGCCTGTAAAACCAGAGGAACCATCATCGGGCGCGGCATTCCCGGGCTTATCTGGTCAGAGGATTTTGTCATGCAGGATGAGACCGGAATTATATTTCTGGACTACCGGCAGCCCATCCCGCTGTGGGATTTTTTCTTCGGCCTGTTGCGGCGGGCAAAATATACCAACCTGAAAGCCGAAGTTGCGGGCTGGTACCGAAGAGCCCCGGTTCCATATATTGAGCTGAAAAGTATAAAAGCCGCAGGGGAAAAAGAAAGAAAATGCTATACTTATCTGGCAAAATATATCTGGGCGGCAGTTCTGGCGGCAATTGGCTTGATTTTGATGTTAAGGCCCGATATCATCCAATCAATTTTGTAAGATAATATAAAAACAGAGGACAAAAAGTTATGCATAGAATCAAAATTCTGGGTGGCTGTCTATTTTTTCTTGCCGCATGTTATTGCTTCTTTTCTCTTCCTGT
>CP070694.1:3540945-3547628 GCA_020353355.1 Desulfobacterales bacterium | reverse complement strand
ATTGCGGATTTCGGATTTAAAGGCAAGGAGCATGGGGCATGGGGTTCAAGGCTCCCCAAATAAGCGTTAGGTTGGAGGATCGCTACGCTAGAGGCTGGAGGCGATAGAATGCGGAAGGCAAAATGCCTATCTCAAAATACTAAAAACGAAACACCAAACACGAAACCGGCTTTAAATTTTAATGACTTCGTTAAACTCCACACCAAATCCATCTTCGTTGGCCCATACTACCATTCCCTGAACTTTTGTATCCGTATCTTTATGTTGAGGGTTGGGTGGAATCGCGACCATAATCATCTGTCCGACCTGCAGTGACAAAAGGCTTTCAATAAAAACGCCCCGGGCACTTATATTCGTAATCAAACCTTCAAAAACCATCGTCTGAGTTGCAAAAAAGGTGGATTCAGAGCAGGTTTTTCTGGAGTACTTTCGCAAATTTTTCATCTGTAATACGGTGCTTTGCATGTTTAAACTCATTTCACATTATATAGTTGGCTACCCGGGGTTTTCTGGAAGACAGGACATGGTCATCTTGCATTGATCTTGACGTGTAACGCAGGGCTTCTTCCAGCAGGGCGTGATGATTTACGAAATATTCCAGACTGGATTCCTGCTGGGCGTTGAGTTCGCCGAATTGCACACCGCATCTGCGGATCGTAAAGGTATTCAGAGGGATTTCCGATTCAATCACATAATCAAACACGGGTCTAAACAGAAGCTTGCCTAAATAAAAGGCGTCTTCGGCAAAAAGGATGTCCAGCTTAAACACTTCCACGGATTTGCTTTGGCGCTCGATGTAATCAAAGGCCAATCCGTCCTTGCTGATATTGATGATTTGACCCATTTTAACCGGCCTGGATTTTATGACTGCAAATCCGATTTCTCCCATACTCATAGTGCTGATTTTACTCAATTCGATCGAGGTTGACCGGAGCAATGCAAAAGTGCCGTTCCTTGCTCTATAGCGCTTATGTTTTCTGCGATTGATCATGTTGAGTTGGTTGTTTCACTGAATGTCATTCATTGTTTGCGGATTATCTATCTTTTATTATTTTGTTTAAGCAATTATCTTGCCAACATTTTGCAGTTCGATAAAAAAATCTCAAATTATTTTATTTATATTAATATCAAAAAGTTAAATATTATTCAAAAATTGCCGCATTTCACCCAGAGGTATGCAACACGATGAAGCGTCTAAAATCTGTGCACTTTTATGTACAAATGGTAAAGCAGGTTCAAAGGTTCAGGGTTCAAGGCGTTGGGCATCGAGCATGGGGCATGGGGTCTGAGGTTCAGAGGTTCAGGGTTCAAAGGTTCAAGGGTTCAAATAGAAAGCGCTCGCTTTGAGGTCCGAGGGTAGGGGGCGGCTTTAACTTTAATAGAGTTTCCATGCCTCGGCACAATGATAGAAATTAGAAGAAAAGCATTATTCCGGATGGAGACTATCTGATGTATGGGGCGATAGGGCCTTTGGGATTGGTCGGCCAATAGGCGGGATCGAATTCCCCTTTCCTTTTTTGCGGTGCTTCGGGTTTGGGTTTCGGCTAATTTGCAACCTCTTTCTTGGCATCCGCCGGTTCGGCGGTGCGCGGCTTTATGCCTTCAGCTTGCGTGCTGAGAATAGTTCTTGAATTTTACCGCCAATAGTACCATATTCCAATCTTGACGGTTTCGTAAAAAGTCACTTTTTCCGTTTTCCTGTCATTGCGGCGAAAGCCGGAATCCAGTCATTTCAATAGGTTCTGGACTCCGGCTTCCGCCGGAGTGACGGAATTGAGACTTTTTACGAGACCATCAATCTTAACCAGACTGAAATTCTTTAACTAATTAGCTGATTCGACCTGTTATGAATGAGAACGAAAAAATAGCCTCCCCCCCATCGATCAGGGCACCGGCCGGAAACAAAGCCTCATTTCTGGCAGCGGTGGCGGCCGGCGCGGATGCCATCTATTGCGGGCTGAAGCTGTTTTCCGCCCGCATGGAAGCGAAAAATTTTTCACTGCAAGAGCTGCAACCGCTGGTTGAATTAGCCCATTCCAACGGTATTCGGGTTCATGTAACCCTCAATTCCCTTTTAAAGCCCGATGATTTGAATGTGGCGGGAAATTTGATCAAAGAACTGGAGAGCAAGGTTCGACCCGATGGGCTCATTGTTCAGGATCTGGCCACCATACCACTGGTCCAGCAAGCAGGATTTTCCGGAGAAATTCATCTCTCCACGCTGGCCAATGTGAGTTTCGCAAAAGCGTTAACGCTGGTCCGGCAAAAATTGCGGGTGGACCGCGTCGTTCTACCCCGCGAATTTACCATAGACGAGATTAAGACGGTGGCCCGGGCCTGCCCGCCGGATTTGAAGCTGGAAGTATTTATTCATGGTGCCCTGTGTTACGGGGTTTCGGGAAGGTGTTATTGGAGCAGCTACCTGGGCGGCAAAAGCGGATTACGGGGGCGCTGCGTTCAGCCGTGCCGGCGGCTCTATCATCAAAACGGCCGCACCCACCGCTTTTTTTCCTGCCGGGATCTTAGCATCGATGTTTTGGTCAAGGTGCTGTTGGCGGTGCCAAAGGTGAAAACCTGGAAAATTGAAGGCCGCAAAAAAGGGCCCCATTATGTATACTATACGGTGCAGGCATATCGCATGCTGCGGGATCAGGGGAGTGATCCCCAGCTGAAAAAAAATGCCCTCCAGATGTTAGCGCGTGCCCTGGGCCGCAACGATACGCACTATTATTTTTTACCCCAGCGACGACAAAATCCCATTAGTGCAGATGGCCAGACGGGCTCCGGATTTTTAATCGGCAAAATTAAAGGTGTTCAACAAAAACCGTTTGTGGTTCCAGGAGAGGCGCTATTACCGGGGGATGTGCTGCGGACGGGCTATGAGGACGAACCAGGGCATCGGGTGGAGAAGATCGGACGTCATGTGCCCAAAGGGGGGAAATTTTATTTTAAATCGTCGCCCCATAAAAAACTTGCCAAAGGAACCCCGGTATATCTTATCGATCGGCGTGAAAAGGCCCTAGATGAAATCTTATCTCGTCTGGATAAGCAGCTATCGCCACCCTCCGACGCCAACCCCGGAAAATCCGACTTTAAGGCCAAATTGCCGGTGCGAGTCCGCAAAAAAGAAAAGCCGGTCGAATTGCAGGTATTCCGGAAGCCGGTCCAAACCAGAACCGGCAGTCCTTGCGGAGTGTGGCTTTCTGCGGAAGGATTACAGCGTGTATCTCGTAAGCAGTGCCGCCAGATCTGGTGGTGGTTGCCGCCGGTCATCTGGCCGGAAGACGAGCAAGGTTACGGCCTGCTTTTAGAACGAGCCGTCGAAATGGGTGCCCGCAATTTTGTGCTGAATGCCCTTTGGCAAACGGCCTTTTTCAATGACGGCAAGGGACTGAACCTATGGGCCGGACCCTTCTGCAACCTGGCCAATACGCTGGCGCTGAATAGCGCAAAATCGTTGGGTCTCAGGGGTGTCGTCGTGAGTCCGGAACTTGGTCGTCAAGATTATGTGACCCTGGCGCGTCAGCGACCCCTGGCACTGGGACTTATTATTTCCGGCAACTGGCCCTTGTGTGTTGCGCGCGCAAAATCCCAGCAGTTGCATCTGAATGAACCCTTCAGCAGTCCCAGAGGCGAGCAGGCCTGGATAACCCAATACGGCAATGAATTCTGGGTATTTCCCAACTGGAAACTGGATTTGCGGGACCAAAAGCATGAACTCATGCAAGCCGGATATACGCTCTTTGTGCAGTTGATCGAACCGGTGCCCAAAGCGGTGAAGCTGAAGAAGAGACCGGGAATGTGGAATTGGGATTTAAATCTTCAATAAAGTATAAAATAGTGCCTGAAGTTTGAAGTGATCTAAAGTGAACTAAAGTTAAGGAACAGCCTCCGGCTTTGTCGATTTATATAAAATAGATAGAATACCTTAACTTTAGGCACTTCACACTTTAGCTCACTTATAATTTTTACGTATTATCCGAGTTAGTCATTTAGAGGAGCATTGCAATGAAACCCGTAATGATGTTTTGCGAGGCTATTGAGGTCAATCTGAAAACCGGGCCGGATATTTATGACATTACACCTGCACTGGACCGTTTGATCCGGGATTCAGAAATCGAAAATGGCACGCTGTGCGCAACCATGGTGGGGTCAACCGGCTCGCTGACAACCATCGAATACGAAGCGGGGGTTGTGGAAGACCTAAAACGCGCCATAGATCGCATGGCGCCGCGGGGGATGGAATATGAACATGAAAAGGCCTGGCACGATGGAAACGGCCACAGCCATGTCCAGGCTGCCTTGCTGGGGCCCTCGATTGCGGTGCCCGTTAGAGGCGGGCGGCTGAAAACCGGTACCTGGCAGCAGGTGGTGGCCATCAACCATGACAATCGCGCCCGCACGCGGACGATTGAGGTGACGATTACGGGAACTGCCGATAATTAGTTATTAGGTAATTGTTAATCGTTATTCGAATAATGAATACGATCTGATTTGCCCTTTTTATCCTTTTCTCCCATTAACTAATAACGAATAACAAATAACTGCAAACGCCTAGCGTTTGCGGCGCAGGCGATTCATGGCCAGTCTGAGACTGGTCTGCATGCGGCCGATGGCCTGGGCCAACAAGCCGATTTCATCCCTGGATTTAACATCAATTTTTACATTCAACTCACCCAGGCTCATGCGCTCGGCGGCATCAGTAAGTTTTCGAACCGGTGTAACAATGGCGCGGGCTGACAACCAGGCAATGACGGTAACCACCAGAACCGTGCAGGCCAACAAAATTAACGCAAATTCCTGCATACGATTGAGGGCATAGAATACTTCCTGGTCTTCCTGCTGCAGGACAAGCGCCCAACCATAATTGTTGCTCCTGACGTGACCCAGCGAGTCGCCGTCTTTTGAATTTTTAAAATGGGTGGTGATGGTGGTCCATCCTCGCTTGCGGAAGTTGGCGATCAGCGGGTGAGAGTTTAAGTTCATGCGTTTGACCACAAATTGCTGGTTCGGATGTGAGATGACGTAGCCTTTTTCATCAACCAAAAAGGCAAATCCCGTATTTCCTTTTTTCCAGGTGGCGATGTTTTGGGAGATATCATCTACCGTCATGGCGGCCGCCACGACACCCACCAGGTTATTTCCAGATTTAATCGGAACCGCCAGGACCAGGGCAGGCTGTTTAGATGTTTTTCCAATCAAGGTTTGCCAGCTGAGATTTTTGCCCTTGACGATATCCTTGTAATACTGCCGGTCTGAGTAGTCCTTCAACGGGACATCATCGCTGCGGGCAACGTTCATTCCATCGAGTCCAACCGTGAAAGCCAGATATATCCACGGATATTCTTCATGAATCGTCCTCAACACCGACTCCTGGCGCTCGCGTTCCATCGAGATAATTTCAGGGAGCCTGGCAGTTGTTCGTAAGATGGAAACGTTGTTGTTAATCCAGCTATCCACCGATGTTCCCAGTCCCTTGGCGGTTTGCGCCATTAAGATTTCCGTATCGGAACGAATACGTTCGTTGGTTTCGCGCCAGGTGAGGCCCCAGAAACTCAAAAACGGAACCAAGCTGATAAACAGCATCACAATGATTATTTTTGTAAACAGGCCAAATCGTATTCTCTGTCCTGTATAGAAGGCCGGAATTTCCTTTTCCTCATCGGCAGATTCCTCTTCAGCCGCAACAGCCGGTCGGCTAATCACACGGCGCGGTATCTCGGGCTCCGCTGAAATTGCCGGTTCCGGCACTTTGGGGGTTGGCTCAAGCTTCGGTTTGGTGATGGTCATGATGTTATCGCAAACTTTGCATTTCACCTTTGCGGTGTCTCTCGACATTTTGGTTTCATCAATCCGATATTTTTTTCCGCATGCATCACATGTAATTTCCATCATGGTTGCTGCTCCTCATTGTGGATTCATCTTTTATTTATAATGTTCAGCATGGATTTTTTAAATTCAATTCGGCCCTTTTCCTCAGGGATTTCAAGGGAAAGATTATTGATCAATTCAGCGGCCTGGTTTACCGGAATTTCAGACGTTTTTAATTCCATGTCCGCCACCACGTCCTCAATTAGGATTTCAGCCATGGGGCCGATGATCTTCGATAAATTGATTCGCAGAGCTTCGAGGAAAACGCGGTCGAGGTAGGGGATATCTTTTTTAACGGGTTCAATGAGTCTCTGCTCCAGCAATTTCGATAAGGTCTTTTTCAGTGTTGTGGTCTCCATATCCACTTCTTCGGCGATCTGATAAAGACTCTTGTTTTCATCGATAGCAATCAGTAAACGGATCATATCCGCATCCAACGAAATTTCATCACTATCTTTTCGAATCACCTTCCGGAAAAATAATTCCACGTGACTTGTTCGCGAAATGTTCATTTTGTTATCCATTACCGCAACAATTTAAGCTCAGGGCCGTATTGTTGTTCGCGGCAGCAATAAGAGATATGATTTATACACAGCGTGATAATCAATTGCGTATTCGCTCTTTGAATCGTTGATTTTTAAAACTACTGCATAGCTTCAAACATGCAGAACGCTGTGTATGTATGCGCAATGATTTATGTCGTTCTGTATAGCAGGCGCCTGCAGCGTGCCTCACAATCAATCGGCTAGATTCCATGAGCAAGAATAACTTATTTAAATTAATGATAAATTTCTTTTTATGTCAAGGAGTTT
>CP070694.1:3531704-3540845 GCA_020353355.1 Desulfobacterales bacterium | reverse complement strand
GATTGAACTCAACCGGGACATCCGTTACGATTTGATACATGGAAAATGAATATTTATTCTTAGTTTTAAATTCCTTTAGTGTAGTTAATGACTCATTTGAAATACAGGCAAAACCGATTCGGTCTTTGAATTTCTGATATAGTTTTTCGACGGTGGGCATTTCCGAAATACAGGGCGGGCACCATGTGGCCCAGAAGTTGATGAAGATTACTTTATCCTCATATTCATCTTCTAGGTTAATTCGGGCACCATCTAAAGTCCTAAGATTCCAATTCAGGCTGATCCTGGTTTCAACCGGTATTTCAGGCGGAGGAAGATTTATTGCCCCTGCTGGCATATTGAAATTCTTAATTTGTTTTTGAATATACACATACAACCCACCGGCAATGATTGAAGTGCTGATCACCGCTCCGACAATAAAACCGACAACTGAATTTTTATTAAGAAATTTAAATCGCATGCAGTTTTCCTTGATTTATTACCGTACGTCCAATCTCTTCTAATAAGATTAAAAATTATCCGAATTCAGAGGATTCTCGGCGGGCACCCGTCTTCGTCACGCTAAAAGCGTGACTTTGCCGCGCCGACCTTCAATAACCAGGAGTTCAAGAAAAACAAGATATTCTAAAATTAGATCAATCTCGATTATCTAATGTCGCCCAGGTTAAGCGAAAATTGTCTATAACAAATAACACCTAATTGAGTTTTGACTCAATTAGGGTAATACAATCTCTTTTCCGTCTGCGGCAGACTCAAGCTCAAGACGATCCAGGCGTCCCAGCATGTCATCACTCATATGGGTAAGTACAATTTGCTTGCATTGCAACTCGTGGCGCCGTTCCATCAGCGTCTGATAATTCAGATGATTCTCCATCTTTTTATTGTAATAATAAGCCTCGGCGATGAATAGATCCGCTCCGCGGGCAATTTCGATCAGGCGATCTGTCCATTCTGTATCGCCGGTATAAACGATTGTTTTTCCGGCCCCCTCTACTCGAAGCGCATAGGATGGGGCTCCGCTGCCATGAACAACCTGCATTCCCGTGACCCGCAGTTCACCAATAGCAGCCGGCTCGCGCTCTGGAAGCTCGCGGTAAGTAATTTCAAACTTTTGCTTGACCTTGGAAGATCCCGGAAACATGACCTCCATGGCATTGCGAATCCGTTCCTCCAGACCCGGCGGTCCGGCAATGATCAACGGATCGGTTCGCCGTGAGATAAGCTGTGAGTCGAGGATAAAAAATGGAATCCCGCCAAAGTGATCGCCGTGCAAATGCGTAATCAGAATTGTCTCCACATCGAGCAAACTTACACCACATTGTTTCATCGCAATGAGGGACGAAGCACCGCAATCGATGAGAAATTTCGCGAATTCAGACTGCACATAGATGCACGTTTGTAATCTGCCACCGCTGCCGAAGGCATCGCCGCTGCCTAAGAATTTTACGGATATCTGAGTCACCTGCCACCTCTTATAAATTCGGAACCATATTCAAAAAAAACGGAGAGCATCAGGTTTCAACCCTGATAAATTATCTGATTTGGTAAATTTCGCAATTTAAAATCTACTATTGATCTTCAAACAACCGCGATCTGGCAATGCGGCGCGCAGCAACATCGGTATTGATCCCTTCAGCCGTTGCGATGGCAAAAATATGTTTTAGTGTCTGCCGGACCGACGTGACATTTTTGTCGGCTTCAGCCCGGGACCATCCCATGGTTTCGATTCCGATGATCGCCATTGCCCCGCCGATGTTGATAGCGAAATCCGGTGCGTACAAAATTTGCCTGCCCCACAGTCTTTCGGCGTCAGCAGGTTCAGACAGTTGATTGTTAGCTCCACCGGCGACTGCCAGACACTTTAAACGGGGTATCGTATTCTTATTCAAAATACCGCCCAGTGCACAAGGGGCAAATATATCGCAGGGCGTATCAAAAATTTTATCGGGATGGATATGTTTTAGCCCTTTTTTAGCCTGCAAATGTGCTATAGCTGCTTCATCGATGTCACTGAACAGCACCTCTGCACCAGCATCACGCAACAATTGAATTAATGGGTTTCCCACACTACCAGCTCCCTGCACCAACACCCGTTTTGCCTCAAGCGAGGGGGAATTGAAAAGCTGCTCGCAGACGGCCTGCATGCCGCTGAATACGCCCAGGGCGGTCGCCGGTCCGGAATCGCCGGCACCGCCTTTTTGTGGGGTGCGGCAAAAAATGTAGGGATCACCGGTCTCCGAGATGATGTCCATATCATCAGGCGAGGTGCCGACATCCGGGCCGGTTTCAAAAAGCCCGCCGAGCTGGCAGACCAGTTTGCCGTATCGGCGCAGGAGATCGGGTCGCTCTGTTGAGTCGAATTTATCCGGAAGGGCGATGACGGCTTTCGCACCGCCGCGCGGGAAATTAGATACGGCATACTTGTACGACATGCCTTCGGCCAGCTTCATCGCATCCTGCAGCGCTTCCTGTAGATTTTGATAAGGCTTCATTCGGGTTCCGCCGGTACCGATGCCAAGGCGGGTATTATGGATGGCGATGATGATCCATGCTTTGGTGAGGTTATCGAAGCGGATAATTACTTCTTCACCATCCCATTTTTTGAGCAGTGATTCCATGATGCCTCCGAGATTTTGAGATTGGCCTATCTTGCCAGATTATGTAAGAATGATTTTTTCATCAAAGAACGCACAGATTCGCATTCGCGCTTTATTTCGTTTAAAAGCGCTTCCATGTGTTGAGGCGCCACCTCGGGGAAAAGCGCCTGATCTTCGATATCTTCAAGGTAATCGGCGATCATGTCGATCATGGTGTGTCCCGTCTCGCGAAATTCTCGTGTGTCCATCTTTAAGCTCCTTTATCAGCATCCCGCTTAAGCCGTTCGATGACCGCGTCTTCGGCAAGCATTAACGTTGAACTTTTTACGGCTTCCTCCAATTTCGTTTTCAAAAAAAACATGACGAACTGCCAACTTATGATAGAAGAATTTTACTTCTAATTATTTTGGCGGTAATGTGTCAACGTACTGCTTTGCGATATTCAGCCAGTCTTTTAGCTGCTTATCCGTATTAAATCCTTTTTCTTCCAGCATTACCCAACCTTTCATGGGTTTGCCGGTAATATCAAACTGTCTTGCAAATGGTAATTTAAGAACCTCTTCGGATTTTTGCCCACCCAGTCGCAGAATCAGATATTCTTTGTATACACCGCATAACATATTGCCGTTGAGCAAATGGCAAACTCCTCCAAACATCTTTTTGGCGCCCGTGTTTTTCCAGTTAGACACGACTTTTTTAATACGCACATCAATTTCTTCGTTATAAGGCATTTTTCCCTTTCTTTTTCTGACTGCGCAAGGCAAATGCCCTGCCGTCGATGGCACGTGAGACGGCCAGAATACCATCCAGATGATCGTATTCATGTTGCAGCAGTTCGGACAAATCGCCTTCGAGCTGCAGCCTTTGCTCAATCCATTGCAGGTCCCGATAGGATATGGAACAGGTTTTGTGACGTTCAACTTTCACCAGAAGATCCGGAAAGCACATACAATCGTCCCACACCAACATCATTTCCTTGTTTTTATGAGTGAGACTAGGATTGATGAAAATCACCGGGCTGTCGATATACATATAAATCAACCGTTTCATTACCCCAATCTGCGGAGCCGCAATCGCGCGGCCGGCGCCGTATCGTTTTTTGAAATCCATCAGCGTGTCATGCAGATCATCAACAACCTCTTTGAGGCTGGATAGCTCGTCTTGTTTTACCGCCTGGCTGACGTCATACAATTGTGGATTTCCCAGAAGCAGAATCTCTTTAACCACGTGTTAATCCTTTCACACTTTAGGAGTGAGGTTTCAGGCGTCAGGTGTCAGGATTCAGCCGGATGAAACGCGAGAGCTGACACCTGAAACCCGCCTGCGTGGCCGAAGCCCCGCCCGGGCGGGACGCGGCGAAGGCCCGAAGCCTGACACCAAAAATTAAGGATTGCTCTATAGCATTAATTATGCAGGCAAGGCAAGGTGGATTATAGAACGAGTAGGATGGTTTCGGCCAAGGCGCGATGCCTGACGTGTGATGTGAAGATCAAAGGCGTTGAATAAGTTTCCCAAATGAATTGGCTGCGGATAGAAGGGGCATTTCAGATAGTTTACGGAAACGCTGAAGTTCGGCTTCCGCTGGACCCGTTAGAGGTTGTAAACATAATAATCGACAGTCATGGTAAAATCCACAATCAAGAATTTTTTCTCATGGTGGATAAAATTGACAATAACCGTTTTGATATTTTGGAATTCTTGCTTGGCTGCTATCTGCTCCAGCAAAATATTAATGACTTCATCGGCAGCTTTCTCGCGCTCGGGTGCTTCCGCATCGTTATATTCTGTATTAATCAGCCCCAGCGTAATAACCTTTCCGTTTTGTACATGAATTGAGGCTTCGCCTTGGACCAGGGTA
Organism: Desulfobacterales bacterium; assembly: GCA_020353355.1. GTDB lineage: Bacteria > Desulfobacterota > Desulfobacteria > Desulfobacterales > JAHEIW01. The sequence goes on along the minus strand of CP070694.1, from coordinate 3,536,390 downwards.
TCGTCAATGGCCTTTTTGATAGTGAAGAGTTCCGCCATCTGGCCCCAGAGCTGACCCATCATGGAGTCAGAACCACATGAATAAGTAAAAAATGTCAGAAGCAGCACTACAAATATCAATCGTCTTTTTCTAATTTTGTGAATTTTCATGATTGCTCCTAGATGGGCTAATGCAACTATACGGAATATAAATGATTATCGGTTATATTGCCGAATTTCTTGAGTACCTCTGTGAAAAAAATAATGACGTGTTGGGCTGAAATTGAAGTTGGCTTTAAGGAGAACCTGAAAGGGACTGCTGATGGTTATTTTTTGAGGGAATTTTTTAAATCTTTAAATGCGTTGTAGCCAGGCCTTTTGCGGCCATGATTTGTGATCAGGCCGACGCTGTTCAGAGTTGCAACAATTTTTCCTTGAGGATCAGGGCGGCAGCAATAAAGATCACAAAATCGATGACCAGACTGATTACAAAAAATACATAATTCAAGAAAAGGAATGGCAATGACGAAGCGGCGGCATCGGATGGCTGGATATTCAACAGGTGCAGAATCGTCGGAACCATTGCGAGCAAAATCAACGGAAGGCTGAAATTGAAATTACCCAGGAGGCATTTTATTCCCAGTGGAATACATGAAACCCGTTTTTTTAACAGAAATACCAATGGCAAGATGTAAATACTCAGGATGTCGATGCCAATCGACAGGATTTGGCTTAATCCAAACGTGGGTAAACCAGAGATTGCACCGGATATAAGGAGTATTAAGATCGGAATGACCAGGCAAAGGCTGACCACAAAAAAGTTAAACCAATGCGTATTGAAAATCTGAATATAGGGTATTTTGCGATTATTATTAATTATTTCTATATATTGGCCATAAATCAATGGCATGATGACAAATAAAATAATCACCGGCAGAAAAAAGATAGAGCCCGATTGCTGGTCCGATCTTGTGGGAATATAGAATATAACTCCGATTGCAGCGGGCGGGATTAACGGCGTGATATTGGCTTTTAAAATTTCAACAGCTCTGGAAAGGTATGTTTTGGTTTCATTATTCATGAGAGTTTCGAAAACACACTCTTTAGTCAGTCAAGGTATTCCAATACTAGCGTGTTTCCGATAGCAAGAATCTCAAAGATTTGCAACCCAATCCAGCAAAATTAAAAGCCCACTCGGCAATACTGTGCAGTTATTCATTTACCATTTCATCAACATTTTGCATTTTATTTTCGCCGGTGGTTTTCACCGATCTGGCTTTATTGATCGGGGTGCGAATCTTATCCACAGCTTTTTTGGCGGTTTTATCGGTGAATGATTCAATGGCACTTTTTTCTGTATCTTCTCCTTTATCTGTGCAGGCAAAAAGCGTTGTGCCAAGCAAAATCAGTATCAATAAAATAGTAATTCCTTTTGTTTTCATATGATCACCTTAATTCATGCATCGCACCTTCAATCGTTTGTTTAGATGTCGAGCGCGTTTTGAACTTCTTCGTATCTTAACTGAGACTCATCGTTTGCAGAATGTCTTGGAGCTTGTAGAGTCCTTCTTCGTCCTGATAGGTGATGCCCACCAACAGGGCATATCCATTCATTATGGTTACGTATTGTTTTTGCATGATTACAATGTTGCCCACATTGATCTGCATTTCCATGACATCAAAGGGCACATCATCAATTAATTCCTCGTATATTTCCTCAGTAAATGAGATATTCATATTGCTCATTTGCATCATTTTTTTCGAATGATAATGATAATCTCTTCCCTGTTTAATTCCCGGCATGTGCTTAACCTTTTCTGCAATGACCATGATTCCGGGATTCGTAGAAACAGGAGTACCGGGAGCATGCTCGTAGGCAGCCAATAAATTCAAATTGTCAAGGTCGGCGGCATTTAAGGCGGCCTTTAAATTTCTATTATCGCCGGCTGCGACTTTGCTGCCCTGGCGCATCATTTCATTTCGTGCTTCCGCATCCAGGACATACCAGTCTTCAGGTATGGCAATGGCTAGATCAAAAAAGGTATTGGTGTACACCCCGGCTTCAAACTCGCCGAAATCAATGGTTTTTTCTGCTGTCTCGGACTGGTAACCACAGCCCCACAGGCAAATAATGAGCAGCAGTGCTATGGCCTTCAGACGATGTTTTAATTGCTGCATAATTCCTCCTATCATAAACTAATTAAAAACAAGGTGTCAGGGGTCGGGTGTCAGGTGTCAGCCACTGCACTTTGTATTCCTGACACCCGACACCTGACACCAAGTAATCGAAATAAAAATTGGATACAAATTTAGGCCCACATAAAAATCGATCAAAATACGAATTGTTATTTTGTTAGCTTTGACAGCTCATCATCAGATACGCGGCGAAACGAAAAACGGTACCCCTCATATACTGCAATCCCATAGAAGAGCAGATCCATGGGATTAAAGGTTGCTTTTATCAGCTCCACCACAACAGCTGGATTAAGGCGCGTCAGCAGATTGAAAAGTTCGATGCCTTCCTGGCGCGAAATCAAGATGCAAACGGTTAGCAAATTTCCCGCAAGGCAGCCCACCAGTGATAAAATAGCACCAACGATGCCAAAACTCGTGTTTATGCCTTTCCCCAAACTGCGTACGCCGATGCCGACCAAAAAGCCGAGGCCAACAGCCATCCAGCCGATCTGGAAATTCGTCAGTGCGGTAATTACCGCCCAAATGATGGCGCCGATAGCTGCGGCACCCATACCACCCAGAATGCCAAGCGATAAATTTTGATTATCTTTGATTTCTTGCATAAGTGTTTGCAGCTTGAGTTCATCAATGTCGACCGGCACTTTCGCCGCTTCAGGTTGCTCTGTTTTTTGGTCGTTCATTGTGTTTGCCTCCCTATTTCTGAAATTTCAGGTTATCCGATAAGTACCTGGGATCCTGGTATATGGATATAAGTTCACAGAGCTAGTATCGGTAGGTTTGGCATTGGTCTTAAGGGATTTTCGTAAATTTTTCGGAAATGGATAATTTGGCAGGGCACGTGATGGGTTTTGGTGTAAGATTATGAATTAATATGAAATTATTCACTTTAATTCAATAGCAAGCAATGTAATATCATCCGCTGGATTTGCATTATTTCCAAAAGCCTTCAAAGATTTTATCAGTTTGTAAACAATGTCGCTAACAGACGTCTTTTTGAACTCCATCATCGTATCATAAAAGCGATTGTAGCCATAAAATTCATAGTTTTGATTGTGGTATTCCACAAGTCCGTCCGTATATAAAATCACTTTATCTCCGGGATAAATCCGTGCCTGTGCCTCTTTAAAAATAATCTCATCATCTGTCAGGCGGAAGTCCCGGGTGCCAATCGGAGGTCCGCTTGCGGTTAGCTGCTCAAAAAGTCCATTGGTGCGCAAAATAACTGGTTTGGGATGCCCGGCGTTTGCGTACTTTATTACGCCGGTCTTTGTATTAAGGATAAAATAATTAATGGTGAAAAAGTTGTTGAATCGGTCAAAGGGAAATTCTTGATCGAGTGCATTCAGTACTTCGGCGGGCGACATTATTTTACCATCGGGCGAAGATTTTGTCCCCTCTTTAATCAAGAAACCGGTATGCAGCTGCATGAGCTGTGAGACCGAGACGGTTACCATGGCAGCCGGCACTCCATGACCACTAACATCGAGCATGTAGATTGCCCAGTGGTCATTGTCCAGCTGGGTCATGTTGAAGATATCACCCCCGATTTTATCGCAGGGCTCAAAATACCAGGCAACGTCCAGGTGCTCGCTAATGTTCGTTTTCTGAGGTAGCAGACTTTTCTGGATGTCCGCTGCAGCGACCAGGTCCTCCTGGATCCGTTTTTGCTGCCAGATTAATTCACGGTTGAGTTGTTTAAGTTTCTTTTCTGCGTTAGCATATTTAAAAACCAGCTCCTCGAGCAGTTTATTGTTTACCTCAGAGTCTTTAAGCTTCGCCCGGCATTCTATTATTTCATTGATGAGTACCGAATCCGGGGGCTTTTCGAGACCAAAATTTTCACAATATCGCTTTAACAGATCATTGATTTCCATTTAATTGAACCTGCGCTTTAGATTATCGAAATTAAATGCGTAATCATCTTCAACAATACCGTCTATTCCCACGTCTTGCAACGATGCAAGTAACTCAAAAACATATCTCATAATTTTTTTATCGTTAATAATACTGCCATGCTGCGGAGCTATGACATTGAACGGTATTTCCAAAATTTTCTCAAGGGAGTATCTTAACGCTTTTTTTGATGGCATCAGATGCTTATGGAAATTAACAATGTCATTGATCGGACAATTCTTTCTACCCTGCGGACATTTTAAAAGATTTACGCAATCTAGACATTCAGGCCTTAATTTTAAGATCAGCTCCCATTCGCTGCCCAGGCTCCCAAAAAGATCGCTGGAAAAAAGGTGCCCGCTTTGAGGATCGAAGGTCACCATGCTGCCCCCTGCGTGAGCGTAAGGGGTTTTGATAAACTGGAGTGTCCGACCGGAAGAAAACGCATACTGATAGTTTAATTTACTGATGGGAAGCAATTGCGAGGACGCCGCATAGTGTCGTATAAACATCAGGTTTTCTGAGTCGGATATTATTTCCAGATCCTTGTTTTTAATGATACTTTCAAAATTTGGAATGCTTCCGCAAAGATCGGGATCATAATGCTGATAAAGAAGTG
>CP070694.1:3519227-3531604 GCA_020353355.1 Desulfobacterales bacterium | reverse complement strand
ATCTGAAGTTGAAGAGATTCACAACGCATCTTTAGAGATTCTGGAAACTATCGGCGTTCTGGTCAACAACGACAGGGCCAGAGAGATATATTCGCGCCACGGCTGTAAAGTGGATAGCGAAACCCGAATTGTAACTTTCCCACGCCAGATCGTTGAAAATTTTCGCCAGGCGTTTGTGCCTCGCTTTTCATTTGCGGGACGTGATCCGCAATTTGATCGGACGATTCCGGATGACCGACCCGTCATTTTAACCGGAAGCTCCGCACCCAACATAATTGATCCCGACAGCGGAGAAGAACGACGGGCCACCTCAAAAGATATTGCCGATATCGCTTTTCTGATCAACGAATTGCCGGGCTATGATGTTTTCTCGATTTCAACGTTGGCTGATGATGCAACGGCAGGCCAATTTAGTGTATCCCGGTTTTACCCGTCGTTGAAAAATTGTTTAAAACCGGTTCGAAGCAATACCGCCAATATGCAAGATTTACTTCAGGTGCTCGAATTGGGCGCCATCATTGCCGGCGGTGAAGAAGCGTATAAAGAGCGACCAATCATCAGCCATCATTATTGCCCGGTGGTCTCACCGTTGACCATGGACGTAAAATCGCTTGAAGCGCTTATGTTTCTTACCGAAAAAGGATATCCTGTTTACGGAAGCATTGTCCCCAACGCCGGCCTGACGGCTCCCATGACGCTAACCGGAACCTTGGCGCTTGGAAACGCCGAATTTCTGGCCCTGGGTGTGCTGATGCAAATGATTCGACCCCAAACTCCTCTGATCTACGCGGTATTATCGACCGTTGCCGATCTGCGCACAGGCGCCTACGCGCCCGGAGCGATTGAGACCGGAATTCTGCAGATGGCTCACAGCCAGATGGCCGGATTTTATAATGTCCCCTCGGGTGGTTATATTGGTTTGACCAATGCCCAGGTGAATGATGCCCAGAGCGGCTATGAGACCGGCATGAATGTCACCGCCGCGCTTCTGGCCGGGGCCGATATGTTCAATATGGGTGGATTGCTGGGCGGACTGATGGCATTTGATTTCGCCAAAGCGGTAATTGATAATGAAATCGCTATGATGCTCAAACGAATTCAGCAGGGCGTGGAGTTCAGCAAAGAAAATCTGGCTTTGGCAGTGATCGCGGAAACCGGGCCCGGCGGAAATTACATGGATAAAATGCACACCTTTGAACATATGCGCACGACCGCTTTTTTACCGGGATTAGCCATACGTGACTTGCGAGGGCCCTGGGAAGAAGCCGGACGACCCGATGTGCACAGCCGTGCGATGAATGCAGCCCGCCAGATCCTCACCCGCGATAACCCGGCCGTGTTTTCCCAAGACGTTGATCTAAAAATTCGGAAGCGCTTTGATGGATTGGTCAGCGGTGACGCCGGGTGGGGTAAGTAATATGAATTGGATTCTTATTAAGCTTAAAAAAGAATCCATTCCACAATAACATCCCAATTGTCCCTTGATCTATTTGCTCGTTACTTCTTTTCAATTTCGGCAATACACGCCTCGATGATATCCAGAGCCTTATCCATTTCTTTTTTGGTAATCGTCAGTGCCGGGGTCAGGGTGAGGATGTTGCCCATGGTGGTTTTAAAACTAAGCCCCCGCGAAAGCGCCGCATACATGACGGCTTCGGCTTCATCACCGGCTCTTTCGCGGGTGTCTCTGTTTTGGACCAGTTCAATGCCCAGAAACAGACCCAGCCCGCGCACATCACCGATCAGCGGATGACGCTCCATCATCTCATGCAGGCGATCCAAGGAATATTTGCCCAGATCCCGGGCATGCGCCACCAGGTTGTGGCGTTCAATATATTCTATGGTGGCCAGCGCGGCGGCACATCCGACCGGACTTTTTTCATGGGTGTAATGCCCCAGAGCGCGGTCGGCGGCAACATCAAGCTCTTCGTGCGCAATGATGGCCGCCAGGGGAAATATTCCACCTCCCAGGCCTTTTCCGATAACCACCATATCCGGGGTAACCCCGAAATTTTCAAACGTAAACATTTTACCGGTACGGCCGAGAGCATGGGGGATTTCGTCAAAAATCAACAGTGCACCGTGACGATCGCAGGCCTGGCGAATTCTTTGCCAGTATTCGGGTTTGGGAATATACGGTGTGCTGCGGATAGGCTCGGATATGACCGCCGCGATGTCACCCTCTTTTTTTAAAATATATTCGACATAGTTGGCACAGGTGAGATCACATCCTCCGCGATCCGAGCAACCGAACACACAGCGATACTCATCCGCCGGCGGCACGTGTTCGGTTCCCGGCAGCAATGGTCCCATGTCCTGGCGAAAGATGGCCTCACCGCCGATGGAAATGGCATCCAGCGTGGCACCGTGAAACGAGTCCCACATGGAGATGGTTTTATGTCGCCCGGTGGCAATCCGTGCCAGTTTTATTGCAATGCCGACGGCTTCGGCACCTCCCGGACAGAACAAGGATTTATTGAGATTACCCGGGGCAATCTCTGCCAGTTTCCTGGCTAAATTCACGGCCACCCGGTTGGTGTAGCGCCGGGTGCAAAAGGATAGCTCATCAAGCTGTTTTTTGATGGCGGCAATGACGTCGGGGTTGGCAAAGCCCACCTGATGCACATTGTTTCCGTGAAAATCCATATAACGGCGCCCCTGCATGTCTTCAATGTAGACACCGTCACAACTGCGTATGGTGTTTAAGCATGGTGTGGAAAGGGACTGCTTCAGAAAATAGCGGGCATCTTCATCCAGCAGTGCTTGACTTTTTGCGTCGATATTATCTTTTTGCCATTGATCGCGTCTTGGAGAAATGTTGACGTCGCCTTCTGACTCGTGCAATTTTTGCATGTCTGCCCCTCTTTATGCTATGGATTAGTCCAAGATAGCCTTGCTGTTATGTTTTTTTATCATCTTTTTACTTGAATTGAAATTAAAACCCCAATAAATTTAGCTTTACTTGAAATTTCTATTAAGATCTGATTTTACTTCATGACACCAGTTTTCGCTGTATGGGGGAGCGGCTTCCAGCCGCGAAAAAAGGCATCACTTGCAAATTCCAATCGCGGCTGGAAGCCGCTCCCACAATTTTGATATTTTTTGAGTTGTCATGTTGGGTTTCGTAACCTCAACCCAACCTACTCAATTTTCGTCGTGGTGGTTGGCTTTCGACCAGGGTCGAAATCCAACACAAGGGGGTTCATTAATTCTCCGATTTCCTTTCTTTGGGTTATAGGTCCGAAAATTTTTAATGCAATCCGAAGGGATTTATTATGCAAAAACAATCTGCAATAAAAGATAAACGTATCGAAAGAGAGCAGGGTGATGTGAACACCACACCGAATCGCCGCAAATATTGGGAGCGGAATTTGTCGCAAAAGGCAAAGCAATGGTTTGATGAAGATCTTAAATATTTTTTACATCAAAGCCTTTCCACACCGGTGCTGAATGTGCTCTCCAGGGCTGACGGCATTTACATCCAAGACCTGGACGGCAAGAAATATATCGATATGCACGGCAACGGCGTGCATAATGCGGGCTTTAACAATCCGGCGGTTATCCAGGCGGTTAAAAAACAGTTGGATGAGGGCATGACCTTTTGTCCGCGCAGATATACGAACATGCCTGCCATCAAGCTGGCAAAGAAACTGGCAGAAATTACACCCGATGGGCTTTGCCGATCCCTATTTTGTCCGGGCGGTTCGGAAGCCATTGAGATGGCCCTGATGCTGGCCAAGCAGGTCACCGGCCGGTATAAAACCATTTCATTTTGGGACTCCTTTCATGGTGCCGGATTCGGGGCGGCCAGTATCGGCGGTGAAGAACATTTCAGCGGTGGCTTTGGTCCGATGGTGCCGGGGGCGTTTCATGTTGAATTTCCCAATTACTATCGCAATCCATGGGGCTTCACCTCCGCGGAAGAGGTCGATGGCGAGTGCCTGCGGCAGATTGAACTGATTTTGAAAAGAGAAACGGAAATGGCGGCTATCATCGGCGAGCCGATTTCGGCCACACCGGTGGTAGCGTCCAAACAATACTGGGAAGGCGTAAAACACCTATGTGAACAATACGGTTGCTTGTTGATCTTTGATGAAATCATTGAGGGATTCGGCCGCACTGGAAAGATGTTTGCCTGTGAACATTTTGTCACGCCGGATGTTTTGGTGCTCGGCAAGTCCTTGGGTGGAGGACTGGCTCCTTTTGCCGGGATTGTCACCCATGATAAATACAATATCTGCCAACATCGCTCCATCGGCCATTACACCCATGAAAAGAATGCACTTTGCTCTGCTGCTGCTCTGGCCGAGATCGAGTACATCGAAGCACATGAGCTTTATGATCATGCGGCAAATCTGGGCAGCTATTGCCTAGAACGATTAAACCAATTGAAAGAAAATCATCCGCTTATCGGTCATGTCGCCGGCCTGGGGCTGCACATCGGCATAGATCTGGTGAGCAATTCAAAGACCAAAGAGCGCGCGGTAGATGAAGCCGAAATCATCATGTTTAAATGCCTGGAAAAAGGTCTTTCAGCCAAAACCATCGAAGGCAATGTTCTGACTCTCAGACCGGCCTTGATCATCACCCAGGACGAAATGGATCGAGCCATTGATATTATTGATGAGGCTATTGGGGAGGTTGAACAGGGCAAAAAATATTAGGCTGGAATATTGGAATGATGGAACAATGGAAAATTGGGGAAAAATATAGAATTAAATGTTGAGCAGATCCAATAGCTGGTGGCAACCGGGATATTCCGTCTTAGCCCTGATATGGCTGGTTTATGGCTGTTTTTATCTGAATTGATAATTATTTTGACTTTTTTTTGTATGCTTTTTATAAAAAAAGATTATGCTAATTTTGTTTTTTTCTGAGATGTGAAAGTCCATAACTTGGTTTATTGGAAGCGGGGTGAGATTGCTATCGAACTGATACTGTTAATTTTGTTAGGGGCAGGCGCATACGTCGGCTGGAATATTGGAGCAAACGATACGGCCAACTGTGTCGGCACAACTGTGGGTTGTGGGCTCATCACGTTCAGAAACGCGGTCATTCTGGTTTCTATTTTTGCCATTCTCGGTGCTGTGCTCCAGGGACAGCATGTCATGAAAACCATCGGCAAAGGCATCGTCAAGACCGATTTGAATTATTTGGCTGTCTGTGTTGCCCTGATGTGCTCCGGTTTTTTTGTGACGCTGGCGACCTTTTTCCGTATCCCCACCTCGACTTCCCAGGCGATTGTCGGGGGAGTTGTCGGCATCGGTCTTGCCGTCGGGGCGGAAGTTGATTTTTCGAAGTTCGTCGTGATTGCTGAAAGCTGGATTATCTGCCCGATATTGGTTATGGCATTAGCGTATGGTTTTATGCATATCGTCATCGTGATTCTAGGAAAGTTTAGTACCAAATCGTTGCTTTTTCAACAGGCCTTTGGCTGGCTGGCTATTCTTTCGGCATGTTATGTGGCTTATTCAATGGGTGCCAACAACGCCGGCAACGCGGTCGGCCCGATTGCCAATTTAGATATTCTTCATCCCAAATTGCTTCTGTTGATTGGTGGTATCAGTATTGCCCTGGGGGCAGCAACATATGGGAAAAAAGTCGCCGATACCGTTGGTAAGGGCATCACGCCGCTGGATATCCCCGGAGCTTTTGTCGCCCAGGTTTCTTCGGCCTTCGGCATGCATTTGTTTTCTATGTTAGGCATTCCCGTGTCCACCTCTTCTGCCATCGTCGGTGCGGTGGTAGGTGTCGGTTTGGTCAAGGGTTTAAGAGCCATTAGCAAAAGGACGATTGTAACCATTGTTCTCGGTTGGCTGCTGACCCCAACATTGGCAGCAGCATCTTCGTTTATATTGTATACGTTAATTGAAATCTTAACGAGCTAAAGATCGTCCTCGCAACTTATTTCTTAATATGGGATGCTGATCGTTTAGAGTCTTATACGTCAAATTTATGATTGCATTGTATTAAAACCTGTATTGTGTTAGAGACTGCGTGGATCTCTTTATTCAAGGGGTTTGCCTCAAACATGAAGGAGTGCATATGTGGCTTTTTAAGAAAGAAAAAGAGGTCATCGAACTAATATTAAAGCATCTTGATATGGTGGAGCAATGTTTAAAAAGCGGCATCCAAACCATCGAACTTTATCTGGAAGGCAACATCAGCGAGGCAAAAGTTTTTGCCCGCAAAACGCGCAGTCTGGAGTCCGAGGCGGATATCATTCGTTATGGGATCCGCGATAAGCTTTATTCCGGGGCCTATTTGCCGTTGCTGCGGGAGGATATTTATAAACTGATTGAGAGTATCGACAAAGTGGCAAATGCCGGAGAGGCATGCTCCGATTTCTTTTTAAACCAACGACCTACGATTCCCGATGAAATGAAAGCCCACTTTCTAGCGGTCGCCCAAGAATCATTGGGAATTATCGATCCTATGAAACTTTCGGTGCTGTGCTATTTTCAGGGCGAATGCAAAATTGAGGTCGTGCGCGAACACACCAAAGACGTAGGTATGCAAGAATCCCATGTGGATAAACTGGAGTGGGATCTGACCAAGGAAATTTTTACGTCGCCTTCCCTGGATTTTGCTCATAAACACCATCTGAAAAATTGTCTGGATGCTATTGTAGAGGTTTCCGACCGGGCAGAAGATGCCTGCGATCAACTGGAACTTGCGACCCTGAAATCAATGGTCTAGGCCCGGCCCGTTATTTGTTGTTAGTTATTTGTTATTCGACAAGTATTCACCGATCAGATTCCTTATTTCCAATAACGTATAACCAATAACGAATAACGGATGTCTATTTAACCAATAAAGCCACTTTTCAGCAGATCGCCACTCAATTCGATTTCGCCTCGCCTTGCCTACTTGCCTTTAAACAACGGCTTTCTTTTTTCCATAAACGCCGTCAGCGCTTCAACAACATCTTCGGATGGCAATACGGCTGCATTCTTTTGCGCAACATAGTGTAAGCCCGGGTAGACGCCATGATCCCGGCTGTACAATAACACCTCCTTGGTACCCTGAACCGCCATCGGTGGACAATCGACGATCTGAGCAGCAAGCATTCGGGCTTCTTCATACAAGGCCGGCCGGTCATCGCAGATGCGCGTAATCAGGCCCATCCGGAGGGCTTCCTCGGCGCTGAAATCCCGCCCGCTTAATGCCAGTTCCCGGAACCAACCGTGTCCGATGATGTAAGGCAGCCGCTGGAGCGTACCCAGATCAGCAATAATACCGATACGGGTCTCGCGAATGCTGAAAACCGCATCTTTGCTGGCGATGCGGATGTCACATGCAACGATCAAATCGATGCCGCCGCCGATGCAGTGGCTGTGTACGGCGGCAATCACCGGTTTGCGGCATTTTTCGATTTTGTTTAAACCTTGCTGAAGCTCTAAAATATCCAAGCGTGTGGTTTCGCGTTCATCCGCCGCGCCTTTGCCGAGCAACGATGCGGCTTCATTTAAATCGGTGCCTGCTGAGAAACTCTTTCCTTCGGCTTTGATGACGACCACGCGAACATCTGGATTTCGATCAAATTCATCGAAAAATTCACCAATTTCCCTGAAAAAAGCCAATCCCATGGTATTTCGTTTTTCGGGACGGTTTAACGTCAACCAGGCAATGTGATCTTCCTGTTCCACCTTGAAATTATTTGTTTCGGTCATGCAGCATCCTTTCCTTTTTGGGGAACGTAAATCTCCGGTCTCCTGTTCGGCAGAAAATAGCGCATGCGATGAGTCCTTACCCGCGCCAGATCATCTGATGCTAAATCTGCAACCATCATTGTTTCTTCGTCCTTGAGCTCTTTTTTCAAGACCTCTCCATCCGGTCCGAGAACAACGGCAATGCCAGGGAAATGAAGACCTTTGTGATTATCACCGATCTGATTGCAGGCCACGACAAAAAGACCATTGTCAAAGGCGCGGGCGGTCAGATGGCGCATCCAGGAATTGAACTTTTCAGAAGGTGTTCCGCGCGGAGAGGCATGGGGCATAAATAAAACCTCCGCCCCATCGACGGCCATGCGGGTGGAAAGCTCCGGAAAATGAGCATCATAACATAGTTGAATGCCGAATTTGATACCGAAAATGTCAAACAAAGGAGCCGTATTTCCCGGTGAAAATATGCCGCGCTCAGGCGGTGCAATGTGAATTTTGCGATAGACACCGGAGATTCCGTTTGGTGCAATCGCCAGGTGGCTTGCAAATACCCGACCCGTTTCATCTTTCTCAACCAGCCCGGCTAAAATGGCAATCTGGTGCCCTTGGGCCATTTGCCAAAGATGGTGGCTGGCTGCACCCGGAATAGGCTCCGCCGTTTGCTTAATATCTTCGTGGGTACTGTATCCGGAAATGTTCAATTCCGGAAAACAGACAATAGCCGCCTCTTGTTCTTGCGCTGCCTTTACCCATGTTTCCATACGGTCTAGATTATTCCGGGTTTGGGTTAGCGGCGAGTTAAATATTACCGCGGCAATACGGATATCTCTCATGACTGAATATTTTCGATTGAATATTGAATATTCAAATTCTCTTTTTGGTTTGGTCTTGTCTTCGTCAGTGAACTGGCACCAGCTTTTGCGAGCTAGACATCGAATTGTGCTCTGATCTTGAAAACCCTGGTCGCCGGCAGGTTGAGAATCTCTGAAATGCCGGTTTGCTCGGAGATTTCTTTCAAGTTTTGTTCAATTTCTTGCATAGATGGTGCGATAAATGTGAACCAGATGTTGAAACTATTATCTCGCCGGTAATTATGGGTTACTCCGGGATACCGGTTGACGACATCTGCAAATTGTTCGATTTTTTCTTCCGACACTTTGGCCGCACACAGGGTGCTGACGTAGCCCAATTTATCCGGGACAAAATTACCGCCGATGCGTCGAATGATGCCTTCTTTTTTTAGCCGTGAAATGCGTTCCAAAACTTCGTCTTCAGTTATTCCCAATTCATCGGCCACTGCAAGATAAGGTCGTGAGGTGATCGGAAAATCGGACTGGATTCGATTGAGTATGGCTTTGTCAGTGTCATCGAGGAGTGCTTCGGGCGGCGTCATGGCTTACTCCTTGAAGCTGCCCTCTAAAATGCGGACATGCAGCTTTCGGGTGCGAGGACCATCAAATTCGCAGAAAAATATTCCCTGCCATGTGCCAAGCACCAGCGACCGGTGTTCAATGGCGATAAACTCTGACGGTCCGACCAGGGTAGATTTTATGTGAGCCGGAGAGTTGCCTTCCATATGACGATAATTGGCCTCCCACGGAACAACCTGGTTCAAGATCATCAGGATATCAGATTTCACACTGGGATCGGCACTTTCATTGATGGTAACGGCTGCGGTGGTATGGGGCACATAAAGTATGCACACACCGGATTCGACACTCGATTTGTGCACCAGTTGACCAATTTTGGAAGTAATGTCAATTAACTCTGTTTTGGCCTGGGTTTTTACCGTGAGAATCATATTCTCCTCCCCCACGCATAAAAAAGGCCCTGCTTAAAAACTGCAGGGCCTTTTGCGAAATAGCCGTAGTGTTTACAAATCTTTGGCTTATACGCATCCGGTCGGTTTCGGAAGACCGGCCATTTTACAGGCCCCTTTGCCCGGTCCTGAAGGGAAAAGCTCATAAATGTGTTTCAGCTTAAAACCGGTAACCTTGGAGAGAACCCGAACCATCGGCGCAATACCGTTTTTCTCATAATAATCGCGAAGAACATCGATGATTTTTTGGTGTTCTTCGTTGAGTTCTTCGATACCCTCTTCTTTCTTTACCCACTGGACCCATTCTTGACACCAGTTGTCATAAGAGTCGATAAAACCGTCCTCGTCGACTGTGAATGTTTTTCCCATAAATTCTACTGTTGGCATTTAATCGTCCTCCTTTAATGTTATATTATTATTTATTCGGCACGCAGCCTTTTATCTCCTTTTTTAAAAGAGGATTGTTATCCTAATGCAAATTTAATGTCAATATGAAATACACATAGCAATTGAGGAATTAAGGACTTTTTATTTAACATAAAGCTTAACAATTCCTGAATTCCTAAATCTCTAAATTTAGTATTCTCTCGGCGTTTTGTTCAACTGTTCTAGGGTAAATACAGGCCCGTCTTTGCAGACAAACTCTTTGCCGATATTACAACGTCCACACATGCCGATACCACACTTCATGCGGTTTTCAAGTGACATGATAATTTTATCATGAGAATACCCCAACTTATCCAATACCGGCTGGGTGAATTTGATCATAATTGGTGGACCGCATACAATGGCATAGGTATTATCATCTGCGACCGGTGCTTTTTGCTCCGTGATTGTCGGCACAAATCCCGTATTGTATTTCCAGTTTGGATCGTCCGTGCCGTCAACGGTGATGTGCATGTTAATATCATCGCGTTTTTCCCATTTCACCAGTTCATCCCGGTACAACAGCATACCGGGTGCGCGGGCGCCATAAATTACATTGATGTCTTTGAATTTTGAACGATTCGCCGGATCCAGCATATAAATGATTGATGAACGCAACGTCGTAAACGCAAAGCCGCCACCGATAATAACGATATTTTTGCCCTCCATCTGTTCCCAGGGGAACCAGTTGCCGAATGGTCCGCGGATCCCCATAATATCACCGACCTTCATGGCATGCAGATAACTCGATACCAGTCCGACCTTGTTTACGGTAAACATGACAAAGCCCTTCTCCGTGGGAGATGAGGCAATACCGATCGGGATTTCGCCTTTTCCGGTTACCGACAGCTCGGCAAATTGACCGGATTTATAGGCAAATTTCGCCTCGTCCTCCGGGTTTAGAAAGACGAATTTAAACGTTTTTAAGTTCTTATCCTCGCTTTCGACGACGATGCCGTCGATTCGAACCGGATACGGTAGATATGGATTTTGCACGGATGCCCCCTTAAATATTGAATATTCAACATTGACGGTCTCGTAAAAAGTCACTTTTTGCGTTTTCCTGTCATTCCGGCGAAAGCCGGAATCCAGTATATTGAATATGTTCTGGATGCCGGATCAAGTCCGGCATGACGATTCGGGGACTTTTTACGAAACCATCAATATTCAATCTTTCAAGCAGCACAGGTGTCTTGCCCAGCACCGTAATTGTTCATCATATCGCAAACGCGGCGGATATCGATATTCACCGGGCAGAGGCGCACGCAGCGTCCGCAGCCCACACATTGAATTCCGCTGTCGTATTTATCTACATAATATTTCAATTTATGCATGAATCGTTGGCGTACGCGATGAACTTTGGTGTTTCTGGGATTGTGGCCGGAACCATGTAAGGTAAAAAGCGGAAACATACAGCTGTCCCAGATGCGGATGCGCATTCCCGAAGCTCCGCGGTTTTCATCTTGAATGTCGAAACACCAGCAGGTGGGACAGACGTAGGTGCAGGTTCCGCAGTTGATGCACGAAAACGCGACGTCTTCCCAAAACGGTGCCTTGTATAAATCGACCGTATCAATTTGCTTTAGTCTGTCTGTATTGATAAGAGTAGTAATTTTATCTTCAGCTTTCTGTTTTTCAGCTTCAATTTGCTTGGCAGCCCGGTCCTTCTTTACTTCGGCATCCCAGCCGGCAGCACTGAGAAATCCTTCGCCTTTATCGGTCAGGGCTTTGGCTAAATAATGATCTTCGGCATCCACCAGCAATACATCCAGGCCTTCTTCATGAAACGGACCGCATCCGGCGGTGGTGCAAAAACAGCTGGTGCACGGAAAATGACAAGCTAATCCAACAAAGGTTGTCGATTCGTAGGCACGCAACCAGTACGGATCTTGATACTCGGGTGTATCAAAATTTTTTCTGACCAGAATAAAGGCCTTGGCATCACAGGGCCGGATACCAATGACGGCCTGCGGCGTAATGTCTTTTTCGATCTCCTTCATAATATGATGATCTTCCCGGGATTCATCCAGGGAATATTCAAACATCGCTTCCGCCTGGGGATAAACCAATGTTTTGGGTGAAAGCCGCGTGTTCAAGCATATCAGATCCGGCAATTCACCCTTTTCGATTCGCTTAAAATTATGAAAATCGCTTTCTTTTACCGGACCAAACAAGCGATAGGCGTCGGACAACTTCTCGAGCCCGACCGCCCATTTCTCCTTTTCGATTTTTATGAATTTCATCACTTCGCCTTAATTTTTGTATTTGGTATTTAGTATTTAGTGTTTGGTGTTTAGTATTTAGTGTTTAGCATGGAGGATTCATATTATCGGCCAAACACTAAACACCAAACACCAAACAGCAATCATTTTATAAAATCATCGGGATCGCCGGGGCTATAAGTATCCAGGGGTGGACGCACATCCAATGACATGCCGGCTTCCCAGCCAAACAGGTCCAGACAG
>CP070694.1:3512167-3519127 GCA_020353355.1 Desulfobacterales bacterium | reverse complement strand
TGATGCACTCAATCCAGAGCAGCCGTTCTTCGTATACTACGTGCCCGGTGGCACCCATGCGCCCCATCATCCAACCCCGGAGTGGATCGAAAAAATCAGCAAGATGCACCTCTTCGATGAGGGCTGGAACAAGCTGCGCGAGACGATTTTCGCCAATCAGAAGAAGCTCGGCGTCATCCCGCAGGACGCCAAGTTGACGCCGTGGCCGGATGACCTGATAAAGCACTGGGATCAACTGAGCGCCGATGAAAAGAAATTGTTCCTGCGGCAAGTCGATGTCTTCGCCGCCTATGTGGCCTATACCGACCACGAGATCGGCCGTGTCATCCAGGCCATCGAAGACCTGGGCAAGCTCGACAACACCCTGATCATCTACATTAACGGCGACAACGGCACCAGCGCCGAGGGCGGGCTTAACGGCACACCGAACGAGGTGGCGGCGGTTCAGGGCACCCTGCTGCCGGTGGAAGCCCAGATGAAATGGTATGATGCCTGGGGATCGGATCAGACCTATCCCCATATGTCGGTGGGCTGGACCTGGGCCTTCGACACGCCGTTCACCTGGACCAAGATGGTCGCGTCGCATTTCGGCGGCACCAGGCAGGGCATGGCGATCTCCTGGCCCAAGGTGATCAAGGACAAGGGCGGCATCCGCCACCAGTTCCACCACGTCATCGACATCGTGCCGACGATTCTCGAAGCGGCCGGGATCAGGCAGCCCGAGCTGGTGGACGGCATCCCGCAGAAGCCCATCGAAGGCGTCAGCATGGTCTACACCTTTGACGAAAAGAACGCGGACGCCCCCTCGACCCGCAAGACCCAGTACTTCGAGATGCTCGGTGATCACGCCATCTACCACGACGGATGGATCCTCAGCACCAAGGTCATGCGCGTACCCTGGGACAACAGCGGCAAGGGGCACCACGACCCGGCGAGCTGGCCATGGGAGCTGTACGACCTGAGCAAGGACTGGACCCAATACGAGGACGTGGCCGCCAAGTACCCCGAGATGGTGAAGGAGATGGAGGCGCTGTTCTGGCAGGAGGCGGAGCGGAACCAGGTCCTGCCGCTGGATGCAACCACCTTCACCCGCCTGGTTCAACCGCGCCCAAGCCTTGCGGCCGGCCGCACTCAGTTTACCTACTCCGGCGAAATGACCGGCACGCCCAACGGTGACGCGCCGAGCATCATCGCCACTTCTTACAACTTCAAGGCCGAGATCGAAGTCCCGAAGGGTGGTGCCGAGGGCATGGTCGTGACCCAGGGCGGCCGCTTCGGCGGCTACGGCTTCTATCTGCTGAAAGGCAAACCAGTCTTCCTCTGGAACCTTGTTGATCTGAAGAGAGTCCGCTGGGAAGGCCAGGATGCCCTGACGCCCGGCAAACATGTACTGGAATTCGACTTCAAGTACGACGGTCTGGGTGCGGCGACGCTTGCCTTCGGCAGCCCCAGCGGCCTGGGTCGCAGCGGCACGGGCGTCCTCAAGGTCGACGGCAAGGTGGTGGCGACACAGAAGATGGAAAAGACCATCCCGATGACGCTGCAATGGGATGAGAACTTCGACGTGGGCGCCGATACGGGCACGCCGGTGGACGACAAGGACTATCAAATACCGTTCAGGTTTACGGGTAAGCTCGAGAAGCTGACCCTGACCATCGACCGGCCGAAACTCTCACCGGAGGACATCAAGAAACTCAAGATGGCCATGCACAACAACCCGGCGAGGGAATAAGAACCGGCGATCAGTGAGCGGTAAGCCTTTTTCAGTTTCTTCTTACTGATTACGGGGATCGGTCACTGATTGGCGAGAGCGTTTGTCAAAATATGGTTCCGATAACGGCCGGTTTGGCTATATGCAAAGGCTCTAATAAGAATTTCAAACCGTTCCGCTTAGCCATTACGCTTTTTAGCAAATATGGCAAGCGGAACATTTTTGTGCCAACCATTTAGCTGGGAAAAGGAGGTTTACCATGAACTTTCGCAACCAAATCGTAATGTTTCTATTGACCCTGCTGGTTATTGCAGGGTGCGCCTCAACAAAAGTTACCAGCCGCGACGAAGCCACGGTCGGAAAACTGCCGCGGCCTGCTCAAATCTGGGTTTATGACTTCGCTGCCACGCCCGCTGATGTGCCGGACGTATCCGCACTGGCCGGACAGCATTCCGCGCACAGCACGCCCCAAACTGACGAACATATCAAAACCGGCCGACAGCTGGGTGCTGAAATCGAGGCACAGTTGGTCAAGCTGATCCGCAACATGGGAAGGCCTTCAGAACATGCGGTGACGGTAACGAAACCCCAGATCAACGACCTAGTCATCCGGGGCTATCTGGTTTCATTCAATGAGGGCAGTGCTGCCAAGCGCATCTTTATTGGATTCGGATCCGCTGCGTCCGACCTGAAAGTGGCGGTCGAAGGCTTTCAGATGACGGCCCAGGGGTTGCACAAACTTGGATCCGGCACAACAGATGCCAAAGGAGGCAAAGCGCCGGGCGCGGACCTGGGGGCTCTCAGCTTAATTGCCACACACAACCCAGCGGGGCTCATCGTCAGCACCGGTATGAAAATTTACGGAGAGGAGAGTGGCAAAAGCACGGTCAAGGGCAGGGCCGAGCAGACCGCAAAGGAAATTGCCGATGTACTTAAAAAGCGATTCCAGGAACAGGGCTGGATCGATTGAGCGGGCGGCAACTTTTATCGCGCAGCCTTTCAAGGCAACAAACTGGTGTATGTTACGGCGAAGCCGGAATAAAAAAAAAGATAGAACGAAAGAAAAGGTGGTACACATGAAAACAACAGTAAAGAAAGCAATGTCAGTCGTTTTGGGAATTGCGCTAGCAAGCCTCATCATCTCATGCGCATCGACGGGTACTCAATCGAGAGGGACTGAAGCAGCCCCGCAATATGAAGGGTTCCTGCACGGCCATTATAAAAATATGCAGCCCGGGCCGGAAGGCGGGGCCAAGATGCGCTGGTTGAAGCCAGGGGTTGATTTTGGTAAATACAACAAGATCATGCTGGACAGTGTTATCTTCTATTTTGCCTACGATTCAGAAGACAAGCGCATCGATGCGCAGGACATGAAAGAGCTGACAGATGCCTGCAACCGGGAAGTCGTCGACGCCCTTAAAGAAACCTACCCGATAGTGGCCGATCCGGGCCCTGACGTTATCAGGCTGCGCTTTGCGATTACAGACCTCAAACAGAGCAGGCCGGCCTTGAGCGCCGTCAGCTCGGTGGTCCCCGTGGGGTTGGCCGTCAACATCTTAAAAAAAGGCGCCACGGGTTCCTGGTCCGGTTCTGGAGCGACAAAGGCAGAGTTTATGGCAATGGACTCTATGACCCACGATGTCATTGCTGTTGCCCAGGACGATCGAAGCGCGGGATTCACGGAGCGGTTCAGCAAGTGGGGATCCACCGAAGAGGCCTTCAAATTCTGGGCGGCGAGAATCAAACTCTTCATGGACCAGGCCCATGGCGCGAAATAATAACGTAAGGGGACAGCCCCCTATAACCAGGCGAGGTCCACCCGGGCACAGGTAACACGCACGAGATAGTTTTGCAGTGCGCACGCAAAAAGAAATGAAAAGCTGTCGTTTCTAACAAATATAAGGAGTGCAGTAACATGTATTGCAAGTCATGCATTTTTCTTAAGCAAACGAGATATTTTCTTGTGATGGCTATCGTGGTCCTCATAGTCGCAGTAAACGTCCCAGCGGTGTCCGCAGAGGAAAAACAAAATGAGAACAGCGGATGGGAATTCCAGGTGGCTCCCTATATGTGGTTTATCTCCATGGACGGCGATGTCAAAGTCAAAGGTCAAAAATCGGACGTGGATGCCTCGTTCTCAGACATCTGGGACGAACTGAATATCGCCGCGATGGTGGCATTTGAAGGGCGTAAAAACAGATGGGGATTCTTCGGCGATGTGATTGCTGCCAATCTTGGTCATAGCACCACGGTCGGCCGCATCCGGATTGAACCGGACATAAACGCCCTGTGGCTGACGGCAGGCGGGTTTTACCGGCTGGGCACCTGGGATCTTTCGGATGCATCGACCAACGAAGAGCCCACGGTGACCCTGGACGTCTTCGCCGGAGCCCGTTATACCTATCTCGACATGGAGCTCGACTTTAAAAATGTGCCGTTGCCTGATCCATCCGGCGACAAAGACTGGGTGGACCCACTCATTGGCGCCCGCGCCATCTTCGATCTTTCGGAACAATGGGCACTATCCCTGGATGGAAGTATCGGCGGCTTCGGCGTCGGCTCCGATTTCGCCTGGAGCGCGGCCGGTTTGATCGGTTATCGCTTCGGTTTGTTCGAAAAAGATAACGCAACCGTTTTTGGAGGTTATCGAGCGATGTACCAGGATTATACAGACGGCAGCGGAAACGACAAGTTTGAATGGGACGTAACGCTGCACGGGCCAATTTTAGGACTTGGCATTCAGTTCTAGTTCGATAAATTCCGGGTTAAATGACCGAATAGATTCAATTCGAGCCGGGATGAATCAGCAGCCGACTTTTCCGCGGCGTGGGTGATGAGGGTGTCATCATGATCTAAAAACTCTGGATGAGAGCGATAACGAAATTGCCGATGTACTCAAAAAGCGATTCCAGGAACAGGGCCGGATTGATTAACTGGACGGTGGTCACTGAGGCCGATTGTGAGCAAAGTAAACCAATTTGATTAAAAAGGTCAATACACATGAAAAGAATAAAAATATACTTTTTCGGCATAGCGTTCCTGGCGATGGTTTTGGGCGGCAATATCTCCCTTCATGCAGCCGAAGAAACGTCCTCCATGATGTGTGACGGGGGCGTAGTGAACATCGGGGATTCAGATGTTGATGTTCGCGATAATTGTGGTGAACCCAATACTCAAGGAGCAAATCAGTGGGTGTATGATTTTGGTCCATCTGAATCTTACACTGTCATATTCGAAGATGGAAAGGTTGTGCGTATCTTGGAGGGTCACTGATGCGGTTGGTTGTCAGACAATCGCTATTTCATGGGCGGTGCTCTAACATCTACACAAATCCCATCGGAGCAACCACGGAGGCTTAAAATGAGCAGCAAAATAATTTTAACGCTATTCATCGGCACACTTATCTTCTCATTCGGTATTCAGTCGAATTTAATGGCCCTGGACGACATATCGACAATGGATTGCGATGGTGGCATTGTTGCGGCGGGTGATTCGGAGGACAGTGTAAGAAAAAAATGCGGCGAGCCCCAGCAAGTATTATCGCCTGACCCACAAGAACCGATAAAGTGGGTTTATGATCTTGGTGAGACCTACTATGTAAGCGTCGTAAACGGCAAAGTCGAGCGAATTCAGGTAGGAGATTAAACTAACCGCTTTATTGCACATTGGTTAACAAGTTTCTCCCACCAGACTTACTCGGACCGAAAGCTGCTCCAAAGAGTAATCGAAGCGGCATTGATGATGGTAGTGATTTTGATCTCTCCAAGGGCAACCTGCATTCATATGACAGCCGTCGCTGGGAGCGGGGACGCCATCGATCTGGGCATCGATGTTGGACTGCAGAAAATAGGATCCAATCTGATCGGTGGGATAATGCTGCTGGTAAGCAATCCTATTCGACATGGAGATGAGATCGTTTTTGAAAAAAAGCAGTGGCGCCGGCTGGAGATGAACTACAGATATGACTTCTCAACAAAGCCAGAAAAAAAGATACACCCAGGTAGTAAGGAAGTTTAAAAGGCTTCTGATGATTATTAAATCCGCAAGAGGTTAATTATTTACCGAATTTAGAAAATTCTTAGACGAAAGATAGAATTTGATGCTTTGGAAATGGATTTTGGGTATCTGTGCTTGTTTGATTGTCGTCCTGATGGCAGGGGTTTATGTCTTCCTGCGCGCCTATGACTACAACAAACTCAAACCACGGATTGCGCGGATGGTCAAGGAGGCCACCGGTCGCGAACTGAATCTGGGCGGGGATATAAATCTGGCTTTCGGTTTTTCGCCAGTTCTGGTGGTAACGGATATTACTTTTGCCAACGCCCCGTGGGCCTCGCAGCCGAAAATGTTGAAGATAGATGGGACTAAACATTCCCGCCAACAAATAGTGAGGCGCCTCTATTCTGTGAGAGATAAGGAAACTGTAAAGTACACGCTAATTTTAAAATTTTACATATTGTGGTAAAAGTGATCAATGAGAGCCTTTCCTATCATTGATCGGAACGGATATATGCAAATGAAAAGGAGGCAGATATGATACGGACTGGTTATATATCTGGAATGGTGTTGACCCTTCTATGGATTGGAATAGCCAGTGCGCAACAGCCGTTGAAATTCACGCAAATCGTCGATACGCCGGATCAGGCGATTGGCGCTGTTATTGTCAAGGCTGCCTACGAAAAATTAGGAATTCCGGTTACATTTGAAATTTTGCCGGGCAAACGTGCGCTGGCGGAATCCAGCGAAGGTCGGGCTGATGGCGAGGTGCACCGGATTATCGAAATCGGCGACGAGTACCCGACGCTCCTGCGGGTTCCCACGCCCATCAACTACATTGAACCGTCAGTCTTCTCAAAAACCCACGATTTTGAAGTCACGGATTGCGCCGCATTGCAAGGCTACCGGATCGGGATTGTTCGGGGCGTGAAACATTCCCAACTCTGTACGCAGGGCATGCAAAAGGTTTTTGTGGGCGATGATCTGACCGGTGTGATGCGTATGTTAGATATCGGACGGGTTGATCTTTTGATTACGGCCCGTATCAACGGATTGTTGATGGCTAGAGAATTGGGACTTGATGATATCAAACCTTTATCGCCGCCATTGAGCCGCTTATGGGTCTATCACTATCTGCATGAACGCCACGAAGACCTGGTTCCGATTATTGACGCTGTATTTAAAGCAATGCAGGAGAGCGGGGAGTTGGAAGCCCTGCGCGAGCAGGCAGCGCAACAACTTTTGCAAAAGAC
>CP070694.1:3467618-3512067 GCA_020353355.1 Desulfobacterales bacterium | reverse complement strand
CCTCGATATCGGTATCTTCCCCGATGCTCCGGGCAAACATCTCGGTCTTTTCCATAATCTGTATTCGGATCTCATTAAACCCAAAATCGTCAATGAGCTGCCGGGCAATGCGTTCGATCTCCTGCCATAGCTCGACTTCTCCGGGAAGTATGTCTTTAAAACCTCTAATTAACGGTATCATGGCGTAAGCAAAAATCCTCTTTACAAAATTCGAGTCTGTAATATTTGCGATAAATTCAGTAATTTCGGATAAACAAAATTATTTATCTCAGCAACAGCGCTTTAGTCAATATTAATATTTCTTTTAGGAATGTCTATTTATTTGTTTACAGCTTACCTGGAAAATTCTATTTAGGAACTAACCTGGCCTTAAACGGTTTTTGCAGAAAACTGAGCTGGCTATATTCAAGAGGAGATCGCTTTGGCCACAATCGGAAAAAATAATGCACTCACGGATGTGGAAGGACTGTATGTCGGCAATTACTCCGACACAGAGGCAGCCAGCGGCGTTACCGTGGTGATATGTCCTGAGGGAGCCACCGCAAGTGTTGACGTGCGCGGATCTGCTCCCGGCACTCGCGAAACCGACCTGTTGGCCCCAATGAATCTGGTGGAAAAAGCCCAGGCCGTGGTATTATCCGGCGGCTCGGTCTTCGGTCTGGCAGCTTCAGACGGTGCTGTCCGCTGGCTGGCCCATAAAGGCTGGGGCTTTGCTCTGGAAAATGACTTTGTAGCCCCTATCGTTCCGGCAGCCGTGCTTTATGATCTGGGGCGCGGGCAACACTTTATTCCGCCGATCGAAGCCAATTGGGGCCATTTGGCGTGTGAAGCTGCCA
The DNA here is from genome assembly GCA_020353355.1 of Desulfobacterales bacterium. Classification (GTDB taxonomy): domain Bacteria; phylum Desulfobacterota; class Desulfobacteria; order Desulfobacterales; family JAHEIW01. Next base: position 3,511,231 of record CP070694.1, on the reverse strand, counting down.
AAAAGGGAGCCGTTCAAACAGGCAGCGTGGGTGCCGGCACCGGCGCATTTTCCGGGGGAATCAAAGGCGGGTTGGGAACAGCGAGCTTGGTTTTAGATTCGGGCATAACCGTCGCAGCCCTGGTAGCCGTCAATTCAAATGGATCGGTTATAAATCCGGCGACGGGACGCCCCTGGGAAATCGATTTGGAAATAAATGGCGAATTCGGGCATCAGGGAAAACGCGCGGTCAAACTGCCGCCACCGCCTCAATCCGGGCCGGCGAAAAATACAACTTTAGGTGTTGTCGCCACCGATGCTGCTCTCACCAAAGCCCAGGCCCAGAAGATTGCTCAGATGGCGCATGATGGAATTGGCCGGGCCATCCGTCCTGCACATACGATGTTTGACGGAGATACTATTTTTTGCTTGGCCACCGGAAGCCGGAATTTGTCCGAGGAGCGCGGTTTTTTCAGTGCACCGCATGCCGCATGCATCAATGAAATCGGCCATGCCACCGCCGACTGCATGTCCAGAGCGATCATACGGGCTATTTTAGCTGCCGAAAGCCTGGCCGGCATGACGGCCTTTTGCGATCTCGAAGATCGCTGACTCATACTTCGCAGACGTTTTTTCGTCCAGGCAGTGAGATATTTGATGATCTCAGATGAAATCATAACCAAAGTTCTAAATGAGATCGATGCGGATGAGCTGATCAATTTGACAGCCGATCTTGTGCGGATCAATTCAGTCTGGGACCCGGCCGCCGGTACCAACGAACAAGAGATTGCAGAATATGTTTTCAAGTGGGCACAGCAACAAGGCTTCGAGGCGCAAATGGATCAGGCTGCTCCCGGAAGACCAAACGTGATTTTAACCTCGTCTTTTGAACCGGGCAAACGCACCCTGATGTTTGAGGGTCACACGGATGTCGTTACCCCCGGCGACCTCTCGGCCTGGAATTACGATCCGTTTGGGGCTCAGATCGCCGGGAGAAGGATGTATGGCCGCGGCACCAATGACACCAAAGGCAATCTGGCGGCCATGCTCTCGGCTATGGCCGCCTTGAAAAAATCCGGTATCAGACTCTCCGGCAAAATTATCGGCGGCGTGTTGTGTGACGAAGAAGATCAGATGCTGGGGGTAAGGGATTTCATCCAACGCGGACATGCGGATACTATCACCGGGGCAATTATTTGCGAACCCGAAGACGGGTTCATATGCATTACCCAAAAAGGTGCCCTGAGAGCCCGTTTCACCATCACCGGTAAAATGAGCCATGGCGCCATGCCCCTTGCCGGTTTGAATCCCGCACCGGCAGTAGCGCTATTGATACAGCGACTGCATAAACTGGAACAGGCAACAGTAAAAGCCTCGGGCAGGGATGAATTTTTGGGCTGGCCCAGCTTCACCCCGACCGTCATCCAGGCTCCGGCCAGCGGTGCGCCCCAGCTGAATGTCATGCCCGGCGAGGCTCAGCTGTTGGTTGACATCCGCACGATTCCGAAACAATCCCATCCCGAAATCACCCGGCAGCTGAAGGATCTCACTGGCAAAATTCAAAAACAGGTGCGCCGGGATTATGAAGCATATGACAAGATCCTCACGGTGCAACGCAATTCAGATCTCAACCTCGCGCAGGAAATCCTAACCGATCGACCGTGCACTTTGACGGATCGCAGCGATCCGATTGTCCAGGCTGCTCATTGGGCGACCCTTCAACTAACTGGCAAAGAACCGGAATATGCCGGTGTTCCGGGGGCGACTGATGGAACGTTCCTCCGGTCGCTGAAAAATATTCCGATCGTCACGCTGGGAGCCGGTGACCGCTTCGTGCCGCATCAGGTCGATGAGTGGGTCGACCTGGATCAGCTCATTGAAACAGCTAAAATTTATGCCTTGACCGCGTTGCACTACCTGTATCCAGAAAATAACACCTGAATATCGAATGTAGAATTTAGATCATTTTTAACTTTGCCAGTTTGTCGGGTGAAGGGGAGCAACTATGAAAATAGCGGTTGTCGGTGCGGGTGCTATGGGCAGCCTTTTCGGAGCCCTGCTGACAGAGGCGCAAAACCAGGTAGGGTTATACGACATATGGCCCGAGCATGTTCATGCGGTAAACGAAAGGGGGTTGCGCATTGAACGCGAGGGGACAACCCGGATCGTGCAGATACATGCGACCACCGACCCTAAAGAAATCGGCCGTGCCGAGCTGGTCATCATATTCGTAAAATCAACTCAGACAGAGCCGGCGGCTGAAACCGCCAGAGAGCTCTCAGCCCCGCAGGGATGGGTGATGACACTCCAAAACGGCATGGGCAATGCCGATATCATATCCGAATTCATTGAACCGGCTAGAATATTAGCCGGTACCACCGCTCACGGGGCGACCATGCTTGGGCCCGGAAATATTCGTCATGCCGGTGCGGGTACGACTACAATTGGTGTATGGGCAAGATCCGAACAAGGATTCGAGCGTGCTCGCTATTTTGCCGAATTTTTCACCCGAGCCGGAATTCAAACTGATGCGGTCGAAGATGTACACCGTGTGGTCTGGAACAAACTGCTCATCAACGTCGGCATCAATGCGATCACGGCGTTGACCGGCATTACCAACGGCCAAGTACTTGACCTGGAAAGTACCCGTGAAATCAGTCGCAACGCCGTGGAAGAAGCCATAACCGTTGCCCGTGCTTCAGGCATTGACGTTGACGAGGACGCCGTAGATCATATGTTTAAGGTGGCAAAAGCCACCGCTGTTAATCGATCTTCCATGGGCCAGGATGTGGATCGCAAGCGACAAACGGAGATCCTTGCCATCAATGGATATATCGTGCGGGAAGCGGACAAACTCGGGCTTAAAGTTCCGGTCAACCGGACGTTGACGGCACTGGTCGAGACATTGCAATTTCACTACAGCTAAGGTATCAGTGTTCAGGGTTCAGGTGTCAGCTTACAATGTTCGGGAGTTCATCTCTTGTGTTTCTGACTTCCGGGCACTGAAACCTGAAACCTGATTGTGCCTGACACCTGAACACTGACACCTGAAACCAAAAATATTTTAACAGAACGTGATAAGCAATTGAATCCACATAAGGCGTAAAGGAGCAATTGAAATGAGTGATCAGAAAGTGACCGTTCTTGATGTCCAGCAGGCAAAAGAACAAGGACGCAAGCTGGTCATGGTGACCGCCTATGATTACCCTCTGGGGCTGCTGGCTGACGAGGCCGGAGTGGACATTGTTCTGGTGGGCGATTCTCTGGGCATGGTTGTTTTGGGTATGGAAGGAACCGTCGAAGACGTGAAATTCCCGGGACCGGAGCATTCTTTTAAAATGCCCGATGAAGCCTTGAAGCAATTAAAGAAGATGATTGCGGAGATGAAACCATGAAAAAATACATAATGATGTTCATTGGGATGTTATTCTTACCGATCGCGGCTATGCCGGCCTGGTCACATTTTGGAATGCTCATCCCCACCGATTCCATGGTGATGCAGGATGACAATCGAACGCTGACGTTAACCCTCTCCTTTTCCCATCCTTTTGAAATGGTGGGTATGGAGTTGGCCAAACCTCAATCCTTTGCGGTAAAGGTCGGCGATAAAACGCTGGACCTGCTGGGCTCACTTGAGAAAACCCAGGCAATGGGGCACACCGCCTGGAAAGCGGCCTATATGGTTAAACGTCCAGGAGTTTATGTGTTTTACATGGAGCCCGAACCCTATTGGGAACCGGCTGAGGATTCGTATATCATTCACTACACCAAAACGGTGGTGGCGGCCTTCGGCGATGACGAAGGCTGGGATGAGGAAGTCGGTCTGAAGACCGAAATCGTGCCCTTGTCCAAGCCCTTCGGCCTTTATGCCGGCAATGTCTTTCAGGGAATTGTAAAAGTGGGGGACAGGCCCGTGCCATTCGCAGAGGTTGAAGTCGAGCATTACAACATTGATAATAAATACACCGCTCCCACCGAATACATGATTACCCAAACTATCAAGGCAGATGAAAATGGTGTGTTTACCTATGGCGCACCGGTGTCTGGCTGGTGGGGTTTTGCAGCATTACACCGTGCCGACTACAAATTGCCGTTCGAAGGCCAGGATAAGGATGTGGAACTGGGGGCGGTGATCTGGGTATATTTCCACGAAATGAGGTAAAACACTTATGCATATTTCCGAAGGAGTATTATCCGGACCGGTGCTGATTTCAGGTGCGGCGCTAGCCGCCGCCGGAACAGCAATCGGTCTAAAAAAGCTCGATTATGACCACATTGCCAAAGCAGGCATGCTGGCGGCGGCGTTTTTTGTAGCCTCATTGATCCATGTCCCCATCGGACCGTCCAATGCCCACTTGATCTTGAACGGGCTGGTGGGGCTTTTACTCGGCTGGGCAGCTTTCCCGGCCATCCTGGTAGCATTGGCCTTGCAGGGTGCGTTTTTTCAATTCGGCGGCATCACCACCCTGGGAATCAACACCATCATAATGGCGCTGCCGGCCGTTCTGTGCTATCTTGGCTTTGGGCGCATGATCTTCAAAAGTCCACAAATTGCTTACCTAGCCGCCTTTGCCTGTGGATTTTTGGCGATTCTCACCAGCGGCATCATTGTTGGGCTATCCCTGATTTTCACTGAAGAAAATTTTTTGGAGGTTGCCGGTCTCATTATTGCCGCCCACATACCGGTCATGATTATCGAAGGCGTCGTTACCGCAATTTGTGTGGCTTTTTTACGAAAAGTGCGTCCGGAGATGTTGCCCGGCTATCCCGGATAGTCCTTTGGGGCATTTTTTCTCACAACCTGAACATGGTATGCCCATGAACCTAGTATCGCTAAAAATTTTTATTGTAATATTTTTTTGTCTGTACGGCCTCCTGGGTATGGTCGAACCTGCGTCGGCTCACCGGGTGAATGTTTTTGCCTGGGTGGAAGGCGACACGATTCATGTGCAAAGCAAATTTGCGGGTGGCAAAAGGGTAAAGGCCGCCAAAATCGTTGTCCTGGATCCCCAGGGTAACGAACTCCTGTCTGGCATAACCAACGAACAGGGGGAATTCTCCTTTCCAATTCCAATGCGTACGGATTTAAAAATCGTGCTCATCGCCGGCCAGGGACATCAGGCGGAATGGACCATACCGGCTGCCGAAATGAAGGATTTGCCGCTAGCAACCGACGCAACCGCAGCCGCCAAAGCGCCCGCTCAAACCCAAAAACCAACACAGATTTCTGAACTCTCTCCGGGAATAAAACCGGAATCGCCGCTGCCGGTTGTAAGCTTGCAGGAATTGGAAGCGGCCATCGAATCCGTTTTGGATCGTAAGTTGAAGCCCATCTCCAAAATGCTCGTCGAGGCGCAGTACAGGGGCCCCACTGTCGGAGACATTTTGGCAGGTATCGGTTATATCCTCGGTCTGGTGGGCATTGCTGCGTATGTTCATAGCCGCAAAAAGAAAGAATAACCATCCACTATGCTGCAAGAGCCGTTTGCCGTCGGAAACTCAATTTTGCACCGGATAGATCCGCGAATGCGTATTGCGGCCGCCACCGTCTATTCGGTGATTGTTGCGCTATCCCGGCATTTTCCGACTCTGGCAACTGCTGTCGGAGCGTCGCTGGCATTGATCATGCTCGCCAAGCTGCGCCCCCGGGACGTCGTCATAAGGCTAATCATCGTAAACAGTTTTACGTTGCTTCTCTGGCTGGTCCTGCCCCTGACGTTTCAGGGGTCGGTAGCAATTAGCATCGGTCCGTTAAGCGTATATCACTCCGGCTTGATTATGTCGGCTCAAATAACATTGAAATCCAACGCCATTTTGATGGCGTTGATGGCCCTGATCGCAACCATGACATTATCCACCCTCGGTTCGGCCCTCAACCGACTGCACCTACCGGACAAAATTGTCCATTTGTTGCTGATGACCTATCGCTACATCTTTGTGATTGAACAAGAATTCCAGCGACTGATGCGGGCAGCCCAAATTAGGGGGTTCCGGCCGGGAACCAACCTGCACACATACAAAACGTATGCTTACATCGTCGGCATGCTGTTCGTTCGATCGGCACTGCGGGCCGATCGCGTCTATAAAGCCATGCTGTGCAGGGGATTTAAGCGCAAATTTTATTGTCTGCACCAATTTCGTACCGGCAAAGAGGAGTGGCTGTTTGGGACCGCAATGGGCGTTGCGGTGATGGTGCTGATATACCTTGAGTGGCTCAAAGCTGGAGTATAGTATTTATTCGCTGTTTTCAGGCATAATCAGGTTTCTGGTTTCGGGTGTCAACGTATAAGGCATGGAGCATAGAGCAAAGGGCATGGGGTATGAAATTAAAGGCCTAAAAAAATAAGCGGTAGGTTGGAGGATCGCTGCGCTAGAGGTTGGCGTTGAAAGTATCAAGACCAAAGTCGTCTTCTATTTTTTAACCCTTTGCACCATGCGCCATGCCCATAGTTTGTTGACACTTGACACCTCCAACTCCTTACAAACAAATTGTTAGAATAAACCCTTGAGGGCCTTATTATGAATTCAGCGCCTCCCATAATCCATCTTAAGGACATCCATTTCAGCTACCCCGGGGGCAAGGCGGTGTTAAATCATCTCGATTTCAAATTTTATCGCGGTGACCGCACCGGTTTAATCGCGCCCAATGGCAGTGGAAAGACGACGCTTTTCCATCTCATTATGGGCCTGGTCAAGCCATCTTCCGGGAAAATCGAACTTTTCGGCAAACCCGTCTCCACGGCCAGAGACTTCGAAGACGTGCGCCGGCGCATCGGGTTGCTGTTTCAAGATCCTGACGACCAACTTTTCAGCCCGACGGTCATGGAGGATGTGGCCTTCGGACCGCTGAATTTAGGAAAATCAAAATCAGAGGCTCAAACCATCGCGCATCGGACGCTCGCATATCTGGGTCTGGAGGGATTTGAAGATCGCATTACTTACAAACTATCGGGCGGCGAAAAACGGCTGGTATCTCTGGCCACCGTCCTGGCAATGGAACCGGAGGTTCTGCTGCTGGATGAGCCGCTCAATGGACTTGATGTTGACACCCGGGCTAAAATTGAAGAGATCATATTCAATCTTGACCTGTCTTATATTATCATTTCGCACGATATCGATTTTCTCCTGTCGACAACCGCTCAGATCTACACAATCAAAAACGGCAAAATCCTGTTTGATGATAAATTGCAAATCCATGCCCATCGTCACGCCCATCCCCATGGGCAATATCCCCATGAACATGAATAGAACTGGTTTCAAAACCCCATCTCAAATAACTGTTAACTAGCCCGAATTTTATAAATTCGGGCTAAATGCGGTGCAGTTCTAAGGGACTGCGGGACAGCTTTTCATTGGCAGCTTTCAACTTTTCTTCGCCGGAAATCACTGCGACCGCATGATTCTTGGCATGTGGATCAAAATATGTTTCAGCTGCCTCTATAATGTGTTTGCGGGTCAGGGACAGGAGCCTGCTTTTGAACTGACTGCGCAGATCGTCGGATAAGGAAATAATCTTGCGGTAAAAGGCCTTGCGGGCGGCCGGGCCCGGTGGATCCGGTTTGTCGATTTCCGAGCATACCTGCAAAATAGCTTCTTTGACATCTTCTTCACCGTAGTTAGATGATCGTATGAAATCGGCAGCCCGCTGATAAACGTTCAAGGTTGAAACGATGTGGGGATCTCGATAAGAGCCCAGACAGAATAAACCATCTTCTGGATTGTAAATGGCGAATCCCCCATAAGCACCGCCCTTTTCACGAATTTCCCGGTGTAAGTACATGGAACGAAGAATTTTGCTGATGACCGCCAGCGCCGGAGCATGAGTATGGGACATACGCACGGTTTCAAATGTTTGTGCCACGAAAGAAACTGCCGAGGCGGTACTCCAGCCTTCCCGGATGGTACCATCCTCTATGGTGATCGGAGGCGGTCGAAAGCCATCACCGTTTGTATCCGCTATTCCGTTTCGCATCGATTCTATCGATGCGCTGGACGCCGCAAATGTTGAAGATTCTCCGATAACGGCTGTCTGAATATTTTTACGGTTGAAAAGGGTTTTCCCGATGGACGCTAAATCCTGGGAGATGGCAAAAAGCGTGTCATCATTTAGATCCTGGCTAAGGCTCCTGATGGCCTGCAGGTGATGAACACCGCCCCAGGCTTCACTGAGCGCACGGGTAACGGAAGAATTCCTGGAAGCCAGCGAGATAGCCAAACGATGCCCATTGTGAATAATCATGGATTCCAGATGTGCTCTGTACTCCAGCAAAAGACTCCTCAACCGCGAAAGATCCGAAAAATCGAAATGATGAAGCAACTCTTGGATAATTTCAAACATTGGCTCCTGATTGCGAAAAAGACATTTGCCATTTAGCGAAATAAGCGGAAGGCTGGTACCTTCCGTGTCGAAACGAATACGGGCGTGAGTCGACAACCCGATTCCGCCGGTATAGGTGGCGATGCGCCGAGCCATATCGGTATAGTCACGCAGTTCGGTGCCAATTTTGGAAAAGGCGTAGCAAAAAAACGGTGTCAGCGGAATCATACGCTGAGATAATGTACCGGCGCCGACAGCGGCAGCAAAGTAGAAGACTCCCGAGGTTGCCTGATCGTAAAAAGTAGTGGACAAGAACTCATCTGTAGCCGTTTCCTTGATAACCGCCACTGATGGTGGAATGTCTCCCCGCTCTAATGTGGGCAGGCACGATACATCTTCTACATATTCTTGCCGGGTTCGCAAAGCTTCTGCATCCGTCTCAATCTTTTCAACTTCTAATGGACACAACCCCTGTTGAATCTTTGCAAGCTCAGCAATAACTTTCTTTTCCTGGTTTTGCGCCATCTGCTGGTCCGGTGCCAGGGTCAATAACACACGGTGGGGATTTTGCAGAAAATATTTTTCTAGCTGATTTTCAAAAAGAGGTCCTGCGCCGAGCGCGTTTCGTAATTTTATTAATTCCGCATCGAATCGCATTATCTTTGTCGGATCACCACCATGCAACCAGCTGCCGCTAAAAGTCAATAGCATCTTAATTCCATATGGATAAGGCGTATTGGTGATCTCTTTGCGGCGAAATTCGATTTGATGAATGGCGGATTCAATCAGTTCTTTATCGATGCCTTCGGATACCAGTTTTTTTAAGGTATTCAATATGAGCGCTTCAATTTCGGGTGCTGCTGATTGCGCCACATCTTTCAAGCCGCTGACAAACATCGTGTCTCTGTTGTCCGCGTCAAAACCGCTGCCGTCACAAAGCGCTGTACCTAGCTGTGAATCAATCAGCGCCTTGCGCAAGGGAGATGCAGAGTTTCCAAGCAGGATCTGTTCCAGCAATGAAAGGGTAAGGACTTCGAAGGTATCTCGTATATCAGCCGCCAGCCATGCAAGACAAGCTTGTGACTTTTTTGAGGGGTTCTCCCCCTTGTCAAACGGATAGTAAAATGTCGCTGTACGGGGTCTATGCCATCGCGGTTGAGGGAGAACATCCGTCCCGGGATCGAGTCGCTCAAATTTTTTCATAACCGTTTCAAGGATCACGGCCAGGTGATCTGCGAGAGGCAAATTACCATAGGTATAGAAAAAGGCATTGCTCGGGTGATAATGCCGTTGATGAAACTCTTTTAACTGTTCCCATGTCAACGAAGGAATCACGGCCGGATCACCACCGGAATTATTGCTATAGGTGGTATCCGGATAAAGTGCTTTTAAAATGGATCGCACCATCACCTGATCCGGCGATGACATGGCGCCTTTCATCTCATTGTAAACAACGCCTTTGTAAACCAACTTATGACGATCGGCGGCGTCATCATGCTTTTGTTGCTCAAATTCGAGGCGATGCCCCTCCTGCTTAAAAGACAGTTCATCCAGTTTAGGAAAAAAGGCGGCATCCAAATAAACCTGCATCAGATTGTAGAAATCTTTCTGGTTCTGCGTGGAGAAGGGATACATCGTCCAGTCGGAGGCGGTAAACGCATTCATGAAAGTACTCAAGCTTCTTTTGAGCATGGAGAAGAACGGATCACGCACCGGATATTTCTCAGAGCCACATAAGACCGTGTGCTCGAGGATATGGGCAACGCCGGTTGAATCAACCGGCACCGTCTTAAAAGCGACACTGAAGGTGTTTTCCAAATCATCGCGGCTGATATGAACATGTTTCGCCCCGGTCGCGCGATGCTCAAGCTCATAAAATATCGAGTGTGTCTCAGCAAGTTCTACTTTCCGATGGATATGGTATCCGCAGACACTGTCACCTTGAATCAAACGGAGATTGTTGGGATCATTAATTGTGCTCATTGTAGCAAATGGGATCCGGAAACTGAGATTCGGGGAAGGCAAATTCGATCTGAATGCAATTGAGAAGTGGATTATTTGACAACGGTATAAATCCCCCGGTTTTTGCGCTTAATTTTTCCAATTTTATTGAGCCGGAAAATAATATTGCGGATTTTTTTATCTCCGAAACCGGTTTTGGCCTGGATATCCGCAAATCCTAGTCCCTTTCTGGATCGTTTGATGACATCATACACAATGTCAATAGCGGTCGCGGCCGTCTTGCGGCCGGAAATTCTGTTTTTTTCCGGATAGGGTCCGACAGGACCAGGTGTCCGCAGCATTTTTTCGATACGATCCAACTTGTCTATCAACCGCTCGACATCCTTCTTGGTGGGAATGTTGTAAGTTTGCATAAAAAACTTCACCATGGCATCAAAACTGATTGCTTTTCCCCTTTTTCTTGGCATGGCTCCCTCCTTGGGTGATGGGTAAAACGGAAAGGGCTATAAGTTGGGACGTTCTGAACATTGTGCCCTTTCGGCCAATAAATATCTAAATATCGAATGTCGAATATTGAATGATGAATGATGCATGTCGAAGTAAGGAATATCCCCGGGAAAATTCGATGTAACAGTAATTCCAAATCAGATAAAAGTCAAGTTTAAGACAAACCTTTAAAGCCGCAGATATAAGCGCTAAAAAAACAGTCGTTGAAAACAGATTGATTTCTTGGTAACAAAAACTAGAAAAAGAAGATCGCCAAAATATATGGTGCCAGAGCTTATGAGTACGACTCAATATCGGGATAAACTAAATAAGACCGTGTTGGTTGCGTCGCGTGATAATTTTCGGCGATGGCTAACACGCCTTAAAAAACTTCACGGAAACCCGCATTATGTGGCGATTGGTATGGCTGTCGGAGTTTTTGTGGCCATGACACCGACGATACCGTTCCATACGATTATTGCTGTATGTCTGTCATTTATTTTGCGGGGGAGTAAGGCGGCCGCAGCCATTGGGGTATGGTTCAGCAACCCGCTGACGATACCAATATTCTATATCGCCAGTTTTAAAACAGGCGCCGTGCTCTTCGGCACATCAAGGGCTGCTTATATTACGGGCGAATCGGTGACTGAGACAGTTAAACTCGGACTGGATGTGGCCATTGCCTCCATAGCAGGCGGAATCATACTCGGCATTCTTCCTGCTATCGCCACATACTTCATAACAAGAAAAATAATGCAAAAACTCCGATCCCGTAAGAAATCAATTCCAAATAGCTTTTGCAACAGTAAACTTTAAGTTTTCGTCTTGGACTCATGACATCCCCGAAAATACTTTTAAGAGCCTGGAATCTAAGGGCAAAAAAAAAGCTGGGACAACACTTTTTAGCGGATCCATCCATCGCTCAAATGATCGTTTCCCGCGCAAATATTTCAGCTAAAGATATTGTGGTGGAAATCGGCGCCGGTCTCGGTGCGTTAACCATTCCATTGGCGCACAGAGCCAAAAAGGTATATGCCGTCGAAAAAGACCTTGCCATCTGTGATCTTTTGAAAAGCGAATTGGCGGCAAACCATATCACCAACGCAATGGTTATCCCCAAAAATATTCTTGAGGTGGATTACCGATCAATCAGTAAAGACAACCATCAACCGCTCGTTGTTATCGGCAACCTCCCCTATAACATCTCTTCACAAATTCTCATCCAACTTATTCATTCCAGAAAATTCATCCGCCGGGCGATCCTCATGTTTCAAAAAGAACTGGCACGGCGGATAACTGCCCAACCTGGCACCAGGGATTACGGACGCTTGACGGTAATGCTCCGATACTGCGCTGAGATAAAAGCGGTTTCAACCATTGCGGCCTCTGTTTTTTTCCCGACACCCAAGGTGGATTCTGAGATTTTAGAGGTCCGATTTAAGTCCGAACTAAATTATCCTTCCCATGATGAAACCATGCTGTTTGGCGTGATAAAGGCAGCATTTGGAAATAGACGAAAAACCTTAAAAAACGCGCTGGCTGCCAGCGGGTTAAATATTGATCCTCAGACGGCGTTGCGGGCCTTGACAACGGCAGAAATTGATCCATCCCGCCGCGCCGAAACCCTTTCGGTATCAGAATTCATATCACTTCAGATAAACCTGGCGCAGATTATAGACAACCACCAGCTTGGTTAGGAAATCGAAATTTCTGAAGCTAAATCACCAAAGCTTGACCCACGGGTAGCGGCGCGCTATGATAGAATTCAAATCTATACTGCACAGAATTTCCGATGTTTCCAAAGCATAACGTCTTGACCGTATCACGGCGTTCGGATCGGCTAGAATTCTTTAGCGCAACCGGTTCTGCAGAAAATCAACTAATAACAGGCAATCAGGGAGGATTTTATGGCAGTCAAAGTTTTAATAAAACGAAAAATCCAGGAAGACAAGGCCAGAGAAATGATACCCCTTTTCAGAGAAATGCGGACTCAGGCCAATAAACAGCCCGGATATATCTCCGGTGAGACGCTAAGAAGTCTCAGCGATCCAGAAGAGTTTCTCGTGATCAGTACCTGGCAGTCCTCCAAGGATTGGGAAAATTGGCTAAAAAGTAGCGAACGAAATGATGTCCAGAAAAAGATCGACCAGCTGTTAGGTGGAAAAACGCAATTCGAAATTTACCATTATGGGTTTGCGGAATAGGGTTCTACAAATTCTCGGCCACCGATACCGTACGATCTCCCAACATATTTACGTAGCTACCCATCTCGTTGTCGTACCAGCCGTATATAACGGCTTGGGTAACCGGTATGTGCACGACCATTTCATTTGGATTTGAAAACGTTTTGCTGTCGAGTCCCGGGATTTTTGCCAGATCGATGGTTGCCTCCGCCGTACGGGCATGGGTTTCGTGGCCCTCTATGATGGCAGCCACGCGCGGCATCCCGATAATATCACCGGATACATTCTGCTTGTCGGTATAATGCAGATAGCCTTGAGGACTATCTGCCGCCGCCTGCCGATAAATTTCGTTAATTAGATCCCTCCCGAGGAATTCCCCGCTCGGTTGCTCTTGCAAATTTATTACCAGAATGATCAACGAGCCGGTGCTGGTGGGAATTCTTACAGATTCTGCGATAAATGCGATTTCTTCCATTTCAGGGATGACCAGCCTGAGCGCATTGGCCGCCCCGGTGGTAGTAAGAATGATGTTATTCATTATACTTCTGTTTTTGCGCAAATCGGTTTTTCCTTCGCCCGGCAGACGGTCCAAAACCTGTTGCGAACCTGTGGCGGCATGTACGGTTGCCATAGAAGCGGACATAATCTTTTTAGGACCGAAGGCATTAATCAGCGGTTTCATCATATGCGCAAGACATGTTGTCGTGCAGGATGCATTGGAGATAATTTTATGCCGTCGGGGATCATAATCATTGCCGTTTATTCCCATTACCGTCGTAATGGCATCTTCCGGCATCGGTTTTCCTTTGTCCTTAATCTTAAACGGCGCGGATACGATCACCTTTTCGGCGCCGGATGCAAGATGACCCCGTAGCGATCCCTTGGAATGCTCCGCTCCGAGGGTTGGATCGAGAAATTGACCGGTGGTATCCACCACCAGCCGAACCCCCTGATCACGCCAACCAATTTCAGCCGGATTTCTGGCAGTCCTCAAAAACCGCACCCGCACGCTGTCAATCAGCATCGATCCATTTTCTTCATCCAAATCGCTGATGACCGGCTCTGCAGAACATCCGTAAAGGTATCCATGAAGCCAGCCGTAGGTCGAATCTCTTTCGACATAATGGGCAATATCATCCAGGGAGGTTCCCGCCTGTCGGCCGATATTCACCACAATTTCATCAAAATATTTGCGGGCGACATGATGCCAGACGGTCAGTTTGCCGATTCGGCCGAATCCGTTGACGCCCAGCTTTAATCGATTGCGAGTTATGGCAGCCATGTTGCTAGCAGCTCCTTTGTTAAGGCAAATGGCATTCATACCTTAATGGTGAGATTTTTTTCTTTTTATGGCAAAAAATTCGAAATTCGAATTTCGGATTTGGTGCTTCGGATTTCCGGCTTGTCCGGATTATGTTTCTTTAACCTTAATTAACCCTTGATACACCGAACCCTCCTGTCCGTCCATGCTGATATGATCACCCGAATTCAGACGCAGTTGATTGAAAAGACAATATTTCGCCTTTTCATTGCAATCGAGGGTGGTGCACCCGACAACGCACGTTTTACCCAAACGGTGAGCAACCACGGCCGCATGAGATGTCAATCCTCCCCGGGCCGTCAGCAGCCCGTCAGCCGCATGGATTTCTCGAATGTCATCCGGCACCGTATCATTTCTGGCAAGAATTAAACTTGTGCGCGGCTCCAAACTTCGCCATTGCTCGATTTCTTCAAGCGTAAACACCAGGCGCCCGCTCATTGCCCCGCCGCTAACACCAATTCCGTGGCCGATATAATTGTGTTGAGAAACTTCTTCAAAATCGAAGGCTAAAACCCTTGTTTTCTCCCGGATCGCCATATCACGGGTCTGCAACAAATACAGATCTTGTGCGGATGCGCTTTCAAACGTGAACTCTAACTCCTGGGGACTCCAACCTTTTTCATCAATTAAATCGTGAGCCCAATCCTTCAAGGTCGTATAGATATCTGGAAAGTGAGTTTCAAGGGTTACATCCGTTTCGCGCATTTCAATTTCTTGTTGGAAAATCGAAATCGGCATGGTTTTGACCAATCCTGCAACCACATCCTCGCCCTGGTTGCCGACGGTAAAGTCACCCCAGAGTTTCAGCGTATCCCCGGACCACCTGGGATTATGGGTAAAAACGACTCCGGTGCCGGATTGCTGCGACCGGTTTCCATAGACCATCGCCTGAACGGTTACCGCCGTGCCCCAGTCATCGGATATTCCAATGATTTTGCGATAGGCTTGCGCTCTGGGAGATTCCCATGAATCCAAAACGCTTTTTATGGCCAGATAAAGCTGCTCATACGGTCTTTCAACAATCTTAATCCCGGAATCTTGGACCATCTGTTTGTAGGCCAGGGTAACATTTCGCATCTGCTCCCCGGTAAATTCCCGCTTAAACGGAATGCCCACCCGCTGCTTGTAATCGGCAATAATGGCATCGAAATCATCCCGTTTAAGCCCATGAGCCATTCCATAACATTGCAAAAAGCGACGGTAATTGTCCCAGGCGAACCAGGCGTTGGCGGTTCGATTGGCAATCCCTTCGGTGATTTCTTCGTTATTTCCAACATCCAGCAGCGTGTCCATCATCCCCGGCTGAGAAATGGAAGATCCACTGCGCACCGACAATAGCAGGGGATTTTGTGGATCGCCAAATTTTTTAGCGGTTGATGTTTCCAGTCGGGAAATATTTTGAGTGACTTGTTCTCTGAAGTTATTTTCTGCCGGTGGATAACTGTCGATAATCTCACGACAGCGAAACACTTCGGTGGTGATGATAAACCCCGGCGGTATGGGATAGCCATAGCTTTTCAGCCGCACCATGTTCAGTCCCTTGTTGCCCAGATGAATGATTCCCGTCACCCGACTCATGGAAGAATCAATCGGCGTCATAGCGTTTTGGGGGTCATATAACAGGAGCAAGCGCAACTGATCCTTTGGCAGTTTATACGACTGTTGAAATAGCGTGCTGAGAATGCGGCTGAGAAACAGATCGAGTTGCTGGAGCCCTAACGATAATGCAATCCGGTCCCGAAAAAAAATCTCGGATACCCGGTGTTGGAGTTTTTCGCGATCGACCGTGCCCGTTCGAGGTAAATATTTCGGAAGGATTCGCTCAACCGGAATTTGGGAGGCGATGCGCGTGAGATTCTGACCGTGTACGTTGTTAAAATAATCATTAATAATATTTTTAACTGCCTGGGTAAATCCTTTAAAAATATCTAAATATTGTGTCTGAGTGAAGCCCTTGACCTCAAGCGAATGCGCCAAAAACTCGAGTTGGCGCTCAAACTCCAGGGATAGAATGCCGTCCAATTTTAAGGCTTTATCAAACAGCCTCAGTAAGCTGTACACTTGATAGAAGGTCGCTTTGGTAATCAGGTTGAGATTGATGTCTTCGATCAGCGCTTCAAAAAGAACATTGACCATAGACTCCAGCCGCAGGGTAAGCCCGAGACAGTCAAATTTCATTTCATGATAACTGCCGTACATGGAGGGAATATCGATGGTAATATGTCTTTTCTTATAAATATCTTCGCGAATTTCATACGGCTTACCGGACAAAATGACCGATTTTAGCCGTTCAAGATAGTCCAGAACCATGAAAAGCCGTTTTTTTAGGTCAGGCTCAACAAGGGCGACTTCGAGGCGATTTAGATCCGGCAGGGCTTCGGTTTTTAGCTGTGCAATATAACTTTCCAGCTCCAGATAATCCAAGTTGTATTTTTGATTCAGCAACTTGTATAAAGTGACGGCATGTTCGAATCGCTCTAAATCAATATCAGAAACGTCCGACACACCATCGATCCGCTGCTTGATTTGAGCATCGGGCATGGTTAGGAAGTCATCCGGTATTGCGACGCCATCTGCTTGTAGATGGGTCGTGATGGTATGAACCCCATCGACAAACGGGCCCTGCGTATCAATTTGTTCATAAATCGACGGCGGCACAAACGGCATCAAACATTCTTTGTCCCGGGTTTGCCAGAATTTAAAAGTGGCCTGCATAAATGGGACAATGCGGTTGCTGCTTTCGACGTGGCTCTGTTTTCTTAAAAAGTGGACCAGAATATCCCGGCGATGAGCCACCTCATCAATGCGGGTGGATATATCTCTGAGCCGGCCCTCGGCGCCGATATCATTAAAGTAGACCGGGAAAAGTCGAGTGAGTTGTTTGCTCAGGTTATACACCGGTCCGATGCCGCTGTTTAATAATTTGGTAATGTCCCGCGGGAAAAGATCGATATCTCTGATAAAGATACCGCATAACGATAAGTGGATGATCAATCCCGAAAGCAGTCGATACGACCATTTCGGCTTTAATTCGATGAGTTCCAGCCATGTCCGGATGTTTAAAAGATGGTAGCTGTTGACCTTTATTTTCCAATCATTGTCAACGCCCTCAATCATCGGTGCTTGAAAACCAAAATCAATTAACGAGTCAATGAAAAAATTAACAAGATCGATCTCATCGGTTTTATACACGCCTTTTCCCATATTCAGCACACAATTCAGGGCCGTGGCTGGATAGGAACCGGCACGCTCCTTTAAAATCGAAAAGGTTTTTCGAATCAGATTTTGAATAATACGATAATTTTCATGGCTAATAATCCAGGTAAGGGTTTGGTTGATATCCCTCAAGGTTTCTTCATGAATCAGTGACAGCCCGGAAACATTCATGATATGGAAAAGGAAAAGAAGCTTCACATGGTGACCGCAATCGTTTTGATTGCCTTTTTGAAGCAGACCGCGGGGGATCTGTCGGTATTCTTCCACAATTTGACCGAATCCGGGCAGCTTTAAAAGGCGCTTCAGTACTTCCTCAGACTCAAGCTCCATTTGGTGTTCAATATGATCGATTTCGATCTTCCACTGGCTGAGCTGCGTGTGGGATATGTTCTGAAAAAATTCATCAAACCCGTCTTGCGGTGCAATCTCGGCGGTTTCCTTTAGAAACCAAGATAGCGGGTCTTCTTCATTTAACCAATAATCATAGGTGTATTGAAAATATTTGATTAACAGCGAATTCATCGCCTTAAAATTTTCTAAAGGGCGTGAGGCTCCGTCCATAAAATTCTCGGCCAGCCGGTTGATCTGGTAATAACTCCTGACGAATAAATCAAATATCTCATCCGATAAGTTGTATATCAGCTGAAACGTATCATCAACAACCGGTACAAACTTTTCTCGCTTTGACTCGGAATCTTTGAGTATTTTTTGAAGAAACAGGATCAGATTGTCTATCGCATCCGCTTTTATCTCCGCGTTCGCATTGGATGTGATCGTTTCGAAAAAAATATCCACCAGCAGCCGGGCGGCTTCCGGTCCTTTGGGATGGCTTTTGAGAAGGTGAAAGTATTCCAGGGAATATTTACGTGCCTCGATGACAATAAATCGCCAGTTCTTCAGGGGATGTGAAAGTTCTTTCAGAAATGTATTCAGGCCTTCCATCAGTCCATAATACTTGGACATGACATCCTGGAGGGTTGAATATTTTGCATCAATGGCAACATCAAATTGGAATTCGGCGATATTCGCCTCGAGCGCTTTGGATTTTACCTTCACCGAATCTGCCCTCCAGCATTTATAAAATAAGTCCGATTTAGGCGTTTATGGCTTCTCAAGGTACATCATCTTGGTTAAAAGTTAATTCCCTGTTTCCCGATTTTCAAGCCTATCAAAAACAACCTGTATTTTCAAGGTGCTTCACCGTTCCGCGAAGGCATATCCAGAATTATTGCGGACCGACCCAAAAAAGAATCTTGAATTTTTTTGTTAAATTTCATACCATTACAATAATAGATCGAATCAAACAGGATTCATCGAAACGCAGCCACAGGTAAAAAATAAAACATGAGCAATGTTACCCAAAAAATAAAAAAAATCACCATCCAAAAAAAAGAAGCGTTCCTAAAATATCAGAAGGCCAAAGAGAACCTTCGAAATGCTGTCACCGATATCAAACGCAGCGGCGGCGAATTTGAGGTGCAGCAAATTCAAAAAACCGTTGCGGATATAGTTGATTTCGTTAACCGAAACGCTTCGGCCTTTAACTATTTAACAAAAAATATTTTTAGCTACGAGGATTACCTTTATAACCGTTCGCTAAATACATGCACCATCGGAACGGCGGTATTGGACCAGTATAATCAGCGTATAGGGGAAATTGTGAATAATTATTTAGCCACATTTTCTTCCGCCATCCCTGAGAATGACACCAAAAGCCTACCGGATTCGTTTATCAATTACCTGCCGGAAGAAATAGTGGATATATCCACCGGTTTTATGGTGCACGATATTGGAAATAGTTTAATTCCAGAGGAATTGCTGAACAAAAAAGGAAAATTAACTAAAACGGAATTTGAAATTGTCAAAACTCATTCTTATGAAAAAGGAATTCAAATTCTTGAAAAAAACGGAATCAACAATCCATTTATTCTGAATCCGGTGCGATACCATCATTGTGCGCTATTCATTGGCGAACCCAATTGCTATCCGCAAGAAAAGCTTCCCATGGATTTACCGGCCTATGTCAAGATTTGCAAACTTGCCGATATTTATGATGCAATGACCTCGAAGAGATCCTATCATGAGGCATTTAACCCCAGGAGCGCGCTAAAAGACATATTTCTAAAATATTCCAAGAAAGACTCTGCGCTGCAATTTATCCTGCATTCTTTCCTAAATGCCGTTGGGACGTATCCGGCCGGCAGCATACTTTTTTTGAAAAACGGTCAAATGTGTTATGTGCTGATCAGTGATGGGCCAATTGTCCTGCCGTTAACCGACTCCCGTGGAAGCACATTGACGGTAAAACCAGAGCCGATCGACCTGGCTGATGAGAGATTAGTTGAAACAACGCTGCGGATTGACTCCCAAAAGCCAGTTAAATCACCCATCGAAGTTTATGATGTGTTGCCGGCGTATCTAAAGGAAACCATCCTCAATTAAGCGCATAGCGCAAAGGGCATAGCGCAAATCGCGTTTTTATCAGATCAAATTTCGCAATATTAATTTGGCCGTTATTTTAGAAAAAAATGCCTTTTACGATTAGCGATTTCTTGATCATCGTACTACGAGTTACATAGTGGCCCATTATTTAGGGATTCATGCTGCAACCTATTCTTTCCTTATGCGCTATGCGCTTTGCGATTAAAACTGCAGGATAGTAGGGCATGAATTAGGAAGTTGGATTACTTTTTGAAATAGCGATAAGCCGGTAGACCAGCATACCGGCCAACCACGCAATATCCTCCGGTGAGAGAATCTCGCCGACAGTCCGATCAAATAAAACGTTGGCTTCAGCCGGAAATTCCTCATCACCTGCATAGAGAATCAGTTGCATAGGGACTTTCGGCAAAACAGCAAACTCAAAGCCGACATCTCCGGGCTCGACGGGTCTACCGTTCAGTTGCTCGGCAGCCTTTGTCAACCCTGAAACGTTTGAACCAAAAACCTTTTTAAGTGGATCTACCGCCCGTTTCACAAAGGCACTGAAATAAAACGACGCTCCGGGAATCTCCCGGTAGGACACCCAGTTGCCCGAGAGGGCTTGGGGGCTGGTTGCCGACATATAGTGCAAAATCAGGATTTGCTCCTGGATGGGTATCTCCTGGCCGGTATTGGATAGATCTTCAAAATCTAAATCGGGGTGGCCTACCCGATAAACACGATTGAGGAACGGGACGCGAAACCCGTTCTCATCATCCGTCTCAAATCCCGACCGTTCCAGGATGATGTCAAAAGGCTCATTTGAAAGCTTTTCGACGGCGATCTTCCTGGCGGTGATATAATCATCGATGCGGGGCATACTGGCTCCTGGTTGCCGGTCGCTGGCTGCCGGTCGCCCGTTTCTGGTTTCTGGCTACAAGGTTCAGGCATGGGGCATAGGGCATGGGGTCAAGGATAAAAAATTCAGGATTCGAAGTTACGCGCTACAGTTATGTATTTTGTATTCCGCATTCCGCATTTCCCATCCCTAATTCGATTCCCTCAAGCCTAACGCTTTTTATTTTAGCCTTAAGCCCTATGCACCACGCCCCATGCCCCATGCTTTAGAAGCTGACACCTAATTATTCCTGACACACGAACCTGAAACCTGAAATCGGGGACCAAAAAACAGAAAGCCCCCCCATGAGACGGAGAGGCTCCAGCAATTATTGAAGTCCGATATATGATGGATGACTAAATTTCAAGCCATGAATCCGAATACAGGGTCTTTCCAAGAATGACGTTGACGGTCTTTACGTAATCCTGCATTTCCTTGGAAAGAGAATCCATATCCGGCTCATTACCATCCATGACATCATGAACAAGATCAACAATGTCCTGACGGTTTCCCTTGGCGATAGCGATCAGTTGATCATCCTGCGGATCCGCAATCACCGAATACATTCCATATTTCATCAGCATGACCATATAGGTCTGATTG
Source organism: Desulfobacterales bacterium (assembly GCA_020353355.1). Lineage (GTDB taxonomy): Bacteria > Desulfobacterota > Desulfobacteria > Desulfobacterales > JAHEIW01. Next base: position 3,489,846 of record CP070694.1, on the reverse strand, counting down.
AGAATGGGACGCAGGTGGTCCGGAGGACCATTGGAAATATTTGAAAGGCCGCAGGTGCTCTTGGCCCCGGGGGCGATTTCGGGCAGCATTTCCTGGAAGGCCATCAGGCTCATAAGCTGGGGTTGCTGAATATTGAGCGGTGTGACAATCCCATCCACCCAGATCTTCTCATTTGCAATCCCGGCTTCATTGGCAAAATAGATGAGCTCCACAGCCAGCGCCGCCCGCTCGTTCTCATCCCTCGGCAGCCCCTCCGGCCCCCACATCAGAGCAATAAAATCGGCACTGTGTTCGACTGCGATCGGAACCATGCGTTCGTAACGCTCAGGGCGCACCATAATGGAGTTGATCAGCGGCGCTTGAGACGTTTCCTTGTAAACCTTGAGCGCAGCTTCGATGGCATCAATATTTGATGTGTCCAATGCCAGCGGAATATCCGGAACCACTTCCTGCACGGTCTGCACAACCCAGGGCATCAGCTCATGCCCATCTTTTTTCGCCGGACCGAGGTTGATGTCGATATAATCCATGCCTTTTTCTTTTTGGAAAAGGGCTTCCTCCTGGATCGGCTTGGGATCGCGCTCTTTAAACGCCTTGCCGATCTTTTTTGATATGACATTTAAACTTTCACCAATAAGTAACATACAACCTCCCTCATGTTTGGCGACTAATTATATATTTTTTTACCGATTAGTAAAAACTAATGTATCATATTCTGACAGTCCCAATCAAATAGAATCGAATTCCATTCGATTCTATTTGGCTTTAAGGAATCCCGGAATGTGAGCAGCTTCCCTCGGTCCCACGGTAATCGTCCAGCCGGGCAGCTCTTCTTCCACATCACCGGCAATCGCCGCTGCATAACCGGGTATGATTAGTTCCTGTTGCTTAACTTTATCCTTGATGCCGGATTTCTTTACAAACATGCCCACATCATCACCGGCAAACTTGCCTGCGGCCCAGGCCGTCATCACCGAGAGGCCCTCGGAATCCTTGATCAGCAGCCAGGATGGAATCCGACTCCCTTCTATCTCGCCGGAAACGATAAAATAGGTCAACGCAAAATTGGTGGTCACCATCACCGGCGAATTCTCATCCGGATTGTTGATCTCGTAAATACCTTCGGTAACCGTCATGGGTCGCTGGGGATCGGTAAAAATATTGAGTCGTTCCAGCAACAACGGGAACAGGCTTTCACCGGCAAAATCCGAGAGCACCACAATTCCACCGTATTTCGCCACAAAGGTGCTGGCGATCAGCGTTTCCATATCCAGATTGGAGCTCATTTCACACGGGAAGGTAATTGTTGGAAAACCCAGGGCGCGATTTCCATCTTTGAGCGCCGCACGCCGAATGGTCACCTGGTCTTGATGTGATTGTTTAATTTCTCGGGATCCGGAATCGATGACAATGTCTTTGAGCCCCATTTCAGAGAGTTTTTCAGACAGCGGGATTAAGCCCTCCACAGAGTCGGCCTTGACGGTCACCGGCAGGTTGTTTTCTTTTGCCAGGGCAGCATATGCATCGATATTTTCTGCGGTGGCCGCATACATCAACGGTCGCTTGAAGCCGCAGGCCTCGATCCCGGCTTTCATCACTTCAGTATTTTCGGTCATTAAAATCAGATTAAACTCGCTGGTCCCGGCAATTTTTTTGGCGACCTGGGCAAATGCATCCTTATCGCCGTTGACGTCCTTTAAGGCAATCAACTCCGGCCGAAGATTCAGCCCGACTCTTTCAAACTGCAACGCGTTCCAGGTCTTCAATTTGGTTTCTAGATCGGCTTCCGCAATATCCGATCCCAGCATGGCACCCAGCAACACAGGGTTGTAAAAGGTTTTCTCATGCCGATATTGAACGGTTTCGCCGCCGGTGGTTGCCGCTCGCACGCCTTTGCCGATTTTCACCGGTCGGATGGGCGGCGCCGAAGCTTCCGCCAGTTTTTCTCTGGCCTCATCCGATACATACGGGCAGCTGTCCAGCTCGGCTTTACCGGATGCCAGATTCATGGCAAACGCCAGGCAGGTGGGCACACCGCATTCCTTACAGTTGGTTTTCGGCAGAAGTTTAAAAATCTGAATACCGGTTAATGCCATATTTATCTCCTTTAGTCATGTTGCGTGTTACGAGTTACGCGGTACGGGTTGCGCGTCGCGCCCAACAAGATTCATCATGCATGGCCGCGTAACGCGAAACACACAACGCAAAACGCGTAACCCGTAAAGAATGCGTTTTATTTGATTAGTGGATCCATATCCAGGGCCGGATGCTTTTTATCCTGCAGGAAGGGCAAAATCTCCTCCTCGGTGGTGCCGACCGTTTCATCGGCAATCCGATCAATAAGATCCGGCATTCCGATTTCTTCCCCGCGTTTGATGAGCCGTTCTTTGATTTCCTCTTTAAGCATCTTGGGCATCCACACCATCCGCTGAATCCCACCGTCGCCAACGATAAACTTACCTTGAGTGATATTAAACTTGCTGTGTCCCACAAATCCCGGCGAGGATGCGCCACCACCCATCACACCGGCCAGCGTGGTGAATTTCATTCCACAGGGGGTTTCGCCCGCATATTCGCGGTTGACTGTCATCACGCCGTTGCAGGAGGGCAGCATGGCTGCAATACATTCACAACATCCGCAAGTGGTCATGGGATCCACCACCATGGAATAAAAATTGTAGTGATCAATCGCTCCGCGAGATGCCTTTCTAACGAATTCGTTGACCCCTTTCCACTGGCCGAGCACCGGATCCAGGCACTCCCCTTTCGTAATCGGTTGATTGGGCCCGGTCGGATTGATTTCAAAGGATGCTTTACAATCCATCCAGTTGTAAGCCCCGCAAAGACCGGTTCGCTCAGGGCTCACCGTACAGACGTGGGTGGGTGCAAAGGACTGACAGAGGGTGCAGGAATAATAGGTTTCCACATCCTCATCGGTCATCTTCTCCACACGTTCATCACGCATCTTGTACTCTGCCCTGGCGCGTTTGGTCAGCGCATCGACATCCTTCTTATCGGTGTAAAGCGTCACCTGCACCTTGTCGGTGATTTTCTGGAAGTCCTGATGGAACTTGGCATGCAGGACCGTACCGATGTCTTTTAGCGTAAAGCCTTTTTCAATGGCCGCTTTGCTTACGCGAATCCAGGCAATGTCGCGCTGTCCGATGTGCATCACCCCCTGGATGTAGTTGATCAGGTGATGAATTTGACGCTCGATGATCGGCTCAAAATCTGTCTGAAATTCACGCCCGGCGATTTGAACATAAATGCCGAGGGGGATATTGTCGCCTTCTTTGATATCCGTCAGATCCGGACCGATGACATTCACCTTGCCATCATCGATCTCATTCATCTCCGCCATCTTTACCAACTCGGTACACTGGGATTTGCCACCGCCCATCTGGGAATAAAGATCCGAGCCCCGAACCCGCTCGCCTTCATAGGCCGGGCCGAATGAGCACGGTATGTCGATCTCGGATACGGTAACTTTGAGCCCTCTAACCTCGACAGACTTTTGGACGAGTTCATGATGGGGCACATTGGCCACCACGTGCTCATAGGTGCAGATGCCGGTGGGTAAAACCTCGGGTATATCGGTGTCGGCCAGGGTCGGAAAACCCCAATTGACACATCCCGCCGCAGCACCCGCCCAGTCGGTTCCTACATCTCCCAGGGCATTCACAAAGGCAAAGATGCGATTTTTATTGTACAGGAGCATTTTTTTGTAATCCCCCGGCTTAACATTTCCAAATGCCATGGCCGCCCGGTTGGCAAATCCCAGGGCAAAAATAGCTGAAGAAATATACGGGCCAAACGGCACGATCCGGGTATTCCAGCCAATCTGCACACCGGCTTCAATCAGTTGGTGGGTAACGGATGTATTGTTCTGGTTGGCCGCCAAAAATATATAGAGATTGCGTTTCTGGTACTCTTCAACGATCTCTTTGGCGATTTCTGCACTCGGCGCGGCTCCGACAATAGCGGCAAACCCCGGAGCGGTACCATCCACAAATTCTACACCGCGTTTGCGGAAAACGGTGTCATCGGCAGCCCCCAGCCAGATTTTGCCGGCTTCGATATCCGGTTCTTCGGAATGTAAATAGAAATCAGGCTCATTGAGGTACCGCAGCGCCTCGCGAATCTCAAAACTAAACAGCGTGGCCATGCCCGCATCCAACAGCGGGCCTAAATACGGCAAATGATTCATGCCCTTGATATGGGGCGGCAGAAGCTTGCGCGCCACCGCCAGGGCTTTCTGAATATCTTCAAGGGTTTCCACCTTGATCCCCAGCAACGAATATATTACCGGCAGATAATAGGCCGTATTGGGAAACCCCACCTTCGTATCTGCATTGTAAGTTTCCAGAGCCTTTTTATAGTCACCTTCAACCTGCGAAACGACGTTGTAGCCACCTTGAATGGCGGCAAATGCAACTAATCTTGACATACGCTATTGCCTCCTTCGTTGAGGATTTCTTTATGCTTCGAGTCGCATCCGGTCGGCCATATCCATGAGCACCCGCTCCCTGGCTTTATCAATACCAAGTGCCTGGCGTTTCTTGTCGATATGGGCGATCATCTTGCGAGCCATGATGATGGGATCGGCCTCCAGATCCCACTTCCCGCCATAGAGTTTTTCCAGTTCTTCAAACAGATACTTTTGAAATACCGGCGCACCCGTAACCGGCAAATTTACACCGAACAGTGTGTACACCCCGGAAGCCACAAAATATTGTCCAATGCTGATGGCCTTTTCGCTCATCCATTCCGGTGCAGCCCCGGCTGCCGGCAGATCACAAATATCATGGCCGAGCCCACCGGCTTTCACCACTTCGGTGGCTGCCAGCAGGATGCGGCTGTTGTCCACACAGGACCCCATGTGCAACACCGGTGGAATACCCACCGTTTCACAAACTTCTGCCAGGCCGGGTCCGCAGTATACCGCGGCCGCACCGGGTGTCAGCAAGCCTTCCATCGCACAGGCAATCCCGTTGCAGCCGGTGGTCAGAACAATGACATCGTTTTTAATCAACTCTTTGACCAGTGCGATGTGCGCTTCATTGTGTCTGGTTCTGGCGTTGTTACAGCCAACGACACCCGCAACCCCGCGGATGCGCCCATTGATAATATTGTCGTTGAGCGTGTAGTAGGATCCGCGGAAAGTTCCCCCGAGGTGATACTCGACGGATTCAACACCAAATCCGGCTATCTGGGCAGCTTTCTGACTCGGAATCATGACCTCGGCATCACGGTTTTCAAAATTATCGATGGCCATTTTAACAATCCGATTGGCATCTTCCAGGGCATGGTGCTCGTCGAACTCAATATGCACCACATTGTCCTGTTCCATCCTGGCAATCGGATGGGTGGTAATGAGCTTGGTGTGGAAGCACTTGGCCACATTTGCCAGATTTTGAAATACACACTGAACATCCACCACCATGGCATCGCAGGCGCCGGTCACAATCGCCAGCTCCTGTTGCAGAAAGGTTCCGGCCGGTGGCACGCCGTGGCGCTGCAGGATTTCGTTGCCGGTACAGCAAATTCCACCCAGCTGAATCCCCTTTGCCCCCTTGGATTTGGCATACTCAATCATCTCTTTGGACTGAGCGGCAGCCACAATCATTTCGGAAAGTACCGGTTCGTGCCCGTGAATGATGATGTTGACGTGATCCTCTTTCATAATGCCAAGGTTGGCTTCGGATTGCAGCGGATAGGGTTTTCCGAACATCACATCCTGCAAATCAGTAGCGATCATGGAACCGCCCCATCCGTCGGCCAGGGACGCCCGGGTGCATTGTTTGAGAATGTTTTTGTAATCCTGATCAACGCCCATATGGGTGCGATGCATGATATCCACAATCTCACGGTCGATGTTGCGCGGCAATACCCCCAGCTTTCTCCAGCGTTCATAAAGCGGTTGCGGGGCGCGCTTTAAATAATAGAGCTCTCCTTCAGGCTTACCCCATTCGCTGAGCGCCTTGCGGGCAACTTCAACGGCAATTTCATCAATATCCCGATCGACTTTCTCACCATCGACCTCAACCGTCGTATCAACCCCAAAATGCGGCGCGATGGCCAAAAGTTTGCCGGGATCCTTTATTTTGTAATCCTCGGTTTCTTTATTGGCAACCGACATAAAGACCTCGGCAACCGTCCGTCCATGATCCGAATGCGCAGCAGCTCCGGCGGCGACCATACGGGCAAAATTACGGGCCGCAATGGTGTTGGCGGTGGCACCGCATAGACCTTTGCGCTGATCTTCGCCTTCGATCCCGCTTTTGGGAAGCGGCAAGCGACAGGGGCCCATCGCACAATTCTTACAGCAAGTTCCTTGAATCCCGATATTACAGGGTTTCATGGTAACCGCCCGATCAAAGATGGTTTCGATTCCCAATTGCTGGGAACGCCGAATCATCTTTTGGCTGGCGACATCAATCGTGGCTGCTATGGGATCGGCGACTTTTTTAGCCTTTTCAGTTTTCACATCGTTGTTATCTGCTGTTTCTGCCATAAAAGGTTCCTCCTAACCAATTTCTTTATCTATCGGAAAAACAATTAATTGATTAATTTTCGTTCGTCGCAGCTAAGGTCTCGAGCGTCTGTGAATCCAGTCGAGATTCTCAATCATCTTGTCAACCATGGATTTCTGTTCAGCAGCGGGTGTCTTTTTAACCTGCTCCTCCGTAGCGGCTGCCCGTTTGACGGCAATTGCTTCCCGTTCCTTGGCGCGTTTTTGCCGGATTTCATCAAGCTCGGCCTCGATTTTCACTTTGGCTTCAGCAGACTTTCTAACTTCCGCTTCGGCCTTGGCTTTGGCTTCCGCCTCGGTTTTGGCTTTGGCCTCTTGCGCAGCTTTTTTGCGAGCCTCTTCTTCGGCCTTGGCCTTGGCAGCTTCATCCGCCTTGGCTTTGGCATCGGCTTCGGCTTTTTGCCTGGCTTCTTCTTCGGCCTTGGCTTTGGCATCGGCCAGCTCCACAACCTCTGCAACCTTTGCGGGCTTGGGCTCGGGCTTCTTTTCCGGCTCGGGAGCAGCTTCTTTCTTGGCGACCGGTTCTATCTTTTTCTCAGGCTCAGGCGCAACTTCCTTCTTGGCGGGTGTTGGCTTTGCGACCTTTTCTTCTTCGATGGTCAGATCCGGTTCCGGCGAAATGGACAGGAGATCCAGCTTTGCTTCTGCCAATTGTTTCCGAATCGGCGCAACATCGGTCGCCATTCCACCGTTATAAATCAAGTCAATGTACGATTTGACCAGCCGAATGGATTCCGGATGTCTCATAATCAGCACGTCGGAGCCGCTCATCAAATAGGCAACCGCACCTACAGCTTCCATCAGAATGGCACGTCTCTCCGGGTCACCCAGGTTGGGTGCTTCTTCAGCCGGCTGTTTGGCCTCTTTGCATTTCCAGATCTCGTTGCCGACGTTGTTGATAAGGGGAAGCTGCAGCTTGTCATCTCCCTGAGCCAGGGCAGCCATCCGGATACGCTCCATGACCGAATAGGTGTACTCCAAGCCGTAGCCTAAACCACCGGTAGTGGGATCAATAATCATGCGCTCCATCGGCACACCTAAGTTCTCCAACAAAATATTGCATTGCTTGGCCAGGTTCACATCGATGGGAGACGATGCAATTACGGTATGTCCAAAACCCATGGCCGCCGCACCAATGCCCTTGTGATTTTTGTCTTCAACCGGGCCGATGGTCAGGTTTTCTCCCTGGCATTCTTCGGCAATCTTTTTGAGAACCTCCTCATCCTTTTCAACGTTGGCCGTGCCCCATATCACCAGAGGCACATCGATGGCGCCAAGCACCTTTTTCACCGTGGCAACGGCTTCATCGGCAGAGGCATCATTGCCATTCGGATCCGTACTTTTGAGTTGAAGAACGATGAGCTCGGCGCCGTATTCTTCCACACATTTTTTGGCCCATGCAGCCGAGTCTGAAATCACATCCTTGAACGGACTGAGGGCTGCCTCCGGCCATTCCTCGGGTTGCATGTCCCATATTTCCATGGCGATCTTGGGTTTATGAGGTATTTCACCTTCGAACTGGTAGAACGGATAACATGTTTCGCCCCCGACGGTAACAGCTTTATCCCCTTTGCCCAGGGTAATCTCCTTTATACCGCCGGTATAAGATTCTTTATAAAATTCAAAACCCAATGTAACCTCCTTATCTCTTTAATCCGTAGTCTCTTAATTGTTATTTTCGTGCATTTTGTGGTAAGAAAATGATATGGAAATATTTTCACCATTTTCCAATAATTGAATATTTTCGATTGAATATTGAATAGCCAATAGTCAATCCCGGTTTATCCGCCATATTTCTGGCGGGCTTGTCCGGGTTAGGTCTTCGTTTATGAACCCACGTCAAAGGTTTCGCTGAACTAGATGCGGAATATTGTCATTTATATGGAGCAGATAGCTTTGTCAAGAGTTGAGCCTGAATGAATAAAAATTTCTATTTAAATTTGATTCATTTCTGAGGCTGTTGATTTTTGCGCGCTTGTAACCGGGCTTTCAATTTGGGGAACTGATCCATATCCGTGTGAGGTAAGAAAAGTGCTGCTATATAATTATCCATATACGAGGGCGTGTCCGACAATTCAAAATTGGTCATTTTTTTGGTCACCTCGACCACATCTTTACGAATGCGATTGGTCAGGGAACTCATTCGGGCTCCCAGCAAGGAACCGTTTCCAATAAAGGTTACCTTAGTGGGATCCATTTCCGGCAACAATCCGATGATCATTGCCTTTTCCAGATCTACATAACTGCCAAAACCGCCGGCCAAAACAATATGCTCTATATCCTGAACGCTCATGCCCACCTCTGTGAGCAGCGTCATGCATCCGCTATAGATCGCACCTTTGGCACGTATAAGATTCTCTATGTCTATTTCAGTCAAGACGACATCGCGATCGATTTGGGATTCGTCTTTCCAGGCCAATACATATTCACAGACGCCATTGTCTTCGCGGATTCTAGGCGTATCTAAATCACGATCAAATTTTCCCAGGTTGTCGATGATCCCCATGTCAAACATGGTCGCCACCATGGTGATCAGCCCGGATCCGCAGATGCCTTTTGGCCGCACATTGCCAATCGTGATAAGCATGGGATCAAGGGTAACCGGATCCAGCGAAAAATCCTCGATCGCCCCCTTGGCCGCACGCATGCCAAATTTGAGACCGCCGCCCTCAAAGGCAGGCCCGGCCGAACATGCCGCGCACGCCAGCCAGTCTTTGTTGCCGATGACAATCTCGGCATTGGTGCCCACATCCAGATAAAGGGTGAGTTCATCGCTCCGATAAATACCCGAGCCCATTACCCCAGCGACGATATCCCCGCCAACATAGCTGGAAACCGCAGGGTATACGAGGGCGGTGACATGATCGCCCAATTCCATTCCCAAATCGATTGCCTTTATGGGCGGATACAGGGTTGCTGCCGGCACATAGGGGGATCGTCGGATAAAACGCGGATTCACCTTTAGCATCAATTGCGTCATGGTGGTATTACCGGCCAAGGTTATCGTGGAAATGCCGTCGGGATTGACTTTTGAGTGCCTGACAATTTTTCTTAAGACATCATTGATGGTTGAGATGACCACTGCATGCAGTCGTTCCAAGCCACCCGGCTTCTCAGCATAGACGATCCGCGAAATGACATCCTCCCCGTAGCTGATCTGACCATTAAACTCCCCGTGTTCAGCCAGTACCTCACCGCTGAGCAGGTCAATCACCTGGCCATAAATGGTTGTGGTACCGATATCCATGGCAATGGCATAGCTGCGACGGGTCGCATTGCCCGGTTCGACATTGATGATACGGGTCTTACCCACATCACGAACCGGCCGCACAAGGGTTGCCGTGACGTTAAAATCATCTTGCCGCAACACAGATGAAATTTTGCGGATAACCGAAAGATCAACCTCCAAACGGTGCTCGTCATGTTTCAGTTTCAAGTAACTGATCAGCCGCGTAATATCAGGCAGGTTATCCTGCGTGGTGGGTTCCGGCAGTTTCAGGTATTTTTTCTCCACCGGTGCCACAAACAGGCCCTTTTCTTTTAATTCTTCAAAATTCATCTCCGTGATATGGGCTGTGCGCCGGGGCGCGGCTTGCATTTTGAGCACACTCGGATCTATGGCGGACTCCACCGGAATGCGCACGATGAGATCACCCTTGATTGCCGCCTGACACGCCAGGCGGTATCCCTTATCCTGATCCTCCTGGCTGAGCATTTCGGAGATACCACCCTCCACGGTTCCATCTTCGACAATCACCCGACACTTACCGCAAACACCTTCTCCGCCACAGGATGCATTCACATGCACCCCGATTTCCAATGCCGCCCGTATAATCGTTTCCCCATCCGAAACGCTAATCTCCATCTCATGGGGCAAAAATCTCACCGTATGCATTTTCATCATCAATTTCCTCTGTTGTCTATTTATCGGGACACCATGAGCTTATTGCCTCTAATATGATAAACACTGATAGTTTCCATTTCTGAAATGAGGAGGGATCATCGAATCTGCAACTTAGCACCAACACATCCCCGTCGAAAAACGAATTTGATTTATAGGGCAAAGTTTCAAACAGCTTTAGCATGCCCTTATTATGAGCCGAGGTATAGGCGATCAACCCTGCAATTCCGTTCTCTCGGGCAGCCGATGCCAATTTATGCAATAATATTTTACCCACCCCTTTTTTTGATACGGTTTGCTGATCGAAAAAGCGACTTCAGCGATGTTGGTGGCTGGATCACGCAGACACTCTCCAATGCCGATGACCCTGCCGAAACCAAATTCGCCCACCACAGCCAATATCGTCAAATCATTAATATAATCAATAAGAGAGACGCCCTCAACGTCATCGTGGACAAAACTGGTTTTTTCATGGAAAAATCTGGCGACAACGTCATCTTTGTCCAGATTGTAAAAATGTTCCTGAATTCTGCGCTCGTCAACCGGTTTGGCAGGCCTGACAGCCACCTGTTCGCCGTCAATCTCGATGATTTCTTCCAAATGAATAGGATATACACCGTGGATCGATTCCGACAGCGTTCGTTCCGCGCCGAGAAGTCCCATTTCCTTGGCTTCATAAAACAGTTCATCACGAAAATCCGGGTGGGCAATGCTGATCATGGCCATGGTGCGCTCCTGAAGGCTTTTACCAAATAAATTCACGGCACCATACTCTGTCACCACGTAATGAACATCTCCTCGGGGCACAACAATGGCGGCGTCATCCAATATCGGAACGATGCGGCTCTTTTCGCCTTGGGCGGATGTGGCCGGAAGCACCAGGATCGATTTGCCCCCCTTTGACTGAACTGCGCCCCGTATGAAATCAAGCATTCCGGTCACTCCCGAAAAATGATTGTACGGCAGGGCATCTGCGGCTACCTGACCGGTCAAATCAACGGTCATGGCCACGCTGATGGAAACCATCTTGTTATGACGGGCAATAATGGCCGGGTCATTGACGTAATCGGATGGATGGAACTCGATGGCTGGATTATCATTCATAAATTCATATAATTCCTCAGTTCCGATAGCACTGCTGGCCACCAATTTGCCTTCATTAAAGCCTTTTTTTCGATTGGTAATAACCCCCTTGGAAAAAAGATGCATGATATCGTTGGTTAGGTACTGGGTATGGATGCCGAGGTCATTTTTCTCTGCGAGGGTCAACAGGGTGGCCTGGTGGGTGGCGCCCAGACCGATTTCAATGGTTGAGCCGTCTTCGATAAGTCGCGCAACAAGCCTCCCAATATTGTTGGCTGCATCTAACTCCGGTGTTTCCCCAATGGTCAACAACGCTTCATCATGTTCCACAAATACATCCACGTCATTCACATGGATAAAGCTGCGCCCGAGAACCCGGGGCATGTTGAAATTCACCTGGGCGATAACCAGATCAGCAGACAGAGCGGCAGCCAGGGTGATGTCCACCGATACTCCCAAACTCATCCAGCCAAAATCATCTGGCGGGCAAGTCTGAATCAGTGCCACATGAATCGGCAGCAATCTGCTTTTAAACAAGCGCGGGACGGCAGAAAGATTAATGGGTGTAATAAAGCGTTTGTTTCGTGAAATGACGTTGGGTTTTGCGGATCCGAGATAAAACGATCGAATGTTCAGACTTTGATCTTTGGTTTGATTGGCAATTAATGTCAAGGGGGTGGTCTCAAGGGTCAATAGCCGGATAATTTCGATATCTTTAAAATAATCTGATACTTCAGAAAGCTCTCGCACCAGGTGCTGCGGTTCCCCGCAGGAAGATCCGATAAATACACGCTGTCCCGCTCGAATTAGGCTCAGGGCTTCCCTGGCTGTGCGCAGATTTTCAATATATTTATCCGCCCAGTAGCTTGAAATTGCCATCAGACTCTCCACTAAATGCCCCGCTCAGATAACAGGTCGATGCAATCCAAACATTAATAGGAAAATATTTTTCACTTCGATATTCTGTGGTTCCTTGTTCTGCTGTTCCGCGGTTCGAAGCAATTGGTTTTGGTCGCAGAACGATCTACCGTATTTTAATTCCCTAATCCCTCAATTTATGATTGTTCCTCCTGAGACCCTTCAATCAGCGGCGCGGTATCCGGCTGGGGTACCTCCTGCACCTTTCTGAGCTTGCGCTGGATGGCCCGGGTGCGGACTTCGGCTTTATCAATCGTGTTGCTGGCCTCTTGAAGCTTTTTTTTGGTTTTGGCCAGCACATTGCCAAATTTACCGAATTCTGTTTTCACCACGCCCAGCAACTCCCATACTTCACTGGAGCGTTTTTCGATGGCAAGGGTTCTAAATCCCATTTGGAGACTATTTAAGAGGGCGGCTAGGGTGGTGGGGCCGGTTACAACAATGCGATATTCACGCTGCAAAGTGTCGCACAATCCCGGACACCGCAAGACTTCAGCATACAATCCTTCAACCGGTAAAAACATAATCCCAAAATCTGTGGTATGGGGGGGATCAAGATATTTCTCCTTGATATATTTTGCTTCCGCCTTGATGCGCAGTTCCAAGTTCTTGATGGATTTTTCGGCCTGCTCTTTATCAGCGGCCTCCTGGGCATCCATCAGTCGCTGATAGTCTTCCTGCGGAAATTTGGAATCAATCGGCATCCAGACGATCTTTTCCTGATCCTTATCTTGCCCCGGCAATTTTATGGCAAATTCGACGCGTTCGTTGCTATTTTTTTTGGTGGCAACGTTCACCTCATATTGATCCGGGGTTAAGATTTGCTCGAGAATATGACTGAGGCGGATTTCACCCCAGGTACCCCGGGTTTTGACGTTGGTGAGAACCTTTTTCAAATCGCCGACACCGGTGGCCAGGTTGCGCATCTCCCCCAAACCCTTGTAGACCTGCTCCAAGCGCTCACTAACCTGCTTAAAGGATTCTCCCAGCCGTTTTTCCAGGGTGGATTGCAATTTCTCGTCAACCGTTGCCCGCATCTGCTCGAGGTTTTTGGCATTGTCCGCTTGCATCGCCTGCAGCTGATCTTGCATGGTTTTGCGCATGGCGTTCAGTTTTTCTTCGTTCAACTTGGTCATGGCCATTAATTGTTTGGAAAACGAATCCAGCTGATCTTTTTGCAAACGGACATTTTCACTCATACGTTGTTGTAACGAGTCGCTGGAATACCTCAGGGTTGTGCTGAGTTCCTGTCTGGCCTGTTGAGCGTTAGCGGCTGTTTCCTGCCGGTTGCGGGTTATTTCGTCTTTGATCACAAGCTCCAGACGGTCCTGTCGGTTGCGCAGATCTGAAAAATTTTCCTGAAACTTGGCAATCATGAGGTCAGGCTTGCGTCGGATCAGAATGATCAGCAAAATGATTGCTAAAAGCGCCAGGACAATGGTGCTCCCGATCGCCAATTCTTGCGAATTATTGACAATAAATGCCGCGACCCTGGTCATAACTTCGGTCATGTTAATTTCCCTCGAGTGCATTTTTGATACGAGTGAAAATTGGAGATCAGGGCAGGAAAGGTCACCGAACGCCAGACACCATATTCTTCGAAAAGATATCAAAAATACAATATTTTCATAAAATTGGGGAGATTATAAAGAAAAGCCAGGTGAGCGTCAAGCCTGAATACATGCTGCAACACCTCGGATTGATTTTTGTTAGGTGCCTGACATTTAATAAAGGAAAGTTGATTTTAAATATCAAATACGCTATAGGTTTTTGGAATCAAATTCGTCAGAAAACCAGTTTATACCCTTTAGACATGGGAATGATGAAATTCGCATTGATTTGCCTTCTTGAAAGACCTTATCTCCTTTAAAGTTTCTTGCTTAACTTGAAAATATCATCTCAGGAGAACACCAATCATGCAAAATTTGTTTTCCCCGCTTACGATTAAAACGATAAAGCTAGCAAACCGGATCGTGATGCCACCCTTAGCATCTTTTTTGCTTGGTGACGACGGTCGTATTACGGATACGACCGTCGAACATTACCGCCGCCGGGCAGCCGGCGGACCCGCCATGGTCATGATGGAAGCTTGCGCTATTTCACCCGAAGGCGTCGTATCCGTCAACCAGGCGAAAATCTATGAGGACCGATTTATCGATGGTTTGGCAAAAATTGCCCGCGCCATCAAAGCAGAAGGTGCTGTGCCGGCAGTCCAGATCCACCACGGCGGCCGTCAAACCTCTGCCAAAGTGATCAAACGCAAGCCGCTGGCTCCCTCACCACTTCCCTGTCCGACCATTCGCGGCGATGTAGAGCCATTGACGATCGATGGGATCCAGGAACTGGTTCAAAAATTCGGCGACGCCGCTGAAAGAGCCTTTCAGGCAGGCTATGAACTGATTGAAATCCATGGCGCCCACGGGTATCTGATTAATCAATTTCTATCCAAATTTTCCAATATCCGCGAGGATCGATATGGTGGCGACATTGAAGGCAGGACCCGTTTTGCAAAAGAAGTCGTGAAGGAAATCAGAAAACGCGTGGATCAAAAATTTCCGATCTCATTTAAAATTAGCGCCGAAGAATATGTCGATGGCGGCCTCACAACCAAAGAAAGCATAAAAATTCTTAAGCTTTTGGTCGATGCCGGCATCGATGCGGTTCAGGTTTCCGCGGGAAATGATTTAACGCCTGAATGGATCTGCCAGCCCATGTTCATGGGAAAAGCCTGTCTTGCGGGTTCTGCCAGCCAGGTCAAAACGGCCCTGGATATTCCGGTGATGGCGGTGGGCAGGATTAATGATCCCCATATTGCCGACGAGATCATTGCTAAAGGGCAAGCCGACCTGGTTTGCATCGGTCGGGGCCTGCTGGCGGATCCGGAAATGCCCAAAAAAGCAAAAGAAGGGCGATTCGATGAAATTCGGACGTGCATTGCGTGCAACACCTGCATGCAATCTATTTTCAAGCGAGGCCGGATTGAGTGTCTGGTAAATCCCATGCTGGGCCGTGAAAAAGAAATGGCCTTCATCCCAACCAGTTCACCCAAAACGGTTATGGTGATCGGAGGCGGTCCGGGCGGATTGAATGTTGCCTGGGTGGCGGCCAAGAGGGGCCATAAGGTCCATGTTTATGAAAAGCGGCCGACCCTCGGTGGCCAGCTGTTAGCGGGCAGTGTACCCGGTCACAAGTCCGAATTGAGGTCATTGATTAGCTTTCAGATGAAACAGGCCGAAATATACGGCGTTCAATGTCATCTGAACCACGAAGTTACTGAAGATGATATCAAAGCCGCAAATCCGGATGTCATTGTTTTAGCCACCGGATCATTACCGGTACTGCCGCCGGTAGACGGCATTGATAAGGACATTGTACTGACCTATGAAGACGTGCTCAATGATGATCGGCCGACTTACCAAAGAGCGGTGGTGATCGGCGGAGGACCCACTGGCTTAGAACTGGCCCTGCATTTGGCAGAGTATGGATGTTCGATAACCGTTGTGGAAATGCTGCCCAAAATCGGCAGCGGGCTGGAAGCCATGACCAAAAAAATACTGCTGCAAAAGCTCAAAGAACACAAGGTGCAGATCATGACCGAGACCCGGTTATCCGCGATCGAAGACGACGGCGTAACTGTGATGGATAAAGATGGCATGAAGCTATTTATTGAGGCGCAGAAGGTAATCATCGCCATCGGTACCCGGCCGGATAATAGGCTTTATGAGAAAATCAAATCACTTGGCTACCCAATTCATCAAATCGGCGATTGTTTGGAACCCAGAACAGCCAAGGTAGCCATCTTCGAAAGTGCGGTGCTGGGTAGAAAAATATAGCTTGTTGCAAAAACAAGGCTTAAGATGCCTTCATCATCAATGGCAGCATCATAACTGTAATGTAGCATAGAGGTTTAAAATTCGAATTTCGGATTTTTTGAATATGAAGTTATTCTGCTTCAGAGGCGCTGCTCACCTGCTGGTAGTGACGATACAATCCGCGAAATTGATGGTATGTCAAGCCCAATAGCTTGGCCGCTTTACGTTGATTGTACATGGCTTCCCGGAGCGCGTTTTCGAGCAGGCGGACCTTTAGATCCCAGACTGCCTCATTTAGCGGTTGATG
Source organism: Desulfobacterales bacterium (assembly GCA_020353355.1). Lineage (GTDB taxonomy): Bacteria > Desulfobacterota > Desulfobacteria > Desulfobacterales > JAHEIW01. The sequence goes on along the minus strand of CP070694.1, from coordinate 3,473,293 downwards.
CATCAGATGGTTGAGGTCTTCGGACTTTTGCTCAGATTTCACTACCTGTTTGTTGGATGGGTCAATGGAATCCTCAAAGGGTGAATGAAAGGGATCGAAATCAATGCTCGCTATCACCAGCGCGTCCGATCGATAGACCGCTCGCTCGACGACATTTTTTAATTCACGCACATTGCCCGGCCAATGGTAGCTCTCGAGTGCTTCGACAGCTTCCGGACTGAATTGAGGAATTTCCTCCCAACCCAATTCCACCGCCATACGCCCGGCAAAGTGGTTGGCCAGCAGCAGGATATCTTCCCTGCGCTCTCTCAACGGTGGCAGAAAGAGAACTTCAAACGAGAGGCGATCCAGTAAATCCTGTTTGAATAAATTATTTGCCGCCAATGCCTTGAGATTCACATTGGTCGCCGCAATGATCCGCACATCTACCTCAACGCTTTGTGAGCCACCGACCCTTTCAAACGTATTGTATTCCACCACCCGCAATATCTTTTCCTGGACTTCCATCGGTATGTTGCCAATTTCATCTAAAAAGAGCGTTCCGCTATCTGCCGCTTCAAATCGGCCGAGTCGACGCTGCTCCGCACCGGTAAAAGCCCCTTTCTCATAACCGAACAATTCTGATTCAATCAGCGAGGAAGCCAGTGCCGAGCAATTCAGTGCGATAAACGGCCCCTGCCATCGCCCAGACAGGTAATGCAGACGGGATGCCGCCAACTCTTTGCCGGTTCCGCGTTCACCCAAAATGAGAACGGGTCGATTGATCGGTGCCACCCGGGAGAGACGTTCCTGAAAATCCAAGAATATCTCGGACTGGCCCAGTGCATCTGAAGAACTGATGGGGGTCTTGCCACTAAATCGTTTTTGCATTCGCGCATTCGAAGGTTCCATAGAAAATATACCAATAATTAGCTATTTTTACTAATTTATAGTTTTTATTACCATAGTATGAAAACACTGTCAATGTCTTATTTCATAGTAATTTCAGATGCTTAAATTAAATCGCATCCCTGGCATATCTTATGCTATGATTGATGACAAACCGATCGATGAACAATTGGAGGTATGAAAATGGGCATTTTTACTAGATTCCGAGATATCATCAGCTCTAACATCAACGCCATGCTCGACAGGGCGGAGGATCCGGAAAAATTGATTAAACTGATGATCCGGGAAATGGAAGACACTCTGGTTGAAATCAAGGCGGCTTGCGCCGGAGCCATGGCCAGCAGCAAAAAAGTTCAACGCCAGCTGGAAGCCTTGAATGATCATGTCCAATACTGGGAGCAGAAAGCCGAGCTGGCGGTCACTAAAGGCCGGGATGATCTTGCCCGGGAAGCACTGATTGAAAAACGCCGCTACATGCACCGCAAGGAAGATTTAGAACGCGAGTTGGCCGACCATGAAATGATCATTGAGCAGTATCAGGACGATATTCGGCAGCTGGAAGAAAAACTGAGATCGGCTCGCGACAAGCAGCGCATGCTGGTGCAGCGGCACATTCATGCTGCCAAGAAAAAACGCGCCCAGGAAGAAATTCGACGGATCGACAGCTCAGAGGCCATCATGAAGTTTGATGAGCTGGAAAACCGCATCGAACGCATGGAATCCGAAGCAGATCTGGTCAACTTTGCCAAGAAATCCTCCTTGGAAGAAGAACTGGATAGACTATCGGTTGACGAAGAGATTCAAAAAGAATTGCAGGCATTGAAAACGCCCGGTTCACAGAAAACAGGATGAAATTTTCCCGAAGAAAGAAGTCGTTATTGTGGCGATTGTATTCGGAAGCCTTGTACTTGCGCTGGCCATCATCCCCGGTACGATATTGATCGCCATCAGGCTGCTCAAGGGCGGGTTTTCCCGCACAGACCGCAAACAACAGGCCGAAGAAACAAAAATGATTCAAGAAATATATCAGGGGCTCTCCCGCATGGAAGAACGGGTGGAGGCTTTGGAAACTATCCTTCTGGATCGAGATAGGGAGGAACGCAAAGAATGAGACGAATGGATAGATTATTATCTGGCAGAGGATTATATCGCTCTCGCCAGGGTGTTATCCTGGGTGTATGCAGAGGTCTGGCCGAATATTTTGACTTCTCAGTTTTCTGGGCCAGAGTGATTACCCTGGTTTTACTGTTTGCGACGGGCCTCTGGCCGATGGTGGGGTTATATATCCTCGCCGCCTTGTTGATGAAACCCGAACCGGTCATTCCCATTGAAAACGAAGCGGAACAGGAGTTTTACAACAGCTACACCCACTCACGGCATGGGGCTGCCCAGCGATTAAAGCGACGATATGAAAATCTGGAACGTCGCATCCGCCGCATGGAGCACGTGGTGACCTCCCCTGAATTCAACTGGGAGAGACGGTCAAACAGGTGAAAAGAAAAAAATAACATCGAATGTTGGACGTTCAACTTCCAAAATTATAAAGCGTTCTAGGTTGCAGTTACTTCCGGGAAATTACACTATTTTAGACTTTGCTCAACTATTCAAGTCTGAGAGCAACTCAGTTGAGGTCATCACCCTTAACAGCGGATAAAGAGAGTTTGTGCGATAGCACTCGAGGGTTTGTTCATGCACCCGTTGCGGGAAAGCCGCCGAGCAGTCTTCCAGCAATACAGCTTTAAAATCATGGCAAATCGCATCCATCACGGTGGTCAACACGCAAAAGTGGGTTGAAATCCCCCCCACCGCACACAGCGTAACCTCCCTTTCATGCAACCAATCTTCAAGTCCCGTATTGAAAAATGCTGAAAACCGTGGCTTGGGAAGCCAAAAATCATCATCGTGTTTATTCAGTTCATCGACGACCTCGGCACCCTGAGTGCCGGCCAGGGAGTGGGGATGCATGCGCCCTTTGAAAATGAAATCTTCCCGCTGAAACGCATCCGTTGAAAATACCACCGGCCATTTGTGCTTTCGAAACTCGCTGATGAGGTAGTTCAATGGATCGATAATCTTTCTGGCAGATGGCGTAATCGGAAGATTTCGGCTCGCATCAAAATTGTCTTTAACCATATCAATGATCAATAGAGCAGGCGTATCTTGGATTTTTTCTTTCATGATTCAACCTACCTATCATGGGTTTAATATTGTCGTTTGGTGGAAAAAATAGAAAAATGAGATTCAAAAGTCAATATGTGGGGATTAACTATATTGCCCCATCTAATAAATCGGATCAGAATGATGAAAAACAAAAGCCAGATTGGCTATACCAATCTGGCTTTTTTAATCGGGTAGCGACGCCCACTTTCAAAACCGCATCAGATACATTACCCGTTATTTCAATGGCTGGAGATAGTTAATTGCCTATAATTGTTCAAGCACGTGCATGGGAACATCATAGGTCTCGGCGACTGAAAAATTATTGGCGGTGGACATTGAATCCGCTAACGCGCTCTGGATTTGTTCCAGAATTTGGCAATCGTCGATACAGCCAGGAAACGTTTCCCGTATTTCGCACTCTTTACAGGGGCTTTTGACAAGATATCCAATATTTAAATCGAAATTATGGTTGTCGGCATTTTTTTGCAGCATTTTAATCACCTTATATCCTTATCCTTGGTTATTGTTTGAGTGACCCTCCATCGCTCTTATGTGTGTATCGGCAAACTTGTTGTTCATCATGAGAATTTTTTTCATCAATTTGACTATTTACCTATACAACTATCATGCCAAAATTGTCGTTTATTTATTTTATCAACAAATTCAAATAGATAGAAATATGACCACAAATTAGATTGAAATACTTTTGACAATTGTTGTCATAAAATGTGTCAAAATTTTGTCATTCCAGGCCGTACGGATGAAAAAGAATTGAATAAATGTGGAAGGCAAGATGCAAAAGATGTGGAAGGGCTATAGAAAAAGATAATTTCTTAGTAATTTTCAAAAATATGTTCCGATTGACTTAGCAAATTTTTCAAAAGTCATTGCGAGCGAAGCGAAGCAATCCGGTGCGAAGCATCGTCCCGAGCGAAGTCGAGGGATCTGTGTTTTTATGATAAGATCCTTCAATAAATTCAGGATGATTCTCCATGGCGCAACGGATTGCTTCGTCGTCACGCCAAGGCGTGACTCCTCGCAATGACCGAATATCGGGACAGATTTTTGACAACCGCTATAACTGCATGGGAGTCTTCTAATCTAGATTCAGCTCCAGGTTGCATTTATTACACCGCTGCACTCCTCGAAAAACCTTGTTGCCGCAATCCGGGCAGATGTAACGCGCTTCTTCATCGGCGACCCATTTTTCCGTTCCGTATTTTCTTCGATAAGGAATCGATCGCGAAATAACTTTTTTGCCAACCGGTATCGGAAAATTTTCAATCAATTGGCAGGGAAAATCATCACATTCATGACAGCCCGCAAAACCTTTTTTTCGATTGCAGTCTTTCACCGCACAGGTCTCACAAAAGAACGTCCTGTTATCGGAGTGGCACCCCTCGCACGCTAGATCGGCTGCCGTCATATTTTCCAGTCCGGGCAGGCTGCTTTGATAAAATTTCAGAAGCTTTTCCATAAACTTTTGGTTATTGTCCCGGGTCGCATAGTAAATACTGCAGACCCCGCAATATAAACCGCAGGGAGATAAAAATTTTTCATTTATTTCCATAGAATGTCTCCTTTACTGGCTCGCAAGTTTTTTCCCGAGTTCCTCGGCACGCTCCATAAGGTCTGCGTTCAATTTTATCTCACCGGGCTCTTCGCCATTGCCATAAATCATTCCAACGATTTCGGCGCCGACATAATTAAACGAATCCTGAAAGGTGCGTAAGGCATTCACGCATCCGGAATTGAAAGGATCGCTGTCGCCGTAACTCATGGCAATGCCGATTCGTTTGCCGGCAAACGGATTATTGGCGTACGCAAGCAGCGCAAAACAGCGATCCATAAACAACTTGGCCTGGGCCGACATGGTGAACCAGTAAACCGGACTGGCAATCACCCAGCTATCATATTCGACCAGCTTGGGGTAAATGGTCTGCATATCATCATCGATGGCACATCCGTTGCTATCCTTTTTCCGGCACGCATAGCAGGCCTGACAGGGTGATATGTTCATCCCGTTCAGATAGACAGACTCGACGGTTGCCCCTGCAGATTGCGCTCCTTTAACAATTTGATGGGCCAATGCGGCGCTGTTGCCCTTCTTTCGCGGGCTGCAATACAACACCAGAATCTTTCGCGGTTTATGCTTCTCGGTCATACATCGTCCTTTGCTATTTTATGCTTCACACAATTTTTATAGAATACTATCCTTATTTAAAAGTTGAAGACCTTGCTCTCAGCCGCCAGGTCAATTAGATTGCCACCCGTATCCAATGCCATATTGGTAGAGAATTTTTTCTCGTCCACCTGACGAGCATTGGCACTGGGCACTCATACACCTATCGGAACTTCGTTTTCCACCAGATACGGCAAATAGTCATTTGCGCAATCTCCGGTAGCTGTTTTTACACTCAAATCGCGGCTGGAATCCGCCCATAACACACCGTCATCAATAAAAAACAGGTTTACTCGGTGGCCCTTTTGACTGGCGATCTGGGCAAACTGAAAACAACGGGTTGCCGCTTGATTGTCATCCCGACCCAGCACAAATAGGAAATACGCCATCTGAGTCCCTCCTTTCGTTTTTCTGAATTGATTTTGAAACCAGCTCTGCAAAACAT
>CP070694.1:3463897-3467518 GCA_020353355.1 Desulfobacterales bacterium | reverse complement strand
CTGTGCAGCACGACACTGGATCGCGTGGTTCCCTTGGATAGAATCTGGGCAACATCGCCATAATCCGTAAAGCGATCCATTGCCGGGCTGCCCTTGCGGGCGCTGACCAGGATATCCAGATCGCCGACGGTTTCTTTACAACGACGATAACTGCCGGCCACCACAACCTGGCTGACGTTGGGCACTGCTTCCAAGTATGCTGTCAAGCGCTCCACAGCGGCCGTGATATCGCCGATTTTAAAACGTTTTTCGGTCGTAGCGCGTCTTTCAGCCGCTTCCAGGATTTGCTGTTCGGTTTTGGCGCCGAAACCCGGCAAAGCATGGATGCGTCCCTTTCTGGCAGCTTCAATTAACTGCTCCAGGTTCTGAATTTTTAAATCCTGATAAAGAACCCGCACCCGCTTTGGGCCCAATCCGGGTATTGCTAAAATATCTCTGATGGTCCTGGGATGCCGCTGTTGGAGCTTGGTGAGTGCGCTGGCAGTTCCTGTTTCCAGAATTTCAACGATTTTGGCCGCCAGCTCTTTGCCGATTCCCGGAAGCTGGGTCAATTCCTCGCTCTGGGCCACCATGTCCCGGAGTTCTGGACCCAACCCGCGAACGGTGCGCGCCGCATTGCGATAGGCCCGAATGCGGAAAGGGTTTTCGCCTTCGATTTCCAAAAAATCTGCAATCTCGTCAAAGACAGCAGCAATATCGGTATTGTAAATCGGCATGGATATTTTTTTAAAAAGGTGTTGACTTTTCTATTTTAAGGAGTATGTTTCGCCTTCTGTGTCGATTGGGTCCTTAATAAAAAAGGAAATTTCAAGGTGAAGCTGAAATTTTCAAATAACACATTAATAACACGCAATACGATTTACAAGGCTAAATGTAATTTGCAGGAAAGACGAGTCTTCTAAATATATAATTAAACATTTTAATCGGCGGAGTCATCAAGGGCTCTGCCATTTTTTTGTAAAGGAGAAAAAAATGTATTTTGAGGCTATATTTAATCCGTCTGCACCCAATGATTACAATCCCGATGCAATTAACTTTGTGGGAAAGAAGATCGCCGTCCAGGACGGCTGGATTATCGAAGAAGGACCTCACAAAGGCGAACATTGCTATTATTTGCCCAATTCTACCGTCGGCAGTATCCCTCAAAGCGATTTAAAAGACCTAAAAAATATTCCCTATGTGCAGTGGAAAGCAATTTATGACCATATCGGTCTAGAAAATTAGTTTTCAATTTGCTTTCGTAAAATCCTGCCGCGCAGCGGCTGAGGATTTTCATCTGCCGGCGCCTGCCGCATTCGCGACCTTACCGACGCTGTGGGCGGGTGCCGCTGCCACAAGAAATCCATTCATGCCCGCATAAATTCATTGCCAAATCCACCGCTGATGTAATATGTGTCTGATATGCACTCTTTGGCAACAAAAAAAATCAGCGGGGTATTCATCATGAAAAAAGACACCCAATGCGTTCACAGCGGCACGCTCAAAGACAAAACCACCAGAGGCGTCAATACGCCCATTTTTACCTCATCCTCATTTCAATATCTCGATGAACCGGAAAATATCTATCCGCGCTACTTTAACACGCCCAACCAGAAGGCCATCATCGCAAAGCTGTGCGCTTTGGAAAACGCCGAAGACGGCTTGATTTTCAGCTCGGGCATGGCCGCCATCAGCACGGTGCTGTTTGCGTTTTTGAACAGCGGCGATCATGTCGTAATGCAAAAAGACATTTATGGCGGCACCCATCATTTTGCCACGGCTGAATTTGATCGCTTCGGTATTCAGTACACCTTCACATCCAACAAGACCGAAGACATTGCCGATGCCATTCAGCAAAACACGAAAATCATCTATATCGAAACCCCCTCCAATCCATTGCTGCTGATAACCGATATCGAAGCCGTGGCCCAAATCGCGAAATCCAAAAATATCTTAAGTGTCATTGACAACACATTTGCCACTCCCATAAATCAAAACCCGCTGGATCTGGGCATTGACATCGTGGCCCACAGCGGCACAAAATCCCTCGGCGGGCACAGCGATATTTGCTGTGGCGCGGTTGTGGCGTCCAAACACCATATTGAAACCATCCGCGCCGCCGCATGCAATTTCGGCGGCAGCCTCAATGCCCTGACCTGTTATTTTCTGGAAAGAAGCCTGAAAACCCTGGCCATCCGGGTCGAAAAACAGAGCAAAAATGCTTATCGGATTGCACAACGTCTCCAAAACCATGCCCGTATTCAGAAGGTATATTACCCCGGCCTGGAAAGCCATCCCGGCTACGAGATCGCCAAACGACAAATGAACGCCTTCGGCGCCATGCTCGCATTCGAATTAGACCCGCAGGCCATCGATGCCGAGCAATTTCAAAAAAAGCTGAAGCTGATAACGCCGGCCGTAAGCCTGGGAGGGGTTGAAACCATCATCTGCTCGCCCATGCTCACCTCCCACGCCAAAATCAGCGCAGAAGAATGCATCGAGCTGGGTATCAACGACCGGCAGCTGAGGTTGTCCGTGGGAATCGAAGATGCCGATGATCTCATCGCGGATATTGAACAGGCGTTGGCGAACTGATCTTCAGATATAAAATTATGCGTTCAATATCTGAACACCAGCACCCCGCATACGAACCTCAGCGGGGTGTTTTTTTATCAAAAAAAGCGACGAATCTCATCCAATGAGCACCCCAACAATTGCAATCATCATGGGCTCGGCCGTTTTGCCGGATGGCAGTCCGGGGCCGGCCATGCGACGGCGGGTGAATGCGGCCCTGAAGCTGCGGAATGAATTTGAAGATTTGGTATTTATTGCATCCGGCGGAATTGTCCGAAATAGGCCGTGTTCGGAAGCCGACGCGATGAGAAGTTTACTGATCGAGGCCGGCGTAGACAGCAATCGGATATTGATCGAAGCCGAATCAAAGAACACGCTTCAAAATGTAATCCACCGCGCGCGCATCATGCGGCAATTTACTGCAACCCGCAATGTGCTTGTCTGTTCGGACAATTATCATGTCTTGCGTTGCCGAATGCTGCTGTATTTGATGGGAGTTGCCACCCTCTACCGCCCAATGCCGGGGGCAAGAAATAAAGTCGGCTGGATGCGCTGGATGTATTTTTGCGTGCGGGAAGCGGCAGCCATTCCTCTGCAAATCTTTTTTTTGCTTGTCTTAAAGCTTTTGCGAAGGGTATAGTTTTACCTTCCGGAAAAATTACCGAATCTGCCAAGAAATCATCGGAGGATAAGGATGTCTGAATTCGAAAAACAAATCGATCTATTGCGGTCCATGATCGCAGAATGCAACAGAGGAGTTGTCTTCACCGGTGCCGGCATCAGCACGGAGTCGGGCATTCCGGACTTCCGAAGCCCCGGAGGAATCTGGACCAAATACCAGCCCATCGATTTTAGGGATTTCATGGCCTCCGAGGAAATGCGGCGCGAGTCCTGGCTCCGCAAGTTTGCATCCGATGCTGTGATGAAAAAGGCGCAACCCAATAAAGGGCATCTGGCAGTGGCCAAACTGGTGCAACAGGGTAAGGTTTCCAGTGTTATCACCCAAAACGTGGACGGCCTGCACCAGCTTTCAGGTGTTCCGGACGACAAGGTGATCGAGCTGCACGG
>CP070694.1:3426686-3463797 GCA_020353355.1 Desulfobacterales bacterium | reverse complement strand
GCGGCCAGGATCCTGGCCGGTGCCGGCATCACCAGAGAAAACGTGCTCAAGGTCCTGGTCGATATCCGCGGTGGTCAACGGATCACCGATCAGAGCCCGGAAGACAAGTACCAGGCACTGGAGCGGTTCAGCAGGGACCTGACGGCCGCTGCCAAAAAGGACGATCTCGACCCGGTGATCGGTCGAGATGATGAAATCAGACGAATCATCCAGGTCCTCTCGAGAAGAACCAAAAACAATCCCGTCCTCATAGGGGAGCCGGGTGTGGGCAAAACCGCTATTGTTGAGGGCCTGGCTCAGCGAATCGTGGCCGGTGATGTTTCCGAGACCTTAAAAAATCGCCGCTTGGTGGCCCTCGATATGGGGGCACTGATTGCCGGCGCCAAATACCGGGGAGAGTTTGAAGATCGCTTCAAGGCGGTGTTGAAAGAAGTGGAAAGTGCTGAAGGCGAAATCATCCTTTTCATTGATGAGCTTCACACCGTGGTGGGCGCCGGCGCTGCAGAAGGCGCCGTGGATGCCTCCAACATGTTAAAACCGGCTTTGGCCAGGGGTACGCTCCGCTGTGTCGGTGCCACAACCTTAAATGAATATCGTAAATACATTGAAAAAGATGCGGCCCTTGAAAGACGATTTCAGCCGGTAATGGTGCGCCAACCCTCGGTGGAAGACACCATATCGATTCTGCGGGGACTCAAAGAAAAATACGAAGTCCATCACGGCGTCAGGATCAAAGATTCGGCCATTGTCGCAGCGGCGACCCTATCCCATCGGTATATTACGGATCGTTTTCTGCCGGATAAAGCCATTGACTTGATCGATGAATGCGCGTCCAAGCTCAGAATCGAAATAGATAGTATGCCGGTAGAAATCGATGAAATTCAACGTAAAATCACCCAAGCGGAAATTGAACGTCAGGCACTCAAAAAAGAAACCGACACCGCCTCCAAAGAACGGCTGAAAAAATTGGAAGCCGAGCTGGCCGATATAAACGCCGAGCTGACAAAAATGAAGGCCCATTGGCAAAATGAAAAAGATCTGATTCAAACCATCCGCAAAATCAAGGAAGAACAAGAGCAGCTTGGCATCGAGGCACAAATGGCTGAACGTGAGGGTAATCTGGCCAAAGTGGCCGAAATCCGGTATGGAAAATCCACAGAACTCCAAAAACGCCTGGAAGACGCCAATCAAAAACTTTCGGAGCTTCAGGAAACCAGCAAAATGCTCAAGGAAGAGGTTGATGATGAGGATATCGCCGAGGTCGTTTCCCGTTGGACTGGTATTCCCGTGAGCAAAATGCTTGAAGGCGAGCGGGAAAAACTGGTGCAAATGGAAGAGCGAATTCACGACCGCGTTATCGGGCAAAGCGAAGCCGTGGAGGCGGTATCTAATGCTGTCCGGCGTGCGCGGTCCGGTCTACAGGATCCCAACCGGCCCATCGGTTCATTTATATTCATGGGACCGACCGGAGTTGGAAAAACCGAATTGGCCAAGGCACTGGCAGAATTTATTTTCGACAGTGACCAGGCCATGGTGCGTGTGGATATGTCTGAATACATGGAAAAACACTCCGTCGCGAGACTGATCGGTGCCCCACCCGGCTATGTCGGATACGAAGAGGGAGGCTATTTAACCGAGGCTGTCCGTCGTCGACCCTATTCCGTGGTACTTTTTGACGAAATTGAAAAAGCCCATCCGGAGGTTTTCAATGTCCTGCTCCAAATTTTAGACGACGGCCGTATGACAGACGGGCACGGCCGTACCGTGGATTTTAAAAATACCATTGTTATCATGACCTCAAATGTAGGCAGCCAGTATATCCAGCAACTAGGCGCCACACAACGCGAAGAGATGGAAAGGCGGGTCACCGAAGTCTTGCGAGCGACATTCAAGCCGGAATTTTTAAACCGGATCGACGAAATTATCATTTTCCAAAACCTGAAAGCCGATGAAATCGTAAGAGTTGTTGATATTCAAATTGAACGGCTAGGCCGAAGGCTTGCCGATAAAAAAATTGACCTTATTTTATCGGATGGTTCCCGGGAATTCATTGCTAAAAAGGGATATGATCCGATTTACGGTGCTCGTCCTCTAAAACGGACAATTCAGCAGTATATTGAAAATCCTCTCTCACTGGAGATACTTAAAGGCCATATTGCCGAAGGCAGCCGCGTCAGCGCCGAAGTTGAAGGTGACCGGATTGTTTTTCATACCCAGTAAGAATTACTAAAAATCCAAAAAGCCCGGCTTTTTGGCGCGCCGGGCTTTTTTTATTGTAATCCTGCCGAACACATCGTAATATTCTCGATTGTTGTCGGGGATTATTTTTTATGAAACGAACGACTCAAGAAATACTGCGTCGGTTTTACAATCAATTTTCGGGTAATGATCAAATCTTGATCGTCATTAATGCAGATCCGGATTCCATTGCCAGTGCCATGGCGGTCAGTCGTCTACTGTGGCGCAAAGTGTCAAATGTGACCACCTCCAATGTCAATACGATTAATCGACCGGATAATCTGGCAATGACACGACTGCTGGGGGTGACGCTTGCTCCTTTCACCGAAATTGACGTTGATCGTTTCAGCCGCATCGTTTTGCTAGATTCCCAGCCGGATCACAACGAATTGATGACCGCATTAAAGCCCCATGTGATTATTGACCATCATCCGGATACCGGCGTGAAAGCCCCTTTTATAGACATCCGGCCCAACTATGGGTCAACCGCCACCATCATGACGGAATATCTGCGGGCGGCTCGGATAAAGCCTTCGGTGAAGCTGGCAACCGGCTTGTTTCATGCTATTAAAACGGATACAAATGATTTCAAAGGGCCGACCTTGATCGACGATGTCCTCGCATTTCAATATCTGTTTCGGTATGCGAATATTCATCTGGCTCGCAAAATTGAACAGGCCGATCTCAGGCTCGATTTTCTGAGATATTTTAAAAATGCGATCAATGGCATTCGCCTGCGCAAGTCAAGAGTTTTTGTCCATCTGGGTGCAGTGGTCAATCCGGACATCTGTGTAATTATTGCGGATTTTTTTATGAGAATCAGCTCGGTGACATGTAGCATTGTTTCCGGTACGTATGATAAAAAACTAATCATTATCTTTCGAAACGATGGTATCCGTAAAAACGCAGGGAATGTGGCCAAAGAAAGCTTCGGCCACATCGGATCGGCCGGCGGCCATAAAAACATGGCCCGCGCAGAAATATCTTTGACTGCTTTAAAGAATCACACCGACTTCAAAGATGAAAAAAAGCTTCTGAGGTGGATTATAAATAGCACCGAAAAGAGAGCGGGAAAAAAGTAACAAGAATTTTAATAACTCAGATGCCTTCAAACAAATCCGGTATAACCGTCACCATCCTGGGGTCCGGCACCTGCGTGCCGTCGCTGAAGCGAAGTTCATGTTCGGTGTTGCTGGAAGTGGGCGTTTCCAAACTCCTGTTTGATTCCGGTCCCGGCACCATCAGGAGATTGCTTGAAACCGGCACCACCATCTTTGAAATTTCGCATATTTTCTACAGCCACTTTCATCCGGATCACAGCGCCGAATTTATCCCGATTCTATTTTACACCAAATACCCGGATGACCACCAGCGCAATGCCCCTCTTACGGTGACAGCCGGCCGGGGATTTGTAAATTTTTATACCAGACTTAAGGCCGTAGATGGCCATTGGATAGAGCTAGCACCAGGGCTGCTCAATATTATGGAGCTCGACAATCGCAAACAGGATGCTCACCGGTTCAAAGACTTTTCAATAAAATCCGCGCCGGTCGTCCACAATGAAGAAAGTATTGCATATCGCGTTACCAGTTCTGACGGAAAATCAGTAGTGTACTCTGGTGATACGGATTTTAGTGAAGGCCTTATCAGCCTGGCCGGTCATGCAAATCTCCTCGTTTGTGAATGCGCGTTTCCGGACGAGTTTCGAGTCAAGGGCCATCTGACACCGTCGTTGGCCGGTGAAATTGCAGCGCGGGCAAAGGTCGACCAATTGGTTCTAACCCACTTCTACCCGGAATGTGATCGGACGGATATTGAAAAACAATGCCGCAAAACCTATAACGGGCCGCTAATTCTGGCAGAAGACCTGATGAAAATAAAAATAGGTTAAATTGGTTAGATTGGTTTAATTAGTTTAATTTATCCCCTACTTTCCAGTAACTAAATGAGATATTATCCAATACATCTGGATATCCAAAACCGAAACTGCTTGGTGGTCGGCGGCGGATCTGTCGGCACGCGCAAGGCAGAAACCCTATTGAATTGCGGCGCAAAGGTTACGGTGATCAGCCTGCAAACATCTAACAAATTGCAGGCGCTCGCCCAAACTGGTGCAATTACCCTCGAAAAACGCAGATATCGGTCCTCTGATATAGAAGGTATGTTTTTGGTGATTGGCGCAACCGATGATGATAAGCTCAATCAGCAAATCAGCGATGATGCTGAAAAGCGCAATACCCTGTGCAATATCGCCGATCGCCCTGCAGCTTGCAATTTTATCCTTCCATCGATTGTCCACAGAGGAGATCTCGTGATCACCATATCTACATCTGGAAAAAGCCCGGCGTTGTCAAAACATCTGCGCAAAATATTGGAAGATCAATTCGGTGAGGAATATGACTATTTTCTGCAGTTAATGGGTGTCATCCGTAAAAAATTATTGAGCCAATCCCATGAACCGGAAGCTCACAAACATCTTTTCAATCAACTGATCGACAACGGGCTCCTTGAATTGATCCGAGACGGCAGAAAAAAAGATATCAATCGCCTTCTACGCCAAACTCTCGGGGAAGGTTTTGTCTATGAAAGCTTGATGCATAAGTCGTAATTTAACACAAACTCCCGAACGAAGAAAAAAATGGAAAGTCTAAACGCCCTTACCCCGTTTCTGTACATGCTCAGTTCAGCTGGTTATTTAACCTATCTTTTTCTTCAAAAAAGTTACCTGCAGCGGATTGGTTACGTTCTATTATTTGCCGGTTTTATGTGTCATACCGCAATTATCGTCTCTGGATTTGTTGAATCCGGCCATGTCCCAGTAGGCAACCTGCGTCAAACCCTGTGTATGGCCGCATGGGCTGTAGCCGGCGTATTTTTGCTGATTCAATATCGATTTAACATCAAAATACTGGGAATTTATGCGGCGCCATTTATTGCGTTGATGATGCTGATTGCCGCCCAATTACCCGATGAGCCTTCGCAGACGCAGACGATCTTTAAGAGTTTTTGGCTCATCTCGCATGTCGTTGTTATTTTTATTGGAGAGGCCGCCTTTGCGTTGGCCTGCGGAATCGGTTTATTCTATCTTCTTCAGGAAAATGCATTAAAAACCAAACGACACCGGTTTTTTTTCAGACGCTTACCATCACTGGATTTGTTGGATAGCGTTGGCTATGTTTGTATTGTTGTTGGTTTTACTATGCTTACGTTAGGATTGATTACCGGATTTGTGTATGCCAAATCCATATGGGGCCGCTTCTGGAGCTGGGATCCCAAAGAAGTATGGTCCGGTATCACGTGGTTGTTCTACGCAGCCCTGCTGCATGAAAGGCTTACAGTCGGATGGCGAGGTCGCCGATCCGCTATCATGGCCATCATCGGCTTCGGGGTGCTTCTTTTTACGTTTCTGGGGGTTAATCTGTTTTTGGAAGGGCATCATAAAGATTTTACGAAATTGTAAAAGGAATTGAGGAATTAAGGAATTAAATGTTGGAATTATTAAATCCTTCAATTCCTGAATTCCTAAATCCCTAAATTAACAAAACCATGTCCGAGATTGTCCTGCTGGGAATAAATCATAAAACTGCTCCTGTTGAGATACGAGAATGTATCGCCTTTTCACAGGATGACTCCGTGCGTGCACTGCAAACTCTGCACCGCAATCCCTTGATCGATGAAGTTGTTCTGTTTTCGACCTGCAACCGGGTGGAAGTATTATTGGTGTCCAAAAATAAATCTCAGGCCATTTCAGAAACGAAACAATTCATTGCTGACTTCAACAAAATCCCCATTGAACAATTTGAAAAGGCCCTCTACATCCATGTGAATGATGAGGCTGTTCGTCATGTCTTTAGAGTGGCATCCAGTCTGGATTCAATGGTCGTTGGCGAACCTCAAATTCTCGGACAGGTAAAAGAAGCCTACCGCACGGCCACAACGCTAAAAACTTCCGGGGTAATTTTAAATCGGTTGTTACATCGGACGTTTTTTGTGGCTAAACGAATACGAAGTGAAACCGGAATTGGAGATCGGGCTGTATCTATCAGCTATGCAGCCGTTCAACTTGGAAAGAAAATATTCGGGACACTTGAAGAGAAAAAAGTGCTTCTTATCGGCGCCGGTGAGATGGCCGAGCTTGCCGTAGAGCATCTTATTCGAAACAAAGTGGGAAATATATTGGTTGCCAATCGGACCTTTGCGAACGCTGTTGAACTGGCCAAACAATTTAACGGCAAAGCAATCCGATTCGAGGAAATCGGAGATTGTTTAACGTTCGCAGATATTATTATCAGCTCTACGGGGGCAACCGATTTTATCATTACTCGTGAGGACGTTAAAAGGGTTATCCGCAGCCGACGCACTCGGCCGATTTTCTTCATTGACATCGCCGTTCCCAGAGATATTGACCCTGAAGTCAATTGGCTCACCAACACCTATGTTTACGATATAGACGATTTAAAAGGAGTGATTGACGAAAATATCGAAGATCGTCAGAGAGAAGCGATTAAAGGGGAGCGAATTGTCGATGAAGCCGTAATTCGCTTTCGTGAGTGGTATGATGGTCTGGATGTCGTACCGACCATAATTGCCTTAAGAAAAAAAATGGAAACCATTCTGGAGGCTGAAATTAAGAAAACGTTTCAAAATAATAAAATGATAGAGCCAGAAGCGAATGCACTTCAAAAGATGACCGATTCCATTATTAATAAAGTGCTGCATGATCCAACCGTTTTTCTAAAGAAAAACGGTATGCGAGACCATACGACCCTATATATCGATATCGTCAGGAAACTCTTTAAATTAGATGAGTAAAAATGAAACACAATACATAACAAGTTTTGTAAACCGTGAGGAGGACACGTCTTGAGAAAAATAGCCTTTCTTTTTCCCGGTCAAGGTTCCCAAAGTATTGGAATGGGTCATGAATTTTATCAAGAGTACGACATCGTCCGAGAAATTTTTGACATGGCCGAAGAAATTACACGCATGAATTTATCAAAGCTATGCTTTAAAGGTCCGATGGAAGAACTGACCGAGACCGTTAATCTTCAGCCGGCAGTCACTGCCGTAAACCTGGCCTGTTTAGCAGCCATAGAAAAGGAAGGTATAAAAGCGAATTTTTGTGCCGGGCACAGCCTTGGAGAGTACAGTGCGCTTTGTTCGGCCGGTGTTGTTTCAAAGGAAGAAACCATCAAATTGGTATTTAAACGAGGAAAATTGATGCACCGGGAGGCGACCCAACATGCAGGGGCCATGCAAGCTATCGTCGGGTTTTCCATTGAAGAGGTTGAAGAACTCGTGGCTGAGGTTCAACAAGATGGAGTGCTTTCTGTGGCCAATCATAATACGGAAAAACAGATCGTTATTACGGGCTCCCCGCAAGCAGTGAATCGTGCTGCCGCGCTAGCTGCCGAAAAAGGGGCAAAAGCAATTCCTTTAAAAGTTAGCGGGGCCTGGCACAGCAAACTGATTAAAGGTGCGGAGGATGAGTTTGCAAATTACCTAAGCGAATTTTCGTTCAATTCTCCCAAAAGCGCCATCATTTTTAATGTGACAGCGAATACGGAAGAAGAACCAGGCAACATAAAATCCATCATGGCTCGCCAATTATGCAGTCCCGTAAAATGGTACGACTCAATGAATAAATTAATCGAAGAAAATGTGGAGATTTTTATAGAGGTAGGCCCAGGCCGGGTGCTCAACGGAATTTTAAAGAAGATCTTACCAGGGGATTATGGCGGACAAATTTACAATGTCAGCAATATGGAACAACTGGAACGGTTTCTAAACGACGTCAGTTGACCTTTGGCAGGTATTCAGCATAGCACATGGCGCATAAGCTTTGCGCTATGCATTATGCTTATTCTTCAGGTTCGGCCCAAACAATATGTTCTTTATTTACAAACAGTATCTTACCGCTGCCGTCTCTAGTGACTGCATCTACCATAATTAAAAATGGTGAACCTGACTCGGTGAAAAGATCAGAAACTCGTTGTTTTGAAGTAAGATTAACTTTGCCGTTGATGGTCGAACCATCCGTGGTTTTTATGGTAATAGACCTATAATCCGTTACATATTCATTCTGATCGTTGCCCATTTTGCTCACCTCAATGTTTTTTATACTAATGAAATGACGTGATCAAACCGGAAAGATTTAAATCAGTTTAGAATATCCTCTTAAGTTGCAGCACCATCCGACCGATACAACCAAAAGCTCAACTAACGTGAAAAGTACCCGCCAGTTAAAATCCTAACACACTGAAATTATAACATTTTAGATTAATTTTGTCAATTTGACAAACTATATTTCTCATAAATTTAGCGGTTGTGCAACCAATCTCTTGAAATTACGATAAATTCGCTTAATGTCATTAAATTAGTTCTGCAAACACGCTGTCTAAGCTCGTGTTACTAAAAAGATGCCTGATTGACAATTAATGCTTTACACTCTGGTTTTCTTGTGCTACATGAACTAATTTTACAAAGGATTATATCCGAATACGATGCAAATAAAAGGTCTGGCCATGAAAAAGAAAGATAAAGAATACTTCAAAAAACTGCTAACCAACTGGCTTGAAGAACTACTGAGTCAGGCTGACGATACCGTCTCAGGTATGACGACAGCCCATGAAAATTTTCCTGACCCGACAGATCGGGCTGCTTTGGAAGCTGACCGAAATTTTATGCTAAGAATACGAGACAGAGAAAGCAAACTTATCAAAAAGATAAAACAAGCCCTTGAGCGGATTGAAAATGATACTTACGGAATCTGTGAAACATGCGGGGAGGAAATTACAGTTAAGCGTTTAAAGGCGCGCCCGGTCACCTCCCAATGTATCGAATGCAAATCCAAAGAGGAGGCTCTAGAGAAAGCCCTTGGCTTATAATCATCTGGGGATAGATCTTCATATTCATTCAACTGCCTCAGATGGATCATTAACACCATCTGAAATCCTCCGTCAGGCCCAAAAGCTGAAACTCGCAGCGATTGCGATAACCGATCACGATTCGTTAGAAGGATCTAAAGCGGCGATTCGGGCCGGCATACCTTCCTCCATCAAATTTTTAAACGGTGTTGAAATTAGTGCGGCTTACCCACCGTTTTTACCGGGTTCGGGTAGTTTTCATATTTTGGGCTATCGCATCCGGCTGGATGATACCGTCTTAAATCAAAGCCTGGATAAGCTTCGAGAGGCCAGAAAAAACCGGAATCCGCAAATACTGAAACGGCTGAATAAATTGGGATTTCCGCTTTCTTTAGAGGAGGTTCGGGAGGCGGCTGGACCAGGACAAATCGGCCGGCCACACATTGCCCGCGCCATGATGAACAAGGGATTTGTTCAATCGATTGATGAAGCGTTTGATAATTTTTTGGGAAATGATAAACCCGCTTATGTGGACAAATATCGCATTACATGTGCTGAAGCAATTCGCATCATCCTCGGCGCCGATGGAATCCCCGTTTTGGCCCATCCTGGCCTTCTGAATATCAAAAGCAAAACAGATTTTGATGAGCTCGTCGTGAACTTGAAGGCAATCGGCATAAACGGCATAGAAGTCTATTACCCCGATCACACCTTGCAACAAATGGATTTCTACATAGAAATTGCAAACCGTCACAACCTGCTGATAACCGGCGGTACGGATTTTCATGGCGATATCATGCCGAAAATTAAAATGGGATCCGGAAACGGGAACCTATTCATTCCATATGAATTATATGAAAAACTGATCAGCACCGAACTCAGGGACTTGGCCTCAATTGGAATATTGGGATGATCGAATAATGAAAAACTGGATTTAGGGATGGAAGTAAACAATCACACTGAAATTCAACAAAATTTGCACTATCAATTTAATTCAGTAGACTTGTTGGAGGAAGCATTGCGACACAGTTCGTTTGTCAACGAACAGATGGATTCCAATTTACGGGATAATGAGCGATTGGAATTTCTTGGCGATGCCGTGTTAAACCTTATCGTCGGTCATATCCTCATGCAGCGCTATCCGGATTTAAAGGAAGGAGACCTATCCCGTACCCGCGCCAACCTGGTCAATGAATCTCACCTGGCAAAAATTGCACGCTCGATCGATCTTGGATCATATATTCGGTTTGGCAAGGGTGAAATGCAAACTAATGGATGCGAGAAAAATTCAATCTTGGCCGATACCTTTGAAGCTATCATTGCCGCAGTTTATCTCGATGGCGGTTTTGATGCGGCCTTTCGAATTATCGAAGCAAATTTTCTACCGTTGCTCGATGGCCGCTCGGCGACTAGCAATCATCACGATTATAAGAGCAAGCTCCAGGAGCTTGTCCAAGAGCAACAAGGGACAATGCCGGAATACAGTGCTATCCGCGAAGAAGGGCCTGATCATGACAAAACATTTTGGATCTCCCTAAGCGTTTTTGGGATTGAAACTTCAGGCTGCGGCAAAAGCAAAAAAATGGCCGAACAGGATGCAGCTCGCAAGGTCATTGAGATTCTAAAAAAAGAATCTCAATGAGCATCCCTCTGGCAGCGGGATTTTAGGAGCACTTCGTTTGAGGATCGGCCCTGCGGGCCTAACGGTTGGAGGCTAAATTATTTGGCCTCAAAACTTAAGCGCAGCAGTCCTCAAGCCCGCCATAGGCGAGGCGATCCTCCAACGAAAGATGGTATTGTACAAGCATGATGTTTTCGGAATCGAGCAAACAAAATCTAAAAGAACTTCGTCCTTTGATAATCCCCATCTTCCTACCCCACGCCGGCTGCCCTCACCAGTGCATATTCTGCAATCAACACTCGATTACCGGAATAAAAAAAAGAAACCCCACGACGCATAATCTGCGTTCGCAGATCGCATCGTTTTTAAAAAATAACAGCAGACAAAGACGCCCGATTCAGATTGCCTTTTATGGCGGTAATTTTCTTGGAATGCACGCAGATGACATATATTCGCTACTTGCGGAGGCAGCTAAATTCGTTGAACTGGGGGTCGTTGATGGCATCCGATTTTCAACACGTCCGGATACAATAGATCGCAAACGTCTGGAAATGATCCAAGATTTTCCGGTTTGCACAGTTGAGCTGGGTGCTCAATCATTGGACGATCAAGTTTTAGCGATATCCTGCCGCGGCCATAAGGCTGTGGACACTGAAAAAGCCGTCTATTTGCTGAAAAACCATAATTATGAGATCGGTATTCAAATTATGATCGGCTTGCCGGGAGACGATGAAAAAAAACTGATGAATACCGCTCAGCGTGTCGCACATCTCAAACCTGATTTTGTCCGCATTTATCCCACAGTCGTATTGGCCGGCAGTCCGCTGGCCAAATGGTATCAAACTGGTAAATATGTGCCTGCACCTCTCGAAGAATGTGTCACCCTGGTAAAGCAACTATATCTGCTGTTTAAAAAAAACGGTATCCGGGTCATCCGCATGGGGCTTCAAGCTTCGGAGGATTTAGTCGAAGGTTCAAGCATTTTGGCAGGACCCTATCATCCGGCTTTCGGCCATCTCGTCCATTCCGCGATATTTTTTGACAAAACCGTCTCGGCCCTAAAATCAACAGAAATAAACGAAAGTCATATTATTATCCGTATCCATCCCAGCAACATTTCTAAGCTGCGGGGCTTAAAAAACGAAAATATTAAAAAGCTGAGAGCACGATTTCACCTCAAATCAATTGATATCATCCCGGATTCCACTGTCGCCGAAGATAGATTAATTCTTATAAATGATGAAAAATTAGTTGGTTACAAGCCGTCGTCTTAAAAATTAGGGTTGACAGCAAATTCAACCCTGAACTATAAACAAATATAGTTCACGGGAAATAGCTGACACCACATCCGGTTACATTCCTGAGGCCATTTCAAACTAGGTATTTTAGGCTAAATCAGCTCACACACGTCGAGTTCTTTTCGATTCACTATTTCCCGTTGAGTTCGTTGACAAAACACGAATCCCATCAATTGTGGTGGGTGAAGGAAACAGAGGATTTAATAGGCTACTGGATAACCAAAAATGTGGGGGCAACCATGGTAAGCGGCCTTCCTGCCGAAAAGAATGTGGGCCCAGAAAAAGCAACAACAGCCGAGGTAAAATCGAAAAAAATCGATATCGATTCGCCAGATACGCTCATCAACCGTGAGCTGAGTTGGCTCAGTTTTGCACGCCGCGTGCTCGCGCTCGCAGAGGATCCTGACTTACCGTTGCTTGAACGTGTCAAGTTTGCCGGCATCATGGGCATGCTGTATGACGAGTTTGCGATGAAGCGTATGGGTGGGATCAAGCGCAAGATCGAGAAAGGGAAAAAGAAAAAGAAACTATCCCACGGCGGGCTCACCCCGGACGAGGAACTGGAGGCCTGTAGGAAGGAGTTACACAAACAGGCTCACCTTGTTTCCCGGCTGGTGCAAGATGAGCTCCGCCCTGCTTTGGCGGCGGCCGGGATTCCCATCATGGAATACGCGCAGTTGAACGAGCAACAGCAGGCACAGATGCAGCGCTATTTCCGTGAATCGGTTGAACCCATCCTGACTCCGCTCGCTGTGGATGCCTCGCACCCCTTTCCTTTCATCAGTAACCTGGGCCTGAACATTGCGGTGGAGGTAACGGAAACCAAGAAGAAACGCAACCGATTCGTGCGGATCAAAGTACCGGCAAACCGCCCGCGCTGGGTGCCACTGCCCGGCGGCGGTTATGTGCCTCTGGAGCAGATAATTGCCTCCAATCTCAAGCTGTTGTTTCCCAAGGCAGCTGGGTTAAATTGTTATTTATTTCGCGTAACCCGCGGTGCCAAGGATGACCCGTGGGAACGTATATGCCTGGAGGATGATGAAGCCGAGCTTGCGCCGGGCTGTATCATCGGCATGGTGACGGCAGAGCTGACAGCGCGAAAGTTTGCCGGCGTGACACGATTACAGATGAGCGCCGACACGCCCAAGAAGTTACAACACTGGATCGCCGCGCAGCTCAATGCCGATCCGCAGGACATCATATTAACTGAGAGCTTCTTGGGTCTGGCAGACTTGATGGGCTTCCAGGTGGAGGGATATCCAGAGTTGCGCGATCCACCCCATGAGCCCGTAACCCACCCCCGCCTGTGCCTGCTTGACCCCGATGACCCCGCAGAGATATTCACCGAGATCCGCCGAGGCGATATCCTGCTGCACCATCCTTACCATAGCTTCGACAGCTCCACCTTACATTTTTTGCAAAGTGCGGCGGTTGACCCGCACGTGCTGGCAATTAAACTGACCATCTATCGCACCAGCAGCCAGTCGCCGATTATCCAGGCGCTGGTGGAGGCAGCACGTCAGGGCAAGCAGGTGGCTGTACTGGTGGAGATCACCGCCCGCTTCGATGAAGCGCCCAACATCGCCTGGGGCAGACTTCTTGAGCAAGAGGGAGTGCACGTCGCCTATGGTATGGAGCGCCTGAAGACACATGTCAAGCTGGCCCTCGTCGTTCGCGAGGAGCAGGATGGCATTCGCCGCTATGTCCATGTCGGAACCGGCAACTACCACACCGGCACTGCCCGAATTTACGAAGACCTGGGCATTCTCAGCTGTGATCAGGAACTAGGCGCTAATGTGGCAGCCTTGTTCAACGAACTGACTGGCGCCATGCCGTCTCCCGGCTATGGCAAGCTGATGGTTGCCCCCCATAATCTGCGCGAGCACTTCACGGAGTTGATTCATCGCGAGATCCAGCACAGCCAAGAGGGCCGCCCTGCAGGCATTCGTGCCAAAATGAATCAGCTTCAGGACATGCGCACGGTTCGTGAACTCTATCGTGCCAGCCAAGCGGGCGTGCCAATCAGCCTTAATGTCCGCGGCCTATGCTGCCTGCGTGCGGGCGTCCCCGGCCTGTCCGAAAACATTCGGGTTTTCAGCACCCTCGGTCGCTTTTTGGAACACGGACGTATTTATCGCTTTGAAAACGGTGGTAACCCCGAATTCTTCATCGGCTCGGCTGACTGGATGCGGCGCAACCTTGACCGCCGCATGGAAACCATGATGCCCGTTACCGACCCGCAGTTAAAACAGGAGCTGGAGGAGACTTTGCAGGTTTATGAAAACGACAATTGCTCAGCTTGGGATATGCAGCCCGACGGCAGATACATACAACGACGCCCACTGAAAGGCGAAGCATGCCGCGCTGCTCAAGAAGTATTTATCAATTTAATCAGCAGCCAATCGCTGCCCGGATATAAGGTCTCGCAAAAATCTCACGTTTAGACCTATCTAGCTTCAGAAAAATCCCTGTCATTCGTGAAACGACGTGTTCGGGAGCAGTCATCGGTCATTTCCAGGGAGAACGCAGTTCACCGGAAAAAGGATCATTTCCGGTCGGAAACGATATAGCAAATCAATTATGCTCAATAACCTAAAATACAATTTACCGGACAATTATAATAAACAGCAATTAATTAAAGAATTGTCCGGCCACTATACCATCAAAAAAGAGTCGATGCTTGCTGAGAAGATTACGATTTGCGATACGTTTGATTGGCGCTTATTTAACAAATCACTGGTATTGTATGCATCTGGCAGGAGACTCTTTTTACGCAAACTGGCAAAAAGCGACATCATACATAGTGCCGTAATCAGCACTTTGCCCGTTTTTATAAGGGAGTTTCCAGATGGCGAATTAAAAAACCAATTGGCTCCCATCATAAAAATGCGGGCCCTACTAAAGCTTGTTGAGGTGCATTCCAGATCGATCCCCTATCGCATTTTAAACGCGCAGGAAAAAACAGTGGCCCGCCTGGCTTACGAAGAATTTCGAGCTCCCCCAAAAAAAGATACCCCGGTCCTGGCGACGTATTTATGGTTGAAGCCCGTGAAGGGATACCCCAAATATGCGCGCAATCTGGCTAAACGAATCGAAGCAGCCGGATTTACCCTGAGTAAAGCAGACGATATATTTTTTACCGTACTGGCAGCAGTCAACAAAAAGCCGGGCAGTTATTCTGCAAAAATAAATCTTCAACTCGATCCTGACATGCGCTCTGATAAAGCCACGAAAGTTACTTTACGCTTTTTGTTAGATGTCATGCGGATCAACGAAGCCAATATTGAGAAGGACCTGGATACGGAATTCCTGCATGATTTCCGGGTGGCGGTACGCAGAACCCGCTCGGCATTGGGCCAAATTAAATATGTGTTCCCAGCCAAAACAACTGCTCGATTTAAGAAAGATTTTGCTTATGTGGGAAAACTCTCCAACGAGCTACGGGACTTGGATGTCTACCTTCTAAAGGAAGATACCTACAAAGCAATGCTTCCGCCTATTTTGCGGGGAGACATTGATCCGTTGTTTGACCATTTACGGAAAAAGCGATCAAAGGCCTTGCAGAAGGTCATTCGCGGTTTGAAGGCTAAAAAATATACAAAGATTATGAAGGATTGGGAGGCCTTTTTAAAGAAGCCGCTGAGAGATTCGGCCACCGCATCGAATGCGAAGCTCCCTGTAATCGATCTGGCACGCAACAGAATCTATAAAAAATACCGCAATGTTGTGAAACTTGGCAGCCAGATCCTTGAAAATACCGAAGATGAGATGCTGCATGTTCTCAGAATTCATTGCAAGAAACTGCGATACTTGATGGAGTTTTTCTCCAGCATGTTTCCCCGCAAAAAAATGAATACCCTGATTGAGCAATTGAAGAAATTACAGGACAATTTAGGAGACTTTAACGATCTGTGGGTTCAGAAAGAATATCTTCTGAACATCATCGCGGAATTGCCGACCGCTCCAAAACGCTCTAAGAAAACGCTGGCGGCAATTGGCAGCTTAATTGGATCCTTGGACAACGAAAAACAGACCGTTAAAGATGCGTTTGCCAAAACCTTCACCGACTTTGCGTCGCCTGCAAATCAGGCGCTATTCAGAGAACTATTCGCTTCAACAGCGCAAGAGGTAGTTTGATGACAACACTGGCACTTTACAGTAACAAGGGCGGGGTGGGCAAGACCGCCGCAGCAGTAAACCTGTCTTATCTGGCAGCGCAGAGCGGCGCGAAAACTCTCATTTGCGATCTGGATCCGCAAAGTTCCGCAACATACTATTTTCGCGTAAAACCCAAACTGAAATCTGGAGCAAAGGGGTTTATTAAGGGCGGCAAACAGGTTTACAAGAGTGTTAAAGGCACGGATTATGAAAATCTGGATCTGCTGCCGGCAGATTTTTCTCTGCGCAATTTAGATGTCGCCTTTGACAAAGTGAAGCGATCCAAAAAACGGCTTAGAAAAATTCTAAATCCGTTTAAAGCTGAATATGACTTCATCTTCCTGGACTGTCCGGTTACCATCAGCATTCTGGCCGAGAATATATTGAACGCCGTTGACTACGCGCTTGTTCCACTGATTCCAACGACGCTATCGGTGCGAACATATAAGCATTTGCTGTCCTTTTGCAATAAGAACAACTATGACGCCAGCAAGATTTACACCTTTTTTTCGATGGTGGATCGGCACAAAAAAATGCACCGCGAAATCATCGCCACGGCGTCAAAAACGTATAACGGTGTTTTGCAAAGCTTTATTCCTTATTTGGCCCAGATCGAAAAAATGGGAATCTACAGGGCACCGGTGGCGGTGTTTTCACCAGAGTCCGTGGCATCACGATCTTACCAAAACCTGTGGGATAAAGTTCAACGTACCATACTTTCTCCGCAGCCAGACGAAATGAACCGAGAAGGGAGTATAGGATGAGCCGATTTGTGATATTATCGGGACCCTCGTGTGTTGGAAAGGGGCCACTGTATAGTGCATTGCGCAAGTTCTATCCGGATCTGGCCGATAATTTACAGCAGGTTGTACTGTACAACAGCCGTGACCCAAGACCCGGGGAACGGGAAGGTGTGGACTACTATTTCCGATCCCGGGCAAAAATCGAGGAGCTCGCAAAAAAATCCGGATACACGTCGGCGATTGTTCGGGGAGATTTACAAGCCATCGAGTTGGCCAGTATTAGAGCGATTCTTGACCAAGGCCGGGACGCGTTTTTTGAAGGCAATCCTTTTATACCGGCCAAACTGAGTGAATTAAGCGAGTTGCAGGAAATTCCGACCCTGAAGGTTTTTCTTGCTCCCCTATCCCGGGACGAGATTCTGTTCCTGAAAGATCCGCTGCAGCGGACCGATCTTGAAAAACTCCTGCCGGATATCATGCGCAGGAAATTATTGCGCCGCACCAAACGCCAGAAAACCATTCTTTCGCTAAAAGATTTGGAAAACATCGAACAGCGCGTGGCGAGCGCGATTGTAGAATTGAGGGAGGCCTGGAAGTTTGATTATGTCATTCCCAACCACGACGGCGAAGACAGCGAGCACTGGGATGCGTTTTATTACCCCATCGGAGATGCGCGCAAGGCATTGCTGGCATTTGCCGCCCTGCTCCAGGGCGAGACTCCCCCTCGAGTGGAAAAATGGGAAAAGGATCTGCTACCCTAAATCACAGATTGAATGTTATCTAGTTTAATTACAACCCATCTCAATAAAGCAGTGGCAGTATGCAAGCCATAATACCGCGCTATGAGTTTCGGGCATTCGCCCAAAATTTTGGACTGGCAGAAGAAAAGATGCGCAAGCTTTCCAAATTGGATAAATTCCGGGAAAGCTCGGAGATTTACATCTTATCTTTAAGCAATAACGAGAATAATGTAAAAATTCGATACGATACATTGGATATTAAGGTTTGGGTCAAAGAAGAAAAAGGCCTCCAGCAATGGAAACCTCGCATACAGGCAGTATTTCCCGTGAAGATGGAGGTTCTCCGCGATGACGTGTTTCCAGCGCTGGGTACAGCTGGTCCGGAGTTTAATCGATCTGAATATACCCTGGCGCAATTTCTCGAAGACATCCTGACACCCCATCCGCAACTGGTTTTAGCCCGGGTATTCAAGCGCCGCTTCGGTTATACAATCAAAGGCTGTATCGGCGAAATTGCAGAACTGCTCATCAACGGCGCAGCCATCCAAACCATGGCGTTAGAATCCGCGGATATCGAGGCAGTACTGAAGGTCAAGCAAATGCTGGGATTGCACGAATATGAAAATGTGAATTATTTGCTGGCAATCAAGCGAATTTTGAGTATGGAACCCCTTGGGGATTAAATACATAACCCAATTTATTTGGATGTAAATTGGCTTCTAAAAAATTTCTTTCGCCACGTTTGTGGCGAATTATTTTAATTGAGGCTAATACTTGTGAGAGCAATTAAATCCGAATATCGAATTTATCGGAAACGCCTTAGTCAAAAAAACAAAAAAAATGATATTGTAAGAATAATATGGCCAGGGAAATCGAACGAAAATTTCTCGTAAAAGAAGGGAACTGGCGCCAGGCAAATTGCACCCAGTATCGCCAGGGGTATTTAAACAGCACAAAGGAACGAATTGTGCGTGTGCGCACCATCGACGATAAGGCCTACCTGACCATCAAAGGCCTTACCGTGGGGGCATCCCGCATGGAATTCGAATATGAGATTCCTCTTCAGGACGCCAATGAACTGCTGAACATCTGTGAAAAACCGCTGATAGAGAAAATCCGCTATAAGGTGGAAATTGGAGGTATGGTCTGGGAAATCGATGATTTTACAGGGGATAACCAGGGATTAATCGTTGCGGAGGTGGAACTGGACAGTGAAGATCAACAGTTTCCCAAGCCCGATTGGATTGGAGAAGAGGTGACCGGCGATCCACGCTATTTCAATTCCAATCTGATAAAACATCCGTATTCAACGTGGTAGCCGTTGCATTTTGTTCTAACTAAAAACGATAGCGATGCCTCACGTTTACACGCCTGTCTTTCGTTGTTAAATTGAATGAATCCGAAAAGCGGTGCTACACGATTTAAAATCCGGATGAATGCCTCATCGCTAAAAGGGAGAACAAAATGGCAAAAAAAACAAAAGAGCTTTGCAAATGGAAGCAAGAAGATATATCTAATAAACTCGATAAATTCAGTGATATTGTCAGAAATCCCAAATTCGTATGCACAAAGTGTGGAAGGGTGGCTGACAAAAAAAAGTGGTTGCACAAACCGATTGCACTAAGGTAGTAATCTAATTGGACATTGCCCAATCAGATGTTACATGTTAGACGTTATTTGTTATTGGTTTGATAGCAACCGATTTGAGGATGATATTCATTCAATTAACGAATAACAAATAACGATTAACTATAAATTGTGTATTTTCGCTTATCTGCCATCGGGGAAAAAACATGAAAACCCTTTATCTGGTCAGGCATGCCAAATCGAGTTGGAAATATCCCAACTTGGATGATTTTGAAAGACCCCTGAACAAGCGCGGTCGCAAGAGCGCTCCGATCATGGGGAAAATTCTCAAAAAATTAAAGGTGACACCGGACCTCGTCATATCCAGCCCGGCAAACAGGGCTGCCATGACCGCACGGATTGTTGCCGCCGCGATCAATTACCCGCTTGAAAATATTCGATACAGCGAGACGATGTATGAATTCAGTGAAAACGCCCTATTTCATGTTGTTAAACAAATTGACGATACCGTGAATAAGGCCATGGTCGTCGGTCACAACCCGGCATTGAATGGATTGGCTAATTATGTCGGCGATCAGCCTATCGGCAATATCCCAACCTGCGGCGCAATTTGTGTGGAATTAAATATTTCATCATGGGCCAATATTAACGAGCACTGCGGTAAATTAAAATTCTTTGAGTTTCCCAAGAAGCATGCTTGATGATTCTCAATGCATCGGTTCAATCAATGAACCGGCAAACTTAAGAAAGGAGGAGGGGCACCATGGCAGAAAAAAAGGAGACCGAAAAGAAAGAGAAAGAACAGAAAACTGAGGAAGCCGAATTAAAGGTAGCAAAGGAAAAGAAGAAGGCAAAAAAAGAGAAGAAGAAAGCCAAAAAAGAAAAAGCAAGGCAAAAAAAGAAAAAGAAGAAAGCCAAAGCGAAGAAGAAACAAAAGAAACAGGGAAAAAAAGGAAAAAAAACGAAAAAAAAGAAATAGCGGTCGTTTCCAAAAACCATAAAATTCAAGGGCAATCTGGACCATTACGCTCGGCTGCCCTTTTTTCTATCGATGCGGAAAAAAATTTTGAAAAAGATTGATGCATCTGCAGGTTGAGGAGAATAGAAAATGGTTACAAAATGGGATAATAACATTCTGTTGGTTGCTGTTGATTTTACCTCCTATTCGGAAGAGGCCTTGATCTTTGCCAGCGAGCTGGCAGGATGTCTAAACGCCCGGCTTCTGGTGCTTCATGTTATCCATGATCCTGCAGAAGCACCGGGATTTTATGCTCAAAAGGGGAAAAATAAGAAGTTCCTCCAGTCCATGGAAGAGGCTGCCGAAGAAATGATGGACGAATTTCTTACAAAAATTCGTCAGACCTATCCCGATCAGAAGCCTATTCAAGAAGCCATGCCGCTTCTCGTGGTGGGAACTCCCGTCAGGAGAATCGTGGAAATCGCTGAGAAGGAAAAAGCCCGTATGATTATCGTCGGAAGTCATGGGCGCACGGGATTGTCCCATTTACTGGTGGGTTCAAAGGCTGAACGGGTGGTGCAGCTTTCCCCCATCCCGGTAACGGTTGTCAAAGCCTCAATGAAAAGGTAACTCGTGTTTTCATCGGCATAAGGGAGATGACACATGAAACGGATAAGTTCTCATCCTAGATTCGAACTGAGATTGCTTGGGGTATGTATGTTTTTATTGCTCTCACCGATATCTGCCCACGCCAAAACCGATGCCAGCGAACATGAAATCAGCTGGTTTTTTCTGGCTATCGGATTGCTCGGGGGGCTGTCCCTGTTTTTGTATGGGATGGAACGAATGAGCGACGCCCTGAAGACTGTGGCCGGCGAAAAAATGAGGGACATCCTGGGGATGTTGTCCAACAACCGCATCATGGGCCTTATCACCGGCGCGATCGTGACGGCTGTTATACAGTCCAGTTCGGTGACCACGGTCATGTTGGTCGGTTTCGTAACCGCAAATTTGATGTCGCTGTCCCAAACGATCGGCGTGATTTTAGGCGCGGACATAGGCACCACCATCACGGCTCAAATTGTGGCATTTAAGGTGACCAAGTATGCGTTGCTGCTGATGGCAATCGGTTTCGGAATGCTTTTTTCCTCCAAAAAAGAAAAAATCCAGCAATACGGTTATATGACCATGGGACTGGGAATGATCTTTTTTGGTATGGGAGTGATGAATGATGCCATGCAACCCCTCAGAACTTTTCAGCCATTTATTGATGTGATGGCCAGCATGGCCAATCCGATACTGGCTATTGTGGTAGCTGCAATTTTTACGGCGCTGATTCAATCGAGTTCTGCAACCATGGGCGTGCTGATCGTGCTGGCGATGCAGGGGTTGATCACGTTGGAGGCGGGAATCGCACTGGCGCTTGGTGCAAATATCGGCACCTGTGTGACCGCAGGATTGGCCTCGCTCGGCAAACCGCGCGAGGCGGTCCGTGTAGCCGTGAGTCACGTGCTATTTAAGATAATAGGAGTTCTAGTTTTATTACCCTTTATTGGACCGTTTGCAAAGTTTATCGTTTATATCTCCCCCTCCCCGTCAGAAGGCCTTACCAGTCTGGAAGCAGCAGCCTCAGTACTGCCGCGCCAGGTGGCCAATGCGCATACATTGTTCAATGTAGCAATAGCGGTTCTTTTTCTTCCATTGGTCGCCCAATTTGCCCGATTCGTTTTTTGGTTGGTTCCGGATAAGCCCCTGCCGGAGGTTGAAGAAATTCAACCAAAATATTTGAGTGAAATGCTGTTTCAGACACCCAGCCTGGCTCTGGATGCGGCCCGGCATGAAATCAAGCTGATGGGAAAACGGGTGGATCTGATGAACACAGCCATGCTGCCGGCCGTGTTGACCGGAAACAAGGAAGCCCTGCAGGCTGTGCGCGAGATGGATGAAGAGGTCGATGTCCTATACAAGCACATTGTCAATTATCTGGCAGAAGTCAGCAAGCTGCAACTGAATGAATACCAGACTCAAAAAATGGTAAAACTCATGGGGGCCGTCAATGACCTGGAACACATCGGCGACGTAATCGAAGTCAATCTGGTGGACCTGGGAGAGAAAAGGCTCAAAAAAGGATTCAAGATCAGCGAGGCGACTCAGAAGGTCATCAACACCGTTCATGTTGTTGTATCCGATGCGCTCAAGGCCGCCGTGCGGGCGCTGGTCGAGGAAGACAAGGATTTTGCCGTGCGCGCCATCTCCATGAGTGAGGATATGGACCGTCTGGTAGAGCAGGCCGATTTACATCAGGCGAAGCGGCTCGTCAGCGAAGATTCCGGAAAATTTGAGGCCTACAGTGTGGAAGTAGAAATCATTGAAAAGCTCAAACGAATTTACTATCACGCCAAACGGATAGCCATGACAGTAGCTGAATCAGGGGAAGAAAAGACGGTTATTTCGGAGGCTGCCTGAAGCGCCCACGTTGATCCCTTTTTGGAAAACCGGTAGCTATGTTACGCTCTTGACATCTTCGATGGAGAGCATTCCGACCAGGCGTTCCCCCTCCAGCACCGGAATATGGCGGATGCGATTTTTGGTCATCAACGATAGACACTTTCCCACTTTTTTGTCGGGACTGACATGAATAACCTTTGAGGTCATTATCTCCCGAACCGCGGTCTCCTTGGAGCTTTTGCCCTGGAGAATCACCTTGCGGGCATAGTCCCGCTCGGACATGATCCCCACCAGCTTTCCTTGCTCAAGCACCACCAGCGCGCCGATCTCTTTTTCCGCCATCAGCTTCAAGGCATCGTAGACCGTTGTATCCGGCGAAACGCAAAACACATCGTGACCTTTCTTATCCAATAGCTTCTTAACCCGCATAATACGCTCTTCCTTTCTCCGGCTTGCCTTATTGTTTTTGCCGATGCCGGAAAGATAGCCATCCGTCAATGGCTTACGGGCTCAAAGACATCGTAA
The DNA here is from genome assembly GCA_020353355.1 of Desulfobacterales bacterium. Lineage (GTDB taxonomy): Bacteria > Desulfobacterota > Desulfobacteria > Desulfobacterales > JAHEIW01. Next base: position 3,440,615 of record CP070694.1, on the reverse strand, counting down.
AAGGTTCTTTCCCCGATCAGAGAATCCACCCGGCCCTGGATGTCTCTGCGTTCTTTGCTCTGCAACCATTTCTTCCAATCATCGGCCGTCTCCCACATGCTGACGACCAGGTACTCATCGGGATTGTCAAGGTTTTTTAATGTGTGACCGGAAATATAGCCGGGCTGGACTTTTGCATGGTTGCGCAACTCCGTGAGTAGCGGAATCAGCTCCTTCGGATTGGCGACATGGAATTTGCGTTTGATGATAACCTGAACTGGCATGTTGTCCTCCTTTTTCTCCCTTGATCCAAATGATTGCCCCGGTGTTGATTCAAACTAGGTTCGAGAGCATCAGTTATCCCGGCAACTCCACCGGCGCCAGTAAATGCTCTTCCAAGAATCTGATTTCTTCAATGCCCGATACCACCACCTCGGGATCGGCCCGGAGTTCTTTTTTGGAAATTTTACCGTCATATTCGATTTTAGACAGAATATGCTTGATGCAGTTGAGGCGTGCCAGTTTCTTATTGTCCGATCTTATAATGGTCCATGGCGAAAGTGTTCGGTTGGTTTCGTTGAGCATCTGGAATTTTCTGACGGTATAATCGTCCCATTTTTCTTGAGCCATTCGATCAACCGGGGATATTTTATACTGTTTCAACGGATCGGTCTCGCGCGCGTCAAAGCGCCGCAACTGTTCATCTTTGGAAACGGAAAAGAAAAATTTAAATAACATAATGCCGTCTTTGACAATCATCTCTTCAAACAGGGGAACATCTTTTAAAAACCGTTTATTTTGCTCATCGGTGCAGAAGCCCATTACGGGTTCGACCATGGCGCGGTTATACCAGCTGCGGTCGAAGAGAACGATCTCTCCGGCCGCCGGCAGGTGTTGAATATAGCGTTGAAAATACCATTGGGTGCGTTCCGTGTCGTCGGGTGCTTGAAGGGCCACAACCCGTGTGCCCCTTGGATTCAAATGCTCAATAATCCGTTTGATGGTGCCACCTTTGCCCGCGGCATCCCGTCCTTCAAACAACATCACCACACGCAATCCTTTCTTCTTGACATGTTTTTGCAGCTTCAACAGTTCGATCTGCAGCTTGTGCAGTTCTTCTTCGTATTCGAGGGTAAATTTTTTTACCCAAACCGGCAGGCGGCTTTTCTTTTTTTTCTTGTCCTTATTCTTAAAGGCCGTGTGTTCGGATAATTTCTTTTTTAGCTTCTTTTTGCCTTCTTTCTTGGTTTCCTTTTCTGCTTTTGATGCATTTTTCCCCTTTGCCGAGATTTGCTCCGATTTGGGTGGTTTTGGATCCTTGGGTTTGGATTTGTTTTTGGTTTCTTTCGCCATCTTTTGCCCCTCCAGTTTATCGGTAAACACAGAAAACAGGATCTAAAAAATCTGATGTATTTTTTCCGGCACAAAAAATCTCAGCCATCACACCAGGGATTTGCCATATTTTTTGCGCTGTTTTTTCATTATTTTTATTTCCCGGTCGCCGGCGATAACAATATCCGGATCCAGGTTAAAATCCAGTTTGCGGCTTCTTCCTCTATAGTGCACCGAATTCAGGATAAGCTTCATGGTTTCCCGCCGGGCCAGATGCTTGTCATCGGACCGAATGACCCACCAGGGCGATTCTTTCGTATGGGTCTTTTTTAACAACTTGAATTTTTTTTCGGTAAATTCATCCCACAAGTCCTGGGCCTGCAAGTCCACCTCGGATAATTTCCACTGCCGCAAGGGATCGTTCTTTCGGCGTTCAAAGCGTCTGGCCTGTTCCTCTTTGCTTACCGAAAAATAAAGTTTAAGCAATATGGTCTTGCCGGCATCTTCGAGAAAATTTTGTTCGTAGGTGTTCACTTTTTTCATAAAGCGATTATACTGATCTCGAGTACAAAATCCCATCACCGGTTCCACCATGGCACGATTGTACCAGCTTCGGTCAAACAAGACAATCTCTCCGGCTCGCGGAAAGTGTTCGATATAGCGTTTGATATGAAGCTCTGTTTTCTGGTGCTCACTGGGTTTGCCCAGGGCCACGACACGATATCTTTTTTCATTCATATAGCGGGTCACCCGGCGGATCGTTCCGCCTTTTCCCGAGGCATCGCGGCCATCGAACAGGATGACCATTTTCTTTCCGGTCCGTTCCAGATGGCGCTGCATTTTGATCAGCTCCGCCTGGTAGGGTTTCAATTCCTCTGCATTGTAAAACTTCTCTAATACCGCCTGGACAATTTCTTGCTTATCTTTCTTTTTGAGAACCCTCATTATCTTGCGAAAGCGTTTGTCCGGGGCAATACAGGTGAGATCCGCTTCGACTTTCTTCATCACATCCCGTATCTGGGCCGTCGAACCAGGCATTCGATCTTCTGATTCTCCGGGCTTACTTTTTTTGGCCTGCATGGTTTTCATAACAGCTCCAAATCTTCTCGGTGTGTATTTTATATCCTTTGTGCACCACTGGTTTAATTGAGTTTCTTTCCGACTCGAAACATTTTGCCATATATATCCGGAAGTTGCTGATCTTTGAGACCCTCGACCACTTTCTCCACCGGATAAGGGATTCGAAAATGTTCCACGGCTATATTTCCTGAAAAAATCTTAAGAACGGCAAACGACGCCCGGGGATCTCCATCAAACATGCGTCCCACACTGCCGGGATTGATAAAATGAACCCCACCGACGATTTTATAATAGGGCACATGCGAATGGCCCATGATATGAACCTCAAAGCGCGAGTGGTCAGCCAGTTTATGGAAACGGCTTTCGGGCACAGAGGGATCCAGTTCTTCATCCGGATCATCAAGTGTCCCATGAAATAGACCGATGCGCATCTGGCCTACGGTGAAATCCGTTTGTTTGGGCAGGGATTTCAGATATGAGATATTCTCCGGATGCAGGTTTTCAGATGTCCAAAAATACATAACCCGCTTTTCATCTTTTTTGGGTCTCTTTAATTTCTTACCCTTTAAGATTCTTAAAACGCGCAGATCCGTATTGCCTAATATGCAGATGGTTTTTTTTCTTTCACGAAACCATTGAATCGTTTCATTGGGAAAGGTACTGTAAACGGTGAAATCGCCGGTGTTGATAATCCGATCGAATCGTTCCGGCTGGATATACTTCTCGATTGCGTTTAAGGCCGGATAATTTGCATGAATATCGCCCAATAATAATAATTTCTTCATTCAGGAGCGAGTATCCCGGAGCATTTTAGAAAACGACTGAATTTCCTGAGATAATGTTTTATAGGTTTTCTTTTTTGGTTTTTTGCCGACATTTTTCATCGTTGCATTCAGCGCATCGGCTTTTTTAATGATTTTTTTCTTGACCTTGTTGGGAAGGCCTCCTTCTAATTGATTCAAGCCCTTGAGACGGGTTTTCAGTGTTTTGGATCTTTTTTTAAAATCGACGTATAATTCCAGATACTTCTTTTTTCCCAGCGGTTTTAATTTTTCATTTGCCTGCTTTAACCGTTTGTTCAGAATTTTAATCTGTTTTTGTAAACCCTGATCGATTGGTTCTATTTGCTTTTCTTTGGCAGCTCCCTTCTTTGCGGCTATCTCTTCAGCGGAGGGTACATAAACTTCCACCACAGCATCCTTGATCAGCTTCGCATAGCGTTCACCGATGGTTTCTACCTGGGCCAGTTTTTCCAGCGGTATTTCATAAAGCTTTTTGATGGTGGTGATGCCGGAATCGTTGAGAACTTGCATACGCGCAGCACCGATATGTTTCACCACAGTAAGGTCGTCCTTTTTCATGCTTATCTCCTTTTTGAATTGCCATGATCGCCTGAGAAGCAGCAGTGTTTGCGTATCGAACTATATTATATACAGATAGCAGCCTGAGATTGTCAAGTTGAAACGCCATGACGATTTTTACAAAAAATCAAAACCGTTCCAGGGCATTTTGTCGAATACTAGTATTTTAAAAACCAAGAAAAAAAGCAATCAACAGGACTATTATTGATGTTGCGGCTAGATTATTCACGGGTAATGTAGAAAAGAAATGGTTAATTCAAGGTTGGTGAGTGCCAATCCGAAAAAGAAAAACCCTGAAAAGATGGCACAAATTAATTTCCAATTCGGAAATGAGGATTTTTTTCGATTACCAGGGCCGCACAAATCCTCCCGCCTTGCCTGAGTCCGCCTATCTCAGGCGGACGATGGCGGGCAGGGGTTTTTATCGTGGCTGGCCTGCGACGAGACCTGTCGACGAGCTCAGGTCGAGCCGCTCAGCCGAGTCGAAGCCACCCCCACAGTGGGAGCGGTATCTTGCCGCGATTCAGCGAAAAAGAGGCCATTTCGGATGGACACTATTCTTATTCTTCCGGCAACCTGACCACCAGAACCGGTATCTTGGAACGCCGGACCACCCGTCGCGCGGTACTTCCGATCATGGCCTCTTCCAACACTCCATGTCCGTGGGTTCCCATCACAATGAGATCGCAGCGTCGTTCTTCAGCCTGTTTTAAAATCTCTTCAACCGGATTTCCCCTTTCTACAATAATCTCATCGGTGCCAACAGCTTCACCTTTCTTTGCATTTTCACTAAATTGTTGGAGCACATCTTTGATGGCCAGGTGATCTCTGCGCTTCCCGATAAGTGCTTCTTTTGCCTCTTGAAAATGGTGCGCCTTTATTTGTTGCCAGCGATCTGCGCCAATATATCCGATAATATTTTTGTCCGCCAGCGCCGGAACTTCGGGCAATACATGCAAGAGGGTAATTTTTGCATCATAAAGATTGGCCAAGCTCACCGCGTATGCAAACGCATAGCGTGCATTTTCAGAAAGGTCAGTCGTATAGAGTATATTTTTGATGTCAACTTTTGGAAGTATCATTTTTCTGCCTCTTTTCTAATTAATTGATGGAATATACATTTTATTAAAAACGATCGGATAGCGAGCTTTACCCAACGGTAATGGTGAATATTACAATGAAACCAAATGACAATGCAAGACTCTTATTCTATAAACCCGAAAAATCCAACCATAAATATGTTGCATTCCTGTTGTTTCTTGATAGGCTGATGACAGTCAATGATGTCGAAGAAGGAGATTCGTTGAGTGAAAAAAATTACTGTAGGCATAACTTATTTTATATTGCTAATTGGCTTAACGCTTGGCAGCGCATCGGCTGCTGACCGGATAAAAGTGGGGGTAATTCTGCCGTTGACCGGCAAACTTGCCAAATTCGGCGAGATTGAGAATAAATCTTTCCTTCTGGCAGTAGATGAGATTAATGCTGCGGGTGGCGTCAACGGCAAACAAATCGAGCTCATCATAGAAGACACTTCCGGAAGATCGGATGTCGGGCGCTCCGCCATTGAAAAATTAATTAAGCAGGACAGAGTGATCGTGATCGGTGGAGGATATTCAAGCACTGTAACCTGGGCAACCATTGCAATCGCCCAACAAAACGCGGTGCCGTTCCTGGTAAACACTGGATCTGCGGATAGGATCACCGAACAAGGCTGGGAATACATTTTCCGGTTGAATCAACCGGTCAGTGAGTATTTCGGTACATTCAAATCGTTTGTCCAGGAAGTCGCCTCTGACATCAAAACCCTTGCCATATTACATGTGAATTCTGGGTTTGGGGCGTATGAAGCCAGAAAATTCATCAAACACGCGGAAGAGCTTGGCTTGCAAATTGTCCTGCAGCAGAGTTTTGAACCCAACACCACGGATTTCAGGCCATCGTTAATCAGCGTTAAGGCAAGAGAGCCGGATTTGGTATGCATGATTGCGAACGGTATGGATGCTTCCTTTTTGATGCGTCAATCCCAAGAGCTCGAGCTGAGCCCCAAGCTGTTCATTGGCAATGCAGCTGGATTTAGCCTGCCTGATTTTCAAAAAAAGGCCGGCAACGCATCGGAGTATGTCTATTCCATTGCCCGGTGGATCCCTTCAGCACCATATCCTGGCGCTCAGGAATATCATGATAAGTTCGTTGCTAAATACGGTATTGCAACGGACTATCATGGTGCTCAGGCTTATGCCGCAATGCATGTCATCGCCGATGCGCTGAAGCGGACAGAAACACTAACTGCCCAAGGAGTGAGAAACGCTTTAGCTAAAACCGATATGATGACCGTGTTTGGTCCTGTAAAATTCGTCTCTTACAATAAAAAGATCCAGCAAAACCAGTTGCCGACTTTATTGGTTCAATGGATAAACAGCGAACTCGCAATTGTATGGCCGAAAAAAATTGCACCCCAAAAATATATCTATCCCATTCCAAGATGGAAAGACCGGTAGGTAAAGGTTCTCTGTTTCAGAAACATGGGGCAGGCTAATAGACCTGAAAAGATCTCAATTCATTTTGATACCGGAATCCAGGGACCGGTTCCAGTCTCCAGCAACCAGCGGCTATCTAAAGGTCTTTTTTAAAAAAATCTTCCGTTTCAGTAACCTGATGCGGCGGTTTCGTGGATTCAGTCGGAACCGTTCCTTCCTTAAAACAAACAAATACAGTGTTTTTGGACTCCGGAATGGGCAACAAGCCGGTATCGGCATCAATCTTGGAAAACACCACGCCTTCCGGCACGGGAAAGACCTTGACCGGTTTGCCTTCCAGCACCCGTGTCATAAAGCCCAGCCATATCGGACTGGCTGCGCGGGAACCGGTTTCCCCTTGGCCAAGAGGAGCTTCATCATCAAAACCCACCCAGGTGCCGGTTATATATTCAGGCGTATAGCCCATAAACCAGGCATCAAACAAATTGTTGGTAGTTCCGGTCTTACCGGCAACCGGTCTGCCCAATGCTTTGACTCTCCATCCGGTACCGTATTTGACCACCCCTTCCAGCAGGTGGGTCATCAGGTAGGCCGTCGTCTTTTCAATCACTTTGGTGCGCTCAGGAACAAATTCATCAATCACGTTGCCATCCCGATCCTCAATCTTGGTAATAAAAAGGGGGTCAATCATAAATCCGTGGTTGGCAAACACCGAATAGGCATTGGTCAACTCCAGTAAAGACACGCCCGATGAACCGAGCGCAATGGATAGATCCTTGCTTAATTCAGAGGTAATACCGAGTTTGTTGGCATACTCAATGGCATAATCAATCCCGATGTCTCGCAGTATTTTTATGGTAACGACATTGCGCGATTTTGCCAGGGCATCTCGCAGAAGCGTGGGACCGAAAAATTTTTCTTTGTAGTTTTTCGGTTTCCAGGTAAAGTCACGCTCTTCATCTTCAAACACAATGGGAGAGTCGATGATAACGGTGGCTGGCGTATAAAATTTTTCGGGTTCATCAAATTGCTTGTCCAAGGCCGCAGCATAAATAATGGGTTTAAAGGCCGATCCCGGCTGTCGTCTGGATTGAAACGCACGGTTAAATTGCGATTCACGGAAATCCCTACCACCCACCATGGCCTTAACAAATCCGGTTTCCGCCTCAATGCACAACAATGCCGCCTGGGCAATGGGCTCCTGTTCCAGTGCAAGGGCCCACAGATCCTTTTCTTTTACCTTTTCTTTCAGTTTTACGAGTATGACATCACCCACCTGAAGGGCTTCACTCGGTTTTTTGACTTTGGTTTCATAATAGGCAACTTCCGGATCCGGTTTGCGGGCCCATTGCATATCGGCAAGCTCAATCCGGCCTAACGCCTTACCCATCCGAACGCTAACCGTTTTTTCACGGTCGTCTACTTTTACAACGACCCCCTTTACCGTTTGACCCTCTTCCAAGGGAGTGGTCTCCAGCTCGGTTTGAAGTTCTTGGGAGAATCCCTCAATTTCTTCCGGTTTGAGGTGTTTCTCCGGGCCGCGGTACCCTTGTCGCTTATCTAAATCATAAAGCCCTTTTTGTATTTCTTCGCGGGCAATTTTCTGCATTTCAACATTAACGGCTGTATAGACCTTGAGTCCCTGGGTATAAAGCGCGTCTTCCCCATAGTTTTTTTCAATGTAGCGCCGAATATGCTCGGTATAATGCGGGATTTCTTCAATATAGACATTCCGCCGGGGCTTTATGTCCAATTGGGTATTCAGGGCTGCGCTGATTTGATCATTGGTAATATAATTTTCGGCCAGCATCCGGTTTAAAACGTATATCTGCCGCTGCCGGGCCCTTTCCGAATGCTTGAATGGAGAGTATTTACTGGGAGCCTGAGGCAAACCTGCCAGTATCGCACATTCGGCAAGATTTAAGTCCTTAACGGATTTTCCAAAGTAATTTTCGGCAGCTGCGCCCACCCCATAAGCGCCGTGTCCCAGATAAATTTGATTTAAATACAGATACAGAATTTCGTCTTTGTTAAACGCCTTGTCGATGCGGTGCGCCAAAATGGCTTCTTTTAACTTGCGGGTATAGCTGCGTTCCGGGGTTAAGAAAAATGATTTGGTCACTTGCTGGGTAATGGTGCTGCCCCCCTGCACAATTGTTCCCGCTTCAATATTTTTGAAAAATGCTCGCATGATGCTATACACATCAATGCCCTTATGCTTGTAAAAGCGCGCGTCTTCCGCAGCGATGAAGGCCTTCAGTAACATTTGGGGCATTTCAGAAAGCGGTATCACAATGCGCCGTTCTTTGAAAAATTCTGCAATTTTGCGCCCGTCGTCTGAATACACCGTGGTAATAACCGAAGGTTTGTAATCGGTTAACGACGCAATTTTGGGCAAGTCTTGGCTCAAATAATAAAATGTGGCGACACCAGCCGCCGCCGCGAACAGGATAAGAATGAATCCCACCAAAAGAAACCATAGAAAAAATTTTCTGAAAAATCCCCTTTTTTTCCGTCTGGCTCTCTGCTTTAAAATTTCAGATGTACTTTTTGGCTTTAGCATTATCCAAGTACCCCTGATTGCACAAAAAAATTATTTGACATTATATCGGGTAATGGGTAGCAATAAAAGTTTAATGAACGTATTTGATGAAAATATAATAGGTCAATCGCTACCCTCTAAAAATATTATATTAACTTTAATAAGCAACAAATTCAATACTAGTTTTAAAACATTTTACCATTAAAAGCTGCTGATCGTGAAAAACAATGATCAAACTTAATTTCGAAAAAACCGGCGGGTTAATTCCGGCTATTGTTCAAGACTACAAAAGCGGTGAAGTCCTGATGATGGCCTATATGAATCCGGAGGCATGGAATGCAACGCTTTCTACCGGCACGGCCACCTATTACAGCCGCAGTCGACAAACGCTGTGGGTAAAGGGCGAAACGTCCGGCCACTTGCAGCTTGTCAAGGAAATAAGAATCGACTGTGATAACGATACAGTCCTATTGAAAGTGGAACAGCTCGGTGATGCGGCGTGTCATACCGGACATCGCAGCTGTTTTCATAAAAAAGTAAAAAATGGGTCGGTTACCATTGTCGGCAAACCGGTAGTTGACCCTCAGGAGGTATATAAGAAGTGACGAAACAATTAAAATTGGGAGTGCCAAAAGGAAGCCTTCAAAACGCTACCATCGCATTGTTCAAACGCTCCGGATGGAACATTAATATTAACGGAAGAAGCTACTTTCCCGAAATAAACGATGATACCATCGAATGTGCGATATGCCGGGCTCAAGAGATGTCTCTGTATGTCGAAAGCGGTACGCTGGATGCCGGACTTACCGGAAAAGACTGGATCGCAGAGAACAACTCGGATGTCCATGTGGTCACGGATCTCATCTACTCCAAAGTCAGTTCGCGACCGGCGCGCTGGGTCGTTGCGGTACCTTATGAATCGCCAATCCAGTGTTTGGAAGATCTGGCAGGCAAAAAAATCGCCACGGAGCTGGTTAAATTTACGGAGCGCTATTTCGCAGAGCGCAACATTGAGGTAAAGGTCGAATTTTCGTGGGGGGCCACCGAGGCGAAGGTTGTCTCCCGGCTGGCGGATGCGGTGGTTGAAGTTACCGAAACCGAGAGCACCATCAAGGCCCATGGCCTTCGCATCGTGGACGAATTGATGCAAACCAACACCCAACTCATCGTTAACCATGACGCCTGGAAGGATTCGGACAAACGCAAAAAAGTCGAACAAATTGCGCTGTTGCTCAAGGGCGCCTTGTTAGGGGAAAAAATGGTCGGGTTGAAGATGAATGTGCCCGAAGAGCAAATGGAAACCGTAATTGCGTTGCTTCCCAGTCTAAACGCACCCACGGTGGCTCCGCTTTACCAGTCCAAATGGTTTTCGGTGGAAATTGTGGTCAATTCGGATGTGGTCAGAGATCTGATTCCAAAACTACTGGAAAACGGAGCGGAAGGGATAATAGAATATCCTCTCAATAAAGTGGTCTAGCTTTTTTTTTAGAATAACTTCTAAGGCAACTACCGATAAAAAAATGAGTGGGAGCGGCTTCCAGCCGCGATGATATCAGGATGATAATAAAATTAAAGGGCTAACCAATGATTTCAAAGCGAACCGAAAAAATGACCTCATTTATTGTGATGGATGTTCTGGAAAGAGCCAACGAAATGGAGCGCGCGGGTGTGGACATCGTTCATTTAGAAGTTGGTGAGCCGGATTTCGATACACCACCCTGCGTAAAGGAAGCCGCCTGTAAGGCACTTGACGACGGCCATACCCATTACACCCACAGTTTGGGCCTTTTCGAACTTCGCGAAGCTATCGGCGAATACTTTTTAAAAACCTATAAGGTATCCGTAGACCCAAATCAGATTATCGTTACCTCAGGGTCGTCGCCGGCGATATTCCTCGTGTTTTCGGCATTGCTGGAAAAAGGCGACCAGGTCATCATCTCCGATCCGCATTATGCCTGTTATCCTAATTTTATTAAGTTTGTCGATGGTGTACCGGTCACCATTTCCGTTTATGAAGAAGACGGATTTCAATATCGACCCGAAGCCATCAGGGAAAAAATATCTCCAAAAACCAAAGCTATATTTATCAACTCGCCATCGAATCCAACCGGCAATCTTCTGTCTGAAAAGCGCATGCGGGAAATTGCGATCATGGTAGAAAAACCGGGTTCACCTTATATCGTATCCGATGAAATCTACCACGGTCTGGTTTACGAGGGAAAAGAACATTCCATTTTGGAATTTACTGATCGTGCCTTTGTGATGAACGGATTTTCGAAAGCATTTGCCATGACCGGTTTGCGCCTTGGCTATGTTATTGCCCCGCGGGAATTCATTCGATCCATGCAAAAAATTTCTCAAAACTTTTTTATATCCGCCAACGCCATGGTACAAAAAGCCGGTATCGCAGCCTTGAAAGAAGCCGGAGATGATGTGGCCCGGATGCAGAAAATTTACAATGAACGCAGGCAATTTATGATTCGCCGGTTAAAGGAACTGGGGTTTGGTATTACCGTGGAACCTACCGGCGCATTTTATGTGTTTGCCAATGCCAAGCATTTATCCGGTGATTCGTATAACCTTGCTTTCGATATTTTAGAAAAAGCTCATGTTGGGGTTGCACCGGGGATAGATTTTGGTCAAAATGGAGAAGGCTATCTCAGATTTTCCTATGCGAATTCCCTGCAAAATATCGAAGAAGGCATGAACAGACTCCAAAAGTACCTCGAAAAGGGTGCTTAATGGCCAGAAACTTTTATCAAACTTCTCGAAGATCCATATTCGGCATAGCGCATAGCGCATAGCGAAGATCAAACCAACGAATTGTTATTTGCAAATATTACGCTCTGCGCTATGCCCTTTGCGCTTTGCGTTGTCATATCTATCACTAAAAATATTAAATCGTAACCAATACCGAATACCCAGCACTCACTGTTATGATCATAAAGTCCGCCGAATTTATCACCAGCGCCACCAAAGCCTCCCAGTATCCGCCGGCTCTCCTGCCGGAAATTGCCTTTGCCGGCCGCTCCAATGTGGGAAAATCAAGCTTGATCAATACTCTGGTCAACCGCAAACATCTCGTTAAAACCAGCCGCACGCCCGGACGAACGCAAATGATTAATTTCTTCAATATCAATAATGCCATGGTCTTTGTGGATCTTCCGGGCTACGGGTATGCCAGGGTACCGCAAGCCGTCCGCAAACAATGGGGTCCCATGATTGAGACCTTCCTATCTAAAAGAGAAACCTTAAAAGGGGTGGTGGTCATCTTGGATATTCGGCGTACACCCAAAACGGAGGACCTCGATCTCATCCACTGGCTGAACCATTATAACATCGCCCGTATCCTGGTCATCACCAAAGCCGATAAACTCTCCAAAAACAGACAGCTGAACCATCAGGCTGCAATCATCCAAGCGCTGGCAATCCATAAGGCGGAGGTGATTCTGTTTTCCGCCAAAACCCGTCTGGGCCGGGACGCCGTCTGGAATGCCATTTTATCTTTGATAAACATAAAAGATGACAAAAGCGCCTAATATCTCATCCTATCCATTATTCAGCTATATTTGCAAACTCTTGTGCAGTCCTTATATTTTCTGATAAGAACTGGGCCGATCAGCATGAATTAATTTGATTTATTGAACTATGCAACCATAACCATTGAAGCGCAGCTTCAGATGGTTTTGCATTGCCGTCGTCCCTGCCTTGCCGTAGCTATTTAGCGAAGGCAGGTCCCGGCAATGCAAAAAAATAAAATCCTTTGTGCCCTCAAGCGAAGCCCGCCAGAGGCGGACAAGCGGGTGGTGAAAAAATGCCAGCCATCAACGAAAAATATGCCGATTTCAAATCCGGCTTTGTCGCCATCGTGGGAGCTCCCAATGCGGGCAAATCCACCCTGTTGAACCGCATGCTCGGTGAAAAGATATCGATTACCTCCAAAAAACCGCAAACCACTCGCAACCGCATCCTGGGAGCGCTACACCGACCAAAAGCCCAGCTCATTTTTCTCGATACTCCAGGGATTTTCAAGGCCAAGGACACGTTGAACCTGCGAATTGTGGATACGGCCCTGGCCGCCATTAATGACGCCGACGCAATTTTGTTTATCCTGGATGTGGCCAATCCGGATCCGGATTCAGAATACTTTCTGATCAAACGCCTGCAAAATGAAGCGCGCCCGGTCATTTTAGCCCTGAATAAAATCGATCTAATTGAAAAATCATCGCTGCTTGAAATCATCGCCAAGTGGTCCAAAGAATATTACTTTGAAGATGTCGTACCCATTTCGGCAACCGCGGGCACCCAGGTCGATGAATTGATTGCATCCATAGAAAACGCTCTTCCCAAAGGCCCGCCGTATTTCCCGGAAGATGCGCTCACGGATCTACCGCAACGATTTCTTGCGGCGGAGCTGATTCGAGAAAAAATCTTCCGTTTAACCGGAGAAGAAATACCCTATGCCACGGCGGTAACCATAGAGTCGTTTAAAGAAGAAAAAGAAGGCAAGCTTATCAAAATCGAGGCCACCATCCATCTGGAGCGTGACTCTCAGAAAGGTATCATCATCGGCAAACACGGCAGCAAGCTGAAACGCATCGGCACCGAGTCTCGCCAAGAGATTGAGCGTATGCTGGGGGCCAGGGTGTTTTTGAAGCTATTTGTGAGGGTCCAAAAGAACTGGCGCAAGGATACCAAAGCTTTACGAAAATTCGGATATTGAAAAAAAATACCCTGGAACGAGCCACCCACAAAGTCGGGCGCGTCATCGATAACCGCGAGAAGGTCTGGTCAGATTAGAGATTTTTGACCTTCCAGGTGGTAATCGTATGATTCAAGCTTCTGATCAGGTTTTCAACCTCTTCAATCGTATTTAAAGCGGTTACTTTCAAATTGACGCGCAGCTCATTTTCATAATGACGCTTTTGCCGCTCCAGTTCATCCAATACCTGTGAATCGCTCCAGTCCCAATGTGAGCGAACGATGCGTTGCTTGGCTTTATACTCATCAAAGGAATATTCAAAATTTTCTTGCAAAATAGTTATCATTTCTTCCACTGACGGTATCTGATAATTACCCGCCAGGATTTGATCTAGCGATTCTCGTACGATTTGTCGCGCAGCCGTGCGTGTGTCTGATGAATACATTATTCTAA
>CP070694.1:3404256-3426586 GCA_020353355.1 Desulfobacterales bacterium | reverse complement strand
TGTTCACCTATATTAAACCGCGACATCTTTCCGAAGAAATGATTACACGGATAGCCAATCAAATTGAACAAAAATGTCGGGATGGGGAGCCTGATTCAGGTTTCTAAAAAAAGAGGGCAGGGCCTGTTGTACGTTAGGCCCTGCCCTCTTAATTCAACGAATAAATGCGAATATCAAGTAAACTTTATCTGTGTTTGTGTCTGTGTCTGTGCTCGTCGTCGTCGTTGTCTTTGCCTCCATGGCGCCATTTCGGTTTTTTCTTGACCGGATGAATCACGCGAATAGTATCATCGGCGCTAAACTCGACATACTCGCCATTGTGCAACACCTGGCCCTGAATGCCCAGCACAACCTTATCTGAATCGCCGGTTATTGCATCTGCGACCAACTGGCGATCAATTTTTAGTCTAAATATTCCTCTTCTGGCATGCTTTCTGTGGGTCTTGACATCAATGCCTTTTTTGCTATCCGCGAGATTGATGCTGCGCTGAGAACCTCCGTCGTCAATCAGCAAGGAATCGATCTCAACCTTGTGCGCGTGATATCCTTTCGGAAGTCTTGCAAAAGCCCAAATCCATCGGCCTCGACTCTTGAGGTTGAGCACTCGTGGTACAAATTTAATTTTGGCCGCTAGCGTCGCTCTCGGCACTACAAGCATCGTTACCTCGGCGCGATTGGTGGCTTCTCGATCGTCGGTCACCGTTAATGTGATGGTATATTGGCCGGCTTGTTCGTAGACATGCGATGCAATAACTCCTTCGGCAGGGACACTGCCATCTCCGAAATCCCACTGGTAGCTTATTATTTCTCCATCTGCGTCAGAGGAACCCGATCCATCCACCGTGAATGTCTGCCCTGCAGTTACTTCAGAGCGGCCACAATTGATCATGGCAACCGGTTCTTGATTGGGTATAGGCGGAGGAGCAGATATTGCGGTAACATACCCCCCAATAGCTGCGACGCCGTACACAACGGGATCGCCGAAAGTACCCTCTCCATCGCCGAAGAAAACAGCAATGCCTTCTCCATTAGAATTAGAAGCAAAGGACAAAGATGGGCTGGTATAAGCGCCAAGGACAAGGTCCTGATGGCCGTCAGCATTGAAGTCAAAATTATCCACCGGCGAATCGTAGATGCCCGAATCTGCAATCCGATACTGATAGGCAAAGGTGCCGTCACCATTGCCGTAGTAAACGTCCATGAAACTATTGGATGTGGCTACCAGGTCCACGTTGCCATCACGATTGAAATCGGCAGCCGCAACGTCCCAATACCCATTTGAACTATAACTTTCATTTTTGATCGTATAAAACGTTCCGTCGCCGTTACCCAGATTGATATATAATTCTTCGGCAGAATAATAGGGAACGACGACAAAATCAGCGTGCCCGTCATTGTTAAAATCAGCCGCGTCAGCACCAAACGATATGGAAGGGGCAGTTGCTGCCAATATGGACTCTGTAAATCCAAAATTTCCGTCCCCTTCATAGAGGCTGCAGTTTGTGCTGAGGTAATACGTCATGATAAAGTCCAGCTGGTCATCTTCATTAAAGTCAGCAACGACAGCACCTGCGGGATATTTTCCTTCGGTCCAGCCCGTCTCTATGTTTCGTTGGACAAACTGATTCCCCGCACCAATTTTCTCAAAGACATAAACATATCCGCTGGACTTGCCTCTGGCTAAAATTAAATCAAAATCACCATCATTATCGAAATCACCGACTGCATTGCTATAGCTATAATTTCTCGAATCACTGAATGTAATGAGCTCTTCGTTTTCGGTGAATGTTCCATCTCCATTGCTCATGGTATAACTAGAATTACCATAAATGTCGGTCGTCACCACATAAACTTCCGGATTATCGGAAGCAAAAGCGATCAGTGGAAAAACGACAAAACAGCAGGTGAATACAAACCATGCTGAGGGAATTTTATTCTTCATTTTTGGATCCCCCTTTCCCTGACTCCCCCCGAATCATTGGCATTTTGTTTCACATCGACTAAAATAGCTTCACGTCGTTATATTTTGTGGTCACCTCCCTTTTGTCTAATTTTGCCTTTTTAGCAGATGTGTAATAACTTTCTCGGGACCCTTTTTTGCGGTCCAGGAATATGTTTCAATATTCGTGCCAAATCCCAGCGCATTGGAAAGTAGCTATATATCTATGAAATTTATACTAATTTTTCTTTTAGTGTCTAAAACCAAGATAATTGACCTACCCGAAAATGACAATTTTTGTCAGAAAAAGTTACTTTTTAAGGCAGAAAGAGGAAAGGAATATAATTACAATTTCGTAATTCAAACTTTTGGAAATCTACATTTTATTGCATAAAGAGAGAACTTTTAGATTGAAATAGTGGACTGATATTTACTATAAACCCATCAAAAGCAGCGAAAGAAAAAGCCGATGAGGACAAATCATTCTACTAACTGGCCGGACGATTTATTTCGGGTGCTGATTGACCATCGGGTTCGCCAGGTTGCTTATGTGCCGGATATGGGTCATGCACGCCTGATCGAGATGTGTCACGGCAGCAATGAAATGGCAGCCATTGCACTGACCACTGAAGAAGAAGGTGTGGCGTTGCTTACCGGTGCCTGGCTGGGTGGACAACGCGGCGCTCTGCTGATGCAAAGCAGCGGTGTCGGCAATTGCATCAATATGTTGTCCCTCATACGCGTATGTCGGATACCGTTGCTGATACTGGTGGCCATGCGGGGGCAATGGGGTGAGTTTAACCCCTGGCAAGTACCAATGGGGCAGAATACGACGGACGTATTGTCACTTGCAGGTGTCATACCGTTTGCGGTAGACGATGGTCGTCGCGTCAAAGAGACTGCTGAAGCTGCTGCGACGATGGCCTTTGAAGGGCCTGCAGCAGCAGCGATTTTGATATCCCAACGGCTGCTTGGTGCAAAAACATTCGGAAAATAAACCATGGACAAAGAGCGCAGCAAACATTATCCACTCCGCCGCCGTGAGGTGGTCAAAGAACTGCTCAAAGACCGCGGCGATATGCTGGTGATCGCCGGCCTCGGTGCCTCTGCCTGGGATGTGACCGCTGCCGGCGATAGCCCGTTGAATTTTCCGTTATGGGGGGCCATGGGCGGCGCTGTTGCCGTCGGCCTCGGGTTGGCGCTGGCGCAACCAAAGCGGCGCGTACTGGTCATCACCGGCGACGGCGAATTGCTGATGGGGCTTGGTTCGCTGGCAACGGTAGCCATTCAACGTCCACCAAACCTCTGTATTGTCGTGCTGGACAATGAACGCTATGGAGAGACCGGCATGCAATTGACCCATACCGCCGGCAGCATTGATCTGGCGAACATGGCATCTGCTTGCGGCATTTCTGTCTGCCGCACCATCAAGGATTCAAAAAGCCTGGCGTCTGACTTGCCACAAATCCGAAACGGTGTCGGGCCGGTTTTCGTTAACATTAAAGTCCGTGCGGAGAAGCTTCCGCTGGTCCTTCCGCCAAAAGACGGCACCTATCTGAAAGAGCGCTTTCGTTTCGCACTGCTTGGCTCCGATGCCATGGACTAGACGGATCTTCATATGTTTGGCAGGTTGATCCTATTCAGCTGTCAGCTGAGTTCGGAACCCGAACCTGACCGCTAATGCAAACTTACCTATATTGTGTGATCAAAGCATGAAGGAGTTCAACGTTATGTCCGATGAGACGGAAAAAAATTTGGCCTACGCCTTTGCGGCCGAATCAAAAGCTTCTGTTCGCAATGCAACCTTTGCCAAGAAAGCCGATATGGAGGGCTACCAACAGATCGCGCGCCTGTTTCGGGCGGTTTCCGAGGCTGAATCCGTGCATGCCCGCAGATACCTGATGCTGATGCGGGGCAAAATTGGATCGACCGAAGAAAATCTCGAAGCTGCCTTTCAAAATGAAATCAGGGCCAATGTGGAGGAATATCCCAAGCTGATTAAGGATGCCGCCGCCGAAAACAATAAAGCCGCCTTAAAAGCCTTTTCCCAGGCACGCGACGTAGAAAGCCAACATGCTGATCTCTATAAAAAAGCCATCAACGATATGGTCGCCGAGCGGGCAACCGCATATTATGTCTGTCAGGTTTGCGGGCATATCAGCGAGGATAAGGCGCCGGACAAATGCCCAATTTGCGGGGCGATCAAAAAGAAATTCAAATCAATATCCTAACCCGGAAAAGTCGGAATTGACGATTGAATATCGAAAATTGAATATTTTTGTACTAAAATAACTTTTAAGGATTTAACTTACGAAGGCATATCTCAAATTCGGGATCGGGAAGACGCCAATACCACCTGAAGTTAATCTAGATTCTGTAAGCTATTTGCAAACATAAACAGCATCCCGCGCAATCTCGGTGACATTTTCTCAAATTGAATACCCAATACCAGGGTTTTGTTCCCATTCAAAATTACCGTATGGCTCCAGGCAATACGTCCCAAAACCCTGATTTTCATGGTTCCAGCCGGTAAATCAACCCAGATTTTAGTGCTGTTTGCCTTCTTTTCAAAGGCCTCAATCAGCGGAGCAATAGTTGCCTGCGTCGAATCTACAATAACACAAATGCCGCCGATCGAGATGTCGCTGGAATAGCCATCGACAATGACCGGGGTCTCCTTTGACGCATTCGGATACAGTTCCAAAATCATATCTATCGGGATATGATAGCGGTCGGCTTTGCGAAGCAATTTTGCGAAACCGTCTTTTGGTGAACTGTGTCGAATTTTAAACAAATCAATGATGCCGAGTTCAATATTGGGATATTTCCTGCAGAGCTGAATCATATTGGCCTTGGAAATTTTCACCAGCTCAACTTGAGTCGTCGCCTCAATATCCGATTCACATTTGCGGTCTTCGTTAAATGGATAGATATCACCGAAAAACTGATTCTCGGTTAAATAGAGATCAGATGGCCTGTGGACTCTTACCTTCCGTTCAAGTGAAGGATATAGGGAATCTTTGAGTGTACCTGAAACGATGAAATAGAGATTGTCCTCATCATCCCCCTTTTTTTTCACGACCGTACCCGCCGGCAATCGGGCCCTGACAAAGCAAGCAATCACAGCGAGCATTTCCGCTCGAGACAATCTCTTAAAAAAAATCTTCAGGGGAATATCATCGAAATGCCCATTTTGAAGTGAATCCAAGAAAAGGCTCACCTCTTTTTCATCCGCCGGCTGGATGCGCCACTGTAATTTTTTTGAAACAACGGCCTGGAGAATATTGCCGGACTCGATAAAACCCCTTGAGGCTTCACCATAGGTCTTGGCGGCAAGATCAAACAAATTGTTTTTCAAAAGAAAATCGGAATACGCTTTTAGAAGGGAGGGGTTAGCCGGAAATTGCTTCAGGATACTTTTGAAGGCCTCAACCGAATCAATGACAATGGAACCATTTATAATATATTCCGGGATACTTTTTTCACCGGTAAATTGACTCTTTGTAAGTTGCGAAGAAAATTTTGCCATTTTTGAGATAAATCAGATCAAGTTCAGCATTATTCTTTTTGCCAGTAAAATTAAAATATTATACAATTTCAATGAGTTATTTGGTATCCTACATAGACAAACTATACCAATTTATCGGCGTTTTGCTGAAATACTTTAGCCGCCGGGTGGGAAAATAGTGAGCCAATCACGAGCATCTGGCCAGGCCATATCGGTCAATTTTGATCTTAAGCGAAATCTATGATATCTTATTAATATCATTGTTAAAGACATAGACGCTCACATCATAAACCGGTAAACATCTCATGCTGCAGTTAACAAAACAGGAAATCATAAAGAGATGACGGTTAAAGACCAGGATATCATGAATCTGCTCAAATGGTTTGAAGATGCCTTAAGCCGGGCGTCACGGATTGATCGCAAAGAAAAAATGAAAATGAGGAAAAAGATTCGAGATGAACTTTTTCTGCTGTTGACCTGGGAAAAACCAACAGCGGATGCAATAATGAATAGATGGGAAGAAAGGCTCGACAAGGTATTCAAAGCATTTCCGTTTGGAGCCAAAGAGGATTTGTTTAATCTCATGAAAAAAGTTATGGCAACGCCGAAGGGATGATCTCAGCCATGACGGCCATTGATGCAACCCGGTTTAGAGGATAGATACCTAGTTTCAGATATCGCTTCAGGCAGTTTTCATCTCAACCCCTTTCGCCTACCATTTTTCTTTTAGTTAAAACTTGCCCCATCATGCCTCCCAACCGCTGCCCGCTCAAGATTACCACCATGGATAAAATTGGTGTTTAATGGTATAATTTGTCTAGCACATGTTAATGTCATCACCTTTAACCAACCTTATTTTATACATTTTCAGAAATTTACGGCAAAAATGAGTTCGAGAACATCGCCTGCACTTTCAAAATCACGGTTTCTCGCAGGGCTTCAATGCCCCTTGCGTCTGTGGTACCAGTGTTACGAGCCCCACCTGGCCTGCGAGGTATCGGCCGCCAAGCAAGCGCTTTTCGATACGGGCCACGAGGTTGGAAGGCTGGCAACCCGACTGTACCCGGATGGCATCCTGATCAGAGAAGACCATTTTCAGCATGAGGCGGCGGTTTGCTCCACAGGTAAATTGATGAATGATCCGCACGTTCCGGCCATATTCGAAGCCGCTTTTTTCAACGACAATGTGCGGATAAGGGCCGATATCATCGAGCGGGTGGATGACGGCAGCTGGAATCTTGTCGAGGTAAAATCATCCACTTCCGTCAAACATGTCTACCTCACAGATGTTGCCGTTCAATACCGCGTGCTGCAGGATTGCGGGGTAACGGTCAATCGAGCAGGAATCCTGCACATAAACAACCACTATGTGTACGACGGTCATGAACTTAACCTCGAATCCTTGTTTTCATTTAGCGACCTTACCGACCAGGTCACCGCCATGCAGGCTGAAATTGCCGGGGCGCTGAAAAATCTCAGTGAAATGCTTAGCGCCGCGCGGGCACCCAGTATCAAAGCATCCCGGCATTGTATGCGGCCTTATCTTTGTGAATTCTGGGATCACTGTACTCGCCACACGCCTGAGTTCTGGGTATTGAATCTCAACGGAATAACCCAAGAGCGCCTGGGCGAACTGGTCGCAATGGACGTTCAGGATATCCGCGACCTTCCGGATTCCTTTCCGCTGACCCCTCTTCAGAATCGCATTCGAACCACCGTCGTTCATCAGCGGGAATATATATCCGATAAGCTGCAAGCGGAATTAACCGACATAATCTATCCGATTCACTTTCTTGATTTCGAAACAGCCGGTTCTGCTATTCCCCGTTACGCCGATACCAGGCCCTATCAATCGGTTCCGTTTCAATGGTCGAACCATATTCTCGATGAAGACGGCACACTGCAGCATCATGAATATCTTTGCAATCAAGACAAGGACCCGCGTCAGGAATTTGTTGCTAGCTTGCTGGATTCATTGGGAGATGGCGGAACCATTTTTATTTATACCACCTATGAAAAAGGAATCATTCGACAGCTGGCGGAATACCTCCCCCAGTACCATGATCAACTGAACGAAACGCTGGAGCGTTTTAAAGATCTCTGCGACATCATCCGAAGACATTATTATCATGCAAAATTCTATGGATCATTTTCGCTGAAGTTCGTCCTGCCTGCCCTGTTGCCGGACTTGAGTTACGACAACCTGATTATTCAAGAGGGAAATCACGCCTCTCTGGAGTACCTGCGGATGATTGATCCGGCAACAGCGCCTGCCGAAAAAAAGGAAATTCGGAAAAACCTGTTAAATTACTGCGGCCATGATACATTGGCTATGGTGAAAATCAGAGAAGAGCTTCTCAAGCGATTTCGCATTTGACCTTGCCCCGGCAACGAAACGAACCGCTTGAGGATCTCATGGTCGGCAAAGCCTGACTTCTACTTTGCCGCTGAGAAATTTTTTAACATCGCCCAGAGCGACTTCTCTTCGATGGAAAATGCCGGCAGCCAGGGCAGCTTCGGCTTCAGTCGCGGTAAACACCTCGTAGAAATGCGCCGCACAGCCGGCTCCGCTGGATGCGATCACCGGAATGCAAACGGCCTTTTTGACCGCCTTGATGAGTTCAAGATCGAATCCCGCGTTTGTCCCGTCGCGATCGATACAATTCAGCAGGATTTCTCCGGCGCCTAGCTGTTCGCAAACCCGGGCCAGCGTCACCGCATCCAAGTTTCTACCCTCCCGGCCCCCGTTAATCGTACACTGATACCAGCAATAGCGCTCATCCTTGGGCCCCGGGATGGTCGTTTCGATGGCGTGATGGCCGACCTCATCCGGTGAGTTCACATAGACTCTTCGGGGATCAATCGAAATAACCACCGCCTGGTTACCGTAAACCCGGGAGATTTCCTCAATGGAGCTTTGGCCGGATTTGCGCCCGGCTTTTACATAGTCCTCGACGATCAAAACGGCATCGCTTCCGATGGAAATCTTATCGGCACCAGATCGAAAATATTCGGCCGCGACTTCCAGGGCCGTGTAGCGACGACCATCTTTGTCGGTATAATCCCGGATCCCACCGCCGATGGTCAGGGGGACAAACACATTGCGCGATGTTTGTTTCAACACTTCGAGCATCGGCATGTCTTCCAAAGGAAAATCTCGAAAGCCGGTGATATTCAAAAACGTGATCTCGTCCGCCCCTTCCTCATAATACCGTCTGGCCAGCTCCACCGGTTTGCCGAGATTTCTGACCTGGCCGCATTCTCTGACATCGTATCGATCGCCCTTGGTGACCACCAAATCGCCCTGATCGTTCGAGCGCACGTCCAGACAGGCAATGATTCGCTTGGCTAACCGGGTGCCTTGCGATCGAAAATCAAGGCTGGCGGGTCCTTGCGCAGCTTCAATGAAGTTTTGCAACAGGCGCAAACCGGAGCTGCCGCTTTTTTCAGGGTGAAACTGGGTGGCCAGGATGTTGCCCTTTTGAATGCTGCTGACAAACTCGCAGCCGTAATCGGTGGTTGTCAGGATTACAGCAGGATCTTTGGGAACCACATAGTAGGAATGCACAAAATAAAACTTCTCATCACCGCGGAGCCCGGTGAAGATGTGCGAGGACTGTTTGAAATTGAGCCCGTTCCATCCAATGTGCGGCACCGAACGATCAATGTCAAAACGTTTTACCAAGCCCGGAATGAAGCCCAGACCATTGACTTCAGGGGCTTCCTCACTACCTTCGAACAAGGCCTGCAGCCCCAAACAGATTCCAAAATAAGGCCGGTTTGAGTTCAGATAGGTTTTCAACGGTTCAACATAATTTTTGTGGTTGAGGATGCGCATCATATTGCCGAACGCACCCACGCCGGGGAAAACCAGTTTTTCGGCGGATAGAATGTCCCCGCCGGATGAGACAATCTTGACCGTTTCACCCAAACGTTCAATGGCATTGATGAGGCTGCGGACATTTCCGGCCCCGTAATCCAAAAAAGTAATCATTTTTCCGTTCGCTTCGTTTTCAAAATTCAGGCCACCTTCTATATCACCAAAAACCTTGACTTTCAATGCAATCGCAGGAATAATACATCACGTGAAAGGATACCAAGATGGACTTTGAACGATATTATCTTGATTTGTTTGAAATCCTGACCGCAGCATGCAAAAAAATTGCCTCCGGTAAATTCGAACCATCCGATTCCGAAAAATTATTCGAACTCTCAAAAAAGGGCCGCTATCCTAGCTTTCTGGCGGATCTTGCCGAAGCATTCGGCATGATGCTGGTTAAATTTGAAGCCAGAGAATTTCAACTGAAGGAAACCATCGAAGATTTAGAGGCAGCCAAAGCCAAACTCGAGGAATACTCCCGAAAGTTGGAGCGCGAGCTGGAAGAGTGCCTTGAAAACAACTCAAAATAAGATCTGCTCCCCGGCGTAAAGACCGCTGATGACTTCGACGCGCTTTACAGCAGCCGGTGCGCCGAGGCGCACATACCGGCGAACCGGTCCGCGCTCGGTTTTCACCATGACATAGTCAAGCTGGCCGACCCGGATGACGGCATCCACCGGGATGAAGATTTTTTCGGTTTGCCCGATGGGGATCAACAGCCTGCCAAACATGCCCGGGTACAGACCTGAGCTGTCGGTTAAACTAACCTTAACCAGAAAAGAGCGTGATCCGGGATCAGCAGACGGAACGATCTCATCCACCACGGCCAAAAATTCTTTGTCCAGAGCATCAATTCTCACTGCAAGGCGCTGACCTTTTTGCAGTCGGGATGCAACCGACTCGCGCACTGCGGCTTCAAGCCGAAGAGAGGCAGGATCATACATGCGCAGCAGCGCTTGACCCTGTCGGGCGGTATCGCCGGGGTCGCTATAACGTTCAACGACCCGGCCGGATATCGGGGCGATCAGCACACTATGACTGAGGCCTGTTTTGGCTTCATCCTCCAAGCGCCGGGCACGCAGAAGCTCCGCCTGGGCGGTGCGCAGTGCTGCCTGGCTGCGATCAAGCTCGGCTTTTGAAATGGCACCCGGATCGGCTTTATAAATCCGCTGGACCCGCTCAAATTCTTTCTCGACCCGCACCAGGGTCGCCTCAGCCACAATGACCGCTTGATGGGCCTGGTCGACCCGGGCATCGAGCTCCCTGGAATCAAGCCTTACCAGTACATCACCCTTTTTTACGCCGTCACCGGATCGTACCGCAACAGAGGATATGGTAGCGGTTATCAACGGGGAGAGGACGGTCTCAACCTTGGCGCGCACGGTTCCGGCGGCCTGTTCGATGAGGGGCTCGGCAGTGATTTCAACGATCATCACGCGGCCGGGGGGCGTCGATAATTCAACGTTTCTGGAATCAACCGCAATTTTGGTCTCAAAAAATCCTGCCAGGTACGCCATGACGCCACCAAGCAGCACAGCAGCACCAACGATTCCTATGATTTTCGATACATTTTTCACAGGTCGATCTCCTGGGTTGAAGGCAAACCATGCCCGGGCTTTTTGCTGTACACCAGGCAGTATATGACCGGAACCACAAACAACGTGAAGACGGTAGAAGCCAGAATACCAAAGATGATGGCCCATGCCAGACCGCTGAAGATCGGGTCCAGGGTGATGACCAGGTTGCCGAGCAAGGTGGTCCCGGCGGTCAGAAAAATCGGCCGCATGCGCACGGCACCGGCCCGCAACAGGGCATCAGGCAACGCATGGCCCTCACGCAACGCCAGGTGGATGAATTCGACAAGAATCAGTGAGTTGCGCACCACGATACCCGCCAGAGCAATCATACCGATCATTGCCGTGGCGGTAAACAGGACCGGGTTGGGAAAACCATCGACGCTGCGCTCACCAATTTGATTCAGCACCCAGAATCCCGGCATGATACCGATTACCGTCAGCGGTATGGCTAGCATGATGATGCCCGTTATAGCCGACAAACCGGTTTGAACACGCAACACCATAAAAATGCCCACGAGCGCAACCGCGAACGCAATCCCCAGGTCTCGAAATACCCGCACGGTAATTTTCCACTCCCCCTCGCCATTCCATGCCGCGGTTACTCCCTCGGGCAAGGTCCACGATATTCCTCCGCCCGGATTGAGATACGTCCGGTCTCCAAAAGGCACCACATCATCCTCGCTAAGCGCGGTATTCATATCGTGGCTGACATCCTGCACAATTTCGGCCGGGGTCCTTCCGGCTGTTTCGGCAAACACATAGGCAAGGGGTTTCAGATTTTTGTGGTAGATGATTTTGTCCTGCACGGACCACTTGAGTTCTCCCAGCTCCGCAAGGGGTACAATCGGCTGCGGTGCATCGCGCAGACCTGATTTTTCGCGAATCTTGGTAATTCCCGGCCTTCCTTTCACATGCAGGGTGGCCAGAGCATGGTGTGAACTGCGGGTGTCATAGGGAAGTCTCAGGACAACGGGCAACGGATTGACTTCCCTGGATATTTGCAAGTACCCGGCGATGAGTCCCGCGTTGGCCATGCGAATGGTTCGTGCGATATCATCCGTGCTGACTCCGGACAGGGCCGCCTTTTCTCTGTCGGGAACAAACACGATCTTTGGTTGATCATCACCCACAGAGGTGTCGACATCGACGACCAACGGCTCTTTTTTGAGACGTTTCTCAAATACCTTTGCCCCAACCTGCAAAGTTGAGTAAGGTGTGGCTTTTGTGCCATAAAGCTCGACGGTAATTGTTGAGATCACCGGTGGTCCCGGTGGCACTTCCACCAGCTTTACGCGGGCCCGGACGGCGTTGGCGATAGCCTCCAAATCTCTGCGGATACGCAAGATTAAGGCATGGGACTGTTGCTTTCTGTGTTGACGATCCGCCAGCGTCACCCGAATATCGGCATAATGGGCTCCTTGGCGCAGATAATAATGGCGAACCATGCCGTTAAAATCCATCGGCGACGGCACACCCACAAACGCCGTGTAGTCCATCACCTCCGGCACCGAGCGCAGATAGATGCCCACAGCGGATACCGCCGCCTGAGTGCGCTCCAGGGTGGTTCCCTCGGGCATATCAACGATCACCTGAAACTCATTCTTATTGTCATAGGGCAGCAGTTTGAGCGGTATCAATCGCAATAGGGGCAATACCATGGCGGCCAAAAACAGCATCATCACAACCGCCAGAAATATCCAGGAGCGCGGTCGGGTGCGCAGAAGCGGCTGCAGAAGCACGGCGTATGTGCGATACAATCCGGTTTTTGTAATCTGATATCCGGCAGGTTCCCGAAACGGTTTGAGAAGTTTGTAAGCAAGCCAGGGCGTCACCAGGAAAGCCACCAACGTGCTGGCCGCCACACTGACCGGAACGTTAAAGGCCATCGGTGCCATGTAAGGCCCCATCATTCCGGTGATGAAATAGAGAGGCGCAAATGCGATAATTATGGCAATGGTCGACATGATCAAAGGGCTTCGAATTTCGACAATGGCCAAGACCACGCTGCGAGGTCGTGAATGCTGTTCAATCCGCAGATAGCGCTCAATATTGTCGACACCGGTGATGGGATCGTCAACCAGAAGGCCCAGCGCAAGGATCAGGGCAAAAAGGGTCACCCGGTTGATGGTATACCCGGCAAACAGGTCGAGAACCAGTGTAATTCCATAACAAATCGGTACCGCCAATCCGACGACCAGCGCCGCCCGCCAGCCCAGAAAAATCCCGATAAAAATCACCACGGTTAACACGGCGGCCAGCAAACTGGAGACCAGATTATTGATCTTATCGTTGGCCGTCTGTCCGTAGTTTCGGATGATGCGGTAGTTGACCTCCGGGGGGAAAATCTCACGCTTGAGCTTGGCAAAATAGCCCTCTACCTCCTGCGCCACCCAGACGGCATTGGTGCCCTTTTTCTTGGCGATGGATATGGCCACCGCCGGATACACATCGGAAGCGTCGTGGAACCGATTGGCGGCCGGGCCGAAACCGATCCAGGTGTAACTAGTCGGCTCGGCAGGGCCGTCTATGATGCGGGCCACATCCCCAAGATAAACCGGTACGCCGTCGACGACATTGATGACCAGCTTGCGGAGTTCGTCGGCACGTTGAATAAAGTCTCCGGCCTTTACAATAAGATCTTTATCCAGAACCTGGACCTCACCGGCCGGCAGTAATTTGTTTGACACATCAATGGCCCAGGCCACCTCCAACGGTGCCGTGCGCCGCGCCGCCAAAGCCTCCGGATCTAATTCAACCCGGATGTGTCTGGGTCGACCGCCGGTTACCTCAATCCTGTTGGTGTTTTCAATGGACTGCAGATCATGCTCGATTTCTTCAGCCAGCCGCCTCAGCTCATGATCGCCGGTCAGCTTAGGTTGATCACTCCACAGAACCGCCACAACGATGGGCACATCGTCGATTTCAATCGGCTTAATCACCCACGACTGAACCGCCGCCGGGATGCGGTCTGTTTGGGAGTATATCTTGTTGTAGATCTTGACCAGCGACGCGACCCGATCTTCGCCGACATAAAAACGGACGGTCACCGCACAGCGTTCGGATTGGGACATGGAGTACACGTATTCGACACCATCGATTTGATATAAGAGCTTTTCAAGAGGGGTGGCAATTTGCCGCTCGACCTGCTCGGCGTTGAGACCCGGTGCGGATACCAGCACATCGGCCAACGGCACAATAATCTGTGGCTCCTCTTCGCGAGGTGTGATCAGCAGCGCAACCACACCGCCCATCAGGGCCACGGCCAGTAACAGCAACGGCACCGGCCCCCCAAGGGCTGAGGCAACGAGGCGCGATGCCCAATTTGGTTTTTGCGGTGAAAATTCCGGCATCTAAACGATTTTGCGCAGCGATGATGATTTAGATTGAAAGGAGTACTTCTAAAACAGAAAAAATATGACAAAATTAAAATATGCTGTCAACATTGGATTGCCTATCTGGGATCAGGCATGATCGCTGTCGGTTAACGCTCCCCGGGCGACGTTGGTCTATCTAAATATCTTGAACCAGCAAGGAAATCAAGTCCGCCTGTTTGCAAACCGCATATCCGGCGGCTTGCGCGATGTCGGGGTCTTCAGGTCCGGTATAGCCCCATGATGCAAACAGCAGGGTAAGATTTCTTGCGGCTGTATCTAAATGAGCATCAAGCTCCTGCAGATTTTTCACCGAGTCATCAATGAAATAATAAAAATCACTCCTGAATCGCACCTGAATTTGTTTCATGTTTTCAACTTTGCTCAGGCCGTGATCGCCGGAGTAAATATCCTGCTGCATGATGTTAAGCCCGAAATGGCGGCAGAGTCGCAGGGTGGCATCGCGGTCTTTGTTGGTCAAGATGACAAACGGCCGGTTTTGGTTTCGCAAAAGCTCAGACCATAGCGGCTGATACGTTTGATGGAGTGCCATCCAGGTTTCGGGGGCCTTGTCAATAAAGCGTTGGCGCATCGTATAGATGGCCTGGGTTCTTTCCGGCACCCCGCTCTCGGCTCCTGAGATAATGGTTCGAAATTCTTGGCGGGTTAAAATTTTTTCTGCGGCGCTGTGATAATTTTTCAGGCACCAATTCATCAATAAAATCGCATCCCCGATGGGTTGAACATGAAAACGGTTGCGCTGAAACAGGCTAACCAGCGCTTTTGGTAAAGCAGCCAGAGAGGTAACAAGCTTTCCTGCGGTGGCATTATAGACGGTTAACGTAACCTCATCGATGGATTTGATCAAGACACCGTCGAAATCAAATATCAGCATTCCCAACTTAATCCTGCCATTCTGCCGGCGGCTCGTTTTCCCCCTTGCCATCCGGGCTTTCCATCTGATACGTTGGCCATCTGAATTTCGCTATCATGGTCGGTTGTCTAAAAACGTCTGTGGCTAATTCTGCGGCCCAGATTAAATCAAAATCAATTCAGCAGTCAAGTTAATACACTGGAGATATTCTCAATGATCTTAAAGTACAAGGACAAAAAACCGGTTATTGGTCAAAACGTATTTATTGCTCCGACCGCAACGATTATCGGGGATGTGGAAATCAAGGATGGTGCCAGCATTTGGTATGGCGTGGTTATTCGAGGAGACGCGGACAAAATACGCATCGGCAGAAACACCAATATACAAGACAATTGTACCATTCACACGGATGAAGGTTTGCCGGCAATTATCGGCAATCGGGTCAGCGTGGGTCACAATGCAGTCATCCATGGCTGTTCAATCGAAGATGAGTGTCTCATCGGGATTCACGCCGTCGTGTTAAACGGTGCTAAAGTAATGAGTGGCCGTGGTAGCTGCCGGCAGCGTGGTCACTGAAGCTCAACACGTCGGCCCCCTTCATTTGGTGGCAGCTATGCCGGCGAAATTAAAAAGAGTGCTCAGCGAAGCGTCCAACGAAAGGATTCAAAAACCATTGCGAGATTATCATGAGCTCTCAGAACAAGTTCGCAAGATGCTCAGATAAATACAAAGGCATGTTGTCAACACGATGATGGTCGGGCGCTATTTAATTGGATGAAACCACCAACGTGTCTTTCAATAATTTTTTTGATGTATGGGTATGGCCATATACCCTGGCTAAAAAGTCGGTGCACTCATCACAAAACGTCAGGCCTCTGCCATCAATGATTATTTTGATATAACCGTGATACCCGAATTTATTAAATTCTCCGCGACTCATCGGACACAATGATCCATCCCCGGCATGTTTATAGGACGCATGATCGGTTAAACCAAAATTATGCCCGACTTCGTGCAGCGATACTTTTAGGGTTCTTTCGATGAACCGTTCGTATTCCTGATCGGATCTTATGGTTGAAGGAATCAACTTCTTGGTGGAAACCACGGCAACATCGTTGCGGGGATTCTTGCCGCCTAAAATGGAATTATAAAATTCGTCCTCGTCTTGTGTCTTCAAATCCGCATCCGTAATACCCAGGGTATGTCCGCCATATTCTTCATCGAGTATCATTGTCAATAGCTGAGCATCAATGCTGTCCACAACCGGTGAATCATGGTGCGACAAACTTATTTCCCTTATAATTCCGCGAAAGGCCACCAAAATCCCGCTTTTAATCTTTTTAAGACTGCTGTAGGTAATATCGCTGCCAATGCGGACCAGGTTTAATTTTGATATATTTCCCAACATAAATATATTTTACCAATATTAACATCAACCTGCAAGCGTAACCAGTTGTTGCTCGACAACGATGGCCTTTTTATTAGATTATGCCACCAGGAGGGCGCAAATTTAGAGTTGCAATACTCAGCGTTATATTCGAAAATGGGCATCGGCTTCCTTCCTTCTTGATGGGATTTTATAATAAAATTGTGGCCGCTGTATGGCGTCCACAAGGAGGCATTTCTGAAAGCAGTCTGGCTGGAAAATAAAACGCTGATCTATCGCGACAATCTCCCGCTACCGGAACCATTGGAGGGCGAGGCCCTGGTCAAGGTTCGTCAGGCAGGTATCTGCGGCACCGATCTTGAACTGCTCAAGGGCTATTACCCTTTTAGCGGAATTCCAGGACACGAGTTTGTGGGCGAAATCGTTCAGGCCCCCAAGCAGCCAGACCGCATCGGTGAGCGGGTGGTGGGTGAAATCAACGTTAATTGCGGGAGCTGTCCCTCGTGTTTGGCCGGAAGGCCAAATCACTGTGAAAAACGCACCGTCCTGGGCATTAAACATCGAGACGGTGCGTTTGCCGAATATGTATGTCTGCCGTTGGCCAATCTGATCACGGTTCCCGATGTCGTCTCCGACGATGCCGCTATATTTACAGAACCGCTGGCCGCAGCCCTTGAGATTCAAAAACAAATTAAAATAGAATCCCCTGAGCGCGTGCTCGTATTAGGTGCGGGACGACTCGGCCAGCTCATTGCGCAAAGTCTGGTGCATACGGGCTGCGGGCTTAGCGTTGTTGCTCGCTATGCAAACCAGCGCAAATTGCTGGCACAATTAAATATTGCATGTATTGCCGAGTACACGCCAGCCGCCGGTCTCTTTGACATTGTTATTGAAGCCACCGGCTCCACCGATGGATTTATAGCGGCACGCGGGGCTGTGAGGCCCGGGGGAACAATCGTTTTAAAAAGCACCTACCCAGGGGATGTGCAGGTAAATCTTTCCTCCATCGTGGTTGATGAAGTTACCATGGTGGGATCACGTTGCGGGCCCCTTGCTCCGGCCTTACGCCTCATAGCAACCCAAATGCTTGATCCCACCGTTTTAATCGAAGGACGCTATTCCTTAAAAGCGGTGCAAAACGCATTTGAGCATGCTAGACGTCCGGGGACGCTTAAAGTAATTTTTCAGATTTCAGAGTAAAAGCCAGGCGGACAAGCGGGCGGTGATATGCGCTATAAACTATCTTAAATTCCCGTAAATCGGTCTCCGGTCTTTAATTGATGCGCCGAAGCAAAAACAGCGGCCGCGACTTTGCCTGTGGTTTGGCAATGAATCTTGCCAACAACAAGCTTGGCGCCATTGGCCGCAATGTGAAGGCATTTTGAATCGATCTGCACAATGGTGCCCGGCTTTTCAGCTATGGGTTCCTCTAACAATCTGGCGCCATAGAAGCGAATTTTTTTTCCCTGCCAGAACGTATAGGCACCGGGCTGAGGATCACAGCCCCGAATCAAATTATACATCTCTGCCGCCGGCTTAGCCCATTCAATGCCGGCCACATGATCGTCGCAGGGCGGTTCATAAGTTGCCTTTTGATCACCTTGCGGGATTCTCGGGGCCCGGCCGTTCTTGATTAAATCCACCGATTCCAGGATAGCATCAATCCCCATCGGAAAAAGGTGATTAAAGTAAAGCGTTGCAGCCGTATCATCCGGACCAATTGCAACTTCGCGTTGAAGTAAAATGGGCCCGGTATCGATGCCGGCATCCGGCCAAAATATGGAGAGACCCGTACGGGTATCGCCCATGATGATCGCCCAATTGATCGCACTGGCACCGCGGTGACGCGGAAGAATTGAGGGATGATAACATATGGCTTCGTAGGAGGGAAGGTTTAAGTATCGAACCGGTATGATTCGAGGCACAAAGGCCAAAACGGCCAACTCCGGCTTGAGGTTTTTGAATGTCGCAAAAACCTGTTCATCGTGATATGTCGTCGGTTGAAATACCGGTATGTCTCGGGCAAGCGCAGCGTGTTTAAGGGCATCCAATGGCCCCTGAGGTTTATCCGGTGGTGTGAAGGCGGCCACAACCTCCTCATTTTTTTCCAGTAACCCCTCCAATACCTTGGCACCGAACAATGCCTGACCAATGACGATGATACGCATAGATCATCTCCGTTCGAATAAGGTCTCGGATGTCAGGTTTTCCGCCGCGGATCAGCAGTCAACAAGCCACAGGCATGGGGCATGGAGCATGGGGCATAGGGCATAGGGTTAAAAAAATTAAAAACGATATTGGTCTTAACGTTTTCAACGCCATGCGCCTTTTTATTTTGGCCTCAACCAACCAGTTCACAGCAATCATTACCCAGCCTGTCCGGTTGAATCTGCTACGCAGGCCCCCGCTAATGGCGGGATTTATCTCATGAGGAATCAACTGGGGTTCTTTCCTTTTCCGACTTCCGCATTCCGCATTCCGAATTCGAAAGTCCCTTAGCCCTGACTCTTTAATCCTTTACCCCATGCCCTTTGCCCCATGCCCCATACCCGTGGTTTGTTGACATCTGATGCCTGACAACTAGCACCAGGAAAACTTATTTGAAAAATTCATCAAGCTAATGGAGTCGTTCCCACTGCAATACGGGTAATGGCGATTTTTCTTTCATCAAAACAAACAGCCACATCTGTCACTTTTTCAACTTTTGCCCTCAAAAGCTTTGGCGCCGGCATCATAAACACCTGTGATTTCCACTAACGCGTCCAGTCGCTTGCCTGCTGCAGCCAGTTGATCGGCGCGCGCAAGTCTGAGTGCCAGCGGTGCCCCCTCATGTGGCGGCAACCCTTGAACCGTGAGGTCGGCCAGCAGGCGCCGCTCATCGGCACGGCTTAGGTTCAGATAAGACAGGGCATCATACCATAACAACCGATCTTCAAGGCCTTTAAACGGATCACGTCGCTGAGCCATCTCAGCAATTTTTGCTCCGAGTTCATTGGCCCGCTTCAAGGCCGCATCGAAATTGAAGCGGGTTGCCGGCAGCGGCTCTAGCGCTCGCATCTGCATTGTCTGGAAAAAGTGATACAGCGGACGAAGTCCGGAGACCAGACCATTTCCCGTACCTCCCGCAATAGCAATGCCAAACGCCGGAAGTCCCTGCAACGGTGCCGACCGCGCGTAGACTCGAAACATCTTCAGGATGAGATATTTCACCAAGCCGCTGGTATCCCACCAATAGACAGGGGTACCCAAAATCAGCGCACCGCAGTTCAGTATCTTTTGGCTGAGAAACTCGAAGGCCTCATCTTCATAAGTACACTTGCGGTTTTCTTTACACACCCACGGCAGGCAATCCTTACATGCGGCCACGACATGATCTGACATCTGAATCAGCTCGATAGGTGCACCCGCCTGGGAGGCACCCGCCAGGGCAGTGCCGACAAGCTGATTGGTTCTGCCTTCGCGATTGGGGCTTCCGACAAGCCCGATGACGTTCCCATTAGCTACCATAATCGACCTCCAAACACTATATCTGCTTAAATTTTAGGGCTCCCAATCACCCAGCCGGTTCAGCAGCATACAATAGGCCTTTTGACCGCGTTCAAAACTACTGAGCCGGAAAAACTCATTGGGAGCATGAACGTTTTCATCCTTTAGTCCGAATGCGAAATTTACCGCGTAGGCGCCCAAGGCTCTCAGCAAAATGCCGCACACCGGAATACTGCCTCCCATCCTGGCATAATAGGGCTCTTTGCCGTACAATTCCTTGTGAACGGCGCGGGCCGCCTGGTTGCCAGGGTGATCATGGGGAATCAGATAGGGATAGGCGGTTCCGGGAATATGGCTGGCGCTAACATTTACACATTTGGGTGCATGCTTTTCAATATGGGCTATCAGCAATTGGGCAATCTTATCCGGATCCTGATCAGGTACCAGCCGACAACTAATCTTTGCATGGGCCGTACTCGGTATGACGGTTTTGTTGCCCTGCCCCTGATATCCGCCCCAGATGCCGTTTACTTCCAATGTAGGTCTTGCCCAGGCACGTTCATAGGTGGAATATCCGGGTTCACCAAACAGCTCGTTAACGCCGAGACCTTTTTTGTAATCATCTTCACTGTATGGAATGGCCTC
Source organism: Desulfobacterales bacterium (assembly GCA_020353355.1). Taxonomy (GTDB): domain Bacteria; phylum Desulfobacterota; class Desulfobacteria; order Desulfobacterales; family JAHEIW01. Next base: position 3,405,919 of record CP070694.1, on the reverse strand, counting down.
AATGTGCGATCGCTCTGCCTCCGAGAGTGAACGCACGTCTTCATAAAAGCCTGCAACCATGATTTTCCCATCCGGGCTGTGCATCGATTCAATAATTTGCACCAAGGCATGAATCGGGTTCATAAAGGTCCCACCATAGGTGCCGGAATGGACATCTGATTTGGCTGCCTGGACATCAAGCTGCAAGGCGCAAATCCCTCGCAAGCCAAGATTCAAGGCCGGCTGATCTTCACCCCACTGTCCACCGTCTGCGCTCAGAATAAGATCACAGGACAGTAGATCGCGATGTGAAGGAATAAATTCGGCTAACTGCGGGCTGCCGATCTCTTCCTGGCCTTCGAAGAAAAATTTGACGTTCACGGGTAGTTTGCCCTGCGAATTTAACAAAGCCTCCACGGCAAGAATCGGAATCAACATGTTGCCTTTATCGTCGGCGGCACCGCGGGCATAGACACGATTTTCTTTGACTGCCGGCTCAAATGGAGGATCCGACCACAGGTCAATGGGATCCACCGGCTGGGTATCAAAGTGCCCGTAGATTAAGATGGTGGGCTTACTATCGACATGCAACCACTCACCATATACGACCGGATGTCCCCCGGTTGACAAAACCTGGACGGCTTCGATACCCGCCCGCTGCAATCGACCCGAAACCCATTCAGCGGCACGTTTGACGTCATTTTCGTGCTCCGGCTGGCTGGATATACTTGGTATCCGCAAAAACTCGATGAGTTCATCCAGGTATCGGGATTTGTGTTCGTTTAAATAGGTTTCCCAGGAAGCCATTTATTTGATCTCCTTTCTTGATCTGTTAAAAGATGGGTGCCTATTGAACGCCAATTGAGAAAATATTTCAAGTATAAATTTTGTAATTTAGCGTCTTAAAAGTAAAGATTTTGCATTTTGTGATAAAAAGTTTTTACGCTGAATGTAACAGCGAATTCATCCGATTGGAATAATGGTATGTTGGAATGTTGGCTATCATTTTCAATTTGGCCTCACACCGCTGCCCTTGAAGTTTGAATCAATCTGGTTATCTTGAATAGGAAAATCCTTTTTATTGAAAAAGAAGCTTTTAAATTTCCATTGACGATTTGAAAGGGGTTCATCGTGGCAGTTAAAGTTTTTATCAAACGCCATGTGAAAGAAGGTAAAGCTGATGAAGCCTATGCGCTCTTGAATAAAATACGCAGTAAGGCAATGAATCAACAGGGCTATATTTCGGGGGAAACGCTGGTGAATCATTATGATCACCGCAGCATCACCGTTATTTCCACATGGCAAAGCGTTGACGATTGGATTAATTGGGAAGAAAGCAACCAACGTGCGGCCGATGAAGCGCAGCTGGAAAGCCTGCTGCAGGAACCGGCTCATTTTGAGGTCTATGATTTGGGTATTCCAGCGACTCCAAAAAAATAACCAGGGTTTCAGGCTCTGGTCACTGGTCGCTGGCTCCTGGTTACAGGTTAAGCATAGCGCATAGCGCATGGCGTTAAAGACATCAAGACCGATATTGTATTTTATTTGATAACCCTATGCGCCCTGCTCTATGCCCGTGGCTTGCTGACACCCGACACCTGACAGCTTTCTACCATTCACTGGTCAATTGCCGTTGTACCTCTTTCCAATTTTCGCCAATTTTCTTTACGGCATCCAGAGCCAG
>CP070694.1:3390631-3404156 GCA_020353355.1 Desulfobacterales bacterium | reverse complement strand
TGCTTTCGGCTCCCTGATATATTTCCCAGCTGTCGGCACCGACTTTGTTTCCGAGACGCTCCTGGTAGAGCTGGTTGATGGCTACAATCTTCAACCGGCGGTTATGAATCGACACAAAACAGGGCATTTCGTTAAAATAGCGAATGCCGCTGTCCAGATCACCGGCAATGCCCCGGATGGCCGACGATAAACCTTCCACCGCCTGTCCGACGGCCGCCAATCTTTCAACCGCAACCAGTCGGGCAGATTGCTGCTGAACCAACTGCTCCAGATTTTCGGTGTACTCCCGCAACTGGTTGCGCATATCGATTCGTTCATGGGCACGTTTCAGGGCAATCTCCAAAACATCGTCATTGATGGGTTTGGTCACAAAATCGGTGGCTTCATATTTGAGACTCTTGATGGCCAGATCCATATCACCATGGCCGGTAATCATAATCACCTCGGTATCGGGATCCTCTTGTTTAATCATCTGAAGAAGCTCGACGCCGTCAATGCCGGGCATCTTGATATCCGTGAGTACAATGGCTGGCCTGGCTTCTTTAAAGATCCTGAAGGCTTGTTCGCCGTTTTCAGCAGTCAGGACCTCGTAGCCACTGTCAGCCAGGGATATGCCCAGAACTTTGCGGATGCCTTCTTCGTCATCAGCCAGTAAGATTTTTTCACCCATAATTGATGGTTCCTGAAATTGCCGTGGTGCAGTATACGATTATTTGCCTGATTAAATCAGAAGAATATTCAAAAGACCGTGAGTTTTTCAGCCAGCTCGAGCAGCTCTTTTTGGTCCAGCGGTTTTTCCATGTAGGCATCCGGTGGAGGGATCGAATCCTTTCGCTGTATGTTCAACATTTTCAGGTAGTGAGAAAACGATTTCTTGCCGATAGCCGTCAGCATAATAACCGGAATTTTTTTCAGCAAAGGATCTGTCTTTAACTCCCGATACATATTGACACCGCCTGTTTTCGGCATCATCACATCCAGGACAATAAGGTCGGGGGTGAGTTCCCTGGCCTTCTGCAAGCCTTCGATGCCGTTTTTGCTGATCGTCGGTGCATACCCGCCGGTCTCAAACAACGTACGAAGATAGATTCTGACGTCAAGCTCATCATCGACAATGAGAACCTTCTTGCGGCTTTCTGGTTTCTGCTTTCGGGTCACTGATCTCTTGTCCCTGGTTTCTGATCGCTGGTTACTGGCAACCGGCATTAAATGTCCAGATCCGCCACCTTATCCGGGTGGTTCACACTGGCTACCGGACAGGAGGCTCGCAAAACAACTTGTTCCACGGTGCTGCCCAACTCGGCCAGCTTAGGATCAATTTCCCTGGTGTGGTGCGCCATAACGATGAGATCGGCCTGCCGTTCTCTGGCAAACTTTAATATCTCCACATAAGGGATGCCTTCCCAAATCTCGATGCTGTAGTTATCATAGCCCTTCATCTTGGATATGTAATTTTTTTCGATTTTTTTACGAGCTTCTTCGATTTTTTCTTCAATTTCATTTTGCCCGCGCGCCTGTCCGTAATTTCCTGAACTGATGTCAAATGCATGAAAAATATGCAGCCTGGCGCCAACCGTTTTGGCGAGTTTGTGTGCCCAGCGAAACGCATATTCGGCAGGCTTTGAAAAATCGGTGCCGATGACAATATTGGAAAAAAGCTTCCAGCAAGTCGTACAGGGTCGACTGATGATCACCACGGGACAACGGGCCGCTTTGGCCACTTTTTGCATCGTACTTCCGGCAATCGCCCGGTAGCGGGTGGCACCGACATCTTCCTCTCTGGTGTGAGCACCCATGACGATCATGTCTACGTTTTCTTTGCGGGCCTTTCTCAGGATTTCCCTGTGGGGCGTCCCGACCACCGTTTCCAGTACCGAATTTTCACTGTCTTTCAGCAGTTCGCCATAGGTGTTCTTCATCTCCTCGATGACCCACTCGATGTAATCCGGGTCAACCTGCTCGGTTTCGCCGGTTCTGATATCCGTTACAAAAGGACTGTACCCGCGGGTCGGAACACCCAGAACGTGAAAAACAAATAGTTTCGCATCCCACTTTAATTCCAAATCAAAAGCTACCTTGGCCGCGTTGTCACAGGTGGGCGATGCTGTGGTGGCAAACAATAATTTCTTAAACATAGGTCATCTCCTTATATGGCACATTCTTTGGGAGTCCCCTGAAAACTTAATTCCCATGCAATCCCATCAATGAACTCAAAGAGAGTAAACATCGTTTCGAACTCAAAAACATCGATTTTATCGCCAAATACGATATGCTTCAATATGCCGAGCTTAAGGGGCATATCCAAAAGGCTTTCCAAGCGAAACGATTTAATCTCATATGTTTCTTTTCCGCGGACGCCGCGAAGTGCATTGAAAATGTCCAAGCGCGGTTTACCGGGAAACCCGATCATCTCAACGGTTTTAATAAATTGCAAATGATCGATATCATCGCTTTTGCATTGGCTCTTTGGGCATGCTCGATATTGCTCGATACAATCCGGTAAAAAGACACTTAGCTGAGCCAGCAAGGCATAATGGTCAAACATCTGAAAGAAACTTCGCAAGCTGCAGCCCTTTTGCAGCTCAATCCTGTAGCCCAGAAACATCAGCGGGTTGTCTTCGACTACGTTTCTGTTTTCAGCAAGGAACCCATCGGTTTTTAGGGTGATTTTGTTCATATTCTATCAGTGTTTGGTGTTTGGTGTTTGGTGTTTAGAACTCTTTGAACACAAAAAAAACAAACACTGAATACTAAACACTTACTCTTCTTTGGGCTTAAGCTCTTCGGGGACCTCAATCATGTTAATCAGGAGCGGCTTCAAGAAAGACCAGCGGATTCCAATCTTGTAAATTTCTTCTAGATCTCGAATAGCATCCCAGCAGTTATGGCAGGGAGCGATCACCAGTTTGGCTCCGGTGGCCAAAATTTGATCGCGTTTGACCTTAAGGCCAATATTGCGTTGCTCTCGATAACGGCCGATACCATTTAATCCACCACCACCGCCGCAGCAGAAATTATGCTCCCGGCACGGAGACATTTCCCTGAAATCCTCGGCAATGTAGCTCATGATTTCCCTGGCAATATCACCCAGTCCGGCGTTGCGAACATAGTTGCAAGAATCCTGATAGGTGACCGGCTCCTTGATTTTTTTGGAGGGATCAATCTTAAGTTTTCCGGTTCGGAGGGCTTCGGCCACCCATTCCACATAGTGCAAGCTTTCCACCGGTGTTTTGCCGCTTTTCAGCCCGGCCCAGTAGGGGCCTTCAATAACGGTGGCCCGATAGGCATGCCCGCATTCGGTCACCACCATGCGCTTGGGTTTGAGCCGGTCCATGGCTGCATATACCGATTCCACCTGCAGCTTGCAGGCTTCCCAATCCCCGCCAAACATAGCCAGGCTGGTTTCCTCCCAGCCTTCGCTGGGAACCGTCCAATTTTCTCCGGCCACATGAAACAAAATAGCGGCCTCGGCGATATCTTCCGGGTAATGTTTGGGCTCTCTGGCGTTGACGGTGTACATGATGTCGGCATTTTGCTTGTCAACCGGAATGGTCAACCCCGGCCAATCATCCTCATATTCTTCGGCCATCCATTCACAGGTGTCCACCCAGTCTTCAACGGTGACGTCCATCTGCGCGCGGTAGATTCGATGCATGCCGGAACCGATCTTCATTTCCCAGGGTACGAACCCCTGGGAAAACAGCAATCCGCGAAGATAGCTGAACATGATTCCGGTATCGATGCCAAAGGGGCAGTAAACACCGCATCGCGTGCAGCAGGTGCATTTGGCATAAGATGTATCCATGCACTCTTGCATAAAGGCATTTTCCACATCCCCTTTGCGCTTTATGATCTTGCCAAGGGTTTGTTGGATCTTGTACGAGGGAACCTGCCGGGGGTCTTTATTATTTGCGAGATAGTAAAAGCATGCTTCGCCGCATAACCCGCAGTGGGAACAGATTTCCAGCCAGGTTTTCAAACGTGACTTAAAGGACTTTTGAATCGTCCCCCACAAAGCCTTGCGATCGACGTCGAGGTGATTCATTTCCTCGTAATATTGTTTTCCGCTTTTATCGGTCAACAAGGCCTGCAGTTCTTCTTTCGTATTAACCGGTTTTTTGTTGCAAAGTTTTCCCTCTGGCATGGCTCCAAATCCTTTTATCGAAAGTTAAAATAGCTTTATGATTTCCATTCCATTTTAGTCCAGTTTGGGTATCTGCACAAAGAAATTAAAAGTTTTTCTAGTTTTTAAAATTAAAATTTCACGAAGTGAAATTTTACCACGCCAAACCCTTGCCCTTCATGCCGCCACGTTTTATACCGTAGTCCATTCCGAGCTGCGCGCGGGATAGGAAAAAGAGAATGAAATGCGAAAGCTTGGTCAACGGTATGGCCATCAAAAAAATCTCACCACAAATGATATGTGCAATCAGCCAGAAATAATAGTCCGGCGTGCGGTGATAAGCAAGGAAGCCCGTGATAAACGGCGCCACGGCAATCAGCAACAACAGATAGTCATATGCCGTAGTGATCAGCCTGACTTCAGGAAGGGCAATCCGTCGCAAAACGAGAAAGATCACCGCTAGAATCACGATCACGGTGAACCCATCGGCGACAGACTCGGGCAGCGCCCACAGGCTGATCCCCCATCTTTCTTTCAAAAGAATATTGTGTCCCAGCAAGAATACCGGCGTTAACAAAAGGCCGATGTGCATCACAAATACCCATAAGGTAAACCAGGGATTGTTGCGCCAACTGTGGGTACCATAAGGAAACAACCAAAAGAGAATGGATCGCAGCGCCCCTTTTATTCCATAGGAAACATTTTCTCCGTAGGTGACCCTGTCCAGTCTCCAATCGAGCCCTCTGATATATAAGCCAATACGAACAATCAGTCCGATAAAGAAAATTGCAAAAGATAGCCACGCCAGCGGTCCGGTAACAAATTCGTACATGGGTTACTCCTTAGAAAAATCAATTTTTTTGAACTTACTGGTCTTCGTCATTTCTCTCATTTAAAAATTTCCAAAAAAATGGGACGGCAAACAACGCTACCACAATTAAAATATAAGTAATGCTTTCGGTGCGGAACATGTATTCTTGAAGTGTATGAATGGTACCCTCCATAGTAATTACCTCTAAATAGTTTATTTATTTTGCAGGCTCTTGATCAACAATGAATTATCGAAAGCCTTCCAATTCAAAGCCCGAATTTCGAAATTCGAAACAAACTCGAAATTCGAATGTCAAATGTTCAAAACGTTTTAACAGGCATTCCAAATTCCATCTCGCCATCATCATTGGCTTAGAATTTAGATCATTCGAATTTGTTTCGAATTTCGTGCTTCGGATTTCGAATTTTATTAAGCCAATTTAGGCCCTTACTACATTAGCGAAACATGCAATCAAAAATTACAAAAACGGTAAACTAAGATTTAGTGCTCCTCCGGATAATCCGGATGGGCGTACAGAATCGGCATACGGGTGACAATAAACCGGTAGACGATGAGCCCTACGGTCACCAGAAAAACCGAAATGCCGATCTCCATCCAATGCGGGAAATATCTCTCGCTGGACGGCAGATGCCAGTTAAAGGCCACCAGACATATATTGAATCGGTTTACGATAATACCCAGTACCGTCCAAACCGCCGTCCACTTGATTAAATTAAGTTTCTTTTCACGCACACCGATGGCAAACAAAAAGCACGGCAGCGCCACGAAACCAAAGATTTCCACTAGAAACCAAAGACCATAGGATGTGCCCAGCAAATGCCAGTGATTACCTTCGGATATCCCGATGACTTTAATAATAAAATAACCGGACAAAACCAGCGAAGCGGCTTTGCCGAAGCCCAACGTAACCGTGTCTTTTTCTTTCTTGTGGGCCTCATCCATTTTAGCGGCAAAATAGCGATGAGACAGCGTGCTCTCAAAAATGACCATGGAAAGTCCGGCAATAATGCTGGAGACAAAGAAAAATACGGGAAGGTAAGGCGAATACCACAGCGGATGCAGTTTGGCCGGCGCAATTAAAAACAGGGCGCCAAGGGATGACTGGTGCAACGTCGAAAGGATGACCCCGAAAATGGTCAACAGCAAGGTTAACTTCACCACAACGCTTCTAGCGCGTTTAAGCCCCAGCCATTCCATGGCAGCCGGTGAAAACTCGATGAAAAGCACGGTCAGGTAAAGAGCCACACAGGCGGCCACTTCAAACAGCAGCGATGTGGTGCCCTGCTGCACGATAAACGGATAAGGCAGCCGCCAGGGCCTTCCGACATCATAATTCAGAGCCGCCACAACCAATGCGTACCCTAAAAATCCTGTAAGTATTGCCGGTCTTACCGCCGAGTGGTATCGCTTCATTCCAAAAATATAAACGGCCGCCGAGGTCACATATCCTCCCGCCGCCAGAGCGACACCTACCAACAGATCAAAGCCGATCCATATACCCCAGGGGTTGTAATCGGATAAATTGGTTACCGCACCCAGTCCTTTGGTAAACCGCAGGGCCGTGATGAACAGACCGATTATGACGATAATCCCCGCAATAATATTAAACGGTGTAAAATAAGACTTGGTCGTCGTAGCATCATCAGACATCAGGCATCCTCCTCGCTCGCCTCTTTGGTAGCTTCCCCAGCTTGTGCGTCGGCAGTCTCTTCGCTTTGTGCTTTGGCGGCCTCTTCGAGTGCTTTGCTCACCGCTTTTTCAATAGCTGCCTCTTTTTCTTTCTTCGACTTTTCCATTGCCTCCTTGAGCTTGGACTCGGCCTCGGCATTGGCTTTCGCCAAGGCATCCGCAACAGCCTGCTGTTTGTCTTGAAGCTCTATTTTCTCTTTGCGTTTATTAATGGCATAAATCCCCGTCAGCAGCACGGGCCAGAGGCCGACAACGATGGGGACACCGCTGAGAGCCCCGGATGTCAGCTTGGGTGCCGGCGTGATGCCCAGATCTTCACGCATGCCGACTTCCTTGAAAGGCACACCGGATATGTACAACCAGCTGGTGCCGCCCATTTCGTACTCACCATAGATGTGGTCCACATAGCGCTCGGGAAATCTGCGGATGCGTTCGCGGCCAATGCGGATTAAATCTACCCGTTTTCCAAACGTGAGTGCTTCTGTCGGGCAGGCCTCAACGCATCCGGGCAACAGGTCTTTGGATATTCGTGGATAACACATCGTGCACTTCATGACTCGCGGTGTAAAGGCGCGGTCATATTCGTAGGTGGGAATTTCAAACGGACAGGCGATCATGCAATACCGGCAGCCCACACAGACGGATGCATCATATGTTACCGCACCGTTTTTGTTTTTGGTAAATGCCCGCACAAAACAGGCAGAAGCACAGGCAGGCTCCAGACAATGATTGCACTGGATTTTTCTGTAGGCAGGTGCTTTCGAGCTGCTGACCTGTTCATAACGATTAACCACCGTATAGGTCTTGGCGGTTGTCCGGCGCCGGTTTTCAAGCACGGAAAGGTCGTCAAAGGACCTCTCCGGTAGCGGTAATTCATTTACTTTGTTGCACCCTTCTTCGCATTTGCGGCATCCGATACAGCGGGTGTTGTCAAATAAAACACCGCTGCCTTCCGCATAACCTTTAAACTGCTTGTTGCTTGCAGCATCCACAGCTGTACCCACGGTCGTGCTTAAACCTGCAGCGCCCAGCCAGCCAAGAAACTTTCTGCGTGTTATCGACATAGATCTACCTCAAAATGTAAATATATTTATATTATTTTTGGCGTCCCACGCCCGCCATGCAAACAAGGCGCGGCGGGCGGGTTTGCATCGTTGCAAGAGACATCCCTCTTCGGTTTGAGACCCCCTCAGCTTTTTTCTCGATGACATGCCGTGCAATTTGTTGTAACCGGATTTCGGATGCCCATTTCTTTATGACATTCCATGCATTGGCGGTGATAGGCTGCCATCAATCCCGGTTTAAACGGGTCTTTCTCATTAAAGGGTTGGCCATGGCAGCTGGCACACTTCGGCGGCTTCTTTGAAGCCGGGCTATTGTGATGACATCCCTGACAAATGGTGCCTTTTTCGTAATGGAAATAATTTGCCAATTTATTGTCCTTGATATTATTAAAAAGGGTATTGACGATTTTCCGGTGGGGAAGCTTTACCGGCTCATATTTATGCATTAATGCATCAATTTTAACATCTTCCGGTATGTCCGCATTATCGTAGGTAGCAGTTATGGCTTCACGGGACTCCAGCACCATAGCGGCCATCATTTTGCTATCCGGGTTTCGAGCTTCACGGCTGTTCTCCGCCATATGGCAGTTTTGACACGATAACTGATCCTGCTGTTGTTTTTTCTCAAATGACCTATGGCATCCGGCGCATGGCTGCAGCGTCTGCCGGGATTCGTGACAGCCTATACAACTATGAGCAATGTTTTGACGGTGCATGGATTGTTCGAGTTTAACATAATCTCCATCTTTTGCCCCCTGCAGCGTATGGCACTGCACACAAGCGTTCAAATCAGCATGGTGACACACCCGACAGGTATCATTATAGCTTTCGTGGGCTTTGTGATTGAACGGTACTCGTTTCATGCGGGTAAGCGGGTTTGCTTTTTCTTCTTCGGATTTCGCCGTTTTGACAAAAACAAAATCGGGTTGATTTCGTTTCATCCGCGGAAGGTCTTTGACAACTTCGATCAGCTTTTGTTGCGCCGGATCATGACAGCCGCCGCACATAAATGGCCCGGCACTCTCATTTTTAGCCAATGTTTTTCGATGGCAGTCGATGCAGGCAATGTGTGCGGCCAACTGCAATGAAATCCGGTTGTCTTCGGTTTCATCCCGGTGGCAATAACGACAGGTCCCTTCTTTTCCCTCGGCATAAAACAGCTTCTTGCTAACGGCGTTGTATTCGTGATGACAGCGTTCGCACTTTTCTTGATTGGCTTTCACATGGCGGTAATGTAAGGATTTATCCATACCGAGGGGCTGCCAGGAAGAAATCACAGTGGGTTTATCTGTATGACACTCACCGCAGATCACCGGTCCGCTTTTTTCCCCGGCGTCCTCAGTTTCTTTGTGGCAGGCAACGCAGTTGATGTGGTAGATATCCATTACCTCTTGCCGGGTCGTATCCTTCAGGCGTAAATAGCTGGTGGATAGGCGCTTGTCATCGGAAAGATGACAGGTGCTGCACTCTTTGTTTTTCTTATCGAGTGCCTCGCTATGTTTTTGGTGGAGAAAGGTCACCGCAGGCCTTTCAAGCTTGCCGAAGACCTTCATTGAATCGATAGATATGATATCGGCCCGGACATCGACATCATTGCCTGTTTGGTGTACCGATCCGAATGCACCAATTCCGCCCACACAGATCGTTACCGTAACAAGGGTAATCAAAATAACAACCCATCTTAGCAGTGGCCTTGCCTTCTTCATGTCTATATCCTTTTGAATAGCCAGGGTTTCAAAAATTAAAGCAATCTTTATGTAGGATTCACTTCTTCTTGCTCGTTATCGATCAGATCCTGAATTGTTGTCTCATCATAAACTTTAAAAATAGCTTCTTTAACTTTGGTCCACATCGGAAAAAAGGCACATTCGCCCTTAAAGGGGCAATTGTTTTCGGGGACTAGGGCAACGCAGCCGATGAGATCCACATTGCGTTCCATAAATCGCATAATATCCCCCACCGTAATTTTTTCCGGCGAGCGGATCAAATAATATCCGCCGTAAAATCCGCGCTTTGAATCTACCAACCCGCTGCCCTTTAACTGATTGAGAATGACTTCGAGAAATTTTTCAGGAATGGCTTGAGCCTGTGCAACTTCTGAGATCTTACGCGGCCCCTCTCCGTTGTGTTTGGCAAGCTCAAAAATAGCCCGGAGTGCATACTGATTTTTTTTGGTGATAAGCATGGGCAGACCTTTCTCGACTTTGAAAGTCGGGAAATTTGTCTACTTTGAGAGTCGGGAAATTTGTCGACTTTAATAGTCAAGAAGGCATTTAAAGTCAATTGTTTTTTTAATTTTTTTATTAAAAATATTGTTCATTAAATTAAATACTTAGAAAGTATTGCCACATAGTAGTACAGAGATATCAACAGTTTAAAGGTGGCCATAAAAAAAAATTAAGTAATCTTAAATAGTTATTGAATAACTGGGGGCTAAAAATTGATACATCGTGGTATTTATTCAGTTAAAATTTAGGAAGCTATTCAGTCGTGATATGCTGGTCTGTGGGCGCTGGTTGCTGGTTACTGGTTAAGCACAGCGCAAAGCGCATGGCGTTGAAAACACCAAGACCGATGTCGCAATTTATTCTAACATTGTAAAGACGGTCTTCTGGGCCAGGTCAGTCCGCGGATTGCCGTAATCGAATGCCATGGTGTACTGCAATCTTCTGCTGTCTTTCCTTAAAAAAGAAAAGGGCAGGGATTTTGCGCCCCTGCCCTTCGTTTATCTATATTTTGGCATTAAAAGTTAGGTGATGGCAACCTCATGCGCTCCCTCCATCGGATCTTTAAAGGGAACGCTTACCTTCAGGACACCATCTTGATATTTTGCAAAAGCCGCTTTGGCATCCACCGGACAACAAAAGGCTGCGGTGGTTACATAATCGAAATCATTTCTCGGTGCGGATAGACTGAAGCTGTCATCCAGCATTCTCAGATGGATATCTTCTTTTTTCACACCGGGAATACATATTTCGAGATTGAGACTTTGTTTTTCCTCATCCGTATAGGAACATACCTCAGCGGCCATTTTAAATTTTTTCTCGACCATATCTTCACCTCCCTTACTTTACCGGAGGGGTAAAGCGGTCATGTATTTCTAGCGTTTTAATCAGTTCGATTTTCATGGTTTGGAGTAACTTCCAACATATGATATTTTAATACCGCCATCGCAAAAAGCAAGATCGTGACGCATTGACGACCAAGTAAACAAGACTTAGGTTAACACAAATTTATTACCATTTTGTTCTTATGACCCAACATCAAAACTTATTAGAAAGAAACAATGCTTAAATGTTTAGGAGTACAAGGAGCTGGAATTAAATGAACATTGCCATTCCGCGAGAAGATCATCCCGGCGAAACGCGAGTAGCTTTAATACCGGAACATGTCGCCAGGCTTGTAAAGGCCGGAGCGGAGATCTCCATAGAATCCGGGCTGGCCCAAACCCTGCAAATTGCCGATCAGGCCTACACGGACGCCGGTGCAAAACTACTCGATGATCGCGTCGCGCTTTTGCAACATGCAGATGTGGTGCTGCGCATTCGTAAACCGAACGTTGAAGATGTTGCTCATTTAAGAGACGGCTGTATCTATGTCAGTTTGCTAGATCCATTTAATGAGCGCCAACTGATCGATACGTTCGTCACCAAGGGAATCAGCGCGATCAGCATGGAAATGATACCCCGCATTACCCGTGCCCAAAAAATGGATGTACTCAGCTCGCAGGCCAACCTGGCCGGGTACGTGGCCGTTATTATTGCTGCCGAACGCATTCAGAAAATATTTCCGATGATGATGACTCCGGCGGGAACCATAGCCCCCTCACGAGTTTTCGTGATTGGCGCCGGTGTTGCCGGCCTGCAGGCAATTGCTACGGCCAAACGATTGGGAGCCCGCGTAGAGGCCTTTGACACCCGACCGGTGGTTGAAGAACAGGTGAAGTCTCTGGGTGCGCGCTTTGTCAAAATTGATCTGGGAGAGACCGGCCAGACCAAAGATGGATATGCAAAAGCTTTGACTGACGAGCAGCTGCAAAAACAACGGGAAGCTATGGCCAAAGTCTGCGCAGCATCGGATGTCGTGATTACCACGGCGCAATTATTCGGTCGCAAGGCACCGTTGATCATCACGGAAGATATGGTTGACGGGATGCAAAAAGGTTCCGTCATTGTCGACCTCGCCGTCGAAAGCGGTGGCAATGTCGCCGGCTCTCAAGCGGATAAAGAAGTAGATGTCAACGGCGTGCGGATCATTGGCCTGGCGAATTTAGCGGGCAGAGTCGCTGTGCACGCCAGCCAGATGTTTTCCTCTAATCTTTTTAATCTTGTCGACGAATTCTGGAACACCGATGAAAAGCGCTTCGAACTGAATTTTGATGATGAGATTATCCAGGGATGTGTGATTACGCATCAGGGAAAAATAGTTAATCAAATGATCCGGAACCATTACAGCTAAAAGTGAACTAAAGTATAAAGTGCCTAAAGTTCTGGAGTCGCTTCGCTCCATCTATTTCTGATCTGCATATAATCTGACAGTACACCTAAACATTAGATCACTTTAAACTTCAAATTTTAGCTCACTGGTTCAGTAACACAACTGACGCTATTTCATCACGATTTATTTATGATAAGCGACAAACTTTCAGGGGAGTAAACACCATGTCTATCGGACTTTTAATCTTCGTATTCGTACTGGCAATTTTTTTAGGCGTAGAGCTGATCAGCAAAGTTCCGTCCCAGCTCCACACACCGTTGATGTCCGGAACCAATGCCATATCCGGCATCACCATCGTTGGGGCTTTGACTGCCGCCGGTACCGGTGCGGATACGATCGCCTCAATTATCGGTACGCTTGCCGTCGTCTTCGCCACCATCAATGTGGTCGGAGGATATCTGGTTACCAACCGCATGCTGGCTATGTTTAAACGCAAAGATAAGGAATAACAATGACGGATTATACCGAAACGCTCATCGATCTCGGTTATATTATCGCTTCGATCCTGTTTATCCTGGGTATTAAGATGCTCGGCAGACCGGAGCTGGCCCGCCGGGGCAATCTCGTCTCGGCTCTGGGTATGTTGATTGCCGTGGTAGCGGCTTTGTTTGAGTGCTGCTTGACCTTTACCTGGGTCATCGCCGGACTGATTATTGGTTCTCTGATCGGGATAATTGCCGCGCGCACGGTGAAGATGACGGCCATGCCCCAGATGGTTGCCCTGTTAAACGGATTTGGCGGAATTGCCAGCCTGCTGGTGGGTTGGGAAAATTATCACAGTCAACCGGACAGCAATCTTTTTATTCGTGTAGCTATTCTGTTGGCCGTACTGATCGGCGGGGTCGCATTTTCTGGAAGCTTGATAGCTTATGGCAAATTGGCTGAAAAAATTTCCGGCCGGCCCGTATCTTTCCGGGGACAGCTGGTATTGAATGTACTGATCATCGGTTTAATTTTAATTGCCGGAGCACTCTTGGCATCCAACCCCACCACCGCATATGCTTACCCGTTATTTGTCTTGATTGTGTTATTGGCACTAATTTTAGGTGTGCTCGGGGTTATCCCCATCGGTGGCGCCGATATGCCGGTGGTGATTGCGCTGTTGAACAGCTATTCGGGGTTGGCGGCCTGTGCCGCCGGATTTATTATTCTGAACAACGTTCTGATCGTGGCAGGATCATTGGTCGGAGCCAGCGGACTCATTCTCACCGGCATCATGTGCAAAGCGATGAACCGCTCCCTGGCAAACGTTCTTTTCAGCGGGCTTAAAACCGGCACAGGCAAGACCGGCTCCGCAATGGTTCAGGGTGAACCCAAACC
>CP070694.1:3372205-3390531 GCA_020353355.1 Desulfobacterales bacterium | reverse complement strand
CCTATTTTGAATTAATCCGGCATGATATCACCTTTCCTCTTTATCTGGAAGTGGATGAAATTTACAATTTAGCGTGCCCTGCCTCACCGATTCACTATCAAAACGATCCCGTTCAGACCACCAAGGTAAATGTGCATGGCTCCATCAATATGCTGGGTCTGGCTAAACGGTTGAAAGCCAGAATTTTGCAGGCCTCGACCTCAGAAGTCTACGGTGATCCGACGGTGCATCCGCAAACTGAGGAATATTGGGGTAACGTAAATTGCATTGGATTAAGGTCATGTTATGATGAAGGCAAACGCTGCGCGGAGACTCTCTTTTTCGATTATTTTCGGCAACATAAATTGAAAATTAAAGTAGTTCGAATTTTTAATACTTATGGGCCACGGATGCACCCCAACGATGGCCGGGTGGTGAGCAATTTTATTCTACAAGCGTTACGGAACCAGGACATTACTGTTTACGGCGACGGAAACCAGACCCGTTCATTTTGTTATGTGGAAGATATGATTCAGGGAATAATCCGGATGATGAACGCATCGGACCAATTTACCGGACCGGTAAACCTGGGCAATCCGGAGGAATACAGCATTCTCGAACTTGCACAAAAAATTATAGAATTGACCGATTCAACGTCAAAAATCGTCTATCGACCGCTTCCAGAAAATGACCCGCTGCAGCGGCAGCCCAACATCGAGCTTGCCAAACAGCAATTGGACTGGGAACCAAGGATTGACTTGGAAGAAGGCCTTCGGCACACCATCGACTATTTCAGAAGGTTGATTTAGCCGATCGACGAATCCGCAGTTGTTTGAGGGGATCATCATGAAACGAGCATTGATTACCGGAATAACGGGCCAGGACGGTGCTTACCTGGCTGAATTTCTGTTAAACAAAAATTACGAGGTGCATGGTATCAAGCGCAGGGCGTCGTCGTTTAACACGGCACGGGTGGATCATCTATATCAAGATCCCCATGAGAAAGATGTTCGCTTTTTTATGCATTATGGTGATCTTACGGACGCCACCAACCTGATTCGCGTCATCCAGGAAGTTCAGCCTGATGAAATCTACAATCTAGCGGCTCAAAGCCATGTCAAAGTCTCCTTTGAAACACCGGAATATACCGCCAATGCGGATGCATTAGGGACCCTGAGACTGCTGGAAGCCATTCGGATTCTGAACCTAATCGACAAAACCCGGTTTTATCAGGCCTCCACCTCAGAGCTTTACGGTAAGGTTCAACAAATTCCCCAGACCGAAAAAACACCGTTTTATCCGCGCTCGCCCTACGGTGTCGCAAAACTTTATGGGTACTGGATTACGGTCAATTACCGTGAGGCATATGGAATGTATGCCTGCAATGGTATCTTGTTTAATCATGAATCTCCGATTCGGGGGGAAACCTTCGTTTCGCGTAAAATTACCCGTGCGCTGGCCCGCATTAAAATGGGGCTGCAGGACATGCTCTATCTGGGTAATATAGACGCCAAACGCGACTGGGGACACGCCCGCGATTATGTTGAGATGCAGTGGCTAATGCTACAGCAGGATGAACCCGAAGACTATGTGATTGCTACGGGTCAGCAGCATTCTGTGCGAGAATTTGTGCAATTGGCCGGCAATGAGCTGGGGCTATCCATACAATGGAAAGGCAAAGGGCTCGACGAAAAAGGCATTGACGAAAATACCGGAAAAGTGATTATTTCTATTGATCCGCGTTATTTTCGTCCGACCGAGGTCGACACGTTATTGGGAGATAGCACTAAGGCGCGGGAGAAACTCGGCTGGCAACCCCGGATCGCTTTTAAGGAACTGGTTTTAGAAATGGTGGCCTTCGATCTCAAAGAAGCTGAAAGAGATCAAATGTGTCAACAGGAAGGCTTTCAGACCTTTCATCATATCGAATAATGTAATGTTTTAGTTTATATATTATTAGTTAGAGCACTGATATTTATAAAAATATGAAACCAATCAATGCAACCGATCCCAAGTCATCAGCGGATCGCAACCCGTTGTCGCGAAGCTCCCGCATTTACCTGGCTGGACACAACGGCATGGTGGGATCCGCTATGTTGCGTCGGTTACGCACACAAGGGTATGCCAACTTGGTCACCCGAACCCATGCGGAACTGGATTTGACCGATCAGCGAGCGGTTTCCCATTTTTTTCAAGACGAACACATCGATACCGTCATTCTCGCTGCTGCCAAAGTGGGCGGCATCCATGCCAATACTACCTATCCGGCAGAATTTATTTATCAGAACATTATGATCCAGACCAATATCGTCCATGCGGCGTTTCGTGCCGGAGTAGAAAGACTCTTATTCCTCGGTAGCTCATGCATATACCCCAAGCATGCGCCTCAGCCGATGCGGGAAGAGTATCTTCTCAGCGGTTATTTGGAACCCACCAACGAACCCTATGCCATTGCAAAGATAGCCGGAATTAAGCTTTGCGACGCTTATAATCGTCAGTATGGCACGCGATATCGTTCCGTGATGCCCACCAATCTTTACGGCCCAAACGATAATTTTGATCTTGAAACATCCCATGTATTGCCCGCCATGATCCGTAAATTTCACCTGGCAAAACTTGCGGTGCAAGGGGACTGGCAAGGTATTCAACACGACGAAGCACTCTTTGGCCGAATTCCGGATGATATCCGGGCTAGTTTAACGGCGTTGTCTCAATCGGGGCGTTCCGATTCACGGTTGCCGCCCCCGGCGGTGCAGCTTTGGGGAAGCGGCATTCCCCGGCGGGAATTCCTGCACGTTGACGACTTGGTGGCTGCCTGCATGTTTATACTGGATTTGCCAGACCTGCACTACGATGCGATCACCCGCGTAGATAAGTCCTACTTGGAAATGGCAAGGTACGATCAGGCCCATGTTTCCCACATTAATATTGGCAGCGGCAACGATGCGATGATCAAGGAACTTGCCCAAACGGTAAACGATGTGGTGGGATATACGGGTGAGATTTTCTGGGATCGATCAAAACCAGACGGCACGCCTCGCAAATTACTGGACATTACACGGCTGAACACGCTGGGCTGGAAGCCCAGCATTGATCTTCGCGAAGGCATTCTGCATACCTATGCATGGTATTTGAAGCAAACCGGTAATTGACGTCTCGGAATTTCTATCCCGTTTTTAGCGGGAAAAATATGTTATTTCTTGGAGGCTTCCGAATTTGCCTAAGTTCGTTTGGAGGAGGTAAGGCCATGGCTAGGATGAACCACAGGAGTACAGGTTTCCACAACCTATTATTAATGCTCATGATCGTGCTATTATTCTCAGGGTGTTCCATGTTTTCGCAGAAAAAAGAAGACACGGCCGCTCAACCGTCCGCGGAGCATACCGAAGAAAGTTCTCCGTTATATTATGATTTTGGAGATGTGCCGGTTCCGTCAGAGTTGAAATTAATTACCAAATCATCCTTTGTATACCGGACCTCAGGGTTTTCCGCCGGTGTATTGGTTTTAAACGGAGCAGTAGACGTCGGCTCGCTGATTGAGTTTTTCGAAAACAATATGGCCAAGGATAAGTGGCGAATTATCAGCACCTTTAAATCGCCACGCACCCTATTGTTGTTTCAAAAGGAAACCCGCTGGTGTGTGATCAACATTACAGACGATAAATTCAGCACGCATGTTGAAATTTGGGTAGCTCCCACAACAAATCCAGCCGATTCCGGATTACTTAAATAAATAAGGAGAGAAATTCAAAAAGCCCTATAGCTTAGCTCTATCTTGACACATTCACCCATGATGGATATGTTGGGGTGACGTCGTATTTCGGAAGAATTATCCCAAAATATCGGCGTTCACGATCACCCCCGCGAAACTTACAGATTCTCGACAGCTTCGAACAATTCCGGTCTTCTTAAAGGAGTATATGGCTAATAAACAGGCAATCCTGAGCGCCGTTGACCAAATTTATGACACCCTTCATTATCTGGCCGCGAACGGATGCCGGGGATTCGAATGCTCCCGGCAAAGCCTTGCAACGCTCTCTCGATGGAGTCAGTCTTTATCACCGCTAGCTGAGATTCTAGAAGATATTCGTTTTGACTTAGGTGATTGCCAGCGTTGTAAGTTGGCTTCCAGTCGCAAGCATATCGTCTTTGGAGAAGGATATGCCAGGGCCAAGCTTGTGTTTATCGGGGAAGGGCCAGGATTTGAAGAAGACCAACGGGGGCAGCCGTTTGTCGGCGCCGCCGGTCAACTTCTAACCAAGATCATCGAAGCCATAAAACTGACGCGCGATCAGGTTTATATTTGCAATGTTATCAAGTGTCGCCCTCCGGGTAACAGAGATCCGGAGCCTGATGAAATAGAGACGTGTTTGCCATTCTTAGAGCGCCAAATCAGAGCGATTCGGCCGGATTTTATTTGTACGTTAGGACGAATTTCAGCCCAGGCGCTTTTGAAAATAAACACACCGATTTCCAGGCTCAGAGGGCGTTTTCACAACTATTATGGAATCAAACTCCTGCCGACCTATCACCCCGCGTACCTGCTTCGAAACCCGAATAAAAAGCGGGATGTATGGAACGACATGCAAATGTTAATGAAGGAATATCGTTATGAAGATTAAATATCCATTCGTAATCCTCCTGGCGTGGGTTTTCATATCCACAATCCCTGGGATGACTGAGGGCAGTGAGGTCTACATCATTGAGGTAGCGGATGCCATTAGCCCGGGGACGTCCGAATTTATTAACAGCGGCATCGACAAAGCCGAGCAAAGCGAGGCCGCCTGCGTCATCATCGAATTGGATACACCCGGCGGTCTGGCGGAGTCCATGCGACAGATCGTGCAACGTATCCTCAACAGCAAGATCCCGGTGGTCGTCTATGTCTCCCCCCGCGGAGCACGAGCTGCTTCGGCCGGGGTAATGATTACCATGGCCGCCGATATTGCCGCCATGGCTCCCGGAACCAATATTGGTGCTGCCCATCCCGTGGGTGCCGGCGGAAAAGATATCGAAGGCAAGATGAACGAAAAAGTCATCAATGACATGGTGGCCCACGCCAAAAGTGTTGCTGAAAGTCGCGGGCGAAACGTCCAATGGGTGGAAGACGCCATTCGTGACAGTGTATCGGTGACGGAAACCGAGGCGCTCAAGGAAAATATAATTGATTTGATTGCCAAGGATACCGATGACCTGATCGCGCAAATGAACGGTCGTAGCGTAAAAGACAAAGGCGTTTTAAAACTTGATGATGTCAATAAAGTGGTGCTTGAAGAAACCCTGCGGACTAAAATTTTACGGACCATCAGCAACCCCAATATTGCCTATATTCTGATGATGATCGGACTGGCCGGGCTTTATTTTGAACTGTCCCATCCGGGGGCTATTTTCCCCGGGGTGATCGGCGGCATTTGTCTGATCCTGGCGTTTTTTGCCTTGCAAACCCTGCCGGTCAACTATGCCGGGATACTGCTGATTGTTTTGGCTATTATATTTTTCATTATGGAAATGAAAATTACCAGCTACGGCCTGTTAAGCATTGCGGGGGTCGTCTCGTTGTTGTTAGGCTCACTCATGCTGTTTGAATCCACCGGCCCCTATCTGAGCTTGTCATGGAGCGTGCTGTTGCCGACGCTGATGGTCGTATCCGGCTTTTTTGTTTTAGTTGCCGGATTGGTGTTTAGAGCCCAACGGTCTAAACCCTCAACCGGATCCAGAGGCTTAATCGGCGAGATCGGTATTGTTAAACAAACACTTGCGCCGGAAGGTAAAGTATTTGTCCATGGAGAACTGTGGAATGCGACAGCGAAAGAACAGATCGATGAAGGCATCAAGGTTCGGGTGGTCAATGTCGATCGCCTGATTTTACAGGTCGAGCCGTTAGAAGAGCAGCCGGTCAGCACCTAGTCCGCGGAAAATGGTTACCCTATCACGAAATGAACGTATTCGTTAACTAAAGGAGGATAATATGAGCTTGTTTACCCCAGTCGCCATCCTTGTGTTGGTTATTTTTTTCCTTTCCGCAGCCCTGCGCATTTTAAATGAGTATGAACGCGGGGTCATTTTTCGATTAGGCCGTGTCATCGCCGCCAAAGGACCGGGATTGATCATTTTGATTCCCATCGTTGATAAAATGGTGAAGGTCAGCTTGCGCTTGGTGGCCATGGATGTGGATCCCCAGGACGTTATTACCCGGGATAATGTGTCGGTTAAGGTGAATGCCGTTATTTATTTCAGGGTCATCGAGCCGGTTAAAGCGATCATCGAGGTTGAAAATTACAGCTATGCCATGTCACAGTTGGCCCAAACTACCTTGCGCAGCGTTTGCGGGCAGGCCGAACTCGATGAATTATTGTCTGGGAGGGAAAAAATCAATGCCCAACTTCAGGAAATACTCGACACCCATACAGACCCGTGGGGCATTAAGGTGGCCACCGTGGAACTCAAACATATCGATTTGCCTACCGAAATGCAGCGCGCCATGGCCAGACAGGCTGAAGCCGAGCGTGAGCGACGCGCCAAGGTGATCAATGCCGAGGGTGAATTCCAGGCGGCCAGCAAGCTGGCGGAGGCCTCCGGAATTATAGAAGAACATCCGATCGCCTTGCAGCTTAGATATCTTCAAACCATGAGCGAAATATCTACCGAGAGCAATACGACCACGATATTTCCGTTACCGATAGATTTATTAAAACCGTTTGCGTCTCTTTGGCAGAAAACAGGCGAAGATAAGACCTAACGGGGTGCAAAATTCAGTTAACCCTTCATCGCCTTGATCCATTGTTATCCTCATTACGTCAGGGTTAACTTTAACCTGAAATGAGTTTTCGGTCATTGATCGCTGTCTTTAAATATTGACAGGATAAAGGGATTTGGTTATTTTAACAGGCTTTAAAATCATCGCGCTTTGGGGGTAGGGGTCAGCGGTTTTGAGTTTGCGGATAGATCGAATACAGACTTAATGATGAATCAACGGCGGGGGCTTAGCAGCCTCCGCTTGTGCTTTCGATACTAGCCATTAAAGGAGATAGATAGAAAATGAGTGATGCCAAAGTTGAAAAGAAGAAAGGTGAAACCAAAGAGAAACCTTTGGAGAAAATGACCGTCAAAGACTTACGGGAAATTGCCAAAGAAATCCCGGAAATCACGGGTGTGCACGGCATGAAGAAAGAGGAATTGATCATCGCCATCAAAGCCGCCAAAGGTATCAAAGATGAACCGGTCAAAAAGGCGGATGCCAGTGTATCGGAATTAAAGCAGAAGATTAAGGCGTTGAAGGCTGAACGGCAGGCAGCGCTGGTAGCCAAAAATAAAAAAATGGCCACCATTTACAAGCGGCGCATATCAAGACTTAAAAAGAAAACGCGCAGGGCAGCGGCCTAGCAAGATAGTTTATCGTTATTGGTTATTTGTTAAACGAATGATGATCGATCCAGCCAAAGTGGCCTTTGATATAGATGGTGTCATTGCCGATACCATGTCCTTGTTTCTTGAAATCGTGCGCCAAGAATTTAACATCAACGGCATCGCGTATGAGGACATTACGTGCTACAAATTGGTAGACTGTCTCGACCTCGATACTGAGATCATTGATGCGGCGGTAACAAAAATACTGGATGGCGACTACACAGCCCCGTTGAAACCGATTGCCGGCGCACCCGAGGTACTGAAGCGCATTAGCAATTATCACAATCCGATCTTGCTTGTTACCGCCAGACCGTATCTAGGTCCCATTGATGAATGGCTAGAAACTATATTTTCCATGGATACCGTCGCTGTTGATGTCGTGGCTACCGGCACCCATGAACGTAAAGCCAAGATATTGTTGGAACGGAATATATCTTGCTTTGTGGAAGACAGACTGGAAACCTGTTACGCACTGCATGATGTTGGCATCGTACCGGTTCTTTTCAAACAACCCTGGAATAGGGAGCCGCATCCATTTGTGGAGGTGGACAATTGGGATGAACTGGAAGCGCTGATTGAATTTTAGGAAATTAACCTCTGATGGCCCCTGCTGCTTATGAGAATTTTATTCATTCTTTTTTGGAATCTCTGGCTACCGAAAAGGGATTTTCCGTCCATACATGCCGTGCCTACCAGCATGATTTGCAAGAATTTTTCTCTTTTCTCAACCCGGACCCGGGAATGCGAAAAGAGCATGCACCAGCGTCAGAATCAGTTGATCCGCTTCACGTCGATGGACTGATGATCCGAAGATATCTAGGATATCTATACCAAAAGAATTCAAAGGCCACGGTTGCCCGCAAATTATCGGCGATTCGTTCTTTTTTTAAATTCCTCATCCGCAGGGGAGTGCTTGAGGTCAATCCTGCTGAAATGATTCATACGCCCAAACAGGATAAAGCCATTCCGAGCTATCTTCCGGTGGATGAAATGTTTCGGCTGCTGGATTCCATCCAGGTAGATTCACTTTTGGGATTGAGGAATCGCGCCATATTCGAAACGCTATATTCCAGCGGACTGCGTGTATCCGAACTGGCGGGTATGAACACTTCAGATTTGAATTTCTCGGCAGCGCTGGTGCGGGTCTTTGGCAAGGGTGGCAAACATCGGATGGTTCCGATCGGCCAAAAAGCGCTGAAGGCCGTTGAGGTCTATCGCATTCAATTGCAACGGGAGGCGGGTATTGGGTTAAATGATACCGGCCCCCTGTTTTTAAACAAGAACCACGCAAGATTGTCGACCCGATCCATTGCACGGATTCTGAAAAAATTGGTTGATGATTGTGGCTTGATTTCTCCGGTTTCGCCACATGCGCTGCGACATACATTTGCCACGCACATGCTGGATGCCGGTGCTGATTTGAGAACGATTCAGGAATTGTTGGGTCACAAAAGCCTGGCGACTACCCAGAAATATACGCATGTGAGTATTGATCGGTTGATGGAGACCTATGATAAGGCACATCCTAGAAAGTAAAGAGTTATTTGTTATTAGTTAATTGGGTTTAGATAAGAATTATCAAAAAGCGCAAAAATAGAGTTAAAAAGACGAATAAAGAATAACAGATAACCAATAGCGAATGTCGCTTATAAGGCCTTCTTCGGATTAAGCAGGAGCTAAGTAATGACAAGACTGCGAGCAACAACGATATTAGCGGTAAGGCATAAAGGTAAAACGGTGGTTGCCGGCGATGGACAGGTGACTCTCGAAAATAGTGTTATCAAACATCACGCCAAGAAGGTCAGAAAAATATATAAAGACCGTATTATTGTGGGATTTGCCGGAGCCACCGCCGATGCGTTAAACCTTTCGGAGCGATTGGAAAAAAAACTTGAGCAATACAACGGCAATCTAACCCGAGCCGCAGTTGAGCTGGCTCGCGACTGGCGAACCGATAAATTCTTGAGACGCTTGGAAGCCATTATGATTGCCGTTGATGATGCAAACATGTATCTGCTCTCCGGAAATGGAGATGTGATTGAGCCCGATGAGGGCATCATTGGTATCGGTTCCGGTGGTCACGTGGCCCAGGCCGCGGCCACAGCTCTAATCCGCCACACCGACCTGGATGCCAGCAGTGTTATTCAAGAAGCTATGAGAATTGCATCCTCTATTTGCGTTTATACGAATGACAGCATCACCGTTGAAGAAATTTAAAAACGGAATAACACCTATGGAAAATCTTAAACCATCCGAAATCGTAAACGAGCTCGATAAATATATCATCGGACAAGACAAGGCCAAACGGTCGGTAGCTGTGGCTTTGCGCAACCGCTGGCGCCGGCAACAAGTATCGGAAGATCTTCGTGATGAAATCGCACCCAAGAATATCATTCTCATCGGCCCCACCGGGGTTGGAAAAACAGAGATCGCCCGGCGTTTGTCCATTTTCACCGACTCACCGTTTAGCAAAGTCGAGGCATCCAAATTCACAGAAGTCGGCTATGTCGGTCGTGATGTGGAATCAATGGTCAGGGATCTTGTTGAGCTGACGGTCAATAAACTCAAGGGCCACGAACAAGAAGCAGTTAAAGATAAAGCGCGGCAGTTGACTGAGGAAAGAATGCTCGATCTTTTGCTTCCCAAATCTGTTGAGCAGCAAGCCCCCAAGAGCGAGGACACCAGAGAAGTTCAATTTGAGTTGATTACAGCGGGAAGTGATGAGCCCTCCTCCTCAACCCGGGAAAAACTTCGCACGATGCTTCGCGAAGGAAAACTGGATAATCGATATGTGGATCTCGATGTTGCCGACCGCAGTTTGCCGATGGTGGAAATTTTTTCCAATGTCGGTATGGAAGAGATGGGGATTAATTTTAAGGACATGCTGGGTGGAATTTTTCCCAAAGGTACCAAGCGGCGAAAAGTAAAAGTGCCGGAAGCCATGGAAATAATGGCACAGGAGGAAGCACAGGGCCTTGTGGACATGGACAAGGTTGTGAGAGAGGCGATTGAAAAGGTGGAACAGACCGGAATTATTTTTCTGGACGAAATTGACAAAATAGCCGGTAAAAACGGCTCTCACGGTCCCGATGTGTCCCGCGAAGGCGTTCAGAGAGATCTTCTCCCGATTGTCGAGGGATCTACCGTGAGCACCAAATACGGCCCGGTTAAAACCGACCATATTCTTTTTATTGCCTCGGGTGCTTTCCATATGGTGAAACCATCGGATTTAATTCCGGAGTTGCAGGGTCG
Source organism: Desulfobacterales bacterium (assembly GCA_020353355.1). GTDB lineage: Bacteria > Desulfobacterota > Desulfobacteria > Desulfobacterales > JAHEIW01. Next base: position 3,379,893 of record CP070694.1, on the reverse strand, counting down.
GTTTCCGATTCGCGTAGAACTCAGTTCGCTTGGACGACGCGAGTTTAAACGCATACTGACCGAACCTAAAAATGCGTTGCTGCTGCAATACATGGCGCTATTGAGAACCGAAGGTGTTGAAGTTGTTTTCGATGATGATGCCGTTGAAGAGATCGCCAGAATTGCAGAGGAGGTCAATGATCGAACCGAAAATATCGGCGCGCGCAGGCTCCATACGATCATGGAGTGTTTGTTGGAAGATATCTTATTTGACGCACCGGATCTTATCGATAAACATCAAACTATCGACACCAAGTATGTCCAAAGCAAATTAAAAGATATCGTCGATGATGAGGATCTGAGCCGGTATATTCTGTAATCTATAAAATTCCAAATTCGACACGACTGAGCTCGTCGCATGACAAGCACTATTTCTAACAGATTTTCTTGGTTTCAGGTGTCAGGTTTCAGGTGTCAGAAAAGGCTGGAAAAAAATTAAGGTATTAAGGTATTTAGGAATTAATAATTTAAATCGAAAGAATACATTCAATTCCTAAATTCGCAATTCCTAAATTAATTGCCCTGACACCTGAACACTGAAACCTTGTTTTTGGGATTTGTTTTTTAACATTTCTAATAAATTAACTCTTAACTAAGAAAGTATTCCATGCCTCCCAACGTAGCTGACATACTCATTGAAGCACTGCCGTATATTCGCAAATTTTACGGGATGACCATTGTCATTAAATACGGCGGACATGCCATGGTTGATGAACACCTCAAGCAGGATTTTGCCCGTGATATTACCTTGTTGAAGTTTATTGGGTTGAACCCGGTGATCGTTCACGGCGGTGGTCCGCAAATCAATTCTGTGCTTGATGCCATGGGTATCCGACCGAAATTCGTTCAAGGCCTGCGCTTAACCGACCAACCCACCATGGATGTGGTGGAAATGGTGCTTGGCGGTAAGGTAAATAAGGCGATTGTGGCCCAGATCAATCAGCAGGGGGGCAAGGCAGTGGGTCTGAGCGGCAAAGACGCAGGTCTGATCCAAGCGAAAAAGCTGCACCTCGTGCGACAGGAAGATAGTGATAAGCCACCGGAAATTATCGATCCCGGTCTGGTAGGAGAGGTCACGCAAATCAACCCAGGTATTATTCATACCTTGACCCAACAGGGGTTCATACCGGTTATTGCCCCGGTGGGAACCGGAGAAACCGGAGAAACCTATAATATTAATGCCGATCTTGTGGCCAGCCACATCGCCATGGCTCTCAAGGCGGGGCGCCTCGTTTTGCTCACCGATGTCGATGGTGTCCTGGATGCTTCCGGATCGTTGATCAGCTCCATTGATGCGGATACCATCCAACAGATGATCAAAGAAAAAAGCATTTCCGGCGGAATGATTCCGAAAATTGAATGTGCCCTGCAAGCATTAAAAGGCGGTGTTGAAAAAGTTCCCATTATCAATGGCACCAAACGCCATGCCCTGCTTTTGGAGCTTTTTACCGACAGTGGAATTGGGACGGAGGTGACGTTATGACAACGGAATTGATGGAGAAAGCCGATCAGGTAATTGCCAAAACCTACAAACGATTTCCGCTAGTATTTTCCAAGGGAAGCGGCTGCTTGCTTTATGACACAATCGGCCGCTCCTATACGGATTTCGTAGCCGGTATAGCGGTATGCAACCTCGGCCATGCTCATCCGAGGATTTGTCAGGCACTGACGCGCCAGGCAAATGACCTTTGGCATGTGTCAAATCTTTATTATACCGTACCCCAGATCGAACTGGCCAATTGGCTGGTGGAGCACAGCTTTGCTGACCGGATTTTTTTCGGCAACAGTGGTGCGGAAGCCAATGAGGCTGCCATTAAACTGGCGCGCAGGTATTTCAAAGAACGTAATGAAGCCCATCGGTTTCGGATCATAACCATGGAAAAATCATTTCACGGCAGAACCATGGCTACGCTTTCGGCCACCGGCCAGGATAAAATCAAAAAGGGGTTCGACCCTGTGCTGGAAGGTTTTGATTTTATCCCCTTTGATGATGTGGGGGCCTTGCAAAAGCAAATCGGGCCCTCTACCTGCGCGGTGATGATTGAGCCAATCCAGGGCGAAGGCGGCGTGCGCTGCCCGGATTCGGGGTATCTTAAATCAGTCAGGAAAATTTGTGATGATAGCGGTATACTGTTGATCCTGGATGAGATTCAAACCGGCATGGGTCGGACGGGGAAACTTTTTGCCTATGAGCATTTCGGGATTGAACCGGATATCATGACCCTGGCCAAAGCATTAGCCAATGGATTGCCGATTGGCGCAATGCTGGCCAAAGAAGACATCGCCGCTGCCTTTGGACCGGGGAGCCATGCATCGACATTCGGGGGAACCCCGATTGTGACATCGGCCGCCCTTGAAGTCTGCAAGTTGCTGGTAGATGACCAAATTATCGACCAATGCCGCAACATTGGAACATATTTTAAAGAAAAGCTTTTGGAATTGAAAGACCGCCACAATATTGTAGCGGACGTGCGCGGCATGGGATTGTTGCTTGGCATGGAGCTCACCATCGATGGTGCCGCCATTGTTGGCGAATGCATGCAGAAAGGGTTTTTGATTAATTGCATCCAAGAAAACATCTTGCGATTTGTGCCGCCGCTGATTATCAAAAAGGATGACATTGACGCTTTAATTAACTGCCTGGATACGGCATTTAAAACAAGTGTCTAAAGTTTGAAGTGAACTAAAGTTGAGGAATGCGCTTTCAGCGCAGTCGATTTGAAGCCGGAAAAAAATAAATTGGGTAGAAATACCTTAACTTTAGGCACTTTTATGCGCCTCTGGTGGATTAGATCACTTTAGGCATTTCAAAAGCGGGGGGCTTATGGTAACGCACTTGCTGAGACTTTCTGATTTGTCCAAAACGGATTTTGAAATCTTTTTCGACCGGGCCATGGAACTCAAGCGCAGGCAAAAGCAGGGTACCACACACAGATCGCTGACGGGAAAAACCCTCGGATTGGTATTTGATAAGCCATCCACCCGGACACGGGCTTCTTTTGAAGCCGCCATGGTGCAATTGGGAGGAACACCGCTGTTTATTAGCGCCAAAGATACGCAAATGTCACGCGCAGAGCCCATCAAAGACACTGCCCGAGTGCTGTCACGCTACCTTGACGGCCTGGCAATCCGGACATTTTCCCAGGATGTGCTCGATGAATTTGCCAGATTTGCAACAATTCCGATTATCAATGCCCTGACGGATCTTTATCATCCATGTCAGGTTCTCAGTGATCTGCTCACCGTTATTCAACTTAAACGCGGCTATGCAAATCTTAAAATCGCCTGGGTGGGTGATGGAAACAACATGGCTCATTCCTGGATCAATGCGGCGGCGGTATTGGGGTTGAACCTGGCTCTGGCGTGTCCGCAAGGCTATCTTCCGCAAGAATCGATTTTGGATGATGCCTCCCAAAAAAGTCGCGCTGAAATTAGACTGACAACGGATCCGGTAGACGCAGTAAAAGATGCGGATGTCGTCAACACGGATGTGTGGGCCAGTATGGGGCAGGAGAATGATTTAGAAGCGCGCAAGCACGTTTTTGAACCGTATCAGGTCAATACGGATCTTTTGGGTCATGCGGCCAAGGATGTGATTGTCATGCATTGCTTGCCAGCCCATCGGGGGGAGGAAATTACCGAGGAAGTTTTAGAAGGTCCGCATTCCGTTGTATGGGATCAATCTGAAAACAAACTCCATATGCATAAAGCTATCCTGGAAGTTCTGCTGGCCCGATAGGTTCTGAATCGAAAATAGGATTAAACGTTATTTGTTATTCGTTATTTGATTCGCGCATAACGAACTTTTTACAGCGCCCTGTATCAATGAAAGCAACGATTAACCAATAACTAATAACGGATAACTTCCAGTGAGGGGGGAAGATTGTGGCTGACAAGATAAAAAAGGTGGTGCTGGCGTATTCCGGTGGATTGGATACATCCGTGATTCTAAAATGGCTGATTGAAACCTATCAATGCGAAGTGATTACCTTTTCAGCTGATCTCGGACAGAATGATGACTTTGACCAGGTAAAACAAAACGCTCTGAGCACCGGCGCATCAGAAGTTTATATCGAGGATCTTAGCGAAACATTTGTGAAGGAGTATGTGTTTCCCGTTTTTCGCGCCAATGCGATTTATGAGGGCCAATATCTTTTAGGAACCGCAATCGCACGTCCGTTAATTGCCAAACGCCAGATAGAAATCGCACACCACGAAGGCGCGGATGCCGTCAGCCACGGGGCTACCGGAAAGGGCAATGACCAGGTGAGATTTGAACTGAGTTACCTGGCCCACGACCCGCAAATTAAAATTATCGCGCCCTGGCGCGAATGGAACTTGAATTCGCGCACAAAACTGATGGAGTATGCCAAAACCCATGGGATAAATGTTCCCGCCACCAGAGAAAGACCTTACAGCGTCGACTGTAATCTTTTACACATCAGTTACGAAGGCGGCATCCTTGAAGACCCGTGGAATGCTGCGCCCAATGATATATTTACGATGACGGTTGCACCCCAAGCTGCACCGGATGAACCTGAAATGGTCGAATTGACCTTTTCGTCGGGAAACCCGGTGACATTAAATGGAGAAAAACTGTCTCCGGCACAGCTGTTGAAATCGTTAAATTTTCTGGGGGCAAAGCACGGTATTGGTCGTACGGATATCGTCGAAAATCGATTTGTGGGCATGAAATCACGTGGGGTTTACGAAACCCCAGGGGGTACGATTTTGCGAGTTGCCCATATGGCCATCGAATCCATCACACTGGACCGGGAAGTGATGCATCTGCGCGATTCCCTGATACCCAAATACTCTGAACTTATCTATTACGGGTTTTGGTTTGCGCCGGAAATGAAGATACTGCAAAACATGGTTGATATGACACAGCAAAATGTATCCGGTCGTGTGCGCCTTGAACTCTATCGAGGCAATTGCCGTGTTGTCGGGCGAAAGTCCGACAACTCACTGTACCGTGAAGATTTTGCCACCTTCGAAGACGACAGTGTTTACAGTCAGAAAGATGCCGAAGGGTTCATCCGGCTAAATGCCTTACGGCTGCGTATCCAAAAAATGCTGGAATCTTAAGTATAAAGAAAAAAACATGGCGAAAAAACTCTGGGAAGGTCGATTTTCTGAAAAGACCACTGAACCTGTCGAAGCCTTCAGTGCCTCCATTGAGGTGGACAAACGGCTCTACGCCTATGACATTGCCGGCAGCATTGCACACTGTAAAACCTTAGCACAGGCCGCGGTTATTTCAGACGTGGATGCCGACGCATTGATTCAAGGTCTTAACCAAATAAAAACAGAAATTGAGACCGGAAAATTTAGATTTGACGAATCGCTCGAAGACATCCATATGCATATCGAGTCCAGGCTTTTTGAAATTGTCGGCAAGGTCGCCCAGAAACTGCATACAGCCCGCAGCCGAAACGACCAAGTCGCTCTGGATGTGCGGATGTTTTTGAGAGATGAGACCCTAAACATCATTCGGCGTCTTGTTGACCTTCAGTATGTTTTGATCCATTTGGCCAAGGCTCATGAGGATGTGGTGTTGCCGGGCTACACGCATATGCAACGCGCACAGGCGGTTCTTTTTGCTCACCATCTTCTGGCCTATTATGAAATGTTTATAAGAGATATCGGGCGTTTCGAGGGAGGCTTAAATCGAATCAACGTGATGCCACTTGGCAGTGCCGCACTTGCCGGCACCACATTTCCGATCGATCGCAACTATACGGCAAAGCTGCTTGACTTTCCAGAGGTATCGGCCAACAGTATCGATGCGGTTTCGGACCGGGATTTTATCCTCGAATTTTTGTCGGCCGCCAGCATTTGTATGATGCATCTAAGTCGCTTATCGGAAGAGATCATTCTATGGACCACATTTGAATTCGGCTTTATCGAGCTTCCGGACGCATTTGCCACCGGGAGCAGCATTATGCCGCAAAAGAAAAACCCGGATGTTGCTGAGCTGGTAAGAGGCAAAACAGGCCGGGTTTTTGGCGATTTGATGGCACTTTTGACCATGATGAAAGCTCTGCCCCTCGCCTATAATCGTGATATGCAAGAGGATAAGATCCTGCTGTTTGATACAGCGGATATATTATCGGCGTGTATCGATATGTATGTTCGAATGCTGCCCCACCTCACCATCAATAAAGATACAATGGAAAAGGCAGCCACCTCGGGTTTTCTGAACGCCACGGATCTGGCGGATTATCTGGCCGGCAAAGGCATGCCCTTTAGAGAAGCCCATCACTGTGTCGGTCGGGCGGTACGCGCTGCACTGCAACAGAAAAAAGAACTGCATGAACTCAGCCTAAAGGAGTTGCAATCGTTTTCAGCACTGATCCAGGAGGATGTTTTCGATTCGTTGAGCCTAAAGCAACTCATCGATCGGCGGACATCCTTTGGTGGTACCGCATCAAAGCGGGTTAAGGCGGCCAGCAAGAAAGCCGAACAGCAACTGGGCAAAATAAGCAAACGTTTCGGAATTTCTACAACTGGACAAGGATAGCCTGTGAAGTTATGCGTTTCTAAAAAGCTGACTATCGCCGCGGTCTTGTTGATGATTATCTATATCGCATTTGGCGGTTGTGGAAAGAAAGGTCCACCGGTTGCGCCGCATCGCGAAAAACCGCAAGCGGTCAAGGATTTACGTCACCGCCTGAGTGGCAGCAACCTGGAGTTAACCTGGTCGATTCCTGAAAAAGGCAGCAGACAGCATGCCGATGTGACCGGTTTCAAAGTTTACGCAGCCAAGATAGCGCTGTCCGAATCCGATTGCGAAAACTGTCCGCTGAAGTTTAAAGCCGTCGCTGATATACCCATTCAGAAAACGGCTGAACAAAACCAGCTGACATTTTCCGACACTCTGGAATCCGGTTACCGGTATGTTTTTATGGTTCGCGGCTACGTCGATAACGGCCTGATCAGTGAGGATTCCAATTATGTTGAATTCTCTGTTGAATAATTCCCAACCACGCATCGCCTAAAAATTACGGATGATACCATGCACCATTTTCAATACAAAGATCAGCAATTATATTGTGAGGACGTTGCGATTCGGAAAATCGCCGAAACAGTCGGCACGCCGTGTTATGTATACAGTTATGCGACGCTCAAACGCCATTATTTGGCATTTAAGACCGCATTTGAAGGCGTCAACAAGCTCATCTGCTATTCCGCTAAAGCCAATACCAACCGCGCTGTCTTAAATTTATTTGCCAGCCTTGGCTGCGGGCTTGATATTGTTTCCGGCGGTGAGCTATACCGCGGGATAAACGCCGGTTTTGCACCGCATAAAATTGTTTATTCCGGCGTGGGAAAGCGTAGCGATGAAATTGATTATGCCCTGGAATGCGGTATTTTGATGTTTAACGTCGAGTCGCTTGACGAACTGAAACATATCAATGAACGCGCGCGCGAGTTGAAAAAGAAAGCGCCAGTTGCCATACGTGTAAATCCCGATGTCGACCCCAAGACCCACCCTTATATTTCCACCGGACTGAAAAAAAATAAATTCGGAGTCGACATGGAAGCCGCCCTGAATGGTTATAAGATGGCCAGCGAGTTGGATTATATAGACATTGTCGGCATCGATTGTCATATTGGTTCGCAAATTACCGAGGCCGAGCCTTTCG
>CP070694.1:3369129-3372105 GCA_020353355.1 Desulfobacterales bacterium | reverse complement strand
GCTGTTACTGGTATCCAGTAAGCGCAACACCATATTTTCGCCATAAATGGAAGGGATCGTTGATGCACGAATATTGATATCTTTGTTTTTCATTTTAACGGTGAATCGGCCGTCCTGCGGAATTCTGGACACCGCAATATCCATGTTGGCCAAAATTTTCAGTCGCGAAATGATAGGCAGAAACATGGATTTCGGAGGTGCCGGCACTTCATGCAGTCTGCCGTCCACCCGGAAGCGAACCTGAACATAATTCTTTTCGGGGCTGATATGAATATCGCTGGCCCCCTCGCGCACGCCCTGGGAGAGGATTGAGTTGACCAGCCGAACCACCGGTGCTTCTTCGGCCATACCCTGCAATGAGCTTACTTCAACATCCTCCATCATCGGTGCTTTTTCGGTGCTCTTGTCGATATGCATTTCTTCCATATCTTCCAAGACCTCACCGATGCCGGCGTACGTCCCGTACATGCTGCTCAGCATTTGGTTCAGTTGTTGCTCGGTGCAGATCACGGCTTCGACTTCGCAGTTGGTGTATACTTCAATGGTATCCAGGGCGTTGATATCCAATGGATCGATCATGGCCACCGTCAGCAGCAGGCCGCTTTTGCGAAGCGGCGCCGCCTGATATTTATGAGCGATATCCGCCGGCAATACATTGGCAAGCTCAACATCAATGGTAAATTTATCCGGGCGGTATTTTTCCAGCCGAAGCTGATTCGATACCAGATCTACAATCTGAACCTCGCTGACGTAGCCCTCGCGCACCAGAAACTGCCCCAGTTTCAGGCTGCTCTTTTTTTGATGGGGCAGGGCCTTTTCAAGTTGTTCCTGGGTCAACAACCCGCCCTCAACGAGAATTTCACCTAATTTTTTTCGTGCTCTCAATTTTTAGACTCTCAGTTTTTCAATATTTCTATTTTCTGCTTTTCAAAAAGGGATCGGCAAAAAATACGGCATCTTCATTCCACAACGATACTATTTTTCCCTCCGTTACCAGCTCCGGTGGAAGCTGATCGAGTTGATGGGTTGCCGTATTTGGGTTGGAAAAGTATTCTTTCAGGACCACAGCAAAAATCATCCCGGCTTCACCGGTCCAATATGGAATTAAGCGCACCGGGGGCCCGTGCTCAGGATAAGACCGCAAAAAATTAAATGCATCCTCCAATGAATCCTTTTTGGCAACTTGGATCCACCAAATTTGTTGGGACAACGGCCTGACCCGAGCAGGAATTGCCGGCAGCGATATGCTTTGCCCGATTTCAAGCCGATCCGGATCATCCATCAGGGGATTGGCCAAAATCAGAGACTTGAAGTATTTTGAGTTAAAGCTACCATATACTTTTTGAATGATGCGCGACAGCGTTTCATTGCGCTGAACCCTGACGTTGCCCAATAACTCCGCATAGGTCGTCTGCAGCTGGGGTTCCGGTGTATCATCGACCTCCGCAGGTTGAATGCCGGCCGTTTCGATGGCTTCGATTTCGATTGCCGCGGGCGCCGGGGCTTCCTTCGCCGTCACCGGTTCGGGTAGAGGCAGCGATTCAGCTGGCGCCGGTGGCTGAGGGATCACCGGTGGCAGCTGCGCCGAAACGACAGGCATTTCTGGCTCCGGTGCCCGGCTGTTTTCCGCAGGTTTTTCTTGGGACAGAATAGCGTTTTTAATCTGATCAATATTCCATGGCAGGTAGGCTTTTATTGGATTTGATGAGATCAGCACCAATAGACTTATTGCCAGACCCACGAAACTGGCTGCCACCGCGGTGGCTATTTTCCAGCGCTTGGATTCCGCTGGAAACACGCGTTGGATGCAGTTGCGAACAAGAAAATATCCGATGCTGTTCCGGTTTTGAATAATCATCGTTAATATGCTTTGATGGCATAAATTGATTATTTTGCGCGGATATCCAGCGGTTGATCGATAAATGGCTACCAACGCCGGGAAGGTGTAGAGGTCCAGGCGCTTGCGCGAGGCTCTGGATTGCTCCAGACGAAATTTGATCATCAAGCGGGTATCGCGAAAATTCAAAGGCTTCAAGTAGTGGTAAAGACTGATTCGATCTGCAAAATTGGGGTGCTTATGAATGATTTTTTCAAATTCCAGTTGAGCGAAGATAACGATTTGCAGTAATTTATATTCATTGGTTTCATAATTCAAAAATTCCCGCAGGATCTCCAAGCAAAAGACCGGAATTTTCTGACCTTCATCGATGATTAAAATGATGGTTTTATTCTGCTCCACACCGCAGCGAAATAAATATTGCTTGATATATTCTTTGATCTGCCAGTTGTTGGTGCTTTTGTAAGGCGCTTGATTGCTGAACATTTTGGCGACGGTCAGCAAAAATTCGTTGGCATCGACAAAATGGGGGTCCAGGATGAGATGCGTGTCAACGTCTTCCCGCTTGGAAAATCGACGGATTAGCTGACGGCAAAGTGTGGTTTTGCCGGTACCGACATCGCCGATGATGACATTCAATCCCCGGCGCAGCAACAAAGAGAGCTCAAGCTTTTGCAGGCAGTCCACATGCTCCCGTGAGTGATAGAAAAATTCGGGGTCCGGTGAATTTGAAAATGGTTCCTTATTCAAATTGAGAACTGTAAAATAATCCATACCAATTAATCCGCCCTGAAAAATGGCGATTTTAGCGTTGCCGACAAGTTAAGCAAATGAGGAAGCAGCTGCGGACGATGTGCCTAAAGTTTGAAATGAACTAATCCGCCAGAAATAAAAGTGATACCCGCTATCAGCGGGATTGAAGAATCCGGCCTACGGCGGGACTGGGTCGATTCAAAAATAGATAGAATACATCAACTTCAGGCATTACAGGCATTTCACACTTTAGATCACTTTTAATTGTTTAGCCCTCGCTGGACGGCGGCTTTAGAATATGCGGTGTGATGAATATCAGCAATTCCTCCATTTCATTGCTGCTGCCCTTTTTCTTAAATAAATAACCCAAGCCCGGAATATCTTCA
>CP070694.1:3356462-3369029 GCA_020353355.1 Desulfobacterales bacterium | reverse complement strand
GGGCGCCAGGTAGATGGCCGAAGCAATCCAGGTGGTGGCGATCCAGAAGACCATCAATTGCAAATGCCATGTTTTGGCCCAGCTGTAGGGAATCAGTTTGGCCACACCGGGGACGAAGAAACTGGCTGGATGAATGGTGTAATGGGCCAGTAATCCCCCGAAGTTGGTCTGGAGCAAAAACAACAAAATGACCACCACAAAGAATTTGGCGGCCTTAAATTGACTGGAAGTCAGGGGCATATCGATCAGCTTTTCCGACAGGGGAACCCCCTTGGCTGCGCCGTACCATAGACCGTACCTATGTATAAAATAGACAAACAGCCCCAAGACCACAAGTAAGGCCAGGACACCGGCAATGGAGTAGAAGTAGGTTTCTGTGCTGGCAACATTTCCCACTCTGCGGTCAGCCGGCCAGTTGTTGGTGTAGGTGTAATCTTCTCCCGGACGAAGGGTGGAGGCCACCCAGGCGGTCCAGAAGAAAAAGCGTGACACTTGCAGGCGTTGGTTTTCATCTCCGATGGTGTTGGGAAGAAAACCATAGCGGGTCTCACCTTCTTTAAATGTTTTTTCCCAGTGTTGGTGAACCGCCTTGAGAGCTTCCACCTGCGCGGCGGTCAAGGTGAGCGTGTCCGTGGCGGCATCATAGCGGTTGGTTTTCACCTCGTTTTTGGTTCTGACATCGATGATTTCCTTTTGCAGATCATCAAGTTGAGCATAAGATTTGCCGTACTCTTTTCGGGCAATATAATCGCCCACCGCCTCGGCCTCAATATGAAGTGAGGTTGCAGAAAACTCCGAACCGCGCTGGGATCCGTGGCCCCAGACCGCCCCGTGGTCCATCAGACCATAGCGCTGATAGACGTCCTGGCCCGCAAGAATATCTGATTTCTCGAAAAGAACGTTGCCGTTGGGGTCAACCACTTTTCCCGGGTAAGGCGGCAAATCTTTTTTCATCAATATGCCGCCACCCAGAAGGATGACCATGGCAATTATGAAACAAAGAATTGCTGCCCACTTCAGTGTTGTAAGTGACATAATTTACCTCCTCTATAAAATTCAGATTAATAGGAAAGTAAAGAAATTCTGTCTAGAAAGGGCAATATAATAGCATGTGCTGATCATTTATTTTTGTGTTTAAAACTAAATATGCGAACCCGCTTTTGAGCGATTTTCGAATATAAAGATTAAATATGACATTCTTTGACCCAGGTCAAATATATATATTAATTTTAATTTTTGGTTGATATATTATGTGGGTATGAAATACTATAAAGTTGTATCAAAAATGCATCTTAGGCCCAATGGCGGTGTTGTCCCGCGGATTGAAATGCTCACGTACTAATCACGCCATGGCGTGACTCCGCTTTCGATCCGCGGGACGCCTTGCCATTGGACCTAATCTACTATTTTTGAGACAATTTCGAATCTATTGATATTTCGAAGAAGGAAAACGATCTACATTCTTCAAAAGGAATCGGTAAGTCAAAAAAATAGTAAATCCCACAGAAGTTGGAGACGACGATGTTCAATACGCAGGATCGCAGAGCGAACTTTGGATTGTTATTTATGCGGCTGGGGTTGACGGCGGTGCTGTTGATTCATTCGCTGCCGAAATTAGTTGACGGATCACACGCCTGGCAGAGCGTCGGAACGACCCTTAGTTTCATTAACATCGGGTTGCCGCCGGTGTTTTTTGGCTGTGTTATGCTGCTTCTGGAAACGTTGGGCGCAATCAGTTTTGTATTCGGCTACTTTTTTCGGATCGCCTGCACGATTTTATTTGTTCTTTTTTGTTTATATTTCATCAATTATTTCCGCATTGGTTACCAGACATTGATGCTGTGGTCACTCGGGTTGGCGGCTGTATTTTTTGGTTTGATCTATGTGGGTCCCGGACGCTATGCGATTGCGGTCAAACTTGAAAAAAAGTAGAGATGACTTGATTTGACATTCTAAGCAATTTTTCTTATATATCCTCTGTAGCCAGGATACATTTGACGAATTTCTCTCATCCGATTGCCTTCTATAAAGGTCTACGAACATGAAAACAAAAATTTTAGTTGTCGATGATGAAGATTTTCAAAGAGATCTGCTGAAGAAGCTGCTCTCGAAGGCTGGATATGAAGTCGAGACGGCGGAATCTCCGGAAGTTGCGATGTCAATTTTAGCTGCAGAAGACTATCCGGTGATCATTACGGATTTAATCATGCTGGATATGGACGGGGTGGAGTTTTGTCAACGGGTCAGAGAAACAAACTCAAAAACGGTTATTATTGCGCTCACGGGGCACAGCGATCTGTATGATATGGAAAAGTTAAAAGCCGTTGGCTTTGACAACTATTTGACAAAGCCAATTAAAGTTGAGGTTATCCGGCAGGCGGTCGAGCAAGGATTAAAAAAGCTCCAACCAGCGCAGAAAGCTACCAAAAAGAAAAGATAGAATTTTCATTAAGTGAAAATCTGATACTGCCCGCTCCTCACCCTGTTGCGCCCCTCATTCTTTGCCTGGTACAGGTATTTGTCAGCCGTGTTGATGAAGTCCTCGGGTGAGATTTTTTCAAAGGGCTTGGAGGAATTAAAGCCGGTCACGCCAAAGCTGGCGGTTATGGAGATCTCTTGTCCTTCCCATTCAATTATATTTTTGGCAATATTTTTCCGCAGACGTTCAGCCATCTGAACCGCATTTGTCACACTTGTTTCAGGAAGCACCAGTAGAAACTCTTCTCCGCCATATCTTGCCAACCAGTCCATATCCGATCGAATTAACGCCATGATACATTGGACAAACTCCTTGAGCACCAGGTCACCGCATTGATGCCCAAAGGTGTCGTTCACTTTTTTAAAATGATCAATGTCGCATAAGGTTATTGAGAATGAATGCCGGTATCTTAAGGCGCGCTTAATTTCATGGGGAAGATGTTCATTCAAATATCCTCGGTTATAACAGCCGGTGAGTGAGTCGGTTCTAGATAAGAGCCGGATTTCTCCATTGGCCTTTTCCAGGGATTTATGCTTCTTTCTCAGCCGTTCATATAAAATCGTATTTTCCATTACCAGCGAATATTGTTTCGCCAACATGGTCAGAAGCTTCATATTTTCCTGGGTGATGTAGCTTTCTTGAATGGGAGTGAGCAATAACACCACACCCAGTGTTCGCTTGGTAGAAGTGAGGGGCAACATAACAATGGAGGTATCATTTTCAAATACCAGCGCGGGGATTAATGAAGGCTGTCTCCTATTGATTATCCAGGAAAAAATGCCGCATTCGATTTGGAAATTTATTTCTTTCTGGCATATTGAGCGCATGTCTTCAGGAGATACATATCTAAGGGCGAATTCATGGCTGTCATCATCGACCAGAAATAAGGCACATGCCTCCACATCAATAAGATTCCTGAGATCGTTGAGGAAGACCCGCCAAATTTGACGAATATTGGCAGGGAAATCTATCCGGTCTTGGAATTGCCCTAACTGTTCAATTTTATCGATAAGCTCGATCAGAGCGCTTTTTTTTTCACTAATTTCAGCCATTTTAATAGATAAATAAACTTGTATTTATGGACATTTTTAAGATATGAGGTATTTTAGCATAATCTTTAATATACTGAAAGGATAGATTATATTAGCCGCTCAAAAAAAAATATTGACCGGAAATGATAAAACGCTTATTGGGGTGCGCATCATGAAAGAAAACAAAAAAGCGACTCTTTTTATTCAGTGCCTGGTTGACACCATTTATCCTGAGGTGGGCGAAGCCATGGTGCAAATTTTGCGAAAACAAGGTATAAGCCTAAACTGTCCGACAAACCAAACCTGTTGTGGCCAGCCGGCCTTTAATTCCGGATATCGCCGGGAGGCCCGGACGGCAGCGCGGCATTTTATCCAAGTATTCGAGAATGCTGAGATAATTGTATGCCCATCAGGATCCTGTGTGAATATGGTGCGCAACCATTATTCGGAGTTATTTCAAAACGAACCCCAGTGGCTGCAACGCGCTCAAGCTTTAGCGGCGCGAACCTACGAATTTACGGAATATCTTGTTGACGTTCTCGGCGTCGAGGATGTGGGTGCACGCTATCATGGCAAGATGACCTATCACGATTCGTGCCACCTGCTCAGGGGCATCGGCGTCAAGGAACAGCCGCGTGCACTCCTGCGCCATGTGGAAAGTGCCGAGTTTATTGAAATGGATAATTCCGATCAATGCTGCGGGTTTGGCGGCGCGTTTTCAGTGAAATACGCGGATATCTCCACTGCCATGGTGACCGAGAAAGTCAAATTTATTATCGAATCCGGCGCCGATACGGTGGTGGGGTGTGATATGGGCTGTCTGATGAATATCCAGGGCTTGTTGAGTCGCATGGGCTCAGCAGTCAAGGTGATGCATATCGCGCAAATACTAGATAGCTAATGCTTATATTTTATTAACAGCAGACACACGCAGATACCCGCAGACTGTTTTTTTCATTTTTTGTTCGGCCAATGTCGACCGAACAAAATATCCGCGTGTGTCTGCGGTTAATGACAAAAAGAGAAAATGATAAAAATTACAACGGAAAATTACGTCGCTGAGGCCAGAAAGGCGATTAAAAATCAGGTGTTGCAAAAGGCCCTGGAGGATCTTCAGCAACGATTCGGTCCGCCCACGGCTTTATCCTATCAAAAACTTCTGGAAGGGCCGGAATTAAGATTAATCGCCCAAGATATCCGGATGCAGGCCATCGAAAATCTGGATATTATTTTGGAAAAGCTGGCTGAGAATATTCACCAAAACGGTGGGCATGTCTTTTTTGCAAAAGACGGTCAGGAGGCGATTGAATATGCGCTGCAAATTGCTCGCAAACATAACGTCAAGCGGATAGTTAAGGGAAAATCGATGGTGACCGAAGAAATCGGTTTGAATACCGCCTTGATTGACGCCGGCATCGATGTCACCGAAACGGACCTGGGTGAATATATCATCCAATTGGCCGGCGAGCATCCATCTCACATTATCGCACCGGCGGTACATAAAACCAGAAACGAAATCGGCAAACTGTTTTCCGAAAAATTGGATATCCCCTTCATTACGGATCCGCCGAAGCTCACACAGGAAGCCCGCAAAGCATTGCGCAAAAAGTTTCTGGCTGCTGACATGGGAACATCGGGCTGCAATTTGGCCTGCGCAGAAACCGGACATATCGCCGTAGTTTCCAATGAAGGCAACATCCGGATGGCCGCGACCATGCCGAGAGTTCATCTTGCGTTTATTGGCATGGAAAGGGTTGTGGCCCGATTAGAAGACCATGATGCGCTCGTCAGACTCTTGTGCCGGGGAGCAGCTGCCCAGAAGATGTCGACCTATGTCAGTTATATTGGGGGGCCGCGTTCTGCCGGCCAGGTGGATGGCCCGCAAGAATTTCACCTGATCATTCTTGACAATGGTCGCAGCCGAATTCTGGCCGATGAAGAATTCCGGGAAATGCTGTGTTGCATTCGTTGCGCGGCCTGCCTGAATGTTTGCCCCGTATACAGGAAAATAGGCGGCCATTCCTATGGGTCTACCTATTCAGGGCCGGTGGGCGCGGTGGTGACTCCGCTGCTGGTGGGTATTAATCAAGCGAAAGATCTATGTTTAGGAGAAACACTTTGCGGAGCCTGTCAGGATGCCTGTCCGGTTAATATTGATATTCCGCGAATGTTGCTGGCGCTGCGGTTCAAGCTTGCTGAAGGTGATTCCGTTTGGAACGTGACGCCGGCAGATCGAAAAGAAAAGGCCATCTACAGCGTGTGGTCCTGGATGATCCGTCATCGCAGCGTCTACGATTTTTTTCTCCGACTGGCGGCTTTCGGGCAAAACATTTTGCCACAAAAAGAAGGCATGATTCGCCGACTGCCACCGCCGATGAGCGGTTGGACACAGAGCCGGGATATGAAAGCGATAGCAAAGCAAAGCTTTATGAAACGTTGGAAGAAACTTTAGAAATGTATAAATCAGGTCAAAGAGAATTCATTAATCGAGTTAAAAACGCATTGGGTCATTCGGCCGACAATATGGAGCGGAAAAGGAAGTTTTTCGATCTTCCAATGTCAGAAAAAGACCGGACGACACTGAAGGGCATCGAAAACAGAACGCCGGAGGAAAAAGAAAAACTTCTCGAAACACTGATTGAAGCCGCCAAGCCGATTAATTTGAATGTTATCGTATTGCCGGATGTATCCTCAGTGACCACCGCGATCGTTGACCTCGTTCGGGAAAAAGAGCCGGAGTGGGGGGATAAAAAAAGTGTGGCGGCTTGGAAACACCCATTAATTGCAAGCTTAAATTTAACGGCAGCTCTCAGCGAGCAGGACGTTTCGGTTTACTTTACCGAATTTGAAGATGGCCAAATGGAAGATGATTTGCCGATTGAAACCAGAGAAAAGCTGCGACAGCACATCATCGATTCTTATATCGGCATAACATCTGCTGATTTTTGCATGGCCGATACAGCCACCTTGGTTATGCGGACACGCCCGGGACAAGCACGATCTGTTTCCCTTGTCCCTTTGATTCATGTTGCCGTTATTGAAATCGATCAGATCATTGCCGACTTGAAAGAACTATTTACACTGATAAAGTGGGATGCTGAGCACCAAAAAGAAGGGCTGACGAACTGCATGACATTTATATCCGGTCCCAGTAAAACAGCCGATATCGAAGCCACCATGGTTCATGGCGCCCACGGACCGCGGGAAGTATATTTATTTGTAATAAGCTAGCAATAATGAAAATGAAAGGAGGGAGCCAATATGTTTAAAGAATTTAAAGAATTTGCCATGAGGGGCAACGTCGTTGACATGGCCGTGGGAATTATCATTGGGGCGGCATTCGGTACTATCGTGAAATCGCTTGTCGCCGATATCATCATGCCGCCGATCGGCCTGCTGTTAGGCAACGTTGATTTTTCTAATCTCTTTATTGTTTTGAAGGAAGGTTCGGTTGCGGGACCATTTGCTGCCCTTGCCGACGCTCAGAAAGCGGGTGCCGTCACAATCAACTACGGTTTATTTTTCAACACGATCATCAGCTTCATTATTGTGGCCTTTGCCATTTTCATCTTAATCCGAGCTCTCAACAAACTAAAACGCCAAGAGGAAGCGCCAGCGGAAGAACCTACCACAAAAGATTGTCCCCGTTGCCTCTCAACTATACCGATTAAGGCAACACGCTGTGCCTTTTGTACCTCCGAGCTGTAGGCTGCCTGAATTCGTCGCCGCTTAACTTCACAGATTAAGAGACCGTTGGCAGGAACATAGGCAACCTAGTTAGATGGTGTGAAAACTTGAGCTAGAAAAAAGCAAAGTCGCTATGACTTTGCTTTTTTTTAGGAAAGAATATTGGGGATAGAAGCTGTGTTCCATGGGCTTAAGCTTCAATTGCAACACAGACATCGGACAAGAGATGAGGGTTTAGGGACCGGTTTAAAGATAGGCGGTTGCCGTGACTTCTACCCTCGTCCCGAATGGCAAATCACCCGCCTGGATGCAGGTTCTGGCCGGAAGATCTTTAGTAAAAAAGCCCTTATAGATCTCGTTGAATCTGGCGTATTCCTGCATGTCTTTCAGGTAAACCGTTATGGTCAAAAGTTTATCCAGAGAGGATCCGGCTTCCTCTAAAACAATGCGCAGATTGGTCATGGCCAGTTCGGCTTCTTCTTCAACCGTGCCCAACTTAAGTTCGTTTGTCGCCGGATCCACCGCCCCCATTCCGGATACGTAAATGATGCCATTGTAAATGATTGCCTGGGAATACGGGCCGCCGGTCACCGCCGCTTTATCCGTCTGAAACGCTTTTTTCTCTTTCATTATTCTCCTCGTCATGTTTTTTATCTAAGCAAAAAAATAGTTTAAAATTTTAGATTTTTGCTACATAAAGGCCAAGACTATTGCTAAAAATGCAATTTCAGAAATGAAAATTTTAGATGCCACAGATACGCTTGACTTCCTCATTATCAATCAGCTCGCGCACCGCTCCTTGGTAACATATCCGTCCGTTGTCAATGATGTAACCATAATCACTTAAGTTTAGGGTAAATTTTACGTTTTGTTCTGCCAGCAAAACGGTTAGACCAACCTCTTTGAGCTTTTTTATCCTTTGTCCCAGGGATTTCACCAACACCGGGGCCAATCCTTCGGTGGGTTCATCCAGCAGGAGAAAGCGCGGATTAGTCATTAATGCCCGGGCAATAGCCAGCATCTTTTGTTCGCCGCCGCTGAGAAGCCCGCCTTTGCGGCCGTCAAGATCTTTTAGGGCAGGAAACAGATCATAAACTTTTTGCTTATCCCACTGTTCGCCCTCGGTGCCTTTGCGTTCAGCAATTTCGAGATTTTCAGCGACGGTAAGATCGGCAAAGATGCGGCGATCATCCGGAACCCAGCCCATTCCTTTACGTGCCAGCTGATAGGGAGGAGTGTTGGTTACATCCGTTCCATCAAACCGGATAACACCCTGCGAGGGAGGATTCAATCCCATGATGCTTTTAAAGGTAGTGGTTTTACCGGCACCGTTTCGCCCCAGCAAACAGACGACCCGGCCTTCGTCGACCTTCAGCGAGACATCAAATAGAATATGGCTTAAGCCATAAAATGTATGAATGTTTTCCACCGCAAGCATCATTCACCCCCCAGATAGGCTTGCTGGACCTCTCTGTTTTGTCGCACCTCTTCGGGAAGATCTTGTATTATGGTCTGCCCCTGCTGCATGACCATGATGCTCTGGGCCGTGCCGAAGACGACTTCCATGTCATGCTCGCAGAACAAAATGGTCAGGCCCTGCTCTTGGGCTAAACGCTGAATGAGCTTCATGGTGGTTGAGGTTTCCTCCGGAGACATACCGGCGGTGGGTTCATCCAGAATTAGTAAATCCGGCTCGTTACCCAGTGCGATGGCAATCTCCAGGATGCGCTTATCCCCATGGGACAACGATCCGGCCACATCCAGTTTTTTATCCAATAGACCGACACTTTCCAGAATGCGGTTTGTCGATTCCACGGCCAAGCGGGCAGCCGGCTGAAAAAGTCTGTTGCTGAGTTTCTGCTGGGAAAGAACCGACACCTGTACATTGCGAAACACTGACAAGCGCGGGAAAATATTGGCAATCTGAAACGACCGGGCGATTCCTTTGCGGCAAATTTCGTAAGGCGGTAATCTGCCGATATCTTCACCATTGAAAAGAATTTCGCCTCTATCCGGCTGCAATTGTCCGCAGATGAGATTAAACAGGGTTGTTTTGCCGGCACCATTTGGCCCGATGACCGCCACCAACTGACCTTTCTCCACCTTCAGGTTGGCGCCGTTGACCGCTTTGAAATCGCCAAAGAATTTTTTCAATTCGCGCACATACAGCATCGGTTCACCTAGTCAACACTGCTTGCAGCAGCTCTCTTGGACCATGAGCGAAATTTTGCCAGGAAATTATATCCCATAAGGCCTTCCGGCAGAAAGAAAATCAGCAGAATTAATATCACTCCGAGAATCAGTGTCCAGTACTCGGTATAGGTCCCGACGAACGTTCGCAGCGATACAATTACTGCGGCGCCCAGGATGGGACCGGCGAATGTAAACCATCCGCCCAAAAGGCACATAATGAATATTTCGAGAGATAGAACCCAGAATAAGAGTTCCGGAAAAATTGAGCCCTCCACGACAACAAATAAAATACCTGCGACACCGGCAAAAAAGGTGGCAATCACGATCGCCGCCAATTGATGACGGCGGACATTGATCCCCACTGCGGCACACCGTTCCGGGTTGTCGCGGATGGCCTGCAATGCACTGCCGAAAGGAGATTTTAGGATGAGGTATAACAGGATCAGACAAATACATAGAATAATCAGCACTAGATAGTATGAGCTTTTCGACGATGAGATAAATTCGGGAATCGGGATCCCGTGAATGCCGTCATCCCCGCCTGTCAGGTCGTACCAGCGGAATGCAATGACCCAAAGCAAGGATCCCAGAGATATTTGAAGCATTCCGAAATACAGCCGGTTCAAACGGATGCAAAATAGGCCGATGAGAAATCCCGTGACGGCCGCGGCAATGGGCCCGGCGATGAACGCGACCCACCACGGCAAAGATGTTTTGGCTAAGATCAAGCCGCCGACGTACGCGCCGACACCATAAAAGACTCCATGGTGGAATTGAAACAAACCGCCATGGCCCACTACTAAATTCAAGCTCATCGCCAGCAGGGCGGTAACAAAAATCACCGCCAGAATATACGTGTAGAATTTCGGAATGATCGCCGGCGCAATAAGCAACAGTATAAAGAGCCCAACACTCACGCCGAATGATTTTTGCGGAAAGATGTTCAAAAGCAATCCGGGATCCTTTCTACCAGACGGATTTAAGCATTCCCGTCGGCTTGAGGGTCAGCACGATGACCACTGCCGCATACGGGAAGACAACGGCAAATTGCGGCCAGAACAGTACGCCGAAGGATTGAGTAATACCGAAAATCAGAGATCCCACCATGGCACCCCACATATTCCCCAATCCGCCGATTGTCACAATTAAGAATGCTTCGATGATGATGTTGTGGTCCATTCCGATCGTTACACTGATGGTCGGCGAAACCAAAGCCCCACCCAAGCCCCCGAGAAAACAGCCCAGGACAAACGCAAATGCAAATACCCAACTCACATTGATGCCGATAGCGCCCACCATTTCTCGATCAACAGCTGCAGCACGGGCGATTTTGCCGATTTTCGTTTTGTTGGAAAACAACCACAGCCCCACGGCGACCACCGGACCGACAATCAGTAAAAATAGATTATATTTCGGAAACGGAGAACCAAAGATCGAGATTGAGCCTTGTAAAATTTCAGGTGCCATAATTGATCTGTAATCCGCCCCAAACGTCATTTTCGTGAGATCACCCAGAATCAACATCAACGCGAATGTAAACAGCAGCAGCATCAGGTGCTCGCGCTCATAAAGATGACAGAATAGCGACCGTTCGGCTATCAAACTGATTGCGGCTACGAAAAGTGGCGCTAATATCAAAGCCGACCAGAATCCCAAGGAGCCTCCGCCAAGAGCGCCGGCAATGCTATGCGCAGCAAAGGCTCCAATCATGTACAGGGACCCGTGGGCGACATTAGGTACCCGCAAAACACCGAGAACAAAACTCAGCCCCGAAGACACGATAAACAAAATCATGGCCCGGCTTAGACCGACCAATAAGTGACTGCTAATCGCGGCTAAGGTTATCCCCTGCCCGGCTTCCATGACATCATTTCCTTTGAGTTGTAAAATTTTCCTCCGTCCGCAGCGGAGCGGAATAAAGCTTCCACTCCGTCTCACAGGCGGTCAGTTTTTACCGTAATCTTTTTATTGCTGCTGACGAGCGTCCTCAATCTCCTTACAGGACGGCATGACTTCGGCACCGCGCAAGGTGTAGATATCCGTAGCAATTGCGACGCCAAATTCCGGGGATAGTTTTGTGACCCCTAAATACATCGGCAGAATCGCCTGATGGTCACAATCGCGCATTTCGATTTTGCCCACGGGAGTGTCGATTTTCAAGCCCTCCAAAGCATCAATGAACTTTTCCTTGTCCACGGCACCGGCTTTTTTATAGGCTTCTGCTATGAAATAGGCCGTAATATAAGCATGGAAGGCCGGAAATCCGGGAGGGTTCCCATAAGCGGCTTGAAAATCCCTGACGAATTTCTTGTTGGAGGAATATTCCGGGTAGTAGAAGTGATAATCCATGGTTCCCATAACCCCTTCGGGGGCTCCGGCTCCCAATGGTTTCAGAACGGCGTGGTCGGTTGCGGTGTGAACATAGATGGCCATTTTTTCAACCATGCCGGTGGCTTTGATGGCCTTCATGACGTTGGTCATGCTCGGGCCACCAGTACAAAATATCACCGCATCCGGCTTGGCTGCAAGGATCGACGTAAAGTAAGGCATCAGATCAGGCTCACCGAGCTTCCACCAGGATTTACCGATTAGCTGAACTTCGGGTTTGTTTTTCTCGAGGTTTCGCCACACGGCATCTGCGATGGCATGACCGTATTCATAATCATCGCCGGCGATATAGTATTTAACATAGGGTTTGGTTGAAAGTGCGACACCGCCGGCCTTGCCGGCCATGGCAGTGTTTTCTCCGGTAGAGAACACATAGCGGTGGCCTTTTTTACCGGTGATATTTTCACTCTTTGAGATCCAGACGATAAACGGCACTTTTTCCTTCTTGGCAACGGCCTCGGAAACGGCCAGGGCCGCCGCGCTGTTGATGGTGCCCACCAGGACGTCCACATCTTGCCTCAAAACAAGCTCCTTGGCCATGGTAAGCGCTATGTCCGGTTTGAACTTGGTGTCGCGGGTGGTGAATTCGATTTTATTGCCCAATACCCCTTGCTTGTTTATTTCTTCCAACGCCAGCTTAAACCCATTCAGGGCATCGTTTGCAAACACTGCGGGTGGGCCGCTGTAGCAGTCGATGATGCCGACCTTAATGTTTCTTGCCTGGGCCATGTTGGGCATTAATACAAAAGTGATTGCGAAAAACCCTGCCAGCAAGGTAAGACCTGCACT
>CP070694.1:3325983-3356362 GCA_020353355.1 Desulfobacterales bacterium | reverse complement strand
GTCATCTACCTTCACCTGGACCAATTCCGGGATGAATCACCGTTTATCACCGGAACCGGCGATAAAAATCCGCTCAAGGACCAGCGCGTGCGCAAAGCCATCTCCAAAGCCATCAACCGGCCGGCGATCGTCGAGCTGGTAATGGAGGGTGTGGCCCTTCCGGCCGGACAACTGTTACCGGAAGGTTTCTTCGGTGTTAGTCCCACAATCAAGCCCGAAAAATACGATCCGGAAGGAGCCAAGCAGCTTTTGGCCGAGGCCGGTTACCCAAACGGATTTGGCCTCACGTTGCATGGGCCCAACGACCGCTATATCAACGACGCCAAGATTTGCCAGGCCATCGGCCAGATGCTGGCCCGTGTCGGCATTGATACCAAGGTGGAAACCATGTCGAAGTCCGTATTTTTCAGCAAGGCGTCACAAGGTGGTCCTGGCAAGACACCGGCATTTAGCTTCATCTTAGTGGGCTGGGGCTCAGGCACCGGCGAGGCCTCCTCGCCATTGAAGTCACTGCTGCACACCTATGACAAGGAAAGGGGTTTGGGCGCTTCCAACCGGGGCCGCTATTCCAATGCTGAGATGGACAAGCTGGTCCAGCAAGCTCTGGCGACGGTGGATGACGCCAAGCGCGAAAAACTATTGCAGCAAGCCACTGAGATCGCTATCGAAGATCTCGGCATCATTCCGCTTCACTATCAGGTCAACGTCTGGGCAACCCGCAAAGGTTTGGCCTACACGCCCCGCACGGACGAGTATACCCTCGCCACGAGCGTGGTCGCGAAATAACTTATATTAATCAGCCCGGGGGGCTTCGGAAGGGAGCCTCCCGGAAGCTTTATCCCAAGTTGTTCGGACTAAAAATGATCGTTCGACCCAGTCGATAGGCCCAGAGGCTCTCGAGGCATAAGAGCTAACTTAATCTCACGTCGGGAGACAGTGGAAAATTCGGTTAATAAATGAACATCGAAAATCGAACGCCCAACATCGAATGTTGAATGGAAAAATAGTAGGAATCAGACTGATGATGCAGAATAAAGGCCGCTGGAGTATTCGCTGAGAATCATAAAGAATGATATTTTAGAGCATCGGAAGAATTATTTAAGATTTTTGTTACGAATATTAAAGCAGCTGAAAAGAGACAGAAACAGCCATTCGATGGTTAACGTTGGACGTTCGATGTTCGACGTTCATCTTTCAAAAATGCACCACTAATTCCACAACTAGGGCCTAACAGGGAGTAAAAGACGTGTCGGTCTTTATTATCCGAAGACTGCTGCAATCCTTGATGGTTATTGTTGCCATGTCGTTGATTGTGTTTTTTGGGGTCAACGTCATCGGCAACCCGGTGGATATTTTAATCAACCCGGAATTCGACCAGGAGGAATTGGAAAGAGCGATCAAGGCGCTCGGCCTCGATCTTCCCCTGTGGCAGCAGTATCTGGTGTTCGTCAAGAATGCCCTGCAAGGGGACTTCGGCAAATCATTTGTGTTCGGCCAGTCAGCGCTGAAGCTCATTATCCAGCGGGTACCGGCCACCCTGGAATTGGCCTTCACCGCGTTGATTATGTCGATCATTATCGGTATTCCCCTCGGGCTCTTTGCAGGACTAAAGCCAGATTCCTCGGTATCCAAGGCGATCATGGGTGGATCGATCCTTGGGTTCAGCTTACCGACCTTCTGGGTCGGGATCATGATGATCATGATCTTTGCTGTGATGCTGGGTGTGCTGCCGTCCACCGGCCGCGGCCAATCATTGACCATCATGGGTTTGGAGATCAGCTTTCTTACCTGGGACGGACTCAAACACCTGCTAATGCCGGCGATCAATCTGGCCTTGCTCAAAATATCGCTTGTCATCCGCCTAACGCGAGCGGGTACCCGTGAGGTTGTGCTGCAGGATTACGTCAAATTCGCCCGGGCTAAGGGTTTGAGTACCCGGCGGGTGATCCTCGTGCATGTCTTGAAGAACATCCTTATCCCCGTCGTAACGGTGATCGGGCTCGAACTCGGCAATTTGATCGCCTTTTCCGTGGTCACCGAGACGGTGTTTGCCTGGCCGGGTATGGGAAAACTGATCATCGATTCCATCCAGATGCTGGATCGACCGATTATTGTGGCCTATTTGATGATTATCGTATTTATGTTCGTCACCATCAACCTCGTGGTCGACATCCTTTATTCGGTGCTCGACCCACGCGTGCGACTGCAGGATGTCAAAGCATGAGTGTAACCAGCAAAATCGAACTGATTCCAGAGCTATCAGCGGAGGTCGCACTCGAGGGCGAGACTTCTTTGCGACGGTTTGTCTCCGACTTCACGGAGAACAAAGTCGCCGTCGGTGCCCTGATGGTTTTCCTTGCGATTGTCTTTGTGGCGGTATTCGCTTCGCTGATCTCGCCCCAGAACCCTTACGACCTCGCTGAAATTGATATTCTGAATGGCCGCCTGCCGCCGAGATCCGAAAGCATGTCCGGTACAACCTACTGGCTGGGCACCGACGATCAGGGCCGCGATATGCTCAGCGCTATTTTTTACGGGCTGCGCACCAGCCTCGGTGTCGGCGCCATGAGTGGTTTCATTGCGCTCTGTATCGGCACATGCATTGGATTAACAGCAGCTTATTTCGGCGGCCGCGTCGACAGCCTTATCATGCGTCTGGTGGACCTGCAGCTCAGTTTCCCGGCCATTTTGATCGCCCTCATGCTGCTTGCTGTCCTGGGCAAGGGCGTGGAAAAGATTATCATTGCCCTGATCGCTGTCCAATGGGCTTACTACGCCCGCACGGTGCGCGGCAGTGCCCTGGTCGAGCGTAGCAAGGACTACATCGAGGCCGCTCACTGCCTTGCTTTTAGCAACCGCCGCATTGTATTCCGTCATTTGATGCCGAATGTGCTCCCCCCCCTGATCGTGGTTGGAACCGTGCAGGTGGCGCACGCCATTCTTTTGGAGTCAACCCTCTCGTTTCTGGGCATCGGACTGCCGGTGACCGAGCCATCTCTGGGCCTTCTGATCGCTAATGGCTTTGAGTATATGCTCAGCGGCAAGTACTGGATCAGTTTTTTCCCGGGTGTTGCCCTGCTGATTACCGTCGTCAGTATCAACCTGGTCGGCGACCAGTTGCGTGACGTGCTCAACCCGCGCTTGCGGAGATAAGGAGTCAACGGTGGTACACGCCAACTCGACGCTGGCTGTTCAGGATTTAAGGACATACTTCTTTACCAAGTCGGGGGTGGTAAAGGCCGTAGACGGTGTGAGCTTCAGCGTCAATCAAGGCCAGATCATGGGACTTGTGGGAGAGTCCGGGTGCGGCAAGTCCGTGACCGGATTCTCCATCCTGGGGCTGGTGGATTCCCCCGGACAAGTTGTTGGTGGACGTGTCCTATTTAAAGGAGAGGATCTCATTGGCCTGCCTGAGCCGCAGATGCAGCGCCTCAGGGGCAACCGGATAGCCATGATATTCCAGGATCCCATGATGACGCTCAATCCGGTTTTACGGATCGACACGCAGATGATCGAGACGATCCGTACCCACGAAAAGGTGAGCCGGGATGAGGCCCGGCGCCGGTCCCGGGATATGCTTGGCCGAATCGGTATCTCGTCGCCGGAGGAACGCTTGAAGGCCTATCCGCACCAGTTCTCGGGCGGCATGCGTCAGCGTGTCTCGATTGCCATCGCATTGCTGCACAAACCGGACCTCATCATCGCCGACGAGCCGACCACGGCCCTTGACGTCACGATCCAGAGCCAGATCCTTTATGAAGTTCAAAAACTCTGTCGCGAGACGTCGACCGCTTTGATCTGGATTACCCACGATCTTGCGGTTATTGCGGGTCTGGCGGACACGGTCTGTGTGATGTACGCCGGCAAGATCGTGGAGTCGGGCGATGTCGACCCGGTGCTGGATGAACCCCTGCATCCGTATACGCGGGGGTTAATCGGTTCAGTGCCCGGTCATAGCCGCCGCGGTGAGCCATTGCCGCAGATACCCGGCATGATACCATCGCTGCTCAACCTGCCTGAAGGCTGCACCTTTCGACCCAGATGCCCACGGGCTGACGATGACTGCATGGAGGTGCCTGAGGTTACCTCACCATTGCATGACCGTGAGGTGCGCTGTTTTCATCCACATATTTAATCGGGCAAAAATTTTTTCGATCTTTATGTGGCAAAAACCTTTTTATATAAGCAGATAAATTTTTGGAAATATTAAATCCGAATTTCGAATTTAACGGATAAACTTATGCGCAAAAGACAAAAAAATTTTGCGGTTCCGGCCTATCCGGGTTATGGGATTCATCATGAGTGTTCCCCTCATTGAGCTGAAAGACGTAACCAAGCGATTCGTCAAAACGCTTGATCTGGCGGAAAAGATCGCCAATCTGCTGGGCGCTCACATCCGCGAAGAGGTGGTCCAGGCGGTGGACCGGGTGAACCTGCGCATCGGTATCGGTGAAGTGCTGGGTCTAGTCGGCGAGTCCGGCTGTGGCAAATCCACGATCGGGCGAATTGTCGCCGGCACCCTCAGCCACAGCGATGGCACTGTACTCTATCGGGGACGGGAGGTGGCAAGGATGTCCCCGGCCGAAGGGAAACAGGTAGCCCTCAAGGTTCAGATGATTTTTCAGGACCCGTTGGCCTCTTTGAACCCGCGCATGCGGGTGCGAGACATTATCGGAGAGGCACCGCGGGTGCACGGTCTCGTTGCAGCCTCTGAAATTGAAGACTATCTTGATGAAATTATGCTGCGCGTGGGACTCGACCCCAGCTACAAGCGGCGATATCCACACCAGTTTTCTGGCGGCCAGCGGCAGCGCATCGGCATCGCGCGGGCGCTGGCGGTTCAGCCCGAATTCATTGTATGTGATGAAGCCGTTGCCGCATTGGATGTTTCGATTCAGGCCCAGGTGCTGAACGTCTTCATGAAGCTGCGCGAAGAACTGGAGCTGACCTACCTTTTTATTAGCCATGATATCGGGGTGGTTGAGCATCTCGCAGACCGTGTTGCAATTATGTATCTGGGGCGGATCGTAGAATTGGCGCCCACCGAGGATCTTTTCACCCGGCCGAACCATCCGTACACCCAAGCCTTATTGCGTGAAGTGCCGCGGCTTGATACCCGCCAGCATGCGTTTGAACCGATCAAAGGTGAAATCCCATCGCCGTTGGACCCGCCCTCGGGTTGTCATTTTCATCCCCGTTGCCCGCACGTCTTTAAGCCTTGTCGTGAGGAGCAGCCAAAGCTTATGGAAATCGCACCGGAGTGGTTGTCCGCATGCTATCTGAACAACGGGAGTAGAAGGTAGTAAACCCATAACCCATGATGAATAATAAATAACAATTCACGTTTAAATGAGCACTGTTCGCTCAATTAGGGTATCGCCTACTTTGGTAAGGAGAATCGTATGGATCAGATCAAGGAGCAAATCGGACGCGAGGTTGCAAGCCTTGCCCGGGATTTATTTGCCATCAGCGACTTTTTGAAAGCCAATCCCGAAACTGCCTATCAGGAATTTAAAGCCTGTGAACATTTAAGCCAGGTGTTGGATGCAAAAGGATTTCGGGTGCAAAAGGGGGTTGGTAATGTGGCAACCTCTTTTCTGGCGCGGCCTTCGGATTGTCAGCCTAGTCGTCCCACCGTTGCCTTTTTGGCGGAGTATGATGCCCTGCCCAAGATCGGCCACGGCTGTGGCCACAATCTGATTGCAGCAGCAAGTTTGGGTGCCGCCATCGTTTTGAAGCTGATTTTGGGAAATGAAGCCGGTGGCGTGGCGGTCGTCGGAACACCTGCCGAAGAAGGTGGCGGTGGCAAAGTGCGCTTGACAGAGGCAGGTATTTTCGACGAAATGGATGTGGCGATGATGTTTCATCCGGGTCAGCTAAACATCCCCGGAAAGGACATGCTGGGCCGCATCAAATTTAAGATGGAATTCATCGGCCGCAGCGCCCATGCTTCGGGATCACCGGACCGCGGTATTAATGCCCTGGATGCCATGGTCAGCGCTTACTCGAGCATCAACGCCGTTCGCCAGCATCTGCGGCCCGATGGCCGCATCCACGGTATTATCACCCACGGAGGTGATGCACCCAACATCATCCCCGATTATGCTGCCGGTCTTTTTTATGTGCGTGCCGGCAGCCGTTCTTATCGTGACGAGATTTTTGAACGGGTTAAAAAATGTGTCCAGGGAGCTGCCCTTGCCATTGGGGCTGAGTCAAAAATTGAAATCGATCTTCCCAAACTCGATTCCATGAAACGCAATGCGGTATTGGAAGCTGCCATCAGAGCCAATATGGAGGCCTTGGGAATATCCATTGACGCAGACGACGGACGGCGCGGCTCATCTGATATTGGAAATCTCAGCCATTATTTGCCGGCCATGCACCCGGTGCTCGCTATTGTGGGATCTGAGGTTGCCGGCCACTCCGTCGAATTTTGTGAAGCCACCACCACTGATCGCGGCCGGGAAACGCTGCTCAATGCGGCAAAATTGCTGGCAATGACGGCCTATGATTATTTAAGCTCCGCCGATTTTAGAAAACAGGTGGCCGAGGATTTCAAACGATCCGATTAAGTTTTTCGGATTCCCTATTATATCGTCATTACAAATAAAATATTAGAGGCTTTCGTATTTGACCTGACAATGGAATAATGGAATGATGGAATTGGGAAAGATTTGCCATGACAAAATTTGATCTACTCATCAAGGACGGCTATCTGGTCGATGCGGCGAACCACCGCGAAGGATATTTCGATCTGGGGCTTAGCGACGGCAAAGTGGTCGAGGTCGATCCGGAACTGAATCCGGATCAGGCAGCCGATGTGTGCGATGCCAAAGGAAAACTGGTTTTTCCCGGCCTGGTGGATACGCATGTCCACCTTACGCATACCCGGCAGGCAGTCGGATTTCAAATGCTGGCCCGGGCCGGTGTGACCTGTGCCTTAGAGTGCGGTGGTTTTGTGGAAGACGTCATTAAGGGGATGGCCGCTTGCGGTTCCGGTATCAGCATTGCCGTGCTTAA
Organism: Desulfobacterales bacterium; assembly: GCA_020353355.1. Taxonomy (GTDB): domain Bacteria; phylum Desulfobacterota; class Desulfobacteria; order Desulfobacterales; family JAHEIW01. Next base: position 3,349,342 of record CP070694.1, on the reverse strand, counting down.
CCGGCTTGATCCTGGAGTGAGCATCAGCGGCCCCGACGCTGCCAAGAGCGAGTTGATCGAATATCTAACGCAATCCCTGGAACGGGGCGCATTCGGGCTCAAACTACTGGGCGGTCACCTGCCGCTCAGCCCTGAAACCACTTCAACAGCCATCGAGGTTGCCAACCAGGCCGGCGCCTATGTGGCCTTTCACTGTGGAACGACTCAAAATGGTAGCAACTTGAATGGACTCATGGAAGCATTGGAGTTGACCGGGTCCCACCGACTGCATATCTGTCATGTCACGGCCTATTGCCGCGGTCTAACGCATGGATCAGCGGAGACTGAAATCATGATGGCCTTGGAAGCCCTGGCGGCCCATCCGCATCTGGTCAGTGAATCCTACTTTGGCCCTTACAACGGTACCCTGGCTGAGTTGGAAAATGGTGTGCCGCGAAGTCACGTGACCCGAACCTGCCTTCAGCGCGGTGGATATGAGGTGAGTGCCGGAGGCTTGGTTGCTGCCGCCAGGGATGGTTACATGCGCGTTCAGAAAGAAACCCCCCGCGGTGTGATCTATCTTGAACCCAAAGACGGGGCGGCCTATCTTAAGAAAATGGACTTCAAGGTCTCAATTTCGTTTCCGGTTAACCGCCGCTCCACCGCCCTATTGGCGGCCACCGAAAAAGATGATCAAGGGCGTTTTATCGTCACGGCTCTGGCTACCGACGGTGGCGCCATTCCCAGAAACTTTCTACTCAGCCATGGTCTCAGCCTGGTCCGTTTTGACGCGCTCACCCTGTCCGGACTGGTGCATAAATGCTGCTGGGCGCCAGCCAGGATGCTCGGCCTGCCCAACAAGGGCCATCTTGCGCCCGGCGCCGATGCCGATCTCGTGGTCGCTGATCCGCATACCCACGAGTCGGTCTTGACGGTGGCTGGCGGCAATGTCATTATGAGCGATGGCCTGGTCATCGGCTCAGGCGGCACGATTATCACGACAGAACGAGGTGCGAAAGCGCTCCGGGCCCGGGGAGTCCAGGCTGAAGTGGCCAATTTACCCGGCAGTCTGTTCTATAATGCGCCAAACAGTTGATGGTGCAAAAAAAGCCAATTAATTTCTGCTTTTTTTTATAATTGGGAAAATTTTTCGGCTCTCTCTTTTTCGAGTACAATGGTTTCCAGGTTGGCCAACCGCTCCTCCAGGCGAGCCATGCGTTGATCGTGATTCTTAATTGACTCCTCGCTTTTATTGGCACTGGCCTTTAATCGAGTTCTGTAAACCTCGCTCAGAGTTCCAATGGCTACGATGATTACGATTGCGGTCCAAAAACTCATAATATCTTACTCCTGGAATTTAGATGTGAAACCGGCTCAGGGGTTCGGGTTTCATTAAAAGCGCGGCAACTAAATACAACCCGATGGCCGGCCAAAATCCAGTAATAACAAAAATACTAATTATAATGATAATTGCCTCGATCATGGTTAGATTAAAGAGCTCAATCGGTTAAATTTATTTCCGGTTGTTTTGTTGCCGGTGATTTCAGCGCTTGCAGTTCTTTTTCAATTTCCTCGTCCACTGCCAGAATATCCAATTCCTCTTCCAGTGAGGATTTCTTTCCATAATTGACCAGATCAGCCTCCGCCTCCATGCGTTCAATTCGATTTTCGAGTTCGTCGAACTTCAACATAACCTCAGAACCATCGAATCGGCGCATTTCCTCCTGGGCACGTCGTTTGTTATTGGCATGGATATGACGCTGAATGAGGATTTTTTCTTTTTTGCGAGCGGATTTCAATTTTTCTTCAAGCTGATGCATTTCATCTTTGTATTGATCGATAAGCTGGTTGTATTCGACGAGTTCATTTTCAAACATCTCAACCCGCTTGCTATATTTGCGTTTTTCAATTAAAGCGTCACGCGCCAGATCATCGCGGCCTTTGTTGACCGCCAATGTGGCCTTTTCTTCCCAGAAATTGGCCCGGTCTCGGGTGGACTCCATTTGGTGTTCAATGTTTTTCATGTTTGCAACGACCTTCGCGCAGGCCGCCTTGATTTCAACCAGGGTGTCCTCCATTTCATAAATCATCAGCCGTATCAATTTTTCAGGATCTTCGGCTCTGTCGAGCATGCCGTTGATGTTGGCGTTAATAATATCGCGAAATCGAGAGAATATGCCCATGGGTTTACCTCCATTTTATTTTTGTGGTTTCCGATAGGCATTTTCAGCATGAACTGTGCCAGTCGTGTCAACTCACGTAACCAATTGAAATTTTTATATTCTTTAAATCTGGCGGTATAACGAGGGCATTACAAAAAAAGCTAATAAATGGCATTTTTTAATATAAAGAGGCAAAATATACCAAATATTCAGTTCGGGTTTTATCTCTGGGGCTAGTTCTAGGAAGAATGGGATATGACTTCGCTTTTTTGTGTCAGGTTTCAGATTAATGTTTTTTATTTGACTTAAACGCGTTATTTTTTTACTGACATACTCAAATGGCCATGATCTCTTTTGCAGTATTTCTTTTCTACCGAATTTAACAAATCTATCGCTTTCAAATTTTGATAACCTTTTGACGCTGAACCTGTCGCTCGATAGTCATTCCAGACCCGGACCGATGACTCATGATTTTAAATTTTAGCTGGTTAACGATCCGCATTTGAACAACCAGCTGTTTCATTGTTAGGCGAAGCTATGCAAAAGGGCTTTCAGAAAGTACCCATATCTTGCCTCCAGGGACTTTCGTATATCCCGGGAGGCGCTATTTTGTGGGGACATAGGTTATAGAAACTCATTTGAATGTGTTTATTGAATATGGAGGTACTGATATGCCGACGCTATTTGCCGTATATAATCTGAAAGCAAACCAGCAAACCGAGGAATACGACAGCTATCTCACCAATACGAAAATTCCCGGAATTAGAGGAGCGCCATGGTGCACGGAGTTTACGACTTGGAAAATAGACAAAGTTCTGGCACCTGCTGTGTCTGAACCGGAGGGAGAACTGCCTTCACAACCTCCCTACATGTATGTTGCTAAGATTGAAGTGTCTGATTTGGACGCGATGGTGAGTTTTCTCGGAACCGATGCGGGCAAAGAATTTGTCCAATCCTGGAGCGTGTATATCGATCCAACAGCGATTTTTACTCTCGGACATGCAGTTTAGCGATATATTCCAATTATATCGATGAAAAGCCGATCAATAAAAAATCTTGGTTCCGGCGCCTGAGAAGAAATTTCCGCGAAATGTCGGGACCAAGATTAAAAAAATCCGAAACGGGGATACCATCAATAATTCTTATATAAAAATTGAAACCGCCGCACCCGCAAACTCATTTATTATCGGATTTTTCCTTGCTTTTCATCGGCGAAGGCTCGTCGCTGCCGTACACCTCAACATAAGCGTTGTGCGAGATACAGCCTTTTTCCCAGTGATTCCTCACCTGCTTGCCGATAAAAGAATCCGGGTATTTGCGCGCGATATTGCACCCGGGGCAGATCTTGTTCCATCCGGCCAGCAATTTTTTCATTTCCATCGTGGCCTCCTTTCTGCAGGCGCACCCGCCTGCCATTTGTAATTTACAAAACTCAAATCCGATTTTTAATAATGTATTTGTGGGCACAACACTAAGTTATCGTCAAAAAAAGGATTGCCCTAGAAAAGGGTAAAAATATATTATGCAAGACAGGCTTCTACTATTTGCCTTAGTTTATGCAAATGTTCAAGTTAAAATAAATATGGCCTACGTGCGGCTTTCTCTGCTATCGGGGGTCAGCGTCATGTTCTATGCTGAAGGAACAGGATCTCCCGACGGCCAAATTGATCATTTCGGGTGACTTGTTTATTTTTCAAAAATCAGGTATGATGGAAAATAATTTGTACTAAAACCCAGGTACTCAAATACCTGTGTTTTTTTATTGACCTGGTAGTTTACTGCTCAGGGTTCATGATATCAGCAAATTGGGGTATGCAATCCATCATAGCCATGGGCTAAAGTACGTGGTTACTAACTTCCAACAATTGAAACTGTCAATATGGTACACTTACTATCTTTCATTTTCTTTTTACTACTTCCCATTGGGATAGGTGTTGTCACAATATATTTTGTAATTGATTTTTTTGAATACTTGGGAAAAAATTATCCATCCAAGGCCAACGAAATGGCTTTTGATACCTTCTTTGGAATTCCTGCGGAAAATTTCATCTTTCACCTCATAAGACCATTGGCCTTTACGCGTTTTGTTTTTTCCAAAGATGACTTGGACGATAATAATGTGATTCTCTATAAAAAGAGAGTCAAACTATTGTTTCTGTCGCTGTTAGGTTGGTTCATATTCTACATCCTCTTTAGCTTGATCACATAACCAATTACAGGTCAAGCCGGTTTGAGCTCGCTGATTCCCTTCCAGCTGCCGAACGTATTTCTAGCGATAGTTCAAAGCTAAAAACAAGTCAGATCAATTTGCTTGACGACGTATTTAAATCCGTCATGGTCGCAGAAGTGTTCCTTGTTTGAACCCATGCTGTTTGCACCGAAGGTCTTGATCTGATCTCCTCCATCTGGCTTGCTATTTGCTCAACATTTTTTTATAAACGCAACCATGCGCAATCGAGATATTCATGCAGCTATTCGAATCCTGAAAAAAGAAGTTCAGCAGTGGCGTATGCCGGTGGTCGGGCATTATTCAGAGACACCCTTTACGGTTCTGGTTTCCTGCCTGCTGTCACTGCGAACACAGGATAAGACGACCAATGAAGCCAGTCAGAGGTTGTTTGAATTGGCACGAACGCCTCAGGCAATGGTAAAACTGCCAACGCCGGCCATTGAAAAGGCAATTTATCCGGTGGGTTTTTATAAGACCAAAGCAAAGAATATCAAAACGATCTGCCGCCGCCTGTTGTCCCAAAACAGTGGACAGGTGCCGGATGATATTGAGGAGTTGCTGAAATTGCCCGGCGTCGGACGCAAGACGGCCAATCTGGTTGTTACTGTGGGTTACCACAAACCGGGCATTTGTGTCGACACCCACGTGCATCGCATTACCAATCGCTGGGGGTATGTTCAAACCAAAACGCCGGAACAAACCGAGATGGCTTTGCGAGCAAAACTACCGCCGCGATATTGGCTTAGCATTAATGACCTATTGGTGGCATATGGCCAAAATCTATGCAAGCCGATTTCACCGTTTTGCAGCCGGTGTAAAATCCATCCCTATTGTGATCGCATGGGGGTGGAGGTTTCTCGCTAAAATTTACTTCCAGTAAATTTTAATGATTTCCTTTTTAACATGTGAGCACAAAACTCAACACTGAGAAATTAGCTAATCCGCGGTATTTAATTTCAAAATCTGATGAATCCATAGAAGTCAAATTTCCCCTCCCCTGGTGGGAGGCGATCAAGGGGAGGGGGATATAATTTGAACCTTGCACCCGGGGATCAGATCCGCTGTCACCCTGCCGGCTTCGGGAGGGATGAGTATATCTTCGGCAGCATGCACGACCAGAGTCGCCACCGATGTTATGTGAAAGGTCATTGGCTCTGGGATGCGGGTAAAATGCGGCGGGCGGTCCAGTAATACTTGCCCCAATAATCGGCATCGATCGTTGAAATGATGACGCCTTTGGTCTTAGAGGCATGCACGAATTCTGATTTGCTTAAGAAAATACCGACGTGACGGGGATAGGAGGGTGGTCTAAAGAATACCAGATCTCCTGGCTGAAGCTCATTAAATGTTACCGGTCTGCCTTGTCTCACCTGCGCGTTGGTTGTCCGAGGCAAATCAATATTAAATACTTCTTTATAAACGACTCTAACAAAACCGGAACAATCTATTCCGTTGCTTCCGGTTCCACCCAATTGATGACGGGTGCCCTGCCATTTTCTATATTGCTCTCGAATGCGCATTTCTATTTTATGAGCATGGGTATTTATTCCGGCTTTTGCCTTTCGTTCAACGCCATGGGGTGCAATGATGGTTTGTTTCTGATTCGTAGCGCAGGATATGGTAACAAATAATATAGACAGGATTGACAAGCTGAAACAAATTGAGAAACCCAATCGATAGGTAGTTTTAATGGTAAAATTCATTCTCTTTGACTCTTTGATCTGAAATTATCGAATATTCTCATAGGAAATAATCGGACAATTTTTATAAAAACTTGAGCTTTTATGGCAGGGATCCAAAGAGAAAAGAGCGCATCAAAAGAATAATGAACAACTCAGCGCGCCTCGACGACAGCTGCCAGGCAAAATCGAATAGCAGGTTTGCCGATGCAGCTCAGGCCGCTGGATTGAGCTACCTCAAGGGTTCTTTCAAAATCTTTAGAAGTTACGTGAAATTTGGGCTCTGCAATTAAAATCTTTCCCTTGGATGCCAGATTTGATTTTAGCTGGGCGAAAAAGCCGCTTTTATCGTTGACCTCGTGCACCATCCAGAAGGCCAGAATAAAATCGGCCTGTTCTCGTAGTTCGATGTTATCGGCTTCGCAGCGGTGGGGGAAGATTCTTTGCGCCACCCGCGCTCGTTTTGCCCGCTTCAGCATGACATCCAGCATTTTTTGTTGAAGATCAACGGCGATGACCTTCCCGCTCTCACCGACCAATTTCGCCATACCGATGGAAAAATGACCCATGCCGCAACCCACATCCATGACGGTCATTCCTTGGTTGATATAGGCACCTAAAACCTTATGCGGCGGATGAAATAATTTGCGAATGGGATTATCAAATGTATACGCCTTCCACCAGGGGCAAACGTCATGATGCGCCGGGGGAGATAGAGCTTGAGAAACCATTGTCGGGGTCTCCTTTCATAATTTATCGATATTTTTTTTCTAGTATTAGACGATTAAAAACAAAATTATTGCATTTGGACGTTATGTTATTTTGGACGTCAATGCTTTTCTGTAATGTAAAAAGGTGTAACAAGTTGTAACAAACCCATGGTCCTTAGCGACGATGCAACAATTAAGTATTTAAAATAATATTAAATTTTCATATTATAGAGGAATTAACCAAAGCACTTGAAAAACTATAAATATGTGTTACTATTGTCGTATACCTACCGGTAGGTAGAATCATGATTGACATGAACACCATTTTCAGTTAAAGGATTCCTTTTTTAAAAAATACGGACGAGCCATTTATGGAAAATAAAGACAAGACCAATTCCCTGGAGTCCAATGCCAGGCAAAGGATATTGGAAACTGCTACCGATCTGTTTGCTGAAAAGGGCTATGCCGGCACTTATGTACGTGAAATCGTTGAAAAAGCCGGGGTCAGCAAACCAGTCCTGTATTACTACTTTCAGAGCAAAGAGGGATTGTTTTATGCGATCCTCGAATGGGCTGCTGACGTACAGCAGAAAATTTTGAACGAAATTGTTGAAGCGTCGGGGCCGGTGCTAGACCGATTTCTCTATCTTTATCGTCGCACATATGAGGGCATTCAGGAATACCACAGTCTGTACAAGATGATACACAGCCTCATCTACGGACCTCCGCAGGGTGCCCCCGGGTATGACTATTCAAAATACCAGCATCGTATGTTCAACGCAGTTAAGCGAATCTACGCCGAAGGCTTATCGACTGGCGAAGTCAAGAAAGCCGATGCGGATGAGGTGGCGTTTCTGGTGCTCAGCCTGATCGACTTCTGTTTGAACATGGATAAAGTCATGCCCGAACTGGCGGATTCGCAGCGACCTGAAAGGCTGTTGACGCTTGCCTTTCAGGGATTACGGGCTTAAAAATAAAAATTTGTTCTTTTTTTAGCAAAATATGAATATGTTGGTGTATATCCGTCCACGGGAAAGGAAAAAAAGCTAAATGAGAGTTGCCATTAATTTTTTCATTATTGTCCTGGCAGTACTATTGGCCGCAGTTGCGATAACGGGGTGCAAGGATCAGGATAGTATTGCCAATACCAAATCCAACTCCAATGAGATCCCCGCGGTTCCAGTCTCCACGGTGGTCTTAAATCCGGTTCCGATAAAGGATGTTATCTTTCTACCCGGTGTCACCGAAGCCTGGCAGGATGTCCAGGTCGCAGCTAATACTGCCGGTCGAATTGAATGGCTCGGTCCCCGTGAGGGTCAAAAGGTGAATAAAGGGGATCTGTTGGCTAAAATTGAGGTATCGGCCCTGAAGGCTGCTCTGGAACATGCCGAGGCAGCATATCAGCTTGCCGATGATCTGTGTGAGCGACGCCGGCGGCTTTATGAGCGCAAGATCATCGCCAAGGAAGAACTCGATCAAAGTGAGACCCAGCGTAAGCTGGCCCTCACCGACCTTGAGCAAATCAAAGTGAAATATAACCACGGCTTCCCCAAATCCCCCATCACGGGAATCATCAACCACCTGTACGTGGATGTGGGGGAGTATGGGGACCTTGGCAAGCCGCTGGCAGATATCGTCAATATTGATAAAATCAAAATCAATGTCCAGGTTCCGGAACTGGATGTTCGCTATGTCAAAAAAGGTCAAAAAACTCCGCTGAAGATCGATGCCTTTCCGGATCGTGAATTGGTCGGAATCGTTCATTTTGTTGCTTTTAAAGCCGATCCGGCTACCAAGACCTTCCTGGTGCGCTCGGTCATCGACAATCCCGCCCATGACATCCGCCCGGGAATGATCGGCCGCTTGGCTTTTGTCCGCAAGTTTATTCCGGATGCCATCGTCGCCCCTTTGTTTGCACTGGTGGACAAAGGCGGAGAGCGGATTGTTTTTGTCGAAAAAGATGGTGTCGTGCAATCCCGCACCATCTCCATCGGCGTGATTGAAGGCGACCGGGTGCAGATCACCAGCGGGCTCAATGCCGGCGATCATCTAATTGTAAAGGGGCACACCGAAGTCGAAGACGGAATGAAGGTGATTGTGCAATGATTGTCAATCAGCTCGCTCTCAAACGCCAGGCAACGGTTCTAGCGCTTTTGGTAATCCTTGTCGTTGCCGGCATTTATTGTTATGTTACCTTACCGCGCGAATCGTTTCCGGATATTACCATCCCCTATGTATTTGTCACAACCACCTATGAAGGCGTGGCTCCCGAAGACATTGAGGAGCTGATCACCATACCCATCGAACGCAAGCTCAAAGGCATTGATAATGTCGAAGAAATCCGTTCCACCTCGGCTGAAGGACTTTCCACCGTGGCCATTAAGTTTTTACCCAAGGTAGACATTGATGATGCCGTGCAGAAAGTCAGAGACAAGGTGGATCAAGCCAAAAACGATTTGCCGGCGGATCTCGAGGATGATCCCCAGATTCAGGAGGTCAATTTCTCCGACCTGCCGGTTATCCGGGTGGTCCTATCAGGTCCGTTAAGCCTGCGACGGCTGCAAAATCTGGCGGAAGATTTACAGGATAAGATTGAATCGATTCCAGGAGTTCTGGAAGCCCGCATCACCGGCGGTCTGGAGCGGGAAATTCATGTGGAATTCGACCTGGACCGGGTGGGTGCCTATAACGTGCCGTTTTCCAGCATCATCAATTCGGTGACCCGGGGCAACGTGAACATGCCCGGCGGGAGCATGGATATCGGCGAAGCCAAATATTTGGTGCGGGTGCCGGAGGATTTCAAACACCCTTCTGAAATTTTTTCGATTGTAGCCTTTGTGCGCGACGGAAAGCCGGTATACCTGCGGGACATCGCTTACATCCGGGATGCCTTCAAGGATCCGTTGACTCGCAGCCGGATTAATAAGGCAAAGAGCGTGACCATTGCGGTACAAAAACGCAGCGGCGAAAACATCGTGCTGGTGACCGATGAGGTCAAACGGGTTGTCAATGAAATGAAGCCGCAGCTTCCACAAACCCTGAACATCGATTTGACCGCCGATATGTCCAATGATGTGCGCCTGATGGTGTCTGATCTGGAAAACAATATTATTTCCGGTTTGATTCTGGTGCTCGCGGTAATTTTTGTTTTTATTGGAGGCCAATCAGCCATTTTTGTGGCCTTGGCCATTCCATATTCCATGTTTATTACCTTTTCACTGCTGACCGGATTCGATGTGACCCTGAACATGGTGGTCCTCTTTTCGCTGATTCTGGCTCTGGGCATGCTGGTGGACAACGGCATTGTTATCGTGGAAAATATCTATCGGCACATGCAGCAGGGTAAATCCCGCCAGGATGCCGCCCGCACCGGAACCGATCAGGTGGCCTGGCCGGTGATTACCTCCACGCTGACCACTTTGGGAGCCTTCTCGCCGATGCTGTTCTGGCCGGGAATTATGGGCGAATTCATGGGGTTTCTGCCGATGACGTTGATTATGGCCCTGAGCGCGTCATTGTTTGTGGCCTTAATCATCAATCCGGTGCTTTCGTCCCGCTACCAAACCGTTAAAATCATCAATTCGAAAAGCAACCCGCACCCAAGGGAACCTTTGGTTAAACGATTTTATCTGCATGTCTTGAGAGGGTGCCTGCGCCACCGCTGGCTGGTGGTGGTATCGAGTGTTGTGTTGCTTGTAACAGCGTCCGTGGCTTTCAAATTATTCGGCAAGGGTACAGAATTTTTCCCGCAGACCGAACCCCGCCGCGCCTATGTCAATATCAAAGCCCCGGAAGGTACCAATCTGGATACTTCCGATAACCTGGTGGCCCAGGTGGAAAAAATCGTGTCCGAATATAAAGATATCCGCTACGTGATTTCCAATATCGGAGCCCTGGGAGGGGATCCCTTTTCCCAGGGTGGAACCGGAACCCATATCAGCCGGGCGGTGCTGGACTTCAAAGATTTCCACGACCGCTCCCGGCCGTCTTCCGAAATCATTAAGGACGTGCGCCAGCGAATTCTAAAAACCATCAAAGGGGCTGAGGTGCAGGTGGAAAAAGAACAGGAAGGACCGCCCACCGGTCCCCCCATCAATATCGAAGTCTCCGGTGAAAATATTCATGTGCTGGGTGAGCTGGCCGCACAGGTGCGTAAGAAAATCAGAGATATTCCCGGACTGGTGGATTTAAAGGATAATTTTGTGAAGGGCAAGCCTGAAATCCGGGTAAGGGTGGATAAGGAAAAGGCGGCATTGATGGGTCTGGATACCTATACCATTGCCTATACCGTAAAAGCTGCCATTAATGGAGTCAAGGCCGGCGTTTATCGCGAAGGCAAAGATGAATATGACATCATTGCCAGGCTGCCCGAGCGCGATCGCCGCTCCATCGAGAGTCTCAAACGCATCACGGTGTCCGGACCTCTGGGAGAGCCCATCCCGCTGACCAGTCTGGCGGAAGTCTCCTTGGGAAGCGGCATTGGTGCCATTATGAGGTTGGATCAGAAACGCGTGGTTACCATTTCCGGGGATGTATCCGGCCGGCTGGCCAATGAGGTGATCAAAGAAATTGATGCCCGCATGAAGCAAAAAATTGACTGGCCCAGAGGGTATACTTACCGCTTCACCGGTGAGCAAAAGGAGCAGGCCAAAGCCCAAGCATTTTTGAGCAAAGCATTTTTTGCCTGTATTGCCATCATCCTGTTGATTCTGTTGACCCAGTTTAACTCGTTCATCACGCCGCTGATTATTATGACATCCGTGATCCTCTCATTGATCGGGGTGTTCATTGGCCTTCTGGTTACCAGGACCCCGTTTGGGATAATTATGACCGGTATCGGCGTCATCAGTCTGGCCGGTGTCGTGGTCAACAACGCCATCGTGCTCATTGACTATTACAATCAGCTCCTGGCCAGAGGGCTTTCTTCCCTGGATGCACTGATGCGCGCCGGAGCGGTTCGCTTCCGCCCGGTGATGCTGACCGCCATCACCACCATATTGGGACTATTGCCCATGGCAACCGGCGTCAGCTTTGATTTCCGTAAATTCAATCTGGATATCGGCGGCGAGTCTTCCCAGTGGTGGGGTCCCATGGCCGTGGCCGTAATCTTTGGACTGGGATTTGCCACGCTGCTCACCTTAATCGTTGTTCCCGTGCTCTGCTCCATGGCCCACAGCGTGAAAAGCCGCAAGGCGATGTCAAAAAATTCAAAAGGGCGAAAAATAATAGACGATTAACTCACATTGGATTTTGTTATCTGGATCACTTTCCTAGTTGGGATTTAGTTGACTGCAAAGCAGCGATGGGATACTAGTTTTTGCGCGATGCAAAATACCAACCTCACTCAGGCAAATACTGCAAAGCAGCCCAGGGGCGTTTTTGTCTGGGATTTGCCCACGCGACTGTTTCACTGGTTGCTGGTGATCTTTGTGGTGACCTCTTTTGTGACCGGGAACATCGGTGGCAATGCCATGCAGTACCACGAGTGGAGCGGCTTTACGATACTTGCTCTGCTCCTCTTTCGTCTGGTCTGGGGGTTTGTCGGCAGCCGGTCATCACGCTTCGTCACATTTGTTCAGGGTCCGGCCAATGTCTTTCGCTATGCAACCGCCCTGCTGCGCCGTGATTCACCGCAATACCTCGGTCACAATCCGCTCGGTGGATGGTCGATCATTGCCATGCTGGTAACCCTTTTGGTTCAGGCTGGGACCGGATTATTTGCCAACGACGACATCGTCATCGAGGGTCCGCTCTATGGCTGGGTAAGCAAGACGACCAGCGACTGGCTCACCCGCGTCCACAAGCTGAATCAGGAAGTGATTCTCGCACTCGTGTCCATCCACGTGCTGGCGGTACTCTTCTATTTATTCTACAAACGCGAAAATTTGGTGAAGCCGATGATCACCGGTGTCAAGCAGGGGAGCGCTGCCGGAGCCGACCCGGCAACCGGCAGCATCTGGTCGTCGGCAGTAATCGCCGCGCTGGCCGCGCTGGCGGTCTATCTCCTCGTGCGATAAGGCCTGGGCTCGATAAACGTTCAACCACCGCACGAAGTCAAGCATGAGATGATCTGGCGCCTACTTGGTGCGGAACTGGCTATGACAGGCCTTGCAGCTTTTGGCAACCTCTCCAAACTGCGCTTTGATGGCGTTAAAATCATCACTTTGGGCGGTGCCGACAAGTTTGCTGGTTTCGGTTTCGAATGCTTTTGCAACTGCATTGAATTCAGTCTGCTGTGCAAAAATCGAAGATTTCAACGTGGTATCCCCTTTGTCGGATCCAGGCACCATCGCAGCTTCCCAGGGGAGAGACGCCAGCGTCCTCACCAACAGCGCATTGCGTGCAAATACCTCTTTGTTGTAAGGCATCTTTTCATTTACCATGGCTCCCATGCGCCCGAAATGCTGGGCGATCAGGAACATTACCGATTTGCGGTATCTGATGGCGTCCTCGGGCTTGGCAAATTGCGCGTAGGCTCCACCGAGAGCAACCGCGACAAGAACACAAAAAACCGAAATCTTTAACAGGATTTTCATTTTCGTCTCCTTTTGGCCTAATGGTTTGCTTGACCCATGAAATTTTCCAGAGCTTTTATACCACAATGTAGCATTTGTCAAGCTTAAATCATCAAATTTAAAGCATTCTTAAACCCCATATGCATAACATCGCCCTGGAATTTTGTCGCATGCAAAAAAGCCATAGATATCATGATTTATCTATCTTTTGAGGTAGGTGCATTGCCGGGCACTGCGACTGACATTCAAAACAGTAATAATAATTCCCGGTCATGAAAGTTTGCCACAATTCTCGCAGTCCGGGCCCTCTCAGGATGCCCTCCATTTCGGATTTTGGTTTTTCAATGAAGTCATGCATGAAACCGGCAAAATAACGGAAGCCAGATTTAAATATCTGATCGGCGCCATTTCTAATCCACTTGTTTTTACTTGTTCAGATAGTTCACGGTTGTTCATAACGACGTTCTCCGAAATATCTTGATGAGTGATTTACAAGCCAGAGATTATCATCCTTGAATAGCAACGATTCTGTTGTCTTCAAATTCAGAATAGTATTCTATAGCATTAACGCCTATCATTTTCATGTATTTTATGGTGGATTTCTTTGAACATAGAATCTGTCTTAAAATTCTGGATTCGTTTCAAGGGCTGTCAACAGCGGAGTCCCGCCTGCGGCGGGTTGAGCTCTATATTTTGAGCCGATCTGCAATAGACTGAAGCATTATTATTAAATTTACGTTACTCAAAGTTCAGTTGCCGTTGTCACCATGACCTGGCGGGTGCCAAAAGACGGAGATACCTCAGACCCTAATGAGGAAGAGATAATCGTATAGCTTTGAACCAGGCGATTGCCTAATAATTCAGAGAGACGCTTGAAAAAAATAAGCCCATTGGCCGCATCTGTTTCCATGATCTTTTGCAGCCCTTGCTTATCCCACTTGAGTACTTTCGTTTTAACCAGGCATTCTGCCGCAGCTGAGTAGGTATCCCGGCCGGTGAGGCTGGACCAGCCAAATGCCTCTCCGGCGTGACTGACGACATAAACGACATGCCCGGCTTCCCCCAGGCTGAGTTTGACGTGTCCTTTGAGTAAAACATAAAATTGGTTCGCAGGGTCTCCTATCCGAAAGAGAAATTCTCCTTCATTATGAGATTCAGTCTTTGAAATATTCATGACTTTTTTGACAAAATCCTTACTCATTGCCCAAAACATATCTTTTTGTTTGAGGTACATAGCCCTACTCCTTTCCAAATTTTATCCGGACGAGCCGGAAACAAAAATGTCTCACGCCAAGACCCCGAGATTGCTTAAGCTGCATAGCGTATATGGTTTTCCTTTGCGAGCTTGGCCCTGTTCCAGTAAAAAAAATGCCTGCTTTCATAGCTCACCTCCTTATGGTTTAATTAGTTCTGTTTTCCAGAGATGATCAGAAAGCTTTTTGGTATTTCGGGGAGAATCTGCACTAGACAGAGGTCAGGTGAAATCGAAGCAGCAAGGCTCCGGTTAGAATTAACATCTAAATACTGAAGAAGTGATAACAGGACAGATCGATAACCATTTTATCAACTTTGTGCATTGCCGGCGCACTGCGCAAAACAGATCAGATTATCAATTTTTTCCGGAAGAGTTGGAAAAGAGGATTCGGTCCAACCGAAAAATCGATTCACCTTAAAGCTTTCAATTTATAAAATAAGGTTGAGCATGGTGGTGTCAAGAATATCCATTTTTTCATCCAAATTTCATGGTTGGCAATTATCACGTCATTGTTGACTTTCAATGCTCACATTCCTCAATTAGACAACTGTGCTAAATCCGCTTCTTTCCTGGGGTAGGGATTATATTGATGGTGCCCGGCGTCCATTGAGATTTCGGGGGCTGATGCCTGCTCAAACAATTCATGCAAGCAGGCGTCAAGCTGTTTTTGGAGTACCGCATAAGAATAGTGGTGTCTGGCGATTCGGTAATTAAAATTTACCATTTCGCCTCGTCGCGCAGAGGATTCAATAACCTCTCTAACGCGTTGCACCGTCTCTTTGGTTAAGTGGCCATCCATGGTAACCAGATCAAAGCCTTTGGGTTCGATATCTCTTACAAATGTCGCATAGCGGTTGATGAGGACAGGTTTTTTAAAATAAATAGCTTCGAGCAGTGCATTGCCAAAGCCTTCATAAAGGCTTGGAAATGTAATAAAGTCGGCATGGGCATATACATTCCAGAGAGAATACCCGTCTGAATTGTTACCATTGTTATTCCATGGACTGGGTATGCGATTTTCAGATATGCGAAGATCCACGCCATGCTCACGGGCATGATATTTTATCCATTCCGCGTATGCACAGCCCTCATCGCCGGCCGCATGGGATATCAGCAATTTACAATGAGGATTATTTAAGGCTCTGACAAGTTCAACGGCATGCTCAATACCTTTTCTTTTGATGATCCGCGTGGGCTGCAAAATTACCGTACCACCGTTTGTTAGGCCGAATGATGCTCGAAATTCCTCATGCCACGGTTTCTCGATCCGGGGAGGATTGTTGAAATCTAAAACATTCGGAATAACTGTCGCCAGCATTCCCCGTCGTCTAGCAAGTTCATCACGGGCCAGTGAGTTGATCACAACATGTTCGATGTTATCTAAGTTTGGCGGAAAGGCCATGCCCAGGTATTCGCCCGCTGCGTTAACTAAAAACGCCGTTCTCTCCCAGTAAAAATCATGATGATGGGCTATTGTTGGTATTTGAGTTTCTGAAATAAGTTCTGCCAAAGCGATTCCCAGAGGTATGTTTAACGGGATGGCCAGCGCGTTTTCGACAATTAAAAGATCCAGCTTGAAATGATCGATAAATTTTCGAAGCTTGGTTTTTAAAAAAGATCTTAAACTATGAATTTCTCTGGTAACATATGGCGGTCGACGGGTTTTTCCGAAAATGCGTTCATTGATCCAAATATTGTGCGGATGTTGAAAATGAGCTTCGGGAATCAGAAAGCTCTTTTGGGGATCTTTATCCAATTCTCCGGCAAACCAATAACAACGATGCCCACTGCGCTCTAAAACATCCGCCCACTTGCTGGCTTCCAGAGAGACGCCATCTATGCCTGCAAGACGTGTTGAAATAAAGCCAATGTTTTTGTCCATGTCGTGTTCTACCTTTGCTTAGACTTATCGTTAAAATGGTTATCGGTTTTTTTACTTTATTCTTTAGAAAAATCTGTATTAGGTGGCTGATACTATTAGAGAAAAATGGCAAGCATCGATAAGAAGGTCTACTGTTTCGAAAGGTCTAATGCGGGTAAAAAAAATAATGGATCTATAACTCAAAAAAGGGGTGATGATTCACTCCATCTTAAGCTGGGAAAGTTGTGACTCAAACGGAATGGTTATCCTGTATAAGCCATCCCTCAGACGGGCGTTGATAGGCAAGTGGCCTTTTTCAAATACTTTCATCATACCTTTGTTGGTTTGCAGCACTTGTGCGTAAAACCCTTTCAATCCTCGTTCTTTGGCTAGACGGATCAGCATTTCATAGAGGTAGGTGGCGATACCCAGTCCCTGGTATTTTTCTTCCACCACAAACGCAACATCCCCGTAGGTAGTTTTTTCGTCGCGAGCATATCGCGCTTCCGCAATGATAGTTTCCTGATCGGGTTCCCCTACCAGGGCGACCACCGACATTACCCCACTGTAGTCTATGTTGACATATTGTTGCATTTTATCATGGGGCATGGTCCTGACCGGGTAAAAAAATCGACGGTAGACCGTCTTATCTGAAAATCGATAGAAAAGACGGCGCATAGCTTCTTCATCGGAGGGTTTGATGGCCCGGAAGCGCACCTTTAATCCGTTTTTGAAGGTGTGTTCGGTGGCGATTTTCATCGGATATAAATAGGCGCTGGCAGACAAAAAAATCTGATCCTCGAACAGAATCTTCTTTGCCTTGGCCTGCTCGACTAATTTTTCTCTGTCATCCGGATGTGCGATGTCGATTAACGCTTGCGCCCGTTCCCGGATCGTGCGCCATTTTAAGTTGGCGATACCGTATTCGGTGACCACCGCATCAATCGACTCGCGCATATGGAACTGGTTGCGAAGGTTGCGCAACATCACCACAATATTGGGATCGCCCTTGGCGTTGCGGCTATGTAGTCCGATGATAGCGCGCCCTCCTTTTGAAATTTCAGCGCCGGTAAACAGGTCGGCCGCCTGACCCGGACCCGAAATGATATTTCCCTTGCCTACCGAGAAAGCAATTCTGCCTAATAGATCCACTTTGCGGGCCTCATCCACCACCACAAAATTTGGGTTGCGGCCGATCTGGGTTGGATCAAACACCTGTTCGATGCTTTGAAATTCTACCAAAGGATTGTGATCCAGCCAGGCCATCAACTGCGGTGTTCCCAGCGCATATGATGCCACCGACTTGCCCCGAAACGTTGTTTTGCGATAGTTGGTCACCGCACCGCTTTTAACCAGATCCATTAATGCATCCGTAAAATACGACGAATGAATACCCAGGTGGCGTTTGTGGATTAGGTGGCGGCCCAGCGCCTCGAACAACGAGCCGGTGAAAAAGCACATGCAGTCCCCATCTTCAATCACCTGGGCAATATTGGCTGCAACATGATCGGTGACGTCGCTCACCGGCCAACGTTTAAAATAGATTGGCGGTTTTGTTGACTCGATTAGCAGATCAAAATCGGAAATTGAGACAATGGTGTCGCCAAATGTAAAGGGGATCTGATCGTTGATTTCCCCTACCACCAATGAGGCTTGCTGCATGGCTTCCCGGGCGACATCCACAGCCACCCCGAGGCTACAATAACCGGCGTCATTCGGCGGGGTGATTTGGATCAGCGCCACATCGATGGGAATTCGTTTGGATTTGATAATTCGTGGGATCTGGGAAATACGCGCCGGAATCAAATCAACACTTCCGGCAACAACGGCGTCGGTGGATACCATCGTGGAAAAAAACATCTTCAGGCGATATTTTTGCCAATTACGTTTTTTCAATGAAAACATATCCGAATGACTGGTCAACTGGATGAGTTCAAGGTCATTCGTATTCGAAAGGCCGGAATCAATGAGATAGGTCATTAGCGTGCGAGGTTCCGCCACGCCGCTTCCAACAAAGATGGTCATTCCCGGTTTGATACTGGCCAAGACCTGCTCGGGAGTAACCAAAGATTTTTTCCATTGTGTCATCGAAGATTTCTTCATCGTACGCCTTTTTTTAAATGTGGGCTCAACCCCCTTTTAACCACAGGATTTTCATTGTCGACTTCTCACTATAGCGCAATTTATTTGCCAAGGCCAGAAATGTAATTCTATTTTACGTTTGCATTTTTCTGGTTTCTGCAATAATTTGTGATCGAGCCGCAATAATAAATTTTTCAGCTGACTCTTGCTTTAGGCATATAGTATACATTGTGGAAACATGAAGAAGGGTAGAAATATAAAAATTTTGTCGGTATCCGATGTGGTTGCGCCGAAATTTGATCAGCCGATAGATACCGAACGTATGAAGGAAGTCGATATCATTATTTCCTGCGGCGACCTGCCGCCGGAATACCTTTCCCGATTGGTCAATATTTTTAACGCTCCCCTTTATTATGTAAGTGGCAACCACGATATTCGCAATAAAGAGGCACCACCGGAGGGTGGCTGTAATATGCACGGCCGAGTGATAAGGATCGGGGAGGTAAACATTCTCGGTTTGGAAGGATCCCACTGGTACAATGGCGGGCCGTATCAATATACAGAGGGACAGATGCGATCCATTATTCGCCGGCTGCGGCTGACACTGTGGTGGCGGGGAGGCATCGATATTGTGATTACCCACGCGCCGCCGCGGCATATTCACGATGCGGAAGACCCCTGTCACAAAGGGTTTGAATGCTTCCGCTGGCTGATTGAAAAATATCAACCGCAATACTTTATTCATGGGCACATCCATCAAAATTTCGCAGATCCTTCTGAGCGAGTAACCATTCTTAATTCGACCAAAGTGGTGAATGCATATGGGTATTACTTCCTGGAGATCGAAGGTCCGCCGGATGCTCAAGGCTGACGGTACTTCTCGAAAACAAGATGTTCTCCTGAAAAGCTTCAAGGATCAGCAGGAGCAGGAAGCGGCCTTTGACGCCAGAGATCGCGGAATCCGATTCGTACCCTTGAGCCGTATTGTAGGCAGCGTCGGCCGGTATCTTGATTTTGACAGCCGTTTTAAGTTTATCCGCGATATGCCTTCCGAGCGGTTGCAATGGATTCGGCAAGCCATGCGTGAGGGCCGGCCACTGAAGCCGGTGGAGCTCTACCAAATCAAGGACGAATACTATGTCTCGGATGGAAATCATCGGATTTCAGCAGCCAAGGAGCTGGGCCACGATGAAATTTTAGCCCATATTGTCGAATTCATCCCATCCAAGAATACGCTTCAAAACATTCTTTATCGTGAGCGAGCGGAATTTGCCGACCGCACACAGCTACCTGCTGAAATCACCCTGACGGAGGTCCGCCAATATACCCACTTGCTCGATCAGATTTCGGATCATCAAGCGCACCTTCTAAGCGAACAGGGGGATACGGTTTCTTTTAAAGCAGCGGCAATGGATTGGTACAGAACCATTTACCGACCGCTTTGTACGATTATCACGCGGAACCGATTAATTGATTCATTTCCCGGGCGCACCGTTGCGGATCTGTATGCCTATATGACACTTCATCAATGGAAAGAGGGTCGTAAACGTCGCTACGGCGCTGGTACCAATAAACTCATTGAGCAAAATATGGAGGAATTTCGAAAAAAAATGTCCGAATTAAAAAGCTTTGAATATCCGGAAATGAAACGAGGAATAACCGTTTTTATCCTGATAAACGTTCAGACCAAAAAAGAAATGAAGCTCTTTGATAGGCTCTATGAGCTGGAAGAAGTAAAGGAGATCTATTCCGTCCAAGGAGATGCGGATCTGCTGGTGAAAGTCGTACTGAGCCGCGATCTGCTCAGCTCAGATGCCGAAGTCATCTCCCAGTTTGTGCACGAAAAGGTCCGCCAGCTGCCGGGAATCAATCGGACCAACACGCTGATTCCAGGCTTTTCCAAGATAAAACCGCCTGAAGACGGTCAGGATAATTCCGGAGAATCTAAATGACTGGCAGTTTTTTATTGAAAATTGATGATTGATAAATCCGTAAAAAGTCAAAAAATCAATTTATTGTCATTCCGGCGGAAGCCGGAATCCAGTCATTTCAATAGCTTCTGGACTCCGGCGTTCGCCGGAGTGACGGGAGTGGGACTTTCTAGAAAGCAATCAATATACAATTCAATTTTCAATATTGACAATCTCCAATAGTCAATCTTGCACAATTTTTATCACCACCAAGGTCATATCGTCTTCAAGTTTCGCGTCTTTGCGGAAACGCCGAATCGATTCAAAGACAGCGCGCTGTATTTCGTTTGCCGTCGCTGAGGCATTTTGATGGATAATCTTATATAGCTCATCTTTTCCAAACATCTCGCCATTTGGGTTGCGGGCCTCCCAGATGCCGTCGGTGGCGATAACGATGATTTGTCCGGGTGCAATGTCTCGCGTCGCTTCTCTGAATTTAGCGCCCTCCATAACGCCTAAGGCCAGGTTCCCGGCGCCGTTGAGCTCGTCAACTTTACCTGTATTGGGGTCATATAGGATCGCAGGATCATGCCCGGCATCCACCCAGCTTATGATACGGTTTGGCCTGTTGATCTCCATATAAAAAAGAGTCATAAACCGTCCCGAATCCTTTACGTCCTGGGTGAGTTGGCGATTCACATCGGCAACCACCTGTTCGATATTGCCATGTGAAGAACAGCGTTGACGGATTTGGGCTCGAACCGTTGCCATAAGCAAGGCGGATGGAATACCGTGATCTGAAACATCACCCACAACCACACCGATATGCCCATCCCCGGGGCCGTCGATTTTCAGAAAATCATAATAATCTCCTCCGGTTTCATCACAGTAAACACTTTTTCCGGCGATATCCAATCCGGCGATGTTGGGATCGGATTTCGGCAAAAGATTCTGCTGAACTTCCATGGCCAGCGATAGAGAGTGCTGCACGCGCCGGTGTTCTTTATCCAAAGCGGCCATGGCCTCTTCCCGCGCTTGAACAAAATATTTAAGGAGAAAAAATACAATCGCAGATACACCGGTGATGTTCATAACAAAAGAAAAAACAATGATATGGGGTGCCAGCATCGCCGGCGGCAGGACATTTTCAGGTAAAAGGCCGGAAACGACCATCAGCACAAGATAAGCGAAAAACCAGGGGATTGCCCGTGTTGTTCCGGCAAACATCAGGGCGCCGATGGGAGAAAGAATAGACCAGAGGATAACCGCACCTGAGGCCGCAAATCCGCCCAAACTCCATTGAAGTAAAAATGGCAAAATCAGGATCAATATCAACTGGCTGCGGCAAAAGAATTTATAGCGTTTTGACCGCAAAAAATAAACTAGGCTGACCAGCGAAATGATCGAATACCCTAATGGAATACTGCCTGACAGGGTCTGGCCAAGGGCGAAATACGCAAGCCCCCAGAACACCCCTAAAATCGAGTATATGCCGGCCAGGAGAATCAGAACGGCTTTGCGCAATCTTAGCTCGTCTGTTTCGGATGGAAGCCTGGTATAACGCGACAGGCTGTTCATCCAGGAAGCAAATTGATCATTATAGTTTCTCACGCTGTTGCTCACCTCACCTCTTACATAAAATAATTCAGGACGTTAGTCTTTACGGATACCTTTAACTTTATATTCCTTTACAACAAAATTAACAAGGGATACGAAATAGGCCCTTTTCCAAATCCAGGTCTCTATGGAACCGAAAATATGTAAAATGTTACAATTTTTCACATCGATCCGAAATATGATGTATCATTGTGAAAAGTCAAACGAAGACCAATTTACCTTTTTTATTGCTTTGAATTGGTTTTCCTGCCATTTAGGCTGAAAGTTATTGCATAGGCACGTCGGCGGGCGGTCTATGATTATCTCAGCGAGGACATCACCGCAAATCGAAGCAATAGTTTCAATTAAAAGGAGATTGAAATGTGGGAAATCATTGCAGATCCGAAAGACTACGGAATTGAAGCGCTTGAAGAAGGAATCAACAAAAATAACATGATAGAATTTGCAGAGAAAAATCGCAAAAGGTGGGCGAAAGAGATCGGAACCTTTGCCGCTCGGTTAAATGGTCTGGCTGAACGGGCGATAAAAATGCAAAACCTCCTTGCCAGTCAAGATCCGATTTTGGCCAGACCAGCGTCACTTAAGACCCTTAAGGTGGCCTTGTTTAAAATTAATGACGCTTTAAATATGGCGATTGAACTTGCCGATAAAATAGAAACACAAATCGTCAAAAAATAGTATCCTAAAAGGTGGTCTCGTTTCATCTTAGTCGCCTCCATTCCACTTATCGGGCAACTCAATAATAATACCGGAATCTTTGATCGACTCGAGAGCGCGGAATGTTCCCAGAAGGATCTTCCTCTGCTGAGCCTGATCAGAGGGCTTTCTCGCATTAGCGTGTTTTTGACCTCAACACCGGCTGTGCTTCCACCAATACTACACATGTTCCTTTTTCTGCACGTCTAATGTTTTGCCGCGCGGATGAGCACGCCTTCTGTCCTTGGCGAACTGTCAAACCCTGTTTTGCCGATCAGTTCAGCGTTCACAAAGCCGGCCGCTCGAAGCATTGCCAGGAAATCCATTCCCGGTACTGCCCCGCCCTCTCATTGCGACCAGCTCTTTAATAGTTGCTTTTTTTCCTCTGGCAATTGACCGATCAGGACATTATCTGCAATCATTATACGACCCCCCGGCTTTAGAACCCGAAACACTTCGGAAATCGCCTCGATTTTGTGAGGGATCAAATTAAATGCGCCATTTGATATGACAAGATCGAAGTATTCGCCAGGGAATGGCAAATTTTCAGCTGAGGCTTCTTGAAAGGTAACATTTTTTATTTCTGTCAATGAAAGGTTCGTTTTTGCGCGGCTGAGCATTTCGGCGCTTACATCAATCCCAACTGCTTTACCCGAAGGACCT
>CP070694.1:3321308-3325883 GCA_020353355.1 Desulfobacterales bacterium | reverse complement strand
TAATCCCCAGAAAAACACCCGACCAATGGGCCATGAATTCACCGGGCAGATCGGTGACGGCAATAAGGGCTTGAAAGGAAGAGGCCATGTCACCAAAGGTTACTGCCCACGAATGTCCGATCGCCGGAACCGCAACGGCAATGACCGGTGAGAATCCTAAGCCCACCAGCAATGGGGCGACAACCGCAATGGGAACGCCGAAACCCGCGACGCCCTGCAGAAATGCGCTAAACACCCAGCCTAAAATCAACAGTTGAATGGCGCGGTCTCCGGTCAGCCGTTGAATACCGGAGCCGATGGTTTCAATGGCACCGGTTTCGTTGACCACATTGAAAAGCAGCAAAGCCATCCAAACGATGAAAAGCACATGCAACGACAGTAAAACCCCCCTGACCTGAGCATAGGCCAGCAAGGCGGGATGCGCTCCGAAAAAGAAAACGGAGACGACCAATGCCACAAACCAGCCGGCTGATCCGGCTCTGCCGCCCCCCCAATGGAAACCAATCATTAAAATCAAGACGGCGGCAATGGGCGAAAAAGCCAGCAGCCATTTTAAGATAAATGCAACTTCCATAATTCACGGGCTAATTGGTAGGACCAATAAACCACTAAAAATCAATTGTCAATCATTTTCGCCAGATCACCAGATAATGAAGTAACTACCTAAATATATAAATAAAAAAATTAAACCTAAAGGAAAAATAACGATAATATTTTGGGGAAGGTAATATAGTTTGGATTAAAGGTTGGGCCACTTATGTCGTGTTTTTGAATGGATGATTCCATGCTAGGTCTCCTGCTTTAAATAAAACCATGCGCGTTGAAGGGACACAACGGTCAATGCATCGGTAATTCGACCTGCGTTAATCATCTCTAAGGCTTGATCTAGTGGATGGGTAACAACCTTAATGATTTCGTCTCGATCCAGATTTTGTTCGGACGGAGTTAAACCCCTGGCAAGATATACATGGATCTTTTCATCGTAATAAGCCGGGAGAATATGAACGTTGCCGAGCTCTATGAATTCATCCGCCATATAGCCGGTTTCCTCCTGCAGCTCCCGCTTGGCACATGCCAGCGCAGATTCACCGGTAGCCATGGTGCCGGCAGGAATTTCAAAGAGATAATCCCGCACCGCATACCGGTATTGAAGCTCCATGATGACCGTCTTGTCATCCAGCAGCGGTACCACGGCGGCTGAGCCCGAATGGCGGATAAAGGCCAGTTCCGTACGACTGTCATTGGGCAAAGTGACATCTTCGGTCACAAATGAAAAAATTTTTCCCCTGTATAATTCTTTGGTATTGTGGACCTTTGCCGTTTTCGGAAAAGAATTAGGAGCTGACATTCAAGGTGGTTTCCTTTCATAAAGGCAATATTTTTTTCGCAGTTTTAAGAAAAATTAGATGGCTTTGCAAGGAGATTTTTTTTGTGTATACTGGTGCAAAACCGCCGTCTGGGTAAAGACCACCAGATTAAGCAAGATATGAGGAGGCCATTATGTATGGAAAGATAAGGGCAGAATTGGAACACGAACTGAAAGGTATCGCTAAATCCGGATTATATAAAACGGAGCGTTATATTACTTCTCCTCAAAAAGCGCGCATCAAGGTAGGCAAAAAACAAGTCTTAAATATGTGTGCCAATAATTATCTCGGCCTGGCTGACAATTCCGAAATCATTGAAGCAGTTAAAGCCGGCCTGGATACCCGCGGTTTTGGAATGGCTTCCGTGCGGTTTATTTGCGGCACTCAGGATCTGCACCAAGAGCTGGAGCAAAAAATCAGCGAGTTTTTTGGAACCGATGACACCATCCTCTACACCTCCTGTTTTGATGCCAATACCGGTCTTTTCGAAACCCTGCTGAGCGATAAGGACGCAATTATTTCAGATGCGTTGAACCATGCGTCGATTATCGACGGTATCCGGCTGTGTAAAGCAAGCCGGTATCGTTATGCCCACGGTGATATGGAAGCCCTTGAAAATTGCCTTAAAGAAGCATCCGGTCAAAAGGCAAGGATGGTTGCAACCGATGGCGTGTTCAGTATGGACGGCGATTATGCCAAACTGGATCAGATTTGCGATCTGGCCGAAAAATACGACGCATTGGTCATGGTAGACGACAGTCATGCCACCGGTTTTGTGGGTCCCACCGGACGCGGCACCGCCGAAATGCATGGCGTCCAGGATCGTGTCGATATCATCACCTCTACCCTTGGCAAAGCCCTCGGCGGAGCTTCGGGTGGATTTACCACCGGCCGTAAAAACATCATCGATTTGCTTAGACAGCGATCCCGGCCCTATTTGTTTTCAAATTCGCTGCCGCCGCCGCTGGTTGCGGCAGCGCTGAAAACCATCGAACTGCTAAAAGGCTCCCAGGCGGCCAAAGAAAATCTGGAATCCAATACCAGCTATTTCAGAGAGAAAATTGCCAAGGTGGGGTTTAGCATTAAGCCCGGCACCCATCCCATTGTGCCCATCATGCTGGGAGATGCCAAACTGGCCCAGGAAATGGCTACCAGACTTCTGGAAGAGGGTGTCTATGTGGTGGGCTTCTTTTTTCCTGTGGTTCCAAAAGGCGAGGCCCGAATTCGCATCCAGCTTTCCGCAGCCCATACCAAAAAAGATCTGGACTTCGCGATTGAGAAATTTACCAAGGTCGGCAAGAAATTGAAGATAATTAAGTAAATAATTGAGGAATCGAGGGATTCAGGGATTGAGGAATTAAACATCTCTGTAACCTTAATAAATTCATAAGCGGCCAAACCACCAATAACCTGCGAGTGTTTCGTGTTTTGTGTTTAGTGTTTAGAAAGACGTATGCCAAACACCAAATACTAAATACCAAAAAATAAAAAGCCGATCGTAATATTACGAGAGGATTGAAAAAATGAAAATGAAGGCGCTTGTCAAATCCAGACCCGAGCCGGGCATCTGGCTGGAAGAAGTGCCGGTGCCCGAAATCGGCATCAACGATGTTCTGATTAAAATTCATAAAACCTCAATTTGCGGCACCGATCTGCATATTTATAACTGGGATGCCTGGGCTCAGAAAACCATTCCGGTTCCCATGCAGGTGGGACACGAGTTTGTGGGAACCGTGGATAAAATAGGCAGTAACGTCCATGACTTTAAACCGGGGGACATCGTATCCGGTGAGGGCCATCTGGTCTGCGGCCGCTGCCGCAACTGTTTAGCCGGCCGACGCCATCTATGCATGAAAACCAGCGGGGTTGGCGTCAACCGACCCGGAGCATTTGCCGAGTACCTCAGTATCCCCGTAACCAACGTGTGGTACTGCGATCCAACCATACCCAGGGATATTCTCACCTGTTTTGACCCCCTGGGCAATGCCACGCACACCGCTCTTTCCTTTGACGTCCTCGGAGAAGACGTGCTGATTACCGGAGCCGGACCGATTGGATGCATGGCCGCCGCCATCGCCAAACATGCCGGAGCACGGCATGTGGTGGTCACCGATATCAATCCTTACCGTCTAAAGATAGCTCAAAAAATGGGGGCAACCGTAACCCTGGACGTCCGCAACCAAAACATTGCAGACGCTCAGAGAAAGTTGGGAATGAAAGAAGGATTTGATGTGGGCATGGAAATGTCCGGTAATCCCGACGCACTTCGATCAATGCTGCCCAACATGTGCCACGGTGCCAAAATCGCATTATTGGGTATTTTGCCGCCGGACACCGCCATCGATTGGGACTTTGTGGTCTTCAACGGATTGACGATTAAAGGTATTTACGGGCGTGAGATGTACGAGACCTGGTACAAAATGACCGTAATGCTTCAGTCCGGGTTGGACATCAGCCCGGTGATTACTCACCGTTTCCACCATACCGAATATAAAAAGGCATTTGACGTTATGCTTTCCGGTCAATCCGGAAAAGTCATTTTAAGCTGGCTTGATGACTAAGATTAGCTTAATTATTGAAATACATATCTCCACATCCGCAAAAAATAAAAAGGCACCCCACTATTTTTCCATGGAATGCCCTTTTTTTAATCAGAAATGTTAAGTTATACTACAGTGACATTTACTGCAGCCGGACCTTTTTGGCCTTGCTCTATGTCAAAGTTAACCCGGTCGCCTTCATAGAGAGTCTTGAAACCGGTCGCATTGATTCCTGTATGATGAACAAATACATCCGGACCATCTTCCTGCTCGATAAAGCCATACCCTTTGCTGCTATTAAACCATTTTACGATTCCATTAGCCATAGTGACAGCCTCCTTCTTATAAATTTCTCATAGTTCCAAACTGCAGGTTGCCACTTTGAAAAATGGATCTTTCCCCCAGAACGAAACCGGCCCGTCAATTAAGAACAGGCCTTTATTGATTAATTCTATAATAGCATCATTTTAAAAAATATCAAGTGGCTTTATGCTCTTTTTTGAACATTTTTGATCCGGGTTGACAGTGGACATTCCCATTTGTCAGGATTATATTTGGAAATGGATTTCAAACAGCTCCTATTAATAGCCCCGCCGATTTTATTGGCATTAACGTTTCATGAATATGCCCATGCCTATATTGCATACAGATATGGAGATGATACGGCC
>CP070694.1:3316364-3321208 GCA_020353355.1 Desulfobacterales bacterium | reverse complement strand
GATATACGCCACTTCCTGTTCCTTGAGCATGGCGTTGACGACATTTGCCGTCAAGCCAGCCCGGACTGTTCCCAAGTAACCGATAATTAGTTCTGGAAGACTTGGCAAAAAAAGGGATATCACATCCCCGCGTTGGAACCCCATGGTGAGCAGTCCGCCAGCTATCTGGTTGATTCGCCGGTCAAGTTCTCTATAGGAGATGCGACGGCCATCGAATATAATAGCCGTCTTTTCGGGATCTTCAGTCACATGTCGTTTGATGATATTAGAAACGTTCATAAACAGCGGCTCCTTCACCGCTCAGCTTACCGCCGCGCTTTCAAAATGGCAGACACCATGCAACCTGAATTAAGCGCCAAGGTATTTCACAGACCAATAATTGTCAATCACTAATCTTGACAGGTCCATATCAATACTTAGTTTTATGTTAAACTATTCAATATTGAAGCAAAAATGCAAAAAAAATTTCAAGGCAGTAAAAAAGAGATGCGATCGTTAAGCACTTATGTAAAATTAATGCGTGCCGCCGAATCGATAACCGCGCGAGCTCACCGGCATCTATCGTCTGTGGGATTGACCGTCAGTCAGTTTGGGGTGCTTGAGGCGCTCTATCACTCAGGTCCTTTATCGCAAAAAGATATCGGAAAAAAAATATTGCGAAGCAGCGGCAATATTACAATGGTCATCGACAATCTTGAAAGGCGCGGGCTTGTCCGGCGCGAACGCGACCGCACGGATCGACGGTTCTATATAGTTCATCTCACGGATGAAGGCAACAAACTCATCAGCAAAATATTTCCACCGCATGCCACAGTGATTTCAGATCAAATGAGTTTTCTTTCCGCCGCTGAGCAGGAAACATTAGGCAATTTGTGCAAAAAACTGGGGCTGAGAGGGGAGACGTAAAACCTAAAGAGGAGGATTAGATCATGAAAGTTCTCGTCGTCTTTTATTCAACATACGGACATATTTATAAAATGGCCGAAGCGGTGGCCGAAGGCGTAAAACGCGCTGCCGGCGCGGAGGTCGAACTTCGACGGGTGCCGGAAACCCTCCCGTCGGAGGTGCTCGAAAAAATGGGAGCGGTTGATGCCCAAAAAGCGTTTTTGCATGTGCCGGTGTGTTCGGTGGATGAACTGGCCGAGGCCGATGCAATTATTTTCGGTACCCCGACCCGCTTCGGCAATATGTGCGCCCAGATGCGCCAATTCTTAGATGCTACCGGACAGCTCTGGGCAAATGGATCCCTGGTAGGTAAGGTCGGTAGTGTCTTCACAAGCAGCAACACCCAGCATGGCGGACAGGAATCTACGATTCTGACATTTCATGTCACCCTGCTGCATCATGGCTTTGTTGTTGTGGGCCTGCCCTATGCCTTCCAGGGTCAAATGAGGATGGATGAAATCACCGGCGGATCTCCCTACGGCGCCTCCACAATTGCGGGGGGAGACGGCTCCCGGATGCCAAGCGAAAACGAACTGGAAGCGGCACGATTTCAGGGTAAGTATGTGGCAGAAATTGCATCGAGGTTGGTAAAATAAATTTCCGGGTACAATAGTTTTGAGCAATCATTATTGGTTCTGTAAAATGGTAATCTAAAATCCCAAATGCCAAGCACCAAATTACAAATAAATCTCAAATTCCAATATCCAAAGGCCAAAACCACGAGTTTGGAATTTCGAATTTAGGTCATTGTGATTTATTTGATATTTGTGATTTGGAATCTACAGTGATCCATGGCTCCAAAACATGGTTCACAGCCCCTAACAACTATTAATGGGTGAACCTATATGGGAAAAATTTAATTAAAGGCGAAAATCATGAACAGACAACTACGAAAAGGAATAAAAATCATCGAACCCCAACCTGTACTGGAGGGTGCCGGGGTGAGGCTCAGGCGGAGTATCGCCACTCGAGCACTGGATAATATTGATCCCTTCTTATTGTTTGATCATTTTGGATCATCCAATCCGGATGATTACATTAAGGGATTTCCAATGCACCCTCATCGCGGAATTGAGACAGTCACCTATATGATACAGGGTGTGGTCGATCATAAAGACAGTATCGGCAATTCAGGGAGTATCGGCGCCGGTGATGTTCAATGGATGACATCCGGAAGCGGTATCATGCACGAAGAAATGCCCCGGGCACAGCAGGGTGAAATGATGGGGTTTCAACTGTGGTTAAATCTGCCGGCCAAACTGAAAATGATGAAACCCCGATATCAGAATATTGACTCGAATCAGGTCCCGCAAATTAACCGGCAAGATGGGATAAAAATCCGGGTAATTGCTGGAGAAGTAGACGGTGTCAGCGGCCCGGTAACCGAGATCGTAGCCGATCCGACCTATCTGGACGTCACGATCCCGCCCAATGGATCATTTTCACATTTGATTAAGCAGGGACATGCTGCTTTTGCGTATGTGTTTGAGGGTAAGGGAAGCTTTGGCATGAATGGCGAAGATAAAGGAAAAGCTATTGCTCATCCCCGACTTGTTGTTTTTGAAGATGGAGATTATATTAAGGCAACCACAGCAAATCAGCCGGCTCGCTTTTTGCTGGTTTCGGGCAAACCCCTGAATGAGCCGATAGCCAGGTATGGACCGTTTGTCATGAATACCCAACAAGAAATCGAGCTGGCGCTGGAGGATCTCAGAAACGGCACATTCGTGAAAAGCTGAACGCAATAGGCTTAGATTTTGCTTGAGGGCTATATAGTATTTTTTGATGAGGAGGAGAAATTATGAAGGCTTTTTTAAAGTTATTTGTCGTTGTGTTGTTGATCGTCGGCCTTATTGCCGGGTGCAGCACCCAGCAGCCAGCCGCCCCCACGGATATTCGCCAGCGAATCGCAGGGGCATATGGTGCAGAATCGTTTGGCAAGATAGAAGTCATCGAATATACGTTCAATGTTCAATTAGGCGACAAACAGATCAGCCGCTCCTGGATCTGGTGGCCCCAGGTCGAGCAGGTCACCCTTAAAGGTGGATCGAATCAAGGAGCGCTCACCTATAATCGTTTAGAGCTGGGCGAGAATCCCCCGCAAGATCTGAAGCAAATCGATGCCTGGTTTATCAATGACAACTACTGGTTGCTGTTTCCATTGCATCAGGCCTGGGATAATCAAGCAAATGTGGAGGATACCGGCCATCAAAAACTGCCGATGGGGGAGGGAACGGCGAAATGCGTTGTGGTTACTTATCCGGCGACCGGAGGCTACACCCCAGGTGATGTTTATGAGCTGTTTGTCGACGAAAACTATCGATTAACCCATTGGGTCTATCGTCGCGGCGGATCCGAAAAACCGACCCGCATTGCCTCATGGGAAGATCATCGCGGCCTCGGGCCGTTGACTGTTTCGCTGGATCATCACGGTGATGACGGAAAATTCCGCGTATGGTTCACCGACGTTGCAGTGAAGTTACACGGTTCTTTCGATTGGCTGAGCCCACAATGATCAGAAGTGGAATTCCTCAGATGCACGTTAAAAAACTGTCAAAAGAAATTCTCCTTATGCTTGGGGTGTCGGTTGGTCTGGCATTAATCGTCAACTTCTTTTCTCCAGCAGGAATAGCTCTCGTCGGCCAGTGGGACACATCTCAGGGAGTTGTTACTGCTAAAGCCAAAAATGATGCCGTTATCGACAACCTCGAAATCGAAGACGTGAAAACTGCCAAAAAAATTTATGATAGCGGCAACGCACTTTTTGTCGACGCGCGCTCTCGCAATAATTTCGATCACGGTCATATAGCGGGGGCCGTATCTTTCCCAGTTGGGCAGTTTGATAATCTGATTGACGCCTTTCTGGATCAGCATCCCATCAATCAGCCCATTGTCACGTATTGCTCGGGCCGAACATGTGAAGACAGCCACAACTTGGCCCGACTGTTGAAAGATTTTGGTTTTAGCGATGTAAAGGTCTTTGTTGATGGATTTCCAGGCTGGGAAGCAGAGGGTTATCCGATTGAATAATTTACTGAAAAACGTATTAGAAAATAGCTGGATTGAACTGGCGGCCCGTTGGATACTCGGTATAACATTCATTTACGCCAGCTATCACAAAATTCTTGCGCCTGCGGGATTTGCAAAAATTATCTATGGATACGACCTTTTCCCACATGGGTTAATAAACCTGATCGCCATTATTTTGCCCTTCCTCGAATTGGTTACCGGTCTGGCTCTGATTCTCGTCATTTATCCCCGCTCGGCCGTGCTGATCATTAACGCAATGCTTCTGGCCTTTATCTTTGTTTTATCGATCAACCTGATCAGGGGCCATGAATTCGACTGCGGTTGTTTTTCGATAAAAAAAGCTGGATTTTTATCTTCAACGGAGCCAATGCTGGTAAGGGACATCATCTATTTAATCTTGGGAATGCAGGTTTTTTACTTTAGCGGGATCAGGAAAGGATCCATCCTTTTCCGAAAATGATGAGACCTTCAACCAAGGGATTGCTTGTTGTTTCAATTTCAGAAGGAAAATAGCTCATGAGCGATCTGGTTTGTTATTGTTTTGAATACAGCCGAAAAGATATCGAGGATGATCTGCGGAAAAACGGTCGCTCGCTTATTATGGAGAAAATTCAAGCAGAGAAAAAACGTGGCAGTTGCCAATGCGCCGTAAAAAACCCCAAAGGCAAATGATGTCTGGCGGATGTCCGCCGGGTTGTGGACCAGATTAAGGGTGGGATGAGTACACACCTTTTCGATTAAAATTAATTCTATGGATAACGACATCTCTCTCAAATTGCACTCGCTGGCCAATTCATTGCAGCCACTAAAAAATCATTTCAACCGCAACACGGACAAAATCCGATTCCTCTCGTTGCTTTCGCCGATGT
>CP070694.1:3303270-3316264 GCA_020353355.1 Desulfobacterales bacterium | reverse complement strand
CCCCGATCCGCAATCAACCTCCTATCGCCTTCTTCCAAAACGGCGACATTGCTCGCAGGTTTTCTATAATCGGCGGCAATTTTTCCAGGATAAAATCAATTTCATCTTCGCTATTGTATCGGCTGAGGCTGAAGCGAATCGAGCCGTGGGCAGCGGTAAACGGCACTCCCATGGCGCGCAGCACATGGGAAGGCTCAAGCGAGCCGGATGTACACGCCGAACCGGAGGATGCGCAAATTGCATGCTCGTTCATCATCAGTAAAATGGCCTCACCTTCCACATATTCAAAGGCAATACTGGTGGTATTCGGCAGACGATGTTCCCGGTCACCGTTCACAATAGTATTTGGGACCTTTTGCAACAGCTGGTTTTCCAGTTTGTCCCGCAACCTTGCGATGCGTTCATACCCATTTTCCCTAAGATGCTTTATGGCCAATTCTGCGGCTTTGCCCAAGCCGATAATCGCTGCCGTATTTTCAGTTCCGCCGCGGCGTCCCTTTTCCTGATGCCCTCCGATGAGAAACGGTGAAAATTTTGTGCCTTTGCGAATGTACAGTGCACCGATTCCTTTGGGAGCATGAAATTTATGCCCGGAAAGGGATAACATATCCACGCCGGTGTTGTTGACATCAATGGGAATTTTGCCAATGGCTTGAACAGCATCCGTATGGAAGACAATACCTCTGCGTTTAATTTCATGGGAAATTTCTTCAATAGGAAATATTACGCCGGTCTCATTGTTGGCCCACATGATGCTGACGATGGCCGTATCGTCGCTTAGATGTTGGTACAGATAATCGAGGTCCAGTCGACCAAAATTGTCGACAGGGATAAATGTTACTCGATATCCATGTTTTGAGAGGTTTTCATAGAGGTTTTTGATTGCCGGATGTTCCACCCGGGTGGTGACAATATGCCTTTTAGCGGGATTGGATTCAATCGCCGCACGAATCGCGGTGCTATCGCTTTCAGTACCGCAGCTGGTGAATATGATTTCATCCGCCGTTGCTCCGATGAGCTCGGCCAAATTTTGCCGGGCTTCTTTTATTATTACAGCGACATTTCCCCAGAAGGAGTGCATGCTGGAAGGATTGCCGTAATATTCGCTGAAGTAAGGTACCATCGCATCGACGACTTCCGGCGCCACTTTAGTGGTCGCGTTATTGTCCACATAGATGACGTTCATCACTGCACCTCCTCAACGACGAGCTCGGGAGCGACAAGCTCCCTCAATTTGGCCTCTACATAATGCTTCAAGGTGACATGGGATTTGGTGCATGCTGCACATGTGCCGCCCAGCCGAACCATTACCCGGTTTCCGTCCACATCGACCAGTTCGAGTTTGCCCGCGTCTTTTTTGAGGGTCGGATTGATTTCGCGCTCGATACTTTCTTCAATTAATTTGATTTTCTGAAGGTTTGTTAATACCAGCGGCTCTTTTTTCTTCGGAAGCTCGGTGCCCAGAATCGAATCAATAATTTCCTGGATGCGGTCGTGGCAATTGCCGCAGCCGCCGCCGGCTTTGGTGTAATCGGTAACATCTTCGACGGTTTTGAGATGATTTTCCCTGACAACCCTCGCAATTTCAAGGTCTGTTACCCCAAAACACTCACAGACGATCTCACCTTCGGTCTTTTTCTCTGGCTCACCAAGATAGCAGGTGATGGCCTTTTCAAGAGCTTCTCGGCCCATTACCGAACAGTGCATTTTCTCCTTCGGCAGGCCTCCCAAATAACTGGCGATGTCTTCATTGGTAATCTTTTTCGCTTCTTTCAGAGTCAAGCCTTTGACCATCTCCGTCAGTGCCGAGGAGGAGGCAATCGCGCTGGCACAACCAAATGTTTGAAATTTTGCATCCTTTATTTTTCCATTTTCGTCAAGTTTAAAGTAAAACGTTAGCGCATCACCGCATGCCAAGGATCCGACTTCACCCACGCCATCAGCGTCTTCAATCGTACCGACATTGCGCGGATTCAGAAAGTGATCCTTAACTTTATCCGTATATTCCCACATGACATCCTCCTGTCCCGTTTAAATTTCTATTCGCTTGGGCATTAGCGACAACTTTGGGTGAACTTATTCTAAGACTATTAATCAATGTAATCATATAATTTAAAAAGGAAAGCCGGTAAAACAATAATGATCGCAGCTAGGTTGTCAAGTTCGTTTTAACGATAGAATAGGCATATAAAACGCAGGGAATTTTTTGAGTATGGAAGGCCCAAATCACTTGCACCAAATTTCACCTTTCGTTTTTTTTGGTGTCAGGTTTCGGGTGTCAGGATAAATAATTAAAGAATTGCGAATTTAGGAATTCAGGGCTAACGAATTCGGACTTTTTACGAGACAATCAAAACTTCATTACCAAAATTTCTTTTTCGATCAAACTGACCGCTTCCGCGGCCAGCAACGGCGCTGACACCTGAAACCTGAAACCCAAAAACCGACATCTGACACCCGACACCTGAGACCTTTTTTGTCCGACTCAGTAATTGGTGGGTGCAGCAAAAAATTAAAATATTTGACTTTTTCCGCATTTAATCTCATTATTTCATTATTCCATGGATGGAGGTGGGTCATGAAATCCGCAAAAATCAGACGAGCACTTTTCGCCGGGAGCTGGTATCCGGCTCGAGCTTCGGAATGTGAGCGGGAGATTAATCAATTTTTGAAGGAAGGAGAAAGCTTCCCGGCTCCGGATAGAACATTGGTTGGCGGCATTGTGCCCCATGCCGGATGGTATTTTTCCGGCAGTATTGCCTGCAATGTCATCCATTGCTTGAGGTCTGTAGAAGCGCCCGATGCGGTTGTTGTTTTTGGCATGCACCTTCATCCGGATTCCCCCTGTTTTATTATGACTGAGGGTGCCTGGGAAACACCGTTCGGAGAGCTCCCCGTTCATGAGAAATTGGCGGGTGAGATTGCTGAACGATTTGACGTTTCGATCGAAACACCGACAAAGTTTACCCAGGATAATACCGTGGAGCTGCAACTGCCGTTTATTAAATACTTTTTTGAAGATGTAAACGTTGTCGCTATGGGTGTACCGCCGGCGAAACGTTCGCTTGAAATCGGCCAGTCGATTGCCAACCTTGCAACCCGGTTGGACCTCAAAATTATCGTCCTGGGCTCCACCGATCTAACGCACTATGGGCATAACTATGGCTTTGTTTCCAGAGGCAGCGGTCCACAAGCGGTCCATTGGGTAAAACATGAAAACGATCGCAGGGTTATTGATACGATGCTAACTATGGAACCTGAGCACGTCATCAACGAGGCGCTGGCAAATCAAAATGCCTGCTGCGCCGGTGCGGCGGCAACGGCGATTGCCGCCGCTAAAGCGTTGGGGGCTAAAAAAGCTGAAACCATCGCCTACGCGACCAGTTATGACAAGAGCCCGGGAGATAGTGTTGTGGGGTATGTGGGGATTGTTTTCTAAAAACGGATCGGGGCAGCAACCCACCGGTTTGTTGAAAAATTTCCCATGTGACGCGACTGTGTACAGGCTTCAGGATGGAAAAAAATTGTCATTTCAGCCCCAGAGCAAGCCATCCTGCCGGACATGCGTAACGGTGATTAAATTTTGTTCATCAGCCAATGTGTCAAATTCGAAATCACCCCTATTAATATCTGTATCTGCTTTCCTCCTCCAACGACCAACCAATAGATCCTTCATCCAGTTATGATCTACTTCAGGAATAAAACAGCGCTTCACTGTGCACCCGGTGTTCAGATTTTCTTTAAAACATGCCGGGAGCCGGTGGTCTCGAAAAAAACCGGAAAAAATCAGCAATTGAACCGGTGGCAGTTCTCAGACTGCATTGGCTGCTACCCCGAAACATCTTCTGCTTTAATTTAAATGTTACCTTTTCGCCCAAATTCAAAAGAAATGCAAGCAAAAAACACATTGGCGTTCAATAAAGCCGAATACCATGGCAAAGACGCCTATCTGCTTATTCGGATTAATCTTTTTTTTGCTGTGATTTTAGGATCTTAGCCCAAGTGTCGCGCAGGGTTACCGTGCGATTAAATACCACAGCCTCAGCCTTAGAATCTTTCGAGTCTACGCAAAAATAGCCCAAGCGCTCAAATTGAAAGCGGCTTTCAGGTGAGGCGCTTGCCAGGCTGGGCTCCAGTTTGCAATTTTTTAATAGTTCCAAGGATTTCGGATTGATGTAATCCGTGAAGTCCTTTCCGTTCTCCACTTCGTTGGGATTATCCTTTACGAAAAGATGATCATATAACCGAACTTCAGCTGAAATCGCATGTTTGGCCGACACCCAGTGCAGGGTTGCCTTAACTTTACGTCCGTCCGGGGCGTCGCCGCCGCGGGTTTTGGGGTCATAGGTGCAACGCAACTCGATGGCTTGGCCGGAGTCCGGGTCCTTGACCACATCCACGCAGGTGATAAAGAAGGCATATCGCAGGCGAACTTCGCGGCCGGGGGCTAAGCGGAAAAACTTTTTCGGCGGATCTTCCATGAAATCATCCTGTTCGATATACAGCACCCGTGCAAACGGTACTTTGCGGGTACCCATGGAGGGATCTTCCGGGTTGTTTATCGCCTCCAGCTCTTCTTCTTTGTCTTGCGGGTAGTTTTCGATCACCACTTTAAGGGGGCGCAGCACACCCATTACCCGGGGGGCACGTTTATTGAGGTCTTCTCGAAGGCAGTATTCCAGCAGGGCCATATCCACCATGCTGTCGGCTTTGGCCACACCGATGCGCTCGCAAAAATTACGGATGGCCTCAGGTGTATACCCTCTGCGGCGTATCCCCGAAATGGTGGGCATGCGGGGATCATCCCAGCCGCTGACATGGCCTTCTTGCACCAAGCGGATCAGTTTGCGCTTACTCAGCACCGTATAGCTGAGATTCAGGCGTGCGAATTCAATCTGCTGGGGGTGATAAGCATCCAGCCGGTCCAGCACCCAGTCGTACAATTCACGATTAATTTCAAATTCCAAAGTACAAATCGAATGCGTAATCCCTTCGATAGAGTCCGAGAGACAGTGGGTAAAATCGTACATGGGATAAATGCACCACATGCTTCCGGTACGATAGTGGGAAACATGTTTAATGCGATAAAGGGTTGGATCTCGCATGATCATATTGGGTGAGGCCATGTCAATTTTGGCCCGCAGAACATGTTCCCCGTCTTTAAATTCTCCAGCCCGCATGCGTTCGAACAAATCCAGATTCTCTTCGATGGACCGCTCTCGATAGGGACTGTTTTTCCCGGGCTGCGTTAAGGTTCCGCGGTATTCTCTGATTTCTTCGGCAGATAAACTGTCCACATAAGCTTTGCCGGCCTTGATCAATTGAAGCGCATATTCGAAAAGCTGTTCAAAATAGTCGGAGGCATAATATTCCCGATCTTCCCAGTCAAATCCCAGCCAGCGAACATCTTCTTTGATGGCTTCCACATATTCCATCGTTTCTTTGCTTGGATCCGTATCGTCATAGCGCAAGTTGCAAAGGCCATTGTAATCTTTAGCAAGGCCGAAATTCAGGCAAATTGACTTGGCATGTCCGATGTGCAGATAACCGTTGGGCTCCGGCGGAAAGCGTGTGTGCACCCGACCCTCATTTTTTTTTGCTTTTATATCCTCGTCGATCATCTGCTTGATGAAGTTGGTTGGCGTAGCCGCTTCGACGGGGCTTTTCTTCTTATTATCTGCGGTTGAATCCTTCATTGGCTTTTCCCTTAACAAACCTGTAATTATTTTTCACTGGAATAAGCATATTTGGCAACGAGTATAGCATATCAGATGTATTTCACTAAGGAAAAAATATTGCAAACAGTTTAAATTACGATCTCAATCTAAAAAAGGGCTCACCATAAAAATGGCAAGCCTTGGGTTATGATCTAAAATCCCTCGACTTCGACTGATACCTTGAAGTAGGGGTTTAGGCACGGAATTTTATAAAATCCATAGGCTCGATTTATCAAATATTCGCCATTCAATATGCAATAAAAACCATGATAGATTTTTTTATAACCTACAGAATTCTTTATTTGACCCGAAAGTTTTTTTTGTATAAGTTGAGCCGAATTCGAATCAGTGAAAAAGCGGTGGTAATCATGGACGTTGGGTTTTAAGGCAACCAACGAAAAAATTCTAACCAAAAAGGAGGACAAAATGAGTAAACGAGGAAGATGCTTAATGCTTGTTTTAGCTGCTGTTTTTATGGGGTCGATGATGATTGGACATGCGGCTGCCGCCGACAAGGTTTTCAAATTGGGCATTTTAGGTCCGTTTACGGGCCCTGCCGCCAAAAGCGGCAATGAAATGAAGGATGCCGCCACCATGGCAATTGACGAGATCGGCAACAAAATCGGCGATTATAAAATTGAACTGGTTTACATTGACGACCAATCCGATCCGTCCAAGGGTACCAACGCCTATGCCGAGGCGATCGAGCGTAAAGGGGTTCAGGCAGGCATCCTGAACTGGAACACGGCCGTCACCGTGGCAATTCAGCCGATGCTGGCCAAATACAAAGTTCCTCATTTCTTCTGTTTGGGAGCCGGCAAGGCCGGCATTGACAAGTGGGAATCCCTGCCGCCTGAGGAGCGTTATCTGATCATGAAAGGCTGGCCGATCCCTCAGAAGCTTGTGGTGGGCTACGTCGAGTTGCTGAATGATGCCGAGAAAAAAAAGCTCTGGAAACCGGACAAGAAACTGGCCGCTCTTTGGGGGGAGGATACCGACTGGGGCCGCAGTCTTGTCGGTGGCATGGCCAAAGGCCTGAAAGAAAATGGTTGGGAAATATTCACCGAAGAATATTTTGATTTGAAGAAAACCGATTTCTACCCCTATATCAACAAATGCAAGCAGGCCGGCGTGACCCTGCTGGCCGGTTCGAGCTCGGGGGTGGCTTCGGTTTCTGCCATCATTAAACAACAGCATGAAGTCGGCTTCAAAGGGTTGGTCGTTGCCGATGGTCTTGGCTGGGTAGGGGATTGGTACAAGATGACCGGTCAGGCCTCCGATGGTGTATTGGACATGCAGCCCCAGTTAACCACGCCGGCCCAGAAAGATTGGGTTGAAAAATTCAAAAACCGCTTCAATTATGATCCCAGTCCGTCGGCAGCCGGAATGGCCTTTGACTATGCCAATTTTTTTGTCAAAATTGCCAAACGCGCCATTGAAAAATACGGTGAGCTGAACAGCGAAACCATAACCAAAATCGGTCGTGAAGAGGTTGCCGAAGGCAAACTGACGTATAGTCGTGCAGACGGCGCCTTGATGCATGCCCGATATGGCACCGATGCCGCCAGTCGGCCGGATCCCAAAATCAGTCCGGCTGACTTCTTCTTTCCTGTCATCCAGTACCAAAAAGGCAACGGCTTCAACGTCTTTCCGGAGGATGTCAAGCAGGCTGAGCTGATGGTGCGTTGAGACGCAGGAAAAGGAGAGAGCGGCGGCGCCGGATACCGCCGATCTCTTCTTCACTTTATCAGGATAATTGATCATGAACGTATTGGAGACCGAGCATCTCACCAAGCGGTTTGGCGGGCTGGTGGCGGTCAATAATGTATCCCTGCATGTCGAAGTCGGCGAGATCCTGGGCCTGATCGGCCCCAACGGTGCGGGTAAAACCACCCTGCTGAATGCCATGGCGGGTTTGGATCCCCCGACATCCGGATCGGTTTTCTTTCAGGGAAAGGGGACTACCGGATTGGCGCCGGAGGAGATGTGCCATCTGGGACTGGCGCGCACGTTTCAAATACCCCGTCCGTTTCCAAAAATGACGGTGCTGGAAAATGTCATGGTCGCTGCTGTGTTCGGAAACAGGCGGCACCGGGAAATCGATCCTGGCCGGCACTCTAGGGAAATGCTTGAGTTTGTCGAATTTCCCATTGCGGAAGACACGATTTCCGAGACGCTGAACACCGTCCAGTTGAAGCGGCTGGATTTAGCCCGGGCCCTGGCCAGCGAACCGAAGCTGCTTTTCCTGGACGAGCTGGCTTCCGGTCTGACCGAAAGTGAGCTGACAGAGCTGATGGCCATCATCCGCAAGATTCGGGATAAAGGCATCACCATTATTATGGTCGAGCACATCATGCAGGTGATTATGAAGCTTTGCGACCGATTGGCCGTGCTGCAATTTGGAAACAAGATTGCCGAAGGGCCGACGGAGGAGGTGGCACAAAACCCTGCCGTCAGAGAGGCTTATTTGGGCACCGAGGATTAAGTGCTCAGTGGTTGATATTTTTTTAAATTTTTAGCATTTTTTTAACTGCCAATACGCGTAATTTGGAAGGCACGAATATGGAAAATCAATTGCTCCTGCAGGTAGAGAATCTCGATTCAGGATACGGATTCCTGCAGGTTTTATGGAACGTGTCATTGAGTGTCGCCAAAGGAGAATACGTGTGTCTGGTGGGACCTAACGGGGCGGGAAAAAGCACCTTTCTGAAATCGGTTGCCGGGCTGGTGTCGCCGATGGCAGGCAGGATTGATTTTAGCGGAAATTCGATCAGCCGGTTGCCGGGGGATAAGATCTGCCGCATGGGTATCAGTTACATCTCCGAGGAACTGAACCTGTTTGCGGGCATGACAGTCCAGGAGAACCTCGCCATGGGAGCATTCACGATCAATGACAAAAGGAAGATCGTTGAAAACCAGGACTTTGTCTTCGAGCTGTTTCCCGCTCTGAAGGAACGTCGGAGGCAGCTGGCCGGCACCATGAGCGGCGGGGAGCGGAAAATGCTGGCGATCGGCCGGGGATTGATGTCGACGCCATCGCTTTTGCTCGTCGATGAGCCGTCTTTAGGACTCGCACCTCAGACGACGGCCGCTGTTTTTCGGGCCCTCGATACATTGAAGCAAAAAGAGGTAACCATTCTTCTGGTTGAGCAGAATGTGACCAAGACCTTGCAGGTGACCGAGAGAGGTTATGTATTGGAAAAAGGCAAAATCGTGCTAGCGGGAGCCAGCACCGATCTCATCCAAAATGAGCACGTGCGCAAAGCCTACCTGGGGATTTAACAAGAAACCAACGGACGCAGTTAAATTTGAGGAATAAATGTTTATGGCCATTGCCAACAGCAATACGCTCAATTTGGAGCGGGTCTTGACGACATTGAAATCACCGGCCGGCATCACCATCAGCGCATCGATTATCGCAGCCGTTTTGGGGGCGATCGACAACGGCTTTTATGTCATCGTCAATGCCATTGTTACCGGCGGCATGTGGGCCCTGGTGGCCATGGGGCTGGCCCTGGTTTTCGGTGTGATGAACGTTGTGAGTTTCGTGCACGGTGAGTTTTTTATGATCGGCGGCCTCACGGCCTATTTTACCTTTACGCCTTTCTCCGATTATCTCATGGGAAACCCAAACCCTCTGTTTGAAGCCGTTTTGCCGATTCTGGCGATGGTTGCCTCTGTGGCCGCCGGGGTTGTTGTGGGCATATTATGTGAGTTGATTGTGTTCCGCCCTTTGCGAAACCGCACCCGGGAACAATGGGTGATGAACTCCTTTGTCATCACTCTGGGCCTATCAACATTTATCGTCAACAGCTCCCAATTTATACTCGGCACGGATTTCAGGGGAATTGTAAGCTATTGGAATTATCCAACCCTCTCGTTTTTTGATGTCTACGTATCGTTTGACCGCTTTTTTGTGTTCATTCTGGCGATGCTTATTCTAAGCGCGTTTTGGCTTTTTATGAGGTCCTCGAAATTCGGGCGGGCCATCCGTGCGGTCTCCCAGGATGAAACCGGAGCGCGCATGGTGGGCATCAATATCAACGGCATTCAGACCTTAACCTTGGCCTTGAGCTCTGCCTTGGCTGCGCTGGCAGGCGCCTGCCTTTTGTTTATGTATCCGGCTTACCCCACCGTGGGATTAGGGCCTCTCTACAATTCATGGTTCATTGTGATCCTTGCGGGCATGGGCAATGTTGCCGGTGCGGCCGTGGGTGCTTTTATCGTGGCGCTTCTGCAGGTGTTGACGACCGTTTATTTTGGCGAAGGATGGGAATACACCGTTCCGGCGGCGTGTATTATCTTGGTTTTGATTATTAGACCCTCGGGGATTTTTGGAAGCGAAGTCCGCGGGATTTTGAATCAATAGGTGATCATGTGGCAAATGTTCAAAAAATTGACAATTTCAATGGCTTCCAAAAAACATTGGATGCCGTATGCCTGACTCCCCTGGGTTTTTTCGGGTTGGCGCTGCTCGCGGTGCTCCCGTTTATTCCCCCGTTTAACCAGGAGTATCTGATCCGCTGGATGGTGGTTGGGTTGTTCATGGCGGCCCAGGCCGTGGCCTTCGATTTCACCGGGGGATATATTAACATTGTTAATTTCGGGTTCGCCGCCTTTGTGGGACTCGGGGCCTACACCTCGGGAATTCTTGCCGCCAGGCTGGGGCTGTCTCCGTGGTTCGGGATGTTTGTGGGAGTTTTGCCGGCTGCTCTGGTGGGCTTTCTGACCGGTGTTTTAACCTTGAGATTGCGCGGTATTTTTGCCGCGGTTATGGCCTGGTTTATCAGCCTCGCATTCTGGGGGCTTGCCACCAAACTGGTTTTCCTCACCGAGGGGCCGCTGGGTTTAAACTGTCCCACGCTGCTTCAAACCTCATCAAACCTTCCATATTTCTACATCATTTTTGCGATGTTCATGGTCACCTATATTGTGTTGAGGCGGATTGTGCGATCCCATATGGGATTGGCGTTCAAAGCCATCGGGCAAAACATGGAAGCGGCCAGAACCTCCGGCATCAACCCGACGCGTTATCGCATCATCAATTTTACCCTTTCGTGTGCGTTTGCCGGATGGCTAGGGGGATTCTATGCCCATTATTACGGAATCCTGATGCCCGATGTTATGCATACCGCCAAGACCATTGAAGTGCTGGTAGTGGTCTATATCGGGGGAAGGGCGAGCCTGTGGGGTGGCGCCTTTGCCGCCATTCCGTTTGTGTTTGCCATGGAAATGGTGCGATCGGTTTTTTCACAATATCCGGGCCTGAATTTAATTTTTTATGGACTATTTTTAATTCTGATTATGATCTATTACCCCGGCGGTGCAGCCCAACTATATCAATCTTTGATCGAACGCTTAAAAAACCCCTTCTTCCTTCGATTGGTCAATGGTGTTATCTCCGCACCTGCCCAGAAAAAAATACAGGCATCGGGTCTCTCATAGGCAAAGAATCGAGGAACCCAACAATCTAATAAACTTAATGGAGGAGTATTTATGATACGCGCTATACATGCCGGGAGCAGACAAACCGGGGGATTCAGCCTGAACGTCTTTACAGAGGAAGAACTCGAGGACATTCACCTGGCCACCCTGGAAGTTCTGCAAAGGACAGGCGTCTTCGTTGGTGATGATGAGGCCATGGACATCTATGAAGGGGCGGGAGCCGTTGTGGATCGCCATAATAAAGTTGTCAAAATTCCCCCGCATGTGGTCGAAGAGGCCATCCAATCGGTGCCATCAAAGTTCATCGCTTGCGGCCGTACCACGAAAAATGACGTTGTGCTGGAAAGAAACCGGGTGACATTTACCAATTTCGGGGAAGGGATCAAGATTGTTGACCCGTATACCGGTGAGCATCGAGACACGGTCAAAGCAGACACGGCCAATGCGGCCCGGCTGGTTGACTATCTGGATAATCTGGATACCTATGAACGGATTATGGCTTCCCACGATGCTCCCCAGGAAACCATTGCGCTGCACAATGCCGAAGCCTCTCTAGCCAACACGTCCAAGCACCATTGGCTGGGACCGGTGAATGGATATTGTGCCAG
The DNA here is from genome assembly GCA_020353355.1 of Desulfobacterales bacterium. Taxonomy (GTDB): domain Bacteria; phylum Desulfobacterota; class Desulfobacteria; order Desulfobacterales; family JAHEIW01. Next base: position 3,304,494 of record CP070694.1, on the reverse strand, counting down.
GAAAATCGTGGACATGTTGGCCGCCATTGTGGGAGGCAGGGATAAACTCAGGGAGCGACCATTGCTGACCTTCGTTACCTGTCCGGGAAGCCCGCTGACCTTCACCAGGGAGCACTGCGAAATCGTTATGGAGGCCGCACGCAACGGGCTGGCAGTCAATGTCGTCTCCATGGCTATGGCCGGCGGATCGGCGCCGGTAACCCTGGCAGGCACGCTGGTGGTATTGAATGCAGAGGTTCTGGCCAGCATTGTCCTCAATCAATTGGTTTGCAAAGGATCCCCGGTAGTTTACGGAAGCTCCACCTGTCCCATTGATTTATGGCGAACCACGGCATCCGTGGGATCTCCGGAATGCGGCATGATCACCGCCGGGGCGGCCCAATTGGCCCGCAAATATGCCATCCCCTGTTTTGCTGCCGGCGGGTAGGGCGATGGCAAAATCTGTGACGCCCAGGCCGGTCACGAAAAGACACTCACCGGGCTGCTGGCTGCGTTGGCAGGGGTCAACGTGGTCTATGGCCTGGGGATGCTTGAAATGGGCGTCACCCTGGATTTCGGTCAGCTGGTTATGGATAATGAATTTGCCGGTATGATCAAACATGTGCTCAACGGGATTCCGGTCAATGACGAAACCCTGGCAGTGGATGTCATCCATGCGGTCGGACCGTTCAAGGATTTTCTGGGTCAGAAGCACACCCTTAAGCATATGAAATCCCAATCCCAGCCCCAGCTGATCGATCGGAGGAGACGTCAAAAGTGGGAAGAGTTGGGAAAAACCGACATTTATCAAAGAGCATGCGAGAAAGCCAGGGAGATACTGGAGACCCACCAGCCCGATCCGTTGCCGGACAGCGTGCTTACCGAGATTCGATCGATTATTGAGGAGACAGAAAAAGAATTGGGCGCTTACCGAGAAAAATAGAAAGGGTTGGAGGCTTATAATGAATAGGGAAAGCTTAATAAAGGAGGCTATACAATCTGTTGTAAATGGTGATGAGGATGCTGCTGCCACGGTTGCCAACAGGGTTATTGCCGAAGGCCTGAGCCCTATAGAGGTTATTAATGAAGGTTTTGCATTAGGGATGATCAAGGTTGGTGATTTATTCGCCAAAGAAGCGTATGCCCTGCCGGAGGTGCTTCTGTCCGCAGATGCCATGCAGAAGGCCATCGATCTTCTGACACCCCACATTCCGCGGGAAGCAGTGAAAGAGAAGCTCGGAATTG
>CP070694.1:3297312-3303170 GCA_020353355.1 Desulfobacterales bacterium | reverse complement strand
GTCTGTTTTCCCGTCGATCAAAAGGGTGAATACGAAGTTTTGCAGGTTCATCCCAAGGGGCGCTTTTGTGTGACAATGAAGGAGCCTGAGCTGAAAGCCATTTTGGCGAAGCGTGTATTCGATCTCGGTGTAGAGGTTGTTAATCGAACCATGGCCGTGCAGCTTCTCAAAGCCGGCGATCGGGTTGCCGGCGCCATCGGCATGAATGTACGCAGCGGCGAAATTATTGTCTGTAAAGCGAAGGCGGTTATCCTATCCTCTGGCGGAACGGCTCGTTTTGGTTTGCCCAACAATGGCTATCTTTACGGTGTCTATGATTTTCCGGGCAATACGGGGGACGGTTATTGCCTCGCGTATAGAGCCGGCGCAGAGTTGAGCGGTTTCGAATATACACTCATTTATTACATCATCAAAGACATTAATGCCCCTTTGTTGTACATCACCCTAACCCGCGGCGCTAATCTGCTCAATGCCTTTGACGAACACAGGGAAAAAGATCATCCGTCGATTAAATCGATGTTGCAGGAACATCACGAGGGAAGGGGACCGATGCGAATTATCATGAGTCACCTGCCGGAAGAAAAAATTAAAGAAATCGAGGATATCTTATTCACTACCGAACGCCCGGTTCAGGAACGCTTTTTCAGAGGTCGTCATGTTGATTTTCGCAGTGGTGAGATTGAACTCTGGCCGACCGAATGTTTCCTTTGCGGTGGACACGGCCTGACCGGGGTTCGGGTTAACGAGATGGCCGAAACCACCGTTCCCGGCTTATATGCTGCCGGTGATACATCTCTGGTTGCTCGCGGCCATCTTTCGGGAGCCTTTGTGTTTGGAGAAATAGCCGCCGAAAGTGCTTCCGAATTTGCTGCCGGTATTGAGTCTGCGGAATTGGAGACAGACCAGATTTCTGAATTTATCGAATTCCAACAGTCCCGATTTAACCAACATGCAAACCCGGTTGCGATCGAAGAATTTGAATATAAAGTGCGGCGCATCATCAACGATTATATCGTACCACCCAAAAATGATTATAAGCTCAACCATGCGCTGCGGTGGATGGATCGATTTCGCATCGAACTCGACGAACAGGTTCGCGTAAAAGATATTCACGATCTGTTTAAATATTACGAAATTCAAAATATCATCCAATGCGCCACCATGAGTGCATTGGCTTCCAAAGAGAGAAAAGAGAGTCGCTGGGGATTATGGCATTATCGCACGGATTATCCGCAATCCAACGACCGTGATTGGCTGAAACACATTGTCTTAACCCAGGGAGAAGCACCGGAAGATGTCGTAGTTTCTCATCGAGAGATTCAACGTCTCGGTGACGCTAAGACTCCTTGAGATCAAAGTCGTAACAAAAACGAGAATAAAGCCTAAGTCCAGGTGAAGGGGAATTTTCACCATGCCAGATTACAACTGGAGGAAGCCAAATGAGAATCAACCTATTGGAAAGTTTAACCGACAACATCGTCATCGATAAAGATAAATGTACCTTCTGCGGCATATGCATCGAGCGGTGCGTTCTGGATAACCTGAGAATGAAATTGGCGCCGTGCCGGCAGGCGTGTCCGCTGGGCGTGAATTGTCATGGCTATGTTCAATTGATTGCCCGCGGGCAAGAGATCGAAGCTATGAAGATCCTGAGGGAAACGCTGCCGTTTCCCGGAATCCTGGGCCGTATTTGTTCTCAACCGTGTGAAGCAAACTGTTATCGACGGAATGTCGATGATAATGCCGTAGCCATTCGCTATCTGAAGCGGTACCTTGCCGATCATGTTGATGACAGCCAAACACTGCTGCCGCAGATTGCGACGGAAAGCGGTAAACATTTGGCTGTTATAGGATCCGGGCCGGCGGGATTGATGGCCGCCTATGATCTTAGATTACGGGGACATGCCGTCACCGTTTTTGATACGGAACAGGAACCGGGCGGAATGCTGCGGTGGGCGATTCCTGAGTTTCGATTGCCTGAAACGGTTTTAGAAAAGGAGTTGGACGTGTTGAGGAAGCTAGGCGTCGACTTTCGCTGCGGCATAGCTGTTGGAAAGCAAAAAACCATTGATGAACTCAAGCGGCAGTTCCAGGCCATTGTGATTGCCTTCGGGTGCCCTAAGCATCTGACGTTAAATATTGGCGAGGAAGATTTAGCCGGTGTTTATCACGGTCTTCCATTTCTAAGGGACGTGCGCTGCGGCAAAAGTCCGGAAATCGGCAAGACGACCATCGTGATCGGCGCCGGTAATGTGGCGGTGGACGCCGCGCAGACCGCTCTGCGATTGGGTGCACAAACGGTAACCATGGTTTGCTTGGAGTCTGATAAAGAAGTCCCGGCATTTCCTTGGGCGATCGAAAGCGCGCGTTCTGAAGGTGTGAAGATGGAATGTTCATGGGGTCCCATGACATTTTCTTCTCAAAACGGGGCTGTTCGTGGTGTTGAATTTCAACGTTGTCTGCAGGTTTATGACGCTCGCGGGGCATTTCAGCCCACCTTTGATTCCTGCGAACTATTGCCGTTGGAGGCCGATACTGTCATTATCGCCATCGGCCAGGTAACCGATACCGCTTTATTGGAGAAGATCGGATTGAATCCGGCAGACGTGGATCCGGTTAGCCTGCAAACTTCAGATGAGATGATATTCATGGCCGGCGACGTGATCAGCGGCCCGACCTCCGTGGTGGAAGCCATGGCCAGAGGTCGTCAGGCAGCCGAATCCGCTGATCGCTACCTCAAGGGTGAAAATCTTCATTACGGGCGTGAATACGCCGGCCCCATTGAAACCGAGTTTGAAATTGACACCGGCAACGCCAAGGAAACAAAACGCTTGACCATTTCACAGCATCGTTCTAAAGGCAGAGGTGACTTTAATGAACTGGAGCGAGGAGTCGATGCGGATACCGCCCACCGGGAAGCCAGGCGATGCTTATCCTGCGGACAGCCGTTTGGCAAGTACCGCACCTGCTGGTTCTGTCTGCCCTGTGAGGTGGATTGTCCCCATGAAGCCTTGTGGGTGGAAATTCCTTATCTGTTAAGGTAGAAACTACGGTTCCCGGTTCCGGGTTCAAAGGTTCGCGGTTAAGACAAACCTGAACCCAGAACCTCTGAACCCAGAACTATTGAACTTTTGCTTTAAAACAAGGAGTGAAAAATGGCATCCGATACCAAAATCTACAGCCCCATCGAAACAAATTGGTCCTACGATGCGGTCGTTGAGAAAGGCCTCACCTTTACCTCGCCATCCGTCAAGACGTTTCAAGCCTATTCACAGCCGCTAGTCTTGAAAAAAGGGCAAGGGCAATACCTGTGGGATGTCAATGACAAAAAATATCTGGATTTGATGGCTCAAAATCTATGCATCAGCGTTGGATACAACCATCCTCTGGTAAACGGTGAAGTCAAAAAGCAAATGGATATGCTGACGCACAGCACGGCCATGTACGTCCATGCGGTTCCCGTGCACTATGCCGAAGAGCTAGCCGCCCGCTTTCCGGCCGGCCAGGACTGGGTTGTTCAACTGGTCAACAGCGGCGCCGAGGCCGTCGATGTCGCTTTCATGATGGCCCGCCTGTACACCGGAAATGTCGAAATGATCGCGCTGCGAACCTGTTATCACGGCATTCAAGGCAGTGCCATGTCGTTGGCCGGTATTCACTTCTTCCGCCAACCGGTGCCTCCGATTCCGGGCATCCTGCATGTGGCAAATCCCCATCCATACCGGGGTGTGTTCGGGACGTCGACCGAGGCCTATCTCGATGAGATCGATCGCACCATTGAATGCTCCACGCCGGGGAAGGTGGCCGGATTTATTGTGGAACCTATCCAGGGATTCGGCGGGGTCATTCCCATGCCCAAAGGCTATCTATCCGGTGCGTTTGAACGTATCCGGGCTGCCGGAGGTATCTGCATTGTCGATGAAATTCAAACCGGCGTTACCCGCACCGGCGAGCATTTCTGGGGTTTTCAAATGGATGACGTAATTCCGGATATCATCGTGCTGGGCAAGGGTATCGGTAACGGTTTTCCGCTTTCCGCCGTGGTGGTCAAACGCGAAATCGCCGAAGCCATGGCTCATCGAAAATGGTTCAATACCTACGGCTCCAATCCCATGAGCTGTGCCGCGGGACGCGCCGTGCTGCGGGCGATTGATGAGGATCAGACCCAACAACGCGCCAAAGAGGTCGGAGCCTATGCCAAAGACAAATTACAGAGCCTTCAGGCCAAAAACGATATCATCGGTGATGTGCGGGGCAGCGGTTTGATGCTCGGCGTTGAACTGGTCAAAGATCGCGCCACGAAAGAGCCTGCCGATGAAGAAGCCGGTCGAGTCGTTGAAGCCGCCAGGGACAACGGGGTGATTATCGGCAAAGGGGGTGCCATGGGAAATATGCTGCGCATCAATCCGCCGCTGTGCCTCCAAAAAGATGACGTCGACTTTTTTATCGAGGTGCTGGAAAGCAGTTTCAGTCAATTGTAAGCACCTTTTTAGCCGAGTTAAAACTGCTACTTTTCTTGCTTGCCGAATTAATCCTCCCGATTTTGAATCCTCCCGGGCAGGATTAAGCCAGTGCTAGACGAATTACGTAAAAGAGGCTGATGCGTATAACCGCAACAGCCTCTTTTTAATATTAGAAATTCCGAAACGCTTATTTTTTTGACGTGAACCCTGAACCCTGCATGCCGCGCCGTAGCTTGAAAGCGAAGGCGGGAACCTATGAACGCCTATCTATTTAACCGTTAGGACAGGGCAGGGCGCTTCCAAGATCACATATTGAGCGGTGGAACCAAAAACGAGTTTTCCGACCTTGGATCGTCTGCGGATACCCACAATAATTTGATCAATTTGGTGTTCTTTGGCATATTTGACCAGATCTTCTCCAGGTTCCAGACCCCGAACCGAAAGGTGTGTTTCGCAGGGGATTTCATCTTTTTTTACAATAGACTTCACACTATTTAACTCTTTCTCAGCCTTCTCGAAATCTTCCCGCGGCTCTTGGGGACCTCCGTCCATAGACATTAGGTTATGAAGCTTGGCGCCGAAGATCTTTGCATATTTTTTTGCCAGCTTTAGGCCATCATTTGCCACTTTGGATCCGTCGTAGCCTACCAGAATATTCATCATTCTCATCTCCTTCTTTATTTTTTTAAAGCCTCATTGTTAAGCGTATAAAATTTTTTCAGGTACTTTTGGTGATAATCGAAGTTCCAGTGTTCATCTTTTATGATACTTGCAGCGCCAAGGCGATTGCCTTTCTTGATACAGGTGATCAGCCGATTATGCTCGTCGATGTTTATCATTTCCCATTCTATTAGGTAATCACGCCTGGGAAAATCGTAGAGACGGCGTTTAATCGGCATCAGAATTTTTTTCAAGATATCATTGTCGGAAAGATTTAAAAAAACATCGTGAAACGCCAAATTCAATCGGTAATAGTGTTCATATTCTCTATTGGTAAGCGCTTTGATTTGTTCGGCGTTTAGATCTTCCATCTGTTCGATCTGGTTGTTTTTGATCTTATCGAAAACCGACAATAGGGCTGCAGATTCCAGCGCCCCCAAAATCTCGTAGAAACTCTTGATCTCATGCAACGGGAGTTTATTTACGACAATACCTCGACGGGGTAATATAGTCACAAATCCTTCCGTTTCAAGTTGAATGAGTGCATCGCGCAGGGGGGTTTTACTGATCCCCAGCTTTTTGCTGATTTCATTCATGTTGATGGCGGCGCCCGGGGCAAGCATGCCGCTTTGCATTTGCTGCCAGAAGAAGTGATATACCTGCTCGCGTAACGAAATTTGATTTGACATTATAATCTAGCTCTCCATTATAGATATATCAGATATTTTGTCATAT
>CP070694.1:3292371-3297212 GCA_020353355.1 Desulfobacterales bacterium | reverse complement strand
TAAATTGGATTTTGGGTTGCATTTTGGAGGCGAAAACATGGGAAATTTAGGGACGTTAGGTATCTTCTTTGCTGGTTTTTTTGGTGGGTTAGGTGTCTTCTTAGCTGCTTGTGGTTTGCTCTGGTGGTGCTCTCTTTATGAAAAAATAAATTTACCAAAACAAAAAAAGAATAGTTAATCTATCAGCAATAAATATAATAAATTCATACTGCTCTAAAGAATATATATTTTATTTTAATAAAATTTATCATGAAACCCATCGTCGCCATAGTTGGTCGACCCAATGTCGGCAAGTCCACCTTCTTTAACCGGGTGACCCGCACCCGTGATGCGCTGGTTGATGACTTACCGGGGGTGACGCGCGATCGTCATTATGGTGATGCCACCTGGAATGATGTGGAATTTACCCTTGTGGACACTGGAGGTTTTACCGAGGGAGAAGATTTTTCCCAGGACATTCAGTTCCAGGTGCACCAGGCGATTGAGGATGCCGATGTCATCATTCTGTTGTTGGATGGAAAAGAGGGAATCTCTCCCTTCGACCATGATATGCTGGCAATTCTGCGGAAGATAAAAAAACCGGTATTTTATGCCGTCAACAAAATAGACGGTGAGGCGCAGGAAATTCATTTATCCGATTTTTATAGCCTGGGCGTTGAAACGCTGTACCCGATTTCTGCGGAACACAGGTATGGGCTGACGGATTTTCTGGATGATCTGGTGAGTACATTTCCGGGTGTCGGGGAAAATCATACTCAAAATGAAGTTGAGTTCATCATCGGACTGGCAGTGGTGGGTCGTCCCAATGTGGGCAAATCATCATTGATCAATCGCATTCTGGGAGAGGAACGACTGGTTGTCAGTGATATTCCCGGCACCACCCGGGATGCCATTGATTCGATATGCGAAATAAACGGCAAAACCTACCGGCTGATTGACACGGCGGGTATCCGGCGCAAAGGAAAGGTGAAACGCAAAATCGAAAAGTTTTCCATCATCAAAGCTTTACGAAGCCTCGAGCGCTGCGATGTGGCCTTGATTCTCATGGACGCCAAAGAAAGCATAACAGATCAGGATATCAGTATCGCCGGATATGCCCACGATCGCGGTTGCGGATGTATTTTGCTGATCAACAAATGGGACCTCGTAGAAAAAGACAGCAACACCGCCAAAACGTATATGGACCGATTACGAATGCAGGCAAAGTTTTTGAGCTTTGCACCGGCCATAACCGTTTCAGCCCTCACCGGACAGCGAGTTTCCAAGATCTTTAAACTGGTAGATGAGGTTTACAGCCAGTACGCTCAACGAATCACCACGGGGAAATTAAACAAAATAATTGGGCTGGCCATTGAAAAAAACGAGCCGTCGCTTCATCGCGCAAAGCGCCTTAAATTTTACTATGCTACTCAAGTCTCAGCCAAACCGCCAACCTTTGTTTGTTTTGTGAATTACCCGGATGGGATTCATTTCTCCTATAGGCGCTATTTGATCAACCAGATTCGGGAACATACCGGATTGGATAAAACACCCATTCGAATTGTTTTTCGCCAACGGGAAGGACGCCTTAAAAAATAGTTATTTGTTATTGATTATTTGTTATTCGAAAACAGACTCCTGATAAATAACGAATAACAAAAAACGTATAACTCTAAAACCGAAGGTTTTAGACATGGACATCTTCGAATATCACGCCCAAAAAGCAGCTGATGTATCCAGACCATTAGCGGATCGGCTACGTCCGCGCGATCTGGCTGAATTTATCGGGCAACACCATGTGGTCGGTGAAGGCACCTTGATTCGCAAGGCCATCGAGCAGGACCGGATTTTTTCGATGATTTTGTGGGGCCCACCGGGATGCGGCAAAACGACCCTGGCCAGAATCATCGCCGGTGAGACCGATTCGCATTTTGTGCATTTTTCGGCAGTGCTCTCAGGTGTCAAAGAGATCCGGGCCGTGATTGATATTGCCCGGGACCAGCAAAGAATGTATCGCAAACGCACGATTCTCTTTGTGGATGAAATTCACCGGTTCAACAAGGCCCAGCAGGATGCCTTTCTGCACCATGTGGAAAGCGGTCTGATTACCCTCATTGGTGCCACGACGGAAAATCCCAGCTTCGAGGTTATCGCGCCCCTGTTATCGCGCTGCCGGGTCATAACCCTTGAAATGCTTTCGGCTGAGGATCTCAGCACTATTCTTGACAGGGCCTTAGCGGACAGGGAACGGGGATTGGGCACTCGGCGCCTTGAGCTTGAGCCCGATGCCCGTGAATACCTGATACGCGCGGCAGACGGAGATGCCCGGGCCGTCTTGAACAATCTCGAGGTGGTCAGCTCGTTGATTGCCTCCGAGCAGGATTCTTCGGCTGAGGATCATATGCCGAAGATTACGCTGCAGAATTTAGAGCGGGCACTCCAAAAAAAAGCACTGATTTACGACAAGGCCGGTGAAGCGCATTACAATCTGATATCCGCCTTACACAAGAGCCTGCGGGGCAGTGATCCGGATGCCGCCCTGTATTGGCTGGCGCGCATGCTGACCGCCGGCGAGGATCCATTTTATATCGCTCGCCGGATGGTTAGATTTGCTTCCGAAGATGTCGGTAATGCAGATCCTAATGCACTTACGGTTGCGATGAGTGCGATGGAAGCCTTTAAATTTCTCGGACATCCCGAAGGCGAGCTGGCCCTTGCCCAAGCGGCTGTATATCTGGCCACCGCGCCCAAAAGCAACAGCATTTATGCGGCCTATGGTAAGGTAACCCATGTGATTAAAGAATCCGGAGCCTTGCCAGTACCGTTTCATATTCGAAATGCCCCAACACGACTGATGAAAGAATTGGGATATGGCAAAGGGTACAAATATGCCCATGATTACAAAGACGCATATACCCCCCAGGACCATTTGCCGGATGATCTCAGCGAGCGTGTCTTTTATTCTCCAACGGATCGAGGTTATGAAAAAATCATCAAACAACGGCTTGAGAAATGGCGTCGTTTAAAAGATAAAGCAAAATCCGAATCAAAAAAGGAAAGGTAACTCATCAAGATTACATTCAATTCCATTTTCGGCAGTTCCCTGTAAATCGTTTTAATTATATTTTTCATTCGTTGACCGATGATCTTGAAATGTGGTATGGATTCTTCCCTTTGGATCACGTCCCATTAAAATTTTTTACAAAAAAATAATTTTAACGGCTCGGAATTGCTACAACTAAACGACGTATAAAATTCCAAGTTCCAAGCACCAAATTACGAATAAATCACAAGTTTCAATATTCAATTTTCGAAAGTTTGAGATTTTGAATTTTGGTCATTGGGATTTGTTTGATATTTGGGATTTGTAATTTGTTATTTTATATTTTTTAGATGCCTGCCTTCTAATATCGCTCCGGGGCGCAGGCCCTGCGGGCCGGAACCAATTGGGGCGAAACCCCCAAGTGCCATACTAAATCACGTGAGGAGGATTGCACATTATGAAAGAAGCCGTAATCGTCAGCGGATCACGAACGGCCATCGGCGCCTTCGGTGGTGGTTTGAAAGACAAGTCGGTGATTGAATTAGGATCGATGGTGATGAAGGACGTGCTCAAAAAAGTTAATTTAAAGCCGGTTGCAAGTTCCAGGATGTTGGAAATAGCGCCGGATAGGCTGAAAGATCAAGGATTAACGGAACTTGAACAAAAATCGTACGATTGGAGTGATGACGCGGCTGAGGTTGGCCTCGATGAGGTCATCATGGGCAATGTTTTGCAGGCCGCCCTGGGTCAAAATCCTGCCAGGCAATCTATGATCGGCGGCGGCATTCCAAAGGAAACGCCGGCCTGCACGATTAATAAAGTGTGCGGTTCCGGTCTCAAAGCGATTGCGATGGGGGCGGCGGCCATTATGACCGGACAGGCGGATGTAGTCCTGGCGGGCGGCATGGAAAACATGAGTCAGGCGCCCATGGCTTTGCCCAAGGCCCGTTGGGGACACCGCATGGAGCTCACCGGTGTTGGTGACATCTATGACTTAATGGTTTTTGATGGACTTTATGAGATCTTTTACGGCTATCACATGGGTGTGACGGCGGAAAACATCGCTACCTTGTATGACATCAGCCGGCAGGAGCAGGATGAGCTGGGAGTATTGAGTCACACGCGCGCACGGGCGGCTATTACAAAGGGTTTATTTGCTCAGGAGATTATGCCGGTGGTCATTAAAACCCGCAAAGAAGAAATTGTATTTGATACGGACGAGCGTCCCATGGATACGGATATGGATAAAATGGGTAAATTAAGACCGGCCTTTGCAAAAGACGGGACGGTCACCGCCGGCAATGCCTCCGGAATCAACGATGGTGCTGCAGCCGTGTTAATAATGAGTGCTGATAAAGCCGAAGAAGTATCGCTTGAGCCGATTGTGAAGATTAAAGCGTTTGCTTCCGGGGGGGTCGATCCGGCATATATGGGACTTGGTCCGGTTCCGGCGGTTCGAAAAGTGTTAACCGCTACCGGCATGTCGTTAGATGATATTGACATGCTGGAGTTGAATGAAGCCTTTGCCGCACAAGCCATCGGATGTATGCGGGAGTTTGGCATTGAGATTGATCGGCCCAACGAGCTTGGCAGCGGAATATCACTGGGCCATCCAATTGGCGCCACGGGCGCCCGCCAAATGGTAACCGGTATGTACCATATGCAACGCAAAGGGTATGCGACCGGATTGATTACCATGTGCATCGGCGGCGGAATGGGGATGGCGATGATTGTCGAACGCTAAACTTTTTCGGTTAAAAAAAGAAAAAATTTGCTGATTAAATTTCTAAATTGTTGCGTATTTTTTATTTTTTTTCTT
>CP070694.1:3289245-3292271 GCA_020353355.1 Desulfobacterales bacterium | reverse complement strand
GTCCTGCCTTATTATTAGCGATTTATTTTAAAATTTGATTCAATAATGGAAGGTATTGGGTTATTTTTATCTTGACAACACAATATATTGTATGCAATAGTTAAGCGTTTTCAACTCATCCGGTCGATTCATGTTCTACCTTTGTTTCAGTTAAGCGAGCACCCCCTTGATTCAACCGAGGGGTTTTTTAGTGTTGCGTTAGCCCATATTTCTGCTGATCAAGTTTGAAACGACCCATTCCCATGTTTGAAATTTATCAATTAAATAGTATTTTCAGGTTTGTTATAATTGTCACATTTATCTATAACTAGAGTTGTGTGTTTGATTATTCGTGGTTGTCAGCATTGATTCATAGGAGACGGTTCAATGGGGCAAAAAGGAAAATTTCTGGTTACGAGCGAAGGGCGTTTTGATCTGGAAACGTACATGTGGGATGATCAGCTGTTTACAAATATCCTCGTCAAGGACAACCCCATTGATATGGATCAGGCAATGGGTATCAGCCGGTCGTTGCGCGAAGAAATATCCAGGATGGAGTTTCAAACCATTACGATGTCATTTATCGAAAAAATGATTGAAGCCAAACTGCTGGAATTTGGACTCACCAAACCTTCGCCCATACGATTGGACAAATCTATTTTCGTTCAAAGTGAACTCAATCTTTCCGAAAATGCCAGAACCGTTCTAAAGCGACGATACCTGCGAAAAGACAGCAGGGGCAAAATCGTCGAAACCCCCGAGCAAATGTTCCGAAGGGTTGCGCGCCACATCGCCAAGGCCGAGAAAAATTACGGCGCCGATGCCAAGAAAGTAAAAAGAACCGAAAAGATCTTTTACAGACTCATGACGGAGTTTAAATTTTTGCCCAACTCCCCGACCCTGATGAATGCCGGACGCCGACTGGGACAATTGGCGGCCTGTTTTGTACTGCCTGTGGAAGACAGTATGGAAGGTATTTTTGGTGCGCTCAGAAATGCGGCCTTGATCCATAAATCCGGTGGCGGTACCGGATTTGCGTTTTCGCGTCTGCGACCCAAAAACAGTACGGTGGGAACCACCGGAGGGGTGGCTTCGGGCCCGGTTTCCTTTATGAAGATATTCAACACCGCCACCGAGCAGGTAAAACAGGGCGGTACCCGTCGGGGTGCCAACATGGCGATTTTACGAGTCGATCATCCCGATATTATGGAATTCATTTACAGCAAAAAAGACAGCCGGGAGTTGAACAACTTTAATATTTCGGTCGGTGTGACCGACGAATTTATGAAAGCGGTCAGCGACAACCATGACTATGATCTCATCGATCCGAGGGATCAGCGGCACGAGGGCACATTGAATGCCGCCGAGGTTTACCGGATCCTGGTAAGACAGGCCTGGGAGAACGGTGATCCGGGCATCATATTTTTGGATCGCATAAACCGGGATAATCCGACACCGGAGCTGGGTGACATCGAAAGCACCAACCCCTGTGGCGAGCAGCCGTTGCTGCCCATGGAAGCCTGCAACCTGGGCTCCATTAATCTGGCGAAATTTGTGATTGAAAATGGTGACGGCCCGGTAATTGATTACGAGGGCTTAAAGGAGGTTGTGGAAACATCGGTGCGGTTTCTGGATAACACCATTGAGATGTCCAAATATCCGCTGCCGGAAATCACCGAAATGGTGCGTGGCAACCGCAAAATCGGTCTCGGGGTGATGGGATTTGCCGATATGCTGTATCAGCTAAAAATAGCATATAACACCGAAGAAGCTTTAGAAACTGCCGAAGCCGTAATGCGCTTCATTCAGGAATCAGCTCATGAAGCGTCTCAAAATTTAGCTGAAGAGCGCGGTGTCTTTGAAAATTATGATCGCAGCATTTTCGCAAAACAGGGCATCAAGTATCGAAATGCAACGACCACAACCATCGCGCCCACGGGCACTTTAAGCATAATTGCCGGATGTTCCAGCGGAATTGAGCCGTTGTTTGCATTGAGTTTCGTCCGCACCGTAATGGACAACGACAAGCTTCTGGAAGTAAATCCCTATTTTGAAAAGATTGCCCGGGAAAGAGGTTTTTACAGCCGCGAATTGATGGATGCCATCGCCAAAAAGGGAAGCATCAAAAACATTAATGAGATCCCTGAAGATGTTCGCCAGGTGTTTGTCACCGCCCACGATATTTCTCCGGAGTGGCATATTCGTATGCAGGCGGCCTTTCAAAAACATACCGACAATGCCGTGTCCAAAACCGTCAACTTACCCCATGATGCTACCGTGGAAGATGTTCGCAAGGTGTATAATCTGGCCTATGAGCTGGATTGCAAAGGCGTCACCATCTACAGGGACGGCACCAAGGAAAATCAGGTGCTTTCCTTTTCACAGAGGCAAAAGGCGGAAGACAGTTTTTTTGGTGCGGTGAAGGAACGACCCGAGACCCTGAGCGGGTTTACCACCAAGATCAAAACCGGATATGGTCACCTTTATGTCACGATAACCGAATATGAGGGAAAGCCCTTTGAAGTGTTTGCCACCATCGGTAAATCCGGACGATCCACCACTGCCAAAACAGAAGCCATTGGCCGGCTGGTTTCTCTGGCGTTGCGATCCGGGGTGACGGTCGATAAAATTGTTGACCAGCTGAAAGGCATTGGCGGTGAATATCCGGTCTTCCAGGACGGGGGCCTGGTATTGTCCATCCCCGATGCCATTGCCAGAGTTCTTGAAAAGAAATATTTGACCGGTGAAAACTCACCCCGTCACCACAAAACCGAATACAGCTTGCTGGGTGAAAAATGCCCGGAATGCGGCCAGACGGTGAGCTTCGAAGAGGGCTGCATGATATGTCACTTCTGCGGCTTCAACAAATGCGGCTAAAACTGGTTTCAGCTTTTTAAATTTTTTTAAAAATGTATTCCAACACCATTCAAAAAGGCAGAATTGATGATGATTCTGCCTTTTTGAATTAATGCACATAATGTTTATCGATTCTCAAGCAGTTCTTGCAAACCCCATCGATGCGCACCTCGACATTTTCAATTAATCCC
>CP070694.1:3273759-3289145 GCA_020353355.1 Desulfobacterales bacterium | reverse complement strand
TTTGCTGCAGTACGCCTCCATCTCTTCCGGCGTGCCCAATGAAGACAGCGCCGCCGGTACATCTCCGGCGATGCACATGTGTCCCGCAAGGATTTCTTTGGCTTTAAAGATATCGGTCATGCTGTCCAATTCCGCGATCACCATTTTAGCCGGCAGATCCTTAAAGTACGGCAGATTGAGGGTGTAATCCTGATCCAGATGCATCACCGTAAGAATCCCTTCCGCCGCAAATGCGTCCACCATGCGTTTCATATAGGGATATTCGAAACGCTCATAGATGTTCAACCGATAATAAAATCCGCCGCCGCGTTCCATGATCAACATGACTCCCGACTGTCCGCTGAGCCGGGTGGCCTCAATGGCATCGGATATTAAATCGTCCACCATGGCATCCATGGCGGCCTCGAGCTTATCCGGAATTTCATAAATATCTTTGGTGACCCCCAGAAGGGTGCGCGAGGTAGACAGAATCATCAGCGGTGACGACGTAATCGCCCCGCACAACGTTCGAATGCCTTTGTCCCGCCAAAAATTCAATTCGGTTTTATACCGTTCCATCTGTTTTTGGGTCCAGTTGATGGCCTGCTCTTCATCGACAGGATTGTAACGCCGCTGGTGCTTGGTTCGAAACCCTTTCCAGCCGAGATTGATGATATCTTCATAATCTTCGCGAGTGATGATTTCTGTCTCTAAAAATTGAGGCGAATCATTTTCTCCCAGATCCGACCCCGGAAACAGATTTTTGCCAAGGGCAATACCACCGGAGGAATACACATGGGGGGTTGCCGGCATGCTGTATCCCGGCAGAATCATTCCATCCCAGCCGCCCACTTCTTCAAATACGTCAACGATGGAGTAAAATCCTTTCTTCCAGTCTCTGAGTGCATCGGCAATCGAAAAGCCTTTGTATTTGGCCGGGAAAAAAATATCCATCAACGGCGCACAGGGTATTCGATCCACCGGCTCCAGCTTGATTGCCGCTTCGATCCGTTGCATGGGGGTCATGGTTCAATGTCCTCCTTTAAAAGTGAGCTAAAATCGCAAGTGATTTAATCCGCCGGGGATAAAAGCCCGCCCCAAAGGATTGAATAATGAATATTGAAAATTGAATATTTATGGAGTTATCGGCCCAGGAATCCTTTGCATTGCTTGATGCCATCCATGACATCCGTGGTTTGCCCGTCGGCGCCGATGTATCGTTTCACGGTTGCGGTGGTCACTCCGCCACCGACAATAATCTTTAGATTTTCCCTTAACCCGCGTTCAAGCAGCAAATCCACCACTTCTTTCATCGGCTCAAAGGATGGCGTCAGCAACGCCGAAAATCCCAGAATCTGGGGATTTAGCTTTTCAACAGCCGCTACAAAGCGCTGGGCCGGTACATCGACGCCCAGATCGTGAACCTCAAAACCATTGCCTTTGGCCACGGTGCAGAAGATATTTTTGCCGATATCATGGATATCTCCTTTGGGCGTCCCGATGATTATTTTGCCAATAGTTTCCAGGGCCGTTTCCTGCAATTTTGGCTCGAGTATCTCCATGGCCTTTGAAAAGAGATCCGCGGACATCAACAGTTCGCTTAAAAAATAATCGCCGGTTTCAAATTTTTGACCGATCAATCCCATGCCGTCCTGAAGTTCCCGAATAAGCTGAACAGGTTTGTCACCGTCATTTAGCCGCTGAACAACCTCCGCCAGCACAACGTCTTTTTTAAATTCAACCAGAGCTTGCGCTAAATTTACTTTCATTTTCTATTCCTTCTCTGAGCTATTATTCAGCTTTGCTTGCCTATGCCTGGATAAATGAGCTAGCCGTATTGACTTATTGCACAACACAAAATTTCTGTAAAGTTTAAAACTCCCGGCCGAATACCCTAAAATCCATATTCAGAACATCACAAAGCGTCGAAATGTATATTACGGCCTTTGGTCATTTTTTTTCTTGACAAGTTCGGGGGATGCATTTTAATGAGGGATAAATTGGTCAGACCGGTATTACCGGTTTGTCTTTTGATGCACAGGATACGATCATGAAATTTCAGAAGCTGCCGCAAACCCAATACCGCAAACGAAGCTCCATCATCGCTGACTATATTGTTGATCAAATCAGGGGCAATGAATATCGTGCCGGCATCAAGCTGCCGTCGGAACGCACGATCGCCGAGCAGTTGGGCGTAAGCCGGCCATCGGTGCGTGAAGCCATTAGCGCGCTTCAGATCGTCGGGATCCTTGACAGCCGACCCGGCGACGGTACTTATGTCAGCCAACGAATCGGCTTTGAAGATCTTGGCCACCAGGCCATTCAAGTACTCGAATCTTCCGACAGCCCCCTGGAGCTTTTGCAAGCGCGCAAGGCCCTCGAGATCGGTACCACCCGCATGGTCATCAAAATTGCCGATGAAACCGATATCGCGCAAATCCAGAAAGCCTGGCAAAATAAACTGACAGAGGGACGAAAGGGGAATTATGACGGTTACTTGGACCATGCCAGCGAATTTCACATGGCCATTGCGCGGGCCACTCGAAACTCACTCATCGAGCGGATGACGGGAAACTTGATGCAGGCCACTCAACAGCCCTTATGGCTGAGCATGCGCCGGACATATTATTCCAGCGATCCCAGTCGGCTCGAAGAAATGCTCGACGTTCACGATCGGATCGTTAAAGCGATTCAGATGCGGCGGACAGAGCAGGCGATTGAAGCCATCGAAGAGCACTTTGATATTTTAATTCGTCGAACGTACCATTTGACGGATGATTCTGCAGAGTAGTCGCTGAGCATATCTGCCGGCTTAAAGCAATGGCTTATCTGCAGCACGGACTACGAAGAGCGCAAACAAAAACAACCCAAATGAAACCCATCGCGAGGAAGCATGAAAGTCGATGAAGAAAAGTGTACGGGATGTGGCATTTGTCTCGATTACTGCAACGTTGAGGCGATCTCCCTTTTAGACGAAGTCGCTCGGATCGACGCTGATGTTTGCGTGGAATGCTGGGTGTGCTACCGCAATCAGGTCTGCCCGTTTGACTGTTTTGAGCCAGAGCCCTTAGAAGCATATGGCGACGTATTTAAGCATGTGCTGAGCGATCCCACCGTCACCAGCAAGGGGACCGGCATTCCGGGCAGAGGTACTGAAGAAGCCAAAACCAATGACGTTACTGGCCGTTTTGCAAAAGATGTTTACGGCATTTGCATCGATATGGGTCGGCCCGGTGTGGGCGCTTACCTGCGCGATGTGGAAAAAGTAGCTATGTCGATGGCGGCCGCCGGCGTCCGTTTTGCCAGCCCCAAGGAGACCCCTTTAGCGGGGGTGATGAGCGATATCCGTTCCGGAAAAATTCGTGATGACCTTCTGGATGTGCACGTCATGTCCGTCATTATCGAGGGAACCGTTAAAAGAAATCAGCTCGGTTTGGTGCTGGAGGCCGTCAAAACGATCGAAAAACAAATCGACACCGTGTTCAGCCTTGGTATCGTATCCATGCTGTCAGATGATGATGATCGTACCCTCATGGAAATCCTGACACAGCACCGCATTCCGTTGCCCAGCCGGGGGAAGGTAAACGTCGGATTAGGCAAACCGTTGTTTAGCGGATAGCTTTAACCACCAATTCTGCGGAAAGGAAATAACGGATGACACACAGTTTACATCGCTGCGGCAGGCTTCAAGAGCAAG
This sequence comes from Desulfobacterales bacterium, assembly GCA_020353355.1. GTDB lineage: Bacteria > Desulfobacterota > Desulfobacteria > Desulfobacterales > JAHEIW01. The sequence goes on along the minus strand of CP070694.1, from coordinate 3,285,469 downwards.
ATTACGTCTGGCTGCTATATCATGTCAAAGGCGTCAATGATGACAACCTCACCGAACGGATGAGGCAGGCGTTGGCTTTCGCCGAAGAAGCCGGAAGCATCAATTGGGGCGATGTCAAATCAGGCCCCATCGTGGTGCTTTCAGCGGAAGAGGTGAAAGCGAGGCTGACCGAAAAATCGCGGCTCAGGGGTGTTTTTACCTCAGAGGCACAGATAACGAGATTTCTAACTAAAATGAAGGCAGCGGACCTGGGTCTGTGCGTCGTTGTCACAGGGCCCCTGCAAAACGTGCAAGATGCCTGCCGTGCGGCCGGTATTACCCCGCATACGATCAACTATTCCATCGGCGTTTTCGGTAAAAAAGATGCCATCGCCGACGAGCAAACACTTGCCATCACGACCATGTGTGGACACCACATGATCCCGGATCGTTACGTGGATCGGCTTCGCAGCAAAGTCCGACGGGGGAAAACCCGCGCACAGAAGGCTGCTCTGAAAATGGCAAAAATGTGTCCCTGCGGTATTTTCAACCAGGAGAGAGCCGAAGCATTGCTCGCCTCTGAAATTGAAACCGCATCACCGGAAGAGTCCTAAAACCGGGCCTTGACTTTCGTCATTTTAAGGGCCCTGGATGGCCGGCATGCCTTCGGGCAGCCGAATAATTAGTAATGCTAAACCCGTAAAGAAAGGAGGAAGGATATGACTGGTTGCATGCGTATCACGATGACAACAATGATGGCCTTGGCCACGGTAACAATGGTCCTTTTGGGGATAGGCAGTGGGCCTGTTCTGGCAGCGGATTATCCCACCAAATCGATTGAAATGGTTGCCTGGGCTTCACCGGGCGGCGGCAGCGATCGGATGTGTCGTGCTTTCGCCAAGGCGATCGAAGGGGTTTTGCCCCAGACCGTCTATGTGGTCAACAAGAAAGGGGGCGGTGGATCAGTTGGCATGGCCTACGTCCAAAGCAAGCCGGCTGATGGCTACACCCTGCTGGGTGTCACCAACAATCTGGTATTTACGCCGCTGACCAAACCCGACCTCAAATACACCGCCAAAGACTTCGCCCCGATTATCATGTGGGGCTTTGACGCCAAGGGCATCGCGGTTTCCGCAGACGGCCCCTACAAAACCATCGAAGATCTGGTCAATGCCGCCAAACAAAAGCCGGGTGAGTTGAAAATCGGTACCTTCGGTCTGGGAACCGACGATCACATCACCGGATACATGCTCGGCAGCGAAGCCGGAGCCAAATTCGGATTCGTACCCTTTGACAGCGGCGGCGAGCAGCTGGCAGCTCTGCTGGGCGGCCATATCGCAGCCACGGTTGCCGAGGTACAGGAAGTCGGGGGCCAGGTCGACGCCGGTAAGGTTCGTATTCTGGCGGTGGCCACCGAACAGCGCATGGATGGACTGCCGGATGTGCCCACTATGAAGGAAAAGGGCTGGAATGTGGTGGTTCCCAAATTTAGAGGGTTGGTCGTTAAAAAGGGAACCCCGCCGGAAGTAGTCGATTACCTCATCTCCCGATCGTTGATGGCGATTCAAACTCCCACGTTTAAAGACTATCTGAAAAAAAGTATGATCGAGCCGAACTTCCTGGTGGGTGAAGGTTTTGATGAGCTCATCCAAAACCAGGAGCAAACCTTTGGCAAGGTGCTGAAAGAGCTCGGTTTTTAACGGGTTGTATCAACATTCACCGCTGGCGGACGGCTATGTACGCCGGCGGCTCTTTTATCAGATCCTAACCCGGATAAAATTACTAGGGAGACTTCACGATGAGATGGGCGGAGCGGATAACCGCCATCGTTCTGCTGGCGCTTTGTGTGTTGTGGATTAAATTGGCCGTGGACTTGCCCTTTCCGGCCTTTGCCAGGGCTGCGAAAATGGGTCCCGGCCACTACCCTATTGCCGTTGCCGGCTTACTGGCGTCTTTGGCTGTTTTGCTTTTGTGGCAAACATTTCGTTGCGAAAAGCACGCCGCCTCGGCAGAAGACGATGAAGAACAAAGCCGCAATCCCCAGGGATTTCGGCATCTAATCATCGGATTCGGCTTTTTTTTGGTATACGTCATTTTGGTGCCGCTGATCGGCTTCGTTCTGGCTTCCATGGTGTTCGTCTTCTGTTTTATTCGCTTGATCGGACAGTTCAATTATTTGCTGAGTGGTGCGCTGGCATTGGGCATTCCGGCCTTGTTGTGGATCGTTTTTGCTTACCTGCTCACCGTTCCGCTACCGAAGGGCCCCTTTGGGTTTTAAGCGTATGGGTATGCTGCAGAATTTGGCGATGGGATTTGGGATCGCCCTGACCCCGCTCAATTTATTTTGGATTGTATTGGGCCAGTTGGTGGGTGTATCGGTCGGTATTTTGCCCGGCATCAATGCCTCGATGGCCGTGGCTATCCTGCTGCCGTTGACCTTTGGGATGACTCCCGTGTCCTCCTTGTTGTTATTGGCTGGAATTTACATGGGTACCATGTTCGGGGGTTCCATCACATCCATCCTGCTGCGCGTGCCGGGCACATCGACGGCTGCGGTGATCGCCTTGGACGGCTATGAAATGACCCGCAAGGGCAGGGCCGGACTGGCGCTGGGTATTACCGCCATCGGATCCTGGATCGCCGGAACCTTCAGTGTAATGGTGTTGATGTCCATCGGTCCGTGGCTGTCCAGCGTGGCCCTGGCATTTGGTCCGCCCGAATATTTTGCCCTGATTTTTCTGGGCTTGACGATGATCACCAGCCTGGGGAGTGGATCGCTGGTCAAAGGGCTGATTGCCGGGGCCTTCGGCTTGTTGCTGGGTACCATCGGCATGGACCCCGGCGCCGGCATCAGCCGTTTTACGTTCGGCATCCTCGGCCTTGACAACGGCATCAGTTTCATCGCGGTGTTGATCGGCATGTTTGCCGTATCCCAGTCATTGATGAACCTCGAGCGTCACTTCAGCCACCTGTTCTATAAGGGTAAAATGACGGGACTGCTCCCCAATTGGAATGAATTCAAGGAGAGTTTCGGCTCTATCATCCGGGGTTCGGTGCTGGGGACCTTTATCGGAATGCTACCCGGGGCAGGTGCAACCGCTTCGGCCTTTATGTCTTATTCCATCGAAGCCCGTATCAGTAAACATCCAGAACAGGTGGGCAAGGGGGATATCAGCTGCGTGGCCGGTCCCGGCAGCGCCGACAATTCCGCTGCCGGTGGTGCGCTGGTGCCCCTGCTGAGTCTCGGCATTCCCGGCTCTGAAACAACGGCCGTACTTCTCGGTGCCTTGATGATCCACGGCATCCGACCGGGGCCGTTGTTGTTTTCACAACACACCGACCTGGTCTGGGCGCTGATTGCCTCGCTTTACTTGGCCAACTGTTTGGGGCTGATCTTGGCCACCGGCGGGATTAAACCCTTAACCCAAATACTGCGGCTTCCGACACCTATTTTGTCGGCCTTCATCCTGGTGATGAGTGTGGTTGGCGCCTATTCGATCAGCAACAGTATGATAGAGGTCTGGACCGTAGTTATTTTTGGTGTCATCGGTTATCTGATGAAGCGTCTCGATATTCCGGTGGCCCCCGTGATTCTGGCACTGGTGTTGGGACCCATGGCCGAAAAATCATTTCGTCAGGCGCTCTTTATGTCGGACGGCAGCGTCATCATATTTTTTACCCGCCCCATTACGGTAACCATGCTGATACTTAGTTTTATCAGTTTGTTTCTGCCTTTTATACTTTCACGCTTTAAACCGCGGGTTCTTCCCCAGCCAAAGCAAGCGGATGAGAGCTAAGCACCTTGGCGGCCGCTGTCGGAAAGGAGTTTTAGATGCATACCCGTGAAAGCCAGATTACATTGGAAGTGGCCCGATTTATCGAGCAGATGGGCTTTGATGAGTTGCCTGACGAGGTGTTGCGCCTCGGTAAACGCTGTGTGCTGGATGGTTTGGCGGTAATACTGGCCGGCTCCCAGCAGCAGTGTACCCATATTGTTCGGGATTTTAGCCTTAAAAACAGTCAGTTGGCTGAGTCCACTGCTTTCGGCGACGAACCGGTGAAATTGCCGGCGATGTTTGCCGCCCTGGTAAACGGTACCGCCGGGCACGCCATGGATTGGGATGACACGCAGCTGTCCACGACTGCGGATCGAATTTTTGGATTGCTGACCCATCCCACCGTGCCGCCGCTGGTGGCGGCTTTGGCGGTGGCTGAAACCTGCGATGCGCTTTCCGGCAAAGAATTCATGACGGCCTTTCTGACGGGATTCGAGGTGGAATGTAAGATCGCCGAAGCCATCTTCCCGGAGCATTACGCCAAAGGGTTCCACACCAGCGCCACCGTCGGCACCTTCGGGGCCGCAACAGCCGCGGCAAAGCTGTTGGGATTGAGCGCAGATCAGCTGAGGCACATGCTGGGTATCACGGCCTCCATGGCGTCCGGTATTCGGGTCAACTTCGGCACCATGACCAAGTCTTTGCACGTCGGCCGCGCCGCGCAAAACGGCGTTACGGCTGCCTTACTCGCGCACAGTGGATTCGAGGCGGATCCCAATGCTTTGGACGGGCCCTGGGGTTTTTTCCAGGTCTTTGGCAGGGGCTTTGATGCGGAACGTATTGTCGGAAAATTGGGTAACCCTCACACCATTGTCGAACCGGGCGTCAGTATTAAACCCTATCCATGCGGGTGCCTGACCCATCCATCCATGGATGCCATGCGTGCCGTGGTTGTTGAAAATGATTTGACGCCCGACGACATCGAGGCGGTGGTTTTATACGCGGGATACAACATCCTCAATCCGATCCGCTACACCACGGCTGAAGACGAACTTCAGGCCAAGTTCTGCATGCCGTTTTTACTGGCGGCCATCGTGATATCGCGCAAGGCCGGCTTTCAGGAGTTTACACCCCAATTCGTGCGCGCGCCCCAGGTCCAGGCCCTCATGCGGCGGATTCGCATGGCGTTCGACCCCGCCATCGAGGCCAAGGGGTACGATAAAATGCATTCGCGGGTGGAGGTGATGCTAACCAATGGGCAAAAGTTGGTGAGAGAGGCGGATGAACGCTACCGGGGCGGGCCGGATAACCCGCTCAGTGACGATGAACTCGTCGAGAAGTTTGCCGATTGTACCCAGTCGATTTTAGACCAGGCCACCCGTGAGGCGGTCATCGAGGCTGTTTTCGGTCTGGACAACCTCACAGAGATCAGAGGTCTGATCGATCTTATTGCCAGCGCCTAAGCCGGATCCCCCTCCCGTTTTTTCCTTGGACCTTGAGCCTTGGACATTAAACCATTTAAATACCTGCCCGACTTTGAGTGCCTGCACGGATTTGTTGGTCCGGCAACGAAGGATGTGGCGTTACACCTTCAGCAGAATTTTTCCCGTGCTGCTGCGGCTCTCCAGAAAACGATGGGCTTCGGCTGCCTCTGCCAGGGGAAACTGCTTGCCGATAATCATACGGATTTTATCTTCTGCCAGCAGTGGAATTACTGCCTTCATGATGCCGGAGACCTCCTGCGGCCGCATGCGACGCAGGGTTCCGAAGCTGAACCCCAACACGGAGCGGCACGACCCGTGCAGTTCGTTCGTCGGGATTGACGCCGGCTGTCCGCTGGCGTGACCGAAACAGATCAGACGACCAAATGGCGCCAGGCATTCGAGGTCCCGTTCAAGCATCTCGCCCCCTAGCGGATTTAAAATGACATCCACACCCCTGCCGTCCGTCAGCGCCAGGGTTTTTTCGACGTGGCTCTCAGTGTGGTAATTGACCACCGCATCGGCACTCAATTCGGCCAGCAAGGGTTTTTTGGCATCGCTTCCCACTGTGGCAATAATTGGCCGCGCGCCCAGCTGCTTGGCAATTTGCAGGGCGGTGGTGCCGACGCCGCCGGCAGCTGAATGAAGCAGGACCCCCTCGCCGGTCTGCAGATTGGCGATGCAGGACAGCATGGCATAAGCGGTGCCTGCCACGATCGGAAACGCCGCGGCGGCTTCATCCGAGATGGCATCGGGGATCGGAAAGGTCAGCACTTCTCGGGCAAGTGCCAATTCGCAGTAAGCGCCGTCTTGGGGAAAAGCCGCCACGCGTTGCCCCACTTTTAAGGCCTTTACCTCAGGCCCGACAGTCTCGATGGTTCCGGCGACATCCAGGCCGGGGATGAACGGCAAAGTCCGCTTGATATGATAGGCTCCGATGCGTGCCTTAACATCGGCGAAGTTGACCCCGACGGTATGAACCCGAATGAGCACTTGATCTGCTGCAGGTTGCGGATCATCGATATCCGTATACGCCAATACCTCCGGGCCACCGGATTTTTTTACGAGAATAGCTTTCATTTCATTCAACAATCCTCAACTTATGGGTTTTCCGCAACCTTTTCCAAAGCTCTCTGATGATGATAGCAGACGCCTCCTCTTCACTGATATTATCTCTTTTGGCAAAGAAGCGACATGAAGTCATCAAATCTCTATTTTCAGACCAGGAGCCAAATTCGTTGCGGATGTATTCGCCAATATTCATATCTAGATCACTCAATTCAACCTCTGCCATATTGGCGATGGTCGTTTTGTCTTTCAAAGATAGTTCGGATAGCAGTCTATTGACTGCTTGATCAACAGTTGTTGGGGGTTTGGCGGTTCGTTTGATTTGATCAAGCTCCACTTTTTTAGCAGAGCTAACTTCCTCTATCCGGTATATCTTCAGCGCTATCTCAAGAATCCTGAAAACGTCAACATACAGATTTGGATCTTTACTTGCCCTTGAGCCTGCGACGTTGAGGATTTTTATGCGGTGAAGTTTAATCCATGAGTTAATCAGGGATGCGGCATCAAAAGAAGTGGTCAGATTCAAATCTATATGCAGCAGATGTTTCTTGTGTTTTAAAACCATTTCGCGTGTGTAATCAGATCCTCCAGTTGGTTTTCCGCGACAGATGATCAATGTTCCATCCGCATCCATGACATTTTGCTCGGTCCGTGCGTCATAATTTTCCGTGAGTAGTTCCTGCATCTCGTATTTCTCCGGTAAACTTCCATCTTCTGCGATACGGCCTTTTGGAACCCAACCACCATGAGGGATGCCCATCTTAATGGCTACATCAAGAGCGGCACGATCCGCGCCCGTTTGCCCTCCTGATATGATTTTCTCAATCATTAGACTTTACTTTATTTTTTTGGGTTTGTATCTTTTTTAAGCTCTTGCAAAAGCTGTGGACAACATTCTATAACTTGCTCCCTGAGTTCAGGGTCTAATTTAGCATTGTAAAGCGTTTGAACTTGTCTTAATTGTTCTATCGTCAAATTTTTTGCGCCTTGAAGGTTCACCCATTCAAGGTTGGCTTCCTGGAAATTCGTTCCTTCGAGCTTGGCTTTCTGCAGGTCGGCAAGCTTGAGGTCAGCTTGCTTGAAGTTTGCCTCCACGAGATTGGCTTCCTGAAGGTTTGCTTTCACAAGGTTTGCTTTCTGAAGGTTTGATTCACTGAGGTCGGCTTGCTGGAGGTTTGCTAATCTGAGGTCGGCTTTCTGCAGGTTTGCACCCCAGATGGTGGCTCCCTGAAGGTTTGCTTTTCTTAGGTTGGCACCCTGGAGGTTAGGTTTTCCGAGGTAGGCTTTCTGTAGGTCGGCACCCTCGAGATTGGCTTTCTGTAGGTCAACCAACCGGAGGTCGGCTCCCTGCAGGTTAGCTCTCCGGAGGTCTGCCTTCACCAAGAAAGCAGAATACATATCGGCAAATTTAAGATTTCTCCCGCGGAGGTTTGCGCCTTTTACGGATTCAATTTGTTTTTCAACAGAGTCAATTTTGTAGTAGTCACACGGTTTTATCGATACATCCCTTTCTCGAAAATCTGCCCCCCAATTTGTAAATGCATGGTTAGATAGCAACATTGATATTGTACCTAAAATGGCAATGATCATACCATAATAAAATCTTCTATCTTTCCAAAATTTTATCAATTTGAAATCAGCTTTCTTTTTCCCTTGCAATGTTAAAGCACACAATCGGTAAAAAATAATGGCAAAAGCAACTGAGACTGCGATTAATGCGATATGGAAAAAAGTTCCTCCCCATTCATGACGTGGCAGATATCTTAGCCAGAAGCCGATCATTGTTAATGGAACCACCCACCAAGCAAGAAAAATTGTGATCCACTCTTTCATATGAGCAGTGGTTGGACGTTTCTTTAATCTTTCAAAATGCCTGCATACTACACTGTTTAAAAGCCAAGGGTATGCTGTTTGATCTAACGGTTTCCCATCTGGGAATATAGCAGGAAGACCGGCCAATCCTTTCCACAAATTATCTAAATATAAATGGAACTAGAAATAAAGACATATGAGGACTAAGGGTGCGGCTAAATAAAACCAAGCGATTGGAATTTCAGTGCCGATGATCGGGAGTGGGGAAGAAGCTGTATTGGTGAGTAGTCGGACATCTGTAGTGGTTGCGATGGTTAACCATGAATATACACAACCTGAAAGCATAGCAAAAAATATTTTACGGGCATTTTGAGAGGTCTTTTCCACAACATCTAAAGCTTTAAACTTTTTGATATCCTCTGGAAGTTTAGTTCCTGTAACATCAGCTTGAGCAAATTCATTCCCCAAAAGACCAGTAGCACCTTCAAGATTTGCATATTTTAAGTTTGCCGCTGATAAGCCCTTGATGTTATCCAAAATGCTTTTTGTAAGATTAGATCTATTAAGGTTGGCATTCTTTAAATTAGCTCCTACAAAGGAGGCTTCATGTAAGTCATCTCCCTCGAGGTCGGCTCCCTGAAGGTTAGCTCCCACCAGGTAGGCTCCTTGTAGGTTTGCTTGCCCAAGGTAGGCTCCCTTAAGATCCGCTTTCTTCAAGTTGGCTTTCTGAAGGTCCGCTGATCCAAGGTAGGCTTTCTGAAGATTTGCTGATCCGAGGTAGGCTTCCTGAAGGTTTACTGCACCAAGGTCAGCTTTCTGAAGGTTTGATTCCCAAAGGTCTGCTTTCTGAAGATTTGCTGCGCCAAGTTTGGCTTGCTGGAGGTTAGTTTTTCTAAGATCGGCCATTTTGCCTTCTTTGCCTTCCGACGCAAGCCACTTTTTATGATCCTCAAGAATTTGCTTTAGTTCTTCCTTTGATATTTCTCGGAGCTTTGGTTGATCTTCCTCGTCAGCTTGAGGCTTTTCAGAAAGCTTTAATTTGGGTTTTTCTTGATTATCCTCCATACGCAGTAACCTTTTTCCCAAAAGCAAAACCCCACATCTTCGTGAGAAACGGGGTCTTAAAATTCAGGACATGATAACCTCCTTAAGGGTTATCCATTGCCATTATGAAAATATCAAACGGTGAACGGCGTAGTTAAATAGTTTTGTTGTTTTTACATAGCAGGAATAGTGAGTCGGGGTCAAATAAAAAAGGCAGAGCCATTGCTGAATCCTACCAATATCTTCGTTTTTGAGGCCAAAATTGGCCGGATAAAAAAACCCTGTAGCTCTCGAAGCTGATATGTCTGCACGGTCTCAACGACTGAGACATTTTTTAGATTTGATCACAGGGGGTCGAGGTGATATGGTTTAGACGCTTAATTTCGGCACCAAGGAGGGTGTGATAAATCAGGCCATATTAAATGACTCTCGGTCAGGTATCAGAAAGGGGGTTACTGACTCGCGGCGAGGTCAGCTTTTTATCAAGCTCACCCGTGAATTATGGTTGCGGCGAAGCAGGATGGAACTTTTTATCTCTAGAATAGGAGGAGTAAAGAATGGAAAAGGTAATAGTCGTTACCGGAGGCAGTCGTGGCATCGGTGCCTCTATCGCAAAGCATGCAGGCAGAGCCGGTTATAAAGTTTGCGTCAACTACCGGAATCGGGCAGACAAGGCTGAGGAAATAGTAGCCGCCATAGAGGCAGAGGGAGGGGAAGCCAAGGCTTTCCAGGCCGATGTTTCGAGGGAGGAAGACGTGGCCCGGTTGTTCGCTGATGTGGATTCAGCCCTTGGACCGGTCACAGCACTTGCCAACAACGCCGGGATCATGGCGGTAGATTTCGTTGAGGACATGACTGCAGAGATTTTGAACCATCTGTGGGCGATAAACATTACCGGCTCATTTCTTTGCGCTCGCGAGGCTATCCGGCGAATGGCCAGAAAGCACGGTGGCTCCGGCGGCGTGATAGTCAATCTGTCCTCCATTGCGGGAAAGAAAGGGGGTCGCGGTCAGCGGGTGCACTATGCGGCAAGTAAAGGCGCGATCAACACAATGACCATTGGTCTTGCCGCCGAAGTAGCGGGAGAGGGTATCCGGGTCAACGCCGTGCTTCCGGGTTTGGTCGACACCGACATGCATGAGCCCTGGGGCGGCAAAAAGAGAATCGATACCATTGGCCCAACTATCCCCCTCGGTCGAGCTGGCGTGCCTGATGATGTCGGCGCAGCCGTAATCTGGCTGATGTCCGACGAGGCCAGTTTCATTACCGGTGCGCTCTTGGAGATCGGCGGAGGATCTTGAAGAGCGATGATCTCGTCTATGGAAGTTGTTTCCATTTGAATAGCTCCTGTCCAAAGAGAGGGTCAAAGCTTGAATTGTGAATTAAGCTGCCTGTATTTTTCTTGCTACCCAGGATTTTCCAGCATACGCGCTTTCAGCGATTTGACAGCATGGCTAACCGCCGAGTAGCTAAACCCAAATAGCTGGCCGATTGGCTCAGTGGACAGCTGACCGGATATCCATATCTCAGGCATATTTTTGAACCTGCTCACGCTAACTTTTATAGCGGTCTTCGTATCTCTCAAATTGAGATAATATCAATAAAGATTTCACCACGATTGTTTCCGCGCGATAGCAGATGATATAGCGCTTTTTCATATTCTATACGCCAGGCTCTGCTCATAGAGTTCATTTACCAATTGATTCGATGGGTAGTAAATATAATTCACAATTCAAGCTTTGAGCCCATCTCCAGTAAATTTATCCGATGATCGGCGTTTTAATAAGCTTGTTTGAAAAGCATGTCGAAATCCTCAACAGTGGTATATCTGGGATTCCAACGGTTGTAATTGGCCTTGAACGCGAGATGTGCCATTTCGGGAATCTTGTCTTTGCTCACCCCAATGTCTCGCAGCCGTTCCGGGATTCCCAAATCCATGTTCAGCTGCCGCATGGCTTGGATGGCCAACTTCCCTGCTTCGATGGCTGTCAACCCATCGGTGATTTCACCCATGGTGGTTGCAATTCGTGCGAATTTTTTTGGATTGGCCTTCAGATTAAACCTGGCAACATAAGGAAGGCATACAGCATTGGAAAGACCGTGGGAGGCATGAAAAAACCCACCGACAAATCTTGCCATGCAGTGAACGTTTCCTACACCGGTATTGCTGAAACCCATTGCGGCTAGACTCGCGGCACAGAGCATATTGAGCCCGGCCTGTAAATTGCTCCGGTTAGAAACAAAGGGCCGAATGTTTGCCGCAATCAGTTCTATGGCGTGCAAATTGACGGCATCGGTAATTGGATTGGCATTCAGTGAAACATAGGATTCCACGGCGTGCACAAATGCATCCATAGCTGCATGTGCGGCAACATTTGCCGGCAAGGACTTGAGCCCTAAGGGATCTAGAATTGCCACTTTGGCACGGTTCAATACAGCATTTCGGATTGACATCTTCAACCCCCTGGCGCTGTCGGTAATTACACAAGAGTGTGAAAGCTCTGAACCCGTGCCAGCGGTCGTGGGGATAGCAATCAGCGGCAACGGTGG
>CP070694.1:3270099-3273659 GCA_020353355.1 Desulfobacterales bacterium | reverse complement strand
GAATTTTATTTCCTGCAGATATCATTGCGGGGCCTTTATCAAGGGGCGTTGATCAGCTGGCGGCTTTTGATAATAGTGCTGCTGGGTATAATTTGGTTGGCGCGCACGCTTTCGGCAGACGACTCCAACGGATTCGAATTTTATTTCCTGCAGATATCATTGCGGGGCCTTTATCAAGGGGCGTTGATCAGCTGGCGGCTTTTGATAATAGTGCTGCTGGGGCTGTTATTTGTTTCCACCACGCGCTCATCAGAGATAAAATCCGCGGTAGAATGGTTTTTACATCCAATACCGCGGGTTCCCGGCCAAAAGGTTGCCACCATGTTGAGTCTGGTCATGCGATTTGTACCCTTGATTTTCAATCAGGCCCGGGAAACCGCAGAAGCACAAAAGGCTCGCGCAATTGAAAGAAGAAAAAATCCAATATATCGTTTGAAAATTCTTGGCATACCCCTCTTGCGCCGAACCTTTGAAAATGCCGATAACCTGATTGTGGCTATGGAAGCCCGCTGTTATTCTGAAAAACGGACAACTCCCGGCCGATCTGCCGGCTTCAAGGACGGGATCGTGCTTTTTCTGATGTGCATCTTTTTTATCGTGCTGGTCATGCTCTAAAACAGCGAGTGAACGTAAAATTTGACGCCTGCGTCATTTTTTTAAATTCGCAGTATTAAGATCCAGTCTATTATACAACCCCCCGAAATTCAATAATATACTTATTTTAATCATACAGTCGCCAACGTGCGCACGGTCGCCGGTAAAAAAAAGTCCTTCCCCGGTTGACCTGCAATTGACAAGCGCGATAGACTGTAGTAATTCCATAGGCAAAAATTGAGCTCTTTTTATTGGTTTTTGACGCCGGCAAACGCTGATGGCTTAGCGAACACCGTTTTGCCGGTTATCTGTTTGAAGATTCGCAAAAGACGCGCAAGCGCCATCGGTTTTAACTTCGCGTATCTTAGGAACGAGGATGTTCACATTCCCCAACTTATATCGTAAAGCAATACAAGCCAGGGAGCATTAGCGGTGAAAGTCGTCATCATTGGTGCAGGTGAGGTCGGTTTCCATGTGGCGCACCACCTTACCTTGGAGAATAAAGACGTCGTGGTTATTGATAAAAACCCGGACGCCATCCGGCGGGTATCGGACCATCTGGATGTCCAGATTGTCAGCGGAGCCGGCAATTCCCCGGTGGTTTTGGAAGAAGCCGGTATTCAAAATGCGGAAATAATTCTGGCGGTTACCGACAGCGATGAAACCAATTTGGTGGCCTGTTTGGTGGCCGACATGATTTCGCCGACGACAAAGAAACTGGCCCGGATTCGCGGCGCGGATTATGACAGGTACCATGAAATGTTCAGTTTGCATGCCCCTCATATCGATACCATCATCAACCCTGAAATTGAGGTGGTCAAGACCATTGATCAGTTCATGAGTGTTCCCGGAGCTGCGGATGTGGGTGAACTTGCGGACGGACGCATCAAATTTGTCGGGGTTTATCTGGATAAAGATTGCCAGCTCACCGGCATACGGCTTTTAGATCTTCCAGCCAAAATAAAACAAGGCAGGCCACTTATTGCCGCCGTCGTCCGTGAAGAAGAAGTAATCATTCCCCGTGGGAGTGACAGGTTACTGCCCGGAGATCTGGTCTATTTTATTAGCGAAGAAGACAAACTGCTGGATATGCTTTCAATTTTTAATAAATATGACCAGCCGGTGAATCGCGTGCTGATTGTGGGCGGGGGACGTATCGGATTCAGACTGGCCACTTTACTGGAATCAAAATCTATTCAAACCAAAATCATCGAGAAGAATCCGGATCGCTGCACGCTGCTTGCCGAGAGTCTGAACAAATCGGTCGTCCTTTGTGGCGATGGCTCGGATCAGAGTCTGCTGGCCGAAGAAAATATTCAGGATATGGATGTGGTGGTGACGTTAACCGATGACGAAGAGACCAATATCCTCGCCTCACTTCTTTCCACCCGGCTGGGTGCGCGCAAGTCCATCACCAAAATCAGCAAGTTTAGTTATTTTCCTCTCCTGAAAGCGATCGGCATCGAACAGGTGGTTAGCCCGAGACTGTCGGCCATCAATACCATCTTGCAGCACGTTCGACGGGGCAAAGTGCTCTCGGCCATCTCCCTGAAGGGGGAACAGGCTGAAGTGATCGAGGCTATCGCCCTGGAAACCTCGGATATTGTCGGCAAGCCGTTAAAAAACGTCTCGTTTCCCAAAGGAGCCCTGGTTGCCGGAATCATCCGCAAAGAAGATATCATCATCCCCAAGGGCGACAGCGTCATCGAGCCCGATGACCGCATTATCATTTTCGCAAGGAGGCAGGCCATTCCAAGGATTGAAAAAATTCTTTCTGTTAAACTGGAGTACTTCTAGATGCGCTGGCGGTTTATCCTGAATATCATTGGGATATTAACCTTTTTCTTCGGCCTTACCATGGTATTTCCGTTGATCGCGGGGCTCTATTACCACGATCAAAGTGTTATTCCTATTTTGAAATCTATGGGGATAACGGTGCTCTTCGGGTTTTTGCTCTATCTGGTGTTCCGCAAAGAAAAGGCGGAAGTAATCAGCCAGCGTGAGGGCATGGCCATTGTGGCTGTGGGATGGTCATCGGTTGGTTTATTTGGAGCGCTGCCGTTTTATCTGGGAGATGGAAATTTTACCTTTGTTGATGCGGTCTTTGAATCGGTATCCGGGTTTACCACCACCGGTGCTTCGGTGTTAACTGACATTGAGGCGCTTTCCCGGGGACTTATGTTTTGGCGCAGCTTTATTCAATGGTTGGGCGGGATGGGCATCATTGTGCTCTCGCTGGCCATTTTGCCGTTTTTGGGAGTGGGAGGAATGCAATTGTACAAAGCCGAGGTCCCCAGTCCCGTGCCCGACAAGCTGAGGCCGCGAATCAGAGATACCGCCAGTATTTTGTGGAAAGTCTATGCACTGATATCCCTGGCCGAGGTCGTCCTGCTGATGATGGGTGGGATGGACCTTTACAATGCCTTGTGCCATACCTTTACGACCATGCCCACCGGCGGGTTCTCAACCCAAAATGCCTCCATCGCGGGCTTCGACAGCGTCTATTTTGATTGTGTATTTATCTTTTTCATGCTGATGGCCGGTGTCAATTTTTCTCTGCACTACCAGCTGCTGCGGGGAAAACCGCTGGCATTCTGGAAAGATTCGGAATGTCGCTTTTATCTGGGGACCGTTTTGGTGCTGGTGGTGGTGGTCAGTGTTAATGTCTATGGATCCATCTACGAAACCATCGGCCAGGCCTTTCGCTATGGCGCCTTTCAGGTTGTCTCTATTATAACCACCACCGGTTATGCGACGGCCGATTATGAGCAATGGCCGGCCATGGCCCAGCTGATACTTTTGATTTGCATGTTCATCGGGGCTTCCGCAGGCTCCACCGGCGGCGGTGTGAAATGCCTGCGGGTCATGCTGTGTTTCAAGTTCTGCTACCAGCAGCTGTTTTCGCTGATCCATCCCCGTGCCGTATCGCATTTCAAAATCGGCGGTAAAGTCGTTGCGGAGGATAT
>CP070694.1:3266614-3269999 GCA_020353355.1 Desulfobacterales bacterium | reverse complement strand
AACTCAATTATGTCAATCACTGACATATTCGAATGAGCGATTTGACCGCACCGAAGGCGGAAGCAATGGCGACGCCGGCGCCGCATTTCATGCGCTTCCAGTCATTGTGGGCCAGGATGGAGCCGGCGGCAAAAAGGGTTTCAAAGGCAGGGCGGCCGGAGCCATTCAGGGGACGAAAGTTATCATCGATTTCCAGGCCGGCCTGATTGATGGGATGCCCCCGGGAGTCCAGAAAATCCCGGCGATGCCACTCGGTTCTGTGCCCGGGTTGGGAAACCGGCAAATCGAAGATGGTCTCGTTGATGCGTTTTCGGCCGGCGTGCAAGCCTCCGCCGATAAATCGACCGCTGGCCAATATAATTGCCCGGGAAAGAACCGTATGCTCTGTATCGGTCCTACCAATAATGATTTCAAAAAAACCATCAGCGGTATGGCGAATTCCCAACACCCGCTTTTGAGAAAAATATGTCACCGCTTTGAGGCGCAGCCCTCTTTCAAATGCCTCCTTGAGACGCAGGCCGGGAACCGAAGGCGGAATGGTGGGGATTTCAAACATCGGCACACCGATCAACTGCTCCAGATGCGAAACCACCTCATTGGTGCGGTATAGGCCCAATATGGCCGGCAGGCCCACAACTTGCGCTTCGTTCACATGGGGCTGGACGATTCGGGCAAATTTCTCGCGGTTACGGGACAAGACCAGCGCACTGGCCATATGTTCGGTATAGACTTCGCTGAGATGCTCGGTATCCGGAAAGGAAATATGTGCGGTTTTTAGATCAGGCCAGCCCTCCTGCAGGGTTGCCGCAATTTGCCGGGCGCTGAATCCCTTCAGGCCTCGAATATCGAGTAGCAGGCAGGGCGGTTTTTGCGCTAAGGCTTCGACCCCTTTCCACATAGTTTGCGGAACAGCGTAGGTGGGCTTGGGGGTGCCCAACGACGTCAGCACCTCGCTGTTATGATCCCCCCGCCGATAATAGGCAAGGCCCGCGTCGTTTAAAAAGGCCAGCAGCTCCTCAACGGCGGTGCGGATGTCTTCTTTTTTCACCCGGGCATAGGGATGGTTCGGAAGGTCCCGGATCACGGCATCAATGGCTGCCCAGGGATCGTGCCACAGATGCTTTGCATTCACCGGATGAACGCCCATCAGGTCCAGCAAACCGCTGGTAAAAATAATTTCTCCGGTGTGACCCACCTGCACGGTGGACAAGTCTCTGTTGGCGGCAAACAGCGTCGCCGCCATCCCTGCCATGCCGGTTCCAATCACGCATACATCATATTTATTGGATTCGGGATCTGTCATCGATGCGATGTATCCTTTCGTAACAATTTAATGGTGAAAGAGGTTTCAGGTGTCTGGTGTCAGCAAAGAAGTTCTTATTCCTGAAACCTGAACACTTACACCTGAATAATAGAGTCCTGAACCTCAGATCACAGTTCCAATCCAAAAAACCCGCAGTGCAGTGCTTCCAACAGCTCCGATTGCATCAGTTGTTTGTCCCAAAGGGTGGGGTGTTGTCCTTTCCAGCGCGTCGTGAAAAACTCCCTCAGATGGGTCAGGCACTGCTCGGGATGCAGTTCACCCTGGTCAAACAAATAGGTGGTGACGCGCACCCCGCAAAACATGCCCTGGCAGGCACCCTTGCCGATCCGGCTGCGCAAAGCAATAGCCCTGAGATCCGGTTGGACGTTTTGTTCACGAATGGAGCTCACCATGGCGTCCACCACGCTTTTGGGCACCATTTCACATTCGCACAGCAAAATGTCTTCGGGTTCATGATGCCTCAGCCAAAGCTTGGGCGCCAGCCCGGGTTCGGTCCACCGAGCCGGCTGAGACTCTGGCAATGGTTCTGTGCGCGTCCGACACGGTGCTGAAATGCGAAGCTTACGGCAAACCAGATCCGCCGTTTTTTCCGCCATCAGCCGATAGGTCGTCAGCTTGCCCCCGGAAATAGTGGTAAAGTTCTCAATACCGTCGTGCACATGATCGATCAGCGCAAACCCTCGACTGACGCTGCGATCGTCGGATGCCGATCGCGATCCGACCAGCGGTCTTACCCCGGCATAGGCCCGAATATAGCGCACCGTCTCCAAGGCAGGAATCATCTTTACGGCTTCATCCACCATGGTGTCTACCTCTTCGACAGTCGGATAGACCTGGTCCAGATCGTCTATCCGAATCGATGTGGTACCCAGAATCGATACCGTGCCGCCGGGAACCAGGATGTCTGCGCTGGCAGAGGAGCGCAAGCGGTTGACCACACGGTTTGTCACTCTGCTGTGGGTGACAATCAGGCTGCCTTTGGAATAGATAATATCGATGTGAGCCCCGGCCAGGGCGGCAACTTCACCGGCCCAGGCACCGGTGGCATTGACCACCTGCTGTGCTTCAACAATGATTTCTTCACCGCTAATGATGTCCTGCAAGCGCGTGGTCCGGATTTCTTTGTTGTTTTTCTCAAATCCCACCACTTTGGTAAATCGCAGCAACGTGCTTCCCAGGTTCTGTGCCTGGGAAATATTTTCCATGGAAAGTTTGAACGGATCAATCGAGGCATCTTTCACCATATAGGCCGCAATGAGTTTATCGGAGAGCTCGGGCTCAAGTTCGCGGGCTTCCTTGACGTCCAATGCCTTTACCGGGATTTTGCACTGGGAACACAGCTGGGGGAAATCAGCCACATATTTTTCATCATCCCCTTCAACTGCGACAAACAATCCACCGGTGTCTTCTATACATTGAGGAGCCAGCCTTTTCAGCAGTTCCGCTTCTTCGCGGCACTCGATGGCGCTTCCCGGATCAGAAGAGACATAGCGGCCGCCGCTGTGCAGAAGTCCATGATTCGCGCCGGAAGCCCCGGCATTGATATCCCTGCGTTCGGCCAGGATACATTTAACGCCGCGCAATGCCAGATCCCGGGCAATACCGGTGCCGGTGGCCCCGCCGCCAATGATTAAAACCTGCGTCTGCAACGAATTCATGCGAATTTTATCCCTTTTTCGATACGACCAATCTCAGGGGCTAATTGCGTTGGATGCTCTGTGTGCACCAACGTTACCTCCCACAGATGTAAACCTTTTCACACTAAGGAATATAATAATCCATGTCAAGCTAAAGCACGATTAGAAATTATCATACCTGAATTTAGACACGGTGTTGATAAGAACATGCCTAGATTTTGATAAGTTGGACGATTGCATAGTTTCTTTTGGATTTAACGACAACAGAAATTCTTGACACTGACAATGCATTTCAGTATGAAGATGTAAACATTTACATGATAGTATCATGAGCACAATACGAGATGTCGCCAGAATCGCCGCAGTTTCAACGGCTACCGTTTCGAGAGTAATTAATACTCCGGAAAAGGTCAGCATCGAAACG
>CP070694.1:3253595-3266514 GCA_020353355.1 Desulfobacterales bacterium | reverse complement strand
AACCCCGGTGCCCAGCTTTTCGGAATGGACATACAGCACGGCCTTGGCCACGCCGCTGGCGACCATGCTGCCGGCCATCTGTAAGCCGGTGCTGCTGCTGGACCCACCGGAGAAGATCAAACAGTTTTTCTTACAGTTTTTCAGTCCCAGCTCTTCCGCCACCCGAGCCGTGGTCAATTCACCGATATAGGAAAAGCTGAACATGGCGGCCGTGGGCATGACAAAGTCGATTTCGTCTTTGTCGATTCCCGCATCTTCGATGGCCAGCCTGGCCGATTCCACGGCATGGTAGATCGCCGGCTTGTCGGGAAATCTTCCGGTCGGAACCTCGCCGATGCCGACAATCGCCACTTTACCTTTTAAGCCTCCCATAAATACCTCCTTATCTGATTTCTAAAAAAGGTTCCCCCAGCGTTTTACAAACGCGGATATAATCCTCCACCATTTCACGGACTACTTCGGTGGCCGACTTTATTTCCTCTACCTGAGCAACACTCTGGCCGGCACTCCAGAAATCCCGCCAGCGTCTGGATCCCACTTCTGGCTGCTCATCGAAATCTTTGATGCTTTCGGCCAACCAGCTGGCCGGGTTATCGGTAATGCGAGCCGTGCAGACAATGTCCTCGGGGCCTGCTTTGACAACGGCTTCTTTGTAAGCCGCCTGGGCCCTGGATTCTATGGTCGCAACCAAGCGGGTCCCCACAACCACGGCGCAGGCACCTACAGCCATGGCTGCCGCCATCTGCGCACCCGTGCTAATACCTCCGGCAGCGATGATCGGCAAACCTGTTTTAGACTTGAGGTAAGGAACAAATATGTGAGTGGGAATCGTTCCGCAATGTCCCCCGGCACCCGAGGCTACGGCAATGAGTCCGTCCGCTCCCCGGTCACGAGACTTGAGACCCTGCTCCAACGATATCACATCGGGAAAGACCTTTCCTCCGCTGGCATGAACGTCGTCCAGAATAAGCCTGGGATCTCCCAGGGAGGTGATGAAAAACTTTACGCCGGCGTCCAGGCACAGGGACAGCTGTGCTTTCCATTCGAATCTACCGGAAAGATGAATATTAACACCAATCGGCCTGTCGGTTGCATCCCGAATATGTTTAAGGGTTTTCTTCAGATCTTCGGTGGTTCTGAAGTTCGGCAGCGGAATTGCGCCGAGGCCCCCGGCACGGGCAACGGCGATGACAAGTTCCTCATACGATAAAAGAAACATGGGTGCCCCGATGATGGGGTAATCAATGTCAATCATTCGGGTAAATTCTGTCTCTATTTTTGCCATACAAATACCTGCTCTGTGAGAACGTATTGCTATATTAGGCAGCTTCCCGTGGCTACCCAATACTGCGCTGGCACTCCAAGCAGCGGCCAGCTTTACTTTTGCCGTGGGAGCTGCTTCCAGCCGCGATAGGCGATCAAACAAAAAACTGAATCGCGGCTGGAAGCCGCTCCCACAATCTACTAATTTCTTAAATCAAAAACATGGGATAAACACCTCCTAATCCACCAGCATCAGACAATACTCATTATTGGTTTCGGTTTTTTCCCTGAGGGTTTTAATAAAAAAACCATTATTGCGGGCGGTTTGATACACATCCATTCCACAGGCTTCCATGCAGGGTCTGGCTTGATACAGAAAATTACAGGGTTTTTCTTCTAATTTTGCACATTTCTTACAGAGTCGACACGGACCTGCCAAAAAGACAAATGCTTTATAAAATCCGTCCTTAAATAATTCCCCTTCCAGGTCCACCAGCATGTCGAAAAATTTGCGATAGTGCTTTTCTTTTTGCGGCATATGGGGGACTTCGATATGAAACAGAATGGCACGTTGATACGCATCGAGAATCTCGCGGGTCTGTTTGGGCGTCGGAGTATGGGGCGGGCAGCAATAGCCGTTGCCATATCCTGGGCACCCGAACTGACATTTCAACCGTACCCAGGGTGCCGTCACCACACTGTGCGGGTGAATCTGCTTGGCATGGGTTGCACCGCCCCCAATTGCAAATTTACAGTATTTCTCCAGATCTTTGTCTTTTATCGAAATTTTTTTTCTGGGTGGCATAACCGCATTCCTTTAATTAGGGTATTATTTTACAGATCGAAAACCCCCCGTCTACTATGAGGTCCTGGCCGGTGATATGTCGTGCCGCCTCGGAGACCAAAAACACGACGGCACCGCCAAGATCCCCTTCAGCTCCCAGGCGACGGGAGGGTGTCAAACGGGTAAGGGCCTCTTCCGTTTTTCCATCTCGAAACAGCGGTTCCAGCATTCCGGTGGCCCACGGTCCGGGTGACACCGAATTGACTCTGATATTGTATTTGGCCCACTCAAAAGCCAACGATCGTGTGATCTGCATTAAAGCGGCCTTGGTTGCCCCGTATAGACAGGCGAAGTTCATGGCCGTCTGACCCAGCTGCGACGTGATGAAAATGATGGAGCCCCCCCCAATCGATAGCATATGCTGTGCGAAGCATTGACTCAGAAAAAAGGCGCCCTTGACATTGGTATTGATGATGAGATCAAAATCGGTCTCCGTAAAACGTTCGGCTTTTTTAAATACGTTTGCGGCGGCATTGTTCACGAGAATGTCCACATGATCGAAGGTCGCCACACTGGCTTGCGCCAGTTTTTGTACCTCTTGCCGATCGGATAGGTCGGCGGCAATAATACTGAACTTTCTGCCGCATTCCGCAACCAATTCGGCGGTTTTCTTGAGGCGCTCGCTGTTTCGGCCCGAAACAATGATATCTGCCCCAGCCTTGGCCAAGGCCAGAGAGATATCCCTTCCAATGGCACCGGAAGCCCCGGTGACCAGCGCCACTTTACCTTCGAGATTAAATGTGTTTTGTTCTGTCATTTCAGTCCGTTTTTTCTCGGATTACGGTTGTCATCGGTTTTTTAGCCTCTTATGCGGCGGGCGCAAGACGCATTTTGATATCTTCCGCAACCAGCCGGGCGGTTTCAGCCACCGCCGGCAGAGCGATCATCCCAGGTGATTTTACGCCGTCTCCAACGTTATAGAGATTAACAATCGGCGTTTTTAGGGACATGTCATCACCGGGCCAGGCATGCATGGCCGGCCATTGACCGTGGAACGTGCCGGTTAAGAGAACCTCGGCATGCTCTTCAAATCCGGGCAAAAGATCTCTGAGATCCTGAAAGCATAGATCGAGTTCCGCCCTGGCGTTGAGCGGCGGCGCGGTTGAAGCCGGTGCCGCTCCTGCAACGAGCAAGTGTTTGCCGGGCGGTGCGATTTCCGGGCATACATTGGTTGGCTGGAAAAGGGCATTGATGCGGCGCGCCCCGGTAACGATGAGATAATTATGATCCAGCAACGGTTTGTCGGTTGCCAATTGAATGGCAATCAGCATCACCGCTCTGACATCCGTGTTCAGTTCTTTGAGATAGCCTTGGTCGATATGCTGTTTTCCCACCAGTTGAACGGTCCTCCCGGGACCGCAGTTGCTGATCACTGCGGATGCATGTATTTCGATCTCTTCACCTTCTTTTTTGATCACCGCACCGCGTGCGATTCTGTTATTCGTGATAATCTGCACCGCAGGTGCACGCGTCCAAATTGCGCCGCCGTGTTTTTCGATGACTGCGGCAAGCGCCCGGGGCAGGGCGATGCTACCCTGGGGGCAAAAACCAAAACCCCGGTATCCCCGGAGTTTTTTGAGAAAAAGAAAATACTCCCGTGCCGGGAGTTCACTGGCGTTGAGCATCGTGGTTGCGGAAACCATGGCCTGGAATATGCTCAGGATGGATTCATTTTGGGTATACTGCAGCAGCCATTCTCGTAAACTGGTGGTTCTGGACGGCTCCATCCAGCTCAGGGCCCCGGAAATTGCTCCCATCACGCGTTCCAGTTCAGCTTCGTCGCTGGTGGCTGCGGCAAATAGTTTGCGAAATCCTCCCTTGGGCGGAACTTCGCAGATTTTACCGTTTATCAGATAGGATGGAGGGCCGGCCGGCCGAACATCAAATTCAGCGCCTACCTGGCGGAAGGTTTCTTCTAAAAGGCCACCCATTTCCGGTCCAATGGCTCCGGCTGCACATTTAAATCCTTTATATTCGATCGTGGAACAGCGGCCGCCGATGCGTGGCAGACGCTCCGCAACCAGAGTGTGATAGCCTGCCTGCGAAAGCAGCGCCGCAGCGCACAGGCCGCCCATGCCGGAGCCAATCACCAGCACATCACAGCGTTTGGGTGTCATTGGTCTCAATTCTCCAGAACCGTTTCTTTCAAAGCTTCCACCGGACAGTATTCAAGGCATGCCAGACAATCGATGCAATTTTCGTTGATGTGGGCCTGTCCATAGCAGGAAATGGCATCTTCGGGACAATACGGCACACACATGGCACAACCCACGCAAAGATCTTCATCGACCGAAATCATCAGCGATTTTCTCCTTATTTTATCGTTCCGGCCTCCGGAAACACTTCTTACCGGAGGCCGGAGCTAAGAACATCAACAGATTACCCTCCAAAAAAGTTAGTCCTGGGGAGTTTTGGGGTCCTTAATCGGACTGATCGTATGAAATCTTTGATTCTTTGCATCGGCTTTGACCACCAGGGATGAAAAATACCCGACATGCCGCTTGGGAGTGAAGGTAACATTCGGGCACATCCCGCCGACATCAAGATTCGTGACTTTCTCCAAACCCTTGACAAATGTTTCCGGCGTCAGATTCGGGCCGGCCTGCTTTAAGCCCTCCACCATGGCTGCAAAATAGGTCCAGGCACCAAAAAACATGGGAGCCGGAAAGGGCGAGGTGCCCACTTTCTCCAGAACACCGTATTTTTGGAGGATATCCTGGGTTCGCTGGGGTGTATCTTCCCAGGGGACGTAAGGAGTCACCGCCATGTAGCCTTCGGCTAAATCTCCGAGGATCGGAAAGATTTGGCGGTAAGCGGTGGTATTGGCACCAATGACCTTTACATCCCAGTTCATTCCGACTTTCTCTTTCATGATACCGCCGGTTTGGGGGAGATACGTCCAGGCCAGAATCCAATCAACGTTGGCTTCCTTCATCATTCGCATCTGGGGGGACATATCGATCGTCCCGATTTTGTATGGAGCTTCTTCGACCAGCTTGATTTTCATGAACTCGGCCGCTGCCCGGGCGCCGTTCAATCCGTCGATTCCATAGTCATCATCCTGGTAGATTATACCGATGCGTGCCTTGGGGTCCTGTTCCAAAATGAATTCAACGGCCCGCGACCCCATGTTGAATTGGGTGGAATAGGGCACAAACACCCATTTATTGCCGGGGTTGTAAAACCGTTTATTGGCCCCGTGCGGCATCATTACCACTTTGTTTTCTTCACACAGCGGAATAATCGCACTGGAGCCTGAACTTCCCAGGTTAAACCCGATGGCGAAGATTTCGTCTTTAAAAATGACCTTTTTAGCCGCTGCCAGGGTTGTGGGGGGTATAATGCCGTTGTCCTCGACGATGAGATTAATTTTTCTGCCGTGCACGCCGCCCTGGTCGTTGACGTATTTAATATAGGTTTCGGCACCCAAAGCCAGCGGAGGGCCGGCATATTTGCCGGGTCCTGAAAAATCCACCAGACATGCCAGTTTTACTTCGTTGTTTGTGACGCCTCGCACATCCTCCGCCCACGTGCCGCTGCCCCAGAGGCAAATTGCCATCGCCAGTGAAAGACTCAGAATAATGGTAATTTTTTTCATAAAACTCCTCCTTTCTCAGGTTAATATTTAAACGGCCATGTCTTCCAATAGACTTTGGTCCGCCGGTAAATCCCGTACAATCCCGCCGGTTCAAAAAGGAGTGTGCCGACAATGATGATGCCGAAAATACCCAATTTAAAATCTACAATAAACCCGCTCAGCGCCGGGTACGTGTCTTTCAGGAGATCCACGATATACACAATAGCGTGGGGAATGCCGGTAATTAGAATGGCCCCCAGCACGGACCCCAATACGGTGCCCAACCCGCCCATGATGATCATGGCAATATAAGCAATTGAAAGCGATATATCGAAACTACCCGGAACGATCCATCGGTTGTAGTGTGCCGCAAGGCAGCCGGCAATCCCTGCATAAAACGAGCTAAGGCCAAAGGCCATAATCTTGTATTTCGCAAGGGAAATGCCCATGGCTTCAGCTGCGATATCCCGGTCGCGAATGGCAATGAAACTTCTGCCGATCTTACTGCGCACGAGGTTCTTGGCACATAGAACGGCCAGGAAGGCAAACGCTGCGATCAGGTAAAAGTATTGCTTTTGGGTCTTGATTTGAAATTGCCCCAAGGATATCCGTTTCACCGCCATTCCTAAATCTCCCTGGGTCAAGTCCCAGTGAAATAGAATGTATTCGATCACAAAGCCGAAAGCCAGAGTCCCCAGGGCAAGGTACAGCCCTTTTAAACGCAGCGATGGAATGCCGACGATCAATCCCAGCAGGGCGGCCATCAGGCCTGAAAGCGGCAGCGAAATTATAAAGGGAATACCGAGTTTGCCGGTTAAGAGACCCGAGGTGTAGGCACCGATGGCCACAAAGGCGCCATGCCCGAGTGATATCTGGCCCGTATACCCGATGAGTAAATTGAGACCCAGCGCTCCGATGGTGGCGATCCCCATTTCATTCAGGATGCTCAGCTGGTAACGGTTCAGAAAAAACGGCAAAATAATCATGAGCAGGATCAGAATCACCAGCCACGTCTTGACCCATAGATTCTGAAAGAGGGCCATATCCTCCTTATAGTTCACCTTGAAACTACTGCCCATGTTGGTTTACCTTTTCTACACCCGCTCAACTTCTTTTTTGCCGAAGATTCCGTGGGGTCTGATCATCAATACCAAGATCATAATGGCAAAGGCGGCAACATCCTTTATGTCACCGAAATGAAATCCCCCCATTTCAAGTCCGCTCAGATAGCTGGCGGCAAAGCTTTCAACGACGCCGACGATGATTCCTCCGATGATGGCGCCTCCAAGACTTTCCATCCCCCCCAAAATGGCGGCGGACATTGCTTTGATACCCGTATGGCTCATACCCGTGTGCACAAAGCTTTGCTCGGCCAGAAAGATCCCGGCGACACCGGCCACAAGCGCTCCAATGGTCCAGGCCAGCATATGCATTTTCTTGACATTGATTCCCATCAACCCGGCAGTATCCGAATCCTCGGCGGTGCCCTTCAGGGCAACCCCCAGCAGGGACCTGTTGAAAAATACGATGAAAAGAATGAAAAGCACGATGGATACAACAATGGTCGCCAGCGATGCCTGTGCAAAGACCATCTTGCCGGCGACAATGGTCTTGCCGATAAACGGTGACCGAATGGAATAGGTATCATGTCCCCAGATCAAGCCGGTTAAGGCCACCAGAATACTTGCCAGCCCGATGGTCACCATAATGGTCGCATAAATGGGTTCGCCAACCAGCCTTCTGAAAATCAGGACGTCGATGAGGGCGCCCAGCATTGCCCCCAGTGCAATCGCCATCAAAATAGAAATCAGATAGGGGACGTTGAGCAGGGTCGCAAAATAATAACAGATAAAGGCTCCCACCATGCAGAGCTCGCCTTGCGCAAAATTGAGTATGCCGGTGGACTTAAAAATCAACACAAACCCGAGCGCAACCAAGGCGTATATCGCCCCCATGGATAGCCCGCTGAATATGATATCGATGATTTTTTCCATTATCATTTAGCTACATCTGGGCTTTCTGGATTACCAGAAAAAACTATTATCATGTCAACAGACAGTGCGCGCTAGCCTGAAGCATAAATTTTTTCGATCTCTTTGCAAAAACGCTCTGCGATCACCTTGCGCTTTACTTTTTGGGTGGCGGTGAGCTCTTCGTCATCCTGATCCAGCTCCTTCTCCAGAATCAAGAATTTTTTGACGGTTTCCACCCGGGCCAAGGTTTCGTTGACCTTATCGACTTCCTGCTTGATTAATTCATAGACAGCGGGATTGCGGGCCAGACTTTTGTAGTTGGTATAGGGAATTTTATGATTCTGGGCCCAGTTTCCGACATTATCGTACTCCAGTTGGATTAAAGCGCTGAGAAATTTTCGGCGATCTCCGAGCACAATGGCTTCTTTGATATACGGACTGCATTTCATTTTATTTTCGATTTCCGAAGGCGAAATGTTTTTGCCGCCCGATGTAATAATGATGTCTTTTTTTCGATCAATGATATATAAGTGTCCGTCTTCGTCATAACATCCCACATCCCCGGTATGCAACCAGCCATTCTTCAGGACTTCGTTGGTTGCGTCCGGATCGCGATAGTAGCCGGAGAATGCCGAATCTTCATGAATTAAAATCTCGCCGTCTTCGGCCAGTTGAAGTCTGATGGAGTGAATCGGCTGTCCAACTGAGCCGGGTTTGATCTCATGATGCGGTCCGGTGCCGCCCCCGCAGCTTTCCGTCAGAGCCCACATCTCAATGGCATAAACTCCCAGTGAATGAAAGAAGGTAAGGATTTCCGGAGCAATGGGAGCGCCGCCACTCATGAGCAAGCGACAGGTTAAAAGTCCCATTTTATCCCTCAGCGTCCTGAAGATACACAAATACGCGAGTCCGTACAACAGCCACCATAACCAGAGGATCCGTTTCTTGGCCATTCGGTATTCGGCAACTCGTTTTCCGACCGGTTCCCAGAACCGAAACATGAAGCGCTTGAAGCGGGTCGTATCTTGTAATTTTATGTTCACCGCCGAATGCATCTTTTCTAGGATTCTTGGCACGGCCGCGAAAAAGGTGGGCGATATTTCGCGGATATTCTCCTGAACCGTATCGATAGATTCCGCAAAATTGACCGTGTAGCCGGCAATCAGCGGGATACACACGGAAACGCCGCGTTCCAGAATGTGGCAAAGCGGTAGATAGGACACCACCGAATCTTGATCCGAAAACTGAAAGATATCGTTCATCCCGTAAATGTTGTAAATATGGTTTTGATGGGGAATCATACACCCCTTCGGAGGTCCGGTGGTGCCGGAAGTATAAATGATAAAAGCCACATCTTCGGGTTTGGTCTGTGCCACCAGCGTTTCAAATTTATGGGGATTTTGGCGATGTGCCTTTCGTCCCATCGTTTCCACGTCCCTAAAACTGATGATGATCGGATCTTCATAGTAGCGCATGCCTTTCATATCGATAACAACAATCTTTTTCAACAGCGGGAGATCATCTTTTATGGCCAGTATCTTGTCGGCCTGTTCCTGGTCTCCGACCACAACGAATCGCGATTCGGAATGATTGATGATGTATTTGACCTGCTCTTCGGAATTGGTCGGATAAATTCCCACCGATACTCCCCGCAAACTCTGAATGGCGATGTCGGCAAACACCCACTCCGGACAGTTTTCTCCGAGAATAGCGGCATGGTTGCCAGCTTGCATACCGAGCTCCAACAGGCCGAGAGAAAAATGGCTAACGCGCTCCAGATAGGTTTTCCAGGAAATCTCCTGCCAGATCCCTTTGTATTTCTCCCGCATGGCCACACGATCCTGATAACGCCGAGCCTTTTCCACCAGCAGCTTGGGATAGGTTGTGTTCGGTTTTTCCATAGCAATTAACTGCTGAGTTGTTGCGTCTCTCCCAGATAGGCGCTGATCACCTGGGGATCCTTGGAAATCTCCTGGGGAGATCCCTCGGCAATTTTGGTTCCGAAGTTCAGTACCGTTACCCTGTCGGAAAGATCCATGACCACACCCATCTCATGCTCCACCAGGATAATGGTAATGTTCATCTCCTCATTGATGTCCAGCATGTAGCGTGCCATATCTTCGGTTTCTTCCAGATTCATCCCGCTGACCGGTTCGTCGACCAAAAGCAGTTTCGGCCTCATCGCCAATGCGCGTCCCAATTCTACGCGCTTTTGCAGGCCATACGACAGGCTGCCCACCGGCGATTTGCGCAGGTTCTGTAAATCTAAAAACTCGATGATCTCTTCGACTTCATCGCGGCATCGAACCTCTTCCTGTAAACATTTGCCGATAAAGACCGCGGCGCTGAACAGACCGTATCGCATCGCGTGGCCCCGCGCCGACATGAGATTGTCCAAGACCGTCATTCCTCTGAAAAGCTCAATGTTTTGAAATGCACGGGCAATGCCCATCTGTGCGATCCTATGGGGTTTCATTCCCGTTATATCCAAACCGTTAAACTGAATGCTGCCTTCCTGGGCCAGATAAATGCCGCTGATACAATTAAACAAGGTGGTCTTGCCAGCCCCGTTGGGCCCGATGATGGAATAAATTTCACCTTCTCGAACCGCCAATGAAACGGCGTTCAAGGCATGGATTCCTCCAAATCTGATCGACAGATCCGACACGGTTAGCTGAATGGGAACCTGGTTTTCTATGACAGCCATCGCTTTCTGCGTTTGTAGTGTTTTACTTCCCGAAAACTCTTGCGCCCACCACTCTCAGATAAACCCAGATAAAATTCCCTGATATCCTTGTCCTGGCGCAACTTTTTGCTGGATCCTTCCATCACCACGCGACCGTTTTCCAATATGTACCCGTAATGGGCTATGGCCAACGCCATATGGGCATTCTGTTCCACCAGTAGAATCGTCATATCTCGTTCGTGGTTAATGCGCCGGATGATTTCAAAAATCTCCTGCACAATCATCGGGGCAAGCCCCAGGGATGGCTCGTCCATCATGATTAATTTGGGGTTGGCCACCAGCGCTCTGGCGATGGCCAGCATCTGCTGCTCCCCGCCGCTTAAATACCCGGCAAGTTGACGCGTCCGCTCTGACAAAATGGGGAAATAATTGAATACCATCTCTTTGTTGGTTTGAAAATGACCTCGATTCTGGAGGCTATAGGCACCGATCATTAAGTTTTCTGCTATCGTCAACTCTGCAAATATTCGGCGGCCCTCGGGAACCTGCAAAATTCCCCTGGTTACGATTTCATAGGGTTCCTTATCGTTGAGGATCTCACCGTCAAACTCAATGGTACCATCTTCAACCTCAAGATTTATGGTTTTACGAATACCGGAGATAGCGTTGATCGTGGTCGTTTTACCAGCCCCATTGGCTCCCAAAATCGCAACAATCTTTTCCGGAGATACTTCAATGGATATGCCCTTGAGCGCCAGAATAATATCGTTATAGGTTGTCTCCAGATTGGTCACCTTCAACATAGGTGCACTACCTTATCGGTCTATGGGGTGTTTTAAGAAAGTCCATAAGCGGCGCCGATTCGAGCCTTTAAGGATTCGAGACTGGCTCCGGCGGTTGTCAGCGACATGGCGTCGCGCACGTAGCGCTGAATATCATACTCCATGGTATAGCCGTATCCACCATATATCTGCAGTCCGTCCATGGCCGCCCGCCGGGCGGTTTCAGATGCCTGACATTTGGCCATGGATATTTCCCGCGAAAACGGCTGCTGCTGATCGGCCAGCCAGGCCGCCCGGTATAGCAGCAAACGGGCAGCTTCGATGTCATAGGCGAGTTCGGCCAGCATATTGCGAATGACATTGAAGGTGCCGATGACCTGGCCGAATTGGACGCGCTGCCTGGCATAGTTGAGGGTATAATCAAAGGCACCTTGGGCCAACCCCACCGCTTCGGATGTCACTGCCAACAGGGCGATATCCAAAATCTGCTGCCATTGTTGATCACCACGGCCCAGCTTGTCCGGTCCTCCGAGAATATCATCTTTGCCAATCGCAACGGCATCGATCCGCACCCGACAAAAATTGGTGCCTTTATAACCGAGTTTTTCAACCGGTTCGATGGTCATCCCGGGTGTTTGACGGTTGATACAAAAGAAGGAAAAAGCCTGATCCTCGGGATCGGAATTCTCTTGTTGCGCCGCCACCAGCAGCAGATCCGCTTTATCGGCATTGCTGATGTATTGTTTTTCACCGCTGACACGAAACTGATCCCCTCTTTTTTTTGCAGACGTTTGAATCCTTGCAGGATCCGGATCTGCATCGGTTTCGGTATGCGCCAAAGCCACCGCCAGTTTGCCGGCGGCGCATTTGGGCAGATAGGTTTGTTTTTGGTGCTCACTGCCCAAAGCTGATATCACCGCACCGCCATAAAACGTCGGGCCGGTGTACCATCGGGCCAGAGCCGGATAGGCCGCGGCGATGGTTTCGGTGACGATACAGGCCCCCAAAACATTGCAGCCTTCACCCCCGATTTCTTCCGGGATCATCATTCCGCAGAAGCCCAGTTGCGATAATTTTTTGGCAAGCTTGGCAGGAAACTCGTTGCGCTCATCCATGTCGGAAATCACATCCCGTGTACACTCCTTGGAAACCCAGTCATAAATGGCATCTTTTATCATCGCATTTTCGCGAGACAACTTAAAATCCATTATCCGTTTCCTCCTGGTCCGGTATTCCGGGATATCGTCTTATAACCCTAGCGTCTTTGCAATAATATTTTTCTGAATTTGAGTGGTTCCACCACCGATTGAAAGAATCACAACATCGCGGAAATAGCGTTGCACATCACAGGCCATGGTATAGGCGTAATCCGCCATGATTTGCATCGCAGACACGGCAATTTTTTTACCGGTTTCGGCACAAAGATACTTGCTCATAGAAGTTTCACGAACACATTCCATCTTGCGAGTCTCCATCCAGGCCGCATAGTATGCCAGTTGCCGGGCGGCTTGCAGTTCGGTGGCCATTTCCACAACCTGGTGTTCGATGTCTTGAAACTTGCCGGCCGGTCGGCTCAGTTTAACCCGTTCGCGGACATATTCAATCACGTCCGCCAGTATTCTCTCGCTGATGCCCAGGGCGCAGGCCGAGAGCGTCAGGCGCTCACCGTTGAGCAATCGCATCATCTGCCGCCATCCCTGGTGAAGACATTCTTCGCCTCCCAGAATGTCCTGCGGAGCGACGTTTACATTTTTATAGTAAACTTCACACGTATTGGATCCCCTGTATCCCAAT
>CP070694.1:3236838-3253495 GCA_020353355.1 Desulfobacterales bacterium | reverse complement strand
CCTCATATTGATTGTGCTTACAATTCTATTTTCAAAATACTTAAAAGTAAAAATGGTTTATTAATTTTTGGATTGCGATACGCAATATGAAAAATCGATGAATGATAGATGGCGGCTATGTTTACACAAGCTGGTACACCGATCAAAATTTTGGATATTATTATGTAATCAAATAAATAGGCAAACCTATGATTAGTAAGATGATATCACATTATTTGAGGTCTTAAAAATGTGATCCTTGATTTAAGCCCAAAGACCATTGACAACCTATATTTATTAGGAATCAAAACTGAGGATTGAAAAAGGCAAAGCTATTTCTGGCCCTGCCTTCAATTTGAGATAATCTTTAAACTCTTTGATAGTTGAAAAATTAAATTTTAAATCTATTTACGTCCACCACCATTGCCGCCTCCGTGACCACCACCATTGCCGCCTCCGTGACCACCACCATTACCGCCTCCGTGACCACCACCGTGCCCACTACCACGATTGCTGCTTTTGTCTTTGCTATGGTGCTGCTTCGAAATCCGGGCAGCATCCTCATGTTTTAGTTTGGAGTGCCCCAGCCCCAATATGGATGGATGCAAGCCATAATATTTTGCAATTTCGCCCCACCCCATGCCAGATGATCGCATATCGTAAATGTCCCGGGTTATTCCCTCTTTCGTCTTGGCGGGGTCCTGTAATGCAACCTGCGTAGCAATGTTTTCTGCGCGTTGGGCTTGTGCGGCATTCTGAAAGCGCACTTCAGATTCATACGTATTATTTGCAGGATCATTCTCATCCGCCTGCAGATTGTATGTTCCAAGCCATGCAATCATAGAAACACAAACGAAGAAGGTTAAAAGCAAATATTTAATTGAAATTTTCTTTTTATTATTTTCTATTGATAACAGCGCAATCATGATTTTTCTCCCTAAATATCTTGGCAAGTTTTTACTGGTTTGAAAATTTATATAATTTAGCGTCTGCAAAAATCATGCAAATAACAGATCGCAAACAAATATCATTTAATATCAGTTGTTTAAATGTTAAGTGCTGAAATCTATCGAGTATCATAAGAAAAAAAGTCAACAATAAGTGTATATTTCTTTTCACAGTTGTGAGTTCGATGCTTCCAATCATAATTAGAATTTGTGTTTCAAAATGAGCCTGGCAACTTGAGATTTTCTGGCAATATTCTTTATGTATCCTGCTTCAATTCTGCAATTTTTTAATAGTGCCTCACGTTCGTCTTCCAGTTCGAACAGCTCTGTCATGATCGGCGGTTTGACAGAGTGGGCGGGCAGACGTTTTTCGACCCCTGCGATTTTTTCATCGAGTTCTGCTAATTTCTTTTCTAAAGCGTCAATATCCTGCGTCATTTTAAACCCTATCGGCAAAACAGGCAGCACTCAGGACCGGGCATGGAATGAGTTTAGATCCGGGAATATGGGCTTGCGCATTTTCCTCCGGCTGGCGATCATCGACAAGCTGGTAGTCTTTTTCTTCTTGCCTTTTAGATATTCTAATAAATTGAGAACCCCAATATCAATTGCATTAACATTCTTGTCAAGGCCAAATCATTTGTGCTAAGTTAAAAAATACAGATCTTGAAAGATTTGCACGTTAATCTGCGCCGGCCAAGGTTAGGCTGATCCGCCTGTGTTTCGCTGAGACATCCAAGATCGAGAACAGATAAATTTATGTGAATTGGATAGAAAGCTTATCATGGCAGGAAAAAAGAAAGGCAAAAGATTCAAGATTTCCCCTAAATTAAGTTTGCGCAAGAGCGTTGTTACAGCGCCTCGTCGCCTCTTAAAAGTGGGTCGAAACGATCCCTGTCCTTG
Organism: Desulfobacterales bacterium; assembly: GCA_020353355.1. GTDB lineage: Bacteria > Desulfobacterota > Desulfobacteria > Desulfobacterales > JAHEIW01. The sequence goes on along the minus strand of CP070694.1, from coordinate 3,251,666 downwards.
CGGGTCCGGTGAAAAATACAAAAATTGCTGTATTAAGAAAGGCGAGGCATTCTTAAGGAAAATGGCGAAAAAACAGGAAAAGTCCCAACGCAAAGCCGCCAAAATACACGGTAGTGCAGCGGAAAAATCATAAAATACGCCAAAGTGGGACCGCTCATAAACAGACGGAGCGCAGCGACACCGCAATTTTAGGCAATTTAGGCATTTTTCGATTTATCCGAGTTAGGAGGTTTATACGGTATGAGCGATGATGTTTATTATCAGCTGGCAAAGGTTTTGGATACGCTTCCCAACGGATTCCCGGCCGCTGAAGATGGCCTGGAAATAAAATTACTCAAGAAAATATTTCGGCCGCAAGATGCCGATCTGTTCTGTGATTTGCGCTTGAGCTTTGAAACGGCGGAACAGATTGCTCAGCGCACCGGCCGCCCTCTGGATGGGTTGGATGCGCACCTGACCGAAATGTGGGAAAGGGGCCAGATTTTCGGTGTTAATTTTGGCAGTGTCAGAGTTTTTAAGATGGTCCCCTGGGCATTCGGAATATATGAGTTTCAGCTCCATCACCTGGATCGTGAGCTGGCGGAGATGTGTGAAGAATATATGAAAGCGTATTATGGTCCCCAATTTTTTGAAAATAGCCCGCCGCTTATGCAGGTCGTTCCGATTGAGAAAGAGATCCAGGCCACCCATGAGGCCTTGCCTTATGAGAAGGTGTCTACCATTATCGAAAACGGTAAATCCTTTATGGTGCAGGATTGTATTTGCAAAAAAGAGCAGGGATTGTTGGATAATCCCTGTGATCGGCCGCTGGAGGTTTGCATGGCGATTGCGCCGATAGAAGGTATATTTGACACTTACGGTTACGGCCGCATCCTAGCCAAGCAGGAAGCCTACGATTTAATTCGGAAATGCGAAGAAGACGGCCTGGTGCATCTGACATGGAATGTGGAAAGCGGTCATTCTTTTATCTGCAACTGTTGCGGGTGCTGTTGTGGTGTTTTGCGTTCCATCAATGAATGGGGCATTTTAAATGCTGTTAATTCCTATTATTTTGCCGAAATCAATTCGGATGAATGTGCTGCCTGCGGCACCTGTGCGGATGAGCGCTGCCAGGTCAATGCGATCGAGGAAGGAGAGGAATTCTATCGCGTAATTACCGAAAGGTGCATCGGTTGTGGTCTCTGTGTGACAACGTGTCCGTCCGAAGCCATCCAACTGGTTCGCAAACCAACAGAAGAGCTTGTGGCTCCGCCGAAAGACGAAATGGACTGGTTTGAAAAGCGCGGTCGATTGAGAGGCGTGGATTTCAGCCAATATAAATAGACGTCCAAACGTATTTGATTTGACAGATTTACTGCCTCGACACCCGTTCACGTCACACATCATCCAGCATTAGATCCTTACAAATTATTTTTAGGCATTTTCCGGTTTATCCGCCATATTTCTGGCGGACTTATCCGGGTTAAGTATTATTCAACAATTTTTCTCCCATATTTTTGAGAAACTCACGGGTCGGCTCAATGGATCAAAAACCAACTTATGAAGAATTGGAATCTCGGATCAGGGAGTCGGAAAAAACCCTTGATCAGATGAGGGCAGAGGATCACAAGGGTTCGCAGGAATTATTTGAAGCCATTTTTGAAAGCCTAACCGACGCGATTTTTATCCTGGGTGCTGAAATTCCACCGAAAATTATAAACTGCAATCCGGCGGCCAGTAAAATCTTCGGCTACACCCGTGAGGAAATCATTGACAGGTCCACTGATTTTTTGCATGTCAGCAGCACGGAGCTTAAAAAATTCCAGCAAAAGCTCTATCCGCGTATAGCTGAGCGTGGCTATTTTTATCTTTCCGATTTTTGTATGAAGCGAAAAGATGAGACGGTCTTTCCCACCGAACATACGGTGGTCCCTCTGTTGACCAAAACCAGTCAACGCATCGGTTGGGTCAGCATCGTTCGCGATATCACCCATCAAAAGTTGGTCGAAAAGGCCTTGCGCGAAAGTGAGGAGCGTTTCCGGACGGCCTATCAGACAATTCCGGATCCGGTTACCATCATTCGGGCCGAAGATGGGCGCTGTATCGATATTAACGAAGGCTTTACAGCGACTACCGGATGGACCAGGGAAGATGTGATTGGCAAAACCGCCAAGGATATCAACATCTGGCACAATCCTAAGGATCGCGAAACGTTTATTGAAGGTATTACCAAAGATGGCCAAATCAAAAACCTGGAAGCAAAATTCAGGCTAAAAAACAATGATATTATCTCCGGTTTGTTTTCAGCGAAATTACTGATGCTCGATGAGAAGCCTCATATTCTCTCGATCACCCGAGACATTAGCGAATTGAAAAAAGCCCAGCAAGAAAAAGAAGATCTCGAGATTCGCCTGCGACAGACACAAAAAATGGAAGCCATCGGAACCCTTGCCGGCGGCATCGCTCACGACTTCAATAACATTCTTGCCGCTATTATGGGTTATTCTGAAATGGCCTTGATGGATATTGCCGAGGAAAATCCCGCGCGAGATAATATCAAACAGGCGCTGCATGCAGCCCTTCGAGCAAGGGATTTAATCAAGCAAATTCTGGCCTTCAGCCGCCAAACCGGAAATGAGCCCAAAGCCTTGCAATTTCATCAGGTCGTCAACGAAGCGCTCAAACTCATACGTGCATCTTTACCGGCAACCGTTACCATACGTCAAAGCATTGCCAATCAGACCGATTACGTCTTGGCGGATCCGATTCAGATGCATCAGGTGATCATGAATCTTTGTACCAACGCCCATCATGCTATGGCAGATACTGGGGGTGAGCTTGCGCTGACCCTGGATCGCGTCGAATTGGGGAGCGAAATGGCGTCTAAATTTCCGAGTCTCCAATCAGGGTCCTATTTGAGATTGACTGTTTCCGATACCGGCCATGGAATGGATGCCAAAACCATCGAGCGTATATTTGATCCCTATTTTACAACCAAGGCAAGGGGCAAAGGCACCGGCCTGGGTCTGGCCGTGGTCCATGGTATCATCAAAAATCATGGCGGCGCAGTCGTAGTCAAAAGCGAAATCGGCAAGGGCACGACCTTCGAGGTTCTGTTGCCGAGAGCGACTCCAGAAGTGCAATCTGAACTAAAAGAAACTGGGGCATTCCAATCCGGCACGGAAAATGTTCTTTTTGTGGATGATGAAAAGATATTAACCGATTTGGTTAAAAATATGCTGGAACATCTGGGTTATCATGTCGTTGCAAAAACGGACTCCGTTGAAGCATTGGAAGCCTTTGAATCAGAGCCCGACAACTACGATTTGGTTATCACGGATATGACCATGCCAAAACTAACGGGTGATGCGTTGGCCAAAAAAATAAAAGCGATTCGATCCGAGATCCCCATTATCATTTGTACCGGGTATAGCGAAGTCCTGAATAAAGCCAAAGCAAAATCCATGGGAATTTCAGGTTATCTGATGAAGCCAATTTCTTTGAAGAATCTTTCAGATACCATCAGAGAGGTTCTGGAACATGGCTGATTGGAATAGGCGCACTTGATTTCTAAGTTGTTTTCATTTCCAATAGTAATTACTTTGTATCGCAAGAGGTCGGCATATGTTTTTCGGCAAAAAAAAGACGTTAATGGGCCTGTCGCGCACTTGTGGGTGAGCCGCCAAAATCGGTCCGACGGATCTGTCGGGCGTTTTGAAGAGCTTAGAACTCTCCCATGACCCGAATCTTTTGGTAGGCTTTGATACCAGCGATGATGCCGCCGTGTACCGTATTTCCCCGGAGACCGCTCTAATCAGTACCGTAGATTACATTACCCCGCCGGTGGATGACCCGTATTGGTTTGGTCAAATTGCGGCGGCCAATTCGTTATCGGATGTCTATGCCATGGGGGGCAAACCTTTAACCGCCTTGAATCTGGTGATGTTTCCCTCCACCAAACTCGATATGGGAATTTTAAAAGAAATCCTGCGCGGTGGCAACGATAAGGTGCGGGAAGCAGATGCCAGTATGGCCGGCGGGCATTCGGTGGATGATAATGAGCCCAAGTATGGACTGGCGGTTACCGGCAGTGTGCATCCCGAGCGAATCCTGACCAATGGGGGATCACGGGTAGGTGATGCCCTCATTCTGACAAAACCCCTGGGTACGGGAGTGCTTTTTAATGCAAACCGATCCGGAAAGCTGCCCTATCGCGAACTGGAAGCGATTCTTCCCCAGGTTGCCGCATTAAACCGAGCAGCCATTGAAGCCGCTTCAGAATTCGATGTGCATGCCTGTACCGACATAACGGGATACGGCATTTTAGGGCATTGTCTGGAAATCGCACAGGCCAGCGGGGTGCAAATTGATCTTTTCTATAATGAATTTCCCTTTTATCCCAATGCTCTGGATATGTATCGCAAAGGTGAGACAACCGGAAGCAATCAAGCCAACAGAAAATTAGTCGAAGGATTCTGGGATGCTTTATCTGAAATGTCTGCAGCCCAGCAGGCGTTGCTTTTCGATCCTCAGACCTCGGGGGGGCTTTTGCTGGCTGTTGCCGGATCACAAGCCGAAGATGTCATTGCAGAATTGAAAGGCGCAGGCCTTGAGACGGCTGCCCGGATTGGTGACGTGGTAGCGAATGACCGCCCCTATATGCGAGTAATTTAATCGTTTTGGATTTTATTTTTTTATTCCGCACTCCGCATTCCGAATTCCAAATTCGAAAGGCCCTGAACCTCTGACCCCCGAACTTTAAGCCCTAAATGCCAAATGTCAGGACATCGCTGACCCGACTTTAATGCTAAAAAGTGTCAGCACATCGCTGACCCCGAGATAAATTATTAATCTTGAACTGACAACTGATAGTCGATTGTCTGGACCAAATCATCACCAAGATAAAGCTGCAGCTGGTTGATTTGGGCTACAATTATTGCTTTTACATATGAATAAATTAAATGCTTAGAGACCTTGAACTTTTCACCGAAGATATCCAACTGGCGATTGCTGCGGATAAAGCGAATGAGAATAATATTACCATCACAGATTTCATCAAGTTGCGGTATCTTGGTATTAGCGCCGATGGTAATCGGCTTAAAACCATCGCTGTCGACCACCTGCAAGGGTGTTTTGCCATTCAAGTAGCTATAGCGATGATGTTTGTTATGATAGCGTTGAAAATTTTTACTTTGCCGTTTTAACGCCGAATAGCTGGAGAACCACTGGCGGCGGAAAAACTTTTTGTTATAGGTGTCATTAAACTTTTCAATATAACCGTTGCGCCAGGGTTCGCCGATTGGAATAAAAACCGGTGTTACATCAAAGTGCAAGCACAGCCGTATGACCAAACCCAATGAGCGCGGATAGCGGTTGCTGCCTCTAAAATTGAGCTGATTATCCAGCTGCAGATAGTCGGGCAAACCGATGGTTTTCCAGCATTTGAGCAAACTGTTGGCAACCTGTCGATCCGCTTTGCTGCGTTGCGATTCAATGAAAACGCGATGACTGTAGACGTCCATCAAATTGAATGAATAAAACTTGCCATCGCCTTTGATGTAACGCGGACCGACAAGATCGGCCTGGTGAATATTATTAAAGTCAACTGCCTCAGTGAAATACGGATATTCAACGCCCTTGGGGACGTATGAAGTTTTTTTTAATCAATCCCTCGCGTTTTAAAACGCGATGAATAGTGCTATCAGATGGTAACGGGTATCCAGATTTGCGCAACTCCCATTTGATGGCTGAAGTTCCGATTTGAGCGAATTTTTCAGACTCCAGCTTGTGTCTGACTGAGATGATGCGCTGTTTTTCAATTTCACTGATTGCATTTGGTTGCCTGTAAGGAACCCTGGATTTGCCCTTGTACCAATGGGGGTCTCCGGATTTATAGCGTCGTAGCCATTTAAAAAACCATTCTTTGGAACGCTTCAGGTCGCTATAAATTGACTTTGGGTTTTCTCCTTTCAGGTATCGTTCAATAGCTGTTTTTCGAATGTTTTGTTCCATCTGATAGCCTCCTTGAGCGTGGAATGCAGTAAGGCTATCAGATCATTGAATTCGAGAACAGGGTCAGCGATGTCCTGAAACAAATGACCATTAAGGTCAGCGATGTCTTGATATTTTTGGGTCAGCGATGTGCTGACAGTTATCACTTACTGGTTAGATATCTCCAATCGTTAATATTAAAATCCTCCATCTGAAGGGGATTGGCTATACGGGTATCAAACTCTTCAAATATTTTCGTACCGGTTTCTTGTTCAAATATTGTTCCGAGCGCATTGAAATCCCAATTGTTGTAGTACCAAAATGTCCCGGGGGCGTGGGTGTGCCGCTCAGGTCGCATGGGTTCCATAAAGTAGCCCTCACCTAACGCAGGGTGATAGATTCCTGAGCGCGCTCTGATCAAATCAAAAACAGTTGCTTGCTTTTCAATTGGCATAAGAGAAGGTTCGTAGTCGTCTATGTCCAACTCCTGTATTGTTTTGGATAAATCAATATTACCTTCTTCAATGTGGATTCCAATCAATGCACTCAGTAGACTTTTTCTTATGGAGTGGCAATAGAATTTCCGTGTTATATCACCCCAAGCATCAATAACGACACCATTATCTACTATCATCACCGCAGCAGAATGAATCTTTTTTGAGAAATTGCGTGCCTCAGCAAGCTTGGCCGATGACCAACCAAGTTTATCGGGTTCCACTGCCTTTTGCCAATTTACACCTGGATAAATATCTTTGTTGGTGCCATCATTTGGTGAACAATCAACAAAAGCCAAGGTCAGGACAAAAAATAATAATGTCCATTTCATTGAGCGATTCCTATCTCTTGTTTTTCAAAAGAGGGCTTTTTCTTATTTTTGGGGAGTAAAGCAAACATCAATCGATTGAAGATATATCTAGAGTACTTAGAAAAAACTGCGCCTTTCAAAACCTGATCATATGAAAAAGCTACCTCCAAAAGGATTCAGTGATACAATGAATCCCCAGGAGAAGAAAACAAAAAGGAGGTAGCCAAAATGTATTATACCGGAATTGATCTACACAAGAAAACATCTTTTATCACCACCATTGATGGCAGCGGCAAAGTTGTATTCAGGCACAATTTTGCAAACCACGAAGAGCACATCTTGGAGTATTTTGTAAATCTGGGTGGGCCTACCCAAATCGTCATTGAATCGACGTGCTCGTGGTACTGGCTCTATGATCTTTTAAGTGGTGTGCAATTGGGGTCACCCATTAAAAGGCGCTAGGTCAAGAAAAATATCTCTCCTGGGCAAAGAGCAGCGCTTAAGTCTCCTTGGTGCAATTGGGATCAAATCTTGATTAGTGATTAATTAATTTGCCTTTACTCATTAATCAAGTCGCGACCCCTAATTCTTTATGGCTTCTTAGTCAATAATCAATGACCGGACCGCATTTTTTCTTCATTTCCAGTTTAATTCGACTGCATTAAGTCCATGTATTCATCAACTACATCCAGATTTACATCATCTGCACCTACTGAATCATAAGGACTTTCGAGGTCCTCTTGAATGTTGTCCAGGCTGACTAGTACGACACTGTAAATGATAGCCACACCATAGCCAACAATTTCATAGGATTTCTGGCACAGGTTTGCAAAATAAGGTGCGTACAAGATAGGAAAAATATTTAAGAAAATCTGGCTGTAGGCGCGCAACGAATTTGGCGTGCGGTACAATAATATGTTCCGCATTTTTTCAAATTCGATTATGACTGAGCGTAGATATTGATTCAGTCTGGAAACTTCATTGGCGGGCACATCGGCTTCGCGAAGTTTTTCATGAGAAAGTGAAAATTTTGAAAGTTCTTTGTATACATTGCCAAATGCAGCCTGCTCTTTTTCAGGAGAAGATGAAAAATATTCTTTGATGGCACAGAGGAGGCTGTAAATCATTTTTTTTACTCTCTCTGCATGTTGAGGGTCTCCCTTGACCCAATCCCGATGGGCGTAAAAAATTGCCACTGCATGGGCCTTTAAAGATGCAAAATATTTCAAGGCTTCCTCTCTTCTTCGATAAGCCGAGTTTATAGAAAAAACGATGGGAAAAATAATAGCAATTCCGATTAATCCCCAGGGCAAATCAGCATAAAAGCCGAATCGATTGCAAATATACGTCGAAATTAATGCTAAAATTGTAATTATAACGGTCTGGATATCAATAACTTTCCAAAAGTTCCTAACAGCTTTCATTTGATACTCCCAATTTGGATCGAATTCTTCGTAAATTTATATATTTTAGCGATATTAACAAATTTGGCAAGACTAAAAATTATTTCTATTTTTTCGGCATTTTTCATTAAAGCTTTTAGTAAATGGGGGTCAAATCTTGAATAGTGAATTATAATTAATTTTTTAGAGTGAAATCGCTAATATGCTGCATCCCCAACATTCCACCTATCAATTTGCAAATTAAAGTGTTCTATGGTGGTGTTCAGCCGTATCCAAAATTTTCTGTCTTTCATCGTCTCCAATATAATGATGTCGTTAAATGGTTGATTAGTTTATTAGTTGAATAGTTAAAAAATTAGCCGATTCTCATGTTGATGGCCACGGTCCACTGACTGCCAAAATCAAATTCAATCGCGTGGGTATCGGTAACGCAATCGCAGCGGCTACCGTCCTGCAAAACCACTTCAATTCGACCCTGATGAGCCTCGCACCATTTTTTCTGATACCATTTTCCCGGATGCTCTCGTTTCGCCATAGATAGAGATATTGACATCAAAGCAAATCGCATTATCAATAAAGGCATTAGAGATTGATTCTTGCTCAAATGGATCTCTGACATGTTATTAGTTCTATTCCTCTTTTAGGAATAAAGGAAGGAGGTATTAATATGGCTAAAATGAGTTGCACAAAAAATGAAAACAATGATTCTCCCGAAAAAAATAGTCTTTCCTGGTCAAATTGTAATTTACCAGATTTTGATAAAATACGAACAATTTATGACCAAACATCAGCAATGCATCAGGGAATTGCGGATTTTAGGGCGAAGCTGCTTGCGATTCTTCCAATCGCATCTGGCACAGGGATATTCCTCTTATTAGGGAAGGGTATCTCTGTTGATAAATATCCCTTTTTTATTGCAATAGGTCTCTTCGGATTAGTTGTCACATTAGGTCTATGTATTCACGAGCTTAATGGTATTTACAAATGTTTGCGACTACAGGATATCGCCAGGATGCAGGAAGAACTTATTTTTAGCTACTGGAAATTTCCAAAAGATAAAGATGATAATATGCCAGAAAAATTCTGTGAGAAATTAATAGGCCCATTCAATACAATTTCGTCTTCCCAGAATGCAGGTGATATCAGTGGTAAAAAGTCCTTTGTTTTTAAAATCGGAGTGAGGCAAGCATCGATGATAGTCTATTCTTCGGTGATGGCAGCTTGGAGTTACATTGCCGGTGTTGGACTCGCATATAGTATCCGACCAATTATTAACTATGATTGGCAATTCCCCAGTAAAGAGATCGATCTCTTGTCTTTAAATTCTGCTGGACTTTTAGCGGCTATAATTGTTTTTATTCTTTCGATCTCTTTGTGGTGGAGGCACGCATATCCTGAATAGACGAGGGTAATATGCTTGACCTTACTTAGCATATTTCGTTTGAATAGGTCTCAATTCGGTTTCAAATTACAGATGCGTTTACTTAATCATGGTCGGGCCGCGATATCTTCTTAATGTTTATAGAAAAGAGACCCATTTATAGGTGTTTTCGAGGCCTATATCGCTCTTTTTGAGGTCAAAATCGGCATTATAGAAAGTCCCCCTCCTTCTATAAGCTGGTAATCTCCAGGCACTCTTCTGCATAACATTTATTCTATAACGTCGTTTTTAGGGTTAAAAAAGGCGATATATGCCTTAAAAGGGGCATAGAGTTTGATGGTTTTCATTTGACTCAAAATACATAGCGCGGCCCGACCCCCAAATCACCAAATCAAAAACCCGAGTCGATTCAAATTGGCTATTTGAGCAACAGCCCGTCAAGCTTAATTCCAAAGACATATGGGAAATTGAAGTATCAGGAAGAGGGAAACTGATTGAAGTGGCGCGATTGGGAGCGCTGGGTGTGCACAGGCATTGAGAATTTGGTGAAGCGATTGTCCTGCATGCAAAGCAGGACAATCGCTTTTTTATCTATGCTTCTTTTTCAAACTCAAGAAGGGAATGGCCGTACCGATGGGTGGAAAAATCTGCTCCGGTGACCTCGAAATAGCTATTCCAGAACTTTTCTATTGACCGAAATTTTTTGGCCTCATCTGCGCTGGCCCCGGCCACATAAACCTTGACGCCCTTGAGGTTGGGGATGAGGTTGTTCTTTTTGCGATATTTGATGATATCGGCAGTATAGGCGTCTGTAACCTTTACCCGGCTGAAATTATATTCTTTTGAATCCTGGACCATGTCAGAGAGGATAACCAGGATCTTATGACGTTTTTCGTTATGGAAGATCGTATCGGCAATATTCAAAGAATTTAGAATCTCCGTGCGCGGTGTCCCTTTTTTGCGGGACATGAGGCCCTCTACCTGTTTTCTGATATTTTCTTTAGTCTTAGCTAAGTTTTGTTCGAAAGAAATCCGATTAACCCAGACAGACTGCTTGGGAATTTCGACATCCACCACCGGCTTAAAATCGATATATGAGCGACCGGTAATGGTTCCGACGATAATACGATCCCCTTGCCGAAGGTTTTGATAAATTTTCTCAAACGCATTCTTGTAAACTGTGCGCCGGGCGATGTTTGTGCTACCCGACATATCCACAAAAACAAGGATCGCGCGCGGACCTTGTTTATCTTTGCTGAAATTCAAAAAAGCGTCAGCTTCCTGATTCATAGCGCTCAATACCAGAAGGGCGCCGAGAAAGATAGTGCACAAGTTTTTTAGATTCCATGACTTCATTGGAATTTACCTCCTCAAAATACATGAACGAATTTGATGCTTACGATGGTCTCAGCACCTGCGTCTGATCCTGAAGACGGAATTGACCCGTCGCGTTTAACATTTTTTTGCTCTCTTCATCTTCTTTATCGCCGATAACCAACTCGTGATCCCGTTCGAATGACTTGGGTTTTTGATGGTCGGGACGTTCGCGCTGATTAATTTTTCGGTAGTAATAGATAATTTCCTGAGTTTGCTGATGAATCCGCTGAATTTCCTGTTCTTGTTTGGTAAGAAGTTTGTTATGTTTTGCTTCAATTTCGCGCATGCTCTTGTTGAGCTTATTGGTTCTGCGGTGTAAATGCTCTAACAGCGGGTCCTTGTCATGGGCAAAATAAGAGCATAGCGTAGCTGCGGCTAAAATGACCAGGTTCAGGCCAATAAATGCAGCGCCGATTAGTTTGCTGTTACCGAAACTGCTGATTCCACCCGCCGCCGCTGCGTTGAGATCAGTCAGGTACTCGACGCGAACGTAGCCAATGGCAAGCAGACCACCGATGGTTAGAAATAGCAGTGTCCCAACACCAATACCACTTTTCCACCAGGGAGTAGACCCGCGCTTCAATAGGATTCCCACAGCATGAGCGATCCAGGGGATGGCCACTGCCACACCGAGTGCCATGATCCATGTAAATATCTGGCTTTCACCAAAAACGGCGAAGGCCAGGGAGTTCATGGGTATCTCACCCAGGACAAAAAGGATCATTAAAATGTAGTACTTACCCCGGGACAGTTCCACACTGGGCTCGGACCGCTTGATCCTGGTCGAGTGCGCTTCATAGTCCATGGAGATCCGCTGATAATCCTTGAACAGGGGTTTATGTTTCCCGGTGAGCATCTCCAATTCGGGCTCAAACTTGGCCTTGACCTGCCGCGCTTCGTTTTTGGCCATCGCCATCATTTCTTGCTCGAATTGAGAGAAATTCGGGTCATCTTTATCGGGAAGATTGTTCTTGGCATCGATGACAGCGTTTTCTCGGACTTCTTTCTTGGTATACATTGTCATTTTCCTTTCTCCCTTGCTAAATACTCGGATGTCAGACTGCTTTCACAGCCATCCGTCTTTCAATATATCGGTTCGTAGATGAAAATCTTTAGATAATTTTTGGAATAATTAATATTTTTAGATTTCTCAGCTCAGCGGCTCTTATCATTTCGGCGGCGTAGCAGTTAAACTTTAGATTTTTTTTAAAATAATTAGTATTTTTAAGTATTTTCAGATGATTACTACGGAAATCGAAACGCGCAATTATGGGTTGGGCAATGTCCGTTACATATTCACATTTAGGACTAAAGGGAAATTTTTACTTTTTTTGTCACATAGCTAATATGCTGTATTTCCTGTAATCCAGGCATCAATGGGTAATTCAAAGTGTTCAATGGTGGTATGCAGCCTGATCCAAAATTTTCTGTCTTTCATCGTTTCCAATAAAATGATGTCGTTAAATGGTTGATTAGTTTATTAGTTGAATAGTCAAAAAATTAGCCGATCCTCATGTTGATGGCCTCGGCCCAATTGTTTCCAAAATCAAATTCAATCGCATGGGGATCTGTCACAAAATCGCAGCTGGTGTCGTCCGGCGACACCACTTCGACCTGGCCCTGATGCGCTCCGCACCATTTTTTCTGATACCATTTTTCCGGATGCTCTCGTTTCGCCAACAGAAAAGATGGACAGATAAATATCGCAATGAATATTAATATTATCTTATGTGCCTTACACCCGCTTCTCATTATTTTTCAAACTAATTGCCCGGTTCTCGAAAACGTTACTAATTTCACCCTTAATAAAATTGATTTGCAAAGATCCTGTCTTTTTATTGTTCATCCATTTCTCAATAAGCCGTATTAATGTTTTTGGAATTTCTGTGCCTTTCATATTAATTTTACCCTCCATTCATGAAAAAGCGCCCCGCGGCCGCCGCGGCCATAAAACCGCCTGCAATTCTGCAGCACACTTGGTCGCTAATTTTTGTTCATGATTGGTTAATGGCCTGTGGTTTGAGACCAACACTTCTGTCTACATGTTTTCTTGTTTACTATAAAACAAGATGGTTGTCAAACTTTTTCTTTTGCAAACATGATTTTTTTGATATTTATCTTACATGGCTGATCAAAAAATGTTTTCAACTCGGATCGACGCTAAATTGCAGAAAGATATAAAACTCCTGAGCGTAAAGATTGAAAAATCCATCTCTCAGCTCACCGAAGAAGCCTTTAGAGATCTTCTCAAAAAATACGATAAAAATAATAAAGCGTAACCCTTAGCGGAGGGCTTATGTCCTGACTTCCAAGACCCCATCTCTCACAAAGAAGTGGGGTTTTATTTTTCATCATCTACATATCCGTCATTTTTACAATTTTGCAGATATTGGCAAAATATCTAAGGCCCTGGGAGTTGAGGTTTTCGGCAAATAATCCCATTCTGCACTTTTGTGTTTTGGAGGCAACCTCCGATAGAAACACAATAAATGATTATTAACCCGAAATTTACTTGATAAGTACTACCCAAGGCTAGATCCATTGTTCTGGAATATATCGTGAGTCTTGTTGAGCCATTTGGGGCTACATTGATTCTTGGTGTATATTCGAGATGGAATTTTCAGCATTTTGGTATGTGGACATCCTTTTATGAATGCCTATTGTTGGCAGTTTTAATGTTACGTAACTATAAATTATATGGTAACCATCATAAATTGTTTGATGTAATTGAAAATATCAATGGATTAGAAGATAACGACGGCATTAATAAGGACGGACTATAATTTGCAAATTGCTAACAGCTTGTATTTGCATAGCGTTTTTATCTTTATTAATTATTTTTTTTCAATTAGAACGTCCTCCTCTTATGTCAGACGTTAGCTGGAACGAATCACTAAGGATCTATTAATGATGATCAGAAAAAGAACAACCATCAATTTTTTCATTTCGTACGCTCATTCGGACGACGATTATTCAGGACCATTTATAGAAGAATTCAAAGAAATGACTGCGCCATCACACAAATACCAATATGTTTTCTGGCAAGACACAGAAATTCTACCCGGGGAAAATTGGAAAAATGAAATTCAGCAGGCGCTTAATAATTGTTCTTTAGGATTATTGTTGATAAGCCCTGCATTTTTAGGATCTGATTATATCGAGGAAGAAGAGCTTCCGAAATTCATTGATGATCAAACCAAGGCGATCATTCCAGTTATGCTGAAAATGGTTAATTTCAAGCGGCACAACCTGAAAGGCCTTAAAAAATATCAAATTTTCCGTTTTAAAGCCGAAGGCTCAAAAAAGCTTAAATCATTTGCACAGTGCGGAACTTCGCAACGAACTGATTTCGTCTACGAGTTATTTGATAAAGTGGAAGCACGATTAGATAAAATATTCAGCTGACAAGCCGATCAAGCCAACGAGCAACTAGGTGTGAAGTTTATTTGTAGAAAATAGAGATCAAATCTGGATTAGTGACTAAACAGTCCTCTATAATCACTAATCACGTCGCGACCCCAAATTTTATGCAAAGATATTGACTTTAATGAAGCGGCTGTGATAAAAATTGCACAATTCGTTTGGAATGCGCCAAACCAAAACGAGAGGTCTTCATGGGAAGAATAAAAAACCCCATCTTTTAAACAGAGATGGGGTTTTTTATTGATAAAGACTGGACGCATTTTTATCGATTTGAAAACAGGTCGTAAAGGGGGTCCTGTTTTGAAACGATTCGCCATTTGGGCAATGGCCATCGGCATGGTTGTCATGCTGGCCGATTTATCTTACCTCTGGGCCGCCGAGCGCGGGCTAAAGTCAGTCACGGTTGAAACCACCCAAGGCGAGCGCATCGAGCTTAGAAATGGGGGTCAAATCTTGAATAGTGAATTAT
>CP070694.1:3228177-3236738 GCA_020353355.1 Desulfobacterales bacterium | reverse complement strand
GCCTATGATCAGGCCACCCCGATATCCCTCGGAAAGATTGACGCTGAGCTGTCCCAACGTCAAGATACGGATTTTTTCGAGTTTGAAGTTCCTTCAGGTAATATTTTAAATCTTAATTTTACCCCGGACGAGGCCGGCCAGCCGATGAAAGTATCCCTGCGTAATGTGGAGCGTCAGGAGATCTGGAATGCAAATCATGTTGTACCCGGTGTGACAAAATCAACCAAGATCATCCTGAATACCACGACAGGTGGAACGTTTTTTGTGGTGGTGTCTGATGGTTTCGGCCGCTATGATCTTGGCCTGTCCACCAAAAGCCAAAATGACGCCGACTCAGGCAATGATGCCGGTGATAAGATTACCAGGGCCGTTGAAATTAAACCGGATGCTTCATACCTGGGAGAACTGGGTGGTTTTGATGTTGAAGATTGGTATCAATTTGACATTGCCCCCGGACATATTTTGAATCTGGTATTTACACCGGACCCTGAGGCGCAAGCCATGAATTTTTCACTTCGCAATTTTGGACGTAACGAAATCTGGTATTCGGATAAAGTAACGCCCGGCGTGACCAGGTCCAAGCGAATGATCATGAACTCCCTGTCCGGGGGCAGGTATTACTTGGCTGCCTATGACGGTCAGGGTTCGTATAGCTTTGAAATTACCGCCGAAAGTCAAAATGATGCCGGTTCAGGCAATGATGCGGGTGATTCCATTACCAGGGCCGTTGAAATTGCACCGGGGCGTTCCTACCACGGTGAACTTGGCGGTCTGGACGAAGAAGACTGGTACCAGATCCGGCTTTCAAACGGACATATCCTCGAATTGGCTTGTACCCCGTCGCCGGAGAGCAATCCTATGATATTTTCGTTCTACAATTATGAGCGCCAAGAAATTTGGCATTCCGGTGAGATTACACCGGGTGTAACGAAGTCGGCCCGTCTGCTGATGAATTCAACATCCGGCGGAACCTATTTCGTAAAGGCCTTTCACGGAAGTGGGACCTACCAAATTGGTCTTTACACCAAAAGTCAAAATGATGCTGAATCGGGAAAGGATGCCGGCGATAAGATCACCAGGGCCATTGAAATCAACTCCGGGCGTTTTGTTTCCGGCGAATTGGGAGGACTCGATAAAGAAGACTGGTATACGTTTGTTCTCCAAAAAGGGGAAAAACTGAATTTTACGTGCAATCCGGAAAGTGAGTCGATGAAAATGGCACTTCACACCCGTGACCGGCAAGCCATCGGATATTCAGCCGAGATTCTTCCCGGTGTGACCAAGTCCTTCGAAATACCGCAAGATGTTAAACCGCCTTACTTTATCCGGATATTTGATGGGCAGGGCCGGTACAGCATTCAGCTCAATTAGCTTCCATTCGGTCCGCGGATCAAGTGCCAGGTGTCGGGTTTCAGATGTCAGAGGACAGAGGACAGAAGACAGAAGACAGAGGATTCAGGGATTGAGGAATTCAGGAATTGAGGAATTTAAAAATCAAAAGCCCTTAAACCAGAATCTCTAATCCTTTACCTCATGCCCTTTGCACCATGCCCCATGCCTTATACCCTGAACTTTGCGCCTTATAATTTTTGTCTCAAACCTCCAACCTCAAACCTAACGCATTCGTATGATAATCCTAAATTCCTCAATCCCTTAATTGAATCATGGGAGAATTACCGCTTGGGATTTTTTGCCGTCAATCTTGATGGTCAGCGGTTTTTTAAGTTTGATGTGCTTGAGGTAAGTGGTTTCTTTGGTTGCCGGCAAGGATTGCAACCATTGCCAGTCAATGAAATCCTTCTTGTTTTGCGAGGTCGTAAAATAGCCGATTCCCAGCGACGTGATGTTGTGAAAGAAGTGTGATCCCTGTGATGGATCGGCCTTCAAGTTTTGCGCTGCGGTTTCGACAATCGCCCCCACCCCCGATATATCCTTCCATTTTACGGGTATACCCAGCCAGCGGTCGGCCGATCCCCAGCGACCGGGACCAATCAGTAAATATTTTCGGTTTTTTTTGAAAAGCTCATGGTTGATGCTGCCGACTTCTGCGGCGATCTCAATGGTGCGGGCGGGATCAAAGGTTTGCGGATCGACATAGACAATATCTCGGATGTCATTGGATTGACCGTTTCCGAGGGCCATCGTGGAATAGCAAAACGCCTTGCCGATTTCTGCCGTGCTGATTTCCACCTCCAAATGATACTGACTGATGGCCATGGGTCTGATCTGCAGCAGGTTAAATTCCGATGGCTGCCTCTCGCCCAGCGGCAGGTTCACCGCAAATTCTATCTCAACCGGACACCCCATACCCCTGCGCCCGATTTTGAGCAGTTCCGAAATAATTTCTGCCAACGGAAAAGACTGGTATTTTAATACGTTGGCAAATGTCATCACAGGATATCCATTGGCTTGCGCACCGTCTCGTATGCGGTGATCCTGGGGAAGATAGGTGCTGCAGAGGTATTTGATCGGCGGATGTGTGGCGACCTCATTGATGTCGAGTTCGGCCAGGGTGGCATCTTCTTTTAACGGAAGGTCATTTGGGGACGCGCTCATGTCAAGGGTATAAAAACGCCTCTGGGAGTTGTTTAAAATATCATCCACGGTTGAAAATTGAGGGAGATATTGGGGGTATTTGGGAGAAAATCGAAGGGCGGTTCCGCCTTCCACTACGGTTTTTCCAAGACCCAGTGCTACATGGGCAATTCCGTCATTCGGCTGCAGATGGGCTAGTGGATAAAAGTTATAGGATTGGGCCACCCCGGAGATGGCTGGATAGTAATAATCCCCATAGGCGTTTCCGGTCAACTGCTGGATCACCACCGCCATTTTTTCGTCTTCGATGCGATGGGAGGTGCTCTTGGCAAAAGCGCGTGAGGATTCAAAATAGGTGGAGGCATATACCAATTTGATAGCCAAAATTAACTGCTCACATCGTTGGTGATGGAGGGGATGATTGTTGGGGATCATGTAGGTTTTGTAAATTCCGGCAAAGGGCTGGAATTGAGCGTCTTCCAAAAGGCTGGAAGACCGCACCGCCAGAGGATATGCGGCATGTTTCAGGTACAGTTCCAGATTACGGCGGAGCCAATCCGGGAAATGGGCGGCTAAACAGGCCTCTGTAATTTTTTTGTCACTGTATTCTCCGGTTGACAGGTCCTTGAGATCGTTTTCGCTGATAAACGAGTCAAATCCTTCGGTGGAGATGACGAACGTTTTGGGCACGGTAATGTCAACCTTGGGAAAGGTCTTTGCGAAATCTGGGTTTTCTTTCAGCTGGGTAGACATGAAAGCCAGGCCTCTGGCCTTGCCGCCCAACGATCCTTTGCCGACCTTGACAAAATCAGCATCCGGATCGAAGTTGTCCGGACTGATTTCGGAAATAATTCCTTTTTGGCGACCCACCCGGCGGTCATGAATACAGTCAATCAGATATTTTTTAATTTCGCCGGTGGTGGAAAAATCAGTGACTTTCACCGGTTTGAGCTTGGAAGCCAGCATGATCTCGGAGCGCGCCATCAGCCAGCTTGAGAAATGATTGCGTTGGGCGTGGTAATATACCGATTCATCCGGAATTGAAGGAAGAATTCCTTCCATTTGACGTAAATTCGAGGCCCTGGCAATTTCGGTGCCGTCAGGCAGTCGAAAGATAAAATCACCAAATCCGAGATATTGCATGAAGAATTTGCGGATCTCTGAATGGAGGGTGGGGGAATTTTTGTTTAAAAAAACCGCCGGAATCATTGATGCCTTATCCCGGTTTCTTTTCTCGGAGCTCAGCATCAACAGCGGTAAATCCGGCATGTCTTCCCGGATCATCGAAAGCAGACGAAACCCTGCGGTGTCATCCATCTGTTTGTTTCTCGGAAATCGAACATCCGAAAATATACTCAACAAATACGGTTGGTATTTGTGGTAAAGATCCAAGGCTTCTTCATAGGTTTCAGCCACAAGAATTTTAGGGCGGGCACGCATTCTCAGAATACGGTGTTCGTCATTGACGGACTCTTCCATGACGGCCTGGGTTTGGGTAACGATTTCCTTATATAACAGCGGCAGCAGGGATGAGTAATAAATCGGTGAATCTTCAACGATGATAATGACGCGTACCTTTGCGCGCCGGGTGTCGTAGGCGACATTCATTTGGTCTTCGCGATTTTTAATGGCGGCCAAGAGAAGGTCGGTATTGCCGAACCAGACATATACGCGATCAATGATTTTTCGATCCGAATATTTCCGATCCAGCATGTGGCGGTAGGTTCTGTGGACCAGTAAAAACACCGGCAGGTCCTGAAAATCGGCTTTGACGCTCCGTGCCAGATCATAGGCATCGGTTTCATCGACCCGGGGCATGGTGATGACCAAATCGAACTTTTTGCGGCTCAATGTATCCAGCGCTTCCCGGGCAGATGATACCCACGTCAACATGGGCGGCCGGGAAAGATTGAGCCCGCGGTATTCGTGGATAATTCGTTCCGCCAAACGTCCCTCTTCTTCCATAATAAAGGCTTCATAAGGGCTGGAAACCAGGAGGATATTCGTCACCTTGTTGGCCATCAGCTCGTGGAAGATTTTGAAGGAAAGATCAAAATCATCTATTTTTTCATGGGCGTAGTCATTCAGCATAGTGTCAACATGTGTTAATCTACGTTTATTATTAAATATATGATGTCAGCGGGCAGATTGCAAGCCGGCCAAAGACGTCGTCTGATGCATTCGTATAATGACCAGGTTTTCAGGTTCAAGGTTCAAAGGTTCACAGTTTCATTACGAACGTTTTAGGTTCGAGGTCTGAGGTTTGAGGCAAAAAAAAGCGGCGCAGAACTCAAGGCCTTGTAATCCCTGAGTCTTTGTCTTTTAATTTTCCTCCTCCAACCTCCAACCTCTAACCTAACGCATACGCTTGTAAAATTTTCCTTGCCACGAATATCTCTGAATTAATGTTTCGCGGATCTGGCTGAGGGTTTGCGCTTTTTGCAGGGACCAGCGGGGTGCAACCAGTTCATGGGGGTGAGGATCGCCGGTGAGTCGTTGAATGACCGTTTGCGGGGGAATGCACTCCAGAAAATCACATACGAGATCGACATATTCCGGCTGTTTCAGACACCTGTATCGTCGCTGTCGATACAGTTCTTCAAGTCGGGTTCCTTTGATGACATATAGCAGGTGCAGCTTTAGACCGTCGATGCCCAGCTTCGCAATCAGGCTTGCCGTTTGCAGCATATCTGCGCGTGTCTCATTGGGCAACCCGAGGATGACATGGGCACATATGTTGATACCCCGTCTTTGGGTGGCCTGGACCGCATCAATAAAACACTGCACATCGTGGCCGCGGTTGATGGCTGCCAGTGTTTTATCCTTTGCGGATTGCAGCCCGTATTCGATCCAGACCAGATAATGGCCGGCATAACCCTGGAGTAGATTCAATACCTCCGGAGTCACACAATCGGGTCGTGTCCCGATGGAAAGGCCGACCACGCCATCCACCGCCAGGGCCTCCTCATATAGGCTTTTGAGTTTGTCTAAGGGCGCATAAGTGTTGGAAAATGACTGAAAATAAGCGATGAATTTTTCGGCTTTGTAGCGTTTTGAAAGCTTTGTTTTGCCCGCCATGAGCTGTTCGGTGACCGACATCCCCTCGGCGTGTGCGCCGGTTCCGGACCCCCGGGCGTTACAGTAGATGCAGCCGCCGTAAGAAATGGTGCCATCCCGATTGGGGCAGTTCAACCCGGCATCGATGGTTATTTTTTGTACCCGACAACCAAAGATACCTCTTAGATATGAATTTAAATCGTTATATCGTTGGCGCATATTCGAGGTCCATTGCTTGACCGCAACCTGCGGTAGTACTATAATACCCAATCCGGAAAAGCCGGAACAAAACAGGTTTAAATCAATTATTTTCGGACCTATAACCCAAAGAAAGGAAATCGGAGAATTAATGCAGCGGTTGTGTTGGGTTTCGACCCTTGTCGAAAGCCAACTGCCGCGACGGAAATTGAGTAGGTTGGGTTGAGGTTACGAAACCCAACATGTCAACGGCGGGTCTTAACCCAACCTACGATAAGAACTTGATTTTAAAAAATATTTGAATTAGCCTTTTTATGGGTTATAGTTCCGAAAAAATATGATGCCATGAAATGAACAAAATTCACAATTATAGATAAGTATCAAAAATAAAAAAAATTGACAAATGCTGTCAAATTACCAATCAATAACTGCAGAACCCAGAACCCAGAACCTTGAACCCTGAAGCCCGGTTTATGACCGTTTATTCCAACACATACGACATTATCGTTGTCGGGGCCGGACACGCCGGATGCGAGGCTGCTCTGGCTGCCGCTCGAATGGGCTGCCGTGTGCTGTTGCTGGCCATTGACCTTGACAAGCTAGCCGCCATGCCGTGCAGCCCCTCCATAGGCGGCATGGCGAAAGGTCAGCTGGTAAAAGAAATCGACGCTTTGGGCGGCGAGATGGCCAAAATTACGGATCAAACAGCCATTCAATACCGGACGCTGAACACCAAAAAAGGGCCTGCGGTGCATTCCTCCCGCACCCAGAATGATAAGATGCGATATCATATCGCCATGAAGGCTGTTATTGAAGCCCAGGAAAATATTGATCTCAAACAGGCAATGGTTGAACGCCTGGTGTTTGAAGACAACCGGGTGGTCGGGGTCGAAGATCAGACGGGTTTTGGGTATCCGACCAAGGCGGTTATCTTGGCCACCGGTACATTTTTGAGCGGTTTGGTGCATATCGGCTTTAAATCAATTCCGGCCGGCAGAGCCGGTGAATTTGCCTCCTATGGATTGGCGCAAAACCTGCGGGAGGCCGGATTTCAGTTGGGTCGCATGAAGACCGGCACACCGCCGCGGCTTCGGAAATCGAGTATTGATTTTACGAAATTTAGCGAACAAAACTCGGATGAAAACCCCAGGCCGTTTTCTATTTTTACTAAAAAAATCACGATGCCCCAGATGCCGAGTTTTATCGGTCATACCAATCAGCGCGCACACGCCATTGTGCGAAACAATCTGGAGCGTTCGGCCCTTTACGGCGGTATTATCAAAGGTGTATCAGCGCGCTATTGCCCATCATTTGAAGATAAGATCGTCAAGTTTTCCGACAAGGACCGGCACCAGATTATTCTTGAGCCGGAAGGGATCGATACAGAGGAAATATATGCCAGCGGTTTGGGCAACAGTCTTCCGTTGGAGATCCAAGTTGAGTTGGTTCGGTCCATAGAAGGCCTGGAACACGCCGAAATCATGCGCCCGGCCTATGCCATCGAATATGATTATGTCAATCCGATTCAGCTCAAGCCGAACCTGGAGACCAAATCCATCGCCGGGCTGTTTTTGGCCGGACAGATCAACGGCACTTCCGGATATGAAGAGGCTGCTGCCCAAGGCCTGTGGGCCGGAATTAATGCTGCATGTCAGCTTCAGCAGCGGGCGCCATTTATCCTGGATAGATTTCAAGCTTATATGGGAGTGATGATTGATGATCTGGTTACCCGAGGCACGCGCGAGCCTTACCGCATGTTCACCTCCAGGGCCGAATATCGACTCATGTTAAGAGAAGATAATGCGGATCTGCGGTTGATGGAAATTGGCTACGAACTTGGATTGATCGATGACGACACCCTCAAGGATCTCAACGCACGCAAGCAACAAATCGCCAACGAAATAACGCGCATCAAAGGCACCGTCATTAAACCCAGCCAAACCGTAAATGATTATCTTGAGCGCCGCGGCGCTAAATCCATTCGCCATGGCATTTATCTGGATCAGCTTCTCAAACGCGCGGAGCTGGATTATGAGATGGTCAATGCGTTGGCCGGGAGTCCCGATCCTATCGGAAGCGCCGTGGCACGCCAAGTGGAAATCGAGATAAAATATGAAGGCTATATCGAAAAACAACTTCGCGAAATTGAGAAGTTTAAAAATTTAGAACGAATCAAGATACCGCCGGATTACGATTTCGGCAGTGTTCATGGTCTCTCAAATGAATTGAAAGAAAAGCTATCCGGCATTAAACCTACCTCGCTGGGTCAGGCATCCCGCATTGACGGCATCACTCCGGCAGCCATATCCGTTCTCCTGGTTTCTCTAAAAGCCTCCCAAAAATAGTGATCGGAATGGATTCTATTATATTTTTATCTTTTGGACAGGATTTACCCGCCTTCGCTTGAATAGCTTCGGCAGGGCAGGCAGGATTGGCAGGATTTTTTTGACCGCTCTCCGGAAGAGAGCAGCCAAACCCAATCGCCTTTGGCGAATATAAGCATCGTTTTTGCCTTTATTTAATAATAAAAATGCAATCTTTATTTATCTCAGCATCACTTAATTTATAATTTATGGAAGCTGTCTCAAAAATAGCAAATTACGTTTAAGGGCCCCGCCATGGGGCGGGATTTCACGTCTTGATTTTATAAATTAATGAGTTCAAAAAGCGTCCCGGCTTGGGGCTGAGCGCGCCGCAGGCCCGGATTGAAAGCGGAGCGTACACCTCATGGCTGCATGCCCGCCATCGCTCTCGCTCAGGCGAGGCGGGGC
>CP070694.1:3221761-3228077 GCA_020353355.1 Desulfobacterales bacterium | reverse complement strand
GAGAGCACAACCAACCATCCCGCCTCGGCCGACATCGCCAATGGCAGCCATGGTCACCCCCAGTCCCTTGCCTTCGTTTCCGAGCAGCTGCGCTCTGGGAATAATAAGATTTTCAAACGCCAACTCACCGGTATTGCACCCCCGCATACCAACTTTGTGTTCTTTGTGGGTCGCCCGCCATCCTTCCATATCCTTGTCGATTACGAAAGCACAAAACGCTTTGGGATCATCTTCGGATTTGGTCAGAATGGTGATGGTGTCGGCAATGTGGGAATTGGTAATAAAACATTTGCGGCCGTTGACAATAAAATTATCCCCGTCTTTCTTGTAGGACGAACGAATCCCGGTCGGATCGGAACCGCCGGTAGCCTCGGTAACCGCCGTGGTAGCCAGTCGCTCGCCTTTGGCCAATCCGGGCAAATATTTCTTTTTAAGATCCTCACTGCCGAATTTCACAATCGGCTCGATACCTAACGCAAAAACCTGAAGCATCATCGCCGTTGCCACTGAAACCCGGCTGATTTCCTCCAGGGCAATCATGCGAGCAATATAACCCAATCCCAGCCCGCCGTATTCTTCCGGAATGGTCAATGCCATCATTTCAGCCGCTCCCAAAGCTTTGACAACGTCGTCACTGACCTCCCCCGTTTCTTCCATCTCAGATATCTTGGGAGCAATTTGGGTTTCAGCAAATTCGCGGGCTGCTTTTCGAAACATGTCCTGTTCTTCGCTAAATGTAAAATCAATCATCGTTAACCTTCCTTTCCTCTTTGTAGTGTTAAACGTTTTTAATGGCAATCCCTGACGCGGATAAGTCTGCCAGAAACATGGCGGATAAACCGGAAAATGCCTAAATTGCCTAAAATCGACAGAATACCTCAGCTTTAAGCATTTTAGACACTTTAGACACTTTTAAAAAATACTGATTTTTATGTTTTGAAAGACATCTTGCCACCATAAGAATAAATAACGATTAAGGACCCTTATTGCCTCAGTTGCTCAAGGTAGTCGATCAGGGAGTTGACGGATTTATCCAGACCTTCCGTCGATTTATTGGCACTAAATGAGACCGAGGCCCCTAGTATGCTGTTGAACAAAATTTCGGTGATCGCCCCGGTATCGATATCTTCTCCTAATTCACCGCATTCTTTCCCCTGATCCAGCAAGCGTTGGATCATTTTTTTTAGACCGGTAAAGCCTTTTTCGATTTCCGTTGATAAATGCTGGCGTTGGTCACTGAGTTCAACGGCAAGGGTAATAAAGACACAGCCACCGGGAAAATTATCAGCATCCCTGAGGTAGCGACCCTTATAATTTTCCAGAAGAATTTTGACTTTGTCCACCGGAGATTCGGTATCGTCTAAGCCCAATAGATTTCTTTCCCGCCAGATTTTCCGGGCTTCATCCAGAACCTGGAAAAAGAGGTCCTCTTTGCTCGAAAAATGATTATAAAATCCGCCTTTTGAGGTATTGGCTGCCTCGATAATGTCTTGAATCGAGGTGCTTAAAAAGCCTTTGAGGGAGAAGAGTTTCAAGGATTCATGAATGATTTTTTCTTTAAGGCGCATACGATTTACATCCCGGATTGATAAAGACAGACCGGTCGGTCTTGACATTCTTAAAACTAATTGTGATTTGTTGTCAAGTCTTTTTTACCGCTCAATTAGGGTTTTACATTTAATATTCAATTGAAAATCATCAATATTAAAGGCCTGGGCCAGGGGACATGGAATATTGAGTTGAAAAGCAGAACATTTTCTGATTATTAGTCATAGATTCGTGCGATACACGCAAGAGTTAAAAAAACAGTTTGCATCATTTTTGCAGAATGAAAACAATTTGGGAGATTTCTGGATGGGCAAAAAAATTATCTGTTTTTGCCAGGACCTAACTGAACCTGATCTAATTCGGGCGATTGAAGAGGGTCATGACCATTTGGAGGCCATAAAACGATATACCGGTGCATTTATGGGGCCCTGCCAAGGAAAAATGTGTGCCGCAAATATCCTGAAAGTGTTTGCGGCGAAAACCGGACAATCGATCGAGGAGTTGAGAGTGCCCACCTTGCGTCCACCCGTAGAACCCATTCCGTTGGGTTGGCTGGCGACAGAAGACGATGAAAAATAAGCTGCGAAAAACCTATGATGTCGTTATCGTGGGGGCAGGCATTCAGGGATTAGCGCTTGCCTACAACCTCGCCCGCTGCGGTATGCCCGCTGTCGTTGTGCTCGACAAAAGCCATGTCGGCAGCGGCGCCAGCAGCCGCAACGGTGAGATGATTCGATCCGCCTTTGCTTCCGAGGAATGGATCCGATTCTTCTCAAAAAGCATCGAAATTTGGGAAACCCTGGCGGATGAACTCGACTTCAATGTCATGTTTACACGCTGCGGTTACCTGGTTCTGGCTTCTACGGTCGATGAACTGGAAGCATGTCTTACCCATGTAAAATTACAAAAAACGTTCGGTCTTCAAACTCGCCTGTTGAATGCCGATGAGGTTGTAACTTTAATTCCGGCGATCAATCCCATGATGGTATCCGGTGGCATTCTTCAGCCCAACGGCGGCTTTGCCAGACACGACGCAGCGCTGTGGGCCTATGCCAGAGCTGCCAGCCGTTTGAATGTAGAGATCTGCCCTTTTACCGAAGTCACGGATATCGTGGTTAGATCCGGAGCCGTGCGGGCTGTGAAAACATCTCTGGGGGAAATCGAAACCGATACGATCGTGAACGCCGCCGGCGGGCATGCCGGACGAATCGCTGAAATGGTCGGGCTGAACTTGCCGTCTCAAACCTATCGCCTGGAGATGATTGCCACCGAACCCCTCAAGCCGTTTCTACCGCTGGCGCTTTCGTCACCCCATACGTTAAGCTACATGCATCAGTCGACACGCGGCGAATTTGTGGGCGGTGCCGAAGTGAAAAGCCTCGCTCCGTCAAAAAGTTTAAGAAGCTCTCTCGAAGCAACTCGCGATATGGCCGGGAAATTTATCCGCCTTTTCCCCGGCCTTTCGAATGTGCGTCTAATGCGGCAGTGGGCCGGTATTGTTGACATGGCTCCAGACGTATCCCCTGTGCTGGGCCCCGTCGAAGAGGTAGACGGATTTATTTTAGACTGTGGCTGGGTATACGGCTTTATGGGGGCTCCGGCGGCTGGCAAGCTTCTGGCCGACTATATTTCCACCGGAGAGATACCGCTTGAAATTCGTCCGTTTGGCTTTGAACGATTCAGGACCGGCAAACTGATCCGGGATTCATCCCTGGCCGTCCCCAGTGAGAATCTTTAATTATTTTAGCACTAATGAAGAAGAAGTCCAATGAAAGAAGATCTTCGAATCAAAGCGCATCCCATACTGAGCATCGACCGGGGAGAGCCCATTGAGTTTCAATTTAACGGCAAACCGATAAAGGCCTATCCGCACGAAACAATTGCCGCAGCCTTGTATGCCGCCGGGATTCGCACATTCAGCCGGAGTTTTAAATATCACCGCCGCCGGGGATTATTTTGCCTAGCCGGTCATTGTTCTCATTGTTTGATGCGCGTCGATGGGGTTCCAAATATACGCATCTGCAAGGAATTGGTAAGGCCGGGGATGCAGGTCGAATCACAGAATGCCTGGCCGTCGTTAAGCTTTGATATAAAAGCCGTGACTGGTTATCTGGATTTTCTTGTTCGCCCCGGCTTCCAATATCGCCGTTTCATCCGGCACAGAGGATTGTATCACATCTGGGAAAAATATCTGCGCCGGATGGCCGGGATCGGCTCTCTGGCCGAAATGCAAAATCACGTTCCGGCACGCAGACATCAGGCTGAACCTGAGGTGGTCGTTATCGGTGCCGGAATCGCCGGTTTATCGGCAGCACTGCATGCGGCCCAGGGCGGATCTGAAGTCTGGTTGATCGAGAAGGAACGCGCTCTCGGCGGGCGGTTGCTTTACGACACCGCCGTATACGAACTGCCCGGTGCTCACGCCAAACACTTTGGATTTGCCGTCGCCACAAATCTAGCACATCAAATGGAACGATTTGAGAATTGCCGCATCCTCACCAGCGCGACCGCCTTTGCATGGTATGATGAAGGCATCCTGGCGGTCACACGCCCCGGGGAGCTCTGGGAGTTGCGCCCCAAGCAAGTGATTGTCGCTACGGGCAGCTATGAAATTCCCTTATTGTTTGAAAACAACGATCTTCCAGGAATATTTCTGGCCGGTGCCCTGCAACGCCTGATCCATCGCGATTATATCCGTCCGGGTAGACACGCGGTTGTCGCAACAGTTGACGGCAGAGGCTATGACCTGGCCCACCAGCTGCTTGCCGCCGGTGTAAGTGTCACCGGCATCGTCGATCATCGCAACGAAGATGATCTGACCGCCAACAACGCAGCCCAACCCATCATACAGGCCAACATTCCTGTCTTCCGGGAGCATACCATCAAAACTGCCATCGGGCGACGGAATGTAAAAGGTGTAATTATAAAGCCACTGAAAAGCCCAAAAGATGCAACGTCCGGATCAGAAATAACGTTGAGCTGCGACGTGTTGGGCATGGCCGCGGGCCGCATGCCGGCCAATGATCTTATTTTCCAGAGAACCTGTCAAGGAACCTACATATTGGAATCGCCCCACCAATTCACGCGAAAACCGCTGATTTCAAAACATATGCACGTTGATGCGGATATGTTTGTTGCCGGAGAAGCTGCTGGAAGTAAGGGTATTGAACGATTATGGCTTGAAGGTAAAATCGCAGGGTTTTCCGCCGCTTTAGATCTGGGCTATGGTGACCTCGAAATTGAAAGGGCACGCGATGCGGCTGAGGCGATACTAGACAGAACGACATAAATCATTGCGCATACATACACAGCGTTATGCATGTTTGAAACTGTGCGCTAATTTTAAAATCCATGGAATATGCCATTGATTACGCCAAAAAGCGGCGGGCGTTCGGCACAAAAATCGCCAACTTTCAGGCCATTCAACATAAAATCGCCGAGATGTATCAAGAGGTGGAAACCTCACGGCTGTTGGTTTGGAAAGCCGCCTGGCGTTGTCGTATTTGCGGTCATGTCCATTACGGCGATGAAGCCCCGGATGAATGTCCGTACTGCTTTTTCCCGAAAACCGCCTTTATCAAAAACTAAATACTAATTCTCATTATTTTCATTATTAACCAGAATATCTATGATCTTCGGGATATACTCATCGGCTTTTGAGGCTTGAAAACGGGTGGAGCCGGCACCGTGGTGACCACCGCCTTCAAACTCGGTAAGCATCAGTCCGACATTGACATTGCATTGAGGATTAAAAATGCTGTGCCCGATATGAACCACGACCCTTTCTTTATTTTTATCCTCATAGCGGATCTTCAAATTTACGTAAGTGTTGGGAAAAAGCGAATAAACAAGGAACCGATTGCCGGCCGGGGGGCTTGTGAAAGGGCGGAAATCGGTAACCGACACATGTTTGATGAACTCCGTATTTTCCTTTAGGTAGGCGACATAGATTTCATTCTGGACCAAAATAGATTGACAGTGCTTATATACCACCGGATCTTCGAGGACCTGATGAATATCAAATTTCCCGAGCAGTTCAACCAGCATATTCCAATATGCTTCATCCGGTTCATCTCCATTTGAGACAGTCATCGAGAGCATGAAATAGTCATAATTTTCAGGGTGAAGCACCTCATCGAGGGTCAGGTCCGCCGAATCAATTTTATCGGCGGCCTCCACCAAGTTGCTGTAATCCTGCTTAAAGCTGTCTTTATAGTACTCGAAAATTATGCCTGCAGCTGAAGGCGCAATTTTAAAAGCGCCCTTAAATGGCTTATTGATTCGGTTGGTGTAATGGTGATCAAACCACAGTTCACAGTTATCGTTGTAAGGCAGATTGGCGATAATATCTTGGTTGTGGATTTCTACCAGGCCTTTTTGCAGATCATTGGGTTCGACCCACTTAACGGGTTCGTCTATCTGCAGGGCATCATAAAGCAGCACAGCACAAACAATCCCATCAAAATCAGGTCTGGTGACAATCCGCATAGATCACTCTGTTTTTAACTATAAAATTTGGCCACAGGAAAGCCTATCCTACAATATAAAGTCATAGCCAGATGAGACAATAAAATCCGAAGCACTAAACCCGAAATCCGAAACAAATTCAAAGCACTAAATTCCAATGTTCCAAAAGTTTCGAATTTTGATCATTTGAAATTCGGATTTGTTTCGAACTTCGATATTCGGATTTCGAATTTTATATCTTCATCATTGCCAAAATCCAAATGATTATCTACAACCAAAATATTATCAATCTTCAAGAAAA
>CP070694.1:3210346-3221661 GCA_020353355.1 Desulfobacterales bacterium | reverse complement strand
CAGCTGGAAACCCACCATCAGAATCCGGTTCGAATTCAGACGATCTTGCCGGTGCAGCGAGGATTGCACCGCTGGTATACATTTACCGAAATAATCTGGAACAGCTTATCGCCAGCGCTCGGGCGCAAACCGCTTTAACGCACAAGAATATGCAGGTTATCGATTCAGCCGAATATTTCGCCAGAGTCGTTTGGAACGTGTTGCAGGGTCAAACTCCTACCGCGGCGCTGAAAACTGCCAAACGAGGCGCCTTCGACACCGACCCCTATTCCCGCTGGATTGAAGCGGGGTTGAAAAGCGTCGGGGATGACACGCGGCAGGCCATCAAAGATTTCGGGCAAATGTGTGAAGTCGCTGCGGCCTTTCCATCTGTGGTGCATTTGATAGCAAAATATGAGAATGACCTCAACGGCGCACTGGTAGAAAATGCAATGGCCGGCGGAGATTCCGCCGGCCGGGGCCTGATCGTCGGTCTCATCGTCGGTGCCCACGTGGGACCGGATGCGATCCCGAATGCCTGGCAGACGGAATTAAAAGCGTATGATCACATCATGGGCCTGCTGGGAAATATTGATCAACACTCCTAGCTAAATGGAATATTACCGTGGTTTTTTCCGATGGGTGCTTATTGTATGCGCGGACATGATCATTTATAATACTCCCCGGATTCGCCGAATATCCCGAAACATTATGATCTGGAGTTCAGACAGCGCCGCAAATGGGAGCTTCACATGAATGTTATTCAAACCGCAATGGAAGGTTTGCTCATCATTGAACCGCAGGTGTTTGAAGACGAGCGCGGATTTTTTTTCGAAACCTATCGACACAGCCGAATGAATACGGCGGGAATAGCTCATCGTTTTGTGCAAGACAACCTTTCGTATTCGGTGAACGCCACCTTAAGAGGATTGCACTTCCAGGTGAGCTACCCCCAGGCGAAATTGGTTCAGGCCGTCACCGGAGAAATCTTTGACGTAGTGGTCGACATTCGGCCGAACTCCCCGACATTCGGTAATTGGTGGAGTGTTTATTTATCCGGACAAAACCGGCGCCTGCTCTATATCCCCGAGGGGTTTGCGCATGGATTTTGTGTCACAAGTGACAGTGCCCATGTGATCTATAAATGCTCCGACTATTATCATCCGGAGGACGAAGGTGGCATTTTGTGGTCGGATCCGACCATCGGCATTGATTGGCCGCTTGGTGATCCCATCATTTCTCCAAAGGATAAATCATTTCCTTTGCTGTCCGCTCTCCCTCCGGAAAAACTTTACTCCCCGGTGAAACCGTTATGACTATTTTAATCGTAGGGGCCAGCGGACAACTGGGGCGCGAACTACTTCGACAATCACAACGATTTCAAAGGCCTGCCCAGGCCCCCGCCCGAGATCAATTGGACATCACTCAAATCTTCCAGGTCGAAAAAGCGTTCGCCAAATTTTGTCCGTCCATCGTGATCAATGCGGCCGCTTACACCGATGTGGATGGGGCGGAATCCGAAATCGAGCATGCCTTTGACGTCAACGAAACCGGAGCTGACAATCTGGCGCAGAGTTGCGCCAAAAGATCGATTCCGCTGGTGCATGTTTCAACTGATTATGTCTTTGATGGAAATAAAGGCGCACCTTATGTGGAAACGGATTCCATCGCACCATTGAGCGTTTACGGCCGCAGCAAAGCCGAGGGCGAAGCAAGAATTCGGACGGCCCTGCCCGAGCACATCATCGTGCGAACATCATGGCTGTATAGTGCTTATGGCCGCAATTTTGTAACCACGATGTTAACCCTCGGCCGCCAAAAAAAAGAACTCAGCGTGGTAGCAGATCAATATGGCTCTCCAACCAGCGCTGTCGATCTGGCAGAAGTGATGCTGCAATTAGCCTTGCGCATATTAAACGCATCAGCGATCCCCTGGGGCACTTACCATTATAGCGGCCACGGTATTACCACCTGGTGGGAGTTTGCCAGCACCATTTTTAAGATAGCCAGCCGGCATGAATCCTTGCCGGCCTTGCACCTGAAGCCCATCGCCACGGACGAATTTCCGACTCCAGCAAGACGCCCACTACACTCCGCCCTGGACTGCGGTCGAATCAAACGCATATTTGGCATCCAGCCAAAACCGTGGCAAAAGAGCTTAAGGCATGTCATCCAACAAATTTATGCAGCCAACCACAGAGATGATCGCTGACACAACTCCGTAAGCGCTGGTGGCGCCTGCAGGTGATTGTGACGAAATCAGCAAAATATCGATAAAAAATAAGAGCTTGCCGAAATCGCCCCGCAGAAAATCTTGACTGTTTCTGAATTTCAATCTAACATATTATAGTATATCTCTGGATATAACGGAAACGTTCTCACGTGATCCCATGGAATCCATACCATATCATAATACCCCCGTATTAGTTGTCGACGACGATGAGGGACTCCTGTTGAGCATCAAAGCCACCCTGGTGAGCGCAGGCTTACCCGAACCTGCCCTGGTATCTGACAGCAAACGGGTTATGGAGCTGGTCAGAAATTACAATTTTGAGCTGATTTTGCTAGATTTGATGATGCCTTATCGCAATGGAATGGAGATTTTAAAAGAAATTAAAGAAGAATATCCCGATATCGAGTGTGTCATTGTCAGTGCGATGGATGACGTCGAAACTGCGGTAAAATCCATGAGTATCGGCGCATCGGATTATCTGGTGAAACCGTTGAACAGTGAAAAACTCGTCGTCGTTGTCAATCGCACCCTGAAGAAGCACGATCTTCAACATGAATTGGAGCTTTTCGGGGGCAAGAAAGTATTTTCAGATTTAAAGCATCCGCAGGCATTTGCGCAAATGGTGGCCGAAGATGAAGCCATGGCCCTGGTTTTTCATCAGGTTGAGGCCGTCGCCGGCACGCACTACAGCGTTGTAATCAACGGCGAATCGGGTACGGGTAAAGAAATGTTGGCCCGTGTGATTCATACCCTGAGTAATCGTGCCGATAAACCATTTTATGCCGTCAATATGGCATCCTTTAGTAAAACGATTTTTGAAGACGAATTTTTCGGTCATGCCAAAGGTGCCTATACCGATGCGGGATCTGATCGGCGAGGATTTTTCGAAGCCGCCCACGGCGGCACTCTTTTCTTAGACGAAATAACGGAACTGGATCCTTCCCTGCAGGCAAAACTGTTGCGAGTCATTGAGGAAAGGGAACTCTACCGCTTGGGCAGCACAGAGGTCAGAGATGTAGATGTTCGCCTGATTGCAGCCACCAATCGGGATATCAATGAAGAAATCTTAAAGGGTCGTTTTCGAGCCGATCTTTTCTATCGGATTAACATGTATAATATTGTCATACCGCCGTTGCGCGAAAGAAAAAAAGATATCTTGCCGTTAGCACGGCATTTCATATCGATCCATGCCGGCGCCAACAACAAGCGCATCGATTCCATCGCACCGGATTTGGCCGAACGATTATTGCACTATTCTTTCCCGGGAAATGTCAGGGAACTCGAAAACATGATCGCTGCCGGTGTGCTTCAAGAAACGAGTAAAGTCCTGACCCTCGCTTCAATCCCCGGTTTGTTGTCCTATCACGGACCGGAACGACGCAAAAATGTGGAATTGCTAACCCTGGAAGAACTGGAAAAACGTCATATCGAACGAGTCTTGGAAATAACGGGCGGTAATCGCCCCAAGGCAGCTGAAATATTAGGCATTAATGTGTCAACGGTGTATCGCAAAATAGAAAAATACAATATTTCAAATAAAATTTAACTCGGACTAGCCGCCATCAAGAGGATGAATCTGTAATATTAAAAATCTTGCCATAGGTCGGACAAAGGCAACTATTCAGGAATTATTTCGACCGATAAACCCGGTACAGGAGGAAATGATTATGTCTGATGGGTTAGATGTCATTGTTGTTGACGACGATCCCGGAATCGGTGAGGTGATCTCAGAGCTGATTGAGAATTTCTATACGTGGGGTAAGGTCTATGCCTTTTCCAATGCCGATGAAGCCATCGCATACTGTTTACATCGTGAAATTGGCGTCGCTATTTTTATCGTCGATGTATTTCTGGGAGGGCTGAGCGGCTTTTATTTTCTAGATGCAATTGAAGAGAAATACCCTACCGCCCATGAAGATACAATTATCATTAGCGGCAACGCCAGCGATGATGTGGTCAACATGTGTCTAGCTTCCAATGTCAGCTATTTGCTGGAAAAGCCCATCAAACCTTACGCTCTCCAACTCGCCGTTCGCGCCATTACAGCAAAATACCTGGATTTTGCAAAAAAACTTTTACAGGATTCGACATTTGCTGATAATGTGGCGAGGCTTTAAGTAATTGAACATCAAGACCCATGGCGCCGACTGAAAAAATCAAAGGGCATCGGATCTTAAGACTCTTTGAAGAATTACGTCAAAATAGCACCCTTCTGCGAATCCATCTCCCGCATACGGATTATTCCCAAGCAACCTGTGTTTTAGACCTTCGCCAGCGAAACAAAAACACCTTTTTTCGCATTGATTACCCGGCGGGGTTTCGCGAAGCCATTGCCGATGCGGATGGGCGGTCTCTTGACTTCGAATTTATCGGCAAAGATAACGTAAAATACTATTTCAGTACCCGTAGCGAAGATATTTTCGACGAGATAACATGGATAAAATTGCCGCGGATCGTAGAGCGCGAGCAACGCCGAAAACTGTATCGACTCGCTGCTCCTTCCGGAACAACGCTTTATATTTATTTTGCCTCCAAACGATACGAACTTAAGGTGATTGATATCAGTCTTGGGGGATCATTGGGTGTCTTGGCCGGCATTCCAAGAACAACTCAACAGGATCCAATTCTAGCCCATACCGGCATTCTCGAAAATATCGAGGTTATCTTTCCACCGAAAGAAGAAAACCTGCAGGTATCCATTAAGCGATCAAAAGTGAAACGCCTTGGCGAAAATCCCCTCACCAAACAACATGAGTACGCCTTGGAGTTTTTGGAAATTGATCAAACCCAGATGAAAATCCTCACCGATCTGATCTACAGATTCCAGAGAAGATTTCTACGCAATAGACTCCGAATCAATGCCTAGTATGGTCTCCGGTATGTAATTTACAAAACTCCAATTGATCTAAACATCTATGACCATTCCCTCACGGGCAAAAAAAACTTCCGTGTCAGCTGTATAGGTTGCATGACAAAATCTTTCGCTCAACTCGTCTAGCTCCGAATCGGTGCGCATGGGATCATGATGAAATAATGCCAGGCTCCCAACCTGGGACTTTTTGGCGATATCGATGGCATACTCTATGAACGTATGTCCCCACCCAATTCTCTCGGTTTCATATTCGTTCTGTAAATAATGTGCATCGTAAACCAGGAGATCCGCACCACGGATAAAATCTTGCATGCGGCTGTTTTCGGTCTGCGCAGCCAGCTCTCCCTCGCGCGCCATGGACTCATCATAGACCGGATCTTTTGGATCCGTACTGAACACATTGCGAAAGGGTTCCGTGTCATAAGCAGTACAAAAGACTTTTCTCCGGTATTCGAAACGATATCCAAAACATAGGAGCGGATGGTTCAAATATTTCGTGGTCAGCTTTATTCCATCACCGAGATCAAAGTGGCCTTCCTGCAGATTAAGGTATTCAATATCGGCCGCAAGCTCTGTCTGGCGGACCGGGAAATAACGATAGGATAATTGCGTGCCCAAAACGATTTCCAAGGACTCTTCTTCACAGGTAACCGGTCCATAGATGTTCAATTGGGTGTCGGGCAGATACAGCGGCGCAAAAAATGGCAGCCCCAGAATATGATCCACATGCGTATGGGTTAAAAACAAATCGGCGCTGATGGGATTTCTGCCGGACCTAGTTTGGATGAGGCAATTACCCAATTGACGGATGCCGGATCCGGCATCGATAATGATGCGCCGCTGCGCTGCGCTGATTTCAAGTTCTAAGCACAGGGTATTGCCGCCGTATGTTACGGTTTGCGGGCCCGGTGTGGGAATGCCTCCCCTTACGCCCCAAAATTTCAGTTTCATATGATCAACCTTTGCAGGAAATTTCTAGAAAAATCTTAGCTTTTTCGATTGCTTCCAAAACCTGATGGCGAAGCTTCGATAAAACGTCCCGGTCCAACTCGCTCAGTTCAAGCAAAGATGTTAGCATTGGATTATTGTGGAAACAATTACCTGCGAAACCGATCTTCAAAAGATTGGCATAACTATTGGCCAACGCCACCAGCGTGACAAAGGGACGGACTGTCGGCGATGCTTCATGCGGATGGTGGTGATAGACCAGAGATTGCATCAGGGTAGCACCCAATTGCCATTTCTGCGCAATCAATTCTCCAACCGTGCAATGATCGAGCCCAAGCACATCACACTCCAGATCCTGCAGCGGGCGTTGTTCACTGCGTGCCAGTTCCAAAACGCGCCGATACTGATCGGGAAACTGCCGATTGAGTGCAATTTTTCCTAAATCATGCAATAAGCCAGCGATGAAGAAATCTTCGCGGCGAGAAACAGATTCACCTTTCACCATGGCAAGCTGCCGAGCCGCCGCGGCAACACCTAAGCAATGGGTCCAAAAATCGTTGATGGAAAAGACCCGAAAGGTGGTTTTCCCGCTCATGGTTTCCAATATGGCTAAGCTCAGGGCCAAATTTTTTACCGTATTCAGTCCCAGCATAATAATTGCCCGCGTTAGAGAGGTGATCGGATGGGGCAACCCGTAATAGGCAGAATTGATCAGTCGCAGCACCTGGCCGGTGAGCACAGGGTCGAGTGCGATAACCCGGTTCACATCATTTGGGGAAGCCTTTGGATTGTTGCAGGTTTCCAGAACTTTTGTAACAGTCGTCGAGAGGCTTGGCATTCGAGCGATATATGCTTGAATTCGTTTGAAACACGCCACGGAGATTAGAGAAGCAACCCGCATCAGAAAAACTTACGATGTGATGTAATCACCTCGATTATATTTCATTATCTCTAATGATACAGTGACCAAGGTGTGATTGAGAATATTTTTTAAGTTACCATCTGCCGGCAGTGACTCCAGCAGCGGTGACAATCGTTCTTTTTCCCGGTCTAAGATTGATACCAGCGGATGGATATCTTTTAACGTAACGTTTGGATCCGCCAGTTTAGTGCGGTAATCATCCAGCAGATCTAGTAAATTTTCTATCCGATCAACCGCAGACAGGGGTGCATCAGCGGCGGATGCATTTATCTGAACCGCAGAAGCGGTATTAACAAATATTGAGGATCCAGTGGCCTGATGGACTTTGGCGGCATTGTTCATCTCAGCTTTTAAAAGGGCTTCAAAATCCATTTGCCGGGATGAGGGTTCTTTCCGGTTAGCTTGCGGGGGGATACTTTTTTTAATCTCCTCATTAGCGCTAATTTTCATCTCGACTGTCCTTTGTGGTTAATCGGTCAAGGCGTTCATTGAATCATGATACAAACCATACAGGCTTGATCGTAAATATGCAAAAATCATGCAAGAAACCAGCATTTCGCAGCAAGGATGTAATATTTTGATATTGCATGTTTTTTATAAAACAGCCCTCTGGTAATTAGGATAGCATCTGCTGTGGGTCGGCAAAAATTTCCCGGTTTATTCGGCTAAAACAAGAAATGCGCCTTCAGGCTCGATGAGCGGATACACCCCTACCGTAATCTGCAATTTGTCGGTTCGCTCATTTTTTATGCTGACTGTACATTTTTCGGGAACCTCAAAATCTCCCAACGAGCGCCGCTTCGCACTGGCAATCACTAACGCCAAAGAGCTGGGATGCACAATCTCTTCGATCCCCTTCCCAATCAGATCTTTTTTGGAAACTTCGCATAATTGGGCCAACTTCGAATTTCCGCACCAAAAATAAAGATCCTTAATCACAGCAGCCGGCACATCGATTTGATTGACAAAATGTATCCGTGGAAGGAAAATGTCCACATAGTATTGACAGATATCACAGTCTATTGAACACCGTGATGAGCGGCTATTTTTCGCAGTAAAACAGACCTCAAGTTGTTTTTGAAAGGCAATGCACTGCTCGCAGTTTCTGAACGAATCCCGACCCTGCCAATATTCCCAACAATGTTGAAAGCTCTTAAAAATCGGCCCCTTTAAATTCTCATCGTGCAATATTGGCGGAATTTTTTGGCCGGTCGATTTTAGAAAATACAATAAATCTTGAACAGGTATTGAATAGTTGCGACCAATACGATTGGCTCGTAGTTTATTGGATCGAATCCAATAACCAACGGTCGTTCGCCCCACGCCGCACAGAGCGGCTGCCTGAGAAACCGATAATGTTTTTTGTCTAATGGACATGCGAATGATCACTCCTTAAAAACTTGAATTCAGTTCGCTTGGCTCACAATATACAAGCTATATCGGCATTTTGTTCAAAAACTTGACCGCTAATTAAGCCTTGATGAATTTAAGCGACATCTTTGCCGAGTCGTCAGAGATTTGACAACATGAAGGTCCCTTCGACACGACGGCCCTGTCGTGTAATCGTATTGAGCGTTGCCCTCACGTCTTCGACTAATTATGTAACTTATTGTAAATAAATAATTTTTATTTCAGAGGACCCGATGGTAAATTGAGATGGAATCATTTCGGTTTTAATTGTAAAAATGGCATAATAGTTGCAGAAATAACATGCAAAAGGAATGAAGTTTCCTCCTTTCCTTCATTCCCACCTCCGATTAACCCTGTTAGGCACCCCCCCTAACAGGGTTTTTTCAAGGAAGAATCGATGGTCGGAAAACACAC
This sequence comes from Desulfobacterales bacterium, assembly GCA_020353355.1. Taxonomy (GTDB): domain Bacteria; phylum Desulfobacterota; class Desulfobacteria; order Desulfobacterales; family JAHEIW01. Next base: position 3,212,883 of record CP070694.1, on the reverse strand, counting down.
CATGGAAAAGATTGTGGAAAAAGTTCATAATTTACCGCTGATCGACTCAGCGGTGGTCAAGATCATCTCTTTATTGAACAATCCGGACAGTAATTTTGAACAGATTGTTGAGCGACTCTCCCCTGATATCACTGCCCGCTTTTTAAATATTGCCAATACAGCCTATTATGGCCGCGAAGTCCGATCCATCCGCTTTGCCGTAAAGCTTCTGGGATATAGCAAGATGAAAGATATTCTGATCACCTCTATTTTGATGGATCATTTTACCAAACGGTTGCAGGGGTTTAATTTTGATAGATTTATGAAGCAAGCCCAGTTCTGTGCGGCGGTGGCTGGTATTTTAGGTGAAATTCTTGACTGTAACCGCCCCGATGACTTATTTACGGTGGCATCCCTTCAAAATATCGGCAAACTGGTGATTGCCGTTTATTTCAAAGATGAACATAGGCAAATCGTCGCGTTCAAAAAAAAGCACGGCTGCTCGACCCGTGAAGCAGAGCTAAACGTTTTGGGCATTAGCCACGGAGAAATCGGCGCGCTCCTGTTAGGCCGTTTTAGAATACCAAAAGACATTTGTGATGCCGTCAAATTTCACGATACCTCCAATGAGGTATTTCCCGGAGACATTGATTCACAATTGCCATATATTGCACGGGAGGCATCGCGAATCGTCGGCAGGTTCTCCTTACCCGAAGACATTAAACCGCCAGAGCTCATCTCATTGCTGCAGCAGACCATTGCGTCGGGCAAAATCATGTATCGTCAACAAGTTCGTGAGGCCATTCGTTCACAAGGCTACGTCGAAATTTTTCCGAAACTGTTGGCGCACGCCGCCCAGCTAGTCAATCAGGATTTAAAACAACATTTGCCCGAACGTCATCAATAACCTAAACGAGAAGCGCCTTGTATAGTAGCTAAAATTAGGGAACTAATTTTTTTTCCGATCTGTTTTGTACTTCTTTTTTTTGGGAAGATAAAATAGACAGTCTCTGCCATCAAAAACCATTCGCACTTCATCGACAGGATACCGCCAGCACTTGAATCTCATCGCCCGGCAACCGTGGGGGAAGTGTTCATCCCAAGTAACATAATAGTGAATGCAATGATGGCAGTCCAGCGGCAAAACGATCGCTCCGATTTCGTGCATCTATCCGGTAATTCAGACCCGAAAGTGATGCGTGGTGTTCACGGATTTACTTTAATGACCACTAGTGTGGCGTCATCCTTTTGGGGCACCGGGTCAATAAATTGCTCAAGGGCGTCGAGCACCGTGGTAACGATGAATCTGGCCCCTTTGCCCGCATTTAAGCGAATAATATTTCGCAGCCTATCTTTGCCAAACATTTCACCGTCTTTGTTGGCAGCTTCGCAAATACCGTCCGTGGTAATGACGATAATTTGCCCGTCAGCGATTTGGCACTCACATTCGTGATACTCGGCGTCCTCCACAACCCCCAGTGGCAATCCTTGACCTTTGAGTTCATGAAAGCAGTTTTTTTGAGGATCATACAAAATGGCGGGATCATGCCCGGCGCGTACCCAGCGGATCTGTTTTTGGATCGCATCGATTTCACTGTAAAACAGCGTCATAAAACGATTGGATATCTCAATATCGCGGGTCAATTGTTTGTTTACATCGGAAACAATGTTGGCGATGGTTCCGGGTTTCAACGACCGCTCTCGCAGAAATGCCCGCGCACTGGTCATCAGAAGCGCTGACGAAATGCCATGCTCCGAGACATCTCCGACAACCACGGATATTTTGGTATTGCCATTTCCTCCTCCATCCAGAAAGTCATAATAATCGCCGCCAGTCTCATCGCAATAGATACTCTTGCCGGCGATATCCAATCCCTCAATCGTGGGATCCGCTTTGGGTATCAGATGCTGTTGAACTTCCCCGGCTTTAGCCATTGAAATACGGGTTCTTTCATTGTACTCGCGCTCCCGGGTAACCCGCTGATAGTGTTCGATTCCTGTAATAAGCGACTCGCCCAGCATATCCACCGAACATGGCTTGGTAAAGAAACGAAAAATATTACCCTCATTGACGGCCTGGATGGCCGCCTGCAGATCGGCGTTTCCGGTAAGCATGATCCGACCCGTATCCGGCGCAATCTCTCGCACACAGGACAAAAATTCAATTCCATCCATATGGGGCATTCGAAAATCAGAAACAATTACCGCATAGGGCCCATTGGTTTTAACCAGCTCGAGCCCTTCCCGGCCCCCTTCGGCCGTTTCAATCTGAAATTGTTTTCGCAATTGACGTCGGAATGCAGCCAGTAAATTCGTATCATCATCGACAAAAAGAATTTTATCCGCCAAGACGATCTCCTTTCTGCATAATCTCTTGACAGGCAGATTGCCATGCAGGCAAACGCTCAATCACATTTAAATCTTTCAGGTAAGTCTTATCGACATTTGATATTTGGTTGGTTTCTGCTGCTCCCAGATCGTGTGCCAATCCATTTGCGGCATGGACAGCAGCTAAAATGCCCATGTGTTGATGGCACTTGCGGGGATAATGATGGAAG
>CP070694.1:3194549-3210246 GCA_020353355.1 Desulfobacterales bacterium | reverse complement strand
ATACTCTAATTGATCAATATCTTACTTGACAGTATTTGGGATGATATGATAGTGAACGTTCGTTCATTTAAATTCTTATTTTACGATATCGAACCGCAGTATCAGGTGGACCTAATTCGGAAGATAATCTTCTGAAAAATCCAAATCAGGCCAGATAACTTGTATTGTTGCGGTCGATCGTGGACGGGAATTATGCCGAAGGCAGCAAAAGCTCCCAGGCCGTTACCGAAGGGGCATAAAATCAAAAGTAAGGCGTTGTTGGAAAGACGGCAGCAGCAGATATCCGAGGCGGCCATGAAGCTCTTTGCCCAAAACGGGTATCACAACACCACCGTCCGGGATATTGCCCGGCTGTCGAACATCAGCATCGGATCGGTTTACGACTATGTGAAGAACAAAGAGGATATCCTCTTTCTGGTTTCCCAGAAGTTTTTTGCCACCCTCAAGGAAAATGTCGAAAAAGCGCTCCGCGGCATCGACGATCCGTTGATGAAGCTCAAAGCAACCATCGAGGCCACCCTGACGGTCATCGATACCTTCCAGGAATATGTGCTCATCACCTATCGCGAGTCCAAACATTTCAAAAAACAGGATCTGATCGGCATCTTTCGGCAAGAGAGCTTCTTTATCGATCTTTTTATGAACATTTTCAAAGAAGGAAACGAAAAGGGTGTATTTCGCATGAATGACCCCTTTCTGGTCGCCAATCTCATGACGCTGATGACGCATTGCTGGGCGCTCAAGCGTTACAGTCTGAGGGAGTACAGTCTTTTCCGCTTCAAAGAAATATTGATTGAGTTTGTCATGCAAGGCATCGTTGGACAGGGAACGGCGATTCAGGAGATCGGGACGGAAAAGGCCGTCCAATAACCTCTACAATTCCACAAATAAGGAAGGTGATTATGGCAGCAAAAGAAGACAAAGTCATCGCATACGATCGCAACTTCGGTGCCTTGATAAGGGACAAGACCCAAAGCAATATCCCGGTCAAATCCGTATATGGGCCGCAAGATATTGAGGATCTCGATTATCAAAGAGATCTGGGAGCGCCTGGTGATTTTCCCTTTACGCGCGGCATTTATCCGGAAATGTATCGAAAATCCCTATGGTTAAAGTCATTCATCGTCTGCTACGCGACACCGGAGGAAACCAATAGGGCCTTCAAGAAGTATATCGCCGCGGGCCAGACCGGGCTGCGCGTGCTGACCGACACGTCAACGCTCTCCGGCGTCGATCCCGATCATCCCCTGGCCAAATATGACATTATGTGCAACGGCAACCCGACCTTTGCATTGACCGAGTATGAAACCATGCTGGATGGCATCTCGATGGAGAACATCGATTTTGAATCGGCCAATTCCACCCCTTCCGGAAGCTTTTTTACCTATGTGTTTCTGGTGGCCCTGATGGAAAACCGCGGCTACGATATCTCCAAGCTCAGAGGAACCAACATCAATGATCCCATCCATGCCTATATCGTTTATGGCACCCCTGAATTTCCGCCGGATCTTGCAAAGAAGATCAACCTGGACCTGATCGAATTCGGGATAAGAAATAGCCCCAAATGGCATCAGTGTACGCCTTGCGGGTATGACATGCGCGATGCGGGCATCAATTCCATCCAGGAGATGGCCTTCGTCATGGGCAACGCCGTCCAATATTACGGCGATGCCATCAACGAACGCGGCGTGAAGTTCGATGCTTTCAGGCCGATGGTTTTTTCGATGAGCTCTGAATCGGATTTCTTCGAGACCATCGCAAAATTCCGGGCCACACGCAGACTTTGGGCCAAAATCGCCAAAGAGAAACTGGGTGCCACAAATCCGCGCAACATGTCTTGCCGTATCGGGATTCGCACAGCGGGAAACTCCATCTATCCCCAAAAGCCGCTCAACAACACGGCCAGAATTACCATGCAAATACTGGCCGCCGTTCTGGGCGGGGTTCAATCCATCGATCCATCCGGTATCGACGAGACGTTTGGTTTGCCATCGGAAGAGTCCCGGATATTCGAGCTGGACATCCAGCACATCATCGCCCATGAGAACAACGTTCCGCTGGTCGCCGATCCCCTCGGAGGATCATATTATGTGGAATCGCTCACGAACGAATTGGAAGCCGGGACAAAAAGCTTGCTGGAAGAGATTGACCATATCGGCGGCATGTGGGAATGCCTCAAAACCGGATGGCTGCGCCAGCAATTCGACAAGACCACGGCAGAAATACAAAACGAGATCAATGAATGTAAGCGGCTCATTGTCGGTGCCAATTCGTTTCAAGGCGAAGATGGCGATATCAGCAAAACCATCATTGAAGGAGCCTACAAGGTGCCTCCGGACGAGAAGCGATTTGGTGCGATTGATCGCGTCAAGGAGCTGAGGCAATCGCGCAATCAGGAAAAGGTGCAACGCCGTTTGCGAGACCTCGCACGCGCCGTAAAGGAAGACGAAAACATCCTACGGCCCACGATCGAGGCGGCCAAAGCGTACGCCACGCTGGGAGAAATGGTCGGCACAATTCGGATGGCCAAGGATCTATCTTATGACCCTTATGAGCGGATCTTCGAGCCTCAATTTTTGAATGACGTCATTTTCGAAAGGGTCTAACCATGGCTGAAAAAGGTCACAAAATTAGAGTGCTGATTGGCAAGGTCGGATTCGATCCGCATGATCGAGGAATTCTCATCCTGTCCCAGGGACTCAAAGATGCCGGTATGGAGGTTATCTTCCTCGGCAAATTCCTGACGGCCGAGGAGGTCGTCATGGCTGCCATCGATGAAAACGTGGATGTCATCGCCTTGAGCGATCATTGTGGCGTTATGCGCCTGATCGCCTCCGATGTGACCGATCTGCTGAAGAAAAATGGAGCCACTGACATTTGCGTCGTTGCCGGAGGAATCATACCCGATGAGGACAAACCACTGCTGGAGGAATTAGGCGTCACCGGAAATTACGGGATGGGCACACCCATGGCGGAAATTGTTAACCACATCATTGAGCAGGTCAGCGACGTCAGGGGGACATGACTGAGGTTAATCCGCTTTTTTTACCCGACAAAGCAACGCCGAGTGAGGCCAGCTGCCGATCTCCGGACTGCAAAACTCCGGTCCGTCCGGGCAGAGAATATTCACGTTGGACTCAAATACGCCAAAGAGTTCAGGCAATTGCTCTCGACGCTCGGGAAACCACCACCCATGATCCGCATCCGTCATGCGCGGATCAACGCTATCGGAGAGACGCAGACGCATACGAACACTCCCCTGGGGTGCTTCGACTTTAACCCAGTCACCTTCGGTTAATTTAAGTTTGCTTGCCGTATCCGGGTGCAACGTCACCAATGGATCCGGTCTCTTTTTTCTGGCGGCTTCGATTTGGCGCTGCTCGGAGTGGTACATCGGCATGAACCGGCTCCCGGATATAAGAACGAGTGGGAAAGACTCGGCCAGTTTTCGATCACCCGTGGGGCTGTGCGGTGGTTCCCGATATACCGGCACGGGCTCGCAGCCGAGATCCTCGAATGTTTTGGAGCGCAATTCCACCTTGCCGGATGGGGTGCCGAAACCGAACTTTTCAAAACGCCGGTATTGTGGTTTGCCGAAAAGACCGTTTTGTTCAACCAGTTGATCAAATGTCAGGCCCACAGGGGCCAGCCTGTAATTCCAGGCATCATCCACGGATTCCCATGGCCAGTGATCGGCTTGCCCGAGTCTCACGGCCAAACCTCGCCAGAAATCATACGTATTGCGTCGTTCATAAAGCGGATCGATTCCTCTGGGACAAGCCACACAGAATGAGGGGGTCAGCCACAACTCGGTTGTCTCAACCGTGGAGCATATCGGAAAAACATAATCCGCAAGGGCGGCAGAAGGGGTAAGATAGTATTCACCCACAATATAGAGTTTTAAGGCCTTCAATGCGTCGTAGGTGTGGCGTACGTTTGGCAGAGAGAGCAACGGGTTGCTGGCTACCGAGATAGCCGCGGTAAGCGCATAGGGGTTACCGGTAATCATGGCATCAAATACAGATCGCGCATGGGCCACACAGGTCATATCGGCATGCGGTGGATGCATATATTCACGGGGCAGGCGGCGGTTGGTCTCCACATTTCTCGACCAACCCGGAAAACCGAAAAACGGATATTGATCGGCACCTAACTGCTTGCCGCGCTGCTCCAGGGACAGCGCTTCGTTGAATTCCATTTTCTCATCGCCAATGATCCTGCCGATGGGCTCGTTCCATCCTAATGGTTGCCCGCCCGGTATATCCAGATTGCCGGTGATGGCCCTCAGGCAACATCTCGCCCTGGCTGCCTGGGTGGCGTTCACGCCCTGCTTGTCCAAACCAAAACCCCAGGTGATCACCGCCGGTTTTGTCATGCCGTAACAGCGAGCCGAATCTATCACCTGATCAGTCGTCAGCCAGGTGATCTCGGCAACCTTTTGCGGCGTATAATCGGCCACGGCAGCCTTGAGATCTTCGAATCCCACCGTCCAGTTTGCTACAAAATCAGGGTCATACAGGTGCTCTTCGATAATGATCCGCAGCCATCCGAGCATCAAGGCCACATCCGTCCCGGGCCGTATCGCAAGCCACATGTCCGCCTTTTCTGCTTCTGGAATGCGACGGGGATCAACGACGATGAGTTGCGCCCCGTTCTTTTTCGCCTGAAGGACCATGGGATAAAGGCCGATGGGGTCGGACTTGGACGGCGCGTGCCCCCATAAGACCACGCACCGGGTATGCATCACATCACCCCGGGCAAATCCCCCATAGGTTGCAAATTCCACAGCCTGGCTGGGACACATGCAGATATTGTTTGCACCACAGACATTTGGCGACCCGAAAAGATTGAAAAACCTGCGCTCATCCCAGTGATAGGTTCGTTTGGTACCATGGGTGAAGGCTAAGGTTTCGGCACCGTGGGTTTCGCGAAGGCTTCCCAGCCTATCCGCGACTTCATCGAGGGCCTGGTTCCAGGTTAAGCGCTGCCATTGCCCGGATCCCTTTTCGCCCTTGCGCTTGAGGGGGTAGTTGATTCGACCCGGATGATATACATGATCAACCATCAAACTGCCTCTCGCACAAAGTCGCCCCCTCGATATGGGATGTCCCGGATCACCTTTAACCCTGGCAATTCTCCCATTTTCTATTTCCAGCAGGAGACCACATCGAGGATGACACAAACCGCAATACGATCGCCGGGTTTCCGCCATGGCTTATTCCTCCATTATCTATAAAGTTGATGATCAAATGCGAACATGCCCGCACGCCGGGATACTAACTCGTCTTGACTGATATTTCAAACACAAATGAGACCGTATTCATTTTACGACGGAATCTTGATTTTGAAATCAAATTTGCTGTATATGAATATTTTGTCTGTGGAAATAAAGCACTATGTGCTGGAAAGATTGCTGCAGTCTTAATTCCGGAAATTGATTACCAAGATTGGTGCACTGCTAAAAAGGAGGGGACTTGAATGCCGCAACCGAAAAACGCCATGGAAATCTTTCAACTGCTCGATAAATCAAATTGCCGGGAATGCCGTGAAAAGTCATGCCTTGCATTTGCCGGAGCAGTGTTCACGGGGAAAAAAAAGCTCAACGAATGCCCGAAACTGGATCAAGAAACCATTGAACGATTTTCCGGTAAAGCCGAACGCCAGGAAACCGCCGAGCAGAACCGCGACGAATATTTTAGCAAGCTGAAAAACGAGATCGCCAACCATGACCTGCCTGCGGCAGCCCAAAGAGCAGGTGCCCGGTTCTCGGATGGCAAACTGACCCTCAAGGTGCTCGGCAAAGACTTCAGCGTCGATACGAATGGGAATCTTTCAGCGGAGATCCACATCAATCCGTGGGTGGCCATCCCGTTTCTTACCTACGTTCTTTACGGTAAAGGGCTGCCGATTTCAGGCAACTGGGTTTCCTTCAGGGAGTTGAAAGACGGGAAGGAAATGTATCCGCTTTTTCAGAAACGTTGCGAAGAGCCCATGAAACGGGTGGCCGATATCTATACCGATCTTTTTGATGACTTAGTTCATATTTTCAGCGGAAAGCAGGTGGTAAAACAATTCGAATCCGATATATCCGTTGTTTTGCACCCCCTTCCGAGAGTTCCGATCATGGTATGCTACTGGTTTCCGGAAGACGGTCTCGAATCTAGTCTCAATCTTTTTTTCGACGAAACAGCGGATCAGAATCTCGACACCGACTCCGTCTTCACGCTGGGGGCAGGGCTCGCGCAGATGTTGACAAAAATCGCTCTGAGGCACGGGTTTGCCGAGGCGGTATCTTCCTAAGAAGTGATTTATGTGCCTTTTTAGACAAGATAATTACATGGGGGAATTTTTACCAACTTGAAATAATTGAATATTGTCGATTGAACATTGAATATTTTCGGCTTAATAAGGTCAGGAAAACCCCTGTAAAAGGAAACCTTGCTTTAACGGGATCGTATCAATTGATCAACCATCTCTTGCAGCTCGGCCGCATTATTGGAAAAAATCCATTCGACGCCCCGATTGAGCTCACGGAACAAACACTTCGTTGAGCCAATATAACCGGTGCCCACCTGTTGCTGCAAATCCTGATGCTTTTTAATTATACCTCTGGTCAAAAAGAGGAAATGTCCTGCGAGACCGGCGTAACTTTCCCGTCTGGCCAATTTGCTTAATTTTATCATGTTAAAGCGCGCAACCGGAATAAACGCGGAGGGATCCACAAAATCAATCTCCTTAAACATTTGCGGACTCATGCTGATGATATGAAAGTCCTGGCCGGGTTTGAGGGATGAAAACGCCTCGGCCAGCACCTGATTTTGATAGGCAGGATCCGGATAAGCTTCGTCTTTAATTTCAAGCATCAGATGCAGTCGTTTACCATAGCGTTGAATCACCTCCGCAAGGCTGGGAACCCGACCACAGGCAGATTTTAATTCTGCCAAGGTAACGCTGCCAAGCCTGAGATTCAACCCAAACACTCTGAACAGATCCGGGTCGTGAAGGATCACCGGCTGAAGATCTTTGGTCCAGCGCAGGTCACATTCGATGCCCCATAGGTTTGCCGCCATAGCTTTATCAAAGGCTGCGAGCGTATTTTCAAACACGGTTTGGTTATCATGTTCTCCGCGGTGAGAGATGATCTTGCAATTTTTGAGGCGCTCCTTGCCGGGAAACGCTTGGGGCCGGATGGCATAAAAACCGTCAATCAATCTCAGCAATCCAATCTCAACCGTATGAAAGAATTTCATTTGTGCAACCGCTGAATAATTGTTAAGTTTTTAGTTGAAAATAAAACATTGATGGTTTCGTAATAGGTTAAATAATCTATCTATTGTCATTCCGGCGAAAGCCGGAATCCAGTCATTAAAACAGCATCTGGACCCCGGCTACCGGATCGAGTCCGGCACAGGCTTCGCCGGGGTGACGGAATTGTGGCATTTTACGAGAACATCAAAGATTAGATCTTCTAATAAAAAGTTTCAAATTATATTTTCTAAAATGAATCGTTCAATTTAGGAATAAGGAAACATTGATTTGAGGTAAGCAATGAAACAAGCCGCTGCAACGTATTGGGAAAAAAAGGTGGTCACGCCCAAAAAGGTCTTCGAAAAAATCGAGCCGGGAATGAGTATTTTCTTGGGCACCGGCGTGGGCGAACCCCGAACACTGGTCAAACATTTGATGACATCGGATGCGTCCAATTTAAAGGATCTTGAGCTTATTCAACTGGTCAGCCTTGGCGATGCCATTTCCCTCAAAGCGCTGGACACCAATACCTATCGCCTCAAAACCTTTTTTTCGGGATGGGTTGCCAGCGAAGCGATCACTGCCGGGCGGGTGGACCTGATACCCAGCAATTTTTCCAAAATTCCGCAACTCATTAAAACAGGTCGAATATCCATCGACGTTGCTTTCATCCAAATTACCCCTCCCAATCAGGCCGGCTATTGCAGTCTCGGGGTTGCCGTGGATGTCATCCGCGAAGTCATGGAAGCGGCCTCCATGGTGGTTGGAGAAATCAACCCGGACATTCCGGTGACCTTCGGCGATACGTTCATACCGCTGTCTGATTTTCATTTCTTGGTTCGTTCCAGCGAAAAGCCGATATATTTCAACCGCTGGCCGGTGGATGACGTGTTCGATCGGGTGGCTGCCAATGTCGCCTCGGTGATTGAAGACGGCAGCTGTATTGGGTTTTCCCTTGGACCCCTGTTTGAGGCCTTGGCCAAACATCTGGTTTACAAGCGCAACCTGGGCGTCCACACCCCGTTTATTACGGATGCCTTGATGGATCTGATCAAAAGTGGTGCAGTTACAAACCGCAACAAAGCAATATTTCGAGGCAAGACCCTGGCCTGCTATGCCTTTGGCACGCCGGAGCTTCTGGCGTGGCTGGACCGCAATCCGCTGGTTGAATTTCAGGGAATCGACAAGGTGTTTCATCCGGCACAAATCGGCCTCAACCCTCGCTTTGTTGCCGTGCTGCCGGCCCGCAAAGTCGATATTTCCGGTCGCGTGGCCTTGCATTTTGGAAAAGGTAACGTTACCGCCGGCCCGGGCGACGCCATGGACCTATTCCATGGTGCCGGGTTATCGCCAGGGGGCATCACGGTTTTTGCCTTGCCCAGCCGCAACCGGCATCAAGAACCCAACATCCGACTTTCTGTGGAAGATTTTCCCAATCAATTCAGTATTCGGGAATCGGTTGACATGGTCATCAGCGAATACGGCATTGCGACCTTAAGTGGCCGCACGGTTCGCGAGCGCGCTCAAGCACTGATTGAAATTGCGCACCCGGATGATCGCAAACACCTCGTGGACCGGGCTAAAGCGGAAAAAATTCTTTATCCGGATCAAATATTTCTGGAAAAATCCGCCCATCTGTATCCGGCTGAAATCAGCTCCCAGCAGACCTTCAAAGGGAATGTAAAGATCCGCTTCCGAGTGATCAAACCGTCGGACGAAGAGGAAATGCGCCGTCTGTTTTACCGTTTTTCCGACGAATCCGTATACTATCGCTATTTTTCTCCCATCAAAACCATGCCCCATGCAAAAATGCAGGAATATGTCAATGTCGATTTCAGCCAGGTGATTTCCATCGTGGGATTGGTGGGTGAACCGGGAAAGGGGCATATCATTGCGGAAGCCCGGTTTGTCAGGGAAAAGAACCGGCCGTGGGCCGAAGTGGCCTTTATCGTCGACGAGGCGTATCAGGGTATCGGGGTAGCGAGCTATCTCTATAAAATGCTCATCCGGCTGGCCAAAGATCGCGGGTTGCAGGGCTTTACCGCCGATGTACTGACATCAAACAAAGCAATGATGAAAGTTTTTGAAAAAGGGGGCGAGATTATCAAAGCCCAGATGGAATATGGGGTCTACCACTTAACCATCCCATTTGACGCCGAAGCGGCGTTTGCCAAGAAATCTTCATGATTACCGAGAAGGAATTGTTTGAGCCGTGCAAAAGCTGATTCAACAAATACAAGTCAATATCCCGTTCACGATGCTCTATGATACCTATCTGGATCTATTTCTTCAGCATGGATTGAATCCGGAAATCGGCATCGACGCCAAGGCTCTGGAGCGCTTTTCGTTTTCGGATTTTCGCTATATCGCCGAAAAACTTCATGCCCGATCTCCGACCATTACCTTGCATGGACCTTTTTTGGACCTCGCACCGGGTTCCTTGGACCCGGCGATAAAAGCGTTGACCAAACATCGCTTTGAACAGATGCTTGAATTGGTTGCTCTTTTTAAACCCAGAGCCGTGGTATGCCATGCCGGCTACGACAGCAAAAGGTATGCATTTCACAGACTAGCATGGATAGAAAATAGCCTCGACCTATGGACGTGGTTGGGAGCGGCAGTCCATGCGCAAGGCGCAACTCTGTTATTGGAGAATGTGTACGAGGACGGTCCCGAGGAAATGCTTATTCTTTTTGAACGTCTAAAACAGCAACACATTAAATTTTGTCTGGATACCGGTCATCTGGCAGCTTTTGGGCAGGCTTCTCTGGAAAATTGGCTTACCTCACTAGAGCCATTTCTCGGTCAAATTCATCTCCACGACAACCACGGTAATTGGGATGATCATTTGGCCCTTGGCCATGGGAATATAGATTTTCGATACCTGTTTGACTTTTTAAAATCAAAAAGATCCAAACCTCCCATCATCACCCTGGAGCCTCATGAAGAAGAGGCCTTTTGGCCGAGTTTGGAGTATCTTGAAAAAATCTGGCCCTGGTGAGTCTGTTACAACGCCCTAAGGAGGTAATAATAAGGAAGGCTCCTGAGATGAGCCGAGAGATCGTTCACCTAAGTTACAAAATTAGAATATCGAATTTCGAAATTCGAAACAATGACAAAAATTCAAATGACCAAAACAAATTGTTATCGGTAGGGTAAACTAGAATTTAATTTGTTTTGAAAATTAGAGAAATCGTATTTCGGATTTGTTTCGGATTTCGTGCTTCGGATTTCGTGTTTTTTCGCTTAATAGCCTATTACAGCCCGGGATCTTTGCCGGAATTATCTTTTTTGGTCAGCCGTTTGAGGCTTTTAAACTTCGTTGAATAGACGAGGCGATCATTTGATTTTGTCAACCTCTTGAGACTCTTATATTTTGAGAATTTGCCATTCGAATCAGATCTGATCAGTGCATAATTATAGTTAAAAGACTCTGGCACTGGAATATTACGCGTTAAAATCCTTGACAAATCATCGACGACCTCGACCTTTGCGTCTTCGCGCAAGTTCATACCGGATCGAATCGCAATCATCGGTATATCGGTAATTGCCAATGGAATACCACCTTCATGGTTGCGTTCAGTATGTTCATCGGTCCAAATCTTGTGGCCGGTGCGGGTGTCCCAAATAGTGATGGAAGCCCCCACGGCAATTTGGGAATATATGCCTACAAAAAATTTTTCATATTCAATCACTTCACCAAATACGACGGCATCACATCCGAGAATCCGTCCCAGTTTTTTTACCGATACTTTGCGAAGCTTTTCATAATCGGTAATGTTGTGTTGCCGAAGTTTTTGATCTACCAAATGAAGCTCAATGTCTTTGTATGGATGGGCACATAAATGACTGTAAAACGTTACCCGCACAAAATCTTCGATGTCATGAACCTCTGTTTTATTGCCAAACGGCAAAACAGCAATTGATCTGGGGTAACTATTTTGAGTAATCGCTCTGGCAAGCTCTTGATCTATATTGGGTTTATGGGCAGCACAGCCGACAAATGCTATCGAACAGACAAGCATCATTAAATAAATGAAACCACATCGAGATGATAGTTGAGATGGGACCTTTTTTCGAAATCCGGTATGCCGCCTCAATTGCATCGGGGCATTAGCAGATAGTCTCTTTTTCCTTGACACAGCTGTTGTGCGAAACTTGATCATAGTACCCCCCAATTAGAATTTATGCCTATGATCTGCCTCCCCTCCGATGATATGCCGTCAAATTGGTTTGGGTAAGTTGGGCATCACCCGGAATTCGACACCTGCAACCATGTTTAAAATAAAAAACCGAGCCACCTCATCCCAAGGCAACTCGGTTTTATATATCTAGTTCCTCAGGTAACCCGGCTATCCTGCCGCCTGCGCAGCCGGACCCGTGGCTTTCCGTCCTCCGATTACTCGGAGTTTGGCTTTTTCTGAAGTAAATTCAAACGAATCGTTTTTAAATTGTAAAAGAACTTAGTGCAAAAACCAGGCCTAAGTCATCAATATAAAATATTGTTTAATTACAAATAGTTATTCAAAATCCTGAATACGACGCCTGAAAAAAAATGACAAATTCTGTCAACTATGATGACAAAACACGCTCAAAACATCGGGTGACCAATCAGAATTTAAGCGTTTACACCGACAACCAAAACGAAATCGAATTTGCGATAATGGTATGCTCGAATTAAACTCTTGGCAAATGCAATGTTTTCTTTTTGTTTTCCTTTAAAATGAATTCCGTTATTATACAAACCGGATTCATTTGGGGTGGAATAGGCCACTTCTCCTCTGATCTCTGCTAGATTTTCTTCTAGATCCACAAACATTAAAGAGATAAAATCAGATTCAATCGGCCGGCTCGTCTCAAGCAAAATTCCGCTCTGGCTTATATTTAAGGCAACTCCCATATTCTGGTCTATTAAATGGCCGTCATTATCAATACACACATAGGATATCGAGCTGTAGACGTCCACACGCGGATATCTTCTTCGATTTGTTTTTTCCATACCCTTGTTTTCGGTTATTTCCTTAAAAACCTTAACTAAATATTTAAGAGGTGACCGCATCTCTGGACTTGAAGCGTTCGGTATATTTATGCAATAATTAGATTTATCGATTATGTTTGATCACCTTTTTTTTAATAGACCTTCCTGGAAGCTAAACACTGGAGGTGCAGCTAATGGTCAACATGGATGAATCCGAACGAAGGGTTGAGCAGCATATTGCCAAGGGTGATACTGACGCGGCCGTAAAATTACTCTATAAAATGATTTTGCAATATGCCAGAGAAAAGAAATTCTCGAAAGCCGAACAGTTAAGGGAACGGCTGTTGGAAGTTGATCCAATGGCGTTAAATGAGATTATCGGCTCCGCAGAGATTATTGAAGAGGGAAAAAGTCAATCGCTGGATCCGATCCATATGGCGATATGGTCAGGACTTTACGACACGCTTAGCACCGAAGAAAAAAATGAGCTTTATTATTCGATGAAGGATGCCATATTGGGAATAAACCAGCCGGTCTTTTTGCAGGGAAAATTGAACACGAATCTCTATTTTATTAACCAGGGTCAGTTAAAAGTGATTTATCAGGACAAAGCCGGTGATGTTCTCCTCAATACATTGGGTGCTGGCCAGCTTGCGGGTCAAGAACACTTTTTTTCAAATACGGTATGCACGACATCATTGATCACGTTGACCAACGTTAATC
Source organism: Desulfobacterales bacterium (assembly GCA_020353355.1). Taxonomy (GTDB): domain Bacteria; phylum Desulfobacterota; class Desulfobacteria; order Desulfobacterales; family JAHEIW01. The sequence continues at coordinate 3,197,297 of CP070694.1, read as the reverse complement.
TGAAATATTTAGAAAAAGATGCCTTGTTGAGGTGGAAAAAGGAATTTCCAAATCTTGAACAGCAATTAAGTGATTACTGTGACGGTTTTCAGACTGTTACAGAGTTACTCCAAACAAAAAAAATGGATCGCCGAGCATTAAAACGGGTAAAAATTTCCGATAAAGGGCTATTTAAGCTGCTCAATCGGGCCGGAGAGCCGATCGGTAAATCCTTCAAGGGAGATCTTTCTGATATCTCGGTTGGTGGATTGTCATTTGAGATCAGAATTTCAAAAGAAGAGACCGCACGCTTATTATTGGGGCGCAGAATTAACGTAGCATTTAATTATTCCAAGAGTATACCCAATATTATAATAGATCAAAACGGCGTTATTGTGGGGGTTTATCCTTACCCGTTTGAAGATTATTCCATCCACGTTAAATTCGACAAGATGTTGGACAAATCCGTAATCGATGCAATCCAGCGCGCCTAAACGAACAGGTATGTCTTGAATGACGGACAAAGCCATAAATATTAAAGCAGTAGTACTGCGTTTTGAAGGCATTCTGGTGCCGTCGGATGATGAAACAGCCATGTCGATCAAAAAGGCCATCGGATGTCCGGCTGAATGCTCAATCCTGGAGTTTATTCGAAGTTTGCAGGGCTCCTCCCGGCAGAAGAAAATCCTCACTGATCTTGAAACTTTAGAAATTGAAGCGGCAGCAAAAACAACGGCCATGGCCGATGCTGAAACGATGATAAGATATCTGCGATCAAAGCATTTAACCATCGCTATGATCAGTGAAAAAAGCCCGGCATCCATTCAGCGCGCATTAGAGAATTTTAATTCAATTCAACCATCAGACATCGACATCGTCATCGCAAGAGATGATTTACTCGAGCGAACGCCGGGGACAAGCGCCCTTACGATCGCAGCCGATAAATTGAAATTGGATTTCAGCAATATCCTTGCCCTCTCATCAGAGCAGGCCGACATCCAGGCAAGCACAGAGAGAGGCGGTGCAGCCGTGTTCTTAAGCAAGCAACACCAACCTGAGACTCAGAGCATAGATGACGCGTTTATGATTTCAAATTTTGAGGAACTTAAACGGATCGTTCGTATGGGCATTGCCCTGCCAGCCGGTAAACTGCCGAACGATCTCTTGCGTGAATTTTTGGGTGATTTTGCTTTTGATGATCCCTCCATACTGATAAACCCGGGGGTGGGTGAAGACATCGCGGCAGTGGATGTTGAAGCGGACCAGGTTCTCGTCCTTAAGTCAGATCCTATCACCTTTGCCACCGATGCCATCGGGCAGTATGCCGTTTTGATTAATGCCAACGATATCGCCACATCTGGGGCCGCACCCAGATGGTTGTTAACCACTCTTCTGTTTCCGTATGGAGTTACGGCATCTGAAATTCGGCAGGTCTTCAATGAGCTCAAAGCGTTTTGTCAACAATGGGGTATTACCTTATGTGGCGGTCATACAGAGATTAGCGATGCCGTATCAAGGACGGTGGTGGCGGGAATGATGGCCGGAACCGTTGCCAGAGCGGACCTGATTGATAAGCGCCATATGGCTGTCGGGGATAAAGTGCTGCTTACCAAAAGGGTGGCGGTTGAAGGTACTGCGATTCTAGCCAGAGAATTTGGAGAAAATTTAAAACTTCTGGGAATGAATGATGCTGAAATTGAAACCTGCCGGGGGTTTCTCTCACATATCAGCATCATCCCCGAGGCGAAGATTGCCGCCCAATTTTCAGAAACCAACGCGATGCATGATATTACCGAAGGTGGACTGGCAACCGCTTTGGAAGAGCTCAGCATTGCCGGCGGTCACCGCATCCGAATTGATATGGAAAAGATACCCGTGTTTCCAGAGACACGCAAGATTTGCCGCCTGCTGGGCATCGATCCGCTGGGCCTGATCGGCTCAGGCAGTCTGTTGATTTGCTGTCAGGCAAACGCTTACCAAAACCTAATGGCGGCTATTCGCAATGCCGATGTGGAAGTTGCGTGTATCGGTGAGGTAATTGAAGCGGGACAAGGGATTGAGGCTTTGAAACAGCAAAAGCAGGTTGATTGGCCAAGCTTTGAGGTGGATGAAATCACCAAATTATTTTAGAAACAGCAACTTGCCCTATTCGGCTTTTAAACCGCGTCGAAATATTTCAAATGCGATATCCAGGGTCTGTTTCAGATAATCTTTCTCTTCATCAATAAGCTTTTTACTCGTCAGCCATAACACCACCCCTGAGAACAACGACCAAAAGCTATCTGCCAGCGCAACAGGGTGTCTGTCAATAAATAACCCGGCATCGACGCCTTCTTTAAAAATTTTGGAAATGGATGAAAGCGACTTACGGGACAAGTCCTTTATTTCGTCCATGAGTTCGGGCGAAAGGTTTCTTAACGTCTCGCTGGATTGGAGATGAAACATGTTGATGATGATGAGCGGATCAAATTCATACACATCATACATGGCCTCCATCAAAGAATTAAGTTTTTCCTCTGGTCCGGCGTCTTTTTCATCATTGACATGTTCCACGCGAATAAGAAGATATTGCAGAATCCGCAGAGAAAGAGAGGCATATAATTCCTCTTTATTTTTAAAATAGAGATAAAGGGTGCCCGGGCTCAACTCTGCTTCCTGGGCAATATCTTCCATGGTAGCTTTGTTAAAGCCACTCTCTGAAAATACTCTCTTGGCCGCTACTATAATCTGTTGGCGCCGCCTCTCCTTTTCCCTTTCCTTTCTTTCCTG
>CP070694.1:3186403-3194449 GCA_020353355.1 Desulfobacterales bacterium | reverse complement strand
TATGCCTTATACCCGCAACCCTGCCTGTCCGCCGCAGCCTGGTAGGCGAAGGCGGGAACCTCCGAACCTTGAACTGATTTTTATCCAGCATCACGCATCGAGCATCGAGATTTCAGTGACCCGTATTTATTAATTAAATGTAATATCGATGATTGAAAATATCACAAAAAAGTGACGCTCAAATGCCTATTTTTTCATATAAAACCTTACAATTGCTATCTTGACATCGTTTTAAATGATCTTATTTTTCAGTTCAACTAAGAATCATTTCCCTAAAATCTCAGGAGACTAGATCGGAGAATGTCAGAGAAAAAGAAAATCAAAATTAATGTTGATAATGAAAAGGAAAAAAACGACGCAAAAGTAGAAGCGGCAATCGAAAAAAATTGCGAATCGTCCGATAATGTCGAAGATATTTCCGGGGCTGTCACTGATGATGATGCCATCAAGGAGCTGGAGGACAAACTCAACGCCAAAGAAGAAGAAGCTAAAGAGACATACGATCGACTCCTGAGGGTCTCTGCTGAATTTGAAAATTACAAAAAGCGGTCTGCCCGCGAAATGGAAGATTTCAGAAAGTTCGCCAATCAATCTCTGATAAAGGAGATGCTTTCGGTGGTAGACAACCTGGAGCTGGCCATCGACTCAGCCAACGAAAAGCAAGAATCGCATAACTCCCTTAAAGAAGGGTTGGATTTAACCCGCAAGGAACTATTGCGCGTGTTTGAAAAATTTAGCGTAACACCGATTGAATCCAAAGGAAAATTATTTGATCCGACTTATCATGAAGCCGTTATGCAGGAAGAAACCGATGAGTATCCTGAGAACACGATCATCAATGAAATGCAAAAGGGTTATTTAATCCATGACAGATTGCTGAGACCTGCCATGGTGGTGGTTGTTAAGCCTAAAAAAAGCGTCTGATTCACAACCACTAAAATAAACGAATGCAGGACAAAAAATAAAATAACAGTCTTTGCTCTGAGAGGTGAAGGAGGTAACAAAATATGTCAAAGGTAATCGGAATCGATCTCGGCACTACCAATTCCTGTTTGGCTATCATGGAGGGTAGCGACGCAAAGGTCATCACCAATCCGGAAGGAGGGCGCACCACGCCGTCCATTGTCGCCATCAATGAAAGCGGCGAGAGATTAGTCGGCCAAATCGCAAAGCGCCAGGCCATCACGAATCCGGAGAATACGGTTTTCGGTGTCAAGCGGCTGATTGGTCGCAAATTCAGCTCCAGGGAAGTTCAGCACGATAAAAAAATACTGCCTTACAAAATCGAGCAGGCAAGCAATGGCGATGTCCGCATCAACATTAGAGGAAAACAATACAGCCCGGCGGAAATATCCTCTTTTATACTGGCCGACATCAAGCACTCGGCCGAAGAATATCTGGGGGAGAAAGTCACTGATGCGGTGATTACGGTTCCTGCCTATTTTGATGACAGCCAACGCCAGGCTACCAAAGACGCCGGCAAAATTGCAGGACTCAACGTGCTACGAATCATCAATGAACCCACAGCGGCCTCTTTAGCATACGGCCTGGACAAAAAAAGCGAGGAGAAAATAGCTGTTTTCGACCTCGGCGGCGGAACATATGATATTTCAATCCTCGAGATCGGTGAAGGCGTTTTTGAAGTAAAAGCAACCAACGGCGACACGCACCTGGGCGGTGAAGATTTCGACTTGAGATTGATTGACTATCTGGCCGATGAGTTTAAAAAGGATCAAGGCATTGATCTCCGAAACGACAAAATGGCGCTTCAACGATTAAAAGAAGCCGCCGAAAAGGCTAAAATGGAACTTTCCACATCAATGGAAACCGATGTAAATCTTCCATTTATTACGGCTGATGCCAGTGGACCCAAACATTTGAATATAAAATTAACCCGGGCCAAACTCGAGGGCCTGGTCAGTGAACTGCTTGACAAGCTGGAGGGCCCTTGCCGGATAGCCCTCAAGGATGCCGCACTTTCACCTAAAGATATCGATGAAGTTATTCTGGTTGGAGGCATGACACGCATGCCGGCGGTCCAGGAACGTGTCAAAAGGATTTTTGCAAAAGAACCGCATAAAGGCGTTAATCCAGATGAAGTTGTTGCTCTCGGTGCAGCAATCCAGGGTGGTGTTTTAAAAGGCGATGTCAAAGACGTCCTGCTGCTGGATGTCACCCCCTTATCGCTCGGCATTGAAACTCTGGGGGGTGTCATGACCAGACTGATTGAAAAGAATACCACCATTCCGACCAAAAAAAGTCAAATTTTCTCAACAGCAGCAGATAGTCAACCGGCTGTTTCCATTCACGTTCTGCAGGGCGAACGTGAGATGGCCGCCAACAACAAAACCCTGGGCCGTTTTGAATTGGTAGGTATACCGCCGGCACCCCGAGGAGTTCCTCAGATAGAAGTTACCTTTGATATCGATGCCAACGGGATTGTCAATGTATCCGCAAAGGATAAAGCTACCGGAAAAGAACAGTCCATTCAAATCACGGCATCTTCAGGATTGTCTCAAGAAGAAATTGACAAGTTAATCAAGGATGCGGAACTTCACGCGGATGAAGACCGCAAGAAAAAAGAACTGGTTGAGGCACGCAACTCCGCTGATGCCCTGATTTATTCAACCGAAAAATCCATTAAAGACTTGGGCAATAAAGTCGACAGTACCACCAAAAGCAACGTTGAAGATGCCATTGCCGCACTTAAAAAAGCCATGGAAGGCGAAGATGCACAGGAAATCAAGCGCTTGAGTGAGGAATTAACACAGACTTCCCACAAACTCGCAGAGGCCATGTATCAGCAAGCCTCCCAGGCGGGTCAGGAACAAGCCGGTGCTGGGGCCGAATCAACGGCGCAATCCGGCGGATCGACAGCTGACGAAGATGTGGTCGATGCTGATTTTGAAGAGGTAAAAGAAGACGATAAAAAATAACGCCGAAGATATGCCCGTTTAAAAATCCCGCGTCACCATCGATACTGCGGGATTTTTTTTGCTAATGTATTCGTGGGACACAACACTTTACAAATAACGGCGAATAGTTATTATATGCTGCAGCTGCTCATCTGTTCGGCAAAGGAGGTTTTCAATGGAAGTAAAAAAAGTTCTGTGGCCTACCGATTTTTCAAGCAATGCTGAAAAGGCTCTGCCCTACGTTACCGATTTAACTCAGAAATATCAGGCTGAAATACACGTCCTTTATGTGATCGAGGATATTGCACATCATGAATCGTGGTACGGAGATTTTGACCGCACGCATATGGATAAACTGATGGAATGGGCGAATAAATCCGCCAATAAGCGTTTAAATCAGGTCTGTGAAAAATATTTAGAAGGCTGTCCGCTTTATATTAAACACATTGCCCTCGGCGATCCGGCCCAAGAAATCTTAAAACTCATTGATAAAGAAAAAGTGGATATGGTCGTGATGACCAGCCACGGACAAAAAGGTCTGTATCGTTTTGGAAGTGTGACTGAAAAGGTATTGAAAAATTCTCCGGTACCCGTTACCACGATTCCGGTCGAACCCGAATGAAAAAAAAGATGTTACGGGTTCCGAGTTGCGAGTTTCGGGTTCTTTAATGTTTCGTTTGCTGTGAAACGCAACGCGCAATTCGTAAGGTGAAAAATCCCAAATTACAAGCACCAAATTACAAATAAATTTCAAATCCCAACATTCAATGACCAAAACGTTTGGAATTTTGAATTTCGGTCATTGTGATTTGTTTGATATTTGGGATTTGGGATTTGTTATTTTAGGATTCTACTCCAATATTTCCTCAATTTAAATCCATTAAAGTTGTCAATCGGCACCTGGCTTTATAACAAAGCTTTCAACATCATCCTCCCGATGTCTGGGCAAAGGCAGTATTCGCATATAAATACTCCATCTTTTCCTTGTGCTTCAATTCTTCATTGGCCATGTTCAAAAGCATCATTTTCGTGTCACCCTCAGCATGCAGGTTGGCAAGCTCTGTATAAAATTGGTGCGATCGACGCTCTCGGTGAGACGCAATCAAATAAACATCCTGCCGGCTTATATTCTCTTCGATTCCCGGCTCTTCTAAATATTCAGCAATTTTATAGTCGATGGTAGCGGCCATCCTCAGGGCATCGGCACCATATTGGCCTTCACGGTAGTTGACCAGGAATGCTTTGTGTTTTTTTTCTTCCCCGGCGATAAACTCAACCGTGTCTTTGACGCTGGCATCATCAACCTGCTGATAGATGTCCATATAAAAATCATAAGCCGCCTCTTCGCGCTGAATCGCCATATCCAGGATTTCTGAGAATGTCAGAAAGTCTTCTGTCCATATTAGGCCCTCCTTTTCAAATTTTATAACTCATCATTGAAATATAAAATAGATACAAATCCATGTCCGTCAATAAGTGACTAAAATTATATTCATACAAAAATTCTCATACAATTGAAAAATTTTTTCTAATTGGAAGCGAAATTGGACCTTGAGGTTGCAATCCAAAGACTAAATGAGGTAAATATAAGGGTAGATAGGGAAATCAAAAGACAGAGAAAAAAATGGCGCATGGCACATAGAGCTTAGCGTTTCGATTAGATAGGAGCGAGGAATTATATCATGGCCAAATTAAATGAAAAACCTGAAGAACTGTTCAAAGCTTCAGAAGCGGATTTTAAAAGTTTATTCGAACATGTCGGCTGCGGGGTTTACATCAGCAGCAAAGAAGGTAAATTCCTGACTGCCAACCGGGCATTGGTGGACATGCTGGGATATGAGAGTAAGGCTGAATTGCTGGCTATGGACATTACGCATAACCTGTATGTAAATCCCGATGACCACCTGCGGTTTCAGGAAATGATAGAACGCGACGGCCGTGTGAAGGACTATCAGGTTGAGTTTAAGCGCAAAGATGGAAGTCCAACCAGCGTTCTGCTCACCAGCCATGTTCGTTATGATAAAGATAGAAACGTGCTGGGGTATGAAGGGATCGTCCTTGATCAATCCCAGAGAATACAGATGGAAAAAGAGCTGCGTGCCTTTCAAGAAGATTTTAAAATGCTTTTCGAAAATATACCAACCGGCGTTTTCATTAGCAGCAAGGAGGGCAAGTTTTTAAATGCCAACCAGGCGCTTTTGGATATGCTGGGTTATAAGAAACAAGAATTTCTAGATATAGATATCACCAAAGATCTGTATGTCAGGCCGGAAGATCGAGCCAAGTTCCGGGAAATGATCGAGCGCGACGGTCATGTAACGGACTATGAAGTCGAGTTTAAGCGCAAAGACGGCAGCACCATACCGATCTTGCTCACCGCTCACGCCCGTTATGACTCGCAGGGAAACGTCGTCGGATACGAAGGGCTCAATGTCGATCTGACGCAGCGAAAATTGATGGAAAAAGAACTCCAGGAAGCCTATGATTTCATGAATAAGATCATTCAGAGTTCGCCCAACGCCATTATGGCAACAGATCTCAAAGGCAATATTATGCTCTGGAACCGGGCCGCAGAAGAAACCCTTGGATATTCAGCATTGGAAGTCATCGGTAAAATGAATATTGACAAGATATACCCGGAAGGCATGGCCCGCAAGGTTATGCAAATGCTGCGCAGCTCCGAGTACGGAAATGTCGGCAGATTGCGCTCGTATCCTATGGTATATGTCAGGCGAGATGGTGAAGTCGTTGAAGGCACGCTATCGGCCGCCCTCATTTACGACAGCAAAGGAAATGAAATTGCATCCGTGGGGTCGTTTGTGGATCTCAGGGAGCGGCTGGAGATGGAGCGTGCCTTGCGCAGGACCCAGGAACAGTTGTTGCAATCGGAAAAGCTGGCAGCCATGGGGCGACTAACTTCACAGATAGCCCACGAGTTGAACAACCCCCTTTACGGAATCATGAACACCCTGGAGTTGTTGAAAACTGAAATTTCCCTCCAGAGCAAACGCAGAAAAATTCTGGAGATGGCCCACTCCGAAACGATCAGACTCAGTGAAATGCTGCGCAAAATGCTATCGTTTTCGAAACCGGATCAGGAAGAACGCCAACCGGTGGAGATCAATTCGGTGATAGACGAAATACTGCTATTGCACGAAAAACAGTTTAAAGAAAATGATATCAAAATTACCTCCACCTTTGCAAAGGGATTGGGCCTGGTTAACGCATCCAAAAACCAGTTGCGTCAGGTATTCCTCAACATGATCGCCAACGCCAGGGATGCCATGCCCAGCGGGGGGACATTAACGGTGACAACCTCGGGTAACTCCGACGAGATCAGCGTTGAGATATCCGACACCGGGATTGGTATTGCCGATGAAAATATTAGCAGAATTTTTGACAGTTTTTTTACTACCAAAGACGAAGTCAAAGGTGTCGGCTTAGGCCTATCGGTGTGTTACGGATTCATCAAAGATCATGGCGGCGATATAAAGGTAAAAAGCCAGGTGGGGGCAGGCACGACCTTTACGATTACGTTGCCGGTTTCCGCAAATGCTGCTTCAGTTAGCCTTTAATATCCTCCGCAGATGTCCGGCAACTTCATCCAATGCCTGCCTGGCTTTGTCTATCCGCGATGTCATCCGAAAGAAACCATGAATCATTCCATCGTAGCGCGTCAGATTAACTTTCACCCCTGCTTCCTGCAACCTTCTGGCATAGGCTTCGCCTTCATCGCACAGCGGATCATACTCGGCGGTCAGTATCAGCGCTTGCGGAAGATGGTTTAGATCATCGGCCCGCAGCGGTGAAACATAGGGATCATCGGCAAAATCCGCGCTTGTCAGATAATGGTTCCAAAACCATATCATCAGATCACGGGTGAGCATATAACCGTCGGCGTTTTTGAGATAAGAAGGCGTGTTGAAATTATAGTCGGTAATCGGATAAACCAGCACCTGCATGACAATATGAGGCTTACCGCGGTCGCGTGCCATCATGGCGACAACGGTTGCCTGGGTGCCTCCGGCACTGTCGCCTGCCACAGCGATGCGACCGGCATCGGCCTGAACAGTCTTTGCATTTTCTGCGATCCAACATGTCGCTGCGTAAGCATCTTCAACAGCAGCCGGATAGCGGTTTTCGGGTGCCAGCCGGTAATCAACCGCTACCACCAGACAACCACTGGACGTTGAAAGCCCATGACAGAGCGCGTGATGGGTATCAAGGTCACCGATGACCCAGCCACCCCCGTGAAAATAGACGACAACCGGAAATGGCGGATCGCCTTTTGGGTAGTAAAGTCGAAGGGGGATTTCACCGCCCGGACCAGGTATCCTTTGATCCACTACGCGCTGCGCCATAAGCACAGGATCGACAGGCGGCGCGAGATCCAGCATTTGTTTTCTGGCGGCCGGCGGCGTTAGTTCATTATATGGCGGTAAGTTTCGTGCGGCATCTTCTTCCAAAATAATTTTTGCTTGAGGATCAAGTGGCATAATTCGTTTCTCCTGGATATCTGAAAACATCCCTGTAACAAGACACAGTAATTAAGTTTGTCACCCCTATTTCGCAATTAGTGTCCATCTGGAAATTAAAATAGGCGCTATTAGTTTCTGATGGATTTTGTACGTGTTTTTTTGGCAAAATATATTTATTGAGACAGACGACCAATTGCAACAATAAAAATGTTAGGATATATTCAAAATATTTTGGCCTTATTATTTGAATATTTTTGAATTCGCAATCCATAATGAATTGGAATCGCACAAGCAGAATGGGAGCAGGCACGCAGTCTATCAAAAATAAAGGCTGAAAAAAGTGCGTATTCGTCATTGCTAATCTACAAACTCATTATCACGATCAAAGCTCCGTATTTTTCCGCATATCAGACTATAATTTAGCATTGTCCAGGAGCACTTGCGATATCACTTTGATACATGCACTTTCTACAGGGTTGAATATATGGTAAAATTTGGCTTACAAAGTTCACCAAAATTAATTCTTTTTTAGATGATATCACAACAATAGCCGAACCTTTGATTATCTCAATGTATCAGTACTTTGTGATATTTGGTTTTTTTGCAAGAAAACATCAGGTTTTGAAAAACATCAAATTTATCCACAAACTTCC
>CP070694.1:3167895-3186303 GCA_020353355.1 Desulfobacterales bacterium | reverse complement strand
CCGCCATAAAGCGGGATACGTCCGCTGCGCTTTGCAATTTTTTTATCAAGGTCTTTTTGTCGTCGTTCATAAGCTATTCATTAAAACCATTGAACTTTCCTCTATCAACTGGCAACCGGTTTCTGGCCTCTGGTCACTGGCTTCTTGTCTCTGGTTTCTGGTTGCGATCTTCGATTCTGGATATTCGATATGAACAAATGGAAATAAATCGTTTGTTAATTGCTCAATTCCTAAATTCGCAATTCCTCAATCATTGAATTCTGACACCTGAAACCTGACACCCGAGACCTGATACCAAGGCCAGCTGCCGGCGGCCAAAAGCCAGAAGCCAGAAGCTGTCTTATTGGTTGGATTCCATCGCATACAGGGCAGCACCGATGGCGCCGGTTAACTGAGGATATTGCGGTACCAGAATCTTGCGTCCGATGATCTCCTCTGTCATTATAACCAGAAACGGGTTGTGAGCAACCACCCCCCCGGTCATCACCACATTTTTCGTCAACGAGTCCATTTCCAGAACCCGCTTGATCATCGAAAAGAAGACCCCTTTGACGATGTCGGGCAATTTTTTACCCTGACGTATATTTTCCAATACTTCTGTTGCCGAGAAAACCGTACAAAAACTCCCCAGTTTAACCATATTTTCAGACCTACGGGCCAAACCATCCATCACCTCGAGACCGATATCCAGCCGCATCGCCATCTCTTCGAGAAACGCACCGGTGCCGGCCGCGCATTTACGGTTCATTTTGAATCCGGTGCGAAGCCCGTTTTCGTCTAGCTTGATAACCTTATTGTCCTGCCCCCCGATATCAATGACTGTTGTTGAAAAAGGAAAATAGAGATAACAGCCTTTCGCGTGGCATCCGATTTCCGTTTTGGTTTCTTGTGCATAGGTCACATTTTTTCTGCCATAGCCAGTTGAAATTGCATGGAACTTTTTTCGTTTACCAACCCCTGCCATATCTAAGGCGATGGTTAAACACGTATTTGCAGTAGCCGTAAAGTCTGTACCGGATTTCTTCACGGCGTGGCCGATTAAATTTTTATCTGAATCGAGGACGGCAACTTTTGTTCTTGATGCACCGACATCGACACCGACGTAGATTGGTTTTGACGTCATATTTGTTTAAATTGGTTTAATTCGTCTCATTGGTTGAGATGGTTTCGGAGATATCATCTACCTGTTTAAACCAATGGAACCAATTCAACTAACTAAACTAATCAAACTATCTTTTTGTTTATTTCGATTCGAGACCCTTAACCAGCGCACTCAAAGTTCTATTGTATGGTGTATCCACCCCTGTGCGCTCTCCGTATTCGACGAATTTGCCGTTGATAAAGTCGATTTCAGTACGGCGGTTGGCCTCAATATCCATTAGCATCGAGGGTTTATGGTCACCGGCACTGCGCATGTATTCCATGGCATGGGGATAAAAGTCCCATCCCAAATTGATTTCGTTGGCCCTGGCTACATTGATGCATTCTTTGACCAGCGCGTTAACAATTTGAAAAACGATGGGGTCGTTCATTGCACGGGACATGGTCAGGCCCGTTACCGCACATACCGGATTCATGCAGGCATTCATAGCGCTTTTACGCCAGACCATGGAGATGATTTGATCGGTATGTTCGGTGGTCAGGCCGCACTGACTGAATGCTTCGGCAATAGCAATTGCTAAGTGGCGAGATTCGGGATCAAGTTCCTGGATATAGTGGGGCGGGTGGTGAAACGGCATGCGCACATGGGCCGGACCGACAAGTCCGCAGCCATAATTAACCACTGCCCGCATCACCGGCCCCCTGCCCAGTGATTTGGCAAGTTCCAGTTCCGTATCTATACCGTTTTGCCAGCTTACAACAGACATTCCATCTCGGCAAAATCCCTCGATAGATGAGCCGATCAGTGGCAACGCATGAGCTTTGACGGTGATAACAATGACGTCCGGATCGTGATCGGCAAGTTCGTCAACATTGGTACTGATTTTTGAAACTTTTTGTTTGAGGTTTTCTGCGCCCTCAATGGTAATACCGGGATCGAGTGCCGGTTTTACAAGATCGGGGATGACATCGCAAAGGGTTACCTCATACCCGCCTTTGGCTAAAAAAGCAGCCACGATACATCCCACCGGCCCGGCACCAACCACTGCAAATGTCTGGGGACTAAAGTCCGATTTGGCTTTCATTTATAACCTCCCCTACCTCAACTGCTTCGGCCGTTCATCCACCACGCGCAAGGCCTTACCTTCACTGCGAGCAATAGATTTGGCATCGACCAGTTCAACTTCGACACCAATTCCCATCATACCCTTAATATGGCCGGCGATTTTCGCTGCGACTTCTAATCTTTTCTCTTTGCCTGCGTCATAAACTTCTTGCTTGCCCTCAACCTGCACGGTCAACTGATCCAGATATCCTTTTTTACGCACCAACAGTCTGTACTGCGGTTCAACTTCTTCGATATCCAGCAATAAGGATTCGATCTGGGAAGGAAATACATTTACCCCGCTGATGATCAGCATGTCATCGGAGCGGCCGTAAATCTTGTCCATTTTAACAAATGTTCTGCCGCAGGGACATCTCTCTCGTCGCAGACGAGTAATATCTTTGGTCCGATAGCGAATCATCGGCATGGCCCTGCGCTGCAGCGATGTGAAAACCAATTCACCTTGTTCTCCCAGAGGTAACGGTTCCAATGTGCCTGGATCAACGATCTCCGCTAAGAAATGATCTTCGTTGATGTGAATGCCATCCTGGGCCTCGCAATCAAAGCCCACACCGGGCCCACATAGTTCGGTCAGACCATAGGCCTCCATTGCCTTGATGTTCATGCGCTCTTCGATCTCCTGGCGCATGCCGCTGGACCACGGCTCCGCCCCAAAAATACCCACGCGGAGCGGCAAAGACTTGATGTCGACTTTCATTTCTTCGGCGCGTTCCGCAATGGTAAGGGCATAAGAAGGGGTGGCGAACAAGACGGTGGAACCAAAGTCCTTCATTAATGTGATTTGACGCTCGGTAAGCCCGGAGCTGGTGGGCACAACGGCACACCCCATTTTAGTGGCCGCCTGATGAAATCCCAGGCCACCGGTAAAAAGACCGTAGCCATAAGCGTTTTGGACGATATCTTCCCGGCGTACTCCGGCAGAGTATAGATTGCGGCACATACATTCGGTCCATTGCTCCAGGTCATCGGCTGTGTAAGGTCCGGTAATCGGCTTGCCGGTTGTTCCCGAGGATGCGTGAATGCGCACGACATCTTTCATCGCAACGGCACACAGATCGAACGGATAATTATCGCGGAGGTCGTCTTTAACGGTAAACGGCAGTTTGGCAGAATCCTCGATGCTGTTCAGGTTATCGGCTTTGACACCCAGTTCCTTGAGTTTATTTTTGTAAAAAGGAACTTTTTTGGATATCCAGTTCACGGTTTCTTTGAGTTTTTCCAGTTGAAATTTCTGAAGCTTTTCCACCGGCATACATTCAAACTTTTTATTCCACGGCATGACTTTCCTCCTTTGCAAATAAATCCTTTTCTACCAGAGGCACGCTGGCGGTTGCTGGTAAAATCTGTGGATTAAATTCAATAAACCAAAATGAAGCCAACGGGCCCATTGCTGATCTTATTTCGGCTAATTAGAGAATATTTCTTTATGCAGCTGCGGCGGCAGCGGAATACCCAAGATCGAAGGCCTTCAAATTTGAATCCAGAAATTGTTGTTTGGTTTTGCGTTTCATTGCCTCTTTTACATTTTCGGTGGTAAGCGGCAAAACTCCGGTTTGAATCAGTGCTCCAAGCAATACCATATTTACGGCAAGAACATTTCCGGCTTCTTTTGCCATATCTGCCGCATTAAATGCAATCAGTTTGGCTGTCTTGGCCTGAATCAATTTCTGTAATTCTTTCAGATCCGGATAAACTCCCTGGCCAATATTTACGGTAAAGGGCATTAACGGTGCAAGGTTGGTGATGACAACCGTCCTGGAGTTGCATTTATTCAAGGCTCTCAATGTTTCAGCCGGTTCAAATCCGACTAAAACATCTGCCTCACCGTCGGAAATAATCGTACTGGTGGCATCCCCAAAGACAAGGGCGGATTCCACGACGCCGCCTCTTTGGGCCATGCCATGAATTTCGCTCATATGAAGCGGTATTCCGGTAAGAAGGGCTGCCTCACCTAATACACTGGATGCCAGCAGGTTCCCCTGGCCACCCACGGCCACAATCACTAATCGTTTTGGTTCCATGTTCCTGTCCTAACTTAATCAGTTTTAAAAGATTTCAATCCTCTAGACCCAGTATTCCAAAATTCCACTATTCCACTATTCCATTCCGTTGACTAGGCCGTTTCCTTTACCGGCAGGATAGCGTTTTCAGGACATATTTGCGCGCAAACCGCACATCCGGTGCACATATCGGGATCTATATTAACTTTCTCATCCCAGATATAGAACGCCGGGCAGGCCATTTGGTTAATGCATTCCCGATGATCTTTACATTTTTCACTGACTCGAAAGGGTTTTCGCTGGGGCATCTTCAATGCCTTGGCGTACAATGCACAGGGCTCTTCGGAGATGATCACGGAAACTCCTTTATAATTTAGGGCCTCTTTTATGGCTTCGGTGCTTTTTTTCACCTTATAGGGCTTGATCACCGTAACATACTTGACACCGATGGCCTTTACCACCGCTTCAATGGAAACCCTGCCATAACCCTCGAGCCTTAGCTTGGTCATGTCAACACCCGGATGAGGTTGATGGCCGGTCATTGCTGTTGTCCCATTATCCAGGATTACCAGAGTAAAATTATGATTGTTATAAACACCGTTAATCAGGCCGGGAATGCCGGAATGGAAAAAGGTTGAATCGCCGATAAAGGCCACCACTTTTTTATCCGTAACCCGTGAAAACCCACCCGAGGTGCCCACCGAAGATCCCATGCACAGGAGAAAATCAGCCGTGGACAGCGGAGGCAGCAAACCCAGGGTGTAACACCCGATATCCGTTGGATATACGGTCTCCATTCCTTCTGCGGCTTTTTTGACTTCAAGATACGTGGCACGGTGCGAACAACCGGCGCACAGGGTAGGGGGGCGTTGCGGAACCGGCGGAACATCTGAAACATCGACTGCCGCCGGCGGGGTATAATCCAGACCAAAAAACGTTGCGATACACTGTCGGACCTGTCCCGGATTGTATTCATAAAGGCGTGTAAACAAGTCTTTGGCTTTGCCTTTTATTTCCAATGTGAGCCCTTCCTCCTGGGCCATGGCCTTGACCGCCTCTTCCATGTAAGGCTCGCCCTCCTCGACAACCAGTACTTTCTCGCAGTTTTTTATGAATTTCTTGATCAGGTTCGGTGGCAGGGGATGTGAAAATCCGATGCGCAGCACTTTGATCTTATCGGCGAGGTTTAGGTCCTTGATGGCATCGTTGACATAGTTGTAGCTGACGCCATTGCAAATAATGCCCCATTTACCCCTGCCGCTAATTAAATTATATTCTGATGCTTCAGCAAGCTGCAGGGCTTTATCATAATTCTCCAGCAGTTTGACATGCAGTTTTCGCGCCACTGCCGGAACGGTAACCAAATTCAGCGGGTCCTTGGTAAAATCACCTTTGATGACAGGTTTTCTGATTTTGCCCAGCGTTACGATCCCGGTGGAGTGATTGATTCGGGTGGTGGTCCTGAAAAGGACCGGTTCGTTGAGCTTTTCGGAAAGTTCAAAGGCATAGGTGACCAGGTCTTTGGCTTCTTCTACCGAAGACGGCTCCACCATGGGAAGTCCTGACATCTTGGCATAGAAACGGTTATCCTGTTCGTTCTGGCTGGAGAACATGAATGGATCATCGGCCGAGACAATCACCATCCCGCCTTTGACACCCACATATGCCAGGGTCATCAGGGCATCTGCGGCCACATTGACACCCACGTGTTTCATGACGCACATGCTGCGAACGCCGCAATTTGCGGCCGCCGCCGCGACCTCCATGGCTATTTTTTCATTGGTGCTGTACTCAAAATACAGATCGCTTTCCTGAGCCATCTGGAAGAAGCTGGTTGAAATTTCCGAAGAGGGTGTACCCGGATAGGTGCTGGTAAAAGCGACACCCGCTTCAATTGCACCGCGAGCAATGGCTTCATTGCCCAACAGCAGCATCTGTTCACCTGCTTTGTCTGTCAATAGTTTGTGCATGGCATCTTCCTTATTATTATTTTGTTATTTAAGATAGATAGAATTCATTAATTTTAGGCATTTTAGGCATTTTGAACTTTAGGCACTCCTAACTTCAGCGAAAGTTAGTCTTAACGGGTAATCAGCTGCTATTTAATCCGTAACGACTTCTTTTTCCTTGTGTATATCGTTTTAAACATATCCGGCATCAAGTGCATGCAGCCGGTACATCCTTCTTCATTTTCGGGATTAAATGGCTCAAGATGAACTTGCAATCCAATTTCTTCATACATCTCCACCATTTCTGACAGCCGGGGCTCATCGTAGGTTGCCTGCTTTGTCCATCCCTGCTGGATAAGCTTTTCTTCGGGAGTCATTGGTTACGCTCCCTTAAATTCAGGCTTTTTACGACCCATGGTTGAAAGACCTTCCAGGGCATCGGCCGTTGAGAAAATATCGAATAAATGACCCATTTCAATTTCCACTGCTTCCCGCATGGATTTGCCTGTTTGCTGATCAATAATCTCATTTGCCAGTTTTAAGGCGAGCGGTGCTTTTGCACTGATTATTTTGGCAGTTTTCGCAGCAAGTTCTTCATTCACACCGGCAAGTGGCATCCCGCAGAATAGATTTTCCACATTGTCTTTAGTGCACATGGCGGCCAGAGTTTGATATTTTTCAGGGAGTTGACTAAGCTGATACTTCTCCGGTTTTCCTTCTTCTATCTGGGTTTTTATCGCAGCATCTATCTCGGAAGGCGACACCAATTGGGTAATAAGCCCCAGATCTCTTGCATCTTGCGCGCTGATGAATTTTCCGGTAAAAACATAGTATTTGGCCAGCTCCGGTCCGGCAATCCGGGCCATACGCGCCATTCCGCCCAGACCCGGGAAAATACCAATCCCGGTTTCCGGAAAGCCCATGGATGCAGCAGGTGTGGCGATGATGGCCTGGCAGGCTAGCGCAAGTTCGCTGCCGCCGCCAAGCGACAGCCCGTCAAGCAATGCGATAGTCAGTTTTTCAGAATTTTCGATCTTCAATAATAATTCCTGCCCGTTGCGTGTAAAATCATATATGTCTTGAATTCGATCTGTTTTAATTTTGTTTACAAAGTAGCGGATGTCCGCACCGGCCACAAAGGCTTTCCCCGCCCCCTGAAAAACCACTGCTTTTACATCGGGATTCTTTTCGGCATCCGTAAAACGTTTGTCCAACTGGGAGACCACCGTTTCGTTCAAGGCATTCATGGCCTCTGGGCGGTTGAGGGTAATGAAGGCAATATTGTGTTTTATCTCCAGATCGACAAAGTTGAACTCAAACGGCTTTCCGATTTTGTGTTGTTTGGCCAGTATCCGCGGCATGCTGAAATCAGGGTATTTTTTTGTAATAGCTTCAACTGCCGCATAGGTTTTGTCGACACCGATGTTGTTCATAATTTCAAACGGCCCCATTGCCCACCGTAAACCGATCTTTGCTCCGCGATCCGTGTCTTCGATGGAGGCTACGCCTTCATCCACCAGGGTGGCGGCGACTCCCAGACAAACGCCGTAAAATCGATCAATGACCGCCGGTATTTTGGAAGATTGCACCTCTCCTTTCATGCTCCAGTCTTCATTTTTCGCCATTTGTTCTTTCAATATATCGGCGGTGGCATAAAACGGTCCGAGTTCGTTTCCCAGTGTTGTTGAAGAATGAACTGCAATGGGAATGCCGGTTACATTCATCAGTTCGAATGGCCCCATACCGATCTTAAACGCCTGTTTGGCAGCTTCCTCAATCGTGGGAATGTTGGCCATGCCTTCCTCAAGCATTCTGGCGGCTTCATTCAGAAACGGAACAAAAAAGCGGTTAACGGCAAATCCAGGGGCATCCTTTACCACAATGGCGGTTTTACCGTGCAGTTTGGCTGCCAGAAGCGATTTTTCAAGCGTTTCTCTGCTGGTTCCATCGTGGGGAATCACTTCTAATAGGCGATTTTTAGCGGGATGGTAAAAATAGTGCATACCGACAAACCGGTCGGGACGGGAGGTTTGCTCGGCAAACTCTTTGACATAGAAGCTCGAGGTGTTGGTTGCCAGAATGGTCTTTTGGGAGCAAATCTGATCCAGGTTTTTAAATAGGTCGGATTTTACCTTTTTATCTTCGAAGACTGCTTCGATAACAAGGTCGGCATCGGCGACCGCCTGGAAGTCGGTGGTTCCAATAATATGGGAGAGGATATCATGTACCTGTTCGCGTTTGAATATCTTACGTTCAATGCCTTCTTGCAATGTCTGTTTGATATTTTCAATGCCGCGCTCAACATACTCTTCTTTAAGATCCACTATCACTACGTTTAAGCCTTCTTGGGCAATTTTTTGGGCAATGCCACTTCCCATATTACCTGCACCGATGACAGCGATTGTGTTGATTTGCGACATAAAAACACCTCATTTCGTCTCATTGTTGGTTTATTTGTTTTTCCAAACCGGTCTGCGTTTTTCCTCGAAGCTTGCAATGCCTTCCAGGACATCTTCGGTTTTCATCAAGCTATTTAAAAAAAGATCACTGACACTTTGCAGCGCCTGGGGAAAAGCCATATTTAGATGTCGTTTGACTGCTCGTTTGTTCAGACGAATGATGAGCGGACTGTTGGCCTGGATTTCTTTTATTAATTTATCAGTTGCCTCGGCAAATTGATCGTCTGCAACCACATGATTCACCATCCCCATGCTCTGGGCTTCTGCGGCGGTGTATCGTTTGCCGGTGGTGCAGATTTCGAGTGCCTTGGATGGCCCCACAAGATAAGGCAAACGGACAGCCGCATAAGGAGGCAAAAAACCGAGCTTTATCTCGGGTTGGCCGAAAATGGCGCTCTGGCTGGCAACAATGATGTCACACGCAATCGCGACTTCCATGCCTCCGCCGAGACAGGCGCCGTGAACGGCTGCAATCGTGGGCACCTCGAGCTTGTCAACCAACTCGAAAATGCGATTGAAGGTGGCGATCATATCACCGGCCATCTCCGGTTTATGGTCGGCGACTTCGACGCCGGCACACCAGCTGGGGCCTTCTCCATAGATAACCAGGCACTTTAGATCGTTGTCGGCGACAAGATCTTCCAGTTCAGCGTTGAATTCATTCATCATTTCAATGTTGAGCACATTGTGCTTGGGACGGGCAAACGTAATCCCTGCCACTCCATCAGCCTTTTGGATTTTAAGATGCTTGAGTTCGGTCATGATTTCTCTTCCTTCTATGATTGTTTAAAAACGTAATTGAGTTGACCATTCGGCAGCGTATTGGTCGCTGTCTTCATCTCCATTCCAATTTTTAGTTCTTGCTCCGGGATATCACCGGCAATTCGGCCGAACACCTTGAAATCGCCGTAATCCAAAAGGGCGATGCAATAGGGCACATCGTCCTGGAAACCAATCGGAGCAAACTCCAGTTTGCTATAGGTCACCAGTTTGCCGGATCCGGTGATCTCAAACCATTCCATATTACCGGCAAAACACTGGTAACAATCAGCCCGGGGAGGAAAGAAAACCAGTCCGCAATCCCGGCAGCGGGTGCCCATCACTTTGCCGTTTTCCAGGTAATCGATGAAATCATTGGTTTTGGTAATGGAAGTAAAACTCACCGTTCCGAATTTTTTAAAGCGGTCATCAACCTCCTTAACAGTACCCATAAATTACTCCTTTTCCGGCTAAACCGGAAATTCGAAATCCGAAACAAATACTAAATTCTAATTTTCTAATGACCAAAACAATAATAGCATTGCATCTCACACATTTCATTGCTGTGTTTCGGTCATTTAAATTTTTATAATTCGAATTTGTTTCGACCAATTTTATAAAATCAGGCGATATTCGAATTTCGGATTTTATTTATCTTTTTAACAATTTACATATAAAAAACGGAAAAAGATCAGAATCAACGCGATAATATGGTCACGTTCCCATACAGCCCAACCCCACCGATGTTATGAATTAGCCCGATTTGCGGGTCTTTAACCTGGATATCACCGGCATCGTGACGAAGTTGAAGCACAATGGTTCTGATCTGAGATCCGCCGGTGGCCCCGATGGGATGCCCTTTGGATAGCAAGCCACCATCGACATTGACCGGGATGCTGCCATCTTTGTAAGTTTCTTTGCTCCTGATCAGCTCTTTTCCTTCGCCAGGCTTGGCAAAGCCTAAGTCTTCATAGGCCATCATTTCGGCAATGGTGAAACAGTCGTGCACTTCGGCAACATCGACCTCTTTAGCGCTGACACCTGCCATTTCATACGCCTGCCTGCCAGCCTCCCGGGCAACGGCCAATCCGGTGAACATGTCTCTTCCGGCTAGATTGACGCTGGCCGTGGCCGCACCGAGCCCGATAATCCATACGGGTTTTTTACATAGAGCTTTGGCCTTTTCTTCATTGGCGACGATAATACACGAGCTGCCGTCTGCATTGGCGCAGCAATCGCCGACTCTCAAAGGGCTGGCCACCGGTCCGGCCATACGATTTGCCGGATCGGAGAACATTTCATAGGTAACGGCTTTGCGGTAGACCGCTTTCTCATTTAACTGGCCGTAGCTGGCTGCTTTTACCCGAATTGAGGCGAGATCTTCCAGAGTGGTGCCGTATGTTTCCATATGCGCGCGCGCAAACATGGCATAATAGGCCGGCATCATGGTGCCAAAAGGGCTTTCCCATTGAATGTCTGCACCACGCCCCATTCGTTCCTGGGATTCAGAGGAGGAAATTTCTGACATTTTTTGAAAACCGATAACCGCCACCACATTATGAAGTCCCGATTTGACCAGAGAATAAGCCAGGCGAACTCCCATGCTGCTTGAAGAACATAGACTTTCCACATAGAAGGTGGGTTGCGGGTTCAGGCCCAGATACTCGGCAAGCACGCCGGCCGGTGAGCGTTGCTTATCATATTCCGGAGCAGAACAGATGACGGATGCGCCGATATCTCTAGCCGTCAACTGAGCGTCCTGCATGGCCTCCTTAAATCCCTCAAAGGCCAGCTCCCGTATCGAACCCGTAAACGACCGCACAAACGCACTCTGGCCGACGCCAATAATGGCAACTTTACCCATCGGAAATCTCCTCAGCTAAGCAATAGTAAATAAAAACTTCTTCAATTTTTATGAGTCGGAAATCCGAAGCACGAAATTCGAAACTCGAAACAATATCGAATGACATAAATTCAAAACCCAAAAAAGTAAGCGTTTTGGTCATCCGTAACATTCTCAACATACCATTCTTGGTTTAGATAATTTGAACATTCTGATTTCGAATTTAATATTTCTTTTAAGCTGAGTATATTGAGTGATACATCAAATTACAGGGAAAAACGTAGACCGTTTCAAATTATATGTATTGACCGCCGTCTACCTTTATAACTTCTCCCGTAATATGGCCGGCTTTTTCCGATGCCAGAAACGCCACCAGATATGCCAAATCCTCCGGTTGACCCACGCGTTTGAGAGCGCTTTCTCCCATGGCTAAATCAATAATCTTATCCCGGGCATCTGATTCTTTGAGCATCGCCGTTTCAATCAATCCGGGAGCTACAGCATTAATATTGACTCCGAAACCACCAAGTTCTTTTGCCAGGGCTTTGGTAAACCCGATGATGCCGGCCTTTGAAGCAGAGTAATTGGTTTGCCCAAATTTCCCGCGCATCCCGTTAATTGACGTGATATTAATAATTTTACCGGACTTCTGTTCTTTGAATAAAGGCGCTACCTGGCGGGTAAAATTAAAATAGCCTTTTAAGTTGACCTCCAGTACGCGATCCCACTGTTCTTCAGTCATTTTCCAGGATACCCCGTCCCAGTTCATCCCGGCGTTGTTGACCAGGATATCCAACCTTCCAAACTCATCGACGGCTGCCTTGACCACACGTTCAGCATCGGCAAAGGAAGATATATCGCATTGAACTGCGATGGCTTTGCGCCCCATGGACTGAATTTCTTCGGCATATTGCCTGGCTTCGGCTTCATGCTTGCGGTAGGTGAGGCAAATGTTGGCGCCTTCACGGGCTAATTCCAGAGAGATGGCTGCACCAATACCCTGGGAGCCACCGGTGACCAACGCGTTTTTTCCTTCTAGTAACATAAATCCCCCGTTGTCGGATTTAGTAAAATTGTTGATTGGTTAATTGGTTAAGTAGTTGAAAACCATAATTACTTCCGGTTCCCCTATTTAACAAATCAACCATTTAACTACTTCTGGGGTTTTCCCAGTACCGCCGCCATAAACTCAGCGTCAAAAGCATCACCCTGCGCCTGGCGGCGACGATACTCGATAAAATCGATCACATCTTGGCCGGTTATTTTTTTGGTGTTAAAGGCATTAAATCCGAGATAAGCCTCGAAGTTCATGTTGACGGCCAGCCAATGGCGATTGATGACTTTGGTTTGATCCCAGAAAAATTTCTTTTTCAACCGAATGCCTTCAACACTTTTGATGAGACAACCCGGAAACAAATTGGTGTATGTCCAGATGATTCGATTGACCTCGGCATCCAGAAGTTCAAAATCGGTTTTTGCGTTTTTCACATACTCCCGTGCCTGCTTGGCTTCCTCACCGGTTTTGAATTCACCGTAAACGATTTCGCCGTCATCGACATATTTATCGATAATGACGGCCGGATTGCGCACCCATTTGTCATTATCTTTGATGACCGGGAAACACTTGGAAATGAGTCCAAGGCGCTTCATTTTATACGCGCTCCACATTTCACAGGAAACACAATTCCATAAAGCCAGTTCTATCGGAAGCATCCATGGTAGAAAATCACTACTTCCGCCATCCGGTGCTGATCCATGCCGTGGGCCTGCCTGACCGAATATGGCTAAGTCACTGGCTACGGTGGTGTCACAGGCCATCCCGATTTCCTGTCCGCCGGCCACCCGCATTCCGTTGACCCGGCAGATGGTGGGTTTCTTACAGGTTAGGATGCTGTCCACCATGCCGTTAAAAAGATCCATGTAGTTGCCGTATTCGTTGGGTCGCCCGGAATAATACTCAGCATACTCCTTGGTATTTCCTCCGGTGCAAAAGGCCTTATCACCGGCAGCAGTAAAGACCGCGGCCACCACCGATGAGTCTGCCGAAGCACGCTGAAAACCGGCTATAACGCCTTTTACCATTTCGGTTGTGTATGAATTGTATTGTTTGGGATTGTTTAAAGTAATCCAGGCAGAATAGAGGCCATCGATTTTGTTTCCTTTGGGATCGAGGACGGGTTTTTTTTCGAAGATAATACCGGGGGCTTGATCAGAAAAATGTTCATCCCCCCACAGATAATGGTCCTTTAGACCGGATTCTCTTGGCAACCAGCTTAAATCGGCCATTGATACTCTCCTTTGCTTGAATTTTGTGTTGATTATCAGTAAGTTATCCCTCTAATATTACAACATTCCAATTGGGGCAAAGCCCTAAAATTCTTTATTACGATATAGCTATATATTAGCTACATGTGTGATTAGTCAAGAAAAAAACTACGTTATTCAACCGGCATGAATTGGCTTGACACTCGTTTTATCCCACTGTTATGTGAAATTAAAATGAATACTTAACATATTATCTAAAATAAAAAAATGGGATACGCTTTCAATCCCCCCCGGATTTGCATATGAGCCCCACCGCGCCTAAAGAGATTATCTGTCGAACTCCTCAGTCCGATGTTCGAATTCGATCTTTTTGCACCCCAAAAGAAGTTCGACGGTGTTCCCTTAATGGTGAATTCGGCAATTACGCTAATTATAAATCGCTCTATACGAAACGCGAAACTCTGGAAAAATTCGCCGGTCAGTCAGACGCCAATGTTGTTTTGGCCCTGATTGATAATAGTCGCATCATCGGTTTTGGTGTTCTGGCCTATCCCGAATCGGGAGAGCGGTGGGCGGAGTTGGGATCTCAAGTTATGATGGAAGTAAAAGCCATCGAAGTTGCGCGAAGCTGGCGAAAGGCCCAAATTGCCTCCAGCATCCTCAAAATGGTGGTCGACCATCCTCTGATAGAAGACAAAGTTGCCTACATGGTCGGTTATTCATGGACCTGGGACTTGGAAGGAACCCAGAAGACGGGACGAGAATACCGCAATATCCTTATCAGATTATTTGAATCGTGCGGGTTTCAAGAGTACCGGACCAACGAGCCGAACATATGTTTGAAATCGGAAAATGTGTTCATGTGTCGCATTGGCAAAAACATTTCCGAAATGATATTGAGTCGTTTTAAGTGGTTACGATTTGGTCTTTCTCCGTGGACCTGGGCGAATGGCGGTCAAACTGGTTGATCGCCATTATCGATAGAACCATATTGAATCTCATTATTTTTACCGATTTCGGATGGTTTGAAAGTTTTTCAAGAGAAATGGTAATAAATTTACTGACCCATATACAAAAAGAAGGTATAGTGGTTTTCGGTTTTTTGTGTATCGCAGTTCCGTTACGTAAATTTATCTTTTTAGATGGTAGTTGGTTTGGGGTGCAATGAAAGGAGAGGGGAGATGCTAAGTGATCGAATTGTCTATCTTGATGGTGATTTTGTTGCCTGGAACAAGGCAACGGTTCATATTATGAGTCACAGCTTTGGTCGCGGTTCAGCCATTTTCGAGGTCATCAGTTTCCATGATACCGATGCCGGTCCGGTGGTGTTTCGACTCCGTGAACATATCCAACGTCTATTTAAAAGCGCAGGCCTTCTGGATATGGAATTATCTTTATCTCATGATGACTTCTACAATGCCGTCGTGGGAACCATTGCGCGCAATCAGCTGAGACAAGGCTTTATCAAAATCATCTGTTATTACCCTCAAATTTCCGTGGATATTAAACCTCCGCATAAGCAACTTTCCGTATCTATTTTCACCATCGATCCCGCGAAGGATTTAGGGGGTGAATTATCTGCGGTGCCGTCTACAACCGCCTGCATCAGTAATTGGCGAAAGCTTGATCCTCAGACGGTTCCCATCCGTGCGAAAGCAGCCGCAAATTATCTCAACGGCATGGTCGCGCGATTAGATGCCGAAAAGCGCGGGTTTGAGCATGCTATTATGCTGGATACCCAGGGCTTTATCGCAGAGGGTGGCACTGAATCCGTTTTTTTAGTCAAAAATGGCCAGATCATGACCCCATCCTTAGGTACGGTGCTCGAAAGCATTACCCGTAAATCCCTACTCCAGGCTGCTCAAGTCGAAGGTATTCATACGGTGGAAGATCGGCTCCGCCCCGAATTGATTTATGAGGCTGAAGAAGTATTTTTTGCCAGCAGCCCCTTTAAGGTCTTACCTGCAAGACAGGTCGAAGACCGGACACTGGAAAATGTTCCCGGACCGGTAACTCAAAAAATGTCAGCATTGATGGAAAACATCGCCACCGGCAAGGATGACCGCTTTGAGGAATGGCTTTATCCTGTATGAAAAGTGATGTTGATAAAATACTGCAGGGAAACCAGCTGGCAGCCGCCCGCTTAATTCGACTGCTTGAGGACGGCGATCCGGAAGGAATTCAGGGGCTCAAGGCGATTTACCCTTATACCGGCAATGCACTTATCCTGGGCATCACCGGTCCTCCGGGAGCCGGAAAATCAACCCTGTTAACCCATGTGATTACGGAGTTTCGTAAAAGAAATTTGAGGGTCGGTGTGGTGGCTGTTGATCCATCCAGTCCTATTTCCGGGGGGGCATTGCTTGGGGATCGCTTAAGAATGCGTCAGCACACGGAAGACAAGGGGGTTTTTATCCGTTCCATGGCCACCCGCGGCCATCTGGGTGGTTTGAGCAAAACCACCAACGAAACCGTCTTGGTTTTGGATGCCATGGGCTCTGATGTCATCGTGATCGAGACGGTCGGCGTGGGGCAGGACGAAGTAGACGTAGCCGAAGCGGTTCATACCACCGCGGTGGTGAGCCTGCCGGGAATGGGGGACGAGATTCAGGCAATGAAAGCCGGATTGCTTGAGATCGCAGATATCTTTGTTGTGAACAAGGCGGATAAACCCGGAGTTGACGACGTGGTCGATCAGTTGCGCCTTATGCTCGACATGCGCAACGAGCCGGACAATCAATGGAAGCCGCCAATCCTTAAAACCATTGCGGTAAACGGTGAAGGTGTCACCGAACTTGTCGATGCCTTCATGGCACACCGCAGCTATTTGGTTGAAAGTGGAAATTTCGATAAGTGCAACGTTGAACGCGAATTCCAATTTTTCAGAAACCTGGTCATGGAGATGGCTGCTGGCAAGATTTTTGACGCTATGGCTGATTTGCCTGCCTATAATGATTTACTAGCCAATTTGAAAGCCCGCAAGGTTGACCCCTATACGGCTGCTGAAACGCTGACAAAAGGTATCGAATGCAAAATTTGATTTAACAAAATAAGGTGTTTTAAGTAAAAGCACATCTAAACGAATAAAACATAGAAAGGGAATGAATAATGGGTAAAATAACCTCAATTTCGATGTTGTGTGTGATGTGTTTTATTTTCACTGCCTGTGTCCCCAAGGAGAAATATGTCGAGCTTGAAAATCAACACGTTTCAACCCAGGCGCAATTGGAAGCGGAGCAAAAGCAACTGGCTGAACTGCAGGTCAGGTATAAGAGCCTGCAAGATACAAACATGTCGTTGTTAAATACGATAGAAGATTTGAAGTTCGAACTGCGCCAGGAAAAGACGGCTGTCATCGAAAAGGAACAAGCCATCGGCGAATTGGAATTGCTGCGACGAAAGATAGAAGACAGCCTTAAAGAAGAGATCACTCGCAAAGAAGCAGAAATTGCCGAAAAGGAAAAGATCATATCGGAATTGGATGAAACCCGCAAAGAAATTGAAGCCAGCTTACAGGAACAAATTACCCAAAAGGATATCAAGATTGAAGAAATAGAGGGCAAATTAAAGGTAACTTTTATTGATAAAATTCTATTCGACTCCGGCAGTGTGGCGATCAAAGAAAAAGGTCAAGACATATTACTCAAATTAGCGGATTCGTTAAAAGATAACAAAGATCAGACGATTGTGGTAGAGGGTCACACGGATGATGTTAATATCGGTCAGGTATTGCAGGCAAAGTTTCCGACCAACTGGGAGCTATCGGTGGCAAGGGCTGCGGCTGTCGCTCGATTTTTGCAGGATAAAGCCAGCATTGAGCCGGAAAGATTGACTGCCAGTGGATTCAGTTACTACCAACCGGTGGCTTCCAATGAGACCGAAGAGGGACGACGACAGAACCGACGCATCGAAATTATCCTGGTCCCCCCGCGCTAAACTCGTTGTTGCAGCAGGTGGAAAAAAGGAGCTAAAATTCTTTTACGTGTGCAGAGTATACCACGATCCGTTTTACACAACCCATTTATCCAGCATTCCACTATTCCATTATTCCAATGCAAAAAATGGTAAGATCATGCAAATCAACAGCGGCGACATCATTGCCGATATGCTGCGTGAACAGGGAGTAAAATTTCTCTTTACCCTTTGCGGCGGGCATATTTCTCCGCTGCTGGTAGGTGCCAAGAAAAGCGGAATTCGTGTCATCGATGTTCGCGATGAGGCCAATGCTGTTTTTGCAGCAGATGCCGTGGCCCGTCTAACGGGTGAGCCCGGAGTGGCTGCTGTCACCGCAGGGCCGGGGGTAACCAATACCATTACCGCTTTGAAAAACGCGCAGCTGGCGCAATCACCGCTAATTCTTCTGGGAGGCGCAGCACCAACGGTGCTCAAAAACAGAGGGGCGCTTCAGGACATCGATCAACTTTCGCTGGTCAAGTCAATGGTCAAGCTGAGTATCACCATTCGCCGTAATTGTGACATCATGCCGGTGATGCAGAATGCATTTCAGGTGGCGCAGTCCGGGGTTCCCGGACCGGTGTTTATCGAATGCCCCATTGATCTTCTTTACAGCGAAGAACTCGTGCGCGAATGGTACGGCCAAAAACCCGATAGCGACCAAAAGCCGGGCCTTAAAAGCAGATTGCTGGAATATTGCCTGCAGCGCCATGTGGATAAAATGTTTGCATGTAAATTTGAAGAGATGACACCCGGAGAATATTCGCTAACGTCTCCGGATTTGGATGTTGCACAAATATCCAGGGCTGCTGCGCTGATCAGTAAATCAGAAAAACCCGTCATGATTGTGGGCAGCCAGACAATGCTGCATCCGGCTGACGCTCACAGGCTCGCCGATGCTGTCACGGCCATTGGGATTCCGGTTTATCTGACGGGCATGGCGCGCGGACTT
>CP070694.1:3153926-3167795 GCA_020353355.1 Desulfobacterales bacterium | reverse complement strand
CGTTTACCGCAGACTCGATTTTGCTGAGGATATATTGAAGCATCCTGAATATCTGCGGGAAGTCTATGAAGCGGGCAAGGCATTCGTCAACGAGTTATGAGGCCAGGAATAAATAGGTTTCAGGTGCCAGGAATAAGTAGGTTTCAGGTGTCAGGTGTCAGGTTTCAGCCCTCGGGGTGAGGTTCAGGTTGCGCGTTACGAGTTGCGGGTTCTAGTTCGGTGTTTAGTGTTTATAAATATTCCAATCCCGAAGCGTTCAATTTCTGAATTCCTCAATTTTTCTAAAAGCCTATTCTGACACCTGAAACCTGAAACCAGCTAGACGGCAACTCACACCGTATAAACGACATTTTGATAAATTCATGAACTTAGAATTCGAACCGATCCAGCTGGAAAGACAACGGGATTATGCCAAGCTGTTGGCCCGCTGCCCTCAGGTCGTGTCAGATTACAGTTTTTTAAACCTGTGGGCATGGGCCGAAGAATATGGACTGCGCTGGGCCTGGGAAGATAATATCGTCTGGATTCAACAAACCCTGCCGCAGATGGTCTTCTGGGCACCGGTGGGCGCCTGGGAAGAAATTGACTGGGGTGCCCGTTTTGTTGAAAGCAGAAACGGTCAAACCACCTTTATCCGGATGCCGCAAGCCTTGGCCGAGAACTGGCGTAGCGGACTGGGACATCGTATGGCTCTTGTCGAAGAACGGGGTCATTGGGATTATGTCTATTCCGTAGCGGATCTGGTCGAGCTAAAGGGTAACCGTTATCACAAAAAAAAGAACTTGATGAGCCAGTTTAAGAAAAAATACGATTACACCTATGCCACTTTCGGGCCTGATCTCATCGAACATGCCAAGGGCATGCAGCAGGATTGGTGTACCTGGAAGGATTGCGAATCCTCGAATATCCTGTCAGCTGAGAATCAGGCGATTTATAGAGTTCTCCGAGACTGGGATCGTCTGGAAGGCACCATGGGGGGTGCACTGATGGTGGATCAGGCCATGGTTGCCTATACGGTTGCTGAAGCCCTGACCGATGATACCGTGCTGATTCATTTTGAAAAGGGTGATACTGAATACAAAGGAGTTTACCAGGCAATCAATCAAATGTTCCTGGCGCATTGCGGCCAAAGGTTTCGCTATGTGAATCGGGAACAAGATTTAGATGATGAAGGACTGCGCACGGCGAAGCTTTCATATCTTCCTGTTGATTTTCTGAAAAAGTACCGCGTCGATCTGTCCGCCAACGTTCTTAGCTAAATTTGTAGTGATTCGAAAAGGGCCACTTAAGCATCCTGCCATACATTGGGGAATTTATTTCGAAGTGTCTTTCTGTTTTTAAGCGCGGCATCCTTTTTCTTCGATGACCAAGCTTTTACTTTTTTAAGCGCTTGAGATTGGAGTTTTGGATAGTTGTCCTGCCGATTGTTTTCAATCGTATTGCGCGACCGGGCATCGGCAATAACCGCCCTGCCGACAGGCGTGCGGGTTATAACGGTTGTCCAGCCTTCCTCTGCGCCAATGCCGCCAAATGAAACATCGGCATACTCTGCGGAATAGTCCGGGCAAAAGTAGCAGGCAAACCGCTTCATGAACTCCAGTTCATCCAGCATGATGGTTTTAACTTCGCCACTGTTGAGTTGAATGATGAGATCTTCCTTGATATTTATTTTTTTGACATCTTCAAATCGAAACCCACCAATTTGAGCAATTTTTTCCTGCTGATTTTTGCCAAAGACGAAATTGCCCGAACAGAACAGTCCCAAGCAAAATTTAATCGTATCCGAAGGGATGATGTTGAGCGTTTGCATTCTGCGCACCGACTTTATCTGGCAAGGAGTGCCGACAAACGCAACTCGCTGTAACCCTTTTTTGATTAACGGGTCAAATTCTCTGATTTGAGAGTAGGTTAAATAATAATCGCTGAAGCTTTTCATTCCATGCGATGTGTCAAAGAAGAAACCTGCTGCATTCAGAATATCTTCTTCGGATACGGCCAGAAACGGTTCACGTAGAAATGGGCCGGATTGTTTGGTTACAATGGCGCCGTCAATTCGACCGTTTCTAAATAAATGCAATAAGAGGGCAGTGACAACACCACCATCTGTTGCTTTTTTACGAACTTTCGGGTCGGTTGCACGGGCAATGCCGGTTTCAATCACCCTCCCGATGGGGGGGGTCCAGACCGATCTTTTTTTGGTTTCTTCATCCAGCTCATCGATTTCCGGGCAAATCGAATAACACAGACCGCATTCGATGCACTTGGCTTCATCCGCGTATCTGGGTTTGCCCTCAGAATCCAGTTCCAATGCGCCATAATTGATGGCCGTACAAAATGTAACGCAGCCACCGCAACGATGGCATAATCCCGGTTTCTGTACATCTTCAATCAAGTTGTTAAATGTCTTCATTATTGCTCCTGCTCTCTAATGATTGACACACTTCTATTCACCAAGGTTTTAGGTTTGCTTTTTTAAGGTTCAGAGGTTCTGCGTTCAGGGTTCAAGGGTTCTGGCTTCCGAGTTTATCCTTTGCCCTTCGAAATCGCATCTGATTTGTTTCTGATATTATCTAACCTCCGAACCTTTGAACCTGGTGTCTGACACCTGAAACCAAGATTGACCAAAATGACAGAGCACAGCGACAACCGTAAATATTCCATCTTAAATTAACTGAATGTGATCTCAAACGGCGCTGTGTCGAACATACACGATTGCAGCTGAGCCATAATCTGGCCGGTATCAAACCCTTTCAGATGAATGGCCCCGGAACGGCATGACGCCACGCATAGTCCGCATCCCTTGCACAGGGTTGATTGAATTTCGGCTTTCCCGGTTTTTTCATTAAATTTAGGGGCTGAATAGGGACAAATCTCCGTGCATACCCCGCAACTGCTGCAAAAGTTCGGATCGACCAACGCCACCATCCCGCTCACCGAAATTTCCATGGCAGACAACACCGTTACCGCTCTGGATGCGGCTGCGTGCGCCTGAGCAATGGATTCCTCTAGCGGTTTGGGTGCATGCGCAATTCCGCATATGAACACACCGTCGGTGGCAAAATCATTCGGTCGCAGCTTGACGTGTGCTTCGGCAAAAAATCCGTCCTCATTTTGAGGGATCTTGTACAATTGCGCCAAGGGATTGCTTTTTTCCGGCACCATGGCACTTGCCAAAATAAGAAGATCGCTGTGGATGACCATCTGTCTCTGGAGCACACGATCAGAAAATTGAATTTGCAGACCTGCTTCGCCTGCACGGACGGAGATTCCCTTATCGTTTTGATACCTGATGAATTTAATTCCCCGGTCGCGCGCTTCGCGATACAGATCCTCCCGCAGGCCGTACGATCTCAGGTCCCGATATAATATAAAAATGTCCATATCGGGCTTGATCGATTTGAGGCTCAAGGCACTTTTGATGGACTGGGTACAGCACACTTTCGAACAATAAGGGCGCTGCGGTATGCGCGACCCTACACATTGGACAAATACGGCCGTGCGACAGATCTCAAACGGATCTTGATCCTTTAATTTTTTTTGCAGTTCCAGACCGGTTAGCACGCGTTGATCCTGATCATAGAGAAATTCCTGCGGCTTGAATTCGGCGGCACCGGAGGCAATCAGCGTGACGCCATGTTCCAGCACCTTGGGTTCGCCGTTGCTTTGGATCGTGGTTTTAAAATTTCCGATAAATCCGTCGACGTGATCCACCTGAGCGTTTAAATAAATTTCGATGTCTTGGTCGGATTGGATGTCATGTATTAATTCCTGCAGAAACGGGCCAATCGGCTCCGCCTGCCAGGTTTCATGCAGATACCGTGCCTGGCCGCCGAGTTCCCCGTTCTTTTCAATCAGATAGGTTTTGAATTTCTGGGCGGCTAACGTTTTGGCCGCTGTCATGCCGGCAACGCCACCACCGATGACCAGGGCGGCCTGGTTGATTTTCGTCACCGGTTCCGTCAGGGGTTCGTGCAGAGAGACTTTTGCTACGGCCATTCGAACGAGATCCATAGCTTTTTCAGTGGCTTTTTCCATATCGTCCCGATGAACCCATGAACACTGGTTTCGGATATTGGCCATTTCGAAAAGATATTTATTCAGACCTCCATTAATCAGTGTTTCCTGGAAAAGCGGTTCGTGGGTTTTTGGTGTGCAGGCCGAGACCACAACCCGGTTGAGGCGATGCTCTTGAATAATCTGTGATATCTGACCCTGTGTGTCTTGAGAGCAACTGAACAGATTTTGCTCCGCATAAGCCACATTAGGCAGAGTTTTGGCGAACGCCACGACCGCCGGTACATCCACGAATCCGGCAATGTTGGTGCCGCAGCAGCAGACAAAAACGCCGATCCGCGGGGGCTCGCCTTTGATATCGATTTCGGCGGGCAACTCTTTGGTTTGGGTAAGGGTCCATCTGGCATTGGATAGTTTGCTTCCGACCTTGCCGGCGGCCGCACTGGCATCGATCACCGAACTCGGAATATCTTTGGGCCCCTGAAAGGCCCCGCACACGTAGATACCGGAGCGCGAGCTCTGGACTGGGTCAAAACTATCGGTCTTTGCAAAATGATAATGATTCAACTCGATATCCAGCTCTTTTGCCAGGGCGATGGCTTTATCCCCGACGCCTAGACCCACCGACAACACCACCAGGTCAAATTCTTCAGCAATTGTCTGTCCGGCACTGTTCGCATAGCGGATGAGATGCTTTCCGTTTTCGTCCATGGGCTCCACATGCGTAATGCGCGACTTGACAAACCGTATACCCAGATCTTGCCTGGCTTTGTTATAATAGCGTTCAAAGTCCTTGCCAAACGTGCGAATATCGATGTAAAAAATGGCTGCATCCAAGCCGTTTTTACTATGCTCTTTGGCTAAAATGGCTTCCTTGATGGCATAGGTACAACAAACCCCGGAACAGTATCCCCTGGCCCCGATATGGTTATCTCTGGAGCCCACGCATTGAAGCCAGGCAATTTTTTCAGGTTCGGTTTTATCTGATGGTCGGGCCAAATGCCCTCCGTAAGGTCCGGAGGCGGAGAGGATTCTCTCAAATTCCAGGCTGGTGACGATATTGGCCGAATTCGAATATCCGAAGGTGTCGTAAGTGGAAGGATCAAAGGTTTCGCTGCCGGGTGCTAAAACAACAGCACCAACATTTAATGATCGTTTTTTTTGGGGGTCATCAAAGCAGATCGCATCGGTCGGGCAGAACTTTTCACAGGCTTTGCATTTTCCTTTAAGAAAATAAATACATTGATCCGCATCTATCGCATATTTTAGCGGGACGGCTTGAGCATACTGCACGTAAATGGCCTTGCGCTTGGCGAGGCCGGCGTCATATGCATTGGAAACTTTCTTGGGGCATTTCTCCGCACAAGCGCCGCAGGCGATACATTTGTCCATATCGACATAGCGCGGATGCTGGGTCAGCGTGACCTCAAAATCACCGGCTCGGCCGGTAATGTTTTCGACTTCGCTAAGTGTTAAAAGTTCGATATTGATGTGCCGGCCGACCTCGACCAGTTTTGGCGAGATAATTCACATGGCACAGTCGTTGGTCGGGAATGTCTTATCAAGTTGCGACATCATTCCCCCGATCGAACTCGATCTTTCGACGAGGTATACGTAGTAACCGGAATCAGCAAGATCCAGGGATGCCTGCATTCCGGCGATACCGCCGCCCACTACCATGACCGCTCCTACATTCTTGTTTGACATAATCACTCCGCCATAAAAAATGAATTAATACCGGAAAGGTCGATTAAATTTTCGGAGATACCCAGTGCCTTTTGATCGATACCCAGACATAAACCGAGCAGCTGTGGGTAAAGAATGGCAGCCAAAGGCTCTCCGTTTTCGGGATTGGTAGCCAGGCGAGTCTGAACCACATCGAACTGCAGATGGGTATAGGGACATGCCGTACAGATGAAATGCGCACCGGATTCTCTGGCACTGGCTATTTTTTTTTGGGCCATATCCATTGCAAGCCGATCATTTATGCCGGTCAGCGGAGCGCCACAGCAATCCAGTTTGCGAGTCCAATCCACGCTAAACGCTCCGGTAATTTCGACAAGTTCGTCAAAGATCCGCGGTGAAACAGGATCGTCAAAACCGGTCACATTGCTCGGTCGCAACGCATGGCACCCATAGCTGACCGCTATCTGCAAGCCGCTGTATGTTTTTGAAATGGCACCTTTCAAACGATCAATACCCACAGCATGATACAATACCGACAGCAAATGGTTCACCTGGATACCGTTTTGATATTGGAGACTTTCTTTTGCCAGAAATCGGTTGATATCCGCTTTTAGGTCTTGATTCTGATGTAAAACATATTCGGCTTTTTTCAGGCTTCCGTAACAGCATTTGCACATCACCAGCAGATCCAGTCCGGCTTTTTCAGCCAGCGCTAAATTTTTGGCGGCCGAGAGAACAAAAGCACGATCATCGGTGTTGCGTGCCGGATATCCGCAGCAGTTGAAATCGGCTATTTCAACCAGCTCGATGCCTAGCCGGTCACACACCGCTTCTGTGGCATTTGCGTACTGCGCGACGCGCGCCGGAATATTACAGCCGTGGAACAAAGCAAATTTCATACACTCTTCCTACGCTTGACAGGTTGTCATAAATTGTTTTCTTTTAACGATCCATTGAGCGTTAACGCTCAATGGATTCAACGGCGCTATTTTTTAATCGATATAAAACATCACACACCTCAACCTGCTGCGGGCAGTTTTCCTGGCATTTGTAGCATGTCAGGCAATCCCAAATCATTTGGGCACCGGCTGCCATTTCGATCAAACCAAGGCCGAGACAGCACATAATTTGATGCGGCATAAGCCCGACGACCTGCTCGGGATTATCATAGTTGCCAACCACCGGGCAGACCGTTGTGCAGCTCTGGCAGCTAAAACAATGGGCATAGGTATTGTCCCTGATTGCCGGCTGCGAGCCCTCTTTAGTCTGAACATTTAATGGAATCGGGATGTCGGGGTTCATCAAATCGACAAACCTGCCGGCTAGCGCTTGTTTGGCTGTTTCGATCGGGCGGGTGTACTCGTCAACTGGGACGGTTTCCCGAATCATTAATCCCCGCGCAAAGGAATAGGGGGTCAGAACATGCGCCAGTGGCGGTCCGCCGGCCAGCAGTTGTTCTCGAACACTGTACCACAAATCCTTTAACCGGATTCCGGAAGGACAGCGAACCGTGCAGCGGTCGCAATTTGTGCAGAGATAGACACCTTCCTGGATGGCTCTAGTTTGGCGGTCATCGAGTTTCTTGCCGGAGGCCAAATTTTTGAGGAAAGCCATTTTCTCGGAAGGCAAAATATATTCATTGCCCGCTGCCTCAAACACCATGGCGGCCGAGCAATTCAGACTGCAACTGCCGCAATGGGTGCAGGCGTCCAGTTCCATGATCAGACGCGTCACTAAGTTGGCAGGCGAAGATGTCACCGGATCCATAACCTAGCCGGCCATCAGGGTGAAGGGTGTAGCAATCAGGTGAAACATCTTGCTGAAAGGCAGATATGCCAGGCCGATGAAACAGGCGATGAAATGTATATACCATAACACCGTGGTGCCGCTGATTTGATCCAGCCACAATGCCACCGGTTTAAGGAATTTTGCGGTGGCATAGCCGTTAAAGGCCCATTTTGATGATGCATGGCAATCCATGCAATTTTCCATGTGTACTTCCCGGCCGGCTTCGATGAGATCTTCGTCAAACGGTTCCTCGATATTGGGTGACACTGTGCCGTAGTGACGCACCCAGACCGCTTCAAGCGCTTGAATTTCCTCTTCATCATCCAGGCCGGCATAGTCCTCAACCATCCGCTCAAATTCGCTGTAGGAGGCTATTTTAAGACCTTCCAGGGCGATACCGGACAGCATAATACCGGCTACGATAGCAATGGCATAATGATCCATCCGATTGGTCCTCAGCCGTCGGGGTCTAAAAATGTAACGACGCAAGGCCGCTAAAATCACGCCGGCCAATACCATGGCGCCGAAAAAATCCCTCAGAAAGAAAAATGGGTTGATAGTCGGGTAATAATCACTAAATAACGCTTCGGACACAACAGATTGCAGAGCATGCATCAACAGCAGCAGCATGAAACCGTAAAATATCAACATGTGTGCCAACCACCGGACAAGGTCTTCTTTTAAAATGCGACGTTGGAGTAAGACATCCAAGAGGAAGGCTTTGAGCAGGGTGAGTATTTTAGGGCTGCAAATTACCCCGATAATGCCCGTGACGGCGGACAGCACCCGCTGGAAGGTGTTGATATGCTTCCCTAAAATGCCGATATTTTTGGTAAACCATCTTATTACCTTATAGATTAAGCCGAGGACGAAAACTGTGAGAGAGGTATAGAAGAGGATATCGAACATTTTTATTGAATTCAGAAAGAATCCCGAAATAGCATGATGTCTTTTCGTTGGGTTATCATCACGGCGATTGCGATGCCTTTTTGGCCCAATCTTTTTCCCTTTCTTTTTGCCATTTTGGACGACGTTTACGTTTCTGCGCTTTTTTAATCACTTCCGGAATCATCCGCAGCAATCGTTGTTTGTCAACGGGCTTGTCTAAAAATGCGTCCGGGCTGAAATATTCAAAATCCGGCCATTGGCGGTAGTTAATCTCCAATTCCTCTCCCATGGCGGAAATGCCGATGATGGGAATATCTTTCAGATCATCATCCGATCGCACTTGCTTGCAAACCTCAAATCCGGAAAACAGCGTCTCCATCATGATATCCAGCAGGACCAGATCAGGTCGTTCTTTGCGGATCAATTCGATTCCTTTTTGACCATCATCTGTAGTCAAGACATCAAAGCCATTGCGTTGAAGAAAGGTTTCCATGGTAAAAAGATAATCGGTGTTATCATCGATAACTATGATTTTGAGGCTTTTTTCCATGATTTTCTCCTTTTGGCATCATGTTGAACTTGTAATGATGTCGCGGAACTTGAATCCCTAGAAAACTATACCCCAGCAGATTGATACGATATTATTAATCGCATCATTTCGTCAAGCTAAAACTACCTAATTGAGCATCGCTCAATTAGGGTCATTTTATTTTAAAAATAACCGTGAATTTTGTTCCTTTACCTGGCGTTGACGTTACCTCAATTCTGCCGCCGTGCTTGTTCACAACCTTTTCCACGACCGCCAGACCGAGGCCGGTTCCCCCGCTTCCTTTGGTAGAAAAAAATTCTTCAAACATATTTCGTTGGGTGGCTTGATCCATTCCAATGCCGTTATCCGTTATTTCAAACATAATATGTTCGTCATCATAAAAGTCCGTTTTCAGGCTGACAAAATGTTTCCTTTTTTTCGTGTCATTGAGACACGCTTCCAACGCATTCCAGATCAGATTATTTAACATCCTGCGCACGCCCCCAATGTCAAGTTGAACATTGGGTATATAGGGATTGATTTGCTCTCTAAGTCGAATATGGAAGGCGGCAGCTTTATCCTGGAATAATGCCAACGTGTCCTTTACGAGTTGGCCGGGTGAGGCCGTATCGTATTTCAGCGGACGATTTTTCGATGAATATAAAACATTTTTTACAACATCGGTAACATCGAAAATATTTTTGCTGACAATTTTCCAGCCCTTTCTGGCAAGCTCCAAATCCCCGTCCTTGAAGCCTTCATCAACGACATAGACGCCGCCTTCCAGGCCTTCCAGAATGTTCTTTATGCCGTGGGATAGCAGTGCAATGGATTGGCCTAAGGTAACCAACTCTTTTTGATCTGTTTTTACCCGGGAGATATTGGTGGCCATTTCGATGACTGCCATGACGTCGCCATTATCGTTCAGAATGGGGGATGTTTGGATGAGAACTTGACAAATTTTTCCATTCCTCAGCTGAACGGTCTCCTCGGTGATATGGAGGCCTTTATCTTGAAAGGTTTTCTGTGCCGGACAATTGGGGCATATTTCACCTGAGCCTTTGTAAACCGTGTAACATAACTTGCCGATGGCATCACCAAAGTCCTTTTTGAAAATCTGATTGACAAAGAGAATGCGCAGATCGCGGTCTTGAATAGAAATATAGCAGGGAAGGAGATCGATAATTTGATTGGGATTCAGGCCCGAAATGGTGGATGTTGTTGCCCGCTTGTTGTGAGCTAGGTGTTTTTTGTTGGTCATAATCAGATATGTTTAAAAAAGATTGAAACAACCGTCTGAGGTTCCCGGTTTTCGATGCCACTATACCGAAAAGCACATAATTAATCAATTCCCTATACAATATGGTCTTTTTTTGGCAGACCGGGCGCAGTCAGACGGATGGTATAATCCCGTCGGTCAAAAAGATCTTGAATTCTATTAAAGTATGTTTTAGATATCATTTACTAAATAATGAAAGGGTAAAGATAAAGTGAACGTCAAGGAATTCGTGGAGCATTTTAATTTGTATGTGGCCGCCGGCAAAGATAATCTCGATCGTCAAATCCAAGGTGGATATTGTGGTGATCTTTTAAGTGATGTCATGGCCAATGCCCCCGTCGGCTGTATATGGCTCACCGTGCAAGCACACCAAAATATTGTGAAAGTGGCTGTATTGCGTGAAATGGCGGCGATCGTTCTCACAGGCGGCCAAACCCCAGATCAAGAGACAGTCGAAAGAGCAACTCAAGAAGGAATTCCCATCCTATTGTGGTCTGATTCCGCCTTTGATTTGGCCGGACGAGCATATTCAGCAGGAATAATCAATCATCCGCATTAGAAGTCGTTCGGCCAGATTTGACAGCGTAAATTCATTTGCGCAGGCAAAGCCTGGTGTTGTGGGCAGGATTCTTTACTTCTTGCCGCGGCCAAATACTCAATTTCTCCACTCCGGTTAAACCGGTTTGACCAATTGGTACAACCAGCCGCTGTATAAGCCGATGGCCTCTTCCGGGCACATCTCATGGCAACAATAGCAGCGGATACACTTGTCGTCATTAATGAAGGCTTTCTCATTAACCAAGTCAATTGCTTCCATTGGACAGCCTTCAATACATGCACCACAAGCATTGCATCGATGCCAGATCACCCTTGGTCTGACAGTAAACGCAGTTTTGAACAACGGTTCCATCATCCGCAGATACCATGGCATTAGATCCAATCCGAATCTTCCGGCAGATGTTTGCGGCCGTTTAAAATCCGGCACGATCACCTCGGCGAGATCGGCACCGATAACGTCAATGTCCTCCGGGCGATTGGGCGTCAGCCCCCTGCGTTCGGCCTCCATAATTATCGGATTTTCCGCCCGATTTATGCCCATAATTTCACTTGCCACCACATCCAATGCCAACGGATTTTCAGCGCCGATCAGCAAACCGACCTGCCTTGGATCTCCGGTCCCCGGGCCATCTCCTTCCATGGCCAATACGGCGTCCATAATCGTTAGGCGAGCCGAGACGTATTGCGCGAGATCAAGCAGCATGCCAGCAAATCTCTGCACTTCCTGGAGTTTTGCATGGTAACCCGGCTTGGACAACCCGGGAATTACACCGAACATGTTTTTGATTGCGCCGGTCATGCCGGTGAACAGATGGGTCTTCATTTTACACAAATTGAATACGCCATGGGCATCGAGAACCGGCGAAATGATGTCAAAGTGTTTGGTGAGAAGCCCATCTGGATAGGAAACGGGCTTGGAGGTTGTGTCCCGGTTGAGGCTTATTCCGGCGTTTTTCGCTGCCTGATGCATGCCGCTGGTATGATAGATCTTGTCCAAGGTTTTGGTGGTATAGCGATAGCCACCGCCCGGAGAGTCGGCGATGACCGGCAGCGCCCCTTGTGCTTTGGCCAGATCGGCGACGGCTGCCACCACCGATGGGTGGGTGGAAACCGCCTCTTCGGGTCGGGCTTCACGAAGTAAATTGACCTTGAGTACAATGCGTTCGTCGTGCTTTGCAAAACGTTCCATCCCCCCCATCAGATTGATTAGTGTTGACGTCTTGTCCTCGATGTCATTGTAATCTTTGCATTGAACAATATAGACTTTATTATCCATAGATTATTGTCTTTTTATATATCGAGAATATTCCAAGGGCTTGGTCGGCTCCAAAGGCGCTCCTGATTCTATTTCGCTAATTTTTTTGTTAATTGCGCCCATTTCAGACTCTATGGCTTCCATGGCGGCCCGATGTTCTGCAATTTTCTTCTGCTCAATGGTATGCCGGGATTTCAGGACGTTTAACTGCTCCTGCAGTTTTCTGAGGGATTCCTGTCGCAGCTGAGTATTTAGGCGTTCCATCAGATGAACATGCTTGCCTTGCGGGTCGGCTAAAAAGTACCATGTTTTGGTTTTGAAACTGTACCATGCTTCGCCGGATACATGCTTGCCTTTTAACCGGACGCCGGCCTTCCAGATTTTAAAATCTCCTTCCTCTCTGGGCATTCCATGAATACGTGCCTGCCTGCGACGGCCGTCTTCACATTGAACCATGTACTTTTCCATGTTATTTCTCCTGGGTTTTCGAGCCAAAAAAACGAGTTGGTTGCCAGATGGAATTCAACCATTGGCCTCACCCGGTGTTTCTTGGCCGATGTTGTTACTCAGACATGATCAAGCAATCGGCTCGGGATGCTCGGTGGTGTGTGATCTACCACCATTTTTCAGTGCGCCCATGGCCTTGGTTAATTGGATTAACACGCCCAGCCCCTGTCTGGCCTCTTTGCCGGACAATGCTCCTAACATACCAAAGGGTCCCATCGGTTTTGCAGCCGCCAAATCGACCTTTGACGGCAGCTCGGCAAACTTTTCAAGAAACTCGAGCGCCTTGGGATCGCTGAGTTTTTTAGCCAATCCGAGTGCAGCTACGACGCCGTCACCAATCTGATCAATATCTTCTGCGCTATAAGCTGAGGCAATTTTGGCACGCACATCCAGCATCGCGGTGATAATACGCAGCACACCTCTTTGCTCCAGATCATCCAGGTAGTTGATGATTTGCGGTACCGCGGATTTCAGCAAGGGCTCAATGGTGGTGATAAAATCCACGATGTTTTCCAGCTGCTCCAGGCTAAATTGGAGATATTTGATACTGCGCAAAAACCGTTTAGACAGGCTCATCAAATCTTCCAGCTGGAAAGCGGATTCGACATCCTGCAGCTCTCTGATCACGAGCCGGAAGGCCTGACCGCTCAAGGGGGTTAAATCTTCTTTGAGCTCCTGCAGAGTATTGGCAGATCTGGAAATCGGTGCCAGTTGGGCCTCAATGCGATCGAGTCGCTCCAGAATTTGTTCTTCGGTGGTCATTAGGCACCTCCTTGGTTTTCTGTTAATACATGGCGCATCTTACCTGCCATGGTTAATTGCTGCTCAAGGGGTAATTCGACACCGCGTAGCATCATGTTCCAGTAGACCCACTTGAACATCATTTTGCCCCAATAGTTCAGGTAACTGTCTCCCAGCAAGCTGAAGGGACCAAGACCCGGGAATGGGAATTTTCCAGGCAACGGCTCATACTCATAGTTGAAGTCGATCAGAAAGGCTTTTTCATGCCCGGAGCAAATAAAACAGGTGGCATGTCCGTCAAAGGTTGCTTTGGGTTCCCGGCCGTCGATTTCGCGCATGATATTTTCAACAACCGTCTCCGACTCATAGTGGGCTACCGCCCCTGCTTTGGAAGTGGGTACATTGGTGGCGTCACCGCAGACATAAATGCGATCCGCGTTTTTGGCCTTCAATGTGAAATGGTCCGTATCAACAAAACGCAGGGGATCTTCCAGTCCTGAACCCTCGAGGAATTTGGCACCAAAGTTGGGTGGAATGGATACCAACAGATCATAGTCCACTTTATCACCACGATGTGATTCGATGGTTTTCTCATCCGGATTTACCTGGGCAATATCAAAATTC
>CP070694.1:3145253-3153826 GCA_020353355.1 Desulfobacterales bacterium | reverse complement strand
AGAAACAGCCCGTCAATGGATTCAAAAGACCATCCATCTCACCAATCTTGAAGGCAAAGCCGACTTGCGCCTGCTGGAAGGCAAAAAAGTGGCGACAACGCTGATCCGCGCCGCGGCCGATTACGACTTGATTGTCCTGGGGGCATCCAAGGAAGGGGTGTTCTCAAATGTTCTCTTTGGTGAAATTCCCGAGAAAGTTGCCCGTTACTCCCAGACACCGGTAATGATCGTGCAGCGCTACGAAGGTCCGGTCAAATCGCTCGTCAAAAGAGTGATGGGTTAGCCGGGGGTCCGGGTCCGGCTTAGGAAACTTTAAAAATTGATACATCTCTAACAGTGGACATCAAGCAACGAGTTACGGACTAAATAGTGATACGCGATGTTCCCCATATCCTGCTGGTCAATCCCTGGATTCACGACTTTGCGGCCTATGATTTCTGGGCCAAGCCGATGGGTCTGCTTGCCATTGCCGCCCTGTTGAGATCCCATGGGGTTTCGGTGTCTTATATCGACTGCCTGAATCGCTTCCATCCCAAAGCACCCCCGGCGGACCCGTCGGCTCGATACGGCCGCGGACCCTACCTCAAAACCCGCATATCGACACCGCCGGTATTAAAGGATGTGCCGCGATATTTTTCACGCTATGGCCTACAGCCGCAATGGTTTAAAGAGGATCTTCTCGCACAGAACAGACCTGATCTGGTGCTGGTCACCTCACTGATGACCTATTGGTATCCAGGCGTTCGGGAGACGATTGAAACCATCAAATCCGTTTTTCCTAAAACTCCGATCGTGCTCGGCGGCATATACGCCAGGCTTTGCCGCAATCATGCCCAAAAACAATCCGGTGCCGACGATGTTGCCGGCGGACCTGCCGAGAAAAATCTTTTTGATATCGTTCGCGGCTACACCGGCTTTTCAGTGAAGATCGGGTTTGATCCTGAAAATTTAGACTCTTATCCTTACCCGGCGCTGGATTTACAAACCCGAATCAATTATGTTCCGCTGTTGACTTCACGCGGCTGTCCGTTTAATTGCGCTTATTGTGCTTCACATTTTTTGGAACCCCACCGCATGCTTCGCAGCCCTGAATCAGTCATCGAAGAAATTAGATACTGGGGGAAAAAATATGGTGTAAACG
Source organism: Desulfobacterales bacterium (assembly GCA_020353355.1). GTDB lineage: Bacteria > Desulfobacterota > Desulfobacteria > Desulfobacterales > JAHEIW01. Next base: position 3,152,685 of record CP070694.1, on the reverse strand, counting down.
ACTTTATTTTATATGATGATGCGTTTTTGGTGGATGCCGAACAGCATGCAATTCCCATTTTGCAAGGAATTGTCAACGCAAAAATCAACGTGCGTTTTCATACACCCAATGCCGTTCACATCCGCGGGATATCCAGACCCACCGCGCGGCTGATGTTTAAGGCCGGTTTTACAACCCTGCGTCTGGGACTGGAAACCGCCGAGTTTGATCACCGGCAGGAAATGGATAGAAAAGTCTCTGAAGAAGAGTTTAGACGTGCGGCCGATTGCCTTAAGGCGGCCGGGTTTAACCGGCACCAGATCGGGGCGTATTTGCTGGTCGGACTTCCCGGACAATCATCGAATTCGGTAGAACATTCCATCCGGACCGTAAAACAAAACGGGATAACCCCGGTCCTAGCCTATTACACACCCATTCCCCATACAACCTTGTGGCCCAAGGCAGTGGCTGCATCGCGCTATGAGCTTGAATCGGATCCTATTTTTTCCAACAACGCCATACTTCCCTGTCAGAAAGAACCCTTTTCATGGGATACGATTACCCATCTGAAAGAATTGGCCAAATCATAAAATGTGGAACACCTCTGGTAGAGTTCCGGTGTATTCGAATTGGCGAGAAGCCCCAGTTATTTTTTGGTTTGATTGGATTTGATATTTTTATCGAACAATGGTAACCAAGATTTCTAATTTTATGGTAACTTAATAATGATTTTGTATATTATAATGAAAGAATATTACCCGCTTTGATTTAAAAGGAGAGTTATCCCATGCTGCATTTGACATCTGTAGACCTGAAAAAAGCCAAAATTGAGACTTTAGCGATACCTGTGTGTGAAGATAAAGACATTCATGACGACAAGTTGATTAAAGCCTTAATTAAAAAAGCCATGAAACTGAAGGAGTTCAATGGGAAAAAAGATCAAGGCGTAACGCTTTACGATCTTCCTGATGTCAACGCCCGGCGCGTCGTCTTGCAAGGGCTGGGTAAATTAGAAAAGATCGATTGCGAGGCCTTACGGAGCATGGCGGGCAAAACAGTAACTGAGTGCATCAAAAACGAACTCAGCAATGTTTGGATCGTTGTTCCGGAGGCGAAAAAAATCAACCTGGAGATACCGGTGGTTTTAGAGGCCATGCAGGAAGGTGCCTATCTGGGCAATCACATATTTGATAAATACAAAGGTGACAAAAAGAAAAAAGTACTCAATCAAATTAATTTTGTGGCCAGTCCGGCGATCGTCAAGAAATTTGGCCGCTTGCCGTCACAGGTGACCACTGTTTGTCAGGGCACGATTCTTGCCCGTGAATGGGTGAGTACGCCGTCCAACGAAAAAACACCGGTGAAATTAACCCGCTCGATCGTAAGTCTCGCCAAAAAAGCCCGGCTTAAAGTCCACATACTCACCGAAAAAGAATTAAAGCAAAAAAAGTTCGGCGCCTTGCTTGCAGTGGCGGCCGGCAGTCAGAGTAAACCGAGTTTGGTGGTTTTGCAGCACACCGTCAAAGGGGCCAAAAAGACGGTGGCCCTGGTAGGAAAAGGAGTAACGTTTGACTCCGGGGGTCTCAACTTAAAAACAGGGTCCTCTATGGCCGGGATGAAAGCCGACATGTCCGGTGCAGCGGCGGTAGCCGCTACCTTGATCTCCGTTGCCAAATTAAAGAAAAAAACAAATATCATCGGCGCGATACCTATTGTCGAAAATATGCCATCCGGAATGGCGACGCGACCGGGGGATATCGTGAAAAGTTTTTCAGGCAAATCGGTTGAAATCGGCAATACAGACGCTGAAGGCCGTTTGATTTTAATCGACGCGATGTCCTATGTCATCAAGAAATATAAACCCCAGATACTCATCGACCTGGCCACCTTAACCGGTGCCTGTATGGTGGCACTGGGAGAAAAAATTGCCGGTGTGTTTTCCAATGATGATACCCTCGCCCGGGCAATTGTTGAATCCGGAGAAAAGACCCAGGAACGCTGCTGGCATATGCCGTTGCCGGATGACTACAAAGATTTGCTCAAAAGCGATTTTGCCGATTTAAACAACATCAGCAGCACCCGCTGGGGAGGTGCGATCACCGCCGCCCTTTTTCTCTCAGAGTTTGTAGAGGATACCCGCTGGGCCCACATCGATATCGCCGGCCCGGCTTATATCAATAAGGCCAGCGCCTATTGCGGTCCCGGAGGAACGGGCTTCGGCGTGAGGTTGCTGATGGATATTTTTGACAAAATTTAGTCAGTATCTTCTTCTTGACGATATTAGAAGAAATGCAGCTACAGCCAAAATCTATGGGGCAAAAATCTTTCTCCGATCTTGACATGTGCTCCATATTTTGACATACCTTCATGGGATAAAAACACCCGTCTTGCCTTTAATCATCCTTGGCCCGACTTTTTCATGACCGGGATAGATCGATTCGAGCGTTTAGGCAGACAGCTACTATCGAGCTGCTTTTTCGAAACCGTTATGAATCTGGCAGAAGGCCTGCCGCAACATCTTTAATCAGCCAAATCGCTGTTGAAATCAAAAAATTTATCTGAACAGAAACTTAGTATTTGTTTACCATTATAAGAAAGGAGGTTAGGTATGGTGAAAAAAATTTTATCGGTTCTTTTCACCCTGGCCCTGCTATGCGGTGTAACCCTAGGCTCCGCTTGGGCTGCAAATCTGAAAGTTGGAATGGTATTTGATGTCGGCGGAAAAGGAGATCAATCGTTTAATGATTCAGCCTATCGCGGACTGCAGTGGGCCTCGGAGCTGGGCGTATCGCACGTGGAAATCGAACCCGGTGCGGATGCCGATCGTGAGACGGGCTTGAGGATGATTGCCAGTCAGGGGTTCGATCTGGTCATCGGTGTCGGCTTTCTCTTTACCGACGCCATCAAGGCGGTCGCCGACGAATTCCCTGAAACAAAATTCGCCATCGTCGATGGATTTATCCCCGACAAACCCAATGTCTCTTCGTTGCTTTTCAGAGAACATGAAGGCTCCTTCCTGGTGGGAATTATCGCCGGCATGAAGGCCCAGGCAGATGGAAAAAATACGGTCGGCTTTGTCGGCGGCATGGATGTGCCGCTGATTCATAAATTTGAAGCGGGTTACAAAGCCGGGGTGGAGTATGCCTTCCCGGGATGCAAAACCTTGAGTGACTATGCCGGAACAACTCCCTCGGCTTTTGCAGACCCGGTCAAAGGTAAGGAACTGGCTCTAGCCCAGATCGACAGAGGCGCACGGGTTATCTACCATGCGTCGGGACTGACGGGCGCTGGTGTGTATGAAGCCGGCAAAGAACGGAAGGTATACGTGATCGGCGTCGATTCGAATCAGAATCACCTCGGACATATCAAAGAGACCGGTGCAAACTACGGCCTTACCAGTATGCTGAAGCAGGTGGACGTGGCAATTTATCTGACCATCAAAGATCTGCTTGACGGAAAGTTCAAAGCCGGCGTCAGGGTGTTCGGTCTGGGAGATACGGTGCAAATCGGAGGGCAGACCTATCACGGGATCTATTATGCCCTGGATGAATACAACAAAGATCTGGTCACCCAGAAGATGATCGAGAAGGTTACAGAGACCGAGAAAAAGATCCTGTCCGGCGCCATTAAGGTGCCCGAAAAATAACCGCGAAACCTTTAAATACAAACAGATTTCAGGTTCCAAGGTTCAGGGTTCAAGGTTCAAGGTTCAATGTAAAGCAAGGGGCATGGGGTAAAGGATTAAAGATTTAGAGTTTGAAGTTACGAGTTTCGCGTCCCATGTTTAGTTAATCCGAATTCCGAATTCGATTGCCTCAAACCTAAGGTTTTTTATTTTGGCCTTAAACCCTATGCTCCACGCCCCAAGCCATATACCCTGACACCCGAAACCTGAAACCATCTTTTATTACGTTTCTGACTTCTGAGATCTGTCCTCTGACATCTGTTAATTAAAAAATGAGGAACCGGTGCCGTGACAGACTATGCCGTTGAAATGCAAAATATCTGCAAGCAATTCCCCCTGGTATTGGCCAATGACGATGTAACCTTCACCGTGCAACAGGGGGAGATCCATGCGCTGGTTGGGGAAAATGGCGCCGGTAAATCCACGTTGATGAATATTCTTTACGGACTGCTCCGTTTGGATAGCGGCCGCATCTCTGTCAACGGGCAGGTGGTTCATTTCGCGGGACCCGGTGATGCCATCGCCCACGGCATCGGCATGGTCCATCAGCATTTTATGCTCATCCCACCGCTGACCGTAGCGGAAAATGTGGTACTGGGCCAAGAACCTTCCAAAAAAGGATTTGTGGACATTGCCCGAGCCAATCAAATCGTGCAAGCGCTTTCCGATCAGTACGGGCTGAAAGTTGATCCCGCCGCAAAGGTAGAGACCTTGAGTGTGGGGATCGAGCAACGCATCGAAATCATAAAGGTGCTCTACCGCGGTGCGGAAATTCTGATTCTGGACGAGCCAACCGCCGTTCTGATCCCCCAGGAAGTCGATGAGCTTTTTGAAATCCTGCGATCGCTCAAAAATCAGGGAAAAACCATTATCTTTATCACCCATAAGCTGCAGGAAGTGATGGCGGTTTCCGATGCGGTTACCGTTATGCGGCGCGGCAAAGTCGTCGGAACCGTCCGCACCGAGAACACCACCCGGCAGGAAATTGCGACGATGATGGTGGGCCGCCAGGTGCTGTTCCGGGTGGAGCGCACCCAGGCTGAACCCGGCGCGGTCGTTCTGACAGTCAAAGATCTGAAAGCCCTGAACAACAAAAACCTGCCGGCCTTGCGTGGAATATCGTTCAGCGTTCGCGAAGGAGAGATTCTCGGTATCGCCGGCGTCGAGGGCAATGGCCAGACCGAGTTGGTTGAGGTGTTGACCGGTCTACGTAAAGCCGAAAGCGGCACGGTGGAGCTGAACGGACAGGTAATTACAAACTATTCGCCGCGCTTGATCAGAGAGAGCGGAACCGGCCATATCCCCGAGGACCGGCGGCGCCGGGGACTGGTTTTGGATTTTACGGTTGCCCAGAACATGGTTCTGGGTATTCACTACCGGCCACCGTTTGTGCGGCAGCTCGGCCTGGATGTCATCAATTTTGGCCCGATCCGGGAAAAAGCGCAGCGTTTGCTCAAAGAGTTCGACATCCGCCCGCCGGATCAGGAAAACCTGGCGGGCAATTTGTCCGGCGGCAACCAGCAAAAGGTCATCGTGGCCCGGGAATTTGACCAAAACCCGAAACTTTTGATTGCCGCCCAGCCCACACGCGGCATCGATGTCGGCTCGATTGAATTCATCCATCAGCGCCTGCTGCAGGCACGCAATAAGGGTAAAGCCGTTTTGCTGATCTCGGCAGATCTCGAGGAAATTCTTTCGATTTCGGACAGGATTGCCGTGATGTACGAAGGGCAAATCGTCGGCATCCTGGACCCGCAAGAGGCCACTGAAGCGCGTCTGGGGCTGATGATGACAGGAGGAGGAACATAAGCGGTGGCAATCAAAGGGATCATCGGCCAGTTTTTCAGATATAAAACGCTTTTGGGAATCTTTTCTCCGATCGTGGCCGTGGGTCTGGCATTTGTTGTGGGCGCGATCGTAATCCTGATATTTATTAAAAGCTACGCGCTATCGGAAACAACGTTTGCCGCACTGGCAGAAAAAGGGGTTCCAGCTGCGATCTCGGACAGTTTGAAAACTCTCAAGAGCAAGGAGTTTCCCAACAGATCCGAGTTTGAGAAAGCAGTCAAAGCAAAAATTGGCGCCAGTGATTACGCCCGATATGGGACAGTGATTGCGAAACAGGCGATGAGCCGTGAGAACCCCCTAACGGTGTACAATGCGATCTTCACGGCCGCTCTTAAAAGTCGGGACGGCTGGGGCAACGTGCTCTATCGCGCAACCCCTCTGATTTTCACCGGTCTGGCGGTAGCACTGGCGTTTCAGTGCGGGCTGTTTAATATCGGCGGCGAAGGCCAGATGGTCATGGGCGGCTTTGCCATTACCTGGATTGGATTTACCCTCGTCAAATTACCCGCTTTTCTGCTGATCCCCTTGTGTATCCTCGCCGGTGCGCTCGCCGGAGGCATATGGGGCGGTATTCCGGGCTATTTAAAAGCCAAACGCGGTGTGCATGAAGTGGTCACCACCATTATGCTGAACTGGATTGCGGTGGCTTTTACCCAGTATCTCACGATGGCATACAAGCCCAAGGAATCCTGGATTCCGCACACCTTTGAAATCGCTAAAAGTGCCCGGCTCTCACGCCTGGCCCACTACCTGAATGCCATCGGCATCGATTTTCCCAAAAGCAATCTGGTGAACACGGCGGTGCTTGTGGCCATTTTGGCCGTTATTTTTGTCGCCTATCTTCTGAGACGCACCAAACTCGGCTACGAGATTCGATCGGTGGGCTTCAACCCGACGGCGGCCGAATGCGCGGGAATCAATGTGGCCAAGAATACGGTTCTGGCCATGGCCCTCAGCGGGGCTATCGCCGGCTTGGCCGGAGTAAACCAGGTAATGGGATACAAGCATCGCTTTCGCTACGGGATATTCGAAGGCCTGGGATTCGACGGCATCGGTGTGGCCTTTATCGGGCGCAATAGCCCCATGGGCGTGGTTTTGGCCTCACTGTTGTTCGGTATCCTGGATCACGGCGGCTTGGCCATTGACGTTTCCACCAAAGTTCCCCGGGAAATCATTCTGGTATTGAAAGCAACTATCTTAATCTTCGTTGTCGTCAGCGGCGAAATTACCAAACGAATGATCCATATCATGCAGAAACGACAAGAGGGTGCGGCATGATGGGAACGATTCTGGCGATCTTGGCATCCAGCATACGACTGGCAATCCCTTATACGCTGGCCGGATTGGGCGGCACCTATTCGGAGCGCTCCGGGGTGGTAAACATTGGACTGGAGGGGATGATGTTGACGGGTGCGTTCACCGCCGTGGCCGTGACCAACACCACCGGCAGCCCGTGGGTGGGGCTGTTGGCGGCGATTTTCGCCGGAATGCTGCTGGGGTTCATTCATGCGGTGGTCTGCGTCACCTTTAAAGCCGATCAGATCGTCAGCGGCCTGGCGATTATTATCTTCGCGGCAGGCATCACCGTGTTCTGCTCATGGCTGCTATATAATAAAACCCAGATTCAGGTCGAAGCCCATTTGCGGGTCCCCGTTTTACATTCCATTCCCGCATTCAAAGTGCTTTTCAGCGAAATCCCGCCGCTGGTTTTTCTGACCGCCGCAATCGTGATTGCCTCGCATTTTGTCATATTCAAAACCGTGTTCGGCTTACGCTTGCGATCGGTGGGCGAGCATCCCCAGGCAGCGGATACATTGGGCATCAGTGTCGATAAGATGCGGTACGCGGGGGTCATTATCAGCGGGGCCCTGGCCGGGATGGCCGGTGCCTATCTCTCCCTGGAGCACGCCCACTATTATG
>CP070694.1:3135276-3145153 GCA_020353355.1 Desulfobacterales bacterium | reverse complement strand
CCACGATATTGTTGGGCAAGGTCGTTGATTGCGTTGCGGTAAGCGGTCAGCGTGCGGACAGTGGACTCTTCATCTTCGTCCATTAATCGGCTGTAGCCTTCCACGTCAGCGCTGATAATGGCGGCGAGTTTACGTTTAAAACCTTTTTCCGCCATATCGGCACCCCCATTTATAAGGTTTCAGGCAGAGGGAGTTAAAATTCGGATTATTCAGAGTAACGCAAAATCAGATGAGAAATAGGATTCGATTCTGGAAATGGAGAACCGCTTCAGGTCAAATGGAATAGGAGAATCAGAAATAGTTAATGCGCATTTATACCCAAATCGATAGGATTTAGTCAATCAAATTGAGTAATGCGGCAGGCGGTGATTAATTGAGACTAGCCAAAAAATATTAAAAAATACAGATAGGTAACCGATATATGTGGTTCGGGTCATTATTAATAGTGAGATTATCACAGGCATCATAAATTATTTGCCTATTTTCTTTGCATAAATCTCTTTTCTGCCATTCACATAATATTTCATAAACGTATCGAAACCTTTTTCCATAAACGTTTTTAAATGCCAGGATTCCTGGGTTAAATACGTCCTATTTTTTAGGGATATTACGTAGACCCATGCATGATAGGATTTACTATCTGCGGTGTTAACCTCTAAAAGCCTTCTTTCGTACAACTCGCCCTCAAACAAGTCCAGAATCTTTAGCTTTTCATCAGTAATGCCCCTGTACAGCATTCCTACTGTTTCATGATCAGGTGAGTCAATGACTCCCGGGTAGTCGGCACCTTTCACCCTATAGATGGCATAGCCTGGCAATCTCGCCTTTACACCGGGGTATGTACGTCCGGTAACTGCCTTCATCACCACCGCTATTTGTAGTGTGCCATAACAAAATAGCCGATTTGCCACTATTGCCCCCTGTTTTAAGAAATTCTAACTTCTTCGATTCAATGTTCACATTTTTTTATCGGAAATAATCACCGGGAAGCAAGTAGGACTTAACCCGGCAAAACTCGCAGGTGAATAAGCGGTCGGTTTCCGTCAACATTGCCGGTGCCCCGCATTGCGGACACTGATATTCGATGAGTAATTTAAAGTTCTTCACCGCACTGGATGCAATACTTAGAATCGTTTAGGTTTTTTGATTCGCAATGCCAGCTAGTTTAACAAGCGCTGCGGCCGACAGTAAACATATAATCTAAAAGATAAAAAATTCAATGATGTTTCGGCCAATGCCTAACTTTTTGAAGCACCTCCCTGACATAGGCACATTCACATTTTTCACGACAAATATCGAGTATGTCCTGGTGAAGACAATATTCCGGACATTGCTCGAAACCTGTTTGCCGTTCTTTAAAAACCGGTCCTTTGTAAAGATCTTTGAAAAGGCCAGCCCGAATGGCCATGGTTGTGCGGCATGTTTCATGGTTAAACAGAAACAAGCCTAGTTCCAATTCTTCAAAATTAACCTGATATCCCACCAGCGTGATGTTTGGATCTCTCAGGAATTCTTCGCGGGACAACCAGGGATATTCGCAATATGTGCACGTTTTAAATGCTTCCATAGGGATAGGATTTTTGGGTTAAAGTTGTCAATTGATGAGATCATGTAAGGGTTTCCGCTTGCATTTGAAAATCTTCGAAGCTGAGCACTTTGGCATAGGCAGAACCTAAGGCGGACATGAAGGACCCATGGACATCCTTAGCCGGTATGGTTCTGCCCCCAAACTCGAGATCTCTGGTTGCACACCCGTCATGCACAACCATGCAGCTGAATCCCAAATCAGCAGCCGCCCGGGTGGTCGCGTCGATACACATATGACTCATCGCGCCGCATATGACCATGCGCTTTACTGCGACTGCGGATAATTGTTCATACAGATTGGTATCTCGAAAGCTGTTTGGATAGTGCTTTTGAACCACTGAATCCTCCGGCAATGGTTTAATGCTTTCGTGAATTTCAATTCCGTCCGAATCGGGGAGAAAAAATGTCGCGCCTTTTTGAATCGAGATATGCTGGATATGAAAGGTTGGCCATTTGTTTTCTCTAAAAAAGCGCAACAACTCTTTCGCTATGGCGCCTGCCGCATTCATACCTTCCAGTGCCATACGACCTCCAGGAAAATAATCATTTTGAATATCAACCAGAATCAATGCCGTTTTCATTTTGGGCTCCTTTCGAATCACAATATTGGGTTTTGCGGTTAACTCCGCCGGCGGATTAAGCCCGTTCAGAAAGGGATGGTGTCATGTTTTTAATATTAACTGGATAACGGGATAACGGGCCAACGGGCTACACCTATTTTAAATCTTTTTCCAGTTTGCTGGCGCTGTCCAACAACTCTTCGTCTCGCATAAACTTGCCTACCAGCTGAATTCCATGAGGTAGGCCGGATGAGTCAACCCCCGAGGGGATTGATATTGTTGGAAGTCCACTGTTCGACCAGGGGACGTTCATGATTGGATCTCCGGTACTGGAAAGCCCCGCCGGTGCGCTATCGGTCGCCGAGGGACACACCCAGCAATCAATATGGTGAGCACGCATAGTTTCCTGGATCTGTTTGCGGAGATCCATGCGCTGTTTGCGGAGTTCATTTAATTCTTCATCCGAGATATGACTACCTCTCGAAAAACTTTCTAGCATTCGATTGCTATACAAGGCGGGATATCCCCGATACCATTGGGCATGGATTCGTGTGACTTCACCTGTGACCAATCGATCATGGCATGCATTAATACGGGCAATATCATCGAATAAAGGTATGCGCTTGATTTCGCATCCTTTTTGCTCCAGGCGTTTCATTTGTGCAAAAAAATGATCCAGTGCTGGCTGGGTTGCCTGTTTGAGATATGGTCCATCCGGTAGGCCCACCACCGGTTTTTTTTGTATTTCTAGGTTTTCGTTGCTCCAATCCTCCACAAGTACTTGCATAACAGAATGGATCAATTCGGAGTCTCTAACAAAAATTCCCACGTGATCGATCGATTGAGAGTAAAGAATTACACCGTCTCGCGGTATTCGGCCGAAACTCGGCTTTAATCCAATTACTCCGCAATAGGCCGCAGGTCGCGTAATGGATCCCGATGTCTGTGTGCCCAATGCGACCGGAAAATAACCGATGGCGACACCGGCGGCGGAGCCGCTGCTTGACCCTCCAGGGCTATGCGCAAAATTATGAGGGTTTCTCGTCGGACCAGGCTCAAAACCGGCAAATTCGGCGGTTACGGTTTTACCCATAATGATCGCACCGGCTTGGCGCAGCTTGTTCACACACGATGCCTCTACCCCTTCAAACAGTGAAGGTGGCAGCCTGGAACCACATTGCGTAGGAAACCCATGGACCCGGAAGATGTCCTTTACACCAATTGGAAGACCGAATAAGGGAGGCCGATCAGCAGGATGAGGATATTTCTCAAGGAGATCATTGGCAGTGTCTAATATTCTATTTCGGTTGAAGGTCCCCGAAACAAAAGCCTGAATTTGGGGTTCTTTTGATTCTACCTCGTCACATAGGGCCGTCAAATATTCGCGCAAGCCAAGTTCACCGGAATGAGTTCGTTTCAATATATCGAGGACGCTCATTATCTTTCGAATCCTTTGTTTTGAATTTTCGCATCACTTGGTGTTCGCCAATATTTTTTTATATTTAGAATATCTGTTAAGTGGATGTAAAGAGAAAATAACTCAGAATTTAAATGAATCACCAACCGTTACGCTCTCTTGACAAATGTATGACGCTCCATTATGGTACCTTCACAAAACAAGATCCACCTCATCGTATTTTCTCCGGGAAACGGCATTCCTATGAATTTTTTACATGTTTGCAATTGCCCGATGCATCAGGGCGATAGCCGCGAGCCGTTTCCTTAGAACAGGTCGATGACCCTGATGCATACGCTTGACGCCTATTCTCCACCCAAATAACCCGACCCGGGCACGCCTGGGTTTGAAATCAAATGACGTCATATCTAGAAAGGAGGTTTTACCATGAAAAGAGTCGCATTGGTTATCATGATTGTGGTTTTCTCAATTTTTTTTGCTTTTGCTGCAAGTCAAGCGAAACCATTTAAAATTGCAGCAATTTTTCAGACTGCCATTGAGGAACCATGGGATGGCGTTATCCATCAGGCCTGTTTGAAAGCAAAAAAAGAAATGGGCAACATCGAATATGAGTTCACCGAAAAAATAGCCGCCGCTGACTTTGAAAAAGTTCTCCGGGAATATGCCGAAAGAGGATTTGACCTGATCGTCGGAGATGCCTTTTTGGCGGGGGAAGAACCGGCGAGAAGGGTGGCCAAGGATTATCCTGAGATCGCTTTTGCATTCGGGTCTGAGTTCGGCCCGGTTGCGCCGAATTTTTCGGTATTTGACAATTGGATTCACGAACCATCCTATTTGTGCGGCGTCATTGCCGGACGGCTCACCAAGACCAATACGCTCGGGGTGGTTGCGGCAATACCCATTGGCGAGGTCAACAGACTGGTAAATGCTTTCAAAGCCGGCGCGCTCTCAGTCAATCCGAAGGTTAAAGTCAAAATCTCCTATATTGGCGGCTGGTTTGATCCACCTAAAGCCAAGGAAGCGGCCATCGCCCAGATTGAATCCGGCGCGGACCTGATCTTTGCCGAACGGTTCGGGGTTTTTGAAGCCGCTAAAGAGAAGGGGATACTTGCTTTCGGTAACATGTCAGACCAGAATGCACTTGCTCCGGATGTAGTGATCACCGGACCGGTATGGGATATGTATCCCACCATCAAGTTTTGCATTGAGATGGTCCAGAAAAAAGCCTGGGTGTCCATGGATCTTGGGGAATGGTCCATGATGGCAAAAGGGGGGTCGCGACTCGCTCCTTTTCATTCCTTTGAAAAAACCCTGCCTGCGGGTGTAATCAAGGAAGTAAGCGATTTAGAGCAGAAGATCCTGAACGGAACATTCAGAGTGCCGGTAGACGAACAGAAGCCGGTCTCCGATTAACTATACCAAGCGCATCATCAATAGAGCCTTTTTTTAAGTAAAATTTCGATTGTTCACAGAAGTGCCTAAAGTGATCTAAAATGCCTAAAGTGACTAAAGTTCAGGAATTCTGTCGATTTTATAAATTGATGGAGTGAAACGACAGCTAAAATTTAGGCACTTCCACGAGTACCTGAAGGTGTTTTGTTTTCGGCTTATTTAAATTCTATATCGTACCCTTGAGGAACCAGATGGGTGATACCCAAACGCCGGTTGTGAGAATGTCCGGCATTACGAAGCATTTTCTGGATGTCACCGCCAACAAGGATATTACCTTCCACCTTTATCCCGGGGAAATCTGTGCGTTGCTGGGTGAAAATGGAGCGGGTAAGACCACCCTCATGAATATCCTTTTTGGATACTATACCTGCGATGAGGGAGAAATTTTCATAAAAGGAGAAAAAGCCAATCTCTCTGCTCCAAAAGATGCGATTTCCCGCGGAGTGGGTATGATTCATCAACACTTCGCACTGGTTCCCTCTCATACCGTACTTGAAATCATCATTATCGGTGCCGACTCCGGCAGAGGCATTTTTCTGGATTTCAAAACAGCTCGACAGGAAATTCTTCAATTCCAAGAGCGTTTTGGTCTTAAAATTGACCCGGATGCCAGGGTGTGGACCCTGTCGGTGGGTGAACAGCAGAAAGTAGAAATTCTCAAAGCCTTATATAGGGATGTCGACATTCTCATCATGGATGAGCCTACGGCGGTGCTCGCCCCTAGCGAAACCGAGGAACTTTTCAAGACCTTGAGATCCCTGGTAGAAGAGGGGCGGTCGGTGGTGTTCATATCCCATAAATTAAATGAAGTGATGGACATCTCCGATCGCATCGTGGTGCTTAGAGCCGGCCGGGTGGTGGCCGAAAGAAATACCGCTGAGACCAACACCAGGGAGCTGGCAAATCTTATGGTGGGCAGGGATCTTCTGGAGAGCATCGAGAAAAAAACCCTTGAGCCCGGTCAGCCTGTTCTTGAAATCATAGATCTCGGCGCCGTAGATGATAAGAATCTCCCGGCAATAACAAACCTCAATCTGGTTGTCCGACAGAATGAGATTTTGGGGATGGCTGGAATTTCCGGAAACGGCCAGACAGAACTCTGCGAAATTATCTTCGGCATGCGAGCCCCGACCGACGGCATCATCAAGGTGGGTAATAGCCCGCTTAAATTTGGCAGTCCCGCATCGGCCATCAAATTAAGAATGGGCAGAATACCGGAGGACAGGATCGGCACCGGTCTGATGATGGATCTTTCCGTCGAGGAGAACATGATTTTGGAAAACCATACGTCTTCGGATTTTCATCGTTATGGTTTGATGAAATCCAAAAAGATCCGCCAGTTTAGTGATGATCTCATCAGCGCCTACAGCATAACGACCGCCGGACGGGATGCCGCGACCAAGAGTTTATCGGGTGGCAACCTGCAAAAGGTGATGCTGGCCAGAGAGCTTTCCGGTGGACCTGCGGTTATCGTCGCCTCTCAGCCCACACGGGGCTTGGATGTCGGGGCTATGGAGTATATCCATCAGAGAATTCTGAAGGAGCGGGAAAGAGGTGCTGGGATTCTTTTAATTTCTGAGGATCTGGATGAGATATTTGCTTTGAGTGACCGGATCGTTGTGATTTATGAGGGTAAGATCATGGGAGAAGCCTCCGGTGCCGAAGCCTCCCGAGAGCAGATTGGCCTTTGGATGAGCGGAGTTGAAAAGTGATCAGATTCAAAATCGAGAAACGCAAGCCTTTACCGGGATGGGCAAAAATCGTTATCCCGATTGCGGCGATTATGGTTACCCTCATTCTTTCTGCCATTCCGATCCTCATTGCCGGGGGGCATCTTTGGAAATCTTATTTTTACCTGTTTTACGGCGCTCTGGGAACACGATTTAATCTGCTGGAAACCTTTGTTAAAGCCAGCCCGCTGTTGATGACAGGGTTGGCTGTCGCTTTTGCCTTCAGGGCCAAGTTCTGGAATATCGGTGCGGAGGGTCAGCTGCTTGCCGGAGCTCTCGTAGCCACGGTACTTGGTGTTTCGATGGGCGGTTTCCCCCACGCATTGGTGCTGCCGATTATCATTATTGCCGGTTTTCTTGCCGGAGGCATCTGGGCTTCGATTCCGGCTATTCTCAAAACTAAACTGAAAGTCGATGATGTGGTTTCCACCCTTCTTTTGAACTATGTCATGATTCACATCATGGGTGCATTGCTTTTTGGGCCGCTGCAGCAACCCGGTTCGAGTTGGCCCAGGTCTTCGGCGATCGTCGAAGCCGCCTGCTATCCCATTTTGATGACCCGTTCGCGCTTCCATATGGGGATTTTAATCGCCCTTCTGGCGGTATTTGTCATTTGGTTCATTAATAAAAAAACAACCTTTGGATACCAGTCCAAGGCTGTCGGCGTTAACGTCAGGGCTGCCCACTTCGGCGGAATCAATACCACATCGGTAATTCTGTGGACCGCACTGATATCCGGTGGGTTGGCAGGCCTTGCCGGAGTGGGAGAGCTTTGTGCGATTCAGTATCGTCTGATTATGGACATTTCCCCCGGTTATGGTTATTCCGGCATTGTCATCGCCATGCTGGGTAATCTTCATCCTGTCGGTGTGCTTTTTTCTTCGCTATTTTTCAGTGTCATTATTGTTGGCGCGCAGACCATGAGCCGTATGACCGGCGTTCCAACCTATATTGCTGAGGTTATCCAGGGTATGGCACTGATGGTGATGCTCATTTTTCTACTTTTTACGGAATATAAACTAAGGATGGTGCGCAAGTCATGAGCGAGATTCTTGATATCGCATTCGTCTCAGGGCTCATCGGAGCAACAATGAGAATGGCAACACCGCTGATATTTGCAACCTTGGGTGAGATTCTGGCCGAACGGTCCGGGGTGCTGAATTTGGGAATTGAGGGCATCATGCTGATGGGTGCCATGACCGGGTTTCTAGTCACCTTTTCCTCTGGCTCCATTTGGTCTGGGGTGCTGGCGGCCGCCGTGGTGGGTATGATTCTGGGGCTCCTGATGGCTTTCCTGGCCGTGAATCTGGGGTTGAGCCAGCATGTATCTGGATTGGGCATCACACTGTTTGCAGCCGGGCTGGCCATGTTCATCTACCGGCTGCATTTTGGTTCTCCGACCGTACCTCCGATTATACAACCGTTTAAACAGATTACGCTACCTGTTCTTTCGGAGATCCCGGTTATCGGTCCGGGTCTTTTCACTCAATATTCGCTAACCTATATCGCCTGGTTGCTCGTACCAGTTATGTCCATACTGCTCTATAAAACTAAACTCGGATTGAAGATCAGAACAGTGGGTGAAAATCCGGTGGTTGCCGACACGGTGGGGGTGAATGTGGCCCTGACCCGAACCCTTTGCCTTGTTATCGGGGGAGCTCTGATGGGTGTCGGGGGGGCCTTTCTGACCTTAGCCCATCAGAACATGTTTCTTATCGAGGTGATCGGCGGTAGAGGTTGGGTTGCCATTGCCATGGTTATTTTCGGAAACTGGGATCCTGTCAAGGGCACAATAGGGACCCTTATCTTTGGTTTCCTGGATGGCCTTCAATTGCGACTTCAAGGTGTCGGAATCGCCATTCCGTTTCATGTTTTCCTGATGATTCCATATCTGCTCACGATTGTCGCTCTAATAAGTGTTTCCAGGCGGGCAGCTGTTCCGGCCGCTCTGTTGAAAGCCTATCGCAGAGAGGAGAAAGGAGGATAAGGGGTGCGACACCATCTTCTCGGCTATTGGAATCTTTTTTTTCTTTACCCAACAATTCGGGTACTACCAGAAGTGCCTAAAGTTAATGTATTCTGTCTTTTATATAATGAAGTTGACCACTGTCCTTTTCCTTAACTTTAGATCATTTTAGATCACTTTAGTTCACTTCAAACTAATTGGTGAACAGATCTTAACTGCAAAAAAACCAGTATATCGCTTTAAACAGAATAGGAAAATTTAGAAGAACAATGTTAGACTTACTTATTCGAAACGCCAACCTTCCCGACGGACGCGCGGGTGTAGACATCGCCATCGAAAATGGTGCCATTGTCGAAGTTGGACCAGGACTTGACGCGCAATCGAATCTGGAGATAGATGCTACCAGTCGACTGGCGACACCGCCTTTTGTTGACAGCCATTTTCATATGGACTCTACCCTGACTTATGGCCGACCGCGCGTCAATGAAAGTGGTACTCTACTGGAGGGCATCGCACTCTGGGGGGAGTTAAAACCGCATCTCACGGTGGAAAATATCAAAGCGCGCGCGATGGGTTTGTGCCGTTGGGCCATTGCGCGCGGTACCCTGGCAATTCGCAGTCACGTGGATGTTAGCGATGATAAACTTTTAGCTGTAAATGCTCTTTTAGAGATCCGCGAAGAAATCAAGCCGTATATCGACCTGCAGCTGGTGGCCTTTCCCCAGGATGGCTATTATCGATACCCTGCCAGTGCCGCCAACCTGGAGCGGGCTCTGGATATGGGCGTTGATGTTGTCGGCGGAATCCCCCATTTTGAAAGAACCATGACAGACGGTGCTGCTTCTGTAAAGGCGTTGTGTGAACTGGCCGCCGAACGCGGGCTGCGGGTGGACATGCATTGTGATGAAAGTGACGACCCCCTTTCGCGCCATATTGAAACATTGACCTTCCATGCGCAACGTTTAGGACTGTATGATCGGGTCACCGGCTCTCACCTCACCTCCATGCATTCCATGGATAATTACTATGTGAGCAAACTGATTCCCCTGATGGCCGAGTCCCAGATCCACGTGGTGGCCAACCCGCTGATTAATATTATGCTTCAGGGACGCCATGACACTTACCCAAAACGGCGTGGGATGACCCGGGTGAAGGAGCTTATGGA
>CP070694.1:3127579-3135176 GCA_020353355.1 Desulfobacterales bacterium | reverse complement strand
ATGGCGATCAGTTCCCAGGTGTACTTTAGTTTGCGCTTCGGGTTATCATGCCATGACAGATAAACCGGACGCCCGCTTTGGCAACATCCATGCATACTGCCGGTGTTTGGGCAATGGGCGGTTACGATCTCACCATTTTCCAATCGCACGTCGGCTAGAAAGCGCTTGTATCGTTTGATCAGGGTTCCGGGTATAAGCTGCGGCCACGACAGGCCATTGGATGGAATTGATGGCGCGGATCGTTTCATAAAAACGTATCTTCAATAAGGTTGGCCAGCTCCTTTATATCTTCCAATCCGAATTTTGGAACGTCCGGGTTTATGTCCACATCGGTGACAACCGCAATCAGGTGACTATCTCTTGCGCAAATCAACTCTGTGTGTCTTGTGGCCCGTAAAACCTCAATTTTAGGCAGTTTCTCTTTTTTGAATCCCTCAGTGATAACCAGATCCATATCCTCAAAATAATCCAGGACAGATTCAGGAGATTCGCGCTCATCATTTTTTACTATCGCCACCTTACCCGGCGAGGCCACCGCAACGGCATCGGCTCCCGCGTGCCAGTGCCGCCAGCTGTCCTTACCGGATTTGTCGATATCAAATCCATGATGGGCATGCTTGATGGTTCCGATTCGATATCCGCGCTTTTTAAGCTCAGGAATGAGTTTCTCGATGAGCGTGGTTTTGCCCGATTGGGATCGTCCGACAATCGATATAATTTGTGGCATCGCAATTTCCTGTTTAAACGTGATTTCAGAATCTTGATTAATTTTTCGTGCCGCGTAAATTTAAATGAACTCCAACATTCAGGCGCAAACGCTTCAAGATCGAAAATTAATTTTCAAAAATAATATTGTCAAGCAAAATACCGAGTTGGCAGAGGGATCCGAGTTATCGCTGCATTTCAAATATTAAGATTTAGATCTGATATTGGAAAAGTCATTGATTGCTTTGTCAAAATGATTATCATAGCAGAGCATTTTTTTCGAACGGTATTGATCCACTCGATGTTTTTATTAAAATAGAAAAGATAACAAGAGATTTTCTGCACTTTACATCAATGTAATTTCACCATGGCAGCCATCATCGAAATTAAAAATTTAGTTAAGAAATTTGGCAATGTTGTTGCCGTTAATGATATCAGTTTTTCCATAGATCAAGGAATCTGTTTTGGTTTACTCGGCCCCAACGGCGCCGGAAAAACTACGACCATTGAAGTCATCGAAGATGTCATTGCACCGACATCAGGAGAAATATTGTATAAAGGCAAGCCCCGGGCCGCCTCGTTTAGAGATGAAGTCGGCATCCAGTTTCAGAATAACGCCCTGTTAAACTTCTTGGCTGTTCGGGAAACATTGGAAACCTTTCAATGTCTGTACCAAAATAAAGCCAGAATTGAAGAACTGACGGAGCTATGCCAGCTAACGGAGTTCCTCGATCAATATAATGATAAAATTTCCGGGGGCCAACGCCAGCGCTTTCTGCTGGCATTGGCATTGATCAACCAACCGGAAATGCTTTTTTTAGATGAACCGTCCACCGGCTTGGATCCCCAGGCACGACGCAATTTATGGGGTTTGATTCAAAAAATTAAAACGGAAGGCAAAACGCTCATTCTGACCACCCATTACATGGAAGAGGCCCAGCATCTTTGTGATGAAATTGCGATTATGGACTATGGCAAAATAATTGCCCGGGGGACACCGCAAGATCTCATCAGACGCTATAGTCAATATGTAACCGTCATCTTGCCGAAAAAGCATTTTCGGTTTTCACCTCACGAATTATCATTACCGTATCATGAGGTAAAAGACACGATTGAAATTATGACAGACAATGTGAATACCTGCCTGGATCAACTACTGTCTTATCACATTGATTTATCGGAAATATCCGTGCGTTCCCCAAACCTGGAAACAGTCTTTTTAAATTTAACAGGACGAAAATTGCGAGAGTAGCCATGAGCTTTAGAAGATTTTGGGCCATGTTAAAAGCAAGAAATCTCGAATTCTTTAGAGATCGTTCGGCGTTCGGCTGGAATTTTTTATTTCCCTTTTTAATTGTTGCCGGTTTCGGCATTATATTCGGCGGCAAGACATACACCGAGTACAAGATCGGTGTCTTTCCGCATTCGCCCGGTATCGTGCGTGCCGATCAGATTAACATGCCGGACCAATTTAGAAAAACCCGCTATCTTAAATTCATTGGAATACCTTCCGCTGCCGAAGGTTTAACCAAGCTAAAATATCACAAGATAGATTTCTTATTGAGAATTGGCAATCCTCCGTATGAGTACTGGGTAAGCGACGCCTCACCGAAAGGCTACGTGGTTGAGCAATTGTTTAAGGCCAGTTTTATTTCGCCGGACGTCGGCTCCCAAACGGAAAAAAAGGAAATTGAAGGAAGTTCTATCCGTTATATCGACTGGTTGTTCCCCGGCATATTGGCCATGAATATGATGTTCAGTGCACTTGGGGGGGTGGGTTATGTCGTGGTTCGATATCGAAAAAACGGTGCCTTAAAGCGCCTGAAGGTCACACCGTTGAATGCATTTGAATATTTAACCGCCCAGGCAATCTCACGGATTTTTCTGCTGATGTTCACCCTGGTGGTGGTATGGACGGGATGTGATCTGATTTTTAGGTTTACGGTCGCGGGCTCATATGCGGATCTAGCTGTCGTTTTCCTGATCGGCAGCCTCAGCCTGACGGCGCTGGGATTGATTCTGGCATCCCGGGGAACCAGCGAAGAGTTCACCACCGGAATATTAAATTTTATTTCCTGGCCGATGATGTTTTTGTCGGAGGTATGGTTTTCCCTGGAAGGTGCCCCCCCGTGGGTAAGAAACGCAGCTCAAATATTTCCACTCACACACATGCTCAAAGCCGTGCGTCGGATCATGCATGACGGCGTCGGATTGATGGAGGTCAGTGTTGAAATTACCATTCTTTCTTTGATGACTTTGACATTTTTAGTTATCGGAGCCGTGCTGTTTTCGTGGAATAAATAAAAAAAGCAGATGAACCCGGCAAAAAAATGAAGCAGGGAATCAGGTTTTTTTTCCCTATAAGGCAAGCTCATTAAAATACGGATAATCAGAGAGCAGATTCAGGCAACAGAGACGGTCGAGTCTGATTGTTCTTTTGGCGCCTTTTTCTTTAATGTCGATGGGCTAATCGGTTTGAGCGTTTTATCTTTGGGTATAAATTCACTTGTAAAATGAGTTGAATGGATCACCGAAATGATTTTTATAATGAGGTATATGGCTGAAAGGGCCACGGCATAATATAAACTTTCCTCAACACCGTTTACGGTATCCTTGATGGTTACCGCTAGATACACCAGCAAAAATATCTCCAGAACAGCATTGAGCAGGCCAACTAAATAATGTCGGGTATAAAAATATCCACCGCCCGGAAAAATAATCGCAATAATTCTCGCCAGCAGCCTGCTTTTGAACTTCAGTTGACAGTTTTCACATCTATATTTGCCCCTTAGAAGTCGGTTTCCACACCGCGGACAAAGAGGCATGCGTTCGGCCAGATCGCTTTTCGTACCCGTGATCTTGAACTGTTTGAGCAGCTCTTTTATTTTTTTTCTTTCCGAAACCGGAATACCTTTAAATGTTTCTACTTTTCCGAATTTTCCATATTCAACAACAAGGGTTCCGCCTTTAAGCAAAATAGATTGGCAGCCGGCATAGGCAATCTGTGCGATGGATCCTTTATAATTATAAGACGGGGTGGTGGGAACATGAATGATGCGATAATTTGTGAATACAAACAATGAGCGCTTCAGATAAATAAATACGAAACCGGTCAGATACTGGGCCACGGATGCTAACGGAGAATATCCGGTGCTTATCAGCAATATTTTTTCACCTTTTTTTAAAAAAGGCTTGAGAAACGCTAATTTGACAATCAGCTTGCGCTGGCGTTTTTCTACTCTCTTTTTATAAATTTGTTTATGATTAGAAAATAGGGTTTCGCGCTCCACAGGAAGACCGAATATCTGCTGACCCAAGATTCCTGTGGGTTCATATGCCGTTTGAGCCATCCCCACGCGCTCCTTTCAAACTCCAGTATCACTGAAGTATTTTTCAATTTGAAATTTAAAAATGATCATTATAATTTCATTTTGTCAAGGGTTGGTTACAAAACCACAGCTGATCACCATCAATTTGTCAGATCCGATACGTATCGGCTGAGTCAAATGAATCACAGGGTAAGAAACTGAGGATTCAAATTAGACGTTATGCATCATACCACACCCACGACAATTCCAGAATCATTGGGGGTTTGTGTGGGTATTCGCCGTAGGTTCTTGACACCGGCAGCCGAAAGCATGTCCATAATCTGTTTTTCGGAATATGATTGGCCGCCAGAAGTTCCCAGCAGCATATTTAATGAAAAAAGTGCCGGGAAGAGTGGTCCATCCATGCTGTTGTTCAGTATGAAGTCATGAACAATGATTAATCCTCCACGTTATAGCGCTGAAACCGTTTTCTGAATGATTGCTTGGCAAGCTTCAGGCCCTTCACCGTGGAGAATATGTGAAAGCCAGGCGGCGTCATAGGTTCCCCTTATTTCATCTTCAAGATAATTTCCCGCTATAAAGCGGATGCGGTTTGAGAGCTTGAATTTTTCAATGGTCTTTTCGGCAAACGGCTGTGATGTGGGTAAGTCAAACACGGTGGCGCTCAGTTGGGGATAGCTCTGGCAGAAGTGAATGGCATATGTTCCGGGCCCGCCTCCTAAATCCAGGAGATGATGCCTGAACGAAAGGTCGATCAGAGGCACCAACAACGGCGCAATATTCATCGCCATATTGAACATGCCCATTAAAAAGCTTTCGCGCCACTCTTCCTTATCAAACGAAGATCGGGTTCGGATAGGCTGACCGGAGTGAACGGATTGGTCCAGTTGCGACCATGATTCCATCAAATGATGATGGTGCATAACGATATGACCAATATATTTCGGTGAGGCTTTTGAAAGAAACGTTCGGCCGCAAGGGAAATTGGCATACCTGCCCTCAATTTTTTCCAGAAGCTCCATCGCAACCAGGGCGTTCAGAAATCTTTCTACTCCCTTCTGAGCACCCTTGAGCCTTGTGGCGATCTGCGCAGCACTTAACTGTTCTTCGCCGATAACCGTAAACACATCGAGTTTTACAGCGGCATGTAATGCACACGTTTTCCAGAATGCTCCGGATAATTCAAGCAATTCACCAGGATTCCATTGTCGGGTCGCCATAACTTATCTATTTTGATACATTACCGGTAAATCTAAACTCGTCGATGTCGGATCATGGTGAGCTATTTTTGCGCCAGTTCCTTGGCAAGTTGCTCGGGTGACATCGTCCAAAAAGGTGTACCGTCCTTGGTCAAGCGAACCTTGATGATATCATAGTCGGGATCCTTTTTTATTTTTGAAGCCATGAAAACATCCTTGCCGTTGATCTCGGCCCATGCTCCTTTTATTTTGATGCGGTCGCCTTTCCTTAGCCGAATATCCTTGGGCTCCCGATACCAGGTCGGACAGATGTGCACCTCAATAATTTCGTCCCCCTCGCGCACATCTAGGGCTGTTGCCGGCGACATACCGGGCATGGGAACAACCTCCTTTACGCGTACCACCCAGGCGCGGAGTCTTTCATACTCTTTGGCATTATAATGCTGGTTGTAAGGATCATCGATCCCCCAGCCTTGCATGTCTTTTTTTTCTTCGGCGTAAGCAATGCTTATCCCCAAAACAACGGCGGCACTAAAACTCAAAATTAGACCGATCAAACGAATCTTTTGATGAATCATATTATCATACCTCCTCGTCATCCAGTTGGCTCATTTAGGTGCTAACTGGCACTGGTCAATATGGTCAATCCATAGCGCATAAGGATTTGCGACCCAAAACTGGCGTCTCGCTTCCTGTTCACCTGAACACGTATGTATATAATATATCTAATGGTTTTCCAATTTCAACCACGAAAACCGGAAATTTGTTTCAAAATAGCTCGCTCAATTAAATAAGTAATTATAATTATAATAAATTTTGAGTAAAATCAAAATTGCGAAATTTTATTATCCTATAAATTTCGACGCATCAACACGAGATTCAGTTGACATATTTGTGGGTAAATACGAAATTCGAATACTAATAGTTTAGTCTATTTAAACAACACTACGCTGCGTAAACCAGTTTGCCTTCCCCATATACCGCCACCGGATAGCTGGCCAGATCAAACGGATCGCCGTTCCAACAAATAAAAGAGGCCCATTTTCCTTTTTCAAGCGTGCCGATGCGGTCATCGATGCCCAGTATCCGAGCATTTTTACGGCTGATTAATTCAATCGCCCCCTGTTTTGAAAGGCCTGCTCGAATGAACCAGCGTGTCTGCATGAATAATTGACGGGCAAGGGTTACGGGGTGATCGCTCATTAAACCGAATTCGACCTTTGAGTCTATCAGGTGACGAATATTTCGCCAGCTTTCGTGTTTTAACTCCACCTTATATGCAAAGGCATCAACGGGGCCATACACGACGGGTATTTTGCGACGCTTCAACTCCTGAAAGATTTGCGCTTGGTGAACATCCAGGGCATGATCAACAATCAACTTAATCTTGAAATCATCCACCAATCGCAGCAGGGCAGCAATGTCGTCGATCTTATGGACATGTGCGCGCAAGGGTGTTTTGCGGGCCAGTACATCCTGCAATACAACTTCTTCGGCAGAAAAGCTAATATCGTGTTTCTTGCTTCCTTTGGCGTGGCGATATTTTTGAGCTTTCTGTTGGACCTCATCAAATTTGCTGCGCAAAATGGCGAGCGCCCCCATGCGCGTCGTGGGTCGCTTGCCTTTCCAGCTTTTGGTTTTCATCGGATTAAATCCGAACGCTGATTTCAAACCGGCGCGTGCAATCAGCGCACCGGTGCTGGTCTGAGCGTAATTGCGAATGACGGCTGATCTTCCGCCGATGATGTTGCCGCTGCCGGGAACCACACATGAATACAACACCCCCATTTCAACGGCATCCGTTAATGCGCTGTCATCCATCTGAACCGAATCCAGAGCATCGGCCAATGCCAAGATCGACTCGGATTGGTCATTGGACTCACCCTGATCACCCGGCTCTCCGGCCCTTGACATTCCTATATGACTGTGTGCATCGACAAATGCAGGTGTGATAACGGCAAATTTGCCAACGAGGGCTGCTTCTTTTGAAGATGAGATGCCGCAGACCTTCTGTTTGTTGAAAACGATGTAGGCATCCGAAACAATCTTTTTCCCGGTGTAAATTGTTTTTGCAAATACGGCGTTCATCATTTTTTCTCTGTCCATAAACGATGTTGGCGATAATTATGCTTTGCCTTTGACAAGACTCTGCCATCTCGGCCGTTCGAGAAAAGCACCGGCGACATTTTGCTCTTCACTTAATTTTCGCTCCTTTAACCTGTCGCCCTTATCCTGTCTAGCCGTCGCTTGGTCTCCGGTTCTACTTTAAAAACCCAATCGAGCTTATCACATGGATAGTCGGCACAGTGCGCACAATTTTGAACAGCCTTAAGCATGCCACATTTTCTTATTTCACAAACATGG
>CP070694.1:3108016-3127479 GCA_020353355.1 Desulfobacterales bacterium | reverse complement strand
GTGTTTGCAACCACTCCAAAACTGAATATCTGGCAGCTATACTGGAAGAGAGGCTTGCAATTGCTGGGTTTCCTTAAAACTTCTTGAATAGTCACTTGTTTCGAGAATATGTCCAGATTACCTCACGATTCAGCGTACGGATGAATTTCTCACTCTTTTTCTGCATTTCATTCCATTCGTTTGCCGTATAGACAAGTATTTCGGCAGGAACCGGAAAAATAATTAAATCCCATTTCAAACCCCGACGCTCGAACGGCTCAGCGGCGTCATCGACCACTGCAATCAAATCGAGATCGCTGCCCACTCCCCAATTTCCTCGGGCATATGAGCCAAAATATCCGAGGCGAATGAGTTCGGGCCGGTGTTGCCCTTGTTCAACCGACCACGATCTTACTGCGTGATCCACCGCTTTTTGGTCAGGCCATTTGAGAACGGACGAATTCAAGGATCTCACTGGCATAATTAATGGCATCCCTGCTGTGGATGATTCCATAATGTTCAAAAGGGGCACCTTCGGGATGCCCGTTGGCATAGCGGGTGGGGATATAAAATCCATCGAGAACTTTGGCTTTCTCCACAAGATCCTCCGGAACAGATAAAGGGAGTTCGACCAAAAGCCGCGCCACCATATGCCCCCATGCTTCCTGTTTCAACGATAAATGGAGCGCTTTGATTGCCTTTTCCGCAGATTGCTGGGCGGCAAAGCCCATTCATGACGGTCTTCTTTTTGCGAAGATCTTGCATGGTCCAAATCTCTTTCGGCCTGGGCAAACCAATCTTTGGATCGATCAACCATTTGTTCTCTCCATTTGTCGAATTATCAAGGCATCTTATGGAATCCAAGCTTATCATGCCTTAACCAAAATAACAATGAATCTTAGCGCTCACATGTTATGAGCTTGGGAGTTCAAGTTTCATTTTAACTCTGCTGAACCTGTCAAGCAATTTTATTGGTTGGATCTCCTTCCTCGACCATCTGACGCAATACCTGTTTCTCAGGATCTCCCGGCAGGATACCGGTGAGATCGGCCTCTAACACAATGGCACCATCCTGGTTCGTGTATACTGCCTTTGCGTGTGCCCGGTTGTTATCATCAATATCCGTGATGGTAAACGTGCATTTAATCGTATCTCCAAAATAAACCGGTTTTTTGAATCGAAAGTTCATGTCTGAAGCCAGCCATCCAATTTGTCCGCCAACCTCGGTGAGCATGCTGCCCACCAACAGGCCGTGGCAAATTCGACTGTCTAGATTTTTTACCCGGGTAAATCGATGGTTAAAGTGAATAGGGTTATAATCTCTGGTGATGTCTGCGAAACGTAACATATCCGCTTCGGTAAAACTGCGTGTGATGGTGAATGCGTCGCCGACCTCCAGCCCCTGAATAGTTCTGTTTCTGATCTCCGACATAGGTTGTTCCTTTTGTAAGGCTCTTAATGAATCGGACGAGCATGGTAGCTAAATATAGTTTGTAATTCAAGCAAAGATTGTCATAGACAAATGTAGTTTGTTTGATAATAATTGACTTTAATTATACTTTTGTATCCTGTGGCAGCGGCTTCCAGCCGCGATTGAATAATTCTTCTTGGAGTTTTTATCGCGGCTGGAAGCCGCTGCCACAATCTCTTGATGATCTGAGTCACCTCAACTATGGATTGGAGAGGAGAGAATAAGGGTAAGAATTTAGGCGAAGATCAATGTTTAATTATTACAAATTTACAATTATTATTTGTCTTATCCTATTTAATCACTCTCTTTTTGCTGAACCGCCATCAGTGCTGCAAACAGATGTGGTAACTGTTGCGTATGAAGAATCGCTCGGAAAGGCTGCACAAGAGGTTGCGGCCATCTATCCCGCCATCAAGCAGGATCTTGAGAAGATTTTTCAATGGCCGCTGGATTTCAAACCAACGGTGGTGCTGATAAAGGATAGCCAACATTTTCACCAGATAGCCGGAACCGATCTTATTGTTGCCTTTGCAGCTTCTCGAGAAAATGCAATGGTGATTGATTACTCCAAGATGCACACTGCACCATTTACATTAGAATCCACCCTCCGACATGAACTCTGCCATCTGATGCTGCATCATTACATAGACAGAACGAGATTACCAAAATGGCTCGATGAGGGGGTTTCCCAGTGGGCCAGCGATGGTATGGCCGAAGTCATCATGGATTACAAACGCGCCATTTTGCCGCAGGCCATTGTCAGCGGACGATACTTTCGCATGAGCGCCTTGCATGAGAGATTTCCTAAAGAAAAACAAGGGCTTCAATTGGCCTATGCCCAGAGTAAAAGCTTTGTGGATTATATCAGCAGAGAATATGGCAGTAATCAGGTGTTACTGCTGCTGAACAAACTTCGTCAAGGCTTAGAAATAGAGGCTGCTATTGAGGAGAGTTTCTCGATCACGTTTGCCGAATTAGAAAAAAGGTGGCTTCAGCAGTTAAAAAATAAAAAAATCTGGCTTACGTTCCTGACCGCACATATTTATGAAATCATTTTTTTCCTAGGGGCTATCATCGTCGTCATTGGGTTTATCCGGTTCATTATCAAGAAGCGGGCATATAAGGACTCCTACGAGGATGGGGAAGAAGAGTAGGGCAGCCCTCCGCGGCTGCCATCTCATGGCCAATATTTCTTTATGAAGATAAAATTCGAAATCCGAAGCACGAAACTCGAAACAAATTCGAAATTCGAATGTTCAAATGTTCAAAACTTTTAAAACCCTCAGGCTTTATTCCAAACGCCGGGAATAATTGTATCGCAATATTTGCACTTGTTTCCGTTCAGATTATATTGCGGAATGAAATACCCCATCCGTTCAATCAACAGCTTGTTACAATTGTGACAATAGGTATGGGTGCCCTCATGATTGGGAACATTGCCCACATACACGTAATGGATTCCTTCCTGCATCGCCAGTTTTCGGAAACGGGTCAATGTGGAAACCGGGGTAGGGGGCAGGCGGTCGAGTTTATAGCGCGGGAAAAACCGCAAAAAGTGCAACGGATAGTTCGGTCCGAGGTTTTCTAAAATCCACGCGCACATCTGCTTGACCATTTGGTCGTCGTCCGTATAGCCGGGCACCACCAGGTTGATCATCTCAAAATGGATTCCCTGCTCGTGAAGCGTCTTAAATGTTTGGAGAACCGGCTGCAGGCGACCGCCATTGAGTTGGCGGTAGATATCATCGCTCATCGATTTCAGGTTTAAACTGGCGCCATCCAATACCTTACACAGCTCAAGCAACGGTTTTCGATTGATGTAGGCATTGGAAACAATGACATTGCGAATATTTTTTTCCCTGGCCAGACGGCAGGTGTCGATCATATATTCGAAAAACGTAATGGGTTCGGAATAGGTATAGGCGATGGAATCCGCATCGGCTCGCTGGGCTTCTTTGACGACATCGGGCGGAAAGAGTTCATAATTCCAGACATCATGGGGTTTGGCCTGGGATATTTCATAATTCTGACAATTAAGACACCGGAAATTGCAGCCGGTGGTCGCCAGCGAAAAAGCCTTGGTGCGCGGCATAAAATGAAAGAGTGGTTTTTTTTCAATCGGATCGGTGTTCACTGAACAGGGATTGCCGTAGGTTAAACTGTAGAGGGTGCCATCAAAATTGACCTTGGATCGGCATACGCTGCGATCCCCGGGTGCCAGCACACAACGATTGGGACAAATTCCGCAAACCACTTTATTTTTTTCTAATTTTTTATACAGAAACCCTTCGTGAGACCATTTCCACAATGTTTTCGGCGCATCACCCTTAAACACCTTTCCGCGGATGTCCTCAGAAAGAGCGGCTTCACAAGGTGTTCCCGAAAACGGAAAGAAGCTCTGACCGGAAACAGTGGTGGATAAGAAGGCCGCACTGCAATAGAGGAATTGACGTCTAGAGATTCTATTCATTTCTTGGCTTTCAATTTCATGGAGACTTTTGATCTGCAATCGATCTTATGTAAATGGATAAATAGTTAAACTGAATAGAATAAATTCGAAATTCGAAGCACGAAACTCGAAACAAATCCTAAATTCAAATGTTCCAATGACAGAAACAATAACGCTTATTATGTCATTCAATTCATGATTTGGTTTCGGTCATTTGAATTTTGGGTATTCGAGATTGTTTCGAATTTCGAGATTCGATATTCGCATATTAATATTGGCATTATGCCCTATGACTGCCAATTACAGCTAAACTGATCAATTTCAAGGCAATCAAACCTATGGCGGCCCAAATTATACCAAAATACGGGATTAATGCAACGCTGGTCAGAAGGGTGCCGCAGGCTGCACCAATCAGATCAGCGGAAAAAGTTCGCGTGGCTGCGCCAGCATCGCTTCCTCTTAGATACAGCGCCACTGGAAATTGAAATCCACAGGCCAGGGATACGATAAAACCAAATGATAGAAAGAAAAGCACCGGCAGACGATCGCTGCCTTTATCCAGGGCGATAATCAGGATAGCCAGCAACGCGATCAGCAGTCCGTCCGTAATTGCCAGGACCTGTTTTCCCTGTCGGCGCAGCCTGTTGCCGAACCAGGCACCGGGTAAAAGACCGGCTAGAAAAACTGTGATAATGATTCCTATTTGTAGGTAAATATACCCGAAGAAGATTTGAAATGCAAAGATGACTAAAATTTCACTGCCCATGGTCATACAACCGGTGGAAAAAAGAACAAATTCTTCACGCGAAATTCGAACCAGATAGACGACGATCAGAGCGACCATTGCAATGATAAACCCCAGCGGCGAGGTTTGATACTTGGCAAACCATTGGGAGAACATCACGCGCATGAGATAGGGAGAATTGTCGAGATTTAAGGGGGTAGACGAATCCATACGCTGATTCAGTCTCTGAATTCGTTCTGGAGTCAGGTTGCCGTAATAAAACCCGCTGATGTATCGGCTGGATATGCCTTTCCCGGCCAGTGCTGCGGGTATATCCGTCGTGATTGGGCGATTGCGGCACAGAAAAAATACTTTTTGACCCGGAAGCAACATGACGTGCTTAAAATAGGCGCTGACCGTATTGTACAGGGACGAAAGCTTTTGACGTTGCGGCTCGGCCAGGTAATTTTCAAATCCCTGCATGGAAAAACTCAAGACACCGTCTCGCGTAAGATGAGCCTTGGCCAGTTCGAAAAAACGATCCGTATAAAAACGGTTGATTTGAAATGTCTCCGGCTCCGGCAAATTGACAATAATCGCATCGTAGTGCTTTTTAGAGCTCGCCAGATAAGCCCTGCCGTCCTGATGAATTACATTTAGCCCTTTGATTTCTTTAATCATTTTGAATTTGAACTGAACGGCTGTGACCTCCGGGTCAAGCTCCACATAATCCACGGACTGCAAGGAGTATTTTTGCAGCTCTTCCATGACGCCGCCTTCTGCGGACACCAGCAATACGTGGCGGATCTTTTCCAGTTGGGCCAGCGGATAATGAATCGTCTCTTCGGCAATGCTGACGTTCTGGTTGCTAAACACCGGTACACCGTCTTCGAACAATGTAAATTGCTCCTGATCCTGATGAACACTGATGCGCCCGTAACGGGTTTCCCGGTAATAGACGAGCCTGCCTTCGGCGGGCGCCAAAGAGGGCTTTTCAACGAACATACCCGACACCAGCACCGCGGTGACCAATGCTAAAGCTAAGACGACTGGCGGGCGATGTCTGCGGGAAGCCGGATAAAGCAGGTAGGAGGTGATCAGCAGCGGGATGTGTGCCAAAAAAATAGCCTGCAGCGGTGTCACCAAATAGACCAATACGAAGGAAAAAAGAGCTCCACCGGAAACATCTCCGATATTGTCCGTAATATAAATACGCGCACCCGGATAATCGCAAGACTCATTCCTGAGGACGAAGAGACTGTAAGGCAACACAAAGCCAAGCAAAAGGCAATAAGGTGTCACGGTAAAAAAGGTATACAGCCAGGTTGGATAGAAACCTACAGAACTGCCATGAATAAAAAACACATCGCGCAGGTTCCGAATGGCAAGAATTTGCAGCGCGGCAAATCCACTGAGGCTCAGCGAGAGCCAGTAGAGGCGGGCAGGGGTTGCCTTCCACAGGCGATGGGTTATCACTCGCGCCAGGAGGGTGCCGATGCCGCCTAGAATCAGCCAGTTGAAAAGAATCAGGGCAATGACCATTTCATTGCCCTGAAATTGGGTCAACAGTTCACGGATGGTCAACAATTGGGTAACGACGGACGAGATACCCGTGGCAATGACCACCTGAAGTATTGCGCGTTCATTTGTGTTCTTCAAAGTATTGGACTTGATATGTCAGAACTTCAATTTTGGTGTTGCGCCAAGCCTTCGATGGTAAGCCGGCTTTCGCACAGAGATGTGAAAGAAAATCTTCCGGTTCGGGTAATTGCTCCCACACCTGGGGCAGGAAGGTTGCACTGGCATACCCTTTGCGGATGATAACGCCATCAATATTTACGCGCAATTTATTGATTAAGTCATCGGCATCGCTGTATTCCAGGTGTTGGGGCTCACTGAGGATACTAACTTCTATTTCCACTTTATTCAGTTCTTGGTCGGTTAAGGGCGAAAAGCGTGGATCGCCAAAGGCGGCGTTGACGGCATTTTTCCGAACACTGTCTGAAATAGATTCGCTGGCTGTCAGATTGCCGATACATCCACGTAATTGGCCATCGATTTTAAGGGTCACAAATGTCCCACATTGAGCTTGATAACAGCCATCCGACAAGGCCGATTCTACCGCTGTAATTTCAGCTTCGGGCACCTGTTTGCCTAAATTTTTCATGATTGTCTGACGGGCCAATTTGACCAGAACCTGTCCTTGCTCTTGATTTAAATGTTGGTTGGATTCGGTGTTTTGTTGCATGGGCTGATCTCCAAAGAATGCTATGGCGGAATAACCGACGACCCGTGATCGATCCCCGGACGTGTCCCCGCTGTTCGAATAATGGAGAAGCACCGGCTGCCAGTGGTGCTGCCGGGCCAGACGAATAAGAATCGAAATAGGAACGGCTCCGCAGGCTCGATTTTCCGCTTGTAGGAGTTTGGTTGATTGGAGTTGTGTAATCCATTCAATGGTTTCACGATCCCTGTCAACAGCATTATCATACGGTAGAAAGTGTGACAAATCCGAGCTAACCACCAGCAGCGAATTCGCATCCATAAAACCTTCGAGCGCTTCTGCAAATCGCGGGATATTCGTCGGGCCGACAACAATGGGTATGACCTGGAAATTCTCGATATAGGTCTGCAGAAAAAGCAAAACCATCTCCAAGGAGTGCTCGGAGCGATCAGAAGCCGGGATGGCCTGAAATAAATTAAAGTGCGAACGCAGTGTCGATGCATCCGGATGAAGTTTTACGGCACCCAGCGGAGTTTCGTAGGCATCGACATCACTGATGGCACCGTTTCTGAACCCGATATAATGATCGGGTCCCATTAAAATGACTTTGGAGAATTGTTTACCGGACAATACGAATACAGCATGGGCAGCCGTCCAGCCAGAGTATGCATATCCGGCATGGGGCAGAATAAGCGCTTTGAGCCGTTTGTTTGAAGGAATGTGAACCGCTGTCTTTTGCGCCTCACGGGTCAGATAATCGATGTCTTTCTTTATCTTGTCGGAATCGGCCGGATACCACGTGCCCGCCTTGGCTGCTTTGCGAACTTCCATGGCGTCACTGGTTTCAGCCGGAAGAAAGCAAATCAGGCAAAGGATGAGACCACCTACACAGGATAGGAGCAAAGAGGGCTTCATGGTACGATACCTTATGGCCGATTGAATCAGTTCTTTAAAATACAATGGAGGCTAGAGGCTGTCAAATAAAATCCCCATTTTGAGTCGATCTGCAACACAGCTATCGAGCCTTAGACGGATTTTTGAGATAGCTTTTAGGGGTAGGCTTCGAGCGTGGTCGCTTCATCATCCAGCGGTTCGGCAACACAGACGTCTTCTTCGCATGCATTCTGCCAGTCTTCACGAAACATCGTATGGTAAACCGTGTAAAACATAAAAGACAGTATATCATAGGCTGTCATTTTGGGTTCCGGTTTGTTTAATAGCACAAGGGTTTGTTTTTGATGGGTTGTGAATAATTTTAGCTGAGCCAGATCATCTAAAAATTCCAATACTTTGGATACGTCCATCCTTGGATTTGGTGTGGATTTGAATTTGTTTTTTAAATGGCCTTTGAATTGAACGATTTTGGCATACGAAGATTTCAGCAGAAGTTCACGGCTTTTATTACTTTGAAATGCACCCTGGGCTGCAATGGATTTTTGCATTTTTTCAGCTACGCTTTTTTGATCAAGCGTCAGAAACTTAAGAAACATTTGCTTTGTGTCATCCGAAACGACCACTTCAATGGACTTCAGGGCTTCTTCTTTTTCAGCCAATTTTGCCTGAAATTCAGTCGCCGCACTGCGCCAGAAGGCCCGGCTAACATCTGCTACAACGGCAACCTGTTGCTCGGCATTAGAGTAGGCATGTCGAATCTTATCTTTTACATATCCAAACAAGCGGGCGGTTTGCTCAAACAAAAGATCCCCGGTAACGACCTTGAAGATCATAACACTCATGGCGTGCCAGTCCTGATAGTGTAAGATCTGCCGGAAATTGCCAAAACAGTGGTTCAAAATTTCATTGGTAAAGAAATGAGACGGCGTGGCATAAAAGGGTGTGCCTCCCAGCAAAGGTTGCTTGGTTTTTTTGTACTTTGATTTTTCAAAATCAACAGCGGTTTCAACATCTATAATTCCCAGGGAATATTCTTCCGGCGACATTAAAAACAACGGATATTTTGAAGGGTTGCTGGCAACCAGCAGATTATCCGGTTTCAGATCCCTCATCGATACCTGTTTTTCACTCAACCAGGCTAAAAGATCCAGAAGATTTGTTATGATCCCGATCATTTGAGGTTTATTTTGTTCGAGTCTAATTTTATGGACATACGCTTTAATTATTTGGCGGTATGAAGCTACTGCCGCTTGATTGCCCTCCAGGATGTTGCGAACCAGACGATTTAGCCCAGGAACCAATTTTTCGGGCAAACCGCTTTCTTTAGAATTAACTTCTTTGCCGGCTAAATGAGTTAAGAACCAACTCTGTATCCGGAAAAGCGGGATTGAGGAAACCTCATCCGAATTATCAAGGAATTTTCGAGTTTCTGCTTCACAGATATTGGAAACTTCCCGAATTTCGTAAAACACGGATTCATTTTTCTTGCCATATCTTCCTTTAAACTTGGAAACTTCCCAAATCGTTTCGGGATTTTCAATAACTTCCGATGGAATTGCATCTTTCAAATCATGCAAATTCTCAATAATATGACCCAGGAAATAAAATTTGGAGAAATCCATGAAAAAGATAAACGATTTTTTTATCTTTAAATATTCCTGATATTCTGTATTTCTGTGCAGCCAGGCAATATATTGTTCTTCGAGCTTTTCCGGTGATAAATAGTCACTGTTCGGGAATTTATGGATTAGGTTCAAAATGACAGACACCTTGGGGATGACACATTCTTTCGGGGCCAGTTTTTCAACGATGTGGCCTTCTTTATTAATACTTTCAATGTATTGGTCAAAATCATGAATGGGGCGGGTCGGAATTTTAACAACCAGATGCACGTCATATATCACGTAAAAGCACTTGCTCTTGCTTCCGGTTTCCTCACCCAGGGGTCCGATGGTCATACGTCGTTTTACCCATTCACCACGATCGTTTATACCCAACTCATATATATAATTCGGACCCGATGATTTCGATGATAATGGTGTGATCTTGGTGGGGGCATCCGGTGAGGCATCAATTTGTGCCATAAATAAGTTTAAGAAATATTTGACGATATCCAAGCGGTTAATTTCACTGTCGGCATCGTCATCCTGGCTGGTTTGCGGCTTGGCGGGCCGGCGTGCCCGGGCGCCAACAACAAAGGCACGGATGATAATTAACGTGAAAATACACAGCAGGGTTGTGCCGAAAATTATGATAACCACCGACAGGTTACTATCCATGGTTTTGGTGGTTGATTTTGTCCAGGTTTTTAGATCACTGAACGATTTCTTGACGACTTCATATGCTTTTGTTTTAAAATACCGCGAATAATATCTATAGTCGGCTTTGCCGACACTGTCTACTTCATCGCTGTTGAGCAGGTAAACTTCACCCTCGATTTCATAAAAGACGATGTCTCCGCTTTCCCAGGTATTATCGACCTCAATTCGAGAGCCGTTTTTCAATATAAGGACTTTTCTATCCAT
This sequence comes from Desulfobacterales bacterium, assembly GCA_020353355.1. Taxonomy (GTDB): domain Bacteria; phylum Desulfobacterota; class Desulfobacteria; order Desulfobacterales; family JAHEIW01. The sequence goes on along the minus strand of CP070694.1, from coordinate 3,117,213 downwards.
GCCATCTTTTAGAAAAATGGCCCCGGCTGCAGCAGCAGAAATAAGCAGTACCAGCAGAATGAGAAAAATCTTTTTCATATTTGAGCTATCCTCTTAACATCCTTATATTTTATCATATAACGAATTAAGAGCGAAGTGATTTGTTGGCTAATCTTATTATCGTGTGTTATAAAAATCGAAGGTATCCATACATTTTATCGGGCGGCCGCCGCAATACTTGAATTAAATTTTGAAATTATTGAAAATTCTCCAAATATTTTTTTGCCGATACCAGAAAAAGTTTATTTCTCATCATTTCAATTGGGTATAAAATGTACTTGCACTGATGCCTTTATGAGGAACCATTGACCATCTGTAAACTTTCATTTATATTTCTACGGCGATATCAAACATCGCCGCAGACCTTCAAAAGATGATCAAAATTATTGTCGTCATTTTAGTTATTTTATATGCTTTAAGTCCGTATGATCTCGTTCCAGATCTTTTGGCCGGCTGGGGGTGGTTGGATGATCTCGTAATTCTGGGGCTTTTGTGGCGTTATTTAACCTCGAAACGGCGACAGTCCTTGTTTAAAACTTTTTTTCAGCAAAACCGGCAATTTGATGATAATCGCACCGAGGGCGGATATTACCGAGAAAAAGGCTCCGACCATTATGGCCAATTTATGAATGAGACGGCTGAATGGGATCCTTATCAAATACTGGGCATCGAGCGCAACGCATCCGCAGAAGAAATAAAGAAGGCCTACCGGCAACTTGCCAATAAATATCATCCGGATAAAGTAGCGCATTTAGGCGATGAATTCAAAAACCTGGCAGAAACGCGCTTCAAAGATATTCAAAAGGCGTATCAGGAGCTAATGTCAAAATGAACTATTGCTTTGCTGCTGAGAGGACCCTTGGCAAATTAGTCAAGTGGTTGCGGTTGCTTGGATTTGATACAATTTTTGAATCGGAGAGTTCCAGCGATACATTCTTAGAAGGCCTGCAGCCAGAGCAAATTCTGCTCACTCGAACCCAATCGATTCATGAGCAATATGGCTCTCAGCGACATGTTTTTATTGAATCAAATGATCCCCGGGACCAATTAAAACAGGTTATCCATGAACTCGGCATTGTTTTTCAGGATATCCGACCGTTTTCAAGATGCTTAAGGTGTAATGTTGAAATCACCGAAATTGAAAAAAATGCGGTTTTCGGGAAGGTGCCGGATTATATCTGGGAGACAAATGATATTTTTCAAACCTGCCCGGCATGCCAGCGGATTTATTGGCCAGGAAGTCACACGCAGCAGAGCATGAAGCGCCTAGACGAGCTGTTTGGATAGGTGAGCAGCAATGTCATATCGACGATTTGTTGTTGATGTTATTAACGCATTTTTTTTGCATTTGTTGCCGATACTCGATGCTGGATACTGGATACTCGATAACCTAATAAAAGACCGCTCAAAATGACTAATTCTATTAAGGTCATCGCTTTGGAAGCTCGCCTGCGAGATTGCCAGAATGTCAAAACGCTGGGGGTGCGGACGAATTTCTCGGATTACAGTCCCGAAGAGATTGATCTCATCCGCAAGGCAAAGAAAATCTATTATCCGACGACCTTTTATGCAGATCTTTTTGATGCGATGGGAAAACCAACATTTCCCAGCTATCATACGTATAAGTGTGTTCAGGATAAAATCAGGCAGACCGCATTATTCGAATTGCTTGAAATACCCCATCCAAGAACGAGGGTGTTTTACGGCAACCGCCAGAAAAAAACCATCACCGAGTATTTCAATTACCCCTTTGTGGCGAAGATCCCAAGAGGATCCGCCATGGGTAGAGGCGTTTTTCTGATAAGCGATGCGGATGATCTTGACCGTTATTTGAAGCAAACCGATTCGGCCTATATTCAACAATATCTGCAGGTGGACCGGGATATGCGTATTGTGATCATTGGCGATCACATCGTGCATGCTTACTGGCGAATCGCCCCACGAGATGAGTTTCGCAGTAATGTGGCTGTCGGTGGAACTATCAGTCTGGAGGCCATACCGCAAAAAGCCAAAGATCTGGCTTTGCACACTGCCCACGCATGTCGATGGGATGACGTCGGTATTGATATTTGCGAATACGAAGGCCGGTATTTCGTTATTGAAGCCAATATGAAATACGGCAGGGAAGGGTTCAGAAAGGCTGGAATCGATTATACCCGCTTAATGGAAACTCTGATTGAAGATGAAAAAATATAGTAATACGTCGCTAAGCCGTCTTAAAGATACCCTAAATCAACGAGAAGTTCGGCGCCTATCACCGCTGGCTTGTTTGAATTCCCAGGGAATACGTCGTCGTGCTGAGGAGCAACTGCAAACCGGTTATCGTCAGGATTTTTCAGTAGATGTAGATCGAATTTTACATTCGCATGCATACAGCCGCTATATTGATAAAACCCAGGTCTTTTACCTTATTCAAAACGATCACATTACTCACCGGGTGATCCATGTACAGCTGGTCTCAAAAATAGCACGAACGATCGGCCGTTTTTTAGGATTAAATGAAGATTTGCTCGAAGCCATCGCCCTCGGTCACGACATCGGGCACGCCCCGTTCGGCCATGATGGCGAACGATTCCTTTCGAAAATTTGCGGGCAGAATGGGATTGGTTATTTCCAGCATAACGTGCAAAGCGTTCAATTCTTGGAGAAAGTGGAACGTAAAGGCAGTGGTTGGAATCTCTGTTTGCAAACCCTGGATGGTATCCTGTGTCACGATGGAGAAATACATGAAAAAATACTTGAATCAAAATCATATAAGTCATTTGAAGAATTCGATAAAAAGCTTTATAGAAAAAAGAAAAATCCCGCCGCAAATCTATTACCGATGACACTGGAAGGCTGTGTGGTCCGGATGGCTGATACGATTAGCTATATTGGGCGGGACATTGAAGATGCCATCCGTATGAATTTAATTACGCGCTCGGATTTGCCGCACAAAAGTGTCAAATGTCTTGGAGACACCAACGGTACCATCGTGTTTAATCTCGTGACAGATGTTATCTGCAACAGCTTTGAGAAGGCCTATGTTGCCTTCAGCCCGGAGGTATCCGAGGCGCTGAGCGAATTAAAACAATTTAATCTTGAACACATCTACCTGAACCAGATGATAAAAAAGCATACACGGACCATACAAGGTCTTTTCACGTATCTTTTTGAAAAATACCTCGAGGATATTGCGAAAAAAAATCAACGATCGGTCATTTATAATCAGTTTCTCGATGGAATGTCCGCAGAATACATCGGAAGCCACCAAGCGGCTGAAATTGTCAGGGATTTTATCTCCGGGATGACGGATCAATATTTTTTGAATCAGTGTCCGGAATCGATCAAGCCGGAGATTCAACGGATGTAAGCCGGTTTCTGGTCCCTGGTTTCAGGTGTCAGAGACACAAAAAAAGCGTTAGGTTTGAGGCTAAAGGTTTGAGGTAAAGGCGCAATATGCTTTTTTTGCCTCTAACCTCGAGCGCAGCGGTCCTCTAACGGAGCGCAGCGATCCTGACCCGGAGCGAAGCGACGATGTACCAAAACCGTACCTATCGAAATCTTATTCATAGTGATCGCCTGCAAGCATACAATGTGGTGGTTCAAGAAACCGATCTTTACGTACATGCCAAAACGAATTTGGCAGATATTACCAAAGAGCTGGTTCTTCAGTACAGGGGATATTTAGAGGCATATATCCGTGAAAATCCAGAATTTGCGGGAGCCCTGCAGCCGTGGCGACTCAACAGTCCGGCACCGAATATTGTGAATACAATGATCAAGGCCGGTGAAAAAGCCGGGGTCGGACCTATGGCTGCAGTGGCAGGGGCTATTGCCGAATATGTCGGTCATGATCTCCTCGGACATACCGATGAAGTCATTGTTGAAAACGGTGGCGATATTTTTTTGAAAGCCAACAAACCGCTTACCATTGGTATTTATGCCGGTAATTCTCCGTTAAGCCTGAAACTAGGTTTGCGGATAGATAGCTCAACTGCACCATCGGCCGTTTGTACCTCATCGGGTACCGTGGGGCATTCAATGAGCCTGGGAAAAGCGGACGCAGTCTGTGTGGTATCTGATTTCTGCTCGCTGGCCGATGCGTCAGCGACTTCCATCGGCAATCTTGTCCAATCAAAACGAGATATTAAACACGCCATCGAGGCAGGTAAAATGATAGAAGAAATTAAAGCGCTTGTCGTTATTGTGGGTGATGAGATCGGCTTGTGGGGAGAGCTTGATCTAGTGCCGCTGAAAAGAAAAAAAGGTTGAGTTTTAGGGACGAACCATGGAATGATAGACGCAAATTCGGAATGCGGAAAAAAGAATTGAATGATTGAGAGATTGAGGGATTTTGGGATTTTAAAACACTAAAAGCCAAATTTTGGACCTTGAACCTTACGCCTTATACTTTTTGCCTCAAACCTCGGACCTCAAGCCTAAAGCATTCGTATGAAAACCCTGAACCTTTGAACCTTGAACAGAGAACCCTGAACTGTAGGAAGAAGGAATAAATATGAAGACAATGTGGGCGCCCTGGCGGATTGAATATATCCTGTCTGACAAAGAAGGTATCTGTATTTTTTGTGATGCACTATCGGAAAATGATGACCTCACACTGTATAAGGGCAGGCTTACGATGGTGATGATGAATAAGTTCCCTTATACTAACGGCCATCTTCTTGTTGCACCGACCCGGCATGTGTCATCGCTGAGTGAACTCCAAAAGGATGAAATGGGAGAATTGATGGCAACTGTGGAACGGTCGGTGGCGATTTTAAAAAAAGTGATGAATCCGGATGGTTTTAATATTGGACTGAATCTCGGTAAAGTGGCCGGAGCCGGCGTAGAGGAACATTTGCATTTTCACATTGTGCCGCGTTGGTTTGGGGATGTAAATGCCCTGACTGTGTTTGGAGAGGTACGAGTCATTCCCGAACACATTCAATCAACGTATCATAATTTAAAGCCGCAATTTGACAAATTAGAGATAAGTATCCTGAATTAGAAGATAAATTACATGAAGCAATCGATATCAGATATAGACCCGAGTCAAAGCCCTAAAGGCTTTGCTGAAGGCCCTGCCGAAACAACTGTATATCTTGAACCAACCAATCCTATAGACAGTCTCGAGGAACAATCAGATTATCGATGAGTTCTCCAAAACTTACTCCCATGATAAAGCAGTATCTTGCGATTAAGGACGACTATCCGGATGCCATTTTATTTTATCGCATGGGGGATTTTTATGAAATGTTTTTTGAAGATGCCGAGGTTGCCTCACGAATCTTAGAGATCACCCTGACATCTCGTAACAAGAAGGACGAATCTCCGGTTCCCATGTGTGGCGTACCCCATCGGGCTGTTCAAGGGTATATCGCCCGGCTGATCGATCACGGTTGCAAGGTTGCTATTTGTGATCAAGTCGAAGACCCAGCAACCGCTAAAGGACTTGTTAAAAGAGAAGTGGTCCGGGTAATCACACCCGGAATGATTATCGATACTGAATTTCTAGATGAACGAGCGAATAATTTTGTTCTTGCGTTTGCGCATTTTGAGGATTTGGCCGGCATTTCGTATCTGGATATTTCCACCGGATCTTTCAGAGTTACTGAATCCAGCGATGTGAGTGTTATCATCAATGAGACGCTGCGGATTTCTCCCAGTGAGATTCTTTTACCGGCTTCAGCCAAAACGGATGCACGCTTCACACCGATTATCAATTCCGTATCACAAACTTCCCTAACCTATTTAGAGGATCGTGCCTTTGAGTTTAGACCCAGTTATGAACGGCTTATCGATCAATTCAAAACCATATCCCTCGAGGGATTTGGTTGTGAACATCTGAAGGCCGGCATTCGTGCGGCCGGTGCGGTTATTTATTATGTTCGAGAAACCCAGAAGCAGAAAATTGAGCATTTAACCCGAATCGAAAGCTATTCGGTCGAAAATTATCTCCTCATTGATGAGTTGAGCTTTCGAAATCTGGAGCTGGAAAGAAATATTCGAACCGGAAGCCGGCGTGGAACTTTGCTGGCTATTATTGATCGCACCATGACAGCCATGGGGGCCCGCTTACTAAGAATCTGGTTGAGATATCCGTTGATCGATAGCAATGCTATCGGGCTGCGACACGATGCCGTGCAGGAAGCCAAGCAGAATAAACAGACCCGGCGAATTATTCGGGAGCGTTTAAAGTCAGTCTATGATATTGAGAGAGTAGGGAATAAAATAACCATGGGACGCGCCAATGCGCGGGATCTCATTGCCTTGAAACAATCGCTATGGATGCTGCCGGGAATCTGGGAGGTGCTGTCCGAATTTAAAGCGAAACTTTTGCAAACCGAAGAAAATCTGGTCCGGCTCAATGAGTTGGCTGATCTGATCGATCGGGCGATTCGGGAAGATGCCCCTTTGACGATTAACGAAGGGGGCATAATTAAACCAGGCTACAATCATGAGCTTGACGAGCTGGTGAAAGTCAGCCGCGATGGGAAAAGCTGGCTGGCCGAACTCGAGATCCGCGAAAAAGAGAAAACCGGAATTACATCACTGAAAGTGAGATATAATAAGGTATTTGGCTATTACATCGAGGTCGCCAAGAGTCGTTCGTCCGATGTCCCCACCCACTATGTCCGCAAACAAACCCTGGTAAATGCCGAACGCTATATTACCGACGAGCTCAAGTCCTTCGAGTTAACAGTTTTAGGTGCCGAAGATCAACGCGCGATCCTTGAGTATGAAATTTTTAATGCAATCCGCCAACGCGTTATTCAACATAACCCAACAATACAAAATGTAGCCAGATTCCTCGCCCGCCTGGATTGTTTGACGAATTTGGCAGAAGTTGCGGATCAATATGATTACCACCGTCCGCAAATGGTAAGCGACGGATGTATTTTCATTGAAGATGGCCGCCATCCGGTTGTGGAAAAGATGATCACCGGTGAGCGATTCGTGCCCAATACTATCCGTATGGATGATGCGGATCATCAGATACTCATCATTACCGGCCCTAATATGGCGGGAAAATCTACCGTTTTGCGGCAGGTAGCCCTTATGGTAATCATGGCTCAAGTGGGTTCGTTTATTCCCGCCCGCAAAGCCTCAATAAGTATTACCGATAGAATTTTCACCCGTGTAGGGGCTTTGGACAACTTATCTCAAGGACAAAGCACATTTATGGTGGAAATGCAGGAAACGGCCAATATCTTGAATAATGCGACCCAACAAAGCCTGGTCATCATGGATGAGATAGGGAGGGGTACCAGCACATACGACGGCCTGAGTATTGCCTGGGCGGTGGCCGAATATTTGCACGATTTACATGGCACCGGGGTGAAAACGCTTTTTGCCACCCATTATCATGAGCTGACGGAGCTTGCCCATAAGAAACCACGGGTAAAGAATTACAACATTGCCGTTAAGGAATGGAATGAAGAAATCATATTTCTCAGAAAGCTCGCTGAGGGCGGCACCAACCGGAGCTACGGGATCCAGGTGGCGCGACTGGCGGGAATTCCGGTTCAAGTTATAGATCGAGCCAAAAAAATCCTTTATAATATTGAAAACGGAGAGCATGAAATAAACGGCGCACCGCTGCAGGATGAAACGAACAACGTATCTGAAAAGCACCCGAAACAGTTGAATCTTTTTCGTAAACCCGATAAACTTGTTCTTGAACGACTGAGCACAGTGGATATAACCAAAATGACGCCATTGGAAGCCATAAACTTTTTGAATGATTTACAGGAAATGGCAAAATCAGAGAAGAAGTGAATTGAGGCTTCCGATTGCGGATTTTGGATTTCGGATTGAAAGGATTTGAAGATTAGGGAATTTTGGGATTCAGGGAATCGAATTCGGAATTGGGAATGCGGAATACGGAAAGGCAAAGGACTGAGGGCTGAGTTATGAGTACTGAGGTAAGACAATGCGGTTTGCGACGAGTCCATCGTCTGATTGATTATAAAAAAAGATAGAATACCTTAATTTTAGGCACTTTAGATCATTTGAGGCAATTTAGGCACTTGTACTAGTATCCAAAATGTAAGTTGGAGATAAATGATTAACTCTATCCTGATTGCTTGCGGCTTGTCCGGTTTGAAATTCGTAATTAAAAAGAAATACATATTTATTATGCTCTTTTTGTGTTGCGGTGGAATGTTTTGGCCGGATATATCCGTGGCAATTACACCAAAAGAGCAATACTATAAGGCTGAAGCCTGTTACCGGGATCTTCGCAGCAACGCTCAAAAAAGAAAATACCGGGACAATTGGATGCAGTGTATTGAAAAATTCCAATCGGTATTCCGGTTAGATCCTGACGGCTCCTGGGCTGCAGCGGGGCTCTATATGTCCGGTGAGCTGTATCGTGAGCTCGCAAGATACTCCGGAAAGCAAACTGACCTCAATGAAGCTGTGGATATGTATAGCCGAATTGTAAAACGGTTTCCAAACAGCCGCTACCGCCAAAAAGCTGAACGGGCCCTTCGTGCCATTGCGCCGTCCGATGCTTCCCCCAAGGCTTCCAATAAAGTAAATCCTCAGGAAACGCAGCCGTCGGCGTCATCCACCGATGCCGCGCGCAACGGATACTATTCCGCTGAGGCCTGTTATAATGAACTGGGCGGCGATTCAAATAAGGTCAAATATCGCCATTATTGGTTGCGTTGTATTGAAGGATTTCACGATGTCTATCGACAAGATCCGACCGGTCCGTGGGCAGCCGCGGGTCTGTACATGACCGCAAAACTATATCAGGAACTCTATAAATGGTCTAGAAGCCAATCTGATCTCGAAACTGCTCGGGATATTTATGCGCAAATCGTAGAGGAATTCCCCGACAGCCGTTACAAGGTCAAAGCCTCGTTGATTCTGGCGTCTTTGCCTGAGGTTAAAGAAACTGAACCGGTTGTCGAATACGAAGATCCAACCCAAACGGCTGAAAGCACCGAACGATTTGGAAGTGCAACATCCGACGGCTGGGTAACGGTGGACAGCCTGCGCTTCTGGTCAAATCCCAATTATACTCGCGTGGTCATCGATGCGGATCGGGAAACCTCATATTCTCAACATCTTCTTAAAAAAGAACCGTCCATAAACAAACCCCAACGCCTTTATGTCGAACTCAGCAACAGCCGGCTGGGACAAAACGACGAAAAATCGATCCCCAT
>CP070694.1:3087613-3107916 GCA_020353355.1 Desulfobacterales bacterium | reverse complement strand
TTCCTCCGACAGCCGGTGCCAGGCCAACCCGGTCACCATCCGAAAGAATCGTTTCAAAATTAACTTTTTTGCTAACTTTGCTTAATTGCTGTTCATAAATATAATTTAAGATGTAAATTGAATGTTTCAATGGACAATCTTTAATAGCTAAATAATAGTATAATCGCATCATTAAATTTCAAGAAAGATTCAGGTATTACCTGGATCTTGCACGAGTCGGAAGCTTCCATATGCAAGGCATTTAAGGGCGAAGTCGTAGTCTGCTACTTCGAGCCCTTAATAACGAAGCAGATGGAAGCCTCCGGCTCGCCCGTAGGGTGAAAATTAATGAGAAAAAAAATAGACTACAATCCGATTTAACAGATGAGAACCAAACTCAATCCTGAAAAGTCAGCTAATCCGTGGTATTCAAATTATAAAAATAGCTTCTCATTAATTATCATGCAAGATTCAGGAAGCAACTTGCCAATACCCATGCCAGGACTTAATATCCTGTGTACGTTGATTACATGTTGTTTTGTGTTCATTGACATCTGAGTATCTCAATCCAGCGGGATCGGTTCGTATCTTATCCACACCAATCTTTGTCCCGCAAAAAGGAATAGTAAAAATGAAAGATCAAATTCATTTCAAATCCCGCGGCGCACTTTATGGACTTTGTATTGGCGATGCGCTGGCGATGCCGGTTCACTGGTACTACAATCGGCAGGCGCTTTTCGAAGACTACGGCCGGGTGACGGACTATCTGGCTCCTCGAAACCCCCATCCGGACAGTATTTTATGGCGATCAACCTATGTGGCGCCGAATTCGAAGGGAGAAATTCTTCACGATCAGGCCAAGTACTGGGGGCAAAAAGGCATTCATTATCACCAGTTTCTGAGAGCAGGGGAAAACACGCTGAATGTCAAAATTAGTCGATTGCTGATTGAATCGATAAACCAAAACGGTACTTATGATTCAGACGATTTCTTGAAGAGATACATCACCTTCATGACATCAGCGGGTAATCACCACGATACCTACATCGAAGAGTGCCACCGCAATTTCTTCGCCAACTATGCCAGGGGGCTGCCGCCCCGCGGGTGCGGCGTCGAAGAAAAACACATCGGCGGCATCGTCGGAATTATTCCCATCGTTGTTTTTTATTACAATCGGGCCGGCAGGGGCCGCGACGCCGCTTTGGCGCATCTGGCGCTGACTCACCCCGGTCTCAAAATGGAAACCGCCGGATCATTGATGATTGACCTTTTGCTGAAGGTGCTCAATGGAGTCCCGCTTAAAGAGGCCATCCTGGAAGACATCGAGACCCAAAACAATCCCTTGCTGCGACACCCCTTCACGAAATGGCTGAATGATCCGGATGATTGGGTCATCGGTCCGCGCTTCAGCACGGCCTGCTACGTGGAGCATTCCATTCCGGCGGTCATTTATTTGGCCCTGAAATACCATCATGACCCCGAACAAGCGCTGATCATCAATACCAACCTGGGCGGAGACAATGCCGCGCGCGGATCGGTTCTGGGGGCGCTTTTGGGTGCTGAGCACGGTGTTGAAAAATTTCCGCGTCGTTGGGTTGATGGGTTGTTGGAACCGCTGCCGGATCTATTATCGAAATGATGTTGATCCTTCTCTCATTCAGACAGCTTTTTCAATTCCGTCAATACCTCTGAAGCATGCCCTTTTGCCTTGGCCTTCGGCCATGCGAGCCGCAAGATTCCATTCGGGTCGATGACAACCGTGCTGCGGATGACACCCTCATATTCTTTCCCATACATCTTTTTCTTGCCCCAAGCATTATAGAATTTCAGCATGTTGTGTTCCGGATCGCTGAGCAGATCTATCGACAGCGTGTGTTTTTGAATAAATTTCTGATGAGACGACACAGAATCGGGGCTGACTCCCAGCACCTCGGCGTTTAGTGCCTCAAACTGGGACTTTAGCTCTGAAAACTCCAGAGCTTCGGCCGTTCAACCACTCGTGTTATCTCTGACATAGAAAAACAGGACCAGCCATTTGCCAGAGTAGTCTTTAAGACAGATCTGTTCTTTGTTTGCCGATGCAAGGCAAAAATCATTTGCTTTTTTTCCAAGTTCAACCATGGGTACCCCCTTTCACCAATTTTAATTATGGAATTCCTTCTTCACCTTGGTCGAATCGTTTTCGTATATTCTCGACCCTTCGACGGTTGACTCCCAGATCGGAATATCCCACGCGAGAGGCCGATTTGACGTGTATTACCTTGTTGCGATCATCCAGGTAAAATTCGACATCGTCGACAAATCGGAAAATAGCCGAAACAAATTCGGCCTGGATAAAATCTTCTTCAGACGCCACAACTCGAACTCGCTTTAGGGAGTAAAGCATTTTCAACAGCCTTTCGCGTGCCTCCGTGGCTTTGCCCGTAAATTGCAGCGGTTGAATAAAATGTTTCGGATCCGTATCCACTGAAGACACGCAGTTGGGAGTTTTCGGGCAAGGAGTCATCGTTTTCATAGCTGCACTCATAGGTTTGTTTGCAGGTTGCAGTCAATCATCCGGCCTGTTGTGCTCAACCCTTATCAGCCTTGCGGTATCAAATCCCCATTCGCTGGCCCTGGAGATCAAATCTGCAAAAACGGCCTCGTCCAGCGTTGTGTTTCGCGACAAAATCCACAGATAGGAACGGCTTGGTCCGGCTACCATGGAGTAGCTGTAGGCTTGCCTGTCCAACGCAATAATGTGGTAGCCGCCGTAAAACGGTCCGAAAAAAGACACTCTCAGACTGCCAACGTTCTCTTTTTCAAGAAATCGGGCATGCCCCTCGATCTGCTTCCACTGGCCCGTCTTGGTGTTATAGCCTTTGTTGAGGACCCGTATTTCCCCATTTTCTCCTCTCGCGTAAGTGGCGCTGACATTGGTCAGGTGGCGTTCGAAACGATGGTCCAGCCTGGCAATTTCGTACCATTTTCCCAAATATCTTTCGGCCTCAAATCCGGTTACGGGCTTTAAATTTTCAGGAACTGCGGTGCAACCCGCAATCATGGCAGTTACCATACAGGCTGCGATGATGATGTTGCGAATCATTTTTTAGCACCTCTAAGCATAAAGTTATCAGTTACTCGTTATTGGTTATTAGTTTAGAAACCATACGCAATGCGCACCCCGATGATAAACTAAATTTCGAATTATAGAAGTTGTCCTTACTTAACAATTAACAAATAACCATTAACAGATCTAATTGAGCCTCAGGCTCAATTAGATTACAGTTTTTGTCCCCAAACCGCAAAGACAGGGTCTGAAAATCGCAACTCCGGATAATACTTGTCTTCCCGCGGACGCGGCAGTTGCCGGATAGAATAGGTTTTTGAGGCTTTGAATTTATTCGAGCGGATAAAGTATTCCATAACGAGCCCCATGCGTTCAAATTCATGAATTTCTTTCCAAATCTTGATGGCTTTGGTCGGAAACCAGCGATTTGAAAAGGTGATGACGAAATATCCATCTGGCTTGAGTATTCGGGCGATTTCGTCAAACACCGTCAGAGGATGGATTAGATATTCGATGGACACCGTGCACAGCACCGCATCAAAACCATTCGATTCATAGGGCAGGGACGGGTCTGCATTTAGATCATGAACCACATAGTCGCTTAGCCGTTGATTGCGTTTCAGTTCTTCTTCGTTCATTCCCAGTCCGCTGAACCTCTCTAATTCAAGCTTTGCCGGTATGTGAGACTGCCAGCTGCTCATTAAATCCAGCACCTGCATTCCATCATTTAAGAAACGACCGTAGGTATGGCGAACCATTTCGATCGCCGTGCTATCCAGATGGTATGTAAACCTCGGCTTGTCGTAGAATTTAGAGTCCGGCGCTTCATCATCCCTGACAAAGGAAACCTCAGAAAAATAGTCTGATGATCTATCTCCCCCGCGGGCTTGCATGCCGGGACCAGGGGTGATTGTTTCGATCCAGTCCGTGCTGCTGCCGCCTCGCTCGACGCGTTTGTCTGTCACCTTGCCCACAAAGGCAGACAGGGTCAACGCCTTGCCGGCCAATGGGTGGTTGAAATACACTTTCAGATGACCATTACTTCGGGCGACAACTCGGAAAGGATCAATGTTTTCCTTAAAAACATTGACGATGCCGCTTAATATCCCTTTTGGGTAAAAGCGACCCGGGTAGGGTTCGGTCGTTGAATCTTTGCCGGAGCGGCGGTTGAATTGGCTTTGCTGAATCTTAAAGATTTTTTGCGGATCGACATCCGTCAATAATTCACCCTGCTTGAAATGAAGTTCAATGCGTTCACCGGCCTGCTTGTTCATGATGGAATCAAGCAGCACTTGCGGCAGTTGATCGCGCCATATGTTGACATTGCTGGCCAGAAAGCAGTCGGTATGCGAAGCATGCTCACTTTTCCAGGTGAGGTGGAACATCAAATCTACGATACTATCAGTATTTATTCTGTTGGACATGAAATTTTCCCTTCTTTGCAGGCCATCCTCTCAGTTTTGTGACGGTAAGCAAGCGCTCAAATACGTATTCCTCATTAGTTAAATAATAGGCATATCGACAAAAAAAACAATGGGGGAGTGGTAGGGGCTTACTGGTAGGAAGAAACTATAACAAATTATGAGGTTCGTAATTATTATTTTCATCCATTTTGTAACAAAGCTATTTTTATCACGAAAGCACGAAAACTAGGAAGCACGAAATTTATATTTCAATTTTCGTGTTTTTGTCCTTTCGTGCTTTCGTGATTTAATAAACTTTACTCTTGTTTAATCTGCGTAGGATGGATTTTAATTAGGAGATTGAAAGTAGATATGATCTCAGATTGGCTTGTTTGCCTTTCAAACCGAATTTATCGCGCAGGTTTTTGCGGTGAAAATTTACGGTTGCTTCAGAGACATTCAAAATGTCGGCAATCTCTTTGCTGGTTTTGCCATCTTTAACCAGTGCAGCGACCTGCATTTCCTGGGGTGTCAAAAGAATTTTGGCATGGGTAAACTTTTGCAGCAGCGGAGAGATGATATCGTTGAGATGGGTTTCAATAATTTCGGCAAGGGTCCGATCTTTGGGTCTCAATCTGGAATTCTTCAACTTTTCGACATAGGGCAAGATCAGCTCTTTAACGTTGGACAGAACTTTTTTTTCAAGCTCCAGCCGATCATCTTCGCGTTGTTTCAGAAGCACCTTCAATGCGATATTGGCCTCCTCGAGGCTTTGTTTTTGCTCTTCGAGCGCTGCACGACTCTTTCTCAATGCCGCTTCGGTAAGCTTTAAATCCGTGATTTCTTCATGGCTGACCACCACCCGGATCGGTTCCTCGGCGGACATTCGAATCGCGCGCATATAGTACCAGTGTTTGCTGTCTTTGGAATGACACGGATAGTCGAATAAAAACTCTTTTATTTCACCGTTGATCACGGCACGAATGCCATCAGCAACGTGACGGGCGATGTCTGCATCGCTGCCGGTGGTGGCGTCGCAGACGCTTAAATAATTAATGCCCCTGTATTCGAAACCTGGCGGCATACCGCTTTCAACCGAGAAATTGCGCCAGGCACGATTGGTTTCCAGGATGACCCCATTGGCACCCAGGATGGCAATGTGAGCCGATAAGGAGTCCAGTACGGTTCTGGCCAGTTCTTCTGATAAACTCAGCGGTTCGATGTATGAGGGTGAATTTTTCTTATTCGATTTCATGGTTTTGATTTCCGCCCTGTGATTGTTGAAAAGGAAACAGCAGAAGATATTACATCTACCGTAGGGTTGCAATAGATTTTGATGGCAAAATGATAAATCAGCTACCTCAGGATGATATTATTCATGGCAGACATATAATTCATATCGAATTGGCGATTGATTTTAATTTGATTTCATGCTTAAGTGGGTACCCACTATTTACAATTTTCGTCTTGTATAAAATGGCTAAAATCATAAAATCGATCTCATCTTTTAAGCCGGCGCTTTCACTGATCCGTTGGTTTGATTCGGAGGCGGGTCTTGAATCCATCTCGGAGGAGCACCAAAAGAAAGTAGATTGGTTCAGGATTTTGCCGTTTGTGTTTCTGCACGCCATGTGCTTCGGCGTTATTTGGGTTGGCTGGAGCTGGACAGCCGTGATGGTTGCACTTCTGCTTTACGTCATTCGCATGTTTGCGATCACCGGCTTTTACCATCGCTACTTTTCTCATAAAGCCTTCAAAACCAATCGATTCTGGCAGTTTATCTTTGGCGTTTTGGGCAATTCTTCGGTTCAACGGGGACCGTTGTGGTGGGCTTCACACCATCGTCATCACCATCGCTATGCCGACCAGGAGCAAGATGTTCACTCCCCGGTCCAGCACGGGTTCTGGTGGAGCCATATCGGGTGGTTAACATCCCGGTCAAATTTTGCCACCAAAACGAAATACGTTCAGGAATGGATGCAGTATCCGGAACTGCGCTGGATCAACAGGTTTGATATCGTGATCCCCATTTTATTGGCAATTGGCCTTTTTATTGTTGGGAGCCTTCTCGAGCGATACGCCCCCGGTCTAGCCACCAGCGGTCCGCAACTGCTCATCTGGGGATTTTTTGTTTCCACCGTCGTCTTGTTTCACGGCACGGTGACGATCAATTCGTTTGATCATATGTACGGTACCCGCAGATTCGACACCCAAGATACCAGTCGAAACAATGCTTTTCTGGCTTTGATCACCCTCGGCGAAGGCTGGCATAACAATCATCACCGATTCTCAGTATCCGCACGACAGGGCTTTAGGTGGTGGGAGATAGACATCACCTATTATCTTTTGGTGATGATGTCCTGGCTGAAAATCGTGAGAGATTTGCGGCCGGTACCCCAAAAGCTTTTGGATGCGTCTCACCGCAGAAGCTAAGGGAAGGCCAGTGTTTCTATCGATAATTCTCAACCCTAACAAAACAGGAGCTTGATGATGCGAATCGCCGTCATCGGTAGCGGGATTTCGGGGATGACCTCGGCCCATCTGATCAGTGAAGAGCATGAGGTCGTCGTTTTTGAAGCCAACGATTATGTCGGCGGGCACACGAATACAGTGGACGTATCTCTCAACGGGGATCAGTATGCGGTGGATACGGGGTTTATCGTTTTTAATGAAAAGACTTATCCGAACTTCCTAAAACTGATGAAACGCCTGGGCGTCGAATGGCAAAACTCGCTGATGAGCTTCAGTGTGCAATGTGAAAAATCCGGATTGGAATTCAGCCCCAGTACGCTCAATTCTCTTTTTATCCAGCGGCGTAATCTCGTGCGGCCATCTTTTTACCGCATGTTATGGGATGTCTCCCGCTTCAAAAAGGATTCCGAAGCCTTGCTCGAATCGGATGACTATGACCTGACGCTCTTAGCCTTCTTAACCGAAAAAGATTACTCGCGGGCATTTATCGAGCATTTCATCATTCCCATGGGCGCAGCCGTCTGGTCGGCGGACCCGGTTAAATTCAATGAGTTCCCGGCGTATTACTTTGCCAAATTTTTTAAAAACCACGGGTTTTTGAACATCAAAGACCAACCCCAATGGCTCACCATCAAAGGTAGATCCCGGCAATACATCGGCCCGATAACGCAACCGTATGCCGATCGGATCCGGCTGAACTGTCCGGTCGCAACCATTCGACGCTACCCGGATTATGTAGAAGTCAAGCCCAAGAACGAAGCGGCAGAGAAATTTGACCGGGTGGTGATTGCAACCCACAGTGATCAGGCTTTATCCATGCTGGCCGACCCCTCGGATCGCGAACAAAACATTTTGGGTGTCATCCCTTATCAGGAGAACCAGGCAGTGCTGCATTCAGACGAGTCCCTGCTTCCCAGCAAGAAGGCTGCCTGGGCCAGTTGGAACTACCACATCCCGAAAGATGATCTCGGACGGGTCGCCGTAACTTACGACATGAACATTTTGCAGAGTATCGGGGCGCCAAGCGAATTATGTGTTTCGCTGAATTTATCCGAGGCCATTGATCCGGCAAAAATCCATCAAGAGATGATTTACCATCATCCGGTTTATGATCCGGCCAGTTTGGCTGCCAGGAAAAGTCATAGCGAAATCAACGGGATTAACCGCACATACTACGCCGGTGCCTACTGGGGTTATGGTTTTCATGAAGACGGTGTCAACAGTGCGCTGGAGGTGTGTAAGCATTTCGGTAAAACCCTCTAAAACCGCCTTCCAAAGCCCATCTTTTGCCCGATGACTGCGTTTCGAGGCGGATTTCAATGCTCATAAAATAATAAGTGAGCTTAACTTTAGTCACTTTCTTTAATTGAGAAATGAACCATGCATAGTTGTATTTACGAAGGGACCATTCGGCACCGGCGGTTCAGACCGCGAGCGAACATGTTTCAATATCGCCTATTTTTCATGTTTCTCGATTTGGCCGAATTGCCGAGCCTCTTCGATATTCATCCGTTATGGTCAAACGAGCGGTTCAATATTGCCTGTTTTCGTCGTCGAGACCACTTCGGGGATCCAAAAATTCCGCTGGACCAAGCGGTTCGAGATCTCGTCGAAGAACGATTAGGAAATCGACCGAGCGGTCCGATTCGGCTGCTGACCCATTTACGATATTTTGGTCACTGCTTTAATCCTGCCAGTTTTTACTATTGCTATGATTCCGGTGATATGCGGGTGGAGACCATCGTCGTCGAAATTCACAATACGCCCTGGGGGGAAGTGTATACCTATGTGCTTGGGGCGGAGCAAAATGAACATCCGGTGCAAAACTGGCGACGCCATCAGTTTGAAAAGGCCTTTCATGTATCACCGTTTATCGATATGGACGTTCACTACGATTGGCGCTTTCGCGAGCCGGGTGATTCTGTTCGGGTGCATATGGTTGATTATCAAAACGGGGAAAAGCTGTTTGATGCCAGCCTGGCACTTCAACGCCGTGAAATCTCCAGGCGATCGCTGACGCGGGTGCTCCTTCGATATCCGGTGATGACCGGGAAAGTCGTCGCCATGATTTACTGGCAGGCGTTGCGTCTGATTGTAAAAAGAACGCCATTTTTTACCCATCCGAAAAAAAGAAAACCATTTGGCGAAAGGGTTTCCAGATGACAGAATTGATTATTCCTTCTGAGGCACCCGAACTCAGCGAGCTCAAAGAGCGACCAGTGGATCGCATGGCGCGCAGGGCAATATTATCTTTGCTAAAAAAATTAGTCCATGGCAAGATTACGATCATCGAAAATAGTCATCGCCACCTTTTTGGTGGGCAATCGGATGAAATCCCTTTGCAGGCCGTCATCACTGTTTATCATCCCCAGTTTTTTACCCGCATTTTGTTTGGCGGCAGTATTGGCGCTGCCGAGGCCTATATGGATGGATTATGGTCGGCAGACGATTTGACGATGGTCATGCGTATTTTGGCCCTGAATCAGAAGGCCTTTGAAGATATGGAAAAAGGCCTGGCGCGCGTGACGGCGCCGCTTAACAAGTTCTATCATTTTCTGAGGAAGAATACGAAGAAAGCCAGCCGTGAAAACATCCTGGCCCATTATGATCTGGGAAACGATTTTTATTCGCTGTTTCTGGACGAAACCATGACCTATTCCTGTGGAATCTTTGAGCATGAAGAAAGCTCCCTCAAAGAAGCTTCGGTTGCAAAGTACGATCGCATTTGTCGCAAACTGCAACTGAAACCCGGCGATCGGGTCGTGGAAATCGGCACCGGTTGGGGTGGCTTTGCCGTCCATGCAGCGCAAAATTATGGTGTGCATGTAACCACCACCACCATCTCCGATGAACAGCACCAGTTTGCCGAGAAGCGCTTCAAAAAAGCGGGGCTGCAAGATCGAATCAAACTGTTGAAAAAGGATTACCGTGATCTGAGCGGCCATTTTGACAAGCTGGTCTCCATCGAGATGATCGAGGCCGTCGGCCACCATTATTTGACTGCCTTTTTCCGAACATGCAGCCGGTTGCTGAAAGATGACGGCATGATGGTGCTGCAAGCCATCACCATCGGCGATCAGATATTTGATCGACACAAGCGATCGGTGGATTTCATCAAGCGCTATATTTTTCCCGGCAGTTGCATCCCGTCGATTACCGTCATCAGCAAGGCCATTGCCAGGGCGACCGACTTGCGACTGGTTCATCTGGAGGATATTACGCCGCATTATGCCAGAACCCTGCGTGAATGGCGTCAGCGTTTTTTTGCCAGTATCGATAGGGTGAAGGCTTTGGGATATTCGGATACCTTTGTTCGGATGTGGGAGTATTATCTTTGTTATTGTGAAGGCGGTTTTGCTGAGAGATACATCGGTGATGTTCAGATGCTGTTTGTAAAACCACTGAGTCGGCAGGGCTCTCTGCCTGCAGGCGAGATGTGATGCCGAGTTCTGATACAGCACCAGAAACAGTGTCGGCTTTGCATGAAAGTGCTATCGGCGCGAAATCAGTATCCTGCGATCAGATCGGCGGTGCAGAAAAATTTCATTTAAAGGATTCGAGCATTTCTGAAAAAGCACCTGGATCTGTCTGTTGTGCGACCAGGGGCTGGTCGGCAATCGCCGGTATTTGTTCTTCCAAAGTCGGTCTTTGATTCCGGTAAAAAATACCAATGGGGATTTCATCCCCCCATTGTTGAGCTTTTTGAAACGCCTTCAAGCGGTCTCCGGCGTCGTACTGTGAATCGGCATCGATTTTGTATACCCGTTCGGAATACCAGTTGAAGGTGTTGACGCGATTGAACGAAACACACGGCTGCAAAATGTCGATCAAAGCAAATCCCTTATGCCGGATACCCTCTTTGATCAAGCCCGCCAGGTGTTCAATTTCTCCGGCAAAGCCACGCGCTGCAAAGCTGCAATCGGAAGCAATGGCGAGCAATAGCGGATTGCATGCCGGGCTGAGCGCTCCGCGTGGTGTTGTTTTGGTGACAAAGCCGCATTCGCTGGTGGGCGACGCCTGGCCCTTGGTCAGGCCGTAGACTTGATTGTTGTGCACCAAATAGGTGATGTTGATGTTGCGGCGCATGGCGTGCAGGAAATGGTTACCCCCCTCTCCATAACCGTCACCGTCGCCGCCCTGCGCCAAGACCGTCAATTTATGATTGGCAAGCTTGATTCCGGTGGCTACCGGCAAAGTCCTGCCGTGCAGACCGTTGAAACAATTGCATCGCAAATAATGCGGCGTTTTCGGTGCCTGCCCGATCCCGGATACGATGACCAGCTCATGGGGTTTTTGCTGAACGTCCACCAGGGCCTTTTTCAATGCTTTTAAAATGGAAAAATTGCCGCATCCCGGGCACCAGGCAATCGGATCATCGCTGTGAAAGTCTTCCAAGGTAACCATTGTTGTTCTCCTAACTTTTGTCTTCGATCTGGTCGACGATTTCGCGGGACGTGAATGGCCGCCCATCGTATTTCAAAATCCTTTGATCAACGGCCAGGCCGGTTGCTTTGCTGAAAAAGTCGGCGAATTGACCGGTGTAGTTATTCTCGACGGCAATGATTCTAACTTTTCTAAGCTCTGCAGTCCCAATATGCCGAGGATTAAATGGGAAAAGTTCGCTGTAATGAATCATCTGGGCAGCAATTCCGTTTTGATTCAGCCTGTCCACGGCCTCCTTGATGACGCCATGCGTCGATCCCCATCCCAGCAGAACAAGCTGGGCTTCACCGGCAGGATAGATTTCTGGGGGACCGATTTCTTGCCGCAATCCCTCGAGTTTTTGCATGCGCTTGCGCATCATCTGATCGCGGACGGTGGCACTCTCGGTGATGTGGCCTTCTTCGGTATGTTCATCGCTGTCGGCGTAAAGAACCGCCTTTGTTAGTCCCGGCAGGATGCGGGGTGAGATTCCCGATTCGCCGGGTGTATAGCGCTTGTATTCATGGGGCGCGGATAAATCCTGATCGGTTAAAATATGACCCCGATCAATCGTGATGCCCCCAAGATCCAACTCATCGACCGTGAAATAGCTGTCATTGAAATGCTGATCACCTAACACGATAACTGGGCTCTGGTATCTATCCGCCAGGTTGAAGGCCTTGGACATCAGATATAACACCTGCTCGGGGTGACCCGGCGCCAGTATTGCTCTTGGAAAATCTCCGTGTCCGGCATGCATCACAAAATTCAAGTCCGCCTGTTCGGTCCGGGTGGGCAGCCCGGTTGATGGACCAGGCCTCTGGGCCACAATGATGACCGCCGGGGTTTCGGTCATGCCGGCGAGGCTCAGGGCTTCGGCCATTAAACAAAATCCACCACCGGAAGTCGCCGTCATGGCCCGGGCTCCGGCGAAACTGGCACCAATGACCATGTTGATGGCTGCGATTTCATCCTCAGCCTGCTCGAGAACGATGTTGTATTGATCAGCCCGGGAGGAGACAAATTCCATGATGGCGGTGGACGGCGACATGGGATAGCCGGAATAAAATTTCAAACCGGAAGCCATCGCACCCAATGCCAGGGCCTGACTGCCGGTGAGCAGCATCTTTTGACGAACTGATTTTGCAGACGGTACCCTGAAATGCGGTTTTTCTTTCAAATTCCGCCGGACAAAGTCATATCCGGCAGTTGCACTTTTTTGATTCTTTTCTACGGTCTCGGAGCCCTTCTGCCGGAATTGCTCCTGCAAGCAGTCCAACACCGGCGACAGTTCAAAATCCATCAGGGCAATAGCTGCGCCGGTTGCCACCGAATTGATCATAATCTTGCTCTTACTGACCTCAGAGGCAATCTTGCCAAAGGGAATGGAGAAGCGATTCGAACTGTCAGTAGTAAAACCGATCGCATCCCCATCGAACAGCAAAACCCCATTGTCGGCCAGGCAATCGATATCCTGGCGGGTCGTCTCTTCGTCCAGGGCGATCAGAATGTGAACCTTGTCGTCGACCGCCTGAACCGGGATATTCGAGATTCGAACTTGATCAAAATTGTGACCGCCGCGGATCCGCGATGCAAAATCCTGATTGATGAACACATAATAGTCCTGTCTTACGAAAGTTCGGGCAATAATCGAGCTAATCGACTGAATCCCCTGGCCGGCCTCACCGCCAATCCGTATGCTAATGTCCATTTTGCGACCTCTTTTTAATTTTCTTTGCCTCCGAAGCTTCTGCAGAAAAACTTCGCATTATTAAATATAGAAATGTACTTACCAAGTCAATTATTTGTCGATGGCTCGATGAATCTCATGCAAGCCGCCATTGATGAGGGAGTCGAAAATTTCTTATACGGCGGCAGCCTGCTGGTATATGGTGATCAAATCGAAAGATCAATTTCGGTGAACTCTGATTTTTTCAAGAGAAAGGCGGGACTAATGGGCCATGCAAACTTTTCCTTGGCCCTGTTGGAGTGCATCATTCATGACAAGGGCCGATATCAATTTAAATCGCACTGAAATCGAGCGATTGGTTTCTGTTTATATTCGGCAAATTCCATTACCGATTCCAATTCTAAGTTCGGTTTTCCCTGAGCCATTCCTGCCAGAATAGAAAATTCAAAACAATCGACGGTCGGGTTTGCCGATTTTGCGGCAGCCTCGATATGCATGAGGCCGTTTTCGCGAAAATCTTTTTTAAAATCAATCAGTATACGCTCAGCCTCATCGAGATCGGAAAACGGAAGCAGAGTGCCGAACTGGTTAATGCTTCGTCGCGCCGAAAATCCACCGACCGCACCGAAGTGTTTGTTGATATAAGACCCCATGGTCCGAATTCCTTGCTGGGTGGCCGTGTAGCCCAGGTTCTCGGTGATCCTATCGAAATCGTCCAGCGTAAAAACAACCGCCACATATGTGTCATGGTCATTATTTCGCACCAGATCGGTTTGATACCGCACTTTGAACTGGCGCTTGGAAAAGAGGCCGGTTAATTCGTCCTCAAGGCGTTCAATACTGTGGATGATTTCATCATAGAAGGGATGATCAAATCCTTCGAGTTCCTCGGGTGTGCCCTGAAAGACAATCTTTTTATTATACAGGGCCAAAATGCGATTTGAGATGAAGAATACGTCCGGGATGTCGTGACTGATCAGAACCGCGGTGAAACCGAATTTTTTCTTGTAGCCGGCAATCATGCCCAGGATGGCATTCCTTCGAATGGGATCCTGACCGGTGGTGAGCTCGTCGAAAAGAACAATCTTCGGATCGGTAACCAGGGCCCGGGCCAGGGCGGTACGCTTCTGCATGCCTCCGGATAGCTCCGACGGGTGTTTATTAGCTACATGCGCTAGTTCGGTCTGCTCGAGGCGGGCCATTACCTTTTGACGAATCTGCTGTTTACCCAGGCTTTTGGTTTCGCGCAAGGGCAGGGCGACGTTATCGAATACCGTCAGTGAGTCAAACAGTGCGTTGTTTTGAAACATATAGCTGATTTGACCCATGTAATCATACCATTCTTTGCTGTTCATTTTATCAAAAGGCTTGCCACGATATAGCACACGTCCCTCATCGGGTTGAAGCAGTCCGATGATGTGTTTAAGCATAACGCTCTTGCCTTCACCGCTTTTGCCGATAATGGTCGTAACCTGGTCTTCGAAGATTTGCAGACTGGCACGATCAAGAATCGTTCGATTACCAAACCGTTTGGTAACATCTTTGAATTCGATGAGCGGTGTGTTCACGGTAGCATCCCCGATGAAATTGCATTTATGAAATTTGTGAAGGGTATTGTCTGTAATCTAATGATAAAATAGAATCATTCAAGTCCAAAATCCTGGCAGCAGCAAATGCCCATCGGGCTGTGAAGTTCTTCATCGTATCGTAAGAAGTTCAAACAGATTTTCTCAATTGTTTGTGCATTATCTCAATATCTTTCATCATTTTGAGCACGGCGAGCTCTTTGGCTTTTGCCTCGATTTCAACGGTAATATCCAAATTCAGCCAGGATTCAGGAAATTCCTCGGGATTAATGTAATCGTGATGATTTCTCGGATTTCCATCATCCCAGGGCCTTAGGGGGCTTGAAATATGAAATAGCGGCTCGCGGTTCCAGGTTTTCAACGCCTGTTGCGTTGTGTCTTCGACATTTCGACCGTCGGGCAGACAGCGGTGATGATGCAGGTCGTATACGAACGGGATTCCCAATTTTTCGCAAACCGGCAGCAAGTCATGCGGTGTGTATAGCCGATCATCGTTTTCCAGGGTCAGGCGGGAGCGAACGTTTGGGGGCAAATTCCGAATCCTTCTGACCAGGCGCTGTAAGGCTTTATCTTTGCTCCCATAGACCCCGCCGGCATGAATATTGATGACATCAGCGTTGACCCATTCGGCGACTTCCACCTGATACTGTAAATCGGCAATCGATCGGCGGGTGACGTCCGGGTTCGGGGATGATAGCAGGATAAACTGATCAGGATGGAAACTCGTGCGCAGGTTGTGCTGGCGGCAGTAAGTTCCGCATTTTTTGAATGCATTTACAATCACAGTCGATCGGGGCAGGGCTTCTATCGCATAACCGATTTGCGGATGCGTTTTGAGCGGCAAAATCTGACTGTTGATCCGAAAGGCGTTAATACCGTTTCGCCGGCAAAATTGGAGCGCTTTGAGAAGAGAATTTGCGTTGTGCATGCAGATACCGGAGAGATGATGCATGCGCTCATCCGGTGATAACTTACTTAAATACTTTGCTGTCGCACGACGGAACCTTATCGGCGCTTCTCGGAAAATACAACACAAACCCCAACGAATCATGGCTAACCTTTCTCAAAGTCGATAAACCATCAGGCAAAATTAAGGATCATACTGTTATTGGGTACAAAGGTCTTATGCGATAACCCGGCATCTCTGGCTACGTAATTTGGCACCACAACACCGCATTCATACTGGGCATAATTGACAAAGGTTCTGCCGTCCACCCGGACTTTCATGCCCTTCACCGGATACTTTAACGGCACAATGGCGAATGTATTGCGATATTTTTCCTCAAGTTCGTAATGACCGCATTTTGCCGCCTGTTTTCCGATATCGACCTCAAGATAAAATCGAGAACCCATGGAAATCTCATCCCTGAATTCATCACCGATTTTTAGCAGAACATCAGCTAACTTCTTGTCCATGATGGACAACTCCAGATTCGTTCATCCTGATTGTCTTCGCATACAGAGGATGAAACATGATCATAGTTTGGGTAAAACCGCTTTCCAGCTTTGCTTGAATCCCAGCATGGAAAGGTAAATACAGCTTTGGGGATATGCCTTGTGGAGCATCCGCAGATTGATCAGGGGATCGAAGCCTTTGCCAAGCCTCTGGCGTTGGCTGCGAATGCTCTTCATAAATAGGTCAATGTTTTTCGACATCCAGGCTTCAACTACCACCGGCATGTCGAACCTGAAGAGGGCATCCACCTGCGCGTCTTTTCCAATAGCTGGCTGGGTAATCACAAATTTGGCACCGGCTTCGATTTTCAGTTTCAGGCGTTCGCTCTCCAGCGACATCGTATTGTATTGATTGAATGCCGCACCGGTCGTAAATACTTCGGCATATTCACGGTTGATGTAGCGCATCAGATCGATGGATGTCACCACGCTTTTTGATGCACCGATACTTTTTGGCGCGAGTTTCGGCAGCAGGGGGCCGCCATCGCCCCTTACGACCAGTAAATATTCGATCCCCAGGTTCGCAGCAATTTTGAGCAATTCATCGAGTTCTTCTTTGCTGTGAAACGTATTCAGATTCATTACGGTTCGTTGAGGAACCACCGGCAGGCCAGCCCTTTCAATCATTTCCAGAAAGCTGTGGCGCGGCTGACCCATTGGATTGTCCGGCACGGAAAGACCCATGCCGTGCTCGATGACGCGATAGTAACGCTCCGCAAACTGGTTGGCGGACGCCTTATCGATTATACCGTCGGTATTTTTGGGCGTAAGAATTTCAACGAGGTAGTTACAATCTATCATGGTGGATATCTCTTTGCCGTTAGCTTCGATTGAGCTCGGCGAATATTGTTGCAACTATATGTTTTTTGTTATGAATTCTGTACATTTTCTGACCAATTATTTTGAGAATCAACAGCCGTGATTATGGTTTACCCAGAAGATAATGGGATACCAGCCATTCCTGACCATTGCGATATCCCCACAGCTCTGCACAGGCCATAAAAAAAATGCGCCAGCGCTGCAACCAGCGTTCGGCGTCCTGGGGGCCATAAACATCTTGCATGATCGGCAATATAAGCTTGCAGTTTTTATCCAGTTTTTCCAGCCAGGCCTCAGCAGTTTTGCTGTAATGCAGGCCATTGACGCGCCAGTGTTTTTCGACCATCAGATGGTCCTGAAAATAAAATATAAGTTTATCCGAGGGCATCATACCCCCGCTGAAAAAGTATTTGCCCATCCAATTTTCGTCATCCTCTTCGTCAAAGAAATAGGCAAATTTGCGATGACAGAAGATATGCACAAATAATTTACCTTCCGGTTTCAGCCACTGGCTGATATTTTGCAGCAGAAGCGGCCAGTTGCGCATATGTTCGAACATTTCAACGCTTATAATACGGTCAAACTGCCGCTCGATGCTGAAATTATTCATATCTTCCGTGATAACGGTGATATTATTCAAATTTCGTTCGGCACTCCTGGCATTTATAAAATCCGCCTGAAGCCTGGAATTGGACACAGCCACCACCCGGCTGTTGGGATAGTTTTCAGCCATCCACAGTGATAATGAACCCCACCCGCAGCCCAGTTCGAGGATCTTCATGTCATCATTCAATGCTGCTCTTTTACAGGTTAGCAGAAGCATTCGTTCTTCTGCCTCATCCAGATTTGTGATCCCTTCCGGCCAATAGCATCCGCTGTACTTAAGATGCCTGCCGAGAGCATGCTGAAAAAAGGCCGGGGGAATCTCGTAGTGCTGTTGATTGGGTTTCTGCGGTCGAGGGGCGATGGGGCCATTGCGCATGCTTTCGACAAATTTTAGTAAGGCTTTGCCTTGATCTTCGATGTTTTTTCGCTTTTCAGCTTGCAGGCGTTTTTTATCGAGTCTGCGAATGCCGAATCGAATCAGCCTATCGGGCAGCAGGCCCCGATCTGAAAGATCAGCCAATGAGATCATGCGTTTTCCTTTCTGGGAAACCAGGGGAAAAAAGCGTTGGTATGCTTAATATAGTCTCTATATCCGGGGCGTCTATCTGAAATTGATTTTTCCGTGAGAGGGATACCCGTCATTTTCAACAAAACGGCGGTAATTATCAGCGGGCTGATTACTGTCCACCAACTGTTTGGCGTTGACAAAGTGATCAGGAAAATCCCCCACCAGATCAAGAACTCTCCGAAATAATTCGGATGGCGCGAATAGGCCCAAAGGCCTCGATTCAACACCTTGCCCTTGTTGCTCGGATCGGACTTAAAGCGAGCCAGTTGCCAGTCACTTACCGATTCAAACCAAAAACCCACGGTCCACACGAATAGACCCAGCATATCCGTCCAGGTTAACCGAGCAGGTAGCGTTGATAGCTGCCCGAATTGAAGCACTAGTGAAATTACCCACAGGAATACGGATTGAAGGATGAATACTTTAAACAGGCTGACAATCCAAAATCGCTTTCCACTGGCTTTGCGCCAGGCGCCGTAGCGCGGATCTTCACCGGCTCCCCAATTGCGCTGGGACAGATGCGCACTGAGTCGCAAACCCCATAGCGTCGTCAATCCTGCGATGAGCCATTTTCTTCCAGAATATCCATCGGTCATTGAAAAGGTTATCCAGGCAACCAGGACAAACCCCAGTCCCCATAGGGTATCGACAATGGTTACGTTTCTGGTTATGAGGCTGACCGTCCAACCCACTATCATCATTGTGAGCAGCGCCATAAAATTCCAAGCCAGGACGCTGAAAGTTAAATCCATTTTATTTTCTCCCTTTTTGATATACTTCTAAGGTGCTATACCAGGGTTTGAGCCGGCTTTAAAGGATTCATCACCGGCAGGCCCTGTTGCCGGATGGCAATTGCCCTGCGAATGTCCTCGTGAATTTGACTGCTGATGGGGTAGGCCGTGGCAATCACAAAGGCCAAAATATTACAGATTGAAGGAACCAAGGCGTACAGCGTTCGCAGGGTCAATCGGACTTGTTCGGATTGTTCAATATTGGGCGTATAACCGGAGACACCTAAAATCGTGAGGCTGGCACCGACCCCCAGTGCCGCCGCCAATTTTTTTGAAATAGACCACAGACCGATATACTGTCCCTCGCGTCGTTCTCCGGTCAGCAATTCATCATAATCGATCACATCCGCCTGTATGGCGGAGGGTATTGCCAGGGTGGCACCAAAGCCGATTCCAGAAAGAAACACAAGCACACCATAGATATCTCCGTCACCCGGCCCGAGAAAGAATACACCGAAAAAAGCTCCGGTGTTAATTGCCATGGATGCAAGCCAGGCAGTTTTCTTGCCGGTTCTGCGCGACAGCCAGATCCATGCGGGTAAAAAGGCGATGCCGGTGATGAAATAGAGCAACAGAAAAAAATCTGCCATCTCAGATTGTAATACATACTGCACGTAATAGAGGATGAGCGTTGCCGGAAGATTGTTGCCGATGGCGCTGATGGTATAGGAAAACAGAAGTATGACAAATGGACGATTTGCAAGCGTATCGTGCAGCCCGCCCCACAGATTTGCCGTAGATGATGTATGATGTTTTTCATGGATAGCAAGAACACACCACCAGCACGACCCAATCAGCAAGGGTGCATAAATAACAGCCAACCAGAAAAATTTTAGGCGCTCGCCCTGTGCATCTCCGGCCAGGCCGAAAAGCCATTGAACTATAGCAGGCGAACTTGCGGCTACCAGGGTTCCAGCTATCAGAAAACCATCGCGCAAACCAAACAGCGAGGTGCGTTCATGGTAATCAAATGTTATTTCCGGCCCAAGTGATTCAAATGGCACAGTCACTGCAGTCCAAAACAGAAATAGCGCGTAAATGCAGACTCCGAACCAAACCGTCTCAAACCCGGGCGAGGCAACCGGGGGGCTGAATAGCAGATACATTGTGATCGCGATAAAAATGGATCCAATCGCGATGTACGGCCGCCGTCGACCAAAAGCCGTGCGCGATCGATCAGATATATAACCGATCGCGGGATCCGTAAAGGCATCGAAAAGTCGCACGCCAAAGATAAGATAGCCCAGGATGGTAATGTTGATGCCGACCACGTCGGTATAGAACTTCGGGATATAGACATAAACCGGAATACCGACAACCGCCAGTGCAAATGCCGGTGTGGCGTAAGCGATCTTTCTGTAGAGAGAAACATGCTCTGTGGTATCAGTGTTCATTACAATCCCAGAAGTTGCTTTTTGAACGACCTGTAAATCGGGTTCGGACCGAGTCAGACAGAAAAGAGG
>CP070694.1:3062957-3087513 GCA_020353355.1 Desulfobacterales bacterium | reverse complement strand
CCTGAACCTTTAGGCGGCTTTAACTTGCTTGTGTTGTAGAATTTTGCCTCTAGTGCTGATGACTACCTCTTGCATGGGGATTTCAACACCGGCCAATTGCATTCCTTTTTTGACAATCATGGGAAGACCGGAGCAGCATGGAACCTCCATGACCACCGAAGTAATGCTTTTGATGCCCGACTGTTTGCAGATTTGGGCAAACTTTTCGATGTAAAACTGGGCATTATCCAGCTTGGGACAACCCATTACAACCGCCTTTCCTTTCAGAAAATCGCGGTGAAGCGTTGGAAATGCTACCGGTACACAATCCGCCAGTACCAAAAGGTCTGCTCCTTTAAGAAATGGTGCGGTGGGTGGAACCAGTGTGATCTGCACCGGCCAGTGAGCAAGAGCAGATTCAACTTCCTCATTGCCTGCAACCGTTTCAGATTGCGGATCGGCCTTAGACACCGAGACGGATGATTGAAACGACTGGAGCCGTGTAGATGGACAGCCGCAGGAGACAGATGGAATCTCCTGGGGCCGTGGGTTTTCTTGTTTGGCCAAATGCTCTTCGACGGCCTTTTCATCAAACTCTTCGGCTTCGCGTTCTGCGATACTCAGCGCACCGGTGGGGCATTCTCCCAGGCAGGCGCCCAGACCGTCGCAATAAAAATCCGCGATCACTTTGGCTTTTCCGTCAATAATCTGCAAAGCTCCCTCGGCGCAGGAGGGCACACAATTTCCACATCCATCACAAAGATCTTCATCTATTTCTATAATCTTGCGAACGATTTTCATAACGTCTCCTTTTTCGACAGGTTAATGGCCTTGTCTGTGGCTTCGTATTTAAAATAATCTTATTTATCCCCAATTGGTTGCGGCAAATTTTTTATACGGCTTATTTCAACAATACCTCTCTTGCAATTTCCCGACCGCTGGAGGTCAGAAATGATTGTTCAATAATATCTTCCAGCTGCCTGGCATCCATAGAATTTTCTTTTTGTTTTTCGTCCAGATTTTCCAAAAGATCCGAATCATAAACGATCTTGAAGTTGATGCTCTCATCGGCTTCGGGATGATGGTGGTGGGCGACGATATCACAAACCTCATTGATCAATTCCTCATTGGCGCCCAGCTTGTTCAAAATAGACTTTGCGATGATCGGACCTTCCTTTTCGTGTTGCTCCGGCGAGGTATTCCCATACTTTTTCTCGGCTTCCAATATACCGATGTCGTGTAAATAAGCCGCAGAAAGAATAACCGCCATGTTTCCTTTTTCGCTTTTGCCAATCCTCTCCGCATACCGGGCAACGCGGGTGGCATGGCCGATGCGGTAGAAATCATTTTTGAAATAGCGTTTCATTTCAATCGCCACGCGATCCTTGAGTAAATCATCTTTCTGGGCGACCAGTTCAGGCGGCAGCGTTCCGATACATTGTTCCGCAAACTGACAGTAAGCGGCACAGCCAAAATCCATGTTGGGATTGACAAATCGATGGCCACATTTAGCGCATTTGCGGGACGTATCATCTTTAAAAAATTCAACCGACTGGCCGCACTTCGGGCAATCTGCTTCAAATATTGATCCCGGCGTCCAGTATTGGGTATCTTGTCCTGGGCATTTCATATGAATGCTCCTTCTCGCTGATAATCCTCAAAAGGGATTATGTCATCGGGATTAGATCTCATTCTTAATCATGATCATACATCATACAATGCGTTCACACATTGACTTAAATCAAGAAAACAACAAAAAATCGGAATTATAACCAATAAAAAGGCTAAATCAAATATTGTTTAAAATCAAATTCTTATCGTAGGTTGGGTTAAGACCCGCCGTTGTAATGTTGGGTTTCGTCACCTCAACCCAACCTACTCAATTTCCGTCGCGGTAGTTGGCTTTCGACCAGGGTTGAAACCCAACACAACCGCTCATAATTTTAATTAAATTGATAGAATTCCCTAACCCTGGCCCAGAACTGGATATTAATATTAATTCGCTAGTTTTTAACCCTAAACTCCAGTTACTGTATGTGCCATTTTGAGTCCAATAGCGCCAGGGCGGGCTTTAGGCACTTATCACTTTATTGCCATTCCAACAATCGCCGCTGCCCTTCAAGTTTGCGAATATCGGTCACATCCTGGCTTACCTCCAGGCAACCTTTATACTGGTTTTGCCGATCTCTAACCGCAAAATAGCGAATGTGGATAAATTTGCCGCCCATCTGGAGCCAGAATTCCGCCATATCCCTTTCTCCGGACTTCATTTTCTTTAGAATTTCATCGACGATATGAACGCTTTTCGGCGGGTGACATTTTTGAACTTCGCGGCCGATGATGCCGGGGCTTCGAGCAAATATTCGCTCTTTACCCTGGGAATAGTAGGCGACTTCGTCATTTTCATTAACGAACGTCAGATCCACCGGTAAATGCGTGAGAATTAAATTGACGGCTTCGGCAGATAAAACACCGGTGTCTAAAGGAATCATACCGGTCTGAACTTTTGCTTCGGCGGCTTTCTCAAGTTGCGGCTCCCAGCCTTCCGCCGGCTGAATCCACGCATAGCCGATTTCCGCTTCGCCGTGCTTTACCGTATTCCAGTCGGATTCTGTAAATATATCCAATGTCATCGGGAAGAGCACATGATCTTCTTTGTAAATCATATCGCGAATGGAGGCCAGCACCTGCCGGGTAGCCGAAAAAGCTTCAGACACCTCTGATTCAGAATACAGCTGTCTCGACTTTTTAATCAGCGCGCGGACATCGTCATGGATTGCCCACATGACCTGAGGTGGCCCTGACATTCCTTTGGCTTCCATCAGCGGGAAAAGCTGATTCTCCTTTTTTAAATAATGCAGGTTGATGTCGGCCAACCGGCCAACCAGGCTTTGCAATCTTTCAACATAGCCGGCATAGATGTCTTTCTCGGATGAGGATTCTATGATGGTGAGTAAATGCTCGATTTCGTCCATAATGGCTTCAGCCGCCCGGTTCTCTTCCAGTAAGGTGTGGACCGGATGCCCGGCGGGCACCCGGGGCATTTCATGTTTGTCCAGAGACTCCTGGAAAACCGCTACGTGCACGTCGCACAAGCGTTTAACTTCACTTTCAGGCATACCTTCATCAATGAGGCTTTGCTCCATCTTTGCGATTTCAGAAGGGTCAATATCTTTGAGTAGTTCACGAAATCGTTGTTTGAGAATTTCCAGCTCAACACCTTGATGAAGGTCACGGATAATACCTTTTAAAATCTTCTGGCGTTGCTGCGGATCGCTGACCGGCTGGTTTTTCTCGGCATTTTGCGTCGAACCGGTTTCATGGCCGACAGTGCGAATTTCGTTCTGAATTTCATCCAGCAGTACATTTAGATCCAGATTGCCCATCTCTGCGACTTGCTTCAGTGTTGCCACTTTACCGATGGTCTTTCGCATCATGGGATTTTTTAAATGCTTAAATTTTGGCGATTTGCGAATGAAAAAGTCCTCAAGAACTGGATAGTTGCTCAGCAAGTCATCGATTTTGGTTTTAGCAGATATTTCCATGCGTCTTTCCTCCAATTTAAGTTAAAATTTAATTCAAGACGTCATGCTTTGCCTTGACATAAATCAAAAATGATAGCAAAAGAGATTATTATGTCAGGAATCATCGATATTATTTCACGCATTCCCCTTTTCAGTGGTCTTCCCGATGAACAGATCAAAGCCATAAAGCAGATAGCTGTTGAAAAGAAGATGAACAGGGGTCAGACCATTTTTTCAGAAGGTGATCCAGGCAAGGGCTTTTACGTTGTCGTCAAAGGCCGGGTGAAAATCTATAAAGTTTCGGCAGAAGGCAAAGAGCAGATTCTCCATATTTTCGGTTCGGGACAACCGTTCGGAGAGGTTCCCGTGTTTATCGGACAAAAATTTCCGGCCAATGCCCAGGCCATTGATAAAACCCTGCTTTTGTTTTTTCCGCGAGATGCGTTTGTTGAACTGATTGCCGGCAATCCTTCTTTGGCCTTGAATATGCTTGCCATCATGTCGACCAAGCTTCGCCAATTTACCGTCCAAATCGAAAATCTTTCATTAAAAGAATGCCCGGCCCGTCTGGCTTCCTACTTGAATTACCTTGCAGACGAACAGGGAAACACGGATGTCGTCACGTTAACTATTTCAAAGGGCCAGCTTGCCAGCATATTGGGGACGATCCCGGAAACCTTATCGCGCATTTTTGCTAAACTTTCCAGTCAGGATCTCATTCGTGTCGAAGGGCCTAGAATCACCTTGCTCGACCGTGAGGGATTGAAGGATTTAGCAGACTATGGGTAAGACATGGACCAGACTCCGGTGTTGTATTCCAATCCGAGCTTTGTTGATTACATATAGGACACGACACTAGCTTTTGTGTTTTATCAGCTCTTTGCTGAGCAATTTGATGTGCCCCATCTCTTCTTTGATAATCCCATCAATCCGGTCTTTCCCCAGATTTTCCGAAACCGCATCTTTCATACCTAGATAAAATACGATCGAATCTTTCTCGGCCTCGATGGCGGATTTTAGAATTTCCCTCATCGATGTCACATCAATGTCTTTTTCGAAAAACACGCGGGTATCTGCCAGCGCGCGAAGATAGAGAGCTGCTTCCCCCTGCGGGTCGAAGACGGTTACCACTTTCTCCTTTTCAGATAATTCGGCTCTTATTGATTTGAATGTTTTTTCATGTTCATCTTCCATGGCAGCAAGATTCAATAACATTTGCTTATTCGATTGCTCAATCTTACCTTGGGCTGCATCGCGGTAAAATTTGGCGCCGTTGCGTTCAAGTTGCTCCGCCATTTCAAATACTTCGTCTGCATTAAAATCGTAACTCATGGAATCCCCTTTCCTCTTGCTTTATATTGCAAAATAAACTTTTTACCTTTTGTTCACCCTTTATTTGCCCTATATTCCTCAGCGCACCATGAAATTGCTGTAAATATAAATACCATCTAACTTCTTGTAAAGATAATTTCGACGATTAGATGTGAAATCCCGCTTTTCGGCGGGCTCTTGAGCGTGATTCACTATTTTTGAGATAGGTTCTAACGGATTGTTTATATTATAGTTTGATCCAATCCCGGAAGGAATTCCGAATCCAGAGAGTATCGCATGTCTTTCAGTGTGTCTAAATTGGAACCGAGGGTCCATCTCTTTCGTGAATTATTTGAGTTGACATCTGAGAAACAGGCATATATCATATTATTTTAGTAGGATTTGTTGGAAAGAAATCAATCGTTGAATATTATTATGCGAAAACCGATATCATTCACATTGGCTATTTTTCTGAGCCTGAGTTTTTTGGCAACACCGGGATTCTATTACTCGGATTGTGGAAAAAATTGTTGCTGCGCTTCGTATATGACGGCAATGCATCCTGCGACCGCGCACCCGGCGCAGTTTAATGGCAACTGTTGTCCGGAAGTTGCCGCTCTTCCGTGTGGCCTTAAAAATAGCCACCAGGTTGAGCCGCCAGTGTGCACCTTATCCGTCGGTCGCGCACACACATATAATCCTACCCTCATCGTGTACAATATAAGCGATCTATTTTGGACCAATAACATTTCTGAACACAAACTTTTTTGGCTTTATGCCGACATGTCTTTGCAATCTTCACCGATCTATTTACGATATCATTCCCTTCTAATTTGATCTCTATCTAAAGAAATATCCTTAGACTCCCGACTCAACAGGTTTACCCAAATTAGTCGACGCTTACGAGGCGGCGTCACAATTCGCAAAAAGCCGTCATTGCGGACGAATCCGTTTTGTTAATATGCGTCAACTTAAGCAAAGGCATTTTAAGTGATCTCGCATAGCGGCGATAAACCAAAGATCAAAATAATATCTAATAAATAGGAGATTTCGATCATGGCAAAGAGAAAAAAAAGAACAGCTCACGCGGATAAGACAATTCAAACAACCGGTACCCAAAACCGTCAGAAAACGACGGATAAGAGAGAAGCCAAAAAAGCGATGGTACTGGGTACAGAGAAAAGAAGCCGTCTGCCGCTATTTATTGCGGTGGCCTGCGCCGCAATCATCGTTGGCAGTGGGGTTTGGTATTTTACTTACAATACTTCAGGCTCCGCCCCTGTCGCTTCTACCTCATCTGCTGCGGGCAAAACCTTAACCCAGGTCACGTTTCCGGCCGGTTTATTTGAAGACGGAAAAGCACGCCACTTCCAGCACGTTGCCGGCGGCTTTACCATCAAATATTTTATTCTGAAAAGCTCCGATGGAATTATCCGGGCTGCCTTTGATGCCTGTGATGTGTGTTGGCCGGCCGGCAAAGGCTATTATCAGGATGGCGACTACATGGTTTGCCGTAACTGCGGGCGCAGATTTGCTTCCGTTCTGGTCAATGAGGTCAAAGGGGGATGCAACCCGGCGCCGTTGAACAGAGCCGTCGAAAATGGCAATGTCATTATCCAGGTTAAAGATATCCTGGAAGGGAAACAATATTTCAATTTTTCGTAAAGGATCTGGATATGAATCTAAAATCAATTACATTTCGAAACTTATTACGTCGCAAAGGTAAGGCCGCTTTCGTACTGGCGGGCCTTGTCATCGGTGTTTCCACGGTAGTCGGCATTATCAGCTTTGTCGAGGCCATGACCAACGACATCAATCACAAGCTTGAAAAATATGGTGCCAACATTCTGATTGTGCCCAAAACCGAAAACCTTACCCTGACCTATGGTGGTCTTTCTCTTGGCGGCGTGTCGTTTGAGATGGAAGAGATACGCGAAGCAGAGCTGGCTCGCGTGAGCTCGATTAAAAATGCGCGCAATATTGCGGCACTAGGCCCTTTGGTGTTGGGCGTGGTCAAGGTCGATTCCCACAAGGTTCTCATGGCGGGGGTCGATTTTGAGGTTTCCGAAATATTGAAACCGTGGTGGAAAATACAGGGTGCTTTGCCCGATCATAACGGCCTGATATTAGGTGCGGAAACTGCGCGGATATTAAACTTGAAGGTCGGAGATCGGGTCAACATAAAACATAAGGAGCTCATCGTTTCCGGTGTTCTTCAACCCACCGGTTCCCAGGATGATCAGCTCGTTTTCGCCAACCTGGCAACGGCCCAATCGATTTTTAATAAAAGCGGCCGCGTCTCTATGGCCGAAGTTGCCGCCCTTTGCAAAGACTGCCCGATTGATGAGATGGTAAAGCAGATATCCGAGGTCATCCCCGGCGGCAAAGTGATGGCCATCCAACAGGTCGTCAAGGGACGCATGGAGACCCTGGAGCATTTTAAGAAATTTTCCTATGGGATATCCGGCGTCATCCTTCTGATTGGCTCCATGGTTGTCCTGGTCACCATGATGGGCAGTGTGCGAGAACGAACCGATGAAATCGGTATCTTTCGGGCCATTGGCTTCCGTAAGCGGCATATTATGAAAATTGTGTTCCTGGAAGCCGGTATCGTCTCAGGGCTGGCCGGAATCATCGGTTATTTTATGGGATTGGGATCATCCAAAATTGCGATTACCTTTTTTAGCGAAAACCATTCGGGCCAGGTGCCCTTAAACTTCGAGCTTGCCATCGGTGCGTTTGGTATCGCTTTGCTGGTGGGCTTGTTATCAAGCGCTTATCCAGCATTTATGGCATCGCGACTCGACCCGAATGATGCCCTGCGGGCCCTTTAACTATTTTAGTGGATTAACGGATTAAAGCGCACTAAAGGAAGCCCCAGATATTTAATTTAGCAAAAATCCAAAATCCGAAATACGAAACAATATCGAAAAGGTGATATATGAGTTATATCGTAGCAGAAGAATTAATTAAACAATATGGCAAAGGCCATGCGACGGTTACAGCGGTTGCAGGTATCAGCTTTCATATAAATGAAGGTGACTTTATCGGTATAATGGGTGAATCCGGTGCCGGTAAATCCACACTGCTGGGCATGATGGGTGCGATGAATGCGCCCACATCAGGGCGATTGGTTGTTGATGATATTGATGTTTACCGCCTCGGCCAGGAACAACGAGCTGATTTTCGCAGAGAATTTTTAGGCTTCATTTTCCAGAGCTTCCATCTGATTCCCTATCTATCCGTTATTGAGAACGTTATGTTACCCTTGGCCGTTGTAAAGGCCAGCAAGAAGCAGAAATGGGCGATGGCCGAAGAAGCCCTGGATCAGGTCGGCTTGTTGGACAAAGCCCGGCGTTTGCCCGGCCAGATTTCAGGTGGGGAGTCAGAACGGGTCGCCATTGCCCGGTCTATTGTAAACGAACCGCCGGTGTTGCTGGCCGATGAACCCACCGGAAATCTGGATACCAAAACCACCAAAGAGATCATGGAATTGCTGCGTCAACTGAACAAAGAAGGCATGACCATCGTCATGGTCACCCATAGTCCCGATTGTGCAAAATATGCCCAGCGAATCATGAAGGTATCCGATGGCAAGCTCGTAGGTGACAATTAAAAATTAAGGAGTGTATAAAAATGGCAAAAAGGAGACAGCAGAAAAGAACGGTTTCTCAATCGAAAAGAACCTCCAGCGCCTGGCAACCCAACAATTGGATGCTTGTGGCTTTTATTTTATTCTTTTTCGCTGCCGGCGTGATGGTAAAGGTTGTTTTTTCGCCATCTGCCGACATCAAACCAGCCTGGCAGAATTTTCAAACGAATACAGCCAACGATTCTGCGCTCGAAAGCCAGATTAAACTGGTGGCAGCCAATTTCAGATGCGCCTGCGGCGGGTGCGGCGAGCTTTTTCTAATTGATTGTACCTGTGACATGCCCAAAGGTGCAGTAGAGGAAAAGGCTTTTATCCGTGATAAACTCCAACAGGGATTATCCGTTGATCAGGTGATTCAGCTGGTGGCAGAAGAATACGGTCACCGAATAACGTAAAACCGGTTTTTGATGCCGATCCTAATCGTTTTGGACCTTCGCACTTACCGACAAAACCGGGCATGGGGCTCTGCGGATTACCCGATCCGTTGTGGATCCCAGCAACAAGCTCTTCACCAGTCCATGTCCCCTCGCTCCCAAAACAATCATCCCGATGTTGTGCTGTTCAGCATATTTAACCAATTCTTCATAGGCATGGCCGTCTAAAATGCTCGTTTGGGGAGTACACCAGTTGCGTGCTTCTTCGGGCACCATGTCTAGAAGCTTCTGAGTCAACCGGTCGTGGATTTCTTGCTGTATTTCCTCCTCTACAGGAGCTTCGGTTTTGTGTAGTTCTTGGTATATAGCGGTTTCAATGACGTGCGCTAAATGCAATTCGGATTCGAATTCCTGGGCCAAACTCAACCCGTATTCGAATGCCAAGCTGGAATCCGGAGAAAAGTCACAACCTACAAGGATCCTATTGATTCTTATTTCGTGATCAACTGAGTTTACAAATTCTTTGTTCGGACTGTGGACAACTAAAAGAGGGCAGGTAAGGGTTCGCATCAGCCGCTCGGTTACCGATCCTAAAATTAGACGTTTAAGTCCGGAACGTCCGCGGGTGGCGGTGATAACAAGATCGACACTTTTTTCTTCGACGATGCGTGATATTTCGTCCGCGGCGTGTCCAACGGTAATCAGCGGTTCCCATTCTTTGTGCTTTTCGCCAATCAATTCTTCAAGCTGATCGCTGGCATCCTTCATGATTCGGTTCTGTAAGCCCACCGGATCCAATTGAAATTCTCCATAAATCGCCACCGAAGACAAATCAATCACATGGCAGACATATAGTTTCGCGTCGAATTCTTTGGCTAATGCAATTCCATAATCTACAGTACGGTTGGAATAATCTGAAAAGTCGGTAGCACAGACTATGCGATTAAATTGCATTCTCATAACGGCATCTCTCCTTTTTTAGTTGCTTTTTGAAATAGGTTTCAGGTCCAATAAGGTTTCAGGTGTCGGGTGTCAGGAATACCGAATGGGAGATTAAACCCAGAACCTGGCGCCTTATACTTTTCGCCTCAAACCTCGGACCTCAAACCTATAACATTAGTATGAAACCTTTGAACCCTAAACCTTTGAACCCTGAACCTTGGATCTATCCTTTTATCACCGCAATTGGCGTCAATTTTGCCACCTTTTTGGCGATGCCGGCCCCGTGAACAACTTCAACAACCCGGTTGACATCTTTGTATGCGATCGGTGCTTCTTCGGCCAATCCGGCCATGCTGCCGGCTCTGACCCGAACTCCAGCCGCTTCAAGTTTTTCCCTCAGACTTGGACCGTGGACTGATTTTTTAGCCTTCTTGCGGCTCAGCGTTCGTCCGGCACCGTGACAGGTAGACCCGAAGGTCTGCGCCATGGATTCTTCTGTTCCCAGAAGCACCCAGCTGGCAGTTCCCATGGAGCCCGGAACCAAAACCGGTTGACCGATATCACGGTAAACCGATGGCAAGACATCCGAGCCCGGGCCAAAGGAACGTGTTGCGCCTTTACGGTGAACACAGACGCTAACCTGCCGCCCATCTATTTTATGGGTTTCGATTTTTGCCATATTGTGTGCGATATCATAGATCTGGTAAACATTGTGGTTGCCAACCTTTCCGGCAAGTACCCCTTCAAAGCTTCTGCGGATATGATAAGCGAGAACCTGACGATTGGCAAAAGCAAAATTGGCGGCCGCTTTCATGGCTGCCAGATAATCCTGACCTTCTGAACTGCTTAACGGTGCGCAAACAAGCTCACGATCCGGCAATTTCAGACCATATTTATGGATTGATTTTTGGAATAGCTTAACATAGTCACCGCAGATTTGATGACCAAGACCTCTCGATCCACAATGAATTTGAATAGCGATTTGACCGGAGAAAAGACCGATTCGTCAGGCCGCGGATTCATCAATAACATCGCTGACCACGTCTACCTCAATAAAATGATTGCCGGCACCCAGGGTCCCGACCTGTCCTTTACCGCGCTCTTTGGCTCGCTGACTAATTTTTGTGGCATCCGCACCGTGCAAACATCCGTTTTCTTCCGTTCTTTCTAAATCAGTATCTGTTGCGTATCCGCGTTTCAATGCCCAATTCGCTCCGATTTCCATCAACTGATTCAGTTCTCCCTTTTTGAGTTTGATGTTACCGCCTTTGCCAACCCCGCTGGGACAATTTGCATACAGCGCCGATGCCAGATCGTCTAAATAGGGATTTATTTCTTCTTGTTCTATATGGGTAGCTAACAAACGTACGCCGCAGTTAATGTCATAGCCCACACCACCGGGCGAAATAACCCCGTCCGGCAATTCAGTGGCAACGACGCCGCCGATTGGAAAGCCATATCCCTGGTGAATATCCGGCATGGCCAGTGCATACTTGACCACACCCGGCAAGGTTGCGGTATTGACCAATTGTTCGAGACTTCTATCACCTAAAACGCCTTCCAGCAGCTTCGGATCCGAGTAAAAGCGGGCGGGCACACGCATATCTTCGCGAAAGGTCGAAGGGACTTCATAAATGTAGTCATCAATCCGCTTTAAATCATGGATGTTTATCATTGCTGTATTTCACTTCTTTTAGCGATATATTTAGATTTTGTCCGTTAGCCCGTTGAAACCGTTTAAGAAATTGAGACCTTTCGGGTATGAACTATGATCCAACAGCTAAAAGAGCCAACCGGCTAAACCCCGCCGATGGTGGGGGCAAGCCGGCTAACGGATTACACATCGAAAACAACCGTTGCTTCCAGGCCCCTGTCCGTTTTTTCAACCTTTAAATTGTGGTAAGTTACCGCCTTAATGTGCTTTTCCAACTTTTGGACGTGTCCGCCATAAAGAGTTGCTCGAACATGAGTCGCTGTCACTTTTTGCAAATCAAACTTGCTAAATATAAGCATTTGCGTCTCTGCCCAGTAGGCAAGTTCGCTTAACCATTCAACCAGCAAACTTTCGGTATTAAGTGCTTCCACCTCTACATATTTTTTGATTCGTGTCGAAAGGCCGGACACATCGGTGATTATCAGACTGTTCATTCCTTGGGCAGCAACTCGCAACAGCTCTTTTAGGTTGCGCCCATGAATGTGCAACGCCCTGTCAGCCGTATGCTCTATCTCTTCAAAGCCACCATCTTGATAACCATCCATGACGTTTTACCAACCCGTTTTATGGTGCCCAACGCGCTTCGGGTGTGGAAACCTTAAGCGAAATTTCAGAGACGAATAACTAGCGAACCGGGAATTTACAAACCCACGTATTTACAAAAACAATTCATAGATGCAG
Organism: Desulfobacterales bacterium; assembly: GCA_020353355.1. GTDB lineage: Bacteria > Desulfobacterota > Desulfobacteria > Desulfobacterales > JAHEIW01. Next base: position 3,075,336 of record CP070694.1, on the reverse strand, counting down.
GGTTTACGTCTCCGGGCTACAGAATACATGCAATCGTATTAACGAGAAGCCAGAAATAAAAGGATCTACCGCATTGAATAGGATAGCTTGCAAGCTACCTTAAAACTAGATTGGAATTGTAGATTACAACATGAAATCGATTTTGTCTATCTAAAACATGTAATAATTCATCTCTTGTTGTCAAGCGCAAAATAGGACCCATAGTCGTAATCAAAAAAACCTTTACAACCATTGGCAGCTGAATTATAGGTAAAGCTTATATCAATCAGGTTTCTTTCTTAGCCTGTCGAAAGATACATTCTTTGTATATTCCTTCTAAATCTTCCCTGGAATAGATGAACTCTGGTTGTAGAAGACAATTTCGGACTTATTATCAGACTAATGGAATTATCTGTGAGCGTCGGGCCAAAGCCCATTTAGAACGGGGTGGGCCGGGTTCCGGACGCATGGCCTATGGCTGGTTTCGCCAGGCGATGGAATCCTATGAAATAGCTATTGGGCAGCGTCTATCCGGAAATGACGATGCGATATTGCGCCGGAATGCCTGTGCACGTATTTTAATTCGAAATTCGGAGGTGGTGCCGACTGAAGGCAACAGATCTGAGCAGATGCTCGAATGAATGGGATGATGAGACTGCTTGAAAATGTCGTTGAACTTCCTCAACTGCGAGAAAAAACCCGTGTTTTTTCCGACAGATTTCATGCGGGTGATATTCTGAGCGATATGCTTCAAAGCGTGGCGGATTCCAACGGACTTTTGCTAGGGATCCCTGCCGGTGGAATTCCTGTTGCCTGCCGTATTCAGAAAAAAATTGGTCTTGACATGGATCTGGCAATTGTCAGCAAAATCACGTTGCCGTGGAATACAGAGGCCGGTTACGGCGCTGTTGCATTTGACGGTACGGTTCGCTTAAATCAGAGGATGCTTGCACACGTAGGTCTTACTGAAGAACAAATTCGACAGGGAACCCAGAAAACCCTTCAGAAAATAAATCGACGAATGATACTGTTGAGAGGCGAAAAACCTTTTCCCGAATTGAATCAGCGCTCTGTGATTCTTGTCGATGATGGGCTGGCTTCGGGGTTTACGATGCTGGCTGCAATTGAGTCCATTAAAAAGCTCGGCGCGAGTTCCGTCGCAGTTGCCGTGCCAACCGCTCATCTGGAATCTGTTCGAAAAATTGCCGAAAACGTCGATCTGGTGTTATGTCCAAATATCAGAAGCGGAATGAGTTATGCGGTAGCAGATGCGTATCAGCGCTGGTCGGATGTGACCGAAGATGAATTGATAGAATTGCTAACCAAGGCAGGCGGGATTTTTGGGAAAACTTCTTGATCAAGGAGGATATTATGCCGGATAAAGATGTCTTGTTAGAATTTAAATTTTTTTCTGATATTTCACCCGAAGCACTCGATGCGATAGCTTCAAAATGTGAGATACTAGAATTTAAATCACTCGATGTCATTTTTCGCTTCGAAGAACCTGCTGAACATTTTTACGGCCTTATCGCTGGAGAAGTTGAGCTGAGCCTTGTTTTTACAGATCGGGTGTTAAAAACGGAAGTCGAGTACGAAGAAGCTGTGCATGCCAGAATGGTTGATCAGGAAAAACAAATCGTTGTGGACGTCGTTCAACCGGGTCAAGTGTTCGGTTGGGCATCGATTATCGGTTCCGGCCGGAGAACCGTTACCGCGCAGTGCTCGGAGAAAAGCCGTGTTTTTGCTATTGCGGCTGCCGATCTAAAAGCCATGTTCGAGGCCGATCATTCGTTAGGTTATTTCCTGATGAAACGCATGGCCGATATTGTATCGAAACGACTGAAAAATAGAACCGACAAATTGATTGAGACGTGGGTGGAGGCATTCGACGTCGACCAAATCTAGAAGTTGTCTCAAAATTTCGTTTTAGGCTCGATGGCTGCGTTGCAGGCAGGAGCGCAGGGCCCCTTACCCCGCGCTCCTGCGGAAAATGCTCACGTCCTCCGTGTACGCTCCGCTTTTAAGCCGAATTAGCCCTCGAACCCAATCCAAAATTTTGAGATAACTTCCGATTGATTTATAGGAAAAATTGCTCATTTCCTAAATAAGCTTCCAAAACCTTGACATATGCTTATATTACCCTCCAGCTAGAACTCATAATAATTCAGAGTTAACAAATCCAAGCTAAATCTTACCTTATAGTTCTTTTAATCGTACTAATTAAGATTCATGCAATCTATGGACATAGTAAAATGAAAGCACTGTATTTTGAAAAACACGGTGAACTGGATGTGATTCAGTATGGAGATGTGGCGGATTCTAAACCGGCTAACGGTGAAGTGTTAATTCGGGTTCGCGCCTGCGCTTTAAACTATCTGGATATCTGGGTCAGGCGAGGCTGGCCGAGCCTCAAACTGGAAATGCCTCACTGGTGTGGAGCTGATGTGGCCGGGGAGATTAGCGAATTGGGATCCGAAGTGAACCAATGGCAGGTCGGCCAGCACGTGGTTGTCAATCCGGGTATCAATTTTTTTGAAGATGAGCATACCCGTCGCGGAGAAGATTCCGTAAGTCCCGGCTATCATATTCTCGGCGAACATATGCGCGGCGGTGCGGCGGAGTATATCGCTGTGCCGGCCGGCAATCTCGAAGCCATGCCTGACGACATGGATTTTCCAGAAGCTGCGGCACCATTGCTGGTTGGCCTCACCGCATGGCGAATGCTCATTCATCGTGCCCACCTGCGGGCGGGTGAGACGGTACTGGTTGTCGGGTCCGGTGGTGGCGTCAATAGCATGGCCATTCAAATCGCCAAACTGGCTGGGGCAACCGTTTTTGCCGTAGCCAGCAACTCCGAAAAGGCTGAGCTCGCTAGAAAGCTTGGGGCCGATGTGGTGTTGGATCGGTCTCAGGTGGATTGGGGCCAGGAGATTTACCAACTCACATCCAAACGAGGCGTCGATGTAGTCGTGGACAACGTGGGAAAGGCAACACTCAGCACCAGCATTGTGGCTGCCGCGCGCGGCGGTCGGATTGTTATTGTCGGCAACACCAGCGGCCCGTTGACGGAAATCGATATCCGTTATTTATTTGCCAAACAAATCAGTTTGATCGGCTCTACGATGGGAAGTCGTGGGGATTTTCAAACAATAACCTCTCTGCTGCGGGCGGGCAAAATTAAGCCGGTTATCGATCGTGTGATGCCGTTGAGTGAAGGCAAGAAGGCCTATCAAATTATGGAAGAAGGCAGGCAGCTGGGCAAGATTGTTCTAGCGCCGTAGCAATTTACAGAACTACGGAGTGCCTGGGCAATATACATTTTCTCTTTAACCGGATTTTAGCACCCTGCTTTGAAGGTGAACAGTCTTATCCCGTTCTGTAATTTGAATATCGAATCACGCTAAAGAGGTGATCTATGGACCAGAATTTCGAACCGCAGAAGTTATTAAAAGAATAAGATAACATTCTTTACTTCGTGATTCTGCCGTTCAAAATGATAAAGCGATACAAGGTTTAGCCCGTTTGCCGGTTAAACATTAAAATTTGACAGCATTCTTTTTTGAACTGGCTCATTTGGCTCAACCGGTCAACTGGCAAACGGTCTAAGCATACCTCTTCATAAGCTCCCGGAATATTATCAATTTCTGTACATCCTGGGTTCCTTCACCTAGCGATGCTGCCCAGGCGTCCATGGGAAACTTGTGAATCGGATGTTCAAGGATCACAGATGCGGCACCGAAAATATCTGCTGCCCAGGCAGTGACTTCCCGGGCAACTTCTACAGCCAGGTATTTGGCCAAGGAGGATTCCTGACGAAAATCTTCACCGTTATCTACCTTCCAGCAGGCTTTCCACAACATTAGCCGAGCTGCCTCAATTTTGGCATGGAAGTCTGCAATCTCAAAGGCTTTCGCCTGGAAATCCGATATTTTTTGCCCAAAAATTTCTCGCTTTTTTGCATGTTCCAATGCCAGTTCAAACGCTCCAACCGCAGTTCCGAGAGTAAGGCCGGCAATCGGGACCCGGCTATGGGTGAAGACTGTTAAAACTTGCTGCAGGCCCTCTCCCTGCTTTCCCAGAAGTTGATTTTTGGGAACGAAAACGTCTTTAAATTGCAGGCGGGTGAGATCCGAGGGTATCCAAACCTGCTTGTTGAGCCTTTTTCTGCTCACGCCTTTGGCATTAAGATCCACCAAATACATGGACAAGCGTTTGTTTCGTGAAGCTTGCGGATCCGAAACAGCAGTAACTACTGCTAAATCGGCTATGTCCCCATTGGTTACATAAGCTTTTGCGCCGTTTAACAACCAACCACCGTCAACCCTCTGGACTGTCATGGCGATACCGGCAACATCGCTGCCGGCAATAGCTTCAGTATTTCCCAGACACATTATGGTTTTGCCCAGGACGGCCGGGGGGCCAAACTGCTTCTGAAGATCTTTAGATCCAAAAAGATATAATCCGCTAAGCCCCAAATCTATATGCGCCAGAATCGCCACGGCAACCCCCGGTGATACTTTTGCAGCTGCTTCTGCAAGCATTGCTTCTCTAAGGGCGGATCCTTTGACTAACTGATTGTCTCTAAATTGTAATCCGTACCAACCATTTTCGCCCAAAGCACAAAAAAACTGCGGTGGTATTTCTTTTTTCTGGTTCCAGGCAGGAAGCTGCGGTTTTATATGGGTTTTAGTGAATTCCTTGAAGCGTTCAAGATCTTCAGTCAGTTCATGCGGTACAGAAAATTCCATGTATTTCTCCTTTGGATAAATAGGTTTAGTGGAAAGATGGACATAAATCTTAAAAAAACAAGATAAATACATTGCAATCTTATTTCAATTTATTATATACACCATCATAATAAAGTAGTATTAAATTATAGTTTCCGGATATCGACACACGGCCCAATTATCTAAATAGTCGTCAATGTTTCGGCTTACCTGGTGTTGGTTTCAATACCGCGATATTTGAAGAATTCTAGGATTAAGAGTTCTCATATAGAGTTGCAGTCTTCCTGCGTTTTTTGAACGTTATGGGATCTGGGAGTTTATCGTAACCTCGATTCTGTACAGGCAACGAAGGAGATAGAGCAATGAAAGAGCTGATTCAGAGAATTGCCGAGGCATTGGTGGACAATCCGGAACAAGTTACTGTGACTGCATTAAAGGGAAGCCAGGCCACCGTATTGGAACTGAAAGTGGCCAAAGAAGATCTGGGTAAAATTATTGGTAAGCAGGGTAGAACCGCAAAAGCCATCCGCACCATTTTAGGCGCCGCATCGGCAAAGGAAAATAAACGCACAGTTCTTGAGATTGTCGAATAATTTGTTTCAACTCGATTTTTTCTTCAGAAAAATTTTAAGCCCACACCGAATCCGTTTAAATCGGACAGTGGAGTAAGTTTTTTCTTAGCGCTCACCCCCATGATTGAATCTTTCGAATTCTAATCCCTTCTTTATCGTCAATTGCCTTTCAAATTGCTGCAAGGGGACAGGTACGTTTCCGACAGAAGAATGGTGATTCTTGAGGCCAATTTGCTATTCTTCTTCGATTATTTTCACGAAATTGCCAGTAAAACCAATATATCTAATCAGTTAGTTTATTTTGCCCTTGACTAAAAAAATACTGGTCACATATTAATTTATTAATCAGAAGCGGGAGAAGCAAGACGTAGTTCGCTTACGGTAATCATTCTTGCGGCAAAGGAGTTATAACATGCCGAGAAAAAAAATCAGTATTCCTAACAAAATAGAATATCTTTCAATTCTGAACGAAAAGAGTGAACTGGATAAAAAGCTCGACCCGGATATTTCCGATAACCTTCTTCTCAAACTTCATCGGACCATGCTTTTAGCACGTAAGTTTGATGAACGGCTGCTAAGTCTTCAACGCCAGGGGCGAATCGGAACGTTTCCGCCCATATCCGGTCAGGAAGCTGCTCATCTGGGGGCGGTTGCCGCGCTGCGGCCGACAGACTGGATGGTACCGGCTTTCCGGGAGACGGCAGCTGAAATTTGGCGAGGCAGAACCCTTGAAAGCGTCATCATCTATAACAACGGCTACAATGAGGGCGCAGCTATTCCGGAGGGCCGCTATGATCTGCCTATTTCTGTTCCGGTGGGCTCTCAGATTCTGCATGCCGTCGGCTTGGGCTGGGCAGCCAAATATCGCCAAAAAGATGATGTCGCCATGGCTTTTTTCGGAGACGGGGCGACGTCCGAAGGTGATTTCCATGAAGGCCTGAATTTTGCCGCTGTTTTTCAGGCACCAGTCGTATTTGTCTGCCAGAACAATCAGTGGGCCATATCCATTCCTTTAGCCAAGCAAACGCGCTCAAAAACTCTGGCTCAAAAGGCCCTGGCTTACGGTATGCCGGGCATTCAAGTGGATGGCAATGATATCCTTGCTGTATTTGCAGCTGCTCGGGAAGCCGTTGAGCGGGCGCGCTCCGGTGGTGGGCCCACCTTGATCGAATGTGTGACCTATCGACTGATGATGCACACCACCGCCGACGATCCCAAACGGTATCGTACGGATAAAGAAGTTGAACAGTGGAAAAATCGTGACCCCCTCCCCCGGTTCCAGAACTATCTGATCCGTAAAGGTCTGCTAACCGAAGATAAGATTGCAAAAGCTGAGGCTGAAGTTGTGCAAGAGATTCAGGAGGCGGTGGATCGCGCGGAAAAGCAGATGAAAGAACTGGGAGATCCTGTGCATATGTTTGCACACCTGTATGCCGCCATGCCGCCATATGTAGAAGAGCAAAAGAAAGAATTTGAACGCGAACTTGCCGAGCTGAATAAGGAGGCAGACCATGGCTAAGATGACGATGGTTCAGGCACTTAACCTGGCCCTTCGGCAGGAGATGGAAAAAGATGACAGCGTTGTTGTTCTGGGCGAGGACGTCGGTGTGGACGGCGGTGTTTTTCGGGTCACCGATGGTCTGATCAATCAGTTCGGAGATCAGCGGGTATTGGATACCCCTCTGGCTGAATCCGGTATCGTCGGCATGTCTATTGGCATGGCTGCTTATGGCCTTAAACCGGTTTGCGAAATCCAATTTTCCGGATTTGCGTATCAAAACTTTCATCAAATTGAAAACCATGCCGCCCGTCTTCGCTGGCGATCTCAGGATCGATATCATGTTCCGATGGTGCTGCGAGCACCTTATGGTGGCGGGGTTAGAGCGCTTGAACATCATTCCGAAAGCCGGGAAGCATACTGGGCGCACACCCCCGGGCTGAAGATGGTAATCCCATCCGGTCCGCGCAATGCCCGTGGATTGCTGGTCAGCGCCATTCGCGATCCGGATCCGGTGATATTTTACGAACCCAAAGCGCTCTACCGCGCCTTTCGAGAAGATGTTCCTGAAGAAGAGGAGATCATGGCAATCGGCGAGCCCCGGTGTGTGCGGCAAGGCAGTGATTTGACGATGATTTCCTATGGGGCCATGATGCGTCCAACTCTGGAGGCAGCCGTTGAGCTGAAAGAGAAAGACGGTGTCGAAGCAGAAGTGATTGACCTGTTGACCATCTCTCCGTTGAACGAAAAGATTCTTGTCGAATCCGTCAAAAAAACCGGGCGGGCCGTGGTGATCCATGAAGCCCCGCGCAGTTTTGGACCCGGTGCTGAAATTGTATCGCGTCTGATGGAAAAAGCGTTTTATTACCTGGAAGCTCCTATCGAAAGGGTCACCGGATATGACATCATTATACCTCTGTTTAGCCGGGAAAAAGCCTATTTGCCAAGTGTCCAACGCATTATTCGTTCAGCCAGAAAGGTGTTGGCGGCCTAGAAAAGTGTCAGGTGTCGGGTGTCAGTTTAAATAATTTAGGAATTCAATGTTATCATACTAATGCGTTAGGTTAGAGGTTGGAGGTTGGAGGCAGAAAATTAAAGTATAAAGATCGAGGAATTTGGGGATTGAGAGACTCCAATTCGGAATTCTTTTTGCCTCCAACCTCTAACCTATTACATAATTTACTTTGAACGCTGAACCTTGAAACAGTTTAAACATGACACCAAAATTAATATAGGATATCAGTTAGTGTACGTGGAAACTTTAATGACTTCAGAGAGGAACCATGTCCAAAGCGTTTAAGCTGCCGGATTTAGGAGAGGGAATTCACGAAGGCGAAGTACTTGCTGTGCTTGTAACGGTCGGCCAGGAAGTCAGCGAGGGAGATATCATCCTGGAAGTCGAGACCGATAAAGCCGCCGTGGAAATCCCGTCTCCATATACCGGTACTGTCAATCAAATCTTTGTCAAGCCCGGTGATGTGGTCAAGGTCGGCGATGTCATGATGACCTTTTCCAACGGCAAGCAAGCGGCGGTAGAGGACGCCGACAAACCAAGGAAGATACCGGCTGAGCCTCCTCCGGTCGAAGCCGCGGGCGCAGAGGCACCCTCACCCAAAGAAGGTCCGGTGCCGGCATCACCGGCCACACGGCGGGTGGCACGTGAGCTGGGAGTAGATCTGCGTCAGGTGCCGCCGAGCGGTCCGGCAGGGCTGGTTACGGCTGAAGATGTTCGCGCCTTTGCAGACAAGGGTAAAGCAGCATTCGAGGCACCGGAGGAACCGTCGACTCCCGCAGCGATGACTGCGGATGTTCAGCCATCAACAATTTCAGTTCCTCCCTTGCCTGATTTCTCTAAGTGGGGTGCGGTGGAGCGCGTACCGTTTCGTTCCATCCGTAGAGCGACCGCCAGGCAGATGTCTTTGGCCTGGTCTAAAATTCCCCATGTCACCACTCAGGATGCCATAGATATTACAAGGCTGGAAGCTTTTCGCCAAAAACACAAAGCCGAAATTGAGGCCATCGGTGGAAAACTAACACTGACGGTGTTTGCCTTGAAAGCCGTGGCTACCGCCTTGAAAGCGTATCCCAATTTCAATGCAACCTTAGATACCCAGGCAAGTGAAATCATCATCAAACAATATTACCATATTGGCGTGGCTGTAAATACCGACAGTGGTCTCATCGTGCCGGTTGTTAGAGATGTCGACCGCAAAAGCATCAAGGAGCTATCGGTCGAGCTGAACGAGCTGGTTCAACGTACCCGTGAACGGAAAACCAAACTGGACGAATTACAGGGTGGTACCTTCACGATCACAAATGCCGGCGCTATGGGAGGCGGATTTTTCTCACCGATTATTAACTATCCGGAAGTTGCAATTCTGGGAATGGGTCAAGGACGCCTGCAACCGGCGGTGATGCGTAAAGGCGATGACGGATATGAGGTCGTTCCGAGGCTGATTATGCCGATTGTGCTGTGCATCGACCATCGTGTGCTGGACGGCGCGAATGCGATCGCTTTTTTACGGGTGGTCATCGATTCCCTCGAAGATCCGGATGAGCTGCTCATGTCAATGATATAGACTAAAGAAAATTCGAAATCCGAAACAAATACGAATACCAAATGACCAAAAATCTAAACGTTTTGAAAATTAGGATTTAGAAATTGTTTCGGAATTCGTATTTCGAGCTTCGAATTTTTGTTATGTAATGCCACTATGAATCAATTTATTAAATTGTGATTTAAAAGCAGTTTAATAACGGAGAACCTTGAATTATGGTTATGGGGGAACTGAGTCAGGAGACCGAACTCCTGGTTATCGGAAGCGGGCCGGGGGGGTATGCGGCCGCGTTCCGCGCGGCCGACCTCGGACTGGATGTGACCATGGTGGACACCGCCCTACGGCCTGGTGGTGTTTGCCTGCATAAAGGCTGTATTCCCTCCAAAACGTTTCTTTTTTTGTCGGAACTTATCCATGATGCCAAGCGGGCGGAAACCATGGGTATTACCTTCGGTCAACCCCGTATTGATCTGGACGCACTGCGCACCTGGAAGGATAAAGTGATCGATCAAATGGCCAACGGATTGGTCAGCCTGAGCAACCGGCGCGGTGTGCAGGTCTTAAGGGGAAGGGCTGAGTTTGAAAGCTCGGACACCGTCCGGCTGCGCGATGCTGAAATCAGTCACATTAAATTTCGCCATGCGATTTTGGCTAGCGGTTCTTATCCAACGCCTTTTCCCGGAACGGAGTTCAAGCCCGGTGGTCGAATAATGAGTTCCACCGGGGCGTTGGCCCTGGCCGATATTCCCGAATCATTGCTTATTCTGGGCGGCGGCTATGTCGGTGTTGAGCTCGGAACCGTATATGCGGCATTGGGCAGCCGGGTGAGCCTGGTGGAACTTGAGGATCGCTTGCTTTTGGGAGTCGATCAGGATCTGGTTCAACCCTTGCATCGCAGACTGGAAGCTGTTTTTGAAACCATCAGCCTCAACACCAGGGTCAGCGCATTAAATGAAAACGACAACGGTGTGGACGTGAGCTTCGACGGCGACATCGACAACCCCGAGCAAACCTTCGACAGGGTGCTGGTGGCCATTGGACGCAAACCCGCTACGCAGAATATGGGTCTGGAAAACACCAGCATAGAGCTGGACGAAAAAGGCTTTGTTGTTGTGGATGAGCAGCAGCGTACTTCCGATGAGCGTATCTTTGCGGTCGGCGATGTGGTCGGCGGCTACATGCTGGCCCATAAGGCTACCCGGGAAGGTAAAGTTGCGGCAGAAGTTATTGCCGGTCAGCCATCTGCCTTTGATGTCAGAGCGATTCCGGCGGTGGTTTACACCGACCCCCAGATTGCCTGGTGCGGCGTGACCGAGGAACAGGCCCGCAAGGATAACATCAAAATAGACGTGCAGCGATTTCCCTGGAAGTTTTCGGGTCGCGCCACCACCATGGGTGCTCCGGAAGGGTTGACCAAAATCATTGTCGATCCGGACACCCAGCGCATCTTGGGAGTCGGCCGTAGCGGGCGAAACACGGAGGGATTGATTTCCGAGGGTGTTTTAGCCATTGAAATGGGCGCCCTGGCAGAAGATATGGCCTTGAGCATTCATCCGCACCCGACCCTTTCTGAGACTGAAGGCGAAGCCGCTGAGATCTTTCTCGGAAGTGCTACCCACATTCTTTCCAAGGCCAAAAAAGACTGACCCTTTGAAAGTTCATGATATGAAAACCCGGCGTCATGATCACGTTTATCTTAGCGCCAACCAAGCTGCCAATGAGCGAAGAACCTGGCTGGTGATTGGTCTCACCGCCTTCATGATGGTCCTGGAAATCGTTTCCGGGTTCATCTTTGGATCCATGGCCTTATTGGCCGACGGCTGGCACATGGCCAGCCATGCGGCTGCCCTGGGGATTACCGCCATTGGGTATTTGTTTGCACGGCGCTATGCTTCGGACAAACGCTTTTCGTTCGGTACCGGCAAGATCGGTGAACTCGCCGGATTCAGCAGCGCGCTGTTGCTGGCGGTGATGGCCTTGCTGATGGCCTATGAGTCCGTGCAGCGCTTATTTTCCCCGGTTGCCATCAAATTTGATGAAGCGATTGCCGTTGCGATTTTGGGATTGATCGTCAACCTGGTCAGCGCCTTCATCCTCAAAGAACGCCATGATGGGCACGACCATGATCATCATCATACCGATTACAACATCAAGGCCGCTTATCTGCATGTGCTCGCCGATGCCCTCACATCCATTTTGGCGATCGTTGCCCTGACAACCGGCCGGTTTTTCGGGTGGATCTGGATGGATCCATTAATGGGTAATGTCGGCGCCATTGTTATTGCGCGCTGGTCTTATGGCCTCACCCGCGATACCGGCAGTATATTGCTGGATATGGATATGAATACACCGCTGAGCGATACGATCCGCCAAAAGATAGAATCAGATGGAGACAATCGCATCATAGACTTGCATCTGTGGCGCCTCGGCCCGGGGCATTTCGCAGCCATCATATCCATTAACACCCGCAAATTTCACGCACCTGCTTATTATAAAAAACTACTCGAAGATATTAAAGAACTTCGCCATATTACCGTTGAAGTAAATTCTAATTTTAGCGAAGAATCAAACAATCGATGAGCAGCAGGATATATATCAGGACTTCGAAAAGATTCTCAAACTCGGTTGAATATCTGCAATTTTCAAAAATTACAGATTTCACCTGGATATCCAAAAGAAAAACAAGCCCTCCGAATTTCACCATCAGGCACGCAACCCATCAAGAATAAAGAGCCAAAAAAGAATGGATAAGTGATTGGCTAATCGGCAATGGGTACCAGCTGCAATTTCAGTATTAATTTCCAGTGAAAGGTGCTTTCATCGGCTTTGATATTTTATCCTTCAAAAAACCTCGCGATATCAAGTTGAAACATGTACTTTCAGCATAGTTGGGTTTATTCCAATACCCGGACTTCGGATTTAACAAATTGCGTTCTGATTTATTGAGTATCACAAATTTGGTCGATGTCCGGACACTTTCAATTAATCACTACCTGCCGGTTTTCTAAATTTGATTGACTAAAACACATTTATTTGGGTATAAGT
>CP070694.1:3033266-3062857 GCA_020353355.1 Desulfobacterales bacterium | reverse complement strand
ATCTTCGGGGCATGAAGGTTTTGGTGGTGGATGACAACGCCACTTCAAGGGATATTTTACGGGAGATGCTGGAATCTTTTTCATTTTCGGTCTCTGTTGCAGCTTCGGGCGCAGAAGGAATCACAGAGCTTGAAGATGCCGATAAGAACAAGCCAATTGAGCTGGTAATCATGGATTGGAAGATGCCGGGTATGGATGGAATTGAGGCATCGAAGCTTATTAAAAGCCACCAAGGTTTGAGCAAAATTCCAGCTATTGTTTTGGTGACCGCTTACGGCCGCGAAGAGGTCGTGCTGCAAGCAGAGGAGGTGGGGCTTGAGGGCTTTTTGCATAAACCGATTAACCCTTCGGTACTTTTTGACACCATCATGCAAGCATTTGGGGAAGTGGTGCCCGAGATCTCCCGGGTGGCGCAAAGAAAAGAACAGGAAATCGAGGATTTGGAAAATATTAAGGGGGCCCGCGTGCTGTTAGTAGAGGATAATGAAATCAACCAGCAGGTGGCTAAAGAGATCCTGGAGGGAGCTGGGCTGGTAGTAACCATAGCCAACAACGGCCAGGAGGCGGTCAACGCGGTAAAGGAAAATGAGTATGATGCCGTTCTCATGGATGTCCAAATGCCGGTGATGGACGGATACACTGCCACAAAAACAATTCGGAATTGGGAATGCGGCATGCGGAATAAAATCGGAAAGGATTCCGAATTAGAATCCGAGATCCGAGATCCAAAATCCAAAATCAAAAGCGTACCAATTATTGCAATGACCGCTCATGCCATGGCCGGTGATGAGGAGAAAAGTGTGCAAGCCGGCATGAACGGTCATATCACCAAGCCCATTGATCCGGATCAACTGTTTGCTACGCTGCTAAAATGGATCCAGCCTAATGAAAAACGGACAACGGCTCAGAAGCCAGTTGTTTCCGTCCAAGCCTCGATTGGCGACAAAGCATTACCCGCTGAAGATGAGCTTCCGGAATATCTTCCGGGATTTGATCTGTCAGACGGGTTGAATCGATTGCGGGGCAATAAAGGGCTTTATCGGAAGTTACTTATTAATTTTGCTACGGGCTATAGCCAAGTAGCAAACGAAATCCGGCATTCGCTTGATGCCGAAGATTTTGATCAAACCCACAGCTTGGTCCACAATCTCAAAGGATTAGCCGGTAATCTTGCAGCCACGCAGTTGCTGGTGGCCGCTGTGAATCTGGAGAAACTCGTTAAAGGAACTCAAGAGAAACAACCTCCTGCCAAGGAATTGAATTTGAAATTCTCAGAGCTTGAAAATGCCCTCAATCAAGCCCTCAAATCAGCTCAGAGTCTTGGTGCAGCTGCTGAAGAAAAAAGCGACAAACTATCCGCTGAAGCGCTGGCAGATATTCCAACTGAATTATCTCACGATATTGCCATACGCATTCGAGATGCGGCTGAAATGGGAGATGTCATGACATTAAATGCCATCGCAGCGGAAATTAAGACGCAATCAGAATCATGTGTGCCGCTTAGCAAACAGATTGTTCAAATGGCGGAAGACTTTGACCTGGATGGTATCCAAAAATTAGCGGATAAATTAGATGCCTGTTGAGTTTGCTAATTTTTAGATTTTCCTACACAATGTGAAAAACAGCTGAATGATGGGTTCCGGCATTTCTATACGTAACAAACGCTGATATTTAGTTTAATTTAAATTAGTTATAGTCTACTTATGAAACACGGTTTTAGTTCTGCCAAGTAAAATTATTGTTCACAGCGGTTCTTTTGATCACCTCCGCCATGGCTTTAAAGTAGTCTCGCTCCACTTTCAGGATATTCACTTCACTATAGCGCCGGGTGGTTTTTATGTGGCTGTGACCCAAGAGATCCTGGATGGAGACCAGGCCGCATCGGCGTTGAGCAGCTGGACGGCCATGGTATAGCGCAGCTGATGGCAGGATGTCAGGCTCTGCCTTTCTATTTAATACAAGATGAAATACGAAATCGTTAGAAGGGCACCGGAATTGGATCCGGCACCTCAATCTCGCGGGGGTCGCTAATTCCGGGCGTGTTGAAGAAATTATCCGTCTGGAACATCATTTTGTTCAAGACATCATCAAGTTCCTGCCGGTATTTTTCGCATTCTGCCCGGTCGGCATCCGCAGGCACCTGAATGAGATCATCGGAATATAAAAACACGATCCGGGAAAACGGTTTGGGAATGATGGTGAGATCCCAGCTTCCCAGCCGCCAATAGCGATCGGCACTCCACATCATTGGCAGCAGCGGAATACCGGAGATTCTGGCCAAATAAATGATTCCCAGTTTTGAAACATGCGCGGGGCCTCTGGGCGCATCGACCACCAGACCGCCCCAATAACCTTTGTTGATCAACGCAGCCATTTCCCGCAACGCCTGCCCGCCGCGTCGCGTGGAAGAGCCTCTGACGACTTTCCAGCCAAAGCGCTTGGCCCCTTGAGCGGCGATTTCACCATCATCACTGGTGCTGGCCATACCCACCATTCGCATTTTTCGATAAAAATAAACACCGAAAATTACCCGGCTGTGCCAGGTGGGACATAAAAGACTCTTGCCGGGATGCTGCGTTAAATATCTCTCTTCGATTTCCCTGCCAAAGACGCTCACCCGACAGGTGCTCAGCAAAAGCGTGCCGAATATTCGAAAAGCCCATCCAAAAAGATAAATTAGTGAATATTTCCAGCGCTTCATTCAGATTTCCGTGCATATCATTGGGGTGATATGTGGTACTGTTTTTGCAACAATTTTTATATAAAACTACACCGATACCCTGTAAGGGCCAGAAGCAGCCAACGACCATATCGGTGAGAAATCGAAATATTCATGGATGTAATTGATCATATTATTCGAATTAAATCAAGGTATTCGCTTGAAAACTGCGAAGCGCTTGGGAATCATAAAAATTTTCCCGGTTTGAAAATAGTCGTATTTTGCCGTCTCAAACCTTTCGGAAAGCGACGGGTTTTCATCAGCAAATTACCAAAATTATTGACGGTGTCAAAAATTCCGACATGGAATTCGCAGAATGTCAATATTTATTGGCCAGACGTTTATCACCTAAACGCCAAATCAACCGAAGTGCATAACCGGATCCGGTGAGTTTGTAACTTTCAAGAAACGAAGGTCTCTTAAACTTTAGGAATTTCGGCATTCCTTCCGGCGATAACTCACCTTATCCGGGTAAAATCATTTCTCAAGCGCATAGGTTTTACTGATAATTACGGAAGCGCTCAACGGCGTTAAGATATCGTTGCGCTGGCCGATATAATAATTTGAGAGGAATTGCCGGCAAAACCCTTAACCCACTATCTGGATGGGAGGAAAAATGACTAATAATCCGAAAACATTACAGCATCACATGACGGCCGTAAAAGAAGGTAAACGTCGTTTTGAAAATGCGTTCCAGGGTGTGTCCCGCATGATTTTGGAAAGCAAAATCGAAAAGGTGGTGGTCAATGGCAAAACGACATATGATTTCAGTATCTTCCGCAACGGGTCCAAGCATGTTATCGGCATGTATGATGAGATCAACAGCTTTGTATCCTACGTTAAGGATGCCGCCGAAGGCGGATCTTCAAAGGAAATGGCATTTGTACTGGTTGGCGAGCCCGGCAATGGAAAAACCTTTTTTGTTGAATACCTGGCCGGCAAATATCGTGCTTTTCTGTCTAAAGAAGAAAATCGCAAGTATACCTTTAAATTTTTAAACCTGGATAAACTGGGCAATTACGGAAAAATTAATGCCATCGAATCCCAGACCTATGAAGACCCCATGATTCTGGCGATGAATCTAATCGAAGATCCGGAGCAAAATAAGGCGTATCTAGCCAAAATGATAGGGTTTTCTGATGAAGAGATTGAAATGCTCTATGAAAACTATCGGCCGCTGGGCGCCTGCAGCGGGTACATCTGGAATGATATTAAAAATCATACCGGCGGAGACATGGATGCCATGCTCAAACTTGTGGAAATCACCCCGGTACCATTGACCGAAAGTTTAGGAACCGTAACCGGCAAATACCCCGCCAAAGACAAAATCACATCCTCGGCGGTTGATTTGCTGGGAGAAGAATCCATTCAGCGCTTGCTCCACATCACCGATACCAACAACCCCTACCGCTTTGATTTACGACGCGGGGCACTGGCTCGGGTGGCCGGCGGCGGTATCCATTTCAGCGATGAGATTTATAAAAACAAAAAAGACCTGGTCCAGGTCTATCTGGGCGTCATTCAAAATCGCAATATTGAAATCGACGGCTTCAAGTGGCCCATTGACACGCTAATCGTCGCCACCAGCAATAACTCTGAGTTCCATCGCTTTCTCTCTGAAAAGGAAGAAGCGCCAATCGTCGACCGCTGCCGGATCTGTTACGTGTCGCACAACACCAATTATAAACTTCAAAAAGATCTGACCTTATATACCATCGGCAGCGAGACCCGCACCACCCTGACCCGTGAAAATCTTCATCAAGACCCGAATTTAAATTATGCCGCATCGGTGGCCGCAGTTCTCACCCGGCTGCCCCGTTCCGAAAAATTGACTCCCGTCGAAACCATGAAACTGGCTGCCGGGGAGGTGGCCGGTGAAAAAAGCATTAAAACGCTGGCCGAAGTCATCGATACCCTCAACCAGGATCCGGAAATCATCAACCGTTTCGGTCAAAAAGGCCTGGGCCAGCGGAATCTAGGCCGGGCAATTCAGTTAATGATTGAAAGCTCGGAAACCAATGAAGGCAAATGCATGTTCGCTTACGATATTTACAAGGCCTTGGACCGCATCATCTTAGATTATGTCACCGAAGCCAACGACCGCACCAAGTATCTGGAAGATCTCAAAACCGCCAAAGGATTGTATCGCGAGCGGATCATGACCGAGATGTTCAATGCTTACATGGACGAGCCGCTGGCGATTCGCAAAGACGTGATGAACTATGTGAACATGATTATCGGAATAGATGCGGAAAATCTTGGACCTGATAAAATGTGGAAATATAAAGATCCGCAGACCGCAGAACTCAAAGCATTAAAGATCGATGAACGCTATATTAACAGTGTTGAAGAAAGGCTGGGGCTGAAAACCGAGGAACAACGCGAATCCTTCAGAACCTCCATACGCAAAATCTACGGTCAGAAAATTTCGGTGGATCCGGATTATGATTTTATGGACAATCTGGAATTGGTCAAAGCGGTCACGGATGTGCGCCTCAAATCCGACATCGCCGGTGCCGGCAGTCTCATCGGCGCTCTGGCCAACCGCACCAACGAGGAAAATCAAAAATTATACGATCGGATGATCGATACCATGCTCACCACGCTGGGTTACTGCAAGACCTGTGCGCAGAAAACGATCGAGTATTTCTGCACCCAAGAAGACGAAAAATAAAAAGGGGAGGAAATGGCCCTTTTTCCGATGAGCGGCGTTCTCCGCGGGCTTTAATTCCTCGACGTACTATCAGTACGCCTCGTCATAAAACCCTTGTGCGGCTTGTTGGACACATTAATGCATAGAATCAAGACATGAAATCCCGCCGCATGGCGGGGCTCATCGAAAAAATTGCTCATTTCCAGATTTTTTAATACCCGAAGTTGACGCTGTTTTGATCATTTGAATTTTGAAAATTCGGATTTGTTTCGAATTTCGATCTTCGAATTTCGGATTTAATATCTATATATAATTTATTCTAAAAGCTGTGATTTTAAATTATGGATACAAAACTCAAAAAACTTTATAACAAAATTAAAAAAAATGGGTTGACGCCTGAGCAGGAGCGGAAGATTGTGCTGGAGCTGTACGATGATGCCACCCATGATGTTCCTGGAGAAGGGTTAGTTGCGGCCAAAACAGGAGACGAGCGTCTCATCCCGGCCTCCAAAAACATTTACACCTACAATGACCTTTTTGATTTACAGGCCATCAGCGCTCTTCAAAGTACCCATAACACCAGCCTGCGGTCGATCGATGAGCTACTGGACCGGGACAAGCAAAGGGAAAAGGACGGATTTCCCCGTAAAATTAACGTCGGCCGCCTGATCAAAGCGGGCAAAGGCGGCAAAGACAAAGTCGTCGTGGTTCCCTCAACCGTCGAAGAAAAATTTATCCATGACACGTCGTTACAGGCGGAAGAAGAGCAGCCTTATGGCGGATCCGGCGATGGGGAAGAAGGCGAGGTCATCGGTGAGCAGCCGATCCGCGCGCCCGATGATCAAAGCGGTACCGGCCCGGGCCAGGGAGAGGGCGGCCAGCATGAAATGGAATCCAATGCCTATGATCTGGGGAAAATTCTCACCGAACAATTTGAACTTCCCAATCTCAAAGACAAAGGCAAAAAGCGCTCCCTGACCCGATACACGTATGATATGACCGACAAACACCGCGGCTTCGGTCAACTGCTCGACAAAAAAGCCACCTTGCGAAAAATTGTGGAAACCAACATACATCTGGGCAACCTTACGGATATTAGCGATATCGATTTAACCCGCTTTCTGGTGAGCCCAAGAGATCTTGTGTATCGCATCCTTTCACGGGAAAAAGATTATGAATCGCAGGCAATGGTCTTCTTTGTCAGAGACTATTCCGGGTCCATGGCCGGAAAATCCACCGTATTGGTTGTCGCACAGCATGTCTTGATCTACAGCTGGCTGCTGTATCAATATGCCATGCAGGTGGAAACCCGCTTTATCCTCCACGACACGGAAGCCACCGAAGTTCCTGATTTCTACACGTATTACAATTCAAAAGTGGCCGGCGGCACCCAGGTGTCCTCGGCCTACCGATTGGTTAATGAAATTGTCGAAAAAGAAAACCTGGTTCGAGATTACAATATCTATATCTTCCACGGCACCGATGGGGATGACTGGGATACAAACGGCAAAGAGAGCATTCCCCAACTGAAACAAATGCTCACCTATGCCAACCGTGTCGGTGTTACTATCGCCGAGCATGCCCACGAAAAAACCAACAACAGTGAAGTCGAAAAGTACCTCAAGAAGTCCGGACTGCTGGAAGAAAAAAAGAATTTGCTCAGAATGGATGTGATGCAGGAAGATGCCGATGAAGCAAGGCTGATTGAAGGGATCAAGCATTTAATATCCGAGTAGCACTTGTGGCTTTAAATAGCCGCAATGCGTCTTCAACGCTTTTGGCGATAGAAAGGAAAAATGCCTAAAGTGGCTAAAATGAGCTAAAGTTGCGGAATCGCCTGCGGCGATATCATTATTAAATAGATAGAATACCTTAACTTTAGGCATTTTAGGCACTTTAAACTTTAGGCATTTCTATGAGAAGATTATTATTTTCTTAAAACTATTAACCTAGTCCTATCCGGCCAAGGTAATTGAAATGGAGTTAATCGACCAACATACCAAAAAAATCATGGAAGGCTGTAAAGAGCGAGCGCGCAAAGCGGGCTTGCGCTTTGAGGAAGAGTCCTTGGAATATATCGTCACCAACCGGGATCTTCTGGAGTTGACCCCGAAACTGATGATTCCAACCCTCTACGATTACTGGGTCCATGATGTTGAAGTATTAAAGGAAAAGGGCAGATACGAGCTGTATCCAAGTAACCCCTATGAAACCGTGATTAACACCCGCCCGGCTATTTCATTCTACAATGACAACAATCCGGACTGGATGAATGTCATGATTTTCTACCATGTTTTGGCCCACATCGACTTCTTCCAAAACAACCTATATTTTCGTCATACCTGGGACTATGATTTCACCGGCCAGGCGCTTTCGGACAAGCGTATGGTTTCCAAGCTGCGATCCGAAAAGGGCAGGTGGGTGGATTATGTCATTGAGTTTGCCCGTGGCATCGACAACCTGGTCGGCTATCATGAAGAACTTTCACGGCGTACTCGCCAACCCAAAACCAACCGTTCCAAAATGTTGGATTTCTACTTTGATGTATTTCTGCAGTCAGAAAAAAAGGTAAAGATCAATGAATATGTAAAAGAAATCAAACGCTACAACCAATGTGTGCACGAAAGCAAAGAACTTGGAGAAAAAACCTTTTTTGCTGAAGTATTTAAGAAATATCCGGAATTCGACGCGATCTTCAAGAAAAGTCTGGAAGATAGATCCCATCAGAAATTAGATCTTATCCAATTTATATTAGAACATTCGCAATTCCTGAAAAAAGAAGAAAATAACTGGATGAAGCCGATTATTGAAGTCGTGCGTAAAACGTCATTGTTTTTTCAGCCCCAGATTCGAACCAAGATCATGAATGAGGGTTGGGCCAGTTATTGGCATGAACGGCTTTTTCTGCAGGATGACCGTATCAAGGGGCATGAAGTCGACTTTGCTCGCACCCATGCCGGGGTAACATCGATGCCGCGGGTGGGCTTAAACCCTTATGCTCTCGGAATGCGCTTGTTTCAGTCGATCGAAGATTTAGCTGATAAAGGCAAATATTCAATTGAATTCAGAAGACTGCTGGATGCAAAAAAGCGCCAAGATTTTGATGCCGATACCCAGCAGGGAAAGGAATTTATTTTTAAAATCCGTGAAAACTTAAATGACTTTATCTTTATCAACACCTTCGTCGACCAGGATTTTATTAACCACTACAAACTGTTTGTTGTTGGGAGACGGTTGAATCAGGCCAGAGGCGTGCTGGAGTATTACGTCAAAAGCCGTAAGGCTGAAGATTATCGCAAAATGCTGCTGGATAAGCTTTATCATCCGCCGTATATTAACATTGACCATAGTAAAGCCAGCAATGGCAGTATTTATCTCGTGCATCATTTTGAAGGCAAACCTCTGGTAAAAGAATTTATCAGCAACACCATGCTGGGAATCGAATACCTCTGTGGGGCGCCGGTTCAACTGGAGACCAGTGAGGTGGTGCAAGTTGAAGCGTCAAAGCCACAGCTAAGCATTCCAGGTTTGACAATGCCCCTGCACCAGGAGAGCAAAGAAAAGGAAATTAAATGGCAGCGTGTGCGCTATACGATGAAAAACCGCAGGCTTTCTAAAGAAGTGATATCAGCATAAACAGATGACAGAGAACAGAACATGGACAACGTGAAAAAAATTTCGGGAGCCTTGAAAAAAAAAGAGGGCCTCGTTGCGGATACTGAGGTCGCAAAAGATAGCATCAGAACAGCGATGCAAACCCTTAACCAAAACATGAGCGATCTGGAGCAGCGCACATCCATATCCTTTGAGGAATTCCTCAATGTCCTGGTCGATAAACCGGGGATTGTCATGCGCAATGTTTTCCAAATCTTTCATGATATGCTCAAGGCCTATGTCGGTGAGGGTGTTGATGAATACCCGGATGATCCCGAGTCGATTAAATTTGCCTATTATGATTGTAGCAAGCTTTTTGTGGAAGGCTCAGATTATCCTTTTTTTGCCGATCGCCTTTTT
This sequence comes from Desulfobacterales bacterium, assembly GCA_020353355.1. Taxonomy (GTDB): domain Bacteria; phylum Desulfobacterota; class Desulfobacteria; order Desulfobacterales; family JAHEIW01. The sequence continues at coordinate 3,053,471 of CP070694.1, read as the reverse complement.
GCCAACCGACTCGTAAATCTTGTAGAAGCGCTGAAGCGCAGTGCCCAGCAAAATAAAATCTATATTTTTGAAGGCCCTCCGGGCTGCGGCAAGAGCACCTTTTTAAATAATCTGCTGATGAAGTTTGAAGAATATGCCAATACCGAAGCCGGGTTGCGCTATGAAACGGTCTGGCGTTTTGATCGCAATATATTGGGAAGTTTTACCGATTTCGAGGGCCATCCGCTATTTGAAAAATTATCCCGCCTGCTGGAAGAAAGTAACGATAATTTGTCCGGGGCAACCCTTCTGAATAACCCGTCGCCGTCATCCCCTGTATCGCAAGGCTATTTTGATGATTCCTATGTGCCCTATTTAAACGAAGATTACATTGAAGTCCCCTGCCCCAGTCACGATAATCCGATTTTGATGATTCCCAAACACTATCGCAGAGAATTTTTCGACGATCTGTTCAAAAATGACGAATTCAAGTGGAAGCTATCCACTGAAAAAGAATACGAGTGGGTCTTTAAAGACACCCCGTGTACCATCTGTAGTTCACTGTCTGAAGCGCTGCTATGTCGTTTGAAAGATCCGCTGAAGGTGTATGAGATGCTGTATGCCCGACCCTACAGATTCAATCGACGACTGGGAGAGGGGATTAGCGTTTTCAACCCGGGCGACAAGCCATTGCGGCAAAACGTTTTGACAAACCCGATATTGCAAAACAGAATTAACAGACTCTTAAAAGACAGCAACGAGGTCAAATATATTTTTTCGCAATACGCCAAGACCAACAACGGCATTTATGCCCTCATGGACATCAAATCGCATAACACCGAACGATTGATTGAACTGCACAACATCATCAGCGAAGGTGTTCACAAAGTCGAGGATATTGAAGAAAACGTTGATTCTCTTCTGCTGGCAGTCATGAACCCGGAAGATCGAAAAAACATCGAAGGCTTTCAGTCTTTTCTGGACCGCATTGAATATATTAATATTCCTTACGTCATGGATCTGGCCACAGAAGTGGAGATTTACCGCAATATCTTCGGCAAACACATCGATGAGAGGTTTTTGCCCAGGGTGCTTCACAATTTTGCCCGCGTTATCATCTCCACCCGCTTAAACGCCAAATCTGAAGCGATGCTGGAATGGATTGGCGATCCCGAAAAATATCGCCTCTATTGCGATGAAAACTTACAACTGCTTAAAATGGAGATCTACACCGGATACATCCCCAAGTGGCTGAAGGAAAAGGATCGCAAACGATTAAAGGCAAAGCGGCGGCGGCGAATCATAGCCGAATCAGAAAATGAAGGCCGCCAGGGCATCTCCGGACGAGATTCCATCAAAATTTTCAATAAATTCTTTTCGGCCTACACCAAAGATAACAAACTGATTAACATGGCGGATCTGTGCAAGTTTTTCACAAATGTCGGCAAAGAGATCAAAGATCTAATTCCGCAGGGATTTCTGGATTCTCTATTGCGTATGTATGACTATACTATTTTGCAGGAAGTCAAAGAATCCCTGTATTACTACAATGAAGAGCAAATTTCCCGCGAAATTCAAAATTACTTATTTGCCATCAATTTTGAACTCGGTTCCGTCGAGACCTGCACCTACACCGGTGAAAAGCTGCAAATTACCGAGGAGTTTTTAGAAAGTATTGAAACCCGGCTGCTGGGAGCAAAAGCCGACAGGAATCAACGCCTGGCCTTTAGGGAAGAAGCGCAAAAAGAGTATACCACCAAAACCCTGACCCAGGAAATTATGGTCGAAGGACTTCCGATTGCGGAAACCAAGATTTATAGCGACATGCATGACTGGTATGTTCATAATTTAAAAGAAAAGGTGTTGGAGCCGTTTTTGAAGAACGAAAATTTCCGGCGGGCCATCAAGGATTATGACGAAGAAGATTTTAAAACCTATGATAAACGCATCCGCGAAGATGTTACCTATCTGATAAACAACCTGGGCGAAAAATACCGCTATACGGAGCTTGGGGCCAAAGAAGTTTGTATCTACGTCATCGATAATGATCTGGCTAAAAAATTTGCCAAACCATGATCGCAACCGATAACTAACATAAAACAGCGTTAATTACACCGCTCAGCCTGCATCTGTGCTTTTAAACAATCGCAGTATTCCTCAAAAACAAAATACATACAACGGTTGGCATTTAACGATTTTTCGTAAAAGCTGCAATTTTCTTGATGCAATCGGCTATCGGCGCTACAAATCGACATGTCTTGCTTTTTGCAAAAATTACTTTCTGCATAAGACATCGTCATCACCTCCCTTTGACAAAAATTACCGACAGCGAACCCATTCTAGGTGGCTTCTACAGGTGAACCGTCATCAATCCGTGTTCATTTTCAACGGCGGATTGGATCGTAGAAAAAATCTGCCCTAATATAATTATCGGTTCGAATTACAATTTCTTTAATCAGTCAACCCTTTTAGCCTGGACGGTATTCGTCTACCAGAGAATTTGATGACATTTCAGAATATTATGGTTGAACTTTTTCTTAATCTGCTTATAATATCAATAATTTATTTTATAATACATCGGATATAGAATAAGCTCACCTGCGAACGCTTACACGTTTTGAGAAAAAAATGGTTCTCCAAAAAACAACCCGACTCCGTGAAGATAAGCACAGGGGACAATTTCAGAAAAGCAACAATGGTTCTGCAACCGCCTATTTCGGGTATCAGCGCATTCCCGCGCAAGAAAAATCTGATCGGGTGTTGCAGCATTTTAATTCCGTTGCCCGCTATTATGACTTCATGAATACCCTTTTGAGTTTTGGCATCCATCATCTCTGGAAGCGCACCGCAATCAAAATGCTACAGCTGGCTCCGGGCGATGCCGTGCTCGATGTATGCGGCGGGACGGGTGATCTGGCGATTTTGGCAGCCAAAAAGATTGGCGACGCCGGGCAGGTGGTCGTATATGACATCAATCGTGCGATGATTCAGGCCGGGCTCCATAAAGTGATCCATACGCCCATCGAAAAACGGATACGATATGTTCAGGGAGATGCGGAAGAAATATCTTTTCCCGATCAACATTTTGAGAATGCCATGGTGGGTTTTGGAATTCGCAATGTCACTCACGTGGAAAAAGGATTTCGTGAAATGTATCGCATCTTAAAACCTGGCGGCAAATTGATGTGTTTGGAATTTTCCAAACCAACCGCTCCCTTATTTCGCTGGCTATACGATGTTTACTCGTTTCATATTATGCCGGTTATCGGGCAGATTATTGCAGGCAACCGCAAAGCATATACCCATCTTCCGGAATCCATTCGAATGTTCTCCATGCCGGATGAGCTTTCGCAATTATTAAAAAAGATCGGATTTTGCCAGGTCAGCTATCGCAAACTAACCAATGGAATTGCCGTCATTCACCTGGCCATCAAGTAACCTGCCATGGGGTATTCAGACACCATCGCTCCAGCACCCCGATGCGCCATATATCTTGGCTAAAGGTACGTGGTGTGAGGCAGACTCAGTAATTTATTAAACCTTCTACCAACCGGTGTTTCCGATGAAACTCAACTTGACGGAACGTTTATTTGTCAATAGCCCAATCCGGCTGGCAATCCAGCATCTTGAAATAAACTGGTTTCAGAGCATTATGCCGCTCGAAGCCGGTGCGCAAATACTGGAAATTGGTTGCGGCAGAGGTGCGGGAGCCAAGCTCATCGTGGAACACTTTCAACCCGCACATCTTTACCTGATGGATTTGGATCCGGCCATGATTCAAAAGGCCAGTGATTATCTCAATTCCACCTATCAACGGATGGTATCGTTCTGTGTCGGCAACGCCACGGCGTTACCATTTGCAGACCAATCTATGGATGCCGCTTTTGGATTCGGCTATTTACATCATGTGCTGGCGTGGCGTAACAGTCTCAGGGAAACCGCTCGGGTTTTAAAAATCGGTGGCGTTTATTATATGGTGGAATATTATCCCAGCCTTTATCAAAATTTCATCACCAAAAGAATCCTTGCCCATCCGGAGCGCGATCGCTTCACCAGCCAGGAATTGCGGGATGCCTGTATCGAAGTGGACATCGCCTTGAATCATACCTTTGAATTAAAGCGCTTGGGTATTTTGGGGGTGGGCATCAAAACAGAAAAAGGCGCCGCCGCAGACGCCCTCACAGAATGCCGATTAAAAATCTAAATGCTGATTGTTTCGTGAAAAGTCCCGATACTGTCACTCCGGCGAAAGCCGGAGTCCAGAAACTATTGAAACGACTGGATTCCGGCTTTCGCCGGAATGACAATAATTTGATCTTTTGACTTTTTACGGATTCATCAAATGTTAAGTTTGGAAGAATCTCATTGGTTGAGGACCATTCACGTATTTGGGCTCATTCCTTTTCTACCGGAAACGTCATTGATGCCCCAAACCAACCGATAACGGTTATCATGGGAATCAAGGAGAAAACCAGCAGCAGATAAATGAAACCGGCACCGCGCAGGGGATCCAGCACCTCCGGCACCAAAATACGCCAGGTAAAAATGATCATTTCGGTGGTCAGCATGGTAATGGTTAAGGGTATTTTGATTTTCACGGCTTTCAGTGGCTTGGCTAAATAATTCAACCACCAGGTGTAAAGACCGGTGGTGATGCCAATCAAGGAAAATATTATCCCACCTGCCAGGCAGTGCAAGGCGGTAATCTCAAAGGATTTAATACCGCTAATCAGATAAAGAAAAATAAAAACCGGCGGGGAGAAGGCAAAAACGATGGGAAAGTGTACCGTCATCGGGTGTGGATGACGCCGCAGCATCGGATATTTCTTTAGTAGCCAATCCAAGGCTGCCGGTAACACTTGTTCCTCTATCTCCTTTTTTAAAATCCCGACCTGCGGATATCGTTGCAGCACATCGACTTCATGGGGTGCGGCCCGGATGTCGGTGGTTAAATCTTTTCCCGCGCTATGGCGCTTCATGTGCAACCCATTGCGCCACAGTTTGCTCTCGCTGACATCATAGACCTTGCCGCCATGGGCAATATAGATCGGTTGGCCGTTTTCACCGTTGTATTCAGCAAGTTCGGTCGCATCGAATTCTTTCATCATAAACTCCTTGAATGAGCATTTACGGTATCAACAACTGGATGACGACGACGACAAGCAACGCCAGGGGATAATAACTGGCTTTGTTGAAAAGTGCCATGGCCTGGTCTCGATCCTTTGTTTTATGAAGCTTTATGGCCGGAAATAGAAGCAAATAACACCCCACGATCAACGCTAAAAGGACCGATACAAATTCAAAACGGGCCCCGGCAAAATAAAAGATCATCGCGCTCATGCACAGCGTCAGCATTATGGTCAGCATAATAATTAAATTGGAGCGCTGAAGTCCCCAGCGCACCGGGATGGTCTTGGCGTTCATGCGGCGATCTTCCTCGATATCGCCCCAGTCATTGGGAATATTCTGGCCGCCGATTTCCCAAAAAAACAACAGCAAAAAAAGAAAACTCAAATACATGGGTGAAGGCGTCGCATCGACAGCGAAAACGGCGGCAATGGCACCGGAGGTTTTTACCGCTCCACTGACAAATGTGCGAAAAGGGCTGACCCGCCATAACAGGCAATAAATGCTTTCCAAAGCACAACCGCAGATAAAAATAAGCACACACACCGGATTCAATAAATACGCACCGATCAGCGCCAGAAGGGCCCATGCCAGCGCCCATAAGATGCCTTCTTTAAAACTCAACAATCCCTGAGCCATCGGGTGCCTGACCAAAACACTATCCAGGTCGCTGGCCAAATCTGAAAAGCCTCCGGCAGCTACCTTTTCTCGATCGACTTTATAATCGATGACATCGTTTAGGGCATACACGGCCGTATATCCGGCAAACGTCGTAATTAATCCGATAATAATGATATGGATGGGAGGGAAATGGCCGAGCCATAACAGGGCGCCAAAGGCCGGGGTACACATATCCAGCAGGCCGTGAGGCGTTCTGGAAAGGGCCCAGAAGAGTTTTAGGCGGGATAGCCCGCTAAACGGATTCTGGATGGAGGATTCAGGCACCTGGTTTATCCTATGATTCATTCTCGAAAAAAAATTAAGATGTGAGCATTACCATGTAATCCATAAATTCGTCAAGGTGTTATCATCGATTTGCGGCGCCATTCAATTGAGGCAGTATGATCGTAGGATCTACTTTTCACTTTTAAAGTTATTCTCGGCATGCTATCCATAATTGCTTACTTCTTCGAAATGATGCAGGGATGGTGCGCATTGAACGAAATTGATTTGTATTCGATGCTGATGCTCGGCATTCTCGGAACCGGCCACTGTATTGGAATGTGTGGACCTCTTATTTTCGCATTTCCCGCCAGAACCGGCAAATTTTCTCCGCACGTGTTTTATCATTTGGGACGCACATTAACCTATGTTGCAATGGGTGGGATGATGGGAGCCATCGGGCTTGCTCTGGCCAAAATTGCCTCGGCTTCGGGGATGGATCCCCAGGTCTGGATATCACGAATACAGATCGGATTAAGGATTTTAGCAGCATTGTTTTTGATTATTTTCGGTCTGTCCCGTTTAGGTGTACTTGCTGAGCCGGGTTGGATCGCTGTGGCGTCTCCGGATAAAATTCCCGGCTTTCGGAAAATTTTGAGGTCCGCTGCGCTTCAAAAGGGGCAGGTTGAAATGTTCATACTTGGACTAATACTGGGACTTCTTCCCTGCGGACTCTCCTACGGTGCCTTTGCACGTGCGCTGCCCACCGGCAGCATTTTTTACGGTGCGCTGTTGGTCCTGGCATTTGCCATTGGCACCATTCCCGGACTTTTGCTTTTAGGTACCGGCGCATCGAAAATTTTTCAGCGTTATCGCAGGCAGTCCGACATCCTGGCCGGACTGCTGATGCTTTACATGGGGGTCAAACTCAGCATCAAAGCGGGCGGGGCTATATTCGGATAATCCATAGGTCCGTGGGCCTTATGGTGGGAAGCGCTAAATAAGAAAATACTTTAGGTTGGAGGTTAGCGGAGCGCAGCGACTACTCCTGCAAGCGGCATTCCGCATCCCAATCGGGACAGGCGCTTTTCATCTCCGAGATGTATTTCTGCATGCATTCATGGCATTCCATTTCAAAATTGGGGACATCACCATATTTCTCTCGCATTTCATCTTCGCTCAGCACCTGGGCGCGGCTGCATCCACACTGGGGACAGGCTGTTTTAATCGTGTATGACTTCTTTGCCATGGCATACCTCCTGTTTTCATATTCGGATCATTCGCTGACTTATATCATCGTGGCAAACCTTTTATAGCCGAAATAGACCAAGATGTAAATTTACCAGTATCCGTTGGTTGAGATGAAAAACATCTCCTGAACGTCGCCGGGTGATTTACGCAGAAAGTAATTGATCGAGCTTATCTTCCGTGAGGATGCCTTCTTCAAGGGCAATTTCCCTGATGGTTTTGCCGGTCTCGTAAGCTTTCTTCGCAAGAGCAGCGGCACGATCATAGCCAATCTCAGGCACCATTCCGGTGACCAGCGCCAGGCTTTTTTCAATATAGGCCGCACAGGCCTTTTGATTGGCAGTGATGCCCAATATGCACTTTTCGGCAAAAACGCTGGCTGCTGATGCTAAAAGGGTAATGGATTGCAGCAAATTATGGGCAATTACCGGCAGCATCACATTCAGTTCGAAATACCCCCCCTGACCACTTATGGCAATGGTCGTATCATTGCCCATGACCTGGGCGGCTACCTGTATCACGGCTTCCGGAATAACGGGATTGACTTTTCCCGGCATAATCGACGATCCCGGTTGCAGCGCTGGAATGTTTATCTCGCCGATCCCGCTGCGCGGACCCGAAGCCAGCCAGCGAATGTCATTGGCGATCTTGAAAAGACTGACCGCCACGGTTTTTAAGGCTCCGCTGGTTTCGACGGCCGCGTCCTGGGCGGCCTGAGCCTCGAAATGGTTTTCAGCTTCTGTAAACGGCAAGCCCGTGTGCTCCGAAATCAATGCAATCGTGCGCCGGGCAAATTCCGGATGGGTATTTAAACCGGTGCCAACCGCCGTCCCGCCGAGGGCAAGCTCGGCAAGTCTGGGCTCAACAGTGCGAACGCGTGCTAGCCCCAGCTCAATCTGTCTGGCATAGCCGCAAAATTCCTGGCCCAGGGTTAACGGCACGGCATCCTGCAAGTGGGTTCGACCGAGCTTTTTCACATCCCTGAAATTCTTTGATTTCTTCAAAAGGGCGCTATGGAGATGGTCGAGAGCCGGGATTAGAGAATCATAAATCAGTTGCAGTGCCGCAATATGGATAACGGATGGAATGACATCGTTGCTGGATTGCCCGAGATTCACATGATCATTCGGGTGGACCGGCAATTTCCCGCCCTTTTTTCCGGTGAGGATCTCATTTGCCCGGGAGGCGACCACCTCATTCATATTCATATTCGTGGACGTGCCCGAGCCGGTTTGAAAAATATCCAGCACAAACTGGTCATCATAGCTGCCGTCCGTTACTTCCCGGGCGGCCTGCGAAATAGCCCCGGCAAGCTTTTGGTCCAATAAACCAAGTTCGCTATTCACCTGCGCAGCGCATTTTTTGATTAATGCCAAAGAATGGATAAACACGGGCGGAAACGTAAGGCCGCTGATCGGAAAATTATCCACCGCCCGCTGGGTCTGCGATCCATAATACGCATCAGCAGGAACCTTGACCGTTCCCAAACTATCCTTTTCTTCTCGGTATTTCATGTCTGATTGCTCCATTTTTCATAGAGTTCGTTTCGATCAAGCATAGCACGCCCCCTGTTTGCCCGATCAATAAAAGTTTTAGTATTGTTAGCCACTGTCTCACTCCGACCTTACGTCGCCATTTTTCTAAAATAGCATAGAAATTCCTAAAGGTTACCGCGGGCTTTCTCAAACCGAATGAAAAACATCAACAAGGCGGGAATTACAAATACGGTAAAAACAGTTGACACGGCCAAACCGCCGAGCACGACGCTTCCCAGTCCCCGGTAAAACTCGGAGCCTGGCCCGGGAATCAAAACCAAGGGCAGCATTCCAAAAATGCTGGTGGCGGCACTCATATAAATCGGCCGCAGTCGCGTGCGTGTCGATTCAAGCACGGCGCTGCGATGCGGCATCCCATTGTAGCGAATATTATTTAATGCCTGATGCACAATGAGAATTGCATTGTTGACGACCACGCCGACTAAAATGACAAATCCCAGCATGGTCAAGATATCAAGCGGTTGATCGGTAATAAAGATGTTGACGAGCTTGAGCCCGATCAATCCACCTACAGCAGCTAAGGGTAAGGTAAACATGATGACAAGTGGATAGATAAAATTGCCGAACAACGCCGCCATCAACAGATAGGCGATTACGGCGGCAAGGATAAAATCCCATTGAAGGGTCTGACGCGCCCCGCTAAGCTTATCGGCGACGCCGCTTTGACCCAAAACGGTATCCTTTAGCCTGCCTTGTTCGCCAAATGGTACCACCACTTTCGTCTCAATAATCTCCATGGCTTCCTGAAGCGGTATCGTAAAAGGCGGCGTGACCTGTAAGGTGATTGTTCGTTGTCTCTCAAGATGCCGGATTTGGGTGATCCCCGCTGTCCGCTCAATGGCCGACAGGGATGATACCGGAATGATCTTTCCGCCGGATATGGCAATGAGGGAATGGTAAAGTTCTTCAGGTGTGGAAATGTCTTTTTCCGAGGCTTTGAGAATAAGATCAATTTTTTTCTGGCCTTCTTCTTTAAACTCCCCGACCGCCCGACCATCCATGAGGACATCCACGGCCAGACCGAAATCTCGGGCGGACATTCCGGCCGCCTTCAGACGATCTCGATCCGGAATGAGCCGAACTTCAGGAAAGAGCAGTTCTAAGGAAGGTACCGGCCTGATTTGGGCATCCGGGATTTCTCTTTTTATCGCTCCAAAAAGCATCCCGGCCACCTGAACAATACGGTCGATATCATCGCCGCTGACATCAATTTCAATGCTTCGACCACGGCCAAGACTTGTCTGAAAAACTCCTGCTTGAATGCTGATTCCGTACATACCGGGAATAGAAGATATGGTTCGCGTAAACAGCGGAACCAACTCGCCGGCACGTTGTTCCTGGGTGCTGATAGCTCCAAAGAGCATAATTTGATCTGCGCCGACATAAAACATATTTTTGATGCCGGGAAATCCATTATGATCTTTGCCGAAATACGGTTGATTGTATCGATAGATGTACTCACCAATCGCTTTGCGTTCATCAAATGAAAGTCCGGGCGGCGGTATTAAAATATTGATCACCAGGTTACGATTTCCCTGGGGCAGATATTCCATTTTCGGAAATAAATAAACGGCCCCGATAATCGAAATACTGCTAAACCCAACCACCGTAACGGCTTGTGTCAGCCAATTTTTGGTGGCTATTTTCACCAGCCACATAATGGAATTCGCAGACACATTGCCGATGCGACTCAAAACAGATGTCTTTTTTTGGTGAGCCTGTTTTCGCTTGGCTAACGCGAAAAGCATTCTGGAAAACATCGGAATAACCGATACGGAAGCAAAAAGACTCAAGGCCACCGCAAAGGTCACGGCGATGGCAATGTCTCTAAACAACTGACCGGCCTCTTCTTCCATAAAGACCACCGGAAGAAACACGGCAACGGTTGTCAGGGTGGAGGCCAGGATGGCCCCCCAAACCTCGCGCGTTCCGTGATAGGCAGATTCAAAAGCTGCTTTTCCCATACCGCGATGCCGGTCGATGTTCTCCAGTACCACAATGGCACTGTCAATCAGCATTCCCACGGCAAAGGCGATCCCCGCCAAACTCACCACATTCAAGTTTCGTCCCAGCAGATTCATAAAAATGAAGGTGCCGATGATACTGATCGGAATGGCGGCGGCCACGACAATTGTTGAGATAAAACTTCTTAGAAAAATCAACAGCACAATTATAGCAAATGTTCCGCCCAGCAAAATATTTTGTCGGACCAAATTGATTGCTCCCCGGATATAGGGTCGTTGATCATACACCCAGTCCAAATAAATTTTTTCGGCAGCAAGCTTTTCGGCATTCAGCCAGTTCACCACATTTTCGATTCGATCGGTAAGCTCCAGAATATTGGCGTCCGGCTCCGGCTTGACACCAATGGCAATGCCCTCCTTTCCCATATGCAGCATGGCGGCATTCAGTTTTTCATACCCGAAACCGACCGTGGCCACATCTGCCACTCGAATGCGCTCAGCACCGGTAGATCGAATCACAATGTCTGCGATATCCTCGGGAGATTTGAATTCTGCAACTGCCCGGATCCTATAGTCTCTGCGCCCGACGCCCAAGATCCCTGCCGAAACGTTGATGTTTTCGGTTCTGAGCAGGTTGATCAGATCCGTTATCGTAAGTCCGTAGGCGGCGAGTTTTACCGGCTGAACGACGATGTGCATTTCGGTCTTTATGCCACCGCCGACAAACAGATCTGCAACGCCCTCTGTTCGTTCAAGATATTGTCGAATATGGTTTTCGAAATAGGTGCGGTACATGTATGGGGATCGAGGGTTGTCTTGGGTATTCTTCAACACCATCCAAATGACCGGTGATGTGGCAGCACCGGTGGCAGTGATAACGGGCTTGTCGACGTTTTCGGGATATGATGGAACTTCGTTGAGTTTGTTGGAGACCCTCAGCAGAGCGTCATCCACATCGGTTCCGATACGAAACTTTAGGGTAACAGTCCCTTGGGAATTAAACGAGGAACTCTCCATTTCCACGAGACCGGGAACACCTTTAAGAGCTTTTTCCTGCTCCTCGATAATTTCACGCTCGACCTCATAGGGGGTTGCCCCCGGCCAGATCGTTGTCACTGAGATTTCAGGTTCGATGACGGTAGGGCTCAGTTGGTAGGGCATTTGCGTCAGACCAATCCAGCCGAAGAGCACCACAAGAATGACCCCCACTACAACAGTAACCGGTTTCTCAATGGAAAATCTAACAAGATTCATTGCTTTTTATCATTTGACCAAAACCATCTGTCCATCCCTCAAGCGTTCGTTGCCCTTCAACGCCACAAGCATTCCCTCGTTGAGGTCGCTGGCCTCGATAGCGGCATTTAGCCCCTCATAACCGACCATCTTTACAGGCCTCATACCAGCCTTTGAATCATTAACGACAAACACCACACTTCGGCCAGACATGGATATGACGGCATCGCGTGGAACGATCAGTGTATTTTTACGCTCGCCGGTGGGCAAAATAACCCTGGCTGACATGCCTTCAATAAGGGAAAATTTATTTGGTGTCCGGATTTTTACCGGGAAGGTGCGGGTGGCGATATCCCCCCGTGGCACAATGGCAACTATTTTTCCGTTGACCGTATAGCCGTTGATCGCCGCCTGGGCCGGCATGCCCTGGCGAACATATGGAATAAATCGTTCCGGCACTTCCACCACAATATCCACCACATCATCTTTTGCCAAAACCGCTACACTGGCCCCTTGGGCAATCCATTCACCCCGATCCACCCGTCGTTCAAGCACAACGGCTTCATAGGGTGCCCGGATAACCTTTTTTCCCAATTCGATCTCAATGCGCTCTACCTGGGCTTTCAGGGAAGCGGCACGCTTTTCAAGACCGATGACCTGAAATCGTTCCTCGTCGTAGGTTTGTTCTGCGATCGATTTCCTTTTGAATAGTTTTTCCTTGCGTGTTAAATCGATGCGTGCGATTTCCAGCTCAGCCAACACTTGCTCATAGGAAGATTTCGTCGCCTGGAGATCTTTGCCGAGTATCTCTGATCCGAGTTGGACCAGAATTTGTCCTTTTTTCACCCGCTGTCCTTCCTCGAAACTTACTGTTTCAACCAGGCCGCTTAATTCAGAGGCGACATCGGAGACTTCCTGATAGTACACCGTACCAACGAATTCGGCCTGGGGCGCCACCATGCCGTTTTTCACCTCGGCCACCGTTACATTTGCCGGCGGTGGACCTTTGGGTTTATCCTGGCTCCATAAGGAAGAGCTGAACACAAATGTATATATGAAGATCCCCAGCAGGATCGGGATCGATTTGCCAAAATGACTGTACATGTTTTACCTCCATATGCCTTGATGGCTTCGAATTTCAGCTGAACTTTAGATGCGCAGATCAAATGCTAAGGTTGTTGCATCCAAATTTGTCTATTACAACATAAGTCAATTTCGTCCCATGGCAAGTTAGCCTAGCAAAGATGGGTGGGGTTGGCAGGCATGGATCAAAAGATGATGGTTGGGCTTCGATGACAGGCAGTTGGCTTTAATCAAAAAAGAATTTAAAAATAAACGGAGTGGTTAGAACAATAACAACCACTCGCACAAAATGAAAGGCTGTTACCAGTGCTGCATTGGTGCCGCTGTCGAGGGCCAGAACAATTAAAGCGCTCATCGCCCCCGGACTGGTGCCGAGGTAAGCCGTTCCGGTATCTAAAATTCCAAGCTTGATAAAAATGAGAGCCAGCAAGATACCGGTACCAACAAGTACCAGTGTTGAGATGATGACCGGGATAACAACCTTACTTAAAATTTTGATCATAGCCGGCTGGAAGGTTGCCCCCACCATGATACCCAGGAAAATTTGCAGCACGAAACTGAATTGCTTGGGAATTTCCCAGTGAACATTCAATATAATTTTCACAAAGATCACGATCAGCATCGCGCCGATTAAAACACCACCGGTTATCTTAAGCTTTGCTCCTAAAAAGCCTCCGATGGTTCCAAGAACCAGATACAGCGACAATCCTACAATAGAATTCATTTCAACTCCTTCCTCAAAACCTCGACAACCTTCTTCGGTCCGTCTAGCGCAGTACCGGATGTCGTTAATTTTATGCGTTTCTTCAACAGGCTCTGCCAAATGGCTTTTTCAAGGGCCCGGGCCGCCTTTTTTTCACCAAGATAATCCAGCATCATGGCGCCAGACCTAATTTGAGATAGGGGATTGGCCAGGTTTTTGCCGGCAATATCAGGAGCAGACCCGTGAATCGGTTCAAAATAGGCCAAATGATCGCCAATATTCGCACCAGGGCACATTCCCAGCCCGCCCACCGTGGCTCCGGCCAGATCACTCAGGATATCACCGAACATGTTTTCCGTAACGATGACCTGAAAATGTCCAGGTCGGTTGATCAGGGCTGCTGCGGCAGCGTCGACGTACAAGCACTCGGCCTCCACTTCCGGATTTTCTTGAGCAACTCCAAGGAAAATCTTTCGAAAAAATGCAAAGCTTCGCAGGACATTGCTCTTGTCAACCAGGGTGACTCTTTTCTTGCCGTCTTGTGGTGCTCCCCGTTCTTTCTGGATTGAGAGTTGAAAAGCAAGCCGGGCGATGCGTTCACAGCCCTTGCGAGTCATGAGGAGTGTGTCGGTGGCTGCTTCATCTGTTACCAGTCCGACGCCGCGCGAGAGATAAAGGCCCTGGGTATTTTCTCTCAGCAAGATATAATCGATATCATCTGGTTTTTTGTTCGCAAGCGGGCTCGACACATTAGGGAAAAGTCTAATGGGTCGAACGTTGGCATAAAGATCAAAACCGATTCGCAGCACCCCTCCCAATATGCCAGCTTCGGTGCCATCCGGCTTGCGGACATTCGGAAGTCCAACTGGCCCTTTGAGAGTGGCATCCGCTTTATCCATCGCTGCGAGGGTCTTTTTAGATATCGCTTTGCCGGATTCTCTATAATAGGCAGCTCCAGCTTTGTGAAATTGGTAGTCCAGATGAAATTTACCCGATAGTTCTTGAACTTTTTCAAGGACTTCAAGTGCTGCTTCCACAATCTCCGGCCCGATGCCATCACCGGGCAATACAACGATTTGGTATGTTTTCATTTGATCGGCATACTTTTAAAAAGGGGGTTTATGTGTCAGGCTTTGCTGAAATATTTTTGAGGGACCAAAACGTATCCTTCCATTAAACGACGGGCTGTGCGTCCCAAAGCGGCTTCTTTGTATTCGTAAAGATCGCCATTTTTCTCCACTTTGGCCCCGATCTCAATGATTCCTCCGGGATGGCCGATCCGGAGGACTTCCTTGTTCGCGGCTTTGGGATTCAACATTTCGCGGACAACCGTACCTTCGATCCTGGCTGTTCCAGCTGTCGCGATGGCTCCGCTGACCGCATACGATCTGTGCAGGGTACCCATAGACATGATGCGCGCCACAAGATCGATTTCGTTGGTTTTAATGGTCATTCCGCCAAGAGTTTTATATTTCTGCGATGGGGCCACAAATGCGATTTTGGGTACCGCCTGGCTGCGCAGGGTTGCTTCCTCCGGAGTTTTTACGAGACCGATTTTGACAGCCGCCAGACTGCGAATAGCCTCGAGTTTGGCCCTGATGGATTCGCTGTTTTCGATTTCTTCAATCTCAATGCCGCTTAGGCCGATGGCTTGAGCGGGGACCAGAACCACGGGATTGGCGGCATCCATGATGGTCAGGTTGACGCTGCCAACACCAGGGACATCCAGCGTGTCTACCAGACTACCCGTGGGAAAAAGCCTGCCGGTAACAGATCCGCCGGGGTCTGAGAAGCGTAGAGTGATTTTGCTGCCGCTGCCCGGAACGCCGGCAATCATATACTCGCCCTCCTCATCAAAGCGGCCATTTCTGACCGGCACTTCTGCGAGAATCAGTTTCTCGGTATTCTTCTGATATATTCGCACGCGGGTCATTGGTTCTTCTATTTTCACCAGACCTTCATCCACCGCAAAAGGTCCCACCGCCGAGGAGATGTTGCCGCAGTTTCCCTTATAATCAACGATAGGACGGTCAATGGAAACCTGACCGAAATTGTAGACCACATCATAATCCGGATCCTCAGAGCGACTGATGATGGCCACCTTGCTGGTGACCGAAACCGCTCCGCCCATACCGTCGATTTGGCGCCGGTTTGGATCCGGGCTGCCATACGCCGCCAGAATTACCCGGTCCCGGATTTCCGGGTCCTTCGGAAGGTCATGATCATGGAAGAAAACCGCCTTGCTGGTTCCCCCTCTCATATACACAGCCGCTATTCTCTTTTGCATGTCCGGATCTCCCTAATTGATTTTATCAAGGTTTTGAGATAACAACAGGTTAGAGACAATACGTTTCACAAAACTCAAAAATAATCAAACAATTTGAACATAGAAAACTTGGTTACATAAAATCAATAGCCTTTATTTTTTATTGCGGCCGATGATAATTCTTGTATAAATCAAAATCATCCTGGGGATCTGAGGGAGCGATGCCAAATCTTGAACAGATAAAAACAGACGTCCTGGTCGTTGGGGGAGGCAATGCCGCGCTGTGCGCTGCAATGACCGCGGCGGAGGCCGGGGCTAAGGTTTTAATGCTTGAAAGCGCTCCCAAAGATTTTCGAGGTGGTAACAGTCGTCACACCCGCAATATCCGTTACCTGCATGAACACCCAAATGATTATTTGACCGGACCCTACCTCGCAGACGAGTTCTGGGAAGATCTGTGGCAGGTGACCGGCGGTCAGACGAACGAACAACTCGCGCGCTTCACCATCCGCCAATCGGCAGGCTTAGGGGAATGGATGGAGAAGCATGGCTGCCATTTTCAGCCGCCGCTGCGCGGCACGCTTCATCTGGGAAGAACCAATGCCCACTTCCTCGGCGGCGGGAAGGCCCTGATGAATGCCTACTACGCCACAGCCAGCAGGTTGGGTGTTGAGACATTGTATGAGGCCGAGGTCCGCGATCTCGAGATTAGCGACGGTAAGTTTTCATCGGCGGTTTTTGTGTCACGCGGCGCTTGCCAGAGCGTCAGGGCCAGGAGCGTTGTTGTGGCTGCAGGCGGATTTCAGGCGAACCTTGACTGGCTGAAGCAGTACTGGGGAACGGCCGCCGACAACTTTATCATCCGTGGCACTCCCTACGACAGGGGCCGCATGTTGCGGGTGCTGCTCGACCACGGAGCGCAGCCCGTCGGCGACCCCCAACAGTGTCATGCCGTGGCAGTCGACGCCCGGGCACCCAAATTCGATGGCGGGATTGTCACGCGTCTGGATTGTATTTCCTTCGGAATCGCAGTCAACAAATACGCCAAGCGTTTCTACGACGAAGGTGAGGATTTCTGGCCCAAACGCTACGCAATCTGGGGCCGGCTTGTCGCCCAGCAACCGGATCAGATCGCCTACTCGATCATCGATGCAAAATCCATAAACCTGTTCATGCCTTCGGTTTTCCCTCCGATTGAGGACAATTCGATCGGCGAGCTGGCCGCCCGACTGGAGCTCGACCCTTCCGCGCTCCAGGAAACTGTGAGTGAGTTCAACCGGTCCATACGGCCCGGTACGTTCGATGCCTCGATTCTGGACGACTGTGCGACGGGGGGACTGGAGCCGCCGAAGAGTCATTGGGCGCGTCCGCTGGATACCCCTCCGTATTACGGGTACCCGCTGCGGGCCGGGATCACGTTCACCTATCTTGGGGTCAACGTCAACGAGCAGACTCAGGTGATCATGCAGGGCGACCGGCCGGCGCCAAACATCTTCGCGGCAGGCGAGATCATGTCAGGTAATATCCTGGGTAAAGGTTACCTGGCCGGATTCGGGATGACCATCGGTACGGTTTTTGGCCGGATCGCTGGCAAGGAGGCGGCGCGTTATGCCATCGACGGATTGTCTTAAAGAAGCTCAACGGGTGATGACGGTCTGCAACGCGTGCCGCTATTGCGAGGGATTCTGCGCGGTTTTCCCGGCAATGGAGCTGCGCAGAACGTTCTCGGCCCCGGACTTGAAATATCTGGCCAATCTCTGTCACAATTGCCGCGGGTGCTATTATGCCTGCCAGTATGCGCCTCCGCACGAATTTGCCCTGAACGTCCCCAAAACTCTAGCCGAGCTCAGGCTTGAAACATACCGCGAGATTATCCGGCCCGGTTTTCTCGCAGGCCTGTTTCGGCACAACGGTTTGGCGGTCTTCTTGATCACGGTGTTAAGCCAAGCCGTTGTTTTGCTGCTGGTATTTGTTTTCAAGACACCCTCGGTGATTCTCTCGACCCACATCGGTGAGAACGCCTTCTACCAGGTGATTCCATATAGGCTGATGGTCATCCCGTTCTCGGCTCTGGCTATCCATATTCTTGCAAATCTTTTGATCGGCAGCCTGAGTTTTTGGCGTGCAACCGGCGGGCAGTTGAGCGAGCTGGCCGATCCCCGTGCGAACCTGCGCGCGATATCGGAGGCTTTGCGGCTCAAGTACCTGGATGGCGGCGGCTACGGATGCAACTATCCGGATGATCGCTTCAGTATGGTTCGACGCTGGTTCCATCATCTCGTCTTTTATGGTTTCATGCTTTGTTTGGCCTCGACCACCATCGCCGCGATCTACGACCACTTCTTGAACTGGGGCGCACCGTATCCTCTTTGGAGCTGGCCGGTTATGCTGGGCACCGTCGGCGGGTCGGCCCTGCTGGTGGGTACGGCGGGGTTGCTTTATCTCAAGCGGCGAATGGACACGGTGCCGGCCACCCCGCGTGCGTTTGGTATGGACATCGGATTTCTGTTGCTTTTGTTTTTAACCAGTCTGACAGGCCTGTTACTGCTGTTCCTGCGGGAAACGCCGGCCATGGGGATCCTGCTGGCAGTGCATCTGGGTGTAGTGGCGGGTCTTTTCATCACGATGCCCTACGGCAAATTTGTCCATGCGGTTTATCGCTACGCAGCGCTGATTCGAAACGCAATTGAGCAGGCGCGGGAGAAAACCGAATAGAACCCTATCGCAAAAATAGGAGATCACTCTCAAAAGCCCCGCTATCTCGCTGGATTTCGCCTCTAATCATTGTGCTCAGCAAGACACCGGACACCCTCATGCGTCACGAGCGTTTTTTGTTGCTATTTTCAATAGTTTGTCTATAAGTTAGATGTCGATCTAGAGGACAACCATAAAAAGGAGGTAATTCATAGCCAACACGGATGAGAAAGCCACTCATCGAAAAAAGGAAGGAGGACAAAATATGAAAAAAATAGTGAATTTTATGGTAATTGCATTGTTGGCTGCGTTTCTGGCCGTGCCGGCTTCGCAGGGCGCGGATTTCTCCGGCAAGACCATCGAATGGATCATTCCCTTCGGTGTGGGGGGTGGCAGTGACGTCTGGGCGCGTCTGTATGCTCCCTTTTTCCAGAAGTATTTGCCCGGCAATCCGATTGTGGCAGTCAAGAACATGCCCGGCGGCGGCAGCATTGTCGGCGGTAATCACTTTCACACCCGGGCCCGGCCGGACGGTTTAACCGTCTTCGGATCTTCCGGGTCCACAACCTTTCCCTACCTGCTGGAAAATCCCAAGGTAAAATACGACTTTTCCAAGTATAAAATCGTGTTTGCCAGTCCGGTGGGCGGCATCGCTTACATCAAGCCGGATCTGGGCGTAAAAACGGTCAAAGACCTCAAGGGCTTCAGCAAACCCCTGGCCTATGCCTCCCAGGGCGCGACCTCCCTGGACATCATTCCCCTGCTGGCTTTTGATATGCTGGGTCTGGAGGTTAAAGCCGTCTTCGGTTACAAGGGACGCGGGCCGGGCCGGGTGGCCTTCGAGCAGGGCGAGGTCAACATCGACTATCAGACCACTTCGGCTTACATCGAAAATGTGCGGCCGCTGATTAAGCTGGAAAAGGCCGTACCGTTGATGAGCTGGGGTGCGCTGGACGACGACGGCAACATCGTGCGCGATCCGGTCGAGCCGGATCTGCCCTGCATGCCGGAAGCTTACGAGATCGTGTACGGCAAGAAGCCCAAAGGACCCGCGTTCAATGCCTGGAAAGCGTTTTTCCTTGCCGGATTCGGCGTGCAAAAAGCCATGTGGCTGCCGGATAAAACCCCTGAGGACATCGTCCAGGCTTACCGCGATGCAGCCACCAAAACTATCGCGGATCCGGAGTTTCAGCAGATCGTCGAAAAAAGCCTCGGCGGCTACACTCAGCTGGCCGGTGAAAAAGCCCGCAAGGCTTTCGACCAGGTTCTGGAGGTGCCGCCCCAGGACAGAAAGTGGTTGATCAACTGGATCGAAACCAAGTACGACATCAAGGTCAAATGACCCATCGAGGAGCGTAATTTTGGACGTCTTCTTGCATTCACTGGGTGTCGTTCTGCAGCCGGCGCACCTGTTGATGCTGATCTGCGGCGTTTTCATGGGTCTGGCCATCGGCATACTTCCCGGTCTGG
>CP070694.1:3030537-3033166 GCA_020353355.1 Desulfobacterales bacterium | reverse complement strand
CTGAAGGCGGTCGATTAACCATCGTCAACCGGTCTAAAGAAAACGGAGAGAAGCTTGCCCGGGATCTGGATGCCGCATTTATTCCACTTGCAGAGGTCCATCAACTCAGCTGCGACATCCTCATCAATACCACTTCTGTGGGAATGACACCGCATGTCGATGATATTCCTCTGTCGAAAGAGCTTCTGGACAATCATATGGTGGTCATGGATATCGTTTACAATCCGTTAAACACCCGTCTTTTGAGCGAAGCCGGGAAAATTGGCTGCACCACTGTTGATGGCGCTTCCATGTTTATCTATCAGGGTGCCGAGCAGTTTGAACTGTGGACGAATATCAAAGCACCCGTTGCGATTATGAAATTAGCTGTTTTGGCCGCCCTGGATGAACGGGATAAGACAGGGGGATGACACCCTAAAGACGAACTAACTTAGATGCGCGATATTAAACCCATACGCCGGAAGTATGCTGAATTTACTGTTCCGGGCTCCAAGAGCTACACGCACCGGATGCTGATTGCCGCCGCTCTGTCGGATGGACAATGCACGCTGAATAGCGCATTGGAGAGCGAAGACACCGACATTACGCTGAAAACCTTGAGGAAGCTCGGTGTGCACCTTGAAAAGGGTCAGAAGCAAATTGATGTATATGGCAAAAGGGGTTCATTGGATGCCTGTCGGGAAACGCTTGATTTAGGCAACTCCGGCACCTCTATGCGTCTCTTGACGGCGGCGGTGGCGCTGGGAAAGGGAAAATATGTTCTTACAGGGACGAAGCGCATGCAGCAACGTCCCATGCAGGATTTAATCGACGGCCTGAATCAAATGGGCGTGAAATCCCGGCCAGTAAAAAACAACGGCTGCCCGCCAATCGAAGTGGAGGCAATCAAAATCCAGGGCGGGAAAGTCAACCTAAACTGTTCCCTGAGCAGTCAATTCCTCTCTGCACTTCTGCTCATTTCCCCTTATGCAAAAAACGACACTGAAATTGTGGTTACCCACGGGCCTGTGTCGCGCCCCTATATAGATATTACCCTGGATGTCATGCAAAAATTCGGGGTCACCGTTATGCGTGAAAGTTATGATTGCTTTAACGTGCCCGGCGGTCAGGTCTATCAGGCCGGTTCCTATGCGGTCGAACCCGACTGTTCCCAGGCCGGTTATTTTTTGGCAGCCGCGGCGATTGCGGGAGCCACGATAAAAGTAAAGGATATCCCCGTTGATTCTCGACAGGGAGATATTCGGTTTTTAGATCTTCTGGCAGCCATGGGTTGTAAAATCTCCAGAGACCCGGATGGCATCGCCGTTACCGGCGGACCCCTTGTCGCTGTGGAGGCGGATATGGCCGATATGCCGGATTTAGTCCCAACGCTGGCGGTGGTTGCCGCATTTGCCAAAGGAACGACAATCATAAAAAATGTGGCGCACCTGAAGGGCAAAGAGAGCAATCGTCTGGATGCAACAGTCCGCGAACTCTCCAAAATGGGCATTGACGCCGGCTGTGGCGAGTCTGCCCTGCGAGTTAGCGGCGGCGAACCCCATGGAGCTGAAATTGAAACTTACGACGATCATCGCATCGCCATGAGTTTTGCGGTGGCAGGACTGCGGGTTCCCGGTATTGCAATCAAAAACGAAGATTGTGTAGCAAAATCTTTTCCCGATTTTTGGCAAAAACTCGAGGCACTTTATTGAAGACCAATTTGGGTTTTAGGGATAACTGGAGCAAATTATTTTGCTTTGTGGGAGCGGCTTCCAGCCGCGATTTATACATTTATGTGAATAAGTTGATAAGTTTGCTGAGGTGAGTATGATCGGTATTATTGGTTTTGGTCGTTTTGGCCGCTTGATGTCACGATATCTGGCTCAGGAGTTTAATGTCTACGCTTATGACATCGAAGACAAATCAGGAGCGATCGCTGAAACCGGTGCGGTTGCCGGTTCCCTTGAAGAGATTTGTCGACAAAAAATTGTGATATTGGCCGTACCCATTTCAGGCATCCAGGATGTTCTCAAAAAAATTGCCCCCTTGCTCAGGAATGACACGCTCATCGTCGATGTATGCTCGGTGAAAGTTAATCCGGTCCAGTGGATGAAAGCGATATTGCCGGATTATGTTTCTATTCTGGCCACCCATCCCATGTTTGGACCTGACAGTGCCGCGAAAACGCTGGAAGGCAGCAAAATTGTTTTGTGCAAAGTGCGGATCGATGACGAACATTATTCTCAAATTAAATCGTATCTGGCTTCCAAACACCTCACGGTGATTGAAACCACACCGGAAGAACATGACAAAGAAATTGCCGTCAGTCTGGCGTTGACCCATTTTATCGGGAGATCTTTATCAGAATTCGGGGCTTCGCAGCAGTTGATCGACACGGAAGGGTACAAAAGGCTGCTGCACATCCTGGAAGTGGTCGAACATGACACCTGGCAACTTTTCCTGGATATGAACCACTACAATCCTTATGCCCGGGAACAACGGATGGAGTTCATATAAGCTATGCAAAGCATCGAAGAAAAGATGAATCAATGAAAGTTATGAGTCAATTTCTCGGGATGGATTTCGCGGAGGATAACTAAGCTAAAAACATGAAATTTAAATATCCGGATGATTTTTTTTGTTTTATATT
>CP070694.1:3026427-3030437 GCA_020353355.1 Desulfobacterales bacterium | reverse complement strand
GCGCAAACGGATTTACCAACATCGTTATCACCAACCAGTCCGCACTTCCCCGCAAGCTGATATCTGTCGAAGAGCTTGAACACATTCATACGATGATGCTCAAGCTAGTTGAGTCAAACGGTGGCAAAATAAAAGATATCTTCTATTGCCCCCATATGCCCGATGATGATTGTGACTGTCGCAAACCCTCACCGGGCCTGATTTTTCGTGCCCAACGCAAATATTCGATAGATCTTGCCGATGCAGTGATGGTGGGGGACAGTGACAGAGACATTGAGTGCGCGCGCAATGCCGGCTGTGGGAATGCTGTTTTGGTAAAAACCGGCAAGCATGGAAAAGCTGCACAGCGGCTAGCTGAAAAAGGGATCGTTCCCGATTACGTGGCGGAAGATCTGTATGAGGCTGCTCAATGGATCATTGATTTGCATTGCTAAATGGTATCTTGCGCATAACATAAGGCATTAGTTTAGAAAAATCCGAAATTCGAAGCACGAAATCCGAAATTGTTCGACGAGCTCACCACCCTGAGCCAAGTCGAAGGGCAAATCCGAATAGCAAATGATCAAAATTCGAAAACTTTAGAACATTTGAATTTGGGATTTAGAATTTGTTTCGAATTTCGAAATTCGTGCTTCGAATTTATTACTATTGTTTTAGTTAGATACTATCGGGATAGTATGAGATCAACAAAAAGCAAAGCTTCCTCCCTGACAACCCTAGAGGGCCTCATCGAACACATTACCTACCACAATAACGAAACCCATTACACGGTTGCCAGATTAGCCACCAGTTCATCGCGAAACCCCGTAACAATTGTCGGGCACATGGCCGGGGTCAGTCCCGGTCAAGCGCTTAAAGTTCGGGGGTACTGGCAAACCCATCCAAAATACGGACAACAATTAAAGATCGATTCTTATGACGTTACTCTGCCGGCCACCGTCGACGGTATTCACAAGTACCTGGAATCCGGAGCTATCAAAGGGATCGGACCAGCCATGGCGGCCAGGTTGATCAATGCATTCGGCCCAGAAACATTCGATGTCATCGAAAAGAAACCCGAACGGCTGCTTGAAATTGATGGCATCGGTGAAGCCAAGGCGACCATGATATGCAACGCCTGGAGAGATCATCGCGCCATTCGAGGCTTGATGCAGTTTTTACAGGAAATGGGTGTGCAAACATCATGGTGCGCTAAAATATATAAAGCATATGGTCCCGAGGCGGTCGAATTCCTGCGCGAAGAGCCCTATCAGCTGGCAGATGATTTTCCGGGAGTTGGCTTTGTGATTGCCGATACCATCGCCCGCAATCTGGGTCTAGCCAAAGCGGAGCCGGATCGGATCCGGGCGGCAGTCGTGCATGTGATATTTCAGCTGGCAGATGACGGCCATTCCTTTGCCGAGGAAGAAAACCTGATTGCCCGTTGCGAACATGCATTCCAACTTAATCGCAACGCCATCTACGATGCCATTGATGAACTTGTTGGCACGAAGCAAATTGTTGTAGAACCGCTTTTAGGGGAAACCCAAACGCGAGCAATCTTTCTTAAGGAGCTGTATTTAGCCGAAACCGGACTTGCGAACCGCTTAAAGGCTCTGCTTTCCGTACCTCTTACGCCTGTTAAACTAGACCCCCAGCAGATATCTACCGAAGTTCAAAAAAAGCTTGCCATCAACCTTTCAAATGACCAGCTTGAGGTGCTGGAGCAGATTTTTTCCCATCGTATTTCCATTATTACCGGGGGACCCGGAACCGGCAAAACGACCTTATTGCGTTCGATTGCGACGATATTGGAGGCTCTCGGCAAAAAGGTGAAGCTTGCCGCACCGACCGGACGGGCCGCCCGGCGACTGGCTGATGTGACCCACCGAAAGTCCATCACCATCCATCGACTATTAGGATACAATTTCAATGATGGACAATTTATCCGAAACCAGGATAATCCCCTGGAGGCCGATGCGCTGATTGTGGATGAAGCGTCGATGGTAGACACACAGCTTATGTATCACCTTTTGAAAGCCGTGCCACCATCCGCCGTCCTGATCTTAGTGGGCGATGTCTTCCAGCTGCCGTCGGTCGGCCCCGGCAATGTGCTGGCGGACATCATTCAATCGGGTTGTATACCGGTATTTTATTTGAATAAAATTTTCAGACAAGACCAAGAAAGCCCTATCGTGATCAATGCCCATCGGGTTCGAAATGGTGAAGCTCTTGAGGTTGAGCCCCTTGAACGGATTGATGGTGCCTCGCAATTTTATTTTCTGGAAGAAAGTGATCCGCAACAGGTCGTCGCCAGAATTGCTGATTTGTGCAGGACAGAGCTTCCCCAACGCTATGGTTTTGATCCTTTGCATGATCTGCAGGTGTTGACGCCGATGCACAAAGGGGTGGTCGGCACGATTAATCTCAACCAGGTGCTGCAAGAGGTATTAAATCCAAATCCTGTAATCATGGAAGCCATGGGAAATGCCTTCAAAATTGATGATAAGGTCATGCATCTCAAAAACAATTATCAAAAGGAAGTCTACAACGGGGATATCGGCAGCATTCGTCAAATTGATCCCCAAAAAGGCCAATTGTGCGTAGACTACGATGGGCGGCTCGTCGAATATGACCAGTCGGATTTGGATGAAATTTCAATTGCCTATGCTATTTCGGTACACAAATCCCAGGGATCGGAATACCCGGCGGTGATTGTGCCGCTAATGACCCAGCATTTTATCATGCTCCAGCGAAATCTCTTGTATACGGCCATGACCCGGGGCCAGAAACTGGTTATCCTGATCGGCACCCCAAAAGCCTTATCCATTGCCCTGAACAACGACAAGCCCCAACAGCGTCTGTCCCGCCTGACTGAACGGTTGATGCAACCCTAATTCCAACTCATTCATCAACCTTGCATTTGACTCGAGAATCCCCTTCTTTGAATTTTGCCATTTGCTTTTTTTTGTGGGAACGGCTTCCAGTCGCGATTAATGGCCTAACGAAAAGCGGTTACTCGCGGCTGGCCTGCGACGAGCTCAGCCGAGTCGAGGCCGCTCCCACAGTCTGATAATTTCTTAAGTTATCAGCATTGATGGTTAGGTTGAGGAGAATATAAAAGGTAGAATCTTTTTTGCGGTTAAATGCTTGACAATCTCATCAAAAATGAAATATACGATATACATTATACAATATACAAAAAATGGCACGCGGAGCAACGATGAAAAAAATTGTGAATAGCACCAATTTAAGAGATCAGACCTACGATATCATAAAAAATATGATTATCCTGCGGGAGATTGAACCCGGAAAAAAAATCAACGAGGAGCATATCGCCAAAGAAATTCATGTCAGCAGAACTCCCATCCGCGAGGCGCTCTGTCGCCTGGAAAATGAAGGCATCGTAAAAATCATTCCCCGTCGCGGCGCCTTTGTCGCTGAGCTGACCGAAACCAACGTTCGTGAGATTTTGCTTATTCGTGAGGTATTAGAAGGTTTGGTGGCGCGGCTTGCCACCGAAAATATGGATCGAAAGACCCTTGATAAACTGAGACATGCACTTGAAAAAATCAGTTCCATTCCCGAAAAAGATCGTGAGTTGATTAATTATACCCGCTCCGAGGTCGAATTCCACGCTTTGCTGTTGAGCGCTTGTGACAATCAAATGCTTCAAAACATGATGGAGATGGTAAATGCCCATCTGCAGATCATTCGCTTGCGAACTGTGGTGCTTCCCGAGCGCGCTAAGAAAACCGTCAGCGAGCATCACCAAATTTTGAAAGCAATTGAAAAAAGCGATGCAGACGCGGCCGAGGAATTCATGCGACAACACGTCCGAAGTGTGCGCGATGTGGCGCTTAAAAATATTGAGGCCATCATTTAAAATATCGTTTTAGGTCCTAGTTCAAACAATGGGTATTGATGGACTATGAGAAATTCCAAATAACAAATAACAAACAATATCCAATGACCGAAATTCGAAATTCCAAACTGGACGGTTTCGAAAAGAGTCTCATTTCCCCTCACTC
>CP070694.1:3022440-3026327 GCA_020353355.1 Desulfobacterales bacterium | reverse complement strand
TTGGAATTTTCTCAGTTCAAGAACTCAACTGGACTGAAATACCCAATACGACTTTTGGAATATATTTGTGGGACATGAGACTATCTTTTATAGGCTTCCAAGGCTTCCTCGTACAGGAGGTTTTCCTGCCCGAGATATCTGGGGGAGAAATGAAAAACGCTAAACTGCTTGGCGCCGGCTTTGGCAGCCAGCTGCCCGGCTTGCCGGGCCGTGAGATGGTATTTTTGCCTGGCAATTTCACGGTCTTTGTTCAGAAATGCCGCTTCGATAAAGAGATGATCGGCATCTTTGGCCAGCGAGACGATTTTCTCCTCATTTGATGCGTTCGACGCGACGTCGGCGATATAGGCAATCTTTTGCCCCGGGGTGATCAATGCGATCTCTTTTGCAAGTTCACCTAAAATAAAACGTTTTTTTTTTGTCTTGTTTTTTCCGAATTTGACTTCGAATTCAGAGTCCATATCCGTTTGATCATAAATTGCCTGCTTAAATTGGTTGAGCCAGGGTCCCGGCTCCAACGTCAAGGCTTCCAGGCGGTCTTTTTTAATATTGATATGGAATTGTTCTTTCAAGGCAAGTCCCAAACAGGGAATGGAATGGTCGAGTATGGCGGCGCATATTTTAAAAGCCGGCTCTTCGTAAAGCACTCCATCAAATGAGCGCTTGATCGTCCGTTTGGAGGGAATAAATTTATTCTGGCACGGATATTCTCTGCTGATGAGATATTCCGGATGGACCTCGGTCAAGACAAGCTGTAATTTGTAATCGAAGTTGTTCACCAGGTTCCACGTATATCCGCCCAGCTTGCCTTCGGTATTTTTTAAAAATCCCTGCGGACCATAGAGATATAATTTTTTTTCCCGGCCCAGAACAAACCGCAATAACCTGTCGAAGCCGACAAAATGATCCATGTGGGCATGGGTAATAAAAACATGGCTGATTTTGAGAATATCTCTGGCAGAAAGCGCGTAAATATCTCCAAGGTCGAATAAAACTGCTCGGTTTTCAAAAAGAAACGGAATGAACAGCCCGGGGTCATCAAATGGCCCGTTAATCAGGCGCGGGTGAAAGCGAGGGCGCATTATATTGGCAGGATCTTTTTAACTTGCTGGTGAATAGACAAATATATGTCTTCATCCGAGCCAAAGACATCGACCACATCTTTGTGCAGGATAAGTTTTTCAATCACAAAAGAGGTTACATAGAGGCTGACCACATGGGGCTGGGGAACGAGGTTGCGAATCGGCGCAATTTGATAATCGATGTCAAATTCATCAGACCGGCACAGTTTTTCCAGACACTTCTTAATTTGTCCTTCCAGCGAATTTTTATTGGTAGTTTCGACAAGATTGCTATCCACCAGCTTGTTGGCAATGGCAATGGCCAGCGGCTCTGTTCGTTCCCTTACGGCACTGATGGCCAATCTGCGCGCATGTTCTTTGGTGGATTCGATTTTGGATAGGATACTTGACTCCCGTGTACTCGGGCGGAATACCTTACCCATGACATATTACCTTCCTTGTATGATAGTTCTCAGGGATAAATGCATTTGTATTAATTGATCATCATAATAATATGCAAATCGGATTGCAAGGAAAAAGTCAATTACAGGTTCACAGGTTCACAGGTTCAGAGGTTTAGGGTTCAAGGTTCAAAGTTCATGGTTTTCATACGAATGCGATAGGTTTGAGGTTGGAGGCCGGAGGTGGAAAATTAAATGGGTGAGCTTGAGGGATTTAGGGTTTTAAAACCCTGAAAAGCAGACGTCGGACCGTGAGCGATGCTCCTCTCTTTTTTTTTGCCTTAAACCTCAGACCTCTAACCTAACGCTTTTTGTTTAAGCCTGAACCTTTGAACCTGGAACCCCTGAAAGTAAACAGTTAGAAACTAAGCATCTTCGACAACCACTTGGGCTGTTTTTATTCCGTTCCAGCGATTCCACCGGACCTTGAAGGCGATTCGATCAAAAGAATTTTTCAATGGCAATCCAGTGTCCACATTGAAATGAATGGCATTGATCGTTTTACCGGCCGAATTGGATTTCTGCGTGAGAACCATTCGTCGGTGGTTTCTGCCGACGATTTTTGAAGATGCTACAGTTACATTGCGGGCCATAAATATGGGTTCAGGGTTGCCGGCGCCAAAGGGTGCCAGGGATTCAAGCTCATCGATGAGCTGCTCCGAAATATCGGTAAATTCGAGTTCACCATCAACGAAAATTTTGGGAACCATATCATCAGGTGTAATCCGCTGGCTCACAGCCTGTTCGAATTGTCTTTGAAACGGCTTTAAATTCTCACGTGTTAAGCTAAGGCCGGCGGCCATGGAATGTCCCCCAAAATTTTCCAACACATCCTTGCACGCGAGAAGCCTTTCGTAAAGATTAATTTCGGGGATGCTTCTGGCAGACCCTTTGCAATGCATAGCTTTGACTGCAATGAGCACCGCCGGACGGTAATATTTTTCAACCAGCCGGGAGGCGACGATTCCCAGAACTCCTTCATGCCATTGGCGGTCCCATAAAACGAGTGTTTTCTTTTCTAACAGTTCGGGTTGTTCGTCCAGACGTGAAAGGATGTCGTCCATTATTTTTCTCTCTAAATCCTGTCGCGTTTGATTGAAACCATTTAATGTTGCCGCAATCTGCCTGGCGTGATTGATATCTGTGGCGGTTAATAATTCCATTGCCGTCGAGGCATGTTCCATACGACCGGCAGCATTTAACCGCGGCGCCAGGCGAAACGCGATATCATCGGCATCTACCGTGCCTTTAGAAATCCCGGCGGCTTCCAAGAGTGCCGTGATGCCTATGCGACCATTCGCATTAATCAATTCAAGACCGGTTTTTGAATAGATTCGATTCTCATGGACAAGCGGTACGATGTCGGCTATGGTTCCCAGGGCCACAAGGTCGCAACTGTTCTTCAAGTTCGGTTCGGGTTGGTCACGCCAGAAGTGCTCGTCTCGTAAAAATTTGCGCAGACATATCAACAGCGAAAAAGCCACCCCCACGCCGGCAAGCTGATCCAACCCGGCGGTGCAATCCTGGCGTTTTGGATTGATGACGGCTGTTGCCGGAGGTATTTTTGCGGATATGTTATGGTGGTCGGTGATGATGACATCGATGCCGCAATTTCGGGCTATTGCGGCTGCTTCAAAATTAGCGGACCCGCAGTCTGCGGTAATAATAAGATCAATCTCATTCGGTTGGGCAAGATGGTTGATATGGTTGGCCTGAAGACCGTATCCTTCCCTGAGCCGGTGAGGTATGTAATAGGATACGTTGGCCCCGATATCTCGAAAAAAATCCACCAGGAGAGCGGTAGCCGTAACGCCGTCAACATCATAATCACCGAAAATGAGTATATTTTGATTGCCCTTGATGGCGGCATAGATTCGCCGGACAGCAGTTTCCATATCCTTGAGTGAAAACGGTGATCGGATGTTATTGAGCGAGACATTCAAAAAATCAGAAGCTTCTTTCTCGGAATGAATCTGCCGATTTATGAGAACAGCGGCGGTTATGGGATGGCAATTTAAGGTGCGGCGTAATCGTTTGACGGATTCCGGATCTGGCTGCCGTATGTGCCATGTTTTTTGCATTAGTGCGGGTTGACCCCTATGATTTAGTGATTTAAGATTTCTATTGGCAAATGAGAATACAGCATTTTTCGAGGCTTCCGAACTCGCCCTGGAAATGGAATAATGAATGATGGAATGATGGTCCGCCGGCGGATTTTGAAGGATATTTTCCATTTATTGTTTTTTTTGTCAAGCTGAACTTTGTCGGATCACCCTCTCCTTAATCCCCTCCCATCGGAGACTGTGTCGCAATTCAAAAAAGCGCTTAACTTCTGCCGGTCATGCCGGACTCGATCCGGCATCCA
>CP070694.1:3019303-3022340 GCA_020353355.1 Desulfobacterales bacterium | reverse complement strand
GCCAGGATCTCCCACTAT
Source organism: Desulfobacterales bacterium (assembly GCA_020353355.1). Taxonomy (GTDB): domain Bacteria; phylum Desulfobacterota; class Desulfobacteria; order Desulfobacterales; family JAHEIW01. The sequence continues at coordinate 3,022,322 of CP070694.1, read as the reverse complement.
TGCCAGCCCCCTCTCAGAGGAGAGCTTCATGGCCTCCCACAGGAGATTTGAGGAGAGGGACAGGGCCAGGGAGCTGCTGGCCAGGCCAGACGTCCAGGCCAAAGTGGTCTACCACCCCGCTGAGCGCCTGCCAGCCTGCAGCCACCCAGGCTGTGAGATGACCCTGGCAGATGAGATCTGATTTTCTTACGATCGCTAATTCCGTACGTTCCTTCGCAGGTGTGGACATTGCGACCGGTATACCCAAACTCCGTGCTTATGGTGGCTATACGGGTCCCGCCATAAAGCCCATTACCCAACGTCATGTATCTGAAGTGGCCAGAGCGACCAATGTCCCCATTTCCGCGGTCGGCGGGGTCAGCACTTGGGAAGATGTGATCGAATACATGATGATCGGGGCAACAACCATCCAGATCTGCACCAGTATCATGTGGCATGGGTATGATTTCTTTAAAGAAGTGCTCGATGATCTTTCAGAGTATATGCAGCGCGAACGTCTGGATTCTTTCGAGCAGATAAGAGGCAAGGCTTTGCCTCATATCATGCCTATCGAAGAGCTTGATGACGAACCGGCCTTGATGGCGCAGGTGGACCCCGACAAATGCACCAACCTATTGAAAGGTGGATGTGAGCTGTGCGGCAAATCTTGCTTCTACGGGGCTATTGAGTTTGATCCGAAACTTATCCTATACCGGGATAAGTGTGACGGCTGTGGTCTGTGCATTGAAGTATGCCCGGCAGAGGCGTTACGGCTGCTTCCGGAAAAATAGAATCGTTGTCAGGATTTCCAAAGATATCGAAGGTCATCGCGTTCCATTACCCAGCTCGTTAAGAAACCGAAAACCAGCCCCCAGAAAGCCGATCCGATATTGAGGATCACTACATCCGAAAATGCCACAATGAACGTCACCAGGGCGCCCAGGGGACAATGACCCCCAAAAGCAGTGGACATGGCGGTTTGCAGCACACGGATCATGGCCAATCCGCCGAGCATGGCGATGAACGCCGGGGGCAGGGAAAGTCCGAGGCGTGTTGCAACGGGCGCAAATAGTCCGAATAGAAAGAGCAACACACCGAAGGTGATACCGCCCACATAGCGGCGCTCTGCGGCTCCCGAACTGTTTAGAATGGCATTGACCGGGCCTGTCACACAAGCGGGAACCGCACCGAAAATCCCGAAAAGCACCGACCCGACGCCACTGGCAACGGTCAGTGTGTTGACGGGGGGCTCATACCCCGCCTCTTGAAGAATCGACAGCCCCTGTGCGTTTTGAATGACGACGACTGTAATCGCCAGGGGGATGACCAGCTCCAGCATGGCTTTGATCGACAACGTCGGCAGGTATAGCTGGGGCCGAACCACTGAAAATAAAAGGGTTTGCTCAAGCCCGATGTTATCTGTGGCCAGGGTTGCCAGGACCCCCACAATCAAGGCGCCGAGGATCGGGGGCAGGCTTTTCGCCACAGACGGGAGCGCAAGCACCGTTACAAAGGCCGCAATCATGGAAAGTGCAATCCAGGGAGCATCCTGGAAAGCTGTCACGATGTTGAGACAAAATGGCAGGAAGACCCCGCTCACCATACCCATGACAATGGCCATCGGGAATACAGACATGCCTTTGCGGATCCAACCGGTCAAACCCATCACGGTTATCAGCACCCCTGTTACGAGATAGGCCCCGATGATCTCTGAAAAGCCTATATGGCTGAGTGCAGGACCCAGCAGGACGGCACCCGGGATAGTCCAGGCCATGCCAATGGGCTGACGGTAGATCAGACTGAAAAGGATGGAAAGCCCCCCACCGATGCCGTATCCGGCGAAAATCCAGGAGTTAATATCCGTCTCACTCAATCCGCCCTTTGTCGCCACGGCTAACAATATGGCCAAGGGACCGGATACCGCAAACAAAAAACCGACCAGACCGTTTACAATGTTGTGCCGGTCGGCATTTGCCGCAATCTCCAATGGGTGCGGCAAGGCATCTAGCGGGCGTTCTAATATTGCCTTGTTGTGGCTCTGTTGACGCATGGTAATTCCCGTTACCTTATATGAAAGTTGGCCTGGCCGAAACAGTTAACGAATTTAACATCGAACATCGAACGTTCAAAACCGAACATCGAATGGAATAAAATTGCGGAGCGAAGCGACATCATTATTCGACGTTGGACGTTCAATGTTCGATGTTCATTTTAAGTTAATCCCTTATATGAAGCTGCATTACCAAAATTTGAATAGATTTGTCGGGCCCGGCAATTTTTCGCGGAGTATAGGGATTTGGCATTCATGTGTCAACAACGGTAGACGTTGCCCTTGATGTTTTGGTATCTTTAGCATATTTACAGCCTGCAAGGATAGGAGGCAACAATGGCCAATCTGGAAGTGAATTTCTGTGGCGTTCGATTCAAGAATCCGGTGGTGGCGTCATCAGCGGAGCCTACCTTGAATGCCGACAACATGATGAAGTGCATCGATACCGGTGCGGGCGGGGTGATCGCCAAAACCATGACCGACTCGGAGCCGATGCGAGAGCTGACCACACGGTCCAAATGGCGCTTTCTGAACCAGAAGCATGAGATCTGCCGGGGCAAGGTGCCGCGGGCTTTCACGCTTTATGGGCGAAGCGGGCTGGCTCTGGAGAAGCCGGAAGATTTTTTGCCTGAAATCAAAAAAGCGCTTGTGTATGCCGATCAACGTGGGGCAGTGTTGATCGGCAGTATCGCATCCGCTGAGAGTCCGGGATGGGCGGACCTTGCCCGGCAGATGGAGGATGTCGGCGTGCCGCTGATTGAACTTAACTTCGGCTGCCCCCATCCCAAGTTGATGCCGGGGTTGAAAACCGGAATGAACGTGGGGCAGGATTTCGATTACGCCTGCGAGATCACCCAGGCCGTGGCCGAGGCGGTTGACGTGCCCATTATGATCAAGGTTACTCCTCAGGTTACCGACCTCATAGAGTTCTCCGGCCGATTGCACAAGGCCGGGGCGACTGCCGTCACACTGACCAACCGCTACCTTGGT
>CP070694.1:3016305-3019203 GCA_020353355.1 Desulfobacterales bacterium | reverse complement strand
TCTAGACAGTAAGGCGCAGCTGGTGCCAGAGATACATCAAATACTTCCTATCATCAAGCAACACGATATGGTCCTTGCCAGCGGGCATATGTCGCCGGCCGAAACATTTGCGCTGGAAAAGGAAGCCCGCAGGTTGGGGATAAACAGATTCGTGGTCACGCATCCTCTGGATCATGAGTTCTTTTCGCAAGCTTTCAGCAAGAATGATTTGATACTTCTAGCAAAAAACGGAGCATTTATCGAGTTCACCTTGATAGCCCTTCTTACCTGGGAATTCCGACACGATCCTGCAGAGATGGTGGATGTAATCAAGACTGTAGGCGCCGAACAATGCATCGTGTCGACGGACCTTGGGCAAATCTGGAATCCGCGCCCGGTCGAGGGCTTGAGAATGTTCATCGTTACATTGGTCAAGTACGGCGTTACCGAAGACGAGATCAACCTTATGATCAAAACAAATCCGGCCAAATTGCTTGGATTAAACGCCTGATCCTATCATGAAGGCAGGTTCCTGATGTCAGACTCTTTCAGGCTGGTTTCTGAAACCACCCATATCGAAAATTCTGAAGAAGCAATATACAGCCTGTTTATTGAGCGCGGCTGGAGTGACGGTTTACCGATTATTCCGCCGACGGAACAGCGGGTGTTGAGAATGCTGTCGCTGTTCGGCAACAAAGATCCTCAGGAGGTAGTGGCGATTCTGCCTCCACGGCTGGGCGCCGCCACGCTGGAAAAGATAGCCATCAATGCGGTAATGGCGGGATGCTTACCCGAGTACCTTCCGGTGATTATTGCAGCTTTGAAGGCAATGTCTGAAGAGACGTTTGGCCTGAGAGGTGTGCAGTCAACAACCCATCCTTGTAGTCCCTTGATTGTAGTCAACGGACCGATCGCGCCCAAAATAGGATTGAACGGCAAAGGGAATGCATTTGGCCCGGGGATTCGAGCCAATGCAACCATCGGTCGCGCTATTCGATTGATCCAAATCAACGTGGGAGGAGCAATCCCCGGACAGATCGACAGATCTACTCAGGGGCAACCCGGGAAATATACCTATTGCGTTGCAGAAAATGAAGAGGATAGCCCCTGGCAGCCTTTCCATGTCGAAAGGGGTTATAAGAACGAAGACAGCACGGTTACTGTGTTTGCAGCGGAAGCCCCCCCTAACATTAACGAACACAACAGTATTACGGGCAAAGGCTTACTGATGTCCATTGCAGCTACCATGGCTACGCCAGGAAATAACAACGCGCTTTTTTTTACCGGCGAGCCTGTCTTGATGCTGTGCCCTGAACATGCAGCTACTATTGCCAAGGACGGATTTTCCAAAGCGGACGTTAGAGAATTTCTGTTCCGTAACGCTCGATTTTCGACAAAGCGTTTATCTGAAGAAAATCTTCAATACAGGAGAAAATCTCCTGAAAAATATGGTGAATTTGTGGACTGCGACTTCGTACCCATCGCCCATAGGGACGACTTTGTTGTTATGGTATTGGGTGGGCCCGGCAAACAATCATGTTTTATTCCCACCTTTGGGAATTGTTCTATAACCAAATTGATTGAATTCGGCGTATGAGGTCGATTCAGCTTTGCCTCGTATAACTACAGGCAATGATCGAAGATAGGACGGGTATTTGGAGCACTCCAGGTTTCGAACTAAATGGCATCCAATCGGGAATCGAGGTTAGCCCGTATTTCGCCCCGGCTATTTATGGCCGTGCGAAATGCGGGTTGGGGAGATGAAAAATATGGAATACACAAAATCAGAAGCCAAATTGTGGGCAAAGAAAAATATGAAAGGTCTGGAAGTGCCGGTTTTCCCTTCTTTCACTCCCGACCTTGAAGATCTGGATGAAGAAGGTAACCGTTTTGATGTCAATCACATTTTCGCCAATGGTTTTACTTCAGTATTAGCTGCGCCTGAAGTATGCGGCATGACATTTGAAGAACGGAAAAAATTCGCCGAAATAGTCTGTGACGAAGCCAGAGGTAAGATGCATTCTTCCGTGACCGTATTGCAGGACACAGTCGAACAGGATATTGAGATGTTGCAGCATTCTGAGAAGGTCGGCGGAACTCACGTCACACTTGGACATCCGGTGCAATATTACCCACGGTCGGAAGGAGACATCTTTCAGATGTACAAATTTATGTGTGACTCGACAAACCTGGCAATAACGTTTTATCCCGGTCGGCTGCATACCTGGCATTTCCATCCGAGCTATTTTCCTCCAGACGTAATGCGCCGAATTGCCGAGATCCCTAATGTGGTAGCAATGAAGGTTGCCGGAGGCGGTTCGGTGGCATTAACCATTCAGGCCTTTCATCTTTGCGGCAGTCAAATCCTTGTCAGTGATCCGATGCCGGACAGGTGGTTTTTCACCATTCCCAAGTATGGACAACAATGGGCTGGTGCCGGTCCGTTTTATGCGATGCAGACTCCTGAGAATCCACGGATTGTAAGAATATTTGATCTTTTAATGGAAAGCGAAGTTGACAAGGCAATGGATATCTACTGGGAAATGGCTAGACCCGGCGCTTCGGCATCGCTGGCGGATTCCTATTTCCATACCGGGATCGTGACCGCTCTTACAGATAAATATGCCCACTGGTGCACCGGCGGCAATGGCGGTACCGTTCGACCGCCCACAGGCCGGCTGCATGATTACCAAAAAGATGCCATAAGAGCAGGATTGAGGGCCCTTGGTATTACGCCGCGCGAGCCGGAAGAGGAGTTTTATGTGGGCAGGGTAAATTACGCCAAGGGCCATAGACTCAAAAAATACGAGGGTTAACAGAATTCTGAAAAAGCTGCCGGATTAAAGCGACCCATTTGGTTCAGTTCTCTGGATTCATGCCAATCTATTTTTTGGCAAAATCAGGCCTGCACCTTTAGGA
>CP070694.1:3013336-3016205 GCA_020353355.1 Desulfobacterales bacterium | reverse complement strand
TAGGAAGCGATAAGGCTGGGAAGCTCAAAAGCTCATAAATCAGAGTTGATTTTTGGATTCATCGAACCCGCCGTGAGCTTAGGGATGGAATTTTTCGATGATGATATTCTTTCATCAAAACCCGCCTTCTCTTAGATTTCTGACTTAGAAGCAGCCGGATTTTATCTCAAAATTTGGATTATCATTTGACCTGCGCATACAAAGCACGATATAAAGTAAAATAATTTCGTCTTGCTTTCATGCCATTGGTTCCACCAGCCGGAATTGAAGATAACCTTGAAAAAAACTGATATGGGTTACTTCTCATCTTTAAGCAAAAAAAGAAAATTCATAAGTTTAACTTTGGTTGTTTTTGTGATTTTGATTTTGTACGCCGTATTTCACGAAAGCCCCGATAGACATCAAATCAAATCAACAAATGATGTCCAAAAGATTGAAACCCGTCCAATTGGTGTAGCCAAATTTGGAGACAGATCTCAACCCCTTATAATCAGGAAAAAGATTATTTCCTTTTCCAAACGACAACCTCAAAAAGCGGAAAAACCCCAGATCCTCATCGTGCGCAAAAAAATTTTTCCTTCAACTGCAAGCGATCTTGAAAAGACAGCACCATATTCAGAAACTAAAGATTTACCGGGTTCTGTTGCAAAAGCAGGAAAGGAAGAAGCCATAGCACCAAAGAACGAGGAAATTATGTTTCCTAATATCATGGCGAAAACAGAAAAGACCAAATTGTCCCCGGCTCTTGAATCAAACAATCACATCTTCGAAGCTGGGGATACCGAGGCAACGAAGCAGCAGATTGCGCAGCGAGCAGAGTCTGAAAATATAACCGCAAAAATCCAGACTTCTGATAAAGTGACAAAGAGGAAGACCCATCTTGCAGATGCTAAAATTGATGATTCCTTGGCAATCTTCACAATTGAGAAGGAATCAGGAGCCTTCAAAAAAGCTTCTTTGCATCCATATTCCGTCATGTTGTCCAGCTGCCGCCTTTGGGAAAGTGTCTCGAAACTTCTTTCCGACTATCAAGAAAGGAACTTGTCACCGTACTTTGTTAAAGTCGATCGCGGTGAAAGCGGGATTTGGTGGAGAATCTTATTAGGACATTACAAAACCCGGGAGGAAGCATTAAGAATAAGAGAAAAAAATAACCTTTCAGAATCACTTGTCGTAAAAATGCCATATGCGAATCTTATCGATATTTTCTCTTCCGAAACCGAAGCGATGGCGATAATGGAGCATCTGGAGAAACTCCGGTATTCACCCTATATAATCCAGCACGATAGAAGTACATTCCAACTTCTTGTGGGAGCCTTCATCACCAAAAAAGGAGCAGAAAAACAAAAGATTGAGCTACTTTCCATAGGAATACCGAACAAAGTCATTGAACGCTAAGCGAATAAGTTATAGATAAATGGAAATTACCGTCCAAATCTTAAATTGGCACTTTTTTTAGCCTTCCGGGAATATTTCATCTTTTCGGCTAATATCGTAACCTAATCCCAATAGAATTTTTCTTTTACTCTCTATACGACACGGTAAATTTCTCTCCATTCTGATGATCGTGTTTAGGGAAACACCAGATCTTCTGGCAAGCTCTGCCTTACTCATCATGCGCTTTTCCCTGATCTTTTTTACAAGATTGCATTTTGCCATTTAAAAAGGCTACTTACAATTTCGCGAACCAAAAGTAAACTGTTAATTTAATGTGAAAGCTTTTTTGGTATTCGAGAAGGGAGGCAGAATACGGAAAGGGCAAAGCTAAAGCTGGAGATGCTTCTCCTTGTTGTATAACTGGTTTACCTTCAGTGACGTTGAGTCATTCCAGTTAGCTATAAGATGAGAGCAACGGCCAACGGAGCAACGAGTTGCGGGTTTAATATGAAAATACCATATATCCCACTACCTCGGTAGTGTGCCTGGTTTCGGCGTCTTTGGATTGCTCTTCATCGATTTGAACTTTGATGGACTCAGCGCTCTTCTTTTTCCAGCGGATATTGGCGGTGTCCTTGCCGTCGGTGGTCTGCATCTCAGACAGGAAAAAAGGATTGTCTGCAAATGACTGTTCAAATTCTAGCTTCGTAAATTTGTGCCGCACATTATCATTGGTTGTATTGATTTCGAAAGTGATTCCGTTCCAGTTGCCGTTCGAAGGCTCCCAGGCAATGTATTCGATGGTCTCAATTGTGTGAATTTTTGTGTTGAGTTGCTGTTCCTGCATACAATATTCGAATCCCTGGGGAGTGATATTTCGCAGACGACCGGTAACTGTATCGTTTTCGTTAAAACTAGAAATCGTGGTTATGACAACCGGTGTCATGTAAAAATTCCGAATAAAAGGAACTGAGTCAAAAGTGTTTGTTTTATCGGTTTCGAAGCGATCGGCTTCCACCAGGGTTCCATCGGGTAAAGTATGCGTGCCACGTTCAATGGCCAGATAACTTACTGTTTCAGTCGTGTGAGAGCCGTTCAGATAATCCCACTCCTGAATCCGGATCTCAAAGCCGTTGCTGTCTACATTTCGAATTCTAATAACACCGGGATCGCGGCCGTTGATGCTGAATGATTTGGCAATCACAATCGGATCCTCAAATGTTTCTTGAAACTCCACCCGAATCCAATTGTGATCGACGGTGATTTCCCCGATCTCCAGGGAAAAAGACTGAGGCATCGAATAGGGATCCATTGGATCAGTGCCGTTGCCGATCTCGTCACCGTCCGTAAATCCATCGCCGTCCGAGTCCGGATTCAGGGGATCGGTTCCATAAAGAACAACCTCCTCTTGGTCGCTAAGTCCATCGTTGTCATCATCTTCGTCGACATTATTGCCGATTCCGTCTTGGTCGGTATCCTCCCATTCATTTGG
>CP070694.1:3007444-3013236 GCA_020353355.1 Desulfobacterales bacterium | reverse complement strand
GCTGCTCTGGCCGCACTGGCTGGCGGGGCAACGCTTGAAGGAATCCAAACTGCATTGAATCAGTTTCAAGGGTCCGCTCATCGACTAGAATATATAGATACCATCAACACGGTGCAATACTTCAATGACTCCAAGGCCACCAATGTGGAAGCGGTAAAACGAGCACTGCAATGCTTCTCAGAGCCGGTGATTTTAATCATGGGCGGCCGCGACAAGGGCAGTGACTTTAAGGACCTCGGCCCTGCGGTTCGCGAACATGTCAAGACACTGATTGTCATGGGAGAAGCGGCACCTGCCATCAGCTCGGCGCTTGCACAGATTGTCCCGACAGCTCCTGCATCATCGATGCAAGATGCCGTCAAAAAGGCCTTTGAGGCTTCAGAACCCGGTGAGATTGTTCTCTTATCACCGGCTTGTGCCAGTTTTGATATGTATGACAGTTACGCCCAACGGGGAGACGACTTCAGACAGTCAGTTGAAAAAATTAAACGAAACCGCATGGCATGAACATGCCGTCGCCGGGATAGTAAGCCATTGGAATAGTGGAACACATGAACGATAGACAGTACAACGCGCATACCGGAGGATACGATGTTCAACTCCTGTTTCCGGTTCTCTTTCTGGTCGGTATCGGGGTCGTGATGGTCTATAGTGCAAGCTCGGCCCTGGCGTTGAAAAAATTTGGAAGCGATTACTTCTTTCTCAAGAAGCAGGCCGTCTTTGCCATAATGGGTATAGTGGTTTTGGTGATTTGTCGGCATCTTCCCTACCGCTTGTATCGCCAGCTGTCTTATCCCCTGCTTTTGCTTGCGCTTGTTTTCCTGATTGCGGTGCTGATCCCGCAGTTTGGCGTATCCGCAGGCGGCGCTGCCCGTTGGCTTCGCATCGGTCGGTTCACGTTACAGCCGTCGGAACTGGCCCGTATTGCGCTGGTGATCTATCTGGCCTATTCACTGGAAAAGAAAGGAGACCAGCTTAAGGATTTTTCGGTCGGTTTCCTACCGCATGTGTTCATTTTGATCATCTTTTCCAGTCTGATTTTTAAACAGCCCGATTTTGGCTCGGTGGTCATTCTTGGCACGCTGACGTGGTTGATGTTGTTCATCGGCGGCGCTCGCATCAGACATCTGGTGGCAACAATTGTGGCGCTGTTGCCGATCGGAATATACCTGGTGATGAGTGCCGAATACCGTTGGAAGCGACTTCTGGGTTTTCTTGATCCCTGGCAATACCCTTCGGATGAGGGTTACCAGATTATTCACTCCCTCATGGCATTTGGCACCGGCGGGATCTGGGGCGCCGGCATTGGTAAGGGATATCAAAAATTATTTTATCTTCCTGAACCGCATACGGACTTTATATTTTCGGTGATCGGTGAAGAACTCGGACTGATTGGAATTCTGATTATCATCGGGCTGTATGCATGGATTCTAATGCGAGGAATTCAAATAGCGAAGTCCACAGAGGATGCATTCGGATCGTTATTGGCTGTCGGATTGACGATCGCCATGGGGCTTCAAGTCGTAGTAAACATGTGTGTTGCACTTGGCCTGTTGCCGACCAAAGGGCTCACCCTGCCATTTCTAAGTTACGGCGGAACATCACTCGTATTGAATATGGCATCCATCGGTATATTGATGAATATCAGCACGACACGCAGGGCGTAAGGATATCGTTATTTGTTATTTGTTATTTGTTATTTGCAATCAGTCTAAATCACAATCTCTGCCAATAACCAATAACCATTAACGAATCACAGACAGGTTTATGAACCAAGTTGATCAAAATGAGAAACCCAGGGATAGCGAAAAGTCCTTGAAGGTTGTGATGGCCGGCGGGGGCACCGGTGGGCATCTGTGTCCCGGCATTGCCATCGCCCAGGAATTGATGGCCAGAAATTCGCAAAACGAGGTCGTGTTTGCCAGCACGGGCAATCAATTTGAACAACGGGTTCTGTCTAAAATGAACCTTGCGCTCGAGCGCATCACCGTGGAAGGCATTAAGGGCCGCGGATTATGGAACCAAGTCAAATCTATATGCAAATTGCCCAAAGGCATCATCCAATCCATGCGCATAGTGATTCGATTTAAACCTAACCTAATTGTTGGCCTTGGCAGTTATTCTGCCGGACCGGTTGTTCTGGCAGCCTGGCTGTTAAGGAAAAAAATCGTGCTGCATGAACAAAATCTGCTGCCGGGAATCACCAATCGAATGTTAGCCCGTTTTGCAGTTCGGATTTTTGTATCCTTTGAAGATACCAAAGTACGCTTTGCACCGCAAAAGGTGCAATTTACCGGAAATCCGGTGCGACACGATATTTTAAATTATGCCGGACATCACGTAGCTGAAGAGGAGCGCGAAGCCAGGCAAAAACCCTTTACCATTTTGATCATCGGCGGAAGCCAGGGGGCTCATCGGATCAATTTGGCGGTGATCGAAGCGTTAGAATACTTAACCATAAAGGAAAAACTCGCCTTCGTGCATCAGACCGGAGCGGCGGATGAGAAAACAGTAAAAGACGCCTATGGAGGCCATCATATTACCTCTCAGGTGGGCTCGTTTTTCGACCACATGGCAGCTCTCTATCAAGATGCAGACCTGATCATTTGCAGAGCCGGTGCGACCACGGTGGCCGAAATTACCGCGCTTGGAAAAGCGGTGATTTTTATTCCCTTTCCGTATGCGGCCGATAACCATCAGGTATTAAATGCTCAGTCACTGTCAAAATGCGGTGCTGCTGAAATGATTCTTGAAAAAGATCTCAACGGCAACATCCTGGCTGAGAAAATCCAATACTACGCATCCCATCCGGAAGCGGTATCCGGCATGGCGCTAAAAGCGAGAGAATTCGGCAACCCAAACGCGGCCAAGGATATTGTGGATCAATGTTATCAAATAATTTTGGGTAACGGGTAATAGATCCAAGAAAAAAGAGATCTCCTAATAAGCCTGTTACGAATCACCCGTTGCCCAATAACAAATACCCAAAATTATGTACCTAAAAAAATACCATATCCATTTTGTCGGAATCGGCGGTATCGGCATGAGCGGCATTGCCGAGCTGCTCCTCAACCTGGGCTATAAAGTATCGGGCTCGGATATTCAAACGTCCGATATTACAGACAGATTAAAAAAACTGGGTGGCATCATCTATCAAGGCCATTCGGAAAATCACATCAGCGAGGCCGATGTCGTGGTCACATCATCTGCCATCGGCACCGGTAATCCCGAGGTTGAGGCGGCCGAGCAAGCAGCTATTCCGGTTATTCCACGAGCTGAAATGCTGGCCGAGCTCATGCGGCTTAAATACAGCGTAGCGATTGCCGGCGCACACGGGAAAACCTCCACCACGTCTATTGTTGCTTCCGTGCTCGCCAAGGGAGGTCTGGATCCAACAGTGGTCATCGGCGGCAAACTCAAAAGCATTGGCTCCAACGCGGTCCTCGGGCAAGGTGACTTCATCGTGGCCGAGGCCGACGAAAGTGATGGGTCATTTCTGAAATTTTCACCGACCATAGCGGTGGTCACCAATATAGATCGTGAACACCTGGATTATTATGCCGATTTGGATGCGATTAAGGCTGTTTTTTTAGAATTTCTGGATCGAGTACCCTTTTACGGCCTGGCAGTCCTTTGTCTGGACAACGAACCGATCCAAGATCTTATTCCCAAAATAAAAAAGCGCTACACAACCTATGGCATGAGTTCCCAGGCTGATTTTCAGATCAGAGATGTCGAATTCGTCTCTCAAAAAAGCCGATTCAGCATTTATCACAGGGGCAACCGGCTTGGTGAAATCAATCTGAATCTTCCCGGGATTCACAGCGTCTATAATGCAACCGCCAGCATCGCCGTGGGGATGGAACTCGATATCCCCTTTAATGATATCAAATCCGCCCTGGAGACCGTGGAAGGGGTTCAGCGTCGTCTGGAAATAAAAGGGGAGACAAACGGTATCACGGTAATTGATGATTACGGACATCATCCCACGGAAATCAAGATCACCTTGAAGGCTTTGGCGGAGAATTGGCCAAATAGACGCAAAGTGGTCGTATTTCAACCCCATCGGTACACTCGCACCCGGGCGCTGTTTGATGATTTTACACGCGCTTTTTATCAGTCGGATTTGCTCGTGGTTCTGCCGATTTATGCAGCCGGAGAGAACAAAATTGCGGGGGTTAGCGGTCAGGCACTATGTGAGGGCATCAGAGCCCACGGCCATAAAGAGGTGTATTGCGCCCAGGATTTTGAAGCTGCCGTTTCCCACTTGAAGCAAATTTTGAAGCCGGGCGATATTTTGCTGAGCTTGGGAGCCGGGGATGTCTGGAAAGTTGGCATGGAAATACTCGGTGGATAAACAAATAACGAATAACCGATAACAAATGACAAATTCTTTAAAGCGAAGCGATGATAATGTTTTGAGGTGACCCTTGTTTGAACGTCGAAAACCGCGCAAAAACTTCCGTAAAAGCAAACGCCGCGAGCGCCGAATTCGATTTTTCTCCCGATTTTGGATTTGCTTTAAAATCATGATGGGACTTGGTCTGCTGGCGGCAACCAGCACCGTTTTTATCTTCATTCACGATGTCATCACTCAATGTGACTATTTTAAAGCCAGCAGCATCCTCATTGAAGGCGAGCAACGACTTTCAGAGCGACAGATCGCCGAATTCGCCCGGATCAAGGAAAATATGAATATATTTGCCGTTAATCTGACAGTCGTGAGAAAACGATTGCTATTGCATCCCTGGATTGCCGAAGCAGTAGTCATCAGAGAGATCCCTACCCGGCTTATAATTCGAATTAAAGAACATGTGCCCCTGGCCATTGTCGATCTCGGACGAAGATTCTTAATTAATGAAAAGGGAGAAATTATCAAAATTTGGACACCTTCCGATCCCTCCGACCTACCGCTGATCAGTGGCCTCGAAATGTCTGATCTGGCAGGGTCTAGCCGAAATGAACGTATGGGAGTCGATGATTCATCGCCCGCAGGGAGACATACAGAAAATTCGCAAAACCATTATTCGCCCCTGGATGCGGTCATGCAGGTACTGCGGTTAGGCAAGCAATCCGGTAGTATACTTCCAAACAAACTGATCAAACACATCCTGGTGGATCGCGAAATCGGACTTACCCTGCATGCATTATCCCGGGTCAAAACGATCAATCTGGGGTATCACAATTATGCCGACAAGTATGCCATGCTTCGGCACATCATCGCATATTTAAAACAAACACCTAATGTTCCTGTATTTGAACGCATTGACCTGAACAATTTAAATCGCATCGTCGTCAGCCCCAAAAGAGACAACGCTCCGGAAGGGGAAAATAAGGAGGTTTGAAATGCAATCACAGGGAGATGTTATTGTTGGACTTGATATCGGCACAACCAAAATTTGCTCTGTCGTAGGTGAACTCTCCGGACATGATATCAACATCATCGGCATCGGAACACACCCATCCATTGGGCTACGAAAAGGTGTGGTGGTCAATATAGAATCAACTGTAGAATCTATAAAAAAGGCGGTGGAAGAAGCCGAACTGATGGCAGGCTGTGAGATCTCATCAGTGTATGCCGGGATTGCCGGTGGTCATATTACCGGTTTTAATAGTCGCGGCATCATTGCCGTAAAGGGTTCAGAAATTACGGACAATGACGTCGATCGCGTCATCGATGCCGCCCGTGCGGTTGCCATTCCTATGGATCGCGAGGTCATTCACGTACTTCCGCAGGAATACATTGTGGATGACGAACGCGGTATCCAAAATCCCGTCGGTATGGCCGGTGT
>CP070694.1:3004609-3007344 GCA_020353355.1 Desulfobacterales bacterium | reverse complement strand
TTCGAGGAAGCGATTGCGCTGACAGAGAAAGCCATGCGTCTCAGTCCGTGGTACCCGGCTTTCTATCTCAGTCCTTTGGCCAGGAGTTATGCGTTTAGGGGACGATATGAAGAGGCAATTGCAACCAGCAATCAGCTTTATGATCGTAGCCGAATAGGTGATTATCCTGAAGAGTGGGCGCTGATCCACCTGGCTGGACTTTACATTGCTGTCGGCAGGGAGGATGAAGCCCGCGATTTTATGGCTGAAGCGCTCAGGATTAATCCCAGCTTATCGTTGGCGTTTTTTAAACAGAGTCAGCCTTTTAAGAATCCTGCCCACATGCAACGCGAACTTGAAGCCCTTAAAAAAGCAGGACTGAAATAATGCGGGCGATGATATGCTGCCCATTTCGATATGAAGCGCTATAAGGTTTGGCATTAATGTTGTATCTATATTTTAATCAAACCCCATAAAATCCAACCAGAAACTGAATTCAAAACTTTTACGAAATTTCTAGAGTTCCGGCTAAAATAAGCATGCAGATTTAAGTTTAACAAAACAATTATTCAATAAGTTCAGAATATTGACTGGATTTGACCTGGCACGAAACCGAAAAAACCGGAAGCCCCTAATATTACGAGATGTGGTTACGAAATCTATTGATCCGCAACCTTCATGCGTTACTGGCATTGACAGGCACGTGTCTCCGGGGTATGAATTGCTGTTGTATTTGATGAATCTCCTGATTTTCAGAAAGCGTCTGATATGCAAGAAGACAATGCCATGCCGGATCGGCTCAACCTGTATCAGCGTATCCGCTATTCCATTTTTCCCGGCACGTTACGAAGATCAGAGTATCGTGAGGGTTATAGAAACTTTTTCAACAGTCTGATTCTTCACTTTCGCCCCCGAAGCGTTCAACAACGCACGCTCCGAATCACACTGACGTGGGGTCTTGGCGGGATGGCTGTGGTGCTGGTTTGTATGTTGTTTGCTACAGGATTGATGTTGAAATTTGTTTACCAGCCAGTTCCCGACCGGGCATACGAGTGTATTATTCATCTGCAAAACAATGTGCTCTTTGGGCAGCTGATCCGCAATATTCATCACTGGAGCGGCAACTTATTACTAATCATTGTGTTTCTCCACTTTCTACGCGTATTTTTCACCGGAGCGTTTTACCCGCCGAGACAGTTTAATTGGATCATCGGCCTGGCAATGTTTCTGGCAGTATTGACATCAAATATTACCGGTTACCTGCTGCCCTGGGACCAGCTTGCCTTTTGGGCCATTACTATTTGCACCGGCATGCTGGAATATACTCCTGGAATTGGCGAATGGCTGCAAAAGCTCATCCGCGGCGGCGACGATATCGGACCGGCCACCCTGTCCATTTTCTTTGCGATACACACAGCAGTCATTCCTGCCTGTCTTCTTGTTTTGATCCCTTTTCACTTCTGGCGGGTCCGTAAAGCCGGCGGCTTGGTAATTCCCCGAAGACCGGATGAAGACGAAGGCATCCAGGATGAGAAGGTGCCATCCATTCCAAACTTGATTTTAAGAGAGATCGTCGTTGCTTTGGTGTTAATCGCTGTCATCATGCTAATTTCGGTCTTTTTTAATGCTCCCCTGGGTGCAAAAGCCAACCCGGGGCTGAGCCCCAATCCGACCAAAGCACCCTGGTATTTTGCCGGCAGCCAGGAACTGCTCCTGCACTTTCACCCGCTGTTTGCGTTGTTTATCATACCGGTTTTTATGTTGATTACCCTGGCAAGCATCCCCTATTTTGCTTATCAGGCCAAAACGGCGGGGGTGTGGTTCGCATCACACCGGGGCCGGCATACGGCGGCTTTGGCTGCGTTGGTTGCCATTATCGTTACGCCCATCAGCATTGTTGCAGATGAATTTGTGATCGATTTTGCAGCTTGGATGCCCAACCTTCCTCCGGTGATCAGTAATGGAGTCCTGCCGGCGGCTTTCGTTATGGCCGGAATCATCCTGTTTTATTGGCTGGTGAAGAAAAAATACGCTGCGACAAATAACGAATCTATACAATCCGTTTTCGTCCTGTTAGTGGTTGCCTTTATTATTTTGACGATTACCGGTATCTGGTTTCGTGGGAAGGGAATGGCGCTGATATGGCCATGGGGGATATAGAACCTTGCACCTTAGCGTAAAAAATCTCGTATATTACGAAGTCCACTCCAATATGGAGCGTGCAACTGCCGGAGAAAAACGGATTAAAAAGTGGCGAAGAGCATGGAAGCTAAGATTAATAGAAGCAAAGAATCCTGACTGGAAGGATCTTTATGAAGAAATAAATTGAGGAAAGTGTTGTCTGGATTCCCGCTCCCCGCCTGCGCAGGGACAAGCTTCCAGACTGTGTCGTAATCTTTAAGCGACGAAAATGAGCCTTTTTGTCATTCCGGATTTGAGCCGGAATCCAGTGCTTCTTAAAAGCGTTACAGTTCTGGATGCCGGATCAAGTCCGGCATGACGGTTAGAAATCAAATGCGTTTTTGAATTACGGCAAAACTCCTTCGCGGAAATGGCTCTAAAGGTTTGATCATCAGGGATTTGATATCTCATATGTCAAAGAACGCTAAAGAAAAGAAACCAGAAACCGAACCAGACAGAAGGTCCTTTTTAAATATCCTCTGGATAATTTTAGGTGGCGTTGCCCTGGCTGAATTTGTTGCCGTCGCATTTGCTTTTCTGCGACCGCGCAAATTGAAAGCCCGGGGAGAAGACGC
>CP070694.1:2998919-3004509 GCA_020353355.1 Desulfobacterales bacterium | reverse complement strand
CGCCCGTGTGGTATTCGTTTATCCTGGTAATCAATGCCATGGCGGTTCAACAGTCCGGCCATTGTTTGATGACGGACCGTCCTGGCTATTTCTTACTGCTTTTTCCAATCAGTTCCGTATTTTGGTGGTTCTTTGAGTACCTCAACCGCTTTGTTCAAAACTGGGATTATATCGGTCCTGAATTCAGTTCGCAGGAATATTTCTGGTTTGCCACCCTTCCGTTTTCAACCGTGCTGCCGGCGGTCTTGAGTACCCGGCAATGGCTTTTTTCAACCCGCTGGATCCGTCAACGATGCAGCGATTACGTATTCTTTACCCTTCCCCGCCCCAGATTGATCGCTGCCGGAATACTCGGGATATCGACCGTGGGCTTGGGCGGCATCGGCGTGTGGCCGAATTACTTGTTTGCCCTCCTTTGGGTATCTCCGTTGCTGATTATTATTTGCCTGCAAGTCCTCATGGGCGAGCCAACCATCATTGATCCGATGGCCGCGGGTGATTGGCGCCTGGCCTTTAGCTCGGTATTGGCCGCTTTAATTTGTGGCGGATTCTGGGAAATGTGGAATTATTACAGTCTAGCCAAATGGGAATACAGCATACCATTTGTGCACCGTTTTGAAATCTTTGAAATGCCGGCTTTAGGATATGCGGGATACCTTCCCTTTGGACTGGAGTGCACCGTGGTCGGCGAAATGCTGGATCGCATATGGCAGCGACAAACCATTGACTGAATCCCCCGCGGCAAGCCGCACCAGACGCTGCTGCGGATTTGCTAAAAGCCGTTGGGGCATCCTAAAAACTCTTGACAGCTGCCTATAATTCAATTAAGTGCGGGTGATCACTGTTTCACTCTGTGGGATTGAATGGCCAATTCGCATCTAAAATTGGACCGTCGCGGACCTTTCGCATTTCAGCAACCCAGAGTAGATTGATGCCATAAAGCTCGACTCGCGCGGTGTTGTTTTATCGTTAGCGGCTCAAGTGATGATTCATTTAGCGGCCAGTTCTATCAACATGAATAAGAATATCGGATTTGTTTCCACACGTTTTGCAGGAACCGATGGTGTTTCGTTGGAATCCAGCAAATGGGCTGACGTTTTTCTGCAAAACGGTCACAATTGCTTCTGGTTCGCCGGCGAACTGGACAGAAATACCGCCAAATGCTTTCTGGTTCCCGAAGCTCACTTTCAAGATGAACAAAACCGATGGATCAATGAGCAGGTATTCGGCAAAAAAAGCCGCAAGCCGCCGGTAACCCAGACCATCCATGATCTGAGGTCCCTGTTAAAGCACAAGCTCCATGAATTTATCAAACAATTTAAAATTGACCTTTTGGTCGCCGAAAACGCACTGACCATCCCTTTGCATGTACCTTTGGGGCTGGCATTAACCGAAACCATCGCCGAAACCCAGATCCCCACGATTGCGCATCATCATGATTTTTATTGGGAGCGGGTACGTTTCTCCGTCAATGCGGTCAGCGATTATATCCGCATGGCCTTCCCGCCCAATTTATCCAATATTCGACATGTGGTGATCAATTCTGAAGCTCAGGAACAACTCGCCCTGCGGACCGGAATTTCCTCGGCAATCATACCCAACGTGCTGGATTTTGAAAATCCGCCCAGAGTGAATAAAAAAAGAACCCAAATTTTCCGGCAATCAATTGGCCTGGGACCTGATGATAGAATGATCTTGCAGCCGACGCGTATCGTCCAGCGCAAAGGAATTGAGTTTTCAATCGAATTGGTCAAAGAACTCAAAGACGGACGCAACAAACTGGTAATCTCCCATGAAGCCGGAGATGAAGGCCTGGAATATGCCGAATGGCTGAAAGACTATGCCTGCGAACATGGGGTCGATTTACGTCTGGTCAGCGTTCGAATTGCAGACCCCTGGAGCAGAAACGGCAGGAAAAGGCCACCATATTCGCTTTGGGATGTTTACCCTTTTGCGGATCTCATCACCTACCCGAGTCTTTATGAAGGATTCGGCAATGCTTTTTTAGAGGCCATCTATTTTAAAAAACCGCTGCTGATCAACCGATATTCGACATTTGTGCGCGACATTGAGCCCCTTGGATTTGATCTGGCCGTAATGGACGGCTTTTTATCCAAGAAAACCGTACAAAATGTCATCAGTATTCTGGAATCCTCCAGGCGTCGAAAAAAAATGGTCGACATCAACTATGACATCGCAAAGCAACATTACTCCTATTCCGTGTTGCGTAATCAGCTTTCCTCGATACTGATATCCTTCTTTGGCGCAGAGATGGAGCAACTTCATTCAACGAACAACACCTCAACCCAGAAGGGCGAACTCTATATGGAGCCGCGAATGGTTTTATACAAGCACTTTGGCAGTCGCAATGGAATGCCACGTCAATTGCGCAAAGCCAAAAATTAAATTGATCGCATGCCTCGTCCACAAAACCAGCTTTCATCGACCTGCCCACCGCAACCAAGTTGAACAACCTAAATCTATTCTTATATTTGGACTATCCTTGGTCTCGAATTAGGGATGATTGGAGCAATATGATGCCCTTTATTGCGGTACCCGGTTTAAAGGGGAAGGTTTATGTTCCTGAGCAACAGGAATCTGCCCCCAAAAAGCACCCATGTGAGGATTGTTATTCCTGTCAGATGTGCAGTGACGATCGCTGCAATGCATGTTTGCGCCCAAAAGGGTGCCGATGCAGCAAAATTTTAACAACCGAATCTTAGGTTAATCAGAGATATGGACAAAAAATTACACGAACACCAGGAAGGCTGCACAGATGACAGTTTAGCATGCGCATGCACTTCGCAACACGGCATCAGCCTGCAGCCGGTGATGCCCGATCCTGTCCAGGATGAAGTCTGCTGTGGATCCCCACCGGGTCCGGCCAGCACTCCACACGAACGTCCGGGATACGTGCTGCTTTCTTTTGTCGAAGACTTTGTGGATACACCGGTCGGGCCGGTGCCCAAGATCAAAACCGCTTGGGATCCAAAAGATCATATTGGCACGGTCGCCGTTCGCTGGGGAATAAAGCGCAATAATTATAAGATTGCACCGGGACTGTATTGTGTCGGATTCCCGGACCCGGACGCTCCGGTTCTGGTCACAGCCAATTATAAACTAACTTTTGATGTGTTACGCAGACAAATCGGGTCGCTGCATGCCTGGATTCTGGTTTTGGACACCCGTGGTATTAATGTGTGGTGTGCCGCCGGAAAAGAACTTTTCTCGACCGCTGAAGTCATCCATCGGGTGCAACTCACCGGTCTAAAAGATGTGGTTCGGCACCGACAGCTTATTTTACCTCAGCTAGCGGCCACCGGGGTTTGCGCCCAGCAGGTGAAAAAAGGCAGCGGTTTTAAGGTCGTCTGGGGACCGATCCGGGCCAGCGACATCAAACGCTTTTTGGAAAACGGCCTGAACGCTGATGTTTCGATGCGACGGGTGTCATTTTCATTTATGGAGCGGTTGGCATTGTTGCCCGTGGAGCTTTCCCAACTGTTGAAACCCACCTTGTGGGTGCTCTGCGGCATCTTTCTGATCTCCGGAATCGGCTCCAATATTTTTTCACTGGCGGCCGCATGGCCTCGAGGTTTAATGGCAACAATGGCGTATAGCGCAGGAATTTTAGCTGGGGCGCTGGTTGCGCCGGCATTTCTCCCCTGGATTCCAGGGCGCTCGTTTGCGCTAAAAGGTGCCCTCACCGGAAGCTTCTGCGGCATCGGCGTCATTTTGATTTTTTACACAGCATTACAATTATGGGATTCGGTGGCCCTTATGCTGTTTGCCACCACAATAAGCTCTTATTTGGCGATGAATTTTACCGGGTCAACGCCGTTTACATCGCCATCGGGAGTCGAAAAAGAAATGCGCAAAGCCATTCCCCTGCAGGCACTTGCCGGACTCATGGCCGTGGTTACGTGGATTGGTTCGGCCTTTGTGCAATAAGATTTGGATAGGAAAACGAAGGTGGATAATTTTCGATATTTACCGGGCGTTTCGACGCTAAAACTTGATGTTGACGCCTGCGTCGGTTGCGCCATGTGCACCATCGTATGCCCCCATGGTGTATTTGTCATGGAAAACAGTAAAGCGCAAATATGGGATCATGATGGATGCATGGAATGCGGTGCCTGTGCCAAAAATTGCCCTTCTGCTGCGATCATGGTTACGCCCGGCGTGGGGTGTGCCAGCTACATCATTCAAACGTGGATCAAGGGCAAGAATGCGGCGGTAAATTGCTGTTAGTGGAGTGGTTGATGATCACCGCTTTTCCCCGTATGCGCCTATTTTGATAACCGATCCCACATGGCTTTCGCCCGATCCTGTTGTCTTTCTGTTTCGGAATCGGATTCCGGTTTGGCCGTACGATGGCCGCGTAACCGGGCAATCCGTTGCTCCAGGGGGGGGTGGGTCGAAAATAGGCTCACCATGCTCCTTCCGGAAAGCGGATTGACAATAAACATGTGCGCGGTGGACGGGTTGGCGTTCATCGGCAGCCTTTTGCTATACTGGCCAAGCTTTTCCAATGCCCGCGCCAAGCCCTCGGGATGTCCTGCAAAACCGGCACCGGTGGCATCCGCCAGGTATTCCCGCGAGCGTGATATGGCCATTTGAATGATTATCGCAGCAAATGGTGCCAAGATCGACATGGCGATTAAACCAATAATACCGCCGCCGCCCTCATTATCATCGCGGCTGCCGCCGCCAAAAATCGCAAACCAGCGCGCCATATTCGCCAAAATCATGATAGCGCCTGCCATGGTAGCGGCAATACTGCCGATCAAGATATCACGATTTTTTACATGGGCCATTTCATGGGCCAATACACCCATCACCTCTTCACGATGCATGATGTTTATCAGGCCTTCTGTAACCGCTACCACGGCGTGCTCCGGATTTCTGCCCGTGGCAAAGGCATTGGGCGCTTGCTCAGGAATTACAAATACTTTCGGCATCGGGAGACCGGCCCGGCGGGATAATTCCTGCACCATTTCATAAATCTCTGGTGCCTGCTGGGGCGTAATCGCTTGAGCACGATACATTTTCAATACGATTTTATCCGAATACCAGTAACTGAAAAAATTCATCCCGGCCGCCAGAAACAGAGCAATGATCATACCTTGTTGGCCGCCAAATAATAGTCCGATCCACAAAATTAGAGCCGTCATCACCGCCAACAAGATTGTGGTTCGAATCTGATTTCCCATAACATACATTCCTTTCGTTGAACATTAATCGTCTCGCAGGAAAACCTGTTTAACAGGCTAAACCATCATCCCATTATGCCAGAAGATAAAACCGATCTTTAAAAACGCAATAGAAACATTTGGCAAGGCATCGCGATAGGCATCGGGCCCCCATTTTCTGGATTGCATCGATCAGATTACATGTCTAGTACAACCAAAATAATCAACTGTAATAATTTACTCTTTTGAGAAATAAATGAGTAAAATGATGTCGCATTAAATGCAAATCTAATTTTATTATTAAAGTTGGAATTAGCCATGAGAATCGATTCTAACGACTAAATCCAATTTAAAAAAATAATTTTGATTTTACGTAAATAACTGTTGTCAAAGGAAATTTT
>CP070694.1:2991495-2998819 GCA_020353355.1 Desulfobacterales bacterium | reverse complement strand
GCACACCTCAATTACCCTGTGAAAAATCAGCACTGGGCTGAGGATATTGAACAGATTCAAAAACAAAAACAATATACTGTTATTCTTACGAAGTTTAACGAATCCGATCTAAATCAATACCATTTCCCTTAATTCGCGAAAAAAACTTCTATGTGAGGCCTTTTCATCGCGGTGGGTCTTCAGTTTAATTTATTTCGTATACAAATTTTTACGGCCGGATCAAACTTGAATCAGATATAGGATCATGCTATTTGCATTGCCGATTTTACTGTTTTGACATCCAAATGACATTAATTTATAGTGTCCTGCAAAAATTTCAAGGACATGTTTTTCAGAAAGGAGGATCTTGGGTATGCCAGAAGGATATACGGGAAAAATTTTACATGTCGATTTGAGCAACCGCAGAATTGAAATCGAAGAAAATAATGAGGCATTTTACCGGTCTTATTTGGGGGGTCGCGGATTTGGCTATCATTATTTAATGAAAAATGTCCCCCCGCGCATCGATCCGTTCTCACCGGAAAATATTCTCGTTCTGGCAACCGGCGTGATGACCGGCGCTCCCCTGCCGGCCGCCTGCCGGTTTGCGGCAATTGGCAAATCACCGCTCACCGGAACCGCCGCCGAATCTGAAGCCGCCGGCTTTTTTGGGCCTGAATTGAAAATGGCGGGATTTGACGCCGTCGTGTTTGCCGGCAAATCCGAAACTCCCGTATATCTCTGGGTAAGCGGCGGTAACGCCGAGATTAAAGATGCATCGCATTTTTTCCAATCTGGTGCCCGGGAAGTTGAGGATATCATTCGGGATGAGATGGGGAGCAAACGGATTCGGGTGGCGCAGACCGGACTGGCCGGGATGAACCGGGTCCGTTTTGCCAACATTACCAATAACCTCGGCCACTTTAATGGACGCTGCGGGCTCGGTGCGATCATGGGATCAAAGAATCTTCGCGCAGTAGCGGCACTGGGTACCGAAAGAATCACATATCATGACCCTGAATTTTTGCGCCAAACTGCGCAACATTATGACAAAACATTTAAAAACAACCCCCTGGGGGAAGCCTTATATGTTTATGGTACCACCGCATTTCCGGAAATCTTATCTTCCGGAGGGGCGCTTCCGGTTAATAATTTTCGCCGCAGCAAGCTGGATGACCCGTCGGTGATCAGCGGCGATACCTATAACGAAATTCTTTTACAGAAAAGGAAAGGCTGCTATGCCTGTCCGATTCGCTGCAAACGCGGCGTCGCCCTGGAAGATCCAAAATACGGGCTAGATTCCCGCTATGGTGGCCCCGAATATGAAACCCTGGCAGCATTGGGATCTAATTTAAATATTGTAAATTTGAAAGCCATTGCTAAAGGCAATGAAATCTGCAACCGTTACTGCATGGATACGATTTCCACGGGGATGACCATTGCATTTGCCTGTGAATGCTATGAGCAAGGAATTATTACCAGAGAAGACACCGGGGGATTGGCGTTGCAATTCGGAGACGCGGATTTGATGGTGCAGCTCGTGGAAATGATCGCCCGACGGGAGGGATTCGGGGATCAATTGGCAGAGGGAAGCGCTCGTCTGGCCAAACAATGGGATGTCGAAGATAAACCTTTTCACCTTTGCGTAAAAGGCCAGGAACTTTCTCTGCATGATCCACGCGTAAAGGTTGGGGTTGGAATGGGATTTGCCGTCAGCCCATATGGAGCCGATCATATGACGGCCGCCCATGATACGGCTTTTACCGATGATGAATCTTTTTCAGTAAAATCAGTAAAACCTTTGGGGATTTATGGTGCGATGCATCCCACCGACATCACGATCCAAAAGGTTAGAAATTACATGAAACTTGAAAATTTTTGGAGAGCTGCAGATGCCCTGGGGTTGTGTGTGTTCGGATACGCGCCGCGGGGAGTTATGCCGCTGGATACGATGCTGCAATGCCTCAATGCCATTACGGGCTGGAATGCCAGCCTATATGAACTGGTGGAAGCCGGTGAACGCGGTACGATGATCGCCAGGGCGTTTAACAGCCGGGAGGGATTTTCGATCAAAGATGATAAATTGCCGCAGCGATTGTTTGATCCCAAACCGGATGGACCGCATAGCGGAAAACAAATATTCAACGAAGCAGATTTCAACCGGGCGGTTGAACTGTATTATGAAATGATCGGGTGCAATCCGGATACCGGCCGACCCCATCGTGGAAGGCTTATGGAATTGAACTTGGAATGGGTCGAAGATTTGTTAAATCAGCGGGATAGAACTTAGCTGAAAAAATTCATGTTCGGTCTCTGCACCATTTCAGGTGTTGTATCAAAAAATGCATGCAGCACATCTTTCGCCGCGGTCATATCGTGGGCGTTTGAGATCCGGGTATACAGGGTGTGACCGAACTGAAAATTAGCTGCAAAATAAAATGCAAAACGCTTAAATCGGCGAAAAGCTTTGGTCGAATCATAATGCGTTTCCAGCAGCCTCGCCAACTGAAGGGCGGATTCTAAAAATATCTGCGGCCCCGGTTTGAAATTCTCGGTCCATTCCGCAAATACCCATGGCCTAGCAATTGCTATCCTGCCGATGGCCACCCCGTCACAACCGGTTGATTGCAGCATGATTGCACAGTCATGTTGATCAAACACATTGCCGTTTCCAAAGACCGGGATGGAGACCGATTGTTTAACAGCGCCGATATATTCCCACTTGGGAGGACGAACTCGGCGATCAGGTGCGATTCTGGGATGGAATGTTAGGGCATCCGCACCGGCATCCTCAAAGCGCTGTGCTATCTCACGTGACGGCTGGGGATCATCTTTCCAGCCTAGACGAAATTTTACAAAAAGCGGAATAGAAACCGC
The DNA here is from genome assembly GCA_020353355.1 of Desulfobacterales bacterium. Classification (GTDB taxonomy): domain Bacteria; phylum Desulfobacterota; class Desulfobacteria; order Desulfobacterales; family JAHEIW01. The sequence continues at coordinate 2,995,963 of CP070694.1, read as the reverse complement.
CTTTCGAACCGCAGCCACAATACGGGTGGCTAAATCAGGGGTTTTTAAAACGGCGACCCCGCAATTTTGCCGACAAATTGAGCCATCTGAGCATCCAAAATTAATATCCACTCCAAAAAAACCCTCTTGCTCGATCCGCCGTGCCGCTTCAGCCATAATGTCCGGATCAGCCCCAAAAATCTGGCATACCAGATGCGGGCATTCCTCATCTCGCCATTTGAAGTATGATGAAGTATGTCGATTTTCACGCGGAATTCTTTTGGCGCTGCACATCTCGCTGAACAACAATCCATAGCCGCCATAGATTGAAACCAATTCGCGAAAGGCGATGTTTCCGATGAAGGCCATCGGGGACATCACCAATCTTTTTTCTATCGTTTTATGTCCGATAGAAAGAGACCGGTTTAACTGTCTGGCAAGCTCGCGGATCATGTTGTCAGATTCACAAAAAAATGTTTAAACATTGAGCGCAAAAATCTGAATCCTGATCGGTCCATTAAAATTAGCAAATTTGATTAAGATTTAAAAGAATTTCAATTGATTTTTATTTGAAAAAGCACGTGCCATCCTATATAGAGTAGATAATGTCTGAACCGGACCCGTCAGAGGCGCAGAAGCAAATAGGTTATGTATGCAATTTTCATTCGAGATTTATCATTCGTCCAGATAGGGATTGACAGAAAAAGCATAAATTTCAGAATTTACCAACTGGATTACCTAAATTGTCTATCCGACTAATTGCCAAAGATCTGTATCGCCTGCAGCAGGAAGTTGAAAAACTGGAAAAACAGATTGAATCAGCTGGTACCGAAACGCGTGAGGAACTTAGGAATCGACTCAGAAAAGTAACAGCGGAACGGAATCGAATGCGCAGAATATTGGACGGTGAAATTGATCGTGCTTCTTAGAAGCAGTTTCAAAACGGAAGAATGAGGGTATAATGCTGGAAAAAGGGATTGCTGTTATTGGCTCGACAACTATTGATAAGAATATTTATGATAATAAAAGCCAGATAAAAATTGGCGGCGTCACCACCTATTCGGGAATCACATACCGGCGACACGGAATTACGACACAAATTGTTACGAATGTCGCCGAGCAGGATTTGTCGATCCTCAACAAGCTGGACCATGAACAGATTGCCATTCACAATGGGGCCACAACCCATACCACACAATTTACCAATATCTTCAGTGGAGAGCAACGCCGCCAAAAACTGCCCTTCACGGCGTCGCCCATAAAGGCAAATCAGATTGAAGGGTTACTCGATGCCGTAGACTGCGTTCATCTGGGGCCGTTACACCCGCTGGATATTGGATCCGATTGCATAAACCTGCTGGCAAAATTGAGGCTGCCGGTTTTTCTGGATGTGCAGGGATATACCCGGCGTATTCAAGATGCAAAAGTTTATACCGGAGTCACAAATCAAATAAAGGCGGCGCTAAAAATTGCCCGCATCGTGAAAGCCAATGAATCTGAAATCGAATCTGTTCTCAACTTTTTCGACATCGACCTTGCCGCCCTTTTGACCCGCTACGACATCCAGGAGTTTGTCGTCACCCAAGGAAGAAAAGGCGGATTCGTCATCGATAAAAAAAATAATGAGATTCGATACAGCGCAAAACCGGTGAACGTCTCAAGTGACCCAACCGGCGCAGGTGATATCTTTTTTGCGGCTTACGTTATCGGCCGATTTATGAAGAAAATGAATATTTCCGATACATGTGCTTATGCTGCCGAACTAACTGCCATGCAAATCAGCGGGAATTACATCACTGAAAATCAGCTTGGCCTGTCACTTAGCAGAAGGGCAGACAAAAATGCCAAAACCCCAAATTGATTCCACGCACCCTGAACCCTAAAACCTATGCATAAGGCTTTATTCAATAATTAGATTGTGCTAATAAACATAAACTCACTGTCATGTTCACCGGCTTATTCAATTCGGAAAAGGTAGTCAAATGGCCGACACAAAGTGGCGCTTAATTCCACAAAAATTGCAAAACGGTTACATTAAGTGTTTAGCACCGCTGATAAACCTCTTTACCAAGTGGGGATTAAGTCCAAACACCTTTACGGTTGCGGGAGTCATTATCACTTCCATGGCGGCGGTGGCATTTATTATGGGATTCATCCGTCTGGGGGGAATATTAATATTGGCTGGCGGCTTATGCGATACGATTGATGGGAGTTTGGCCCGCTCCGCCGGCAGAGCCACCCGCTTTGGCGCACTATTTGACTCAGCCATAGATCGATACGCAGAATTCGTCATGTTTCTCGGTGTCGCCGCTCATTTTGTTTTGGCCAAAGATTATCAGACATCCATCGTAGTCTTCTTTGCCCTGTGCGGCTCCATAATGGTGAGTTATTGCCGGGCGCGGGCAGAAAGTCTTGGCTTTGATTCGAAGCTGGGTATCATGCAGCGACCCGAACGCATCGTATTTCTTGGGCTAGGAGCCATCATCCACGTTGTTGCACTTATATTGGTGATTTGGCTGATCGCGATATTTGCCAACTTTACCGCCCTGCAACGACTACGACACGCTTACAAACAAGATGCAACCAAAATGGAACGGCAGACTGAGACTAGAACTGAGCAACTAGATAAAAATAAACACGCCGTTTTTAAATAAAAAAGGTCTTTTTACGAAGCCGTCATACTTTGATGCCTGGATCTTGCATGCAAAATTCAGGTAATAACTTTTAATTTAGATCACAGGAGGAAACCATGAAAGTTGCTATTATTGGTACGGGTATTATGGGATGTGGCTGGATTACACAATGCGCCATGACCGGAAACGAGGTCCAGTGCTACGATTCAAACGCCGATGCTCTGGCAAAAGCGGAAAAGACCTGCTTGAAACTCGCCGGATCAGCAGCCAAGAGATTGAAAATCGACGATCCCGAATTCGGCGAGAAAGCAGTAAAAAACATCCACATCCATCAAAATAAAGATGCATTCATGGACGCAGCCAAAAGCTGCGATGTTTTTTTGGAAGTCATCTTCGAAGATTTAAAGCTCAAGTGTAAAGTCCTGGGAGAGTTGTTGCCTCAACTTCCCGAAAACGTGATCTTTTGGTCAAATACCAGCAGTCTGAATATCGATATCATGGGCGAAGCCGGCGGCAGGCCCGAGCTTTCCATCGTTACCCATGGCATGAATCCGGTTCCACTGATGCCCGGTGTGGAAGTAGTCCCTGGAGCCAAAACCACCGCGGAAACTGTGGAATTTACCCGCAAAGCCTTGCTCGAGATGAAAAAAGCGCCGTTTTTAGCCCCCAACATTCCCGGATTCTGGGTTAACCGGTTGTTGGTTCCCCAAATGCTGGATGCGGTACGTCTACTTGAGCAAGGGAAAATCCAGGTGGAGGATGGAGACATCGGCCTCAACACCAGTCTGGGTCATCCGCAAGGAACGTTCAAACTTCACGATTTTGTCACGACCCCCACCATGCTGCGGGTGGGTCTGGAAATGTACCAGGCATCCAATGACCCGCGCATGTATCCGCCGCTGACCTTGATGCGCATGGTGAAAAATGGCGAATACGGAGCCAGCAGCGGCAAAGGCTTTTACGATTGGAGCGACCCTCGCAATCCCAAGGCACGCGATTTATCGCAATACGTGATCGGAACGGCAGAAGACATGACCGACACCCTGAAGTAGTAGCTAATAGAAAAATCCATAAGAAAAAAACCCCGGCGGGGCAACCTTCCGGGGTTTTTTTGTTAAATTCCAAATCTCAAATTCCAAATCACAAATAAATTCCAAATTCCAATTTTGACGGTTTCGTAAAAAGTCCCCGAATCGTCGTGTCTGACCTGACCCGGCATCCAGAATATATTGAACTTACTGGATTCCGGCTTTCGCCGGAATGACAGGAAAATGGGAAAAATGACTTTTTACGAAACCATCAATTTTCAATGCTTAAAATATTTGGGATTTCGAATTTTGGTCATTGGGATTTATTTGTTATTTGGGTATTGCAATTTGGTGCTTGGAATTTTTCTATATTCAACGACGCAACTATTTTTAGATATCCTGTTCGACTTTTTATGTATTTGTGGGACACAATCTAGAAGGAATCGTGCTCGGTTCTGGAGATTATTTCGTTCTGATGATACTCGTCCAAATCCACAAAATAATCACTATAGCCGGCGACCCTCACCAGAAGGTTCCGGTATTCATCCGGAGCGGCCTGGGCCTTGCGCAGAGTTTTGGAATCGACAATGTTGAACTGAATATGATGACCGTTGAGCTTAAAATAGCTGCGAATCAAATGGACCAGTTTTTCGAGGCCGTCTTCATCTTCGACAATACTGGGTAAAAACCTCTGGTTTAAAAGGGTACCACCGGATTTCGACTGATCCATTTTACCCAACGATTGAATCACCGCCGTGGGCCCATGACGGTCGGCTCCGTGAGACGGAGAAGTTCCATCGGAAATCGGCATGCCGGCATGCCGGCCGT
>CP070694.1:2982926-2991395 GCA_020353355.1 Desulfobacterales bacterium | reverse complement strand
GGCCTTCACCTGTTTCCTTCTCTGCTGCAAATACCAAAGAATTGCTGAATAGTAGAACGGCAAAAAAAATGAATACGGAAAGTAAAGCGAGAATGTAGGATTTATTATGCATCGGGTACCTCGTTTTCATTTTGCGCTATTTGATAATAAAAAACTACTAACTACTAATAAAATTACCTGGTTATGGCCAATTTGTCAAGTTTTTCAGCTTTTGGATGGCATCGGGAGCATGGAGCAAAGAAGATTTCGCAATCAAAAAAGCCTTTATGGCGGATGTACGCGCCATAAAGGCTTTTTCGAAATAATGATATACCGCTGAATGGTATCGTCAATTTTTACATCATCCCAGGCATTCCTCCGCCCATTCCTGGGGCACCAGCGGGCATGGCATCCTGTTTTTCTTCCGGTTTGTCAGCAACCATGGCCTGGGTGGTCAACATGAGCGACGCAACACTGGCGGCGTTTTGCAAGGCCAGCCGGACGACTTTGGTCGGATCAATAACACCGGCTTTCATGAGATCTTCATAGGTATCGGTTTCCGCATTGTAGCCAAACGGCCCTTTGCCGTTTTTGACTTTGTCAATGACAACCGATCCTTCAAAACCGGCATTATTGGCAATCTGACGCAGCGGCTCTTCAATGGCGCGCATAACAACTTTTACGCCCAGCTTTTGATCGGCTTTGATTCTCATTTTTTCAAGAGCGTCCAGGCAGCGAACCAATGCGACGCCACCGCCCGGGACGATCCCCTCTTCGACTGCGGCGCGGGTGGCGTTGAGCGCATCTTCCACGCGGGCTTTTTTCTCTTTCATTTCTGTCTCTGTTGCTGCCCCGACGTTAATCACGGCGACACCACCGATCAGTTTGGCCAATCGTTCCTGCAGTTTTTCACGGTCATAATCCGAGGTTGTCTCGTCGATTTGGGATCGAATTTGTTTTACGCGGCCTTCCAGTGCGGAGCGTGATCCCGCACCGTCGACGATGGTCGTATTATCTTTATCAATGTTAATCCGCTTGGCCGTGCCAAGGTCAGACACGGTTATGTTTTCAAGTTTGATTCCCAGATCTTCGGATACGACCTGACCGCCGGTTAAAATGGCAATATCCTCCAGCATGGCTTTGCGTCTATCACCAAAGCCCGGAGCTTTAACAGCAGCTACCTGCAAGGTACCTCTGAGTTTATTGACCACCAAGGTGGCCAGTGCTTCACCTTCCACGTCTTCTGAAATAATCAGCAATGGCCTGCCCATCTTGGCCACCTGCTCCAAAACGGGTAAAAGATCCTTCATGTTGCTGACTTTTTTCTCATGAATAAGGATGTAGGGATCTTCCAGCGAGGCAACCATTTTTTCCGGATCGGTCACAAAATAGGGTGATAAATAACCGCGATCAAATTGCATACCCTCCACAACCTCAAGGGTCGTTTCCATAGCTTTGGCTTCTTCAACGGTGATGACACCTTCTTTGCCCACCTTGTTCATGGCTTCGGCAATAATATTGCCAATGGTTTCATCGTTGTTGGCGGAGATGGTACCCACCTGAGCGATTTCACGCTGGTCTTTGGTCGGTTTGCTTAAATTTTGGAGCTCTGTCACGGCCACTTCAACTGCAGCGTCAATACCCCGTTTAATTGCCATGGGATTATTACCGGCAGCTACCAGTTTCTGTCCTTCCTCATAAATGGATCTTGCCAAAACCGTAGCAGTGGTTGTCCCGTCACCGGCCATGTCACTGGTTTTGCTGGCAACCTCTTTCACCATCTGGGCACCCATGTTTTCGAATTTATCTTCCAATTCAATTTCTTTGGCCACGGTGACGCCGTCTTTGGTGACCGTCGGCGAGCCCCAGGATTTGTCAAGGACGACGTTTCTTCCTTTGGGACCCAGTGTTACCACAACCGCATCCGCAAGCGTTCTAACTCCGTTGAGCATGGATTCACGGGCTTTCATATCGTACTTAATCAGTTTAGCCATCTTATTTTAACCTCCATTTTTATTGTTATTCGATGATGCCAAGCACGTCTTCTTCGCGCATGATCAAATATTCTTCACCCTCGATTTTTACCTCAGTACCAGAGTACTTGCCAAATAGTATCCGATCCCCTTTTTTAATTTCCAGCTTGATGCGTTTTCCATCTTCGCCGAGTTTGCCATTGCCCACAGCAACGACTTTGCCTTCAGCCGGTTTTTCTTTGGCAGTGTCGGGGATAATAATTCCGCCTTTTGTTTTTTCCTCTTCTTCGACACGTTGAACTAAGATGCGATCCTGTAATGGTCTGAGTTTCATAGTTTAAGTTCTCCTTTTACATGTTACTGATAGTTAACAATCTGATACGCTGAGAGTGTTTTGAATAATAAAAAACTTTACAAAGCTCCCCCGGTTAACTTTGGGGTTTCTTTCACCCCCCTTCATGGTATTTTTGTCATGGAATATATGTAAGATTTTGAAAAATTAATAAGGTTGATATGTATTTTGCTGAAACTATAATCATACATTTTTATTTGTAAAGTCATGCACGATGAATTTTTTATAGCAGGCCTAAAATTTCTGGGAAGGTGCCGCAGCTATTATCTCATGGAATTTAGCTGCTGGCTTTTTTCGATGTTTTTTTATCGGTCGGAGCCGGTGTAGAATCTGATGAAGTGGTATCGTTGCTCGGTTTTGATGCGCTGGATGTGTCTTTGGTTTTGTTGGTATAGTCGCTTACATACCAGCCGGTGCCTTTGAGATGGAAGGTGCTCTGGGAGATGAGCTTATGCAGTTTGCCCGAGCAGTGATTGCATGCGGTTAGCGGTTTGTCGGAAAATTTTTGTAATACTTCTTCGATCCTACCGCATTTTGTGCATTCATACTCATAGATTGGCATTCTTCATCAACCTCCCGTAGTGGTAATCGCTAAAATGAAACCCGCACATATGTCATGCGGTTAAATATAGGCCATGTGTTAGCGTTGTCAAGAATTATCCGGCTAATGTTGCTGCAATTCCTCATATGGCATGTGCCAGTTGTCATAAAACTTGAGGACATCTGAGATTCCGGCAACTTGAATATCACCGAGAATTCTGCGTGTTTTATCGTGCACACGTTTTTCCTCCGCCAGTCGATCTATCGCACTAGCATCAAAGCTTTGTAAAAACTTGCTGAACCGAACAATATGAATCAATTCATGGGTGACGATGTAAAGTGAGAAGGGAAATAGCTGCACGCACGGTGAGTTCTCCAGTGCGGCATGGATGGCATGATCCTGGAGGCATATTTTATAGTAGTCATAGATGGAAGACCCCAGAGACGTATTTTTTCGCTGGGCTTCATAGCGAATAATTTGGGCAAAAGGGCCGTATACAATTTCCTCGGGAGTCAGATCAACCAGTGTTTTCACGTCATATTTCGGTCGAAGCCATTCACTGGCAGACATTTTGTAATGGTTGCTGACCAGATCCTCGGCGATGGCAACTGCATTGGTGACGATTTTTATCTGATCGGGGCTAAATATTTTTAATTTTTGCATCAGCGTTTCTAGGTTGCATCGACAGGTTAGGCGATTCACAGGTGTTAGTAGTCATAACCTCTATCACCTATTCCATGTTTTCTTCAAGATGAGCCATAATCACCTTATTTAGACGTTGACGGTCTTCCCCAGTATTTTGAATAAATCTGACTCCCATGCCGCGATTGATGACTTTATCGGCAGGGACATTGATATTTGACCATACCACTTCGGAATTCAGCGTAAATGGCGTGTTGCCCGGGGCGCGGATGGTTAATGAAAATTGTTGGGTCAACGGCAGGGGATGCTGACAGACAACAAATGCGCCACCGAGACTGATATCTCTCAACTGTACATCAATTTGGCCATCGGAGGTTTCCATTTGCGCCGGCCAGGAGACAGCCACCCGCGGATGTTTGCGTTTTTCTTCCCAGGATGTTTGGGGCGCAGAAGCCGAAACCGCGTTGGAATGATTAGTCGTCATTTGTCGTTTAACAAATGTTCGCAAAAACCATAACAAGACCACGGCGGCAAATATTGCTCCGCCGATTCCCAAACTGTTCACCAAAGTTGTACTCTCCATAGATGCCTTCCGTCACACATTAGCGTGATTGTCTTATCTTTTTATAATCGCACGCGTCCGTCGGGAAGTCAATCATAATCAATTTGAATCGAAGCGCTGCCAACGATAACCTATGCAACACTTAACACCAATTCTTTTGGTTCAGGCAGCTTCATTCGGAAAAAATTTTGAAAACCCGTTTTACCTTAACCCGGCGACGGTTAAAAAAAAGTATGGACATATCCCATCCCGATGTGTTAAACGACGCATTTACGTGATTTTATTGACTGGAAAAGGAGGTGATACGTTGGGTAGTGTCGTTAAAAAACGTAGAAAAAAAATGAGAAGGCACAAGCACAGAAAACTGCTGGCCAAGACACGCCATCAGAGAAGGAAGGGTAAATAATGCTACCGCATTTCATTTTTTTACCCAAAACGCACCGGGACAACCTCGTGCCGGTGCGTTTTAAAAAAATTAATCGGAATATCCTTTCAGATATTTTAAAAATTCCGAATCGGTAGACAGCACCAGGGAATTCGTTTCGTCAAAGGCCTGTTCATATATTTCGAGTGTTTGCATGAAGGAATAAAACTCAGGATCAACATTGTATGCTTGGGCATAGATCTTGATGGCCTCCGCATCTGCTTTGCCCTTTATTTCCTGAGCGGTTTTATAGGCTTCAGAGGTAATTTGTTGTAAATCACGGTTTTTATCGCCCAGGATTTTTTGGGCTTCTCCCTTGCCCTCGGAGCGGAATTTTTCCGCGATTTGTTTGCGCTCCGCGATCATCCGATTGTATACTGATTTTTGAACTTCCTCGACATAATTGATGCGCTTGATCTTGACATCCACCAATTCAATTCCGAATTGGGCCAGTTTCGGTTGGGCTTGTTCCAGAATGCCCTGGGTTATTTTTTCGCGGCCGATCGTGATGGTGTAAAAAGCTCGCGGCGCAGCCTGGGATTCGTCCACCCCGATTTCAGTCGTATCCAGTTCCCGGTTCGATTTGCGAACCGCATCGATCAGGCGGTGGGATGTGATAAAATTCCTGACGGCCGGATCGATGATGTCATTGAGCTTGCCGACGGCAGCCACCTGATTGTTTACGGTTTGAAAAAACTTGATCGGGTCCACGATTTTCCAGCGTGCAAAGGTGTCTACCCATATAAACGTTTTATCCAGGGTTGGAATTTGGCCGGGATCCCCGTCCCAGTCCAACAGATTTTTGGCAAAGAAGTTGGCTTTTTGAATAACCGGAATCTTAAATTTCAAGCCGGGATCTGTTTTGGGCTCGCCGACGATCTTGCCAAATTGGGTAATCACGACCTGTTCGGTTTCATCGACGATATAGGCCGATGCATACGCCAGTGCCACCAAAACCACCAGTACTATAATGCCAATTCCTTTCAAGCTCATTTTTCCCTACCGTTTTGCTTTCCTAAGTTAAGTAAAGGTAAAAGATTTTTCTGATCGGCGTCCACGATATATTTCGGACCCAGTTTGGGAAAGACTTCTTTCAGGGTTTCCAGGTATAAGCGCCGTTTGGTGACATCCTTGGCTTTTACATATTCACCATATAGCGATGTGAATCGGGCGGCATCACCTTTGGCCCGGTTGACCCGGTTGAGCGCATAGCCCTCTGCCGTTTTGATGGTTCTTTCCGCTTCGCCCCGTGCTGCCGGGATGGACTTATTGTATTCTTCTTTAGCCTGATAGATCATCTGCTCCTTTTCCTGGGTGGCCTGGTTGACCTCGTTGAAGGACGGTTGCACGGGTTGAGGAACATTGGTGCGTTTCATTTCAATGGTGACGATGTGAATGCCGGTTTGGGCCTGATCCAGTTCTTTTTGCAGCAATCCTCTGGCTTCCACGGCAATTTCATCCCGCTTGCTGATGACCTCATTGATGCTGCGGTCTCCCACCACCAAGCGCATGGTGGCCTCGGACATGTCGGTTAAAATCCGGCGAACGTTGCGAACCTTGAATAAATAATCATAGGGATCTTTAACCCGGTACTGGACGATCCAAGGCACCAGCGCGACGTTTAAATCCCCGGTGAGCATCAGGGCGACACTATCGGTGTCGCTGCCGGTTCTAAAGCGTGCTCTGGTATCGATCCGCGCCGAACTGAACCCGAATTCTTCGGTTTGAATCTGTTTAACGTTTACCTTGGTGACCTTCTCGATTCCCAGGGGCAATTTGAAATTCAATCCGGGTTGGGTGGTGCGAACATACCTTCCAAAAAGCTGAACGATACCGACCTCATCTTGCCTCACGGTGTACACACTTGTAACCACCAGCAGTACAATTAAGATGATGATGATCAGCAATGGGCCACCCGGGAGTTTGATCTTTTTGAAACGGTTAACGAATTCATCCATCTGGGGAGGAACCCCACCTTTGCCTTGCTGTTGCTGTTTAAGTTTTTCCCAGTCCCAACTCATCTTTGTTTCCTGTAAAAGGGTTTTATCTCTCAATTATGATGTAAAATAAGTTACCCACGTCTGCAAGTCAAGCAAAAAGCACCGGGTTTCTCTTGACATTGTATTTCCGGACTGGCTTAATACCTTAAGAATAAGGGATGTCTGTCATGGGAGGGTTGAATTTGATCCCCCTTTAAAATTGATATTTTTTTTGAAAAGTATACAGCAACATGCGCAACGGAAAACCGAAAACAGATTTTAGCCACATCGGTGGCATCATCGATGATGTCCTCGGTCAATACCGCCGAGAATCGGATGGAGAATTAACGCAAGTTTGGCAAATATGGGATGACACCGTCGGGGAACCCATTGCAAAAAATGCCCAGCCGGCGGCCTACAAAGGTAAATTGTTGCTGATTCATGTGACCAACTCCACCTGGATCCACCAGTTGCAATTTTTAAAAAGCGATATCATTTCACGGCTAAATGCCGCTTTAGGCAAGCCCCTTGTTGAAGAAATAAAATTTAAAATCGGACCGATATCATAAGAATTGAAGTCAGGGATTGAGGCAATGAGGGATTCAGGGGTTCGAATTCGGTATGCGGAATGCGGAAAAAAGCATTTGAAGAAAGGGATTTGGTGATTCAGGAATTTTGGAAGTGAGAAATCCATGAAGGAATTGACATCAGATTCGTTTTTTAACGGCGCGATTCGCATCCGGCAGGATCGGTCCGGATATCGCTTTTCTATCGATGCCGTCTTATTGGCCCATCATGCCAGGCCGCGCCCGGGGGACAGGGTCCTTGATCTGGGAACGGGTTGTGGCATCATCCCACTGATAATGGCTTATCGTCATCCACAAATAACGGTTTACGGAGTTGAATTTCAGAAGGTGTTATCGGATCTTGCCCGGTTTAATGTCAGCGACAACCACATGGCGGAACGGATTACCATCCTTTGCAAGGATATGAAATCTCTGAAATCTAAGATGATGTCGGGGCTCGTCGATCTTGTGGTGAGCAACCCGCCCTATCGACGATCAAATTCAGGCCGGCTAAATCCGGATTATCAGCGGGCAGTTGCCCGACACGAAATAACAGCTACCCTATTTGATCTGATCGCAACCGCCAGGCGTATGTTGCGAACGGCCGGAAGGTTTGTTACCATATATACGGCCGAACGCACCGCCGAGCTTTTAGCGCAGATGCGTACCGCACGGATCGAGCCCAAGATTCTGCGCAGCATTCATTCCAACAGGCAGTCTGAGGCCAAACTGGTAGTGGTTGAAGGGATAAAAGGAGGAAGTTCGGGCATCCGCATTGAATCACCGTTGATTCTATATGATGAGGTCGGCAATTATACTCAGGAGGTCAAACAAATGTTTGCTCCCTAGCCCCTTGTAAATTTTTTGGGCTTGGCTAGTGGGCGGCCAGCCTGTTTGGTTCCGGCTTGCCCGCTTAAGGTATTTACCTGGGTAAAATCCGCGGCACACAAGATCATTGACAGCTCCGAGCAAAAAGGATATTCAAATCTATCTTATATTTTTCGGGGAGATGCGTACGTTTATATCTCCTGAGATCACTGCGTCAAGCCTCTCAGCGCTATACAACTGGGGCTCAAATGGAAGGGTGGCTGAGTGGTTGAAAGCGGCGGCCTCGAAAGCCGTTGAAGGTGCATGCCTTCCGCGAGTTCGAATCTCGCCCCTTCCGCCAATTAAGTTATCCGTTAATCGTTTTATGTTATCGGAAAATTGATACTCGTGAAACTACCTTTTGGTGCATTAAGTACGAATAACAAATAACAAGTAACAATTAACGCCTAATTGCGCGTTTTTCGCTCAATTAGGGTATACGTTCTCTCCGGGCAGTGCTTGGCAATAGGAAAATTGTATGTCCTTCAGGCAATACAGTGTTATAATATTAGAAATTCATAATTATTAGTCAGAGGTGTTTGCACTGCTGCACACTACAGCTTATCAGGTAATTTTTATCTCGC
>CP070694.1:2979086-2982826 GCA_020353355.1 Desulfobacterales bacterium | reverse complement strand
TAGTCGACTTCCCTGTTGAGTTTCAGGTTTTTTAAGATCAAAATGAGAGTGGGGTTTTTAATTTTGATTTGGTTCTGCACTGGTCGACTGAAAACTTATAAACTAAGGAGCATCTCTAACTTTCCTAATTTTAACCAATACATGTTCTGCTGCGTTTGATGGGCGTCAAAAAAATAATTTTGGACTCTACAGGGCATTCAGGTCGCGATGCTGCTGAATTGCTCGTAGATCATTTGCGGCAGGGGTGTTCGACCGTTCTAAATCCTGATGGACCACATGGCCCTGCCTTTGTTCTTAAGAAGGGAATTCTACATTTATCTTTGAAAAGCTGTGTACCAGTTGTTGCTTTGCGATTTTCATTATCAAGCTTCCGCGAACTAAAAACTTGGGATCGAAAGAAAATTGTTTACCCATTCTCCACGATAGAAATGAAAATTGGTGAACCTATTCATGTTACAGACGACAATTTTGAATACGCACATGATTTAATAGAAAGAGAGTTGGGGTGAAAGCGCCACCTGCACCTCACCTAACCTTGTGCTGGACACTGACTTGGATTTCGCAGCCGCTTCACCCCAACAGGTCAGCACGGTCGTTGAACTAGCCCGAAAATATACCTTCGGAATTTCAAGATAAGCTTTGAATCCATTTCGGTGTAATTTTTTTTAGAGAATTTCTTAAATTGTTGCAAAAACCGCATAAATACAGGCAAGTCATAAACGTCAGTTTACCCCTGGTGGTGAGTATGGCCACCACCATGGTGATGGAATTTACCGACCGTATTTTTCTGGCAAATTACTCTCTGGAATCTATTGCCGCTGCGCTTCCCGCGGGAATCGCTGTTTTTATTTTTATTTCCTTTTTGCTTGGAACCGCCGGTTACATAAATGTCTTTATCGCTCAATATACCGGGGCCGGAGCGCTACAGCGAGTGGGGGCGGCCCTGTGGCAGGGCATATATTTTGCAATATTCTCCGGCGTGATTATGGCCGGCCTGTATTTTATGGCCGGCCCCCTTTTCCAGTTTAGTGGTCACTCGGCCGAAGTCCAGCGTCTGGAAGTGATTTACTTTCAAACCTTGTGCCTGGGTGCCGGGACGTTGATTCTCGGAACCAGCCTATCCTGCTTTTATTCCGGACGAGGACAAACCCGACCGGTGATGATCTTCAATATGATTGGCACCCTTCTCAATATTCCCCTGGACTATGCGCTCATTAACGGCATCTGGATATTTCCAGAGCTTGGGATTTTAGGAGCCGGAATTGCAACGGTGGCCTCCTGGACGGTGGTGGCAGCTATTTTTGGGGTTATGATCTTTACCAGAGAAAATGACCGAATTTACGGGGTTATCAAACATCGCCGGCTTGATCCCGACCTGTTTCGCCGGCTGATGAAATTCGGCATGCCTGGTGCACTGCAGTTCAGCATGGATGTTCTGGGCTTTACGTTTTTTGTTTTTATGGTGGGCAGAATCGGAAAGCTTGAGCTGGCCATATCCAATATTGTGCTTTCGATAGATTCCCTGGCCTTCATGCCGCTGATGGGATTTTCAATGGGAACCAGTACCCTGGTGGGTCAAGCACTTGGTCGAAATCGTCCGGAAGATGCCGTTTCACTGACGAAAGCGACCATTCACATTGTTTTAGTATACATTTTGTTTCTTGCCGTGCTATTTGTATTTGCACCCCACATACTGCTGGATCTTTTTCGTCCTGACAACCTGCCTGCTGAAAGCTACGCCGCTATGCGGCATATTGGCGTTGACCTGCTGCGGATTGTGGTCTGTTTTTTATTTTTTGATGCGCTCTATATGATTTGTATCGGAGTGCTCAAGGGTGCCGGAGATACCCGGTTTATCATGTGGAGCATCATCGTGGTATCACTAGTTGTCATGATATTACCGATCTATATCGGGATTGAGTATTTTGGCATGGGACTTTATTTCGCGTGGATTTGTCTGACCCTGTTTGTTTTCTTTTTATTTGCAATTTCCTTCGGACGGTATTTGCAGGGCATGTGGAAACGCATGCGGGTCATCGAAAAAGACGCAATGGTTGCAGAAGTTAATCCAGGCAAACCACCCTCCGATTTGATTTGACACACCGAATTCATTTCTTTATATTCTTTCAAGATAAACGATGAATAGCTGTTTTCAATTCACATTCTTCAGCTACAGGTTGCAGTCACTATCACGGTTCCGACAAACCTTCCGATACGCTTGTATGGCTTTGGAATAATTTATAAATCTGAATATTACCTGCTCACCTGGAACGGGATAAAATAGATCAAAAAACCAACTGAATTCATGCCATAGTAGCTGCATCTTAAAATTATCGCCGCATTAACCGGTTATTAAAGGAGAGTTTTTGTGGAAAATAATTTTGAGGATCAAGAGCCGCGAACACGGTGGTGGATCCTAATCACCGCTGTTATCGTAATTATTGTGGTTGCCGGCGGTTACTTCGCCTGGCGAGTATCCAGACCAGCCGTTCCGGCCAAGGAAACGGCTGAGCCAACCAAACTGCCTCGGATGGCAAATTTGCCCCCCAAAGAAGAGGCGCCCAAGCCTGTCCCGCCGCCCTATTCATCCGATGCTCCTTTGCTTGAACAGGTGCGAGAGGCGATGCGAAAGGGAATCGATCCGGAAGGTGCCGTGGTGCTTGCGAAATCATTGCCGCAAAAGCCGGAACGGGCTGACGCGGCGTTTATTCTCCTGGAGTACGCTGCTGAAGCAGGACATGCAGAAGCAGCCTTAATCGTAGCGCGCTATTTTGATCCCACCTCTACTGAGGATAGCGGAACGATTATCAAAGATCCTGCGGCCGCATATGAGTGGTACCGGGTGGCTTTATCTGGGGGACAGCCGGAGGCGCAAAATCACCTCTCAGGCCTGCGCCAATGGGCCCAAAAAGAGGCGGCCCAGGGGTCTCGGGAGGCGCGTGAGGTATTAACTAATTGGCAATAGCTTTATAAAAATGGAGGACAAGCCATGCAATCCAAAAACACAAAATGCATGAGCCGGGTCGGGTTCATGGTTATACTGGCGGCTTTTTTTATCTGTTTGGGGCTGATGGGTGGAGATATCTATGCGGCCCGGCAAGGCAAACCATTGCTCATACCCGGTAAACGCACATTATATCAAAAGGTCATCACCCATCCGGGCACTAAACTGTATGCGCTGGCGGGAGACTCTGCGCAAGTTCTGGAAAAGTGGGTCAAGCCGTTTACGGTGTTTTACGTTTACCAGCGTGCCGCGGTCGGCGATCAGCCATGGCTGGAGGTCGGGCTTTCGAGTACCGAAGGGGCAATCGGCTGGATTAAAGGATCGAAAACTTCTGATTGGAATCAAGCATTGACGCTGGTTTTTACGGAAAGAACCGGCCGTCAGCAGGCCTTATTTTTCAAGGATCTCAAATCGCTTGAGCAAGTTGCCGGGTCACCATCCCCGGGTGAGCAGGCAGCTCAACTTGCATCGCAGTTTACGGCGATTCAATCGGGGAGCATCTCTCCGCCCGCGCAATTCCAGGTATTGGCTGCAGAACCATCAGAGGAAGCCGTCTCAAGAGAGCGGTTTTACCTCATGCCGATTTTTCAGGCGCTTGAGCTTTTTGAAGGCGTTAAATTTTTGGAAGTCGCTTCGATTGATCCCGGCTCGGGCCGATTACCGGAAGATTTAGAATTAAAAACAGCAATTGTATTCGTCATTGATACCACGATTTCCATGAAACCATATATTGATC
>CP070694.1:2973933-2978986 GCA_020353355.1 Desulfobacterales bacterium | reverse complement strand
TTGTATTGACGGCCGTGACCTTATTTTCCGGATTTTCCTGGGGCAGATTCGAACGAATTCCGGGAACGCCTTCCGGCATCGGCTCCGGCTCGGTGGTTTTTTCATTAAAGTATTGCTCACTTCGCACCACGTGATTTTCCGGATAGAATCGCTCTTCGGTTTTTTCCTGTTGCCTAAAATTCAGTTCACAGGATAATCGTACAATGGCCTTATCCGGACCCAGCGCCTTTTCCAGCATGCTCTTAATACGATTTTCAAGAGTTGTTTCCACTTTTGCCTGATACTCCAGCTGGTCCGAGCTAAGGGTACCACAGGCGGATTGTTCTTTAAATCCGGACAAAAGTTTTCCGTTGCTGTCGACCACCGTCACATTCTCGGGTGCCAGGCGGGGCACACTGGACGAAACCAGATGAACGATGCCGTTGACCTGGCTCTGATTCAGCCATTTGCCCGAGCGCAGTTTTAAAACGACCGATGCCGTCGCCGCTTCCTCGTCTTCGATAAACAGCGATTTTTCGGGCATCACAATATGGACCCGTGAGCTTTCGACTTCTGAAAACCGATTGATGGTGCGGGCCAATTCCCCCTGAAGTGCGCGCTGATAGTTCACATTCTGGGCAAACTCGGTCATACCCAACTTCGTATTATCAAATACTTCAAAGCCGATATGCCCGCCTTGGGGCAGTCCTTCTGAGGCCAGATCCATTCTGGTCTCATAAATATGCTCCTGGGGTATCAATATCGTTTTCCCGCTGCCGGCGATGCGATAGGGGATTTTTCGCTCTTTCAGTTTGCTTATTATGACGCCCGCATCCTCGGGATCCAGATCGGCATACAATGGCTGAAAATCAGCCCTGCCCGTCCAGGTCATTAATACTATGAATCCGGCTGCGGTTCCGATAATCAGAATAATTAAAGTAATCCGTTTTCCGGAACTGAGGTTTTGCAGGACCGTCTTTAGCTGTAAAAAAAACTGACGCAAACCCATGATCTGTCTCCAGTTTAGACTGCCATGCGCATGATTGTTTCGTAGGCACTGATCACCTTATTGCGAACTTGCATTAACAACCGAAAGGCAATATCGGCCTTTTCCATGGCAATCATGGTATTATGGATATCCTGCTCTTCGCCCGTCGCCAGGGCTTGCACCGCCTTATCGGCATCAATTTGAAGTTGGTTGACATCGTTTAAGGATTGTTTCAACATCTGCTCAAAGGATGCCGGTTGCAACGGCGACGTTGATTTGGGTGACACAGCGGCTCCCGTCAAGAGACCCTGTGCATCGTCCAGGCTAATTTCTCTCATGATTAACGACCTATCTCTAGCGCTTTTAGCGCCATTTCTTTTGCCGCCTTGACGGCAGTTATGTTGGCCTCATAGCTGCGGGTTGCTGAAATTAAGTTCACCATTTCTTCCATCAGATTTATATTCGGCATGGCGACATAACCGTTCTGATCCGCATCGGGATGATTGGGGTCATACTTCATGATCGGTGGACTTTGATCTTCAATGATCCTGACCACTTTAACATGCGGCGAATGATCAGCATGTTGAGATGCCAAAATTTTCTTGAATGACGTTTGCGGGGACTGGGCCGCGAACACCGGCTCTTTTCGGCGAT
Source organism: Desulfobacterales bacterium (assembly GCA_020353355.1). Taxonomy (GTDB): domain Bacteria; phylum Desulfobacterota; class Desulfobacteria; order Desulfobacterales; family JAHEIW01. The sequence continues at coordinate 2,977,365 of CP070694.1, read as the reverse complement.
AAGGTCCGCCTTGCCGGGTCCGGGTCGTACTGATGTTGGCCAGATTAGCGGATATCAGGTTCATGCGCAGACGTTGGGCACTCAGGCCGGAGGAGCTGGTATGAAGTGCATCAATAAAATCCATTCTTATTTATCTCCTTGAATCACATTTTTTAATGCTAAGAATTTTTTCGAAATAATCTGGGCGGCGGTTTTAAACAGCAGCGTGTTTTCAGCTAAGTCGCCCATTGTTTTATCGATATCCACCGTATTTCCGTCCCCTCGAAGGGTAACTCGGGGGGCTCGGCCAGTTTTATTTTTACATTATCGTGCGATCTGGGTTGTACCGGAAAATGACTCGCATGGGTTCGAACCAGCTTGATACTGCTGGCGTGCCCAGGGGGTTTTTTGAGTGCGTCCTCGATAACTAGGTCAAATGCTTTATAATTCGGCGTATCAATATTGGCGATGTTGGAAGATAGCACCTGATGTCGCTTGGATCGCAGGTTGAGCGATTTTTCTAGGATCGCAATCGTTTCACTGAATAAATGCGTTGACGGCATGTCTACTTCTCCTTATGCGAAAAAATAACTTTTAAGGATATAAGGCAATGCAAAATACGTGCAAAAAAACATGCGGTGTGTTAGGCATGATTTGGTGCCCCTATGCATTTGGATTCTTCTTGCTTATATTCTCGCAACTTATTTCGTAATGTTCGAATACTGATTCCAAGGAGTTCGGCCGCCCGGGTTCGATTGTCCTTCACTTCTTTGAGCGTCTTTACAATCAGTTCCTTTTCCATCTCCCGGACGGTGGTGCCGATGGTAGTTCCAGATGCCGGCCTTGGGCTGGCTGCGGTTGCCGCCGCGCTTAAACTTAAGTGTTCGCATAAAAGGACATCTCCATTTCCAATCAAAACGGCTCTTTCGATCGCATTTTCCAATTCTCTGACATTTCCTTTCCAGTCATGGCTGACCAACAAAGAGATGGCATCCTTGGAAATAGCATTCATTTTTTTATCATTCATGGCGCTGTGCTTTTCCAGAAAATAATTTGCCAACAAGATGATATCGTCCTTGCGATCACGTAACGGCGGTATCGTAAGGGGAACAACATTAATTCGATAATACAGATCCTCTCTAAACCTACCGTCAGTTACGGCCTTGCCAAGGTCCACATTGCTGATGGCAATGACCCGCGCATATATCGCTACCGGCTGACTGCCACCGACGCGGTCAATTTCTCTTTCCTGTAATACCCGCAGCAGCTTGGCCTGCAACGCGGGTGACATTTCACTGATCTCATCGAGAACGATGGTGCCGTTTTGGGCCAATTCAAATTTGCCGATCTTGCGGGCGACGGCCCCGGTAAATGCGCCTTTTTCATGGCCGAAGAGCTCACTTTCCGCCAACGTTTCAGGTAGGGCCGCACAATTCACCGCTACATAAGGGCCATCTTTTTGGTGGCTGTGGTGATGGATAAAACCTGCTAAGAGTTCCTTGCCGGTACCGCTTTCACCCTGGATCAGAACCGTCGCCCGGCTGGTCGCCACGCTGCGGGCCAAATTTAGCAACTCCTGTACTTTCGAATCTTCGGTAATAATTATTTTCGGTGTAGTATATTCGTTGGATTTGAGCCGAAAGACTCCTTTTTTTCCGTTACCATTAGAGGCCTCAATAGCCTTTTTAACGGCAATCTCCAGGGTTTCAGAGGAAAACGGTTTGAGGAGATAATCGATGGCACCTTCCTGCATGGCTTCCACGGCGTTGTTAATCGTACCGTAAGCGGTTATCATACTCACCGGCATGTGAGGTGAAATCGTCTTGACCGTTGCAAGCAATTCCATGCCGGTCATCTGCGGCATCTTTACATCGGTAATGACAAGCGAAAACCTATTTTTCTTTAATTTTAAAACGGCTTCGGATCCGCTGGCAGCGCTCTCCACAGAAAAACCACCCCGATTCAAGGCATGGGAAAGCGCAGCCCTCATATCGGGTTCGTCGTCAACAACCAATATCGGTGCCACACCCATCTGATTTTACTCCCTCTGCGGTTTATCCTGGGCATTCATCGCAGGCTGCCATAGTGGCAAACTGACAATACACTCTGTTCCCTGTGATTCCGAACTGTTGATATCTATCGTTCCGCCATGCGCTTTGGTGATATTATGAACAATTGCCAGCCCGAGTCCCGTACCCTTTTTTTTAGTGGTAAAAAACGGATCAAATATTTTTGACATATTATCCGGGGATATGCCACAGCCGGTATCGGCATATCGAATTTCAGCAATTTCGCTGCCATGCAAATCCTTGCGGATGCCGGTCGAAATTGTCAGTTGCCCCCCATCCGGCATTGCTTGAAGGGCATTTAAGATAAGATTCAGCGATACCTGGCTCAATAGATGCGGATCCCCGTAAATTTTCAGGGGTCGTTCCGCAAAGTGCGTGACCACGTCGATGCCGGTATTGGTGTTGATCAGATGTTCTGCAAAAAACAGGGAATCGGTTAAGGATTCATGCATATACAGCACCTGCATCTCCGGAGTTTGCTCGGGTCGAATAAATAGCAGAAGATTTGATATAATGTTGTTAATGCGTTTAACGCCGGAGCAGATATGCTCACAAAGCATTTTCAAGTCTACATTTTCCTCCAGCTCCTTCTGCAGCAGGGATGCAAACAGTTCAATACTGCCCAATGGGTTTCGGATCTCGTGGGCAATTTTTACGGCCATTTCTCCCATGGCTGCCAAGCGCCCGGCCCGGTTCGCTTGCGCTTCCAACTTTTTCATGTAAATCGGGTCGTCTTTAGTGCATGTGGGGTCTGGATATTTATCCAATGTGTCCTGCTCACCTAACTATCGAAAGAATCTCTCCTGCGAGGCATCCGGTGCACCATCGCGTCAGCGTTTTCGTTGAGAATGGAGCAAATATCATGCCACTGACCGGGAAGATTCAGTACTGGTAAAGAAACCAAATTTTTCTATAAAATATCAAATTGTTATAATAAAGCTCGACCGGATAGCGTTGTGCATGCTGAACTGACAGATGTCACGGCTTTGACGCATCCTCAATGGACGTTTTCTTAAAAAACTCCATAGTTTGTCGTATCGATGGTAACATTGCACGCAATTCTTATCGAATCGGGTTGCGCGTGACGCGCTTCGTGCTTCGAGTTACTCGTTGAGGGTTTCAGGAATTTACAAAAAAGAAGGTTTCAGGTGTCGGGTGTCAGGATTCAGCGCCGCCGTTGGCCGACGAAGCGGCCAGTTTGATCGAACAGGAAACTTCATGAAGATAACATGGATTGCTTCCTTTGAAATTCAAAACCCGTCACTCCGGCGAACGCCGGAGTCCAGAAGTTATTGAAATGACTGGATTCCGGGGCCTGCCCCGGGCACCGATCCGCGGTTCGCCGGAATGACAATAATTTGATTTTTTGAGCTTTTTACGAATT
>CP070694.1:2970280-2973833 GCA_020353355.1 Desulfobacterales bacterium | reverse complement strand
GGTTTCAGGGTCTAGTTAGGTTTCAGGTGTCGGGTGTCAGGAATTCAGGATTCAAGGTTAATTATGTCATAGGTTAGAGGTTGGAGGCCGAAAGAATTCCGAATCTGTTCCCTGTTATCTGGCCTCTGTCATCTGTCCTCTGTCCTCTGCGTGCCGCGCCGTAGTCACGCTTTTAGCGTGACGAAGGCGGGTCCTCTGTCCTCTGACTTCTGACACTTAAAACCCCAAATAGTAACCAGTGATCAGTGACCAGCAGCCAGCATCCAGTATCCAGTATCAAGACCGTGACTCTCGATCATAGCCGCTGACCAGCACCTCGCGGGGTTTGGAACCGTCTGCCGGACCGACGATACCTTCTTTTTCCATCATCTCAATAATACGGGCGGCACGATTATATCCAATGCGCAAATGCCGCTGAATCATCGAAATGGATGCCTGTCGGGTCTTGGTAATCAGGGCCACGGCATCATCATAGCGTTCATCGTACTCCTCTTCATCTTCGGATCCAACGCTATCCAAAAAAGCAGCTTCAACAACCTTTTCATCGTATTCCGGTTTTTTCTGCTGCCTTAAGAATTCAGTGATGCGCGTAAGCTCTGCCTCCGAAATATAGGCACCGTGAATACGTTGCAGTTTGGCCGTTCCGGGGGGTAAAAATAACATGTCGCCGCTTCCCAGTAGATTCTCGGCACCAATGGTGTCAATGATCGTCCTGGAATCGGTTTTTGAAGACACTTGGAAGGTCAGCCGGGTAGGAAAATTGGCTTTAATGATTCCGGTCAGCACATCCACTGACGGTCTCTGGGTCGCCAAAATCAAATGGATACCCGCTGCTCTGGCCATCTGGGCCAGGCGAGTCAGGGCGATTTCTACGTCCCGGGATGAAAGCATCATAAGGTCGGCCAGTTCATCGATAACCACAACCACATAGGGAAGTTTTTCGGGAACGTCGTTTTTTCCCTGATTTATGGCTTTTTCAATTTTTTGGTTGTACTGCTGAATATTGCGGGCTTTCATTTCTGAAAGCAACTCATAACGTTTTTCCATCTCGCGCACTGCCCAAAATAGTGCATTGGTGGCTTTTTTACAATCGGTTACCACCGGGGTGATCAGATGGGGAATTCCATCATAACTGGAAAGCTCGATCCGTTTGGGGTCCACCATGATGAGCTTAACCTCATCCGGCGTGGCCTTATACAGCAGACTGCAAATCATCGCATTTAACGCCACACTTTTGCCTGTCCCCGTTGCCCCGGCGATCAACAAATGCGGCATTTTTTCCAGTGCGGCCACCACCGGATTTCCAACAATATCCTTTCCGAGACATATGGTTAGCTTCGAATTTGATTTTTCAAACGCAGTGGAAACGACGACTTCCCTGAACTTCACCATTTCCCGATTGGCATTGGGAACCTCTATGCCGATAGCCGCTTTTCCGGGAATGGGAGCGACGATCCGAATGCTGCTTGAACGCAGGGCTAGCGCAAGGTCATCGGTAAGTGTCACAATTTTGTTAATCTTCACACCGGGGGCGGGTTCATATTCAAAGGTGGTGATCACCGGCCCGGGCGACACCGCCACAACCCTTCCATGTACCCCAAAATCTTCCAGTTTCTTTTCGAGCAACTTTGACTGCATCCGCAAGTTTTCATTATCTGCGGCGAAAGAACGGGCTTCGGGTTCTTCTAAAAAATCAACCGACGGTAATTGAAACCCTTTTCCGGTATGCATGAATTCAAACACTTCCTGTTTGGGTGACGGTACTGCCTTGATGGGCTTTTCCGCAGTGTGTTTGATCTTTATTTCCTTGTCCTTTCGGAATCGTTGCGCTTTGGCGGTGTCGGCCCGACGCTTGGCTTTTTCTCTTCTCTCTTTGTACTTGAGGTATAAGGTAACGATGTGATCTAGCGCTGTGTGTAACCATTTCCAGAAGTGCTTGCAAAACGCAATCAGGGAAAAACCGGTGGCCAGAATAAATCCGATGACCCACAACAAGGCCAGGATAATTATTCCCCCGGTAAAATTGGAGTATCTTATAATAAATGATTTAAATGGCGTGCTGATCAGGCCGCCTGCCGAAAATTTGCTTCCGAATAGGACGTAGTGATTCTGCTGAATCGCCAGTAAGCTGCCGGTGGTAACGATCAGAACTATTCCGCCGAAGACGGTTGACAGCATCACCGGTTTGGGATGATCCCCAAAAAAATGAATACTGGCTAAAAGCAATAAAAGGGGAAACCAAAACGCCCCCAGCCCAAACATACCGATCAATGCTCCGGCCACATGTGCGCCTAATATGCCGAAACTGTTATGAATATGACCTGCCGCCTTGGCATTATGGATCGATGGATCATCTGGACTGTAAGACAACAGGCTGATGAGCGTAAAAATAACTAAAAAGAAAAGAAAAATGCCGACAATTTCCTTACGCATAAATCCGTACCTGGGTTCAGGGTTCAAGGTTCAAGGTTAATTATGTCCTAGGTTAGAGGTTGGAGGCAAAAAGAATTCCGAGTCGAAGTCTCTCAATTCCCAAATTCCTCGATCTTTATCCTTTATTTTTCTGCCTCAAACCTCACACCTCAAACCTAACGCAGTCGTTGGTCTTTGGTCTTTGATTTTCCGAATTCCGCATTCCCAATTCCGAATTCGTTAGATTTCCATGATGAATGGCAGTATAACCGGACGACGTCCTATGGTAAAGAAAAAATACTGTTTTAAGGCAGTTCGAATCTTCGATCGGAGTTTATCGATCCGGTTTGGAATTTCCGGAGGTATTTCTTCCACAATTTCTAATACCACACATTGCGCGTCTTGCAGAATATGGCCGGTCGCCGTTTCGAACACGAACCCACGGGAAACAATTTCAGGTCCGTAAACGATAATTCCGGTTTCCTCATCAAAGGCCATGCTAACGGCAACCAATCCCTCCTCAGACATGGTCCGACGCTCCTTTAAGACACTTCGCCCCACGTCCCCGATGCCTTTGCCATCGACCAGCACACGGCCGGTTGCAACACTACCATTGACCCTCCCGCCGTTTTTATCGAATTCGATGATCTGGCCGTTTTAAGCCAGCAATACTTTTTCCTTGGCAATTCCGACTTCCTCAGCCAGACGCGCGTGCAGGATTAAATGCCGGTATTCACCATGGATCGGGATGAAATATTGCGGTTTGGTCAAATTAATCATAAGCTTTAATTCTTCACGGAAGGCATGCCCGGACACATGAATATCGGATATTTTCTCATAAATAACCTCGGCCCCGCGCTTGTAAAGATGATTGACGATTTTGGCAATCGCCCTCTCATTGCCGGGTATAAATTTCGAAGACAAAATAACGGTGTCGCCGGTTTTGATATGGATCTGTTTATGGGTGCCGTCGGACATCCGCGAAAGGGCTGACATCGGTTCTCCCTGGCTGCCGGTGGTAAAGATAATAATTTCATTATCGGGATAATCGTCCACCTGGTTTAGATTGATTTGCATATCCTCAGGGATGTGCAGATATCCAAGCTGCTTGGCAATGTTTACGCTAATTTCAATACTGCGC
>CP070694.1:2967300-2970180 GCA_020353355.1 Desulfobacterales bacterium | reverse complement strand
CCGAGCCATGGAAGATTATCTGCCCTCCTGCTGACTGCCCAACTATCACCTTGAGTATGGTCGGCCAAGAAGTATGCGACGAAATGGGGCTTCGACCAGTGAAACTTCAAGCTATACTTACTAACGCTCCGTCGCCAACTATTTTCGAATGGGATTTTGGGGATGGAACGACCTCTAGTGCTCAAGTATTTTCGACCAATCCGGTTGAAGTAATCCATGCGTATGACCCATCCGGAGGTCCTTACACAGTTACTTTACGTATAGTGTATCCGGAGGGATGTCCATCTGAAGATTTCACATTGCGCGGGATAGATCCTTGCCCATCCGATTGTCCAGACACCGTAGCTCTTGAAGTCCGTGATTCGGCTGGACAGCTAGTAAATACAGATCCTGATGCGCCTTGTTTACCCGCTGGAGACTACACGATCACAGTCGTGCAACCTCCTCCAAGCGCGAGCATCTCTTACAGCTGGTCGGTTGACGGTACACCCGTTGGTCAAACTGGACAATCGTACACGCATACTTTGACAGCGGCGGGAGCGCCCAGCATATCAGTGATTGTTACTCCAGCCGGTTGTCCGAGCTTATCAGACGGCGTGGTCCTAAATGAGTGTGGGCAATCGCCTACACCAACGCCTACCCCTACACCGACTCCAACCCCAACACTTACGCCAGGGCCAACGCCCACACGCGAACCGCCAAATGGTGACGATGGCGGACCGTGCGGTTCTTTGATCTTCATCGTCGCAGCGCTTCTCATAGCGGCGGCAGTCGGGACGATCATTGCGATTGCCGCAACAACGTGTCCGCCCATTGCGGCCAGCACGACAGTATCCCCAGCAGTCATATGGGGCATTGTCATCGGTTTATGGATCGCTGCAGCCCTCGCCATCGCTATCTGGCTGCTATTGTGCGCCTTTGGGATCTGTCCCTGCCCAAAGAAATGCGATTGGCTTGCAATTGGATGGATGGTATCCCTAGCCGCTGCATTGATAGCCTTTTATCTGTCTACTTGCTGTCCGGGCTTTATTCTTTTTGCTTTGTTGCTCGCGGCAGTTGCGGCCGGGGACTTTGCAGCTTGGGTTTGGGTGTGCAAACCAAGCGCCTGCCGGATTCTTGACTTCCTGCTGGTTACTGTTGCCAGCGTGACCGCGACAGTTATTGGCTACATCGCGCTTATTCCGGCAATCGCCGTGTGTGGGTCAATCGTCGCAACGATCAGCGTTACGACTGCAGCTGGGCTGCTCGGCATAGCCGTTCCAGTTTGCCATACGTTGTCTGATGGCAACTAGCAGCGTGGAGAATTCAGGATAGGGTAGATGCAACTGCACTGTGCATAAACGGTTTCGGAATTTATCTTGCGGTAGTCGCTTCGATGACGTGTGTCATAACTGCATCGTCGGTGCTGGGGAAGAATAAAGCGGAATCAACGGCTTTCGGATTTTCGGTTGAGCCTCGATTTTGTAAAACTGATGAAAACCGTAAGAATTGTGCTTGGCGCTCTCTAAAAGTGCGTCTAAGTCATAGTAACAGTGATGCTGCTGCCGATGGTAGTTTCTTTCCTTTCTTAACGAAATAGAGCTTGATAAAAATGGTTATCCGCCCATTTAATTATAGGCTAGATAGGTACTTTATAAAAAAGACAGGCCGCAGAGAACACAACGCAAAAAAAAGAATATATGTTCAAATAGCATCTTACAGAGACTCTCAACTGAAGCCCACAATAAGGGATTGTTTGACCAAGGCGAAATACCCGCAAAACCTTGTTTTTGGAATTTGTTGGCAACGTGATGAATCAGAGAACTTGGATGAATTCATAACGGACTCGCGCTTTAGAGTTATTGAAGTTTCTTATAAAGAATCTAAAGGCGTTTGTTGGGCTCGGAACCAAATTCAGCAAAAATACAGAGGGGAAGACTACACTCTGCAAATTGATTCTCACCACCGATTCGTCAGGAATTGGGATGTAAAATGCATCGAGATGATAGAAAGTTTGAGGGCCAACGGATTCAGTAAGCCGATATTGACCACTTATGCTCCTTCCTTTGATCCACAAAGCGATCCCTGTAGTCGGGGGCGCACTCCGTGGAAAATGAACTTCGAGAGATTTACCCCAGATGGATTCCTATCAGTTCATCCGGCGACAATCCCTGTCCATAATAGATTAAAGATGCCGATTCCCTCACGCTTCTATTCGGCGCATTTTGCATTTACTTTGGGAGGATTTTGCAAAGAAGTCCAACATGATCCAAATTGCTACTTTCACGGAGAGGAGATCAATATTGCTGTCCGAGCCTTCAGTCATGGTTATGACTTGTTTCATCCACATAAAATCATTATTTGGCATGAGTATACAAGAAGAAATAGGATTAAACATTGGGAAGATCATGAAGATTGGTATAAGCTCAATGCTGATAGCCTTCGCAGAAATCGCATCCTTTTTGAAATGGAGGAAGAAAAAAATTATATTGATTTTGGAAAACACGGATTTGGTAATAAACGGTCATTAAGAGATTACGAGAAATACGCAGGAATAAATTTCAAACTTAGAGCTGTTCAGCAATATACATATGAAGGCAAAACTCCACCAAACCCCCAGCAGTATTCTGACGATCAAGAATGGCTTGACTCATTTTGCAAACATCAAAGATGCAGAATTCATTTAAGAAGAAATGAAATTCCAAAAGAAACGGACTGTGATTTTTGGTATATTGGACTACACAATAGAGGCGGTGAAGAAATATACAGACAAGACGTGACAGGGGAAGAAATAAGATGTGATATTAACGTATCTCGGTGGGAAAAAATCATCGAGTTCTGGTGTACGGAAACTGTTACAACCTGGACAGTATGGCCACACAGCAGGACCAAGGGTTGGCT
>CP070694.1:2961598-2967200 GCA_020353355.1 Desulfobacterales bacterium | reverse complement strand
GAGCGCAGTTTCGGCGTTCCCGAAGGTGTCAACAGCGGTGATTTCGGCATTGGTGTCGTCATCGACTTTTTTGGATTTTCGTCAAAAGCCACCGGATTTCCCGTCGATTTCGTTTATCCAACGGTGACAACCCTGGTACCGGCCAATATCGCCATGATAAAAAATGCGCCGCATCCAGAGGCAGCCGCGACATTTATCGAGTACCTATTGTCGGTCGAAGGCCAGGAACTGCTGCTGGATCCCGCAATCCGCCGTCTGCCGGTTAATCCGCAAACCTATGCGAAGGCACCTGCGGATTTTCCCAACCCCTTTAAAGACACGTCCATCGGAGCGGCCGTCAAGTTTGACGTGGGGCTATCCGAAAGCAGATACAACATTGTCAATTCCCTGTTCGACGTGATGATCACCTATCGGCGTGAGGATTTGGCAGAGGCGTGCAAAGCCATTCAACAGGCTGAGACGGCGCTGTCGGGCAAATCCAACGCCGGGGCCGAAGCCCTGATCAAGGAAGCCCGCGCCCTAATAGGAGCCATGCCGATCTCCGAAACCGAGGCGGTTGATGCGAAGTTCCCCGGCGTCTTCACATCAGATGCCTTCAAGAGCCGCAAGAAAGCCGGCGTGAAAGTGCCGCCGCGCCAGGCCGAGATCGAAGAGAAATGGGACTCATTCAGCAAGAAAAATTATGCCGAGGCCAGGGCTAAGGCCGAAAAGGCCCTTGCCATGCTCAAGTAAAACGATGCGTTAATCGGATTGGACTGGAGGAGTAGACCCGCTTCTTCACCAATCCGATTTGTTTGCTGATGACGGGCTGAAGGTCCGCCGGGGAGGGGACTGCATGGCAATTTCCGAATTCAGAAAACATCCGGGACAGACAGCGGCCATGCTGCTGATCTCCTTGTTCCTGCTGGCCTTCCTCGTGATTCCGGTTGTCCAGGTGGTGTTCGTCGCCTTCATGGACGCGACCACAGGCCAATTTACGCTGCTCAACTTCAAGGACTTTTTCAACACCGCCCTGTTCCGCGAATCCTTCTGGAACTCAATCTACGTGGGGTGTATGTCAGTCCTGGTGGCTTCGGCCTTTTCCATGCCGCTGGCCTACTTCACATCGCGCTTCGAGTTCAGGGGCGCGGTCATTATCCAGAGCCTTGGCATCATCCCTCTGATTATGCCGCCTTTCGTCGGTGCCGTGGCCATGCTGATGCTTTTCGGCCGCAACGGCAGCGTCAACCTGCTGCTGGATCAATGGTTCGGGTTCACGATCCCCTTCATGGAAGGGCTAAACGGCGTCATATTCGTGCAAAGCATCCATTACTTTCCGTTCATCCTGATTAACCTTTCGGCGGCACTGCAGAACATCGATCGCGCCATGGAAGAATCGGCCCAAAATTTGGGCTGTTCGGGCCTGCGGCTGTTCCGGCGAATCGTATTGCCGCTGGCCATGCCAGGGTACGTGGCGGGTGCTTCACTGGTATTTTTGAAAGTTTTCGATGATCTCGGCACACCGCTGCTGCTGAACGTGAATAACATGCTCGCGCCCCAGGCCTACCTTCGAATCGCTTCCATCGGCATCAAGGACCCCATGGGCTACGTGATCTCCGTCTTCCTGGTGGTGATCGCCTTGTCCTCCATGTGGTTAGCCATGCTCGCATTGAAGGGCAAGGAGTATGCGACGGTTCAGAAAGGCGGCGGCGGTCTGGCCAAACGCCGGATGCGACCCTGGGAGAAGGTTTTTGCCTGGATGATTGTCCTCGTGATTATGAGCCTGGTACTGGCACCCCATTTCGGCCTGACGCTGCTGTCCTTCGGCACGATCTGGTCCTACAGCGTGCTGCCCGACGCTTTTACCTTTGACCATTTTGTCTCTATCTTCGCCGAGACACCGGAATACATGACCAATACCGTGCTCTACTCCTCTCTTGCAGGTATTATCGACGTGGTGCTGGGCACGGCCATCGCCTATATTGTGCTGCGCACCAAGCTCATCGGCCGACAATGGCTGGACTACACGGCCATGGCGGCCGTGGCGATTCCCGGTCTGGTCATCGGCATCGGCTATTTGCGTACGTTCTTTGGCTACCAGGTTCCCTGGTTGGAAAACCAGTCTTTTGCCACCTGGTGGGTGGCCATCGTGATCGCCCTATCGATACGCCGCCTGCCTTATGCGCTGCGCGCCTGCACGGCAGCCCTGCAGCAGGTGAGCGCATCGCTGGAGGAATCCGCAGAAAACCTTGGTGCAAGCAAGTTCTCGACCGTGCGTAAAATCGCGGTTCCACTCATGGCCGGCGGCATTCTGGCAGGTTTCGTGACCAGCTTCGCTAATGCAGCGGTTGAACTGGGCATGACCCTGATGCTGGTGTCAAAGAATTCAGACGGGCCATTGTCATACGGAATCTATGTCTATATGCAAAGCGCCGCCGGACGCGGATCGGGCGCGGCTTTGGGGATCGTCGCCGTGCTCGTCGTCGGGATTTGTACGCTGCTTTCCCACATTGTCATCGAGCGTCGTCAGAGGAAATACGTCATGGGGCGGACAGACTGAGATCAAGAACAGGTACACGAAAATGAACAACACCGAGCATGTGACGGCAACCACTTCTGCGGTGGGTGTAAGGTTGGAAGGCATCGACCTTTCATTTGGCAAAACCCACGTTCTGAAAGGTATCGATCTACAGATCGAACCCGGTGAATTCTTTGCCTTTCTCGGACCCTCCGGCTGCGGTAAGACAACGCTTCTGAGGTTGATTGCAGGCTTCGAATCGGCTCAGGCCGGCCGGGTGATCATCGGGAACCAGGAAGTGTCTCACCTGCCGCCATGGCGGCGTAACCTGGGGATGGTATTTCAGAGTTATGCCCTCTGGCCCCACATGACGGTGCGCAAAAACGTGGCCTTTGGCCTCGAGGAAAGGCGTATACCCCGCAATGAGATCAACAAACGGGTCGAAAGGGCCCTGGACCTCGTCGGTCTGCTGGATCTCGCCAGGCGCCGTCCGTCCCAGCTTTCCGGAGGCCAACAGCAACGGGTGGCCCTGGCCCGCACCATTGTCATCGAGCCCCAGGTGCTTTTGCTGGATGAGCCGCTTTCCAACCTGGATGCCAAACTGCGGGTACAGATGCGCCGGGAATTGCGGCAGTTGCAACGCAAACTGTCGGTGACCACCATTTTCGTCACCCACGATCAGGAGGAAGCCAACACCACCGCCGATCGCATTGCCGTGATCAATGATGGTATTGTGCAGCAGATAGGTTCGCCGATGGAACTCTACGATCGTCCGGCCAATCTGTTTGTCGCCAATTTTTTAGGCGTTGCCAACGTGGTTGAGGGAAGCATGACAGAGGAAAACGGAAAGGTGGTGTTTCACTCATCCGATGGAGTCGTGGTTGTCCCGGTAACCGCAGGCAACCAGGGGCCCAGCAGCATTGTCTTCCGACCCCAGAACCTGACCATCCTGCCGCAGGACACCAAACCACAGCCGGGTACGACGCAGCTGACCGGGAAGGTTGAGCACAAGGAGTTCCTGGGAGGTGTGGTTCGCTACCGGGTTGCCGTCGGCGGGCATTTCATCCTGGTGGATGCACCGCATCAACGCGGGGAGACGGCGATGCCCGAAGGAACTCCGGTGACACTTTGCCTGAACGACGATCAGGTCATCGGACTCACGCATTAGATCCAATCGGTGGGTATTCTTACATCTGAATGCTCTAAAAACATCAATATCGCTTGATTCAGCATAGATTCTGTATCAAAAGAGGCAAAGTTATTATCAATTTGTGACCCTAATAAAAAAGGGGGTGGCATGAAGATGAGTTACGGGCAGATAACCGCAATCTCCACTCGATGCGATTTGCTAATTTAGTTAAGAAATCCAAACGGGTGGTTTTTAACTCAGATTGTGTTTATTGCCGAAAAGGAAAATGAATTTGGAAAATATAAACTTGTACCCTAATTGAGTCAAAACTCAATTAGGTATTATTTGTTATTAGTTATCTGTTATTGGTTTTGCTAAATCTACTGTCGAAAATATATCTCGCTGTTGACAATGATATAAATTTGCGTTTGATATCCTTTCCATTAACGAATAATAAATAACGATGAACTGCTAAATGAGCGGTTTTCGCTCATTTAGGGTTGTATTTTTTTGATACCTGGAATCCTGTCTCTAGACCAATACTCAGAAAAACTCAGTTAGTTTAGTCGCAATAAGCGATAGCGGGAAAGCTTTCAGAAAATAAAGCGCAGCTATGAAAGTTGTACAATATTCTCGTTCCGGTTAAGTTACCTTATACAAACAGGTTGAGGTACTTGTCCAATTTTGATAGCAAGAAAGTAATTTTCCAATGGTGACTAGGATGCATCTCTTTTCATTCCGATCGTCAAAGAAGAAAAAAACCTCTTCCATATCTGAATATAGTGGATTAGCTTTGATTTTTTTACTCTTTTTTTTGCTTTCCTCTTGTCTTTCGCCGCCAAATGTCATCGCAAATAATTCACTATCAGAAAAGCCAAATGAAAATGAGGAGGGTGTTGTTTCACTTGAGCCTGATGCAGAATTAGCTGATATAGTGAATCCTTTTAAATCAACCTGCTATGACTGGGAAGCTAATGTCATTCCTTGCGACTTTAAAAGACAGTACGCAGAACTCCTGTTCGATAGACCCATCCCCGAGCCGCGTTTTATTGACAATAAAAACGGAACGGTGACCGACAGTCTAACGGGGCTTATCTGGCTGAAAAATACCAAATGTTTCAGGATGATCGATTGGGAAGGCGCTATGCGGGCGGCAAAAAGCCTAAAGGATGGAGACTGTGGTCCGGATCCAGCACTTATTCTTTCAGATGGTTCGTCAGCCGGTGACTGGCGTTTACCAACTATGAATGAGCTATGCGCATTGATCGATTACAGCAGGAGAAATCCAGCTTTACCACCCGATCAGCTGTTTTCAGATTTCCCACCCGGTTACTATTGGTCGGCGACCGTTCTTGATTATCATCCCGGGATGGCATGGATTGTGTACATCGAATCCGGCACGACCTGTTACGAAGATATCAAAAACCATGCTGGTCATATTTGGCCGCTTCGCAGACCGAAGGAATAATCCGGCATTTATTAACAGCAAAAATTTCGCCTTAATGTGGTTTTCCTTTAACCACCCTTTATTCTAGCATTTCGATAATTTCTTCAGTAGATGTATAGGGTCTGTTCTGGGCTGTGGCCGTTGGTTTGAAGGTCAAATAACCGAAGGCAAATCCCAAACCCCTGCGCAGAGTGACATCTTCTTTAATCGCCGCGAGCCATCCTTTGTCAGCTATCTTTAATACATACGGCAAACTCGCGTTTGATAAAGCATCGGACGCTGTTTTCGCAACTGCAGATGGCAAATTGTCCACACAATAATGCCGGATGCCGTTGACAACATAGGTTGGTTGGTCATGAGAAGTCGGCACACAGGTTTCAATGGCTCCGGCGGGATCGCAGGATATATCTACGATCAGCGCCTTATTTTTCATGAGGCCAAGCATTTCTCGAGTCACAATATGTTCATCCGACCGAGGCGGCCATTTGACGGCATTAATTAAAAGATCGATTTTAGGCAGCATTTGTCG
>CP070694.1:2958025-2961498 GCA_020353355.1 Desulfobacterales bacterium | reverse complement strand
TTGAAGAAGATAGCCGTATAGGCGCCGGCACCCGAATAGCCATGGTAGACCACGTACTGAGCCTTGGCCTTGCGCAATTGCATGCATTCATTGGTGGCTTCGGTGGCCGTGTACGGATACTCGATATCGGCCACCACCTCAAAGCCTAATTTCTTGGCATAGGCGATCCCCTCCGGAGTACCGTCCCTGCCCCAGGCCGTCGGGCTGTAAACAAAGCCGACCCTTGGTTTACCTTTGGCCTTGTGATTGTCTTTGATCCAACGCATGAGGACTTTTATCTGGTTGCCATAGGTAGCCCCCAGGGAGTAGTAATAGGGATATTTTGATGGGCCGCCCTGCTCGCCCCATATCTCGGTGGAATACGAGCCTTCGATCCATGGAATTTTCTCTTCGACATTGACTTTTTCAATCAGCGGCTTGAGACCTCCGGTGATATAACCGGTGGCAATCAGCAGCTCATCTCTGCTGTGCTCCGCGGTGTACTTGTTGAAATTGGCCACTTCTACGGTGGGGTCGTAACGGAAGTCTTCCAGGTACCAGGTAATCTTTTTACCGTTGACGCCGCCGCCTTCACCATTGACCCAGTTCATACCGTCAATGTAACCCCAGCCAAATTCCGGCAGGGATCCGACCGGTCCGCTCATGGGAAACTGGGAAAGAACCTTAATCTCTTTGGCTGACGTGGGCCCGGAAGCAAAAAATACCAGTGCTAGAATGAGTGATAGAATAAGAATCGGTCTCTTTTTCATTGCTGCGCCTCCTTTTGGTTGTCAAGATACAAGCCATCGTTTGCAACGGGTTGCCGTGCAAACTATTGTCTAGATCCAGAAAAAGAATCAAAGTATTTTTTCTTTGAGAAATCAAAAACTGCAAAAGATATCTTTGCCGAAGCCGGAATAGAAGCGGCAGCAGAGGAACAGTTGCGTGAGATAGCAAGAAAATTCATGCCATCATGGCAAATTCCCTCCATATGTATAGATCTTTCAGTTGAACCATAAAGAAGCAGGGCCCCCGTGTCAAGCTGTTTTTAAGGATTATCTCGAACTTAAGTGGTTCGCATTTCAGGCCGCATTGCCGGAGCTAAACCGAAACCGGCGCCAGTTCCATTTGACGGGTATAAAGCTGGCGGTAGAGCCCACCGCGTTGCATCAGATCCTGGTGATTGCCCATTTCCACGATGCGGCCTTGATCCAGAACGATGATTTTGTCGGCGTTTCGAATCGTGCTGAGTCGATGTGCGATCACCAGTGCGCTGCGCCCTTTCAGCACTTTATTCAATGCTTGCTGGATGAGGTACTCTGCTTCGGCGTCTACGGATGATGTCGCTTCGTCGAGGATGAGGATGCGAGGATTTGCCAGGATTGCACGGGCCAGGGCCACTCGTTGCTTTTGGCCACCGCTGAGTTTAACCCCCCGCTCCCCGATTTCGGTGTCATACCCGGCGGGCAATTCGATGATAAACTCGTGGGCATTGGCTGCCCTGGCCGCTGCCGCCAGTTCATCATCAGTGGCGTCCGGCTTTCCGTAAAGCAGGTTTTGAGCGACGGTATTGTTGAAAAGAAAAGAATCCTGAAGCACCACGGCCACCTGGCTGCGCACCGAAGCCAATTTTACATGGCGCAGATCATAATCATCGATGGTCACCTTTCCCTGGATGGGATCATAAAAGCGGCAAATGAGATTGGCGATGCTGGTTTTGCCGGCACCGCTGGGACCCACCAGCGCCACTACTTCGCCCGGCGCGATTTGAAAGGTGATGTCGCAAAGGACCTGGTCACCGGATTCATAGCGAAAATATACATGCTCGAATGCCATTTTGCCTTTGATGGCAGGCAGGCCAGCTGCATCGGGTGCATCTTTAACCTCGGTGGTGTGGTCCAGCAGTTCAAAAATACGTTCACCGGCGGCAATGGCTTCCTGGAAGACATTGTCTACTTCGGTCAACCGATTAATGGGCTCATAAAATGAAGTGATGTATGCCAGAAAGGCAACCAGCGTACCCAGGGACATCTGACCCCGCATCACCATGATTGCCCCGGCGCCCAGGACCACGACCGTTGCCATGGACCCCAGAAATCGGATGGCCGGGAAAAAGGTTGACCAGTAACGGATGCCCTTTACCCGCGCACGGTAATAATTTTCGCTTTCCGCCGCAAAGCGTTCTTGTTCCAGATTTTCCCGGGCAAAGGCTTGAATCACGCGAATTCCGGAAAGATTATCCTGCAGTTTGGCATTGATGTCACCCAGCCGGGCGCGCACGCGGCGATAAACGGGACGAATTTTGGTATTGTAATGTCTGAAAGCCAGTGCTAGAATCGGCACCGGAATCATGACAATCGCAGCCAGACGCGGCTCCAGCACAAAGAGGACCACCGTGCCGCCCAACAGGCGAAGCAAATCGACCGCCGTCAATGCCGAGCCATGGGTGACAAAGCGTTCCAGGGCACTGAGATCATTGGTCACCCGGGACATGAGCTCACCGGTCGACGTGCGCTCGAAAAAGGACAGCGACATGCGCTGTAAATAGGCATACAGGCGAACCCGTAAATCAAAAATAAACTTTTCTCCCAATGCGTGGCGAATATAATTATCGCCGATGCTGATGAGTTGTTGCAAGGCATAGGTGCCCACCAGGCATGCAATCAGCACGCCGATATAGGTTAGATTGCGTGAGGTAAGCACCTCATCCACAACCGCTTTTTGAAACAGGGGCGGGACCAGCTCGGCTGCCGCCCGTGCGATCAGCAGCACCATGCTGATGAGCAGAACATTCCAATACGGTGTCAGCAAAAAAAATAATCGTTTTAATACCTGCACCTGTATCTCCCTTGATAGACTGAAAAGCGTTGTTTTAGGCAACGAACTATAAACAAAATGACATTCACTGTAAAGAATGAAGTCGCACCAGATACACCGATCATGCTAGAAGTGGTTTTAAGAAAAAATATAACTAATGTCTAAGCACGCTTTAACAAAATAGAAAAGAGCGATGGAGATTTGATGCAGAATTAACAACCCTAAAATGTTAGGTGAACTGGCTTGAAAACCTTAGATTTTGTCTGAAGCTAATTCTGGAAAGGAATGATTATGGAACCAATAGTGCTCTATCAATCAACAAACGGTGTGTGTCATCTGACCCTTAACCGGCCGGAAGTGTTCAACGCTTTAAACCTTCAACTGGTGCAGGATTTGGCGTCCGCTTTAAAACGGGCGGAGTCCGAGGTAGATGTACGGGTGATTGTTTTAAAGGGGGCCGGCAAAGCATGGTGGGCGGGGGGAGATCTTGGAGAAATGTGGAAGCTAACAGCGGCCAGTGCCGCCGAACGGCGTGTGTATCTCAGGGACTTTCAGGCCATGATCGATACGGTCAGAAGAATGTCCAAGCCAATCATTGCTGCGCGTCACGGCGTCTGCATCGGGGGTGGCAACGCATTGAACATCGCCTGTGACCTGACGATTGCGTCGGAAAACGC
>CP070694.1:2952418-2957925 GCA_020353355.1 Desulfobacterales bacterium | reverse complement strand
GGCCCAGCAACCAGCTCCATACTGGTCCCTGATGATAAGCACTGTCGCGCTGATAAGAACTACCGGTATAAAGCGACCGATATTTTGGATCCTGCGGCGCTAAGCTGCGCAGCCCGAATGGCGTCAACAGGTGATCTTCAATGACTTGCAAAACCCTTTTGGCTTTCTCACCTTCCAGAATTTGATAGGGAAGACATAAGGCGAATATCTGATTGGGTCGAATGCTCGTATCACAGGTGTCACCATCAATAAAATCATATAGATACCCGCCCTTTTCATACCAGAAAACTTCCTCGAAACGCTTTTTCACTTGAAACGTTTTTTTTGCATAGTGTCTTGCCTGATCCATTTGGTCAAAATATTTTGACAACGATGCAAAGATTGCAAGCGCGTTGCACCAAAGTGCGTTAATCTCAACTGCTTTTCCCGTTCTCGGTGTCACCACATAATCTCCGATTTTGGCATCCATCCAGGTCAACTGCACTCCGGGTTCACCACCATAAAGCAAGCCGTCGTTATCAACATGGATATTATATCGCGTACCGCGCTCATGCCACTCAATGATATCTTGCAAGACAGGCATCACTTCGTCTTTGACAAATTCTTTATCCCCAGTGTGTCTGAGATACTTAAAAATAGCTACAAAAAACCATAATGTCGCATCCGCTGTATTGTATTCCGGCTCTTCACCTGTTTCCGGAAAGCGATTCGGTATCATTCCTTGACTTACACTTTGGGCAAATGTTCGAATGATTTCTTTGGCATCATTAAAACGCTTGGTTGCCAGCGTAAGGCCTGGAAGAGAAATCATAGTGTCTCGTCCCCAATCTGAAAACCAATGATAGCCTGCAATTATGGTTTTGGAGTCATTTCCACGTGTCACGATAAATTGGTCGGCTGCAAGGGTTAAAGCCGTTGAGATCTCGTCAACCACTTTTAAACCAATTGATAATCCCTGACGGCGCTCTTTCTCCTTATCAAATAATACAAATGCATCTAAACCGTTGGGATTATGAGTCGATACGACGACACCGAGATCATCGCCGGCTCTTAAATTGCACTTAAAAACACCGTAGGTAAATAGGTCTTCTTGGAAATCTAAACCCCGAAATTTTTCAACTGGGTATTCAAAATTATAATACCAACCCTGATCGGCTTCGAATAGCGCGCCGGGAATATGTATAAATAGCTCTGGCAGCCCTTCGTAAGGCCGAGCGCTAAAAATTTCCTCTTGATAACTAAAGTCCCAGTTTATTGCATTATTTGCATGCATCAGACTGTGATAATCGCGGCCAGCTACAAACGGTCTGAATTCCAAAATAAACGATGAAGGAGCATAGATAACCTTATATAAAATTAATGTCATATTTTTACTGTAAACACCGGCAATGGTTTTTTGCAATCGAATGCCCGCTAATTCAAACGTGAAAGTCGGGAAAAGACTTTTTGAAAATTTTTGAAGATATCGGAAGCCTTGCGGATGAATTGCCCCAGGATAAATATTGGTACTTAACTCGAAACGCTGATCATCAGTTTCAATGGTTTCATCGAGTTTAGATAACAAAACCATCCGTCCAACCGTTGGCCGGTCCACCACAAGCACACCATGGTATCTTCGAGTGTTGGCGCCTATGATAGTTGAACTGGCCCATCCCCCTAATCCATTAGTTTCGATCCATTCCCTGCAAATGGCTTCACTGAAGTTTTGTGTGATGTTTTGATCAAAAGAAATTTTCATGGGCATATAACCTTTAGGCCGGCGGTAAATTAGCATGTTTAAAATGATGGAAAGAATTATGAAAAACTGACCTTCGCTCTATTATAATGCACCTGTTGTTCCTTGTCTGCATTTATGCAAAAATTTTGATAGCTTTTTTTGGGATTAGCTGGACCAAATTTACAATAAAATATGTCGGTTAATGATGGGTGGTACTATGATTTCATGCCCTTTCTCAAAATAACCCCAACATAAATTCCGCAGCTGATCTTAAATTTAATTGCTGATTGACAAGTGCCAGGATATCGATAACCCAAAAATGCCAAGAGATCGATAACCCTTAACAGTCATTTGTGCCAGGACATCGATAACCCTGCACAATTATGATAACCTTCTTCATCACTTTTTGAAGGAGGTTGTCAGATGGAACAAGAACTAAGAAAACAAGCGATTCAGAGATATCAAAATAACGAAAAACCAAAAGCAATATACACAGATTTGAATCGCTCCAAATATTGGTTCTTCAAGTGGCTCAAGCGTTACCAGAGCGGCGATCCTGATTGGTACAAGGATCAATCAAGAGCGCCGCATACCCGACCAACAGCGCTCAGTGAGATTGAAAAACAACGGATCATCTCTGTCAGAGAACGCCTTGAGTCACAAAAGTTTGCACAAACTGGCGCTTCGGCCATCAAATGGGAACTGAGCAAATCCGGTTTCAGTTTCCCTTCAGACCGAACCATCAACCGGGTGCTGAAGCGCGAGGGTCTGGTTAAAAAAAACTACGTATGTTGCCAAAGGTGTTGATTATCCTTATTTCACAGAACCACTTGATTTTAATAATATACACCAGGCAGATCTGGTCGGTCCTCGTTACATCAAAGGCGATGGCCGATTTTATTCCTTCAACTTAATGGATGTGTTCAGTCATCGGGTTTATATTGAATCTCAAAGAACAAAGGAGGATCGCCAAGTAGCTGGTAGTTTAATGCGCTGCTGGAAAACCATTGGCATCCCTGATTATTTGCAAATTGACAATGAGCTGAGTTTCCGTGGCAGCAACAAGTATCCACGCTCATTTGGTATTGTCATCAAATTATGTCTTTATTATGGCATTGAGCCGGTGTTTATCCCTATCAGTGAACCGTGGCGTAACGGTGCCATAGAACACTTTAACGATACCTATAGTAAAAAGTTTTTCCGTCGCCAGTGGTTTAACAGCTATGCGCATCTGAAACGGCAAAGTAAGAACTTTCAAACCTTTCACAACCGCCATCACCGCTATAGCTGCCTTAAGGGGAAAACCCCCAATGAGTTTACTCAAAGTGATGGGTTTGAGCCGAAAACGCTGGGGCCCAATACCAAGTTGCCGAATATCGATGAAATCCCAGATGGCAACATTATTTTAATCCGCTTTATTCGCAGTGATCGGATGCTTGATATTTTCGGTGAAAAATTCAAAGTCTCAAAGGATTTGGTCTATTCTTATGTTAAAGCTGTTATTGTGACCGAAATCCATCAATTGCAAGTATACCTGGGCGACGAATTGGCTGAAACATTTGATTATCAGTTAACCATATGAAAATTATATTACTTAACGCTGTTAACAAAAGTAGTACTAATGAGCCGCAGAAAAATCATCAAGTGCTCCGACGAGCTTATTGAGGGGCCCATTCTCGCACATGATGATTTTCTGCTCATATCGTGCCATAAAAAAACTAAGGCTAAAATATTCTTTGGGTTATCGATGTCCTGGCATTTTTTAGCATTAAGCTCAGGTTATCGATGTCATGGCATTTGCCAAATAATAATTATGTTAATTAGTGCCTTAAGGCACATGGTAAAACCGTTAGGGATGTTATGAGTTCAACTGAATTTGATAGGGAAAGAAGTTTTAGTAAGGCAAGGGAGTTAGGGAACTCTACCCCTTTGAGGAAATACGGTAGTTCTAATTATCCAGAGGTAATCTCTGTTGTTGATCATTTGTTTGATGAATTGATTGATGTTTATGGGTTAAACCTAAATCGTAAATCCAGTATTGATAAATTGAAGTATCATATTGAGTTCTTTGTTCTGAACCTTTACAAGGTTTACTGTAAGGATCCAAGCAAGGTTATAGCGTATTCACGTGATCGTAATGTTTACTCTGACAGGAAGGGTGCTTACAGGAAGAACTTTGGCATAAGTTTTAGATACTCTGTTGATGAAGGCAAAGACGGTAAACCTGTTATCAGTTTCTTGGAAAGGCAGGGGTACATCGAAACTTTCAGTTTCCAGTATGATAAAAAGAATCCGAATAAGCGTTATCAATCCCGTATGAGGGCTACCCCAAAATTAATCAACCTTATCACAGAAACATTTAATGTTTCACATGAGATGGTTGAAGAGGATTATACCGGGGAGGAACTCATTGTAGTGAAGGGTCTAAAGCCAAAGCCGAAATGGATCGCTATTGTTGAGGATGGAGAGAAGAGAAGGAAAAAGATAAAGAGAAAGAGAAGGGTCTGCAAGACCCCGGATAAACCTGCTGTCCGGGAAATGCGAAAAAACCTTGAAATCATAAATGCCGTGATGGAAAAGGCTGATATTACCCTTGATATTACTGTAAAGGAATTATTGGAACTTAAGGAATATTTAAGGATTGATTTAAATCCGTATAGGTGGGATATTGACTTTTCAAAGAAGAGGTTGCACCGGGTATTCCTTGACAGAAGGCTTGACCGGGGTGGCAGATTCTATGGGCCGTGGTACCAGAATATCCCGAAGGAATACAGACAAAAGATTATGATCGATGGTTTACCCACTTTGGAATTGGATTATTCCGCATTGCACCCCAACCTGCTGTATTACTATGCCGGGGTTGATCCCCCTGCAGGAGATCTCTATAAGCTGGATGGGTATTCCGAGGATATTCGGAAATTCTTAAAATCCTTCTTTCTCAAGATGATCAATTCACCATCTCCGTATGAGGCCAAGGGATCAATCAGGGAAGATGCATTTGTAAAGAAGAAGGTTAAAATACCTAAAGAACTGGGTAAACTTGAAGACAAAGATCTTGATCCCCTAATTGAAAAGCTACTTGAAAAACATGAACCACTCAAGAAATATATTTTCAAGGTAAAGGATTTAGGTAATATCCTGCAGAATGTTGATTCTCGGATAGTTGAAAGCGTCCTCCTCTATTTTGCCAAAAAAGATATCCCCGTTTTACCCTTGCACGACAGCTTCAGAATAAACGCAGGGTTTTACAATGTCCTGAATGAGGTTATGAATAGGGTTATCGAAGAGAATTTCGGCATACCTATACCGATAAGCGATGATCATGAACCCTTGCTGGACAGGACGATTAGCAAAATAGAAGAACAAATAAGACGGGGGGATTATGACAAGAAAGAGTTAGATTCACTGATTGAAGATCTTAAATCTATGTTGCCGTTAGGTTATGTGTTGAGCAAAAGATTTGAAAAGCTAAGAAACGAGTTCATAGCTAATCGAGCAACTTCCTGAAATCAGAGTTTTTACCCGGCCGGGTTCCAACCCGGCTTTATGCTAACACTATATAGGGCTTGGATTTACATTTATTCAGATATGACGGGCGAAGCCCGTGGGTAAAAAAAACCTAATGATAACGATAAGTTTGAAATAAAAAAAACCCCATCGAATAAAGAGAATCAGCCGTCTAAGAAAATCGTATTTATTGGAGGCCCCCATAATTTAGCCCCCACATTTAAGTATGCATGATACCTTGAAATGTAAGATGCTCTTAACACTCCGGGTTTATCAAGATAAT
>CP070694.1:2947681-2952318 GCA_020353355.1 Desulfobacterales bacterium | reverse complement strand
ATTCCGGATATGAAAGAAGACCCCTGTGCGATTGAAATTAAATACGGCCAGGGCGCCAAACCCGGTGATGGCGGACTTTTAATGTGGTATAAGGTCAATAAGTTGATTGCGGCCATTCGCGGCGTGCCGACCGGGATTAACCTGCCAAGTCCGCCCACGCACCAGACGAAATATTCCATCGAAGAATCCGTGGCCAAGATGATTCAGTCGATGTACATGGCTTGGGGATTTCGCGTGCCGGTCTATCCGAAAATATCGGGTACCTCAACGGCGCTTGCCGTTTTAAATAATCTCACCCGAAATCCTTATGCTGGAGGTCTGGCCATTGATGGTGAGGATGGCGGTACCGGCGCTGCCTATAATGTCTCCATGAACCATATGGGACACCCCATCGCCAGCAACATCCGCGATTGCTATCTTAATCTTGTGAAGCTCGGCATGCAGAACCAGCTCCCATTGTTTGCCGGCGGCGGCATCGGTAAAAGCGGTAATCTGGCCGCCAATGCAGCTGCCCTCATTATGCTGGGTGCCAGTGGGGTGCAAATTGGAAAATATGTCATGCAGGCGGCGGCCGGGTGCCTTGGATCTGAATCAGATCGTTGTAATATCTGTAATATCGGGCTTTGTCCAAAGGGAATCACGTCTCAAGATCCTCGCCTCTACCGTCGGCTGGATGTGGAACATGTGGCCCAGCGCGTGGTGGATTTATTTTTAAGCTTTGATACGGAGTTGAAAAAAATTGTGGCGCCGCTTGGCCGATCCACATCGCTGCCCGTTGGAATGTCCGATGCCTTGGGCATCGACGACCCCAATGCGGCAGAGCGATTGCAGATAAAATATGTCGTTTAATTGGTTGGATTTGTTTAATTGGTTGCATTGGTTATTTGAATCAGCTTTGGATTAAACCAATAGAACCAATGAAACGAATTAAACCAATTGAACAGGTATTATCGGAGCAACCAATGAATAACCGAACAGTCAATGAAAACATTCCCTACCACGTGCTTTCCGGAAAGGATAATGGGAATCGGATTGAATCACGGGTGCTTGAAGAACAGATGCAACAGGCCGTGGCCCATGGCCACCGCTATCTGCATATCAATGCATTCGGCCAACATGGTATTGGCGGCAGACTCTGGCGTGCTGGAAATGAAGCCGTACATGTGAAGATTTTCGGCCATCCCGGACAGCGAGTGGGGTCCATGGGATTTCCGAATACGTTTATCGAAGTTCTGGGACCGGTGTCTGATGATGTCGGCTGGCTCAATGCCGGAGCGGAAATTGTTGTCCATGGAAATGCCGGAAATGGAACCGCCAATGCCATGGCCCAGGGGAAAATTTATGTAGCCGGCAACATCGGTGCACGGGGTATGACCATGACAAAGCATAATCCCCGTCTTAATCCGCCGGAACTTTGGGTGTTGGGATCAGCCGGGGATTACTTCGGTGAATTCATGGCCGGCGGTATTGCCGTCATTTGCGGCTACGATGCTCAGAATCCGGATAACGTCCTGGGTTACCGGCCATTTATCGGTATGGTCAGTGGAAAAGTGTTTTTTCGCGGGCCACACAGTGGCTTTAGCCAGATAGATGCTAAGCTGCTTCCCATTGGTGACGGCGATTGGAACTGGTTGACAGAAAATTTGAAGATCTTTCTTGAGCGCATCGGTCGCTCGGAGCTTTTTCAGGCCTTTGCCGACCAGAACCAATGGCAACTTTTAGCGGCGCGTAGCCCGCAAGAGAAAATATCCCGGCCGATGCGTTCGATGGATTCCTTTTATAGCGAGATCTGGGAGAAGGAACTGGGCCAGGGGGGATTGATCGGTGACCTGGCGATGAACGATCGAAATCCAATCGGAGTTATCGCTACCGGGCAATTAAGACGATTTGTCCCGGTATGGGAAAATCGGAAATATGCCGCGCCATGTGAAGCCAGTTGTCCAACCGGCATTCCCGTTCGGGAACGCTGGCGGCTGATACGGGAAGGCCGCGTTGACGAGGCGGTTGATCTGGCTTTGGCGTATACACCCCTGCCTGCTTCAGTATGCGGGTACCTGTGTCCCAACCTCTGTATGCAATCATGCACCCGGCAAATATCCGCCATGGCGCCGGTGGGCGTCACCCAACTCGGTCAAGCCAGTATTCAAGCGAAGCTACCCGAGCTGCCGCCGGAAAGCGATAAAAAAATTGCCGTAATCGGTGGAGGACCCGCTGGCATTTCCGTGGCCTGGCAGCTGCGGCGCTGCGGACACCATGTCACTGTTTATGAAACTGCCAAGAATCTGGGCGGAAAAATCACCCGGGTGGTTCCTGAAAGCCGGCTTCCCAAAAAGGTCATTTCCAGAGAAATGCAACGCATCAAAAAAGTGCTTCCCTATGTTCATCTGCAACAGCCCCTTAACCGCGAAGATATCGAACAGCTCCAAGCCGATTTTGACTATATTGTCATTGCGACCGGTGCCCAAAAGCCCCGCACATTGCAGGTTCCCGGAAACGAGCGTGCAATGTTGGCACTTGATTTTCTGGCCAAAGCAAAATCAAATAAAACCAAGGTCGGAAAGCAGGTGGTGATTATTGGTGCCGGCAATGTCGGTTGTGATGTGGCGGTCGAAGCTCACCGGCTGGGAGCCAAAGAGATTACCCTGCTGGACGTTCAAGAGCCGGCATCGTTTGGCAAAGAAAAGGAAGCGGCCGAGGCCGTTGGGGCCAAATTCAAATGGCCGGTGTTTACCCAAGAAATTACCAAAAGCGGCGTAAAACTTACAAACAATGAGCAACTGCCTGCGGAAACCGTGATTATATCCATTGGTGATGTCCCCGATCTTGAATATATCCCGGAAGGTGTTACGACCCATAATGGCTTTGTCCAGGTCAACACCAGCTATCAGACGTCGGATCCTCAAATTTTCGCTATCGGAGACGTTGTCAGACCGGGTCTTTTAACCGATGCCATTGGCTCGGGTCGCATTGTTGCCCAGACGATATGCAACCTTCTGGAGGGCAAAGCGGATGTCATCTCAAGACCTCCCATGATCGACCGTGAGCGGGTCTCTTTGGAATATTTTGATCCCAGAGTCGCCGAATATGCGGATTTGGATCACTGCGGATCGCAATGCTCATCTTGCGGTGCCTGCCGGGATTGCGGGATATGCATTTCTATCTGCCCACAGGCTGCGATCCGCAAAATAGAACGCGATGGCAATGATTACGAATACGTGGTTGATGAAAACCTGTGTATCGGTTGTGGTTTTTGTGCCGGTGCCTGCCCCTGCGGGGTGTGGGATCTCGTAGAGAACAACCCTATCGAATAGGTTAAATTAGTTTGATTGGTTCCATTGGTTTAATTGGTTCGATCAACTCGTGTTTATCATAAAACCAACTGAACAAATTAAACGAATAAAATCAATAAAACCGAGTTTAATTTATGGATGCCTTATTAGCATTAGAGGATGGTCGCACATTTGCCTGCCGATCCTTCACCGGTCCAGGGGAGGCCTCCGGAGAGGTCGTATTTAATACCTCCATGACCGGTTATCAAGAGGTATTAACCGATCCCTCCTACCGAGGGCAAATGGTGGTCATGACCTACCCGCTTATCGGAAACTATGGGGTAAATCCTGCAGACGTGGAATCTGAGCGCATCCAGGTGGAAGCATTTATTGTCCGCGAATATCAGAGTTATCCCAGTAATTTCAGATCCAGCGGCACACTTGCGGATTACTTGAAGCGCCAAGGAGTATTGGGCGTCGAGCATCTGGATACCCGGGCACTTACCCGGCATATTCGCAATACCGGCGCAATGCGAGCGGTTATCTCTACCCAAGATGTGGGACCTTCCGCCCTGATCAAGCGAGCCAATCAAATCCCCAAGATGGCCGGTCAAAATTTAGCCCAAGTTGTTACCACTTTAGAGCCGTACCGCTGGCAAGATAATCGACCGGCATACATTAATCCGGATCTTTGCCTGATGGATCATACCATTTGGCACTACCGGGGAGAAAAACCATCGGTGGTCGCTTTTGATTTTGGTATTAAATTTAATATCTTACGACTACTTTCAGAAGTCGGGGTTGAGGTTATCGTTGTGCCGGGATTCAACAAGGCTGCAGCTGTTCAAGCCATGCAGCCGGATGGCATCTTTCTGTCCAACGGTCCTGGTGATCCTGAGCCCGTAACCGATGGCATTGATACCATAAAAGCGCTTTTGGACTACCGGCCGACGTTTGGTATATGCTTGGGTCATCAACTGATTGGACTGGCGTTGGGCGGTAAAACATTTAAGTTGAAATTCGGTCATCGGGGTGCTAACCAACCGGTGGAAAATCTTAAATCCGGTAAGGTTGAAATCACCGCCCAGAATCATGGATTTGCCGTGGATAGTGAAACGCTGGATGATAAGGATGTGGAGATCACGCACCTAAACTTGAATGATAATACGCTGGAAGGATTTCGACACCGCAAGTTACCTATTTTCTCGGTACAATACCATCCCGAAGCATCACCCGGTCCACACGATGCCAGGTATCTGTTTGATGAGTTTAAAAAGTTGATGAAACGGAGCTAAGAAAATGTTTAAGGTTTGAGGTTGGAGGTTAGAGGCAGATCTTATTGGCCTCAAGCCTAAAGCCCACCTGTCT
>CP070694.1:2942833-2947581 GCA_020353355.1 Desulfobacterales bacterium | reverse complement strand
GGCGACACCCACCGAAGGTGCTGCCATGGCGGCTACCGGCGCGGTAATTCTGACCGCATGTTACGGTCGCCTGAACTGGACGAATCTGAAAGGCGCAGGCCTCAAGACCCTCCAGACCTCCAGCATGATCCTGTTTCTGGCGGTGGCTTCCAACATTTATGGATCGGTATTTGCCAGGCTTGGGACAGCCACCCTGATCACCGACACCATGCTTGGCCTTCAAGTTTCACCATTGTTCATGATGGTGATTTTGATGGTGGTGATCTTCATTCTGGGCTGGCCGCTGGAATGGCCGGCCATCGTCCTGATCTTCGTTCCCATTTTCTACCCCGTGGTCCAGGAACTGGGATTCAACCTGGTGTGGTTTGCCACCCTGGTGGCCGTGAATTTACAAACGGCCTTTCTCTCTCCACCGGTGGCCATGGCGGCATACTATCTCAAGGGGGTCGCCCCCGCCTGGGAGCTGACAGATATCTATAAGGGCATGATGGAGTTTATGATCCTGCAGTGTATTGGCCTGGCGCTGCTCCTATTGTTCCCGCAGCTGGCCCTGTGGTTGCCCAGCCTGCTTTTTTAATTCGGATTAAGGAATCCGAATTAAAAAGCATGGGGCATGGCGCATGGAGCATAGGGTAAAAACATCTGATGTAGAGTTTACTACGCTTTGCGCTATGCGCTATGCCAGTTTCTGCCAGTGACCAGAACCTTTGAACCTTGAACCCAGAACGCAGAACCTCTTTATTATGAAGGTCTGAACGCCAGATAGGTCGTGACAGGGCCATCTTCGGGCCGATGTAAGAATTGAACCTTCAGGGGCATGCCGATCTTGATGGTCTCAGGATTTTGGGTATCCACCCCTTCGATGCGGGCATCCACCCGCGCGCCTTCGTCCAGCTCAACGACCCCCGAACAATAGGGATTATTTCGGTCATAGCCCTCTGCGCGCATAAAGGAAGGGCCGATCGTAATACAGGTAAACGCGCTCAATTTTCCCTTCCCCGACATTTCTTCCCATGCCATATCTATACTACGACATTCCACGCAGATGGGGCGAGGGGGAACATATAAAGCATTGCATTGCGTGCAGCGCGAGCCCATCAGTTTTTCTTCTTTTAAAAATTGTTCATAGGATATATCGCTAAAGGGCCGTTCTTCCATCGGTTTATCTCCTTTCGTAAAGGTTCAAAGGTTCAGCGTTCTGGGTTATAGTCTAAAGGTTTCAGTGTTCAGGTTTCAGGTCTCAGGCCACTGGTCGTTGGTCTCTGGCTCAAAACAAATAGCATCGAGCATAGCGCAAAGCGCATGGCGTTGAACATCAAAACCAATATCGTTTTTAATTTTCTTAACCCTATGCGCCATGCCCCATGCCCTATGCCCGCTGTCTTTTGACACCTGACACCTTTTATCTCTTCTGAACTCTTAACCCGGAACCTCTGAACCCTGAACCTTTGAACCCTGAACCATTTTTACCACGGCATTGCTCTTGAGACAAAGACGAGAAACCTGAACAGTTACTTCCTTTCTAAAATAGTGAACGTACAGGTTCCGCCGGTGCCGCCTAAATTGTGGGCGCCGCCAATACGCAAATCATCGATCGGCACCTGCCGCCTGCCGGCCTTGCCCCGGAGTTGCGTCCAGACTTCATAAAGCTGGGAGATTCCGGTGGCGCCCACGGGATGGCCTTTGCATTTGAGCCCGCCGGAGGTATTGATGGGTTTGGGGCCGTCCAGGCGGGTTGCGCCGTCGGCAACGGCTTTATAGCCTTCCCCTGCCTTGAAAAACCCTAGATCTTCGATGTGAAGCAGTTCGGCGATGGAAAAACAGTCATGCACTTCGGCAAATTGAATGTCATCCGGACTTAGACCGGACATGCCATAGGCCTCTTGAGCCGCATAGCGCGTGGCCTCAAAGAAGGTGAGGTCTTTACAGGCATGCAAACCCCGGCCGCTGCCCTGCCCGATACCGGCTACATAAATGGGGTCATCCGTGAAATTTTTGGCGATCTCTTCGGCAACCAGCAGCATGCAACTGGCCCCGTCGCTGATCGGACAGCAATCATAAAGGTGCATGGGCCAGGCAACCACCGGATTGGCCCGCGGGTCGCGCAAAAAGTCTTTCTCATCGCTCCATTCCGGAACCGGCAAGCCCTTTTTCTTAGTGCTCTCGATTTTGGCATTCATCATATCCCGAACGGTGAGCTTGAATTGAGCTTTGGGGTTTAGCGGCGCATTGTTATGGCTTTTAATGGTCACATTCATCAGATGTTCACGGTTGGCGCCGTATTTTTCAAAATACGCGGTGGCGATGGCCCCGAAAACACCCGGGAAGGTAAACCCGGCGCGCCCTTCATAGGGGACGGTGGCCAGGGCCAGCCCTTCCGCCACCTCCTCGGTGGTGCGCTTGGACATCTCCTCGAGGCCACCCACCAAGACGATGTCGTAAAAACCCGAAGCAATCGCGAAGATGCCCTCCCGGAACGCCAGGGCGCTGGAGGCGCAAGCACCTTCGGTGCGGGTAGCCGGCTTGGGCACCGTCCCGATAATGTCTGCGATAATCGGACCCCAGTGGGATTGGTGCATGAAATAATCATTTGAAAAATTGCCGAGATAAAGGGCATCGATGTCACTGGGATCAACCCCCTTATCTGCGGAGGCCATCATTTCATTAAAGGCCTCGGCAAATAAATCTTTGGAATCCTTGTCCCTGAACATGCCGAATTTCGACATGCCGGCGCCCGCAATCGCGACGCCTCTACCGAGTTTTCGTTTTTTCACCATGGGTCGCTCCCGATGTTTCCTTAATTGAGCTAAAAAAGAGCTCAATTAAGAGTTAATTGTTATAGATTATCGGTTATTCGCACGACTTAGGGCAAGAAGCGTCTTAATAATTCATGCCGCGAACTCGGACCAGGATAAAAATCCCCCTTCGATCCCCCTTTAAAAAGGGGGAATACCGACACATTGATCTTGAAATGAGAGAAGGTCCAATGGATCCCCCCCTTTCTTAAAGGGGAGTTAGAGGGGATTTTTTATGTGTCCCTATCTTAGTTTCGTGCCTCCATAATTAGCGTGAACGAAAGTTTTGCGCAAGTTGGAAACGCAATATGCCCTCTTCCGAATCAATTCTGAGCAGAGAGATTCAATAACAAGGGATTATTTTCTTTTGAACCTTTGCACCATGGCCATGCACAATACCCTTTACATTATTATTCTGCCAAACATTTTGAAATGGCATCAGATGCCTGCGCAATATCTAATACACCACCGAGATGGCCAAACTGACTTTTAATTTCAAAAAGAGACACGGTCTTGCCGGCCATTTTAAATACCTCTGCATGTTGTCTTAGCTGCGGCAAGGTGAAGAGAAGATCGGTGTCCGCTCCAATCATTAATGTTTTGGCCTTAATACTTTTTAGCGCTTCTTCGTATGAACTAAATCCTTGCGAAATATCAAAAAGTGCATTGGCTTTGTTTAGATAGAGCATCGAGTTGGCATCTGCCATTAATGTCCTTGCAAAAGCTCGTTTGTGAAGTGCCGCTTCGGCCAGGAACTCGTTTTCGAATGCGTCAGACGGATTTTTCTGCGAGTCTGCCCATTTACGATCAAAACTCTTATCCGCCCAGTCGGACCACAGGGCACTCAACGTGATCAGCATCAAGGAATACGTCAACCCTTCTTTGGGTTCCTCTTGCCCGTAATAATCACCATGGTTCCATTTGGGATCCAACTTGATGGGATCTCCCCATAATTTAAGCCATGCCAACAGCCAGCCATGCAATTTGGGTGTCGCGATAACCGGGATGATACGTTCGACATAATCAGGATAGGCTACCGCCCACTCATAAGTCTGGACTCCGCCCATTGAGGCCCCCGAGACAGCCTGTAATTTCTTGACGCCTAGGGACTGCAGGAGTTTGTACTGTAAATTCACAAAATCTCGAATCGTCACCATCGGAAATGACATCCCGTAAGGTTTCCCAGTTGCAGGATTAATAGAGGCTGGCCCGGTGGTGATCACCTTTGGATCTTTGGGATTCATGTTGCATAGAGTGTCGGAACTGACGATTAAATACTTGTCGGTATCAAACGGCATGCCAGGCCCAATTATTTTATCCCAATACCCCGGGACTTTGTCTGTGGCGGCATATTTGCCCGCTGCATGCGAATTGCCGGAGTAATAATGGCAAATTAATATAACATTATCCTTTGTCGGAGATAAAGTACCGTATGTCTCATAACCCGCTTTTACCTGCGAAATTTTTTGACCGCTCACCAAAGTGAACTCATCCAGCGCAAACGTCTTTTTCTCGACGATTTCATCTAACCCCCAAACAACCCCACATGCGAAAAAAAGTGAAACGAAGAGAACAAAGCCCAATGCCATTCTTTTTTTCATGACGATCCCTCCTTTTTTTGCAGTTAATTTTCGCTGCTCATTTCCAATTCGTGATATGAGAATTGTCGGATTTCAATGATCTTCTTGGATATAATTTTTTTCCGCTTTCAGCTCTTGTTCAAAGGTCTTAAAAAACGCATCCTGTTCTTTCCAATTGGGTCCGAAGCGCTTGTTGAAGTAAGATCCCAGCCTGTCAAACAACTTGCCCCACACCGATTTTCCACCCCCCAGAACAACATCCTCCAGAAACTTGTCGATCTCCGACATTTTTTCTTTGGGGAGAAAAGATACGGCCCCCAGTTTGATAGATTGTTTCAGGGCCTCGGGAGTCATGGCATGGGCGGTCAGCATT
>CP070694.1:2940231-2942733 GCA_020353355.1 Desulfobacterales bacterium | reverse complement strand
TTTGTCCTTTATTTCTTCAAAACGTGCATGGCGTTCCTGCATTAAGTGCTGGGTCTGCCAAATTTGGGCGGCATTTTCTTCTTTTTGCGCTTCAATATCGCCGATGGTGCGGGATATTTTTTCCTTCTGATCTCGGAAAAACCCCTTGATCGGATTTTTGCCGAATTTGATCAGCACAATTACCAGAATCGCAAAGTTCACCCACATCATGATCAGATCGTAATTGGAACGCCAGCCGACTTCAGTTTCTGTTGCCAGAGCCTCCGATCCAAGCAGATGAAAAATAACCAAGCCGCCCAATGGGCAGCCGATGAGGGCAAATATTTTTTTTACCACATTCATGCAGCAAGTCTCCGATCGAGAATTTTTTCCATTATTCGCAGCACGATGGCGTCGGATTCATTTTTTAGCTGGTTGTCGACCTCCATGATTCGGTGGTTGATTTCTTTAGTGGTTTTATCCTTGAGCGCTTCAATTTCGTGTCGCGTTGCGTCGATAATCTCGGCCGCTTCAAGGTTACCGTCATCTTCCTGCTTTATGACGATACTGTGCGCCTCCCGCAAAATTTTCTGCTCTCTCTCCCTGATCTTTATTGAAATTTTTTTAAGCTCGTTTTGCTGGTCGGCGATTTCCTGCTGCAGGATTTCGATGTAAGCGTTGCGTTCGGATATCACTTTGCGCAGCGGACGAAACATCACACGGTTGATGATAAATAAAAACAGCAAAAAGGAAATCAGCTGCACAATCAACGTTTCATTGATGGTGATAAGAGCGATATTGCTGACGATTTGCATAGATCGTATTCCACCCGGCTCTGACTGAATAGATTATACCCGATTGGGATAAATCTGCGACCGGTTAACTCCTCAATGAATATTATACGACAAATAACAACAGTAAAGCGATAACCAGCGAATAAATACCGGTAGACTCTGAAACCGCCTGTCCCACCAGCATCGTGCGTGTCAGCAGGCCGGCTTCCTTGGGATTTCTTCCGATTGCCTCACAAGCTTTGGCCGCCGCCATGCCCTCGCCAACACCGGGTCCGATTGCGCCCAGCCCCATTGATATTCCTGCACCCAGAAAAGCTGCCGCCTTTACCAGATCTGCTCCTTCGATGGCCATAATTAACCTCCCCTTTGGAATGACGAATGTCGATTGACGAATGACGAATTTTAGAATTCGCTTCGCTCGACCTTTAGAATTAAATGAATAACAAAAATTGAAAAATGGCGGATGATGAATTTTGGAATCTGCTTTGATAACACTTCAACCGCCTGCAAAAAATAAATTTATAGAAATCCTTATTTCAACAACGTAATTAATCCGCCCGGGTGCCTAGCGCACACTCTTCAGTTCGAATTGGACCGCTATGTTATATCCGAACTGATTTTTGCAATTTTTCAGGGCGGAGTAATTACACGACAAAAATCAAGGCTAATGCGATTACCATTGAATAGATGGCTGTGGATTCTGCAACCGCCATCCCTACCAGCATCGTGCGGGTTAACTCTCCGGCAAAAGAGGGGCTTTTTGCTATCCATCGCACCCCGCCGCTCGATGCGATGCCTTCTCCGATACCGGGACCGATGGCACCGATGCCCATGCATAGGCCCGAAGCGAGTAATGCAATGCCGGGTGCAAGTGCGTCGGTTGCCTCAAACTGCTTGAAAATCAGGATAAAACTGATCAAAAGGCCGAGGATAGCCGGGGTTTGAGTAATCGCCTGTCCCAACAGCATGACGTTGGTCACCTGTTTCTGCGAATCCGGATTGCGTGCGATGCCCTCGCTACTGGCTTGCGCCACCACACCGCCGCCGATACCGGACCCGATAGCGGCCAGTCCGGCGGCCAGTCCGGCACCCATGACAGCCGCCCATGCGGGATTGACCGGTGCCTTCGAGAAGTCGGTAAAAATCAAAATAAATGAGGTGACCAAGGCAAAAATAGACGGCGTCTGACATACGGCGGACCCGACCAGCATATTGGTGGTCAGGCGTGCACCCATGGCCGGCTGCCGGGCCATGCCGGTGCATGCCGCAGCCGCCGGGAATCCCGAGCCTACCCCCGACCCGACTGCACCGAAGCCCATTGATAATCCGGCTGCCATAATTGCGGATGCAGTTACCAGAGATCCTGAACTGAAATCGCTGAAAAGCAGGATCATGGCAATAACCAAGGCAAAAATCGAAGCCGACTCGGCGATAGCCTGCCCCACCAGCATGGTTTTGAATAAGTCACCGGCGCTTTTGGGGTCTCGCGACAGTGCGTAATTGGCCTGGGCAGCCGTGTAGCCTTCACCGATCGCAGCTCCGATAGCACCGAGTCCCATCGCCAGACCGCCGCCGAGAAAGGCGGCAATCCCAATCCAGGTATGTACATTCAAGGTCATAAGCTATTTAACCTGCACGGAAATATATACTAAGGTCAGCATGGTAAATACAAATGCTTGTATGGCTCCTACAAAGAGACCGAAAAACGCATTCAGAAACGGGGGCAGAA
>CP070694.1:2936389-2940131 GCA_020353355.1 Desulfobacterales bacterium | reverse complement strand
TTCATGATCCTGGGCACCCGCTGCACGCGTGCCTGCCGGTTTTGCGCGGTAGACAAGGGTACACCTCGGCCACCGGACCCTGACGAACCGGAACGTATTGGCCGTGCGGCCGAATCATTGAACCTAAATTACGTGGTAATCACCTCTGTTACGCGCGATGATCTGATCGATGGCGGCGCAGAGCAGTTTAGCAGAACCATCAACCATGTTCGCCAGCGATGCAGACGTGCCAAGATCGAAGTCCTCATCCCCGATTTCAGAGGGTCGATCAGCGCGTTGCAGACCGTCTGTACCGTCCATCCGAATGTGCTCAATCACAATGTTGAAACCGTCGCACGCCTGTACCCTGCGGTGCGACCTGGAGCACACTACCGCCGTTCTCTGGGAATTTTAGCTTATGCCGCCCAACAGCGTGTATCGGTCAAATCGGGAATTATGCTGGGTCTGGGGGAAACGCCAAGCGAAATTGAAAAATCTCTTATCGATTTGAAACAGACCGGGTGCCGCTGCTTAACACTCGGGCAGTATTTGGCACCTTCCAAACATCATCATCCGATGGCACGCTTTGTCTCACCTGCTGAGTTTAATAAATGGGCCGCCTTCGCCCATCAACTGGGATTTACGGGAGTTGCTGCCGGTCCCCTGGTGCGCAGTTCGTATCAGGCAGAAAAAATGTTTGCTGAAGCAAACGGTTGAAGGAGGGTTCAGCGATGGATCACAAACGCAAACGCTTTGTTGTCGAAATTGGAACGGGAATAGATATTCACGGCGAAAATGAAACCAAAGCGGCCTGTCGTGCAGTCAAGGATGCGGTTTCCAGAAGTTGCCTGTGTGGACTCGTTGAAATACTGGAACTTAAAAATCTGGAAGATGTTTTTGTGGACATCCTGGTGGCATCACCGAACCCCGACCAGGTAGACCTTGAGCAGGTGATGGCCGAAGTACCCATTGGTCGCAAAGCAGCCCGAGCAGTTGAGGGTGGGATGATGGCCCAGGGACTTTGCGTGCCCCAATTCGCACCCGAGTGCGATCAAATTTTGGTGGCCAACGCCGCTATAACCGTGTACATTAACCCTTAATATTTCAAGGGCTCCAGGAAGGAGGTGACTGCCGCATAAAGAAAAAGAAAGCGTTAGCGCGAAGACAGATGAATGGCCTATGTTAACCCTTAATAAAGGAGGTCTGAAAAATGAGTCTCACCAAAGAAAAAATGCTCGAGGCTTATGCCACGATGAAAAAAATTCGATTATTTGAAGAAAAAGTGGCTGAGCTGTTTGCTGAAGGCAAATTACCGGGTTTTGTCCACCTTTACGCCGGTGAGGAGGCAATTGCCACGGGGGTGTGCGCCCACCTGTCGGAACGGGATTACATCACCTCGACCCACCGCGGTCACGGCCACTGCATCGCCAAAGGGGTGGATATAAACTCGATGATGGCCGAGGTCTACGGCAAGGTCACCGGTGCTTGCAAGGGCAAGGGTGGCTCGATGCATATTGCTGACGTGGACAAAGGCATGCTGGGCGCCAATGGTATCGTCGGCGCCGGCGGTCCGCTGGCATGTGGATCGGCTTTGATGGCTAAAACTCTGGGTACCGATCAGGTAACGGTATGCTTTTTCGGTGATGGCGCCGCTGAGCAGGGGACGATGCACGAAGCCATGAATTTGGCCTGCTGCTGGTCCTTGCCGGTCGTCTTTGTATGCGAGAACAACGGATACGCCGAGAGCACGCCTTGGGGCTATCATTGTGCGGCCAAGAATATCTCCGATCGCGGGGTGGCCTATGACATGCCGGGGGTCACGGTGGACGGTACCGACTTTTTCGCTATTTATGAAGCCGCCGAAGAGGCCATCGGCCGGGCACGAAGGGGCGAAGGCGCTTCCCTTATCGAGTGTCGAGGATTCCGCTACTATGGCCACTTTGAAGGTGACGCCATGCTCTACGTTACCGAAGAGGAAAAAAAGCGCAATCGCGCCCGGGATCCGATCGAAAATTTCAAAAAACGAGCGCAGGAGCGGGAACTTCTGTCCGCGAAGCAAATTGCCGAGACGGATGCCAAAGTGGCTGCGATTATTGAAGAAGCGGTCAAGTATGCAGAGGAAAGTGCTTGGCCTGACAGTAAAGAGGTTTTTACCGATGTCTATGTCAATTACCCGTAAGGAAAGAAAGGAGATATACCGATGGCTGCACGTACGATAACATTTCGAGAAGCAATCAACGAGGCCATGCGGTTGGAAATGCGCCGTGATCCCACCGTGATCCTCTTTGGGGAAGATGTAGCGGGAGGCGCGACTCTACCCCACATGGAAGGAGAGAACAAAGAGGCCTGGGGCGGCGTTCTGGCGGTCAGCACAGGATTGGCCCCTGAGTTTGGCCGCAATCGGGTTCTTGATACCCCCATCAGCGAGTCGGCTTTTATCGGCGCGGCTGTGGGTGCGGCCTCTACCGGATTACGCCCCATCGCCGAGCTGATGTTCGTGGACTTTTTCGGTGTCTGCTTTGATCAGATCTTTAACCAGGGTGCCAAACTGCGCTACATGTTCGGCGGCAAGGCCCAGGTGCCCATGGTCGTCCGCTCGATGATCGGGGCCGGCTTTCGGGCGGCCGCACAGCACTCTGAGTGTCTTTACTCGATCTTCACCCATATACCGGGACTGAAAACGGTGGTGCCCTCCACCCCCTATGATGCCAAGGGGCTGCTCTCCTCCGCCATCCGGGACAACGATCCGGTCATGTTCTTCGAACACAAACTGCTTTACGATACCCAAGGCGAGGTCCCGGAGGACAACTATACGGTTCCTCTCGGCGTCGCCGACCTGAAGCGCGAAGGCAGCGATGCAACGATCGTAACGGTTGGGCGCATGGTTCATTTCTCGCTGCAGGCTGCCGAAAAGCTGGCCGAAAACGGGGTGAACGTCGAGGTTGTAGATCTGCGATCTCTCTCGCCGATGGACGGGGATGCCATCCTGAATTCGGTCAAAAAAACCCATCGCCTGGTGGTCGTGGATGAGGACAATCCAAGATGCAGTGTGGCGACGGATGTCGTCGCCCTGGTCGCTGACCAGGCCTTTGATTACTTGGATGCGCCCTGCAAGATGATCACAGCACCGCATACACCGGTTCCCTTCAGCCCGGGTCTGGAGGACGCTTACATACCCAGTGTGGAGACCATTGTTTCAACAGTTAAATCCCTCATGGGGTAACCAGTGTAGAGGATTATTCGGTTAATCAAGCTTTCTCAGCGACCATCCTCGCAAATCAAGCTAATTCAACCGAAAGAGGTCCACCTCATCATTGAGGTGGATTCTGATTTGGAGAACAGGATATGTCTACAATTGGGATCATCGCTAATCCGGCCTCCGGCAAGGACATCCGTCGGTTAGTGGCCCATGCATCAGTATTTGACAATCTGGAAAAATCCCATATTCTGCGACGGGTGTTTCTGGCAATAGACGCGTTAGGGGTTCAACAAGTGCTCTATATGCCCGACTACTATGGCCTGGTAGAGCGGGCCCTGGATGGGCTCAAGGTCTCGCTGCGGGCGACCGAGTTGGCCATGGATATGTGGGCCGACGAGCGGGATTCGACGGAAGCCGCTAGGCGCTTCTGCGAAGAGGGGGCGGGCTGTATCATCACCCTGGGCGGGGATGGGACCAACCGGGCGGTGGCCAAAGGTTGCGGCGCTGTGCCCATCGTCGCCATCTCTACCGGTACCAACAACGTCTTTCCCTGCATGCTGGAGA
>CP070694.1:2931632-2936289 GCA_020353355.1 Desulfobacterales bacterium | reverse complement strand
TGGGCACCTTCGGCAGCTAATTTTTCACCCTGGGCAACGGCTGCATCGGCATCAAAAAATTTACCCCCGTCTGAAAATGAATCCGGTGTAACGTTGACAACACCCATAATACAGGTGTGCACGCCCAGCTCCAGACTATGATCTGCCCATGATAGATGAAATGGCTTGCGGGAAATCATCACATCAGGCTTGTCTGGCTGCGGCCTCGGTTTGTGGTTCCGGTTCCTCGAGGGATTTTGAGGGAAGTTTGATGCCGGGGCGCAGCTCATGAATCAGTTCATCAAGCTCTTTGCCCATTACGGTTTCTTTCTCGAGCAAGAGCTCCGCCAGCCTGTGAAGAATATCCAAATTTTTGTTTAAGACATCTTGTGCGGTCTGATAGGAATCTTGGATCAGCTTTTTTATTTCATCGTCAATCTTCTGCGCCGTTGCTTCCGAGTAATCTCTGTGCTGTGCAATTTCACGGCCGAGAAAGACCTGTTCCTCGCCTTTGGCATAAGATAACGGGCCAAGCTCTTCACTCATACCCCAGGTTCGCACCATCTGCTGGGCGAGATCGGTAGCCTGCTTGATATCATTGGATGCCCCCGTGCTGATTCGATTAAAAACGATTTCTTCGGCAACGCGACCACCGAAGGCCACCGCCAATTCGCTTTGAAGCTGGTCTTTATATTTAAAGTCGCGCTCTTCGGGCAGAAACCAGGTAACTCCGGCGGCACGCCCGCGGGGTATGATGGTGATCTTATTGACCACATCGGTTTCCGGCAAAAAGCGGGCAACCAGTGCGTGTCCGCCTTCATGATAGGCGGTGGTTTTGCGGTCTTCTTCTTTAATTACCTTGGATTTGCGTTCCAGCCCCATATATACTTTGTCTTTGGCGTCTTCAAAGTCGACCATTTCAAGCTTTTCTTTGTTGCGCTTGGCGGCCAGCAAGGCAGCTTCATTGACCAGATTTTCCAGATCAGCCCCTGAAAATCCGGGAGTTCCTCTGGCCAGGACATGCACATTGACATCAGGGGCAATGGGCGTTTTTTGCATGTGAACTCCCAGTATTTTTTCACGCCCTTTGATGTCCGGCATCGAGACAACCACCTGGCGGTCAAAACGTCCGGACGCAACAATGCCGGATCCAAGACATCGGGCCGGTTGGTGGCTGAAATCAGAATAACGCCTTCATTGGATTCAAATCCGTCCATTTCCACCAGGAGTTGGTTTAAGGTCTGTTCTCTTTCATCGTGTCCGCCGCCGAGGCCGGCACCACGATGTCTGCCGACCGCATCGATTTCATCGATAAATATGATACAGGGTGCGTTTTTCTTGCCCTGGACGAACAAGTCCCGAACTCGCGAAGCCCCCACGCCGACAAACATCTCAACAAAATCTGAACCACTAATGCTGAAAAACGGAACACCGGCCTCACCGGCAATCGCTCGAGCCAAAAGGGTTTTACCGCAACCCGGCGGGCCCACCAAGAGGACTCCCTTGGGGATTCGTCCACCCAGACGGGTAAATTTTTTCGGATCCCTGAGAAACTCCACGATCTCTGCCAGTTCTTCTTTGGCCTCGTCAATACCGGCAACATCTTCAAAGGTAACTTTTTCCGATTGATCGGACATTAAGCGCGCCCGGCTTTTTCCGAAAGAAAGGGCTTTGCCGCCACCGGCCTGCATCTGGCGCATGAAAAAAATCCAGACACCGATAAGAACCAGCATCGGAAACCATGAAACCAGTACCGACATATACCAGGGAGACTCCGCCGGGGGTTTGGCGCTGATGGCAACTCCTTTATCTCTGAGGATTTTGATTAGATCGCTATCCTCGGGGGTAAATACTTTAAAGCGATTACGATTAATGTCGGTCCCAAGCAACTCCTGACCCTGAATGACAACCTCTGCAACGCGATCTTGTTCAACCATCTTCAGAAAATCAGTGTAATTGAGA
The DNA here is from genome assembly GCA_020353355.1 of Desulfobacterales bacterium. Lineage (GTDB taxonomy): Bacteria > Desulfobacterota > Desulfobacteria > Desulfobacterales > JAHEIW01. The sequence continues at coordinate 2,934,348 of CP070694.1, read as the reverse complement.
TTTGATTCGGTTAAATGCTGTTTGCTAAACAATTGATACAGCATGATCATCATCAATGTGATGACCAGCCATAGTGCCAAATTTTTGTAAAATGGATTCAAAAGTGATTACCTCCTGTTTGACGAAGATGGGATACTAATCTTGATACACCCCGGCCTAAAATCTCCCGCTTCTAACAATCAAATTAAAATTAATCATTCACACGCATTAAGCAAGCAAAAGTTCGGCCTTGAGAACCCTGCGGGTCTCGGCGCTCACTTTAACGGAATTATCCATCCGATGGCCGGCCACCCAGATAATTTTACCGCTGCTGACCAGAAGCGGGCATCTTGCGCGTTGCTCTTGGGGAATTTTAGTGTTGATAAAAAACTTCTTCAGCTTCTGAGTTCCGGCCATTCCCAGGGGTGAAAATCGGTCACCCGGGCGAAAGTTCCGGACATTTAGCGGAAATTTCACTTTATTTATATCAAAAAAAGCAGTCTGTTGTCCAGTATGGGCAAATTCGGTGACCTCCTCGATGCCGATCTCCATAAATTTGATAAAGGCGCCGGTCTCTTCGATATGAACCAGCTCGGGGGAATTGATCGTGTATTCGTATGGCGGGCAAATTTGATTGCGTAAATCTTCACCCCTCGATCGCAGCCTATCCTTCTTTTTAGATATAATGAGCACCTGATGATTTCGCTGGATGCCGACACGATCCGGCAAATCTAGATGGCCTGTGGTCGGACCGGTACCTGCCATTTGAATGACCGCGTCGACATGTTTAAAGGTGATGCGCCGCAAATCGCCTTTAAGCGCCAATATTGCCCGGCGTATCAATCGACGCCTGGCTGCGAGGGGAAGCTTCTCAAATTCTCTTAATGATAGTCGAATTTCAAGAGTTTCATGACTGAGAAGACGTTGCTGAAAAATAGGTTCGATAAGCTCATCAAGCCATTCATCTTCAGATTGCATCACCGAAGCTAGCCGATTGAGAGTTTCGCGTATCCTGGGATTATAAGCGGTTAAAAGTTCTGGTATTAAATGATGGCGCAATTTATTACGCTGATAATTGAGATCTGAATTCGATGTGTCAATAACATATTCCAACTTTTTTTCAGTAAGATAATCGATGATCTCTGAGCGCTGGACGTTGATCAGCGGCCTGACAATTTTTTCACCCCTTACCGGCGGTATCCCCGATAGGCCCAGGGGACCACTTCCTCTTAATAAGTGCATGAGAATGAGCTCGGCGTTATCATCATAGTGATGACCGAGCGCGATTTTGTTAAACCCGTGTTCTGCCGCCACCTGATCTAAAAAAGCATAGCGTACCCGTCGAGCCGCTTCTTCAAGCGAAAGTTTATGTTCAGACCTATATTGGCGAACGTCTATCTTTTCTATATAGGCAGGCAGATTTAACTTTTGGGCAAGCTTTAAAACAAATTCGGCGTCGCGTTCGGATTCATTTTGGCGCAGGCAATGATTCAGATGGGCAATCGCCATTCGAAATGAAAAAAGGGGCGCGATGGTATTTAACAGATGGATCAGGGCTACTGAATCCGGGCCTCCCGAAACAGCTACCAGAACCTGATCGCCAACCTGAAACATAGAATGTTCGCCAATGGTCTGTTTGACGGAGCGGACGATTGTTTTTTCAACAATCTTTTTTTGATCTTTTTTCGGCTGTGATGACATGAGTACAGCTTACAGATTCTGATGGAATAATGGAATGGTGGAAGATTGGAATGTTGGGGGAGTTAAAACGGAATATTTCTTGATTCGTGATAATATCTTTTAGGACCATCTTTCCATAAACTCGAATTTCTCGATTCCCTTCTTCCAGTATTCCAGTGTGTGAATTTGCGAAAGGGCCGATCATCTCTGAACTGGCCTAAGGAACTAAATTCTCATCTCTGAAATAAATTTATGGTAGCGCCCTTGATATGTCAATAAAAAACACTGAATGTTGTGGCCCGGTTTGAATACCCATCATGCATCTTGTGTTTGGCCAAATCAATAAACCGTATATTGAAATAGATTTGGACAACAACCCTTCAACATTGGACACCACCCAGTTTCAGGAGATAATCAATTACTTTTTTCTTGAAAAAAAGACAGTATAGGATATGCTAAACAGCGGTTGTGCTAGGCGGGGAGCTAGCGGTGCCCTATTCCCGAAATCCGCTTTATGCGGGGCTGAATTCCCTCTGGAGGATTCTAGAACGGGAAATCAAAATCATTTTGGCCGGCCACCACGCAACAGACGGTCACGAACCTCGTCAGGTCCGGAAGGAAGCAGCGATAAGTGATGCAGGCTGTGTCGTGGCTTGATCCCGGTCATAGCAATGATTGCTGACTTCCTGAAAGGATTCAATAGGGGGTGCACAACCATTTTTTTTGAATGCGGACTTTGGAATGCGGAATGCGGATTTAAAAACCTACTCGTAACGAAAATCTTAATTATTTCTTCTGCTTGGAAGCTGTTCAACAATCTTTGTGATTCGCACCGCATACTCGAGCAGCCTTTTTACCAGATCATATGTCTGTCTCTTCATCGTTTCCCACTCAACTTTCGATGTTGTATGTTCGATGTTCGATGTTCTTTTTTTAATCCCATCTGGGCTAAAACAACTTAGCGCTTATGGCCCCACGCACCATACCCTAAGCCCTATGTGATAACTGTCAGCACATCGCTGACCCAAAAATATCAAGACATCGCTGACCTTAATGG
>CP070694.1:2926804-2931532 GCA_020353355.1 Desulfobacterales bacterium | reverse complement strand
GGATTACCCTTCGAATGCGCTCAGGGTGGTGAGCCTGTCGAACCACGGCTCAAGCCCGGAATGACGAAAACACCCTTAGGTGTCGTTTTGCCAGTTACGACACAGTTTCTTGAGGGAGGGGAAACGAGTTGTTGGACAGACTGGCTGCATGTTGCTATAAGAGGCCTAAAGATTGAAAATATTGCGTGCATGGTTATTGTAATTAATGGACTTGTATGTGCGAGTTTCTCATTTTGGAAACCTCAAGAAAATATTACCGTGTTGATCGCAGGCAAATAGCCTTTTTACGATTTATCTTTGAGGCATATGATGGTATAGCTGTTCTGCAAACGATAGATGCGCAACAGGGAATGATTGCGCTTCATATTGCCCCCGGTTGTGAGGATGAAGTTGAGTTTATTTTGCACGATCTTAAAAAGCATATTCTGATTGAACCGGCACCGGTTTAAGGGTGCCGCTAGACCGCAAAAAAAGTGAACAAATATCCTGATGATTGCTAAACGAATATACATCAATACGATCGGCTGCCAAATGAATGTGTATGACTCCGAGCAAATCGCAGGTCATTTGGCCCTGCTGGGCTATCAGCAGACAGCATCTCCGGAAACGGCGGATCTGATTATCGTGAATACATGCACCATCCGCGAAAAGGCGGAACAAAAAGCATACAGCTTTTTAGGCCGGCTGGCACGCCTCAAACGAAAAAAAAGCAATCTCATCATCGGTATCGGTGGATGTGTCGCGCAGCAGGATGGTGAACGAATTCTGGGACGCTTGCCCTTTGTCGATATTGTATTTGGAACTCAAGCCATTCATCGCTTACCCATCTGGATTCGACAGATCGAAGAGAAACGCTGCCAGGTCGTTGATATTAAAATGGACGATGACGCCCGGGCGCCCGAATCCATCGTCGGTCTGCACAGTGAAACGCAATCCTCCCGATTTGTTACTATTATGCGTGGATGTGATAACTATTGCGCCTATTGCGTGGTCCCCTTTGTACGTGGACGAGAAACCAGTCGGCAACCGGATAGCATCATAAAAGAAATTCGAACGCTGGTGGCGAATGGCGTCAAAGAGGTTACGCTGTTGGGCCAGAACGTCAATAGCTATGGCAAAAAAGAGGGATTATGTTCGTTCGCCGAGCTGCTGGTGCGCATCAATGGGATTGAAAGGCTCATGCGAATTCGATTCACCACTTCCCATCCAAAGGATCTCAATGACGATCTCATCGGTTTATTTAACCATCTGAAAAAATTGTGTCATTATATCCATTTGCCGGTACAGTCGGGCTCAAATAAGATTTTGAAGCTCATGAACCGCAACTATACCCGGGAGCTGTACCTTGACAAAGTGTCAAAACTGCGGGATACTTGTTCTGATATTGCCGTTACATCAGATATTATCGTCGGCTTTCCTGGAGAAACCGATGCCGACTTTGAAGCGACACTGGATCTAATTAAAGCGGTGCACTATGATGGTCTATTTGCGTTTAAGTACTCGGACAGGCCCAGGGCACCGGCTGTCGATTACCCGGATAAAGTTTCGGAATCCCAGAAAAATGAAAGGCTACAGATCCTGCTGGCGATGCAGGATGCCATAACCCGAGCCAAAAACCAGGCGTTGGTAGGATCAATTCAAGAAATCCTGACCGACGGCTTCAGCAAGAAAGAAATATCCGCTAAATCGGCAAATGCCTCTCAGCCCGCGCAGGCGACAGGACGCACCTTTACAAACAAGATCGTAAACTTCTATCTTGATGGGGATGCAGAAAATTCCGGTGACATTGCTACAGGCAAACTACTTAATGTTCGAATTGAAAAAGCACTTGCCCATTCACTGTGGGGCAAACCATTAGTGGGTGCAACCACAGCGAAAGGGGTGAAAGGAGTTGAAAGTTATGCTGCATAAGGTGAGTATCGCAGGGCTGACCATGGACCCGGCCTCGAATACGCCGATAATAATTCTGAAATCGGAAGAGGACGAGCAGGCAATTCCAATTTGGATCGGGTTGCTCGAAGCGACCTCTATCGCCTCGGCGCTTCAAAGTATCAAATATGAACGTCCCATGACTCACGATCTTTTTAAGAATTTTACCGATATGCTCGATATCTCGATTGCGAAGGTTGAAGTATGTGATTTAAAAGATAATACCTTCTATGCCCGAATCTATTTTGTATCCAAAGGCAAAAACTTTGATATGGATGCTCGTCCAAGTGATGCCATTGCCTTGGCATTACGATATGATGCACCGATTTTCGTTGATGACTCGGTGATGAAAAAATCGAAAATGTCTGAAGGTGAAATGGAAGTTATGGATACCAGCGAGGAAGGCAAAAAGTGGGCCGATTATCTTGAAAACCTAAATCCTGAAGATTTTGGCAAATTCAAGGTCTAGTTCATGTGTTGGGATCTTGATTCCAGATATGGTCTTCTTCTTGTGGAATACATGTTCTAATTTTTGGCTTTCAAACATTCTTTTCAAAAAAAACCGTTATAAAAATGAGCGCCAGAACCGCTGAACCGGCGCTTTTTTTTTCTTTATAAAAATAATCGAAATGAGGCGTTTTTGGTAGATTTCAATAAAAAAAACAATTGTTGATAACTTGTTTATAACGTTAAATCTGTCTAAAATTATTGAAAAAATTTTTGTTTCAGGCAAACAGCTGAATTTAAAATATCAGTAACCCAATCATTGATGATTCCTATAAATTTCAAGCTCATATAAATTGTTCATAACTTATTACCTCCTTAAATCAAAACCCGCTATAATCCGATTTGACTTCAGACGTCTGATATTACAGTATAGCCCCGCTTTTTCTCGGCAGTAGTGCAATTTCATCATATGGCTTCGAGATTCTTCGGAGCTGTTTTAATTCATCTGATTTTCTAATTCCCTATATATTGTGTTATTTTTTTTGAGCTATACAATATATTGTTGACATTGGATGGATGATAGGATAAACTAATTTATATCGAGCAATATGCATTCATCCAAAAATGTTTTTGGAGATGAGACCATGTGCTCAATTTTAGTCATTGACGATGAAAAGGGGATTTTGAGTGTCATTCGAGAGGTATTAACCCAATGTGGTCACAGAGTTGAAATTGCTCAAAACGGATACGAGGGAATTCAGAAATTTGATGATGATAACTTTGACATTGTCATCACGGATATGCGAATGCCGGGACTCGACGGCAAGGGTGTTGTCAAGCATATCCGCAAATCGCAGAACAAATCGATTCCTGTTATTGGTATCTCCGGAACCCCATGGCTCCTTCAAAACAACGGCTTTGATCTTATTCTACCGAAACCTTTCCCTCTCAAAGAATTGATAGACTCGGTTTCTCGATTGATCCGAATCCCATCCCACACCGCCGCCAGCGTATAGGTTCATTCCCTGGAGCATTCAACTGCTCATGGGTTTTAGTGCGGCCGGACAGCCCTTGGCCGATGGTCAGCGGCGAACAGGCTCGAAAAATTGACGGCGCTTCAAGGGTTTAGACAGCTTACCTCATGAATGGGTAAATTTACCATTTTCATAAATTATCAATTTCTTGCCGGATTGCAGATGGGCGGTAACTCTCTTTCTTTCAGTGTTTACAAAATCCCAGTGCAAGGCTGAATCATTATACCCCAATTTTTGCTTTAAATTTTTGGTGAGTTTGCGGGGGTCACCGGAGAACGTGTCTGTATAGGAAGCTCCGAGGGCAACGTGGCAATTACCGTATTTTCCGCCATAATTTTCATCAAAAAGGGTGTTGGCCATAAAGGTGTTGATTCTGGAAAAGCGTTTATCGGTTAATGAAAATTCTCCCAGTTTATTGGCCACTTGATCCATTGACAGCTGTTTTTTTACAAAAGCTTCGCCTTCGCTGGCCGTTATATTCACAGCACGGCCATTTTTAAATTCCAGTCGGACCCCGCTGACGTAGTTGCCGCTGCGAAAAGAAGGCTGATCAGCGTAAAATATCCCGCTGGTTCCCCGCCAATCCGGCGAAACAAATATTTCAAAACTGGGTATATTTCGCCCGGATATGCCGATCCACTTGCGTTTTTTCCCCGGAGTTACTCGCAAATCAACGTTTTCAGATTCGATCTGGTAATAGCTGATCTGCATCCCGTTGAGCCAATTTTTTATCAATTGCGCTTTGCGGTATATTTGTTGCCATTCAGCGACCGGCGATGTTTTATTCAAGAAGCAGGCGTTGACAATATGGCGGGTATATTCCTGTATCGGTAGGCTGGCATGCCTTGCCAATGCTTCGGTGGGAAACATACACAACGTCCAGCTATAGTCTCCTTGCGCCTCCCGCCTGGTGAAAATATCGCGCAGCTGTTTTTGAGCCACCGTCGCTTTGCCAATTCTGCGGGGATCAACATCATGCAGGTGGGTCAGCGACTCGGGTGCATGCAGAAAAATGCTTCCGTTTAATTGCTCAGCCAGCGGTTTTTCCCCTGGGGGTAAAAATGTCAGCTGATTACTCGTGGATAGGCTATAAAAGTTGTGCTCCATGGTGGGCGTTGCCGACAGACGTTGAATGGGATGAATTCCCATCTTCAACAGTTTCGCCTGCAGTATCTCTGCCAGCCGCACGGCGGGCAGATTAAAACGAATTAGAACCATGTCGTTTTTTCGGAATTTTGTTTTCCGGGCGGTTTTTAAGCCCCATAAAAGTATGTCTGCATATCGGTCCATTTGTTTTTCGGTAAGCATTTTTGCTCCT
>CP070694.1:2923717-2926704 GCA_020353355.1 Desulfobacterales bacterium | reverse complement strand
GAGTGTGTCTCTACCGATCTTTTCTGCTTCTACTTTCGGTATTTTTCTGACCTTCATGGGTGCAATGCTCACGTTTTCTAATGCCGTCATGTGAGGGTATAAATTGAATGATTGGAAGACAAACCCGATCTCCGCTCGAATCTTGGTCATATTGGTCTTTTTGTCATGGACATTCATGTTGTCGACGACGAGCTCTCCTTCCTGGATAGGCTCTAATCTGTTGATACAGCGAATTAGAGTACTCTTGCCCGAACCACTCGGACCGCAGACCACCACCACCTCGCCCTTAGCAACCTCTAGGTTGATGTTTTTCAGGACATGAAGATCGCCAAACCATTTGTTTACGTTCTTGAAAGAGATCATGGAATCATCCCCCTTTTTGCATAAACAGCTTTATACAGCTATTTTTCCTATTCCTTTTTAGAGCCTTGTACTCACTACAGTCATCCGCCTTTCAAGGAGATTCGACAAATTTATTAGCGGATAACAAATGACGAAATATAAAATGCCCACAAGGCCGAATACCATCAGACCTTCCGGGATACGTTGAACTGTCAGCCAACCGACTCTGGTTATATCGACCACTCCAATTGCAGAAACAACGGATGAATCTTTAACTAAGAGAACATACTGTCCTACCAAAGGAGGCATGATGGTTCGCATAGCCTGGGGTAAAACGATGTATCGAAGTTGTTGATAGGCTGAAAGGCCTGAGGCCGTCGCCGCTTCTCTTTGTCCGGATGGGACGGCCAGGATACCGCCGGCTACGATTTCACAGATAAAACAAGCAGCGAGGTTAGTGAGGGCGATAACCGCGGCCGGAAAAGCCTCTAATTCTATGCCGGCACTCGGTAGAATAAAAAATATAATAAAGACCTGAACCAGAAAGGGTGTTCCACGAATGAGGTCCACCCACGCACCAATGATGGATCGTAGAATCTTGTTCCCGCTGGCCCTCATGATTCCCCAAATGAAGCCGATAATGGTTCCTACGATCAAGCTCAATCCAGAAACCGCTACGGTCATCCAGAGCCCTTTGAGGAAGAACGGCAGACTGTGCATCAGTTCGGTAAAATAGAAACCCCACATAATTTATCCCTCGTGTCTCAATGCGCTTCCCGGAATATCAGTCTTTTTTCAGACCAACTTGAGAAGCCTTTGAGCATGTAATAAATAATTAGATAAAAAACTGCTGTGGTCAGAAAGCCTTCTGCAGGCATAAATCGATCAGATGTCAACAACTGACCTGCCCGTGTCAACTCTGCGATCGAAATCAATGAAAGGAGCGAAGAATCCTTGACTAGAACTATAGCCTGTCCCAGCATGGGTCGGATTGTCATACCCAGCGCCTGAGGTAAAATGATATAGCGCATGCGCTGAAAATAGCTCAAGCCGGAGGCAATTCCTGCCTCGATCTGTCCGTATGGAATGGCCTGTATGCCCGCCCTGATTATCTCGGCATAATAGGCTCCGCTGTTCAAAGTAAGTGCTATAATACCTGTAACCCATTCAGGCAGCATAAGGCCCAGAGACGGAAGACCGAAATAGAAAAAATAGAGCTGCGCCAGTAAAGGTGTAGAACGGATGGACTCGATGTAAACACCAGCAATACGTGAGATGATCCGTGATTGACTGAGTCGCATGGCACAAGCTATGATTCCCACCAGAATAGCGCCGAGCAATGACAAGGCAGACAGCCAAAGGGTTGCCGCGAAGCATTGCAGATAGAGCGGCATGTATTCCAGGATGACCCTAAAATTGAAGGTTTCTAACATATCATTTATCCGTAAGTTTTACATTATAGCTTCGAGGCAAGCGGTTGTGAGCCGGTTTAGCCGGCTCACAATTGATAAAAGTAATATGCCCGTTAAATAGCAGATGGATTAATGATCTTTCTTCCAATCCAGTGAATTGACCCAGTAGTTCAGATTTTCTTCAAGGCGTCCATCTAAACTGACGTGCAGAAAGAATAGATTGAGCCAACTGAGTAGATCCGGTGAATCATAACGCACAGCAAAGGCTAACGGCGATCTTGACAACTGTCCTTCTAAAATTCGGATGCTATTGGGTGGGAAGCTCGCCGACTGGCCAGTCACGGCCGATCCGTCGTTCACGCCGGCATCCGTATGACCTCCAAGCACCGCATTGATCAGCAGCGGACCGCCGCCTTTGTATGTCTTTAACTCGGCCTCTGGAAAGGCTTTTTTAGCATCGTTTTCGCCGGTTGACCCTAAAAGGACGGCAAGCTTGGTCCCTGATTTCTTAACATCTTCGAGGGACTTAATCGGGCTGTCCTGCTTCACGAACACAACGCTCCCGGTATACATATACGGTTCGGTAAAAGCGATTTTCATGGCCCTTTTCAGAGTCGGTGTCATATCCGCGGCCAGCATGTCGGCCTTCTTGGAGAGCAGGGCGGGGATGAGACCGTCCCAGTCATAGTTGAGAAACTTGATCTTCACACCCATCTCCTTCGCGATCAATTCACAAAGCTCTATGGAGCTGCCGGTTCTCTTGCCATTCCTATCCACAAAACTAAAAGGTGCACCCTGGGTCTGAACGGCGATCCGAAGTTCTCCTCTTTGTGCAATTTCGTCAAGGGTTCCCGCTGAGGCGATTCCCAAAAAACTGAAAAAAATAGCCAATGAGACAAGAATCGTAAATACTTTGCCTTTTTTCATTTTTTCCTCCATTCTCCTTGTTGTATTAATGTTTCAACCGATATTAGATAATTTTCTTATAAAACCTAATCACCTCCTTCTTGATTGGATTCGTGCGCCTATTCAAGGCGTCCTACAAAGACGAAAACCAATATGCCGGAACCGGTAGTGTGGCGGACTCCCGAAACGACTTGCACAGCGGGTATCACGAGCAGGGCTGTACCAGGTGCCGCCCCTCATAACTCGATAAGATCCAGAAGGCGGTCCCTTCGGATTTGTAACTTCATCGTAGGAATAGACGCTAAACCAGTCTTGGCACCACTCTTG
>CP070694.1:2904561-2923617 GCA_020353355.1 Desulfobacterales bacterium | reverse complement strand
ATCCCGGTCATTCAACTATTAAAACTCACCCAACGGCAATGCGCGCTGGACAAAGACCAATGGCCGATTGAATCTGATTCATGCTCCATGGTAATAATGAACGAGGTATTTGAACATCTGCTCAATCCCCTGCACGCACTGAGAAACACATACCGCATCCTAAAGAAGGGTGGATACTTTACCATGACCACGCCAAATCTCGGTTCCTATTCCGGAATTGTTAACTTCTTTCTGGCCAACAGGGCTCAAGCCCTCTCAACAGACATATACTCAGAGTATCTAAAACTGGAACGCATCGGACACATGGGACATGTGAGGGAATATACTATCAATGAGATGTGTGCTTGTGCGGAAAGAGTTGGATTTGCTCTGGAAAGCATCGAGTTCTCCGGCCCTTCGAAATACCAGCTCGTGGTGCAACGAAATCAAAAGATTGTTGTCGATCTCAGCCACTCAGCTCCCCATCTTCTGCTAAAGGCCCGGTACTTTTTCAAAAAGCAGTAACCTTAGAAAGGTTCATCCTTGACAACCTAATCCGCCTTCGATAACTGGATGCGCATTGTTTGCATTCATGTTAGGTTGCATTTTTATCTCCGTTGGAGGTCATGGAGCATATGGGCGCAATTAAACTATTAAAAAATGCATTGTTAATTGATGGCGGCGGCGATGAGCCGCTGAAAAATGGATGCGTCGTCCTTGACGGAGCGCAAATCATTTACAGCGGCAAGGAAGATCATCAGGTGTCGCAGAAATATTCCGACGCCGAAATTCTGGACTTAAACGGAATGGCGCTGATGCCGGGCCTGATCGATACACATGTTCATTTAAGCCTTCATGGAAGTCCGCATTATTTTAACGAGATGATCATGGAAAGCCCCACCTTGGCGGCCCTGAAAGCCGTTAAAAAAGTGAGACGGATCATTGAATCCGGGTTCACCACCATCCGAACCATGGGGGACAAAGGGCAACTTGACATCGCCGTAAAAACCGCCATCGAACAGGGGGATATCATCGGTCCGCGGATAAAGGCAAGCGGCAACTGCCTGAAGATTACGGGGGGACATGGTGACATGTTTCCCAATCATGTGGTGATTCTGGGAATGGCAAGAATTGTCGATGGGCCGGTGGAGGCCCGCAAAGCCGCCCGGGAACAACTCAAAGCCGGGGCCGATAATATTAAACTAATGGCCACCGGCGGCGGCATGTCTCCAGGACCGCCGACGGTGCCGCAACTGACCATCGCAGAGATGCAGGCAGCCGTTGAAGAGGCCGATAAATATGAGAAAACACCCGCAGCCCATGCCATCGGCAGCGAGGGCATTAAAAATGCACTTAGGGCCGGGGTGCGCACCATTGAACACGGCAGTTTTTTGGATGAAGAAGGAATTGATTTGCTGCTGGCCAATGATGCCTTTCTCATCCCGACTCTGGCCGCATTTAAGACCCTGAAGTACGGAAAAGAAGGGGGTGTTCCGGAATATACCATCGAAAAAGTCAGATATTTTCAAACCGCCCATGCAAAGAATTTGAAAAAGGCCATGGCTGCCGGCGTTAAAATTGCTGTCGGGACCGATGCCGGCACACCGTTTAATTATCATGGTGAAAGCGCCTATGAGCTGGAATGCCTTGTAAAAAACGGCTATTCCGCGATGCAGGCGATCCAGGCCGCCACCAAGGTCGCGGCGGAAGCTTTAATGCTGGAGGACGTCGGGACCATTGAAAAAGGCAAGATTGCCGACCTTATCGTCGTGAACGGAAATCCGCTGAAGAACATAAAAATCCTGCAGGATATCAAAAAAATTGAGATGGTCTTTAAGGAAGGAAAACGAATATCGTAACTGCTCTTAAATCCGTTCATGCTGTTACAAAAATACATTTTTGCAACCATGAGGTAACAAAAGCGATGGGATTCAGGAGTCTTCAACGGAAATTACCGCGGTTTATTGTGATTGACAATCGAGCCGAACCCAGATAGATAGTTTGTACCTGCCTGAGCTGAGGTCACCGCTGTATCTTTTATACAACCAATCGACTCACCAACGCCGATAAAAGAAAGGGGGGAAACAAGAACTTCCACGGATATCAAAATCTTTTTTTCACCTTTTCAAAAAAGGAGGAAGACCCATGAAAGCAGCAAGCTATCGCAATGTTAGATTTATAATGCTGGGGGCAATCATTTTGTTTGCCATGGCAATGGGATTTGGTGTCCCCATCGCCGAATGCAAAACGCGGGTCGTGGTTGCCCAGGGTGTGGATCCCACCAAATTGGATCCGGACATGCATCGAGAAAATCCGACCTTGAATGTCATTCTTCATATCTATGATGCCCTGTTGGAACGGGATCGGGATGCGACGATAAAACCCGATCTGGCTGAATCCTGGGAAGTTATCGATGATACCACCGTTGAATTCAAGCTGCGTAAAGGAATCACGTTTTCCAACGGTGAACCATTTAATGCTGAGGTGGTTAAGTATAATTTCGAGCGTGTTGCCGGTTTGCTGCCCGATGCCAAAAAAACCCTAAATGCCCGGGATTACAAAAGTATCAAAGGCGTAAACATCATTGACGAGCATACCGTTCGGATCGTCACCAATTATCCGGACCCCCTGTTGCTCGCATACGTGTCCGAGAAATACATAGTTCCCATCGAATATACCAAAAAAGACAATTTCGAAAGCCTGGCCAACAAGCCCGTCGGTACCGGACCGTACGTTTTGAAAAGCTGGGTGAAAGGCAGCGAACTCATCCTAACGGCCAAAAAGGATTACTGGAAAGGAGCACCGAAAATTGATGAGGTCGTTTTCCGGCCGATCCCGGAGGATGCCACCCGCATCGCCGAGCTCAAGGTCGGGGCTGTGGACATTATCGCCAATTTGAAGCCGGATAACATACAGGAAGTTGAAGTTAAGGAAAACCTGGCAGTAAAATACGCCCCCAGTGCCCGGGTTGCCATGGTCTTTATGAACAGCGATATGGACAAGTTGAAAGACACCCGTGTCCGTCAGGCTGTTAATTATGCCTTGGACGTGCCCTCACTGATTAAAAACGTCATGGGCGGCAATGCCTACCGGGTGTCGACGGTTGCCCCGAAAAGCTTTGTCGGATGGGATCATCAGGAAAAGTTTTACAATTACGATCCGCAAAAGGCTAAAAAACTGCTTGCGGAAGCCGGTTACCCAAATGGGTTTGAGGCCACCATTCTGACACCCAGAGGTCGGTACCTGAACGATGTCGCGGCGTGTGAGGCGATTGCCGGCATGCTCAACGCCGTGGGGATCAAAACCAAGGTGGAAGCCGTTGAGTTCGGCGTTTTTGCGAAACGAACCCAGGCACATGATATGCCCGAGTTTATGTACGCGGCCTGGGGCAACAGCACTTTTGATGTCTGGGACACCATCAAAACCTGTGTGCGCAGCGGAGCAATGTTCTCCTGGTACAAAAACGAAAAAGTCGACGAAAACATCGACAAGGCCGCCCAGACCATCGATCCGCAAAAGCACAGCGAATATCTGGTGAATGCTTTGCGGGAAATGTGGGCCGATCCGCCCTTTGGCTTCCTCTATCAACAACGAGATATTTATGGTGTCAACAAGCGGTTGGTCTGGGAGCCGCGCTCGGATGAGGACATCGACCTTTATGGTGCTTACCTGAAATAATAGATATCAAAATCAAAGGAGGTTTTGTCTGACATTGCCGGCAAATCCTCCTTACGTTTTTTCAGCCATGCGTGCTTATCTCACGAGAAGATTGGTTCACTCGATAATTATCATTATCGGGATTTCCATGGTTGTATTCATCATTTCCCGCATCACCGGCGACCCGGTCAGCATCATGGTGGATTTTACGACGCCCCAGGAAGACCGGGAAATTATTCGCAAAGAACTCGGACTCGATAAGCCCATCCCCGTTCAGTATCTCATTTTCTTAATGAATGCCGCAAAGGGTGATTTTGGAAATTCGATCCGCTATGAAGAGCCGGCGCTCGATCTTGTTTTCCAACGGATTCCGGCGACATTGAGGCTGCTGGTTTTCACCATTGGCTGGTCGCTGATTCTCGCCATTCCGATCGGCATTATATCCGCCCTAAAGCGCAACAGCCTCTTCGATTTGATGGGCATGGCCTTTACGTTCATCGGCCAATCCATTCCCAGTTTCTGGCTGGGGATCATGATGATCATGATTGTGGGTGTCCGTTTTCAGCTGCTGCCGATATCCGGTTACGGAGACGGAGATATTGCCCACATCATTATGCCAGCCATTACCCTGGGTGCCTTCGGGATGGCGTCGTTTGCCCGCATAACCCGGTCCAGCATGCTCGCAGTATTGGATTCGGACTATATTCAGACGGCGAGAGCCAAGGGACTCCGGGAGACATTTGTCGTTATCAAACATGCGCTGCGCAATGCCCTTATTCCGATTGTTACCATCCTGGGCCTTCAAATAGCCGGATTGTTGGGGGGCGCCGTTATTACCGAACAGATATTTGCATATCCCGGGGTCGGATGGCTTGCGGTGCAGTCCATTTACAATCGAGATTTCCCGGTGATTCAAGCCATTGTGATGGTCGTCTCGATAGGCGTGGTGGCAACCAATTTTCTGATCGACATCATTTATACCCTCATAGATCCAAGGATTCGGTATGATAAAGGGAAGTAATGTCCTCCGCAAAATGCGCG
Organism: Desulfobacterales bacterium; assembly: GCA_020353355.1. Lineage (GTDB taxonomy): Bacteria > Desulfobacterota > Desulfobacteria > Desulfobacterales > JAHEIW01. The sequence goes on along the minus strand of CP070694.1, from coordinate 2,918,940 downwards.
GCAACAAAATGATTCTTTTCAGCAGCATTATCCTGGTGATTACCGTTTTAGTCGGTACTTTTGCCAATCTTATCGCACCGTTCAGTCCCTATCACCAGGAGCTGGAGAACAAGCTCAAGCCGCCTTTGTGGAGGGGCGCCGGCACCAGAATCCATTTTTTGGGTACGGACCATCTGGGCAGAGATGTTCTCAGCCGGATTATCTATGGGGTCAGGGTTTCCCTGCTGATTGGAATCTTAGCCGTGACCATATCGGCGATTTTCGGAATTTTTCTCGGCCTCATCGCCGGATTTTACGGGGGCATCTTTGATGATATCATCATGCGCATCGCCGACGTCCAACTTGCCATACCGCTGATCCTATTGGCCATCGCCGTCATTGTCGTGCTCGGAAGCAATGTCAATGTGCTCATTCTGGTCATTGGACTGACCCAATGGATGGCCTACGCGCGCATGGTCAGAGGAGAAACCCTTTCGTTGCGTGAAAAAGATTTCATCATGTCCGCCTATGCCGTGGGCGCCAGTGATCTGCGCATTATCCTGCGCTATATTTTCCCGAATACTTTGGCTTCGCTGATGGTATTGATCACCCTGAATATGGCCCTGGTGATTGTTCTGGAAGCCGGACTGAGTTTTTTGGGCTTGGGAATTCAGCCTCCGGAGCCTTCCCTGGGAACCATGTTAAGCGAAAGCAAGAATTATATCAGCCGTGCATGGTGGCTAAGCACGTTTCCGGGCCTGACCATCATGATTATCATCATGGGTATTAATCTTTTCGGGGACGGGCTGAGGGATGTTCTGGATCCCCGCCTCGAAAACTATTAGGGGCGATTTCAAAATTCATCCTAATGCCCGATGGTCCTTCTGGCGCAGGGTTCATTCGACTGAAATAATTTTTTTTATTTTTCGGGACCTCTCGAAACAGTAAAAGGAGTATTAAAATGATGGAGACCGTTCTAATGGAAGAAATGACCTGGCTGGAAATTAAACAGGCTGTGGCCTCCGGAAAGGAAACCGCCATCCTTGTGGCGGCATCAATTGAGCAGCACGGACCCCACCTGCCCACGGCAACCGACACGATTATCGGCTATGCCCTGGCGGAAGCGGTGGCAAAGAAGCTGGGGAGCGCTTTGGTGGCTCCGGTAATCCGGCCGGCGCTTTCCTTTCACCATATTGACTTCCCGGGTACGATCACGCTGCGTATGCAGACTTTTGTGAAGGTCCTCGAAGAATGCTGCGTATCATTGAAAGCGCACGGGTTTAAAAACATTGTGCTGTTCGTCTCCCATGGAGGAAATTCGGACGCGCTGAAAGCATTCACACCCAGTATTGCTCAAAAAATCGGCCCTGAAATTCAACTTCTTTTTGTATATTCTCTGGAGAAAAACATAAGCGCCATGCAGGAATTTCTAGCCCAAAAGGGTATAACCCCTGGAAAGGCCGGTGTGCATTCAGGCTTCAGCGAAACATCCCTTATGCTGATGTTGCGCCCGGATCTGGTGAACATGGAAAAGGCCGTACCCGGTCTGACCGATGAGCCATTCTACCTTCCGGAGAATATCAATAAATCGAAAATCAGCTCTTTTATTCACGGCATCAAATCCCAGTCGGCAAACGGAATCCTAGGAGATCCAACCGGTGCCAATGCTGAAATCGGAAAAGAAATTTTCGAGGCCAAAATCAATGACCTAGCATCAGAAATAGCGGCCAACCTTTAAAGTCAATTATTCTTTTTAGTTCCGGTTTATCCGGCATAGGGGGTAATATGGAAGCAAACGTTTTAATGGAAGAAATGAGCTGGGTCGACATAGAGGAAGCAATTAAAAACGGCAAAACAACGGTTATCGTCGTATCGGGTTCAATTGAACAACACGGACCCCATCTGCCCACCGGAACGGATATGTTTCTCGGCTACGATGTCGCCCAACGGGCGGCACGACAATTTGGAAAAGCCCTGGTCGCGCCGGTTATTCGCCCCTGCCTTTCGGAACATCATATGGGCTTTGCAGGTTCTCTGACGCTGAGCTGGGAAACCTATAATGATGTTCTTTTTGACTATTGCGAAAGCCTTAGCAATTGCGGCTTTACGGACATTGTTCTGGCAAGCTCGCACGGCGGCAACACCGCTGTCATGACGGCAGTCACGCCGGATATTGCCAGAAAATTGTATGGCAAGGTGAATATTCACCTCGTGGACTACCTGTCCTTGTGTTTTGAAGATGAAATTGCATACCTGAACGACTTGGGAATTGCTCGCGGCAAGGCCGGCGTTCATGCGGGATATGGGGAAACCTCCGAAATGCTAGTGGCCAAACCCCACTTGGTGAAGATGGAATTTGCCGAAAAAGGATTGGACGAAGAATCCTTTTACGATCCCCAACGAATACCGCGCTCTCAAATTGAATCCTTTATTCACGGCATCGCGTATTTTTCAGAGAACGGCATTCTCGGGGATCCCAGAGGTGCCAATGAAGAGGTGGGCGAAAAATTATTGAACATGGCCGCCAGCGCATTTGCCGAAGCTATTTCAGATTGTGTTGATTAGAATTGGATGCCAGCTCGGTTATTAATATAGCTTCTGGTCAAAGCAACTCACCCAGTGACCGGGAGATACTTCCACCAACGGCGGTGCTTCGCTGCGGCATTGCTTTTTGGATTCAGGGCAGCGAGTGTGGAAGTGGCATCCGGAGGGGGGGTTGATAGGATTCGGCACGTCGCCTTTCAAAATAATGCGTTTGCGCTTCAAATTCGGGTTAGCAATCGGGGAAGCGGATAATAATGCTCTCGTGTAAGGATGCAGGGCACCATCGTGAAGCATTTCGGTGGGAGACAATTCGACGATCCTGCCAAGATACATGACGGCTATTCGGTTGCACAAATGCCTGACAACTGAAAGATCATGGGATATGAACAAGTAGGTCAACCCGAGCTTCTGCTGTAATTCCTGCAAAAGATTCATCACCTGGGCCTGAATCGAAACATCCAGGGCCGACACCGGCTCGTCACAAACAACAAATTTTGGGTTCAAGGCCAGCGCCCTGGCAACACCGATTCTTTGGCGTTGTCCGCCTGAAAATTGGTGGGGATACCGATATAAATGTTCTTCCTTTAAACCGACTTCGCTTAATAGCGTTAGAACCCTTGCTTGCTGGGACTCGAAATCCCCTTTTTTATAAATTATCAACGGCTCTCGGATCAACTGGGAGACAGTGTACCTCGGATTTAAAGACGAGTACGGATCCTGGAAGATAATTTGCATCTCTTCCCGCAAGTGTCGCAATTTTTCTTTTGTAAGTTTGGACACATTTTGTCCGTCGAAGAAAATGGCACCCTCGGTAGGAGGCTCGAGATGCAGGATCACGCGGCCGAACGTCGTTTTGCCACAACCGCTTTCTCCCACCAGCCCAAGGATTTCCCGTTCCGCAATATTGATGGTAATTCCATCGACCGCTTTAACATATCCTTTTGATTTTGAGATGAGCCCCTTTTTCAGAGGATAATACTTTTTAATATTTACAGTCCTAACCAGTGCGCGTGTTTCCATATTCGGATGTTCTATTATGGTTAACTCACATATATAAAGACTTGGGCAACAGACCGTCAATTTATGACCCGATCAACTATTCGGTGTAAAGCCAGCAGCGGCATTTGTGATCGGGTGTTACTTCAATGATGGACGGCTCTTTTAGTAAACAACGCTTCGTTGTGCGGCCGCATCGATCGTTAAACTTGCAACCTTTCGGCAGCGCCGAGAGGCTCGGAACAACACCCGGAATGGGATCCAACGGTTTGCCCCTTTGTTCGACCAGGTCGAGCCGCGGGATGGATTTCAAAAGGCCAACGGTATACGGATGCAGGGGGTTATTAAACAGCTCAGAAGCATCTGCGTATTCCATGACCTTGCCGGCATACATAACCACAACGAACTGGGTCATTTCCGCAATAACGCCGAGATCATGCGTAATCAACAGGATGGATGTTCCGGTATCCTCCTTGAGCTTGAGCATTAAATCCAGAATTTGGGCCTGGATGGTTACATCAAGCGCCGTGGTGGGTTCATCGGCAATCAGAATCTTGGGCTTGCAGGAAAGGGCCATGGCGATCATTACCCGCTGTCGCATGCCGCCGCTCAACTGATGCGGGTAGTCCCTGACACGCTTTTCAGGGGCCGGAATGCCGACCATTTCCAGAATTTCAATCGATTTATCCAGAGCGTTTTGTTTCGACAGACCTTGGTGAAGTCTGAAGGACTCGGATATTTGATCACCGACTTTAAAAACCGGATTCAAGGAAGTCATCGGCTCCTGAAATATCATGGAGATCTTATTACCACGGATTTTGCGCATCGCGGAAAGGGGAAGTTTAAGCAGATCCTGCCCGTCAAAAAGAATTTTACCTGCCACGATTTTACCCGGCGGGTCCTTGATCAATCGCAAAATCGACAGGGCCGTAACGCTCTTACCACAACCGGATTCCCCGACGATGCCGAGAGTTTGGCCTTTCTTCAGGGAAAGATCCAGATCATCAACTGCTTTGGCGGTACCTAAATGGGTATGGAAGTAAGTCTTGAGATGGTCGATTCGCAGCACATCCTGATTCATTTAGCTAATCTCTTAGATGCTTGACCAAGTGTCCGAGTTCCGGAAAAATCAGCCTTTTGCAGGCGAGTTTGCAGGCATTAAGGCTTCCCGGCATGCAAAATACAATCGTATTTCCGATAACCCCTGCAGTAGCGCGCGATAAAATGGCTGCCGACCCGATCTCTTCGGTGCTGAGATGGGCAAATAAGGCCCCGAAGGCGGTGAGTTCTTTGGAAAACATCGAACTGACCGCTTCAATGGTCAGGTCCTTTTTGGTAATTCCGGTACCGCCGGTAATCAGCAAAACGTTGGGCTTTTCTGCCTGAATGACGTCGTGAACTGTTGATGCAATGATATCGGTATCGTCGGGGATGACCTGATGATAAACAACATGATGCCCCTGCCGGGTAGCCTGCTCATTTATCCACCGGCCGCTTTTATCGTCCACCAGGGCTCTGGTGGTGGAAACCGTAATGATGCCGATGGAAACGTGTTTGGGCGCGTCTTTTTTATGTTCCCGGGTGCTCATAGGTATCAGAATCGGAATTGAAAGATGATATCTGTATTGAGTAGCTTAAGAAAAAAATTTTTACCTCGATTATCGATCAAAGATCAAGAATTTTGTTGTCCAAACCTTGGCGAGTAAGGCAAACTCATTGATTTTACCTTGATTTTGGGCATTTTTTTTCATAATGTTGAATACCATTCGATTCATTTCAGCTAGATGATATAAAATATTGGTCTTATAATTTAAACGTCTGAATGAAGGACCGTGTTAAGATGCGCATTCCGTGTACGGGGGTCATTTTGTCCGGTGGGTTAGCCACACGCTTTCATGGCAGGGATAAGGCTCTTATGCGGATCAATGGAAAACGAATTTTGGACCGTATTTACGGTGTGCTCAAAGACATATTTGACGAAATTATCCTGGTAACCAACGATCCGCTTCAATTCCTTGAATGGGATCTGAATATTGTAACAGACCTCTTTGACGTCAGAAGTTCATTGACCGGAATTCATGCAGGGCTTTTTTATGCCGAGCACCCATATACATTTGTTACAGCTTGCGATGCTCCTTTTATAAAACGCGAATTGATCGAAACTATCTTGGCGGGTATTGAAGCGAAAACGGATATTGTCATGCCTGAAACATCCGCAGGTCGTGAACCGCTTTGTGCGGTATACTCGAAGCGATGTCTCCTTCCGGCAGAGCAACATGTAAAACAAAAAAAGCTAAAAATTCAGTGGGCATTTCGCCGGTGCCGGATTAAAATTATCTCGGAAAAAACTTTGCGCACGAAGGACCCGGATCTCATATCCTTTTTTAATATAAATACGCCACAGGATTTGGAGCGTGCCGAGCAAATAGCTAAGAAGATCAACAGATGAAATTGGAAACCGGTCGCCGATCTCCGGTTACCGGGGACCGACCGTTGATCTCTGGTTTGTTGTTAGTGGCTGCTGGATTCTAGAAAAAATAGGTCTATCCTGAGGATTTATGAATATTTCAATGATGTTAGATGCGATCAAGCGTCATCCGGATTACGACAAAGCGGGAATGATCCTGTGCCATAATGGCGTCGTCCGCTCGACATCACGCGATGGTCGCAAGGTAAACGGATTACGGGTTTCTGTTAATCATCAAAAACTGGATCAGATCATATCGGAACAAAAACAAAAACCCGGTATCATTGATATTCAGGTTGAAATCGCAGTAAACAAAGATCTGAAGGTTGGCGATGACGTGATGCTCTTGGCTGTAGCCGGTGACATTCGCGAAAACGTGATTGCGGTATTGAGCGACACATTAAATGCAATCAAGACAACGGTGACAAAAAAAACAGAATACTACCCATAAAAAAGGAGACTGCATGGCAAAATTCACACATATTGACGATGAAGGACGTGTTCGCATGGTTGATGTCACCGATAAAAAACCCACCGCCCGTGAAGCCCTTGCCAGCGGCGCGGTTTTTATGCGTTCTGAAACGCTTGAATTGATTCGCAATCAAAAAGTCAAAAAAGGCAATGTTTTAGAAACGGCTCGAATCGCCGGAATCATGGCTGCGAAAAAAACATCCGAGCTCAGTCCCATGTGTCATCCGTTGAGCATTACCCATGTTCAGGTGGATTTTTTACCGGATGCTGCCAAACGTTGTATCGAAATTGAAGCAACCGTTCGGGCCATCGATCAAACCGGGGTTGAAATGGAAGCCTTGACGGCCGTGTCGGTTGCAGCCCTGACAATCTATGACATGTGCAAATCCTCCGACAAGCAGATGATCATATCGGATATCCAACTTCTGAAAAAAACAGGCGGAAAAAGTGGGCCGTTTGAAAGAAAAAAGAGCGAATAGAATGGGCTTAATGATTTCAGAATATCAAACGCTTCATCGGCAAGCACCGAAGAATGCGAAATTTACAGTCGGGCGCATGGCCATATGTGGTTTAACCTTGGCCGCTATGTTGATATTGGCAGGGTGCACTTCATTTATCGAGGCGCCATCCAAAGACCGGGTGATGAAACGAATTTCTTCCTATTCATATCCGCGGTTCTCAGACGATTTAGAATACGACGGCCTGGAATACAGTATTTCCCAGAGGCTGGCTTACCTTCATAAAATACCGCAGGATCGTGTCTTCGTGTTCGGAAAAGATCGCTATGACACCCGGCACATGATCCGATCCCTCGAATACTTTCTGGAATATATTCAACAAAAACCTTCCCGCCATGAGCTTAAAGATTTTCTCCAGTCGAATTATCATGTCTATCGCTCCTTCGGCAGAGATGGCCGGGGTGAGGTGCTTTATACGGGATACTATGAACCCCATCTGAGAGGCAGCCTCAATCAAAGCGCGGAGTATAGATTTCCGATATACGCCCGTCCCAATGATCTCATAACGATTGATTTGTCTCTTTTTTCCGAAAAATATTCAGGCGAAAAAATCATTGGTCGCCTCAAAGAACAGGACGTGGTGCCCTACCATGAGCGCAGGGAAATCGACTCTGAAGGGGCACTGGAAGGCAAGGCGGAAGCACTGGCCTGGGTAAAGGACCCCGTGGACATCTTTTTTTTACAAATCCAGGGATCCGGCAAGATCTTTCTGGATAATGGAGATATCATTAATGTTCATTATCATACCACCAATGGACAACCCTATCGCAGTATCGGCAAATTGCTGATCGATGAAGAGAAAATACCGCTCGAACAAATGTCCATGCAGAAAATTCGTTCCTATTTGCAGGAACACCCTGAAGAGATGGAAGCGGTATTAAATTACAATCCCAGCTATGTCTTTTTTAAGATCGAGCCGGACGGACCTTTAGGCAATATAAATGTGCGCTTAACCCCGGGTCGGTCCATAGCCGTGGATCGCAAAATTTTCCCGCCGGCGGCTCTGGCATTTATTGAGACGGAAAAACCATTAATCGACGGCACCGGACAAATAAACGGTTGGACAAAATGTTCCCGATTTGCATTGAATCAGGATACGGGTGGCGCAATTAAGGGTCCCGGTCGCGCGGATATTTTTTGGGGCAATGGCCCCTATGCCGAAATTGCCGCGGGCCATCTCAAAAATCCCGGCAGACTGTATTTCTTGATACTCAAGCCGGGGTCTTGATACTGGTCGCTGGCTACCGGCTGGAAACTAGTTAACCTTGACACATTGCTCGGAAATAAGTACTAGATGATTCTTTTGTAAAAAACCCGATCCAACCATTTAACCCTATTTAGGAGAATCATATGTTTGGCATTGGAATGCCCGAAATGCTTGTGATTCTGGCCCTGGCATTGATTGTCCTCGGCCCCAAAAAATTGCCGGATATTGCAAAATCACTGGGTCGTGCCATGCGTGAGTTCAAACGCGCCACCAGTGAATTCAAAGAAACCATTTCAATGGATGAAGATTTCTCCGACGTTAAGAAAGCCTTCGATGATGTTAACACGGACATCAAAGATACCGTTGATTTTAGCGCCACGCCACAAGACAAACCATCCAGTGATGCGGATGTTGCTGAAAAGCAAACCGACAAAATTGAGGGTAAAAGTGAAAGCGGCGATCAGCTGGATGACCTCAAAAAGGCGTTTGATGATTTGAATGCGGATTCAAACGCATCAGAGCAACCAGAACCTGAAGCCAATGATGAAAACGATAACGATTCTGCTGAAACTGAAAAACAGAGAGACTAGATAAAGGATGTCATCGAGAATGCGCGAGGATGAAAAAATACCGTTTACCTCACACCTGGAGGAACTCAGGAAGCGCTTGATAACCGGTTTTATTGCCATCGGCGTGGGTGCGGTGATTTCCTTTGCGTTCAAGGAAAGGCTGTTTAACATCCTGGTTCAGCCGCTCATCAAGGTAATGGAAGAAGGCGATACCTTAATCTTCACGGGCCTGCCCGAAGCCTTTTTCACCTATTTAAAAGTTGCCTTGCTTGCCGGGATAATACTGGCAAGCCCGGTGATTTTGTATGAATTCTGGATGTTTGTTGCACCGGGTTTGTACAAAAAGGAACGTCGGCTGCTGGGCCCGATTGTAGTGCTCTCCTCATTCTTTTTTATCGGAGGCGCCCTCTTTGGCTATTTCATCGTTTTTCCCTGGGGATTTAAATTCTTTCTGGGCTTTGCCACCGAAACCATCCGGCCACTTCCGTCAATGAAAGAATATTTCGCTTTTTCGGCCAAACTCTTGCTGGCTTTCGGCGTGGTATTCGAGCTCCCTTTGGTCCTCACGTTTTTGGCCAGATTGGGCATCGTTTCGGTCGATTTTCTGAGACGTAATCGCAAGTATGCCTTGCTGCTATTTTTTATTGGGGCGGCCATCCTAACACCGCCGGATGTCATCACCCAGATAATGATGGCGTTACCGTTAATGGCTCTGTATGAAATCAGCATCATCGGAGCCCGCATCTTCGGCCGCAAAAAACCTGAAGTGGATGAAGTCAAAGAAAGTGCGACGTAATGATGTAAACGAAACGGCGATTCAAACGTCAAACGAATTAGAGGGTTAGCCAAATTTTTATTTAATTAAATACTATTTAATATGATTTAAGGGGATTATAGTACTCATCGTACCACCTTGTGGGATTGACAAGAAATCGTATCGCTGATAAACGCACTTTAAGATTTGAATATAAGAAATGACAGGATAAAGGAAAAGAGAAAAAGGAGTGGGATAAAAGGATATGAAGAGGAAACTACTAAAAATTTCAGTGATTTCCGGCATTGCGCTGCTGTTTGTGGTTGCAGGGATTTATGCTAAAACAGTGCCGGAGGTAATCGAATTAAACGACCCGGCCTATGAAGAGCATAAAAAAGGCGTCGTTCATTTCGAGCATAAAAAACATCAAAATGAATACGCCAAACAGTATCCTGAATTTTATAAAAATGGCTGCGGGGAATGCCACCATGATAAGGACAACAAGCCCCTTACCGAACTGAAAGAAGGGGATGATGTCCAAAAATGCATTGAATGTCACAAAATAGCCGCCGAAGCCCCCAAAGGCAAAAAAGCACCGAAAAAACTTTCCAAAAAAGAAAAAATAAAAGAGTATCATGCCGAGGCACTGCACGAAAATTGCAAAGGTTGCCACAAGAAGTTCAACAAAAAATATAAACCCAAAAAAGCACCGACCACCTGTACCACCTGCCATCCCAAAAAAGCCGGCGAAAAGGATGAGGACGAAGAAGAAGACGAAGAAAAGGAAGACAAGGGATAAATTCATCTGATTGGAACAGAAAAAGCGGGCTGGCGTCTCAACTGAAAGCAGCCCGCTTTTTATTTGGAAAAGGAGAATTCTCCAAGCGGATCAATCGAATCTCCGAAACACAACTCCCATCCAATCCAGTTCCTTTTGCTGCCACTGAATTTCAAAATTTTTTCTGGAATATATTTTAACAAGATCCGCCGATTCATGACTGCGAATGCCCGACAGGATAATCAACCCCTTCGGAGTAGTAATTCTCCGCATACATGGGCAAATTTTTATTAACGTCGGAAGCCGTAAGTTCGCGGTTACCAATAAAAAGGATTGATCAATGGCTTCCAAGTACTGATCCGAAATATCAATTTGACCCTCAAAATTGTTTAGTAATACATTTTCTTTTGCTTCAGAGCGGGCACAGGGATCGATGTCAATACCGATGCCGTTGTGTATTCCCAGGCCGACGGCGGTCAATGCCAAAATTCCCGTACCGGTGCCGATATCCAGAACGTTGGGGCGATGTCTTGAATCATCGAATTCGAATTTCTTTAGCACATACTCAATACCCCTGATCGCCAGCCGCGTCGTGGGATGCCGGCCGTCGCCAAAGGAGGCCCCGGGCTTGATCTGAATAACCGCATCCCCGGGTTGCGCTTGATAAGGATAGCCTGGCGGTTTAAGCACCACATACGTTGAAACGCGAACGGGCTTATTAAAAGATATTTCTAAATAAGTGGATCCAAATTTATTCGCGTATTCCAGCTCACCTTGAGCAATTAGCCTTTTAACCAATAATCTTATCTGGTGTTTTTCTAATTGGTATTTTGCGGAGATGATTTTTTCTAAAGCGGATGGCGTCAAAGGGCTGGCCGAAGTTTCTATGATATGAATAATCTCATTGCAGATTGAAGGGTCTGGTAATCTTTTGGAATGTTTTTGCATTATTCAAAAATAGAATACCAATACGCTTCTCATAAAGCCTTCATCATCTTTTTTTTGTAGTTGATTGCATTGCGGACCAGCGCCTCAGCCCAGTCCGGTGTACCCAGGGCATGAATATGAGTATAGGTGGCCAGTACATTCTTGTAAAGGAGGCCGTCTCTGTCCGAGGAGATACCGACACCCCTAGTCATTCGAAAAACCAGATCTTTTTCATCTCCGAGCCACTTCTTTACCTGTGAATAATGAAATTCATGTCCCCTGATTTCGCTGCCAATGGGATAATAGGGGTTTTGACCTTCAACCGTGACAATGGTGTACCCGTGTCCTTGGGGTCGTTTGTAAAAATCGAACACAATGGGGAGTACGCCGGCCATGGGATATGGGTTTCCTTCCAAAATCAATTCTTCTCCCAGATACATCAGGCCGCCGCATTCAGCGTAAATCGGAAGGCCGTCTTCCGCCATGGTCCTTAACTGGCGGCTGAAGCTTTTATTTTCCGACAATTGTTCAGCGTGGGTTTCCGGAAATCCGCCGCCAATATAAAGCGCATCCAACGCGGGTAATTTTTGATCCTTTAACGGGCTTAAAAAGACGATCTCTGCCCCTCTTTTACGAATTGCATCGATGTTTTCCGGGTAATAGAACTGGAACGCAGAATCTTTAATAATACCGATCCTAGCTGTTGGCTTCTTGATCCTGGATACTGGATGCTGGATAATGGATAATGATTTTTTGCGTTTGTGATTGGTTCTCAGCCTGGGAGCTTGTTGAGCAATCTCGACAATAGCGTCCAGATTAAGATGCTTCTCGGCAATCCGGGTTATGGCCGCAATGGATTCTTTGGCCCAATCGTGTTCGGCCGTGGGCACCAGTCCCAGATGGCGTTCGGGAAAATGTTGTTGACCAAGCTTGGGTATAGCGCCCAGCACCGGAATACCACAATAATGTTCAATGCTGTCTCTCAGCTTGTGTTCGTGCCTGGCATTGGCAACCTGATTTAGAATCACCCCTCTGATCATGACGTCCGGATCAAACTGAAGGCAGCCGGATATCATTGCTGCCATCGTCCGGGTAACCTTGGTGCAATCGACGCACACCACCAACGGAGCCATCAGCAGCTTGGCAAGCTCTGCCGTGCTGGTGCTGCCTTCAAGATCGATGCCATCGTAAAGACCGCGGTTACCCTCAATAACGGAGATGTCACAATCGGTGGAATGGGATAGAAATGACCGCTGATTGGTGTCTGGCTCTAAAAGGAAGGAATCTAAATTATAGCAAGGCCGGCCGGCCGCCAAGGCTAACCAGCCCGCATCGATGTAATCCGGACCTTTTTTGAAAGGTGCAATGGATTTACCCCGTTTGCTTAGAGCAGCAATAATTCCGACAGATAGGATAGTTTTTCCTGAACCGCCGCGCAGGGCGGCAATGATTATCCTGGGGAATTCCATTCCACCTTGCTGCATTGGCTTTTCAAGATAATAATCGAATGCCCTTTAGCTCGTTAATCTTCGTGATCAGCAGCCCGTTGCTTGCCGGCGCCTTTGAGTCCGTACAATGAGGTACTTCCACTGGACCAGTATTCGAGAACTTCTTCTTGCACCATTCTGTTTATCAGCTTTTTGGCATCTCTGGGCTTGACTTCCAGAATTTTTGCCAGGTCATTAAAATAAAATTTGGACTTCGCTTTTGATTTCTTTTCGAGTCCTTCGACTATTTTTGCTTTTGCTTCTTCGTACTCCATGGTTAACCTCTTTTCGATAAAAGGCAGGGGGCATCATCGTTAAATGCCCCCTGCATGTTTAGCTGGCTCTTAGAACTTGAATTGAGTGGTCTGGCGCCAGGTAAAGTAGGCCGGATCGCGGAAATCATCGATCAAATGATGGGTGAATTCGAGTTCACATTTTTCAAAGAACCGCTCCCATCCGATGCGCTCCGCCCATTCGCCGAGACGCTCGTATTTTCTGGCATCTTTGGCATAGGCCTCGACAATTTTCTTTATAGTATTCGTGGTTTTGGGCCAGCGCGGCGGTTCGTTCGGGATAAATGCCACCACGACCTTGGAGAACTTCGGTGCGCTGATCCTGTTGGACACCTTACCGCCGGCCATGATGACGATGCCGTCGCCTTCGGCGTCGGCCAGCGGCATGGCCGGGCACATGGTGTAGCAGTTGCCGCAGAACATGCAGCGGGGTTCGTTGACGGCCACACTGTTGAGCTTTTGGCCTCCGACTTCTACTTTGGCCGGTTTGATGGCCGCCGTCGGGCAGGCCGCAATGGCCAGCGGAACCTCACACATCTTGTCCAGATATTCGTGATCCAGCATCGGCGGTTTGCGATGGTAGCCCAGAATGGCGATATCCGAGCAGTGGACCGCACCGCACATGTTCAGGCAACAGGCCAGGGACACCCGCAGGTGCGCCGGCAGGCGGTGGTTTTTAAAATCATCAAACAGCACATCCATGGTTGACTTTACCGGACCGGAGGCGTCCGTGGCCGGTGTGTGGCAGTGGATCCAGCCCTGGGTGTGGACGATGTTGGTAATACCGGCGCCGGTGCCGCCCACCGGGAATTTAAAGCTGCCGCCGGCAAACTTGCGGCTCTCAAGGTCCTTTACTAAAGGATCAACCTTCTTTTCGTCATCCACCATGAATTCGATATTGTTGCGGGTGGTAAAACGAACATATCCGCCACAATGCTTTTCGGCAATCTCGCAGATTTCACGGATGTGGGTGGTACTCATAATACGCGCACCGCCGACCCTTATCGTGAAAACCTTGTCGCCGGATTCGGCCACATGAAAGTAAACACCGGGTTTGATATATTCGTGATAGAGCCAGGTACCTTTGTTCTTGGCGATCACCGGCGGATAAAATTGATCATATTTCCTCGGACCGATGTCAGAGATTCTGTTTTCCATCGGTTTGTCAGGATTATAACCTGAAGATATAAATGCCATGGTATTACCCCCTATCTCTGATGATATTTTCTAAATTCGTTGATGTCGCGTTGGAATCCACCCGGTACTTCCTCTTCCTTCCAGAAGATATATGGGTTGGATCTGGGCTCCTGAACCATGCGCGGATCGGGATCGATTCCGGTGACTTCCAGCAGCTTCTGGAAACCCTGACGCTTCATCAGCTCGCCGAGT
>CP070694.1:2889378-2904461 GCA_020353355.1 Desulfobacterales bacterium | reverse complement strand
TCCATCGGCTCTCTCCCTGAGATCCTCTTTTTTAACCGGCGGGCATCGCGTCCCGCCCTACGATGAAAAAGAAAAATTCATAAGTAAATCACTTCTAGATCCAGTTGCCGTAAATCGTTTTCCCTGTTTCGTTTGATTCGTAAAAGGCCTTGACAAGCTCCACGCAGGCAACCGCCGCCTGCCCATCAACACCGTAAAAGGACTCCTGCTTGCCCAGCACACAGTCGACAAAATGCTTCAGCTCCGGTACATAGCCCAAATTAAGGAATTCATCCACCGCCGGTCGGGTCCATCCCATGTTGTGATCTGTTTTTTCGATCGAATAGGCGATCCCCTGCCTTGAGTAACAATCAATTGCGGACCCGAAGGTCAGATCCACCTTGATAACGCCATCCGTTCCGTATATTTCAATTTTGTCATCCATACCGCCGACCGTGATATAATTGCCTTCGACAAAAGCGAATTCGCCGTTTTTAAAGCGCATCATGCCCATACCGAAATCTTCGCCGCCGTTATCCTTGTGGACAAAATTAGCTTCGCGTCCGCCGGTCATTTTGCCGGAAACCTCGATCACCGGGTTATGGCCTTTGCCGAGTAAATATAGCAGCCATCCAATCGGATGGATTCCCAGATGCATAAAACTTCCGCCGCCGCACATCTCCTTATCTTTAGCATAGGGCGAATGCGTTCCGTTATGGACTTCCTTGGCTTTAATGAACAAAACGCTTCCAATGGCGCCCTCTTTGATAATTTCTTCAGCCCGCCTGAGCGCCGGCGAGAAACACCAATCTTCAGCGTACATCAATTTGACACCGTTTGTGTTACATACTTCCACCACTTCTCTGGCATCATCGATTGTGGTGGCCAGCGGTTTTTCTACCACGACGTGCTTGCCGGCGTTTGCCGCTGCAATGGCCACGTCGTGATGCAAAAAGTTGGGCACACACACGGAAATGAGATCAATATCGTCTCGTCTGAACATCTCATGGTAATCTTTGTAATAATCCGCAATACGCCATTTATTGATCAACGTGCTTGCATCAGCGATGTCCGCCACAGCAACCACTTCAGCCTGTTCATTGCGGGAATAGGAATCACAATGAATGTCGGCGGCAAATTTTGCACCGACGATGCCAATTCTGACCTTGCCCATAATAACCCCTAACCCGGATAATCCGGAATTGACTATTCAATATTCAATCGAAAATATTCAATTATTGGAAGATGGTGAAAATATCCCCATATAATTTCCTTGCCACAAAATGCACAAAAAATATTTTGGCATGCTACCCTTGATAACCGAATTCTCTGGAAATATTTAAAGCCGTCTTGATCACCTCATTTTTCAGCGTTTCCTGAATAATTTTTTTCGTAATTCGAACTGTGGGCCCAGATATACTGATGGCCGCGATCACCTTTCTTTTCTGGTTAAAGACCGGCGCACCGACACATCGGATTCCTTTTTCGTTTTCTTCATCATCGACGGCATAACCCTGTCGGTATATCACTTCGAGGTGATGCTTGAGTTTCTCAGGATTTGTAATTGTGTTTTCAGTTCTTTTTTTCAGGCCTTTTTCTTTTATTAACCTTTCCAATTCCTGTTCGGAAAACTGGGCCAAAAACACCTTTCCCACCGAAGAGCAATGCGCCGGCACCCGTGATCCGATTCTGGAAACCATTTGTAACCCCCCCGGTATCTCATCTGATACGACTTTATCCACGTACAAGGCTTCATTTTGATCCAGGATTACCAGGTGGACCGTTTCTTTGGTTCTTTTGCAGAGGCTGATGAGAAAAGGCCTTGCCTGGGCTCTCAAATCAAGGTGATCCAGAAGACGATTTCCCAGCTCGACCAGTTTAAATCCTAAATAGTAATTTTTGCTTTCCGAAGCCTGGCGCACATAACCGAAATAGGCCAGTGAGGTGAGAAGCCGGTGAGCTGTGCCTTTTGGTAGGCCCGCTTTCGCGCTCAATTCTTTGAGGCTGATGCCCCGGGAGCTTTGAGCCATGACATCAAAAATGGTTGAGACTCTTTCAATGGTTTGGACCAAATTGCCTGGTTTGTGTTGAAGAAGCAAGATTGTTCGACCTTTCAGAGGTATGATGGTTTCGTAATGTGGAATATGGTTTTTTTATGCGATATTTTTTATATTCCGCGATACAGGTTGTCATGAATTATCAGGTTTGGGGTGTCAGGTTTCAGGTGTCAGGAATTCGATTGCGGATTGCGGATTTTGGATTTCGGATTTAAAAATAAAGACGAAAGAGAAAAAATTGAGGGTATCATACGAATGCGTTAAGTTGGAAGTTTGAGGCGGAAAAGTAAAGGATAAAGATTTAGGAATTAAAATTCGGAGTAAATCCTTAATTTTAAGTTTTTAAATTCCTGAATTTGCAATCCCTAAATTATTTACTCTGACACGTGACAACTGAGACCAAACAGAAGGAGCCCGTAACTCACAACGGGGAGCAGTATTATTCGCCTTTTGAGAACACCTCCCTAATATAAGCGGCAGCGTCGGCTACGTCACGCTGCAGGTCTTTGCGCCCTTTTTCGGGTGTTCCCCGGGAGGGATACCCCCAGACGCCCTGAGGACTAACACCACCAATCCCAACGAGATCAAACGCGGAAGCGGTACATTTGGGTGAATGGTCGACGACACGATCCGCTTTGAAACTGCCCGGATAGAAAGCTTGAATAAAGGAAGCTTCGACTTCACAGGCATGCAATTGTTCCACCGGCATTTGACCCCGGTAAGCCAAGATGTCACCGGTTGAGATGAGTTGAAATTCTTTGTATTTTTGATTGATTTCGATCATGGTTGGTTTAATTACCCAGTTGCCCCCATGGGTGTTGACGATGGCAGCCTTTTTGAAACCACCGGCCACCAGGCTTGCGACGATATCTTCAAGCATTCGTCTCGCTGTCATGGCACCCAGGGGAATGGATCCCCGGTAGCGAATGTGCCCCCATGAAGTAACTACCGGCAATGCCGGCAGCAGATAAGCGCCAAGTTCATCGGCCAGCCTGCGCGACCATTCTAACGCGCGCAGATAATCCGTGGCTAACGGCTGGGAAGGTGAGTGTTGTTCTGTCGCAGCGGTGGGAATAATGACCAATCCCGGATCCGCATCAGCGATGCCCGCAAGGGTATTGTGCCAGTCCAGTCCGTTGCCTTCGACACCCGGAATATTTTCTCGAGGCCACCAAAGCTCCTCTATTTCATGATTGCCGATCGGGGCGCCATTTTGAAAAAGCCCGAGGGCATAGTCGACATAGTCGTGGGTCTTGGCCAACATCAAGGAATAGAATTGTTTCCCCTGTTCGGTGTTAGCTAACGTAGGCTTGCCCCAGAAACCCTGAGGAGCAACCCTTGACAGTCCCTCATAGTCAATGCTTTCCCGTGGCAAATTCGCATCGAAATCTTCAAGCGGCGTTCGAATCAGTTTTTCATCCAGGGCAAGTGCCAAAGAGGTTTCGATGGCTCCACCGCCAAAATCAGGCAGCAGTTCGTCCGCAGCTGCCTCTTTGGCAAACTGCTTGGGATTAACCCAGATGGCCTGAATGAGTTCTCGGTTGAGATTCAGCTCGCGCATGCAGTGTTTGACAATCCAGTTATAATTGCTAAAATCCAAAACGATGAGACGCCTGAAGTCATGGCGGGCCAGGACGGATGCGATATCATTTAGGATGTCCCATAACGTCTGTTGCTGCAGCGCGATGGTACCCCGGAAACCGCGGGTTTCCATGGCGCTGGAAAATGGAAAAACCGGCAACAGATACACCGCTTTTGCCGAGCAAAAATCTTTGGCGAAACGATTGGCTAAAATAAGATCAAATCCCACCGGTAGATGCGGACCCTTGGGTTCGACCGAGCCCAAAGGTAAAACAGCCGTGTCAATATCCGAATGGGCAATTTCCTCAGAGGTATTAAAAATCGAAAGCATCCGCAAACTCCTTTCCCGCTTTGTGTGCCCCCAGCCCTGAACGATGAAAGTCGAACCGGCAGACTATTCATTCCCGGTTTCATCGCCAGGCATTGGCATTTATATTCGTAATAAAATTGTAGGCCGTTTTGATTTCTGCTTGACGCACAAATAATAATACTTTTATAGGAATATGGGTGGAAACGATACCTTATCCTGTTGGCATTGTAAATTTTTAAATTCAAAGAGATATAGAAATCCCGAGGTGTTAAAATGAAGGCTATGGTTTTAAAAGAATACCATCAATTGGTCTATCAGGATGTACCGGAACCCACCACTGGACCGGATGACGTTTTGATCGAGGTTAAAGCCTGTGGCGTTTGTGGCAGCGATGTGCATGGAATGGATGGAAGTACCGGCAGACGCATACCTCCTATCATTATGGGCCATGAAGCCGCCGGCATCATTGTCCAGGTCGGTTCGAATGTAAAAGAAGTTCGCCCCGGTGAGCGAGTCACGTTTGATTCCACCGTGTATTGCGGATCGTGCTTTTACTGTCTCAGAGGCGCAATCAACCTGTGCGATCATCGTCGCGTGTTGGGGGTATCATGCGATGAGTATCGCCACAACGGAGCGTTTGCCGAGTATGTCGCCGTGCCGCAACATATTTTATATCGCTTGCCGCAAGATGTAAGTTTTGAACATGCCGCCATGGTAGAACCCTGTTCCATCGCATTTCATGCTGTCAGCCGCACACCGACATCATTAAACGATACCGCCGTTGTGGTCGGCGTCGGCATGATTGGATTACTGGTGGTTCAAACCCTGCGGGCCGTTGGTTGTGGAAAAATAATAGCCATCGATGTCGAGCCGGACAAACTCGATCTCTCGCGGCAACTTGGCGCCGATATCACCCTAAATTCATTAGAGGCGGAAACAGGTTCAGAAATCCAGAAATTAACGGATAATAGAGGGGCCGATATCGTGATCGAAGCCGTAGGGGTCTCCCAGTCTGTGAAAACTGCTTTAGCCAGCGTTCGCAAGGGGGGGGCTGTGACGGTGATCGGCAATTTGTCTCCTCATGTGGAGCTACCCCTGCAACGTCTGGTTGCCCGCGAGATTACGCTTTACGGATCCTGTGCATCCCGGGGAGATTATCCTGCCTGTCTGGATATGATGGCCCGGGGAGCGATTAAAGTTGATCCGCTGATCAGTGCCGTTGCCCCGCTTTGCGAGGGTGCAAATTGGTTTCGACGGCTTTATCAAAAAGAGAAAGGGTTGTTGAAAGTCATTCTTGTCCCCTAACCGGGAGCAACTATAACCGTAAATGAAATTTTGTAGGTTTTCCGCCGCAGGAGGGGGTCAGGAATAAGTTGGTGTCAGGAATTCCTAAATTCGCAATTCCTTAATCTTTGATTTCTGACACCCGAATCCTGACACCTGACACCTTTAGTTTTTTATCAGCATATTGTAAGTCGATAAACCCCAAGGGCCTAATGAAGGAAAAGTATATGACAACCTCAAAACCGCTAACCATTCGCCTGCATAATTCCGATAACGTCGTTGTCGCAAGGATGGACCTTTCAGCCGGAACCGAGATTCCGGAAGAAATTCTAACCTGTCTCGATCAAATTTCTTTTGGCCATAAAATTGCTACATCGGCCATAACGGCTGGAGCTGCGGTAAAAAAATACGGTCAAATCATCGGATTTGCTTCATGCGATATCAAACCCGGCCAGCATGTTCACACCCATAACCTTGAAATGAAAGATTTCTCTCGTGATTATGCCATGAGCAGCGACACGAAAAGCGTCGAATATGAAGCAGACCCTGCGACTTTTGAGGGCATTGAGCGATCGAACGGCCGCATTGCGACACGCAATTATCTCGGCATTATCAGCACGGTCAATTGTTCGGCTTCCGTCTCCCGTTTTATTGCGAATGCTTTTCACGACGGTAGCTTATCTGACTTTCCCAACATCGACGGCATTGTGCCCATATGCCATGGGATGGGGTGTGGATGTTCCAACGCCGATGAGAGTTTTGAACTTCTGTCAAATACGCTTGCCGGTTATATCAAGCACCCCAATTTTGCCGGTGTTTTGGTCATCGGTTTGGGTTGTGAGGTGATGCAGATCGATACTTTATTTAATTATAGAAATGTGCAGAAAAATGCTTTTTTACAAACCATGACCATTCAGGAGACCGGAGGAACCAGAAAAACGGTACAGGAGGGAATTGATCGTATTCGGGCAATGCTTCCCGAAGCCAACCGTGTGAAACGCATTCCTGTTTCTGTGGGCCACATCATTTTGGGTCTTGAGTGTGGGGGCTCCGATGCCTATTCCGGTATAACGGCCAATCCGGCCCTGGGTGCCGCAGTAGACCGTTTAGTGCGACATGGCGGTACGGCCGTGCTGGGTGAAACCCCGGAGATCTACGGTGCCGAACATCTGTTGACCCGCCGGGCCGTATCGGGGGAGGTGGGACAAAAACTCATCGACCGAATTCGCTGGTGGGAGAGCTACACTGCCACCCATAACGCCAAAATGGACAACAATCCATCACCGGGCAACAAAGCCGGGGGGCTGACCACCATTCTCGAAAAGTCGCTGGGAGCGGCGGCCAAGGGGGGCACCACCAATCTGGTTGAGGTTTACGATTATGCCGAAACCGTCACTGCGAAGGGATTCGTTTTTATGAACACCCCGGGATACGATCCGGTGTCTCTGACCGGTATGGTTGCCGGCGGCGCGAATGTGATCTGTTTTACCACCGGCAGGGGTTCGGTTTACGGTTGCAAACCGGTACCGTCGATCAAATTGGCCACCAACACAGACATGTATCAGCGCTTGAAAGACGATATGGATATCAATTGCGGGGAGACCATCGAGGGAGATATAACGGTTGAGGAGATGGGCGATCGTATTTTTAATATCATTTTGAAGGTCGCCTCGGGCATGAAGACCAAAAGCGAGTTGAATGGCATCGGCGACGACGAATTTGTGCCATGGACGGTTGGAGCCACAATGTAGGCGAATTCGGAATGCAGAATGCGGAATTCGGAAAAATAGTGTTTTGAAATTTCAGTTTGCCCGAGTTGGGAGAAGGAAGGAATGAAAATCCTCAGTGTCGATGTCGGGACGACGGCCATGAAAATGGGCGTGTTTGATGAGAGCGGCGATGACCTCAATCTTCTCACGCAAGTATCCCGGGAATATGCCATCAATACTTACAATGACGGACTGTTTAGTGATATCGAGCAGGAGAAATGGCAGCAAGCATTTATAAAGGGTTGCAATGCCATTGCCGATTTGATGCCGGAAGTAGATGTCATATCTCTTTCGGGGACGACTCCCGGCTTAAGCGCTATGGATGAGAAGGGTGAAGCGCTTTATCCCGCTATCCTGATGCTGGATCAGCGCTCCCGGGTTCAGGCCCAGCATATTATTGATACCGTCGGTATTAACGAGCTGCTGAAAAAAACGGCCAATATGCCGGTCGCGGGCGGCTGTTCACTCGCCAGTATTCTCTGGATAAAAGACAACCTGCCCGATATATTCAAGAAGACCTTTATTTTTGGTCACTCCAACACCTTTATGGCGAAATGGATGACCGGGCAATTCGCTATCGATCCTTCTTCTGCTTCTCTGACGGCCTTATACAACACGGTTGAAAATAACATGACCTGGAATAAGGATATTGCCGACAGTTGCGGTATATCAATTACCCAATTGCCCGAACTTACGGCATCCCATGAAAGCACGGGTCGATTAAAAAGCGATATTGCTGCTGAATGCGGATTGAAAAAAGAGCCACCGGTGGTGATCGGCGGAAACGATGCCGTGCTGGCTGCATACTCCGTCGGCATTAAAGAACCGGGCGAAATCTTTAACATCAACGGCACTTGCGAGATTACCATGGTCTGCCTTCCGAAATGTTATCCGTCAACAAATTACAACATTCGAACCCACGTTATCCCTGACCGCTGGTTTTCATTCTATGTGATGAACGCCCAGGGTAAAGCCTTTGAGTGGTTTCATGGCCTGTTTTGCAGTGAGATGTCGGCCGATGAGTTTTTCTGCGATTTTATGCCCGCGGCCATTGACAATTGGCTGAACAAAGTCAGCGGTGTGATTTACGTTCCCTATCTGATGGGGTCACGCTATTCTTTGGAGCCGCTGAAGGCCGCATTTTCAGGCTTGACCCAGGAAACATCGCGCGAAGAATTGCTGGCGGCAATGGTTCGGGGTTTGTGTCAATATCAACAGGAAAATTTGAAAGAGATTTCTATTGAGATGTCCCTTAAAGGGGAAATCCTGGTTTCCGGGGGGGCCGTGAACCCTTCCTTGATCCGTGCCAAAAAGAAATGGATGCGCGACTGTGACTATACCCTCGAAACCGAATCGTCGATGAAGGGGGCGGCGATGCTTGGCCAGAAGTTTCTTGAAAACAGATAGACGAAGTAAAAAGGTCAGAGAAAATTGGCTGCAAGTTGATGCCCTTAAATCATAAAGACCTGCTTCCAATCATCTGCTATTACCCCAGGAATACTAAAATCCTCTTTTTGATAAAAAGCGCTAACTACCTTGGAGACATTGTCTATAGAGCAACCTTCTAAATTAGCCGCCAAACGATCAACCAAATCTCGGGGAAAACAAAAATAATCTCCTGAGATGAACACATTTTTAATTTGCCCATCCTCTACGGAAAAATCCGCCCGGATGAGTCCCCCGGTTGCTTTATGCATCCGCTGCACGACTTTCAGCCCCGAACGTACTTTAACCACGCGGCCTTCAACCCGCTTGCCTTTCTGATATAGCCAGGCATCATTTATCATCGATACTTGCAACTCTTTCATTTTAGCAATAAGCTCATCATTTTTATCCGCCGGTGTCAGCGGGCCCAACAATTTTTCGAACTCCTCGGCCAGTATCTTATTCAAAGTTTTTGCGTCCCATTTTTCGTACTCCGATACTCCAAGTTCCCTGCGAATTGTACTCAAGTTTTCTTCGATGGTTTTCTTGACTTTATTACGGAATTTTTCATCTGGAATTTTCAGCACCTTGGACATCGTATCATAATCAAAATCCAGAATCAGATTGCCGACAAACACAATACACTCACCGATCTCTGCGGCGCCGCTGCCGGATATTTTGCGAGTTCCCACAATAAGATCATTAATTGGCTTATATTCAGCTGCAATACCGATCCGGTAATGAACCTCGATCACAGGCTGTAAAAATTTTCTATAGAACGAATCAATTCGCTTGGAGGCGATGGGATTATCGCGCCGGATAATGAGTTGGAAGAAGAGCTGATTGCCGTCCAAAAAAACGGCTCCTCCGCCAACTTCCCTTCGGAAAACCGGTATGTCATTGTTGCGGCAAAATTCCAGATCAACTTCCTGCTCCACATCCTGGTGAAATCCGATGCAGACATAAGGGGTGGCTGGGGAAAGCAGACAAAGGGATTCACGCCCCAGTTTCGCCAGCGCATGATACATTAGCTGGGATTCCTCCCATGGCACTTTTCCTAAATTATACAGTTCCATTTCTCCGAGACCTTAATTATTATCCTTGCTGATAGCGCTCAATATCGGCTAGGAGCCATTTCTCAACCGCTTCGGCCCCGTGGATGAGATTCTCCACGTCTCCCACGTCGTTGGGTTTGATTTTGTACATCCAACCGGAACCATAACAGTCCTGATTGATAATTGTCGGATCCATCTCAAGTTCTTGATTGGATTCTAATAACTCACCGCTCACCGGTGCAAACACCTTACCGACCCATTTGCCGGATTCCACCTTGGCAAATTTATTCCCGAAGCTCAGCTTTTTGCCTTCAAACGGCAGCTGAACATAGACGATTTTACCGGCCATCTGCTGGGCGAAATCATCCATCCCCATGACCAGGATGTCGCCTTCTACTTTCACCCAATAATGATGCGCTTCATAATACAGCCCATTCGGCATGTTGTATCCTCGAATTTCCATGGGTTTCTCTCCTTATTTGAATTTAATCCATTTCCCATGTTTTATGGCAGCGGCACCCATCGTGTTACGACCGAAATGACAGCTCTGGCAGAAGACACCATCTTTTGAGCTCGCCATGTTCTGTCTATCGGTAAGTAACCGCCCGGGCGGCCTCGACCACATCGGAGACTTTGGGCAAAACATAATCTTCCAGCGGAGGCGAAAATGGTATCGGCACATCCTTGGCGGCCACCCGTTTGACAGGAGCATCCAGGTAATCGAAGAGTTCATCTTGTATGCGGGCAGTGAGCTCGGCGCCAAATCCGCCGGTCAAACAGGCTTCATGCACGATAACCGCCCGATGGGTCTTCTTGATGGAGCGGGCCACCGTATCCATATCCAATGGCTTGAGGGTCCTCAAGTCAACCACTTCGGCATCGATATTTAAATGACCAAGCCCTTTAACAGCCTCTTCGCATAGGTAAAATCCTGAACCGTAAGACAGCAGGGTGACGTCTTTGCCTTCCAGTTTGATTGCCGCTCGACCCAACGGAATGGTGAAATCATTCTCCGGCACCGCGCCCTGTCGGGCAAAGAGTTTCTTGTGTTGAAAAACCATGACCGGATCATCATCGCGGATGGCGGATTTGATCAGGCCCTTGACATCGGCCGGCTCGCTGGGTACCACCACCTTCAGTCCGGGAGTATGAATAAACCACGCTTCCAGCGACTGGGAATGCTGTGCCGCTGCCCGCAAACCTCCTCCGTCGGGACACCAGATCACCATTGGAATGTTTACTTGACCGCCGAACATATATCGGATTTTGGCCGTCTGGTTGGCCAGTTCATCCATGCAGCAGGTTACAAAATCGGAAAAGTGCAAATCAACGAATGGCCGCATGCCGGTCAGCGCCGATCCCAGTCCGACACCCAATATGGCCGTCTCGCTGATGGGTGTGTCGATGATTCGACCGGGAAAATTTTCGGGTAGACCTTTGAACTGGCCGAATATTCCGGCATGGGCCGTGAGGTCCTCTCCGAGGATAAAAATCGTCTCATCCCGTGACATCTCTTCGTGCAAGGCTTCGGCCAACGCAGCCGAACAGCTCAAAATACGATCGGACATGTTTCATCTCCTTAAACAGGATAGGCCGGATCCAAAGCGGCTATCATTTCGTTAACCAATTAGGACACCATCAGCATGATGGAATAGTGAAAAGATCATCCAACGCCTCTTGCGGCTCCGGATAGGGACTCTGTTCAGCAAACGCGACGGCTTTCTTTAGCTCGGTTTCCACCTCGTGCCAGATTTGCTGATTGAGCTCCTTGGTCAAAATCTTTTTACGGGCCAGATAATCGGCAAACCGTTTGACCGGATCGTTCTTATTTTTCCAGGCGTCCACTTCCGATTCGGTTCGATATTTCTGTGGATCGCCCTCAAAGTGGCCACGAAAACGGTAGGTTTTGTTTTCGATCACACTCGGCCCTTCACCTTTGCGCGCCCGCTGAACCGCCTTTAATGTTACTTCTCTAACCTTAAGAAAATTATTCCCATCTACTGCAGTACCGGGAATATTATAACTTGCAGATCGGCTGTAAATATCGTTTACCGAACAGGCGTAATTTTGCGGTGTCGTGGAAGCATAATGATTATTTTCAATTACAAAAACAATCGGCAGCTTCCAGATGGATGCCATATTCATGGCCTCATGCACCGTACCGCGATTGGCGGCGCCGTCACCAAAAAAACATACGCCTACCTGATCGGTTTTTCGCATTTTAATGGAAACCCCAGCCCCGGTAACAATCGGCAATCCACCGGCCACCACCCCATTGGCACCCAGGATACCCAAGGAAAAATCGGCAATGTGCATGGAGCCGCCTTTGCCCTTGCAGTAGCCGGTTTTTTTACCGAATATTTCGGCCACCATCTTTTTCAGGTCCGCTCCTTTGGCGATCATGTGACCGTGACCCCGATGGGTGGTGGTCAGATAGTCATCCTTACGCAGGCAGGAGCAGACTCCCACTGCTGACGCTTCCTGACCGATGGACAAATGAATGAAACCGGGAATTCTTGCTGCGGCAAACAACTCGCCCGCCAAAGTTTCAAACTTCCGGATGGTTACCATCGTTCGATAGTAAGAAATATAGTCCTGATCCTGGTTGGTCATAAAGCCCCCCTTAACCTTTTGGATTCAAATTGTATCGGGCTTATCGGGTTATCTCTTCATCTGACCTGCAACAATACGATAAATAATCAGATATATGGTTGCCGCCGTCAAGGCGATGAACGTACCCATATAAATCCCATAGGTTGGATAGACGATGGATACGGCCAACGAATAACTAATCAACGATCCCAATCCCAGCGGGAAATTTTTTATGATGGTATGAACATGTGTTCTATCATAGGTTATGTGAATAATGAGGATAAGCGGAAAGAGCGTAATGGGAAATGCAGAAAACAGACCCGCCCATGTCGGACCGACGAATTGTGCCAATCCGGTTATTACCAGAATGATAACCGCGGCTAAAATGGCCCGCAGAAGTAAGACCTTATGGGTTAATTTTATCTTATTCTGTATGTTTACATTTTTTATTTCTCTGAACAGATACACAAATAAAAATATTGAGCCGATCGGAATCAATATTGCCAAAAATTTATTGACCTTAACAAAATGCAACATCCAAATGATGACAAAATATCCAATAATCGCAAGCATCGAGGAAATCAGAACATCCCATCTGTCAAAAATTAAGCTGGATTTGAAATAAAAATAAACAAACGATTGCGTGGCGACTAATCCGATCCTCGTATAAACTGCGCTTTTGGAAGCAAATTCAGGACCTATTTCCAGGCCGATGAAAAAAAGCGCAATAGCGGCTCCCAGAGGATAACCTGCCAAAATGCCTGCAGCCTTGGGGCCGATATACTCGGCGATAATTGAAAGAACCAGAACCAAGCATACCGTGACGACTAATTTTGAGAGAAAAACAAGTTCCACCATCAATAAATTAATCCCGGCTCGTCCGGAATTAGGGTTTGTACAACCCCGACAAAACAGGCAGATAAAGAGACAATACTGGAAACAGGGAAAGGATGATTAAAACCACGACATCCATGATTACAAAAGCAAGCGCCTGCTTCGCAATCGAGTCTAAATTGCCCTTGATTAAGTTGGCTGCCGTAAAGAGGTTGACGCCCACAGGTGGAGTCGCCTGGCCGATAGCCAGGGCCGAAATAAAAATGACACCATACCACAAGGGATCGATATGGAAGGCAGCCAGCACCGGGATGAGAATCGGCATAATCAGATAGGATATGGATATGGCATCCAGAATCATCCCCAGCGCCAACAAAAGAAGATTTACCAGGATAATCATGGTCGCCGCATTGGGTGATACGCTAATCACAAAATTGGCGGCTTGATCGATTACCCCGATAACAGAGGTTGCCCAGGTAAAAATACCGGCAAACACCACAATGAACATAATGACCGAACTGGTGACACTGGCATCCACCAACATTCTGATCATGTCCCGCCAGGTTACCGATCGGTAAATCACCACAGCTACGAATAAACTATAAAAAACAGCGACCACAGCGGCTTCGGTAGGGGTAAATACCCCGGTATAGATACCGCCGAGAATAATTACCGGCGCGAGAATAGCCCAGATGGAATCCTTGAGGGCAACCGTGATTTCCTTAAGCGACCCCCGCTTTTCAAGACCTCGATACCCCCTCTTTTTTGAGACGAAATAAGCCACTAGCACCGTACCGGCACCTGTAATCAATCCGGGGATAATACCGGCCACAAAGAGAGCACTGACCGACACACTGGTAATCGTTCCGTAAATGATGAAGGCAATACTCGGTGGTATGATGATCGAAAGATCGGAAGCATTGGCGATGGTTGCCGCGGCAAAATGCTTGTCGTATCCGTGTTTAATCATGGGGGTTAAAAGAATCAAGCCTACGGCAGCTGTGGTTGCCGGACCCGAACC
This sequence comes from Desulfobacterales bacterium, assembly GCA_020353355.1. Lineage (GTDB taxonomy): Bacteria > Desulfobacterota > Desulfobacteria > Desulfobacterales > JAHEIW01. The sequence continues at coordinate 2,890,554 of CP070694.1, read as the reverse complement.
AGACAGAGCTCCCCAAAACATGCAGGTCATTACCGCCACCATGGCAAGACCCCCGATGGCCTTTCCCACAACGAGCTCGAAAAAATGGGCGATGTTTGCCGCCAGTCCGGCCTTTTCAAGAATAACACCGGCCAAAACAAAAAAAGGGATGGCGAGCAGCGGAAAGGAGGCGATACCCGAGGAAAAGTTCACTCCCAGCATAGCGATGCCAAGATCGAACTGATAGATCGTGATCACTCCGGCAATACCCAGCGAGGTTCCAATGGGAACGCCGAGCGCCATCAACACCAGGAATGTCAGAAATATGACCACTATTTCCATCAGCTTGCCCCATCACCATTAAGGACACCTAATTTCGAGGACGCATCGCGATAAATTCCCGCAAAAACAAACACGGAAAAAATAGGAACACCAATATAGTAAATCCATACGGGGATCCCTAGAGCGGCGGAGGTGGCATGAAACAGGCTCAGCTCTTCATAGATAGCCTGGATCATGTAGATATCTACCAAAAGAAACAGAAGGGCACTGAGGGCTGAGGCGAAAACAATGACAAATTTTTTCAATCTTTTCGGAAACACATTATACAGGGTGGTCATACACAGTTGACCACCGCGTTCAAATGCGATGCCCGATCCAATTACCGTCATCCACACAAACAGATTTATGGTAATTTCTTCAGTGGCTGCAAATGAGAAATGAAACAAGTAACGACTGAGGACGTTGATAAAGGCAATCGATGCCATCGTGAATAACAAAATAGCGACGATCCAATGATCGATGCGAATCGGTCGGTCCCGCTGAGCCATTTGATTTCCTCTCTACAAAAGCCCCCGGGAAACTAATTAGCGCTCATCCGAAGATTAATATTTCCAAAGGAAGGCACTAATTGGTTTCCCAAGGTTTTGCCATTGCTAAAGTCGCTATTTGCCCATATCTGATAGCGCTTTTTTATAAAGATCTTCTCCGATTTTGGGCACCCATTTTTCATATAGGGGCTTTGTGGCTTCAATGAATGCCTGCCGCTCTTCGTCTGAGAGAAACGTGACCGTCATGCCCTTACTTTCCATAAACTTAACGGGCTCGGGAACCTCCATGGAGTGGTTAAACTCATTTTTTAGGATATTAAGGGATTTCTCCCCATCCAGTCCCGCCCGGCAGAGAGCGATTTCAAAC
>CP070694.1:2886615-2889278 GCA_020353355.1 Desulfobacterales bacterium | reverse complement strand
GGTCACCAAACGATACCTATCGGTGATGGCAGTTGATCATGTGAGCCTGAAGGTCGAAAACCGTGAGTTTTTGGCCATTGTGGGTCCCACCGGATGTGGCAAAACGACCCTGCTGCGGTTGGTCGCCGGTGTCGAAAAGCTGGATTCCGGTCACATCTATATCCACGGCCGCTGTGTGGATGATGTGGATCCCTCGAGACGCGGTGTGCGTATGGTCTTTCAAGAACATGCCCTCTGGCCTCATATGCGGGTTTTTCACAAAGATATGGCGAGTAACCTGAGTTTCGGCATGCGACTTCGAAAACAGCTGCCGCGCTCCATGGAGGAAACGGCCGACCTCATCGCCAGGCGCCTCGGTATAGCCAGAGAATTATTTCCACGTAAGCCGGACCAATTGTCAGTCGGCCAGAAACAGGTGGTCGGCATCGGAAGAGCCTTGACCATCATCCCTAAAATCCTATTGCTGGATGAGCCTTTAGCCCATGTGGATCCTCAACGGCGCCTGGCCCTTCGCCGTGAATTGAAAGACTACCACAATAAGATGGGATCCATGACCCTTTATGTGACGCACAACCTGCCCGAGGCCTTTGCTCTGGCAGATCGAATAGCCATCATGCAAGATGGGAAAATCATCCAGGTCGACAGCCCGTCAGAAATACAAAACCACCCTGCCAATGAGTTTGTCAAAGATTTCATTGAGTGCTTTGAACTATAAGCGGAAAGCACTTAATATTTTGCTTGCGCTAAATTCCTCGAACAATTATAAATGGACCTCCTTTGAAAACGTGAGTCCTTATCACTAGTTTAATTTGACCAAGGAGAGAGACTATGAACCTACACCGACCGAATGCAAACGATGCACTTCAAACAAAAAATCGCTCGCGCGACGTTGCGCCTCAATCCGGTATCTGCAGCAGGTGTCTGGATGGTTGCAAGGGAAACTGCGACATGTTCAAAGCCACATTCCGGGGACGGGAGCTTCTTTACCCGGAGCCGTTTGGCAGCGTGACCGCCGGAGCGGACAAAGATTACCCGGTGGATTATTCCCATTTAAACATCATGGGGTATGCCCTGGGCGCCAAGGGAATCGAACCCGACCCGGATAAAGCCACCTTTCCCAATGTCGATACCGAAACCGCATACGGCCTTAACGCCAAGGTGAAGATGAGAGTGCCGATATTCACGGGGGCCCTCGGCAGCACGGATATTGCGCGCAAAAATTGGAAACATTTTGCCATCGGAGCTGCCATCAGCGGTATCAGCCTGGTATGCGGTGAAAATGTTTGCGGAATTGATCCTGAATTGGAGCTCGACGAAAACGGCAAAATTAAAAAATCACCGGAGATGGATCGGCGAGTCCATGAATATCGCCGATACCACGAAGGGTATGGAGATATCCTGGTTCAAATGAATGTCGAAGACACCCGCAATGGTGTGGCTGAATATGTCATCGAAAAACTCGGGGTGGAGACCATCGAGCTCAAATGGGGTCAGGGAGCCAAGTGTATCGGCGGTGAAATCAAGGTAGACTCTTTGGACCGGGCCCTCGAATTGAAAAAACGAGGCTATATTGTGACCCCCGACCCGGAAAATCCGGCACACCAGGCGGCGTTTAAAGCCGGACCCTTGAAACAGTTCGAAAGACACTCGCGCCTCGGATTCGTGGATCAGGAAAGTTTCATGAATGAGGTCGAACGCTTGCGCAAACTCGGAGCCAAACGCATTACCTTGAAGACAGGCGCATATCCCATGCGAGAACTGGCCATGGCAATCCGCTGGTCCAGTGACGCCGATATTGATCTGTTGACCATCGACGGCGCACCGGGAGGCACCGGCATGAGTCCCTGGCGCATGATGACCGAGTGGGGCATTCCCTCCATTTACCTTCATTCCATGGCCTATGAATTAAGCGAGCGTCTGGCGCAAAACGGTAAACGCGTCCCGGATCTCGCCTTTGCCGGAGGTTTTTCCTCCGAGGATCATGTCTTCAAAGCGCTGGCCTTGGGTGCACCCTATTGCAAAGCCGTGTGCATGGGCCGGGCGCTGATGATTCCGGGCATGGTCGGCAAGAATGCCGAAAAGTGGTTGCGGGATGAAGACGGCGGTCTGCCTCCCAATGTATCGAAATTCGGATTTACCAAAGAGGAAATCTTTATGAATTATGAAGTTCTAAAAGAGAAATACGGATCCGAAGTAGACAATTTACCGCTGGGTGCCATCGGGCTCTTCAACGTGACGGATAAGATCAAGGTCGGCCTCCAGCAACTGATGGCCGGCTCTCGCAACTGGAAGGTGGAATATATCAGTCGCGCTGACCTATTCGCTCTGACCGAAGAATGCGCCAAAATCACGGGAATCAAGTATGTGATGGATGCCTTTCGGGAGGAAGCATTAGAGATAATTGACGCTTAGGATCTCTATCATCAGATATCTACAGCTCATCGTCCGAATTGAAGGAGGTTCACAAATGTCAGATCATATTTTGAAACCCATCTTGGCAAGAGATCCGGAGGAGAAGGAATTTCACCAGGCGGTTCAGGAATTTACCGAAACCGTAAAACCGGTTTTAGACCGCCACCCTGAATATCGCCAGCTGGGTGTTCTGGAGCGAATCATTGAACCGGAACGCGTCATCATGTTCCGGGTCCCTTGGATGGACGACG
>CP070694.1:2882463-2886515 GCA_020353355.1 Desulfobacterales bacterium | reverse complement strand
CCCATGCGGGTATAAGCCATAGAAGCCAGCCCGATGGTCGATTTTCCCGCGCCGGACTCCCCGATCAGGCCGAGGACTTCACCCTTGTCCAGTCTAAGATCGACGCCCTTAACAATCGGCACCCATTTCTCATCACTGAATCCTTCTATCTTCAGGTTGGTCATTCTCAGTATTTCAGTCATGGGTCACGTTCCGTTGTGTGTTATTTGTTATTTGTTATTTGTTAACAGAATAGATTTCAATTACATATTATCTTCGCAACTTATTTTCTTTTACAAATAACGCATAACCATTAACTATTAACTTGAATTAGCCTGTTAATCCTTAAGCCCGCTGGCAATGTGCAAAAACCAGTCGACAATTAAATTGACGCCGACGGTCAAAAATGCAATCGCCCCGGCCGGAAACAGGGGCGTAAGAATGCCGAACGTAATCGCCCCGGCATTTTCCCGTACCATACCGCCCCAGTCCGCCAGAGGCGGTTGAATACCCAAACCTAAGAAACTCAAAGCGGCAATGAATAAAAATACGAAACAGAATCGCAAACCGAATTCCGCAACCAGCGGCGGCATGGCATTCGGCAGGATTTCCCGGCGCATGATCCACCAGATGCCTTCACCGCGCAACCGCGCTGCTTCTACGTATTCCATGACTTCTATATCCATGGCCACGGCGCGCGACAAACGATACACACGAGTAGAGTCGAGCAGCGCAATCACCATAATTAATGCGGTAATGGATGTGCCCACCACTGACAGCACCATCAAGGCAAAAATAAGGGTCGGAAAAGCCATCAAAATGTCGATGATGCGGCTGAGAATCTGGTCCGTCCAGCCGCCAAGGGTGGCCGCAAAAAATCCTGAAATAATACCAACCAAAAACGAGAGTATGGTGGTGACAAAAGCGATTGCAATGGTGTTGCGGGCCCCGTAGATTAACCGCGTGAACATATCGCGGCCCAGATGATCGGTTCCCAGCCAATGATCCCCGCTCATCGGCAGCCACACGTCACCAACCACTTCCGTTTCAGTGTAGTGAGCGATATAGGGCGTAAAAATAGCGGCAATAACATTAATCAGAATCATTGCCAGGCCGATTCTGGCGCTCAGGGGAGATTGTCTGAGAAGTTTAAAAAACGCCATCTGCCTTTCTCTCCTTATTTTGGGTTTCGCAGTCTGGGATTGGTGAGAATCGATGCCACATCAGCAAGCAGATTGAGTGATACGTAAACGGCTGCAAAAATAAGACCGCTGGCCTGAACCACGGGAATGTCACGCTTGGAGACCGAGTCCACCAGCAGCTGGCCCAAGCCGGGGTAGACAAAAACCACCTCAACGATCACCACACCGACGATAAGATACGCCAGGTTAATCGCAACCACATTGATCACCGGCGACAGCGCATTGGGGAATGCGTGCAACACAATGACCCGCATGCGTTTGATGCCTTTCAGGCGGGCCATCTCGATAAAGGGACTGGCCAGGATATTGATGATCGCAGCGCGTGTCTGGCGCATCATATGTGCCATCACCACCAGCGTCAACGTCAGGCAGGGCAGCACAATCGAATAAAGCTTCTGCCCAAAGGACATTTGGTCGTTGATGTTGGAAATACTGGGAAAGATAATCAATTGCACCGACAGCAGGGCGATTAAAATATAGGCCACAAAGAACTCGGGAAACGAAATCGTGCTGAGGGTGACCATCGAAATTGTTTTGTCAAATATAGTGTTGCGGTAAAGCGCCGCCAGTATCCCCAGAAGAATCGAGAGCGGCACCGCCACCACGGCTGCTGAGGCCGCCAAAAACATCGTGTTGGCAAAGCGCCATTCAATCAACTCGGCCACCGGGCGTTTATTGGCCAGGGAGGTCCCCAGTTCACCTTTCAGAAAATCGCCCAGCCAGGCGAAATAGCGAACATGCGGCGGAAGATCTAACTTTAGCTCCTTGCGAAATGCCGCCACGGTTTCCGGCGTTGCTTCCTGCCCCAGAATAGCCGTTGCCAAATCACCCGGAAGTGCTTCCACGCCCACGAAGATGAGAAGCGAGATGACGATAATGGTCAGGAGACCCATGGCGATTCGTTTAATCACTAAACCTGGAAGTCCACTCATTTTTTCATCTCTTCGGATTTTATGTCAATGAATTGGGGGTTACCCCCCACCCAGACTGTATGGCATACAGATGGGTGAGGGGAAACATGGAGTTAACCGCTTTTAGGAATGTGATGGTGTGTTAAGACTTAAACCACCAGCGCTCGGCCAGTCTAAAGCCGTCAAACTCCCAGTTGGCTGCCGGGTTTTCAAACCCCATCTTATCGCTGGCAGCCGAAAGCTGCATGGCAAAGGCCGGGACGGGTGTAGCACCTTCATCCTTTACAATTCGCTGACATTCCACATACATCTCGCGCCGTTTTTTCTGGTCAAGCTCTGCCCGGGCCGCTTTGACGAGCTGGTTGAATTTATCGTGCTTCCACAAGGTGTCGTTCCAGTTGGCATCCGCTGTATAGGCTGTCGAGAACATCCAATCTGCGGTTGCCCGTCCGCTCCAGTAGCACTGGACCCATTCCTTCTTGATCCAGACATTCTCCCAGTACCCGTCATCCGGTTCCCGTACGACTTTGATCTTGATCCCTGCCTTGGCCGCCGATTCCTGGATCAGAACCGAGGCATCGATGGCTCCCGGGAAGGCAGCATCGGCAGCATGCAACTTGAATTCGTGATCCAAAAATCCGGCCTTCTTTAAATGAAACTTGGCCTTGTCCGGGTCATACTTTCGCTGGGGCAGTTCTTTGGCATAGAATTGGTTGATCCGGGGGATGGGGTGGTCGTTGCCTGGATAGCCGTAACCCTGCAGAATCTGTTTCACCATCTGTTCGCGGTCAATGGCGTATTTGAGGCCCAGTCTGACATCGTTGTTATCATAGGGCTTGATGGTGGTCAGCATGGGGATGGTGTAATGCCGCGCGCCTTCCAACTTCAATGCATGAACGCCGGGGGCTCTTTCCAGCAGATGGAAGGTCTTGGGCTCACAGCGGTTCATCACGTGGATCTGGCCCGTCTTCAAGGCATTGGTTCGGGCATTGACATCCGAAATGCCGATGATTTCCACCTCGTCAAAGTAGGGTCGGCCTTCTTTGAAGTAGTTGGGGTTGCGCTTGCCGAAAAACCGAACACCAGGCTCCCAGGCTTCCAAAACAAACGGGCCGGTGCCCACGCCCTTTTCATATTCTTTGCCTTTGGTATCCTTGGGTATAATCGGGATGTGATAGTCACTGGCGATAAAGGGGAAGTCGGCGTTGCCCTCTGCCAGCGTGAAGATCACCGTGTACTTGCCGTCGGCCTTGATGTCTTTGACCGGCTCTACAATGCCCTTGGCCGCCGATTTGGTGTCCGGTCCGCGGTGCTCATTGAAGGAGTACACCACATCCTCGGCGTCCATGGTCTTGCCGTTGTGAAATTCCACACCCTGACGCAGCTTAAAGGTCCAGATTGCCGCGTCCGGCGAGGCCTCCCAGCTTTCGGCCAGCTCGGGAACGGCTTCTCCCTTATAATTAATTTCAACCAGCTGGCTGCGGATGCATTGGCTAACCGTCTGGGGCATGGTGTGGGCCAGCGTGCCGGGTTCCATGGAATCGGTCGTCGAACCTCCGGCGGCACCGAGTATCACCCGACCGCCTTTTTTAGGCGTCGCTGCCTCTGCTTTGGTGCTCAACAATGCCCGCGATACCGCGGCCATCAGGCCCAAAGCGGATACGCGGGCAATAAACTCACGGCGGCTTAATTTGCCTTCTTTGAACAATTGCTCTAATTCGTTTAGTTTGGACATTCTCATCCCCTCCTTTCAAAGGCTGGATAAATTCGAGCACGTATCCAGCGGGTTAAGGTTTTATTCGATAGACGCTTGTCCTCAGGCTTTTTTCCTTGGCCCTCAAGGCTTTCCTGTCATCTCAAGCCCATACATCTTACATTTTCCTGACCTCATTGCTTATGCCATATGCAAACTTAAAAATGCAAGAAAAAAATGAAAAACCCTCATCATATGGATGTCGTT
>CP070694.1:2879362-2882363 GCA_020353355.1 Desulfobacterales bacterium | reverse complement strand
TAACCTCCTCGGTATAAGAAGCTGTCGTTTCATCGCCTATCGCAGCGCCGGTTCCGTTGCCTGCATAGTAGTCGGCACTACCAAACGTGCCATAGCCGAGGCCATCGTGCCATGCGTACCATATCTGATTTTCGCCGGCATCGTAGTCCTCAAAATCGTCCAATATAAGGAAGTTAGCTACCTTGAAGCTCCAAATGGGGCCTTTGACAGTATTTCCATTATAAACCTCGTCTACACGCCAATAGTATGTTGTGCCCAATTCAAGCAATCCGGGATCATAGCTTTCATCACCAAGCGCTTTGGATTCTTTGTACTCGGGTGAACCGGTATCAGCGCTCCGTACCGTGTCCTTGTCCTGTCCGAGATACACCTGATGTGATGCGGAGTTATCTGCCGCCGTCCAGCTTAAGAGGGTTGCCATCGGTACATCTGAGGCCCCATTGGCCGGCTGTGGATTCCCCACGGCACCCGGCGTCGTAAAGGTCCAAACGTCGCCTTTGTGTGTCCCGGCGCCGTCAAACTCATCGACTCGCCAGTAATACACCTTCTCGGCCTCAAGTTTTCCGGCATTGTAAATTATTGTATTTTGCATCATTCCACCGACGGCGTTGCTCACCTCGTCGTAATCGTCACCAATATACACCGTATGCAAAATGGTCCCATAGCCTGCTGTCCAGCTTAATTTCACATTATCCAGACCTAAGATCTCGGTCCCATCCGCCGGATCAGGATTATAAGCCGTCTTGGGCGGAATCGAGAAACTCCAGACACTACCTTTCCATGGACTGTCTGGATTGGTGTCATTAACCTCATCAATTCGCCAATAGTATGTTACGCCCGGGACAAGACCATCCGGATAAGCAAATCCTGAGAACCCGGCCATATAAGATGTTGATGTCTGATTGCCCTGGTAAAATGATGAGTCATGAGCGGCACCAAACACATCGTCGAAGTTCTCTCCCAGATACACGTCATGAGAGGCAGCGGAATCACCCGGCGACCAGCTCAGGCTCACCCATGTATCCTCGTGGTAGGCTCCGTCTTCGGGATTGGGATTGGAGGCCTTTGGGAAGGAGAGCCCGTACATGATGTCTCTGATCTGCTGCTCTGTAAGAGCCACATTGAAGAGGGCGACTTCATCGAGAACCCCGTTAAAGAACTCGCTTGGCTCATTATTCGTAAATCGGGCACCGATGAGAACCGGGGTTGCGGTGTCCGTATTTTGAGGACCTCGATCCTGACTGGAATCGAATTGGCCATTGACATATATCTTCATTTCAGCACCATCGTATGTGACTGCGACGTGGCCAAAGTCATCGTCCGGCAGGGTCTTGCTGCCGGTAAATGTCCAGGGTTCGACTTCTCTATGAAAAGTGACTGTGCCGTCTCCGTTGATTGTTAGGATATAGGCGCCTATGATGCCGCCGTTAAACTTACCTATGACAGTGCCCCCGCCCTGATTCTTTACCCATGCGGTGATACTAAAGGGGGCGCTTCCACCAAATGACAGGTTTTGGCTCGAATTGCGGATCTCAAGATAACTTTGACCTTGGAACTCAAGAGCTTGATGGAATTTACCCTCCACCCATAAAGGATTTTCTTTAAGGTCGGCATCGTAACCATGGCCGGAGTTGTCCCTGGCGATGTTACCTGATGCTTCATCAAAAACCCAGAATGCCACGACGGATTCTGGGTCAACCTGGCCGTTACTGTGGGATGTACATAACAGGATTGTAATTATGAAAATTATGCAGGCTGTAAATTGTTCTCTATTTATTGTCATTACCAAATCCTCCTAATGCTTTATTAATGGTATTTTGATGAGCTAATATAATGCAAACTATGTATAATTTTATCGCACAGGATTTCCCATGTACATTTGACTGAAACACTACATCAAGCTCCAAATATTACAATAACACTATTTCATCTCGATGTCAAGAATTTTTAGAAGTCTCATTAATCTATAAAAGAAAAGCTTGTTAGAGGCGAGAAGATTTCTGGAAGAAAGTTAATTGAAGGACATTATCGTGTCTGTTCTGTTCCAGTAGAGTTAAATCAAGATGCCCTGAATCTTATTTTGTTGAGGCTTCACATGACAGCGAGGATTGTGTAAAATGCGAACCGAGGGCCAGGAACACGGTTCAAAATGGCCTGCCGGGAATGCATGAAATCGAAGTATATTTGGAAGGTATTGACAGGACCATGAAAGATAAAAAATCACAACACCATGGTAAATCACAGTATCTCTGCGGCAAACGGATTCTTCCGGAGCCTATAAGCAAGGCATCGGACATTGTGCAAATTATTGATGGAATGGACGCATACAACGGCGGGCGGCTGAGGGCAGCCTGCCATTTGTTGCGTGACCGGTATGCCGCCGAGGATGTGACCATCGGCCTGAGCCTGGCGGGTGCCCTCACACCGGCAGGATTGGGGCCTTCGGCCGTCGTCCCGCTGATGAATCATGGCTTCGTAGACTGGCTTAGTGCGACGGGGGCGAACATGTATCATGATTTGCATTTTGCGTTTGACCTGCCGATGCACAGAGGCAGCCACACGGTCGATGACGCAGATCTGAGAGACAAGGGTGTCACAAGGATATATGATATTCTGTTCGATTATGAAGACGTTTTAATGGAAACAGACAGGAGGCTTCACCGGATTCTGGTCAGGCCGGAATTTCAGAAAGAGATGGGTACGCGGGAATTCTATCACCATCTTGGGAAGGTTCTCGACCAGCACGAGAAAGCGAACGGCCTGGGCGAAGTAAGCATCCTGGCAGCGGCCTATCGCAATGGGATACCTGTCTTCACTTCTTCGCCGGGGGATTCGACTATCGGGATGAACGTGGCAGGGCTGGAGCTGTTCGCCGAGGCCGCGGGTCTGCAGGGGAAGTTCAAGCTGAAGATCAATCCAAGTATCGACGTCAATGACTCGACGGCAATCATTTTGAACGCAAAGAGGTACGAAAACGGCAAGACGGCGGTCATCCTGATCG
>CP070694.1:2875607-2879262 GCA_020353355.1 Desulfobacterales bacterium | reverse complement strand
TCATGCGCGAGGTTGCCGAAGCTCAAAAACGAGGAGCCAAGCTCATTGTGATCGACCCCCGTCTGAACAAGACCACAAAACGAGCCGATATTGTTGCCCGCCCCCGGCCCGGAACCGATGGCGCCCTGGCGTGGGGATTGAGTCGGCAGATGATCGAGGCCAATGCCTGCGATCAAAAATTTATAGAAAAATATTCGGTCGGCTTTGAAGCCTTCGCCCGCTACGCCGAAAAATTTACCCCGGAATTCGTCCAGCAACAGACCGGTGTGGACCGGCACATCCTTCATGCGATGGCCGACATGATTGCGGACAGCCTTCCCAAAGTAGTTATTTTTCCGGGAATTGGATTGGAACACCAGCAAAATGGCGTCAACGATGTCCGCACCATTGCTTGCCTGGCAACCCTCTGCGGAGCGCTGGATATCAGGGGGGGCTTTACCTGGCCGGAAGCAATGGGTGAGCGCAAACTTTCCCTGTGTGACGAGATTTCCCTGCGGGATCAGAAACCGATCGGGGCGGATAGGTTCCCTGTGCTTTATGATTACCGCTGGGAATGCCACACGATGACGGCCATGAATTACATGCTCGGCCAGGGCGAATATCCCCTGAAGGGGATCATCATGACGGCAGCCAATCCGGTGATTAACAACCCCAACTCAAGCAAAGTTGCAAAAGCCCTTTCTTCACTGGATCTTCTGGTGGTCAATGATTTGTTCCTGACCGAAACTGCAAAACTGGCGCATTATGTCTTTCCGGCGGCCACCTTTCTCGAAAGATCCGAACTGCATTTTTATCCGAAATACCATCTGGTTGCGCTCACCCGCAAAGTGGCGGAGGTTTCGGGTGTCCATGATGAGTATTCTCTGTGGCATGATTTGGCCCATCGCCTCGGCTTCTGGCTTGAATATTTTCCGTGGGAAAACGAAGAGCAGGTCAACCGCTGGATTCTCGAACCGACCGGCATCTCTCTGGAGGAGTTGCAAAATCATCCTGAAGGTATTGTCTACAGACCGCTGCGGTATAAAAAGTTTGAAGCCCGGCCCTTTCCGACGCGTTCCGGAAAGGTCGAATTTACATCACCTTACCTGAAAGAGCTCAATCTCTCGGAGATATCAGAATATATTCCGCCCCGCTACCTTCGTCATCCCCAAAACGATTTTCCTCTTGTTCTAAACACCGGTGCACGCCACCCCCTCTACTACCATTCCAGATATCACAATATTCCAAAATTTCTGAAAGCCCTCCAAGCCGCACAAGTGGAGATGAATCCCGCGGATGCAGAGAGGTTGGGAGTTGAGAACACGGAGCGGGTTCGAGTCATTTCGGAAATCGGCTCCGTGGAAGTCCGGGCAAAAATAGTTGATGCGGCGCAACTTCTTCCGGGTTTCGTTGAAATCCCTCACGGCTGGCAGGACGGCAATGTCAACCTTGTCACCTTCGACAATATCAATGATCCGATCAGTGGTTTTCCCCTATTAAAGGCCGTTCCCGTTCGGATTGAGAAGGTTCTTAATAAAAAGGGCAACGTGCATGAAGCCTAATCCATTTTTGCAGGAAGCCGGGAGTTTGCTGAACCAGATGAGGGAGATCCGCAGGGATCTGCACAAGCACCCTGAGCTCGGAATGCAAGAGATTCGAACATCACGGATTGTCGCCGACTATTTAAAGAATCTCGGCCTCGACGTGCGCACCGAGGTAGGCGGTTACGGCGTGCTCGCATTGCTATCTACCCGGACAGGGGGAAACACTGTCGCATTGCGAGCGGATATGGATGCCCTTCCCCTGGAAGAGAAAAATAAGGTCCCTTATGCATCGGTCAAACGCGGTGTCGCTCATTGCTGCGGCCACGACGGACATACGGCCATTCTATTGGGGGCCGCCAATCTGCTCTGCAAATTTTCGGATAAACTCAACGGCAACGTCAAGTTCATCTTCCAGCCCAGCGAAGACAAGGCTCCGGGGGGAGCCATCCCCATGATAGCGGATGGAGCCCTCAGAGATCCGGATGTCGATGGTATCTTTTCGCTTCATCTGAGCCCCGAATTAGCGGAAGGAACTGCGGGGATAAAATCCGGCTTCAGCACGATCTCATCGGCGGAGTTTGTCCTGAAAATGATCGGCAAAGGCTGCCATGTGGCCAGCCCCCATGAAAGCGTGGATCCCGTCATCATGGCGGGGATGGTGATCACGGCCGGCCAAACCATCGTCTCGAGAAGAATAAATCCCTTGGATCCCACGATCATCTCATTTTGTACCGTTCAGGGGGGGACGGCCAGCAACATTATCCCTGAAGAGGTCACGCTGACCGGCACGATCCGGACCCTCAAGCCCGAGAAGCGAGAAGAGCTGGCCGATCATCTCGACCAAGTGGCCCAGGGCGTGGCCCGAAGCAGCGGGGGAACATGTCATCTCACGCTGAAGATGGAGTATCCCTCGGTGTTCAACCATCCGGAGCTGACAGCGGAATTTAAGGATTCGGCGGCTAAAATTGTGCCGGCCGACAGCGTGATCGAGATGCAATCCCCCAGCATGACCGGAGAAGACGTAGCCTACTTCCATCAGAAAGTTCCCGGGGTTCACTGGCTTCTGGGAAGCGCAAATCCCGCCATGGATTTCACCCACCCCCTTCACAGCCCGGTTTTTGATTTTAACGAGGAAATCATGCCTCTGGGTGCCGCGATTCATGCATGTTGCGCAGTTGATTTCCTGCGTAACAGGCAAAAAAGGCCGTTATCAAGCGATTTCGGCCACTAGACCCTCAAGGGCGTTTATCTGACAACATGTCTTCCCCTTATCGGTCTAATATAGGCCTAAAAGGAAGGACGAGCATATGATGAGTCGACTTTGCCGTTGACACGCAAGGGGAAGTTCGCTACATTGCGCCTCACAAAAGGGACTTCTTGTCATCTCTCATCCAGGACAAAATAAACAGTCTAATAAAATGGCAAGGGAGGTGGTGCTTATTGATGTCGATACTTCGGGACGCTAAGATGCTAAATCGGAAATAAAGCCAAAAGGAGGTAAAAATGAAAAAGCTTAAGTTAGGATTGGTTTTAGGATTGGCTGTCGTGTTAGTATCAGTATTTGCTTTACCCGGCCCTGCGGCGGCTCAAAAGAAAATGTGGAGATGGGGGACTTCTGATCCATCAGCCTACGGTTATAGAGTAGGCGCTTTCATGTCAGATTTCCTGCGAAGGGGTCTGCCGGATTACGACGTTACCGTTTACCCATTTGCGACAACCACCGCGAACATCAAGAGCTTTCTCGTGGGTGAGCTGGAAAGCGCGTATTCGGCCGAGCCGGGATTGAGAGCATTGTACGCGTTTGAAAAACCATTTGAAGGCTTTGAACCCAACGTCAAGCAAATGCCGGTGCAGTCTTTCTGGAGCTACACCATGGAAACCCATATATTGACTTTACCGGAGAACAAAGACAAATTCCGTAGCTGGCAGGATTTGGACGGCAAGAAAATCTATATGACGAAGTCTGGATATATGAACAATATCAACATTTTCAGAGCCATGCGGGACATCTGTGGTCTGAACATTACGCACGTCGAAGTCGATGCATCAAAGGCTGCGGATGCTCTAAGAGCGGGAACCATAGACGCCACCGCAGCTTACACAACGGCTTTGGTATCGTTGGCTGGCTGGAT
>CP070694.1:2870211-2875507 GCA_020353355.1 Desulfobacterales bacterium | reverse complement strand
CTTCCGGGGATAATTTAATTTGGTCGGTTAATGATTTTTGGAACTGATTTTTCGAATTACCCCCGATTCTGTTCAGACTAAGCTGTTTGCTGTACACATTTAATACATTGTGCACCTGATAGCTTGGTATGTACATTGGGAATTCCCCCTGACTCACTTATCGGCATATTTATTAAAGAACTTTAGCGAAATGTGCGCAATCCGACTGAAAAGCCACTCTAGAAAAATAAAAGTATTTGAAATTGTATTAAATATTTATGACAATCAGTGGAGGGCAATCACTCTGCAACCTGTAAAAAATTGCTGCAATTGCAGATAGTTAGATGAGTTTTCAATGTTGGATTCAGGAATAAACAGGCTTCTTGAGAGAATTGAATAGTTTCGATTGAATATTTGATTGCTTCGAAAAAACCGCCAATCCCGTCACTCCGGCGAAAGCCGGAGTCCAGAAGCTATTGAAACAAATGGATTCCGGCGTCCGCCGGAATGACGGTCCGCGCCGGTTTCGGACTTTTTACGAGACCATCAATATTGGAATTTGAATTTTATTTGGAATTTGCCTGCCAGCCATCTTTCCGGCGGGGTGCTTGTAATTTGAGATTTTAATAGTTAATGCGAAAGCAAATCTAGTATTGGAGCGACAGCGATTTTGAGAATTAACAAACAAGGGGATAAGTGCAGATGGAAAAAGGGTGCATCTTTTGTCAAATTGTAAATGGTGAAACGCCAACCAAAATTTTATATCAGAACAAACATCTGGTTGTGTTTAAGGATATTAATCCCCATGCACCGGTGCACCTGTTGATTGTGCCCAAAAAGCACATCCGCAGCATCAACGATCTGACAGAAGCAGATAGCGCGATTGTATCTGAAATGATGATGGCAGCCAAACAAATGGCCAGAGATCATGCGGTCGCAACCTCCGGCTATAAACTGTTTATCAATGTCGAAAGGGGAGGGGGGCAGCTGGTGTTTCATTTGCATCTACATCTCATCGGAGGCTGGCACTAGAACCTATCTCACAAACGCGTCTAAGCGCCCAGGGCGGTGTTGCGGATCGGCTTCCCGCCGCCGGCGGGACTCACATACTAACGTGTATGCTCCGCTTTTGATCATCCCCGCGCCTTGCCCTGAACCCTTATCCACATTCTTGAGATAGTTTCTAATTTTCATTCCGTCTGCATCTGGCGGATTCTGATGAATTGCGTGTCCCGCAGACTCAAGAAGGCATAGCGCATGGCGCAAAGCGTAAAGACAATGATTACAGACTCTTCTTTTAACGCTATGCCCTTTGCCCCATGCCTAATACCATCTGGTACGCCTTAAATTTGTGGTTTTGAGTAAGATGAATGTTAAGCTTTGCAAACCAGGAGGAATATACATACATATTCCGTTTTGTGTGCGGAAATGTCCCTATTGCGATTTTTATTCGATTACCGATCTTTCGTTAAAACCAGGATTTCTTCAGGCGTTAATGCGGGAAATGGAGTTGTTTTATCCTGGGACCCTTAATTTCGATACGGTTTATCTCGGTGGCGGTACGCCGTCGGTTTTAGATTGCAACGATATTTTCCAAATCATCGACAGTGCCTTTGAACTGTTTAAAATTTTGCCAAGCCCTGAAATAACCATAGAGATTAATCCAGGAACAATAACGGGGGAGGTGCTCAAGGAATACCTTGGCGCTGGAATCAATCGTGTAAATATCGGCGTTCAATCGTTTTTGGTGGAAAATCTTAATTTTCTCGGGAGAATTCATTCTGTAAAGGATGCCTATCTTGCCTTCGAGTGGGCTCGCCAGGCCGGATTCGATAATATCGGAATGGATATGATCTACGGCCTTCCAAAACAAACAAAAGAGGACTGGCGCCGTGATCTGGCGCAGGCGGTTCATTTGGCTCCCGATCATCTTGCCTGTTACATGTTGACCTGTGAACCCCGCACCCCGTTGTACCGGGATTTGCAGTCCGGTCGATATCATCCGCTTCATGATCGCAACGTTCGAGAATTGTTTGATCTGACCATAGACTATTTGGAAACCCATGGATACCGCCAATACGAAATATCCAATTTTGCCCGCCGAACACATGAAACGTTGCTTCGATTTATGTCGCGGCATAACCTGAAATACTGGTCGTTGGCACCGTATGTCGGTTTTGGCCCTTCGGCGCATTCATTCATTCAGCCGGAGCGTTACTGGAATTATGCAGACCTAAAAAAATATATCAGTGAAACTGAAACGGGAAGACTGCCGATTGAAGAAAGTGAAGTACTATCAACGGAACAGTTATTCATGGAAGCCATTTATCTGGGATTGCGAACGATCGACGGTATCGATTTAATCGAATTCAATCAACGCTTTAACCTGGATTTTTTGCAGTCATTTGGCAGAATTGTTACCGATCTTGAAACGCACGGCCTATTGTGCATTGCTCAGAACACCTGTGCGCTGACCCGCAAAGGATTAGCCTACCTTGACAGCGTTGTATCTATGTTTACCGGCCAGGATGTCAATTTTCAATGTTAATGAACGTTCAACTCGCCAATCGATTATCCCTTGCGAAGTTTTCTGACATCCCCCACCCTTAGCGTCACATTCTTGGCATCAAAATATTCGGCCAGCGGAATAACATACTTGCGAGACGCGCCGGTCATTTCCTTAAATTGGGGGGTGGTAATTTCTCCGTGGGTATTGAGAAATTCAACTAATCTTTTTTTCAGCGCTTCTATGGCTTGAGCATGAAAATAGAGGTCTTCTTTGGCCTTTACAATCAATCCTTCTTCTACCAGGTGCAAAAGAACATCTTTTGAACGGTTTGATTCGACATCCAGACTCTTGCTGAGATCTTTAAAATAAGGGGGTTGAAGTCCGGCTTGCGAGTAGATATCCAAAATTTTATCTCTGACATCCGCCTGGTCCTCGCCCAGCGAAACCGCATGGGTTGCAAGGCGCACGGTATTTTCTTCCTGGGCGATGTCATTGTCTTTTATCATCTGGTTGACGATCAAATTGAAAACTTTTGATACCAGTGCGGACGGGAATTTTGTTTTGAGTTCTTCTTTAGGCATACCCGATTTAAGGGGAAAGGTCTTGTGGTATTTTTCGAGATAATTTAAGGTGCCGTCTTTAAGGTTTTTAACGATGCCCTGGTGAATATAAATTCGGTTGTCTTTATCTGCCTGCATAATCGTCTTCTGGGATAAAAGATTTTGTATGACGGCTTCGAGCTGTTTTTCCGGCACATTCGTCATTATTTTCAAATCCGCAAAGGAAATGCCCTGATATCCGGATTCGTTCACATGGAAAGAGATGATTTCCTCCGGGGGCTGGTTGCTTAAGTTTTTTAGTCCCTCAATGACAGGAGGCTTAAATCGTTTATGCTTTTGCGGAATCGGATTTATGATTTCTCCACCACCAATGGTCCGCACCGGTGAATAGCTGCGGATGACAAAGCGATCGTCTTTGACGAGCGCCACCGGATACTTTAGCCGCAGTTGGGCGACGGTGTTTTCTCCCGGGGAAAGCTCTTCTCGATCCAGCAAAATCAAGTTTCCAAGGACTTCACTGGTTCCGGTATGAAACCGAACCAGCGCGCGATTGCGCAGCGGTTTTGTATTGCTGGAAAGATAATGAAGCGCTATATCCACCATATAACTCGATTTTAAGGTATTTGCGCTGGCCAGGACCTCGCCGCGCTGAATAGAGGTTTTTTCAAGTCCTTGAAAATTAATTGCGGTTCGCATGCCTGCGTGTGCTTCGGTGACACTTTTGTTATGCACCTGGATTCCCCGAACCTTTGATGTGATTTCTGAAGGGTAGATCATAATCGTGTCACCGACCTTCACGTTGCCGGAAATCAATGTACCGGTGATGACCGTGCCAAATCCTTTCATGGTGAACACCCGATCAATCGGCAGACGAAACAGGCTGGAAGGCGGTCGATCGGGAATCTGTTGGCTGAGCCGATCAAGTGTTTTAATAAATTCGGGCATGCCCTGGCCGTTGACTGATGAGACCGGGACAATTGGGGATTTCTCCAAAAATGTTCCTTGAATGAATTCGCGGACGTCCTCCAAGGCCAACTCTAACCATTCCTCATCCACCCGGTCAATTTTAGTCAAAACGACCATGCCGTATTGGACGCCTAACAGGGTGCATATCTCCAGATGTTCCCGGGTTTGAGGCATTACGCCTTCATCCGCAGCAATCACCATAGCCACGATATCAATACCGGTGGCTCCCGCAACCATGTTTTTCACGAATTTCTCGTGACCGGGAACATCTACGATACCCAGGTGCTGGCCGCTGGGAAGATCCAGCGATGCAAAACCGAGCTCGATGGTAATCCCTCGCTCTTTTTCTTCTTTTAACCGATCCGTATCAATGCCGGTGGCCGCTTTAATCAGGCTGGTCTTGCCGTGATCGATATGTCCGGCTGTCCCGAGAATAATCTGTTTCACTGAGGCCTGCTCCTTGATTATTAGTTTTCACCGCAGAGACGCAGGGGGCGCAAAAATGGTTAATTTGTTTTCCGCTGGAAAACTAAAATAATAATCACTCTGCGCACTTTGCGTCTCTGCGGTGAATATCATCTCGACTTTCGGTGCCGCAAAAATTCAGCAAAGTATGCCAGTCCGACGAGTATAACGGCCAACCCGGCCACATAAATGGGATTGACCTTGCCGTAAAACATCCGTGTTGCAATAACGGCAAATACCACCCCGATGATCGCTCGAATGATAAAGATTTGGAATTGATTCACTGAATGAACGCCCTTTCGATTTAGCGTTGCAAGAGGCTATATCTATAGTAAAATAAACCGATTTTGGTCAATAGCAAGTTTCAGTAACGCGTTGCCCGGCTTAAACGGCCACGTCTGTTTTCGGGCAACAGAGGCTCGATTTTTTAATTGCCATGCTTATAATTAAAACTTGAAATGGATCAGCCAATTTGCTAATTAATTAACTTTGTCGGATTTGCGCTTTCATTTTTTAAATCCGAAATCCGCAATCCAAAATCCAAAATCGATTTACGGTGGGTGTAGCTCAGTTGGTAGAGCACCGGGTTGTGGCCCCGGTTGTCGTGGGTTCAAGTCCCATCACTCACCCCATTTTATAGAATTGCATTTCGGAAGCCTGGGATGTTGGTTTTAGCGGATTAGCTCAATTGGGACATCGGATGTTGTCTTCTGTATTCTGAATTCTGATGTCTGTCTTCTGACTTGCGCCCGTAGCTCAGCTGGATAGAGCGCCGGACTTCGAATCCGTAGGTCGCCCGTTCGAATCGGGCCGGGCG
>CP070694.1:2864528-2870111 GCA_020353355.1 Desulfobacterales bacterium | reverse complement strand
TCACACCCGCCATAAAGACGGAAAGCTGATTCAGTATTTCTGGGGAGTGCCAGCAACATTCGAGATGGATCTTGTCACGAACACGGCACATAAAATAATTCATTTCGATATCAAACAGCGACCGCTGAATGCAGAGGCCTATTTGAAGTTTCAAATCGATGTGGAAAATCAGGGCGAGGTCGTCAAAACCCTCCAGGCAATTTCCCGCGCAAGAAACAAGGATCGTAGTGGTTACGGTGACGATTTAGCAGGATTGCATTATATTTATGATCACAAGAAGAAAAAGCCGAAGAAACTAATTGAAAAGAACGTGGCCCATGCGGATCCCGCCGGTCAAAAACGCTTCCGCTATACGGTCAAACCCTATAAAGATTATTATTTTACAATTCTCTCGGGTATGGAAACAAATGGAACCCAAAAAGGCTATCCCAAACAGTCCAAAAAAAGAACGTATGCATGGCATCAGGGCACCTTTCAAACGACCCCATTCGTTCAGGTTCCCGATATTGTCGCCATCCCTGTAGATACTTCTCAACCCACATTCTTCCTCCAATGGGGTCGAGTGTACATGAAACAGCTCAACGGCTCCGAATTCGAATATCTGCCTCAAGATTATGACCGTCAAGGCTGGATTGAGGCCAAATTTATCGAAAGTTAGCCAATTACTTCAAGCTGCAAAAGGCAGTTTTTTCACTAGCAACTCACTTCATATTTTGCACAGTTGTCATCAACCATTTTCGAAGACCTCGATCTTATCTGTACCCTTAACCTGCAGCTTCAACAGTAAAATATTTAAATTAATAAACATTTGACGTTTGAGACCCTTCGGGTAATAATATAAAACGACAAATTAGTAACCAAAAAAAATGAGCGAGCACGAAGCTTCATTGAAGATCATACGGAGCACTGATCTATACTTGCATTTATAGGTCATCGCTCTGATGGCAGTTGGGAGTAAACAAGGTGAAAAAACCAACCTATGCAGAGCTTGAACAAAAAGTTAAAAATTTAGAGCAAGAATGTTTCGATCTCAAACACAAAGTGGAGGACCTGCGCGATAGCCACCAAAAATACAACGCGCTTTTTGACCTGAAGCTAAATTGCATTTATATCCACGATTTCGAGGGCAAATTTATAGATGCGAATGATGCTTCGTTAAACTTGCTGGGCTACAAGAAAGAAGAGATGCCTTCCATAATTTTTGCCTCACTGATTGGAGAGAATCAGTTAAACCAAGCCCTTGAGACTCTTGAAGAAATAAAGCAGACCGGTGCTCAAAGATTTTTTTCCGAATACAGATTAAAGAAAAAAGACGGCAACCATGTGTGGGTTGAGACAGATGGGTCGCTGATTTACCGCAACAAAAAGCCTTACGCGGTTCTGGCAGTTGCACGTGACATTACCGACCGTAAAAAAGCAGCGGAAGCATTGCGCGAGAGCGAAGAAAGCTATCGCATACTTGTGGAAGACATGCCTGCTCTGATCTGTCGCTTCAGGCCAGACGGGACCTTATCTTTTGTAAACAAATCATATTGCCAATACTTCGGCAAAACTCGCAATGAACTGGTGAACGAGAATTTTTTTCAATTTATCCCAGAAGAAGATCGTGACAAGGTCAGGACCCATTTCGAATCCCTCAGGCAGGAGAAGCCAGCAATAAGTTATGAGCATAAAGTCCTGATGCCCAATGGAGAAGTACGCTGGCAGCGATGGACAGATCGTGCACTTTTCGACGAAAAAGGTAAGCTGTATCAATACCAATCGGTTGGAATGGACATCACAGAATCCAAAGCTGCTGAATATGCATTGCGAGAGAGCGAGGAGCGATTCCGTAAATTGGCCGAATTAATGCCGGAAACCATATATGAAATGGATTTAAAAGGAACCATCACCTTTGTTAATCGCAAGGCATTCGAGCATTTTGGGTATACCCAGGAAGATCTCGATAGCGGATTGAATGCATTTGATATGATTGCACCTGAAGATCGTGACCGGTCCATCGAAAATATCAGACGGATACTGAAAGGAGATAGTATCGGTCTGAATGAATATATGGCGGTCAGAAAAGATGGCAGCACCTTTCCGATAATGATCCATTCGGCGCCGATTATCCGTGAAGAAGAACTAATCGGTGTGAGAGGTTTTATTATCGACCTCACCGATCGTAAGAAAGCCGAAGAAGAACGAATT
Source organism: Desulfobacterales bacterium (assembly GCA_020353355.1). Lineage (GTDB taxonomy): Bacteria > Desulfobacterota > Desulfobacteria > Desulfobacterales > JAHEIW01. Next base: position 2,867,921 of record CP070694.1, on the reverse strand, counting down.
AAATTGGAAGCTCAATTTCAGCAGGCTCAACGACTTGAGACGATTGGGACCCTGGCCGGCGGTATCGCCCATGACTTCAACAATCTTCTAATGACCATTCAGGGAAACACATCACTGATGCTATTTGATGTAGACGCCTCCCAACCGCATTATGAACCACTGAAGAATATTGAAAAACAAATCGAACGGGGGGCCAAGCTAACGAAACAACTCCTCGGCTATGCGCGCAAAGGTAAATACCATGTCAAGGCGATCAACTTAAACCAAATTGTCAAAGAGAGCTCTGAAACGTTTGGCAGAGCAAGAAAGGAAATCACCATTCGTCGTGAGCTCGCAAACGATTTGTATTCCATCGAGGCCGATCAGGGACAAATTGAGCAAATTCTGTATAACCTCTACGTAAATGCAGCGGATGCCATGCCCGGTGGTGGCAAACTCGTTTTAAAAACATCCAACGTAACCCACGAAGATATAAAGAGCGAACAATACGAACCTACGCCCGGTAAATATGTCCGCCTGACGGTTACGGATACAGGAACTGGAATGGAAAACGAAGTCAAGGAACGCATATTTGATCCATTCTTTACCACCAAAGAAACAGGTCGGGGCACGGGACTCGGACTGGCCTCGGTGTATGGCATTACCAAAAGTCATGAAGGCTATATTGAGGTTGAATCCGAAAAGGCAAAGGGGTGCAAATTCAACATTTATCTACCGGCGTCATCGAAAAAACCGTTAGATCCTCCAGAGCCCGCAAGCCATATTATTGAAGGCAGTGGTACAATCCTGCTGGTAGATGATGAAAAAATGGTGCTGGAGGTCGGCTGTAAGGTGCTTGAGAAATTGGGTTATACCGTGATCGAATCCCAGAGTGGTAAGGAAGCGGTCGATATCTTTGACAAAAACAAAGAATCCATCGACTTGGTCATCCTCGATATGATTATGCCGGATATGGGAGGCGGAGAAGCCTATGACAGAATAAAAGAAATCAATCCCCGTGTGAAGGCCCTGCTTTCAAGTGGATATAGCATCGATGGCCAGGCCACCGAAATTATGAAACGCGGGTGTGATGGATTTATTCAAAAACCGTTTAAAGCAGACGACTTATCCGATAAATTAAAGGAAATTTTGTCTAAAAAGTAGAAATTATTGAAATTCATCAGGTTAAACATTTTAGTTGCACTTTGCCCTAGTTATGAATTATTTCTTTTAGTAATCATTGCATAGTTCTCAAACAGTTATTCAATATGAAGCGTGGCAGCCCGCCCGGTCGAATACCCAAAGGGGCTGCGAAGCGGCATTCAACAGGGCGAGCATATTGCCACGATACATTTCTTGACAACGAGCAATCCGCCTGCGGACCAGCAGGCAAAAAGATGGGGTTTTGAGATCAGTTTTAATAGGAGGAGAGCATGAACTCAAGCAAGCTCCACTACGGTTGGATAGTGATCTTCATGGGGCTGTTGACTACCATAGCCGCTCATGGATTTGGCCGCATGTCCTACACCATTATCCTTCCGGCCATGAAAGACGGGCTCCAATTCAATTACACCCAACTGGGATTGTTGGGTACCGGAAATTTTATCGGTTATCTGACCATGGCAATCATCGGTGGCTTTCTGGCTGCCCGGTTTGGAACCCGTATTGTCATCACTTTTGCCTTGATTCTGATGGGTGTGACCATGATTCTCACAGGCCTGGCCAACTCATTCGGTTTTGCATTTGCCATGCGCCTTTTGACCGGCCTGGGCAACGGCGCCTCTTATGTGCCGGCCATGGCTTTAGGTTCGGTCTGGTTTGCCACCAAAAGAAGAGGCTTTGCCACGGGTGTTGTCTCGGCTGGAATCGGAACCGGCACGCTTATATCCGGTTTGTTGGTTCCGCCAATCTTAATCGCGTTTGGGTTTAATGGTTGGCGCTATTCATGGTACATTCTGGGTCTGGCCGTGGTTCTGATTTCCGCAATCGTGTATCTATTTGTACGCAGCCGTCCGGAAGAAAAAGGCTTGCAGCAAGTGGGCGCCGAGAAACCTGAAGTGGTTTTGCCTGCTTCTTCTGAGACGAAAAAGTCTTCATCCCTTCAGTGGACTGAAGTGATTAAAATGGGATCCGTTTGGTACCTGGGGGTCATCTATTTTTTCTATGGCCTATCCTATATCATTTATATGACATTTTTTGCCGCCCACCTCGTTGACATGGGTTTTTCTCAGGAATGGGCCGGCAGGTTATGGGCAATGGTCGGAGGATTGAGCATCTTTTGTGGTATGATCTGGGGCGACATATCCGACCGACTGGGAAGAAGCAAGGGATCGGCTCTGGCTTATTTGGTTCTCGCACTTTCTAATATCATGTATGCATTGATTAAAGCCAAATTCGGCTCTTATCTGTCGGCGATTGTTTTTGGTCTGACGGCATGGAGTATTCCAACAATTATGGCGGCGGCGGCCGGTGATTTTGTCGGGCCGCGCCTGGCACCGGCAGGGCTCGGATTTATTACTTTGTTCTTCGGCATCGGCCAGGCAATTGGTCCGGCTCTGGGAGGATATCTGAGAGATATCAGCCAAACATTTACGGTACCGTTTCTGGTTGCGGGGAGTATTTCCTTAATTGGAATGGTATTGTCTATCTATCTAAAAAAACCGAATTAGATCAGAGATAAATTCGAATAGATTAAAATTGATAACTTATAAAAAGGAGGTGTGTCGATGGGTTACTGGTTTGAAGATCCGACCTTGAAAGCGCTGGCCCCTTTGGCCTTATCGACTTCTATCAAAGGATTAACCACCGTCTTCAACACTCCAAAAATTTATGCCGGATTTAATGTCTTGCCCGAAGGCATGGTTATAGGGCCAACAACGATGGACTCCTTGGGACCACGGTGCGCAAGGAAGCGGGCTTTTATCGTTTCCGACAAGTTCAACGAGAAGAACGCCAAAAAAGTGGCTCAATTTCTGGAGACCGGCGGATTCACCTCCGAAATATGGGCTAATACTTTACCCGAAGCTCCAATAGAAAACGTGCAAGACGCAGCGGAGTACATGAAAAAGTTTGAACCGGATTTGATCATGGCTGTGGGTGGGGGCTCGGTGATGGATCTCTCCAAAGGAGCCTGGATTCTGTATGAAAGACCGGACTTGACTGACCTGGGCATGATTTCCCCGCTGGACAAACTCAACCTTAGACAGAAAGCCATGCTTGCGGCTGTGCCAACTACCGCTGGTACGGGTTCGGAATGCACGCCAGCGGCTGTATTTCACGATACTGCCAGCCATCGCAAAATTCCTGTTGCCCATGACGAACTCATTCCTGACGTGGCCATCCTTTCTCCTGTGTTCACTATATCAATGCCACCAAACCTGACTGCCGGCACCGGTTTAGATGTTTTAGCACATG
>CP070694.1:2859700-2864428 GCA_020353355.1 Desulfobacterales bacterium | reverse complement strand
TCGATGAACTGAATTTGCCGCCTGAAGCCGAAGTCCTGCTGAAGGTCATGCTGGCCGATGATCCGGACATGCGGCCGCGGTCGATGGCCGAAGTGGCGGATTCTCTGGCGCGCCTTAAAGAAAAAGAGTTTAAAAAGGCTGAAGAGCCAGCGCCTGAAGTGGCAGAGGCCCCGACGCGAACCATCAGACGTCTTCAAAAACGAATAAGCTTATTGGCGGCTGTGGTTATCCTGTTGTCCGTTTTCGGTATTCTATCCTGGTTTCATTTCGGAAAAAAAGATGATGCCGGGCCTCTGGAAGCCTATGCCAATAAATATGCACCCTCCGTGGCTTTTATACTGGTGGAGTACTGGCTGAAATCGGAGGACACTGAATATTACCGCAACGTGGCCGAAGGAACCGCATTTCTGGTGGATACCGATGGGTATATGCTGACCGGTCGCCATGTCGTCTGCCCCTGGTTGGAGGACACCGCAATCTATGGTACTGCGCAACAGCTCTTAATGTCCGACATCACCCCCCAATTCGGCTACCGGATATTTTTATGGTTTGAAGGCAAAAGAGCGTTCAATCGGGCAGCGCGCATGCTGGAAACCTCTGAGCTAACGGATATTTATTTAGTTGATCTTGCCTTCAGCAGCGAATCCTCACCGCGGGTTTCCATTGCCGGTGTGCCCAAACCCCCTGTTCAAACCCGCCAAATCATCACCTCTCCGCTCAGAGATGATTTTGCGGTTTTAAAAATAGAAAAAGTCCCTGAAGGGCTGATGCCCCTGCCGTTGGATCTAAAAATGGATCCTAAAAAAATTCCCAAGCTTTCGCGTTTGATTACATTGGGTTTTCCCTTAGGCAGCCGCACGCAGGCAGACACGGTGAATGTCAGTGTAACCAGTGGTCATGTTCGCCGCTCATTTGAAGATATGCTTCAGGTTGACGCGTCTATTTACGGCGGAAACAGCGGCGGCCCCGTGATCGATATGCAGGGGAAGGTTATCGGCATCGTCTCCGGTGTTGCCATGGACTATACCGAGGGGTTTCTTCCGATGGCCACCCCTCGCTGGGATCTGGGAATGATTTTGCCCATCACCAAGGCCGTGGGATTTCTCAAAGAACTCAAAGCCGGCCAGGTCAAATGGAACGGCCTTTTGGATTTTTCCATCGAAAATACCCTGAAAAAAATAATGGAAAAAGCGGTGGAGGGCAGGTGGGCCGAGGCACAATCCCTGGCTGATGAGGAATTGAAGCGCAGCCAGCAACCCTCATTAGTCATGGCCACAGGCATTATGCACCTTTGTGCCGCAGACTTCGAGGGGGCGAAGCAATATTTTTCCCAGTCGCTGTCCATGGATTCTGAGAACTTCGAGGCCAGATTGCTGCTTTATTTAATAGATTGGATGACTGTTGAAGAAGGCGGGCGCGCCTATCGCGATGATCTGCTGGCGTTGGACTGGCGATCATCGGCTGAATTCCAGGGGTACCTGGTTCGCGTTCTGGAAGGTATGGTCGATGAAGATTCCGCGCTAGATGGTTGGTATACGGATTCCGAAAAAAGTTGGCTGAATTATGTTGTCGGACTTCTGCGATCAAAGCAAAAAGACTGGGCAGAGGCAGAAAAACTGATGCGAGAGGCTATTTTATTGTCCGATTCGAATGCATGGGAATTTTTTCTAGCCCGCGCCAAACTGGAAGATATCCAGAAGCATCGGCGGGAGTCTTTGAAAAAAGAGAAACTGTTATCGCAATACAATAAAAATGTAGAAGCCTTCGAGCTGGAAATCAAGAAATCCCTGGAAGAAAAGAAAAGCAGCGAAGAAAAATTAGCGCCCCTCAGAACCAAAATTTTATCTGAGAAAGCCAGCCTTAAAGAAAGGATAGAGGCCCTGCAGGAAATTCATAAACTGCATCCGGAAAACCGTCAACTTCTGGTGGGCTTAGCATTTTACAGCGCCGCAGATGAAGCCTGGACCGAAGCCCTGGCACATATTCGTAAGTTTCTTAGCGGCGGTGGTCGCATGTACGCGGATCGTATGGCTTTGGGATTAATGGAGGCAGGTGTTTTACACTATCAGGGTCAGGAAGTCGAAGCTCAGGCAAGCTTGGAGGCATTTTTAAGGCGTGCTCGCGATCCCTGGTACCAGGCCATCAGTGAATACCTTTTGGGCAAACAAACCGAAGATTATTTAAAAAAGCAGGCCGGAGAAAGCCCTGAAAACCTGATTACGGCCTCAACAGCCCTTGGCTTCTGGTCCGAAGGCTCCGGCGACAAAGACAAAGCCATACGATATTATAAGGAAGCCCTGGGTACCTTTTTGGATACCTGGCTTGAATATGATTTTGCAAAAGAACGAATCAAGCGGTTGAAGCAACCTGCTGGATAGCTTTCAGATTTCAATTTTGATGCTCTCGTAATAAGTAAAAAATCAAATTATTGTCATTCCGTCCCGGATTAAAGTCCTGGATGACGGCCAAGCCGGAATCCAGTAAATTCAATATGTTCTGGATGCCGGATCAAGTCCGGCATGACGATTCGGGGACTTTTTACGAGAGCGTCAATTTTGGAATTCGGAAAAAATCGAATTGCGCGTTACGGGTTGCGGGTTTCAAGTACTCGTTGCGGGATACTCGATATTCGAAAAAAATCGGGGGGGTTGACCTTTATCGAGAATCGAGTAACTTGCAGCCAGCATCCCGCCTCTATTCTCTTGACTTTGCCGCTAATTCCCTGATATCTATGATGTCGTTGAGTTACACCAGTAAATTCCAGCGCGGTTTATCTATATCTGTTTGCCAATGATTCTTTTTTCAGGCCTAATGTTCAACCGGATCGGCACCGTTTTATCCATAAAGCTTACACCCAAATCATCATAACCCACCGTTAAAAGGAGGTATGATTATGGCTGAGGAAGAACAAGTCGGTGTGGTGGCAAAGTTTTTTGCCAAGCCCGGTGTGGCTGCAGTTAAAGTGACCGGAGGAAGTATTAAAAAGGGCGATGTACTGAGATTCAGTGGTCATACCACCGAATTCACCGAAGCAGTGGCCAGCATGGAGGTGAATAATCAACCGGTCGAAGAAGCGAAAGCTGGCGATTTTATCGGCTTGAAAGTCAAGGAAAGGGTTAGAGAAAACGACAAGGTTTATAAAGTCATCGAGTAAGTTTAATTTCCAGAATTAAATTGGTGAAATCCCAAATTTCAAATTCCAAATTCAAACAAATCCCAAATTACAAAACTCAAATCCGAAAACACAACTATATTCGATAGGTGCTAGGCTCACTCAAGGACCCCATATTCTTTTGCCAGCGATTCGCTATAGGCAGCCTTTCTGCCCATACATTCTTTTCGCGGACACAGCTGACAGCTGAAAAATGTGATTTCGGTGGGGAAATAAATGCCGGATACGGATTTTGCCGGAATCATCAAAAGGCTATTGTTTAGCTTCACCCCGATGGCGTTATCTACATCCTCAAGTAACTCAAACAGCGGCCGCTGTTCCTCAATTGGCCAATCCGACAGGGACCCCGGACTCATAAATGACACCTTGCCGAGTGCATATTTTGAGCGTAAATGAGCTTCTAAATATTTGCGTGCCGAGGTTAGGGCCAGCGTCCCGATGGTGTCGAGATAGAATTTTTTCAAGAGATCGGGATTATTTCGCATCTCTTCTTCAAATTTAGCCCCGATGGTGACAACATAGGGAAAGATTCTTTCCACCCCGTCCAGATTCTTGCGAAGCACCTTGCTTTTGAAGGATAACCCATCCACCCGGACGGCATTTTCAAGCTTTTCTTCTATATAACAAATTTTATATAACGCTTTTGCCTCTATTAAAGATGAGGACTCCTCAATAAGCTGTTGTGCCAAATTCAAATCCACATCCCGGGTAATATGGAGCCTTCTTTTGATCTCCGTAATGTTTATTTCAACAGGAATGTTTTCCAGGATTTCCATTGCAATACGATACCTTTCATGATGAGTTCGAAGCGTCTATACTTTTTGCAAAGTGGGTTACCCTACCTTAAATTTTCCTATTATTCAAGTTTTCCTTTTAAATCGTTTCTGAAGAATAATAAAAAATCAAACAATATCTAAGTGTTAGAGGAGCTTTGATGAGTATCTTGGTGGCGAATGAATATTGACAGTAAGGTCTTACAAGTCTATAATAGAGTTTTAGTTCAATTTTACCCTTAAATTTAGTATCTCTTTAAGCATCGACAACTAATAGTCGATATGATGTCGCTAAGAGTCTAAAGAACACGTAAGGTGGACAACGATGCAACGACGATATCTTCTTTTCCCACTGATAGTAGTTTTCCTTTTAAGCGGATGCACACCGCCAAAGATTAAGCTTTATCCGAGTCAAGCTGATCCGCTCCGGGAGTTCACTCTGCAGGGTGAGGAAGATGGTAAATTATTGGTCATCCCCATCAGGGGGATCATCTCCGACGCTCCAAAACAGCAATTTTTTAGGACGATGCCGAGTATGGTTCAAGAAGTTGTCAGTCAGCTCCGGCTTGCCGAGAAAGACAAGAACATCAAGGCCCTTCTTCTGAAAATCGACTCCCCTGGAGGTTCTGTCATCGCCAGTGACATCCTATATAACGAGATTTTGGCGTTTAAGAAGCGCACCGGAGCCAAAGTGATCGTTGCGATGATGGGCGTGACAGCATCCGGAGGCTACTACATGGCATTGCCGGCAGATGTTATCATTGCCCATCCTGCAACCCTTAC
>CP070694.1:2856629-2859600 GCA_020353355.1 Desulfobacterales bacterium | reverse complement strand
ATGGAGGATTGAACGATGGCTGAACCGGTGCCTATCGGCGAGATTCTTCCCGCCGCGATGAAAATAATCAAAAAGCGAACGCAGCGATATCGACGGCGACGGATCACGCAGCTATCTGAGCGGACCGATCGAGATTTGGCTCAATACAACCAATACTCCAGATTAAGGTAGAGCCTTCGCCGTAGCAATTTGTTTGTAAATCTCTTTTAAAAAGGAACTTAGGACCAATATGCAGACAAAAGAGCCCTGTTTACCCCTGCATTTCCGGCACACCATTCGGTCAGATGAAGATCGAAAAATCCGACCAAGCATATTAAAATAGACAAAATAATGAACAATGTCTTGACAAAATATAGACAAAATGATATAAATAGGTTATTGAGGTCGCCTGATATCTTGCGATTCAGGCACTCAGCCGTATGACGTATCCACGGTTCCTGGGCAAATGCTGATGCGTGATCAGTGAAAAGAAGGAGTCAGGGTAAGTTAATGCGGCAGAAAACTCAAGGACAAACGTCAGAAAATCAACTGTCCGGCTCAATGAGTCCGGCAGCATGATAGTCGTTTATCCGTTTTTCCTTTGCACATGTCTTTCGACCGCTCGATCTTATCCTAATGTATCACTGAGAGGGTCAATGCGCAAGGCTCTTTTGGTGATAGGGTTTCAGTGATACTTTTCACAAAGCTCTCACTGAGTAAAATAAACGTATTGAGGGAGAAGGTGGGTATGAAGTTAAGACTTTTTTTGATTGTTCTTGTTGCAACCCTCGGCCTGACCGGTAAGGCGATGGCTGGGATTACAGTAGGCACATATGATGTAACGGGAGAATGGTCTGAATTTCTCGTGGGTGGCCAGGGCGGCCAAGCTGGAAATTTCGTCCTTGCAGGTGGTCCCGATTGGGCCCTGTTAGCAAATCTGATCCCACCGCCCAATCCGGCAACAACACCCTGGAGCTGGGATACCACTTATAAAGATGGTACCTTAGTTCTTGGCGCCGCGGGGCCCTGGGACGCAGATGCATTCGCCACGAATGTTACGTTGCGTGTTTTGAGTACGGGTTATGATGACCAAGCGGGCACGCTGGCCTGGAAAATGAGAGGTTGGGGTGCCCTGGATACTGGAAATCGTTTCACAATTAGAGCCACATACGGAACTCCCGATGCCCCTGGTACACCAGGGATTCTTCCTGTAGGAGCTGATGCTACCATGACCGATGATCTGACGTCAGCTCAGATAAGTATTAATCCCATCCCCACCCCCGGCGCTGTTTTGTTAGGCAGCATGGGTGTGGGCCTGGTCAGTTGGTTGCGAAGACGTAAAACACTGTAAAACAGAACTTAGCTCAAAAAGCTGTTCGTACAAACCTTTGTAGCGGCAGCGATTCAAGGCCCCTGCCTGCTTACCGATCCCCATCGGTCGCGGGCAGGGGTTTTGTTTTTGAAAATAGCTCAGAACTCAAGAAACCTATTGACACAAAAACGGAGATTTGGTATAAATAGGGTATTGAGGTCGTCTGATGTCTTGCGATTCAGGCGCTCAGCCGTATTACGTATCCACGGTTCCTGGGCAACGGCCGGAAGCGTTTTCCGGTTTGGGACAGATGTTGGAGTGAGGTAATACGGGAGGAGTTGGAGGACATGGGTATCGAATAGCAGAGCGGCTCGGTCTGCCCGGTCGAGTAACGCGCTGGCCCTTTTCGATACGGTTGGTCCGTCTCATTCCTGCCAGTTCATGCCACGCGCCATCGATGTCGTTAGGTAACACTTTTTAGATGGGTGAGGGGCCCGCGCGCGAGGCCCTTCGAAACCGTAACTTCTAATTTGGAGACGTGGAATGAAAAGAATGGTGCTGATCGCCTTGATGGTGTTCTGCAGCATGTTGTTCCTTGGAGAGGATAAGGCACGCGCCATTCCTTATACCTTCACATGGGATGTGAGCAGCTCGTTGAATGGCTTGGGCCTGGGAACGTCGCAATATAGTTCCTGGTCCGCTCAGTTCTTCATCGAGTCCACCGACCTGAGCTGGTCGGATGCCTGGGGTGATGGCGGTACGATTCAAAATGCCTCAGGGGATGTGGCCTATAATATCGATTTTTTCAATGCTTTGACGTATGATTTGAAGAGCGGCAGGACCTTCCACGGCCGTTTCGAATGGGAGATGGAGAGCCGGAATGTCTCAAATCGCTTGGCATTCGATCCGTCTTCGGTTGCGGATTCCGTTGATTATGGTCTGATGACCGTGGAATCTTCAGCGACGATGGATGCGTTGAATGCCCGGGCTGATGTCTCTCTGAAACCAAACGTTGACTCTGTGGATGGCCTTAATGAGGCTTTCTTCTCCGGCATGTATGAAGTCATTACGGAGATGGAGTTTTTACCCGCCCCCGGTGCTGTGATGCTGGGTGCTTTCGGAATCGGTATTGTCGGCTGGTTACGAGGACGCAGAACACTGTAAGTGTACGATCAGAAAGTCGTTTTAAACGGTTGCGGGTATGTGTTCGTTGATACTCGCAGCTCTTTTGGGATCCCTGCTTGACCACCCAACCTCTCAAGGTGGCTGGCAGGGATTCCTTTTTTTCAAATCAGATAATCAACATGGCATCCCCATAGGAATAAAAGCGGTATCTTTGTTCGATGGCATGGTGGTAGGCCGCGAGGATGTGTTGGAGCCCGGCGAAGGCGGCCACCAGAGCAAGCAGGGTGGATTTGGGCAGGTGAAAATTCGTAATCAGAGCGTCGATCATCTTGAATGTGTAGCCGGGTGTAATGAACAACTCCGTTGTACCACCGATTGCCGAAATTTTCGAACCGGAGGCGATCGTCTCAAGGACGCGTGTTGATGTTGTACCGACAGGGATAATTCGGCTGCCCTTGTTTTTTGCTGCATTTATAATCGCTGCATTTTCCTCATCGATAATGAACCATTCCTGGTGGATTTTGTGGTCTTCCAGATTCTGCTCCGTTACCGGCT
>CP070694.1:2847018-2856529 GCA_020353355.1 Desulfobacterales bacterium | reverse complement strand
CTTTTGTGCCCCCCCAGCATTTTTGGTGAACACGCCCTGAATTGCGGGTAAATCCTTTTGCTGTCTATTGCGTTTTAGATAAGCGATCAGTCGGGTCAGGGGGAGCTCTCCTTCGCCGGTGATGACGACGTCGATATCCGCAAATAATTTTATTGCGTTTTTGGCCGTATCTCCTGAAAAGCTGGAACCACCGACAACGGTAATCAGTTTTGGATTCTTTTGCTTGATGATTTTGATAAAATAAAGGGCCGATGTCAGCTGACACAGTGAAACCGTGAAGCCGACCAGCTGATAGACTCCCCAGTCGAGGCTGTCAATAAAATCATGGGTGGCTCCCATAATTTGATTGGACAACTCTTTTAAGCCCGTCTGCCTTAGCTGGGATTTCCGCTGTGCTTGCTTGTTGAACAGCTTCTGAATTTGATTGAAGCGCCGTGGAAAAAGGAGGGTTGCATAAATGGATTCGGCCAGCCAGGTTCGTTCGGAGATATCATGATAAAGTTTGTAACCAACCGTTTCCGCCAGCTTTAAGTAAAAATGATGGGCTTCAACCTGCAAATCCGCAAACTGGGCATTTAAATAGGCTTTCAAGGTTCCAAGCTGAATGGAGGGGCGGCTGTAAAGCGGCCAGGGAGTAGAAATAAGCGCAACTTTTTTAATGGAACTATGTTTGTTTTTATTCATTTAGACTGCAGCCGATGAATAGAAATTTGTAAATGTGAATCTTGATCTGCATTTGTTTATAGTATACATACATGCAACCCGTTTCTTTTTACAATCTTTTTATGTATTGAGAAAGCGAAACCCATGTCCACACCTGATTTAAGAGTTTCTATCGGTGATATCGAGCTTCAGAATCCCGTTATGACGGCTTCCGGCACTTTCGGATATGCCAAAGAGTTTGAAGATCTGGTGGATTTGAATCGACTGGGAGCCATCATTGTTAAGGGGTTGTCATTAAAGCCCACTAAAGGGAATCCGCCGCCGCGCACCATTGAAACGCCGTGCGGGATGTTGAATGCAATTGGCCTCGAAAACGCCGGGATCGATGCATTTGTTGAAGAGAAGCTTCCGTTTTTGAGAACCCTCAAACCGCCGATTTTTGTTAATATTTACGGAAAGCAAGAAGAAGAATATGCCGAGCTGGCAGCACGCATTGACACCCTCGAGGCCATATCCGGCATTGAGGTGAATATTTCATGTCCCAATGTCAAGGCCGGGGGCGTGGCGTTTGGCGTTGATCCGCAGGCAGCGTCCGGAGTGGTAAAAGTGGTAAGAGAAAAGACCAACAAGCCTGTCATTGTAAAGCTTTCTCCCAATGTCACCGACATCACCGAGATAGCCCGTTGGGTAGAAGATGCCGGAGCGGATGCGCTGTCCTTGATCAACACCCTCACCGGCATGGCCATTGACGTTGAAACCTGCCGCCCCGTGCTGGCCAACATCACCGGAGGTCTTTCCGGCCCCGCAATAAAACCCGTGGCGTTGCGAATGGTCTGGCAGGTGGCGCAGGCAACAACCATTCCTGTCATCGGCATCGGTGGTATCATGAAAGCCAGGGATGCGTTGGAGTTTATTATTGCCGGAGCATCAGCGGTTCAGGTGGGCACCGCCAATTTTGTCAATCCCCGGGCAACGACCGATATTATTGATGGGCTGGAAGAATTTATGCTCGCAAGAGGTTTTTCCAAGATAACCGAGCTTATCGGTGCGCTGAAGGTTTAGGATATGACTTCCGCCGAGCCTATCTCATTAAGCGCAAATCAGACTTTTAGCTGAGAGGAATTGTATCATCGTTGAAGGCGCTGGGGCGACATCGGTAGCCGTCGCGCTTACCGGTAAAGCGGGCAGCGATAAGGTGGTTTGCATCATCTCCGGCGGAATCATCGATAAATCGAAATTGGTTCAAATTATGGAGGGCACCAAAAAATGCTATGCCCGAAGTGTCAGTTTGATAATGCCGATGGCATGAATTTCTGCGGAAAGTGCGGAACAAAATTAGAAAAAATTTGTCAGCAATGCAATTTTGGGAATCCTATTGAATATGAGTTTTGCGGAAAATGTGGTAATAAGCTATCCATTCCTTCAGAAATCGCTACCAAAGAACTTTCCTTTGATGAAAAATTAACAAAAATCCAAAAATACCTTCCCAAAGGTATCACGGAGAAAATCCTATCTCAAAGGGACCGCATAGAAGGCGAACGCAAGCAGGTCACGGTTATGTTTTGCGACATGGCCGGTTTCACTACTCTCTCCGAAAAGCTTGATCCTGAGGGAGCTTATGCCATTGTTGACCAAGTCTACGAGATCCTCATTCACAAAGTCCATGATTATGAAGGTACGGTAAACGAAATGACAGGTGACGGGATCATGGCCTTATTTGGGGCTCCCATTGCTTTAGAGGATGCTCCCCAGAGAGCGATTCGGTCAAGCTTGGCAATCCACCAGGAGATGGCCAAGTTTAACAATAAGATAAGGCAAGAAATAGAAGGTGTGGCACCTTTAAAAATGCGGATTGGTCTTCACACTGGCCCTGTAGTTGTTGGAACTGTAGGAAATGATCTACGAGTCGAGTTCAAAGCTGTTGGGGACACGGTGAATTTGGCTTCAAGGATGGAAGGGTTAGCAGAACCGGGATCAACTTATGTGACCGAGGCGATATTTAGACTGACTGAAGGGCTCTTTCGGTTTGAGGCCATGGGAAAAAAGGGGATTAAAGGCAAGAAGAAACCTATCAAAGTTTATCGTGTGATTGCTCCCAGTACGAGCAGGACGCGCTTTGACGTTAGCACTGAACGGGGACTTACGCCGTTTGTTGGCAGGGAACGAGAGCTGGAGCTTCTGCTGGATGGTTTAGAGCGTTCCAAAGCAGACAGGGGGCAGGCCATTTCAATCATAGCAGATGCGGGGTTGGGAAAATCAAGGCTCCTATATGAGTTCAGAAAAGCAGTTACCAGCGAAGATGTGACCTTCTTGGAAGGAAAGTGCCTTTCTTACAGCAGGGGCGTGGTCTATCATCCGATCATTGACATCCTGAAAGCAAACTTTGATATCAGGGATAATGACGGGGATTTGCAGATTAGAGAAAAAATCAAAGAGGGACTGGATGTAATAGGAGCAGATGAAGCCTCAATCCTCCCTTATCTCCTTGAACTCCTGTCGGTCAAATATAACGACTTTGATAAGATCCCCCTGAGCCCTGAGGAGAGGAAGGATCGAATCTTCGGGGCATTGAAGCAAATGGTACTAAAGGGTTCTGAGAACCAACCACTGATCATGGCCTTTGAGAATCTACATTGGATTGACCATAGCTCCGAGGAGTCTTTGAAGGGGCTATTGGATGCTATTTCGGGTGCCCGGGTCTTCCTTATATTTACCTACCGGCCTGAATTTATTCATACATGGGGTGGAAGATCGTATCACAGTCAGATCAACCTGAACCGCCTCTCCACTCGGGAGACACTCATGATGGTCTCGCATTTATTGGGCACAGAGGATTTTGAAAGAGAGATCGAGCAGTTGGTTCTTGAAAAGACAGAAGGGGTTCCTTTCTTCATTGAGGAGCTGATAAACTCTCTTAGAGATCAAGAAACTATCGAAAAAAAAGGTAACAAATGTTATCTGACGAAAGATATTCGGGAGACAATAATTCCTTCAACGATCCATGATGTGATCATGGCTCGTGTTGATTCCCTGCCAGAAGGAGCAAAGGGCTTGCTTCTGACAGGTTCAGTTGCGGGTAGAGAGTTTAGCCACCATTTAATAAAAAAGCTAACAGAGTTTTCGAAAGAGGAACTGCTGTCTCATCTTTCGGTTTTAAAGGACTCCGAACTTCTTTATGAGAGGGGAATCTATCCCCAATCGAACTATGTTTTTAAGCACGCACTCACTCAGGAGGTAGCCTATAATAGTCTGCTTCAAAAAAGGAGAACAGAGCTTCACGAGAAGATTGGAAAGGCTCTAGAAAAAATCCACTCGGAAAAATTGGATGAACTGTGCGAGATACTGGCATACCATTTTGTGCAAGGAGAAGATTGGCAACGCACATACAGATACTGCCAAGAGGCGGGACTCAAGGCTTATTCTCATTCTGCTTATGAACAAGCCCTAAGGTATTTTGAAGATGCTCTCACAGCAATTAAAAAGCTACCCCGCGAAAAAGCCCGGATTGAGAAAGAGATTGACCTGCGCTTTAACATGCGGTCTCCCCTGGTGGCGCTGGGACGACATGAAGACTGGGGAGAGTTGATACGTGGCGCTGAACCGTTAGCCCGCGAAATCAATGATGATGCCCGCCTTTCTAATGTTCTAAACTATCTTTCAAGTCTGCACTGGATGTACGGCCAACATAAAAAAGCAATCGAACTGGGGCAAAAAGCTCTTAATTTCGCCCAGAGGGCTAAACATTTCTCCTACCAAGTCGCAACCATGTCACACCTGGGAATCTTTTTTTTCAATATTGGCGATTACCCCAAACAAATTGAAATTCACCAAAAGGTTCGAAAAAAGCTGATCGGAGAGGATGCATTTAAACAGCATGGTTTGGCAAGTTTGCCGGGGGCTTTATCACGCAGTATGATTGTGCTTGGCCTGGCCGAGCTTGGAAATTTTGATGAAATTGAGAAGATTGGCAGTGAGGCGCTTGAAATAGCGGAGCAGGTGCGAAATGCTCTCACCTTGACTTTTGTCTATAATTTTCTTGCTATGGCTTATTTACGTCTTGGAAAATTCGAACCTGCCCTCCCGCTTTTAGAGAAGGGGCACGAGCTGTGTCGCTTTTCCGAGTTGCAGAGCATGTACTCGTACACTGTGGGTAATCTCGGTTACGCCTACCTTCTTGCCAAAGAACCGAGGCGTGCATTGACTGTACTGGAAGAAGGAGCAAAAGACGAAAATCTCAAAGTCAGTTTTTGGCCCACCCCGCCGTTAACTGTGCTGGCGGACGCCTACCGTGTTGCAGGAGAGATTTCTTTGGCGACTGAGACTGTGTCGCGCGCCCTGAAACTTTCTGATAAACGCGAAGAACGCGGATTTGAGGCTTGGGCTATGCTTGTTATGGCTGGCATTAACGATGCTGCAGAACGACCAGAAGAAGCAAAGCAGTGGTATCGGCGTACATTAAAGCAAGCCTCTGATCTGTCGATGCGTCCACTTGTTGCACATTGTCATAAAGGTCTCAGTAATTGCTATCTCTGCCTTGGAAATGAAAAGGAAGCCCAATTAGAAAACAAAACAGCCCTTGAGATCTACCGTTCATTGGGGATGACATACTGGCTCGGCTAATCACTGCGATGTTTCTTTTGTGCTGAAGTTTCTGAGCCTAAAATCCAGAAGTTCTACTGAAAGGTGATTAGTGGCATTATTCCTTAATAACATTGATTGCAGAAACAGCCTATTGCCGCATTTATTTTTAGTCCAGTACTATATTTGACCCACTACTATTATTTCGGTAGCCTGGCTTATTTTAAATGTTGTGATAACTGATAAGTGTATCTGCAATTTATTTAGGTGATTAAATTTGCATGTATCTGCAACGAATCAAAGGTTTTTTAGCCCCTAAAAAACTTGTGATACTGCAAGTGTATCACAATCTAGCGGCCGGTCAGATAATTTCGAGGATAAAGTTCTAGTTTCCGTTCAGGGGTTCAGGGTTCTGGGTTCAGAGGTTCAAAGTTCAGGTTTCACAACGGGGTGCACGGTTCGAGTTACGCGGTAAAGAATAAAGACAACGACAATATATGAAAACCGCAGAATCCGCTCATCGCACCGCGTAACCCGTAACCCGCACCGCGTTCTACGCGATTTTTACAGTCCGGCTGCCTCCTGGACGGGATTTGCCTTCAGATATTCCAGGCGGTTGAGGCCGTTGATATAGGCTTTGGCGCCGGCGGTGATAATATCCGGATCGGCGCCTTTGCCCAATGCGACCAGGCCGTTTTCCCGGAGGCGCACGGTTACTTCACCCTGGGCATCCGTGCCGCTGGTCAGTGCGCCCACCGAAAATCGTAATAGTTCCGACGTGGTGCCGGTAAGCTTTGCAATCGTATTATAGGTTGCATCGATGGGACCGTTGCCGTAGCCGGCGCCCTTGACCGATCTTCCATTGATGTTGAGCTTAACGCTGGCCATGGGCAAAACGGTAGTTCCTGAGGTGACATGCAGATATTCCAGCGCGAAAATATCGGCCGTGCGCAAAATCTTTTCGGTAACGATCACTTCCAGGTCCTCGTCCACAATCGTCTTTTTCTTGTCCGCCACCTCTTTAAATTTTGCGAATACGATATTGAGTTCTTCATCCGACAGATCATATCCCATCGTATTTAAATGCGAGCGCAGCGCATGCCTGCCCGAGTGTTTGCCGAGAACCAGTTTGTTGGCGCTCAGGCCGATGGTCTCAGGTTTCATGATTTCGTAGGTCATGGGGTTTTTGAGCATGCCATCTTGATGAATCCCGGCCTCGTGGGCAAAAGCATTTGCACCGACGACCGCTTTGTTTGGCTGCACGATAATTCCGGTAATCATGGAAACCAGACGGCTGGTGGGATAAATATGTTTGGTATTAATACCGCTGGATACCGAAAGAAAATTGGACCGTGTGTGCAGGGCCATCACCACCTCCTCCAGAGAGGTGTTGCCGGCGCGTTCCCCGATACCGTTGATGGTCACCTCGGCCTGTCTGGCTCCGGCATTTATCGCCGCAAGCGTGTTGGCAGTGGCCAGGCCCAGATCATTATGGCAGTGCACACTCAATGCCGCCTTGTGGATATTGGGGGTGTGGTTTTTAATATATTTTACCAATTCGGAAAATTCTTCCGGGATCGCATAGCCCACCGTATCGGGAAGATTTACCGTTGTGGCTCCTGCTTCAATGGCGGCTTCAAAAACCTTGCTCAGAAAATCCCGATCACTTCTGGATCCGTCCTCGGCCGAGAATTCCACATTGTCGGTAAACGATTTGGCATATTTAACGGCATCTACGGTGGACTGGAGCACTTCGTCTCTGGACATTTTCAGTTTGTAATCCAGGTGGATATCGGATGTGGCGATAAAGGTATGAATCCGCGGTTTGGCTGCGTGACGGATGGCATCCCAGGCACGATCGATATCGTTTTTGGAGGTCCGGGCCAATCCGGCAACTTCGGATTGCTTGAGCTTGCCGGCAATTTGCAAAACCGCGTCATGATCTCCATCGGATGCGGCCGGAAAGCCGGCCTCGATAACATCAACTCCCAGTTTTTCGAGCTGAACGGCCAACCGCATTTTTTCGGCCACATTCATGCTGGCACCCGGAGATTGTTCGCCGTCTCTTAATGTAGTGTCGAAGATGATTACTCTGTCTGTCATTTGTATACTCCCTTGTTCGATTGAGATTATTTCTCTATTCTTAATATTCAACTAATATAAGGGTTCAAGGTTCAAAGGTTCAGGGTTCAGAGGTTCAAGGATTGTGGGTTCACATCAACGCTGAACCTTTGAACGGTTGCCGACAATTTGACTAAAACGTAGGGAGCATAGGCCGCAGGAACCGGATCGCCGGTTTTCCTGCGGCATTTTTACTCTCTTTTCTTTGCAATGTAATAATTCCTTCTTTTGTTATTGTGTTAATGTTTTGATTTCAGTCACCTTAATTACTGCTTCTGATCTTTTCTTCCTTCGCCAATTTATATTGAAAACTATCTGCCAGAGCCTGCCAACTGGCCTCGATGATATCTTCGGATACGCCGATGGTATTCCAGATTCGTTCCTGGTCCCGGGATTCGATCAGCACCCTTACCCGGGCGGCGGTTCCGCGAGTTCCATCGATCACCCGCACCTTAAAATCAATCAATCGCATGGTATCCAGATCCGGATAAAACCGATCCAGGGCTTTGCGCAAGGCATTATCCAGAGCACTGACCGGGCCGTATCCCTCTGCTGCCGTTATTTCTTGTTTACCTCCAACAGAAATTTTAACCGTTGCATGGGCCGTACATGGCTGATCTTTGTCTTTTTCAATGGTGACCCGGAATGATTCCAGCTCAAAAAGCGGTTGAAATTGATCCGTAAATTTTTCGACCAGGATCTTAAATGAACCATCGGCCACGTCAAACTGATAACCTTCCTGTTCCAGTTGCTTTATCTCCGCAACAATCTTTTTACTATCGTAGCCGTTGTTACCCAATTCGATGCCGAGTTCTTTGACTTTATATTCCACATTGCTTTTGCCGGAAAGGTCGGAGACCAAAACACGTCTTTCGTTTCCAACCAGGCCTGGATCAATGTGTTCATATGCGCGCGGCACCTTCATAATGGCACTGACATGAATTCCGCCTTTGTGAGCAAATGCGCTTCTGCCGACAAATGGTCTGTTGTTGAGGGGCACCAGATTTGCGGTTTCGCTCACATATCTGGAAAGAGACTTGAGTTTCTTCAGGTTATCTACGGATATACTGGGCCGCTTCATTTTCAGGCTGAGAATCGGAATAATGGAGGTTAAATCGGCATTGCCGCATCGTTCACCGTATCCATTAATCGTCCCATGTACCATAACTGCGCCCGCCCGAACGGCGGCAATTGTATTTGCAGCTGCCATGCCACAATCATTGTGGGTATGAATACCCAATTTCACCGGAGCGCCTTCAGGGCTTTTAAAGCCCTTTTCTTCAAGGTAATTTTGAACATCTGCGATGATCGCTTCCAGTTCAAAGGGCAGGGTACCGCCATTGGTGTCGCAAAGGACGATATAGTCCGCTCCGGCTTCTATTGCCGCAGTCAGGGTCTGTAAGGCATACTCGCGATTGTTTAGATATCCGTCGAAAAAATGCTCCGCATCGTAGATAACTTCTCTTTTGTTCCATTTCAGAAATTTGACGGAATCATGGATCATTGCTAGGTTTTCATCCAGGGTGTTGTTCATGACTTCTTCGACATGCAGTTCCCAACTTTTGCCGAATATCGTCACGGTTGAAGTGCCACTGTCAAGAAGCGCCAGCAAATTGTCGTCTTTATCAGGTTGTATCCCTGGTTTTCGGGTCGAACCAAACGCAACCAGTCGAGCATGCTTAAAGTCCGCCTTTTTGGCCAGATCAAAAAACTGCATATCCTTGGGATTTGACCCCGGCCAACCGCCCTCGATGTAATGCACGCCAATATCATCTATCCTCAAGGCGATTTTGACTTTTTCATCAGCAGAAAAGTTAACATTTTCTCCCTGAGTTCCATCCCTTAGCGTCGTATCATACAGTAATACAGGATCCATGATTTTTCTCCTGAGCTATCTTCTATTTTCCGGTCTCAGCGATCTTACCGTGGCGCCGGCTTTCCACATTTCGGAATTCTTGATAATATCGAGCTCTTTTTGCAATTTTTCGCGGTAATCCGGAGCACTGTTGGTCTCCAGAACGCGCTTGGTTTCCTCACCGGAAATTACTTTCTGGTAGAGTTCATCAAACAGCGGTGCAACGGCATTGCGGAATCTGGGCGCCCAATCCAATGCCCCGCGTTGTGCTGTGGTGGAACAATTGGAAAACAT
>CP070694.1:2843385-2846918 GCA_020353355.1 Desulfobacterales bacterium | reverse complement strand
CCCCCGCTCAGAAATCCGGCCTTGCGAGCTTTTAAATGAACCAGAGCCGGGAACAATTCAAATACGTAATCGATCGCGGTCCGCACCTCCAGTCGCTTTTTTAAATATCCGGCGATTTTCAAATTTTCCAGAACGCTGCTCTCCGGAAATACCGGATGACGCTCCCTGCAGAGCACGATCCCCTTTTTCACCCGTTCGCTGGGTTTGGTTTCCGTAATATCCTCGTCATTGAAGATGATATTCCCATAAACGGTGATCCGTTCTCCACCTCTGCGCTTTTCCTTGATGCGCATGTCAATGATCAACCCGGAAAGGCTGTTCATCAGCGTGGTTTTTCCGGCACTATTCGACCCGATCACACCGACGATTTCGCCTTCTTTTACCTCCATGGTCAAATCATTAATGGCCAGTGCATTTTCAAAAAAAACCATCAAGTTGTGTACTTCAAGCATGGACCTTTATTCCTCTTAAAGCCTATAGATTACAGCGAATAGCTGCTAGACAAGCAGTTTCCCTCTAATCCTGTAAGCTATAAGCTATAAGCTATGACCTATGAGCTACAAGCTGTTTCACGCTTCTGCTCCGAGGTATGCTTTCTTCACCGCCTCGCTTTGCATCACTTCGTCTGATTTGCCCTCGGCAATCTTTTCGCCAAAATTCAGAACAACCACCCGATCGGCAATCCTGAACAGCTCTTTTAAGCGGTGTTCAATCATAATAATGGTTTTACCTTCCTGTCGCAGTTTTTCAATAATCGGGACGATGCTGGCAACTTCGGCTAAACTCAGACCTGAGAACAATTCATCCAAAATCATCAGGTCCGGTTGCAACGCAATCGCTTTGGCCAGCTCCAGTCGTTTCAAATACCCCTGCGGCAATACACTGGCACTCTTGTAAGCGACAAACGCATCCCGCTCAAATCCGACTTCTTCCAGAAGGTCTAATGCCACCGCATCGCGGTCGCCGTATTTGCCGCCGATCGTCTGTTTAATTCTGGGAGAATACAACGGAATAATCATATTTTTATAGGCCGGAAGTCGATAAAAGGGTTTGACCATCTGAAAGGTGCGGGCAATTCCAAGACGCACGATCTTGTAGGGGGGCCAACCTGTAATATTTTGGCTCCGATAAAATACCTCTCCCTCCGATGGTTTAACAAAGCCGGTGATTAGATTGACCGCGGTGGTCTTGCCGGAGCCGTTCGGACCTATCAATCCCAGCAGTTCTCCTTCTGCCAGTTCAACGTTCAAATCGTTGATGGCTTGGACACCGCCGAAATTTTTTTAAAGCCCGGATACCTTTAGCAAAGGGCAACTGCTCATCCTTCCACCTCCACCCATCGCTCAAACTGATGATATTTGCGCTGAATGTAATGAAAAATACCTTCCGGCAGGGCCACAATAAAGATGACCAGAAACAGCCCGTACAAGACGATCCGCAGCCCACCGATCCCGCGCAGGATTTCGGACAGCGGCACCAGGATGAAAGCCCCCAGCGTTGCACCCGCCAGGTTGCCGGGTCCACCTACCACAGCCGCAGCAATGGGCAAAATGGAATAATCCAGGGCAAACACCGGCATACCCACAAACATGTATACATGTGTCATGAAAGCGCCGCTGAATGCTCCGATACTGCTTGAAATAAAAAGTGCCTGGGCCTTAAACCAGTAAATGTTAATACCGGCGTTCATGACGGAACGATCGTTGTCATTGATACCCTTCAATACCAGACCATAGTCAGAGTCCAGCATGCGTCTGAAACCAAAAAGGGCGGCCATTAATGCACCCATCACCAGGTAAAGCTCCAACCATTTTGATGGCAGCGGTACTATTCCGCTGAGTCCCTCGGTTCCCCCGAAAATCTTGGTGGCTTCAATGATTCGAACCAGCATCAACGGAATGATGAGCGTAACCATTGCGAAATAAATCCCGCGTAATCGCAGCACCGGAAGCAACAAGGCTGTGCAAATCACCCCGCCGATAAAAGTTGCAAAAAGAATTGCTACCATGGGGTGCCATCCGAAATAGTGATTCATAACTCCGGAAGCATAGGCCCCCATCCCGAAAAATAATGCTTGGCCCAAGGATATCATTCCGCTTTGGGTCAGAATATCCCAGCTGATGGCCAACAGCGCAAACACAGCCACTGAGAGTAACACTTTCTGCCAGTAAGCACCCAACAACAGCGGCAATATGAGAAATCCTAATATTGGTATTAACCGTGGTGCAGCTAAAAAGAGCATCTCCCGGCAGGAACACAGGGCGAATATGTCACCTGATCTGACCTTAATCCCTCTGTCAATCCGTTCTTTACGTTTTTCCATACTATATTCTTTCTTCCAATTCCTTTTGCTCTCCGAACAACCCGGACGGTTTTACGATCAATACAATGAGGATGGCTGCTAAACTGACGATCATCGTCCAGTGTGAACTGATATAGGAGTCTGTAAAACGTTCCGCAAAGCCGATAATAAAACTGGCCACAATGACGCCGCCGGTACTGCCAAGACCTCCAATTATGCAAACAGCCAAGGCTTTGATCAATACTTCATATCCCTCACCGGGAGCAATGCTGCCCAGCGGGATGATAATGGTAGCCGCTATGGCAGCCAAGCCGGCACCAAACGATACGGCCAAAGTGGCGATCCAATCCGAATCAATCCCCAGACTGAGCGCCGTGCGCTCATCCTGGGCGATGCCCCGAAATGCAAGTCCCAAAGAAGTATGATGGGTGAAGAGCCACAATGCGAGTATCAATAGAGCGCCGATGATTACTATCAGAATTCGTTGCATATCGACAAAAGCGCCTAAAATAAAAAAACTTTGGTCGATGAAAACCGGCAGGGTATATTCAAAACCGACAAACCCCAGATACCGGAATAATTCGAGGATGGCCAGACCGATACCAAAGGTGGCAATGACTTCCGACAATGCCTGGCCGCGAACTCGCAAGAGGATAAACCGATACATCAGCGCTCCCAGCAGGGTGGAAAAAAGGATGGAAATCAAAGATGAGAGAAAATAGGGGAGCTTTATTAGATTCAGCAGCATCCAGCTTACGTATGCAGCGGTCACATACAATGCGCCATAGGAAAAATTGGCGACACCGCTGATGCCGAAGGTTAAATTAAAACCAATGGCCATCAGCGCCAGGATGGCACTGTTAATCAAAGCGTATACAACCGTGCCGAGGAACATATAAAGAATTTTTCTCCTAACTTTTTGGTTTTATACTAAGATAAATCGATTTTGAAACCCGGATCTTTCAAAATATAAAAAGGAGTTTTGGAGTATCGGAGTGGTGGAGTAATGGAGACTTTTTGATAATTACAAATTTAAATTATCTTTCCAATACTCCATTGCTCCCTTACTCCATTACTCCTCTGATGCATTGCAAATCTGAAGGTTCTAGCGGATCGTTTATACTTAAGTTGCTTCTGTAGCAATACAAATTATCTATTTCAGAGATTTCAGCCCCGGAGGAAGATGAATTTTCCCGTTAGCAAGTGTTTCAGGGAAAACAATCTTACGTTT
>CP070694.1:2838541-2843285 GCA_020353355.1 Desulfobacterales bacterium | reverse complement strand
TGCGGGGACATTTCTTGATGGATGAGGTGCTGACCTTGATAATCTGGTTGTCTTCCACCTCTAGTTCGAGCCGGCAGCGAGGTTTACAGCGAAAACAGATGGTATGTTTGATTTCTTTCGCCATGTTTTCACCCCCAAAACAAATTTCATTGGATTGTTGGAATAATGGAAATTGGGAATAATGATTTACTCATTTTATGATTTGGATACACAATGATGTCAACTTATATGATTTTATAAAGCATATAAGCAAAACTTATATATTGGACTTGATAATCACTAAATAATGATTCAGGCTCTCTTTTTGGAAAATTAATTCAGCTCCCCTTGAAATACCACAAAGTAACACTATACTAAGAGTGTGACGATAGCATATTGGATATATCCGCAAAATTGAATTCTCTTTGTTACGGATTGCCATAGTCTTTTGCTTTTTCCATCAGTCGTTCTAAATATCGAAATTTACTGTCAAGAAATCAGGAGGTGCGACAATGCAAATTAACTCGCATAAATCCCTTAAAATATTTTTTTTGGCACTAGCAGTAACCATGGCCGGAATCTTGACCACCGAACAGCTGGCTCGCACGCAGACGAATCCCCAAGAAGACGTCCAATCAACTGCAGTACCAGGCCAAATTGCTCCTCGGCTGCAGAACCTGGGGGATCATAGGTTTCCCGTTACGACTAACTCGGCACGGGCACAGCTGTTCATCAATCAGGGTATGATGCTGGTCTATGGTTTTAATCATGCCGAAGCTACTCGATCTTTTCGCGAGGCAGCGCGCCTCGATCCCAATTGTGCCATGGCTTACTGGGGAATGGCATTGGTGCTTGGACCCAACATCAACATGGCAATGCCAGCTGAGGCAGAACGACAAGCATACGAGATGATCCAAAAAGCGATTGCGCTGAAGAAAAACGCCTCCGAAAAAGAGAAGGCTTACATTGATGCGCTGGCCAAACGCTATTCCGGGGAGGAGAAACCCAACCGTACCTCTCTGGACCTCGCATATGCCGGGGCTATGCGCGAACTGCGCGACCGGTATTCCGATGATCTTGACGCGGCCACGCTTTACGCCGAAGCTGTGATGGATCTCAGGCCCTGGAATTACTGGACGCGTGATATGCAACCTTATCCGGAAACAGTGGAGGTTCTTAGCATACTGGAATCCGTGCTGGCACGCAATCCAAATCATCCCGGAGCCATTCACCTCTACATCCACTCAGTCGAATTGGCTCGACCGGAACTTGCTGAAGCTGCGGCCGAAAGGCTTTGGACTTTGGCACCAGGGGCTGGGCATCTCGTTCATATGCCTTCGCATATCTTCCGACGAATCGGCCGTTACAACGATGCATCTAAAAGCAACGAAGATGCCATCGCGGCCGACGAAGATTACATCACTCAGTGTCGGGCGCAAGGTGTCTATCCGCTGGCCTATTACCCGCACAATATTCACTTCTTATGGGACTCGGCCACTATGGAGGGGCGCAGCCGTGTGGCAATCGATGCCGCACGCAAATCAGCTTCTAGCATCCCGGAGGGTGCCTGGCGCGAAGTGCCGCTTCTTCATCAGTTTCTGGTAGCGCCGCTTTTCGCGTATACGCGCTTCGGGGAATGGGAATTGATTCTTAGTGAACCCCGGCCGCCGGAAGATAGCTTTTTTTGGACAGGTGTCTGGCACTACGCTCGCGGAATGGCTTTCAGCGCCAAGGGAAAATTGGATGAAGCAAGCCAGGAACTGGACAGTCTGCGAAGGATTGCTGCACAAAAGGCCTTGGACGGCTACCGTGTAACTTTTTCCAGAAATGGGGCAAAAGCGATCCTGGAAATCGCCACCGAGGTTCTTGCAGGCGAACTGGACGCTAAGCGGGGAGATTACGATCGAGCTATAGCTCGGCTTCACCGCGGGATCCTTTTAGAAGACAACCTGATCTACAATGAACCGCCCGACTGGCATATTCCCGTACGACAATCGCTGGGCGCGGTGTTGTTGGAAGCCGGAAGGCCAGCTGAAGCCGAAGCCATCTACTGGCAAGACCTAAGCCGCAATCGGGAGAACGGCTGGTCTTTGTTTGGCCTGATGCAGAGTTTCCGCGCTCAGGGAAAGGAAGCGCAGGCCGTCGTGATCGATAAAAGATTCAGGAAGGCCTGGAACCGGGCGGACGTGACTTTAACAGCCTCGCGTTTCATGGGTGAGGCGAACACGACCTTCGCAGCAGCAGGGGCGGCAAAGACCGGTAATTAACCATATAATTCATACCTGTTGTCATAAGATGTGATGACTTGCCGCGTTAGCCTTTCAAATTTCGTGTGAGTCCGATAGGTTCTAGTAAAAATTAGCCATAATAGGCTGATATAAATTTACGCCGAAGTTCTTAAAATGCGGATCGCATTTCGAAAGCAAAAGGAATGAAATTTTTTTCTTCAGATGTTTCCTTTCCTCATCCAGAGTATCGAAATTGCCGCCGCCCTTGGAAATGATCAGGTCCGATCGACGGACGAAATCGGTCACCTCATTTGAACACCGGTTCAACATGGTTCCCGGCAAGGGGCCATCTATACCATTTTCAATGACTTTCACAATTTTATGCATACCTATTGATTTTGCTTCCCTTAAGGTCGCATCATTCAGCGTGGGAACGCTTCTTACTACAAATACGATTTCAAGTTCATACAATTTCTTAATCGTTTCGATGAATAATTTGTCAAACACTATTTCGCCGGCGTTGTCTCCAAAATATAGCAAACGTTTAGTCGCGTGTAATTGTTGTTTAAACTTTGAATAATTCTCAGCTGAAAGTGGCGCATTAATTCTATCTTTAATTGAATTTTCAATTGTTAGACTAGTGTCGGCGATCATAAAATCAAGTGAATTTCCCAGTATGGCCAGCTTAACTGCCGGATAAAGGGGATCGGAGTCCTCATTCACCAGCTCTTCCAGGAAAGGATAGAGCGCCATAACTTTCTTATTCTGGCTTGACTTTTCTAAATAAAAAGGGTCGGGAGTATCCATTTTTTTTACAATTTTCCGCCATACATCTTCAATGACTTCCGGGCTGGTAGTATCCCATTTGAGTCCGCGTAAGGCGGGATTTTCCAATATTTCAGAGTAAACTTCTCTTACTGAATTTTCATCCAGGGGGAGTTTTCGAAGAGACGATATGGTCATCTTCAATATGCAAGGTATACAATCCGGTTTGAGTAGCATGGGTCTGTCTCTTGTTTTTTTATGGTGTGATTGGAAGTCTAGATAATTAATACCAAATAACTAAAAGCAAGAAATCGAAACAAAAGTAGGATAGAATTTCAAGGTATTTCACCATTAGTTACGTTTCGCACCATTTCATCCATCACTTTTGCTGCCATCTCTCCAAAGGCAGTATCGTTGATATGACAATCCATTTCCTCAATCTCGATCTGAGAATCGAGTTTTTCTTTTAACCGTTGAGTGAATAACCGGTTCATTTCTGGATCATATAGAGGGCCACCGTGCCTGTCAGCTTCGGACCAGCCTTTGGTTGGGATAAGCACTTTAATGTTGGCCGGATCCTGATTCAGCTTTTGCGACAATTGATCGGCCAAAATTTTGGTCTCTTCGATGTTGAGCCGTATGGCAGAGCGAAAATCGTAGAAAAAAATTTTGCGATCTTTGTATGGCTCGGGAACATTCCGGCGGGTAAACTCCAGCACGGCACAATCCAATCCTCCGGGGACAATCAGACGGGGGATGGACCGATCGGGAACCGGCTCAAATCGTTCAGGACCGATTCCTCTGCAATACCCATTTTTCAGATCATCGGCAAGTTCGTGGGTGGCAAAATCCAGGATACCATCAAAATATCCTTCGGCTGCCAGCTCCTCCATGGCCATGCCGCCGGTCCCATTGGCGTGAAAGGCAACGACTTCATATCCCAGAGCTTCCAGAGCGTTTTTGGTGGCTTCCGCACCTTCGGTGATAAACCCGAAAAAGGGGAGGGCAATACGTTTTTTCTCTGCTTTGGGTTTCCAGTCGGTTCGCACCATCCCGCAAATGCCGGCAGCGGCGATTTCCAGAATTTTGCCGGAGATACTGTTGACACCCAGCAGATCCGCCACACTGTGAATCATGGTGATGTCTTTCGTGCCTACGGTGGATCTCATATCTCGAGAAGCCACCGTGGACACCATGACTTTGGGGACACCCAGCGGAAGTTCATGCATGATACCGGTACCTAGATGGGTTCCTGTTCCACCCCCGGCAGATATTATTCCGCAAATTTCGCCTTCATGGTACAATTTCTTAATTTGCGTCTTAGCTTCCTGAATCATGGCATTGATGGATTCATCTCTGCTTTCGAAATTTAATTTTCCCATTTTATACATGAATTCATAAAGATCTATGGATACCGGAAAAGGGGAGGGGCCTTTGGTGCCCACGTTGATGGTTAAGACCTGAAGACCTCTATGTTCAATACGATCTCTTAGAAAGAAATGTTCTTCTGCTTTTGAGTCAAAGGTACCGACGACGGCGATGGCGGACTTTGGGTTCATGATATTTCCTCAAATTTGCTATTGACTGGTGGTTAGTGGTTTTGGGTCGATCAAACTATGTGTTGGAGGTTTGGGGTTTGAGGTTGGCGGCAAAAAGGATTCGTGTGTTTCCTCTATCCTCAAACAGATCAAGGCAATCCCTGCCTTTTGTCCCATTAATTCAACTCAGTTTATCGGTTTTATTCATAGTGGGAGCGGCTTCCAGCCGCGAAC
>CP070694.1:2835850-2838441 GCA_020353355.1 Desulfobacterales bacterium | reverse complement strand
GCTTTTAAATGTTTTTTTTGTGAATCGAAATCTTGAAGCGTGAAATGCCCCCAGCCGATTTCGGTACCCATCTTCATCATGAACTTGACGATCTGTTCATTGTCGTAGTGAAGTATTTCTTTGTAATTTTTCGCCGATAGATATCCACCTTTAAATCCGCCCCGGAAAAAGGCTTCCTTGACCAATTGCTTGTCGGTTTCTTCAATTGCTTTTTGAAACCCGATAAGCGTTTCGGGTCTGATTAGCATGTAGCGGGTATCCTTAAAGCTCAGTGCTCCGGAAGATTGGTTATAAGCCAATTCATCTAAAATAGAATTTTTAGACACTCGTCATTCCTTTGCGTGTATTCAGATGCTGCTCGTGCTGCCTTTGAGCATCTCTAGTATATTAATGAGATATCGATACAACCCATTCGAATCATTCTGAGTGGCATCTTTTTTATTTTGGCAGCCCTTTACCACGGATACGTTCAGTTTTCTTCAGATCAACTTGGTAAGTGTCAGGACATACTACTACGCCATATTCTTCTCGTGCCTTTATGGAAGAAAGAACGCCGTTGCGAGCTTCTTTGGCCACGACTTCTGCTGACCTTAAAAATGGCTCTCCATAGCCTCCGCCGCCTCCGGCCACCTGTCGCAAAACTGTTCCTGCAGGTATATCCGCAATTAGTTCTTTGGATTGAGGTTGGTGACGATGACCATCCGGAAAACGAAACTCCATTTCGTTGATACTGCCTGCTTTGCCGCCGAATAAGCCAAAGGCACGCGCCTCCTCATCGACGCCGTCACCAAAAACAACCCCTTTGTTATTTACCCCGTTAAATTGAATGACGGTTTCAACACCTAACCCTCCACGCCACTGTCCTGCACCTGCAGAATCTTTAGCGTATTCGTGTTTGGCGATGGTATTCGGGGTTTGTAGCTCAAACATTTCAGGGTCCTGGGCCAGGATACCGCCGGCACAATTGATCAACCCGATATGGTCGTAGCCGTCAAAACCGCGAATGGCCCCGGATCCTCCTTTTAAAGCATTAAACAAAATATCCACATAGGGTCTATTATGTCTGGGATCCATTCCAGAAACGGCCAGTGCCAACATACGATTCCATCCGGCCGTTACTCGATCCGGGATGGCTTTGGATAAGGCTTTAAGAATAGCATCCGAGTTGGGACCGGTAATACTGTTGCCAAAGGTCGTCGCTGCCGGGAAACTTGCATTGAGAAACGTCCCTTCCGGAATCTGAATGTGCAAAGGCCTGAGAAGACCATCATTGTGGGGAATATTTGGATCGATTAACATGAGAAATGTTAAAACAATCGCCGACACGCTGGCGCCTAAAGGTGCATTGGCAAATCCTTCAGTTTGTCCATCGGTTCCGGTGTAATCAAAGTAGATTTCATCTCCCTCAACCGTAATGGTCACCTTGATTCTGAATTTAGAGCCGAGATGAATACCATCATAATACATCCAGCTTTCGCCCTCATAGCTGCCATCAGGTATTTGCTTGATCTCGGCACGAACCATTTTCTCGGTAGAATCAAATAGCAGATCAATATGTTCACGAAGTTTTTCAATACCGTAACGCTCAAGAAGTGAATGAATCAATCGCTCGCCAACAGCACAGCTGCCGATCTGGGCTTTAATATCTTCCTCTACAATCGGATACCGAATGTTGGCAAAAATAAGATCCCAGACATCACGCCTTAATTTGCCTTTTTCGATAACCTTAACGGGAGTAATTCGGAGTGCTTCCTGCCATATCTCCCTGGCACCCGGATTATATCCACCCGCCACGGCTCCCCCGATATCGGCCTGATGGCCTTTCACCGCAGCCCAGGCAAAAAGCTCATTGTTGTAGAAAACCGGCTTGAATGCAGCCACATCAGCATTTTGATTGCCGCCGGTAAACACGTCATTGTGCAATATGACGTCACCGGGGTAGATAGCATCTCCAAAGTATTCAATGATTTTTTGGCAGACCGGTTGCAGGGCGAAGGCCAGCACCGGGATGTACTCTGCCTGTTCCAGCATCCGGCCTTTGGCATCATAAATTCCGGTGACAAAGTCCCTGGCCTCATTCAAGATGGGGGATCTTGTCGTTCGAAGCAAGGTATATCCCATCTCCTCGGTAATGGACTTGAAGCGGCATTGGAGAATGGAGGCGAAAATTGTGTCTTTTTCGATTCGAGCGATCATAGGTCCTCTGATTATTTTTTCTAAAGCTATGGTCAAGGCTTTGATACTATAAATACATTGAATATCGAATATCGAATTAGGAAGTTTTTTTGGCCTTTTGCTTAGATGTTCGTATGCTTGTCACAAAAATCGAGATCAGCTCATCACTTGCATTAATCATTGGCAACAATTCCACCGTACGAATAATTTGAACGGCAAAATCTATTAAGCGCTCCTCAAGATCATATTTTCTGTTTTCCTTCGACATTCATTATTCCTTGTTCGATATTCTATATTCTATTTTGTAACATTGGATTCTATTTATTCTCGACCTCAATCAATGATGTTTTGCCGGACTCCCGCGGCAACGAATGCGGTGGCACCAGTTCGATGGATGGAGTAACCCTCAGCTGATC
>CP070694.1:2832758-2835750 GCA_020353355.1 Desulfobacterales bacterium | reverse complement strand
GCAGACGGTCAGAGCTTTGCCATCGCCGGGCTTTTGCGTGAAGCGACGAGGGCCAGTATCTCCAAGTTTCCTCTTTTGGGCGACATCCCGGTGTTGGGAGTCCTCTTCCAGAGCAAATCTTTTCAAAAAAGCGAGACGGAACTGGTGATTATCGTAACACCCCATCTGGTCAAACCGCTGGAACTGGCAAAACAGACGCTGCCCACCGACTTTTATGTCGAACCCAACGAGATCGAATTCTTCCTACTCGGAGCCATTGAAGGCAAGAGCAGCGGCCGGTCCGCCCCGGTGCATGAAGGGCTGGATGGGGAATTCGGCCATTCCGTGCCGGAATAATAAGTTTTTCACTGATGGTGCCGTCATTAGACGGCCGGACCAAGAGCTACAGCATGCAACGCTTTGACAAAAACAGGAGAAACCAATGTTAAAAAAGTATTTTTTAATCGTCCGAATTGTTATGGGGCTGCTCTTTGTTTCAGGCTGCAGCGGAACAATATTGTCTCAGAGGGAATCATTGTTAGACAGAAACTGGGGAAGATCTTACGAAGCCGCAATTTATAACCAGATGGCGAATTCGGATGCATACAAAAACCTCGATCCGGTTTTAAATCTCGACGGTGCTGCCGCTGGTTATAATGTAAACAAATACAAAAATAGCTTTAAAGCTGAAAAGCCAAAAGAAATCGTCAACATCCTTAAGCTGCAGTGATATAAATAAATGGGATGAAGGAGCCTGACGTGAAAACGATTAAGGAAATAAAATTTAAAATAGCTGATCAAAAAGGGGCTTCTGCGGTGGAGTTTGCAATCATTTTGCCGTTGCTAGTTATATTTCTTTTTGGAATTATCGAGTTCAGCATCCTTTTTTATGACAAGGCCGTGATTACCAATGCCAGCCGCGAGGGTGCTCGGACGGGAATCCTTTTCCGAGAAGCACGGCCAGATTATACAGAAGTTAGAGATGTAGTTATTAACTACTGCGGTGATAAACTGATAACCTTTGGCGACTCCAGCACACAATGCGATGTCGATCCACTAACGTTTGTAGAATGCGAAAATCACAATGATCAACTGACGGTTAACGTGACATATCAGTATGAATTTCTGCTTATCCCTGGTTTCCTTGCTGCGTTTTTTTCGGGAGCACACCCAGGCAGCATTAATATAGATACTGAAACCGTGATGAGATGCGAGTAAACAAAATAGGAGTGAACGCGCCTGATGGAAAAACAACGCTTATGTCAACTTTTGAATAATCAGAGAGGGGTGAGCGCCGTAATCATTGCAATTTGTCTTATCATGTTAGTGGGTTTCATTGCCCTGGCTATAGATGTTGGCCATTTAATGGTAGCTCGCAACGAACTTCAAAATGCTGCTGATGCAGGGGCGCTTGCCGGAGCAGGGAATCTGTACCTTGACGATGGGACAGCCGTCAACCCAAACGCCAACCAGTTTGGCTATGACGCCGCCATTGCGAACTTGAGCGAACGGGTCCCTGTGGAGGTCAATTGGCCTGGTGAAAACACCGGAGACGTTCAAAGAGGACACTGGAGCTTTGGTTTGGGCGCTCTGCCTCGCGGTTTTTATCCAAATGCTTCTTTGGATACTGTCGACCTTTGGAATGCCACAACTGAAGAACTGGATGCCAATTTAAATTTTATCAATGCCGTTCGGGTGAGAACGCGCAGGCACTCAACCCCCATTGCATCATATTTTGCCCGAATTTTTGGTTTCCAGAGCTTCCAGGGATCTGCAGAAGCTGTCGCGTACATCGGTTTTGCCGGAACTCTTACTGACGATGCAGTGGGTGCACCCATTGCTATCTGCATGCAGGCTCTCCGTCAAGTGGATGGATCGTATGATTGTACGTTTGGCCGCTTTATCAACGATGCCGCAGGTGGGCAGGATGAGGAAACCGGGATGTGGACGAGCCTTGAACAGTTTTTAAATACAGATGGTACCCCAGACGGATGGGAGCCAGGGGATCTGCCTTGTGATCCCTTCCCCGGCGGTGCCGCAAACACTCCGGATGTGAGACCGCTGATTCAATGCGGTGAGGAAGGCGTGAATGATAATTTTCTTTATTTAGGCATGGGTATGCAGGTAAATAATGGGCAGATTAGTTCCGCATTTCAAGATTTTTATGCATGCTATACTGCTGCTGAAGAGGATCCGGGTTTTCTCAGAATGACATTGCCGGTTATCGACTGTATTGATGATCCGACGACGTGTGCACCGCTTGTTGGAGCAGTTGAGGTATATGTCGTTCATGTCACCTGGAACCCAGACTATAATGACTTACCTCCAAGTAAGCCTGCAATCTATGATAATGAAGGAACGGTCATGTACAATGCATGGGAGCGACCAACTCCAGATCCTTCGGAATTGCCTGATGGTA
The DNA here is from genome assembly GCA_020353355.1 of Desulfobacterales bacterium. Taxonomy (GTDB): domain Bacteria; phylum Desulfobacterota; class Desulfobacteria; order Desulfobacterales; family JAHEIW01. Next base: position 2,833,352 of record CP070694.1, on the reverse strand, counting down.
TGAGCCCCGAGGAATTTATCTGGAATAGCTTCGCAGATAATTATACCTTAATAGATAGAAATGGAGTTCGTGCGGAGTACCAGATGAAAACAATTTATCTGCTTCCAAGCTGCAGAGACCATATTCCAGAAGGGGTCACCGGGGGAGAAAACTTCGGAATTTTGGCCGAAATACCAGTACTGGTGGACTAGTATATTTTACGGCGTTTATCATTCAAAAGCTTTTGTTTTGGAGATATTTCATGACCAATAACATCTACCTCATCAAATTAGCCTTAAAGAACCCGACGGTAAACGATGACCTGATCAAAATCATCCGCGCCCTGGGAGATTTCGAGATCATGATACCGGGCGATAACCGGAAGCCTGATCTGTTGATTTACGAGTTGGCGAAAAACCCTGAGAGGGATTTTAACATGATCCAGTCTCTTTCGATAAAAGGGCAATTGGCGATGTATTTCTGACATCTGAAATTGCCGATCCGAATACTTTGATGAAGGCCATCCGAATCGGTATTAAGGAATTTTTTCCTCTACCGATTAAAACTGGGGAAGTAAGACAGGCGCTACAACGATTTAAAGATCGAAAAAAGGAT
>CP070694.1:2828398-2832658 GCA_020353355.1 Desulfobacterales bacterium | reverse complement strand
CTTTTCGCATTTCCGATTCCCTGGTATTCTCAATCTTAATTTTCCGGTGAAAGTAAATTAATTACTCCTTGAATGGCTCATTGTGCTTTTTTTTAAGGGAGATTTTGAGCGTGAAGCCGGGCAAATTGTGGCCGAAGGTAAGCACGGCATGCATTGTGTTTTTAATTCTGGCGGTTGCCGTCCTGGAGGGATCATCAACCCATCCGGTGGATAGGGGCCTGGCGGGCCTTTCATTTTCAACCCGGGATAAGGATTTTGGCCTGGCCTGTGACGAGCAGCAGGGCGGCGCAGGACTGATCGCCGGGACGGTTCGTATCCTCAATGGCAATGTGGTTGAAATCCGCAACGATTTAAGCTTTGCTTCCCCCCCTGGTCCGGGGCTTTCCTTTTCGGCCTTCTACAACAGCAAATCTAACATTGCCGGCCCTTCAGGTTTTGGCTGGAGCCACACCTATTCGGTTTTTCTGGATGCCGGCCTGGCATCCAACGGCCAAAGCTATCTGAGGATCGTGGATGACACCGGCTGCGGGCGGTATTTTAAACAGAGAAAATCGGGGACCTACAAAGGCATTTTATTTGAGCTCTCCAGGGTAGAATTTAGCGGCGACGAATATATCTGGCATCGCTTGGACGGCAGCCGGTATGGGTTTTCGGAAACCGGCAAATTGCGCTGGATGGATGATCCGATCGGCAACCGCCTGGCGATCGACTATGATGACCAGGGCCGTTTGGATAGCGTAGCGGATTTGTCCAGCGGCCGCAGCCTGATCTTCAATTATAACAACGATGGTCTGATGGAGTCGATTTAAGGCCCGGTCACCGCCGCGGTCGGCGACGGCATCTGGGTGCGGTTTGGATATGAGGCCGGCAATCTGACATCGGTGAGATATGCCGATGATTCCGGTTACGTCTATGACTACGACGATCTGCAGGATGCTCACAACCTGACGGCAAAGCGCAGTTTGGCCAACCACATGCTGGGCGGCTGGGACTATGACGGAAAGGATCGCTGCAAAACCCATTTCAGTCCTCAGGGAACGGGGGTTACCCTCGAATATGTGAGTTCCACCCGGGTGGATGTGACCGATGCCTATGGCATCACGCGCAGCTACAGCATTGGAAAAATCGGCGATCGCAAGCGGGTGCTGGCCATGCAGGGGCCGGCGGACCCGCCTTACGGCGACGGCGATGTGGTGCGCTGGCAATACGACAGCAAAATGAATCTGATCGAGGTGCAAGATGCCGGCGGCACCATTTATCAATACCAGGACCATGATGGCCGCGGCAATGCGCAGACCGTAAGGCTGGCGGCCGGCACAGCCCAGCAGCGGGTGATTGGCTTCAGGTATCATCCGCAATTGAATGTACCCGTGACACGCACCGAGGCCAGCGTGCTGGGCGCCGGCAACAAGGTGACCACCCGGGATTATGACAATGACGATGGCAACGGTGCTCCCAACGAGAATCCAACCAACCTGGTCTATCGTGTAATCGAAGCAGGCTATAGCAAAGATGCGGCTGCCACCACAGTTGAATATGAATACATCACCGTCTTTTCTTATAACAGTTTCGGTCGGGTGCAGTGCATTGACGGTCCGCGCAATGATGTCGCTGATGTGACATACTTTTATTATTATCCCAACGGCGATCTGGATTATATCGAGTCTCCCTTGATCGGCGCTACCGGCTTTGACGACTACGATGATGCCGGGCAGGTGGGAACCATGGTGGATGTCAACGGCCAATCCACGCATTTTGACTATGACGGCCGGGGCAGAATGACCGCCATCATCCATGGGGCGGACAACAGCGCAAACAGGTTGATTTACGTGGACGGATTGCCGGACACCGCCATTGACGAAGACGGGGTTGAAACCGGCTATGAGTATGATCCTGATTTTGGCCGGCTGTATCGGATCTATGACATTGAAAACAATTACATCCAATATGGCTATGATCAGCATTGCAAGCTTAAGAAAAAAAGCCGGCACGATGCAACCGGTCAACGCTTTTCCCACACGCGCTTAAAATACAACGGTCCGGATATTCCCGGCAAACTCTGGAAACAGATCAATTTCAATGGCAGCTTTACCGAATACCGGTATTATAAAAACGGAAATCTGAAGAAAAAGATCGATGCGGAAAACCGTATCACCCGATACAGCTACGATGCATTCAACCGGCTGACAACGGTCACCCAGACCGACAAAAGCCCAAACGACACCGTTACCGCCTATGAGTACGACGGCCACGGCAACTTAAAATGGGTCATCGATGCGCAAGGTCTTAAAACCCGGTTTAAATACGATGACATGGGCCGGGTGGTGTATATTAAATCACCGGATACGGGCAAAACCCTGTATGCCTATGATGAGGCCGGCAACCTGGTTCAAAAGACCGATGCCAATGGCATTGCCACCCGATACGTGTATGATGCCTTAAACCGCTTAACCCACATCCATTTTGCCGATGCTTCCCAGGATATTGAATATAGCTACGATGAGGGTGCAAACGGCATCGGCCGCCGCACCGGGATGACAGATCCCTCAGGAACCACCAGCTTCGGTTATGACGAACGCGGACGGCTGGTAGAAAAGAAAAGCTTCATCAGCGGGTATGAATATGTGCTGGGGCGTGGATATTCGCCTGGCAGTCGCCTGAACACCATCACCTATCCCTCAGGCCATGTGATTGATTTGACCAGCCGCCATGCGGATACCAAAAAGATAAAAGATATCTCCGTTGACTTTACCCACTACAGTTTGACGCTGATCAGCAATCTGGGCTACAATCCATTTGGCGGGGCCAGGGAAATGGACACCGGCTCCGGTGCCAGCATCTACAACGAGCAAAGTGAGTGCGCCTGTCTGGAAAAGTCCAATCCGGGCGCATCCATGGAGCAGACCTATACTTACAATAACAAGGGCAACCTGACAGGCATACGCGGAACCAGGGTTTCCTGGTATGATCAGGGCTTTGTCTATGACAATCTAGATCGGCTGAAGAGAGCCGTCGGCAAATATGGAAAGATTCGCTATACCTATGACAGGGTCGGCAACCGCTTAACGCGAAAGATTGGCGGCCTGGCTGAGACCTACAATTACTATCCAGGCACCCATCGACTGGAGAGCATTATCGGATCAGAAACCGTCAATTATGCTTACGATAAAAATGGAAATCCCACCGCAATTGGAAATAGAGCCTACGAATACAACCACAACAACCGGCTGGTGAGGGTGAAACAAGGCGACAGCACCATTGCAGATTATACCTATAACGGCCTGGGCCAGCGGGTGATCAAAAAAACCGGTGACAAACAAACGATTTTTCTCTATGATTTTGACGGCAACATCATTGCCGAAAGCCAGCCTGACGCCACCTTTATTGCCGAGTATATCTACATGGGAAGCACGCGGCTGGCCAAAGTAGATTTCAAAGCCAATGATACCCCGGTGTATTATTATGCCAATAATTACCTGGGTACTCCGGTATTGATGACCGATGAACGCGGAGCGGTGGTGTGGGAGGCTGACTACATGCCTTTTGGTGAAGCTGAAATCAATCCCAATTCCAAGGTGGTGAATAATTTCAGGTTTGCGGGTCAATACTATGATGACGAGACCGGGCTGCATTATAATTGGAACAGGTACTACGATCCGAAGATCGGAAGGTATCTGACGCCGGATCCGATTGGACTGCCTGGTGGAATCAATCTCTACTCTTATGTGCTAAATAATCCGATTAATGCGTTAGATACCGAAGGGTTATTTATGGGAAGTGCTTTGTCAAGAGGTTTCGGAATATTATTCGGAAGAACTGCTCAAGAGGCGGCAGTGGCCGGACAAATATCAGATTCTTTAATATCCGCGGCTATTGGAATGACAGGAGAAAGCATTCTACCCCAAGGATCAAATACTTACGTTCAAGGCGGAGTATTAGCTCTGCAAGGGTGGGGTGCATATTCAACTATTTCGCTCGCTTCAGCTACGGCGGGTGCTGCTCCAATAGGGATTCCATTGATCTTGTCCTTTGGATCCGGAGTAGAAATAGGTTTATTAATAAATAAGATACCAGTATACGGTACTTACGAAACTATTGGCACGTGGTATGGAACTTATTTCTACGAACTAATTTGGGAAAAAAATAGCTCATGTAAATAATAATGAGATATCTTTAATAAGGAAAAATAAGGAATACCAATGTGTAGTGATCAACAGAAAAGGTTGGGCGGACAACAGCCTGTCGATCGAAGAATAATGT
>CP070694.1:2817500-2828298 GCA_020353355.1 Desulfobacterales bacterium | reverse complement strand
GTAAAAAGCACCGGGATAGGTTATTCTGAGTGGACGGGCCATAGGAATCTCTGGTTACTTAAATGCACAATAGCACTTTTTATCGTACCAAACATATTCTGTCAAGAGTGTAGACCTGACCCTTTTGTTTTTTCGAACCCCTTGGACTGAATCGACGAGCGGTCGAAGCCGATAATACCATCTACCATGATTTGAGTCATCCTTCTCATGTAATTTTGCCCATCATTCCTTCAAGAGAGTGAGCGGGAGCCACTTTACGGACACATTCTACTTTGGAGACTCTCTCCATTTTTCACATCTTGAAATCCCTACTAGTATCATGTCCCACAAATATATTCCAAAAGTCGTTTTGTGTATTTAAGTCAAGTTGAGATTGGCTTCGGATATTGGATTAATGACGAGCGGTTGAAAAAATTCTGTTTTATCTTCGTGGTGAAGAGCCAAATAGCTTTAGAAAATAGTATAAGAAACTATACACAGCGTCATAATAAATTGCGTATTCGCCCTTTGTATCGTTGATTTTAAAACTACCGCATAGTTACAAACATGCATAACGCTGTGTATGTATGCGCAATGATTTATGTCGTTCTGTATAAATCTGAAGGATACGTGGCCATTGAACCAGCTATCAAGGATTTCTTCTGTTTTTGCCGTTTTCAGCGCATAGCGGGTTAAATGATTTCTCATCTATTTGAAACGATATCTTGGAAATCTGGTTTTTGATAAACGCATAATCCTCGCGAGCAAACAGTTCGGCACCTGCAAAAATTATTTAATTACAAGCTCGGACGGTATCTGCAAAAATCTGAGTATTTTTAGAGCTTGGACAGGACGTTTCAAAAATGAGGTCAATTTAATATTACCGCGGATAAATTCAATCAGGGGATTCGCCTTTGCCGATAATACATTTGCTAGGATAGAATACGAGCTTATCAGATGCAGGTCCGGGCAAGAGCCGATGCCGTTTTCAATCCGGATCCGTTCTCCCTCAAAGGAGATGGTAATCGCAATTCCCTGCTCAACTTCGACAACCACACGGCCGCGAATACCCAGCGCCTGCGTGGTCTTATAGGCAAAGTCTGCAATATTCTGCTCCAAGTACTGGATCATCATCTTGCCCAGACCATTGAGGCATTCCCCATTCGGGGAGCCAACAATTATTCTTGCCGTTGACTTCATATCGCCATCGATATTCTTTTCCCATTTTATTGATCTTAGGAAAGAATGATTGATTCCTTGCCGATCTCAGATAAGGTTGCGTTGTAATTCACGGCAAATCTCCGAAGCAAGGGAATCAGCTTCAAAATTTTGGTAGCATTTCCGGTAATAATGATTTTCTTTTGTGCGATACCCAGAGTAACATTGAATTTATTTGACCACACCCGGTGGGCATCGTCTGAGCTTGCAGTAATAGTGACATCCGGTTCATCGGGGGGATCACCGGCATCGTATTGGGCTTCGCCGGACCGATAGTCGACCCAAATCACAAGATCCGGGTCATGGTATTTGAAAACAACTAGACTCCTGATGTCCTCTCCCTTTTTGCGGATATAATCGTCTTTGAGACTTTTAGCCAGCATTCCGAGAACCGCAGCTTTGACTTCTTCCGGGTTGTTCCAAAATTCCGACACCGATAGCCCTCCTTTCATTGCAATCAAACAAATAAATCCGGATTGTCTCCAGATCAGTATCCACGATCATTATCTTCCCAGAATTTTTGCAAACCGAAATCCTCTGCGATGATCTTAAATGCATTATATGCCGGGCCGCCGGAAACACCGCCGCCGGGATGCATATAAGGACCGCAGAGATAGAGGCCTTCGATTTCGGTGCGGTACATGGATGCCTCCTGAAAGGGACGGTTATGGCCCAGTTGGTTCGGACATACGGCTCCATTCATATAGTCACCTTCCATCAGACGCATTTCGTCCTGCTGATCCAGAGGCGTATAAAAAAAATCCGCAATCACATTCGCATGGGTCATATTGGGCGCCCATCGGCTGAAGCGTTCAAGAAAGTACCGATTGTAGCTTGTCCGAACCTCTTCCCATTCCGCGCGGGTATGGGTGCTGGCTTTGGGAAAGAAAAACCATCCACAAAGACTATGCTTTCCCGCAGGTGCATAGGTCGGATCCCACAGACTGTTCACCCAGGTTCCGGCTCCCGGGAGGCGGGGAATGCGGCCCGCCAACGCATCCCGGCAGTATTCTAGCATTTCCTGCGGTGTATCGAAACCGACCACGGTATAAAATGTCTTGTTGATATCGGGATTGAAGCGCGCGCTTTTATATCTGGGCGCCTCATGCAGCGCCATGGCGGTGGAGGCCACCACAGATGTTGGACCGATCTTAAAGTCCTTTGTACGTTTTACCCACAGGGGACTTAGATTATCTTCTCCGACCATACCCAGAAGCGTTTGTTTGATATCGGCATTCGAAGCAACCAGTTTGCTGGCCTCTACTTCAGATCCATCGGCAAGCCTGACACCCGTGGCCTTCCCGTTTTTAATCATAATCTTGACAACCTCGCTGCTCTCATAAAAATCCATGCCCTCCCGCACACCTGCCATAACCATGGCATGGGCCAGGGTATGCGTTCCCCCGGCACAGAGACGCCAGTTCAGGCTGATAAAAAACAGGCTGACCATAGCCACATAACCCATATTCTGCATTTCCAACGAGGTGCCCCATTCAACACTCATGCGATAGAGAAGTGTTCTCAGCTCCGGGGATTCAAACAGGTTGTCAATGATGCTTCTGGCTGAACTTCTGGCATAGCTGTGGGGTAGTCCGAAGGTCTCCATTAAGGCAATGCCGAAGGTGTTAAAAGGATCGGGATCCTCGGCACGGGGCTGCTCTGGAGGATTATACCAGTACATTGCGAAAACATCTTCTCCATCAAGAGCTTTTTGCCGCAGATCGACAAAAGTATCGGCGTCATGTTTTGAGTACTGAGATATGGACTGTCGCGTAAGCTCAAAATTGTTCAAATTATAAAGAATGATAGGCGGCCTGCCGTCAGAAAAAGCAATCCCTGCCTGAGCTTCGGGATAGATTAAGCGGCTGCCCAGATTGTCCAGTTTAAAATCATGATAGAACGGCATCCAATCCATATATTCCATAAACTGGCTGTGCAGATTGTGCAGAAATCCCGCAGCCGTACATTCCGACGTATAGACCGCACTGCCTTCCTCATGTCGGCGCTCAAAAACCGCGGTCTGCATGCCGGCACGCTGCAGGTAAGCTCCCAGCGTGAGGCCCAGATGGCCCCCGCCGATGATAATTGCGTCATACACTTTCTTGGGCATCATTCAATCCACTTTTACTATGAACTGATTTTGTAAGAAATTCGGATGAATCATATATTTATGCATTGCAATTATATTTTTATCCACCATTTATCCAGGTTAAAATCGTCGGCAATGACCTGCAACGCATTGTATGCCGGTCCGAAGGTGATAAATCCGTGGGGATGGGTTGTCGATCCGCAAAGATACAATCCTTGGATCGGGGTCCTGTATTGCGATAGCTGTTTGTTCGGGCGGTTTGACATCAGATTATCTTCAGCCATTCGTCCCACCATCCAATCCCCGTTAACCATGTTGATCAGTTTTTCGGATATATCCAGCGGTGTATATGGCTTTGCTTCAATGATATCCGACCAGCAAAAGTCATCACAGTACTCGATCATCTTATCTATGCATCTTCGCATGTATACATTCTTAAAGGATGTCGCCCAGACGGCAGACCCTTTTCCGTCGACCCCATACGGTGCAAAAACCCTGGTCATTCCGGTTGCCTTGCCCTCGGGTGCATCCGTGGGATCGAAGAGGGAGTTGACCGCCACATTAAGCCTGGGATTCTCAGGAACCCGGCCATTGCGGATATCATTCCAATCGTTGTTAAATTCATCTAAACTCTCGTATCCCAGATTAAGGACCCATGCCTGATTGATATCCGGATCAAACCGGCCCGCTTGATAAGTAGGAATTTTGTGCATTGCCATGTGGGCGGTGAAAAGGGTGCCGTCCTGATACTTATACTGGTTTATCTCCTTGCGCAGATCTTGCGGGACCAAATCTTGCGGAACCATCCTGGAAAATGTCTGGTGCACGTCCAGGCTGCTGGCAACCATTTTATTTGCAAAATATTCTCGCCCATCTTCCAGGCCGACACCGACGGCACGGTTGTCTTCTACCAGAATTTGACTTACCGGAGAGGCCGGAAGCAGGGTGACATGGTGCCTGCGCATCTGGCGCCAGAGCGCATGTGCCAGGCGGTGGGAGCCTCCGATGGCAATTTGCCAGTTGTCGATTTTACCCAGCATAAATGGAAAAAATACCGCCAGGCCGGAAAGATCCGTATAATAGCCGCAGACCGCAGCATGAAAGGCCAGCATGGCCTTGACTTTTTCGTTCTCAAAATGGCGGTTCAAAAAGTCGTTGATGCTCATGGATCTGAGCTTTGTTCGAAAGAATTCGGTTTTGTCCTCAAGCTTCCATGAGCTCAATGCCCGGGTAATATCCTTGAGATCGATCGGCGGTGCATACATCAGGGTTCGAATCATCAGGTCCTGAAAGCCTTTAACTTCTCGGTAAAGCCGCATAAACGTATCGGCATCTTTGTGGCTGAAGCGGCTTATGGAAGCATGGGTTTTTCGCATATCTGTGTGGATTGTCAGCGCAGTCCCATCTCGGAATATCGACCCCATCTGAACCGGCGGATGCACATACGATACACCGTCCCCGCCGATGAGCTCGAGATCATCGTATACCGGGCAAAGTCCAACAAACGTATGGTAATTGCTGTGCAGATTGTGAAGGAATCCGGGACGGGTATACTGTTCGGTCGCCAGTCCGCCGCCTTCCTCCAGTCGTCGTTCCAACACAAGGACTTCCCATCCACTCTTTCCAAGGTAGGTGGCAAGGGCCATGCCGTTGTGACCCCCGCCGATGATGATCGCATCGATGTCGGTTTTACGCATCCTGAATTACTCCTACCTTTTCTCCGGCTGTGTGCCTAAAGAAGGTAGCCGAAAAATTCGAGGCCTGCGGCAAATTGTCGTATAGTTTAATGTGAAGAACCAACTATTTATAAGGTGGTTTACCTTTCGGCCACTCGGTTGAATTGCTCTCGGCGATATTTTTGAATAGCAGGCCGGCGAACTGGGCATTCTGGATAAGCAGCCGCATGTCGCCGCGCACCGTGATGGAGCCTTTCAGTCCGGCGACAACCGGATCCACGATACCGGCTGCAACACCTTCATAAATATGCGCGGGGCCGGTGAACCGGTAATGCAGTCCCTTCCCCGATATCCTCTCCCGCTGTTCTCGGTACTCCACCACTTTGCCTTCCTTCACACGAACAAAAAAATTACGTGTTTCCCCGCGGGGTACATAAGGAGATATTCCGTCACCGACAACTTCAAAGGCCAAGCACCATTCTCCGGCCGGCAATTTTGCTGAAATACCGTCCTGCAAATTGACCACTTCAAACATGGCCGCATACCATTCTTCAGTGTATATGACCGGCATGTTTTCCTTCTAATAGGTACTGCGATCAAGCGCCGTATCCAAGTCCAAAGGAGCTCCTAAGCTTTTGATGATCTGAAATTTGCCGGATCGATCATCTCGGGCAATGGTTTCAACACGTTTCAATTTTAGCGTTACCCGGCTTTCAAGGCCAGCCTGGCCCAGTGCCTCTTCCAGGGTTTGCCTCAGTTGCTGTTCGATATCACCTTCATCGCTTTGGGGGACGTAAAAAAAGGCCAATTCATTGCGTGCCGTCTGAATGATTTGGTACTGATGTAACTCCTTTATATAAAACAAAGGACCTCTGAACCTGTAGGGATGGAACCGCTCATATCCGCCTTGTGGTTTTTGAAAATATAAGAAATCCGATGTGCGGCCCTGTATGGGTAACAAGGCCGGAAAAGGAAGTCCGCATTCACAGCTATGACCGGCGTAAGCGACAACATCTTCTATTTCGTAGCGGATGATGGGCTGAACGAAATTGGCCAGGTTGGTTACTAAAATTTTTTCACCATATTTGCCCTGCGGTACAGGATTGTAATCGCCGTCGACCACTTCCAGGATGCACAAATCGCTCATCAAATGCAAACGACCGAACTTATGACAGGAAGCAGCCATGAAATAGCATTCCGCCGTTCCATAATCGTCTTGAATTCTCATGTTCCAGGCCTCCAAGGCCAGCCGATGAGTATGTTCGGTAAGCGGTTCACCGCCTCCCGCCAGAAACGACAAGGGATGATTAAATGCGATCTTCAGTCGGCCCGCAAGTTGTTCCCGAGCCAGGATGGCGAAGAAAAAAGGATAGGAAATCAGACAATCCGGTTGGAATTCATTGAGTGCCGCAACAATTTGGTCGATAGGATCAAACATCGATAAAATCTTCAGTTTTGCCAAAAAGCGATGAAAAGCCGGTGCCTTTTTGATGATAGCGACAAGATTTCCGCGCGCTACCGCTATGGCTGCGATGCGAGCCTTGGCGCTCAATAGCTGGGTCAATAGTATTATTGTGTGCTCATAAGCCGAACGCCTGAAGCCGAAAGGATGACGGACAGAAAGGCTGGCCTGGACCAATTCCAATGCCATGCGATGATAAACCACCACAGCGTATTCACCGGTGGAACCCGAAGTGGCAATGGGAAGGAATTTTTCGAGATACCATTTACCGTCGTTGTTTTTATCGGCTAACCATTGCTGAATTTCGCGAAGTTTAAGTCTGGAATCCGTTGTGAAACGGTCAAAGTTGTCCATCATGGCCGATTTTGTGACGATCGGCAAATCGCTCAGCCGGCAATCGTCGATGTCGATTCCGCTATAGAGTTCCTGATAAAATTCTGAATTCTTAACCGTATGATGCAGCAGGCGGCGAAAACGCTGCTTCTGAATTGCTAATATGCGGGATTCATCAGACCGATGGCATTTGAGCGCTGCATGCCAATTTACAATAAAATTCGCCAGACCCATGCAACCAGACCTATTTTTTTCATAATTGTCGTTTTAGCATCTGCGTCAATCCGTCTGAGATAACACCATCCGGCTCAAATAGCCCATCGCGCTGACCGACAGGACCTTTGTGCCGCGGCGCCCCGTTTGATATCGGGATGCCGACCGCGGCCCTAAGCAACATATTTATTTACTAAATTGCAACATCGCTTGTCAATATCCAACTCAACAGCCCACGCCAGACAACAATCTAACATGCTAAATCGCCGGGGGCAATGGCGACCCGACGGCACGGCTCTAAAACCGGCTTACCGCTACCGTCTTGTCACCTCAAATTTCGCAAAAGATCTAGCTGCCGTCCCGCAAAGAAAAAATAGAACGGCATTTCAGGAAGACCGCTCATTGGTTTTAGCGCTATAACCATTCTAATTGCTCTTTTCGCCGATCTTGTCCTGGCGCCGGACCTGATGATACTGATCAAACCTGGGCAATGGGTTGTTGGAGAGATCAAAAAAGTCTTTAAATCATGGAAATATACGACAAGGGGGAAACGGTTACGTTTGCTTTCGGGAACCATCAATGCATGAAATGATCATTTAAAAAATGTCCGGATAATTCCTTTAAGAGAAAAAAACTCTCTGGGATCATTGGTTTCCGTGAGGATTCCAGACAAGATCTCGCGAGAATGTTTGCTTTTCCGCGCACGGTTCAATAAAAAATCATTTATCTTCGGAACGGCAAGCCATCTCTGGGCAATTCGATAACTCCTGCAGCGCGGCTTAAGCTCACTTTCCAAGCGTTGGGGATATTCCACCAATTTTCTGAGATTACCTGAGTCCAGAGCAGCATGGACGATTTCGGCCGCCAACTGCCCGGTCTCCATGGCTTTACCAATGCCTTCATAGGTAAAAGGAAGTGTGGTTCCGATGGTCTCGCCGATAGCCAATAACGGTCCCCTTGCATATGGGTAAACACCTTCAAAACCATAGCGCAGCGCATACCCCTTCAAGGGGGTTGCTGCAGTGCGTCGCCGCATCAGTTCGCGGGCCAGGGGAAACTCTCTGACAAAATCTTCAAATGCTCGCTTCAAGTGCATGGACTTTTTAGCTGCTCGCCTCGACGAAATGCCGCAGCCCACATTGTATTCGTGCTTTCCCATTGGGAAAATCCATGCATAGCCGGGCGCAATGCTTTTATCATAGGATATGACCATGCGGTCAAGTTCCAGGGAGGATGTAACATAGCACCTAACAGCAACAGCACTGGGCCTAGACGGTGCCTGCCAGCCGATTCTTTGCAAAAGCCTGACATTTGCACCGGTTGCAATAATTCCGACATGGGCATGGAAATTTCTATGGATGTCCCGCAGCGAAAAGCATACAGATTGGTCCTTTTTCACGGAAATCTTGTCGACTTCTCCACAAATAAAATCAGCACCCAAGTCTACTGCTCTGCGGGCAATCATGGTGTCCAGCATGCGCCGCTTCATCGTAATGAATAAACCGACGACTTCAACCTCGATTCTAGAAGGGCTAAAAGCAGTTGCAATTTGAACCAGGTGTCCGCGTTCCCGAATACGTTCCCCGAGACCGGCATTATCAAGACAGCGTAGTGCATCCTGGATGAGGCCGTCGCCGCAGACTTTGTCCCTTGGAAATCTTTGCTTGTCGATGAGTAATACCTGGTGGTTCTTTGCCGCTAGATGAACCGCCGCAATTGACCCCGCCGGGCCCGCACCGATAATGACGACATCCCATTTCTTATCCGGAACTAATGATGCTGGCAATTGCCATTTGACTTTTTCTTCTAGAGAAATCATCTGGGCGTCCGTTCCGTTTGTACTGTGCTCGCGCATCAAATCATTTGCTAGCGACGGCAATAGCTGCCGTCCTCTTGCCAGCGCATCCACCTGCAAGGATGCTTCGATCTATCAAGATTCCAACTATTTTTAACATTAGGATCGCTTGAAATCAACCGATGATCGTGATCCGACCACAGAGCCAGAGCGGCGGCCTGGTCTTGAATCAAGACATTTCACCAACAGCAATGGAAATTTATGGGCAATATTAAATTCAATTTGTCCTAACGGCTGTAAATATGATATCTGCAATACCGTCAGGCTCACGATATCTCAATGTATCACTGGGTGACGTTATTCTGAGATGGAAAAGCATCTCTTAGAAGCTCAGAGTCATAAAAAAGGTAAGAAAAAATGAGAGGCGTATACACACGCTTTTATGACAAAAACAGCCTAAACTGCGTGAAAATTATTAAAGATGGTAAGGAAAGTAAGCGAAACCGGGATATACTCAAAATCTAGCCTGCACATTGATACAGCACTGAACGATAAAATGGATCAATAGGTGTCCCGGGGGAATTCTCTTTGAAGCATATTTCTTGACAAATGAATACTTTTTGACTAATAAGCCATAGATACATCTATATTTGACGGTTCACTCTGACTGAATCTGAAAGTTCACATTTGCTTTTATTCTGCTCATTCCTTCTTTCTGCACTGTATCGAACATCTAAATCTCTCAGCTGAAAATGATTCTGTTTTCCGATTAACATTTGTTTATAAATCAGGTGAATTTACCATGGATCACCCCCGCAAAATGTGCCTAACGTCCTCCTGACAGGATACATGTTCTGTCGGGAGTTTAAAATCCTATCTTTTTTTACCTTATAGATACAAATCTATGAAAGGAGGCACTGCTATGGCTAAATACATTTCTCTCGTCAAATACACGGCAAAGGGCATCGAAAACGTCAAAGAAAGTCCCAAGCGACTCGATGCGTTCAAGCAGCTTTGTGAAAAAATGGGGGCAAAGGTGGAAGGTTTTTATCTGACTATGGGTCGATATGACATGATAGTTATTGTGGATGCGCCAAGCCCGGAAGCTGTATCTAAAATCATTCTCGCAACGGCATCGAGGGGTGCCGTAAGCACCGAAACGCTTCCTGCTTTTGCAGAGCAAGAATATCGCAAAATCATCTCTGAACTGCCATAGTCTGAAATAAAGATTGCATCAAGGCAGGGTCAATATGACCCTGCCTTGGTTTTGTGATAAACCATTCATTTGAAAATAATCCCTCGCTGATGTATGCTACCTGCATTTGAGAATCCCGCATAGGAGACCACGTGAGCGTATTAAATAAAGTCGAAAAAAGAACGATTAGAGATTTATTGGGGAAAGGGTGGCTTACTCATGACGGTATGTGGTTTTACCACACCTATCAGCAATTCGGCATCGAAAAAGCAAATGCCCTGAACATAGCAGCCATTCGATCCCTTGCTCCGATTGAGATTCAAAGGGTTAAGAAGGTCCTGGGGAAAGCTAGGGAGAAATTTGAAACCTTCGAGGAGTTCAAGGATTTCATGCTTGAGGCCCTTGAAATGATTCTGCCCAATTCAGTTTTTGAGAAATTTCGGTTCACGACATCCTCAAAGAATCTTTTGCACTGGGAGTGGGAAAGAGGGCAATGCTTTGCATTTAAGGGCATGAAGCAGATTGGGATTATAGATGGTTACCGGTGTGGGGTGATTTACAGAATCGAATGCTGGCTTGAAGCCCTGGGAATAAAATATAGCATCGATCCAAAGATCGATAAGTGCATGATGCATGAAAAGGGCGTATGTTTGGGAGACATTAGGGTTATTTTCGGCGACTGACAATCTTTTCAACCATTCATTTGAGGAGGTCTTTTAAGAACGTGAACATAATAAGTCATCAAATCACGATCCACTATCTCTTTTTGAGCGATACATGCCTGAATAAAGGCTTCTGCATTCGCTGTATGTACGCCAGTCCTCTGCAAAAGGGTCGA
>CP070694.1:2810245-2817400 GCA_020353355.1 Desulfobacterales bacterium | reverse complement strand
GAAGCTGAGCTTCGGCTTGCTCGTGTGAGGGATGCAGTGACCAGATGTTAAGTCCGACTCTGCAATTATCCTCAAAAGGTGCAATGTAACGGACCCAAACCAGGCCGCTGTAAGATACTCGCGGCTGTCCGTCAATTCCGTAAATCTTATAGCTACGGTCAAACTTCATGTACTCATGATGGCCAAAATCGTGTGCTACCTGTGCCCACCGGGAAGCAGACCTGGGTCTCACATCAAGGTACAGTGTATCAGAATCCGGCAGGTACGCATGCGGGGCTACATCAAAATCAGATTGATAGGTTAATGGTGCAATTTCATCAAGGAGCCAGTCAATCCGAGACTGGATTTCATTTTCTTTCAAGGGGCTTCACCCAATCATTTTCCTGGTAAAAATCGAATAAATCTTTTCCCATGATAACATCAATCTCAGAAAGGTGAACATCACCGTATTCACCAATCGGGCAAGCGACACTAAAAGCGTGCGAAGGCCTGTAGTATTTCATGTGGGGTTGTTCGTAGGATTCGTTGATGTACTTTTGTTCCTCCTCATCGATGCCGAGCGTCTTATAATCAAGGATTTCACCGAAGATGGGTAGGTCCGGGCCGTACCGGAAATTTATGAAATACTGGCCGACCTTTATTCCGGCCTGGGTAGGGTTGAGCCTGGACTCTGCGGGCTCCCTGGCCTGCCGCTCCTGCTCAATCAATTCGTCCCAGCAACCTTCCGAAAAATATATGGTCATATAGCATCACCCCTTGTCCAGACTGAAATCGTTAGATTTGTAATCCTCCAGATCCGGCTCATCGATCTCGACATCCTCCCAGGATGTATCAAACTGGTAATCGGATTTCCGCAAATCTTCGATGAATCTCTCAGGATCCCCTTCAGATTTGAGGTAAGAGTGGACCAGCACCTTCAAAGCCACATTATTTGCTTGACGGTCATCGTCGTTTCTGCCCATGACATTCATGGCAAGCCAATCAAAGACTCTGTATTTTGGCGGGCCGTATAAATCGAATACAGTTTGTTTCATGAAGATGTCACTGGCTCCGAAGAAATCCATCGTCGCAAGGATTGTCTCAACATCGTATTGGTCAAGCTTATTTGCGACCCCAGCAGTGCTTGGCTCCTTCTGCCTGCCGATTTCCATTATATGCTCCCAGAGCTTGTGGTTGTACCCCATCCCGCATCACTCAATCTCCAGATAACCGAGCTCCAGCGTATAAATATCCCTTCCGTCCAGCAACTGGCCCACCTCCTCCAAGAACTCAGGGGCGAAGTCGTGAAGAGGGACTCCAGAGGCTTCATACCCATGAAAAAGGGTATAGATGTAATTCAATGTTGTTATCACATCCGGCGTCGGCTCCTCGTAGCAATGCAGGGGCTTTAGTCTGTATTTTTCAAACATACTTATTCATTGGCTTCTTATATTTAAACATTTCATCGTTATTGTAGAGGTGGTTCAGTGGTTCATTATAGGCAGGGATCCACCGGTAGTCCGTCATGCCACTAGGAAAATATTTAAGGGTGTATTCCTCGGGGTAATCCACCACATACTTCGGGTCCGCCTGTGGCTTCTTGCCGTAGTTTTCTGTGACCTTGTTCCACCACGCGAAAAAGGCCAAGCGGAACAGCTCTTTGACAAACTCCCAGACCCTCATGTTTAAAAGGTGGAACCTATATTTTTAAATGTTTTCCAGATCCTCCGCGGTGAATTAATAGTAAATCTTTTTGAGACTGTCTCTGAAGCTGGTGATGAGCTTTTCTTGGAATCGACGTAGGTGAAGTCATTCTTCACGTCTTCTTTAGTCTTTGGGATGAAGCCATGCTTTGTTCCGAAATTCCTGAGCTGGTTAACCGGATAGTTCATATTGATAATAATCCAAGGCAGTTAATGCTAACCCTAGACTTTTGGATACATCAGTGTTATATTATGGGCTGGAGGTTTGCCATGGGAATGATCAGAAGAATGCTTGGATACGCCACCGTCGGGGCAGCCAAGGAGACCGCGAAGCGGGCTTGGAAGAGCGAATCACTGGTCGACTCCGCCGTTTTCGCCGCGCAGACAGGAATGCTTGCGGAGGCTGCGAAGAACCTTTTGGGGCCTGAGATAGGGGAAGTGTTGCCTAAGGTTCCGGAAGGCAATGATGGGAAAGAATAAGCGTATTTTATTTCAACCTCATCAATCTCCTCAATCCGGTAAATATTATCTGGCTGCATCAACTCAAGTTGCTGCTTATCTTGCAAGGCTTGCTCATAAGTCAGAGGTTTGAGCTCTTCGGGTTCTACTCGCATGTAGCAGACGAGCTGGTATTTCTTTTCCATATTCAGATTTTGCCCTGTCTATTTTAAAAATAAGATCCTAAGATGAGAATATGAAAAGAGGCAAAATCTTGGAAATTCAACCCAGGGGTATGTCCACGGTTTACAACTACATCTGCATCGGGGATGACAACAACTTTTTCAGCTTTGCGGTGGAAGCTCGGTATCACTCCGAAATCATAGAGGGCATAGGCAACCCAATTGGCAGCGAGATTGAATACAACGACAGGACTGACCAGCCGATAGTAAGGTTTTTGGTTTAAATATTATGTGTCGCTTTAATTTTTGAGCTTTTTAAAAATCTACGATAATGGAAGGGAATTTGAGCTTTGATGAAAAGACGCTTTTGTTGATACATTGATGATAACCATGGATTTATTTAATATACTTAAAAAAAAGTTCCATTGAAAAGAAGGCTGTATTTAAGGGCAATTGCCAGATGAATTGAGAAATTAATTCATGAAAACAGATAAATATATGATTGTTGATAAAACCTTTCCCAAAAATCCCAAAACTGCTTCTTTCAGGTTTGACAGAACTGAGCAGAAATCCTAAAAGGGCACCGGTTTTTTGGTTGGTAAAAAAGCCTGTATTAACTTTCCAAACCATGTAACTTCTTTTTTCCCCTATTTTTTTTGGCAACACGATTGCTTTTTCCTTTTTAATTAAAAGGGCCTATGGAAACCGTCTGGAAAAAGGTTAAAGCCGCACTTCATGAGCGCATTGCCGAAAACATATTTCGGATGTGGATCGAGCCGCTTAAATTAAAGCAAGGCACGAAAGGCATTTGGGTGGTTTTATGCCCAAATCCATTTTATAAAAAGCGAGTTCAGGACAAATATGGCGCCATGATAGAAGCAGAGCTTCATGCCGCTCTGGAAAAACCTTGCCAAATAGTATTCCAGGTCTCCAAAGAAAGAGACCGTTTAAAGCCAAATCAAAATTATGATCTTCAGATTCCACTTGCTAACGATAATGTGACTTCTGGTTGTGGATGCCAACTGCGCAAGGATTTTATCTTTGATTACTTTGTGGTGGGAGACAGCAATAATTTTGCTTATTCGGCATCCCTTTTGCTCGCCTCCCAAAAAGATACTCACCACCAATCATTGTTGTTGTTGTCTAATACCGGCATGGGTAAAAGCCATCTATCCCAGGCCATCGGACATCACATTTTATCTGAATATCCCAATGCGCACGTCTACTATGTCAGTGCAGAAGACTTCAGCAACGAAATGGTTCAGGCCTTTCGACACGGGGCAATTGATAAGTTCAAAGGAAAATACAAAAATAGCTGTGACGTGTTGCTTCTGGAAGATGTTCATTACCTTAGCGGCAAAGAGCGAACCCAGGTCGAGCTCGCCTCAATCCTTGATGCGCTGCATAGAGACGGCAAAAGAATCATTTTTTCCAGTTGCTATCTTCCGGCGGATATTCCCAGGCTGCATGATAGCTTGAGGTCACGGCTTTCAAACGGTCTGATTTCAAATATAGATCCCCCAGACTTCAGAACAAGGTTTCGCATATTGCAGAAAAAAGCGGTGATCAACGGGTATAAAATACCCCCGGATGTGCTGCAGTATTTAGCAGGGGAGCTTACTGAAGATGTCCGGCAGCTTGAAAGCGGTTTGAATGGAGTGGCGGTCAGATCATCATTGCTGGGCGAGCCTATCAATCAGAGCCTGGCTGAAAGTGTGGTGAAATATATTGTCCAGCAGCGGAAAAATATTACAATCGAGGCCATCACGAAACTTGTGTGCAAACATTATAATGTTTCTGTTGAAGATATGGTTTCACGTTCCCGCAAACAGGCCATCGTTCGATCAAGGCAGTTGGCGGTATATTTATCGCGCCGTTATACAGATTTATCCCTCCAGGCCATAGGCAAGTCCTTCAAACGAAATCATGCAACAGCTCTTCACTCCATCAATAGTATTGAAAGAGGATTAAAGCAAAGCAGCACGATTCAGAAACAGGTACAATTTTTGTGTGAGAAATTGGAATCAGGGAAATTTTAATTCACCATATAAAACCCAAACCCATGACACAACACCAAGTTTCAATGCATCAAATCTGAGATTAAAAGAATATATCTATTCCTTTTAGTGCATAGAAATTTCGACCCGAAAGTTGTCGAGCTGATCAAGCTGGCAGCTTTGTAGGATGCGGAGAAAAAAATCAAGAACAGAAAAGCCATGGTGAAATTATAACAGAATAACATTGTGACGGTTAAGATTCGATTTCACCACTCGGTTGCAGATGTTGCGAGATTGTTTTGCAGCAGGTCTCCAGATTTTTTGATTCGGCAAAGAATTGTGATTGAAACATGCAATAAATTAATAAGGTCTCATTTACCGTGTTCAGTTAGAAATCATCAAATCAAAATCTGTGCTTTGTGCTTCTATGATCCAGCATTTGTCCTACTCGAAAAAACCTTGCTATATCCAATAAGTGTTTTATCCATAGTCCCGCAGATAAGCAGCAGGAGATTATCGTTTTTTGTGATGAATGACAACCGGATTTCAAATTGATGTTTATTGTGGCGGGATTATGGATAAAACAGTGATGGACGAAGCCGTTTGGCGGAGGCTGCAGCAAAATAGTGGTGTATGGGTAAAGTATTTAGATTTATTCTACAGGTGATTGGCAAAAAGCAGCTTATCAGGGATATAAAGTTGCGATTTACGATGCGGATTGTTTCAAATATCATCGTTGGAAGCCTTATTTGGGGCTATGTTCGTATGGATGCGGGATTCTATTTGCTGGTGAGGGCATAGCTGTCCTGTAGATTTGCATGTACTCTATCAGCAAAGTTGATTATCGAGCAGCGGCCAGCAGATGGGTTGGTGCTCGGGCGCGGTGCATGGGTATTTCCAGGAGCAATTGCATATTGCCTTGATGGCAGCAGGGACAGGTAGTGATGTCGATGCCGGTGAGTTGTAGCATCATTTGTTGAAGCGAGGCTGAGGCTTTAGCCAGTTGCGCAGGCAATTTCAACAGGCTTCGGATGGTTTTCAAGTTTGCCATTCGGCTGCGATTGGCCAGAAAGCCATAATGCCTGATTCTGACAAAGCCCTTGGGCAGAGTGTGGAGCAAAAATCTTCGGATAAATTCCACGGCTGTGGCCGTGATCGACTCGGTGCGGTTATTCTTTCGATTTTTGGCAGTGAAGGTCACCATGCCATTTTTGAGGGATTTGATACGGCTGTTTGCAATCGCCACCCGGTGGGTGTAGCGTGCCAGATACTCAAGGACATACTCGGGGCGTTTGACCGAATCGCGCACAGAGACCACCCAGGTTTTGATAAAAAGGGTGTGTTTGAGCTTTTGATATGCATCGGCTGGGAGTCTGATTTTTTTATTCAGGCGGGCATCTGCCATGTACTGCATGAACTTGGCGCGAAAGACCAGTGACAGAGCCTGCTGGTTAAACAGATAATCGCCTGTAGATGGAATGAAGCGCTTGGCATCTTTTGACACAACCCCGCCGGCCACCAGGCAATGCAGGTGAAAATGAGCTTTGAGCTTTTGGTCCCAGGTGTGCAAGATGGCCAAAAAGCCCGGTGTGCCGTTAAGCTGATTTTTTCCAAAGGTCAGCAGCGTTTTAGAAGCGGCGGCAAACAGGCAGTTGAGCATTACTTTTTTATTGTTTAAGATGATTGCGTTGAGATCATGGGGCAGGGTGAAGACGACGTGGAAGTAATTTAGCGGTAAAATCTCGTCTTTTCTTTTCTCCAGCCAGCGTTCGCGTGGCATGTGCTGGCACTTGGGACAATGTCGGTTTCGACAGGAATGATAGGTGATGCGCACAGTGCCGCAGTTGTCGCAACGATCGATGTGGCCGCCCAGATGAGCGGTGCGACAGTTTAAAAGATCAGATACGATTTTTTTATGCTCCGGCCACAGGCGGTAGTGGTTTTGATAGTCGCAGATATGCTTGTGTAGAATATGGGCGAGCTCCAGCCGGTATTTTTTAGGTGTTATGATTTGGGTCATCGGTGCTGTCCTCCTTGTTTGCATGTTTTGTGTCAATCAGATCCAAAGGAGATGGGATCTTTGACAGCGTTTCACGGCTGACATGCAGATAAATCATGGTGGTGGACAAGCTCGTATGGCCCATTAACACCTGGATTTTTCGAATATCGAACCCGGCCTCCAGTAGGTGTGTTGCAAAAGAATGACGCAGCGTATGGACACCGGCTCCCTTTTTTACATTCGCTTTTTTTCTGGCATTTTCGTAGATTTTACGAATGGATTCGTAGGATAAAGGCTGATTTTTGTTCTTCTTAAAAGAAGATGGGAACAGGTAAGTTTTGGGATGATACTGGCGGTAATAGGACCTGAGTTCGCCAAGCAGTGTTTTTGAAAGCAGCGTATAGCGCTCCTTTTTGCCCTTACCTTTGACCTTGATAGTCATTGTTTGGCTATCGATGTTTTCGGGTTTCAGGTTAATGGTTTCGCTGACTCTGAGTCCTGCCGAGTAGGTGGTCATCAGGATAAGACGGTGTTTTAGGTTATTGGTTGAACAGATGATCTTCCAGATTTGTTGCATGGTAAGGACCTGTGGAAGTTTTCTTTGCGTTCTTCTGATGTTGTAAATGACCGGTATCTGTTTTTCGGTAACGTATTTGTAGAAAAAGCGAAGTCCGGTTAAAACGCTGTAGCAGCTGTTGGGTGCATTGCCTTTTTGATGCTTGAGATAAAGGAGATAATCCTCGATTTTTTCTGGGGTCATCTTTTCAGGCGATTGATTATAGAACTTGGCGATGCCTGTGACAGCCGCAAGGTAGGCCCTTTGTGTGTGATGGGAGAAGTTGTTAAGCTCCATTGCT
>CP070694.1:2806319-2810145 GCA_020353355.1 Desulfobacterales bacterium | reverse complement strand
GCTTGGCTGCTTCCTTGCGCAGCTGAGAGACCCGCCCGGGCCCCGCATTATAAGAGGCAAAGGCAAACAACACCTTGTTCAACGGATCCATCGGCTGATCGGCATAAAACTGGTTCATCACGAATCGGATGTACTTCACTCCGGCGTGAATGTTGGGCTCGAGTTTTGTAATGTCTCCAACGTTCATTTCTTTGCCCGTGGCCGGCATCACCTGCATGATCCCGATGGCACCTGAAGGACTTCGCGCATTATGGTCAAGTCTCGATTCCTGATAACCCTGGGCCATCATCAGCAGGTAATCCAGCTCGTATTTATCGCCGTAATTGCGGAAAAAATCGACCGTGGCTTCAAATTTGGCGATCTCTTCCTTGGAAGTTGCGTTTTTCACAAATTTCGTATGCTTCAGATACTTCTGCAGTAAAATATTGCGCGTCTTGGAACCTTCAGGATAGCGGGCAATGAATTCATTGAGTTCCGCCTTGAGCTGCAGGCTGTTTTTCCGGATCATCCAGCCGATTTCCCCGGCGCTCCGGACCGATACATCCGGATGCAGGACAATCTTATTCAAAATCTGTTTCCAGAAATTGGCAATGTGGTTGTCCATAATCGAAATCTTGACAAGGCCGGCATTTACCATCTCTAGAATGTCTTCGCTCTCCAGTTCCTCCGGTGCAAGCCTTACCTTCACCGGCGCCTTGCCTGCCTTGGCCAGCTCGGCATTGAGCTTCTTGATACTCTCGTAGTAGCTCGACGATTTCCGGATATAGACCTCCTTGCCCGACAGATCCTGCAAGCTGGAGATCGGCTCAACCCCTGGGGCGGTGACCACGATCTCGGATGCGTTCCTATACGTGGGATCGGTGAAATCCACCCGCTTGAGGCGCTCGGCAGTGATCGTCAGGTTGGCGGCGGCGATGTCCCCTCGGCCTTCAAGCAGAGCCGGGATAAGTTCATCGCGGGCCACAGGGATGAACACAACGTGGACGCGAGCATGTTTTTTCTGGAGCTTCTTGTTGAGGTCGTCCTCGAAAAGCCGGAAGGCCTCATAACTAATTCCCCGCTGGGTTCCTCTGTCGACAAAATAATGGGTCTTTGAGTATGTCAAAAGGACGCGGATCATGCGTCGCTGGATCATGCCATCGAGATCCCCGGTGAACTTCTGCTGGGTGATATCGGCCAAGGTATAGGATTCCTGAGCAGGCGGAGTGGCCGGCTTGTTCGAGGTTTGACCAAAAGCAAGCGCTGCCAGCAGAAGATTGAATGCCAGCGCGAAAATGAATACCCTCTTTTTCATTTCAGTCCTCCTCTTACATCTTTCTGTGTTGCTGGTCCTTGGTCCGGCTGTCATCGGGTCGCAAACAGCCATCTCGTTTACGAGCGCGGCCGTATTAGGGCCGAGGTCCTTCTGCTAACGAGGTTTTATTTGTATCAGATAACGCAACTTTCAGGTTTCAATTACTACGGTGGGAAAAAATTTATACCAGCATCGCCCCCCAATTGCAAGCCAACACCGCATCTAAAGCAAAATCAATAATTTTTCTGTCGATTCTAAATCGCGACGCTCAAGCACAGATGCATCGTTTGCAAACTCCACAGTCACAGTGTTTCCTCTCTGACAGGAGCTATTTTTATGAAATAAGGGAATGTCGGTAACGCCGCTAATGAGCGTTGGATTCATTTTTGAGATAGAATCCAGCCTTTTTGGTGGTTGTAGTTCCGTTTTAATTTTATTAATGGTATATGACGTAGAAAGAGTAACCTATAAAAGGAGGTAAAAAATGAAGAAGACCATCATTGGGGTAGCGGTGTTGACGGTTATATTCATCTTAAATTCAACGGCTTTTACAGCAGACCGCCCCAAGCCTTTTGGTCTGGAGGTCGGCAAATCCACCTACGAAGATTGTATTAAGATCCTTGAAGCGCGCAATTGGAACTACCAGGAATACGAAAAGAAGAAACTTAAAATCATTGATGAAAAAGATCCTGCCAGAGGCAAAAACACCTTCATACTTGCCAAGCTGAAGGACATGAAGGGAGCAAGGGGTATTCGCCTGTTTTTCAGCAATCAATCCATATTGGACGCAATCATTATTACGCTGGACCCAGACATGTTTGTTGCTGTAATGGATGAAATGGATGATAAATACGATCTGGTGAAAAAGAATTTGATGGGTGAAGATTTTACCGATAATTATACCCACGTGCTCTGGGAAAAAGATAATATCTACATTGAGCTGCAAAAACTCAGTGCCCATTTCGTGCGCTTGCTCTATGTCGAAAAAGTGCTGTATGAAAATTATAAAGATTTTCTGTTTAAACCCTATGAACGCTTTCGGCGCCAGGAAATGAAGCCCGACTGGATGAAGGAGCTTTAGCGTTTCTCCAGGTTTTACTGAGCTTAAAAGGATTCGCACATGCCGGAAAACTCGAATTCCCATGAGTCCGCAAATATCATTATCAACGAAGCGCAACTTATTCTGGCTGAAAAAAGGACCTCTCTTGCCGCCTTGCGCACAGGAATTGCCGTCCTCGTTTTGCCGCTTTCAGTAGCGAGTTTTCTGATTGTCACTTCAAAATATTACGATATCATCCATGTCATGCATCTATTTCTTCCACTGATGATCCTTTGCACCATTTTAGTTGTTTTGGGGGCTTATCTGATCATTCGGTCGACCCTTCGCATTCATCACTACGACCGGCTTATCGAAGATCTCAAGCGTAAACATAGCCTGATCGCCGAATTGGTCGACTGATTTTTTCAATTAATTATTCTTCAATGCTAAGATTATCTGCTCTAAAAAAAGTTCAGCAGCATATCGAAAATGATTTGCGAATCTTATGAAAATTATAGAGGTTCAACATCTTCATAAACGATTCAACGGGTTTGTCGCCGTGGACTCGATTTCCTTTTCAGTAGAGAAGGGAGAGTTTTTCGGGCTGCTGGGACCCAATGGAGCCGGCAAGACGACGACCATCCGGATGCTTTATGGGTTTTTACCTCCAAGCCAGGGAAGTATTCGCATTTTCGGGATGGATATCACCCAGGACTGGCGCAAGATTAAAGCTAGAATCGGAGTTTGCCAACAGGACAACACGCTGGATCCGGACTTGACGGTCGCACAAAATCTTCATGTTTTTGCAGGATATTTTTCCATTCCCAAAAAAGAAGCCTCGAGCCGTGGCCAGGAGCTCCTTGATTTTTTCGCTCTGTCACATAAGAAAAACGCAAAAGTCATGGAGCTGTCCGGCGGTATGGCTCGCCGGCTGATTTTAGCCCGGGCTTTAATTAATCAACCGGATCTGCTTATTTTAGACGAACCCACCACCGGCCTCGATCCTCAATCAAAGCATCAGGTATGGGAGAAGCTCGAAACCCTAAAAGACCAAGGTCTGACAGTCCTTATAACCACCCATAACATGGACGAGGCGTCAAGACTCTGCGATCGTCTGATTATCATTGACCACGGCAATATTCTTGTCGAGGGCAGCCCTCAGGAACTGATTATTCGCTATGCCGGCAAAAATGTGGTTGAGGTTGAAGGTCCGGATCAGGAGTTACGTAATTATGTTAGCGCCAATCATATCGAGCACGATGATCTTGGCCGGCGTATGGTTTTGTACAGTCCGGAAGGTTCTGACCTCAACCATACCGTCAGGGATCGGTTCTGTACTGAAAAATGCATCTATCGCAACAGTACCCTGGAGGATGTATTTCTTCGTCTGACCGGAAGGGAGCTCAGGGAATGAAGCATCCCGCTTTTTTGTCTTGGCGTTTTCTGAAGGTCTGGAGTAGAAATCTGATTGTTTACCGCAGAATCTGGAAGGT
>CP070694.1:2796996-2806219 GCA_020353355.1 Desulfobacterales bacterium | reverse complement strand
ATGGCAGACGTGGTTTTGCCGCAGCCGCTGGGTGCGGCTCCGACCATCCAGGTAATACGGCCGCCGGGCCCCTCGATGCCCGTGATGAACATGTGCTCGGCGATTTGTTCGCCTTTCTTAACATAGACCGAACGATCCACCGAAAAGCGATGATTGCCTTTTTTCATCAACAAGGTGTTGCCGGCATAGGTGCAGTAGCAACTGAAAGTCGTCAGATGGCTGCGATCCATATAGACCCTGGCATTGGGCAAATCTTCCAGTCTGTTCGTCCCCTCACTATGGATGTTGGCATAGAAATGACCCAATTTTTCAACCTCCTGGTTGATGTCGGAATATACATTGCGGTAAAGAATGTCGGCACTGTGCATCACATAGGTGGAACTGGTTATTTCGACCGCCGGGTTCGATGCGGGCGCACCCACCGGGCCGCGATTATAAAATCCAACCAGCATCGCCATTCCCTTCATGATACCGGTCATCTTTCCGCGGACGTCGCTGAGAGCCTCGGACCGTTCTTTTTTGAGGGCCAGCGAACTGACCTCTTCACCCTCATTATAAATATAGTATGTGCGATCGATGATGCGTCCCTGCTCATCTTTGAGGTCAAAATGAATCGTGTGGCCTTCCATGGGAAGCTTGGCCTCCTCACCTTTTTCAATGGCCAAGTCTCGAATAAACTGTCGGTCATCCTCAGATCCGGTATCGATAAATACGGAGTCCGGCTCGCAGATGGCGATGGCATTGGCAATTTTTTTGAGCATGTCCGGATTTTTTATCTTGCTCAGCTTCGCTAAATTGGCCTTGTCCATCTTTTTTGCAAATAGTTGGCGGGCGGCTTTCAGTGTTCTGATTCCACCCAATTCGGTCGCAATATCGATACAGTCTTTATTCGGTCCCATCAGTAGATCTCCCTTTAGTTTAGCTTGCCAAAACTTTATCGAACCAGTTATGATATTAACCTACCATCTTTATTAAACAGGGTCAAAAGATAATCTTTACCTAAACGTTCACGGGTATGACTTTAAACAATGATACTAGCATTTATACTCCCCAATGATAATATCTTCCAGAGAACGCTTGGGCACATGATGCACGCCCTGTTCATCGCGCCAGTATCGAATATTGCCGTCGGCACCTACGGTTTCAAGCACAGCCTCCTCCTTCGGTTTTCCGATAGCCAGAACAAAAACGATTTTATATTGCTTTGGAATATTTAAATGCTCCCGGAGAGCTTCTTTGTTTATCGTAGCAATCATACACCCGCCCAGACCTTTTTCCCTTGCGCCCAATAGAATGGACTGACTGGCGATACCATGATCGCAGCCGGGATCTTTGCTGATCTCGGTATCGCAAAGCATAATAATGTAAGCCGAGGGCTGTTCACCCGCTTGCGGGCCCTTCCAATCTTTCAGGTATCCGGCCCAAGCCAGACAGGAAAATATGTTGGCATTCTGGTCGGGATCACAGGAGATGATATACTTTAACGGCTGAAGATGTGCTCCGGAAGCCGATATTCGCCCAAGATTCACCAAGCTCTTTAGCATTTCCTGATCCACTGGATGATCCTGGTAAAAGCGCCGACAACTTCGATTTTGTTTAATTAGATCGACAATCATTGTCTCTCCTCCAAAAAGATTCTATAATTTTCCATCATTCCAAAAATCCATTATTGTTGCGATGGGTGGAGCGGATCGATTCTTTCCTGGACCGGCATATGCTGGCGTATCCAGATAAGAACTTTATCAAATTCGTCCCTGAGCTCTCTCAACGCTTTGCCTCGATGGCTGACACGGCTCTTTTCTTCCCGGGTTAACTGGGCAAATGTTTTTTTCAGGGGGGGGTAATAAAAAATGGGATCATATCCGAATCCGTTTTGACCGGCCGGCTTTTCAGCGATCAGCCCCTCGCAGCGAGCTTCATAGGTCAGGGCCGATCCGCTGGGCGCCGCAATGGATATAACGCACTCAAAGGCAGCCTTACGATTGGTTTTTCCTTTCATTTCAGCAAGCAGCTTGCGGCAGCGTTGCTCATCGGTAGCATTCTCGCCGGCATACCTGGCCGAGAATACGCCCGGAGCCCCGCCCAAGGCCTCCACCACCAGGCCAGAATCATCGGCCAGTGCCGGTATTCCCAGAACTTTGGCTGTAAAGCTCGACTTCTTATAGGCATTATCATCAAAGGTTTCACCGTCCTCCTCGACGGCAGGAATAGGCCCAAAATCGTCCAGATTCTTAATCTGGATGGGATAATCTGCCAGTAGGTCTCTAATTTCTGCGGTTTTATTCGGATTCCGCGTAGCGATAATCAAGGTAATTAAATCCTGCATGACATTACTTGCTCAACCCCGTTCATCTCAAATACATAGGTACGCCTGCATTAAAAAAGTTTATATTCGTCGTAGCCTAGCTATAATTGCAAGCTGAAAACAAATCATGCTTAAATCTTTGCGAAACACAGATAGAAAATTCTTTACACCCACAAGCTCCTGATATACCCTAAACCAGTTATGATCAAATGTGTACATTCCAGGGTTGGAAGGTGCTATCATAAATCATTTCTGAAAAAAAACAAAGGAGATAAAACTTTAATATAGATCAGTTTGCTAGAGTACACTTTTCTCCGAACAATTTTGAGCTAAATTCCAGCAATCACCGGCCTGATATGAAGAATCCGTAATCAGAAAAGAGGCATTCACCGCAAAGCATGGATACCCGCAGAAGGCTATACTATATTTTCGCTGCTATTTTCCTGGTGGTGATGATCGGCAGCAGCGGTTATTACATCATCTTCGACGGGGAGCCGAAATTTATGGATTGCCTATACATGACCGTCGTTTCGCTGACCACCGTGGGTTATGGAGAAGTCATTCAGGTGACCGGCAACGTACCTGCGGAAATATTTACCATGATTCTGATTACCTTCGGCATGGGCATTTTACTTTATGGGGTCAGTACCTTGACGGCTTCCAAAATCGAAGTCGATATTTCAGGAATTTTGAGGAAAAAAAAGATGGTTAAGCAAATCGAAAAATTAAATAATCATTATATCATCTGCGGCGGCGGGGAGACCGGACGTGGCGTACTCGATGAACTGGTAAAAAATAATGAAAAGGTTGTCTTGGTTGAAATCAATCCAGAAATGATTGAACGCTGTAAATCAATATTTGACAGTTTGCTATACATTCAAGGAGATGCCACAGAAGATGTAAATCTGATTGCGGCCGGAATCGAAAAAGCCGCCGGCGTCGTCGTCTCGCTTCCCTCAGATAAAGATAACCTGTATATCACCATGACAGCCCGG
This sequence comes from Desulfobacterales bacterium, assembly GCA_020353355.1. GTDB lineage: Bacteria > Desulfobacterota > Desulfobacteria > Desulfobacterales > JAHEIW01. The sequence goes on along the minus strand of CP070694.1, from coordinate 2,802,919 downwards.
ATGCTCAATAAACAGATACGGATTATTAGCCGCATGATTAATCCACAACTCGAACCGAAGTTGAAAAAGGCCCGCGCAAACAGAGTGGTGTCGCCCAATGCCATTGGGGCGTTACGAATGGCTTCTGAGATGATCCGACCGACCGTCGTGGATTTTCTGGACAGTATGCTGCGCACCAGCCGGAGGAATATTAGAATCAACCAATTAACGATATCTGAAAATTCACCTATTTGAGGAAAAGACATCCGTGCATGCGGCTTAAGAGAAAAATATGGTCTTCTGGTCCTTGCATCCAGAGACCTTGATGGTGAAATTGAATTTAATCCACCGGCGAGCCAGGTTCTGAAGACGGGAACCACGATTATTGTAATGGGAAATGTCGAGGAGATAAACAAAGCCGGAGAGGCCTTATAAATGAAAAGCCTTTGGAACGATAAGGAAGCAAAATCCTTCGGCAATGATCCATTGCAATTGCGGGTTTATACATCACGATTGCTGGGACAGGAATCGAGTCTTGTTCTACATGGTGGCGGCAATACCTCAGTCAAAGCAGCAATTACAACTGTTTTCGGCGATAAAGAAGATGTGCTTTTCATCAAGGGCAGCGGGATTGATTTGAAAACCATCGAAGCGCATCAATTTGCCCCTGTCCGACTGGATGTTCTGCAACAGATGGCCACATTGGACACCCTAACGGACAGCGAAATGGTAAACCTACAGCGCTCGGCCGTGATCGATTATACGGCACCGAATCCCTCCCTGGAAGCCATTTTGCATGCCATTATACCTTTTCAATATGTCGACCATACCCATGCGGATGAAGTGGTTGTCATCACCAACAATAAGCGCGGAGAAAAATTGATTCGCGAAATTTACGGGGATCGAGTTCTGGTTGTGCCGTATACAAAGGCCGGCTTTGCGCTGGCGAAAACAGTATATCAAATGGCCCAAAATATCGAGTGGCGCAACATCGAGGGGTTGATCCTGATGAATCATGGCCTATTGACCTTTGGCGATGACGCCAAAACCAGCTATAAACGCATGATTCGGCTTGTTTCGCAAGCGCAAAAATTTCTCCAGCAGCACGGTGCCCTCGACGCGGTGGCAACAGCTGAACCTGCAGAAGATTTGCTCGGCTTATCGCGAATTCGACGTGAGATTTCACGGGCATGGGGGGCGCCGGTAATTGCCATGCTGGACCAGAGTAAAGAGGCCTGTGGGTTTTCAAACCTTGCCAATCTGGATTACATTGCTACCCGCGGCCCGATTACCGCAGACCATATCATTCGCACCAAGCCGATACCGGTTATCTTGGGAGCGAATACCAAAAATAATATTGATGATTTCATCTCGGCCTATCGTGACTATTTCAACAGAAATACAAACGACCGGCTGACCATGCTGGATCCGGCTCCGCGTTGGGCGGTTTGGCCTCACTACGGAACCATCGCCTTTGGCAAAAATATACGGGAAGCAAAAATTGTTTTTGATATCGCAAAGCACACGGTCAAAGCCATCCAGTATGGCGAAGCCATCGGCGGGTGGCTGCCGCTTTCCGAAAAACATATTTTTGATATGGAATACTGGGAACTGCAACAGGCCAAGCTTCAAAAAAGAGACGCCCGCCCCGAATTACAGGGTAAAATTGCACTGGTGACCGGGGCTGCCAGCGGAATTGGTCTGGCATGTTCCGAAGCTCTCAAAGACCAGGGTGCCGTGGTTGTTGGCCTGGACGTTAACCCGGAATGCACCTTGATTCTGGACGGCAAAAATGCAGTCGGCATCACCTGTGATGTTACAGACATTAAGCAAGTCAAAGAAACGGTTGAAATGACGGTTCGTCAATTCGGCGGATTGGATATTTTAATTTCCAATGCCGGCCTATTTACAGCAAATCAGAAAATTGAAGACCTGGATGAGGAAGTCTGGTATCGCAGCATGGAACTCAATTTGTCCAGCCATCAACGACTATTGAAAACATGCATTCCCTATCTGAAGCACGGCATCGACCCGGCGGTCGTGGTGGTTGCATCCAAAAATGTTCCGGCTCCCGGACCCGGTGCCGCCGCCTATTCGGTGGCCAAAGCGGGCCTGACCCAATTGGCTCGGTTGGCTGCCATGGAATTGGGGCCATACGGTATTCGCGTCAATATTATCCACCCCGATGCGGTTTATGATACCGCCCTGTGGACTCCGGAAGTACTGGAGCAGCGGGCAAAACATTACGGGCTCACTGTCGACGAATATAAAACAAAAAATATTTTAAAAACCGAAGTAAGCTCGAAAGATGTCGCCAATCTGGTTTGTGCTTTGGTCGGCCCGGCGTTTGCCAAAACCACCGGTGCTCAAATTCCCATTGATGGAGGCAATGAAAGGGTAATTTAGGGATTGAGGAATTGAGGAATTTTAATGTCTCCAAATTAGCAAGTATTCTTTGAATTCATCTAAATTCTATAATTAGATTGCTTCGTCACACGCCGGCGTGCTTCTCGCAATGGCACAACACTGAGATATCAAGCTGTTGGTCATTGCGAGCGGAGCGAAGCAATCTCTTATTTTAGACAAGAATGATTGAATTGATATAAATTTAAACTCTTATAATACAGAAAGGAGATTGACATGCCAGATGTGGAAGAAATGAAAGAGGCTAAAAATTATCACATGGATATTCCCCAAAAAACAGACGGTTTTTTTCTAAAAGGTTCCAATGCCCTCGATTGGGGAATGAAAAACAGGCTGGCCCGGATTTTTAATCCCGAATCCGGCCGCACGGTGATGCTGGCCATTGACCATGGCTATTTTCAGGGTCCGACCACCGGTCTTGAGCGTATCGACATCAATATATTACCCTTAGTCCCATACGCGGACACCCTGATGTTAACCCGCGGAATTTTGAGAAGTATCGTTCCGGCCTCAACCAACAAATCCATCGTACTCCGGGTTTCCGGGGGCACCAGCATCTTATCGGAACTCTCCAATGAGGAAATTGCCGTGGATATCGAGGAATCCGTTCGCCTGAACGTTTGCGCCATGGCGGTGCAGGTATTCATTGGTGGGGAAAAGGAAAAACAGTCGATTATCAATATGACCCGCATGGTAGATCTTGGAACTCGCTACGGAATCCCGACTCTGGCTGTGACCGCCGTGGGCAAGGATATGGCCCGCGATGCACGCTATTTCAGATTGGCCTGTCGAATTTGTGCCGAACTCGGAGCGCATTACATTAAAACCTATTATGTGGAAAAAGATTTTGAAACAGTCACCGCCTCCTGTCCGGTGCCCATCGTGATGGCCGGCGGGAAAAAGATACCGGAATTCGATGCGCTGAAAATGGCCTACAACGCGGTTCAGCAAGGTGCCAGCGGTGTGGACATGGGTCGCAATATCTTCCAGTCCGAATCTCCGATAGCCATGATTCAGGCCGTCGGGGCTGTGGTGCATCATAACGAGACTCCGGAAAAAGCCTTTGACCTGTATAACACCCTGAAAAACGAGACTTCAACATCCTGATTCGCATAACCCTGAATTCTAATTTGCACAGAGGTGCTGGCTGCCTCGGTTGCTCTCCTCTTTTGAGAGGCTGTGTCATAATTCAAAAAAACGTTTAATCTGTGTCTGTCATGCCGGTCCCGGATCAGGTCCGGGATGACGGATCCGGCATCCCGTAGTGTAAGAATTTGAAAAAATAATGGATCCCCCTTCGACATTCGAAATTTTATATTCGATAGTCTGCGGTTCAAAAAAAGAGGAGTTCATCATGCAGCTAAAACACGTCGCACGGGTAAGCAGTTCCGAAGAAAAAAGCGATAGGTTCTACATAAATCTCTTAGGTCTGAATAAGGTGTGTTCCAAAACACTTCCATCCACGCTTTCAAAGCAGATTTTCAATATAGACGCTGAACTCAAAATCATTGATTATTCAGATGATAATATTCACTTTGAAATATTCATAGATGATAACAAAAGGTGGGAAACAAACAGGATTGATCATGTTTGTATTCAAGTGGATAATCTGGAATCGTTTCTTGAAACGTGCCGTTCAATGGAAATAAAGATTATTCAGGTTCCCAAAGGAGATGCTTGCATCACCTTCATCAAAGACGATGACCTCAATTTATTTGAAATAAAATAACAAAGCTCCCGCGGAATGATCTTCGTCTCAGGCACCGGGTCCTGTCCTGGCCACAATCAGTGTTGGCGGCTACCTCAGCCACGTCATTCCCATCATTCTGCCAACCTTAACATAATCTTCAAATAAGGTATATTCGGGCGTAAGGCTTACGAATTGTGGAAAGCCTGACCCTTGCTTACTAAAGTGCTTGAGGCCTGACACGGTATCCTCAAGGTTTTTCCTAGGAATCGTGAATATCAATTCGTCATCTTGGGCCATCGCTCTCCTTTGATCACCAAGACAGGGCACAGCGACTTGATAATCCCCGCTTAGGATTGCCGGCACAAGGGACCAGACACAAGCAGCACCGGCAGTCAGCACGGTCTTGACTCCCGTGCCATCTTTCCACACCTTGGCTAAAAGCAGCTGCCTTAGTTGAGCTGAGTCACAATAGATCATCACCCAATCGGGCTCAAAAGTGGTTGTCTCCAGTGGAGCTGAGATGATACCTATATATTTGCCCGTTTTCAAACGCGGAAATGCATCCGCCCGATTCTTGGCCGCTTCCAAACTCTGATTCATGGTTGGAAAAAAAGTATGTCCCTCCAGAAAATACGATGGGGGTTCCGCCAATCCGAACCCGATAATCGGGGGAAAGCACCACATATCCTCCTTTAGCATCGCCATCGACGCCCCTTCCCGGCGTGACATTGAAAACCCCTGGCACAGTGCCAGATGGTGACCCAGATCCCTAACAGGGCGTTTTGTCCCCTCAGGTATCTCCTTTTCTTTTTCCAGCAACTTTACCGCCACGGGGAAGGTTTTTAGCAGCACCAGCTTTCTGATCTCCTTTGCCGACTCGTGGACAACGCTCATGTTGGTCATATTTCTTGCTCCTGCTACCTCTAATGCACGATGGCATTCACTATGGATACAATGAACTCGATATGCTTATTTTTTCCTAGGCTATATCGCTAGTCTAGCGGCGTATCCAGCAATGGACGTATCCGATCAGCAGTCCTTGCTAAATCTTCCTCTAAGGCTTTTTGCATTTCGGCCTTATCGCGTTCTGCCAAAGCCTGATACATTCTTTCGTGACAGAACATGGCAACTTTTCGGATGTGCGCCAACCCGATCATTTGGATGTTGAGATATGGTCCGATTCTCGCCCAAAGCCCGTCGATGATTTGAAGTAAATTAGGGGATTTTGCCAATTTATAGATCCCGAAATGAAGTTGAACGTTTTTTTTAAAGTACTCTTTCGGTCTGTCAGTAGAGTCCCACATCTCAGTGACCAATGCCTTCAATCTTGGTAAGCATGAATCGGGTCTGAGTTCACATGCTTTTTCTGCAGCCATTGTTTCCAAAGCAAGCCGTATCCAAAGAATTTCGTCCAGTTCTTTTGAGTTAAGTTTATTCACCCGCATTGATTTATTGCTCTCGATGACGACCACTTTTTCCCGTTCCAATTGCAATAACGCCTCTCTGACGGGCATTTGGCTCACGCCTAAACTCGTCGCCAGCTGTCGTAGACTAATTAGCTCACCAGGTAGCAATTCGGCAGCAATGATGCTTTTCCTTATTCGTTCATAAACGGTTTGGCGAAGTGTTTTATTTGTTACCTTTTTTAACGGCAAAGCTGCCTCAACGAGGATGGGTTCGAATATTTAACAAGAACGAACGCCACCAACTTTAATTTTATGATACCCATCATCAGCGATTACGAAAGCAATCTATAACACATAATAACATGGCAATGAACTCAATCTCTATATTTTATAACATATCAAATATAACACCACAATTAAAATT
>CP070694.1:2792028-2796896 GCA_020353355.1 Desulfobacterales bacterium | reverse complement strand
AGTCATTCCAATAGCTTCTGGACTCCGGCTCCCTGATCGGAGTCAGGGACAAGCTTCGCCGGAGTGACAGGATTGGGACTTTTTACGAAACCGCCAATTTTAATCTACCTTAAAAAAGGCCTTCTTCTTGGCCTTGCACACCGGGCATTCATCCGGCGCTTCGCTTTCGCAGGTGTATCCGCACACCGAACATACCCAGTAATCCGCAGTCTCCAGATTATCCAAACTGTCCAAGGCCTTTTGATACAGGTCGGCATGAACCTTTTCGACGGCATTGGCGTACTCAAAGCTGCGCAATGCGGCTTTATTATCTTCCGCTTTGGCATCTTCGATCATCGCCGGATACATGCTCTTAAATTCATGGGTCTCGCCCGCAAGCGCCTCCCTGAGATTATCGGCAGTGCCGCCGATGCCTTTGAGAGTGCGCAAATGAGCATGAGCGTGCACGGTTTCAGCCTCTGCAGCTGCCCGGAAAAGTTTGGCGACTTGCGAATAACCTTCTTGATCCGCCTTTTTGGCAAACGCAAGATATTTGCGATTGGCCTGGGATTCTCCGGCAAACGCATTTTTCAGATTTTGTTCCGACTTAGTCATGGACTTCCTCCTTTGGTAAATTAGGGGCTTCGCCCCACAAAAACCACTATTCCATCATTCCACTATTCCATTATTCCATGATTGAGGCCAATACGCAGACCTCAAAAAATACCCTGTAATTATCCCGCCTATATTTGTGGGGCAAAAGTATCTCCCCTAACATGGATGATATCATTGATCCTTGGTCATACTACCCTGTATCGCGGCATGGGCAGCCGCCAGACGGGCAATGGGCACCCGAAATGGCGAGCAGGACACATAGGTCAACCCGAGTTCATGACAAATCAGGATAGATTCCGGATCGCCGCCGTGCTCCCCGCAAATCCCGCACTCGAGATCCGGATTTTTGGATCGCCCTTTGGTGACGGCAATTTGCATCAGCTGACCCACCCCATCGCGATCGATGGTGGCAAACGGATTATTGGGTAGAATTCCCTTTGCCAAATATTCAATTAAAAACCCCGCCTCAGCATCATCGCGCGAAATTCCGAAGGTGGTCTGGGTGAGATCATTGGTGCCAAAGGATATGAATTCAGCATATTCTGCGATTTGGTCGGCTGTCAATGCGGCCCGGGGTATTTCAACCATGGTTCCGAATTTGTAATTGACCTCGATGCCTTGCTCCTGCATCACCTTTTTGGCTTCGGCTTCCAGCACTTCGCGCTGAATTTTTAGCTCGTTGGCATGGCTGGTCAACGGAATCATCACCTCCGGATGTACGTCCACACCTTCTTTTGCCACAATGCATGCGGCCTCAAAAATGGCCCGCACCTGCATGGTGGTCAATTCCGGAATGTGAATACCCAAGCGTACCCCCCTCAAACCCAGCATGGGATTGGCCTCGTGTAAACTTTCGGCGCTATGCAGTAACGCTTCTTTGGATTGTATTTGCTTTGAAAGATCTTCTTTTTCGGCAGCCTTGGCAGCCTTTTGCAAACCTAATTTCAGATCGGTCAGTTCACGCATCAGATCAATCGGAGCCGGCAAAAATTCATGCAACGGGGGGTCGATCAGGCGGATGATAACCGGCAACCCGTCCATTGCCCGAAAAAGACCGGCAAAATCTTCGCGCTGATAGGGTAGCAACGCTTCCAGCGCTTGAGCGCGTTCGTCGGCCAAATCGGTCATGATCATCTTTTGAATGTGGGGCAGGCGCTCGGTCTCAAAAAACATATGCTCGGTGCGACACAGGCCGATTCCCTCGGCACCGTATTCACGGGCACGCTTGGCGTCCCGCGGGTAATCGGCATTGGCCCAAACGCCAAGACGACGGAATTCATCGGCCCATGTTAGGAGCTTAAGCAACCAGGCATCTTTAATGTCCGGCACCATGGTTTCCAACTGGCCTTGATAGACTTCACCGGCGGTGCCGTCGATGGAGATCCAATCGCCTTCCTTGATAACAAGGTCGCCGACCTTCATCAGCCGTTTTTTCATGTCCAATTCAAGGGCGGATGCTCCCACAACCGCAGGTTTGCCGAACTGGCGCGCCACCAAGGCGGCATGGCTGGTGCGTCCGCCCCGGCTGGTTAGAATACCTTCGGCCGCCAACATCCCGTGAACATCGTCCGGCCTGGTTTCCGGCCGAACCATAATCACCTGTCTACCCTCATCTTTACTCCACTTCTCCGCCAGATCCGCATCAAAGGCGACGACGCCCACGGCCGCACCGGGAGATACATTCAGGCCGGTGGCCAGCATGGTTCCCGAAGATTTGGCGTTCTTTTTGGCTTGCGGCTCGAACTGGGGATGCAGAAAAAAGTCAACCTGCTCCGGCGTCACCCGTAAGACAGCTTCTTCATGGGAAATCAGGCCACCCTCGGCCATATCAACGGCAATGCGCACGGCCGACTGGGCGGTACGCTTGCCGTCGCGCGTTTGCAGCATCCAGAGCTTACCTCTTTCGATGGTGAATTCGACATCCTGCATGTCGCGATAATGGGTTTCGAGATTTTCACAAATCCGCTCGAATTCGGCATACGCTTCCGGCAGTTCTTGTTTTAATTCCTGAATATCTTTGGTCAGACGGATACCGGCCACCACATCTTCACCCTGGGCATTCATCAGATAATCCCCTTCGATATGTTTTTCTCCGGTGGATGCATTGCGGGTCATGGCAACTCCGGTGGCACTATCGGTCCCCATGTTGCCGAAAACCATGGTGCAGATATTTACAGCCGTGCCCAGGTCGTGGCGAATGCCGGCTGCATTGCGATAGTCAACCGCCCGTTTACCGTTCCAGCTCTTAAAAACAGCTTCCGTGGCCAGTTTCAACTGCTTGAGCGGATCGGTGGGAAAATCTTGCTTCGTATGTTTTTTGAAGATCTTTTTGAACTGCTCGGCAACGTTCTTCCAATCATCGGCTGTCAAATCGGAATCCGATTCCACACCAGCCTTTTCCCGGGCTTGCGTGAGGACCTCTTCAAAGGGCTCATCCGGGATATCCATGACCACACTGCCAAACATCTGAACGAGGCGACGGTAAAGATCATACACAAAACGATCGTCTCCGGTTAATTTGATCATCCCCTTGATGGTTTCTTCATTTAAACCAATGTTCAACACCGTATCCATCATGCCCGGCATGGAAAACTTAGCCCCGGAACGGCAGGAAACCAAAAGCGGATTCTTGGGATCGCCAAATTTCTTACCCGTAGCCTTTTCGACCTCTTTGAGCGCCGCCAGTTCCTCTTCCCACATTCCTTCCGGGAATTTTGCGCCGGCGTCCAGATAGGCATTACATGCTTCAGTGGTCAACGTGAAGCCGGGCGGAACCGGCACACCCAGGCGGGTCATTTCCGCCAGATTGGCCCCTTTGCCACCAAGAAGTGCCCGTACGCCTTCCCAGTCACCACCGACATATTCCTCAGCCTGGTCAACTTCATTAAATAGATACACCCATTTCTTAGTCATTTTTTTCCTCCACGAAACGATATTAACTATTGAATTTATTGTTTTCCATTTTTAAAATTGAAAAAACGCTTGAATGTTACCGTAAATTGTCTTCAATATATGCACCACTATGTGAAGTCAAGGCTTTTCTTTGGGCTCATCAAAATTTCGAATGCAATGAACTAAATCCTGCTGTGCAGCCAGACGATTTATCAACAGCGGCTGCGAATACGCCACCACTTGATCCAGCCAGAAATCTGCATTATGATCAATTGTAATCAACTCATCACTTGCGAATTTATTAACCGGGCTAAAACGAAACGGAGCGAAATATGGAAGCAAACTGGGAGAAGGAATTGTCGTGTGCCAGCCAGTGCAAACGGTGCCATAAGCCAATAGAAGATAAAGACCAACGAATCTTATCTGTCTATGATCACCAACCGATTTGCATGCAATGCAAAAAAGAGGAAGAAAAACGACCGGATTATGGCGATGCATCCAAACAGATGATCTCCAGATGTATGCAAGAAACCAACAAACCGTACGGTGATCCCGCCAGCTACTGCTTTCATCATTTTTGCCCCTTTAAATGTACCTGAAATGACTGCAAAACCAACCTATTGATAAAGCCGGGCATCCGAGAAATGTTGAAGTTCACGCGTATCCGATCTTTGACAATGACGGATTTAATGCCGCAGAATTTCAGGCAAGCACATCAAAAGGGGTTGTCAACATACCCATCAAGAAGCGAATCTCGTATTATTGGCCAAACAGTGGAAATGGTCGGATTAACAAAGGAGGGGATGGGATTTCCGATCGAGCTATCTGTATCCTTCAGACATGGGATCTGCCCGCAATGTAGCGAAAAACTCTATCCTGGATATTACCCCAAAAAAGATTCCAATTAATTCAGGGTTCAGGGTTATAATACGAATGTTATAGGTTTGAGGCCCGAGGTTTGAGGCAAAAAATACAAAGCGTAAGGCTCAGGGTTGTGCGTTACGGGTTGCGGGTGACCTGTTTTGCAGAATATTATCGCGGCGAGATGCCGCTCCCACGGTAATCTTATCGAGTTACCCGTTGCGGGTTTAGTGTTGCGTGTTTTCAAATTCCTGAATTCCTAAATCCTTAAATATTGCTTCTTTAGCTTCATGATCCTCTGTGCCGATGCGACTCCCTTTTTCTTTAGCTGCGGTGAATCTGTGGCGTGTTTCACTATTTCTCCAAATGCAATTTCGATATTCGGTCCCGAATGGCAAATCAGCACAATATCGATATCCGCCTCAAGTGTTTGGCGCACAATTGTGTTGATGTCGAAATGTTTGGCGATGGCCCCCATGTCCAGATCGTCTGTGATGGCGAGTCCGTCAAATCCCATCTGT
>CP070694.1:2789318-2791928 GCA_020353355.1 Desulfobacterales bacterium | reverse complement strand
CGCCCCTGGCTTTAGCAACCTTGCGCGCATCGATAGTCCCACTCTGCCAGAGGGGGAAGAAAAGACCCCCGACCCTGTCGCCTTTTTTCAACTGGAGGACGTTCTCCCCCACATCTTCAACCACACCGGCACCGTCTGAAAACGGGACCAGTTCATGGCTCACACCCGTGTTGACAGTAATCAGGTCTCTGTAGTTTAAAGAAGCGGCTTGCACCCGCACACAAACCTCCTGCGGCGCCGGCTTGCGTGAAGTCATCTCCTGAGCGTGAAGCGCGTCGATTCCTTTTTCACCGGGCTTTATGACATACCTTTTCATGTTATCCTCCAATTCTTGACTTTCATGCCGAATATAAATCGCAATGCGGTGAACCTTCTGATCAACAGATCATATATGGCAATAATCACGACAAATGACAAGGCACTGAGCATGAGGTATTTCGCCATAATGCCCATTTCCCATTCGATCATATAAAAACCAATTGTGACGATTACCGTTTGATGGAGAATATAAAACGGCAACACCGCTTCCCTGGCATATTTCAATATCTCGTTGTTGAAATTGAAATATCTGCTCCCGAAGCCAAGCACGGCCCCAAGCCAAAACCAGGAGTTGAAGGAGCGACAAAATACCGTCAGGCTATAGGATACGAAATCACCGAGTGGAGCTGTGTTAACAGGGAAAAAGAACATCACTCCAGTGGTCAAGAGCCCCAACGCCAAAGCAATAAACCGCGACTTTTCCATCGTCCCGCTGTATCTTGAATCCAATGCCAGCAGGAAGCCTGTTACAAAAAAAACCAGGTACGAAAGCGGACTCCACCCGCCAAAAGCTCTGATTCCGACACCTTCCGGCTGCAAGTTGACCAGCGATTCCATCAGAAACAGCGGGATGCCGAAAAGGAAGAGTGCGCCTTTTCTCGCGAAGAAACCGGCGGTCCGTGAAACTCGTTCCTGGATCCTCTCTTTTTTAAGCAAAACGAAGAGCGGAAAGGTAAGCAAGGTAAAAATAAAAAGCATTTCCAGGTACCAAAGATGAAGGCCCATCCACGCAAAATTCCCCCCAAAAGCGTAAAGTCCCTCAAAATAGTGCGGATAGAACTCAATAAAACTTCCATCAAATTGACCATGACTGACACGCTCAATCCAAACCTGAACTGGAATGAGCATAATGAATGTGCCGAATGTCAACGGAATGACCAGCCGTCGGAATCTGTTGCCGATATATCGAACGGTGGTCCGAGACTCCAGCGAGTAAAAAGAACTTATCCCTGAAAGTATAAAAAATAGAGGCATTACCCATTGGGCCACAATTGCAACAAACAGGGTCATACCTTGATCTAATTGATTGTTCTTCACATGCCAATCTTCAAAATTGAAGAACCTGGCACAATGAAAGAAAAATATCGTCAGCATTGCGGCCACAGTGAGCCAATCATTATCATATTGTCTTGCCGGTTTGCGGAGTTCTGGTGGGTGCGGCAATTCCATAATTTTTCTCTCTCATGTCTAACTCCATTCATCAGCCAACGGCTTCGTCGGTAGGATGTGAAAAGGTTTTAGCAGTGGAGCGGGATCACATTGCGTTGGTTCAATCTCAAACGATGCCGCTGGCCGATGAATGGAGATAATATAAGGAATTCAGGCCGATTTTTCACTCAGGCATAATTTAAGCGTTTCCAATACGAAGATCGGGTATTCGTTGGGGTTGCCTCCCCCTTTATGGATCCAGTCCGCCCCTACGATCTCGACTGATGGCCATGGCCTCGGGATTCAAGACCTCATCGCGGGAAAGCTTTCTGTTTAGCCATTCCTCGAGTTGATCCGCCGCAATCTCTAGGAACTCATGCAGCAGATCCTTCACTTTCCACCCGATGTGAGGCGTAAGCAAAACATTCGGCAATGTTCTCAGTGGGCTTGACTCGGGCAAAGGTTCGACGGCAAATACATCTAATCCGGCTCCTGCAAGCCTGTTTTCTTGTAAAGCCTCGACTAAAGCCGGCTCATCTACGATGGCCCCGCGGGAAGTATTGATCAGTATGGCGCCGGGTTTCATTTTCGACAATCGTTGCCGATTCAGCAGACCGCGGGATTCCTCTGACAAACGAAGGTGGATAGAAATGACATCGGCTTGCGCGAGCAGTTCATCCAGCGGCAGACGTTTGACGACGAATTCATCGACAGAATGTGAGGATCCTCTGTCCCATGCCATCACTTTCATCCCAAATGCGGCGGCCAACCGGGCAACAGGCCGCCCAAGTCGCCCATAACCGAGAATCCCCAGGGTGCGGCCGGCAAGTGAGCCCCCGATCGATTCGGGCCAACCGCCCTTCATCATCTCTGTTGTCAGCGGATAAATCTGCCTGATCAAACCAAGCATCAACCCAAAGACCAATTCTGGAACGACGACTCTTGACTTGGTAGCTCGACGGCCCAAAGCGATCACTATGCCTCGCTTGGTTGCAGCGGCCCGGTCCAAATGATAGGCATGACCGCCGGTTTGCAGGACGAGTTCCAGATCGGGGCAGGCATCAAAAAATCGACTGTCCATTGTTGTTCTCTCACGGAGCGCCAACAGAATTTGAACGCTTTTCAGAAAATGGAAGTCGTCGG
>CP070694.1:2785926-2789218 GCA_020353355.1 Desulfobacterales bacterium | reverse complement strand
TTGGCCGGTTCTTCGCTGACCGCAATTCGGGCCTTTGGTGCAATAAAGGCTTTCAGCTTTTGCTCCACGATGCGATGATTATCACCGGATTGGATTGAAATGACGCCTTCCAGCACCATTTGTTTGATCAATATTTCCTGCTTGCTGCGGGTCTTTAATTTTCCGGCAACCGGCAAAAAGAGAAGATTAGCTAACAGGGTTCCATAAAACGTGGTCAACAAGGCAACAGCCATGGGGGCGCCGATCTGGCTGGGATCTTCCATCTGCATCAACATCTGAACCAGTCCGATGATGGTACCGAGCATCCCGACGGCGGGCGCAAATGTTCCCATGGTGGTGAATATTTCCGATCCTAATCGATGCCGCTCTTCTAAGTATTGAATTTCGGTCGTCATCACATCTTCGATGGCACTGGACTCCATCCCGTCAATCGCCATCTGGATGCCTTTAACCAGAAACGCATCCTCAATGTCTTTGAGTTGGGATTCAAATGAAAGGATGCCTTCCTGGCGCGCTTTCTTGGCGAAACCGGCAATTAACGGAATCAATTGACTGGCTGCTTGGGATCGGTGCAAGAAGACATGTTTGGCCACTTTAAATACACTTAACACCTCGGAGAGTGGATACGACAACAGGGTGGCTCCCATGGTTCCACCCAAGACGATCATGATCGAAGGATAATTTATAAACCACGTGCCGTCGCCGCCCATCAGTATGGAAATAATGACTAGACCAAACGCTACAACGATACCCATTAGTGTCGTAATGTCCACCAGCAGACTCCTTCACGGATTCGATTAGATAATGACGAAAATCATCAAAATATGATGTACGCACTGTTGACCATTGGAACCCATCCCTATGGCAATCAGGTTCCGGTTGCATTCAAACCGTTCAATGTTAAGCTTGACTTGCTTTAGACGGTTAAGGCCATCCATAATTTAGCAAGTATTGTGCCACAGGACGGGACCGGATGCCGGATAGTTGCTAATCGATGAGCAATGATATAATTAATTGATCTTAATAGAAAAAATAGAATCTTGCGGGGTTTGTCAGAAATGGCAAATCGGATAAAATCCAAAAGACGGTCAGGTTGTTCGGTGAAATACGGATAAAATCCGATTTTCGCGTCAATTTTGGGATTTATTTGTCAACACTTTGACGATGTTTTACACAAAATCGCCTTAACTCATCTGCATTATTGAAAATAAAGAAGCCAGGGGCCACCGCATGATGACATCCCTGGCATAACCGGGCGCGATGATTATATCAACGTATGATTGCAGCGAATGACCGCACCTTAGAGGTTGGATATCACGCTGGATGAGCTGGCCGCCCATCATCGTCATTAAACGGGTATGTTTGCAAGAATTGACCGATGCGTTTCCGGAGGATCATCGGACCCCGCTACGTTTTGAGAGTTCACCGCTCGCTGATACTCCACAATTCGCTGTGATATTTCCTCGACGGGTTCTTTGACCATTAACCGATCATGGTTCGTAAACGTAATCACCGTATCCGGAGTCGCTTGCAAAGATTGGATCTTTTCCACATTGATCGTTAATACCGAATCATTTAAACGCGTTACTTTAATCATGGCTGGATATATACCCTCATGCGTATCGAATTCCCCCTGGTTTGCACCCAACGGATCACCTCCAACATGACCCACCCGTTATTTTATCGTTTGATATTGATCAGCTCGGCCAATATTTCGTCGCTGGTGGTAATAACTCTGGAATTGGCTTGAAATGCCCTTTGCACGGTTATCATATCCACAAACTCTTTGGCGAGATCCACATTGGACATCTCGATGGTACTCGGGCTGATATTTCCAAGCCTCCCGTTTCCCGGAATTCCTTGCAACGGTTGCCCGGATTCAAGCGATTCAGCATACAAATTGCCACCCATTTTGTCCAGCCCCTCATAGCTTGGAAAATCAGCCAGGGCAAGCATGTACACCGGCACCAGCCGACCGTTGGAGTAGTTCGCGGATATGGTGCCATCATCATCGACGGAAATTCCCCGCAGTACACCGGCAGGATAGCCATCCTGATACTGAAAGGTCATCGATGAAGGGTTGGCATAACCGGTCAGATCTCCGTTGCTATTGCCCAGTGCATCATAAAGATCCCAGGTGACGGTTTGCGGTGACGTTGCACCGTTGGTCAAGACAATGGAAACGTTCGCATCGGCGGCAGGCGCAATTAAATTACCATTCGCATCAAAGGTGACCGGTATGGATGCTGCCCCGTTAATAGTGACCGGCCCGCCGACGGATGCCGGTACGGAAGCGTCCACCGTCCACTGGTTGCTGGCAACATTTGTAAACGTCAGCGTTACCTCAATGGCATTACCCAACGAATCGTAGATGGTCTGGGCAGCCGAAAAGGTATCCGCTGGCTGAGCGCCCGCGTCCAGATTGACATCAAATGAAAATTCGGTGGTGGCCTGGGGTGGCGAGAGACGATCGCCAGGAATACTTATTTGACTGAGGCCTCCTAAAGCTCCGGTCGCATCGATTTCATATCCCATCACATGCAACCCATCCGGATTCACCATATCGCCCAACTCATTTAAATAGAACTGTCCCGCCCGGGTATAGTATTGCGAGCCATTCTCATCGGTTACAATAAAAAAACCGATGCCGTTGACCGACAAATCCGTGGCTCTACCGGTACCTTGCATTGATCCTTGGGTCCACACGCCGTTGGTGTCCCAGACGTTTACGCCTCTGCCGATGTCGCTACTATCCGATCCAGTCAATGAGGTACTGAGCACATTGGAAAACGAAATTTGGTTCGCTTTATATGCGATCGTATTGACATTGGCGATGTTATCGCCGATAACGGTCATGGCAGTAGCGTTGGCATTCAGTCCGGATATTCCTGCAAATAATGAACTAAGCATGTTTTTTTCCCTCCATATTTTTCATCATCACAATTGTAGTCGAATCCATTGATTTAAGATTCCGGGGCAACGACTTCGTTAACCTCAATGATATCCGCGATGGAAATCTTTTGATTCTCTATGATAAAATAGGTCGTCCCATCAATAAAGGTCACACCGCTGACGACTCCGGAAGTGTAAGTTATGGCTTTTACGTCTTGGTCATTGGCATCCACTGCCATAATTTCGAAGGTATAATCGCCGTCTTGCATTTGATTGCCGTTTTGATCCGTGCCGTCCCAAACAACTGTCTGCCGACCGGCTTCCATAGCGCCTTGATCAATGGTTTTGACCAAATTTCCGGCGTCATTATAAATATTGACGATTACACCACCGGCATCGG
>CP070694.1:2782735-2785826 GCA_020353355.1 Desulfobacterales bacterium | reverse complement strand
GGTTGTTTCAGGAGCTGGCCCGCAAGAATATCAAGCGGTTCAATCAGTATCGGTTTCAAAAAATCGTGACCTTGTGTCCCCATTGCTTTAATACCCTTAAAAATGAGTATCCTGATTTTGGGGGTGAATACCAGGTGATGCATGCCACTGAGTTTGTCCTGGATCTGATCAAAGCAAAACGGATTACGCCCAAATATCCGGTTGGTCAAGCCCTTAGCGTGCATGATCCCTGCTACTTGGGAAGGATCAATCAAATTTTCGAGCCGATCAGGGACGTTTGTCGGGCGGTGCCGGGAATCGAAATCAGGGAGCTTCCCCGCAATCGTGAATACGGATTCTGTTGCGGTGGTGGCGGGGGAAGGATGTGGTTGCATGAAAGCCTGGGCCGCCATATCAATCAAATTCGTGCAGAAGAGGCTGCAAAAGCCGGCGCTGAACTGGTGGGCACAGCCTGTCCTTATTGTCTGACGATGCTGGAAGACGGCATCGCAGCATTAGAAATGGAGAAACCCCCAAAGGTGATGGATGTTGTTGAAATCGTAGCGTCTTCTTTAGGCGCTATATTTTGAAAATGAAAATAATTGTCTGTATCAAACAAATTCGCCATACCTATGCCCGGACCGGGATGGATCATGCCCGGCATTTCCTAGCCCCGGAGGATGATGTATATCGGATAAATCCTCACGACGAGGTAGCGCTGGAGCTTGCGTTGAGGGTCAAAGACACCCGGGAGAACATCGAAATCGTGCTGATAACACTTGGGCCTCTGATTGCCGATGAGGCCCTGAGGCGGTGTTTGGCCATGGGGGCGGATCATCTTTTTCGGGTCGATTGTAACAGTGGGATGGATTCATGGAAAAAATCTCTTGCACTATCTCAGACAATATAGAACCTTGAGCCCGATCTTATTTTATGCGGCAATGAATCACTAGATACTCAAAACGGTCAGGTCGGTGCCCTAGTGGCACATCATCTCAAGGTGCCTTTCGTATCGGCCATTACAAGTATTGAAACTATACAAAATAATACCCGGACAACAGTGAGGCGAAGTTGCGGTCGCGGTGTACGGGAAGAAATTCAATGCAAACTTCCGGCGGTGTTTTCCGTAGATTTGGCCGGCATAGAGCCTCGTCTCCCAACCTATCAGGCCCGCCGGAAGGCCGACGCGTATGCCGTGCAGACCAGAGCCTGTGCAAGCAAAGATGTAAAACCAAAATTGATTTCCGAAAAGATCTATCCACCTCGCCCGCGACCCAAAAAAGTGCCGGCACCGGACAGCCGGCAGGATGCCTATCATCGAATCCAGCAATTACTTGCCGGAAGTCGGATTGAAAAAAGGAGCGAGCTGCTGGCGGGACCCACCGAGTCACAGGTGGATAGGATCATATCATTTCTCCTGAAACACGGCTTTGTCAAATCTCAACAGGAAGAATAAAAAGAATGGGGGGAGCGGTGACGTCAGGCAATAAAGAATTCAGCGGAAAAACAGCCCTGATCACCGGTGGTGCACGCAATATCGGTCTGGCCGTAGCCAGAGATCTGGCTGCCAGGGGTGCTTCGGTTGCGATTGCAGATATCTGCAAGGATCTTGAAACGGTTCCTTATTCTCTCTCCACAAACGACGATCTGGAAAAGAGTGTTGCTGAGCTGATTTCTTCAGGTGTTAACGCTATCGGGCTGACATGTGATGTGCGCGATGAAAATGAAGTGAGTCAGACGGTCAAACGGGTGATCGAGGAATTCGGCAAGCTGGATATTTTAGTCAACAACGCCGGTGTGGTCTCTCTTTTTTCGATTGGCCAACTCAGCGAAACAGCCTGGAATGAAGTCCTGGACGTATGCCTGAAAGGATCTTTTTTTTGCTGTAAATACGCTATTCCATATATGATAAAACAGCATTACGGCAAGATTGTCAATATTTCTTCCGTGGCTGGTTTGAGAGGGTTGGGTCTTTCGGTTCACTATGCTGCAGCCAAACACGTTGTCAACGGCCTTACCAAGGCCCTGGCCATGGAGGTGGCGGATCACAACATTAATGTCAATGCCATTTGCCCGGGAACGGTTGAATCTCCGATGCTGGAGGGCTTGGCCTCCCAAATCGACTTGGATAAGGATGCCTATGAACATTTTTCACAGGGGCATCTCATTCAGGGGCAGCGGATAACCCCGCAGGACATAGCCAATGCCGTGCGCTGGCTGGCTTCGGATGAAAGCCGATTTCTGACCGGAACGATTATTAATGTGGATGCGGGTTGGTCGGCCCGGGGTTGAGGTGGCAGAACGCAAAGCGCAGAGCGCATGGAGCGCAGGGCAAGGGGCAAGGCTCACTGGGAAACGGCTAAAGTGCTAAGGGCCTAAGGAAAAAAATATGCATGAAGTACGAATAAACACCTTGGCGTTTCGTTTACGCAAAAACGTGTCTGTGCATGACACGGATGGAAAATTTCAATTGGTACTTTGCTATCCCTTGAAATCAATACGCATTCATTCCTGCTGGCGCAGTCTTTTTAAACATCTTTCAGATCGAGGGTTTAGCTCCTTCGACACGATTTGCTCAATAACTAGAAATCGAAACCCGGAGGAGCTCGAATTTTTCCTTAGCGATCTGGTGCGCAGAGGCTTTCTAGAGCGCAGGGGAGTGTCGGCATTATCCAACCATTTGTTTGTTTCGGTAATCATCCCCGTCAGAAATCGTCCCGATGACATTGATGTTTGTCTGCAATCGCTTGAAAAACTCGATTATCCGAATGATAAGCTTGAAATTATTGTTGTGGACGATGCATCGACCGATCAAACACCGGATGTGGTTGGCCGATTTCCGGTTCGATTCATTGGTCTGAAGCAACACAAACAGGCGTCTTATTGCCGGAATATAGGCGCCCGGAATGCCAGTGGAGATATACTGGCGTTCATTGATTCGGACTGCCTAGCCGGTTCTGCATGGTTACGGGAGCTTGTGCCAGCCTTTAAAGATGGGGAACTGGGAGCTTGTGGCGGTGTCGTCGACAGCTATTTTAATGAAAACGGGCTGGATCATTACGAGAAAGTAAAATCGTCATTAAATGTCAGTTCTTGGTTTAAACGATCACAT
>CP070694.1:2779093-2782635 GCA_020353355.1 Desulfobacterales bacterium | reverse complement strand
CCCGATATCTTTACTCCCGTAAGATAGGCATATAACTATAAGGCAGAGTCACATGTGGCGAGCCGATCGCTTAACGTGTTGAAGAAAAGCAAAAAGGACCGTCGACTGAGTATCAACGGTCCTTTTCTTTTAAAAGAAATCTTCCAGAACAAGTAGATGTTGTTCTGCCTGAAACGTGCTAATATTACATGATAAAATAGTAAATGTTACCGAGTTTTCAACACGCAAAGCGATCGGCTCGTTGATGATGATTCTGCCTTTTTGAATTAATGCACATAATGTTTATCGATTCTCAAGCAGTTCTTGCAAACCCCATCGATGCGCACCTCGACATTTTCAATTAATCCCGGGAAGGTTTGCTTCATCGGTTGCATGTCGATGTATAAGCTTCGAGGGTTCAGACACTCCAAGTTTCCGCAACTTTTGCAAAAAAAGTGGGGATGGGCGGGATGGTTTTCATTGGGTGCTAAACCATATACAAAGGAGCGACCCCCCCCGCTGATACGGTCAACCAACCCTTTTGCCACCAGAAGATCCAGGATTCGATAAACTGTCACGCGGTTAATGTTATGGGTCCGTTTCAGTGTTTCAAAAATTTGCCGGGCACTCAGGGGACTGTTGTTATTTCCAATAACTTCGAGCACCTGAAACCGCTTCGGCGTGGGATCCAATCCGGATTCTTCTAACAAATTGGTATAATCGCATTGATTACACATAACGTCCTTTAATAGTTAATTCTGTACCTATGTGGCAATATATATTTTAAAGTTAAAAATTAGCCATTACGTCACATTTAAGAGTGCCTAAAATGAACTAAAGTGTCTAAAATGCCTAAAATTAACGCATTCTATTTTGTTATTCCTCAAGCATACCGGGAGCCCGTCTAGAAATTTTCGGGAGAATACGCTCCATTGCAAGCGATACGACAAAGCCGGTACCGGCCACCAATATGATTGCGGCACCAGAAGTTATATTGAAGGTAAAAGAAATCCACAGGCCACAAACCGTAAAAATGGCGCTCAACATGCTGGAAAATATCATCATTTTTATAAGTGATGTTGAATATTTCTCCACAATGTATGGCGGGATGGTCAACAGCGCGATAACGAGGATCAAGCCCACCATCCGAATGATCATCACTACAGACACCGCAAGTAAAGCAATCAACAGAAAATACAAAGCCTTGACATGCACCCCGCGAATCTGTGCAAATTCCTCATCATAAGACAGGGCTAAATAGTCAGTATAAAAATTAGTCACCACACAGTTGATGGTTACAGCGATTCCCAGCATCAGCCAGATGTCCGAGTCCGGCACTGTTAAAATGCTTCCAAACAGGTAACTCATCAAATCCACATTGTAGCCCGGTGATAGGTCGATCAGAATAATACCAATCGCCATCCCCACCGCCCACAAGACCCCAATAATGGTATCGGATCGATGCTTCGCTTTTAAGGTAACCGCTGCCATTAACAGCGCCATAATTGGAGAAAAACCGATGGTTCCAACCAAATAAGGCCATCCGAAGAAAAAGGCCAATCCAATTCCACCGTATGCGGCATGCGCAATTCCCCCGGATAGGAAAACGATCCGGTTGACAATAACCAAGGTACCCATAATGCCGCATATTAGGCTGGCCAGTAAACCGGCCATCAGTGCATTTTGCATAAATTCGAACTGAAGCGCTTCAATCATAACAATGATCTTATCTAAGGACCAAGATTTTTTGAATCGACAATTGATGGGAATAAACTGCCGCTTCTATTCCTTCTCATGCGTGTGCAATACCCGATGAGGCACCCCATGGGCAATCATCTCCACCGGACAAACCTCTTCGGCGGTGCAGTGATACATCAGTTCGATCATCTCGCCGGTGAGTTCTGCATGGCCATGATAATGTAGACGCTGATTCACGCACGCAACTGATTTCACATAACCCGAAACCACCATCAGATCATGGCTGACAACGATGATGGTAATGGTCTGATTTAATTGCTTTAGAAGGACGTAAAACTCTCTTTGGCCTTTTGTATCAATACTGGCTGTGGGCTCATCTAAAAAAAGAAGATCCGGTTCGGTGACCAGAGCCCGGGCAACAAAAACTCGCTGGAGTTGGCCTCCCGAGAGCTCACCAATTCGACGCTCATAAAAATCAGCCATTTCGACTTTTTCTAAGGCTTGAAAAGCGGAAACTCTATCGTTTTTAGAATGCCGTGACCAACCTCGTCTGGGACTTAGCTTTCCCATCAGCACCACATCTAATACGGAAACCGGAAAATCCTTATTGATATGCACATCCTGGGGGACATAGCCGATGCGATGAGAGACCTCTTTCGGTGGCTTGCCAAGAATGAGAATGCGGCCGCGATCCGCTGGAAGCAAGCCCAGCATAAGTTTTAGCAGGGTGGTTTTACCACCGCCATTGGGGCCAATCATGGCCATAAAATCACCCGCTGCCACTTCCAGATCGACGTCCCGTAAGACATGTTGTCCGTTGTAGGAAAAATTTAAATCGCGGATTTTGATAATGCTCTGGCTCATCTTTAAACTTACCTCATTGCAGCTTTAAATTTGCGGGCGACTTCACGCAAATTCTCCGCCCAGTTCTCTGCTAAAGGATCCACAAACGCTACATGACCGCCAGTGGCCTTGGCAATAACCTCGGCACTGCTCGCTGAAAATTGGGGCTGTACGAATATAATTCTGATCCGGTGTTCTCGGGCATACTGGATCAGGGATTGAAGTTCAGCAGGCTTGGGGAATTTGCCTTCTGATTCAACCGGAACCTGTCTGAGGTTGTAGGTCTGTGCGAAATATCCCCAGGAAGGGTGGAAAACCATAAACTGCAGATCTTTTCTCCCGTCAAATATGCGATTGAGTTCGTCGTCGAGAACGTTTAACTCTTCCATAAATTGCTGGCAATTGGCTTTATAAATAAGCTCATTATCAGGGTCCGCAGATATCAGCCCATCCCGAATATTTTGCACCTGAATCATCACCAACGGCGGCGAAAGCCAGATATGAGGATCTTCGGTGCTGTTGGCACGACCCGCTTTGGTTGGGTGATGGTGATTATTGTAAGCCCGCATGGGAATCTTTTTGATGCCGGAATCCGTCCGAATGATCAGCATCTTGGGATTCGCCGCGTGGAATCTCTGAAGCCAGATCTTTTCGAACTCGATGCCGATCGTAAAATAAATCTTGGTCCTAGATAGGGCGATCATTTGTTGCGGTTTGGGCTCAAATGTATGCGCATCGGCACCGGACCTAACCATAACCGAAACATCCACCAAATTCCCGCCGATCTTTTGCACAAAATACTTTTGCGGGAGAATACTGACGAATACCGGAATCGTATTCAGGGCCTTGGCCTCAGAAGACAAACATGGCAAAAAAATTAACCAAATGATTACCGGTAAAAAGACTCGGTTCATGGTATTCCATCATAACTGATACGGAGTGTGAATAGTTGCAGGATTAATTGCAACTTATTAACATTTTTTAACAATGGGGGCTATAAGCTGATTATGTGCCTTTATTGG
>CP070694.1:2773838-2778993 GCA_020353355.1 Desulfobacterales bacterium | reverse complement strand
GATTTCATTCTCCGGATTGCCGATATTGATGATTTGCCCGTCGCATACGCCGCCCCGGTTCTCGATAATTCTATACAAACACTCAACCCCGTCAGCGACGTCTGTAAAACAACGTTTTTGATTTCCGCCGTCAATCAGTTGAATAGGGGTGCCGTCGACTAAATTCAAAATCAGTTGGGTAATGGCGCGAGAGCTGCCGATGCGCGCCGACTCAAGCCTATCCAATCTAGGTCCAATCCAGTTGAACGGCCGAAACAGGGTGAAGCGTAGCCCCTTTTGTTGCCCGTATGCCCATATCACCCGATCGAGCAATTGCTTGCTGCAGGCGTAAATCCAACGCTGCATCCGAATGGGGCCCATCACGAGTTTGGATTTATCTTCATCAAAAACTTCTTCCTCACACATTCCATAAACTTCGGAAGTAGATGGGAAAACGATGCGCTTCTTGTACTTCACACAATATCTGACAACCCTCAGGTTCTCTTCAAAATCAAGTTCAAAAACCCGCAAGGGATTGCGGGTATACTCAACCGGCGTTGCAATAGCGACCAGGGGGATGACGATATCGCACTTTCGAATGTGGTATTCGATCCATTCCCGATGAATGGCAATGTCGCCTTCGTCGAAATAGAATCCCGGTCTGTCTAAAAACCGTCCGATGCTGTTGGCCTGCAGATCCATGCCGTGCACGTCGTATCTACCGCTGGCCAGGAGCCGTTCCACGAGGGCGTTGCCGATGAATCCGTCGACTCCCAAAATTAAAACGCGTTTCTTTCGCATCGCCTCCAACCGAGTGCTGGCCCGCTTTCCGAAGGTCATGCCTTCGAGAAGGCTGAGATCCCTGGAGACCTGCGGGCCGCTCGTATACACTCCGTCTTCGAGTTGCGCGAAATCCACGCGTATCGCCCCCTGTCCACAGGCAATCACAAGGGGATCTGTCGAGATGATGCTGCCCGGTTTTGGTGATTCATGGTTTCCCGAAACTTCAGCAACCTGCCAAAATAAACATTTTCTATCGCTCATGTGACTGAACGCACCGGGATAAGGGCGCGTGACCGCCCTGACGAGGTTTCTCACCTGTGATGCTGCCCACGTCCAGTCTATCTCACCATCCTCAGGGCGGCGACCACCGTAGTAACTCGCCTGCGAATGATCCTGGGGATGCCGGGGTGCTGTGCCGTCTCGCAGTTGCGGTAGGATCTTATCCAGCATCTTGGCAGACGTCTGCGCTAGCTTGTCATGTAAAGAGTGAGCGGTATCATCATCCGATATGGGTATTCTTTCCTGGCAGACGATATCGCCGTCATCCGGCCGCGGTGTCATGTAATGAAGCGTCGCACCGGTTTGCGTCTCACCATTCAGCAGCACCCAGTTGACCGGACAGCGACCTCTGTATTTAGGGAGAAAAGACCCGTGCAGGTTGAGGCACCCGGCCGGCGGAATATCCAGTATGGCAGATTTAACCATGATCCGATAGTAAAAGGAAAAAAGAATAGCGGGCTCAAGCTCTTTGATTTTCTGGACCAAGATAGGATGATTAATATCCTCGGGAGCAAAAACCTGAATGTTGTGTGATGCCGCCAGTTCGGCAACCGAATCAAACCAGATGGTCTCCCGAGCATCATCCTTATGGGTGAAGACCGCGGCGATTTCAAAGCCGTTTCGCAACAATGCGTCGATGCCGACGCAACCCATGTTGTGATAGGCCAAAACGACAGCTTTCATTTCTTTATCCAAGACCTCTCTGTTGTTAATATCTATTGATGCTCAGTTGTACTCTTGCCCAAAACCCGCTCGACGAAATAGCGGTGGCGAGCTCTTACATCGTGATAGATCCGTCCTATATATTCACCGAGAAGGCCCAAGGCCAAAAATTGCGTTCCGATGATAACGAATAGAATGGCAAACAGGGTAAAGACTCCCTCCACTGCCCATTGCGGTCCATAAATCAATCTCATTGCCAGCAGAAATACGCCAAACCCTATTCCCAAAATTGATATGATTCCCCCGATCACACTCAAAAGGCGGATTGGAAAAGTCGTCATGCTGGTCAGCAAATCAAAGTTTAAATTAATGAGCCTCCACAGCCCATACTTTGACTGACCAGCGGATCTACCTGCGTGGCTTACTTCGATCTCTGTCGTATGTTTCGCAAAGCTGTTGGCCAGGACCGGAATGAAGGTACTGCGTTCGGGACATGCGAGCATGGCCTGAACGATGTGTCGCCGGTAAGCCCTGAGCATACAGCCGTAATCGTTCATCATCACCCCGGTAGCCTTCTGGGCTGCTTTGTTGATCATGAAGGATGACATTCGACGAAACAGGGAATCTTGCCGGGGTGTGCGGATGGTGCCGACCACATCAAAACCCTCTTCGCTCTTGGTGACCAGCTTTGGGATTTCTTCTGGCGGATTTTGAAGATCCGCATCCAGGGTCACGACAATTTCACCGCGGGCTTCGGCAAACCCGGCCATGATCGCCGCATGTTGCCCGTAATTTTTGTTTAAGAACACCACCAGGACCTTTCCGGAGTTCCGCCGAGCCTCTTCAACCAGCAGTTCCGGCGAACGATCTTTGCTGCCGTCATCAACGAGAATAATCTCAAAAGGCTTGTCCAGCTCCTGGCACGCCTTAAGACAGCGGCTGACGAGTTGGCCTATGTTTTCTTCCTCATTAAAAACGGGAATGACCACTGATAGATAAGGATCTCGGTTCATTTTATACCTTTATTAAGTCGACGTGCCATTTTTTAGAACTTTCTTTATGGCATCAATGACATCATCCACATCATCCGCCGTCATATCCGGAAACAGCGGCAGTGAACAGATGCGGTCCGAATTCCACTCCGTAGCGGGCAGCATGCCCCGGTGAGTGCCGAAAGACTCCAGGTAATATTTATGCAGATGAACAGCTACAAAGTGGATACCCGTTCCGATATTTTTTTCTTTCAAGGCTTGCATGAATTCTTCACGGCTGATACCGGCCCGGTCGGTGTCCAGCCTCACGACAAAAAGGTGCCAGGCATGCTTCATGGGATAAGACGGATCTACCAGCGGCAGGATTTCATCGACTTCTGAAAGTCGCTCGCGATATCTTAGCGCCAGTTCCGTTCGTTTGTTATTGAACGCCTCCAGACGATGAAGCTGTCGTATACCCAGCACGGCCGAGATATCGGTCATGTTGTATTTGTAACCGGGTTCAATAACCTGTGCCTGCGGAGACCGGCCCTGCATCTGGCGATCATAGGCATCTACCCCAAGGCCGTGAAATTTCAATCTTCGAATACGCTCCAGAAGCTGCTGATCATCGGAGCAAAACATACCGCCTTCGCCGGTGGTAATATTTTTAATGGGGTGAAAGGAAAAAATCGAGGTCCCGCTTTTCCCGACGGGTTCGCCTTTATATTCCGTGCCGAGGGCGTGGGCTGCGTCCTCGGCCAGAAAAATATTTTTATCAAGCGCAAGCTTGCGGATGGGGTCCATATCTGCCGGAGCACCGGCGAAGTGCACCGGCACAATTAGACGCGTCCTGGAACTGATACACGCCTTGATGGATTCCTCCGTTACCATTAAGGTATCTTTATCAATATCCGCAAAAACCGGTGTGGCGCCGGCTAAAACAATGAGATTTACCGTAGATACCCACGTCATCGAAGCCGTGACGACCTCATCCCCCGGACTGATGCCGAGGGCTTGCAGCAGGATGTGCATTGCTCCTGTCGCCGATGATAGGGCCACGGAACCGGCGCAGCCAAAGTATTCACAAAACTTTTGTTCAAACTCAACCGCTTTTTCTCCGGTTGTGATCCATCCTGAGCGCAGGACCTCGCCAACGGCGGCGATGTCTTGTTCGGTGATGGCTGGACGCGAAAATGGTAAAAATGTATCTCTCATTGCGCAATTCTGGGTATTTTTAGTAAGATTTTAAAATTGGTCGCGTTTATATCTTAAGTGACTCCATTTGGCAATAAGGTTCCTCAAAACAGAAAGTCGGGAAACGAAAATCGTTTTACGGTCCGCGCAATATAGGGTATTGAGTTGTCAATTGACACCCAACCGGCTTTTTGCCATATTTATGCTCGTAAAAGGAAAATCACTATTATTTTCCGCCGGATCAACTTTGATCGTGCCAAAACGATCCGATCCACGATGTTAAGATGATTCCCATCACAGAGGAAGGGGACATGACGTGAAATCAAAAGAATATATCGGGGTTATTCTTGCAGCGGTCTGGCTTATGTGGCTGGGGGCGTGTGTATCTTCGAATGAGACCGTCGCCGAAAAAGGAGCGAAGGACGCTCCGGCGGCAGACAGGATCCAATTTGATTATGCCGATGCGGCAAGCCTGTTGGTGGCCAGCCCCGGGCAGAAACAGATCATGACCCTGAAGGAGTTCCGGGTGGGCACCGGTCGCAACCGGATGCTGATCGTGGGGGTCCACGCCGAGGAAAAAGACCAAGAGAACGTGGGTGACATGGTGATTTCCGGCGTAACGCTCGGCGACCGCCAGCTGACCCTGATATCGGACTCCGAAGTCCAGTTCTCCTCGATGTGGCAGGGGGATGAATACTTTCTCAAGGTGGCCTTGTATTATCTCATCAACCCGCCCTCCGGCGCCCATGATATCACGGTGACCTTTGCCGGTCCGGTGACCAGCGGTAACGTGGGGGCTATATCCCTTTACAACGCGCGGCAAGCGGCTCCAGTAAACCTGGTTACCAACAAGCAGACAAAGCAGACAGACCAGAGCAAGAAGAGTGAGATCATCACCAAAATCATCACAAAGAACGACGGCGCCTGGGTGGTCGACATCGTAGCCTGCGTCAAAAAGAGCCTGTTGGAAACTAAAACTAAGGACCACCTTCGGCGATTCAGCGCACTGGAAAAGAGCGGCTCCAGCTCTTCGCTGGCCGGTGGGACCCTGTCCGTCCTCACCGCCGGCGAGGTTACTCTTCACTGGGTCCAGCTGAGGCTCACGATCAATCGTCTGGCACATGTGGCCGTTGAGGTCGCGCCCTACAAGTAAATCGATAAAACTGGATGCCTTCCCCTGCGAAGCCCTTGAAAATAAAATTGCGAAAAATAGCGGGAGGTTCGTTGCCGTAAATTTGGGGACGCCTATGATTTTATGCAAACTATCTGCGAAATGCTTTTCT
>CP070694.1:2764944-2773738 GCA_020353355.1 Desulfobacterales bacterium | reverse complement strand
AGTCGCGGATTAATTCATAACTTAGACCGAACAGGGATTCTCATGAGCTGCGTCAGTGTTTTAATCGTCGATAACTCCATGTGCAAAATTGGTTTTCTAATTGTTTTTATAGATCTGCCCTCCACCGCGCTGTGAATCCAAAAAAACATGATCATGATAAAAATAGCGGATAACCTGATCATAATAATGGGCATTATTTTGTGCTTATCATTTGGTGGAGTCGGTTGCACCAGGAGACACGACCAGAAAGGCCTCACAAATTCAGATGGAACGGAATTAGCTGCAGGGACTTCGGAAGTGGAGTGCCTTTCCTCTTGTACGATGAAAAACGATACGGTCCTAACCCACAATGCTGTTGGCCCAAGTTGGATTGCATGGGTGAGTCCATGTTTGCCAAATGCCGACCTGATCTATGTAGATCTTGAGACCTGGAACATCTGGGTAATGGATGAATTGGGAGGAAACAAACGCTGCCTCACATGTTACAACGACAACATCCTTGGCATTAACTTCCCGCTGGATGACGACGGACAGTCTCCGGCGATACACTGGAAGGGTGACCCTGAGGTGCATCCCAATCATCCCGTCATCTTCTTTAAAGCGGAGAATGAAAATAGTGCACACCGAAAATTACGAAACTCGCCGAGTATCGGCTGGGACAACGATATTTGGGCTTTGAACATTTGTTCGAAGCGATACACGCGCCTCACTCACATGGCTCCAGGCGAGGGTATCCAACACTCGGCTATCTCAGACGATGGCCGTTGGTATATCTATCCTCTGCGATATGACTTTGGGAATCCACCAAGGGATTTTGGCTATGCCAAGATGATTTTTTGCAATCTATCTGTGGATCAGAATGGGGACTTACATCTCGTGAAGAGATTTGAGGACGCACCTATCGGACAAATGTACTATGAGCCGCATGACATCCGCAAGAATGATTCGGGGTCTTATACCCTGCTATATACGGCGGGCTCAAAGAATGTGCTAGATCCCTACCGTTATGAATGGAAATGCAAGCAAGAGAAATGTTCGAGCACAATTAAGGCACTTCAGACCACACCATCTCAGCACGAGGAGTTTACCATGTTTTCGCCTTCAGGAGATAAGATAGTGTGGATGAAAGGCCCGCTAATCGGCCTTGGGTACCACGCGGATCTTTATGTTTCAACCCCTGAGTTTACCGAAATTAAGCAGGTGACATGGTATAACAACTGTTCAAAATGGCCTCTACGATGCAAGCGTCGTGGTGCTCAATTCAGCAGGCTGGATTGGAAAGACGATGGCACTGCCGTATTCTTCGGACTCTGGATCCATGCCGGGCCACTTCGGCCCTTTAGCAGAACAGAATTGCACAGACTAGATTTTTGCGGGAAATGTGGTTTAGATTGAGTAAAGAGGGCGGTAGTTTTCCTCGAACCTTTTTGGCTTTGAGCTTGCTAAAATATTTACATTAGGTCGTTGTTTATTGGAAAATCGAGGAGTAGCACATGTCAACCAAAAAGAAACAACCAGATATCGACAGGCTACAGCGGATTGCTGCAGAGGCTCGACGCAACCGAGAGCTACAGGATCAGACCTATCGGGCGAAAGCGCTCAAGATTTATCCCTGGATCTGTGCGCGTTGCGGACGCGAATTTTCAGGCAAGAGAGTTCGTGAGCTGACGGTCCATCACAAGGATCACAACCACGATAACAACCCGCCTGACGGCAGCAACTGGGAATTGCTGTGTATCTACTGTCACGACAATGAGCACTCTCGGGATCAGGTAGCGGAATGGTATGACGGGTCGACGCAGGGCAGCGCGCAAGCGTCATCTCTTACCCACCGGCCGTTCGCCGGTCTGGAGGATTTGCTGAAGGTAAAAAAATAGCCGAGCAAATTCGCGACCGACCCAAACGCACGGTCCAGGCCTATGCTTGGAAATATCAACGGCATCCATTCTGGTTGCCTGACGAGGCCATATGATAGATCCCGGATTGAAAGATAAGGTTGTCCTGGTCACAGGAGGGAATAATCCTTTCGGTATTGGTGCGGCCATCGCAAGAGCTTTTGCTTCCCATGGCGCCAAGATCTTTATTCATTACTTCCGGCAAGCGGTCGAGTTTCCGGATGCAATGCAGGATTCCGACCAAGCTCATGAACCGGGCTTAGGGTTTTTCTTTGAGCAACAAAGAAAAACGATCGATGAGGTGATCGGATCCATTCGAAAATTTGGTGGCAAAACGGCGTCGTGGGAAGGCGACCTTCGAGAGCCCGGGAACGTACATTGCCTATTCGAACAGGCAGAAAAGGAATTTGGGCAGGTTGATATCCTGGTGAACAATGCAGCCGAATACCTCGCAGACACCTTTCTTCCCCCGACCGTTGCGGAAAAAGAGATAGAAATCTGGGCGGGAGGCCCATCCGTATCTACGATCGATATTGAAAGCCACGATCGTCATTTTGCGGTGAACTCACGGGCAGTTGTCATTTTGATGAGTAAGTTTGCAGATCGAATCATTAAAAGACAGACAAACTGGGGCAGAATTATAAACATAAGTGCGGATTGTGCATGGGGATGTCCGCAAGAAATTTCTTATCGGGCCAGCAAATACGCGATGGAATCATACAGTCGCAGCGCTGCGGCCGAACTGGGGCCTTATGGAATCACGGTTAACGTGGTATCGCCGGGCCCGGTGCAGTCCGGCTATATTTCTACGGAGATGGAAGCGGCTCTTGTTGCAGATATACCGATTCGAAGAGTTGGACGTCCCGATGATATTGCCAATGCTGTGGTGTTTTTCGCATCGGAGCAGGCAAGTTGGATAACCGGACAGGTGCTGTTTGTTCATGGAGGCCATCGGATGACTTTGGGCCGCTAGCGTGGAACCCGAGACGAAGATGTTAAAAATGCCGAGAAAAGAATAAAAAGATCTTAAATATTTAATTTATGATGGCGGGATCCGATCCCAATTTGTCCAGCATTCAAGATTTGACACCCAATAGTTTGAGAATGAAAAAATCTCTTATGTATGATGTTGCCATTATAGGTGCCGGGCCAGCAGGGTCTACTTTAGCAAGGCTAATTGGAGAGAAATATAGAGTTCTGCTGATTGACAAGAGACAGTTAATCGATTTGCCTGAAAGTTTTTCATCTAGAAAGTGCTGCGGAGGGCTTCTGGCACCTGATGCGCAAAGAATGCTGTCTAAAATGGGATTGGGTTTGCCAAAAAGCGTTTTGGAAGAGCCTCAGCTTTTTGTTGTCAGGGCTATAGATATACAGCAACGGTTGGAAGGTTATTATCAGCGGCACTACATCAACATGAATCGGCAAAAATTTGACAGCTGGTTATTATCCATGGTTCCATCGGATGTTGATATACGACTTGGTTGTCAGCTTAAATCATACACCTCAGAAAATAACTATTCTAGTCTAAAGCTTATCCAGAACAACAAGACCTATTTAGAGAAGAGTAGAATCTTAGTCGGAGCAGATGGGGCAATCTCAAAAGTGCGCGCGAAATCATTGCCAAACAATCTTTTGCCGCGAAAGTATTTTGCGATCCAGGAATGGGCTCAATTGGATAGCAATTTGCCATACTTCTCTTCATTCTTTGATCCAGAAATTACCGATTATTATTGCTGGACTATTCCAAAAGGAAACCACATGATTATCGGAGCAGCACTGCGCCCAAAAGAAAAGACTTCAGAAAAATTCAAACTACTGAAAAAAAAACTCAGAGAAAATGGATTTCAATTCGGCAAAACCGTTTTGAAAGAAGGGGCCTATATTCTGAGACCGTTGAGAATACAACAGCTAACGACGGGCACAAAGGGGATTGCACTAATTGGCGAGGCCGCAGGTTGGATAAGCCCGAGCTCTGCTGAAGGACTCAGTTATGCCTTTAGAAGTGCGCTTATATTGGCGGAGGCTATGCGTGCGACCCTGCATGACTTCGAGAAGCGTTACTATCAGAAGGCCAGAGCATTAAGAAGAAACATATTTATCAAGAATTTGAAGTCACATTTTATTTTCAACCCTAGAATAAGAAAAGCTGTAATGAAATCCGGACTTCAAAGTATGCAAGTTTACAGACCGTGGAAAGAATGATTGGAGGATATTTTATGGACCGATCTTTTGTCGCGGAAAATGCTAAAGAGCGCCAAAGACTGAGTTCGCTGGTGGCACAATTAACCGATGAGCAGTTAAATTTGCCGATGGAAAATGGCTGGACAATCGCAGTTGCCCTTGCGCATCTGGCCTTCTGGGATCAGCGGTCTCTGATGCTGATGCGCAAATGGAAAGTGACTGGAGTTGAACCATCGCCGATAGATATCGACGTGACCAACGATGCACTGCTTCCTCTATGGCTTGCTCTGCCTCCGCGGACTGCCGCAAAACTCGCAGTTTCATCCGCTGAGGCAATAGACCATGAACTTGAAGAATCTCCTTCAAAGTTAATTTCTGCGATTGAAAACTTAGGAGAGCGGTTTCGACTGTATCGATCTGAGCATCGCAAGCTGCATCTTGATCAGATCGAAGAGTTTCTTAGAAAAATAGAGTTAGAATTATGAGCTTGAAAACCAGATGGATTGATTTTTTGTATAAGGTCGCGACAGGCAGTCAGAAATTTCGGAATCTTCTTACACCCATTGGGGCAATTTTTTTTGGCTTGTTTACCATGCTGTTTGTCGTTGCAGCCCTACTAGTAGATAAATTCTTAAAACTTCCCAAACTTCTCCCGGGACCGTTGAATATCACTTTGTCTTTACCTGTTATTTTGTTTGGATTGTTTTTAATGGGATGGTCAGCTTTCCAGTTTCTAAAAGTGAAGGGAACACCTGTGCCTTTTAACCCTCCACCCAGACTGGTTACGAATGGACCGTTTGCTTTTGTTAGAAATCCAATGATTACAGGAGTATTCATTCTACTTTTTGGTTTAGGAATTCTATTCAGATCTGTTTCCCTTGTTTTCCTGTTTACACCGCTTTTTATTCTCTTTAATGTCTGGCAATTAAAAGCCATCGAAGAACCGGAACTCGTGAAGCGGCTTGGCAGTGAATATGTTGAATACAGGAAACGGACACCGATGTTTATTCCGGCTTTTACATTGAAGCCTAAAAGAAAGAAGTAGAAAGGCTCATCATGCACATGATTCGCCCATGTGACAGTAAAGATTTTGACAGTATTTACTCGATTATCAATGAGGCTGCCCGGGTTTACCGGGGCGTTATCCCCGAAGATCGTTGGAAAGAGCCTTATATGTCCCGCGATGAGTTGCAGCATGAAATCGATGAAGGGGTGGTATTTTGGGGATATCAGCAAGGCGCTGAATTGGTTGGTGTAATGGGGATCCAGCACGTTCGGGATGTAACCCTTATCAGACATGCTTATATCCGCCCGGCAAACCAAAATCAAGGTGTCGGAGGAAAATTACTGTCAGAACTTCGCAACCAAACCAATCGTCGGATTTTAATCGGCACCTGGGCAGCTGCGGTGTGGGCGATCCGTTTTTATGAAAAAAATGGTTTTCGACTGGTTTCGCCCCAGGAAAAGGATCGGCTGCTGAAAAAATACTGGTCCATTCCAGAACGCCAGGTTGAAACTTCGGTCGTTCTCGAGGATCAGATGAAGGATAAGCGGTTCACCGCTTAGTTATTCAATTCGCCAATTAAAGAGGGTGCAGTGATGTCGGATGCTCCTGTAAAAGACATTCTGTTTATTCGCAAGTATCCAAAATCCTTTGGGAAGAATTCAAATCTCAAAAAGCGGTTGCAGTCTATTATGAGTAGCAGAGGTTCGACCACGCACTATGCCGGGCATGACATTACCTTCTTTTTTGTTGGGTGTGGTAAGAGAATCAGGATACCGAATCCAACTATAATGGAAAAACTAAATTCAGGAAAGATTACAGATATTGTGGATATTGGCGGAGGCGGCGCTTTAGACCCAAAATTAAAAAGAGGAGACCTCATATTAAGCTCTGTCGACATTCCTTCTGATACATTAAAACCGCTAAAAGTCAAAAGAAGAAAAGAAATAAGGAACATCGTTCAAACACTTGCGAAAAGGGAAAAAAGAGACTTTTTTGAAAAAAAAATTCTGACGAGCACAAAATTAGTTGCTTCTAAAAAAGAAAGAATCGCATGGTACGAACAAACCCGGTGTTCCATCGTACAAATGGAGCATTGCTGGTTTCTGCGAGCGCTGCAAAAAGCTATGGAGTCTGACGCTTTCAATGAGTTGTATATTACCCACATGGAAATTGTTTCGGATGTTGTGCTGCAAAAGGATACATTTATCAATAATGCTTTGGAATTATTTCATGGCATCAATTATTGTGTTTTACGTAACCAGTACTATCTGGGCAACGTCAAAAGTGAGTTCTTAAAACTGTGGTTGATCAGTGGGATATAAGGCGTAATAATGGTGATGTTATGATGATCGACGATAAACCCCGCTGCGGCTGGATGGGTGATGATGAACCGATGCTTCGATATCACGATGAAGAGTGGGGCGTGGCTGTTCATGAAGATCGCAAATGGTTTGAATACATCGTGCTTGATGGCTTTCAGGCCGGACTTTCATGGAAAACCGTGCTGCACAAAAGAGAGTCATTCAGAAAGGTGTTTCACGACTTTGATCCGGGGACAGTTGCCTGCATGCCAGATAAAGAAATCGAGATGGCCAGCCGGAATCCGGCGATCATCCGCAATCGATTGAATATCCGTGCGGCGATAGACAATGCCATGGCCTTTCTCAACCTGCAGGAAAAACACGGTTCGTTCGACACCTATATCTGGTCATTTACCGACGGTAAGGTTATTCATAATGCGTGGAAGAAACTCAAAGAGTTGCCTGCATCCACTCCCCTTTCCGATGCCGTTAGCAAGGCCTTAAAGGCAGAGGGCTTTTCTTTTGTTGGAAGCACTATATGCTATGCATTTCTCCAGGCCGGTGGCGTGGTCAATGATCATCTCGTCCATTGTTTCAGACATAAAGAATTGATGGATGATTGGTTTATCTAAACTCGATGGAGAGTGAGATATGAATACAGAAGAGCTTTTTTTTGAATCATCAGCTTCAGCCCAATCCCTGAAAAACTTTTGGACCCGTATGGCCAGCACCTATAAATGCATCGAGGTACATTTGACTCGCGAACAATTAACAATCAAGCCACGCTGGTTCATTGGTTGGATGATAAAGTTGCTTGATTTGGATCTTTATCACCTAGTACCAACTGACCGAATCCGCACCGTCGAGAGCGCCGGAAAATGGTTTGGCTATGGTAAAGTCCTTGTCAAATATGAGAGCAATGGGATTGACCACTCCATCCTATTGTATTTGAAGAAGCACGAAGAGTTTCTTGCTAGAACAAGCCGAATCATAGAAAGACAGGTTTCGTGAGGGTAAAAAACATCAATGGTGTCGTGCTTTGACACCGCTCGCATTGAGAGGTGAAACATGGAAAAGTGGCAGGTGGTTGTTTGGTTGCTGGTAGGGTTTGGATTGTTCGTCACTGCAGTCCTTTTGCGGGCTCGCTATGGGAATAAGTTCGAGCTCAAAACGATCGATTTGGTGTTAATCATCGTACCGTTGCTCTTCGTATTGCTGATCAGCGGAAAATTGAAAGTGCTGGATGCCTTTGGCGTAAAAGCTGATTTTTCCGAACTCTTTGCCGACGCAGCCGGCGCCAAAATTGAGAAACAGGTAACGGATCCGAGTTCGCCGGGCGTAGATGAAGTCGTTCATATGTTGGAGATGGCGTCCAAGGGCGGTGTTCATGAAATACCGCGGTTGATAGAGAAGAAGACTGAAGCATTATTATTTCGGCTCGGTCATGGCGGCTATTATGGGCCGGCGATCCAGCAATACTTTGACGCCCTTTATGCGAGCTCCTACCTGCAGTACTTGATTATCCTGAATCAGGAGGGCAAGCTATTCGGCATCTACGATGCCCTGGATCTAGCGGTCTATTTCCGTACGGAAGGTAAACAAGCGTATAAAAATTTTGCCAGCTGGTTGAATCAGCCCAGCACCAGCTCCCAACGTGAGCTGGCTCGCCTGCCCGGATTTGTCGCTGCAGATCAGGCGGTAGCACGGGAGCTTAGCAAGCGTGAGGTGTTAAAGAGAATGGACAACCTGCGCGTGGATAGTTTACCGGTTGTGGATAAGGCCGGGAACTTTGTCGGTACCGTGGAGCGCTCCCAGTTGACCGCCAGTTTGATCCTGGAGGTTGCGGATCGCTTGGAACAAAAATGATAAGCAATGGATTAGAACGATAAGCTTAACACATGAAAAAGGCAAATCTAAAAAGAATATTTTTCTTGGTCTTATTTCTGCTTATCATTCCTATTTTTTCAGCCTGGATTCTTGTTGCTCAACCCACATTTGCTAAAAGTTCCCTTTCTGTTGCAACACTGGAAAGTTCGAGATTGAAAGCACATGTTCTTAAATTATCAAAAGATTATTTCCCGAGGAGTCATACAAGTACGAAAAATCTTGATCGATGTGCTGAATATATACTAACCCATTTCAAAAAGGCCGGTGCCGATACATCAATACAGGAATTTACAGTTCTGGGAAAAAAATATCAAAATGTTATCGGATTTTTCGGGGATAAAACCGGTGAGCGAATTGTCATCGGAGCCCATTATGATGCACGCATCAATACGCCGGGGGCAGACGATAATGCCAGTGGAATATCGGGTCTGATTGAACTGGCATACCTGATCGGAAAAGAAAAACTTAATATGGGTATTGAGTTTGTGGCCTATACGTTAGAAGAACCCCCGTTTTTCGGTACG
>CP070694.1:2760824-2764844 GCA_020353355.1 Desulfobacterales bacterium | reverse complement strand
TCGGACACCTGGCATACATCCCACATGGATTTACCGGCAGCGAATTCCGCCTCGATTTTTGCCAGAACCTTACCGGTTCCAGAGCGAAATACTTCGACTTTTATCCCGGTTTTTTCTTCAAAGTTCTGCCCAAGCTTGTTGGCTGTTTTCGAATCCATTGAGGTGTAAAAAATAAGTTTGCCTTCTTTTTTGGCCATCTCCTCGATTGAGGCCGCACCTGCCAAAGCAAAAAAAACAAAAACACCTAAACAAATAATTAAAACACATAGGATTTTATTTAAAAATCTCATACCTCCTCCTTTCTCTTATCGTCACAATGTTTATGGATTCATACTTCGATTTAACACCCACTTTCTATTTTAGAAATTTTCTTTCATGCTCTTTCATTTCCGGAACGCCCTGCAATTCAAAAACGTGGCTGACGGGATCAATGAGTCCGTCCAAGTCATAAATACCACCGTCATTTTTGATCTTTGCAAAAATATTCTCCATGGCCTTGATGGCAGCCCTGAGGCCATGGTTGGCATAAATTACCAGCTTGACCTTACCCATTTCCACGATGTCCTTTTCCGTTAAACTGGGGTAATTCGTGGGAACAAGCACCAAGGGGAGATCAAGATCCCAATTGTTAATAAATTCAAGGACCTCTCCCGGATCGGAAGACTTGGAATGGATTAAGATCGCATCGGCTCCGGCCTCGGCATAGCGGTGGGCCCGCATTTGGGCTTCTTCCTGGCCCCAACCTGCAATCAGGGCTTCGATACGGGCAATGATCATAAAGTCGGAGTTCTTTTGGGCGGCTTTGGCAGCTTCTATTTTGCCCTCAAATTCTTCGACCCGCAGCAGTTCCTGTCTGCCGCCGGCAAGTAGACTGTTATCCTTGGGAAATTTCTTTTCTTCAATTGAGACCCCGGCGATTCCGGCTTCTTCGTACCTTTTGACCATGTACATCACGTTCAGGGCATTGCCATAGCCCGTATCGCAGTCAGCCACGATCGGAATATCAATGACTTCATTCATGGAACGCGCAGCTTCCAGAAACTGATTCATCGAAATCAAGCTTGCATCCGGGATTCCATAGGAGGCGGAAATCTCCAACCCACTGGCCCAGACCCCGTCAAAACCTGCCCGCTCAACCAGTTTGGCGCTGACTCCGTTGTGCGCGCCGACAATTTTGGTCAGTTTATTTGTTGCAAGTAATTCCCTTAATTTATTAGCTTTATTCATTAATGAGCTCTTTCACGTACAAAAATAGTTCCGGTCATTGGTAAATTTTCTCACCTACAGGCATATACGGTTCATTGTCCGGTCTAATTTAGACCATCGCAGGTTACAGATGACACTTCAGCCCGGCAATGTCAAAATAGTAATTTTTATTGGGCAGATAAGAATTTTTTATACCCTTTTGGAAATGTAATCCAGGAATGTGGCAATCAAATGACGATTATATTGCTTGGGCGGGTAAACGATTAAAAACTTCCTTTTCAGGACCGTATCTTTAATCTTGACCTGTTTTAAAAGGCCCATTTCAATCTCCCTGCGAACAGCCATATTGGAAACAATGCCGTAGGCCACTCCACTTTCAACAGCAGACTTAACCGCTTCGGAGCCGCCCATGGTCATGATGGCCTTTAGGTTTTTTATATTAATACCCCTGTCGTTCAAGAAATTTTTGAATACTTCCCGGGTACCGGAACCTTCCTCCCGGTCGATGAAGCTTTCCGTGAGCAGATCATCCATCTCGATATCATCACGTTGGGCCCATTTGTGATGCGGATTGATGATGACAACCAGTTCGTCATCCAGAAACGGCCGCACGATAAAATGTTGAGCGGATATGGGCTCACTGACAATAACCAGATCCAGCGCATGCTCCTTGAGCTCCTGGATGAGTTTCCCGCTATTGCCAACCAACATACTAATTTCAATCAAGGCGTACTCGGTTTTAAAGTGACCGATGAGTTTGGGCAAATGATATTTCCCCAGTAAAGAGGCTGTCCCAATCCGAATTTCACCTCTTAATTTCCCGCTGACCTTGGCGATCTCCTTTTTAGCGTTTTCGTATTCATTTAAAATATTTTCGACGTGTTTAAAAAATACCCTGCCGCTGGGAGTCAGTGAGATTTTGTTGGCGTCCCGATAAAAAAGCCGCGTTTGGAAGTGATCTTCGAGGTTCTTTATCTGAAAGGTGATGGCGGGCTGGGTCAAATTAAGCACCTGGGCAGCTTTGGTAAAGCTTTTCAATTGGGCCACGGTATGAAATATTTTGAGACGGGATTCCATGTTAAGATGGATATCATAACTTCCTCCGGATTTCAATTATCGCGGCCCTCATATCGCTAAACGCTCACACACAGGACCGCTGAATGGCTTGTTTTATCCTCACTTTTTTGCTAACTGCTTAAAACTCTGAACCTGCAAGAATAATTTTCGACGTCAATGATGCGAAATCGCTTTAATTCGTTTCCGATGAAGATTTAGGAACAACGCCATGAACTTAAATTTAAGTGTCGTCCACTATCTGAACCAATTTTTTGGCCAGATCGGGTCAGAGGATAGAGCTGATATCGCTCCCTTAACAAAAGATGGTCCCGTCGGCCCCGGACGTTTATTTCAAGAAATATTTGGCCCAGCGGCCGAGATTAAAGGCACGGTTATCTGCGGGGACAACTATTTTAACGAGCACATCGAAACAGCTAAAGAAGAAGTGATGCGACTCATCAAGAGTTATCAGCCGGATCTTGTTATCGCCGGCCCGGCATTTAACGCCGGCAGATATGGAGTGGCCTGCGGTGCGGTGTGTGACGCAGCACGCGAGCAATTGAACATTCCGGCCATAACGGCCATGTTTCCGGAAAATCCGGGCGTGGAATTGTACCGCAAATCCATTTACATTATCGAAACCGACGCTTCGACCATCGGGATGAAAACAGCCGCCGAGAAAATGGTTGCTTTTGCCCTAAAATTAACAAAACAGGAACCTATCGGGGCACCGGAAGCAGAAGGCTACATACCCAGGGGTATTCGCAAAAATTATGTTACAACGAAAACAGGGGCGAAACGCGCAGTCGACATGCTGCTGCAAAAAATGGCGGGACTGTCGTTTACCACCGAATATCCCATGCCCGTGTTCGATCGCGTGCCGCCCCGGCCTCCTGTTGACAATTTAAGCCAACTAACACTGGCCCTTATTTCCAGCGGGGGTATCGTACCCCGAGGAAACCCGGACCGTATTGAATCTTCCGGTGCTTCAAAGTTTGGCAAATACGATATCAGCAAAATCCTGCGGCTGACCCCGGAAACTTTTGAAGCGGTCCATGGCGGTTATGACCCTTCCTGTGCAAATGCAGATCCCAATCGGATTCTGCCGTTGGATGTTGTCAGGGAAATGGAGAGCGAGGGAGTACTGGGTAAACTGTATCCGTATTTCTACGCAACGGTTGGAAATGGAACTACGGTTTCCAATGCCAGAAAGTTCGCCCGGGAGATCGCACAAGATCTACTGCGCGACGGCGTGCATGCCGTCATCATCAGCTCCACCTGAGGTTCGTGTACTCGTTGCGGGGCAACGATAGCCAAAGAAATTGAAAAAGCAGGCATTGTAACAGCCCACATCTGTGCGATTGTCCCTATTTCGCAGACGGTGGGTGCCAATAGAATCATCCCGGCGGTAGCCATTCCACACCCGCTTGGTGATCCAACAAAGTCCGAGGAAGAGGAAAAACACCTGCGACGATCGCTGGTGCAGAAAGCGCTAAGGGCACTAAAAACGAAGATAGAAGAACAGACGGTCTTTTAAGTATATTTTAGCACGCAGACATGAAATTAATATTTTTGTAGTAGAAAATAAATTCAAAATCCGAATAACAAAATTGAAACGGTAAACTATTTTTCTTTTAAGAGAGGTAAAGTATGCCGGACCCTGTAATCCAATCCTGTGCCTATGCGTTAGCCCATACGCCCAGCTTTGTGCGGTATGGATCCAAACCGACACGCGAGGCAGCCCATAGCAAAAACCCG
>CP070694.1:2752578-2760724 GCA_020353355.1 Desulfobacterales bacterium | reverse complement strand
ACAAACGCCTGGCCAGATGAAATCCGATAAATCCCGCCTCTCCGGTAACCAGAACGCTTTTAAATTCCAACTTCATATCGTTGCCTCTTTCTATCTTTGGTCAGTCACTGTTCACGGGTCGCTGGTCTCTCTCTGGTTTCGGGTGTCAGGTGTCAGATATTTCTTTTCTGAGACCTGACAGCATTTTTTTATTCCGTTTCTGACACCTGAAACCATCTTTTTTACGTTTCTGACACCTGAAACCTACAATCAGTCATCTGTGTCCTGACTTCTGTTCTTTTTGGTACCACTGATAGGTTAACGCCAACCCCGTTTCAAAGGGATAGTCAATATTAAATCCAAGCAGCGACTTGGCATGCCGCGTGTCGGCCACAGACGCGTAAATATCTCCCGGGCGTGCCGGTTGATGCTGGGGTTTGATGGTTAACCCCGAAAATGAGCAAATCAAGTCCCACAATTGGTTAATTCCAATACTGCTTCCGGTACCGATGTTAACAATTTCACCTTTTGCAGAGGCCGACGTGGCGGCAAGCAGGTTGGCCGCAACCACATCCGCGACATAAATAAAATCTCTGCTTTGGTTGCCGTCACCGTAAATTACCGGAGATTGATTGCCAAGCGCCATTTTCATGAATATGGAAATCACACCGGAATACGGCGAGGATGGATCTTGTCTGGGACCATAAACATTAAAATAGCGAAGACTGATCGTCTCCAGTCCGTAAAGTTCGCAACCAAGCCGCATATAGCGTTCCGCCGTTCTCTTCTGAACCGCATACGGACTGCACGGGTTGAGCGGCATACTTTCTATTTTTGGCAGTTGGGGTGTATCCCCATAAACGGCACAGCTGCTGGAAAAAACCACACGCCGTATATTTTTCTTGCGCGCTGCCTCCAGGACATATAGCGTGCCCATCTCATTAATCAAAGCCGATTCCACCGGGTCATCGATCGTTTGGGGGACCGATACCATCGCCGCCAAATGAAAAATAACGTCACAATCTTCGACCGCCTTTTCCAGCATCTGTCGATCTCTAATGTCACCGTTATAAAAGGTAATTTGGTCCATTGCGGCGGCCAAATTCAAATCAGATCCGGTGGATAGATTGTCCAATACCGTCACCTGACATCCATCTGATATCAAGGCATCCACTATGTGCGACCCGATGAATCCGGCACCGCCGGTAACCAGTGCTCGTTTTAATTGATGGCTCATTTGTCTCGCTGGATTAAATTCGTGCTCGTTGAACGTCCACTCGACCGCTGAGCACACTGGGTTTACTCCGTAATCATTTTTTATTGAAATGATACCATTAAAATAAACTGCGGCAAATATATTTCTGATCTAAATGGATGCGATGGGCACCGGCTTGCTATCACCGGCGACCATCTAACTCACAAAATCTTGACTTTTAAGTGCAATATACCTAAAGTTTAAGCATGAAATCACATATTCACCTTAAATTATTTGCCACATTGCAACGCTTTAGACCGGCTTCTGCAGACCCCTATGCCATCGAATCGGGCATTACCATTCGCACCTTGCTTGAACAGCTGGATATTCCCGAAGAAAAAGCAAAACTCATTTTTATTGACGGTGTTAAAGCGAGCCTAAACTCGACCCTTACCGGTGGCGAGCGCGTCGGCATATTTCCGCCCGTGGGAGGGGGATAAACTCGGGCAATGCCAAGGTTGACGAAATCCTGAAACGGGCAAAACCCAAAGCCTTTTCCGACAAGGCCGCCTAGCAAAATCCTTCAACAGAAGGAATCCCTGCTGCGCAATAAACTCCTGGTCGCCGATCATTCAGATTGCACCAGAGAGGTCCTGCAACTTCTGACTTGACACACCATGGCATTTTAGCCATATTCATCATATCAAATCATCGTTCTCATCCTTGGTTCACCATTCCATTTTCTGAAAACGATAACATCAATTCGGAGTATATGAATGGCAAAAGTTTACGTGGTGGTAACTGCCGTCGGCCGCGATCGACGGGGCACGGTGGAAACGATTACCGATGCGGTCGTCAATCATTGCGCCAATATAGAGGAAAGTCGCATGGCAAGGCTGGGGGGAGAATTTGCCGTAATCATGCTTTTGTCGTTGGCCGCAGAGAACTTAACGCCTCTGACTGAAGACCTGAAGGGCCTATCAGAAAAAGGGTTAACCCTGACTACCCGCGAGACGGATCTATCACGAATAGAAGCGTTTCGAGGCTATGTTCCCTATGAAATCTCAGTCTTTGGTGCCGACCACGAGGGAATCGTGAACAGTGTAGCGCGCAGTTTAGCCTCCGAGCGTATCAATGTGGAAGAAATGGACACCCGGGTAACTCCGGCGCCCAATACCGGCACACCGCTGTTTTCGATGTATGCCAGAGTTCAAGCCCCGCCGGAACTCAGTTTACGCCAGCTGCGGGAAAAATTGGCGAAGGTCGGCCGCAAGCTTGATGTCGACATCGAGGTCAAAGTGCCATTGAGCTAAACAGGTTGTTCGCGATAGGACGGTGGTTCATACCTGACAAAAAAATTGAACACAATAATGCCGGTTCTATTTTGATAAATAACGCCCGTATCAAAATGAACGGCAACGGACAATTGGAAGGAGGTCCAGGGTATGGGATCTGTTATACACGCTTTTGGAATGCGTTGCCTTATTTTCTTCATTGCGACCGGCCTATGTTGCTGCGCGCCATCTAATCTTCTAAGGGTTCACTATCAATTACCCCCGAGATCCGATGAGCTGGCCGGCAACCAGATTTTCCTTTCGTTTAAGGATGCCAGAGAAAAAAAGACCATGTTAAGTGAGTCTGCTCGAGAAGCCCTCAGTGATTTTTCCGGAAATTTTACACTGGTCGTGGGCCAGGATGCCGGAGGTGAAAAATTACTTGGCGCCTATGATCTTGATTCTCTGTTAAAAGAAGCTTTCAAACAACGGATAGAGCATACCGGCATTCAGGTATCGGAAAAAATGCAACTTGAAACCCAAATTGAATTTGTTTTGAAACAGTTTATGCTCGATCTGCAAGACCGCAAGTGGATCCTAACCATGAGCTATCAAACAAATCTGCTAAAAGACGGCAATGTCATCATATCCGAGACCATCAGCGGCAGTGCTG
This sequence comes from Desulfobacterales bacterium, assembly GCA_020353355.1. Taxonomy (GTDB): domain Bacteria; phylum Desulfobacterota; class Desulfobacteria; order Desulfobacterales; family JAHEIW01. The sequence goes on along the minus strand of CP070694.1, from coordinate 2,757,603 downwards.
AACGACTGAAGATGTCCGCCAGGCGTGACGCCGAGAAAATAATCGGTGAACTAATTTCCGATACGATAAACAAAGTAAACCTATCGGAGCTATTCCGGGAAGCCGGATTGTAGATCCAATCCCATATAAGCGTGATTGCTTTTTCAACTTCAACCCAGGAGATTCGTGATGGTTGCCTTTGATTCCGATCTGGGAAAATTTACGATTACAGCTCGCTTATTTAATCTGGTCAGCAATATGCCCGCGGAAAAGCAATTCATTTTGCTAAAATCATTGCTTAGACAAAATATCACCACCTATCTTTACAAGCTTATCATCGAGATGCCGGAAGAACAGCAAACCCATCTGTTAGAGCATTTGGGGGAAATGGCCGATCGGGAGCTGCCGGTAACAACAATTGAGCTGGACAACTATGAATCGAGCATGCGGGCAAATCCTCGCAAACCCTGTCTAATTAAAGTCGCATGCCGCATCCAAAACAGCAGCTTCAACAGCCACATCATCGACATCAGCACGGTCGGTGTATTTATAGAAACCAATACAAATTTTTCGGTAGGTCAAAAAATAGCGCTTAAATTTAATATTCCCAATCAACAACATCCGATACAGCTCAATGGTGTAATTGCATGGAATGGGCTTCAGGGGATCGGAGTTAAATTCAGCAGTCTGACCGATTTTCAGAAAAAGACTATCCAAGCCTTTGTCAATGTGCGCTAGCCCGGCAAAAGGTCGCTTGCGAACAAGACATGATGCCGAAAAACGCTTCGCTTGCTCAGCATCTCTGCAGCATGCCGTCTTTTCAACTGCGTGCAGAATCACTCCGCCGTGGAATTCTTCCGGCGATCTTTTAACACGCGTCGTTCTTTTTTAAATGAGAGCGAAACAAATACGCCATCTCTCACACTTTTGCGACGATCCTTTTTGTTTTTACGCCGATCTTTGCGCTTGCGTCTTGTTGGAACATAACCGAGCGCATTTTCATTGCTGCTGTCTTTGTTTACGGACGAGGTACGCCCTATAATGATGTCCATGATACGCGCCTCCCTATAACTATTATCGGCAGTATTGATCAGAAATTTAGTCGCCATCCCTTGCCGGAAACAGGGATATTTTAATTATTTTAACTATTTCAGTAACTTAGAATGAAACACGATGCGGCCGGGGCAAAAATCAAGACGGTATTTTAGGTTTCGGTGGGTATCGGGAAGATGGTCGCAATACAGCAAGATAGATTAGACCAGATTGAGCAGGCTCTCAATTTTTCCCCGCTTTTCACTGGTTTCAACGATTACCTGTTGAAGGTCGTTCTCGGTGAGTTGCATGCGTTTCAAAACATCACTGTAAAATCGATACGCCAAGCCATCGACACCCGTGCTCATGCCCATCATCATACAGACAATGTCTGCCAGATAGACCAGCACGGTTTCGGTATCAACTCGGGCGGATTCATCTGACAAATGATGATTTTGGATAATATAAATCAATTTCTCACCGAATCGCCATTTTTTCGCCATGAGTGCTCCGAGCTCTTCGTGATTCATACCGATGACTTCTTTTTCGGCTTCATTAAAACTATAGCCACGTGAATCCACTAGAATATTGATCTTTTCCAAAGAGAAGGCCACGTACCGTCCCAGAATCAATTTCCCGATATCTTTCACCAGAGCCGCGGTAAATACGAGGTGTTTGTTGGATGATATCCCGTGATGGTTAACCAGAGTTTGGGCAACATGGGCCGATAGAACCGAATGGCGCCAGAGTTCACCTTCACCAAGACCATAGCCCTGGTGTTCATCGATAAAATTATCCGATAAACTGTCCATCAGTACCAGTTCAATGATTCGATCCAAACCAAGCAACGCTACGGCATCCTGTACTGACTCAACTTTCCTGGCCAAACCAAAATAGGCCGAATTACACATTCGCAGCACATTGGCCGTAATTGTGGGATCGTGTAAAATTAGGTCCGCAATTTCCGTCAACGAACTGTTTATATCCTCAGCCAATACTAAAATTTGTGTAGCAACCGGCGGTATTGGCTTAAGGGTATCTATCGCATCGATGACATCCTGAAGGTCGGTCATATCTTAATTTCCTTCTCAATATCCAAGCCCGAAATCACCCACACGACCGTATGCCAATACCTTACCATTTCTTAACTCGACAAAATAATCATCCAAGAAAGGGCCTCCCGCCCAAAGCTTGTATCTGAGGTATTTGCTGTTTTCGACAGCACTGGTGCTCGCCGGTGCGCCCATGGCGGCGATGACCTCATCTTCCGACATTCCAATGTTAATTGCATTCATTTTGTTCGCAGATGCACAACCCAAGACCAAAGATAGCATCAATACGAGTACCCCAATCATTTTGATTCGCATCGCAACCTCCTGTTGCTAAGTGCTTCGATTCGCAATTTCGGTGACGTATTTTGCGCGATCAATTCAATATAATTCATCACTCAGCACTTAGTCCTGAGTGAGTAAATTCGTCATCGAATTTACGAATCGATGGACTAAGCTTTGAAAATTAACATCTTCCCTTTTCAGATTTATCCATATCCTTAATCATAAATAAAGAAATAAGCAAGCCCCTATTGCCGGCTCAAAACTATATTGCACCCCGAATTAAACAATGTCATTCAAGCCTTCCCATAGGCATTTTGGCAAAATTGAAACTTCGGCTTGCTTCGCCGGGGGTTTTCGCATAACGTTGAAAAACATATTCCGACTTTTGTGCAAAATGGCTCCCCACGTTCAACAGGTTTAAAACCTATACGACAAAGGAATATTCAAATGAACGCTCTGGCAGCATCCATAGACGCTTTGGGATCGATAATATATCTTGCGATTCTTGGAATACTATGTGGTTTGCTGATGCTCTGTTTTTTGATCACCATCCATGTGCTCGGAATTCGCAGACAGTTAAATGAATTATCTAATAAGTTCATAAAAATTATGAACAGCCTATCCATGCTAGACGAAGATGAAAAAGAAAAATCGATCAAAGCTAGAAAGGGACTTAAACTCGATAACGCGGATATCGAAAAGTTAAAACAGATGGGCGTCGGTATGGATTAATTTTAGGCCAACGGCCGTGCTAAAGCTTCCTCTATAGTTGTTCTAAATGACTCCGAGATGTCGACCTCAACGAGTTCCTCGGCGATGCCCGCATTGTCCGCTGCGCGTTTTACCGCAGCAAGTGCCTCACGGATTTCATCATCAGTTACGCTGCCGGGATCTTTTAGGGTTTGCTTACCTTCAGCGTCCGTCTCTGAAATCGGCGCAATAATATCTTCAATCTCTTCCCATCCGACTAACCCGTTCGTCAGGCCCTGGGCGAAACGGTTCAGCGCCAGGGTTGCCTCATTCTTTTCGCCATCGCTTAGGCTGGATATGGCTACGTAACTTGCTTCGAACTGAATGACAATTCCCATCGCAATCGCCGGGCAGCTTGTCATGGCTTCCAAAATATGCCCGAGCTCTTCGATGGTGATATCGCCCGCCAGGTATTCCTCCTTAACCTGATTCAAAATTTCAATAATTTCAAATCGTTCCACTTCCGGCAAATCTGACTCTTCAATCATCATCGACATCGCTGCCGTAATACCTTCGGCTGCCCAGCTTTTAAAGTTCTTTGCAACAAAAATACCCGCTCCCACGATGATGAGTACCACAACGACGACCGCAATCAGACAACCGCTGGCAAACCCATGCCGTTGGGCAATCAAATCTGAATTTTTTTGAGTTGGGCTCTCAGCATTTGGCGATCTTATCATATTCTTCTCCATACACGGTTGTATTTCTGTATATATCGGCCAATTTTTAAATAAGATTAAATTCTTTAAAGCCGACTAGGCAAACTTTAATTGTTTTTTTCCAATTCAATGTGTAGGTTGTATAAGGTTAATCGCTAACTCTACCATTTTTTCTTGCTCCCAGAATAATAGCGAGTTATTCAAGGCTTTCATTGGTGAACAAAAACCTTCCCGGGGCAGCTCGTTCTGCCTAAAGAGAGGAATAAACATGTCGAAAGTAAAAGCGCTTTTACAAGGTTTTGTCGACACCCATGTTCACGCCGGACCCACGCTCACGGTACGCGAATTTGATATCTGGCAGCTGATACAAGAAGCCGAGACGGGCGGCTTTGCAGCCGTGGTTCTCAAGGACCATTTTATACCGACGGTCCCGATCGCTCGTGCGATACAGGAAAAGCTGAGCGAAACCCGGGTAAAGATCTTCGGCAGTCTTGCTTTGAACAATTCGGTGGGCGGCATAAATCCCAAAGCGGTTGAAATCGCCATTGGTTTCGGTGCAAAGGTGATCTGGATGCCCACCATTTCTGCGGCAAATCATTTCGAAAAACACCGCGCCCCCGGAACAAAATTTCCGGTCCTGACGGGAAAAGATAAAGTTGTGGATAAACCCCTCCGGGCGATCGGGACCAATGGTGCTTTAACGGATGAGACCGAGGAAGTATTGAGTATACTGTTGGATCATCCGGAGGTTGTTCTGGCCACCGGGCATATCAGCCGTGAAGAAGTCGATGTGCTGGTGCGTCGCTGCGACGAGGTCGGAGTCCGACGGGTTTTGGTGACCCATCCCCATTTTCTCGTCGATGCGAGTATGGATGACATGAAAAATTGGCAGTCGCTGGGTGCTTACATAGAGCTTACCGCGGTGATATCTCTGCCGTCTTCACCGATATACTGTCGGCCGGTCGAAGATGTCGCCGGGTTACTTAAAAAGCTGGACCGGCATAAGATCGTTTTGAGCTCGGATTTGGGTCTAAAAAACGCAGGGTGGCCTGTTGAAGGGATGACCGTGTTTCTTAATCTTTTGCGGGAGGCCGGTGTCGCCTCTGATGATCTTAAACAAATGATTTCGATCAATCCTGCCGCCCTCATGGGTCTGAAGACGGATCATTTTTCGGATAATACCAATTCCAAGTCGGCTTTATCTTGAGCGCGATTCGAAAGTTCTTTAGACCGTATCAGGTTTTGGCGATCAATAAAATTGACAGTTTGTT
>CP070694.1:2749572-2752478 GCA_020353355.1 Desulfobacterales bacterium | reverse complement strand
CTCTTTTAAATTATTGTAAAAAATTGAAATATGGGCGTTAGCTAATTTGACAATAGGTCAGGCTGTCTCCACCTTCAGGGGCACCAGAGGATTGTTCTTCCTAAGGTGCAGCGCAAAAGATCAAAAAAAGTAAAAAAGTAATGCACCGGTCCAGTTTTTTTTGCTTTTTGTTCATAAAGATTTAAATAAAAACTGGGCATACATGTTTTCAGGTTCTAATTCCAGTGCCTTTCTGCAATAGTACATGGCTGAGGTTACATTACCCATTGAATGATATACCTCGGCTAAATCCACAAAACACTGTGAAGAAGAAGGATAAGCCTTCAGGTTTAATTGGAATATCTTCTCTGCTTCTTCCAATCGTTTGGCGTTATGTAACGATTGACCGAACATACGTAACTGGTTTTCACCAATATATTGTGAGTATTTCTTTTGCAAATCTTTGTACAATTGTTGTGCTGCTGCCATATCGTTTTGGTTTATCATCTTCAATAGGTCCATGAACTTAAGCAACCGCCATGCGTTTCGATTTTGAGAATCCAACTCCAATGCCCTTTTATAATTGTAGAAAAAGGGGACAGGCCAGTATGCGGGAAGAGAAAAAGGGGACAGGCCAGTATGCGTGAGTATGCGTGCGGGCCTTAATTGCTCATTTACAGAAGAGCTGGAATCGTAAAAAGATACGCCCGCGTTCGTTTATGGGTAAAGGTAATGGTTGCAGTTGCAGTTGCAGTTGGTCTTTTACCACCCGGGTTTTACGTTTATGAATTTTGCTTTTTTCCCTTTCATTTTTCCGTCCCGTTAGTTATTCAAGGGGATAAGTGTTGGTTAATCATTAATTAAGAGGTCAGGTTTATGTGTTTTATCTGTTTTCGCAGCTAGACTGCCCAGATTTTTTATCCAATTTCCCCGAAACAACAAACGACCCCTGAAGATTCAACCCTTCCACTAGAAGAATTCCAAATTTCCTAAATTCTGGTCTGTCCCCCTTCTCTGCTCCGGTCCGGTTTTCCTGAATCCTCTACTCATGGGTCCATTGGCTGCACAGGCCACCGGTAGTTTCCGCGCCGTCCATCACGTAGACGTGGCCAGTGGCGAAGCCGGCGTCTTCCGAGGCCAGAAAGGCGAACAGCGCAGCGATCTCCTCGGGCCTGGCGTGCCGGCCGAGGGGAATCTTGCGATTGACAGCATCGAGCATGGCATCACTGTACTCGGCGCGCTGCATCGGCGTCAGGACGTATCCGGGAGATACAGCGTTGACCCGGACGACGGGGGCGAGTTCGAGAGCCAACGACCGGGTAAGCGCGATCACGCCGCCTTTACTGGCATTGTAGTCGGCGTAGTGTGGGTAGCCGGTGCTGCCGCTAGTGGAGGCCGTGTTGAGTATCACCCCGGAGCCTCTGTCGACCATGTGGCGAGCTGCCGCTTGCGCCACCAGGAAAACCCCCTTGAGGTTGACGCCCAGAACCTCGTCCCACTCCTTTGACGTGATGTCGAGGAAGTCGTGCCGGATGCTGATGCCGGCATTGTTGATCACCACATCAAGCGATCCCATACGCTCGATTGCCTCGCCGACCGCCGCCCGTACCTGCTCGAGATTCGAGACGTCGGCGTCGATCACGGCAGTGAGAGCGGGCAGCTCGGTGGTTACCCGTTCGCGTGCCTCGGCGCTTCGATCGAGCACGCAGACGGCACAGCCCTCTTCCAGGAAGCGGGTCGCCGTGGCTCGCCCGATGCCGCTGGCGCCCCCCGTGACCAATACGTTCTTGCCCTTCAAGCCTCGCATCGATGCTCTCCTGTGGATAGGAACTGATAGTCTAATCGTTTTTTGTCATATCTCATAATATTAATACCTCCTAAATTCTTTGTGGAAAAAAATACTCCATCAGAAAGAAAATGTCAAGTGGAGACGATTGACCGCTTCGATAAGCTGTTCCGGGTGTTCTTAGGGTACCAGGTGTCTGGCACCCGGAATGCGGTTAGCATTTGCTTTTGGGAAATATTTAGTCCAGGGGCTTATCATACTCTCCCGACCGAAAACACGTTTAATCATTAAAATTTCTTTTTGTTTCTCCCTTGAATTGGCTTTTTTTATATGTTACTGTATAAATTTAATAAAAGGAGGAAAAAATGAAACTCGCTGATAAAGTAGCAATAATAACAGGAGGAAACTCCGGGATTGGAAAAGCGACGGCAATTCTCTTTGCCCGGGAAGGTGCCCGTGTGTGCACCACGGGCCGTAATGAAAAAAGATGCCGAGGAGTCGTCGAAGAGATAAACAAGATTGGCGGCCAAGCCGTCTTCGTCATCGCTGATGTCCGGTCTCCCGATGAATGCCGAAAAACGGTGGAGGCCACTCTCGAGGCATTCGGCAGGGTGGACATCCTGTTCAATAATGCCGGTGTCTATTTTGCTGAAAATACTGTCGAATGCTCGGAAGAGCACTGGGATCTCACCGTTGATATCAGCCTCAAGGGAACGTTCCTGATGTCCAAGTTTGCCTTGCCTTCGATGATTAAGCAGGGTAGCGGTGTTATAATCAACGTCAGTTCCGGATGGGGAGTCCAGGGCGGAAAGAAAGCAGTTTCTTACTGCGCTGCCAAAGGCGGTATCGTTGTGATGACCAAGGCTATGGCCATTGATCACGCAGCTCAGGGGATCCGTGTAAACTGCCTCAGTCCTGGCGATGTGAAAACGCCGATGCTCGATGAGGATGCTAGGATGCAGGGGATGACCTGGAACGAATACCACGCGCAGGCTGTTGCCCAACGCCCGATGGGCCGGATTGGCACTCCCGAAGAGATCGCCAAAGCCGCTCTCTTTCTTGCATCGGATGATTCTACCTTTATGACGGGAGCCAATCTGGTGGTCGATGGGGGAGGGACGGCAGATTAGCGCATCACCCG
>CP070694.1:2746065-2749472 GCA_020353355.1 Desulfobacterales bacterium | reverse complement strand
TAAGTAAGCTGCCTTCATGCATGCTAGCGCTGCAGTTCGACGTAAATGTTCGCTCCTTGAATGTCGTAAGGCAGATTTATTTTTGCAATGTGAAATAATTTCATCAATGGCTGCACTATACGCTGACTTAAGATCGGTAGTACTGGATTGTTGGCTTACTGCTGAAGATGTCCATAACAATGATAAAAAAGTAATCATTAAAATGATGATGATTATTTGAACTTTCATGGAGATTTCCTCCTTCCCGGATGTTTAGAAAAGTTAATAACATCGGTTTACGATTATGGCCTTTTAAGGAACATTTTCAGACGTTTTGTAAAAAATAATCTTTGTTGAAATTAACTTTACAATATCAATCACTTAGTGGTTGGATCAACCCTACAACATTTGTTATTTAATAGTTATATTAGTTAATTATTTTGAAGGGATATGAGGTGTGTTCTGAGATTTAATTTCTTGTTTTTTAAACCGAGTTTCTTCCGAATATTTTTTCGATGAACTTCAATCGTTTTATCTGACAAATTTAGCAACATAGCAATCTCTTTAGTCCTTTTACCGTCCATGACAAGATTTGCCACCTGCATCTCTGATGCAGAAAGGCTTAAATATCTGACGCTTAGCTTACGTGGTTTTGCTAACCTAAAATTGACCCCCAAATAGAGCAAACGACAACCAAAAATTGACCCCTTTGAGCCCGCCTCTGGTATATCTGATTTGAAGCTATCAAATCAGATACCGGAGGGAGAAAGGAGAATGCTCAAAGTGGATCAGTACAGCTACATACGGACAGCGCATCGGGTTTATGGAAAAAAGATCAAACAGATCGCCAGGGAGACGGGACATTCTAAAAATACGATAAAGAAAGTATTGCGGGGAGAATACAGTGGTTACAAGCCTCGGTTGAAGCAACCGTATCCAATACTGGGTCCCTATCTTAAGATCATTGACAAATGGTTGGAGGAAGATAAACAGCGCCCCAAAAAGCAGCGTCATACAGCGGTGCGGGTCTATCACCGGCTGAAAGCCGAGTATGATTTTCAAGGAGCTGAGACAACCGTAAGACGGTATGTTCGAGAGGCCAAGCTGAGGCTGGGGGTTGGCAGTCGGCAGGTTTTTATTCCATCGGATCCTCAGGCCGATATTGAGGCTGAAGTCGACTGGGGCCGATGTCATGCGATATTAGGTGGTGAACAGACTGTATTAAAGCTGTTTTGCATGCGGTCAAAATATTCGGGCAAACATTTTGTACGCTGTTATCCATGTGAGCGGCAGCAGGCGCTATTTGACGGTCATATTCGTGCATTCTCGTTTTATGGCGGTGTCTTTCCGGTGCTGATTTATGATAATTTAACCACTGCGGTTCAAAAGGTTTTGCGCGGCAAAAAGCGGGTGTTTCAGGAGTCGTATGATAAGTTCCGGGGCTATTACAGTTTTAACCCTCGTTTTTGCAATCGCGGCCAGGGTCATGAAAAAGGCGGGGTTGAAGGTTTAGTAGGATATTGCCGACGCAACTACATGGTTCCGATTCCGGAAGCGGAGACATTAGAGGCATTAAATGAAAAACTTTTGGCCGACTGTCTTTCATATGGCGATCACCGGATTGCCGGCAGAGAGCAGACGGTCAATGAGCTGTACGAGGCAGAAAAGCAGTATTTGATCCCCTTGCCGGACATCGGTTTTAGCAACCTGGAGACATCGGGTGGCAAGGTGGACAAATATTCTACGGTGATTGTCGATAAAAACCGATATTCGGTGCCGAGCGCCTATGCCTATTTCAAAGTCAATGTTGTTTTGTATGTGGATCGTGTTGAGATATTTTATGGGAGTAAAAAAATTGCATCCCATCAACGGTTATATAGCAACAACAAATGGAGTCTTGATCCCGAACACTATTTGGAACTCATCCAACAACGGCCACAGGCATTTGACTCGGCGCGTCCCATACGGCAATGGCGGAAAAGCTGGCCGATTTGCCTTGAAAGGCTTTTAGATCGTTTTTGCCAAAAGCAGGGCAGCACCAAGGGCATCAAAGAGTTCATATCGGTTTTGATGCTTTACAAAGATCACGCTGGCGCCGATATTCAATCAGCCGTTGAAAAGGCACTTTTAGCCAATGTCAGCTGCAGTGAAGCCGTCGAACACATTTTAAAGTCAGCGGATAATGATCCAGCTTTTGCGCCGTTGTCCAATTGGCAGAGCCTGCCGTCTCCGGATGTAAGCATCTATGAGCAGATCGGAGGTGGGCGATGAATGCCGGGATGAAAGCATTACTGATTGAAAATCTAAAGAGCTTAAAGCTGTCGACGATGATACGCAATCTGCAGAGTCATCTTCGCCAGGCCAAACAGGACAAGCTGGGCTATGATGAATTTCTTTTGAATTTAACCGAAGCTGAAGTTCAGGTGCGTAAAGAAAATGGTCGCAAGCGCAGGCTAAGGGATGCCAAATTCCCATTATTAAAACCGCTTGAGACCTTTGATTTTGAGGCGGCCACAGGTCTGGATGCCCGTTTCATTAAGGAACTTTCAAGTGGTCAATACGTTAATAAATCGCGCAATGTCATTTTTATGGGTAAAAGCGGAACCGGTAAAACCCATCTGGCCACCGGCCTTGGTATGGAGGCTTGCAAGCATGGGATCCGGACCCGCTTTGTCACCGGCTGCGCTCTGGCCAATGAGCTGATTGAAGCCCGCGATGAAAAAATTTTAGGCCGAGCTGTAAAGCGTTATGCCGGCTATGGTTTGCTCATTATTGACGAATTGGGCTATGTCCCCTTCTCCAAAGAGGGGGCTCAACTTATATTCCAGATTTTGGCCGAGCGCCACGAACGAAAACCAGTGATGATTACAACCAACATGGGCTTTGGGGACTGGACACAAATATTTGGCGATCCCAGTATGACCGCCGCCTTACTGGATCGAGTAACTCACAAAGCACATGTGATCAACTGTACGTGGGAAAGCTACCGACTTAAAGAAACCCTAAGAAGCAACTAAGGAAGGCGAACTGATGCAAATTACGATTTACAATTATTCAAAGCAACGCCTGGAGACAATTGATCTGCAGATCAGCGAAGAGGACACCACATGGTTTGATGACGACTCTTATGATCATGATATTCACATGATCACAGATTTTAAAAGTGGTCTGTTGATCAGCCCCCGGGGATACGAGTATCCGCTTTTAATAGACGGAACCTCACGGGCTACGATTGATTACATCAGCCGGAAAGCCTTGGCGTTAAAAGCGTTCTATACCGATACGGTTTTTGAATAGAATTGCATCCCCCCGGAATGGCAGCAAACTGCGGTCGCCCTACGGGCTCCCTCCGTTTGTTCCCATTCCGGGGCACCTATACGTTACCGTAAATAAAAAGAAAAGGTTTGGTAATAGATGATTACTTTATC
>CP070694.1:2742617-2745965 GCA_020353355.1 Desulfobacterales bacterium | reverse complement strand
GGAAGGTTCCACCACCAGTTTCATGCGATAAAATAAAAAGTTGACCGCTGAAATAATGGCTGCCTCGGACACGTTTTGCATGTCATCGACAAAATCCGAACCAGTGGAAATGTAATTTTTCCCAAAGACGGTGTTCGGGTTCCGTCGGCAATAGTGGGAGGGTTGTGAACGGTGTGCAGGGTGCCTGTGCGAAAGGATTTGGTGGCATCATCGGCCAATTCCGGCTCGATGCCGATAACCCGGCATTTCGGATTAATTCCTTTACTGGCAATGGCACACCCACTTAATAAACCGCCGCCACCGCAAGGCACTAAGACCATATCGAGATTCTTTACTTTTTCACCCAGTTCCAAAGCGGCCGTGCCCTGACCGGCAATAATATCTTCATGATCATAAGGCGGAATCAAGGTATATCCGTGGGTCTCTTTGAGATCCGTGGAGATTTTTTCGCGAGTTGTTTCTTCAGGATCGTAGCCGATGATCGTGGCCCCATATGCTTCAGTGGCATCACGTTTGATTCGCGGTGCATCGTTTGGCATCACTACCGTGGTTTGAATTCCCAATAGACGGCCGACCAGCGCAACCGCCTGGGCATGGTTGCCGGAGGAGTGGGTAATGACGCCGCGCCCGCGCTGTTCGTCCGCCAATTGGGACATGGCATTATATGCCCCTCGAAATTTAAATGCACCGACCCGTTGATAATTTTCGCATTTTAAAAATATTTCCGCCCCGACCTTTTGATTAAGGGTTCGCGACGTTACCACCGGTGTCCTGTAGGCCTGGCCGCGCAGTCGCTTGGCGGCGGCTAACACACGTTCGAACCACTGTTCTTTTGTTGTCTTCATCATTTTTAACGGCTCACCACGCTTCTGGCGGCAATTCGCACCAGGGGTAACTGTCATTTTTTACGATAACCCAGTAAAGCCTGCCGGAATATCGCCAGGGATCTAAAATAAGTCCTTCCTCAAAAGGCTGACCATTGGCGGTGATGACCACCGTATTGTGTTCACGTAAATCACTGCCGCGATAAGCGACGCCCCAGCGAAGCTGATAGCTTTTTAGCTGCAGGCTCCTCAGATAGGACATGAGGTCTTCGGTCCAGTGGTAGCAAAGTCCGCGCTCCCTCAGGCCGATTTGCACGAGCAGGTTATGGAGAAGCGGCGGTCGAACCAGGCGATATTGCTCGCCCAGAAACGCTGATGCCTGCAGGGCCGTTTCTGCCACCTGTCTGGCTTCTCTCTTATCGGAATGATGGTTTAATGCCATCAGATCATGTTCCAGGGCATTAACTTTCTTGCCATCAAGCGTAACCGAAAGCAAATCATAGGGGTCTCCGGTGCTTCCCGCAGTTTTCGAAGCTCGGTGTGTACCGGAACAGCCGAACATCGAAAGCAGGAGACACACAAGACTAATATATTTTAAGCTTACCAGCATATTCATCTTGGAAGTGGTTTTGAAATCCAGCAAATTGCAGCCGTGATGGGTTAGGTTCGGATACCCATTTCAGATAATTCTCTGGTAATTATTTTTTCCCATCCGCGGTTGGCTTTGGGATTGGCCGGGCTTGGATGCGTGATGCAGCCGACCGTGATGTCATGATCGGATAATGCAATACGAGCTCGCTGCGCCGCGAACCGCCCCACACCGATCACATAATCCGCTTTCAAGACCTCCATCGTTTGTCGCATCGCACGATCACAGATTTCCAGAAGCGGTGTGCGCTCCGATGCTCGCAGCTGATTGGGGGTTCGATTGCGACCGCTGGCCTCAATAAATTGCAGCGGGCAGTAATTGGCAACAAAAAAACGAGAGAAAAAACCTTCAGGGGTTTTAAATTTTTTTTGAGCCCAACCCCATAGCCGTTTTCCGCTGATTTCAGTTCGGGTACAATCAAATCCCATGACGGGTCGTTTCGGATGCATGTTATCCGGAACGGCAATCTTGGTGTGAATGCCCATCCAATGCTTCACCGCTTGGACTTCGCCAAATGGTACCCCCGTCTGTGCCATGCCCCAGGGGCCGGGATTCATTCCCACCAGCACCACCTTTTTTGGAGGTTTTGCAAACCGCTTCACATACAATTGATAAGGCCTGCGGGCATATTCCAATGGGTTATACACATGGGTTACCGGCGGCCCAAATTGCAATGTCCGCAGATCCGCGATCAACTGATCCGTAATCGTATCTAGATTCATTCTAATTTAACAATCATTTCCCGTTTTTCAAAGCTATTTGGATATGATGATATTTGAACACTGTTGCGGTTTAAGGTAAAAGCAAGGAAGATCGCAGACCTGCCAGCAGAAACAGAATTCCTATTATTTGAACGATATGAAATACACCGTTATGGTCAAATTCAACAATTAGCTTAACAGACACATTCTTGGCGACTTGAATGCCGGCGGCGACGATACTGATGAGAATGCCGAGCGCCATGATCGCCGAACCATTCAATTGTCCGGTTAGCGTCAACCAGCTGTAGGTGCCCAGCGCAAATACCAGTGCGAGGGCTTCATAAACGATGAAAACGAAGAAAATGCCGCTGTACAGACGGGTAATCAAATAAAATCCAACCGCCATCACCATCATCCACGGAAACATTTTTTTGGAGACAACCAATCCCCATAAATCATAGGCAACGCCAATTAACAATATGGAAACGGCCAATGCCAACCCTAAATTCAACAGATTCCAAATCTGTTGATAGTTGGCTTCGGTCAGTTCTAAGCCGTGGGCAATGGCACCGAGAAATCCACAGAGGCCGATGAATCCGAAAGCCACGGACCAGGTATTTATTTTCCACGCTTCAGGTGATTCTATCCCTTGGAGGTAACAAATTCCGGCTGCAGCCACCAGGGCTATCAGCAGATCTGTAAGTGCGGTGGTTTTTTCGGTGGGAATACTGGTGAATTTCAAATCGGTGGTTTGGTTACTCCATACTCCTGTTGGATTTCATTTTGTTTTTTTCCTTTTTTCGCGGCAGCCTGCATCGGTCAGGCAATAATTCAGTGGGCTATCCGGTCCGCATAGAAAAGAACCGTCCATCCGTTCCAGATAGCCTTTTTCAACGAGATCTTCCAACTCATCTTTTTTGCCCAGATGATTCCCCGGATAATACACACCTTTTTGCATTTTGTCTAAAATCTGATCCTTCATCTCCACCTTTTTTGGCATCTGAAATGTTTAACCGTATCCAGGTCGGCATCGTTTTTATCTTGCCAGGCAATAAAAATATCCTTGCTTTATAGCGCTTTTCGCAGCCAGAGAAGAAAATTAATAATTTTCTCTATATGTTAAGATGGGGTGCGACAGGAGGGGGTTCGTCTCTGAGCTTCTAAAACGTCTACT
>CP070694.1:2737212-2742517 GCA_020353355.1 Desulfobacterales bacterium | reverse complement strand
TTCAATGTTCAAAACGTTTGAGATTTTGAATTTTGGTCATTGGGATTTATTTGGAATTTGCAATTTGAAGTTTGGGATTTAACCCATTTCATTCCGGAAAACAAAGTACGACTAAATCAATCCGAGTTTTGTAAATTATGTAGGGGAAACGACACTAGTCGCCCATTTTGGCCATGTAATCATCATACATCGTTTCTAACGACAGCTTATGCTTGGCTTCTTCCTGACAGAGGATTTTAAATAATTTTTTGCCTTCTTCCGTATCGGCTTGAGCGAGAAAGTCATTATACAACTTCAACGCTTTTTCTTCCCGCTTCATTGCCAGCATCAGGATCTCATTGTAGGCCATCCCCTTTTGGTATTCCAATTCCACGACGTAGTCACTGCGTTTTATATCGGTAATCCATTCTAGATGATAGTCCTGCATGCTCTGGGTAATGCCTTTTGTTTTAAAATCTTCCAGCAATTCTTGGTGCTTGCGTTCCTCTTCAGCGAACTCCGCAAACATCTTGCTGGATCCGGAAAAGTTTTCTTCATTGCTCAGATTGCTGTAGAATTCCGCAGCCTCGATTTCTTTTTCAATGGCAAAGTCAACAATGGCTTCCATATTTTCGAATTTCATATTTTTCTCCTTTCAATGGATGAAATTTCGGGAATTTTTGCAATCACAGAAAATATATCCGTTTTTCTCATTTTAAAGTCTAAGTGCTCATACCAGGATTTTTAATTGTTATCAACGGCATCTTTGAGATGTTGGAAAATACAACTTGAGTGTAGGAAAAATCAACAAAATTTTAATTATCTAAAAATATTATAAATACAATATAATCGCTGGATTTATTAGCCATTAAATATCAGGATGTGTAGGAAATTTCAACACGACCATGCAGGGTCAAACTTGCGTGCCTTTAATGGCATTGTTTAATATAAATATAAATTTCAACTATTTGTAACCTTACTTGCTGCATTGGGCAGAAATGGCACACCCTTTGCTCTTTTATGAATGCGAAATTCACATATTTCAATCTAACAAAGGAGAAAGAGAAATGGCCGAGGGAAAGAATAAAGAAAAAAGGAGCCAGGTCGGAATTGGATCAACCTATCGCAAAGGCATTGGACAGGATCTCGGGAGCGAAAGAGAGATTGGAGCGGTCATGGGTGGACAGGTCTGGATGATTAAACCGGATCAAAAGGCTAAAGCTGCGCATCCCTGCCTTTGGATGCAGACGGGTGTAGTTAAGTTTAAAAACTGCGATAACTACTACGATTGTACAACCTGTAAGTACGATCATGCCATGGGTCAAAAAGCCACCAAAGGCAGGCAGCTTACCTGGCAGGAATCCATGAGAAGGAGACCGGCCATGGACCGGGTCTGCCGCCATAGCCTCACACAACGGATCAATACGCGGATATGTGCCTATGACTACGAATGTTCTAAATGCGACTTTGACCAATATTTTGAAGACGTCTGGACGACCAAGAATAAAAGCATGCCATTTGAGATCCAGCAGGTCAAAGGGTTTGATGTTCCCATGGGGTATTATTTTCACAACGGCCATGCCTGGGCCCGAATTGAAAGCGGTGGATATATCCGCATCGGGCTGGATGATTTTTCTCTGAAACTTTTGGGCCAGGCAGATGCACTGGATCTTCCCTTAATGGGCAAAGAACTGGATCAAGGTAAAGTCGGCTGGGGTCTGCGGCGCAAAAAGAACCAGGCTGATGTGCTTTCCCCGGTGGATGGCGTGATTGTTGAAGTCAATTCAAACGTCAGGGAGAATCCACAGGTGGCAAACCGGGAGCCCTATGGTGACGGCTGGTTGTTTATGATCCGCACACCAGATGTTAAAGGAACCATGAATAAACTGATGACCGACCAAAACAGCTTGGCCTGGATCAATGAGGAAGTAAGTCATTTGGAGAACATGATTGAGGAGGTTGCCGGGCCTTTGGCTGCCGATGGTGGCTATCTTGCGGATGATATATACGGTAATCTACCGGATCTCGGCTGGGAAAATTTAACCAAGAAGTTTCTGAAAACTTAATGGCACAGCGCTTAGAGCAGAGAGTGCAGGAAAAAACGCTATGCCCCGTGCCTTTAGCCCTATGCTTTTGGCAGTAATAATTGAAGGATTGAAAAATGGATTCAAGCCGATTAAACAATCAAAGTCAAACGAGCCGGAGCCCTTGCATCTGGATGCAGGCGGGCGTCGTTGTTAAAAAATATTGCCGCAGCGATTATGAATGTGCGGCGTGTCGCTTCGATCGCGCCATGCGGCGTGCAGCCGCTGAGAATCAACGTATCCGAGAAGAAAGCAAAATGCCGCAAGGCAAGCGTGCAAGAATTCGTTTTTGGCAGGATAACCTAAAAGAGCTTCCATCGTGGAAACGGCCGTGCATCCATTATATGAAGGCGCGTATTGATTTTCGAGCATGCAATCAAGATTATCATTGCAGCACCTGCGAATTCGATCAATATTTCAGTGATCAGTACGCCGTCCACGCCGTGGTTCGACCGGTAGATGAAATTGATATCAAGGGATTTAAGATTCCTCACGGGTACTATCTTCATCGCGGTCATACCTGGGTCAAGATTGAAGAAAGCTCTACCGTTAGAGTCGGTCTCGATGATTTTGCGTTGCGGCTCTTGGGTCCGCTGGATCGAATTGAAGCCCCCTTAATGGGAAAAGAGGTCAGACAGGACCAGGCGGATATCACTTTGACGCGCGGCCCTAATGCAGCCAAGCTATTATCGCCCGTCAGCGGGGTGGTGACAGCGATTAATCCCGATTTAAGGGAAAAAGGGAATCTGGCCAATCAAGATCCTTACACGGAAGGCTGGGTGATGCGATTGCATTCCGCCAATCTTCGCCAGGATCTCAAAAATTTGATGATCGGTGATCAGGCCGGTGATTTTCTGGATGAAGAAGTCGACCGTCTCTATCAGGTTATTGAGGAGCACGCTGGCCCGCTGGCGGCAGATGGCGGGTACTTAGGAGACGATATTTACGGCAACTTACCCCAGGTGGGTTGGGAAAAATTAACGCGGCTGTTTTTACATACCTGATTTTTTAAGTTCGTCCTCCAAAAGAATTTTACAATATCGGCAAAGTTCTTCGGTTTTGCGGTCGACATCTGTTTCATTGCGGCAATAATGCATCAGACAATTGTGATCTTTGCAGTGTCGCAGCGTAAACGTATGACCGAGCTCGTGGATGGCCTCTTTCATGATTCGGCTGAGATACGGTTCGCGTATATTTAAGTGAGGATGTCCCTCGTTGAGCCGAAAGGTCGAAACCGCACAGACCTTCCCCCCTAACTGCGCTTCACCGTAAACATGGGTTAAAATCGGAATAAATAGATCCACCTGAACGATGGCCAAGGCTTTTGCGACGTGAGGCGGTATTTTATCGGCCAACCGCTCTAAAATTTTCGTCGAGTGATACTGTTTTCGATTGGAATCAAAAGCGAAGGCAAGATCATTCAGCAATGGCAGGATTTCGCAAGAGAAGCCGAATACCTGCTTAATTTGCTCGCTGATGAACTCTATCAGCTCCAGATCAAAACTACCTACGGGAACGATGGCGATGCTATGTCCTGGCCTGGAAGTCAATCTATCTTCTGCAGATTATGTCGTTTGATTTTATTGTAGAGGGTGGAACGATCAATTCCCAGAATTTTTGCACTCCTGGCAATGTTCCACTGGTTTTCATCGAGTATTTGTCGGATGTGGGCCTTTTCGATTTCGTGAAGGGTATTGTTTTTTGGTGCTGAGGAAGGTTCAGGGCAAAAAATAGGCAAATCTGCGGGCAGAATTTCGCGACCTTTGCCGACCACCACCGCCCGTTCAATGGCGTTTTCAAGTTCCCTGATATTACCTGGCCAGTCGTAGATCATCAATTCATCCATGGCTTCGCGGCTGATCTTATCAATGGCTTTATTGGTTTCTTGGGAAAAGCGGTAAACAAAGTGGTCTGCCAGCAGCGGGATGTCCTCTTTGCGCGCTTTTAAGGAAGGCATTTGGAAGGAAATCACATTTAGGCGATAGAATAGGTCTTCACGGAAGGATCTTTCTTTGATAGCTTTTTCCAGATTACGATTGGTGGCGGCGATCACGCGAAAATCTGCTTCCAGCGGCTGTGTTCCGCCAACCCGATAAAATACGTGATCTTCCAAAACTCGCAGGAGATCAATCTGCATTCGCATGCTGATTTCACCGATTTCATCTAAAAACAGGGTGCCGCCATGAGCCAATTCCAGACGACCTTTTTTGGTTTCTTTGGCGTCGGTGAATGCTCCTTTTTGGTGACCGAATAATTCGCTTTCCATCAGGTGTTCGGGAATGGCACCGCAGTTTACGGTGACAAACGGGCCATTACAGCGAGAACTGTTGGTGTGAATAGCTTTGGCTGCCAAACCTTTACCGGTACCGGTTTCACCCGTGATTAACACCGTGGAATCCATGGGGGCCACATCGCAGATGAGATCGAATATTTTTTGCATGGGCTTTGATTGGCCAATCATGCTTTCAAAGCGGGTGCGTTCCTTGAACTGCTCTTTCAGGTATAAAACCTCACGGGCTTGTTCCTGATGGTGAATGATTTTTTCAATCAACATACCCAATTCATTGGGGTCGAACGGTTTGAGCATATAATCGTAGGCTCCGTTTTTCATGGCCTCAATTGCAGTGGGGATCGAACCATAAGCGGTGATCATAACCACCGCCACATCCGGGTCGCTTTCCTTGACCTTGCTCAACAATTGCAGACCGCTCATACCTTCCATTTTGATATCTACCAGAAGAATATCGAATCGGGTTTGCTGCAGTCGCTCCATTGCCTCTTCGCCGCTTCTTGCCGTTGCTACGGAGTGACCGTCCCGTTCCAGCCAGCCGGACAGAGACTCCCTCATGATCAGTTCATCGTCGACAATAAGGATTTTCGTGCTGTTCACTTAAGCCTCCAAAATTTCTTTAGCTTCAAGCATTTGAATTAGTTGAAAATTCGGATTAAGAGGTACAGGATACGCTCATTTATTGTGCACGTGTTTCAGTCGGTGGTTTCAGGGGTAGTTTGACCTGAAACGTCGCCCCATTGCCAACTGTTGACCGAACGAAAATGGATCCGCCATGTTCCTGGACGATACCGTAGGCAACAGATAATCCAAGCCCCACGCCTTTGCCCTTTTTTTTGTCGTGAAGAACGGCGCATATAATGGCGGAATTTTGATAGTGGGTATTCCCGGCCCCGTATCCTTAAAGTTTTCCTGGATTTTATACAAGTTAAACAGGTGTTTGGATTCAATT
>CP070694.1:2729063-2737112 GCA_020353355.1 Desulfobacterales bacterium | reverse complement strand
GTTTTAAAAATTTAAATTCTTTTTTAAGTTTATTAGCTGTCATCCCTTCTTCATAGTCATCTAATAGACTATTATATCGTGGTCCTGGAAGATTTATATATTCACAATATTCCTTTTTTAATTCTATAATTTTTTCTAGATAAGGTGCAAAAATTTTAAACTTCCCTTTTTTTCTTGCTTCTTCCCATGAATTATAAGCCATTGTTGTTGTTTTTGATATTCTTTCAATAAAATCTGATGGAATTTTACGGGATTTCTCTACATCTTTTTCAAGTCTTTTGAGAATAATCTTATCTTTTTCTTTAAGGTTATCGAAATTACTAGGTTTTATAATATTTTTAATATGATTCCATAATTCATCTGAAATTACTCGTTCATGGGAAAGACGTGAGATTAAAGCATTTTGTTCGGATCTTTCAATAGCACCCTGTTTAGGCATATATGTCATTTGGTCCCATCCTAAAAGTGAAGCTATACCTCCAATGATGGATAATTCTTTTTGCTCTTTTAAAATGAAATCCAATGATTTTTTCATGATTATTCCCCAATTTTTGTCTCAATTTCAATTCCTATCGGACAATGATCAGATCCCATGACTTCTGACATTATAAAGGCATTTTTCAATTTTGGAACATATCCTTTATTAACGAAAAAATAATCAATCCTCCATCCAACATTTCTCTCACGTGCACGCGTTTTCATATCCCACCATGTATAATTATTCGGTTCTTCATTAAATAACCTAAAAGTATCTACATATCCATGATCGATAAAAGTATCTATCCATGCTCTCTCTATAGGGAGAAATCCAGAACGATTTTCATTTTCTTTTGGTCTTGCAAGATCAATTTCTTTATGTGCAGTATTAAAATCACCGCATACAATAATATTTTTTTTTTCTGCTATTAAATTATCTGAATAAGATAAAAAAGTGTCATAGAAATCAAGTTTATAATTTAATCTTTCATCATTTTTTTTACCATTTGGAAAATAAATATTGAATAATACGAATTGATGAAATTCCATTATGATTATTCTACCCTCTTTATCAAATTTTTCTATTCCAAATTCAGTCTCTACATTTATTGGTTTTATTTTTGTATATATTTCATGTACTTAGATGTATAATTGTTTTTTGTTTATCGGATTTTCTGACGGCATCCAATACCAGCATGGTATTTCTTACTTCGGCTCCAGAGGCAATCGGTGTCCTGTTTTCGCGAATGGCTTCGCTGAATTCCTTTAACTGTATCGTATACAGGCTAGGATTCTGTTCACCTTCAAGCATAGTCTTCCCATTAACGTCTAACCGGTAAGCAAAGCCAAAGGCCTTGTCGGTGGGATATTCGTAAAGTCTAATCGTACCTTGCGGCCCAACGATGATAGTTTCGTGCAGATAAGGTGATGTGTTTAGGGAAAGATGAACGGTTGCCAATTCACCCGAATCAAATCCGAATACGATGTCTGCCTCATCCTCACCTTCCCATAAAGGATTTCGTGATCGCGATGTGCAATAAATCGTCGCGGGAATTTTGTTGAGCAGCCAAATAATTGTATCCACTGAGTGGCTTCCCTGTAAAAGCGTAACCAATCCTCCTGCTTTCTCAGCGCTTTTCCACCAATCGGTCGGCGGTTGCGGGAAACTCACCATAAAATTGATATCGATTCGGAAAGGATGGCCGATTTCTGTGGCCATTTTTTCGCGGATCCGCATCATCGCATCAGAAAAGCGCCTGCTTTGGGCAACCATCAGGCTGATTCCGTTTTCGTGAGCCGCCTTTATCATTTCATCTGTTTCCACCACATTCATTGCCATCGGCTTTTCTACCAGGATGTGTTTTTTTGCCCTGGCGGCTTGCATGCATACCGCATGATGCAAATAATTTGGAAGACATACAATGACGGCGTCAAGTGCCCGGTCATTCAACAGCTCACGATAATCGGAATAAAATCTTTTTGTCCCGTATTTTTCGGTTATCATTTTTTCCTTTTCAGCCCGACGGGTAACAACTGCCGTCAGCTCCATGAAATCGTGCAAATCCAGTATTGAATTGGCATGTGCAGCTGCAATTCTTCCGAATCCGATTATCCCGAGCTTAAGTTTTTTTTCAGGCACGATCACATCCCCATATTTTTTACGTTCGGCCTGAAGTAAATCTGAGCGTATTTCATGGTTGTTTGCACCTGATTTCTTATTGCATGAGTAAATTCGGCAGAAAAAGAACCAGTTGGGGCATATAAGAAATCACGAATAACACGACAATGGATGCGATTAAAAACGGTACGGCTGATAAGGCAATCTTTTCTAATGAAACCTCTGCAATGGGAGACGCCACCAACAGGCATACACCCAACGGCGGGGTGGCAAGCCCGATGTTGAGATTGACTGTCATGATGATTCCAAAATGGATAGGATCAACTCCGATGTCCTGTACCAACGGCAATAAAATGGGTGTCATCAGGATAATGGCAGCCAGTGTTTCCATGATGGTACCCAAAAACAAAAGGAGCAGATTGATTAACAACAAAATCAGAATGGGATTTTTGGTCAGGGCCGTCATGGCATTTGCAATAATTTCCGGCACTGCTTCGGCCGCCAATATCCAGCCGAACAAATGCGCCATAGCCAAAATAATGAGAATGGTTCCGGTTAGGACGCTGGTTTCATAAAGGATGTGTAAAAAACTCGATAACTTAAGTTCACGGTAGATAAAAAAACCGACGATGAGGGCATAAAAGACTGCAACACCGGCCGCTTCAGTTGGCGTGAATATGCCGCTGAGAATTCCCCCGAGCAAGATGATCGGCATCAATATCGCTAAAATTGTATTCAGAAAACCTGCGGTGACCGTCCGTACGGATAGAACTTTTTGCCGAACCGGAAATTTCTGGCGTCTGGCGTAATACCCTGCCACCAGTAACTGGGCAAATGCCAATAAAAAGCCTGGAATAAAACCTGCCAGAAAGAGTTTTGCAATCGAAGCCTCGGCCATGGCACCATAGACAACCATCGCAATACTGGGTGGAATGGTTGGCCCGATGGTGGAGGATATCGCCGTCACCGCGCCGCTATATTCCGATGAATACCCATCTTTTTTCATGGCAGGAATCATGATCGAGCCGATGGCTGCCGTATCCGCGGCACCGGCACCGGTGATGCCGGCAAAGAAAACGCTGGCAACAATGTTGACATATGCCAGACCTCCGCGAATATGACCAATGATGATATAAAAGAAATCAACCAATCGCCGGGTAATCCCAGAGGCATTCATGAGTTTGCCGGCAAGAATGAAGAGCGGAACCGCCAAAATCAGAAAGTTGTCGAGGCCGACAAATATTCGCTGAGAAACCAAAACATAAGGCATTTGGGTTTTCCACAGGTAGATGACACTGCTGATGCCCAAAACAAATGCAATTGGAATCCCGACCGCCAAAAGAATCAGGAATATGGAAGCGATCATATGGCCTCCTGACGATCGTCGCCGGAAACCATGCCGCCCTTGATAACCTCGACGCTGCTCACACAAAGGAAAAATAGCATGAAAATAAATCCGATGCGCAATAGGCGATAGAGATTTGCCATCGGGATACCTAAAGCGGGGCTAACGGTTTTGGTGAGAATTGCTTTTTTAATCAGCATTGACGGCGACCCGATACACACCACCAGGAAAAGGGCAATCACCAGCTGTGAAAGCAGTACAATCAATATTTTCAGATAGTTTGGTAATAAATTGGAGAGCGCCTCCACTTTCACAAACTGATTGTGCCGCAAAGCAATGGAGGCTCCGAAAAGAACGGTGTATACCAAAAGATAGCTGGATATTTCAGTGGTCCAGGTGAGCGGATCGGATAAAACATAACGGAAAAACACGGCAAGATTGACAAACAATACGATTCCGGCCATCGACAGGATAATGGAAACCTTGATAGCTTTTTCAACATAATCACTGAATCTTTCCAATATTCTCAGGATGAACACGTTGCTTCACTCTTGATTTCGGATTTCGCCCCGCTGGAATCCTCCGTCGGAGAGGTCCCGCCTTTTCAGGCGGGAGTTCCACAGGGCAGAAAATGCGGCCTGCTACCACCCAGTCGAGCCGATTGCGGATTTTAAAAATCGTAACAAAACATCTTTATCATACCGCGATCACAAAATTGAGTCATCAGCGTTTGCGGGCAGACATGAAAGATCGACCTATCTGCCCGCAATGACACTTTCACCCTCAAAACCGGCGCTTATTTGCCTGTCACATACCATTCTTCTTTTTGGATCGTTGTACCTACCTCCCGGATTTTTTCCACCATTGATCGGATCCATTCGGAAGTGTCTTTCGGCAATTCACCATACAACCACTCATAAGCCGGTTTGGTTGCGCTGGTGAACGCGGTCAGGTCTTCTATGGTTGTAACTTGCAACCCCTGATCTTTCATTTTCTGGATGGCAATTCCCCCTTGCTCCAAGGCGTCCTGATCCATTTTCTTGCGCCAAACGGGGATGCATTTCGTCAACGCCAGTTGCTGATCACCGGGTATTTTATCCCAGGTGACTTTGCTCATCAGAAAGATTCCGCCGTTGGACACAACCGGTAACAGAACCATGTATTTTTGGACTTCATAAAACTTTTTTCCCAAAAGAGTCAGCGGACCGTTTTCGTTTCCATCAACAACGCCGGTTTGAAGCGCTGTGTACAGTTCGCCGAAAGGAAGGGGTACCGGACTGGCACCGATGTTTTCGTAAGCCTTCATATGAATCGGAACCTGCATGGTTCTGATCTTGAGCCCTTTGAAATCCTCGATTGAATTGATCGGCAACTTGTTGTTCATGGGGAGTCGAAAATCAGGGGCGCCGATGGCCAAGACCTTCAATCCGACCTGTTCCCCTTCTTCGCGTGCTTTGCCCAAAATTTGTTGCCCGACAGGACCGTCCATCACGGCCATCCAGTGTTTGGGCCCTTTAAATAAAAACGGCAGGTTTAAAATGCTCAACGACGGAATGAAGGTCCCGGTGACCCCGATGGAAGTCGCCTGCATGTCGACGCTTCCCAGTTGTAACCCTTCGGTAATGTCTCTTTCTCCGCCCAGTTGACCCTGCGGGAAAACCTTGACTTTGAGTGCTCCACCCGTTGCTTGCTCCAGGCATTGGCCGAAAGCTACTCCAGCGGTGTGATAAAAATAGATGGGAACATTGGCATGACCATATTTCAATGTTATTTCAGCATTAACCGGATTGGCCCAGAGAAACAGCACACATAAAAGTGCAATCATCCATAGCCTACTTTTAATAAGCTTTCTTGTTGCTTTCATAACCCTTCTCCTTCCCAAGGCTTAGAGATTATTCATCTTCATGGCCAGGACATTTCGAGCCAATATCAATCCTTTTTCTAGGTCTTATCACCTCCTTTCGCTGATGTTGGATCTTTATAACCCAACTTTTCGGTAATTTCTGCGGCCGTCTCCATCACCTGGCGTTTGAGCTGCCTGTTGATCCTTTCTGCGCTAATCCGAACCGACGGACCTGAAATACTAATACCTGCAATCACTTCTCCACGATAATTTCTGATGGGAGCAGCGACACAGCGAATCCCGTCTTCATTCTCTTCATTGTCAACCGCATAATCCTGTGATTTTATCTGTTTTAAATGCTCCTTGAGTTCTTGCAGATCCACAATCGTGTTTTGCGTTCTTCTTGGAAGACCTTTTTGAGTCAAGATTGCATTGCATTCCCTCTCCGGTAAAAAGGCTAAAAGCACTTTGCCCAACGCACAGCTATGGGCATAGTTTCGCATCCCGATTCTGGAAACCATTCTCAGACTCAACGGATTAACGATGTGTTCCACTTTGTCCAGGTAAACACTTTGACCATCATCCAATCTTGCCAAATGCACGGTCTCCTGAACCCTATCGGCCAGCTTATGAAGCAATGGTTCGGCTTCTTTTCGCAAGTCGATGCGATCTAAGACGGCCTCCCCCAATTCCACCAGGCGAAATCCTAAACGATAGTCTTTCGAAACCGGATCTTGTGTGGCATATCCTAAGCCGCAAAAAGTGGAAAGAATTCTATGAATGGTGGGTTTGGGGATGTTCAGCCCATCGGAAATCTCGCGGATGCTGTAGCTGCGGTTGCCATTGCTTAAAAAGGTAAGGATATGGCACCCTTTTTCGATTGCCCGAACATTAGCTGATTTATTTGCGGACATGGGAAGCTTTGTTGTTTCGTATTGTGAAACGTCGTTTTAGATTTTTAAGTATATAGTTGGCAATGGATTTTATGTCAATACTTTTCGGAGGTTTTTAAGATCGAATTTTTAAATTTAGAATTGGAACCGTATATGATATGCCATGAGTATCTCTAAAATAAATTGAGGCAAAATTTATCTTTAAAGGAGAATACCCATGACCTCACAGGATCCAGCCCTGACCATCAAGCGAAATTTTAGGCGCGCTGAGCAAGAACTCAAAAAAAAATTTGAAGCCGTTGCGACCGGCAATGTATGTGATGCCCAGGGGCGTGTCGGTGCCCTGGACTGTCGCATCCAACCGGTCACCAAAACCGCCGTGTTCACCGGAGTTGCCCTCACAGTTAATGCAGGTCCGCGGGACAATCTAGCAGCCTGGGCCGCCATTGAAATCGCCAGACCCGGGGATGTCATTGTGATTACCACCGGTGAATACCGCGGGTGTTCAGTGCTCGGTGATATCTATGTGGGCATGGCTAAAAATGCCGGCGTGGTTGCCATCGTAACCGATGGTGCCGTGCGGGACTTGGCCGGTATTGAAGCGACCGGCATTCCGGTGTTTGCCATGGGAGTTTCCCCCAATTCACCATGGAAAAACGGTCCCGGGCATATAGGTTTTCCAATAGCTGTCGGGGGAATCATCATCGATGCCGGCGACATTCTGGTGGGTGACCGAGATGGGGTGGTGGTCGTAGCGCGGAGAACGGCTCAAGAAGTGGCGGAAAATCTTAAAGCGGTGATAGCCAAAGAAGAACAAATGGAAACAGGTTTAAAGGCCGGTAATACATTACCTGCCTGGTTGGAAGAGGCGAAGCAAAGCAAAGGCGTGCGCTATATCGATTAGACAAAATCATTATTCTCATTTTTATCTATATTACATTAATTTGATAAATTGATTAAAAGTTCATGTAAATAAGACGGGAATATTAACATGCCAAAACACAAAGTGCTTTATTTCAGTCACGCCCCTGAAAATGTTTACGAAATCATCCGGCAGCAAGTACCCGATGGTTTCGAATTGATGACACTGGACAATGATTCTGATGAGGAACGCAAGGACAAAATCGCGGACTGCGAGGTGGTCATCGTCGCCGCCAGGCCCATGTCAAGACACTTTGTAGAGGCCGCACCGAAATTAAAGCTATTGCATCATCAGGGCGTGGGTTATCAGGACACGGTGGATCTCGATGCGCTAAAAGAACGGAATATTGCCTTGGCCTTAACCCCGGCGGGCACGACGATTGGTGTTGCCGAGCACGCCGTGTTGTTGGCCCTGGCAGTCTGCAAGCGTCTGCCTTTTGCCGATAGTGAATTGAGACAGGGCAGATGGCATGTGAACAGCCTGCGACCGCATTCGATTGAATTGTATGCAAGAACAGTCGGTTACGTTGGGATGGGCCGCATCGGCCAGGAAGCCGCGGAACGATTTAAAGCATTCGGAACGGCGGGCATCTATTACGATCCCAATGTTCAGCTTTCCCCTGAACGGCAAAAGGAACTCGGCCTTCGCCGGGTAAAATTTGAAACGCTTCTTTCAGAAGCCGATATCGTCACCTTGCATGTGACAGCGGGTGAATCAACCTATCATCTCTTTGATGAGGCCGTGTTCAGACAAAGGAAAAAAACCGCCGTAGTGATCAACACCGCCAGGGGATCGGTGATAGACGAGGCTGCACTTTGCCGGGCGCTAAACGAGGGCTGGATCGCCGGCGCTGGATTGGATGTTTTTGAGCAGGAACCGTTCAGGCCGGACAATCCGTTGGCCTCCATGCCCACTGTGGTGTTAACGCCCCATATTGCTGCCGGCACCCGG
>CP070694.1:2725914-2728963 GCA_020353355.1 Desulfobacterales bacterium | reverse complement strand
TTTCATGATTTCTTCAGCGGTTCCGGAGATGGGTGTCCCGAGCAATTGCTCAAATACTTTCTTGTAGGCAGCAGCCCAGCGATCGAATATTTCCCTGGACTGGACATCGTCGCCTTTGACCTGATACAGCGCCGGCAAATCTTTTAGAATTTCCATCCAGAATTCATTCAAAACTACAAACACATTTCCGGCCCGCATCATTCTGAAAAGTACCGTCGGTCCGATACCGCCATCGGCCTGGTCGGCGGCTTTCCCAATGGTTTCGCTCATCATTTCCGTCCATTTGGAAAAAATATCCGGTCCTGCAAAAGGCGGTTTCATCCCTTGCCAGTATTTCATGGAATCCATCCATGGTTGGTAAAGTTTTCCGTAAGCTTCCGTCCAATGGGAAAGGAAGTTTTTCTGAAATTCTCCCCACTGGGCAAAAAAATCCGCACCCTTCTGTGATACCGTCATAACACCCCCCTTTATGACTTAAAAAATTTGCTGAACTCTTTGAGGAACTCTTGATGGATTTCTGTGTAGGTCTTGGCAGTTTCCGTCCACTGAGACAAAAGATCGGAAGGCAAATTGGCTTCGCTTTGGATTCGTTTCTTCAGAGCATCGATTTTCTTTTCCAGAGCTTTTATCTCTTGAATAAGCGCCTGGTATTTTTCTTCAAGTTCGTTGTATTGGGCCCGTGGGACCACACCGACATTTTCATAGAATTCTTTTAAAACAGCATTGAATGCTTCAATGCCGTCTTTGCCGAATGTCTTTCGGCACATCGAAATGAACTCGTTGTAAAGGGCATCGGCATCGTCCGTCTTCTTGGCAAAACCATCTTGAAACAGACTGTAGAAGCCTGTAGATCCTTTTGCCAATCGTGCCGTTTCCAGCAAAATGTTTCCCCAGAGCTCAAGCAGATCTTTCGGCATCCATGCCTCCTGTTTATCGTGGAATCAGGCTCATGGAAGTGATCATCCCTGTTTTCCAAAAAGCTCCTCGAAGCGCTTAAAATTTTCTTCAACCGCCTTGAAATAGTTTTCTTGGGCTTCCTGGGCGTTGGCCATTCCGTCTCTGAGCAGCTTTTTATTCTCTTCCCGCACGGTATCGCTCTGGGTCAATATAAGGTCCAGCATTTTCTCACCCTGCGCCTGTATCATCCGCAGGGTTTTAACATACCCCTCCCAGGACGATTTCCACATTTTAAACATCTCGTATCCTACATTATCCATTTAGTACCTCCTTTGAGTCATTAGCTCCTAAGATTTATGAGTTAGCTTTTTTTGTAAGTACGCTCTAAGCTATATCCGCAAGCGGATTTGTCAAGGAATGTTAAATGCGCATTCGCATACCGGCAGACAGAGCCTAGATAGCGTATCAGTAATTAATCCGCCCTGAAAAATAGGATGTTCAGGATTGTGTAGTGTGAATATATGCTAAAGTCGTGCTTGAAAATCAGGCCTGCGGATTAATTAATTTATGCTCCGCATATTTATGATTTTGCTCTTGATCGGATAACGGCTCAGTCAGCATGAAACGTTGTATGATTTAAAATTTTTAAAATTAATTAATCCGCCTGAGGCAGTTCCAAATTATATTAGACAGATTTTAGATGCCAAGTAGGTTTAATTTCACCGGATCGTTTATTTTTCAGGGCGGATTAATTAGTGTCTGAATTAATGAACAATACAAAATAAAGAACCTTGCTAGGAGTTTCTGATGACAAATAAGATGAAGAAACCATATGCAATGATATTCGAAAACAAGAAAAGGGCGAACAAGAACATTTGAAGCTGGAATTTGATAAAGATAAGATAACAGTGGATACTACAGTGTCATGCACCGAAAGTATTTACACAAACCTTGCGCAGCAAAGCCAAACCATATCATAGTTATTCTCAAGCGATGTCTCTTTTTTTGCCGACGCTAGAAATAATCCGGCAGTTTAAAACCTTCAAAGATTAAACTAAGGGCAGTGGCAACCACAATTCCAATCGCTATAACCGAGAGGATAATAATAATTATTTTTCTCTTCATTTTATCACCGCCTTCAGGTTAGGAGATTATATTCTTTCATATTGTTCAATATTTTTATTGTCAACAGTTATTTATAAATCGCCGGGCTGAAGTCATTTTTGAACGCAATCCATTAACACCGGATTTATAGTGTACCGCTCGCATGATCATAAATTCAGCAGTTACCTGTCTTCGAAATTTTGCGAAAAGCTTTTTCGGAATTTTGCGAAATTTCTATTTTCAGCGAATTGATATGATCTTCTTTAATCATCATAACATATTGATATTCATTATATCCTTTTAAATCAAAAGACGCTGGCATGCCCTATGCAAAGTGTTTCTTGAAGAGATGATTTGATTCCCCAAAAAAAACGAATTAATCAGGTACGAAGTTAACCGTGATGCGAAAAGGGACCCCACCACGGCTATTCAGTAAAACCATTTTGCTATTAGATAGGGATGGTTTCGGTCAGCGAAAAATTGCTGATCAACAGCCCGGTTTTTTGACGGATTTCATGGTGAAGTCTTCGGAGGATACTGCTATACCACTGGTTGCTCTTCTTCAGAGAGACAAAGAAAATGGCGATTAAGGCTCTTGTTAAACGACCGTCAAAAAGCTTTTGTGCTTAAATAACACTGCTTTTCGAGGGGGGGGTTATTTACGCGCAGTAGATTTTATCTCACTTACGAAAGGAGGTGAATTTCTGATTAATTACGATTAATAATTCTCAAAAGGAGGGTAGTATTATGGCTGATGAATCCGTCTCAAAAAAGGGGGAAGAGGTTTGGAGCATTCCCAAGGGCGAAATGGGTTCGTTAGGCGTGAAAGCCATCCCTGGAGTACCCCTTGGAAGAATGTTTAAACTCGGACCCAGTATCATTGTGTTGGGCATTGCCTTGGGCGGAGGCGAGCTCATTATGTGGCCCAGGCTTACCGCACAATATGGAGCCGGTTTGATGTGGCTTGCCATTCTTGGGGTTTCGTTACAGTGGTTCATAAATGTAGAGCTCGGCCGTTATACCCTTGCTACAGGCGAGTCTTTTTTTA
>CP070694.1:2723147-2725814 GCA_020353355.1 Desulfobacterales bacterium | reverse complement strand
CGATCCAGGCTGGATATCATTTTTGATATGAATGACATACCGACGTTGTGGGTTTGCTTATATTATTTCTTCTTTTGAACATCGACAATTTCTCCTACAGCTTCGATTGCGGTCTTGATGTGGTCCTCGGTATTGAAGGGGCCAATACCTATGCGAACCGACCCTCCGATTTGAGCGGTACCCAGCTGTTCGTGCGCAAGGGGCGCGCAATGGAGTCCGGTGCGACAGGCAATATTGTATTCGCCATCCAAAAGGGTGCCGGTATTGAGTGCCTCCATTCCGTCTATATTGAAGCTGATCACACCGATATGATCGACCAGGTCATCCTGACAATGGAGCGACACGCCATCTATTTCACTGAGGCCGTCGATCAGCATGCGGGTCAAGCGCATTTCATGATGGTGAATCTGATCGATACCTTTCTTTTCTATCCACTTTAAACCGGCATGCAATCCGGCGATGCCCACGATATTGCCGGTGCCGTACTCAAGCCTGTAGGGATATTCCTCCAGGTGCATACGATCAGCAGACCGGACTCCTGTCCCACCGGCACGGGTATGCCGGATGTCAACTCCCTGTCTTACATACAGGCCGCCGATGCCGGTCGGCCCTAATAAGGATTTGTGGCCGGTAAACGCAACGACATCGATGTGTAATTGCTCGATGTCAATTGGAACCTTGCCGGCGGACTGCGAGGCATCAATCGCAAACGGAACGCCGTATTCGCGACAGATGCGCCCAATGGCCTCCACAGGCTGAACCGTACCGATCACATTGGAGGCATGGTTGACGATGACCAGCCGGGTATTTGCTTTGATTTTTTGTTTGATATCATCAGGGTCGACGAATCCGTTGGTGTCGAACGGAATATAGTCGACCTCTACCCCGTTAAATTTGTTCTGATGATAGAGGGGCCGGAGAACGGAATTGTGTTCAATGGTTGTGGTGATGGCATGATCGCCCTGTTTTAACATGCCGAAAATGATCAGGTTAAGGGCATCGGTGGAGTTATACGAAAAACATAGGCGATTTGGATCACTACCGTTCAAAAAGCCGGCAAGCATCTTGCGGGTCGCGTCCACCAATGCGCCGGTTTCCATGCACAGGTCATATCCGGAACGTCCCGGATTGACACCGAAGCGCCGGTAAAAAGAATCCATAAAGGTATATACGTCATCCGGTTTGGGATAGGAGGTGGCGCCATTGTCGAGATAAATCAAATTTTCCATTGCAGCATCTCCCGATGATGAACTGGAATTTCAGCATTCATCGTGTAAGGTCTTGCTCAAAGTTTCGGATTTCATCAAGAAATAGTATATCTTAAAAGCAACGGAAAATAAAATACCCTGTCTCCAATTAAAATGGAAACAGGGCTTTCTTATATTCAAAATAATATCTAAAAAAGATCCGGCTTAATCAATCTTCGGGCGGGGATAAAGACCGGCGGCCTCTACGATCTCGGGCACCTTTTCTTCCCATTCAATCGCCATGATGTGAAAACCTTTGACGCCTTCGACCTCTTTGAGTCGCTGGATGGATTCAATACAGATCTTGATGCCTTCATCGGCTTGTTTGCCTTTCTCAACCCCCTGCAGGCGCGTGATAATTTCATCCGGTACATCCATTCCCGGCACCCGTTTTTGCATGTACTTGGCCATGCCCACACTTTTCATAGGCGTCAGGCCGGCTAAAATATAGCATTTCTCATGCAAGCCGCGATCGACCACCCCTTTCATCCATTTTTCAAATTTATCCAGATTATAGATACACTGGGTCTGAATGAACTCGACACCGGCAGCCACCTTTTTCGCCAGGCGCGGTACGCGTATCTCAAAGGGGTCGGCAAACGGATTGGCGGCAGCCCCCACAAACATCTGGGGTTTACCGTCCAATTCATCACCGCTCAGGAATTTGCCTTCATCCCGCATCAGTCTCACCATCTGGGCCAACTGCATGGAATCGATGTCATGCACGTTCTGCCCTTGGGGGCAATCGCCAAAGCTGTTGTGATCACCCGACAGACACAGGATGTTATAAATATCGAACGAGGCCGCGCCCAGAATATCGCTTTGCAACGCGATACGGTTGCGATCGCGGGTCACCATCTGCAGGACCGGTTCCAAGCCCATCAGTTTGAGACGGATGCAGGCAGCTAGACTGCACAGCCGCGTCATAGACGTTTGGTTGTCGGTAATGTTGATGGCATCCACATGGTCTTTGATCAATTCCGCCTTCTTAATGATATGCTCGGGATTACTCCCACGAGGCGGTCCGCATTCAGAAGTAACGCCATAATGACCCTCGCTCAGAATCTTTTCCAGTTTACTCGGTGTTTTTACAATCATTGCTGCACATCCTCCCTAGCAACCTTTCGGGGGCCCCCTGCCCTATCGGTCGACCAGTCTTTAATGGGGCAAAGTTTTTCGTATTCATCCAGCTTGTCCATTGCCCGCAACCGATCAATAATCAGCTGCCAGGCGCAGTCGACATCCGGATTGATTTCACATTTACCAGCGGTCGAACCACCGCAGGGACCATTGAACAATCGCTTGGCACAGCGGCAAACCGGACAAATGCTTCCAGTAATAGCCAGAATGCACTGGCCGCACCCCTGACAGCGTTCCGTCCACAGTCCTCTTTTTTCCGTCGCCCCCATGAAGCACGTAT
>CP070694.1:2714640-2723047 GCA_020353355.1 Desulfobacterales bacterium | reverse complement strand
CAGGTGAGCTGTGATGGTGAGAAAATTGCAGCGATTGTCAACATCGCCGATGGTGAATTTAACCTCTGCGTGAACGGCGAAACATGGGAAAATTCGTTTGAAAAGATATGGTTTCCCCGGTTCACACCGGACGGTCGCCTCACTGCCCTCGTTTCAGAGACGGGGGAGTGGACAGTGGCTGTCGATGGGATAAGCTGGGAGAACAAATTCGACTATGTATGGAACACGCTGTTCAGCGAGGATGGGAAGCGCATCGCGGTGGCAGTGCAGCAGGATATGGCCTACTGCATGGCTGTGGATGATCTCCCGTGGGAGCAAACCTTCTCCAATATGACCAACCCGATACTGAGCAAGGACGGGAAAAATACCGCTGCGGCGGTGCAAGTCGAAAATTTCGGAGAAGGAGAGATTCATAAATTTCAGGAGGGTATGTTCACGGCCGCCTTTGATGGAACCCCCTGGAACACGAAGTTTGTCAATGTCTGGAAAATGGCCATCAGCCCGGAGGGAAAAAATTTGGCGGCAGAAGTCAGGCTCAACCTTTATGATTACACCATTGCTGTGAATGGCCAGCCATGGGATAAAACGTTTGGCTGTGTGTGGGAGCCGGTTTTTCATCCGAAAAACGGCTCGGTGGTTGCCCCGGTTCGGGCTGAGGGGAGCTGGACCCTGGCACAAGACGGAAAGCTTTTATGGAATCAGCGGTTTGTGCAAGTGTGGCACCAGATGTACAGTCCGGATGGAAACAAATTAGCCGCCATTGTCGCACCCAAATTCGGTAGATGGACGATCGCGGTAGACGGCACGCCGTGGTCGATTACTTTTAAGGATCTTTTGACCGATGCGGTGTTTAGCCATGATAGCTCAAGAATCGCCGCGGTTGCCAAAGAGAATCATAAATGGAACGTTGTGGTAGACGGTGCGGTATGGAAAAACACATTTGATATGGCCTGGAGGCCGGTTTTTAGTCCTGACAGCAAAACGGTGGCCGCCAAAGTGGAAAAAGAGGGCAAATACACAATTGCAGTAAATGATCGTTTATGGGGGCATGAATGTGAGGCCGCGTGGGATCCGGTGTTTAATCCTGCAGGAGATAAAATACTTCTGCGAACTGTTGAAGATGGGAAATACTTTCGACGGATTTTGCCCATAGCTGATTTCATCAGCTAGTTTGGATAAGTTGCAAGTGTTGCTCCTCATCGCACCGAATAACTAATAACTAATAACAAATAACTGAATCGGGGGAGTTCCGTGAACGATTTATACAACTTTGTAAGCGGTCCGCTGGCGTGGGTGGCGTTTATCATTTTCTTCGGGGGATGTCTCTATCGGCTCATTAGCCTTCTCGTGCTGGTTCATAAAAAAGAAAAGTTTATCTACACCTATATGAGCTGGAAGTACAGCTTTCGTTCCATCCTGCACTGGATCGTACCGTTTGCCACCGTGAACTGGCGAAAGCACCCCATTTTAACCATCGTAACCTTTGCGTTTCATATTTGCCTGATTATTACCCCGATTTTTCTATTGTCCCACATCATTTTGTTGGACGAGTCCTGGAGCGTGAGCTGGTGGTCCCTGCCCGATGCTTTAGTGCAGGTGATGACCTTAATCGTTATCGCCAGCTGCGTTTTTTTTCTGGTTCGTCGATTGATATCGCCGGAAGTCCAATATGTCACATCCGCATCCGATTACATTCTATTAGCCATTGTTGCGGCCCCATTTATTACCGGCTTTTTGGCCTATTACCAATGGTTTGGTTATCAATTTTTTACGATATTACATATATTTTCCGGTGAAGTGATGCTGGTGGCGATACCGTTTACCCGCTTGAGCCACATGCTCTTCTCTCCGCTCACCAGAGCCTATATGGGGTCCGAATTTGGCGGTGTCAGACATGCCAGGGATTGGTAATCATTTCTGCCGTTATTAGAGGGAGGCAGGGATAATATTTGTTTTATATCAAAGGTTAACATTGAAAATTCGAAATTCGAATCTCGAAATCCGAAACAATATCTAATGACAAAAATTCAAAACAAGGGATATGCAGCCTTTGTAAGTTAACACTTGAATCATCGAATTTGGAGCATTGGAACATTTGAATTTCGAATTTGTTTCGAATTTCGGCCAATTTTATAAGATCAGGCGTACTTCGTATTTTACCCAGTCAAGGAAGACTGGATATTTATTAAAAACTCAACGGTTACATTACCTTCTACCATTTTTTAGGAGGGACAAGGGATGGCTGAAGCGGCAAAAAAAATTGAAGAAAAGAAGATAATTGATGAAGGCCTGGAGCGGGGAGCGGAAGAGCTGACTTCCGAGCGTATCGAACAGGTGATCAACCGTGTTTTGAAAGGCGAAAGCGGTGCCCGCCTGAAGGCCTATGTGGACACCTGTATTCACTGCGGCCTGTGCTCCGAAGCCTGCCATTATTATCTCTCCCACGACAACGATCCGCGCTGGTCGCCGGTGGGCAAGGTCAAACAAACCCTGTGGGAGATGCTGAAAAAAAAGGGAAAAGTCAGTCCGGACTTTATAAGGCACGCATCAGAAATCGCTTCGACCGAGTGCAATTGCTGCAAGCGATGTGCCATGTACTGCCCGTTCGGGATAGATATTGCTTATATGATGCTGACGGTGAGGCGGATTTGCCATCTGCTGGGGGTCACACCACTCTATATTCAAGACACCGCCCACAGCCATGCCGTCACCTTGAATCAGATGTGGGTCAAAGATGATGAATGGATCGATACCTTGCAATGGCAGGAAGAAGAAGCCCAGGCGGAAATCCCAACCCTGCGCATTCCGCTGGAGAAGGAGGGCGCCGATATCATGTATTCGGTGATCGGACCGGAGCCCAAGTTTCAAGCCCAGTTAATCTATCAGGCGGCTGTGATTATGGATGTGGCCGGCGTGAATTGGACTATGCCGGCCACACCGGGCTGGGACAACAGCGATATGGCCATGTATACCGGTGACAATGAAATTATGGGACGTATTAAACGCGCGCATTTTGAAACTGCCCTTCGGTTGAAAGTGAAACGCATTGTTATGGGTGAATGCGGCCACGCGTTTCGTTCGGTGGTTGATATGGGAAATCGCTGGCTCGGCTGGCGCATGCCGCCCATACCGATTGTGCATGCCATTGACTTTTTTGATGAGCTGCTCAGCCAAGGCAAAATCAAGGTTGCTAAAAAATTTGAAGCGACTGTCACACTTCATGATCCCTGCAATGTCATCCGGGGTGGAGGCTTGCATGAAAAATCCCGCCAGGTGATCAATACGCTTTGTGATCATCTGGTGGAGATGCACCCCAACCGCGAACACAATTACTGCTGCTGTGCCGGCGGCGGAGTGATCAATTGCGGCCCGCCTTACAAATTGAAACGTGTGGAGAGCAACCGTATCAAGGCCGAGCAATTATTCGCGGCCAAAGCCAGAGGCGCGAAAGTTATCGTCGCTCCATGCCATAACTGTCACAGCGGACTTGAAGACATCAATCATCATTATGGACTCGGAATGGAGATCAAATTTATCGGTGATATCCTCTATGACGTCATGGAAAAACCGGCATAATTCAAAGGAGACACTAGGATGAAGAAATGGCCCCTGATCCTGCTTTTATTCGTGATAGTTTCCGTCCTTTTTTTTGTATCTGCTTATTCCCAGGAAGATATGCGGCTTGTCAACACGGATGCCTTTGACAGCCCGCAGCGGCCGCCGGCGGTTTTCAACCATGATAAACACAATGAGACAGCTCAAATCGAAGAGTGCTATGAGTGTCACCATGTCTATGACGAAGAAGGCAAACGGGTGGAAGATGAATCCTCTGAAGATCAGCTCTGTTCGGATTGCCACGAATTAGAGACCTCCGGGAGGAAACTTGCTCTGATGAAAGCGTTTCATACGAATTGCAAAGGATGCCATAAGGAAAAAGGCAATGGGCCGGTTATGTGCGGCCAGTGTCATGTCAGAAGGCCTGTGATCGAAGAATAACCATTTGAAAATTAGAATTTCGAATTTGTTTCGTGCTTCGAGATTCGTGCTTCGAATTTTATTTGAACTATACATTTTCTCTAAAAGAAGAATGTTGCTTCAACTAGCATAATAAGTAAGCAGCATAAATTAAAGTATGTGAGGTTTGCTATGCCAAAAAAAATTCTGATCATCGAAGATGATCCCGTGGTGGTCAAGTACTTACAGGCGGTCTTTAGCGACAATGGCTATGAGACCTGCACGGCCACCAGCAGCATGGAGGGATTGGATGTTGTCCGCAAGGAAAACCCTGATCTGATTACCTTGGACCTGCAACTGCCAGGTGAATGGGGTCCCAGATTTTATCGTAAATTGAGAAAAGACAAAAAATTGCGGGATATTCCAGTGATTGTCGTAAGTGGAATCGACGGCGACCATGCGATTAAAGATGCCGTCGCGTTTGTCAAAAAGCCGTTTGATCCTGAAAAGCTTATCGGAATCGTCAAAAACACCATCGGCTAGATGAATCTGTTTTTCAGACCGCTTTGCGGAGTTAAAGTGGTG
Source organism: Desulfobacterales bacterium (assembly GCA_020353355.1). GTDB lineage: Bacteria > Desulfobacterota > Desulfobacteria > Desulfobacterales > JAHEIW01. Next base: position 2,718,508 of record CP070694.1, on the reverse strand, counting down.
AACCTATTGCACTGACACGTCATTTTCGTGCAATCAAAATACTAATACCCTAATTGGGTCAAAACTCAATGTGTTATTCGTTATCTGTTATTCGTATTCATCAATCTCGTGTGGCAAATACATCCGGCCGTTGGCAATGATGTAATTTTGCTTGTGATATCCTTCCCATTAACGAATAACAAATAACGATGAACTGCTAAATGAGCGATTTTCGCTCATCTATGATAGTAATATATTAAAGCAGAGTTGATTTTCTTTTCCCCCCTGTGTATCTTTCCTCTAAAAAGCTTATTTCCTTGTTTCAAGCGATGAATTCCACTCAAGTGAAACCGAAAGTAATTATTATCTGCGGTCCGACGGGCATTGGAAAGACGAGCACCGCCATTGAAATTGCCAAAGCGAATCATGGTGAGATTATTGGTGCCGATTCCATGCAAATCTACCGGTACATGGATATCGGGACCGCCAAGCCCACAGCCGAGGAACGGAAAAAAGTTGCCCATCACATGATCGACATTGTCGACCCCGATGAACACTTTGACGCCGTCCAGTATGCTAAAATGGCCCATGATGCGGTGTTGCAACTGCACGGTAAAGGTATCGCTGCCTTTGTCGTTGGCGGCACCGGCCTTTATATCAAAGCGCTGCTTCATGGCCTGTTTGAATCCCAGCCGATTGATGCGCGGATTCGAAAACGCTTAAAAGAGCAGGCGGCCGAACAGGGAAGTGATTTCCTTTACGATCGCCTGAAGCACTTAGATCCTGAAACCGCTGAAAGGCTGCATCCCAACGATACGTATCGCATCATCAGGGCCCTTGAAACTGTTGAAGCAACCGGTAAGCCCATTTCAAAGTACCATCAAAACCACCAATTCTCCGACAAACCGTTGGCGGTTTTGAAGATCGGCTTAATCATGGATCGAGAAATGCTTTATGAGCGCATCAATCAGCGCGTCGATGCCATGATTGCCGCAGGGATTGTCGATGAAGTCAAAAATTTGTTGAATATGGGTTACCCTGCCGAACTGAAATCCATGCAGTCCATTGGCTATCGCCATATGGTGGATTATATCGAGGGCAGGCTGAGCTGGGAGGACTGTGTCAGAACGTTAAAAAGAGACCATCGCCGTTATGCCAAACGACAGTTGACCTGGTTTGGCGGAGACACTGAAATTATCTGGAAAGAACCCGGAAAGGTGAAAGAAATTGTGAGGATCGTAAAGGAATTTTTAAATGCAGCCTGAAATGAATACAAGCTTCAAGTGGTTTAAATCAAGGCTTGAGATATCGAAAAACACCGTGTATAAAAACTAAACGGCTGACCCCAGCTTCGGTTGATAATAAATAAAATTTATGACCTTGCAGGGAGATAAGAGAAAGGAGAGAAAACAATCATGAATGCGAAGGCGGAGGCGAACCTAATTGAAGCGATTGTGGATGCCACGGTCCACTACGATGAAGCTCGCTGCGTGGCCCTTGCCCGGCAGGCCGTGGACCAGGGATTGGACCCCTTCAAAGTGATCCGGGATGGCTATAGTCGCGGGATGCAGATCGTTGGCGACAAATTTTCCACTTTGGAGTACTGCCTGCCTGAGGTCATGTTAGCGGCCGACGCCATGAATGCCGCTACTGAAGTACTCAAACCCCACCTGATCCAGAGCCATGCCAGTGATTCAGAGGGTGTCATTGTCATAGGCGTGATCCAGGGCGACATCCATGATCTTGGCAAAAACATAGTCAAAATCATGCTTCGGGCCGCAGGCTTTACCGTCCACGACCTGGGCAACGATGCCCCCGTGCGCCGATTTATCGAAAAAGCCGAAGAACTGAGCGCTGATATCATTGCCGCATCGGCCATACTGACAACCACCATGTCATACATGCCGGACATAGCGTCAATGCTGAGTGAACTGGGCCTGCGTGACAAATACATGATCATGCTGGGTGGTGCACCCGTAATCGCCGACTGGGCCATGGAGGTCGGTGCCGATGGCTATGGAGAGGACGCGGTTGAGGCCGTAGACGTGGCCAAACGTCTCATGCAAAAAAAGAGGGGAGGTCAGCAGACATGATCGGATTCTGGGATGTAATCGGACGCAGTGAAAGCGGTCCCCTGGTCAAAGAAAAGGAATTTGATCTGCGGGTAGGCCGAGTTGCCCGTCAGATGATCGAAAAATATGACATCAAATACGACCCGCAAAACGTTATCCCGGCCGATGACGGCCTGGCTGACCGAGTTTACCAGGCAGGCCTGGATTTGTTTCTGGAACTCGGTATTTATTGCCGGGACACCGGCCGATTGATGAAGTTTACGCGCGATGAGGTGCAATGGGCCTTGAAGCACGCTGCCGCCACCGTTACTTACGGCCAGGGCCGGGACATGGCCACGATGACCTATCGGGCGGTCGAGGATCGAAAACCGCCGTTTTGCATCATGACGCCGGTCGGTGCTCCGGTGGCCGAGGAGCGTTTTGTCCCCATGGTGCAAAGTTACGCGCAGGAACCGCTGGCCCAGACCTTTTCCAGTGCCTTTAGTCAGACGGTTCACGGCCGCCCCATTAAATCGGGAACCCCGCAGGAGGTGGAGGCTGCGATTTGGAACGTGATCAAACTGAGGGAGGCAGCCCGGGCGGCGGGCCGGCCGCAAATTGGTATTCATAACCTGGTTTCCAATGCCGAACGGACCGATGCCATTTTGGCCGCTGTCCAGGCCGACTTTGGGGTGCAGCCCAATGACGGGCTGTGCATCGCGGCCACGGCCGAGTTAAAAATTGACTACGAGCGGGTGAAGAAAACCGTCTTTCTGCGGCAAAGCGGGCACAATAAATACGGGCTTTACGGTCCTTTGGTAGGCGGGTATGCCGGCGGCCCGCAAGCCACGGCACTCGTGCACATCGCACATCATTTTCTGGGACTGCTGGCCTTTGAGGCGCAGTGGCATTGCGGCTTTCCGCTGCACATCCATCACGGCTGCAATACCACCCGGGAATTGTTGTGGCTGGTAAGCCTTACGGCCCAGGCGTTGAGCCGCAACACTCGTCTTTTGATCACGGCCAACACCTTTGCCGCCGCCGGTCCGTGCACCGAGATGGTCGCCTACGAGATTGTGGCCCATGCGCTGGCCGCCACGGTGGCCGGTGCCGATCTCGATCTGGCAGCGGTGGCCCGCAACCGGCATCCGGAGCATGCCACCGGAATGGAAGCCCGGATCGGGGCGGAGGCAGGCCATTTGATCGCCCGGCAAGGGGTGACGCGGGAACAGGCCAACGAGATCGTCAAACAAATTCTGACGCAGTATGAAGATCAACTTGCCGATGCCCCCATCGGCAAACGGCTGGATGAATGTTACCGTCTTGAGACCCTTGAACCGACCCAGGCGTATTTGGAGCTTTACGAACAGGTCAAAGAAAAACTGGGCAAATTCGGCCTGGACTATTCGCTTCTATGATTATCACAATATTTGCCATCAACCTAATTTAAAGAGAGAATTTTCCATGGGTCATTTTTCCGCATGGAAAATCGTCTTGATTGACGATGAAGAAGACATCCGCGAGGTAATGACGATTGCCCTTCAGGACGCAGGCTATAATGTTGATACCGCTCCTGACGGGGCAACAGGGCTCCAACTCTGTGAAGACATCTCTCCCCAAATCGTAATCACCGATATTCGCATGCCGGGTATAGATGGGCTTCAGGTCCTGGAAACCATAAAGAAGGACTATCCGGATATCGAAGTTATTGTCGCCACCGCCTTTGGTGAGATGGACCTTGCCATACGGGCCCTCCAGCTGGATGCTTCGGACTTTATCACCAAACCGATCAGCGAGGAGGCCCTCTATCTTGCTTTGAAGCGCGCCAGGGAGCGATT
>CP070694.1:2711954-2714540 GCA_020353355.1 Desulfobacterales bacterium | reverse complement strand
AGAACAAGAGATTTCTGATTATTTAGGTCGAGACTATTACCAACGTAAACCAAACGCTGTGACAGGCTATCGCAATGGTTATGAACCCAAAAAGCTCAAAACAGCAGAAGGGTATCCCTCCGGTCAACCACACCCTTAACTGAGCGGCTTGTTCTTTGACAAATACTGTATTATTCAGCAGGAGTCCAGTGTGGTGGCAACAGCAGATTCAGCTTTTTAAAGGGATGATCCTTAATGCGAACGAATATGTCCTTTAAATAGGCAAATGGTTCCACATCATGCTTCTTTGCTGTGGCTAATAATGAATAGATAATAGCTGCCCGACGAGCGCCTTCATGCGAACCAGCAAACAGATAATTCTTGCGACCTAATGCCAACGGACGAATTTCATTTTCAATCCAGTTATTATCAATTTCCAAATAGCCCTGTTCGGTGTATCGCTCAAGCCGTGACCATTGCCCCAAAGCATAGCCAATTGCCTTACCAATAGCACTTTTCGGCAACACGTGCTTACTCTGCTCATCCAGCCAGACTTGTATCTCTGCTAAAATCGGTAGGGCGGACTGCTGCCGTAACTGATAACGCTCCTCATGGCTACATTGGTTTTCACGAGCCCGTCGCTCAATCAAATAGAGTTTTTGAATGCGATCAAGCATCCACTCAGCACGCTCAGCATCTACTGCCTGGGCATCTTTAAAATGGCGCCGCGCATGGGCAAAACATCCCACACCTGTGACATGTTTTTTTGCGGTGATATCATTATATCCCTGATAGGCATCGGTTTGTAAATATCCTGAAAAATCCTGTAATATCTCATTCGGTCCGTCTCGATTGCGCCCCTTCCGATAGTCAAATAGCACCAACCCATCCGGCGGCGAATGATACACCCACATATAGCCCAAATGGGAACAGCCCTTTTTCTCTCGATCCAATACCCGCAAAGGACTCTCGTCAGCCTGAAGATAATGGGCTTGGAGTAATATTGTTTTTAATTGCTGATACAACGGCGCTAATAAATCAGCACTTTGCCTGACCCAATCGGTCAATGTGGACAAAGGCAGCGTGACATCATGGCGTTTGAACTGCTGACGCTGGCGATACAGCGGCAGATGATCCACATACTTGCTGATCAGCACATGAGCTACCAATCCCGGACCGGCAATGCCTTTATCAATCGGACGGGTGGGCAGATCGGCAATGATCACGCCACTATCTTGCGGCAGTGCATATTTCGGACGAACGTAACGATTGACATATAATTTACCGGGTTCATATTCTAATTCTTCGGTGATTTCCTCGCCAATTTTCTTAAGCGCACTGACATCGCTGTCCGGCTTTATCACAATCTCTTTTCTTGGTAAATGTTCTGGCAGCGGATTGCGTCCGTGCGGGGTATATTTCTTTGACTTCTTTTTCCGGCGATAGCTGATGGTTTCGGTGGCAACCGCAGCAGCTTCGCTTCGCTGATCGTCCAGAGAAATATCCAGTTGTTCGGGATTGGCATTGGGTACAAAACGTTCCCGCTTCTGACCGAAGATCAACCGTTTTAGTTTAGACAGTTCCTGACGCAGATAGATTACTTCTGCCTGAAGTGTGGCGACATCGGTCGGGAGGTCATAATCCAGCGACGATATGTTGGGATTATTTTGCATGGGGTAAATATAAGAAATATAATCAAATAAAGCAACATTTTTTTGTAATAAATTTTAAATTCTTTGGCTTATTTCTGATAGCGACGACGGCGTTTGATTTGTGTAAAATCGATGCCTTCTACCAGCATCATTAGCACTTCGTAGGAGAGTTCAATCGCCACCTGCTCGGCAGAATGTGGGGGAATTTGAAAGGTGCCTTGTTCCAGACGTTTGTAAAATAGCCAGAAACCGGTTCGCTCCCAGAGCAGTAATTTCATTCGATCACGACGGCGATTTACAAAGACATACACATCGCCACTGGTCGGATTTCCCAGCCGGGCGTTGGTGACAATCCCACTTAACCCGTCAAAGCTTTTTCGCATATCGGTCGGTTGGGAGTACAAATAAAAACGAAGTCCGGAAAATATGGGAAGCATATCAGGCTCCGTATGCTTGAATTAATTGAAGCAATAGCTGTGGCTCCATGACGCCGTGTACATGCAATATCACGCCATTAGGATATTCGATAACCAGAGAAGCTGGCTCAGTTTTGGGTGGAGTGAATGTTAATGGCAAAAACCTGGTATCTGATGATTGTTGTTTTTTCGCTCGATCTGGATTTTCCTGACGATATTTTTTGAGCCAGAATTGAAATGTTGAGTACGCCAGTTGCTGTTGCTCACAGAACTTATCCTGGGTGAGCCCGCTCTCAAAATATTTCTCAATGAGTGCAAAACGTGCCTGACGACGCTCTTGTTGAGTTTGTGAAGTCATATTCTCTCCTACTTTGATGAGTGATTCCAGAGAGAATATAATATTTTTGTTTAAAAATGAAAGGTGGGTTTACCGGAGGGATACTTTCAATGGTTGATTTTGATGTTCTGCCAACACGAAAATACAAACCTGACTCATCAATCTGAACAATATTACCTATTTTCCAAATCATCCCCTTTCT
>CP070694.1:2709258-2711854 GCA_020353355.1 Desulfobacterales bacterium | reverse complement strand
CAACCGAACTGCATCCGGGCAAGGCTGCTTTGAGCGTCCGGCACTAGTCCGGACCGGCAAAAGCAAATTTGGGCGTGCAGTCGTTAAGCACGTACTCGACTTCATCCTGCTGGAAGCGCCAGTTGACCGGCAGCACGATGGCACCGATTTTGGCGGCGGCGCCGTAGAGAATCATATATTCATCGCTGTTGTGAGCCACAACGCCCAGGCGGTCCCCCTGAACCGCTCCGGCTTTGATGAGGCCGGCGGCCACCTGATCGCATTTGTGCTTGAACTGTTTGTGGGTCAGGCGCACGTCCTTGAAAACAATCGATTCACGATCGGCGAAATTATGCGCATTGCGGCAGATGATATCGTAGATGGTGAAGTCCTGGAGTGACATTTTGGTATCCTTTCGTTAGTGTTGTGTCTCAAAAAGAACATTAAAAAGCCGGGTAGGCTAACTTATTATAGTTTGGTCTTTGAATAAAAAAAGTTCCAAGCACCAAGTTATAAAGCACCAAATTACAATACTCAAATAACAAATAAATTCCAAATTCCAATACTCAATGTTCAAAACATTTGAGATTTTGAATTTTGGTCATTGGAATTTATTTGAAATTTGGGGTTTGACCAATTTCATTCTGGAAGGGGGCTCCCTTGAAACACGGTCTATCGTGGTCACCGGCCAACCGGATTCTCTTGCTGACATGGCTCCTCTTTGGAATGTATTATGTGACGCGGTTTAACTTTTCTCCGGTAATACCGCTTTTGAGAGCTGATTTGGGAATCACAAATGCCCAGGCCGGAGGATTGATGGCCTTTTTTTTTGTAACCTACACTGCTTTTCAGCTGCCGGCGGGTTATCTGGGAGATCGTCTTGGGCCTCGCAAAATCCTTACCTTTGGAGCGCTGGTTTCGATAATCGGCAACCTTATTTTCAGCCAGGCGTCGAGTTATCTGGTCCTAGCCTTTGGTCAATTAGTAAACGGAATGGGCCAGGCCATGGGGTGGAGTTCATCCGTCAAGCTGATTGTGAGTTGGTTTCCTAAATCCAGGCGGGGGACGGCTATTGGATTATTTGCAACCTGTATCACCGGCGGCAGCAGCCTGGCAATCAGGCTTTCGGGATTTCTTGGCGATCACCTGGGATGGCGTTATTCGTTCATTATCCCAAGCATAATGATGGCGGTGGTTGCAGTGATATTCTGGATTTTCGTCAGGAATCATCCCGGCGAGAAGGGGCTTCCGGACTTTGACGATGAAATCCTCCTGGAACAACAGATCGAAAGTGATTCCAGATCTCCACTCTTTATGGTTCTGACCAACCGAACGTTGTGGGTCATCGGCCTGGTCTATTTTTTCTTCGTCTACGTCCAATTCGGATGCCTCGTGTGGATTCCCACCTTTCTGAAGGAATCTTATACGATGTCCATTGATCGGGCCAGCACCATTGCCTTTTTCATTCTGCTTCCGGGTGTCTTTGCCTCTCCGCTGGGCGGATTTCTCTCAGACCGCCTTTTCGGGGGCAGGCGAAAGCCGCTTATCTTATTAGGGTTGGCGGTCCTTGCGGGTTCTTCTTTTCTTTTATCTTTGAAGCTGAGTATCGGTTTTGCCGCTGTCGTACTGGCCGTTGTGGGGCTGATGATCCTGATGCCCGATGTTCTCCTGGCAGCCTATCCCTCGGACATCCTGTCACGAAAATTGTCGGCCACCGCCATGGGATTTCTGGCGACTTTTACCAGTGCATCCGGTATTATCACGACACCGCTCTCTGGAAAAATTGCCGATCTTTTTCAGTCTTACGGGGCGGTCTTTTTTTCATTTGGCGTGGTAGCACTCGTGGGAACTGTCCTGACCTTTTTTATTAATGAGAAAATGTATTTTTTAAGTTCCGCCAAAAGTCCTGCTAAACCTTTCGGTGCATAAATCATAACGGAAATCAGCAGAACACCATACAAGACCAGGCGCCAGGCTCCCAACTCGCGGAAGTATTCCTGGAACCCGATGAGCAGAAACCCGGCCAGAATGGATCCCCACAGCGTGCCTCTGCCCCCCACGTAGGCTACGGTCAGGACCTCTACGGTTCGAGGCACTCCAAAATCGGTAGCGTCCGGCGTGAGTATGCCGATATAGTGAGCGTAAAAGGCGCCGATCAGACCGGTGAAAAAACAGGCTGTGGTGAAATTGATGAGCTTATATTTGGTGGCACTGAGCCCCAGGGTCTCCGTGGCCAACTGGTCCTCCCGGATGGCCTTGAAGGAAAGACCGATCCTGGAATGAACCATCAGGGCGGCTATGGTAAAAATGATGATCACCAAAATTAAAAGCAAATAGTAATAGGGTAGCAGCGCAGCCCGGGAGAAATCTAAGCCATACACGTCCGGCAGGGGTTTGACGGCCAGACCCAGCATACCGCGGGTATATCCGGGGGTATTGGAGATGGTCAGCCTCAACACCTCTGCCAGAAACCAGGTGGCCAGACCCACAAAGATCCCCCTCAGTCTAAGGGTGACCACGCCGGTGAGAAATCCCAAAACCCCGGAAGCCGATGCTCCGATGAGCATACAGAACCATGGATCTATTTCATAATGGTGGGCGGTCAGCGCAGATCCAT
>CP070694.1:2705991-2709158 GCA_020353355.1 Desulfobacterales bacterium | reverse complement strand
GCCGAGGTCGACAAAACCCGCGCATTGGCGGTCAAGGCTGAGGAACAGGTCGTCACTGCCCGACAGCTTGAAATCGCCGAACGTCAGAAGGCAATTGAGATTTTGGATGCACGCAAAAAGGCCGAGCGTGAGGCGATCAGCGTGAAAGAAGCTGCCGAAGCCAGGATGAAGGCGTCCATGAGCGAAACTGAAACCGTCAAAATTGTGGCCGGCGGAGAGGCGGACAAGATTAGAAAGATTGCTGAAGCTGAAGCCGACGCTGAATTGATGCGAGTCAAGGCTTCTGAAAAACGGTATAAAGTCGAGGCCGAGGGCACACGTGCGTTGCACGAAGCTGAAAATCTTTTGGACCCGGCCAAGAGTGCCGCACGCATCAAAATGGCTATTATTCAACACCTGGCTGAGATCATTCGAGAAAGCGTCAAGCCCATTGAGTCAATCGATGGAATAAAGATCTTTCAGGTTGAAGGTCTTACTCCACATGGCAGCCCTGTCGGCACTGCCGAATCGCAGGCGGGCGGCGGCAATCTGGCCGACCAGCTAATTAACAGCGCTTTGCGCTATAGAGGTCAGGCGCCATTGATTGATGCGATTCTCAAAGAAATCGGTATCGCCGGGGGCGACCTCAAGGGATTGACCCAGGCACTCAAGACAGACAAAGAAGAGCCCTCGGAAGAAAAGTAATATGAACGAGGTGCATCATACGCCAAGGGAAAAATGGCACCAGAAGATGAAGGTTCATCTTAAGCTGCCGGAGTCGGACAAAATTGTCGAATATCTCACAAAGATTCGCAAGAGGCTGCCCCGTTTTTCCACGATGCTCCTGATGATTGTTCCGGCTTGGATACTTTCGGGGATATTTATTGTAGCACCGGATGAGCGTGGAGTGGTTCAGCGTTTTGGCCGATTCGTTAGAACCGCGGAACCGGGTCCGCACTATCACTTGCCGTTTCCCATCGAATCGGTGCACAGACCCAAAGTGACCCAGATACAGCGTTTCGAATTCGGTTTCAGGACGGTGCATCCCGGTCCGCCGCCGCAATCCCAGCCGGTGTTTGACGAAGCCCTGATGCTGACGGGCGATGAGAACATCCTTGCCCTCTGGTTCATCGTACAGTTTAAAATACAAAATGTGACGGACTATCTGTTTAATGTGGCCGATCTTCACAAAGCCATTCGGGATGCAGCTGAGGCGACGATGCGCGAGGTCACGGGGAGGACCAAAATTGACGAGGCCATGACCACCGGGAGGCTTGAAATTCAAAACGACGTCCAAAAAACACTCCAAGAAATCCTGGACAGCTATGCGTGCGGCGTGCAGGTTATGGCCGTTCAGCTTCAGGCCGTGCAACCTCCCGAACAGGTCAGAGATGCTTTTAAAGAAGTCATCTCTGCGCGCGAGCAAAAGAATACGTCCATGCATGAAGCTGAAAGTTACAGTAGCGAAATCCTGCCTACGGCCAAGGGTGTGGCTATCCGAATAGAGCGTGAAGCAGAAGCATATAAAGAAGAAAAGATCAAACAGGCCCAGGGCGACGCGACCCGATTCACGGCCTTGCTGAAGGAATACAGCAAGGCCAAGGACGTGACCCGCAAGCGCCTCTATCTCGAGACCATGGAGGACATTGTAAGCAAAGCCCGGAAATTGATCATTGATTCCGATAAACAGCGGATACTGCCGCTGCTACCCCTGGAGGAGCTAGGCCGACAGGGATCGCAAACTGATAGGGAAAAACACGATCTGCGGTGATAAAATGGGGCAAAAAATCGGACCCATCTTGCTGATAATTTCGTTATTGCTAATTGCGCTCTACGCTTCCTTTTATGTCGTGGACCAGACGGAGCAAGCCATCCTCATCCAGCTGGGTGAACCAATTGACGGAACCATAGGGCCAGGGCTGCACATAAAGATTCCAATTATTCAGAAGGTCATTTTTTTTGATAACCGCCTGCTGGATTACAACGCCACCCCGTTTGAGATACTATCGGCTGACAAGAAGAACATAAAGGTAGACAATTACGCCAAGTGGAGGATTGCGGATCCACTGAAGTTCTATGAATCCGTGCGCGATATCGGCGGCGCTCTGGCGCGTCTGGGCGATACTATCGATTCTGAAATCCGGACTGAATTAGGGCGATATGCCATGATCGACATTCTGTCCAAACCGCGATCTGAATTATTGGAGGCAGTGCGGAAGCGCTGTAATGAGTGGGCCCAAAATTACGGTATCGATGTCATCGACGTTCGCATCAAACGCATTGATTTGCCTCCTGAAAACCAACATGCCGTCTTTGCGCGTATGCGTGCAGAGCGTGATCGCCAGGCAAAAAAATATCGTTCCGAGGGTCAGCAGGAAGCCCTTGGAATTAGAGCGGCAGCCGATCGTGAAAGGACCATCATTCTTGCCGATGCCTATCGGAAGGCGCAGGCGATAAAGGGGCAGGGTGATGCTGAAGCCGCGCGAATTTATGCCGAAGCCTTCGGACAAGATCCCGAGTTTTTCGAGTTAATCCGAACGCTTGAGGCATCCCGCACAGCGCTGGATGACAAGACCATCATGGTTATATCGCCGGAATACGAATTTTTGCAGTTCTTGAAAAAAAGCGGAGCCAGATTGGGGCGGGATTAAGAATAGGCTTAAAAGAACCGCAGCAACAAGTATCGATCAATCTCAAGCGGAGAATAATGGTTCCACACATATTTTTATCATCGGCTAATAAAGGCTGACCGTGCAGAATCCCGAACCGCAAAACCCCTGTACCGGCTTGCTGACCTTTTTGTAACCTTTTGGCACGATGAACATGGAGTCCTCGATCCGCTGCTCTTTTATATTCGTCAATTTTCGACTCAGAGATCCGGTGGGAGGGCCGTCGACCTGAAACATCTGGATCGGATAATCGAGTTTTCGGGCGACCCATACAAGCATCTTGCCCCGGTATTTGTTTTGAAAGGCGATCTCATATTTGTCGCAGACGTAACCTTCAACTGTCTCCTGACCGAGCATCCTGCGACCCTCGTTTGTCTTCTTGGTCTCCAGGTCCTGTTCGACGGGCGATAGCGCTGCCGTCGCAGGAAATGCCATATAGCTCTTGGTGTTAGGATATAGCATGAACGTTTGGTCTTTGCCCGGTCGACTGATTAATATTTGCTTCTGCCCGAAGACATC
>CP070694.1:2700955-2705891 GCA_020353355.1 Desulfobacterales bacterium | reverse complement strand
TCTCCCAGATAATAATATCCACCCCCTAAACCACTCCAGGCGACATGGAATATGAGAACAGTCTTACTTTCTTCAAATTGTCGGATGCTATTCTGGAACTGTTTGATCGCGTTTGTCCCATCCCCTTTAATGATAAACATCAAGCCGTACATCGTCTCTATAGCGCCAATGCTCGCCAAATGATTGATCGATAAAGCCGAACGTAAGCCTTTTTCAAAATACACTGTTGCTTTTTCAAAGTTTCCAAGCATTGCAAGGCCGAGTGCATAGTAAGCGCAAAGCATTGAATACGAGTGAAAAGGCGCGCCAAACAAATCAGATTCTCTATGTGCTTTCTCAAGGGAATCAATCACCTTGGGCGCAAAATCAGATGCTTTCTGAAATTTTCCTGCTGCAAGGTAAGCAACGCAAAGCCCCCGGGCTATCGGGGCCATCAATTCGAGATCCTGAAGCTTGTATGGCTCTTCAAAAGCAATCTCGGAGTATTTTATCGCTTCCAGGGATTTCCCCCGATGCATGTAATAAATTCCCAATAAACTGTATATTGTTGCAAGACTTTTTTTGTCATTTAATTTTTTGCACAGCCGTACGCCTTCCTCAAGGATCCTCAGGGAATCTTCAGGATAATTCAAAATCATCATGGGTCCGGACATCAAAAGAATGACTTCAATTTGTTTGTCTTTATTATCCCGGGAATCGGGGAGTTGATTGAGTACTTCCAGGGCCTCTTTATAGAAACGAAATGCTTCCCAGTTGGAATAATTTCTCGAGGCCTTATTGGCGGATAACTTCAGATATTGATAACCCTTCTCAAGATTGTCGCCCTTGGAATAGTGGTAGGCCATAATTTCATAGAACTCGTCTAATCGCTGGGCATGGAGCGATTCAATGGCGCTTCCAATGGCTTGGTGGATTTCCTTTCTTCTTTTGAGCAGCAGGCTGTTATAGGCCACCTCTTGCGTGAGGGCATGTATGAAGATATAGCTTGACCGGGGATAGATCCCTCGCTCATATAAAAATTCGGAGTCCTTTAAAACTGATAGATCAGATAACAATTCGCGTTCGGACAACCCTGTGACCGCTCGAATTAAATCCTGACTGAACTCGCGGCCGACAACCGATCCCGTCTGAAGAACGTTCTTGGCGCCCTCGGTCAGCGAATCAATTCGAGCCATTAAGACATCCTGGACGGTGGAAGGAACAATTATACCCTTGATGTCTTTTACCAGGCGGTACCTATCACCGCGCTTGTCGATTATTTTTTGCTCCAGAAGTGACTTTATAAACTCCTCAATGAAAAATGGGACGCCTTCTGTTTTCTCCAGCACCAATTCCTCAAGCCCCTTATCGATGTCCTCTGTACCCAAAATGTAATCCACCATGGCCAGGCTCTCTCGGTTTGAGAGCCGATTCAAGGTCACCTGGTTATGATATGATTTTCCGCCCCAGGAGGGCACAAATTCAGGCCGGTAGATGAATATTAAAAAGATGCGGGCACCTGAAATATTTTCCAATATGTCCTTCAGGAGATCCTCGGAGCTTTTATCCATCCAGTGAAGGTCCTCAAAGGCCATAATCAGCGGCCTGGTCTCCGAGCCTTTCAAGGCCATTCGCCGCACCGCTTCAATGATGCGGTCTTTCCGCGCCTCTGGGCTTATGGGGATCTTGTCGATACCGCTGTCCGTGACCGATAAAAGCTCCAGGAGGTAGGGAAGTGTGGAGGCTTCATCAATATCCAACACCTTCAAGCCCATTGAAACCTTTGCCCTGATTTCAGAATCTCCATCATCCTCACGGATATCGAAGTTTGATTTCAGAATATCGATAACCGGATGGTAGGCTACCCCATGGCTGTAGGAGAGACATTTGCCCTCCAAAAAGGTCACGTCCTCATTGGCCACGGCTTTTCTGAACTCAAATAGAAGTCTGGACTTTCCCACCCCAGCCTCTCCCATGATGGAAAATGCCTGGCCGCGGCCGGACTTGGTCCTTTCAAAGCCATCGAGCATGAGCTCCAGCTCACGCTCCCTTCCAACAAACGCGGTCAGTCCCCGCTCGGCACTCACATCAAATCGTGTCCTCCTGGTGCTGGGCGCGATCACGCGGTAGACGCCGATGGGCTTTTCTTTGCCCTTAATATCCTTATCGCCGAGGGATTCAAATCGAAAAAATCCCTCGGAGAGCTTGAAGGTATCATTGGTCACGTAGGTGGTCCCTGGTTCGGCGAGCCCTTCCACTCTGGAAGCCAGGTTTACGGTGTCTCCCACGGCCTTGAATTCCACTCTGAGATCATTGCCCAGTGTGCCCACCACCACAGGACCTGTGTGGATTCCAATCCGGTTCTTGAGAGGCGGCATGCTCTCTCGATTTTGCTTTATTTTATCGTTGAACTTGGTTATTTCGCGGTGAATTGCCAGCGCTGAACGGATTGCCCGCTGTGGAGCGTCCTCCAATGCAATCGGGGCTCCAAAAAGAGCCATAATGCCGTCGCCGGTCATCTCATTGACCGTGCCCTCATAGTCGTGGACCTTGTGAATGAGGATCTCGTATACCTGATCCATAATGTGGTATGCTTCTTCAGGGCCGAGTCTTTCGGAAAGTGCGGTAAATCCTTGCATGTCACAGAACATTACCGTGACCTGCTTACGCTCACCTTCGATTCTATCCCTTTGGGAAAGAATTTTCTCTGTCAGGCCTTTTGGCAGATATCGCTGAATCTTGTCTAATTTTTCATCGAACGAGAGGCCTTTTGGGGATGTTTCTAAACGAAGGGTCAAGCTGCAGCCGCAGCCATTACAAAATCTGCTGCCGGGTGGATTCATTTTTTTACATTCGGGGCAGGCGATTTCTAATCTACGGCCGCATCCATTGCAGAACCTGGCGTCTTCAGGATTCTCATGTCCGCATTTCGGGCATTTCATTTTATGCCCTCCAATAAGTTTTTAGAGAAAAGCCGTTGAAATGAAATACAAAGGAAATTTGATTGGTGAATAAAGAAATATCTCAATTATGGTTCAGTGTCAAATCTCCAACATCCGTGATGGTTAATTCAAATCATCGTCACCTTCGATAATCGAGACCGGTCCAAAAACCTTGACAAATTATTTGCGATAATCAATTATATTGTTAACAATTCTAGCCATTGCATCGATACACTGCCGATATGCAGCCAATCAGCGTATAGATGGCAAGCGTTAAAAAGTTTTCGGACCTATAACCCAAAGAAAGTAAATCGGAGAATAAATGCACCGGTTGTGTTGGGTTTCGACCCTGGTCCAAAGCCAATTACCGCGAAGGAAATTGAGTAGGTTGGGTTGAGGTTACGAAACCCAACATTTCAACGGCGGGTCTTAACCCAACCTACGATAAAAATCTGATTTTAATGTATATTTGAATTATCATTTTTATTGGATATAGTTCCGAAAATTTTTGAGGGTTAAGAAAAATGGGATCGAAGTTTAAAGTTTTGTTATACGAGCCAATGCACAGCAAAGGGATTGAGCTTTTAGAGGAAAAATGTAAGCTGATCTACGCCACGTCCTATGAGGAAGAAGATTTAATCGGCCAAGCCGCAGATGTCGATGCCATCATCCTTCGGGCCAACGGTTCGGTCTCCAAAGCCATCATCGAATCCAGTTCAAAGCTCAAAGTCATCGGCAGACATGGTGTTGGTCTCGATACCGTTGATCTGGATACCGCCAAAAAATGTGGTGTTAAGGTCGTTTATACCCCGATGGCCAACAAAGAAAGTGTGGCCGAGCATTTTGTCGGATTGGCATTAATGTTGGCCAAAAAAATGAGGCTGGCGGACATTGCCCTGAGGGATTGCCAATGGCAGGTTCGTTATGAATATATTGGAACCGAGCTTTACGCTAAGACACTTGGAGTGCTGGGATTTGGAAGAATCGGCCAGCAAACCGGCCGCATCTGTAAGCATGGTTTCAATATGAGCATTCTTTATTATGATCAAATAGACTATCCAGAAGCAGAAGCTGAATTGAATGCCAAACGGGTGGACGAAAAGACATTATTTTCTGAAGCCGACTTTATTTCCATCAACATGCCGTTGCGGCCGGATACCCGGCATTTTGTGAATGCGGAACTGTTGAATCTGATGAAGCCTTCGGCTTTTCTGATTAACATGGCCCGGGGGCCGATCTGGAAAGAAGCGGACGTGGTCAAGGCGCTCAAAGATAAAAGGATTGCCGGTGCCGGTTCGGATGTCTATGAGGTCGAGCCGATAACCCCGGACAATCCGCTTCTAAAATTAGATAATTTTGTGGGAACGCCCCACATGTCGGCGCATACGGAAGAAGGGATGATACGAATGAGCATGGTGGCCAAAGATGTGCTGGCGGTGTTGGAGGGCAGGGAACCGGAATTTGCAGTGTTCTGATTGGATTGCTATTTCAGTTCATTTAATTTTGTCGAAATCGTAAAAAGTATCAATTATTCCTGATTTCTAAAGTAGGGGAGGTATCCCCGCCCGCAATCTCCGAGAGCAACCGAGCGGGTGGGCATAAAGCCCATCCCTACATGTCCAATTTTCAATCGTGACAAGAATTTAATCGCTATTGTTAGAGGTTTTTCAAATGCCTAAGGTTAATATATTCACCGAATCCTGCAAAGGCATGGATGATTGCGGAATCTGCAGATTTGTCTGTCCCAAAGACCTTTTTCAAGCCTGCAAGGAAATGAACTCCACAGGATATTATCCACCGGAGATCAAGGATGAAAACGAATGCACCGGATGTCAGAATTGTATGATCTGCTGTCCGGATTTTGCGATTGCCGTGGAAAAGGAACCGAATCAGACACCAGCGCAAGAGGATCTCAATGGGCATGAATAAAAGAGTATTGACGGGAACTCATTTGGAAATGGGCAATTGGGCCTGGACCGAAGGGGCAATTGCCGCGGGATGCAACTTCGCCGCCG
>CP070694.1:2694931-2700855 GCA_020353355.1 Desulfobacterales bacterium | reverse complement strand
GTCTGATCGTCTTTATTCTTAACTTTGTGGTTCAAAATACCCAGGTGGTGGAATTCCGGTTTCTGGTATGGACGATCTCGATGTCAAGGGCACTGATGCTGTTTGGAACTCTGGCAATCGGGTTTTTTGCCGGCTGGCTATTGACATCGCCGAAAGGTAAAAAAGAGCTAGAGCACGAAAGAAAAGTTAGAAAATGAAATTTATTTTGAAAAGGAATGAAAAATGAAGGAAAAAATAGAGCCAACTAAAATTGTCAAGGGGGGTTTTAGAGCAACTCTGGCGCTAATTTTCTCAATTATCGCCCTTATTTTCTCTGTTATAACCTTCAATCGGACCACCAGCCAGACAGAATATCAGACCGAGATCAAAGAACTCAAAGAAAAAATGGAGAAAATGAAGCAGGAGACAGCCGAGCGCGTGAACAAAATCCGCCAGGAAACCGCCAATGCAGTAAAAAGGATGGGCATTGAAATAAAAAAACAAACGGAAACGCCGGAGAGCTCTGAAAACCAATAACTACCCTTCCAGAAAATTAGACAGCAGAAAGGAGTTTTTTTTATGGGGTATAATTTGCCACGGCTTATTTTCGTGGTCTTTTTCGCTGCGTTCTTATTTCCTGGCTCCTTTTGTCAGGCCGATGATAGAGCAAGGGACCGCGCCACGCTGCGCGGTATCCAATCGATCATTGTAAAGGTTCACTCCTGGGAGCCGGGGTGGAGCGCGCAACTCAAAAAGGTAGGATTAACGGAAAATGATCTAGAATCACTCATTGAGCGTAAACTGGAAACAGCTGGAATTCACGTGTTAACCGAGGAAGCTTCCCAAAGATCAGAAACCGAAGGCATTCTCAACGTCAGAATAAAATTTGCAAATCCTGAACCTTCCACAAAAACCTATAAAACCTGGGGTGAGCAAGATATCGACGAGATCGATGTCAAAAAAAAATATATATACGCCATACGACTAAACCTTCGGCAACTGGTGGTGTTGCGGCGCGACCCTGCATTAGAGGCTTGGTCAATCACCTGGCAAACGGAATCTGTGGGATTGAGGCAAGTGCCTTTAATTAGGGAGGCTGTGCTGAATGCGATTGATGTTTTCATCGAAGCCTATTCTTCTGAAAACCCCGGCTCACAAAAAACCAATTGAAAACAATGCGGATACTGATTGAAGGATTTGAACTCAACCGCATTCCGGTTTCTTCTTCCATAGAAGGGGCGGTGCTGATGGTTGAGGCCCTGCGGAGATGTCAACCATGCTGAGCAGCGAGATAAACAATATCCTTAGCCACTCGAAAAAACATGGGCGTGTTCGGCCGGTCAATGTGTTGTGGCCGACGCGCGGATTATACTCAACGGCTAGTACTCGAATTGAGGGTTATGGCTCAATTCGTCGTTCATCGTCATTTGTTATTCGTTTTGGAGGATTAACATGGCTGTAGATGTGACGATACGCATCGCCGGACAGGCGGGCCAGGGAATTCAGTCCATCAGTGCTATCATGGGCAAAAAATCGAAAAGAGCCAACGGCCCGGACCCACTGACGACAGCGGGTACCACCAGAAAAAACAGGCGAACATCGAGACGGCATTCGGAAATAAATAGGGGATAATCCATGAAATTACGACTCAAGATATTATCCGGCTTTTTAATTTTGGCGATTATGTTGGCGCTTGCCGGTATACTTTCTATTCGTGAATTGACATCCATTGGCGCTTCGGTGCAAAAGTTATTGGATGATAACTACAAGAGCATTAACGCCGCCAAAATAATGATCGAGGCACTTGAGAGAGAAGACAGCGGCGTATTGTTGCTTCTTTCCGGAAAATGGAATGAAGGCAGAACAACAATAGCAACAGCAGACCGCGCATTTCAGCAAGGCTTTGAGATCGCAAAAAATAATCTAACCATACCCGGTGAAAACACGTATGTGGAAGCCGTTGGCTTAAAATATAACGCTTACAAAGATCTGTGGATGAAACCTGTCGTCGGCACCAAGAAAGAACATAATTTGGACTGGTACTTTATTGAGGTTCATGAGGCGTTTCAGGCAGTCAAGACCTCCGTTGAGGAGCTGATAACGCTGAATGCGGAAACCATGTATCAGACGGCGTCAAGCTTAAAAAACAGAGCCCATCGAGCCATCATGCCGGGCATTGTTGCTGTTTTATCGGCTCTGGTGTTTGCGCTTATTTTTAACTATTTTATCAATTATTTTCTTGTCAATCCGATTATCAATTTGACCAAGGGTATTCAAAATTTTATTCGAGGGGGGCAGCCGTTGAGTATCAAAATAGAAACCAAGGATGAACTTTACGACCTGGCATCCTCTATTCAAGAACTGTCGGTGGTCCTACAAAAGAAAGAAAAATAAGGAGCGTTAAATCCGGATGCAAACACAACTCAGATTAATTAGGTATTTTGGGTGGGTTTTTCTTCTTATTTTTGGGTGGAATCCATGTTATTCACAGAATTTAGAGATAAATGCAGCCGTAGAAGTTGAAACTGAATCCGCCTATCACATGCGCGTCGGGGATTCAAAGGAGCTGGCCAAAACCCTGGCGCTTTTCGAAGCCAAACGAGTAGCTGTTGACATTGCCGGGCGTTACCTTAGCAGAAAAAGCCTTATCGAATTTTACGAACGTAAAAGGGAAGAGATTTACAATTTGGCTGCTGATATAATTGAATTAAGAATTCTAGAAGAAAAATGGATACCCATTGCAGAAGGATTGCGGGTGTTTGTGCGGATCAAGTCTTACGTTCATCCTTCAGATTTTATTACGGCTGAGATAACCAATCTACAGCTTGAAAAAGATGAAGCCAGAGAATCATTTCGCGAAGAAATGGAACCTCAAATTATAAAAACAACAAATCCCGGTTTCGACTTAGCGAAAGCGTATCGGTTCATGCGACTGGGCAAATGGCGCGTATCCGTAATTTATCTGGACCGTCTTGAAAAGAAATACCCAAACTGGGGAGCAGTTTTTCTGGCCAAATGCCATTCCTACTATGGGCTGCATGAATTCCCACAGATGAAAGAAGCTTTGGAGAAAGCCTGTGATCTCAACAATAGCGAGGCATGCGATGATTTAAAGAAGCTGAAGCGAGTCGACGAGCATGATTTCAGCCTTTAAGAACCTTAACTAGTGTCCATCCGAAAAATATAAAGTATATAAGATGGCACTAAACGGACTCAATTTTAGATAATATCGGAACTATGAGACCTCACGTTATATTTCGCTATGTTGGCATCGTCCTGTTGTTTAATGCCTTGTTTTTGCTCATTGCTGCTGCCATTGCCGGATTCAACCATGCTTCCGATTTTTTCCCGCTACTTTATAGTGCGATTGTCGCCGTGCTTTTCGGCGTATTTCCGCTGCTGTTTGTGCCTTCTACCACCTATATCAGCAACGACGAGGGCTTGGTTATAGTCGTATCCAGCTGGCTCTTGTCCTGCCTGATCGGCGTTCTGCCATATATTCTTTATGGCAGTGAACTCACCTTTACCAATGCCTGGTTTGAAAGTGTATCGGGTTTTACCACAACCGGTTCGTCAATTCTTACCGATGTCGAAGCCCTGCCCCTTGGGCTCTTATTTTGGCGATCGGCCACCCACTGGATCGGCGGTATCGGCATTATTGTATTTGTGCTCGCGGTTTTGCCGTCGATCGGACAGGCTGCCATGGTTTTGTCCAGAAGTGAGATCTCTCCGTTAGCCATGGATAATTTTCAGCATCGCACTCAAAAGACGCTGCAAATTTTACTGGTTGTTTATGTTGGCCTTACGTTTTTGGAAACCATCTCTCTAAGGATCTGCGGGATGGATGTGCTGGATGCCGCTACCCATTCGATGGCCACCATCGCAACAGGAGGTTTTTCCACGAAAAATTTAAGTATTGCGCATTTCGATAGCGTCGCGATCGAGGTGGTGGTTATCCTTTTTATGATTCTCTCCGGAGTCCATTTTGGACTTTTATTTTTGGCTGCGACCGGAAATATTCGTAAAATTTGGCAATCCGCGTCGGTTCGTTATTATATAGGGTCTATGGCTGTCGGAACACTTCTGGTCATGCTCAGTATTCATGAAGAAATTTATATAAAATGGTTGGATGCGCTGCGTTATGCGGCCTTTCAAATCATCTCGTTAGGAACCAGCACCGGCTTTGCCACAAGCGATACGCCGGTCTGGCCTGCATTTGCTATTTTAATCATGATCTTTTTTACACTACAGTGTGCCTGCACCGGCTCCACTTCGGGAGGAATAAAAGCCGAACGCATGGTCATTTTCTGGAAGTCCATCAGAGTGAGAATCGCAAAACTGAAGCATCCTAAAGCGATTATTCCATTGAAAATTGAAGGTGCGGTGGTCAATGATGATGTGGTGACAACAAGTCTTTTGTTTATCGTTGCTTACATCGGGATTGTGTTTTTAGCGACCGGTTTTTTAACCGCTTTCGGGGTGGATCTGCTTTCCGCATTTTCCGGTTCTGCAGCCGCCATGGGGAATGTCGGCCCCGGATTTGGGATGGTGAGCTCTCTGGGCAACTACAGCCAGTTGCCTGTTGCCGGAAAATGGGTGTTGACCGTGGTTATGTTGCTCGGTCGCCTGGAAATATTTGGTATATTTTTATTCTTTATGGTTAAGACCTGGAAATAGTGTCTCAATTTGAAAAATATGATGAAGTTTTCTATTTTTAAATATTTGGCAACGGGCAGCATTTTACTGACAATTGTCGGGGGGCAGCATTTTATCTCTTCCGCGCAATCACCGGATTTGTCCATGCGCGATCTGCTTCGATTCCGCATCGAGCTCGGCGGTATACCCCTGAAAATCTCAGTCGGCAAAGAACCCATTTACGCCGCCATCGTGCTTCCCATCTTCTATGAACGCCGGGTCTATCAACCGGCATGGACAGACAGCCAAGGCCCTTTGCCCCAAACAGAGACATTGCTCAATGCGATTCGCCATGCAGATCGCGAGGGTTTGAGACCCGGCGACTATCATCTCGAAAAAATTGAAGCCATTTTATCGGAGCTTCACCAAACACCGAAGTTATGGGAGCAACCCCATCCGCGCCAGCTGGTAGATCTCGATCTTCTGCTTACGGATGCCTTTCTTATTTACGGCTCCCATCTGCTTGCCGGTCGGATTAATCCGGAACAAATCGATCCCCAATGGTTCGCCAATCGTCGTGAGGCCGATTTGGCCCAACTGCTCGAAGACGCGCTCAGTTCAAATCAGATCGAAGAAACATTAGCCGCCTTGTTGCCGGCGTATGCCGGCTATACACGCCTGTGGGATACGCTGGCAATTTACCGCAAATTTGCCGAAACCGGCGGCTGGCCGACTGTTCCATCCGGAGACAATCTGCGACAAGGTGACCGCAGCGAGGGAATTACCCTGTTAAGACAGCGCCTGGCTGTCGAAGGCTTTCTTGCAAACGTCGGCGCGGACGATCAGACATTGTTTGATCGCGTGCTGGAACAAGCACTTAAAAAATTTCAGACGCAAAACGGTCTGGAAACCGACGGTATCCTTGGCCCTCAAACCTTGCAGGTACTGAACATCTCTGCCGATCAGCGCGTCAGACAGATTGTGATGAACATGGAACGATGGCGCTGGCTGCCTCAGAACCTGGGTAATCGCAATATCCTAGTAAATATAGCCAGTTTTAATTTGGATGTTATCGAACAGGAAACACCCGTGCTGAACATGCGGGTGGTGGCGGGCAAACCCTACCGCAAGACGCCTGTTTTTTCGGATAAGATAACCTATCTAGTGATCAATCCCTACTGGGGGGTGCCGGATACCATTGCCAGGAAGGATATCCTGCCCAAAGTAAAAAAGGATCCGAATTTTTTGATGAATCAAAAAATTCGGGTATTCGAGGGCTGGGGGGCCAATACCAGAGAAATTGATCCGAG
>CP070694.1:2690876-2694831 GCA_020353355.1 Desulfobacterales bacterium | reverse complement strand
CCCAATTGATCCCAGCCAAATTAGAAAGTGAATTGACTTTGGGCAGAGTGGCCATTCGTGAAGCGATTCGAGAGTTGACCGGCTCCGGTTTGGTTGAATCGCTTCCAAATAAAGGCACATTTGTAGCCTCCCCGCTTACGTTGGCAGAAATTAAAGAACTTTATAATGTTAGATATCATATTGAAGCAAAAGCCGCCGTTATTGGTGCAAAAAACTTAACCCATGCGCAATTAGAACGCATGCAGGAACTGCATCATATCATGTGTGACGAATCATTGCCGATTTTAGATTATTTTTTACCCAATCGAGAATTCCATTTTATCCTCTACCGAGCTTGCGGGTGGCGATACATAAATCAGCTCATTTCCCAAATTTGGGATCAGATTTTAGCCTTCCGCAGTTTCCGGAAATATAATGTCGGCAATCCGGAACAGTTTAACAAAGAGCACCAGTTGATTCTTGATAATTTGAAATCGGGTGATTTCAACAAAGTCGGTCAATTCATAAAGGTGAATTTGCGAAGCGGTTTGAATCAAATCCTGAGTTTGGCAAACAGGATGCCAACCGAATCCTAAACGGGTCTATCGTATTTTTTACAATACACATTCATTTTCCAAATTAGAATTATGGGTAACCAGAGATCGATTCATGTCGGTGATACGTTGGGGCCTTTTGAGTACACCATAACAGAGGAGATGGCTGACATCTATCTTGCTGCTATTGATAGTTCGGAGCACTGGTTAAAAAATCACTCAGCAGATGGTCGCCGATGGGTGCCGCCGTGTTTTACGGTTCGGGATTATGTTTATTTGCTATTGCAAAAAAAAGCCTGGGGAATCGGAGGAATTCACACGAAACAAGAATCGGAATTTTTCAATCCTGCTTATGTGGGGCAACGGCTGGTTTGCCGGGGAAAAGTTACTGAAGAAAACTTCAGAAAGGCAAAGAAGTATACCGTGATTGAATATCAGATTGACGCCGCCGACGGAATGCCCATAGCAAAGCACCGCTTCACAGGACTGGTTTTTCAAAAAAAGGATCATAATGATGCCAGAGCTTAGGCGCGTTACGGTTGGGACCAGATTACCTCCGCTGTCGAAAGTGGTTGCCGATGCCAACACCGACTTGATATACCGGCTTATCCTTCCTCTGGCGGAGAAATTGGACAGTGGCTTTAAAAAATACGCCGACGGGCCCAATATCCACACGGATGATTCCACAGCTCAAGCCGCGGGCTTCCCTGGTCGCGTGGCGCCTGGTGTTTTCAGTCTCTCATTTATTTCAGAAATGCTCAGTCGTTTTTTCGGCATCGGATGGATTGCCGGCGGCAAAATCAAGGTTAATTTTGTTCGTCCTTTTTTGATTGGCGAGAAAATCACATGTGAAGCAGAAGTCAAGAAAACCTTCTCTTTAGAAAAATCAAACGAACGATATGCTGACCTGGAAGTCTGTTGTAAAAATTCGGCCGGAGATATCATAACCGCCGGTTCTGCACGGGCCAGGATTCAAGATAAGTGAAAACGCTATTTTAGCCTCTCGGAATTTCTACATCTTAATGAAATTTTTGAAGATCAAGGGCCAATCTCGCCCTGATTAATACGGAAGCAGCGAAATGAACCTTTCATACGTAATTAAAAGAAGCTGTGAAAATTACCCGGATAGAGTTGCCATTATTTATGGAGATGAGCGACTCACTTTCAAAGAAACCCATGAAAGAATCAACCGGCTGGCCAATGGTCTATATGACCTTGGATTGCGCAAAGGCGACCGTGTTGGCCTGTTTTTGAAAAATTGCAGAGAACATTTCGAAATTTATTTGGCCTTGATCCAGGCCGGGCTGGTCCGAGCCCCGATTAACGTGCGTCTTTCTGCGCGCGAGGTCGCCTTTATGATGAAAGACTGCGGGGCCAAAGCGGTCATCTTTTCTGAAGAAAGCATACCCGTTGTGGAAGAGATTAGAGATAAGCTGCCCGAATTGGAAATATTGGTATGCTTGCAAGGTGGCAAAGACTATGAAGATTACAGAAATATTCTAGCAGGTGGTTCCTCAGGTGAGCCAAAAGTTATCATTGAAGATGACGACCTTTGCCATTTGCCTTATACATCGGGTACGACCGGCAATCCCAAAGGCGCGATGATGACTCACAAGCGCTTTCTAACGTTGATATCGAGAATGTATATGAGTCCGTTAAGGGATCCGGTTCCGACAGACATCATGCTTCATATTGCCCCCCTGACGGCTGCCAGTAATAATATGGTCTTACCGCACTTCATTAAAGGGGCTGCGAATGCCGCACCGCTCAGTTCAGATACTGCAGAAATTTTTCAAACAATTGAACGTATCAATGCGACGACGACTTTACTTGTACCAACGCTGATAAACATCTTGTTGAATCATCCGGAAATTGACAATTATGACCTGAGCAGCATGCATACCATTTATTATGGCTCGGCACCCATGCCCCAGGCCTTGATAAAAAAGGCATTGAAGAAATTCGGACCTATCTTTACCCAGTACTACGGTATGGGCGAGGCCGCTCCTGCCAGCATGCTTTTTCCATGGGAACATAAGCTCGACGGGACCCCTGAGGAAATGCGCAGAATGTCATCGGCCGGTAAAACTGCTTACATGGCGGAGCTTCGAATCGTCAAGGAAAATGGCGAAGATATTAAGCCGGGTGAAATCGGAGAAATAATTCATAAAGGAGATCATGTGTTCAACGGCTACTGGCAAAATCCGCAGGCTACATCGGAGGCATTTAAAGATGGCTGGTTTTATTCTGGAGACATGGCGACCTTTGATGAGGACGGCTATATTTATTTCATGGATCGCAAAAAAGACATGATCATTACCGGTGGCTACAATGTCTGGCCTTCTGAAGTCGAAAACATCTTGTATCAGCACCCGGCTGTGTTGGAGGCTGCCGTGATTGCCGTGCCCGATGATAAATGGGGTGAAACCGTAAAAGCTGTCGTCGTCCTTAAACCCGGCAGTACTGCAACCGAAAAAGAAATTATCGCTTTTTGCAAAGAACACGTTGCACGTTATAAAGCACCCAAAAGCGTTGATTTCGCTGATAATTTACAAAAAAATGCAGCGGGAAAAATTTTGCGTAAAAAAGTTCGAGAAAAATATTGGCAAGGGCAGAGCCGGCGTGTACATTGATGAATGAAATTCTATGCGTAAACAGGAAGAAATAATTAACCACAGAAAATGCCCCAAACACTTGAAGAAAATTCAGAAAGGAGGATCATCTCATGAAAACGAAATATGTCGCTGTTGTCTTCATACTTTTTGTTGTTTGTGGTGCCTTGCTGTTATCAAGTCCGGTCCTGGCAGCTAACGAGAGTGAGGTCTCGATAGCCCTCACGCACGATCTCACTAGTTTAAATCCATTTAAGGCCAGATTGGGACAGGACAGTAATGTTTATATGGCCATGTACCAGCCCCTTTTTACGTGGGATACCCAAAAAGGCACTTCGGTTCCCTGCCTGGCCGAATCATATAAATTCGCCGAAAACAACACGGATATAACGGTAACGTTGCGGAAAGATGCAAAATTTCACAACGGAGACCCCGTCACCGCCCAGGATGTTCGCTTTTCATGGCAACAGTTTATCGATCCCCAAAATGCCAACGCTTATGCCAATGTCTTTAAGGGCATCAAAGACGTCGAAGTGCTTGATGACCGCACCTGCATTGTTCGGCTGGCCAAGGTGAATGCGGACTGGAAAGGCCTTTTTAACCGGCTTTTTGTGGGCTCTAAAACCTATTACGACAGTGCCGGTGAAGATGAATTTACCAAAAAGCCGATCGGCAGCGGGCCTTTTCGTTTTGTGAGTCGCGCGATTGGAGAAAGTATCATCCTTGAAGCGGTGCCAGACCACTATATGTACCCGCCTGGCTTTAAAACACTCAATTTCAGGATTGTCCCCGATGAGATTACCCGGATGG
>CP070694.1:2685365-2690776 GCA_020353355.1 Desulfobacterales bacterium | reverse complement strand
GCCTCAGAAATCGCGTCAAACAGCCTCATTTTAGAACCGGTATATTCATAAGCCCCCGGCTTTAAAACTTCCCCGAAAACATATACTCGATTTCCGTTTTTATCATATGCAGGCACAAACACGACGTCACCGTCATCCAGAATAAAATCCTGTTCAGGGTTTCCTTGCTGGATGGCCTTAAAAAGATCTAACGAAACGGATCGGCCATCTTTGCGGCGCACGCTGACATTTTTCAAGTCTGCATCTCGAGTCGGCCCGCCAGCTCTGGTGATGATTTCCAATAACGTAGTCCGGCCGCTAAGTTTGTATTTTCCCGGACCTAATTCCTTCAAACCTGGAGCCCCAATGGCTCCTAAAAGGGTAACGAATTTGCTGTCATACTTTTTTACCACGACATCGATACGGGGCTTTCTGACATATTCGCCAATGCGTCGCGTCAGCAGCGCATCCAATTGAGAAGCCGTCAGACCGTTGACCGCCAGGTCCTCCACAAAACCGAAAGAGATTTTTCCATTCTGTCGAACCAATATTTCCTCTTTGGTTTGCTCGTTGCCGTTCCAAACCGTGATTTCAATAACATCTCCGGGGCCAATTTTATATTCCGCCACTCCGTTGATCGTGACAAATACATCGTTCTCCAGGGGAGCTTCTAAAGCCGCAAGACGATTTGCTTCGCCGAGCTGTTCAATTTCCATATACCTGGCAGCAAATGCGGAACCGGCTTTTCCCGGCCAGATCTTGATTCCCTCACCGGAGCTGGCGGCACAAATATCCAGATGGCCATCACCGTTCAGATCGGCAGATACCATTTCATAATAATTTCCGGAAGATGGAAACTGCCCTTGAAAAATCTCCCATTGATCGTTTCCTTTGTTTCGCCAGGCCAGGATTCCGTGCTGATTAATCGAGCTGGCCAGAATGTCAACCTTGCCATCCCTATCCAGATCAACCGGCAAAACCGCCCAGAAGCTTTCTTCTTCTGCCGGACCTGCCATCTTTAAAAAATTCCCTTTGCCGTCACCCAATAAAATCTGGGGTCCAGCTCTATATGATCCTGCCAGTAAATCAGAATTTCCATCGCCGTTCACATCACCAATACTGATTCTGTAAAAATGCCCATGGCTTATGATGGATGCGGCCGACCAATTACCACCACCGTCTCCCAGCCAAAGCCGCAAGGCACCATGCGTGCCCCAGCCGGCTCCAACCAGATCCAATGCCCGATCCCCATTGAAATCAGCGACAACCACATCCATGTAACGCCCCTGAGCGCTGGGTCCGGATTCATTAAGCCAGCCGCCTTTTCCGTTCCCAAGCCACACCTGAATACCACCCTGGGTTTCTGAGGTCGCATTGGCAGCAATGATATCCATGTGCCCATCGCCGTTGACATCTCCTGTTTTGACGCTCTGGTATTTGTTTATTTGAATGGGACCTTTGGCATCTGTCCATTTTCGTTTGGATTGATTTATCCAAATTCTAATGCCAGAAGAAGACTTTTGAACCGGAAAAACAATATCGTTAAGTCCGTCCTCGTTGAAATCTGCTACGGCCACGGAGCTCACATCGCCTTTGACCGGAAGTGTTTGCGTTTCTGATATGCCGCCCTTACCGTCTCCATAATTAATGGTTACCAGTCCGGGATCTAACGCTCCGCCGACGATATCCAGATGCCCATCATTATCCAAATCTTGCGCAACCACCGCACGAAAGTTACCGGCGAAAGCGACGCCGTCGGACTTAGACGTATTCGAAGCAACAGCTGGTGTTTCTTTAACCCTGTTATGGGCACATCCCGAGACAATCAGAACCACACCACCCACAACAAGCATTGCGATTTGCATATTGTCCCTCATCGTTTGACCTTTTACTTTTTCAATTATGCTGCACAGTTTCATGATCCAAGATCCTCGATGGCATCTTCTACAATTTTGCTGTCGATAAAGTTAGCCTTACGCATCAATCCGATGAGCAGGCAACGGTCATATGCATTGTTTATCCGCAGCGGAATACCGCCTGAATAATCATAAATGCGATCAATGGCCTCCCGCTAAAATATTCCCCGGGTCGCCCCGGCGCATTTTAGCCGAAATACGACATAACGCAGGGTATCGTTGATATCTAAATGATCCAGATTGAATTTTATACTGATTCTCTCTTTTAGCGGCTGCAGTTCCGTAATATTCTTCAGTAGAGGCGGTTGGCCGAGTAATATCAAGGTGATCAAGAAATCATCCTCAAACTGCATATTGAGCAACATTCGGAGCTCATCCAAGGTGGACCGGTTGCCAATCACATGGGCCTCATCAACGGCCAACACCGTGCTGATACCGTTTTGTGCGTTCTGATAGAGCAGTTTTTGAAGTCGATCCAGCAGTATCGTCTTGGAGCCGTTGCCGTTATCCGAATGATCACCTAATGTTAATAAAATCGCTTTGATCAGATCGGTGGGTTGCAGGGCAGGATTGGATATGGTTTTGAGCTGAAACAGATCTTTGTTAAGGTGGTTTGTTAAGGCCTTGGTAACGGTGGTCTTGCCACATCCGACCTCGCCGGTGATCATCGCAACACCTTTATGGTACTCGATGGCATACAATAGCCGGCGCAGGGCTTCTTCATGCTGCGGGGATCGATAAAAAACATCACGGCTCGGTACATTTCCGAATGGTGCTTTTTTAAGACCCCAATGTTCTAAATACATTTCAACACCCTTTTCCGTGGATAGTCATGAACACTCATATTTCGAAGCGATTCAACCACTCAGTTTTTATTGGTTTCGCTTATACAATCAGACTTTCGAAAGTTGCCGAATTTCTTCATCCGTCACAGAATCAACAATATGCAACAACGGATCGTCCGGTAAGGCAACGATTCGGTCTGTTAATACTTTCTGTTTTTGGGAATCATAGACAATACGGATTTTCGGTCGCATTGGCTGATCCGGATACGTCTCAATCACCCTGCCGATCGCATCCGAGTTCAGTCGCACATAGCTGTAAAGTGGAAACACCGTAAACGTGTTTAGCAGTGCCTTGAGGTGCTTTTGCTCAAACCGATCTTTGCCGGTATTTATGATCTCCTTTACGGCCGCAAACGGTGCTAGTTTATCTCTATGCGGCCTGGAGTGAATCAAGGCCTCCCAGACATCCAAAAGGCCGATGATCTTGGCATACGCGTTTATTTCGTTGCCATGGATACCTCGCGGGTATCCGCTGCCATCAATTCGTTCATGAACCTGAGCCGCACACTCGGCAAGGTAGGCATAATCATGGCCAAAGGCATTTAAGATTTTGGCGCTATAATTCGGGCGCTCTCTGAAGAGGCTAATCTCTTTTTCATTCAGTTTTTCTTGTTTATAGATGACCTGATCCGGGATAGCCGCCGTACCCACATCATGCAGCAGGCCGGCTAAGCCAAGCTCAATCTGCTTATCCAGGCTGAAGCCAAGGTATTTTGCCAGCTTTATTGCAAATACGGCCACATTGACGCCGTGATGGAGCACAAATTTAAATCGATCATTCACATGCAAGGCCATGATCAGCACGGGATCCTGGGAAGGATTTCCTGTGGCTATCTTCCGAATAATTTGTAGCCCGGTTTCCAGGGAAAATTTTTCGCGATTCCTGACGGCACCCATTACCTGATTTAAATAGGTCAAGGCCTCTTCATAGAAGATTTTTCTGTTTTCACCCGGACCAAATCGAGGATCTGCTTTACCGGCTTTTTCCTGGTGCGCGGCAATTTTGACAAAACTTAATTTCGATTTTTTCTTAATTCTCTGGTCGCCTGCCGATTGATCTTTTACCTTAATGTTTCGAAACTGAACCACACTCAATCTCCCCTATCATATTAGCCAAACTAAAGGTGCTCCTGATTACTAAATTTGTAAAAGCACTGTCGTTACTCCAAAAAATGCCTAAAATTGAAAGTGCCTAAAATGCCTAAAATTAAGGCATTCTGTCTGTTTTTATTTTTGATACGCCGAAGGCGTTTCCGGAACTTTAGTTCACTTTAAACTTTTGTTTTGATTTCTGCTCCATCGTTCCATTCACATAACGACCGCGTCGTTCCAGGATGGTGATCAACACTACAATGATAATGGCTTGAATGATCAATAATATTGCATCGAGCGGCCGGGCGTTACGAAGTACGACGGCAGATGTACCCAGACAAAGACACAGTAGATAGATAAACAACACACTTTTCTTTTTCCCACCCAAAGCATTGGCCAGACGATGATGCAGGTGATCTCTGCCGACATACTCAATCCATTGTTTAAAATTCATCACCTTGCCGGTCAGAATCCGCTCGATGGTGATATGTACCATGTCGAAAATGAAAATCCAAAATATCAAAATAGGCGATACCAGCGCCACCACCGGATTGCCTTCCGCCCAATCTCCATAAACGGCAATGCACGCCAGAACAAATCCGATGACAGTACTTCCGGCATCACCCAGAAAAATCTTCGCATTTCCGTTGCGCCTAAAATTAAAGGGCAAAAACCCCAGACACCCGCCCATCATGGCCACGGATACCCAGCCTAAAAAGGGCTGGTTTGTCTGAAAGGCGACCACTCCCAAGAAAAATGAAATCAGCGCACCCAAACCGGCGGCCAGACCGTCCATTCCATCAAAAAAATTCATGGCATTGGTAATGCCGATAATCCATACCACGGTCAAAACCAGATTGCCCAGCTGAGCAAAAATTCCCAAAGTATCCGGAATAACCCGTAAAATGGTTCCACTGGCGATGACCATCAAGGTGCAGATGATCTGGGTAACAAGTTTTATGCCCGCCGAAACTTCTTTGACATCATCCATGACACCCACGCCAAACAATAGGATGGATGCCACCAGGATCACGCCAAGTTCAACGGAAAAAATGCCGTTGATCAGAAGTGCCATCAAAAACCCGATGAAAACAGCCGCTCCGCCCAGCAGGGGGGTAGCCGCCTGATGAAGTTTTCTTCCATCCGGTAGATCGAGAATGCCAAATTTATGCGACATCCATGAAAAGAAAGGGTTCAGACTGAAAGACACCGCAAATGACAGCGTCATGACATATACCCATCGCCATCCGGACATGGCAAAAAATTCACGGGTCTGCGGCATCAGAAGACCGCACGTCAAAACCAGCAACGGATAATAAAAGAGCCAGCTGAAGCCAAGATAGCCGGGCCTTCCTCCGGCCGCTTGGTCTTTATTATTGACAATAAGAGATATAGGCGTTTTATCCGACACCAAATTTTTTACAAAGATGGTGTGTTTCATAATCTAAAATTTAAAAAAATTTTCGTTTACAATGCGCTAATTCAAGTAACTTGCTTAATTTGTTCAGAATTTGTTTTTAGACGATATACGAAACTAAGCGAAATGAATGCATTTTCTATGCCATTGATCGGAAGAGTG
>CP070694.1:2682692-2685265 GCA_020353355.1 Desulfobacterales bacterium | reverse complement strand
TTTTTCCTGAGGCTTTTATTCCGGCCTATCCCCGAGGGCTCACGTTTGGAACAGTGGTGGGACGTCGCAGCTCAGAAGGCCGCCGCATCTTTCAACGCTACTGGGAAAATTCTATCGATGTGCCTGGGCCGGATACGGAAATTATAGCTAAAGCCGCGCGTGACGCAAATGCTTACTTGGCTATTGGTGTTATTGAACGGAATTCACAGACCAGCAGAGGCACGCTGTTCTGCACGCTGCTTTATTTTGGTCCTGATGGTCAGCTCCTGGGCCTGCATCGCAAGCTCAAACCGACGGGTGCCGAGCGGCTAATCTGGGGCGAAGGAGACGGCAGCACGTTGACGGTGATAAACACGGAGTTTGGCAAAGTGGGCGGGCTGATCTGCTGGGAAAATTATATGCCCCTGGCCCGAACGGCGATGTATAACAAAGGCGTGGAATTGTATCTGGCACCCACCGCCGATGCCCGCGATACCTGGCAGGCCACCCTTCGTCATATTGCCTGCGAGGGCCGCTGCTTTGTATTGGGTTGTAATCAGTTTGTAACCAAAGACATGTACCCGGCCGATTTAGAAGCCCTAGATGAACTGGATTCATTACCGGATATCATCTGTCGCGGTGGCAGCGCGATTATCTCTCCGCTGGGCAAAGTCTTAGCCGGTCCGCTCTTGGATAAAGAAGATATGTTGATTGCCGATCTCAATCTTAGTCTGCTAGCCCGGAGCAAATTCGATTTTGATGTGGTGGGGCACTATGCGCGTCCGGACGTTTTTCAACTGGTGGTTAACGAAAATCCCCAATTATCGGTTGTAAACAAATCAGATTGAACAGGTTTGCGTAGAAGTGTTTTCAAAGAGGAGCACCATACTGCTCGACAACTTATCTCTGACGCCAGAATAGCCTTAAATGACCATTGAACAGACGGTTATCAAATTCTTTGAGGTCTTCAATTCCCGCGATTTGGATCTCATGGGAGATTTACTCCTACCGGATGCGGAGTTTTACTTCCCGAAAACACAGCCTTTAATCGGCAAAGATCGTATCCTGCGGTTTTTATCGATTCTTTTTCGCCAATATCCCGAGCTGTCATTCGAGGTTCAGCGCGTGATCTGTCAGGAAGATAAGGCAGCCGTTCATTGGACCAACCGTGGAAGCAACAGACGCAAAGAACCTTACCACAACGAGGGCGTAACCATATTGGAGCTGCAGGCTGATAAAATCAAGTTCATCAGCGACTTTTTCAAAGACACCGAAAAATTCTGACACACTGAATGGCGTGGGTGGAGACAATGATCAAAAAACTGTGCGTATTCTGCGGTTCAAGCCCTTATACAGATCCTAAATATCATGCGACTGCTGAAGAATTAGCCAAACTTATGGTTTCCAATGGCATTGGCCTGGTTTACGGCGGCTCCAATATTGGAACCATGAAAGTGATTGCCGACTGCGTATTGAATGCGGGCGGTGAAGCCGTCGGAATCATGCCCCAGATCCTCGTTGACAAAGAAATTGCCCACCCGCGGCTGACCGAGTTGCATATCGTTGACTCGATGCATGCCAGAAAAGCCTTAATGGCCGAACTTTCGGACGGATTCATCGCTTTGCCGGGAGGCATCGGAACGCTTGAAGAACTGTTTGAAATTCTGGCGTGGGCCTTGCTGGAGATCCATAAAAAACCATGCGGCGTTTTAAATGCTCATCAATATTATCAGAAACTCATTGATTTTTTGAACCATGCCGCAGCAGAGCATTTCATTAAAGAAGAACATCATTCCATTTTAATCATGGAAGAAGACCCTGAGATACTATTGGAAAGGATGAATGGTTACCGGGCTCCGAAGGTGAGAAAATGGACGGGAAAAAAATAATCTGGATGTCCAGCAAGGGGTTGCGTTTTACTGTAAAGCCCTTTGTTCTCGAAACCGAAT
This sequence comes from Desulfobacterales bacterium, assembly GCA_020353355.1. Taxonomy (GTDB): domain Bacteria; phylum Desulfobacterota; class Desulfobacteria; order Desulfobacterales; family JAHEIW01. Next base: position 2,683,337 of record CP070694.1, on the reverse strand, counting down.
TCTGGATGATGAAACGCAACGGCACCGACAAGCAGCAACTCACATGGTTCCATACCCCCAACCACCCTCATTTTTTGCACAAATCCTTTGCCGTTGCCGCAGATTTCGACTGGAGCCCCGACGGCAGCCAAATTGCCGGTCTGGTATTGACGAATAAACCGGATACCCGCAAGCGGGGCAGCGGCATCAACATTTTAATTGACCTTCCGTGGAATTTTCAAAAATAAGTTCGAGCAAATTAAAAAAATGTATTATTTTTACTCACATCTATCGCACATGATTTAAAATTAAGGTTTTAAGTCATTTTGCCGATATAGACTAAGAGGACCCATCTCAATTGACCCGGAGGATACGGGAACCGCATGAATGCCGGAGAAATAAAACAAAACTGAAATTATCCATCGCCAAAATTTGGAATCTGCCATCATGATATGCAACCGATCACTGAAACGTTTGGTCACTGCGATATTTGCAGCTTTTATCCTTCATTTACTCATTGCTGCCTGCGGTCAATCGCCGTCAACGTCAGTATCCATTCCTTCCCCCGATGGCAGTCTACTGCTTAAATCCAGCGTCAATCACAGCATAGAAGATCCGGCCCGCTACCTGTGCGTAATCGTCGAAGTTAAAAATCTATATGGCAAA
>CP070694.1:2680089-2682592 GCA_020353355.1 Desulfobacterales bacterium | reverse complement strand
ATTTTTACCCCATGCCCTCTGCTCCATGCCCCATGCTTTATGCCTGCCACCTTAAAACCTGAACCCCCGGGCATGCCCAAAGGCCTAAACTTTAGTGACGCAGAAAAAAAGCCGTTTATCTCCCTCATGGAATCAAACGGCTATGGGTATCACCATCGATGATGAAAAATACAATTATGTTTAACCTGCTTGAATCTTTTCCGTCAAGACCGGAACAAATTCAAGCAGATCTTCCACCACACCGACATCGGCGACCTGGAAAATCGGGGCTTTCGGATTTTTGTTGACCGCCACGATAAACGGGTTGCCTTTCAAACCACCCAAATGCTGGAAAGAGCCGCTGATTCCCAACGCCAGGTAAACTTTTGGCTTCACTGTCTTGCCTGAAGTGCCAACCTGACGGGATTTTTCAAGCCACTTGGCATCCACAATCGGTCTGGAACAGGAGACAACACCGCCGATGGCTTCGGCCAGTTCATCGGCAATCTCAATGTTGTCCTCATCTTCGATTCCCCGGCCGATCGACACGAGGATATCCTCTTTGGTAATGTCCACATCACCAACTTCAGCTTCAACAATTTCGAGAAATTTTCTGACGGCAGATAGATCACCGGTTTCCCCGGATTTATCCACGACCTGGCCTCCGGCAGCTTTGCTTTCATCGGCCTGGAATACCCCGGCTCGAATATTTAGCACAACCCCTGCAGAAATGTTACAGGTGACATGGGTGCTGACCTGACCGCTGTATTCCTGCCGGATGACGTTGAGCGTATCGCCCTCCAAACCCTCAATATCCACCACATCTGCAACAAAGGCGGAGTCCATTTTAATGGAGAGCCCCGGCGCTAAATCCATACCAAATGTATTATGGGGCAGCAACACAACGGCATCACCGGGTAACGCATTGACTAATAATTTTCGAATCACTTCGGCATTCGGATAGGCCAGAGCCTCGTGATCGAATTTCCAGACTTCGTTGTACGATGCAGCCATTTCATTGCAAACCGCATCCAGATTTCCCCCTGAGCCCGTGACAACAGCCGTAAGCGGCGCAGCGGGAAAGATCTTACGTGCGGCGGTAATAAGCTCTAAGGCTGAATCATCGGCAATCCCTTCGCGATGGATAATATATGCAAAAACCTGTCCGGCCATTATTTAATTCCTCCTTTGGCTTTTAGAAGTTCAATTAATTTGTCGGCAATTTCCTCCATACTGCCTTCAAGAATTTCAGCGCCGTCACCCAGTTCGGGAACAAAATAGTCCACGCGTTTTACTTTGGCACCGGATTCACCAATGGATGCGGCATCGATTCCCAGTTCAGATGATCCCCACACTGGAATGTCCACCGAGGCGACTTTGCGGATTCCGCGGATACCGACATAGCGGGGTTCGTTAATCCCGGTTTGTATCGAAAGCACACAGGGAAGCTCGATCTCATTCATCTCCACATTGCCGCCTTCGATTTCCCGGCCAACTTTGAGTTTCCTGTTATCAAGCACTTCGATGTAATATACCACCGAAGCAGAGGTCATATCCAGCATCGCTGCCAGCATGCCGACAATCAGTCCGTCCCCGTCATCAGCCTGAGCCCCGGTGAGGATTAAATCATAGGTCCCCTTTTCCACCGCACCCTTCAAAAGAGCGGCGATACCCTTGCCATCAGAGCCCTCAAATGCGTCATCCGAAACAAGGATACCGTTATTGGCGCCCATGGCCATTTCTCTGCGAACCACTTCTTCGGATTCTTCATCACCGACCGAAACCACGGTAACCGAGCCACCGACCCTGTCAACGATTTGGATGGCTTCTTCCACCGCATAATTATCCCATTCGTTCACCGAATAGACCAGATCGTCCCGTTCGATATCGGAACCGTCGCGGTTGACCTCGATCTCGTTCTCAGCGGTGTCGGGAACCCTTTTCACGCATACCAGTATTTCCATTTTTACCTCCTAATGAAGTTAATGCTTAAACACTTAAATCTTAATTCATATTGTTTTGAATTTTGAATTTTTGTCATTCGGATTTGTTTCGAATTTCGGATTTCATGCTTCGAATTTAAATATTCTATTAATTTGGCTTGCTATTGTACTTATCAGAAAATTATGTGCCTTACGACCAACTCACAAAGGTCGATTGCTTCCATTTGGCTTTCCAGACCGCTGACCTTGATGGCATCTTCGATATTCACCAGACAGAACGGACATGCGGCAATAATGACATTTGCTCCGGCCTCTTTGGCCATTTGTACCCGCAGCACACCCATGCGTTGCTCTTCTTCGGGTTCATAAAATAGCATGAGACCGCCGCCGCCACAGCAAAACGAACGGTCGCGGCAGTTGCCTTCCATTTCAACTCTTTTTAAGCGCGGTATGGCATCAACAGCGTTACGGGGATCATCATAAAGGTTGTTGTGACGCCCCAGATAACAGGGATCATGGTAAACGTAAATCTTAGAGCTGTCTTCCACCGGTTTGAGGCGAAGTTTACCGGATTTCACGCT
>CP070694.1:2677369-2679989 GCA_020353355.1 Desulfobacterales bacterium | reverse complement strand
CCTTCTTTTTCAGCTCCAGGGTTATGCACGTACCGCGCCCTTCCTTTTCGGCCTCGGCGATAGTAAATTCCCCGTCACCGTGAGATTCCCACAGAACGGCCTTGTCCTCGCCCACGGCTTTGGTCAGCAAGGTGACTTTATCGGCCACGATAAATGAGCTGTAAAAACCCACGCCGAATTGGCCGATCAGCTCCGGGGTGAGGGACTCATCCTTGTTGAGCTGTGCCATGGCTTCCAGAAAGCTGTTAGTGCCGCTTTTGGCGATAGTGCCGATATTTTCCAGCACTTCGTCATAAGTCATGCCGATACCGTTGTCTTCAACCGTCAGCGTGTTTTTGATGGCATCGCGCCTGATGATAATTTTAAACTCCGTGTCGTCGCCCAGAATGTCCTCTTCGGTCTGAGCCCTGAAACGCAGCTTGTCGGTGGCATCCGACGCGTTTGAAATCAGTTCCCGCAGAAAAATTTCTTTGTGGGAATACAGGGAATTGACGATCAAATTCAGCAACTGCTTGACTTCGGTTTTGAATTCATGGGTCTCTGTTCTGGCGGCCATTTTGCTTTCTGCCTCCTTTTGCATTGAATAAATCTGAATTTTTTGGGTATATAATGAGGGCAAATTTGGTTTTGTCAAGCTAGGCAAAAATACAATTTTAATTTGTCATTACGGGAAGTTCAACACGGATTCATCCGCTCTGAAAAACGACATTTACAATCATCTCAAAAAACGATAGTAATAGTTTCACAATAGAGGCTTAGCTGGATAAACTTGGCTTCGCCCAGTAAGTCTAAAAAAAGAAAGATGAATGGAATCTTATTAAAAGTTAAACTTAGACAGGATTTACAAGATTTGTTGGATAAATTTAATTCCCGGTTTCCGGACGAAACCGTGAATACCTAATCCGCTTCGCGGAAGGAGTAATCATCACTGGCAAACCTTAGTTTTTTCCATTATTAAGCGATATAATTCAGACTTGCAGCTTTCAATTAACTGGCAACCAATTTCCGGCGCAAGTCGAATGCAATTTTCACGATTTCTTCAGGAAATCGTGAATAAATCCAATTCATCCTGTAAATCCTGTCAAATTAAAATATCTAAATAGAATCCATTCCTTAAAAATATATTATTAAAACCGAAAAGAAACGGAAACGCATATTATTTAACATCAGGATTATCAACCATGCGCAAAGAGCTTACTGATCAGGAACTGGATACGTACTCGCGGCAGATCGTTCTGGCCGATATCGGCTACGACGGACAGCTGAAGCTGCGCAATGCCAAAGTCTGCCTCATAGGGGTGGGCGGTTTGGGATCTCCGGTAGCCGTTAAACTCGTGGGCATGGGTATCGGATACCTTCGATTCGTTGACCGCGACATCGTCTCCCGCTCGGATCTGCACCGCCAGCATCTCTACGACACGGATTCCATCGGCATGCCCAAGGTGGAAGTGGCCTTTAATAAATTACATCGCCTCAACCCCGACGTAACCTTGGATCCGGTGCCCGAATCTTTAAATTCAATGAACGCTGAAGAATTGATTTCCGGAATGGACGTGGTCATCGACGGCCTGGACCATCCCGAACCGCGCTACATCGTCAATCGCGTCTGCAACAAGCTGAAAATCCCGTATGTCTTTGGTGCCGCGATAGAGGTCTTCGGCAATGTATCCACCATTTTGCCGGGCCAGACGTTTTGTCTGGAGTGTTTTATGCCCGATCTTAAAAACGAGGATCTGCCGGTCTGCGGTTTGGTCGGCGTTCATCCTTCCGTTATCGGCATCGTCTCATCTATCCAGGTGGCTGAGGCAGTCAGGGTGCTGCTCGGTCAGGATCCCAAACTGTATAACAAGTTGCTTTATGTTGATCTGAGGGAATTTGAGTTTAATATTCTGGACATTCCGGCGTTGGATTCCTGCAAGGTATGCGGTACCAAACCGGACGGCGCGCCGATGGCGGTCGCCGACAGGTTTTTCGAAGAGACCTGCGCCCGGGACGGCCGCCGCAATTTTGTGATTTCCCCCGAGAAACGAATCGATCTCAACATGGACCAGCTTAGCGCGGTCATAAAAGGCCGAGGCCTCCCAATAAAATCATCCGGCCGCCTGGGCATCACGTTTGAAAAATCCGAGCAACTCACAGCCTGCATCCTTAAAAGCGGAATTATGATTGCCCAGACCCCGCCGCAAATGGATAGCAGTTACAAAGACGAGGTCTTTGCGACCTACCGATCTATCCTGGTTGAGGGGATGGGCTTGTCGGAAGATATTTTGCCGGATATGGAATGACAAGAAGCCTCATTCGTGATAAAAGAACGATAAAATCCCAAATCACAAAACTCAAATCCCAAACAAATCTCAAAATTCAATGACCCGAATTCAAAACTTTCCCCCTTTCAAGTGGCGGTATTGGTGACTTTGAGGAGATTGGTCCTTGGATATTGTTTGTTATTTGTCTATTGGTGATTGGAATTTCCTCCATTCTGGTAAACCGGCTGCGGGTGGTTAAAAGCCCGGCTGAAATGGAATATGTGCGCAAAACCGGTGAACTGGTGGATCTGGCCTGTGTTTTATCACGGCAATCCGGTTATCGCGGCACCCAACATGGTGTTTTTCCTGCACCT
>CP070694.1:2674514-2677269 GCA_020353355.1 Desulfobacterales bacterium | reverse complement strand
CCGATCGTTCCAGGATCAGCATGGTTTCAAATAAATCTCTAAGACTGCTCAACGTGATATCCCGAACAAAAAACCCCCGCCCGTGACGCACCTCCACGAGGTTTTCTGCATTCAAACGGAAAAGCGCCTCTCGGATAGGGGTGCGGCCGATAGAAAACGCTTCAGCCACCCACTCCTCATCAACCTGATCCCCGGGACCCAGTCTTAAAGTTACAATAAGTTCCTTCATTTTTCGATAAGCGATTTCACGGAGTGGAAGGTACTTGATCTTATTTTTTTTCTTCGACATGAGAAATTTTTGTTGACTACTTTTTTTAAATGTTTGTGAAATATCAAAAATATATTGTCAATATATTTTTAATATTTTAATATTAGATTACCAGCATAGGTCTTGATTGAAAATTTTGCTGCTTTTCGAGACCCTTATCAACACGCCAACAGAAATCATGCATTCTCATAAGATGTCGAAAAATCAGATTTTCCCTTGACAGTGAAAAAATGATTATCTATGGTGGGCATGATTTAATTACTAAAAATCACTAAGAAACTGAATGTAGCTTTTCTAATTTCCCATCTTCGCTACTTTAAATTGCACATTCATGTTATCCATTTTGCGGTTCGGTAATGCAGCGGATATAAGGCTCTTTTCCATGATAAAAAACCTGCAATTATCTGAAATTATCCTTAAAATCGCAATTGACACACATATTTCCCAATAATTCTTAGACAGACTATCAGAAATCCAAATCGAAGAGTGTATTCCGCACTTCCTCGTTATCATCTTTTGATCGGCTATCTTCTTGACCTGATGATTTAATAAAGGATGATATAAGCTCTTCGCATCTTAACAATCTAAACAAACTGAAAGGAGGATGAAATGCAACAGAACGAAAAGCTTCACCCGGCCATACCCGATCTTAAAGTCGATTTGGACAAGGGGAAGCTCACACGTCGCGATTTTCTGAGATATGCCACGTTGCTCGGAATGTCTGCGGCGGCAGCCAGCCAAATGGCAGGACTGACGTGGCCCCAAAAAGCCTTTGCGGCTAAACCGGTGCGGGGCGGAGTGCTCAAGATTGCAGGACAGGTCCACAAGATCACTCATCCGGCCCAGTTTTCTTGGGTCGCGCCGACTCAGGTAGCGCGTCAGGTGGGGGAATACCTCACCTTTACCGACGGCAAAAATATCACTCACCCGTATCTCCTGGAAAACTGGGAAGTCAGCAAAGACTTGAAGACCTGGACGCTGAACCTCCGGCAGGGGGTCAAATGGAACAACGGGGATACGTTTATAGCCGATGATGTGATCTTCACATTCAGCCAGTGGATGAACAAGGACGTGGGCTCTTCCATGCTGGGACTGGTGGGGGAATACCTGGATGTCACCGGAGTTGAAAAAATTGACCAATATAGCGTCAAACTCAACCTGAAGAAACCGGAAATCGCCGTTCCCGAGCACCTCTTCCATTACCCGGCCATCGTTTTGAACCACAGGGCCTTTGAGGGCGACTTCATCAAAAGCCCGGTGGGAACCGGTCCGTACACCTTAGAAACCTATCTGCCGGGCGAGCGCGCCGTGGTTAAGCGTCGCACCGACTACTGGAAAAAGGGCGCCGACGGACAGCCGCTGCCCTACATGGACGGCATGGAATTCATTGACATGGGCACCGAGATGGCCCCGCAGATCGCCGCATTAAAGGCCGGCGAAGTCGACATGATCGACCTTGGCGATGTTGCGGGTGTGGACTTATTCCAGGCCGTAAAGGACGACCCCAATATCCAGATTATACCGGTTACCAGTGCCTCCACCCGGGTCCTCCGTATGCGTGTCGACCTCAAACCTTGGGATGACAATAAGGTGCGGTCCGCCCTGAAGATTTGTCAGCACCACGAAAAACTCCTGTCGCTGGTTTATTTCAATGAGGGTCTCCAGGGACAGGACTTCCACGTCTATCAGCTTCATCCCGAATACTGTGAAAAACCGATACCCAAGTACGATCCGCAGCGAGCCAAGCAACTCTTGAAGGAGGCGGGTTACCCCAATGGAATCGACGTCAATTTGGCCGTGGGCACCTGGCCGGACGTGGTGCGCTATGCCGAAGTCCTCAAGCAGGATGCCGCACCGGCCGGCTTTAGAATCAACATCCAAACCATGCCCACCAGCCAGTATTGGGAAAAATGGACCGAGGTCGATCTCGGTATCACCCCCTGGATGCACCGACCGATCGGCACCATGGTGCTGAACCTGGCCTACATCACCGACGCTGATGGCAAGCCGGTGCCCTGGAACGAAACCCGCTGGTCGGACCCTGAATTCTCCAAACTGCTCACCGAGGCCAACGGGCTGATCAATGTGGATGAACGCCGCAAGGTCTTCTGCAAACTGGAGGACATCCAGCAGGAGCGTGGATCCATCGGAATCCCTTACTGGCGAAACGCATGGTATGTGATGCGCAAAAAAGTCAAGAACGTGAACGGCGTCCCATCCCTATACATCACCTTCAACGATGCGTGGCTGGTAGCATAGCCAAAATGCATGGCTCAGGCGATTTCTTCGCCTGAGCCTCTCACCATAGAAATTTTATTTGTGGAGATGAGGATATGTTAATCCCTGATGGCGAAGTGCGGGGTATATTATGGCTAAATTTATTGTAAGACGTATTCTTTTGCTTCTGCTCACCATGATTCTGGTTTCAATGGCCGTCTTTTTGATCACCGAGTCTTCACCGGGCAATGTGGCCCGCAACGTTTTGGG
>CP070694.1:2671029-2674414 GCA_020353355.1 Desulfobacterales bacterium | reverse complement strand
TAGTAACTAACGGTTACATTATTCCTGATATTGGAGGATCAGTCTCAGAATAAGGAAAGTGGGAAATATGTGAGGCATCCGGTAAAAAAGCCCTGGAAAGAACCTGCCAATAATGAAATCGGACTTAAAAATTTAGATGGGTTTACGAATAGTTGGAAGGGGGATAGGAGGCCTTATCGCATGGGGCGATTATTAGGGGATATGATATCCACACTTTTGGGTTAGGCAATTTAGAATAGATTGTATAACGATATCCATAAAAAATGGCTATTTTGTAAATATAGCCGCATCGTAAAATTTTCAATTTTTTCGTATTGCGACAGGTAATCTCAAACCTGTCCACATTCACAGCGGGGCTCCGGAGGAATCAGGACGATCGTATAGCTACTAAGGTGCTTTATTGACCTCCAGATGCCCTTCTTTCAGCGTCAGGTATTTGGTTTTGCCGATCGACGGCGCCGCTGCCATAGGCTGATCCGGGTTGCGGTCGTCGAATTCAACGACAATCACACCGTTTCGGATGTGTATCGTTCGGGGAAAAATCCGATCCCCCAATAGAACCGCATTGGTCCCCCGGTAAGAGTCGTTAGTGGCGATCGCCGCAGCAACATAATAAAATGTTCCGCTGCCGCCGGGGTCATGCACAAGAAACAGAGCGGCATCGTCTCGGCCGTCATGGTTCAGGTCACCGTAAGTCGGTTTTCCGAATACCTCTGTGCTAACTTTAATCGCCGATCCCGGGGCGGCTTGAAATTCAGCCCGGCCGTTAACGAGCGGCACCGCCTGCTTTTCGATCAGGTAAGTGGCATTGAGAACGCCGCCAAGGGCTCCTTCCGACGGGTCGGCATGAACGGGAAAAACAAGCAGGGCGGCAAGCGTGCAACCCAATTGCAAACAAATGATGATTCTCACGGCGTCCCCTTTCTTATAGCCTTTCAAGGTTACTCTTGAAGGCGAAACTTCATCGTGCCGCTGTCATACGGCAATTCCAGGTAAAGCGTGCTTTTGTCAACGAAAAAGGAAACCACCCGCTGCAGGTCGCGCATGAAGGAGCTGTCCAGACTGCCAGGCGGACAGGCCATGCGCGTCGACAGCAGCGGACCAAAAGAGAGTTTTCCCGGGGAGATCTTAAATTCCCCGCCGCCATGATTACAGACAAACCTCACCTGAGCCCTGCCATCGGCTGTCAACCGGATAGTAAAGCGTTCCGGATCCGGAACCGTAATCTTATCGACCGGTGTGATGGTCGATTCCCACTGCCAGATCTTGTCCAAAATAATCTGAGGATCAACACTGCGCTTATGTTCGTTGCCGGATGGGACGCCGGCAGCACAGGCAAAAAATACCATACCGAACAAAACAATTGAAAGAATTCGAATCATCTTTTCACCCCCGCAGATACCATTCCTTAAAACGAAATTAATTCTGATTCTCACCTATTTTCATCAAGCCCCTTTTGCCTGCGAACCGAAGTGGAATTGGAATCCCCAGATCAAAATTAGTCCCGCTGGCTATTTACACCCCTCTGGAAGCTTTACCGAACGGTTCTCGGGGCCAATCGGAATCTCACAGACATCTTTACCGTCAGCCGGCAATTCTTTGCCGACCAGCCTCTGAAGCGTGGTCGTCACCAGACTGGAAATAAATTTGACGACGGTTCCAATTAGTCCACCGGACTGAATCCCAAGTCCAAAATCGGTGAATTTGCCCTTTACTTCAATCGGTGTCGCCAGGCTGAAATATTCCGGCTTTTTGGGAAAGGGGGCTATTTTGAGATCGAGTTGCTCCTTGGTGAAGTCTACCTGCCCCTTGCCGCAAATTCTTATTTTTGAGGTGTCGATTAAAAACACCTCGGGTGTCAGCAGGCCGCCTTTCATGGTCCAGCGTCCAACCACGCAGTTGATTTTTGATGCATTCTCATCTTCCTTAGAAACAATGGCGGCAATCAAGTTTACCGCCCAAAGGTCGATGATACCTGCTTTGAGGTTCTCCAGACGACCTGAAAAATCAAAGTGACCGTTACCCTTGGTCATGAGCGTATCGAAACTGTCGGCACTGGATCTCAGATCCACGTCGAGATTAACAAGTCCCCCCATGGCGGCCTTTGGATTAGCCCGCCTTACGAGCACACCGAAGTCGAAGTTTTTCATTACAGCCCGGATTGATGCTTCCGGGGCGTTTTTATCGGGCTTAAGAGAAGCCGCTAAAAATAATGAACCTCCAGGGATGTTCAACTTCACAGGATCTATCGAAAACCGCCCTTCCTTCAAATTGGCCGTCAGTGAGCCACTGCCCAGCTCATCGCTTCCGGACAATACCCGATCTACTTTAACATTCATCTCCATATCGAAGTCCTTGAGCACCCGGGGGCTCAAGAGCTTATCAACTTTTTCGTCTGAAGAAGCCTTCTCCACTTTGGAAGCATCCGTAACGCTCTGCTCTTTTTTATTGCCATCAGTGGCCGGTTTCTCTGAACTGCTTTTGCCCGGCGACCAGTCACCTACATCGAAATCGTTAAGTTGAATCAGGGGGGCGTTGAGCTCGATCGTTGATTTTGGTCGCAATCCGCTTTTATCAATCACCATTTTTCCAACCAGCTCGCTTTTGCCGACTTTGATTTCAAAATCAGACAGATCAATCCTGTCTTTACGTATGGTCAGCAGGGCGCCGGTTCGATAAGATTGCAACGGCGGCAGGTCCAGATTTAACAACTTGTTGAGGCTGTCCAAACGATCCCCTGTCACCGCGGCTTGCAGTTTCAAACTTTTGGTCACTTTATCCAGATCGATAGCGCCCGAAAATTCAAAGCGAGTATCCAAGATTTCCGTCTTGATTTCCATCCATGATTTATTCTCTTCCACAAGTTCTTGCAGCGAACCGATCTCAAACTTTGCGATATAAGGTTGTTGCAGTAGTTTGCCTTTCATGGAAAGTGTAAATGGTCTACCGGCCTGCATTGCCCCCGTGCATTCTTCGATCTTGAATTGAATCGATTCTGGCATACCGTGACGATGGTACGCCACGGAGATATCTTCCAGCAGGAGTTTCGCCAGCACAAAAGAGTCTGACTGCAGTTTCAATTCGCTTTTTTCAGATGGCGGTTTCGCTTGAGAGGGGGTCTTAGGCGGGGATTTATCAGAAATGCCGGAAGACCAGTTCACTGCTCCTTTCTCGTCTTCAAGGAGCACAACGGACAAACCTTTTACATTGACTTCGGTGACGTGAATCTTGCCTCGCAAAAGCGGCAATATGCGAACCTGAATCCTGGCATCCTTCATTCGCAGGAAATCCCCGGTTTGAAATCCTTTTGGGTTGGCAATCCGCAAACCCTCAAGAATAAAATAAGGCTGCAGGGATGTTGCAATGACGATCTTATCATCAACTT
>CP070694.1:2667579-2670929 GCA_020353355.1 Desulfobacterales bacterium | reverse complement strand
TCGGCGGCCGCACCAAGGCCGTGGTGTCAGTCTCCATCGATTTGAATCAAAGCGCCGAAAAACTGCGCAAAAAAATAGATGAAGGCATAAAAAAAGTTGACAAAAAAGACGGGGTCCTCATTTTAACGGATATGTTTGGGGGCACGCCTTCGAATTTAAGCTATTCGTTTCTGGAGGAAGGTCGTATCGAGGTATTATCGGGCGTCAATCTTCCGATTTTGATTCAGGCCGTGAACGCCCGGGAGAAGCTGGAACTCTCCAAACTGGCTATCAGTCTGGAGACGTTTGGGAAAAAAAGCATTTCGCTTGCCAGCGGAATTTTAAAAGGAAACAAACGGAGCTAAGCCCATGTACCAATGGCAGCTTGCATCGATCAATCCTGCGGATATTAGTCCGATCATGGAAATAGAGCAGGATTCGTTTGCATTTCCATGGAATCCCAGGTCGTTTTTGGGAGAACTGACATGCAAACACGCATACAGTTACATCGTAAAATCCATTGGCGACATGCAGGCAGAAAAGATCATCGCCTATATTTTCTTTCGCTTAATTGAAGAAGAATTGCATATTCTCAAAATCGCGGTTACACCCCATTGGCGCGGCCGCGGAGTCGCAACCTGGCTGTTGCAGAAATGCTTCAGCGTGGCCCTGGAACTGGGGGCAACATCGGCGTTTCTTGAGGTCAGACCTTCGAATGAATCCGCTATCGCCCTTTATCGCAAAGAGGGCTTTCGCATTATAGGCAGGAGACCAAACTATTATGCCGATACTCGGGAAGATGCCCTGGTATTGATGAAAAACTTTAAGGAGGATGTATGACGGTAAAAATTGGTATCAATGGTTTCGGGAGGATAGGACGTTGCCTCTTCAGGGCAGCTTTAAATCATTCGGATGTTGAGGTAGTGGCCATTAATGATCTGACAAACCCGGAAACAATGGCACACCTTCTGAAATATGATTCCGTTCACGGTCAATTAAATGCCACCGTGACTGCAAAAGATGATCGCATTTCGGTCGATGACAAAACCATTGCCATTCGCTCGATTAAAGACCCCGCAGAACTGGGCTGGAAGGATTTGGACGTTGATATTGTAGCCGAGTGCACCGGTATCTTCCGTGACCGCGAAGGCGCATCCAAACATCTTGCAGCCGGCGCACGCAAGGTTATCATTTCTGCACCGGCAACGGATCCGGATATTACCATCGTGATGGGGGTCAACTCCCAGCAATATGATCCCAGACAGCACCATATCGTATCCAATGCATCATGTACGACCAATTGTCTGGCACCGGTGGCCAAGGTATTGCTTGAAAACTTCGGGTTAAAGAGCGGACTGATGACGACCATTCACGCTTACACCGGGGACCAGCGCTTGCTGGATTTTCCCCATAAAGATCTTCGTCGGGCAAGATCGGCCGCCCTCTCCATGGTGCCGACCACAACGGGCGCAGCCAAGGCCGTCGCCCTGGTTTTACCGGAACTGACCGGCAAACTTAACGGATTGGCCATTCGGGTCCCGACACCCAATGTCTCCATGGTAGATCTGGTGGCCACGGTAGAAAAATCAGGCGTAACGGTCTCGGATGTCAACGATGCGCTCAAACAGGCATCGCAGGACTCCCTGGCCGGCATTCTGGGCTACAGCGAGATTCCCTTGGTTTCCATCGATTATAACGGCTGTCCGTTATCTTCGATCGTAGACGCCCCGACCACCTATGTCCTGGATAACATGGTCAAGGTTATGGCCTGGTACGATAATGAATCGGGGTACTCGCATCGGATGGTCGACCTGGCGGCTATGATTGGTGCCGAGCTATATATAACAGACGACAGAGAACAGAAGACAGAGCACAGAATATAGAATACGGATGGCAAAATTTAGAAGAAGCGGATTTACCTTCTGACATCTGACTTCTGCCATCTCACTTCTGACATCTGTCAGCTGACTTCTGTCTTCTGACATCTGAAAAAAAAGGAATTCAAAATATGGAAACCCGCACCCCGCTCATCGCCGGAAACTGGAAGATGTATAAGACCGCTGCTGAAGCCAGAGAAACTGCCGCCCAACTCGTCAACCTGGTGACCGATGCCGATGGCGCGGATATTATGATTGCACCGGCATTTACCGCGCTGGAATCCGTATTCATGGTCATCAGCGGAAGCCGGGTATCCATGGGCGCCCAAGATCTTTTTTGGGAAAAAGAAGGGGCCTATACCGGACAGATATCCGCCGAGATGCTGGTGGCGGCCGGGTGCCAATACGTGATTATCGGCCATTCCGAGCGACGCCAGTACTTTGGCGAAACGGATGACACGGTCAACAAAAAAATCGGGGCCGCCATTGAGGCCGGTCTCAAACCGGTGGTATGTGTGGGTGAAACCGAGCACGAGCGCGAGTCCGGCCAAACCTTTTCTGTGCTTGACAAACAGGTCAAAATGGGATTAAAAGGATATTTTGTCGAAGATCTATCAGATCTGGTGATTGCCTATGAGCCGGTGTGGGCCATTGGAACCGGCAAAACGGCTACCGAAGAACAGGCCCAGGAGGTCCATCACTATATCCGCTCATTGATCGAAGATTTATATGGCAATGCGTTTTCTGAATCTATGCGAATTTTGTACGGTGGCAGCGTAAAACCCGCCAACATTTCCGCACTGATGGCCATGGCCGATATCGATGGGGCGCTGGTGGGCGGAGCAAGTTTGGATTCGGAGTCATTTAGCCGGATCGTTCATTTTAAAATTAAAAAATAACCAGGAAGATATATGTCAGTTTTATTAATTGTATTGCATATCATTGTTTGTGTGGCGTTGATTATGATTGTATTGCTCCAAACCGGCAAAGGTGCCGATATGGGGGCCGCGTTTGGCGGTGGGGGCAGTCAGACCCTGTTTGGCAGCACCGGTGCATCCACGTTTTTAAGCAAGGCAACCACCGGCGCTGCGATTATTTTTATGCTGACATCCCTGGCGCTGGCCTATATCTCCAGCCATCGTAGCGGAGAATCCATTATGCCCGATACCCCGGTGCCTATTGAACAGCCGGCGCCAGCGGGACAAAGCGCGCCGGTCGAGCAGGGATCCCAGCAATCGGAAACACCGCAGCAGTAAAACACAAAGATTTACAGTCATATTTTTTAAAATCTTTTCAATACCCCGTCGCTAAGGTGGGATTTCCTCTAATGCCCTATCCCAGAAGGCGAGGAGCCTATACACATTTCCCTCCCCTGGCGAAAGGGACTAAGGGAGAGGAACTCAAACATTTCCTTCCCCTGGTGGCCCACGACGAGCTCGGCCGAGCCGGAGGGCAGCCGATACATTTCTCTCCCCTGGCGGGAGGGACTAAGGG
>CP070694.1:2663340-2667479 GCA_020353355.1 Desulfobacterales bacterium | reverse complement strand
TGGTAAGGCAACTGTGCCGCTTCGATCAAAAATCTCCTCAGATAAAGGAGATACCCTGTTGATGCCTGCCTACCTTCGTAGCAGTCAGGATTTAGGCATTAAGATTGTCTCCATTTACAGAGATAATCCATTGAAGGGCATACCGACAGTTACTGCAATTGTAATCGTACTCGACCCTCAGACCGGGCGGCCAAGGGCACTAATTGAAGGTGACAGTCTGACCGCAATTCGAACCGGTGCAACCGGCGGTCTTGCTTCTGACCTTTTAGCTCGTCGTAACGCTAAAACCGTGGCCCTCTTTGGAGCAGGTGTCCAGGCCCGGGCACAGTTGCAAGGAGTTATGGCTGTTCGCTCAATTGCCCAGGTTAATCTTTTCGATCTTTCAGCATCAGCTGCACAAAAGCTGGCCGATGAGATTGCTTCCTGGGTAGACGCTCCCGCAGTCAATCTGGTATCGAACTCAAAAGAAGCCATTCAACAGGTCGATATTATCATCACGGCAACGACCTCTTCTGAGCCTGTGTTTGATGGCAATGAGATTAAACCCGGCACCCACATTACCGGTGTTGGCTCGTACACACCCCAAATGCGGGAAGTAGATGAAACCACTGTGCGCCGGGCCAGGATTGTAGTTGATTCTCGAGAGGCCTGCCTAGCGGAAGCCGGAGACATCATTATTCCCAAAGTAACAATTGACGCCGAGCTGGGAGAGATTATCAACGGCTTAAAGCCGGGACGGCAGTCCGACGAAGAAATCACATTCTTCAAAACGGTGGGGGTGGCGGTGGAGGATGCCGCTGCCGCTGCCGCTATTTTGAGCGAAGCAGAAAAAAATGAATTGGGCACAGTCATCGAGGTTAGCTGATATCGGAGGCCCTATGAGACAATCGAATCATCTCGGAAAAACCCTTAGGGAAGATCCAAGAGAAGCTCAAACGGCGGCGCATAAACTGATGCTCCGTGCTGGATATATTAAGCAGATTGCAGCGGGAGTTTACGCTTATATGCCTTTGCTCTTACGAGCCTTAAATAAAATTTCTCAAATTATCCGAAAAGAAATGAATGCAAGCGGGTATGAAGAGCTTTTAATGCCTGTTCTTCAACCCAAAAACCTTTGGCTCGATTCCGGCAGATGGGATGATGATAACGAAATAGGGAGTAGTATATTTGTTATCAGGGATCGACGGGGAAGCACCCTCTGTTTGGCTCCAGCCCATGAGGAAGTGATTACCGACATCATTCGAAAAGAGGTCAGTTCCTATAAGCATCTCCCCAAAAAGCTATACCAGATTCAAACAAAATTTCGCGATGAAACGCGCCCCCGCCTTGGGTTGATGCAGGCCCGGGAATACATGATGAAGGATGCCTTTAGTTTTGATGATGATGAAGCAAGCCTGGATGGCTCCTATCAAGCTATGCATGATGCTTACCACAATATCTGCAGGCGTATTGGCCTGGAATATCGCTGTGTGGAGGCTCATACCGGGACAAGCGGTAATAATCGCCGTCATGAATTCGTGGCTATCGCTGACATTGAAGAAGATACCATCGTGTACTGTGATAACTGTGAATATGCTGCCAATCAGGAGATGGGTGAAGCTCGCCTGGAAGTTTTCCCGCAGGACTCAGAAGAAAAAACAATGGAAGCCATCTACGGACCGGGCCTTATCGGTGTTGAACCCCTGGCTGAATTTTTAAATCTACCGGTGTGGAAAACTACAAAAACCCTTTTATTTCAGGCGGATGACAAAGTAGTCGCCGTTATGGTCCGTGGGGATTGCGATGTAAATGAGTTCAAAGTCAAAGATTTTCTCGAGTGCAATGAACTGACACTCGCCTCGCCAAAAGTCATCAAAGAGCTTACCGGGGCTGAGGTGGGTTATGCTGGCCCTATTGGTCTTTCCCGGGAGGTTACCGTAATTGCTGATCACTATACCCGTGATCGCGTCAACTTCGAATGTGGCGCCAATCGAACGGATTATCATTATATTAATGTAAATTGTGGACGCGATTTTCCTTTGCCTAATTTTGGCGATTTTAAGCTGGCCAAAGAAGATCATCTTTGTCCCCGTTGTGATCAGGGAAAATTAAAAGAAGCTCGTGGGATTAAGGTCGGACATATCGCCAAATTGGGAACGAAATATTCGGAAAAATTAAATTGTGGCTATCTGGATAGAGCTGGGAAGTCTCAGCCGCTGTATATGGGAGGCTATAGCATAGATATTAACAGATTGACTGCTGCTGTCGTTGAACAAAATCACGACGAATCCGGTATCACTTGGCCCACCCATATCGCGCCTTTTCAGATTCATCTGATTGGTCTCAACCTTGAGACGGAAGAAGTCAGGGCTGAAGCTGAAAACCTTTACCAACGGCTTTTGGACGAAGAGATTGAGGTCTTATTTGATGACCGTGATTTGCGAGCCGGGGAAAAATTTGGTGATGCGGACCTTTTTGGCATACCCATACGCTTGACCGTCAGCAAGCGAACTTGCAAGGAGCAAAAACTCGAACTCAAGTTCCGCAACAAAAATCAGAGCAATTTTATAACATACGGCGCAGCTTTGAAGATAATCAAAGACTTTTGTGTGTAATCGGGAGAATCATGCTAATAGAAAAGGGGGAGTTAATCTTTGACATATTGGGATTAGAGAAATACTTCCAGGATTAGCGGAAAATAGCTTTTTTCGTTTCCTGTGCAAGCTGAGGTCATCCACCTGAAACAACCGGCATGATCATCACCTTGTCGCCGTTTTTTATGAGGCTATCTAAAGTGCCCCTCTTTTGGTTAATGAGCACAATGGCGCGGTCTTTGGATAATTCAACTTCAACAATATCCTTTAATTTCACAGGTTGCTTCAGAGAAACTTTCATTACCTGGGTACCCATTTTTTCCGCTATAAAACCGATGAATTTAATTTCCACCATTTTGCTTTAATTCCTCAGCGACGTCTTCCAATCCCAGTTTTTCTAGTGTTTCCATTCTGGGGACGCCATTTTCATCCCATCCTCTTAGCTCATAATACCAGGATAGCATCTGTTCGTACCCGGGCTTGTCGAGTGAGGAGCCTTTGAGCTCCCCTTGAGTGAAAGGCTCTAGAAACCATCTTGCAGGAGGCATATCCATTTCTCTTGTCCAATTGTGCTTTTCCCGAACCCAATAGGCTCGCATCAGGGCATAAAACCTATCGCCCAGCTCGTCAATGTGCTTTTGTGAGAAGTCCAATCCGGTGGCAGCCTTCAGGAATTTCGGATACCAATCCAGCCCGAAACCGAGCTCCACCCAAAGCAGGCGACAGACCGTCAGGGCCTCGAACCAGCCTCCTCGGTAACGCTGAAGTTCAATTACTTTCTGGACCTTTGCTTTATTGTAAGATAATCGATCTCCTATTTCCCAGGCAGGCAGGAAGGCATCTTTGTGATGGGCGCCGATGGGCGATGTGCCGTAGGCCAGTGCCATTCCAGGCAAAGCCTGGCATGTATAGGCTGAAATCTCCATTCCTTTAACCTGCATCGCCCAATCCCTCGATTTGGATCCCAAACGGTCGGAGGCCTTTTTTACGCCCCCGTAGACAATCTCTCCAAGTCCTCTATTGTTCACGATGTCCGCGATCACTCTTTTGCAGCCATTGAAATCCCCCCATTCGAGTTTCTCATCGATAAAACCTTTTTCAGAGGCTTCCATCAAAAAGGCCAGATTGCTGCCCAGTGATATGGTGTCCAACCCGTATTCATCCGCCAATCGATTCAAAGCCGCGGCTTCACCAAGATCAGTGATTCCGATATTGGATCCCAGCATCGTGATGTTTTCATAGTCTAACTCGGCATTCCCGCCTTCAGCATCCCTCACCACAATACCGCAGCGAGCGTTGCAATGCGGACAGCCTTGTCGTCCGACCCTGATTTTCTCTGCAGTGTGACCATTTATTTGTTTTGCGAACTTGAAGGTGCCCTCCCGAAAATTATAGGTCGGCATGGCGCTGCTGGAATCGGCCCACTCGATCGCACCGTACAGCTCTCCCTTGCGCATGCGTTCATACCCTTTGAACCCAAGCTCGGAGGCGATGTCCCGTAGCTCGGACAAGCTGAATCGTCCAAGCGCTTTCCTGATCTCGGCAAAGTCCTGTGGGCAGTGTGGT
>CP070694.1:2655121-2663240 GCA_020353355.1 Desulfobacterales bacterium | reverse complement strand
TTGTAGGCGCTGGTCCTGCCGGCATTTTTGCGGCCCTGACCCTGGCTGAGCTGGGAGTCGGGCCCGTATTATTATTGGAACTTGGAAAGAATCTCGACCAACGCAAGCGAAAAAAATCCAATGGAATGCTGTGCGGTTGGGGTGGAGCCGGTGCATACAGTGACGGTAAACTCACGCTTTCCCCTGAAGTCGGCGGATTTTTAGGGGAATTTCTGGAGACGGAATCATTGAATCAATTGCTTCAGAAATCGGACAAGATTTGGGTGGATCATGGAGCCCCCAAGTTTGTCTTTGGCGAATCCTCTCCCAAATTGGAAGACCTGGCTGATCGAGCCCGATTGGCTGATCTGGAGTTGATCCCATCGCGTATTCGACACATCGGTACCGAAAACTGCCGCACAGTTTTGGATCGATTGCAAACGACGATTCGTCAAAAGGTTGAAATCCGAACGGACAGTCGAGTTGAAAACCTCTTGGCTGATAAGGGTCAAATTAAAGGCGTTAAATTGGCCAATGGGGATACGATCGCTAGCCGGTTTGTCATTGCGGCACCGGGCCGTTCCGGCGCGGGCTGGATGAAACGAGAGGCAGAAGCTCTGGGGCTTAAGACCAAAGCAAGCCCCGTGGATATCGGCGTGCGGGTTGAACTGCCCGCCCCGGTGCTCAAAGAGATTACCGATACGATTTACGAATCCAAGCTCATTTACTATTCCGAAACTTTTGACGACAAGGTGCGCACCTTTTGTATGAATCCTTACGGTGAGGTGGTGGTTGAGAAAAGCTCTGAGATTCTAACGGTCAACGGCCACAGTTATGCCGGAAGAAAAAGCGAAAATACCAACTTTGCCATATTGGTCAGCAGCGCGTTTACCAAGCCGTTTGATGATCCCATTGCTTATGGGTTTTACATTGCCCGCCTGGCCAATCTGTTAGGCAAGGGCCCAATCATTCAAAGATTGGGCGATTTGCTGGCCGGCAGACGCAGCACGCCGGAACGAATAAACCGGTGTCTCACGCGTCCCACCCTTCCGGAGGCAACACCCGGAGATTTAAGCTTTGTGTTTCCTTTCCGACATCTGCAGAGCATTATTGAAATGCTCCAGGCTCTCGAAAAATTGGCACCGGGCGTATATTCGCGTCACACGCTTTTATATGGCGTTGAGGTAAAGTTTTATTCCAACCGTATCGAATTATCTTCTGAGTTGGAAACCCAGGTCAAAAACCTTTTTGCCATCGGCGATGGTGCCGGCATCACCCGTGGATTGATTCAGGCTTCAGCCAGCGGAATTGTGGCCGCACAAGCAATTGCCAAGCGGCTCTAGAGATGTATACCCTGTAGCTGCAATGAAATTGATACCCGCAAAAAGACATTACCTGCTTGCTAAACACTATCAGCGCTAGTCGACTGAGTTGCGCGGATTAATGCGTATAATTTCATGATAAAGGGAAAGGAGATGCTATGAGCGATAATGTTGTCTACACCTCAAAGGTCAGAATTGAACGTGTGAAAGGCCCGTTGCGACGTGCCTATCTGCCGCAGATGGAGTCACCGGTGTTTTTCGGTGTTCATTCAGAAATTGCCGAACACTACGGCGTTGATCCACAGGTACACGAACCGCATGCCGCAACATTGGATTATGTGGTCGCATCAACTGCCGGTTGACTGACCGGAACGTTTGGCGGCGCGCTGGACGCGCGCGACATTCCGGCCGGAGAAGGCAAGCTTTATTCCGAAGCACGGGGGGAGATTGAAAAAGAAGGAAAGGTGTTGGTTATCAAACGCATTCATGTTACCTATCATTTGAAAGTGGACAAAGAAAAGCGTGAGACGGCAGAAAAGGTGCATGGTTTTCATGCGGATTTTTGTCCGGTGGCACGGACGATTAGCGGGTGTGTGGATATAACCACGGAGCTTCAGGTGCAAAACCCCTAACTCGTCGGAAGGGGAAGCACGAAATACGAAATCCAAAATTCAAATGCTAAAAATATTTTAAGTTTAATTGAAATTGAAATTCCAAATTAATAAAGGACTTAAAATCTTCGCTGTTTTGAATTTTGGTCATTCGATATTCGGCCTGCCCTGGCGCGACTGTTTTTGACCTTGGCATTTGATTAAGGTAGAAATGGCAAGGCGCGTATTAATGAAATTAATCATTGATAATCCAGGTCTGGGCCAGAGATTTCGAATTTGATCTTTAACTTACTGAGGAGGTAAAGGATGAAATTTTTGCGTGTGGATATGAATGGTCAATCTGTAAGGGTAGAAGAGGTTCCCCAGGAGTATGCCGGGCTGGGTGGAAGAGGTTTGACTTCCATATTGATTAACCATGAAGTTCCAGCGACATGTGATCCGCTGGGACCTGAAAATAAACTTATTTTTGCCCCGGGCATTTTAAGCGGGACTCCTTTGGTGAATACCAGCCGGCTTTCCGTCGGAGCAAAGAGTCCGCTGACAGGTACCATCAAAGAAAGCAATGCCGGTGGGACTGTCGCGGCAGCGTTGGGAAAATTAGGCATCGCCGCTATCATTGTTGAAGATCAGGCGCCGAAAGGCAAACTGTTTAACCTCATCATCGATAAAAACGGAGATGCCAGCCTTGAACCGGCGGATGCGTATCAAGGCATGCGCACCTATGCATTGGTTGAGAAGCTGCTTGGCAGATATGGAGAGAAAAACGGAGTTTTGTGTATCGGACCCGCCGGCGAATATCAGCTGGGGTCAGCATCCATTCAAACCTCTGACGTGGACGGCCGGCCCTGTCGCGCAGCCGGACGGGGAGGTCTGGGTGCCGTCATGGGAGCAAAGGGGCTTAAGGGGATTGTCATCAGCCAGCAGGGCAAAAGCCCGGATGCCATCGTCGATCCGGATGCTTTCAAAAATGCAGCCAAAGTGTTTGCCAAGGCTGTAAAGGATAATCCGTTTACCGGAAAAATGCTGGGCTCACTCGGAACAGCGGGGCTGGTGGCGGCGGTGAACTCTCTCGGCGCGTTTCCCAGTTACAATGCGACGAAAGGTGTATTTGACGGCTGGGAGAAAATCAGTGGTGAAGCCCTGGCCGAGACCATTCAGCAACGCGGTGGAAAAACAACTCACCTGGGGTGCTCCCAGTGCATTATTCACTGCTCCAATGAATATGTAGATAAAGATGGTAAGTATATGACCGCCTCCCTGGAATATGAAACCATCTGGGCCATGGGCGGCATGACCGGTATTGATGATTTGGATATGATTGCCAGGCTGGATTTCCTGGCCGATGACATTGGGCTGGACACCATGAATACCGGTGTGGCCATTGCTGTTGCCATGGATGCAGGCTACAAGAAATACGATGACGGGCAAGCAGCCATTGAGATGATGGAGGAAATTGCAAAAGGTTCCGAAATCGGTAAATTACTTGGAAACGGTCCGGAGGCTGTCGGAAAGCATTTTAATCACCATCGTATTCCCGTGGTTAAAGGCCAGAGCAACTCAGCCTACGATCCCAGAGCCATGCAGGGCAACGGTGTTAACTATGCCACCTGCCCGATGGGGGCCGACCACACGGCCGGTAATCTAGTCGGGGCTTACCTCAGCAAAGCACTGAATCCGCTTGATGCCGAAGGCCAAGTTGAGGCATCGCGAAATTCCCAAATTGCCATGGCGTCTTTGGACTGCACCGGACTGTGCCTCCTGGCCGGCGGCGTATTGGCGGTCCCTGAAGTCAGAGACGCGCTGCCTCAGATGTTAAACGCCAAGTCCGGCAGCCAACTCGGGCCGGACGATTATCAGGCGATGGGCATCCGGGTTTTGAAAGCGGAACGTGAATTCAACCGCAAAGCCGGTTTCACCAATAAAGACGACAGACTGGCAAGGTTTTTCTATGAAGAACCGCTGCCGCCTCACAATAAGGTGTTTGTCGTCAGTGATGAAGAGCTGGATAGCACCTTTGATTTTTAGCCGGTATAGATAATGAAAGTAAGGGTTAAATTATTCGGGACGCTGCCGCAACGATATTCCGAATATGATCCCGAATATGGCCTTGAGGTAGAGATTCCAGATGGCGCGAAGGTCAAAGATCTCTTAGCCCATCTGGAACTCTCTTCTTCGGACGGCGGTGTTGTGGCCATAGATAATTTGGTGGTAAACACTGAGGAGAAATTGAAAGAAGGCGCCTCGGTGCGTATTTTCCAGCACGCCTTTGGCGGGTGATTCGATCCCGCGCATCTTTTGAAACCAAATCTTCTAATGAAGACCGAACGGCCTAATACCTTACAAATTTACACCATAGGGCATTCCAACCGATCACTGAAAGACTTTCTTTTACTTCTTGCCGAAAATAGTATCCAGGCATTAGCTGATGTCCGAAGTCTATTGAAGGCTTTTCGCAATGACCGAATTTGAAAACCGCTTCCAAATACTATCATCTCAGGGTATGGCCGGAGCGCTTCTATGCTGACGAATCGGATGCAAGAATCGCAGTGCTAAAAAAGGATTGAAATTTCATAACGTTCACCTCAAGTAAGCCAATTAAATGGCCCGCTTGAAATCTTGCCGGTCCTTGGCGGGGAGAGAGGGGTAAAAACAGTGATTCCATTGGTTCCCAAACGAATGTTTTTCACCAAAGGTGTTGGTTATCATCGCAACAAGCTGCAAAGCTTCGAGCTGGCGCTCAGAAGCGCGGGTGTTGAGAAATGCAATCTCGTGCATGTTTCCAGTATTTTGCCACCGGGGTGCAAAATCATTTCCCAAAATGACGGATTAACCGAGCTGAAGGCCGGTCAAATCACCTTCAGCGTACTGGCCCAGGAGAGCACCAATGAACCGAATCGATTGATTTCCGCGGCTATTGGCCTGGCACGCCCACAAAATGCGATGCAATACGGCTATCTTAGCGAACACCATTCCTTCGGAGAGACCATGAAGAAGGCGGCTGATTTTGCTGAAGACCTCGCAGCTACCATGCTGGCCTCGACCATGGGTATTGAGCTGGATCCTTATGTAGCGTGGGATGAACGCAAGAAGGCCTATAAAGTAGGTAAAAAATTGTTTGTCAGCCGCAGCATCGCCCAATCCGCCAGGGGCCATAAAGACGGGCTGTGGACCACGGTGGTTGCCTGTGCCGTGATGCTGCTGCACTGAGCATAGCTTCTGTGAAGAGCGCAAGAATAAGGAGGAAACCAATGACCGAGTTTATCGAAGTAAAGCAACATGACAAAATTGTGGAAGTCGCTTTAAATCGGCCGGAAACTTACAATGCATTTAATCTGGAAATGGTTTCTCAATTGGCGAACCATCTTAGCGTGCTGGCTAAAGACAGCGGGATCAAGGGCATTGTGATTGCCGGAAGAGGCAAGGCGTTCTGTGCCGGCGGAGATCTCAAATATGCCATTGAATCCGCTGATGGTGCCGGACCTGCCTTTCATCGTTTAGCCGCTCAGTTTCATTTAGCCATTGTGGAGATCAGACGGATGCGAAAACCGGTGGTGGCAGCCATCCACGGTGTCGCTGCCGGAGGTGGATTCTCTTTAGCCTTGGCGTGTGATTTCAGGGTGATGGAAAAAACAGCCCGCTTAATTCAGGCCTATACCTCCAATGGATTGTGTATTGACGGCGGAGGCACCTTCACACTGCCCAGAATTGTTGGCCTAGCCCGTGCTCTGGAAATCGCCGCTTTTGATCACCCCATCTCTGCTGACCAGGCATTCGAGTGGGGCATGGTCACAAAAGTGGCCGAAGACGGGAAGGCGTTCGGTGAGGCACTGTCCATGTTAGCGCAATTGGCACAACGGTCGGTGCAATCATTTGGCTGGACAAAGAAGTTGCTGACGGATTCCTTTACGACCCCATTTGAATCGCAAATTGAAATGGAAAGGGTCGGTCTATGCGATTGTGCCGAACATCCCGAAGGCCGGGAAGGGCTCAGTGCGTTTGTCGAGAAGCGCAAGCCGCAGTACGGAAAAAACTGATTCGGAGATTATAAGGAAATAATATATGGCGCGGGTACATACCAACGGAATTGAAATTGCCTATGATACATTTGGTGAGCCTCAGGATCGCCCGTTGATTCTTATTATGGGACTCAGCTGCCAGCTGGTTGCCTGGCCCGAGCGCTTTTGTAAAAAATTAGCTGCCAAAGGCCATTTTGTCATTCGCTTTGACAACCGCGATGTGGGTCTTTCGACTAAATTGGAAGACTTAGGGGTGCCGGATATTTTTGAGGTCTTTGCCGCACTGCGGGAAGGCAAATCAATATCGTCTCCGTATTCCCTGTCCGATATGGCGGCCGATACAATAGGGCTGATGGATGCGCTAAATCTTGAAAAGGCGCATGTGTGCGGTCTGTCTATGGGAGGCATGATTGCCCAAATGATGGCCATCGAAATTCCACAGCGAGTTGCCTCATTGATTTGCATGCAATCGTCAACCGGTGCTCCCGGACTGCCTGAGGCCGAACCGCAAGCCATGGAAGCCATGGTGGCACCCCCACCGATAAAACGAGATGCGTACATCCAGCATATGGCCCATGTTTACCGGGCCTTCGCGGGTGGATCGGATAAGTATGATGAGACCCTCCAAAACGAAATTTCGGCCTCGTCCTATGATCGATCTATTTATTTCATCGGTTTTACACGGCAGCTGGCAGCTATATTGGCATGTGGAAGTCGGAGAAAATCTTTGGCAACAGTTACGGCTCCAACGCTCGTCATCCATGGCGATCATGATGCACTGCTGCCATTGGCCCATGGCAAAGACACCGCCGAGGCGATTGCGGACGCAAAATTTGTCATTATCAATGGGCTGGGGCATGGGATGGCATATCCGGCACTTTGGGATGAAATCATTGAGGCCATTGCCGCTCATACAGCAAGTGGGATTTAACTTGATTATTGTTTGCAGGGACTCGGAGGTTCATTGACGCTCTAGGAGGCAAATCTTCTCGAATGGTTGAACTGGATCGTATCATAGAAAAATATATAAATTTCGAGAAAAATGTACGCATGATGATGGATACGCTCTGTGCCCGCCATTGTGCCCATTGTGATAAGGTCTGCTGCCGACAGGATTTCTGTTGGGAAACCATTGAAAGCCCGTTTCTGACGCTATTGCGGGAAAAGTATCCGCCGCCAACAACATATAGCACCGAAGCCGGCTGGTTGACGGAAACCGGATGCGCCCTGTGTATCGGCAGGGCGCCGGTGTGTTACGAGTATCTATGCCCAACTATCCTGGCTTCCCGAGAGACCAAATTCGATCGTTATATGATCAAAGTTCTCGCGGCATTAACCACCCATATCGGTAAAAATGCGCTCGGCTCACAGCATCTTGTAGAAATATTAATTAGAGAAGATTTACAGCGCATTAAGCTTTCACGATTTGAAAAAAGACTTAATGAAGCACAAGATGCGTTCATTGCTGTGGCGGCCTATTTAAAAAAGAAATCCTTTGAGCATACATTTATTCCCGTTCTTGCAAAAATAATACCTAATGATAGAAACGGATTTTCTCAGCGAACTCAGACATTGCGAACTCTGTGAACATCGCTGTAAGGTGAATCGTCTAAACGGTGAGACCGGTGTTTGCAAAGCCGAATTACCGGCTGTGGCGTCAGCTGCGCTGCATCCGGCTCCTCCGCAAAGCTATACAGTCTTTATGGCCGGTTGCAACTATAAGTGCCTGCATTGCCAGAACTGGACAATATCCCAGTACCCGGACAACAATATACCACAAAGGGGGTATGTAGATTCGCAAGAGTTGGCTAAGGAATGTGTCGATCAGCTGAATTCAATGACCGCAAAGCGAATGCGCGCCGACCGAATATTCTTCTCCGGTGGTGAGCCCACCATCCACCTGCCTTATATCGAAAAGGTTGTTGAAGAGGCAAGGAATCTGGCTCCCGCTACCCAGGTAAACTTTGACACCAACGGCTTTATGACCGAAACCAGCCTCTCGAGGATTTTGGCCTTTGCCACGTCGATCACCTTCGATCTGAAGGCCTTCCATACAGACGTCCACCTCACCTTGACAGGCGCATCGGCAACCCCGGCTCTGAGAAATGCCGAGTATATCGGTAGATATGCCAAAGATCAACTCTGGGAGTACCGCATTGTGGTGATTCCCCAAATAAATGAAACTGAAATT
>CP070694.1:2652349-2655021 GCA_020353355.1 Desulfobacterales bacterium | reverse complement strand
GTAAGGTGCCCGTTAAACCCATCACGACGTCTCCACCGCCACATCAATCAGATAACACCGATTTTTCCCGACAGCCTCCGTGCCCCGCGAAAAGGCCTTGAGCAGATCGTCGAAATTATCGATCGGACCTTCACCGTCCAGCCCCTGGGCTTTGGCCATTGCCACAAGATCAACGGGCGGGCTGTCTATGCGCTGACCGATCCACTTGTTTTCGGTTGGCCTGCCGCGAAGTTTTGCAACTCTTTCCTGGTGCCGCACACAATTTCCGTATGATCGGTTATCGGCCAAGATAATGAGCAAGGGTATCCTGTAGCGCGCGGCGGTCCAAAGGGCAGTGACCCCCATCAAATAATCGCCGTCCCCCAGGATGGCTATCGGCAAACGATCCGAGCCGCGCAGCGCCAAGGCCGCACCGACCGCCATACCGGGCCCTGCCCCCACTCCACCACCGCCATCGGAACCCAGATAATCCAGGGGGTCTTGGAAATCGCAGGCATCTTCAGGCCAACCCAGCGGCAGCCGAATCAGACAGGTTTTTCTTTTACCCATGGTCATCTTCAGGGCAGCGGCAATGTCGTAATGGCTGATTGATCCAGGCGCATTTTTAGAAATAGCCTGGCTTTCTTGTCGAGCGATTTCCGCTACCTTCCCCCCGCTTTTACCCGATGCTTCTATAACGGCCAATAGTTGTGGTACAATGGCATCGGATTCTGCCAGAATAAGCAGATCCACCGGGGCCAATCCCTGATAATCCATGCTCCATCCCCGGTGAACATAAGCGTCTACAGAGCAATGAATCACTTTTGCTTCGACATTGCCTGTTTCCCAGACCTGTTTCAACGTGCCGCTGAGATCCACCCAGTCCAGGCTCAGGATAACGTCTGCATTGCGGATCAATTCTATGGCCTTGTTTGAAAGGAAGATACCGGGTCCGGCGCCATGCAGTCGATGCGCGGTCGGAAAAGCGGCGCCCACTTTCATATCGGTCACCACCATTGCTCCTAAAGATTCTGCCAATCTAACTCGTAAATTCCAGTGCTCCTGCCCACGCGACACCCGTCCGGGAAGGATCAGCGGACGCCTTGCCTGCAGGAGGAGTTCGGCCGCCTGGTGCAGCACCGATTGAGATGCTTCCTGCGGCGCTGCCGGTTTGAAGCGCGAAGGATCCGGAACAGCAGCAGGTTTGTCAAGCTTGCTGTCCTGTAAGGCCGCATCTAGACAGATATATACCGGCCCGCACGGTGCGGTTCGGCTCAGTTGATAGGCACGCAGAAGGGACTCGCAGGCAGCCGTCACAGATGCGGGTTGGTCATCCCATTTGGTGTAGTCCCGAACCAGGGAACCCTGGTCCTGGGCCGTATGAATCCAGTCAATCCATGGCCGGCGTTGGGATGCATCCGTCGGCCCGGTGGCGCCAAGAATAAAAACCGGGACCCGGTCGCACCAGGCATTGAAGATGGCCATGGTCGCGTGCATGAGACCCACATTGCTGTGAACAACAACGCCCATGGGTTTTCCGGTGATCTTGGCGTATCCATGAGCGATTGCCACCGCGCTCTCTTCGTGAAGGGTCAATAGTATTTGAGGGTTTTTGTTTCCTAAATAATTTACGATGCTGTCGTGAAGGCCCCTGAAGCTGGCCCCGGGATTCAAAGCAATGTAATTCAAGTCTAAGCGTTGCAGGAGTTCCGCAATCGCGTCGCTTCCCCAACTCATCGAAATTTTTTCGGTGTTCAACGGGCGTTCTGAGCTCATGCTATCATCCAACATCCTAATAATTTGAGCCGCCTTTGACTCCTCCTTAATAAAGCGCTCGGGAGACCCGCAGAAATCCAAGGCAATTTACATGATAATTATTTCTTCTTGTCATCAAGCATTTTATGCATATGATGAACGTCAAGAACATGCTTTTTCATTTCCTCAAAGGCCTTCTCTTCGTCTTTCTTTTTCAGAGCTTCAATGATGCCGTCATGCTGGTGGGTTATTTTTCGGATTGTTTTTTTATCCAAACTGAATTGATTCATCCGAAAGGCATGTATTTCCATCAAAATTTGCATAATGATAATAAAGACCTGATTACCCGTCATTTCGGCAATGATTCGATGAAATCTTGGGTTGCGATCATATTGCATCACGGGATTCTCGGAATCGAATCCTCTCAGTTGATCTCGCGTAATCTCCTCTAAAAGTTCGATATCCTTGGCGGTTGCCTTTCGTGCGGCTTCTGCAGCGATTTCAGGTTCTATAATGAGTCTCGCTTGAAGAATTTCTTCAAGGCTGACCTGTCGCAGACGCAGCATATCTCTGAGATGATCCACCATCGGTTTTGAATTGCCTTTTTGAATGACGAAGGCACCGCCTTGCACACCTTTTTTTACAACCACAAAACCGGATCTTTCGAGGGCGCGAATCGCTTCGCGAATGCTGGAACGACTGGCACCAAATATATGAGCGAGTTCTCTTTCAGATGGAAGCTTGTCTCCAGCTCGATAATGATGCTTAATAATCGCCTCTTTTAACTGTCCTTCTACTAGCTGGGATACTCTTTCAGCTTGAACAGGGGCAAATATATTCTGTCCGTCAACCATATCTTGCTCTAGATTTTAAAATTTTAAATGATTTAATGTTTAACCCATTAAAGAAACATTTTCATTTTGTCAATGGATATTGTC
>CP070694.1:2642130-2652249 GCA_020353355.1 Desulfobacterales bacterium | reverse complement strand
GCCTGTGCAGCGGCACAAATTACCGGCCAGCCCCCGGCGAATTTCAGCGCGGGTCACCTTTTGACCCTTATGTTTTTCGACGAAGGCGGTTGCCGTCATGACGAAACCGGGGGTGCAAATACCGCATTGCACGGCACCCTCATCCACAAAGGCCTGCTGCACTCGGGACAACTTGTCGCTTTGGCTTTCGCCTTCCACCGTTCGAATGGACCGGCCGTCAGCCCAGATGGCCAGATAAAGACAGGCATCGATCGGCACATTATCGATCAGGACGGTGCAGGCGCCGCACTCCCCCACGGCACAGCCCTGTTTGACACTGATCAACCCCAGCTGCTCTCGCAGAACCTCCAAAAGCGACTGGCGGGCATCCACGCTAATTTCTTTTTTCTTTCCGTTGACGGTACAGGTGATCGTCCGGTTCAATGTATGGTTCCTCCTGCATTTAAAATAGCCTGTTTCACTACCCTTTGGGCCAGGGTTGCGATAATTTGCAGACGAAACTCCTTGGCTGCCCGCCACGATGTGCGTGGGCTTACGTCATCCACGACGGCATTGGAGATATCATCCAGTAATTTTCGCGATACTTTACGGCCACGAGCCTTTTTTTCAGTTGACTTGCAACGGATCGGCACCGGTGCGGCCGTGCCATAAGCGAGCCGCAAATCTTTCAGGATGCCGTCTTTCACCTGGCATACTGCCGAACAGCCGATGGTGGCGATGTCCATGGCGCCTCGCATCGCATATTTATAAAAATGCCCATGATAGCCGGCATAGTTGTCGCGGGTTACCGTAATGGCTGCCAGAATCTCGCACTGCTCAAGAGCCACCCGGCTGGGCCCGAGAAAAAACTCTTCCAGAGGCATCTGCCGCGAGCCATCCGGGCCTTCAATGGTTAACTCCGCGTTCAGCGCAATCAGGGGTGTGGCGCTGTCGGCACTGGGAACCCCGTTGCACAGATTGCCGCCGATGGTAGCCATGTTGCGCACCTGGGGTCCGCCAATGGTGCGAATGGCTTCCGACAGAACCGGGACGTGCTTGCGAATCAACGGCGATTCCTCCACGCTGGTAAAGCAGGTCAACGGACCGATAACCAGATTCCCGTTATCAGTCAGAGTTATGAAATTCAACTCGGCGATATCATGAATATCAACCAGATGATGGAACTGACCCTTGCCTTTGTGGAGTTTGACCAGCAAATCCGTACCGCCGGCGATCAAACGTGCCTCCGGGTTTTCCTGTAACAGTCGAATCGCCTCGGCAACGCTTCCGGCCTTGTTGTAACTCTTAAAATTAAACATTCAATAATCTCCTGAATCACATCCAAATCATGTCCCTTTTATTGCTGCAAATATGGGGTTGGTTGCAATCAATGAGTTAATGGGTGCAAAATCCGAATATCGAAGCTCGAAATCCGAAACAAATTCGAATATCGAATGACCCAAATTCAAAACGGAGGTTACGAAATGCCTGTTTTGGTCATTTTAAAATTAGAATTTCGATATTGTTTCGAATTTCGAGTTTCGAATTTTACTGATTCTCGTTTATACAAACTTGGTTTAACCTCCAAGCAAATTATGGTAATAAATCAATTCTTGATTCCTCAGACCAATCCGGCTTTTTTAAAATATCTGTAAAGCCGATGCGGTGTCATGGGCAGTTCGTTGATTTTCACTCCGGTTGCGTCCCAGATTGCATTGCGGACGGCCGGTGGGGGGGAGATGATCGGCGGCTCCCCCAGGGCTTTGTTGCCATAACCGGAGGTGGGTTCGTAAGTCTCCACAAACTCACAACCGATATCCGGCACATCGACGGTGGTGGGAATTTTATAATCCAAAAAATTGTTATTGTAGATGTAGCCGGTATTTTGATCGATCAGCATTTCTTCATAAAGCGCGGCGGCAACTCCCATGGCAACACCACCATGCACCTGTCCTTTGGCCATCACAGGATGCAAGATAACGCCGGAGTCGTGAACATTGTAAATTTCCCTTACGTTCACCTTGCATAGCGGCACATCCACTTCCACTTCCACAAACGTGCAGCCGAACGTGGGAGCGTTGGTGGTGGTCTTGTGCGAAACGTCGGCGGTTAGCTGACCCCCGCGTTCCTTGTCATAATAGGCATCCAGCGCCAGCTCCCTCAGCGTTAAAACAATACGGGTTGGATCATCACGATGGACAAGGTTACCGTATACGATATCAAGTTCACCACCAAGAATGCCGGTCATCCGACCGGCATGTTCCAGTATTTTTGCCTTAAGCTCCCTTGCCGCCCGAAACACGGCATTGCTGGCCACATAAGCCTGGCGTGAAGCGTAAGCCCCCGTATCAAACGGCGCCACATCCGTATCCTGGGCGGACACCACATGCACCTGCTCAAAGGGGATCCCGATGGTTTCCGCCGCCATTTGGGCAACGATGGTATCCAGACCCTGTCCGATTTCGGTGGCCCCTACCTGAATATGAAGCGATCCATCCTGGTTGAGGATAATACGCGCACCGGCAACCTCCATACACACCGGATATGTTCCCGAAGCATAGCTGAAACAGGCAACGCCGAGTCCGCGCCGCAGCGGACCTGTTTGTTCTTTAGGCCAGGCGGCACGCTTTTCATCCCAGCCAATTAGCTCTTTGCCTTTCTGGAGACATTCGATGATTGCACAACTTTTAAAACGCTCACCACTCAAGGGATCGGCATCTCCCTGCCGAGCAACATTTTTCAGGCGGAATTCAACCGGGTCCATGCCGATTTTACGGGCAGCTTCTTCGATTATGCAATCCAAGGCAAATATCATCTGCGGAGCACCATAGGCCCGCATGGCACCGGCCGCCGGCGTATTGGTGTAAACCGTCCTGGCGTGGTATTTAATAGCCGATCGGGGGTAAAGGGAACGGAACTTGGCGCCGGCTGCCCCCGCCACGGAATGACCGTGGGAGGCATAGGCGCCGGTATTTGAAACCGCGTCCACATCCAGGGCTACCAGGGTTCCATCCGTGTTCACACCCGCCCGGATCTTCACGTCAAACGGGTGACGGACACGGGTGCCGATCATGCATTCTTCCCGGGACAGATCGATCTTTACCGGTCTGCCCCCCAGCTTCAGGGTTAGAAATGCTACCATGGGTTCAAGGATGACGTCCTGCTTGTTACCGAATCCGCCGCCGATGTACGGTTTAATCACCCGGATGCGGCCCCACGGCAGGCCCAATGCTTGTCCGACGATCCGCCGCGCAATATGGGGAATTTGGGTGGAGGACACGACCACAATGTGTTCCAGATCATCCATGTAGGCATAGGCGATATGATTTTCGATATGGCAGTGCTGGCACATCTGCGTCTGATACCGGCCTTCGAGCACCACATCGGCATTGGCGAGCGCGTCCTCGATATTTCCACCCACCGCATAATGAGATTCACCAATAAGATTCCTGGATCCGGCATGAATCTCGCGGACGCCCTCGGCCAGTGCGGCTTCCGCTGTCACCAGGGGTTCATACTCCTCATAAACCACATCGATCAGCCTGAGCGACTCCTGCAAGACAATCTTATTTTCTGCCACCACGACAGCGATCTCATCACCCCAGTATCGGACATTTTGTGTCAGCAATAGCCGATCTTCCACGTCCTTATGTGCGCTATCCAGGGAATACGGGTGACCGGCGGTGGCGAATTTGTTCTGCGGCACGTCTGCATAGGTGAAGACGGCCTCGACACCGGGTAGCTGTTCGGCTTTTCCGGTATCGATTTTCGTCACACGACCGTGGGCAATGGTGCTGCGCAGATATTTGGCCACCAGCGTACCCGGGATAAAAAAATCGTCCGTGTACCGCGCGCGGCCGGTAACCTTGGCCACCGCGTCAACTCGCTTGACTGATTTGCCTACTGCCATCGAAACATCTCCTTAAAATGAATTGCCTAAAATGAGCTAAAATACCTAAAGTGCCTAAAGTTTTAGAAAGCACTTCTTAGCAGGCTCTCCGAAATAGCGTTGCATTTATTCATCAGCTCCGTTTCATCAAATCCGGTCAGCCTTCCATTTTCTACTGCTATCTTCCCGTTAACGATGCTGTATTGCGTGCCGTGGTTGTACCCTGAAAAGATAATGGCTGCCAGGGGATCCGAGAGGGAACCGCTGTATTCCAATTTACCCACGTCAAATAGTGCTAAATCTGCCGCCCAGCCCTCCCGGATTTTGCCTACTTTTTCAAAGCCCAGCAAGGCGGCGCCGTTTTCGGTGGCCATCTTGATAACATCCAATGTCACAACGGCATCTGCGCCGTAGCGAACCCGCTGTAATAGCAGAGCGTTACGGATTTCACCCAGCATATCCGATGAGTCGTTCGAGGCACTACCGTCTACAGCCAGCGCCACGTTGATCCCACGTTGCAGCATCTCTCTGACCCGACAGATTCCGGATCCCAAACGCATGTTGGAGGTCGGGCAGTGGGCAATATGAGTGCCGCTGTCTGCCAGGCGTGTCAGCTCGTCGTCACTGAAGTGAATACCGTGGGCATACGAGACATCGGAGCCGATAAACCCGCAGTCTTCCATCAGCTCCAGGGGTCTGCGCCCGTAGACTTTTGAGCAGAAATCATTTTCATCTTTGGTCTCCGCCACGTGCGTATGCAACCCCACGCCATATTTGCGTGCCAGCTTGACCGTCTCCCTCAACAGTTGTTCGGTGACGGAAAACGGACTGCACGGCGCCAGGATAATTCGACGCATGGACAGCTCGCGGTTATCGTGATATTGCTGAATTACCCGTTCGCAGTCTTTAAGAATGTCATCCTCAGTCTGCACCACACTGTCGGGTGGCAGCCCGCCATCCTTTTTGCTGAGGGACATGGACCCCCGGCTAGGGCAAAGCCGCATCCCCAGGTTCTCGGCGGCTTTAAATTGGACCCCAACCAAATCACCGTCGACGTTCTGCGGGTAAATATAGTGATGGTCTGTGGATGTCGTGCAGCCGGTTTTGAGCAGTTCCGCAATGGCAAGCAACGACGAATAGTAGACGGCCTCTTCGTCCAGATGCTTCCAGATCTCGTAGAGGTGTGCCAACCAGTCAAACAGCTTTGCATTTTGGACTGCCGGGAGATTGCGCGTTAGGGTCTGGTAGAAATGATGATGGGTGTTGACAAACCCGGGGACCACCACGCAGGTGGAGCCGTCGATGATCCGGTCTGCTCGCTCGCCAATGTCGGTGTCGATTTTCACAATCCGATTATCCCGGATCAAAATATCTTCCCCCCGCCGCGATCCATCTTCGGCGGACAAGAAGATATAAAAACAGTTTTTCAGCAATATCGAACTCATCTCTTGATTACCTCACCACCCGCTTCGCTCGAGGCACAGAGAGCGCAGAGGAAAAGTTCTTTTTCCTCTCAATCATTTATCTCAAAATCGCACTTTCATTTGAAAATACAAAAATCACTCAGGGCCGTCAGCAGCAGCGCCATTTGCGATGCGTGGCGCAGGTCAACCGACGCGGTGGCATCCGAGGTGAAGGTAATCTTTTCGACCCCGTAGGTTTTCGAATTTAACTGCGCCCGCAGATCTTTGGTATCATAGATTAGGCGATCTCCCTTCCGGAACAGGGTTTCCAGTTCGCCATCCACCTTGGCGTTCAGCACCCCATCGACGAGCATGTAGCCGTTTGGTTCGTCGGCAAAGCTCTGAGAAGTCAGGTAAAACTTCGGTTTGACACGATACGGCTCACCGCTGGTGGGACAAAACGTGGTACAGTTGCCGCACTCGTTGCAAAAATCGCCGAGGTTAATAATCTGGAATTGTTGGGTTATCCGCACAGTTTCAACCTCTTCGATCTGTATTTTTTCGCCGGATCGAGTAGCACGCTGGATAGTAAATTCCACCGGATCCATAGGATACGCGATGTTGGCCCGGTTGGGGCATACCGTCGTGCAAATATTGCACATCAGGTCGCATTGCAGACAGCGCCGGGCTTCTTGTTGCGCGCTGTCGTCGTCCAGAGTTTGGGTCACGAGGTTAAAATTAAAACGTAAGTCCGGCGTGATTTCGGGCACTCTGGGTCCGAACCCACGTCGGGCCTGCCTGATTTGCAAAATTGTAATGTCCGGGGCACGGTCTGTTTTTGCGAGCGCAAAATCAAATTGCAAGGCCGCCTTTCGTTTTATGGATTCCGCCACCCTTTTGCCGTCACCGATTGCCTTGATCAAGGTGGATGGGCCGCGAACGGCATCACCGCCGGCAAACACACCCGGCAGCTGGGTTTCAAGGGTATCGGGATCGATCTGCAGTTCTTTTTGGGGAAAGAAATCCAGCTCCACACGCTGTCCGATGGCTGAAATGACGCTATCGACCCGGATTTCAAATTCCGAACCCTCGATTTTAATGGGCCGCGGCCGACCGCTGGCATCCTTTTTTCCCAGCTCCATTTTAAAACACACGTTGGATGTTACCCGGCCGTCCTCCAATAAAAGACATTCCGGCGCAGTCAACTCCGTCAGTTTGATGCCCTCATCCAGCACCGCCTGGATTTCTTCGACATCAGCCGGCATTTCTTTACGGGTTCGGCGGTAAACAATGCTGACAATGCCGTCAGGGCCCACCAGCCGTTTGGCCGTGCGGGCGGCGTCCATGGCCGAGTTGCCACCGCCGATCACCACCACATTTTTACCCAGATCCGGAGGTTGACCACGGTGTACCTCTCTCAAAAAGCTGATCTGATCATATACTCCCGGCGCATCATCGCCGGGGATACCCAGGTTCAAGCCCTTTTGGGCACCAACGGAAATGTATACGTACTGATAGGTGTTGCGCAGCGCTTCAAACCGCTCGAGGTCAATCTTGGAGCCGTAATGAATCCGGACCCCCAACCCGATAATGCCATCAATATCTCTTTTGAGGCTGTCATCATCCAGCCGAAAGGCAGGAATGCAGTCAGCAGCCATGCCGCCGGGGATGTCCTTGGTCTCGTAAACGTCCACCGCAAAGCCGTCTAAGGCCAGAAAATACGCGCAGGCAAGCCCCGACGGACCTGCGCCGATAATCGCCACGTTCAATCCATTGGACGGCGCGGGTTTAGGTGGTACATTGCGAACCTGTTTTTGAGCAATGAAGCGTTTGATCTCCCGGATTAAGAGCGGGTTGTCGTAATTCATGCGGGTGCACTTAAATTGACACAAATGATCGCACACCATACCCGGCATATTGGGAAAAGGATTGGTGTCCAAAATGAGATCCATGGCCTGTTGGTAATTGCCGTTGGCGGTATAATACATATAGCCGGGGATGTCCTGGCTGACCGGACAGGTGGATACACACGGCGCCTTGATACAGTCAAATACAGTCAGGTCACGGGGTGTTTTAATGTTCCCGAACGGGAAACTGGATTTTTGATAAACCTCATCAGCCACCACGGCCGTCGCGTAGGCGTCCAAGTTTTGCAGTCCCGCCTGTCTGAGATCCCTGCTATTTCCGCTGGCTGTAACAAACGCTTCGATGGAATCGTTGCCGGTCTCAGTGATTTTCTTGGTAATTTCGTCCAGGTACTGTCCCAAACGCCCGTAACCACCGGGCTTTAAGATATCCGTGCAGACGGTCACAGGTCGCAAATTGCAGGCCAGAACATCGCTAACATTGAAGCAGTCGGTACCGGCGCAAAAGCTGATGTCCAGCTGCCCGTTAAATTCGCTCTGCAATCGTCGGGCCAGATTGATGCTGATGGGATGTAAGGCCCGGCCGCTCATGTACACCATTTTTTCGTTTTTGGGCAGGTTCTGATTCTTGTTGGCGTTTTGTAGTGTATTGGTGAGCTTTAAATTGAAGGCAACACCTGCCTTTGCGGCGCTTTCCAGAAGGGAACTAATCAACGCCACACCGGCATCGTATTTTAGGTCGTGCTCGAAGGCCTCATCTGGAACATCGACGTCGAAACCCAGCTCCTCATTCAGAATATGCCGCAGTTGCTTAGGGCCCAGCAGAGTGGGATTTAACTTGATGGTGGTGTCCAGTTTGCGTTCCTCAATGAAATACCGCCCGATCTTTTCGACTTCATCCGGCGGGCACCCATGCATGGTAGAGATGGTGATATTATCCGAAATTCTGTCCGGGATTTCCAAATCTTCGACCCGCGGATACATTTTGGCCAAGACATCGATTTTAGCGGATTTTTCTGTCGCGCAGTCGGCCATCTTATCCAGGAAGGTTTGCACGTTGGGATTGAGAATGCCTTCCAGATTGTATCCCACGCTCATATTGAAGATAAAGCCGCGGACGTCGGGATCGCCCCATCCAAATTTGTCTTTGAGAATGTGCAGCACAATCCACGCGTTGAGATATTCGTTAAAAGACTGCTCCAGTTTGAGTTCCTGTGACCATTCGCAATTGTAGCCTTCGTCCGCCATGTCGATACACGGTTTGGTCACTTCCAGCTCGTCCAGGGTTTGCACCGTTTTCAGCTCGATATAGCGGGCGCCGGTCAGCCAGGCACTGATAATGTTCTGTGAAAGCTGGGTATGGGGACCGGCCGCCACACCGATGGGAGTTTCCAGTTCCTGGCCATAGTGTATTATTTTGAACACATCCCTGCGTTGCGGAACAAAGAACAGCTCCTTACGAATTCCGAAAATCTGGCCCAGTTTTTCCTCGGCCAGGATCCATTGCAGCAGCTTTTCAATCGAGCAGGGGGTAAACTTGTCGCTCATCAATATTCTCCTATCTTAAAAAGGAGCGAAAGCAAGGTCACTTTAGGCACTTTATTAAATCCCCGGTTCTGCTTTCTTTATCAACTTCTCCAGCTTATCAGCCGGATTTTTGAATTTGCTTAAAAAAATCATGGCCGCGATGATATAGGGCTTGTATCCGGCCTGAATGTACTGAGGCACCCGGTAACGTTCAAAGACGGACGCTTCGACCTCCCCCCTTTCACAGCTGACGCCGCTGATGTCCGCCGGCAAACAGTGCATGTACAGGGCGCTGCCGCCCTTTGTGGTTTTCATCAGTTTTTCGGTGCATTCCCAGTCGATGAAGCGTTTGTTGCTTTCCAGGCAGCGCTTTTCAAGATCCTTCAGGCCCTCGAGATCGCCATTGCGCAGCATCCGGGTTCGTTCCTGCATGACGGTGTAAGGAGCCCAGCTTTTGGGATATACGATGTCTGCCTGCGTGAATGCTTCGGACATGCTGTCCACGCGGGTGTAGGCGCCGCCGCATTGGCGAGCGTTGGACCGAGCCACTTCCTCGACTTCGGGCAAAAGGTTATAGCCCTCGGGATGAGCCAGAACAACCTCCATCCCGAAGCGGGTCATCAGACCGATGACGCCCTGGGGAACCGACAGAGGTTTTCCATAAGACGGCGAATAGGCCCAGGTCATGGCAATTTTTTTGGCTTTGAGGTTTTCGACACCCCCAAATTTGTTGATCAGATGCAGGGCGTCGGACATCGTCTGGGTTGGGTGATCGATATCACATTGGAGATTAACCAGCGTGGGCCGCTGGGGCAACACGCCTTCTCGATACCCCTGCTCCACGGATTGGGCGACTTCCTTCATATAGGCGTGACCCGCACCCAGATACATATCATCGCGGATACCGATGATCTCGGCCAGAAACGAAATCATATTAGCCGTCTCCCGCACGGTTTCCCCATGAGCAATCTGAGATTTTTCTTCATCCAGATCCTGCGTCGCCAGCCCAAGCAAATTGCAGGCGCTGGCAAAGGAAAAACGCGTACGGGTGGACTTATCCCTGAAAATTGACACCGCCAACCCGGAGTCAAAGGACCGGCAAGAAATGTTGTTTCTGCGCATGGACCGCAGGATTTCCGCCGTCTGAAATGTCGCGGCGATTTCATCTTCGGACTTGTCCCAGGTTAGCAGAAAATCATTGAGATACATGCTGTCGGTATTCTTTGTGGACAGGGTTTGGATACGATCAAGGGTGGTGTTTTTATTCATTTTTCATCAAAGCCTCATTATCGATTGTCCTGTAAAATGTCTCAAAAGTCATCACTTTCAAAAGTGTTTGGTGTTTTGTATTTTGTATTTGGCGGCGCGTTTCTGAAACAATGATCCAACTCAGGGAGGAATTATACTACAGGTCAAAAGGTTAGTTTGGTCATTGTAAATGTTTGCCGCGTAATTT
>CP070694.1:2637211-2642030 GCA_020353355.1 Desulfobacterales bacterium | reverse complement strand
TTCAGCAGCTGGATGATGCGGGGTCCAGCAAGCAAGAACTAGCGGCCTACCGGAGGATGCGCGCCGAGTTTAAAAAGATCCTGGCCGGTGCTCAGGATACGATCAACGCCGACACCGTCCAATTTTTTTATTCCTGAATGCTTAATTCATTTTCCTATCAAAATAGACTGTTTAAGATCTTTTTAGCTCTATAATTTATAGATTTTTATTTTATTTTCGATTGCTTAGCCTGGTGACCCCAACAGCCAACACCTGCCCAATGCCGAGTAGCTTTACTCTTCGGCATTTAAAAAGGGGTTCCTTAGGCTGAATCGGATTTAATTTCTTGTCATTTTCGGACTTCCATAATATAAAATGCGCATATCCATCATTTGCGCACAATTTTCTTTTTGCCATACCTCCGTATAGTATAAGTAAATTATTATCTTCTTTATGACCCAGTATGCATACTAATTTCAAGGTAAACGAAGTCCCTCAAGTTGAGGTGCGCGATATTTGGAAACGTTTTGGCTCCGACGACGTTTTGAAAGGCGTTTCGCTGAAGGCCTATAATCATGACGTTATTTCAATCATCGGTTCCAGTGGTTCGGGGAAGAGCACCTTGTTGCGTTGTATTAATTATCTGGAAATACCGGATGCGGGATCGATCTTTATTGACGGGGAACCCATCAAAATGAAGCGCAACCGGGACGGCCGGTTAGTGCCGGCTGAACGTGCGCAAGTGTGTCGACTGCGAACCAAAGTCAGCATGGTCTTTCAGAATTTCAATCTCTGGTCCCACATGACCGTGCTCCAGAACTTGATTGAAGCCCCCATGCGGGTGCTGAAGCGCCCCCGTCATGAAGCCGTTGAGTATGCGGAATTGTTGCTCCAAAAAGTTGGCATTGCTGAAAAACGGGATGAATATCCGGCCAGGCTTTCCGGCGGGCAGCAGCAGCGAGTGGCCATTGCGCGGGCCCTTGCGATGATGCCGCAGGTGCTTCTTTTGGATGAAATCACCTCGGCGCTCGATCCGGAGTTAGTCGGTGAAGTGCTTAACGTCATCCGCTCCCTGGCCGCAGAAGGCCGCACCATGATTATCGTAACCCATGAAATGAAATTTGCCAGAGAAGTATCCAACCTGGTCATTTTTTTAAACGAGGGAGTTATTTGCGAAGCCGGGCCACCTCAAAAGGTTTTCGAATCTCAGGAGACCGAGCGATTGCGGGCTTTTTTATCCAGCACTTAGGCCTGCTGGAAGCTTCAGTTAAGATATGTTTCTGATTGCTTGCTTGTAGTGGGAACCTGGCAATATTAGCTGCCGGTTCGGGTGCGAAAGCACGAAACCATGGACCATAAAAAGGAGAACAGGAGGTCGGGGCTATGAGTATGAAAAAATTTATTCTTGTTTTTTTAGGCATGATGATGTTGGTGGCTTCACCGGCTCTGGGGGCGGATAAAATCCGGATCGCCACCGAGGGCGCGTATAGTCCTTTCAATTATGTCAATCCCAAAGGCGAGCTGGAGGGCTTTGATGTCGATATTGCCAAAGCCCTGTGTGAAACCATGAAGGCCGACTGCACGTTGGCCACGCAGGATTGGGACGGCATGATTCCGGCATTGCAGGCCAAGAAGTTCGATGTGATCGTCGCCAGCATGGCCATAACGGAGAAACGCAAACAAGCGATCGCCTTCACCAACCCCTACTATTATTCGGTGGCCTCCTACGTTGTGCGCAAAGATGCGAACCTCGCCGATAACGTCGAGGCCTTGCACGGGAAAACAATCGGCGTGCAGCGGGCCACGATCCATGAGGGAACCATCAAAGAGATGTTCGGCGATAAAGTCACCATCAAGACTTACGACACCAATGAAAACTGTATTTTGGATTTGAAGAACAAACGCCTGGACGCCATGATCGCTTCCCGCCCGCTGATGGCCCATTTTATCACGCACCATCCGGATGCCGGTTTTAGCTTCCTGCTGGGGATGTACAACCCGGTGGCGGCTGGCATCGGCATTCGCAAGGAAGACACGGAGCTTTTGGAGAAATTCAACGCCGCTCTGGATACGATTATTAAAAACGGCACCTATGATCAAATTAGCACCAAGTGGTTTGGCGAATCCTTGTTGAAAAAGTAAGCATGTCTTCCGAGTGCCGCATCGCGGGATGGATCTTGGGACTTGAGCCGCTGATTCGACCGGAGCGGCGCGCAGTCGATCCGGTCGAACC
Organism: Desulfobacterales bacterium; assembly: GCA_020353355.1. Classification (GTDB taxonomy): domain Bacteria; phylum Desulfobacterota; class Desulfobacteria; order Desulfobacterales; family JAHEIW01. Next base: position 2,639,818 of record CP070694.1, on the reverse strand, counting down.
GGCAGGAATTTCGACTCTCGCGCCGTGAACCCATCCCGGGTTTCGGCTTGAAACGCCGATAGCCGACCGGCGCCATCAGTGGCGCTGAACGCATACGATTTAGCAAGGGCAACAATGTTTGATCTGAAAGGTTACGGACATCAACTCGCCAGCGGGACGCTGGTGACCGTTGAAATCTTTCTGACCTCGCTGGCGCTGGGACTGGTCATCGGCCTGATCGTCGCTTTGGTCAAGCTTTCGCGCCGTCGGCTGTTGCGCAAAACGGCGGATCTGTATTCGGACCTGATCCGGGGCCTTCCGGAACTTCTGACAATTTTGCTGGTGTATTTCGGCGTCCCCATTTTGATCACACGCCTGCTGGACGGGTTCGGCATTGATTTTTACCTGGAAGTCAACCCGTTTGTCGGCGGGGTAGTGGCCCTGGGTCTCTATTTTGGCGCTTATGCATCCGAAATATTCCGCGGCGCTATCTTGTCCGTGCCCAAAGGCCAGATCGAAGCCGCACAGGCATTCGCGTTGACTTCGGCGCAAATATACCGACGGATCATCCTGCCTCAGGCCTGGCGGATCGCCTTGCCGGGTTTGGGCAATATGACCTTGGCCCTGATGAAAAACACGGCCCTTGTTTCGGTGATCGGCCTGGATGAACTGATGCGAAAGACATCGATGGCCACTGCCATCACCCATCAACCATTCGCTTTTTATTTTACGGCCTCTCTGATCTACCTGGCACTGACCATTTTTACTTCCATTGCCATGCATTTCCTGGAACGTCGGACGGCGCGGGGCGTAAAGGAGATTCACGCGTGATTCTGAATTTGATCTACGAGAGCATGCCGCAACTGCTAAAGTCTTCGATTTTAACCATCCATCTGACATGCATTTCCCTGATCATCGGCGCCTGTCTGGCCTTGCCGCTGGCATTGGGGCGATTGTCGAAAAACCGGTGGGTGGCGGGATTCAGCTTTGCCTATGTCTACTATTTTCGGGGGACGCCGCTTTTGGTCCAGATTTTTTTAATTTATTACGGGCTGCCGCAAATCGGTCTGACTCTGGATGCCTATACGTCGGCCTTGCTGTCCCTGAGCCTCAATACGGCCGCCTATACGGCCGAAATCATACGCGGCGGCATTCAGGCCGTAGCGGCCGGAGAAATCGAATCGGCGCATGCCATGGGGTTGAACCGCGCCCAGGTCTTAAGGCGAATCATTTTACCGCAAATGATCGGCTTCGCATTGCCGGCTTACGGCAACGAAATCATTTTACAAATCAAAGCCACTTCGTTGGCCAGCACGATCACCTTGATGGATCTGACAGGCATGGCTCGGACGCTGGCGGCCGAAACCTACGCGCCTTTGGAAATTTTCTGCGCCGCCGGCATCATTTATCTCGTCATGGTTTTTTCAACATCGAAACTCGTCACGTGGATGGAACGACGTTCGACGGTTTACCGATGTTAACCTTTATGGCCCCGGATTTTTGCAGCGGCAGCGGCTAAGCGCCGGGGATCAACTCCTACCGCAGGAGGAATGATTGTGAATTCATACTGGCTGAAAAGTGCGTATCCCGAATATTTTACCACAGCGCCCAAGAAGGTCACGAATTTGGTGGTGCAACGAGGTGAAGGCGTCCATCTCTATACGACCGACGGGGATAAATACCTGGATTTTGTGCAGGGTGTGGCGGCAAACGCCCTGGGGCATTGCCATTCGGCGTTGACGGCCGCTGCGGAAAAACAGCTTCATCAGCTAGGCCATGCCTCTTTCAACCTGGTCAGCTATCCCAGCGCGCTGCTGCTGGCGGCCGAACTTCGGAAATGGACCGGTCGACAGGATAAGTTTTTCTTTACCAATACCGGGGCCGAGGTTGTGGAAAGCGGCCTCAAGCTGGCTCGGTATATTACCGGCAAAAATTCGATCGTCGCCTTTCGAGGCTCTTTTCATGGACGCACGATGGGGGCGGCCTCGGTGACCGGCTCCAGCGCCAAGTTCCGGAAACACTATGCGCCGTTTATCCCGCACGTCTATTTTGCGCCCTATCCGTACTGCTATCGGTGCTGTTTTCATCAGCATCCAGAGACATGCCGTCTGGATTGTTTGCATTACCTGCTGGATGACTTTGAACACATCGTTCCTGTAGAAGATGTCAGTGTCGTCCTTTTCGAGCCGGTCATGGGGGAAGGCGGTTATGTGGTGCCACCGCAAAAATATTTGCAGGCGCTCGCCGATCTTTGCCGCGATAAGGGATTTTTGCTGATGTTCGATGAAGTTCAAACCGGCTTGGGGCGAACCGGCCGTATGTTCGCCTATCAACATTTCGGCGTTGAACCCGACCTTTTGCTTTTAGGCAAAGCGGTCGGCGGGGGCTACCCGCTGGCCGTACTGGCAGCCCGCAGGGAACTGATGGATCAATGGCCGGCCGGCTCCCACGGCTCAACTTTCGGCGGCCATCCCGTAGCCTGCGCAGCCGGACTGGCCCAGCTTGACATCATCGGAGCACCAGGTTTTCTGGAGTCGGTCAAGGCCAAAGGGGATTTTCTCCGACAGCAATTGAGCGAACTTCAGAAACATTGCCCGGAAATCGGGGACGTCCGCGGCCTGGGACTCA
>CP070694.1:2632298-2637111 GCA_020353355.1 Desulfobacterales bacterium | reverse complement strand
GGTGCGAGCTTGCAGAATTTGTCTTTTCAAACCGTCAGGCAACGCAATCATCTTATGCTTGCCTGGAATGAACCGCAAAGCTAAATCCAGAAGGCGTTGCCGGCCATCGGGGTCTAATAGACGCCAATCCAATTTTTTCAGCTGTTCTGCAAGCAGAGCATATGTTTCCAGCTCATCCGGCGAAAGCGGACTTTGTTCGAAAAACATTTCGCTCGGAGGAAGGCCGGCAAGAATATCTACAGTTTGTTTGCACAGCCTTGAACCTAAAATCATCAGCGGATGCATGAGATCGGTATCTTCTAAAAATTTGAGAAAATATTCATTTTTTGACAAATTCTTTTCTTTGAATTCAAGCTGGCTCGCGCTGCCGAAGGTTAAATTTTTCGCCACCGTGGAGTAATCCTGATATTTTTCTTTGTCGAAGAATTCGAGATGTTCCGCCAATGGAACGCTCAGCCTGCGCCCTAATTTTTTTCGAATCCGAATGAGGTTGGGCACCAGCTTCGCATGCTCTTTATCATCAAGCACGGAATTCAGACCGAAGCGCAGAACATCTGGAAATAATCCGGTTTGCTGGATGGTCTCAATCATTCGGTCGAGATCCGGCAATGGGTGTGAAAACCCACCGTTATCTGCACCCATTTTTGATACACATCCGTAAAGCAGGTTTTCTTCGATGGTACCGTCGAAAATAAACGGGGTTTGGGATACCAGTCCGACGTTCCATGCCATATCTCTTTTCGTTAATTCGGCGACTTCCCGGTTATCGATGCGGACATGTCCGCTGGGGTATTTATAAAGCTGGCCGATACAGTTGGCCAGTGTGCTTTTGCCGCTGCCGGAAAAACCAATTAAGGCCAGTTGGTCGCCGTTCGCCAGCGTCAAGTTTACATCATTGAGCAGCGGGACACCCTCTTCCGTTTGAAATGAAAGGTTTTTGACCTCAATGCTTCCTTGCAGTTGATATGGCTGGCGGTCTGCAGGTTCAATCGCAAACTCGGCAGTAACATCAAAATATTGCATCGTCCGCCGATAGCTGACCAAGGCCTCTTGATACGATTGATAGACGTCGATCAGATCACGCCAGGGATCGAAAAGCTTTTCCTGAGCGGATAAAAATGCCACCAGCGCACCCAGTTCCAGCTGTCCCTTGATGGTCAGATACCCACCTAATATGAAGATGATAAACGGACTGATACTGGAAAAAAAATTACTGCTGACTTTGATGCCCTGTCGATAGAGATTCCAGGTGATTCTGATTTTTTGCAGGTCGTTTGCCAGCGAATCAAACTTGCGGCTCTCGATGTGGTAGGCTGCATTGCCCTGGATCTCATGAATTCCGGAGACGGCCTCTGCAATTTTGCCTGAAAAATCACGGGACGCATCCACGCGTTTTTTATTTTCTATGTTGGCACGTCGTTGCAACATGGGAAGAACAAAAAGGGAAAATGGATAGATCGAAAACGATACAAGGGCTAAAAGCGGGTTCAACCAGAGCAAATACGCTGTAAAGGCGATCAGGCTCAGGGCACTGATCAGGGGAATCGCGACGGCCATTCCGACAAAGTCTCCTGCCGTGGCAAGCTCGGAGACAAACGACTGCACCACCATACCGGGCTGCGTTTTCCTGAAAAAGCTCAACGGCAGGGTCAACATGTGACGATAAAGATCTTTGCGCATGTCGGTCAAGGCGCGTTGTCCAATAACCGTCTGAAGATAGGCAATCAGATACTTAAGACCCCCGGCAATGACTACTGCCGCCAGATAGAAACTGCATTAAATGAGCAACAGATCAAATGCCTTCAATTTGATAGCCTGGTTGACAATTCGTTTTTGCATTTCAAGCGGCGCAACCCGGATGATAACCGTCGCGACCACCGTCAACAGCAACAACAGTTTGAGTTTTTGATTGCCCGTAAAAATCCATGAAAGCAATGGTTTTGTCACAATTGATAGCTTGGCTTTTTGCATAATGCGTGGCTCCACTGGATGAAAAACTTGACTACCCGCATGCCGTCGCTCCTCCGTCAGGCCGCTAGCCGGTATTGACATAAACGACGGATTGGGTAAGAATTGTGTTTAAAACGTGCTGATGAAAATAAATACGTGTGTTCATAATAAATACGATCGGAGTAAAAAATGAGAAAAATAATTACATTTGCTCTCCTCATGTTTGTATCATTGATTCCGCAGCCATTGAGCGCTCAAAACAACCCTGTGAAGTTTACGGATATTCTACCGCAACTTGAAAATATTTTGATGGATTTGTCAAGCAACATCAATCAGTTTGAAAATATTTTAAGCACAATGGACACGTCGGCCAAAGCCAATCAGAATTATAACCAACAAAAAAACATTTTTCTGTCTTCGGTATTGGCCATATCAACGATTAGTACTATCTGTGAATACGAAAGAGATTTAATGACCCTTTTCATCGATCTGCGAGAGAAAAATCGTCAAAAATTTTATGATGTCCGAATTGAAAGCCTGGAAACAGCCGTGCGGCAAATCAACACCATGCAAAAGCAGATTCAGATTAATTATACTATTTTACCTCCAAATTTCTTTGAATCACCGCTCGTCAGAAAAGAACGAATAACGATTCAGTCCACCATCGACCTGATGAATCAAATTATCGAGCTCTTAAGGTCAGTAAGCCGCGGGCAGTGAAGCGAAAATGACAATCATCGAAACAGTGCGATATCGATTTTATTCAAATTTGTCAGTCGCATAAACACTAGGAAAGGAGGTGGATCCAAGTGCCTCGCTTTATCAAGAAAACCTCTAAGAAGGCAGGACTTTCCCCGGGGACCCTTGTTCATATCGGTGAAAAAAAAGCGGAAACGACGAAGTTCTCTCTAATAAACTATGACCAGGAACAGCTCCAGGAAAAGGAATTAGCAACCATTGACGAATCATTTCCCTATAAAGATACGCCGGCGATCACCTGGATCAACATCGACGGACTGCATGAAATCGATATTATTGAAAAGATCGGCCATCATTTTGATATTCACCCATTGACCTTAGAAGACATTGTAAATACCGGGCAGCGTCCCAAAGCTGAGGACTATGATGATTACGTATTTATCGTTTTTAAGATGCTGTTTTATGATGATGCCAACATGCATATTACATCCGAGCAAGTGAGCCTCATTTTGGGAGCACATTATTTAATTTCGTTCCAGGAGAAAGAAGGCGATGTCTTCAACTTCGTCAGAGAGCGAATCCGCAAAGCAAAAGGGCGCATACGCAAGTCAGGGCCCGATTACCTCACCTATGCGCTCATTGACGCGACGGTGGATCACTATTTTTTCATACTCGAGAAAGTGGGTGAAAAATTGGAGCAGATTGAGGAAGAATTGCTTGAGAACCCAAAGCCCCAGACTTTGGAGAGCATTCACAGCTTAAAAAGGGAAATGATATATTTTCGCAAACAGGTTTGGCCCATCCGAGAATTACTCAATCACCTGATGCATGAAGAGTCCCAGCTGGTTCAGGAGTCCAGCCATATTTTTTTCAGAGACATATATGATCATACGATCCAGGTTATTGACACCATCGAATCCATGCGGGATGTTCTCACCGGAATGCTGGATCTCTATCTTTCCACGCTGAGCAACAAAATGAACGAGGTGATGAAGGTGTTGACCATCATGGCTACCATTTTTATCCCCTTGACCTTTGTTGCCGGAATTTACGGAATGAATTTCAAATTTATGCCGGAGCTCGAGTGGAAATGGTCGTATCCTGTATTATGGGGGGTGTTGGTTGCAATTTTTGCCCTTTTGCTTTTTTGGTTCAAACGCAAACGCTGGCTGTAAACAGCAACCAGACGTTTATAGGGAAATAATCCGTAAAAGACTCAAAGGAGAAGAACGATGGAGACCTGGGAAAATTTCTTACAACAATTAAATTCATTGCTCGGGCAATCCGGACAGGGAAACGGCTTGTGGCAGTTTGGCGTTTCTCTGGCTATTTTAATTATCGGACTGATTGTGCTGGAGGTTCTGTTTCGATTTATCCGCAGACGCATTCACGCATTTGTGGAGAAGAAAGGCCATACTCCCGAGGATTGGAAACTGGCGGCCTTTCTGCCGCCCTTGAGGCTGGCAGCTACTGCGCTGCTGTTGCGGATGATTGAACCGGTTCTTGGTGCCTATGAAAAGATTATCAACGTACTGCATGGCGTCGAGGCATTGCTGCTTATCTTGGCGGCCCTTATTGTTATCTATATACTGATCGACTGGCTCGACCGCCTGCGACTGGCCTTGCCGACGAATTTACAGGAGCAATTTCCCGAACGCGCATTAGCCAAATTAAAGAGCTTCTTGAGAGTGTCAACATTGGTGCTTGCGATAGCGATATTTATTTACAGCATGAAAAGTTTTATTCCTGAGCGATTTCTGCAGTACCCGGCGTGGCGATATCTGCTGCTGATTGCCATTCTGGTGATTGTCTACATGGCGATTCGCCAAATCGGCGGTTTTTTAACCAATATGACCATTGTGCTCAAAAGCTCGGAAGAAAATGTGCGCCTTAGGCTGGTGTTGGAGGCGGCCATATGGCCTATTCGTTTATTTTTGATCACCCTGGCAATATATATGGCTAAAGAGTTTTTAGTTTTTCCACCAACCGCCGAACGCACTGCCGACACCGCTATTGATGTATTCGGCACGCTGGCGGTGGTGTTGTTTGTCTACCGCCTGATTGAATTGCTGGTATTCGAACTTACCAAATTTGCCGAACGGGAAGATAATCTTTTAGACAAATCTTTCGTACAGATGATGCGAATGGTCGCCCGTATCATCGT
>CP070694.1:2616029-2632198 GCA_020353355.1 Desulfobacterales bacterium | reverse complement strand
TATATCGGTGATCGAAAAATTTCAGACATACCACCCGAAAAGAGAGGCATCGGGCTGGTGTTTCAGAATTATGCACTCTGGCCCCATATGACCGTATTCCAAAACCTGGCCTTCGGTCTGCAGCTGAAATAAATGCCCAGGCATCGGATCACAAAAAAGGTGGCCGAAGGTCTGACTATCGTAAAACTGGAGGAGCTCCCAAGCAGATATCCCCGGCAATTAAGCGGTGGCCAGCAGCAGCGCGTCGCCTTGGCCCGGGCCCTGGTGCTTGAGCCCGATATTCTGCTTCTCGACGAACCGTTGAGCAATCTGGATGCTCTCTTGCGAGAGCAAATGAGGTTTGAGATCGCCCAGTTGCACAAACAGTACGGGATAACCACCATCTACGTTACCCATGACCAGACCGAGGCCATGGTGATTTCGGACCGCATCGCCGTTCTGGATAAAGGCAAACTCATGCAATTGGGCACACCGTCGGAAATTTATTCCCGCCCGGCGAATAAATTCGTCGCCGGTTTCATGGGCACAACCAATTTTATCGGGGGGAAGGTGCAGGATATGTCCGGCGACCATGCGGTGGTGAGAACACATGACGGTCTGACGCTCCACGGCAGAGGGATTGGGCTGGAAAAGGGGCAGGAAGTGGATGTTGCCGTTAGACCTGAAAATATTGAATTCCTTTCAGAGTCCGAAGCATCAATCCCCCGGGGAGCCTTAAATATTTTTGATGCCAGGGTAGCCCGAGCCACCTATGTTGGTGAATTAATCGATTACCAGCTCAACCTCCATAATTCCGTCATCCGGGCCAAAGGCGATGTTCGCCGAAAACGGGCTGCCGGTGAAACCGTCAAAATATACATAGATCCGGATCAGCTGCCAGTTCTAAGGGAATAAATAGTTCGCATCCGGAAATACCGCTGATCTAAATATTATGCGCCAGGTAACCGCCGTCTACAGGAATGGATGTCCCCGTGACAAAACCTGAGGCTTGATTGCTGGCCAGAAATAAGGTGGCACCCATCAGTTCTTCCGCATTTCCAAAACGGCCAAAGGGGGTATGCGCGATGACCGCATTGCCCCTCTCGGTGTATTCTCCGGTTTGTTGATCAACCAACAGCGCTCTGTTTTGTTTTCCTAAGAAAAAGCCCGGGGCAATAGCATTTACACGAATACCATAAGCAGCGAACTCGTTGGCTGCGCCCGTGGTCAGGTTCAACACCCCGGATTTGGCAGCATCATATGCCCACACCCCTGACAGCGGGTTGTATGAGGCCATTGAGGTCAGGTTGATAATGGATCCTTTGATTTTATTTTCAATCCAGTAGGCGGCGATCACTTTGGTGGGAACCATCAAGCCGGCAATGAGATTCAGTTTCAGTACTAGCTCGAACTGATCCATTTCGGTTTCGACAAAGGGGGCTTTGCCGATGTTTCCCCCAACTGCGTTAATCAGTATTTCAGGGGATCCGAGCGCTGCGGCAGACGCTGCCAGAGCTTCTGCCACTTCCTTTTCTATGGCGGTATCGACCTGCATTCCTTTCATACGCTCCGGGTCCTGGGCGAGCGCTTTTAGCTGTTCGAGGGCCTGATCTATCGAAGCCTGGGTTCGGGACCAGATGACTACATTTGCCCCGGCCATCAGCAGAGCCTTTGACATGACCGTGCCAATGACACCTGCACCTCCGGCAACAATTGCGGTTTTGCCGTCAAGACCGAACATTTCCTCTAAAAAACTCATTGGTCCTCCTTTATTAAATTGAATATTTTATATTGAATATTGAAAATTTAAGGAATTCTATCAATTTTATTATTAGTAAAACAGTGGAGCGCAGCGACCTCCGCAAATATTCAATCTTCAATATTCAATGCTAGCGGTTAATCATAAAATCGATGCTCTGATGAATAGCGGCCTTTAACGCTTCAATATCCATGGTTTGAACCTCTGTGGCAAACGGCTCAAAGGAAATATCTCCATTATAGCCCAGCTTAAGGAGCAATTCCAGCTGCTCGAGGTTTTTCAGATGATCTCTATCCGATATTAAGACGCGATGATCGTCCTTATATTGATGAGCTGGAAGATCACTTTCCACTCCGGATACGTGCACGAGCCCGGTGTAGAAGATATTATAATTCGTTTTGAATATATCATTGGTATCAGGCCCCAGGTGATGATGAAAGGTGTCATGCACAATTTTATAGTTGCGGCAGCCTGATTCCTGAATCGCCTTTATGGCAGTAACCTTTGAACGCAAAGAGCATTGCTTAAATCCCAATGGTTCCACATACCCCAAAATACCGCTGTCTTCCAATAACGGTCCAAAGGCTTTTAACGCGGTCACCGTTTCCTTCATCATTACTTCTGAGCCTCTTTTATCATCGACATCATTGTTGGGAACCAGTACGATAGCCCCACAGTCGATGGACACGGCAAGCTTGATCAATTCTTTTAATTCCTCCAAAACTTTCGGTAAGACTGCACCCAGATTAAACTTTTGCAAAGCATTAATCGTCAGGATTTGTATATCGTACTTTTCCGATAATCCCTTCACTTGTTCGAACGAGTAGGGGTCAATTATCCCTATTTGCGGAAGATCGTTGCGTAATTCAACCTTATTTAAGCCCATATCTGAAGTTATTTTAAAGAAGTCTTCAAGGCTTGCGACCGGGAAAAGGATTCTGTTCAGGCTGATTTTTGTACGACGAATCATGCTGCTCTCACTTTCGCTTGATTGAGAAAGAAATATTATGGAATAAGCAATAAGTCAAGTGTGCCTAAACTAAGAATCATTAAATCAAAAAGATCGCGATGAATTTATGAGCGTTATCTTCTGATGCCGGCGATTATTGGCTTGACACATTGCCACTTTTTGATGATATTCTACTTTTAAAAAGGAGCATAATTATGGATAAAATGAAAACAGTAACGCTGTTTGCGGACTGGGACCCCAGGCCAGATTTCAAGCTTGGATCCAAGGATATTGACGGCAAGTTGAGTTATCTGGGCAGCAAGGTGTGGCGAAATCCACGCCTGGAAATAGTTGACAAACCCATTCCAAAACCCAACCCGGGGCAAGTGATTGTTAAGGTCAAAGCCTGTGGCATTTGCGGCAGCGATGTTCACATGGCCCAGGCCAAACCCGATGGTTATATTTTCTATCCAGGACTGACAGCATTTCCGTGTACCCTGGGTCACGAGCTTTCCGGGGTGGTGGTTGAGGCTGAGGCGGATGCCATCAATCGTCGCACGAATCAGCCGTTTGAGACCGGCGAGCCTGTCTGCGCCGAGGAAATGGCCTGGTGCGGTGCCTGTCGTCCCTGTGCAGATGGATATCCCAACCATTGTGAACGTCTTCAGGAAATCGGTTTTTCCATCGACGGTGCTTTTGCGGATTATATTGCGCTGAATGCAAAGTACTGCTGGAGCCTGCATGAGCTCGTGGATCGTTACGATGAAGAAAAAGCCTTCCGGCTGGGTAGTCTGGTGGAGCCTACCAGTGTGGCATACAACGCGGTGATTGAACGCGGTGGGGGAATTCGCCCCGGTGATTCGGTCTGGATTTTAGGCGGTGGTCCAATCGGCGCTGCCGCTTGTGCCGTGATGAAAACCGCCGGTGCCAGCAATGTCATTATATCGGAGCCATCCAAAGACAGAGCGAAAATTGCCCAAAAACTGGGTGCCAGCCATGTGATCGACCCGACTGAAGGAAATACAGCCGAACAAGTTCTGGACATTACCCGGGGTGGGGGCGTCAATCTGATTCTGGAAGCCACCGGACTTCCGGATGTGGTCTGGAGTGATATCGAACATGTGATTTGGAACGGACGGACGTTGAACACCGCCGTTGTCATCGTTGCGCGGGCGGACGCAAAAATACCGGTTACCGGCGAAGTTTTTCAAGTCCGGCGGGCTCAAATCGTTGGCTCCCAAGGCCATTCGGGACACGGCACGTTTCCCAGGGTGATTTCGGCGATGGCAGCCGGCATGGACATGACGCCCATCATCACAAAGAAAATCAGTCTTGAGAAAGTTCCAGAGAATATTGTAATGCTTCAGACCGACCGCAAAGAATGCAAAATCACAGCCGTTATGTAGTATTTGCCGAATGACGTCTCTTAACGCTCAACCGGCTAACGGGCTAACGGGCCAACGGACCAATCCTTATAAGATGTGAGTGTGTGATGAAACTGGCAGTCACAGCGACCCCCAGTGAAGCGCGTTTTGCAGCCATCTTGTTGCGCGGCGCCATAGCTGAAACATTTGCCCTTGCATCCCAATATGGCTACGATGGAATCGAGGTTCATTTGCGCGATCCACATGATGTGGATTGGGAAGAGATTGTTGAACTGTCTCAGCGCTATTCGCTGCCAGTTACGACCTTGGGTACGGGTATGGCTGCGGGGATGGATGGGTTGACGTTCACGGATGCCAATTCTGAGGTTCGTATGCGGGCCGTCGGGCGGATGAAGGAGCACATTAAGCTGGCTGCGCGTTTGGGATCAGCTGTAACCATCGGCGTGCTGAACGGGAATCTGGGAAACGATGTCGACCAAGCCGCCCAAGCTCGTAAGCATCACTTTGCCTGTCTGCAGGAATGCTGCCATGCGGCAGCGGATGTGGGCGTGCCCCTTTTGCTGGAACCCTTGAACCGATATGAATGTGACTGGCTCAACACCACCGAAGATGCGCTAGCGGTTATCGAGCAACTTGGTGCCGCCAATTTGAAATACCTTGCCGACACCTACCATATGACCATCGAGGAAGTGGATATCGCTGCCAGTATCCATCGCGCCGGCGACTCTCTGGGATATGTTCATCTGGTTGACAGCAACCGATGCGGGCCCGGGCAAGGTCATTTGGCCTTCCGGGAAGTGCTGAATGCATTGATTGATGTTAACTACGATGGATTTTTGTCCTTTGAATGCCTTCCTCGGCCTGATGTCGACAGTATTTTAAAAAACTCCTTATGCTATGTAAAAGAGCTTTTAGCCGAATTCGCCACAAGGGGGATTTAATGACTCACATTGAGCAGGTTATTCAGGCTTTTGGGAAACACGGTGCCGAGCATCTGGAAGCAGAAAGGCGGAAATCGACAGCCGATTCTCTGCAGGCGATTTTAAGCTGGGGGGCGGTATTGCCTTTATCCCTTTGCAGACTCGCGCACGGGATGATTGGGATACTGGACCTCGATGAAACGTCTCTGCTTTTTGGCGTTGCTGAAGCTGCAAAGATGCCGTCGTGGTTGGTCGAATTCCAGGGTGAATCATCCGAAGTTCAGGGACTGCGTGTGGTGATGGCAGAAATGAGTCCGGCAAATGCAGCTGTTTTAAGACAACTGGTTCCGCATACACGTCCACAAACACTCGGGTTAAAGCCCACGTTTGGCTTTGGGGATCGGATCGGATTGGCCACTTCCGGCCATGTTTTGGCAATGGATGCTGCCGGGGAAAGAATCATTCCGATTTTTGCCCAGCAGTCGATACGTGAAATGTCCCGCACGGCGCGAACAGCCAGGGAAGTCATTGATGATGCCACCTGGGGTGTCTTTCGAGCCGGATGGGTTCGTCCCTTTGGGGCTGATGCGGATCACCTGAAAACGACGTCTGATGTGGAGATGACGGCCCAGGCAGGGTTCGTTTTTTTCACCATCGATCCCAGCGAATACGTGGATCAACACGTTGAAAATTATAATCAAAATAAAATTGAGCAACGATTCCAAAATCTTATCGACAGCTCCATCGAAGGGGCCCCTGATTTTATAAACCTCTATCTCGATAAAACCTTCAAAATTGAGAAAGAGCAGGAAACGATTCGGGTTACATTTGACGAAATTGCGTTGAAGCGGGCAGCGATCAAATACGGCCGAGCACTGGACCATACCTACCAAATGGCCCACCACGTAGCAAAAGTCATGGGATCCAAACCCTTTGAACTGGAACTTTCGGTTGACGAAACCGCTCAGCCCACATCGATTCTGGAACATCTCTTCGTCGCTCTGGAACTAAAGCGGCATGCCATTCCGATCATCAGTATAGCGCCTCGATTTGTCGGGGATTTTGAAAAAGGTATTGATTACAAAGGCGATGTTTCCCTTTTTGAGAAGTCTTTGATACAGCACATGGCAATTGCAGAGCAATATGGTCCTTATAAGATCGGCGTACACAGCGGCAGTGACAAATTTAGTATATACCCCTCCATCGGGCGAATCTGCAAAGGGCGTTTTCATGTTAAAACAGCAGGCACCAGCTATCTCGAAGCCCTGCGGGTGGTTTGTCGAAAAGACAAGGAATTTTTCAGGTCAATCATTAATTTTGCCAGGAGTCGCTTCGCAAAGGATCGGGAAAGCTATCATCTATCCGCGGGACTGGACCGGGTGCCAGAGGCAGGTAAGCTCAAAGATAATGAATTGGAAAGGACTTATCTGGATCAAGATCATGGCCGACAGATTCTCCACGTAACCTTTGGATCGGTGCTCACTGAAAGCACCAATGGTCATTATCGGTTTCGGGAAAGAATCCGAAAAATTCTACTACAAAATCAACACCTTCATGAAGACGTCCTGCGCCATCACCTGGGAAAGCACATCAGTCTGCTGTTAGTATAGGTTCAGGCCAGAACCTCTTAGCGCTGGATGCGGGCCGAGCCGCCCTTCGCAAAAGCCCGCACCTGCTCTACGGTCGCCATGGTGGTATCGCCCGGGAAGGTGGTTAGAAGCGCGCCATGGGCCCAACCGAGCTTAATCGCCTCTTCCGGCGACTCGCCCGTAAGGATACCATAGAAGAATCCGGACGCAAATCCGTCCCCGCCGCCGACCCGATCAAGAACGTCGAGCTCGCAGGTTGGAGCGACATGAGATTGGCCGTTGACCCAGGCGACTGCGCTCCAGCTGTGCCGGTTGGTTGAGTGCACTTCCCGCAGGGTGGTCGCGACGATCTTGATTTGGGGATGCTGTTCAACGACGCGATCGATCATTTCGAAAAAGCTACTCGGATCGAGTTTGGATTTGGCAGCGACTGCCGGACCGGGGATACCGAGGCCTTTTTGCAGATCTTCCTCGTTTCCGACAAGGATATCGACGTTTTCCACGATACGTCCGATGACCGCCTGGGCACGATGCTCTCCGCCGGAGATCTTCCAGAGTTTCTCCCGATAATTCAGATCGAAGGAGATTACTGCACCGGCAGCCTTTGCCGCCTGCATGCCCTCGATAATTACCTCGGCCGTCGTCTGCGAGAGAGCCGCGAAGATGCCGCCGCTATGGAACCAGCGTACGCCGGCGTCGAAGATTGCATTCCAGTCGAAATCGCCCGGCTTCAGCCGCGCCGCCGCCTCATTACAGCGGTTGTAAAAGACCACCGGCGCGCGCACGCCCTGGCCGCGGTCGCTGTAAACGGTGGCGATGTTCGGACCGTTGACCCCGTTGTGCTCGAAGTGTTTGTAAAAAGGTTTAACGCCCATGGCTTTCACCCGTTCGGCAACAAGGTCGCCGAGCGGATAATCAACCATGGCCGTGACGATGCCGGTCTGAAGGCGGAAGCAATCCGCCAAGTTGGCGGCGACGTTAAACTCGCCGCCGCTGACATGAATCTGGCATGTGTTCGCCTTGCGGAAAGGAATGATCCCCGGATCCAGACGGTGGACAAGGGCGCCAAGAGACACGAAGTCCAGGGCACCATCCTGAAGCATATTCAAACCATATTTCATTCTACCCCCCATTTGTCTAACGGTTTTTGGAACCACTCAACTCGATTTCTGGACGTTCATCTTGAGCAGCACATCTTCCAGGGTCCCTCGGAAGGGGCCTGGTGACTCCAGTTTCAGTGACACCAAAGCGGCGGCAAATTGCAGAGCTTGGGAGGGCTCATCACCCTGTGTTCTACGCGCTAGATAACTGCAAAACAGCGTATCTCCTCTTCCCGTGCGCCCGTCCAATTTACGCGGGGTTAAAGGCGCCCGGTATACCTTTTCTTGACACGCCAGAATAAGTTCTTTGTTATGAGAAATCACCACCTCTTTTGGACCCAGCACGGCCATCTCCAGGGCGGCTTCGGCCAGATCTGTTTTGGCGGTGAAAATTTCGGCTTCCGACGCATCCGCCTTTAAATAAGTAACCGATTTTAACGCCTGTGCAACCTCATCCGATTTTTCTAATACCATTGTTGAATCGCGGCAAACGCGCAGAAAACCCTGGAGGTCCAGTCCTACTTCAGCAATGCGGGTCATGGACTGTAAGGTTTGTAAGGGAATTTCTCCATTGATCAAGGCCGCAGCGTGGATAATCTTAGTGGATATATGAGGTAGGTGGTCTGGAGCAAACGCATCAATTGCGGCCAGGCACGTGCACGTTCGGCACTCCTTGTCACTGGAGTGATAAACATTTCGAATTGCGGTTGTTTTTTTTGAAGGTAACACCCAAACCGGAATTTGTTCATCACCAAACTGATCGAGCAGGTGACGATCTTCTTCGGCTAATTTGGTGATGACACCGACGTTGCTACCCGAACGTTTGGCCGAAAAAGCACCGTAGGTAACCGCCCCCCCGATAGACCTTTCATTGCGGTCTCCATATATATTCTCATCTTTGGATATCGCTCCGACCAGCACTAAGTCAAGCGCTCGTTTATTAAAACTCTCTGACATGGTTCAACTCATTACGATAAACAATATTGTTTGACGGTACCGGCGACTGCGCTGATAAAGAATGCCTTTAGCTTCCCGCAGCAGAAAGATTTCCTGAAGATCAATCAAATTAGAAGTTGTATTGAACCTGTCAGGATTTTTATTAACCGGAATATAAATAGAATATACCTGACCCGGGAAATAGTCAATATTAAGAACTTGCTTTTGCGGTAAATACTATTATAAGGTAGCATTTGCTTTTGCGGTAAAGGCTATTCTGCAAAACTCGATTATAACGTCTCGGAATTTCTATAACATATTAAAAGCATGTGGCTTTTAACGAAACTGGTGTTATGTCGCCGACATGCAATAATGGAATGGCTTACTCCGCCGAAGTAGCTTCGGCTACGAAGGCTGGACTGGAATGATGGAATGAAGAAAGGAGCGCAGCATGATTTTCGGATACAGCACCAACGCCTTTGTTAAGTTCTCCCTGTATGAAGCGATAGAGCGAATCGCCGGCTTGGGTTTTCGGGGCGTTGAAATTATGGGCGACAGACCGCATCTCTATCCCCCTGACTTCGGAGAGCGGGATCTGGCTCGCCTCAAAAAGTTAATCGATGAACAGGCCCTCGAGGTAATCAATATCAACAGTTTCACCCTGTTTGCAGTTGGTGATACCTATCTACCATCCTGGATCGAACCCGAGGAAGATAGAAGAGAGATGCGCATCCGCCACACCCTCGAAAGCCTGCGGGTAGCGGATTATTTGGGATGTAAAACCATTTCCATCCCACCGGGTGGACCGTTGGGCAACATCAGCCGGCAGGAAGCCGTATCCCTGTTCCACCAGGGGCTGGAACGTGTTATCCCCCTGGCGGAAGAACTGAGAGTTCACGTCTTGGTGGAGCCCGAGCCAGACCTTCTGATAGAAAGGACGCACGAGTTCAGGTCTTTTATCAAGGATGTTAAATCAACCTGGATTGGATTAAACTTTGATATTGGTCATTTTTACTGTGCCGGAGAGGATCCCAACACTGCTTTTGAAGAGCTTTTCGAATGGGTGGGCCATGTGCATTTGGAGGATATCGCTCCCAGCCGGGCTCACAATCACCTGATTGCCGGTCAGGGAGCCATTCAATTCCCGGAAATTTTCAACACCATGAAACGCCTGGGGTACCAGGGAGATATTAGCCTGGAGCTCTACCCCTATGTAGATATGCCCGAGCAAGCCGGCCGGGAAAGTCTCGATTATCTGCGTCCCATTTTTAGGGAGTCTGGTCTCGGGATAGAGATTTAACGATCGTGATTCCGGAGCATATTCTCATAACCTAGTGTTGTGCCCCTTTGTATTCAGATTGTTAAATTTCTTGACACTAAAAATGAGCAATATATACTGGAGCGCAGGCATTTCGAGCAGGGATCCTATAAAAATCTTTCAAGAAAGGAGGTTCATATGAAAAGGGTGATGTTGATGTTGCTGTTTGTTGCAGTTTTCGTATTTAGTGGTTTTGCAACTGTCCATGCAGCGGGAAAGGTTCTCCATATTTACGATGCCTTTGATACGGAAGAAGCCAAATATTATATCGATGCGTTTGAAAAAGAAACCGGAATTGATGTGGTATGGGTGCGAATGTCTTCCGGTGAGGTTTTGGCCAGGGTTGAGGCCGAAGCATCAAACCCGCAGGCCACCGTGTGGCACGCGGGATCCAATACCTCCCATATAAATGCCGCCTCAAAAGGATTGCTGGCACCTTACAAACCCAAAACAGATTTCGAACTGGGAGGTGTGCTGCACGCCAAAGACTGGGCGTGGACAGGGTTTTATTCCGGCGCCATCGGATTTGTCAGCAATACCAACTTCTTAAATAAACAGGGCGCACAAGCCCCTGCCTCCTGGGATGATCTTCTCAATCCTGCCTTTGCGAAAAATGTCGCCATGGCCTATCCTTATACTTCCGGTACTGCCTATACCACCTATGCGACCCTGATCCAGATGTGGGGCCTAGAAAAAACACTCGACTGGTGGGAAAAATTCGATAAACAAAGCATTCATCAGTATACCAAGTCAGGTACCGGCTGCATCCCCATGGTCGGTTTGGGAGAGGTCGCCGTGGGAATTTCGTTTTCCCATGACATTCTCGCCAAGGGGGTCAATAAGGGCTACCCGGTGATGATGACATTTCCCAAAGAAGGCACCGGCTATGAAATTGGCGGCCTGTCTCTGATCAAGGGCGGTCCTGAGCCGGAACTGGGAAAACAATTTATTGACTGGTGCTTCACGGAAAAAGCCCAGAATCTCTTTCAAAAGTACAACCGTTTGCCGGTAAATCCCAAAGCGACGGTGGCAAAAGGGTCGGTCACTCTGGATCAGGTTAAATTGATCGATTACGATCATATCTGGGCCGGAGAGAATAAAGACAAGATGGTCAAAGCCTGGAGAGATCGAATCGGGAAATAAATGAAAAGATTTCACCGGAAATAGTCCCTGCTGCTGGTTGGGCCAGCGGCAGGGATTTTTTGTTTTCCCATCTTTTTGAGGATCGGCATGCTAAAATCAAGCAGAAAAAGGCAGGAAATCATCGGAAATTTGCGGCTCATATGGAAGGAGCCGCTGCTTCTGGTGTTCATCATAGCTATCTTTTACTTTTTATTGACCTTTGTGCTCTTTCCTTTATACATGGTATTTAAGTCCAGTCTGATTGTCGATAAACAATTTGATCTCTCAAACTATCTGGCAGTTTTCTCAAAAAGGTACTATTTTCAGCCCTTTATAAACAGCATGATCCTGGGTGTATTGGCAGCTACGGCAGGAACCATCCTGGGCTTTGTGTTTGCCTACGCCATTACGCGGACACCCATACCATTTAAACGCTTCTTCCGAATGACGGCGACATTCCCCATTATTTCGCCGCCGTTTGTTGTTGCGCTGGCAGCGATTCTACTTTTTGGGAGAGCAGGCAGCCTCACTCCCATTCTCAGTCAGGTTATCGGTGAATACTCGATATATGGTCTGGGAGGGCTGGTGCTGGTAGAAACCATCGCCTATGGTCCCATCGCCTTTCTGGTTCTCTATGGGGTTCTGCAGGCCATTGATCCCGCCCTGGAAGAGGCCGCCATGGACCTTGGGGCCTCCAGGGCCAGGGTCTTTGCCACCGTAACCCTACACTTGGCCATTCCCGGTATTGACAGTGCCTGGCTGTTGGTGTTTATCGAATCCATGGCCGATTTCGGGAATCCCATGATTTTATCCGGAAATTTCAGAGTGCTTTCCGTTCAGGCGTTTCTACAGATTACCGGCATGTATGATATTTCCAGGGGTTCCACGCTGGCAATTCTGCTGTTAATCCCCACGGTGACCGCCTTTTTCCTCCAAAAATACTGGGTCGCCAGAAAATCCTATGTCACGGTTACCGGACAGCCTACCGGTGCAACCATTAAGCGGTTGGAATGGTATATCAAACTACCCGCCTATAGCCTGTGTTTTTTGTTTACCGGAATTGTTTTTCTTTTTTATGGCATGGTCATTTGGGGTTCTTTTCAAAAACTGTGGGGTGTGGATGCGACCCTCACGCTTCATAACTATGTGGAGATGTTCGAGGTGGGCAAGGATTACATTATCGACTCGTTGTCCCTTTCCACGCTGGCCACACCGCTGACAGGGATTCTGGGAATGTTTATCGCTTTTTTGGTCATCCGGAAGAAATTTATCGGGCGCGGGCTGATGGAGTTTGTGTCCATGCTGACCTTTGCGGTACCGGGCACTGTCGTGGGAATAGGATATATTCTGGCCTTTAACCAGAGATCCGCACTGTTTCCCTTTATACTGACCGGAACTGCCTGGATCATTACGACGCTGCTGATATTTCGAAACATGCCGGTTGGCATACGCTCCGGCATTGCCGCTCTGCAACAGATCGATCCTTCGATTGAGGAAGCCTCCACCGATCTGGGCGCGGACAGTAATAAAACCTTCAGAAAAATTACATTGCCCATGATCGCGCCGGCCTTTTTTTCAGGCCTGGCCTTTAGCTTTGTCAAAGCGATGACCGCCATCAGTGCGATTATCTTTGTTGTGTCGGGTAAATGGAACCTGATTACCGTGGCCATCCTGGGTTTTGTGGATAACAGTCAATATGCCCAGGCAGCGGCTATGAGCCTGCTGCTGATTGTTATTGTTCTCATCGCGTTAAGCGTTATTCAGCTGCTCGTGGGTCGGATTGGCAAAGGCGCGAGAACGATCAGTATCGTCAGTTAGTTTCCGTTCGGGCGAAAGGATATGATATGCGGCAAGATTATCTTGTTCTTAAGAATCTTGTTAAAGTGTTTGGAACGGGTGAAAACGCGTTTACGGCTGTTGATCATGTAAACATTGACGTGCGGGAAGGCGAGTTGGTTACTCTTTTGGGACCTTCCGGTTGTGGAAAAACAACGACCCTTAGAATGATTTCCGGCTTTGAGCTTCCCACTTCCGGGGAAATACGCATCGATGGTGAAGATGTCAGCACGACGCCACCCAACCAGAGACCCACCACGATGGTTTTCCAAAACTATGCACTCTTCCCACATTTGACGGTGTTTGAGAACATCGCCTATGGACTGAAGATACGGCGGGACTCGGCGCGGGCCATTCGTGAGCAGACCGAAAAAATCATGCAGCTGGTCGGTCTTGAAGGATTGGCCGAACGCGCCCCTGCTCAGCTTTCAGGCGGTCAGCAGCAGCGTGTCAGTCTGGCCCGATCTCTGGTTATGGAACCCAAGGTGCTTTTGCTCGATGAGCCACTCTCCAACCTCGATGCCAAGCTGCGGGTATCCACCCGCCTGGAGATCCGCAAGCTTCAGCAGCGGGTTGGCATAACATCGGTTTATGTGACCCATGATCAGGAGGAGGCCATGACGCTCTCCGACCGCGTGGTCATTATGCATCAGGGAAAAATTATGCAGATAGGCAGCCCCCAGACAATTTATGCAAGACCGGCAAACCGTTTTGTGGCTGATTTTATTGGCAAGGCCAACTTTCTGGAAGGCCGGGTTGGCAGCCCGGCATCCAATAATGAACTTGTTCTTGACATATTGGGCATGAAATTTCAGGTTTTTGTGCAGGAGGGCTCATTTTCCAGAGGAGAAAGAGTGTTTTTAGTCGTTCGGCCTGAGTCTGTAAAGCTGGCGCCGAAAAAGCCGGACACCCTTACGGGCATCGTCCGGGAAGCAGTTTACCTGGGATCACAGATGGTGTATGAGGTCGAGGTTGCAAAAAATGTCATCACCGTGGAAATTGCCAATCCTCAGGAGCATATGGTTTTTAAGGCGGGTGAAGAAGTGACGATAAGTTTTCAGGAAAAAAGCCTGCACATTTTACCTTACGAGGAAACCCGCACTTAAATACACCACACGACTTTTGGAATATAGGTGTGGGACATGCAGGCCATGGATTAGAAATTTTGAGCGCTCTTATCGATTGAGGGCAATGGAATTTAGAAACGCCGCCATATCTTTTGGGGTTATTTTTTCCATGATATAATCAGGCGTGTGAGGACTTCCTTTCTCCCAGATCCAGTCTTTGGTCATATAGGCCGTGACCAGAACAAAAAATATGCCCAGTTTTTTGCCGGCACCATCTGCAATTTCGTTGTCTCCGAACATGACCATTTCTTCGCCTTTGATGTTTAAGCGATTCAATGCTTCCTGAAAAATGCGAAGATCAGGTTTCTCGAATCCAATACTTTCAGAAACAATGATGGTGTCGAAAAAATGTCTCAGATGCGTTTTTCCAGATAGGAATCTACCCGGACCACACGTTCATTGGACAATAGTGCGATCCGAATGTTGTGCTGCTTTAATAATTGGAAAGCATCGAAAACATCTCTGTCGGGATGAATTTTTTGCATTAATATCTCCCGGTATTTTCCTAAGGCTGCTTCGGCTGAAACGGCATTGACGGCTAATTCGTCAAACGTCTTTTCGAAGAAATCCAGTTCGCCAAACGTATGGCTGATAAAAGGTTGCTTTGTATTATGGTTGATTCTTTCAAAAGTGGCGCGAAAGGCTTCCTTGGATTGAATCAGTGATTTGTTCAAAAGCCACTCTGACATATCAACCACAGCGTCTCTTGCGAGCTGGGTATCATTAATAAGGGTGTTGCCCAAATCAAATGCACAGGCTTTTACCGGTCTTTGGCTGGTCTTGAGCATATATTTTCCTTGCTGTTTCTCGAACGATCCGCTTTTTAGCTGGGACTAATTTGATCTTTATATATAGAATCTCATGAGTTAATGTCAAGCAAAGGTAGGCGGTCAAGGGCATTACATCGACAAGTAATTTTCGATGGTTCAATAACACGAAAAGAACTGAAAGTAGAGATTGAAAAAATAACGAATTTTTGAAATAAAATGATCGTGCATTGATCATATAAAAAAATAATGATACCTGAATCTTGCTTGAGTCGGCGGCTTGCATGCAACATTCAGGTTATAAGGGGGATATCATGAAAATAGGACTGATTGGCGCCGGAAGACTTGGCAAATTGCATGGAGAACTGCTGACCTACCACATTCCGGAGGCTGAAATAAAAACGGTTGCTGAAATTTATGCGGATGACGTGAAAGGGTGGGCAAAACAATTAAGAATTTTGAATCTTACAACGGACTACAGCGACATTTTGGATGATTCTGAAATCGACGCCGTGCTGATCTGTTCTTCAACGGACACGCATGCTCAGTTGATCATCGAAGCCGCTAATGCGGGCAAACACATTTTTTGTGAAAAGCCGATCGATTTCAATATTGAAAAAATTCAACACGCGTTAAATTCGGTTAAGGCAGCGGGTGTGAAATTGCAGATTGGTTTTAATCGGAGGTTTGACCATAATTTTAAGAAGGTACGCGAAATAGTTGAATCCGGGAAAGTGGGCAACGTGCATATTGTCAGGATTACTTCCAGAGATCCTGCGCCACCGCCCCTCGAATATCTAAAAGTGTCCGGCGGCATGTTCCTGGATATGACGATTCATGATTTTGATATGGTAAGATATTTATCCATGAGTGAAGTGGAAGAAGTGTATGCGCAGGGTGCCGTCCTGATAGATCCCGCCATCGGCAACATCGGAGATGTTGATACCGCCATCATTACCTTAAGATTTAAGAATGGCGCGATGGGCGTTATCGATAACAGCAGACAGGCCGTTTATGGATACGATCAACGCGTGGAAGTATTTGGTTCAAAAGGTTATGTCGAGGTTAAGAATGACTTTCCAAATTCTGCGACATTAAGTACCGTCGAAGGGGTTATAAGCGAAAAGCCGCATTATTTCTTTTTAGAGAGATATAAAATGTCCTACGTTGAAGAGTTAAAGGCTTTTGTCGATGCTGTCGCAAAAGATAAAGAGCCTCCGGTCACCGGCAACGATGGACTGCAGCCGGTTCTGATCGGTGCGGCCGCTTTGAAGTCCTTAAGAGAAAGAAGACCTGTTAAAATCCAGGAGGTACATTAGGACCGGGTAACATGAAAAAATCAGTATGCATTGAAATGCTTTTTACAGAAGTGGCTTTTGAGG
>CP070694.1:2612293-2615929 GCA_020353355.1 Desulfobacterales bacterium | reverse complement strand
TGAAACCTGAACACTGAAGCTTTGATCATTCGGTTTTGAAGGTTGGGCCAAAAAATGTTATTATTTAAAAATATTGATAATGCTACGATTTCAGAGCGGTATTCGGCTACGGGAGCTTAATGAAAAAATGACCCAACCAAGGAAGAAGGAAAAAGGCAAGGCCGTAAAGCCGCTTCCATTTCCGGTATATTTCTGGACGGTGGCCGTGTTAGCCGTTGTCGGGCTGATCGATTCAATCTATCTGGCCATATCCCATTACCGGGTGTATACGGACATCGCTTACAGCAGCTTTTGTGCCATCTCCCAGTCCATTAACTGTGATACGGTTTCCCAGAGCCCATATTCCATACTCTTTGACGTGCCGGTTCCGGTCTGGGGTATCATCGGCTATACGTTTTTTCTGCTTTTTTTGCCCCTGGCCTGGAACAAAGAGGCTGAAAAAAAACGAATCTGGTCTTTGCTGTTTCTGGTTGCCCTGATTTTCAGTATATGCAGTATCATATTGGTCCTGATTTCGACGCTTGAAATCCACAGCCACTGCATTATGTGCCTTTTGTGTCATGGCATCAACTTTATGCTTTTATTCTACACTTGGATGACCCGCAAGCGATTTGAAGGCGAAGAAATTATTGATGAATTGCGGCATGATATCAGTTTCTTAATCAACAAAAAAAGACAAACCCTATCTTTGTTTGTGCCATTAACGACCGGGGTTGTCCTTGTACTTCTATTTTTCCCGGTCTATTGGAGTTTTGATCCCCCGACGCTTTCGGCCTATATGCCCCACGGGATAACCGCGGAGGGGCATCCCTGGGTGGGGGCCGAACACCCGCAACTGGAAGTTGTTGAATTTACAGATTATCAGTGTTTTCAGTGCAATAAAATGCATTTTTTTCTTCGACAGCTCATGGCTAAGTATCCCGACAAAATCAAGTTGATTCATCGTCATTTTCCCATGGATCACGAAGTTAACCCAATTGTGAAGCAACCGGTCCATATGGGCTCCGGCAAGCTTGCGATGCTGACCATTTATGCGGCCACCCAAAACAAGTTTTGGCAGCTAAGTGACATTCTCTTCAGCATTGCCCGGGTAAAACCTGAAATAAACATCAAAGAACTAGCGGACGAAGTAGGGTTAAATCACGAGAACCTTGCCCGCTCGATTTATGACCCGAAAATCCAACTTATGCTAAGAAAGGATATCATCGACGGGTTAAAATTAGGGGTCGTCGGCACCCCCTCGTTCGTCATCGACGGTAAGGTCTATCAGGGTCAGATACCTCCGCAAATCATCAAAAAAATTATGAATTGACAGGTTCGCGGAACGCCTTTCATGTTAACCTAAACGGTTGAGTGTGCATGAAGCAATGAACAAATCCGCCTTACAAATCGGCCTCACAATTGTCCTCGCCGGCCTTGTGCTTGTCTTGATCGGATCAATTCTTATCCTTGCCGGCGTTCCTCCGGTAAGCCGGGATGCACTCACCCATCATCTTACGGTTCCCAAACTCTACCTGAAACATGGTGGAATATATGAAATCCCTTCTTTAATCTTTTCCTACTTTCCGATGAACCTGGATCTTTTGTATATCATCCCGCTGTATTTTGGAAATGATATTATACCGAAGTACATCCATTTTGCGTTTGCGTTGTTTGCGGCCTGGCTCATCTTCAGTTATCTGAAAAAAAGGAGTGATATCCATTATGGCCTGGCAGGCGTTTTGTTTTTTCTATCGCTTCCCATCATTGTTAAACTTTCCATAACGGTCTATGTTGATTTGGGGCTTGTATTTTTCTCGACCGCTGCTTTGCTGAATGTGTTTAAATGGATGGAGAGCTCTTTTAAATTCAAATATTTGATCATCTCCTCCGTTTTTTGCGGCCTTGCCCTCGGAACTAAATATAATGGTTTGGTCGTTTTATTTCTGCTCACATTTTTCGTGGCGTTTGTGTGTTCCAAAAAGACACGATATCCTGCAGCGCTCAATGAAACGGCTCATCATCGAAGACCATTTTCCAGCCCTACCGGCAATGCCCTCGTCTATGCGACAGCCTATATGGTCATCGACCTTGTGATTTTTTCCCCGTGGGCAATTCGGAATTATCTTTGGACAAACAATCCGATTTATCCGCTTTATGATAGCTGGTTTAACACCACCGGCACCGGCATCGACGCAGACCTGCATGCCGATTTCCCCGACGAGGTGTATGAGGCGACCAACCATTCAGATCGATTCAACAATCCGTTTGTCATGAGAAAGGTTATCTATAAAGAATCAGGTTGGCAAATATTAACCTTACCCATCCGCGTTTTTTTCCAGGGTAAAGATGATAGCCCCAAATACTTTGACGGCCGCCTGAATCCGTATTTGCTTTTGCTCCCTTTTTTTGCATTTTTTCCAAGAAAAGACGGCGACCGTAATATTAAATCGGAAAAAAATATCATGCTGGCATTTTCGGTGTTGTTTCTGCTGATTGTTTTTTCCCAAAGGGATTTGCGCATTCGCTATATCGCCCCGATTATTCCGCCTTTGGTTATTTTGTCTGCGCTAGGTTTGCAAAACATGGTTCAGGCCATCAGGTCTGCAAAGTTATGGCCAGCCGGGAGGTTATGGGCTGGACTCGCGGGTGTCGGCCTTGCTTTGTTGATCGGCATGAATGCGGTCTACGTTTGGGAGCAGTTTCAGGGCATTCAGCCCATCAGTTATCTCAGCGGCAGATTAGAGCGTGATGCCTACATTGAAACCTATAGACCCGAATATGCTGCGATTCAATTTGCCAATAGAAATCTGCCAGATAGCGCTAAAATATTTTGTCTTTTTCTGGGTGATCGCAGCTATTACAGTGATAAGCAGATGTTGTTTGGCGATGCTTATTTTAAGCGGATCGTGAAGCAAGCAAACTCTGCCGAGCAACTTGCATTGGAATTAAAAAAGAGAAATATAACGCACCTTCTCATCCGTTATGAAATTTTTTATCACTGGTCCAAGCATCAATTCAATAACAGAGATCAGGCGATATTAGGGTATTTTTGGGGAAGGCATGCACGTCTGATCTTCACCAAAGGTGGTTATGGATTATATCGATTCTAAAACTGCCGACGCAATCAAAGCCGATCCGGCAATATATCGTTATCGCAAACAGCGCATGGATCACTGGGATCGGGTGTCCCTCCGCAAAGCAAGTCCAAACCGGGCTGGGGCGTTCTATCATAAACTTTTGCAGCATTACTATAAATTTCTGGTTTCCTCAGGATTGCGGATACTTGAACTTGGCTGCGGGCATGGTGATTTGTTGTCAGCCTTGAAGCCCTCATTCGGCGTCGGGATCGATTTTTCGGGAGAGATGATACAGCAGGCTTCCCGAAAGCATTCCCATTTGCATTTTGTGCAAGCCGATGCACATGATTTACCGATTAAAGAAACATTTGATGTAATTATTCTATCTGATCTCGTCAATGATCTTTGGGATGTCCAACGTGTATTTGAAAAATTGAGGAATATCTCTCAGCCCGGCACGCGTCTGGTTCTGAATTTTTATAACAATTTATGGCGTATTCCACTTTCAGTGGTAAGAAGGCTCGGTATGGGCGCCAATGTATTAGAGCAAAATTGGTTTACTCCCCATGATGTATAT
>CP070694.1:2608067-2612193 GCA_020353355.1 Desulfobacterales bacterium | reverse complement strand
GCCAAAGGTTTCTTTGTAATAGTCACATTGCACGTCGACAATGACAACATCGGCAAAGGTTAAGGCCTCATAGCTAAAAGTGGCGATTAAGGTTTTTTTATCTTTCACACAACGCCGGATCAGGGGCACAACCTCCGGATCCTCGGCTTCCACCGGCGCAATGCCTCGGTTCAGATAAGGAATTTTCCAATAGGAGCGCGTCGAGGGCCGCTGCATGCCAATCACAAATTTGCTGGACTTGCCGCTATCCGCATCAACCACATCGGCCACCACCCCGGCCATCACCGCACCCACAAAACCAACGCCCATCACAACAACGATTTCGCGGCCCTTTAATTTTTGACTTTTAACAAGTTTCTTTAAACGCGCGTATTCGTCCTTATAATTCTGCTCGCTGGGAAGGGGAAATACTTCGTTGTTCGGAGATAAGGATACCAAGGCTTCATTTTGATCGGCCACTTTCTCTTGAGGATGAATTCTTGAGTCAGACATTAATTTTTTCTCCACGATAATTTGGTTTGAAAATGATGGTGTTACTGAATTTGCATAACCCACTGATGGGATATTCCCCGGGCAGCAATTTTATCCAATATACGTTCATTTGAATTCACAGCGGTGACCAGGATTCGATCGAATGGCAACACGGCGAGTTTTGCCGGCTCCTGGATTTTCAATCCCAGAAAGGTATTCCCCGCCTTCATATCATCAACAACGGCCATTAACTCAATATTTGTCTCCTGCAATGATACATAGGCGATCTCCGCCAGATCACCGGCTCCGTAAAAAATGATCTTGCGGACGCCCTGTTTTTGCAAATCGAAAAAAATCTTTTGCAACTTGCGGCGAGCGTCTTTGTAAAATTTGTAAGACAATTGAATGTAGGCATAAGTCAGCCGGGTTTTCTCGGCAACTCCTTTCGGAGTGAGAATGTATTTGAGCCTATTTTTAGGCGTATGCGTGATTTTAAAGTATCCTTTGGTGGCAAGCCGTTTGACAAATGAATTTACCAAGCCCAGGGAAATATTTAGCTCTCTGGCAAGATCCCGCTGGCTGGGCAAATGATCTTGCTCGAACTTTTCAAGGATTCTTAATGTGCGGATGTCTTTTGGGTCCATAGGTAAAATGGGGCGTCGTCAATAATACGCGGTGATGGGTGAACAATAATAAAAATCTGAGCGCCGCAATCGGTCGCTCAGATTTTGATTTCAGATGGCAATGAAATCTATTTTGTCGGTGTGCAATAACTCAACAAAATGATTACTTCCACCGGTGAGCAGCAAGATGTGCTTGGCAATAATCGAATAAAGCTCCGCTTGGTGAATTACAGCTATGCAATTGCTCAACTAGCTGATAATAAGACAATTAATGAATATTGCGGAGGTGTTCAATGATTGAACGTTCATAATTCGAACATATAATTTTGGATAAGTCAAGTAAGGAATTGAAAGTTTTCAAAATTTTTGTCTGGGCAAACAATCTCATGAAAAAAAACATTGCGAGAACCCACAAAATGCGTTTTATTCGACAGGAATTCAAAAGCAGATCGAACTGGAGGATGGAATGATTCGACGAATGGGTCTAGTTTTCATGATTCTGATTTCAATGTACGCTTGTGCGGCCGCCCCGGATAAGCGGCCCAAAATTACGTTTTCCCCGGGCACCCGCATCGGCTTGGTAAACATGCTGGAATCGTATGCAACCCATACCCATTTCAGCAGCATGAGCACGGAACGATTTACAAAAACATACGACGTAGATTGGAAAATGCCAACCGATGTGGAAGATAAACTAATGAAGTTACTGCAAAACGAGCAACGCTATCGGCTCATTGCCATAAGGCACACGGAATCTTCCGATTTCGTTCAACACGCAAAGGATTTTTCTGATCTGGCCAACTCGGGCACCATCACACCGGGATTTGCGGATAAATTAGAACGACTGGCCGAGGCGTCTAACGTTGATGTTATCATTTTAATCTATAGCTACAACGGCCCCAGTATTTTTACCTACAACGCACCCAGTGCGCAATACAATCCAGCCAAAGCACCGATCTGGCTTCAGGGTTATGGATTATTCAGCCGATGGTTAAATCCGGCAAACCTGCTTCGATGGCTGCCGTTTAGAGGGGCATATCCTTATGCTCACATTGCGGTTTCAGTATTTACATCCCAGCCCCTAACCTGGATCGCAACCGGCAAACCAAAATTAACAGCGACCTCCATCAGTGCTTTCGACTGGCCCGACAGCGTCAAAAACTTGCCCCTGACAGAACTCAACAAAGCCAGGCCAGGGGTTGACAGATACGCAGATCAAGCGATTCAAAATGCGCTGCAGCAGTCAAATCTGTTGCCATCAAAACCGCCATCTGTCCCTCAACCGCCGGGAACTCCACCCCCGAGATAAACGATCCATCGCCAATACTCCGAACTATGATGGTTTCCGGAAGCTGTTGTGCGGTAATAATCCGACTTAATCCGGTTATATTTGCAAGGTCCTATATTTATTGTTGAAAGTCTCGAAAAGATATGATCTAATTAAACTAGGGGCTTCGCCCCAACAGTCGCATCAATAATTCTTAAAATTTCATTAATCCTATCTGATCCGGGGACCAATATTCATCCTGTCACCTCGCAAGACAGTTTTGGGTCAAGGAGGAATTGATAAAATGGGACGAGTGCTTGTCATTGATGATGAACCTCAAATCCGTTCCATGCTCCGCATGATGCTCGAGCGGGACGGATATGAAGTCGAGGAAGCTCCTGATGGAATTGAAGGGATCCGAATATATCGAAAAAATCCGGTAGACTTAATCATTTCGGACTTAATTATGCCGAACAAAGATGGAATCGGCATGATCATGGAACTGAAGAAGGAATTTCCTGATGTAAAAATCATTGCCATGTCCGGAGGAGGATTAAACAAACCTGAGGGATATCTTGAAGGCGCTAAAAAACTTGGGGCTCAACGAACGCTAACCAAACCCATCGATCGCGATGAATTATTAAGAACGGTTAAGGATATACTTAAAGAAGATCAAACCTGACCAGTCCATGCGAATCATTTCGGGTTTTTCCGTTTTTACAAGACTATTCTTCATATCGGGCCATGCTTCTGATGTATACCCTTGCACACGCATCATTGACTTGAGTTGGGCGCACCTTCCAATTAACTAAATTATTTCAACATTTCAGCATCGGTTAAGGCTTTGCGAGTGAAAAAAATCGTCTTATTTGCGGTGTGGTTAAGTTTTGGAGCAACGTCGCTTCAGGCGGATATCATTTATTTTAAAGACGGCATGAAAACCGTCTGCCTAGAAAAGGCATGGGAAGAAAATGGCGAAGTAAAATGCGAATATGATGGTGTCATATTAAGCTATCAAAAATCAGCAGTGCTGCGGATTGAAAAAAGACGGGCTCCAAAACCCAAGGCGGATGTAATCCCCCATCAGGAATCCAATACCGGCGGGGATAATAAGACGTTTACTCAAATACCGACGACGCCAAAAAAAAACGGGGTGACGTTCTATGATCCCAGAAGACCCCAGAAATATTGGACTAGCGCGACCTCCAAATATAATACCTTTCAGGAAGCCGTGGCGGCGCTGGCAAAGCAATATGACCGCTCACCGCAATGGATTCAAAACCATATGGGCGAGACCAATGATCTGCACGAAATCCATCGCAATCTGGCAAGCAGTAAAATAAATGCCTCTCAAACCCCCACCACGGACGAGCCGGTGCGCCAACAAATCATTGAGTTCTACAATCCGCGACGCGCCCAAAAATACTGGACCAGTTCAACATCCAAGCACAATAACTTTTTAGACGCGATTGCAGCCCTAGCCGAGCAATATGATCGCACGCCGCAATGGGTTCAAAAATATATGGGACAAACCAATGATCTCCATATTATCCATGAGAATTTAGCCACACGCAAAGCTAATGAGTCTCCTCAGTAAAGACGATGAGAAATTTATTCCAACAGTCACAGCTGATGGTCTTGTAAAGAGTCAAAAAAACTCCCTCTCCCTCCAGAGACCGTGTCGTAATTGGCAGAACGACGCCTAAGGCTGTTTTCGTCATTCCGGGCTTGACCCGGAATCCAGTGCTTTTTCAGAGTATTACGT
>CP070694.1:2602703-2607967 GCA_020353355.1 Desulfobacterales bacterium | reverse complement strand
ATTTTGGTAGCCGGTCCGAAAGTCCTTTTCAAGTTGGTGAGGACAAACTGACTTATATGGAAGCCCCCCTCTTCCCAGCTCAAAGCCTTTTTGCTCCGTGCAATAATACTTCAAGCCTTCGTCATGCCCTTGGTAGTAAGCCTGGCGGTCCACCCTAACGCCATGCTCCAGGCAGGGTTTGGCGCGGTTTTGAAATACAGTTCGCGGTGTCCCCTGCATTCCATCCATGCGACCGATTTCAAACCAGTCTGTCAGCACACAATCCTCTCTGGATACCGTCGCGCAGCCAGCCAAAAGAAGTATAATTGCCAGGATTGAGATAATACCCACAAATTTTTTCATGAGGCTTTCCTTATGTTGAACTGTTCGGGTAACCTAGGTCACATAAGCGGCTTCCGGCCTGAGAATATTCAATCCGATCGATTATATTTATCATCGTCCAAGGCGGGAAAAACTTTAGAAACGACCAAAGAAAAGGATCACATCTTAAATATTAAATATTGACCACTCAATTTGCCCCCAAACACAAATCTCACCAATAGAAATCCTCGCAGAAAAAAGAGGGCAGATATCTATTTTTGACAAAATGATGCGTTCGTATTAATCTGCTTGCTCAGACATAGAAGTTCTCATTTTTAAGGATTCGGCCAATCATAGCGCTAATCTGCTGTATGAAATTGGGGTAAAGCTTGATTAGTGATTAAACAGTCCTCTATGATCACCAATCAATTGGCGACGCCCAATTTTCTCATGGCAAAGATATTTAATCTTTATCCTCGGAAAGAAACTATTGAAATTGGCACCGATGCACGTCTGACAATAGTGGACTTAGATCCTGAAAGAGAGGTAAAATACGAGGAGCTTTATTCGTATTTATCAAATTTAAATCTATAAAGGAATGAGGAAGAGAGAGGTTATGCATATGACGCATCGTATTATAATTCCGGATGATTTTCCCGTGGCAATTTCGGGCACTATTGCGGAGGAGAAAGCAAAGACCCTTGGCGATCTAAGAATCTACTGCAGCAAGGCAGAGACCCAGCAAGATCTCATTGCAAGGATAAAAGAGGCGGAAGTCGTCATCAATATTCGAGCTTTTACTTATATGAACAAGGAGGTTCTCGCTGCCTGCCCAAACCTGAGGTTAATTTCTATCTGGGGTTCAGGCACTGATAATGTGGACCTGCAATCGGCTAAAGATTTCGGCATCACTGTAACCAACACACCCGGCGCAAATGCACTGTCCGTGGCTGAGCACACCATCACTATTCTTTTTTCTCTTGCCCGCCAAATCCCTTTTCTTGACCGGGAAGTCCGCTCAGGTAACTGGCCAAGGGTAGAAATGGTACAGCTCAGCGGCAAGGTATTAGGACTCATGGGCATCGGTGCAATTGGAACACATGTGGCAAAGATGGCCAAAGGCCTGGGCATGGAGGTTATTTCGTGGACTTTGCATCCTTCTGAAGAAAGGGCGAAGGCAACAGGAGTGCACTTTGTTACCAAAGAGGAACTACTGAGCAAAGCTGATGTGGTCAGCCTTCACTTGCGACTGAACGATCAGACCAAAGATTTTTTCACCAAAAAAGATTTTGCTCTAATGAAGTCCTCGGCATTTTTTGTGAATACCGCCCGTGCGGGGCTTGTTGAAAAAGGCGCACTCTATAAAGCCTTAAAAGAAAAAAAAATTGCCGGTGCAGCGCTTGACGTCTTTGACCAAGAACCTCTAACTGCCGGTGATCCCCTAACAAAATTGCCCAATGTATTGCTTACGCCGCACAACGCCGGCATGACCCCGGAATCTACCATTAACGGTCTAATTATGACGGTCGAAAATGTGGAAGCATTTTTGACAGGTCAAGAAATTAAGCCGAAACACCTGGTGGTCCAAGGAAATCGCTAACTATCCCTCTAATCTCTCGTCACCTGTAATGCTGGCTTGTCCTTACACGATATCTCCGGGCTGATATAGTCGCATTACCCACGAAGAATGTGAAAAAGGGGCTCAAAGCTTGAATTGTGAGTTAAAGCTACTTTTTAGAGGGAAATATACTTCTCCGAAAGCCCTCTCTTGTTTTTTATGAATGAAAGGGGTCACGACTTAAATATTAAGTTTTGAGTTAGAGTATTTAATATTTAGGATGTGACCCTTTTTGCCATTTTCGGCAAATCACACAGGCATTAATACCGCCGACCCCCATGTTGATCTTGCCCGCAATATCACCTTCCATCGTCACCGGTTCATCCCGGACCAAGCAGTGATGGTAAGGCCGTATTTGATCATGCACTTCGTCTTCTCCAAGATCGATAGGCAGCAACTTCCCCTTTGCAAATCCAATGTGCTGGGCAGTCAGCTCCCACCCACCACATACCGACATGCCGTGGCCGAAGGTACCCTTTCTCGCTGTGAATTTCGTATTTCCGGGAAAAACTTCAAGGGTATTTTGTAATTCGGTCCAATCCCCGGGCGTTGCCGTGGCATGCATATCCCACGTCTCGACATTCTCGGGTTTAACCCCGGCTTCGTTTAATGCTTGCTGGATTGCGGTCAAGGGACCCTCGCGCGAAGGGGTGATAATGTGTTCCGCATCCGAGGTGAGGGAAACACTGAGGATTTCCAGACCCAGCGGTTTGAACCCCTTCTGCATAAAGTATTCTGCGTCGCCCACGATCCAGATACAGGCACCGCCGGCGATGTGAGTGCCACGAAGTCCTGTAAACGGTTTGGATACACGTCCGTCATGGGAGAGCACCCGGGCGCCATAAAATGCTCCCACCGAAAGTGGGTGGGGTTCCGGATCCGTCGCACCGACAACAGCTGCCTTCGCCTGACCCAGCCGGATGGCGTTGACTGCCATTTTCAAAGCGGTCCCAAATCCTGAGCAGGCAGCAACGGGCGCAACAGCCGGGCCCGTAATTCTGCCCAACATGGAAATTTGAGCGGCAGGAATGTTGGGGATGTTCCAAAGCAGGTTGGGATCGACGGCGTTCCAAGGCTCGGTGGGGCAGCCGTACTTCGCGTTAAGTTTACGCACAGCTGCAGATTTATGACGAATAAGATGAAATTTTCCTGCCTCAATGTCGCCCCCTATGTCTTGCGCTTCGATCTTTTTTAACTCATCCAGGTAATTCCGGAGACCGTCCGACCGGTTTACCCAAAAAGCAAACCAGCTTTCCGTGACGTCCTCATAGCTTACGTCCAATGAATCTGCATCCTTCGGGTCCGGCGGTGCACCGACGTCTTTGAGGATACGTTTCCTTTCAGACCCTTGTGCCGCTCTATAGACAGCCAACTCACTATGGTGCTCTTCCTGACACCAGAAACGATTCCATCGCTTCTGTGCCTTATAATATGCCAGTGCTTTCTCGTAGTGCATGGGGAAGTCACCGAGTCCCGTTGCCACATAGACATGTGCCTGTGTTTCCAGGCTCTCCAATAATTCCTCAATGCCGGGATTTTGGTTGAGAGCCTGAATAAATGCACCTATGGCGTATTTGACCATATTGCCCATCTTCTCATCGAGCTGGGAGTATCTCCTCGGCCTGAAGCGGTCTTCA
Source organism: Desulfobacterales bacterium (assembly GCA_020353355.1). Taxonomy (GTDB): domain Bacteria; phylum Desulfobacterota; class Desulfobacteria; order Desulfobacterales; family JAHEIW01. The sequence goes on along the minus strand of CP070694.1, from coordinate 2,604,412 downwards.
ATCCAGGATTTGTAATCGGAAAAGTTAAATTCAGGCGCTCCTACCAAAAAATGACTTGGCCCAAAACCGCTAAACGGTTCCAGCCAGTTCGTGGCTTTTTGCAGGTTCTTTTCAAACGTCCGGATATCGGGTGATTTTGGAGCGACTGTTCCCCATCCGAAAATACCAATCCGTTTCATTTTATGACCCTCCATCTGCGAACAACTTAAGGCACGTTCTCAACTTTTTAACTTATGAAAATTGAGAAACGAAGCAAAATGACATGATCAGGCCCTTCACAATGACTGCGGGCAAGCCTAAACTTTCAATGAGGGAATTACAGGGACAAGGTTATTGACCTTGAATAACTCTCGATACTTTATTTCAAACAAAAACTCAAGCAACAAGCTTAGAAAAGAAAAAGGGGGCACCCATTTAAGGGCGGGTTCCTCAACCAAGAAGGCAGGCAAGCCTTCCAGAAAGATGAATTAACGGGGTCACATTTTAAATATTAAATATTTTAACTCAAAACTTAATATTTAAGATGTGACCCTGTTGTTTTCTAAACGATCCTATCAGCCTGCGTGATCGTTTGGGATCCAACCACCGCCCAGAGCTTTGTATAGTGAAATAAGTTCCAAAGCCGCCGCTCCTCGGCTTTGCGCGAGTTGGTCCTGAAAATTGGTCAGCGATCGCTGCGTTTCCAATACATTTTGAAAATCCGACAGGCCGGCTTCGTACTGCCGGAGCGCCACATCGGCGGCTTCTTCGGCGGACTTAGTGGCGACCTCCAGATGCTTCATTCGTTCGTGTTCCTTGGCCAAAGCATATAAAGCGTTTTCCACCTCTTCCACCGCCTGGTAAATTGCGGTTTCATAATCGAGCAGCGCCTGTTCCTGAAGCGCAGTCTGGACCTTGATATTGTTTCGGATCGCCCCACCTTGAAATATCGGCCATGAAATACCTGATAAAACACCGGCCGCAAGGTTGGCCGGGGATATCAGTCCGCTCAGGACCAGGGATTCGTATCCCAAACTCCCTTGGAGATTGAAACTCGGGTATGCCTCGGCTGTTGCCGCGCCAATTTGAGCCGTCCGAGCGGCCAACACACGCTCTGCGCGGCGAATGTCGGGCCGCCTGCGCAGCAAATCGGCGGGAATCCCGATCCCTATTTCCAGTTCGCTTGCGGGTATCGGTGCCGGGGCGGATAATATGTCGGCGAACTCTCCAGGCCATTCTCCCAGAAGCACTGCCAAACGATTCTTGATTTCGTCCAGTGCGGACTGAAGGCTGGGTATTTGGGCACGGGTTGAGGCGATATTGTACGTGGCTCGATCGACATCCAGGCCGGGGGCTAGACCGGTTCCAAATTTCAATTGAGTCAGATCGAGGGCCTCCTGTTGAAGTTGCAGGTTGTCTTCTGCCGAAACCAGCCGCCTTTGATACATGCGCAACTGTACGTAATTAATGGCAACTTCTGCTGTAAGGCTGACCAGAACACTGCGAAAATCTTCCCGGGCGGCTTCATATTCCGCTTGGGATGATTCGATTTTGCGCCGTGTCCCCCCGAACAGGTCGAGCTCCCAGCCGGAATCCAATCCGTCCTGAACAGAATCCTGAGTGTGTGTGGTTTTTCCGTTGTAACGCGTGGACGCCGATCCGGAAGTAGAAAGTGACGGCACCAAATCCGCTCGGGAAATTTGGCGTCGATACCGTGCCTCTTTCAGCCT
>CP070694.1:2599880-2602603 GCA_020353355.1 Desulfobacterales bacterium | reverse complement strand
CATGATATCCTGGATGCCGATCGCCTGGTGCAGTCCCTGCAGGCTGTAGTTCTTGCAAACGTCCTGGAGCCCCAGCTTCAGGTCGCTGGCCGTATTGATCCACTCACCGCCGTCAAGCAGGCCCCTCTCCAAGGCGGGGATGATCTCGGCTCCAGACATGTTCACCGGGGTGCCGCCCATGTCCTTGAGAACATCCGACGAAAGACCCGAGGACATGCGGAACCTCATTTTCAGGTAATCTTCGAGCGTCTTGGGCGCATTCTTGGCCCACCCGAAGGCCTCGGGTCCGTCTGGCGCGATCATGAAGGCCATGACGTCCATACCGAGGATCTTCTGGTAATATTCCAGGTAGAGGTCTCGTCCTCCCCCCTGCATGTACCAGGAAAGATGGTTCATCAGGTCCAGACCGCTTCCGGAGCCGCCGAGCGGAGAACTGAAGAGACTGCCGGCCGGGTGTTTGCCCATCGAGTAATGGGTCCAATGCTGTCCGGCCTCGACGATCCCCTTGCTGACAGCTTCCAGAACTTCAAAGGGTTTCACGATGGCGCCGCTCGCGAGGATTTCGATCTTCAGCCTCCCTGCCGACATCGTTTCGATGTCTTTGGCCATTCTATTCAACAATACAATTTGCGGGGCCCCTGCGGGATGCGAGCTCTGCAACTTCCACTTGAACTCCTGCGCCTCAGCCAGGCCGCCTGCCGCCAACAAAACCACTAATACGGCAAGTCCAACAAATTTTCGAATGGTTTCTGCTTTCATGGCTTTTCCTCCTTTTGTTTAGTTTTGTTTGCTCGTCTGCCAACAATCCGGCAGCATGAGTAGACCTCTGATAGTAAAAAAACAGGAATCCCCTTGCTTTTGCTGCGATGAACAGGTCTCCATGACGGCTTAGTTGTTTGGCGGGGATTTTCGAATTTGCTGAAGATGATTCTCGTCTTTTAATGTTTCTCTGAAAATATCGTATTTGCGCAGGAGTCTGTTCAGATGGCGGGTCGGTTATGTCGGCAACCTGGGCAGGTTTGTTTGCCCTGCAATTAGTCAGTTTCAGGAGCCCCTTCAAGTGCCGTTGTTCAAAGTCTTCGATGGCATTCCGAAGGGTTTTGTGCAGCGAACTCTTCACACGCTCCGGCGATCGCGCAGCCACTGTTTGTTTATTGAAGGAATCGCCTGGAAAATTCCCACGGCTTGAAACCGTAAAGGTTTCCATTATTTAGGCTCTTTCGGCAATGTTTTCCACTTCTGTTGTCGGCTCAGGGATATTCCTTCTTTGGATGTGGTAGTTATATCTCCTGTCTTCCTGCGAATTTGAAATATCCTAAGGGCTCTTGTGATCACAGCTAAACAATCGTAACTAATTTGTCAATAATAATATTACGGTCCGCTCATCTGTCCCGGATGCAGGGGTTGGATGGAAGTGATCACATTCCTTGAGGATTAAGAAAAAGCCAAGCGCGGGCAAGCCGGAGGGTTGGACGCAAATTGGCCGAAAATGTCACCGCCCGCGCAAAAATCGATTTGACAACCAAACCTGCCTTTGTTAGTGGGATGTTCACCGTCTCTGTTTGTTTGACGTTTGCATATGGTGGGCTGCACCTGAAAGATCTGCGAATATCGGTAACGAATTGCTGGCTCCGGAAAATCACAAAAGAAATGGAACTTGAAATCTTTCACGCCTTATCGTTATCCCCTGAAGAGCCAAACCAACTCATCAACGCTGAAGATCAATCAAATGAATTCATTGAATATCAAAAGGTATAAGCACATAAAATATTGATCGCAAAATTTACAAAGATCCGGTATTGGCAAAGTACACTAAGTTATTTGGAGGATTAACTAAATGGGTAAAATTAGCATGGTGATGTTTGATCTGTCCGGAACGACGGTTTACGATGATACCGGTGTGCGGGATTGCCTGTACAAAGCTGCGCAAGAGTATGACCTCGATACCACACCGGAAGAGATTTTATTGCATATGGGGACCAATAAGGTTCATCTGTATCAGTTTTTGATTGCCAGATCACGCGGGCAAGACATCTCTTTTAAAGACTTTGAAAAGATCCAGGATCCGAAGACCTATGATCTGGCCAAGCAAGTCTTTGACCGCTATGAAGAACTCATGATCGACCATTATCGCAACGAAGTCAAAGAGGTGGAAGGGGCATCGGATACCTTTCGATGGTGCCATGATCACGGCATAAAAGTGGCAACCGACACGGGCTTTCATCGGGAGATCACCGAGGCCATCATGCAAGGATTGGGATGGGTCAGAGACGGTCTGGTGGATTGCTCCGTGCATGTGCAGTCTGTGCCCGGAGAACGGGGAAGACCGGCGCCCTTTATGATTTTTTATGCCATGGAAAAACTGGACGTTCAAAGCGTCCATGAGGTTATCAAAATCGGAGATACTCCGGCGGATATGTTGGAGGGCCGCAATGCCGGCTGCCGTGGTGTCGTGGGGGTACTCAGTGGACCCCGTCCGGTAACGGCATGGGGAAAATACTGGCATACCCATGTAATCCCCAGTGTGAAGGAACTTCCGGAGTTAATCGAATCGGAGTTTATGTAAAATAATTCCTTAGTAATCTGAATTAAGGAAAACAGACGCCTTTTCAATCAACACGTCGCGGGGGCCGGTGGTTGACGATGTTGCGCTGATTGAGGCGTTACAGTCACATAAAATCGGAGGTGCGGGGCAGGCTCTGGCCCTCTCGCATCACAGGCTG
>CP070694.1:2596329-2599780 GCA_020353355.1 Desulfobacterales bacterium | reverse complement strand
TGGAAACCCCAACAATAAAAAAAATATCCGTCATCGGCCCGGGTATGATGGGCCATGCCATTGCTCAGGAATTTGCGGTTGCCGGATACGAGGTAATGCTTTGCGGAAGATCTGAGGAACGACTTAAGCTGGCTTCGGATAAAATTGAGCGCAGTTTAATCGAACTGACGGAATGGGAGATTATCTCAGAAAATGCCATAGGACCAAGTTTAGAGCGCTTACAAACCACGACCGATCTGACGGCGGCGGGTTCATCTGCGGATCTCATCGTCGAGGCCGTCGTCGAAGAGCTGGAGATCAAACATGAATTATTTTCCAAACTGGAGACCATTTGTCCGCAAGACACTATTTTTGCCAGTAACACCTCCAGCATATTGCCCAGCGTTCTGGCTGCAGCAACCCGGCGACCGGATCGCTTTTTGGTGGCCCACTATTTTAATCCCCCCTATTTAATGCCGCTGGTTGAAATTGTGCGCGGCAAGGAAACATCGGATGCGACGGTTGATGTGGTTTATAACCTGATGAAGTCCATGGGCAAAAGCCCGATTATCTGTCAAAAGGAGGCCCCCGGCTTTATTGCCAATCGGCTTCAACTGGTATTGTGGCGCGAAGCCTTCAATATTGTTCAGAAGGGGATTGCCAGTCCCCAGGATGTAGATCTGGCGGTTAAAAACAGTTTTGGCCGGCGACTGGGCATGGTCGGGCCATTTGAGCTTTATGAATACATTGATGGTTATGATTTAACGCTTCAATGTGAAAAATACATGCTTCCGGATATGGATACATCCAGCGAATCGTACCCGCTGCTGCTTGAAAAAGTAGAGAAAGGGGAGCTGGGCGCAAAAACCGGCAAGGGATTTTACGAATGGACACCGGAATTCACCGAGGCATGGCGTAAGAAGGTGTTCAAAGGGTTGGTGGCTTACATGAAATCCGCAAGATATTGAGATGTAAACTAAAAGTGCCTAAAGTTAATGATGTTAATCATTCAGAGGGTAAATCTCCGACCAGGTTTCAGGTGCCAGGTGTCAATTTTCTGGTTTCAGGTGTCGGGTTTCAGATACCATCTATTGTATTTTTGACACCTTATACCATCTTTTTTTACGTTTCTGACACCTGACACCCGACACCTGAAACCTACTTATTCCTGACACCTGAACACTGTTTTGGAAAACGCATGGGTGCTGAGCTCAAAATAAGAAAATTAATCGTTAATTAAGGAGGCAAATAATGAATTCCTATGATATAGCCGTAATCCCCGGTGACGGTGTCGGTAAAGAAATCTCGGCTGAAGCTGTTAAAATTTTAAATGCCGTGGCAACTAAGTATGGCTTCAAACAAAAAACCGAGACCTTCGAGTGGGGCTGCGATTATTATCTGAAACATGGAAAGATGATGCCGGACGATATGCTGGAGACCTTAAAAGGCGTTGATGCCATTTTTTTAGGATGTGTTGGAGATGCCAATAAGGTCCCGGATCATATCTCGTTGATCCTTATCCTATCCATCCGCAAAGGATTTGACCAGTATGTCAACCTGCGCCCCATAAAGCTTTATCCCGGCGTAGAAACGCCCATAAAAAGTGCCAGGCCGGAAACGGTCGACATGGTTGTGGTACGGGAAAACACTGAGGGTGAGTATTCTGCCACAGGCGGGTTTTTCAAAATGGGAACCCCTGACGCAGTTGCCACGCAAACCGCTATTTTTACCCAAAAAGGCTGTGAGCGTGTCATGCGCTATGCCTTTGATCTGGCCCGCAAGCGCAAAAAACTCGGCGGGTCACCGAAGGGCATGGTCACCAACTGCACCAAATCCAATGCCCTGAATTATTCCATGGTGTTCTGGGACAAGGTATATCATCAGGTGGCACAGGACTACCCGGACATCAAAACCGATATGGCACTGGTGGATGCATTGACCATGTGGCTGGTGAAAAACCCGGATTACTTTGACGTCATCGTGGCTTCCAACCTATTCGGGGATATTATCACTGACTTAGGTGCCATGCTTCAAGGCGGTATGGGGTTTGCGGCCGGTGGCAATATCAATCCGGAAGGAGATTACCCATCGATGTTCGAGCCGATCCACGGGTCGGCACCGAAGTACGCAGGAAAGGGAATCGTCAATCCCGTGGCTACGATTGAATCGATCCGGATGATGATGGACCATCTGGGTGAAACCCAGGCGAGCCGCGACATCGAAAGGGCCTTAAGCCAGGTTCTCAAAGAAGGCAAAGTTAAAACCCGGGATATGGGTGGTCGGCATTCGACCGCCGAAATGGGAGACGCAATTAAAGATGCAATCCTCCTAATTAAAAAGTAACCGAAGAACTAGGTAATCAAGAATATGGGCAACCCTAATAAAAGGAGGTTTACATGGGAAAAATTCTCACGCGCTACGGCGATGGATCTCCCGTTGAGCTTGATGAAAGCGAGGTCATGCGGGATTTGGAGGACGGCACCCAGGAGGCAGCCGAACGCGGCAACGTTCCGGCACTTTCCAAAGAAGAATTGCAGCATCTGTTTGATATCTTTCGTTCACCCCACCGCTTTATCGGCGTGGAACCGGGAAAAGAAATCGTGCTTTCCTATGACGGCACGCCGATAAAAATGAGCCGCACACAGGTCAACGTCGACCGCCTCCAGTGTCTTCAAATCTATGAAAAACTCCTAGGAGCCGATACCTTGGAAATGGGTGCCATCGACTACAGCTTTAAACCGGTCAAACCCATTGTGACCTATGAGCAACCTCTAATGGAGCAAATACTGTCGGTGACCACCGCGCCGATATTTTATGGCGCCATGCCAAATTTAGGTTTGTACAGCCAACCCGACGGCCCCTTCCCGAATCCCGCAGAGTTGCTGCCCCAGGGAAAAATAGCTGAAGCCCAGGCATCGTATGCGGATTCTGTTGAACATGCGGTTCGGGACATCGTTTATGTATCCAGCGCTTTGCACGAAGCCGGGGCGGATGCCATCATCCTGGACACGGTGGGTGCCGCCGGCGATGCCGACTATTTGGCAGCGCTAAAGGCCTCTGAAGTACTCAGCGAAAAATATCCCGGAATTTGTATCGAGCTTGGCATGGCCGGCGAGTTTGTTTTAGGGATGCACGGCGAAATGGCCTATGACGGCAAACGGCTGGCCGGCATGTATCCCCACGAGCAGGTGAAAGTGGCGGAAAAAGCCGGCGTGACGATCTTCGGACCGGTGGTCAATACCAACACGAACGAATCTTCACCCTGGAATCTTTCCCGGGCCATCACCTACATGAAAGCCTGCTGCGAGGCGTCCAATATTCCCGTGCACGTAAATATGGGAATGGGGGTTGGGGCCATGACCGTCCATGACCACCCGCCACTGGATGTGGCCTCCAGGGCATCCAAGGCCATGGTGGAGATTTGTCGTCTGGACGGATTGTAGGTTGGCGTGGGTGATCCGCTTGGCATGGC
>CP070694.1:2592740-2596229 GCA_020353355.1 Desulfobacterales bacterium | reverse complement strand
GGTAGCACTCTCCCGCTGAGTTAACCGCCCGTTTTATTGTCGACCAATTTTTTCAGCTGCTTGCCCACTTTGAAAAAAGGTAATTTCTTCGGGGGCACCTTAATTTGAGCACCCGTTTTCGGATTGCGCCCCACATAGGATTTGTAGCTGTTTACCGAAAAACTGCCAAATCCCCTGATTTCAACGCGTCCACCTTTGGATAGGGTGTCGGAGATGGTGTCAAAAAAAATATCCACCACTTTCTCAGCCTGGGTTTTGCTCAGATCGACCTTATCCTTAAGTATTTGAATCAACTCTGATTTAACCATAGCATCAATCTATGGGGCTTCTCCCCTGATTTTAAAAATTCCGCGACACCATCTTATATGTTTACTGCTCTGGTTTTCCAACCCCAAAGAAAATTCAAGCATCCAACACCGTGCATACATAAAGTGTTATCTGCCTTTAAGTCAAGCATTTTTTGCATTTTCGAATTCCGAATTGTCTGAATCTTCCGATGGCGTCTCTGCTGCTTGTTCCAGCTGGGAATTGCTGAGTTCCTCGATTTCCTTGGGAGTGGGCAGATCTCTTAGGGTCTTTAAGTCAAATACTTCAAGAAAGCGCCGGGTAGTGGCATAGATCAGGGGGCGGCCGGGAATTTCCTTTCTGCCTAAAACTCGAATAAATTTGCGCTCAAGCAACACTCTCAGTACCCCGCCGCAATCGACTCCCCGGATGTGTTCGATATCACTGCGAATTACCGGTTGCTTGTAGGCAATAATGGCCAGGGTTTCCAGAGCCGCTTTACTGAGACGCAGCGGCCTGGGCTGAATTAAGCGCTTGATCCAGGTTGAATATTCGGGTCGCGTACGAATCTGATATCCTCCGGCAACCTCGTGCAGGTAAAACCCGCCTTTGCGGGCGTCATAGTCTGCGGCGATATCATTCAGCGCGCTTCGAATTTCGTTCGTATCCGCTTGCATGAGAATTCTTTTGAGCCGATCAACGGTCAAGGGTTCCTCGGCCACAAATAGCAGGCTTTCAATGATGTTTTTAATATCTTCCATTATAAATAAAACAACCTTATTGTGCCGGATTGGACGTGTTGAACAATTCGAATCAATGCGAGTTTAACCATTTCGAGAATCGCCAGGAAGGTGACGATGATCTCGCTTTTATTGGTATGTTCTGAAAACAATTCTTCAAACGTGATGGAACCCTTGGACTCCAGAACATCTGCAATCTGAGAGATTTTGTCCTTTACGGAAATTTTATCCGCACTGAATTCCATGCGGTCGTCGCTTGGAATTGATTCCAGGATTCTCTGAAACGCATCGATAAGCTCAAATAAACCGATCTTAATATACTCATCCTCTGACTTGGCCCAAAGGTCTTCACGATGGAGACCTCGGGCAAAGATATCTTCTCCCAGCAATTGTCTTTCCGTCAACTGTTCAGCGGCGGATTTCAGCTGCAGGTATTCCATCAATGGCCTGGTGATTTCCAGACGCGGATCTTCTTGATCATCTTCTTCATGAGTCGGCAGCAGCATCCGTGATTTTATCTGGGTCAGGGTGGATGCCATCAGGATGAATTCGCCGGCAAAGTCGATGTTCATCATTTTCATCCAATCGAGGTACTGAAGATACTGCTCTGTAATTAATGCGATAGGGATATCGTAGATATCCAGTTCATTTTTTTTGATGAGATGGACCAACAGATCCATGGGCCCCTCAAATATATTTTCAAGATGGACCTTATAAGGTTCTTCTGGCATTTTGTTATTATGCTCCAACTGCATAGATTCTAAATAAGAGATATCTAAGCAATTTTGTAGAATGAAACCCGAAGCACGAAATTCGAAATCCGAAACAAATCCGAAATTACAGACAATATTCGGAGATTGGGTTTTTCGGATTATATTTTGATGGCTTGCCGCACCTCTTCCATGGTTTTTTGGGCGGTCTGTCGGGCTGTGTTACTTCCCTCCACCATGATTTCCTCAACCAACTCGGGCCTCGCCTCGTAGTAGGCGCGCTTTTCACGAATCGGTTCCAAAGCCTGGATGAGATTTTGCGCCATTTTTTGCTTGCATTCCACGCACCCGATTCCCGCGGTACGGCATTGCTGATCGATTTCTGCTACCGTATCGGCCCCCGTATATAATTTGTGAAAGTCAAATACCTTGCAGACGTCCGGATTTCCGGGATCGGCACGTCTGGCGCGCTGGGGATCGGTGATCATGCTGGCAACCTTGGACCTGATGGTCTCGGGACTATCGGACAAAAAGATGGCATTGTCATAGCTTTTGCTCATTTTGCGGCGATCGGTGCCGAGGATCCTTGGGGTTTCGGTCAAAATAACTTCAGGTTCCGGAAAAACATTGCCAAAGAAGTGATTAAATCGTCGAGCGATTTCTCGGGTAATTTCAACATGGGGTGCCTGATCAACCCCGACCGGCACGCCATATGGTTTATACATAATGATATCCGAAGCTTGAAGTACGGGATACCCTAAAAACCCAAAGGTGGATAAGTCTTTATTACTGAGCTGTCCGATCTGTTCTTTATAGGTCGGGTTGCGCTCCAGCCAGGGTACCGGGGTAATCATCGAAAGAATCAGAAACAACTCCGCGTGCTCCTTGACAAGGGATTGGACAAACAGGGTGCTTTTATCCGGCGTCAACCCCGCGCTCAGCCAGTCGATCATGATCTCTCTTTTATAGTCTTTAATCGGATCGATATTATCATAATCACTGGTTAAGGCATGCCAGTCGGCGATGAAAAAGAAACATTCATATTCATCTTGCATGTTGACCCAGTTGGCCAGGGCACCGAGAAGATTACCGAGATGCAGCGGCCCGGTCGGACGCATACCGCTTAAGATTCTCTTTTTTTGACTCATTCATCAACTCCTTGCGCAACACAACTCGAATGCGATCGTTTAGCCCATAAAACCGAATCCCGTTATTGAATACAACTGCGGGCAAACTCCAGCTCCTCTTTGCGGGTTTTCACTTTAGCGTTTAATTTCGCATCAAGGGTTGCCTGTAGAATCTCCCGAAATCTGGGGCCAGGCTCCAGCCCCATTTTTTTCAAGTCTCGGCCTTTAATGGATATGGTCACACGGCGCAATCGGGTGAAAAAATGCGATATGGCCTTTTTGACCTTTTGTTGCCGTGTTACGGCCATCATGTATAGAATTAATTCGGTTCGAAAGCCCGCCAGCTTTTGATACAATACGCTGTTGGGAACCGGAAGATGTCGTTCAAGCCAGTGCAGCGTGCCGGCGGCTGCAAAGCGCTCCACACAGAAAATCCTGGCAACGCGCGGAGCAAGCTCAAAACGATGGCAGATTTCCTCCGTGCGGCTACGGTCGCATTGATTAATCAGAATCAAAAAATAAACGACCCACTTCATATAGGATTCATCCAAAAAAAGCAAATCATGCCAAGATAGAACGTTTTTGGTGGAATTCAACATTGCAACAAGATGTTTATCAAATTTTATC
>CP070694.1:2589941-2592640 GCA_020353355.1 Desulfobacterales bacterium | reverse complement strand
GCCGTCGCAATTGTCAATATTGCGGCACACCAGTAAATAAATTGTCCCCGAAATGAAAAGAAGTTATTCTTGGGTTTCAAATTTCTTCTTCCCTTCTGAACATCTTAAAGTAAATTGTTGTAGAGATGATTAAAATCACAAACATGATAACCGCAAGGGTCGAACCCAAGCCCGCCTGATAATACATAAATGTTCTCATATAGGCATAGACCGGCAATGTCCGGATATATTTTTCGGCGCCACCACCTTGAGTCAGCAGCCAAACCGTATCGAATTTGGTAAACATCCATATGCTTCTTAGAAGAATTACAACAAAAAGCACATTGCGCAATTGAGGAAGGGTGATGTGAAAAAAGCGCCGGATCGGGCCGGCTCCATCCACCTGCGCGGCCTCATATAGCGTGGGCGGAATGGTTTGCATCCGGGCCAAAACGCTCAAGACCACAAACGGGAAAAACTCCCACACGCTGATAATGATCAAAGATGTCATAATGTGATCTTTGCCCATCCATGAAACAGGATCGTCGATGATACCAATGGAGAGCATCATGTAATTCACCAATCCGAATTGGTTGTTGAGAAGCCACTTCCAGAGAATGATGGCCACCACGGTGGGAATCACGTAAGGAAAAAGGATTACCCCACGGACAAAATTACGCCCGCGAAAGGCCTCATTGACGATCAAGGCTGCAATAATTCCGAAGACAATTTGAAGAACAATGGTGCTGACTGAATAGACCGTACCATACCAGACACTCATCCAGAACTCGGTATTTTTCATTAGATAAATATAGTTGGTCAAGCCCACAAAGCGTTGATCCGGAAAAAAGGAGTGTTTTTTAAACAGGCTCAACCAAACTCCGTATAATACGGGATACACAAGCAAAGAACAGATCAGGATGATCGCCGGAGCAATCAACAGGATCCCTGTTTGTTGAGAACTGAGTTTCACCGCTTCATCCTATCCGAAACACTTAGGTCGATATCACTAATTTGTGTCCATCCGGAAAAGCAATTTCCGGACGGACACAAATTTGCTTTCTAAATTCACAACTTTTTTTGGTGTTAAGCTTTAAGTTGAATTTTTAAATATAAAGGCCGGGGTTTTTTAAAACCCCGGCCGTTATCCACCCTACCACTTGGCGTAACCTTTATCTTTTATGAGTTCCTCGGCTCTTTGCTGGGCCTTGGCTGCGGCTTTTTCCGGAGCAACTCCTTCTTTGGTCACCTCCATCACCATATCTTTCAAAATCCCGGATCCCAGAATTTCCATCAGATACGGTTTGCCGGCCATATCCTCCCAATCGATAACCAACGTCGGCTTGACGAGATCATTGTCGAGATAATGTTCCTGAACATCCAACCACCCTTTCCATCTCTGAATCATGGGGGTTGCGCTGTATGCCTTGCTTTGTCTCAGGGATTTGGTGATGGGGAAAAAGTGAATGGGTACCGTCTGGATGTATTCGAGATAATTTTCATCCTGGTAAAAGAACTTCAGGAATTCAATGGCCTCATTGGGATATTTGCAACCTTTAAACATCATCCATGGTTCCTCATCCACCTGGGCAGCCGGTTTGGAGCCGCTGGGACCATGGGGTTTAATCCAAACGTCAAAATAGGCGGTGCTTCTCATATTTTCAGGTGCGTACTCCTCGATCAATGATGCCCCTCTTCCGTAACCCTGATACATCATAGCCGCCTTTTGACCGTACATATTGGCAAAGGTTTCCCGGTAGCCGTGGCCCTCCCAGCCGGGCGGCATATATTTGGTAAATTCCTTCAAGAAATTCAATGTCTCGATCATGGTTTGGTCGGTAAAATGAGGGCGATTCTTTTCATCGAACAGGATGCCTCCGTTGGCTTTGGTCAGCTCTCCCATGAGGATGTTGATAAACAGGTTGTCGCCGGGTATGGTAACGCCGTAAATATCGATTTTTCCGTCGCCATTGGTGTCCATGGTCAATTCTTTGGCATTGTTGAGAAGGTCATCCCATGTCTTGGGATTCTTGAGACCTTTCTTATTGGCCAGATCTTTGCGATAGACCAGAAGCGAGGTGCCGGCGGCGTGAACAAGGCCGTAATAATGATCACCGAATTTGCCCACCTTCTTTATCTGATCCCAGATGTTATCCTCACCAATGGACTTGACCACCTCATCTAAAGGCAACAACAGTCCTTTCTCCTGAAGCGCCGCACAGGTAATCGGCTGGCCATGAGAAAGTTCCGGTGGAGAACCCGCTGCCAGGGCAGCCATAATTTTGCCTTCAAGGTCACCCCAGGCAAGGGCCTCGGCTTCCACCTTGATATCCGGATGCAGCGCTTCGAACCTGGCAACGATGTTGGCAACTGCCTCCCGCGATGCCGGATTGGTTTCGGTATGCCAGACGTGAATGACTTTTTGGGCTGCCAGGGCCGTACCGCCTAAGATCAATGAAAACAGACACACGAAACCCATGATTAGAATTAATTTCTTTTGCATCTTCATCATCTTCCCTCCTCTCATTTCCCAGGCAAATATTTTAGCCTGATGGTTTTGCTCCCTGGATAAGATTCCAGGTGAGCGGATGGATAAGAAATAAATACTTGATCTTATGTATGACCCTCCTTGTTATCACCTCCCTTTTTCCTTTTGATTCACAGGTTCAGGGCCTTTCGAATTCGGAATGCGGAATGCGGAGAAGTCAGATTGCGCGTTT
>CP070694.1:2586683-2589841 GCA_020353355.1 Desulfobacterales bacterium | reverse complement strand
TATCCGAATTCCCAAATGGGCAACCGGCCTGGAGGCCGGTGCCATAAGCCCGATTGCCAAGGTGGAAACCATTCGGGAGACAGACGCCTCCGCGCTCCTGGATGGAGGCCGTGTACTTGGTCCTGTGGTCGCAATCAAGGCATCGGAGATGGCCATCTTAAAGGCCAGGTCTGTCGGCATCGCCATTGTCGTTCTTCGCAAGGCCTCGCATATCGGCATGCTCGGATATTACACGGAATATATGGCGAAGCGCGGAGTGATCGGCCTTTGCATGACCAATACGGAATCCGGCATGGCGCCCTTTGGCACCAGCGATAAAATTTTGGGGACCAATCCATTATCCATCGGTGTTCCTACGCGAGAGTTTCCGATGATCCTGGATATGTCGACCAGTGTCGTTGCCAGGGGAAAAATCGTTGTGGCTATGGAAAACGGGGAAAAAATACCATTGGGTTGGGCTCTGAATAAGGATGGGGATCCGACCACAGATCCCAAGGAAGCCCTGGATGGTGTCCTGTTGCCTTTGGGTGGCATGAAGGGCTCGGGTCTTGCCATCATGGTCGATATCCTCACCGGTGCGCTGGCAGGACAAGCGGTGGGAAAAGATGTGAGGGGCACCTTTGATATGCAACACGCGGGAACCAAGGGCGACACGTTTGTGGCGATCGATCCATCGTTCTTTGCCGACACTCAAAAATTCTTGGATACGGTCGAAAACCTTAAGAAACAGATTAAAGGTGCAACAAAGGCTAAGGGGGTCGACCGCGTACTATTGCCGGGCGAATATGAATATTTAACGCGAAAAAAAAGGTGCAAAGAGGGGATACAGATTCGCCGGGGGTTGTTTATGACCTTGAAGGACCTGACCAATCCAATTGGAAAATCAAATTTAGAAAAGGAGGGCAAAAGCGCATGACATTTCCCTATGAAACGTTTCAGAAAATAATGGGCGATCTCTATTTTAGAAATGTAACCGTCTTTCCGCCGGACCTCAAAGATGCCTTGAAAAACGCCTTTGATCGAGAAACAAATGAGATTGCAAAGGAAAAACTGAGCGTGATGTTGGAGGCCATCAAAATGGGTGAAGGAAACGGCATCCCCGTTTGCCAGGATATGGGGATGCAGACCTATTTTGTTCATATCGGCACCAAAATGCAGGTGGATGGTTACAAAATAAAGGAAGCTGTTATTGAGGGTGTAAGGGATTGTTCGAATGGAAGGAAATGGAGAAAGACCTTATCTAACCCGATCACTCGCTTAAAGGACGGTGAACAAATCAGTGCGACACATCCTCATATTTACTGGGACTGGATAAAAGACCAAGATTATATGGACGTGATGTGCATCTCCAAAGGGTCAGGCTCTGAAAATCAGAGCTTTCATGCCATGTTGGTGCCAGCGCAAGGGATGAACGGGGTCAAAAAATTTATTATCGACAGTGCCTACGCAGCCGGCGGGCAACCCTGCACCCCTTCGGTCACCACCATTGGCATCGGGGGAACTTTTGACCAAAATGCGAAGTTGACCAAAATCGCGATGTTACGGCCAATTGGAAAGCCCAATCCCGATCCCCAAATCGCTGCTCTGGAAAGAGAGCTTTATGAGGCCATCAACGCCATCAACATCGGTCCCATGGGATTTGGTGGTGATACAACCACCCTTGCGGTTCATGTTGAAACCGCAGATGTTCACGAAACCCAAAATCCGGTCAGTGTTTCTTTTCAATGCTGGGCGGCGCGACGATCCGGTATGCGGATCTTTCAGGATGGAAAGTTTGAATACATCTGGGAGTTTGGAGGTGAAGGCTATGAGTAAAGTATGGAATTTGGAGACTCCGATATCCGAAGAACAAATAAGAGAATTAAAACTGGGGGACACCGTTTATATATCGGGAAAATTGTGGGGCATCCGGGATCGGAACCTGGGCCGCGAGATCGACGACGGTGTGGCGCTGCCCGAAGGAGTCGACTACGAGGGCTATCCCGTTCTGCACGAGGCCTCTGGGTATAAGCAAGAAGGCGGTGAATGGTTTTTTACCAGTGGCATGGGAACAACCACCAGCACCCGCATGGAACGCTGGATGCCGATCTTAATTGAAAGACATCGATGCCGCGCCGTGATCGGCAAGGGCGGGTTGCTGGAAGGCACAACCGAGGCCTGCAAAAAGTACGGCTGTGTCTACCTGAGTGTGGTTGGCGGGGCGGCTGCGTATTACGACGCCAGAGCCAAAATTATTAACGTATTCTGGCCCGATTTGGATTCCCAGGCGATTTTAGAATGCGAGATCAAAGACTATGGCCCCATGTTTGTCGGTATTGATGCCCATGGCAACAATCATTATCTGAACCTCAGAAAGAAAGCCATCGACAAGAGACAAAAGATATACGAAATGCTCCAAATTAAGGAGCTGCCCTGGGCTCCCCAGTGGGTTGAAAGGCCCAGAGAGAAAAACTATTAAAATGAATCGTTTCCAGACAGCCGTGATTTCTCAATGCGAACGTCTCCCCGTTTTGGCTTATTACACCAGGGGCCGGGGATGGCCTTTTATCCTGAGTTGGGCCCACAGGGCAACCGGCGTCGTTCTGGTATTATACCTGCTTTTGCATGTCTATACCTTGTCCAGTCTTATTGAGCCGACGGTTTTTGCAGCCAAGATGGTCTTTTATCATAATCTTTTTTTTAGTTTGCTTGAATGGGCGATTGCCATTCCGCTCATATTTCACGCGTTTAACGGGGGAAGATTAATTCTGTTTGAGATATTTAATGTTCGCAATGATGACATCATGATCCGATGGGTAGCTGCTCTTGGAGCAGTCTTGCTGCTGATGCTTGGTTATTTGATGATTACAGGCGACCAGCAGGTATCAGGGGTGTTCTTTTGGTTGATCACCCTGATCATAACCGCTATTGTCGGATATGTTGTCTTCGCTAAAGTCAGAAAGACCGGCAACCGCGCTTTGTGGAAAATGCAACGGATCAGCGGAGCACTATTGCTTCCCATGCTGTCGGCCCACATGGTGTTTATGCATATGAACTATGCGGTTGGTCATGATGTTGATGTGATTACAATCCGGATGCAAAATTACTTCACTAAAGCAATCGACATCACTATTGTTTTATTAATTGTCTTTCATGGAGCATATGGGTTGTGTAGTATT
>CP070694.1:2581539-2586583 GCA_020353355.1 Desulfobacterales bacterium | reverse complement strand
GACGGGGCGATTTATGGTCTGTTTTCGGATAGCATCATAAAACCACGGGGTAGGATCTAAGGGGTCTAATTCCTTGGCGATGTTGTATTGATTTTCAGCAAATCCATCGCGTTTTTCTTCGTAGTAAGCTTTGCCTAAATAACTGCGGACTAGCGAATTGCCAGGGTCGAGACTGACCGCTATCTCAATTTCCGCACGCCCTGCTTTTAAATCCCCACCGCGGATCATCGCTAAGCCGAGACCGAGTCTTGGAAGCGGGTCGGCTGAATCGAATCCAATAGCTTTCTCAAAAGCATTCTTGGCCTCCTGAATCTTTATACGGCCAAGATAGGTAAATCCCAGAACGGTTTGGGTACGGGCAAGATTCGGATTCAACACCACCGCTTTCCGAGCCGACTCAGCGGCTTTATCCAGATATCCAACAGATAGAAAGAGCTCGGAAAGTCTAGCCCACGCCAGACCATTTACCGAATCCAGTTTCACAGCCTCCTCGAGGCTTTTTAATGCTGCGTGAATATCGAAATACGCTTGTTGGGCGTAAGAAAGGGCGACTCTTGCGGTAGATGATCTGGCATCCAGCTCGACGGCTTTTGTTGCCAATTTAAGTGCGTTTTCCTTTTTGTTTTGAACCACAGCGATGATCGACTGCAGTGCAAAGGCATAACTGTTCGAAGCATCGAGCTGCAATGCGCTGGCAATATCGGATTTGGCCTCCTCAATGCGTCCCACTGAAAGCAACAATGCGGCCCGATACATGTAAAAACGTGGATTGCGTATATTTTCAGGGACTTTTTCCAAGGCCTGAAATGCGCGGATGACATCTCCTTTCCAGTAAAAATCGATGGAACTTCGCACCAAGCCTTGCCAATCTGACTCGTCGCCTGGAAAATCCTCCTTTTGCCAGTTTATGATCGGCGGATAATACAAGGCCCACTGCACCGCATCTCTGGGTCTGGCCACAACCCGTAAAACAGGCGCCTGCCCGGCTCGAGCGATCGCAGATTGACCGCCATCTAACATCAGGCTTCCGGTCTCATTGGTCGCTGCGACCCGCCCTTCAAATATTGAAAGGTAGGTCTGTTGCGGCTCAATACGTACATAAAATTCGGTGCCTTCCACGGCGGCATTTACAAAGGGTGTCACCACTTTTAATCTTTTGGGAAAACGGCTGAAAAAATGTGCTGCGCCTTTTAGCAAATCAATAATAAATGTCTTTTCTTTCTCGATGCCGGTGATGGTAATCGTTGTGTTTTGGTCAAGACGAAGCAGGCTTTCATTGGATAACACCGGGGCCGCCCGGCTGTTTTTATTCACTCGAACCATATCGCCGGCACAATAGGCTTCATTGAGCTGAACCGGCACCCATTGTGTCTCCCCGACCTTTCGAACCTGCACCATGCCCTGTACGGATAAAATTTTTGCAGCCCATTGCTCACAGGGCTGAGCATCAGCGCGGCCTGGCAAGAAAGCGTTTAGCCACATACCCATTAATACCGCCAGGATAGTTACATGCTTAATCTTGGGTCTCATCGCGGCTCCTTTGTGCTTTGCGAAAGACGCTTTACTTATTATCCAGATGAACGGTTCCATTCCAAGTGGTTCCGGGCGGTTTCGTGCGATAGCTGCCACAGAGCTCAAGATAGAAACGCGAAGGTCCATCTTCGCCACAGATCTTTAGCGTTTTGGAAAGCAAATCAATGGCTTCTTCCCAGCATTGGCGTTGATACGCCTCCAAAGCACCGTTGAATTCTCTACATGCGTCTTTTTGCTTTTCAGTGCACTCCTCAATACGACATATTAATTCATAGGCCTCTATTGGCTTGGATTTACCGGCTAATATGAAACGACCCAACGGTCTTATCAAAAACCCGTCGAGTTGAAGGAGAACCTCCTCTGAAGCTATTATCTGAGTGCCTAAATACTTGTTTAAACCCTCCATTCGTGATGCCGTATTAACGATATCGCCGACGGCTCGATACTCATAATGGTCTATAGCACCAATATGGCCGAGCGAAATATAGCCGGAATGCATGCCAATACGGGTGGGTAGTTGTAAAGTACCTAAAGACCGATTGAATTGATTGACGGCTTGGATGATATCCAGCGCCGTTTTGCAGGCCAGATTTCTGATGTTTGCATCCGGACGGGCCGTCGCCCATATGGCCAGCATAGAGTCTCCTTTAACATCCGACACGATCCCGGAATTTTGTCTGACAGGTTTAAAAATAACTTCAAAGTATTGATTCATGAAGTCGCTGAGATCTTCTGGATTCATGGTTTCCGATATCGCTGTATATTGTTCAATATCAGTGACCAAACACGTGCCATAAACAACTTGGCCGCTATTTTTGATATTTGACATGCTTTTGACCAGCTGATTGACGATTTCATCCGGCAAGTAGTAGCCAAATGCTGTTCGGATATTCTTACGTTCTTTATTGGCACGGAAATACTTCCAGAAAATACTGCCGAAAAAAGCTGCCGGAGCCTGAAAACCTAGCGGCACAACCAGGGGGAACCAAATAGCGGCATGCTTAAATTGATAATGGATTACCAGCATGTAGATTATGCTGAAACAGACAACGATGCTTGCGCTGACAAGCGTAGGAGATAGGATGCACAAAATGCCGATCATTATTCCCCAAAGGCCTACTACAGCAAGATGTTCACCTGCAGGCAGCGGCCTGACATGCAAATTTTCCAAAATATTCGCAAACGCGCTGGCGACAATTTCGACACCGCTGATATCCAGTCCGTTGGGTTGAGAGAATACGGTATAAAAACCGTCTTTTTGCTCCGGTCGCATCCGTTCCGAAAGACCGACAAAAATCGCCTTGCCATTTAAATCGAGCCGGGCAGAATAAACCGCAGGATCTCCCAGGTTTTCCATTATCTGGTAATAGGGAATCGTTTTTATCGTACCGGGAGGGCCGTAAAAATTCAAATAACGGCTCTTGGGACCATGATACATTGAAATCAGAGACTCCAGGACCTGATGCTTTTTCGCGTCATTGGAAAATGGTTTAGAAATTCTTAGTTGTTCCAAAATTTTTTTCGCCAGCGTCGGATCTTGTTCAAAATGATCTCCCAACATCTGGACGACCTCTTTAACACCTCTATTGGTAACAAGGGCATCCCGGTTAGGGGGTAGTTTCTGTGCAAAAGAGGGGCTGATATCTTTTAATAACGCGATCAATTCATTGTAAACTTGAAGCGCGTATACCTGGAAGGCCACTACCGGCAGGGTGGGAGTATCTCCGGCACCGGTCTTAAAAACCCAGTATCTGTTCAGACGGATCGGTACCTTGGGCAACGCAAAAGGAGCAGTGGCGAGGGCGGAATTTGCTAATAGAGAAATGGGCGATACTATTTCCTCGATATTGATATTGCCGATCTGAATTCCCGAGCGATCAAGGACGGGAACCTTATCCACTTTTAGCCATTCTCCAAGTACCACGTTGCCCGCAGCGCGGATTGCTTCCGCAAATATTTGATCGTGTTGCGGGGAAAAATCTTCGATAAAAATTATGTCAAAGGCGATAACTGCAGGTTTTTTCGCAATTAACGTATTGATAAGACGGGCGTGTAATGAACGCGGCCATTTCCGTGGCGAACTTGGCAAATTGAGGCGCTCAGCCGAGGCTTTGTCCATGGATATGATAACGATTTCCGCCGGCGCTTGACGCTGACCTCTTGTATTGAATAAAAAATGCAGTCCGACGTTTTCTTCCAGAAATGCACCAGACGGAGTGAGGCTCGTGACCACGCCTAAAGCCCCTACCAACAGTCCTGCAATGGTTGCTTTAGTCAGGAGAGACATTATCAAAACCCCGTGGCGGATTTAACCTATGCTCAGGTTGATCGAGTTCATCGCTGCGGGCAACACCAAGGTCAGATGATAACTCTCTTGCACCGATTTAACTGTAGCGTAGGACGAGAACGTAAAATTGAATATTGAGATCAAGAGGTGAGATACAGAAGCAGCGCCACTAAAACAGAAGGGAATGTTCGCTAGCACGCGCAGTGAGATTCGAGATTATATCATTGCCTCGTCCGCGACTATAAGCTAAAGCACTCGATATGTCAAATGAAACCATATACTTCGACCTGAGATTGGAAAATGGAAAAGCAAGCTGCCATTCGAAACCGTTAAACGGGTCTGCATTGTGCAAAACAGCAGCTGATTTTTCCGGTACCACGAAGGGCGTTACACCCCGGGCAAATTTTGCGGTAATCCGGCATATCCATTTCTTTGCAAAACCCCAAGGGTCTTGATCATGGTGATTTCTTGAAATAGACCGGATGCAGTGGCCAAATTATAAATTTGAAATGGTGCCTGTCCGCCCTCGGCTGGATCTGAAAAAATATCATGAATCAGCAAATAGCCCCCCGGGATGATATGCCCCGACCACGCATTATAATCTGTTAGGGCGGATTCAAAGGAGTGCCCGCCGTCTATAAACACCAGGCTAAGGGGAGTAGCCCACTGGCGTGCGGCAACTACAGATGAACATACAACCGGAACTACCGTATCCTCCATACCGGCCCGTTCAAGTGTCCTTCTGAATTCTCTAAGCGTATCGACCCTTCCGGTGCGAGGATCAACCAGTGCGGGATCAAAATAGGGTTCACCCGGTTGCTGTTCCTCAGAACCTCGATGGTGGTCAATCGAAAAAAGAATGCCGTTGTTCAATTTGCAGGCGCTTGCCAGATATAGGGTGGATTTACCGCAGTAACTTCCGATTTCCAGACAGGGCCCCATGCGGCTGGCCTTTAGTGCCATCTGATATAGACACCTGCCCTCCTCCTTGTCGAGAAAGCCCTTCACCGATTCTAGCAATTCCTCGTCAATTTCCATCACAAAAGATTCATCCACCCTTGGTTTTTGGTCACTGGTCTCTGGAATCTGGCTGCTGGCCGCTTGCTCCGGGTTTCAGGGTCTAGTTAGGTTTCAGGTGTCGGGTGTCAGGAATTCAGGATTCAAGGTTCAAGGTTAATTATGTCATAGGTTAGAGGTTGGAGGCCGAAAGAATTCCGAATCTGT
>CP070694.1:2578915-2581439 GCA_020353355.1 Desulfobacterales bacterium | reverse complement strand
GATTGCCTGGATTTTTCTGCTGGGTCCAGGATCCGGCAAATTCAATGTGTTGTTTAGGAATCTGTTTCACACCAAAGCTACGCTGTTTAACATTTTCTCTTTGGAAGGCATCACCTTTGTGATCGCCATGTATGTCTATCCCTTTGTATTCATATACACAGCATCGGCGTTGGACAACATGGATGCCAATTTAGAGGATGCTGCCAACATCCTGGGATCATCAAAGTGGAAGACCGCCTTTAAGATCACCCTGCCGTTGGTTGCACCGGCGATCATCAGCGGTGCCATTCTTTCCTTTTTAGAGGCGCTGGCGCTTTTCGGGGTACCAGCAGTTTTGGGCATGTCGCGCGGAATTTTCACGCTAACCACCAGAATCTATCAGCTGTTCAACTATCCTCCCAACTTCCAGCAGGGAGCGGCCATGGCTATTCCGCTCATCGTCATCACCGGTATCTTGCTTATTATTCAGTATTTATATTTACGCAAAAAACAGTTTACGATTATATCGGGTAAAAGCTCACAGCCGATGTTGATACGATTGGGTATCGCCAAGTGGCCGGTTCTGGCCTATTGCTTGTTGATCATAACCCTGAGTGTCATTTTACCCTATTTTATGCTGCTGCTTATATCGTTGAGCAAGATTTGGGGCGCGTCGCTGACATTGAGTAATCTCACTCTGGAGAATTTCGATTTTATTTTATTTCGCTACGGTTTAAGCCAACGCTCGTTTATCAACAGCTTTTTCCTGTCGTTTACGGCGGCAACTCTGGCTGTACTTTTAGGATTAATCATTGCTATTTACAACAAGAGAACAGAAAACCTCGGTCGTCAGTTTCTGCATTATATGATGGTGCTGCCCTTTGCAATTCCGGGCATCGCCATGGC
The DNA here is from genome assembly GCA_020353355.1 of Desulfobacterales bacterium. Classification (GTDB taxonomy): domain Bacteria; phylum Desulfobacterota; class Desulfobacteria; order Desulfobacterales; family JAHEIW01. The sequence goes on along the minus strand of CP070694.1, from coordinate 2,580,554 downwards.
GGTTGCTTTCCTATGGGCGTATATTAACCCCCCGTTTAATTTATATGGCACTATTTGGATTTTGCTTGTGGCCTACATAGCTCGGCGAATACCCCTTTGCTACATGAACTGTTCCGATGCCATGACCCAAATTAACTTCGAACTGGAGGAATCCGCCCGCATCCTCGGGGCCTCATGGTTTAAATCCATTCTGAAGATAACCGTGCCGCTTTTAAAGTTGAGCCTGGTCTCCGGATGGATGCTGGTTTTTATTACCTCCTTTCGAGAGCTTTCGGCTTCGATACTGCTCTACAGCCCGAACAGTGAGGTCATTGCAGTGACCATTATAACACTTTTTGAAGAAGGAGAATTTGAAGCCTTGGCGGCGCTCTCCATTCTCATTTTAACTATAACTCTGATTTTTATTTCCGGTTCACGAAAACTAGTCGGAAAGGGTTTTGCCCAGGTGAGTTAAAGATAGAAAGGATCATCTGAGGCAATCCCTGGCAGGAGAACTCTGCGTATGAGCAAGTTGACCATTGAAAACCTGACAAAAAAATTTGGCGGGGTTAAGGCGGTTGACAACTTTTCGCTCGCCATAGAGGAAGGGGAATTTATAGCGTTGGTCGGCCCCAGTGGGTGCGGGAAAACAACTACGCTTCGCTGCGTGGCCGGTTTTATCCCGGTGGACGAAGGCCAAATTATTCTAAATGAAAAGATTATTTCAAGTGATAAATTCATGTTACCGCCTGAGAGAAGGAATATGGCAATGGTGTTTCAATCGTATGCCGTGTGGCCGCATAAGACGGTGTTTAAAAACATTTCTTTCGGGCTTGAATTGCGAAAAGCACCGAGATCCGAGATCCGTGATCGTGTGATGAAAAGCTTGAAACTTACCAAATTGACGGGGTTGGAAAAGAGATATCCCAACGAGCTTTCAGGCGGCCAGCAGCAAAGAGTGGCCCTTGCCCGCGGATTGGTGGTCGAACCCGAAATATTACTGCTGGATGAGCCCTTATCAAATTTGGATGCAACGCTGCGTGAGGAAATGCGGTTTGATTTGAGAGAAATTCAGCAGAAACTGAAAATAACATCGATTTATGTTACCCACGATCAGGCCGAAGCTATGGTTATTGCCGACCGGATTGTCGTAATGAAAGACGGCAAAATAGAGCAAATCGGCAGTGCAGGCGATATTTACCATTATCCGAGCTCTAAATTTGTTGCGGGCTTTGTGGGAACCACAAATCTTTTGGAGGGAATTGTTCAAAAGAAGAATGAAAGTGCGTTTTTGATGGAGTCTTCCAAAGGGATGATCTTGAAGGTAAACACACCGGTATCCGAGGGTGTACCGGATGTCGGGGCTAAAGTTTTCGTTTCGATTCGTCCAGAATCAATAGAGTTGTGGCCCAGCAAAGTGGATAAAATGGATAATGCTTTTAGCGGGAATATAATTGCGAGAACATTTCTGGGAAACTTCTATGATTATCGAATTAAGGTCAAAGATGAGGTATTGAGAGTGCAAGCAACGTCTCACAAGGAGCTTGATATTAACTCAGAAGCCTGGATTTATGTCGATCCCAATTTCTGCCAGTATCTAAAGAAATGAAAGCAAGTGAAAGGAAGTTGCTTAATGAATTTTAGTAAAATCGGAATTATT
>CP070694.1:2566749-2578815 GCA_020353355.1 Desulfobacterales bacterium | reverse complement strand
GATCGATTGCTTGCAATGCTTTTTGCCCTGATTCCCGGGTTCTGATGATCGATAAATAGTTCCAGGTGGTTTTGCGTAAGTCTCTTCGCAGTTCGGCCAACGATAAATTCCCTCGCCTAAACGGCTGGATATCGAATGCGGTTGCCTCCGGATACGCTCCTTTTTTGAAGGCATCGGCGGCATGATGCCCGGCGATCATTCCGAAAACAAACGTTTCGGGCAATGCATTTCCGGCCAGGCGATTTGCCCCATGCAATCCGCCGACAGCTTCACCACATGCCAGTAAGCCGGGAACACTGGTTTGCGTGTTGCTGTTAATGACCACGCCTCCCATTGAAAAATGAACGGACGGGGATATTGGAATCAAATCTTTTAACGGGTTTAGCTTCGCTTTCGCGAGCAGGCGGAGCAGTTCTGCATATTTGGTCGTCAATATCTCCTTTGCTAAATGTCTGCAGTCCATAAAAATGCAGCCTTGCTGTCCTCGCCCCTCCATCACTTCGTTAAATATCGCCCGGCTCATGATATCCCGTGTGGCCATATCCCCCGCTTGATCGTATTTTTCCATAAAGCGTTCGCCGTTTGTGTTTCTTAAAATTGCTCCTTCTCCGAAAAGAGGGGTTGAAATGGTGACCTTGAGAGGGGAGAACATCATGCAGGGATAAAACTGTACAAACTCCATATCCCTTAACAAAGCGCCGGCGTCATAGGCGAGGCTGTATGAATCTCCTGTGATATCCCCGGTGTTGTTTGATCTGGCATATATGCCTCCGCATCCGCCGCTAGCCAGAATGACGACCGGTGTCCAAATGATCAGTATGGCATTTGCTTTTTTACAAACGGCAACCGCGCCGGCGATACAACCATTTGAAATCAATAGCTTTACGACCGGTGCAAAATCAATGATCCGAATGCCGGACTGCTCAGCGGATTTCAGAAGCTGCAAGGTCAACGACAGTCCCCTTGTCATATAAGGATAATTGCTGGTATCTGCTGAAAAAGATCGGGCGACGGAATGGCCCGGAGCTCGCTTTTTCAGCCAGCGGTCATTCATTTTCCTTAAAACCACACCGTAGCTGGTCAATTTATCAATGATTTTTGGAGAACTTTTAAGATAAAGATCCACTAAGGCTTGATCATTGATTTCCTTCCCGGAGCGCAGGGTATCACTCTTGAAGGCTTGCGGCGAATCTTTGGAATCTATTCCCTGATCCAGAATCGCCATACCGGTTCCGGAAATGATGGTATTGCCGCTTCGACCCACTTTACTCTTGGATACGATGGTGACGTCCAGGCCTCTGCTTTTTGCTTCAAGGGCAGCCGTCATTCCGGCAGCCCCGGCACCGATCACAAGCACATCGGTTTTTATTTCATTTGTGGGTAATGTCTGCTGCATACAAATTCTGTTTCACTTTTTTAACGCTCATCGCAAACAATCGGATTCCCGTTACTGTCAGTAATCGGCATCGTCACTGCCCGGGTATGTCCGCCAAAAGTCGGTATGACCATTGAATGTCTTCCCATACCGCCTGCGACGACAACTATTATTTCTTCGGATTTATCCACAAGTGGCACCTTATCACGGTCCCCCAGAGCCGAGAATCTTTGCGGATGATTCCTTCTAAACCGTTCCAGATTCCCCTTGGAAATATCAGTGAGCGCTACGCGCGCCTTTTCGAAAAGGTATTGTTTTACAGCCTGCTTCGAAAAACCATCCCGGGCAATGATGGCAGCATGTTCCGGCCCCAGAACCACCATGGGTTCGCCGCCCAGATAAACATTATTATTGCCGGGTGTTGCCAATACTCCCGATATGGTAAATAGAATTTCCTCGCCGGAAGAACTTCCGTGATCATTGACATTATGAGGGCTTTCAGCACCCATAACGGTAACCGTGCTTAGCGATTTCGCAAAACCTCTTTCGACATGCAAAGGATCCCATGGATTTTGCGCTTCATTTTCCGCGAAGCAAAAGGAAAACTTTGCGGGGCTGCCGTGGGTTGCTCGATCCATAACGCCCGGCGAAGCGCCTCCGACATTGATCAGCAAAAGCCTTATCGCCCGCCCGATTGTTGCATTACTCAGGGTTCCTTGTGCCATGGCATTGTAACTGTAGTTAATATCCAGTTCATCGACCAGAGGGCCGTTGAACAAAAGCAGAACCGCACAGGGATGGGTGGTCGTTTGGAGTGCAAAGAGATTGAAGGTTTCTTGAATCATTGCCCGGGTTGCGGCGATAATCAGTGGGAAATGTTCAGGTAGGCATCCGGCCATGACTGCGTTAATCGCAATTTTTTCCAAAGTGGCTTCCCCGTGTTTCGGTGCTATTGTCCCGACAATTGTCTTTGGTTCCCGGTCGAATGGGCCAATCATCCGGAACACGCGTGCTTCCGTCGGTGGAATGATGGGCAGTCCATCAGTCCAGCCGCGAAAGTAAAAGATTCGGTTTACTGCTTCTAAGGAATCAGGAGCTTTCAGTTTATCCGTTGCTTCATCATTGCTGAACTCATCTCCAAATAAAGATTTATGCTTGAGCTTTGATTTTTTTTTAGTCTTTACAGTCTTGTTTTTATATTCACTTTCCAACAATTCAGACTTTGTTGTCAGAATATGAACGATCTCGCCGAGCGCCTGAGACGCGATCGCGGTTACCTGTTCTGATGATTGTCCGGCCATGGGATGGGGAATGGCCGCAATAGGCAGTCCCGGCATACCGAGAAATTCTGCTTCTGCTTTGCCTAAAGCAAAAAACTCATCCGTACATACCGTGGCAACGGGAATATTTTGTTTTTCAAGCTTCACTGAATCATGGAGACTCCATGACGTGCAGGATCCTCAGTCACCAAAAGCATTCACCACGATATCGCATTTGGCCAGGAAATCTTCGTTAAAAGCTGCTGGGGTCCCGGCGACGGATTTTCTGATCTTCAGCACCGCCTTGATCTTATAAGTTTTGGTAATTAATTCCTGAAGGCGGTCGAGAAATACATCTGCATTCGTTTTGCTGTTGTCGACCAGTCCCAGGGTTTTGTTGTCCAAAGAAACCGGACGAGTTGCAATCGGATTTTCTTGGCGATGGAAAATCCCTCTCGGATTCAACAGGATCTGAGTCATTTAGATTCTCCGTTCAAAGCGCCGCCAACCCAAGTACTTTTGCCGGATTTGTTTTTGTCATGGTAATGATCTCTTCTTGTTTGATACCGAATCCCAGCATGGTTTCGATGTACATCCTCATTCCTTCCGCAGGCGGTGGATTTGTAATTTGCCCGAAATCTGTCGAAAGGATGCAGTGTTCAGGTCCGACGGCACGGACAGCATCTGCAATCATCCGAGGATCAAGCCGGTCACTGTTGGGCATGCACGCCGTAAAACAATGCTCGAAATAAATCCCCGGCCCCATCATTTGCCGCTGCTCATCAATGGACAAGGTGGGACCGACACGAATGGAAAGCGGGTGGGTTATAAGAATCTGCTTAATTTTATTGTTTTGGGCTTCTTGCAGTAAGGCAATGATTTCCTGTCTTGAAAGATGTCCGGTCGCAAGAACCATATCATATTGTTTGATCAGCTCGAGAATGGCCCCCACAACCGGCAGGATCTTTCCTTTTTCATCCAATATGAAAATGCCTTTGTCTTTAATCTTTCGCTTTTCCATATCGTTTTTGGATGAAAATGTCGGCATCCAGACAATCTTCGAGCCCAGTTTGCCGGCTGCTTCCACGGCATGAGGATTGAGCCCGCCAATCTCAAAATCCAAAGATAAGCCGCCAAAAAGCTCGACTTCAGGGACCAGTTGACGAACCGTATAAGCTACCGGCGTGGTGTTATAATCATGGCTCTTGAAAACAACTCCGCGCATGCCGGCTTCTTTTGCCTGAACCGCCGCTTCATATCCGTTGACGCGGCGTCGCCGGTTGGGATCCGGTCCAATGTGAATATGAATATCAATGGCCCCGTTCATGAGCTCCATGGTTTCCATATATCGCTTCTCCTGGCTTTATTTTTCAGTGGGAATCATATCTACCGCATTTTTCAGGACCAATATTTTAGCATTTTTTCCCTGTTTATCAAACGCCATTGTCAGTGCTTCATCAAGGTCTCGTGCTTTTTGGGTAAACATATGCGCCAAAGTCGTTTCGTCCAGACAGTCTGATACGACAATCAATTGCGCCTTCGTCAAACAACGCGAATAAAGCCAGGCCTTCGATGTTCCAATGTTGTATCCCTCTCTGATAAACCTTTCGATCACATCTTCGGGACAGGATGCTGACGCCATCCATTCGTAAAAAAGATCGCTGCCCACACCATCGGGACAGGCCACCGGAAGAATAATCGTTCCTCCCTGTTTCACCACCATTTCGGCAGATGCCATGGATTTCTGGCTCTGATAAAGGTTGCTGTCTCTCGGGTGACCGCCGGGGATGACGACCACAATTTCTGCGCGCCCGGGTATTTCGGTTTCAAATATTTCTCTGCTGGCCTCAACACCCACCAGCCAGGCGTCTTCAAGATCCCCTGCAACCGCCCGCGTGATCTGCTTCTTTTGATTTTGAACCAAATTAAGAATAAAATCAGGGCCTGCCATTCTGGCTGCCTCCAGCGCAGCAAGGTGGAAAGGATTTCCGTCAATCCACCCCATGGCCGGATCAGGAGAACGGAACCGGTAGCTGTGATGAAATTTTAAAGTCTCAAGGCTGGCCAGACCGGGAAGGATACTCTTTCTGCCACCTGAAAACCCGGCCGCCTGATGAGGATGAATAGAGCCTGTCAATATTTTCAGGTCCGCTTCGCAAAACAGACGGTTAATATTAACCGGTACGCCTTGGGAAGTTTTGCCGAGATCAACCATGTTCTCAATATCCTGGCAGTGGTGATTGAGCACGCAATATCTTTCAGCAATTTCCTTGCCCAGGAGGTTTTCAAATTCGTCCGCACGCACATCTCTGTGCGTTCCCGTAGCAATTAGAATCAGAACATCCTCATCCGAGATGCCGATGGTCTCAAGTTCCTGCATCAGCGGTGGAAGTAGCTTATCAGTGACAGTGGGTCTCGAACCGTCATTGACGACCACAACCGTTTTTCTTCCTCTTTTCTGCCTGACCATCTCAGCCAGGGTCGGTGTGCCAATGGGATGCTTCAAGGCACGAATAATCTCACCTGTTTCATCCTTGCTGCCCGGTTGATAAGTAGGCACGAGAGTTCCCAAATAATTTTTCTTCGGTATTCGCAGCGATATTTCGCCACTACCATAGGGGATTGTCTCCATGTGGTAATCTTCGTTCATCTGCTATCGCCTTTTTATTAAGACTTTCCGGTGCGGAGCGGCTTTAAGTTCAAGGAATCGGCAAAATGGCAGGAAACAAAATGCTCGCTGCCAAGATCGCGATACCGCGGTGATTCATTCCGGCAAATATCCTTTGTGTAACGACAGCGCGGATGGAAATAACAGCCGGAGGGCGGATTCAAGGGACTGGGTACATCCCCTTCAAGAAGAATCTGATCTAGCCGATAATCCGGGTCCGGAACCGGAACTGCTGACATGAGGGCCTCCGTATAAGGGTGTTTGGGGTCTAAAAAAAGGGCTTCGGTTTCGGCAAGCTCAACAATTTTTCCCAGATACATCACCGCTACCCGATCGCTGATGTACTTTATAATCGAAAGATCGTGAGCGATAAAAAGATACGTTAAACCGAACTGTTCTTGAAGGTCCTGAAGCAGGTTTAAAACCTGAGCCTGGATAGACACATCCAGGGCGGATACCGGTTCGTCCGCCAATATCAATTCCGGGTCCAAGGCAAGCGCTCGCGCAATTCCGATTCGCTGCCTCTGGCCGCCTGAAAATTGATGGGGATACCGGTTGGCCTGTTCCGGATTCAATCCGACGGCGCTTATCAGGCTTTGGACCTTCTCCTTCCATTCCACTCCTTTTGCCAGGCCATGGACCCGCAAGGGTTCTCCGACTATTGCTTCCACCGTCATGCGCGGGTCCAATGAAGAGTAAGGGTCCTGGAAAATGATTTGAATATCCCGCCGCAAGGCCTTGAGGATAGGGGGCGAGGCGGTGGCAATATCCACCTCTTCAAAAGCTTTCCCGGCGGTGGCAAGTTTCTTGCTGCGAAAACGGATCGTTCCTGCCGTCGGTTCAATCAAGCGGAGAATTGCCCGGCCGGTCGTTGTCTTACCGCATCCGCTTTCTCCCACCAACCCAAGGGTTTCCCCCTTTTTGACATACAGATCGACGTCGTCAACCGCTTTTACATGCGCAGCGATGCGCTTAAAAATTCCTTTGTGAACCGGAAAGTACTTTTTAAGGTTTCTGACCTCAAGCAGAATGTTATCCATCGTCATCGGTTATCCTTTAACTTCACCGGTATGAATCCAACATGCGGCATGATGACCCGGCGCAATCTCGACAAGGAATGGCGGCTGTCGCCGGCAAATCTCGTCGGCATAAGGACAGCGTGTATCGAAGCCGCAGCCGGCTTCCATTTCCAAAATGCTGGGTACGATTCCTTTGATGGGAATCAGGCGTTTATCTTTTTTTGAAACCAGCGAAGGAATGGAATTCATCAATCCCTGCGTGTAGGGATGTTTCGGGTCATGAAAAATTCTTCGAACATCAGCGCTTTCAACGATCCGTCCCAAATACATCACGACAACATCATCCGCCATATGGGCAATCACCCCAAGGTCATGGGTAATAAACATGATGGCCGCTTTAAAGTCCCTGCGCAAGTCATTCATCAGTTTCAACACCTGGGCCTGGATGGTCACATCCAGCGCGGTGGTTGGTTCGTCCGCAATCAACAGGGCGGGATTACACGAAAGGGCCATGGCAATCATGGCTCGTTGACGCATACCTCCTGACAATTGATGCGGATATTCCCGAATGCGCTGCTCGGGAGACGATATTCCCACAGCCCTGAGCATTTCGATTGCCTTATCGCGTGCTTCGGCCCTTTTGAGCCGTTGATGGAGCATGATGGCTTCCATAATCTGGTTGCCGATGGTAAAGACCGGGTTTAAAGATGTCATCGGTTCCTGGAAAATCATGGCAATTTCATTGCCCCGAATGGAGCGAATTTCCGGACCCATCGGATTCAGCTTCGCCAGGTCGACCGCCCTTCCATTCCGGTGAAACAGGATTTCACCGGCCTCGATCTTTCCGGGGGGACGAATGAGACCCATGATCGAAAGTGCCGTTACCGACTTGCCGCACCCGCTCTCGCCCACCACACCCAGCGTCTTTTCGCACCCAATGGTAAAATCCACACCGTTAACCGCGTGCACCACGCCGACTTCCGTATGAAAAGAGGTAAAAAGGCCCTTTACTTCGATCAAAGGTTCAACCATCAATTCTCCACTTTTTCCATCAAGTCAGGCGCCCGCGCAGCTTGGGATCGAGGACGTCCCGCATACCATCTCCCAACATGTTGAAGCCGATTACGGTAAAAAATATACCGGCGCCGGGAACCAGAGAAAGCCACGGTGCCCGCATGAAGTACAGCATCCCTTCACGGATCATGTTGCCCCAGCTCGGTGTGGGGGGCTGGGTACCGAGACCCAAAAAACTTAAACTCGCTTCCAGTCGGATGGCCGTTGCGATCCAAAGGGTTGACATCACGATGATATCGCCCGCGATATTGGGCAATACATGTTTTCCGATGATACCCACACTGCTTTGGCCCGTAGCGCGGCTGGCCTCGATAAAGACCTGTTCGGAGACCGAAAGGGTGGAAGCGCGCGCCAGCCGGATAAACCGGGGGGTAAAAGCAAGTCCGATGGCAAGAACAACGTTCTGATTTCCCGGACCGAATGCCACCACAACAATGATCGCCAGCACCATCGTTGGAAAAGACATGAACACATCCGTCAGCCACATAATCCCCTTGCTGAGATGCCCTTTGGTATAGCCGGCAATCAGTCCCAAAACGGTTCCAAGAATCGCACCGATGGCCGTGGCGGAAAATCCCACCACCAGCGAAATCCGGGTGCCCCACAGGGTTCTGGAAAAAATATCCCGGCCGTAACGGTCCGTTCCGCCAAAAAATTCGGCACTGGGCTTGGAAAACCGTTTAACCATATGTTGTTCCAGGGGATCATAGGGGGATATCAAGGGTGACAATATCGCCGTAATGATAATCAGAGTCACCAACAGAAAACCGAAAAAGGACACCTTGTTTTTTAAAAACCGTCTGATTTCCACGCTGTAAAGGACCCTCCGGATGTTCTTTGGCGGCTAATCATATTTGATTCTCGGATCGATGAGTGCATAAGAAAGATCCGTAATAAGATTGACGATCACGATCAACACGGAAAGAACCACTAAACCAGATTGAATTATGGGATAATTTCTTTCCTGGATGGCACCGATCAGAAATTTTCCGAGCCCGGGCCGGTTAAAAACAATTTCCACTTCGATCGACCCCCCGATGGTCACCGCCAGATAGAGCGATATCATGGTTACAACCGGAATCAGCGAATTTCTTAAGGCATGCTTATAAATGACGACCCTTTCTCTGAGACCCTTGCTCCGGGCGGTGGTTACATAATCCTCATGCAGGACATTCAACATGGAAGAGCGGGTCAGCCGCATCACAAAGGCCGATTTAATCAGTCCCAGACTGAGCGCCGGCAAAAACAAATGATAGGCGCGGTCAACCAGATCGCTCAACTCACCGCCGCCGATCATCGGAAACCAACCGAGTGTTAAAGAGAAGATAAAAAGAAGAAGGATGCTGAGATAGAAGGTCGGAAATGAAAAACCCAATATGCCCACAAATCTTCCGAAAAAATCAAGCGGCGTATTCCATTTTAAAGCCGCGAGAATACCAGCCGGCACCCCGATCAAAATTCCGATGACCGTCGCCCAGATAGCCAGATCGATGGTGTAGGGAACCGCGCGTTTGAACAGTTCGGCGACCGGTTGGTCGGTTCGCAGATCGCGACCCAGATTTCCATGGGCTAGATCCCACAAAAAAGAGGTGTATTGCTTCCAGAGCGGCTGGTTGAGTCCCAGGCGTTCTCTCAGGACCTCAAGGGCCTCGGGTGTGGCCCGATCTCCAAGGATGGCCATGGCCGGATCCCCGCCGAGTCCGCGCACGGAGAAGAATACAACCGTAACGACCACTAAAATCGTCGGAATGGTCAAAAGGAGTCTTCGAAGGATGAATGTTACCATGAGAGGATTGGCTTCATTGATTTGCGTTTCTGATTGTTGAATGAATATAAAAAAACCCTGATCGCTGAAGTTGGCAATTCGGCTATAAACAAAATAGGCTGGTATAAGATACCGGCTGGATCTTATACCAGCTTTTTTTACAAATAGATACGTCGTTTTAGTGTTTCAGGATCCTCGCCTTTTCGAGGGGATAACCGAAAATCATCAATCCCTTGATCTCGACACCTGGATCGAACCAATTATGTCGCGCGATAACCTTCGTTAGCTCGTGAAGCGGTTTTGCAGGAATATCTCTGAGTATTTCCAGCTGGGCCTTGTAATACATTTCCTTCTGCTTCTGCTGGTTCAACTCGCCGCGGGCGGCCTCGATCAGATCGTCGACGCTGTCGATCTTTCCGTCGCCATCGGCATCAACCGTTCCATAATGGGAAAAATTGGTTACCTGGGTCTTCTGGCCGATGGCCGATTTCGAATAATAGAACTGCGTCAGGAAGGAATCCGCGACCGGTGCGCGCCCTGCATAATAGACAACGACATGATTCATATCTTTGCGGATGTTGGCATGAAACGTGGTATGATCGACCACTCGAATTTCAAGCTCGACGCCCAGCGGTTTCCAGAGGTTCTGGCAAATCTCCAGGATGGCTTTGTAATACGGCTTGTCGGTGGTATATGCCATCATCTTGAATCCATCCTTATATCCCGCTTCCGCCAGCAGCTTCTTGGCCGTCTGAACATCGCCCTGGTATAATAACTCTTCGGGGGTTTGGTCTTTGGGCAAAGTGGCATAATAGGAAGGAGGAACCGGGGCCGTCATCTCCGCCCAGATGTCCCCGAAAAACTCTCTGAAAACTTTGCGATCGGCGGTCATCGCCAACGCTTTTCTCACCTTGATATTGTCGAGGGGTTTTTTCGTCATGTTGAAGTTAAGCTCGGCACCGCTACCCAGAGGTACGGCATCCACAATAACCGTTTTGGTCTTCTTCACATCATCGACCCAGTAGGACTCCCTTTCGCCGTAGATCGCATCCAGATCCCCCTTGATAAAGGCCATGGTCCGGGAAGCCACATTGGGCATGAAATACATTTCGAGACGGTCCAAGATCGGGGCCCCCCTGAAATAGTTGGGTTTTTTGACAAAGGTGATTTTTTCCTTGGCTTTGTAATCTTCAACCATAAACGGACCGGTTCCGATAATATCGACCCCCATCTTCTTTAGCCCTATTTCTTCTCCCTGCTTTTTACAAACGATCATCCCGGCCTGATAGGCGAGGACCTGGTCCATGATGAAAAAGGAGCTGGGTGCTTTCAGAATGATCTGGACCGTATACTTGTCGAGGACTTCGACCTGGTCGATAATAAGATATTTGGCAGCATAGGGAGAGCCCAGTTCGGGGTTTTTCAAACGGTCAAAAGTGTACTTGACATCTTCTGCAGTAAATTCACCATATCCCTTGTGCCACTGAACCCCTTTTCGCAGGTGGAACGTATAGACCAGTCCGTCTTTTGACACTTCCCAGGATTCGGCAAGATCACCTTCAAGCTTATCAAAATCAAGTGTTCCCGGTTTAAGTCGCACCAGGCCGTTAAGCACCCCGTTGCCGGCCGAATACGTCATGTCTGGAACGGCAAACGCCGGGTCCAGCGTATCGAGGTCAGAGGTGTGGTGACCCCAACGCCAAACCTGTTCTTCAGCCAATTGTGAAGAGGCCGAAAAGACTAACCCGGGAATAAGAACCAAGGTTATCACTACGATGCTGAACGAGAAACTTAAACGATATTTCATTGAAGCACCTCCTTTTTATTAATGTGGGTAAAATATCGGGATTTCAGCAAATCTAGCCCGGGGGCATCCGTTCGCTGGTATCCCAAGGATCCCTAACAATAACAACAGGTTGTCTTCAATTAACGGGAGATTTCTATATATCTGTCAAGATTCAGAAAAGAATTACCTAGTCGAATTTCGTGAAGTTTGAAAAATTGACACGGTGTTAAACAAACTCAATAAGCAAGTTCATTGTGTACATGTAAATTCAATGGATCATTGGAATTTTATATTCAATGACGATCGGAATTTTGTCAAGATTTTTTTCCGAACCCGAACGGTTGTCATCTGGATTGTAAAAAAGATGATAGAGACACTCCCGTCGACCTGTTTAATGAATCTCATCCAACTCTAGCGCTCATGCCTCCGTCAACAGGCAGGATCACGCCCGTAATGAACTGCGCTTCGTCTGATGCAAGGAAGACCGCGGCAGCAGCCACGTCCCAGGCCGTTCCCATCTTTTTTCGCAAAGGTATCCTTTCGTCCCGTTTGCGACGAATTGTTTCTCGGTCTACGTTCTGTTCCCTTGCGCGCCGCTCGATAGCCATGGGTGTGTCAATGAGTCCGGGTAAAATAACGTTTACACGGATCCCGTACTCTGCATTTTCAATCGCAAGGTTTTGCGACATCACGTTAATCCCGGCTTTGGCGGTTTTATAGGCAAGTGTTCTTCCCGTGCAGACTGAGGCGGTGGACGAGATGTTGATAATAACCCCGCTTTTTTGTCGTTGCATAACCGGCAGGGCATGCTTGATCATTAAAAACGCGCCCTTGAGGTTAATATCCATCAGCATTTGCCAGTTCTCTTCGCTCAGCTCCGCTGCTATCGCATCGCCCTCCGAGCGCCCCACATTGTTATGCAATATGTCAATGCGACCATAGCGGTCGATACAGGTTTCAATAACCATCCGGCAATCCTCCTCGACGGTTATGTCTGCGCAGAAAACGCTGGCTTCACCGCCTTCTTTGGTGATCATATGCGCGGTTTCTTCTGCCGAGTCTTGCCGCTTATCTACGATCAGGACCCGGGCACCTTCCCGGGCGAAACGAATCGCCGTAG
>CP070694.1:2560236-2566649 GCA_020353355.1 Desulfobacterales bacterium | reverse complement strand
GGTTGAAAAAGGTTTTCGTGCACGCCAAAATCTCTGCCAATTTCTTCAACTGCAGGAGTTAATTCGTTTTTCTGATTTTGGGCGCTCAATTGCGCGGCGGTCAATACCTGCCAGGGCGTGCTAAATGCAAGCCAATCGCGAGGGTTGCTGGTGATATAGGCAATCGGTTGTTCAATTAATTTTAATAAATCATTTAAAGAAATCCTTCTAAAATCACTCCAAAAAAGCTTTGGACCGGAATATCTCCGTGGAATGAGCGAAAACACACTGCTTCTAAAAGCCTCTTCCCGCTCCTCATAGGTCTTAAAATATTTAGTGGATCTTAGTAAGGATTCTTTCACGGTTAAAGATCAGTCCTTCTTTTAATATTCAATTGAAAATTATCAATATTTTATTGATGTGATTTAATAAAGCAAGTTGAAATTTATGATTAATAATAAATGGAATTTTTTCTTTAATTGAACTTTTGTGGGAGCGCCATCCTGACGCGATGGGACAGTATATTTAGGACCATTTTTAAACGTTAGCTTATCTCAGCAGACCCACCGAAAAAGCCAAAAGAAACTGGCCGCCATAATAAAACGGTAAGCCAATAAAACGATTTAAAAATTCAGGCTTTATGAATCGATTGCGAGCCACAAAAACGTCGGAAAGATAAAAGCTGAGTGCTCCGACGAATACCAGAAGCCGTCCATCCGATGCTAAATGCACAGATCCGAAGACCGACCAGGCTCCGGCCACCATCAGCGTAATGACGATTATGTAGCATAACACCGGTACGTTCATGGAGCCCAGGTGGGGTCGCAGCCAAAAATAAATGCCACCGCTCAGCACAGCGCAAAGTGCAGAGCCAATCCAGGTCCACGGATTGAGATGGGCCACATAGAAAAAAGCAATGATATAGAACACATGACCCAGTAAAAAAGAAATCAACCCACAAAGGAACATCCTTTCCTGGGGCAGCGCCAGGAAAACGTCTCCCCCCAGACAAAAAATCAACCCGATCAGCAGAAGGTAAAAATATCCAGGAAGCTGATGGGGTTGCAGCAGAGCAGCAATAATAAACAAGCAGGAAAGCAGCGATTTGATCGGCACAACTGCCTTGCGGTTGGATTGCTTCTCATAATAAAGGAGGGCTGTCAGCAGCAACACCGCCGGGGCGATAATCAGAAAATTGGACATCGTGTTTTTTCCAACGCAAATCGCTTTGTTGAAGGAAAGGCGATGGGATTTATGGGTTCCACGTGTCAGGAGTCAACAAAACATCGGCATAGGGCATGGCGCATAGGGTTAATAAATAAAACACGATATCGGACTTGATATTTTGAACGCCATACGCTTTGCGCTATGGCTATGCTTAACCAGTAACCAACAGCCAGCGACCAGAGGCCAAAGCTTGAATCCTGAACCTTGAACCTTTGAGAGCTGACACCTGAAACCTGACACCCGAAACCTTAATTAGATGAGGGTTTTGAAACCAGCTTTAGACGAGACCCTGATCCAGCATGGCATCTACCACTTTCACAAATCCCGCAATATTGGCACCATTTACGTAATTACCGGGGGTGCCATACTGTTCGGCAGCCTCCAGAGAGGTCTGGTGAATGCTTTTCATGATCATCTTCAAGCGATTGTCCACTTCTTCTCTGGTCCACGCCAACCGCATGCTGTTTTGGGTCATTTCCAAGCCTGAAACAGATACACCACCGGCATTGGCTGCCTTGCCGGGGCCGTAGAGAAGCTTGTTAGCCAGAAAGATGTCGACACCCTCCGGAGTCGTGGGCATATTTGCGCCTTCGCAGACCAGAACCACGCCATTATTGACTAAATTCTGGGCATCCTTGCCGTTAATTTCGTTTTGGGTGGCGCTGGGAAACGCACAATCCGCTTTATGATCCCAGAGCGGGTTATGGTCGGCCTCAGGGTCTGCCGGAGTATAAATTGCAGCGGAATATTTATCGGCGTATTCTTTGATGCGGCCCCTTCGAACATTTTTGAGAACTTTCACGTGGTCAAGCTTCTGCTTATCTATGCCCGTCTCATCAAATATACATCCGGAGGAATCTGAAAGGGTGACGACCTTGGCCCCCAATTCGATGAGTTTTTCGGCAGTAAACTGAGCGACATTCCCGGATCCGGACACCAGGCAGGTTTTCCCCTCCAGGGTTTCATTCCGGGTAGCCAACATCTCGGCGGCAAAATAGACCGAGCCATAACCGGTTGCCTCAGGGCGAATGAGGCTGCCGCCCCAGTTCAATCCTTTCCCGGTTAAAACCCCGGTAAATTCATTGCGTAGCTTTTTATACATTCCAAATAGGAACCCGATCTCTCTGGCCCCCACGCCAATGTCACCGGCCGGAACGTCGGTATTCGGTCCAATATGACGGAAAAGCTCGCACATGAAACTGTGGCAAAAACGCATGACCTCGTTATCTGATTTGCCTTTGGGATCAAAATCAGAACCGCCTTTGCCACCGCCCATGGGTAGGGTGGTCAAGGAATTTTTAAAAACCTGTTCGAAGGCGAGAAATTTTAAAATTCCGAGATTGACGGATGGATGGAAACGCAATCCACCTTTATAAGGCCCCAGGGCGCTGTTCATTTCTATGCGAAACCCTCTATTCACTTGAATCTCACCTTGATCGTCCATCCAGGGGACCCGGAAAAGAATCACGCGCTCGGGCTCCACGAGTCTTTCCGGTATTTTTGCCTGCCGATAATGGGGGTTCTGATCCAGCACCGGCTTAACGGATTCCATCACCTCGGTGACTGCCTGATGAAATTCCTTTTCAGCGGGATCCCTGTTCTTTACGATTTCAATGATGTCAGACATATGCCCTCCCTGAAATGTTTTTGGTGCTCAATATCAAGTTCGTTTGTGAGATACAACAATTAACCCATTATGATTTAAATAAATAAGCAATTAATAAGGTTTTATTCGGAAATATCGGTATTTCCGGATGGGCACTAACGAGCGCTTTCTTTACGAATCAGCTTTATATCGCCGGTATATTTTACCACCTTGTTCCTGCCGGCCTGCTTGGCAGCGTACATGGCTGCATCCGCCTTTTTGATGAGGTCTTCCAATTCGTTCCCATCGAAGGGATAGGTGGCTATGCCCAGGCTAATGGTGATTTTCGGTAAATTATCGAATTTGATTTTGGAAAACTTTTCCCTGATTCGTTCTGATAAAGAATAGGCCGCCTCTTGATCCGCTTCCAGGATCATCAGGACAAACTCCTCGCCACCGTAGCGTGCGAGAATGTCCACCTCTCTGATATTATTTTGTAAAAATTTGCCGATGGTTTGCAGAACCCGATCTCCGGCATCGTGGCCGAATGTATCATTGATATTCTTGAATCTGTCCAGATCGGCCATAACGATGGACAAGACTTTGTTGTAACGCTCAGCCCGTCGGATCTCTTCCTGAAGTTTCGCCATAAAATAACGCCGGACATAAAGACCGGTTAGGGAATCCGTCACGGCCATGTCCCATAGTTGGGCCTTGTTGACAGCAACGGCTGCCTGGTCGGCAACGGCTTTCAGCATCTGCAGATCCTCGTCAGAAAAATCCTTTTCGTCGCGTTTGTTGGTTACATTAATCACGCCGATAACATCACTGTAAACTACCATGGGGATACAGGCGATAGATTTGACGAAGGAAGTCTCCGACTCGATAAAAAAATCATCATCCCTGATATTATTGACAACCATCGGCCTGGCCGTCATGTAAACACGCCCGGCAATGCCTTCACCGGGTTTGAAACTGCGACACTTTATCTCGCTGGTATTTACCTTCTCCTGATATTCGGTATCGGCGAGCCCGGCTAATACTCGAATGATTAACCGATCTGTTTCAGGATCATAAAGCATAATGGAACCCTTCTCCGCCGATGTGATCTCAATGGCCTGGCTTAATATGAATTGGAGTAGTTTCTTAAGATCACTGATATAGTTCATCGCTTTGCCAATGCTGTATAGCAGAGAAAGGTTCTGAAGGGTTTTATCCAAATCTTCCTTTTCTTTTTTTCGTTCTTCGTAAAGCCGACATGTGTTTATGCAAACCGCGCCATGAGCTGCGATTTGTTTCAGGAAATATAATTCAAAGTCGTCAAAAGGCTGATGGTTAATTTTTTCGCCAACAGTTAAAAGGCCGATGACTTCTCCCCGCATAACCAAAGGAACCCACAATTTGGATTGTAATCGAGTCAGGTTATACTTTTTAAAAACCCCCGGGAAAAGAGATTTCCCAGAATCATCGTAGACGGCAAACGGTTTATCATCTGCGATGTTCTGCCATAAGAGCTGATCATCTCGTTGAAACTTAAAATTTATTTTACCCAAACCATGGTTCAGCACCATTTTGAATGTTTCCGTTGTCGGGTAATAGACAAGAAGAGACAGGCTCCGTACCGGGATCTTCTCCTGAACAATGCCGCTAAAAGCCGCATACAGCTCCTGGTGATCAAGAATATTACTGAGATACCGGCTTGCTTTAAGCAAATCCGTCAGTTCGTTCGAGCGTCGGTCGAGAACAGCGTTGGTGATGATTTTGCGGTTAGAGTCCGGTTTCGGCATGTGGTTAATACGCCTACGGTTCATGGCTTATAGTCTATCGAATATATTGCTAAATTGCAAATATAATTCAGCAGGCAGATTCCTGCTCAAGCCTTTATTTATACAGGCAAATTGTATCTAAGCAGTAGATGAATAGCAGGAAAAATTAGCCGACGGTGGGCTCGCCGTGTCCTGGGTTTAGAGATCTTCAAGATAACGCATAATCGCTTTGAACTGGCTTTGCCCGTCAAGCCCCGCTTCAGCCAGAACCATCCCGGCTTGACCGCTGCCCAGATAATGGCCTTTAAGGTAAGGATGAAGTGTCATGCGGCGTCCGCGGTCGGAGCGAATCCACCGATACATCGTTGGAAGTGTGAAGCCAGTAATACCCATGGCTCTCTGGGCCTGCTTTTCCGAAAAAATCCGCTGCTGCTCGGAGACCGGCAAGAGATCGAAAAGCTCGGCACTGGCAACGTAATAGGCTTCAAGATCGACCCCTTCTTTATCAAGCAAAGGCAGCGCTTCCTGAATAAACGCGTAAGCAACCTCGCTGCCCTGCAATACCACGGTTCCAGCGGTCTGTTGATGCGCCTTCCGAAGCGGGTACACTCCGTAAGCAGCGACGGTGGCGGGGGCCAAACCAAGGCCCTCGCGATCAAGGACGGTCTCGGTCGGTCGGGTGACAAAGGGGGCGATCAGCGCCGGCCGTTTGGCAAGCGCCGCCGCAACAAGCGTCCAGATTTCCTGGGGGTCCCATGGGGTGAGGGTGATCACGGTGCCGCGGGGAAAATTTTCCTGCAACAGCTGTAAGGCCTGGGGATCGGCATGGGTCGGTCCATCCTCACCTGTCTTAAGGCCGGCATGGGCGCACACAAGCATAAAGGTGCGGTACGGTTCATTGAAAATAGCCTGCCGCGCCTGGTTTCCGATTGAATGCAGGCGGGCGCTGACGTGACCCAGGGCAGCGATAAAGGCGGCATAGGATGAGCCTACACCGATATTGTGCCCATAAGTTGAAATGCCGGCCAGCACGCCTGAAATGGCATCTTCGCAGATACCACCAATGGATAAGAGCCGTGCTTGCGGGTTGGTATCGGCATTATAGTAGCCCTCGCCAAAGCCTTCGGCAGCGGTGTTGATACTTGTTGAGCCCAGCAAATCGGCTGCCGCCGACAATATGGCACCATTGGAAGCTTTGTTGTAATACAAGAGCACCCGGCCCAGCTCGCCACGCAGGGTTGTCGATTGGCCGGGACTCAACTCGAGTTCAGCAGGAATGCTATCTCCGGCCCCGGTGGCCGTATCGAAGACAGTCTCCAGCAAGGGTGCGTTGGGGCGCGGCTTGCGTTTCAGGCCGTTGAGGCGATCCCGTGCATTGCGGAGTCTTGCGGCCAAAGCTTCGACCATCGCATGGTGGTTTTCCAATAGGCTGCGTATGGCTCCCAGAGCTTCCCAGAAGCAGGCTTCCACAATTTCCTCTTTTTGGCCGGCTTCGCAACGCTGATTGTCGGCTTGGCAGCGGGGCATTGCAATGTCTGCTATTTGAGATAGCGGTTCAAGAGCTTCATCAAAACCATCGGAGCACAGTTTATGCCCCGCACCGTGGGAGGCTTTTCCCTCAATGCCATATTGCCAGCCTTTAGTGGTGCGATACACGATGGCCGTGGGTTGGCTGTTGCCCATCGCAACGGCTGCGCGTTGAGCGGCAAAGATCTGCTGGAAATCCTTGCCATCTGGCACCAGGATAACGTTCCAGTCGTTGAGAAAGGCAAACTCCATCGGATTCCATTGAACGTAATCACCAGGAAGCTCACCGTCGCGACAGACATGGTTGGAGTCTATGGATGCCTGATTCC
>CP070694.1:2556488-2560136 GCA_020353355.1 Desulfobacterales bacterium | reverse complement strand
TACCAGCAACCAGAAGCCAGTTTCATGTGTCCAGCTTCTTTCTCAATATCTCATTGACCAGCTTGGGATTGGCCTTGCCGTGTGTTGCTTTCATGACCTGGCCAACGAAAAACCCCATTAATTTGGTTTTGCCGTTTTTGTAGGCCTCAACTTCCTCGGGACAATCTGCAATCACCTGAGAGACGATCTCGTCGACGGCGCCGGTGTCCGTAATCTGGACCAACCCTTTTTCTTTGACGATGGTTTTGGGCGGCTTTCCGGATTGGGCCATTTCGTCGAATACACTCTTGGCAATCTTTCCGCTGATGGTGCCGTTTTCAATCAACTCCAGAAGCTGTGCCAGATCGCGGGCCGTTATGGGCGATTCATGGATCGTCTTTCCCTGCGCGTTTAAAAGCCCCAGCAGGGATCCCATGATCCAGTTCGAGACCTGCTTGGGGTGCGCAAAGAGACGGAGGCATTCCTCGAAATAATCGGCCAGCTCCCGATCGGAGGTCAACAGCCCGGCATCGTATGAGGGCAGATCATATGAGTTGATAAACCGCTGCTTTTTTTGTTCCGGCAATTCCGGCAGGCTGGCTTGAACGGCTTCGATCCATCGGTCGTCAATCACCAGCGGCAGCAAATCCGGATCCGGAAAATAGCGGTAGTCATGGGCTTCTTCTTTGCCGCGCATGGAGGTGGTTTTATTTTTATCGGGATCCCAGAGGCGGGTTTCCTGAATGACATCGTCGCCGTCCAGAAGGATTTCTTTTTGGCGCTCGATTTCATACTGCAAGGCTTTTTCCACATGCTTGAACGAGTTCAGATTCTTGAGCTCCGTGCGGGTGCCCAAGGTTTCGGTTCCTTTGGGCCGAATCGAAACATTGGCGTCACACCGGAAACTGCCCTCCTCCAGGTTGCCGTCGCAAATGTCGAGATACTGCACGATGGCGCGCAGCTGCCGGAGGTAGGCGCCGGCTGCTTGCGGCGAGCGGATATCCGGCTCACTGACAATTTCAATCAGCGGCACCCCGGTGCGATTAAAGTCCACCATGCTGATGGGTCTGTCCGGGTCATGGCCGAGTTTGCCCGCGTCTTCTTCCATATGAATGCGGGTGATACCGATGCGTTGGCGGCGGCCGTTGATTTCGATCTCGACATGGCCATGCTGGGCGATGGGCAGCTCGTATTGAGAGATCTGGTAGCCTTTGGGCAGGTCCGGATAAAAATAATTTTTGCGCGCAAAGCGGCTCTTTCGGGCAATCCTACAATGGGTTGCGACGGCCATGCGCAGGGTATAATCCACCACCTTTTTGTTGAGCACCGGAAGCACGCCCGGCATCCCCAGACACACCGGACAGGTATGGGTGTTGGGCGGGGCTCCGAAGGCGGTTGAACATGAGCAAAAAATCTTGGTTTTTGTTTTTAACTGGGCATGAACTTCCAGCCCGATGACG
Source organism: Desulfobacterales bacterium (assembly GCA_020353355.1). GTDB lineage: Bacteria > Desulfobacterota > Desulfobacteria > Desulfobacterales > JAHEIW01. Next base: position 2,558,697 of record CP070694.1, on the reverse strand, counting down.
GGTTCAAATTCCATGAATTGAATAATGTATAATTGTGGGGTATTAGTCAAGCCATTTCAGACGGGATTAATTGCTTGACGGAAGGTGGTTTTCGTGAAAGAAATTAGAAGCTATCTCAAACCTGATCCAGAATTTTGAGATAGCTTCTAGTATGGTGTCCCAGAAATTTTTCACAAAATGACATGACCGCACACCATCTCTTCGCTCCGGAGAGCGGAAGGTTGCACGTGATAGTAGCGGAAATTAAGTATGGCAGGCGAAGTATTGGAAATAGAAAACCTCGATCGGTTTCTGTTGTTAAAAAACGGCAATTATCTTTACAAAATTCCCTTTCGCAACGGCTATGCCGTTTTAAAGGTCTATTATGGCACCCGTAGCATGTGGCGTTACATCGGCGGCAGCGTCAGTAACTTTTTCGAAGGGCAAACCTCATTTATGCCGCGGGCCCGCATGCTGAACGAACAAACGTGCATGAAGATCTGGCGCGAGGTCGGCTTTCGCGTATTTGATACATATGATGATGTCGTTGTCAAGGGCTTGCCCGAAGGCGGATACATGCTCTTTGAATACCTGCCCGCCTTAAAATTTAAAGATTATTTCGGGGATGCATCCGCAGCGCTTGAAGATCGATTGCACACCTACCGCCGCTTTCTCAAGGAGTGGTATCGGCGTCATGACCTGGCGATAAAACGGCGGGAACCGCGCCTGGTCCACGAGAACGGTGACATGAAACACGTGATGATCGTCGATGATCAATTCTTATTTTTTGATTTTGAGATGACCTATCGTTCCCGCCGACGGGTGAAGGAATTTGTTGCCCGGGAGATTTTGGCATACCTCAAGTCTTTGGGCAAAATCGTGGGACCGGAACTGTTTCCGGTGTTTCTAAAAGAAACCATAGATCATTACCCGGATGGTGAGTTGCTGGAGAATGCCCATCGGATTATGTTTGACCATCCGAATCTGATGATTCGCTGCGCTCGAGCCATCGACCGAAGATTATATCCTCGCGCAGCAAAACCCTTTTCCAAGCATAATGTGGCGCAACAGCTGAAAAAAATGCTGGCCGGCCACACGGATCACGCTGCATGAATACCTTACTTGCACGCCGGCAGAATGACGGCATCCCCTTTGCTTTGCCCGATGGCATGACGGCCGTTTGCCTTAGCCGCAGTCTTCGGGGAGAGGCAAAGCACGGTATTTTCTTGATTGAATCTTCGGGAAAAAAATGGGTCATTAAATACTATCATCACAAACGGGGTCAGCTGCAGCGTCTGTTCGGTAATCTGGAAAACTATCTTGGCGGGCGATCCGGGGTTTCCCCACAGCGTCGCTTTCACAACGAAAAGCAGAGCTTGCAAATCTGGCGGGAGAACGGATTTGACGTCTTTCGTCAACCCGATGAATTTCCGCCCATTGGTATTGATGGACCCCATTTGGTATTTGAATATGGTCCCGGCCGGACGCTAAAAGATTTTTTTTTAGACCGCAAGCTTGCTAAAGCGGATAAATTACATACGTTTAAACGATTCCTTCCCGAGTGGGGCAGACGCCATTTTCTGGCCCACGAAAACGAGAATCGGTATTTAATTCAAGAACACGCCACCTTTCAACACGTCTATATGAGTGCTGAAGACCAGCGACTCATTTTCTATGATTTTGAGATCGTCTACAACCGTCGTCACAGTTTACCCGGCCTCATCGGCCGTGAGATTGCCGGTTACGTCCGGTCATTGCCGGCCGAAGATCTTGATGATTATCTGCATATTTTAATCCGGGAGTATCCTTATCCGGAATTTTTATCTTATCCGTTTTATTATTTTTTTCGACATCCAAATTCGGGTCTCAGGTTTCTGTATGCGCTTGATCGCCAACTGCCCCGCAACCGCCGACAAAAATCAAAATATAATATCGCGATACGAATTCAAGATTATCTCCAAAAAAGATCAATGGAAACTATAAAATTGGAGGGGTAACGATGAGAACATATACATGCATCTGGCTTTGGCTGCTGGTTGTCTTTGCAGCTGTTGCGGATATCCATGCCGAGCAGCCGGCAGCTATCGGACCAGAGGAATTCTCGTTTTTTCAATGGGGGCCGCTGCGAGGCCTGGATGCCGCTGTGGCTGGCTGGGATATCCATCTCGGTGGCCAGCTTGCCGGAGATGCGATCAAATATGACCCCAATAATACTAAGAGCGATGGATTC
>CP070694.1:2543688-2556388 GCA_020353355.1 Desulfobacterales bacterium | reverse complement strand
TTCTGGTTTTTAGAGGAATTATTCATTTGAATCTGTCAGCCGTCGCTTATCCCATAGATATTGCCCGTATAGACATCTCATTGCGATATAATGTAATGAAACGTTCAGCAGGAGGAAAAATTTTGGCACTCATCGAAAATATGGAACAGACAGGCACTTTCATGAAGAGTCTCGGATTTCCCGATCTTCGCATTCATCAGTCCATCAATCACTTCGATTTTACCAAAAAAGACCGAAAAATCCTCATTATCGGTCCCATGGGCTCCGGCAAAACCGAGTTTTCGGCGCGCATTTACCGCGACTCACAGGTGGCCATGGGCAAGTCCGAAAAGGTTCGGGAGCTGACGACCAGCCAGAAGGTCGACCGTCGCAACGTTTTCTACGTGCGTTCCAAAATCGACGACAAGAGATTCGATCAATACCCGACCAATTCTATTGCCTATCGCGGCGGCTATGTGGTTCCAGGGGATAATATCGCCAGCATCGAGGATTCCTTTGAACTCGAAGCGGTGCTGGAGAAAAATCCGACGGTGGGCACATGGATCATCGACGAAGTTGAATTCTTTGACGAACGCATCGCCTACGTGATTAGCCAGTTTGCAAGCCAGCGCAGCCTCAACTTCATATTTCCGATGCTCATCCTCAATTTCCGTAAGGATCTCTTTAACCGCACGGCCAGGCTCATCATGGAGGAATCAACTGATGTATTTCCGCTTACCGCCTACTGCGAACACCCCGACTGTATCGCCGATTCCCATTACACCTACCGGTTATACTCGGTGGACGGAGCAGAATGTCCTGCACTTTACTTCGATCCTCTCATCATTGTAGGTGGCGACAGACGGATGAATGACGCGAAGATTCCAAACTATGCCACCCGCTGCGATCATCACCACTTTCTGCCCGGCAAAGAGTACACCTTTATGATACTGAAACCTCTCGGCGAGCAGGCTTATGGTGGAAACGTCAAGCCGTTGCTCGAGGAGCTGAATCTGCTGAAAAACGATATCGACCGCTCAGCGCTCTACACTCATTTCGTCGATAAATACATCAAAACCGAAATTCCAAAGCCGATCATGATAAACGCTCTAAAGGTGAGCTGTATTGCCGAAAAGGCCCTGATCTATCTTTTTTCCGAAGAGAACATCATCAGTGCCGGACAAATGGAGTACCTGGCAGGTGAAATCGGGGCAAATACAACCTATATGAACGAGCGCCTTGTCGAAAACCGGAAGATGCAGCTCAGCACGACCCCTAAAAAATTTTAGGTTTCAGGTGTCAGGGTCTTCCGATTTCGGATTTTGGATTTCAGATTTCGGATTGAAAGTCATAATAATTTAGAAATTTCGAATTTAGGAATTGAATGTATTCTTTCGATTTAAATCATTAATTCATCAATTCCTGAAATCCTCAATCCCTTAATCTATTTCTTCCTACTGCGTTTTTATCTTTTAGAACCCGAAATCCAAAATCTGCAATCCGCAATCAAACCTATTCCTTGACCCCCCCTTCGGCCAGACCGCTCGTAAGATTGCGTATGGCAAACATAAAGCAGAAAAGCACCGGGATCATGGTCAGCACAGACGCGGACATGATTCTATCCCAGATGGCGTTCTTGGATACGAACAATGATTGCAGTCCCAACGGTAAGGTATAAAAATCATGAAATTGTCTCAAAAAGACCGAAGCAAAAAGAAATTCGTTCCAGGCGATGATAAAGCAGTAAACGAAAACCGTGATGAGCATGGGCACGGACAAGGGAAAAATAATCTTGAAAATGGCCCCGGATTTCGAGCATCCGTCCATAGCCGCCGCTTCTTCAAGCGAATACGGAATTGTCCGATAATAGTTCCCCAGCATGTACAGCGAGACCGGCAGTGTCTGAATGATATAAATCAACAACAGGCTAACCAATGATCCCCAAATTGATCGTGCCAATCCAATTTTTACACTTATTTGATACAACGGCACCATCAACAACACTCCGCCGACCATATACACAAACAAAATACTTCTTTGAATGATGCGTTGGCCGTAAAATCTCAAGCGGCTGAGCGCATAGGCACCGAAGACTGCTAAAAATAAGGACACACTTGCTGCTGAGGCGGACAGCAAAAATGTGTTGAGAAAGTATCTTGGAAACGGAAAAACGTCGCTCGTAGATTGATACGTTGAGATAATTTTCTCTTTTTGATCTGCGGTCAGCAAAGGATTGTCCAGAAGTTTTTTAATCGTCTGGGGAACTTGAGCGCGGTCTTTGTGATCAAGCCCCAACAATTCACGATAGGCTTCCAGATTGAGCTTTGCGGGAATCAATGACGGATTGCCCCAGTCAAACTGGTGTTTGAGCGATGTCGAAAGGATTTGAATAAATGGGAACAGAGAAAAAAGCAAAACTGCCGCTACAGCGACTGCCAGCAATACATTTTGAAAAAAAGTTCTCTTCTGACTCATCGTTGATCACCACTTTAAGACTTTTTTAACGTAAAAAAATATCAAAAAAGATAAAAACAAAAACTGGATAACCGAGATCGATGCCGCAAGCCCCTGGTCGATGATGCCGGTGAAAGCCGTATAATAGGTAAAAACCGGCAGCGTCTGGACATTTGGCGCCAGCAAAAAGACATCCTCAAATTTGTTAAGATTCCAGATTAATCGCAAAATCACCACCGTGCCCAAAACAAAATATAACTCGGGAAGGGTAATATAAAAAAAGCGTGCGATTGGCCCACAACCGTCGATGGCGGCGGCTTCATACCGTTCTTTATTGATTGATTGCAATTTAGCTAGAATTAACAGATATGAGATCGGAAAATGTTTCCAAATGTCAAAGATGATGACGACAAACAACGCGGTTTTCGGTTGTCCAATGAGATTGTGCCGTTTGGCAGTCAGCTGAAGCACGTCGACAACCATGTGGTTGTAGATGCCGTTGACCGGATCAAAAATAAATTGCCAGCCAAAGACGACCGCTATTACCGGTGCAAAATAGGGTAAGAGAATAAGGGTTCTGACGGCATTTCGCAAAGGAAATTGCAAATTCATCAAAAGGGCAACCAGCAGTCCCACCACGGTTGTACCCATTACGGTACCTGCGAGATAAATCGCCGTGGTCAGCAGGGAGCTGTAAAAGGCCGTATCCGTGATCAGTCTTTCGTAATTGGTAATACCAATGAAAACCTTGGCTCCGGTAAGTTTCACGTCGAAGAAACTCAGATAGATATTATATACAATCGGATAGATAATCAGAAGAACGATGACAGCGACACTTGGCGCCATCAGCTTCCATCCCAGGCGGGACTCGCTTTGCGCTAAAGAAATATTCATTTTGTAAAAGATTCCTCCACACCGGAGTAAGGGGGGGATTTTTGATTCCTATTTACCAATTACTTTTTTCATTTGTATTTCAGCCCACGCAAGTGCTTCTTCGGGCGCCATACCTGTAATCGTCACGGCGTAGATCATTCTGGGGATAATTTGTTTGGCATAGATTTTACCGGCCTCCGGAAAAGTTTTGCCCCGGACGATGGTAAAGGATCCAATGCTATCTAAACCTGAAATAATTTCTTCTATCTTTTCACGGCCAAAACGTTTAAAAATGCCTTTAGGATCATTCAGGTACTCCGGCATGCGGGCAATATCCCTGAGCATCGGATTCATTCCTCCGGGTGCCATATGAAGAAACGTGATATAGCTGATCGGTTCGTACAAAAAAGCAACCAACCGCTGTGCCGCATCATTTTTTGCTTTATCCCCCTGATCTACCAGGCCCAGGGCTACGATCGCACCATATCCGGCAGCCTGTGCGTGAGTTATGGTAGCAGCCACCCGGGTGTTATTGACAAGCTCCGGGTCAAATGTGCCGGTGCCGAGCTGCGGGAAGTTTTCATCCGTAAGAGAACCGGCAGCAACTTCCGCCAGGGCAAGATCATCCATAATGTAAGTTGAATAAAAAAACATCGCTAATTTGCCCTGAAGATAATAATCACGCGCACGCCACGTCTGGGGGCCGGGTGGATTGTAGTTCGCCAACTTGGCATAGAATTCTAAGGTTTCGCGCATCTTCGGAGAGTTGAAGGTAAGTTCGCCGTCGACGTCAAACTCTGATGCCGCGTTTGACAGGGCAAAATGAGTAAAGCATTGCTCGGCGTAAGTTTCCGCTTTCGTGCCGATCAAGATGCCGTAGCGGTTCTTTTTGGGTTTATAGAATGCCCTGGCAGCTTTTAAAATGGTCTCCCAGGTTGTGGGCGGATCTAGACCGGCTTTCTTAAACCAATCCGTTCGATACCAAATGCCCTGAATCCAGCCGTGATAGGGAAGTCCGTAATATCTGCCGGATTCAGGAGTCTCTAGCATTTTCAACGCCCCCTGAAAAAAGCGATTTTTACCTATCTGCATCACCATTTTGGTGGTACCGTCTATGTTGAGAATGCCTTCCTCGCCAAATGCCAGCATCAACTCTGAGCTGGCTTCGATTAAGGCGGGTAAATAGCCGGCGGCAGAGGCTGCAGCCATTTGAGACGGTAAATTGTTCTCATCCAGCGGGACGAGGTTGACGGTGATATCTGAATTCAATGCCTGAAAGGTATCCATTAAAAGCCGGATGGTTTTCATGCGATCCGATTGGGTCTCTGTCGTCCAAAACTCAATGGTCGTTGAAAACACGGCCTTTATGCCAGGCCCAAAGATTAGCAATGCGGTGGTGATGATGGCGATAATGTTGTTTTTCATGGGCAACCCCTGACCGGACCCAACCTGGATCCGCCTCAATGTGTGGATAACCAAAAAAATTGAATCGGGCAATTGTTAAAATTTAAAATTGACTATTGATTAATGAATATCGAAGGAATTCTATCATTTTATTGTTAGATAAGAGGTACCGGGTGATTTAAATATGATGCTTTGATAAGGGACACTTGCGTGTTCTTATATAATTTATCATGGAAGATGAGTCAACATCTTCACGCGCTGGGGTGGTCAATACATGATCGTTGACAGGACGGCCTTGGTTTTGCTATTTGATGACAAAGGCTCGCGCTTTTCAACAGCACCGCCGGTATATTGCAGCTTATCGAAAAAGGCCGTACCCATTTAATTTCTCTTACTTCTTCGGAATTTAAACTGCGAGCCTTCGCCCAACACATTTTAACTTCTCTAGAATCACGACATTTGCCGATTAGCACAATATATTGGAGGAAAGTATCATGATTAAAATCGACATACAAAAAATGTCATATTTGGTTTTGGCTTTAGTTATTTTGGTTATGTTTCCCAGCAACGATATCCATGCAGATATTGGCCAGGGAAAAAAAGAGGTTCGTTCGGTAATCTCCTCGATCCATAAAGTGGCTGATGTGCAATCGTTATTCCGCCGATTCAACGAAAGCTTAGACGCTTATGAGGGCAAAAAATCGGAATGCGATGCGATTATCGACCCAAATGAAAAGGAGAAATGCCTTTTGACCGCCAAGGATATTTTGGAGCAGGCCAAAGATATCCTGGCCCTATTGAATCAACAGGCCAACAGCATAGAATCTGAAATTGCGATCAATAAAAAGAAAGTGGGCCAGAATTTTTCTGAAAAGCTTGATAGACTCCTTACAGAGGTCGTTAGGATGAGAAAAGAGGCCAACGCCAGAATGCAGCCGAATATTTAAATAGTTTGAATATGTTTACAAATATTGGAAGTCGTTTTTTTTATCACACCTGTCTCTATCTTTTCTCGAGCCTTATCGGTCTGTGTTTAATGCTGACATTATCTTGCAGGCCAAGTCCCTCATTAGTAATTCTACAAAGGGCTGACCATCAGGTAGCCAACACCATCCTAAAAAAAATAAATGAATTAAATGCACAGGGAAAATATGCGGAAGCCATTCCGCTTGCAAAACAACTCCTTGAAGTCGTAGAAAAAGAAAAAGGACCTGATCATGCAGGGGTGGCAGCCTGCCTTGATGTGCTCGGTGGGCTGTATACTTCTTTTGGCGACTATGGCAAAGCTGAACCCATTCTCAAGCGAGCTCTCGAAAACCACGAGAAACTGGAGGGGAAGGAAAACCCCAATGTTGCCACCAGCCTCGGACTCCTCGCTAAGGTCTATATAGAACTTGGAGATTATTCTTCTGCACTGCCGCTCGCAAACAGAGCTTTGCAGATCAGGGAAAAGATGCTCGGAAGTGATCATTTTATGGTCTCAACATCCCTCAATACATTAGGAGAAATTTATTTAGATCTCCACGAATTTGAAAAAGCTGAACCATTATTTCTGCGGGCAATCGCCATCAGGAAAAAGCATGAAAATCCCCACGGTCTGGTTATCTCGCTGAACAATCTCAGCAGGCTATACTATGAGACCCATGATTATGATGCGGCCGAACCACTGGCCGTTGTAGCTTTGGATTTGGGAACGGCTAGCCTGGGCGAGGACCACCCGCACCTGGCCGAAACCCTCAACGTGCTTGGTAGAATTTATGCAGCAGCCGGTAAGTACGAAAAGAGCTTCGATTGTTTGAAAAGGGGTCAAATCATTCAGCTGCAATCCATCGATAATATGAAAGGGTTTACCTCCGAAAAACAGAAACTGAAATATCTGGCCAAAATGGAGGAAGATCTTCACGTTTTTCTCACTCTGATTGCCAATAAGTTAACCCAGTCCTATGAGGCGGTAAAAGAAGGTTTGAACATTGTTCTAAAGCGCAAGGGTATTGTTTTGGAAGTCCAAAAGCAGTTTCAGAGGGCACTCGTAGCAGGCGATCAACGGGCTTTGGAAATTTTTCAAAGATTATCTGAAACAAGGGCAATTCTTTCGAAAATGGCCTTTTCCGGACCAGGGGGTCGAGGATTTGCAAACCTACAGGGAAAAAATCAATAGCCTTAGATCAGAAAAAGAACAACTTGAGATCATACTGAGCACCCTAAGCAACCCCTACACACGCTACTTAAAAAAGGCCGAGGCAAATTGCAACACGATTGCAGAAGCTCTTCCCAATCACAGTGTCCTGATCGAGTTTTTTCGAATACGCATGTTTAATCTAGAGGCGTATGCCAAAAAAAAATGGAATCGCTCGCGCTATTTTGCCTTCATTCTCCCAGCCGGGAATCCCGACGGTGTGCAGCTCGTTGATTTAGGAGATATAGAAAAAATAGACGATTGCATCGTTTCATTTAAAAAATCCCTAACCCATCCGCGAATCCCAAATCCCGAAAAGGCTCAAATGCTCGCCTTTCAACTGTACAGTCACGCGTTTGCTCCGCTCGAAAAGGGATTGGGCAAAACTCGAAAGATTTTTCTATGCCCGGACGGAAATTTGAATCTGATACCGTTTGAGGTTTTTCGGCAGCCAAATGCTCACTTTCTGGTGGAGAAATTTATTTTCAACTATCTTACCAGCGGCAGAGACATGCTTGGTTTTGGCGGAGAATCGTTACACAGCAGCAAGCCGGTCGTTATGGGCAATCCGGACTTCGACCTGGGACTCGAAGATCGACATGAAATTCTTGCAAAAATCGACCTGCAAGGGGAGCAGGATTTCAGCACCCGCTATTCAAGAGATTTGCGCGGACTTCGTTTCAAACCTCTGCCGGGTACAGAAAAGGAAGTTCAATTGATTTCAGATATTCTGGGTGAAGATAATATCGAGCTTTTTACCGGCAAACAGGCCCTTGAAGAAGTATTAGTCAAAACGGAGTCCCCTAAATTTCTCCATCTGGCGACCCATGGATTCTTCCTTGCCGACCAGGATATGCGTTGGGTGATGCGTAATCATTCCGATAGAGGCATTACGGTTCATCATCCGAAGCCAACACAATTTATTGAGATTGAAAACCCATTGCTCCGTTCCGGCGTTGCACTGGCAGGCGCCAACCGTTTCCTCGAATACGGAGGACGTGCCGGCGGTATCGTAACCGCAGAAGAAATATTGGGTCTCAAGCTCCATGGAACCGATATGGTTGTGCTATCGGCCTGTGAAACAGGGCTCGGCGCGGTCAAAATAGGGGAAGGGGTTTTTGGTTTACGCCGTGCGTTCACCCAGGCTGGAGTAAAGAGCCTGATCATGAGTATGTGGCCTGTGCCGGATCAGGAGACCAGCGAATTGATGGCCGAATTTTACAGAAATATTATTTCGGGCAAGATGAATCGTGCACAAGCGCTTCGGCAGGCGATACTGCGACAGATTCAAATCGTCAGAGACCGTTATGGCGACACCAATCCCCTGTACTGGGGTGGTTTTGTATTCCTGGGTGAACCCTGAGGTAAAAATATTCAGTCTCAATGGATACATATTAATATTCAGCCACCGATACTATTTTCCACTCAGTGTCTTCCTTTACATATAACACATCAACTGTTCCCAAGGGGGAGCGGCGGCCATATTGCCCGGCCAGTCTGATAACATAGGTGCCGACGGCATCCACTTCGACAATACTGATTTTTTTCACATCGACGACCGTATGGAATATGCCCCGTCGTTGATATTCGGGTACCCATTCGCTTACCAGCCAGTCATATTCTGCTGATTCTTTCGCATATATATTTTTCAGTCGCTCGGTGTCCCTATCATTAATGGCGTCACATCGTTCAACAATTAAATCATAGAGTATTTTATGTTCCGGGGATTCAAATTCATAGGTACTCGGATCAAAACTTTTGGCACAGCCAAACATACCTGTCATCAGGGCAGTGCTCATCAGAAAAACAAAAACATTCTTCATGATCTTTTCCTCCTTTTGGGCAGATGGTATACTTTAATCCGATGGTGTTAATAGCCGCAATACGATCCATGTTTTTTGGGTGGCTTGCATATCGTCATCCCTAACACTGATTTACCCCTTGAGTTCAAGGCCATCGAGTTAAATACTTTAAAGACGAAATTACAAATGTGCAATCTCTTTTTGAAACAGGTATCGTGGCATCATAAAAAAAAGGGGCTGCAGTAACTAGAAATCTGCAACCCCGGTTTTAAACGAACAATTTAGATTGAACTATACCCGCTCAAAATCAAAGTGACCGATGGCCTCCAAACTGTCATAATTTATGGTATAAAGAGAATCGATGATATTGCTCTGAAAACATTCATCTGTCATGGATTCGCCCTCATAAAGAACATCCACCAAACTTTCGGTGGGTATTTTATCAAAGCATTCATGGCAGGTGATGTAGCTTTCAAAAATAAATAACTGCCCACCTGTTGAATACACCTCTTTGAGACCGTCGCTGGTTGAAATGTGAGAACAGGTCACCCAGGTTTTGGGTCTATCTTCATTCTCGCTAATATAGCCGACCATCTTCGTAAAATGATAATTGCTGTCTTTTAGGGGATTTATAAAATTGTTTTGAAAATGCTTGTCTGTCATTGGCCGGCTTTCTCGTAATACTTCTGTTAAATCATCTTTGATCAGAATGGTATCCAGACAAGTCTCACAGAAGCATTTGCCCATAACGAGTATGATTAATCCTGAAGACATGTAATAGTTAAACACTTTTTCCCGCTCAGATAAATGCGGACACACCAGCCAGGTTAATCTTGCATGCTCAATGCCGAGTTTGACATAGTTTCCATGAATTTGATCAGTATTCAACACAAAAGCCGGCGTTCCGTCAACGGAGGCACCGGTTTGTCTTCCATGGATATCAGCTACAAAATATGCTTTTTCTTTTGAATCGATCACAGCTCCCATCTCTTGATCTCCTAACATACTGGTAAAGGATAATATTTCTACCTCACAGGTATCCTAAACCATATAAATGAGCAAAATTTAGGCCAATTTCGAAAATTATATAAAATAAATAAATTTCAAATAGTTAGTATAACCACTGGTATCGTGAAGCCTCCCTTTCGACAATAATTTGAATCAATTCGTCAAAAAAGCAATTTTTTGGCTTTGCATTTGACAAATCCATAAAATTGTTAGCATAATATATTAAGTCTCTTAACCCGGATAAGTCCGCCGGAAATACGGCGGATAAGTCTGCCAGAAAAACGGCGCATAAACCGGAAAATGCCTAAATTGCCTGAAATGGTGGTGCCGCTGGTGCAGCCCAGGCGCTCCGACTTTTTATGAACGCATCTGAATCAATTTGAATCTAAAGGAAGGTCTTATATGAAAATCTTGCGTGTGTTGCTCATTATATTGCTAGTATCGATAACATTCGGCTGTGCTTCGACGGGAAAAGGTCCAACTGAGGTGGTTTATGATTACAATGTAAATGCGGATTTTTCCAGCTTAAAAACGTATGACTGGCTTGCAACATCCGGAGGTGTCAAAATTAATCAACTGGTCATCGTGCGGGTTAAGGATGCGGTGGATACGAAATTGCAAGCCAGAGGTTTAGCATTGTCAAAAGATGATCCGGATTTTCTCATCACCATGTATGGTGAAACCCTGAGGGAATATGAAACCAAATGGAAAGGCTTGGATTCCAATCTTTGGAATGATGAGGGCCGGATCAAGCTAGCTTTTTTCGATTCTCAGACCAATGAGGTCATTTGGTGGGCTGAAACCCGTGCGGATGTATATTTGAACATGCCTCCCGAGGAAAAAACAAAGATGGTCAACGATGCCGTATCACGTATGCTGGAAAAATTTCCGCCCAATCCTCCAGAATAACTCGATGAATCGCTTTAATTGTAAATTTTAATTTGTTTTACCTTTTATTATCTTTTTGAATTTAATTCCTATTCCTCGCTGACGCCTATGCACAACAACACCTTTTAGCATCACACCGTTGTCAATTTTAGTTTCTGGAATAACGAGCCGTATTATCTGCCCAACTGTAAAATTATCCTTGATATCAATAAACATTCCACCACGACTGATATTACTGATTAATCCCCGATAGTAGCGGGTCTGCGATGTAAAAAAAGCCGGTTTATTATAAGGTTTTCGAGGATGTTTTCTGCGCTCCTGCTTCGTTTGAACATCACCGGCTTTTGATTTCGGTATTTTATAAGCAGAAACAATGGTAACTCCATAGCCGTAATTAAAAATACTTTCCTTTAAGGCCTTTTGCCATATCACCTTCGCGCAATAACCCCTGGAAGCATCAGAAGAGAAGCCAGAAGGCAAATTTTCAAATCCAATGAATATTTCTTGTGACGGATGCATCACCCTATCGGTTTCAATGTACATCCCATCCTTGCTGTAGTTCACCAACCGGGCGGTATCCGAATCCCCGGAGTTCACATCTCCCACAAACGCCGGTGATTTTAGAGCGGAGCGCGCATATTTTCGTTTTTCAACATATAGAACCACGGCGGTCTCCTAAATTTGCCTTTTCCATTTCCTGAACGGTATGGCGGTGGTGAACCCACTTCTAAATAAATTGGGTAGTCCTGCGACTACCCAGTTTAGGAGGTATGCAAAGAAGCTATGAATCTTTGCAAATAATTAATATTGCAAAAACTGTGCAATTTTATTGTGTTTGTCGATAATATTAAAAAAATAAATAATTACAAACAGTTAGAGGATAATTAATCAAAAGTGGGTTAAAGATATATGAAAAGTATGTTTCAAAAATTCTGTAATTATTTCCACAATCCATACGTGCATAGAATGATTGTATTTAGGCATGTGAAGTATCTATCCGGAAAGAAGGCGAAGGTATCGAATCTACTCAAGATTTTCTCGGATATGCCGATAAATAGGTGTATAGCCGACGCAACGTTGATCGTCTATGAAGTCACCATCCGATGACCTTTGGTTTCCGGAATGCATTTAATTCCAAGACTATTGCGTGAATTTTTCATTTGACGCAAAGGGTATTACGAGAAATGGATCAAGAGCGAGAGAACCAAAAATCCAGCGAAAGAGAAATCTCTGTTGATAGCGAGCCTGATAACGGCAAATACGGTGCCAACGAATTTATTGAGCCATTACGAGAAGTAAAAAACGAGCCCGGCCAGATTGAAATCCATCAGGACGCGGAGGAAATTGAAAATGATTTAGCAGAGCAGGAAGCTCCGGCAAACCATATTGCAGCAAGTGACGATGCAAAGGAAGGGTTTGAAAAAGAGGATTCCAATGAGGGCGGCAGCAACCAAAATGAAGCTGTCAACTCCAAAACAGATAAATGCGACAGCCCGGAAAAGCAGACAAGACTTTCGAAATTGGCTTTTTCGATGATATTGATGGTCGTCGTAATCGTTGTGTTATTTGCATACACGAACCAATGGCAGTTTCGTTTAAAGAAAGAATCCCCGCCACGTTCTTCTCAACCTTTTAACCAAAAACTAGAAGAAATACCAGCTGTGCCATCCATTACGATAAGCAAACCCGAGCAAAATGATCCCCATCAAATATATCGGGTTAAACTGCATGACGCAACCAGGCTGAGAGAAACCCTGTTACTAAAAAAACATGAGATTGGAGAGCTAAAAGAACATTATGTGAAAGGCATAAAAGCCCTCGAAAACGAAATTTTATACGAGATACTCCGTAACAACATCCACAATTTTCAACAGGCCTTGATAAATAAGCGAATTGAGTTGCGAATGCGGGCGATTCAACGCCGTTTAGCTTATATTCAAAAGCTTGATGAACCGCTGAAATGGTTAGAACAGGGCAGTGAAGAATTGTTATATCTCAAAAGAAAAGCCAGTTTTGATCTGCAGTTGATAGAGATTGCCGGTGGCATCGATATGGATATGCATATGAGACATATTAATGCCGCCGTCCAAAAATATCGTCTCACCGCAGATAATCT
>CP070694.1:2540274-2543588 GCA_020353355.1 Desulfobacterales bacterium | reverse complement strand
GCAGACCACGCTAGGGTTTGCGTCTGCCATTCTGGATATGGCTGCTTTGAGTTTTCTGGGTTTGGGCGCTCAGCCGCCCACACCGGAATGGGGTGCCATGATCGCCCACAGCCGGGCGTTGATCCTGAGGGCTTCGTGGGTCATGACATTTCCCGGATTGGCAATTCTATTCGCCGTGCTGGGTTTCAACCTCCTGGGCGACGGCCTGAGAGATGCTTTAGACCCGCGGCTGAGAGATTAAGATTAAAATTTATGCCGAACAAAGACCTGCTCGAAATAAAAAACCTGCGAACCTATTTCTATATTCGCGGGTATGTTGCCAAAGCCGTCGATAATGTGAGCCTGAAGATTCATTCCGGTGAAACATTGGGGTTGGTGGGAGAATCGGCCTGCGGCAAAAGCGTCACCGCCCTTTCCATTATTGGCCTGATACCGGATCCACCGGGAAAAATAGAAAGCGGCGAGATTTTTTTCGACGGCAAAAATCTGCTCAAGTTTTCCGAGGCACAGATGCGCAAAATTCGGGGAAATTGGATCTCGATGATTTTTCAGGAGCCCATGACATCGCTCAACCCCGTTTTTCCGGTGGGCGACCAGGTCGGAGAAGTCATCCGCTTGCACGAGGGGCTTTCCCGGGCGGCCACCCGTGAGCGGGTGATCGAGATGTTTCAACTGGTGGGCATACCGGCCGCTCAAAAACGGCTGAACGATTACCCCCATCAGATGAGCGGAGGGATGCGGCAGCGCGTAATGATTGCAATGGCCCTGGCCTGCAACCCGAAATTGATGATCGCCGATGAGCCCACCACCGCCCTGGATGTAACGATTCAGGCCCAGATTCTGGACTTGATGAACAAACTTAAAAGAGAGACGGGTGCGTCGATCCTTTTTATCACCCATGATCTGGGCGTTATCGCGGAAATGGCCCAAAATGTGGCGGTCATGTATGCCGGCAGGGTCATGGAATATACGGATGTTAAAACAATTTTTGCCAGCCCGAAAAATCCTTATACCGTCGGCCTTCTTCAATCAATTCCCGTGCTTGGCAAAGAAAACAAAGATCATCGGCTAAAGACAATTTCCGGCGTCGTGCCTTCACTGCTCAATTTACCTTCCGGTTGCCTGTACAACGACCGCTGTCCGGATGTCTTTAGGGACTGTCATCAGGTAGAACCCGAGATGTACAAGGTCGCCAACAATCACTTTGTAAGGTGTCTGAAATATGCCTGACCCGCAAAAGGCCCTGCTGGAGGCCGTCAATATCGTCAAATATTTTCCGATTAAAGGTGGTGTTTTTCTGAAAGAAATCGCCGCGGTCAAAGCAGTCGACGGCGTCAGTCTGACGATCCAGGAGGGAGAGACCGTTGGACTGGTTGGCGAATCCGGGTGTGGGAAGACAACCTTCGGCCGGGCGATCCTGCGCCTGGAAGAGCCCACTTCCGGTGAAATCTATTTTGAAGGCCAAAGCATTCTCGACTATGATAAGAAAAAAATGCAGGCGCTGCGCAAAAAAATGCAGATCATTTTCCAGGATCCTTTCTCCTCCCTCAACCCCCGCAAGACCGTAGCGCACATCATCGGTGAGCCTCTGATTGTCCACGGGATGCACAGCAGAACGAAAAGAGACGAAAGGGTGCTCGAACTGCTGACGGTGGTCGGTCTGCGCAAGGAGCACATGCGTCGCTATCCGCACCAATTCTCCGGGGGCCAGCGGCAAAGAATCGGTGTGGCCCGGGCCCTGGCATTAAACCCCAGGCTGATTGTCTGTGATGAGGCCGTATCCGCGCTGGACGTTTCGATACAGGCTCAGGTAATCAACTTGCTCAAAGATCTGCAGGACGATTTCGGGCTGACCTATCTTTTCATCTCCCACGATTTGAGCGTGGTGGAGCATGTCAGCGACCGGGTGGCCGTCATGTACCTGGGCAAGATCGTGGAAATTGCCCCCAGCAAAATCCTTTATAAAAAACCGCTGCAACCCTATACCCAGGCCCTGCTGTCCGCCGTGCCCATACCCGACCCTTCGCGGCAACGCGCCAACAGAATCATTTTAAAAGGCGATGTGCCCAGCCCCATTGATCCTCCGCCGGGATGCAGCTTCCATCCGCGTTGTTTGTACGCCAAAGATACCTGCCGTGAAAACACGCCGGCCCTCAAAGAAATCGATCCGGGCCACTTTGCTGCTTGCTATTTTGCCGGGCAGGTGGGATTGAGACCTTAACGTGCTTCAGCCACTGCATCCGGCCGCGGATCACCACCATTTCCATTGAAAAAATGCATTTTGGAAAATGACCAACTCGCACAAGACATCAACCGTGTTGAGTTTTATAAAGTGATTCTGTGTCAAATTCAGAATTATGCCTTCCTTTGAATTTTCGGGTTAAGCTCCTCCCTCAACCAATCGGCGAACAGATTAATCCCCACTACCAGAAAAATCAACGCTGCTCCGGGGAAGACGATCATCCACCACATACCGGCGTAGATGTAATTTTTACCGATGGCTATCATCATCCCCAATGACGGTTCGGTCAGAGGAACCCCTACACCAAGAAAACTCAACGTGGCTTCGAGCATGATGACTACCGCCAGATCCACCGCCAGCACAACAAAAATCGGCGGAATGGCATTGGGGAGAAGGTGTCTGAGCAGCAACCTGAGGTCACCGGCCCCGGTCGCCTTGGCTGCCATGATGTAGGCTTCCTCTTTGACCTGCAAAACGCTGCCACGCATGGTTCTGGCGTAACGAACCCAGTCTGCTATACAGATAGCAAAGATGACAATAAAGATACTGCTCCGACCGAAAACACCCAGAAACAAAATCGCCAGAAGCGTAGTGGAAAACGAAAATAAAGTATCGGCGAGTCGCATGGTGATGGCGTCCAGCCATCCACCATAGTAACCGGCCAGCAAACCGATGACAATACCAAATGTCCCGGCAATCATCACAACACCGAATCCCACGAAGAGTGAGGTACGGCAGCCGTAAATAATCGTGCTGTAAATACCACGACCCTGATCGTCGGTTCCCAGGATGAACGGTGCCTGCCCCCCTTCGATCCAGATCGGCGGCTTTAAGAAATGCTCCAGGCTCACCTTTTCCAGGTCATAGGGGTTCTGGGGGGTGATCCAGGGAGCCAGCAAGGCCGCCCAAATAAAAATCAAGAGAATAATGCTCCCTGCAATGGCAGAAGGATCATGCAAATAGCTTGACAGCATTCTCGATTTGATGCGCCGGTCAGTCATCGCGAATCTTCGGATTTATAATACCATAAAGAACATCGACGATAATGTTCAGCGTAATGATGATCATTGCG
>CP070694.1:2533100-2540174 GCA_020353355.1 Desulfobacterales bacterium | reverse complement strand
CGCTCCTCCCTATCGGGTTTTTCCAAGCCGCCGGCTGAATCCGAATAAGGAGTTTTGGACACATTGTGCGATACGTAGTTGAGAACGTCCAGTCGCGTCACGCCTTCCTCGCTGAGGAAATATTCAGCGTGCGAATCCTTCTCCAAGAAAATGGATGCCAACACATCGGCAAGGGCAACTTCGTTTTTTTCGGCCGAACGCGCATGGTTAACCGCCCGCTGGATCACCCGCTGAAATCCAATGGTTTGCTGCAGCACATAATCATCTCCTTCCGGGATCCGCTCGATTTTCTCATCGAAAAAATTTTCGAGCGCGTTCAGCAAATTATCAACACTACCCCCGCAGCTTTCGATAATTTCGATACCGGAGGGATCATTCAAAATGGCAAACAGTATATGTTCAATGCTTACGTATTCATGGCGTCGCTTTTTTGCTTCTCTAACGGCAAAACCGAGGGTGGCACTAAGTTCTTTGCTGATCATGATCTACTCTCTTTCCATGGTACATTTGAGCGGAAAACCTCTTTCCCGCGCCAAGGCATCAACTGTATTCACTTTCGTCTCCGCAATTTCATATGGATATAAGCCGCAGACCCCCACGCCTTTCCGGTGGACATTGAGCATGATCCGGGTGGCTTCCTCAAGGGATTTTTGAAACACATAGCGCAGGACTTCAACCACAAATTCCATCGTGGTATAATCATCATTCAACAGTAACACCTTATACATCGGAGGTTCCTTGACCTCCTCATCGGTGTCGGATTTTATCCCTTCTTCGACCTCAGGATAATTCTGACTCATATGAAATTCCAGTGGATAACGATTTTGACAAATCCTTGCAACTACCGGAAGGCAACGAAAACATACACACCGGGTATCCTGATGAGTTTATAATAAGCACTTTAGACATCTTTTGTAAAGGGTGCGGCTGCAAATTTTGTCCGCGCCGTCAGTCTTTTCTCCCGCGCCGGCTGATAAGAATTCCCGCTGTGCCTGCCGTGATAACATCAGTTGGTCCATATCCTTGCCTGGTAACAAAATGCATCCAAATGGATTTAATTGATACCCACCGATTGCGTTACAGAAGCCGCTAGCTATCTTCCACAACATTTCTTATATTTTTTTCCGCTGCCGCAGGGGCAGGGCGCATTTCTTCCGATTTTTTTATTCGCGCGTTTAACCGGTTTTTTCCTCACAGGTTCATCGCTGCCGGAAAAAAATAAGGGTTGTTCCCTGGGCTTTCTAATTTCTTCTATGCTTTTGGGTTCGGCAATCTGGATCCTGAACAAGATCCCGAGAGTCTCTTCCTTGACCCTCTCAATCATGCTCTGGAACATTTCATAACCTTCTTTTTTATAGACAATCAACGGATTTTGCTGAGCATAGCCTCTCAGGCCGATGCCTTCTTTTAAATGATCCATGGACAACAGATGGTCTTTCCATAGGTTGTCCACTGTCTGCAGCATCACCATGCGCTCCAGATGCCGAAACTCATCGGCGCCGATGCTCGCCTCGCGCTGATCGTATACATCCGTTGCCGCCTCAACAATCACATCGGCAAGACCGTCTCGCTTGAGACCGTCCAGGATTTGCTCGTCCAAGGAATTCAAACGAAAGTTAAACTGCTTGTAAACGGCTGCTTTCAGACCCTTCCAGTCCCATTCTTCCGGCAGGGACCTTTCATCGGTGAAGGCATCGGCAATTTCGTCGGCCTTATCACGGATCATCTCAAGAATCGATGACTTTAAGCTCTTGCCGTCCAGGGCTTCTCTGCGCTGCCGGTAGATCACCTCACGCTGTTGATTCATGACGTCATCATATTCAAGCAGGGTCTTGCGGATTTCAAAATTATGGCCCTCAACTCTGGCCTGCGCGTTTTCAATGGCCCGGCTGATCATGTTGTGTTCAATGGGTTCGCCTTCCTGCATCCCTATTTTTTCCATGAACCCCGTTATCCGTTCGCCGCCGAATATCCGCAGCAAATCGTCTTCAAGGGCAAGATAGAATCGAGAAGAACCGGGATCCCCCTGCCTACCGGAGCGACCCCGCAGCTGATTATCAATCCGTCGGCTTTCATGACGTTCGGTGCCGAGAATATGAAGCCCGTCCAGGTCAGTAACGCCTTGGCCCAATACAATATCCGTCCCGCGACCGGCCATATTGGTAGAAATCGTAACCGCCCCTTTCTGTCCGGCCATGGCGATAATTTCAGCTTCTTTTTCATGATTCTTGGCATTGAGGACCGAATGCGGGATGCCCCGTTTTTTCAATTTTTTGCTCAGGTCTTCAGACACATCAATTGAAATGGTACCCACCAGAACCGGCTGACCTTTTTGATTCAATTCCTCAATCTCGTCCAGTGCGGCTTCAAACTTTTCTCTACGGGTTTTATAGATCACATCCGGAAAATCATGTCGGATCATGGGCATGTTGGTCGGTATTACCATCACGTCTAAATTATAAATCTTTTTAAATTCGGTGGCTTCCGTATCAGCGGTCCCGGTCATGCCGGCAAGCTTGGTGTACATCCGAAAATAGTTTTGAAACGTGATGGTGGCCAGGGTCTGGTTTTCGTTTTCGATTCTGACGCCCTCTTTGGCTTCAAGGGCCTGATGCAATCCTTCACTATAGCGGCGCCCCGGCATCAACCGACCGGTAAATTCGTCAACAATGATAACCTCACCGCTTTTGACGATGTAATCGACATCGCGCTTAAAGAGCGTATGCGCTTTGAGGGCCTGGTTGATATGGTGCAGAAGCTCGATATATTTTGGATCGTAGAGATTATCGACCTTAATGAGCTGTTCGCATTTGGCAACGCCTTCTTCGGTGAGCACCACCGTGCGGGCCTTTTCGTCAATGGTATAATGCTGCTCCTTTTTCAAGCGGGGAATTAAGCCATTAACCTGATAGTACAGATCCGTTGATTTTTCAGCCGGTCCGGAAATAATCAGCGGCGTGCGGGCTTCATCGATAAGGATACTGTCAACCTCATCGACAATGGCAAAATTCAGCGTACCCTGAACCAAGGACTCGCGATCAAATTTCATATTGTCGCGCAAATAGTCGAACCCGAATTCATTGTTGGTGCCGTAGGTAATATCAGATGAGTAAGCGGCTTGACGTTCGGCATCATCGAGACCATGCATGATCGTTCCAACAGAAAGTCCAAGAAATTTGTAAATGGCCCCCATCCATTCGGTATCACGCTTGGCCAAATAGTCGTTGACCGTAATAATATGCACACCCTTTCCAGTTAATGCATTGAGATACGCCGGCAGGGTTGCGGCCAGTGTTTTTCCCTCGCCGGTCTTCATTTCTGCGATTTTGCCTTGATGCAGCACAATCCCGCCGACAAGCTGAACATCAAAATGCCGCATGTTTAAGGTCCGTACCGAGGCTTCTCTGACGGTGGCAAAAGCCTCCGGAAGAACACTTTCCAGCGTCTCGCCTTGATCAACGCGCTCTTTAAATTTAGCCGTCTGGGCCCTGAGCTGATCGTCACTGAGGGCCTTAATTTCAGGTTCCAGGCTGTTAATCTGATCTACAAACGGCTGAAGCTTCTTCAGCTCCCTTTCGTTTTTGCTCCCAAAAACCTTTGTTAAAAAATTTAGTATCATATCGTATAATTACTCTTAGTTACGACCTTTCACGGAACATCCATCCGGTTTGGTCCAATTATAACAGATTTCGGGTATCTCTCAACCATAATTTTCCTCCATCCAACGATCAAATTCCTGGAAATATTTTAGCAACGAATGCAGAAAGATCGCGTAGAACCTGAATTTTGCAAGATCCAGCTAAAAACCCATCAGGATAGATCATGGTATGCTCAATTTATCATGGGCCGGAGGGGAGTGTAACTGTCTTTTCACAATTGGGCGAATTGAATGGCAAACGTTACTGTGGAACTGATCTAATAAATTGAAATCATATTGGTTATGCGAGGCAAACCCATCTGATCGGTCAGTCAACCGTGGAGAATGGATAATGCTGAGCAACTCAATTTAACATATATTTTTCAGGATTTACCGGTATTCCGTTCAGATGAACTTCATAATGGACATGGGGTCCCGTGCTGCGGCCGGTATTGCCCACCGTTGCAATCGGTTCCCAGCGCTTGACTTTTTCCCCCGGTTTTTTCAGAAATTTTTTACAATGGGCATAGCGGGTAACCATTCCATGGCCGTGATCGATGATGATGATTTTACCCAACAGGCCTTTGCGACCATTAAAGGTAACGACACCATCGGCAGTGGCCAAAACCTCTGCCCCTTCCTTGGTGGCAATATCGTAACCCTTGTGAAACTCACGGCGCCCCGTAAACGGAGACTTGCGATATCCGAACTTGGACGTGGTCCAGCCCCTGGTCGGGCGAATAGCCGGTGTGGCAGCCAGTAAATTCTGCTGGTCATGCAAGTCTTTTAGGAGCGACTCGAAGTTGCCTTCTTGGTTGACGGACGCAAGGTCCAGTTGTTGGATTTGGTCATGCATTTCCCGCATGAGGCTATTATGCTTTTCTTTGAGCGGAATTTGAGCATCGAGATCTTCGGGAATCGATCCGCCGACACCAAAAATATTATCGGAGTCATCGGCTTTTTCAATGTTGGCGATGATGCGAATTTTTTTCTCAAACTGGTTTAATGCAACCAGTTTGTCTTTTAAGGCGCTAATCTCATTGGCAAACTCTTGAATCTGCTTGCGTTGATTTAGGATTTCGTTCAGCTGGCTGGATAATGTAACCTCGCGGAGCTGCAGCTCTGCGGTGGCGAGTTTTAGGTGATAATAATCGTATATGCCATATCCAAACAGAAACAAGCCGGCAATCAAGATGACGCCAAAAATTCGGATTGAGGTTTTAGAGGCACAAATTTGTTTGGCCGGAGCCCCCGTATTGCTCAATATGACGAATGATATTTTTTTACGCATGACAGCAATACCTTTTTTATGGTTGGCGTTGCATCCATTTATCCAGGGCGAATACACCCCAACATCGCGCCACAGAAACGTAAATTAAATTCAGATCGTCATGTTTGCTAAATATCTGAATTTAAAGATACTCAAAAAATTTTCCCTATCATAAGCCAAAACGTCGTGTCAAGGCACAATCGCCCTCCAGCAGTCAACCCTGCTGGCTTCTAGCGCTTGAACTCAATAGGTCTGAAATCCAATCCGTTGCTCTGCCCAGTGTCCCGGCAAATCAAGCAAAAAAATATCCATAAAAAAACGCCTCCAGGCACTTGACCTCAGGGCGTTTCGATGCAAATCTCCGGCAACCTGGCAATCATGGCCTTATTGGCTGTAGACCCATGGCTTTGCGTCGCCATCTTTCGGTGACTTTGCCTTTTCGAATTGCGGATTTGTCCTACCATAAACTATATTATAAACTCAACAATTTTGTCAAGCTGAAATAACGTTAAATCGAATTAATCCAAGTCCTTCAATTGTATCGGCAATTTGATAAAAAACATTAGGTTTTTTTTCAACAGCGCCGATAACCTCTTGCTTTCGGCAATTCCCAGTTTAAATTTCAAAGACTTGAGCGTGTTTTTCATCAGCATGGTGACGGTCATGGGACCGACACCACCCGGCACCGGCGTGATGTAGCCGGCAATTTCTTTGGCGGCATCAAAATCAACATCTCCTTTTAAGATCGCGACCTTTTTGCCTGTCTTCTCACTAATTTTTTCCCCGACGCGATTCACACCAACATCGATGACACATGCACCCGGCCTAATCCATTCGGGTTTGACCAATCCCGGAACGCCCGCGGCAACGATTAAAATATCCGCGCGCTTGCAGTGCGCAGCTAAATCTTTTGTGCGGGTGTGTACAATGGTAACCGTCGAATTGGCGCCATCTCCCTTTTGGAGCATCATATTGGCAATGGGCTTACCAACAATATTGGAACGACCGACCACGACCACCTCGGCGCCCTCGGTCTGCACCCCGGAGCGGACAATCATTTCTTGAATCCCAGCGGGTGTACAGGGAGGAAATTTCACTTCCGAACCGCCAATCCTCAAACGACCCACATTTACCGGATGAAATCCGTCGACATCTTTATCCGGGTCAATGGCATTCAACACCTTCTTTTCGTCCAGATGTTTGGGAAGCGGAAGTTGCACCAAAATACCATGGATACTATCATCCCTGTTATATTTTTCAACGAGGGCCAGCAAATCGTCCTCGGAAATATCAACCGGCTGGCTGTCTTGAATCTCTTTGAAGCCAAGCTCATTGGCGGTTTTTATCTTCAGAGTAACATAAGATATGGAAGCTGGATTTTCGCCAACCAAAATAGTAACAAGACCAGGGACAACGCCATGTTTTTCTTTGATTTCAGCCACCTCGGCTTTGATTTCTGATAGAATCTCTTCTCGAATTTCCGTCCCCTTAATTAATTTTGCAGTCATGGTCAACCTCCTTTTGATTTAAACAAAATGCTTATGTTCCCAGATTAAGTCATGCGGAGTGAATAGAATTTGGATCTTTACTAATTCAATTAATGAGGTATGTCAAGAAATCCATTTAGAAGCTATCTCACAAATCCGTCTAAGGCTCGATGGCGGTGTTGCAGAGCGGTTCAAAATGCTCACATACTGGCGTGTATGCTCCGCTTTTGATCCGCTCTGCGCCTTGCCCTCGAGCCTGATCCGAAATTTTGAGATAGCTTCTAGTTGTTTACATGAATTGGACACTGTGCGTTGGCGTAATTTGCTGAACATTGAAACCTGAAATACTATAGCGGATATGGAACACTTAGCAATCCGGCTGTTTCATCGAGTCCCAGCATGATGTTCATGTTTTGAACAGCCTGGCCCGCGGCACCTTTTACCAGATTATCGATGGCCGCCATCAAAATCAGACGGTTGGCGTGTCCATCGATTTTAAATCCGATATCGCAATAATTGGTCCCCCGAACATGCAGGGTATCCGGTGGTCTGTTCTCGGGACACAGTCGGATGAAAGGCTTGTCGGCGTATGCCCCGCGGTAGCAATCAGCAATATCTGTTGGGGCTAGCGGAGTCGCCGGAGTCGCATAAATGGTGGTCAGCATTCCACGGGACATCGG
>CP070694.1:2528903-2533000 GCA_020353355.1 Desulfobacterales bacterium | reverse complement strand
TCAGTTCAAACTGAATCGCCCCGCGGCTGCCGTAAACTTCGATTTGCCACAGCGATTTGCGACCGGTGGCAAATCGGCTGGCTTCGATACTGCCCAAGGCGCCGTTGTCGAAACGAAACATGCCCAAGGAGGCATCATCTACCGTGACGGCCCCTTTTTCATCGCCGGCCTTGCCGGAAAGTCCTGACGCTTCCAGCGGTATCGGCCTTTCTTTAATAAAGGTTTCGGTGATCCCGCAGGCTTCGGCGATTTCGAGACCGGTTAAAAAACGTGCCATATCGATGCTGTGCGCGTTGAGATCACCAAGTACGCCTGAGCCCGCTACTTCTTTTTTCAGGCGCCAGGCCAGCGGAAAATTGGGATCCAGCAACCAGTCCTGTAGAAAAGCGGCCCGGAAATGGTAGATATTACCGATTTTGCCTTCTTGGATGAGGCGTCGGGCTAATAGCACCGCCGGGCAAAACCGATTGCTGAACGAGACCATGTTTTTAATGCCCTGCTTTTCGGCCTCCTTGGCGACCTCGACCATGGTTCTTGCTTCTTCTACGTCCAACGCCATCGGTTTTTCGACGATGGTGTGCTTACCGGCCTGAAGGGCGGCGATGCAAGGATCCTTGTGAATATTGTTGGGCCCGTTGTTGTCAAAAAGCTCTATGGCCGGATCGTCAATGAGCTTTTTCCAATCGGTGGTTCCGTACCGGTAGCCAAAACGCTGGGCGGCCTCCTGGACGGCTTGTTCGTTTCGGCCGCAGATTCCCTCTAACATCGGCGCAGCCGGGGGAGGATAGTAGAAGTACGGCAGTTTTTTAAAGGCATTTGTATGGGCCTTGCCCATAAACGCATACCCCAGCATTCCGACACCGATCGTTTTCTTTGAATCCATTTCATCCTCCTTTCTAAAAACGGCTATTTGGGCATACTTTGTTCATGAATGACAATTTTTTGTTGACAACCATCCATTTTTATAATTATCTAAATTTCTTAGATATACTTATATTAGGTTGTCCGTATAAGTCAATCAGAAATTGAATGCAAATCGAGGAGGATGGTGCAATGGAAAATCAGATGATTTCTTCCCCTATCCCGATCGGGAAAAAAACGGCGCCCAATCGGATCGTTTTTCAGCCCATGGAATGTAACGACGCCGATTCGAGCGGGGACCCGTCCAATCTTACCATTAAACGCTATCGATGTTTTGCCGATGGTGGTGCCGGCATCATCTTCTCCGAGTCCCTTACCTTGACGACCGAGAGCCGGGCCCGAAAAAGCCAGCTGGCAATAACGGAAAAAAACTCAGAGGGGCTGGCACGTTTGATAAAAGCAATGCGGGAGGTCAACCAGGATTCCCTGATTTTATTCCAGCTCAATCAGTCGGGAAAACTTAGCGAAGCGGCATTTTCGAAAGTCATCTCGGTTTATCCGACCGGGGACCCAGACATTCATGTGCTGACCGAGGAAGAGATCGAGGAAATCGGCTCCAACTTTGTCAAAGCGGCGATTATTGCCAAGCAGGTCGGTGCGGATGGCATCGACTTCAAACATTGCCATGGTTATGTCTGTACGGAAATGATCCAGCCGGCCAATACCCGCAACGACCGCTACGGAGGATCTTTTGAAAATCGTACCCGCTTTTTCAGGGAAACCGTCCAGAAAATGAAGGCGGCCTTGAACGATGATTCCTTTTTGCTGGGTGTCAGGTTCAATTTTTACGACGGCGTGACAGGAGGCTTTGGCACGTCCGGCCCGGATGAGGTTGTCGAAGACTTCACCGAACCTCTGGCCTTTGCGAAAATGATGGAAGACATGGGGATGCATTACATCAATGTCTCAGCCGGAATTGCCGGCTCTGAACTCACACAACCGTCCAAAAAATATCCGGAGGGTGTCTACCGGTTGTTTGGATGGGCCCAGGCTGTCAAGAAAGCAGTCAGTATCCCGGTGATCGGGTCGGGCTACACCTATTTGAGAGACGGCAAAAACAAGTTGTCGGAACCCAATCAAGAGAAGAAAAGCTTTTTGTACTGGGCTGAAAAAAATATCAGAGACGGTAATGTCGATCTGGTCGGCATCGGCCGACAGTCCCTGGCGGATCCGCTATTTGCCAAAAAGATTCTGGCCGGAGAATCTAAAGCGATTAATTACTGCACCATCTGTGACCGCTGTCTGGAGCTAATGTTTGCCCAGCAAGTCGTCGGATGTGCCGTTCATGATGAATACTACCGCGATCTTTATCGTAGCCTTAAAAAAGAGCCCCGAAAAAAATAGAGGTAAGCTCTATGGAAAGTTCGGTCAAGGCGCACCCTCCGAAATTATCGATTTCGCTCAAAAGCGTATTTGAAAAATATGGAATTTTCATTTTTTTGGGACTTCTTTTCATTACCGCCTCGGTGGTTTCCCCCCAATTTCTAAATCCTCAAAATTTAAAAGACATCCTCAATCAGGCGGCGGCCTTGGGAATGGTCGCCATCGGACAGACGTTTGTAATCCTGATTGGCGGCGGTGGCCTGGATCTGTCGGTAGCTTCGGTTATGGCAACGGTTGCCGTGATAATGGCGCACAACACCGGTGGGCAGGACGTACTTTTTTTACCCGTTGCCTCTGTCTGTCTGGTTTTCGGCATTCTCGTGGGGTTGGCCAACGGGCTTCTGGTTACCAAACGCAAAGTTCAGCCTTTTATGGCAACCCTTGGCGTGATGATCATCGTCCAGGGGTTGCGATTTCTTTACACGAAGGGTGCGCCAAAAGGAGGGTTTCCGCCGATTTTACGATTTTTAGGAACCGGCGATATCGGCCTGATTCCCACCTCAATTCTTTCACTGGCCATTCTGGTGGCCATAGCTGTCATCGTTTTAAACATGACAACCCTGGGACGCAAGATTTATGCCATATGTGGAAATATCGAAAAGGCCTTTCTATGAGGCTATCTCATCGATTTAGTGATCACTACCGTTTATATGATTTCAGGTTTCTGCGCGGCCATTGCCGGTCTTTACCTTGCCGGTTATGTCGGTATTTCCGATAACTGGGTCGGAAGGGGCTATGAGCTTGATTCCATTGCCGCGGTGGTTATGGGGGGCACCTCCTTTGCCGGCGGCAGAGGCGGTGTCATGGGAACCATTGTAGGGGTTTTGATTATTATCATGCTTTACAATCTGGTTTTGTTACTCCATTTGCCGGTGCAGGTTCAATACATTGTCAAAGGTTCTATAATTATCTTGGCGGCATCCTTTTATGCCGTTTTTAGGAAAAGCTCTTAGCAAAATGGCTCGGCGCGAAAGGTGAAAGGAGGTGATAAACTGATCGATTGAAATTGTTTGGGCTGGGAAAAAATATTTTATTGACGTTATACACTAGAAAAGGAGGGTAACGATGAAAAAGTTGATAACAATCCTTATGGTATGCGCGTTTGTTTTCTCGGCATTCGGATCCATTGCCGCTGCCGATCCTTTTCCGCGCTCATGGCTCTGGGACACCAGGCCACTGAAGATGGTGGACACTTCTATATTCAAGAAGGATCCGCCATATGTCATCGGGTTCAGCAATGCTTCGGTTTCCAATTCCTGGCGGGTCTATTTTGATCTGCAGGTCAGAGCTGAAGCTGAAGCCCAGAAGGATTTGATCAAAAAATTTTATGTCACGGATGCCAACGATAAACCCGACAAACAAATCGCTGATGTCGAAGACTTGGTGGCCAAAGGTATTGATCTATTAATTATCAGTGCCGCTACAGAGGCTGCGCTGGATCCGATTGTCACGCGAGTTTCGAAAATGGGCATTCCGGTGATCTGCGTGGATCGCAGAGTAAAAAGTGATAACTTTGTATCTTTCGTCAATTCCAGCAATTACACTCAGGGGCGGTTTCAGATGCTCTGGCTCTGCGAGATGCTGAAAGGTAAGGGTAATATCGTGATGCTGGGTGGATTCCCCGGTGCCAGCCCTGCCGAAGAGAGAATTGCAGGCGGTAAGGAGTTATTGGCACAATTCCCGGGTATCAAACTTCTGGATCTCCAGTACGCCAACTGGTCGCCGGCTGAAGGAAAGAAGATCATGGCGGCGATGATCCAATCTTATGGAAACAAGATCGACGGAGTTTGGGG
>CP070694.1:2512870-2528803 GCA_020353355.1 Desulfobacterales bacterium | reverse complement strand
TTTATAGGTTGCAAATCGCCGGGCAAACGCAATGGTCAGCACATCCTGGTCCAGCACGGCTTCCACGGCTTCAATTACATTGCGGGGGGCATTGCGACGCGTGTACTGTTTGACCAATTGTTCCCGGCAGGTGCGAATCAGGCGCGAGCGGTTCATTTCATGGGCCCGCCATAACTCTTCATCATATATGTCATCGATGTGTTTGATATTGTTCGGTTTACGGGAACCCATGTACCAATCCGGTCCCAGATAGCGATCGAATAGATAGGCATATTCCTGAGAGATAAATGTGGAGATATGAATGCCATTGGTGACATGACTGATGGGGATTTCGTCCTCGGGCCGTTCGGGCCAGACATGGGAGCACATCCGACGGGCAACTTTTCCGTGCAGACGGCTGACGCCATTGCAGTAAGTTGCCATGTGCAACCCTAAAATGAACATGGAAAGCGGCGCATCTTTAAGGGCTCCAACCGGTTGCCCCCAGGACAGGATTTCGTTTGCGGTTGTCCCCAATTTTTCTTGAAAAGAAGCGATAAACGGTTTAACCAGCTCCACCGGGAATTCGTCATGTCCGGCCGCCACCGGTGTGTGGGTGGTAAAAACAGTTACCCGGGGGACGATTTCTAGCGCGGTCTTCAGGTCGGTGCTGTATTCGGATATTGTTTGAACCAAGCGTTCAAGGCTGGAAAACACCGAATGACCTTCGTTCATATGCAGGACTTTGACTTTGATTCCCATGGCGGCGAGTGCCCGCATTCCACCGATCCCCAGCAGGACTTCTTGAGCTAAACGAACTTTCGCGTCAGCAACGTAAAGACTGGATGTAATTTCCCTGTATTGTGGTGGATTTTGTAAAATATTCGTGTCCAATAAATAAAGCGGTATGCGGCCGATCATTATTTTCCAGACAGTCGCATCAATGGGGCCGTCGGGCCCCTCAACGCTAACCAGGAGTTCGCCTCCCGATTGATCGCGGACTCGTTCGATTGGAAGATTATAAAGTTCGGTTTCCGGATAGGCTTCCTGTTGCCACCCCTCGTGATTCAGGTACTGTCGAAAATATCCTTTGCGATACATGAGGCCCACACCGATTAACGGAAGGGCCATGTTTGATGCAGCCTTTAAATGATCTCCGGACAATATACCGAGACCGCCGGCGAACAGGGGCAGGCTTTCATGAATGCCGAACTCCATGGAAAAATAAGCAATCACTTCGTCGGAGCCGAACGGCAAATTCTTGTGCTTGGCTGGATTGAGAACCACATTCTGAAAATTGTCTTTTACTTTTTCCAGATGGGCCAGATAACCATCGTCATTTGCGAGTTGCTCAAAACGAGCCTGAGTGATTTTAGATAAAAAGGCAATCGGATTTCGTCTCGATTCTCCCCAGAGGGGCGGATCGATACGTCGAAAAAGATCGATGGCATCTTTTTTCCAGCACCACCACATATTGCGCGACAATGTCTCAAGAAATGTCAGTTTTTCGGGAATATTGGGATATACTTGATATGTTTGAAAGTTTTTCATTTTTCGGAACTACCTCAATTATCGAATTCGCTTTAATGTAATCAGTAGGTCACTTAACTGATGATTTCCGATCAACGCGGTTGATCGATCTAAACGTGAAAGATATAGGCGAAAACGAAAAAAATCAATACACCCTTTTGCAAGCAAACGTGCATTTTAATTTCAGGCAATGGTTCGTTCATCGTGCAGTATCCGCCACACCCGCAACAACTCGCTAACCCCCCAAGCCTGGGCATCGCAACCGCGTTGGGTGTGGGGATAGTCTCCATCCAAAATTTCCGGTATGTGGCCGACACAGCCGTCTTCCATCAGATAGGCGCCACTGGTCAGCCAGGCGGATGCTGTTTCTTTACCACCATCGCCATAAACCATTGCCCAGGCCTCACAAAATGTCGGAAACAGCCAGGTCCAGGCCGTTCCGTTATGATAAGCGGGCTTGCGCCGGGTATCCTCGTCGCCAATGTATCTTCCCTGATAGGGATGATGCGGATCATTGAGTCGGTTGTTGTGATAAACGATTTCGATGGGATGCTGAACCGGCCGATCCGCCAGACTCCGGATGGCTCCCGGGACCAGGAGTTCTTCGCAGGCTGCCAGGATTTGACGGCAAATATGTTTGTCTGAGACAGCGCCGAGAGTTATGGCCAATAATTGATTGGGTCGCAAGGCATCGTCCGGCACGGCCTGGCTTGCTGAATGACCGGAGGTTGCATGCAGACAATCCGATAGATATCCGAGGTCATCCCGCCAGAAGTATTTTTTGATTGATGCCTGCACCTGGTTTGCAAGGTCATCCCAAATTTCGCTGTTTGGGTCGGTATCTATTTTCGAAAGCATGCCAAGCGCCGCAAACCACAGAGCCTGGATTTCAATCGGATAGCCTTGCCGAGGGGTTGCGGCCGGGTGATCGGTGTCCATCCATGAGAAATGTGCCGGACTAAAAATCAGCCCTGATTCTGGATCCATCCGCACACCGTTGGGTGCACCCGCCATGATGGATTTTGCGATGGACAATAGAATCTGTTGCATCGAACGCTGGCTGCAGTCGGTTTTGAGAAAATCATCGCTTTCTTCAACCCGTATCAAGTCCGCGCAGGCGGTGAAAAGCCACAGGGGGGCATCCGAGGTATCCCGGTTGCCTGCATTCTTTGCAACGATCATATTCGGCAGGGTGCCGTTATCTTCAAATTTAGCAAATTGTTGTAAAATAGACCGGGCAGCCGCTGTTTTTTGAGATGCGATCAATCCGCGGGTAAAAATCAAGGCGTCGCGGCCCCAGTCCAAAAACCAGGGATAGCCAGCAATAACCGTTTTCAGTTGACCCCGCCTGACCACATAATGATCGATTGCCTTTTCAAGGAGCTCTAAGGGAGGTTCCCATTTATCCTTCTCAGATTCAAACGCATCCGATGGAAAAGCCGTTCGGGGAAGCATTGGAACATCAGATGCTGCGGGTTGCGTTGTTGCGGACAACACAACGCTTTGATTGCCTTTTAAATATATCTGAAAATAACCCGGACTGAAGAGATCTGAATTCGGATCCATGCCACGCTCTGCGTCAATGGGGTGATGAACCATATAGTGCCATTCCGGTTCCCAGATAAATTCACCGGTGGTGACATTTAGACTGAGATGATGATTTTCATGTGGTTTGAAGCGAAAGCCGCTGATATGGGTGACGATTGACTCCGGCCAGCTACGTTCAGGGCCGGTATAGGCCTTTGTGGTTTCATGAAAACTGCGATGATCAATGTCGGGACGCAAAATGAGTTTGATGGGTTTGGAATCATCCAGCATAGACTGCTGCGGGATGGTCGGATGACGATAGAAGGTCAAGCGAACAGTATTTTCTCCTTTGATCATATTTGCCATTAAGATCATCAGTATATTTTCGCCCTGGCCGGTGGGAATATGAAATTGCCAACGCCCGTGGAACGAATCACCCAGGTCGAATGCTTCCAGACAGCTGGTATTGACTTCCTGGGAATAGTCCTGGTAAACCACCCAGGCTCGACAGCGGGTTAACATGATCCAGCGGTCCTCCGGATAGTCCGGGTTTATATTGGCGGCCAGCAGCGCATCGTAGCGGCTGGTAAGCTTTCCCCAGGACACCGGTGCTCTGAGCATTCCTCCCGTGCTGTTGGTTGAAAGGAAAAGAAGCTTGTTGTGCAGTAATTCCGGACGTCGGAACACTTTTTTAATTTTTAGATCCCCGGCGCGGGGCAATACAACAATATTGGCCGTTTCATGCCGGCAGCCCTGGGAGGAATACACCGAGATGTTTAGCGACAACGACCGCCGGGTCGTTGGGGTGGGCAAGGGCGAAAAAAGGGCAAAGTAGGATCCATTCTCGCCGGCCAAACTGTCTTCAGATCCAATTGTCCGGCTCGCATCCATGATGCGCGCACGAAAGGCCGCATCTGCGTTGATGAGCAGGAAATGCCCCGGAGGCAGCATGACTTCCCTGCGTATATCCTGCGGCCATCGCCAGGTTACCACGCGCGGTTCATCGCTGTGAAGATTTTGATCGGCACAAAACGCCTTTGGATCTTTTTTGAACTGGCTGATTGCCCGGTTTATATCGAATTCTGCCAGATCCCCGAACCGGTTATAATAGCTAAACACCTCAAGAACTTTGGCTCGCATTCGCTGGGTTTTTTTGCGTTGGGGAAGCAGCAAGGAGTGCTCTGACATATCTTCAATCAGCTTGAGGTCAGCAGGGTCCCGGGAAAGACAAAGGGCTTGGCCCGGCTCAAGCAGAAAGGTGTGCAATGCATCGGAAACCGTAACGGTTATTTCTTTGCCGCTGATAAGATCGGTGAATGTGCGGTCTTGCATTCCGCAAAGTGTTGGATTCCATGATGCAAGGGACGCATTTTCATCGTCCAGGTTGACGACAACCAACAATTTTTTTCCGGAAGGCACATGATGCCTGAGAACAACGATATGGTTTCCCCCATTCTGCTGACACATGCTCACGGCCGTTTCATCGTGAAAGGCCGGATAAGCCTTCAACATCCGGCTCAGTCGCCGGATGTGATCGACTTGATTGCATTCCGCACCCCAGTTCAACGACGGTGAATCGTGAACGTTGATTTTTTCAGTGGCAAACCATTCCACGCCGTTGGCAAATCCAAACGCGCCATGATGGGAACACAGCGCACACAATGCGACCCGCATACGGGCATATTGCCTGGAGCGGGCTGCCAGGCGCGGATTATCATGGGTTTCGGCAAAATGAACCAAAATTCCGTCGGAAGCTGAAATGTCAATGGCTTCGGGCAGATAATTTTCAACCTGCGACCGATCATAGTTCTGAAACAATTCCGAATAAGCCCAGTTTAAATTGGATGTATTCAGAAGATCACGCGTTACGGATATTTTTCCGCCAAGTCCTTCCAGAAGAAACACCGTGTCCGGATATTGGTCTCTAACCTTTGCAATGATATACTTCCAGGCCGCATCCGGGATCATGTAAC
Source organism: Desulfobacterales bacterium (assembly GCA_020353355.1). Classification (GTDB taxonomy): domain Bacteria; phylum Desulfobacterota; class Desulfobacteria; order Desulfobacterales; family JAHEIW01. The sequence continues at coordinate 2,523,794 of CP070694.1, read as the reverse complement.
CCGCATCACATCGAAAGCCGTCCACCCCCCGGCGGCACCAGATGATAAATATGTCGGCCATATAGCGCCACAGATCTTTCTTGCTATAATCCAATTTGGTCAGGTCTTCCCAACGAACTCCCCATGCACCGGGCACCTCTATCCGGCCTTGATCGCCCCTGACCAGCCAGTTTGGGTGAGTTTCATGCAGGCTGGCTGCCCAACCGGTGTGATTGATGGCAATATCAATGAAAAGTTTACCATTGTGATAATGAACCGCGTCGGCCAGTTCGATGAACTGTTCCAGGGGTGTGGCGTGTGGGTCGAAGACGGCCAAGGTGGGGTCCACAGCCGTGAAACTCAAGGCCGCATAAGGACTCCCGAATCTTCCCATCCGACCGTATGTGGTCGGTGTGGGATGGATCGGTAACAGCATTAAAATTGTACACCCGAGGGTGCCGAAAATGAAATCGACTTCGGCAATTAGATCCCGAAATGTTCCTGAAGGTGGAATTACAGTATAGCCGGCATTATCAAGATTCTGAATGGTCTCTGTTTCTGTAGATGTAATCGTGTGCCGGCCGGCTTTATTTGGACCAAATTGACGCACAAAGGCATTATAGATGATGTTGGCGCAACAGGCATCTGCTGGCTGGACATTGATGGCGACATTGGGACCTTGCGGCCAGATCGGACTGAGTTCGCCTTTTTTTAAAAAAAAGCATTTGGCCTCGAAATGCCCGACTTCGATAATCGGCAGGGTCACCGTGAAGTGGGTTTCATCTACTTGATGCATGGGTATGTCAAACCAGTCCCTTCCCATACGGGTTTCATCGTGCTCAACCTCTCTGATAATTTCTTCTCGGGATGGTTTCGCATGTCCGAGATTGGCTCGAACCCATGCGCTGCCGCGTTGGGGATGCGGCAACGTGAGGGCAAACGTCAACATATCTCCACGGAATTTTACCAGGCGGACACCTGGATTTGGAAGTTGTACCAGATTATCGACGACGTTCATGGTGTTTACCGGATTGGGTGATTTACTGCATCGGTGACGATTCTTGAATAAAGTCTCAAAATACAAAAATTATTATAAATATGCAAAAGTTTTTGTTGGCGTTTTTTATTGAAAAAAAATAAAATATAAGCGAAAGATATTTTTATAGATTTCGCTGGATACCGATAGCGAACCGATTGAGCTCGCCGACGTCTTGTTGCAACGAGCTTAATTAGTTTCCATCCGGTAATGGCCTTTTTTCCGATGAGCTGCGTTCTCCGCGGGTTTTCCGCCTGCGGCGTACTTCATGTACGCCTCGGTGGAAACCCTTGTGCGGCCTTGCTCATCGAAAAAATTGCTCAATTCCGAATTGGAAACTAATTAGTGCCTTCCTCTGGAGATATTAATTTTCGGATTGGCACTAATTAATTTTCTGCCCGACTGATATTTCATATTCAAGGACATCAACACATGAGACGGCAAGCCATTATTCTATTTCTGGTGTTATGGGGAATTGGTGTTTTTCTGCCTCCGGCGGCATCCCCCCAGCAGGATGAGCCCCCGCCTTCGAGCGCATCACCGCTGATATTGAAACTGTCTCAGGCGGTAATGTGTGAGGATATCGATGCCAATATTCCGCGCAATCAGACCGTTGTGTTCTCAGTTGCACGGGAGAAAGCGGTGTGTTTCACTTCGTTTGATAAGGTACCGGAGAAAACCTTCATTTACCACAACTGGTTTTACAAAGATATACCCAGTGCCAGAATACGATTGGCGCTTCAGCCCCCCCGCTGGTCAACATACAGCAGCATTCAGATTCGAAAAACAGATATCGGACCCTGGCGGGTGGAAGTTACCGATGAACAAGGCAATATTCTACATGTGTTAAGGTTTAGCATCACGGATTAACTACCAATGGACAAGCTACTAAATTTTCTCTACACAATTCAATGGCAAGATATCGCTGATATCACGTTGACTAGCTATATCCTGTTTCGTTTTTATATTCTTTTCAAAGGAACCAATGTTTTTCGAATTCTGATCGGTATGACGATGCTGTGGTTCTTTCAGCGTATCGCCGTCTTTCTGGGATTAATTGTGACCAGCTGGGTTGTCCAGGGTGTGGCTGCTGTCGCCGCATTGATTATCATTGTCGTTTTTAGAAACGAGATTCGCAGCGTCCTTCAGGCCCGAAACTTAAAATCTATTTTGTGGGGGTTTTCATCCAAGACCGTTATTACCACTATCGAAATCATTGTCGAAAGCGTCTTTGAAATGGCGCAGCGAAAGATTGGCGCGTTGCTTGTCTTACCGGGTAAAGAGGATCTTGAGGAAGAGGTTCAGAGCGGCATTGCCTGGAAGGGGGCGGTATCCAAAGAAATGATTATGAGCATTTTTTGGCCGGGAAATCCCGTTCATGATGGAGCTGCCATCATAGAGGGCAATCAGATCCGGGAAGTCGGCGCTATCTTGCCGTTGTCTCACCGGAATGATCTTCCGACTCATTATGGCACCCGGCATCGGGCTGCTCTCGGTTTGGCTGAAACGAGCGATGCCCTGATCATCGTAGTTTCCGAAGAGAGAGGAGATGTGCTTGTTGCCAAAGCATCCAATCTGCGAGAAGTCAAACAAAAACATAGACTGGAGCAACACATTCGGGAGCATATGGGTATCGCCACCAAACAGCAGCCGTTTATGCGAAAAGAAATGTTTGAAACCGTCATGGCGGCGCTATTGTCTATCGTATTTATCACCGGAATTTGGTTTAACGTCACCAGGGGCCGGGATACGTTGGCCACCTTCGAAATTCCCATAGAATACATGAATCGGGATCCGGGCATGGAAATATTGGATGCGTCGGTAAATTCCGTCGGTCTTGACCTGAGCGGATCGGGCGCTCTCATAAAATCGATCAAGCCCGACCAGGTAGATGTAAGATTAGATCTGAGCAAGGCGGTTGCCGGCAACAACTCGTTTACGATCACCAGAGAAAATATATCCCTGCCGCCCGGTATTGTTTTAAAAAAGGTTTACCCGACAGTGGTCGATGTGAATCTTGATGTCACCATTAAAAAGCAATTGCCGGTGCAGGTCGACTGGGTCGGGAAATTGCCGGATGATTTAGTCCTTGTCGAATCAAGTATCGATCCGATTAATGTCGAGATCGTCGGCGGAAAGCGCATCCTTGAAAACATTGCGACAATCTACACGGAAAAAGTTCCGCTTGATAAGCTAAAGGCCAAGGGAACTATTTCGGCCAACCTTGCACTTCAGCCGGCGTCTCTAAAAATTGCTGCCGGCTCGAAAGATAAGATTGCGATTAAGTATCGGACCGAGCAAAGATACTAGAAGTGGTTTCAAAACCCCATCTGGTCAATGCAGAATGCGGAAGGGGGAGTTCGCAAGGCGGGATGGTAGAGGGTGAACAGAATTCGGATTATAAATTAAGATCCTTATCTATGACGGTGCCTTTTTTGATCACGGCCTGAGTTGTGCCGCTGTTTTTAATCGTCACCGCCCCCTTAACGGTAACGTTTTTTTCAAATCGCACGTCCCCTTCAATGGTTAAAGAATCGCAATCGACCAGGGAAGGGATGCCATTGCCAAATCGTATATTCAGATCGTCGATTTTCTTATAGTATCTTGGATCCAGCTTAATTTTTATTGTATCTGGTTTGCCTTTAGCCCTTCTGGCCGGGTTTATCTTCAGCTCCTCATCTTCAGTATAAACAAACATATCGGAGCGCAGCGCCAGAAGGTCGTTGCAGGTTTTCACCGGAAAAAATCGAGATCTCGGAACTCTAACCGCGGTAGCCCCCTGAAAAAGTGAAATAGCCGCGCCCATGGCGGTTTCGATCTGATAAACCGGCGGACTGCTCTCCTCCCTGGGATCCAGCGTCTTCGAATTCAGAATTATTGGCAGACGCATCGTTTTTTCTCTTTCAATAAGATCATTTAAAGACGTCAAGTTTATCCAGATACTGTTGGTGTTGAAATAGCGGTAGTGGTGGATGTCTTCAAACGCATCTAATTCTTCTTGCGGACATTGTGCGGATTCTCTCAGGATCAATCGACCATTTTTATGTCTGGCCAAATGCCCGCCTTTAACATCCGCCGGCGTTTTTTCGGAAACCTCCATCATGAAAGGAAATTGATTCTCTGCAAAGTATCCCAGCAGAGATGCATTCATTCGGGCGCCGAGATTATCCGAATTGGAAATAAAGGCATATTGGATGTTTTCGTCGAGTAGTTTTTGAAGCATACCGGATGTGTAAAGTGCCGTATATACATCACCGTGTCCGGGTGGGTTCCATTCGAGTTCGGGATTCCGGGTCCAACGCGCCGGTGTATAATCTTTTTGGAGAACCTTGGGAAACTTGTGCTGGAGAAAGGTGAGGGGCATTCTGGCGGGGTTTAACTCGGCCAACGCCGTCAGCGTATCTTCATGGGTGCTGAAGCTGTTCATCAACGCCATTTGAACACGACTGGATTCTGATTGTTTTAGAATAATGCTCAGAAATGAAAGACCGCATTTGGCCTCCAGCAGAGATTTAGGGCCGGTTAGCCCCATACTGGTTCCCAGGCCGCCATTTAGAACAATTCTGACCGCATGCCCGAACGCATCCATACCGGCGGCGGTAAACCGATCCAATTGGGTTGCATCCTCGATTTCTTGCGAATCTACCGGAAGGATTTCTCGATCATATATCAAACCGGTTTCGCCGCTAAATATCTTTTCATAATAATAGGCAAAGGTATCGAGGACTAAAGGAGGCAGCCCTTCGGCTTCCATCTTGCTGATAAATTCAGGCAAGTAGTCTTTTGCCTCGGAGTGTTTCATTTTCAATCCGAAATCCGCAATCTAAAATCCGAAATTAGGTTACCGCTACGATCCACCCCATAGGATCTTCCGCTTTGCCGTACTGAATGTCGGTAATGGCTTTATAGTATTTTTTGGCTATGGGACCCACCTGATTGTCGGTGATGGTGATCACCTCATCACGGTATTTAATTTGTCCGACCGGTGAGATGACGGCAGCGGTGCCGGCCCCGAAAACTTCTTTCAAATCCCCGGACCGGTGGGCTTGCATTAATTCGTCGATGCTGATTTTTCGTTCAGAAACTTTTTCACCCCAATGTTTGGCGAGCTCAACGACTGACTTGCGGGTAATGCCGGGCAGGATGCTTCCGTTCAGCTCGGGGGTGACAAGTTCATCACCGATGACGAAGAAGATATTCATGGATCCAACTTCTTCGAGGTATTTTTGTTCGACACCATCCAGCCACAGCACTTGCGTATAACCGGCAGCATGTGCTTCTTCACCGGCCAGCAGACTGGCAGCATAGTTGGCCGGAGTTTTAGCTTCGCCCACCCCGCCGCGTACGGCGCGTACATAGTCGGAAGTAACTAAAATTTTGACGGGATTAAAGCCCTCGGCATAATAGGCTCCGACGGGTGAAAGAATAATATAGAATCGATAGGTCTGAGAAGCTCTTACACCCAGAAATGGATCCATCGCGATTATAATCGGTCGAACGTATAAAGAGGTTTCCGCCGCACTAGGCACCCAGTCCTTTTCCAGTGCGATAAGCTGTTTCATGACATCCAGGGCAACGTTTTCATCCACTTCGGGAATACACAGACGGCGACAGGAGCGATTTAAGCGTTTAATATTTTCCTGAGGCCTGAACAGTTGAATGTTTCCGGCTTCTGTGCGATACGCCTTAAGTCCCTCGAAGACGCCCTGTCCATAGTGCAGAAACATGGTTGCCGGATCTAAGGCGATGGGTGCATAAGGTTCGATGCGCGCTGAATGCCAGCCCTTGTCCAAGCTGTAATCCATGTTAAACATATGATCTGTGAATAAGGATCCGAAGCCGAGGCTGGCATCATCCGGCTTTGGTTTCAAATTCTCAGTGCGCTTGATCGTGAGTTCCATTGCTTCCTCCTTGAATTGAAAAGGTCATTTAGTCATTATTTAGTTGGCGCTTATACGTTTCGATATAGTATATATGGGCGATAAATCAAGACTTATGTTCTTTTATGTTGGCCGATTTTTTAATTTTATGTTTGATGATGCCAAATTTGCGCATAAATTTGGCAGTTTCGGCCAGCTGTTAGCATGTATTGACAAGATTTGTCCATTCATATATAAGCCCACGACTTGCCGGTGCCAAGAAAATAGGTTGATGCATGTTATGGCAAACTATTTCGTTGAACGCGGTTGGTGCCGGCTTGCCCGGGTTGTATATTCAGGGGAAAGGAAAGTATAATGAAGACAACAGATCGAATGGCCAGTGTCGAACCGGTTCGGCTGGGACCAGAGAATACATTTAAGTTTAAATGTCATCCGGGTATAGAATGTTTCACCCAGTGCTGTCGGGATATTAATATTATTTTGACACCCTATGATATTATTCGGATGAAGAATCGGCTGGGCCTACCCTCCGAGGAATTTCTTGCCATCTATACCGAACCGCAACTGTTGGAAAAAACAGGATTGCCGGTTGTCACGCTAAAATTTTTAGAGGAGCAAGGCAAGGACGCCCAGAGCAAAGCGTGCCCCTTTATCAGAGAAAATGGATGCCTCATTTATGATGATCGACCGACAACCTGCCGCTATTATCCCCTCGGGGTGGCGTCTTTAAGTCATAAAGAAGATCTAGCGGATGATGAATTTTATTTTTTTGTGCACGAGCCGCATTGTTTAGGCTTTAAAGAAGACAAACTTTGGACGGTTCGTGAATGGCGCAAAGATCAGGGCGTTGACATTCATGATCAGATCAATGCGGAATGGATCGATTTCCTGGTCAGAAAGCGTTCCTTTCCCCCAAATATGCAATTGACCGAAAAAACCAAACAGATGTTTTTTATGGTCAGTTACAACCTTGACAAGTTTCGCGACTTTGTTTTCAACAGTACGTTCTTGCAACGCTATGAGGTGGATGAGACAACCCTTGAGAAGATTAAAGCCGATGAGATTGCCTTGCTGAAGTTTGGACTAAAATGGCTCAAATGGCTTTTGTTTAAGGAAGGCGACTTCAAGATGAAACCCGACGTGGATACCATAAAACCCAGAAGATGAACGCCCAACCACGCCTTGGCGTGGTTCGATGTTATTTTTTTGCCCCTCCTGGGCAAAAACAAATAAGCGCTATGGGTGATAGCCCTCGCCCTTTTAGGAATGTCTGGTTATCAATGAATATACGGCTCGTCGGCATGAAAAAGCCGGTTTCACTGGTGTTGATGTGAAACCGGCTCTTTTTAATTCTTAACCCTTTGCCCTATGCATCATGCTCTAACGCCCTCGGAGAATACAGCGCATATGGGCAGGCGAAAAAAGGCGATTTGCACCACCTAATATTCAGGGTAAAAAAGGCTCTCCCAATTTGCCCGATTTTCCAGTCGCTCGGCAATATCCACATTGAAAAATTCCGCCACCGGCTGCAAGATTTCAGGAGCGGTGCGCTGAACTTTTCGAGCCGCTTCAAGAACCGTAGTGACCCCATTTTTGGTCATTTTGCCCAGGGGTTGTCTGCACCCGCCCGCAGGCATCCCCAGAATCGCCATCAACGTTTTATAGGCTAATGGGTTCCTGGCTCGGCAACCAACTTCCCCATAAGGCGTTTTTTCCATGGTTTTGACGGTGACAATGTTAAATAGCGGGCCGAGTTTTTCCGCCAGCGCTTTTGCCTCCGATTCATTTCCTGCGTTAAGCAGCCGAACCATTTCCGTTATTGCCTTTGGCGCCACATTGGATGCTACGGATATAACCCCGGAAGCCTTGATTTGAGCATCAACCATCATGTCAACCGTCATGCCGTCATCACCGGATAGAATCATATAATCCGGACCGCAGCATTCACGGGTTCGTTTCATGTTATCCAGATTGGCCGTGGCTTCTTTAACGGTACCGACATTCGGATATTCTTTGAAAAGCAATGCCAGATCCTCCGGCAGAAGCTGTGCGCCGGTTCTACCGGGTATGACATAGGGTATGATATCCATATCCGGAAAGGCCTTTGCGACCGGCGCAACATATTCCTTGCGAATTTCCAGTGAACTCGGCCCATTGTAATAGGGATCAACCAGCAAGGCCGCATCGGCGCCGACCTCGGCGGCATGCTCTGTTCCCTCCAGCGTTTCTTTGGTGTTGTTGCTTCCGGTGCCGGCAATACATATGCACTTGCCCTTCGTTTTTTTAGCAATGACCTCGGTGACCTTATTGTGTTCATCCCATGATAAAACTGGGCTTTCACCGGTGGTTCCGACAGCTAAAATACCGGTAATGCCGTTTTTAATTTGAAACGCGACGAGTTTTTCAAGTCCTTCATAATCGACTTCCTCATCTCTAAACGGTGTTGCAAGTGCTGTGTAACATCCTGCTTTCATAAGGCACCCCCTACGTTGAAAAAAAGTTGTGTTCCATCAAGAAACGGGCACGTATGCAGAATCTGGTGGTTTTACAGTAAGGACGGTAGTTTAAAGCCATTGTAATGTCAAGAAAAATTATAGATTGTTTTGACAACGCTTATTTGAGATATTAACTTGAAGCTCTGAATTCGTGAACGGTTGCGCATAATTTAGCTAGAGGAACAACATCATGGTCAAAGCAAAAAATGCAGATGAATTTATTGCCCGACAGCGCCAAGCCATTGCCCAAAATCCGGGGTGCGGAAATTCGCACTATAACCTTGCGGTCGCACTCATGGGACAGCAACAATACGATGAAGCCGAAAAGCACCTGTACGAAGCCATCGATTGCAGCCCCAGCCTGGCTGAGGCTTACGTTGCTCTTGGTGGTATCTGCTTGCAGCGAGGTGATCTTGAAGGTTGTTTGAACCACAATAGAATGGCTGTTAAGATCAGACCTGGTTTTTCCGAAGGGTGGGGCAACATCGGGTTTATTGAACTTCAAAAAGGCAATCTCGATGAGGCCATAAAGGCCCTTGAAAAGGCGACTGCCTTTAACTTCAGATACGTTCAGGCCTTTGCCAACCTGGCCAATGCTTATCTCATGAAAGGCAGAATTGATGACAGCATTGAAGCCAACCTCAAAGCCCTAAAGCTCCATCCGGAATTTGCTCCGGCCCACAACAACCTGGCCATCGCCTATCTTGAAAAAGGAGAATATGATCTGGCAGCCGAACACCGTGACAAGGCGGTGGAGCTGGGATATGATGTTGCTCCGCAGATAGTGAAGGAGATTGAGGAGCACCGGAAATAATAAAGAAGACAGACGCCATGCCAACCCGCCCCCGATTTTTATATTTTTTGTCCCGTCCTCAAATTCCTGTATCCAAAGATCGTTCAATCTGGCAGCAGCCGTTACCCATGACCCGAGAACAATTCAGTAACCCTTCCCGACAAAATGGGGCTATATTAATTACGTATGGCGAATATTTCCTTGCAGTCCGGTCCTTCTTGGAAAAAAACGGATGTAAAATACTCATCGAGGCGGTGCGGCAGCATCTTCAAGAGGATATAAAAACAGAGGACATCGAACAGATTCGCACATTTCTGGAAAAGCACGGTGAGTTCTACCACCCATGCCGCATAGAAATGAAGGTCCATGGCCAACAGATTTATTTTGTTCTCAATGTGGCAGTTTCAAAGATCGGCAAAAATTACATTACGGATGAATATGGCACCTTAAAAAAGCTGAACCAGAAGTATTCCTTAACCTACCTGCCGCAGGTGTATGGCAGAGGTGAGGTTCAAATCAATGGGAACCTGAGCGTTGCCATGTTTATGGGTGAATGGTTCAATGCCTATTATGAATTTCATATTTCCAGGGACCGTTCAGATAATAAAAATAAGATTGTTGTCTGGGATCCTGAGCGCGGTCATTATTTCCTTTCCGCAGACCAGAGCCTCGATCTTTACACCCGGGCCGCGGAGATCTTGACGAGTTATTATAATTTGGAGTCATTCGAGCAAATTTGTTCCTGGCATCATGCCGCCGGCGATTTTGTTATTAATCTTGAAAATGAAAAGATTGATTTGAAGTTGATTACGGTGCGCCAATACGCCTCAAGATTCAATAACTTAGATGATCGCAATAACACGGGAAATCATGCTGAATTCATATTGCAGGCGTTATTGGTGTTTTTTTTAAGCCTTTCTCTAAAGATGCGCTTGGACCGGCGCGATGGTGTCGGCGATATCGTTTGGGCGGATGAAGCTGCTGTTCAAGGAACCCTAATTGGTTTTTTAAATGCCCTTGCCTTAAAGCCACAGGTGTCATCGTTGCCGGATTCTCCTCTACGATGTTTTTTTTATTATCTATCGATGTGCTCAAAATCAGAATTATTTGAGCTATCTGAAACCATCCTGGCTACCTTCAACTCAAACCTTCCGGAGGGTGACGCCATCAAGCAGCATCTCAGCAACCACATTGACACATTGTATCGCTGCATTCATCAGTTATAAATCATTCAAATATAAACTATCGCTAATAATTTGATTTTTTTAGCGTGCTAACCTAGTGAAATGATGCTTTTTCATTGACAATATAGATTATAAATTTTATATCTGCCCCTTAATCTAAAAAACAGATTTTTCTCAATAAAATTCAAGATAAAGAATAGAAAATTTAAATATTGAGAGGAGGTGACGTTGGTAGTTCCCGTTCTTACGATTCGTTCTTTTTTGCGCTAAAAATTAACAAAATGGAGGTAGATAATGGCAAAACATAAAACCCCTTTGTTGGACCAGCTTGAAAGCGGGCCATGGCCGAGCTTTGTGTCTGATCTCAAGCAACAGGCCGAGGTAAGGGCAAAAAACAAAGCAAAAGTAGAATTTCAGATTCCCGCAGATGTTGTCGAAGACCTCATGGGAGTGCTGGAACTCTCGTACAAGCACGGCAGGGGCCACTGGAAGCATGGTGGAATCGTCGGGGTGTTTGGTTACGGCGGCGGTGTCATCGGCCGGTATTGCGACGCCCC
>CP070694.1:2446516-2512770 GCA_020353355.1 Desulfobacterales bacterium | reverse complement strand
TCTTCAGATTTTTACTTCATGCGGCGGATACGTATTTCAACCTCCCTCGGATCTTTCATCACTTCCACCAGCATCGATGGATCGGTGTCACCGTAGTGATAGGGATATAAAATTTTGGGCTTAAAGGCTTTGGCGGCATCGGCCACCATCTCCGGTGTCATGGTGTACGGCAGATTCATGGGCAGAAATGCACAGTCGATATTTTGCAGCTGTTTCATTTCCGGAATATTTTCGGTGTCGCCGGCTACATATACTCTCTTGTCACCGAAGGTGATCACATACCCATTTCCAACTCCCTTGGGATGAAAGGGAACACCTTCACTGCGCATGTGAATCAAATTGTAGGCCGGTACCGCCTCGATCAGAAATCCGCCGACAGTCTCGACATCACCATTTTTCATGACGATGCCGCCTTTGACCTTGGCGGCGCAGGTTTCTGTTAATATCAAAGTGGTTTTTTCCGTGCGGACACTTTCCAGCGCCTTGGGGTCAAGATGGTCGCGATGATCGTGAGTCATCAGGATTATATTGGCCTTGGGTAGTTTGGAATAATCGGCTAAACTGCTAAAGGGGTCGACATGGATCACTAGGCCTTTAAAGGTAAACATCAAGGAACCGTGGCCGATGAAAGTGATTTCCAATTCTCCCTGAGAGGTCTTAAGAATATCTGTTTCAAAATTACCTTGGGCCGAAACACTGGTAACCATAAGTCCGACAAAAACAGGGATCAAAAAAAAGATTTTTTGCATACGACACCTCCTTTTTTTGTTTAGAGGTCATGCTTCCTCCAAGACTGTGCTTGCAGGAAGCAGCCTCTTAGGCACCGTGAGTGTGCCGAAAAGTTTATTCACATAATAATTTGTTTGCCTACGATGTAATTCCACTCAGATAGAAGCTTGTGTCGGTTTTGCCGAATCCAATCCGCTCCATTCGCTTCCAGCAATTCCCGGATTCTGATGCAGAGTATTTCCAACTCTTTTTCGGAGCCCGCAATGTTTTTCGTACCCAAAAGATCGTAAACGCGTTCCAAGGAGAGCTCTGCCATAGGAGTCTCCGAGTTTGTTTAGTATCTCACACCCGCTCCCTGCGGTCGCTCAAGCACGCAGACCCGCCCGCCTCGCCTGATCAGCTCGCGATGGCGGGCCGGCCGGCCTCCCCTGTTAAGTTGGAGGAATTGAGGGAGGGGCAGTGAAAAAATACACGTAAATAAATTGGTCTTTAAGCTGTGATCTTCAACTTCTTTGTTGAGTTATCTTTTGTAAAAGTTCTCTATAGTAAACATAATTTTCAAAAGGCACATCCTCACGCACGCGCCCGTCGGCAAGCGGCACATAACCGCCATCTCTGATTAGCGGTGGTACTTTGGTTTCGATTTCAGATCTGATCGCGTCTCTGTCCCGCCGCAATGCATCAAGGTCGATGCCACCGATTAGGCGTAGATCGCGACCGAATTCGTGACGTATGCTACGGTAATCCATGGCCGCGATGTTCACCTCGCAGGCCCATAAGCAGTTGAATCCCCAGCGCAGGATACTCGGAAGGAGAATTCTGGCATTTGCGAAGGTCTGGAATATAATGGTTTCGACACCGTATCGGTTTAACAGGTTCAATAGCGGTTCATAACTTTTCAGGACGAACTCCTCATACATTTGGGGTGAGATCAGCGGGCAATCATTGCCCCCGATGGGTTCACTAAATACGGCTGCATCGATGCGGACTTCTTTTAGCACTCTTTCGGCAAGCTTTGCTGAAAATTCTCCCTGGATGGTCATCATTCTGCGAACGAGATCCGGATGATCTATCAGCAAATAGATGACCTCTTTGAAACGACGCCAGTCCCGAACACCCATGGTTTGAAAAAACCCCCGGTGAACATAAAGCATCAGCACATGGTCGCGCGAACTCCAGGCACTCACCCGTTTGGACCATTTTTTAGGCAGACGCTTTTTATCATAAGGATTCAAGTGCTTTTGAAATGTGTCCAGATCAGCCATGGTCGTCGGCCAACGCCTCAAACTGGGGCGTGGATTTAAATCCACCTCCATTCGTTCCCGCAGATCGGACGGAAACATTCGGGAAAGATCCGCATTTCTTGGGAGTCCTTGTCTGCGCCATGCTTTGATGACCTCTTTGCGGATGCCTTCCTCGAAATATGGCGTGCGGTCAAGGGTGCCATAGGCCATGGTTTCGTGAAACCGCTCACGGCTGGACATTTCATTGGTGGTTTTTGAAAATAGCATTTTATACAAAAAAGATTGAATGATCTTTAATTAAATGAAACAGTAGGATAAATTCATGCAGGTGTCAATTTAAACCGATATCGGTTTGAGGATTGGCCCGAAATAGCTTTCTGAGGAGGTAATTGTGGCTCCTTTCTCAGTAGATGTCGAAAAGTGCAAAAACGACGGCATCTGTGCCATGGCATGCCCAGCTCACATTATTCAAATGAAATCACCGGCGGGGGTTCCAGTTCCGACTGAGGATTTTGAGGAGCATTGCCTGGCTTGCGGCCATTGTGTCTCGGTATGCCCAACCGGCGCGTTTAGTCTCACGTGGCTTAGCTCTGAAGAGTGCCCGTCCATCTTAAGTGAGCTTGCGATAAACCCGGATCAAGCGGAGCAGTTTTTACGCTCACGCCGATCGATTCGAAATTTTCAGGATAAACCGGTTGACCGCGATATTTTGACAAGGCTTCTGGAGATCGCATGCTATGCACCATCGGCGAAAAACAACCAGCCCTGGCACTGGACCGTGGTGGAAGATCCAATCAAAGTAAAGCGGCTGGCAGGCATGGTTATCGATTGGATGCATTCGGTTATTAAAAAACAACCTGAGATTGCTGAAACCCAAGGATTTTCTCGTGTCGTATCTGATTGGGATGGCGGCAAAGAGCGGATCTGCAGGGGTGCCCCGCATGTTATCGTGGCCCATGCGGAAAAAGCCTATAATTTTGCTTCTGAGGACTGCGCGTTGGCCTTAAGCTATCTTCAATTATTTGCCCCGATCCTTGGATTAGGGGCTTGCTGGGGCGGGTATTTTTATACTGCCGTCAATCACTATGCTCCCCTGTTCAAAGCCTTAAACCTTCCTAAAAATCATCGGGCTTTCGGAGCCATGATGATCGGCCATCCCCAGCTGAACTATCGACGTATGCCGTTGCGGTATCCACCACGGATCACCTACATATGATGGTCATTAGTTATCAGTTAATAGTTATTAGAAAAAGTGGAGACCATCATTTTAATTGCAATTAACCAATAACGAATAACAAATAACTATCTGTTTCTTTGTCTTTCCGCAGTTACGCAATAAATCCCATCGCCTTTCATCCCCGGCTCGAAACACATGTTATCGGATACACATGCGGCTTTACTCAGATCACCGGATTTCCAGCGCTTGATCAAATCCGGCTGCCGGATAAACGGGCGGCTCATGGAAATATAGTCGGCGACACCCTCTTGCACCAGGCGTTCGGCGACCTGAAATGACCGATTGCCGCCCACTAAAATTAGCGGAACGTCGAGCTGGGATTTAAATACCTTGGCATCTTCTTGAAAATACGCTTCTTGCTCTTCAGATTTTATCCCTAATCGACTGGGACTCAATTTTTTGCTGATCAGGATACCGCCACTCAATTCAATGGCATCGATCCCCTCAGCGGCCAGCATTTTGGCTGCCTGAAGCGAATCCTGGATGCTCAAGCCGTTGTCAATGAAATCCTGACAATTCATTTTTATCAAGACGGGAACATCATCCCCCAACGCTTGCCGGATACCCCGAAGCACGGCGATATGAATTCTGTTTCGATTTTGGATGTCACCACCATACTCATCGGTACGCTGATTGAAAGCCGGTGAGAGAAATTGACTGAGAAGGTATCCGTGGGCCGAATGGATTTGAACGCCATCAAAGCCGGCTTTTTTGGCTCTTGTAGCTCCTTCGGCGAAGGCTATGACAACCTGCTGGATATCGTCTGCGGTCATCTCTTTTCGAGGTGATTTGACCACGCCTTCCACAATCGAAGGTGCCTTGGGGGTTTGTCCGGTTAGTTTGGATGAGGCAAAAAATCCTCCATGGCTAAGCTGCATCACAATTTTACCGCCGTTTGCATGAACGGCATCTGTCATGTTTTGAAAACCAGAGATGAGTTCGTCTTTATAAATACCCAGCTGCCCTGGTGCCGCCTGTCCCTCCTTCTGAACATAAGCATGACCGCTGATAATCAATCCCACGCCGCCTTTGGCTAAATTGGCCATCAAATCAATCAGTTTGGGGGTGCATCCACCGTCATCGGCTGCCATCCCTTCCCAGGTGGCGGATCGGACGAATCGGTTCGATAATTTCATCCCGTTGATTTTGCCGGATTCAAATAGTATCGACATACAATCCTCCTTTTATCTTTCAATCGTGGGAGCGGCTTCCAGCCGCGATGGGTTTTGCTTGTTGGACCGTTTATCGCGTTTGGAAGCCGCTCCCACTGGGAAAGCACATGATATTTGATTATCTTATAATTCTGGCTTTGAAGTTTACTCATGATACGCTTTGCGAAGTACTTTTTTGTCTAATTTGCCCACACTGGTTTTCGGAATCGCATCGACCAATACATAACGGTCGGGAACCCCGTATTTGGGCAATTTGCCTTTTACGGCAAATTGTTTCATAAACTCCTTGAGTTCCTCTTCCTTTACCTTACCCTGATATTGCGGCTTAAGAGTGATGATCATCAGCGGTCTTTCGCCCCATTTCTCATCCGGCACACCGATAGCTGCGGATTCCAACACGGCCTCATGCTGGCTCATAAAATTTTCAAGATCCAAGGAAGATACCCATTCACCGCCGCTTTTGATCACATCTTTGATTCTGTCGGTAATTTGCAGATATCCGGCCTCATCAATGAAGCCCACATCACCACTGTGCAGCCAACCGTGGCGCCAGAGTTCCTCGGTCTTTTCCGGCTCCTTAAAATAGCTTTTCGTCAGCCAGGGTGAGCGCATGACGACTTCGCCGGTCGAACGTCCATCATGAGGCAGGATCTTGCCGTCAGCATCCATCACTTCGATCTCAGACAGCGGAATCGGCTTGCCGGTTTTGATAATGACATCGAGCAATTTATCATCCTCCCAATCCAGCATATGCTCGTTGGGGGCTGCCGAGCACATGACCGGGCAGGTTTCCGACATTCCGTAGCCCGCATTAATCTCAACACCGAGATCCATGGCTTCTTTGGCCAGACCTTTCGGCAATCTGGCGCCGCCGATAATGATTTTCCAATTGGATAAATCGGTGTGTTTGACAGCCGGGCAATTGAGCACCATCTGCAGTATTGTGGGGACGCAGTGGGAAAATGTGACCTTTTCGGATTCAATCAACTTTAGAATTTTTTGCGGCTCATATTGCCCAGGGTAAACCTGCTTGGCACCCAGCAAGGTGGCCACGTAAGGAAAGCCCCAAGCATGAACGTGAAACATTGGGGTCAGCGGCATATAGACGTCATTTGATCTGAAGCGGCACATGCTGTGGTAGCTGCCATGAAATGCTGCCACCGCCAGGGTGTGGAGCATGAGCTGTCGGTGGGAAAAGTGGACGCCTTTGGGATTGCCGGTGGTGCCGGTGGTGTAAAAGGTGGTGGCTTTGGTGTATTCATCCAGATCCGGGAAACTAAATTCAGCTGATGCCGAATGCAGCATATTTTCATATTCGCCATCAATGGGGATCTTGGTGTCCGGCCTATCCCCGCTTTCAGCAATAACGACAACATGTTTGACGGTTTGCAGGTTGGGCCAGATGGTTTCCAAGATCGAGATAAAATCGGCGTTGATGATGATTGTTTTCGCTCCGGCATGATTGATGGTGTACACAATCTGATCTGCCGACAGTCTCCAGTTGACTGTCTGGAGCACCGAACCCATCATGGGAATGGCAAAAAAGCATTCCAAATAGCGGTGGCTGTCGTAATCAAAAACGGCGATGGTGTCGCCGATTCGAGTTCCCAGTTGTTCGAGGCCATTGGCGAGCTTGCCAATACGCTGATTCAAGTCTCTATAGTCATAGCGATGTTTGTCGCTGTAAACGATTTCCTGCTGCGGAGAATAAATCAGCGGGGTTTTCAATATTTTTTTTATGTTTAATTGATATGGATAATGTACTCCGGCTTCAAACCTATTTTGCGCCATTGAATCCTCCTTTAAATCACTCATGTAATATTTTTAAAATACCTAAACACCGCAATTATCCGATAAATAAAGCCAACCAGAAGGGCGCCGCTGATAAGAATGATAAAATTGGAGGCAAAAAACGTCAGGATAAACGAAAACGGATTATTCATCTGGTAGGAGGCGATCAGTAAATGCACCCCGAAATAGAGGTAAAAGCCCCCGATGCTTATTAACGCAATCTGCTTAACCCACCACAGGGTGCTGATGGGGTGGCTTTTCTTGTCCTGCTTGTCGTTTATTTCCATAACGTTTTGAAACTAAGAACACTCTCTTTCGTGTCAATGGGCAACTATAGCGTTATAAATCATCGTAGACAAGTATAAGAAGTGCTGTCGCCGACATGAAGGCCATTTAAGGACAGGACCCGGTTGTCTGAGGGTTATTTTATCAGCACCAGGCTCAGCCAGGGCCAGTAGGTAATCATCGCAAGGCCAAGCAATAATATCGCGATAAAAGGAAGGCAGGCCGTATATAACTTCAAGACCGGCCGTTCAAATCGAATACTGGAAATGAATAAATTGATTCCAAGGGGCGGGAGGCTGGCCCCGATCTCGAGATTGGTGAGAAAGATAATCCCAAGATGAATCGGGTCGATACCATAGGCTTGGCCGATAGGCGTCAGCAACGGGACCACCACCACCAGGGCGGAGAATATCCCCATCGTGCATCCCACGATCAACAGAAATACATTGAGTACCACCAGGAAAAGAAAGCGGCTTTCGATGTGGAGTTCAAAAAAATCCAACATTCGCATCGGGATTTCGGCATCAATCAAATAATTGGTCAGTCCCATGGCTGCCCCGAGAATGATGAGCACCCCGCCCACCAAAACCATGCTTTTTTTCATGATCTCGGGCAGCTCTCTGAATTTGATATCCCGATATATGACCACTTCCACCAGCAGTACATAAACCGCAGTGATCGCGGCGGCTTCGCTAACGGCCACGTAGCCACTGTAAATGCCCCCCAGCACCACGATGGGCAACGGTAATTCCCAGATCGATTCTTTGAAAGCGATGAAGAGATCCCGCAATTGAAATTTGGTTTTGGGCACCTTCGTCTGCACGGATCGCATCACACTGAATGACGAAAGCAAAACGACCAGAAGGATGCCAGGCAAAATACCCGCAATAAAAAGCTGATCAATTCTCACCTTGGCCACAATGGCATAAATAATCAGCGGCAAGCTTGGGGGAAACAGAAGGCCCAAGGTACCGGAGGTCGTCAGCAGCCCGAGCGAAAAAAGTTCCGGATACCGCCCCCGCATCATGGCCGGCAGAAGGATACCGCCCAGCGCAATGATTGTCAAACCGGTGGCACCGGTGAGGGCTGTGAAGACAGCACATGTAATCAGAGCGATAACCGATAAACCGCCCGGCAGCCAGCCTAAAACGGCATTGGACAACCGGATCAATCTTTTAGACGCACCGCTTTCAGACAGGAGATATCCAGCAAACGTAAAAAGAGGGACGGCCACCAGAATCGGGGTGGTTGCCATGCGATGCATTTCAATAATGACGGCCGAGAGGTCAATCTGATTGGCGGAAAATAAATAAAGCGCCAGGCCGGAAATCACCACAAAAATCGGCGCTCCGATAAACATCAAGATAATGGTTAGAACAACCGTCAGCAGCAGGATCATAGCGTGTCATTTTTTCCCGAATCTAGATCCGGAAAGAGATTATGCGCGCATGCCTTAACGCAGCGCAGGGTGAATCGGAGGGTCATTACTCCAAAAGTGATCGGGATGATTAATTCAGGTAACCAAAGCGGCAGCCTGAAAAAGGTGGTACTTCCCATTTGGGCCTCGAGTTGGATAAATTTTAGCGCGGCAAAGGTCAGCAGGCCGCAAATAATTAACGAACATAAATGGGATGCTGCGTTCAGGTAGATTCTCCCTTTAGCGGATACCCAGCGTGAGAACACTTCTATGTTAATATGCTTGCCTTCTTTGGTGGCCAGGGCTGCGCCGATAAATGCCACCCAAAGGACCAGATATCTGACCAGTACATCTCCCCAGGAAAAACCGGTAGCAAAAAAATTCCGCAAAATAATTTGCGAAAAAGCCACCGCAATCATCAGGCTCAATAAAAAGACGATAAGGATTTTTTCAACCCGGGAGATGATATCATCCAGTCGATCCCATCGATTCATTGACTTTTCTCTCCACGATATGCTTTTAGGTGTCTTTCCACTTCTTCTCTGACCTCTTTGGAAAAACTTTTTTCACCCAAATGATTCATGGCTCTATTGGAGAGCGCTTTGAACTCGTCGACCTGATCCGCTGATGGTTTTAAGATTTTTATCCCGTGTTTGGCCATCACCGCTAAGGCTTCTTGGTTTTCTTCGCGGATGACCTGTTTGAGTTGGTCCATATGCTGCTGAAAACTTTCACTTAATACACTCTGATAGTTTGCTGGCAGCTTGGAAAACACATCTTTTTTTAGCACGAGTCCGCCGACCAAATAGATGAGGGGAACATCGGTACAATATTTTATCTTAGTGAACCACTGCATGGCAATGGCTCCGCTTGGCGGCGCATACACGACATCCACCAAACCGGTTTGAAGCCCAATCATTACATCCGGCACAGACAGGGGAATGCCCGCCACCTGGGCTTCATCAAAAATGGCTTTGGTCATCGGTGAACCGGGCCAGGTCCATACCCTTGCTTTTTTCAGTTTGTCCAACGTGTCAACCGGGATCGTTGACATCAGGCGGACAAATCCGCCTTCGGACCATCCCAACATGATATAGCCTTTGTCGCTAAATCCCTTTTTGAAAAAAGCATCCATCTTTTCGATCACATAATCCACCTCCTGGTACTTCTGGAAAAGAAAGGGAATTTGAAAAACATCCATTTCTTCAAATATAGACGACAGACCGGATGATGTGAGCGCTGCGCCGTGAATTTGGCCAATATACATCTTGCGCAGCATGTCTCCTTCATCTCCCAACACGCCGCCCGGATATATCCTGAAGCGGACGTGGTTGTTTGTTTTTTTTGCTATCTCGGTGTTGAGCGCGTTCAGGGTTTGAATCCACGAGCTGCCTTCAGGAGCGAGCGTGGCAATTTTGAGGACATTGCCTTCTTGTGATCCGGCAAGCGGGGTTATCAGAAAAAACCATCCGATCACGACACACCATCCGGCAGCTCTGGCCTTGACCAGTTTATTCATCTGCTTTTTCCCCCTTTAGAAATATTCATCAGCCTCAGCTATCATTTTCTTGGCTTTATTGTGCGCTACGGTATTGAGCAAGGTCAGCTCCGGTACGCTATCTGGCGGTGTTTGCAGGACCTTCTCGAGAATTGAGATATACAGTTGCTTGTTAAAGGTTTTCTTGGCGTACTGGTCTGCGTAATAAATGTTGGCCATTAAAAATTTGCCGTGTCCCAGTTCGATAGCCTTTAGAAAATGGGCTTGCGCCGCGTTCAAGTCACCCCCTGCCATTTTGGGCCGAGACGCATACCATACTCCCATAAAAAGATGGGGGCCGCCATAATAAAATTTTTCATCAAGCTCCAGCACTCTTTTCATCAACAATTCGACCCGGGGCAGCTCGGCCAAGGCCTCCATGGATCCCATGTTCAGCCGTATCCAGTTGCCCCAACACATAGCCGCCCAAAACATATACGGGACATCTTTCTTACCCAAACCGTTCAGGCTGGCTTCAAAGTTCTCAAAGGTTTGGGATACCGGGTTTTTCAAGCCTATCTGCTGCAGTGATCGCAAGGCATAATCTTTGGCCCTCTCATACAGTGCGATGGCGTAGGCTTTATCCTCAACCTCCACGAAGGCCGATGCAAAGGTGGCATAGCCCTGGGCAGCGGCAGCCAGAAGTCGCTCATTATCCGGCCAGGCTTCCACCATGCCATCCATGAGCAACAGATAGGCCGGCATCCCTTCGCGAATAACTCGAGTATCGGATTGTTTGTAAGCGGATTTGGCAATATCCTCCAACAGTGAAGCCGTAGCACCCACGGTTAGTTTTTTTTGGGTAGCACAAGCGGTGGGAAAACCGCCCAGAAGGGAAAGCAGGATAATGCATATCAGCAATCGCGGTGCCAGCATTATTTTCACCTCGAATGTCTGAAGGGTGTTCGGTTTTTGATAAATGACATATATTGCCAAATGGCTTCGCTGTCAATATGTTGCAGATAATTCCATTTGCCACTTAAGAACGACACGGTAGAGCTCATCTCTGGCCATAAAAAAAGGCGGTTCACTACGAACCGCCTTTTTCACTGAATACGCTTCAATTCCAAGCATTGAACCCACTCAGATCGGTTTACTCGTTTCGGAGACGGATCCCCTGAGTAATTCGGAAATAAAATATTTTGTGGTAATTAAATTCCAGGTATAGACGTTATTCGGCAGGGATGTAAGGTATTTCAGCTCCCCACCATCCATTTTCCGCAGAATTGCTTGCATCTTCAGCGTCCGGACTTCTGTATCCCCACCAGCTGAATCCCCAGTGGCTCCAATCCTTAAAAATGGAATCGTGCTTATAAAACTCAGGAGAGCAACCTCCAATCAGTAACGCCAGCAAAATCAACACAATTAACTTTTTCATCGTCTTACCTCCTTTTTAAAATTATATTAACACCGTCCCCAATGCTCGAGAGTAATTAATCTTTGGTATACTATAATCATGGTATTTTAAAAGTCCATATACCAATTACGAGTTTAGAGCAAGAAATTTTTAGAATATCTACCCAAAAACAAAAGAGCAAAACTAACGATTGTATTCAATTCTAGCAATGATCTTGCGGTTCAGGTTACCAATAAGAGCAAGAGTCATGCCACATCCGGGCAAAATTATTTTTATATAAAAATTAGATAGTTACATATTCAGCCCCTCGGTTTCCACTCATGAAATTAAGAGTTTTTTACTGAATAATGTGAATTTCTTTGCACATTGAGACATATTTTTCACAATATCAGCGGTCCCCTATTCTGCACTCGATTAGGCCCCGGTTCTGATAATTCTACGCTAAAGCCGGAAAATCCACGCCATTTCTAAAATCAACTAAAGTTTGGCCTCCAATTGACCGATTATCTAATTATTAATCCACAAATTGTAAAGGAACGCTATTACCTCGTGCCCCGATTTATTATCCGTTCAGCATTTTGGTCTTTGCTCTTGTTGCCGGGACTTTTGTTCTTGACGTTTGGCTGTGCCGCTCCGAAGCTTGTACCCGTCAAAGAAGAATTGCTCGTCAGCGAAGATGAAAAAATGATCTGGCGCGAGTCGCTGAAAGGGCAGGATACCTTCAATGCCAGTGGGGTCATTTTAAAGAATACAATGCTCACCGATTATTTGGGCCGAATTGTTCGCAATCTGCAACCAGCAGATTTACCGGCAAAATTGTCCTTTAAGGTGTTTGTCTTAAAAGATACCCATTTAAATGCGATTGCCTTTCCCAACGGGACGATTTATGTCCATACCGGCCTTCTGGCTCGCATGGACAACGAGGCTCAGTTTGCCGCTCTCATCGCCCATGAAATGGCTCATTGTAGCCAGCGACATGCCCTGCGAGCCTTCAGAAATATTAAGGATAAGAATGCATTCATGGCCTCGGTCCAGCATACTCTGGCCGGTCTACCCATGGTTCAGGAGGTCGCCCAATTTCTGGGGTCGGCCGGTTCCATGGTGGCGGTGGCCGGCTATACTCGTGCCCTTGAAGCCGAGGCTGATATTGTTGGACTTGACTACGTGGTAATGGCGGACTATGATCCTTATGAGGGGCTGCGACTTTTTGAACATCTCCAAAAAGAGATTGAATACGAGCAAATAAAAGAACCGTATGTTTTCGGAACTCATCCGACGGTCTCTGCACGAATGAACACGATCAAGGCGTTGCTTGAAACCAAGTACAAGGGCAAGCATGGCGGTATCAAAAACACGGAAATCTTTCTTTCCAAGTTAAATCCGGTGATTTTGGAAAATGCCCGGTTAGATCTTAGAATCGGCCGTTTTGCGATGGCGCAAAAGGGCGTGGAAAAATACCTGCGTGCCGTAAAAGGCGATGCACGGGCCTACTATCTAATGGGTGAAATATTGAGACAGCGGGGGCAAGAAAACGATGCACAAATGGCGGTATTTTATTATAACAAGGCCATTTCCATAGATCCATCTTATTCGGAACCCCATAAAGCGATCGGGTTGATCCATTTTAAAGAAGGCCAGAAAGCCCTGGCCAAGCGGTTTTTTGAGTCTTGTCTGCTGTTGGCCCCTGATGCACCAGACAAAGCGTATATCCAGGGCTATATCCAACAATGTGTAAATGACGGAGAAGGATGATGAAAAAGATTTTATGGATATTCCTTATTCTGATTGCCAGCTGTACGCACGGAATTGAAAATGAGGAGCCCGCTTACACATTTTCAGTCAATATTCCTGAGGGGTGGAGGAAACTGGATACGGATAAATTTCTTATTATTACCAAAGACATTGCCTATAAACAGTATGCCCTGATCCAAGAGCGTCCGATTGACAGGCCCTTCAAACATACCCTTAAAAAGTTAAAACGCAGCATGTTGCCCCAGGAGGTCGCCGGTATCATTGTGGATGAAATTAGTTCCGATATCAATATATCTAATTTTCGGTTAATCGAAAACACCCCAACCAAAATCAACGGTCAGGAGGGGTTTAAGATTTTATTTACCTATAGAGACCAACATGGCTCGGACTTCAAAACCCTTTACTATGGATTTATCAAAGGTGAGATATTTTATAATCTGAGATACACCGCTAAAAAAATAGAATATTTTGAAAAAGATCTGAAAACGTTTGAGAAATTCGTGAATAGTTTTACTTTCATCCGTATGTGAGGCATCTCCCACCCGATTTTGTTCATCTCACAAGATGTTGAAATTTTACTTTTTTAGGCCCTCGAAAAAATGTGCGGTGTGATTTTTGTATTGTTGGGCCACATCCTTATTATAAACCACAAACATATCCCCGTCGATGTCCGTGATATGTCTGTCGGGTGCATTGAAATTTTGAAATGTCCGATTAATGATTTCATTCGCTGAAACGATTTGCTGGTTGTATCCCATGATATAATACAGATCTACTCGCCGGTTTTCATTGCCCCATGTCAGTGTTCGGAGGTAATCTCTCATATGATCAATTTTTTCTTTCATCACGCGTACCGGAATGCCGTTGAAGTTCTCATCATAAACACTAAAATAAATATTGGCAGGGAATATGGGTTGCATCGAAAGCACCCGGTTATACGTTTCCTCAGCATATTTATGAGCCGCAATTTTTATCTTTCTGCCCACCAGGCCATCTTTTAGTGTGGACGTATCGATTTTACGGGGTTGGCCAAATTTGATGGATAAGTTTCCTTTCTTTTTATCACTGCAGAATTCTTTAATGATATACCCCAGGTCTTGCATATATATCTCATTTTTGCTTATCCCAGCATCATGCAGCCGCGTGATTTCGCGAAAGTTTTCGTCTTCCATGACCTGCTCATACGCCATATTGACATCGACAATATACACATCAACGTCGGTATACAAAGACGCTTCAATATCCATTTGAAATGGCAGATGATGAAATCCGTCGACCTTCCCGGTATAGCTTCTTCCGGTTTTCATTCCATTTTTTTTCAAAAGATCGAGCAGGCCGGATTTAACTTCTGAAAAACCGGGAAAGGTAACATACATCTCATTTTCTTTTACGAGGTGATATCGATATGCACGGGTCAACGAAAGGATTTCTTTCTGTCCGAGCTTGACGATACTACCGTCATCCTGAGTAATTTCGACAGGTTCTCGGTACACCTTGAAAGCGCCCCGGCTGCTCAGATATTTAGCGATGCTCATACTCTGATACTCACCGCCGGGTTTAAAATTATGATTGATAATTTTCGGTATGACATCTTGGAAAATATCGATATCCTCGATAAACAGATTTGCGCCGCCCTCGGTGACCACTCTCATTTTGTTTTCTCTGAACAGCAGACCCAGGAGAATGAAATCTGCTTCGCTGAGATGATTCGGCTTAAAGGTTATGGAACAATCCGGATGTTCTTTGCGAAATCGTTTTATCCCTTCAAGACCGACGACTCTCATATGATAGGTATTGCCTCTGGCCAGCTGCCAGAGCATCAGCTCCAGCGGGTGCGAGTCTTGATATTGATGCTCTATGAGGTGGAACATGGATTCCATTTTTTCGTACAATTGCTTTTTCATGGTGGGCACCTATAAATTATTTATTGCCGGAATTTTGAAGGTTCCGATTGCCGCCTGTTTATGTACGTTTTAAAAACGTTAAGCCCTGGATCGTTCGTCCTGAGGTAATCGTGGGAGGATATCGAAAAATTTGATCTTGCTATTCACTAAGGCTGCAGGTTAACGTTATAGGATCTCCCTCGCCATCGCGTTTGCGTGACAATGAAAAAATTAGATAAAACACATACGATATAGAATACCAGAAATTTCCAAAAAAGCAAACGGCAACCGAATGATCTTAAACAACCCAGAAATTTTTTGACCTGACCTATTTTAAATTGGAAATTAAAGTGGAATTATTTCCTTACAATTCGGCAATTTCGGAGGTTTGGTTGACAACACAATTCACTGTTATTATTATCTATCTCATTCAAATTTTGCCCGTCAGCACCTGACCTCACGCAAGTGTCAGCTCATCAGTGCCCGGGAGGCGAGATATGCACAGCATCATGAAAAAACTTGTCGGTTTGTTTATCATTAGTTCGCTATATCTGCTGCCGGTGATTTTACCGCCGCCGATTCAGGCCCAGCAGACCGCAACCCCCCCATCAACGACAGCCCCATCCCCAGCCATAAGCATTGAAGAGCTAAAATCCAGGCGCATAGCGATCGAAAGTATGACGGATATCGATGCTTCGGTTAAAAACGACAGTCTGAAATATATTGACCAGGCGATTAAGTACTTAGAGCTGGCCGACAACATCAACAAAAAGGCAAACGAACTTTCACAGCTCATCCAGACAGCCCCCGAGCGGTTGAAAATCTCGCAGGTCGAGCTGAAAAAGCCGTTCACGGCGCCTGAAAAAGTCGAGGCACGCGCGCAGCAAATGAGCACGTTAAATCTCGAACAGCGAGTTCGCCAGAAAGAAGCCGAACTCGCGACGGCTCAAACCAGGCTAAGAGAATGGAGTGACCGCCTGACGGCAGAGAAGGCCATCATCAATCAAGCACCCGAACAGCTTGCGACCGCTACCAGCCGGATCAAAGACATACAAACTGAGCTGGAAACAACATCCGGAGCGGCCGAGACAGATATACTTAATCATTCCAAGGTGCTAAGCCTCAGGTCCGAGCGGGAAAAATTAACAGCCGAAATCAAATTGAACGAGCTGCGACAGCGCAGCCATAATCTGCTTGTCGAATTGTTCAGCACGGAGCGAGATATCGCCCAGAAAGCGGTGGAAAGCCGCGAAAAAATGTTGAAAAGCTGGCAGGCAGATGTTCAGAAACGCCGCCAGCAGGAAGCCGCTCAGGCACGGGAGGACGCCCAGGACGCCATCGTCAAGGCTCCCCTGCTGCCCAAGATTGTCCAGGACCAATTTGACATCAACATTGAACTGAGTGCCGAGCTGGAAAAAATTACCCAGGAAGAAACCGTACTGGCAGGAAAATATGAAGATTATCAATCCCGTCTGAAGGCCCTGGAAGAGGAATTTGAAACGGCTAAAAAGAGAGTTGAATCCGCCGTGCTGACCGAGGCGATTGGATTGGCGCTGCGCACACAGCGTCTGAACCTGCCCAATGCCGATCAGTATTTTGCGGATTCCGATGCCCGTCAGATCAGAATGAGCGAAATCAGCGAGAGACAGATCGAGCTGGGTCCGTTGCTGCGAGAACTTTCCGACCCCAAGGCCCTCGCAGATCGTGTGATCGCTTCCGTCAGCTTTCTCTCGGATGTCGACCGCAGGCCACTTGATTTGAAAATTCAGCAATTGGTAGCCAATCGCCTCGATATCATCCAAAAATTGACATCCGGCTACGACCGGATCTTCAAATTGATACAGGATATTGAATTTACCGAACAGAAACTGGTCAACACTGCCGAGGATTTCGGTGAATTGCTCGATCGCCACCTACTCTGGATTCGCAGCTCCAAGCCGGTCGGTATCGGCGACATCCAGAAGCTGAAAGTCTCCCTGGGATGGTTTTTCGAACCGGCTTCCTGGAACCAATTATTGAAGGATGTGGACCGGTCATTCCGTCAGAAGACCGCCATCTGGATCATCGGCTTGCTGATCGGTCTGTTTCTGATCGTCAGTCGCAGGTGGGCCCGCAGAAAACTGAAGGATATCGCTGAATGCGTCGAGCAGCAGGTGGAGGATTCCTTTCTGCTGACGATTAAAGCCCTGGGACTGACGGTGGTGCTGGCCGCTGTCTGGCCGTTTCTACTGGCATTTCCGGCAATTCAATTGACAAATCTGCGTCCGGCATACCCGTTCAGCGCCGGCATTGCCGGCGGCCTAATCTATGCTACCCGTATCCTTATCTTTTTAGTCCTGTTCTACAATATCTGCCGAAAATACGGTCTGGCCCAGGCACACTTCCAATGGCCGGAGTCAGCCCGCCGGATCATCAAGCGCAATCTGGGCTGGTTTATCCCGATCTCAACGGTGACCTCCTTTTTCATAGGGGCGATGGAAACAGTACCTGAATTTGAATACAGCGATGCGCTCGCTAAATTAGCCCTCATGATTCAGACCCTGGCCCTATCCACATTCGCAGCGCGCACCCTGAGATTCAGGGGCGGCATCACATCCGTATTGATTGAAAAACAGCCCCAAAGCTGGCTGTGCCGTCTGCGATACGTTTGGTATCCTCTGGCCATCCTTCTACCGCTCTTTATTTTCTGTCTGGCGGTGATCGGTTATTTTTATTCGGCCATCGAAATACGCAACCTCACCCGCAATACCATAGGGCTTTTTTTTGTTTTGATAGTCTTCAACGATCTGATGCGGCGGATGCTGGTACTGGCGCGCCGCAGGATTGCTTTAAAGAAAGCTTTCGCAAATCAAAACTTGCATCAAGAATCGACCTCACGCGCGGAAGCCGCCATAGATCCCGGCGGCGGCACTCGCTCATCGCAGATGGAAACCATCGTCGAAATGAGTCAGATTGATGAACAAACCCGTAAGCTTTTGAAACTGGTTGTGTTCATCTTGGCGCTGGCAGGAATCTGGGCCATCTGGGAGCCTGTGTTTCCAGCCTTCGGCATCCTGCAGGATATCCAATTCTGGAGTTACAGTACGGTGGTGGACGGAGTTGCAAAAACGGTTCCCATCACCCTGGCCAACATCTTCATGGCAGTCATTGTGGCCGTGACAACGATTATTGCCAGCCGCAACCTGCCGGGCCTGCTGGAAGTGATATTGTTGAATCGTTTGCCGATGGATCCCGGGGCACGATACGCCTACTCAACCGTCTGCCGATACACGATCACAGCGATAGGTATCATAATTGTTTTCAATACAATCGGCATCAAATGGGCAAGTTTGCAGTGGCTGATTGCGGCTCTGGGTGTCGGCCTCGGTTTCGGATTGCAGGAAATTGTGGCGAACTTTATCTGCGGATTGATCGTCCTGTTCGAACGGCCGTTCAGAGTCGGTGATACCGTCACGATCGGCGACATCAGCGGAACCGTATCGCGTATCCGTATCCGGGCGACGACGGTCGTCGACTGGGATCGCAAGGAGTTGATCGTCCCCAACAAAGAGTTTGTTGTCGGCCGGCTGATCAACTGGTCGCTTTCGGATAAGTATATCCGGATTCGGATACCGGTTGGAATCGCTTACGGCTCCGATACCAAATTGGCCGAAGAACTGCTCTTGCAGGCCGCCCGCAAAAACCCGCACGTTCTCTCCGAACCCGCGCCGGATGCCGTCTTCAAGGGCTTTGGAGACAACAGTCTGGACTTTGAACTGCGGGTATATATTAACGGAATTGAGAACTGGTACCCCATGCTGCATAAATTGAACGTTACCATTGATAACGCATTCAAAGAAGCGGGGGTAACGATTGCCTTTCCCCAGCGCGATGTGCATCTGGATGCAACCGGACCGCTGGAGGTACGCGTGGTGGCCGAGCCTCCACAACCCCTCAAAACAGACGGGGTTACGAAAGCGCAATAAAACAGCTTGAATCAAAACCACTATGGATGTCAAATTTGTTAAAAATAGGCGGCTCCATGAGCCGCCTATCCCAGATCCCTTTCAGTCCCTCTTATTTCTTCCATCATCCGAAGCCAGGCTTCTTTATTGTAGGCTGGAATCTGTCCGCGGCTGTGTTGGTAAAGCGGGAGGCTGAGGTGTCTGATGTGGAAGAGATATTCACTGGTTGAAATACCGGTCTGCCAGTAGCCTGTTATTCTTCCCAACATCGAACCCCCCAGAAAAAGCAGACAGATTGTTGCTGCATAAACCCAAGGCTTGACAATTCCGTTTCGTTTAAAAGCGGATATGTAAAGGGTGTCTTTTTCCGGGCAAACGGCTACACATTTCAAACAGGCATGACACTCGTCAGAAATGACGCAAGAGGTCTCGTGAACCTTTATGTCTACCGGACAAATGCGGGTACATTGTCGGCATCGGGTGCAGCTGT
This sequence comes from Desulfobacterales bacterium, assembly GCA_020353355.1. Lineage (GTDB taxonomy): Bacteria > Desulfobacterota > Desulfobacteria > Desulfobacterales > JAHEIW01. The sequence goes on along the minus strand of CP070694.1, from coordinate 2,493,932 downwards.
AATCGTTTCGATGAATTTTGAATACGCTCAACAAACTCAGGACTCCCAGAAGGGCACCGTAGGGACACAGATAGCGGCACCAGAAATTGCGAATCAGAATGGAAAGCACAAATATGGCCGAAAGAATCCAGAATGCAAATGCAGAGATGTTTTCAAAAAAGTACAACATCTTGATGTCGGCAACCATATTGTAAGGACTATAAATGAAATATTCGAGGGATATCGCATTCATTTTTATCATGATTGCCCACAGAAAAAAGGAAAGCAGCAAATATTTCAAGCTTCTTAATGGATAATCCAACCCGCGGGGTATTTTAATATGCTTTCGAAATAGCCATCGGTGTACTTTATTGAGATATTCAGTCAGTAGGCCAAATGGACATACCCAGCTGCAAAATCCTCTTTTCAGTAACATTGCGGTGGATAATATGATGATTAAAATAATTAAGCCGGAGGGATGAATGCGATTGAAGACACCGGTGACCAGCCAGTATTTGAGGCTGATTAAGGAGCTGATCGGTAAAAAGGCTTCAATAGCGGGTGGACGGGAGACGGTTGGTTGAATACCGCTTTCCAAATGATTTACAAAAATAGTGAACTTTATACCGATCAGCAGGGTGATTCCCAGAAAGATATATTGTACAATTCTGCGATACAACTGGGTGCTGGTTGAAGCAGTTTCGGACCAATGTTTTATTAATCTGATCATCTTATCTCGTCAAAATTTTATTTACTCTATAAACCTCTATTAAAGTAAAATCTTTGATTTAGGTCAAAAACATCCTTTTTTAGATAGGTTATTGGCTATTCCATTTCCAAAAAAAAAGTTGACAAAAATTTTCCATCATCACATGGTCATGCTGGTTTTTAGATCTAGAAACCGAAAGGAGTAATTATGGGAGGCGCATTTTGCCGGTATCGAAATCGGATACTGCCATATGGAAAAAATGGCGAACCTATCGGCGATTGGTATGCCTTATGGTTTTACGGTTTGCTGTTTTCCGATCAAGATCAAGGGTGCCAGTGCAGGCTGGACCAGACCGGTGGCGATTGTTGATGAATCCTAGTTTTAGTGGTCTTAAAAGATGTTTTATCTCTAACAATATCTAAAAATAGGAGCGAAAAATGAGCAAATTTATTGTGACTGCGGCTATCACGGGCAGTATTCATACGCCCACCATGTCGTCAAGTTTACCCATAACACCGGATGAAATCGCCGATGAGGCGCAACGGGCCTGTGACGCCGGGGCAGCCGTGGTGCACATCCATGTACGCAACCCACAAACCGGTCAACCTACGGCAGACGTTAATTTGTTTGGTGACGTTCTGTCGAAGATCAAGAGCAGGTGCAACGTGGTGGTTTGTACCACCACCGGTGGCGGTTTTGGGCAAACCACCGAGCAACGGGTGGCGGTGGTCAACGCCTATAGTCCGGAGCTGGCGTCGTTGAATGCGGGGTCTATGAACTTTGCGCTTTTTCCGGTTCTGGATAAAATCAAAGAATTCAAATACGATTGGGAGCCGCAATATCTGGGTATGAGCGAAGATTTTATCTTTCCCAACACGTTTAAGACGCTCAAGGAATTCAGCCAATATTTCGCCGAGCAAAACACAAAGCCGGAATTTGAAGTCTACGATGCGGGCATGCTCAACAATGTTGCCTTTTTAATCTCCCGCGGTTATGTCAACGCGCCCGTCTATTTGCAGTTTGTTCTCGGTATCTTGGGCGGGATGCAGGCCACGATGAACAATCTTTTATTTTTATATAACTCTGCAAGAGAACTTATCGGAGATAATTTTCAGTGGTCGGTTTGTGCTGCTGGGAGGCACCAATTCAGGATGTGCAATGCGTCGCTGTTGATGGGGGGGCACACCCGAGTTGGACTTGAAGATAATCTTTATCTGGAAAAAGGTCGCATGGCGGAAAGCAATGCCCAGCAGGTAGAGAAGATTATTCGGATTGCAAGAGAGCACGGCATCGAGCCGGCCACACCGGATGAAGCCCGTGAAATTCTCAATCTGAAAGGATTGGATAAAGTAAAATTTTGACGCGTTTCGGGTTGAAAAAAAACCCGAAATCCGTGTCGCGCCATAATTGTTATTTCTGCGATGCCCAAATGGCGTTTTTGATATCTTCCTGTTGTTTGGTTAATTTTTTGAATTATACCCGGATACCCGCGATACCCGTTCATCTAATACCACTAATATCACGGGCAACATGAAAGTTATAAACTGGAGTCCATGAACCAGGCTAACGTTGACAATCAAGCTATTATTACCCTCGACGGCGTCACCATCAGGGTGCGGGACAAATTTATTTTAGCCAATACCAATTGGGTTATCAAAAGACACCAGCACTGGGCGATCATCGGGCCCAATGGGGCCGGGAAGTCTTCACTGGTGCGTGCGATTGTCGGTGAACTTCCGGTTGTTCGGGGAAAAATCGCCTATCATGGTGCTGAGTTACTTAAAGACCGGATATGTTATGTATCCTTTGAACGTCATCAGCGCCTGATCGCGCGCGAAAAAAACCGGGATGCATCTCGTTATTTTAGCGGAAAGCTAAACGATATTACCACCGCGCGTGAAGTAATTTGCGAAGCCCTTCCAAATTTAGATATCCCTGGTCAACAATTGGATGCCATCATCGCGCAACTCGGTCTTGATGATGTGATGGATAGAGGCATTCGATTTTTATCCACCGGCGAGATGCGAAAAATACTGATTGCCCAAGCTCTGGTAAAATCTCCACAGCTTCTCATCCTGGACGAACCGTTTGATGGGCTTGATGTTGCTTCCCGATCCAAGCTGGCAGATATGATCAATCACCTGATGGCGCAGGATAGACAAATCATTTTAGTGACCCATCGCCTCGCGGATATTTTAGCGCCTATTTCCCATATCATGGGATTAAAAAATGGTGAGGTATTTTTTCAGGGAAAGCGAGAAGATACACTGAGCGCTGATCAGATTCAGCGTTTGTATCCTGACAATCTATTTGATGAAGATGAGTTCCCAATTCAAAAATATCCAGATGATGGCAACACATGGAAACCACCTAATGTACTGGTGGAAATGAAAAATGCAACAGTTAAATATCAGAATGCTGTCATCCTTGATCATCTGAGCTGGAAGATGAAATCCGGCGAGAACTGGGCCATTATTGGGCCAAATGGAGCCGGCAAAACCACCTTGCTTAATCTGATTGTCGGAGAAAACCTGCAAGCTTACGCCAATGATATTTTTTTGTTTGGCAGACGGAAAGGCACCGGGGAAAGTGTTGGGGAGATTAAACAACGGATCGGCCTGATTTCGTCTGAATTTCAGATTCGCTATCGCAAGTCGATAAAGGCTCTGGATGTTGTCATATCGGGGTTTTTTGACTCGGTGGGACTGTATCGCCAAAGCAACTCAGCCCAGCGGGAGTTAGCCCGCAAATGGATGGACTTTATTCACCTGACGGACAAAGCAGATACTCTTTTTAATCAGCTGTCCTATGGCGAGCAACGTCTGGTGTTATTGGCTCGAGCCATGGTCAAATTGCCGTTGCTGCTGATTTTGGATGAACCCTGTCAGGGATTGGATCGCACCAACCGAAAAATGATTTTGGATTTAATCGATTTTATCGCCCGCCATAGCCAAACCCATATACTCTTTGTAACGCATCATGCTGACGAAATTCCCGATTGCATTACCCATTTTTTGCAATTCAGCAAAGCGCTCACCGGAGGTTATGCAATCTCCTGTGCACGCCGATAGATTTTGCATCTTATCCCCGAGCGCCTTCTTTGAGCTGCTGCAATTGTTGTTCGATGGCTAAAACGTTTTTTTCAAATCCGGCAATTGCGGTAATATCTGGATCATTCTCAACCATTGGCAGTGAGGCATTTCAGGACAAGCGGGCATTTTATTTAGGTGGTGGCCAAATTTAAAATCGTGCCTATAGTATGAAAATAAATTGATCGGCAATTAAACCAGAGGTTCACACGTTAACGCGTTGCTCGTGATGAATGCTAAGAACTTGCGAAAATGAAACCATTGGCACACGTCATTTTATCAATTTTTGTTAGCTTGCTCCCGGTGGCAGCGTCCGCGACGACAACCTTGCCTGATGAAAGCAACTTGCGCAGTTGGGTTGCAGAAATGAAGATGTCGGCGCGAGGCCCGTTTAAACATATCCGCTGGTTTTGCAATGACGGCACGATTCTACCTCCCACAGAGTATGCCTGTAAAGATCACGGCGGAGGTGTGCAACACGGTGAATGGACCGATCGGGTCAAGACCCTGCGGGCAAATGGCTATTACGTCGCCAATGTATTTGCGGATATTGACCCTCAAGAGTTATTACAGAATCCCGAGCATCCCGATATGGTAAAGCAGATGATTGTGGAACAGTTTCTGATTGGGGCGGATGACGGATGGATATTCCGCAACGCCCGGTTTTACCGGGGTGCACTGCAAGCCGAAGATGAAAGCCGCAGCGGCCGCAGTCTTTTGCTCGTCCTTGCTGCGGAACCGCCGTGGGGAGATAAATATCTGGTTTTGCGAGAGGCCGTAAAATTATTTCCCCATGGGCGCAGCGGTGCACCGATTAGTGAGATGAGACAATTGTCCCTGGCATTTGCCGAGCATGACACCAATTTCGAACCCCTCCGGATTAAGATCCATGTCAAACCGGAATTAGGCGATGCCGCGCGGGTGCGAACCTATGCCGCCCAAAAAGGACGGGTTGATTTGTCAGGGGAATATGAACATTTGGCAATCATCATTGAAAAGGTGTTCAATCCCGCAGAGCTTCGATCTGAGTTGCGCTCATTATCCAAGCAGGTTAGCGATAGCACGTTGGTCCGATTGCTCAATCAGCGTGCCGGTCAATTGTCAAAAGAAAATACCCCCTGGATACGTTTTGCCGCTGCTTGCCGTCTATTGGCAGCACTTCGTGACAACTTCTCGAACTTGGGCAGCGCCCACCAAAAGCTTGCGGCGTTGAATGTCAGCTTGACTCTGGAAGACGAGGTGTTTCGCAGCGCAAATGATCTTCTGGAAAAACTTGAACAGGCCACCCGCCGTCAACGGATCGCCTGGTTAAAGGAAACTGCTGCCGCACTTTACGGTATCGGAATTCTTTCCCAAAGACAGTGGAACGCCTTAACAGATAGTTTTGACCGCAGCACGCAGACAGGAGCGGTGTTAATCGATTATAAGACGGAATTAGATTATGCTGCACTGGTGCCCGGATGGGCGGACCGAACGGTTCGATTTCATTTTTCGCAAGCGGTCGCCCGCTTGACCGAGCTTGATCCCATTGCAAGCCGTTACATCCACGATCGATTGCGCGGCAGCCTGTTGCTTTTCTATGCCGCCGTTCTCGATAGCCTGATGGCCGATGTCAATATTAAATTAGGCATTCACACGACGTTGTTCGGACAGAAGGTGTCTTCCGGTCTGCGCGGTCTGAATGCCGGGCTTGCCCGAGGTGTTCTGCGGGTTGCGCGGACGGGAGAACACCGTGCAAAATTTGATCGCAACGGTATCTATGTTTTACCGGCAACCACTGAGGATCTGCCGCCGGTGGCCGGTATCATCACAGCCGGTCAGGGAAATATGCTTTCACATGTCCAGTTATTGGCCCGCAATCTGGGTATCCCCAACGCTGCTGTGGATAAAAAACTGCTGCCGCAATTCAGCTCCCACATCGGGCAAAACGTCGTGTTGGCAGTAAGTCCCGGGGGTATTGTTCAACTCGTTGATGATGGCCCCCAGTGGGACACCATTTTCTTCGACGGAAAAACACCTCAACGGGTTCTGATACGCCCGGATCTCAATAAGCTGGATCTTCACCATCAAAGTTTTATTGCACTCCAAGATTTAAGGGCAAATGATTCCGGACGCGTCGCCGGACCCAAGGCGGCCAATCTTGGCGAGCTTAAACATCATTTTCCGGCGGCGGTTGCCGATGGATTGGTTATCCCCTTTGGTGTGTATCGGGAACTACTGGATCAGCCAATTGCGCCCGACGGCCCCACCGTGTTTAGCTGGATGCTGGAACGCTATACGATGATCCGGAGTTTAAGCAATACCCCCGGCGAGCAAAAACTCGCCATCCGCCAGTTTTTAACGCAACTACAACAATGGATTGTAAATGCCGATCCCGGTCCGGCGTTTCGTGATCGCCTGCGTGGAGCCATGCAAGCCACCTTTGGCGCGGACGGGACATATGGGGTTTTCGTGCGCAGCGACACCAATGTGGAAGATCTTCCGGGATTTACCGGTGCCGGGCTCAACCTCACGGTAGCCAATGTGGTCGGTTTTGAAAATGTGCTGAAGGCGATCAGCCGGGTATGGGCCTCTGCCTTTACCGAACGCGCGTATCAGTGGCGCCAGGCGTATATGGAGAATCCGCAGCATCTATATGTTTCCGTGCTGCTCCAAAAAAGCATACCCGCCGACAAATCCGGAGTGATGGTTACCGCAGATGTGGACAGCGGACAAATGGATTGGCTCACGATTGCCGTCAATGAGGGGGTCGGCGGTGCGGTTTCGGGTCAGGCGGCGGAGGAATTGCGAGTTCATCGAGAAACCGGCCGCGTTCGATTGATGGCGCATGCCACTGAGCCAAGCAAACGTATTTTATTGGCCACAGGTGGTGTGAAAAAGGTCCCGGCAAGTGGCAGCGAAGCGATATTATCATCCGGCGAGATTACCGATTTAATAAAATTTGCGAAATCCGTTCCCATGCGGTTCCCCAAATTGCTGGACGCAGACGGTCGTCCGGTGCCGGCGGATATCGAATTTGGTTTTTTCCAGAATCAATTGTTGCTTTTTCAAATTCGACCGTTTCTGGACAGTCCCCGGGCGCGTCAAAACCTGTTTTTAAACCGCCTCGATCAAGAATTAAACGAAAATCATGTCCTTCGCATTAATCTGGATAAAATTCCCGGAGAGTGATATGAAACTGCTTCTTTCACAATTTGGTGTTCTCATTTTTTGGTTGCTGGGAGTGTCCTACGGCTGGTGCTATCCATTGGATGGCTTTGCATATACCGGTATTTTGCGATTGGAGGGGTTCCGTTTGGCCCAGGAAGGCAAAGTGCGCGGCATCCGTCTGTATGCCGGCGCGCTGCTGCGCAATGATCAGGTCGATGTGCGGTTGTTGGGCCGACCTGATTTCAAGATTCCTGACCCGGATCCGGAGTTTACGACGAAAATTAAAAATCTTTTAGGGGCTGAATCCGATCGTTACGGGGTGGCGCTGCTAGATTTGTCCAATCCCGAGCAGCCGCTTTATGCCGAGCATCGCGGTGATGCCCTCGCCAATCCGGGCAGTGTCGGCAAAATAATTGTGGCTCTGGCAGTCTTCCAGACCCTGGCTGATATTTATCCTGAAGATATAGCAGCGCGCATAAAGGTATTGCGACATACGGCCGTTACCGCTGATGAGTTCATCCAATCCGATCATCACATAGTGCCTTTCTGGACCTTGGACAGCGAAAAAATCTGGTACCGTCCGATCCAGGTCGGTGATCAGGCCAGTTTGTGGACCTATCTTGACTGGATGCTGTCTGCCAGTTCGAATGCGGCCGCCAGCATGGTTATGCGGGAGCTTGTGCTGATGGTCAAATTTGGCAAAGCCTATCCGATTAGTGCTGAAGTGGCGGAGGCATTTTTGAGCGAAACGCCCAAGCAGGAGCTTGCGGTTCTTTTATCCAGTGCTTTACAGGGTCCGGTAACTCGCAGTGGCCTGGATATTGCGCAGCTTCGTCAAGGGTCGTTTTTTACCTGGAAGGGAAAAAAACGTATACCGGGAACCACCAGCTATGCCAATTCGCGGGCGTTGTTGCGCTTTTTAATAAAACTGGAACAAGGAAAACTCGTGGATACTTTTTCAAGCCGCGAAATTAAGCGGCTGATTTACATGACCCAGGGTCGAATTCGGTATGCCTCCGCGCCGGCCCTGGGAAATGCCGCCGTTTATTTTAAATCCGGCTCATTGTATAAGTGCAAAGCCGAACCCGATTTTAAATGCCGGAAATACCATGGCAATGAAGTGAACATGCTGAATTCGGTGGCCATTATTGAATCACCGGCGGCAGAAAGAAAACTATATTACATGGTGGCAGTAATGTCGAATGTCTTGCGTAAAAATTCAGCGGTGGTTCATCAGACGCTGGCGACACGCTTGCATCGATTGATCGAAAATTATCATAAAAACAGGAGATCTATTGCACAGTAGAGGCAGGTGCACATACGAGTTTATCCAGCGCCACAATTAACTGCGTGAGCCATTTTTCACCATGGGGACTTTTGGCCAGGGCCACGGCGATATAGCGACGGCCATCATGTTCGATAATGGCACTGTCCGAATGATACTGCTTCCAGGTTCCGGATTTGCGGTAAATGCGGGATTTGGGATGAACTTTTTTAAGTCCTTTGACAAACTTATGTTCAATGGCGGGTTGACCTAAGATTGATTTCATCAATTGACTGAGTTCCGGGGAAACCAGCTGGCCAGTTTCCAGCAAATAATAGAAGCGGGCGACTTGAAGGGCAGTAGCGCCATGGGATAGATTATGCAATGGATCGCGATCATAGGCCGGTGATTTATCATATTCCTTGCCGACCCAGATACCGCCATTTTTTTCCAGGTCATACAGGCGATAGCGAGGTGATTGCAACAGTTCGTTCACGTATTCTTTTCCGACGAGATTTAGAATTTCGGTGGCCGCCTCATTGGACGAATTGCGAATCATTTTTTTAAGTTTGTCCAACATTGCGTCATCAAGGTTCATTTCCCCTTTGGAGATGCGATCAAATGCTCCCAGTAATATGGCAATCTTCGGCAGACTGGCAGCATACATCATCTCATTGGGATTGACATAGGCCATGCGCGGGGAAAAGGGATCGGTAATATCGACGACGACAACGCTGAGATTCTTTCGATCCGCCGCGCTGTCTAATTTCAGGAAATTCAGGGAGCCCACCAGGCCTTTTTGCAAAACAGGATCGCAGTCTTCGCCTAACGACGGAGTTTGCTGCTGAGCATCCACCGGAATTGCGAACAGCATGCCCAGGATAAGGCATGCAATGAATTGAATTTTAAAATTCATAATAAGAATTATTACTAATAATGAAAGAGATTGCAAGTGGAAACTTCAAAACTGGACATCATCGCAAAATGTAAAGAAAAATACGTTGCGCTGCGACAGCTGGGTATTCGAGCAGTTTTTTTATTTGTCAATTTTTTTCTGATTACGATGGCATTGTATCAATTGAAACCGGCCAGCCGCTCTCTATTTATTGAGGATGTGGGTGCCGCCAGATTACCTTATGTATGGATTATCACTGCCGTGACCATGGTTGTGTTTATTTCCTATTATCATCGATGGGTTGAACGTTACAGCAGGCTTCACGTGGTGCTGGGGACATCTCTGGTATCCAGCGCTTTGTTGATTGTGTTTCGCTTGTTGTTTAATCTCCCCGGGCCGGCCATACCCATATGTTTTTATGTATTTGTAGATATCTTTAGTGTTGTATTGATTGAGCAATTCTGGAGTTTGACCAACTCTGTTTATACGACCCAGGAAGGCAAGTCCTGGTACGGCCTTGTGGGAACGGGTGGTCTGGTCGGCGGTGTGACCGGCGGTGGGTTTTCGGCATTATTAATCCAGCGCACAGCCTTGCAGACACCGGATCTTATGATAACGGCGGCAGCTACCCTCTTTTTGATCTTTATCTTAACCTGGTTCATGGGGCGTGCCGGAATCTATTGTGAAGTTGAACACTTCGTTCATCTAAAAACAGCGACCAAGGGGGGTTGGCGAATTTTGGGGCACAGCCGATATTTATTGCTGATCGCAGCGATTTTAATGCTGGCCCAACTGGTTTCGCCTTTAATCGATTATCAATATTTAAATACGGTTGAAAAATTCTATCCGGAAAGGGAAGCACGGACGGCGTTTTTGTCATTGTTTTTCAGTGTAATGGGTCTGATTTCCATAGGTATAAATTTGCTTATTACCCCCTGCATTCACCGGTTTTTCGGTGCGATCGGTGGGTTGCTGGCCCAGCCATTAATGATCAGCCTTTTCTCCTGGTGTTTTTTATTTCAATCAACCCTGTTTTTTGGTTGCGCCATCAAGATCAGCGACCGCGGTTTATCATATTCCATTAATCGCGCTTCAAAGGAACTGCTGTATATCCCTGTTGATCCCATCATCATATATCAGGCTAAAGCGTGGATTGATATGTTTGGATACCGAATTTTTAAGGTTTCGGGGTCCGTGTTAATTTTGCTTTTTACCCAGTGGTTGCCATTTACGATCAGCGTCGCCCAATTAAGTTGGTTTACCATTAGTATCTGTGCAATATGGATAGGTTTGATTTTGGCATTACGTTTTGATTATCAAGCAGTATGTCAAAAGGAAGAGCAGCCGTATTGATTGCGGATTTGAGGATCATATGATTTTGCCAGGGGAATCATTGCGGGAAAAAACTTCTTGCTATTTTCATATTTCGTCTATAGCTTTTCTTCAGAAATCAGGATCTTATATGAAATGAAGAAACTTCTTTTAATAAATCCCGTCGGTCAGGTCAGTGGCTATCTGTTGAGCAAATTTTCCACGATCCCACCATTAGGCCTGGCTTATGTTGCTGCGGTGACGCCATCCAATTGGGAGGTGAAATTAATAGATGAAAATTTTGACCGGTCTGAATACGAAGAAGCCGATTTGGTTGGCATTTCCGCGTTCACCAGCAACATTAACCGCGCATATGAAATCGCCCAGACATATCGTCAGCGGAATATAAAGGTCGTAATTGGAGGAATACACGCATCGATGTTGCCCGATGAAGTGCTGCAATATGCCGATACGGTGGTCATCGGCGAAGCTGAGGGTATCTGGAGAAACGTAATAGCGGATTTCGAAAATAACTGCTTGTCCGACAAATATCGCGGCCCTTGGATAGACCTATCTCAAAGCAGCATCAAACCGAGACGTGATTTATTGAATCAAAGATATCTCTTTCATTCCATCCAAACTTCGCGAGGCTGTCCGTTTGATTGCAATTTCTGTTCAGTCTCAAAATATTTAGGAAAACAATTCCGTCAACGAACTGCCAACGATGTCCTGGATGAGTTGCAAGATATAAGCAGTGAGTATTTATTTTTTTTAGATGATAATCTAATCGGATACAGTCGCGAAAGTAAACGCAGAGCGGCTGACATATTTGAGGGCATGCTTACGCTGGGCCTCAACAAAAAATGGTGGATGCAAACATCTATTGATTCTGCCAATGAAGAGCACGTGCTCAAGCTGGCTGCCGAGGCAGGGTGCATGTTTGCCTTTATTGGTTTTGAAACGATTAGTGAGTCGAATTTAATGGACATGAAAAAAGGGGTGAACCTGAAGATAGGGGTAGAGAATTATAAGAACGTCGTCGATGCATTTCACAAATATGGAATCGGGGTCATCGGCGCGTTTATCATCGGAAACGATCATGAGTCGCCTGCCTATTATAAAGAATTGGCATCCTTTTTAATCCATTCCGGCATTGATGTGGTCCAGCTATCCATTCTCACCCCCTTGCCTGGAACCGAATTTATGGAGCAAATGGAAAAGGAGGACCGTCTGCTTTATCGAAAATTTCCTGATGATTGGGCGAAGTATCGCCTGTCTTACGTGGTCCGCAAACCTGAAGGAGTGAATCCCGATACGATTTATATCGGCGATAATTATGTTAAACAGCGCCTATACTCTTTTCCATGGAATCAGTACAGGATGTTCAAGTCCTTATTCAGTTTAAAAAAGCCAATAAATTTCTATGCGTCCTATCGATTCAACAAGGCACTCAAGAAAAGCTGGCAAGGCTCCCATTATTATAAAGCATATCCCGCCAAATTCCCGGCAACACGATTCTGATAAATTTTTCGAAATAAAATGCGCTAGCGTGAAACCGAAACCGCATAATGCTTGAAAAGGTAGTATATGAGGCTGATGCTCAGGATCGGGATCAACGCTAGGGTAGTCAGCACCGGTCGAATCGAAAACATGTCTGCCAATTTTCCGGTCAGCGGCGTTAGCAAACCCCCTGCGCCATAGGCCAGGCCCATCATTAAGCTTGAAGCCATTGATTTTCCCTGGGGTGCCATTCTTTGTGCCAGCGCTACACCCAAAGGAAGTGTTGCCAGAACGAAGAAACCGGTGAGAAAAACACTTGGATAAATCCAATTTCCCGGAAGATACAACAATAAAAACATGCTGGGGGTTGTCAACAGATGAGCGCCGATGAAAACGGGTTTAAAGCCAACTCTATCGGACAAATGGCCGGCGAAAAGTCCGCTGAGTGCACCGGCTACCGTAAACAGCGAAACTAAGGTGCCGATGGATAGCAGCGAAAAGCCTTTTTGAGAATAAAGCAACGGCAAATAGGTCAGAAAAGACTGGCTGACATAGGCCCGCAGGGTCATCACCAACCAGATGAAGACGATTGGAATCCAAACCGGCCCGAAGACTTCCTTGATCGATTGAAATAGACCATGGTGTTTAATGCCTTGGACTTCGGGTACCGGCACTGTTCGGTAAAGATAAATTATTACCGCGAACCCTATTATCATTGCGAAAGGTGTTGCGCGAAGGCCATAAGTCCCTGCAAACCAGCTGATGAACAAGGGTCCGACTCCGAACGCCAGGGTGCCGCCCATGCCAAATATGGCCATGGCAAAGCCGAAATTCCTGCCCGCATAGGGTTCGACCATTCCGGCTGCCGTAGGGTGAAACATGGACGAACCAATAGATCCAAGACATGTAAATATTATCAATATCCAGAATTCGGGTGCGACTCCGGTAAGGGAAATAAAGACAGTTACCAGCAGCGGTCCGCCTAACGCGAAGCTGCGGGTGCGATATCGGTCGGCCATATATCCAACCGGAGGTTGGACAACAAACGCCAGGAACCGACTCAACCCCGTGATCAAACCGGCCTGGGCCAAGCTCAGGGAAAACTTATTAACGAAAAGCGGCAAAAGCGGGATGATAAACGAACTATAAAAATCTCCTATAAAATGGATGAGGGTCAGTGCGAAGATAATCTTAATGTTCGCATGTTGTGTTTTTTCGGCCAAATTGATGATCTTTCGTATCCAGGCTGAGGCGCAGTGCATAATGCTTTTTGGGCAGCGCTCCGATTTTGCCATGCGCCAGAATCTCAGCAGAAAAGATGTCGACAATATCTGGGCAGAGAAATTTACCGCTCAGATGCTCCAGGGTTGCCAGGGCCTCAGTCAACCCTTTGCCTTTTTGATAAGGTCTGTCCGTCACAATCGCATCAAAGCAGTCCGCCACACTAATGATTTTGGCGCCTAGTGGTATTTGATCGGCTTTAAGACCGCAGGGATACCCGCTACCATCAATCCGTTCATGGTGGTAAAGTACATAATCCAGAACGTGCGGGGGAAATTTAAACTGTTTAAGGATGGCCCTTCCAATATAGGGATGTCGGCGAACTTCGGCGGTCATCTGCTTAGATAAGCTGACTTCCTTATGACGGAAGATTCGGTCGCTTAGACCGATTTTCCCGACGTCATGCAGCAGCCCTCCGAGCCTAATATCATTAACCTCATCCGGATGCAGTCCAAGCCTTGCCGCCAAACGACCGGCATAAACGGCAACCCGACGAACATGGCCTTCGGTATACGGATCTTTGAGACCCAGAATAAACGCAAGGGTCGCCAGGACCAATGCTTTATCAGCAGACAGATATGGCTCCCGACTGCCTGGATGAATATTATAAGGCCGGTGACCATATTGGGATAAATAATTTGCTTTTTTTGTGAAATAAAAATGGGTTGTGTTCACCACGAAATGGATTCCCCTATTCATTAAAATTGATTATTTGAATTGAAAGCGAGGCATATAAAGAAAAGCCGACGGACTGTCAACAAAAAAATGATGAGATTCTACGAGAGGGCCATTTGGGGATCATAATTCATCCCGCTTCTGTTCCAACCAGGGCGGCAATGACATCAGCAAACTGCAGCGGATCGATGTAAGTACCGTTGAGCTTGACGCCCCAATGCAGGTGAGGGCCGTTGACCCTGCCGGTTGCACCGGACAACCCAAGCGGCTGTCCTTTTTCGATGTGCTGGCCGGGCTCGACATTGATTCGGCTCAGGTGGGCATAGTTGCTGAAAACACCGGTGCCATGGTCCACAATAATCAAGTTTCCGGAAAAGAATAAATTTTTAGCCAATTTAACAATCCCCGAATTGGCGGCGAATACAGGTTGCCCCACCGGTGCTCTAAAGTCTACACCATTGTGGTAACTTCTTAATTGCCCGTTAAACGTGCGCTTATTGCCGAAGGCACTGGTCACCATAGAATTTACCGGCAGCTGAAAGAGACCCTGCCAGAGCCTCTGCATGCTGCCACTGGCATAGATGCGGTTAATTTCTTTTTTTTCACGTTTTACTCTGGCAAGATCTGTTTTACTCAGATCCACTTTTCCAGGGTCAACGCTGAGCCTATCTGTAAGATAACTTCCGGCGATGATCCGAAATGCAATGCTGTGTTTATGCTTGCCGTTTGAATCCTCCCAGGCTACCGTCAGCATGCTCGGACCCAATTTTGCCTGCAGGGGTATGGCAACCATCCCAAAAAAAGCGTTATCCGGTCGAATCGGATGCTGAAGCAGCGGGATGGATTGGTTATCAAATTGTATTTGAAGGTTCATCAGTGGTGGGGAAACCTTTGGGGTATCTATTTCCAGCAATAAGGTACTCCCATTAACGGGTGCATCGCTAGATAACGTGATGGTGGCTGCTTGGTTGGGAAGATGTGATTGAATACCATCACCTGCTGTCGAGAGGCCGCTCAACATGATCCACGTCGTCGTCGCTAAGGCGAATATTTTTATTCTCGACGATTTCATGGAGCACCTAAAATTTTAGGGCAATCCCTAATCAGGACAAGCCGGAATTTACTATTGAATATTCAATATTCAATCAAAAATATTCAATCATTGGTTTAGCCCTTGATGATGCGCGGCAGCATCATCTGATGCTGGGGACAGATGGATTTGGGGTTTTGGTAAGCCGCGCCGGCAAATGCCACCAGGTACGTGCGAATTGCGGTCATTTTAGCAACTTCATCCACCAAGCCATGCTGGGCACAATAAACCGGTCTGGAGTAATCGTTATATTCCTTGACCAGTTTGTTCATTTCTTCGATCACCGGCTCGAGCGGTCTGCCGGCATCTTTTTCTTTTACCAGCCTGCGAGAAAAACTGGCGGCGGCGGCGGTTTCGCCATGCATCACATATATTTCGGTGGTGGCGGTGCCCAGGGTGAAAGCGTTGTGCCGATTGGCAGTGGGCCCGCCCATGATGTAATGGGCAGCCGCGGTTCCTTTGCGCAGGACGACCAGCATCATGGGAACGTCGGTTTGCTGAATCGAATAAATCAACGCCTGGCCCAATCCCAGCAACTCAGCTTTTTCGGCGATGTCGCCGACATCAATACCGCTGGTGTCTTGGAACCAGATGATCGGTACCCGGTCGCGGCCGCAGTGGACCACAAATTCGTTCATTTTGATCAACCCCTGACGATACAGTTTGCCGCCTATTCCCGGATACGGTGCATACTCAGGATAATCTTCACCAAAAAACCCCTGCCGGTTGCCGATGACTCCCACCAGAAAACCGTCCATTTTAACCAGGCCGGTATACACCTCGGGACCGTAATCCGGCCGATATTCCATATGTTCGCTGCCGTCTACCAAGCGAGACAGCACTTCGTCAAAGTTATACATTTGTTTTTGATTGAACGGAACCAGCCGATAGAGATCTTCGGCCGGCAAGCGGGGATCTTTCGGTTGGGCCACGCGGAAAAATTTGGGGTTATAGCCCGGCATGTCCTGCATGTAATCTTTGAGCCCATCCAAAACTTCTTCCTCTGTTTCGAAAACATACCGAAAAAATCCGGTTTCATCGTAGTGAATTTTAGTGCTTCCCGGCGGTTCGACTTTATACTGTTTGGCTGCGGCAATAAGCTGTTCCGCCCCATCGAGATCGAAAAAACCCTTGGGTGACATGCCACTTAAAATGCCGCCACCGCCGACTGCGATATTGCAATCTTTGTGGGCAAATAGAATAGTTGGGCTGATACCCTGGTACCCTCCTCCTGCAGGATTGGTGCCGTAAATTCCGGTCAATACCGGAATTCCGGCCTGTTCCAGCTCCGCATGCCTGAAAAAGGTAGTTCCCGAACCGCGGCGATCGGCATAAAATTTTTCTTGTTCGGTTAATTTTACGCCACTGCAATTGACCAGCCACACCAGGGGGATATTTAACCGCTTGGCAAGGTTGGTACATCTGAGCACATTTTCAGCCTGACCGGGAAGCCATGCGCCGGCAAACACTTTATTGTCAAAGCCAATAATTACCGCCCATTTCCCGGAAATCTTACCCAAACCGTCAATCACATTATTGGTGCCTTCAACATTATTGATCGGGTTATACAAGGTGTGCAAAGGACACCACGTACCGGGATCAACCAGATAATCCAGACGCTGCCATACGGTGAGCTGCCCGCGGGCATTTATTTTTTCGGCTGGTAAGCCAGCATTTTTAACTTTTTCCACCGCCTCATCAACCCGGGTCTCTACGTCCTTTATTTTATCAACATTGGCCGCAGTGCTTTTAATCTGGCCGGCTTTGATTTCCGTGCCAAATTCCTTCATTTTTTCAAAGTAGGGTCTCATATTTTTCCTCCGCCTTTTAGGTAGTATAAAAAGCCGTGTTTTGTGGTCTGCAAGTTAAATTGAGGCCACATTAACCGATAAACCATAAATTTGCGCTTAGCCGTTATTTTTTTATTGGTCCTTATACGAAAGCGGATGACACGTCAAGGATGAAGCACAGATAGAGCCTTAAATAATTTTTATTGAGCGTTAATGAAAATAAGCACGCTTTAATCTTGACATTCATTTTTGCTTCAAGTATCAAACGACTCAATTACAACCGATTGCTTTGTGCAACTGTAGAGAAAAAAGTTGATTAGCATACCGAAGGGAGGAAGGTAAGAATGACCAAGGAAATACTGGCACCGATGCCCGGCACCATCATCAATATCCTGGTAAATGTGGGAGATGAGGTTTTGGAATATCAAGAGGTGCTAATTTTAGAAGCTATGAAAATGGAAAATGCGATTCCTTCGCCGGAGGGCGGTGTAGTGAAAGAAATCAAGGTGAAGGTCGACGATAAGGTGTCCACCAATCAGGTGCTCATGGTGTTAGAATAAAACCCCAATTGACAGTATTGCGTTAATTCATAATTTAATGGATAATAAAAGGCCCATCTCACATTAAGGAGTGGGCCTTTTGTTATCTGATAAGGCGAGCATTTATCAAGCTGGAATTTACCCGGGAGATAGGCTTTTGTTTGGTCCGATACTTGCTAATTTATTGGCTGACCGCCGACAGCCGCCCCTTTCGAAATTACAGGCCATAAAGGACCCTGAACGGTTTCTATGGCATATTTTGCCGCATGCGGCCCGAACCTTTTCGCTCAGTATTGTGTTTCTTCCGGTGCGTATGCGGCGAGCGTTGGCGGTAGCTTATCTTTATTGCCGCATGCTGGATACCTATGAGGATCTGTTGCCCACCATGGCTGAAAAAGAACGGGCACTGCAGGTATTTATCGAGCGATTTGCGGATGGCAAGGCGCTGCAGCCCGCTCCCGCGATTAACCCTTCCCTGACTGCCGATCCGCGCGAAAGCACTCACATATTACTGGTCAATCGTGCCGAACTGATCGATTGCACGTTCAACAAATTACAGCCCCAACACCAGGATGCAATTCGGCGACTTGTGCGGCGCATGGGGGAGGGAATGATTTGGTCGAGCCGGGTGTTTGCCGAGCAAGGCGGCGCTTTGAAATCTCCCGGACAACTCTCCCGTTATTGCTGGCATGTCCTTGGGACACCTATTCTTTTTGCAGAGGAAATGCAGCGCTTGGATCAGGGACTGTCTACGGAGATCGGGGCCGAACGCCTGCGTTTGTGTGCTGTTGTCGGCGAAGTTATTCAGTTGGCCAACATTACGCGTGATTTGGAAAAAGATTACGAACGCGGTATCTTCTATCATCCCGATTTGCCGGGATTGGAGGGCGCTCAGCGGGAGCAGCGCATTCGGGATGTGCGTTCGCAATTAGTGTTGCGGGCGCTGCGGCTGGCGCCGGAGTTTCGACCGTTTATTGAGTCTCTGCCGGCCCCGCGGATTTCTTTAGCCCGGGGTGCCGGCATGCTATTGATTATAACAACCTTTGCCTATTATTGGCGTGCTGCGAGAAAGGCCGGGCTAGCGGCGTTTAATCAGCATGAATGCATCTCGCGCTTCGGCGGAGCAACTGCCTGGCTGAGGTGCGTCTTGTCGCCCAAAGCCACTTCTCGTTTTCTGAGATTGCTTGAGAAACGGTTTCAGCTGGCCTTCGAACGTTGTCGGCCGACAACCTCCCAGTGCTTTGTTTACGATGACAGCCAATTTGATGTCTGTAAGGTTATCACCTAGAGATTGAGTCCATCACAGACTAATTTTTATTTGGTCGACAAGCAAAAGAGATTCTTCAAGGTTTTTGCCCGTAAATCTTACTTTCAGAGCAGATTTCAGCATATCCAGGTTAATGACCAAATTCATTTTGGCCAAAACCCCTAATGCGGCTAGGGCCCAATTGTTCTTCCTGATCCCCCAGGATTTTAGATCCATCGCCCGGACACGGGCTCTGGTTGAGGGGAGTTGAACGCCGTCGACCTGAATGACAGTGGTACCCGTATCCAGATGTGCAAACAGCTCTTTGCGTCGTTCAACACCTTCCTGACTGAGGGCCACGATTACCGATGGATCGTCTATGCCGGTAAAGTCAATTTCTTCCGGAGACAAAATCATTTCACTGATCGACGGTCCTCGCAATACCGTAATATTGTATTCATTTTTTTGAGTGGTGTGCAACCCCGCAGATAGACCGGCAAGACACATAATTTCTCCTGCGGTGATAATGCGTTGGCCGGCGCTGCCCAGGAGGAGGACCTCCTGGCGATCGGGTTGCGGGGGATCACATGTGGTTTCAATGTGCAGTGGCGGTGATGCGGGTTTTTGGTCCTTTGCGAGTTTTTGATAATGCTGGCTGTATTCGTGACGTACATTTTCCGAAACGATACCCTCTTGACAGGGCACCTCTGACAGGGCTTCATCGATCAGCTTGGGCGTCAGGCGGTTTTTTTTGCTGTAGCGTCCCGGACAAACTCCCCAAATATCAATAACCGAAAATCCTTCAAATTCTATTGCCCGTTGGATTTTATCCGCCAGATCCTGTTGAAAGGCGGAATAGCAGGCAACATACGGGGCTCCGGCCGAGCGTGCTACCTGACAGATGTTCAAAGGACGCTCGAGCTGATTGAGAAAACCGGATCCGACCTGGGCTGCGGTTGGGGTTGTGGCTGAAAATTGGCCGCCGGTCATACCGAAATTAAAATTGTTCAAAATAAGCAGGGTTAAATTCAGGTTGCGACGGCACGCGGCCAAGAGGTGCGCACCCCCAATGCCTTGGCCACCGTCACCCATGGTTACCACAACCGTTAAATCGGGTTGCGCCATTTTTAGTCCGGTGGCATATGTCAGCGCCCGACCGTGCAAGCCATGAAAGGCATGGGTGTGAAAAAATGTGTCGAAAAGACCCGAACATCCGATATCGCTGACAATGACAACCTGATTACCGCCACGCCCCATTTTTTGAAGTGCTTTATCCAGCGTGTGGGTGATGCGTTCATGCGAACATCCCGGGCAAAATACCGGTGGTCTTTGATCATTTAGCAGACTATCCAATTGCTAGCCTCTCTTTGATTTTAGCCGGGGTAATGAGCTGGCCGTTCATCTGGCCGTAAAAATCGAGGGAAATATCAGGCAGAAGGCGTTCGATTTCATGGACATATTGACCCAGGTTCATTTCCAACACCAGCACCCGTTTCATTTTTCGAACAGCCTTGCGGATTGTATTGGCCGGTATCGGCCAGAGCGTTTTTAAAATTAACAATGATATCGGTACCCCGTGTTGGTTGAATTCCTTATACACCGCTTTTGCAGCACGTGCCGTGACACCATAAGCAATAATAAGCGTATCAGAGCCTTGTGCCGGTAAAAGATCGTAAAATGAAAATTGATCGATGGCCGACTCCAATTTAAACTGTAATCGGTTCAGAATCCGGGCGATTTCTCCATGGTCGGTGGTGATGTACCCATTTTGCCCGTGTGTCGATGATGTCTGGCGCACCAGCACCTTCCCGCCAATGGGAAGAAAACCTGGAACATGTTGCCCTTCAGTGACCTGAAACGGAAAATACGGTTTGCCGGCAGGCGGCGAACATCGCTCGATTTGATCTGGCAGGTCCAGCGCATCAACGTCAATGCTTTCTCTGGTCATGGCAATCTCTTTGTTGGAAGCTATGAATACCGGGCAACGAAATTTCTCAGCCAAATTGAAGGCATGCATCGTCAAGCGAATGCAATCTTTAATGTCAACCGGTGCCAAAACAATGACCGGCATCCCCCCACTGTTGCCCCAGCGAAGGAAATTTATATCACCATCGGCTCCGCGGGTGGCCGATCCGGTGGACGGTCCCAAACGTTGGACATCGATAATCACTATCGGAATTTCACTTCCAATGGCAAATGATATATGTTCACTGTATAGGCTGATCCCCGGTCCGGATGTTGCCGTCATGACTTTCATGCCGGCCATCGACGCTCCTAAACAAAATCCGATGGATGCAATTTCGTCTTCCCCCTGAAGCACAATGCCGCCTAAGGGAGGCAACAGGTTCAGCATATTGTTATAAATGGTTGTTGCCGGCGTAATGGGATACCCTGCAAAAAAACGGCAACCGGCAGCCACTGCTCCACGGGCAATGGCTTCATTGCCTTCCATCAGACTCCGTGCCATATTGATTTCCTTTGGTTAAAGTCGGAATGCGCGATCCTTCTTTTCCTTTGCGCCTGTTCCACCAATTCTCCAGCTTCCCTTTTTGGGAGGCTTCGCTGTTGATTGCCAGGGATAGCGTATGCGGGAGTGAAAGGATGCTTCTAGCGAATCGACCAAGCTCTGCACAATTTTTTCAAGATCACGAGTCCTCAAATCACATTCGCTAAACTGACCGTCAACGATACGTTTAACCAGGATGAGACGTACCATTTTTTCAAATTTTGTACGGGTCGGATCCTTTAAAGAGCGCGAAGCAGCCTCGACGGCATCGGCGATCATTAAAATAGCCGCTTCAATACTCTGAGGCTTGGGTCCCGGATATCGAAAATCATCCTCTTGAATCGATACGCTCAGATTGGCTTTGGTTGCTAAATTATAGAAATATTCAATCAAATGGGTACCGTGATGCTGTAAAATCAAGTCGGTCACCACCTTTGGTAATCCAGATTCCTGGCCCATTTTCATACCATACCTGACATGATCTATGATGATGTTGGCGCTTTCCTCAGGATCCAAGATATCATGAGGGTTCTCGCCATTAAACTGGTTTTCGATAAAGTAACCGGGATTCTTCATTTTTCCAATATCGTGATAATATGCACCGATTCTCAGCAAAAGGGTGTTGGCCCCGATAGCCTCTCCGGCAGATTGTGCCAAGTAGGCCACCATCATGGCATGCTGATAGGTGCCACGGGCCTCATGCAGAAGCTTTTTCAGAAGTGGGCGTTGTAGATCCGTATATCGATTGAGTTTAAAGGTTGACGCTGTTTGCCAACTCACTTCAAGCAACGGTAAAAGTAACAGCGCCAGAGGGCCGGCGGCAATGCCACCGACAAAGGCCCAACTGATATTTTCTATCATCAAGGCCTCGAAAACCTTGCCAAAGATATTCATTCCAATGTTCGGCAAACCCTCAATTTGCAAAACCGTCGCTTGCCAGTCAATGGTAAACGCTATGACACTGGTGACGTTAATAAGACCTACCAGCAGCGCTGGAACCAGGATCATCCAACGTTTTCGTATGCGGGAGGCTACCAGGGCCGCTGTCAGCCCGCCAAATATGAAATACAAAATGATTTCAAAGGTATGGCCGCAAAAAAGGCTGGCCAACATGGCGGCTACCACTGTCGTGCCAATGGCAATAATTCTTCCATGATTTAACGATATCACCAGCAAGGGAAGCAAACTGAATGGTAAAAAGTAGATCGGAAATGGTGTGAAAATCAGGCATGCTTTCAAAATGATAATATGGATGATCAACAACGACAGCAGAATGTGGCACGGCGGTTCTGTATAAGATCTACCGGCAACGACATTTGAAATGAATAAATTAAAAAAAACCACCATAAACAGGATCGTAAATAAAATCCAAAGCGCATCTTGATATATTTGGTTGCTTATTTGCTTGCGATAGCTCGTGAGTAAGCGCACATCTTCTTCTGGCATCACCTTACTGGCGGCCACCAGAACATCACCAGGCTTAAATTTAATAGTTTTGGTGGGAAATTGCTGGTCGAGTTTTTCCAATCGATTCTCATTGACACGCTGGTCATAGGCCAAATTGGGCACCAGAGTGGCAATAGATATCTGAACCATCGGATCCAGAATTTTTTTGTCCACCTGCCAGAAGAGTTGATGTATTTTGGTTTGCATGGAAAAGCGAGCTTTGTCCAGCGTTGTAATATTACCGATAGAGAATACCGCAGGTTCACTCGAGCTCGGACTCAGGATTTCGACGGTTTTCTTACCTTCCAGGTTTTCGGTACCTTCTAAAATTTTGTTCTGAAGGATTGATTCCTGGATGGTCTGGATGCCATCGAGAAGTTGTTTTAGGTCGCGGTATTTTAGCAATCTGATGACTTCCGGGTTTGACACCTGTACGCCCAACTGCTCTTTGAGATATACAACCAGGTTTTCCGAGCCTCTTCCTTTTACCGCCCGGTAGACGGTAAACTCGTTGATTAATTCGTTCAATTTTTTCCGTGATTCTTCAACATGTTCAGGAATATACCGAAAAACAGGCACGTAGTTTAAGTGAGCTTTTTTGCGATTTATACTGAGAGCTTTCCTCTGATCATAGGTGAAGGCCTGGTGAGCCCGGAAGGTAATGAAGGAGGCGTTTTTTGCTTGCGGGGGCCGAAAAAGGAGATAAATATCCACAAAATAACACGCAAAAAAAGTCACTAAAATGAGGGTAATGTTGAGAAATATTCTTATCATGGCTGCACCCTAAGTCCTTCGGTTTATAAGTACGAAGTACTAAGGTATCCGGATAAGGCACGCCTAAATAAAATTTTCCCCAAATATACCGGGGAAAATTTTAGGCATTCGTTTCAATGAAAATTTATTGCCACAAAATGCACTAAATTTGTTTGCAAGCGCTTATCATATAAGGCTCCGAATGCCGAGTCAATCAAATCTTGACAATCTGGGGGTTTTCTGGGATAATACATTGTAATAACTTAAAATAAATCAATTTTGATCAAGGAGGGAAAAATGCTGCGCAAGACATTTTCCCGGTTGAAGAAATTGAAATCTGACGAAGGCAGCACAGATTCCTCACAAAAAACCGCTGCTTCATCTCCCTCTGGTGATATCGCCAAAATGTTAAGCGCATCGGGTCGAATCGGCTTGGTGAGCTTGCGCAAAATCGTCGAAGAAAAGGATAAAGACGCATTCGCGCGATTATTGCAACAGCCGGTGCTCGCCGGTTCTGCCATCCAAGCCGGGAGAATTTCGAATCAGGAAGGAAACTCCAGCAATGAAATGAATCGAACCCAAATTTTTGAACCCAGCAATACCAATCCCGGTGCATCATCTGCTTCTGAAGCGCTTCGGCACGCAATTTATCCATTGGTAAAGGGTGAATATTCAACCACTTCTAGTCGCTCTTTTACCATCGGACGTGTTGATGGAAACGATATGATCATGCCTGATTTTGCCATTTCGAAAAAGCACGCGGTCATTCATGTCGATAATGGATCGTTTTACCTCAAGGATCTGGGCTCAACCAATGGTACTTTGGTGAACGGGATACGCCTGGACAAAAAACCTGTTAAAATTCACGACAAAGACGTACTGAGCTTTGCCCGCTATGAATTTACATTTCTTTACCCGGCTTCGTTATATAAGATGCTTCGAGCAACTTAGGGGTTACCCCAAATAACCCTTTGGTTTTTTGTGAGCCTATTTTCGCCGAACTATACAATTGATCCCTTTAAGATTGGGAGTTCCGAACTCGGGCCCCAATTTAGCGGTTGACGTCAGCATGTTGAAATTTGATTTTTCCCATCCATACAGATCTTCTATTTTCCCTTCCGGAAACCACCATCCATAAGCCGCATAGATGACTTTCGGGTGTACCTTATCCGTCACGCGGGCAAATTGGGTAATGTGTCCCGAACGGGTCTCGATAATGATTTCATCATTTTCTCCAATACCATGTTCGGCAGCTGTTTGCGGGTGGATCAACGTCTGTGGTCGTGGCTGTTTTGCTCTCAGTTTTTCCAGCCATCGATACGACGAATGCAGAAAATATGCACTCTTGGCGCTTGTTAGAATCAATGGATATTCAGGGTCCTCCGACTCCGGCAGCCCGTCATAGCTAGGCAGTGGCGCTAAATGAAATTTATCCGCCTGGCTTAGGGACAACTCGACTTTGCCGGTTTTTGTCGCAAATCCCGAAGCTTCGTATTTTCTAAATTGATCGTCTGCCTTTAAATAGCCGCATATCGCAAATTGGTTATAGTTGATTTCGGCGGGTGCCACCACGGCGTCTAAAAGTCCTTCATAGGTGTCATACCAAAGTTCTGAAGACGTGAGCGACTTGCCCAGTTCGTTTAGAATCTTAATATCAGGCCAACATTCGTCAGGTGGCTCCACGATTTTGGGGCGTGCCAGAATGTATCCATGTCCCAGCCCGTAATGGCCGATATCATTAAACTCAAACTGGGTGGCAGCCGGCAACACAATGTCTGCCAACGCCGCCGTGGGTGTCATGAAAATGTCGGATACGGCCAAAAAATCGAGCTTCATCATTGCTTCATGCGTCTGACGGCTATCGGCGTAAGCGAGCAATGGATTCGCACACTGGATATATGCCGCCTGAACCGGATAGGGCTCCCCGCTAAGGATGGCTTTTCTGAAAAACGCCGGCGGGACCGTCATCATTTTAGGGATAGTGCCGTGATGGGCATGAATCATTTCTGTTCGCTTGGACGGCAGTAGGTCGGCTCTGACGAATTTACCCAGTCCCAGAATTCGGGGATCATTGGCATGAATGTTGCCGCCAGGAACATCTAGATTTCCACAAATCGCCATCAGGCAGATTAGTGCGCGCAGTGTGTCAAAGGTATGTATGTTTTGTTCAAGGGGGTTTCCCCAAACGATTTTCGCAGGGCGGGCGGCGGCATAGCGTCTGGCGCTTTCCCTGATTTTATCAGCCGGAATCCAGGTGACCTGAGACATTTTCTCCGGAGGGTACTGGTTTACATGCTCGGCCAGTTCGTCAAATCCGTAGGTCCAATGGTTAACAAAATCTTCATCAAAGCGTTTTTCGCTGATAATTACATTTAAAAAGGCCAGAGCCAGTGCATGATCCGTTCCGGGGCGAATTTGTAACCAGTAATCGGCTTTGGCAGCCAATTCCGTGTGCCGTGGATCAATGACGATGAATTCGGTTCCCCGCTTGATTTGTTTGAGTAATAAGCTGCAGATTTGACCTTCCTCGTTGGTGCTGGTTGGATTGCTGGCCCACAGCATTGCCAGCTTACTTTGATGATGAAAATCTGCAACGGGATAGAATCCGCAGGTATGGAGTCCGCTGATTTCACGAGGTGCATGACAGACATCCTGGATGACAACCACATTGGGAGATCCAAACACGTTGGCGAGGCGGATCAGCACAAAATGTTCCAGTCCTTTTGGCATACCCTGGCAGAATGCGACACCCTTTGCCCCAATGCGGTCTTTTACAAGTTGAAGTTTTTCACTGATATGAGCGATAGCCTCATCCCAAGGAATTGTTTGCCATTGGCCTTCTCCCCGCGCACCTTTTCTTTTTAGCGGGTGTTTGAGTCGTAACGGATGTGTGAGACGTTGTGCTGATGCGATTCCTTTGGGACAAATATAGCCCCGGTTCAAAAACCCGTCCGGATCACCTTTGATTCTGACAATCTTATTATCTTTGACACCCACTTGGATGGCACAGCCACCATGATCCATTCGAGCGCAGTGGGTTTTAAACCAACTAACCTTATTCGTCATATTTATATCCTTTCCATAGTAGCTGGATCTGTCCGGCTGGAACCAAGCGGAGTGCTGGACTATTGGAAGTTCTAAATAGCAAATCCCAATGAACAAGGTTTCAGGTGTCAGGTTTCAGTAATGAGTAGGTGTCGGGTGTCAGGGGTCAGGGTTACGCGTTACGAGTCTCGCGTTGCGGGTTTCAGCGCTTGTGTTACTGACACCTGACACCCGACACCTGAAACCAGAGAAACGACACCCGAAACCAGCAAAAAGAACGATGAGATTTGATGCTTGGAATTTACGATTTATCTAGCTCAGCTCGAACTGCTCGACCAAATTTTTCCAGTAAATAGGGCTTTTTTACATAGGCACCTGCACCTAACCGTTGCGCCTCTTTAACCCGTATTGATTCAGAATACCCGCTCGCAATGATTGCTTTTTGGCTTGGTTTTATTTCGAGGACTTTTTGGTAGGTTTCCAGGCCATCAATTCCCGGATCCATTATCATATCCAGAACCATCAGATCCGCTGAACTCTCATGCAGATAGCTTACGGCTTCTTCACCACTTGAGACGGTATTGACCGTATATCCCAGTTTTTCGAGGATTTCGGATGCGATCTCGCGTTGTTCTTTGACATCATCGACGATCAAAATGGATTCTCCATGGCCTTTTAGACTTTCCAATGACACAAGATCGACTTCCTTGGTAAACGCTTGGCGTGTCACCGGAATATACAGCGTAATCGTGGTTCCTTTTCCTTCTTTGCTTTTTATATCAATAAACCCTCTGTGATCTTTTACCGTTCCCCAGACAACTGCCATGCCAAGCCCGGTTCCACTTCTACCCATGGATTTTTTCGTGTAAAACGGCTCAAAAATTCGCTCGAGATCTTCCTGCGATATACCAATTCCGGTATCCTTTATTATCACGGTGGCATAATCTCCCGCATCAATCTCATCAAAACCGTTCTTGGGTATGTCTTCATGCCTGTTTTCGGTTGTGATGACGATTTTTCCCCCATCCGGCATGGCCTCAGCTGCATTGGATATTAAGTTCATTATTGTTTTTGATAAATGCACCGGAGATCCTAAAATGTTTAACAGGTTGGGATCTAGATGGCGCTCCAATTTTACGTTGGGATGGTTTAATTCTAATTTTGCATGCTCGGGGCTAAGCAGATATTCCATTATGATACTGTTTAAATTGACGACTTCTGTGGCTGCCACACCTCTGCGGGCGAGAGTTAATAGATCTTGAACAATTGCTGCTGCTTTTTCTCCGGACTTCTGGATGGTTAAAATCGGCTTGCACAAAGGGCTTTCCTGCGGCAGATCTATCAACAGGAGATCGGGATAGCTGACGATACCGGACAAGATATTGTTCAGGTCATGGGCCACTCCACCGGCCAGGGTTCCGATGGCCTCCATTTTTTGTGCGCGTTGAAGTTGCGCCTGTAAGTCCTTTTTTTCTCGGTCCGCTCGTCTAAGCTCCGTAATATCATTGCCAATACACAGGATTTCACGAAATTTTCCCTCATCGTCAAAGATCGGCTTGTAGGCCCATGCGATCCATACTTTTTCGCCGTTTCGACGTGAGGTCTCATTTTCACTGACCACCGAAATTTCAGGATTTCGTCGCATTGAATTGATGAGTTGATTAAACCCTTGTTGAGTGGACACGCTGTCCTGGAAAATTATGCGCGCGGCATTTCTGCCAAGCATTTCTTCTTCAGTATAACCCAGAAATCTTTGGGCAAATTCATTGGAAAACGTGATATTTGCCTCGGCGTCCATCCGCAGGATAATACTATTGGCGGTTTCAATCAGTTCGCGATATTTGGTCTCACTTTGCTGGAGTTTTTTAAATGACATGGCGTTGGTAATACTGATGGCTAACTGAGACGCCACTCCCATCAACAAACTCATGTCACTTTGTTTCAAGGGCATTTTGGATTTACTGTTATCCACTGCCAAAATGCCCAGAGATTCCTTTTCATATATAATCGGGACACAGATCAGGGATCGACTTCCCATTCGTTTTGCAAAGGTCAGACTTTTTTCCGAAAGCGTGTTTTCAATTTCATTTATGTTATCAATCAGAAATGGTTTGCGCTCTCGCATTGCCAGAACAAACAGTCCCCTGGATTCAGGATTATCCAGGTTAAACGCAGTTTGTTTTAAAAATTCTTCTTGCTCCTTTGTATGACCATAACCCGCCATGTAATTTAGACGGGCTCTGTCCCTATCAGCCAGCATAATCATGCCGCGATCAAAATCCAGACGCTTTTCCATAACGCTGGCCACATTTCTCATCAGCTCATCAACGGCCAAAATTTTTGAGGCCACCTGGCCGATTTCCTGAATAAGCAAAGCATTGTTGTAGCGAATATTGCTTTCGACTAAATTTTCTTCAGCGGCTGCCTTTTGGGTTTCAATGGTTCTGGTTAATTCTTGATTTTCAAGATGGCTGGCATACTGGGATAGAATTCCAAGGAAAAAGGTACTCAACAGAAAAATTATTCCCCATGTTTTTAAGGACACCAGGGGCAGTAGAACCAGAAAGGCCAACACAGCGCCGAGCATTAAATAGTTGCGAATTCGTTTCCAGATGAGCGCGGGCGTTTTTTCCCAGGCAACGATATAACGGCAGAATTCATCACCCCTGTGGAAACACTCCGGATGTTCCACCGTTGCATATTTATCCGTAAACCACTTTGCCAGAGACTCAAAAAATCCGGTTCTGTTTTGACACTGATACGCTTTTTCCGCGACCCCCGTTTTGGGCATGGAAACAATTTCCACTTTATCCGGTCCCAATTTCTTGGCCCTAACAATGGCGCCGCGGCTCATGATGGCATAGAGTTTCTCCACCAGCAGATACGTTGCTGTCGGACTCATTAAGCCCATTACCATTTGCTTCGCGGCGCCCTCTACCCCTTCAGAGGATCCCGCAAAGCGACCTGCTTTTCTGGCAATATCGGCATCACCGGTTTCGATGATCAAGGTTTCATGAAAGCGATCAACCTGCTCCTGTGTAAACCAGTGCCCCGGATCTTCAATTTCATAATTGGCTATCCCCGCTTTTTCCAGGAGCGCATCGATAGTGATATCAGGATAATTTTTACGCAGGTACTGAAGATAGGTGCGAGTTATCCTGCTGTTGTATAGGGGTTGTTGATCGCTCATATCTCATCGCATAAAAAAGTTTTCGATCGGTGCTTGAGTCCAGCGGATGGGTACTGATAAATTTTTCATGTTGAGCCAAACTTCAAAAAAAATAATGAATTTTGCTAAGCTAAGGATAGAAAAGTAAGTCGCCTGTGTCAAGCAAGGATGATGTTTGCGATAGTGAATTTCAAGGCTCCCCCCTCGCAGCTGCCGATTGCATCCACTAAATTATCGCAAGCCCATTTCACGATCGCATCCGGTTAGCCTGAATTTAGTCGAGCACCTGGACAATCTCTGAAGCCGGCACCAAGTGAACTTTCTGTTGCAGATCCGGCAGCATTTCTTTTAATATGCTATAGGTTGACATATGCGGGTGAGCGATGCCAATGGCGACACCATGACGCTTGGCAATCTCAATCAGATCTCTGATTTGCATTCGAATAAACTCCGGATCTTGCCGATGATCTAAAAATACATCCCGCTGTGCGAACGGAATCTTAAATAGTTTTGCAGATGGTTTGCAAACCGTTTTGGCAGTTGTCCGGCTGTCGATGAAAAAAAGCCCTCTTTTTTTCAGGACAGAAAAAATCTGGTAGAGCTGGGTTGACTCAGCTGTCAATTTGGAGCCCATATGGTTGTTGACACCTTTGATCGCCGGCAGAGTATCTAAATTCTTTTCAAGCTGAAGGATCAGTTCGTCGGGGGACATCGAAGCCAATAGGGTGCCCGGGCCGGGGTCGACTGCCGGATACTCCAGCGGCTCCATGGGCAAATGCAGCATCACTTCAAGACCTTTATCCAGTGCCCTGCGAGCGATTTTTTTTTGAAAGGGACTGTAGGGTAGAACCGAAAACGTTAAGACGGCATCGAGCTCAAGAAACTTTTCGGCTATTTTTTTATCATAGCCTAAATCGTCAATAATGATGGCGACCTTCGGTAATTTAGTTTCCGCGGGCGTTTCGGGTTTCGGTATGGGACGTTCAACCGGAACCTTTTCCGTCGGGTAAATTTCAAATGGTGGGCTTTGGGGTTCTGAAGGTTTCTTGATGGCCAGGGTCTTTTTAGGTGGCATCGGCGTGGATGGTTGTTTGGGAGGCATTACATAATGAGCAATTATGCCGATGATGGCCACCACAATAACCAGGATGGATAAGCCAGCCAAAGCCTTTAAAAGAGATATTCGGATTGAAAGGTTTTTGCGATATTTTTTTGATTTTTTATTTTTTTGCTGGGGTTTTCGTTTGGCCATTCACAACGTTTTTTCAAAAGTTAACCTGATTCATCGATCAGTCGCATTCGAATAGATCCAAGTGTACACTGATATTTTTTCTACCTGTTGAAGCTCTTGAAAATTTCATAACTCGTTAAGATCTCCAGTGCATGCATGATTTGATTGTCGGATTGAAGCACCTGGGCTTTCAGCGGGCCAACTCTGAGTCTCGCATCTTGCATTCTGGAACTCTCATCAGGGCTGTCCTCTTGATCGCCGCCTTTATCCGGTCCAGCCTCTAGGTGGTTTTCCAAATCTTTTTCTTTAACGAGTCCCTCGTCTTCTTTGAGCTCTGACATATCAATGCGCCGATGTTTGAGCACAATGTCTGGTTCGATTCCTTTGGCCTGAATGGATCGGCCGCTGGGCGTATAGTATCTGGCAATGGTTAATTTGAGACCCGAACCGTCGCGCAACGTTTCCACGGTCTGAACAGAGCCTTTGCCGAAAGACGTGGTTCCAAGGATCAGCGCGCGTTTTTGATCCTGAAGAGCGCCGGCAACGATTTCAGATGCGCTGGCACTTCCGCCGTTGATTAACACCACCATTGGATAGCTCCGCTTCACCGTATTCGGGGTCGCCTGGTACACTTTCGTATTTTTCTTGTTTCGTCCCTCAATGGTCAAGATTTTACCATCTTCCAGAAAAATATCGGCGACTTGAATAGCCTGATTAAGTAACCCGCCGCCATTGTCGCGAAGGTCCAAAATAAGCCCTTTTATAGGGACCTCCCGGGATTCCATACTAATTAATGCTTTGTCAAGCTCGGTGGTTGTATTGCCAGCGAATTGAGACACACGAATATATCCGTAACCGGCTTTCAAAACGATGGACTTAACGCTGACGATGGGAATGACGTCTCGGATCAATTCGAAATCGATTGGATCTTTAACCCCTTCGCGCAGGATAGTGACCACGACTTGTGTGCCTTTTGGACCCCGCATCATGTCTACGGCCTGTCGTAAATCCTTGGTCGGCTTACCGTCGACTTTGATAATTTTATCCTGTGCCTTTATGCCTGCTTTATGCGCGGGCGTATCTTCGATCGGTGAAATTACGGTGACGAAGCCATTTTGCATCGTAATATGAATCCCGATTCCGGTGAATTTTCCTTTGGTATCGATTTGTAAATCTTCAAACGCTTCCGGTGGGAGCAAAGATGAATGGGGATCAAGACTTTGCACCATCCCCTGAATGGCGTTTTGGATAAGTTCTTTGGAATTTACTTCATCGACATATTCCTTTTCGATCAACTCAATCACATCGGAAAAGACTTTTAGTCCCTCATAGGTTTCTTCACTGGTCGCGGAGAGATCATAAAAGAAGCCGGTTCCGATTGTCCAGAGGATCACTGCGGCTACCATCAACAACCATAGCTTTGTATGTTGGTTTTTCTTTAGGATCATTAAGTTACTCCTTCTGGTTTACGTGAATAATTTCAGCAAAACGCGCTGTTTCGAAAAATTCGCAAATGCGGGATTACCCCCTGTTCAGCCAATTCAATGGATCCTGAGGCGTGCCGTGATGACGGACTTCAAAATGAAGTTTTGGACCTGACATCGAGCCTGTCTCTCCGACCGTGGCGATAACCTCCCCGGTTTCTACCCGATCACCGGTGGTTTTAAAAATTTCTTCTAGATGGGCATATAGGGTGTAATAGTTTGTTCCGTGATCAATAATAATCATGTTTCCATAGCCTTTAAACCACCTGGCATAAACAATTTTGCCGGCGTATACCGCCCGCACCGGTTCGCCTTTTTCGGCAGCAATATCAATACCATTGCGGAAGTTTATCACATTAAATGTCTCATTTTTATAAGACCCGAACAAATTAATAATTTTACCTTTAACCGGCATTTTAAGCAAGCCTTTATAAGCCGTGATCGGCTTTTCTGAATATTTTATTAGATCAGATGTTGAATTTAATTGTTTGTTTAACGTCTGTATTTTCTGATCCAGTTGCGTTGCAGATTGTTTCATGGATTCCAACGACGCCAATTCCAGGGATTTTTGATCACGTATCCGGGCCAGTAATCTCTCGCGTTTTGATCGTTCTTCTGAAATCCGATTGAGTTGGTTGTTCACCGTCTTTAATAGCATGCGTTTCTCGGTTTGATGCGTTTCGAGTTCAGCCAAGACTGCCTTGAGTTTGAGTTGATTATCTATTAAATTTTGCCGGATGCCGGCATCATGCGCCAGAATGCGCTCAAGGGCTTCTTTGCGTTGCAGAAGTTCATGCATCGTTGCCGCCGAGGCTAATATATGGATTTGTCCAATGCGATCTAATTTGTATAAGGCCACCAGTCGCCGGGCGACATAGTTTTCATTTTCTTTTATTTGCTTGCCCAACTCTGTCGAGGTTTTTGTCGCCGTGGCAATCTTTTCATCCAGAGCCGCCATTTCGGACGTTAGGGCAGAAAGCCGCATTGTTGATTGATTGAGAGCGAAATCAACCTCATTTAAATGCTGAATTATGTCTGCTTCTGCTTGGGAATATTGCTGGACCTTCGATTCACCCTTTTCGATTTTGCGACCGAGGTCGTCGGCACGCTTTTTTAATTCTTCGATTTGGCGTTCAGTGTCACTGGGTTGCAGGTTTTTGTCTATTTTCCTTCGAATTTCTGTGTGGGGCATTATTTTTACCAGATCAGTATCATCGCGAATAAAACCAACTTCTCCACCATGAAGGATTTGCAGCCACTGCCGGTGTCGTTTGATAATTTTGACCTGAGTGCCTTTCGGAAGTCGTTTTTGCAAAAAACCATGCTCCCCGGGTTCGGATGTGACCTCCAGGTTATCCACCATGACTATTGCGGTGTCGTATACCTTGGCACCCAATGCCGGATCGGTGCACTCATATGTTGACAAACCGATTCCCAGCAGAATCATTGCGACGGCAATGTATTTGGAATTGCAGGCCCAAACCATAGGTAAACGTCTTTGAGTTTCTACAACCCAGCGGGGCAAAGCCCCATAGGTGCTAAATTATTTTGTAAACATTCACAAGTTTCATTTATGCCATACGAAATTGGTTTGAAAGATAAACGTCCAACATCGAACAGCCTCTCTCCCAGATCATATGTCTGTTTCTTCATTCAACATTCGATGTTGGACGTTCGATGTTCGACGTTCATCTTTTCAATTACTCCCACACAAAAAAAGCATAGCGCTGACGGGGCGAAACCCAAGGTCCTTCTAAGCGCTTTTATGGCCATTAAACACGCTTGTATCACGCTTTATGCTTTTAAATATTGCTTTAACGATAGATAACAACCCAACCAGCCCACCAGCATACTGCAAAAGACAATGGTCAATAGAATCCTCATGGGAATGAACCGAATCTGAAAAAAGCCGGAGAAAAGGCCTTGCTCCACGTTGGACGTCAGAAATAGAAATGAGATAAATAATGCCGCCAGTCCAATGAGGGCCCCAAATGCGCATTGAAACATGCTTTGAATGTAGAAGGGGATCTTTATAAATCGGTCTGTAGCGCCCACCAGACGCATGATTTCTACCTCTTCACTTCTGGAATAGATCACCAGACGAATGGTATTGGTCACAATAAAAACGGTAGCCATAAAAAAGATACCCCCCAGTGCATATCCGGCAAATCGGAAAAGCTCAATAAGATGAATAAAGCGCTCCAGCCATTTTTGACCGTATTCAACCTCTTCAACCTGATCAAGCGATTCGATTTGAGCTGCAAATGATTCCATTTTTTGCCAGTTGTGTCCAGGTAGCATGATTCGTATTTCAAACGCATCCGGCAAGGGGTTTTCTGATAGATTCTCGAACAGAGAAGATTGCCGCTTCATCTGAGCCTTGAGGGAGTTCAGTGCGTCTTGCTTTGAAATATATCGAATATATTGTGCCGCAGAAATTGTCTGGATATTTCGTTTGATGTCGGACAATTCAGCCGTATCGACCCCCGGCTTTAGATATACCATCACCGGGATGCCATCTTTCCAAATGTTTATGAATTCGGCGGTGTTGATAAAAAAAAGAATAAATGCACTAACGATAAGGATCGAAAGGGATATGGTGATAATCGTGATAATATTTAAAAGCCTGTTTCTGAGGGTATCTTCGATTGCCCGTCTAATAAATAGCGCCATCATAATGCTTTTCTACAAATGCGGAGCCTTCCAGACGTCCTTGTTTCAAAAATAAAACCCGACCGCCAGTTGTACGAATGAGCTCTTTGTCGTGGGTCGCGATAATTACCGTGGCACCGCGAATGTGCACACCTTTGAGCAAGTCCATGATAATCTTGGCAGCCTCGCTATCCAGACTGCCAGTGGGTTCGTCGGCCAGGATGACCTGCGGATCGCCAATAATTGCCCTGGCCACAGCCACTCGCTGTTGCTCACCCCCCGAAAGACTCGCTGGAAGAACATTCTGGCGATCCTCCATGCCCACGAGCCTTAGCACACTGCGGACCTTTTTTTGTATCAATCGCCGTTTTTTGCCGGCGGCCTCCAAAACTAAAGCGACATTATCAAATATGTTGCGCGTCGGTATGAGTTTGTAATCTTGGAATATGATGCCGAACTTTCGACGTAAGAAGGGAATGCGTTTGAAAGGGATTCGGGAAAGATTTATGCCATCGATCAAAATCTGCCCTTCGGACACCGATTCGGCCAAATAAAACAGTTTTAACAGGGTGGTTTTCCCGGCGCCACTGGGACCGCTGATAAAAACAAATTCATTTTTGGCAATATCCAGGGTAATATCAATCAGTGCTCTTTTGGCTCCGTAATTTTGGTGGACATGAAACATCCGGATGATGGAGCTTTTCCCATTGCCGTCAATCATTCCATAACTTCCTGTCCCATAGCCCGAAACAAGGTCGCTTTTGCTATTTTGAAATCATATAATGCCGTGAAATAATTGGTCATCGTCTGAGTCAGCAGAACTTGGGCGGTCAGCAAGTCGGTGGACGTGGCTACCTGTTCCTTATAGCGCTCATCTGTTATTCGATAGTTTTCTTTCGCCTGCTCAATGGCCTTTTCGATGGTGGTAATATTTTTTTCAGATTCTTTGGTTCTGAGATAAGCCTCCTTCACCTCAAGATTAATGTTATCAAGGACTTGTGAGCGGCGATATTTCGATTGGGAAAGGCGGCTTAATTTTTCCTTAATACCATAAGTTGTTCTGCCCCATTCCCAAAAATCCCACGTGGCCGTTGCCTGTACATTCCAACTATACGAATCACTGATTCCCTCGCCACCATGCACCTCCCAATCATCGCCAAGCTGGGTGATGGTTCCGGTCAGATCAATGGAAGGATAATAATCCTTTTGCGCCAGATCCACCTCTTTTCCGGCAATTTCAACCTCCAGGTTGGCTACATAAATCTCAAGACGGTTTTGATTTGCCTGGGAAAGACAATAGTCAATATCGTGTTCAAAGGGTGTATAGTCGACCAGGTCCTCCACATCTACGGTCTGGTTCACAGGTCGGCGGAGCACCAGATTCAATTGCGCTTTGGCAATTTCCAGATTGTTTTGAGCGACAATGAGACCCTGCTTGGCATTTGCCAGTTCGACTTGGGCTTGCAGCAGGTCATTTAAAGGGCTCATCCCCACTTGATAGAAGTTTTCAGACACCTCTTTACGAGCCGTGATTTGGTCGACTGTTTGGTTAGCCACCTCCAGTAACTTTTGGGCTTTCAGGACGGTGTAATACGCATTTTTTGCATCCAGAATGACATCGTGACGGGTAAGTTTTGCCCTGATTTCGGCGGCATCCAGCCCCAGGCTGGCAATTCTGTACTGGTTTATCAACGCAAACCCTGAAAATATGGGTTGCTTAAATGAGGTCACAAAGGCATACTCGTCCTGGGGACGCACGACAACATCAAACGGCGTGCCGGTCAATTCTTGAGTTTGTTCCTTATCTCGGTGCGTATAAGAATACCTTGCACTGAGGGTGGGTAAAAAATTGGAGCGGCTGATATTTTTGTTTGCCTGCGCTGCGCTCACCTCTTCACGCGATTGCTTCATCGCCAGGTTGGCTCTAATCGCCAGCTGAATGGCTTCTTCGAGGCTTAGCGGTTTTTTTGCATTTTCAGCAGCTGACCAAAATGGAAATAACCACACCGTCAGGAAGCATACAGAAAAAATACATCGCCGGAAATAAGTAGAAATCATCATAAACGTTTATCGTTCACCGTCGCATGAATTATTCAGCCCGGGGATTATGGATTGACCCGCGTTTTTTTTGCTGATATGGGTTGGTTGAGTTCAAGGAATGCCCTCGCCGGTATTTCTTGCTCAAGCCTCCACTGTATCCCGTTAATCAGGCTTCTTCCAATTTAGTGGAGGCTTTCTTATATCGAATACATGGGTTTAAATCAACAGTTTCTTGGCAGATCAGGATCGTTTTGTTGGCTTTTTAAACCTGATCAGGGAGTCACCCCATGAAAGAAGAGCTAATTGAGATGCTCTGCCGCAAATCGTTTCAATTCAGTGATGAGCCAATATTTAAGCTGGTCTCCGGGCAGATGAGCCAATTTTATGTCAACTGTAAACCGACGACCCTTAACGCCCGGGGAATGTACCTGGTTGGTCATCTGATTTTTAACCGGATAAAGGATTACCACGTCAACGGCATCGGAGGCCTTACATTTGGCGCGGATCCGCTGGCGGTGGCCACTGCCTTTGCATCTGAATTAAATGGCCAGCCCATTGATGCGTTCTCCATTCGAAAAAACCAGAAGGACCATGGTATCGTGAAATGGATTGAAGGTGAGGTTCACGCCGGCCAGCGCGTTGCCATCGTTGATGATGTGGCCACCACCGGTGGTTCTACCATCAAAGCCATTGAGCGGGCGCGTTCTGAAGGCTTAGAGGTTGTCACGGCCGTTGTGTTGGTTGATCGGCAAGAAGGGGGATTGGATAATATTCGAAAACATGTCGAAGTGGTGTCGAGTATCATAACGCGGGATGATTTGATGGAGCGGTATAAAACCCTTATTTAAGGTTTCAGATACTGCAGGATTCCATTACTCCACGATGTAGGTCGCGCAGGCATTATCCGATTCCCAGGCGCTGACCCGGCTGAGATGTACAGCTGAATTGTCGATTTTTTTTTGCAGCTGCTGGGCGACAAAATAGGCGATGTTTTCAGAGGAGGGCGGGTTGTATTGGAAAAACTCGAGATCGTTTAAATACCGATGGTCTAGCGTTGACATAATTTCTGCGACCTGTTTTTTGATCACGCCAAAATCCACCAATACACCAGCCTGATCTAACTTTTCTCCGGTTACATAAACCTCTATTTTCCAATTGTGGCCATGTAGATTTTCACATTTTTCACCGACCATGGTGAGTTGATGCGCCGCCGCAAAATGGGTTGTCACTTTCAATTCGTACATAACTACAAGCCTAAAAAGCTTGAAATCCGAAGCAAGAAATTCGAAACAATTTCGAGATTAGAATTTCGAATTTTCCTAGAATCCTAAGAATTATAGAATAATAAAAACGTTAATTCTACAGACTATCAGGCCGTATCGGGCACACCACCCTTGAGAATATTTTTTAATTTAGTGGACAACTTTTTCGATTCGAGGTCCGCAAATTCTCTTAGCAGTGCCTCCTGCTTTTTACTGATGTTGGTGGGTGTTCGAAGATCAACTTGGATGATCTGGTCTCCCCGTTTGCCATTTCTTAGGGAAGGAATGCCTTCGCCGTGAAAATAGAATATGTCTCCGGGCTGGGTACCTTTGGGGATTTCCAGGTTCTTATTTCCATTTAGCGTAGGCACCGTTATTTTATCGCCAAGGGTGGCCTGAATAAACGATATCGGCACCCTACAGATCACGTCATTGTCTTTGCGCGTGAAGAATTCATGGGGCTCAACGTGAATAAATACATAAAGGTCTCCGGGGGGGCCTCCGTAGGTACCGGTCTCTCCTTCACTGTTTAAACGCAGCCGCGAGCCGTTATCAACTCCGGCGGGAATTTTGACCGAAACGGTTTTGTTAACCATCACGTGACCGGTTCCACGGCACTTCGCACAGGGGTGGGGTATGGTTTGGCCGTTGCCACGACAGGTCGGGCAGGTCGTTCGGACGGTAAAAAATCCCTGACTTCTGGAAACCTGCCCCATTCCCCCGCAATAACTGCAGGTCTCGGGCTGCGTGCCCGGTTCACTGCCGCTGCCATTACATTCCGGGCAGAGTTCCATCTTTTCGATTTCGATTTCAGCTTCGGTTCCAAAGGCAGCTTGCATGAAGGTAAGGGACAAGTCATAGCGGAGATCTGCACCCCTTTGGGCTCTAGATCGGGAGCGCCTGCGGGTGCCGAATCCAAAGAAATCCTCAAAAATGTCACTAAAACTTGAGAAAATATCGTCAAACCCACCAAAACCTGAGAATCCGGTTCCTTCTAGACCTTGATGGCCAAAGCGGTCATATATCCCGCGTTTCTCAGAATCGCGCAGCACTTCGTAGGCCTCAGCCGCTTCCTTAAATTTTTCCTCGGCTTGCTTATCCCCGGGATTTCTGTCCGGATGGTATTTCAACGCCAGTTTGCGGTAAGATGCCTTCAATTCATCTTCCGTGGCATTTCTAGTTACATTCAGAATTTCGTAGTAATCCCGTTTGGTACTCATATGCTTTTGCGAAGTTGTCGTAGCTCTCTGTGGCGTATGGTGGTTTTAGAAAAAGACTATCCCTCTCTATCTATTAAAATATTTTTTTTAATGTAATGCAAGAATATTGGTTGTCAATTGCTGGTGCTGCAAGATAAGCGGCTGAGAATTCTGTTGTTTGGAGCGAAAATATAATTGGCTGTTTTCAAAATATCGGCAGCCATGCAATTGCATCTATGACGACAAGGAACAAAGAAAATGGATGCAAACACCCTCGGGGGATAATTATCGGCCCAGACAAATGAAAGGATGGCCATTTTTGAGATAGCTTTTAGTTAATATCAATAAGTTCGCCGGTTCTCTGCGTGTTGTAGCCACCCAGAGATTCAACGCGCTGTTTGAACGTTTGCGAATTTATGGTTTCCAGCAGAATTTGGATGTTTTCCGAATGATAGTGATCCTCGGGGATAATCAGATCATACTGTTCCGTGACAACCGGGATGAAATCCAGTTTTAACGCTTTTGCGGCTGCATAAATACCCAAACCGGTATCTACGGTACCGCTGAGCACAGCGACGGCCACGGACATGTGCGTAAATTCTTCATGGTGATAGCCGTTAATCCTTTCAGGATTTAGGCCGAGCTGCTTCAACTTGTAGTCGAGCAATATGCGTGTTCCCGAACCGCCTTGACGGTTGATAAAGCCTATATCTTCTCGCGGCAGATCCTCGATTCCATGGATTTTTTTGGGATTTCCGCGTTTCACCATCAAGCCTTGGTCCCGCAAAACCAGATGGACCAGTTTTAGGGACATATTCGGCAACAGTTTTTTGATATACGATACATTATAGGACCCATCAGCGGTATCGAGCAAATGGGAGCCCGCCAGATGGCAGACGCCCTTCTTTAGCGCCATCAGCCCGCCCATACTGCCGACATGACTGGAGGATAGCGTCAGATGGCCATACTTGGATTTTATACAATCCGTTAAAACATCCAGGCTGTTGTCGTGGCTGCCGACGATAACGATGGTGTTATGGATAGCAGACAAGGGTCGCAGAAGCTCCGCCGGCACGGTTTCGTGATCCTTTATTCCTTCGACATGGTTGGGGATGCGGATGATACCATCTGCTTCGGTGAGCGACGTTATCGAACCCGCACCGCGCGGCAAGGGTGTGGCCACCACCCGTTGGCCGACTTTGCCGAGTTTTACCCTTACAAATTCCTCCACCCCGAGCTTGGAAGCAATTTTGCGGGTAGGCTCAACGTCAATGATTTTTTTGGCCGGAACCACCTGCCCCAGCATTTGGGCAATTAAGGGCTGGACGAACTGTTCAAATGCAATGATGGCGGAAACCGGATATCCGGGAATGCCAATCACCGGTTTTTGCTTCACGCTTCCGACAACCACCGGTTTGCCGGGCATGATGGTGACACCATGGACCAGAACCTCACCCTGCTTGAGGATCACATCTTTGGCATAATCTTCAGATCCGGCCGATGAGCCCCCGATAATCAGGATGATGTGATAATCTTCATCAACGGCGGTGGCCACTGCCTGTTCGATCTTTTCAATATCATCGGAGACGATCCCGTGGCGTTTAGCTATTCCGCCACCGGATTCCACCAATTTGCCAAGCACATACGAATTTGTTTCAAATGCCTGTCCCGGCTTAAGATCTTGCGGGTTGATCTGGCGCCAATCCACGATTTCCGATCCTGTGGGAATGATCAGGATCTTAGGTTTGGACTTCAGCGGCACGGAAAAGACACCCCCCGCCAGCAGCGCACCAACGCAATAGGGGGTGATCACATGGTTTTGCGGAAAAAGCAGCTCGGTGGCCACAATGTCCTCGCCGACTTTGCGGACATGTTGCCATGGATACACCGGTGCTTCAATTTCAACCCGACCATCCTCAACCACATTGACGTGCTCGATCATAATCACGGCATCGGTGTTGTCCGGCATTACATGTCCGGTGTTTACATAAAATGCATTCTGATTGATGATGAGCTCTTTCGGTGCGGTTTGGCTGGCGCCAAAGGTCACATCAGCTCTGACGGCAATACCGTCCATGGCTGCCGCATGAAAATTCGGTGACGAAACCGTTGCAAAAACCGGCTCTGCCAAAACTCGACCGACCGCCTCGGGGACAGATAGCACCTCGGTTTGCAGGACATTGGTCAAGGTAAATGAATCCAAGAGGATCTTACGGGCTTCCGCCAAAGTTTTCATTTTTAGATAGACGTGACGTTCTTTTTTCATACGATTTCCACCAATATTGA
Source organism: Desulfobacterales bacterium (assembly GCA_020353355.1). Lineage (GTDB taxonomy): Bacteria > Desulfobacterota > Desulfobacteria > Desulfobacterales > JAHEIW01. The sequence continues at coordinate 2,452,341 of CP070694.1, read as the reverse complement.
GTCGTTTCTTTTTATTCATTGTGGATCATTGATTACAGCGGTATCACTTCCACTTCGGTTCCCTTCTCCAATCCTTCCGTGTTGATTCCAATTTCAATGAGTCCATCGGCCTGAACCATGGTGTTGATCAGACCTGATTTACCGAGAATGGGTTCGGCCCAGAGAATTCCTTCTTTGTCTAGCAGCCGCACGCGGATAAAATCAACCCGACCCTGGGCGGAAGCGACATTGCGATTCAATACGGCCTGACGCCGCAGGTTTATGCTAGATTGCGGGGCTGTTCCACCAATATGCTCGACAAATGGTTGGATGACTCGTGAATAAACAATCATCGCTGAAACCACATGTCCGGGCAGCCCCCAGAAAGCCTTGTTAGCGGCGTTGGCCAGGATTGTCGGTTTACCCGGGCTGATGGAAATTCCGTGAAAGAGGATCTTCGTATTTTTCAGGGAGCCAAGAACCTCGATGGTTAAATCACGCGCACCCACTGAGCTTCCGCCGGATATCAAAACCATATCACATTGGGAAAGCGCTTGAGTGCATTTTTGCGCCAGAGCATCAATATTATCTTTTACAATCCCGAATGAAACCGGCTTTGCACCGCTTTGTTGCACCAAGCCTGACAATGTAAAGGTGTTGATATCCCGTATCTGTCCGGGCCCGGGCAATGTGTCGGTGGCAACCACCTCATCGCCGGTGGAAATGATTCCGATGACGGGCTGTTTATACACCGTTACATGCATTTTGCCGAAGGCTGCCAGCAGACCTGATTCCTGGGGTCTAATTTTTACGCCGGCTGAAAGCACGATGGTGCCTTGCTCATAATCTTCTCCCTTTTCGATGATATTCTGTCCGGGTGCAACACTGCGGTAAGCTTCAATGGTGGTTTCATCAATGGTACCCGTATGTTCGATCATCACAACACTGTCTGCTCCCTGGGGCAACATGCCCCCGGTGGCTATCCTAACGGCTTCACCCGGCCCGATCGAGTAAGTTGGTAGTTCTCCCATGGCGACCGCACCTTTGACGGTCAGATAGGCCGGATTGCCTTCACTGGCGCCAAAGGTCGATGCTCCCTGAACCGCAAAGCCATCCATGGTAGCGCGTCGAAAATCAGGGAGATCAATATCGGCAATAATATCATCCGCCAGAATTCTTCCCATGGTTTGCGATAAGGCGACAGTTTCAATGCCTACTTTCGGAAATTGTGTGATGTAGGCAGCCACTTGATCCAGGTCGATAACTTTAAAAAACTCTTTCATGGTATCTTTCATAACGATAAGGCGTTGTTTTTTTGAAAATAGTGAAAAGTTGATGACGGCTTATCATATCGGTGTTAAAAAATAAATATTTCTTACCTCGTTTCAAGTGGCTGATTCCCAGTTTCTCGAATCCATAAGTGATGCCCGTAATGATGATATCTTGCAAAATCTTGAAACCAGAGTATAATTGGGGTGATCGTATGGCAAACTTCGATGCGGCCTTCAGTAGGAAGAAAAAATTGGAAAATGACCATCTACCCAACGGGAATCAAGATCCGACAATGAATCAACGGGCGCAAGCGCCCAATTTTTTAACCGAAACCCGGTTTGAAGAGTTTGACTTACCTCCCCAGGTGCGCTCGGGTCTTGGTGACGCTGGCTTTATCTACTGCACCCCCATACAGGCTCAAACATTGCCGGTGTCTTTGGCCGGTCGCGATGTGGCCGGTCAGGCTCAGACAGGCACGGGCAAAACGGCAGTGTTTTTAGTCACCATTCTTACCCGCCTTTTGTCATTACCTCAACAAATGCGGGATCATCCTTCTGCCCTTATCGTTGCGCCCACCCGTGAATTGTCCCGTCAAATTTACGAGGAAGCCAAGATCCTTTCGCAACATACCGACCTGAGACTGACTCAGATCGTGGGCGGAATTGATTATCAGCGACAGGCTGAAATCCTGAGGCATGGTGTCGATGTCATCATTTGTACCCCCGGTCGAATTATTGATTATTTGAAACAAGGCATTTTCAAGGCCGAGGGCATTCGAATTTTAGTTATTGATGAAGCCGATCGTCTTTTTGATCTGGGTTTCACCAAGGATATGCGGTTTTTGTTGCGCAAACTGCCGCACTACGAGAAACGGCAGTCGATGATTTTTTCGGCCACTCTCTCCTACCGTGTGATGGAGCTGACCTATGAATACATGAATCTGCCAGAGTTTATCTCGGTTACTCCCGATCAGATTACCGTCGAAGGTATCGATCAGGTCATGTTTCATGTGGGTCGGGAAAAAAAACTTTCACTGCTTTTGGGATTGCTAAAACGAGAAGATTGGAGTCGGGTACTTATTTTTGTAAATACCAAAGTTGCCGTTGATTGGCTGACTCAAAAACTAAAAGGCAATGGATGGCCTGCGGAAGGAATTACCGGCGATCTACCCCAGCGCAAACGATTCAGTCTCATGGAAGGCTTTAAAAATGGCCGCATCAAGATTTTGGTTGCGACCGATGTGGCCTCCAGAGGCATTCATGTGGAGGATATCAGCCACATTGTGAATTATGACCTGCCTCAAGATTCCGAAAACTATGTTCACCGTATTGGCCGCACTGCCAGAGCAGGCAAATCGGGCAAAGCACTGTCTTTGGCGTGTGAAGAATATGTATTTCATTTAGAACCTCTGGAAGAGATGTTAGACTATAAGATTCCGGTGGTCTGGCCAGAGGATGATTGGTTTGTTGAAGATCGATCCAAGCCATACGTCTCACAACGAAATGCCCGCCTGAGGCGATCGGCTCAGCGTAAAGGACGGAAGCAAAATAAACAGAAAACGGCCCATCGCCCAAAACCGGAAAAAGCCAGAGAGCGTTCCTTTCCAGGTGCTTTCTTTGGCTTTGGCCCTGAGCCGGTAGGGGCGGAAGCATCTAAATCATCAAAGCGCATGGAAGAACCGCCGAAGAAAAGAAAGAGACGATCGAGTCCTAAAAAAAAGCGTCCCGCGTCCGGAGAATCAGTCTCTCCATCCACCGATGAATAAATCAAACCGATTAGTCCTTGATAAACTGAGATTTATTCCTTAAATTATCTCGCATGGGACACGTTTTTAATTTCCAGGAGGCACTCGCCTCAGAGCAGTGGTTCCAGAAGCCACAAAACAGATCTGTTTTTGAGCTCGAGGCACAGCTGATGCGTGATCTGCTCAAACCCATGCGAGGGGAATCTGTGCTCGATGTAGGCTGCGGAATCGGTGCATGCCTCCAAGCTTTTTTGGATATGGGCTTGCAGGTTACGGGATTAGATCCGTCCACCTATATGCTCGATGTTGCCATTAAGAATCTTGGCAACCGTGTAGACTTATATCGGGGTTATGCTGAAGATCTTCCGTTTGACGATAATTCATTTACCTATGCCTGTCTGTTTACCACCTTGGAATTTGTTGAAGACCCCCAAAAAGCGCTGGAAGAAGCCTTTCGGGTAGCTAAAGATCGGGTCTTTATTGGGGTACTGAACCGATATGCCATCAAGGGAATCCAACGGCGTGTCAAGGGGATGTTTTCACCAACGATATATAACCATGCCCAATTTTTCAGCGTTTGGGAGTTAAAAGGCATCATTCGAGGTATTTTAGGCTCCGTTCCGATATCCTGGCGAACCGTCTGCCAACTGCCCTCGCCCGGCGGACAATTCGTCCACAGCTTCGAGCAAAACCGGATTATTCAACGATGCCCATTCGGCGCGTTTGCCGGAATGGTGATTTCCCTGATTCCCAGATTCAGAACCAGACCGCTGGCCATGCGGTATCAAACCAAACACACCACCGGGACGGCCACAGGCTAAGAGGGGCTAATGCCCCTGTTGGAAAAATGGAATAATGGAATGGTGGAATGATGGGTTTAAGGAATTATGCTATTATAAAAATGATATTCTTTGGTTTTATGTCTCATTATTCCAATATTCCAGCATTCCATTATTCCTCAAAGGAGCGAAGCAATTATGGAAGCCTATCTATATGAACCTCTTGAGGAAAACAAAGTAAAATGCAATCTCTGCAGCCATCGATGCGTTGTTAAAGACGGGCGCCGGGGGATCTGCGGTGTCAGGGAAAATCATTCCGAAATATTAAAGACCCTGGTATACGGCAAACTAATTGCCAGACATATCGATCCCATCGAAAAAAAGCCCCTTTTTCATTTCTTCCCCGGAACCTTATCCTATTCCATCGCTACGGTTGGCTGTAATTTCAGATGCCGGTTTTGCCAGAATGCAGATATTGCCCAGATGCCAACCGATCACAAGGGCGCTATCATGGGAGAGTCATTTGCACCATCGGAAGTGGTCGCTGGAGCTGAAAGGGGCCGCTGCCAAAGCATCTCCTATACGTATACCGAGCCGACCGTTTTTTTTGAGTTTGCCTATGATACCGCCAAACTTGCCCATCAGAAAGGAATCCGCAACGTTTTTGTGACCAACGGGTATATGACTGCCGAAGCCCTCAACATGATCAATCCGTATCTGGATGCGGCCAATGTGGATCTGAAAGCCTTCAGCGATAAATACTACAAGGAGCTCTGTGGGGCGAAACGCAAACACGTCCTGGAAACCTTAAAATTAATGAAATCCCTTGGTATTTTCGTGGAAGTCACCACCTTGATTGTGCCCGGGCTAAATGATGAGAGGGCTGAACTAAAGGAGCTGGCAACCTTCATTAGAAATGATCTGGGATCCGAAACACCCTGGCATATCAGCCGCTTTCACCCGACCTATAAATTGACCGATAGACCCTCTACACCGGTGGAAACCCTTAAAATAGCTCGAGAAATTGGTTTAGGTGTCGGTCTAAAATATGTCTATACCGGCAATGTGCCGGGTGATGAGGGTGAAAATACGTTTTGCTGCAACTGCGGGCAGATGGTCATCGAGCGGTGGGGATTTCAGGTGGGGAAATTGAGGATGGAAAACGGGCATTGCACCACATGTGGTGCCAACATTGATGGTGTGTGGGCATAAGAAAATGGGCAAATTTTGATAAAATTAAAAAAATCGCCCATTCCGGCTTTAAAATTGGTGCGGCTTAAATGCATGAAATTTTTTTGAGGCAGGCCTTGCAAATAAATGAAAACAGTCTTACTTGTACTTCCATGATTTTTTCTAACGAATACTGTTTAAGGAGAAACCATAGATGAGGCCAATCCTGCTCGAAGTGGTCGTGCCGATGATATACAATTTAGATTGCAATTATCGGCCACACCGATTTATTTTTGATAGATTAGCATCAAGACGCAATGATCGCCGAAGCTGCGAGAATGAATATCCTGAAGATTGGAAGCTAGCCGTGGATTATGTATCCAACTGGATCCGTGAAATCACTGATTTATATCGCCATCGTATTAAAATTATAGTGATTGATGCCCAGTCTCCCGCGGGTATTTGGAAACAGGTCCGCTACAGGCTTTTTAAGTTTCCGGCCTTCATTGTGGATAAAAAACTCACCTATGTTGGATGGGACCGCAGACAACTGGAGGTTTTGATTGATCAAAGAATCCACGCCTGAGTGTATACAACGTTATTTGCGTTCCCGTCTTCTACCTGCCCATCATAGAAAAAGTGCCGCAAACTGAATTTTCCTGGAGCTTTTTCTTCCCGCAGCCGAGATTTTTTAATTATATTGACTCTGTCTAGAATTTATGTTATTTGAAATAGTATATTTGTTCTTTGAAAATTCTGAACAATCTTAATGATTTACAGCTACTCTTGAGGATTAACGGTATTATGATCAATGGCTGTAAACCACACGGGAAGGAGGTGATGACACGCGTTAAGAGATTGGAAACTGGTAAAGGGGCTTT
>CP070694.1:2438994-2446416 GCA_020353355.1 Desulfobacterales bacterium | reverse complement strand
GACGGCGCAGGTCGCGGATCGTGACGGCAGCATCGATATCGAGGGCTTTGAAATAAAGGCAGGCAATCCGGAAACGCCCGCCGTTCAACTAGAGGGACGAATCGATGATATCCAGGACCGGGCAAAGACCAGAATTCAGGCCAATTTTGACGTCGCCTCACGACCCTGGCTGGAGACATATGGTTTGTCAGGGATTGCAGAAGACCCGCATTTCACCGGATCCCTGAAGCTCGCAGGTAAACGCGACAAGCTGCAGGTGGAAGCCTTTCAAATCGAAACACAGGCTCTGAACGGCCTGTCGCTGCAGGCAAACGGTATGGTCGGCGGTTCAGCCACCTCCCCCCAAATCGATCTTCAGCTGATCTCAACAGCGGGCAATCCTTCGGCCTGGGCATCCTTATTCGGCCTGTCTTTGCCGCGCCTGAAATCTCTGTCTCTCAAGGGCCGGTATAGCGGCCACATGGACGATCATAAATTTGAAGGAGAAACGTATCTGGGCAATACGCAGTTTCGAACCCTAGCTCATGGTTTTTTAAATCAGCAGCGCCCTCGCATGGATGTAAAACTTTCCGCCTCGAGCGTGCATTTGGAAGATTTTGGCCTTTTCCCGCAAAGTCAAACAAATGAAACTGCTCCGCACCCAGACTCTGAGGCAGATAAAGACGGACAGGTGTTTGACGCAACCCCTTTGCCACTTGATAAGCTGCTAGCTTTTGATCTTTTGCTGATGGTCCGGGCAGATAAAATTTTGGGTAAAGACGTTGCACTCCAGGAATTTGGCTTTGACGTAAAATTGGAAAATGGGCGACTTCAGATCGGACCATCCAGCCTGAGCTACCGCGATGGTTCCTTGTCAATTGAAACCATCCTTGATACCGCAACGGCGGTACCCAAAATGACCGTGAAAATGACCGCCGAAGACATTGACATCGACGAAGTGCTTTCGTACCTGCATGAACCCATTATCCTTGAAGGCCAGCTGAACCTGGTGATTGACCTGTACGGAAGCGGCACGTCGGCCAAGGAAATCGCCGCCAGCCTTTCGGGTGAGATCGGCGTTGCCGTCGAAAATGGAAAAATTCAGCGCGGCATTGAGCTACTTGCCTCGGATGCGCTGGATTTTTTGTTCACCGCACCGAGGAAAAAATCCTACACGGATTTGAACTGTATGGCTGCAAGGTTATTATTCGAAAACGGTATCGGCACCATTCAGACCCTATATATGGATACACCCGCGGTTAGAGCCCAAGGTGCCGGATCTATGAACCTGGCTTCGGAAACCGTTGACATGGTGATTAGACCGACGGCAAAAAGGAGATTGTTAAAGCGAAGTTCGCCAATTCGAATCCACGGTCCCCTTGGCGATCCTTCAATAACAAAGATCCCCGCTCAGGAGGCGGCCACGTTGGCCGCACAGATCATGGTCCCCATCGTGGCATTATCTGCCCGCGCACTTGGATACCTGTGGTCACTGATTCGAAATGATAAAGATGAAAATAGTCCGTGCCTTACCGCGACCCCTTAAGCTCGACAAAATGGGCTTAGCGGGCTGAATGCGTTTTATTCTGGATTTTTTTGAGAATTCGCGTACCAAAGGGGACGTTGGTTCCCTTTTTTTTTTCTCTCTCTTAACAGCAATTTTCGATTGACATAAATGGCAAAATAAGGTTCAAATGGCAAAACCCAGTAAGATGATTCTTACGGCTTCGGCGCTTCCGTTTTCAGGGTTCAGAGGTTCAGGGTTCAGAGTTCAGGTGTTCAGAGGTTTAGAGGTTTAGAGTTGATGTCATCTCTGAACATCTGAATCTAGGAACCCGGAACCTTCGTATGAAACTTTATGAAATATAATGTTGAAGCATTCGTAAAGAACCCAAAAAATCAATTTAAGGTCATTCCGGCGAAGGCCGGAATCCAGTGTTTTCAGTAGGTTCTGGATGCCGGATCAGGTCCGGCATGACGAATTCAGACTTTTTACAAACCCCATCGAAACTTCATTACCGAAGTTTCTTTTTCGATCAAACTGGCCGCTTCGGCGGCCAGCGGCGGCGCTGAACCCTGAACGTGCGAAATTTCGACCAGAGATGAAACAGATTGCCTGTCACGAGTGTGATTTAATCCACCGCATTGGGCCTCTGGCGCAAGGCGCGACGGCCAGATGTTCGCGTTGTGGTGCGGTTTTGTATCGTCATAGACGCAACAGCCTCGACCGCACCCTGGCCCTGACACTGGCCGGGCTGATTCTATTTGTGGTGGCCAACTCTTTTCCCTTCCTGTCCATGAAAATCGAGGCCCAGGTGCAGGAATCCACCCTAATTACAGGCATTCAGGAGCTCTGGGCTCAGGGCCTGTGGCAGGTTGCCCTGCTGGTGCTGTTGACCACGGTTGTGGTGCCTCTTGTCCAGCTAACAGGACTTCTGTATGTTCTGCTGCCCATCAAACTCAACCGCAAGCCATGGATGCTTGCTCAGGTTTTCCGGTTTGTACAACGTTTGCATCCCTGGAGCATGATGGAAGTGTTTATGCTGGGTATTTTGGTGGCGACCGTCAAGTTGGCCGGTATGGCGTCCATGGTACCGGGCATTTCCCTGTTTGCCTTTATGGTACTGATTTTTGTGCTGGCCGGCTCCATGGCATCACTGGATCCCCATCTAATCTGGGAGCAGGTGGAGGTCAAACGATGAATCCATCTGCTCTTACCGCGCAAGCGGCGTCGCTGGTCAGCTGCCACAGCTGTCATTTGCTGTGCAAGATGCGATCCGATTATCAAGCTGGCCACCTGACCTGTCCCCGCTGCGGCGCAGCGTTGCACCCGCGCAAAATCAATAGTATCTCGCGCACCTGGGCATTGATATTAGCCGCTTTCGTATGTTACATACCTGCCAACGTGCTGCCCATCACCCACGTCACCTCCTTCGGCAAAGTCCAATCGGACACCATCATGAGCGGTGTGATCTACTTCATCCACAGCGGTAGTTGGCCCATTGCGCTGGTGATTTTTGTGGCCAGTATTTTTGTGCCGCTGGTAAAACTTTTTATTCTGACGTTTTTATTGATTACCGTACAGCGCAAAACCACCTGGCGCCAAAAAGATCGCACCCGCCTGTACCGCATCACCGAGGCGATCGGCCGCTGGTCGATGGTGGACATTTATGTGGTCACCATCCTGGTGGCCCTGGTCAAGATGGGTGCCCTGGCAAGCATCGATGCCGGACCCGGTGCGGTATTCTTCGGTGCGGTGGTGGTCATCACCATGTTTGCCGCCATGTCCTTCGACCCCCGATTGATATGGGACACAAAGGAGCAAGACGATGAGTGAAAACCCCAATAATGAATCCGATCTCAACGACGTCCCCGAGGCCGTTGTCCAGACCCGCAGGCAGATCTCCATTGTGTGGGTGGTACCCATTGTGGCAGTCCTGATCGGCGGCTGGCTGGCCTACAAAGCCATATCCGAGAAAGGACCGACCATTACCATCACCTTCAGCACGGCAGAGGGCCTGGAAGCCGGCAAGACCAAAATCAAGTATAAAGAGGTGGAAATCGGACAGGTGGAGGCCATCGAAGTGAGTGAGGACCTCACCCATGTGGTGTTGATCGCCGAGCTGGTCAAGGATGCCGATAAGTATTTAACCGAGCAAACGCGGTTTTGGGTGGTGCGCGCCCGGGTGGCGGCCGGTGAAGTCTCCGGCATCGGCACGATCTTTTCGGGCGCCTATATCGGTATGGATCCGGGAAAAACCGGGGCACCGGCACGACACTTCAAAGGCCTGGAGATACCGCCGGTGGTGACCAGGGGATTGCCCGGCCGCCATTTTGTGCTCAAGGCCGACCGCCTGATGTCGCTGGACATCGGGTCACCGGTATATTACCGCCAGATTAAAGTGGGGCAGGTGGTCAGCTACGAGCTGGAGCAGGATAGGCAGACCGTGAGCCTGCGTGTGTTTGTGCACGCACCGCATCATGAACTGGTGCACAAGAACACCAAATTCTGGAACGCCTCGGGGCTGGACGTGGCGCTGAGTGCCAGTGGCATCCGCGTCAGAACCGAGTCGTTGGTGACCCTGATGATGGGAGGCATTGCCTTTGATATCTCCGGCGACGTGAAACCCGGTGAGCCGGCCCAGGACGGCGATGTCTTTACCCTCTACGAAAGTCAGGATGACATCCATCAAAAAAAGGCAACGGAACTCAGGCATTGGATCCTGGAGTTTAAGGGATCGGTGAGAGGCCTTGCCAAGGAAGCACCGGTGGAATTTAGAGGGATCAAGCTCGGAGAAGTTACCGATATCAGAGCAGAATTCGACCTTGACACCCTGACACCTCGCATACTGGTTTTTGTTCAAACGGATCCGGAAGCCTTCAAGGCTGTGGGAGAAACATACTTAGAACCAAAACAAGAAATGGAAAGACTCGTTGAGAAAGGCCTGCGGGCCCAGCTGAAAACCGGCAGCTTGCTGACCGGTCAGCTTTTTGTGGATGTTGACTTTCATCCGGATCCGCCTCCTGCGGTTGTTAAATACGACGGCATCTATCCGGAATTGCCCACGATTCCGGCGCCAATGGAAATGATCACCGCCAGTTTGAATCAGCTGTTGACCAAACTTGAAAAGTTACCCCTGGTGGAGATCGGCAACAGCCTCAAAAATACGGTTGAGGGTGCCGAGCGCCTGGTGAACTCCGCCGAGTTGCGCAGCGCGGTGGCGGGGCTGAATCAAACCCTGCAAAACACGCGCGAGTTTACCGGCAATCTCGATGCGACCATCACACCGGAATTGCGAAAGGCTGTTGCGCAGCTGAATGACGCCCTTGAAAACGCACAGGTGCTCGTACAAAATCTCAATGCAAAGGTTGCCCCGGAGATAAACGCCACTTTGCAGCAAGGTCAAAAAACATTAGCAGATATTGGAAGCGTGACGAGCCCGGACTCTCCCCTGTATAGCGAATTGAGACGGGCGCTTAAAGAGCTGGCCGATGCCGCAAAGTCTATCCGTGTCATGGCAGATTATCTGGAGCGGCATCCGGATGCCCTGATTTACGGGAAAGGAAAGAGATGATGAAGTCAACAGGATGCATTAGATCTATAGGCTGGATATTATGCATTTTAACGTTATTCATCGCTGCATGCAGGGGTATAACGTCACCGGTGGAGTTTTACACCTTGAATGCGGTGATCGAAACATCGACGCCGGCTCAGGTGGCCGCAGCGGATCAAGATCTTGCCATCGGCGTGGGGCCGATTGAGATTCCCAAATCCATCGACCGGCCCCAAATCGTTATCCGCACCGGTCCAAACAGACTCAGCGTGGATGAGTTTCACCGTTGGGCAGGCTCCCTGAGTGAGGATTTTCTGCGGGTGTTAGCGACAAACCTGTCGATTCTGCTGCAAACCAATCGCGTGGCCACCCACCCATGGGAAGATTACTTCCAGCCGGACTATCGCATTGTCCTGGATGTCCTCCAATTCGACGGCAGCCCGGGCCAACAGATCATGCTGAATGTCACGTGGACGATCACCGGGCAGGACGGTCGAAATGCGTTGCTCGTGCGGAAATCGATGATAACGCAGCCTGTCTCAGGCAGCGATTATGAGGTGTTTGTTTCGTCTAAAAGCCAGGCGTTAGCCACCCTCAGCCGCGAAATCGCCAATGAAATTAAAATACTGCATTCGAAAACAAAGGATGCTCAATAAAGGTTTCGCTCCTTTTTAATTCTAATAGAGCCCGCAAGAGCTATGAAAAGTCGATTCCTTCCTCCTCGACATCCTCAGGTGTCGCGTGCCGCCTGATGAGTCAGCTTGTCTGCAAGAGGCCAGTGTTACTGCATTACACGGGCTGTTCCATCAGGACGTCGCAAAACCCGAACCAAGTCGCCCTCATCAAATGTTTCGTCGGCGCCTTGAACAATGGAGATAACCTCACCGTTATCTAACTGTACGGTAATTTCAAGGCCCTTTTGACGCGTGGCACCTTCTTCTGCAGCAGATCCCGCCAATGCACCGCCTACTGTTCCGGCAGCTCTGGCCACAGTTTTCCCCGATCCTGTACCAATCGTGCTACCTAAGGCAAAGCCCATTATTCCGCCTGCAATCGTGCCCAAACCGGATTTGGTTCCTTCTATTTGCACCTCCCTGACCATAATCACCTCCCCTTTATGAACGGTTTGGACTTTCTGGGCTTGATCGCGGGAGTAAACGTTAGGAGACATACTTGAAGCGCAGCCACCGGCAATGAGGCCGATTAGAACGAAAAGTAATATAAGTTTAGTTGTCTTCATGATACCCACCTCTTTGGAAAATAATAATTTAAGATAGACGCTTCACATGATAGAGCAATGAACGGAGACGCTGATAAATAATTTAAATTAATGACAAGGATGACCAATTGCAAGTGTAAAAAGCCGCATACACGATAGGGTATACGGCTTTTTATGGGGAATCATTTTGGATTTCAGCCAAACTCACTTCTGCGGACTGAGGATTATTTCGATCCGGCGGTTCTGACGGCGGCCTTGCTCCGTTTGGTTGGAGGCAACCGGATGGTAATAGCTGTATCCCTGCGCAGAGAGCCTCTGCGGATCAACCATACCCTGTAGCTCGAGAAAACGGACAACGGCCGAGGCCCGGACCGCAGACAGTTCCCAGTTGCTGGGAAACTTGTTTTTTAAGCGTGATTTAATCGGTTTATTATCCGTGTGTCCCTCCACCACAATACGCTGGTTCTTATAATCCTTAATCGATTTTGCGATCACGCTCAACAACGCTTTGCCTTCCTCACTGAGTTTTGTGCTTCCCGATTCAAAAAGAATCGTATCAACCAGCACCATTTTCAGCTGATCATTGCTTTCAACCACCTCAATATCCTTGGCCGCAATCTGATCTTTTAGGCTGCTTTCAATGGTTTTCTTGGTGTCATCCAAAAGCTGGATTACTTTTTCTTGCAGCACGAGGACTGACTTTTGTTTTTGAACGTCACGTTGTAATTTCTCGTTGTTTTGGACAAGCTGCTTGTTTAATTTTTCTAAATGCACGTTCTGGGTCTGCAGATCAGATAAATCATTATAAAACTTAGTTCCGATCTCTTCGGATGTCTTCAGCCTGGCTTCGAGAATTTTGACCCGTTCTTCCGATCTGAGCAGCTCAGCCTGCATGGTTTTTAAATTTTCATCGGTCTGTGCCAGCTGGTTATTACATTTTTTTAATTGGCTCTCTGCTTCCATATATTCATTTATCGAGACACAGCCGGTTGAAACAAACAATACCCAACATGAAAGGATCAATGGGAGCTTTCGGTGCATACGCATATCTCCATACTTGGTGTCTACCCGAAAATGAAAACCCGCGAAGAATCACCCTGCGGCAGAGAAAAGGGCCATTTCCGCATGGAAACTAAATAGTTTAATAGAAATCTATATTAATAGCCTATT
>CP070694.1:2434369-2438894 GCA_020353355.1 Desulfobacterales bacterium | reverse complement strand
TAGCCGTTTTAATCAAAAGAAGATGCTCCTGCACCAGAAAGGAGATGGTTTCGACATCTTCAGGCTCCAATCCTCTGCGAGTCAGGATGGATTTGACGAGCTGGGCCCCCTTTGTTGAATGCCCTTTTTGGGGGAGGCCCTTGCCGATATCGTGAAGCAGCGCTGCCCATAGTAGAGCTTTTTTCTTTCGAAATTCTTTGTACAGGGACCTGCATAATGGTTCCAGGCTTTGATCTTCTGGTGCGCCGAATTTCTTGATGGTTTTAATCGTTCGCAGGGAATGTTTATCGACCGGAAAAAGATGATACTCGTCGTATTGGATGCGATTTACAATCTTGCTAAACTGCGGGATATAGCGCTGCAAAAACCCTGTATTGAGCATCTCATTGAGCACATTGAAAGTCGAAGCCTGTGCGATGAGTATGCGCTCAAACGATTTTCGGATGGAGGCATCTTTTCTGAAATTTTTATCGACCAGGTAAGAAAACTCTCGAATCAAACGCTTGGCTTCGGCACTCAGGGGAATTTTTAGACGCGCACTTTCCTCAAATATCTTGATCAAGATATCCGGCGATTCTACTATTTTTTCAGGGGATTCAAAATTCAGCATACCCCATTTGATCACTTCCAGCCCTTGGACGTTACTTTTTTTCTTGGATGTTTTTTTACGTTTGCGCTTTTTTTCAATACCCAGCTCATGGAGAAACATCCAATGCTGCTGCTTTAAATATTCCATCCAGCCATGGAGTTCGCCGAGAAATTTTTCCACCGGCGCTTGACCTTTTGTTTTTTTATATTTGAGCGCTTTGGCCAGCTTAATCTGATTTTCAAAGTTGAGCTGATCACATTTTTTGCCGCAGATGTGGTGGATTCGATTTCTGACATTACAGATAAAGCCAAGCGCTTTGTTTAACGTTTCAAATTCATCATGAGACAGCAGGCCCAAATATATAAAATCTCTCGGGCGTTTAAGGTTAAATTCAATTTTTGAGATCCACAGCATCGTGTGGTAATCTCTTAATCCGCCCTGTCCTTCTTTAAGATTCGGTTCCAATAGATAAGCGGAATCGCCGAATTGAAAATGGCGGGCTTTATTTTTGTGCAGTAACCAATCAATGATTGCGCGCGTTTTTGTTAGAATAATTTTTTTTTGCACCTGCTCTATCAGATCGGCGTAGAGGCGCGACATCCCGCAGATAAAGCGGGCATCCAGAATGGGGGTCAGAATATCAAAATCGCGGCTTGCCAGCCGTATGCACTCCTTTGAAGAACGCGTCGCGTAACCGACATCAAGTCCAATATCCCAAAGCGTGTAAATCATTTCCTGAATGAGGGTTTCAGCTTCCTGCGGCACGCTATGTTCGAAAAGAAAAAGTAAATCGACATCGGAGTGGATACACTGCTCCTGGCGGCCATATCCGCCTAGGGCGACAAGCGCATATGGATTTTTGGCAATTCCCATGCGGGGACCCACCCGGCTGGTCTCAAAGGTCTCCAGAAAATAATTGTCAATCACCAGGGCATGCTGCACCATGAAGTCGGGTTGCTTTCCCTTCAGGTGACGTGAAACCAATCCATCAATTTTCTTCTTCAGCTTTGTTGCGGTATGTTCGTGTTTGGAGGTCATAATTTGAAAACCGCCTTCCAGATCTCTGTTACTCGTTTCTGCAGTCGATGAAATTTATCCTTCGGCACCATTGCGCCCTTTTCTTGAAGACTAAGCTGATGAGCCGCCGCACGATATATCAGGTAGGCGTGTTTTAGCACATGGGCGGTCAACTCATCAATGACATTGGTCTCAATCAAGGTTTGAATCAGCCGGACGTTATCGGTCCATCTCAATAATTCCGGATGCTGATAAGAATGTTGCAGTACGAGATATTGAACTAAAAATTCTATATCTACCATAGCGCCGATATCCTGTTTGAGATCAAATATTTCCTTTTGCGGTTTTAACAATTCGCGGCGCATCTTCTCGCGCATATCGACGACTTTCTGCTGGAGTTTCGTCTTTGATCGCCGGCAAGCCAGCGCTTCTTTGCGGATATTTTCAAACCGTTCGGCTAAGATTTCTTCTCCGCAGATGGGCCTGGCCTTAATCAGTGCCTGATGTTCCCAGGTCCAGGCATTGTTGATTTGGTAATCTCGAAACGCATCAATATGGCTGACCAGAATTCCTGAGCTGCCGCTGGGGCGCAAGCGCATATCGATCTCATAGACCTTGCCGGCTCGGGTAGGCGAAGTTAAGATATGGATGACGCGTTGTCCAAGCCGGTTAAAAAACTGCGCATTGTCGATGGGCCGCTCGCCTCCCTGTGTTTGATCGTTGGTGCCCGAATGTAAAAACACGAGATCCAGATCTGAACCGTAGCCGAGTTCCAGCCCGCCGAGCTTACCGTAGGCAATTACGGCAAAGCCTCTGTCGCAGGGTTTTCCTCCAAGCATGCAGGTCGGGCTGCCATGTCGTTTCACCAGATGATTCCAGGCCAACTGCACGACCTCATTCAGGGTCGTCTCGGCAATTTCAGATAAATGGTCACTGACCCGCATCAGTGGCAAAGTGCCGGTAACATCGGCAGCGGCAACTCGCAGGACATTGACTTGTTTGAAAATACACAGCTCTTCAATTTGATATTCAAGATCGTCAGGGGCAAGTTGATTCAGTCGCTGGCGCAGGTCTGCTTTCAGTTCGGTCATTGCCGGAGGTTTATAAAGCGTTCGCGGATCAAGCAATTCATCCAAAAGCACCGGATGCTGAGCCAGAAATGACGTAATCCAGGGGCTGGCATTTGAAAGCGAGATCAGATGGGACAACACCGTAGGATTTTCAAGCAACAGCGCCAGGTAGCTCGTTCGTCTTTCGATGGCTTTAATCACGTCGATGATCCGGCGCAGCGCGAGATCCGGGTTTTCAGAAACGGCGGTTTGCTTCAAAATTTTAGGCATCAATTTATCCAGACGTTGCCGTCCGGTCCGGCTTAATTCCCGGGTTTCCAAATTATTGCGCAGGTAATCCAGCAGCTGTAGGACCGCTTCGGGCTGTTCAAAGCCCACCTGTGAAATAATTTCTATCGCCTGCTGATGAGCGGTCAGACTCTGCCATATGCCATCTAATTGTTCTTCAATCTTTTTGTCCTGACCCTCTGTCTCGCCGGATTCCAGCAGCATCATAAAATGAGCATGCACGTTTTTGCGGTGTTTTTCCAAAACGAGATCAAAACTGTCTGGATCCGCAGCACCCATGGAAACAGCCAAGCGCGTCTTTGCCAGTTTGCTCGAAGGAAGATCGTGAGTTTGCTGATCTGAAAATTCCTGCAGCCGGTGCTCGATGTTGCGCAAAAAGACATAGGCGTCTGTTTGTTGATCGTAAGCCTCATGAGTGATGTAATTTTCACGGGCAAGTGTTTTTAACACGACTTGAATGCTGCGATTCTGAAGCGCCGGTGTAACACCGCCGCGTATCAGTTGAAATATTTGACCAAAGAATTCAATTTCTCGAATGCCCCCGGGACCGAGCTTAATATTGTTTTTCATCCCTTTGCGCTGGACCTCCAGGGAAATCATCTGTTTCATGTCTCTTAATGATTCAAAGGCATTGTAGTCCAGGTAGCGGCGGTAAACAAATGGATGAAGCCTCTGCAACAAACTTTCTCCAGCCACTTTATCCCCGGCGACCACGCGTGCCTTGATTAAGGCATAACGTTCCCACTCCCGTCCCTGCTCCTGGTAATAGCGCTCCATCGCATCAAAGCTCATCGTCAAAGGACCATTTTCTCCAAACGGACGCAGGCGCAGATCCACTCGAAAGACAGAACCATCCACTGTTGGTTTACCGATGATTTTGATCAATTGTTGGCAGAGGCGCGTGAAAAAATCGTCATTGCTCAGAGATTTTGGGGTTCCGCGGGTTTGACCACTTTGAGGGAACGTGAATATCAAATCCACATCTGAGGAAAAATTAAGCTCCCGGGCACCCAGCTTTCCTAGACCCAGGATAACAAGTTGTTGTTGGGAACCGTCTGCAGCAGTAGGTGTGCCATGTTTTTTACATTGCCATTGATAGACAAGCGTGAGTGATTGCTCCAGAATACTATCCGCAAAGGCCGAAAGATCAGCGACAGTTTCGGATAAATCTGCCCAGCCGGCTAGATCGCGCCAGGCGATACGCACCATTTCGCGTCGCCGGCACTGACGCAAAACGCGGCTCAACGTGTCCTCATCGATTACGCCGGCAAGCGCTTGGTGGAGAGAGTTCGTATAATCCAGCGGCGAATATCGCCGACCGAGATCACTGCTTTTGATCAGATCGTGCAAGATGGCCGGATGATGGATACAGGTTTCAGCTACAAATTCGCTAAACGCAAAAACTTGATTGATGGTGGCTAAAACTTCGGGAAGTTGGAGCGGCTCAAGATTAACTGCAGCAGCAGCACTGGTGAATGCTTCCCATTTTTTCTTCGATTCTTCAACCAGTGCTTCTGGAAGTTCATTGAAAGGTTTCATCCCATTTAAATGTACCCCTTTG
>CP070694.1:2414094-2434269 GCA_020353355.1 Desulfobacterales bacterium | reverse complement strand
TTCATATAGGATTCATCCAAAAAAAGCAAATCATGCCATGATAAAACATTTTGGGTCGAATTCAATAGTGCGGTAAGGTGTTTATCGAAGTTTACGGCGGGATAAATCACCTTTAAAAGATCAAAATCATTGAGCCGAATAATTGCCGGTACAGGATTTTCCTCCTCTAGTATCTGTCTGAGTTCTGCAAACACTCGGCGTCCGCTCAATCCTCTGAAAAAATCCATGGCCACGGCATTTTCGATGAGCCCGGCCGTGAGTTTTCCGATGGTAAATCCAAAGCGTTGTTCAAATCGAATAGCCCGAAACACCCGGGTGGGATCTTCCACAAAACTTAAATTGTGCAGTACCCGAATGATTTTTTCTTTGATGTCTTTGCGGGCGGAGAAAAAATCGATGAGTATGCCGAATTTATCCGGATTCAGCTGAATGGCGAGGGTGTTGATGGTAAAATCGCGCCGGTACAAATCGAGTTTAATGGAACTCATTTCCACAATCGGAAGGGCGGCCGGGAACTTATAATATTCCAATCTGGCCGAGGCTACATCGATTTTGAAGTCATCGGGATAGATGATGACGGCCGTGCCGAATTTTTCATAGGTGTGAATGCGTGTCCCTTCCAATTCGGCAAACTTCTGGGCAAACGCAATCCCGTCGCCTTCAATGACGACATCAATATCTTCATCGGTGCGATAAAGAAATAAATCCCGTACAAATCCGCCGACGACATAGGCGCCGCAGCCGATCTGATCGGCGACCTCGCCGATCTTTTTTAACACGTTAACCACCCGCGCCGATAAGCGCTCTTTCATAAATTTTGAAACGTTTCTGGTTCTGGCATGGATCGGTTCTTTGAGCAGGTCGGTCGAAATATCAGGAGATTGCTGGGTTTGGCGGACCAAGGTATTTAACAGATCGGTGCGGGTGATAACGCCGACAATGCAGCCGTTGTCCAACACCGGTAAGACGCGTTGTTTGTTTTCAATGATCTTTTGCTGAATTTCAAGCAGGTCAGCTTCAGGGTCTACGACGGCCAGCTCGGTTGTCATATATTCGTGTACGGTTACATCATCCAATTTGTGAAAAAGCGCCTTTTCAATCACCTGGCGGGTAATGTAACCATACAATTTATCGGTATCCCGCTGTTTTTCGGTTACCAACAGGGCGTTAATGTTATATCGCGTCAGCAAATCATTGGCATTTTTGCATGAGACATCCGCTCCCACAGTAATTGCTGGAGCCGACATCAGGTCTTTTGCCTGCCGCTGAGATTTGATTTTGCTGTAAAGAATTTCAATCAGTTTGTTTTCCGTTTGCGCCAGGGTTTTTCCCTTGACAGATGCGGCCGCGGCAAAAGCGTGGCCCCCGCCGCCAAGGGGTGTTACGATCGCACCGACATCGACTTCGCTGATCCGGCTGCGGGCCACCACATAAATTTTGTCCTCCATTCTGGCGATGGCAAAGAGGGCGTCAAGATTTTCCATCTTGACCATTTTCTGAACCAGAAATGCAAAATCAGGCATGTATTTCTCTGTGGTTACGGAGGTAATCACAATTTCAACCCCACCAATGGTATACCGGGTGGCGGCTTGAATCATATCATTGAGCAGTGCGATTTGTTCCGGACTCAACTCTCTGGCGATGAGATCCGAGATGACATTGAGATTGGCGCCTTTTGCCAGCAACCATGCCGCCGCCAAAAAATCCTTTTCGGTGGTGGACGGAAAGGTAAACGAACCGGTGTCTTCATAGATTCCCAGACACATGATGGTGGCTTCGTCAGGCGATAGCGGGATGCCTTTTTCATCGATGATCTCGGTGAGGATGGATACATTTGCGCCGGTAGGCTGATGAACTTCCATATCTCCTTTAATATCGTTGTCTGTTGGCGGATGGTGGTCATAAACATGTATTTCGACCGCCTGCTTATCCAAAAGGCTGGAGAGCTTCCCGATACGGTTTGCCTGGCGCGTATCCACCAAAACCAGCCGCTTTACGGTTGAAAGGTCAATATCATTTAGCTCCGCCATGTTAAACAGATACGCCATCGAATTGATGAAAAAATTTCTTAGGTTTTTTTCCTGTGAGCCTGGAAACACCACCAGGGCATCCGGATATAGCTTTTGGGCGGCGAGCAGGGAAGCGATCGCATCAAAATCCGCATTTACATGGGTGGTAATAATGGTTATTTTTCGCTTTTTTGCCACCGCAGACTCCTTTGCAAAAGATACGGAACTCCATTTTCAACCTAAGATAACGGTCCACCACGGTTTCGCTAAAATCGATAAACTAAACTAAGGTACCATAATTCATGGCAAAATGCCAATTCTTGACTACCATTTGATATCGTTATAAGATATTAATTACTTACGGGCTTGGCCAGCGCCGACTGGTTTCTGGTGTCCCCCCTTCGCCTTTTAGGCTACGGAGGGCAGGCAGGTGTCAGAAGACAGAGAACAGACAACAGAAAACAGAGGACAGAAGTCAGATGAAAGAGGATTGAGGAATTCAGGAATTTTAAAATCCTGAACCCTGAACCTTGAACCCCATGCCCCCCGTCTTTTACCCTGACACCTGATCTCAGGCGGAAAACCTGACACCTGTTTCATGGCACGTCATGAAGCTCCGCAGAGATGCCATGCCGCTGGTAAATTAAAAAATTTGAATTAAATCCTCAAGTTTCCGGTATCGTAAGCCGATATATAATCTGCGTATCCTAACGCTGTGTCAATAGCAGAGACTATCTGGTATTCGGATTTAAACCAAATTGCATGTTTTTTTCAATTGGACGAAACATTGAGACGATAAACGGTTAGACCAGATTTCGGTTTAGCCAAGGGAGGATTGATCATGCCAGTTTACCAATGGGTGGGTACTAACAGAAAGAATGAAGTTCAGAAAGGGGAAATGGATGCGGCCAACGAAAATGCGGTTCGCAGCAATCTTGTGCGACTGAAGATTACCCCGACCAAGATCAAGAAAAAACCAAAAGATCTGTTTGAAAACGTAACCTTTCTGCAGCCAAAGGTCAAAGAAGCGGATATCATTTTATTCGCCCGTCAGTTCTCCACCATGATTGATGCCGGTCTTCCCATTATTCAGTGTCTGGAAATTCTCTATACCCAGCAGAACAACGCCACCTTTCTAAAAATGTTAAAAGAAATAAAGGAGTCCGTTGAAGGTGGGGCAACGCTGGCAGAGGCGTTGAAAAAATTTCCGAAACATTTTGATGATTTGTTCGTCAATATGATTGCAGCCGGTGAAGCCGGGGGTATTCTGGATGCCATTTTAAGGCGGCTTGCTTCGTATATGGAAAAAACGGCAAAACTCAAAGCCAAAGTAAAAGGTGCCATGACGTATCCCATCGTGACCCTCATTATCGCTATTCTGGTGCTGGCTGTAATTTTAATTTTTGTGATACCAGTCTTTGAAGAGATGTTTGCCGATTTTGGTGGCGAACTTCAGGCGGCCACGAAGCTTGTTGTCGCCATGAGCGATATGGTCAAGAGCAAGGTTCTGTATATCATTGGTGGACTTATCATTTTTATTTTTGCTTTCAGAAAATGGTACTCGACTGAAAAGGGACAAGATGTGGTCGATGATCTGGTACTTAAATTCCCCGTTTTTGGCGATCTCTTACGAAAAGTTGCGGTGGCCAAATTTACGCGTACCATGGGAACCATGCTGGCCAGTGGGGTCGCCATCCTGGAAGCACTGGATATTGTGGCCAAGACCGCCGGAAACCGCACGGTGGAAAGAGCCATCTACGATGTGAGATCGGGCATTGCGGAAGGCCGCACCATGGCAGATCCCTTGCAGGAAAGCGGTGTTTTCCCGGCGATGGTCTGCCAGATGATCTCCGTGGGCGAATCCACCGGTGCCTTAGACGCAATGCTGGAAAAGATCGCCGACTTTTATGATGAAGAGGTCGATCAGGCGGTTGAAAATTTAACATCGCTAATTGAACCATTTATGCTCGTTTTTTTAGGTGTGACCATCGGTGGCCTGGTGGTGGCAATGTATCTGCCGATATTTAAAATGGCCGGCGCGATCTCATAACGCATCAAAAACCAAATGACAACGATTGTCTAGCATCATCAGATGGTTAATCAAGCGAGGGAATAGTTCAAACAAGGTGGCCTCCGACTGGATCAGACAGGACGGAGGCCCTTGCATTTTAGATAACACATTATTTTCAGATTGAATTTACCCAACGCCGTTACTTTTCCGCCCCGGCCATCTTTTCACAGATGGCTTGCATTTGACCTGTAAAAAAGGGTATAAGACACTACGCTAATACGTAAGCCTAATAGAATCAAAACTCAATTAGGTGTTACTTGTTATTCATCATTTAGTAAATCTAATATCGGCATTTTATGAACCCATCAGTGCAGAATCCCCAGAGTGATTATAAAATTAAGTTGAAGTGGCTGTTATTTTATCGGATTCTTTTCTCAAGCATCCTGCTGGGTTCCACAATTATTCTGCAACTCGGTGAAAATACTTCTCCGTTTGCACCATCACTTCTAGTTCTTTACGCAATTATTGTTTTCATTTTTATCCTATCGTTCATATACGCACTGCTGCTAAAGCGCATCAAAGGAAAAGTCACCTTTGCTTTTTTGCAAATCACTATCGATACGATAATTGTGAGTCTCATCATATTTGTGACCGGCTGCTTTTTGAGTGTCTTTTCGTTTCTATACCTGGTCGTGCTGATATACTCCAGCATGCTGTTATCGCGGCGTACCACCATGGTTATTGCTGCGTTGTGCAGTATCCAATTTGGCATCATGGTTGACTTAGAATATTATGGCATTCTCACCCCCTTTGGTATGGAAGCCAACCATCTGGCCGCCACCTTTGCCTGGAATGAGGTGCTCTTCAAGATCATGATTACCATGATGGCCTGTTTTGCGGTCGCCTATCTAAGCAGCCTGTTATCCGAACAGACCCGCAAAACCAAAAAAGAACTGCAGGCGATGGAAGACCATGTCAAACGAGTTGAAAAGATGGCCGCCATTGGTGAGATGGCCGCCGGATTGGCCCATGAGATCAAAAATCCACTGGCGTCATTAACGGGATCTATCCAGCTTTTAAAAGAAGACATCCGATATGATCCGGATCATGATCGGCTCATGCACATCATTTTACGGGAGGCGGATCGGTTAAGCTCTCTGGTAACCAACTTTTTGTTGTACGCCAGGCCGCCGGCTGGCAAAGTGGAGCCTATCGAACTTGATAAAGTATTGGTTGAAACCGCAGAGCTGTTTGAAAAAGATGGTTCCACAGATGGTCGGATTTCAACCACAAAACAAATCACCCCCGGTGTTTGGATTGAAATGGATCCGGTTCATTTGCGCCAAATTCTGTGGAACCTGCTGTTGAATGCTGCCGAGGCTATTGAAGATGTTGGAAACATCGCCATTGAAATGTTTCCATTAAAGAACAAAGATGCCTGTATTAAAATTAGCGATGATGGGTGTGGCATGTCCCCGGAGACGTTGAAATCCATTTTTGATCCCTTTTTTACCACCAAAAGCAGCGGCACCGGCCTGGGGCTTTCGATCGTTCACCGAATCCTGGAAGCGTATGATTCTCGACTTGATGTCGAAAGCGACCCGCATAAGGGAACTACCATTACGCTCAAATTGAAACAAATTAATCCTCCCACTTAGTCAACCCTAAAACACGCCAGCGCCTCGCCCAACTTAATCTTGACACTAAATCTCAAATAGGCTACCAAAGTTTGTTTAACCAGTTGAATTCAGCCGGCTTGGACATTCGGCAAGACAAGTTGTTTGTTAACCAATAACCAATAACCAATAACTCATCTATGGCCTTCGAATATTTCATCGGTGGTCGCTATCTCAGGGCCAGACAGAAACAGGCATTTATAAACCTCATCACCATTCTCTCCGTTGCCGGGGTGACGGTCGGGGTGATGGCCCTGATCGTGGTAATTGCCGTGATGGCCGGTTTTGAGGCAGACTTGAAAACCCGTATTTTAGGCGGCCAATCCCACGTGGTCGTGTTGCGACATGGCGGCCCATTTGGCGAATACCGCGAGGTTCTCAACGAAGTGGAAAACATTGATGGCGTGGAAGGCGCCACCCCATTTATTTACACCCAGGGTATGTTGCGCTCGAAATCCGGAGCTTCTGGAGTGGTGATTCGGGGAATAGACCCGGACAGCGCGGGGCGGGTGATCAAGACCTTAAAAGATGTTTCGTTGCCGTATATGTCAGCAACAGCCGGTGGCCAAACGGATCAGCCGATGATTCCGGGTATTGTATTGGGTAAAGAGCTGGCGAAAAATTTGGGGGTCATCGAGGGTGATATCATATATCTGATGTCGCCGCGGGGAATGCTTTCTCCCGTTGGACATGTACCGGCCATGAAGCAGTTTAAGGTTACCGGTTATTTTGAATCCGGTATGTATGATTTTGACTCTTCCTTTGCTTATATTCACTTGAAAGATGCCCAAAAGCTTTTGCGAATGGGAGATGCGATTACCGGTATCGAGGTTCGCGTCCGGGAAATTTATAAAGCCCGGGAAATAGCCGACGAAATTAAAAATCAATTGCATTTTCCCTACTGGGCCCGGGACTGGATGCAGATGAACAAGAATCTGTTCCGAGCACTGAAAATAGAACGGGTGGTGATGTTTGTTATTTTAACGCTGATCATCTTGGTGGCTGCCTTTAATATTGCCAGTACGTTGATCATGATGGTTATGGGTAAAACCAGGGATATTGCGATTCTAAAGGCCATGGGCGCCACCAATAAAAGCATCCTAAAGATTTTTGTCTTCAACGGCATGGTTATTGGTTTCATCGGCACCGGTTTGGGACTTATTTTAGGTCTTTTATTATGCACCGGATTGAAGCATTACGATATCTATGAGCTTACCGGGGATATCTATTATTTTACCACCACCCTTCCCGTTAAGTTAGAAATCGTAAATGTACTGGCAGTCATTGCCGCCGCTTTGATCATCTGCTTTCTGGCCACCCTTTACCCTGCTTTTCAGGCCTCCAAACTCAATACGGTAGATGCGATTCGTTATGGCTAATATAACCAACACCACAGGAACAATTCAATCATCGGGATCTGTTGCGAGCCCTTCAAATCCTCGCGATGTAATTTGTGCGCGGCACCTAAAAAAAAGCTTTCGCAATGGGGGAGTAAGCATTGATGTCCTCACGGACATCCACCTCGATCTGAAGGCCGGAGAGACGGTGGCAATTGTAGGGGCTTCTGGAATTGGTAAATCCACCTTGCTGCATATCCTCGGTACACTTGAACGACCAGACCGCGGAACTCTACTTTTCCAGGGAGAGGATATTTTTCGTTATGACGATATGAAGCTGGCCAAATTTCGCAATGAGTCCATCGGTTTTGTTTTCCAGTTTCATCACTTATTACCCGAATTCAGTGCTTTGGAAAATGCGATGATGCCCGCGTTGATTAACGGCATGAGTAAACAAAACGCAGCAGAAGCTGCGGAAACAATTCTACTAAAAGTGGGATTGAAAGAACGATTGAAATACCGCGTCGGAAAGCTTTCCGGTGGGGAACAGCAGCGGGTGGCTCTGGCCCGGGCGCTGGTATTAAAACCGAAGGTGCTTCTGGCCGATGAACCCACCGGTAATTTGGATAAAGGAAACAGCGACCAAGTTCATGAGCTTCTTTTGGAATTAAATCAGGAATTTACTATGACACTTGTCATCGTAACCCATAATATGGAGCTCTCTTCGCAGATGTCTCGGCAGGTGACTATTGTAGACGGACGGCTAAAAGAGATAACATGATTGGAAGCCGATGATGGGATTTACACCTCAGCGCCGACGGCGCGTTGGCCATTCGAATATGACGGTTTCCATACGGTTTGAAATCACGCAGTAACAGCCGTCACAGGGTGAACGGTGTTGTGAGGTTCGGATGGTGTGGTGATAGTCGAGGGCGTTGATGATCAAACGTTTATGCCTGTTGCTTATTGCAATCGTGGGGTATTTTTCCGGCACCCTATATGCACAACAAACCATCAGTGTTGTGGTGCTGCCGTTTGAAGTGCATGCCAAGCCGGAATTATCATATTTACAAGAAGAAATCCCCAAAGCCCTATCCAATCAGCTGGAGCAAGAGGGTGCCAAGGTACTGGTGTTAGATGAGGACTCTTTGCCTTCCTGGAAGCAACAGATTGAAAATATCGCCCAGTTGCGCGAGATTGGCTTTCAGACCGGTGCCCAATATGTGTTGTGGGGTAGCCTGACATGGATCGGTCAACAGTTCAGCCTGGATGTGAAACTCATCTCATCCCTTGAAGAAGAAAAGAAACCAGTGCTTTTTTCTAGAGATGGCAGGGGGGTTGAAAATCTTCCAACTACCGTAAAGGAGATGGTAAAGGATATTAGCTTAGTGCTTTTTAAGCGTGAAAAAATTGTGGATATTGTCATTAAAGGAAATGATCGCATTGAAGCAGATGCCATTCGAAGATTAATCAAATCCCAGCCCGGAGACATCTATAATCTAAAAAGCCTCAGCCAAGATTTAAAAGCAGTTTATGCCATGGGATATTTCGATGATATCCGGATCGAAGCCCAAACAAAGCCGGACGGCAAGGTTATTATTTTTAACGTGAAAGAGAAACCGATTGTGCGCAATATTCGCCTGAGAGGCAATATTCAAGCCTATGACGAGGAGGAACTCAGAGAGGTCTTGACCGTTCGGACGGGCTCCATTCTCAATTTATATAAAATCAACAATGACATCGCTCGTATTAAAGAGATGTATAATGAGAAAAATTACCACAACGCCAAGGTGGATTATAAAATTACGCCCCAACAAAAGAATCAGGCCGATTTAGAGTTTATCATCGAGGAGGTCAAAAGGCTGCATGTCACCAGAATTCGGTTTGAAGGTAATCGGGCCTATTCGGATGATGACCTTAAAGACTTGATGACGACCTCGGAAGAAAATATTTTTTCCTGGTTTACCGACGCGGGAGATCTCGTTTATCAAAATTTAAGTCGAGATGTGGCTCAAATTGTAGCTTTTTATCGTAATAACGGCTATATTCAAGCCAGAGTCGGAGAACCGCAGATCGAGTACAAGGAAGAAGGTGTGGAAATTAACATTAAAGTTGTTGAAGGACCGCAATTCAAGGTCGGTAATGTTAAAATTAGCGGGGATCTGATTTTGCCAGAGCAGCAGTTGCTGGAAAAGATAAAGATCCTTGAAGAAAAATATTACAACCGCGAAGTCCTTCGCAACGATGTCCTAGCGTTAAACGATTTATACGCAAATGAGGGCTATGCCAACGTCGATGTTTCGCCGCGTATTGCTCAACATGAGCAGGAGTTATCGGTTGACATTGATATTGTCATTGAGAAAGGTAAACAGGTTTATTTTGAGCAAATTATTATCGGCGGCAACACTAAAACCCGTGACAAGGTCATTCGCCGGGAACTGCGCGTCTACGAGCAGGAGCTCTTCAGCGCCGAGCGGCTCAGGCGCAGTATCCAAAATCTAAACCGGCTGGATTTTTTCGGTGATGTTCAGGTAAATACTGCTGCCGGCAGTGCCGATGATAAAAAAATATTGAGAGTTGATGTAACCGAAAAATCAACCGGGACCGTTCAATTCGGTGCTGGATACGGCAATGTGGAAAGTCTTTTTGGTGCAGCCAGTATCTCGGAAAGAAACCTGTTCGGACGCGGGCAGACGCTGTCGCTTGATTTCAAGCTTTGAGCCAAAACTCAGCAGTACGGCATTAATTTTATCGAACCGTGGTTGTTTGATATCCCCTTGACCGGCGGCATCAGACTGTACAATTGGGAATATGATTATGATCTCTATGATAAGGACAGTATCGGCGGCAGTCTAACTCTGGGCTATCCGATTATGGATTATACCCGCATCAGCCTGCGCTATGTGTATGACGCTGCCGACGTAACAAATGTCAGCGAGGATGCCGCCGAATCTATTAAAGAACTCGAAGGCAAAAACATAAAAAGCAGTATCAGAACCAGCCTGAGTTATGATTCTAGGAATTCCAATTTTTTCCCTACCAAAGGCTGGCTTAATAATATCTTCCTTGAGTATGCCGGCCTGGGAGGCGACATCGGATTTGTAAAAACCATTGGAGAAACAGGTTGGTATCATAATCTCTTTTGGAAAGCCGTCGGTGTGACCCATGCCGAAGCCGGCTATGTGGAAGAGGTTTCCGGAAAAAAGCTGCCGGATTATGATTTATTTTATATGGGAGGTATTGGTTCCCTGCGGGGCTTTGATCGCGATGACCTATCTCCGGTGGATGAAAACGGCGATCTGATTGGGGGTGACAAGTATGTTCAGCTCAATCTTGAACTGCGGGTTCCTTTGGTTGAAGACATCGGCATGTACGCTGTTTTGTTTTTTGACACCGGTAATGTTTATGGAAAGGATGAATCGATCGATTTAGGCGACTTGCGCATGAGTGCCGGCCCCGGAATAATGTGGATGTCGCCCATGGGCCCGATAAATCTTTATTACGGTTATATTCTCGATTACCAAGATACCGACCACGCGAGGGCAGATTGGGAATTTTCCATGGCCACGTCATTTTAATGGACCATCAGTTGAGTGGATCATCGAGCAATTATGGTTTATATTGGATTAAAAAGGGGGTAGAATGCGTATACTTAAATGGACGTTAAGCGTTATTGTTTTGAATTATTTGGTAATAACGAGCACCGCCTTGGCTGCAGATGTCGCCAAAATCGGTGTCATCGATTTGCAACGGGTTTTAGAAACCTCAAATCCGGGAAAAGCTGCGCAGGCTAGGATCAGAAACCAAAAAGAAAAAATGGAGCAGGATCTGAAACAAAAAGGTTCTGAGATTGAACAGCTTCGGCAGCGACTCGAACGCGAATCCATGGTGATGAGCAAAGAAATGCGTGAAGAAAAAGAACGCGAGGCTCGCATAAAGCTCAACGATTTTAAAACACTTCAACAAAAATACAGAGCCGAACTGCAGGCCGTTGAGAAAAAAGAAGTCAACCAACTTCAGGATGAAGTGCTTTCCATAATTCAAGAAATTGGAAAAAAAGAAGGCTATTTGTTGGTTGTCAGCAAAATCGGGGTTCTCTATTCGCCCACAACCATTGATATTACGGACAAGCTGATTCAGCAACTCAACCAGCGTCATGCCAAGAAATCCGGCAATTAATGCATCATTAACGCTTAATAATGGTTAGCCCATCATGAAGACAACATTATCCGAGATAGCACAACTCGTGGAGGGAACTATCATTGGCAATGCCCGTATATTCATTTGCGGAGTGGCGCCATTTAAAACCGCTGGCCCAGATGACATTACCGTCGCCGAGAGCAGCAGGTTTTTAAAGCAACTGCACGCATCCAACGCCGCAGCGGTCATCGTTCCGCGTCACATCACCGCCGATTCACCAAATCTTCTCCAAGTCGATCACCCGATGGTAGCCTTTGCCAAGGTGATCGCGCATTTTCATCCGCCACCCCAAATGCCCGCACAAATTCACTCATCAGCAGTGATCGGGGAAGATTTCCAATACGGTAAAGATGTATCCATCGGCGCGTGTGCCGTAATCGGTAACCGAGTTACCATGGGCCATCGTGCGCGGATTCATCCGGGGGCCGTGATCGGAGACGACGTCGTGATTGGAGACGATGTGACCGTTTCTTCGAATGCAACCATACTGGAGCGCTGCCAAATCGGCAATCGGGTTACGATTCATGCCGGAACCGTGATCGGCAGTGATGGCTTCGGTTTTGCACCTGATGGTGCCGTTTACCATAAAGTTCCCCATGTCGGGATTGTCCAGATTGATGATGACGTCGAGATTGGCGCCTGCAATACCATTGATAGAGCCACATTGGGTAAGACCCGAATTTGCCGTGGTGTCAAGACAGACAACCTCGTTCATATCGCTCACAATGTAACGGTGGGGGAAAATACCATTCTGGTTGCCCAGGTGGGTGTCTCCGGCAGTGTCACCATCGGCAAGCATGTGATTGTTGCAGGGCAAGCAGGCATTGCCGGTCATCTGAACGTCGGTGATCGGGCGATCATCGGGCCCCAATCCGGAATCGCCAAGGATGTCGCCGAAGGCGAGACGTTGATTGGAGCCCCACAGACACCGCCGAAAAGGTATATTCGAATCCAGAAGATCGTCACCAGATTGCCCGAACTGAAAAAGCGGCTTGAGGCCCTTGAAAAGAAAATAGACAAAATCACCGAGGCTGATTAATATGGAAATCGTTTACGACATTCAGGCGATTATGAAATTGTTACCCCATCAATACCCATTTATTTTAATTGATCGGGTGCTCGAGTTGGTGCCGGGTGAAAAGATTGTTGCGTTGAAAAACGTCACGATGAATGAACCTTTTTTTCAAGGGCATTTTCCCGGAAATCCGGTTATGCCAGGTGTTCTTATCATTGAGGCTATGGCGCAAGCCGGGGGTGTCCTGGCACTCGAATCCATGTCGTCGGAACGACATGGTCGACCGATCTATTTCATGGGGATGGACAAAGTGCGATTTAGAAAACCTGTTGTGCCCGGTGATCAACTCATTTTTGAGGCCACCCTTTTGAAAATGAGAGAAAAAGCTGCTAAAATATTCGGCAAAGCCACTGTGGAAAACAACCTTGTCGCAGAAGCCGAGCTCATGGCTTCGTTTGGAGTAAAATAATGATACACCCGACGGCGATTGTCGATCCAGAGGCAGAGCTAGATGCGAATGTAGATATTGGGCCCTATTCGATTATTGCCGGTCATGTTTCCATTGGATCCGGCACCGTTATCGGTCCCCATGCGATGGTTGAGCAATATACTTCCATCGGACCGGATTGCCGGATATATCAATATGCTTCCATCGGTGCCCCTCCCCAGGCAATCAAATTTAAAGGAGAGATAACTTACCTCAAAATTGGCAGGGGCACGACGGTGCGTGAGTTTGTAACGATTAATCGAGGCACCGAGTTTGGCGGCGGGGTTACGGAAGTCGGCGAAAACAATCTGCTGATGGCCTACTGCCATATTGCCCATGATTGTAAAACCGGCAGAAATGTCATTTTGGCCAACAATGCGACTCTGGCCGGTCATATCATTATTGGTGATTATGTCACTGTGGGAGGACTCGTGGCCATCCATCAGTTTGTCAAAATCGGCGATTATGCCTATATAGGCGGCAAATCCGCAGTCGCAAAGGATATCCCGCCTTATGTCATTGCCTCGGGTGATCGGGCCGTTCTGTACGGGTTGAACAAAATTGGTTTGAAACGCCATGGTTTCGGTGATAACACCGTAAAGACTTTAAAAAAAGCGTATCGAATTATTTTTCGGATCGGCCTAACCACCAAAGAAGCCATTCAACGCGTGCAGGCAGAAGTTGATCAGATTCCCGAGGTGGTTAGCCTGGTAGAATTTATAAAATCTTCAGAACGGGGGATTACACGATAATCAGAAAGCGTGGCATGGCGTGCCATACCTTCTCTCAGCAAGGGCTCCATGCTAGCCTGCAAACCAAACCGCAAGCATGCAGATAACGGGTGTCAGGGGAGCAATCAGTTCCCCTTCTTTTTATACGAAACCAGACAGTTTAGGTCCTTAAAACTTATTTTTAGCCAATTCCGGCTTGTCCGCCATATTTCTGGCGGACTTGTGCGGGTTAGGTCTATCTTATGGAGTGCAGTCAGTCATGAAAAAAGTTCGGGTCGGGGTAGTTGGTGTTGGCTATCTCGGCAAATTTCACGCGGAAAAATATGCGAAAATGGCAGACGTTGAGCTTGTCGGTGTGGTGGATACCAACTCATCGCAGGCAGAAAAAATCGCCGAGTATTATAACACCCATGCCTATACGCGGCATCATCAACTTTTTGGCAATGTGGACGCGGTGAGCATTGCAGTTCCCACGCCCGCCCATTTTGACGTCGGAATGGATTTCTTAAATCATGATGTGGATGTGCTGATTGAAAAACCAATGACCACCAGCCTGGAAGAGGCGGATAAACTGATTGAAGCTGCTGATGCCAAAGGACTTATTTTGCAAGTTGGCCACCTCGAACGCTACAATCCCGCTGTGGTGGCTCTTCAGGACATCGTGACCGCGCCGCTGTTTATCGAGTCCCATCGCCTGAGCATCTACAAAGATCGCAACGTCGACGTCAGTGTCGTGCTGGACCTGATGATCCATGATATCGATATTATTCTCAACTTCGTGCAGTCCGAAGTTAAAAGTATTCATGCAGCCGGGGCGCCGGTTATTTGCGAGCATGTTGATATCGCCAATGCGCGTCTTGAATTTGAGAATGGTTGTGTCGCCAATGTGACCGCCAGTCGAATCTCCGCCAAAAATCAACGCAAAATTAGGATTTTCCAGAAGGATGCATATGTATCGGTGGATTTCGCCAAACAGGAAATTACCGTCATTCGTCGCAGTGACGATGATGTCGAAGGCTTAATTCCCGGTATGGATATCCAACAAATATCGTTCGCCAAGGCCGACGCGTTGGAAGACGAACTGACTGCTTTCATTAACGCCGTTTCCCGTCGTGAAGTCCCGCGGGTCTCTGGGCGGGTGGGGCGCCAGGCCCTCATAATTGCCCTGAGTATCATGGAGCAGATCGATGCGGCCATTGGCAACTATCTAAGATAAATGAAAAAAAAGCCGATCATGCCAGGATCATGCGTGATGATCATTGCCGGTGAAACCTCCGGGGATTTGCATGGCGCCAGGCTTGTGAAAGCCATGCGGGATCGCAACCACTCATTATTTTTCTGCGGTGTCGGGGGATCGGCGCTAAAGGCAGTTGGAGTCCGGGTGCTGGTGGATATATCCGAGCTGGCAGTGGTTGGTTTTACCGAGGTGTTTGCCAAATTGCCCACCATATTGAAGCGTCTGGCTGATGTTAAAAAGCTTCTTAAAGTTTTGAAGCCGGACCTTCTGATCCTCATTGATTTTCCAGAATTTAATCTTAATGTTGCCGCCGCGGCTAAAAAAATAGGTATACCTGTGTTATACTATATCAGCCCGCAGGTTTGGGCGTGGAGGCCCAGGCGGGTGCGGCGTATTGGAAAGCGTGTGGATCACATGGCGGTGATTTTGCCATTTGAGGAACACTTTTATCGAAACCATCATGTGCCCGTAACCTATGTCGGGCATCCATTGCTGGATTCCGGCTTACCCGATGTGAACGAGATTCTCAACGCCAAAGCGGATGCTGCACCGGTCATCGGGCTGTTGCCTGGATCGCGTGAAAGTGAGATAATTCGTCATATTCCGGTAATGGTGGAGACGGCCACAATTTTATCAAAAAGATACCGAGATATAAAATTTCTCCTATCGCATGCACCTGCTGTGCGGCGCGAGCAACTCGAGGATATCGTAACGCGCTGCCATCCCGATGCTGATATTGAGATAGTTTCAACTGAAGTGGAACATGTATTTAAACAATGCGACCTCGTCGTTGCGGCCTCCGGCACGGTGACACTGCAGGCGGCCATTTATGGAATGCCTATGGTGATCATCTATAAAGTATCGGCGCTGAGCTATTGGTTGGGCCGGGCACTGGTGCGGGTCAACCATATCGGACTCGTTAACCTGATAGCCGGCCAAGAAATAGTTCCGGAATTAATTCAGCACGAGGCCTCTGCTGACAATATTGCTGCTAAGGTCGGGGAGATCCTCGATGATGTCGCTGGACGTCGGGATATGCAACGCCGGCTGGTGAAAATTAGAGATGTTCTGGGAGGATCCGGCGCATCCCGGCGCGTCGCAGACATAGCGTTGGAGATGCTTTAAAAAAAACTTATGAAGAATATAATAAAATTAAAAATTGGGGATCGGTACCAAGAACTGCTTTTATTGGTAAAGGACAATTGGATCAGATTGGCATTATCGTCTGTGTCTTCCGCATTGGTTGCAGCAACGACAGCTGCAACGGCGTACCTGGTTAAGCCAGCGCTTGACAATGTCTTTATTAAAAAAGACCTCCAGATGCTGATGGTATTGCCGATTATCGTCGTTGTGGTGGTCTTGATAAAGGGTCTGGCCGCCTACTGGCAAGAATTTCTTTTGAGTTATGTCGGGCAAAATATTTTAAGGAATCTGAAAAACCGCCTGTACGATCATATGCAGAGCCTGCCGCTGTCCTTTTTTCAAAAAGCAAAAACCGGTGATCTCATGTCGCGCATCACGTCCGATGTAAATGTCGTCAATGCCATGTTTACTTCGGTCATCACGGGGGGCATCCGGGATAGTTTCACCCTGATCGGCCTGGTCTTTGTTGTTTTTTATCTGATTCCCAAATTGGCCATCTTTGCATTTCTGGTACTTCCGTTTGCCTTCTTTCCTATCGTGCATTTTGGTCGCAGAATTCGACGCGTCCGAAAAGGTACCCAGGAAGCCGTGGCCGATATGAATGCATTTTTACACGAGACCTTGTCCGGCAATAAAATTGTTAAGGCGTTTAGCATGGAAGACCATGAGAAAAAGCGATTTTTTCAAAAGACGCACAAAATCTTCAGACTGGAGTTGAAGGAGGCCAGAGTCAAGGCTCTCTCTGCGCCGTTGATGGAATTTTTAGGCGGGCTGGGCGGGGCGATCGTTATCGGTTACGGAGGTTACCTAGTGATTGTGGGGAACTATACGACCGGTACATTTATGTCATTTCTGGCGGCGGTTTTTATGATGTACCATCCCTTAAAAAATATAAGCAAACTGAATAATTCCGTGCAACAAGGGCTGGCTGCCATTGACCGAATTTTTGATATTCTGGAGCGAAAATCGGATGTCGTCGAAGCCCAGCACCCCATTGCCATTGCACGCCAACCACACCGGGTGACCTTTGAGAATGTCTTTTTTAAGTATGAAAGCACGATGGTACTGCAAAACATCAATTTAGATGTACAACCCGGGGAAATCCTCGCTTTGGTGGGAACCAGCGGGGGCGGCAAGACATCCTTGGTGAACCTGATTCCTCGGTTTTACGATGTCAGCCAGGGTGCGATATGTATTGACGGCATTGACATCCGGCAGGCATCGATTTCTTCGCTTCGCAATCAGATCGCCATCGTTACCCAGGAGCCCATTTTGTTCAATGATACGGTGCGCTACAATATTGCCTATGGCAATGCCAATGCCACCGAATCTGACATTGTGGAGGCCGCCACAGCTGCTTATGCATATGATTTTATCCAGGGTTTTCCCCGTGAATTTGAAACCATGATCGGGGAACTGGGGGGGCGTCTTTCGGGTGGCCAAAAACAGCGGATTTGTATCGCACGTGCGCTTTTAAAAAACGCACCCATTTTAATCCTGGATGAAGCGACATCTTCGCTTGATTCTGAATCGGAAACCCTGGTTCAGCGCGCACTGGAAAACTTGATGAAGGGTCGCACCACCTTTGTCATTGCGCACCGGCTGTCCACCATAGGTTACGCAGATAGAATCGTTGTTATTGTCGACGGTCAAATTGCAGAAGAAGGCAAACATGAAGAATTGATAGCCCGTCAAGGAGAATATTACAAGCTTCACCAGATGCAGTACAGCGGTGACAATCAACATGACTATAGGACCGAAGTCGTCAATCTGGAACCCGGGTTTTAGATCCTTAAAAGTTATTTTTATGCATTTTGTGGCAAGAAAATTATATGGGGATATTTTCACCAACTTGCAATAATTGAATATTGAATATTTTGAGAATTCTATCAATTTTCAATATTCAACAGTCAATTCTCCACCATAGGCGGATCCGGGTCAGGATTTACTGTTTCTTAGAGCAATCGCTGCGCGATATAAACGAGTTGCGCATCCCCACCTCGACCATCGATGTTCATTAAAAACGATGACGAAAATCAATACCATCATAAACCGATATATTTTCAAAGAGATGTTTGCTCCGTTTTGTCTGAGCGTCTTGTTTTTTACCTTTGTGTCTTTGATGGCTCAGATGATCGAAATCACCAATTGGATTGTCAACTACAACATCCGGGTTGTTGATGTATTATTGATGATCTTCTATACAACACCTTATTTTCTGGTTTTTGTCCTTCCCATGTCCATTATGATGAGCGTGTTGCTGACGTTTCTTCAAATGTCCGGCGACAACGAAATCACTGCCCTCAAATGCGGCGGCCACAGCATTTCCGGATTACTTCCGCCGGTAATCCTATTTTGCCTTTTCGGTTTTAGTGTTACCATTTTCATCACTCTTTACGGAATGCCGTGGGGAAGCCAGGCGATGAAGGAACTGACCTATAAAGTGGCATCCTCCAATTTGGATATCGGATTGAAAGAAAGAACCTTTAATGACAGTTTTAAGGATGTCATGCTTTATGTGAGTAAAATAGATATAAAAAGCAAATCGCTGATTGACGTCTTTATTGAAGACAAACGGCAGGCCGGGATTGTCACCACGGTGGTTGCTCCCCGGGGCAAACTTTTCAGTCAGCCCGATAAATTCGTATTTCACCTTGTACTCTATAATGGAACCATTCACCAGATGAATCGAGAAGATCGTGTGGCCAATTCGATTAATTTCGACACCTACAACTTGAGCCTTGATCTTCAAAGTACCCTGATGGTCGAGAAAGAAACAGAAAAACACCGCACGGAGATGAGCCTCGGTGAATTAAAAGCCTATATTGATAGTTTGCAGTCCAACAGTATAAGTTATAATAAAGCACTAATGGAATACCATCGCAAATTTTCGCTTCCAATTGCCTGTTTTGCACTTGGATTGCTCGCCATGCCATTGGGGGTGCAGTCTAAGTCAGCCAAGCGATCAGTTGGTTTGGTTTTGGGCTTATTTTTCTTTTTGCTCTATTATTTGCTTTTATCTGCCGGAACGGTGTTCGGTAAAACCGGCACCATTGCGCCGGCACTCGGAATGTGGTTGCCAAATGTCGTAATGGGTAGCACCGGATTTTTCCTTTTATTGCGGACGAACAAAGAGAAGTCGCTGGGGATTCATTATCTCACCGGGCCGCTGCAGGTTTTTTATAAAAAACTTGGCAAATAAAAAGCGCCGATTGTAACCCGTTTTCGTGATGACCATACTGGACAAATATCTAACGCGCGAGATTATTAAATACCTTTGTATGGTTTTACTATCAGTGGTGGGTATTTATCTGGCGGTGGATTTTTTTCAAAAAATAGATAATTTCATGTTAGCCGATCTTCCGCTTTCGCGAATGCTCGCCTATTTTATGTTGAAATTGCCGCTGATTGTATCCCAAATCATGCCGGTTTGCGTCCTGTTAGGCGTGTTAATTGCTTTTGGTCTGATGAACAAAAACAATGAAATCATCGCCTTAAAAAGTGGCGGGGTAAGCGTCTATTATCTGCTGCGACCGGTTCTCGTTATTGGCATTGTATTCAGCATCTTTCTATTTCTTTTATCAGAAGCGATTGTGCCCGTTACAATATCCAGGGCCAACGCGATCTGGTTGTCAGAGGTCAAAAATAAGACATTGTTGACCTACAAGCAAAACAACATCTGGATCAAAGGAAACCGATCCATTTATTATATTGACTATTACAATCCTAAAAAGAATAGGATTTCAGGGATCTCCCTAAATTATTTTGATGATGAGTTTAGATTGATCAAACGCGTTGATGCCAAAGAGGGGATCTATAAAGAGGGAAAATGGGTTCTTTTCGATCTTATGGAGCAGGTGCTCGATGGAAAGGACGAAGGCTATAAGGTTTCGTTTTATGAAGAACAGGTTGCCCAGGTAGATTTTGAGCCTCAGGATCTCAAGCACTTGGTGAAGAAATCCGAAGAGATGAGTGTCACAGATCTCTTCGAGTATATTCAAGATGTCGAAAACGAGGGATACGATGCGACGACCTACCGGGTAGATTTTCATGCCAAAATCGCCATCCCCCTGGTTTGTGTGATTATGTGCATTATCGGCACGGGTATCGCTGTAAAACGAAGAATTAAGGAAGGCCTGTCGGTAAGCATCGCCTTCGGTGTTGCAATGGTATTTCTTTACTGGGTTTCTTACAGTTTTTGTTTGTCGCTTGGCTTTGGCGGGATGCTGCCGCCGATCATTGCTGCCTGGATCTCAAATGTTATATTTGCCTGCTTGGGTATCGTTAATCTTATCAACGCCGAATAAGTCTCAGAAGTGGTTTCAAAAC
>CP070694.1:2396483-2413994 GCA_020353355.1 Desulfobacterales bacterium | reverse complement strand
GCCACTTTCGGATGGGCGTAAAGCAGAACCTCGATCTCGCGAGGATAGATCTTCATGCCCTGCGAGATGAAGAGTACCTTTTACCGGTCAACAAAATAGAGGTAGCCTTCCACATCTCCCTAGCCAATATCGCCCGTAAGCAGCAAAAACCCCTTGTCCTCCAGGATTCCGTATTTCAAAACGGCGAGGGCTTCCTTGTGTTTCTCGCCGAACCACAGAAATCTGGGATCGGGGCTGATGCTAAAGGGTTTTTCTCTGAGACTGTAATGGTTAAGGTACATAGGGCGTCATTTTCCCATTAATTTTTTGACCTGTACACCCAGCGCTGTTGGGCATAGCTTGTTTTATGCAAAAAGCATGCGCTTTTTTGGCGACCTTCGAATACTCAATCATTTAAAAGGATTAGTAAATCACACAGCGACAGCACGAATCGTTTTGGGAAATAGGGTAAATAACGGTTGTGAAAAAAAATACATATGTTTACGTTATATTACAAAAGCTTGGTGACATCTTTAGCGACTTCTGGATAATCCTCCAGCATGCGCCGGTCATGTCCCGGAAACAGCAAATCAAGGGAGGATACCCTTGCACGCAGCTTCTCATATGTTTTCATCCAACCAACCAAATCAACAATCAGGGAACTGGGCCAGTCCTCCCTGTAATTGCGAAAGACATGCGCGCAGTCGGATCCAAGGATAGCCGTGCCCTTGGCGGTATTCACTGCTAGGGCCTGCAGACCAACAGTGTGCCCCGGGGCAAGGAGGCATTGGATGCCGGGCATAATCTGCTGATCGCCATTAAGGAGGACCAGGCGAGCCGTATCTTCGAGGGCAGTCAGGTGTGCGGTTGAATCTGCATCGGAAACCTCCTTGAATGGTGGTCGCGTGGCGACCGGATCCCTCACCCAGAATCGATATTCATCTTCTTGAATGTAAAACGTGGCCGCAGGAAAAAGGCTTACACCGTTTGCGTGATCAAAATGCATATGGGTGATCACCACGTGGCGAACTTCAGCGGCTCTTACGTTTATCCGTGAAAGAACTTCAACGGGGGACACATAACCGTCGAGTTCTCTTTTTTTGGCCAGTTCGGGAGTGACACCGGCATCCACTATCACTGTCTGGCCGGCACCCTTGATACACCAGATATAATAATTAATCGTTTCAAACTTGTCCCAGTCCTGATACCACATCAGGTGGGCGCCGGTTCTGACAAACGGACCGGCATATTTCAGGGCATAAATCTCATAATCCGGCATGACAATCTCCTTTTTTTCGGTTTTATCCACTCCGGCAACCATTGCCAGTTCCATCAGGGAATAATATCGTACTCATTATTTAATGCGCCCGATTTGTTTTCTAAATTCGCCTCGGTAACCTTCTTAATCAGATGATTTAGAGACCGGTATGTAATTCCCTGCGCTTCCAGGACTGGCAAATCTTCTTCAGCAACACCGAGAGTAAAGATAAATTTGGCAGGCGTGTCCTGGTAAGATACAGCAACTTTATCCTGGTATTCTACAAATTCCTTTACAATGGAAGCAAGATAATTTACCAAACCTGGAACATCTAATCTATTTTCTCTTTCTAACATCGCATTTTCCCCCTATTTTAGAACGTGTTTCAAAGCTCTTACCGCTCGCCTGACAATCGCTTGGTCAGTCGAGAAAAGCACTGCCAAATTTCAGATTGCGCCAACAGATCTAATGTAAGCCATATTGCCCGATAATATTATTGAAATAATCCTTCTTTTTAATTCGGATTGGGATACGGAAACTTCAATCTGGCATATCGATCTTTTAAATTCTGATCAATTTTTGCTTTTTTTCTGGCTGAGATATCGGCAACCGCCCCCGCATAGGCTAATTGTGCGTGCTTATACAATTCTGATGCGTGTTGCAATCCGTTCTGATCAATATACTTTTCCTGAATAGTATGTTCAAATGCATAGATTTCCAAAATTCCGACTCCGGCTTCGTATTTAACTCTAACCAAGCTTCCCTGCATCGGATAGGCAAACGTAGCTCCGGTTATAACTTCCCAAAAGCCGAACGTATTTTCCTTCCCCGAGTAATAAATGATTTGATGCTCGTGGGTATGCCCACAAAAATATGCAACTACCGCCGGATTAGCGGCAAACAATTCTTTCAGCACATTGCCATTTGAGATACTTTTTAAATTGTGATGTCCAAATATCAGCACTATTTCTGATTTGGACTTATTGATTTCAGTTTCCAGCCAAGCCAGCTGTTGCGGGCTGACATTCCCATATGCTCCAAAATTAAATCCGGTATCAAGGACAATCATTTGGATAGCCGGATCTTTGGTACTTTCATCCGTTTTCTTTAC
The DNA here is from genome assembly GCA_020353355.1 of Desulfobacterales bacterium. Lineage (GTDB taxonomy): Bacteria > Desulfobacterota > Desulfobacteria > Desulfobacterales > JAHEIW01. The sequence goes on along the minus strand of CP070694.1, from coordinate 2,411,646 downwards.
TTCGATGGAGTAATACCCAGGACAGTCGTCACAGATAACATCATCTCTGCCAATCTGATCAGTAGTATATTTTAGCTTATCAAATCCATTATATTTACTTAAAAAAGGTGGGTTCTGTGTGGTTGTCGGCTCTATATCCGTATTCTTGGGTGAAACATTGACAAACGGATAATGTTCATAGGTGGAATGGTGGAGGTTGATAAAATTGAATTTGCTGTGCATGGTCATAAATTCAACAAAGGGGTCATTGACGTAAATCATCTTCGGCTCGATGTTTCCAAATGTGCCAACATCGTGGTTTCCGATGGCATTGTACCAGGGAATTCCAATTTCATTGCTAATATACAGAAACTCATATAATTCGTTGACCACACCAGCATCAATGGCATCTCCGGTATGAATCATGAATTTGGGTTTTAGCGGATTATCTGTTGGATAATGCTTCACACTAGCATTGATGGTCTGAATAATTGCATAGTAGGCAGCGCCGTCAAACACTTCTTGCAATGGGCCATGTTCAAAGGATGGTATGATATAATCTGCCAGCTTACTTGTTTCCTTATCATATAATCGGACTTGCTCATCCCTTAGCTGGACATCTGATAGGTGGAAAAATGTCAGTTTAACTCCCGGATGGGATGTGTTCGCTGAGGGCGCCACAGCGTTATCTGCATCATTCCAGGTCACAAATTTAGTTTCATCGATTTCAATGGGTTTGGCGAAATGCTTCGGGTTTTTGCGTTTACCATAATGTTCTTGATAGTATTTCTCTACATCAAAATTTTTTTCCTTGATGGTTACGCGTTGATTGAGTTCATGAGTTTCTAAAACATCAACGTCAGGCATATCTCGGTATTTTTTAATCCAAAATACCGGCGAGCAACCGATTAGCCCTAGCATCATCAAAACGGCGACGCATGCCGTTAAAATCCTGCATTTTACATTTCTTGACATTCAGTTTACCTCCTTTCTTTGCGGAAATAAAAAATTCATTCCAGGGGTTGACGACGCGGGACCTTCCAAAAATCCCACTCCGCTTTTTCCCCGCTCGAGCTTTTAAAGGCGCCGCCACCTCCCTGGGTGACCTTGCCATCGTAACTGAATGCCATGGCAACGGTATCTTCAGATAAATCCAAACGGCTGTGGAAGGACATTTTCCCAAAAGAATCAATCGACCGACGATTGCCAAAGGTTATAATTCCTTTGGTGTCCTGAACGATGCCATTAGCCCCCAGAAGCTGAATCTCAAGCGTCAGGTGGTCCAATGTACCCATGATTTTTAAATAGTCTGCCAAATTAACAACACCGGAAATCTGCAGGTTTTGCGGCTCTTGCTGATACTCATATTCAATGGACAGGTCCCGTGTCTGCCAGCTTCCTTGATGCGGTCCGCCTGCCTGCAAAGATATCCGGTCTTTTTCCTCCACCCATGAACCGCGGTAACTCGACAGCCTCCCGCCGCAAGCAACCAATAAAGTTATTAATAAAAACGTCATAAATAATTGAAATACGATTGGGCTTTTCTTTTTAGAATTCATGTCATCCTCCTCAAAAAAGTTTTGTTCCATGAGGTCGGTGTGATTTAGTCGAATAATTTTAGGACAATCATGTTAGTAAATAATTTTTGAAAATAGGTGCTGTGCGCTCCGAACATCACCTCGATTCCGTATCTTGGAATTTAGTCTAAGGAACTGAAAAAGAAAATTTCATGAAGTAGAGGGATCACCTAAAGTAGAAGGGTCGGATCGTCATTCTTGGCTATTATAGTTTTTTTTCAATTTTTTTCAACTTTTTTCTTTATCTATTTTTTTTGCTGACGGAAGAGGGCGTTTTCGAAAACGATGAACACATTGTTGACTATAAGAAACCGATTTACTATGTTGCGGCCTTAATAGAGCTGACAGGGTGATTACATCAATTATCTCGACCAGAAACCTCACTGAGCCATGAAATCGGGTGTCCAAATGGATAAAATTACAGTTGCAGAATTAAGAAAATTTGCTGAAGAGTTTGTTGCCCATGAACCCGGCCGGTTGGGCACGGAAGGATGGTGGTTGACGCCAATTATGGCAGCAGCCCCGGTTGATGAACGCTTTAAACAATTACCGCAGATTGCGGCAGATGACCATCTGCATCCACACGATCTGCTGCCAACGGCCAAAGGCGTGATTGTGTTTTTCATCCCGTTTATAAAACAACTGGTGAAAGAAAATAAAGACGGTGATCGTCCGTGCCGCAACTGGGGGGTGGCCTATGTGCAGACCAATGACCTTATCGGTCGGTTGAGCCAGGCAATCAGCAGTTTACTGAAGGAGCATGGGTTTAAGTCCGCCTTAACTCCGGCCACACACAACTTTGACGAGGCCAAGTTAATGGCCCGCTGGTCCCACAAACACCTGGGCTATTTGGTCAACCTGGGACGGTTCGGTGTTCACAACATGCTCATCACCCCGGAGGGCTGTGCCGGTCGCCTGGGAAGTCTGGTTACCGAAGCGCAAATCGGAGAGCACCCCTTAATCGAAACCGACGAGGCCTGTCTGCTGAAGTCCGGTGTGGAATGCGGCAAATGTATGCAGGCCTGTCCGGTGGAGGCCCTCAGCGAAAATGACTTTGATCGCAGAGGATGCTGGGACCGGCTCAACGAAAACCGCGATAATTTAGATTACTTTTCTGATCTTCCGCATTCCACCCACGTCTGCGGCAAGTGTGCAGCGATAATGCCGTGCAGCTTCCTGAACCCGGTGGCGCTGCTGTAAACTCAATTAAGCCAAGCTCAGGTTTGGACACAAATCGTTGGGATCGAAACCTAATACATCATCTTTGACGGGCGTAAAAAAATGAGGGTGTTCACCAACCTTTTAATGCTGGTGTCGCTTTTGTTACCAATACCTCCCACGGCTTTAAATGTCTCTGCCGGCGAAGTCAAGCATGGCGATCCAATAAGCATTGTTACGCCGGGAACTGAAGCCAGGCTTTGCCCACATCCGATGTGCAAACCTGATCAGCATATTACCCGCATACCCGAGGGAACCGTTTTGAAAATCGACGACATCCTGGATGTAAAGATTGGTACATTCAAAGTGCGGTGGTTTGAGGTAACGTATAAAGAAAACCGGGGATGGATCAGCATATTTGACACGAACAAAGCCAAAAATGATTAGGCCGCCAAAATATATCCTGCCTTTCTTTTTATTGCTTATGGGCGCACAACCGCTAGGTGCTCAAGAACCAGCACTCCCCGGGGATCCAATCATTATCCAAATCATTGAGCTTGAGTATGCCGATGCCGAGCAACTGGCGAAAACCCTGGAGCCCCTGTTGTCGCCCCAGGGTCGCATCGTCGCCTATGGACCGACCAACAGCCTGATCATCAAAGACCGAAAATCAATTGTTGAAGCCCTCGTCAAAGTCATCAAAGGAACGTCAACACCCTAACATATGTTCGATTGAGGACAGCGATGCTTATTCGTTTATCTCAAACAAGGCGCTATGGCTAAATCGAACAGCAGGCTGTCCCGATAACCGCAACCCGGTGGCCCGGGCTATCGCTATGGTTTTTTGAAAGTCTTCAGCGCAAACATGCATTTTGGGCTCGGCCATTAGTATTTTGCCTCCGGATGCCAGAATTGATCCTAATTGGCTGAAAAAATCCTTTTGATTGCCAACCTCATGGACCATCCAGAAAGTCAGGATAAAACCGACTTTCTCTAAAATCCCTATTTTATCAGGCTCACAATGATGAGCTGAAATCCGTTCGGCTATACCCGCACGCTTTGCTCGTTTTAGCATGATATCAAGCATTTTTTGTTGGCGATCAACGGCAATAACTTTGCCGTTGTCTCCGGCCATTTTGGCCATGCCAATGGAAAAGAATCCCATGCCGCAGCCGACATCCATGACGGTCATCCCTTCTCTGATATAAGGGCCCAACATTTTTTGCGGTTGGTGAAAAAGCTTGCGAATCGGATTGTCAAATGTATAGGCCAGCCACCAGGGGCATACATGGCCATTCTTGGAAAATGACGCTTTTCGAAATGCCATAATATAATTTCTCCCTATTCCTCAAAATACCCCATGAATCCGTGTCTATCCTGAGCAAAGGCTGGTCAGTCAAATGTTTACCCCCCTTTTTTTGGTTGGCGGAAAATCAGCCGGTCGCAGCATATTTCATCAAGGTCAGGCCTGGATTTTCTTTTTTTTATTTACGGTTAGACAGAGCACCTTGCCTTAACCTTGAAAAAACCCTCCTTCCAGAATGCACAAGGATAAACTGAAAAATCACAATAGTTTAGTATCTAAACTATAATAAGTAACTCTTCTCGAATCTATAAACAATACCTAAGCAGTGTATTGTCCAATGTTTTTCAGTCAACTTGGGAAGGGTTTTGAGGCCCGCTTCAACGGGATGAAAAGCGCTTTGCACCCTAAATCTTCTGCGGCCTGAATGGCATCCTCCGGGGCAAAATGCAGGTGAGGTTGAAAATATGCCGCAATCGGCATGAGGCAAACATCGAACTCGACGATTCGAAGCCGCACACGCGGCAATGACACAGACAAGGGTAATAATGAGGACCCTGCGAGAATAAATTGACATCAGAGGCCTGTGTCGATATTTAGGTGGAAATTAAAAATTTTATGAGGAAAAAACCATGGCACTCAAAACACTCCAAGTGGCGGTTGTATTTGTTTTCTCAACATTCATAACCGTCGGCTCCATCAATCTTTCAGGAGAGGCTGATGAATCAAATGCAGCCATTAGTGGCTCGGGGAAAATCAATGCATTTGATTTAGAAACGAAAAATGTCTCGGTGACGATTAGTGGTTCAGGCGATTGCAGGCTAAACGCCTCCGAATCACTGAACGCGACAATCTCTGGCAGCGGAGACATTTATTACAAAGGCAGACCTAAAATCAGCACCCGGATATCCGGCTCCGGATCTCTAAGAAGTCAGGATTAAGGAAAAAGAACAATGAAAATCTGTATCGTCGGCACGGGAGCGATGGGCAGCGTCTATGCCGGATTACTGGCAGCTGCGGGTAACGATGTTTGGGGCGTCGATCGGTGGGTCGATCATATCGAGGCTATCCGTAAAAACGGTCTCCGAATTCAAGGTAAAAGCGGCGATCGTACGGTGCAAATCAACGCTACCACGGATACAGCAGATGTCGGTCCTTGTGACCTGGTGATCATTGCCACAAAAGCCATGGACGTGGTCCAGGCTGCCGAATCCACGAAAGCGCTTCTGGGACGGAATACGGATGTGTTGACGATCCAAAATGGACTCGGTAGCTCTGAGAAAGTTGCCGGCATCCTCGGCACTCAACAGGTGCTTGTCGGCATTGCCGGGGGATTTGGAGCATCCATCAAAAAGCCGGGACAGGTTCACCATTGCGGCATGGAGTTTGTTCATCTGGGTGAATTGAACGGTCCGGCAACAGCGCGGCTCGAAAAAGTCGCCGCTGTCTGGCGCGATGCAGGTTTCAATGTGAAATCATATGATGACATTCATCAGCTGATCTGGGAAAAGCTGATCTGCAATGTCTGTTTCAGCGGAACCTGCGCCCTGACCGAAATGAACATTGGTGAGGTTTTAAAAGACGAAAATGCCTGGCAGGTGGCATCCGGCTGTGCAGCAGAAGCCTTTCATGTTGCCAGGGCTGGCGGGGTCCACATTAATTTCGATGATCCAATCGATTATACTCGCAATTTCGGCTCCAAGATTCCAGATGCACGGCCTTCCATGTTACTGGATCACGTGGCAGGCAGACCGAGTGAAATCGACGCCATCAACGGTGCGATACCCGTGCAGGGGAAAAAGTTCGGTGTGCCGACACCGTTCAATACGGTTGTATCAGCGCTTGTGCGTGCCAGGGAGAGGTATCTGGGTCTGAGCTAACCCCGACATTTTAAATTGACATTAGAAGTTATTTAGCTTAAATATTGCAAATACGGATTTTCTTTCGACACCTGAGCTCTCATCTGAATGATTCCTACCAAGGCAAATTATTTCACCTACGGTTGCAGTAATTTTGGATAAGCTTATCTCTTAATGCAGTAAATTCTTTCAATTAAGACGTGTATCAAATCCTTCCTACTTACTGAAAAATGCAATTGAATTAATAATAGGGGATTTGAAACCGCCAAGGTCGATGTTTCAAATAATTATGTGCTGTCATAATCCTAGAGTAAACTCATGATGACTAGCAAGTCGAAAGGAGGGCCGCATGAAAAAGCATATTATCAATTATGAAACGCTGATAAAAATCACCAGCGCCATCTCTACCATGAGAGATCCGGAGGAGGTGGTTTTAGTCACTGTTGAGAGCGTCAAAACCGCTTTGGCTGTCAAAGGTTGTACGCTGTTTTTAATCAACCGCAAGACCAATGAGTTGAAGATTGCTGCTTCATATGGGCTTAGTGACGAATATTTAAACAAAGGGCCCATCAATTCTCTGAAATCCATCGCCGAATCTCTGAAAGAAGGACCGGTCGCAATTTATGATGTTTCCGATGATCCGAGAATACAGTACCCCGAAGAAGCTCAAAAAGAGGGCATCGCCTCCATATTGGCGGTGCCGATTAACGTCCACGGCAATGTGATCGGTGCCCTGCGGGTCTATACATCTCAACCCTGGGAATTTACTTTGGAAGATGTGAATTTTGTTCAGGCGGTGGCCCAAATCGCAGGGATGGCGATCGATTTGTGTCGGCTTAACAAAGGATACAAGAGCAGCATTGAGATCCTAAAGTCGATGCGAAAACAAACGCGGGCAGCAGCCAAATGACAACCATCCCGCCAGGTCGTAGCATCTAGCGAAGACCGCTCATCCCTGCAGCAAACTGGATGGTATTCTGGCCAAGGCAACTAAAAAGGGCATTCCATAATTTTTCGCTGGTATGCCCTTTTTTGTTTTTAAAACAAATAGTTAAACTGGTGTCACATTAACGGCGCGAGGTCCTTTTTCCCCTTCCTCTATTTCAAAGGAAACCTGATCGCCTTCTTTTAGTGATTTAAAGCCGGATTTATTGATCCCTGAAAAATGCACGAAGACATCGGGTCCATCTTCTTGTTCAATGAATCCAAATCCTTTTTTCTCGTTAAACCATTTCACAACTCCATTTGGCATCTTGGCACCCTCCTTGCTAAAAAAATTAATCAATGTTTCATACTTCAGGATGCCATTTTGTCAAATGGATCATTCCTTCAGACTGAAACTACGAATTAAAAAATTAAACCGCTACGACTACTTTAATGATATACAGTTCTTTTAAAAAAAATCAAGCGAATTATTCGGTTAATTTCGAATTGGTCCCTCTAACAGTGCGGCATTAAAGTTAACCAGATAAAGGCACAGCCAATTTTACAGTGCTAATTCTGGCAAGTCCAAAAACAAAATGATTCGGCTGGACAGAGATCGAATCCGAGATCACCCGTTATCTTTCCTGTTTTTCTCATTATCTATCCGTTGGTGTCAGTTTTCGAAACGCTGAACCGGACGGCTTTGAGCTCTTCCAACAGTTCCTGTTCATTGTGGATGTCGTTTTCAAAAACAGTCACCCATTTGCCAACTTCATCGATTCGGTGGGCATCACTGCCCCCCGTACCCGGCAGTCCTAATGTTTCGGCCACCTTGCGGGCCATATCGTTTTCATCATCGGACAGCTTACCGTTTCCGATCTCAATCGCATCGACAAAGTCAAAGACCTTGCGCCGGCATGCCTGTTCGACGGTCATCTGGAGTTGATTGATACCAAAGGTTTTAAATCCACGGAAGGGATGAGCGGCAATCATAAAGCCGTCTGCTTTTTTTACTTCTTCACGAAGCTCTTGAATCGTCAACAGTTCTTTGATGTCTTTGTCAAATCCAAAAACCAGGACATCCCCTTGATTGGTAGTAAACTCATTTCCTCGAAAGACTTTAATTTCTCCTTCTTCAGCCAGTTTAGCGGCATCCCCCCGATCCCACACGACATGATGTTCGGTGAGACAAATACCATCCAGCTTGATCTGTTTTACCCTTTGAATCAGCTCTGAAAGGCCAAGATGACTGCACGCGGAGCGCGGGGCGGTGTGGATATGCAAGTCGATTCGCATTGTCCAAATCCCTGTTGTGTTCGATCCCTTAGCTCAGTTGAATTTCAGGATGCCCATCTATCCAGGTTTGAATAAATTGCTCTTGATCCAGGCCCGGGTCGTTCTGGAGGGATTCCCACATGGCTCTGGACAGCCGGGCTTGATCGAGGCAATGTCCGCATTCCATGATAATCTCGGCGAAGTGCTCACATCCTTTCCGCCCGATTTCTTTCATGACGCGACGTTCCCAACCTTCCTCGCGCAGTGACATGCCTACGGCAGCCTGCAACACAGGTTCCGCTTGAGGGCAGACAAAATTCGTATAGCGTTTCATTATTCCCTCAATGGCTAAAATCTCACCATCGGCAATGCGCACATCCATAGTGATCTCCATGCTGTAAATATGGTCGTCCTGGATACCATTGAATCGAATCGTTTGCTCATCCGGAAATTCGGCTGAAATCACATGGCTGCGGCTGAGTGTAATCATGATTATCTCCTCCAGAGATCCTTGCGCCATTTCCGATTATAGCGAATCAAGTAATCGAAAATCAGAAACAACTGTCAAGACCCTGCATGATGGGACTGTCGTCTTGAAAGGCCACACAGCTTCGTAGCAGCCTCGGGTTGGTTTTAACCATCTCCTTGAGGTTTTCCAGCATTTCATCACCTTCAAGTTTCTCTCCCGATTGAACCACCGGGCGGGTAAAATTCAGTATAATCGCATTGCCACTCTCAAGGACTGCATGGGCCAACAGCGCACATCCCTTGGGACCACCGAGCATACCCTGCACAATCTTACGCAACCCGGAGCCAATTCTGACACCCTCCACTTTCTTTATGAATTCGGATGCTGACGGCCATGCGTGGGGCACTAGTCGTGCCAGCTTGGCCTCGGCTTCCACAATCTCAAGATCCGGCGGCTGAACTTTTAAATTGACTTCGGCCTTAAGAAGATCGTCGGTCAACCGCCACGAAACCACTAAGCTTCCATCTGGCTGGGGCTCGACTTCAACCACTTTGTTTCTCAAGAAACGGACGGTCATGCCATTCTCCTGAAATCATTGCTTTCAATTGATCATAAAGCCATATGCGACAGGCTATAAAACTTGTTTATGCCTTTCGATCCCGCTGAATCTTTTTTAATTTTTCCCAGAGTTCCTCCACCTGTTTGCGGGTTTCCTCAAGGGAACCTGAATTGTCAATAACCAGATCACAGTAGCCCTTCTTTTCCTCAACCGAAAGCTGAGATTTGATCATATTCGAGGCCATCTCTTCCGTTAATCCGTCCCGCGCTATCAATCGCCGCTTCTGTTCTTCTTCTGTAGCATAAACCATCAGGATATGGTGAAAGACAGGGTGCATGTTTACTTCAATGAGGAGGGGAACAACGGCTTGGATAATAGCATTGGGATCCTCGTCGGCGTATTGCTGCACACGTTTAATAAATTCTTCAGCGATCCTTGGATGCTGAAAATTTTCGAGCTTCTTTTTTTTCTCGAGATCTCGAAAAACAATCTCTCGTAGTTTTTCACGGTCTATGGTTTTATCCGGGCGCAACACTTGTTTCCCAAAGTAAGCCACAATATCGTTATAGGCTGGTTTGCCGGGCTCAACCACCGTTCTACTTAAAACATCAAAATCAATCGTTTTGGCCCCTTTCTCCTCCAGCATCTTAGCCACAATGGTCTTTCCGGTGGCAATGCTTCCCGTTACTCCGAGAAGTATCCGGTTATCGTTGCCCCTGAGTAAATGAATGAAATCCTCGCCCCCATAGGCTTCCGGAAACGCATGGCTTAAATCGGTTTCTGCTCCCGCATAGCTAATCGGATAACGAACGCCTCGTCGGTATAGCGCCTCCAGGCCGCTGAGGGCTCCATCCATCATCCCGGCAGGAATCGCCATGACCAATTCCTCATCTTGGGCATGTCCGTAGCGGCGTTCGCCATAACAGGGAATGGTTAAGGCAGGTTTGCGGTTAAGATAACATCTTGCGATGGCGTCCGAACAAGATGTCTCACCCACACAATAAAATTCCATCACCTCGTAATTTTCGAATTGCAGCGAATTGATTAAAAGCATCATCTGAGCGGGATTGGCGTAGATTAAGACAATGTCCGGATCAAAGGGATTGTATACCAGCGGGCCCATGGCCACGGCTGCATATTTTCCGGCCGACAAGCGTGGGATGGCGTTTTCATATTTTTTTCCATCCGATCTGCTTTTGGTCCACACAATGCTGCGGAATGTCCCATCTTTCATATAGTCCGCAATGTCGGTCAACCCGATGATGGAGGGGCACATGACCGATGCAAAATCCTGCGCATCTGCTCCGACCGTCCAATCAAAGTTTCTGGCAAGATTAATCATTTGGCAAAGTGTGGATTTATGGTTAATTCGGCGAAGAAAGGGGATTTCGCAAAGGGCCTTTTTGTTTTCAAAAAGCTTAAAGGCCACCGGGAAAGATCGAAGCCGCATTAAACGCTCCAAGCGGCGAATGGGCTTTTCCCAATCACGTGCAGTGTTCATGGATTTTTCCTCATCGGATGATATGATTCTCAAAATCGATTAAGAAAGCAAATATAGAGAAATCGTGCTGGGGTGTCAAATAAAAAGGAATACAAATTCGGCGGGCTGATGACGGGTTAATTCAGCATGGTTTCGCGGATAAAACGGATACCCCGGGCCACTTCAAAATCCGCTACCTGGGGTTTTAACTCGAGCACTTTGATGGTGTCTGGCTTGAGGTAGGATTTAAGGCTTTCAAAATCGATTTTACCCGTACCCGGTGCAAGGTGATCTTTAATGCCGATGGCATCGTGAAGATGAACACCGATGAGTTTATCGCCATAGGCATTCAACAAAGCGCCTGCTGGAATCGTCGTGAGGCTTTCATTGACAAACGCATGGCCGGTATCATGCCAGTATCCCAAAGGTGCTCCCTTAAACCGTCTGAAAAGAGTTTCAAAATCTTCTAAGGTCGGCAATTCATCATAGTGAAATCTATTTTCCAAACCCAATAGGATCCCAAATTTATCGGCAACCCGGCTGAGTTGATCTAAACTATACAAGAGATTTTCAAGATAGCGGGGCTTAAGCTCATCTCGTTCGCTCAGTTTTTTTCCGATGAAATCCTGGGAGGCTTTTGATTGGATCTGGTTTGATTTAAAAAACTGGTATAGGATATCTAACTCGCGGTCCATGACCACACGGCCGCAATGTAACACCACGGCTTTTGCCCCCAACTCGGCCGCATGCGAAATGGTTTTTACCGTCCATTGAACCGCATGATGTCTTTCTTCTTCGTCCAAACTGGTAAGCATGAAAAAATCACCGCTAGCCCTGGATTCCGGCTTAATTGAAGGCTTTGGAAAAAAATTATGTGCGCTGACAACTTTTAATCTGGATTTCTTCAACGGTTTTCGCATCTGTTGATAGGTGGATTCGGAAATCCGGTACTCCAGTTCCAGAGCAGAAATATCCAAGCGATGAAAAAACTCAAGCAAGGCTTCGGCATCGGTGGTTTCGGTAGATTTCCAGGAGGTCGAAAGTGCCAGCATGGTTGTTGGCTCATGTTTTGCACATACACGTGTGTATGGACGTGGTCATTGATTTAAAATTTACCTATGACAATTATCTAAAATGCCTAAAATGACTAAAGTTAATGTATTCTGTCTATTTTATCTTCGATTTTTTGTATTTTTGCTTTTAGCCGTTCGATCACCTGCGCAGGCGATTCGTTGCGCAATAATTCTTGAAATTGACCGCGATAGAATCTCACTGCACTGATGCCCAGAGCCGTAATATCATAAACTTTCCATGTCTCCGCGCGTCTGACCATTTTAATTTCCACGGGTATTTCTTGATTCTTCCAAAATACCTTCACGTGTACGACTGCTTTGGAATAGCTTATCAGATTCTGGTTAATAAATAATACTTTTTCATTATTGTATCTAGCCTGCAGCCGTGTAAGATAATAGACGTTCACGAATTTGGAAAAAAGCTCCGTAAATTCTTTTCGTTGCGGAAGTGTAAATTTATTCCAGTTAGTGCCTAAAACCAGTTTGGAGAATTCGTGAAAGTCAAAAATTTGCTTTAAAATCTGCCACAACCTCTGGCGCTGGATATTTTTTTGTGAACTGTCATCATATCCTGGGTCGTTTAATATGGTGATACTTGCATCAATTGATTTCCGAAGTATGTCCAGCGGCTGCTCTGCGTAACTTGAAACAGACAAACACACCAGGATACCAAAAATAATCAGTACCTTTTTCATAATCATCCTGCAGCTACTTGCTATTCCGCAACTGACCCTACCTGAGTTTCAAAAGTATTGCCTTCAACATGGGACATCAGCAAAAACATAGTATGAAACCTTTTTTTGTCAAATAGCCGACTTGAAATTTATTTCCATTACCCATGGTCATCTGCTATATAGATTGCAGCGATCCGATCGAAAAGGCAATTTTCTTGCAATGCGAAACCCAGAGATGGCGCAAAGGTTATTATGCCGAAAGTAGTGAATTTTCAAAACTATCGCGATCAGGCCTTAAGGCAACGAAGTTATGGTCCCTGGGAAAAACGTTTTGGTGAATCCTATGGTATCCATACCAGAGTTTCTGATATTTCCGACAAGACGCTTTACTATTTAGCCTTACCCGGCGATAGTAGTACAAATGCATTTTATGAATTCATCATGGGGGTCTTGGACCTTGGTGCATCTGTGAAATTCCACTATCTTGAAAACAAAGATCAGCTCATGGTTGTGGACGTTCATCTTTTCTTGGCCGACCAGGTGCGCTTTGAACTCATGCGCCGATTGGGATGGCTTCAGGGTTTTCCGAACGAAAATAATACCCTGCTTGAAATGGTGCAGAAATTTGACGCCTTGAAGGCCGCGTCCAAGGAGAATCCTCCCGTGCTTGCCGAATCCCATCCGCAATACAGCAACTACCAGAAACAAACCAGTGGTGACAAGGAGGTCTTCATTCGCCGCTTGCTCCAGGAAGCTCTGGACGTCTTCAAAAAACGGTTCGAATGATCACCGATTTTGCCAAGGAAGAACTGCACCATAATTTGACCGCAGGGCCTTCAGACAGACGGTTTTCAAGATACGATGCCATGGGATTGCAGGAATGAATTGAGGCTGAATATGAAATTTGCACGCCCTTAAAAGCGATGAGATAGCTAAAATATTTCAATTCCCTCAATATTTCCGCCTCCGAATTCAACCACGGTTTCAGCAGCGACGGTTAGGCCTTCTTTGAGGTATTGAGGTTCAATTCCGGATACCGCATAGGCATAGAATAATACATTGGCGGTATCTTCCCGCACACGAGTCTTTTCGTCGGCTCCCTGGGCAAGAACGCATACAATATCTTTTTCATCCCGCAACACGATTTCCCCTTTCTTCAGGATGAATTCACGTCCGCCCATGCCCGCACAGATTTCTCCGTCATCGGCTACATCCAGCATTAATTTGCCGTCAAAGCAGTCGAAATCGGTTACCGCCACCAGAATACCGGCACACATCTCCGCCATAAAATGGGCATCGACAAAAAGCGAGTAACGCGGAAAGCCGCTATTCACCGTTCTTTTCAAATGTTTGCTCAAGGGGCAATCATATCCGAAACGTTGAAAAAAATCAGCGTACAGATTAATTCGTTCCGTAATCCCGGCCAGGGTCTCCCGTTTTCGCATTTTGCGCAGAAGCTTACGTTTGTATTGATCGAAACCTTCCGGGTTGGGAGAATCCTTACAGCCCGAAATCAGTGTCAACCCGAACCCTACCCCGGGATACATTTCTTCATATTTTGCCGACATGGAAAACTCAGGAAACATGGTTGTCCTCAAAATTTTAGTAATTAGCTAATATATTTACGCGTCGATACGCATCTCCCCGGCAAGCCGGAACCAATTTGGGAATTGCGAATTGAGGCATTAGGGAATTAAATCTGAAATACATCCAATTTTCAATTCCTGAATCTGTCACAAACCATTGGTGATGGCTGATCAAAAAATTTTTCCCGGGTTTAATATCCCGTTAGGATCGAATAGTGTCCTGACCTTTTTCATCCACTCCAGACTGGTTCCGTGCTCGGCAGCCATGAATTTTCGTTTGCCAAGGCCGATTCCATGCTCGCCGGTGGCGGTGCCGCCCAAATCAAGGGTCTTTTGAACCAGCCGTTGAACGATTTGATCGATAAGATTCCATTCCTGCGAGTCGCCTTTTTTACCGGCAATATTGAGGTGTACATTGCCGTTTCCGGCGTGGCTGAAATAATAGCAGACCAGATTGGTTTCCGCCATCTCTGCTTTCATGGTGGCAATTAATTCGGAATAAGCGGTAATGGGTACAGCCACATCCATTATTAAAATCTCACAATCCGGATGATTCCGAAGAATCATCTCCCCCAGGCCATGTCTGGCTTTAAATATGCGATCTCTTTCCGCTCTGCCCACACCCGGTTCGAATTTCAGGCATCCCTGCGTATTGCAAATTTCCGCTGCCATCTCCAGCACCTCCGCCAGCTGGCTGGTGGTGGTGCCATGAAATTCCATAAAAAGCGTCGGGGACAGATTCAGATTAAGGTTCTCTTCCCGGTTCATCAGCTCGACGCATTCCGGACCCAGCAATTCCAAAGTCGCCGGATCAAGACCGGAGCGCATTATTTCAAAAACTGTCTTTCCGGCCGCATCAATCGTGGGAAATGTCGCAATGGCCGCCGAAAAGCCTACGGGGAAACCGACCAAACGGACAGTTGCTCCCACGACAATTCCCAGCGTTCCTTCTGACCCGACAAATAAACGAATCAGATCATATCCGGATGAAGTCTTGCTTGCCCGGGTGCCCAATTCAATAATTTCGCCATTGGCCAAAGCAACAGACAACCGCAATACGTAATCCTTGGTGGAGCCATAGTATACCGTGCGGGTACCACTGGCGTTGTTGGCAATCATGCCACCGATGGTGGCCCGCGCCCCGGGATCGGGTGGAAAAAACAAACCGGAATGTCTGAGTTTTTCATTTAAATCCTGATAAACGACACCGGGTTCCACATCGGCCTGAAAATCTTCTTCCCGGATTT
>CP070694.1:2391746-2396383 GCA_020353355.1 Desulfobacterales bacterium | reverse complement strand
TGGCCCGGGCGTTTCTGATTGCTTATTTATTTGGCACCCTTTTATTTGTTCCGTTTATCAATCCAATCCAGTTTCTATCCCTTCTGAGTGAAAGTTCCTACGGCGTCGGTTTTCCGTTTTTTTTCTATATGGTTGTTTTGATGGTTTCCATCATTCTTCTGATTGCAGCCAGCCACATCATGGTCAAGCGCCATATCGGCAAGGAGGAAACAACGTGAACGCTGAATCATTATTTTGTGCCGAATTATCAAAACTCAAACGGCAGGTGATCATCAGATCTGTTCAGCGCGTCGCGCTATACGCCGCCTTGATTTTCTTATGCCTCTGTGCAGTCTTATTTTTTATCGAAAAAGCAGGATTTTCAATCTTGAGCGATGATGCCTTCCGGTATGGTATTCCAATTGGAATCTCTTTAACGGCTGCATTGTTGCTTGCCTTTGTAAAAAGAAAAAAATTACTAACTATTTTAATCGAGATCGACACGCGCCTGAAACTTCAAGACAAACTCAGCACAGCCTACGAATATCAGTTCAGCGGGAAAAAATCTGATTTTTTAGTTTTATTGCTGGAAGACGCAGCCGCCAGAATGCGCCGGCTGGAAATCAAACACATGGTTCCGGCAAAATTTTCGGCTGCGCATCTCGCATTAATCCTCCTGTTGGTGCTAAACGCGGCGCTGTATTCGAGCGACTTTTGGGGGCGTAATTTAAGACCGACACACGCTAATCAAGAACAAATTGAAAAGGCCCGTACGTTGTTGCGCAATTACACCCAAAGTCGCATTGGAGCTAAACAGGCGAAAAAAAAGAGCCCAAAGCCTGTTTATGCCCGGCAACTGGAACAGCTTACCAACAGGCTGAATGACCCATCCTTGAATCGGGATGCATTGTCTGCATCACTGAGCACTATGCTGAAAGAGCTTCAGTCAGAGCAATCGCGTTTAGCAGATGAGCTTAGTCCGAAGTTAAATGCTTTAAGCGGTGAAGGTGTGCCCTTTCAATCGATTCCCGAACTGGCAAAACTATCATCGAATGAAATCGAAAAATTAAAAATGCTGCTAAATGTAGCCCTGAACAAACAGATTCCCGATTCCCTGAATCAAGACATTGAAATCTTGCAGGAGTTTTTCAGGTTGGAGAAGCTACTTTCTCAGATCATCGATGATTTGAAAGAAGGTGATTCATATACAGATGCGTATGTGCAATCCCAACCTCATGAAACCCTTGTGTCTCAACGCGCAGATGACCGTGAAAAGACCCTTGGGGATACGCGAAGTCTTACGCCCAATGGAGAAATTGCGGATAGCCAGCGGGACAGGGTGAACACCACCAGACTACCGCCATCAGATCAATCCCAGGATAATGCTCGCGATGAACAAAATGATGACGGGTTACATGACAATTATCCTTTTTCGGCAGGCCGTGCAAAATCAGCGCAAAGGCAGAAATCGCCTAATGAACTTGAAAAATCAACAGGCCCTGGGATTCAGGATAAACTTTCTACGGCTCAAGAAAAAAAATATCGTTTACATATCCGCTCATTGAGCGCCATCGGTGAGTCTAAATTAAAAGAAGAAAATATTATTCAAACCTATCGGCAAGAGATCGAAAGTATTATTCAGAAGGAAGACATCCCCTTAAATTATCGCGAATACATAAAGCACTATTTCATTTCAATTGGATTAAAAACGGAAGCAGAAGCTTATGACGCCAAATGAAAAAGCAGACGCCGTTCGAAGCAATTTTGAACTGATTATTAATGAACTTTCCAAAATCATCGTGAGACAGGAACTGGTAATCAAACATCTTTTCATCTGTCTGCTGTGTGGCGGTCATGCGTTAATCGAAGGCGTGCCCGGGCTGGGCAAGACGCTAATTGTTCGATCGTTGAGCAAAATATTGGATCTTGCCTATTCGCGCATTCAGTTTACACCGGATTTAATGCCGGCGGATATACTCGGCACCAATATTGTTAAAGAGGACGGTAAGGGCAACCGCTACTTTGAATTTTACAAAGGACCGATATTCGGACAGCTCATCTTGGCCGATGAAATTAATCGGGCCAGCCCAAAAACTCAGTCTGCCCTTTTGGAGGCTATGCAGGAAGAAAAAATCACGGTATTTGGCACCGAATATACCCTAGAGCCTCCCTTCATGGTTCTGGCCACTCAAAACCCAATTGAAATGGAGGGAACCTATCCGCTGCCCGAGGCCCAGATCGATCGTTTTTTCTTTAAGCTTAAGATTGGTTATCCCGACCATCAAGCGCTTCAGGAAATCATCGCTAAAACCACCGAAGACTATCAGCCCGATTTGAAGCGTGTCATTGGCGCAGATTCCATTCTGGCAATGAAATCTCTTGTCAAACAGGTACCCATTGCAACGCATGTAAAAGATCATGCCATTCGACTGGCATTGGCCAGCCATCCGAACAATAGCAATGCCACGGATCTGATAAAAGAATACGTCCTGTTGGGTGCGAGTCCCCGGGGTGTGCAGAGCATGATCCAGGCCGGGAAAGTATCAGCGCTGATAGATGGGCGCTACAACGTTTCGATTGAAGACATCAACGATGTTGCCAAACCGGCCCTGCGCCATCGGATTGCGTTAAATATCAGGGGGGAAACCGAAGGGGTTGATGTGGATCATATTGTGGATGAGATATTAAGCAATGAGCAACCGCAATAGGTGTCAGGTCAGGAAAAATTAGGTTTCAGGTGTCAGGGACGTAAAAGAATGGTTTCAGGTTTCAGGTGTCAGTGTTCAGGATATAAGGCATGGGGCATGGGACAAAGGGAATTGGCTAAAGGATTAAAGACGCTGATTTAAGGGTTCAGGGTTTTTAATTCCCTGAATTCCTGAATTCCTAAATCCCTGAATCCCTCAATTCCTTAACTTTTCTACCAGCCTTATCTGACACATGACACCCGACACCTGAAACCAAAAATTGGTGCTCAGAATTTGGAGTACAAAAATGACCGACAGGATGGAATCCTTCCTTGATGATGAATTTTTAAGGAAACTTGAGAAGCTTAAAATTGCGACCAAAAAAAGCACACACAGCCCGCAACGCGGAGAATATCGCTCCTGGCAAAGCGGGGAGGGCTTCGAGTTTTTGGATTACAGAAAATATCACCTCGGTGATGACCTGCGTTATGTGGATTGGAGTGTTTATGGACGCCTCGATAAACTTTTTATAAAATTGTTTCATGCCGAAAGAGGTCAGACCGCCCACATTGTTATTGATATGAGCCTGTCGATGGAGAGCGGCAATCCGTCAAAGGAGATCACTGCAAAAAAGATTGCCGCCGCCATAAGTTATATTTGCTTATCCAATTTAAATAAAACCGGTTTTATGGTGTTTAACGATAAAATTGTTGGTGTGAAGCCGCCGGCCCGGGGCAAAAAACAGTATCCTGAGGTGCTCAATTTCTTATTATCCCTCAACCCTGCTAAAAAAACCAATGTGAATGGTTGCCTGTCGGAATACGCCGCTAGTTGCAGAAATCCCGGCATTGCCATCATCATCAGTGATTTTTTCGATCCCAATGGTTACGAAGACGGACTGGAGGCCATGGCATATCGTAATTTTGATATCAATTTAATTCAGGTGATGACCCATGAAGAGCTCTTTTGGCCACAGACCGGAAATCTTCTGCTGCGCGAGATTGAGACCGGAGAAAAAAAGATAACATATGTAGATAAGCACTTATTGGAGCTGTATCAAAAAAAAATAAATGGATTCATTTCAACGATTAAAAACTATTGCGGACATTATGGGATCCATTATTTTCTGTGCGATACCAGTATTCCGTTTGAGGATCTATTAATGGAGTATCTATCAAGGGGGGCGCTTTTCAGGTGAACCAAACATTTGATCTATATAGAGACACTGATTTTGAATTCATCCCACAATTCGACAATTCCACTATTCCAGTATTCCATGGTAAAAGGTGTCGGCAGCGTCTATTTTCGATTGACTGGACCATTAGCTTCGGTCTTCGATGGTAGAAAAAAGGTCTTGCCATTATGCATTTTTTAAATCCCATGATGCTAATAACGTTAGGATTTATCCCTGTTCTAATTCTTATCCACACGCTGAAGCCAAAACCCAAACAGGTTGAAGTTACCAACTTTTTTTTATGGCAGGAGGTTTTAAAGGAAAGAAGTGGCCATTTAACCTTTGAGCGTTTGAAAAAAAATATGCCGCTGTTTGTTCAAATTCTGATCGTTATTCTTGCCAGCCTGGCACTGGCGAAACCCACCTGGATGTATACCAGTTCAAATACGGGAAATATGATTATCGTCATCGATACCAGCGCCAGCATGAAAGCCAGGCTTGGTTCCGGTACACGATTTGACATCGCGAGAACCAAGGCCTTGGAATTGATTGAACAGAGGAACCGAGATCAGCAGGTACTGATTGTTGACGCCGGTCACAGACCGACGGTCCTGGCCGGTTTTTCCGACGATTCGCATCACGCCAAACATCTTATCAACAAACTCAATCCTTCTGATGCATCCGGTAATTTGGAACAAGCTATTTACCTGGCACTCTCCTTTGTTGATCCTTCAAAAGCGGATTATCTCTATCTCATCACCGATGGCGCTGGAGATAATATCTCAACGCTTTTGAAG
>CP070694.1:2385094-2391646 GCA_020353355.1 Desulfobacterales bacterium | reverse complement strand
TTTTGCCTTGTCGGCGTCCCAGCGACAAGGCCAAGAAACTTTTCTCTCTGCGATCTCTGCGCCTCTGCGGGGAAAAATTACATCAACACAGTTCTATTGGATTACGAGAATGGCCGATCCTAAACCAGCGGAAACCAAAACCCCAACTGCCTGGGTGATTGCAAAGAGCCTGACGATCATCGGTGTGGCCCTCAGTCTGTTTCAGATGTACACGGCCGGTATCATAGCAATGACCGCCATGCGCCACCGGTCCGTTTTTTTAACCTGCATTCTGGTAATGACCTTTTTAACCAAGCCCCTGTACAAAGGGGCCCGCAAAGATCGGTTGAACCTGGCCCTGGTTGTGGATCTGATTCTAATCGGCATATCGATTTTTGTCGGGCTTTATATTTTCATCGATCTGCAAGGGATCTTCGAACGCCAGGGAGACTGGAGTCCCTGGGATTTTCGAGTCGGCATCGCCCTGGTGCTGCTGGTGCTGGAGGTCACCCGCCGGGTGATCGGCCTGAATCTGACGATCATCGCGGTTTTGTTTCTACTTTTCGGGTATTTCGGCCCATACGCACCCGAATTGATTGTGCACAAGGGCTACAGTGTCGAACGCATCGCCACCACCCTGTCGTTGACCACCGAAGGCATCTTCGGCCTGCCGCTGGGGGTGGCATCCACCTTTGTTTTCATCTTCTTTTTATTCGGTGCGTTTCTGGACAAAACCGGGGCGGGCAACTTTTTTATTAATCTATCCTACTCCATCACCGGCCGATTTTCCGGCGGCCCCGCCAAAACCGCCGTGGTGGCCAGTGGGTTTATGGGCTCTGTGGCCGGCAGTGCCGTGGCCAATGTGGTGGCCACCGGATCATTTACGATTCCCATGATGAAAAAGATCGGCTACCGTCCACATGTCGCCGCCGCGGTCGAGGCGGCAGCCTCAACCGGAGGGCAGCTGATGCCGCCGATTATGGGTGCCGGCGCGTTTTTAATGGCCGAATTTACCCAGACGCCTTATCTGGAAATCGTCAAGATTGCCTTCATCCCGGCAGTGCTTTACTTTTTTTCGGTTATCCTATTTGTTCATTTCGAGGCCCAGAAAGAGGGCATCTGGGGGCTTCCCAAGGAACAGTTACCCAACATCGGCCAAACTCTCAAAGAAGGTATTCACTTTATTATACCGGTGGGCATCCTAATTGCCGTGCTGGTGATGAACTACAGCCCGATGATGGCCGGCTTCATCTCCATCCTGGCGGTTTATGGCACAGCCCTGATTCGCAAACGCTCCCGGATTTCCCTGGGCACCCTGATCAAAACCCTTGAACAGGGAGCCCGCAACGCAATTGTGGTGGCGGTGGCCTGTGCAGCAGCCGGCATCATTGTGGGAATCGTGAACCTGACCGGAACAGGACTGCGCTTTTCATCTCTGGTCGTGTCACTTTCCCGGGGAATTCCGCTGATTGCCCTGATCCTGGTGGGACTGACTTCTTTGCTGCTAGGCATGGGGCTTCCGGTAACGGCCTCTTATATCGTTTTAATCATTCTGGCCGGACCCGGACTAATGGATCTGGGAATACCGCTGCTCACCGCCCATATGATTGTATTCTGGTACAGCCAGGACGCCAACGTCACCCCTCCGGTGGCGCTGGAATCATTTGCCGCTTCCGGGATTGCCGGCTCAAGCCCGATGAGAACCGCCTTTACCTCCTGGAAACTGGCCAAGGGTTTGTATATTATCCCAATTATCATGGCCTATCATCCGCTGCTGTTAAACGGTCCCACCTTTGAAATAATAAAAACGGTCATATTCTCAATTTTTTCGATCATTGCCTTTGTGGCCTGTTTGGAACGATTCTTTCTCACGCAGCTGAGTTGGCCGGAGACAATTTTGCATGGTCTTGCAGCCACGTTGCTCATCTGGGCGGATACAAGGCTGAATTATATCGGTTGCATTCTTTTCATGATTGCCGTATTTTCTCAGATCATCAAAAAGAAAAGAAATACCACATCACCGAAACCAGCTCAGAAAGGGATTTAAGATTGTAACGTCCAAGAAATTTCTCACAAATAACCAACAACACGCCAAAAAATGCCTGGAGTTTTCCGATATCGGCTATGGGCTGGTATCCGGACAATTGGCCATGGCCGACAGCGGCGATGCGCTTCTGGAGGATCCTGAAGTCGGACGTTTATTTTTAGGTGGATAAGCGGGCGCCGGACGGTTCACAACGTTGCACCATCCACAAAATTCTTCTCTCGCACCATCTTCACAGATCTACAATTGCTATGATGGCTTCATGGTTTCCTTGAGGAAAAAGCTGGAAATCAGCGCCAACAACCCACAGCAAAAGAGCACCAGCAGGCAGTATCTGAACCCTTGCTGGGTGAAACCACCTGATACCGTAAGTCCCTGACTGTCCAGCACGGCCCCCAGAATGACTTGAAAGACGGCTCCGCCGAGAAAAGGGAAAAAGTTCACCAACCCCGTGGCCGTGCCGGCGATGGAAACCGGAAAGAGCTCCTTGTTCGTGGTGAAACCGATGGTGACCACAGCCCCGGAAAACATGCCGATTCCCAGGCAGATCAGGTAGAGCAGAAAAGTCGGGATGCCCTGGGTGAAAAAGTAGAGCATGCCTGTGATGATTCCCATGAAGATGCTGGCCATTATTACAACCGGTTTGCGGGCCCTGAACACCTGATTGGAAAGAAAGCTCAAAAATGGACTACCCACAATCATGCCAATGGCCGCCAGCGAGAGAATATGTCCCGCCTTGGCCTTGGTTAGACCATAGATCTGCATCAGGAATGGACCTCCCCAAAGGCCAATGAAGGAAAAAAAGATAGCACACGTAAAAAAGAACCAACCTGCTAGGGGCCAAAAACGGGGCAGGGAAATGACCATTTTCACCCCTTGCATGAGGCCAATGGATTCTCCCTCGGCTCCTGAGGCTTCCGTGGGAGAGGGCCAACCCATGTCCGCCGGCCGGTCTCGCACCAAGGCCCAGACCAATGCGCCCAGGATCAGGGTGAAAATTCCGACCACCACAAAAGATTGGCGCCAGCCGATCCAGTTGCTGAGGTAGGCAAGGGGTGTGGCCGCGCTGTAGGATCCGATTCCTCCCATGGCCATCAGGATTCCAGTCATCATGGCGAATTCCTTCACCCGAAACCACTCTGCCAGCACCTTTAAGGTGGGCACAAAGAGCATGGCTACCCCCAGCCCCACAATAGTCCGGCCCGCAATGGCCACGTAAACGTTCGGAGCCATGCCCAAGATCACGGAACCGGCAAAGGCCACACCGAAAAAGAGCGTAATTGTTTTTCTGGGGCCCCAGGAATCCGAAAGGAGACCGGCGGGAAGCTGCATGAGGGCATAGGGATAGAAATAGGCCGATCCCAAAAGCCCCAGTAGGCCCCCTCCAGCAGCCAGATCCCGCCGCATGTCTTCGGCTACCACGGCCGGACACAGCCGGTGAAAATAGACCATGACATACCCCAATGCCAGTATCCAGAAGATCAGCCATCGGTATCGCAAAGCTTTTTTCAGTGCGTCTCCTTGCATCAGCCTGCTTTCTCTTAGAAGATTTCTTAAAACCCTGTCTCCCCGTGCAAGAGGGCGGGATTACGTATCTAATAATAACTAAATCGCTTCCGCAATGGCTTTCCCCATTTCCGCAGTCGTTGTGCCGCCTCCCATATCGGGGGTTCGCAAGGCGGTGTTTTGCAAAACGGTTTCAATGGCATTTTCTACCACCGCGGCCGCCTCTGGATGCCCCAGATGCTCAAGCATCATGGCACCGGACCAGATCTGGGCAATGGGATTGGCAATTCCTTTACCGGCGATATCCGGAGCAGATCCGTGTACCGGTTCGAACATGGACGGATATTCGCGGGTTGGATTAATATTGGCCGAGGGTGCGATTCCGATGCTACCGGCTACGGCGGGGCCCAGATCAGAGAGGATATCGGCAAACAGGTTGCTTCCCACCACCACATCAAACCAATTCGGGTGCAGCACAAAGTGGGCCGTCAAAATGTCAATATGGTATTGGTCGGTTCGGATGTCCGGAAACTCATTGGCCATCGCGGCGAAGCGCTCATCCCAAAACGGCATCGTGTGAATAATGCCGTTGGACTTGGTGGCCGAGGTAACATGCTTTTCCTCCCGGGTACGGGCAAGTTCAAACGCATATCGGATAACGCGGTCGACGCCTTTGCGCGTAAATACGGACTCCTGCACGGCCATTTCTTCCTCGGTTCCAGAATAAAGACGCCCGCCTATTTGGGAGTACTCTCCCTCGTTGTTTTCTCGTACGATGATAAAATCAATATCTGCCGGGCCGCGGTTTTTCAGCGGTGAGGCCATTCCCTTTAACATGCGCACAGGGCGCACATTCACATACTGGCGCATGAGTCGGCGGATGGGTATCAACAAACCCCATAGCGAGACATGGTCGGGAACACCGGGAAAGCCCACAGCTCCTAAAAAGACGGCGTCATGGTCGCGAAGCTGTTGAATTCCGTCTTCAGGCATCATGCGACCGGTGCGGGTATAATTTTCGCAATTCCACGGGAACTCATTCCAGGTGAAGCTGATGCCAAAGCGCCGGCCAGCTGCCTCGAGCACGCGGATGCCTTCCGGGACGACTTCTTTGCCGATACCATCGCCGGGGATGACGGCAATCTTGTAGGTTGGCATGAATTATCTCCTCTTAAGATCTCTTGGTTTTAGGTTTCGGGTTTCAGGCTTAAATAGGTTTCAGGTTTCGGGTGTCAGGTACCGGGAAGGAAAGAGCTGACACCCGAACACTGACACCTGAAACCTAACTTTTTAGATAACCTTTTCCTCTCTAAAGCGCTCGATATCTCGATCGGAATAGCCCAACCATTTGAGCACTTCTTGATTGTGTTCGCCCAATAATGGGGGTCTTAGCCTTGCCTGCGCCGGGGTATGAGAAAATTTGAACGGAAAGCCCAGCTGCTTGATGACACCTTCAATCGGATGTTCCAGAGAAAAGAGCATTTCTCGTTGCAAGACATTTTTGTCAGTGAATACCTCGCTGAAATTCAATATGGGACCGCACGGCAATTTGGCTTCTTCAAACAATTGCAGCCCTTCATCCCGGGTTTTCTGGCGCATTTTTTCTTCAAACAGAGGCATAATTTCATCTCGGTTGGCCACTCGCTTGGCATTGGTATTGAACCGCGGATCGTCGATCAGTTCCTCGAGCCCCAGCATTTCACAGAATTTGGGATACATGACTTCATTGGTGGCCGCCACTTGAACATAGTGGCCATCTTTGGTCTCAAATGCTTTTGCCGGTACCCGATGGATATGATCGAGTCCCCACCGGCCCGGATCTTCCTGGGTGGCAAAATACTGCATGGCCATTATTGTGAGCAGTGATACCATCGAATCGTACAAAGCGATATCAATGTGCTGGCCTTTGCCGCTTTTGGTTTTTTGGATATAAGCAGATTGAATCGCAATGATGGCATATAGCGCTGCCACCAGATCGGTTATGGGGATACCGATTTTAACCGGTGATCGTCCTCTTTCGCCGGTGATGGACATAATTCCCGTCATTCCCTGGATAATGGGATCGTAAGCACGTTTGTCGCGGTAAGGCCCGCTCTGTCCGAAACCTGATATGGAACAGTAAATTAGCTCAGGGTGCTTTTGACTTAACCTATCGTAATCAATACCCAAGCGTTTAACTACACCCGGTGTGAAGTTTTCGATGACGACATCGATTTTGCCCGCCAGCGTGTAAACAATTTCCTTGGCTCGCGGGTCCTTTAAATTTAACGTGATGGATTTTTTATTGCGGTTCAGACTCAGGAAGTAGCCGCTTTCACCTTTTTGCAAAATGGGAGGCCAACTGCGGCTTTCGTCTCCGTTGAGTGGTTCGGCTTTAATGATCTCAGCTCCCAGATCTCCTAAAATCATGGTGGCAAAAGGGCCGGCCAAGACCCTGGTAAAATCGAGGATTTTTAATCCTTCTAGTGGTTGCGTCATGAATTATCTCCTGCAGATATTCAGGTATTTATTTTTTGGGATCATTTTTGTCTTTTAGTTCGCGGCTGGAAGCCGCTCCCACAGCAGGTAAACCGTTGTGCATATCGTGGGATCCCGCTCCGGCGGGAGAAAATTCGATAATATCAAATAACATACAAAATAAACCAGCCATGCCGCTTGAGGCGGGGATGGTTTATTTTCGAAGGTCAAATTTCCGTTTAAAAATGGACCGGGCAATCATATTTAATTGCGCCTGGGAAGTCCCCCCACCAATTTGAAACATGCGAACATCCCGCAGCATTCGCTCCAGCGGCATATCCTGTGAATACCCGTAAGCGCCGAACATCTGAAGGCTGTCACTGACAACTTTAAAACTCGCATGACCCGTATAGGCCTTGGCCATGGAAGATTCGTCCATATAGGGCAGTTTCACATTGTTCGGTAAATCCCTGGCGTTGCAGGCGGCTTTGTATATCAGCAGGCGGGCGGCATTCAGTTCCATTTCAGCTTCGGCCATCATCCATTGCAGGCCCTGAAATTCAGAA
>CP070694.1:2367253-2384994 GCA_020353355.1 Desulfobacterales bacterium | reverse complement strand
CGCATCGACCTACGTAAGCAACCTGCTGAACTCATTTCCGCGTCTGGTACTTATCCTGCTAATGGTGGCTGCGTTTAAGCCGGACATCTACCTGATCATGGCGGTGGTCGGCATCACCAATGCACCGACGGTCGCATCCCTCATCAAAAGCAAAATTCAATTTCTCAAACAGCAAAATTTCATTGAGGCCGCCACCGCCCTGGGCCTTAAAAACACCGTCATCATTTTTAAACACATTCTGTGGCACAACTGTCGTTCCGTGCTGATCATCCAAGCCACACTGGGCATGGCAGAAGTTATTCTGATCGAGACCAGCCTCAGCTATCTGGGATTTGGGGTTCAAGAGCCGACCCCTTCCTGGGGTAACATGGTTCAGTCTGGAGCCAACTATTTTATGCAAGGCAAGTTCTGGCCTTCCACCGCCCCGGCGCTGGCAATTTTACTGACGATTATGGGATTTCATCTGCTCGGCGACAGTTTGAACAACATCCTGGAAAGGAAGCGGGACCAATGACAACCGGGCCGATTTTAAAAATAGAAGATCTGCGCACCTATTTTTATTCCAGGAGCAAACAGGCATTCAACCGGGCTGTGGATGGCGTCAGCCTGGCGCTTAAAAAAGGGGAAACACTCGGTATTGTTGGCGAAAGCGGAAGCGGCAAAAGCGTAACCGCCCTATCCGTCATGGGCCTGGTTACCGCAGAACCCGGAATTATCACCGGCAACATCGGGCTTAAGACCAACGGCGTCCAAAAAAATCTGCTTCAGGACATTGACGATTATGTAAAGCTTACCCGCGACAACGCCCGGAGCGTCGCAGTGGCGAAAGATAACCCGCGTTGGCAAAGACATGTCGATAAAGTCATGCGGGGGGTGCGCGGAAAAGAGATCTCGATGATTTTTCAAAATCCCAAAGTATCCATGAATCCATTCAGCAGCGTCGGTAGACAGATCAGAGAAGCGATTATGCTGAATACATCAATCAACAACCGCAAAGAGGCCCGGGAACGTGCCCTGTACTGGCTGGAGCATGTAAAAATCGATTCTCCCCGGCTGCGCTATGACAATAATCCATATGGCCTTTCCGGAGGCATGTGTCAGCGTGTCATGATCGCCATGGCCCTGTCTTCAGAGCCCTCCGTTCTGATCGCAGACGAACCGACAACCGGGCTCGACGCCACGATCCAATCCAAAATTGTGAGCTTGCTGGGTGAGCTCAAATCAACTGTCGGGGTAACTACTCTGCTTATCAGTCACGATATTGATGTCATTAAAACGCTATCGGATAGAGTTGCAGTCATGTATGGCGGCAAGGTTTTGGAGTCCGGCCCCTCCAAAGAAATTCTGTCGGCCGGTCAACATGAAACCCATCCGTACACAGCTGCTCTGTTGGCGTCGATACCCACTGCCCGACAAATCAGAGAAAAATCGTATTTGCAGGCCATCAAGGGCGATGTGATCGACACCGTCAACTTGCCGCAGGGCTGCCGCTTTTATGCACGCTGCCGCCAAGTAACCAAACAGATCAAGATGCAGTGCAAACACCAGGAGCCGGAATTGAGGGAGATTTCTCACAATCACAAGGTGCGCTGCTGGCTATATTTTGATGAATAGGTTCGGTCGACCGGTTGATGAAAATGAACACCACCATACTGGAAGTCCAAAATCTAAAAAAGTATTATAAACCGCATGGGGGTATATTCTCCGCCTTCACGGGCAAAGAGAATGTGATTCCCGCAGTGGATGATGTCAGCTTTTATATTAAGGAAAAAGAAACCATGGGATTGGTCGGTGAAACCGGCTGCGGCAAAACCACCATTGGCAGGACCGTGCTTAAACTAACACCGGCCACTGCAGGCAAAATCATCTTCGACAACACGGACATCACCCATCTGTCCGCTGCCCAATTCCGTCCGTTAAGAAAACAGCTGCAAATGATCTTTCAGGATCTGGACGCCGCCTTGAATCCCAAGATGCGCATCAAGGCGATCCTCAAAGAAGCGCTGAAGGTGCACCGTCGATTGAGCGATGCCGAGATGGACCGCCGCATCAGTGAACTTTTAGAGATGGTCAATCTCAAGAAAAGTAAGCTTAGCAACTTTCCGAATGAGCTCTCCGGCGGCGAAAAACGCAGGGTCGGAATCGCCCGCACCCTGGCTGTCGGAGCACGCTTTATTGTCGCCGATGAGCCCACCAGCGCACTGGACGTATCGATCCAGGCCCAGGTGGTCAACCTTTTAAGAGACTTACAAAAAGAACTGAGCCTGTCATACCTTTTCATTTCCTACGATTTGCGGGTGGTGGAACTGATCAGTCATAAAGTTGCCGTCATGTATTTGGGACAAATTGTGGAAATGGGAATGGCAGGCCGTATCGCCAATGCGCCGCGTCACCCCTATACGGCAGTTCTATGGTCTTCGTTGGTTGAAAAAAAGAGCAATGAGTCTATCAAAAATGCGGGTAATCCCAATGAAAGCCAATGGGGGGTGTTTGATTTTGAACGGCCTTCTACCGGATGCCGCTTTGCACCGCGCTGCCCGGTCTACCATGCAAACGGCCATCCCACCATTTGTACCGATCCGGCCACATCACCGCAATTACGAAAGCTTGATGCGGCTCATCAGGTTCGCTGTCATTTTCCCCTATAGATTTTTCCCTCTCCTTTGGATACCTTCCTGTTTGACAAGACCAGCCAAATATGTTACTAATGTACCAAAATAAATAAATACCGAGGTAAATATGAAAGACCCCATTCAAGTGCACCGGATACAAACCGGCATGCGGATTGAAAAACGCATCTTAAAAGTGCTGAAGGCCCTGGCCGAGTACCTGGACATGACCCTGGGGGATCTGATTGAGGGCATTGTGCTGCATGTATTTGAAGGCAAGGTCCCGTTCGATAAACCCACGCTAAAAAAAATTGAAGAAATGAAAAAGGTTTACGATCTGGACCTGAATTCCAGCCACAGCCATAAACTCACAGAAAATTCGCCGAAATAACGCCTATTTTCTAAACTTACCCATAAAAAGGCAATTCATCGTGAACAGAAACCTCAGCCTGCTGCTAAGCGGACAGTTGGTCTCTCAAATTGGCGATAAATTCCATATGCTGGCGGTGGCCTTCATGGTGCTCAAGACCACCGGCTCGCCGGCCAAAATGGGGCTCGTGCTCTTTTGCTCGGTCTTTCCCGGCATGCTTTTGGGGTTTATCTCCGGCGCCTTGCTTGACCGCCACAGCCGCAAAATCATCATCATCGGCGCAGATGTGGCCAGGGGATTGATTGTCTCGGGGTTGTCTATTTTGTATTTTTTTGATGCTTTGTCTTTTACGGTGCTGCTCGCCTGCCAGCTTCTGCTTTCGGTATGCACGGCCTTTTTCGATCCGGCCATTCCTGCCATTATTCCACAACTTGTCAAGCGTGAGCATTTGACCCGGGCCAATTCCCAAACCCAATTCGTCAGCGGTATATCAACGATTATCGGACCCATGCTGGGGGGTCTCACGGTGGCCTGGGCCGGATATTTGACTGTTTTCATGATCAACGCCGGATCGTATTTATTTTCTGCGGCGTTCGAGAGCTTTATCCGAATACCTGCCCGGGTGACGACAACCGCGGGGGAAACGAAACTGCTCGATGATATCATCGCGGGTTGCCGGTATGTGTATCAGACAAGGAGCCTGATGATGATTCTGGTGATGGTGGGGGTGATCCATTTTTTTGTGGGATCCGTTGAAGCCATCATTCCGGTTTTGGCCACCGATTTGAAAGGCGGCGGCGCCGAAAACATCGGCTTCATTCAGACCTGTTTCGGTCTCGGTACAATCCTGGCGGCCCTGTTGATCAGCATCCGCAATATAAACAACAGGGAGGTCGGGTCTCTTTTCGGCAGTGTCTTTCTCATCGGGCTGATGCTAATAATGATTGGAGGATTGCACATGTCTGGCCTGCGCATGATCATGCCTTTTCTGGTGTTTTTTCTTGCCATCGGTGGATGTGTCATCTTTGCAGGAACCAGCTTTCGAAGCATCCTTCAAAAAGAGGTGGATGATCTGATGATGGGACGCGTATTTGGTTTGGTTTCTTCCGTCGGTAACATTTCGATCCCCTTGGCGATCCTTATCTACGGTTTTTTATTGGAATATCTGCCGCACAATGCCATTCTGGCCTTCAGCGGGTTTATCCTCATGCCAACCAGCATTCTGGCCTATCACAGATATATGGCAACCTTATCCGGACAACAGCAGCGGGAATCGATAGCCCGGCAAAAGTTTTAAAACCCATCATTTTAAAATGAGGAGCAGTCACTCTATAAAATGGTAACTGCTTGATCAAGAAAATTTTAAATAAATAGACGCTGCCTTAATCTCATATAAAGGGGTATCAAATTGAGTTTGATACCCCTTTTTAGTTATGGATTTTTTTAAATTTTTATGTAATGTCCTCTCGGATCACTGAAACCTGAAGCTGTTAAAGACAACATGATTAGGATTAGAAATGAATGCTGACAACCGTTACCGCTGGAATATTTTAGGGCTCGCAACGTTTTGCATCCTGACATTTGGTATCATTTTTCAAAGTATCCCCCCGCTGATTGGAATTCTGGTTGATGTCTTGAATGTCTCCTATGCCAGGGCGGGCGCGCTCATGGGTCTCTTTACATTTGCGTCGATCTTTCTATCGCTCCCCGGCGGGATGCTGGCAGACCGTTATGGCGCGAGAAACGTTGGACTCGTTGCCCTGGTGAGTATGGCACTGGGTACGGCCATCGTCGCTTTGGGGGGCAGCTATGGGGTCATTGCCCTTGGCCGGCTGGTGGCCGGGATCGGCGCAGCCGTATTGCTGGTGGTGGCTCCGAAAATTATCACCTCATGGTTCTTTGACCGGGAAATCGGATTATCCATGGGAATTTTTAACATCGCCATGCCCCTGGGCACGATCCTGGCGCTTAATTTTATGGGAGTCATCGCATACCGCTTCACCTGGCAGGTATCAATATGGGCAAGCTTTGCTGTTAGTGTCGTGACGCTCTGTCTTTTCCTGGCATTATATCGCAGCCGAAATACCGGGAAAGAAGTAACCCCGGAACCAACGGGTCTGCGAACCATGACGAAACAGGCAGGCGGGGGTGTCTGGCTGGTAGGGATATCTTGGGGCCTGTTTAATGCCGGCATTATCTCATTTTTTACCTATGCCCCGGACTACTTTCTTTCTCGGGGGGCAGACATTGCCAGGGCAGGGCTGCTGGCAAGCTATCCGATGTGGGGCTCGATTGCGCTGGCACCCCTTGTCGGCATGTTAATTGATCGGTTGGGGAGCAAATGGTTGTTTGTATCGATTGGAAGCGGCGGCATCGCCGTATTGTTATATTTGATCCCGCACTTTACCAATCAGGCCGCGATGCTTTCCCTTTCCATTGGGGTATTCATCGCGCTTTTGACGCCGGCGATATTCTCATTGCCGGCCGAGCTTTTGTCTGAACGCTTGATGGGCTTCGCATTCGGTATCCTGGGGACCACACTCGGTATTGGCATATCGGTGGGCCCCTATATTGTTGGCAGTTTACGGGATGCCACCGGCGACTACCTGTGGAGTTTCGCCGCCATGGCGATTCTTTCCGGATTGGGCATTATACCGATGCTGATACTTAGGATGGGGGGAAAAAACTAGGTCCTGACCTTTTGATATTTCATATATCAAATCTTAAGCGCCGTACAGTCAGTCAACTCTGTCAACAATGCGCCTCTATTTTAATAGTAGATGATTTGGCAAACAAGGAGAAGAAAGGAGAAATAAATGAAGAAATCATTAGGAGTGAAAGCCCTGGTTTACCCGTCTCCGGTCTGGTGCATCGGATCCTACGATGCAAATGGCCGTCCCAATGTCATGACGGCAGCCTGGGCCGGTATCTGCTGCAGCAAACCGCCTGCTGTGGCGGTGTCATTGCGCAAAGCCACTTAAACATACGGTAGCATAATGTCAACCCAGGCATATACCGTTAGCGTGCCGCCTCAAAAATATATGCGTGAGGCCGATTTTTTCGGTATTTCTTCCGGTAAAACAATCGATAAGTTCAAGGCCACCGGCCTAACCCCGGCTAAGGCGACTACGGTCAATGCACCCTACGTGGATGAATTCCAGATGGTGCTCGAATGCAGGGTAATCCACACCCATGAAATCGGTCTTCACACGCTGTTTGTCGGCGAAATTTTGGACGTAAAGGTGGATGAGGATATCCTGGCAGATAATGGACTTCCCGACATGATCAAGCTCGATCCGTTCCTGTACGCCGCCGAAAGCCGAACCTATCACGGCGTCGGCCATGATATCGGTAAAGCCTACACACACGCCAAATCATTTTAGCGGGGCGTGCAGGTGGGGAGAGGATGGGACTCAGCCTGACAGCCATATTGTAATTAATGGCAATTTGATCTATGAATAACGAATCATCGCCTTCGGGAGGATAAATATGCATGACATCGTTATCAGGAATGCCGAAGTTATCGACGGTACCGGAAAACCGGCCAATCGGTCCGATGTCGCGGTAGACGAAGGACGCATCGCTGAGGTGGGGGATTTAAGCCGTAGCAGCGCCAAACATGTCATCGACGCCAAAGGCTGGGCCGTCGCCCCGGGTTTTATCGACATGCATTCCCATGCCGACTTCTCTCTGCCAATCTGGCCAACGGCGGACAGCATGCTTCACCAGGGGATCACCACCGCCGTCGTGGGACAGTGCGGTCTTTCTCCGGCGCCGCTGCTCGACGAGACCCGTGCTGAAGTGGTGGCGGCATTGAGTGGGTTTTTCGGTGAGTTTGTTAAGGACGTTCCCTGGCACGAGTGGTCTTCGATTGGGGATTACCTGAATTTTCTGACTCGCCAGGGTATATCCCCCAATGTCCTGCAGCTGGTGGGCCAGGGTGTGATCCGGGCGTCCGTCATGGGGCTCGGCGAGGGGCGGGCCGACCAGGGCCAGATGGCCACAATGAAAGACCAGGTCGTCGCAGCAATGGCCCAGGGCGCCATCGGGTTGAGCACCGGCCTGATCTATCCGCCGGGTTCGTTTACCGCCACCGAAGAGCTCATTGAACTGACACAAACCGTCGGGGAATGCAACGGATATTACTTCAGTCACATCCGCGGTGAAGGCGATACGCTGCTGGAATCCGTTGATGAGGCCATTCGCATCGGCCGGGAAGCCGGGACCTCGGTTCAAATCAGCCACTTCAAAGCCGCCCGCAAGGACAACTGGGATAAGTCTCCAAAAGCCCTTCAACTCATCGAAAAGGCCCAATCCGAAGGCCTTGACGTGACCGCCGACGTATATCCCTATTTGGCCGGCAGCACCTCATTGGTCACCATGCTGCCCCAGTGGGCCCATGTGGGTGGTCCCAAAGAGATTTTGAAGCGGCTGGCAGACCCTGCCGCTCGCTCTAAAATGAGCACCGACATGCAAACCGGGGGTTTTGCCCGCGGTATCGAGTGGAGCTCGGTTTTGATCACCTCTTCGCCGAATAGAACGGAATATGAAGGCCGCTATGTCTCTGATTTGGCGAACCAGGCCGGCAAACCGGCTTACGATTGGGTTTTCGATGCGCTGTTGAAAACACAGCTCGATATGGGCATGGCCGTTTTTGGCATGTCCGAGGAAAACCGGCGCCGGGAAATTCAATTTCCCTCCATGATGATCTGCACGGACGGATTTGGTCTGGCCACCACCGGGCCCATGGCCAGGGGCGTGCCCCATCCGCGCAATTACGGGGCGTTTCCGCGCGTCCTGGGCCGCTACGTGCGGGATCTGCAGGTGCTCACGCTGGAGGAGGCCGTTTACAAAATGACCGGTCTGCCAGCGCAAAAACTCCGGCTGAAAGACCGGGGGTTGATCCGGCCGGGTTTTACCGCCGACCTCGTCGTTTTTGACCCTGCCGCCGTATCCGACCGGGCCACCTATGATAATCCTCATCGATACGCCGCAGGGATATCCCATGTCCTGGTCAACGGCCAATTCGTCATCCGCGACGGATCACACACCGGTACAAAACCGGGAGCGGCCCTTCGTATCTAGAAAAAATATCTTTTTATTTTCGCCCTCGATGGATACATGAACAGGATTGTGATCAAAAACGGTACCATTGTCGACGGCACCGGCGCCGCGCCCTGCAGAGGAGACGTTGTTATTCGCGGCGAAGAAATTGAGGCGATCGGGTCTGATGTGAGCCTTTCGCCAGACACCCCCCGCATCGATGTGCCCGGCTGCATCGTCTGTCCCGGTTTCATCGACACACACAGCCATTCAGATTTCAGCCTCCTGGTCAACCCGGATGCTGAAAGTGCTTTGTACCAGGGTGTAACCACCGAGGTGATCGGCAACTGCGGGCTGTCTATCTTTCCTATTGCCGGCCGTACAAAAAATTTGCTGCAATCCTACATTATGGGCCTGGGCTACGACAGCTCCTTTACCATCGATTGGACGGATCTGGCAGGCTATGCAGCGGCTTTCGATCAAAGCGGCATCGGAATCAACGTCGTTCCGCTCGCAGGGCACGGTTCCATTCGAATTGCCGTGATGGGTTTCGGCGCTCGTGAAGCCAATTCGCAGGAGCTTGCTGCGATGAAAATCCATCTGGAAACCGCACTAGATCAGGGAGCCTGGGGGCTGTCTTCGGGTCTGGTCTACCCCCCGGGAATCAATTCCCCGCCCCACGAACTGGAGGTGCTTTGCGAAATGGTTGCCGATCGCGGTGCGCTTTATACCACCCATTTGCGGGGTGACACGCTACGCTCGGGCGTTACATTCATCGAGTCCTTGGCCGAGGCATTGTCTGTTGCGCGGCGTACCGGCGTCCGCCTGCACGTGTCCCATGCCTCTCCGAAGTTCCCCAACACCGGCTCGGTCCATTCCGTTATCAAAATGATGCAGGCCCTCCGAGACGAGGGGTTTCATGTCACCTGCGACGCCCACCCCTATCTGGCGGCGATGACCTTTCTGGCGTCACTGTTGCCTCCCTGGGCATTCGAAGGCGGCATCCGGGAAACCGTTCGTCGCTTCAACGATCCGCGTAAACGGAAGCAGGTGATCGAGGCAGTTAAAGCCACATTCGAGCATCTGGATCCTTCTGACTTCTGGCCGCGAAACGAGGTCATATTACCCGATCCGCAATCCGAGTTCAACCATTGCCGGATGCATATCATCTCTCAGAAAATGGAATTGCAACCGGCAGAGGCCCTGATTGAAATTCTAGCGCAATGCGGCCAGCGGCTTTTCGAAGCCATCGTTCTGCAGTGGATCTATTCGGCAGAAGAAACTCAGGAACTGTTCCATTGGCCTTACACCACGGTGGGGGCCGACGGGGCCACGTCTTCCCTGGCTTATGATCTCGGGCCGCTGACCATTCATCCCCGAAGCTGGGGAACCTTTCCAAAGATATTCAATGACTACCATAAAAAGGGCAAACAGTTCTCAATCGAAGAAATCATTCGCCGTATGACAGGTTTGGCAGCCGCCGTCGTGGGGCTGAACGATCGGGGGACCATCCAGCCGAAAAAAAAGGCGGATGTTATCGTTTTCAACCCTAAAAAATTCACGGATACTGCCACCTACGCGGACCCCCATCGATATGCCCAAGGCATGGAATTCGTCTGGGTGAACGGGCGCATGGTGGTCGAGCGTGGCAAACGCACCGGCCGGCGCCCGGGAAAAGTAATCAAACGATAAGACCCTTCATCAAAATCGGCCCACAATGGAAACAAACCATGCACGCCAGGTGATCAGAGCAGGATTTGAACGAAAAAGAAGTTGACAGGATAATGGTTAAATGGCAAATCATTTTCATTTTATGCCACAATGTGGAACATAACGTTTCTCCGGTGCTTTTTCAGGATCATCGTAAACGGGCAGATCGCAGTCGAGCAAGGCAAAGTGAGTGAAAGAACGTCGGGGCTGGTGCCGAGAAGCAGATAAATCATCGCCCGGCCGTCGAACCGCTTTTAACGAGGAGTTTTTTTTGATCTGGGTAGTCGTCATCGCATCATTCCTGTTTCTGATTGCCGGCGCGGCACTGGCGTATGTCGTCGGCGCCGCTGCGGTGCTAACCTTTATTGCCAGCGACAACGCCCGCTACTTGGCGGTTTTGCCCCAGCGCGTATTCAGCCAACTGGACGTGTTTGCCCTGATGGCCATGGTGCTTTTTATTATGACCGGGGAGGTGATGAACCGCACCGGGGTGACCCGCTACCTCATCGATTTCTCCATGTCCATTGTGGGCCGGTTCAAAGGCGGTTTGGGTCACGTCAACATCATGACCTCCATTTTTTTTGCCGGAGTGAGCGGATCGGCCGTGGCCGACGCCGCCGCGTTGTCCAACACGCTGGTACCGGCTATGCGTGAGCAGGGCTACACCAGGCGTTATGCGGGTGCGGTTACGGCGGCTTCTTCGGTCATTGGCCCGATCATTCCGCCTTCCATCATTCTCATTTTCTACGGTGCCTGGATGCAAGTATCTATCGGCGGCCTTTTTGCCGCCGGGATTCTGCCGGGCCTGCTGTTGGGAGGGGCCCTGCTGCTGGCTAATGCCGTTCTTGCCCACCGCCGCGACCACCCCGGCGGGCGTGGCACGCAGGTCCCTCCATTCTTTCCCAGTTTGCTTAAATCGACGCCGGCGCTGCTGCTGCCGACCATTATTCTGGGAGGCATCGTTTTCGGCATCGCCACTCCCACCGAAGCCGCCGGCGTGGCTGTGGCGGCCGCTTTGCTGGCCGGCTTCTTCTACGGAGGGGTTAGTCCCAGAGTAATCTGGCAGTGCTTCGAGCGGGCCGCTATCTTGACCGGTTCGATATTCATGGTGCTGGTCGCGGCCGCCTGCGCCGCTTACGTCGGTTCGCTGGAGCAATGGCCGCAACAGATCGCCGAGTTAGCCATCGAGACCGGTTTGACCGGAATTTCCTTTCTGCTGCTGATCAATGTGATTTTTTTGATTGCCGGGATGTTCATGGATGTGCCCATGGCGCTGGCCCTGCTGGTGCCCTTGTTCGGTCCGGCAGCCGTGGCCCAGGGGATCAATCCCATTCATTTAGGTATCATCCTGTGTCTGAATCTGACGATGGGGCTTATCACGCCGCCGTTGGGCGGCTGTCTGATCATTGTTTCGGCCATCTCAGGCGAAAATTACTGGACATTGGCGAAAGCGACACTGCCGTTTATCCTGGTGGAAATCATCGTGTTGCTGATCATCACGCTGGTTCCGTCGCTGTCGCTCTATTTACCCCGTGTTCTGGGATTCCTTTAAAAGACGAAAGGAGACTACTCATGAAGAAAAATCAAATCATCTTTTGCATTGTCTTCAGTCTGGCAATCGTCTTGCTGATCGGCGGCAGCGTCATGGCCGCAGGAGAGATCAAGCTGGCCCTGGACTGTCCGCCGGATGCGGAAAAATGCGGCACCTATCTGTGGTCCAAGACCTTCACCGAAAACATGGAGTCAAAGGGGATGAAGATCAAACTTTATCCCAAAGACGCTTTAGGGGGCGAAGCCGAAAAACTGGACCAGGTCAGCCAGGGGCTGTTGGAAATATCCAACTCCGATCTAGCCAAAGCCGGAAGCCTCGATCCCACCATCTTCGGCTTTTACCTCCCATTTCTTTTCGAAGACATGGACCATTTTTTTCGGGTGCTCAATAATACGGATATCTTAGAAAAGATCAATGCCGGCACTACCAAACGCGGCGTGCGGGTTCTGGGGTTGATCCCGGTGGGCGACATGGCCGGTATCGTCACCACCAAAAAATTCATCAAGACCCCGGCCGACTTTGCCGGCATCCGCATGCGTGCCCTGGATAAGAAGCAGGCCAAATGGCTGGAGATCTGGGGTGCCAACGCCGTTGTCATCCCCTGGCCTGAAATTTACAACGCGCTTCAAACCGGAGTGGCCGACGGCTATATGAATCCAGCCTTTGTGCCGATTATGTTCAAACACACCGAGGTGCTCAAATACTACTCGGATGTTAAAGTGGCACCCGCACTGCGTGTGGCTATCTGTTCCGAAGACTGGTACAAGGGGCTCAACGACAAGGACCTGTCCGATGTCGATGAGAGTGTCGCCAAGGCCAATGCCACCGTCAAAGCCTGGGTCAAAAAAGCGGAAGCGCAGGGTTTGGATGCACTCAAAAAAGCCGGAATGCAGGTTTACGTCAATACTTCCGAGGAAAAGGCCAAGTTCGCTGCGTTAATCAGACCCAATTACACAGAGATCGTATCTGAAGAAATTGCGACGATGTTTATTCAGGCGGCCGAAAAACAACGCTAAGGAGAAACCTATGCGCCGGGCCATTGTGTTGACCAGCTATGGAATCGATAAATTCTGCCGGGTGGCAGCGGTTGGATTCCTGAGCCTCATGCTGCTGCTGGTGCTGTTTCAGGTACTGGCCAGGTACATCTTCCAGGCCGTGCCGGTCTGGACCGAGGAAGCCGCACGCTATTGTATGATTTGGGGCGGGCTTTTCGGTGCTACAGTCGCGTTTCGAGCCGATCGCGACCCCCGTTTGATCCAGCCGCCACAGACCGGCTCCAAGCTCTGGATCATCAGTGCCACCTGGCTGCGGTCGGCAGCCGCCGTGTTATTTTTAGGCCCGATTCTATATCACAGTGATCGTTTCCTGGCCCGAGGGTTGCATCGCCTCAGCGATGGGCTGGAGGTGCCCCTGGCTTGGATTACCGCGGCCGTGCCGATCTCTGTGGTGATCATTTTAATCCACCTGATGGCCCGGCTGATCGGGCCCGATACCGATCAGCCGGAGCAAAAGGGCTGAAGATGGTTGGCCCTGCGGATAATCGGATGCTGTCCCGGGCATTTTTCTTGGTATGTTCATCGAACATCGGCGGTCCGACGTCTCCTGAAAATCCAAGCGCGTCAACATACAGCCTGCATCTGCTCATTTACTTCCTCTCATCTGCAACGCCTTTTTATTGATGACCAGTAAATTGCCCATCAGCACCAACACCATCCCGATGATATTATGCGCCGACCATTGATAGTCTTCAAAAAAGGTTGAGATAACAAGAGCCACAATGGGAAAGAGCATGGTGGCGTATGCCGCTCGATCCGCACCGATTTTGCCGATTAATTTCAGGTAACACCCGAAGGCAATCACCGTTCCAAAAACAGACAGATAAATTAGGGAGCCAACATACGCAAGCGATATATCAAAACCAAATTCTTTGCCGCTGGCAATCGTAATAATGCCCATGATGACAACGCCGTAAGCCATAGCAAAAGCATTGGTTTGAATAACCGGTAAATCATTTTTTTGATGGCGTGCGGAAATAATGTTTCCCAGCGAGGCCATATACGTCGATAGCGCCGCCAACACCACGCCGGTGGCTGCTTTGTCGGAAAAGCTGAATGCGGATATCTCAGACCAAAAAACAAATACGATTCCGGCAACCCCAATTATACCCCCCAGCAACACGCTGAAGCGAATCGGGGAGCCCATCAGCACGGCACCGTTGAGCATATTCATGAATACAATGCTGGAAAAAATCACCGCCACCAATCCACTGGTCAGGTGAACCGAGGCTAAATAAATTATCCAGTAATTGACGGAAAACAACAGCAACCCCTGCAGCACCATAAACACGTGATCCTTCAGTTGAAACCGCATCCTCAGGCCGACCAGTTTACAATACAGCATTAGAATCATTGCCGCAGCCATAAAGCGGTAAAGCACCGATGCCATGGGATCCACACCGCCCAGCTGGAACTTGATCCCCAGCCAGGTCGTCCCCCAGATTAAAACGGTAGCTCCGTATAAGAAAAAGATGTTGGCCCTCATTGACAGGATAATCCTCCATCATCACAAAACAGGACACCACTTAAATGGGAAAACCAACGATATGTCAAGCGAAGAAAAAAGCAGGAAATAATAAAAATTGATTTGACGTCCATAACAATGTTATTTAGTGATTATCTGAACTATCTTTTTCGAAAGGCAAGCGGATGACCACAGACTCCACTCAGCAACATTATTCGGCAAAATCGCTGCGGTTTTTATGGTATTGGTATGGGTGGTGGCAGCAGTCTGGCTCGTCTACATCCTCTTTATGATTTTTAGCAATTAAATTTCCGGGAGCGAAACATCATGAAACCAACAATCATTATACCGGGGATCAAAGGAACAAAACTTGCGGATACGAACACGCTTGATTTTGATGTTATCTGGTCCGGTCTGCAGAGTAAATATGAAACTATCTATGATCTGGCGCTGGATGCCAAGGCAAAATTTGAACAGTCTCCCGAGTCGATCATCGAGCGGTCGGACGTGGAAGATCTCGCTTATAAGGAAGCTTTTTATATCATCAAAAGAAAACTAGGGGGCCGTGTTTATATTTTTGGCTATGATTGGAGAAGATCATGCGTTGATAACGGAAAAAAATTAAAAGCATTTGTTGAATACCTCAAAGCAAAATTAGGTGAGACAAGTTTTAACTTTATTACCCACAGTATGGGAGGAATCGTATTTGCTTGTTTTTTAAAAACCCTTAGAGGCGATTACTCATGCCTGGAAAAGGCCACACTCACCGTTTGCCCGTTTAAAGGATCAATCAATGCCTTTATTGGACTAATTAAAGGTGAGGGAGGTATCAAGTTTCCTTTCCTCAACCCCAATGACGAATTTCGGAAGATTGCCCGAACATTCCCCTCTGTTTATGAACTGTGTCCCACATACAAAAACGCAGTCACGTTCGAACCGGGACATAATCTTTCAGGCCAAGACTTCGATGTAATAAATCCAAAGCACTGGCAATCGAACATTCAGAACGATCCGATTTTTGTGCAAAGATTGAATGAACTTAAAGATTTTTTGACAGACAATCCGGGAATGTTAAATCTTGCTCGACTGAATAAAAAAATTCGAGACAAGTTATTAATCGTTTTGGGAATTGGAGAGAAAACCAAACATTCGGTAGTGATCCGTGCACAAGATAAAACGGGGAGAGTGAGCAATTTTTTTGACTTTGATCATGAAAAAGCAGACGGAGATGGTGATGGAACGGTCCCCGTTGAGAGCTCAGCATTTTACAAAAATGCGATTCTCACCCTCTCTGTTGAAAGCAAATGGTATGATCAGGCCAACCATGGCTTTTTCCTTAATGATGGCAGGGTCCAATCCGTCATCCGAAGATTTTTTGCAGGAGATACCAGAGCCCCACAATGGTGGTCTGATATTGGTGGAACAGTTCAAAGAAAAACATGAAACTTTATCAATATATATCTCAGCAATGGCAGATTGCTCAAACGCAGCTCTCGTATGAAAGAGTCGCCTGACGGACTGGACATCATTTTGAAAACGATGGTGGTTCGGTAAAGAAGACAAAATAAGGCGTAATGGCGCAGACCTGACAAATCTGACCAATACCCCAAATATTGATGAAGGCGATCCCTGCTGGTCAAATGATGGGAACTGGATTGTATATACTGCCTATTCATTGATTCTGCAACGATTCGTGTTGTGGAAAATGGATACCGACGGCGGGAATGTACAGATCATTTACGACGGTGGTCCGGGCATTTCTACACCTGGCTTTGCGCCCGGGAACTATGATCCGAGTTGGAGCCCGGATGATCAATGGATCATT
Organism: Desulfobacterales bacterium; assembly: GCA_020353355.1. Taxonomy (GTDB): domain Bacteria; phylum Desulfobacterota; class Desulfobacteria; order Desulfobacterales; family JAHEIW01. The sequence goes on along the minus strand of CP070694.1, from coordinate 2,369,365 downwards.
TTTGAACGCGCGACAGCGTATAATGGAGAAAACTGGGATAGCGGAACCTGGCATATCTTTAAAGTGAAAGTTGATGGCAGCGGAATTACAGATCTCAGTTTGACCGGGGGACACGATGACAGAGCGGAATATCTACCTTCCTTCTCGCCGGATGGACAGTTCATTGTATTCGGCTCCATCTACGAAGCCGCCTCCCCGGGTGATAGCCATAATGACATCTTCAAAATGGATGCCACTGGGAATTCCTTGACTCGCCTTACCTTTGATCCTGCCAACGATATGTATCCGGTATGGATCCATTAGTATAGAAAAACGAGCCGTTCGTGAAAAGCTGACATATGTCTTTCCAACGCGTAAGAGGAAATATTGGCCAAAATCCAATCTTTATAACAGTCGAAATGAGCTCCGATTTTGATCATAATCGCATAATCCTTGACCTAAAAAGGAGAGTTCTGTTATTTAAAACCTTGCAACCTATAATGCGCTAACCCAAACCAAGAGGCCTGCATGATTGGAGAGTTGATCACCCCATTTCTCGAGCTGAGATATGGGGTTTTTTAATTTAGGCAGAGGGAACCCCCGGATGACATCAGCGACAAAAATTTCAATTGATCACGAAGCAGACAACGCCCGAAAAAAACAAATTTGGCGAACATTTGCTGATATTAGCCGGCTTCACATCACTGCAATTGCGGCGTTGGGAGTGTTTACTTTTGGCTGGTTGTTTACCGGTGTGTATCCGTGGCTCCTTACAGCTGTTTGTGCCTTGGATTGGTTTGTCGTCAATCTGATAAACCGCACGGTCGACCTTGAAGAAGACAAAGCCAATATTATCATCGAGACCGGTTTCGTTGATCAAAACCGCCAACTGCTGCTAAAGTTATCTTTAATGATCTTGCTGACTTCCCTTGTGGTTGTGCATTTGCTGAACCCAGCGATAACCGGTCTCAGAATTGCGTGCCACCTGCTGGGCGCCTTTTATAACTGGCCAATTTTGCCCGGAAGGCGTAGACTGAAGCAGCTCTATTTTTGGAAAAACACCGCCTCGGCGATTGGATTTCTGATCACCGTCTTCGGATACCCCCTTGCCACTGCGCGGTGGGGAAACCAATCCCATAGTTTTCCGCCGGGGATTACCTGGGAGACGGTGGTCTTTACGGCTGTTTTTTTCTTTCTGTTTGAAATAAGCTACGAGATCATATACGACCTGCGGGATTTAAAAGGCGACGCCCTGCTGGGTATTCGCACCTATCCCGTTGTACATGGAAAACGCAAGGCAATTTATATTGTAGACAGTCTCATATTTGCTTCCATGACAGTGCTTGCCATCGGCTATCTGATTGCATTTGTTCCCTGGCGCATTTTCATCATGATCGCTGCCCCTTTTCTTCAGCTGGTGGTGTACAAACATGCCCTGCACCGAGGTATTTCTGCCAGGGACTGCATCAGGATCACATGGATGGGGGTGGCCATGCTCTGCATCTATCACATGTGGGTCCTGGCCGACCTGCCAGGGGTAGGACTGTGAGCATACTATTCTTAGAACTGGGGGCGTTCTTAATTGTTGCTATCTATGTTGTGTGCCACACGCTGAGACAAGCTGAAAGAGGACCCTTTTTTATCAGCTTCGTCCTTGTTTGCACTGCAAGCTGGATTGCCGAAGAAAGCTGCATTCTCCTTTACGAATTCTATGGCTATAGTCCGAACTGGAGTTTATGTGTAGCCCATCTCCCTTTGCTGGTGATTGTGATCTGGCCCATCATTGTCCACTCTGCATGGGACTTGGCATCTCAAATATTGCAGCCCGGCCACAGGCTCGTGCCACTGACCGCTGCGGCTATCGTATTGACTGACGCTTCGCTGATCGAGCCGGTGGGTGTGCGCACCGGCCTATGGTCTTGGAATGAGACCGGATTATTCGATGTACCGCCCATCGGGATTCTCGCTTGGGCCTATTTTGCCTTCTGGTGCATTCTATTTTTCTAACAGTGAAAACGACGAAATGCTGCGAAACTTTTTGACCTGCTGATTACTATAGTTCCCGTCATAGGAACTCACGTACTGCTCCTAGTTACTTGGTGGACTTCGTTTCGATGGGTAAAAATTCCCATT
>CP070694.1:2364077-2367153 GCA_020353355.1 Desulfobacterales bacterium | reverse complement strand
TAAAAATACGCTGCAGCAAAGCAGTCATTGGGGCGCTGTCAGGGTGTTGCCGGCTGAAACCCAGAGTGTAGATTTGCTGGTAACCTGTGAAATACTAGAATCAAACGGTGAACACCTGGTTTTGAAAATAGAGGTTGTTGATGCTTCCGGAAAATCTTGGCTGAGCAAAACATATGAAGACGAAGCCAGTCAGTCCAATTATTCTGGCAATCTGCCCGGGGAAAAAGATGCATTTCAAGATTTATATAATGCCATTGCCAATGACATCACGGAAGTTAAATTGAACCTCGACTCAAATGAGATCCAGGATATTCGAACGACGTCCAAATTACGGTTTGCAAACGATTTCGCTCCGAATGCATATGGCAGTTACCTGAAGGAAGATGAAAACGGAATCTTTCACCTCAATCGCTTACCTGCCGATGAGGATCCCATGATGGAACGTCTGCTCAAAATCAGAGAGCGTGAATATATGTATGTGGATACCCTCAATGAATACTATGAGGTCTTCTATCAGGAAATGTGGCCGTCCTACGAAAACTGGCGCCAGCTGAATATGGCGGAACAAATAGCCATAAAAAAAATCAAGCGCGATGCGATCATCCGGCAAATCGTCGGGGCTTTGTTGCTGGCCGGCGCCATTGCGATGGAGGCTGGAGATGTAGGCAATACCGGTGCCATCCAGGTCGGCATGATTATCGTGGGAGGACAGGTCATCATCGACGGCTTTAATATTTCCAAAGAAGCAGAGATCCATGCGGCCGCCATAGAGGAATTAAGCGAGTCATTTGGCAGAGAAATGCAACCGGTCGTAATGGATTTTCAGGGCAAAAAATATGAACTGACCGGTTCTGCAGAAGAACAGTTTAAACGTTGGCGGGAATTGTTGCGCAAAATCTATATTACCGAAACCGGTTTTGATCTGGATACATCAACCGAAGACGAAGCTTCTGAAGCAGAAAGCGGCCCTTAATCTGACTCACACAATGTGGATTTTAACCGTTTTGTAGTCGTATCCGAATTGCGAAATGATAACCTTAACCAAAGGTCAAGTATTTCTGTCCCGATTTTCACTCATCCAGCCGATCGGGGAAGGCGGTATGGGGCAAGTTTGGCTAGTTCGGGATCTCGAGCTTCAAATCGATGTCGCGATCAAAATATTGCATCCGCGATTTTCAACTACCCCCCAGCATATCGAGCTGCTGAAAAATGAATGTCGCAATGCACGCCGTCTGGTGCATCCCAACATTGTCCGTGTTTTCGATTTCCATCGCAGCGACGATCTGGTCTTCATCTCCATGGAGTATATCGCCGGTGAAGACCTTGCGGCCCATCGCGGGCGATTGGGAAAGTTTAGCTGCCTGGATGTTATTTCGCTCCTCCAGCCGGTTGTCGGGGCGCTGTTCTATGCCCATGAGCAGGGCCTGGTGCATCGCGATGTAAAATCCGGCAATATTTTAATTGACCCGCAAAACTCGCCGCGATTAACCGACTTTGGAATTGCCAGCATCTTTAAAACCGGAAAAGATGCATTGTATATTACTTCCGGCGGTTCGTTATACTGTATGAGCCCGCATCAACTGGGCGGCGGCCAGCCTCAACCGGCCGATGACATTTATGCCCTCGGTATCTTGATGTATGAATTGCTCACCGGAAACCCGCCGTTTTATCCTGAGATTACACCCGAGAAAATCCGCCACGAAATTCCTCTGCCGGTTAATCAGAAACTCGAGCAATTGCAGCTCAATATAAATATACCTGATCAACTGGAGGAGCTGATTGCCAGAATGCTCGCCAAAACTCCTCACGAGCGTCCGGCAGATATGCAAGAAATTGGCAACACGCTGCAGGTGATACAGCAAAGCGCCCTAACTCAAACGCTGCCTCCCGAGATTCAACGCCGCAGTGCACCGCCTGAGCCTCTTTTGCAAGCCGAAGCGCAAATTATCACTCCGCAGCGGGTCCCGGCATTCGATCAAAAAACGGTTCGATTAGATGATCGACGGCAAAATTTATTTAGAGCCGTTGTGCTGGCATCTGCTTTTTTACTGGTGCTTGCAGGTGGAGGCTGGTTGCTGCATTATCTTTCGACAAACCCGCTTAAACCATACGACGTTTTAGAACCAAAGATTGAATCGAAATCGCAGGCCAAAGAGACACTGACGCAAGAAGCGAGCATCCCGCCATCTGCAACGAAAGATCCGGCGACACTCGCTGCCGAAAAACAAACCGCAGAGCAAAAAATGGCCGAATTTCTCAGTTTAAAAAATGAAATTGATCGCAAAGGTGCAGCGCAGTGGGGTGAGGCCAAATACGCCGAAATGACCGAGCTTTCCCAAAAGGGTGATCAGTTTTTTATGGATCAGGCATACGGTTTTGCAACCCAGAACTATTCAACAGCTATCGCCCTGGCAAATACACTTGCCGCTCAGGCCAATGACACCTTGGCAAAACTTTTGGAACAGGGGCATCTGGCTCTGGATGAGGGTGATGGCGCACGCGCTCGGGAAAACTACCGGGTTGCATTGATGATCGACCCCCTGAACGTGACCGCCCAACACGGTCTGGAAAGAGCCAAAACTATCGACGCCGTGATGAAGCTGATTGCCTCTGGCAGACAGCATGAAAATAACAACAGGTTTGCATTTGCCCATACGGATTATGAAGAAGCGTTGCGGCTGGATCCCGCATCCGCAAAAGCGCAAATTGCCTTGAATCGGGTTAAAAAATTAGTCAAAGATCAGGAATTTGAGAAGCTTATGTCTGACGGCTTAACTGCTCTGCACAATAATAACTACCCGTTGGCACGGACCAAACTGCTAGAGGCCGAGTCCTTCAAACCGGATTCCCAGGAAGTTCGGGACGCGCTAAAGCAAGTTGATGCAGCGCTGCGGCTTGCCCGCATCGAAAAACTTTACCAAACGGCGCTGGCGGCCGAGAAAACCGAGACTTGGGAGCAGGCCCTAAACACCTATTTGGAAGTCCTGAAAATCGATCAAACCATTCAGTTAGCTTTGGATGGCAAACAGCGATCGGTGGAACAGATCCAGATTGCAAAACGAATTAATTATTTCCT
>CP070694.1:2360004-2363977 GCA_020353355.1 Desulfobacterales bacterium | reverse complement strand
ATTCATCAGGGCACCAAGTTGATTCCGGCAGACTTTTTAGCACCGGCCATCAGTCATAACCCCCTCGGAAATCATCACAACATTTTGTTGGCAAACTTTTTCGCCCAGACCGAAGCACTCTTGAATGGAAAGACCAAAGAAGAAGTGATTGCCGAATTGAAAAAAGAAGGGAAATCTGATGCAGAGATCCACAGGCTAACACCGCACAAGGTATTTGAGGGCAATCGGCCGACCAACTCCATCTTGTTTAAACAATTAACGCCGAGGATATTGGGCAGCCTGATTGCCATGTACGAGCATAAAATCTTCGTGCAGGGAGTTATCTGGAATATTTTCAGCTTTGATCAGTGGGGTGTCGAGCTCGGCAAACAACTGGCCAAAAAAATCCTTCCTGAATTGGAAGACGACAAGCCGGTAACGTCGCATGATTCTTCAACCAATGGATTAATCAACGCCTTTAAACTTATGAGACGGTAACGGAAAGTGCCCAAAGCGATCTAAAATGCCTAAAGTGCCTAGAATTAAGGTCTCGCTTTCGGTCGTCCTAACCATCGGTTACTATTCAGACTTCGTAGCCGCAATCACTGCGGCACAGCAGGCTGGCAAAGTTGTAAGTTAACTGGATATTCAGATGCGATATATTCAAAGCCCTCTGTCGCGGCTGGAAGCCGCTCCCACCGGTGATTTCTTACCCTTTCTCAAAATTGTGGGAGCGGCTTCCAGCCGCGAAAATAAATTGTGAAGGAACCAAAAATTTAAATTGTTGATTCTTATTTCTACTGCTACAATCTACTTTTGCGATGCCAAATTCAATTCTTTTGCGGCTGCACGATCAATGATCCACAAAAGTTTTCCATGCACAGGCTCAATCATCTGGGCCGGAAATGGCTGCGACCTTTTTTTGCCCTGCAACACCGTCTTGAGGGTTTCAGCTTTGTTCCTACCGCTGACCAGAAAAATAATGGATTCGGCATTGTTCAATACCGGTAGGGTCATGGTGATCCGGTGGGTTTGAAATTTTTCCACCCGGTTGGCAACGACAAGGCGCTCCCGTTCGTCCAGCGCCTCGGTTTGCGGAAAAAGGGAAGCGGTGTGGCCGTCTGACCCCATTCCCAGCAATACACAATCGAAACGCGGCAATTGACCGGCCTCGAGCTGAAAAAATCCGGATATGTCTTTCTCGTAGAGTTCAGCCGCCTGACCGGCATCAGAAATCTCCGATCGTATACGATGGATGTTTTCACACGGGATCGCTAATTTGGAAAGCATGGTTTCGTTGGTCATACGGTAATTGCTTTGATTGTGGTCGGGCGGAACGTGACGCTCATCTCCCCAGAAAAAATGTACGTTCTCCCAGGGTATCTGATCTTTGAATGCATCATCCGCAGCAAGCAAGGAGTAAAGACTCCTGGGGGTAGAGCCTCCGGAAAGAACCATCGTAAAAACGGGCATTGTTTTTAAAGTCACAACGATCGCTGCGGCAATAACTTCGGCAGCTCTCCGGCTCAAAACTTGAATATCTTCAGCGATATAAATCTCAGATGTTGATGTCGACACGTCGATGAAATCTCCCGCAAGCCATAAAAAAAATGTTTTCAGAGCCTGCTTAAAATCACCCAATCTATTCAGCAACCACGTGTTGCACGATATCGATTGCAATCCCAATATAATCAACGCAAATCATTGGTCAACTTGTCCTCAGCAGATGACTGATCTTTCTTTTTTAGATTGAAAAATGGGCTTTACAAATTCGTATTGATGCATAAATTAGATCCTATTAATCGTCTTTCAACAAAGGGAGGTATAGAATGAAGTTGCTGAAGTCAATTCTGGTTTCGCTTTTCGTAATGTTTTTTTTGACTGCCTGTGCAGAATGGCAAATGACAACCGCCACGACGTCGAGTTCTCCGGTCATCGACCGCATTGTGGATCGGGGTGAACTGGTGGTGGGCACCATGGGCAATATGCCCCCCATGAATATGACAACCAAAGACGGGGAGTTCATCGGTTTGGAAATCGATCTCGCCAAGTCAATCGCTTTGGCCATGGGCGTCAAACACCGGTTTGAAACCATGCCTTTCTCCGAGCTTTTACCGGCGCTGCAGAAGGGTAAAGTCGACATGGTCCTGTCGCAAATGACGATCACACCGAAACGAAATTTAAACGTCGCCTTTGTCGGCCCTTATTTTATTTCGGGCAAAGCATTTCTGACGAAGAAAAAAACCATTGCCGAGGCCAAGCAAGCCTCCCAGTTAAACAGTCCCGACACGAAATTGGTTGCAATTAAAGGATCCACCAGTCAGGCATTTGCCGAAGATTTTATTCCCAAAGCGACCCTGTGGACGGCCAAAGACTACGATGAGGCGGTAAAAATGGTCATCGATGATGAAGTGCATGCCATGATCGCAGACTATCCCGTTTGTGTGGTATCTGTCTTTCGCTATCCGGAGGCGGGATTGCTCTCCGTGGTCACACCGCTCACCTATGAGCCCATCGGAATCGCCGTGCCCGCCGGAGATCCGTTGCTGGTAAACTGGCTGGAAAACTTTATGCACGGTCTTGAAGGCAGTGGGATGTTGGATGAATTGAAAGAGAAGTGGTTTGCCAGGGGCAGCTGGCTGAAAAAGCTGCCCTAGGTTTTGGTTAATCGTTATTGGTTATCCGTTATTCGTTATTTGATACATTATAAAGAGGCAGGAATTCACGCATTGAAAATATGAGGATCCTGCCTTTTTTTTTAATTCCTAAGTCCCTAAATCCGCAATTGATTCAATCCGTAACGCGTAACCCCTTCCGCGTAACTCGATTTTTTCGCGATCCGCAATCCGAAATCCGCAATCTAAAATCGAATCACAATCCCACAAACTCTCCATTATTAAATTCACCGACCTGCTGCTTGCCATCCGGGTAGATCAGGGTGCCCTGGCCGTTTCGTTCGCCGTCCTTGAATTCGCCGATGTATTTGCGGCCATCCGGGTAGGTCATGGTACCGGATCCGGTTCGTTCGCCATGGCTAAAGTCGCCGACATAGGTTCGGCCATCGGGATAGATCATCGTTCCTTTGCCATGTCGCTGACCGCTTTTGAACTCACCGGTATATTTTCTGCCATCCGGCCAGGTCATCGTGCCCTGCCCGTTTCGCTCGCGAAACTGCCATTGCCCGGTGTAGGTCGTCCCATCATAATCCGTGTAAGTTCCCTCTCTGATCTCGTTATCCTCCCAGACACCGACCAGTTTCCTTCCGCCCGGCAACAGGAAGACGCCTTCACCGTGCCGCATACCGTCCTTGAATCCACCGCTAAATTTCTGTCCGGTTGAATACACCATGGTGCCCTGACCGTTCACGCAGTCGCCTTCGACGCATTCATCCGAGTAAGCATTGCCGGGAGAAAAACAGATTATAAAAAGAATCACGCCCAACAGAATTCTCATTTTTGAAATTCCTCATTTTGATTTTCGCGATACATGCATCCCCACCAGCCAGGCCACCACGACCACCAGATAAATTTGACCGATGACGGCTTCCAGAATAGCGAAGGAAGTTGCTCTTTCCGCCAGCGGAGTGATGTCACCATAGCCCAGGGTGGTGATGGTAACAAAACTAAAATACATGAACAGCCGTCTCGACTCGTGGATATGAGCATCGGGAATGTTAAATGAGCCGGGTTGTAAAACCTCCAGAAGGCCGTAAATAAATGACCACATCATCGCCATTAGCAGATAGACAACGATGGCGGCAAATATAACATCTTTCGTGACGTCTTTTGCTCTGAAAATAAATCGTAAAAATTTGAACAATGGCAAAACCAAAAAACAGTATCCCAAAAATCCTACCCACGATGAAGACGGCGTCGCTTACCACAAAATAGGCTGCCCACAGTGAGAAAATCGTAGGCAACGCCAATACGACGCCAAAAGCTCGGAGTCGTTTTTTTTTACTAATCGAGAAGATGGCCGCTAAAAAAATGACAGT
>CP070694.1:2356711-2359904 GCA_020353355.1 Desulfobacterales bacterium | reverse complement strand
GATAAGAAATCGGGATTGAAATCAACTTTCTGTGAATCACTTCCGATATTCTGATAATACCCCACGGCGGCTTCCATCAGGCCTGTTTTCTTGAAGCTTTCCTCGTTGGCTCCATAGCTAAATGCCCCCGGGTTGTCACCGACGATGATCGCGGCGGGTTGCATTTTTTCTACCTTTTCGACCACCGCCCGAAGCACTGCGGGATGGGTGACGATGCCTTCTTCAGCCTTCGAAGACCGAAGGACGTTGGGTTTTATCAAGATTTTTTTCCCCTTGAGGTCAACAGGGAAGAGTTCAAAAACACGATCTACCGCCTGATGGACGTTCTCATAGGTAGCAGAATGAATCATTACTTTTGACATGGCCTATTCCCTCCGGTCTCAGTCTTTTTTTGGCACCTTACCTGTATGCGCTTGAGTTTTGAAATGACAAAGGGCTGCGATGGTCATTTCGATAGAATTGAATTCTTTTTATATATATTATTTGGATTCTATAGTCACCTAATTTTATTGGCGCTGATTGGCTTGTTTGTAGCGTGGGGAAAATGGGCTATAAAAGATCTGATGGGCCTTGAGGCACGCGATCGCTCAAGAATAAATTGAACGCCTTGCTGGGATAGCTCGACTTGATGCAATTTGTGTATTACGTTGAGATTCAAATGCTACCCAAAGCGGACAGAATCTATCAGCAAAAGACGAAGTATTCATTTATCAAATAACCCCGGACCGGCGGAGGGGGTAAAGCCCATAAGCTTGTTGATTGGAAGCCGCCGACAGTTTTGCACTTAAGAGACCGATATGATACTGAAAAACCCAGATAAAAAAAGGTGGAGCATGGACAGATTGCGGTGTTCAAACATTCACGTCATCTTCGTTTTCTTTTTATTGGCTCTTTTATTGGCTGGTTGCGCAACCATACCGGTGCCGACCCGATCGGTTCGCGTTGGTGAAACCGGGCCGCTCGGCATTTGTGCGGATTTTTTTGCATCCCTTGATCAACGGGTCGAGAAAGCCGGCGTTCTTGATTCTGGGGTTTTCCGGGTGAAAAATTATCCATACTTAAGAGTGAACCGATTCCTGGCCTCGTTTGGCGATGAGGTTGACGACCCAGCCACCTTTGCGGCATGGGCGGACCGAATGCAGGCACAGGATCAAGATGCTCGCAAATATGAAATTGCCAACCTGCCTGATTCGGCTGTCGTTATTCTAGATTCAGTGAACGACAGGGCCGGACTTTACAGCAAGGTTGCCGCCTGTGGCGACCTTCTGAAGGCCGCGGATTTTCAGAACGTTAAAAAACAGGAGGAGTTGCGCAAAAGTGTTTCGGTGTCCGATGACTATATTACGCTTCGCAGGGTTTTGGGCTTTTACCCTTTCACCAGCTTGTTTGTTTCTCACGGGGTGTCCAAGTGGCATGCCGAGGCCCATAAGAGCTTTTCACTTAACCCTCCTGTCGATTGGCGAACGATCCGTTACGCTCCAGCCCCCAAAATCGATATGTCGTCAGTACGTCAAATCGTCGCGCAGAGCAAGCGTGATGCATTAGGTATCCCCGTTTACTCTCCCGAGGAACGGGAGGCTCTTTTGCGGATGTATGCCCCGGTCTGGGAGATCCAGATCCAAGGCAACGATGACCGAATCGGAACACCAACTTGGACCGGCACCGGTGTTCTCGATGTCAACACCGACGAACCTCTGACATACACCCTGCTTTCCTTTACGCGCTTCGCAGAACAAATTCTTACACAACTTAACTATATTATCTGGTTTCCCTCGCGGCCCAAAGAGGGTGCGATAGACATTTTTGGGGGGCTGCTTGATGGCTTAAATTATCGCGTGACGTTGGACAACAAGGGAGAGCCGATTCTCTACGAGACGATTCATAACTGCGGATGCTACTACAAGGCTTACCCCACAAATCGACTGCAGGTTCGTGAAAAGATCGATTATGCCGAACCACCGCTGATTCTCAAGGCTCCTGATCTGGATCCTGCAAAAGATTTTGTGACGGTGGCCATGGAGAGCCGAACCCATTACGTTCAGCACCTTTACCCCTTAGCGCGTGAATTGCAGTCCTCAATGGAGGCTTACTCACTGGTAGACTATGGTCAGCTCCGAAGCCTTCCCTATTCAAGAGATGATCGAAGGAGCATATTCAGTCAAGACAGCATTGCTCCCGGCAGTGAAAGGTTGGAGCGGTTTATCCTCTGGCCCACGGGTGTTCTTTCTCCAGGAGCCATGCGCCAGTGGGGCCGTCATGCCGTGGCCTTTGTGGGCAGGCGCCATTTCGACGACGCCTTTTTTATGAACAGAATGTTTACAGAAACTGATTCCAGATGAATTCATATTAACAGCATCTGGTGGTATTAGGGACGTTCCTTGAATTATTGGTTTACTTCCCCATCAGATTTTACTTTGGTTTGGTTATGCTGTGTTGAGAGTGCTTAGATGCCCACTTGCTTCGCCTATCCCCGGCCATGAGCTCTTCGGCAGTGGGTTCAGGGCCGAAGATCTCCGGTCGAATGGGACACCTCTCGACCCGCCCGCTTCGCCTTGCTCGCATTCCGGGCGTGGTGGCGGGCAGGCCCCTGGGGCATTGCACCACATCATCGTCAGAAGTATCTCACCTAGAAAAATATTTTAGCATCACAGCGACAGGCACAATTTGCAGATTCGCATATGAAAGGCGATGAGCTTATTTTAGGCATGAGTGATTTTGTCAAACAGGTGCTGAAAGCTAGCACAAAACACAGTGTGTTAATCGGTTTTGCGCGGTGAAAAGATCGTTTCGGAAAACGAACTCAACCTATGGGTAATTTAAAACGATAAAATGAGGTACCTCCCTTTTTTCCACATATTACCTCTGTGATTCGGCTGATATTCAGTATGAAAACGTTTTGGATATTAGTTTGTAATCACAAACCAGGAGGGTGAATCTAAAACATGGATTTGCCCTTTTTTATTTACCGAAGGCCATATTTTTCGGGACTCCGATTTGAAAGTCACCGCAAAAATGAGATAGGTTGCACATATTGGTTTGATATCTGAAATAATCTTGTTAATTCCTATAGTTTGGCTACTCTCAATATAACATAACTTTTAGATCCCTAATAACGATTGACTAAATCTCATCATTTTGCCTATAGATTCATTAAATCTATTACTGATTTCCACGGTCCAGATGACCTGAGATG
>CP070694.1:2352146-2356611 GCA_020353355.1 Desulfobacterales bacterium | reverse complement strand
GCTTTGAATTAATTGCGATATACGATCCATTGCCCCTGTTTTACCGCCAGTATGCGTAACCACAATATAATGTGGTGGCTCACGCGCAGTAAAAAGACATAATTCGTTAACATTTTTCTATGAAATCTGTAATGTTCATTCATTTCAGGCTTAGGCACGACATATACATTTTGAACCCATGCAAAAGATTGAAGATTTACGTATGCATTGTACAATTTTGTAGTTGGCGGGCTATATCAAGTATTCTCTGATTTTGAGATGGAATTCAAGAACACTCCGCTGAACACGCCACTGATCCTATTTGACCTTCGAATTTCTATTTCTACCGGCCAAATTTGTGCTGGTGACCTATGTCCAAATTTGCCAACACAATGGACATTTTAAGATTCAATTCCGATTGAAAGTGCATTTACTTTTCGATAATTAATAAACCTATCATCAATAACAACTGCAGAGCTTCATATTCAGGGCCAACTATTATGGAGAAGACGCAATTCCTAATGCTCCTCTAACGCGTCGCCAAAGATGAAATCCTTATCACTTAATTTCATGAGAAGGCTGTCTTTGCCTCCAAACCAAGCCAGGGGGGACTTCTTATAATGAAAAGATTCATCTCATTGCTGGCAGTGGCTTTTTCGTTTTCAACCGCTGGCATTATCGCTGCGGATGAGACTGTTATTCACGTGGAGTTGCTCGTTCGGGAAGCCATCGAAAGGAATCCTAAGATTATCGCCGCCCGCGAGAGGCACTCCATGCTGAGAGAAAAGATTCCGCAGGCCGGCGCCCTTGATGATCCCATGCTCGGCTTCGGCGTGGTCAATCTTCCCTCCGACTTTGATTTCAACGAGGAAGACATGACTATGAAGGAAATTTCCGTTTCCCAGATATTTCCATTCCCCGGCAAGAGGGGTCTGATCAAGGAGGCAGCCGCCATAGAAGCCGACGCGGGCGCGGCCGATGTTGATGAAATCGCCAATCAGGTGGAAAAAGATGTCAAAACCGCCTTCTACGACCTCTCCCATGTCTACCGTGCCATGGAGGTCACCCGTCGCACCAAAAGCCTTTTGGAGGAACTCTCCAAGATTACCCAGACCCGCTATGCTCTGGGACGGGGTATCCAGGAAGACATCATCCGCATCCAGGTGGAGATTTCCAAGATGTTGGACGAGCTGATCATGTTCGAGCAGAAGAAACTGTCACTGGAGGCTAGACTCAACTATCTTCTCAATCGGCCGCAGAACAGCCCTGTGGGGAGGCCTGCGGAGTTCGACTTCAGGCGGGCTGTATTCTCCAGCGAAGAGCTTCAGCAACTGGCCCTGACAAACAATCCCATGCTCAGGGCCCTGAAGCAGGAAATCGCCGCAGGCGGGAAAACCGTCGAATCTGCAAAGCTGGATTACCTGCCCGATTTCAGTCTGAAATTCGCCTACGGTCAACGGGACGATCGCTTGGACATGTACACCGGCATGATCGAAATGAATCTGCCCATTTTCGTCAAGTCCAAGCAGGAGCGCAAGGTGGCCGAAGGGAATGCGGAGGTTCGAGCCGCCCAAGCCAAATACAGCAGCGCCAAAAACGAAATTTTCTACACGATTACTGATATGGGATCGATGCTCCAACGCCTGGAACGTAAGATCGAGCTCTATCGCACGGGAATTATCCCCCAGTCCCGTCTGCAGATCGACACCGCCATGAGCGCTTACATGGTCAACAAGGCCGACTTCATGACTTTGCTTGACAGCCGCATGCGGCTCTACCGTTATGTGCTGGACTACCACGACGCCCTGACCGAGTACGAAAAGAGTCTGACCGCCCTGGAGACCGCGGTCGGAACCAAATTACCCCGGGAGATAACCCAATGATCCGCTGGATGTTTGCCATTCTAGTGCTGGCCGCGCTGGCTGCCGGGACCGCCTTCGGCCAGGCCAAGCAGCATGCCGGCCACGACGCAAGCCCGCCCCGGGAGGAACAAAAGGCCGGCGACCTGGAAGAGTTGAAAGGTCTGAACATGCAGTCCATCCAGAAGGAGGGAAAGGTCCAGGAAATCACACCGGGAACCGTCCAGATTTCCCCCGAGCGCCAGCAGCTTATCGGCGTGCGGTTTGGAACGGTGGAAAGGCGAACGCTACAGAAGGTGACCCGCACCGCGGGGCGGATCGACTACGATGAAAAGCGTATCGGCACTGTCGCTCCCAAGATCAGTGGCTGGATCGAAGATCTCTATGTGGACTTCACCGGGCAGTTCGTACGCCAGGGAGAGCCGCTTCTCACCATCTATAGTCCGGAGCTCGTGTCCACCCAGGAGGAATACCTTTTGGCCCTCAAGGCTAGACTGGACTGGTCGAAAAGCCCGTTTGCGGAGGTCTCCGAAAGCGGCAAACTCCTGGCCGAATCCGCCCGACGGCGTCTGAAGTTCTGGGACATCAGCGATGCGCAGATCGAGACGCTCGAAAAAACCCGGGAGCCGATGAACACACTGACTCTCTATAGCCCGTTCACGGGCTATGTGCTCAAAAAAATGATCACCCGGGGGCAGTTCGTGGAAGCGGGCATGGCGCTTTACACGATCGCCGATCTGTCGGTGGTATGGCTCATTGCCGATATCTATGAATACGAGCTGCCGTCCATACGCCTTGGACAGAAGGCGGCTATCGAGATGGCCATTTATCCCGGTGAAAAATTTACCGGCAAACTAATCTATATTTATCCCTACCTGGATCCGCAGACCCGGACCGCTAAAGTGAGGTTCGAGTTGGCCAACCCCCACGACAAATTAAAACCGGAAATGTTCGCCAATGTGGAAATCAGCGTGCTCCTCGGTGACAGGCTGGCTATTCCGGAAGGGGCGGTCATCGACACCGGGGTCCGCAAGGTGGTTATCGTCGACCGGGGTTCCGGCTATTTCGAACCCCGCGAGGTCAAGCAGGGCGCCAAGGCCGGCGAAGTTTTTGAAGTTATCGACGGCCTCAAGGCCGGGGAGCGAGTGGTCACGAGTGCAAACTTCCTCATCGATTCGGAATCAAAGCTTAAAGAGGCTGTCGGCGGCGTGGGTCACCAACACTAGACATGATCGAAAAAATCATAGGAAGCTGCGCCCAGAATCGATTCCTGGTGTTCGCGGCGATGCTGCTGCTGTCCCTGGGCGGGGTGTATGCGTTGAAGAACATCCCGCTGGACGCCGTGCCGGACATTTCCGACGTGCAGGTGATCGTCTACACGCCGTGGGAAGGTCGCAGCCCGGACCTGATCGAGGACCAGGTCACCTATCCGATCGTCACTTCCCTCATTTCAGCCCCGCAGGTCAAAACCGTCCGGGGGTTTTCGGATCTCGGCTTTTCCTTCGTTTACGCCATATTCGAGGACGGCACCGAAATCTACTGGGCGCGCTCACGGGTGCTGGAATACCTGCAGCAGATATCCGGACGGTTGCCCGAGGGTGCAACGGCCGTCCTCGGGCCGGATGCGTCGGGTGTCGGCTGGGTGTTCACCTATGCCCTGGTTGATGAAAGTGGTGCGCATGACCTTGCCTTCCTGCGTACTTTGCAGGACTGGTACCTGCGCTATACGCTGGCTAGCGTCGAGGGAGTAGCCGAGGTTGCCAGCGTGGGCGGTTTCGTCAAGCAGTACCAGGTCAACATCGACCCCAACCGCCTGTCGTCCTACGGACTTTCCATCCGGGAGGTGATGGACCGCATCAAGATGTCCAACAACGACGTGGAGGGCCGCCTGCTCGAGATGTCCGGCCGGGAGTACATGGTGCGCGGCAGAGGCTACATCAAGTCGCTGGCAGATATCCAGTTGATCGTGGTGGGCAGTAAGGGCGGGACTCCGGTACTGCTGCGCGACATCGCCAACGTTGTTTTCGGGCCTGACATCCGCCGCGGAATTATTGAACTGGACGGCAAAGGCGAGGCGGCTGGCGGCATCGTCGTGATGCGCCACGGCGAAAACGCCCTTAAAGTTATCAACGCCGTGAAAGCGAAAATCAGAGAGGTCACACCGGGGCTCCCGGAGGGGGTTCGGATCGTGCCGACCTATGACCGTTCCGAGCTAATCCGCCGGTCTATCGATAACCTGCAGAAAACGCTGATCGAGGAAATCCTGGTGGTCAGCCTGGTGGTTATTTTTTTTCTGCTTAATTTCCGCTCCGCCTTTGTGCCGATCTTCGCTTTACCGATTGCGGTGGTGATCGCATTCATTCCCATGTACTTTCTGAAGCTCACTTCCAATATCATGTCCCTGGGCGGCATCGCGCTTTCCATCGGCGTTCTGGTAGACGCATCCATCGTCATGGTTGAAAATGGCTACCGCCACCTGTCCGAAGGCACGGAGGAAGACCGCCGGAACAGTTTCGCCACCGTGATCCGGTCCTGCCAACAGGTGGGCCGGGGCATATTCTTCGCTTCAGTCATTATCATCGTCTCCTTTGTGCCCGTCTTCATGCTGGAAGCCCAGGAAGGACGGC
>CP070694.1:2348623-2352046 GCA_020353355.1 Desulfobacterales bacterium | reverse complement strand
CGGCAGCACAAGGCAGATAAGTACTAAGACACAGAAACCCCGTATGGTGTAGTACCACGCACGTTCCAAACGCGATGCATAGGGTTGCAGTGCCATAACTTTATCCCATCCGTAAACGCTCGACTCCGATAAAGCGGTTAAATACAATGTAAAGCACGATGGTTGCAGCCAGCAACAATACCGCAAGTCCCGAAGCCATGCCCCAGTTAATGGTGTTATTGGTAAAGAAGGCAATGAAGTAACTGAGCATTTGATCTTTGGGGCCTCCCACCAGAGCTGGGGTGATGTAGTAGCCGATGGCCAATATATAGACGAGCAAGCACCCTGCGCTAATTCCCGGCATGGACTGCGGCAAATAGACTTTCAAAAAGGCAACAATCGGATTTGCGCCCAAGCTGGATGCCGCCCGCATATACGACGGCGGTATATTTTTCATGACGCTGTAAAGCGGCAGGATCATAAAGGGCAGCAGAATGTGAATCATAGCAACATAGACGCCAAACCGGTTAAAGACTAATTGAAGTGGATCCGAGGATAGATGTGTCCATAACAGAATTTTATTAATGATGCCTTCCTTTTGTAACACGATGATCCAGGACGCGGTGCGGACCAGCAACGACGTCCAAAACGGCAGCAGCACCAGAATCATCAGCAGATTGCTGTAACGCACCGGCAAACTGGCCAACATCCAAGCTACCGGGTATCCCAGCAATAAACACCAAATGGTGACCACAAAACTCATCCAAAATGTGCGTACAAATACCCTGATATAAAGGGCTCTTTCTTTGGGCTGTCGGATGATGTTGCCTTCACTGTCGCGTTCGAGATCAATGGACGCCAGAAGGTAGAAATCGGTATACGGCGTTGCCGCACGTCTGACGGCCGCCCAATACCGCACCTCACCCCAGCGTTTGTCGATGCCAAGAATAGTGTCTCGATAGGAATCCGGTTCTGTTTTGATCTTGGAGATCTTGCGGGCGGTTCCAATCAACATTGAACGAAAACCGGTGATGTCATAGTTTAGGCGTTTGCCGGCATTGCCAACGGTGCGGTCCTTGCTTGCCTGGCGCAGGTCGGCAGCCAGTGCCGCGAACACGGGTTCACCGGGTATGCCAGAGCCGTCCCAACTCTGGATGGCCTCTGCCGTGAGCGGCATGACTTCAAGAATTTCAGGATTCTCAACGGCACGGTAAAGCAGCAACAAAATCGGGATGAGAAAGGTTATTAATAAGAAAAAGAAAAGCGGGGCGACCAATCCGGCTGCTTTTATTTTGCGTCGGCGCTCAGCACGCCGCAGCTTTTCCTTTAGCGGCAAACCATCAAACGTGGTGAGGCTTTGGGCACAGCTGCTTGTGTTGATCATTTTTCTTGTCTGCAAAAAGGAAAGGAGGGTTGGTGTAACTGTCCCTCCTTTTAATTTCTAAATGTTTATTTGGCTGCCCAAACGTTGAAGCGTTCGTTGAGTTCTTCCTGATGATCCACCCACCATTCGGCATCAACGGCCAAGGATCCTTTCAGGTTGGCCGGGTAGGTTGGTAGATCCGCTGCGATTTTGGGGTCTACCGCAGCCACTGCTTTTACGTGGGTTGGGCCATATGGAATCGCAGCAGCCGAAACGGCCTGGTTTTTTGGCTGGCTGGAGAATTTAATAAACTCATAGGCCTGATCGATGTTGGGGGTGCCTTTAACGATCACCCAGGAATCAAGTGCATAACACTGGCCATTCCAGACGATCTTGAAATTGCGCCCCTCTTTGATGGCCGCACTGATTCGGCCGTTGTAAGCGGAGGTCATGACAACATCACCGGCGGCAAGCCATTGCGGCGGTTGGGCGCCTGCTTCCCACCATTGCAGATGGGGTTTGAGCTCATCGAGTTTATTAAACGCACGTTGAATACCCTCTTCAGTGGAGAGCGTTTTATAAATATCTGTCGGGAGCACACCGTCAGCCATCAATGCAATTTCCATGGAAAACTTCGCGGATTTGCGCAGGGCACGTTTTCCCGACCATTTTTTAATGTTCCAGAAGTCGGCCCAGCTCTTGGGACCTTCACCCTTTATTTTGTCCGCGTCATAGGCTAGAACGGTGGCCCACACGATGGTTCCCACGCCGCATTCCCCCATAACAGCATCCGGAATGAAATCGCTTTTTGGACCAATTTTGCTCCAGTCGATGATTTCCAGAAGACCTTGCTCGCAGGCGTTGATGAGTTCCGGCGCTTCTACTTGAACCACGTCCCAGGTCACGTTGTCGGCCTCAACCATGGCTTTGATTTTGGCCATTTCGCCGTTGTAAGATTCATCGAGAACTTTTTTACCGGTTTGCTTCATGTATGGATTAAAATAAGCCTTGCGCTGCGCTTCCTGATAGGCACCACCCCAACTGACGACCGTAAGGTCCCGGGCCTCGCTTTTGGTTGGAATGCCCATCCCAATAATAAGGGTGAGAGCCAAAACTGCGGATATGAATGTGATGAGAACTCCCTTGTTTGAAAATTTCAACTGTTTCATATCTTCCTCCTTTCGTGGGTAATAAAAAAGCTATAGAACCGCGTTTGGACTATAAGAGAATTTCAGAAGCATGTCAAGAATTGCCGAATCGAGTTACAGTAAAAAAGTTGACAGTAAAATATTTTTTACTTATACTTTTACGATTTAAGGCACATGCTCTTTATTTTTATTATGATTTCAAGGAATTAGATCTATGCCGGATTTTAAAACCGGAAATCGGAGCGGGCTTGTGCGCTTCGAGCACATCGAAAAGAGCTTTGATGGTGAAACACTTGTCATCAAAGACCTTAACCTCGAGATTATGCAAGGCGAATTTCTTACCTTGCTTGGACCGTCCGGTTCCGGCAAAACCACCACATTAATGATGTTGTCTGGTTTTGAAACCCCCACCCACGGCGAAATTTTTTTTAACGGTCAATCCATCAGCAATATACCGCCCCACAAACGCAACATTGGTATGGTTTTTCAGGACTACGCCCTGTTTCCACATCTGACCGTTAAAGAAAATCTTGCGTTTCCCCTTAAAGTCAGAAAACTGCCTAAAGATGAGATTGATCAGAAAATCGCCAGAGCGCTTGAAATGGTTGAACTTAGGGGCTTTGAGGGAAGAATGCCGGCCCAGCTTTCCGGCGGTCAGCAGCAACGCATCGCATTAGCGCGTGCACTTGTTTTCGAACCCCAATTGGTGCTGATGGATGAACCGCTCGGGGCACTCGACAAAAATCTTCGCGAGCAGATGCAATACGAGATCAAACATATTCATGAAGACTTGAATGTAACCGTAGTCTATGTCACGCATGACCAGAGCGAAGCCATGACCATGTCCAACCGCATTGCTGTGTTCGATGACGGCCTTATCCAACAACTTTCCACACCGGATGTTCTTTATGAGAAACCGGAAAATGCATTTGT
>CP070694.1:2345702-2348523 GCA_020353355.1 Desulfobacterales bacterium | reverse complement strand
CCCTCGTTGACAACCGCGGTGGCTTCAAACCAGATCAGCCCGGCACCACCCTCGGCAAAACGGATATAACGGCGCCGGGTTAATTCTCCCGGACGGCCTTGATCGTCTCCATCCACGCCTTCCATGGGGTGGGTGATCATTCGATTGGGAATCCGCTTCGTGTAGATCTGCAGCGGCTGTTTGAGGACGTCGATATCATCGGACAGGGGCAGACAGATCCCCATGTTATCCAATGCGGTTTGCAAATCATCAATCGATGAAAATTTAAATCTCCGGTGAGGGTGCATATATTCGCTATTTTTGTTTAGAAACCACTTCAAGAATCGCTCAAGTGCAGGCCATTACTAATGAGTCCGTAAAGCTCCCGACATGAAATTGATTTTCTTTGTTTGCATTTTTTTTCGCGGCTGGAAGCCGCTCCCACAGTGTGAGCAACGATCTATTGTTTGTTGGATCCCGCTTTAACGGGGGATAATCCGATTTCGTCAAGTGTCTTATGTTCGCCTTGGTAACTTCCGCTGGAAAAAGATTTATTATTCTGCGGTGATTTGTGCCACAAACCGCTTGGTCATCGCGTCCAGTTCCGCTACTTGCTCATCGGTCAGTTTGTGGTCAACCGTATTTTGCATTAGCTGTTGCGCCTTTTCTTCGGCTGTCTCGGCCAGGCTCTTGCTTCCCTGGCTTTCCCACTCCTCCCGGGGCTGACGGAAGAGGAGCGTGGGCATAAAAAGCTCCTCACGAAAATGCTCGGCGGTATGCGCCTGTTCCAGAAACGATCCCGAAATCCCCACCCGCCGGATCAACTCCACAGCCAGCGTTTGATCGTCTACGGCAACACCTTGCAGATAGCGTTTTAGGTAAGCAATGATTTCATCGTCAATGACGGCCTGGGCGGGTGAAAAGGTGAGCTCGGATTCCAGTTGGCCCACAGACCAAATGTTGGAAACTCCGCTTTGCAAATGGGTAAGGAAACCGCACGTTTTTTCCAGGGCCGCCTGGGCATCCGGACACATCGACTCGGTGGACACCCAGCTGGCCGACGGCAAATCATAGAAGCGCCCCAACATTGCGGCGAGCCTGGCAAAAAGGTGGTTTTCAGGTCCGCCGGTCACCGCAATACTGGTACGCATATCAAAGGTGTGCGCAAGACCGAGGTTAAATACGCAGGGGCGGCCCGGTTCCAGGATCTGGTTGATGACAATGCCTGCCAGAATCTCCGCCGTTCCCACGGCCGCCGAGCCGGCCAGGGTTACCGGACCGGATACGCCGGCCATGGGCTCCCCGTTGATGGTGGCAGGAATGCCGTGACCGGCGGAACGCTTAAATATCTCCAAAGCCAGATTCGTCCATCGCAGCGGGCCATGGGCCGTAAACCCCACACTGAACCAGGGATAGTCGCCGACCACTTTCTGCATTTCAACCATCATATCCGAGCCCTGGGGTGTAAAACACAGGACCCGAATGTGTTTTTGGGTATTTTCAGCCATGATACGAAGCCCGACCACATCGCGTGCCCGGGGAGGCACATCATCGAGGGCAAAGCCAAACACCCCGTCGACATTTTTCAGCTGGTCGAGGAGCCGCGCAACTTTGGCCATATCATCTGTGGTGAACGGGCGGATGATATTGTCTGCATACATTTTCAACCCCGGAACAGACCAGATGACGGCATCGCTTGTGGCATTTACCGGTCGACCGTCTCCGTGCCTGTCGGCAAACACGAACTCTTTGGGACACAGGGCGATTTTTTCTTCAACCAATTCTTCAGGGATCCGAACTACATTGGCCGAAATGCCCTCGGTTGCGCCCGCATCGAGAAGCGCCCGGCCAATCTCCTCATGATCCAGTTTAATTCCCGGATCTTCCAATAAATCCAGGGCAGCGCGATGTATTTTTTCAGCCATCACCAGTTCGTCCACACTCACAGCTCCTTTCCGCAGATTCGTTTCGTCTTTTTTACGATGCCAGACGAGCACGTGGCGCGTAAAATTCCGTAATACGAAACGTGGTTCTATTTTCCACTTTTATGTATTGCGCACGGATTTTTATGTCAATAGGATTTCTCTTGACGATTAGCTACATCTCGATTAGTTTACAAGACTTATGCCTAGCCCGGATAAATCCGCCAGAAATATGGCGGATAAATCGGAAAATGCCTAAAATGCCTAAAATTATAGTCTCGCTTCGCTCCGTCGATTTTATAAATTTAAAAAGATGGAATGCCTTAATCCCGCCATGGCGGTACTTACTTGCAATGTTAGTTTACTTTATTTAATATACTTTAAATACCTTTATTGTTCCAGCAACCTGGAAAAACTCTTCAGACATAGGTTTGGGAGTTTGGAGTTTAGCAGTGAGAGTTATTTTTTTCGCCGGAAAAGGCGGGGTCGGAAAAACATCGGTGGCAGCGGCCACGGGCATAAAAGCGGCTGAAATGGGTAAACGGACCATCATCATGTCGTTGGACATTGCCCATAGTTTATCGGATATTTTTGATCTTGGGAAAGATTTGCTGGATCAAAACAAAGGTAAACCGATTCGAATCAGAAAGAACTTGTGGATTCAGGAGTTGGACATTCAGGAAGAGATGAAGACTTACTGGGGTGATATTCACAGGTATCTCTCAAGTTTGCTCAATACCACCGGCTTGGATGAGGTATTGGCCGAAGAGTTGGCGATTTTACCCGGCATGGAAGAAGTCAGCCTGCTGCTTTACATCAATAAATATGTTCGTGAAAAAAAATTTGATGTTATTTTGCTGGATTGTGCGCCAACCGGGGAATCGCTTCGATTTATCAGTATACCGACCACGCTGGAATGG
>CP070694.1:2340763-2345602 GCA_020353355.1 Desulfobacterales bacterium | reverse complement strand
GTTTTAGTCAACAGATTGGAGCTTCCGAAAACTGGTGATATATAAAAATATCACAAATTGCGCCAAAGTGGTGATTAGTAGATGATACTACTATTTTGCGATTTTACGGATATCAAACCTATATCACATGATTTTTGTGGATTCAAAATGAAAGATTAGTTAAAGTCCATCAAGTTTTAGAACTACAAAAAAAAGCCTATTTTGAATTGCATTCGTAAAGATTTGATTTTTCGATGATGAAATCGTCCCAATAATCTTGTTCCTCACTGTGGCTTTATAAATAAAATAATCTTTCCTTTTTAATCTTACTTCCACATAAGTTATCAACTTTTTCCTTTTTTCTTACATTGTATAGTTTTTTTACGTGAGAATATAATTTAGAATACATTACCGCGGTCCTAATAACATCCTGTTTTGTAGGCAATTCAATACCCATTGTATGTCCGGCTTGATTTTAAGTTTTGTGAATTACTAAACTAGAAGTAGTTTCAAAACCTCAGATAGTGTTCGAGGGCAAGGCGCAAGCCGAGTCAAAAGCATAGCCCTCCTGAGGCGGATAAACATACACGGTAGTATGTGAGCATTTTGAGTCGGCTTGTAACGCAGCCTGCGCTCCATCGCGAGCCGCTCAGGCGAGGCGGGCGGGCCATCGGACATTAGTCAAAGGCGGATAAATCAGCCGGAGGCTGATAAAATGGGGCTTGTCCGCCTACGGCGCGGCTTGCCCGCCTATGGCGGGTTTTGAAACCACTTCTACACATTGTAAGTGGTGGATGAAGTCGACCCACCAGTACCCGTCCAATTGGTGTGAAAAAACTCTCCTCTGGGTTTATCGATGCGTTCGTAGGTGTGGGCGCCGAAATAATCCCTCTGGGCCTGTAAAAGATTCGCCGACAACCGTTCGCTGCGGTAGCTATCGTAATAGGCCAGCGCACTGCTGAAAGCCGGCACGGGAATGCCCGCTTTTACAGCCATGGCAATGACCTGCCGCCAGGCGTCCTGATTGTTCTCGATAACCTGCTTAAAATAGGGGCTTAGCAGCAGATTGGCCAGATCGGGCTCCTGATCAAATGCTTCTTTGATCTTGCCAAGAAATTGGGCCCGGATGATGCATCCGCTGCGCCACATCAGCGCAATTTCGCCGAAATTAAGCTTCCAGGCATGCTCCTCTGCCGCAGCACGCATGAGCTGGAACCCCTGGGCGTAGGAGCAAATCTTAGAAGCGTACAAAGCCCGGCGGATCATCTCCACCAGCTGCGCCGGGTCACCCTCGAATTTTGAAACCGGACCCTTTAATTGTTTTGATGCCGTCACCCGTTCCGGCTTTATGGCGCTCATGGTGCGAGCGAAAACAGCCTCTGCAATCGTCATGGCGGGAATGCCCAAATCCAACGCCTCCTGGCTGGTCCATTTCCCGGTGCCTTTCTGACCGGCGGTGTCGAGAATTACCTGAATCATCGGCTGGCCGGTCTCGTCGTCTTTTTTCGCCATGATGTCGCGCGTGATTTCGATGAGATAACTGTCCAACTCTCCCTCGTTCCATTCTGCAAACACCTGGTGCATTTCGTCGGCCGACATTCCAAGACCCTTTTCCATGAGCGCGTACGATTCACAAATCATCTGCATGTCACCATACTCGATGCCATTGTGCACCATCTTAACGAAATGACCGGCACCGTCGCTGCCCACCCATTCGCAGCATGGCGAGCCATCCTCTACTTTGGCCGCGATTGCCTGGAAAACCGGTTTTACCTGCGGCCAGGCCTCCGCAGAGCCACCCGGCATAATGGACGGCCCTTTGAGGGCACCTTCTTCACCGCCGGATACACCGGTGCCAATAAACAAAAAGCCTTTTTGCTGAAGATATTTCGTGCGGCGAATGGTATCCGGGAAATGACTGTTGCCGCCATCGATGACAATGTCTCCTCCCTCAAGATGGGGAATGAGCAATTCGATGAAATCGTCCACCGGTTTGCCGGCTTTTACCATCAGCATGATTTTACGCGGTTTTCCCAGACTGTCTACCAACTCCTCGATGCTGTAACAGCCCTCGATGTTCTTTCCTTTGGCTCTGCCGTTGATGAAATCATCAACCTTGGAGGTCGTTCGATTATAAACCGCCACCGAGAATCCGTGACTTTCCATATTGAGCACCAGATTCTCGCCCATGACCGCCAGTCCAATCAGTCCTATGTCTTGTTTTGCCATTTAAGGTCTCCTTGTCCGTTCAGCAAGCACCACATCTCATCGATCATTCTCTTGGTTTGAGGTGCAATGTGCCGTTCGTTTGGTTTCATAAGTAGGTTTTAGGTATCTGGTTTCAGGATAAATAATTTAGGAATTGCGAATTTAGGAATTAAATGTATTTCTCCGATTAAAATCCTGAATCCCTCAATCCCCCAATTCCTGAATTCCTGAATTCTCCCATTCCCTCTATCTTACAATTCTTTTCTTTTTTCCGAATTCCGCATTCCGAATTGGAACACTGACACCTGAAACCATCTTTTATTGCCCGACACCTGGATCTTGAACCCTGAACCCTTCATAGCTTATGAAACGGTCCCACGTGGGGAAGTTCATACACTGATTTCCAGCCCTCACTAAAGGGCTCCCTGAGAAACGGTTCCAGTTCTTCAGGGGTTCGCAGGGTTACCTTATCCACCGGCGGAACGGTTCCGGCCGGAAATACTTCCAGGATCTGATCATTGAGCAAGGTGAGATATTTTAGAATGGCCGCAATAGGTCTTTTTGCCTTTCTCGGGCTGGAGAGACTGGGTTTGCCGACAACCCCTTCGGGCGTCGCAAACCGCTCGATGGCAAAATGGCCTTCTCCTTCCGACCATCTATGGGGTCGGCGGAAAGGATCTACAGCCGTATCAAAATGCCCTTCCGGTAAATAGCTTTCTCCGTCTGCATCCTGGACCACACTCATATCCATCATTTCGGGGAACATCAGCTGGGCCACGGAGGTTTCACTTTCGTCTGCATGAATGAAATTGGTCTCCAGGCTGTCATCTCTTTCAACGGGCATGAAGAATTCTCTGACCGCCCTGTGCCAGTCCAACACCTGAAAGATTCCGGGAAGCTGAAATCGTTTCATGAACTCCTGGATCGCGGATTCGAGCATCCAGAGGTGTCCGTGGTTATTGATCAATATGATCTTACGGTAACCGTCGTTCCACAAACCGAGCATGGTATAAATGACCATCTCCTCGACAACTTCTTTGGGAATCACGACGGTTCCGGGCATGCCCAGATGATGGTAAGGATGTCCCCCGTAGTTTAATGGTGGAAAGGCCAAATTGATCTCGCGGCCCAGTTTTGATGTGTAGCGCCGGACGCCTTCAAGAATCTGGGTCACCATGAAGGTGTCCAGTCCGGAGTTGGCGTGGATGCCATGGTTTTCCGTGCAGCCGATGGGCAGAAATAAAATATCATTCTTTTTTCTTCGTTCAATACATTTAACCCTCGGGGTATTCTGAACATAACATCCGGCCTTGCCCAATTCCGAAGGAGACGGTATTTCATATTCGGCCAGAATCGCATCAATTTCCTCCTCCGATGCATCCCATATCTCTTTTTTTAATCTTCCGACGGTGTTATCTTCAAAAACAATTTCCGGATATTCTGTGGTCAGCCATTTCTTTTTGCCCATTATAAATCCCTCCTATCAATTCAACATATTACCTGAACCCTGCACGATTCAGGTATTAAATATTTTTAATACTACGCACGGCTTTTTTTGAATCATGCAAGGGAGTCAGTTCAAAACCGATGACACCATCATAATTTAGCTCTTGTAACGTTTTCATAACATTTGCAAAATTAATTTCACCGGTACCGGGTTCGTGTCTGCCCGGAACATCAGCGATATGGATGTATCCAATAACGTCAATATATTGGTTCAGGGTGTTGATGATATTGCCTTCCATAATTTGCATATGATAGACATCATATAAAATCTTTATATGTGATGAATTTACCAGTCTGACAATTTCAGCCGCGCCCTCGGTAGATGCTAAAAAGTTTCCCGTATGATCCACAATAGTATTTAATGCTTCCAATGCAAGGTTGACATTTGCTTTTTCCGCCAGCGGCGCCAAGGTCTTGAGCACATCAAACATAACTGCAATTTTTTGGGTGTTAGCAATGTTATCATAATGATTGATAACAACCCCATTTTCACCCAGGGCATTGGAATGAATAACCAAATTGTCACATTTTAAGAATTTGGCTGTTTCGATAGATTCCTGCACAAATGCAATATAATCTTCTTGCTGATTCTGATCTACCATTGAGAAGGGCTGATCACCCGAAAAACTGGCGACCTTTAAATCATAGACCCGGCAGAGCTCGTTAATCTTTCGAATATCTTTATCCTTCCAGGACCAGAACTCAAGGTAATCAAAGCCGGATTCCCTGGTTAAGTGAAATCTGTCTGCAAAAGGCACTTCGGTGAAAAGCATCTCGATGCACACTGATTTTTTCAATTTTCTCCACCCTTAATGAACTTTTCGTAAATTGTGTAACTTGTTGAAATCAAATTCTTTTTCCTGAATTCCTCAATTCCTCAATTTTTCAGAAGTCTTTTCTGACACCTGACACCCGACACCTGAAACCTTGTTCATTGGATTAAGCCCCTACAGCTTCGACTCTAACAGGCTTTTTTACAGTTAAAGATTTAAAGGCCGCCATACCGATAAGAACAGGCTGCAGTCCATCGTTACCGGTGACTAAAGGCTTTTTGTCAGTTGCGACCGTATCAACAAAGGCTTTTAATTCTTCAACATAGGACATTTTATATCTTTGCAGGAAAAAATAAAGCGGCTTTTCACTGAC
>CP070694.1:2337989-2340663 GCA_020353355.1 Desulfobacterales bacterium | reverse complement strand
AATCCTGTCGGTATGGTTTTCACCGGCCGATCAAAAAATAAAGTGTATACGATAATTATGGCTGGATTATACTCAAGCGATCATAGTCTAATGACCGATCTGGTTATACCAAAGCTCCAATCCATCGATAGCTTTCAAATAAAAGAATGATCGTTTGACATCGGCATGAAAAACGGACCTGGAAAAGCCTGTGCGCCGCTCAGGTTTGGCGGGCCAAGCTGCCAATTTGGGCAACAGCCCGTCAAGCATTGACACCTGCCTCCAAACATATCATGCCCCTATTGTTTTTATTGTTGTGCGACTAAATAATTTGGCACCGATTATTCTTTTACCCAATCCTCGGCATCCGCTAAATTGGAGAATACCTTGAAGGTTTGTGGCAGGTCTTTGGCAATTTGAGCAAATAATTCTGCCATACTTGATTGCAACTCAGATGCGACGACTATTGCTGTTCTGTTTATCTTTGCATCACTGGGGTAGTTTTCCTTTATCATGTCTTTCAGCCTATGCAAATCATCGCCGGATAAGTTTTCTGGACCTTCGCGGAATAGCCAAATTCTATTTTTCTCTGGAATCTTATCCGCATAGAACAGCCTTGCAACACCTCGCAGTATCTCCCAGAAATCGGTACCTTCTTTGGGCTCTACTAAAACATAGTTCTCTTTTATAGTTATTTGGGGTGACATTTTCCGGATTCTATTATTTTGCGATTAGCCTTATTAGGTTTGGAAGATGAGGTCTTCATAACGCGTATGGTGTAAATATCATCTTCATTCAGATGAAGTCAAGACATTACTGATGAAAATATTCTTGGCGCACGGGACGTCCGTTACAAATTTACGTATGAATCTTCTATCATTGACTTCGGCAAAACTGATATGCTAAAAATCAATTGATAATTTGAATGCGCTAACCCAAACCAAGAGGTAGCCATAATAAAGGAGAGGTTCAGGGGTTCAGGGCTAAACAAATCATAAAAATTACTACAGAACTAGAGGTAGTCAAGGAATGAATGCGAAAACCCCATTTCTCAGATATAATAGGTGGGGTTTTTGATTAGTAAAACCGAAACATAAGGTTGCCATTTTTATTTTCACTTCCTAAAAAAAAATGATTGCCAAATTATTGGTGAATAACTGACGTTAGTTAGAGTGGGGACGCCCATGGAGGTTCCACTTCCTTCCTTCTTTGTCTCATTGGTTTCGTGGCTGGGTCTAATAGGCGGTATAGGGTCTCTGTTTGAACGGGCAGAAACCGTCGCGTCATCTCAGACTAAAGAGAATGTTTCTCGGTGGCTCCGAAGTCTGAACCTGAGCGAATTCGCAAGTGAGAAGGGAATACGCGACATTTCTTATCTTTCTCCTTCCATTGGATTGAAAAAAAATTTATTCCTTTTAAAAGATTACGGGTTGAAATTACCAACACCTATATAAGGGGTGCCGTCAGCAGGAATATGGTTTTATTCGACTTTCTTGACCTCCTGTTGGGTACTGCTATATGCCATTGCTGGTTTGATGATTGTTGTCACTCGCTATCTTGGTAAAGGCATCAAAAGACTTGCAAAATTTTTAGATATTGATGGAAAACCCATCAGATCAATTGGTTTTATGGCAATGCTTTTTGTAACGATGATTTATCTAGTTTTGCTGATGTCAAATTTTATTAAATTGATCGTATCCTAACCCGGATTTTTTGAATACGGCACCGGATTCAATTAAGGTTTTTGACCGAGACAACTTATTCGTTCTCGGCAGAAGGAAATAATACAGGAAATAATGTCAAATCTTGACGGGCTATTTGGGCAAAAGCCCGTTGAGATTTGATTCCCGATTCCGTTTTTGTTTTATTAACTTTTGCTTGCAATTTAATACCGGATGCCTTATATTTTGCGACGATTCGTTTCGGATCGCAAACATAAACATAATTTTGTTTTGACGATTACAGATGGTGGCCCGGCCGGTTTTGGTCGGGCGTTTTTGTTGCAACAGAGAGGCTCTTATTTGCTGGGTGGGTCGACTGTTGACAGACAACAGGCATATGACCCGCAAGGGGTATGCGACCCGGAGTATTTTTCAAAACGCAAACAGGAGCTTCATGATGACCCCAACTTTAGCGAGTTTGACCTGCAGCCGCAGCTGGTGCAGACGATCGCCGACATCGGCTACGCCGCACCGACTGCGATCCAGTCCACCGTCATTCCGGCCATGCTTGCCGGGCAGGACGTGATTGGCCAATCCCAGACAGGATCCGGTAAAACCGCGGCGTTTTCCTTGCCCATTCTGCATAACCTTCAAACCGGTCAGCGCCATGTGCAAAGTCTGGTGGTAACCCCCACCCGGGAGCTGGCCATCCAGGTGGCGGATGCCATGTACACCTGCGGCCGGCAGACCGGCGCACGTGTCCTGGCCGTTTACGGCGGCCAGCCTTATTATCGCCAGATCAGCCGTCTCAAAAAGGGTGTGGATATTGTGGTCGGAACCCCTAGCCGCTTGCTCGACCTGATCCGCAGAAACGTGCTCGAACTCGACCGGGTGGCGACCGTCGTGCTCGATGAGGCCGATGAAATGTTCAGCATGGGCTTTATTGCGGACATCGAGGCCATTTTGGATCAAACCGCGTCCAGTCGTCAGACCGCCCTTTTTTCGGCCACACTGCCGCAGCGCATTCTCCGGTT
>CP070694.1:2327351-2337889 GCA_020353355.1 Desulfobacterales bacterium | reverse complement strand
GGTCTTTAAAAAGATCTTTGATGGGCGCCTCCTCAACCACCTTGCCGGCATAAATGACCACGACTCTGCTGGCCATCTCCCCAATGACACCCAGATCATGGGTAATCAACACAATGGCTGTCTTAAATTCTTCTTTGAGGCGTTGCATGAGAGACATAATCTGGGCCTGGATCGTGACATCCAGCGCGGTGGTGGGTTCGTCCGCCAAAATGAGTCGTGGGTTGCATGAAAGCGACATACCAATCATGGCCCGCTGTCGCATACCTCCCGAAAACTTGTGAGGGTATTGCCCGGCTCTCGCATTCGGAGCGGGAATTTGCACCATGCGCAACATCTCCACCGCCCAGCGCCAGGACTCATGGCGCGTCATGTTCTTATGAATTCTGGCAGCCTCGGCGATCTGTTCGCCGATCTTCAGAACCGGATTCAGGGATGTCATCGGCTCCTGAAAAATCATCGAGATATCGTTGCCCCTGATTTTGCGGATACCCTCGCGGTCCAGTTCCAGCAGATTTTTTCCCTCGAAACGTATATGTCCCTGGATCTCGGCCGGCGGACATCGCAAAAGCTGCAAAATCGAAAGCGCCGTAACGCTCTTGCCGCAGCCGCTTTCCCCGACAAGCCCCAGTGTCTCACCTTCATAGACGTCAAAATCAACCCCATCTACCGCATTGACAATCCCATCCAGGGTGTGAAAGCGGGTGCGCAAATCCTTGATTTCAAGCAGAGGTTTTGCCGCTTCACTCATATCTTAAACCTCGGATCAAGGGCATCACGCAGGCCATCGCCCAAAAGGTTAAAACTGAGCACTGCCAGAAATATAGCAATTCCCGGAAAGGTTGCCACGTGCGGGGCATTGAAAAGGTAAGATCGGGCAGAGCCGAGCATCGCCCCCCATTCCGGCGTGGGCGGCTGAACGCCGATACCTAAAAAACCCAGGCCGGCGGCAAACAGGATGGCCATACCCATACTCAAACTCGTCTGGACTGTAATCGGAACCATGACATTGGGCAGGATATGGCGGATGAGAATGATGGCGTCCCGCGTGCCGACAGCCCTGGCCGCCTCCACATAAACTTCTTCTCTGACCGACAGAACGCAGCCCCGGACTAGCCGAATGTAAAGCGGTACCATACTGATGCCGATGGATATCACCGTGTTTTTGAGCCCTACTCCGAGTACGGCCACCAGCGCCAGGGCGAGCAGGAAACCGGGAAAGGCCAGCATGGTATCGGTCACCCGTTGGATACCGAAATCAATCTTACCGCCTTAATAGCCGGAAACAAGACCCAGCGGTATACCAAAAACAAGTCCAACGGAAACAACTCCAACAGCAATCAGCAGCGAAATCCTCGAACCATAGATGATCCGGCCCAGGATGGAGCGGCCCAATTCGTCTGTCCCCAGCAGATTCTCGAGAGTTGGGGTCTCCAGCGACCTCATGAGATTCGGAGCGGAAGGGCTGCCGCTAAAGAGGACCGGCGCCATCACAGCGCTCAGCACATATATTAAAATCAAGATACCGCCGGCAAGTGCCGCCTTATTGCGCTTCAGCTTAACCCAGTTGCGCCGAAATTTGCTGTCGGTTGTCAGTTTCACAGGTCGGCAGACCTTATCTTCCGTGATCTCAGTCATAACGGATTCTCGGGTCCACGAAAGCGTAAATAAAATCAACCACTAAATTAACAAAAATATAAAGCAACCCAAAAAGGAGAATTGCTCCCTGAATCATGGGATAGTCTCTTGCCAAGATGGAATCTACAATCAAACGACCCAGGCCCGGCCAGGCAAAGACGGTCTCGGTTAAGACGGCACCGCCCAGGAGCAGCCCGAATTGGAGACCGACCACGGTAATAATGGGAATGAGCGCATTTTTAAGCGCGTGCTTCACAATGACGACCTGCTCTTTGAGACCCTTTGAGCGGGCAGTGGTTGTGAAATCCTGGGAAAGGGTTTCGAGCATGGTGGAGCGGGTCATCCGCGCGATAAACGCAACGACAAAAGCAGCCAAGGTAATCGAAGGCAAAATGACATGCTGCCAGCTTCCGGTGCCGCCGGCCGGCAGCCACTTCAGAATCACCGAAAACAAAACCACCAGCATCAATCCGAGCCAGAATACCGGCATGGAAATACCAAAAAGAGCGGACATGGTCACCAAATAGTCAAGCCAGCTGTAGGGTCTGACAGCGGAAATGATTCCTGCCGGTATGCCGAAGAGGCATGCAAGTGCAATGGCCACCACTGCCAGCAAGACGGTATTCGGCAAACGGGCCCAGATTTCATCGATAACCGGGTTCTGGGTTCGTGCCGAGCGGCCCAGATCGAATCGCACCAGACGGCTCATGTAGACAGCGTATTGTTCGTAGATCGGTCGGTCAAGCCCAAGTTGACGGCGGATGTTTTCTATTTCTTCCGGGGTGGCCATCTGACCGGCCAGGACCTGAGCCGGATCTCCGGGAAGCATTCGCAGCATAAAAAAGAGCAGCAGCGATATCCCGATCAAAACCGGTATTGTGGAAATCAAACGTTTTAGGAGATAATTAAACATGTATTCATTAACTATCCTGATGATGCCGCAAGTGCAACCACCGTTGATAGAAGTAGCTCGCACCCCAAGCCGATATCTTCCAGCCGGGTGAATTCTTGCGGGCAATGGCTGCGCCCCTTTTTGCTCGGCACGAAAATCATGCCGGTCTCCGTCACGTCGGCTAACAGAGCGGAATCATGACCCGCCCCGCTGATCATCCTGAGAGGCTCAACATGTCTTTCCCGTGTTTTTTCTACCATGAGATCAAGTATCTCATTGGACAGAGATACCGGTGGTGCGGTATCCAAGGGGATTATCTCAAATCCAAGATGACGTTTACCACAGATATCGTTCACCGCCTGATTGATCGCGGCGACGGTTGAATCCAAAATGGCCTTATTGGGGTTGCGAACATCTAAACTGAACTTGACGCGGCCGGGAATGACATTGGCCTGCCCGGGCTCACATGCTATTCGGCCGATGGTTGCTACCGTGTTCGATCCTATTTTCTGGGCAATTTCCTCCACAGCCGTGATAATGCGGGCCGCTGCCTGTAACGCATCCGAACGATCATCCATCGGTGTGGTGCCGGCATGGTCGGCTCTCCCGATAATGGTAATGTCGAGATGTTGGATGCCGGCGATAGCTTCAACCAGCCCGATTCGATACCCCCTTTTTTCAAGCACAGCACCCTGTTCGATATGAACTTCAAGCATCGCCCTGAGTTTTTGAGGCTCAAGCAGTGATGCGTCACTAACCTCAAATCCTGCTCGTACCATAGCCTCGGCATAGGTTACACCGTCGGTGTCTTTGATAGCGGATAACCGCGTAAGGTCCAATTTTCCGGTCCATATCGAGCTGCCAAGCAGCCCCCAATTGAATCGTGCGCCTTCCTCTTCGGCAAAGACGACAATGTCGATGGGCCGGCGGTGAGCAATTTTTTCTTCCACAATGATGCGGGCGGCCTCCAGAGCGCTCACCACCCCGACGACACCATCAAATCTGCCACCATGCATCACCGTATCCAAATGAGAGCCCATCATCACCGCCGGACCGTTGTCATCGCTTCCAGCTAAGCTGGCCTTTATATTGCCTCCGGGACAGTATGAAATCTTCGCTCCGATGTACTTCAGCTCGTCGGTCACATAGCCTATGGCTCCCTGATACTGCTCGGAAAATGTCAGGCGGGTAATTCCTTTTTCAGGCGTGGCATTGAATTTATTTATACGTTCGATGTCGTTTTGGATGCGCTCGATTCGGACTGCCATATAGATCGTTATTGGTTATCTGTTATTTGTTATTTGAAAGTGCATTGTGAATTAAAGGGATTCCCGAATTTTAATAACAAATAACTGTTAACTGTCGGGCACTTTTTACACAAATAATTCAGGTGCCGGGGCACTGCAGCACCCCGGCACCAAAATGCTGTTTAGAATCTTCCTATTGCATCGTAATGTAATGCGGGTAGAACTTTTCGGTGGGCGTCACCACCATGCCCTTGATCTTGCTCGAGTAGGCAATCACAAACTTCTCCACATGCAGCCACATCCAGGGAGCGTCGGCCCAGACGAGTTCCGAAGCCTTTTTGAGCAATTCCAGACGTTTTTCCGGGTTTTGCTCTTCACGCGAGGCCTTCATGATCTGATCGTATTCGGGGTTGCAATAAAACGCGGAACCGAGCCCCTTGGGCGGATTGACCTCGCAGGTGAATTGACCGTAGAGGCCCATGTCCGCATCCAGAATGAGCGGGCCCCAGCCCAGCAGGAACACCTCCAGCTCAGACTCTTCAATGGGTTTCAAGAGGCCGGCAACATAGGTCGGCCAATCATAGGTCCGCAGCTCAGCCTTAACCCCGATGGCCTGGAGATAGGCCTGAATCGCTTCGGAAACCTGCCTGTCGAAGAGGTATCGGCCCTGGGGAGTCCTCATTTGGACGGTTTTAGAGAAGTCGAAATTGGCCTCTTTCAGGAGCTGTTTGGCTTTTTCCGGATTGTATTCATACTGATGATCCATTTTAAAATGGCCGAAAACTTTAGGTGAAACCGGTCCGTCCATGGGTTCGGCCGTGCCGAACAGGATTTTATCGACAATGGCCTTCTTGTCCACGGCGTAATTAAAGGCATGGCGAACTTTTTTGTTGGTGGTAACGCCTTTCTGGCAGTTGAGCCCCATGAAAATCGTTCGGGTGTCCAACGGCATTTCTACAGTTACGTTTGGATCGGCCTTAAGAGCGGCAACATTGGAAGGCAATGGTTTGTAGCAGATATGGATCTGCCCGGCTCTCAGCATGGCCTCCCGCGTGGCGGCTTCGGGGACGATCTTCCAGATTATTTTGGCCACGGTGGGCTTTGGGCCCCAGTAATTTTCATTGCGTACCATTTCGATGCGGTCGCCTTTTACCCATTTATCTAAAATGTACGGACCGGCACCGACCGGGTTTTCGCGAATATTCTCACCATATTTTTCGAGAGCCGCCGGACTAATCGGTGAGACCAGCGACATGGAGATGGTCGGCGCCAGCGGCGCAAACGGGTATTTGAGTTTCAGCGCAACGGTGTAATCATCGATTTTTTCACATGCTTGAACCATGCCCACCGCAAAACGCAGCGGCACCCTCGCCTTGGGGTCAAAAATATTATCCCAGGCGTTTTTGACGGCATCGGCGTTAAAATCGGTACCGTCGGAAAATTTCACGCCTTTTCGCAAATGAATCGTGTAGGTTAAACCATCCGCCGAGACTTCATACTCTGTGGCCAGTCTGGGATGCAGCTCGCCTTCCGGATCCTGGAAGAAGAAACTGTCGTATATCAGATCAGCCATATTCTGCATCAGGGTCGTTGTTTGATCATACGGCAGCAAGGTGTCGGCATCAATCCCGATGCCGATGATCAATTCCTTGATTTCGGCCTGCGCATTCACCGGGCAAATGCCCAACCCCAGCACTGCAATTAAAATGGATAAAAAGATAAGGTTCCTGGCATTTAAGCTGGTATCTTTCATTCTTCCCCTCCTTTTGTTAAAGATTATTAGAAATCATCACCGCTTACAATTTTTCCGCCCTGCATAACCAGGCGGATAGACTCGCGCTTGAGCAGGAGTCCTATATCTTCGAGCGGGTTGCCTTCCACCAGAACCAGATCGGCCAGCTTGCCTTCTGCAATGGTACCCAGTTGCTTTTCCATCCCGAGAACCTGAGCAGCAATACGTGTACCTGACTCAATTGCCGCCATTGGCGAGAAGCCATATTCTACCAGAAGCTTAAGCTCCCCGAGGTTCTCTCCGTGCATGTTAAAGGGGGTTCCGGCATCCGTTCCCATCGCAACCCTCACTCCAGCCTCCCGCGCCATTCGTATACTTTCACGGTGAAAGGGCTTGACCTTGAGGTTTTTTTCGACGGCATAAGCAGGTATTCCCGCTTGAGCACCTTTACTCTCAATGTGATAAAGCGCCGATATGGTCGGGATAAAGGGAACATCTCGTTTCACCATTATGGATACCGCCTCCTCATCCAAGTAGACCCCGTGCTCAATACTATCGATGCCGGCGCGCAGAGCATTGAGGATTCCCTTGGTGCCCATGGCATGTGTTGCTGTTTTCCTGCCTGCCTTATGGGCCTCTTCGACGCCTGCTCGAATTTCCTCTTCCGTAAACTGTTCGCTGCCTGGTTCTACGCGAGGTGTCATTACACCCCCGGTTGCCATCAGCTTGACAATATCCACACCGGCCTTGATCTGTTCCCGGGCAGCCTTGCGAACCTCATCGGCACCGTTGGCTTCCACCCCTATCTGCCAGCCATGCCCTCCGGTCATACATATTAAGTGTCCACTAGCCAGCATCCGGGGTCCCGGAATTAATCCGGAATTGATGGCCTGTCTGACACCCAGGTCGATCCCGTCCTTCCCGCCCATATCTCTGACGGAGGTAATCCCGGCCAGAAGCGTTTGCCGCGCAAAATTCGCTGCCTTAAGGGTCGTCATGGTCTGAGATCCAATCAGGGCACTGCTAAGAGGATCAGGGCTGGCATCCATACATAAATGCACATGGCTGTCAATAAAACCCGGCAAAAGGGTTTGCCCATCCATGGGTATTTTTCGGGCATTCTTCGGAATTTTGAAATTTCCCTCTGATACTTTGATGATTCTCGCATCTTGTACGATAACGGTGGCATGTTCCAAGACTCTGCCGTCTCCGATGATTGCACAACCACCAATAAATGCTGTTGTCACCTGCGCCCTCAAAAAAATGTATTTCATTCAGAAACCAAATGCAATTTTTGGAAGTTTTTGTATAGCACACTTATTTCGCTTTTGCACGTCTAAATTGAACCTTGTCCAGAGTCTCATCTAAGTGATCCTTTCTATGACTTTTTCGTTGATGCGGCCGATTAAAATATGTCATAGTTCCCAAACGGGTTTGTCAAACCCGAAATCATGCAATGTTATCGGTAAGACCCGAATATATCAGGAGGTTTCATTATGATCGATGTCCATCAATTGGTGAGTGAACACAAGCAGCGGATCATCACTACGCGTCGTGAACTGCATCGGATTCCCGAGACCGCTTATACGGAAAAGAAAACCTCCGCTTATGTGGCGGACTATTTGAACAACGAAGGACTCGACGTCCAAACCGGAATTGCCCGGTATGGTGTGATGGGACTTTTGAATACGGGAAGGCCTGGCCCGGCGCTGATGATCCGGGCCGATATGGATGCCTTACCGCTCAAAGAAGACACCGGGCTTTCTTTTGCATCTGAACATGAAGGCGTTATGCACGCCTGTGGGCACGATGCCCATATGGCCATGGTACTGGGAGCCGCAACCGCATTAAACCGGATCAAAGGTGAACTCAAAGGGACGATCAAATTCTTGTTCCAACCGGCAGAAGAGGGACCTGGCGGAGCCAAGCCCATGATCGAGGCCGGGGTGATGGAAAATCCTACGGTAGATTTTTCCATTGGCTGCCATGTGTGGCCGGACCTTCCCGCAGGAACCATCGGCGTCCGAGCGGGGCCCTTTTTAGCGGCCATGGACCGTTTTGACATCAAGATCATCGGCCAAGGCGGACACGGCGCCATGCCGCATCTGTGTGTGGATGCCCTGGAAGTCGGCAGCCAGGTCGTCAATGCGCTGCAGCGTATCGTCAGCCGGCATATGGATCCGTTTGAGCCGACTGTGGTTACGGTGGGCACTTTTCACGCCGGGACCGCGTTCAATATTATCTCCGGCGAAGCGGAGCTGAGCGGCACTACCCGGACGTTTGATCTCAATTTTTGGAAATCATCGCAGCAACGTGTTGAAAAAATCATCCGCGGTGTGTGTGAATCGATGGGCGCCGACTTTGAGCTGAAATACGCCTTTGCATATCCGCCCACCATCAATGAC
The DNA here is from genome assembly GCA_020353355.1 of Desulfobacterales bacterium. Classification (GTDB taxonomy): domain Bacteria; phylum Desulfobacterota; class Desulfobacteria; order Desulfobacterales; family JAHEIW01. Next base: position 2,329,978 of record CP070694.1, on the reverse strand, counting down.
GAATTCATGGCCGACGTGGTGGGCCGCTGTGCCGCCATGGTGGTGGGCCAAGAAAACGTGCTGGAGCCCAATAAAACCATGGGCGGGGAGGATTTTTCTTTTTATGCACAAAAGTCCAAAGGATGCTTTTTTTTTCTCGGAGTGGGCCGTAAAGATGGCGCACCGGTGCATAATCCAAAGTTTGATTTTAACGAAGAGCACATGCTGTTAGGGGTAGAGACCTATTGTCGGGTGGCAATGGAATTGTTGAAATAACATATAAAAAATCCGAAAATCGAATATCGAAACCCGAAACAAATCCGAATACCCAATGACAAAAATTCAAAACAAAAAATCGTTTAGATCATTCGAATTTCGGATTTAGAATTCGTTTCGAATTTCGGATTTCGTGCTTCGGATTTAAAAATATTGCATTTCAAAAAGGTTTTGGCTTATTTATTATTCTGTTACACTCTAGTCTGCGATAAACTTAGTAGGATACAGTATGGCTTATATAATTTCGATTTTATTCTTTTTAGCTATAATTGTTTTGGTCGCCTATTCATTTCCGGTGCGCAGGATTCCCTTTCAACACCTCTATGCCAAAGTTCCTGAAGACATCAAAAAGTCTCTCCAAACATTTCGAACAGCTCACAAAATCCAACGCATTAACGTCGACGGAAAAACATGGAATTACCTCGCCATCGGTAAAGGTAAGGAAACTATTTTGTTTCTGCATGGCATGGCAGGAGCCTACGATATTTGGTGGCAAGTCATTGAAGCCCTGCGAGATCGCTTTAAGATTATTTCCGTGACCTACCCGCCGGTGAACAGCCTGGAGGGACTGCGCCGTGGGATTCTATCCATTTTTGAAAAAGAACACGTTTCAGAATACCATGTGGTGGGCAGCTCTTTGGGAGGCTATCTTGCGCAATATCTGATTTCCAAAAATTCAAAGCTGATTAAACGAGCGGTCTTTGCCAACACATTTCCACCCAACGAGATGATTGCCCAAAAAACCAGCAAAATCGGAAAAGTTTTGCCTTTTCTGCCGGAATGGGCGGTAATGCATTATCTCAGGCAGCGCATAACCACATCGATTTATCCGGCTGCGGACCACTCTGAAATTGTCCTCGCGTATATGCTGGAACAATCCCATGGCATGATGACGAAAAAGCAGTTCATTGCCCGCTACCGCTGCATCCTCGATGATTTTGAACCGCCTCTCTCACAGGCCTCCAAAATATCGGTTTTGATTATCGAGTCCGATAATGACCCGCTGGTAGAAGAACAATTGCGGCAGAAGCTGAAAGCAACCTACCCCTCGGCCCAAATAATAACCCTTCATAACGTGGGCCATTTCCCATACCTGAGCCAGCCTGAGCAATATACTCAAATAATTTCGGATTTTTTAAGCAACAACACTAGCGCTGGGGAGCCAGAATAATTTCAATTCGACGGTTCTGATGCCGGCCCTCTTCAGTTTCGTTGGAAGCCACTGGTTTATAGAAGCTGTAACCGCTTGCCGTAAACCTTTGGGGTTCGATACCGGCCTTTTCTGTGAGATAACGCACCACGGCCGCAGATCGAGCTGCCGACAATTCCCAGTTTGTTGGATATTTTTCCCTCAATTCCGATCCGATCGGAACGTTATCCGTATGTCCTTCAACCATGATGTTTTGGTCATTATGCTTGAGGCTTTCGGCAAGCGTTGACAGCAATTGCTTACCTTCCTCATTGATCTTTGCACTTCCGGAATTAAATAGAATCCTATCGACAAAAGTAACTTTTAATCTGCCGACCAGCCTCTCCAACTTCACTTGCTGGGCATTTATCTGTTCTTTCAGATCGGTTTCAATCTGGCGTTTGGTTTTATCTCGCTGAGCGATGGCATCTTGCAGTTCTTTTATCCTTTTTTCCCGGAACTCTATTTCCGACTGCCGGTCTTGCAGGCTGTTTTCTATTTTGAGCCGGGTGCTATCCAGCTCAGCGATAATATTCATTTGCTCGTTTATCGTTTGTTCCTGGATGGCGATCTGTTCTTTCAAATCGATTAAATTGGTTTCAACATACTGTTTCTGGCTGCCTAACTCTGAAATGGCCTTCGCCTGCTCTTTTATCTTTCTTTCTCGACTTTCCAGCTGCGCCAGAAGGTTGACTTCTAACATACGCCTGGTTTCATCCAGCTTTGCAACGGCATCTTCCAGTTCTCTTATCGTTTGCTCGCGTGTCGCGATCTGCGATTGCATGTTGCTTTCTAAGTTATGCCTGGCTTGACTTAACTCTGCGATGGTATTTTCCAGCTCTCTGATCTTCTTCTCACGGGCCTCGATCTGCGACTGCAAACTGGTTTCTAATTGACGCTTGGCTTCATCAACCTCGTGGATAACACCTTCCTTTTGTTGGGCAAGGGCATTGATCTTTTCCAATTCATCTTTCGTTTGCGCTAAAGTTTGGGAAAGCATTTGCTGATTTTTCTCCAACTCTTGATAACGCGCGTGAAGCTCGGCAGTATCCTGCTGGCACTTATTCCAGTTTTGTTCCAATTCCCCCAGCTTTTGCTCTAATTCTTCGACATTCTTGCCTTTTTGTTCAAGCATCGCCTGAGTATCGGCAAGCCTTGCTTCAAGTTCCTCATATTTTTCTTT
>CP070694.1:2323780-2327251 GCA_020353355.1 Desulfobacterales bacterium | reverse complement strand
TTCAGATTCGGTCAACAGCATGGTGCCGCCCCATTGAGCAGACGTCAGCTTTTCCACATACATTTTTTTCTGTTCCGCAGTACCGTAAAGATGGATCATATTGGCGGTACCGTTTCCCAAGGTCGCATAACAATACAAGGGCCAGTTGGCGGCCAGAAAATATTCGGCGGCCGCTGCAGCCAAAAAAGGCGGCGCGCCCTGCCCTCCCTGTTCAATCGGCACGCCGAGATTATTCCATTCCCCCTCGAGGACAAGTTTAAATACGCGATGAAAGCTTTGAGGAACGTTGACTGTACCGTTTTCATAATGTACGCCTTGCGCGTCACCCTCCGCCAGAAGTGGCAGGAGCTCCTTGATGGCCAGCGCGCGGGCTTCGGTGATAATCATGTCGCAGATCTTTCGATTAAACTCTTTGTACTTTTCATATTTAAGAAGTTCTGCGCAATTCATCTGTTCCCAGATGACAAATTCTTGATCCCTTCGATCTGTCAATTGTTGGGGCATCGTCTGCGGTTCTCCTTATATTTTTGGTTTTTTATGCAATGCATTAAACGTGTAGTGTGCTATACAATAAACGCAAATCTTATTATAAATATTAAAAATTTTTGTCAATAAGATATTATATATTTTTTTATTGACAAACTTTACCAGAAAAAATTATGGGGTATGATCAAGCCAACGATAAAAAAAATAAAATGGATAATCCCAAAAAACTCACCTGCTAAAAACCATGAAAATTAGCGAACTTGTCAAACGAACCGGAGTTCCAAAAGAAACCATTCATTTCTACATTCGCGAAGGATTACTCCGCAAGCCACGCAAATCCGGTGTAAACGCGGCCGATTACCATGAACGATATGTTGATCAAATCCTTCTAATCAAAGATCTCAGAGATAATTATTATCTTCCCATTCCGGAAATAAAGAAAGTCATCAAGGATTTTAAAAGACAATCTCCTTCAAACCAGGCCATATCGCAATTCCACAGCAAATACTTTCGTCCGGCAGACCGGCTTCTAACCCAGGAAATCATTGGCCGAGAGGCATTCAAGCAAGCCACCGGATTGGGTCGCCGGTGGATTGCCCAGACCATCGAATGGGGTTTGATCACTCCCACAAAACAAAACGATGAGGAAGTTTTCTCCTACGATGACGTGGCTATCGGTAAATTAATGGTAGATATGGAGCGCATCGGTTTCGGTCCAAAGCATGGCCATGACCCGGAAGATTTGAGGTATATTTCCGATTTTGTTCGAGAATATCTTGTCAACGCGTTTAAAAAATACTATCAAAACAACCTGGAAAAACTAACTTCCGCAGATTCCGCTCAAAAAAGCAGTCAATTTCATGAGCTGATAAGCCTTCTATTCTACCATCTCTATCGTAAATTTGCTCGTGAAGCTGCCCAACGCTTACTCAACTCCGAGAAAACAAAAGATGGCAATTAAAGGCGGACAATAACTTATTAAGCGTCGAACTAAACAAAAACCATTGCTTGCTGGAGATAACATATGTCAAACATCGATCTTAGCGTAATCGGAAAAAAGACCGAACCCCGTATCTTTGAATACACCTGGAAAGATGTTGTTCTTTATGCATTAGGCGTTGGCGCAACCGCGGAAGAGCTCTCCTATGTCTATGAAAATGCAGCCGACGGGCTTAAGGTGTTACCCAGTTTTTGTGTGGTGCCCGCCATAAGGGCATTTCCTGACGTAGGCAAAAATGTTGATTGGTCCCGGATGTTGCATGGTGAGATGACCATCTGTCTTGCGCGTCCCATTCCAACCGAAGGGAAAATCATCCAGGTTGGAGAAGTCACCAATATATTCGATAAGGGCAAAGGAGCTGTTTACCACATTCAGATAACAGGCCAAACAGAGGATGGCGGCCATCTTTATGATGTCGACTGGGTCATATTTTATGTCGGGGCCGGAGGCTTTGGCGGCGATCCAGGGCCCAAAGCCGAACCTATAGATCCTCCGCATGGTGTAGTACCGGATTTCAGCATCTCCTATAAAGTGGCCGAAAATCAAGCCGCCCTTTACCGCTTGAGCGGTGATCTCAACCCGTTGCATCTGGACCCGGAGGCTGCGAAACGAGGCGGGTTTGACAAACCCATTCTTCACGGTCTTTGTACCTATGGATTTGCCACACGGGCTATCGTTAACGGTCCTCTGCAAGGGGACGTAAATCGCTTAAAAGAATTCAAAGCACGATTTTCCGATCCGGTGTATCCGGGAGATACATTAACCACCCGGGGTTGGAAAATCGATCAAGGGTACATTATTCAAGTCAACACCGAAAGTGCTGTGGTTATCAGTAACTCGATGGCCATCGTAGATTGATAGTATTTTGGTGTTTCGTATTTGGTATTTCGTGTTTGGTTTTAATCCTACTAAACACAAAAAACTAAACACCAAACACTAAACTATTAACAAGAAAAGAAAGGACGAGATATATGAACATCGCTGATGTAAAAAACATTGCCGTTGTTGGAGCCGGGAACATGGGCCATCAAATTTCATTGCTTTGTGCCATCCATGGTTATAAAACCACCTGCACGGATATCAATACAGAAATCTTAAAAAAGGCGGAAGCATTCGCCGATTCCTATTTACCCGGTCGTGTGGAAAAGGGTAGATTAACAGAAGCGCAGGCCAAAGCGGCTCGAGACAACATTAGCTTTACCTCCAGTCTAAAAGAAGCGGTCAAAGATGCCGATTACGTCATTGAAGCGGTATTGGAGGTTTTAGACATCAAACAAAAAGTGTTCGCCGCGCTGGATAAACTGGCCCCTCCCCATGCCATCCTGGCCACAAACAGTTCAGCGATTGTCAGCTCGAAAATTGCTGACGCCACCAATCGCCCGGACAAGGTTCTCAATGTTCATTTCTTCAATCCGGCCCTGGTGATGAAACTGGTCGAGGTCGTTCAGGGTCCTCACGTTTCGGATGAAACCCGCCAGATATCCATGGAGCTGTGTAATCGGTTGGAAAAAGTGCCGGTGCATATTAAAAAAGAGGTGGAAGGCTTTTTGCTCAACCGTATTTTCGGTGCTATCACCCGCGAAGCCCTCTGGCTGCTGGAAATGGGCGTGGCTTCCATAGAGGATATCGACAAGGCTCAGGTCTACGGTGCGGGACACCCCATGGGGGCTTTCCGGTTGATGGATCTGACCGGTATTGATCTGACGTACACAATGTCCATGGAAAAATTCAAGGAGACCGGAGAGCCGCGTCACCTGCCCAGCCCGAGTGTGGTTGAAAAATACATCAAAGGTGAATGGGGAGAAAAAACCGGCAAAGGGTGGTATGATTACAGCGATAAATAAAATTGCGGATTTGGAATATGGTAGGAGGATATCCCATTTTTATTAGGATTTCTTGGTTTCAGGTGTCGGGTGTCAGGGTGTATGGATTGGGGCTTGGGGCTTGGGGCGCGGAGCATAGGGTTTAAGGCCAAAATAAAAAAC
>CP070694.1:2319088-2323680 GCA_020353355.1 Desulfobacterales bacterium | reverse complement strand
GAGATATTTTCGGCTCTCTGCGGTGTGACTGCGGCGCCCAGCTGCAGCAGGCCATGAGCATGATTGAAAAAGAAGGCAAGGGCGCACTGCTTTACATTCGCCAAGAAGGCCGTGGTATCGGTCTGGTCAACAAGATAAAAGCCTATGCGCTTCAAGATCAGGGGTTAGATACTGTTGAAGCCAATGAGGAGCTCGGTTTCAAACCCGATATGCGCAATTACGGAATCGGCGCTCAAATCCTGGTCGATCTTGGAATTCGAAGAATGAGACTGATGACCAACAATCCGAAGAAAATGGTGGGACTTGAGGGTTACGGGCTCAGCATCGTCGAGCAAATTCCCATTGAAGTTGAGCCGAATGAGTTTAACAAGTGTTATCTGGAGTGTAAGAAACTAAAAATGGGGCATCTCTTAAACATCGATGCCACACCTTAGAATCAGGTCAAATCGTTTACTTGTCAAATAGTTGGATAATAGGGTGTTGAATTTGACAAAAAAATTGGAAAAATTAAAACTTAGCCCATTTAACGATTTAACCAAAACTGAAAGGAGCCCAAATGCCTGAGGTTCTTGAAGCCAAACTGATTGCTGAGGCCAAAAAGTTTGCCATTGTCGTGAGCCGTTTTAATGATTTTATTACCGAAAAGCTATTGCATGGTGCTCTGGACGCACTAATCCGGTGTGGCGCCAAAGACACGGATATAGAGATTATTAAGGTGCCCGGTTCATTTGAAATCCCTTTGATAGCCAAAAAAATGGCCCAGACGAAACGATTCAACGCCATAATTTGCCTGGGAGCCGTGATTCGGGGATCAACTCCGCATTTTGATTATGTGGCTGCCGAAGTGTCAAAAGGAATCGCAAGTGTTAGTCTGGAATCGGAGATACCCATCATATTTGGTGTAATTACCACCGATACCATCGAGCAGGCGATCGAGCGGGCCGGCGCCAAGGCCGGAAACAAAGGATGGAGTGCTGCCATGGCGGCGGTTGAAATGGCAAACCTAATTGAGATTGTTCATCAGGCTTAGCCATGGGAATTCGTCGCAGGTCGCGTGAGCTTGCTATGCAGGCGCTCTTTTACATGGATATCCATCAAAACACTTCCCCGGAGCTGGTTGAGCGGTTTTGCGAATATTTCTCACCGCCGCAAAAGACCCGGCCGTTTTTCTTTAAGCTGGTAAACGGTGTTTTAGCCGCAAAGCCTGAGATCGATGCATTGATCGAGCGGTTTTCAAAAAACTGGAAAATAAATCGCATGTCGTTTGTGGATCGGAATGTGATGCGAATTGCCGTATATGAAATGCTTTACTGTCCTGATATTCCCTCAAAAGTTTCGATCAATGAAGCGGTTGATGTCGGAAAAAAATATGGCTCAGAGGAATCCGGAGCCTTTATTAATGGAATTATCGATAGTATCCGTATGGCAATCGAAAAAAAAGAAATTTCCGTTACTGTTGACGCCAAAACGGATCATGCCACGTGATCCGGTGTTTTGTGAAAGGGGACGATGGTGATCATAAAGAGCTTAGCTGTTGGACCGATAATGGCGAATTGTTTTATTGTAGGTTGTGAAGAAACGCTGCAGGCTGCGGTGATCGATCCGGGAGATGAGGCGGATAGAATCTTAATCTCTCTGGCCGAGTCAAACTTGACACTCAAATATATCATCAATACCCACGGGCACTTTGATCACGTTGGTGCCAATAAACGGTTAAAGGACCCCAGCGGTGCGCCGATTCTAATACACGCCCTGGATGCCGCCATGTTGAATCAGCTCGCTGCCAGCGCATCCGCCTGGGGATTAACCATAGATAACTCACCGCCACCGGATCAGACGATTGATGAGGGCGACACCATATCCGTTGGCGACATTACCTTAACCGTAATTCATACACCGGGTCATACGCCGGGTGGCATTTCCTTGAAAACCGATGGGCATGTATTTGTCGGGGATACCCTTTTCTCGGGTTCAATCGGTCGTACTGATTTCCCGGGGGGCAGTTTTGAGACGTTGAGGGCCAGTATTCAGAAAAAACTGTTCGTCCTGGATGATGACGTCCAGGTCCATACCGGACACGGGCCGCGGACGACCATCGGACAGGAGCGGCGATACAATCCGTTTGTGGGGGAGAATTCCGTATTTCATGGCTAACAGTAGTTGTTTTAATGTTCCGCAAGTAAAAACGTATTGCCACGGTTCTTTATAATATTTTATAGGATGAGATCCGAAATCCGAAGCACGAAACTCGAAACAAATTCAAAATCCGAATATTCAAAACAATATTTACTTTCATCTTTTCTTACAATTACTCACCTTACCCCTCGGATCCTGCGGTTCCGTATTCGATGCCCTTTCGTTTCAGAATATCGTAATAAATCATTATCTGTTTGATGTATTGAATGGGTTCGGTCCCGCGGCAATATCCGTATTTTGATTTTTTATAATATTTTCGGTATCTTAATAGGGGAAGCGTTTTTTCCAGGGAGGACCATTGATCGGGATCGAGTTGCATTTCTACGGCAAGGTCCCGCGCATCACTGATGTGCCCCTGCCCAATATTATACGCAGCCAGAGATATCATCAGGCGGTCGTCATCGTTGGTGCCGTCAAACTGATCGTAAAGGTTTTTTAAATGCTTCACCCCGGCGCTAATATTTTCTACCGGATTATAAATATCTCTTACCCCCAAACTGAGGGCAGTTCCCGGCAGAAGTTGCATAAGTCCTTTTGCGCCGGCATGGCTTTTGGCCCATGGGTTTAAGTGAGATTCCTGATATATCTGAGCAGCGATTAAGCGCCAGTCAAAACCATGTTTGCTGGCAGCTTCTTTGATAAAAGGACTATAGCGGGACAATCTATGTTTGATACGCCGGTGGAAAAGGCTGAGATCAACGTAATCGAATTCTGCTGTGTCTCCATAGTAGGCGTTGTAAATTTCATCAAATTTGCCGTTCTCCTTAATGGTTCTAAAAAAAGAATTGATACTTGCCAGCAATTGTCGGGCGTTGGGGTTTACGGCCCAGCCCAGTTGCTGTGTTTGACCGATGGTTCCTTTCATGACAGCTCCCGGGTAATGCCGCCGGTTGGGGATAGCGATCGTGTTGTTTGCAACGGTAATCCCAATTTCACCTTCGGATACTCTTTCAATCAACTCCTCGACGGGAAGACCATCATGCAATCGCATGATCAGATCAGTACCCGTGTACCGCAATCGCTCAAGTCTCTTGTGATAAGCACTGCCCTTTGGCACATCAATGATTTTGCCGGCCAGATCGGCCGGATTGTTTATCTTTTTATTTCTTCGATGGGTGATGATATATTGTCGTATTTCCATATAGCCGTCTGAAAAAGCGACCTTTTCTTCCCGATCCGGTGTTTTCGTGATACCGGCCGCAATTAATGCGCCGGAGCCATCCATTAAAGACGGAATCATGTTTTCCCATTTATCCGCAATTATTATCTTTAAGCGAACACCTAAATAATCCGCATATGCCTTGGCGAGCTCATATTCAAACCCCATGGGTTCGTCTCGGTAGGAATAATAACAATGAGCGGTATTTTGAGTTATTACAGCCAGTTCACCTGTTTTAAAAACCTTATGCAGGGTAACGAATTTGTGGGCCTCAACGAATGGGTAGGTAAAATAAAGCACTCCCCCGACCCATACAAAAAAAACCGTTAGGATAAATGTGGTCTTCTCAAACAGGATCTTGTTAATTGCTGAAAACGCCAAGGCACCGGCTCCTAGAATGCTCCAAGTTGACAGGGCCTTATTTTAATATTCAGCGCTTCGCATGCGGCACTGACGGTCATTTTGGATACACCCAATTTGAGAGCAATATCCCACGCATGTTCGCATGATAAATTGCCGTCTACCAGCACTTGGCGGATGGCATCCTCCAATTTCGGATCGACAGGCAGCTTGGGCGTGACAATCTTTTTTTGTGGCTTGTAGCCAAATAAACCCAGCTGGCATTTTGTCAATTTTATTTCGAGCAGATCCACTGCTTTTCCGATTTTTGCAGGCGGTTGGTTAATTTCTTTGACGAGTTTAAATGCGACGGCACAAGCCATTTCGCTGCCCTTTGCATGGGCCAGGATCTTATCTTTGATTGATGGATTTAAATTGGTTTGGGTACCATGTTTTTGTGAAAATTTTTGACCTTTCTCTCGTTTCATTATGCAATTCCTTTTATCTATTTTGCTTGAATAAATCTACGCTGTTTGCTAATCTAAATCTTTATAATTAAAGGGAGTTTCTTTATTATCTAAGGCGGAACGCCGGCGGGTACAGGCAATCATCCGTGCGATTGGATCTCCCCTGACGAGTTTTTATCCAGTTATTATCATCACTTTACAGAACAGTCTGTGGGCATTAATAATAGTATTGGATACCGGTACGTTAGCGTTCTGCAGCACTAACCTGTAATTATCAGGGGGTAAGAACAAAATTTAGTATAACACAATTCCATTGCAAGATGCAATTGAAAGGCGGGATTATCCCGCCGAATGGACGCCACTATGGCTTTGGGCATTAAGCGCAGAAATACGCATCAGATTAAGGTTGGAAATGTAAGGGTTGGTGGCAT
>CP070694.1:2316295-2318988 GCA_020353355.1 Desulfobacterales bacterium | reverse complement strand
GTCAAGATGTGCCGTTAAGGCAGTCTTGGTTTAGAAGGAGGGGATGAGATGAAAAGTAGAAGTAAGAATTCTAAAATAGTTTGTCTTGTAGAACGAAAAGTCATTCTATTCGCGATTTTGCCTTTGGTGACTGTTTACGCCCTTGCTTATAGGGGAGGAGCCGAATTATCAGTAGCCAAGGCCAGCAACAAGGAAGCAGCACTTAGTACTGCAACAGGGTCATCGGAAACGCCCAGTAGACCGGCTGGAAAAGAGACCGTAGAGTACGGCTCAGAGGGAACCGCTGTGTGGCAAACCGTACGAATGAGGGTCACGGCTTATTGCCCATGCCGAAAGTGCTGCGGCAAACATAGCGATGGAATAACCGCCAGTGGACACAAGATACGGCCTTGGGACTCATTCGTCGCGGCGGATAGAAAACATTCTTTCGGCACTATAATGGTTGTTCCTGGTTATAACAACTCTAAGCCTGTTGAGGTACTGGACCGTGGGCGTGTCATCCGCGGCAATCGGCTGGACGTTTTCTTCGACTCTCACCGAGAGGCCAGGAAATGGGGCGTCAAAATCCTGTTGGTCAAGGTTTTGAAAAATCAGTAGTGATTGCACAGAACCGCCGTGTCCCTTGTGTAGATGAGCTTGACATTATATGTTGAGAATGGTACCAAATGGTAAGATTAAGCAGATTAAATTATAAGACGGATTAAATGTTGACTATCCAGGAAAAACTTAAATCTTTTCCCAGACTGCACAATTCCCTCCTGCCGACACCGGTACACAAATTAGACTATCTGTCGGATGAGTATGGCGTAAACGTGTACTGCAAAAGGGATGATCTGACAGGTTTCGGATTCGGGGGCAACAAGACCAGAAAACTGGATTTTCTGCTTCCCGAAGCAATCAGTTTGGGCTGTGATACTCTCATCGCTATTGGCGCCAATCAGTCGAATTTTTGCCGTGCGGCTGCAACCTATGGTGTGGCCGGTGGTATGGAGGTCCATCTCATTCTTGGCGGAAAGGAGCCGGAGAATCCCACGGGAAACCTCCGGCTGGACCATATTCTCGGCGTTGCGTGTCACCATTTTGACTCGACCGACTGGGAAAGCTGGGAACGCGAAGCGGAAAAACTCGAAAAGGAATTGACATCACAAGGCAAGAAAGTTTATCGCATGCCGGTCGGCGGCTCCACATCGCGTGGGGCCCTGGGTTATGTTGATGCATTCTCAGAGATCATGGTGGACCAGTCACGCTTGGGGATTCAATTCGATGCCATTATTCATGCATCTTCCTCGGCAGGGATACAGGCGGGGCTCGTTGTGGGGCAAGCGGTTTCGGATTGGAGAGGGAACATCATTGGAGTAAGCGTGGCAAAACCGCAGGCCATACAGGAAAAGGATGTCCTCGTGCTGGCGCAAGCAACTGCCACCGAGATAGATGCCCGTGTCGACCAGTCGAACATCATCGCCGAAGACAGCTACTTGGGGCCGGGGTATGCAATCAGAACGCCTGGTTGTGAAGAGGCAGTTGCATTGTTCGCTCAGCGGCTGGGGATATTCCTGGACTACGTTTACACCGGCAAGGCCGCAGCCGCACTGACCGACTATCTTCGCAAAGGCCGTTTCGACAATGGTGCAAACGTGCTTTTTATTCACACAGGCGGAAATATAGAGCTCTTTGAGTGACTCTCGGCCAATGTCAATTGGATTTCGAGCCGGTTTAAGGACGGGGACAGTGAATCAAAGACAGTGGCTGTCCTCAATAAAATCGCCAGATTAGATTGAAAGGAGTGAGCACATGAAAGAAAATGTTTCCCCAGGTTGTCCTATACACCATCAGATTCCTCGTCGAGATTTCGTGCGTTCAGCGACGGCCGTAGCTCTTTGTGCTGCTATCGATGGATACGCGAGTCCCATGGCTAACAATGAAAAGAATATGGAGAAAGGTCTGTCCCCCGCAGTCCAGATGCAATTCATGCGGCCGGCTCAGTTGGAAAAGGCCATCCGCGATTTTCCCGTGATCTATGTACCATTCGGGCCGATCGAGTGGCACGGCAAACATCTGCCGCTCGGTAATGATGCGCTGAAGGCCCACGGGATTCTGGTCAAGACAGCCGAACAATTCGGTGGAGTTGTATATCCGCCAGTATATTTTCACGAAGGATTCCCCCAACAGTTCCTAGTACCGGTTCTCACCGAGCTTTTTCAACGGCTGAAGAAAACCGGATTTCGGGTTATCATCGGCGTCTCGGGGCATAACGTCCAGGGGCAGATAGACATGATCGATAAGGCTCTCGCACCTGTTGTGGCAGATGGGACGATTGCAGGAATCGGACTATGGGAAATCACACTAAGCCGCTGCGACGAATCCAATACCGACCATGCGGCGAAGTGGGAGACATCAAATATGATGTTCTTATATCCCGATCTTGTTGACATCTCTGCCCTGGGCGAGGGGCCCCTTGCTCCCAACATGAAGCCGCCCGATGGTATCGGCGGGCTGGACCCCCGTAAGCATGCCTCAACCGAGGTCGGCAGGAGAAACGTAGAGCTTGCCTCAAAAGCGATAGGAAGGAAGGCCAGGGAACTTCTTGAATCTTTGCCGGAAGATCAGAGATATTTTAAACTGCCAGCCATCAGTCCCGGCCACTGGTGGATGATTTAAAGCCGAACAAATGAGTGCGTTTGCCTTTCGGCAAT
>CP070694.1:2311606-2316195 GCA_020353355.1 Desulfobacterales bacterium | reverse complement strand
ACAACCCCCAGGGTATCCAGGGTACCCCTGACAATATGATATCTTACACCGGGTAAATCTTTGACACGTCCTCCACGCACCAGCACAACGGAATGCTCCTGAAGATTGTGACCAATGCCGGGGATATAGGCGGTTACCTCAACACCGGTGGTTAATCGAACCCGGGCCACTTTTCGCAATGCGGAATTCGGCTTTTTAGGTGTTGATGTGTATACCCGCGTACATACCCCTCGCTTTTGAGGGGCGCCCCTTAAGGCCGGGGTTGAGGTTTTTTTCTTAACTCGCTGACGTCCTTTTCGCACTAGCTGGTTTATTGTAGGCATAAAATCCTCATTTTTTTTCTGCATTTACCTGAACCGAACAAGCCGCAACCAAACAGGCTAGATTCCTGGTTGGTCGTAAGTTTCGTAAACATTTTGCCACAAAAAGCATAAAAATAATTCTAAAAAAACTAACGTCAAATCGCAGACTGGTAAAATGTCGGTATTTATACACGCGGATCAATATTGTCAAGGTTTTTTTATATATTCTTATCTTTTTTTAACTCTCACAAAGTCTTCGCTGCCGGCATAATCAAAACCGATTTAGGAGACCATTTCCGTCTTGACATCACCATATGATGGGAACCCCGTACCGGCGGGTATGAGTCGGCCCATAATAACGTTTTCTTTCAGCCCCTTGAGATTATCGGTCACACCGGCGATGCTGGCATCGGTAAGCACTTTTGTCGTTTCCTGGAAAGACGCGGCTGAAATGAAACTGTCGGTACTCAAGTATGCCTTCGTTATGCCGAGAATAAGCGGCTCGGCGACGGCGGGTTTGCCTCCATTTTCGATGATCGCACGATTGGCTTCCTCAAATTTGACGCGATCAACTTGCTCTTCGGCAATAAAATCCGTATCTCCGACATTCGTAACCTTCACCTTTCGCATCATCTGCCGAACGATCACTTCAATGTGTTTGTCATTTATACGTACCCCTTGCAAACGGTAGACTTCCTGAACTTCATCGACCAAATAGCGTGCCAGGGCAACTTCACCTTTGATTCGCAAAATATCTTGCGGGATGGCGGAACCGCCAATCAACGCCTCACCGGCCCTGATATAATCACCTTCATAGACATTGATATGTTTACCACGAGGTATCAGATATTCCTTCTTGTCACCCACATCCATGGGCGTAATGGTAACCTTTTGTTTACCTTTCTTGGTTCCCTTGGATATTGACACATACCCGTCAATTTCACTCAAGACCGCGATGTCCTTGGGCTTGCGCACTTCAAAGAGCTCTGCCACTCTTGGCAAACCACCGGTGATATCTTTGGTCTTGGTGGTGGCGCGCGGCAGCTTTGCAACCGTATCACCGGCTTTTACAGCAATGCCTTCCTCGACCAATAAAATGGCATTGATGGGCAGCACATAACGGGCAAAGGCTTGTGAACCGGGTAACTTGGCAGTCTTGCCATCCTTGTCCTTTATTGATATTCGTGGGCGTTCATCCGCGGTTCGAGATTCAATAATCGTATGACTGGATTTTCCAGTGACCGGATCAACCTTCTCTTGCATGGTTTGACCAATAATAATATCTCCAAATTTTACGGTACCGTCGACTTCAGAAATGATCGGCGTGGTGAATGGATCCCAGGTTGCCAGAAGTTCCCCGGCTTTTACCTTAACACCATCTTTGACATGGATATGGGCACCATAGATAACCGGAAAGCTTTCCAATTCCCGGCCCTTATCACTAACAATGGTAAACTTGCCACCGCGCCGATTCATGACGACAATTTGATTTTCCGAGTTCCTGGCTACATTCAGGTCTACGAATTTAATCTGGCCATCAACCCTGGCTCGAATGTCCGCTTGCTCTACTCTTCGACTAGCGGTTCCACCGATGTGAAAGGTCCGCATGGTTAGCTGAGTCCCGGGCTCGCCAATCGATTGGGCGGCTAAAATTCCAATGGCCTGACCGATTTCAACCGGTTCACCATGAGCAAGATCTCGGCCATAACACTTGCAACAGACACCATTTTTGGTTTTACACGTCAATGCCGAGCGAATCTTAAGATTGGTAATACCGGCCTGCTCTATTCGATTGACATGATCCTCTTCGAGAAGTTCTCCAGCTTCGGCTAACTTCTCTTCCGTAAAGGGGTCATGGATATCTTCCAGAGCAACTCTACCTAAAATGCGTTCACCCAGGCGCTGGATGATTTCTCCGCCTTCCATCAACGGCTCAACTTCCACCCCCATCATCGTGCCACAATCCTCTTCAGTAACCACGCAATCTTGGGCAACATCGGCAAGTCGACGGGTCAGATAGCCGGAATTCGCGGTTTAAAGAGCCGTATCGGCAAGCCCTTTACGCGCCCCGTGCGTTGAAATAAAATACTGCAACACCGACAACCCTTCCCTAAAATTAGCACTAATCGGCGTTTCGATAATTTCACCGGAAGGTTTGGCCATCAGGCCGCGCATCCCCGCAAGCTGTTTCATTTGATCTTTGCTACCCCGGGCGCCGGAATCAGCCATCATATAAATCGGGTTGAAACTTTCCTCTATCATCGGCTTTTTCTTTTTGTCTAATACCGGTTTGCCTTCTTTATCCAACACCGGTGCCACCTTCATGGCTTCCATCATTTCATTGGCAACATCATCGGTCGCCCGGGCCCAAATATCGACTACTTTATTATATTTTTCGCCCTGAGTGATTAAGCCCTCCGTATATTGTCGACCGATTTCAGCAACCTGTTTTTCAGCTTTATTCAAAATATCCCACTTGGTAGCCGGTGTTATCATGGCGTCAATAGAAATCGAAAGCCCGCCTTCGGTTGAATACCGGTATCCAACATCTTTTAACCGGTCAGATAGGATAACCGTGGCTTTTGGGCCGAGATTGCGGTAGACATAATCAACGAGCTCCCGCAGTGTCTTTTTGTCCATTACATGGTTGACGACATCGAAGGGGATCGCCGGCTGTTTGAATAGCACTTCAAATATATGATAGCTTCCACCCGCATAGACAATACCACTATGTTCACCGGGTTTAAGTGAGAAAATTGCTTCGACATCGGATTCCTCACAACCAAACACACTTTTAAATTCATTGAAACTGAGCTTTCCGATGATACCGTCATTTTCTTTGTCGGAACTTTGAGAGTACTTTTTGACCATCTTTTCAAAAGCCGCTCCACCTTTGATTTGCTCAAGAATGTCTTTGGCCTCATCGTTGGTTGGCACCATGATGTGCCGTATTTCCATGATATCGACTTTGGGGATGATTTCCCACAGGAGTACACGACCGACGGTGGTATCATAGCGCTGGCCGTGCATCCGAACGGTGATGTTGGCATGCAGATCAGCCCTCTCGGCATCAAATGCCATTCGGACTTCTTCGGGATTGGCAAAAATCTTACCTTCGCCCTTGCGACCGGCAACTCCCCGGGTCATATAGTAAATGCCCAACACGATGTCCTGGCTAGGAACAATAATGGGGCTGCCGTTGGCGGGGGAAAGGATATTATTGCTTGACAGCATCAATACCCGAGCCTCAATTTGAGACTCAACCGACAGCGGCACATGCACCGCCATTTGGTCACCGTCAAAGTCGGCATTAAATGCTGTACATACCAGTGGATGCAGCTGGATAGCCTTACCCTCGATAAGAATCGGTTCAAAGGCCTGAATACCCAAGCGATGCAGGGTGGGTGCCCTGTTTAGCAGAACCGGGTATTCCTTGACAACCTCATCCAGTGTGTCCCAGACTTCTGGAATTTCCCGTTCCACCATTTTTTTGGCGCTCTTTACCGTTGACACCAATCCTTTTTGCTCTAATCGATAGTAGACAAAAGGCTTGAATAATTCCAACGCCATTTTCTTTGGCAGGCCACACTGGTGCAGTCGCAGATCGGGGCCAACCGTGATAACCGTTCTGCCCGAGTAATCAACCCGCTTTCCCAGAAGATTCTGACGGAATCTGCCCTGTTTGCCTTTCAACGTATCGCTGAGAGACTTTAGCGGTCGCTTGTTGGTTCCAGTAATAACGCGCCCGTGGCGACCATTGTCGAACAATACATCGACGGATTCCTGGAGCATCCGCTTTTCATTACGAACGATAATCTCCGGTGCTTTTAAATCGATCAGTCGTTTGAGTCGATTATTACGGTTGATGACCCGTCGATAAAGATCGTTAAGATCAGAGGTTGCGAATCGACCGCCTTCAAGTGGAACCAGCGGCCGCAAATCCGGTGGTAGGACAGGAATAACGTCCATAATCATCCATATCGGGTCAACACCTGATTTTCGAAATGCATCAACAATCTTAAGCCTCTTGGCCAGCTTCTGTCGTTTGGCAATGGATCCCGTCGCCCGAATATCGCCCCGTAATTGGTTGTATAGCTCATCGAGATCGATGCTCTCCAACAATGCATGAACCGCCTCGGCACCGATTCCGGCTTCAAACTTCGATCCATGAGTTTCGAGGGCTTCCTGATATTTATCATCGGAAAGCAATTGTCCCAAAGTCAGAGGTGTGTCTTTGGGATCAAGAACGATATAGCTGTCAAAATACAGCACCTTTTCCATGTTTTT
>CP070694.1:2307997-2311506 GCA_020353355.1 Desulfobacterales bacterium | reverse complement strand
GAGGGCAGGCCCGATTCGGCATCCAGTAGCATAACAATCTGAAAAAAACACTGGATTCCGGGTCAAGCCCGGAATGACAAAACAGCAGTATGTGTCGTTTTGTCAATTACGACACAGTCTCGTTCGCCGGAATGACAATAAATTGAGCGTTTGACTTTTTGCGGGTTCGTCAACTTTATTAACTGGGGAGTTCAACAAGGCGCCTTTGAAGCCAGTTTTAGGCGGCTTTAGAGAGTTTTACGGCACACACCTTATATTCAGGAATACCGGAGATCGGATCCAGGGCCGAATTGGTCAGCCGGTTGGCCGCCGCCTGGGCATAATGGAATGGAATAAAAATGGTTCCGGAAACCGCCTTGCGCGATATCTTTATGCGTGCCACAATGCTGCCTCTCCGGGAAGCGATCGTGACCAGGGCACCGTCTTTAACCTCGTATTTGGCGGCATCCTGGGGCGAAATCTCAACAAAGCACTCCGGTGCAATCTCCATGATGCCATCGCTTTTCATGGTCATGGTTCCGGTGTGGTACTGATACAGCAACCGCCCGGTGGTCAGATACATCGGATAGTCCTCATCGGCAGCTTCTGCGGGTTCGATAAAGTCAATGGCGTGAAATACGCCCTTTCCGCTGGTAAACTGCTCCCGATGCAAAATGGGGGTTCCAGGATGTTCGACCGTCGGGCAGGGCCAGTGAATTCCGTCATATTCAATTCTGTCGTAACGGATTCCAGCGTATGACGGTGTGACTTGCGAAATTTCTTCACCAATCTGCCGGCTGTTTTCATAGGACATCGGGTAACCCATGCGGGTGCCGATTTCACAGATGATCTTCCAATCGTTCCAGGCCTGCCCGGGCGGTTCGACGGCTTTGCGAACCCGCTGCACCCGTCGTTCCGTATTGGTAAAGGTACCATCTTTTTCGGCATAACAGGCCGAGGGCAAGACCACATCCGCCAGTTGGGCGGTTTCGGTCAGAAAAATATCCTGCACCACGAAAAACTCCAGGTTCTTGAGGCTTTTTTCGCAGTGATTCAGGTCAGGATCAGAGACCAGCGGATTTTCCCCGATAATATAAAGCGCTTTCAAATTGCCGTCATGGGCTGCTGGAATCATCTGGGTGACTTTCAACCCCGGCTTATCCGGTAAATCGGAAACATTCCAGGCAGTTTCCATTTTTTCACGGGCCGCCGGATCGATGACTTTCTGGTAGCCGGAATACACATCGGGCAAGCCGCCCATATCACAGGCACCCTGCACATTATTTTGTCCCCGCAACGGGTTGACCCCGCCGCCTTCAATGCCGAGATTGCCGCAGAGCATCGCCAGATTTGCCAGGGACTTTACATTATCGGTTCCGGTGGTGTGCTGGGTGATCCCCATACAATACAAAATACAGCCGCGCTCGGCAGCGGCATACATCCGGGCCGCTTCGATAAGTTCGTTGGCCGGAATACCGGTAATCTGTTCGACATAGTCGGGAGTAAATTTTTCGACCGTTTTTTGTATTTCGTCGAATCCAACCGTTCGGCGCTCGACATATTCTTTGGCATAAAGGTTTTCGGCGATGATCACATGCATTAAGCCATTAATCCAGGCCACATCTGTTCCGAGATTCTGTCGCAGCCATTTATCGGCATACTGGGTAATCTTGATCCGTCGCGGATCGACAACAATCAGCCCGGCACCCCTGCGAGTTACCGCCCGTTTGACGGTGCTGGATAAAACCGGATGATTTTCAGTGGTATTGGAACCGGTAATCAGAAAAACGTCGGCGCTTTCGATGTCGGCAATCGAATTGGTCATGGCACCACTTCCAAAAGCTGCGGCCAGACCGGCCACGGTGGAAGAATGTCAGAGACGGGCGCAATGATCAATATTGTTGGTTTTCAGCACGGCCCGGGCAAATTTTTGGGCAATATAATTTTCCTCGTTGGTGACGCGGGCAGACGTAAGTACCCCAAAGCTGTCAGGACCATGGTCGGCTTTGATTTCATCGAACCTTTTGGCCACCAAATCAAGTGCTTCCTCCCAGGATGCTTCGCGAAACTTCCCGTTTTCCTTGATTAGCGGTGAAGCAAGCCTTTCCGGCGAATGAATAAAATCATAACCGAACCTGCCTTTGACACACAGACTGCCGTAATTCGGCGCAACGTCTTGCACGCCGCTAATCTTAACGACGGTGTTGTCTTTTACATGCAGATAAAGCTGGCAGCCGACACCGCAATAACTGCAGGTGGTCCGAACCTTTTTGTTTTCCCAGGGCCGCACGCTGTATCGGCCTTCTTTTTCCACCAGCGCCCCAACCGGGCAAACCTGCAAGCATTCGCCGCAAAATACGCAGTCCGAATTGATGTAAGGCCTATCGCCGGCAGCGATGATCTTGGTGGCCGCTCCGCGGTATCCGAAGTGGATCGCCTGATTGACCTGAATCTCATTGCAGGCCTGGACACAACGGCCACATTGGATGCAGCGGGAAAAATCACGCACAATAAAGGGATTGGCCGTCTCAATCGGATACGGCGTTTGGGTGGCTTCAAACTTTTCGCCGGTAACCTGATACCGGAAGGCCAGCTCCTGTAAGCGACAGTCGCCCCACACCGGACAGAGTTCTTCGCTGTTATCCATTTGGTGAACGTGAAGTTGAAATTCGGTCCAATTGGTGCCCCCGCTACCACAAACCGCACAATTGTGATTACCGGAGGATAACAGCAGCTGAAGAACCATACGTCGGGCTTTGATCACGTTGGCAGACCCGGTGCGAACCACCATGTTTTTGGCTGCCGGAGCGGCACAGGAAGCCACCAGCGAGCGGGCCCCTTCCACTTCAACGACACATATCCGGCACGCTCCGGTGGCGGTTGCGCCTTTGAGATGACAAAGGGTGGGGATATCAATGTTGTTTCGCTGCGCGATCTCGAGAATGGTTTCGCCGGGTTCGAAGACAAATTCATTTCCGTTGATAACGATCATATTTTGTTCAGCCATATTTTCTCTTTTTCACTCCGTGCATGACATCAAATACGTAGCTTTTAGGAAATATTATTTTTAGCGGAAACCGATGCTGTTGTCAATGCAGCATATTTCGAACCCCTTATTTTGACGAAAACGTGCAGCTATAAATATAGACCCCGAACCCGCCTCCAAGGGTATTTGCCATCACATCCGAAAAGCTGGCTTCTCGGAAAGGAACGAAATATTGATGAATTTCATCACTGATTCCGTAAAGGGTCGCGCACAGGATGCTGAACAGAATCAGAAGTTGTCTGGATTCTTTTAGCCGCTGCGTCCGCAAAGCTCTGAAAAAAAGAATTCCTAAAAGCGCATAGGCCACAAAATGCAAAAATTTGTCAAAATATTGGATATCCGGTAGATGTTTGAAAGATGGCTTGGAGGACTGGATAAAAATCATCAGACAATACAGGATAAGAGGGAGCCAATAGAGAATGAAATTCTTTGTCTGTGTTGGCATAGGTGTTTTAAGGCCCGGTTTTCAGGTGTCCCGCCTCTG
>CP070694.1:2305160-2307897 GCA_020353355.1 Desulfobacterales bacterium | reverse complement strand
GCTCCTAAATTGCCGCAGATTGCCATGAGGCTCAACAGCGCCCGGGCTGTCTGGAAGCTGCGAGGAGTGTGCTCAAGGCCATTTCCCCACTGGATGCACGCGGGCTTTGCGAGGCCGCACAGGTGAGCCGCCTTGATGATGTGCTCTACCGGAACCCAGGTGATTTGGGAGATCTTTTCGAGACGATAATCTCGGAGGTGATCCCGCAGCCGGCCAAATCCCAAAATCCACTTGGCGATAAACTCTTGATCGGTGAGGTTTTTTTCGACCAGAACCTTGGCAATTCCAAGGGCCAGCGCCAAATCGCTGCCCGGCTTCGGCCGAATCCACAGATCAGCCTTGGCGGCGAGCTGAGTCTTTTTCGGATCAATGACGAGCAGTTTGGCCCCTTTTCTGAGGGCGGACCTCAGCCGGACTCCTAATACGCCTTCCTCGTGCGTAGCAAGCAGATTGCTCCCCCAGACGATAATTCCGGCCGGAGGATGTTCGTAGTCGGGTACCGGGAAAAAACCGCAGGTCATGATGGAGGCGGATTCGCGCGGCATGCGACAAACACTTCCCGGTGTCAGAAGGTTTGGAATTTTCAGGACATTCGCAAGCCGTATCATTAAGTAAGTTTCAATTCCTTTCGGCGTGCCCTGGCCAAAGCAGACCGTTTTCTGGCCCCTGCGGGCGATGGCTGTCTCAACGGCTTCGGCCAGTCGCGTCAGCGCCTCGTCCCATGAAATCCTTTTCCAATTTCCGACGCCCCTTTCTCCGGTCCTCAGAAGAGGAAACTTGAGACGCTCCGGGTGGTTGAGTTTCTCTGCGTGGGCTTTGCCTTTGGCACACACATAGCCATGGCTAATCGGGGAATCAGGATCTCCGTCGATCCGCACGACCTTCCCGTTTTCAATGTGAACCCGAAGACCACACCCCCCGTGGTCCATGCGGGCACACACCGTTTTGACGATTTGTCTTCCCATCACCGAACCCTCTACTGTCTCGCCCTTCTCCACGGGCAAATAAGTTCCTCTGCCACGATACTCCTTTAGGCTTTCACGCCCGGCGGCATCGGATCGGTCTTCCAATAGTTTTAAGATCAACCCGGCCGCAACACACTCTGCGAGGACCCCGCAGAATATCCTGACGCAGCCATTTATCGCGGGGGTAAATGCGGTGCAAGGACGCCTTGAATTTTTGAATGCCCCGCTTTTTAAACCGGAGTTCTTAACTCATGCTACTTCACAACGGTGCTTGAAAAATCTGACGAGAAATGTCATATTGCGCGTACTTTCAGCGGGCTGCGCAATGAGTTTTACGAATTCATTTCGATTAGCGGCCGATATTCCATACCGCATATCGGCAAAACGCTCAACACAAAATGATGCGAACGCAGGGTCGACAGCGATCCTTTCACTAGAGGGGACCTAAAACAGCATGGTCATGGAGCGCGACGTCATTTTTGTAAACAATATCGTAGAGGAAAGCTATTATCGCAGCGGATCTCATGGGCTGGTGTTCAACAGCATCGCACTGGGTGTAATGGGCGAGCTGGATAATCTGCAGAAGAACGGTTTTTCGGTTGAAGGTGTTTGTGACACGATTTCGACTTTGATGGACAAATCCTTTGATGTTCGCCAGTGGCTGAACCAAAGGCGCCCCAAGCTTTTAGTGCTGGTCGGGATGTGGAACTTTTATGACTGCTACAATAAGATCCAAACAATCAAGGAGCTAAAGAACATCTATCCGTCCACCCCCATTGCGGTGGGCGGAATCTTCGCCTCATGCTTTTGGGAGGAGCTCGCCAAAATACCCCAAATTGATTTTTTGATCAGAGGTGAAGCCGAAGATCCTTTACTCCAACTGGCGAGACATCTTCGAAACGGCACCCCCGATTTGGCGACGATACCCAACCTCGTCTTCAAAAACGCCGGACACGTCGTCGCCAATGAATTCAATTATGGTATCTCCGAAGACGAATTCAACGCCCTCAACTACCTTGATTTCGATTCGATTCGCGATTATTTCGCATACTGCAAGCATCAGGTATCGCGCAATCTATTTTTCTGGCTTCACACGGCCAAGGGCTGCCCTAAGGTTTGCCGGCGCTGCTATGCCTACCAACGGGATGCAATTCAGCGTTTCTACACCCGGGCTCCCAACAGAGTTATTCGAAGAAGCATTGAACGAATCCGCAAGGATATCGAGTGGCTTTTGGCAAAAGACGTTAAAAGGATTGGTTTTGCCATGTCCGCTCCCCTTTTCCCCCCGGATTACCGCGAAGCCTTTCTTTCACAGCTCAAATTTCCGGAGGTGGTCGCCATGTTTATGGCCGGCTATCGGGAACATCTCGAGTACCTCCCGCAACTCGTTGGAAATTTCCATCCGCGTTCGGTGAGCGTCCTTGAGATCTGCGGCGCATCCGACGAGCTGAGTCGGCAGTACGGTCTGGGAATAAGCATGGAAGAGTTGTCAGCGACCATCGATGCAACCCCGGGGATCAGGCTGCTGGTTTTCGAACTTTATTCGAAATACATAGGCGATGACGATGTCGATGACATGATTGGCCTGATGATTAGATACCGCAATGACAATTACGTCGTATTCGAAACAAACGCCACCAGCACCAGACCTTATGCCCATCTTCGTTTTGATCAATTTATCGACTTAAGCAAAGACCTTGACAACTGGGATCGCGTCTTTGATGCAGATCAAAGACGCGTGATCGCTCGATTTCGGAATGAAGTGCAACGCT
>CP070694.1:2301994-2305060 GCA_020353355.1 Desulfobacterales bacterium | reverse complement strand
GGTGGTCTTTAACATCTTCTTCGGAAAACTGGTAGGGGTGCCCTCCGACGGTTTACACTATCCCGTTTTTGCATTCTGCGGACTGCTGCCGTTGCAACTTTTCGCCTTTGCGTTAACCCATTCTAGCAACAGCCTGGTACAGAATGCGCACGTGCTCACAAAGGTCTATTTCCCACGGTTGATTATCCCGTTCGCGTCAGTGATCGCCGGCCTGGTTGATTTCGCTATCGCGTTTCTCGTGCTGCTTGGAATAATGTTTTACTACGATATCATTCCGGGCTGGGCATTGATAACATTGCCCTTGTTTGTTGTGCTGGCCTTAGCTGCGGCGCTTTCGGCCGGTCTTTGGCTTTCAGCACTGAACGTGAAGTACAGAGATGTCCGTTACACTATTACATTCCTTACCCAATTTTGGTTGTTTGTTACACCAGTGGCGTATTCCAGTTCTCTGGTGCCGTCGAAGTGGCAGGCAGTTTACGCAATCAACCCTATGGCTGGTGTGGTCGAGGGATTTAGATGGGCGCTTTTGGGGAAGTCAGCGCCTCCAGGGGCCATGTTGATCGTATCTGTGGCGGCGACGGCCATACTTCTCGCAGGTGGGCTGTTTTACTTCGCCCGAATGGAGAAGACCTTCCCTGACATTATATGATTTTCAAATGAGTGACTTGGCCATAAAAATTTCGGGCTTATCCAAGCGCTACCGTATAGGTATTCGCGAGAAGTTTCCGACAATCCGTGAAACGCTCATGCATGCCGCGTCGGCGCCACTGCACAAGGTTCGGCATTGGATGTCCGGTCAAAACAGCAGTACCGGCTCAGAGTGGATCTGGGCACTGAGCGATGTCGATTTTGAGGTGAAACAAGGCGAGGTGATTGGGATCATTGGTCGAAACGGAGCAGGTAAAACCACGCTCTTGAAGGTACTTTCGGGTATTACAGAACCTACGGCCGGATATGCCGACATTTATGGCCGGGTGGGTAGTCTGCTGGAAGTGGGAACGGGGTTTCATATGGAACTGACGGGTCGCGAGAACATCTTCATGAACGGTGCCATACTGGGGATGCGCCGGCAAGAAATTAAGAATAAATTTGATGAGATCGTGGCTTTTTCTGAAATAGAAAGATTTTTAGATACCCCTGTTAAGCGATATTCATCTGGTATGTATGTCAGGTTGGCTTTTGCAGTTGCTGCACATCTAGAACCAGAGATCTTGATTGTGGATGAAGTGCTGTCAGTGGGTGATATTCGGTTTCAGAAAAAATGTCTCGGCAAGATGCAGGATATATCACATGGTCAAGGCCGGACAGTACTGTTCGTAAGTCATAATATGGACTCAATCCAAAGGTTATGCTCTCACTGTATAATACTTGAACAGGGAAAATTAATCGCCAAAGGTGATACAGCCAGTACTATTCAACAATATGCATCTACTAATTCTTTTCAAAGCTCTCCTGGTGAGTGGATTGATGTATCACGTGTGAGTCATACTGGGACAAGTGAGGCTCGTTTCGTGAAGGTTCAATATAGCAGTCTTAACGAAGATACAGGGTTCCAACCGTATTCAAACGGACCACTTGAATTCCTGTTAGTCATTATGTCAGACTCACAGAGGTCTATCGGGAGCATCGCAACAACATTATATAATTTGTCTGGAGCCAAGTTGGTCAACGCCGATTCTATTTCGCTTGGTCGGCTGATAACCCTTCGGAAGGGTCTCAACAGAGTGAGGCTAAGGATCGAAAAGTTGTACCTTAATCCTGGCATCTATAGGGTTGGATTGTGGCTTGCTGCTAACTCTTCAACCGAATTCGATCATGTTCAATCGGCGTTCGAAATTGAGGTAGTAAATTTTGAATCGCAAATTCAAAGGCTAGGAATGAGGCCAATCTGCGACGGTGTTGTGACATGTAAGTTTGAACTTCTGGAAGTTACCTAATGTCCAGTTCATACATATCTGGCAGGATATCTGTTTCCAATTCTGAGCATAGGTATGATTGGATGCCTATGATTGCATCATCTTCACGCAAACGCTCCAGCTTATCTACGATCCAAGGTCAGCGGTGCAGACTCTTCACCGCATCTTGAAACCTGGTGGGGTCTTGCTGACAATCGTACCGGATATCAGCCAGATAAGCAAAAAGAGGTTTGAAAAACTCACTATATCTCTGAATTTATAATTTTCACAATTTTTAAAAAAAGGAGAAGCAAAGCTTACAGCAAGTTATAGGCAAAAGCCGTTAAAGAGTTTAGCAGCAGGCAGCATATTGGCCCTGCAAGTGCTTTAAATTGAGGTGTTCCGTCCGGTTTTTAACCACCGGATGCACCTCACCACCTAAACGGTAGCCACCCGTAGGATTTTTAAGCCTCTTGCGATATTAAATGCTGCCTGGTAGTACCAGCCATCGAATTTGTTTTTAGTGATGTCAGTAAACATGGCTCGTTTAGCCCCATCGTGCAGGTGACTGAGTCCAAAGTACTGTTCGACAATATAGCGAACTTTGGATAATTTCTTATTGCGTTCTATTTCATATTCAGTGAGCTTGGCGGTGGTTGGGTCTTTTCGCATGATACCGTCAGCGATTTTGTTAAGAGCCAGGAAATCGCGGTTGGGTTTTCCGGCGTACCCTTTGTCCGCATATACCTTTTTGATTTTTTGTTTGGTATGTCGACTGAAAACCGTACAATATTGGAGATAATTGGTATCGTTGACCGAAGCCGGTGTTATGGTAGTTGCCAGAACAAAGCTGTGGTTGGTATCAACGCTGGCATGCTCTTTGAGCCCATAATGAGGCGTATCTTTTTGAACAACCCAGTCAGAGTCCAGATCGCGGTGGAATTTAAGCGGCTTGCCGTTTTTATCAAGTTTGCCTTCAGGCGTATTATACTTATCTCAGGCTTCCTTGATTTTATCATTGCTGATAGGACGACTGGCGGATTTAACGAGTCTGGCTTCAACGGCAATGTCTTCATTGATAGTGAGGCCTTTGGATTCAAATTGGCGAAGAATTTCGGAGTTGATCTGATCCATGGCTTTTTTGGAAAGCCTTGCTCTAAGACGGGAGAAT
>CP070694.1:2297370-2301894 GCA_020353355.1 Desulfobacterales bacterium | reverse complement strand
GGGCGTAGTAAGTCAAGTTTGTGCCGGGGTATTGAAAATTGTAATCTTTTAATGTGACTTTGCCGGAGTGCATGCTCTGTGTAAACTGAAACTCATAGATGCCTTCAGGGGCTGTATCGACATCAACGTCCGGTGTATAATAGACCGAATGCTTTTCTTTAAATGGTTGACAACTGCGGCGAGTGTCTGCCAACACCAGCTTGTGTCGGGTTCGCGAATGCTCGAAAAAATAAAAGATGCCCTCCTCTTCCAGGAGACGGGAAATAAAATTGAAATCAGACTCCTGATATTGAGCACAAAATTCCAGGGTCGGATAATTTTTTTGGAGCCGAAACTCAACTGCGCTGGTTAACTGATGCTCGGCAAAGACCGTTTGGACGATCTCGGGTGCACTTGCCTCCTGAAACACACGACAGTCGTGCTTCAATGCCAGCAACCAAAATGCCGGCACCAATCGCGTCTGATAAATCAGACCGTCTTCGCTTTTACCGCTGTAAGCAAACCGGTCGATCATCCCGTGAAAATAGCGCGCCCCGTTTGCTTTGGATATTGTCAGCAAGGCTGGAAGATTCACCACCTCCTCAAAAGAAATCTCCTCCTGGGTTGTCAGAACCAAGTCCACTTCAAACGGAGAAGACATATATTCTGTGGCGCTGAACTCAACCACTGCAAAGCGGGCGCTGATGCCGGTGATGTTAAAGGAAAATTTGGTCACGATGGGATCTCTTTTGGTTGCCATTTTATTATCCTCCTTATGGGTCGGATACGTTGGAGTCGGAATTTTGTTTTGGTCTAATAATTATCTTCGAGCCCTCCGGGGGCAGAGGTTTGATGCTGGTTTTCGGCAGCGGCTTTTTATCAATGATGACGATACAGTCTTCCAGGTCCTCACCTCTGGGAATGCAGCATACCCAGCGGTATTTGCTCAAATCCCACAGGATCTCCGCCCCTTCGCGGGTTGTGCATTCCTGTTCGGTCATTCCTTTTTCCTGCCCGAAAGACAACAGCAACGGACGGCACAAAAAAATCGAAATTAGAATCACATGAATGAGAAAGGGCGTGTTAAATTTCATGGCTTAAAATTCGTCATTATTGCTGAAAAGATCAAATAGAAAGGGGACGTCTATGATTTTATGCATTAGCCTGCCATTTTACAATTGAAATTCACTTTCACTAGCTAATTTTTCACCGGCCCGTGAGGCTCTGCTCACCGCCGATTGGGATATTTTTAACCGCTGTGCAATCTCAACAGTGGCCATACCCAGTTCTCGATTTGCCCAGTAACAAATCAATCTGCGCGCTTTGACCGTCTGTGAGTCTTTACTACGGCTCAAAACATCCCGATATTCAATATTTAACACTGCCGCCACTCTGGCCACAACCCTATCAAAATTGTATCCTTTTGCCTCCAGGGCATATCTTCGCTCCAAACGATCCTTTGCAGCCTTTAATACCCGCTCGACATATTCACTGTCACCTAAAATACGCTCATCTCCCTTAAAACGAATTGCGGCCTTACGCAATGCTTTCACCTGCTGCCAGCCCCCTAAGCTGCGAATCAACCCGCCCCCCGTCAGCTCAGGCCGTCTTCCCTCGGCTATACCTTTTTGAACATATGTTCGATAGCTTCGACGCGCTCTGGATACCTTGGCATCGAACATCTTTAACACGTATTCGCTACTTTGCCAATCTCGCCTTATTTGCCCCATAGCCGCACTGTGGCCGCACCATGGGTATCTATCCAACGCTTTCATATCCGATACCAATTTTGCCCGCAGGGGATTCAAGTGAATGTAGCGAACCAGTTCCTTTAAATACATATCTTCTTGGCATAATATGGATTTGTATCGGTTTTGAAATAATTGGCCGTGACGACGGTATTTGCGGTTAAACGAAACTGCATATCCGGTCAAAAGTCGGCGCATGACGGTTGCAATGGGCACTAAACCGGTACGCAGAAGCAAATGAACATGATTGGGAAGCAGGGCCCACGCAAAGCAGGGGGTTTGGGTCTCAGAAATAACTGTGCCAAAGCGATCTAAAAAGCTGCGCCTGTCGGCATCGTTGCGAAAGATTTTCTTTCGCTCGATTCCCCGTATAACAATGTGCTGAATTGCACCGGCTGTATCTATTCTGGCTTTTCTTGTCATGCTTGGGTATTAACACGAATGCAAGGTAAAATAAAGAATAAAATCATAGACGTCCCCTTTTTTTTCCCGAACTCATGGCCGAGGGCAGCTAAATCGGAGCGAAAAAAGAAGAGAGTGATCAGATAAGATTCTGACTCAAAATTATGAAATCAAAGATAGTTAAGTATCATAAAATAAGGTGAGATAAACTTCCAATTTTCCAATTGACAAAACGTATGGCCGCAAAGGAATACCGGATAGTATTAGATTGAGCTTTGATCCAATTTGAGTTTAGCCTTCGGCATTGCGACGCACATCCCAGGTGGTTCTAATTTCGCCTTTAGGTCTGCCGGTTTCCGGATCCAGTTCGATATAGGTAAATCTGATTTCTCATCCATTTTGCTTCCTCCTTTCACCGCTGAGTTCAAAATCAGATTCAAGATGATCTGCATTAGGAACAAAATACGAATCTTCCAAGAAAAGAAAAATTGAAAATGTGCATGCAAAAGACAAGGCCAGTCAGAAGATGAGGTAGTAGTGGAGATGTCGGAAGGAACCGGTAACAGCAGCAACTTTCAAGGCATCGGTCGTTGCAGGCTGTTCCAGATCCTGTAGCGGTCTTGTTCTAGTTTAGTGCTTGTCCATATTCGACGCCAGATTCTATTCATCTTTCTTAAAAATCGAGGCATCATGCCACCTGTGGTGTGGTTGCGGATAAAATATTGCAATTGGTGTTTCTGGCTTGGCGTCAGATTTTTAAATTGCACACCATGGTAACGCGCCGGAGGTATTTGATCCGGGTTCGGCTGAGCAGGTCTGAGTGAAGGAATTAAGGTGAAGGGCAGGTTTTCCAAAAAGAAGCTGCAATCGGCAAGCAATATTTCTAATTTAGAGGGTTTGGTTAGCAAAATGTCGTTTTCAAATTGGCTGATTCCAAGACCTCCGAGGCTGACATCTATGATAGACACCGGCTTTACAGGATCGTCCTTTATCACCGCAAAGGCTTTACTCTTAACCCGAAAACGCTGGTACTTTCTGCGCTCCACCATTTTTTCACCTTCTTTAATCGGCAGGCAAATAAACCAGAATATTAAATGAAAAAACTGAATGGCATGCCAATAATTTAATTTAAGAAATTCTTGCTTGTTAAAAATGAAACGGAAATAAATAACTGAGAGCACCCGATAGATGAATTATATCACAACTCGGCAAGAGTATAATAAAAAATATTCGATTTAGAAAAAACGAGATAGGCTGCGCGGTTGGTATTTTTTGATAAGACAGAAATTGTCTTTTTTTGATCAAAATAAACATGAAGCTATTACACAGCATCTTCGGGACTGTTATCCTCCTTGAGATATTCGTTATTTAGAAGATATTTACGGATTTGCAGTTTTACCGTTTCATATATATCTAACTCCAAACGCTCGGAATTTAAATCGGGATATCGTTTTAGAAGGGCATTCTTATTAAACAAGTGCTCAAAGGTCAGGCTATCGAGGACGATAGCACCGTCCCGGACTTCAAACTCAAATTTCACCCGAATGGGTATCCCGACGCTTTCAAATTCGAGATCAAGGTTGTGATAAATTACTTTCTTTTCAATTACCCAACCCATGGGTCAAATACCTGAAATCGAAATCCGGCTCCCGAAAAACTATCGAAATCTTAATTTAAAGAAAATGGACAAAATCATTATCCTCATTTTTGGATATAGTCCGGAAAAATTATATATCATATTATTTATTGAATACAGATTCAGTAATTAAAAAAAAGCTAAAGTTCATGAAAATTTTGCCGATAATACGATTAGACAATTCCAGAATTTGACATAATGATCATACTACGCTAAGGTTATAATAGAGCAAACGAATTCTGATCGGTGAAGTGAATCGCAATTCCGTTCAGATGCAGAGGAGATGAGGACAATGGAAATAACTCCCAAAAATAACATCACGAATATCGACGCTTATGTGAATCAGGTTAATGATAAGCAAAAAACGGATACATCTCCGGAAAAAGCGGAAAAAAACGTTGCTAAAACAGATACGGTAGAGCTATCGCAAACCGCAAAAGAGCTTCAGGAGGCAAAAAAACAACTGGATACCATCCCGGATGTTCGCATGGATAAAGTTGAAGAGCTGAAAGCCCAAATTGAAAATGGCACCTATGAAAGAAATTCAGAGGAAATAGCGGAAAAGATGCTCAAGGAGTCGCTGTTCAACGATATGGTTTAGCGGCTGCCGGATGGAAGCTAAAATTTTTTTAACTAATTGTTTTAATTAAAAAATCAGGCGATTTGGGAGATAAAACCGAAATCGCCTTCATTTTTATGGACAATAATAGATTAAATCGGAACCCTTTTGAGTAAGTTTTAGATTCAGTTCGGAACCCT
>CP070694.1:2294476-2297270 GCA_020353355.1 Desulfobacterales bacterium | reverse complement strand
TGGACATCAATTCCGTAAAGGATGCCGCCGGCAGCCGCCAGGGCGCCTCCGATTCCCCACGTCAGAATGATAATTCGTTCGGTGTCAATGCCGGATACCAGGGCCAATTCCATATTATCGGCCGTGGCGCGCATGGCCTTGCCCATCTTGGACTTTTGCAAAAAGATATGAAGCAGGCCAACGAGCAAACAGACAACGGCAAGAATGAGGATCTGATCCGGTCTGATCTTGATCCCCATGGGTAGTTCAAGGGCAGGCCTTAACAGCCCAGGTCTGTAAAATAGGGAGTCTGAGCCCCAAAAGATAAGAATGAGCATTCTAAGAATGAACGCCGCTCCCAGGGAAGACATGGCCAAGATAACGGGGCCACTGCCTTTTTGACGCAGTTTCTGATACAAGATGCGATCCAGCGCAATAGCGACAGCGCCTACAACTACCATGGAAACCGGGAAGGCAATCACCATGCGCCAGCTAAAAGAAACGGATCCAAAAGTATCATCCGGAATGCCGACCCACGCCAGAAGACCGGTAACCATAAACAAAACAACATAGGCTCCGGTTGACATTAAATCTCCATGGGCAAAATTGGCGAAGCGGATAATTCCAAAGACTAACGTGAGACCGATCGCACCTAAAGATATGATGCTTCCCAGGACAATCCCATAAACAATAAGCTCTAACATCCTCATCCCCCCAGGTATAGGCGTCCAACTTCCTCATTGGCTAACAAGGACTCGCCGGTATCATCCAACACGTTTTTGCCCATGGCAAGGACATATCCATGATCCGCCATTTTCAGCGCCTCTCTGGCGTTCTGCTCCACAATGATCATCGCCACACCGGTTTTGTTGATTTCAATTATTTTCTCAAATATGCTCGCAACCAGTATGGGGGATAGACCCGCAGAGGGTTCATCCAAAAGCAGCACTTGAGGATCCAGCATCAAGGCCCGGCCCATGGCCACCATCTGTCGTTGACCCCCGGATAGCTGACCGGCCTTTTGTTTGCGCCGCTCCCCTAAAACCGGAAAGAGTTCAAAGATTTCGTCAATGCGCTGGCTGAAATCATCACTGCGGATAAAGGCTCCCATCTCCAGATTTTCCTGGATCGTCAGGGATGGGAACACGTTGTCCACCTGGGGAACGTAGCTAATTCCTTTTTTAGCGACTTTGTCGGGTTTCAGTGCGGTAATATCCTCATCCTTCAGCGTGACGCTTCCACTGGTTGGTTTTAAAATCCCAAAAATCGTTTTTAGAAGCGTCGATTTTCCTGCCCCATTGGGACCGATAACCGAAACTATTTTCCCGGATTTTACGTGAATACTAACGTTGTAGAGGATATTCACTTCAGTCGTATATCCTGCGGTGATGTCTTTGGCTTCTAAAATGATCATCGGTACTGTCCACCTAAATAGGCCTCCAGAACTTCCTCGTTATGTTTAATTTCATCGGCGGTTCCTTCAGCTAATTTTTTGCCTTCACTCATGACTATTACCGGATTGCAAAGTTTCATGACCAAATCCATATCATGCTCTATTAAAAAAAAAGTTATGCCCTTTTCCTCACATAGGGTTTCGATATTAGCAATCAGCTTCTTCATTAATGTTGGATTTACCCCGGCCCCGGGTTCGTCCAGAAGGACTATCTTGGGATCAGCCATCATACTGCGAGCCAGCTCCAGGAGCTTTTTTTGCCCGCCGGAAAGGGAGCCGGCATACTCATTCTTGAGATCTATCAGCTCTACGAATTCAAGGACGTCAAGCGCTTTTTCCCTGATGGCTTTTTCTTGTTTTTTAACCTGGGGGGGGCGAAACCAGGTGTTCCAGATTCGCTCCCCAATTTGTCCCTCCGGCATAATCATTAAATTTTCTAAAACCGTCATCTGTGAAAATTCACGGGTAATCTGAAACGTGCGATAAATCTTTTTTTGAAATATCTGATCGGGACGCAATCCGTCAATTTCTTCCCCCTGGAAAAAAATTTTACCCTTATCCGGCTTATAATGTCCTGTAATTACATTGAATAAAGTCGTTTTACCAGCCCCATTGGGGCCTATCAGACCTGTTATGAGCCCTTCTTTCACTTCCAGGGAACAATCAGCAACGGCCTTCAGGCCACCGAAACTTTTTTCTAAATTTTGCACTTCAAGCATCTGTCCACCTATCTTGCGGTGTTTTTCCATGGTGACACATCAAAAGGTTAAATTGTATTCTATAGGGATTGCGAAACCAGACAGTTTTCCATTAAATTTGCGAATTGCTAAAATTTTGCGTTTAAAGGTCAGATTTAAATTGATAAACTGCTAAAAATTAACGGACAAAATTGAGGATGTCAAATAAAAAATAATTATCATTTTTTTGATGAATTTTCATCGCTTAAAAAATCAATATTCCATCATTCCATTATTCCATGACTGCAGGTCATTCACCGATAATTTTCACCAACGCCCGTTTTCGCCGGCGACCGTCAAATTCGCCGTAAAATATCTGCTCCCAGGTGCCAAAATCCAGTTTGCCGTCGGTCACTGCCACCACGACCTCACGTCCCATAATCTGGCGTTTCATATGGGCGTCGGCATTGTCTTCGCCCACATTGTGGCGATACCGGGAAACCGGTTCATGGGGCGCCAGTTTTTCCAGCCAGACGTCATAGTCATGGTGCAGTCCGGATTCATCGTCGTTGATGAAGACGGAGGCCGTAATATGCATCGCGTTTACTAAACAAATCTTGTTTCCCTTTTTTTCGTCACCTTTCTGTTTTAATGTTAAGGGATTATAGTCGTCAGGTGTATAATT
>CP070694.1:2291028-2294376 GCA_020353355.1 Desulfobacterales bacterium | reverse complement strand
TTGGCAAGGTCGCACTCTACCACTGAGTTATTCCCGCTCGATTAAAAACCATTTCCTACTTATTAATTATTATTTTGTCAATAAAAAAGCTTATGTTTCAGCCGATTACTCCTTAAGAAGTCTTCGAAATTTAATAAAATAATCGGCGCCCGACCATATGGTAAATACCAGCGCCCCCCATAACATCACCGTGCCAATCGCCTGAGCGTTCAGGCCTAATAATGGATAATGAATTAATAAGGGGATGGCCGCCGCGATTTGAAAACCGGTTTTATATTTACCCAGCATGGAGGCGGATACATCTTCACCCTTTCCGGCAATGATATTGCGCAAGCCGGTGACGGCCATTTCACGGCCGATAATGATACACACCATCCAGGCCGGTACCCAACCCAAAGAAGCCATCATGATAAAGGCGGAGGAAACCAAAAGCTTATCCGCAACCGGGTCCATCACTTTTCCAAGATTGGAAACCAGGCCACGGCGCCGCGCATAAAATCCGTCCAGGTAGTCGGTAATGGCCGCCGCACTGAACAACATAGCGGCCAAAAAAGTGCACAGCCTGTTGGGAAATAAAAGCAAAATAACGATTACCGGAACCGCCGCGATCCGGAACAGGGTCAGGCCATTGGGATGACTTAAGATGTATTTTAATGATAGCATATCCGCATGAAGGTTATATATCACCGTTTGATTGTTGTGCAATAAATTTATCGCGGCAATCGGAGCTGCAAAAATACAGGTCTTTTCCATTAAGTTTGAGATGCACGCCATCTCTTTTCGCAAAATAGGTTTCGCAAAATGGATCTTTTATCATGACATCATCAATTTGGCCAGCAGTTTGCGGGGCATCACCTCTGGCAGACGGTATTCCCTGAAACATCCAGGATTTCAAGAATCGATATGCCAGGTAACCCAGCCCAACTAGTATGAGGATCTTGATCATCGATATTCGATTATTCTCTGTTCATTAACATCCAGACTATCCAGTAAGGTCTGCACGTCCGTTTTCAATACCGGGTGAATAATTGTAGGATCTATATCACATAAAGGCTTCAATACAAAGCGCCTTTTATGCATTCGTGGATGCGGGATAATCAGCTGGGCTGAATTGATGACCATCTCATCATACAAAATGATATCCAGATCAAGCACCCGAGGGCCGAATCGAATCGGATCCTGCACTCGTCCTGTCTTGCCCTGGATGGATTGGGTAAGATCTAGCAACGGATGTGGATCAAGAATCGTTTCAATTTTGACAACGATGTTGATAAACCAGTCTTGATCGGCATAGTCTACCGGTTCGGTTTGGTATATGCGAGACTCTGCCTTCAACCGGGCGTGACGGCGGGTCAGCAGTTGGATACCTCGCCGGCAGTTCTCAAACTTATGGCCGAGATTGGACCCGACGGATATGTAGGCAATATGTCGTTGCGGCATTAATCTTTATGGTGGTTTCAGGTGTCAGGTGTCAGCAATTCGATTACGGATTGCGGATTTTGGATTTAAAAGTAATTAAATAGCGTCAACGTTATGAATGAGATAGACTAAGAGGTTTCAGTTCTTGCGTTTCTTATTTCCTGACACCTGAAACCTGATTCTACCGCCAGGCCTCTTCCCACAGCTTGCCGGCATAAATAACGCGGGCGTCTCCTTCCATATAAATGTGGTGAAAACGGCCATTGGTTTCGACAAAATAAATCGTCAGATACTCTCCGCTCCGGGTTTTTAAACTGACGGGTGAGGTCATGTTTAGTTTGCGGGCAGCCACCAGTGCACTGGCGATGGAACCGGTGCCACAGGCCAGGGTTTCATCTTCAACCCCCCTTTCATAGGTTCGAATAGCAATAGCGTTGCGGTCGTTTTGGCAGATGAAATTCACATTGGTGCCGGCTGGAGCAAAATCGCGATGATACCGGATCTCTCGGCCAATGTTGACCACCTCGAGATTATCAACCTGATCCCGTAAAACAATGACATGGGGAACACCGGTATTGACGCTGCTGACAAGCATTGATCCTGCTTCCAGTTCTATGGTCAAATCCAATCTGAGATCTGTGGGATCCGGCATGTTTACTTTTACCCGCTCACCCTTGATCTGAGCGCTGATAACACCGGCATCGGTTTCAAAGGTCACCTCGGATCCGGCAATTCCGTTAAGGCGGGCAAAGCGAGCCGCACAGCGCGCTCCGTTACCGCACATTTCCGCCCGGCTTCCATCGGAATTATAAAAGCGCCACTTAAAATCGTGTCGGTCCGAATTCTCGATAAGAATAAATCCATCCGCACCGACCGATAGTTTCCGTCGGCAAACACCGGTAATTAAACGGGCTAAGATGCGTTCATCAATGAACTGATTTCGATGGTCGATGATGATGAAATCGTTTCCACTGCCGCTCATTTTAAAGAATGATATCTGCTCCATAAACAGTCCAATCAATTTTTTTTAGGATCCAAAATTCTTCACGTGCTCACCCATCCATCCGGTCATTCATCAATGAAGGAGGGAATTGACTCCCCTTTTATCAGATCTTCATAATTCTCTCGTTGTCTGACAACGTCAAACTGCTTTCCTTTCACCAATATCTCGGCAACCCGTGGACGCGAGCAGTAATTTGATGACATCACATAGCCGTATGCACCGGTGCTCATGACCGCCAGAAGATCACCGGCTGCAATATCGACGATGCTGCGTTCAACCGCTAAAAAATCCCCGCTCTCACAAATAGGTCCGACAACATCGGCGACGATCAAACGGCTATCCTTCTTTTGCACCGGTTCAATGGCGTGGTATGCATGGTAAAGGGTCGGGCGCAACAAATCATTCATACCGGCATCGACGATAACAAAATCTTTGCTGCTGCCGGATTTACGATAAAGTACGCGGCTTACCAGAATTCCGGCGTTTCCAACCAAGACCCTGCCCGGCTCCAGGATGAGGCAAATCTTTGGGTCGTCAAGCTCGGTGATGATGGCTTGGGCGTATTCGCTAAGGGATGGCGGGGTTTCATTTTCATAGGTTATCCCGAGGCCACCCCCCATATCCAGATAACGGACGGTAATGCCAAGCTGTTTGAGTTCGTGGATCAACGCTTTGAGACTCTTTAAAGCATTATCGAAAGGCTCGGCCTCGGTAATTTGCGAACCAATATGACAACCGATGCCGACAATCTCGATATAATCCAACTCGCTGGCCATCTTATACGCGTTCAGGGCGGCTTCCAGGTCGACTCCGAATTTATTTTTTTTCAGTCCGGTGGAAATGTAAGGGTGGGTTTTGGGGTCGACGTCGGGATTTACACGTATGGCAACTGGCGCTTTCTTTTTCAACTCGCGCGCGCGTTCATT
>CP070694.1:2281722-2290928 GCA_020353355.1 Desulfobacterales bacterium | reverse complement strand
TTAGGACTTTTTACGAGACCGTCAAATTTGAGATTTAACCAAAAGAGGGGAGGATGAAATGGCAAATGAATTTCATATTTCTACCCGAATTGTTTATGGCAGGGAATCCGCTGGAAGGATTGGTGAAATTGCCGGTAGTTTAAACGTGAAAAACATACAACTGGTCACCGATAAGGGTGTTGCCAAATCCGGCACCCTAGATTATCTTCTCGACCCCCTGAAAAACGCCGGTATCAATTCAATTATCTATGATGACGTCGAGTATAATCCCACGGTACAAACGGTGGACACTGCCGCCGAACAATTCAGGGATGAAAATTGTGACGGGGTGATTGCGGTGGGCGGAGGCAGTCCCATTGATGTCGGCAAGTGTGTTGGGGTATTGGCTACCAATCCCGGTTCGGCCAACGATTATTTGGGCGTAGACAAGGTCAAAAATCCGGCTGCACCGGTCATATGTGTGCCGACCACCGCCGGCACGGCAGCCGAAATCACGGACGTCGCCGTGCTAAACGATCCCGGTAAGAAACTGAAAATGGGCATGCGCAGCCCGCACGTGGCCGCCTCTGTGGCCCTGCTGGACCCGATACTTACCCTTACCCTACCCTTGGAACCGACGCGGGACTCCGGTCTGGACGCTCTGACCCATGCCATCGAATCCTATATTAGCGTCAACTCATGGAGTGTAACGAACACCCTGAATCTCCAGGCAATCGAATTGATCGGCCGCTACCTCCGCACTGCTGTCCACAATGGCAACGATATCGAAGCACGCGATGCGATGCTGACGGCCAGTTTGTTAGCCGGCATGGGATTTCATCACACAAAACTTTGTCTGGTGCATGCCATTACCCTTCCGTTCGGAGGTATCCACAACATACCCCATGGGGTCAGCAATGCGATTGTCTTGCCCCACGCAATGAAGTTTATGCTGCCTGGAGCCGTTTCCAAGTATGTGGATATCGCCGTTGCTTTAGGGGAAGAGGTGTCCGGAATGTCGGAGCGTGCGGCGGCAGAAAAGGCGGTTGAAGCGGTGCACCAGTTATCGCGGGACGTCGATTTGCCTGAGGGCTTATCCCTTTATGGCGTCAAAGAAGATGAGCTAGCGAAGATATCGGAAACCATTGCCGGCAATTTCATGGTACCCCTCTCTCCGCGAATCGCCAAAGCCGAGGATATACTAGCAATATGTAAGGAAGCCCTTTAGCAAAAGCTCGAATATAATTTATATTGATTGATTAGACAGGAGGTTTCCATGGCCAAAGGGTATTGGGGACGAATGCTGCGGGTCGACTTAAGTACCCAAAAAATTAGTGTGGACGAACATCATGAAAAATTCTATCGCACCTATCTTGGCGGCAAAGGAATCATCGCACATTATCTGATGAAAGAGGTGCCTCCGGACTGCGATCCGCTCGGTCCTGATAATGTTCTGGTTTTTGCCGCCAGTGTATTGACCGGTACGCCAATTCCGGGGGCGGCACGCAACAGCGCCGGAGCAAAATCTCCGCTTACCGGAGGATACGGCGAAGGCGAAGGCGGCGGCTATTGGGGCGTTCGGTTGCGTTGGGCGGGATATGACGGCGTGCTGATTACCGGCCAATCTGAAAAACCGGTCTATCTCTGGATCAACAACGATACTGCCGAACTGCGGGATGCTTCCGAATTGTGGGGATTGGAAGCTCATGAGACCCAGGAGGCTATTCGCAAGGAGGTCAAGGACGATAAGGCGGCCGCTGCAATGATCGGCCCCGGCGGCGAACGACTCATTCGATATGCCTGCGTTGCGCTCGGTCTCCACGATTATGTAGGTAGATCGGGAATCGGAGCGGTCATGGGGGCCAAAAAACTAAAAGCCGTTGCCGTAAACGGGAATACACGTCCGGAAGTGGCGAACAAAGAAGGAATCGCCGAAATTGCCCGCTGGCTGCGGGACAATTATGAAGCTTCTTTGGGCACCATGACGGATATGGGCACTGCCCGAATCGTGCCGCTTTTTAATGCCGCCGGCTCGTTTCCCACCCGCAATTTTCGCGAGGGCAGTTTTGAGGGTTTTGAAACACTGAGCGGTCGCCATATGACGGATAATATCCTCGTAGATCGATCAAGCTGCTATGCATGCCCGGTGCACTGCAAACGAATTGTAGCGGTCGACCAAGAGGGCATTAAAGTCAGCCGCAATTATAGCGGCCCTGAATACGAAAGCATTGGCGCTTTTGGATCAAATTGCGGCATCGGCGATCTCAAGGCGGTAGCCAAAGCAAATGAGATTTGTGACGCCAACACGCTCGATGTCATCTCTGCCGGCGTAATGATATCCGGCGCCATGGAATGTGCCGAGCGGGACTTGTTACCGCAGGATTTGATCAAGGATCTCGATTTAAAATTTGGCTCCGCCCAAGGCATGTTGGACCTATTAAACCAAATCGTTAACCGTGAGGGGCTGGGAGATATTCTGGCAGAAGGCCCACGCGGAATAGCTGATAAGCTGGGCAATGAGGCAGCCTCCTGTTTTTTCCATGTCAAGGGCCAACCGTTTCCGTTGCATGAACCTCGTTGGAAACCCGGCATGGGAATCGGTTTCGCAATTGCCGCAACCGGTGCCGAGCATATGACCAACATTCATGACAATATGTATGCCAGTGAGGAAGCACCCACCTTTGCGGCTGCCCAGCATCTGGGGGTTCTGGATGCGGTGGAGACCTCCGCGCTTGGTCCGAACAAAGCCAGGCTGTGGGTTTATATGCTGCTCAGCCGATCCATTAACAATAATATTAGTGTCTGTTCATTTATGCCATACAGCCTCGACCAAATCGTTGAACAGGTAAAAAGCGTGACCGGCTGGAATGTCTCCAGCTGGGAATTGATGAAAGTTTCGGAGCGATCGATTAATCTGGCCCAGGCCTTTAATGCCCGGGAAGGGTTTACATCAGAAGATGATATCTTACCGGCTCGGTTTTTCGAACCCATAGGGGGAAACGGCGCCCTTAAAGGCCAGACCCTGGATCGTCAAAAGTTTTATGCGACGCGCGACTTAATCTATGACATGCTCGGCTGGGATCGCCAAACGGCCGCTCCCAAGAGTTGGAAATTGAATGAACTTGGGTTGGACTGGGTGGTGGAGGCTCTTGAAAAGCAGGGAGCTGGCAATGGGTAAAAAGTAAGGAACAAGTTAGGGGCTTCACCCCAATCGGAATGGTGGAATGCTGGAATATTGGAAAAATGGGTCTTGGGATACTGGGATATTGGGTAAATGGCGAAATCCGTCATGATTTAAAGTTTAATGAGGTTAAATCAATTGAACAATAACCCCCGAAGCCAGGTAAAGATACACGTTAAACTTGCCGATTTTCTCGCAAAGATGGTGCCTGAGGCGAAGTTCGAAATGAACATAAATGCGGGGACAACGGTTGCAGAATTTATGGCCGTCTTAACAGAGCACTTTGGTGAAAAATTTCGCCGGGCCATCTTTGACCATGATGGAAAGCTAAATGCCGATATCGTCGTTGTTCTCGACAATCGTTTTATACCCCCTCAACAAATGACAGAACACACTATCAACGAATCGAGCAAGCTGAGTATCATTCCGATCGCAGGCGGAGGCTAAGATTCCGGACCTGGCCCGGAATGATCGTCCCGTTAATAGAAGCGCGGGACTAAAGGATCGCTTCGCTCGAGGTTGGAGGCTATTAAGCAAAGAGTAGAGCGCAGAAAGTAATAACATCAAAGTAGAGTCGACCACCGTGTCCGCTATGCGGATGGTCATTAAAAGTGGTCGGCAAAGGCATTGAAGTCGCTTGTTTTGTCGAGCTCGCGGCTGGAAGCCGCTCCCACAGGGCTGTTAGTGGTTATTTGCTATTAGAGAGCAGAGTAGGGTCGGCCTCCCTGCCGACCGAGATCAGGCGGGCATAAAGGCCCGTCATACTGACAAATTACAACTTAAATGTGGGAGCGGCTTCCAGCCGCGATAGAAATATTAAAAATCTTCTTTGATTCTCATAATAGCCGAATCAAACTTGAACCTTAATGCAACAAGTCGTTTTAGATGAGGAGATATATATCATGGCTAAATACAAAGTCGTGGTTGTCAGCCTGGGTTATGAAACCTATGACTATGAACGCGAGATTTTAAAACCTATTGATGCAGAATTAATACTATCACCCAGAGACTGCACCACCGAGAGTGAAGTGATCGAGGTCGCCAGGGATGCAGATGCCATTTTCGTGCGCGAAACGCCAATTACCGCCAAGGCTCTTGAATCCTTTGAACGCTGTAAGATTGTCTCCCGTTATGGTGTCGGCCTCGACAATATTGATCTGGATGCAGCTAAGAAATTGCGAATCTACGTCAGCAACGTACCTGAATACGGTACGGAGGACGTCTCCGATCATGCCGTGGCATTGCTTCTCGGCTGCATTCGGACCATTCTGGTTCGCGATAGAAATCTGCGCCAAGGAAACTTCGAGTCGGACATCTGCGACGAGATCTACCGCACCACCGGGAAAAACCTGGGAATTATTGGATACGGCAAAATTGCCAGAGCGTTTCATCGCAAATGGATGGGATTTCTGCCGGCCAGAGTGCTGGTTTATGACCCCTTTGTCGCCGAAGACGTTATCCGTGAAAACGGTGCAGAGAAAGTCGATCTGGATACACTGCTGAGCGAATCGGATTTCATATCGCTCCATACACCCCTGACTCTGGAGACCCGACACATTATCAATGAGGCCGTCTTGAAGAAGATGAAAAATACGGCCATTCTGGTTAATACTTCGCGCGGAGGCGCCATTGACACTGATGCCCTGGTCAACGCGCTTCA
Source organism: Desulfobacterales bacterium (assembly GCA_020353355.1). GTDB lineage: Bacteria > Desulfobacterota > Desulfobacteria > Desulfobacterales > JAHEIW01. The sequence goes on along the minus strand of CP070694.1, from coordinate 2,286,108 downwards.
GGAAGGGCAGATCCTGCGGGCCGGACTGGATGTATTCGAAAACGAACCGCTGCCAACAGATCACCCGCTGATCGAAATGGACAATGTCATATTGACCAGCCATGTGGCCTGGTATTCCAAGGATTCCGCCAAGGACCTTCAAACAGGGGCTGCCAAAGAAGTTCTGCGGGTCCTGTCTGGTGACAAGCCGGTAAATTGGGTGAATCCATGGTAATCATCAAGTTTGACGGATTTCAAACACCCCGGCAGAGAGATGGCGGGCGGGCAAAAGGATCCTTCATTTTTTTGGTTTCAGGTAAACAAAAACCGAGTTAATGAATATGAAAGCACTCCGATATCTAGCCCCCAACGTTGCCAAAACCGAAAATATTGAAGAACCGCTCTGTGGCCAAGATGAAGCCCTCATTCGGGTTCACTCGGCGGGAATCTGCGGCACCGACCTGGCCATTTTTGTCGGTAAACATCCCAGGGCAAAAGCGCCCCTCGTTATGGGTCATGAGTTTGCCGGTGAGATCGTTGAAATTAAATCATCAGAAATCGATTCGGAGGTTACAGTCGGCGATAAGGTTACGGTCTATCCCCTGCTGTCATGCGGTCATTGCTGGGCATGTAAAAACGGAGTCAGTCATGTGTGCCGTGACCTGAAATTAATCGGCATCGACCGCGACGGCGCATTTGCCGAATATGTCAACGTTCCCCTGGATCTGATCCTTAAATTTCCCGAGGATTTGACCTATGACCAGGGAGCTTTGATTGAACCCCTGGCGGTTGCCGTCCACGCGATGGAGATGGCCGGCGAACCCGACTGGCAGACGGCAGTGGTCGTCGGCAGTGGTCCCATCGGATTGCTTGTTGGATTGTGTCTTAAACACTCAGGTATTGAAACGACCATAATAAGTGACATTAACGCCCACCGTCTGAAACGGGCCGAGAAACTGGGCTTCCACACATTCAACAGCACTGAAGGTAATTTGGTGGATTTAGTTAACGAAGTCACCCATAAAGAAGGTGCGGACATCGTCTTTGAATGTGCCGGCTCGAGCCCGGCCGCGCTTCAGATGTGCGATCTGGTCAGGCCGCGAGGTAAAGTGATCATGGTCAGTGTTCACAAGGAACCCCCTCCGGTCGATCTACGCGCCATAAGTTTTAAAGAAATTACAATGGTCGGCACCCGTGTTTACACCCTCAGCAGCTACCAAAAAGCCTTGCAGATGATCAAGGACCTGCCGTTTGATGCACTCATATCCCACAAACTCGACATCGGCAACGCCGCTGAAGGATTTGAGTTAATGCAGAAACCGGAAGATGTATGCAAGGTTATCATCAACATTTCCTAGCTCAATGCCTGTGTTGGGTAAAATCTTTAAGCATGCTATTTGGGAAGGAACCCCGCAATGAGGAAGTTAATCGTATATTTTGGTGCTCCGGAAGAATTTATTACCCACTTGAAAAAGTTTTCAAATCATTTCGAAATAAGTATCTGCACGAGTCGAGATGAACTGCAGTCTCATCTCCCGCAGGCGGAAATTTTGGTTACCCTTTTTGACTGGCCGGATGCCGGGATGATCCGTCTGGCTTCTAGACTTAAATGGATCCAGGCTTTAACCGCAGGTGTTGACTCATTTCCATTTCCTGAAATCAAAGAACAGCATATTATTCTTACCAATGGTCGCGGAATTCATAAAATATATATTGCGGAATATGCCATTGCAGCGATGATCAATTTGGCCCGCAATTTTCATCTAATGTTTCGCAACCAACTCAAGGGCAAGTGGGACCGGTCTGTTCCTCAAGATGAGATACACGGGTGCACTGTGGGTATTCTCGGTTTGGGAGGTATCGGGCAGGAAATCGCGCGTAAGGCATCAATGCTGGGAATGCGGGTTATCGGTGTTAAATATGATCCATGCCCCCTCGAAGGGGTCGATCATGTGTATGGTCCGGCGGAGATGGAGGAGGTGTTTAAACAAGGTGATTATGTAATTAATCTTTTACCGGATACTCCAACTACCAGGGGGTTGATCGATAAAGCCTTGTTTGCCTCGATGAAAAAATCAGCCTGTTTTATCAACCTGGGTCGAGGATCCACCGTCAATCAGCCCGACCTGATCGACGCCCTCCAGACAAAAATGATCCGCACACTGGTCAGCGACGTGTATGCAGAGGAGCCATTGCCGGATGACAGCCCCTTATGGAAAATGGAAAATGTGATTCTCACCCCCCATATTGCCGGAGTCTCTCCGAAATACCTCGAACGGGCAATGGATATCATCCGGCACAACCTGCAGGTCTACGTCAAGCGTTCGGGTGAGATGATCAATGTGGTCGATCTTGCTAAGGGATATTGAGCTATCGGCCCATATAGAACCTATATAAAAATAGGACGATGAGAATATAACCTATTTCTGTCAAGTTTTTGTCAAGATTTTTTTAGGAAAATGAAATAATAATCAATCATTAAAGGAGGTTTGCATGCAGTTTATTCGCAAGCGAGTTTTAGCAGGTGACGTGATGCTGGGCCTCGGCGCCAATCTAGGATCCAGCCTGACCGTCGAAATGATCGGGGCCGCCGGGTTTGACTGGGTCTGGATTGATTGTGAACATGGCACCGGCGATTACAGCGAGCTGATCCCTCAAATGCAGGCCGCCGGCATTTACAATACCCCTGCGATTGTGCGGATTGCCTGGAATGAGGTGCCTCGATTTAAACGCGTGCTGGATTTGGGTGCCGCCGGCATCATGGTGCCCTATGTCACTTCAGCCCGGGAAGCCGGCCAGGCTGCCTTGGCCATGCGATATCCACCGCAGGGCATCCGTGGTGTGGCCAAATTCAATCGCGCATGCGGGTTCGGCCAGAACTTTGCCACCTATTTTAAGCAGGCGAATGACAATCTATTAACCGTGGTTCAGATCGAAACCAAAGAAGCTGTTGATCGGGCAGAAGAAATTGCGGCTGTCGATGGAGTTGATGTATTGTTCATCGGACCGCTGGATTTAAGCGTCAATCTAGACATGGCAGACAACTATGAACACCCTCAATTTCTGCAGGCCATGGATAGCGTGGCGGCAGCATGCCGAAAAAACGGAAAAGCAGCCGGGATTCTGGTGCCCAAACTGGATTTCCTCGAGAGCTGGATCGCAAAGGGATTTACGTTTCTGGTGGTCGGATCGGACGGCGGCTGCGTCGCAGCTGGCTTAAAATCTATTTATGAAACTTGCAGTCAGTTCAAATAAAAAATTACAAATTCAGGGTTCAAAGGTTCAGGGTTCAAGGTTCAGGGCAATAATGCAATAGGTTGGAGGTTGGAGGCAAAAGGAATCCCGAATTGTAGCCCCCAATCCTCTGTCCTCTGTCTTCTGTCATCTGTTTTCTGACTCCTGACACCTAAAACCTGACACCTTTTTTTAAGAATTAATCGAAGTACGAAAGTATTAAATGGAGGGGAAAATGACATACAAATCGATAGCCTGCAGCGGCCCCATCGGAGAAGTTGCCATCGAAATCCTTAAGCCGCATGGAGATATCGTCGTGGCGGAGGACAGCTCGGAAGAGGCGCTTCTGCGGATTCTAGATAACGCCGTCGGGTTGGTTCTCAGAGGTGATGGGGTCGGCAGTACCAGGGTCATCGAAACCGCAACCGATTTAAAGGTAATCGGGCGCTCCGGTGTGGGCTTCGACAATGTTGACATCCAGACGGCCAATGCCCGCGAGATTCCGGTAATCATTACACCCGGGGCCAACTCCCAGGCAGTGGCCGAAGCAGCCCTGACCTTTATGCTGGCCCTTTGCAAAAAAATGATTCACTGGGATAGGCAACTCAAGCAAGGAAATTGGAGAAGCCGCTTTGAACAGAGCAGCGGCGATCTTGAGGGCGCAACGTTAGGGATCATCGGCTTTGGAAGAATCGGCCGCAAACTTGCCGAGCTGATCCGAACCTTCGGCATGACCGTGCTGGCCTATGACCCATTTGTTACCGAAGATGCGGCGCACGCTTTAGGCGTTGAACTTGTCGAGCTCGATGTATTGTTGAAACAATCCGATTTTATATCCATCCATGCCCTGTTGAATGAAAACACCCGGGGTCTCATCAACAAAATGCGTCTCGATTTGATGAAGCCCGGATCTTTTCTGATCAATCTGGCGCGGGGAGCAATTATTGAAAGCCTCTATGTTTTATATGAAGCGTTGATCGATGGACCCCTGGCGGGTGTTGGCCTGGATGTGTTTGATCCGGAGCCACCCGATGTAAATCATCCGATATTTAAACTGGACAATTGCCTGACGTCACCCCATGCCATCTGCATGTCAACGCGAGCAATGCATAGGTCTTTTAAAATGATGGCCGAGGACATGGCAGCCGTGCTGGAGGGTCGAAAGCCACGCTT
>CP070694.1:2277034-2281622 GCA_020353355.1 Desulfobacterales bacterium | reverse complement strand
GAAAGAAACACAGAATATTCAGGAGCAAAGTTCATTGAAAACCATTATAGTTCCATAACGAAAAAAATAGAATGATGGAAGGTTGGAATAATGGAATAATGGGTATTTAAGACGGGAAGTATCAACCTTGATATAATTAAATTCCTTTAAGCCCAATATTCCAACATTCCAATATTCCAGTATTCCAATAAAAGGGAGCGCTTTGGGTTTTTACATCGTACAGATCCTGACCGGCTTATCGAATGCATCAGCCTTATTTCTGGTTGCCTGTGGTTTGTCGCTCATATTCGGCGTCACACGGATTGTCAACTTCGCGCATGGCTCATTTTATATGGTCGGCGCCTATGCAGCCTATGCGTTTATTGCCCTTTTACCCCACGGTGTTTTCTTTTTTTGGATCGGTGTTTTGGGGGCTGCCTTGGCGGTCGGGCTGCTCGGTGCCGCTGTAGAAACATCGTTGTTAAGACGCCTGTATCATGCTCCCGAACTTTTCCTGCTGGTCGCCACGTTTGGTATTGTCCTCATCCTTCAAGATTTAACTCGCTGGCTGTTTGGCGCCGAAGATCTTCTCGGCCCGCGGGCGCCCGGATTAACCGGCAGTGTGGATATTATGGGTAGCCTTATTCCCCAGTATGATTTGGCGTTGATCGTTATTGCACCGCTGATTCTGGCAGGGATTTGGCTATTGTTGCATCGCACCCGTTGGGGGGTATTGGTACGGGCTGCCACCGAAGACCGAGAGATGGTAGGCGCCCTGGGCGTGAATCAAGCGACACTTTACACCGCTGTTTTTTTTCTCGGCTCTTTTCTGGCCGGATTGGGCGGGGCCGTTCAATTGCCCAAAGGTGGTGCCGATCTTCTGATGGACATGAATGTTGTCGCCGCCGCGTTTGTGGTTGTGGTTGTCGGCGGTATGGGAAGTATCACCGGTGCCTATTTGGCTGCTGTGATTATTGGAGAGCTGAGCTCATTCGGGATTTTGGTTTTGCCGCAGAGTACGCTGGTCATGATGTTTTTGGTAATGGCGGTCGTTCTGGTGATTCGGCCCTATGGCTTATTCGGCCGGGCGGAAGCGCCGGAACAAATCTCGGGAGCCGTATCCGTTTCGTTGCTGCAACCGGCCTCCCAAAGGCTTCGCATTCTTGGGCTTGTTCTTTTGTTGGCCATCGTCTTGCTGCCCGCGGTTGCGGATGCCTTCCAGCTCGTATTGATGACCGAGATTGCCCTTGTTTCGCTGGCCAGTATGAGCTTATATTTTATGATGGGACCCGGCGGCATGTTATCCTTCGGTCACGCGGCATTTTTCGGTGGAGGAGCCTATGCGGCCGCCCTGATGGTGCATTATTTTCAGTCGCCGATGGCGCTGGCCATAGGCCTTGCTCCTCTTTTGACCGGATTATTGGCGCTGGTGATTGGATGGTTTTGTGTGCGGTTGTCCGGAGTTTATATGGCCATGCTGACACTGGCCTTCGCGCAAATCTGTTGGTCGATAGTTTTCCAGTGGGGCGGTTTTACCGGTGGTGATGACGGTATTTTAAGTATCTGGCCGGCAGATTGGGCGAGCGGTAAGGTGGTTTTTTATTATCTAACCATGATTATATGTATCGGCGGAATTCTCGCGCTGCGATATTTAATTTTCGCCCCATTTGGCTATACCATGCGTGCCTGCCGAGATTCTGCCTTACGAGCAGAGTCCATCGGGATCAATTTGCGCAACCATCAATGGCTTGCGTTTGCCATCGCCGGGGGTTTTGCCGGACTTGCCGGTGGGATTTATGTTTTTTCAAAGGGAAGCGTGTTCCCGGATGCAATGGCTATTCCACGCTCATTTGATTTTTTGTTGATGGTGCTGCTCGGCGGCGTGAACACCGTTTTCGGCCCAATTGTCGGCTCTGCCGCATTTATCTGGTTGCATGACAAGATTTCACGAATTGATTTTTGGCAATTCATTTTGGGATGTATTTTCATTGTGCTGGTGGTGGCCTTTCCCCATGGAATCGCGGGGTATGTCAATCGTCGATTTGGCCGGTATTTCGTTAATCAAAATTATTAGCTCGTTTGAAAAACGCAGGGGCATTGCCTTATGGCAAAGCTGTTGGAAGTCTCTATTTTATCGCGGTCTTTTGGCGGCATCACTGCCGTCGATCATGTCAGTTTCGACCTAGACGCGGGGCAGATAATCGCCATGATCGGTCCCAATGGGGCAGGGAAATCTACTTGTTTTAATTTGATCAATGGGCAGCTGCAGCCGGATCACGGCAGCATAAAAATTTGTGGGCGAGAGGTTGCCGGATTGCACCCCCGACAGGTATGGAAATTGGGTGTCGGGCGGACGTTTCAGATCGCCTCCATTTTTGCCACGATGACGGTTTTAGAAAACGTCCAAATGGCATTGATTTCCTTCAATAAACAGGCGAGATCGTTTTTGCGAACCGTCAGACAGCTTTACGTCGATGAGTCCATGGAGTTGCTCAGGCTGGTGGGAATTGAAGATCAATCGCATCGGGTGTGCGGCCTGCTATCTTATGGTGATCTCAAACGTGTCGAGCTGGCGATGGCCCTGACCAATCAGCCGAAATTGTTGCTGTTGGATGAACCCACTGCCGGAATGGAACCTTCGGAACGCCGGCGTCTGATGGAGCTGACAACCCAAATTGTTCGCAACCAAAACCTAGGGGCTTTATTTACGGAGCATGACATGGATGTAGTGTTCACCCATGCGGATCGTATAATCGTTTTGAATAGAGGTGAACTGATTGCCCAAGGAACACCCGAACAGGTTCGCCACAATGATCGAGTTAAGGAAATTTATCTCGGCAGCAGATCATAGGCCATAGGGCAAAGCATATAGGGCAGAGGGCATGGGGCATGGGGCATGGAGCATAAGGCAGAGGGCAAAGCCTGGATATGTGATTGACTATTCAATATTCAATTTTCTTTTTTGGTTCTGATTTGGTTGGTTACGGTTTAAGCATCGAGATTGCTGAATGATGAGAAATATTATGCTGCAGGTGGACTCGATCAACACCTTTTATGGCAAAGCGCAAATCTTGTTTGATTTAAGCCTTGAGGTCGACCAGGGCGAGGTGGTGGCGTTGCTGGGCCGCAATGGTGCCGGCAAATCTACAACGTTTAAAAGCATTATCGGAATGGTTACTCCCCAAAGCGGATGTATTACCTTCAACGGAAAAGAAATACACCGCTTACCCCCTCATAAAAGCTGCGTGCTGGGGCTGGGCTACGTTCCCGAAGATCGTCGGATTTTTTCAAGGCTCACCATTTTGGAGAATCTAGAAGTCGGAAAGCAACCTGTCCGCCGCGGACGCGTGCCCTGGACCCCAGAGCGCCTGTTTGAACTTTTTCCCAATTTAGGAGAAAAACCCGATCAATATGGCGGCAATTTGAGTGGTGGCGAACAACAGATGCTAACCATTGCCCGTACATTGATGGGTAACCCGCCAATGATCATTCTTGATGAACCCTCTGAAGGTTTGGCTCCCGTCATCGTGGAACTGTTGGCAAAAACCATTGGCAAACTTAAAGTAGAGGGTGTTTCGGTGTTACTGGCCGAGCATAACTGGAATTTTGCTAAAACCGTCTGTCATCGGGCGTATATTGTTCAACAGGGCCGGATTTGCCATGAGAGTGAGATTGGTGAATTGTCCCGGGAAACATATGAAAAATATCTGGCTATATAAAAAAGCATTATTCTTATTATTGTATATAGAACCATAAAAATATTATAAGTATTTCTCAAAGATTGGAAAAATTATCTTCAATCGGAACGCATTTTAGAGAGCTATTCTTATCGTTACAACAAGATGAAATCCAAGGAAGGATCTTGCATGATTGGAAAAACGATTACAGAGCTTAACGTGGGAGATACTGCCCGGATCCAGAAGACCATTTCTGAGACCGATGTTTATCTGTATGCCGGCATCACCGGTGATCTCAACCCTGCGCATGTCAATGAGGAATATGCCAAGAATACTTTTTTTAAAACCCGAATTGTCCATGGCATGCTAACGGCGGGTTTTATTTCCGCTGTTTTGGGAAATCAGCTCCCCGGACCCGGTACCATCTACATCCACCAGAGCCTAAATTTCCTGGCTCCGGTTTGTTTCGGCGATACGATCACCGCACAGGCTGTAGTATCCGAAATTGATCAAAAAAAAAACAGGGCCAAATTGAAAACCACTTGCATGAACCAGGATGGGGTTATCGTATTGGAGGGTGAGGCCATCGTAAGCCCCCCGAAATCGGCATAACACACAGCGCCTATTTATTGTCGCAATTGCAGCAAAAATTTTTTACAGGTAGAGGTTCAGAAACCTGATATTTCGTTGATTTGATTCGGGAGGCCGATATGAAAATGGAGAATACGATAAAAAAAATAGCGCAAACGATTCATAAGGGGGAAATTGCGCCGTGGAAAGCCGAACAGGCTGCCCTGAAAGAAGGCGTTCCGGTCCCGGAATATATGGCAGTGGCGGCCAAAGCCCGGCGCATGTTTATCGAAGAGAAAAGCGGGCATAAGTTTTGCCACATTACACTACCGGAAAAACCCTATCAAATTGCTTACCGTTGT
>CP070694.1:2268276-2276934 GCA_020353355.1 Desulfobacterales bacterium | reverse complement strand
TCTCCCACGAAATATTTTCGCCCGGTTCATTTCGAGCCTTCCAGGCATCATCAGTATCCATTCTTTCTTCAATTTCCTGCAAGAGCTTTAAATCATCAATTGATACAATAGCAGCCAGCGGTTCACCTCTCCTGGTCAATACGAATGATTCTTTGCCATATGCGACTCTGTTTAAAACATTCGCAAATTTTTTTCTCGCATCAGCAGTTGATATTTTTTTTAAAATAGTCGTCATTTTTTGTACAATCCGATGTTGTTGTATTTTTTGTACATATAGTACAACGAGTTGTCCATAATGTCAATATGATATATAATATTTAATCATAATATCTTATCGCAATTCAATGGAGCGGCTTGGTCGGTGTCTGGTGGAGAGAGACTATGAAAACAATCTCACAAAAATGGAAATGGAGTGTGTTGACTGTTCTTTTAGCTTTTATTCTTGGGGGTATAGATTGGTTTTCGGGCTACAGGCTCAGTTTTTTTGTGTTCTACTTTTTCCCTGTGTCTCTGGCAGCATGGTTCCTCGGTAGACCCGGCTCGGTATCTCTCGCCTTTATCTGTTCCATGGTCTGGTTTGGGGCCGATGTTCTGACCAGGCAAACGTATTTATCCAATTTTTATGCCGTCTGGAACACTATGATTCGACTTATTTCCTTCTTAGCAATCGGATGGTCAGTTTCAACATTGAAACATATTCTCGAGATTGAAAAAGAAACGACAATGAAACTACGTGCATCTCTTTCTGAGATTAAAGTGCTTAAATCTTTTCTGCCCATCTGCGCCCAATGTAAAAAGATCCGTGATGAACAAGGCGTTTGGCAGCATTTAGAAGTCTATATCAGTGAACACGCCAACACTCAGTTCTCACACAGCTACTGTCCGGAGTGTTACAAGAAGACCTTGTTTGAGGCAGGTCTTCTTAAACAATAGACCGAACCCTGCGGTTGCCGAATTGTTGCCGCTGATCTTCCGGGAACTAAGGAAATACTTGGCAATTCTGATACAGATTTTATAACCTTGGTCAGGACACCACATTTACGTTTTACCGATCAGCCATACCGGGAAGATGAATATTCATTTGAACAAAATCTGAAAAAAGCGATTCAGCAACAGATTAATGCTGCATCCAAATGTGCGCAAATTGATTTATCACCAGTTCAGGATAAACTTGACTCTTATACCTGGACAGGCATATTTAAAAAAGTCAGAGAAGCTTACCTGACATGTTTAATCTAACATACTGTATTAAACACAAATGACACAGCTAACACGGCGCTGCGTTCGGACGCAAAAAGTTGAAGATTATATTGTTTACAATGACGAGAACATAAAACCTTACCGTGATAATTATGGTCCTGCTATAGTTCCTGACGGTTCTCTTTTCTTGTTAGGTGATAATCGTGATTTCAGCTATGACAGCCGAATGTTCGGATTTATTGATCTCAGAACGATTAAAGGCAAGGCCAAGTGGATATACTGGTCTTGGGACAAAGAAAATCTAAGGGTCAGATGGGACAGGATCGGGAAGACCTTTAATGAATAATTATTTAACACATACCTAATACTAAATTTATTGAATGTGCTGTAGCCTTGAAGGCTGCCACGCTACACGCTCAACTCGTAAAATTAGGAAGATATAAATTATTTCGGCGATGGAAAACCGCCCTTTGAGAATTAGACTATCAGTGGAGAATCTTCTCAAATGCAATCCTTTGAAATAGTAGAAGCCGATCTCAACCGCATGGAGCATCAGCAGGCTGTCGTCGCGCTCATTGATGCCTATGCCAGGGATCCTATGGGCAATGGCAGGCCACTGGCGCAAGAGGTCCGAAGAGCTCTGATACCCGGGTTACAACAGCATCCCACCACCGTCATTTTCCTTGCCTACCAGGCAGACACAGCTATCGGGATCGCTTTGTGTTTCCGCGGATTTTCGACCTTTGCTGCCCGACCGCTCATCAATATCCATGACCTGGCAGTGTTACCCGCATATCGCGGCCAAGGAGTTGGTCGACGACTCATAGAGCAGGTTGAACGGAAGGCGCGCAACCTGGGTTGTTGCAAACTCACCTTGGAGGTGCAGGAAAACAATCACAGAGCCAGGCAGGTCTACGAGGCAATGGGATTTGCGCAAACGCAATACGTGGAGGCAGCCGGAAGCTCTCTCTTTCTATCAAAACCGCTCTAGATCGGGATGGGAGGCTATCTTATCAATCTAGCCAACGCAGCAAACCGCACGGCTGATCTCAGCTGATGCTAAAAAAGGAGAACTAATGACAATTGAAGTAATTCGTGACGTTTTGGCATGGTGTGCGCTAATAAACTTGGGTCTGCTGGTTTGGTGGCTCCTATTTTTCACCCTGGCCCATGATTGGACGTATCGCTATCATCGTAAATGGTTTAACTTATCCGTTGATAGCTTCGATGCCATTCACTATGCAGGTATGGCGCTGTTCAAAATAGGTATTTTAATGTTCAACCTGGTTCCGTATTTTGCCCTGCGCATTATTGGTTGAGCCTGTGCCATCTAACATTCGTCGAGGCAAATCGCCCCGACAGGTAGCCGGGACCAAACGGTGCGGCAAACCTGCATACAACACGGGCGTTTTCGCAAATGTTTCAACGAATCATGGATTCCTTGCTTTTACAGCTATATCTCTTGATAAGGATGGAGTATTATATTATGGAGAAGAATGGTAGGTCATTCTCATGGACAGGCTCAACCAACCGGCATGGCACGGGTGGCTCACCTTGGAGGCTATCTTAACTTTATCCATTACATCCTGTAGGTTTTTATGTATTCATTTATCGGTATCTTAATTGTCGCATTTGGATTTTTAGCCCCACATTTGAGCAAGGGGATGCTCAGTTCCACCCTGTTTTTCTGGATAGGCTTTTTGTTGTTCCTCTCGCCTATCAAAAAAAAATCTTCATTCGGAGATTGGATGCGGTGGGCCAGGGTCGGATTGGCGGCTAACATTGTGGGGGGAATTATCTCAATCATCTATAGCCAATTCCTGCTCAATACATCTCTTGCGAAAAATTATCTTCTTGGAAAGGCATTTTATATTTTTATATGGCTTACGACTCCCATATCTCAAATAGTAGCGCTTATATTCCAACGTCCTCGATATGATCTATCGGCTAATTCCGAAATCATAGTTCAACTTCAGACAGGTTTCCCAGAGGCTTCTATCACTTCAATGTTAGATATTATTTTTTTCATGCTAATTGCTATTATCCTGGGTAAATATTTTACGAAAAAACACCGTTATTTATATTAATGAGAGATTGATGTTGCCGATATACGTAGATTTAGATGATGTGTTATCTGATACCACGCAATCATTTATCAAAATACTGAGGCGTGAATTCGGAAAAAACGTAGATTTTGAAGATATTTTCTCGTTTGATCTCAAAGTTTCTTTTAATCTTAGCGATAGCGAATATGAGCATTTTTTTTACAGAGCCCATCAGCCTGAAGTAATCATGGAGTTTTCCCCCATCGAAGGTGCTATTGGCGTTTTGGGGGAATGGACCAAGCTGGGATATCATGTTTCAATTGTGACCGGTCGACTAACCAGCGCCTATGAAGCATCCTTAGATTGGCTTGCCAAACACAAGGTGCCTTACCATGCCTTTACGATGGTCGATAAATATTCCCGCAAAAATATTGACAGCAACATTGCCATCTCTATGGAACAATTTTCTAAAATGAAGTTTTGTCTGGCGATGGAAGATTCAACTATGATGGCACAGCATTTATCCCAGAAGATGGCGATTCCGGTGGCGCTAATTGATCGACCCTGGAACAGAAATGCAAATTTGAACCACAACATTACAAGGTACACATCCTGGTATGATATCCTAAATGATTTTCCAACCCCATAGCGCAGATGAAATACTCCACATTTAGTGAGGATTGGAAAGAAAAGGGGGGGTAAAAATGAAAAAAACGTTTTTTTATTTCGCCTGCCTCATACTCATTTTTGTAAATACGGCCAGCGCAATAGATTTTTCGGGCAGCTATGTTCTCCAAACCGAAACCGGTGCCGTAACATTAACCCTACAAAAGGACGCAGCGCACGCGTATCGCGGCAAGTTAGCGGCCAATGGTAATGCCTTCGACCTACGGGGCATTGCGCAAAGCGGCTGGCTCAGCGGAACTGTCGGAGACGATCCGGAGACCATGGTATTTCAAGCAGAATTAAAAGGCAACTATCTGACGCTCACGATGGCCGAAACCGACGACAATAACAATCCAATTCCGGGCACCGCTCAAACGCTTGTATTCCAGCGCCAAGCGGCGGTGAAAACGGGCGCGGCTTCAAAAAAGATCGCTAACGATAACACCCAGGTAATCATTAATGATGTGACTCTCTCCAAACACCAAATCTCCGAAATGGAAAAAACCTATGGCCGTCAACCCCGTCCGGGAAAGTATTGGTACGATTCAAAAAGCGGGCTTTATGGGGTCTTAGGATATCCTGCGTACGGATTTATGCTTGCCGGACAGAACTTTGGCGGGTTAGCCCGCGATGCATCCAAGGGGGATACCGGTGTTCTCGTTAACGGGCGAGAACTTCCTCAATCTGAATGGGCGGTCTGGAGTTATATGCTCGGCTATTGGATCCAACCCGGTGCGTATTGGCTTGATCATAATGGCAACGCAGGTTACGAAGGCAATCCGGCTCCGGTGGTTAATCTGTATGCTGCTGCCCGGCAAAATACATACAGCGGCAGAGGCGCAAGTGGCGACAACTTCTGGTCAACACGTTTTAGCGCAGGTAACTTTGATTCCGGCAATCAGCGAGGATATGTCAGTGTGCCGGGTTACGGACCGGTAGGGTACGGTTTTTGAAAATGCTCTCCCGTTGCTGCAATAAGACCATATGAAATACGCACTGACCCTGGCATTGAATATTTCAGTAAAAAGATGATGGACGATTGTATTTTCTGCAAAATCGTAAATGGGGGAGCACCGGCCGCATTGGTCTATGAAGATGATAATACCCTGGCCTTCATGGATTTGGGTCAGGTAAATCCCGGCCATGTGATTGTTGCGGTTAAACCGCATATCCGGGACATCTATGCCTTGAATGATGAGCTGGCCGCTGCGGTATTCCGCACCGCCACGCGCATCGCCCAGGTAGTTAAAAAAGCAATGCAGCCCGAAGGCATCACCCTCCTGCAGGCCAATGAAGCCGTCGGATGGCAAACCGTCTTTCACTTCCACATCCATGTGCTTCCGCGACATAAGGATGACGGGGTAACCCTCACATGGCCGGCCAAACATCCATCCAAGGAGGAACTTGATCTTTTAAGTGCTCGGGTCAAAGCCGCGCTTTCAGGCTAACCTAAATAATTCCAGGTGCAATCTATTGAAGGCGAATCGAGGAGATTGATATGTCGAATCCAAACAATACAGGCTCAGATTATGTGCGGCCATCATGGGATGAATACTTTATGGAGGTGGCCAATGCAATCTCGAAACGGGCAACTTGTGATCGTGGCCGCAGTGGTTGCGTCATCGCGCGTGATAAACAAATCCTGGTAACCGGCTATGTGGGTTCGCCGACCGGCTTTGCCCATTGTGACGAGGTTGGACATCAGATAAAACGAATGACCCATGAAAATGGAGAGGTCACCGAACATTGTACGCGCACGGTTCATGCAGAGCAAAATGCGATCTGTCAGGCCGCAAAAATAGGAGTTTCCATTGCGGGAGCTACGATTTATACCAGAATGACACCCTGCAGAACGTGTGCCATGCTATTGATCAATTGTGGGATCAATAGAGTGGTCTGCGAACGCAAATATCATCAGGGAGCTGAATCCGAAGCCATGTTTGCTGCTGCCGGAGTTGAATTAGATTATCAATACGATGAGGTACAGCAGTATTGACCCATGAAAAGCGAAGCAATCATCGGATCTATTCTTGGCACTTTTAAAAGCCATTGCCTTTTTTTCAAAGTAGGGGCATGATTAAAAACCCTTAAGACAACAGTTAGCATCCATGAAGAAGGCGGAATGACAACTGCATCACAGAATCGCTGTTCATCGCCACGGGCATTTTTCTGGCAACAACTCAGACGAGGAAACAGGTAAACACGATGGATAAAGAAGAGCTCAAAAAGCTGGCTGATGATCCGAACAACATTGCCGGGATTTATAATTACTGTGATCGCTGGTGTGAACGCTGTCCTTTCACCTCACGTTGTTTGAATTTCAAAATGAGTGAAGAAAAATTCGGCGATCAAGAAAATCTCGATGTCAATAATA
This sequence comes from Desulfobacterales bacterium, assembly GCA_020353355.1. GTDB lineage: Bacteria > Desulfobacterota > Desulfobacteria > Desulfobacterales > JAHEIW01. The sequence goes on along the minus strand of CP070694.1, from coordinate 2,270,649 downwards.
AGGCATTTTGGGAAAAGCTGACCGAAACGCTTCATGAGACGCTGGAAATGTTGAAGGAAATGGCAGAAGAACAGGGTATTGATCTGAATTCTATCGAAGTGGAAGATACGGAACAATATCGCAGAGAGTTTGAAGATGATAACGTGGTTCACGTCATCCTGCATATGTCAAAATCCTATATAACCATGGTCGACGAATGGTTTGACAATGACATCTACACGGTTGATGAGCAGGCAGATGAATCGGATTTGGATCACTATTCGTCATCAATCGATTCGCTTTCGGAAAAAGATACCGTTACGATGAAAGATAGCATCGAGGTTATCCGCTGGTACCAGCATCAGATCTATGTAAAACTCCGTAGAGCATTAAAAAGCGCTCAAATGGAAAAAACAGAGGATTGGTATGATGATCAAAAAGATTCCGATGGTTCCGCAAAAGTCGCATTGATCGGAATTGATCGATCTATCAGCGCTTGGGGCAAAATGTTGACCTATTTTTCCTGGCAAAAAATAAACATTTTAAACGTTACTGCTTACCTCAAACGCCTCTGCAAAATCATCGAAAAAGAATTTCCGAATGCTCGTTCCTTTGTGAGGCCGGGTTTTGATGACGTTCATACCGGATCGTAACATCTTACCCTTGCATTTTTATAACAGGAGGTGGTTATGGATATTCTGATTACTGGTGGAACCGGGTTTATCGGTGCAGACGTCGTGCGCATCTTATTGGAGAAAGGCGAAAAGAGACCCGTGGTCTTCGACATTAATCCCTCTACGAAACGCTTAGACGACGTTGCAGATCAGATAGAGATTGTGCGGGGTGATTTGGGCAATTTCAGTCATGTGCTCAGTATCGTAAAGCAAACGAAGCCCCGTGTGATTTATCATCTGGGAGGGATGCTGTCCGTGCCTTCGGATGCAGACCCGGCTGCCGCGTTACGCGCCAATGCCCTGGGTACATATCACGTGCTGGAAGCCTCGCGACTGTTCAATGTCTCCCAGGTGATTTTTTCCAGTACCCTTGCAACCTACGGGTTGGGCATCCGCGACGACATCATTAGCGATTTTACGTTGCAGCGGCCGCAACTTTTTTACGGTGCCACCAAAGTATTCTGTGAGCATATGGGACTTTTTTATAAACGAAAATTCGGGCTCGATTTCCGCTCGATAAGATACCCGTCTATCGTTGGGCCTGGTGTAAAAACCCCGGGAGTCGTCCAGTTCACCTCTTGGGTGATTGAAGAATGCGCCAAAGGGAATCCATTCACCTTCAACGTCAAACCGGAGACCCGAGCTCCGGTGATGTACTTCAAAGATTCGTCCCGGGCGATGGTAAAGCTGGGTGAAGCAGCTCCGGACAATATTAAAATGGTCAACTATGTCGTCGCCGGAGCCAGACCCATTGCCAGTGCCGGTGAGTTGGCGGACATTGTCAGGGCCAAAATACCCGCTGCACAGATTAATTTTGAGCCGGATATGGAACTGCAAGCCATCTTAGATAAGCTTCTGCTGCCGATTGACGATAGCTGCGCCAGAGATGAATGGGGTTGGAATCCTGAATACGATCAAGAACGAATTGTTGAAGATTTCCTGCAGGAACTCAAACAAAACCCGCAACGCTACAACTAGATTGTTATTGCACGGTTCTGAAATCTCGTGAAAATCGCAAAACGGCCTTTCTGGATTTTACCGGTTATTATCTTTTCTCAGTTTACAGGCACATCACTGTGGTTTGCGAGCAATGCGGTCATGGGAGACCTGCAGCGCGTATGGGGCCTTGGAATTTCAGCGTTGGGCTACATGACGTCTTCGGTGCAATTGGGCTTTATTGTCGGAACCCTTCTGTTTGCGTTTTTTAACATCTCCGATCGCTTTTCTCCTCGAATCATCTTCTTTGCGTGCTCGCTGCTGGGAGCCCTTTCAAACCTGTGCATTTATCTTGTTGCACAGGGATTGCCATCCCTAATGATACTTCGCTTTATCACCGGATTCTTGCTGGCCGGCATTTATCCGGTCGGCATGAAAATCGCTGCCGGATGGTATCAAAAGGGCCTTGGCCGGGCGCTAGGTTATCTGGTCGGTGCGCTGGTCGTCGGTACCGCATTTCCGCACCTGCTTAAACGCATGGGCCAAACGGTTGCTTGGGAAAATGTTATCATTTCAATATCCGTTGTGTCTGTAGCGGGAGGATTGCTGATGCTCTGGCTGGTGCCGGATGGCCCTCATTCAGTTAAAGGAACAAAATTCAACAGCCAGGCATTCAAGATTATCTTTCTATCATAGAATTTGCGCTAGGCTTCTTTCTGTTATTTTGGCCAGTGTTGGGAGCTGTATACCTTATGGTTATTTATTCCGATTTTCCTCTGCAGCT
>CP070694.1:2265438-2268176 GCA_020353355.1 Desulfobacterales bacterium | reverse complement strand
GCCCATGAAATCAACACACCGACCCAATTTGTCGGTGACAATACCCGTTTCTTTCAGGATACCTTTAACGATCTGATCCAGATCATCAGAGAATATGAGAACCTGATTGCCAAAGCCAAATCGCAGTCTCTGACCGGAGGACTTATCGCAGCGGCTGAGAAGCGCATCGAAGATATCGACCTGCCATACCTTGAAGAGGAAATACCGGTCGCGCTCCAGCATACCCTCAAAGGTGTGGACCGCATTACCAGGATCGTGCAGGCGATGAAAATCTTTTCTCACCCGGGGATGGCGGTTAAGGAACCTACCGATATCAACAAAGAAATTGAGAAAACGATTACCATCACCCGCAACGAATGGAAATATGTCGCCGAAATGAAAACCGAATTTGATGCAACCCTTCCGCTGGTCCCATGTTATCGCGCTGAATTGAATCAAGTCATCTTGAATATGATCGTCAATGCGGCGCATGCCATAGCCGAGGTCAACAAGGACAATCCCTCGCAAAGAGGCACCATCCATATTCGCACCTATCATAAAGACAACTGGGCCAAAATTCGGATCAGCGATACCGGTGCCGGCATCCCCGAGGAAATCCGACATAAAATATTCGACCTTTTCTTTACCACCAAAGGACCCGGCTAGGGAGCGGGACAAGGGTTGTCCATCTCCCATTCCGTTATTGTTGAGAAACATAAGGGTACTCTGGATCTGGAGTCTCAGGTGGGGAAGGGAACGACCTTTATAATAGGGCTTCCCCTGGAGGCAAATCCGGACGAAGATGAATGAAAAAATGAAAAAAAGGATCCTGTTTGTTGATGATGAGCCGATGGTCCTGAACGGCCTGCAGCGAACGCTCCGTAAAATGCGCCGCGAATGGGAAATGATGTTTACCTCCAGCGGTAAAGAGGCCCTGGAAATCCTTGACGCAAACCTGATGGATGTCATTGTCACCGATTTAAAAATGCCGGAAATGGATGGAATCCAATTGCTCACCGAAATAAAAAAATGCCACCCCCATGTGGTACGCATCATTTTATCCGGGCATGTTAAACATGATATGACGCTCCAATCTCTCCAAATCGCCCATCAGAGCCTCGCCAAACCCTGCGATGCGGAAATATTAAAGCAGACCCTGGCAAAGCTGTTTGCGCTTAAGGATATTTTGTCCGATGATTCCATCAAAAAGATTATCTCTCAAATCGAATCCCTACCCAGCATGCCTGCCATTTACACCCAGATTATTGAGGAGATGCAGTCGGAGGATCCTTCCATCAAAAAAGTGGCAGAGATTATCGCCCGGGATGTTAGTATGACGGCCAAAATATTGCAGGTTGTAAATTCGGTATTTTTCGGACTTTCCCGCAAAATCAGCAGTACCCAGCAGGCCGTTATGCTTCTGGGGTTGGAAACCATTAAATCACTGGTACTTTCTGTTAAAATTTTTGCCGAATTCAGCCGGAAGAAATTTTCCTGGTTTAACATCGATGAACTTTTCAACCACAGCATGTCGGTCAGCTGCTACACCCAAGCCATTGTCAAGAATGAAAAAATGGATCGGGACCTCATCAGCCCTTCTCTCATGGCCGGCTTGTTGCACGATTTAGGCAAACTCATACTGGCAACCAATTTCCAAAAACCCTATCGGCAGGTGCTGACTGAAGCGCATGATTCCGGTCATAATTTATGGGATCTGGAATATGAAACCTTCGGCACCAGTCACGCTGAAATCGGCGCATACTTAATGGGGCTTTGGAATCTGGAAAATCCGATCATCGAAGCCATCGCTTTTCATCACTGCCCGGCGAAAAGTATGGCTCGGAATATGGGCCTGTTGACGGCGGTGCATGTTGGCGATGCATTGGACCGCGAAGAGCATCAGGCCGCGAATCAGGAGCCCGAGCTACAGTTTGATATCGAATATTTGGACAATCTGCGCGTCGCAGATCGAATTCCGGAGTGGCGTCAGGTTTGCAGAGAGTTATACGAAAGGAACGCAGCATGAAAGACAAAGTTCTTTTGGTAGATGACGATGCCATGCTTCTGGCAGGCCTCAAGCGTCAGTTGCGAAACAATTTCCGCATTGAGACCGCCATCAGCGGCGAAGAGGCGATGAAAATGGTCAAGGAAAACGGACCGTATGCCGTGGTGGTTTCCGATTACATGATGCCGGGCATGAATGGTATTGAATTCCTGAGAAATGTTAAACAGACAAGTCCGGATACGATACGGATGATGTTGACCGGCTCAGCCGATATGTCCACCGCCATTAAAGCAGTGAACGAAGGCAGTATTTATAAATTTCATCCGAAACCCTGTCCTGCCAAAACCCTGGGCACTGCTATTCAAAGCGGAATTGACGCGTATCTGAAAGTGACAACCGACCAAACGCAGTTGAGAAAAGTTCAAAAATCACTGGCCAAAGCCAGCATGATCCAACAAAAATTGATGCCGAAATCCGACCCGCAGGTCGAGGGTTTCGACATCGCGGGCAAAAGTATCCCCTGCGATGAAACGGGCGGTGATTATTATGATTTTATAAATCCTGAAGAATGGGGCTGCAATAAAATGGGCATTGTTGTCGCCGATGTCATCGGACACGGCATATCAGCGGCCCTTCTGATGACATCCGTCCGCGCATTTTTCCGTGAGCGCATTCTCAGCCCGGGAAAGGGCGTTTCGATTGTTTCCGACATTAACAAACGTCTGGTGCAGGATATAGAAGAACTCAACCTGTT
>CP070694.1:2262535-2265338 GCA_020353355.1 Desulfobacterales bacterium | reverse complement strand
TTGATACACGCGTTGCACCACTCAACTCCTCAGTCTGAAATGATTAACTCCATTGATTACTGATAAACATCGTTTATCAATCAGTCAATCCAAACAAAAAGCCTTGCGTACAAGCGCAACTGCCTGTTTGGACATCAGCCCCTGACCGTAGTTGCCGGGATGAAGGCCGTCTTCCAGATAATACCTGCCTGAAACTTTTCCTTTTTATTTTCTAAGACTTGAAATAAACTCTCTGATGGACTGGAATAGGGGTTTGGTGACATGAACCTTTAATAAAAGATCGCCCGGAGCTCCTCCGCCTTTGCCGTCCTCACCCATGCCGGCTAGCCGAATTTTTTGTCTTTCCTTGACGCCCGGTGGAATTTTAACGACCAGTTTTTTGGACTTTTTCTTCAAATAATAGGCGTAAGGACCGCCTTCCTGGGCCTGCTGAGGACTCAAATATATGACCTCGTTAATATCGGCACCCTTTTCCGGCAGTTCAAAACCGCTCAATTTCTTAAAGAGGTATTTATAAATTTTTCCCAGGTTTCCCGTGAACGGAAACTGCGGTTGTTGGCTCGCTCTTTTGCCGGAGGGACCGGTAAACACCCATCCTCTCGCAAAAACCCCCGGCCTTCTGAAATGAAAGTTCCGATATCCCTGGCCATAGAATTCCCTGAAGATTTCATCAGAACCCCTGAATCCGAATGCTCGGGCCATTTGCTCAAAAATGTGGTTGACATCCGAACCACTGAATATATCCTGATCTGAATACGCCTGCCGAAACTGTCCATATGCGGAAGATCCAAACTGCTTTCTGAGCATATCATATTCGCGTCGTTTTGCCGGATTTGAAAGCACGGCATAGGCCTCGTTGATCCACTTCATTCGTTCGGCAGCCTCCGGATTTCCCTTATTTCGATCCGGATGATATTGAAACGCCAGTTTGCGGTAGGCTTCTTTAATTTGCTTCGCACCGACCTTCTGGTCGACACCTAATGTTTTATAATAATCCTTTTCGGTCATTTAATTGGTAATTCCCCCAGGTGCTTAATAATTATTTTTGTGCTTTTTATGGCAAGATTTTTTTCAAAAGGTAAATATAAGTCTTTATGTAACACTTGAAAGTGCCTAAAGTGAACTAAAGTGCCTAAAATCGTGGAATTCTATCTATTTTATTTGATACGACGGAGCGAAGCGACTCATGAATCCCGCTGTTAGCGGGGATCACTTCAAACTTTAGATCACTTTTAGCTTTTCCAGCATATCCGGGTTAGGCCTTAATCCAATCAGTTAGTTTCTGCTTCCTGCCGCTCTTTGACCAGGTATATACCCGGGAGGCTGACCAGGGTCACCAGGCCTTTGACGATGATATTGGCGAAGAAAATAGACCATACCACAGAATGGGGAAGCGCAAAACCAAAAGCTCCCCAGCAAAAAATAAGACTGTCTATGGGAACACTGATGCTGTTGCTGACCAGAACGCGCGCCCACTGATACCGTCTGGTTATCCGGGTGACCCACAAATGGTAAATTTCCGTATCAATCAATTCAGCAATTACTTCGGCAATGATGCTGGCCATGACGATTCGCCATACCGGGCCCAAAATTGCAGCAAATTCGCTTCCCATTCCCCAGGATGGATCTTCAGGAAGCCACGCGGCAAACTGAAAGAGCAGCACCATAAACAGATTGATGCCGGCAGCCAGAACGATCACCGTGCGAGCGGCCTGTTTGCCCAGGCGTTTGTGTACCAGATCCCGCAGGGTGAATGTGATGGGGTAGATAAATGTTCCGGCATCAATGCTGAATCCGGCAATCAATGCGATTTTCAGACTCGCAATATCCGATAACATCTGCGCCGCAATATAGATCGAAACCACCACAATGCCGGCCGTGGATATATCTCGTATATGTTTTTCTGTGGAAGATGCAGACATTATCTTATCTCATCATCAACAATCCATTTCAAACGCCTTGACACCCATTCGGCTTCGTCTTCAAAGCTGGCTTCCTGATAAAAATAAAGCAGTGTACGATAGCGTTTTACGACATCAAAACCAATACTATACCGGAGTTTGCGAAGACACACCGGGCACAGGAATTGTGGCCTGGCATCGCTTTCTTGCAAATGATTGGATCCGTTCATGACGCACTTGAAAAATAGGCAATGTGCCAGGGTAAACATGTGACCGGTTTCATGGACCAGGACTTTGCAGCTTCTCTGCAGCAAAAGTTTTTGGTAGCTTTTTGTTCGTTTTTCCCCATAAAATGTTGGATCATAACGGGCAAAACCGAATACGCCCACCCGCTCTCGCAGGGATGCCTGCCCAAAGACGAAATTCCACGAAGGATGGGGATAAAGGTCTTCCATGGTGATGGCCAGCATACAAAAGGCATCCGAAGGCAGATTTCGTTTCAACAGCATCAAAATGTCATGGGTAAGAATCTGACGTTTTCCGTTATAGGGATTTTTGCGATGGGTGAGTTTCGAGTTTTCGATAGCAAGCGCAGGAAGAATTTCTACCTCCATGGCAAAAAAGGCTTGAGCGTATGCTTTTAGTGTTGCCAGCGAGGGGCTATGTCCCTCACGGAACCGGCCTAATGGTTGCAGATAAAGCTTGTTTTGATGGCTGTTCGGCCGGACGGGATTGGAGTTTGCAAATTCCCGGAAGGTTTGACCGGATTCTTTGTGCTCGGCCAACCAGTCACCGGCCTTCGGTTGCCCCATCAGTACGAAATCCTTGCCGGGATCCAGCGCCCGTTGCAGCGGATTGGGGAGGCCTTCCAAATTCCCGATGGCCTGCAAGGCTTCTTCCTG
>CP070694.1:2258692-2262435 GCA_020353355.1 Desulfobacterales bacterium | reverse complement strand
TCCTCCACCGCAGTGTAGGAGAAAACCAGCGTATCCGGGTCGAGCCATTGGTTTGAATCCGTCGGTGTATCGGCGAGAAGGTCTGCGTTATCGTCACAGTAGCGCGTATCGAGATCGCCGCGATTCTTGCATTCGGCCGCTGTGGCCGGATTCGAAAGTCCCAAAAGCATGGCAAATGAGGCAAATACCATCATTCCAAAGAATAATTTCTGGCGAGTCATGTGTTCCTCCTTTCTATGAAGTTTAAACAGGAATTATAAACGCAGGCACACTCCATTTAAAGACAACAAAAAACCCTCTTGCTTACCCACGAACCGAATCCTGACTACTGTCATTCAGGAAGTCATGGATAGTAACAACTGGTGCGAGATGATGTCAAATAATAATTCAGATTTCAGAAAAAACCTGTCGTCCTTGCGAATAATCATTTCTTTCTTGACTCAACCATCAAATCCCATTAGTTACTTATATCATACACTCGAGCTGACAAGCCTTTTCATTGGCGACCCTTAATTTAACTTATGTGTATGTCATATCGGCCACAAAATTGATTTAACAAAGATTTTAAATCGCTTAAAGGGATTTGGCATGTCAACCGGTAAACCTAAAAAAATAGGAAAGGAGGTTACGTCTGCGCAAAAAGGTGATTGAGGGTAAAGAAATTTTTACTTCTTAAAATGTGACAATGTCACCAGAAAGGAGGTCAACATGAAAACGAGAATCTTGACCGTAAGCATCTTCACGCTCTTTTTGACGGCCCTGCTGCTTCTCCCGATCTTAGCGTCGCAAGGGCAGGCGGCCGACAAAGTCGGCTGGGTCGGTCCCGTTTACAAGGAGCTATCCGACAGCCTGACCAAGGGTTTCCAGGAGTACTACAAGAAAACATACAATAAGGACATTGAAATCACGTTTGTGCGGCCGGGGGGATGGCCTGTTTGCGTAGATAAAATAAGGTCCTGGCAGGGCAAGCCGGATGCCGACATCTTCCTGGGTGCCGGTGCCCCAGCCCATGAAGTCTTAAAACAGGAGGGACTGCTCGTTCCCTATAAACCAAAGGATGCGGATAAGGTTCCCACTGAATGGCATGGCATGAAGGTCAAGGATAAAGATGATTACTGGGTATGTTTTGCGCCCTGGATCGTTACCAATCTTTACAACGAGAAGGTGATGAAAGCCCTGAGGCTGCCGCCGCCCAAAACGTGGAAAGAACTGGTTAATCCCATCTACCGGGGCAACGTCGTTTATACGCTGCCTTACGCTTCCGGCACCATGCATGAAACCGTCGAAATCATCCTGCAGACACTTGGCGAAAAGGAGGGGTGGGCATACCTCAGGTTATTGGCGGCGCAGTTAGCCCGCTTTTCTACCAGCAGCGTAGATACGACCCACGTTGTTAACCGCGGCGAAGTTCCCATCGGACTTGCCCAGCCGCAAATGAATGCCCTGTCGTCACGCAAGGATGGCTATCCCGTCAGTGATTTGCTGCCCGACAAAACGATCCTGGTTCCCGAAGCCGTAGCTTTGCTGAAAGGCTCACCTAACGAAGCGACCGGCAAGATCTTTCTGGACTGGCTGTTCAGCATGGACGGGCAAAAATATGTTCTGGAAGGGCGTTACTATCCGGCCAGAACGGACATTAAATTCTCCGAGTGGCAAAAGGAAGGCGTCGAAATGGCCCAGCATGCCAAGAAGGCGCTGGGAGTTGATTCCTTCTGGGATCTGGAAGTCGGGTTCATCGAGTACGATTTGAATCTGGCCACCAAGAGGTGGGACGACGTCAACCGCTACTATGAATACGAGATCTACCGCAAGTGGGGCGAGTTGAAAAGCAGTCTGTTTTTAATCGAGGAAGTCGAGGGAGAAGTTCAAGCCGCAAAAGCCAAGAAGGCAAACGTAACAAAGGCCGAGGCTAAAATAACCGAAGCCCGCAAGCTCTTCGAGCTAGATGGCGATTATGCGGCAGCCCGTCTGGCGGCATCGCAGGCACGGGCGCTGCTGGCTGCGCAATAACGGTTGCCCGCGCGCTGCTGGTCGAGCCATAGAAGTCGGTTGGATTCCCTGCGCTATCGCGCGGGACCGCTTAATTGGTTTAATAATTAGCCCCTCCCCCCTTTGATGGGGGGAGGATTACGTCAAGGCTGGTTTAGTTAAGAACTCATTTTTTTTATTATTTGTTTTTTCTGTGGGAGCGGCTTCCAGCCGCGATAAGTGCCCTAGTACGAAAAACCTATTGCGGCTGGAAGCTGCTGCCACAATTTAATACCTGAATTTTAATGAAAAATTCAGCTAATTAAACTGGCAAGATTGATCTCTCCCCGTCAGGAGCGAGGTTCACCTAGCTATTTGTTCTCGTTCAAGGGGAGAGGCATTCGGGTAAGTTATCATAAAATAAAGGATGTGAAATGTCTCGCGGCAATATATCTCTGGCAGCGCTTCTGTGGTTGGTGATTGCCTTCTTCGTAGTTTATCCGGTGTCGTTTCTATTGCTGGAAAGCTTCAAAATCGCCGAAACCGGCGGCTGGGGTATAACCAACTACCTGGGATTCTTCCAAGAAACGTATTATCTGAAAATCTTTGGCAACACCCTGATACTGAGCGTACTGGTGCTCCTGACGACCACCGTGTTCGGAGTGCCGCTGGCATATATTTTGGCGAGATACAGACAGCGGGGCAAGACCGTTTTCACCGCGCTCATTCTTTTGCCGATTGTTCTGCCCGCCTATGCCGGGGTATTTGCCTTCATCATCTTTTTCGGCAAGTTCGGAACGGTGAATCTGCTTCTGAGGGATACGGGATTGATCGATAAACCCATTAATTTCATTTACGGGTTCCACGGGCTGGTTTTTGTTCAATCCCTGCACATGCTGCCGTTTATCGTGCTGGGTCTTTCCGCCGGTTTCACCAATATAGACCCCTGCTTTGAAGAAGCCGCCGAAGTCGAGGGTGCCAGCGGTTTTCGGAGATTTTTTACCGTCACGTTGCCGCTTTGCACGCCAAGTTATCTGGCGGGCGCGGTTCTCGTATTCCTTTGGCCATTTACGGATTGGCTGACGCCGATGATTTTGGGGCAGGTGGACTTTCTGCCCTCAATCGCCTACATCAACATCGCCTATCACTTTACCGATATGCACCGCAAGTATATGGGGATTGTGGCGGTGGTCGTTTCTTCCATCGTTTGCATTGGCCTCTTTTTGCTTGCCAGGTGGTGGGTCGAGAAAAAAAAGTATACCGGCCTGTCGAAAGGGACAACCTCCGAAGGCAGGGTGATCGAGCCGGGCCCTTTGCTGAAATCGGGCGCTTATGTGTACATGGTGTTTATCGCCATCCTTGTTCTGCTGATTCCGTTCGTGCTGGGGTTGGCCGCTTTTTCCCGAAGATGGGTCTTTGAGCCGTTTCCAACGTATTGGACGCTTGATAATTTCAGGCTCATTCTGCTGGAAAGCCCGGGCCTGATAAAAAACTCTTTCGTTTTCAGCGGGTTAGCCCTGGTTTTCGGGGTTGTCTTCGGGCTGCCGGCCGCCTATCTCATCGTGCGCACCCGTGTCCCGGGCAAAGATGCGCTTGACTTTGTGATCACCCTGATGCTGGCGTTTCCGGGTATCGCGGTCGGCGTGAGTTATCTTCTGGCGTTCTGGAAAGACATCCCCCTGGCCACCCATTGGATCATCATGCCCCTGGCCCTGTTTGCACGGCGCCTGCCGTATTTCCTGCGCATGGCGCATTCCTCCTATTTGCAATTGGAC
>CP070694.1:2255794-2258592 GCA_020353355.1 Desulfobacterales bacterium | reverse complement strand
GTAGCCTCTTATTCAAGAAAACCGCCGGACGGAATGCAGTGGTTGTCAAGGGACGGCAATCGACCGGATAGGCTTGTGTCATGATCCGTCGCAGCGATTTGGGAAGGTTCCGCAATTAACAAATCTTCCGTCCGCCATGGAATGCGGAATCCGCCTTCAACCAACATCCAATGGGGCGCCCGATTTCAGAGCGCCGCTGAGCGGCGCTATTATCGGGACAACCTGCTTTTTTTGCAACTAAAATGTGATGCCAGTGAAATTCTGGGGGGCGCCCGGGCGCGTGCAATTTTGATCATTTGCGGCCCTTGCCGAAAGGCGGGCACCATCGCGTTCGATTTTCATATATTGGAGCAGGGATAACACGCCGGTGTCGCTTCGGCCAGGGGCGCTTGTCTGATTTCGATGTCGGCGGTAGGACGATTTTGATGTCGGCGCGGTTCCTACATTTGGAAGCCGGCTTAATGAGCAATCCGTGCACGAAAAATGGTCGCACTTTCGCTCTTTGAGAAACCATGGATAGGTCGGCAGCTCATCGGCTAACCCATTATCCTTTTTACGAGCGATTTGACCGGACCTTCGTAACGCTGGACGATCATTACCGGCGACTGGGAGTAACGGGCAACTTTTTCGGGAATCTCACCAAAGAGAACATTTGAGAACACCCCTTCCCGGGATGCGCCCAAGGCAATCAAATCGTAATCCGCCGCGGCGCGGACCAGCGTTGTCGCCACTTTCTTGCCTTCCAGGAGGCGCATGTCGGCCTTGCCTTCAAGATTTGTGAGACGGATGGTCTTTTGGATCCATTGACGGGCGGCTTCGCGATTGTTTTGGCTGGCATTAGGTTCTACCACGTAGCAGCATGTCACCTCGTATCCTTCGGTATCGTAGTAAATTCCTACATATTCCGCCGCAAGGGTTGCATGCGGACCGCCGGCCGTTGTGATTAACACGCGCCGGATAGGTCGATCCCCCATCAGTTTCACGGTGATCAGATCACAGGGGGCATGCCTCACAACTTTATCGGTGACTTCGCCCATAATCCGGTCGCGTGTTGTGGTGTATCCTTTCCAGCCCATCAGAACCAGAGCGGCCTTTTCCGCTTCGGCCGCATGAAGGATGCCATCCCACACCTGATGCGCAATGCGAATCGCCGAGCGGGTTTCGACCCCCTGCTGGTTGCCGTACTCGATGGCTTTTCTCAATAGCGGCGTTTTGTGATGGACAAAACGCATGCCTTCATGGGGCGGAAGGTTGATGGGGACATCGATGACGCCAAGCACAATGATTTCACCCCCGTGGGCCTTGGCAATGGGAACTGCCAGTTTCATCAGGGGGATCACGTGATCGGGATTGTGCAAAGGAACCAGGATCCGGTACGGATAGGTGTTCGTACTTTTCGACTGCTGGACTTCGAGTACCTGGGGCATATCAGCAGCCGTGACTTTTTCAAAGTACATAAAATAAATAAACAAACCGACGATGACCCAGGCAATGGCGATGTACCACGCCCGGGGATCAAAATTGAACTGGTAGATCGCCAGAAACAGGTTGAGGACGACGGCGGCAATCGGAGTTGCCGGGTATAACGGCACGCGAAATCCGCCCTTTAATTCAGGGAACTTGCGGCGCAGTGCAATGAGTGAAAGATTGACCAGGGTAAATGTCAGCAAAAACATCACACTGGCAGCCGAACCGATCACCTGAATAGGGAAAAGCAATGCCATGATGAGTACAATGGCTCCGGTGACCGCAATGGCAATGTGCGGTGTGCGACGCCTGGTATGGATCGTGCTGAGGGACACCGGCAGCATTTTGTCGCGACTCATGGAAAAGGCCACACGCGATGAGGCCAAAATGGTTGCGTTCAAAGCCGATATCGTTGAAAGCAACCCCCCGAAAATAATCATTGCCACGCCGAAAAAAGGCATGAAGCTTTGCGCCGCTCTGGCAATCGCCGTTTCCTGATACTGACCCAGAAACTGCCAGGATTTGCCCGACTCGGGTTGAATGGCCCCGATACAGACCAGCAAGATCATCAGATAGATGAAGACGGTGACGGCCAAGGAGATCAAGGTGGCCCGGGGAATGGTTTTTTCGGGTGCTTTGATCTCCTCGGCGACAGTTGCGATCAGGTCATAGCCTTCAAAGGCGATGAATGTCAACCCCATGGCAATGACCACACCGCCGGCACCGTTCGGCAGAAAGGGGGTGAAGCTTGCCGCCGCTTCGCTGGGGATTTGAAAAATGCGCTTCAGCCCATACGCGATAAATATGCCCAGAATAATGATCTTGGCCATGGTGATGATATTTTCGACGCTGCCGGTGACGGCCGTACCCCGCATATTGACGAGAATGAAAATGATGCTCACCAAAGTGGTCATCATCAGGGCCGGGGCTCTGTGACCTGCGAGGTTGAAGATCAGAGTGGCGATCGGGGGAAAATAGCTTTGAATAAATTCCCAGAAATAGCTGCCGAATCCAAGGGCATAAAGCGCACATGCAATAATGTAGCAAAACCACAGCATCCAACCTGAGGCGAATCCCGCCGGGCCGGGGAATGCTTTGATGATAAAGGAATAGCCGCCGCCTGATTTCGGATAGACCGAGGCCAGTTCGGCATATGACAGTGCCGTCAGCAGGGTTACCAAACCGTTGAGGGCAAATGCCAGTAGCGCAGCAGGTCCCGCTTCACCGGCTGCTATCCCTGTAAGCACAAAAATACCGGCGCCGATCATGGCTCCGATTCCGATCTTGGTGGCATCAAAAAGACCGAGATCGCGGGCAAATGTGACTTCAGT
>CP070694.1:2251506-2255694 GCA_020353355.1 Desulfobacterales bacterium | reverse complement strand
GGCAGCTGCAGAGGACAGAATTCAGATGCAGATAATGTAGGGGCGGGCTTTATGCCCCCCCGTATTCGAATTTTGTTTGATGTATTATCGGTTGGAAAACTCGTCGGACTCGGATTCGAGCAATACGAACATCTCGACTCTTGTATAACAGGGTCAATCTTTAGAGACACAGATCATAAAGAAAGAAAAAGGATAAAGCCATGGCACAGGTACTTGCAGATCGACGGGATATTGATTTTGTCCTGTACGAACAGATTAATGCCGAAGAATTAACGACGCACGAAAAGTACAACGAGTTTAATAAAAAAACTTTTGACCTGATTATCACCGAGGCGCGTAATCTTGCCGTTAAAGAAATCCTGCCCACCTTTGCCGAAGGCGACCGCGAAGGGGTACACCTGGAAGACGGTCAGGTCAGGGTGCCGGCATGTTTTCATCGACCTTATAAGCTGCTGAGGGAAGGAGAGTGGATTGCCATGCCCGTCGATCCAGCGCTTGGCGGACAGGGGCTTCCCATAAGTGTCTACAATGCGGCATCGGAGTATCTGGTGGGCGCCAATTATGCCTTTACCCTGTATGCCTATTTGGCATACTCAGCCGGAGAATTAATTGAAACTTTCGGTACCGAAGCGCAGAAGAAGTTATTTCTGAAAAAAATGTACACCGGCCAATGGGGCGGCACCATGCAATTGACCGAACCCCAGGCCGGATCCGATGTCGGCGCCCTGACAAGCTCGGCGGTAAAAAACCCGGACGGAACCTATTCGATTACCGGCAATAAAATCTTTATCACCGCCGGTGATCACGATTTAGTCGAAAACATTATCCATCCGGTATTGGCACGGATCGAAGGCGCACCCAGCGGAACCAAAGGTATCTCCCTGTTTATTGTCCCCAAAATTTGGGTTAAGGCGGACGGCAGTCTGGGTGAACCCAACGATATCGTTTGCACGGCGGTAGAAGAGAAAATGGGTATTCACGGCAGCGCGACCTGTGCCATGGCTCTGGGCAGTAAAGGCAAATGCCGTGGCCTCCTGCTCGGTGAGGAAAACAAGGGGATGCAGGTGATGTTTCACATGATGAACGAAGCCCGCCTGGCGGTTGGATTTATCGGCTTTGTCAATGCTTCGGCAGCTTATATGTATGCCTTAAATTATGCGCGTGAACGTTTGCAGGGTAAAGATTTAGAATCCTTTAATGATCCGGATGCGCCCCAGGTACCGATCATCCGGCATGCCGATGTACGCAGAATGCTGCTGTGGATGAAAGCCCATGTAGAAGGAATTCGCAGCCTGATCTACTATGTCGGTTCACTCTTTGACCGGCAAATCTGCTGTGACAGTGAAGACGAAAAAGACTATTATCAGGGGCTGATCGATTTGCTCACACCGGTGGTTAAATCATACTCCACCGATCGGGGTTTTGAGGTCTGTGTCGAAGCCATCCAGATTTATGGCGGCTATGGTTACACCAAGGATAATCCGGTGGAGCAGCTCCTCAGGGATACCAAAATTTCCTCGATTTATGAGGGTACCAACGGCATTCAGGCGATGGATCTGCTGGGCAGAAAACTGGGCATGAAAGGTGGTGCCGTATTTATGAACTTTCTGGGTGAAATCCAAAAGACCGTCGCCAATGCTAAAACAATTCCATCCTTAAATGATCTGGCCAGCAACGTCGATCAAGCGGTTAACCGGCTGGGAGAAGTCGCGCTGCACCTTGGCAAAACAGCCATGTCGCCAGATGTCAAGATTGCCTTTGCCTATGCCAAGCCGTTTCTGGACGTTGTCGGTGATGTGTGCATGGCCTGGATGCATTTGTGGCGAGCCACCATCGCAGTGCCCAAACTGGAAAAAATCGTGGGCAGCCTTGAACCGGAGGCCAGAGTCAAGAAGGCCGCCAAAAACAAGAGCGCTGCATTTTACGAAGGTCAGTTTCAAACTGCGAAATATTTTATCAACTCCATTCTTCCGATTACGTTGGGCCGGATGAATGCCATTGCCGCCGGTGACGGAGCAACGGTGGAAATGCCGGAAACTTCATTCGGAAGTTAAGCCTTTACAGGAGATCAGAAGATGAGCAACAGCGAAGTCCATGAAATCTTTCGTGATATCGAAGAAAGATTCAAACACAGAACCCTGAAATCGGCTGAACACAACGCCAGGGCGAAACATCGCCTGCCCGGTGGCGATACCCGAACGGCAACGTTTTACAAACCCTATCCCGCCTATATGGTCAGGGGCAAGGGATGCTATCTGTATGACGCCGACGGCAATGAGTATATCGATATGCTCAATAATTATACCTCACTGATTCACGGCCATGCCCATCCGAAAGTCATGCAAGCCGTCCGGGATCAATTGGAAAGTGGTTCTGTTTTTGGTTCAGCCACCGAAATCCAGTATTTTCATGCCGAACATTTATGTGCCAGGGTACCGTCTCTGGATCTGGTGCGCTACAATAATTCAGGCACCGAGGCGACCATGTTTGTCATGCGAGCGGCGCGGGCTTTCAGCGGAAAAGACATGTTTATCAAGATGGACGGCGGCTACCACGGCTCCCATGACTTCATCGAGGTGAATGTCTTTCCCCGCCAGGCATCCCAACCGGGCGCAGAGGGTCTTCCCCTTCCGGTTGTCGAAGCCGGTGCACCCAAAAGTGTTCTAAACGATATGCTGGTAGTGCCATTCAATGACCTTGACGCCGTCGAGATACTCTTGAAGAAATACGAGGGCAAGATTGCGGGCGTCATCCTCGAACCCATACTTGGCGCTTCGGGTATGGTCACGCCGCAGCCAGATTATCTAAAAAGTTTGCGCGAGCTTACTGATCGGTACGGGGCATTGCTCATTTTCGATGAGGTCATCACGTTTCGGATCAGCACCGGCGGTATGCAAAAGGACCAGGGCGTAACTCCTGACTTAACTGCGATGGGCAAGATCATCGGTGGCGGGTTTCCCGTCGGCGCCTTCGGGGGCCGCAAGGGCATCATGGATGTGTTTGACCCCAACCGGCCAAACGCCCTATTTCATTCGGGCACCTTCAATGGCAGCGACGTCATGATGGCTGCCGGATTGGCCACGCTGGAGCTGTATGACCAAGGCGCCGTGGATCGCATCAATGCCTTAGGCGCAAAACTGCGAAACGGTATCGAAGCGGCCTTTAAAAAGGAAGGTATTCGCGGACAGTCTACGGGACTGGGTTCTCTCGCCCAGATTCACTGGCGATCGGGTAAAATTACCAATGCCATGGACTCGGCGGAAGGCTTTTCCCGGGCCGGCGATTTGCCCAGGTTTTTGCATCTTGAATTAATGAATCGGGGATTCTATTCCGCGCCCAGGGGGATGTTAGCCATATCTACTGCCATGGACGAACAAATCATCGATAAGTTTTTCGAAGCATTTGCTGGGGCTCTTGATCTTCTCAAGCCCTATGTAGTTGAACAGGCACCGCATCTTTTGGTGCCTTAGTCTTATTTGTAATTAAGCTCGAAGAAATGCGAGGGCTATAGTTATACTTGCGGATTCGGATTCTCAAAGCCTCCCATCCATAGTTTATCCCCCACGCGCCGAATAATATATCTGCCAATATCTGAACTATCCAAGAGAATTGCGTCATTGCTGATCCATTGGATCGACCACCGCATCGTATCAGAGGCCGGGGTTATCTCGCGGTATAATGTTTTGCCATATAGATTTTTAACTTCGACGATTACGCACAGGTAGCGGGCCGGATCTTCTATGCTGTGATTGACGCTGGATTTAAGCAGTAGACTGCCATCGGGGGAAGGAATGGATAGCGACGTTGACGGCGATTGACCACAGGCCGCAATGAGTAAATGAAGGATAAAAGTTGCAAATATCGCAGTGACCAAACGTTTCAGTGGTCGGTTGCATATCATCATGGCAGATTCCAAATTTTGGTGATGGATAATTTCAGTTTTGTTTTATTTCTCCGGCATTCATGCGGTTCCCTTATCCTCCGGGTCAATTGAAATGGGTCCTCTTAGTCTATATCGGCAAAATGACTTAAAACCTTAATTTTAAATCATGTGCGATAAATGTGAGTAAAAAATAATACATTTTTTTAATTTGCTCGAACTTATTTTTGAAAATTCCACGGAAGGTCAATTAAAATGTTGATGCCGCTGCCCCGCTTGCGGGTATCCGGTTTATTCGTCAATACCAG
>CP070694.1:2247000-2251406 GCA_020353355.1 Desulfobacterales bacterium | reverse complement strand
GCCCTCTTTTTCCCGGAGGATGTTATGGCAAACGGTTATGTAAAATTGATGGACGTACTTTACTCTATTTGTGTGCTCATTGCTTCTATTGCGCTGGCGATCATGAGTGTGATCATCTCCTGGGGCGTATTTACACGTTACGTCCTGGGCTCCGGATCGTTCTGGCCGGAGCCGATTTCGATTTTTCTGGCAATCCAGCTTACGTTTTATGGCGCCGCGGCGTGCTACCGGGCCGGCACCCATATTCGGCTGAGGATGTTCACGGATCTTCTTCCGCCTGTGTTGCAACCGTGGCAAAACAATTTAGTGCATCTGTTGATGGCCGGAATCTGTCTTTTTATGGTCATCTGGGGTGGCAGCCTGGTGCATACACCCTATTTTCAGACGTATCCGGAGTTTCAATACATTCGAGTGGGTGTGTCCTATTCTGCAATTCCGATCGGAGGGCTGATTACGTTGTTATTTGTGATTGAAAAAGCGTTCAACATATCGACTTCCAGAGTCGCGAAGGAGGGTTAAATCAGGTGGGTGGAACATTTGGACCGTTACTTCTGATTGGGGCATGCTGCTGCTGGTGGGACTTGGGGTGCCGATTGCCTATGCCATCGGGATTGCTTCGCTGATTACGGCGCTGGTTATCGGGATTCCAATGGAAGCCATTTTGTTGAAAGTGTCCGACGGCGTCGACAACTTTGCGCTGCTGGCAATTCCCTTCTTCGTGTTCGCCGGCGCATTGATGGCGGAGGGCGGCATGGCCTGGCGACTGGTGAATTTCGCCAATATTTTTGTGGGCTTTATCCGTGGTGGTCTTGCCATGGTCAATGTCCTGGCTTCGATGTTTTTCGGCGGAATTTCCGGATCATCGATCGCGGACGTCTCCTCGATCGGCTCGATCCTGATCCCGATGATGAAAAAGCAGGGGTATGACGACGAATTTTCAGTCAACATTACGATCACATCGGGAACTCAGGGGATTGTGATCCCTCCAAGCCACAACGCCGTGATCTATTCGTATGCAGCCGGAGGAGCGGTTTCGATCGCCCAGCTTTTTCTGGCGGGATTTATCCCCGGTGTCATGATCGGGCTGTCCCTGATGGTATTGTCCTTCATCTTGGCCACCAGAAGAAACTATCCCAAGGGCCAGCTGGTGCCGTTGCGGGAGGCAATTAAGATCTCGGGTCAGGCTTTTATGGGCTTAATTACCGTGATTATCATTGTGGGGGGCGTCATCGGTGGCATCTTTACGGCAACTGAATCGGCATCGATCGCTGTGATCTATGCCTTTATCGTGACGCTGTTCGTATACCGAGACTTCAAATTTCGACAACTCCCGAAGCTGTTCCATAATGTAATCAATACGGTGTGCATCGTGATGATTCTGATCGGTTTTGCTTCCGGGTTTGCCTACCTAATGGCCCTGATGCAGGTGCCGGCCAAGGCGACGCATTTTTTCCTCAGCATATCAACCAATAAGTATGTCATCCTGGCCCTGATCAATGTCATGCTCCTGATCCTGGGGACGATTATGGACATGGCGCCGTTGCTCCTGATCTGCACGCCCATCCTTTTGCCGGTGGTAACGTCTTTTGGGATTGATCCGGTCCATTTCGGCATCATCATGATGTTGAACCTGTCGATCGGGCTGGTCACCCCGCCTGTAGGATCGACGCTCTTTGTCGGCTGTGCCATCGGGAAAGTATCCATCGAACGCGTTTCGCGCAAGCTGTGGCCGTTTTGGCTCTCGATGTTCATTATCCTGATGCTGGTGACCTATTTTCCGATATTTTCAATGTGGATACCCATGCTAGCCCGATGATTTTGCTTTCTGTGGAGAGGATTAAAACTGTTGCCGCCGGGCAAGATGCCGGGGAATCAAACCTAACTTAGCGCATAAAGAGTCCGCCGTTGACATCGATGGTTTCACCATTCACAAAACTGTTATCGATGATAAATTTTATCGTCTGGGCGATGTGAATGGGTTCTCCATTTTTTTTGAGTGGATTTCCCTCGCGCCAGGCCTCCAACTGTTCAGGGGAGGAGAATTTATCATGAAAGGGCGTTATGATCACTCCCGGTGACACTGCATTTACACGAATGGCGGGAGCCAGCTCTTTTGCAATCCCTCGAGTAAAAGAATCCAAAGCAGCCTTTGAGGCACCGTAAATGGTGGCCGTCGGTGCACCATGTCGCATGGCTACCGAAGAAATGTTGATGATACATGGGTCACTGCCCTTTTCAAGAAGGGGGATGCACAAAGAGGTCACCATCATGGCTGAAAAAGTGTTCAGGGCAAAAATTTCCTCCATCAGCCGCCATTCGTATTCCCGTACACTTTGTCTTTTGATGAGGCCACCCGCATTGTTGACCACAACATCAAGTTTATCCGTCTTTTCGGAAATGGCATGAACCAAATCTTTGCACCCGGCTTCGTTCGACAAGTCCGCCTGCAGTAGATACGCTTTGCCGTTTCGTCTTTCAACGTCGGCGGCTGCATTTGCAGCCGCTTCTTTGGAGGCGTTATAATGAATAAAAATTTCGTTTTCTTTTGCCAAATGACGGGCTGTTTCAGCCCCAATTCCTGTGCTGGCACCTGTGATGAGAATTACTTTCGGCATGTTTTTCTCCTTTTTCGATTTGAATTTCCTGTTGATCTCTAAGCTAGAATAAAAAATAAAAAACTCTAATCATATCTTATTATCTGGCACATCTTCTAAAATCATACAAGGGAATTCGAAATTGGATTTTCGGACTGCTGCTCATACCGAAGAAAATAAATAAACTGGGAGAATAAAATGATATTAGATCGTCTTGAAAACGCGATGCGTTATGCCCCGGTTCATCCTGGATTCGAAGCTGCTTTTCATTTCTTAAAACAAAATTCACTCAATGGATTTAAAGAAGGTAAAGATCAAATCGATGGCGACCGGCTGTTCGCCTTAGCACTGACCACCAAAGGAAAAGGCAGACAAGATGCCAGGCTTGAATCCCATCGGCGCTATATCGATCTTCAGTATACCTTAGAGGGCTCTGATTTCATCGGGTATGAAATCAAGTCTGCCTGTATTCCTGATGAGAAAGGGTATGATTGTGAATCGGATATTGAATTTTACGCCAATTCGCCGACCGTGTGGCTGGCTGTTCCCGCAGGAAGCTTCGCCATATTTTTTCCTGAAGATGTTCATGCGCCGTTGGGCACAGAGGGTTATATTCATAAAGTGGTCATCAAAGTGGCCGTGGAATGGGATAGGTGACATGCCGGGAATTCGTGAGCTCACGGCACTTCAATTCCGAAATAATTCACCGCATTGTACCAGCAAATATCCTTCACCAGGCTGCCGATCATTTCCATGTCGTGGGGCAGTTCGCCGCTTTCCATGTCCGCCCCCAGCAGGTTGCACAGAACCCTGCGGAAATACTCGTGTCGCGGATAGGAGAGAAAACTTCTGGAATCCGTCAGCATGCCGACAAACCGGCTGAGCAGGCCCGCATTGGACAGCGCGTTGATCTGTTTCTCGATGCCGTCTTTTTGATCGTTATACCACCATCCGGACCCGGACTGCATTTTTCCCGGGATGCTGCCGTCCTGGAAATTGCCGATCATGGCGGCGATCAACTCGTTATCTCCCGGATTTAGATTGTAAATAATGGTTTTGGTCAGTTTGCCCTGCTGTTCCAGTTTATCCAAAAACCTGGCCAGCGGGCGAGCGATTTCAAAATCGCCGATAGAATCGTAGCCGCTATCGGGTCCCAATTGTTGCATGGCACGCGAATTGGTGTTGCGCAGGGCGCCCAGGTGAAACTGCTGGGTCCAGCCTTTTTCGGCGTCCATTGTCGCCAGCTCAATCAGTACGTCGGATTTGAGCTTTAAGACCTCCGATGGTAGCAGCATTTCCCCGTTGCGAACTTTTTCGAACAGCTGGCTGATTTCTCGCGGGGCATACTCCTCCGCGTAGGTATATTCAATACCGTGATCAGAAAGGCGACAGCCCGCTTCGTGGAAAAAATCATGACGCTTGCGCAGGGCTTCCAGAAAGGATGCGTAATTATGGATGGAGATGTCCGCAACCGATTCCAGCCGGTCGACCCACTCATTGAACGCCGCGGGCGATTCGACCGCCATGGCTTTATCCGGCCGGAAGGCCGGCAGAACGACAACCGCAAAACTTTGATCCTGTTGGATCTGCCGGTGGTACGCCAGGCTGTCGAGGGGATCGTCGGTTGTACAGACGACCCGGACATTCATTTTCTGCAAGATGCTCCGTGTGCTGAAAGCCTCGGTCTTCAGCAATTGAGTGCAGGTGTCGTAGATCTCTCTGGCCGTATCGGGATTCAGGAGCTTGCCCTCGATGCCGAAATAGCGATTAAGTTCCAAATGGGACCAGTGATAGAGTGGATTTCGCAGGGTC
>CP070694.1:2243013-2246900 GCA_020353355.1 Desulfobacterales bacterium | reverse complement strand
TGACGCACAAAAACATCGTCTCTCAGATCCATCAGGTGACTACATGGCTCGATGTAAAAATCAGAGAGGAATCTGTCATTTTATCTGCCTTTCCACTTTTTCATCAAGCCGGTTTATTTTTAGGCATGACCACCATGGCTATCGGAGGAACCCAGGTGGCCGTACCCAACCCCAGGGATCTGGATTTTCTCATATCCGCAATGCAAAAATATAAACCCAGCGGTATCGTCAATGTACCGACCATTTATTTGGAGCTATTAAAGAAACCCGCATTCCGTTCCCTTGATTTTTCCGGCGTTGATTGGTTTATCAGCGGAGCCGCCCCTTTTCCTCCCGAATACATCAAAGAATTCGAAGAAATTGTCGGGCAAGGAAAATTAGTCGAAGTCCTGGGGATGACCGAAACAAGTCCGGTTCACATGAGCCTGCCCCGATACGGGCCCAAAAAACCCGGATCCGTCGGAATTCCTTTTCCGGATACCGACGTTAAACTGGTGGATCCGGAATCCGGAGAGCTGGTTCGGGTGGGAGAACCCGGAGAATTGCTGGTCAAAGGTCCGCAGGTGTTCACCATCGGGTATCATAACAAACCCGAAGAAACAGCCAGTACGTTAAAGGACGGCTGGATCTACACCGGCGATGTTTGTAAGATGGATGAAGACGGCTATTTCTATGTCGTGGATAGAGTGAAGGACATGGTCATTGTTTCCGGATACAAGGTCTTTACCCGCACCGTAGATGATGTTCTAGTGGAGCATCCCGACATTGATATGGCCGCCACCATCGGACTGGCGGATCCAAATCGACCCGGTTCCGAATTGGTTGCCGCGGCAATTGTGCTAAAGCCCGGGATTGAAATAAGCGATGCGATCAAAGTAAAAATCATTGAGTACATGCGGGAGAAAGTTGCACCTTATAAAGTTCCCAAGATCATTGAGTTCATGGATGAACTTCCCCTGAGCCCCATAGGTAAGGTGCTCAAGCGTGAGCTCAAGGAAAAAATGAAGAAAACCTAGATTGTGTCCCACAAATAGGTTAAAAATTCGAACAGGATGGTTAAATATGCATTTATTTGGAATTTGAAATTTGGGATTTAGCCCATTTAATTCTGGATAAGAAAGTACTACCAGATCAATCCGGTTTTAGTCTGGAAAACGATCTAGATTCTTCACGACCGGGAGGCAACCTCATGGGAATTCAAAAGAAAGACAGCCACTTGCCCGATTATGCCCGGGTTGAACGCCAGCAAATGCTCAGAGGCGCAGGATACGGCGATGAAGCCATTGAACGGCTTCAAATCGGAGTGGTCAGCAGCTGGGGGGAAATAAATCCGGCTGCCATCAACCTGGACCGTGTCACCGCCGCGGTCAAGGCCGGGGTTTGGGCAGCCGGTGGAACGCCAAGAGAATTTGTGATCAGTTCAATATGCACCAGTATGGCGGGAAACGATAGCTATCATCTGCCCCAGCGGGATTTAATTGCAGGCTATATCGAGACCGCCGCCCAAACGAACCTATTCGACGCTATGGTTTTCGTTCCGGTTTGCGATGATGTGATCCCCGGCCATCTCATGGCTGCCGCCAGATTGAACCTGCCGGCTGTCGTGGTTACCGGAGGATATATGCTGCTCAATCGATACCAAGGAGAAGTCGTGGATCCGTTGAAGGTGGCCCCCCGGCACTTTGCAGAATTTAAAGCGGGAAAAATGAGCGCAGCGGAATTCTGCCGGATAAAAGATCGGGGTTGCCCGGGTATGGGGGCCTGCCCGGTGATGGGTACCGCCAACACCATGGCCGCTATGGCCGAGGCGTTGGGCATGTCACTGCCCAACAATGCCGCGGTGCCGGGATCGGACTCACGCTTGATGCGAATTGCCTTTAACGCCGGCCAACAGGTGGTTGAACTCCACCGCAAGGGGATCAAACCTTCTGACGTACTGACCCTGGATGCTTTCAAAAATGCCATTCGCGTGCTGATGGCCATCGGCGGATCAACAAATGCTGTGCTGCATCTGCAGGCCATCGCCTCCGAGCTGAATTTAGATATACCCTTACAAACGTTCAATGAGCTGAGCAATCAAACGCCGTTTATCTGCGATATTGCACCATCCGGCTCCGGCAAATACCATCTTGGACACCTTGACGAAGCAGGGGGTATTCAATCCGTTATGAAGGAGCTGCAACCATTGCTGGCTACCGCTGTGATGACCGTAACAGCCAATTCTTTGGAATATAATCTGCAACAGGCTCTCGTGGGGAATCGCAACGTCATATATCCCCTGGATCAACCGCTGGCAAAGGAAGGCGGGCTGATCTTCCTGCACGGAAATCTGGCACCCAGGGGCGCCCTCATCAAGAAATCGGCGGTGCCTGCCGAGATGTTTTATCATCGGGGACCGGCGAGAATCTTCCCCGCTGAAGCCGAAGCCTGCAATGCCCTGTTGGCTGATGAAATCAAACCGGGCGAAGTCGTTGTTGTTAGAAATGTGGGCCCGAAAGGCGCACCGGGCATGGAGCTTTTACAGCGCTTTTTATGGATACTGGAGTCAAAAGGTCTGCTGGACAAGGTTGTGTTTATTAGCGATGGCCGCTTTTCGGGCACCAACAAAGGTTGCGCGATTGCCCATGTCGCCCCGGAAGCTGCCGAGGGAGGACCACTGGCGGTGGTGGCAGACGGTGATATGATTGAAATCGATATTGCAAATGAGAAACTAACTGTCGATATTTCCGCAGATGAGCTTCAACAAAGATTCGACGCGTGGGAACCCCCGCCCCAAAAAGTAAAAAAGGGATACCTGGCCGTATATTCGAAGATGGCGAAGTCTGCAGATCAGGGGGCGGCATTAGATTATGGATAAGACAATTATCGTTCTAATTCCTCTAAGGCCATAACCTGCTTGGGTGAGGCAACGATAGAGACCGGACACCTCGAGCGCAGGGAAACTTCTTGAGCATTGCTGCCCAGATGGGGTTCTTGCGGCACATGCTCTAAAACCGAACCGTGAACGGTATAAGGGCCCAGCACAATAAGATCGACCTTCTCTTTGCGCGCAACCCGCAGGATTTCCAGCCAGGGAATCCCACCTCTAACCACAAAGCCAACACTACCATGTTTTTTCTCGTCGACGCGCATGAGGTAGTATTCTTTTAACTTCTGTTTGAGCCTGTCAAATACTGCCCGTGAACCCCATACTTCACCATCATCGGTGATGAGCTGTCCGGAGTAGCGGTGACGGGATTCCAGCACATGCACAACAATTAATTCGGCCCCGGCCTGCTCTGCCATGTCCAAGGCGCAAGCAAAGGCATAATCTGAAGCAGGATACAGATCTGTGCAGAACAATATTTTCTTATACATTAGCTCCCCCATGCATAAAAAGCTTTGTCAACATAGATATAATAGAATGGATAGAATCTCAACTCGATTAGATCGGAGGATTACCTCCGCCGCCGCAGGTATGCTCCTGGCTAAATTGGGGCAACTTTCCTTCTAAAACAGCATTTAGCGCTTCCCCCACCGTTTGAGCTTGGCCGCCGAAGTAGACATCAATACCGACTTGCTTAAAGCCCATCAGCGGGCGCAGCCCCATGCCACCGGCGATGAGTTTTTTTACCCCCTTCTGGGCCAAATAATTGACCGGTGCCATACAGCCACCCTGTTGATGGGGAACATTGGGCACCACGTTTACATCCTTTACTTTGCCATTTTCAACCGCTACGAGCGTATAGAGTTCACAGTGTCCGAAATGCGCACCTAAAGGGGCCTCAAGACCACCGGGTTGCGCAGAAGGGATCGCGATCAGCGTATTCATGCGGGATTACTCCTTTCTAAATGATTTTGTAGGCGTGGATTCCTTTCCAGGATATTCTTACGTTCTGGATCTTGCG
>CP070694.1:2236595-2242913 GCA_020353355.1 Desulfobacterales bacterium | reverse complement strand
TATCAGGTGCAACCGCGAGAACCCTACAACTGGCAGACAGCGCAGGGATACCGCGCGACGCTCGCAGCCCTGCGGTCCAGGGGGCAGCTGTCGATGGAAGAATGTGCGGCCGCCATGCACACCGATGTTCAGAGCTGGCTTGAAGAAAGAGGCCTGACCGCAAATGAGGAAGCCTATGATTACCTCAAGGTGGTGATGGCCTGCCAAAATGCCATGGCGGAACCGCGCGTGGCGCCGGCCGGGGACTTTCTCGGCTACATGGCCATGGCCAGGGATATTAAAATGAACCTGCACAGCGGCTCGGTGGCCACCATTGCCGAGCCCGGATGCATGGCCATACCCCAGGCAATGGAAGAAGCCCTGAATGCGGCCGGCGGCGAGATTCGACGATCCACGCCGGTTGAAGAGATCATCATCGAAGGCGGCAAAATAAGAGGCGTAATAATCCGCTGCCGGGATGGCGGCTACGAATCCATCGAATGCGATACGGTCATCTGCAACATTCCTCCCAAACACATTTTCAATGTTCTGCATCCAAGGCATTTTCCCGCAGGCTGGGTGGATTTGCTCCAAAACAAATTCTGGTCAGCGGGGCTGTTAACCGGTTATATGGGATTGAAGAATAATATTTGGGAACAATTCGGTGTTGATGAACGCAGTTTTATCTGGATGCCAGGCATTATTAAACACGAAGGTTTCATTGGCGCGGTGGACATGGTGATGTGGAGCTTTGCGGCGTGTGCCAAACGGGCACCGGAAGGCAAGCGTGATTTTTGTTTCTCCACCGCCCTGACCGATCAGGAAATGCGCAATCCGAAAAAGGTCACCCGGGTCATCAATTACTGTATGGATTGGTTCAAAAAGAACTTCAAGGGCTGGGAAGAAAATGTAGAGTTTGTCATTTGGACACCGTCGGATGAAGCTTACGGAAACTGGCGTCCGATCGGCGAAAAACGACCGCCACTTAGGAGCCCTTATGCGGATGGCCTGTTCTTTGTAGGCGACCAGTATGGCGAACGCCTGTGGGGTGGTGGTGTCGATGGTGCCTCGTTGTGCGCGGTGATGGTGGTTGACGAAATCATGGCAACGGATTTGGAAAGCGAGTTATTTCCACCCTACCACCGCGGCACACCCAAGCCGGCAACCAATTGGTAGATTGTTGGCAGCTCCAGTAAGAAAATTGAATATTGACTATTGATGATCTCGCAAAAAGTCCGAATTCGTCATGCCGGACTTGATCCGGCATCCAGAACCTACTGAAAACACTGGATTCCGGCTTTCGCCGGAATGACGGCCCGAGCCGGTTTCTTACTTTTTACGAGACCGTCAAGATTGATTATTGAAGATTTGGCTCCAAAAAACATAAAAGCAAATTCTTTCAAACAAAAAAGGAGGAGCACTGAATGGGCTTAATTTCAGCAGAACAATATAAAGAGAGTTTGAACGACGGAAGAGTGGTGTATTACAAAGGCGAAAAAATAGAGAATGTCGCCACCCATCCGGATTTAGGGGTCTGTGCCGACCTGATGGCCATTGATTATGAGATGGCTGAAAACCCCGAATTTAGGGACCTCGCGGTGATTAAAGATCCTGAGAGCGGTGCAGAAATCAGCCGATACTACTATAAACCTCAAAATGCCGATGACCTGCTGAAGGCCCATGAACTGATCGTCAAGGCCACCGAGCTTGGCGACGGATACATTCCGCTGGCCCACGACATCGGTGCCGATGCCCTCAACGCCATTAACATCACGGCGAACATGATCGGCAATCAGGACTATATCGATCGCATTGAAAATTACCGCAAAACCTTGCAACAGGAAGACCTGGCAACCTGTGCCGGGGTTACCTGCGTCAAAGGAGACCGCATGCTGCGGCCGTCGGATCCCGGCCAAGCCCATCCGGATTTTTATATCCGTAAAGTCGACCAGAATGAAAAAGGCATTATTGTGCGGGGAGCCAAGATTCATATTACCGGCGCCGCCTATTGCAATGATATCATCGTGCTTCCCTGTCGTGCAATGACGGAAGCAGATGCGGATTATGCGCTATCTTTTGCCATTCCTGCCAATACCAAGGGAATTCGGCAGGTGTGCCGGCCCTTCCGTTCCCATCTCAGTCCATTGGAATTCCCCAACACCCGCCCGGTTCGGGTGCATACGGATTCGCTGATCGTTTTTGATGATGTTCTGGTTCCATGGGAGCGGGTGTTTCTCTGCGGCGAATGGAAGTTTGCAGCCACCCTGGTTTACAATTTTGCGCTCATGCACCGCCGTACCGGCTGTTCATACCGGATTCCGTTGTCCGAGCAGCTTGTTGGCGCAGCCGTGGCCATTGCCGATTATAACGGCATATCCAAAGCTCCCCACGTCAGGGAAAAGATCACTGATCTTGTGATTTACCTGGAAACTCTCAAATCCCTGTCCAAAACCGCTTGCTATGATTTTGTCATGCGTGGCGGCCTGGCGGTACCCAATCCGATTGCAACCAACATGGCCAAATATCATTTCGCTCACTATTATCATGATGTCGTCAAGATCGTCCAGGATCTGGCCGGTGGCCTGGTCGTTACCGCGCCGAGTTACAGGGACTATCAACTGGTCGAAATGCAGGCTGATATCGACAAATATCTGCAGGGTGTCAAGGAGGTTTCTACGGAAAACCGGCTGCGCATGTTCGATTTGATTCGACGAATCACCAGTTCGGATCTTGAAACCATTTGTTTGCACGGTGAGGGATCACCTATGGCTGAGCGCATGACCATTTTTATGGAGGCCGGTAAAGTGCTGGCAGAGTGTAAGCAACTGGTCGAGGAAATGGCTCAGGTGACGAAATAAGCCGATACAGCCCCATTTTATGTAGAACCTTACCCAACTTGAGTCAAAACTCAATAAGGTGTTATTTGTTATTAGTTATTTGTTATTAGCTTTGATAAATCTACTGTCGCAAATACGTCAGACTGTTGGTAAAGATGTAAATGTATGTTTGATATCCTTTCCAATAACGAATAACAAATAACGATTAACTGCTAAATGAGCGGTTCTCGCTCATTTAGTAGCTCGGGAGGAAAATCAATGGATACATCTTATCTCTCGCTTGAAGGCAAAATCGCCGTAATTACCGGCGGCAGCCGTGGCATTGGCAAAGCCATTGCCCTGACATTTGCAGATGCCGGCGCAGATGTGGTGATCGCCAGCCGCAAACTGCCGGATCTGGAAAAAGTGGCCGAAGACATCAAAGCCACTGGCAGAAAAGCCCTATGCGTTCCCACCCACACCAAAAAGGTAGAAGATCTGGAAAATCTGGTTCAAAAGACCCTGGATGAATTCGCACGCATCGATGTTTTGGTCAATAATGCGGCCACCAATCCGGCCATGGGGCCGATCGTTGACACGGAAGAATCCGTTTACGACCACATCATGGATACCAACCTCAAAGGGTATTTTATGATGTCCAAACTGGTGGGCAAGATCATGCGCGACCAGAAATCCGGCAATATCATTAATGTCTCCTCCGCCGGTGGTGTTAGTCCGGCCGAAGGACTGGGGCCGTACTGCATCAGCAAAGCGGGTATCAACATGTTGACAAAACAGATGGCGTTGGAAATGGGTCCCTATAACGTGCGGGTCAATGCCATTGCGCCGCGCATCGTCAAGACCGATTTCAGCAAGGCACTCTGGACCAATGAAAAACTGATGGAACGCGAGTTTAAATTTACTCCTCTCAAATGCGTGGCAACACCGGAAGAGATTGCACAAGCCGCCTTATATCTAGCGTCAAGCGCAACCAACTACATGACCGGCCACATTCTGGTGATTAATGGAGGTGCGTTCTTTTAAAATTGGGGATAACCATGTCGAACAACACCTATGATATTCTGGTAATTGGGTCCGGAGTGGGAGGAATGTGCGCTGCTGCCCTTCTGTCCAAAGCGGGCTACCGCACGCTGGTGGTCGAAGCACTCCCAAGAATCGGAGGTCGTTGTTCAACCATCGAATACAGAGGATTTAAGCTGACCACCGGTGTCATCGGTGTCGAGTTGGGCGGGATTGTGGAGTCGTTCTTTAAAAACATAGAGGCGCCCTTTGAGGTTCGTTCTGCCGGTGCACTGCATTATCGCATCGGGCCAAATGTGGTGGAGGTTCCATCCCGGGGGGGCATGAAATATTTGCTGGAAGCCGCCGGAGGTGGTTCTGTAGAAGTAGAAAAGCTGATGGCGGCCATTTCCAAAGCCATGCAGTGGAAGGAACCATCTCCGAATGTGAGTCTCAGAGATTGGATTACCCAGCATACGACCAACCCGGCTATCCTGAAGGTTTTTCACACCCTGGTTGCGGCCACTCTGCTGGTAAACATCAATGAAATCGAAGCCAGAGAATTTTTTGCGTTTATCAAAGCCCTGCGAGGCGTGCAACACTTCGGGTATTCACCCGCCGGCAGCATCAGTTTGCCGGCTGCGCTGGCCGACATTGTGCAGCAATGTGACGGTGAAATTTGGACCCACAGCCGGGTGAAGCGTATCTTCTTGGAAGACGGTTTGGTGCGGGGCGCATTGGTTCAGCAACACGACAAAGAAATCAGCGTGTTTGCCTCCGCGGTCATCAGCAACGCCAGTCCCGTGAAAACCGCCGAGTTGATCGGCCGAGAAAATCTGGATTGCGACTATCTTAAGGAGCTTGATTCGACCGCGGTCCCGGCTAAAGTGATTTGCTTGCAAATTGCCGCCGAGCAGCCCCTGTTTGAGCAAAATCATTTGCTGGTAACCGGTGCCCGACGAATCAATGCTATCTACCAGCCGACCCTGATTTGTCCGGAATGGGCATCGGAGGGTAAACACCTCATCATTGTCGGCGCATCTCCGGCCTCGTCATCGGATCCCTTTGATGCGCAGAACGAAATCGGGTTGTGCCTTGCCGACTTAAAAGATCTATTTCCCGACGTTGAGAAAAATACCGAAATTCTACTGGCAGGCACCTATCGTGCCGATTGGCCGGGGATGCACTCCTGGCCCGGAAGGGACATGCCTCAAAAAACACCCATCATTAATTTATATAACGTGGGGGACGGGGTCAAATCATCCGGATATACGGGGCTACCTGCGGTGGTGAACTCCGGTATAATGGTTGCTGAAGAAATTAAGCAACGGCTAAAACTGCTGACTTACTCGGGAATTTCTGCAGGGCCGAGGCTCGATAATCTTGGCCTTTCGCAGCCGTCTTCAGACCATGGGTGATTCGAATCAATAGTTTACCATCAGAGGACTGCTCGACCACGACCAAAGATGCTTTAAAATTCTGTATTTGGCAAGGAAACAAAAATGGATCATATTCTAACCGAGAGACATCGACGCTTAAAAGAAAAAACCAGCAGTTTTGTAAAAAAGGAAATTACATCCGAGATTGCTGCGGCCATTGAAGCCGCCGATGAATTTCCCTTTGAGCTCATGCAAAAATTGGCAGATCAGGGGTTTATGAGGATCAATGTGCCGGAAGAATACGGGGGCCTGGGCGGTGGTGTCATCGATGAAATGGTCTTTTTCGAGGAAATCACGAAAGGACTTCCGGTGCTGGCCTGGACAGCGGGGGATATCATTCTGTACGGCAGCAACATCATTAAAACCAACGGAAACAAGGCCCAGCAAGAGGCATATCTTCCGAAACTGGCCAGAGGGGAATTGATATTCTGCTTTGCTTTGACAGAGCCGGACGCCGGATCGGATGCGGCCAGTATCCAGACGGTCGCCGAAAAAATCGGCGACGATTATATCATCAATGGCAGCAAAATTTTCATATCCGGTGCCGGGGTGGCGGATATCGCGGTCACCAATACGCGCACGGGCCCGGGCCGATATGACGGTATTACCGCCTTTCTGGTCGACACCACATCCGAAGGGTATCGGGCAACTCCGATTAAAAAGTTGGGATACAAAGGATCCAATACCTGTGAAGTTTATTACAATAATGTAAGCGTCCCCCCGCAAAACATTCTGGGTGGCGAAGAATGCCTTAACCAGGGATGGCGGCAGATGATGCGATTGCTCAACGGTGAGCGCCTGACGCTCTCGGCCTGCGCCCTGGGCATCAGCGAGAGAATACTGGCAGACGTGATTGAATATGTCCGCGAACGGGTTAAACTAAGCCGGCCGGCCGGCAAGTTTCAAGACATCGAACACCAGGTCGTGGAAATGGCCACCGAACTGGAGGCCGCGCGTCAACTGGCATATTATGCAGCCTGGAAGGAGACTCAGAAGATGGAATGTGTTCGCGAAACTTCCATGAGCAAGTACCTTTGTGCCGAAACCGGTAAAAAAATAGCCGT
>CP070694.1:2229903-2236495 GCA_020353355.1 Desulfobacterales bacterium | reverse complement strand
GTCCGCAGGCCATTTACCTTTGTTCTTTGCGCACTGACACTTGAACTTTCAACGATTGCCGATTTTTCGCTGGATGTGTGCCGAGAAGAAAAAAACCAATAAGAGGCAAGTAAAGCACCTGATACTACCAGAATTATGACGAACAACGCCGTCCGTTTAGGATAAGCGGTCTTTGATGTCTGGACTGATTCGATAAATTCTTTGAAAATAAGTCCGCAATACTCGCATTGTGGTGATTCTTCTTGGGGGAGATCACATCTTGGGCATTTTATCATTGCGCTAATTTCTTATTTGATTAATCGCTCTTGACTGTTTCGATAACAGATCGCCTATTATTTATTGTCCTGCCGGAAATCATATATCTAACTTATCATATTCCTGCATCATGGTTTTGGGGTTAGCGCATTTCCTTTTGTGGTTTACATTCTTTCTGAATCGCAGGATGTTCGATAAGAAATGGAGGCCTGCTGAAGGCGCTTTTCCACGTCGCCGTAGAGTGTAAGTTCTTCAATCTCTACATCTTTAAATTCGGGATCGATTTGGAAAAGCTGCCTGCGAAGCGCATCGATGTTATCAGGTGCTGAGAAACTGGTCATAACTGCCGGGTGGGTCTTCACTGCTTTCCGTCTGAGATTTTCCAAAGCCTTTAGCTGAAGTCTGAAGCCCTGCGGTTCGGCTCCTGTCAGTCTGGAGAATTCCTCTTCATTGGTGCCTTTGATGCTCACGCGCACGTAAAGATTCTCAAATCTGGATAAATCCTCAGCGTATGTGCGATCGTGTCCAATTAAGATGCCATTCGTTTCCAGGATGAAAAACATATCAAATGGAACCATTTCAAGCACCCTGAGCAGGTGCTCTCTTGCAACAGTCGGCTCATTGCCACTTATACGAACATTTTTAAAGTGCTTTTTGCGAGCCACAAGGGTGAGCCTGCGCGCGACATCTTTTGGTGTGTAAAAATGGCCATATGCATCGGGATTCATCACTTCACGCCAGGACCAGCAAAAGATGCACTGCAAACAGCAGCCGACACAATCCGCTGTGGCAATCCCGCCATAAAATCGAGCCGGCCGAAAGCGATAGTATTTTCTCAAATCATCCCGTGTGACTATTTTGGCAATATGTTCGGCTTTATTTATTGGATCAAACATTTGGTTTTGATATAAAAAGTTAGCAAAATTTTAAAGACTAACTATTTCATGTAAACTATACGAAAGTGATTCGCAATTCAAGCTTTGACTTTTTTTCACTTTTTCACTAAAAATAAAAAATCATGCCAAAGGAGGTAATTGATGATGCGATGGACAACGAGAGTGACTGAACTTCTGGATTGCGACTATCCCATCATTCAGGGGGCCCTGAGCCGCATTGGAAACTGGAAATTTGCGGCTGCGGTCAGTGAAACAGGTGCCCACGGCACCCTGACGGCGGCTGTATCTCTGACGCCGGATAAACTGCGGGAGGATATACGCAGGTGCCGTGACGCCACCGATAAGGGGTTCAGCGTAAATATAACCGTGGGTATGTGCCCTCACATCGACGAGATGCTGGACGTGTGTCTTGAGGAAGAAGTGGAGGTAATTGAGACGGCGGTCTTTAATGCGGATGAATACGGCAAGCGTATTAAGGAGGCGGGGCGCAAGTGGATTCATAAAACAGCCACGCTTAAACATGCCCTGCATGCTGAGAAGGCCGGAGCCGACGCCCTAATCCTGGTCGGACTGGAGGGCATCGGCTTTAAGAACCCCGCGCAGCTTCCCACCATGACGACCATCGCCTGGGCGGCAAGAAATATAAGAGTTCCGATCATCGCCGCTGGCGGGATAGGCGACAGCCGGACCTTCCTGGGTGCTTTAGGCTTGGGGGCCGATGGGGTCATGATGGGCACGGCGTTCATGGCCACCAAAGAATGTCCCATTTCAGACCGATTCAAGCAGAAGATGGTGGGTGCCTTTCCCGATAATCCTCACTTGCGGAACACGGTGCTGGCGCCGCCCAACCCCAAGCAATACGAAGCAGTCATGAAGAAGCGGGGCGAGATGCCGCTGGAGAACTGGTTGACAGCCCTGGAACGAGTGATGCTCAAGCATGATGACTGGGAGCTGGCCCCCGAAATGTGGAATGAGGACTACGACCGCCTAAGCAGTTTGATGTCCTTTGCCGTTACCTATGTGGATCACATACCCACGGTCAAGGAGTTCGTGGACGGAATAGTTCAGGGTGCCAGGAAACAAATCGCCGAATGGAAGTTCTTGGAACGGTAGGAATATTAGGCAAGGGCGTACTCAAGGCAATACCATAAAGGGGTAAATGCGGGAGAGTATTTTTTTCCTGAACAAAGTTTGGGGTTCACTCTTCGAACAAATAATCCAAGGGTGGCCATTATTTTCTCATCTAGTATGTCTCCTATTTCCCATTACCGGTATAACCTAATATATATGCCGCATTTAATTGGAGATCTTGTCTTGATTAGTGATCAAACCTATAATCACTAGTGAAGATTAGACCCTAATCCGACCTAACTTATCATATTGCTGCCTGACCCATTCTTTATCATAGAGTCTTTCGAGTCTCCGGATAATAAAGTGCCCGCGAGCCATATTTTGAAAATGGTCTATAAAAATCGTATTGATCAATGCCCCCCCAGCTGCTCCAATTAACGGAATAGCCTGAGCTGCTACCTTCTCGGATACAATGATACCGAAGCGAGAT
Organism: Desulfobacterales bacterium; assembly: GCA_020353355.1. Classification (GTDB taxonomy): domain Bacteria; phylum Desulfobacterota; class Desulfobacteria; order Desulfobacterales; family JAHEIW01. Next base: position 2,233,783 of record CP070694.1, on the reverse strand, counting down.
GCCAAAGCGGCAATGAATCTAACCAGCACAGGAGCGCCTTCCGGTATCAAGCCTTTTTTCGCAATAAACTGCGTAGCATCAGAGATTGCCCGCGCTAAAGCAGCTCTAACCATAAAATAGCCGGTTTCCGTTCCATCATCGCTTTTTGATGGACCTCCCAGGGCGAATACTTCTAAACAGGCAAGTTTTGTTTCCAATAACCTAATCTGTTCACCCTCACTTCGCGCGATGTCAGCTATGGATCGGAGCATAATAGTTGTGGTCACAGGGAGTTCGACTGCTAAAGCTGGAAGTCCTAAAGATCCGCCTCCAGCCCCTGCAGCGAACACGAGAATTTTATGAGTCCTGTCAGAAGAAACAGGCCTTGTTTTATCATCCATTGTCTGGACGGCAAAATTCAGAGCTTTTTTAAGCGATTTTTCGGTGGCTTTTCGAACAATGTCCTTCCATTTTGCCGGCAGGTGCTCAAAACCTTTCTCTATGGGGGTCCCCAGGAGGTTTGAAACTCTGGCTGCCAAACTTGGGTTTTCAAGGAGGCTCTTCGCATATTTGAGATTATCGAGATCATCCTTGGCTATATTCATGATATTTCTCCTGTATGACTTCTCTTAAGTATAAATTACCCCTCCTTTTTCCTTGTTCTCTTTTTTCCGATAAAGACAGCGGCGATAGCAAAGGTGGCAGCAACAATACCGCCAACGACATTGCGGACTTGCGCACTTCTCTTTTTTCCGGTGGCACAGTAAGCGGCAAAATGTTCACAATTGTTAAATGCGAGAGAATACCCTTTTTTTGAAAGATGATCTCGTGCAATTCTTAGAGTTTCAGCATGCGGCAAGCGCCTTTTGTAATCACGTCTTTTCAACTTCCCGCCATTGAGAAAGTTCTCGATGTCTGTCTTTATGACGATCGGGTCTTTCTTCTCCTTCGCTGCTCCTCTAAAATGTATCACAGTTCCTTTTGCGGCATATATTCCGTGGTGGGAATAAAGCAGGCCTCTTCGTTTCACATATATATGGTCTCCATAATTCAGCTCTTTTTCTGTTAAGCGCTCGAACTTATCAAGCTTTGACATTGGTATCCTCCAATCAGCGCGCAACACGGACGACCGCCTTTGATGTTACAAACGACATTCGCGCCAGGGCCGAACCAGTGAGATGAGTCCGGCCGAAGCCAGATACATAAGGCCCAGATAAGAAAAAACCAGGGTGTAGTTGTCCTGGGTGAGATCCAGAATATAGCCGCTCAGCCACGGACCGAGCGGTCCGGACAAGAACCCGTAGGCAGTGAAAATCAGCCCGAAGATGGCCCCGAAATGGGTCATGCCGAAGCAGTCTCCGGCCAGCGGTGCGGTGACCGCAAACAGGGTTCCGAAGGCAAAGCCGATCACCGCCGCCAGGGCGGCCCACAGCCAAATGCCTTCCAAATGAGGCATGGCCAAATAGGCGACGGCAGCACCCGCAAAGCTGACTGCCATTGTTCGGCTGCGACCCAACCGGTCTGAGAAAAATCCGCTCACCAACCGGCCGCTGCCGTTTGTCAGATTAAAAGCGGTGAGTAAAACGACGGCCTGGGCGAGGCTCAGCCCGCGGGTCAAACCGAATCCGGTGGCCAGCACCAGCATGCTGGCACCGGCGGCGCCGGCCAAGACCCAGGTAAGCCACAGACACCAGAATTCGCGGGTTTTCAAGGCTTCACCCACCGAGCGGCTGGTCGGCTCAAGCGGCATTTCGGCTGCCGATACCGACCGATGCGCCTCTGGAAACCGGATCAGGGTGGAAGCTGTCAGGCCGACGATGAGCGCCACACAGCCAAGCACCATATTGATCGTTTCATAGCCCCAGTTTGACAAAAAAGCGGTGAATACCGGAGACATGACTGCCGCTGCCAGACCGAAGGCCATATTGAAAAATCCTGAGACCAGCCCGCGCCTTTCGGGATACCAGCGCTGCACCACCGTCAGCGCCGGGACGTAGATAAAGGCCGATGAGGCGCCGACTGAAAATGCCCAGATGTAGACAGCGGCCATGTTCTCTGCCCGGCCCAGCCAAATAACACTGCTGCCGCACAGGACGGCTCCCAAAGCGGCCAGCTTTCCCGGGCCGTATTTTTCCTGCCAGCGCCCGCAAAGGTACATGAAGCAGGTGGCGCCGATCAGAACGAAAAAAATCGTCTGACCAACCGCACTGCCGCTGACCTTGAAGGCCTGCTGCCAGTGCTGGCGCATGACCCCGGGAAAGCCGAAGATAAATGCCCCCGGCCAGAAAATGGCGCAGGCGCAGGAGATCAGGATGAATATCCGTCCGGGTTTTACTGGCATAATGAGTCCTAGATTAACGCCTTTCTGAAAAAAAAACTGGGGGTCGTGTCCTCAATAGTGATTAATACTAAAAAGTTAATCATCGAGCAAGATTTGAAGCAAGTTTTTGTGTGCTGGAAAAGATGTCGGCTTCCATTTGATTTCGCATTGAATCAGCTGGTACCCGTTACGATTGCGTGACGGATATGGTACCGAAGATTTTCGGGAGTCTCAATAAAGCAGGGGTGGTGTTTGCAGCATGGCGCTGAGGCACCAATTTCCTTTTTCCCGATGGGTGACTCCGATCCGATTCCCAGCCTTTTCGAGCCTGGCCGGTTCTGAACTCGAGGAGCTGAGTGCAGCTAGTGCGAGCGAGGCCTTTTGTTGAGGTGCGCCTCTGCGCGCAACTGCCGGAAGGTCGTCACGAGAAAAACCACGAACACCGTGATGCTCCCGAAGGCGAGCAGCGCGATTGCGGTCCACGTCCAGATGCGGTATGCTAGCATCATGCGCGTTCACCTCCCGGCAGAAGCTGGGCCGTGATAAAGATGACAATGACGGCGGGCAGGATAATGAGGATGCCGTAATCCTGGTTCAGCGTCACGTCCCAGGCGAGGATGCGTCCGGACCAGATGTAGGCATACTCGGCCTCATCCCAGACACCTGCCAGACCGGTAAGAAGATAATACCCCATCACCAGGCCAAACCCCGTCAGCGCCGCCGCCTGCCCCGCCCGGCGCTTGACGTTCGGCCAGAAGAACGCCGCCAGCACCGGTACCAGCGCCGTGCAGATTAGAATCGCTGTGATGAAGATCCACAGCCTCTCCACGTTACCGAAAAGCAGGCAGATTCCGATGTTGGCCGCGGTAGACACCACGAGCGTCAAACGTGTCCATCTCAGGAGCGAGACGTCCGACATTTTCCCGCCGCGCAGCGGGTTGAGAATATCGTAGATCAGGTTGGTCGAGGATATCAGCAGGTAGCTGTCCATCGTGGACATGGCTGCGGCCGCCAGCCCCGCCGCGAAAAGCCCCGTCAACCCGGCCGGCAGCATGCTGATCACGAAGTGCGTCACCGCCTGATCGGGGCCGCTCGGCGCAGAGACGATCCCCTGGATCTCGGCCGTGTGTGCCGCGATGCCCAGCGTCGTGATCACCCAGTCATACGACATCCACAACAAAATGCCCATCATCATCGCCACGACGACCGAGGCCCTTGCTCGCCGCCCGCGACGCGCCGCCCGACTGGCGCGGGCAGGCTGCGCGGTGCTGCCCCTCGGCTCGGGGTGTGTGGACCTAGCTGGGCTCCTGGCCGAACTCGGCCGGCGAGGCATGACCAACATCATGGTCGAGGGCGGCGGCCGGGTGCTCGGGGCGTTCTTCGACGAGGGCTTGGCGGATGAGGCGTGGGTCTACGTGGCACCGAAGCTCATCGGCGGGGGCAAAACCCTCGGGCCGCTGGGCGGCGCCGGCCCTGCGGATACCGACCGGCCGCCCTGGCATTTGGCCAGCGTTAAGGGGTTCGGCGACGACCGCCGCTACATTCTGCGGCGCGGATAGTCGCCCGCCCACCCGCCGGGCG
>CP070694.1:2226224-2229803 GCA_020353355.1 Desulfobacterales bacterium | reverse complement strand
GGCTTTGCCGGTTTCATAGACGCTTCTGAATGTTTCGTATACCCGCCTGGCGGTTTCGTTGCTCATAAATTGTCGATTGTTCATTCCCGGCAACTCGTCTGGTGAATATCCAAGAATTCTGCACAAGGCATCATTGAAGAAAATCATATTACCATTCAAGTCGACTTCGTAATAGCCGTCTTCGATGCTCTCGAGTATGTTTCGGTATTTCTCCTCGTTTTCCCGCAGGGCCTGCTCGATCTGTTTGAGTTCGGTGACATCGGTGGCTACCTGCAGGCGAACGAAACGTCCATCGACCCACTTAATTGCCCGGGCATAATTGATGTACCACTTTTCGGTGATCGGGTTTTGCCCTTCCCAGATACAAACACCGGATGGTTTTCCGGCGGCATCCAATAATCTCTCATTGGCGCAGTCACTGCATGGTTCGGCGCGGTTGCGAAATGCCCGATAGCATGTTTGTCCGATTAACCCATGTCCGAAGGTGTCTTGCATATGTTTGTTCATGAAAAGGACCTCATAGGTCGCCATATCTGCCACGTAAACGTTGGCATCGATGCTATCTAAAACCGTGAGGAACCTTTCATGGGAATCCCTCAATGCCTCCTCAGCATGCACACGCTGGATGATCTCCGTTTTGTACGATTCAAGTGTATCTTTCAATTCCTTACGTTGCATTTCGACAGTTGTCAGAGCCCTTGAAAAGCGAGAAGAGAGAAGCAATGCCTGCGAGAGGATAAAAACAAACAGGCCAAAGGGAGCAAAAAGGCCGGTCTGGATAATCCGTTCAATGTATAATATGTCATTTACCACCATAAGCGATAGAATAATAAAGCCTAATAAAAAAACAAATGCTTCAACCTGCTTCTCGGAAAGAGAAACGAAAATTACATAAATACCATATATAAACGTTAATATAGTTATGAATTCATACAAATTGACTGTATACGAGAACAATCTGGCCGGCGTAAATAGCACGATACACGAAAAAACGACTCCCAGAAAACCGAGGATGCGCAAAAATAGTATTGAAAATTTAGGAAAGAGGGATTGCATAAACAACGCAAAAGCGGGGACTGCCAGGTACCACGAAAGGTATTCAAGTTTGAGCATGCTCTCCCAGCTAATCGTTGGAAAAAGATGAATTAGAAATCTCTCACCGGTTGAAAAAAGCCTCACCGCAATCAGAAAACAGAAAAGGCTAAAGTAAAGCGGCGACCGATCCTTTTTTCTGACGACAAAAAGGAACAGATGGTATAGTGCCATAATGACAATACTGCCGAAGAGAAAAAAATCAAAACTGATTCTTCTTTCCTGAATTTGTCGGATATCCCTTTCTCTGCCCAGCTGAATAACCTCCCATACACCGCCTCTTCTATGGTGGAAATTGGAAACGTGTAAAATAATATCCAATTGATTTGCAGCAGACTCAAAATCGACAACGTGACGAAAAAATCCGGGTATGGTGGCTTCCCGGGTTTTGCTGACTGAACCTACCGAGGTAACCTTTTTCCCGTTCACCAACAAGGTGTATGCCGTCATTATTTCTTTCAACCTCAGGGCCAGCGGCTCTTTTTGGGCATCGAGCAAAACGGCTAGACGATAGGTGGCGTACCCTTCACCGGGAACCTTGAGACCTTCTATTTCGTAGTTGTTCCAGTAGCCGGGTACTTTAATGAAACCTTTTTTCTGAGGGGGGGCTGCTTTTGAAAATTCCATCGGGCTCAATAACTGCATCCAATAAAATTCGTATTCACCTCTGAGGTCAGCGGGTCCGTCTTTGGCGAAATCCCAATCGGTTAAATCGAGTACACCCCTGACTGCCTCAGGAAAAATTTTTTCAGACGATTCATGGCGGCAGGCATAAAGAAATAATAGAGTAACTATGATTGGAATTAGCGATAATTTATAAATTTGAGAAGATTTCATTTTTTTGATCAAGATTAACAATTGGGTGATGCCGACCAAAAGAAGATCAAGAATTCAATGTGTGTATCAACCTGGACAGTCGGCAGTTAAACGGAAACACGCCATTCGCGATGACAGCGTTTCGGACAGAAGTTTCGTCATGGAATTAGATACCTTCATTGGACACGATATTAAAACAAAATAGGCGTGTCAATTATTTATGTCATAGATTCTGAGACGGTCGCCATTGTCAAACCTGACGTCGATGGATCTCAATTTGTATCGGTTGATGATCTCTCGAAACTCGGGAAACTTGATTTCTAAATCCTTGCTTTTGCCGGTTTGAGTATAATTCGTCTCGTTAGAATCCAGGTCACCCATTTTGGCGATATAAAATTTCATGGCCACTTAACCTCCTTTTGGGGTCATCTAAGAGCAAGCGCCATGCCTAAAATGTTTCTGTAACTTTTTTCCGAACAACACGTTACCGCTGAGCTGATTATTTCGATTTAAGCTTGGAATATATTGCAATGATTTAAATGTGTTATAAGTTTAATGACTTGATTAAACTAGGAATTCAGAATTTGCAGAAATTTAAGAGAAGATGATCCGGTCAATTTTGATCTCAGCGGAATGGTGCAGCCAAGGTTGACAGAACGATTGCATTTGCTGGTTGGGAGCAAATAAAATCAGCAATTTAGGCCATATCAACGAGGGTTTACAGTGCAAAAAAAGTTGCATACTTTGACAGTCTCTCTATCCGCTAAGGAAGGTCAGGCTGTTTTTGCAAAAATTTTTCAGTCCCTTGTTTGCTCTTCTATTCCCGTTGTTCTGAAAATGCTGGTAAGCCTGGTGCATAAATGTTCTGATCGTTGCCTCTCTTCCGGGTTGGATGCTTGAGTCGTATGCAACGTCCAGATACGGCATCCTGGTTTTTTTCATTAAAGGCTTAACAATGGCGGAAGTCGTCATACTCGGCATGCAGGTAAACGGAAAGACATTTACCATGCCGTTATAGCCGGTGCGGGCACAATTAACGATAGTTGCAATGCTCAAACAGGCTTCGGTACCCATGTGAAAAGAGTATATGTCGTCTTTTTCCAATATTCTCTCTAAATGCGCAACTTTATGATCTTGAACGACATCGACAATTCTGTTCACGCGTTTGTAAATTTTTTTCTGTCGATATTCTTGATAAAGCAGATCCCCTCCGAAATTTGTTATCGCTTTTAAATAGCTTTTAAATGCGGAGAAATTTAATTGTTTCAAATTTAACCGGAGACCATATTTAGCCTTCCTCAAGCCATCATAGCTAATGTAATTCACCCATTCGGCCAGTGAGGCATTTACGACTTCCGCACCATGCTTTTCCAGAACCCGAATCAAATCCTGGTTGGCATCAACATGCATTCGCAAGAATATTTCTCCCACAATTCCGATCAACGGCTTTGGATGAATAGCTTGATCGATAAGGATTTTACCCTCTTTGATGATATCTTCCAGTTTATCTATAATCTTGTCATATTTTTTTTTGACCCCATATGTTTCAAATATTGTCTCCATGATTCCCAGGGAGCGTTCAATAAATTCTTCTGTACTTCCTTTTTGTTTTTCATAGGGCCTGATTCGCCACAGGAGTCGATCCAAAATGTCGGCAACCAGCACAGCCAG
>CP070694.1:2218825-2226124 GCA_020353355.1 Desulfobacterales bacterium | reverse complement strand
TGCTCGCCTGCTTCTTCATAAAGACTCATATCGACATTCCGCTTTCCAAATGCCACATCACCAAATTGCTCCATGGAAATCAGCGAGTGATAATTATACTCATCACTTCTTTGCGGGAAATCTTCGCGAAAATGGGCACCCCTGGATTCTTTTCGAGTTAAGGCGGCATGGGTAATGACCATCGATACGGCCAAGAGGTTGTCCAATTCCCAGTGTTGAACCAACTCCTGATTCATACGCAGGCTTTTGTCAGACAAAGCAGTTTTATCGGCCCGGTTTTTTAGCGCTTTTAGCGTTTCAATTGTTTTTCGCATGCCGCCTTCATTTCTGAAAATGCTCATCTGTTCAGTCATCAAGCTTCTCAGCGCAGCGCGAATTTGCCCGATATTGTCTTTACCGCTGGCTTCCAGATAGTCCGAAAAACGACGGAAACATAGGCCTGCGTCCACATCGGGTAGCTGGTGCAGAGAATTATTTAAATACGTCAGTGCCTTTTCGCCGGCGAATTTACCCATGGTGATTAATTCTAAAATCGAATTTGTTCCCAATCGATTAAAGCCGTGAAAGCTTGCTGCGGCACATTCTCCTACAGCGAAAAGACCCGGAATGATCTCTTGGGATCCATTCTGGACTTCTCCAAATTCATTAGTGGGGATTCCCCCCATGTGATAATGGTTGCTGGGATGAACGGGGCAAAGTTCTTTTTTGGGATTGAGGTTAAGGTATTTTTTAAAGAAACCTGTGACTTCAGGAATTTGTTTTTCATGCACCCCATCCGGCAGATGTCGCAGATCGATCCATACATGCTCGACATTGTGATCAGGATTCAAGATACCGCGTCCCTCTCGAATTTCGGATGCCATCGCCCGAGCCACCAGATCTCGCGGTGCCAACTCTTTCATTTTAGGGGCATAGCGCTCCATAAACGGTTCCAGATCTTTGTTTCGTAAAATCCCTCCCACCGAGCGCAGCGTTTCGCTGGCTAAAATGCCGGGGCCCACGATGCCGGTTGGGTGGAACTGGACTGCCTCCGGATCCATTATCGGCAGTCCTGCCTGGAGAATGAGGGCCAGACCGTCTCCGGTGTTTTGGCGGCAATTGGTGGTGACTTTGAATACCTGACCGCTTCCACCGGTAGCCAGAACCGTGGCTTTTGATAAAATCCGTATGAATTCACCTTCGTATTGTTTGAAAACGATGCAGCCCACACACTGGTTTTGGCTGAAAAGAAGTTCAGTGGCGAAGCATTGATTGATAAACGTGATGCCCCGTTTTAAGGCTTCTCCCCAGCAGGTATCCATGATTCCTTTTCCGGTTCGATCTGCTTCGAACACGGCTCGATACGCCGAGGATTCTCCAAAGTTGATCGTGTGTCCGCCGAAAGTTCTTTTACTTAGCCTTCCATTTTGATCGCGGCTGAAATGCATCCCTCTGTTTTCCAGCCACAAGATTTGTTCCCAGGCTGATTCGCAGATTTTCTTAACAACGTTTTGATCAGCGGTACAGTCGGAACCCTTCCATGTGTCAAACATATGATAGATGGTTTTATCCGCAGAGTCCTTGGGGTCCACCGCTGCCAACCCGCCCTGAGCGGTAGATGTATGTGATTTTTGTGGATGGGAACCTTTGGTCAAGGCAATTACACGCGCGTCCGGCTTTTTTTCAAGAATCTCTGCCGCGCACCGGAATCCTGCGCCACCGGCACCGATGATCAGTAAGTCGCAATGGAGGGTTGATTTTATTTGGAATTGTCTGTGCATGTAAATATTCTAGATCACAAATTTCATACGTTAAACAGATTAAGAAAGAGGTTTCAGGTGTCGGCTGTCAGGTGTCAGCAGCAAGAAACGGAAGAACTGACACCTGACACCCGACACCCGACACCTGAAACCAAGAATTCGTAAAAAATAGTGATAAAAATTAAGTACCTAGTCTTAAATAACATTCAACTGCTTAAATAATTAGAATTGTCCTGACCCCTATCCATCCAAATACCACCAACATAAAAATGATCAGTAAAGATAATCCCTTTTGTACAAATTTAGATTTAATATAATCCCTGCTTATGGAAATAAGACCATAGCCCGCATGAAACAGGACGCTGATGACAAGGATAAGATCCACAAACTTAATAAAAATGTTCTGCATTCTGGCTATTACGACATTTGCCTCGTGACCGATAGAGGGTTGAAGATGCATAAACAGTAGATGGGCCGGTATCATCATCAATAAAAATGCCGCTGTCATTCGTTGTAGTTTCCAGCCAACGGCGCCTTCTATGCCCCAGATTCGTGAAGTTACGATAATGAGCAGGCACCCGCTGAGGATGAAAACAACCAACCAGAAAAAAGTCGGTGAGACAGTCTGGTTTGCCATGGTCATTAGCAATGCGTGAAGCATTACATAGATCATGCAAAGACCAAACATCCATCGAAGCAAGGCCGCTTCATTTCTGGTTCCAAAGATTTCATAGAGAATCAATCGTCCTCCGTTTAAGGCATGGAAGATAACGGGTACGGCCAGCAACCACTCCAAGATGACGAAAAGAAAAAATCCGAAAAGAAGCATTTTAGCATCGTAGATTTCGGGTATTGGGACAAAAGAGAGTGTATAAATATGAATTAAGACATAAATAACAAGAATGACACCGGCAATTCGGTGTGTCCAGGCAATCACAAAAGGCCATCCACTGGTTCTGGCATAGAATGCGATTACAGGTAACTTCTCTAATCCTGGTAGAAGAAAATGCTTAAATGGCTTCTTGAACAATTGGTTATCCATACCTGTCTCTGGTTTCTGGTTACTTGATTCTCGATGCTGGATACTCGATACATGATATGGGCCTAGCCCAGTTTTTGCCGCGTTCTGACTTTCAAATTCTTCTTTCCTCATTCCCACTTCCGCATTCCGAATTCATTTTTTTTGTTCATCTAAATATGCCAGAAAGCGTTTAAAAGCCGTCTGAATATGCTCTTGGACCAGTTTGCCGATCTCGTGTTTGTCAACATCTTTATTTCGAAAAAGACCGAATATTCGCTGATGCACGGCCAATGATCTGTAGAGATCCTCCTGATAATACTGGTAGGAGAACCGGTACCACAAACTGTGCATGCGCAATGTTTTTAATATGTCAATAAGCACTTCGTTGCCGGAGGCCTCGATAAAAATATCGTGAAATTCAAGATGGTGCTTCCAATAGGCCTTGGTGTCATTGTTTGCGACAGCCGTTTCCATTTTGCCCAGGGTCTGGGCCAGCTCTTCCAAAATCTGACTGGTCATTCGCGGATGGGATTCTTGGGCAGCCAGTCCTTCCAGCAATGCGCGAACCGGAAAATTATCTTCAATATCCTTGCGACTTACCTGTTTAACAAAAGTGCCTTTGCGCGGAATAATAACCACAAGGCCTTTTTTCTCTAAATCTCGAAAAGCTTCTCGAAGTGGAGAGCGGCTGATGCCGAACTGTTTTTGCAACTCCACCTCTATGAGCTGATTGCCTCCTTTTAGAACGCCTTCCAAAATTGCTTCGGTGAGAATATGCGAGACCTGTTGGCCTAAAACATGCGGTCTGAAATCCAAATCTTTTATTTTACCGATTAGTTTTTCGGTTTCCATATAGTTTGTGAATCCTGATAGCGCCGAGCGGAAAGGCTTCGATACAGAGCATACATAAGGTGCATTCATCTTCGTTTTCTTCGACTACCACCGGCTGATTATTTTCAACGCTAAAAATATTCACAGGGCAAACCTGGATCCATTTGCCCACATTCGACACATCGGTGCATTTGCTAAAATCGATTTCTACCTTGATGAACTCTCCCATAGCATTAGCCTCTGAAAAGTAATTTAAAGATAAGTAGGGTCGGCCACCGTGCCGACCTTCGAACGGCAGCCGCGGAGGGCTGCCCTACTATATATGCTAACAAAATTTGCAATTCCTAAATCCATATATTGTTTCGGATTTCGTGTTTCGGATTTCGTCTTTAATTATTACTTCAATGACTCGATTCCTCAAAAATTGTCGAAGCTAGTCTATCAATTTTGCCATCTTTAATATGCGCCTTGATCTCTCCACTACCGGATAATCCACAAATTTGCCATCCACCTGGATGGCGGCCGTACCACTTGATTCGGCCTGGCTAAAGGCCTGAACTACTTTTGCGGCATATTCAATTTCTTCCTCTGTCGGAGAAAAAATTCTGTTACAGATCTCCACTTGCTTGGGATGAATGCACAGTTTTCCTTGAAAGCCGAATATTTTGGCGCGTTTCGCGTCGGCTTCAAGGGCTACAATGTCGTTAAGATCGATCATAAATGGTGTGTCCAACGGCGGTTCTATCCCAGCTGCGCGACAGGCCAAAGCCAGTCTGGCGCGGGGATAGGCGATTTCATCGCCGGCTTTGCTAATTTCTATTCCCATATCCAGTGCGAAATCGGCAGCACCAAAGGCAACCGTAAAAAGCCTATTGGGTTCAGTTCTTTCAGAGGCGATCCGGAAAGCATTTTCTACTCCCAAAGCAGATTCAATTAACGCAATGATCGATATACTTCCTGGTGGTATTCCTTTTTTCTTCTCAATTTCTGACAGCAGTCGATTTGCTTCACGAATGTGCTGGGGCCGCTCGATTTTTGGGATGATGATAAACGCAAGGCTTTTTACAACCAATTCATCCAGATCCTCGTTGATAAATTCAGTATCGAGCCCATTTACGCGCACAAAGATGTTATGGCCATGATGTTCTACCAGTTTTTGGCGCACCAGAGGCCGGGTTTCAGATTTGAGCGCATGCGGTACGGCATCTTCAAGATCGATAATTACAACATCAGCGGCGGTATTGACGGCTTTATCCACTCGATCCGGCCGGTTTCCTGGCACAAAAAGCGCCGTTCGTATAGATTCAATTTGTTTCATAACAAGCCCCACCTTCAATCCTTTTATGTATGAAAACCGTAGATTTTAAAATAAATCCCGACAACTTTATAAAAATTTTCGTCCATCCAGATGCCGGTGACCAGCGACCAGGATCCAGTGACCATTCCAGGTATCGTAAAGCCTCATCTTGAGACGAGGTTTCGCTAAAGCATCTCTTTTACAAGCGGGATAATATCCGAAAAATTTTCTGCCACCCGAATGCCGGCTTTTTTGAAGATGGCTATTTTGCCTTTCGTGGTGCCTTTGTCGCCTTCGACAATGGTTGCGGCATGACCAAAACGCACGCCCGGCATGGTGTCCACAAAACGCCCGGCGATAAAGGCAATGATGGGAAGCGCAATATTTTCATTTATGATGGACTCGGCCAGCTTCTCCTCGATAACCCCGCCGGGTTCACAGAAAATTACAACTGCTTTGGTCTCCGGATCTTTATCGTATAACGGAATTAAGTCTAAAAAATTTGATCCCACTACCGGATCACCTCCGACCCCCACGCATGTACTTTGACCGATGCCGCTGGTGGTCAGCAGATTGGCAATTTCGGTGGTCATCCCTCCGCTTCGAGAGGCAATTCCCACTGGTCCGGGCATATAGGCTTTTTTAACATCATCGACCGGACCGCCAGCCATGCCTAATTTTAAACGGTGCGGGGAAATTAGCCCGAGCGTATTGGGTCCGATGATGCGAGCGTTTTTTTCACGGGCTACCTCCAGGAATTCAATCGTATCTTTTCGGGGAACGCGCTCAGAGACAACCACCAACAGTTTGATGCTATTGTTCAGTGCTTCCAGTACCGCCCCTTTTACCAGGGCCGGCGGAACAGATATAACGGCGGCGTCTGCCGGATTTTCCTTTACGGCCTGGCGGACAGTGTCGTAGACCGGAATTCCATGAACCTGTTGGCCGTGTTTGCCAGGTGTGACCCCGGCTACCACATTAGTGCCATAGTCGAGCATATCTTTGGTAAAGGTGGCGGCCTCACGGCCGGTGATTCCTTGCACAATGACCCTGGTGTTTTCATCAGCTAGAATCGCCAATTTGTTTTCCCTCTTTATGATAAGGTATTTGCTTTTTCTACAGCAATTCGGGCGGCATCATCGATGGATACCGTGCGGTCCAGAAATTCTACTCCGTACTTGGACAGTATCTGAAAACCCTCCTCTTCCCAGGCGCCGGGTACTCGAAAGGCTGCCACTGTTTTAGCGGGATTTTTTCCGGCTTCTAAAATTCCTTTCACAATCCCGCGGGCCACCAGATCTACCCGGGTGTTACTGACCACATTCATGATAACGGCAATTTTTTGGACATTGGGCTTCGACAAGAGCAATCGGGTTAGTTCTTTGACTTTGAGGACGGATGGATTTCCACCGATTTCACAATAATTGGCCGGTTTGCCTCCGTGGGATTGAACCGCATCAAATGCCGTTAGCGATGCCCCGCCGCCACCAATAATCAATCCCATACTCCCATCGAATTCGATGACGCGTCCGGCCACCCCGCGGTGGTCAAGCTGATCTATTTCAGCTGCCTTGCGCTCAAACTCTGTCATGCTGCGCTCGGATTGAAAACGGTTTTCCGTTTCAGCCAGTTTTGCCAACTCCTGATGTCGAAACAAGGCGTCATCATCAATTTCCAGATGGCAGTCTAACGCAACAAGCTGCCCATCTCGGGTTAGTGCTAGGGGATTAATTTCTGCCAAGGTGGCATCGTAATCGGCAAATATATTCGCCAGCCGGGATAGGATATTTCCCAAACCGAGTAAAAGCCGACCCGATAAACCTGTTTCAGAAATGATCTCTCGGGCGCGATATTCAGGCAGTCTTGATCGTAACGAAAACAGCTCCCTGTTCACCTTTTCAGGTTCACGTTCCGCAAGAGCTTCAATATCAACCCCGCCTTCGCCTGAAAAAATGGCAAGGGGAGCCTTGGCCACCGTATCGTAGGTGATGGCCATAAAAAATTCTCGGTCAATATCCAATTTTTCTTCCATAAGAATCTTATGGGATTTATAGCCTCTGACCCATGTGGAAAGCAGTTGTTCAATTTTGATTTTTGCTTCTTTATTCGTAGAAGCTTCCAGGATACCGCCGGACTTGCCGCGCCCGCCGATGGGAACCTGGGCTTTCAAGATCAAGGGAGGCTTAACGTCGAGCTTGCCAACGGATGCAACCGCACTGCCCGATGGTGTAACAATCTGATATTTATTTAAAATTTCCTTTGCCTCACATTCTAATAATCTCACTGGCTACTCCTCATGCGGACGAGCCGATTTCAAACAGTATCCTAATTGTATGAATTAAAATTGATGGTCTTGTAATAAGTCCGAAACCGGCTCGGATCGTCATTCCGGCGAATGCCGGAATCCAGTC
>CP070694.1:2204276-2218725 GCA_020353355.1 Desulfobacterales bacterium | reverse complement strand
TCGAATTTCGTATTTCGTGCTTCGGATTTCCGGTTTGTGCAGGCTAGGCTATTCGTAGAAGAGGTTTATGATATGTCTTTGCTTCAAATCGATAACATGACGCATTACTTCGGTGGGCTGCGGGCGGTGCATAATTATGATTTGGAGATCAAACCCGGCCAGATCCGGGGCTTGATCGGGCCTAACGGTGCGGGCAAAACTACCATCTTTAACCTTATTACGGGTATCTACCGTCCCATCGAAGGCAAAATATACCTTGAGGGCAATGAATTAAATGGACGCTCACCCCACGAGATCGCGTCCCTGGGAATCGGTCGTACCTTTCAAAACATGCTGTTGTGGCGCCACATGACGGTGCTCGAACATGTAAAAATGGCGCGCTATTCCAGGCTCAGCTACGGCTTGATGGGTGCTTTTTTCGGCACACCACGCCGGCAAAAAGAAGAAGCGGAAAGTGAAGAAAAGGCATACCAGCTATTGAAGATGATGGGGGTCGACAGCTTTGCCGAGCAGATCGTGCTCAACTTGCCTTACGGTGCCCAGCGAAGAGTCGAAATGGCCCGCGCCTTGGCGATGGAGCCTAAAATTTTATTTCTGGATGAACCCACCGCCGGCATGAATCCGGAAGAACTGGTCCAGATGATGGAAATCATCCGCAATGTCCATAACGATTTAGGATTGGCGATTTTTCTCATCGAGCACCGCATGAAAGTCGTGATGGAACTGTGTGAGCGAATCCAAACTCTTGTTTTTGGCGAGGTGATTGCGGAAGGTACCGCGGATGAAATTCAAAACAACCCCAAAGTAATCGATGCTTATCTCGGCAAGGAGACAGTGGAATAATGCTACTTGCGGTTGAAAATTTACAGGTGTCCTATGGAAATATTAAAGCCTTGCATGGATTGAACTTTCAAATTGATGCGGGCGAAATTGTCTGTATCATCGGCGCCAATGGTGCCGGTAAGAGTACCACCCTAAAAGCAATCTCGCGCCTGGTCCCGGTTGAGAACGGGACGAAGATGACCTTCCAGGGAGACGACCTGCTGGATTATCCTGCTGATAAAGTTGTCAGCAAACTGGGAATTTCCCATGTTCCCGAAGGCAGACGCCTGTTTGAAAACCTGACGGTTACCGAAAATCTCAAATTAGCCACCTTTGCCCGCAAGGATAAGAATCAAATTCCAAAAGACGTGCAGCGGGTATTTTCCATTTTTCCGCGGCTGGAGGAACGTCAAACCCAGAAAGCCGGAACCTTAAGCGGCGGTGAACAGCAGATGCTGGCGGTGGGTCGAGCCTATATGAGCGGTCGCAAGGTCATGTTGCTGGATGAACCGTCCATGGGACTGGCGCCGTTATTGATGATCAGTATGTTCGACGCGCTCAAAGAGATTAATCAGGAAGGCACCACTATTTTGCTGGTGGAACAAAACGCGCGCATGGCGCTTCAGTTTGCCCGGCGCGGCTATGTGCTGGAAAACGGCAACCTCGTATTAGAAGGGGCGTCTAGAGAACTGCTTGAAAATCCCGAGGTGAAAAAAGCCTACCTCGGCGGCTAAAACCGATTGTTGCGTTCTGACATTTGTTAACTAAGCATGGTATTTTGCGTGATCGAGCCAAACGTTAAATTTGACATTTAACCCTATATTAATTAATTTACCTTGCTAAGGACGTTTTTATTTGTTTTTTACCCTCCTTTAATTTATTGAGAACTATTTTGGAATAAGATTTAATTCAGCATTTCATCAATGCCTCGCTTGTTTTAGACCTTCTTCCGACTGAGGCTGAATACGCTTAATGCTCAACCACTTTACATGAAGGGCCGTTATTTTCATTATTCATCAAGCAATTAGAACTGCAGAGCTAAAAAAGCCTCGCGGATTTAAGGAGGATACCATGCTTCAAAGATATCACCTATCGTGTTTAGAATTCATTACAAAAGGAGACCAAAATGAATATCTATGTTGGTAATTTGTCGTACCAAGTCACCGAAGATGAATTAAGGTTGGCTTTCGAATCATTCGGGCAAGTGGATTCAGTTAAAATAATAAAAGACAAATACAGTGGCCAATCAAAAGGATTTGGATTCGTTGAAATGCCCTCTGCAGAAGAAGGTCGAACAGCGATCAATGATTTAAATGGCAAAGAGTTAGGTGGCAGGACGCTTAACGTCAATGAGGCTCGACCTCGATCTGAAGGCGATAGAGGAAAAAGAAGTGGAGGTGGAGGAAGACGAGGAGGTGGTCGTCGTTTTTAGTTGTGCTCGAATTATTTTTGATGGTCTTCAGTTTGCAATAAGAAATTTTAAAGACATCGGATAAGTTAGAGCAACGATAAGGGGCCGAGGGTCAGGCAATCATGCTTATCTCCGGACTTTTTTTGAGCCGGCAATCGAATTAGTTGGTGTTATTTGATTTGGTCTTTTGCGGTTCGGGTTTTTTTTCATCCGGCCCAGGCTTCTTGAGCAGGTCCTCGGGATTTTTCATGATCTGTTCCACCCTGCTTTTAGCTAAATAAAACGGGTATTCGCTTGCGGACGAGGTGGCCGGGTAATTTGGATCATCTTCTTTCAGCTTCGCAAAAATAGACAGACTGTATTCCTGGACACCCTTTAATTGAACCGTATAAAGGGGTAAGGTAAAGTCTTCTTTTTTGCGATCATCGATGAATTTATCGCATCGCAGGTTAGAGAGGTTGGAAAGCAGCCGATTTAGCGCAAGGGCATCACCCATTTCCCCATCGGCACGCTGCCATACGATTTTTTCGGGTTGAGTTGTGGAATCTTCGGTCTTATCCTCATTTTTGGCGGTCTCCTCCTGGGGGACCTTTGTGCGGGTGAGTGTCAGCGAGGCTTTATCTTTTGTGATGTGAATTTCATTGATATCGGCAGCCTGAAAAGACAGCACGGTTTTCTCGCGCAAATTATCTGCCGTCTGGTCGAATTTGTTTCTGAAATTACTTCTTGCATGAAAGACCCGATCCTCTTCGGCCAGCTTCACAAATGTATGTCGAAAGGAAGATGCGGCTTTGCCGACATCAAAATGTCGGATCAGCGTGTCCGCCTGCCAGTCTTTAACACTGATCTTTTTTTCATCCGTCAGATCATAGCGGATGTAGTTTTTGGACTCGGAAACCAGGGCGGTCAGCGTTAGTTGCTCGCATGCGTCGAGTATATCCTCGATTTTGTTCTTATCCGCAGGATATTGCCGGGAGCCAATATACCATTGGTCGTCCTTTTTATTTAAAACAATGGACGTTTTGCCTTTTGTGATTTCAATTTTAGAGATATCTTTTTTCGAAATCCCAGGCAGAACCGGCAGCTCGTATAATGTTCGATCCTCTTTCCGCATAAAAAGATATACCAAAAGACCAGCAATTATTAGAGCAAGTATGAGGTATTCTTTCTTTATCTTCATCCTTACGTTTTCCTTGCTATCAGTATTTTGAATTTGGTTCCAAAGGGTTTGAAAAATTCGAAATCCGAATACCAAAATTCGAAACAAATCCGAATATCGAATAACCAAAATTCCAAACGTTTAGAAAATTCGAAATTCGAATTTAGAATTTGTTTAGAATTTCGAAATTCGTGCTTCGGATTTTAAAACATTATATAGTTCACTCCCATAGCTTAGCATGTCTATAGCTTAATAAGGTAAGCAGAGAGTTTTCATTTTTGGAACATCATCTGTATCTGCTTCTTGCGTGAGTGCCGGCGAAACCAAACTGCCAGACCGAAGACAGCCACCAAAATCGGCAAGCCGGCAATATTGAAGGCTTTAACAAATGTTTTTGCCGCTGCGCTTGTGTCGTTCAGTGGATTAAAACGCTGCTCTTTGCCACGCATTACCGCGATATCTTCCCGACCGTTTAAGTAATCGACGACATTCATAATGAACGTGGCGTTCGAACCCCTTCCGGTGGCATCCAGCACATTGTCTGTCAGCATTTCAGAAGATGCCATGATAAAGATTTTAGCGGGCTTGCTTTTGGGTTTAAATTGCCCTTTGCTGATGATTTGGGGCACGTCGCTGTCCAATTGTTTGTCGTCAGATTCCTGCGCGCTTTTCTGTTCGGAGGACTCTGTTTCTTGGGTTTTTTCTTCAGATGCGTCTCCATCCTTTGGCTGGTCGGGTTCCTTCTCTTCAACCGCTTTTATCGGTATCGGTTTTCCGTCAAAATAGCTGGGAAATTCGCCTTCCAGCAAATATGCCAATGGTTGACTCTGCATCTCATCTGTCGAAGCAGGCGGATGGATAAACAATGGATTGAGGTTAATTCGACCCCTCATTTCCCAGGATTTTTCCGAAGATGCAAATAGCTGATGCGCACGTAGACCGGTTTCGCTTATGCGCTCTGTGATAAGCTCCAACGGGGATATTTTCAATGCCACCATGGCTTTGATGGTTTTCATGAATTCCAATTCAGTGTTGATATGTTGCTTTTTGATCAGCGGGGCGAAATAGATCTGTCTGTCTCCGCCTCCCAGCCTCGACGGTAATTGCTGGCGAAAACAGTTTTCATCCATGACATACGAATTTTTTATGCGAATCCCGTAATATTCAAGCAGTTTTTCAAGCCCGGTGTTTAAGGGCACGTAGGCCGGCCCTCTGCCGCCAATGTTCAAGCCCTGCTGGTTGGTCGGCATGACTTCGTTAAAGCGGTCTAGTATGAGAAATAAGCTTTTGCCTTGCATGAGAAACTGATCAATTTGAAAGAGCTCATAATCGGAAAATTTCTCCGTTGGTCGCGTGATGACTAGACACGTTAATCCCTCCGGAATGCCATTGCCCTTTAAATTGATATTTTTCAGGGTATAATTTTGAGACATCAGATTGTGGAAGTTAGATAAGGTCGTTTGCTGCTGGGCAGTTTGATCAAACTGGGTTGAACCCGGCACCGACAATGTCCCGTGATCACTGAGATAGCCCAGGTCTTCATTAATATCGATGAGCGCTTCGACATTCGCCTCAATGATCTCCTCCATCTTATCCATATCCGTCAATTTATATTGTGTGCCGAGGATCGGAATCCGGATGACCTGCAGCAACGGGATGGTTAACGTTTTGTCTCCATATTGCATGGCAACACCGATGGCGCCCCTTCCGGCGGGAATTTTCCCGTCTGATAGGGCCGGCCACTTGAGGGTCATGATGTTGTACCTATTGGAAATCTCATCAAGATCTTTTTCTGCGGAGGGAGCTAGAACTTCAAAGGCCAATCGATCATAATTTTTTTGATTCAGTCTGGTTACAATTTCTTCTATGTTCCGGGAAATTTGGGGAAGGTTTTGCAATCCGATATAAGGTGCAATTTTTTCCAGGGAAGAAGATAAAAACAGCTTCACCTTTATCTTATCGGACAGGCTCAATAGTGCACTGATTTTGTTGTTTAATTTCTGAATCGCGGTGGTCAGTTTATATTCCAGGCCTTCGGTGGTCGATATGGTTTCAATGCGTTCAATCAGATCACCGTGGATGATTACCAGACCCATATACGCGCGCTTGAATTTGACCTCATCTTTTTCAATCGCCTGAATCTGTACGGGGTGAATGCCATAATTGTTGGCCAGCTTCTGATTTTCACGGCTATCCGCAGAAATTTCACCTTCTTCAGGGCTGACGTCGTAAAAACGGTAATTAAAGTATTTATTGGCATAAATTGCATATTCCTCCAGGAGATCATGCAGATAGCGCTCGGTGGTGTTGTGAGGTGCCGGTAGGTTTTTCGTAAAAAAAACTTTTATGCTCAGCGGTTCGGACAAGGTGGATACTACCTTTCTGCTCGCTGGGGAAATCGAATAGATCTTGTTTTCAGTGAAGTCCCATCTAAAAAACAACGTAATACCGGCAGCATTAACCAACACCACCACAATGAAATAGACAAAGAATTTAACGTGTTTTCCTGATTTATCTCTCCAACCCATATTCATCCCCTTAGTGCTTTTCCTGCAAAACCAGGTGGGCCCCGTAAAGACCGATAAAACAGATACTGACAAAGTACACGATGTCTCGAGAGTCAATGATTCCTTTGGAGATATTCTGAAAATGAAAATCCGCTCCCAGATAGGTCAGCACCCCTAACAGCGAGCGTGGCAGGAAAAAAAGCATCTTATCTATCAATGTCAGTGTGAAGCAAATGGCCATGCCAATAATAAATGCGATAATTTGATTGCGAGTTAAGGCAGAGGCAAAGAGTCCGATGGCAGAAAAGGCGGCGCCGAGAAAGACCGCGCCGATATAGCCACCGAAAACCGGGCCCCAATCGAGGTCTCCAATCGTTGCCACGCAAAGCGGATACGCCAATGTGGGAATCAGCATTGCGACGACAAATCCAAGGCTGGCGAGAAATTTTCCGAGCACGACGTCGGTATAGGTCACCGGCATGCTGAGCAGAGTTTCATAGGAGCCGATATTTAATTCCTCGGATACCAGCCGCATCGTGATGGCCGGGATCACAAATGCGTAAATAATCGGCAGCAGCGTAAAAAATTTCTCAATGACGCCTGGTTAAAAAGGAAAAAGGCCATAAAAAAGAACCAGCCGGTAACGATTAGAAAAACCGCAATGACGATATAGGCAATCGGGGAAACAAAGTAGGCGTTGAATTCTTTTTTGAATATATGCATGACCTGTCGCATGATTAACTCTCCTTGGTAAGCTCGCGGAAAATGGCCTCGAGCGTCTGGGTCGTCTGATGAAAATCCAGCAGGATCCATTCGGTTTGTTTGATCTTACGGTAAATGTCTGCGCGCAGGTCCGCAGATGCCCGACATGTGAGCCTGATGTGCAATTGATTATCTGTTTCATCCAGGCGTACAATCTTTTCGATACCGCTCAGGGACGCTAATTCTCTTTCTACGGATTGAAAATCCGCATTTTGAATGACGATGTCGATCAGATTCGATCGGCTGACGGATTTTTTTAAACTGTCGGAGCTGCCGTCCGCCACGATTTTGCCTTGATTGATGATCACAATCCGATCACAGGTGGCTTCGGCTTCACTCAGAATATGGGTGGACAAGATAATTGTCTTTTCCTTACCAATACGTTTGATGATTTTGCGAATCTCTGCAATCTGGTTCGGATCCAGACCCGAAGTTGGCTCATCCAGTACCAGAATTTCCGGATCGCTCATCATGGCATGGGCCAGTCCGACCCGTTGTTTATAACCTTTTGAGAGTTCACCAATCGGCTGGTGCATGACCTCATTTATCCCGCACAGGTCGGCTAATTGGCGAATGCGAGCCAGCTTTTGATTTTTCTCTATTGCCCGAATATCTGCAACATAGTTCAGGTAATCAAAAACGAGCATATCATGATAAAGCGGCGCTTCTTCCGGGAGGTAGCCCAATAACTTTTTAATTTCCAAAACGTCCTTTTCTACGGTGAAGTGCTTCACGCGTATAGTTCCTGAAGTCGGCTGTAAGAAGCCGGTCAGCATGCGCAGCGTTGTTGTTTTGCCGGCGCCATTGGGGCCTAGAAGCCCGAGAATTTCGCCTTTCTGAATGCCGAAGTTTATTTGATCCACGGCACAGAGGTCTTTATAATATTTGGTCAGACGTTCGACCTGGATCATGACGTTCCCCTTATCGCAAAAGTTTTTATGGTTGCATAACCGATGGATTTAAGATTTTATGGGATAAATTGTGGAAAAGGTCAAAAATTGATTTATTATTATCATATCAAATAATTTTGCGAATGCTTAGCTTAGGTTTTGAAAAATCTTATGCACGAATCAGGACTTGTCAAGTGATAAATTGAGGTATAAATTTAGGCATTATGAAAGGAGAATTGAAATGATGTGCGCGAAGGATATTGTGATAAAAGGTAATATATTTAAGTGCTTGTTTTTATTGATGGGAATTGCCGGAATACTTTTAATGAGCCCCGGAATTTTGGGGAAGTCAATTGTTTTGGCCAAAACGACACCATCCTTCAATGCGCCCGCCAGTTTCACCCATCTGGTCGAAACAGTTGGCCCGGCTGTCGTAAACGTCCGGGCGGTGAAGACCATCAAGGGCGGTGGCCCTGTTTTTCGGCATTTTCAGCGAGACCCCAGGGGGCCTCAAGATCCCTTCAAAGATTTTTTTGAGCGGTTTTTTGGTGATGAAATGCAAAAAGAGTTCAAACAACCCAGCCTGGGCTCGGGTTTTATTATTGATAAAGAGGGTTTTGTAGTCACCAACAATCACGTGATCGAAAATGCAGATCAAATTAAGGTAAAGCTAAATGATGAAAGCGAGTTCGATGCGCAGGTTATCGGCCGTGATCCCTCCACCGACATTGCCCTACTGAAGCTAAAAACAGACCATGATCTGCCGGTCGCTAAACTGGGTGACTCCGGGGCTTTAAAAGTCGGGCAATGGGTGGTGGCCATCGGAAGTCCATTTGGCCTGGAACGCACCGTAACCGCCGGAATTGTCAGCGCCAAAGGGCGTGTCATCGGCTCGGGGCCTTATGATGATTTTATTCAGACCGATGCCTCCATCAATCCCGGCAATAGCGGAGGACCGTTGATCAACATGCAGGGAGAGGTTGTGGGTATCAACACCGCGATTATAGCTAGTGGACAAGGAATTGGATTTGCCATTCCCATCAATTTAGCCAAAGGAATTATTGCGCAGCTGAAGTCCGAAGGTGAAGTTAGCCGGGGATGGTTGGGAGTAGCTATTCAGGATCTCAGTCAAGAGATGGCTGAATATTACGGAATCGATCGAAAAAAAGGTGTATTTGTCGCCGACGTTTTTAAGGGTGATCCGGCAGATGAAGCCGGAATTAAACCCAAAGACATTATCCTTGAGGTAAATGGGAAACCCATTGAAACCAGCCGTCAGCTCACCGGTCTGATCGCGGAATTTAATGTAGGAGAGACCGCCGCCGTAAAGGTTTTGCGCGACGGGAAAGAGAAGACATTTACGGTCAAATTAGGCAAGCGGGATGATGACAAACTTGCATTACGAAAGCCTGAACCTGAACAGGGCGAGGAATTGGGTATCCGTGTATCGGATATAACCTCCGAGCTGGCCCAACGGTTTAATATCTCGGAGACTACCGGAGTGATTGTAATGGGTGTGGATGCCGACAGCAAGGGTGCCGAGGCAGATGTGCGCATCGGAGATATCATTAAGGAAATCAATCACCAAACGATTGAAAGCGTTGAAGATTATCGTTCAGCCCTGAGAAAAATTAAACCCGATGAACCCGTAAACTTTTTTATTTGGCGCAAGAATATGGGATTTATCGTGGTCAAATTGACTAAATGACAACTATAATGACAACAAAAATGACAACAAAGTTGTCATTTAGTCGCGGATCGTCTTTGACAGATTCGGTATGGTATCGGGTTCGCCGGAGCGCATATAGCGACTGTCGCCGTCGCGAGCGGTGACATTTTCATACACGCCATCATCGCGTCTGACAAGTTTGGTAAACCCGAGATCCCGCAATTCACTATTGGATTTTGGGCAGTTAATATTGATGCGAGATATGATTTTTTTTACAGGGTTTGCGCATTGCGGGCATTTTTTCAGCGGCGTGTCACTCATGGACTGCTCAACTTCAAACACGGTACCCAGTTTGCAGGGCGCTTCCAGGTGTTCGTATTCGTAAACCGGCATAACGACTCCTTTGAGCCTTTCAACACAATCATCCATGTTTTTAGATTACCAGATTCTATTATACAAAATTTAGTATCGTGAGACCAACATATTTTTTGAAGCCGGATTCGATGGCCGTCATTGGTGCTTGAGTTTTTGTCAGGATGAAGGTTGCGATTCAACCCTTAGCCCCTTAAGCCGCCGTTGCTGCGGCCTAAAATTAGGTTCTGTCTTTGCAGTCTTGTTGAAGCGGGACGACGTCGGTCTGGCAGCAGCAACCATTCCAACCTAAAGTTTTTCCTAATTCAGCCGATAGCTCTAATGTTATATTCCATTTGGTAACGACGCCGTTTTTCCGATTGGACCCTGACCTTTGGGCATATTTAAATTGTGCGGAACCAGAGAACAACACTTACCTAGAAAAATATGTCGGAGTTGAAATTTATGGCGAACACGCAGCCGACGGAACAAACTGATCTGAGACTCAAAATTAAGGAAGCTGAGATATGTTATTCAATGGGAATGATTGGAGATGCCCTCAGTGTCTATGAGCAGATTCTATCCGCTGCAAAAGCTCAGGATAATCATATCCATGAAACTATCCTGGAAAAGATTGGTCAATTGAAAAAAGAAATGGCAGATCGGGAGGAGGCCGAAAGCCAGGGAATGTCCCCTGAGGACATCTCTATTTTTAAAAAAACCCTTTCCGCCTCCGATGATGTGCCCACAATTCTCGATGGCGCCAGAGCGCTGAAAGAACTCGGGCTTTTAGATGAGGCCATCGCCGAGTATCGGAAGTTACTTGATTTTGATTTTTCAAAATCCGACTATTCCAAATTCGATTATTCACCTGCCAAAATCATCCAGGATTATTTGACCTGTCTGTTAGACATCAAACCTGCCCAAGAGGTCGTCAAACAGGCCTATAAAGTGATTTATAAGCATAGCCTAAAGGATTCCGAGACGGCCAAACTCAAATTCTGGCTGGGCACGCAGATGGAAAAAAAAGCCCAAAACGATCTGGCCACCGAGTTGTATAAAAAAGCCTCTGAAATAGATCCGAATGATAAAGAAATTACCGATAAACTGAATTCATTGTCATCCAAAATTTCATCCAGTTCCCGCTACGATTATCTGCTCTCAACCAAATTGGTAACCACCAATCAGCTTCAGGATGCATTAGCCATTTCCAAAAAAATTAACAAAAGCGTCGAATTTGTTCTGATTGACCGGTTTAAAGTGAAAAAAGATGAGGTCGGAAAATCACTTTCGATCTTTTTTGGCTGTCCGTTTAGAAGTTTCGATATGGAAACGGAGGTTCCTTTCGAACTCATCAATAAGCTCAAAAAATCTTTTTTGCTTTATTATACCTGGGTCCCTTTGGGATGGGACAAGACGGGCATAGAAATTTTGGTCGATGATCCTACAGATTTGAGGAAGACCGATCATATCAAAGCCTTGATGACCAATCAAAAGATCAACTTCTCCGTGGCTATCAAAGAGGATATTGAAAAATTCATCAATCACTTCTTTGATCCCAGAATTGAAAAGATCACGGACAATGTCTTTGAAGAGTTGGATGATATTATCCCGGATATTTCTTTTGAAGAAGAAGAAAATATGGAAGACGACATGCCCATGGTGGATGAGTCTTCCAGCCAGGTTGTCAAATTTGTTGACCAGGTCCTGGTGACCGCTTTCCGCAATAATGTGTCTGATATTCACATTGAACCATCCGTAATTACCCGGAAAACCACGATTCGCTACCGATCTGACGGCGTCTGTCATGAATACATTCAGGTTCCGAATTCCATGGCCCTGGCAATTATATCGCGGCTGAAAATCATGGCCGATTTTGATATTGCCGAAAAACGCCTACCCCAGGATGGTAAAATCAAAGTGAAACGCAAGGGTATCAAAGAATTTGAGCTGCGCATTTCCACGATGCCCACCGTGGGTCGCTATGAAGATGCGGTCTTGCGTATTCTCACCAGAACTACCACCATCAAGCTGGATGATATCGGCTTAAGCGAAAGAAATCTAACGGTGTTGAAAAAACTAATCAGTCGCCCTTACGGGATGGTGCTGTGTGTGGGGCCTACCGGATCCGGCAAGACAACCACGCTGCATGCGGCCCTTAATCATATCAACCATCCTGAAGTCAAAATCTGGACGGCTGAAGATCCGGTGGAGATTACCCAGGCCGGACTGAGGCAGGTGCAGGTCAAACCCAAAATTGGTTTGGATTTTGCCAGGATTATGCGGGGCTTTTTGCGATTGGACCCGGATATCATTATGATCGGCGAGATGCGGGATCGAGAAACAGCATCCATTGCCATTGAAGCATCCTTAACCGGTCATCTGGTGTTTTCCACCCTGCATACCAATAACGCCCCCGAAACCTTGACCCGTTTGTTGGATATGGGAATGAATCCTCTGAATATATCCGATTCCTTTCTCGGCGTTTTAGCCCAACGGTTGGTCAGAAAATTATGTGATCATTGCAAAGAATCCTATCATCCATCTAAGGAAGAATTTGAAGACATTCGTACCGATTATGGGAAGACGGCCTTTAACGCTACCGAGCTGGAATATAACTCTAAATTGGAACTTTCACGTGCCCCGGGGTGTGAAAAATGCAATGGTTCCGGTTTTAAAGGTCGACTGGGAATTCACGAATTGATTGAAGGCACGCCGGAAATCAAATTGCTGATCAAACGTCAGGCGACCTCTCATGATCTGGCCAAGCAGGCTGTCAAGCAGGGCATGACGACGTTGAAACAAGACGGTATTCATAAGGTTTTCAAAGGAATAACCAATGTTCGCGAAGTGCGGCGAGTCTGTGTGGAATAAAACCTAACCCGGACAAACCGGAGTTTGTTATTCAATATTCAATCGAAAATATTCGATTATTGGAAGATGGTGAAAATATTCCCATATAATTTTCTAGCCACAAAATGCACAAAGATAACTTTTAAGGATCTAAAGGATGAGCTCAATGCCGAAAAAAGCACTGATTGTGGATAACAACTATTTTTTTGTAGAATTCTTAGGTGAACTTCTGGAGAAAAGGGGATATCACGTTATCAAAGCCTTTGATGGTAAAGACGGAATCTCCAAGTTAGAAAACGGACCCGTCGACATTATTTTTGCCGATTTAATCATGCCCAAGGTGGATGTGCGAAAGTTCATTGAATTTATCCGCGCTAAGTTTCATAAAAACCATCTTCCGATTGTCGCGCTATCCGGGACAGTCATCGAACAGATGAGTGAAGTCGATCAAATCGGTGCCGATTATTACATACCGAAAGGTCCGATCGATAAATTAACCGTCCAACTCAACCAATTTATGGCTGAGATCGAGGCCCAGGCCTTTTTTCCTCCGAGCAAAGAGAAAATTCTGGAAAACGGAAATATTTTTCCCAGACGCGAAGCCATAGAATTGCTGAATGCCCTGCAGTTTCATCGCGCGATTATCGAAAACATCGGAGTTGGAGTTATTATCGTGGATCAGGACACCCGTGTTTTAAATGTCAATTCGCTGGCATTGAATATCATTCAAAAATCGGCGGTAGACGTTCTCAATTGCCCGATTGCCGATTTATTTCCCGGCCGGCAGAGAACCGAGTTAAAGGATGCCCTTAAACGCGTTTTGAAGGAACCGGAAATCAAAAAAGTTTCTTTCTACACCACATTTAACCATCAACCCACCCGAACGGTTGTGTCTCCTATCCTCTGTGAGGATAATAAGACGGGGTGGGTTATAGCGCTGGAAGAGTCTGAAAAGCACAGCGAATAACCCTTATACCCGGAATTGATTTCAAACCACCATATTTACTTCCTATCTTTTTTGAATCACCTTGAATTTACCTGTTCTGTCTGGTAAGAATTTAGATGCGACATGTCAGACCGGGTTCGGAAGAAATGGTCCTTGCGGGCATTAAGTTTCTTGATCCAGGACTCGATCAGATTAGAGATAGCTACTGAGCACTCATAGGAGGATATATGACAAGAGCTGCTGTAGTTGGTGCAACAGGCTATGCAGGTGCGGAACTGGTTCGAATACTCGCGGGCCATCCGGAAGTTGAATTAACCATCTTAACTTCCCGTCAGTTTGCCGGTGTTAGATTTGACAGCGTCTATCCAGCGATGACGGGATTGGTTGACGGGGTATGTGAAGAGCTTTCGATGGATCGACTCTGTGACCGTGCCGATATCATTTTTACCGCGCTTCCGCATAAATTGCCGATGAAGTACGTTCCGGAAATGTTAAAAAAAGAAAAACGCGTCATTGATCTGTCGGCAGATTTCAGATTTAACGATGCTGCCATTTATGAATCCGCCTATCAGCCCCATTCTGCCAAGCACCTGCTAAATCAAACCGTATATGGCCTCAGCGAAATTTATTTCGATCAAATACAATCGGCTGCACTGATTGGCAATCCAGGATGCTACCCCACCAGTGTGCTTTTACCGCTTATACCTCTGGCAAGGTCAGGCTTTCTAGATTTAACAACGATTATTGCAGATTCCAAGTCAGGGGTTAGTGGCGCCGGCCGTTCTCTATCGATCACATCCCATTTTTGTGAAGTGACCGAATCCTTCAAAGCCTATAAAGTTGCCGTTCATCGCCATAATCCAGAGATGAACGCCGTCTTAAGCCGTGAGGCCCGGCAGCCGGTAGAAATCACGTTTGTTCCGCACCTTGTTCCGATGTCCCGTGGAATGCTGACCACCATTTATGCGACTCCGGCGACTCCGCTAGCCCCAACAGATATTGCTGATTGCTACCGCGGGTCATACTCCGACAAGCCTTTCTTCCGACTGTGTACCGAGAACAGTCCACCGTTTACGGTT
>CP070694.1:2200878-2204176 GCA_020353355.1 Desulfobacterales bacterium | reverse complement strand
GGAACAAATTAGATCCCCCTGGATTAAAAAAAGATAAGTGTTACCAACGCAAAACACGGGATTAAAAATATTAACGCATACTTTACGATATAGCCAAAAAAGCTCGGCATGGGGGTTCCGGATTCTTCGGAAATGGATCGCACCATAAAGTTCGGTGCATTGCCGATATAACTGCAGGCCCCGAAAAATACGGCACCGGCGGAGATTGCCTTCAGATAGACGGCATTTTCTTCCATCAAAAGTGGAACGGCCTGAGCTTCTGTCATACCGGAATAAAAACTTCCCAGGGCTGTGTTAAAGAATGTCAGGTATGTGGGGGCATTGTCGAGGAAACTCGACAGGCCTCCCGTCACCCAGAAGTAGTGTTTCGGCTCGGTTACACCGTTGATCAAAAACGCCAGGGCACCATGGGGTCCTGCTTTTAAAATTAACAAGCACGGGATCATGGTAATGAAAATTCCGATGAAAAGATAGGCCACCTCTATGATCGGAAACCAGGTAAATTCATTGTCCTGACGTATGGCTAGGCGGGTGGTGACCAGAGATAAAATCCCCATCAGAATCAACAAGCCGTCACGGACCCAATCCTGGACCGCGCGGTGCACGCCCAAAGTGTTGACCTCTCCCCAGTCCACCATCCCGCTGATCAGCACCGATCCGACGACGCCGGCCAGAAAAATAAAGTTGTGGGCACCATCGAGTTTAAAAGGCTCCTTAATACCCTCCTCTTCCGGTGCGGCGGCGCCTTCTTTACGATAATAGTAGGTGTCAACCATAAAGTATATCACCAACAGGGTGATCACGACCAAAATCATGTGGGGCATAATTTTGAAAGTCCAGAAAAACGTCACGCCATGTAAGAATCCTAGAAAAAGCGGTGGATCGCCCAGAGGGGTCAAAGAGCCCCCGATGTTGGCGACCAGAAAAATAAAGAATACCACCATAAAGGTTCTGTTTTTACGGTAATTGTTGGCGCGCAGGAAGGGCCGGATCATCAGCATGGCCGCCCCGGTGGTACCCATCCACGACGCCAGCACCGTGCCGATGATCAACATGACCACATTAACGATGGGGGTTCCGCGCAGAGTGCCGCGTAACAGGATTCCGCCGGAAACCGTGTACAATGACCACAACAGGATAATAAACGGAACATAATCGGCCAAAACGATGTGAAGAATCTCATACAGGGCCGCTCCCCTGAATGCGATCAGGAACGGGATGCCGAGCGATGCCGCCCAAAATGCGGAGACTTTACCGAAATGATGATGCCAGAAGTCCGGTGCGGCCAGCGGGAAAAGCGCAATCGACAACAGCATGCAGGCAAAAGGGATACAGCTCCACAAGGGGAGGACTTCGCCGAGATTGGCGTGTCCAGACCCATGGTCTTTGCTGGGTTCTTCATGTGTTTTTGACGTGCTCTGGGGCTCCTTAGATGCTGCCTTGGCATATAAAAGTCCGGTATGCCGGTCACCTGCAGCACCATGGGTTGGTGATTGCAGCGCCGTTTGTTGATCGGAGGCCATTGCATTAACGGAAAATGACAAAATCATCAGCAGTAAAACAGTCGCAGTCTTTTCTAAGCATCTCATAATTCAGTTTCTCGCATTGCAGGGTGTCTCAGAAATTAGTGTCATACCAACACAACGCCTTTCAAAATATAAAGCGCAACATTAGCAAAGTAAGCAGAAATTGCAAAGTTATTTTTTGAATTTGACTCTTAATGTCTGTCGCTCTATCTTAATCTCTGAAACTTATTTAAGTCGCAAAACTGATGGAGTGGATTAACATGGGATATATTTTTAGAATTTTGACAGCGTTGTGGGTATGTCTTGTTTTAGCGATCGGTGCAGCCGGAGCAGAGTCCCAACCGCCGTCGGAAGGAGGCCTATTGCCGGAAATTGTTCTTGCGGTGCCAAAGAACCCCGAGCATCAAGACTATTTGGGAATTTCCGGGAAAGATACTTTTAGAGTACCGGAAATAAAAGCCGAGATCGTCATTATTGAAATATTCAGCATGTATTGACCGTTTTGCCAGAGGGAGGCTCCTTCTATTAACGAGATGTATCGCAAAATTGAAAATGATGAAAAGCTCAAAGGCAAGGTCAAATTGATTGGGATTGGTGCGGGCAATTCTGCTTTTGAAGTCGGATTTTTTAAAAAGAAATATGATATCCCTTTTCCGCTATTTCCGGATGGTGATTTTTCGATTCACAAAAAAATTGGTGAAGTCCGAACGCCGTATTTTATCGGAATACGTATAATGGCAGACGGCTCCCATAAGGTATATTATTCAAAGCTCGGTGGTGCCAAAGATGCAAGTGAATTATTGAACAAGCTTCTTCAGAATTCGGGGTTGATGTAGATTAAGGGTTCAAGATTCAAGGTTCTAGGTTCAGGGTTGGGGTTGCGGGTTAGATTGACTTGCCCCTCCCTTGATGGGAGGGGCCAGGGGAGGGAGAGCACGATGCATCTATTCCGCTCTTAATCATTCATTAACGGTTTTAGGCATTTTCAAGGGTATAAAAACAATGAAACCTTCATTTGCCATTTCTGCAATTGCCGGCCTTTTGATGTTCCTTTGGCTGACCCCGGTGTTTGGCGAATCAGCGGCCTTTAAAGACAACATCTATAATCCGGGGCAGTTAAAACCCATTGACAGTACGTTGAAAGTAAAGGTGGGGGATCCCGCACCGGATTTTACATTGCCGTCGGTTTCGGGCGAGAAGATTACCCTCAGCCGGTACAGAGGGAAAAAAAATGTGGTGATTTCTTTTGTTCCGTCCGCCTGGACGCCGGTGTGCTCCGACCAGTGGCCGGGGTATAACATCGTCAGAGAGATGTTTGATAAAAACGATGCCGTTCTTTTCGGCATTACGGTCGACAATATTCCCACCCTCTATGCCTGGACCCAGCAGATGGGCAAACTGTGGTTTCCGGTGTTGTCTGATTTCTGGCCGCATGGGGCAGTGGCAGAAAAATATGGTGTTCTGCGATCCAGCGGTGTTTCAGAAAGGGCGTTGTTTTTTATCGATAAAAAGGGAATTATTCAAGATATCCAGGTGTCCGACATCAATAAACGGCCGGATCTGGCGTACTGCGTGACGGCTTTGGAAAAAATGAACAAATAATAATCTCTGGTTGCTGGTCACTCGTCACTGGTTTCTGGTTGAGGTTGCTGTTCATGGATCGCTGGTGTCCAGTTAACAATATCCTATCGTTTCTAATTTACATTTTTCCAATCAACTATGATATGCATGCTTTTCGGTTAGACGATTCATTTCAGATTAGCAGATGATAT
>CP070694.1:2196449-2200778 GCA_020353355.1 Desulfobacterales bacterium | reverse complement strand
AAGGCTCTCCTCGACGGCATTATGTCATATATGTATTTCGAGGGAACGATCGATATTATTCACGTGTTGGAGGAACTTGCGGGGGAATGATG
Organism: Desulfobacterales bacterium; assembly: GCA_020353355.1. Lineage (GTDB taxonomy): Bacteria > Desulfobacterota > Desulfobacteria > Desulfobacterales > JAHEIW01. The sequence goes on along the minus strand of CP070694.1, from coordinate 2,200,686 downwards.
GGGCCAAACATTTGTTAACCGGCGTTGAAATAGTGCCAATGTCTATTTTGGATCTGTATAGAGTTTACGTATGAACGTAAAAAAACATTAAATAACGGGATAATAGTGGCTTTTACCTCTTGATTTTTTTGTAAAATTTGCTAGTTTCAAAGCATGTTTATCAGCGTCTTCTGCCTAATATCCTGCATTTTGAACTCTTTTCAAGTATTTTCGATAGCAGAATTTACAAAATTCAAACCTTGATTCAACCTTTTTTGCATCATGAAATCATAAAGGATTTTTCATGCTCCATCTGCAACTGCATCAAGCTCCAAGCCAACTTCCTTTAATTCATACTATTGATCAAGATGACCAACTGCTATTAAATTCCCCAGAGGCTCAATGGTACCGGATTCTAAAATACTTCCCGGATGTGGACTATCGTCGGGTTGCAGCCGATTATTACAATTCACTTTACCATTTTAACATGACTCGCACAATGGATCGAGGAGACCAGCATATTAACGATGAAGATAAACCGCAAGCAACCCAAAGACTCTTATTTGAGCGTGCTACGATGAATGATTCGACACCAATAATCTTTGAGCAAAATTCTATCCCCCCGGTTGAGCAGATCGTAACCCCCGAGCAAATTGCCCCTGGAATTACTCCAGATCGGATTGGAGGCAAAAAGCCCAAATGCTTTTTTGCCATGTTTAAAAGTTTTACGGGGGCCTCCATTATGGGCTTTGCTCCAGAGCCGGAAAATGTATATGCGTTGTTGAGCTCAAACCTCTCCTTTGCCCGAGTATGTGGGTTTGTGCCGAAGGGGGCCGATGAGAGCTATTGGTACCAGTATGTTCCCAGCCTTCGGAAACTGGAACAATTTGATCAGATTATGACCGAATACGGATTGTGGTCGAAGGCAAAGTGGGATCATGTTCGGGAAAATATTGACAGCAAAATCATTAAAAAAGAGAATGAATTGGTTGGAGATACCACCCACTACCATGGCCAGTCCGTATTTAAGACGATTCAATACACCGACTGCAAAGGCAAAGAGAAAAAGAAGTCTCAGTCAAAGACCACGAAAAAATGCCGATGTGAAGATCCCAACAATTGTCCACATCCATGGGAACTTGCCGATGATGGGGCAGGAACCATTACAAAAGCGCACAATCGGTATATTTGGGGCCATAAAGCCTCTATCCTGGGACTTCCCCTTCAAGGCATACCGCTCGATGCGGTTGCGGTATCGGATGCGGCCACCCATGATGGAGAGACACTTTATCCCCATGTTGTGCGGCTTTTTGAGAATCTACCGCAAGTTTACCCATGGATCGACACGGTTCTTTATGACGGAGCAGCTGATACTCAAGGGCTGAGAGAAAAGTTCGATAAAGATCTCAACATTAGACTCAGAGCTTCTCTAAATCCCCGCAGAAGAAAGTCCGTCACCATCAATTTACCGCGGGGTATGGAGAAGATCACCCCTTGTGGTAATCTGGTCTGTAAAGCCGGCTTTGAGATGGACTACAGAGGCATGCGTCATGAGTCTGAAAGGTTTATCTACCATGCACCTAAAGATGATAGCAGGCGCAGTGTCTGTTTGGGCTGCGAACACAAATCCGTCTGCTGTCGCCTTTCAAAAAAAGGACGCGTGGTAACGCTGCCGTTTTCAGTACTACCGCATATCGACCCGAAAGATCCTCCCATGGCCAAACGATTTAAAGCGATGATGACCCATCGGCCGTCAGTGGAGCGTATGATCAAAAGATTAAAATGCGATCTTTCCGATGATCGGCTCAAAAAGCGTGGCAATGCAGCCTTTCAGTCTTACCTGGACAAAACGATGATTGCCTTTCATATCCTATTAAGGCAATGAGAATTTAAAAAGAAACTCCAAAGTGTAGCTTTATGAGTAGAAGTCTGTCCAAACATTGTCCTTGCTTGCTTTATTCGAGTAAAAGTATACAATTACTTGTCTAAAACTAATTTTTCAAAGAGCAAAAAAATTAAATATTACATTTTTGTAACTTTTAACCACTTGATTCTGAGTTTATGCGCAGGCTCTATATTCGCTTATTTTGGGACTAACTCCCGAAAATATTAGAACCTGTTATGCTGGTTAAGATATGATCCGTCGGTCTGCCAAGAAAATGAGATGAAATTTCAAGGTATATTACCTTAATTTTGCACGGACGATGCTCTAAAAATTGAAAAACCATCTGGGTGCCTTTTATGATAAGGGTTTATTAGCGTAAACGAAATCATAAAGGAGGTACCCAGATGGTAAAAGTACGGAGAAAGAATAGCAGGAAAAAGCGCAACGGTAAAGGGCATCATAAGAATCGCGCGAAGGCCAGAAAAATCAGTGCATCGACCGTGTATGAAACCTGTACCGAGCAGCTGAGCCCATTTGGCGGGGTTTTGGCGCTGGTCAAATTTTTCGATCTGGTCAATTTTAAAGAAATTTTTGACTTTGCGTATCAAAAGCCTACGCGGGAACCCAAACTGGGGAACCATTTAATGATGGTTGGCATTTTGATGCTACTGTTTATCGGATTTAACCGGATCTGGCACTTTGCCTATATCCGACTGGATGCGATGCTGTGTGGTTTTTTCAGAGTCACCCGGCTTCCTGCGGCCACCACGTTCTGGCGGTATGTTGACAGCCTGGGTATTAACCAGGCCAAATCGTTGCTGGAGGTAATGAGCATTCTTCGAGAGCGGATCTGGCAGCTTTGTGACATCAAGCTGTATCAGATTCGGGTCAATATCGATACCACAGTAGAAACTGTCTACGGCAATCAGCAGGGGGCACGCAAAGGGCACAATACAAAGCACCGAGGCAAGAAGGGCTTGCGGCCGATCCTGTGTTTTATTGAAGAGACTCGGGAGTATCTTATCGGAAAGCTTCGCAAAGGGACAACGGTCAGCGGCAAGGAGACAGCAGCCTTTATTTTGAGAATAAAAGAGCATCTGCCCGGTTGTGTACAGGCTGTATTGCTCAGAGCCGATGGTGAATTTTTATCCTGGGAAAGCGTTGAGGCGGCCATTGCGGCCGGCTTTCGATTTATCATTGCCAACAAGGGATGCAGCCCGCCCTTTGATCCAGGTAAATGGTATCGGCCCTTCAAACGACAGGATATCGAATATAACAGCTGCATCTATCAACCCACCGGTTGGGGTTTAGCCTGTCGATTCGTAGCCATGCGAATACCCAAGGAAAGAAAGAAGGGTTCCAAGCAGCCGATTCAATGTGTGCTTTTTGAAGACGACAATTATACCTACCGAATCTTCTGTACGGATCTTTCCGGCAAAGCCCATGAGGTCATTGCCGAATATGATAAGCGGGCCGATGTTGAGAATCTGGTGGGCGAGGCCAAGCGTGAAGGTCTTGAGATGATCCCCTCTGCAAAGTTTAAAAACAATTATGCTTTCTTTCAAATTGTGATGCTGGCCTACAATATCTGGCGCTATATGAAGATGATTGCGCATCGGAGCCAGTCAAAGGATCAATCCGAGCCCAGCGGTGTTTTGAAAGGGATTGTGGACAATACGATTCGAATCGCCCGTTTGAAGCTTTTGTTTATCGCAGCCAAAGTAGTCAAGGATGAAAATCGTGACAAGGTCAAATACTCGCTCCATGATGCCAGAACGCCGGCAATGATTCACTTCTTGAAATTTTTAGATAAAGTTCGTTCACAGCCAAGACCTTGGCACCAAGCTGCTTTTTGGCCCCAGCGGTTTGTGGTCACAATTTGAACAAGAAATTTCTTGCATGATTGGATTTTGAATAAATATCATAAGCTTATGCAGCCGGTGAAAATCATGGATACTCCTTGAAAACTTTTTTGGGACAGAAATTAGCGTAGAAGAAAACAACTGCTGGCTCAGGGCAAATTGAATTCAGATTAGCCCAGAAAGGGTTATTCCGTGCAAAATTCAGGTAATAAAACATCACGAATCCCATTCAGCAACTGGAAAGATTTATCTTTTTGATTAATTGAATTTTTGATTGAGATACAGCTATCAAAGAATTGAACATAGTCGTTAAAGCTATGACCAGAAAAATACTCATGGATTTTAGCCTTTTTATAATCATAGTAAGACTGGTAATCCAAATTAAGGCTACGCCTTTCTGTAAAATCCAAAGTTAAAAGCTTAGAAAGCTTGAAATCGTCATTAACAAACCTGTCACGAAGACTATCATCGAAAGAAACATTTCGATTTTCTAAAAAATCTAAATAGCTTT
>CP070694.1:2192256-2196349 GCA_020353355.1 Desulfobacterales bacterium | reverse complement strand
TGCCCCTGAAATTCCACTAACTTCCCTCCCCCTTGACGGGGGAGGGCTTGGGTGGGGGTGATCACCCTCCCCTTAATCCCCTCCCATTCACGCCTGAGGCGGATCTTCGACTAGGGAGGGGAAATGAGCTATTGGATCCGCCTCTGGCGGATAACCCTGCCCCTACGAGAAAAAAACATCATTCAAACCGGAAGATGGTGCATAATATTTTAGGAAATACTTCCGGGACATTACGCGATGGAGCTGATTTGAATCATTACAAACTAGAAGTAATCCACCAAGGTGATGAAAGCGGAAACGACATGACGGTCAAGTATCGGTTGCCGTCCGGACTCGAGATTTTCGGTTTGCCGACCATGAATTTTTATGGCGGACACTGGGATTTAGGGCCGACCTGGAATTATGCGGTTATGGCCGATAAGCCATTTTTAGTTGATTCCGGTCGATTCGGGCAGGGTCAAAAGCTGGTCGGCATGATGGACTCCGTCGGCATCGACCCTGAAGACCTGGAATTTGTCTTGATCAGCCACAGCCATGAAGACCATGATGGCGGCCTGGCCGAACTGGTGAAATCCACCCGTCTTAAAGTAAAAGCCCATGCCATCTATGATCTTCTCATCCGTAAATACCCTCGGAAAGCGCCTGCCGGCTATAAAGAAGATTTTCCCGCCAAGTGCTGGCACTGTTTTATGCCGGAGTCGTTTTATACGCGAAACTGTCGCGATTATCATAAGGTTTTTCAAGAGTTGGAGGTGGACCGGCTCGGAGATGGAAAATACAGCTTGGGTGCAAATATTCACACATACCACTTGCCCGGACATAGCCCGGATTGTCTGGCCGTGCTGCTGGGAGACGAGGCGATCATCGTGGGCGATATCGTCTTGCCGGATATTACGCCATGGCCGACCCGCGAGGCCATGTATGACGAAGTGGCTGATATCATCAGAGCGGATTACACCCGCCCCCAGGCGATATTCGGTCTGCAGCGCTATATTAAGTCTCTGAAAAAACTGGCTGAGATTGCCCGCCTTCATCCGGATGTGCTCGTTCTTCCGGCACATCGACTGTATTACAATGGCCGCTGGAATCCTATTTATCTGGAAGACAAGGTGAATGAACTACGGCAACATCATATCCAGCGCTGCGCAGCGATTTTAGACATCCTGAGCGACGGGCCCATGATTGCCGATGATATTGCCCGGCATCATTTTGATCCGGGGCTATTGGAAGGCCTCGGCAGTCTGATGGCTGCCAATGAGGTAATCAGCCATTGCGAGTTGTTGATCCACAGCGGGGATGTGGTTGCATTGGAAGAGAATAAATATGCAGCCACGGGAAGCACCAATTTTGAGGCCGATATTCACGCCTTGCGATCCGATTTTTAAAAACAAAAATCTCTATACAGTTCTTCGCATTTCTAGCAGATTTAAGACCAGTACGTAGGCCCCCACACAGCCACACACCAGACATATTCCAGGGATGATCAGGTTCATCATTTTGCGTCACCTCCTTTGCCGGTCGGTTTAAATTTGTGGAAAACAGCTGCTGCGTTGAATTTGGCAGTCGTGCTCTGGTACAATAGATAGCAACAGGCATTCCAAAAACAGCGAAAGCCGCGATTTATGCGATCTAAACCGGCACTGAAGGCTCATGGAGGAGCTAAGCTGAGAAAATAAAGATAGTAATTTCAATTAGATATTTTTGAAACGTTCAGTTGGAAAGCAAAGAAGAAAAATGGTAGGATGATAATAAACTAGTAAATTAAGTTGGAGATGGGTTGCCAAGAGATTGCAGTTTAAGTTTACACTGTTCATCTTGTTTTTTAAATATGTCAATCAGATCCATCGGTTAGATATTTGCAAAAAAGGTTTACAAAGCAATAATAGTTGCACCGATGGGTCCGGAGGAGAGATCTATTGACGGGTCTTTTTGAGGCGCTTATTTAGTGCCTGGCGCGATATTCCCAAACTTAAAGCGGCAATGGATTGGTTCCCGTTTGATCGTTTCATGGCCTCGTCGATCAGCAGTTGTTCTATTTGCCTGAGAGTGGGTAATTTTTCGGAGAAGGCAATTAAGGTGTTTTTATCCGGAGCCATTTGATGTGCGTCTGTTGAGGGTATCGATTGCTTCTGAGAAATATGGGTTTTAAATAGATCCATCGAAAGCTTGCCGCTTTTATGATTGCTGACAGCGTCGAAAATCATGGATTCAAGCTCCCTGATATTCCCGGGAAAGTGATATGTTGAGAGCAGAATTACCAGCTCTTCCGGAGGCGTCGGCTTCTTTTTTGCCAACGCCTCAGATGCTTTTTCCAAGAAGTGTTCCACAAGAACCGGTAAATCCTCCCGCCGTTCTCGCAATGGTGGGATGTGGATTTGATGATCACAGAGTCGATAATAAAGATCCTTGCGAAACTCTCCGGACGACTGCAGCGTTTCCAATTCCTGATTGGTGGCCACCACGATGCGGGCGTCCGAACGTTTTGCCACGTCGGACCCCAGAGGGAAGAACTCTCCCTCCTGTAAAAGCCGCAAAAGCTTAACCTGTGATGCAGTATTCAAATCGCCGATCTCATCGAGAAACAAAGTGCCGCCGGACGCCTGTTCGACCAAACCGCTGCGGGATTCCCGGGCATCTGTGAAAGCCCCTTTTTTGTGGCCGAAAAGGGTGTCTGCAAAGACGTTATCATCCAATCCGGCCACGTTTACGGGGACAAAAGCACCTTCGCGATTGCTCAAGGTATGCACGGCTTTAGCAACCAGCTCCTTGCCGACACCAGTTTCTCCGGTAATTAAAACCGGCCGGGGGCTGGCAGCAATGGCTTCGACATATTGAAAAATAGCTCGCATACCGGCGCTGATGGTAACAATTTCCGAAAAGGCCTCGGGTCTGGTCAGCTTATCGGACAGCACCTGTGCTTTGAGCAATTGATTTTCTCGCTGCAATTCCCGAATTTCAACCGCCCGTCGGGTCGCCCCGATCAGGCGACTTCTTTCTACGGGCTTGACGATGTAGTCAAATGCACCCTGTTTCATGCATTTTACGGCAGTTTCCACATCGTCTTCGCCGGTCACGATAATGATCGGGATTTCCGGATAGTCGGCGGTTATCATCGGGAGCAACTCATCCCCGGAAATATGCGGCATTCTCAGGTCGAGCAATATCACTTCAATATCCTGGCCGTAGAGCTGCGGCATTACCTGCCGGCTGTCCTGGCAGCTGATAAAATTATTCATACTCGCCGAACGCAGCGCCATTTCAAAGCTTTTCAGCGCCTGTTCTTCGTCGTCGACGAACATGACCGGCAATCGTGTATATGTTGATTCAGTCATTTTTCCAGTCCTTCAAATCGTTGTTTTCTCGATGAACCGGCAGGATAATTTCTGCGGTTGTGCCGGAGCCTATCTCTGATGTGAAATGCATGCTGCCACCATGCTCTTCCACAATCTTCAAAGAAATCGATAACCCCAGGCCGACCCCCCCGGAATTGTGTTTGGTCGTAAAAAAGGGATCGGTAATCTGGGATAACTTTTCCGGTGGAATCCCTGTGCCCTCATCCTTCACCCTGACGATAATCATTGATCTTTTCTCGTCACAGGCAGTTGAAATAAAAATGCCCTTGTCAGTGTCCGAAAGCGCCTGGCAGGCATTTTGGATCAAATTTATGACCACCTGTTCGAAGCGTTGAAAATTTCCTTTCAGCACCGGCAAATCATTTTCATAATCAACCTCAAAATGCTTGGTGGATTTCTTGATCATATTGGAGACCAACGAGATGGCCGAGGTGATTACCGCATTCATATCCACAAGTTGCGTTAGATCCGCGGTATCTTCCCTCACATAATTCTTCAGGTCGTCAACGATCCGTTTGATGCGTTTGGCGCCATCGGATATTCCGGAAAACAGAGCCGGTATATTTTCACGCATATCTGTATATGGCATACCACCGACGATAAAATCACCATGTTGCTCATGATATTTTTCAAGAATCGGCATGGCATTTTCCCAGGCTTCCTTTAAAATGGGAGAATTTAGCATGATGAAATTGTTGGGATTGTTGATTTCATGCGCCACTCCGGAAACCAGCGTCCCC
>CP070694.1:2184316-2192156 GCA_020353355.1 Desulfobacterales bacterium | reverse complement strand
TATTTTAAATTTTAAGAATGAATGATTGAATCTTGTGCAATGTAATTAAATCAATCGGAGTTTTGTAAATAAAATATAGGGCACCGCAATATGGATGAATATCAGTAAATATCGATCACCAGGGGCAGTTTCATTTCAACCGTGTCTCCGATTTCGATCCCGTGTGCCTGAAACCAGCCCTGGTTTGCTTCAAGGGCGTATTTAGCGGGTCTGGAAGAGGTATAGTACTCATCGGTCTGGTTGGGGATCATATTATGCATGTTGATGATCTTTCCGGATTCATCGAGAAAGGCAAGGGACAGCGGAATATGGGTATCCTTCATCCAAAATGTCAATGGTCGGGCGGTCGGATAGATAAATAACATACCATGATTTTTCGGTAGTTCCTTACGCTTGGATAATCCGCAATGGCGTGCACTGGGTATGGTTGCCAGTTCCACACTGAGGGTGTAGCCGTTTATGGAGATTGTCGCAGCCGGCAGTTCAACAGGACAGGCCATTGCCTTGACAGGTAGAATAAGCAAAATGAAGGATAGTGGCAGGACAGCACCATATTTATACTTTTCTATCATAATTTTTCCAGTACAACTCCCGCAGTTCTCGCTTTAGAATCTTCCCGTAGTTGTTTTTCGGCAATTCTTCTACGAAATCCACGGATTTCGGTTTTTTGTAACCGGCAATGTTTTCTTTACAATAGGCGATTAACTCGTCTTCGGTAGCCGTCTTATTAGGCACCAGCACGACGACCGCTTTGATGGCTTCTCCCCATTTAGCATCCGGTACACCGATAACGGAGACTTCGTTGACTGCCGGATGCCGGATGAGGATCTCTTCGATTTCCCGCGGATAGATATTTTCTCCACCGCTGATAATCATGTCCTTGGAGCGGTCCATGATAAACAGGTAATCATTTTCATCCATATAGCCCATATCGCCGGTATGCAGCCATCCGTTTTTGAGGGTGTCGCTGGTGGCTTCCGGATTCTTCCAATAGCCCTTCATCACCAGATCAGAACGGGTGACAATCTCCCCGATATCCCCCCTCGGAAGTTCATTGTCATTTTCGTCGAAAATTTTGACTTCTACGTCGGTTCGCGGTATGCCGGCTGAGCCCAGACGTTTGCGCTGCACTTCCGTGCCCTCTAAGACGTGATCCCAATGGGGTAAATAGGTGATGGTCATGGGTGATTCGCCTTGTCCGAAAAGTTGCACCAGACAGGGTCCGAGCTTCTGAATCGCCTCTCTGAGATCTTCGACCAGCATAGGCGCACCGCCGTAGTTTAGCGAACGCAAGGAGCGGTGATCGTAGATGGTTAATGCCGGGTGATTGATCATCATTTTGATCATGGTCGGTGCCACAAACATGTTGGTGATCCGATATTTTTCGATCGTTTTGAAGACCAACTCGGGATCAAAGGATTTCGATTCGAGAATGATATTGGTCGCCCCTTTCCCTATATTCGGCAGACCATAGAGTCCGCTGCCATGGGAAAGGGGTGCGGCATTCAAAATAACGTCGTCCGGACCAAAGCCGGGGCAAATATCGGCATAGAAGTTCATGGTCATAGCCAGAAGATTGCGGTGGGTTAACATCGCGCCCTTGGGCATCCCGGTGGTGCCTGAAGTGTAAAACAACCAGGCCAGGTCATCGGGTTCCACATCGGCATCAACAAATTCAGCGGAACCTTCGACAAGCAATTTCTCGTAATCAAGTAATTCACCGCCGGCACCTGCCAGTGTAATCAGATGCTGTGCGGCGGTGATATGCTTGCGCACTTCTAAAATCGATGTGTTGAACTCTTCGGACAGAATAAGCGCTTTTGCTTCAGAATGATGGATAATAAAGGCAAACTCCTTTGGATGCAGTCGAAAATTGATGGGAACCGCCCCGCACCCTAATTTAAAACAGGCGAACAGAGATTCATAGAATTCCGGGTAGTTATACTGCAGAATGGCAATGTTTTCCCCCCGGCTGATTCCGAGGTTTTGCAAGGCGCTGGCCAGGCGGTTGGCCCGGGTATTGAGTTGTGCGTAGGTCAGTTGCTTTGATCCGTGAATAAGACCGATCTTGTCAGGAAAGAGCCGGGCTGTTTTGGTCAACAGCTTACTTAGATTCATTGTCACTGGTCTCGTAAAAATTCCATGAGCGTGGTGTTAAATGCTTCGGCCTGTTCGATATTGGAAAGATGAGCGGCAGATGGCAGTACGACCAGTTTTGAGTGGGGAATGCGCTCATGTATGGCTTTAGATGCCTCCACCGGCGTTCCGGGATCATCTTCACCGACGATGATCTGGGTTGGCAGTCTTATTTCCGAAAGCCGGTCCAGGTAGTTGAGACCCAGGATGGCTTCACTGCAACCAAGGAAACCCGCGACGGGTGTTGTCAGAATTTGATGGCCAATAAGCTCTACTTCGGGAGGATTTTGTTTGAGATAGGGCTGCGTAAACCAGCGTTCGAGGGTCTCCTGAACCAGTGCTTCCATTCCTTTCGTGCGAGCTTTATGCATGCGTTCTCGAAAAAGCGGCCGGGCCTCCTCTGGAATTATGGGAGCTGTGTCACACAAAGCGAGACTTTGCAGTCGCTCGGCATAATTCAAGGCCAGGCATTGGCCGATCATTCCGCCGATGGAAAGTCCCACAAAATGGACCGTATCCATTTTTAAGGCATCCAGCAAACCAATCACATCCGCCGCTAACTGATCCAGCGTATATGCACCTTCGGTTGCCTCACTATCGCCATGACCCCGCATGTCGTAACGCAGAATTCGAAAGTGGGGCGCTAAAACGTTTATTTGCGGATTCCACATCACCATGCTGCAGGCCAGCGAATGGCTCAGTACTACTACCGGAGCATCTTTTTTTCCTAAAAGTTCGTAATTGATTTGGATACCGTTGGATTCAATTTTCATAGAATTTAACCCTTTCCATTAACTGTTTGAGATAATATTAATAAAAGATAAATTGATGTAGAATCGTGTCATTGCGAGGAGTCAAGCTCTGGCGTGACGACGAAGCAATTTGAGAGATGAACGTCCAACATCAAACGTCCAACACCGAACATCGAATGAAAAAACAAACATCCAATATCGATCTTAAACTGTTCTTAACCTTTATTTAAAATTGCTGTGATGCGATCGCAATATTTCTGGCTTTGCTCCTCAGCGGCGACAAGTTCGATTTCAGCGGGCGATGACGCTCCCAGGCCTATTTCTGCGGCTCTGGCGATCTGTTCCTGCTCGAAAATTTTAGAGTTCATGATGTGATGGTTGCTTCCCAGTGACTTTAATATCGCCACGCCAACCGCATCGATGGCGACACGATCAGTCGCGGCCAGAAAAACATTTCCGTTCGCCCGTGTGCCGGTTGCCGGTCCACCGTCGACAAAGGCGTCTATACCGTCCAACACAATAAGGTCTGGCTGAAATGGTGCGTTTATTTCAGCGATCAGTTTGCGCTGGTGAGGGGAACTGTGTAGTTCACTCATGTAAGCATAGCCATGTCGGCGAGTGGGGACAACGCCGACACTATTTTTTAGCGACATGGTGAAGATACCTCCATACTGATGGGTCTTTAAACAACAGGTCGAGATGAGACACTCGGCTTCGATGATGGGCCGGGCGATTCGAAATCCGTTTTGCCAGTGGCTGTCTTTGGATTTGAATTCCAGCCAATCGTTTCCGTCGAGATTATCGAAATTAATTATATGAACATCCAATTTTTCCATGAGTGGAATGATGCCTTTTTGATCCATTACCTCGCGGGTAGGCGGATAGCTTCGTTCGCCGAGACTCACGGATTTGGCGCCCATTTTCCAGACTTCTTCTACCAGCGCCGCCAGCGTATCGTTGTGTGTGGAACCCGGAGTGACATCCGCGGTGTTGAAATTGGGTTTGATCAATACATCTTTGTTTTTTACCGGGTTTATACCAAGGGACTTTATGGAGGATACAACTCCAGACTTGCGATCGCCCGTGTTTACCAGCGATACGTGACTTTTGGTTTTCGCCATAGCCAAACCTCCATGCATGCCAAACAAAATCGCCCCGCCAGCAGCAGCGGAATACGTTAAAAATTCCCTCCTGCTCATCGCTGCCGGTCCAATCTTGTTTTTGTTATTCATTGTCAATTTTTTTTAAGCGCCTTTTTGGTTGAATTGAGCATTTTGCTCAGTATTCGAAATTCCATGTCAGTGCCGTCGTAATCATAGGTTGTTTCTTCGCCGAGCATCGGAATGATTTTAAGCTTACCATTAAAATAGGCTGACGTAATTTTTTCAACTTCCGTAACACTTAGATTTCTTCTGATGAAATATTTGGAATACACATTCGGGTATCCTAAACCGCGGGTGATTTTAAATAGTCGTACCTGGGCATTCGGATTAATTAGTTTACGAAGTCGGTATGCGGTGTTGGCGGTATTCATATCGAATAAATTCGGATTTGCCGCCATCACGGAAGATAACCGAAAGCCCTGTCTTCCTGCACTATCTTTCGGGATCGGAAATTGATATTCGGTGTCATTTACAAGTTTGAGCGGATGTCTGCCAAATTTATCTCTTTTGCCACGAATGAGAATGGCCGGAAAAATGAGGGCGGCCCCTTTTTGATGTTTTTCAACAAGGTGCACAAAATCCTCGATGAATTCTTGGGATGTTAAAGGTGAATCAGCGGCAACGAAAATCGCGTGTTTATTGTCTTTGCAAGCTGCAGTGGCAGCATAGCCTTTAATCAAATTACCGGCTACAGAGTTGTATTTTACTTTTCTGGGAATGATGTGGAAACGTTGAATAAGCTCTGCGGAAATTCTGGCATTTTGGTTGAGAATGCGGCATGGCTTTTCAAATTGATTGATAAATTTACCCAGACGTTGCTCAAGGAGCATTTGATGGCCGATGATGACGATTTCTTTGATGAGCTTGCTTTGAAAAAGCCTTTCAAGGGTATACTGGATTAAGGGTTTGTGTATTTCCTTTCCATTGTCAAGAGTTATAAAGTCTCTCAGAGGCTTGTATCCTGTTTCGATGAACTTTTCACCGTAGTGTTCCGCAACTACTTTAGCGTACCGCTTTACCTCCCATTTATTGTTGTACCCGGCCATTACAACTGCACTGACCATCGTGATACAGCTCCTCTTTACAAAAAAACCCGTCTCGCGCTGAAAGGCACGGAGGTTTTTGGGTTGGATAAGGATGATAAGAAGTTATGAATTATCATGACCTTATTTTTAAAGTCAAGTACTGATGGTCTCGTAAAAAATCCGAAATCGGCTCGGACCGTCATTCCGGCGCCCTGATCGGAGTCAGGGACAAGCTTCGGCGGAGTGACGGGGGTTGGAACTTTTTACGATTTCGTCAGCACTAGAAATATTAAGAAATAATAGATAGTTGGGTTTTAATATCGCTCAATTATATCAGCACACCCCCGTATCTGATTCAGCAATTGGTCGCCCTGTTTTACTTCGTGCGCCAGCAGGGGCCGGTTTTTCCGATTTCTTTAAAGGTGGCCACCATTTCGCGGGCATAATCCCGGCTGCGGGATACCCAATCAGAATCCAGGCGTCTGCGAAAATAATTACCTGAAAACAGCTTCACCAGATCGTCGAGGGCTATAATGCCTTCTTCGGTATCCGGATCGAATCGGGGCCAATTGCGGATATGTTCTTCCGACCGGAAGAGATTCATGGTGGCTCAGGCATAGGGACTATCTTCAAACCATTTTTTGAAGGGTACGGCGACGTATCCCATAATTCCCTGCGGTTCGGCTTCCATAACAACCCCATCACGCATTTCAACCCGGATGGCTTTGCCACAATCCAAACAGGTGCAATCGATTCGAACGGTTTTCCCCGGGAAAAGCCAGCAGACTGCCAGCGATTCGAAACCTCATTGGCCGAACCATTTCTGCTCACCGTCGATGGTAATGCGGTATTGCGTGGGCAAGTTGTTAAATGGTGCAAACGAAGCAATTAGGTCGGTGTTGGGAAACAGCCATCCGGGAATGCCAGCCTTAAAAAGGTCATGCATGGCGTTGCGTCCTGCTTCAACCGACACATCCATTTCAGCCGCAATCTCCGTGTAATGCGGCGCCTGGCCGGTTTCCTTCATGCGCTTGATGATGATTTGGAAAACCTGATCGAGTTGGCTCATTTTTACCCCTCCTTTCGTTGATTCTTTATTGTTATTTTTTGATATTTTGCGGCAAAATCTTATTCCATCACCAAAACACGGAAACTGTAAAACACGAAATCAAGTATATCTTTCAGGATTTAGCGGTATGGCTAAACTCAAATATTTTTCATTTTCTACAAACATCAGCTTTTTGTCTACCATCATTTTTAAAAATGCAACAATTTTGTCTTCAGGAAAAGACGGAAACTGGCTGCGAATTCGTTTCAAGGAACGATGATGCTGGCAAAAAAGATAAATTGACCTGGAGGTTCCCTTCAACCGGTGTGTCATCGGTTCGGTGCGAAAACGCCGTTGCCGAATCATTAAAAAATCGCGTCCATCCCTGAAGCTTAATATGGGGGACGGAGAGGAGCTATTAAAGAGCTCATGATAGATGTCTTGCCATTCTTTGACCTTTTGTTTGATCGGACGCCAGATTTTTTTCTGATATCCCAGATCACCGCGATACGCCTGGATCATAAAGGGAATGGATTTGATAATAGCTGCTGGAAAAAGATAGCCCCAGTATGGGTGGTTGAACACCGCTTTGATTCCATATGCTCCAGGGTTTTGCCACACAGGGCTTTCGAGGCCGAGCCAGAAGTCCACCGCTTTGAGAGGGCGATAGGGTAGGGCAAATTCTATGTTGTGGACGGTTTCAGTTACTTCCTGCTGATTACTTCCCGGAAAATGCAAAATTAGATTGGAGATGTTTGCGATTCCAAGCGCCTCACAGTTTTTCATTATTTCCAGATTCTGAATGGCCGTGGTTCCTTTGTGCAGCTTTTTTAGCAGGCTCGTACTGAGTGCTTCAATGCCGATCTGCACTTCCTGCATTCCGGCTGCGCGCATGGCGTTGAGTTCCGCCAACGGCACCTTTGCCCGAATTTCAGAAAACAGGCGCAGGTCTTTTTTCAGTTTTCCCAACTTCTCAAATATCTCCTTCGACGTCGTTTGCGGCAATACATTGTCCACGATGGCTACGGAAAGTGCCCTGTATTTGGTCGTCAGGGAATCAATTTCAGAAACCACCTGCGAAGGTTTTTTAGATCGGTAACCGCTCCACTGCAGGTTGAGATTGCAAAACGCACAACCGGCTGCCTTTCCACTGCGGGTGACAGGTTTCCACCAGCAACCGCGAGAAATTTCAACGGGCAGGGCAGGGAAAAAGGATTTTTGGGGATGAAAGGAGTTGAGCAGATTGAAATAATCATCGTAGTCCGGAATCGGAAGGCGCTCCAAGGTGTCCATCTGAAAAAAAGGATATCGGCGCTTTTGTGTCTGAGCACCATTTTTGGTGAATACGCCCTGAATTGCGGGCAAATCCCTTGACTGATTATTGCGGTATAGATAATCGATCAGTCGGCTCAGGGGGAGTTCCCCTTCGCCGGTGATGATGACGTCTATTTGCGGAAATAATTTTATTGCGTTTTTGGCCGTATCTCCTGAAAAGCTGGATCCACCGACAGCGGTGATCAGTTTTGGATTCTTTTGCTTGATGATTTTCGCAAAATAAAGGGCCGACGTCAGTTGACACAGTGAAACCGTGAAGCCGACCAGCCGATAGGCTCCCCAATTGAGATTGTCTATAAAATCATGGGTGGCCTCCATAATTTGATTGGACAACTCTTTTAAGCCCGTCTGCCTTAGCTGGGATTTCCGCTGTGCTTGCTT
>CP070694.1:2179557-2184216 GCA_020353355.1 Desulfobacterales bacterium | reverse complement strand
TTTCTGACCCTGTCTTAACACTCAGTTATAATTTGTGCAATCGGAGGGGTTCACTCCAATTATGTCTCATAATGACGCGTGATTTCAGCTCGGCGAGGCCAAATTTGAGAGCTCTTGCTTTATATCATCAATAATGTCATATAGCCACATGACATCTTCGATGGTTAGCCGACCGGATTTCACCGGGGCTCTTTCGGTACCGTCGCTCTTCAGCAGAATCCGGGGCCCAATCTGTACTTTTGGTTCTCCATCGCCATAGCGGTTGATCGATACTACCAAACCGGTTTCTGCGCATTTCCACTTTTTTAGAAGCTTATCTTTTTCAGGATCATAGGCCATAGTTCTCTCCGTTCCAGTGCTTTATTTTTATATAAGTTTTGTGAATTATGTCGCTAAATAATTGCGTCATGTTAGTATTGAAGATTGTCGATTGAATATTGAATATTTAAATGACGGAGTGCAGCGACATCCATAAATATTCAATCTTCAATTGTTTGTCCGCCTCAGGTAGATAATTTGGAAAAATCCGCAATCTTGCCAAATAAAACGGCGATGTGCCCCAGCAATGAAAGCCGGTTGCGGCGAACTTCCTCGTCTTCGGCCAAGACCATGACTCCTTCAAAGAAATCGTCCACTGTATCACGCAGCGATGCAATTTTAACAAGGGCCTGGTCAAAAAATCCTTTTTCCAAATCGTCTTCGACCCTTTGCTGGACGAATTCATAAGCGCCCAGGAGGGCTGACTCGGATTCATGCAGAAACAATTTTTGATCGACATCACCAGGCTTAAAAGCATCGGCCTTTTTAATGATGTTCACCACCCGTTTGAAGGCCGCGGCAAGGGGCTCGAAATCTGGTTTGGCTTTGAGTTTCTCGAGCGCTCTCACCCTGCTCCAGGTTTCCGGGATATTGTCGCATGAGACACTGAGAACAGCGGCGATGGTATCTTTAGAAAATCCGTCTTCGACCAATAAATGGGTCATGCGGTTTTGCAAAAAAGTATAAATCTGTTCTTTTATCTCTTGGATATGACCCGTTTTGAAAAGCTTTAAACTTTCTTCAATCAGCGCCGACAATGAAAGCGTGAAGCCTTTATCCAGTAAAATCTGGATGATACCAATGCCCTGGCGCCGCAAGGCGTAAGGATCTGAGGCTCCGGTAGGTTTTAGGCCAACGCTGAAACAACCACAGATGGAGTCAATTTTATCCGCAATGCCGATGATGGCGCCCACCAGTGTTTTCGGTAACGGCCCACCGGAATAAACCGGTCGGTAGTGTTCCTCTATGGCGGCTGCAACGGTAGATAGTTCACCGGAGAAGGTCGCATAAATTCTTCCCATTATCCCCTGCAATTTCGGAAATTCACCCACAACCTGACTGACCAGATCGGCTTTACACAATCGCCCCGCTCGTTTCGCAGAATTTGTTAAATCCTTATATCCAGTGCCCGAATCCAGATCAATATCAGAAGCAGCAATCAGATATTCCGCAATCTTTGCGATCCGCTCAATTTTTGCATACATGGTTCCCAATTCGGCCTGAAAAAGGACTCCTTTCAGCTTTTCGACGCGTTCATCATTGGTGACATCCAGATCACCTTGATAGAAAAACCGAGCATCTGCCAAACGGGCTCGCAGTACGCGTTCATGTCCGGTTGCAACCACCGCCATGTCATTGGCCGCTGTATTGTTTACTGCTATAAAACACGGCATCAGTTTGTTATTTTGGTCGACAACTGTAAAGTATTTCTGATGCTCTCGCATGGCAGTGATTAAGACTTCATCCGGAACCTCCAGAAACGCTTCGTCAAACTTTCCGGCCACAGCTACCGGATATTCGACGAGATTGGTGACGATATCCACCAACTCTTCATCCGGCAGGATGCGGCCGCCTATCTCTCCGGCGACCTTTGCAATATCGTGTTCGAGCGCCTTTTTGCGCTCCTCCATATCAACCAGGACATTGGCAGAGCGCAGCGCATCAACATATGCATCGGCCGCATCAATTTTAATTTTGCCAGGCGCCATAAAATAGTGTCCAAAGGTATACCGGCCGCTTTTTAAATTACCCATCTGAAATTGAATGAGTGTTTTTCCCAGCAAAGCAAGTATGGATCTGATCGGTCTTGCAAATTCCAGATCAAGGTCAGACCATCTCATTTTTTTGGGAAACGGAAGGGACACAATAATTTCCGGCAGGATTTCTTTGAGCAAGGTTCGGGTAGCCGCGCCTCGTTCGGTCTTTTGTGCGCAGAGGTACATGCCCTTGGGTGTTTCCTTTACCGTCAATTTGTTTGGCGAAATCCCAATTTTCTCCGCAAATTTTTTAGCAGGCATACTCGGTTTGCCGTTTTCATCAAATCCGACCGATGCCGGGGGACCAGTGACTTCGCTTTTCATGGGTTTCTGCTTCGGGGCGACATTTTTTACGATGATTGCCAGTCTTCGTGGAGTCCCATATACAAGAGCATCGCCATGATCAATTCTGGCGTCGGCTAATCTTTGCTGCAATGTCGACGAAAGTACCTTTAATGCCGGTAAAATATATCCGGCCGGTATTTCTTCGCTGCCGATTTCAAGTAATAGATTATCCATATTCACCTCTAAGGGTTCTTTCTCTTTTTGAGTAACGGAAACCCCATCGCTTCTCGTTGCTTCAAATAACCTTCTGCACACAGCCTGGCAAGATTTCGGATCCGACCAATATAGCCTGTGCGCTCGGTGACACTGATGGCTCCGCGAGCATCAAGTAGATTGAAGGTATGCGAGCATTTGAGGCAATACTCGTAGGCTGGAAGAACAAGCCCCTCTTCTATTTGCTGTTGAGACTCTGTTTCGTATTTAGTGAACAGGTCAAACAATACCGCAACATTGGCTTTTTCAAAATTATAGGTTGACTGCTCGACTTCCTGCCGGTGATGGACGTCTCCGTAAGTGATATCGTCGTTCCACTTCAGATCATAAACACTATCCACAGCCTGCAGGTACATAGCAATGCGCTCCAAGCCATAAGTCAGCTCAACGGATATCGGATGAAGCTCAATGCTGCCGGCCTGCTGGAAGTAAGTAAATTGAGTAATTTCCATACCATCCAGCCATACTTCCCAGCCCAGTCCGGAAGCACCTAACGTGGGGGATTCCCAGTCATCTTCAACAAATCTAATGTCGTGGTCAAGGGGATCGATCCCCAGCACCCTCAAACTTTCCAGATACTGTTTCTGAACATCAATCGGAGAGGGCTTCAGGATAACCTGATACTGGTAGTAATGCTGGAGCCGGTTTGGATTATCACCGTAACGTCCATCAGTCGGTCTCCGGGAGGGCTGAACATAAGCGACATTCCATGGCTCAGGCCCCAGTGCCTTCAACAGCGTGGTCGGATGAAATGTTCCAGCCCCAACTTCCATATCATAGGGTTGAACCATCACACAGCCCTTGCGAGCCCAAAATTTGTGTAATGATAAAATAACATCTTGAAAGTTCATTTCATGTTCCTTTGCTGAACATTTATGTTTCGTGTTTTGTGTTTCGTGTTAGCTGTATTCTAAACACCAAACACAAAACACGAACGATTCAATGAACCACCACACCCTTCGAGTCGATCTTCACTTCCAGCAGACCTCCCTCATCTGTGGGTGAAAGTGTCTCTTCCCATACCTCTTTCAATCTGTCAATATTTTCAATGTCACCCAATGCCCAAATACAACCGCCGCCGCCGGCTCCGGTAAAGCGTGCTCCGCAACCGTTTTTTATGGCGATTTTCACCAGCTTTTGACCGATGTCATCAAGCACCTCCGGGGTCATTTCCCTTCTAATATCTGTTTCACGATTCATGCAAGAAACGGCCAGTTTGATATCTCGTTTGGCTATCGCATCAACAAAAGTGTGGGTGCAGTCTATGATTTCAGCCCAGTGCTTGCGATGTTTGCCGGAAAGAAATTGTTTGACCCACTGCGCGTTAATATCTTTGGACTCATGGGGTATGCCGCAGTAGGCCAAAAGCAGATGCCGCTCAAATTTTTTGTGGAATGATTTATTCACAGCGACTTTTTTGCTGAATACGGATTGTTCCGGATTCGCCTGCAAATGCCAAACATTCACCCCACCATATGCGGCGGCGAGCTGGTCTTGAATACCACAGGGGACACCGGCAACAGTTTCTTCTATTTTATAAGCAAGCAGCGCTATTTTGCGTCGATTAAGAACGATGTCCGATTCTGAATGCTGCTTCGTTAATTGAAAAAATGCCGCTACTAGCGCTACGGCGGCAGACGATGAGCCCCCCAATGCACTCCGCGGTGGAGATTGGGATTCAATTTCAATGTGAATGCCGTCGGCGTTAAAATAGGCCGCTGTCGCAAACATCAACCCGAGGGGATGCTTGAATGGGGCGCTGTCCATCTGAAACTCAGCATCTTCAAATCCTCTCGAAGATATCTTAATCATGTTGCTGGCGTAAGGCGTCAATCGCACCCGCGTCCGCAGCCCTAAAGCGATATTAAATGTACACGGGGATAAATGGCGCAACGGATAATAGAATATCGGTATATCCAGTGTCCGTCCCATGTCGATCCGGCATGGTGCAGAAGCTTCAACCGGCTGCGTTTCAAGAATGGTTCTTAGTTTGTTCGACATGATATCTCTAAAGTTGTGGATTCAG
>CP070694.1:2166938-2179457 GCA_020353355.1 Desulfobacterales bacterium | reverse complement strand
TGGGTCGTCATACCGTAGCTGCACTGCTCAATGCAGCCTCATCGGGGGTATCCTATGATCTGGCGGTGATTGGAATAATCGAAGGGTTTAACGATGTCTTCCCGGGAGGTGACTACGAGGGCTTGAAAGACTTGTTCGAAGGTTTTAATGAGCAGGGCTGTCCACTGAATTAGACAGCATTTGCATTAACTATTTATAACAATCTGGTAAAGGCCTCACCTTTTCGAGGTGGGGCCTTTTACTTTCAAAAAGCTCATCTAAGATATTGTCTTAAACCCTCCGAGCAGATATCTGCTATATATCCGTAAAAAATTGGGGCCCTCAAAAGTACCGATACTGATAAACGTATCGCAACTCAGCGTGTTGTCAGATCAAGTTGGATCTTAATTTGAAAAATGAAAGATTGAACCTTGGTCATTGCATTTAATAGAAGGGGAATTTTTCCCAGAATTCTTTTTCGTCTTCCTGCCATTTCGGGCCGAATTTCTTTTCAAAGAAAGACCCCAAGCGATCATACCAACGGGCCCAGGGATTTTTACCTTTTTCTTTGGCTTCCAGGACATCATTTAAAAAGGCTCTTGTATTATACTAATTCTTATTACCTGGATACCAAGTGGACGGCAAGAAAGAAATCTTGCTAATCAACGAAGAGCGGCAGTGTTTTCCCATCTTTTAAATTCACGAGGCCTTCCTCGCAGATTCGTAAATACGGAATCGCAGCGCCGCTCAGCGTAATCAACGTCAAAAAAGGATCAGGGAAAGACACACCTAAATCTGCTACCGCTTTTTTAATCTCTTCCGTTTTCTGCGCGACTGTTTCCATTGGTAGATCAGATACAATGCCGAATATCGGTAAAGCTAGCTCGGAGACAATGTTGCCGTTTTCGATAACCACTGACCCACCCTGCAAGGCATGAATACGATTAACTGCTGCGGCCATATCCGCATCGTCAGCCCCCACAACGATAATATCCGACGTGTCCCAGGCGGCACTGCAGGCCATGGCCCCGGATTTCAGGCCCATGCCTTTAATCAACCCCACAAACATTTTACCGGGATTGTGAGTGCGATCGATTGCCGCAATCTTTACCAGATCCTGTTGAATATCGGTCTTCAGTTCACCATCAGTAACCGGCCGGTTCATTTCGGTTTCGGCCGTGACCAGATCGGTGACCATTTCGATAACTCTCACCTGAACCTGTGCGTCTCTATTGGGCGCCTTGATAACGAAATCAGCAGGTCTCAAATTTCCTGGAAGATGAACGCTGTTCAGGCTTTCTTTTGAAAATTGATGTTCTCTGGGGGCTGTCCATAACTTCCCGTCTTTTGCCACCACCCTGCCGTTGCTAATCACTACCTTTGCATTGATGGTTCGGATATCCGGGATGATCACCAGATCGGCATAGCGGCCCGGCGCAATGCCACCAATCCAGCCGTCCAGCTTAAAGTGTTCGGCAACATTCAGGGTCGCCATCTGGATGGCGGCCATTGGTTCAAATCCGCAATCAATGGCCTTTTGGACGACATATTCCATGTAGCCTTTTTCAAGTAGGTCTGATGGCGATGCCCCGTCGGTTGCCAGGATTAAACGCCGTAAATCAATTCCGCGCTCTTTGATTTTGGCAATATCTTCCAGATCGCGACGGATACTTCCCTCGCGGATCATGATATGCAGGCCTGTTCTCAGTCTTGCTAAAACCTGGTCGGCATTGATCGGTTCATGACAGGAAGAAACTCCGTTGGCGACATAGGCGGCCAGCTTTTTCTCGCTGGCTCCGGCGCTATGTCCCTCTATGGTTTTTCCGCTATGAAGTGCTTGGTCAAATAACGGCAGCAGCAGCTCAGGCTCTTGAAGCACCGCCTGCCAGTAGGATTCTCCCAATCCGATAATCTCGTTGCGGTCCAGTAGCTTTTGAAGCGTATCCTGTGATATACCTCTGGCAGCATGACTGATGGAAATCATTACCGGTGCGGTGGCTAAAATTTTTATGGGTTGATCTTTTAATGATTCCAAAAAGTCAACCACACCTGCGTAACCGACGACCGGGAAAGGTTCCAAGGTTTCGGTAACCACAGTTGTCGTGCCGCCCGGGATGACATATTTTAAAAATTCGTTGACGGTGTACATCCAGGCGATGTGGGTGTGGCCATCAATCAACCCGGGGATGACGGTTTTGCCCTTAGCATCGATAATCTCCGTTTCCGGGCCGAGGCTGACTTTTGGATTATTTCCCACATAAGCGATCCATTTGCCTTTGATGCTGATCGCATGATCGTCCAAAATCTCTCCGGTGTACACATTGACCAGCTTGGCGTTCACGATTGCCAAATCCGCTTTTTCTTTTCCCAGGGCAACATTTATTAGTGTTCTCGAATCCCGTGTGTCGTTCAGCAGTCCGTTCATAGAAATCTCTTGCCTCCGATTTTTTCCTTAAATCTCATTTCATGGTTATCGTTTGTAAAAACTATTCAAAATTTTTGGAATGCTGGAATGTTGGAATAGTGGAATAATGGTTTTTATAAAGGAATCCTTCTGTTTTTAAAAATAGATTTAAATCCGTGAGCCAATATTCCATCATTCCATTATTCAAAAATCCCAATGTATTGATCAAGGCACTAAGGATGGCCATAGTTGCTTTGCCATAAAAAACGAAATCATTAGCAAATAAAAATCTCCACCGGAATTTTGGTAATCAAGCGGGAACCGGTTTCGGTGACCGCAAATACACTTTCTACCCCGGCGGCAAATTCGTTTTCGAAGACCATCTTGGGCTCCAGGGCAAATGTCATTCCCGCCTCAAGCGGCTCTTTTCTGTTTTTTGCGATGAATGCCGGCTCGACGATTTCAAGACCAATGCCGTGTCCGATAAATGTTACTTTATGCCCCGGTGCGCCTAGATACGGTGTTGCAAGACCTTTAGACTCAGCGGTGCGGACCGAGTATTCAAAAAGTTCTCCAAGCGCAATACCGGGTTTTGCCTTATCCAGCACTGCATTGTGGATTTCAATGACGGCTTGCGCTGCGTCCTTTGCCTTTTGCGGCATTTTGTCGATGGCAAACATGCGGGTTTCGTCCAGGTGATACCCGTTTAACACCAGCGCCATATCCACCATAATCGGTTCATTGCGCTTTAGTTTTTTGGTGCCGGCACCCACCGGAAAGGCCGCCGAGGTACCCTCCCCACTGGCGACCGCATCCAACAGTCCGATCCTGGCGCTGTTTTTCCCGCTGAGAACATGCCAGGGATAGCCTTCGGTTTGATAATGTCTCGTTCTTATTTGGCCTCCATGACCCAGTTTTCTGGCGTAGATTTCGGCCATACCGGCAAATTCCATCTCCGATAGTCCCGGCTGAATAATGGTTTGCATATAGCTAAATGTCTGGCGGGTAAGTTCAGCTGTTTTTTCCATTTGCCGAATTTCCCACTGCGACTTAATCATTCTTGACTTCAGGATTAACGGTGATCCGTCTACATTATCCCTGGCCTGAATCAGGCTGCGATAGAAGTAAAAATCATTTACCGGCAAGATATCCAATTCGAAGCCCAGAACCCCGGGTATGCGACCGTATATATCGTTGAGCAATGCCGGGATTTCTTTTATTGATTTAATTTCAATAATAGTGTTGAGGGATGATTCTGCACGTGCCCTGGGAAAATATTGCCTGATGAACAATACCGGTTCCCCTTCGGCCGGTATATACAGAAAACCATTCTGGGCGGTTCCTGAAAAATAGAATAGATCAACTCGTTGGAGGATGAAAAACCCATCGATATTATTTTGTTGTAACTCTTTTTGAATATTTAGTGTTCGTTGCCTGATTTCGCTGGCGGGCACTTTAAATACGTCTCTCTTTTTTTGATTATCTTGCTGCATGGACGACATCATTTCGGTGATAGAAGGTAATTTTTAAAATGAATAATTTGACTGAATTTCTTTAATTGCAGCCACTCCTGTTTTCGCGGGAATGATATAAAATTATTTAGAATTATCCCAATTAGCACTAAAGCATTGCATTTGAAAATAAAAAAATGAATATCCCCGCGAGGTCGAAGAAATTTTGGATACCTGCCTGGAAGTGTTGGAGTGTACCGATGATGGTTATCACCTGCGGTGTTTGTCCGGGCGCATCTAATAATGTTGACAATTTTAGCGCTGCCAATTAAGATGACTTTTCCTGCGGTCATCATTGCAACCTGCTCACCATGGGGAGATCACTTTGAATATCAAAGTCATCATTCCGGTAAGCACCGATAAGTGGAACAGCAGCGTAACGGCTGACTATGAGCATTGGAAGCAGTCGGACACTGTCATCGATGTGATCCACTTAAAACACGGCCCCGAGGCTATCCAATCCGAATACGATGAGGCCAATACGGCTGCCCATGTGCTCAAAGAAGTATTAAAAACCGACCCGGACAGCTGCGATGCCATTATCATTTATTGTTTTTCCGATCCAGGTCTTTACGGGGCCAGAGAGATTACGACCATTCCGGTGTTGGGAATCGGTGAATCCTCACAGCTGTTTGCCATCGGGTTGGCCGATCGTTGCGGGATTATCACGACCCTGGAGCAATCCGTCGCCAGAATTCGCAGAAAACTATGGACCCGCGGATTCTCAAATCGCTTTCCTTCCATCCGACCACTGAAAATTCCGGTCCTCGAGTATGACCAAAAGGAACGCGTCCTGCTGAGAGCCATGCAAGTTGCCCGTTTCATGGTTGAAGAAGATGGCATTGAAGCCCTGATATTAGGATGCGGCTCACTGTTCGATCTCAAAGAGCAGATCCAGCAAAAGTTCAACGTCCCGGTCGTGGAACCGGGAACCGTCACGTTGAAGCATGCCGAGGTTCTCGTGGGTCTGGGTCTTTGCCACAGCAAAAAATCTTACATGACCCCCTTACCCGTGAAAGAAAATTAAAACCCGGTTTCCTGCGGTATGATGTAAGGGCATTGGCAAAAGAGCAATGGATTAAAAACTAAAGGAGGGGTAGATGGATATCGAACTGGGCACCGAAATAAGAGATGAATATTTAGATTGGGAGGTTGCAGCCGGAGCGCGCAAGCTGATTGAAGATATTATGCTTGCGCAGCAGGGAGAAACTGTGGTGATTACGGCCGACACCTCCAGTGACATGCGGGTGGTGCGCGCCACAGCCAGGGCAGCCTATGCTGCCGGGGCCTTGCCCGCGGTGGTCCTGCATCCCACTCAACGTGAAATGTATCAGGAACCCCCGGCGCCGGTGGCGGGCGCCATTCAAAATGCAGACATATGGATTGAATTCGCGGTAGGCTTGGTTTTTCTATCAGACGCCTGGAAACAAGCCATTGATAATGGGGTTCGGTACATCTGCCTGACGGCCATGGATGCCAGCATGCTGGTCAATTGCATCCAGCGGGTTCGCTATGACAAGCTTCTGGATCTTGGCAATCTTCTGCGCGACACCGTGCAAGCCGCCGACAAGGTGGAAATCTACAGCCCGGGCGGAACCAATCTGGTGGCTTACAATCAGGGGCGCAAAGCGCGTCAATCCGGAAAATTGGCAGACACCAAGGGGGAAGCCATTATGCTGGGAGGACAGGTCTCCTGGTGTCCGATCGAAGAAACCATCAATGGAACATTGGTCTTTGACGGTGCCCTTTTCCCACCGGCCGAATTGGGGAAATTGAGCGGCAAGGTGGAACTTACCTTGAAAGAGGGGGTAGTCACTGAAGTCAAGGGCGGCATGCAGGCCAAAATCTTTGAGCGTTGGCTGGCCAGTTTCAATGATGCGAACATGTATCGGCTGGCCCATTACTCTCTCGGATTCAATCCCGGGGTCACCAAGCCGTCCGGCAGAATTGTCGAGGATGAGCGCATCTTCGGCAGCGTCGAGATGGGAATTGGAAGTCAGGGCCCTCAAATCCGCGGCAAAACCTGGAAGGCGGCCGCACACACCGACGGCGTAGTCTTGAATCCTACCGTTGTGTTGGATGGGGTCACAATCGAAAAAGAGGGGGTCTATCAACTTGACAGCCTGGTCAATGCCTGCCGTGAACTCGATGTGCCGGGCTATTAGGCAAACGTAAAATTACTGGCGAACAGAATAAACAAGGAGGTTAGCAATGAAGACAAAAAAGCATTCAATGGTGGTCTTGGCTGCTCTCTTTTTGGTCGCATTCGCAGGGATGGGTTCCGCAGCTGCCGAAGCGGCTGATACCCTGCGGGTGGCTTTTACGACAGATGCCAGAACCTTGGATCCGGCAACGCTCACCCGGGATTATACGGGTTACGCATCCGCCGGGGCAATTTATGATTTTTTAGTACAGTATCCCCGAATCCCCAACCCCGACGGAACCATCAGCGTGGATACCACCAAGATAGAACCCATGCTGGCAGCGCGATGGGAGCACAATGCCGAAATGTCGGAGTGGACGTTTTATCTGCGCAAGGGTGCCAAATTTCACAGTGGTCGACCGGTCACTGCCCAGGCTGTAAAATACACGTTTGCTCGGTACCGCAAAGTCAAATCTGCTGCCAACACCGTACTCTGGCTGGCAAAAATAACCGAAGAGGGAATGGAAGTTATCGACGACTATACCATCAAAATCAAGCTGGAAGGCCCGAATCCGCTCCTGTTGGATTATCTGCAAATGCTTAACCTGGGTATCCAGGATCCCGAGGCCATAGAGGCTCACGGGGGTGTCGAGGCGGGCAAACCCAATGACTGGGTAGCCAAAAACGATGTGGGCTCCGGTCCGTTTAAACTGGTTTCCTGGAAGCCGGGGGTGGAACTCGTATTCGAACGCAATGAAGACTACTGGGGTGCCAGACCGAAAATCAAGAAGGTGGTCTACAAGATCATCCCTGAGGAGTCTACGCGCGCCATGTTGTTGGAAAAAGAAAACATCGATGTCATGTGGTGGATCCCTTCCAAAGACTAAGCCATGCTCAAAAGCAAGCAAAAACTCAAAGTGATCGGGCGAGCCACCACCAAAGTCAATTATATCGATATGAACCGTAACCAACCGCCCTTCAATAATGCCAAGTTCAGAAAAGCCTTGACCTATTCGTTTCCGTATACGGCGGTGATCAATGATGTTCTGTATGGTCGCGCCATCCAGATGACCAGTCCGGCTTCAGAAGGCAGCCCCAGTCACACCGCTGAATTTTTTCAATACGAACAGGACCTCAACAAAGCCCAAGCGCTGTTAAAAGAGGCTGGCTATGGAGACGGGGTGTCGTTTACCTTAATGCTGGGTGAAGGACGAATTGCCTACAACAAGGAAGTAGCAGTCACCTGGCAGGCCGAGTTGAAGAAAATCGGGGTTAATATGGATATTCAGGTGCTGCCCCAGGCGGCCTTTCTGGAAAAACTTAAATCCAAACAGGTACCCATCTTCATGGTGGCCTGGACATCTTTTGTGACAGACCCGTGGTATCAATTCATGTTTTTGCTGGGATCAGAAAGTTTCTGTAATTATGCAGCCATCAATGACCCCCAGCTGGACGGCTGGATCAAGCAAGCCACTCCCATGGTCCGCAAGGAGGACCGTTATGCCTTATCAAGGGAAGTTCAAAAATACGTGACCGCAAACGATCTGTGGGTGTATATGTTTCAGCCCATTGCGGATACGGCCATGAACAAAAATGTTCACGGTTTCTGTCTGAATCCTGACGACCAGTTCCATGTCAGAACAGTTTACATTCAAGAATAAGGAATTGTCGGCATCACCCCCGGGGGCCCACATCTCTGGGCCACCGGGAGGGTGCCCGTCAGGGCAAACGACATAATTTGCTACTTGCTTTTGGCGGGTTTCTTACACCGGTGCGAAATCTAAATGGATCTCTGGCGTTATATTCTGAGGCGTATTTTGTTTACCATTCCCACCGTCTTCGGGGCTCTGGTCATCATGTTTATCGTTACGCGGATTTTGCCGGGGGACCCTGTCATGATGCTATTGGGACCGGCGCACGCTTCACCGGAAAATATCGAAAGCATGCGCAAGCTGATGGGTCTGGATCATTCGGTGCCGGCCCAATTTGTGATTTACCTAAAACAGCTGCTCCACGGAGATCTGGGATACTCGTATCATACCGGCAATCCCGTCAGTTATGAATTGCTCACCCGCTTTCCGGCCACCTTCGAGCTGACCACTTTTGCGTTTATTCTGATGGTCTGCGTCAGCCTCCCCCTTGGCGTGGTGTCAGGGTATTTCCGCAATAAATCACCAGATAACATCATTAGCGTGTTCACCGTCATTGGTGTCTCCATGCCTACATTCTGGTTGGGCCTGCTGCTGATCTACACATTCTTTTATAAACTGGGAATTGCGCCGCCGCCGATGGGTCGGCTTTCCCCCGAATTTGATTTTCCGGCCCAGGTTACCGGTTTGCTTGTCGTCGACACGTTCATCGCTGGTGATTTCGAAGCTTTTTTCAGTGCCTTGCAACAGCTCATCTTGCCCGGAATTACGCTGGCATTTTTTAATCTGGCAATTATCGTGCGGACGCTGAAGGCCGATATGATTGAAACATTGGAAGAAGATTATATCCGCACGGCCAAAGCTATGGGGTTCGGTATCCGGCGGGTATTGATCCGGCATGCTTTTCGAAATGCATTACTGCCGACGGTAACGATGATCGGCGCCATCTATGGTGCACTTCTCGGTGGTGCCGTGCTGACTGAAGTGGTTTTTTCATGGCCGGGGATGGGATTGTACGCCGTGGAATCCATTCAGTATTTGAATTACGCCGGACTGCAGGGGTTCATCATTTTTTATGTGATTATTTTTGCAATCGTTAATCTGCTGGTTGATATATCTTACCGCTGGATTGATCCCCGCATACGACTGGATTGATAAAATACGAAAGTTACAAATGAGAAGGGTAAACACAAACGCTTTCAGCTATAAGTTCAAGCTGTTTATTAAAAACAAGCTGGCCCTGGTGGGTTTGCTCATTTTACTTTTTATTTTTACCCTGGTTTTCTGGGGGCCGGCATTGTCCACCTATGATGCCTATACGCTAAACTTTTCCGAAAAACTGCAAGCACCCTCTGCTGCTCATATCCTGGGCACGGACAATTACGGCCGCGACCTGTTGAGCCGTATTTTCAACGGCGCCCGCCACACACTGTTGGCAGCCGTGGTTTCAGTGGTTGTCGGGTTGATGGTGGGGGCTCCCCTGGGTGTGATTTCCGGTTATTTTGGGCGTAAAGTGGATATGATCATCATGCGTATTATGGATATATTCTTGGCCTTTCCGCCGCTGATTTTGGCCATGGCCATCGTATTCGGATTGGGTCCGTCTTTGCTGAATGCGGCGGTTGCCATCGGTATATCCTATATCCCGCTGTTTGCGCGAATGGCGCGCAGCCGGGCCATCACGGTTAAAAACATGGATTACGTCCAATCCGCCATTGCGTTGGGATCATCGCGATCGCGAATCATATTGACTGATGTGCTGCCCAATTCGATGACCCCTCTCATCGTTCAGGCAACCATCTATACCGGCTACGGCATACTCTGGGTGGCCAGCTTGAGCTTCATTGGGCTTGGTGCCAAGCTGCCGATACCGGAATGGGGCCTCATGATTGCCGAGGGCCGCCAGTACATTGTGACCGGTGAATGGTGGATGACCGTTTTTCCGGGTCTGTTCATCATGCTGGGCGTTATTGGTTTTACGCTGATCGGAGACGGCATTCGTGAGGTCACAAATCCAAAATTACGACTAAAGTAGATTAGGACAGATCGACATGCCGCAACCACTATTGGAAATTCGAAATCTGAAGACATATTTCAAAACTGATGAGGGCATTGCCAAAGCGGTCAACGGCGTAGACCTGAACGTGCCAAAAGGGAAAACCCTTGGTTTGGTCGGAGAATCCGGTTGCGGCAAAAGCGTAACGGCCTTGTCCATCATGCGTCTTATTCCTGATCCGCCGGGAAAGATTATAGGCGGCGAAATAATTTTCGGTGGTCAAAACATCCTGGAATTATCCGAATCGGAAATGCGCCGCATTCGCGGCAACAACATCTCAATGATCTTCCAGGAACCCATGACGGCATTGAATCCGGTTTATCGTATCGGCTCCCAGATGGCGGAAGTTATCCGATTACACCAACATGTCAGTAAGAAAGAAGCTGTCAGCCGTTCATTGGATATGCTTCACAAGGTGGGCATCCCCGACCCGAAACAACGCTTGCGGGAATACCCGCATCAAATCAGCGGCGGCATGCGTCAGCGGGTGTTGATTGCCATGGCTCTGTCGAGCCATCCCCAAATGGTCATCGCTGACGAGCCCACCACGGCGCTGGATGTAACCATTCAGGCACAGATTTTGGAACTGATAAATACACTCAAAGATGAGATGGGTACTTCGAACCTCCTGATCACCCACGATCTGGGAGTCGTCTATGAAATGGCACAATGGGTGGCCGTCATGTATGCCGGCAAGGTGGTGGAATATGGGGCGGTGGCAGATCTTTTTAATCAACCTTTGCATCCTTACACCATCGGCTTGATGGAATCGATTCCCCAAATAGACCGGCCGGTGTCTGAAACAAAACTACTGAAGGCCATACCCGGAATGGTTCCCAATTTATTTGAGCTGACAGAGGGGTGCTCGTTTCAAGAAAGATGTCATCAGGCATTTGACCGCTGCCGCTTTGAGCAACCGCCATTGCTTGACAAAGGCGCGGATCGTCTCGTGAGGTGTTGGCGTCATGGGTAATCGGGAGTTACTGGTCGTGCAAGGACTAAAAAAATATTTTGCCATCGGCGGAGGATTTTTGCATGGCAAACCCGTTATTCTGAAAGCCGTGGATGAAGTTGATTTAGCAATTAAACGCGGTGAAACCTTCGGCCTGGTGGGAGAATCCGGTTGCGGTAAAACGACCCTCGGCCGTTGTATCCTGCGTCTGGAAACGCCCACTGCGGGACATGTTTTTTTCGAGGGGCAGGATATTTTGGCCTGCGATCGTCGTTGGCTTCAGGCAACGCGAAGAGACATGCAGATTATTTTTCAGGACCCATACTCCTCCTTGAATCCCCGAAAAAAGGTCAGTCGGATCATCGGTGAAGGCTTCAACGTCCATAAGTTGCTGACCCAAAGGGAACGGCGGCAGCGCATAGCGGAGTTAGCAAATCTGGTCGGCATCCGGCCCGAGCAAATTGATCGCTATCCTCACGAGTTTTCTGGAGGGCAGCGCCAGCGAATCTGTATTGCCAGAGCACTGGCGCTTAATCCCAAACTGATCATTGCCGATGAACCGCTGTCAGCTTTGGACGTCTCCATTCAAGCCCAGATTTTAAATCTACTGGTGGAACTCCAGAAACAGTTCTCCCTGACCTATATGTTCATTTCCCATGATTTGAGTGTGGTGCGGCACATTTGCGATCGAGTGGCGGTCATGTATATGGGTCGCATCGTTGAAATGACCGATAGCGCAGCACTTTTCGCGCGTCCTTTGCATCCTTACACGATGGCACTATTGTCTGCTGTACCGGTGGCCAATCCCCGCAGCAAAAGCAAACGTATTCATCTTCACGGTGAGGTGCCCAGTCAAATCGATCCGCCTAAAGGCTGCGCGTTTCACCCGCGGTGCAGCATAAGAAAAGAAATTTGTACCCGACACCAACCTGCGTTGGATGAAGGCGAGCAAGGCCATTGGGTTGCTTGCCACAAATCAAAACCAGAACATTGATGATAAAAATAATTTGCGCTTTTCCACAATCGGCCTTATTTTAATCTATAAATTTTAGCGACCTCGGCGGCCAAATATGTATTCAGGAAGATGACATGAGTTCAAAAAACCAAACTATAGTTGTATTCAAGTTATTGATGGTGTTTATTTTAATAAGCCTCTTCCTTGCCTGTAATAATAAAATCATGAGTTACCGCGGCAGGTGGGTGGAGGAAGCCGACCGGTTAGTGTTGCAGGACGGTGGACCGCATAAGGGAAGATGGCAGACACGGGATGTTGTGATTGAGTATCAGTATATAAAAGACGCAAAAAGCATGCAGATTTCCGGTGTTGTTAAATTGGCGGATCATCTGAAAACCGGCTTCACTACCCTGGAATACCTGAATATCAATGTTATTTCTCTGGATAATGGCATCGTTCTGGACTCAAAAGATATTAAAACGTTTGGTTATCGTCGCTACATTGACTATTTGGGCAAGGTGACCTTCGAAACCCGCATGGATTTGTCCGAAGGTGCCGTTGCCATTGCATTCAGTTATAGTGGTAAGGTCATCGAAGGTGGTGGCAGAGGGGACTGGAGTTTTTGGAAGGTACCGCGTCTCAGTGCCCCCAAGAATAAATAACTTGATTTTACCTGAAAAAAGGTTATTATCGAATCGATCATAAAGACCCGGCATTGAGGGCCGGCTAGTGTCATTCTGAAGGAAAGATCCATCGCTATCGGTGGCATCCTGAAGTGTGAGACATTGAGAAATTAATTTGAAAGGAGGGTGTCCCAATGGCTGATGGTACTGTCAAATGGTTTAACGACCGCAAGGGCTATGGCTTCAT
>CP070694.1:2160314-2166838 GCA_020353355.1 Desulfobacterales bacterium | reverse complement strand
CCTTTCGCCGTATTTTTTTATTGAAAACGGGGATCCGTCCGTGGATCAGTTTCCTCTGAAGGAGACCAATGTCATGGTGAATATCAGCGGTGTTATTGCCGATGTGCGCCTCATGCAAAAGTATTCCAATGACGGAACCCGTCCGATTAGTGCACGCTATATTTTTCCGGCATCTACCCGGGCGGCGGTACATGGCATGACCATGACCGTCGGCGAGCAGGTCATTCAAGCCCGGATTAAGGAACGCAAGGCAGCGCAAAATGAATTCGACCAGGCCAAAGAGCAAGGCAAAAGCGCTTCCTTGCTCAAACAACAGCGGCCGAATGTGTTCATCATGGATGTGGCCAATATTATGCACGGAGATTCCGTTGATATTGAGCTGCATTACACCGAGTTGTTGGTACCGACCGATGGGACCTATGAATTTGTCTATCCCACAGTTGTGGGTCCACGGTACTCAAATCAACTGGAGGCTGAGGCACCGGAAACCGAGCAATGGATTAAAAGTCCCTATCTTCGGGAGGGTAGTAAAGCGCCGGCAAAATTTAATATCGGAGCCACCATTTCAACCGGCATTGCCCTCCAGGATATTAGGTGTACCTCCCATGACACCGAAATTTTCTGGGAGAGTGAATCCGTGGCGATCGTGGCACTCAGGGATGCGGAGCGGTTTAGCGGTGATCGCGATTTTGTTTTAAAGTTCCGATTGGCCGGCAAAGAAATCCAATCGGGGCTGATGCTGTATGAAGGTCAGGATGAAAATTTCTTTTTGCTGATGATCCAGCCACCGCAACGGGTTCTACCGGCGGCTATTCCACCCAGAGAATACATCTTTGTGGTGGATGTTTCCGGATCCATGCATGGATTTCCGCTCAACACCGCCAAAAAGCTATTAAACGATTTGATCGGCAACCTGAGGCAGACAGACACATTCAACGTGATTCTCTTTGCCGGTGGTTCGCGCCTGATGGCTGACTCCTCGGTACCGGCCACAGCCCAAAATATTCAATGGGCCATGCGACTGATCGACAAACAGCAAGGCGGCGGCGGAACCAGGCTCTTAAATGCATTAAAAACAGGATTTTCGCTAGCCCGTGATAAAGCCTTCTCGCGAACTATGATTATTGTCACCGATGGCTATATCGACGCCGAGCGGGAGGTGTTTGAGGAGATTCAGGCTAATCTGAATGACACCAACGTCTTTGCCTTCGGCATCGGAAGCAGTGTGAACCGATACCTCATCGAGGGCATGGCCAAAGCCGGACTGGGGGAGCCGTTTGTGGTGACCAAACCCCAGGAAGCGCCAGCAGCGGCGCTTGAATTCCGAGACTACATTCAATCACCGGTATTGACCAACATACGGGTCACCTTTAACGGTTTTGAAACCTATGATATCGAGCCCAACAGCATTCCCGACCTGTTTGCCAAACGCCCGGTGATCGTTTTCGGCAAATGGCGCGGTACGGCCGGAGGGACCATTGAGCTTCACGGAACCGGCGGCAACGGAGATTATGGCCAGACCTTTCATGCGGCCGAGATCGAACCGCTGGAAATCCACCGTGTCTTGCGCTATCTGTGGGCACGCACACGGATTGGGAGGTTGTCGGAATTTAATTTTCGAGGGGTAAATCCGCAACATCAGGCGGAGGTCACCAGCCTGGGGTTAACCTACAATCTGCTGACCGACTATACTTCATTTATTGCCGTAAATGATGTGATTGTAAATCCCGCAGGCGAAAGCGAAAACATAGATCAGCCGCTGCCCCTGCCGCTGCATGTGTCCAATTTGGCGGTGGGCGGATCTGTTTCAACGGTTCCGGAGCCTGAAATGTCCATCTTGCTGGTTATGTTTGCTCTAGTCCTGACAATGATTGTCGCGTATAAAAAATATAATCGGATATCCAACGTCGAAAGGTCAAACGCATGATGACCACAGAGTCAAATACGATCACGTATCTCCGAGTGCAAAATGCTGTCTTCTATATGATTACCCTGTTAATCGCCTTCGGAATGAAATACCATTACAGCCGGGCCGGCAGTGACGATCTTAACTGGATTTTAGCCCCCACCGCGGAGTTGGTGGAGTACATCAGCGGGATCCCGTTTGAATACGAAATCGGCAGCGGATATGTCAACCACCAAAAGCGAATCATTATCGCTCCGGCCTGTGCGGGGGTCAATTTTCTCATAATTGCGTTTTGTATGGCAGTGTTTTCCGGTGTTCATTGCTTCGAGTGTAACCGGTTAAAATTTTTATGGATGACAACCAGTGCGGCAAGTGCCTATCTCTTAACTATTTTGGTCAACACCCTGCGCATCATATTATCCGTTTATGTTTATGACGCGGCTATTTACTATGGGTGGATTACCCCGCAACGCGTGCACCGCCTGGAAGGCGTGGTGATTTATTTCTTTTTTTTGTACCTGTTTTATAGGATAATTATTAAAGCCATTCATCATTATCTTCGGAGAATTGCACATAAGCGCAGAAGTGGCATCAATCGCAAGTTAGCAACATCTGATTATGTCCGCTGGGCCTGTGCGGGGTTGATCCCGTTGTTTTGGTATGGCCTTATTACCCTGGGAATTCCGCTGGCCAACGCCGCCTATAGCAAAAACGGGGCTCGATTTGTGGAACACAGTGGGATGGTGATTCTCGGATGCCTAATGGTTATGGCCGCTATTTTTTTGATTCAGCTGGCATGGCAGTCTATCGGGAATTGGTTGAAGCGGTTTAAGACTGAATAGTTATGGAGACATATGATGGTCTAAAATAGCTCGATGTGACGCAAGGAAGCCTATATTTACCATGTCATTGAGAGTGCGGCGAAGCAATCTTTCTTTTTGCAACCTAGAGATGGAAACCATGAAGGCAAAGATTTTAATTGTTGAAGATGAACCGGCGATCACAGAAACCATTCAGTATGCGCTGGAAACCGATGGATTTGTAACCCATTGCCTTTCCTGCGGTAAACCGGTTATTTCGTTATTAAAAAAAGAGGCCATTGACCTCATTATCCTGGATATCGGGTTGCCGGATATCAATGGCATGGAATTGTGCAAAGAAATCCGCAAAACCCACAGTCTTCCGATTATTTTTCTAACTGCCCGCGCCGATGAAGTTGACCGGGTGGTGGGCCTTGAGATTGGGGCCGATGATTATGTGGTCAAGCCGTTTAGTCCCAGAGAGCTTTCCGCACGAATCAGAGCCGTGCTCCGGCGCACCCAGCAGCCGGTTGTTGCGCAATCGCTCAATCAGGCATTCCAGATCGATGAATCCAGACGTCAGATTTCCTATTTTGGCACACCGGTGGAACTCTCGCGCTACGAGTATAACCTTTTAAAAATTCTCATTCACCGTCCGGGACATGTATACTCGCGTGATCAACTCATGGAAATGGCCTGGGATGAACCGGAGGCCAGTATGGACCGCACGGTGGATGCCCATATCAAAAACATTCGGGCCAAAATGAAAACCATAAAGCCGGAGATCGATCCCATCATTACCTATCGGGGAGTCGGCTACGCATTAAAAGAGGATTTATGAGACTGGGAACCCGCATTTTTTTCTGTTACCTGATTATTTTTATTCTGTGTTTTTCATACCCGATCAACTGGGTCCTGGATAACCTTCGCACCCGCTACCTCGAGGGTGTTGAAGAGCCACTGGTGGATCAGGCCAATATTCTGGCGGTTATGATCGGGCGCGAAATGGAAGCCAACCAATTTGAGCCGGATAAATGGTACCAGATTTTTGCAGAAGCCTCTTCACGTCCATTAACGGCAAAGATATACCATTTGGTCAAAACCGATGTGGATATGCGCATGTACATTACGGATGCATCCGGTAAAATCATTTTTGATTCGAAAAATACGCAAAATGTTGGAGCCGATTACAGCACCTGGCGGGATGTTCATTTAGCATTGCAGGGAAAATATGGCGCTCGAACCACCGCGGAAAACAGTGAGGATCCCAGCTCCAAGGTGCTCTATGTGGCCGCACCCATCCGGGTCAATGGTAACACCGCCGGTGTGCTGAGCGTGGCCAAACCGACCACCAATATAAATAATTTTTTAAAAACCGCAAAACCCCAGATCTTCAAAGTCGGTCTGATTGCCGTCGGCGTGGCCATATTCCTCAGTTATGTCGTTTCCCGATGGATTACGCGCCCGATCCAACGACTGACTCACTATGCCAATGGTATCCGTCAGGGCAAACGGGTGGTGTTTCCCAAATTGGACCGCAGCGAAATCGGTGAAATGGGCAGTGCCTTTGCGAAAATGCAGGAAACCTTGGAAGGTAAAAAATATGTGGAGCACTACGTTCAGAAACTGACCCATGAAATTAAGAGCCCGTTGTCGGCCATCCGGGGGGCGGCGGAACTTCTGGAAGAAAAAATGCCGACCGAGCAGCGGGCTCGGTTTTTATCCAACATTCGCCATGAAACCAATCGCATTCAAGAAATCGTGGATCGAATGCTGGAATTAGCTGCCCTGGAAAATCAGAAAATCCTCAAAGAGATGAGACCAATTTCCGTTTCTGCGCTGATAAAAACCGTGCTTGAAAGCAAACAGGCGATGATTTCCAAAAAGCAGCTGCGGGTGAACGTTCAGGTTCCGAAAAATGTGATGGTCAACGGCGACAGCTTCTTGATTCATCAGGCACTTTCAAATCTTATTCAAAATGCCATCGATTTCAGTGATGTAAACTGTTCCATCAATTTAATCGTCCAAATAGAAAGAGGGATGCTAACTCTCATTGTTGAAGATAACGGCGTCGGAATTCCTGATTTTGCGATAGAGAAGGTGTTTGATAAATTTTTTTCCCTGCAACGGCCGGACAGCGGCGAAAAAAGCACCGGTCTGGGATTAAATTTCGCCAAGGAAGTGGCATTTCTGCACCATGGCGACATCAAACTGGAAAATCGGACGAAAAAGGGCGTACGCGCAATGCTCATGCTTCCGGCATAGGCGTATTTGCTCACCAACCTTGCTAACAGGTGGATATTTATTGTGACGGTTTTATTGCACCCGCTTGAAAAAATATCTGAGCTAAGTTCGAACGCAGCCATGACCCGTCGCGATTGTCTTCGTTTTATTTTGGGGGCATGGGGTTTTATCTCGGTCATGCCTCCATCGTTTGCGAAGGCAGCGATTAAATCTGAGCGCCGGTCTATTGTAGATCATTTCCTGGGAGAAGAGCTGATCTATCATATCGGGTATTGGCGCATTCCCCATTGTGGTGATGCCGAATCCAGGTTTGCAAAAACGAATCTGGATGATATTTATCAAATCAGCCTGCAAGGGCGTGCTGTCGGCTTCATTGACGCCGCGCTGGGTGGACTGCAATATTCCTATGTGTCCTATTCACAGTATTTAGAGCAGGAAGACCGCCTCAGGCCGCTTTTTTTTCAGTCAACGAAACGACGTATGGGCAAGGAGAAACACCGGAGCATCACGTTTGACTATGCAGCCCAAAAAGTTTTTTTTTCGAAAACACGAACCCATGGCAAGACCCAGGTACGCCAAGAACCCATGCTGCCCGGCAGAATCTATGAGGATTATCTGACGCTTTCTTACAACTTTCGCCATGGTCATTATGGGCCCCTTGAAAGGGGCGTGAGTTATCAATTGCCGATCCAGATTCGCAAACGGATGAAATCTTTGAAACTTCAAATCGTCTCACGTGAGGAAGAAAAAAAATATCGCCAAAAAGAATCCGTCAAGACGGATAAAGACTTTTTTTTGAAGTTTCAGGTTGAGCGCGAGGATGTGTCTTCCGGATCCGGTGAGATCGAGGGCTGGGTCTCTTCTGAAGCCATTCCAATAAAGGGCACGGTTAAGGATGTCATTTTATTTGGGGATCTGTGGGGGGAGCTTATTGAAAGACGCGTCAAAGATTCCAACCGGATTGTGGCGATTCCCGATAACCTCAAAAACGAAATGCACCTGCCTTAATTGCATTCCATTTCAGCGCCGCTATTCTTTCCAAGTCCGGCGCAGGACGCGCACCCAGTTTTCATGGGTTACCTTGCGCAAGGCTTTTTCATCATAACCATGTTTTCGTAGACTTTCGAGAAGCTTTGGTATACCAGTGACATCACCGAGCTCCAGGGGGATGGTCGCCCCGTCGAAATCAGAACCCAGGGCCACATGGTCGATACCGATTCGTTCGGCAATATAATCGATGTGGCGTACAATTTCTGTCAACGGTGTTTTGGGATCCAAGCGCCCATCGGCGCGCAAAAAAGCTACATGGAAGTTGACGCCGACGACGCCATCCGATTCGCCGATAGCATCCAGTTGCCTATCGGTGAGGTTGCGGGTCGACCGGCAGAGCTCATATGCCCCGGCATGCGTTACGACCAGCGGGGCATCGGATAGGTTCGCAATATCCCAAAAGCCTTTTTCATTGATATGGGACAGATCAAGCATGATTCCTAAATGATTACAGGCTTTTACCAGGTGTTGTCCCGCTTCACTCAGACCCGCTCCCGTATCCGGGGAATGGGGGAACTTAAAGG
>CP070694.1:2154964-2160214 GCA_020353355.1 Desulfobacterales bacterium | reverse complement strand
ATTTGTTTCGGATTTCGGGTTTCGTGCTTCGGAATTATAACTCCCGTTTATAATAAGGTAGCTAATGATTTTGCCTGCTACTGCAGTAACTTTAATTAGTTTATTTCATTTTCCGTTTGCGTGGATCTTCGATTTCCTCGTGAATGGCCCAGCCGCTGCCTTTCAGTTTTTGTTTTTGCTCCAGGGCGTCTTTCCATTCCTGCGGCGTGCGGTGTATTCCGGGACGAACTTTCTGCTTGCGCTCTGCCAGTGTGGGAACCGGCCGGTCCTCGGGACCGTCGTACAATTCCTTGGGGGTTAGGGTTTGCCCCAATCTCCGGTAATCTTCCCGTTCCACCTCTTCACAATGATGCGCTCCGGCTCCAAAGGCGCGCGTTACCGCCAGAACCGCCCAGGTAGACTCCGGTGAGAACCCTAAATCCAGCATCACAGCCCCGGTGGCACCCAGCATGTCGATGTCAACCGGCTCACTGCTGATCTTCTGGGCTACTTTGACAACTTCCGCCATCAAGCCGATGTATTTTCCGGCCACACCCAGTTTTTCTGCGCGAGCAAGCATGCGTTTGGCTGCCGGATCCTTGAGCATTAAGCTGGAGACGCCCAGGGCTTCATTATTCAAATTTTCCTTCACCAAGACCTCAGCAATCTCCGCGGTGCTTTTGCCTTCCGCTTTCGCCCTGGCCAAATATTTATCCAGCATGGCCCCAAAGGCACAATACGCGCCATAGGCATGGCCAAAAGCTAAAATGGACCCGCCGGCTGCCTGGGTTAAATAGGTCTTGCCACTGGCAATGATCCTCGACATGGCTGCCGGAGAAGACAGTCCGTCTTCCAAAGACAGGATCATCACATAATTTAACATCTTGGCTTCTTCGATCAAAGGAATTCTGGCCTGAAAGTCGATAAAAATCACATCCGCGATGCCGTAGCCGGCTTCCACCAATTCGGTGGTATCATAGCCCCGGCTGACAATACGGTGCACATTTTTATAGGCCACCTCGGAAACCCAGCGAAACGGTTCCCGTTTGGTGTCCGGCTCAACGGTGCCATATTCTCTGTTTTTGTAATCATATCTTAATCTCGGATCGTCTAAAGAGCCCATTGCTTATACTCTCCTTCCTCTTTCTGTTTTCTGGCATATTCCTGTCGTTCTTCCTGGCTGGGTACCGGCCGGTCCCCGGGACCGACATACTTGATCATCGTCAAATCCAGCATCTGTACCATCGGCTCGCGTTTGGACGCCGCCCAGGCATGGCCTTTTTTCATGGTGTAAATCGCATGCGCCGCACAGCTGAAGCCGCGGCATACACAGCCGATACACCAGGCAGCATTGGGTGAAAAACCCAGCTCGGCCAGGGCCGTATTGCCAGCGCCGATCATGTTCACCGCCACATAGGAGCGCCCTTCCTGTTGCCGGCGTTCATTAAAGCGCTCTTCAATGGCGCGCTGCAACTCCAGATACACGCCGCCGACCCCCAATTCCTCGTGCTTGATATGGGTGGGCTCTGCCCGGGGATCACCGTCGGTGTGCTGGGGCTGGCCCAGGCCCATCACCGGCATGCCCGCATCCATGTGCTCATCCACTAAAATCTTGCCCATCTCTTTCAACGATATGCCCTCCACCCGTGCGCGCTCAATGTATTTATGCAACATGTAGCCATGGGCGGCTCCCGGACCGTGCGCTCCGCCAAAGGTCATGACCGCGGCGGCCACAGCAGCCGGAAGATACGGTCTGCCGCTGATCACCGCAATGGCCGAGGCGGCCGACGGCGACATCGAATGCTCTAAAAATTCGGCGGTTTCGTATTGCAGCATTTGCTCTTCCGCTTCGGTGGGTATGCGGCCTTGAAACAACACAAACAGGGCATCACAAAACGAATAGCCCTCTTCTGCCATATCGCTCAAATTATACCCGCGCATCACAGTCTTTTCTTCGGTCTTGTAGGCGATGGCGGTCTTCCTGCGAAAAAACGGCTCTCTTTCCATAATTTTCCTCCTGTAAAAGAATTGCTGTTAAATCTAACCCATACCTTGGTGCTAAACTCCAATCTCCGCACAAAAAGATCCCGGAGATCTCGATGGTCTAGAATCATGTAGAATAAGTACGTTTTTGAGTATAAGTCAAAATAATAATTATCATATTTTTCATGATAAAAAGTTATTATTCCTGACTGTATGTTCTAAGAAGGCATCAATGATAAGCTGAATACTTCGGTTACAGAATTTTATTGTGCTTAGTAAGATATTTACCAAACACTAAACACTAAACACCAAATACCAAGTTCATTTACTTAAACCAATAAAGACGACCCCCATCGAAATCAAAATGGCACCCACCAATTTTTGATGGGCATGTTTTTCACCGAGCCACTTGATCCCGAAAATAGCCGAGAATACAATGCTCACCTCTCTCGCCGCTACAACATAACTGACCTTGCTGATTCGCAAGGCAAATAGGATCGACATATACGTAAATAGAACCAAAAACCCATCAATTAAAATGGGTATTCGGTTTACCTTCCATTCCTTTTTTAGCGCTGGGCGTTCTTTTGTCAATACATACGGGGTTAACAATACCAGCGAAATGACAAACATCAGGTAAATATATACCGGCGGATAGACGATGCTGACACCCACTTTATCCACCAAGGAATAGGCTGCAATCGTGCCGCCGGTGCAGAGCGCCCAGATGGAGGCGCTGCCTCTCATGGCCAAAAAAGGCTCAACCACGGATTGTATCGAAAATGACTGCAAATGAATAATATAAATACCTACAATCACCAGAGAGATACCCACTATCCCCGGCAAGAACAGTTGCTCCTGCATCAAGATCACGGCCAGAATCGGCACAAACAGGGGGCCTGAGCCCCGGGAAAGCGGGTAAACCAGAGAAAGATCACCGCGTTCATAGGCTCTCCCCATAAACCAAAAATAAAATGCATGTAACACACCGGTGACTGCGATATAAATCCAACCGAGGGCAGAGATGCGAATACCGGACCAGAAATAAACAAACATGGGAAAGTAACCAATGATGGCAATCAGGAGAAACCACCAGATGAAGACAATTTTATTTTGACTTTTTTTGGCGAGAAAATTCCAGCCGGCATGCAGAAATGCGGCAACGAGAACGATCCCCAGAGCTATCCCGCTCATCTTACAGTTTCCAATTTGATAGATATACCGGTGAGCAACATCAGGGCAAAACCGCAACTCGAATGGCTTCGCCGGATTCTGCCAAACGCATGCCTGCATTCATGTTTTCCAGGCTAACGCTGTGAGTCACCATGTCCCTGAAAGGATACTTTTCGTGGGTCGTTTCAAGGAGGTCCACCCCCATTTGCAGATGTTTGGCATCGTAATTATGGATTCCCTTGATAGTCAAACGCCGCATCATGAGATCACAAGCATCGTAGGTGAAATTTGCACCCGGATAAGAATTGCCAATCTCTACATACCGTCCCCCTATTCTCAGGCATTTTAGGCCCAGCGAAATAAGGTTCGGTAAACCGGCGACTTCAAGGACACAG
Organism: Desulfobacterales bacterium; assembly: GCA_020353355.1. GTDB lineage: Bacteria > Desulfobacterota > Desulfobacteria > Desulfobacterales > JAHEIW01. The sequence goes on along the minus strand of CP070694.1, from coordinate 2,156,684 downwards.
TCTACGCCGAATCCAGCAGTCTGATCACGAACAGTTCCTATAATTTCTTCATCGGCCATGCCCTTAACATTTATTGTATCCGTGGCACCAAAGGCCTTGATAAGTTCCAGACGATGATCCAAAACATCGGTCACAATAATTCTGCGACATCCGTAATGTTTGGCCAAGGCGCATGCGTAAAAGCCAAGCGCGCCGGCTCCCTGAACTAAAACATTTTCAAACGGCTTAATTTCGGCAGCCTCCCACCCGGCCACCACTGTAGCCAGCGCGCAGTTAGCCGGGGCAACTTCTTCATCTGTTAAATTATCCGGAACCTTGATGACACATGTGCCCGGCGTTATGTAACAATACTCGGCAAATCCACCGATAAAATGGGGCGGGTCGGCACAACGATCATGTCCGTATTTCTTAAGATGCCGGCACTTCATCATTAACCCTTTTTCCCGGCAATAGTAGCACTTGCCGCAGTTGTCCATGATCGTCCAGGTGATTCGATCGCCGGCCTCAAGCAGTCGATCTCCGGAGTCCCGGGTAACACCTTCCCCCATTTCGACAATGGTGCCCACTATTTCATGGCCCAATATAATGGGTGTGGGTGCCGTTCTGCGACCCACCCAGGAATGAACATCTGATCCGCATATGGTGCAGCAGGTAATCTTAACCAGAATGCAACCCCTTTCAACGCGCGGCAAGGGGTATTGCAAGATTTCCAGATCCTTTTTGGGTGCGGTCATTACCGCCGCTTTTGCTTTCTTGGGCATCGCTTAATCCTCGGTTTCAAGAATAATCCACCTGCGTCAAAAATAACGGGTTTACTCACGATGATTCAATCTTTTAAAAAAGGAATGATTTTACATAAATTCCGATTCGATTAACTCCGGAAGCTCCTTCACACTGGGGATCACATGGGTATGCCAGTATTTGCCCCAGGCGGTCACCGGACGGGGGCCGCTGAGTACCCCCACGACACCACGGCAGCCGGCATTGCGGCCCTCCAGCATGTCCGCCGGAGTGTCTCCGATTTTGATAACCTCATGGACGCTTTGAACGTCCAGTTTTTCCATGGCATAAAAAATCATAAAAGGCGCCGGTCTTCCCCGCTCTCCAGGGACAGACTGCACATGCACGGAGCAATCCACCAGACCGTCTCTGACCCATCCCAAACCTTGCATGATGGCCTCGGTGATCTCCCGATGAAATCCGGTGTCGGTTGCCACTTTGATGCCGTGATCATGGCACCATCGAAAGGTATCCGATGCCCCCTCCACCTCTTTGACTTCGTTGCGATAGTGTTCGATCATAAGTTCTTCATAGCGGTCAAAGACTTGCTTGGCCAGATCGTAGGTCTGCGGGTCCTGGACCTTTTCGAAATCTTTAAAATCGATGTCTTGCCCGCGTGATCTGGCAATAAGAAATTGATACAGATGAACCTTATTGGTCCCCATATGGAGTAAAATTTCTTCAGGGGTGGTATCGAGGTCGTATTTCTGGGCAGCCTTGTAGAGACAATCCCGTACGCCGGTATCATCGTAAACCGTGGTTCCGGACAGATCAAACATCACCATGCTAATTTTACCCATTTAGTTAATCCTCCTAATAAATTAACGTACTTTGCCAATACCGGATCTTTGTAAATTTTTCGATTAATATTTTATGTGCATATACCTTTTTATATTCAATGAATTCATGTGATTGATCTTCAACGTTGAGAAGTTGGTTT
>CP070694.1:2143520-2154864 GCA_020353355.1 Desulfobacterales bacterium | reverse complement strand
CTCTGGAGACTCGCCTTCCCCAAATTGATTTTAATTTGGGAATTTGAGCATGTGGATAAAAGATCGTCACATGTGGATGGTTTTCGTGCTGCCGGGAGTTTTGCTGCTGGTTTTGGTGCTCGGCTGGCCCGCCATTACAAGTATTTTATACAGTTTTGAGTCAGGACGGGCCGGCGAGGCGGGATATACCCTTGCCAACTATAAGGGTTTGTTCAAAGATCCGTTTTTTAAAACGACGTTCTGGAATACCGTGGTGTTTGTTTCTTTTAGTGTGGCCAGCCACATGATCCTCGGACTGGCGGTGGCCATGGTGCTCCATAGCGCTTTGCCGGCCAAGCCTTTGTTCCGGGTAATTGCTTTGCTGCCATGGGTGGTTCCGGATGTGGTTGCCGGTATCATATGGAAATGGATGTACGATCCGATTTATGGGGCCTTGAATGATTTACTGATCACTATCGGAATAGTTGATAATCCGATTGAATGGCTGTCCAATCCAAAACTGGCCATGACCAGCGCCATTCTCGTCAATCTCTGGCGAGGGTTTCCTTTTGTAATGTTGATTTTGTTGGCCGGCCTTCAGGCGATTCCCAGGCATCTTTATGAAGCTGCCGCAATCGACGGCGCTCCCAAGTTGCAACAATTCATCCATATCACGCTTCCGGGATTGAAAAAAATGATTGTTGTGGCCCTGGCATTGGATATCGTTTGGGAAGTACGTCGCTTCGGACTGATCCAGGCCATGACCCAAGGAGGGCCCGGAGTTTTGACCGAAGTTCTTTCCACCTACACCTACAAACAATATTTCAAATTCTTTCGATTTGAATATGCCTCCGCCATTTCGGTGGTGATGACGATCGTACTGCTGCTCGTAAGTCTGCCGTATATCTGGATGATCAGTCAGGAAGAGTGATGCGGATGGAAGCTGCCAAAATACGGCCGGGTGATGTTATTGCCAAGACCCTTATATGGGTTTTTCTTATATTGGTTTGTATCTATTGCTTGATACCATTTGCATGGATGCTCTCCACTTCCCTTAAAACCGAAGCAGAAGCGTTTCGCATGCCGCCGACATGGATTCCATTGAAGCTCACCGTGGATAGTTACATCGGAATCTGGGTGCGCAAAAACTTCGGTATCTATTTTTTTAACAGCACCGTCATTTCCCTGGCAACGGCTGCGCTGTCCACCTTTTTCGGTGCCCTGGCCGGTTATGGTTTTTCGAGATTCTTCTTCAAAGGCCGGCGATTTTTGATCGGCTTTTTTTTGGCAACTCAAATGCTGCCCGGCGTATTGCTGGTCGGTCCCTATTTTAAAATATTGAGCAAGGTCGGCCTTTATGATACGCGCACGGGATTGATCATTGCCTTTTTGACCATCTGTCTTCCGTTTTCTACCTGGATGATGAAAGGGTTTATTGATAAAGTACCGGATGAATTGGACCAGTCGGCTATGGTCGATGGGTGCTCCAGGCTTGGTATTTTTTTTAAAATCGTTTTACCCATCGTCGCTCCCGGCATGGTGGCCACCATTTTATTTGCGTTTCTGCTTGCCTGGGGGGACCTTCTCTGGGCCTTGTGTCTCACAAGCAGCGAACCGATGATTACGGTAACCCTGGGCATTGCCCGAACAGTGGGAGAGTTTCGAATCATCTGGCCCATGTTGATGGCCGGATCTCTGGTGGGTGGGATGCCGGCAATTATTTTATATGTCTTTTTGCAGAGACTGCTGGTTCAGGGGTTGACCGCCGGTGCCGTTAAAGAGTAATCTCATAAAAATTAACTTTGTGCATATCGAGAGGAAATTGAGATGCCATTCAAAGGCAAGGTAGCACTGGTAACGGGCGCCCACAGGGGTATCGGCAAAGCCATTGCCGGAGCATTTGCCCGTGAAGATGCCCATGTGATTTTGAATGATGTGTGCGAGCAGCAAGATTTGCTTAATACGGCCGAGGGACTTTCAATCCACAAGGGACAATGTGTGGCCATGCGGGCCGATGTGAGCCGATCGGAGCAGGTCAAAGATATGATCCGCCGGATTGAGAAAAGATTCGGGCGGCTTGATATATTGGTCAATAATGCCGGAATCATTCGCAGGGGATCCATCGAGACCGTTAGCGAAGAGGAATGGGATCAGGTCATCGCCGTAAATTTGAAGGGCACGTTCAATTGCTGCAAAGCTGCAGCTGACCTCATGATCCGGCAGCGCTCGGGAAAAATCATAAATGTGTCTTCAATTGCGGGGAAAACAGGTGACATTACATCTGCCCCCGGATATGCTCCTTCCAAGGCGGCCATTGACAGTCTGACCAAAACCCTGGCAAGACAACTGGCTGCATACGGTATCAATGTAAATGGTGTTGCGCCGCATGCGATTGAAACGGATATGAGTGCCGAATGGTCGGAAGAAAGACGAAGGGCCATTATCGAGTCTATTCCGTTAAGAAGATTGGGCCAACCGGAAGAGGTGGCCGAGGCCGTTTTGTTTCTTGCATCCGATAAAGCGGGTTTTATTACCGGGGAGATTCTCGATGTAAATGGCGGGTTTCTGATGGATTAAAAGGAGGAGCCATTGGCAGAAATTCGATTAGTTGAAGTGACCAAACGATTTGGAAGCAATACGGCGGTGGACCGCATCAATCTAACGGCCCAGGAAAAAGAGTTTCTGGTACTGGTGGGGCCGTCGGGGTGCGGTAAAACAACGACGTTGCGGATGATCGCAGGACTGGAAGAGACGACTGAGGGTGAAGTTTATATCGGAAATCGTATGGTCAACAACGTACCGCCGAAAGATCGGGATATTGCCATGGTTTTTCAGAATTATGCGCTTTATCCCCATATGTCGGTATACAAAAATCTGGCTTTTGGTCTCAAACAACGGAAATTTCCGAGATCGGAAATCAACCTGCGTGTTACCGAGGTCGCCCACATGCTGGGAATAAAAGAGCTTTTAAAAAGAAAACCCAAGGAACTATCCGGCGGTCAACGCCAGCGGGTGGCCATGGGACGCGCCATTGTTCGCAAGCCGGAAGTATTTCTTTTTGATGAGCCCCTCAGCAACCTGGACGCCAAACTGCGGGTACAGATGCGCGGGGAGCTGGGAAAGCTCCACCGGCAACTCGAGACGACGATCGTCTATGTGACCCATGATCAGATCGAGGCCATGACTCTGGCGGATCGCATCGTGGTGATGCATAACGGGATTATCATGCAGAGCGGCGCTCCGATGGATGTTTACAATAACCCTAAAAATCTGTTCGTGGCCGGTTTTATCGGCAGCCCGGCCATGAATTTTTTTGATGTCCGGATAACCGCCGAAAAAGGAACGCTTCGTGTTAACGGTGATAACTTCCAGTTGACCATTCCCGCTGGGCTCCAAGATCGATTCTTACAGGCAAAAGATCGAGAATTGGTTCTGGGAATACGTCCCGAGCACATCTATGACAGGTCGATAAAGGGCTCGTTTGCGGGAGGCGAACCCTTAAAGGCCACTGTCGAAGTCGTCGAGCCCATCGGCTCCCAGGTTATTCTGTTGGCCTCATGCGGTAGCGAGAATCTCACCGCCTGTGTCGATCCTCAAACCCGCGCCAAACCCAATGCGGCCATAGAGTTTTTGGTGGATACCAATCATCTGCACTTATTTGACAAGCAGACAGAAAAAGCTTATTGACGTATACTTCAATTAACCCGTTATTCCGGATCCCCGATCAAGTCGGGGACAGGCTTGAGATCCGGAATCTAAAAAAAATGTCAACGAAGGTGAGAAATGAACGACGAAAAATCTCAGCATGCCACACGTTTTCTATTAGGGAATGAAGCGCTTGCTCGGGCTGCGTTGGAGGCCGGTATCCATTTTGTCTCCGGTTATCCGGGGACCCCTTCTTCGGAAATAATTCGGACCATTGTTCCGTATGCCGAAAAATCCAATGTTCACGTGGAATGGTCCGTCAATGAAAAAGTTGCCTGTGAAGGAGCGGCGGCAGCCGCTTTTGCCGGCCTGCGCAGCCTGGCAGCGATGAAGAACGCCGGCTTGAGTGTGGCATTGGACTTTCTGACCCATTTGAGCATGACCGGCTTGGGAGCGAATAATGGCTCTATGGTGGTGGTGGTCTGCGATGATCCGGACGGCCATTCCAGCGGCGATGAGACCGATTCGCGCTGGCTGTCCCGATTCAGTTATGCACCGCTGCTTGAGCCGAGCAGCATTCCGGAAGCCAAGCAACTGATAAGATGGGCGTTTGATTTATCGGCCGAATTTGACTGCCATGTGATGCTGCGAAGCTACACGCGCCTGTCCCACGCCAGCACCCTGATCGACTTGGAAGAGATAACCCAACAAGATGTTCAGCCGCAAACGGATAGCAGTGTTTCGATTAGCCCATATCTGGCGAGACCCAAGCACGCCGCTGTGCTCAAACGTTTGGAGCGGATAAGGGAGCGATTCGAGGATTCATCCTTTAATACATATGAGGGGCCGGACCGACCGCAATGTATCATTATTTGTGGCGGCAGTGGTTATCTCTGTGCCCGGGATGCAGTCGACGCTTTATCCGTTGACCAATCCGTCGGTATTCTGAAGCTGGCGACACTCTGGCCGTTCCCCAAAAAATGGGTTGCTGAGCATCTCGCCAGGTCCGACCGATTTCTAATTGCCGAAGAGGTGGACCCTTACATCGAGATACATGTAAAAGAAACGATTGTCGACGCCGGCTGGAACGGGAAGCTGATATTTGGCAAGGAATCGGATCATATCCCGGCCTACGGCGAAATCACACCGGACCGGGTTAGCGCAGCGCTGAGCGAGATCCTGGACGTGAAATACAGCGGGGGTTCTGCAGAATATGACCGGCAGATTGCCGTCGAAGCGGATCCGCTGATTATCGGCCGCGGACTTGCCTGGTGCCCGGGTTGCCCGCATCGCGCCACTTTCTGGGCACTGGAGAAGGCAATCAAACAGGATCGTCGCAATGCCTATCTTACCGGTGATATTGGTTGCTACACCCTAGATGTATTTCCCGGCGGCAAATCTTTACAGAATCTGCTGCATGCCATGGGATCCGGCGCAGGTCTGGCTGCAGGTCTGGGGCAGCTGGGCCGGTTCGGCTACAAGCAACCGGTTGTTGCCGTGTGCGGCGATTCGACTTTCTTTCATGGCTCTATCCCGGCGCTGATCAATGCCGTAACGAACAAATCGAATCTAATCCAAGTCGTGCTGGACAACCGGGCGACCGCGATGACCGGTTTTCAGCCGCATCCCGGCACCGGCACCAACGCCCTGGGACAGCCGGCTCCCAAAATCGAGATGGAGGACCTTTGCCGCGCGCTGGGATGCCGCGTAACGGTGGCAGACCCATTTGATATACGATCCAGCATTCGGACCATCCGCCATTTGCTCAAGGAAGATACCGGTGTGCGGGTCTTGATTATGCGACGGGCCTGTGAACTGGTGCGCATGCGAGAAGAAAATTTTAAGCCCGTTACAGTTTCTGTGGATAACGAAAAGTGCAAAGGTGACGAATGCCGAATCTGTACCAGTGAATTCCGTTGTCCCGGGCTGGTCTGGGATGATCTTGAGGGTTATGCGACCATCAGAGAAGACATTTGCAGTGGTTGTGGTGTCTGTGCTGATATCTGTCCGTTTAATGCCATCGTAAACGAGGAGGTTGCTCGATGAAAAATTGGCCTGAACCCTTCAATTTAGTCGTATGTGGTGTCGGCGGTCAGGGTAACATCCTGATTTCCAGAATCATCGGACGTATACTAACTGCTCAGGGCTATACTGTCTCCATCGGAGAGACCTTTGGCGCTGCCCAGCGCGGGGGATCTGTATTTAGCAGCCTCAGAATTTCCGAAGAACGCCTCTATGGACCGCTCATACCTGAAGGTCAGGCAAACGTCATCCTCAGCTTGGAGCCGATGGAGGCGCTGCGGCAGATGAAATTTCTTGGGAATCCGCAAGTCAGGGTGCTCTCTAATACAAAAATCGTACAACCGGCCGATGTCTTGACCGGCAAAGTTACTTATCCCGGTATTGACAAGCTCAAATCCGCCATTGCTCATCTTTCCAAGCATGCCTGGTTTGTGCCCGCCACCGATATTGCACTGGATCTAGGTTCAGCGATTGTCACGAATATCGTCATGCTCGGGGCGCTGGTCGGAAGCAAAACCATGCCGATAAGCCTCAAGCAGGCCGAAGATGAGGTACGGGCAACCATCCCGGATGCGCAAATCGAGCTGAATTTGGAGGCCTTAAACAGAGGATATCAGACTACGTTAGGCGCAGATGCAGCTTAACTGTAGAAACCAAGATTTGATCCTTCAAACATCAAACAAGATAAGGGCTTATAATTTTTATGATCAATTACATTGTAGAAATTCGAAGGTCATACCTAACTCCGTAAAACGTCTCGGAATTTCTATAACATACTCAACCTGACCTGAAGCAATTATCTATCTCAATCGGCTTAGATTCTCCATTCCATTCTGCATTCGCATATTCTCTGTTTTTGAAGTCATTTAATATTCAACAGCGAAGGAACTAAATTATGAAAAAAAATATGAATTTCCTGAATCTGGTTGAATCATTTCAGAAGGCGGTTAACCAACATCATGTGGATAAAGTAATGACGATGTTTACTGAGGATGCTGAATTTGAAATCGTTGGTCTTTCAAAGTTTTCCGGAAAAAAGCAGGTAAAAAATATTTTCGAATACGATGTAGGTGTCAACACCCAACTGCAATTTATAAATTGCAAATCCGAGGGCAATATTGTCCGTTGCCAGATTTTAGAGCGCAATGATAGACTCGATGCAATAGGCATCAGCGAACTAAAATATTCCTCCTGCACCTTTGTTTTTAAAGATAGGCTAATTCAAAGTATTACAGCTGAAATCCCGCCTGAATCAGTCCGGTATAACAGTGAAGTCTGGCAAAAGTTTTTACCTTGGCTTTCGGAGAATTATCCCGATAAATATTCAACAATGTTCACGTCTGAAGGGCGATTCATTTACAATCGTGAAAATGGGGCACATATAGTTCCAATGCTGAGAAAATGGCGTGAAGAGCAAGAAATTAAATAAAAAAGACCAACCAAAGGAGCGTTACAATGAAGTTGAGGATAATTTCAAGCGCCATCCTAATTCAGATAACCGTCTGTTTTCTTCTGATATCGATATCGTCTGCCTCGGATGAAAAAGTGGTGGCCCACGATGGCACTTTTTCCCTTTATGAAAATGGAATCGTTTATGACAAACAAACGGGATTGGAATGGATTACAGGACCCGACAAAGATACCAACTGGAATGATGCCGAGACTTGGGTGGAAAGCCAAAGGGTTGGAGGAAATGGATGGAGAATGCCGACACTAAACGAGCTGAAGACTTTGTTCAGAAAAAGTGAGGGCAGCCGAAATATGACTCCCCTGTTGAAGACCACCGGATGGTGGGTATGGTCAGGCGATACGGAAGGTTCTACATCGGCCTGGTTCTTCTGCTTCGACGATGGTTTTGAGCTTGTTTATAACCGACAAACCTTCCGCAACCTCAGAGCTTTTGCAGTTCGTTCCCGAAGATAAAATTGTTAATATTGCAGTATGTTATTCGATAAGTGCTTATTTCAGACCGGTTGTAAAACCTGGATTGTCACTTGTTTGACAAGATCCTTCACCTTTTCCCGGTAAGCTGCCATGTGTGGCGCCTTGAGGTGCCGTTGAAGGTCATCGAGGCTTTCCCAGGCTTCCACAATTGTGACCGTGTCAGCCCTCAGTTTCCCCTGAACCGGAATACCTGAATCAAGATCGACCGTCGGTGCATAGGTCAAACACCCCTGCTCGGCTTTCACATGGGGGACATTGTCGAGGAAAATTTTCAAAAAATCATCTTTACAGTCTTGGTTTAATTCAATTGTCGCAATAACATAGATCATTTTCTTTCCTTTCAATTTTCAGTTCGGTTATTATCCCACAGATAATACCAACTTCCCCTTGACATGACCGGCCTCTAGCAGGGTGTGAGCTTTGCGAATGTTTTCCTCTGTCAGCTCTCCCAGATCCGTGGCTTTGGGAAGCGTTAGATGCCCGGCCTCAACCAATCTCGCCAGGCCGGCCATCATATCCCGGTAAACGCCCCAGTCATCAGGTCCTCCGTTGCGGGCCCGGGCGCTCAAGGCCACAAAATGATAGGTGCCGGCTTTGGCAAACAGCGGACTGATATCGGCGCGCCAGATGTTGAAATCAAATTCCGGCGGTTCCTCAACCGTGCTGACCACGCGTCCATCGAAACCGGCGGCGTTGAAACACAGCTTTTTCATGTCTCCACCCACAAAATCAAACGCAACTGCAATCCCCTTTCCGTCGGTCAATTCGCGAACCCGGGCATCCATTTCCTTCAGGCTTAGCTTTTGGTAGTAGATCAGATTTTTAGAATCAATACCCAGGCTATTGATTAAGTGGTTGGCGCTTTCATCGCCGCCGGTGGTTGCGATAATTGAGGTAACACCGCAGTACCGCATGAGCGGAATGGCAAAGCTGCCCACACCACCGGCACCACCGGCAACGAGGACTGTCTCTCCACGTTGAATTCTGCCTTTGTTCACCACGGCATCGTAGGCGGTCATTCCGGCAACGCCCAAACATGCTGCCTGCTGAAACGACAGGCTGTCGGGTTTGGGACACACGAATGCTGCCGGTACCCTGACGTACTGGGCATAAGCGCCATTGCTGCGGGGACCGAACAACACCGCAAACACGTTATCACCGTCCCGGAATGCGGTCACGCCTTCGCCGACGGCTTCGACGGTGCCGGCCGCATCGCGTCCCAAAACATCCGGCAGCGGAATTGGCAGATGGCCGGCGCGCATTTTATAGTCCACGGGATTTAGCGATACGGCGTGAATGCGGATCAGCACCTCTCCCGGCTTAATTTCAGGCGTCGGCCAATCTTTCCACTGAAAGTTCTCCGGTCCGCCGAATTCCTCGAGCACCATGGCCTTCATGATGTTTCCCTCCCCTCGTCAGTGTGAATTAAATACAGGTTCCTTTATTAATTTTAAGTATCATGATTTCGAATGGATTCTACCCTTGGCGAAATCGCAGAGCGCATGGCGCATAGAGCAAAGCGTAAACACAATGTCTACAGACTTTTCCTTTAATGCTATGCGCTTTGCGTAATGCTTTAGACCCGCGGAGAATGCAGTTCATCGGAAAAAGGGCCATTTCCGGATTGGAAACTAACTAACACGATCGTATGCCATGGTCAATAAAGGCTTTTAACTTTCTATTTACTATTGACACCGTGATCTGTGGATAGTTATTAATACTGAAAGTTAAATTTAATCCGAATGAGGGGAGGAATACGATACAATGAGTTTCGAACCTGAAGAAGTCATATTTCACAGAGAAGAATATTTGGACCAATTAATCGAGATGCAGCCCAAAGATTACCCGCCCTTGTTGAAAAAAGAGGTGGTGGGAAAGGCAGACTTTCGTCATCGCAACCCCAACCCGTATACCACCAATGGCAAGGCTCTGGTGTCTTTTGTCATAACCGAAACAGACGTCAAAAGCGATGTGCAAAAAGCGGTAAACCTCATCGGGGGATTTGAAAAATCCCTGAAAACCGGGGACCGTATTCTCATCAAGCCAAATTTTAACAGCGACGATCCGCCTCCAGGCTCTAGCGCCATGGATTTTTTGGCAGCCGTCATCGATTTGTTGCGAGAGACAGGCTATGACAAGATCAAGGTGGGTGAGGGCTCGGGACGCCCCTGGGTGCCCACTGCAAAAAATTTTGAAAGCACCGGCCTGGCTGCCAAAATGGCCGAAATGAACGTTCCCCTTTTGGATTTTGATCAATCCGAGTATATCGATGTGCCCATCAACGGAGACTATCTCGATGTGATCGCCTATCCAAAAGATTTGGAAAGCTTCGATAAGATCATTTACCTGCCGACTATGAAAACTCACTATCTGGCCGGATTTTCGATGAGTTTGAAGCTCACCGTCGGAATAGTTCATTTATTTGACCGTTTCATCCTGCATGCGGACAACAACATGTTCGTTTCCGAGCGATCTGCCGAAATGAACATCCCCCTCAAACCCGATTTAATTATCATGGATGGCAGAATCTCTTTTGTCAGCGGCGGGCCGGCCATCGGCCAGGCTGTACACCCCAACATCATATTGGCTTCCGGTGACCAGATAGCCATGGATGTCCAGGGCGTTCGTTTTCTCCAGAACTATGCGGCGGTCAACCATCTGACCCGGGATGCATGGGATCTTCCGCAGATTAAAACCGCGGTTAGACATAATTTGGGAATCAACGGCGAAGATGAAATACAACTGATCCGCTAAGCTGACGCAAATGTAAGAAATATTGATTCGAATCTAATCAAATGACTCACGCATAAAATTAAATCTTGAAACAAAAGGGGAGGGGACAATGGAATTTTTTGATCTTAGCGGGAAGGCAGCCATTGTTACCGGTGGCAATCGAGGCATCGGTTTTGCCATCGCCAGAGGCCTTGCAACCGCAGGCGCGGCGGTGGTGATTGCCAATCGCACGGTAGCTAAGGGACAGAAGGCGGCCGACGATTTAAAAGCCGAAGGCTTTCGCGCCATGGCCGTTTCGACCGATGTATCTGATAAATCCTCTGTCGGCAATCTGGTGAAAACCGTTGTCGATGAATTCAACCGGATCGATATTCTGGTCAACAGCGCCGGGGTTATTCAGCGGGGAGCGGTGGAAGATTTCAGCGAGGAGCAATGGGATTACATCATGAACATCAATCTGAAAGGCCTTTTTTTCTGCTGTCAGCTTGTCGGCCAGGAGATGATCAAGCAAAAAAAAGGCAAGATCATCAACATTTCATCCAATGTGTCTGAAGTCATCCAGTCGTTGAGGGTCGTATATGCGGTGTCCAAAGCAGGGGTTTCGCATCTCACCCGGGGCCTTGCCCTGGAATGGGCTAAATATAATATCAACGTCAACGCCATCGGTCCCGGTCCGACCATTACCGAGCTCAATAAACAATACTTTGAAGAAAATCCTGCCGACCTGCAGGAGCGTATTGATTCGATTCCCATGGCGCGCGTCGGGGATCCGCTGGATCATGTCGGCGCAGCCGTATTTCGGGCCTCCGATGCCTCCGATTACGTCACCGGTCAGACCTTGCTGGTTGATGGAGGTTCAACCATCTGGTGAAGCAAACAACATTTACGCTATTGAGTTAAAACTCACTTAATGGTGGATAACTATGTCAAGATATCGATATCAGCAACGTTAACGGACCAGTATACTGCAGTGATCGGCACTTTTGGCTTTTTACGCCGGATATATGATATCCACACTTAT
>CP070694.1:2137044-2143420 GCA_020353355.1 Desulfobacterales bacterium | reverse complement strand
GAAAGGATTTCAAAGACATCGGCAAATCAAAGATGGTACCCGAACAGGCCTTGCAGGAGCGACTTGAAAAGATCCTGCGTCTTGCAGAACCAGATTTTGTTGACAAAGTGATTGAACGCAACGAAACGCCCATCAGGGCAACCCTCAGGCTTCTGGACCCAGACAAAAGAAAAAAAATTATTGCCATCAACAAAAAAGTGGTGGAAAAGGTTTTTTCACAGAAGGTGATCGGCAAACAGATGTACGACGTGATCACCGCACCAAATTAGATCAAAGGATTAAGGCCGATCCGCAGAGCGCTGCCAAAACGATTCTGAAATCGTAGTGCGTCGAGGGATGAAAACGCTGCGGATGATTCTATGGGCTGTTGAGATCTAACTTAAGAGAACCCGTAGTTCCGATGACATTCAAATCGGAATTCAAGCTTCCTATTATAAATTATATTATAATTTCAAACGGTTGTAGATTTTTTCATTACACCTTTACAACTCAAATGGCCCCCGCGTGGTGTTTCCGGAACAAGCGGTTCACTCTTTAGCATCCCATTAAATCAGATTAATAATAAATTTCAATAGATTATATGATTGGCACGTCTGTTGCTTTTGTATTATCGCGTCAAAAAGCTATCCAATGGTGAAAATGTGGAGGGTATCCAAATTGCGCCAAAATAAAAAACAAGAGGCAAGAAAACCAATCATTACAGGCATCATTCTTCCGTCACAATGGGATAATCAGGGTAAAACGACTAGAATTTCGATTCATGCCAGTGACGAGAGTGAGTATCTGGTCGATTATAGTGGACTGGGAAGGGAATTATTAAACCTCATCCAAAAGAAAGTAGAGGTTAAAGGTAAAATACGGGAACGATTGAATGGTAGTATTTTTATTCAGGTCCATAGTTATAAAATAATAGAAGACCAAGTTGAAAACAGCAAGCCTTAGATATGAGTTGATAGGTTTGGAGAATCAAGATGGGAGTTCTGATGGAAACCATGGCTATTGTTTGCATTCAATGTGGAAGGGAGTTTGAATTTTCGGTTGATGAGCAAATCCACTACAGGAAAATGAACTTTGATAAACCCAAACGGTGTCCGGTTTGCCGAAAAAAAAAGTCAAAAATAATAGATTTCCAAGACAATCGGTACAACCATAAAAAGAAATTTCCCCGATTCCAAGAATGAATATTGGTGTTGATGAGAGCAGGGGATATCTTATCTACGGTTGAACCAGAGGAGGACAAGTAAGATGCCTGCAAAAATGATTTCATACAGTGATAGAGCCAGAGACCGTCTACTCAGAGGCGTGAACACCCTGGCCGATGCCGTCGAGGTGACCCTGGGTCCCAAAGGGCGCAATGTTGTTTTGGAAAAATCGTGGGGCTCTCCGGTGGTTACCAAAGACGGTGTGACGGTTGCCAAAGAAATTGAATTGGCGGACAAATTTGAAAACATCGGTGCTCGAATGGTCAAGGAGGTGGCCAGCAAAACCAGTGACATGGTCGGTGACGGTACCACCACTGCCACGATTTTGGCCCGGGCCATCTACCGCGAGGGACAGAAACATGTCGCTTCCGGTATCAACCCGATGGCTCTGAAGCGCGGCATCGACAAGGGGACGTCGGCCGTGGTGGAAGCGTTGAAAAAAATGTCCAAACCCACCAAAGATAAAACCGAGATTTCTCAGGTCGGTTGCATCTCCGCCAATAACGATAAGATGGTGGGGGATCTTATTTCCGAAGCCATGGAAAAAGTCGGCAAGGAAGGCGTGATTACGGTGGAAGAGGCCAAGGGCATGGAAACCACCCTGGAGTTTGTGGAAGGCATGCAGTTTGACCGCGGTTATCTTTCCCCGTATTTTGTGACCGATGCTGAAAAAATGGAAGTCAACCTGGAAGATGCCTATATTATGCTGCATGAGAAGAAAATCAGCAGCCTCAAAGACCTGCTACCGCTTTTAGAGCAAATCGCCAAAACAAACAAAGCCCTGCTGATCATCGCCGAAGATGTTGAAGGGGAAGCCCTGGCGACTCTGGTGGTAAACAAACTGCGGGGAACCCTAAAAGTGGCGGCCGTAAAAGCTCCCGGCTTTGGTGATCGGCGCAAGGCCATGCTGGAAGATATTGCGGTGCTGTGTGGGGGCCAGGTGATTTCCGAGGAGATGGGCATCAAGTTGGAAAATGTGACCGCCAATGACCTTGGTCGTTGCAAAAGAGTAAAGATTGACAAGGACAACACCACCATCGTGGAAGGGCGCGGAGACAAGACCGGCATCGGCGGACGTGTGAAGCAGCTTCGCACCCAGATTGAGGAGACCACCTCTGATTACGACCGAGAGAAACTGCAGGAGCGCCTGGCAAAGCTGATTGGCGGTGTAGCGGTCATCCGCATGGGGGCGGCTACGGAGACCGAAATGAAGGAAAAGAAGGCCCGCGTGGAAGATGCCTTGAATGCCACCCGCGCAGCGGTCGAAGAGGGCATCGTTGCCGGCGGCGGCGTGGCCCTGGTCCGCTGCCTGGATGTTCTGAATAGGGTTGAGGTTTCGGGAGAGGAGAAAAACGGCATAAACATTTTAAGGCAGGCTCTCGGCGAACCGTTGAAGTATATTGCCATTAATGCCGGCTACGAGGGCTCGGTGGTATTGAGAAAAGTGCTGGAAGGTCAAGCTGACTTCGGCTTTAATGCGGAAACGGAAAAATATGAAAATCTGATGTCATCCGGGGTTATCGATCCGACCAAAGTGGTGCGACTGGCCCTGCAGAACGCCGTATCGGTTGCCGGGCTGATGATCACCACCGAAGCCTTGATTTCTGAAAAACCGGAGAAGAAACGCAAGCAACCGGCTATGCCGCAAATGGATGAAGACATGTATTAAAAGCGGTCGGAAAATAATCCGTTTCTTAAAATAACTAATCGGAAATGGTTGTTACTCTATAACCTGTTTCCCATGACAACGGCAGAGTTTGTTAAAACTCTGCCGTTGGTTTTGTATACAGCATATATTTATGTTAAATAACGTATTGAAAAGGTTCTGCGAAAGCCCACTTAAGCAGTGCGGGTAACATCATTTGCGTATTTTCCCCAGGCTGAAAGGACTGATATGGATTCTAAAAGACTGCGACATGCATTTATGATGCTGATTGGAATCATCGCGTTTGGTACCTTGGGATATTATTCTTTTGAAAACATGTCCCTCTTTGAAGCCTTCTACATGACCATCATCACCATCTCCACGGTGGGATTTTCTGAAATTACGCCCCTCACCAACGTGGGTCGTACGATCACCGTGATTATTATTGTCCTTGGAATCAGCGCAGGCACTTACACCATCGGCATTATCATGAGATGGTTTGTCGAAGGGGAGTTGCTAAAAATATTTGGGAGGTTAAGGGTGAAAAAACAAATTTCCGAATTAAAAGATCATTTTATTATCTGCGGGTTTGGCCGCATAGGCCGGACGGTATGCAGTGAACTGCATGCCGATAGCATCGAATTTGTCATCATTGACCAGGACCTGTCTGGGGTCCTAGAAATTGAAAAAGAAAAATATCTTTTTCTCGAGATGGATGCTACCTCGGAAGAAGCGCTGAAGGCGGCCGGGATCATGAGAGCCAGAGGGCTGGTGACTGCCGTCAATTCAGACGCGAACAATGTTTTTATTACCCTGACCGCTAAAGGACTGCGACCGGACATATTTGTGCTGGCCAGGGCTTCCGAAGAAAAGAATGAAGAAAAGTTAATGAAAGCCGGTGCATCCAGAGTGGTATCCCCTTACCTGATCGGTGCACGCAGGATGGCCCAGGTTTTAAGAAGGCCTACGGTGGTCGACTTTATCGACATCGCCATGATGGGAAGTCATCTGGGACTTATTATGGAAGAAGCCAAGGTGGGATCGAACTCCCATCTTATTGGAAAAAGCCTAATTGATAGCCATTTGAGAAAAGACTATGGCGTCATCATCGTGGCCATTAAGAAAATGTCCGGTGATATGATATTCAATCCAATGCCCTTGCAACAACTTGAAGCAGGGGATATTATCGTGGTGATCGGTAAAAAAGAGGATTTAATAAGGATGAGACAGGTTCTGTGATAAATTTGCCTGGAAAAAATTTAAAACGTTGGCTGTTTTATGCCATGCTTTTTCTTACACCTGCTTTTGTTCCCTGGTTTCAGCCAACCCGTGTTTTAGCGAAAGGAAAAAGACGGAAAAAAATCCGGCCGTATAAATCAGTAAGAATGGACTGACTAAATATTTGCTGAAAAATAAAAACAAGATCAGTCCGGCCAGCGAATAGAATCCCAAAAGTAATTCGAGGATGGATATAGAACTCAGCGAAATGGCATAACATTTCCCTTTCCACCGATCTTGCTTATACTTGATGCCGTATTTAGGGGTGCGGATAAAACCGCTTTTTATATCGAGCAGCGCCTCGAGAACCGCTTTGGTGTTGTTTACGGCAATCCCGGTTCCAATGCACATCAGAAACGGCAGGTATTTAATTCGGTTTATCCAGTCTTTGTAAAGAATTCGTTGAGAAAACAGATACATGGATGAAGGGCCAAAGGTGGCCAAACATAATAGGGTAAAGACCATTGCCGGATAGGCCAGATGGTCGAAGAACCATTGGGTGTATAGCATCGGAATCGATGTCAGCACCACCAGCAGCATCATGGGATGAACCATATAATGCGTCAGGTGCAAGAAGGCTTGAATTTTGACCAACGATGAAACATCAGATTTAAAAAGTTTTCCCAGGTTTTTTTTGGCCGTTTGAATCGAACCTTTTGCCCAGCGATGCTGTTGGGATTTAAAGGCGTTAATGGACACCGGCACTTCTGCCGAACAGACCACGCCGGGAACAAACGTTAATTTCCACCCCTTTAGCTGGGCGCGATAACTCAAATCGAGATCTTCGGTCAGGGTGTCTGCCTGCCAGCCCCCCGCATCTTCAATAGCCGCTTTGCGCCAGATGCCGGCGGTTCCGTTAAAATTCATGAAAAGACCGCCCCATGCCCTCGAAGCCTGCTCCACGCTGAAATGGCCATCGATGCCGATCGACTGGGCTCTGGTGAGCATGGAGTAATCCGAATTCAAATGGCCCCAGCGCGTTTGAAGCATGCCGACTTTGGGATCAATAAAATATGGAACGGTTTCTTTCAGAAACGCCTTATCCGCTAAAAAATCGGCATCAAAAATTGCTATGAGTTCTCCTTTGGCCGACTCGCAACCTTTCTTCAGTGCGCCGGCTTTAAAACCCGTGCGATGGTTACGATTCAGGTAGACAATATCAAAACCTCTGGCGCGCATGCGTTCAACGGTAATTTTTGCGATGCCTACGGTATCGTCGGTAGAATCATCCAGGACCTGAATCTCCAACAGATGTCTGGGATAATCCAGTTGGCAAACTGACGTAATCAGGCGTTCGACCACATAACGTTCATTGTAGATCGGAAGTTGGATCGTAACGCGGGGCCATCCATTGGCGGCAAGATCGGTATTAAATTTTCGCTTAATCTCCTGATGCTCGCGCAGGGCTTTGCGATAATTCAGGCGGTAATATATCATCAGAAAATAGCAATTCATACCATAGGCAAACAAGACCAGGAGGGCGAATAGATATATCATCGAATAAATGTATTGCCAAGCGTTCATCATTTTTCAGAAACCAACAGAAAACCTCCAAAGCGATGTTAACACTGACCTCTTTGGAGGTTTTGCAGTTCTCTCTCAGCGGTTTTCAAGACGGATGAAAGTAGATGTTGTTTACCGTGGACTATTCGCCGGCATATTTAAATGAGAGCTTTACTTTAGCACGGTAGGCAGTTACTTTGCCGTCTTCTATTTTCATATCTAGTTCCGAGACTTCGGCGATTCTCAAATCTCTCAATGTTTTGGATGCTTTATCTACTGCAGCTCTGGCGGCATCCTCCCAAGATGTTTCGCTGCTTCCTACCAGTTCAATCACTTTGTATACACTATCGGCCATTTTTCCCTCCTTTCTTTTTGTCAATATACTGATCATTATTAGTTTCTAGCTCGGCAGCCTGCCGGTCAAAAAGTGCCCCTCGCCCTGCTGCCTTGCGCCCACATGCTTTAACCTATTTTTCAGTAAATTGAGCAAGTAAGGTTAAATTAAACAATCAAAAGATCAAAGTCAAGGATCAAGAAAGATTCAACATAAAACTTGATTATGTTTCGATTCCACTGTATGTGTAAACCTTTATCAAAAAGGTAAATCCCCGATGAAACCAGATACTTCGCGAATAGGAACGGTTCAGGATTTTTTAATTGACATCGATGCCATTGCAGCCTTGATAGCGGAGACCCAATTGGACAGCGGTGAAATTCCCTGGTGTGAAGGTCAAAAAACGGACCCCTG
>CP070694.1:2130360-2136944 GCA_020353355.1 Desulfobacterales bacterium | reverse complement strand
GTTTCCTTCTTTGTGCGCATGCATCCGCAGCGCCGAAGCCAGAACCTGAACCTCTTTTTTTCCTCCGGCTTCACAAACGGTCACACATTCGTTGCATCCCAGGATCAGAATGCTTTTGTGACCCTTGAGGTATTCAATAATTTCCTCAACCGGTTTTCTGTCTGCAACTATCATGTATCGTAACCTCTCCCTAGAATTTCGTTAAATGGTTTATTGGTTGAATGGTTAAATTGTTTTGCAAAAAATGAAATTCCATGAATCCGATAAAACCAATCAACCAATTAACTATTTAACCTATTATTATCAAGCCGCCTTGGTTTTTACTAAACGCAAGGGATTGGGACCAAGTTGTTTTATTTCCTCGGTAAATTCCGTGGCATATTGAGCAAAGCGCGGACCTTCGCTGGATGACAGGTTGTACATCTTGGCCCGCTCACCGCCAATCCCAATGGTATCCAGAATTTTGCTCGCCTGCTGAACGCGTCTTTTGGCCATAAGATTTCCTGAATTATAATGACATTCGCCTTCCAAACATCCGATCACACACACCCCATCAGCGCCTTTCTCAAATGCCCGCATAATGTGAATGACGTCCACTTTTCCGGAACAGGGAACGCGAACGATCTTAATGTTTGTCGGATAGGTCAACCGCATCGAACCTGCCAGGTCCGCAGCTGTGTAGCCTCAGAAATTGCAACAAAATGCCAGTATAATCGGTTCAAACTCTTTGCTCATAACTTCCTCCGCATCTAATTTACTGAACCACCTCTATTCAAACAAATTAATATCTTATTTTTTTTATTTCTAATGTTTGTCTTAAATTCGAAATTCGAATATCGAAATCCGAAACAATTCCGAATATCAAATGACCAAAATTCAAAACTCTGTTTGGAACATTCGGATTTAAAATTTTGAATTTGTTTCGAATTTCGAATTTCGTGCTTCGGATTTCCTCTTTCTTTTGAATGTCTACTAAATTTCGATGTCAAATATTTCTTTTATAAAACACCTTCCACCAGCGCCTCTACCTTACAGAGGATCTGATCATCCTCATACCAGTTCAATTGGATGGCTTTGGCGGGACACTCCGCCGCACAAATACCGCAACCATGGCATAAGGCCTCGTCAATTTCACTGACACCGTCTGCATTGATCTTTGGAACATCATAGGGGCATGACCGCACACAAATCAGGCACGAGGCGCATTTGTCCGCTTCGACCTGGGCGGTGACTGCCGACAGGGTTAGAGACGTTTGGGACAGGAAGGTAATGGCCCTGGCGGAAGCGGCATAAGCCTGGGCTATTGTTTCGGAAAGCAGTTTGGGACTGTGAGCGGTTCCACAGACAAAAATACCTTCCGTGGCCATATCCACCGGTCGCAATTTGACATGGGCCTCCATCAGATAACCTTCCGGTGTGCGGGCCAGCTTGAGGATGGAAGAAAGCTCTTCGGTATCTTCCGCCTGCATGCCGGCGCTCAGCACCAGTAGATCCGCGGTCACCTTCAAAGGACGGCCAAGAATATGATCCATGAACGTGACATCGACCCCGGCCTCTGAAGATTCAGCCACCGGCGGGTTTTCCGGATCATACCGGAAAAAGAGCACACCCTGCTTACGGGCCTCAGTATAATATCCCTCCAGCAGACCGTAGGTCCGAATATCCCGGTAGAGCACGTACACGTTCGTGTCGGGATTCAGCTCTTTTAGATGCAATGCATTTTTGATCGCCGTCTGACAACAAATTCGGGAACAGTTGGGATTTTCATCGTTGCGGGACCCAATACACTGGATCATGACCACATTTTGCGGATCACCGATTTCACCGTTCTCCATGCGCTCGGCCAATTCCAATTGAGTCATCACCCGTTCATTCACGCCATATAGAAATTCCTCGGATTTGGGTGGATATTCATTGGCACCCGTTGCCACAATGACTACACCGTGCTCAATTTTGCGTTGGACCATTTCCGGCCCTACCAGGATTTCGGTGGTGAAGTTGCCTTTGAAGCCGGAAAAGCTGACGATCAATGCGTTGGTCAGCACCTGAATTTTGTGGTGATTGCTTACCTTTGGAATCAATTCATTCAGGTAATTTTTAACGCTGGCGCCTTCGATGGTCGCCGTCAGCCGATTGGCCAGACCACCCAACCCGGCCTCTTTTTCCACCAAGACCACCTCATAGCCCTGATCGGCCAATCCTAAAGCCGCATTCATGCCGGCCACGCCTCCGCCGATGACAAGGCCTCTCTGGATAACCGGAATATTCTTTTCAGCAAGCGGGTGGAGGGTAGAAGCCCGGGCGACGGACATCCGCACCAGATCTTTGGCTTTAGCGGTAGCCTCCGCATCGGTCTGGGAGTGGACCCAGGAATCCTGGTTGCGAATATTGGCCATTTCAAACAGGTACTTGTTTACGCCGCAAGACGCCATCGTATCCTGGAAAATAGGTTCATGGGTCTTGGGGCTGCAGGCAGCCACCACCACGCGATTTAAGCCCTGTTCTTTGATGATTGTTTTCATTAAATCCTGAGAGTCCTGGGAGCAGGTGAACAACTGTTGACCGGAATAAACGACATTCGGCAAAGATTTGGCATATTCCTCCACAGCCGCCACATCCACCACACTGGAGATGTTCACCCCGCAATTGCACACAAACACGCCGATGCGAGGCTCCTGGCCGGCCACATCGATTTCATCCGGGACTTCAACACTGCGGGTCAGAGTGGTTCTGGCCGCCGCCAGGCGCACACCGGCCGCACACGCAGCAGCACTGGCTTCGATAACAGAGCTGGGGATATCTTTGGGTTCCTGAAATACACCACAGGCATAAACACCCGGCCGCGATGTCTCAATGGGTGTAAACGGATGGGTCACGGCAAAATTGGATTTATCCAGTTCAATACCGATCCGCTCGGCCAACGCTACCGTGGATTGCGACACCTGGAGACCTACGGAAAGAACAACCATGTCAAACTCTTCGATTTGCAGCTGCCCGGTATCATCCATGTAGCGGATGCTCAGGTTGCCGGTATCGCGGACCTCGTCGATTGAATGGATACGGGATTTGATAAACCGGATTCCGGCAGCCTTGGCGCGGTTATAGTATTTTTCATAGTCCTTGCCAAAGGTTCGAATGTCCATATTGAATACAACGCAGTCCAAATCGCCGCCGGCATGCTCTTTGGCGATCATCGAATCTTTAATGGCATACATGCAACATACCGACGAACAATACCCGTTGCCGCACTGATTGGTATCGCGCGATCCCACACACTGCAACCAAGCAATTCTCTTGGGCTCCGTATCATCCGAGGGTCGCTTCAAGTGCCCCATGGTGGAACCCGAAGCACTCAGGATCCGTTCAAATTCCAAACTGGTAACCACATTGGGGCTGGTTTTGTAATGGTAAACATTTTCCAGATGAGAGGGATCATAGGGTTCGCTTCCGGGGCACAGAATCACCGAGCCCACGTCGAGTTCGACAACTTCGGCCTGCTGGTCGTGTTCGATGGCATTGGCCAGACAGGCATCCACACACTGATAGCATTCACAGCAGTAACCGCAATTCAAACACCGCGCAGCCTCCGCCTTTCCATCGGCCTCATCATAGCCCAGCTCCACTTCGTTGAAGTTTTCCCGGCGATTTTTTACGGGCAACTCCGGCATTTTAAATCGTTCAATCTTGGGCTCATCCTCTGCGATCGGACGATAACAGGGATCCTCGTATACGATGGGCTCCCGACCTTCAGCCATGTCGCGTCCATCGATATATCGCAAAATGGATTCGGCGGCCTCTTTTCCGGCACCGATGGCACCAATGGCGACCCACGGACCGGTTTGCAAATCACCACCGGCGAATACGCCTTCACATTCGGTAGCATAGGTGATCGAATCAACCTCAGTGGTTCCCCAACGGGAAAAGGTCAATCCGGTGACGTTCTCAATGGCAGACAAATCCGGCCGCTGGCCGATGGCTGGAATGATCTGATCAATCACAATCTCAAATTCACTTCCCGGAACCGGAATCGGTCGTTTGCGGCCGGAGGAATCGGGTTCGGTGAGTTCCATGCGAATACACCGCAGACCGACAACCTTACCATCACGCGTGAGAATTTCCTGGGGTGCTGCCAGGTAGGAAATCTGAACCCCTTCATCTTCGGCGGCCTGAATTTCTTCCTCCCAGGCCGGCATCTCGGCGCGGGTGCGGCGATAAATAAGGTTGACCTCTTCTGCGCCCAGACGAACCGCCGAGCGAGCCACATCAATGGCCACATTGCCGCCACCGATGATGGCAACTTTCTGACCGACCTCGGTTTTTCCGGTAAGATTGACCTCTCTTAAAAATTCTACACCCTGACGAACACCGTTGGCTTTCTCGCCCGGTATGCCCAATTCGATACCCTTGTGAGCCCCGAGCGCCAAATAGACCGCTTTATATCCGCTATCCAGGAGACTTTCCACCGTGAGATCCGGACCCAATGGCGTGTTGGTTTTTATTTCGACCCCCAGATTGGTAATGACCTCAATTTCCCTGTCCAACACCTCTCTGGGCAGACGATGGGCAGGAATGCCAACCCGCAACATTCCACCGGGCTCCGGCAATGCTTCATAAATGGTGGAAATGATACCGTTGCGCGCCAGGTGATAGGCACAGGAAAGTCCGGCCGGACCGGCTCCAATAATGGCCACTTTCTCGTCTCGGGTAGAACCACACTCAATCTTGATCTGTCGAGGATCAAACTTATCCGCCGCCAATCGTTTTAAATCCCGGATGGCCACCGCCGAATCCACATCACAACGTCGGCACGCATCTTCACATCCATGCGGACATATGCGGCCCAACACTCCGGGCAGCGGCAGGTCTTCCATGATGATTTCGAGGGCCTCTTTAAAATTGCCCATTTTCACCATAATGACATAGCCCTGTACGTTGAGTCCTCCGGGACACGCCAGACGGCATGGGGCTTTGTCGCCTTTTTCGATGGCAAACGCTCCGGGTATGGCCTGGGGATATTGTTTGTAGGTTGCTTTTTTGGCGGAAAGCCCTTCCTGATAATCATCCGGAAGATTTACCGGACAAACCTTCGTGCATTCTCCACAACTGGTGCATTTGGATATGTCTATATAGCGGGGATTTTTTCGAAGGCGGGCCTTAAAACGACCCGGCTCACCTTCAAGATTCAGGAGTTCGCTGTTGGTTAAAATCTCTATATTTAAATGCCGGCCGACCTCGACCAGTTTGGGTGAAATAATTCACATGGCACAATCATTGGTGGGAAAGGTCTTGTCCAACTGGGACATCAATCCGCCAATTGCCGATGATTTTTCAACCAGATGGACGAGATATCCGGAGTTGGCCAAATCCAAAGATGCCTGCATCCCTGCGATGCCGCCACCGAGTACCAGCACAGAGCCACGGATGTTTTTACTCATGTTATTATACTCCTTTGCAATCAATTGCTGACATCTCCGAGCGCCAAAACGCGCGAAGAGGCGAATTTATTTGGTTTTAATCATTTTGTCAACCTTAAATTTAAGCAAATGGCCTTTATTTTTTCACCTTAATTCAATAACATATTATCGATTTCCTACTAAATCAGTCGGCAATAAAAGCTGTATTTTAGACACCCATTCAACCTCGTTAAATAAGATTATTCAGCAGTGTGCGGCGAGCTCCTGTTACGCATCAGCACCCCAAAATCCGGACTCTAGGGTTCGAAATCCTCAGCAGCGGTCATCGAAAAATGCCCTTGAAACGCTGATTTTCACATGGTAATAATCAAACGTCTTGGAATTTCTACAGGTTAAGGAGACTATTATATGGCGCTAATTGAGCCATCCGTTATCAATATCGGCTTGGTCGGTGGCGGGGAATTTTGCAGGGAAATTCTTGAGAAAACAACCTCTGTCTATGAGCAAGGGGAAATTTATGCACCCATCATCGCCGTTGCCGATCCAGATCGCCAAAGCCCGGGAATACAGCTTGCCGAAGAACTTGGGCTGTTGACCTTCGATGATTACCATCAATTATATGACAAACGTTACCATATCGATTTGATTATCATCCTTACCCCGGAAAAAGAGATATTCGATGGCATTCTGCAAACCCGTCCGCGGCGCATCCGAATTCTCTCCCACCATGTGTTTCGAATATTCTGGAATGCCATCGGTTTGGAAGAACGCAAATTGCGCGAGCGAACCAAAGAAATGGAAACCATTTTAGACGGCATCCAGGATTTTATTCTCGTAATTACTCCGGATATGGAAATCATAGAGGCCAATGAGTCTTTTCTAACCAAGATGGGCTATTCTTCTAAGGATGTTATCGGCAAGAAGTGTCACCAGGTTTACCATAAGATAGACATTCCCTGCAGCAACGGTGAAACCAGTTGTCCATTGCGAGAGGTTATCCGCAACAAAAGACAGGTGCGTCAGATTCAAACCCGGGTGTTACCCAGCGGTGAAAAATGCTACTATGAAGTCAACATTTATCCCATTTGGGAAAAAGACGGTAAGATTTCAAAATTCATTCACATCAGCAAAGACATCACCCAGCATAAGAAAGAAGAAGAGGAAATTACC
>CP070694.1:2127137-2130260 GCA_020353355.1 Desulfobacterales bacterium | reverse complement strand
ATCGGAACAAATCCTGATCTAACCGATTCGATGGGAAAAGACATCATACCTGCCACCGGCGCTCTGATTGCACCCATTGAACTGGCGACCGGAATCAGGGCATATTTCGTTGGCAAACCGAACCCGCTTATGATGCGTCATGCAATGAAAATGCTTGGTTGCAGTCGAGAGGAAATTGCCATTGTCGGTGACCGCATGGATACGGACCTCATCGCCGGTATTCATTCTGAGATCGATACCGTGCTGGTTCTCAGCGGAGTAACCGCCAAAGAGGATTTGCAAAATTTTGCCTATCATCCTCGCTACGTTCTACCTACCGTGGGTGATATTCCTGACTCTGGAAAGGAGTAGCAAAATGAAAATTGCATGGCTGTCGAGCTGGCCCCCGCGTGCCTGCGGCATTGCCACATACTCGGATGAGCTCGTTGCGGCGCTGCGAAAAGCCAAAAACGAAATTCACGTCATCTGTCATCCGGATGGCGGAAGGTCGGGTGAAAAGAGGGTCTACCCGGTGATGAATACCGAGGTGCACGGCTGGGATGAGGCGGTGCACGATACCATTCAAAAAATAAATCCCGATGTCGTTCACATCCAGCATGAGTACGGGCTTTACCAGACTTGCGCGGATCACGCATCAGGGCTTTTGCGGCTGGGGTTCCGGCTGCATATCCAGGGAAAATATCCACTGGTGATCACCTATCATTC
The DNA here is from genome assembly GCA_020353355.1 of Desulfobacterales bacterium. Classification (GTDB taxonomy): domain Bacteria; phylum Desulfobacterota; class Desulfobacteria; order Desulfobacterales; family JAHEIW01. The sequence goes on along the minus strand of CP070694.1, from coordinate 2,129,555 downwards.
GATCTATACCCGGCTAAATCCCATGATACGACTGTATATGGATATCATGCAGCGTCTGGTTCACGCCGGTATCGCGCATGCCGAGTATCAGTGGGTGAACCTTCACGCCAGTCTTGGCCGCGTGGTCGACAATATGTGCGTTATCCCCCATGGGGCGGCCGCAGGGCTATCCATCTCGCGCAAGGAAGCCAAAAAGCGGCTGGGGCTTGCGGGCAGGCCTGTGCTGGGAATGCTGGGATGGTTCACCCAGACCAAGGGCTTTGACAGCGTACTTGAAATCTGGGATGATCTTGCCCCTGAACTGGGCGAAGATACCACACTGGTGCTTGCCGGAGATGCGAGACTGGGGGATCCAAACCAGCTCGATTACAAACAGAAACTGCTGTTCCTGGTCAGCCAATGCAAGTACAAGAATCAGATTAAAGTCGAGCTGGGAAGCTTTACCCCGGAGGCGTACAATCGTATCATGGCTTCCTTCGATCTTATGGTGATGCCCTATTCCTTCGCTTCTCAAAGCGGCAATCTTGCCCACAGTTTTGCCCTCGGGGTGCCGGCAGTCGTATCGGGTCTTGAAGGACTGAAGGCCGAAGCGGAAGCCAGCGGTGCAGCAGTGGCCGTTCCACCGGGGGACAGGGAAGAGCTAAAACGGGCGATTTTGATGATCATGGGCGATGAATCGCTGCGGCAAAAATACTCGCAGCGGGCAAGATCCTATGTCAGAAAAAAGATAAGCTGGTCCATCACCGCAAAGAAACATATGCAAGTCTATAAAAAGGCAATCCATCGCAGTCAACAGGGTGGACGCAATCTGATTGCCGAAGCCTTTTTATAGAAGTTAGTTCGCTTGACTCATCGATATATAATTGCGAGTGGGATAAAATGAATAAAAAACTGCATCTTGGCATCGGCCATTACGGTATCGGCTTTCAGGACGGAGTAAACACCGTTATCTCGCGAAACGTGCGTGCGCTGCACGAAATTGACCCCCACCTGAAAATCACCCTTTTTGGCAAACTGTCACCGGATTATCGGGATTTTTTAGAACCCATACCGGGCGTGCTCGAATACCTCAATATCGACGAATTTTATCCGGAGTCAGAATTGAGAAGGCGGGTCGAGAAGTCAATCGCTGACCAGCAGGTGCACGACTACGTGTGGCAGGGCACGAATCTGGCGGAAATTCTCGATGCCAGACTGGCGCACATGGATGTCATACTCACCGAAAACTTGGGTATCGGCATCGATCCAACCGTCACTTACGCTTTTTTCCTCTACACCCAATACTGTTATAAATCCGGAATTCAGAAAAAATTCATTTACCGGGTGCATGACTTTGTCCAGCAGCGCCCCCAATTTTTTAGCAATGTGAAGAAATTTCATGAATACCGTTTCGGCACGGTCCCCGATTGGCACAGTGTTCTGTATCCCGCATCTCCTAACATTAAATATATCGCCATTAACCGCTATGATCGTTCAAGGCTCATTGAGCATGGCATTGAGGAAAATAAGGTCTTTTACATCCCGAATTCGGTGGACAATGCCATGATTCCACCGGATGACCGAACCGACGAGCTCAGGACGAAAATTATTCGCCGAGAAGAGCTGGATTCATCTGTTCGCTTTATCCTGTACCCGGTACGCTGTGTGCGGCGCAAAAACGTGGAGGAGGCCATTTTCTTTACCTGTTTATTAAACTGCCTGGCTGATGGCAATACGACCAAAAAAAAATGCATCATCGAAGGAAAATTCCACCTATTGGTCAGCCTCAAACCGGAAAGCGGTGACGATGCCCGTTATGCGGATCAGTTGCTTGAATTTGTCAGAAAGCATAGACTGCCCGTATCAATTGGTTTCAACGATCTGATTGCGCTGGAACGTGAGACCGCCCCTCAGGATCCGACAAAAATTGAGCGCTACGGTGTGGGAGATATGGCCCGAGTGGCCGACCTGGTCATTACCACCAGTGTGCTGGAGGGGTTTGGTTTTGCCTACATCGAGCCCTGGATTTTAGACAGAGCCGTTATTGGAAGAAGCATCCCTTTCATTACCCCCGATTTTCAGTTAAAAGGCATGAAGCTGGGCCATCTTTACACGGTCCTGCTCGTCAATGGAAAGGATTTCAAAGACCTCGGCAAAGCAAAGGAAGCACCAGAACAGGCCTTGCAGGAGAGACTCGACACGATTCTCAGGCTAAATAATGCCGATTTTGTCGACAAAGTGATTGAACGCAATGAAACGCCCATCAGGGCAACCCTCAGGCTTCTGGACCCGGACAAAAGAAAGAAAATTATCGCCATCAACAAAAAAGTGGTGGGAAAAGTCTATTCTCCATCCGCTATCGGCAAACAGATTTATGAAGTCATAACCGCTGCTGAATGAAAAAACGGTTCAGCCTTCAGGAACTTTTAATTCCTACCT
>CP070694.1:2124523-2127037 GCA_020353355.1 Desulfobacterales bacterium | reverse complement strand
GCATTGAAGAGATCTGGCGAACCGTTTTGGATCATCACAAGCGCCTGTCAGACAGCGGCGAATTAGAACATAAGCGGCGAAACCAGGCCGTGGATTGGATGTGGTCGCTCGTGGAACAGGGGCTCAAAGAGCGATTTTACAGAAATTCTGAAATAAAAAAACAGTTGACCCAAATTACGCGATCCGTTGAAAACGGCACCACGGCACCAACGCTTGCAGCCGGTGAACTGCTTTTTTTACTTGACAAGAAAGGTTGAGTTTAGAAAATTAAATTTTTTATTTTCCGGATTGAACCGAGTTGTGAAGAAAGGAAGTTAATCATGGGTGTTGTCGAAGAAAAGATAAATGAACTTAGAACCCGAGAAGCGCAAATCCTTCAGATGGGCGGGGAAAAGGCTGTTGCCAAACAACACGAGAAAGGCAAGCTGACCGCACGAGAGCGCTTAAGCCTGCTGTTTGATGAGGGGACATTTCGCGAAATTGATATGTTTGTCAGCCATCGGTGTGTCAATTATAACATGGAAAACGTCGAGATCCCTTCCGATGCGGTCGTCACAGGCCATGGCATGGTGGGCGGGCGTCCGGTTTTTGCGTTTTCACAGGATTTTACCTCGAGGGCGGGAAGTCTGGGTGAGATGCATTCGAAAAAAATCTGCAAAGTAATGGATCTGGCCCTGAAGGCCGGGGCGCCGTTTGTCGGCTTTAATGATTCCGGCGGAGCCAGAATACAGGAGGGAGTTGACGCCCTTTCCGGATACGGGCAGATTTTTTTTCGCAACTCCGCTTGTTCCGGAGTCATTCCTCAGATATCCGCCATCATGGGGCCGACTGCCGGCGGGGCGGTGTATTCCCCGGCGATGACCGACTGGGTCTTCATGGTGAAAAACAGCGGGTATATGTTTATTACCGGGCCGGAGGTGATCAAGGCCGTAACCGGTGAGGAAATCACATTTGAAGAATTAGGCGGGGCGAAAACCCACAATGAAAAGAGCGGAGTGGCCCATTTTGCCTGTGAAAATGATGAAGACACAATTAAGCGCATCAGAGACCTGCTTGCATATCTCCCGTCCAACAATATGGAGGATCCGCCGATTGTTGCAACCGGCGATGATCCGCAAAGACAGGATCCGGCGCTGGACGCCATCGTTCCGGACAGTCCCAATAAGTCCTATGACATGAAAGATGTTATTCGTTCCATTGTGGATAACGGTGTAATCTTTGAACCCCATGAATATTACGCGCGCAATATGATCGTGTGCTTTGCTCGATTAAACGGAAGAAGTATCGGTATTATTGCAAATCAACCCAAAGTACTGGCCGGCTGTCTGGACATCAACGCATCGGACAAGGCTACTCGATTTATCCGTTTCTGCGATTCGTTTAACATTCCGATGTTAACGATTGCCGATGTGCCCGGGTATCTACCCGGAAGTCAACAAGAGTGGGGCGGAATCATCCGCCATGGCGCAAAGCTGCTGTGGTGCTATTCGGAGGCGACGGTACCGAAATTGTTGCTGGTTACCCGTAAAGACTATGGAGGCTCGTATCTTGCCATGTGCTCCCGGGATTTGGGGGCGGACATGGCTTTTGCCTGGCCCACCGCAGAGATTGCGGTGATGGGAGCTGCCGGTGCTGCCAATATTATTCATCGCAAAGAAATCGACGACGCTGAAGATCCCGTGACCAAGCGCGAGGAGAAAATCAAAGAATACGAAGATCTGTTTTCGAATCCTTACGTTGCCGCCAGCAGAGGCTATATCGATGCGGTCATCGTTCCGAGCGAGACACGGCCGCGCCTGATTGATGCTCTGGAGGCGATGTGCAGTAAACGCGAAACCAGACCCCCGAAAAAGCATGGTAATATTCCTATGTGATCTGTGTTCTGTCTTCCGAATCTGGAGAATGGTAACTATGAAAATTCACGAATATCAATCCAAGGAGTTATTCAAGAAGTACGATATTCCTATTCCGAACGGTGGTGTGGCCTTCAGCCCGGAGGATGCCGTTGCTATTGCTGAAAAACTGGACGGTTATCCCGTTGTGGTAAAAGCCCAGATCCATGCGGGCGGACGGGGCAAAGGCGGAGGGGTGAAGCTTGCCGAATCTGCTGATGAACTAAGGGCCGTTGCCCAGGAAATAATCGGTATGAATCTGGTCACCCATCAGACCGGTCCGGAAGGAAAGCTGGTGAAAAAGATCTTGGTGGAGCAAGGGCTGAACATCGAAAAAGAGCTTTATCTGAGCGTCGTACCGGACCGCACCACCGCCAAAATTGTGGTGATGGCCAGTGAGGCCGGTGGTATGGACATTGAGGAAGTGGCCGCCAAAACACCGCAAAAGATTATCAAGATTTTTGTTAATCCGCTGCTGGGTATTCAGGCCTACCATTGTCGCAAAGTGGCCTACGGGCTCAACCTGTCGCCGGAGCTGATAAAACCGTTTGGGGTCATGCTCAGAAACCTTTATCAGCTTTTTATCGCCTATGACTGCTCGCTGGTGGAGATAAATCCACTG
>CP070694.1:2118843-2124423 GCA_020353355.1 Desulfobacterales bacterium | reverse complement strand
GCAGGCGGATCAGGTGTCAGGTACAATCAGGTTTCGGGTGTCAGGGCATAGTGGTCGAGTTTCAGGTTCCAGATCTTATGTTTCTTAATGCTGACAACTGACACCTTAGTTGCTGCGATTTAATGTTATCAATATTTCAGTATTCCGTCATTCCAAATTTATTTTTTTGACGATGACCAAATTTTTTTCCGGTTCTACGCGAAGAACAAAATCGTATATATCGCGTTGCAGACACATCAGCGGATCCTCCTTCGGAAAATAGGGGAAATCTCCTCGAAAAAATTTTTGGGCTGTTTCATGAAAGACAATTTCGCGCAGTGCCTGCAAATGATCATAATGGTCGCTTCCCAATAAATGGGCGATATATCGCGCGCACCATTCGTCCTCCGGCGCAATTACGCTTAGATTCCAGCCCATGGCAACCAGACTGACCTCTTGCGGGTCTTTCGATAGTATGTACTGTGCAGTGGATTTGGCCAGCGCATAGCTTCCCAAGACGACCTCATCGGCTGCCGGCAGGGCTGCAATAGCCCCCTGAACCCCCGATGATGTCCGCTGCACAACCGTTTTTCCTTTGAAAAAAGCGGGATCCGCACCCAATAACTGACTGGGAGAATTCCCAAAATCAAATCCGTCAATGGGGGCTCCTCCCACTTCTCCCACCAAAATTAGACCTGGATCGGTTTGCTTTAAATCCAGAGCATCTGGAGGGGATTCAACCAGAATTGATTTTTTTATGCCGAGCGCAAACAACAACGGCGCACAGGTAAACGCCCGGAAGACATCGATGATGACGGCCAAACCTTTTGCATGTTGAGCTCCCGGCAGAAGACTACTCATATGAATTTTCATATTTTGCCTCTCTGATTCACATGGCCAGATTGTCGGCGTCAATCTTATACAAAGATTAAGAGCAAGCATATTTCAATTCATTCTATTCCTGTCAACCTTTTATTTAACGTCTCGAAATTTTAATAACTATATGGATTTACGATAAGTCTACTGGCAATCTTTATTTATGCGAGCCCCCTGGAATGATGGAATAGTGGAATAATGGAATAGTCAAATAAGACTTGACAAAAACCGTAAAAGCCGGTTTGGGGTGATTAACGCATCAGTTGATCTGCGAGCCGGGCAAATAGGGTATACGACGGGGGTATGGAAATGAAAAAAAAATTATCAGGAATATTTGCTCCGATTACAACACCATTTGTAAACGAAGACGTATCTCTCGAACATCTGAAAGCGAACATGCTCAAATATAGGAATACAGGCTTAGCCGGTTTTTTTGCTTTAGGAAGCAACGGCGAGAATAAGAGTCTGGCAGAAGATGAAAAACTCAAAGTTCTTGAGGTTGTCTTACACGAAAAAGCCGAACGTCAGCTGTTAATGGCCGGCACCGGCTATGAGTCCACGCGGCAGACGATTGCTTTCAGCAAAAAAGTTGCCGAAATGGGAGCCGATTTCGTATCGGTCGTAACCCCATCGTATTTTAAGAAGCGCCTCACGGATGAGGCCATGACCGGCTATTACATAGATATCGCGGATGCCGTTTCCGTTCCGGTCCTCGCCTACAATGCACCCGGATTTACAGGCATGACCCTTTCGGCCAAAGTCGTTGAGAAAATCTCTCAGCATCCCAATATTGTGGGGATGAAGGACACATCTGCCGGCAATATGAGTAGCTATCTGGATGTGTGCAGTGATGATTTCGATATTCTTGCCGGAACGATCAGCACATTATTTACAGCCATGTCTCTCGGTGCCTCAGGTGGCGTGGTATCACTTGCAAACGCATTTCCCAACCCGTGCTGTGAACTCTATGAAAAATTTAACTCCGGTGATCTGGTGGGTGCACGCCAGTTGCATTTTAGACTTTTCAGGCTCAATCGTTCGGTGTCGGGAAGTTTCGGAGTCGCCGGTGTAAAATATGCGATGGAAGTTGGGGGCTATTATGGTGGCGATCCGCGCCTGCCATTGCTTCCTTTATCTGACGATAATAAAAAAGATATCTGCAACGCTGTGGCAAAAGCAGGGCTCTGAGATTCCTTTGGGTCCTGATTACCGCTTGGGTTTGTGAAGTAATGCAAAAAATGGCGGGTATTCATCGGATCTGAGCTTATAAATTTTTGGATAATCTGAGGGTGTTTTTGTTTATCGCAAACTGAAGCTTGGGATGAATGAATTCATGATGGCCTTCTTGCAACGGTACATATGCCAGCCCAACGCTTTTGGCTTCGATTCCGATTTGAGGAACGATATCCATCAGCCTGCTCTGGGGTTTTATAAAGCTAAACAAGTTCATTTTAAGGCTTTCGACAGCCTCGCTGATCGGCAGGGTAATCGGTTGATGTCTGATACCGGGTAATTCGACCGTGAGGTTTTCGGATGGCTGCGACAGTGTCATATTGGTTGAAAGCCGCAAAAACACCCGCGGCCGCACTTTAAATGCCGGAACCCAAAACCGAAAGCCGAGCGCCTGCCACCCGTTCTGCGCAACTCTGGGCAGATTGGCCACCTTGATTAAATCCGCATAGGATTCCAGTTGAATTCCCGTAATATTGGCCCGGATCCGCCAAAACGGCAAATAAAGTCCGATTATCTCGCCGCTGCTGGGATACAGTCCGAATTTCAACTGTTTCAATGATTTGCCCGCTGAGTACCAGGCGGTCGTGCAATTTTTACATAACAGCACCAGCGAGTCCCGCCCACCTTCCGAATCCCAGCCACATTTGGGGCACAATGTGGAGATAAACTGAATCTGCCAGTGTGGCGGTCCTCCTTGAAATTGGTCAATATCAAAATCATCCGGCAGTGTCGAAGACACGGGTTGATTGAGAATTGCATCATAGATTTTGTCTTTAATGTATGCCGGTGAATATATCAGGCTGATTGTTTCTCCGATATGGGATTGGTGCAGCAGCGGTTTGGTCAGGGTTTTGCTGAAACGCTGCTCAAAGGTTTGGATGACATGCTCCAGCGACCGAGTCGGTTTTAGAAAGCGACCCTCGGTTTCCGGAGTAACAAATTGAAGCTTCAGTGCCTGACTTCGCAACCCCAGCGAATGGGGGATGTAATTGGATGCGACGGCCTGGTGGCTGACGTCGATGATTTTTTGATTGACGCCCTGTGGGTTGCAGGCAAACAGCATCCCCTTGATTCGCCAGTAGGGAAAAAATACGAGTTGTTTATCTTTAGGGGCCTGGTGGGGAAACATATAGCGGAAAAAATCCTGGGTGATCAGATACGACTTTACCCGACAAAACGGACAGGTAAACAGGCGATCGGTTTCTTCCAGAATAGCAGGTGCCCCGCATTGGGGGCACTGATGTTCAATAAGGAAATTGATGGTTTTGCTCCGCGTCGAGACGTATACTAGTGTCGTATCCCATATATAATTTACAAAAAAAGAATTGATTTAATGTATTTGCGGGACACAATCCTAGAACTTGTCTCCGCACTCATTGCAGTATAATGCGTCAGTGATGTTTTCCGCACCGCAGTTTTTACAGAATTTGGTTTCAGATTTTTCTTCGACAGGGTAGCCGCAACGAGAACAAAATTTTGCATTGGGCGTCAAATTCTTGGAGCACCGTGCGCACTGCGTAAAAACGAGTAGTTGATGACCACAATCCGGGCAGAATTTAGAGCTTATCGGAATGGAATTCTGACAGTCCGGACATGCTACCATCTGCTGGCCAATTTCCTGGCCCTTTTGGGGCTGGGCGTTGGCAAAATACTGAGCAAACATGGCCGGCATCATCAATCCAAGGGATGTGCCCATGCCCATTTCAGAGCCACCTTCGGATTCCGCCGCCTTTTCCATGGCCATGGCGGCTTTCATCTGCATCAGTTTGTTCATGTCATTAAAAACGCCCATGCGACTGCGATCATCGATGGCCTGCTGTACTTCCGGCGGAGGAGTAATGGAGTTCAAATACAGATGGGTGAGCCGAATGCCAAAATGACTGAAATCCTCCGTCAATCGTTCGGAAAGTCCTTTGGCTAGTTCATCATATTTGGCCGGCAGATTAAGAATAGAATCGATGGTTTCACCCATATAATCGTTGAATCGAGATACGATAACGCGGTTTAAGTATTCCTCGATCTCTTCTGTGGTGAACATTCCCTGGGTGCCTACCAAGCTGTTAATAAACAGTACGGGTTGAACCACCTGCAGGTTAAAGATCCCAAATGCGCGCAGGCGGATGAGACCCAATTCGGAATCTTTGAACGCTACCGGGTCCCTTGTGCCCCATTTCAGGTTGGTGAACACTTTCAAATTGACGAAATACACCTCAGCCCGCAGGGGGCTGCTCATGCCCCAGGGGATAGCGGCGATTTTAGTCAAAATCGGTATATTGGCGGTTTTAAGGGTGTGTCGTCCCGGTCCGAATGCACCGACAGCCTTACCTTTATAGAAGAATACGCATGCCTGGCTTTCTCTGACGGTAAGTTGTGCACCGTATTTAATCTCACCGGAGCCTTCTTCCGGAAGCCGGTGGACGAGTTCCTGGCCGGTTTCATCAAACCATTCCAATACTTCTAAAAAAACGAGATTGTTGGCACCCATCGATAAAACCTCCTCTGGGACTGGTGTGTGGGAGATCGATTACCAGCACCTCAATGTATTTTATAATGCTGAAAGTATGTTAAGATCGATTGCCTGCATCGACAGTTAGCCGTGGTATCGGCCAAATCCTGTCAGAACTTAAGTTTAGCGCATTTTTTTGAGAAAATAAATTGGATTCCTTTCGTCGCAGGGTTGATCCTATTGATTTTCTTTATTTTTATTTGACATATTTTGTACTTTATTCAATAATACTTAATATTGGCTCCAGCTGTCGTTATTTTCTCCTCGGGTTCACATAGTTTTCTTCTGGCAGGTTAATTGAACCTCTCCATGAGACGTGAATCTCTTCGGCACATGTTGGGGGTATCTCCATCGCCTTTTGAACCCCGCTTAAAAAGAGGACCTTCATGAAAGTGCACCATGAAAAAAGAAAATCCGAACGACATGATCATGGGGCCTCTATCGTTTATGCCTTTCACAACTCAGATAAATTCTATAATGCCAGAATGTGCAATTTTTCAAACGGCGGGCTCTGTTTTGAATCGTCTGTCGCTATTGAGCCCGGATCAGATATCTACGTGATGATGGAAGAATTTGTACCAGATACGATTGGCTCCGAAATCTACGATGGATATCTAGCCGAAGTCCGTTGGTGCCAGGAACTGCCCGAAGTTGATCCCGCATTGTATCATGTCGGTGTAAAATATTACCGCACCATGATCGCTCAGCATTTAGAAGCAGATGACTGAGCTCCCAACATAGCGATCAATTTCTCCCTTTCGGCACCTTTCTGCTCAAACATCCTGAAAGGACAAACCATCCATGAAATATGGGGAGATCAGATATGATTCGAATCTCAAAACAAACACGAATAACCCCTGAAGAGATTATTGCCAAAGCATCTGATTATTTTGGAGCAAAAGGGGAGGGATTAGCGGAAAAAGATCGCAACAGGTGTTGCATTACATTTGAAGGCGCCGGCGGTTATGTCACCGTGAGTGTGGTTG
>CP070694.1:2115568-2118743 GCA_020353355.1 Desulfobacterales bacterium | reverse complement strand
TTACCACTTCCTGGAAAAATATGCCCGCCTCAATCAAAAAAACATCCCGCATATTTCACCGGAGGCCATGCAGATTCTCATATCACAGGAATATCCTGGCAACGTCAGGGAACTGGAAAATACTATCGAACGGGGCGTTATCTTTTGCCGGTCGGATACCCTGAAAGTCAACGACCTTCATCTGGATGACGACCAAAATCAGATTCCGGCGGAATTCAATGAAGACATCACGCAGCTGCCCTTTAAAGAAGCCAAGGATAAAATGACGGACATTTTTCATGGGCTCTATATCCGGAGCCTTCTCTCCAAAAGTGCCGGCAACATCAGCAAAGCGGCGGAAGCTGCCGGGATACAGCGACAATATCTGCACCGCTTGATGAAAGAGTCGAATATCCGAGCCGAGGATTTTAGATCCGGCAATTGAAGTGCCGCAAAAGCCCGGCTCAGGCGCTCACGTCTTGCTTCCTTTTGGCTAGCTGGCGGCATTTTTCCTGTCGTCTGAGCCAGGCAGGAGTTTTTTTGCGCCGATAACGGCTGTGCTTATACACACCGGCGTGCAACACCCTCAGCGCCGAATCGATGTCATTGTTTATAACTCGAACACAGGGAAGATCTTTCGATATTCTTATCCGCTTCATCACTGAAATTCGTCGTTTTGCCTTCCGTCAGTTCAGTCGCGCCCGTGAATTCTATCGCACACCGGCCGTCTTATCCTTCGGCGACTTGCAGGCCCAGCTCTTTAAATGCATCCTCCAGACGAATCATGCCGATCGGTCGACGGTTTCGGAGCACCGCAATACATCGCAGGTTATGTTTGACCATCAGCTCGATCGCATGCGTGATCCGGTCTTCTATTGTCACCGCGGGCTCCAGCGGCAACCCATCCGGATAGGGATGAATGATGGCGATAACCTTTTTTTGCATTTTGCGACAATCCTTTTGCAAGCGGGATTTTCATCACGAAAACCCTTGGGTTAAACATTAAAAAAGGTTAACCGGATTTGAGGTTTCAGGAGCCAGGACTGGAATCTGCGGGAGCTGACACCTGAAACCTAAAGCCCGATCCCGCCAAATCGGGATCTGCGCTTCGTTCCAGCCGGCAGGTGTCCGGGTCAGGATTTTGCGATCAGATACGCAAGATAGCCGACATAACATGCTAACAGAATCAAACCGTGACGCCGGATAATCGTATAATTTTTTCTCATCATCAGCCACGGCAGGAAGCTGACGAACAGCATCACGATATAGTCGATCAGCAAACCGCTTGCAATAAAGCCTCCGGGAATCGGTATCGGCCTGACCAGGGATGCGACACCGAGCACACTGAGAATATTGAACACATTGCTGCCCACGAGATTGCCGATACTGATATCCATCTCCTTGCGCAACGCAGCCACCACCGAGGTTGCCAGCTCGGGCAGTGAAGTTCCGATAGCCACGATGGTCAGCCCGATGAACTTTTCGCTGACACCCAGCACTTGCATGATCTTGACGGCCGAATCGATCAGCACCTCGGCCCCGATCACCACACCGGCGATTCCGGTGACAATCAAAACGACCTGCTTCGCCCGGGAGGCGAAAAATTCGATCTCCGCTTCGCCGGCCGCTTCCTGAAGTGCAATGTGCGGGGCAAATTCGGCCCCGATAGATGCGCGCTTCATCTCCCGCTTGGACATATAGTAGTTAAACAGCGTATACAGAATGATGCCGGCAAACAGGGTGGCCCCCTCAAAACGCCCCAGCCGGGAATTAAGTGACAACAGCAGCAGATAAAGAGAAATTCCGAGCATAATGGGGATGTCCCGTTTGACCACCGATTTGTCGCCGGTCAGCGGCTGGAATAGCGCCGCCAGTCCCAGAACCAGGGCGATGTTGCAGATATTGCTTCCCACCACGTTGCCCACGGCGATCATACTCTTGTCTTTAATGGATGAAACCACACTGACCACCAGCTCGGGTGCCGAGGTGCCGAAGGCGACGACCGTCAGTCCGATAACAATCGGTGTCACGCCCAGGCTGCGGGCCAGACTGGAGGAACCCTTTACCAGCCACTCCGCCCCATAGTACAGCATCGCCAGGCCCGCACAAAAAAATAAAATACTGAGTGCCATCGTGTTGTTCTCCTTTCACTTCCAAAAACTATGTCAGTTTCAGCCGCAGCTCTTTGCGAACCCTAACCTCGAGTTAAAGCAAGGTGCATGCCAGAAATAGAGAAATATGGGCGGCCATCCTCAAATCGGATCTAACAAAAATCGACTCATTAGCTTCAGGACTCGAGGATTCATACCGGATGTTCATCTTATCTTGTGAAATATTACGCAATTTTACATTGAGTAATTTTAGGCACGTTCCCGATGGTTTTCAGCAGCAACCCGATAGTCTGAAGCTGCCGGATACTCGAAAGGCACCTTTTCTGGTCGTCGTCCCCCCTCCCCATAGTTGCCGTTGCTCCAAAATGTGTCCTCTAACAATTTCAGCGTTTCATGGGGCTGTCACTTGTCTGTGGACAGGTTTTTCTCTGATTTGTCGCACGCTCCTTTTTTGCCGATGAAGAAGAAGGCCAACTCACATAGAATTTATCGTCATTTCGGCAGGTTATGATTTTTTACGCCAGTACCTCATCCGCATTTGTCTGATTGGCATATATCTTGATTAAGCAATTGAGCATAAGCGGCCAGTCGATATTCCGGACAGGATTCGCGTTTGGATATAAATACTATCGAAGCATGCAAACCATTTAATTCAATTAAGGAGGCAAAGATTATGTCAGACGACGCTAGAACCAAAGGTTGGGAAGTGGCCCGGGAACTGGAGATAAAGAAATCCTCCATGTGGGCACGGTTTCTCCCGGAAAAAAGACAGCTAGTCGCGGCAGCATGGGGATTTTTAGCCCTTTTCGCGGTATTTTTGCTAGGATGCTGGCTGGCCGGCAACCCGTTTGAGGCCACCAAGCGCATTGCTTCGCCGTTTGTCGAAGCCAGAGGCTGGGTGGGAACCAATGAATGGAGTATCATCTGGAGCGTGGTATTGGTCGCCATGTTTTTCGAGTTCATGGATGCTTCGGCCGGGATGGGATTTGGAACGGCCATCACTCCGCTGCTGCTGTTGATGGGATTTAACCCCAAGCAAATTGTGCCGGTGGTAATGATCCAACAAGGCGTGGCGGGTCTTGTGG
>CP070694.1:2112927-2115468 GCA_020353355.1 Desulfobacterales bacterium | reverse complement strand
TAACCTTGCCGCTGATGTTCGGCCTGACCATGTTTTTTTCCATGGAGATTTTCATGAAATTTTTCGGATCCTATTTGCCACCGGGAAGTATTGCCGATTTGGAATATAGTTTCAGAACCATGCTTTTGCTGGTGGCTTTTTTCGGTCAAGCCGTGGGGGTAGCATCTTATCCGTTCATGACGCGATTGGTGGCTGAAAATAAGATGCAGGAAGTGAACCAGTTGCTGAATAATACCCTAAAGTATTTGTCGTTGGTTATTCCGTTTTCCGTGATGCTGATGGTGCTGAGACACGAGGTGATTTTAATTCTTTTTCAACGAGGAAAGTTCGATGCCGCCGCCACCGAGCAGACATCACCGGTGTTGATCTATCTATTGATTGGGGCGTTTGCGGTTGCAGCCAACACCATTGTGCCCAGGGCCTATTACGCCATGCAGGACACCCTTTTTCCGGCAATTTACGGGACAGTTGCGGTTTTCTTAAGTATCCCCCTATATTTGCTGGGTCTCAAAATCATGGGTACCCAGGGCGTTGCGCTGGCGGTTTCATTGTCGGCGATTTTGCAGGTGTTTGTGTTATACGCTCTCTGGAATCAGCGCAGCCGCAACCAGGGAAGCCGAGAGGTCTATCGCTTTTATTTGAAAATTGTGATCCTCAGTGCTCTGATAGGAATTGTATTGCTTTGGTTTCATCGAATGCTGCTGAATTGGATCGACACTGCCACCATTGCCGGGAGTGTGATGGCCCTGCTAGCGACGGGGGCACTGTTTATCATCGTATTGTTAACCGCCGGCTATGGCTTGAGAATTAACGAAATTAACGATCTGATGATCAACATCATCAAGAAAATGCGGGGTGCCAAAAGCTGATATCAAATCTGCACGATGCCTTTACCACCTGATCAGCGCACTGCCCCAGGTTAATCCTCCCCCGAAAACCGGTAAACAGATCAGATCTTTGGGCTTGATGCTGCCGTCACGCACGGCTTCGTCGAGGGTGATGGCACACGAAGCCGACGAGATATTGCCGTATTTTTGGAGCGTCAGGTAAAATCTTTCAAAAGGAATTTTTAACGATTTTGAGATGTTCTGAAACATTCGAATATTGGCTTGGTGGGGAATAAACCAGTTAATATCTTCCACGTCAATATTGTTAAATTCTGCGGCTTCTTTGATGGACTCCATAAATCGCCGAACAGCGATGCGAAAACTGAGATTGGCTTCAATCATATTCAGGTGATGCAAGCCTTTATCCACGCTTTCGTGGGAAATCGGTGTGGTTTTGGAGCCTCCGCCGGGCATTAAGAGATCTTCGCCGTTGGCGCCATCGGTGTGCACATGCGTGGATAGGATTTCATGGCCTTCATTGCCCAGCGTTAATACAGCGGCCCCGGCACCATCCCCCCACAAGATACAGGTGCGGCGGTCTTTCCAGTCAAGCGTTCGTGACATCACTTCGGCGGCAACCACCAACACCGTTTGGAAGGTTTTGTTTTTTAGATATTGTTCGGCCACATTCAATCCGAAAATAAATCCGGAGCAGGCTGCCGTGACATCGAAGGTCACGGCTTGGGGGGCCTCCAATTTGGCTTGCAACCAATTGGCGGCCGAAGGACAACAGGTGTCCGGTGTAATGGTGGCCACAATGATTAAATCTATATCTTTGGCTGTCATGCCGGCCATCTCAAGGGCGTTGCGGCTGGCATGGTAGCCCAGATCTGATGTTGCCATATCCGGATCCGCAATTCGTCTTTCACTCACACCCGTGCGCTGCACGATCCACTCATCAGTGGTATCTAACCCCATGTTTTGCAAATCAAAATTGGTTAAAACGTTTGACGGCAAATATGAACCGGTTCCTAATATCCTGATGGATTCCATTTTCATCTATCTCCACTCAACAAATTCGTTCAACACTCTGGAGCTTTTGCCACCTGAACTGTCAACGTCTATCTAGGTAACGTATTTATATATAGCGGTCAACCATTTGAGTGATTAATTTTTCGACGCCCTCGATGCCTTCTTTTTTCTGAATGTCCTGTAAAAGCTGTTTTATTTTTTGATATGTTTGCGTATCTCTATGTAAATCACT
This sequence comes from Desulfobacterales bacterium, assembly GCA_020353355.1. Lineage (GTDB taxonomy): Bacteria > Desulfobacterota > Desulfobacteria > Desulfobacterales > JAHEIW01. Next base: position 2,113,377 of record CP070694.1, on the reverse strand, counting down.
GATTGAGCGAAATGCGCCGGCGCGACGCCCGGTGCGGTATATCAGGCGTTCGGAATCCGGAAGCGACTGATATTGTTTTACCACATCGAGCATCTTGTCCTTGTCTTCAGGAAGCTTGCCGCTGACTTCCTCTAACAGATTCATGATGTGATCACTGGTAACGGTGCTGGTGATGCCATCCAATGTTTCAATAAAAAGTTTGATTTCTGCGGCCAGCATGTCATCGGTTTGCATGCTAAAGCTGCCGTCTTTTAATTTCTCATGCAACGGGACTCGCGAGGGTACTCTCAGACTGCGAAGCCGGATGAAATGAGGATTGATCTGATTCAGCACATTGGCTGTTTCGATTGCATGATCCCGCCACATTTCCTGACCCCCCAATCCCGGCATGACATATTCGGAAACCTCCATGCCTGCTTGCATGAGTTTCTGTCCGGCTTCAATGTGCTG
>CP070694.1:2109939-2112827 GCA_020353355.1 Desulfobacterales bacterium | reverse complement strand
GTCAATTTCATCTTCTTGCATTCGGTAAAGCTCTAAATGGTTCATGGTGTGAGAACCGAATGTGATACCGTTGCCGTTCAAATCCCTGACGATATCCCATGATAAGCATTCTTTTCCGTTGAATGTTAAACCATTGTTTCCGATGAATCGTGTCGGCAAAAACATTGATGCAGGGAACCCATATTGTCTCAAAATAGGAAAGGCCTCCGTATAAAAATCCTTAAATCCATCATCAAAGGAAATCACTATCGGTTTTTGGGTTAGTTTGAAATTCCCTGCGAAGTACTCAAGGATGTCCCCAAGATCAATGACTTGGTAATCATTTTGATGGATAAATTTCATATGCGCTTCAAAAATATGGGGGGCGGTTGCAATTTCATAATAGGGATGACCCACCTTCATTTTAGTACGAGATAGGCTGTGGTACATTAATATCGGAATTCGCGATTCACCAGTTGAAATCCCAATTTTTTGTAAAGGGTGAAAAAAGAATAATGTCAAAAAACGGTCGAGTCGGAAAGTCGTCATTGGATTTCCATCCGCACACGATGGATGCCAATCTGAGTTAAACCATTTGCAGAAATTTATCCCAGCGCGTCTGCTGGGTCAAAATCAGCAAGCTTATCCACAATGATTTCGTTGGCAAAATTGGAGCGCTTTGAGGAAACGATTCTAAACCTATCGATGGTTGAAAGTTGAGGATTGGCAAGAGCTGCGCATGTAATTCACCAATTCAGCGAATTTTTGGTTCCACAAAGGCACCAATTTCTTCTTCAAGGCTGCAATCTCATTACGCAATTCCGCTTTTCTGAGTTTCACTTCTTGGACAGCCTTTACGATACTTGCTGGTGTATTATCAACGTACAAAGTACCTTGGCTAAAGTAATTCCTCAGCACTGGCCAATCGGATGTTATTAATGGTTTCTCCACTGCAATGGATTCATAAGCCCCGCAAACCATGGTCAGATCTCTTTTTGTAAGTACCATGATTGCATCAACTTTGTTTAAAAGGTCAATATACGCTGGTTCGGAAAGAAAATCCGTGAGCAATACATTGGTTGGTTTATTTTTAATAATTTTAGGGTTTGCTCGAGATATTCTACCGGTCACATAAAAATCGCAGTCGGGTATGTTCTTGGCCGCTTTAAAAATCTCTTCTATGGGTTCGTCATCCGAGAAGGTGTTAATTACGCATATGCTGAAACGGTTGTATTTATTAGTTAATTTAACCGATAGCAACTCCGGTAATCTATCTTCAAGTACAAATGCGTTTGCACCCCATGAATGGACTAATTCCTGAAGATCTTTATTGGTGACAATCGTCATAAGGGCTCTTCTTGAAAGATATTTATGCAAGCGAATTAACCAGCCGAAATCCGTAAATGCGCCGGTATGAGAATCGATAATAATTAACGCTCTGTTGATCTTCGAATATAAATGGGCAATTAGTGGTGCGACAATGGGAGGATTCTGGGCAAAAATGACATCCGGCTTTTCCCGGTGCAAGATAGCCAGAGTTTTTATGGATTGTACCAAATAACGCACGGGAAGCAAAATGAATGACGTTCCTCTTAGATATTCGACATAATAATCTTTGGCCGCAAGTGCGCTGGCGATATTGGCAGTTCGACGGGCGCGGGCTTTGCGAATCCAGGCAATAAATACGATTTTTAAATGTTTCGTTTGCATGAATCCTTAACTAGATGACCTTTTTCAATGTCCCGGTCAGATTGGGAGAATGAGACCTCAGATCCGGCGCTACAGTTTCAGCCAGCTTTTCAAAACACTCTTTTCGAGTTCATACGCCAATCGATAAACCGGAATGTTGCCGATAACTATACGACCCAGCTCCTGAAGGGAGGTATTCACATCGACCAAGGTTGGCATAGCTGTCAGAATGCAACTATGCCCGGCCTCATCGATGATACGTTTGGTCGCTCTTGCAAAATCTCTCTGTTGGCCAAAGGGATAAGCAAACGGCAGAAAATCCTGCTTGATATGTTTTTCAATCATATTTTTCGAACTTACGATTTCAGCCCTTTGATCATCCACCGACATTGCTGCAAACGGCGTATGAGACTCTCCATGATTTCCGAAACATATCCCATTGCCATGCATTTTTTTAACCGTCTTCCAGCTCAGAAAAATTTCATTCTGGGAAAAAATATTTTCCAGTGAAATATTAAACTTAGCATACAGTTTCAGCAGGATTTCCTCCCTGAATTCCTTTGGAACCTTATAAGCCAGAAATTGTTCAATCTGTTTGTGCAAGCAGTGACTTGAATCGGCATTGCTTATCGATCGTTCAAATTGTGCATCGCCTAAGAGGCCCTTCATACTATCGACGATTTTATCAATGCCGAATTTGTTGATGAGGTAATTTAGTTTCTGAATCCAAATAGGCTTTCTGTTATCAATTGCTTCTGTCGTGAGGAAAATAGTTGCTGGAATCCGGAAATTTTCCAGAATCGGATAGACAAAATGATAATTATCTGCAAAACCATCATCAAAGGTAATCACCACTGATCGCTCTTGAATCTCACCTTTTTGCAGAGACTCAACAAGTCCCTGTAACGATGTGATGTTATAGTACTTTCTGATATAGGAAAGCTGCTCAACGAACAGTGCAACTGAAATCCATATATCTGTAACACCTTGAACAAAATAATTTTCATCATTGCTGACACTGTGAAATGCTAAAATCTTGGCGTACGGCCTACCTTTATCTCTGATAACTTTAATGAGTCCGGAATAATAAAGCATCAGCGCGAATAGATTTTCAGTAAAGGATTTCATCATGGTCTAGCATTGAATATCTAGTCATCTGTATGCGCCTTTCAATATGATTACCTTACCATAACCCATGAAGAATTTATTTGCCGAACGCT
>CP070694.1:2107069-2109839 GCA_020353355.1 Desulfobacterales bacterium | reverse complement strand
TACCCCATCTCTCCCCACCACTATAACCTTCCTATAACCTTTTTATAACCTTTTGGCACTGTTGCTGACCATCGAACTTTGGTATGCTGTGTATATGATGGAAAGCGCCCAATTGGGTCTAATAGCTCTCCAACCAATTTCAAGGAGTTAAGAATGACAAAATCAGAAACACTCGAGACAAATGCCCAGGCAACGCCGGGCTATAACACCACGATTCCGTCCGAGATCATGACCCCGGATACCGTGGAGACTTCTATCGGCACGCTGAAATTCTTCGATGGCGTTCCCACCCGAGAGACGGTCGAGATCGTGTAAGACAATATGGACCGGATGCGGGGTGTAGAGGCATTTCTCAATGCCATGCCGGGCGCCTCTGTCTATGCGCTGGTCAAAGGTCAGCAAAGTTTGGGGGCTGTTGCCAACCACCAGGTGTTGATCACCGAAGAGTTGATGGATTCCAACCCCTTATTCCTGACGGCAAATACGTCCACGCTCTATGTGGCACCCTCGATCACCACGAAAGAGGATGGGCCAATTGTGATGGAAGTTCCCCCCGGCATGTTGGGCGCATTCAACGATATGTGGTTCCGCTATGTGCAGGATATCGGCCCGGCTGGCCCGGATCGAGGCCAGGGTGGCAAGTACCTGCTGCTGCCACCCGGATACGAGGGCGAAATCCCGGATGGGTATTACGTTGTCAGGCCCAAAACGTATCGCGTCTGGGTCTTTATGCGCGCCTCAATCGCTGACGGCGTAGAAGCCGCGGCGAAGCTTGTCAAGGACAATTTGAAAATCTACCCGCTCTCTCAAAAAGAGGATCCCCCCCAAATGGAATTTGTAAATGGGTCCAAACAACCCTTCAACACCATTCATGCCAACAACTTCCATTTTTATGAGGAGATCGATGCCTTAATCCAAGAGGAAAGCATGGAAATGCTCGACCCTGAAACGCGCGGTCTGCTGGCTTCGATCGGCATTGTCAAAGGCAAACCCTTCAATCCCGATGCCCGCATGAAAAAGCTGCTCACCGAAGCGGTGGCGATCGGCAATGCAACCGCGCGCGCCATCGTCTGGTATCCGCGCATAGATGGCGCCATGATCTACCCTGATACCCAGAGCGCCTGGATGATGGGTTTTGCGGGTAAAGACGTTTTCTTTGAGAAAGATGGCGCCCGTAATCTGGACGCCCGGGTCATGTTCCATTATCCCTATACCGCGGTCACACCCGCAATGGCAGTTACTCGCCCAGGCCTGGGTTCGGATTATGGCATCGCTTTTCTGGATTCAAACAAACAGATTTTAGATGGCTCAAAAACTTACAAGCTGCATCTGCCTCCCAATGTGCCGGTCAATAATTTTTGGGCGGTAACGATTTATGATTCGCAAACCCGCTCCCAACTGCAGACCAGCCAGCCCTTCCCGACTTTGGGTAGTCAGAGCGAAGGTTTCCAGCAGAATAGTGACGGTTCTTATGATGTTTACTTTGCACCAGAACCCCCAGCAGGCAAGGAAAGCAACTGGCTGCAAACCATTGCCGGAAAAAGCTGGTTTGTGGCCTTGAGGATGTACGGGCCGCTTGAGCCGTGGATTGATCAGACCTGGCGTCCAGGTGAGATTGAGTTGGTAGATTGAGTTTAAGTTAAATCGCAAAGGAGAACTAATTATGTCTACAAGACCACCCAAAATGAAGATGACCACTGAGATTCCAGAGGGGATCGCGACGCCGGACAGGGTTGAAACCCGCCTGGGTACCCTTCATTTCTTTGATGGCGTGCCCGGTGAGGAAACTACACAGAAGCTTTATGATAGTCTGGATTTTCAGCGCGCTGTGCAGGCCTTTTTGAGCAGTATCCAGATCGCCTCGATGTCCGCGATGCGCAAAGGGTTGCTCGGCTTTGGCCCGGCGAATACAACCGTGGTGCAATTTGAAACACTGATGGACTCAAAGGCGCTGTGGCTCACTCCCAATACAACCTCGGTCTATATGGCAGCGTGGCTTGAATTACAGGATGAGCCGATGGTCATTGAAACGCCCCCCAACGTGCTCGGCATTATTGACGATCACTGGTTCAAATACGTGATTGATTTTGGCAACGCCGGACCGGATCGGGGGCAAGGTGGCAAATTTCTAATCCTGCCGCCAGGTTACAAAGGCGATGTTCCCGAGGGATATTACGTCGCCCGAACAAATACCTACGGTCACTGGGTTGTCTGGCGTGGTTTCCAGGTAGACGGCGATCCTGCTCCGGCCGTTGAGGCAACCAAAAAGCAGTTCCGCATCTATCCGCTATCGCAAAAAGACAACCCGCCGCAGATGAACTTTATCAATATATCTGGCAAGTATAACAATACGATTCACCGCATGGATGCCGATTTCTTCGAAGAGGTCAACGATGTTGTCCAGGCAGAACCATCTGAAGGGCAAAACCCGGAAATTCTCGGTTTGTTGGCTTCCATTGGTATTAAAAAAGGACAGCCTTTTAACCCCGATGCCAGGATGAAGAAGATATTAGCAGAGGCGGCTGATGTGGGGGCGGCTACAGCTCGTGCCATTACAGCTCGTCCAAGAGATGATGTTTACTTTATCTATCCGGGTGAAAGTATCTGTTGGACAATACCGTTTCCGGGTGGCAGTCATGAGTTTCTTGATAACGGGGCATTAACTTTAGACGGCCGCATCTTTATGCACTTTTATGCCACCGGCATTACCCCGGCGATGACGATGAAAATGGTGGGCGTGGGGTCTCAATATGCTGTGGCCTACCTTGAC
>CP070694.1:2104073-2106969 GCA_020353355.1 Desulfobacterales bacterium | reverse complement strand
GCTTCGACATCGGCCCAATGATATTCGAAATTGAGCAATGCTTCAATTCCGTAGATAACGGGTTTCAAATTTGTTGACGTGAAACGCAAATCCATACCCACCCATGGTCCGTACCATTGGGTTTCATAGGTACTGTCCAATCCGACAAACGGGCCTTCCGGCGGTGTAATTCCCGGTGTCGCGATGGGTTGATAACCATCCGTGATAGTTAGATTTTGTTCATGGTAGGAGTAACCGACGACGGGCCTGATGTCCGCTGTCAGTCCTTTGCCAAATCGAAGCTGATAAATCTCCAGATCTTCCCAGGTTAATTCAGATAAAATGTTTGGGTTATTTCCGTTGATATTGCCGGCAATATTCCAGTCCAGCTCGTCTCTGCGATAACCATTACCAACGGCGACCTCGGATTCAATTCGAAATGATGCTTTTGTCTGCTTCTCAGATGGGTCGGCGTGCCCTGTGTTTGAACCTTGGCCGTGCGCTGCCAGAGCCTGCTCGGCAGAAATCACCCAACAAAAGGCGACTAGGGTTAAAATGAGCCCAAATTGATATTTTAGGGATTGCATGTAGAAATCGTTTAACCGATGATCCAGGTATTTTTTTGGGTGAGACAACGCACTCACAAATTTATATCGGTCGACAAGCATTGAACTTAAGTTTCAATATCTATGGTTTCAGGTAAAAAAGGTTTCAGGTGTCAGGTGTCAGGTGTCAGATAACAGAGGACAGAGGATTTAGGGATTGAAGAATTCAGGGATTCAGGAATTAAATCGGAAGAATACATTCAATTCCTAAATTCGCAATTCCTAAATTATTATGACTTTAAATCCGAAATCCGGAGTCTAAAATCCGAAATTCGACATACGGCTTGCCTGCTGCAACATTCTGTGATAACTATATTTTTTATGAAGCAATTTGTTATCGATGAGTTGAGACCTACAGATTATAAGACGCTTAAAACACACTTGGATGATACATATGGTGCTGCTGCCATGGATGGTATTTACTGGTTACCGATTGCGAAAGAGGTCCTTTCCGATATCCAGATGAAACACAAAGACTGCCAGCCATTTTATGTTGCCATCGATCTTGAGCCGGACCGAATCGCCGTTGAGCTTCTGGTGCGAACTCAGAGCCGGGTACGGTGCGGGTGCATGGCGTACGCTACCGAATCACAATTCGTGTGGCTGATCCGTCAACTGAATACCATGTTCGAGATACTGGGGATTAAATCCTAGACCTGTGGAAGGTTTCGTATGATACACACATTCATTGTCATCGTCTGGGTTGTGCTGGATACGATGGTTTTAGGTATTGCAGCAATCGCAACGTCGTTTATTTTCCGGGCAGGGGATCCGGTTCACAAGATTGCCGCCCTGTGGGCAAAATCGATTCTTTTTGTGAGTCGCATTCATGTTACCGTCAACGGGCTTTCGAATCTGGATCCATCGCAATCGTATATTTACATGTCCAACCATCAAAGCAATTTTGATATCCCGGTATTGCTGGCATGTCTTCCGCTGCAGTTCAGATGGTTGGCCAAAGCAGAGCTTTTTAAGATTCCTATTTTCGGGAACGGCATGCGGGCTGCCGGCTATATCAGTATTGATCGGTTTAACCGAGCGTCTGCCTTCAAAAGTATCAGCACGGCCGCCCAAAAGATTAAAGATGGTGTCTCCGTTATGATATTTCCGGAAGGTACCCGCAGTATTGATGGAAATATTCGACCGTTTAAAAAAGGGGGATTTGTTCTCGCCGTGGACTCCGGTGTTCCGATCGTCCCCATTGTTCTGCATGGCACTCGATCCATAATGCCCAAAGGTCGGCTGCGTATTAGATCCGGCCATGTTTACATGAATATTCTACAACCCATTGCGACCTCCGGCTATACCCGCGAGTCCAAAGACGATCTCATCGAGCAGATCAGAACTGTCATTTGTGATGAGTTTGATCAACGAGCAGGGGCAAAGCAAAATGCTTAAAATCATTCCATTGGGCGGACTCGGTGAAATTGGCCTGAATATGATGCTGTTTGAATACGGTCAAACCATTTTCGTGGTGGACGCCGGCCTGATGTTTCCAGAAGACTATATGCTGGGCGTCGACTTGGTAATTCCCAAAATGGAATACCTGAAACAAAGCGCTGCAAAAGTAGCCGGAATTGTCTTAACCCATGCCCACGAAGATCACATCGGTGCGTTACCCTATCTGCTCAAGGAAATCAAGGCGCCGGTTTTCGCCACGCCGTTTACCCTCGGGCTTGTGGGCCATAAACTTGGGGAACTGGATTTGCTGCCATCCACCCAATTGCATCCGATTTCACCCCGGGAAACATTAAAATTAGGGGCTTTTCAACTTGATTTCATTCGGGTGGGACACAGTGTCGTAGATGGTGTGGGCATAGCCATCCAGACACCGATGGGACGAATTATTCATACCGGCGATTTTAAAATCGGCTATAGCGCTGCCGACGGAATGACCACCGATGTCAATTCCCTGGCCGCATACGGAGAACGCGGGGTCTTGGCCTTATTGTCTGATTCCACCAATGTGGAAAAAGAGGGCTATACCTTATCTGATAAAGAAATCGGGGAAACCTTTGACAGAATCACAGCCGCAAGTCGCGGTCGCATTATCGTGGCGTTGTTTTCCTCTAATATTAATCGAATTCAGCTGATCGTTGATCTTGCAAAGCGCCACGGCAAAAAAGTTGTGTTTAATGGGCGCAGTATTGAAATTAGCGTAAACATTGCCAAGCAGCTTGGATATCTGAACATCCCTGAGGATATGCAAATCTATCTCAACCACGTGGACGTTTATCCCGATCATGAAATTATTATCTTTACCACCGGCAGCCAGGGAGTGCCGATGTCAGCCCTTTCGCGGATGTGCGACG
>CP070694.1:2100639-2103973 GCA_020353355.1 Desulfobacterales bacterium | reverse complement strand
GAGGAGGCTTTTAGAAGCAGTGTGTTTTCGCTTATCCCCCGGAGATATTCTGGGCCAAAGCTTTTTTGGAGCGATTTTGGAAGGATTTCTTTAAATGAATTATTAAAATTAATTGAGCAACCTCTTGCCTATATCACCAGCAACCCGCGCGATTGTCTTGCATTTACCACCCCTTGGCAGGTATTAACTGCAGCGCAATTGAGTGCTCAAAATCAGAAAAATGAATTAACTCATTCAGTTGAAGAAATTGCCAAAGATTTTGGCGTACACGAAAACCTTTTTCAACCGATTCGCACATTGTCCGGCGGTGAAACCGTAAAGCTGGCGCTTGCCAAAGCATATCTTTGTGCACCATTTAGCCGGCGGCTAACCATTGCCAGCCCATTCAGTTGGCTGTCTCGGGAGAATACGCACTATTTTCAAAAACTATTTCAATATTATCTTGATTGCAGCATACCGGTTGAATTATTGGTCCTCGATGGAGAAGATTCAATTGAACAGGTCGACACTTCCAATAGCCCGCAGAATAAACTAAATCAGGCGGTTGACTTTGCGATGGTATTAAAGAACGTACGAATATTGCTTGGATCTTCTTTGAATCCGATACAGTCTCAGGATACCTATGCGGAGGTTGACGACTTTAATGCCGATCTTATGTCTCCGTGTTTGGTGGTTGGCGAAAACGGTCAGGGAAAGAGCTTAATTGCCAAGGTGATCAGTGGAGCCATATCCTGTTATGGCAGCACCCAAATAGATCGCCAAAATAAAACCGGACCTGCCAGATTATTATTCCAAGATGTCATCACCCAAACATTATTGCGATCCTTCGACGCGATTGCAGCACAGACCGATCGGATCGGCGAAACAAATTCGCACGAGCTTTACCAAAAAATTCTGGTCAAATATTTTGCATATCTTCATCGCACCACCACTCTATCAGCCGGGATTGAATTTGGCAGTCAGACCGAATTTCGGTCTTTGTTGGAAATCAAGGCCATTCTCGTCGCTGTTCGGCTCTGCGGCCAGCCATGTGCGCTCATTCTCGATGAGCCGGATTGGGGACTCAACCGAGAATCCGCGATTGCATTTGTCTTCGCTGTTGTTGACGTTGCGCATCAATTGGGCACCCCGGTGTTGCTAATTTCACACAAACCCTGGTGGTTTAAGCTGGCAAAGAGCATTATTCATGTCAGCCGAACGGCGAAAGAAATGACTGAAGATCAAAATTATTCATTTAAAATTAAGCTGACACTAAGAGACTAATCCAGAAAACAACTATACTGAATCATGCATCTGCGAATCGATTGGAAAATTAAGTTTATTTTGTTGGTAATTATATCTGCTCCGGCCTTTATCGGATATCCGGTTGTGTTATTTGATTCAGAGCTCCTCTCCGGGTTGACCTATGGCTGGGTGGTTTATTTTTTCCTTGTTCATGCTATTATTCTAGCGATCAATGGAACACGGTTTTACGCTAACATCCTTGCCGTGGCGGCTTTGATTTCTATGCCGGTTGTTTTTGTCGGTGGGTTTATTTCGTATATAATATTTTTGCTTGGGTTCGGCTATACATCCGGCCAATCCGCTTATAGTCCTCATTATGTATCCGTCTGCGTAACTATGCTAACGGTCATCCCCTTGGCTCTGAGCCTGGTCGGCCTTGTACCGTTTCAAAGATTTGAGCACCAGCTTTTACAGCAACGTGCCGGTGTATCAAAACTGGAAAAATGCATCTTAATGTTTTTGCGTGTGTTTAATCATATCGTCTATTTCGTTATACCTAATATTCTTGAAACTATTCGAGAAGAACGGCATTATAGGAAATGGATGATAGTTGAACGAATGAGATCTTCCAAGCCCTTGGGCAGAAACGAAATCCGGGGCATAAAATATAAAATCTTGACCCTGATAACCGATATGATCCAATTGGCGGTCGAGGGCATATGTGCTTCGATTCAGTATATACCGCTGTGGGCAGTGGAAATTTCCCGATTATCTGACAAGAAACGCAAAACATCAACCGGCTAGGTCGGGAAAATGAGCTAATAATATTTTTTGCTATAAAAAGCACTAAACAATATTTATGACCTTAGAGGAGATGATTATGTCGAATACCTCGGAAGTTAAACAACTGGTCAATGTGGGCATTGTTGCAGCATTTGCAACGCTATCGTTTATTGGCACATTGGTGATTCGAATTCCCATCCCCGCCACCGGAGGCTATTTTAACCTGGGTGATACCTTTGTGATGATAGCCGCACTGCTTTACGGTCCGCTCATTGGAGGGTTGGTCGGCCTGATCGGACCGGCCATGGCAGATGCCGTTGGATACCCGCAGTTTATTTTGGCAACAGCCATCGTAAAAGGTGTTGAAGGAGTTCTGGTGGGTTTAATCGGCAGCCGCTCGACCGGAAGTTCTATGGCCAGGCCCGTTTTTGCTCTAGTGGTTGGAATTGCCGTTATTGTTATCGGATATTTTATTTTTGAAGCGTTTATCTACCCCTTACTCGGGAAAACGATTCCTTTTTTTAAGGTGACAACCTTTGAAGCAGCGTTGGCAGAAATTTTTCCAAATTTCATGCAAGGCATCATCAGTGCAATGATTGCTTTCGGTATCTGGCGGGTTTTTCGGGGAAGAGCGAAAATATAGGTAAAAATCTTAGATACAAGGAGCAGGGTGCAAGGTGTTAGCTGTTGGATGTTGGATTCTGGTCGCTGGATGCTCGGTGCTAGATCTTGCTACTTAACGCTGTGTACTGTCGGTGATAATTTGTGAATCAATTATTGGATGTGTTCGGATTGAGCCAATCTGCATATTTCAGTTAGAACCTATGCTATTTGCTTCTATGACCCTGTAGTTATCGCCCTCAAAAAAACCTTGCGATCTGCATTTGAAACCTGTAGTTTTAAACGAGTTGTGTTCCCATTCAATCCCGGCTTCTAAATTGGGCTAAATTTTATTCAGATTTTTTAGATATCACACCTTTACCCTGAACTGAGTTATTCTCAATTTATCTTGAATTTAGCGATTATCGGCCTACCACAATATCTAGGGATTCCATATTTTCCAAAAACTCAAGACTCTCAATTGTAGGATTCACTTGATAATAGATATTGACGATAGATCATCTATGCAAAAAATAATTTGTTTGTTAGAGATGTTGGCCGAAGACTATTGGCAAAAGCCTACAGTTTAGATATCCTGAACATGCATACTATTTAAAGAATCTTAAATTGTTGAAATAGCATACACTTTTATCCTATATGCAACATGGCAGGTCAAGCAGCGACGTTTCCAAGCCCCATGACCATCCAACCGTGGGGTGATTTTATG
>CP070694.1:2091209-2100539 GCA_020353355.1 Desulfobacterales bacterium | reverse complement strand
CCGAGGAAAATAAAAATCCCCCACCCATGAGCAATCTGTTTGCTGCAACCCATTCAAATTCTCACATCGGATCTCAAGAGACCCATGCAACAGGTATTTCAAATCCGACGCCATTGCCTCAAGCAGCACCGATCATGGTAAACGAAGATCTGAATCCTGCCAGGCTAACGGTAAATATCATTACCTATAAATTACCGCAAAATATGTTAAAAACCGCCATTGAAACTGTTTGTCACACGACGCCCGAGGAATACGTCACCATCCGCATTATCAACAATGGCCCGCCCCTCGACGCTCCATTTTATCCTGCAGGCATCGAAATCATCGAAAATGGACCGGACACCAAACATTTGTCAAAAACATGGAATGATGCGATTCGAACCAGTCGGGATGAGTGGGTGCTGATATCCAATGATGATGTCGAATTTCAGACCGGCTGGTTTAATGTTTGGAATCAATGTGTCAGCGAGGGATATGAACTGATCGGCAGAGGATTTAGTATATTTTCACTTAAAAAATCAGTGTGGCAAAAGGTAGGCGGGTTTGATGAAAATTTCAAATTTGGTTACTGCGAAGATGCCGACTTTTTGATTCGCTGCGTTCAAAACAATATAAAAATGTCTCAAACCTTTGGCCCCATTGACTTTAATTGCCGGCTACATGGCTATTTCATTCATTATCATCGGGACCGCCCGCAAGAATATGCAAAACTGAAAAGGGGGTATACCCCCAACGAACGTCAATGTAATCTCGATTATTTTTCTCACAAGTATGGAAAAGGATATCAAGCGTTGCCAGAATTGCTGTTAGAGGCCGTTCCAAATTATAAACACCAGTGGCGATTCAAGGACGTGTCGGCCCTGCTTGCCAAAGCCACAGGAGGCCACCCCAGCGGCGGGCATACACCCTTAACGATAAATTCGATACCGGTGAATCGGTATTCATATCCGTCATGAAATATGCACCTGTGATGGAAGTTGCAGTCCACATTGGTTATCCCAAGGCCGCCAGTACAACATTGCAAAAGCATCTTTTTCATAAACATTCCGAACTGAACAATCTGGGGAATTACCCCACGGCCAATATAGGAATTGATTCGGAAGAGATCGATTGCGAGGCATCATATCTTAAATACAAAGAGCTAAAACAATTTTATTCAAACATACTTCAGCTAGACGACATCGAATATGCGTTTAGTAAAAACGATGCCGTTTTTAACACCTATGTGCTTCCTCGCATGTCTGCGGACAAGATCAACATCTTCAGCCATGAAGGGTTTTTGGCAACGTTTTTTTCAAATGCCGACCGGGGCGACAAAGCCAAACGCCTGTGTTCGTTTTTCAGAGAGCCTAAAATAATGATCATCATCCGCAATCAGTTGGAAATGATTAAATCCCAGTATGCCGATTGGCCCTTTGACCCGCGAGCCTTTATGATGAGACGTGCGGTCGACATCAATGAGTGGATTCAGATTGATATCAGAACCCCTGAGTCTAAAAATTTCATCAGATCTTTAAATTATTATTACGTCATAAATTACTATGTTTCGTTGTTCGGTGAACAAAATGTGCGCGTATTTTTATTTGAGGAAATGGTGAATAATCTGGAGCGCTTCGCAAATGACATTTCCGATTTTTTAGGCATCACTGCCGCCCAGACACGAGCCATACTTTCCAACAAGCACGAAAACAAGGCCCGAAATATCCAATTACGATCTCAGACGATTAACTCCGACAACGTTAACCAGTTATACAATTACTTTCGCCAGATAAATAAGTCGTTGATGAATATCTATCATCTCAATTTGGCGGACTATGATTACCCCTTCTAATATGTTTGCTTTATGATGAGAATCGGTCTTTATTTAGAAAACAAAAAGATCAGAGATGCGGATTTACGCTTTCCCGAGCAGGGTAATCCGGGCATCGGCGGAACGCAATTTAATTTCGTCACCCTCCCCTACTATTTTCAAAAATATTTTCCAAACGAGGTGGAATTTATCCTTTTCGCCAATGAAATTCAGCGATTGCCGGCCAGCCTCCGGTGCCTGCCTGTTGGAAGTTGCAGTGATGCGGCAGACAAATGTGCCCGCAACGACTGCGATATATTTTTATATCGCCCGACTTACGACAACAACGGGATGGATACCCTGCGGGTGATGCAGGAAACCGATCTCAGAGGCATTGCCTGGGCCCACAGTGATATACCTCTGGAATACTTAAATGCATTGGCAAAATGCAGGCAAATCCAACAATATGTGTGTGTCGGACAGCAGCAACTCAATCGCCTGAGCACCCATAAGATATTTGGCAAAGCGACATGCATTGTCAACGGATTCGATACCGCCAATTATATACCCGGCGATTCATGTAAAAAAGATACCCACACGATTGTTTTCTTGGGCAATCTCATACCGGCCAAAGGATTTCACTGGTTGGCCAGGGTGTGGCCTGAAGTCATTAAGGTCATCCCCGAGGCAAAACTGAGTGTCATCGGCAATGGGGCGCTTTATGATCGGAATTCCAAACTCGGAAAATGGGGAGTCGCCCAGGAAGATTATGAAACAGACCACATTCGCCCCTATCTTTCGGATGCCAATGGCAAACTCCATCCATCCGTAAAATTCATGGGACTGCTGGGAGTTTCGAAAATCCCGTTGCTGCAAAAAGCCGCCATGGGAATCGTGAACCCGTCTACCCGAACCGAGAATTGCCCGGGATGTGCCATCGAATTACAGGCCAGCGGAACAGCAGTGGTATCCACTGCTGCCAACGGTTTGTTGGATACCGTCATTCATAAAAAGACCGGGTTGCTGGGTCGCAATTTAACGGATCTCGCCGCAAATATAATCTATCTTTTACAAAATAAAGCGGAATCCCGCCGCTTGGGCAAACACGGCATCGATTTTGTGCGAACATCCTTTTCTTATGAAAAAGTATGCTGGCAATGGCTTTATTTGTTCAGGCAGCTGTGTGCGCCACAGAAAGTAAATCATTTCCCATCTGCGGAAATCCATTCACAGAAGCAACCTCGTACGATTACTAGCCTATTAGAACAGATCTATACCCAAAAATGTAAAACGCCTTCTGATATCAATACCCATTTGCCGATTCTTAGAAAATACGCCGAGCAATGCAACCATATTACCGAATTCGGGGTTAGAGGGGTTGTCTCAACATGGGCGTTGCTCGCCGCAAAGCCCCAAACACTGAACTCCTATGATGTTAAATATCACCCGAACATTGAAAAAGCGAAAGAAATTGCGGCGCAAAACAATATTGATTTTACCTTCAAAACCAAAAATGTTTTGCACTTAGAAATCAAAGGCACGGATTTATTGTTTATCGATACTTATCATACCTACGACCAATTGAAAAAAGAGCTCTGCCTTCACGGAAACAAGGCGAGGAAATATCTTATTATGCATGATACAACCATCTTCGGCAGAAGGGGTGCCGATGGAATGAACAAGGGCCTCTTAGATGCGATCGAGGAGTTTATCAGTGAAAACCATCACTGGCAAATTATTGAACAAACCAACGATAATATCGGATTAACCATCATGCAACGCCTTAATCCGTGATGTATTTAAAGCCCACATGGTGCTTATGTAATGATTGCTCACAGGTTGGAATTTTCACAAGTCACATGCGCCACGCCAATCAAGACGGTGAAGACACACGGCTTATTGGGAAGAAATATATGACACCATACTTATTGAAGAATCAAAAAGCTGCAGCTGAAAATATAAGACAGCAAACAGAAACTATTTTACAGCAGGAGGCACGTCGGCTCGGCAATCCGTACAAACCCCATAACGACATTTACCGATGCATTTTTACTCACATCCCCAAAGCTGCTGGGATAAGCGTTGAATCCGCTCTTTTCTCGGAAAAAGTCGGTCATAAAATACTTCTTTGGTATGCATTCTATGATAGTCAGCGGTTTAAAGATTATTTTAAATTCACCTTTGTCAGAAATCCATTTGCCCGAGTGGTATCGGCGTTCTTTTTTCTTAAAAAAGGGGGACGCAACAGGTTTGATGCACAGTGGGCGGAACGAAATCTATCGCCCTTTAAAGACATTGAAGAGTTCGTCGATGCACTCGAGAATAGAACATTTGCCAGGTCCATTCTTTCATGGCAGCATTTTAGTCCCCAATATTCTTACGTTACCGATCTAGATGGAAGAATACTGGTGGATTTCGTCGGCAAGGTGGAAACCATTGAGGTGGACTTTCAATATATTTGTTCGCAACTCAATATCCGCACGGCCCTTCCCCACCATAACCGCAGTAATCACGAAGATTTCCGTACATACTTTGACAACCGTAGGTACGAGATTATTTATGACCTATACAAAATGGATTTTTTGCTATTCGATTACGATATAGAATCATCAACCTGAATCCCTAAGGATGTGACTACCCTGTCCAGATAAAAGCGCCCAAATATCTATTCAATTAACCCCGCCCAGATCCGGCTCAACAGCGCTGAACAATGTACTGATTTAGTCTTTTGTCAAGACGACAATTTTTAAATCACTTTCTTTTGCCAAGCCCACTTTTTTGAAGTGATTGTTATTTCCTGAAAAGTGACGAACACCATTCAAATCAGAGCTTATCAACAGGCCATTTGATTTTAGCATGTCTGATGCTTTTCTATCGATTTGTACAGTGAGGAGAAAATCATAGCAATCCTTAATGTAATTCAACTCTGCGAATTGAACCCTTGATTGCTGCCGGCTTTCATTCAAATAATCCGATAGTCGGCTTTTATATTTTCCGTCGGCACCGTAGACTGTTATGCGCGTGCGGGGTAGATCTAAAAAATCCAAAACGGAACTCGTCGTGAATCTCGCGTCAAAAAGGATATGCACAGATTCGCGCTGCTTATGTTGTTCTTGAACAATTTCATAGATTAACAATCGGTCTGCACTAAACCGGATGCCATCATGATACTGAATACGATTGAGCGACTGAGACGTGAAACGATTGTCGATTATCCGGCCACCTAACAATTGCTTGAGACGTTCGCCCATCACGCTCGGGCACAGATCTTGTAAATATCTATCAAACGCATGACGTCTATATTGGGCAATCAAATCTGAGTTTCGGACAAGCTCACGTATATAAGTTTTCAAATCTTCGAGGCCGGTATATCCGACATAATCTTTTGCTTCCTCCAGTATGAGGTTGATCCCGGACTCGTCAGCAAGCACATCGGTTAGCAGAAATCCATTGGCGGCGATCACCTCGAACACCCGCAGATTCAAGTCGCCATTGAGGCTTATATTCAAAGATATCGGGGCACGGTTATAAGCTACAAAGCTTTCCGGATGAGGAATTTGTTGAGCCCAAAAATTCGAAAAATGCTGCTTAAGGTAATTTATGACGCGCCGCCGTCTGGGATGAAATCGACCACATTGTCCGAGAAAAACGACCTTGTCGTGATAAAATTGTGGATTGATTCTCATCTTTGACGGGGGCCAGAGTATTTTTTCACCAAAAGATCCTTGCCTCTGGGGCAGAAAAGCATCCGGCGGATTTAGAAACAGCCCGGGCAACCAATATAGCTCATGGATTCCTGCCAGCCAGTAGTACCAGAGATGATGGCGTTTATGATCGGTAACATAAATGTCGTATTTTTCTGTAGTGGCATATTGAATCATCCGGGTCAACGGGTTTTCTCCATGCTGGGTATCACCCAATATCAATACTTTGGGACATTTTAGCTGCGCCACATTGACAGGAACCTGATTGAAAAACGCATCGACTTTGGCGACAAACAGATCCGGTTGCCAGCCGTTGGGAAGTTTTTTAATCACATCGGCCACATCATAGGCATGACCAAACGGAACGCGCAACACGCGGGGATGACCAAAATCTGGATGCCGATCATGACTAACACAGTAAACATCATCTCCGAATCGCTCAGCAGGAATTTGTGAAACGGCCCAATGGTGCGAGATTAAAACCCTGCTTGGCTCTTTGCGAATGGGCGACCTTACGGTAAGTGGCTCTAACTGATCATCAACAAAATTACCTTGACACCATTTGTGCCACATTTTTCGGAAGGATTTTTCAATCTGTCGGGCAAATGTATTGGCATCACACAGGGGCGAGCTTTGCATTTGCCCGCGCAGCCGGGAGCGCAGCTTCACCAGGCGCTGAGGATCCTGGGCCAGGCCCACGGCTCTGGCCACATAATCAGCCTCGCTGTCGGCAATCAACTCTTCCAGCCCCACCCCCGTCAATAGGCTTACCCCTACCCGGCCCGCATGTCGATCCCCGCGCAACACCACCACCGGCACCCCCATCCACAGCGCCTCACAAGTGGTGGTGGTCCCGTTGTAAGGAAACGGATCCAGGGCAATATCCACCCTGTTGTATATCTCCAAATGCTCCCGGAGCCCCGCTGTCTGCGGCAACATGACAATACGATCGGCCGATACCCCATGGCGCACAAACTGCGCCACATAGGCTTGCCGCGTGGGCTCATCGGCCAACTGCTTGCATTTGAGCAACAACTGCGATGCGGGCACCTGATGCAGTATCTGAGACCATAGCCCGATCACCTCGGCATTGATCTTGGGCAATGTGTTAAACGAACCAAAGGTCATCCGGCCCAGGGTTGCCGCCGGCAACCCGCCCACCTGCGGCGCCACCTCCGGCGGACGGTAGCATAAAAACCCATGGGGCAAACGCACAAGGGTCTCACTGTGATACCTATCCGCCTCACCCTCCGGATCCGCCTGCGCATCGGTAAAACGGTAATCCATGGTGGCCAGCCCCGTGGTGTTGGGATACCCCAGCCAGCTCACCTGCACCGGCGCCGGCTTGCGCGCAAATACCAGCAACCGATGACCCGCCGTGTGCCCGGCTAAATCCACCAAAATATCCATGCCGTCGGCATAAATGCGCTCGGCCACCGCCTCATCACTTAGCCCCACCATCGAACACCAATGATCCGCCAACTGCCTGATCCTGTCGGTCATCTGATCCGGGCTTTTAACCCCCGAATAACAATACACCTCCACCTGACTGCGATCATGGGCCGCCAAAAGCGGTAAAAAGAAAAAACTGACCGAATGCTGACGAAAATCAGCCGACACATAGCCCACCTTCAACCGGCGCGCAGCATCCGGCTCATTGATATGCAAAATTGCGCCCGCTACACCTGCCCCGTGCTGCTGCCACCATTTTTTAGATTCCCTAAAAATCCTTTCTGCGGGATATTCCGTATGATAGTTCATCGCCAGCAAAATGTTGCTGCGCGTCACGCTATAGGTCGGTTTTAAGGTTAACGCTTTAAAATGGGCAGCAATAGCATCCTGAATTTTTCCTCTATCCTTATATGCAACAGCCAGGTTATTGTATGCTTCGGCATCATCAGGTTTCAACTGCAAGCAGGTTTTATAGGAGGTGACCGCCTGCTCAAGTCTGCCAAATTTATGCAGTGCCGCCCCGAGGTTGTTCCAATAATTAAAATTCCCGGGATCAATTCGGGTTGCTTTTTGTAAATGCCAGATGGCTTGCTCTAATTCATTTTGTTCACACAGAACTATTCCAAGATTGTTGTGAACCAGCGCTTGATTTGGCGCCAGTTGAAGGGTTTTTTTAAAACAGGAGATCGCTCGATCGAGCCGGTTGTGAGCGCGAAAGGCATTGCCCATGTGGTAGTGGGTTTCGCCATCTTCGGGGTTAAGTTCCAGTGCTTTCTGATAACTGGCAATGGCTTCATCCAGCTGTCCCAGATCGCGCAAGGCCCTGCCCAGATGCTTCCAGGCATGGATGAGGTCAGGTTTTAATTCCAGAGCGCTGCGATAGCTGTCAATGGCTTGCTCCAAATGGCCCTGCTTTTTGAATGCCGTTCCTAAATTAAGATGAATCTCGGCAATTTCCGGCTTCAATTGCTTTGCCTTTTCGTAAAAGGTTATCGCCTGTTCAAAAGCATTGCGGACTTGATAAAGCTTGCCGAGATTGAAATACGCGTCAAAATGATCCGGTTTCAACTTTATGACGTGTTGATAACAGGTGATGGATTCTTCCAGTTTACCTTGATTTTTATATGCAATCGCAAGGTTATGATGGGCCTCAACCAGATCCGGTTTTAATACCAGCGCCTTATGATAACAGGCAACGGCATTGTCCAGCTTGCCCTGCAGCTGAAAAGTATTGGCCAGATTATAGTGCGCCTCAACCAGAGCGGGATTTACTTCGATGGCTTTTTGATAATTCACCACGGCAGCGCCGAACTTCTTTAAAGCGCTGTAAACGTCTCCCAGGCTGCAATAATAGAAGGAAGTTCGGGGATCAATCTGGATGGCCTGTTGGATCAGAGACAACGCCTGATCGTTTTCACCGCGCTGATGGGAGATAACACCTAGCAAATGCAAGGCATCGCAATGGTGCGGATTGCCAAAAAGGATGCTGCGATACATCTGTTCAGCTTTATCTAAATTACCGGACTGATGAGCTTGCAAGGCAAAGCGTAGTTCATGATCAGCATCATCGCGCTGTCTTTTAATTTCCATAATCCGTTGCTTTATGTCTCCCTATTCGAATCGAATTTCATCATATGAGCCCCCCCTCTCCTTTTTTACTCCCCTGCAGGGCTCAAATCAGAAATAATGAAGCAATTTCCATACCATATTAAAAAAATCTAAAGTTCTAAATACCTTTGGCCGATAAAGAGGGTGAAGGCAAAAAAATGGTCTGGAAAGGAGGCGACGTTCAATCGGCAGATTCAGAGGTCTTCAATAAAGCCAGCATACTTTTGGACAAACTTTTAGTTTTTGGCTAGAAAGCCAAACCAAAAAACCTAGAAAAGGAGAAGAATCATGGCAATTAGCAACATTTCACTGACTGCAGCTATGCGGGCTAATTTGTTTAATTTGCAGGCGACACAAAAGCTGATGGACCTAACCCAGCTGCGCTTGTCCACAGGCAGAAAAGTTAATTCGGCTTTGGATGATCCGATTAACTATTTTGCGGCCCTGGGTCACACCCAGAGAGCTTCCGACCTTTCAATCCGAAAGGATGAAATGTCTGAGGCCATTCAAACCGTTAAAGTCGCCGATAAAGGGATTGAATCCATTGTGGCTTTGATTCAACAGGCCAAGACGCTGGCGCAGTCCGCACTTTCTGCGACAACCTCGGCCGCTGCAGCCAATTATGTCACCCAGTATAACGAAATCCGTCAACAGGTTAACGACCTAGCCATCGACTCCAGTTACAAGGGTTGCAATCTGCTGACCGCCGGTACCGTTGCAGAGCTGACCGTTAAATTTAATGAAGGCGGTTAGGCCACACTGGATCTGATGGGCTTT
>CP070694.1:2087628-2091109 GCA_020353355.1 Desulfobacterales bacterium | reverse complement strand
GACCCTTGATACGGGCAACAACCTCGGTGGTCTCGGTCTTGTTGGTGGCCGGCAGGCCGCATGCAATCAAAACGGTATCGGCGGCAATCTCTTTTTCAACATACTTCGCAATAGCTTCTCTCATTTTATGCTCCTCTCCTCATAAACTACTACCTCAATTCAGTAGTGTCCGGTTAACTTTCAAATAAATTCAATTGCATATGTGAACTAGCAATTTTATTTTTGTAGTCTGTTTCTGTGAGCACCTGTAAAATGGGCTTTTTCTCAAAAAGAGTAATACTAAAAATCTGTAAAATATTGTAAAGACTCAATTCAATACGCAGGCGTTTTTTGACAATGGCCACAAGAACATAAACAGATATTGCAATCCAAATTTGAGTCTTCACAGCATTTTCTGAGGTCCCATAGAAAGCTTTAATCCTCAGGTGCTGTTTGATCCATTTGAAGAACAATTCAATCTGCCAGCGACAACGATACAGTTCAGCCACAGTCAGTGCCGGCAAGTTGAAATGGTTAGTTAGAAAGACCAAGTTCTTCTTTTGCTGATCATCGAAGTATTTTATCCGTCGAAGCTTTGCCGGATATGCCTTTTGGGCGTAAAAGCCTGCTGGAATGACGATTTGATCACATCTTAATCCGCAGGATTTGTCAACCGGCAACGAGTAAAGTCGACGAAGCCTGGTGTTCGCCTTAGAGCGAACAACAAAGAACGCCGGGGTTTGGTTTAGCACAAAAAGTCGTTCAAAGTCCAAATACCCACGGTCCATGATGTAAATGGCACCGATTTCGGCAATTAGACGGTCAAGAATATTGAGCTCATGGACTTTGCCGTCAGTGATCGAAACCACCGTTGGTATAGCTCCACGAAGATCCAGTACGGTGTGCAATTTGACGGCGCCTTTGGATTTGCGAAACTTAGCCCACGGAAACACGGATAAACACAAATCGATAATAGTGGCATCCAGGGCATAAACGGCTTCATCAAGCTGAACACCAAAGTCTTCATCGGCATATAGCTTTCTGGCATGGCGGATAAGTATTTGGGCAAAATCACGGTAAATGCGCCAATCTCTTTTCTCATTTGCATCGGCTAATGTGCTGCGCGAGATCTTGCCGCGAATGCCCATGTGGTAGAGTTTATCTTTCATTGCCCGCAAACAGCATTCGATGTCGCGCAAACTGTCGCGGTATGCCAGCTGGGCAAAAGCCATGCATAGAAACTGATCAGAACATGTAAAAGAGCGAATGCGGTGGTTGCCTTGATAGCGGGCAACACATCGGCGAAACTGACGTTTTGGTAAAAAATCTAAAAGCTGAGCAAAAATGGTGTTCCCCTGATTCATCGACCAACTCCTTTCGCACCTGTTGAACGTGTACGAAAGTATTATCGCTCAGGGGGTTAAATTTCAAATCGCGGACACCTATTTTTGATAAATATTCTTATTTATTTTAATACCTTGTATTAATTTAAATTAACTTTAACCGGAAAATAATGATTCATCATGGGTTATGGGTTTACTACCTTCTACTCACGTTGTTCAGATAGCATGCGGACAACCACTCCGGTGCGATTTCCATAAGCTTTGGCTGCTCCTCACGACAAGGCTTAAAGACGTGCGGGCAACGGGGATGAAAATGACAACCCGAGGGCGGGTCCAACGGCGATGGGATTTCACCTTTGATCGGTTCAAACGCATGCTGGCGGGTATCAAGCCGCGGCACTTCACGCAATAAGGCTTGGGTGTACGGATGGTTCGGCCGGGTGAAAAGATCCTCGGTGGGCGCCAATTCTACGATCCGCCCCAGATACATAATTGCAACACGGTCTGCGAGATGCTCAACCACCCCGATATCATGGCTAATAAAAAGGTAGGTCAGCTCCAGTTCTTCGCGCAGCTTCATGAAGACGTTCAGCACCTGGGCCTGAATCGAAACATCCAATGCGGCAACGGCTTCATCACATACAATGAATTCGGGCTGAACCGCCAGCGCCCGCGCGATGCCGATGCGCTGCCGCTGGCCGCCAGAAAACTGGTGTGGATATCGCCGCTTGTAGCTGGGGTCGAGTCCCACGCGCAGCATAATTTCATCAAGATAGTCTTCAATTTCAGAGGCTGCAACGAGACCGTGCACGCGCGGTGCCTCTCCGATAATGTCTCGCACCCGCATGCGCGGGTTCAAAGAGGCCAACGGGTCCTGAAAAATCATCTGAACCTTGAGGGCTACCTGTTTCCCTTCGGCCGGGGACATCCTTGCCACCTCCCGTCCCCGATAGAGTACAGTGCCATCGCTGTGGCTGAGGGTGCCGGCGACAATTCGCCCGATCGTGGATTTGCCACAGCCGGACTCGCCGACTAGACCCAGCACTTCACCGATACCGATGCGCAGGTTCACCCGGTCCACCGCCTGGACCACCTCTTCGCGGATGTGAGCGCCCAGCAGATTGGCGATCTTTTCCGCCAGATCAAGCGTTTTGACGAATCGCTTGGTTACGTCTTTCAGCTCAATGAGGGGAACACTCATGATGAATCCCATAACCCGGATAGGCCGGAACCGCAAAATTTTTTTGTCTTTTGCGCATAAGTTTATCCGTTAAATTCGAAATTCGGATTTAATATTTCCAAAAATTTATCTGCTTATATAAAAAGGTTTTTGCCACATAAAGATCGAAAAAATTTTTGCCCGATTAAATATGTGGATGAAAACAGCGCACCTCACGGTCATGCAATGGTGAGGTAACCTCAGGCACCTCCATGCAGTCATCGTCAGCCCGTGGGCATCTGGGTCGAAAGGTGCAGCCTTCAGGCAGGTTGAGCAGCGATGGTATCATGCCGGGTATCTGCGGCAATGGCTCACCGCGGCGGCTATGACCGGGCACTGAACCGATTAACCCCCGCGTATACGGATGCAGGGGTTCATCCAGCACCGGGTCGACATCGCCCGACTCCACGATCTTGCCGGCGTACATCACACAGACCGTGTCCGCCAGACCCGCAATAACCGCAAGATCGTGGGTAATCCAGATCAAAGCGGTCGACGTCTCGCGACAGAGTTTTTGAACTTCATAAAGGATCTGGCTCTGGATCGTGACGTCAAGGGCCGTGGTCGGCTCGTCGGCGATGATGAGGTCCGGTTTGTGCAGCAATGCGATGGCAATCGAGACACGCTGACGCATGCCGCCCGAGAACTGGTGCGGATAGGCCTTCAAGCGTTCCTCCGCCGACGAGATACCGATTCGGCCAAGCATATCCCGGGACCGGCGCCGGGCCTCATCCCGGCTCACCTTTTCGTGGGTACGGATCGTCTCGATCATCTGCGTGTCGATCCGTAAAACCGGATTCAGGGTCATCATGGGATCCTGGAATATCATGGCAATCCGGTTGCCTCTCAGACGCTGCATCTGGGGTTCAGGAACGCCGACGAGATCCCCGCCTTTAAACAGGATGTGCCCGCCGATGACCTGTCCGGGAGAGTCCACCAG
>CP070694.1:2080504-2087528 GCA_020353355.1 Desulfobacterales bacterium | reverse complement strand
GATCTACGACGCTGCCGCTAAAAATATATTCCATGGTGAGATTGGGTGTTTCGCCGAAGATCAACGCTCTGAGTGCGTTGATTGTTCTGGTTTCGATCTCACTCATCTCGATGGCGGATAGGTTACAACGCAAAAGTGTCTAACATGAGACGGTTGTAATCAAGATCTAATTGATAGTACCTAACGTGATTGGAAAAGAGGTTTTATTATCTCAGCAACATGAAAGGGGGGAAATTATGAAAGAAAAAGACAAAAAACAAATGATCGACGAGTTGGTTGAAACATTTGAGGCCGGCAGGCTGACCCGGCGGGATTTCATTAAGAAGACCACGGCCCTGGGGCTCTCAATGGCCGGGGCATTGACCATTGCCGACAGCTTTTTTGCCAAAACCCGCAAGGCCTATGCCGCCCAGGTGGACCGCAGCAAACTGTCCAAGGAGCTCAACATTTACAACTGGTCGGATTACATTGCCGAGGACACCATTCCCAATTTTGAAAAAGAATTCGGTGTGAAAGTCAACTATGACACCTACGAGGACAACGAGGCCATGTTGGCCAAGCTGCAATCCGGGGCCACCGGATATGACATTGTCGTTCCCACGGGATACATGGTGGAAATTATGTTCAAGCAGGGTCTGCTGGCGCCCATCAACCATGATAATATTCCCAATTTGAAGGGCGTATCCGAAGCACTCCAGGATCCGCCATTTGATCCCGGAAGAAAGCACACGGTTCCCTGGCAATGGGGAACCACGGGATTCGGCTATAATTCCAAAAAGATCACCGGCGCGGTGGATAGCTGGAAGCTGTTCTGGGATTCGAAATATTCGGGAAAGATTACCCTGCTGGATGACATGCGCTCTGCCATTTCCGTGGCGCTGAAATATCGCGGCTATTCGTTGAACTCGACCAGTGAAAAAGAGCTCATGGAGGCTAAAAAATTGCTCATGGAGCAAAAGCCATTGCTAAAAGCCTATATTTCGGCACCGGTCAAAAGCCTCCTGATTTCCGGCGAGGTCTGGCTCTCCCATCTCTGGGTCGGTGACGTCTTGATGGCCAAAGACGAAAACGACGATCTTGAATACTGTATCCCCAAAGAAGGCTGCGAGATCTGGGATGACAATCTGGCCATTCCATAAACGGCGCCTCACAAATACACGGCTGAGGTGTGGATGAACTATTGCCTGCGTCCCGAAGTGTCGGCGGCGGTCTCCAACTTTGTCCACTACGCCACTCCGGTTGAAGCCGCTAAAAAGTTCATCAACAAAGAGGACCTGAACAACCCGGGCATCTATCCGTCTGCGGAAGTCATGAAGCGGCTTGAATTCCAGAAGGATGTCGGAGAAGCCACGCGGATTTATGATCAGATATGGACGGAATTAAAGGCTGCCTAAGGGTTTTCGTGCCCATTCGGAAATGGCTTTTTTTCGATGCGCAGGACGGTTCTTGCGCGAAGCACTGCGGTTTGAGCTGAATCCCCCTCTCAGGGATTCAGCTCAAAGAATTAAACGCCTCTGCGTTCCCTGCGCCTTGAGCCAAGCCCGAGTAAGCGGACGAGCAGGCGGTGAATTATATAAATGATTCCTAAGGGAGGCTGGATTGTCATGTCTCCCCCTGTTTTTTCTGGGCGAACGAAGATCATACCTGCAGGCAAAATCATTTGATCAGAAAGGAAACATGAAAGTATTGCTGATAGGTGCCGGAGCGGTGGGTGAGGCCTATGCAATGTTGACCAGCAGGGCCGATCCTGAAAACCGATGGTTGCAACAATTGGTTGTGGCCGATTTTAACCATGATCGAGCCCGGGAGGTGGCGAAGCGACTAGGCGGTGGAGAGCACTTTCCGGCCGTTCGCATTGATGCCGGTGACCAGCAGCAAGTGGCGGCACTAGCCAGACAGCACCACATCGATCTGATCATGAACGGCTGCCCTCAAAATTATGATCCTCCCATTTTTAATGCCGCCTTTGAGGCCGGATGCAATTATATAGACATGGCCATGACATTGTCCGAAAGACATCCCACGGATCCATATAACAAAGTGGGTGTGATGCTGGGAGATTATCAGTTTGCGCGCCATAAGGATTGGGAATCAAGGGGTCTTTTAGCCCTGTTGGGTATGGGAATTGATCCAGGGGTGAGTGAGGTGTTTGCCAAATATGCGGATAAATACCTTTTTGATGAAATTGATGAAATCGGTGTGCGCGACGGCGCCAACCTGGCGGTGGATGGATATAAATATGCGACCCAGTTTTCCGTTTGGAGTGTGATCGAAGAGTGTTTGAATCCACCGGTATTCTGGCAACACAATAAAGGCTATTATACCACCGAGCCCATGAGTGAACCGGAGGTGTTTGATTTCCCCGAGGGTATCGGACCTTTAGAGGTGTTTAGCATTGAACACGAGGAGGTCATCAATATCCCTCGTTGGATTACAAAAGGACTCAAGAAAGTTACCTTCAAAATCAGCCTGGGAAAAGAGCTGATGGATGCGCTTAGAATGATCAATGATTTAGGTCTCGCCTGTGCGGAGCCCATTGATGTTAAGGGTGTAAAAGTCACTCCTCGCGACGTGGTGGAAGCCTGTATGCCCAATCCGGCAAAAATTGGCCCTTTAATGAAAGGCAAAATATGCGTGGGTACGTTGGTGAGAGGCAAAAAGGAAGATAAGCCCCGAGAAGTTTATATTTATCAGGTAGCGGACAACGAAGCGTGCATGGAGAGGTTGAAGTGTCAGGCCGTTGCCGCCCAAACCGCCGTAGGGCCAGCCATTGCCACCGAGTTGATCGCCAGAGGTATCTGGCAAAATACCGGTGTCCTGCCGCCGGAAGCCTTTGATCCCGATCCTTTCCTGGAACGCATGGATGCTTACGGATTTCCATACGGCATTCGAGACAGCTTTTTAAAACATCACGACGACAATTGATACTGCCACTACGGCACAAATCAGGCCGATGATATCAAGCGGGTCCATTCTGGCTCCTCCTTGATGGCAGGATCGTTTTATTTTTGTACTTAAAGCGATCTCCGCCAAAATTCGAACATTCTGTTCAAATTCTAAATAATAATCTTCTGCAAAAAACATGCAAGCTCCCGATTAAAAAATTTTATGGTTAAATTACGGTAGGCTAGCTAAAATATCAGAAAATATTACATCCAATTGTGATAAAAAATTCACAAATAGTGTATACTTTAATTCTAAAGCAATTAGCGGATATCCAATGTGGTTTAGGCAAGGCTGCGGATTCGTCGGACGAGCCTTTCTGCACGCGCCGTTACCTGCCGATACCAGAGGCTGTCGACCATTTGATTGGCGGCTTCATTCCATTGTCTTGCTTCAACGGCCGCAATGAAATTTCGAAATTTGTTCAATTTTGGACGGCCGAGATTGAACATCATATTGGCGATGACCAACTGCGCCTCTTCCGGAAGTTCGTCAAAATCCGGAAAGACAACATGACACTCACCAATAGCGGTTTGCAAGTCCTCATCCAAGCACTGGTTTACCCGCTCATCTGAGACGGCCGTTCCCACTTCCCATCCATATTCCGGGTCAGTTTCACGAATGAGATGCCCCACACCAAAAGTCGGAAAACCAAGATGGTCAAGATAGATTTCATTCACAATGCCCTCATCTCTCTTTATCTCATCTTTTAGTTTTTCGATGTTCATTTTATTCCGCTTCCTTTTTATTTTTTTGGACTTTAGGGATTAATTTTACGTTAAATACACAATGATCTCCATCTTTTTCAATCAAAAATAGTGAGTTGGCCAAATCATGAAAAAAATGGTCCACCTTAGGGAGTTTGCAAATATCTTTCAATCAGAGATACATGAGGGTCGGCAAAAAAATGAACTTCCTTTTCTATAAATATTGCGTTACGTTACACATTACGGCACAGGCGTATCCGGAAAAAACCTGTAACGAAAAGGAGGAAGACATGGTGCATCAAATCCTGAAACTAAAAAGCGTCCATCCCACGGTAGGGTATTCCCATGCAGCCAAAGCGGGTAACATGCTGTATATTGCCGGTCAAGTGGCCCAAGACGTAGATGGCAATGTGGTCGGCAAAGGCGATTTTATAGCCCAGTTCCGTCAGGTTTATAAAAACTTGAAAAACATCATGGAGGAGGCCGGCGGCAGCCTGCAGAACATTGTGAAAATGACCACTTTTCTCACCCATTACAACTACATTGAAACCTATCGCAGCGTTCGAAACGAGTATTTTTCAGAACCTTTTCCACCCAATACCCTATTGATCATAGAGAGTTTGGCACTGCCGGATTACATGATAGAGGTGGAGGCGATTGCTGCGCTGGATTAGGTTCTAGAAAGGAGTTAGGATGAATCTGGAGGACATACGTCAAATTGCAGTCCTTGGCAGTGGCATCATGGGACATGGAATTGCCCAGAGCTTTTTAATGGGCGGGTACCCGGTGATGTTGTTAGATGTTGAGGAATCGATCCTGGAGACAGCCAAAGCGCGGGTTAAAAACAGTTTGGAGCTATTTCGCAATGCCGGCATGATTGAAAGCCCGGACATTGAATCTGCTCTTGAAAGACTCACGCTTACCGTAGATCTAAAACGGGCTGCAGAAGCGGCGGATTTTATTGTTGAGGCGATTCCTGAAGATCTTTCGCTCAAGCAAGATCTCTTCCAGTATATCGAAACACTTTGCCACCCAAATACCATCATCGCCAGCAACACCTCATCTTTGACCCTGGATAAGATCGGGGCGCGGGTGAAAAATAAAAAGCGGCTGGTGATTACCCATTGGTTTAATCCTCCCCAGCTTGTCCCCTCGGTGGAAGTTGTCAAGGGCGAGGAGACGGGTGCTGAGATAATGGATACAACCTGTAAGCTCTTGGAAAAGATCAAAAAAGCTCCGGTAAGGATTAATCGGGAAATTCCCGGGTTTTTGGTCAATCGGATTCAGATCGCCATGGCCAGGGAAGTTCTTGACCTTTACGAACAGGGAATTGCCAGTGCTGAGGATATCGATGAAGCCGTAAAGGGCAGCATCGGATTTCGCCTGGCCAGCATCGGTCCTTTACTTACCATGGATCTGGGCGGATTGGAAATCTGGTTCAAGGTTCTGGAGAATTTGCTTCCGGAGATTCAACGTTCCACACAACCACCAAAGATTTTAAAGCGGCTTGTCGACCAGGGGCATAAAGGTATCAAGAGCGGTAAGGGGTTTTACGATTACAGCATGGATTTTTCAAAGGGAGAGCTTGAAGGAGTGATTAAAAAGCGTGATCGAGAGTTTCTAAAGCGCCTCAGGAATCTCTATTGGAAGACTTCAACCGGAGACAAATAGGCTCGTGACTGTTTCCACGGAGAATCACTTTCTCTGAAGATGGACCACCCAACTTGAAATTTGATCGTAGAAGAGTTCAGTCACAAAATACAATTTTTTGAAGATAGGAATAAAGCCTGAATTGTGAACACCGGCTCCAGCTATAGATTATAGACGGGGCGTTGACCCTTCTGTTCGTAGTAGGGCATCATCTGGGGTGCGAGCTCGGAAAGCTTTTTCTCACGATTTTCCGGAGCCGGATGGGTGCTGAGAAATTCGGGGGGCCCCTTACCGCCAACTTTGGCCATTTTCTGCCACAGGGTGATCGCCGCACGCGGATCATAACCGGCTTTTGCCGCCAGCTCGATACCAATCCGATCCGCTTCAGACTCTGCCGAACGGCTGTTTGGCATCTGCACGGCCAGCGCTGCAGCCAGCGCCGCGCCCGTCAGTGCCAATCCCTTGCGATCCGCTGCAACACCAACCGCCATCACACCGATCTGGCTGGCCATGGCCACCGACATCTTTTCGGCCGAATGCTTGGCCAACGCATGGGCAATCTCATGGCCGAGAACCTGGGCCAGCTCGTCATCGGTTGGTTTGACCTTGTTTACGAGACCGGTATACAGGGCCATCTTTCCGCCCGCCATAGCCCAGGCGTTGACGGTTTCGGGGTCATCGATGATCTTGATGCTCCAGTCCCAATTCTTGGTTTCCGGTCGCATCTGGATTGCCTGGGTAATTAAGCGCCCGGTAATCCGATAGACACGATCTTTCAAGGCCGGATCATTGTCGATCTTGCCTTTCTGTTCATAGGGCTTGAGCATCTCGACGTAGGCCTGTTTGGAGGCGGAAATGGCCGTATCCTCCGAGACGATCATAAGCTGACGTCTACCCGTAGGGCTTGTGGCACAGGCAGCGATCATCACCGTACAAATGAGAAACATGCTGTATAGTCTTTTCATTTTAACGACCTCTTTTCCTTTTCTATTTCTTCCCAGCATGACCATTGGCAATCTTCGGGTTTGAGATCCATTAGTTTGGGATTATTGCAGCTGATGCTGTTCAAGACTTTTTTGCCGCCTTCTTGGCGCCACTCCAGTAAAAGCTCGGTATCAATTTCTTCCTCCGGGCATTTTACCCGACACTTTTCCCACCTGGATGTCCCTTTCACGGCTAATTATCCTTTGTAAATGAAATTTAGTTAACCATCTATTTTCGCCACACAACATAAACGGCCAATATAAATGCTATTAAAATTATAATTAAAGATATTGTTCTCATTTTTAATTCACATTACTATTAATAGAATTATATAACAATAACTTAAGACCGAATCACTCAGTTGGCAATATGTATAAACATAACTTATTGAAACTATGAAAATACCTCCGGCTAGCGGTTGGGTCTATAGGTTAATAGGCGTTCTGATAGATTGCGGTTACGTCGCTTTCATTGAGATCTCTGGGGTTCGGTATGAAAAGCCTGGACTGTTTCATTGCACCTGCGACCAATTTCGGCAAATCTTCTTCAGGAATTCCGTAGTCTTTTAAATGGTAAGATACATTTACGGCATCCAACAATTCTTGAATTGCCGCCACCGCTGACTCAGCTGCTTCCATTGGTGAAAGTCCTTCAATTTCCTGGCCCATTAGTGCGGCAACGCGAGCATACTTTTCGTGATTTCCTGCAATATTATAGCGAATGATATGAGGCAGCATGAT
>CP070694.1:2073909-2080404 GCA_020353355.1 Desulfobacterales bacterium | reverse complement strand
TAATGAATGCCACCAAACAAACCTGGCCGAGGCCGAAAGTCTTAATTCTAAGTTATCCTCACAATCCGACGACGGAAGTGGTTCAACTTGAATTTTTTGAGAAAATCGTCGATTATGCCAAAGAACATGACATTTTGGTTATCCATGACTTTGCCTATGCCGATCTGGTTTATTACGGCTATAAAGCACCCAGTTTCTTGCAGGCCAAAGGGGCCAAAAGCGTTGGCGTTGAATTTTTTTCCCTATCAAAAAGCTACAGCATGCCGGGGTGGCGCGTCGGCTTTTGCGTCGGCAATCCGGAAGTCATCTTTGCGTTGCGTCGGATTAAGAGTTATCTGGATTACGGTATTTTTCAACCCATACAGATTGCATCGATTATCGCCTTAGACGGTCCTGATGATTGTGTTGAAGAGATCCGTCAAACCTATAAAGAGCGCAGAAATACCCTCATTTCCGGATTGAAGCGTGTGGGCTGGCATATAAAACGTCCCAAGGGCACGATGTTTGTCTGGGGCAAAATACCCGACAAGTTCCAGAACATGGGTTCAGTGGAGTTTGCGAAATTTCTGATCAACGAAGCGCAGGTTGCGGTCTCTCCGGGCCTTGGATTCGGCGAATATGGTGATAATTATGTGCGATTTGCCCTTATCGAAAATTCGATGCGGATTAAACAGGCTGTCAGGGGGATCAAAAAAGTCCTATAGGAATTCGATCTAGAAAGGTTTCAGGTTTCGGGCCTTCGCCGCGCTGAAGCGGCTTCGGCCGCGCAGGCGGGTGTCAGGTTTCACGTGTCAGAAAACAGAGGACAGAACTCAGAGGACAGAGGATTGAGGGATTCAGAAATTCGATTGCGTATTTCGGACTAAAAAAAATAAAACAAAAGAGAAAAAATTTATTGAAGGATTTGAAAATTGAGGAAAGAAAATTTAATTTATTCTTTGAATTCCTAAATTCACAATCCCTAAATAATTCTGCCTTTCAATCCGAATTCCGCAATTCAAAATACGCAATTGAAAAGTGCTGACACCTGAAACAGAGAAACAGGTAAATTGAAAGGAGATATGTTCGGTGAAAGAAATTAAGGTCGGACTGCTGGGTTGCGGCACGGTGGGCACTGGGGTGGCCAAGCTGCTCCTCGAAAATAATGAAATTATCAGCAAACGGGTGGGGGCCACGTTGACGTTGAAATGGGTGGCGGATTTGGATACGGAAACAGACCGCGGCATTCAATTCGACGACGGTGTGTTGATCACCGAAGCACAGAAGGTTGTTGATGATCCTGAAATCGATATCGTAATTGAAATGATCGGCGGAGAAGGTGCTGCCAAGGATTTTATGCTCAAAGCCATTGAAAATGGCAAGCATGTCATCACGGCAAATAAAGCCCTGCTGGCCAGCCAGGGAAATATGTTATTTAAGGCCGCAGCGCTAAAAGGCGTTGACCTGGCGTTTGAAGCAGCCGTGGGGGGATGTATGCCGATCATCAAATCCTTGCGGGAATCCTTGGTTGGAAACCGCATTACATCAATGATTGGAAAACTCAATGGTACCTGCAACTATATTTTATATAAAATTACCGATGACGGCAGCCCTTATCAAAACGCCCTTTCTGAAGCCCAATTGAAAGGATATGCCGAGGCCGATCCAACCCTCGATGTTGAAGGAATCGACACCTCCCACAAAATCGCCATTCTGGGGGCTCTGGCCTATGGCATGGAAATTAATTTAGCCGATGTTTATATCGAAGGGATTTCGAAGATTACACCGCTGGATATTGAATTTGCCGGACAGTTCGGATACAGGATCAAACTCCTGGCGATCAGCAAAATGAGAGACGGATCGGTAGAAGCCAGAGTGCATCCGACAATGATACCCTTTGATAACCTGCTTTCAAATGTCAACGGCACGGTAAATGCCATCATGGTGTCCGGAGATGCAGTTGGTGATATTATGCTTTACGGACGCGGCGCCGGAATGATGCCCACAGCAAGTGCGGTCATCAGTGATACGGTGGACATATGCCGCAATATTTTGACAGCTACTGCCGGAAGAGTTCCGGCGCTCTCCTATCAAATGGATCAAATCCGCCCTATTCCGGTGCTGTCAATTGAAGAAATTTCGACCCATTATTACTTCCGGTTTGCAGCGTTGGATCGGCCCGGTGTTTTGTCTAAAATATCCGGTTTGCTCGGAAATCACGGTATCAGTATCCAGTCCGTACAGCAGAAGGGTCGCAAAACCGACGGCGCCGTTCCGGTTGTCATGGTCACCCATTTGGCCAAAGAGGCAAATGTTAAAAAGGCACTTTCAGAAATCAGTCAATTGGATGTTGTCGCTGATACGCCGGTGCTGATCAGGATCGAAGACGAAAAGCTCGACTAAACAAGTTTCAATAAATGAAATTGAAACAAATCTTGTCAAATACTTACAGATTTGGGCATTTGAACATTCGGATTTAATATTTGTTTCGGATTTCGTGCTTCGGATTTCGAATTTTCCGGACAGCTTTGAAAGTTAGAAAAAAATCTATTCATGTTCTACTCGTTCGGATTCACAAATGAAGGAACTATCGGATTATGTATATTTTTTGTGCCGACATGGAAGGAATTTTTACTCCTGAAATATGGATAAATGTAGCAGAAATAACCGGTATCGAGGAACTCAGCTTGACCACCCGGGATATCTCAAATTATGATGTGCTCATGAAAAAACGATTGGCGATTCTAAATAAAAACAAGCTAACGCTCAAAGATATCCAGGCGGTCATTGCCACCATGGAACCGCTCGAAGGCGCAACTGATTTTCTGGACTGGTTGAGAGCAAGAGGTCAGATCATTATTGTATCCGACACATACGTTGAATTTGCAGGTCCTCTCATCGAAAAACTTGGGTGGCCCACCCTGTTTTGCAACACACTTACCATCGGTTCCGACGGTATGATTGCCGACTATAACCTGCGCCAGAACGACGGTAAACAAAAAGTGGTTCTGGCGTTGCAAAGCCTTGATTATAAGGTTATCGCCATTGGTGACTCTTATAATGATATAACCATGTTAACAGCAGCTGAGCACGCAATTCTGTTTTGCCCGCCGGATAATGTAAAAGAAGAGTATAGCGAATTTCCCACAGCGTTCACCTATGACGAATTAAAAGATCGGATTCAACAACTCATGGAGAATTCTAATTGAAATAACATCGATTTTACCTGAACGGTGAACGCTGAACCTTTGAACCCTGAACCTTTATACTAGGGAAGTGAGAGAGTCCTTTTATGTTGACTCACCGAACCACATACCGCGTCATATACGGCGATACGGATAATATGGGACAGGTTTATTACGGCAACTACTTTCGCTGGTTTGAAATCGGCCGCAGTGAAATGTTTCGATCCTTGGGGCTTTCCTATAAATCAGTGGAGGATCATGGTATTTTTCTACCCGTTTCAGAGACGTACTGCAAATACTCCACACCGGCGAAATATGATGATATAATAGTCATCGAAACATCGTTGGATGCCACCGTTAAAGGTGGCGTCAAATTTGACTACAAAATATTTGCCGAGGACGGACAAAAACTACTGGCCGCAGGATTTACCAAACACGCCTGTGTCAACACGGCAGGCAAGGTGGTCCGCCCCCCGCAATTTCTAAAAGACGTCATGGCAAGCGCCGTATCGGGATAAGATATCGGAAAACAGAGGACAGATGTCAGATGTCAGAAGTAATTGAATTCGGAATCGGGGTTTCAGGTGTCCCGCCCACGCTGTGGCGAGCTTCGTCACGGCAAGCAGGTATCGGGTGTCAGAAAAGGCTGGAAGAAAAATTGAGGGATTCAGGAATTGGGTGAAAGATGGAAATAGATCTATCAAAATTTGAAACCTGCCACATTCTGGTGGTGGGAGATTTGATGATCGACGAATACCTGTGGGGAGAGGTGGATCGAATTTCTCCGGAAGCCCCGGTTCAGGTTGTTTCGGTTCAAGACGAAGAGCTTACCTTGGGTGGATCGGGTAATGTTGTCAACAATCTGGTGGCATTAGGAGCCAGGGTTTCAGCCGTCGGTGTGACCGGTGCCGGCAGCAATGGAAAGCTTCTGCGAGATATGCTTGACGAACTTGGTGTGGACACACGCGGTGTCATTACGGAGCCCAACCGTTCCACCACCAAAAAAACAAGAATAATTGCCGATCATCAGCAGGTGCTTCGCATCGACAAAGAGACAAAAAGCAATATATCCCACCAAACTTGGGAAACCGTGGCACAGGCAGCAGAAAATATCATACCCGAGGTGGACGTGGTTTTAATTTCTGACTACGGCAAGGGTTTAATTACCGGACAGCTGCTTTCACAACTGACGCGTGCGGCCCGCAAGCACGGTAAACTAACGATTGCCGATCCAAAGGGTCTCGATTTTACAAAATATTCCGGAGTCAATGTTATTACGCCAAATAAAAAAGAGGCTGCATTAGCCGCCGGAGTTGAAATTGTAGATGATCCCAGCCTTTTTGAAGCCGGTCAGCGTTTGCTCCAAAAAACGGGTGTCGATAAGCTTGTCATCACCTGCGGCAAAGAGGGCATGGTGTATTTCGAACCGCACAGTCAACCCCAAAAAATAAGCACCAAAGCACGCCAGGTTTACGACGTATCCGGTGCGGGCGACACCGTGCTGGCGCTTCTGGGCCTTGCCGTTGCATGCGGCATGTCCTTCAAAGACGGATTGACCCTTGCCAACACCGGCGCCGGCATTGTTGTCGGCAAAGTCGGCACGGCCACGGTTTCAAAAAGGGAGCTCGCTGCAGCCTTACAGCTTACTCCGGATGATATAGCCTCCAAGCAAATTGATCTGGGAGAACTGACTTCAATTGTAAAGAATCTGAGAAAAAAAGGTAAACGGATTGTTTTCACCAACGGTTGTTTTGACCTGTTGCATGTGGGCCACCTAAAGCTGCTGGCGGCTTCCAAACAGCTTGGAGATATATTAATCGTTGCCGTTGACGACGATGAGTCCGTCAGGCAGCTAAAAGGCCCGGATAGACCCATAATCCGTGCCGGAGAGCGCGTGCGCATTATCAGCGGCCTAGACTGCGTGGACCATGTGATTCTGTTTTCTTCAAGGGAACTGGATAAACTCATCGACATCGCACGCCCGGATGTCCTCACCAAAGGCAGCAACTACCAATCCACAGAAGTTTTCGGACGTGAGATTGTGGAACGCCTCGGCGGGCGGGTGGAATTAATTCCGATCACCGAAGACGTCTCCTCCACCCAAATTATTAATAATATTAAGAAAAAATAGTTAACCACCTCAGATGTCTCATACTACTTGTGCGCTTATCTTTGTGACGATTAGGTGAAAATTCTGCCCGAAGGGCTGAGGGTTTTTGGTTTTCGTCCTCTCAACGAAAACCAAAAAAGAAACGCTTTCTCTGCGCACTCTGCGCCTGTGGTGAATAAAACTTAAGAAATAAGATGATATCGATCCGCAAACATCCCCAAGGAATCATTTTCAAGGTCTTCGTCCAACCGCGATCATCCAAAAACATGATCGTCGGCCTCCACGACGACGCCCTCAAAATAAAGCTCACCGCCCCGCCGGTGGATAACGCAGCCAACAAAATGACCATCAAATTTCTGGCAAAAAGCCTCGGCGTCTCAAATTCACTGATTGAAATCATAGCCGGTCACACCAGCCGCACCAAACAGGTGCTTCTGCGAGCCGAGCAATCCAAAATCACCGAGCAAAAGCGAAATCATCTTAAAAATCTGATAAAAGGTCTCCTTTAACTCTGAGTCCGAGACTCACATTTTTATAGGATTGATAGTCAATTTTCCATCTCATCATTATCAATCGCTCTGGTTTTGGAATTTTCATCTTCATTAAAACCCAATATTCCAGGATTCCATTATTCCAAGCCCCAAAAAACCATTATAGGCACTTTTGGGGTCTAAATAATTCCCTTGACTATTGTGAACTTATTGGTTACTTTGGGTGGTCTATTAGATACTGTTTTTTTGTGAAAAAACGATCAACCCTCTCACATTTCCTACCTCTTAAAGAGGGGAGATACCCAAGCGCCTCTCTTCTCCCTTCAAAAGGGAAGACAAAGGTGGGGGGGCAATAAAATTTGATGCGGGGTGGAGCAGTCTGGTAGCTCGTCGGGCTCATAACCCGAAGGTCGTTGGTTCGAATCCAGCCCCCGCTACCACAATAATAAAAAGGGTTTAGAAGAAATTCTAAACCCTTTTTTCTTTCTTAAGAAAATCAATACCCAACTGTATACCCAACATAAAATATTCTTTTCATTGTCCTTCCCCTCCATTTCCTGGTGGCAGAAAGATGTACATCGACATACAGGATATCGAAGAATTCATCCAAAAAAATAAGAGGGTAATTTTATAAAGTGATAACGTATTCTTTTCTGTATGCAGAGGCCGGAGAGGTATGTTTAGAAAAAATGCAGCTAATTTATTTCCAATATAGCCATTACAAATCTGC
>CP070694.1:2065720-2073809 GCA_020353355.1 Desulfobacterales bacterium | reverse complement strand
CTTTTGGTCCCCCCCGGTCAGCCCGACCAATTGGCAAAGGCAATGTTGCGAATGTTAACGGACAGGGATTTACGAAATCGCATCATTCCTGCCGCCAGACAGCGGGTCCTGCGGGATTTTGACAACAAAGTGCTGATACGCGATTTAGCGAAAATCTTTAATAAGGAAGGACTAGGCCCCCTGGCATAGGGCAGAGGGCATGGGGCTAGGGGCATGGGGCAGAGAGCATAGGGTTGAGAGTAAAGAGAAGAAAGAACTGCACATGGCTACCAATAATTTTGTCTAAAATTGAGCGGTAAGTTATTGGGGGAGGGGACTATGGTTAAATTCAGGTTTCAAGATTTGAAGATTTGGCAATCAGCAATTAAGATAGCTAATGAGCTTTTTGATATAGCAGATGACCTTGAAAAAAAGAAACTATTTCGTTTCGCGGATCAATTGAGAGGTTCCGGAATGTCAATGTCTAACAATATTGCAGAGGGTTCAGGATCTATCTCTAAAAAAGATTTTAGCAATTATTTAAACATAGCTCGTAGATCTACATTTGAAAATGCAAATACTATCATATTACTTGAGATGAGAAGTCTGATTAGCAAAGACAAGCTTCGCAAACTTTTAAAAGACCTTGATGTACTCTGTCGACAAATAACAAACTTTCAAAAAAGCTTAAAAAAGAGCAATA
Organism: Desulfobacterales bacterium; assembly: GCA_020353355.1. Lineage (GTDB taxonomy): Bacteria > Desulfobacterota > Desulfobacteria > Desulfobacterales > JAHEIW01. Next base: position 2,073,127 of record CP070694.1, on the reverse strand, counting down.
CTTAGGACGCTATGCACTATGCCCTCTGCTCTATGCCAATTGAGAATTTTGTTTTACACTCCTTTCAAGCCCCTGGGGCACGGGCACCCTTCCGGTGATCTGATCACTGCCAGGGGACTTAATGAATATCTGGCAAGACAAGGTCATCAGGTGCTTGCTGCGAGCTCTCTGCGATGTCGCTGGATCTACTGGAAACCATGGCGTTGGCCTAAAGTAATGTGGGAAAGGCACCAACTCATCCGTCGCTTTTCACAAGACAACATGGACATCTGGTTCACCTATCATTCCTATTACAAGGCACCGGACGTATTGGGTCCCATCGTCTCGCAAAGGCTCAAAATTCCCTATGTCATTTTTCAAGGAATTTACTCCACCAAAAGAAGGAAAAAAATCAAAACGCGCATCGGGTTTTATTTAAATCGAAAAAGTATCGATGCGGCGCAGCATGTATTCACCAATAAACAGGTCGATCTGCTCAATTTAAAGCGTTTAATTTCTGATGATAAGATCACCTATATACGTCCCGGGCTGATTACGGATGATTTTTGCTTTGATGGCCACGCCCGAAATCAATTGCGCAAGCAATGGCATGTTGCTGACGAGCCGGTGGTCCTGTCGGCCGCTATGTTCCGGCCGGGCGTAAAAACCGAAGGCCTGACATGGGTTATCCGCAGCTGTGGTGAACTTTGCCGAAGGGGCCATAAGCTTTGGCTGGTAATTGCCGGTGATGGAAAAGAAAAGACCAGACTTCGCCAGATGGCCGAAGACCAGCTGTCAGGCAGAGTTCGTTTTGTGGGCCGGCTATCCCGTGATGAAATGCACCGGTTCTATAGCGCCGGCGATCTTTTTGTTTTTCCGGGAATTCAGGAATCCCTGGGGATGGTATATCTCGAGGCACAGTCGTGCGGGCTTCCGGTGGTTGCCTTTGATAATGCCGGAGTACCCGAGGCTATCCAGGACGGGAAAACCGGAGTTCTGGTCCCGATGTACGACATGGACCGGTTTGTAGACGCCATCGGACGCCTTTTATCGAATGCTAACCTGCGTCATGAGATGGGCAAGGCCGCTCAAGCCTATGTCAGAGAAGCGCACGATTTGAATAAAAATTACCGAAAACTTGAGGTCGTTCTCCATAAAATAGTTGAAGATTACTTTAAGATCGTCTCTTGATGGCGGTATGCCAATTAGAAATATAATCACGCGCTTTGGCCTGATTCGGCATGCGGAAACACAGTGGAATCGGGAAAAAAGGATCCAGGGTCAAACTGATTCGCCACTCACCCGGCGGGGTATTCTGCAGGCCGAAAAATGGGGGCATCTATTAAATCAGATTTCCTGGAATCGCATACTGACCAGCGATACCGGCCGTGCGGTCGAAACTGCCGGCAGAATCAACGAAAAGCTTAAGATTTCAATGACGCCCGACCAGCGACTCAGGGAACAGGATTGGGGCCAATGGACCGGTAAAACACTGACCGAGATCGAAAAAGAAGACCCGCAATTGGTTACAGATCAAATTAGGGCCGGGTGGATGTTTTGTCCACCGGAGGGTGAAACTCGGCTAAACATATGGAAACGAAGTCAGCAAGCACTGGGTGATGCGGCTGCGAAATGGCCGGGTGAGACCATCTTAATCGTCACCCATGAAGGCGTGATCAAAAGCTTGATCTACCGCCTCAGTGGCCGGAAGTATACGGGGAATGAACCGCAGTTGATCAAATCCCGTCACCTGCATTGGCTCATCCACAACCACAAAGGTCTCCAATTAGAAAAAGTACACGCCATGCCGCTTTGAATTTTTGCCAGAAAAAACAAAAATCTCACAATTCGTTAAACTTTGTGAGCATGGTTTGTCCGCCGATGAATTACCTGATGATACATGATATTCGAAAAGAATACTTTGACTTGAACCTGGACTATTACAAACTCACCTTCGATGACGGCCTGTTTACTCAATATTATTATTACCCGTTTTTCAAAAACCATTCCGATAAATTGAGCTATTTCACTACCACCTCGTTTATAAAGCCGGGAAAAGCCAGAGCAATGTTCAACGACGTCTATATTTCGCATTTAAAAACCAGGAAATACATGTACCGCACATTTATTGAAGGCAGCTACGATCATTTTATGAGGGTTGAGGAACTTCAAGAGATATCTAAGCATCCCAATGTCCAAATTGGTGTCCATAGCCATTTTCATGATGTCATCCTAACCCGCAAACATCCGCGCAAACGGAAACCGCTGAGTCACTGGAAATTATGCCGTTTTGATAATATCTCTGAAATTTCGGAAAATGATTTCAGTATCCGATCGAAGATTGCGTTTCAGGGATTTCACTATCGCAACGGGTCATTGATCCGACGCTCGCAAGCCGAATGGGAGGACTACATAAAATATGATACCGACCTGTGTCTGAAATGGATGCAGCAGAATTTAAGCATGACACCGGACATGTATTGTTTTCCGTTTAACGAGTACAACGAGAAATTGCTATCCATTCTCAAAACATTCGGCTTCAAAAAATTTTTTGCCGCCAGGCCCGGCAAAAGCCAAGAGGTCAATGGCCGGGTTGATATCGATACGCTTGTTGACGGCTGAGCGGGCAGAAATGAACTAAAGTTTTCTAAACTTGACAAGGCGCTCAGGTAAACGCTGTATCACTGTCACAATAATCCAATTTTATTTTTGGGGCATTCATCGCCAGGGGACTATCCTCACCTTTAGGATAGTAAAGATATAAACGCTTTTTTTTCTTTAGCAACCGTTTCAAAAACGGTTGGTCCGAAAAAAAATGATTCAAACAAACGGGATATTCGATGCAATCAGCCAAATAGGCCTTTGCGTATTTCAAACCAAGATACGCCGCGATATGGTAATCCTTGGTTTCGTCGAAAAATAGGTCCAGGATTTTTATAATGGTTTTGTCTTTTTTCGTGGAAACAGACAACACCAGATAGCCTTTGCGGGATTTTTCGTCGATCGTATAAATTTCCAGGGCAATAAACTCAAATCGATCGCGCAACCTGGAAAAATAATAATTTTCAACATCCGGATGGGCTTGATGTTGCGATACGACCCAGCGGTGCTGCAGCATCCAGTTTATCGTTCTAATATCTCTCAAGAACACCGGACGTTTTGAATGCCGGCCCCTCGACTCGCCTATCTCATTGCTGAGTTGCTCAACTCTTTTGGATATAAATTCTTTCTTCGCCGATTTTAGAAAGAATAACAACAAGGCGTAGTATATTCTTTTTGTTGTTTGAAAAATCAATTTATCCATTCGTAGTTGAAAATAAGAGAGATAGCCAAGTTCTTTAAATCCCACGCTTCGGTAAACATTCTCGGCCGCAGCGGTTATCCCGGTGGTAACCAGATCGCCGTTTGTCTTTTGAATTTCTTCTACGAGCAGCTTCCCAAGGCCTCTTCCCCGGTACTGCGGGTTGAGAAAAAACGTAACCAGCCAATAAACTTTGGACATTGTCTGATTATGGCTGAGAAATCCGGGCAACACACCATGATAGCCCACGCAATGTCTGTTATCATAGGCGACCATCAAGGCCGCATCTTCGGGATCACCCTGAGGATTTTTTGCTTGGGCAAACGCACGGATCAGTGAGATGGGAGCCACCTGCTGAAAGGCCTGATCGGATGACGTTTCACAGGCAAATGCATAAAGATTTTTAAGCCTTATCGTTTCTATTCTGAATGGATGAGGGTTCAATTTTTTCATGAATTGGCGAATGTACCGATGACTGCTTATGCTCCAAATGAGGAATTGAAGCTTGGGCAGCGCTTTAGAAGTAATTTCGGATTCTAAATTATATTATCTGGTTATCAGAAAAATTCAAGTGACATTTGATGGTTCAGGTCATTGAAAAAATAACAAATGGTTGACATTCGCAAATGAGAATTTTAGGAAGCTAATGTCGGCGCTATTATATTTCATTGAAAAGCTGGTCCATTCGGCCAGGATCTTAATTGGTCTGTTATTGGTGTTTTTATGAAGATCCTGATTTACTGCCAACACGTTCTGGGAATCGGGCATCTATTCAGAACGGTCGAAATTTGCAAGGCTCTGGCAAAGCATGACGTTATTCTGGTTACCGGAGGTCCCCGGGTCGACAAAATTTTGCCCGGCAATGTGCGGGAGATACGACTGCCTGAGCTGCAAATGGACCCGCATTTTAAGGACCTTTTAAGCACCGATCCGCATGCCACCCTTGAGCGTGTTAAAGAAGAGCGGCAGGTACGTCTATTTGCGCTTTTTAAAAAAGAGACTCCCGATTTATTTATGGTTGAACTCTATCCATTTGGCCGCAAGGCATTTCGATTCGAACTCGATCCAGTGCTCGAGGCCATAAAAAAACATCGGCTGCCTGATTGTGGGGTTGTTTGCAGCCTTAGAGATATCCTGGTAGAGAAGGAAAAACAGGACAAACACGATTCTCGCGCTGTCCTTATGTTAAATGATTACTTTGATGCGGTGCTGGTTCATTCGGATCATAAATTGATAAAAATTGAGGAAACTTTTTTGCATGTTGATAAAATCGATATTCCGGTGGTTTATACGGGGTTTATCGCGCCAAAGCCCGAACCCAATTGCCGAACTGCCATGCGCAAACAGTTGGAAATATCCGCGGATGATAGATTTATTGTTGCCAGTGCCGGCAGCGGTAGTGTCGGTGCCCCACTTTTGGAATCGGTGATAAAGGCCTTCAGGCAGCTAGACATCGGGTATTCGAAAAAAATGCGAGTCTACACCGGCCCCTTTATGGAGAAATCCGAAGTTGACCACTTAAAGGCCCTGGCTGTTGCGGGGATCACGATCGAATCGTTTACAGCCGATTTTCTATCCTATCTTTGCACAGCAGATCTATCTATTAGTTTGGCCGGATACAATACCACCATGGACATCTTGGCAGCTCGGGTTCCAGCACTGGTATGGCCGTTTTCAGAGAATCGAGAGCAACGGCTGCGTGCCGAGCGTTTCGCCGATCTGGGTGCCCTGCGTGTGCTGGATGATGAAGATATTCGCCCGGAACGAATGGTCGCTATCATGGCGCAGACCCTGGCCGCTCCACCTCGCATGACGGCCGTTGTGGATTTGGGTGGCGCCGGAAATACCGCTAAATGGATTGAATCCTTTTTCACAATTTTTCCATGATTGGTTTATCTCATGTCCCGTGCGCCTTCTAAAATATGGACCCGGATGCCTGCGGACTTGATGAAAAGAATCAGAATGTGCGTTGACGCGGCCTGTGATCAGCTTTTAGCCGGTCAGGTCGGATATATTTTTCTGAGGGCCGATGATGTTGCTGTCCCGGGTATTCAATTTTATCGACTCATGCAAATGTTTGCGAAATATCATGTCCCCCTTTGCCTGGCGGTGGTACCGGCGTGGCTGACGCCTGCCCGCTGGCGACAGTTAAACGATATAGGGCGTCATCGGGTTCGTCTCTGGTGCTGGCATCAGCATGGCTGGCGGCATTTCAACCACCAAATGGCAGGTAAAAAACAAGAGTTCGGCCCCAAGCGAACGCAATCTGCGATTGAAAATGACATCATCCGAGGAAGACAGCGCCTTGAAGACCTTATCGGCAGTCGATTTTATCCGGTATTCACTCCGCCGTGGAATCGCTGTGATTTCCGCACGTTGAAGTTGATCCAAAAACATGACTATCTAGCGGTTTCAACCGGCAAGGGCAGCGCTGAGCCATCACCTGATGGATTGACGAATTTCTATGTGAATGTTGACCTGCACACCCGCAAGGAAGCCAATCCTGCTGCTGGCTGGAACAATCTTTTTGAAGAACTCAAAGCGGCTATTTCCTCCGGTTATTGCGGAATCATGATCCACCATCAGCGGATGAACGATGCAGCCTATGAATTCCTGGAGATTCTTTTCAAGGCAATCTTGGCTCGAAAAAAACTTCAACTGGTTCATTTTGAAGATCTTGTTCAAGTACTAAATGGTTCAAGGTTCAGGGTTCAGGGTTCGGGGTTGCGGAAATCTGACATCCGAAATTATTCAACCCAAGACACTGAAACCTGAGAAATTAACTCCTCCGGTTTATCCGGGTTGATTCCCATGAAAATCATTTTCTACTGCCAATATGTTTGGGGAATGGGCCATTTGTTTCGAAGTATCGAATTGGCAAGGGCGCTTTGCGATCATCACGTTACTCTGATTGCCGGCGGGCAGCAGGTCGATTTTGATTTACCGGATCATGTTACCCTGCTGAGACTGCCCACCCTTTTCATGGACGAAAAATTCACGCGTCTGATTCCCGGCAATCGGGGCAAAAGTGCTGCCCAAATTCAAGGCGAGCGCAAAAAGATCCTTTTTTCTGTGCTTGAACAGCAGCAGCCGGATCTTTTTATGGTCGAACTTTACCCGTTCGGGCGCACTATTTTTGGATATGAACTGGATCCGCTGTTGACAGCCATCCGTCAGGGCCGATTCGGTCCTGTGGCCACCATTTGCAGCTTGCGGGATATCTTGGTGGAGAAAAAAGATCCGGTAGCCTTCGAGCAGCGGGCCTTGGACAAATTGAACCAATTTTTCGATGTGTTGCTGGTTCATTCCGACCCCGAACTGGTGCGCCTGGAAGAAACTTTTTCCAGGGTCACGGAAATTGAAATTCCGATTTACTACACCGGATTTGTTACCCAGCACAGCGATCCGAATGCCGGCGCGATCCTGCGACAGGAGCTGGTGCTTGCTCCCGATCAGAAACTAATCATCGCCAGCGCCGGCGGCGGCCGTTCCGGTTACAACCTGTTGAACAGCGTCTTGAAAACTTTTCAATTACTTGGCGAATCACCCCAATTGAGATTGGAGGTGTTTACGGGACCATTCATGGCTGCTGACGAATTTAAAAAACTAAGAGAGCTATACGGGCCCGGTATCCGTATTCGCAGTTTCACCAACCGCTTTCTTGACTACTTGCATGCCGCCGATCTGTCAATCAGCCTGGCCGGGTACAATACCTGTATGAACCTGCTGGTTACCGGTGTACCGGCTCTCATATATCCTTATTATCGTCAGCGGGAGCAGCCCATGCGCTTGGAAAAATTAAAAAAATTTCTTCGAATGAGAATATTGCGAAATGATGATCTGAAACCGGCCGCCCTCAGCAGGCATATTGAACACATGCTGCGTGAATCTCCGTCGATAGAGCCTGCGAGGCTGAATTTAAATGGCGCCCAAAATGCCGCCCGTTACCTGAATGAGTGGATGAAAAAAGCTACAACCTAACCGGATCGAAACATTTCAGCGATAGCAGCAGCATCATTAGAAACAATAGAGACGTTCCTTGTTTTATCATTTTAGATCACTCAAACCGCAGCAAAATCATTTATTAAAATTTACCAATAATCCAAGGTACGTCCCCTATTTACCTG
>CP070694.1:2055912-2065620 GCA_020353355.1 Desulfobacterales bacterium | reverse complement strand
GGATTTGCTGCTATATACTATCCGGCAATCCGGCAAATTGACCAATGAGCAGATTCTTTGGCTGTTTGGATTAAGCTACTCGGCGGTCAGCCACGCGCTCAAAGCGCTGAAAGCGCGCATGCATGAAAATCCGGGGTTGCAGGAAAAATACGAGCAGCTTAATTCACAATTCAAGCTTTGACCCTCACTTTCAATTTGATCTATATTAAATAATTTTGTATCATAGGCAATATTCAGGTTTGAAACTTTCAATTCTCCAGCAGTTTGCAATCGGCATATCTTTATGAACTTCACTCACCTAAAAGCCTTTTACACCGTTGCCAAATTTGAAAGCTTCACCCTGGCCGCCCAGGAACTAAACGTTTCACAACCGACGTTAAGCCAGCAGGTCAAAAGCCTGGAACTGCATTTTAATTTGCCGCTCATCAAACGGAACCGAAAAGCCATCCGGTTAACCCGGGAAGGAGAAATTATTTTTTCTTATGCAGAAAAACTGATGGCAATTGCCCGGGAAATGGATAGGGAAATCGAAGATATACACACCCGACTCCTCAAAATCGGAACGACGCCCACCCTCTCCCGATACTTTCTGCCGAGCATCGTTCTCAAACTCAAGGAGAACAATCCCGATCTGAAGGTTCAAATCTATACGGGCCTGTCCAAAGAAATTCTCAAGATGGTTATCGACTTTGAGTGTCACGTGGGAGTCCTCGGAAGGGTTTATTATCCGGATCATGTGATTTTCAAAAACATCTTCAAACCGAAGCTTTTTTTTATTTCAAAAGACATCGAAAAACAGAAAGTCCACCTCAAGGATTTGTCCGATTATCCCATCATTTTCCCGGAAGAGGGCTCCGCGACCCGTGACTATATCATCGGTGAATTCAGAAAAAGAAAGATCTCTCTGAACAACTTCATGGACTGCGAAAACCCGGCTGCGATCAAACACATGGTCCACCTGGGAATGGGAGGCGCGTTTTTTCCACATTACGGCGTCGAAGAGGACGTCAAAGACGGAAAATACCGGTGCATTGAGATGCTGGATGACCTGCATCTCACCATCGACTTGATCTACTTGAAGGACTGGAAAGAATCGAAGGTCGTCAAAAAATTTCTCAAAGTTCTCGCTAAGAATCAATTTCCCTGATAGGCCGCCGTCGCTCCCTGCCTCTCCGGCCTAACCCATGCCCGTTCCGCGAAGTTATATTCGATCTATCTATACTAACATTGATATTATTTTCTTGCCTTTCCGGAAGGTTTCATCGATTATCACACAGCACGCTACAGGAACGTGATGCTTCACAAGAGAGGATCAGCGATGCGTTGTGCGAAATCCGTTGTCCTTTTTCTGATCGACAGCTTAAGACCCGATGCCCTGCAGCAAGCGGCCGCTCTGAATATCAACCGGCTGATTTCTTCAGGTGCATACACCTTTACCGGGCAAACCGTCATACCGTCAAAAACGCTTCCCTGTATTACATCACTTTTTTTCAGCGTGAAACCGGTAGGCCACGGCTTTATGACAAATACCTGGCATCCGTTAAAATGCAGGCATCCAGGCCTCTTCGATTGTGTCTCCCAGGCCGGCCTCCATTCGGCGGCCTTCTATAATTGGGAAAACCTTCGAGACCTTTCGTCCCCCGGATCCCTGAAGGCGTCATTGTTCCTGAAAGACGATAAAACGCCCGAAAACGACAGCGACCGGGGACTAGCGGCGCTGGCGGTGGATTATTTTACAAAACATCGCGTCGATTTCGCCTTTATCTATTTCCATCAGACCGATGCCGCCGGTCATCGGGCCGGCTGGATGTCGGAGCCGTATCTAAAGGCCATTGTCAATGCCGACCGGTGCATCGGAACGGTCATGAAGGTCCTTTCAGAGGAGACGGTTTTGATTCTCACCTCCGACCATGGCGGAAGGGGGCATACCCACGGGACTGACAGCCCCGAGGAGACCACGATTCCCTTTATCATCAGAGGACCCGAGATTCCAAGGGGACATCGTATTAAACAACCATTCAAGATCACTGATATCGCTCCGACCATAGCGTCGTTTCTGGGAATTGAGGTGCCGGCCGAATGGATAGGAAAGGCGATGACCTTTTAGTCACGGTCGATATTGAAGAAATGGATGAACATATCCAGCGATTAGGCGGGAGACAGAGATCATATGGCTGAAAAGGGAAAGGCGGCCGTTATGACGGCGGTCAACAGGGATCTGGAAATCATTGAATATCCGCTGCCGGCCGTGGAGAGTGGCCTACTCTTCAAGGTGACCTGCTGCACCATTTGCGGCTCCGATCTGCATATCTGGCTGTGGAAGTGATCTGGGTCGCGATTCGGCCGTTTCAATAAAAAATCTTTTAAGGAGCAGTGTACCGATGAGCAAAATCAGCATGGTGATGTTCGACCTGTCCGGAACCACGGTTTACGACGACACTGGGGTTCGAGATTGCCTGTATAAAGCCGCCCAGGATTATGGGCTCAAGACCACTCCGGATGAGATTTTGCTTCATATGGGGACCAACAAGATTCATCTCTATCAGTTTCTGATCGCCCGGGAACGCGGGAAGAATATCGATTTTAAAGACTTTGAAAAAATCCAGGACCCGGACACCTACGATTTGGCGAAGCAGGTCTTTGACCGGTATGAAGATATCATGATCGAACATTACCGGACCCAGGTCAAGGAGGTGTCCGGCGCCTCGGACACGTTCCGGTGGTGCCACGAGCACGGGATTAAGGTGGCCACCGACACGGGATTTCACGGGCAGATCACCGAGGCCATCATGGAGGGACTCGGGTGGGTCAAAGACGGTCTGGTGGATTGCGCGGTGCATGTGGAGCACATTCCCGGTGAGCGAGGTCGGCCGGCGCCGTTTATGATTTTCTATGCCATGGCCCAGTTGGATGTGCAGAGCGTCCATGAGGTGATCAAGGTCGGCGACACGCCGGCGGATATGCTGGAGGGGCGCAATGCGGGCTGCCTGGGCGTGATAGGGGTGCTCAGCGGGCCCCGGCCGGTAACCGCATGGGGCAGGTACTGGCACACCCACGTAATCCCCAGCGTCAAAGATCTGCCGGACTTAATCGAGTCCGAATTCATGTAATCTGGAAGCGAACCTGCAATCGACCTTCAGCCCCTGGGTCGACAAAAGAGGCAAAGGATGCCGATCATCGGGTTATCCACCTACTCCCTTTTCTTGAAGATGGGTTACCGGCAAGCCATTGCGTTTGCCGTCGACAACGGCTTCAAGGGGGTTGAAATCTGGTCCAATGCGTTTGACTTCGCACCCGGATCGATTTCCCAAGAAGCGATCGATCAAATCAAGAGAATTGCCGAAGACAGGGCCCTGATGCTGGCAATCCATTTTTGTGCCGGAAATGATCTGGCCGAGATCAACAAAGGGCATCTGGAGGAGAGCCGCTGGCAGCTTCGGGAAACCATAAGGATTTGCAGCCGCATCGGCGGCAAGGTTGTCATTGTCCATCCGGGTCAATCCCCGCGGCTGAGCATTCACAATAAAAACCCGCTGCATCGGTATCCGAGGTTTCAATTGGAGAATCTGGAAAAGCAAGCACTGGTTCGCTTCAAGGAGTCGCTTGCAGATGCGACAAAATTAGCAGAGGACGTGGGGGTCACAATAGGGCTTGAAAATTTTAGCCATGTCGGGAATTCCATACAGTCGAACCTTGAAGATATTGTTGAATGGGTGGATAATATCGCAAGCCCAGCGCTGCAAATCACCCTTGATATCGGGCATGCCAACCTGGAGGGAGGGGTTGAAAAGGCGATCACGACTTACGGATCCCGGATCGTGCACATTCACATCAGCGACAATGACGGTCGATCGAGTGCACACGGCGAAATAGGTTCCGGGACCATTGATTGGAAAGAGATTGGCCCCTTTCTGCGATCTTTCCCGGGGATGCTGTCTCTTGAAATATTGGGATTCGAAGATCCTGAAGGAGCAGTGCTGAGGAGTAAAGACTTTCTGGCGCTTCTTCTAAACGGCCGTTAGGCCGGCGCATTTTTGGTATAGCTTACTGACAGCGCATCCATTTATGTCTGGGAGCAATCATGCTTGAGCCGCTTTTAGACGTACAAAATTTAAAAACTTATTTCTATACCTTTGAGGGCGTCACCCGGGCTGTGGACGGCGTGGATCTCAGCCTGAACCGGGGAGATACGCTCGGCATTGTGGGTGAATCGGGTTGCGGAAAAAGTGTCACCGCATGGTCGATTATGCGACTGATTCAGGAGCCGCCGGGAAAAATTGTCGAAGGAAAGATTCTCTTTGAAGGACAGAATCTCCTGAAACTCAGGACCTCGGAGATGAGAAAAGTCCGGGGAAACAGGATCTCCATGATCTTCCAGGAGCCCATGACATCGCTCAACCCCGTCATGACCATCGGTTTTCAGATATCGGAAGCGGTTCGCCTGCACCAGGGGCTGTCGCCTAAAGATGCGCTGGATAAATCTGTCGAAATGCTGAAACTGGTCGGTATCCCTTCGCCCGAAAAACGGGTTCACGATTATCCGCATCAGTTGAGCGGCGGAATGCGGCAACGGGTGATGATTTCCATGGCACTGTCTTGCAATCCAGCACTCATGATTGCAGATGAGCCGACTACGGCTTTAGATGTCACCATCCAGGCACAGATACTCGATACCATCCGCAATCTGAAAGAGGAAACCGGAATCTCGGTCCTTCTCATCACCCACAACCTCGGCGTCATCGCCGACTCGGCCCAGGATGTGATCGTGATGTACACCGGAAAGATCGTGGAACATGCGGATGCCGAAACCCTTTTCGATAATCCGTGTCATCCATACACCAAGGCGCTGCTGCAGTCTATCCCGCATCTGGAGCAGGAAGATACCCAAAAGCCGCTGTCTGTGATACCCGGCATGGTTCCCAGCCCCTTTGAGCTGCCGGAAGGATGCAAATTCAACAACCGATGCGACCGCGCCTTCGGAAAATGTTATCATGAGGAACCGCCGCTGTTTAGCGTCGAACCCCATCACACATGCCGCTGCTGGTTGTTTGAGAATTCGGGGGAATCTGATGCAACTTGATCACGCAAATCATTTAATCCATATCAAGCAGTTAAAAAAATACTATCCCATCACGGCCGGTATTTTTTCCAGGGTGGTCAATCACGTCAAGGCTGTGGATGGGGTGAACCTGACGATTTATCAGGGAGAAACTCTGGGGCTGGTGGGGGAGAGCGGTTGTGGGAAGTCGACCCTGGGAAGGGTCATTCTGAGGTTGGAGGAGTCCTCCGAGGGCCGTGTAATCTTCGAGGGACAGGACCTTTCCGAATTGAGCCCCGATAAGATGCGGCGAATGCGGCGAAAAATGCAAATTATATTTCAAGACCCATATTCTTCATTGGATCCCAGAAAAACCGTAGGCCACATCATCGGTGAACCACTCATCGTCAATTCCACTGAAAACATGCGGGAAAGATCGGAAAGAGTGACTCAATTGATGGAGGAGGTGGGACTGCGGCCCGAATACGTCAGCCGTTACCCACACGAATTTTCCGGCGGCCAGCGGCAGCGCATCGGTATCGCCCGTGCACTGGCGCTCTACCCGAAATTTATTGTCTTCGACGAGCCGGTTTCTGCATTAGATGTTTCCATCCAGTCCCAGGTCATCAACCTGCTTAGAGAACTTCAGCGCGCCCATCAACTGACTTACCTGTTTATCGCCCACGATCTGGGGGTGGTCAAATATATCAGCAACCGGATAGCGGTCATGTATCTGGGACGAATCGTGGAGGTCGGTAGCAATCACACCATCACCCAAAAGCCATTGCAGCCATATACCCAGGCGCTGGTTGCGGCGGTGCCGATTCCCAATCCGAAACTGCAGCGCGGAAGGGATCGCGTTCGTTTGGAGGGCGATGTGCCAAGCCCCATCGATCCGCCCCCTGGCTGCCACTTTCATAACCGTTGCCCCAAGGCAATGAATGTATGCTTAAAAAAAATACCGGATTTAATCGAAATTGAACCGGATCACCTGGTTCGCTGTTTTCTTTACCAGTAGGTCTTTTCTACAAAATACCTCAACCGCCGGAAAGATCTCTTTTCGGCACATACAGAAAGGAGGGCACATGCAAAAGAAAGACAATCGGCAACAAGGCATCACACGGAGGGATTTTATCAAGGGGACAACTGCGGCCACCGTGGCGCTCGGGATACCCTTCATAACCCGGCATGCCGATGCTAGACCCATCAAACAGGAGCTGGTCATTGCATGGGACGCCAGCGGTACCGCCGGGTGGGATTTTCACAAGGTCACCCAGAAGACCCAGGAGCGGGGCGCCAGCTGCACCTGCTACAACAGCTTGATCGAGTTCGACAGGCGAAAGGTCGATCTCAACCTCCTCATGCCGGCGCTGGCCTCTGATTGGGATATTTCCGAAGACGGGTTGGAGTGGACTTTTAAGCTGCTGGAAGGGGTGCGGTGGCACGATAATTACGGGGTTGAGTGGGGAGAACTGACCGCCGAAGACATCGAGTATTCGATTAAACGATCCCTTTCCTTCGGGGGAAAACAGCAGTTTTCCTCGGTCAAGGATTTTAAAATCCTTGACAAGTACACTTTGAAAATGATGATGCAGACTCCCCAATCCCAGATTGACGTGATGGCAATGGTTGCAAAGACACCGCAGTGCTTCATCGCCTCTAAAAAAGCGATTGAAAAACTTGGGGACGATTTTAATCTCAAGCCGGTCGGAACAGGATTTTTCAAACTGGACAAATATGTTCCCAACACTTATTCAGAATGGATCCCCCACGAACGGCACTGGCGCGGGCGGCCCATGCTGGATCGGGTCCGGCACATGTACATGAAGGATCTGAGCAGCCGGGAAATGGCCTTCCAGAAAGGTGAAGCCCACATGATCCAGGGGCTGGTGTCGCAACGTTGGTATGAGAGTGCCTCCAAACTGAAGGATGCCGATCCGGTGCTGGTGGGGCCGGGCTCCATCATGGTACTTCATTTCAACACCAGCCGAGAACCCTTCAAGGACAAACGCCTTCGGGAAGCAGTGATGCATGCCATCGACCGAGAGACGCTGGAGAAGTTTATCGGAAAAAACATCACCCGGCGGCAGATATCCCCCCTACACCGCGATTACATGGGGTATACCGAAGACGTGAAGCGATACGATTACAATCCCGACAAGGTCAAGGAGTTGCTGGAAAAAGCCGGCAGTCCGAAAGGATTCGAGGTGGAGATGAAGATCAGCGAGATCGACGACTACCTGACTCCCATGCAGGTGGTGCAGGGGATGCTCAAAAAGGTGGGAATTACATTGAAACTGAACGTGGTCACCCACTCTGCGTATCACAAGCTGATCCGCCAGGATGTGAATCCCCTGGTCATTTACGGCTGTGACCGCTTTCCAACGGGCCAGCAGCTGCTCGAGCAGTTCTATCACTCCAAATCGATCGTCGGCACACCAAAAGCTGTCACCAATTTTTCACACTACAACGGTATCGACAAGGAACTGGACACTGCCGATACGGAAGTGGATGTGAACAAGAAAATCCAGCTCTGGCAGGAAGCCCAGAAAAAGATCATGGAAGATGCGGTGGCCTACCCGATGTATATCTACCAGCGGTGCTGGGTGAAGAAGAAATGGGTCGATCTGGGATACCACTTTGAATCGAATCTGGAGTATTCTCCGCTGCTTTCGGAAAAGACGCGGATACTGGCCCACTGATCGTAAAGGGGTGCAGAGCCCCATGTGCAAACGGAAGGGATGCCCAAGGGACCGGCAGTCAGAGATCGGGCACCCCTTCTTACAAACTTTCAAGGAGTTACCTATTGTATGCTGACCTATGCGGCTCGTAAAGTGTTATTAATCCTTCCCACCATATTTCTCGTGCTGGTTTTTTTATTTTTCATGCTGCGAATCCTGCCGGGAGACCCAGTCACCGCAGCACTTGGCAACGAGGCCAGCGCAGAGGTGATCGCCTCGTTGAAAAAAGAGCTCGGCCTGGACCGTCCACTCCATGTCCAGTTTCTTGATTATCTGCAAGGGCTTGTGAAGGGGGATTTAGGCCGGTCTTTGATCACCCGGACATCGGTGGCCGGTGAAATCGCAGCTGCCTTTCCCTACACCATGAGCTACACCGTCACCTCCATGATATTTGCCATCTTTGTGGGAATCGGGATGGGGGTGCTGACGGCCATCAAGCGAAACACTGTCATTGACTACCTGGGGAGGATCTTTTCACTGCTCGGCTTGTCGTTTCCGGTCTTTTTCATGGGCTTGCTGTTGATGTTCCTCTTTGCCGTCAAACTCGATCTGCTCCCGGCCATCGGGTCAGGGGACCTTAAACATCTCATCCTTCCTGCCCTCAGCGGCGGACTGATCATGACGGCCTACATCACCCGACTGACTAGGTCTTCCATGCTGGAGGTCATCCGTGCCGATTACATCGCCACGGCTCGCGCCAAGGGGCTGAGGGAGTCCGTGGTCGTTTTCCGGCATGCCCTCAAGAATGCACTCATTTCCATCACTACCATCGTGGGGATGTACTTCGGCATGCACTTTGCGGGGTCCATCATGATCGAGATGATTTTCGCCCGCCCCGGCATGGGCAAGCTGCTGATCACCGCCATCAAGCAAAACGATTACACCATGGTACAGTCTCTGATCGTTGTCTATTGTTTCATCATCATCGTCGTCAATCTGCTCACCGATCTTATCTACGGCCTTATTGACCCAAGAATCGTGTACAAATGACATGGGGGGATGGGATGGCAAAGCATTTCACGATGACGCAACGGCGCTGGGAAACTGTAAAAAGCAACAAAACCACGTTGGTCGGTTTGGCCCTGAGCTGTTTGATCCTTTTGATAACCGTTTTTGCACCAGTGCTCGCCCCCTTCGATCCGGATGAGCAGCACCTGGACGAGACGATGTCGCCGCCCGGCAAATTCATTCTTGGCACCGACGAATTCGGCCGGGACATTCTGTCGCGAATTGTCGTCGCATCCCGGACCTCCATTTCTATCGGTCTGAGCTCCATCTTGTTCGCGGCGGTCATCGGTGTACCGGTGGGCATTTTGGCTGGCTATAAAGGGGGGGGAATCGACAGCATCATCACCCGAGGGGTGGACATCATCATGTCGATTCCCTCTCTGCTGATCGGAATCATTGTGGTGGCGGCATTGGGGCCCGGCCCATACAAGGTCACGGTGGCCATCAGCCTGGCCTATATTCCTCGTTTCATCCGATTGGCCCGCGGCTCGGCGCTGTCTCTGAAAGGGAAGGAGTTCATTCTATCTGCAAAGAGCATCGGATCCAAAGACTCCAGGATCATATTCGTTCACTTCCTGCCCAATATCCTCGGGGACATCGTTGTCATGGCTACCCTGTGGGTAGCGGTTGCGATTCGAATCGAGGCCAACCTGAGCTTCCTAGGAATCGGGGTCCAACCTCCGACCGCCTCATGGGGCTCCATGATCGGCTCCGGGGTCAATTTTCTCTTCTCAGCCCCCTGGGTGCCGCTGTTTCCGGGGCTGGCGATCCTGATTTCAATCTTTGCGTTTAATCTACTGGGCGATGGGATCCGGGACGTGATCGATCCGAAGCTCTCATAAACGGACCGTCACAGGACCCATGGCGTTTCATGAGACCGATCCTGAAAGGGATGTTTTCGAGACATGAAATATATTCATT
>CP070694.1:2048377-2055812 GCA_020353355.1 Desulfobacterales bacterium | reverse complement strand
ACGATTTTTATTTGTGCCCTTCCACGATTAATTCCACTAATACCATATCATCCTCTGATTTCAATTCTCCTCATGTCCTGAGGTATATGGGCAACTCGGAAAACTGCACACCCACCAATTTGGGAACATCAAAAGAGGACTGATTTTTGATTTAAAAGCTCGGCATCCTGTGCTATGAACAAGACGAAGTCCTATTCAGCTGAAGCTCGAGGGATCGCAGTCAAATGCAGCCACTGAATCTGGCATTCATACTGGAGGTAGCGCAATGAAAAGATCAGGGACTCATTTTAGAGAAAACGCTGTAGTGACGCTTGTTTTCATATTACTGCCGTACTTGATTCCATCGGCATCGGCAGTCGAAATCCTGGGTATGAAATACGGAAATCTTAAGCGAAACGCAGAGATCACCCAGATTTTCGAAACGCATCAAATTCTTCCCAACCATAAGTATTATATCAACGCCTGGGGTAATATTCCCTATGCGATTATCGCAATTCATGAAAACTATACGCTGCGCAAGGGATTGTGGAAGGAAGTCGATCCCACACCCCAACTGCTGAGAAGCTGGGTCTTTCAAATGACGCCGATATACGGATATCCTCCTTATGGATCATATATTTTGGACCATAAGGGTAACCAGGTGGGCGTTTGGTATTCCAGCAAGCAGTGGACAACCATAATCATGGAAGAAAACAATGGTATAGCGGTATTTACACCGGAGCCCCCTGGCTTTCGAGGTGGTGTCAGATAATCACTCATCAGCAGGTTGTTGTGGAATACGACAGAGGGGTCTCGATCAAATGTTAAAATATAAAACCAATTTATTCAAATTGGGGCTCTGATATGTCCCGCGATGTAAAATTTAAAAAAAAAGCAGACATCGATGTCCGCTACCGCTCCCTGCTACAGAAGGCGGTGCGCCGTGGGCACATCGACCTTATTTATACAAACAGTGCCTTTCTCGAAAGTTTAGGTCAGAGAGAAAGGAACTGGATTACATCGCGCGCGGCCATCATAACCTTTGAAGAGTGCTGGCCCTTGGGGGCGCATTTGAAATTCAATAAAAAATTTCACAGTAAGGTGGCGGCCTTAATCAGGGTTGCACAATCCACCAAGGCAAGAGATGCCACCGGGCTTGGATATCTGGCGTTCGCCTTATGGGATGGCGATCGATCCGTTCAAAACGGCAGCTTAGATGATAAGCACATCAAGATTATGGCAAATGCCATTGAGCGTCCGAAAGACTTCTGGAAATGGGTGAACTCTCAAAAAAAAAACGAACAACAGGCTGCTATCATCAAAAATGCCATAAAATACAGAAACGCCGGATCTCCACAGGACCGCGCCGTTTTACAAGCTGCGGCTTATCTGGCGGTTGCAGATAAATGGCCGCTCATAAAATTGGTGAAGCCGGCCGAACAGGTTTTTCCGTTTTGGGTGGCGTTTGATAGCCACACCCCCGAAGGCAGCCGGGTACTTCACGATATCGCCAGGGATTTACATATCCCGCTACCTCAATTAGAATGGGCCAGCTTTTATTTTGAAGGTTCAAAAACCAACGCTGAAATTGCTTCAAAATGGTGGGAGAAGCACTGCCAATGGCATTTCCGCAAAATCGGCCTGCCTGCTGAAGAAGCCCATCTGCTCTGGCAACCGGCCAGGCCACAGGTCATGGAAGCCCTGGCGGAGGAGAGCCGTAACTTACACAGCGCCTTATATAAATGGAAACTATCTCATCTCGAACAAATCGCGTCACTAAAAAAGCAAGTCGAAATTTTCAGCAAGCATATTAATGAGGTCCAAACAGATCAATTGGATTTATTTTAGCCGTGTAAACGATATTCACCCTGATGGTGCCAGAAATGTCAGAAATTGTTGACAACCCCGAAAGCTATTTTAGACAATATATTCCGCACAGAGATTCGTTGTTGATCACGCTTGAAGAACAAGCGCAGCAAGAAAACATACCGATCGTGGGTCCAGTCGTTGGAGAGTTGCTGTTTTTACTGGCTCGGATAACACGCGCTAAACGAATTTTAGAACTGGGCACCGCAACCGGATACTCCGCTATTTTTCTGGCCAAGGCCTGCAAAATCTTTGATGGTAAGGTGATTACGATGGAAAATGATCCAGAGATGGCGATCAGAGCCCGGCGACATTTTCAAAATGCAGGCGTGGAAAATAATGTCGAAATCCGATGTGGCGATGCATTAGTAGAATTGGCGAAAACAAAGGATATATTCGATTTTATTTTTATGGATATCGAAAAAGAAGATTATATCCGCGCGCTGCCCCATTGTGAAAACCTGTTAAAAACCGGTGGACTTCTCGTCGCCGACAACGTCGGTTTCAAAGATGCCGATCCGTTTAATCAAGCCGTCGCTAAAAGCCCGAAGTGGCGAGCGGTTTCCTTATTTGCCTATTTGCCGTTTCATTCTCCGGAACATGATGGGGTGTGTATTGCCCTGCGAGAATAACCCGCTTCTATAAAATGGCCTGAGTGGATCTGTCAGCTGAATCACAGGAACTAATGTTGCGGGTATGAGGATGATCAGTTGACAATTTTGCATCCGAATGCCAAAGTTAACCTATGAGCAACCAAGGTATCCAGATAAGCGAACTCCCTCAATTGGGAGAACCCTTGATGATAGCGGGTTTTGACGGCTGGGGGAACGCCCTCAAAATTTCAAGTGGAATGGCCACTTATCTGATCCGCAAACTGAATGCAAAACAATTTGCGAAGATTAACCCGGATACTTTTTTCCGCTATGATGAAGCACGCCCCATCGTCAGAATTGAAGACGGCATGCTAAAAAGTCTGGCGCCACCGGGCGGTTCTTTTTACGCAGTCCAAATAGCTGGCGGAAAAAATGATATTGTTATTCTAAAGACCGATGAGCCAAATTTGCGATGGCATCAGTTTGTCGAGGAAATGCTTGCGCTATGCCGAGAATTAGGCGTACGGACCATCATAACGCTCGGCAGTATGTACGATAATGTCCTGCATACGGATCGCGTTATATCCGGATTAGCGTCAACAGATAGCCTTGTTTCCATGCTCAAAGAAAAAAACGTCAATTCAATCAGCTATCATGGACCCAGTGCAATCCACTCCATCATCCAGGCCGAGGGTCCGAAAGCAGGCTTCCATTGCATCAGTCTATGGTGCCACTGTCCGTTCTATCTTCAGGGGACAACTCATTTTGGAATTTTATCCCACCTGGGTTCCTTGCTGTCGTCTCTCGGTGATTTTGAATTGGATACAGCAGACCTTGAAGAACGCTGGCGCTCCTTAAATGAACAGATTCAAGAACTTATTGAGGGCAATGCGGAAATCCAGAGTATTATCAGTGAGCTTCGAAAATCGAAGGTGAGGGGCTCCACGGCCAGTATGAAGGGAACCCTAAAAGATGAAAAGGTCATCGACATTAAAGACTTTTTAGAACCAAAATAATGGCGCTTTAAGCCTGGACGATGGTTACGGTAGAACCCTTGGCGTCATGGTTGTTATCGTGTCTTTAAAAGTGCCGTTTCGTGGGGCGTCGGTCGTTGGGTTTATCGTGATTCCCGCGCTTATCATGATGTTTATAACGCTGTCTGTCGTGCGGGTATTTGTAGTAAATGCTGCCGTTTTTACGGTAATACCCACCCTTGTAATAGGGATGGTAATATCCATAATACCAATAACCTATATTGGAGCGACTGTTGTATTTTTCTTCGGCTTCATTCAGCAGCGCCTCGGCTTCTCTGAGAGCTTCCTCTGCCTTCAGATTGGCCGCTTCAATTCTTCGCTCTGCCGCCTGTTGCCTCTCTAACAGCTCAGCTTCTTTATCGGCAATCTCTTGCCATGCCGCCACACGTCTTTCCTGCCTTTCGGCTTCCATGCGTTCTTTGTCGGCCTGTTCGTCGTAAGGTAATTCCTCGGTTTTCATCAGAACTTCCGCATTGGCCGGTGGTGAAAAGTTTGAAAAATGTTTGACCCCGCCTTCATCGATCCAGGTGTATATATCTGCATACCCCGTGGTATAAAGGCAGCAAATCAGCATGGAAACCACGCTTAGGTATAATCGCCTCATGGGAACCTCCCTTCAGGCTCAAGGTTGCCTGACGAAAATCAACATAAGCATTCAATCGCCTTAGTAAATCATCACCGGATAAGAAATTCGTCGCAATCCAGAGCAACTCCTAATCACTTGAATATCATCGATAAATGGTTATCTATTGTCTCTAACGCCTACATGCTCAATCCCAATTTGTCAAGTATGATGCTGTAATCCTTATATATCTACATAAAGCGCTGAACACTAAAAAAGGCATTCAGCAGTCTGGCAGATAATAAGATATTTGGATGATTTAATCAATTTTAGGTTGATAACATTCGCAAAATAGGACAAAAATCAATATCACGGTGTTCGGAACCAAAAATCAAATTAGGCCATGGAAGGAAAAGATGAAAATAAAAGTCGAAAGCGAAAAAATCATCAAAGCCGTAAAAAAACTGGATGGCGTTGAAATCGTTTTAGAAAATCTTGAGGATGCCAAAGAAGCAATCAATCTGATCTTAATTCGAACAGGTTTATTTCAACGGCATGCAGATGCAAAACTAAAAGATGTAACGGTTACCTCATACCAGAAATATGAGACCACCGCGGTAGACTACAAAATGATATTTTTGCTGGAATTCAATTTTGAAGCAGACATCTCATTGGATACCAGAGTCTCCGTTATTAAGGAATTACAGGACTTCTTTAATAAAGTTTGAGATCCGTGAAGTAAATCCCACCGCAGCAAAACTGACGGCCGATTGGGTGATGGCTTCGTGACGCAACTGATAGCCAAGTAATTGCCCCTGACAATCGGACACAACTTCCAACAAACAGGCAAGCGCGGGAAATCCGCACACATTAAATCGATCCTGCACGGCAATGGATTCTTCCCAGAATTTGTCGGCGTCAAGCCGGCTGAGATGAGTCAATAGATGGTTATCATGGATCTCGCTTTGTTTTTCCAAATAAACTGCCGACCGATCATGACCAAATTTTAAACCAATATGGGAAAAATCCACTCCCGCCACAAGCAGTGTGTCTTTCTCCGGATCCAGCAAAATTTTCTTGAGTTTTTCGAGGAAAGGTCGGGCTTTTTCCAGATAGGCCCTTCGCGTATACTCCGGTAAATTTGCCTGCAGGGAGCCACAAAGGATTGGGATAATGGTAAATGTTCCTTGGGAATAAAGGTGCTGCAAAAAAAGAATCTGAAATTCGATGGAATGTTCAGAACGGTGGGCGAAATCATTGGCAGCTTGAATCCCTCCGGCAGCTTCATGTAATTCCTGGGTCAAGGTGTTCGCATTTTTCACAATTCCAAAAGGCGTTATAAAATCTTTTTGGGTTAGACAAAATATACCGTCAGCCAATTGATGACCCGTGCCGAGCACCACGACCCGTTGCGGCGCTTGGGATGTGAGCATCTGATATGCGCTCGCGTAAACCTTAGCACCGACAGATGGATCGATGTGAGGTGCCACAATGGCTACTAGGCGTTCCCGCGGTTTGGATGGTTGCGGTTGACTGCTCAAGATCTCATCCAGCATTTTCTTAAGCTCTAAGGGATCCTGCGGATAGGAGCGACCGCAATGGGAGCAGGGCCTGGTTTTTTGAGCAGCGAATTCAGCAATCATTTGCTCTTGTGCATTTTTGAATCGGTCGGAATTAAGCAAATAGGATTCGTCAAGTTTGGTCAACAAACTTTGCACTTCATCCGAGCCGACCAACACCCCACCTTTTAGCCGCATCATTTCCATTTGTAGGTCCCTGATGGTTTTGGTACCATCTAAAAGTGCCATGATCTGATAAAGGTGGGGAGCGATCATCTTGCCTTCCTGGACGAGTCCAAGATGATCGCGGATCAGAATGACTTGCTGCCCGCTGTGCTGCAGGGGAAAAAACTCTAAATCTCTTCGTAAAGCCGGTAAACTTTCATTCATTAATATACATTTCCATAGAAGGCGCCGATTATAGTTCATTCGCCCGCGAGATCGCCTCCCAGGCTTCTTCGGCCGTTTCAACATAGGTGAAAAGCGACAAATCCTTCGCTGAGATGGTTCCTTCCTCCACCAGAACATCAAAGTTAACAATCCGTTGCCAAAAGGCTCGGCCGAATAATAATACTGGGATTGGGTTTATTTTGTTCGTTTGAATGAGCGTTAAGGTTTCAAATAGCTCATCAAGTGTCCCGAACCCCCCGGGAAATACCACCAGACTCTTGGCCCTCATCAACAAATGCATTTTTCGAATGGCAAAATAATGAAACTGAAAACTTAAATCCGGAGTAATATACGGATTCGGTGCCTGCTCATGGGGCAAAACAATATTCATCCCGATGCTGGGTATCCCGGCCTCATGAGCTCCTCGGTTTGCTGCTTCCATGATGCCTGGCCCCCCACCGGTGACCACAACCATTCTATCTTTGCCGGTATTGCGGGAAATCAGATCTCCCAGCTTACGGGCTTCATCATAATATTTGCTGTTCTCAAGGGCTTTACGGGCAGCGTCTACCCGCTTGGCCAACTCGGGATCTGCACTGTTTTTGCGGTATTCGGTCTGCACCGAAACCAATTGCGCTTCAGCCGTGTCCGGATCAGGAATTCTGGAGCTGCCAAAAATTACTACCGTAGATTCGATATGTTGTTCCTGTAATATGAGTTCCGGTTTCAACAGCTCAAGTTGCAAGCGCACGGGACGCAACTCATCTCGCAACAGGAAGTCTATATCCTGATAAGCCAATATGTAAGAAGAAGATCTGCACTGTGCCGAGTCAATGTATGAGCGGGCGGATTTTGCATCTTCCAGTGCAGAGGGAAAAGGGCCTTTTTTAATCATATTTGGTGGCATCGGTGTTATCCTCCTAAACAAAATGGTGACAAATCTGATAAACATCAAAACCGGTTCGGTACCTGATCCGGGAAGTACAAAAATAGATAATGAACCACGCCAAAGTCCGCCGGCGAACTGGACATGATCATGTTAAATGTAACAAAGCTGCTGGAGTGGATCAAGGCCTTTGAAGCTTTGATTCGCATCACCCTCGTGGCAAAGATGCAGTCGGTGTTTCATATTTGTTGTTAAGATTAGCGGGATTAGACGACTGATAAAAGAATTTGGGTGTCAGCTGTCAGAAAAGGCTTGTAGAAAAATTATGGAATTCAGAAATTGAGGAATTCAGGGATTAGAGAATTGAAGAAAGAGAAATCAAATGACCAAAATTCAAAAGAACCAAACAAATAATGATGTGGATGAAAACCAAAATCTGTTTAATTCTGGCTTGTCCGGCCTAGGTGATGATATCTAGCAGGGAGCCCAGCATTTTTTCCTGGGTTTGGATGGTTTCTACATTGGCCTGATAGCCTCGTTTTGCAATCATTAAATTGGGAATCTCT
>CP070694.1:2042798-2048277 GCA_020353355.1 Desulfobacterales bacterium | reverse complement strand
GTGATGAGAACAATTCGCTTTTTGCGAGTTTCAGGGAGTTTAGGGAAAACGCATTTAGGTGTCAAGATCAAATGAGAACCCGCAGAACGCCCAGAGTGACCATTCGGCATTCGGCATTCTATATTCGATATTTATCCGCTTGGAGGATTCTGCGGTTCAAAAAAGTTGTTCACATAAAGGTTTAGCCGGCGCATGGATAAAATTCCTTGAATTGCATTATCCTTCTATCTATTACCTAAGCTGAGCGATTTTTCATAAAAAAATCCCACCCATCGGGCAGCAAATTGTGGTATATAACGGTTGTACACGCAAGTACTACCGTACCAGGTTGCAAAGCCAAAGGGTGGGAGGAAATATGAGCGATAATAGCACACAAAATACAAAAAGCAATAAATTTATCGATAGTGTTGAAGTTACCAACGACACCTTGACCAGCCGAGGGGGTCTGAGCCTTTTTGTGAGATATTTTGGCAACAGTGGACTGGTGCCGCATTTGGAATCTGAGTTTGGCAGCATCCGGAAAAGCCGTAAGGGGCTGGCGGTGACAGAGATCTTCAAGCAACTGTTTTGCTTTTTTCTGGATGGTACCAGTCGGCACCTGATCTACTTTGATACGTTGAAAGGCGATGAAGGTTATGCGGCTGCCATTGAAACCGAGCAAGAACAGATGCTTTCCTCGCATGCGCTGAAGCGTTTTTTCAAAGCGATTTATTGGCCGGTGATGCATGTGTTTCGCTCGATACTGCTGCAGCTTTTTCTGTGGCGTTTGCAGGTGGTGCAACCGGCGCTGATCATGCTGGGTTTGGATACCATGGTGCTGGACAACAATGCGGCTAAAAAGCGCCACGGGGTTAAGCCCACCTACAAAAACCGCAAAGGTTTTCAGCCGTTGCAGTTGAGTTGGGGGCGCTTTATCATTGATGCGCTGTTTCGCGCCGGCGATACCCATAGCAACCACGGACAGGATGTTGAAAAGATGCTGCGGCGCATCGTGGGAGCGATCCGCAAGCATTACCGGGCTGAGGTAGCCATAGTGCTTCGGATGGACAGTGGCTTTTTTGACCAGAAACTCTTTAAGGTTATTGAAGAACTTCAGATCGGCTACATTTGCGGTGGCAAACTTTATGACGATGTGACGGCCTATGTGTCGCAGAGTGATGAAAGTTTCTGGGGCCGCTATGAGCAGTCTGAGCAGATCTGGCAGTTTGTTGAACTGGGTGATCGCCGCGGTAGCTGGAAGCAGTTTCGTCGGGCGATCTTTTGCCGCCCGTTTTGTGAAGACCGGCAGTATGTGTTTGATTTTCAAAGACCCGAAACGATAATTTACACCAACCTGGGGATGGGCAGCGCTGTAGATGAAAGACTCACGGCCTGCGGCCGTGGGGATTTTTTCACGCCGCAAGCGCTCATTAAAAGCTACCATGACCGCGGTTGCGATGAGTTGGTTAACCGGGCCTTGAAAGATTTTGGCTGTGAGCAGCTGCCGTTTAAGCGTTTTGGTCATAATGCCGCCTTCTATTACACAATGATTATCGCATTTTTTCTGTACGAAGCTTTCAAAGTGGATGTTTGCACTCCGGTAGTTAAGGCCGGCGTCTATGCCACCACCTTTAGAAGAAAAGTTATCGATATAGCAGCAAAGGTTGTTCGGCATGCGGGTAAAATCATCCTCAAGGTTACCGGTGCCACCTTTCAGGCACTTAACTTTGTACATCTATGGCAAAAAAGCGCTGCGCCGCCACAATTTATCCGGCGTTAGAGTCTGTCCGCAAGGCTGCTTTTTATTATCAAATGGTGAAGTATGTCCAAATTATCTATTCGACTTCAACCCAATGCTCTTCTACCGCTGATTGACATTCAGAGAAGATCATCTGAAACAAAGTAAAGCAACTTAATCCTCAATGAAGACAAAAAATAGATAAAAATTCTTTTACAGTATAAAAAATCGCTCAATTTAGGAGATATTATCTCGATTTGAGCCTTGGTCGAAATTAAAATCTGCTTTTTTGACTTAAGTCAAGGTGTTTTTCTTTCTAGTGAATTATACATCTGTATACATAAGTGCATTTTGATTGACTCAAAAAACCAAACGATGCTTCGAGCAAGTCAGCATGGCGAAGTCGATAATCAACTAATCATAGAGACGAAGACTTTTCGTCGAAACTATATCGGCAACTCCTCAGATGGTGCATCTCTCATTTCCTGCTGACCTCAATCTCTTATCTTTACTCGCAGTTTATTTTTTAAATTGCGTCTTCCTTTCATAATAACAATCTAATAAAAATTATAAAGAAAAAATCTCAGATCTTACAAACTTGGCTTTAACAAATCGAATTTGTCGGTGGTGTCTGATCGCCAAATGATTTTCAGGAAGACTGGATTTTAAATTGAGTATAATTGAAAATTTATTAGAAACGAACAGCTTTGCCAGAACTCTCGTGGATTCCCTCCCCTGCGGTTTGCTGGTTGTCGATCGACAGGGCCGCGTTCAAGTTGTAAACAACATCCTTGAAAATGTTTTAAAGGTTAATAAAAAAGCCGCCGTGGGGTATGGAGCAGGAAATGCTCTGGGTTGCCTCTACGTAGGCGAGCACCCTAAAGGGTGTGGCTTTGGGGATTGTTGCAAGGAATGTGAAGTTCGAAGACTAACGTTTAACTCACTTTCGACAAACCAGAAACAAAGGACAAAAGCACATTTACACTTAATCATCGACGGCCAGGTGAGAGATTTGGATATATTGATTAGTTCGTTCCCTTTCTCTTTAAATAATGAATTATTCAGCATTCTAATCATCGAAAATCTCAGCACACTGAAGGCATTCGTTCCTGATGACACCAATGAAGGCTTCAGAGGAATCGTAGGCCGTAGCCGTAAAATGCAGGAGCTGTTCGATACGATCAGGCAGGTCGCACGAACGGATGCACCCGTATTAATCCAGGGCGAAAGCGGAACCGGCAAAGAGTTGGTGGCCCTGGCGGTTCACAAAGAAAGTTTCCGCGCCGGCAAGAATTTTGTACCGGTCAATTGCGGGGCTTTGCCTGAAGGCTTGCTCGAATCAGAGCTCTTTGGTCATGTCAAAGGGGCTTTCACTGGCGCGCACCGTAACCGGAAGGGTCGTTTCGAACTGGCCGATGGCGGGACTATTTTTCTCGATGAAGTGGGCGAGTTAAGCCCCACCACCCAGGTGAAGCTTCTGCGGGTCCTTCAGGACGGGTGTTTCGAGCCGGTAGGAAGCGAACACACGGTGC
The DNA here is from genome assembly GCA_020353355.1 of Desulfobacterales bacterium. Taxonomy (GTDB): domain Bacteria; phylum Desulfobacterota; class Desulfobacteria; order Desulfobacterales; family JAHEIW01. The sequence goes on along the minus strand of CP070694.1, from coordinate 2,045,028 downwards.
GGGTGAATGTGCGGGTTATCAGCGCCACCAACAAGAAACTGGCAGAAGAGATGGTCGCGGGGCGCTTTCGAGAAGATTTATATTATCGGCTTTGTGTGATGCCTATTATCATTCTGCCCCTGCGGGATCGGAGAGAGGACATTCCTCTTCTGGTCGAGCACTTTAATTCGCAATTCTCCGAGGAAGCCTGGGGAAAAAAGGTCACCTTTTCCGATACTGCTCTTTCTATCTTGATGTCTCATACCTGGCCGGGAAATGTAAGAGAATTGATAAATATTATGAGGTTCACATTAGCAAAATGCCACGGGCAAAAGATCAAGCCCGAACACCTTCCTCCGACGCTCCACATCAACATGTCCAGACTTTACTCCTCAGGGCATCGCGAGCCGAAACTCCACCCTACTGATGTTGTCGAAGCCCTGAAAAAGGCAAGTGGCAACAAGTGCCGAACCGCCGAGATCCTCGGTGTCTCCAGATCTACACTGTATCGATTTTTCGCCAAACAAGAAAAAAGCTCAACGGGTTATTGATATATTTCTCTTAATCCATTCGATTTCTTTTCAAGCCCATCTTATCGATAACTCAAATATGTTTCGAATAACCGGATACCTGTCTTGCTGACCTAGGCCACCATTGTCCCATTAACTGTGTCATCATGTCCCATTCCTGCCATTTGAAATAAATAAGAACCTTCAAATGATATCATTAAAGAAAAATAATTGAAATTACATCGAAATTTGGTTTTGCCGACGGTTTTTGAACGCCAAACATTGTCTCGTTTTAGTCATTTCTTTAAGAGACTCCGAAGATTTCTCAAGTTACGACCATAAATAAAATTTTAAGTGGTTTCAGCATATTATCTTCTTCATCAATCATAAATCATCTTTTTGGCATTCATCATGCATAAATTGATATGAAAACTCTAACTGAAAAGAAGATAGGAGGTCATAATGACTGCAATTACTGCAATACTAGGGTTTGTCGCTTTTTTGTCTCTCGTATGTTGGATGGCACTCCGTTTTGCGCGAAAAAGCGTTGGATAAAAAAAATTTTATGAGATTTCCAGGGATGAGTCAAAAAACTGAGTTGTTAGTGCTTTGATTGATCGCCAAGACGGGCTTGTTGTCCATTAGGAAAGGAGGAAAGAATGAAAGCAATTGCGTTCATCGTTACTTTTATGGCGGCTGCGGCATCATTGATGAATACTTCACCTACGATTGGCGATTCGCCGATATAGATCGATCATCGAGATTCTACGAAGCGCATATCAATAAGTATATTTCCAGGTGCCAAACCAAGGCCGCATTAATTCAGCATGTACCCTCTGAAAATAGCCGAAAAATGGTGTCCCTGGCAAAGAAAAAAGCCGCATCCTTAACTGAACATAAAACCCAATTAATCACTGAAATGATTACAAAAAAATTCGGGGAAAAACATTATCTGGTTGAATTTTATTTGAACAAAAGATTTCAGGAAACGACCCAATCAAATGATACCGCGTCGTCACCCGCTATTGCAATGCTTGGAATATAATTAATATGCCGCTTAATTGCCAGCTTCGCAAAATTTGTCCTTCCTAAGGCCAATATACAAACCTGAAAATTGCAAATTTAACAAGTTATTCAACTACTTGAAATTTTCTTTAAGCTGTCTTCTAACTTAATATTGTCAGACCGCGGTATTGGTTTGACAGTCCGAATTCAGCTAATTTAAAAAGCCAATGCGCACTATCTTGAAACTACCATATCTTCAATTCCCAAAAATTTGATATTTCATTTAGATTTCCCAAAGAAAATTAGGTCCACCGAATTTTACATGAAGGCACGGAATGTAAACTCTGACAAAGTCTACAGTAACCGCAATATATAGAGGTCGATCATAATTTTGGGAAAGAATAGATTACATGATACAATCTCAATCATTGTCAAGATATCGAATGGAGATCTGCACTCATATAAAAGTTGATATGCACAGGTGAATGATGATATCTGTGGTTCCCGGGATAATTTCAGATCGTTATATATCACACGCTTTTGAGAGGAGCGGATTCGTGTGCTCATCTCAATGTATCTCAGCTTGACGTCACGCTGAGAGAACTGGGTCAGATCGCAGGCCATGCTCTAACCATAGCACAATTATCATAATATCCCCTCACCAAATATTCATTGTTGACATATGTCACTATGTGGTATACGTAGGCTTTTAGTAGAACATTAGCTCTGAGCGAAGG
>CP070694.1:2039810-2042698 GCA_020353355.1 Desulfobacterales bacterium | reverse complement strand
TGCCCAAGAAGCGTATCAGGCTCTCTTAAAGCTGGATTTCCTAGCGGTAGGTGATATGTTTATGACGCCAACTGCAGCTTTGGCTGACATAGTGCTGCCTGTAGCTACTTATCTTGAGTTCGATGATATCGTGGCACCACCCTATTCCTTACCGATGGCACTAGTTCAGCAAAAGGTTACTAGTGTGGCTGAGTGCCGCTCCGACTTCGAAATACTTCGCGACCTTGCTCGAAAGTTGGAACTTGGGGAATACTTCTGGAATAAGGAGGAAGAACACCTGGACTTTGTTTTGGGGCCCTCTGACATATCGTTTAATGAGTTCAGAAAAATAGGCGTGTTGGCAGGTAATAAACATTACCAAAGCTACCAGTCCCAAGGCTTTTCCACTCCTTCAGGTAAAGTGGAATTATACTCCAGCCAACTCAAAGAATGGGGATTTGATCCATTACCCACCCATCATGAACTACCGGAAACACCTCTGAGCGCGCCGGAGCTCGCTAAAGAATATTCGCTGGTGTTTACCTCCTGGAAAGCAGGCGTCTATCGCCACTCCGGTGGCAGACAGATATCTTCCCTGCGAAACACCCACCCTGACCCAATGGTTTGGATCCATCCTGATACCGCAGGCCAGCAGGGAATCGCAGATGGTGACCGGGTTTATATTGAAACCAAACGGGGGCGCATACGCCAGAAAGCGCGCTTAACCAAAGATATCGACCCGCGGGTGGTCGGGATTGATTACGGCTGGTGGTTTCCTGAGAGCGGTCCGCAAAACCTTTACGAATGGGCCGAAGCCAACATCAATATCCTCACGGATGACAGCCCGCCATATGGCCGCGAAATGGGCACCCCGAACTTAAGGGGCATTTTATGCAAGATCCGGAAGGCTTAGTCGGAAACGTTGACAATAATTTTTAGCTTGTTATCTTCAAATTCTGTAAGGCGTAAACGGCAAAAAACAATTTAAAAGGGATCCGATTTATTGATCGGATTGGATTAGAAAGGTGAAATTGATGAAAGCACATGTATTTAAGAAATCCAGTAAAATTAAATGGTTAATTCGGGTTTTTTTATTGATCACGTTAATTAGTACTTTTTTATCCAGTAATTTACTTGCAAAAACCGCAAAGGAAATTGATACCAGCGTGGATGTGGCTATCCAACGCTTTTATAAGCAAGTTGAAGGAGCCAATGAGTTTGTCAAAGCATCCAAGGGAATGCTGGTTATGCCGAATGTGGTTAAAGGTGCCTTTATCATCGGGGGTGAATACGGGGAAGGGGCTCTTCGAATCGGAGGGAAAACGGTTGATTATTATAATACCGTCTCCGGCTCCATCGGCCTTCAGATCGGAGGGCAGGCTAAAGATATCATCCTTTTATTTATGACCGACGAGGCGCTAAAAAAATTCAGAAGGAGCGAAGGGTGGGAAGCTGGTGTAGACGGCAATGTTGCCTTAATATCTGTTGGAGCGGGCGAGCGCCTAGATACAACGACGTTAAAAGATCCCATTGTTGGTTTCGTCTTTGATGCCAAAGGCCTGATTGCCGATATCTCTTTAAAGGGCGCAAAGTTTTCCAAAGTAAATAAATAAGAATAGTATGTGCAACCCATTCTTTCTGTCATAAATTAAGAGACTTCATATTTTTGAAGATGATATTCTAAATGGCATATTTCTCGAATCTTAAAGGCAGAGTCAGTAACGGCTCTGCTTTTTATATTTTGGAGAGGTGCAAATATTGATTACTGACATATTGATGATACGGTCTTAGGTTAAGAATCGGGATTCATCAGCACGCCTCCAAAAGGATGCAGTTTACATCAAACCCGGCAGAAACAAAACAATTGAAGGAATGGCAATCAGGATGAACATGACGATTAGGTCACAAAGGAGAAAAGGCACGGCCGCCAGGCATATATCACCAATCGTCGTGTCGGCCGGCGCAGAGCCTTTCATCACAAAGAGAAGAATACCAAAGGGCGGTGTTGACATGGCCATCTCTAAATTGAGGAGCATGAGAATGGCGAACCAGATGGGATCATACCCGAGACCTTCGATTACCGGCATGAAAATGGGAATCGTGATCATCATCATGGATACCTGTTCCATGAAGGTGCCCAGAATCATGAGTATCAACATCATGACGATCAGGATAACAAGCCTGGACATTTCAACGTTGTCGACAAGACTCACCAATCCCATCGTGGACCCCGTAAAGGCCAGTATGCTGCTGTATGTCTTGGAGGCGGCAATAATCATAAAGACCATCACCGAGACTTTAAGCGTTCCTTTGAGAGACTTGTGTAAAACGGTTAAATTAAATTTTTTGTAGCAACATGCGAGAATAATCGAACCTAAAGCACCTGTGGATGCGGCTTCAGTGGGTGTTGCAATACCGAGAAAAATAACACCGAGGACCAGAAAAAAAATGAACCCAAGAGGGAGAACGTATTTGGTAAAATCCGAAAGCTTCTCCGAAAACGTGTGATACGCTACTTCATAGGCAGGGGCGAGTGATGGGCTGATGTGGGATCTCCCAACCACATAAAGGGAATATAGCACCGCCAGCATAAAACCGGGTATCGCCCCTGCGATCAGCACCTTTCCCACGGAAATTTGCGCCAGGCTTGCGTAAACCACCGCCAGGGCACTTGGCGGAATAAGCATGGCCAGTCCGCCGACGCCCACGATGGGGCCCAGTATCATGGGCTTCTTGTATCCGCGATCTCTCATTTCTGGTACCATGATTTCGCCCAGCATAGCTGTATTTGCAATTGTTGACCCACTCAAAGTTGAAAACAAGGCCCCACCGCCAATGACAATCAGACTCAGCCTACCGGGGAGCCTTCCAATCCATTTGTCCAACACATCGAGAGTTTGTTTTGCCAT
>CP070694.1:2026961-2039710 GCA_020353355.1 Desulfobacterales bacterium | reverse complement strand
AACTAATCGTCGAAATCTCCTTCCGGGCCCTTATCGCTGCCGATCGCGGCTGCTTTCTGGGCAATTAATTCGGGTGTCCAATCGGCCGGGTCTTCGATGCGGCCGACCTTTGCGCCAGCATCATAAGATCCGGTTTGCAGAATTTGGGAAATGGCCAACGGGGCTGTACCCTCGGCGTTAAAGACATCTACCAGCATGTTATACACAAAGTTTTCCACGCGCTTGACCATCCGGGTTCGAATCTCGCTGGATTGTCCGAGTAATTTATTTTCAAAGGGCAGATTGAGTTTCTTATAATCGCCCCCTTTTATGCCCAGTTTTTCAGCATAGTTCACCATTTGTTTCCACACGTCCTCGCTGACCCCCTCATCGGCGAGCTTTATGAAGCTGCCATTTTCGTCAAGCCGGGCATTTCCGTAATCATTTACTTCTAGCCCCCATGAAATCATTTGCAGCGCTGTGGCGACGTTTGCTTTGGTGGTTTGAGTTTTAGCAGCGATTTCCCGCAATCTGTCTGAATTGTTGCCGGAGGTTCCATGTTGAGCACCGGAGATGTGATAGTTTGCCAAGGCATCGTGAATCCTGGTGGTTAGCTCTACCTGGATGCCCGTGTCGCTGGCCTCGATACCATGGGTGGTGCCGTTGTTTAACGCTATCCAATCCGGAAAGATGCGGTGGGCATTCAGGCCTTGAATAAGAAACAGCGCTTCTGCTACTGTCGATAGGCCTTCTTTGCCCTTAATTTCACCGATCTCTGTTTCAAGTCCGGCCCATTGCGGCACATAGGGATTCAATTCGATATTTGCCAATAAATTTTTATCATCCGGCATATGGGATGCATCAATCGCAATAGAGGTAATTCCGGCATCAAATATCGAGGGAATTTCCATTTTGGCTGCCTCTACATCGTCTTGACTTTTTATGCCATAATGGTCGGCGTGAATCGCTACGGGTATTGTGATGCCGAGTTCGTTGCAGGTTGCGTCGACGATACGGGCAATGTTCCAATAATTTACGGCACAATATGCATTGGCGCCGCCTTCAGACTTCGCAATTTCAATAATCAGCGCTGAATTGGCTCTTTGGGCGGCCTGCAACGCACCGCGGATAACGAAACTATTTCTTCCATTGGCGGCGATTGCGATGGCCTTGCCTTTTTTGAGCATGGCTCGATCAATAAATTTTCCGCTAACAATTAATGCTTTAGAATTCGGAAAAAGTTTTTTCACATTTGGCGGACGACCGATTTCAAGTGCTCTTTCAAAATCACTGGCGGCAGGGGCATTTTTTTCCGGCATAATTGAACCTCCCTAATACGTTATTTGTTAATCCATCAATTAAGATTTAAGCGTCTGGTTGATCGGATCGAATATCGTTTAAAATATCGATTATTTCTTGCTTGCATGACAAGGGCGCGCTCAACTCGCCCCAGCCCTTTTGCACCTGAAACAATCCATCATACGCTGTATCATAAAAGGATCGAATCCGATGTGGAATTTGATGCTGATCTAACACGGAACCGACAAGCTGGGCTTCGATGGCGTTTTCCAGTATAACGATTCTGATAAATCCTTGGTTTCTAAATTGAGACATTTCAGGATGAAGATAATTTAAAAATTGGAAGTGTCAATGTTTGAGGAATGAGAAATCAAACGTAGATGTCGACCAGCAAGCCCAATTGATCGAGTTTCGTGGATTTAATTTGATTTCCGGTGCCGTACGTTGCATGCATACGGTTCTTATGGGTAAAATCGTTATAAAATTTCGAACGCTGAAAAAGTTCATACCGCTGTACTTCTCCCTTTACAATATCCTGTCTGAATGACAAGGCCTGTTCAGTGAAGGGCCTCAGCAAATAGCTATCCACTGGATAGGGTATCAGACTCAATTCTGAAGACATGACCATTTTTCTTTGTTAGTAGACTACGCGATAATTTAAAGTGAATCCTCGATTGATCGAGCCAGGCTGAACTAAATTAAGCACTTGAGTATATTGGAAAATAGAATAAAATGTCAAGCATAAATCAACGAAGAAAAGGATTTTTTATCTCGGAGCAAAAAGCATGTTGAGGGCGAAACAGAGGTCCTAGCCCGCTTATTCATGAAATATGAGCGATAGAAGGCATTCAGGGTATTAACATGCTGGGTGAAAGATGCAACCTGGAATTGCGCTTACTCAGAATCATCATATCGTGAGCGAAGCGACCTCAGCTCAAGGGGGAATGTATTCAACAGCCAGTAAGTCGTGGGTATTCGTCCAATATTATTCAGTTTCTGATTTTTTTTGTTCAGCATTTTGCTCTGCCACTTTGTCGTTATACGCTTGCACTTGAGTTTCATATAGATTGCCTTTTTCCTGATAGGCTCTTACGCGTTCATTTAATTTTTCCACCTTCGCATTGTATTGTAAAATTTGTTCTCGCGTTTTAGCCTCTGCTTTCTCTTTGGCCAGCGCATCTTTTTCTGCAACTAATTCATTGTATTCCTTATCAATTTCCTCTCTGAAGGCTTCCAGTTGTTTTCTGGCCGCTTCCAGATCCTCGAGATCCAGATCAAATTTTACTTCGGCGGCAGCTGTTTCCTGTTGGGCATCTGGTGCTGCTTCGCTCTCGCTAGTCTCTTCTTCGGCATCGGTAGCACTTACGGCTTCTTCATAACTTTTAGCAGTGGCTCGTTGTTGTTCCGGTACTTGATTAATATCATCGGTGAAGCGAATATTTCCCTTCTCATCAACGTATTTATAAAATTGTCCCGATGCCGGTGCCGACAATAAAAAAATAATTATGAATATAAGCATATTGATTCGTTTCATAATTTAATCCTCATGATTTGGTTCTGCGCGCTATTATAAATGTTTATCATATGTTAGATACGATTGCAAATCCGATTTAATGTCCTTAAGACAATATTTTGATTGATATTTTCAGATTTCATGGCATATCTAAAGCGTAAACCGGACAATACGGAATTGACTATTGAATATAGAAGATTGAATATTCAATCGACAATATTCAATTATTGGAAATATCTCCATATAATTCTCTTGCCACAAAGTACACAGAAATAACTCTTAAGCGCCCCAAAAGGGAGTCATCATGTTAACTGAAAAGGAAAAACTTGATGCGCTGGCACATTTAGGAATTGATCTTAACCGGATCCACGATTTGGATATTCTTATGGAACGGATTCTTACTGAAGCGCGCCGTTTTGTGAGCGCGGATGCGGGTTCCATCTATATTCGAGATAAGGATATGCTTCATTTTACATATACCCAGAACGATACGCTTCAAAAGCGTCTTTCAGCAGGGGAAAAGCTGATTTATTCAACCTTTAGTATCCCTGCCGATGAGAAGAGCATTGCCGGTTATGTAACTGAATCTGGTCAACCGCTGAACATAACGGATGTTTATAACATCGAACCGACAAAGCCCTATCGCTTTAATAAAGAAATAGATGAGTATGCGCATTATACCACACGCTCGGTTTTGACGATTCCATTGAAAAATTACAACAATGACATACTCGGTATTTTGCAGATTATTAATGCCCAGGATGAAGCGATGCAGGTCATCCCCTTTTCTGAAAAAGACGAAAAAATAATGCTGCACTTTGCCAGTATTGCGGCGGTGGCCCTTGAGCGGGCCCAAATGACCCGGGCAATTCTGCTGCGAATGATACGCATGGCAGAGATGCGCGATCCCAAGGAAACCGGCGCCCATGTGAACCGGGTAGGAGGTTATGCCGTTGAGATATATGAAAAATGGGCCCATCATCGAAAATTGCGTTCCAAAGAGATTGATAAAAACCGTGACCTGCTCCGCATGGCTGCTATGCTCCATGATGTGGGCAAGATCGCCATTTCAGATGTCATTTTGAAAAAGCCCGGTCGATTTAACCATGACGAATATGAAGTAATGAAACAACATACCGTCTTCGGTGCCCAGCTGTTTCTAGACCGTCAATCTGACTTTGATGAAGCAGCCGCACAGGTTGCATTAAATCATCATGAACGTTGGGATGGTGACGGCTATCCCGGTCACTTGGATGTTGCTACCGGAAAACCCCTGAAGGGATTTGAACAGCCCGACGGCGGTGCCAAGGGAAAGCTGAGAGAAGAGATTCCCTTGTATGGCAGAATTGTGGCTTTGGCAGATGTATTCGATGCGCTGTCAAGCGCACGGGTATATAAAGAAGCCTGGGATGAAAGCGAAGTTCTATCAAAAATTGAAGAAAATTCCGGCCGCCATTTTGATCCCGAACTTGTGGAAATTTTCTTTTCTTGTCTCGATATTTTTCGTTCCATACGACAAAGATATGCGGATGAAGATTAGAAGCGGTTTCAAACCCCCATTTTATCCGCCTAGGCGGGCTAAGGCTCGATAGTCCCGCTGAAAGCGGGGTTGCGATTCGGTTTAAAATGCTCACATACTGCGTGTACACTCCGCTTTTAAACCGAATTAGCTCTCGAACCTGAATTGAGGTTTTGAAACAACTTCTAAGCATTAAATATCGATGCTACCGTGGTTATCAACAAATGTTTGACTTTATTTTCATCTGATGTAGATTAGCTATTATAGTGGTTGAAAAAATAATTATCATAATCTTACAACCTGCATGAAGTGCCCGTAGATCGATATGAAGCGACATTATTTCTTTATCATCTTCAGCGTAGTGGCAGTCTTATGCGCCTGTGCTCCCAAACCCATGATTACGCCAAGCCCCGCTGGATCCGCTGATGAACTGTTTCTGAACGCTGAAAGGCATTTTCAGGAAAAATCCTATGGGGAAGCACTGCGCCTCTATCAAGACTATTTGGTGCATTTTCCAAAAGAGCCAATGGCGCCGGCTGCCTTGATGAAGATCGGAATTATCAACTCAATTCTGGGCAATTATGAAGATGCGCGCCAGGCCTATCAACGCCTAACATGGGAGTATCCGGGAAGCTCGTTTGCCGAGGATGCGATGGTTGAAATACTGTTGACCTATTATAAGCAAGGCAACTATGAAGAGGTCATCACCGGTGCGTCGTCAGTATTGGAAAATTTAAAATCACCGGGTCCTATTTTTAAAACCTATGCCTTGTTAGGCGATACATATATGGCGGTCGAGTCGCCAATAGATGCCATCCAATATTATCTTGAAGCCCAAAAAAGATCCACGCCGTTGGAACAAGCAGCTGTCGATTTGAAGCTAAAAGAAGCTATTGCCCAGCTGGATACGGACGATGTCGCTATTTTACTGGATAGCTCCGAAGAACGCTTACCGATGGATTACCTCCTGTTTCAACTGGGCCTCGATTATGTCATGGAGGAACAATATGGTGTTGCGTTAAAAGTTTTGGAAGAATTTGTCGAACGATATCCCGACCATGAAAATGTATCATTGGCGCGAAGTTTGATGGAAGAAATAAGAAAAAATGCGCTATTTAAGCGCTATACCCTTGGTTGCCTGCTTCCGCTCAGCGGTCCCTATCAAACCTTTGGCTTGCGGGCGCTGAAAGGGATTGAACTTGCAATGGACCAGTTTAGTTTGCTCGGCGACAAGCAGTCTGTGAATATTATTGTTAAAGATACGGCCGCAGATCCGGATAAGACTCTGCAAGCCTTGCAAGAATTGAATGAAGAGCAAGTGGCGGCGATCATCGGCCCGATCGTGACAGCCCAAGTTGCTGCCCAGGAAGCGCAAGCCAAGGGCATCCCCATTATTACGATCACCCAGAAGGATAATATTACTTCGATCGGGGAAAATGTATTTCGAAATTTTATTACTCCCCAAATGCAGGTTCATGCCCTGGCCGACTATGCGGTAAACTCTTTAGGCCTTAGTCGCTTCGCAATTCTTTATCCTGATGAAAATTACGGGGATACGTTTATGAATTTATTCTGGGATCAGTTGATTGAATTGGGTGGCAGGGTCGTAGGGGTTGAGGCCTATAATCCCGAGCATACCGATTTTGCTGATCCCATTAAAAAACTTGTGGGACTTTATTACCAAATACCCGAAGACCTCAAGCCGGAAATAGAGGCGCTTTTAAAGGAAAAAGAAGAAAATCAAACCAACTTGCAAGCCACCCGGGATCAACCGTCTGATAAGCAAGAAGGAGAAGAAAAACAGGCAAGTGAACAAGATGAGGAACCGCAGCCCATCGTGGATTTTGACGCCATTTTTATTCCAGATGCTCCCAAGAAGGCCGGTCTAATTATTCCGCAACTTGCATATTATGATGTTAAAGATGTTTTACTTCTGGGGACGAATCTTTGGCATTCCAATTCCTTAATTAAGATGGCCGAGCAATATGTGCAGGGTGCGGTCATGCCTGATGCGTTTTTTGTGGAAAGCGATTCGCCGCAGGTTAGAGATTTTGTTGAAAAATTTGAGGAGACCTATCAGGAAAAACCAGGATTTATCGAAGCGGTAATGTATGATTCTGCCATGCTGTTGTTAAACATCCTCAACAAGCCGCATATTCGTTTTAGAAGTGAACTCAGAGAGGAACTGTTCAACCTTGTTGAATATCAGGGCGTGACCGGAGCGACCCGGTTCGATGAAAATGGGGATGCCCAAAAGAAGCTGTATCTGTTGACCATAAAAGGCAGGCGGTTTGTGGAGGTGGAATAAGACAGTGCCTAAAATGCCTAAAATTCAAAATGCCTAAAGTTATTGTATTCTATCTATTCTAAAATTTCAAAATCGATCACGCCGCAGGCGATACCTTAACTTTAGATCACTTTAGATCACTTCAAATTTTAGATCACTTTATTGCACTTTAAGCTGGTTCGCAACACAGCCATAGGACCAAAGATGGAGGTTTTTAAACTAGTTCTAATGGTTTGTAAGTGACCCTTGCCCGGTAGCTTCCAACGCACTGCGCCACAGCATGCCTTGCGGTTCGATCTTCTTGCGTTTTCCCGCCACCGTTTTCATCGGCAAATTTACAAAGTGATTATTCCAATGACCGATCAGGACATTCGTTTTACCGGCCATCCCCGCGTGGACGGCATTTCGGCCCAAAAAATTACAAAATACGCGGTCGTTCGCATTTGCCGGCAGACTTCTGATCATGTAGCTCGGATCGATATATTTTAGGGAAATATCGATTCCTTTGGATTCAAAATGAGATATGATCGAGTCTTTGATAAATAATCCGACGTCTTTTAATTTGATATTTCCCGATGCATCTCGTTCGGTATTTGCGTCATCAAAGAATTTCTGACCAGCGCCTTCAGCCACGACGATCACGGCATGACCTCTTTCAGCCAAGCGGTCTTCAACCGCACGCAAGAGGCCATTGGGTCCCTCAAGATCAAAATCTACCTCCGGTATCAGAACAAAATTCACATCCTGTTGAGCGAGCACGGCGGTGGCAGCGATGAAACCCGAGTGGCGCCCCATTAACTTAATAAGGCCGATGCCGTTGGGATAACCTTCGGCTTCATTGTGGGCCCCCGTAATTGCCTGGGTGGCCACATCGACAGCCGTATCAAATCCGAACGATCGCGATACCAGATAGATGTCATTATCGATGGTCTTGGGCACGCCAATAACACCGATTTTCAGATTCCTTTCAAGAATCGCATCTGCTATCCGGGTGGCTGCCATCAGTGTTCCGTCTCCGCCAATCATAAACAACACACCCACATTCATGCGATCCAAACAGTCTATTATTTCACCAATATCCTGTGGACCGCGTGAGGAACCGAGAACCGATCCGCCTTGTTTGTGGATGTTAACCACAAAATCCGGTGTCAGATGGATCAAATTATGACCGTATTTAGGGATAAATCCCTGCAGCCCGTACTTGATTCCATAGATATTTCGGACGCCATACCCGTAATGAAGCTCTAACACGATGGAACGGATGATATCGTTTAAACCCGGGCATAATCCTCCGCAGGTTACCAGAGCACAGCGGAGTTTGCTGGGATCAAAGAATATTTTTTCTCTGGGTCCCGCCAATTCAAAACTGAGCGGCGCTTGGCCCTCTTTGACCGTTTCGGCCAGCGCTGCGGCATCGACATCAATGAGAATCCGGCGTTTGTCGGACACTAGACTGAGACGATCTCCTTTTTTCGATCGTTGCCGGATCGGTGATGAGATTTTGGCTTCCCCCAAAGTTATTATTTCCGTAAAAATGGCAGTGTCGTTCATCATCCTCCTCAGTTCATCTCAGGTATTATTGAATTTGAATTGGCCTTTTCCCAAAATATCATGTAGATGCAGGATACCCTGAATTTCTCCCCTGGCATTGACAGCCGGCAATACGGTGATCTGGTGTTTTTCCATCATGTATAATGCGTCATAGGCTGGGGCTTCAGGATCTACGGTTCGCGGCTGTTTCGTCATAATATCCTCAACCGTCAGTTCAACAACAGGCCTGTTCGCAGCCACCATACGTCGGATATCACCATCCGTAATAATGCCGGTGAGGATGTGACCCGAGCCTTCCACCATGGCTGCCCCCAGACCGCCCCGATTGATTTCCTGGATGGCTTCTTTCATGGGTGTTTTTTCCGGTACTATCGGTAATCCTTCGCCGCTAAGCATGATATCTTTAACCTTGCTGGCCAATCGTTGACCCAGGGACCCACCCGGATGAATCTTTTTAAAATCACTCATCTTGAAATTTTTCTTCTCTAAAAGCACGACGGCCAGGGCGTCCCCCATGGCCAACTGGGCAGTCGTGCTGGCGGTCGGAGCCAAGCCCAGAGGACCCGCCTCACATTCAACACCCACATCGATGACGATATCGCTATATTCGGCTAACGTCGAATGCGTATTTCCGGTAAATGCGACTATTTTGCATCCCATGCTGCGAATTCTCGGCAGCAGGAGGTTCAATTCATCTGTTTCCCCGCTGTTGGAAAGTGCCAGAAAAATATCATCATTGCTCACCTGACCCAAATCGCCATGCATGGCTTCCACCGGATGGAGAAAAAGCGATCGGGTACCTGTGCTGTTGAGGGTGGCGACGATTTTTCTTGCAACGATCCCTGATTTGCCGATTCCGCTGACGATTACGCGGCCCTTGGAATTGTAAATCAGATCAACCAGTTCGTTGAAATTTTCATCGAGGCGATCAATTAATTTTAAAATGCCTTGCGCCTCTGTTTTTAGGACCTCAATGGCTTTCTCGATAATCATGATAGATTCGTTTTCGCTGTTCTTTTTGGATACACATCTAATTTAATGTTTGGGAAATTCCACAAGCAAATAAATATATGGCTTTTTTATGCTTCTGAATTTGACTATGTTTTACCAAAAAAATCAAGTGCTCTTTCAAAAAGAAAATTTTTGCTGATAACGAAAAAAAATATTGACAAGCAAAATCGGCCTCATTATATTCCGCCAACTTTTTGCTTTCAGTTGAGGCTGGGACAAAATGCATTCCCGGCCTTTTTGTTTAAAATTTTGAAAAAATTTTAAGGGGGTGATTCCAATGGTTTGTACAACAATCAAACAAGGGAGGGAGTGTCCTTTTATGACGACAACAGGTTGCTCCTACAATGGCGGGATTTGCCATCAGGTCGTTGAGCAGTGCAATGGCTGCGATCGCGGTACCGAGTTTTCATCGGGTTGGTATTGCACAGCATGCCCTGATCCTTCGCTCAAATGGAAAATTGGAAATTGTAATTTGGCAACCCACATCAAGGCTGCCGCCGAATCATCAAAGGCAAAATTGAATCCGCTGAAAGCGTCCAAAAGAAGGAACAGTTAATGCGGCTTTCGATCTTACGGTAAACCCCGCTCATAATCAGAGCGGGGTTTTTTTATGTCACAAAAACTCCTCTTATTTTCACCAGCTTAGATATAATTAGCTATACCTTGCAGTTGATACCGCTCCAAATCCGAAGCACGAAGCACGAAATTCGAAAAGGTTCGACCAGCTCACCACCCTGAGCCAAGTCGAAGGGCAAATCCAAAATTCGAATTTTTCAATGATCAAGACAGCAGCGATTTTCGACATCACGAAATTCATGCTCTGTTTTTGTCATTAGAATTTTGGTAATTCGAATTTGTTTCGAGTTTAGGATTTCGATATTCGAATTTATTTGTGCCAATAGATGCTGATTCTCGCTGAAAATGTTTTGCTACAAATTAGCCCAAAACCCATTATTGAGACGGCAGCAGTTTATCTATGCTGACCATCTGAATACAGATTCCCACCAATTCCATGGCCTGCTGAATATCTTCCAGCGGTGGGAAAGACGGGGCAATCCGTATGTTGCGGTCCAGGGGATCCTTTTTGTAAGGAAATGTCGATCCCGCCGGTGTTAATTTTACACCGGCTTCTGCCGCAAGGTCCACCACTGCACCGGCGCAACCTTCCATGGTATTTAAGCTAACGAAATAGCCGCCTCGGGGCTTACTCCATTCGGCGATATTTTTTCCTCCCAGCTCATTTTCCAGAGAAGTCTGGACGGCATCAAACTTCGGTTTTAAAATCGCGGCGTGCTTTTGCATGTGATCTTCGATTCCGGCCATGGTTTTGAAAAACCTCACATGACGCAGCTGGTTGAGTTTATCCGGGCCGATGGTTTGAAATGCCATCTGTCTTTTGGCATGCTCCATGTTTGCCTTGCTGCCGGCCATCATGGCAATGCCTGAACCGGCAAAAGAGATTTTGGATGTGGAGCCCCACATCAAGACTCTATCTGCATTACCGGCCTGTTTGCAGGCCGAGAGGATATTTTTCAATTCAGCGGGAGTATCTTCCAAGTCATGAACGGCATAGGCATTGTCCCAAAAAATTCGAAAATCCTGGGCTTTGACGTTCATATTGGCCAATCGATCGACAACTTCGTCGGCGTAAACGATACCCGTTGGGTTGCTGAATTTCGGCACGCACCATATCCCCTTGATACTGTCATCGTTGGCTACCAAATCCTCAATGCAATCCATGTCGGGCCCATCGTCGTTGATGTCCACCGTGATCATTTCGATGCCCAGGTATTCACAGATAAAGAAATGACGATCATATCCGGGACTCGGGCACAGAAATTTAACATGTGGCTGTTTCATCCAGGGCGTGGTGTTTTCGGTTACGCCATTGACCATTGCCCGCATAAAGGTATCATGCATCATATTGAGGCTGGAGCTTGCTCCGATGATGATTTCATCGACACCAACACCCATGTACGCGGCAAACAGCGCCCTGGCTTCCGGGATCCCGTCCAGCCCGCCATAATTGCGACAATCTGTGCCGTCTTCCGCTAAATAATGGATACCGTCCGTGCTATCCAGCATTCCCAGGGCAAGATCCAATTGCTCGGCACACGGTTTTCCCCGAGTCATATCCAATGTGATCTTGCGCGACCGGAATTGACGATAGCGTTCCCATAGTGTTGATTTAATTTCCTGGAGTTGCTGCGGGCTGAGGCTTTGAAAATTTGTCATTGAACATATCCCTTTTCAATTGAAAGCCAATCAATGGTAGAGGCACTGAATTAATTACTATTTTTTAAATACAGCTAAGAAAGCATTTTTTGCTGATGTAAGAGCGCTTTGATCTTTAATAATTTCTTTTAACTCCCCTGGATCCAAATGAATCGCACCGCAGTTTTCATTCACACATATATCGATTTTGACATTGCCCTCGTCGATTTCAGCTAAGCTTTTTGTGCCACACCGAAAACAATGATACTTATGTTCTTCGCAATATTTTTTGGTTGCTTCATGAGCTGCCTTTTCCCTGAGCTCCCTGAGTATTTTTTTATCTTGTTCTGCAAAAAATGCTTCTTCAGATCCTTTTTTCGGCTGAATCTTGACAGAAACTCGTGTGTCAACCATAATTTCCTCCTTTTAATTTAAAATTGTGCGTATTCTCACAAATCAAAATAAATAATCTCCTGCCGGTTGAAAAATTCGGTGAAAATTCGTCCCCTTTTTTAGCACTCCCTTTTTTAGTGTCAACATTAATTTATTAGAGCGTACCCGAAAACCAAATTTTGGAAATGGTAAATTTTGTTCCAATTTTGGATTTTAGTATTTGACATTTTTTAAGAACAATCCATGCGCCGGTGAGGTGGCACCGGCTCGGGCGCGATCCTTTGAATCCAGGATGCGCTTAAAATCATTCGGTGTGATTTTTCCGAGTCCGACCTCCACCAGGGTTCCGACAATATTGCGCACCATAAAGCGCAAGAAACCATCGGCCTCGATTTCAAAGACGACATAATCATGACCCTCTTGGTAAAGGTCGGCTGTGAGCACATGCCGGGTGGTGTGGGGTCGCGGACTGCCGGCACCTTCAAAGGCTTTGAAGTCATGGCGGCCGATGAGGTGGGATGTTGCCGTGCGCATGGCCTCGAGGTTCAACTCCTTGCGGATGTGCCAGGCATACTGTCGAAAGAGTGCCGCAGGATTTGGGCGGTTTAGAATTTTATAACTATAGGTTTTGGCTTTCACGCTGTAGCGTGCATGAAATGTGTCATCGACTTCTTGGCAGCCGGTAACGACAATGTCCTCCGGTGTCAGGCCATTGATTCCGCCCAGAAAGTCATCGGCGTCGAGTTTGGTGTCGCATTTAAAATTGGCAACCTGGGCGTAAGCATGGACACCGGCATCTGTTCGGCCTGAGCCGATGACGGATATCTTCCGGCCGGTTATGGTTTTCAGTGCTTTTTCAATTTCTTCCTGTACGGTGGGATCATGGTTTTGGCGCTGCCAGCCACAATACCGGCTCCCGTCGTATTCAATGGTTATTTTAAAATTTTTCACCTTATACCCGATCACACGGTATATTTGCGAGT
>CP070694.1:2013940-2026861 GCA_020353355.1 Desulfobacterales bacterium | reverse complement strand
TGAGGTCGACATCGCCCAGTTGGATGCCTACGAGTTGGCCTGGCTTCGTTGTCGCAAAATCGGCTATATCTTCCAAACCTTTAACATAATCCAGGTAATGACCGCCCTGGAGAATGTAACCCTGCCGATGATTTTTGCCGGCATGCGCAATGATGCCGCGGTGGAGAAAGGCATGCAGCTTCTGGAACTGGTCGGTTTGGGCGACCGATTCAGCCATAAACCGTTTGAACTTTCTGGAGGCCAGCAACAGCGTGTGGCCATCGCACGGGCCCTGGCAAATGATCCAGCGATTATTTTGGCAGATGAGCCGACCGGAAACCTCGATTTAACGACCGGTGAGGAATGTATTGCTTTGCTGAAACGATTGAGCCAAGAGCGAAACGTGACGGTTATTTCAGCTACCCATGATTTTAAGATGCTCAATGTTTCCGATCAAGTGGTATGGATTCGGGATGGTCGTGTGGACAAAATTGAAAATCGGGAAGAGCTATCGATTTCTATCGGCCAGATTGGGACGCGAGAATAATATGAACAAAAATTTAGCAACTAACATCAGATGGATGGGTATCAGATTTTTTAGCATAGATCGACATTTAAGCAACGAAAGCCAGCGACCAGCGACCAGCGGCCAGAAACCAGTAACGAGATGCCGCAGACCAGTGACAAGCAGCCAGAAACTATGGTGGTTAGCTTTGGTTTCACTGATACTTTTTCTATCGGGGACCAGCGCCGTCGCTGCAATACCAGCAGAGCAGGCCGCCGAATTTAAAGAGACGATCCAACAGCTGTCATCTTTGGCTGACCGAAGTACGGGAACTGCCGGCAACCAAACGGCGGCGAATTACATCAAGGAAAAATTCGCCCAACTTGGCTTCGAAACCGTTGGTTCACAGGTCTTTGAAGTCCCTGTTATCCGTTACGGAGAGAGCACCCTAACTTTAACGGAGCGGGGCCTCACGGTTCCCATTTGGCCTATCAGGAGCAACGCCGTCACTCCCCAAATGATCGCCAGACCCGGGATCAGCGCACCGTTGATCTATGTCGGCAGGGGTGAATTTCATGATTTTAATGGGAAGACCATTGAAGGCTCCATCATACTGATGGAGCTTGAATCCGGCAAAAATTGGCAGTATGCCGCAAATTTAGGTGCCAAAGCGCTGATATATGTGGATCGCCGGCAGACACCCAAAATATTTTTTAACGAGAAAATTGAATTATCCCCCATTCAGTTTCCGCGCTTTTGGATGCCTTTTTCGCAAGCCAGAGAATTATTTGGGAGTTTTGAACACGCCCCGCACGGCGTTGTTGCCGATCAGGCCAACCTGATTTCAGATGCCAGATGGGAAAGAGTGGCTTCTGAGAATATTTACTGCCTTATTCCCGGAACCGATCCGAAACTTCAGGAACAAATGGTGCTGATAGATGCATTTTACGACAGCACCGCCATGGTTGCCGGGCTATCCCCCGGTGCCGATGAAGCGTGCGGCCTGGCGACATTGTTAAATTTGGCCCGCTTTCTTAAACAACATCCGCCTCAACGGCCAGTACTGCTGGTGGCCAGCGGGGGACATGTGCAAAATTTGGCCGGTATCCGAGAACTCATCTGGAGCCTTTCCGCGCGGTCCAAAGACCTGCGCGACATGAAAAGAGAGCTTGCAGCGCTGATTAAAAAGACGCGCAACACGATAAACGCACTGAATTCGGTTTCGTTTGATGCCCAGACTGAAGAACCATCAGAACGTGACGACAGGCATGCGTTAGTTAAAGCATCATTGGAGGAGCGCATCAAAACCGAGGCAGATCGGGTTTCGCGATATTTGATGCGCTTGCGGCTACAAGAGGAAAGCAAGGCGGATCAAGATCAGATCAAAAAGTTGGCCCATGAACGGCAAATCCTGCGGCGTATCCTTTGGCAACCCACTTATTTTAATTTGACTGATGAAGAGTACCAGGTACTTAATGGCCTGATCCCGAAGGCCAAAAGCGATCAGGAAGCTATTTTAGCTGATGCTGAAAGCCAGCTGAAATATCTGGAAAGTGCCCTCAAATTTCGCGGCGAGGCGCAAGCATATGATCTCGTATCAGCGATATCGCTGCATTTATCCAGCCATGGTGATGGATTCGGGGCATTTAATTATGGCTGGCTATATCCATTTCGGCCGCGGATCAATAGAACCTCCGCCTATGCCAAGCTGGATGAGGTTTTACGCCAGGGGATCGCGAAGATCGAAACGGAGCTCGGCTATAGCGGGATGTTCAAAGATACCCTGCGTCCTAGCCGGAACAGATCCTGGCAAAGTTATTTTGTTGATCGGCCCGCGTTGGGTGGTGAAGTAACTGCATTGGCCGGATTTCATGGTTTGAGCTTTGTAACCACCCATGATGGCCGGACGATGTGGGGAACGCCGAATGATACTCCAGACAGGGTAAACATGGATTTTGCCTTGAAACAAAGTGCGGTGGTGTGCAGGCTCATTCACCATATCGCCCAAGCGCCTAAGTTGCATGATGAAATTTTTCCGCGAAACGGTTTTTCGGCAGTCACGGGCAGGGCCAAATTTCTGCGCCATGGTGAGCTGTTTGCCGATCAGCCGGCCCCGGGCACTGTGTTGCTGGCGTATCAGGGTCCGGCCCGCTATCACGTCATGGTCGATCACATGGGGATGTTTTATCTCAAAGGTGTGGCCGATAAGAAGCATAGTTTCCACAAAATAATATTCGAAGGCTATAAATTTGACGAGACTTCCGGAGCGGTGATCTGGGCCATTGATAAAAAACAGACCGGCAAGGATTCCTATCGTCTCAAAATGTATCGCCCCTTTATGGAAACCGATCTGATTATGTTTGCCTGCAAGGGCCTAACCTTGTTTGATCTATTGGAGCCACGCACATTTCGGTATATGTCCAAGGGAGAAATTATCGACGGCCGCAGGGAGGCGGATCCGCTGAGATATTTTTATAGCAGATGGGATACCTGGGTATCGTATTATACCAACGCCTCGTTGATTTCGACTATTTTTTTGGATCCCGGAACACCGTTGAAGCTAACATTGTCGGATTCGCCCCTGCGCAAAAAATTGATTTTACTGAATGCCGATAGGGCTAATTCCCAGGGCAGCGGATATATGATTGAAGATTGGCCATTTTTGTATCGTACGGAATATCGGATTGCTCAAGACATGTGGAACTTGCTTAACCCCCGCATTGCCAACCTTGAAAAGCGCGGCATTTTCAACGAACGCATCCGCCTGCTTCAGCAGGAAGGCCTCACGGCGTTAAAAAATGCGGAAACCGCATTAGGACAAAAACGCTACGATCAATTTTTCGAAGCCAGTGCCAGATCGTGGGCCCTGGCCAGCCGGGTGTATGATGATGTCGAAAAAACCCAAAAAGACGTGCTTTATGGGGTGTTGTTTTATATTGCCCTGTTTGTGCCGTTTGCGTTTTGTTTGGAACGTTTGCTTTTTTCTTATGTCAATATCTACAAACGCATTATCGCCTTTTGTTCGATTCTGGTGCTGTTGATTATCATTATTTACAATGTGCACCCGGCATTTCGATTGGCTTACAGTCCCATGGTGGTCATCTTGGCATTTTTTATTATGGGGCTTTCCTTGATTGTGACGCTGATCATCTTTTTCCGGTTTGAAGAAGAAATGACCCGGATTCAGAGCCGGGCAACATTAGTTCAATCCGGTGAAATTGGACGTTGGAAAGCATTTGTCGCTGCGTTTCTTCTGGGAGTCAGCAACCTTCGCCGCCGCCGCTTGCGAACAGCATTGACGTGTGCCACTCTGATTATTTTGACATTTACGATTATGAGTTTTACGTCAGCCAAATCCATGCGACACCATGCTCGCATTTTGTACGACCGCAGCGTTCCCTATCAGGGGTTCATGTTAAAAAACGTCAACTGGAGAGATTTGCCGCCCGAAGCGTTTAGCCTGATCGCAAATTCGTTCACCGGCGGAGCCGTTGCAGTTCCGCGGGTTTGGCTTGAGGATGAAGACAAGACACGCTCGACGCGAATCCCGGTCTATTCCAAAGACCGTGTTTTTGAAACCCAAGGCGTGGTGGGGCTCTCGCACGATGAACCGCGAGTTTCGGGACTGGCCGAGATCCTTGTGGGTGGGCGATGGCTGGCGGCCGATGAACGCCAGGCGGTCCTTTTACCCGAACGCATGGCAGCCCAATTAAACATTGATCCATTGCATCCGCAAGGACATGTGGTTTCGCTATGGGGCATGCCGTTTGATGTCGTGGGTGTGTTCTCCTCAAAAAAACTACAGGAACGCATTGATTTGGATGGTGAACCCCTGACCCCGGCAATATTTCCCAGAGAAATATCCACAGAAATGACCGAGGAAGAAGTCGAAGCAATGGAGTCCGGTGACGATGTTCGGGAGTTTCAAAGCCGCTATCAGCACATTGGCGAAGATCTGACCATCATTATGCCGTACCAGACGCTTTTAGCTGCCGGCGGCCGTTTAAAAGCGGTTGCAATTCGGCCACTATCTCAAGCGTCCGTGCAAACAGCAGCCCACGGTTTGGTGGATCGTTTCGGTCTATCCTTGTTTAGCGGAGAGCCAGGCGGCACCTATCTGTATCATGCCCGTGATACGATGAGCTATAGTGGTGTGCCCAATATTATCATCCCCTTGATAATATCTGTTTTTATTGTATTAAACACGATGATTGGCAGCGTCTATGAGCGTAAGCGGGAGATTGGAATTTATACGTCGGTGGGATTGGCTCCGTCCCATGTATCCTTTTTATTTATCGCCGAAGCCATGGCCTTTGCGGTGTTGAGTGTGGTGTTCGGCTATTTGCTGGCCCAAACCACGGCTAAACTATTTGCCGAGACCGCTCTGTGGTCCGGTATCACCGTGAATTACTCTTCGATGGCAGGCGTGGCGGCCATGATTTTGGTCATCATTGTGGTGTTGGTTTCCGTGATTTATCCATCAAAAGTTGCCGCTGAAATCGCCATCCCGGATGTGAACCGTTCATGGACGCTTCCACCGGCTCACGGTAACAGACTCGAATTGACGCTGCCATTTTTAATGACCTACAGGGAACATCGCAGTGTCGGCGGGTTTTTGTACGATTATTTTGAAAGCCATCAAGATGTGACCCACGGAACATTTTCCACGGCCAATGTTGAGTTCGGATTTGCCTGTCCGGATCCTCCCCGGATGACCGCTGAGCAATACGATTGTCCCGAGGACCAGTGTGAGTTTGACGAATGCCTTCAGATTTCATCCCGTGTCTGGCTGGCCCCATTTGACTTCGGAATCATGCAGGCGGTGGATTTTCGGTTTAAGCCCGCCGAGGATGAGCCCGGCTTTCTTGAAATCGACGTTCTACTGAATCGAGAATCCGGTGAAGCCAATGCCTGGCGACGGATCAATAAAACCTTTTTGCATGAGATTCGTAGACAATTATTACTGTGGCGTTCGTTTGAAGATTCAGCCAAAGAAAAATACGAACGCCTGCTGGCGGATGCCCAAAAGGAATTGGGGATTGCTTCTGAACAAGTTACAGAGAAATGACAGATAATCCGCAACAGCTCAATGCCGAGGAGACTTCACGGACCGAAGATGACCAGCGCGCCGGTGATAAGATCCGTTTACGTGCCTTATTACTCGGGCTGGGCTTTGCTTTGGCCATCTGTTTGATTACGCCGTTTAACAATGCCTATCGCCAGGGCACACCGTTGGGCGGCGGACATTTTCCGCTGGCTCCCTTTTATATATTGATATGGATGATGCTTGCGGTAGCCGTGATTCGAGCCATATTCAAAGGTCGCAATTTGCTAACCGGCAAAGAGCTTCTGGTTGCCTGGGCCCTGATGGTATTGCTGTCCGGTATTGCTTGGACCGGACTGGCACGCACGTTTTTTATCAATTTAACCGCTCCGTACTACTTTGCTACCGTCGAAAACCGCTGGGAAGAAGTTTTGCAGCCGATGCTTCCGGATAGCTGGTATCCCCAAAGCCAAGAGGCGATTGCCGATTTTTATAACGGGATTGCCGGTGGAAGACAAATGGGCTGGATTGAGGTGCTCAAGAATATTCCCTGGGACGCCTGGCTGGGCCCCCTGCTGGGCTGGGCCGGGTTTGTTTTGCTTTGCTATCTTGTCATGGTCTGCATTATCAATCTACTCAGTAAACAGCCCTTGTTCAATGAGCGCATGAATTTTCCGCTCTTGCGGGTACCGCTTTTAATGCAAGAGGCATTGGATAACAACGAGTTTGGACGTTTTATCACCAATCGTTTTCTATTGGTAGGCTTTCTGGTTCCGGTAGTTTTGCACCTCATCAACGGGTTGAGTTTTTATAACCCTTCGATACCTTCCATCCCCACCTTAATTCTGGCCGGTAAATATTTTTCGAAATATGGTCTTTTTTCGGGTTTTTACAAACTCAAAATTTATATTTATCCGGCATTTATTGGTTTTGCCTTTTTAACATCCAAACAGATTTCATTTTCGTTTTGGTTTTTCTATATTGCCGGTACATTGTTGATCGGGTTGCTCACCTTTTTGGGTATCAACATACCGGCCGCAGCCCTGAGCGTAACGTTTGGCCCCACCATTTCGCGGCCTGAAGAGACCCAGATGATTGGCGCCTATCTCGTATTTTTCTTGTTTCTGGCCTGGCTGGCAAGATTTCACTTTCTCGATATTATTCTGAATGGATTCGGCTTCAGGCAAGAGGAAAATTTGGAATCAGAATGGTTTTCCATGAGGCTATCATTTTGGGGGTTTTTGGCCGGAAGTCTCGGGATTGTGATCTGGTGCCATTATTTCGGTATTCCGTTCTGGATTTCTATTTTGGTGGTGGGAGCATTCTTTCTGTTTACCCTGGTGGCAATGCGAGTGATTTGCCAGGGTGGAATCGCTTACTTTACATTGACGGCAGCTCCTTTAGACGCGCTGATGGTTTTTTTCGGTTCAAAACCGTTTACCACGGTTGGCATCCTGGTTGCCGGCGTGGTTCAAAAAATTCTTTTTGTAGATCTGCGCGAATCGCTTTTGCCGTCCCTATTGCATGCGCGCAAGGTTACGGAGAAAGTTTCCAACAATCGCTGGATTTTTGTCACGGTCCTCATCACCCTCATCGCCGGAATCGCGGTGTCCTTTTTGGCAATGCTGGCGCTGTGCTATAAATTTGGTGTCCGCGAGCTTCAGCTGGACTGGGCTACCCGTACGACCATTACCGTTTATGACAATATCTACAGTTTGGCGGAATCTCCGATGGAACCCGGAAAATGGGTGGCGATATTCACGGTCGCCGGTGCGATCGTGATGATGGTATTGGTGATCGGCTATCATCGCTTTTACTGGTGGCCGATTCATCCGATTGGTTATTTAACAGCCTACAGCTCTGCCATGTGGTATCTGTGGTTTAGTTTTTTTGTCGGCTGGCTCTGCAATGCCTTGTGCATGCGTTACGGCGGGGTGGTGCTGTTTAAAAAGCTACGCAATTTTTTTATTGGTTTGATAATCGGTGATTTCTTCAAGGCCGGCAGCTGGGCGATCTATGGGCTTTTCAGTTATTCGAGCTATCTGGTACTGCCCGACTAAAAGGCTAGGGGCATGGGGTGACCATAGAACCGCTAAAATCCCTATACCCTATGCCCCAAGCCCCATGCTCCATGCCAGTTGGTGAAATTGCAGTTATGAATCTCCCGGCTCAATAGATAGCTAATATTGTGACAGACGGAAGAATTCGATGTACGAAGACAAGGAACTCCAAGAATACAGGGATCTGTTAAAAGCTCCGGAGCATTTCGAGGAAGGCTTTGACTGGAAGACGGTCGTCGGCTCCATTTTTATTGGCTTTCTAATGATGCCCGGCAGCATGTACCTTCAACTGGTTATCGGCACCGGCATCGGTCCGGCGGCCCGCTGGGTTACCATTATCCTTTTTGCAGAGTTGGCTAAGCGTTCGTACAGTGAACTGAAACAACAGGAAATTTTTCTGCTTTATTATATGGCCGGAGCAGCCCTGGCGACGCCGTTTCAAGGCCTTTTATGGAGCCAGTACCTTGTCCAGTCAGATGCGGCCCGGATGCTAGGCTTAACGGAGTTCATCCCCACCTGGGTGGCACCTCCACCGGATTCTATGTCATTGACAGAGCGAACATTTTTTCATCGCGACTGGTTGATTCCCATCCTGTTGTTGGTCGGCACCCAGATTATTCAACGCATTGATCAGTTTGGTTTAGGATACGCGCTTTATCGGATAACCTCGGATGTAGAAAAGCTTCCTTTTCCGATGGCGCCGGTTGCTGCATTAGGAACCATGGCCCTGGCGGAATCCACAGAGGAAAAACAAAAAAGCTGGAAATGGCGCGTGTTTTCCGTCGGGGGGGTTATCGGCCTGGTATTTGGCGGAGTCTACGTTCTGCTGCCTACCATATCCGGACTTATTCTGATGGAGCCCATCCGGCTGATTCCGATCCCCTGGGTTGAGCTCACCGGCCACACCGAAGATATCCTGCCGGCGGTGGCCACCGGTATTCAGTTTGATCTGGGACTCGTATTTATCGGCATGGTGCTTCCATTTTGGGCGGTAATTGGTGGGTTGGTGGGGTTGCTCATTACGGTGGCGGCAAATCCCATCCTATACCAGCATGGGATTTTACATCGGTGGCATCCGGGAATGCGAACGGTTGATACGGTTTTTGCCAACAATTTTGACTTTTATCTGAGCTTTGGTATTGGTTTGGGATTGGCCATTGCCTTGATCGGCATCTGGCATGTGCTTCGATCATTTAGCAACAACGGCACCAAACAGCGCGGCAGTTTCAAAGATCTGTTTCGGCCTCCGCCCGGCCGTGGAGACTTTAATTTCTGGATTTCCATCGGAATTTATGTGTTTTCCACCATCAGCTATGTCCTGTTGTGCGTCTGGTTGGTTCCCAATTTTCCGTGGATATTTTTTTTGGCCTATGGATTTATTTATACCCCGATTGTATCTTACATCACCGCCCGCATGGAGGGCATTGCCGGACAGTTTGTCAGTTTGCCGCTGGTGCGGGAGGCCAGCTTTATTGCCGGGGCAAAATATTTCGGATACCAGGGAATTGAAATTTGGTATGCACCGATTCCGATTCATAACTATGGAGAAGCCACGGTAAATTTTCGCCAGATTGAACTTACCGGCACCAGTATCCGTGGGATCATCAAGGCGGAAATCGTCGTTTTTCCGGTGGTGATGATAGCGAGTCTATTGTTTTCCCAATTTATCTGGCGTTTGGCGCCCATCCCATCCAGCGCCTATCCGTTTGCGCAGGAACTCTGGCATCTGCAAGCCTTAAATTCGCTCTTGATGCAAACCTCTACCCTGGAAGGAAATTCCTTGTTTTACCAGGCCCTCAACTGGGTTTATGTATTGGCCGGCATGGGCCTGGGGGTCATTACTTATGCCATTCTCATGTTGATGGGATTGCCCATTTTGCTTGTTTACGGAATGGTCCGCGGGTTGGGCCAGAGCACGCCTCACGGGCTTATCCTTGAGGTGGTGGGAGCCCTGCTGGGCCGTTTCTTTTTCTTAAAGCGTTATGGCGTCATGTGGCGGCAATATGCCCCGGTGCTTTTGGCCGGCTTTTCTTGCGGCATGGGGCTGACCGGCATGTTTGCCATGGGAGTGACGCTTATTCTCAAATCGCTCGGGCGATTGGCATATTAGATCCGTGAAAGCTATTTTTGTGCATTTTGTGGCAAGAAAATTTTATAGTGATATTTTCACCATTTTGGGATAATTGAATATTGTCGATTGAAGATTGAATATTTAAAGACCGGCTCTGGCGGATCAATTAAAAAATAACGATCTTAAAAATGACGGAGCGAAGCGACATCTACAGATATTCAATTTTCAATATTCAGTATTCAATACCGGCTTGTCCGGGTAAGGAGTTGCTATGAGAAAGCCGTTCATTTTGTTTGCAATTGTGATCGTTTTCTGGACGTGTGGAACTTGTTTGGCGGATGCGCCACATCAGGTCGGCCCATTTGTGCTGAACCACGACATTGCCGATTATAAAGATTATGTCATCATGGAGACCGCTTTACCCATTCGCCACATGGAAAATATTGAAGAAGTTGAAACAAAGCCGATCGAAGGTTTCAAAAGCGGTATTATTGCCTATGCGACCTGTACGGCGCCGGGACATATCGTGCGAATTAAGCTGAAGTATACCGATTCGAGCAAAAAGTTCTACGATGAGCTGCTGAAGCAAATCAAAGGGCGATTCGGTGAGCCCAGCGAATATCGCGGCGATCCGTTTCATATTATCATCGCCTGGAAATGGTCTTTCGTCGATAAAGATAATCATAGTATTAGCCTAACCTTTCAACACAATACAATGGATGCGGAGGAAAAAATCGGTAATACAATTAAACTTACGATGATTGATTTGATTGAAAATGACCAGCAGTGTTACAAAGAAAAGGAACTCGATCAGCGAGAAAAGCTGCGACAACGCAAGTGGGAACTCGTGGTTCCAGAGTTGAAGGGATGGGATCGTTTCTTACCGCGGTAGTATGTTGCGTTATAAAGAACTTTGTCCATTGAGTTACACAAGTCAGATTTCCTCAAAAGAAATTGCCTGGAACGGCATCGGCGTTTGCGTTCCTTCGTCGTGGGAGATAGGCCAGATAGGCGCCCGCCATCTGTCATTTGAAGATAATTCCAGACCCACCATGGAAATCAAATGGGGTGCGATTAAAGGAAAATTTTCACACCGAACCCACTTCAAACGGTTAAGCGCTCTCCAGAGCAACGCCTTGAAAAATACCGTTGCGGAATGGCTCCTGCCGTCTGCATGGAAAAAGGTCCTATCAGACTTTCAGGTCAGTGGTTTTTCATGGCAGAGTCAAAGCACTTCGGGCCGCGGTGTGATTCTGTATTGTCCCACCTGTCGCAATGCTACCTTAATTCAATTTTTTCAGCCCAAATCCGCAAAAGCAGAGAAGATTCCCTTAGAAATATTTAAAACGTTTCGCGATCATCGGGAAGACAATCAGGCAATCTGGTGTATTTTTGACATCCGCGCAATTTTGCCGAGAAATTGCAAACTGCAGCGCCACCGGTTTGAGGCCGGAAGATATGAACTTGAATTTGCAGATGGTGGTCAAAAGCTTCATCTGTATCGGTGGGCACCCGCTGCTGTATTGCTCAGAGAACAAGACCTTTTACAATTTAGCCAAACGATAGAGAATTTTTCGCCACGCAATGCAACTCGCGGGATAATTAACGGATACCGGTCAGTTGAATGGTGTCATGGCCCCCGATACAAATGGTTTCGCTGGATGAGCCGCCTGAGGCGCAAGCCTGCGTACCAATGGGGACGTCTATGGCATGTGGAAGAAAAGAATCGTATTCTGGGGATCGCCATGCACGGAAAACGGCCGTTGGATGTTCCTATGTTAAATTCCATGTGTGCAAATTATGAGAGCCTTTAAAAAAAAACCCAAGGGGATTCAGGTTGCTCGTGAAGAGGCCTTGAACTCCATACCGGTTAAAAATATCCAGGTTAGCGAAGGCAGGCTGGAGAGCGGAGAAATACTTATTTATTATCCAATGACGATGCGGCCATGGATTACAAGTCTGGTCAAGCGTTTTGGCGGTTCCCAGGATCAACTCCGGAATAAAAAACTGCAGCTCGACGAGATGGGAACTGAAGTTTGGACACTTATCGATGGCAATCGTTCGGTATCTCAGATAATTCAGGAATTTGCCCGAACTCACCAGTTGCAGGTCCGCGAGGCTGAAGTGGCCGTGACCCAATTTATTCGAGAACTGGGGAAGCGTGGCGTGATAGGGCGGCGGTAATTCATTCATAATCCCTTGAGCGCATCATCCATGGTGGGAACAATGGAAAGAAAGGAGTCGAACCCGGCGATTTCGAAGACTTCCTTTACATAATCCTGCATGGCGCACAGCATGATCTTGCCGTCCTCGCGGTTGAGGGCCTTGGTGGCTTTTAAAATTACCCTCAATCCGGCGCTTGATATGTAGTCGAGGTCTCTGAAATCAACGACGATATTTTTCGATCCATCTGAAATCGCATCAAAAATTTTTTTCTCAAAACCTTGAGAGGTGTTCGAGTCCAAGCGACCGTTGAGTTTAAAAATACTGATTGATTTCTGTTTTTCCTCAATAATTTCCATTTACTATCCTCCCTGAACAAACATACCCTGATGTTGCTATGATATCTTTAAATTGCATTTCGGCGTTTTACCCGCAATCGGTTGCCGTAATATTCTTTTTCAAGGTCAATTTATTGATGCGACCACATCTTTCGTAGCATACTTCATCCATAAGATTTTTAATCAAATGAATCCCCAATCCTCCGATTTTGCAGTCTTCAATGGTGCGCTTCAAATCGGGCTCCTCGACGTCAACGGGATTGAAGGGCAGACCGTCATCTTCGATACACAGACACAGCATATCATTTTGCGGCGTGATCGTGATTTTGATCGAATGTTCTTTTTCATCCGCAAAACCATATGAAATAATATTGGTAAACAGTTCATCGAGAGCAAGGTTGATCTCAAAGATGCATTTCTTTGAAAGTCCAAGGGATCGGCCGAACTTTTCCATTTCATGGCATAAGGTATCGAGCTCAGAAATCTTACTTTTGAGTTCAAATGAGTGTTTTTTTTTCGGCATCACCGCTTACCTTTTTCTGATGAAATCCGAATATTTTGCAACGGTTTCTAGAAATAATATGATAACCTTTTTTGCTGCAATTGCATACAATAAATTGAAATTAAAGTAAACTAACACCTAATCGGTCCAAACAGTACTCACATTTATCGGTGCTATCGGTTATAAAGCGATCTTCCCAGATTTCGATACCCGCATCTATTGTCTTGAGGATCTTTGGCATAACCTCCTGAATTTGTTC
>CP070694.1:2009520-2013840 GCA_020353355.1 Desulfobacterales bacterium | reverse complement strand
TTTTTTGCCGGTTGCAGGACGCGAAAAAGCCCATTGAATGGCAGGCAGATTACTTTGCATCCTGCCTGCTGATGCCCGAAGCTCAGGTTTGCGAAGCCTTTTATAAGATCTTTGGCACCCGGCCATTGGTCCTTTACAATCTGAATAGCTCTTTTTGCGGTCCGATCTGCTTCGATCCCTGTGTGGAAAACTGGCCGGTCATTGCCGCCAAAGTTAAGCAGGCCGGCGGGTTTACCAACGTGTCCAAACAAGCCATGATCATCAGGTTGCAAGAGCTGGGCCTGGTTCGAAATGAAACCCGGGCTCGATTATCCTGGCGAGAATCAATTGCCATGTATTAATCAGTCTTGATTTTTTTTAGGTATAGTGTTCTATTCTATCGAACAAATTCCTGATTTTAATACATTTCCTCATTTATGAAAAGAAACAAAAAAGAAAGCCACAAAGACCATCTGCTTTACAGGCTTCCCCCGCAGAGCATCGAGGCTGAAGCCTCCTTATTCAGCGCCATATTAATCGATAACCGGGTCCTCAATGAGGTCATTGAAATCCTTCGACCCTCAGATTTTTACAAATCCGCCCATCAAAAGATTTTTGAAACGATCATCGACTTATTTGAAAAAAATGAACCCGTAGATCTGGCAACCCTGGCAAATCGTCTAAATGACAGGGGCATTTTGGAAGAAGTCGGCGGCGGCACTTACCTTGCCAAACTCGTTAATGAAGTTCCGTTGGCGGTAAATGCCAAACATTACGCCAACATCATCCATGACAAGGCATCATTGAGAGGTCTTATTGAACGTTCAAATGCCATTATCAAACGCTGTTTGGAAGATCAGGAAAATGTCGATGAAATCATTGATTTTGCCGAGCGTTGCATTTTTGAGATCTCCGAAAAAAAGATTAAACCGTCATTTTATAAGGTCACCGAACTGGTGGATGGTGCCTTTGATGTTGTTGAAAAACGTCAGAAAACCAAAGGGATGCCAACCGGTGTGGCCACCGGATTCACGGAATTGGATCGTTTAACATTGGGTTTTCAAAACTCGGATTTAATCATTCTGGCGGCCAGACCGAGTATGGGAAAAACAGCAATGGCGTTGAACATTGCCAGAAACGCAGCGGTCGACGGCAAGATACCGGTGGCTATTTTTTCTCTTGAAATGGCCAAAGAACAATTGGTGTTGCGCCTGCTCTGGGCTGAATCGCGGGTCAGTTCAGATCGCTTACGCGATGGCTTTATGAGTGATCGCGACTGGAAAAAATTGCATCAAGCCGGGGCCAGGCTGTATGAGGCCCCTATATATATCGATGATTCTCCCGAAAATTCGGCCCTGAGCATCCGTGCAAAAACCCGGCGGTTAAAAATGGAGCAAAACGTGGGCCTCGTCATCATCGATTACCTGCAGCTGATGAAAATTGTGCGAACAAGCGAGCGCAGAGACCTTGATATTTCTGAAATATCCAGATCCCTGAAAGCACTGGCCCGGGAACTTGAGATACCGGTGGTTGCCTTATCGCAACTCAACCGCCAGCTTGAAAGACGCGATGACAAGCGGCCGCGACTATCCGATTTGAGGGAATCCGGAGCCCTGGAGCAGGATGCCGACGTCGTGGCGTTTATCCATCGCGAAGATGCCTTCAAAAAAAAAGGTGAAATTCAGCCGGATGACGGCAAAGCCGAACTGATTGTCGCCAAGCAGCGCAATGGTCCTACGGGTTCTGTGCCACTGGCATTTTTAAAGAGTTATTTACGTTTCGAAAACCTGGCGCCCGAAGACAGTTGATCTGCCTGCGGGCTATCACGGAGATTCTTGACAGATAAAGCATTAATCTGTAATTATTCATTTTCGAAAGCATCTCAATAACCAACCTAAATTTGACCCGCATAAATGTCATGAAAAAAAAATCTATCGTGCTGGGTATTCTGGCAGGCCTGTTTTTGATCATCATCATCGGATTAATCTTTCTGCCATCCATTCTCTCCAGTGACTTTGCCAAAACGCAAATTCTGCGCCGGGCAAATCAGCGCCTGCCAGGCACCCTCCATATCGACAAATTGGCGTTTCATTGGTTTAGCGGAATTGAAGCCAGCAAAATTTCCTATGATAATCGTCGCGGCGGGCTGCGCATCGACGTAGCTGAACTCAGAGGCGACCGTGGTCTACTGCATTTTATGCGCACCTTAAATAACGTCGGAACGGTAGAAATTAAGGATCCTCTTTTCTATTTCTACCCATTGCCGCCGCCGTCCGAGCCACCATCAGAAAAAGCAGCGCAGCCGGCAAAACCGCAGAAAACAGCGCCGTCGGCAGAACCGGTAAAACCTCCAACGCTACCCCCTTTTTGGGGTCAGTTTAAGATTTCCAATGGATCCGTTCGCACCGTTGATATCAATGGCAGCCAAAAAATCGTTATCAAAGATGTAGCTCTTTTAGTAGATGCGTTAAGCATACAACAGCCCCTCAAATACGATACGTCTTTTTCATCCGGCGATGGTACT
Source organism: Desulfobacterales bacterium (assembly GCA_020353355.1). Taxonomy (GTDB): domain Bacteria; phylum Desulfobacterota; class Desulfobacteria; order Desulfobacterales; family JAHEIW01. The sequence continues at coordinate 2,011,337 of CP070694.1, read as the reverse complement.
GGAAATTTTTCCGCGACCGGCACCATCGCATTTTCCCCTGATGATCCCCTCAATCTGGAAACCCTCCGCGCGGAAGTCAAAATGCACATTGAAAATTGGGAAGTGCAGGATGTTTTGACAATCCTGGCGCAGCGCGCGGATTTTCCATCCGGTAGCGGTCGCTTGAATGCAGATGTGAATATAACCGGCAGCAGCGCTGACAATTTTTATGCGAAGGGGCGTCTTTTGCTGGACAGCCTGCAATTATGGGGTGGTCCTCTCGGTTCCGACACACCGTCCGTAAAAAAAATCGAAATGGACCTGGACGCCTCAGGCAACCGGCATTCACTGGCGTTGAAACAGTTCAGCTTTCAATCGTCTCTGGCCATCGGGTCGATCAACGGCCAGTTGTCGGGACAGGGAAAAAATCAACTGACCGCCAAAGCAGATATAAATCTGGCTGAGATGTTTACCCAGTTTCCGGAAACACTCAATCTTCGCAAGGGAACCAAGCTTAGCAAAGGTCGAATGGCGCTGGCTGCCGAGGTTGAAACCACCCAAGACATTATCGCCTTTGACGGCAATGCCCGCATTGATCAACTCAGCGGGATCAACAACGGCAAAAAGATCTCCTGGGACAAACCCGTATCCATAAGCGCCCGCGGGGAAAAACGCGCGACCGGGGTATGGTTGGAAAATTTAGCGCTGCGCTCGGCTTTTTTAAATGGAGACGGTCGCGGAGATCTAAACAATATGCACATCAATCTTTCCGCAGATCTTCAAACGGCGCTGCAAGAACTTCATAAATTTATCGAGCTGAAAGGATGGCATGGCACCGGTGCGCTGCTGGCGAACCTCCAGATTAAGGAAAAATCCAAGCAACTGCGAAATGCCATGCTAAAATTAACTATCAATGACTTTGAGCTGAGCCGAAACCGCAGCGTCATTTTGCCAAAACAAAATGTCACCACCGACCTGGTCACCGATGTTGCCGTGGGTGAGTCTTTCGAACAGAGCAAAATTGATCAGACTGCGCTAACTATTCAATCGTGGCTCACCAGCGGCAAGCTCACGGCAACCCGTGCCGGCTGGAATGCCGGAGATCCCCTGCCAAATGTCAGCGAGATGACCTATAGCGGCAGTCTTAACCTGGAACAGCTTGCATCCCTGCTGAAAAATTTCGACGCGCTGCCGCCAACCATCAACCTGACCGGTAATTCAACCATTCAAGCTCATGGATCGCTGAACGGCAATCAGGTGACCCTGAGCAGTGCCACTGTCGATACCCAAAAATTTGTTTATCGCCAGGATCATAAAGTCATCAAAGATGATCGCATAACTCTAAAAACAAAAGGAAACCTGGATCCAAACACAAAATCCCTATATCTCTCACCTGTGGAAATAACCGGCACACCCGGAAGCATCCGCATACCCGAATTGGCGATTGCGAACTGGTCCGATATTCAAAACAAAATGAAAACCCATGGCACCGCCGAGCTGGATCTTGGCGAGCTGCAGAAAGCCTGTGGGGATTTCATCCAGCTTCCGGAAAAAACACGTATCGCCGGTAAAGGTCGTTTTGATCTGGATGTTGATTTTTCCAACCCGGAGTCCCAGTTGTTAAAACTCAGGGGCAATCTTTCGCCGTTCAAACTCACGGCCGAAAATCTTCCCACCATCTCTGAAAAAGAAGTCAAACTGGATGTTGACCTTCGACGAAGCCCATCCGGTCAAAATCTGGCGATCGAAAACCTTCAATTGGACTCCCGCCTGCTGTTTATAGCAGCCAGCGGAAATGTCGACCGGCAGGGCACCCAAAGTACCCTCGACACCAAAGG
>CP070694.1:2002485-2009420 GCA_020353355.1 Desulfobacterales bacterium | reverse complement strand
ACCGTCTGGAGACCACTGCGGATAGAGATAGGTCTTGTGACCATTGGTCAATTTGGTAACTTTGCGAGCTGTGAGATCCATTAAATAAACGTCTGCGCTTCCGGTACGACCGGACACAAAAACCAACCGGTCGGCCGCTGGACTCCAATGCGGATGACTGTCCCTTTCTTCATGATCGGTGAGTCGAATGGTTTGCTCTTGGCCGAGGGCCGGCAACAGATAGAGATCATAGTTCCCGCTGCCGCCATTGCTCATGAAGACCAGTTTGTTTTCATCCGGCGACCAGCTGATGCAGGCGTTGTAGCTGGCATCATCAAGGATATCTTCAAACACGAAGTCCATTGCGGTGTCTTCTTCGGGTAAGCGGTAGTAAATTTTCTGTAAAACCGAGCCGTCCGCGTGGGATATGATAATTTCACGTTTGTCGGCAATGCTGCGCTCGAAGGCAATCAACTCACCGGTAGGCGACCAGATGGGATTAGAGTCATTATGACCGGCAACAATTTCCGTAAACACCCGCACATATAACGGTTCGATTTCAGGGTCAGGTTGCCATTTACCCGGCTGAATCCTGGCCAATTCGTCTTCTTCCGCCGTGCTTTCGAAATCCAGGGGGTCAAGATCGAAAGATTCCCGAGGGCTGACCCGCTCCGGATCCTGCACTGCCCCGTTTTGCTTGACGATGCCCGGTTGATCCGCATTCCAATTGAGTGGGGTGCCATGCGCTGTATGGAGGGGGCCCCAGGTCAAGGCGGCCGCAAGCAGTGCAAGGCCAAACGTCTGGATCAAGATCCTGAATTTCAAATTCCGAACCTCCCGCTAAGATAGATTCTTTATCTGGTCCCAGTATATACGGGCCGCATTCCGGATTTTTATAAAGTTCGTTTCGGTCTCCAGCTTCTTAGGAAAAAAGTCAAAGTATTCGCGCCATGCCAGATTGGCTTTTTCCACCAGCGCCCGTTTTTTGGTTACCAGATACAGCTTATGGTACGACAGCGCCAGGTAGTAATAGGTGTCATGTACGGCTTCGTCAAATTGGCGGTTTGGAAAAAAGCGCGTATTCTGTTTGGCGATATTGAGATTTTTGATCGCCTTTGCGAAATTGCCGGCCGCCGCTTTCTTGTCTTTCTGCAACAGCGCCATACCCTCTTCATAATAGGCGTGACCCAAATTGGTATAGGTGACGGCAAATTGTTTGTAGATTATCTGCTGGTTTTCCGGAAGCGAGAGCACGTTCTCAAACTCGCGAATGGCGGCGTCATAATTGCCCTTTTCATCCATATAGAGCTGGGCCAATCTATGGTGAGATTCGGAATAATCCGGATTCCCCTTTTCGCAACTGGAATACGCCTGAATGGCGGCATCGATGTCGCCGTTTTGTTCGGCGGTCTTTCCGATTTTCAGGTAATCCTTTAAAAAGACAATCTTGTTCGGGCCGATGAGTTCAATTTCCGGTCGATTAAATTCCACAACCTTTTGCCAGTCGCGGTATTCGCCCCCGGCCGAGAGTTTGATCTTGCGGAATCCAAAGTTGACCAATTTACCATCAAGAATGGGTGTCGTGCCGATCTTGACGCCGTCAACATAGACCTCGGCCCCGGCAGGCACTGACTCGATTTTGAAGAGCGCGTTGGCAATCTCCAGTAAAAATTCTTTAGCCTGCGTGTTCTCATCTGCACTAATCGTATCCAGCAGCGGCTGATATCCGTGTCGGGAAAGCAGAATATCGTATTCTTCATATAGATTGAGCGGAATTTCTACTTTACCATTCGATCCGGTCGTACCGACCCAGGTATTATTGAGGTATATGTTGACCCCCCACAACGGCTGATCTGCCGGTGGAGTTCCGCCGTTGACGGATAGGAGAATAGCGGCTTTTTCCGTTTCCCGTTTCTCGTCCAGGTAGAAGCGTCGAACGACCCGGTCGCCGATTTTAACTTCGGCATTGTCATTCAAATCGACAATCTCAGCCCATGAAAAAGACTCATCCGTCTCGACGACTCTGAGAGTGCCGGCGTCATGAAACCCCTTCACCCTGCCGGATCGCTCCATATCAGCGACCAGATATTTGAACTGGCTGCCTCGTCGGATGCGGTAGTCTGATTTTCCAAGATTGATGCGGTAGCCCTGGTTATCTATCGCCGCAATCGTCCCTTCGAAGGGGAATTGATCGATGATGCTGTTGGCGATCAATTTGGAGGTGTTTTGGATATTTTGTTTCTTGCGGGCTTTATTGATTTGGCTGAGAAGAATATTTCCGTTTGCGGCAATGACCGTTGTTTCGATGGTCATTCCTTGATCGGCTTTGGTGACACTGCCGGATATCATCATATCCACGGATCGAATCAGGGGCGTATGTTGACAGCCCTTGGTGGAGACGGTTTCCATGTCAAGACCGGCCTGCATCATCATTTCTCGAAGTTGGGACTTTGGCACCTCGCGAAAGCACCCATACGCAAACAGATTGGTGCTGATCGCCGCTTCGATTTGACCCAGAATGTCGGAAAGATCCTCATCCGGCGAATTGTTCACAAATCCATAAATTCCCACCTTAATCGGTTTCGGTGCTGCAGGATAAAAATAGCGTTTGACGGCCGATTTGTCTTGAAGCCGGATTGTTGTTTCCCATCGTTCAGGGATATAGCCGGCCGCAGAAAGCGTTAGTCTGACCTCAGCTTGCGATGATTCCTTATAGATATACTTATATTCACCTGCGGCATTGGTTTTTCCGACCGGTTTACCGTTGATGCTGACACCGACACCCGCAATTCCGCTGGATACACCATAGGCCTCAGTAAGCGCTGCAATGGAAATTGTTGCCTTTTTGGTCGTTGGCGGGGCCGTTTTTTTCGTTATTTTCGGCGCTGGAGCAGGCGCAACAGCGGACTTTGATTGCTGTGATTGGACGGCGGTCTCTGAAGGCGGCGAGGCTTTGGCCACTGTCTGTGGACGTTCCTTTTTGAGGGTAACTTCATAGCGTTGCCCCGGCTTTATTTGCACCGACTTCTTCCAGTCGCCATAGCCGTTCATCGTTGCCTGAAGGTTAAGGCCTTTTTTCGGCATGCGGGTATATTCATGGACATATTCGCCGCTTTCGTCGGTCTCACCGACGGTTTTGTCGGCAATCCTAATGGTAGCTCCTTCAAGCAGCTCACCATCCTCATCATCGAGAACCACAACCGTAAAATACTTTGTCGCTTGGAGTTCGACCTTGAACGCGTAGGTTTCCACGGTTTTGTTTTTCGGAAGCTTTGTGACAAATGAATCCTCCCAGGGTACAATGCGGTATCCCTTGACATCTGTTTGAACAGATAGCCGGACCTCTTCCCCGGGTTGTTTCTTAAGCCGTTGTGAGAAACGCCCATTGGTGTCTGTGGATCCGACCTCATTGCCGTCAAAGAAAACTCTGGTCTGGGATGCCGGTTTGCCATCCAACGTGACGTTCACCTCCACCTCGAGATCAACCTGTTTTTCGATATTGCAGGCAAAGATCAACATCGAAGCGAGTATAATTATGGCGACGTTTATGGTTGATTTGACCATCTTGTGTACCTCCTAAAATGTCTCCCGCCCAGTGGAATGTTACAATGCTAAGAGCGCAATTGTGTGCATTTGGTCGCAACCCCACCGATTCGTATTCGAAAAATGCTTTTGGCTGTGTGCTAAAATTCGAAGATCACATTCCGGGCGGCTGGATATTTACTTCTCCTGGATTTATGATTTTATCGGCATCGGAAGTGAGGCTTTCAATTGATTTGCGTTTGCCTTCGTCAATTTTCTTGAGCTTAAACGCTAATTTTTTGCGGGTGCTACCCTTTATTTCCACGGTTTCGGTCTCAGTTTCAAATCCGATTCGGTTGGCTTCAACTTTATACTTTCCCGGCTTTAGGGTATCCTTTTGAGATTCAAACTTTCCCTTTTCGTCTGCCATGACTGAGATGGAGGCTTTATCCAAAGTGGCGGTGGTATTCATCATATGAACGACCGTGTCTTTTGGGCTCTCCCCTTCAATCGGCTGCATTTGCTGGTCTACAAGTTCTACCGTGCCATATATCTTGGCCGCGCAGCCGCTAGACAGGAATGCGATTGCTGCAATTAAAATAAAAAGATGTGTTTTATGACGCATGGTTCTCTCCTCTCTGTATGCATCTTTTGCCACAGATAATGATATTGCTATCGATATCCTGTTATTTTTTCTGGACCTTTTTTTCCTGGGCAACGATCAGTTTAGTTAATTCTTTGATCCTCAGATTGGTCATTTCCATATCTGCTTTGATCTCAATTTCGTCGGATTCAATGCCAAGCTGTTTGGTTTTCAAATTTGCAATGGTTTTGATGTTGCTGGCCCGATCGCCTAGATTTGAATTGTCGATGGCCTCCATTTTTTTAATTTCCACCCCGATATCGGCTTTCTTTATGAGCACTTCGGCCAAAGTCTTATCATATCTGGCATACTTGTTTCTAAGAATCTCCCGTTCTTTTTGCATCTCTGAAAGGGTCAGTTTTTCATCGGCCATGAGCGCATTGGCTTTGGCTCGCTTGAGGTCAAACTCTGCCTCTTTGACATCAGCCCGCATGGATGCCGGGACTTTCCGATAAAGACCACTATCGGATTCTTCAGAGCCACCTGTGATTTTTGGCACGGAGATCTTGTTCATCGTAGCGTTCATCGTGGCGCATCCCCCGGTAAAGGAAATTACCACGACCAGTGTCAAAATAATAAACAGAAGCCGTTTCATGTTGTTTTCCTCCTTGATTGAAAATAAATTTTTGGAGTTTTTCTGTTTGCTGGCTGGTATGAGTAAACGATAAAAAAAGTCTTTTTCGAAACAGGGATCATGACTATAGTATCGGCATCTTTATTTTTATCTTTATTATTTTTTTACATAAAAATTATTAATAATTTTAGCATATTATATAAATATGGGTTTGACCCGCAAAGTTTAAGCCAAATGGTAACGGCCAAAAAGAGACATGTTTCGGTATGTATCAGGGGATGTGAAAATCAAATCATTTCACTTTTCGATATTCATATTGGCATCGAAAATCCGTGGTGTTCACATATACCAGCTGCGGGACAAGTTTTCCGTATTTTTCCTTCGGATCACTCACCCCAAAGCTGAAGGGGCCATCTTTCATCAAATTTACCTTTGCCACCGATGTTTTGCCGGATGTGGCATTGGTCCATAAAGTGGCGCCATTATCGGTTTCTAAAAGTTTGGTGTTGAGCAGCGCCTCAACATAGGCGCTGGCGTGCAGTGACTCCGACATCGAAAATACTTTTATGCTCGGCTTTATTTCTGAAACTTCCAGATGACCTAAGATGACCGCATCTACGTTAAACTTTTTCCCGATTGATTTTATCGTTTCCAGGTCGAAGTTTTTACGTTTTATGGACCGCAATACCTGTTCTTGGCTTCCAAGTTCGAGGATTCGGGTCCCCGGTTGCGCCGATTGGACATTCTGAATAAAGTTTTGGGTGACATATTGTTTAAGATTATCTTCGGCATTGGTGGAAAATTCGATCACCCCAATATTGCGATAACCGTTCAGCTCGACCCTGGGTGGTACCAGCACCTTTTCGCTATGAGAACATGCGAACAGGAGGGCCAAGGTGGTTGCCAAAACAACGATATAATTTTTTCGATTCATTTTGATGAAGTCAGCGAAACGCTTTAAAGTAAAATTTTCCATTTTCTCTCCTTCTTGCGGCCGGATTTTTTCATTGTGGAGCTTGTTGGGAAAGTACGGCCTGATCCACTCCCGCCATTAACGATTTTTTAATTAATATCGGCACCGGCTACCAATTCTTGAGAAAAACACGAAAATTAACCTGGCAATTAAACAGGGACCACAGTCCCTGGTACCCGACCATGCGGCTGGATCGACAACCTGCAGGAGGAGATTGGGCGTCGGTCATTGATTGTATAACAAAAGATCTCTAGCAGCTGGTAGAAAAACAATACGAGTAGCCGATCCTTGCAGCCTGTATGAACGCAGCACAACGCGGCTTGAATCGGTTTATAAAGGTTTATTCGGGGGGGATGAAATTAGAAAAAGGAATCAGAGCATTGCTGATTTATTTTTTTTTAACAGTTGTTTTTTCCGGTAAAACCGGCTGGCTTTGGCGCGGTTGCCGCAATCTTTCATATCACACCAACGTCGGCTTTGATTGCGGCTGATATCCAAAAATAGCCACCCGCACGTCGGATCGGAACAGGATTTTACTTTTTTTAGTTCATTTGAAACCAAAAGATCTGCCGCGGAACGAATAATGGGGTTGAGTACCCAATCCATTTTCGATTTGTCGCCATTGGAGTCCCAGTCAAAGCCGTCTTTGGTTTCAATAATCTGTGAAGGCACCATGGTTTTGGCGAGATAACTGTTGAAAGCGGCCAGATCTTCTTTTGCAGGTTTTTGTCTTTCAATGATGGCAGCAAAAATACGATGGATGGTCTCCCGCAAGTCAACGGCGCTGTTTAACGCTTTTTTTCCTTCAGCCGGGTGTCGGTCTGCTTTCTGTAATAATTTGTTGGCATCTTGAGGGGTTATGATGCCAACCTGTCGACTCCATTTGATAAGGTCATTGTAGGTTTTTAGATGTTCTACAGGAACTTCACGGCCACGCCAGCCCAAGGTATTTACAAAATCAATGCATAGCCGATGTTTGAGTAATTTCACGTTGCTCGGCTCCCTTTTTGTATCACTCACTGAATTTCTCTCAAAAAAAATGTATAACCAGTAAAATTAACTTGACAGGTTATAAAATTTGATCTAATTATATAACCACCTAAAAAATAATAGATGGTTAAGCTTTTGTCAAGAATTTAGAAAGGGATTCAATTTAAATCTGAATACATCCTGGACGACGCGGGATGTAACCTTTGCATGCTTACCTGTCCGTTTGCATCTGAAAAAATTGAAAAAAATAATAT
>CP070694.1:1980569-2002385 GCA_020353355.1 Desulfobacterales bacterium | reverse complement strand
CCTTATTGCATAATATCAGAAGCAGAATAGAGGCGCTCGAAAAGAGCGTATAATAACTAAATGGTATGTGGCAGCATAGACACATTATGCAATTCACGCCGAGGTAATAAATAGCGAACTTTAAACTTTCAGGGTTGCTTCTCGATAACTATTCATACAATACGTTCCGATAGAATCGTCCCCCTTAGATAGGCCTATTTTCGTTTTCTCCCTTTAGGGAAAGCCACCATCTAGTGCATACAACGGGGTTTACAATCAAGAAGCATTCTGGTACAATACGGGTTGAGTTTATTATATGCAGTTAACGCAATCAAGAATGAAAGGAGAATACAATGGCAGAAGGCGAAAGCAAAAGCGACAGGTTGTCCCGAGTGCAGCAGGCCTTTGTGGATGAGGGTGCCGTGCAATGCGGTATTTGCACCCCCGGTTTCGTCATGACGGCAACCGCCTTCGTCGAAAAACACAAGGGTCAAAAGGTGACCCGCGCTGAAATTCGCCGGGGGCTGGCCGGTAATTTGTGCCGCTGCACAGGTTATGACACGATTATCACCGCAGTGGAAAAAAGCCTGGAAGATGACACTTAACTTCAGTGTCAAGTTTTTCGGGGAGCATCGATTTTAATGAAATATATGGACTTAATCCGGGCCTAACGGTCTATACCGTGCTGGTGCTGCCACTGATATTGATACTGGTGCTGGTACTGCCAGTATTTGTGCTGTTGTTTTTGCTGATACTGATGTTGATGGCGGTGTTGTTGTTGATGTGCAAAGGGCCCCGGGCAGTTGTCGTCACCGCCGCCGCTCTTTCCGCTGCAATCGTTTCCGCCGGGGCCGCCATTACCGCGGCCGCTGTTTCCGCTGCTATCGTTTCCGCCGGGGCTGCCTTCACCGCGGCCGGAGGCGCCGCCATTGCCGCTATCTGAACTGCCGCCTCCTCCCCCCTTGGCGAGAACAAATTGATCTTTTAATGCTGGTGTGTCAACCGGGATCAGGTCGTCGCCGGCATCGTTGGTTCGTAAATTGAATCCATTCAGATTCTTGACTACCCACTTTTCCGGTGTGGCCGCCCATGCGGTTGTGAATACCAAACTCAGGGTCAATAACAGGAGCAGAAATTTAATGTGTCTTTTCATGACAAAGCCTCCTTGTTCCGCTTAATGTGAGTTGAATAAACGCCAATGTGATATCATTTTGATCATCGATTATCAAAATCGGTGAGTTTCTTTTTGCTTACCACCTTCCGAGTTTTAACCTTTAAACGAATCAGGGAAAAAAAGGTTACAATCTTTTCTTAATTTTTTGCAGGATGCCATCTCCACCAACAAAAATGCGGAGCCGATTAAGACTCCGCTCATAAAGGGGAAAACGAGAGTGATGGGACTGAACGATTTGTATCCGCTAGGGTGATCTGATCTATATTACGATACAACTGGTCGTGCTAGTGGTTTCCGCCGGGCCCACCCCGCCCACCCGAATCGCCGGGATCCCCGGGGCCGCCCGGATCATCGGATCCTCCACCACCACCCGGACCACCATCTCCGCTAGATCCCTCAGATTTGCCGGTCGTGTCAATTTGGCCGCTGTCAGATCCTCCGAAGCTTTTTCCCTGCTGAATAGCTATAGCATAGTTTTTGGCAAGCCTTTGAGAAACTGTTGTTCTAGAGTCCTTTAAAAAGGAGTCCCGCATGGCTTGCATCTGCGGAGCACTGAACTGATGCTGGAGGGCTGTGTTAACGACAGACACCGTTTGTGGAGAAGAGACGCCTAAACGCGCCATATCTCTGGCGGTTTTGAAGGTCTCAAGGGCAAGCGCGATTCTCTGATCGGTTTTCATTTCCCGCGATCTTTGCTGAAGCTCATGCACGATCATTTCAATACTCTTCTCGTTCATGCCGGCGGACATGCCGGCAGCGATAATGTGTCCCATTTGATTCAAATGAGTTTTTTGATCTGTGAGCCTGCGGGCCTGGCGGTAAGCAGAGGCGTAGCGCGCCTGAACCCTTTCCATGGCACGAACAATGTTTTCTGGCTGAACCTGTTTAGACATTCCTTCAAACGCCTTGCTGATGATGGGTTCCAGCGGAACACCCTGCTGATAAGCACTCATCATCACTTTGTGGGCCTTGAGTATCTGCTGAGCTTTAAAGCGGTTTTGCAACATGGCGCGGGTGACGTCGATGGCACGTGTGCGGTTTATATCGGATTGAATTAACTGCCGGGTGCTCTCGACAACCTCTTGCGGTGCCGAGCCGGAAAATGCCTGTTCGATCTCATCTGCGGCGGCAATAGATGCGCTAAAAAAAATGAAAAAGGTTATTATCCAATTTTTTTTCATCATGTTTTTCTCGCAGCCGTTTACCATATAACGAATGGCAACGCCAAAGGTTACGGTTTTGGCACAAAGATACAATTTTCGGAGCCGAAATCATCGATCTCCTTGAACTCGCAGAGAGGGAGATACACGGCCCCATCGACGACATAAAAATAGTTGAATTCAAAATCGGATGGCACGCTGATTTCCCATGCTCCGGATTTACTTTTTTTGACCATATGCAGTCTATAGTTATCGATGGAGTGCGCAAAGTAAACGCGCTGAGCCGCTTGCAATTCAAGATAAAACGTCACCGTATTTTGCTGTATTTTGTAATAGTGCGTTACACATCCTGAAACCCATAGGAACAACGCAGTTGTTAGCAAGACCCATGTTTTCATACCTTAATATGTAAATCTAAAATAGAATTTTCGCCACCAAAATCGTCTTTTTCGCGCTTCAGGGTGGTGGGATCAGGTATGCGTTGACCACTTTCCAGAATGTAACTGTAACGGTGCTCACCTTGCGGAAGATCCAGCATAATTTCCCAGTAACCGGTTGCTCCCATTTTTTTCATGGGAATGGTGTTCCAGCCGGTGAAACTGCCTGTGATCTCGATCCCATTTACATCGGGTTGATAAATAACAAATCGGTATGGAACGGATGGGGCTTTTTGTCCCGGCAGAGCAAAAAGGAGAATAACCAGGGCCGCCGCCAAGCCCGTTATAATTGCAGCCACCGGACGCCAAGACGGAAAAATATTCTTCGGCCGGATGCCGATCTCGACGGCCGGGATACGGTTGACCACCGGTGCGCGAACCAGCTTTTCCTGTTGCAGAAGATGAACCGTTTCGTTTTTCACCGCCGTATCGGCATACACCGTCTCAACAAACTCTATTTTTTCATCGAGATCCAACTCGTTGTCGATGAACATGCTGATCATATAATCTTTCATTTTTTATCCCCTCGTTCTATGATTTTTCTGAGTTTCATCCGGGCACGATGAACCCTGACTTTGACATTATGCTCGCTGGTTTCGGTTATTTCCGCAATTACACGATACGACATGTCACTGCTGACAACCAATGCTAAAATATCTTTTTCTGCTTCACCCAGTTGCTGCATAGCCGCAAGCACTCGCTGGTACTCATCTCGCACCATCAGCAGATGCTCTGCATTTCCTCCTGAATATTCGTTGTTATCCTGAAGCTGGATGCTGCGCTTCATCTTGCGCCGATCATCCAACAGGGCGTTGCGTGCTATTTTAAAAAGCAATGGAGCGCTCAATCTGCGGTTGCCATAGCGGTCCAGATAGCGTGTGAAGCTTTCCTGCAAAATGTCACCGGACAGGTAGTAATCGCCGGTGCGGCGCATGAGGTATGCGAAGAGCATATCCTTGTAACTGTTGTAAAATGAGCTGAAATTTGGCATTTCCATTATATAACGAGAAACCTTAAACAAAGTTACAGATTATTCTATTCCATAGATACGGCACTGATATTCATTGACGCGGGAGCAAGTAGTCGCAAGGAAGGGGCACTGAACACTTTCAGAATGTCTTCAGCCCCGTAGCCGTGGACATTTAATTTGACGATACTGTCTGCCGGCAATTTTTTAAGACGGTCCTTTATCCATGACGCCAGTTCGGTGCTATTCATATTATCGGCATGCAGCTCGAGTTTTACCATCGGACGGGCGTACAATTCGTGAAATTCCCAATTTAGTAATTTCCCGGCGTGAGAGCCTTCGGTTTCAACGTCCAGGGTCAAATATCCTTTTTTTTCATCTTTTTCGGCAAACGATATGCGTTCGATGGAACCGGGATATAAGACCGGTGCGCAAAGCGGTCTTGCGCGTAAGTCTTTGGTGAGCACCTGAAAGCGGTGAATGTGCCCACATAATACAGCCGAAAAACCGGAGGGAATTTCGGTGATGCGGATGACGTCGTGGGAATAGCGAAACATGAAGTTGCTCGGCCCGACGGTGGCGCCGTCAATCAACTGGTGGATGCATAACAGGTAGCCATCCGCCCGAACCTTTCGCCAGCCGGTTTGATCTAGCAGGCATAAGAAATCTTTGCGGATGCCGATGCGGACAAAGGGGAAACCCACCAGGGCCATTGTAAAATCTTTTTTTCGATAGATCAAAGTCTGGGGATCATCAAAAATATGAATAAGCGGGTGCTGGGCGAGATGACGATGAGGTATGGCAGAGCGTTCATGATTGCCGGGCACCAGATAAACGGGTATGCCGTTGTCCGCGATACGCTTTAGCGGTGCGAATGCCATCTCCACCAGTTGCGGCGGAACTTTGCTGCGATACAACAGATCGCCCCCGTGCACCACACAATCAACGGCACCCGTTAGGGCCGGTGCCAGGGCCTGCTCAAAATTGGAAAAAAAGTCCGGACCCCTGCGCCGCCGTTGAATGCGGGGCCGAAACGGAAAGTCGAATCCCAGGTGGGTGTCGGCTAAAAACAATATGCGGGCTAGACCCATCTCAATGCTTTTCCTAATTCTTTGGGCCCTAAAATCGTTGTCGGGCCCAGGCAAAGCTCGATACGTCTGTTTTCCGATATGAGACGTCGCAGTTCGGTGGTGACCACCCGCAAGCGATCATAGGTCCTCAAGTCAAAAGATTTTCTTCGTTTTTGAAAAGGTGTTGCATAACCGGGAGGCAGCGGCAGCCTTTCTTGGGTCTTTAACTTCTTCCGATGAACACTGGCGCCGTCTTTAAAAATGATAAGAATTTTATGGTGATCATCGACATGCGGCGATTCCCAGGCCAGCGACGACTGACTGAGCAGACAGAGCCAGCGGGCCCGGCGAATCAAGTGGGCCGCGCGACGGATGACACTTTGGATGGTGTCAGCGACATCTTCGGGTGTCCAAGCATGGTCTTCAGTCGCATCAACCGGCCGGGGGTCTTGCTGCTCAAGTTCACCCGCATGCGCTTCGGCAAACTCAAGCAGCTCCAGATGCTCGCGCCACAGCCGGGCACCCAGCTGGGTTAAGGTTCTTAACGTCGAGTTGCTGTGCAAAATGGTTCGATGCCTCTGGTGAAACATGGCGACACCTTGCCGCAGGCAGTCTGCATCCGGTGCATACTCCTCAGGCGAACTTAGCAGGCGGTATGCCAGATCTGAAAAGCCATGGATCCGGTCACCCATCCCTGCGTCCATCAGAACGGCAAAAGCTGCCATGGCGTCAATCAAATTACCGGAGGGCAGCGGTCCGATGGGATGGACGTCATCGGTGGTGGTTGAGTGATGCTTCAGATCTTTTGAACAAAACACCAGCTGGCGCTGTTGTTTGCGCAACGCCACGTTGTAGGGCGGTGAATGGTGCTTGATTTGGTCGTTTTCTAAAATGGCGGCTTCCAGGGCTGAGCCGGTTAAGGTAAAATCCAGATCATATGCCTGGGTCAGCATTTCCAAAATATGTTCTCCGGCAGAACCGGTTTGGCGAAAATAGCTGTTGACCCGGTGCTTGAGCGATTTTGCTTTGCCGATATAGAGCAGATCCCCGTTGGCCCGCAACATCCGGTAGATCCCCGGTTGTTCGGGCAGCATTTGCCTGACTTCAGAGTTCATGGGATAGATGCGCCGGGATCCCTTTCCAGGGGTGCTGGATTGCAGCCACTCGAGCAGTTGCGCCAGGGTAATAATCCGACAATTATTTTTTAACACGGCGACCAAATTTTTCCAGATAAATGCCGTTGCCACCGCGTGATCCGCGCTGCGCCGGAAGACAGACATGGAATGACCAAAATAGCCCGCAATGGCCCGAAGCCCTCTGCGCGGAAGTCCCGGAAACAGGCGTTTGGCGATTTCATGGGTGCAGATGAACTGAAATGGAAATGGGCTTTGCGGATGGCTGTTGGCGTGCAGATCTCGTAGAAAAGGTTCTTCAAAACGCGAAAAATGAATAACCGCCGGACACACGGAGGATCGATTGGCAGCCGCAACCCGATGTGCGGCATCCGTCAATTTTTGCCAGATTTCTTGTGGAGAATTCGCTTCGGCAAGATCTGCGGGGCTGATACCGGTGATACGCGTGACGGATCGTGGTATGTCTTCTCCTGTCGGCAGCTTGATCAGATATGCTTCAGGTTGTGCGTTTTGCCGGTTTTGACTGGCCGCTGCACGGGTTTTTACCCAGCCGATTTCGAGCAGATGTCCTTTTTGCGGATTGGCGCCGCTAGTCTGACAATCGAGAGTCAGTATATTTAAATCCGTAAGAGAAACTGGCATTTTGTAAATGTTGAAACGAGATCTTATATATAAAAATTTATTTGGGACAAAAATGAATATAGATTTTCATTGAAAGCCTCAATATGTTATAAAAATTCTAAGATGTTGGCAACGCAGAAATGATGACCACTTTTATCTGAATTCAGTGTTCAACAGGATAATTAGATAATGGAGCAGACCATTTATGAGGCGCTCAAACGCCTTAGAAGTGACATACCCGATCTCGTGGAATTGCTGAAACTTGGCCACGAGCAGGAAGTAGAAACATGGACCGATATGATTGACGCCAAATTGCTCACCCGCTTCTCGCCCGGTTTTCCGATTGTGGCGGCGATCTGCGGGGGAGGATCATCCGGCAAATCAACCTTGTTTAATTCCCTGCTCGGCGAGAAACTGGCCCCTATCGGCGGCAGAGCCGGTATGAATCGCCGACTGCTTTTTTCCGTACCTGCCAGCTGCCTGGACCCTCCCGATTTTATGGCCAATCTGATTAAGCCGGGCCAAACCACCCCGGAACCGCTAAAGGATCAAGATGACCTTCTGACTCCCGGAACACCGCTGTATGTGTCACACCAATCCGAGTTTAGAAATATGGTTTTGTTTGATACCCCTGACTTTGATACCGGAGCAAAAGGCAGCTACACCAATCGGGAAGTTACTCAAGATGCCCTGGAGGCATCGGATATCCTGATCTATATTTTCACCAATTCCAATTACAACAACCGGGACAACATGGATTTTATTTGCCAGATGCTCACCGGGATCGGCCGCCGAAAATGCTTTTTGATCTACCGCGTATATCCGAGTTTCAGCGATCAGGAGGTACACGACCATGCCATGATCGTTGCCCGCGGTATATATGGAGATGACGCCGACCAATACCTGCTGGGCATTTACCGCACCGATGAAGATAACCAGGTGGCTGCCGGCGAGAAATTCATGACATTACGGTCGTTGCGTTCGAGAGATCCTGATTTTTGGAAGGCCCTGGAGGCCATCGACACACATCAGTTGAGATTTGAACTGCATGCATCCATCCTAAATGACGTGCTGGAGAGATCCGCAAACCTCCTTGAAAACGCAAATGTTTCGCTGGATGAGCTGAGGCTGTTTTTTGATTCGCTTCAAACCGCCCAAAGCCATTGGGTGCATGAAGCACTCAAGCATTTCCCAATGGATCGCGTGCTGAAGCGATTTGCCCGCATCTGGTCTGAGACGGATCCATCGCATGTCAAAATGATGCGCAAAACCGGTGCGCTGATTGAATTTCCCCTAAAGGTTGTTCTGAGTACAGCCGGTTGGGCTAAAAGGCAACTGTATTCCGAGAAGTCTGAAGCATCTGTAAAAGATTTTGCGGATAAACTGGATGAAGATCTTGTCACTGCGGTAACCGGTATGCATCATCAGGCAGTCAGTCCTCAGATGCGGATAACCAATTCCATAAATGATCCGGCGGCCCAACGTATGCTGGAAACCATCGGACATGTCCGGGCATGGAAAGGGTTAAAAAACGCTCAAAGCCCCCGTGCCGATGCAGCCGGAGAGGGCACCGCCTACCATTTTGTGGTTGATGCGCATCCGTCAGTTTTGTCTGAGCAGCAAAACCTGCAAGCTAAAGATTTTAAATCGATCTTACAATCCATTCGAGCGCAGAAGAACGCAATCGCCGGTATTTCCCGTGAAATGGAAGACGATCTTAAAAATCTGGCCGACCATTTTCGCAGTAAGATGAGTCTGTGGGCCAAAATCAGTCAAACGTTTTGGGCCTTTATGAATGTATTGCCAGCAACCGTAGCGGTAACGTATGTGTTGTCCACCGGAGATCCGCTTGGTGCCGCCGGCATTAAAATCAAACTGACGGGGCTTTTTGGCGCCAAGGATCTATATGCCTTGTTTGCCATTCCGGCGACTACCGGAATGAAAAAAGCCGATCAAAAACAGCTGGAAATCATGCTCGGACCCATTGTGGAAACCTGGCTCAATCATAAATTGAAAATCGTTCAAGATTTGTTTGAAGAGCATATCACCGGCAACATTTTGCATATGGCGGATAAATCCATCGCAGAAGCAAAGCAACGGATAAACGACCTCGAAAATAGCCTCGAAAGGTGCAAGAAGGGAGTCTTGCAGAGATGAAAATGAACCGGCAACCGGATATTCTGAAAACATTTGGCAGAATTGAGAGGTTCAAACAGGATTTAAAACGGTTGGATTCCAGGCTGGATAATGTCCCGTTATGGTTGCCTGCCGCTGCGCTCAAAATCCAATGCAATCAGGCGCTGCGCATGATCGACAGCATTGTCGAGCGATTCGAACGCAAACTGGTGGTGACCATCATCGGACCATCCGGTTCCGGGAAATCCACGCTGTTAAATGCGTTAGCCGGAGTTGATGATCTTTCCGACGTGGGGCATCAGCGGCCGACCACGGGGAATTTAATTGTTTTTAGTGACGATAGCGAAGATGCCCGCTTGCTGGCTAAAGATCTCGGCGATAATGCGGTAGAATTCCGATCCGCTGCTGCCGCTGTTTTTCCGGAGCAGGTGATGCTGATCGATACACCGGATACCGACAGTACAGCCCAGCGAACCCATATTCCGATTCTGCACAACGCCATTTCCCATTCCGATATGCTGATTTGTGTATTTGACGCTGAAAACCCGAAACGCAGGGATCATGTGGATTTTTTAGCGCCATATGTTCGGCGATTCAATGGCGAGTCTTTGGTGGGTGTGATCAACAAGTGCGACCGCTTGGGGGAAATCGAACTCAAGAACTCTATTTTGCCGGATTTTGCAAACTATCTCCAGGCAGCCTGGCAGAACACGGTTGACCGGGTGTTGTGCATTTCGGCCCGCACGCATCTGCATGAGCCCAATTGGGATGAATCGGCAGGTCCCAAACATGGGTTTGACGAATTTGAGGAGCTCAAGAAACTGATTTTCGACACCGTCAATAGTGCCGGGTACATCGTGGACCGGCGGCTTGAAAATGCCCGCCGCTTGCGTGAGGTTGTTTTTGCCGAGGTTCGTCAGGAAACGGTTCGGGATAGAGACGCACTTGAAATCGCCGGACAGAAATTACGCGATGCAGAAAAAGAGGCGCTGATGACAGCCGCTGCAGCCATGAAAGGTGACGATTCGCGACAGTTTATCGGTGTGAACGTCATGGTATACCAAAAGCTGTCTCAAATGTGGCTGGGTCCGGTGGGCTGGATGATTGCTATCTGGACGCGATTGCTGGTCTTTGGTACCGGAGTTGTCTCGATGTTCAGGTTCGGACGCCCCTTTCACCAGTTGTTCGGCATGATTTCCGCCTTACGACACTTGAAAGATTCGCGGTCGGCCACCGAAGAATCATATAATGCCCAACGGGTGGATGCGGCGCTGCGAAATTATCGGCTGGCGACCATGAAAACCTGGCCGGATATTGCCGAATCTCTGGTCAGGGGGCGGTTCGACAGCGTGGTGCGCCGCATCGAAGATGCCATGGTCGGGAGCGAAGATTTCGGTGAAAATATATCCGCTATTTGGTCGGAAGCATTGGACCAGGAAATCCAACGGGTAGCCCGAAAGCTTAGTGGATTTTTTATACAGCTTTTGTTCAATGCGCCGGGAATCGCTGTATTGGGCTATACCGGCTGGTTGACGGTACGGGGCTTTTTTAGCGGCCATTATTTATCCAGTGATTTTTTTGTGCATGCCTTTTTCGTTAGTGCCATCATTATGTTGCTGAGCTTTTTTGTGCTTCAGATGGGTATTCGATTGATCGCCAGTGCTGGGCGTATCACCACGAAAGCTTTTGAAAAATTGAAAAGTCAGATCGAACAGGTGGACGGCGTGATCAGGAATCCGGTGAGATCACAACTCGAAACGGTGCTGGATCTGGCAGCCGATACCGCTCTCGATGATACATAATTTTTTTCGGACCTATAACCCCCAGAAAGGAAATCGGAGAATTAACGCAGCGGTTGTGTTGGGTTTCGACCCTGGTCGAAAGCCAACTAGCGCGACGAAAATTGAGTAGGTTGGGTTGAGGTTACGAAACCCAACATGTCGACTAAAATCGAGATTAAAAAGTAGGGTGGGCCTTTGAAGTTTGTCCAAAAAAGTTAAGGGCGGCTCACTTTGTGAGCCACCCTTACGAAAGGAGGTAAAATGACGCTGTGTTCAGCCAGCGTATTGGCTATCTATAATATCGGCAATTTTTCAAGAAACTTTAGCAAAAAATGATCATTTCATACATTCGAACTTCGATTCATAATTACATGGACGTAAAGTTTTATTATAGCATCTTTTGCTGGTGTCAGGTTTCGGGTGTCAGGGCAAAAAGCATGGGGCATAGGGTATGGGGTAAAGGATTAAAGATTCAGGTTAGTCATTTAGGAATTGAGGGATTTAGGGATTCAGGAATTAAAAGATATTAAAACCCTGAATCCTGGTCGCCTTCGGCACCGCCAGAGGCGGGTAAACCTCTGAACCCTGAATCCGCCAGGTGGACAAGCCTTTGGCCCTGCCTTTAAATCCGAAATCCGTAATCCGAAATCGAAAGGCCTGACCACAATGGCAACCTGCCAAATATGCAATCGCACGGCTGCAACCATATCCGGGGCGCTCGGTGTATGTTTGACCTGCATCCGGGAAAATCCAGGGGAATCTTTAAGAATTACTGAAAAAGCGCATATGCAAAGCCGCGCCGCTTTCGGCCTTTCCGAAAAGCCGCCGAATGACCCTGAAGGGATTTCATGCACGATTTGCGTAAATCAATGCAAAATTCCTGAAAATGGAACCGGATACTGTGGAATACGGATAAATCAGGGAGGTCGACTCAAAGGATTGACCTCAAGCCGTGGCAAACTTTCGTGGTATTTTGATCCCTTACCAACAAATTGCGTTGGCGCCTGGGTCTGTGCCGGTGGAACCGGTGAGGGGTATCCAAATTATGCATATGGACCTGAGGCCGAATACGCTTACAAAAATCTGGCTGTTTTTTTTCTCGCGTGCTCGTTTAATTGCCTGTTTTGCCAAAACTGGCATTTCAGAGAAGAAAGGATATACTCCCGTACGCGGTCCTTTGAAGCGCTGGTTGCGGCGGTTGACGAGCGCACCTCCTGCATCTGCTATTTCGGTGGGGATCCTTCGCCCCAGCTTCCATATGCGCTAAAGGCCTCACGAGAGGCTATTGATCAGCATAAAGATAGAATCCTGCGAATTTGCTGGGAGACCAACGGTTCCATGCGCCCGGATCTGCTGGGTGCGATGATGCAGCTTGCTATTGATTCCGGTGGGTGTGTCAAATTTGATCTAAAGGCCTGGGACCCAAATCTTCATCTGGCGTTAACCGGGGTAACCAATGATCGAACTCTAGATAATTTTGCCCGGGCGGCGACATGGATTGATCGGCGTCCGACACCCCCTCCGTTGATTGCCAGTTCGTTGCTGGTTTCCGGTTATATTGATGAACAGGAAATCAGTGCGATAGCAAAATTTGTTGCGGATTTAGATCCGAATATTCCATACAGTCTGCTGGCATTTCATCCCCAGTTTTACATGTCGGATCTGCCGGTGACACCCAAGGATCTGGCCAATCGATGCTATCAAGCGGCCAAAGATTCCGGTTTAAACAAGGTTCATATCGGCAATGCTCACCTGCTGACGTAATTAAGTTAGGTTTCAGGTGTATTTTAAGTGTCAGGTGTCAGTGTTCAGGTGTCAGGTATCGTGAGTAGACAGGTTCAAGGCCAAAAATAAAAGCGTTAGGTTAGAGGTGTGAGGTTTGAGGCAAAAAAATAGAGGTGCATGACGCACGGCTCAAGGTCTGTTTTTTGGGGATTTTAATCCCTAAATTCCCAAATTCCCAAATTCGCAATTCCTAAATTATTTACCCTGACACCTGAAACCATTTTTTTACTGTTCTGACACCTGAACCCTGACACCTGAAACCCGACACCTATGTGTACCTGCCACCTGAAAGTTATTGGGTAGAATGAGCAAGAACATCCTGATAACCGGATTGCCGGGTTGCGGTAAAACCACCGTGTTTAAACGATTGGTGCAAAGGTTGAAAGACTTTCAACCGGTGGGGTTTTATACGCAGGAAATCAGAGAAGAAGGGGGGCGGAAAGGATTTGAGTTGACCAGCCTCGACGGCAAAAACGGCCTGCTGGCCCATGTGGATTTGTCCAGTGATTTCAGAGTTGGACGATACGGGGTGGATGTGGCCGGATTTGAAGCGTTTATCAACCGCATACCATTTTCCGGCAAGGCAACAAAATTGGTGATGATCGATGAAATCGGCAAGATGGAGTGTTTTTCGGAAGTATTTCAACGGCTCATATTAGGCGCCCTGGACTCCGAAAAAATCTTTATCGCCACCATCGCTTTAAAGGGCACCGGCCTGATTGCGAAGATAAAGAAACGAGCTGATATTCGACTCTTTGAGATCTCACGCCAAAATCAGGACGCCATCATTTCCCAGGTTTCAAGACTAGTAAATTCATCTTTGATTAAAGGCTAATATCTATTTCTAATCAAGTTCTTCCCTTAGCGGGCGTTCCATCAGTTCCTTTGCTGCGAGTTCCACGGATTTAGCGTGATGGACAACATGGTAAACCTGTTCCGTTATCGGCATGGAAATATTGAGTTTTTCGGCAAGGTGCCACACCGAGTGAGCGGTTGCCACTCCTTCTGCTACCATTTTCATGGAAGCCAGGACTTTTTGCAAAGATTTTCCTTCACCCAGGGAAACTCCAACCCGGCGATTTCGGCTGAGAGATCCCGTACAGGTGAGAACCAAATCACCGACGCCTGAATGTCCACTCAACGTTAACGGATTAGCCCCCTTTGCTACCGCCAGGCGAGTCATTTCGGCTAAACCTCGCGTTATGAGGCTTGCCTGCGCGTTCAAACCAAAGCCCATACCCGCGCAAGCCCCAACTGCTATGGCAATCACATTTTTTACAGCTCCCCCAATCTGCACACCAGTCACATCAGAAGTCGTGTAAATCCGAAAAACTGAACTACCCAAAAGCGCCTGTACTTTTTTTTGAATCCCGCTGTTTTCGCCCGCCACCGTTACATTTGCCGGTTTCCCCTCCGCCACCTCCCTTGCGAAACTCGGTCCTGACAAATAGGTAAGGTAGGGATGGTATTTGCCGGGCAACTCTCCGGTGAGAACCTCCGACATGAGTTCCAAACTCCCTTTCTCGATTCCCTTGCTGCAGCAAACAATCGGAACTTCAGTAGGCAAAAGGTAACGGATTTTTAAAACGGCCTTTCGCAGGAACTGGGAAGGAATTACCAGGAGAACCAGTTCGGCCTCCTCAAGCGCCTCCTGTTCCTCAAGAGTCGCTTTGATTCGGTTTGACAGTTGGATGCCGGGCAGGAATAATGAATTCAAGTGCCGTTGATTAATCTCCTCGGCAACCTCCGGCTCTCTTACCCACTGTTTAATACTATAATCCCTGGAAGCACAGAGCTGAGCTAGGGCCGTTCCCCACCCTCCACTTCCAAATACACAAACTTTGGTCATTTATTTCTCTTTAAACCTTTCTTTGCTTCACCCGATATCGATCGCCTTGATTTTGCGCTGCTGAATCCGAAAGCATGGGGTCAAAAATTACCATGATGAATATAGTTGCATTACTTTATATCAAACAGGCTTTCAAACCATTTCAACATCCCGTCATCCGCGATTTTTAGCCGTTTGGCCACCGCCGGAGAAAAAGTTTTAAAGGTGCCCGTCGAGCGCGCACACACCTTTTCATCGGCATTGGTGATGACGCCCTCTATGATGGCGTCCCGTTTGCCTTTCAATTCCAGCACTCTGCCCTCTGCTTCCATGGTTTCGCTGATGATGACCGGCTTCATAAATTCCACCGTCATCGACTGGGTCAAGGTGATGCGTTTTAACAAATACATGGCGGCCCAACTCATAATTTCATCCAGGATGGTTGAGACGACCCCGCCATGCGCCACATTATTCCAGCCGCAGAGATGGTTCGGGATAGTCACCCGCGAAAAAACCGATTTTTCGTTTGTAAAAAATTTCATCTGAAGCCCGGCAGAATTCACCGGGCTGCAGGCAAAGCAATTGTGAGTGGCACTGCTCGGCAGTTGCCTGAAATTTTCTTTTATCTTCATATCTGAGGTCGGAGTTACTGGTAAATTAGATCGAATAGTTTATTCGCTGCATCTTGATCAATATCCTTGAGAATTTTATATTGATCGAGTGCGGCTGCCTTGTTTCTCTGCTGAAGAAAGGCATTCCCCATGCTAAAGTGGGCCGGTGCAAAAGTAGGATCAATCCTTATCGCTTCTTTGTAAGCGTTTATTTCATCATCAGATTTTCCGAGTTTTCCGTATACCATCCCTAAATTATGGTGGGCCGGAGCGAAATCGGGTTTTAATCGAATGACCTGCTTGTGCGCTTCAATGGCATCCTGATATCGTCCAAGCTGGCTGTACACCATACCGATGTTTAAATAAGCTGTTGCAGCTTCCGGATTGATCCGGATGACGGCTTCAAACGCTTTTCTACCTTCATCGATCTGGCCGAGACGCATGTGCGCCACACCGAGATTGAAGTAAGCCGCTTCGAATTCCGGATTAATGCGGACAACTTCTTTATATGCAGCGATGGCATCTTCATACCGTCCAAGTTTATTGTAATAGTTGCCTAAATGAAAGTAGGTCGTTTCATCATAGGGATTGACCCGGATGGCCTGTTTGTATGCTTCGATAGCGCTGTCATGATTATTGAGTCCGGCGTGACAATAGCCGAGACCGTACCAGGCAACCGGATCATTCGGATCTCTTTCGGTGGCCTTTTGAAAGTATTGCAGTGCCTTTTGGTTCTGTCCGTTTATTGAAAAGTTAAACCCAGTGCGGCACAGTTTTTCTGCTTCCCGCGGCTTTTGTTGACTGAGCTTGTATGTCCATTCGGAGATGGTTATGCTCGGACCCTCTATTTTCAAATCTCGCACCGATTTTCCGGATATGGCGAAATTGAGATTTTGGCCCTGCAGGTATTGGAAGGTAGCCACCCCTATGGCTTTACCATTCATGTCAACCACGGGGCTTCCGCTGGAGCCTGGTGAAATTGGCGCCGACATTTGAAAAAAATGTCCGATGGCCGGTATTTCACGGATTGACGAAACGATACCTTCACTCACCGTTTGATCCAGTCCCATGGGGCTACAGACCACTACGACACGTTGGGCGATCACCGGTAAATCCTTGCTCACGTCCAGCCATCCGAACTTTTCGGGGGGTATATCCACTAATACTTTGACAAGATCAGCGGCTTTGTTTTCGGCCACAATTGACTTGACGGGGTAGGTATTCCCTTCTGATGTCCGGACTTCAGCGCCATATTTGCCGATGAGGACATGATAATTGGTGACCAAATATCCTTTTTTGTCGACAAAGAAACCGGTTCCGATGTTGGCCACGTCTTGGTTTATATCGTAAACAATGACGGTAACCACCGCCGGCTGAATTGTCCTAACCAGTCTGGTAAGTTTTGTTGCGGCAATGGTTTGGGTTGCCGAAATCAGAATAATTAACAGGATAAGAAGCGGATTTAATTTTTTATTCATTATCAACTCCTCAGAATAAATTACCCCACTCTCCTCAGGCCGGCTCAACATTTCGGCACATCACAGCAATTGAATGTAAATGGGTATAAATTCTAAAAACACGATACGTACTATAATAACCATAAAACACGTACATTAAAGATAATCCGAAAAAAAATACAACCTTTTATCAGCGATAAGGGGGGTTGTATCGCTCAAATACACTATATATAGATTTTTTTCTTGACATCCAACAATATCTTGTGATAGAAATATATTAAACGTTATCGATAAGCATTATATTTTGCATTGAATTAAGAGTGGGCAGCGTAAATCCCCAAACGCGTCTGCCCCGTAACAGGTCATAGTGGACTTCGACCTGCTGTAGCGAAATCAGCCCACTTTTGCTCGGAAACAATAAGTCATTTTTACCGCTATGACCATAACCCCCCAACCCCCCCGGGAGGCTTTAAGAAATCTTCCGGGGGGCTTTTTTTAGATCTCATTTTTACTTTTTTGGCGCTCCTTGATTCTCAATTCTCTCTGTGCTTCCACACAGTCACAATGGCCGTCTATCGCTTCGATATAATACATGCATCGGTTACTAACAGTGGATTTTTCAGAATATCTGCATTTATTCTGTTCATCCCATACTGTCCCGGCACTACAACGGGACATCAACCCGGTTACGCAATAATTTAAACAATCAAGCTTGCGATGGCCGTGTGCAGTTTGTGGTAATAAATTGAATTTTTTATCTTTATCCGACATGGCGACTCCATGGTTCGCAAAGCAGGTCTAGAAGTGGTTTTGAAACCACTTCTAATCATCATTATAGATAGGCTAAAGTGAAGAGACGAAAAAAAAGTGAACGTTACAAATGAGGGCTGTAATTCCGGAAGACGCTAATCTTCCTGTGGTTCAATGTTATCCGCAGAGTTATTTTGAATTCGATTGATACGCTTCGAAACCGGATAACGCTTGAATTCCCTGACAATATTGGTTTGCAGGATGGACTCTATTTGGTGAACATCCTGGTTTTGCGGGTCCAGCCATTTTTCGTGGGCTTCAGGCTTGAGGATAACCGGCATGCGATGATGGATATCCCGCAAAGATTCGCTGGCTTCGGTGGTAATGATGGTACATGATCTATAGTCGGATTGATCAGGTGGGGCTTGCCGATCCTTCCAGATTTCCCACAAACCGGCAAAAGCAAGGGGTTGGTCAGATGGCAATGCAATAAACCATGGCTGCTTGTGTCCTTTCTCCCCTTTCCACTCGTAAAAACCGTCAGCCAGAATCAAACAGCGGCGCCGTTTAAATGCTGCGCGGAAACTGGGCTTCGTTGCTAGGGTTTCAACGCGGGCATTGATCAGTCTGGAAGCACCGGATAGATTTTGCGCCCAAGATGGTACCAATCCCCAATAAAATTTTTGCAATTGGTAATCATCGCTTTTAACAATGGCCAGTACTTGCTGGGTGGGAGCAATATTATAGCTTGGCACGATGTTGTCAGGGGCAGTCTGGATGTTAAAATATTTTTCGAGGATCCTTAACGAACTAAATTGTACAAATCTACCGCACATGTCTCATCCTCAGTTCCGCGTGGTTTAAATCTAATGATATTTGATATGGGTCAGATGAGCAGGCAGGTGTTTTATTTTACCGAAATGAAGACGTTGCCTGGTTAAACGGTGGACATCTATTTGGCCTTCTGGTCTTCAGCATAGAAGATGCTTCGGCGCTCTTTTCCTCCCTCTCTTTTGCTGTTCGGTACTCTTCGTCGATCGGTCCCGCATCTACGATCGTTTCTTGATCGTCTCTCCGGCTGGCATTTAGAAGATATTTTTTGTCGTCTATCCGAGCCCGATCGTGTTCCACCATTGTCTATTAGCGGCAGCAAACTGTCTAAACCACTCATGAGGCACCTCCACCCTCAAAAGCGATCTATTTTTTTTCTACGGGGTATCCGGCTTTGCGCCAGGCCATCCATCCGCCTTTGAGCGCATATACCTTGGTATATCCAGTGTTGATGAAATAATGCACCACCCGGGCGCTGGTGCGCTCTTTTTTTCAGGAGCAGTAGAAGATGAGAATTTTATCCTTAGCGTACTTTGTTTGCCACTGAGACACTTTCGAAGGATCTTCACGTGCTGCTGATAAAATTTTATTCGTGCTGCTCCACCAGTTTTTTTGTGTGCGGACATCTATGATAGCCACATCCGGATCTCCGAGTAGCGCTTTAAGGTCATCCACTGTTATTCTTGGAACGGTAGCGGAGCTGTCTGCAGCAAGATCGTCCGGATAGGTAACAGGCAATGCAACGGATATTAGAATTGCAATAAGAATATAGTTTTTCAGCATCATCCTTTTTCTAATATCAGCTTTGGTTTTTCGATGCAAGCCAATGCCGATCGGATGATAAGAAATCAAACCACTCGCGCTTTAGGTTTCAGAAAAAAAATTAGGGGTAGCTCCCCATGAGCTACCCCCTCCCTAAGGAATTATATGAAACAGTGCACCCGCCAGCACACTGTTAATATTATTATCGGAATGATGAAAAAAAACTTTACTGAAAAAATGCATTTCCGCGACAGGCTATTGGCAGATAAAATACCCCTTATTTGTCCTCTATTTTGACATATTCGTTCTTTTCTTGGCAATACCATTGATTGGGACCGATACATTCATATCTATCATTTGACAGTGCGATGAGCTGTTCAGCAAAAATTAGTGCTTGCTGAAAATCCTGGAACATATTTCGTAATGTCCCAATATTTTCCCCATATTCAATTACGCATACCATAAGGTCTATCACCTCTTGCGACGTTAAACGCGTGTGTTGAATAATGAATCTTTTTTTAAGGCCCCCGGGGAGGGTCAGGCCCCGGGGGCAATCAAAGGAGGAGTGTCCCGGAGATTTCCAGACTCCAGGTACGTATGGCGCGTGAGATCGATCTGCATGAACACCCATGCATGCCAGTTACTAAAAATTCAACATTCATGCCAACTTAAATTCGGTGAAAATTTCATATAACTTATTGAAAAGTAGATCTTTTTAAATAGATTCAATTTTCAAGCCGTTGAAAATGAGGGACAGCTATATGTCAAAATTTTGACCTAGCAAAGGTCTTACTTACCAATAGCAATTGGATGAAAAGGCCCGGCTTTGGGATAAAATTAGAGCCGAGCCATCTGTGGTCTGATCCTTCCTCAGAATTACGGTTGCTTGACAATCTCTGCATATAGAGCTATCAAACAAGAAAGACAGTTATTTGGGTATAATGGACATTACGCTAAAATTGATAGCTGAAATTTGGGACAAGTTCAGCCTTTGGGTAGCCACTCAACCTACATTTGTAGAGGTTGCGATTGGGGTGGGCCTGTTTTATGTGGCACTTTTAATCATAAGGTCAGTGATTAAGTTTATGGTATTTCTATTATCCAGCATGTTCTCTGCTCGACCCCGTTTCAGGAGAAAAGCAAAGGTAAGGCCTCAGGAACAAAGCAAAACAGGGACGATTGATGATGATGTCCCGCCGTTTATCTTTAGATAAAGCAGACGGCCCCTGGATTGCATTGACCGACCGATGAGCGTGCTAGATGGCTTTGCGTAAGATTTCTGCTAATTCGTCATCCGTCAGTTTAATCGGGTTTCCCTGCATACTACTCGCCTTTTGAGATTTTTCAATCACAGTGGCGAAATCACTTTCTTTTAAGCCATATTGCGCCAACGGCGCAATATTTAATTTTGCACACAAACTCTGCACCCAGGCGATGGCATCCTCTGCGATTGCGGAATTTCCCGCTGTCAAAATTCGGGCGACTTCGTCGTAGCGGGCCAAGGCTGGAGAATCTGGTGCACGCAGGTGCAGGGCGTGTATGTTCGCCTCCATAACATAGGCTAACAGCTGGGCACAGATGGCGCCATGGGCGGCTACAAACATACCGCCCAAAGGCCCGGCAATGCCGTGTACAGCGCCTAATTTAACGTTTGCCAGAGCCAATCCGCCAAATAGACTGGCCAGGCACATATCCTCGCGTGCCGCTCGATCGTCACCATCTTCATAAGCGCGTTGCAATGCACCTGCGGCTCGTCGCATCCCCTCACGGCATATACCGTCTATCATCGGGTTTGCCATGTTGGAGACAAACGCCTCCTGCAACTGGGTGAATGCATCCAGGCCAGTACTGGCCGTGATATTCGGTGGCATGGAATGGGTCAACTCCGAATCGACCACCGCCAGGCGTGGTAGCATCAACGGACTGCGCATGCTTACTTTCACACGATGCTGGGCGGAGCCCAGCACCGAATTGCGGGTGACCTCCGCACCGGTTCCGGCTGTGGTTGGAATTGCGATGAAAGGAGCAGAAGGGTTGATCAATGGTTTACCGTTGCCAATGACCTCGAGATAATCCATCAGTTCACCTTCGTTGGTTAATAATGCGGCAATCACCTTGCCCGTATCAATGACACTACCGCCGCCGATGGCCATGACCAGGTCGGCTTGGGCGCTGCGGGCCTTTATTATACCCGAAAGAACCGTTTCAATTGTGGGTTCTGCGGTCACGCCGAAATGGGTAATCTTTACGGCCTGGTTTTTTAATTGATCCATCAACGCTGCCGCGCGGTTAATGGTGCTGCCGGTAACTACAATGGCGTGCCGCCCCATGTCGGCGGCTAGCGGTGCGACATCATTGACCGTTCCGGCACCAAATATGATCCGGGTGGCTGTAGCAAATTCAAATCTCATAATGATAGTCTCAAAATCTTTTAATATTACGAGCAAGGTTTCAGGTAATCGCAGGTTTCAGTGTTCAGGTGTCAGGTGTCAGCAACACAATAGTTGGTAACTGACACCTGACACCAGGAAATCGAAACAATAAGCGGATATAAATATTCCACTGTTCTCCCATTTTAGGCGGGATGAGTGCCAACTTAGTTCTTTCCTCAATCCCAACCGCGCTCGTCCGGAAAAATATTTGAGAATTTTATACTGCTTCGCGGTTCGGTCATCATATTGGCTACGGAATCACGCCATTTCAGATAATGCGCTGTTTCTTTGTGGCTGCTGGCATCTGCCGCTTTGCGATAGACTTCAACCAGCACAAAACGGGTCGGATCATCCTGTTGCTGAATAACATCGAAGCGGACGACGCCCGGCTCCCTTAAACTATGGCTGGCATTTTCAATGGTGGCCGCCTTGAAGGCATTGATTTCCTCGGGTCGTACATGAACAAATACATGAACAATAAACATAACGCACCCTCCTTCTAACTTTTTTCGCTTCGCTCTAAATTGGAATAATGGAAAATTTAATATTTTAAATTACAAATCTCAGTGATCTAGGTTTCAGGTTTCAGACACAAACGGTTTCAGGTGTCGGGTGTCAGGTGTCAGAAACACAATAGTTCGTATTTGAAACCCGAGACCCGCAACCCGTAACGTGAAACCTTGAATCTTTCATCCTTTACCTCATGCCTCATGCTTTATGCCTTGTACCCTAAGCCTTAAACGCTGACACCTGAAACCTTTCCTAAGAATTTATCAGAGTCTGAACACGAATTTTTATTAAATCATAATTCATTAGTGCCTATTCCTACCATGTTGTTAAAATCAGTTCAATTTCGATTTCGTTGCGCAAATTCATTCGTCATTTTAACCGTCAAAATGACA
>CP070694.1:1977120-1980469 GCA_020353355.1 Desulfobacterales bacterium | reverse complement strand
TTCGTTTGGCGCCGGCGGCATTTTTGCCCAGGAAATCAAATCCGCCCTGTGCAATACGGATCAACATCCATTGGTGTTCGGTTATGTGGCCGGCCTTGGGGGTCGCGATGTCACCCCGCAAACCATTGAAGACATTTACCGCCAGACAAAAGAAAACAACGCCCCGAAAGGTGAAAGCATATGGATCGGGCTGAATCAGGAGCTTGTGGAGTCATGGAGCAATTAACCATCCCACGTGAAAATTATCTGAAACCGGGACATCTTGGATGCCCCGGCTGTGGTGCAACCATTGCCATGAAGTTAGCGTTAGCGGCCTTGGGTGCAAAAACCATTGTTGTCATTCCGGCCAGTTGTTGGGGAATTCTGGCGGGTCCCTATCCCCATTCCTCACTGGATGTGCCTGTTTTGCATACCGCCTTTGCCACTGCGGGTGCCGCTGCCAGCGGCATACGGGCGGCATTGGATATGCAGGGGGATACCGAAACCACGGTCTTATCATGGGCCGGTGACGGCGGCACCTTTGACATCGGTTTTCAATCCCTCAGCGGTGCCGTGGAGCGCAATGAAGATTGCATCTTTGTATGTTACGACAACGAGGCCTACATGAATACCGGGGTGCAGCGCAGCTCGGCGACACCGTTTGGTATGCAGACGACCACCACACCCGGTCAGGACTGGAAGAAGACCCGCAAAAAAAATATCATCGAAACCCTGGCTGCCCATCGCATCCCTTATGCGGCCACCGCCAGCATCGCCTTTCCGGAAGATATGGTTCGCAAGTTTCAAAAAGCAAAGAAGTTGAAAGGCGGATCCAGATTTTTGCATGTTTTGGCCACCTGCCCACCGGGGTGGCGGGTCCCATCTGAGCTGTCCGTCAAAGTGGCAAGACTTGCCGTTCAAACCAATATATTTCCCTTGTATGAAGTCAAAGACGGCATCCGCTATACGCTAAACTTCAAAGGCAAACGGGAAGTCAAAGATTACCTGGAAGTGCAGGGAAGATTTAAGCATTTGACGGAGGGTGATATCGCCCATATCCAGAGCCTGGTGGATGAAGACTGGGATCTTTTGTTAAAGAAGGCCGAATAATAAAAGAATCGTTTTTTAAATGTGGGAGCGGCTTCCAGCCGCAAAAAAAAGTACTAATTTAGCACAATTCTATCGCGGCTGGAAGCCGCTCCCACAATTGTCAGATTTTAGCAAGTGATGATGAAAATTAGAAAAGCCCAAAAACTAACCCGCCAAAAATGGCTCAATCTGTTTGATGTCACCATTATTGACAAAAATGGTAACGAAAAATCCTGGCAAGTTGCTTCCCGGGAAGACCAACCCAAATGTATAACGCGAGATTTTGAGAAACCGGACGCCGTTATTATAGTTCCCTTTCATATAAAGCAGAAGAGAGTTGTTATTACCAAGGAATACCGGGTTCCTTTAGGGGATTTTGAATACGGATTTCCAGCCGGGCTGGTTGATGATGGCGAAACAGTTCAGGCGGCTACCCGCAGAGAACTGCGAGAAGAAACCGGATTAACCGTCACCCGATTCATTAAAATAAGCCAACCCATCTATTCCTCTGCCGGTATGACCGATGAATCCGTGGTGATGGTATATGTCGAGTGTGAGGGAGAGCCGTCCGTTGAAAAAAACACCGGCTCCGAACAAATTGAGGTCATGCTCATTTCTCAATCAGAGGCATGCCGGTTGTGTGAAAACGCAAATCTGAAGTTTGACGCCAAAGCCTGGCTGGTGCTCTCTAAGTTTGCCGAAACCGGACAGCTATAGATTCGCGCCACTTTAAATTATTTTCCCTCCAATGTTTTGCTGCCTGCCTTGACGATTTGCGCAAGCTCCACCACCCTGTCCACTAACATCCTGGCAGATAAAACACCCAATTCGTCTTCAAGTACGGAGTGGCGAGGCTCTTTTTGGAAGCGACCTTTGCCATCGGGGCTCGTGTAAGCACCGGCACCAAGCTGGTATAACCCGGAGTTGGCGACAATCATCTGGTGAACAAAAAAGAACAGATTGAGGCTGGATAATGTCGTCTCAATTCCTCCGCCCCGGAAAAAAGCTAAGGCCATGGCACCGCCAATTTTGTTTTTCAACGGCAGTTTGTAAACCTTGCCGTGAATAAACGCTCTGGACCGATCGATCAGATCCGCCATCGATCCCGAAAGCCGGCCGAAGTGTGACGGTGAGGCGACAATGATCCCGTCTGCTTCGAGAAGCTTGGGATAGATCGCACTCATGTCATCGTCCTGGGTGCAGTATTTATCTTCGGTCTGACTCTTAATCCACCAATTGCAATGATTGCAGGGGTTGATCTCCTTGCCCGCCAGATAAATGAGCTCGGTTTGCAACTCCTGGTTCTGCTGCACATGCCAAAAAGCTTCTTTGAGCAGTGCCTCCATATTGCCGTTTTTCACACGGCTGCCGCTGATTCCCAATAATTTGATCATATTCCACACCTCCATCGGTAATACCCACTCTGGTGAACTATGCTAGACTGTGCAAATATCACAGGGTTATTATCAAAATTATGATAATTATTAAAATAGATATTCGTTCGGGATAATAGTGTCGTGTCTCATATTTGACGGTTTCCTAAAAAGCCACTTTTTCCTTTTTCCTGTCATTCCGGCGAAGCTTGTGCCGGACTCGATCCGGTAGCCGGAATCCAGTAAATTCAATAGGCTCTGGATGCCGGATCCGTCATCCCGGACTTGATCCGGGACCGGCATGACGATTCGGGGACCTTTTACGAAACCATCAATACTAGAATTTGGGATTAATCCCTCGCATTGCTCAGGATTGAGCAACGCTGGCAATGGTGCAATCAAGACTTTCTTGAATATCCCCCGGGGCCAGCATCAGCATCCTGCCTCTCTGGCCGGCATTGATCAGAATTTTATCAAATCCCAAAATGCTCGCTTCCATGACAACCGGCATTTCTTGTTTGGTTCCAAAGGGGCTGATGCCGCCGACCAGATAACCGCTAATGCGTTCGGCGGTTTTGGTGTCTGCCATGGCCGCCCGTTTAACACCGCAAACCTTGGCCAGCTGCTTCATGGACAGCTGCTTATCTCCCGGCATCAACACCAATGTGTATCCCATTTCTGCCAAATCGACCACCAAGGTTTTAACGGTTTGAGCCAGCGGATAGCCGGTGGCTTTGGCCGCAATCTGCGCGCCCTTTTCTTCATGCTCGTATCTGACTATGTCAAAGGCATATTTTTTCTGCTTCAGAAACTGTATCGCTCGTGTCGACATTTTTATGCCTCTTTGCTGAAATGATGCAAATCGAACCATATAGAAAAATTGGATCGTAATAAATTAACGCCAAACC
>CP070694.1:1970662-1977020 GCA_020353355.1 Desulfobacterales bacterium | reverse complement strand
TAGTAGAATTACTATAAGATGTCTTCAAGCGTAAGTAATTAGTAAAATCAGGTTATTCAGCACATTATCGAGCTGGTGATTTCCTTTGTCGTTTTAGTGGTCGCATACCAGTGAGTTGGACAGCGATCGCGGTTTGGTTAAATAAATATAATTAATAATATCAAGTATATATTCAAAAAACCCGCCGATATGTCCCACGGCAGTTCTCCATAACACAGTTAGTTTGAGAGCACAAGAGCATAAATTCGATAAATATCATGAAAACGCTTGACAATACTTGGACAATGAATTACTAGTGGCGGACATGTAAATCAGAGGCGAAAAAATAAATATTTAAAATTATTACAAATATTTAGGAGATTACTTATGGCTTTACCTAAGAGGAAAAAATCGAAATCGAAAAGGGACAAGCGACGAACTCACCAGAAACTCAGTGCACCGAATTTATCGACCTGTCCGGAATGCGGAGAAGCCAAACTTCCACATCATGCCTGTCCAAGCTGCGGGTATTACAAGAAACGCAAGGTAGTAGAAACCGAAGAGTAACCAATTAGATTTTCAGAAATTCTCAAAAGGATAATAGTACATGACTGAGCATGGGAACTTGGCAGAAGGGGCTTTGATGGGCCTGGATCTTGAATCCAGACAAATGGTTCTGGATACGATCGGCCAGCTGAAAAAACGGCTTCTGACGCAGGAGAAAATTTTCGAATTTGATCGGGATGAGATCTTTCCTGAAGAAACCATTCGGGAGATGCTCAGCCCCGACATCGGGCTCCAGCTATTGATGATTCCCGAAGCCTATGGTGGATTGGGCGGAGGAGCACGGGACAGTTGCGCGGTAACCCGGGAGATGGCCAAAATTTGTTTGGGGATTACCACCGCATTTTTTGCCATCCAATTGGGAGCCGATCCTATCATCGTTGGTGGTACCGAAGAACAAAAACAAAAATGGCTCGGCATGATTGCAGAGGGCCAGGCCCTGGTGGCCTACGCAGTCACCGAACCGGATGCAGGCAGTAATGTTGCGGCCATAAAGACCAAAGCAGATCCTGTGACCAATGGTGCAGGAAACCTTATCGGTTATAAAATCAACGGCAGCAAACAGTTTATCTCCACCGGAGGGTACGCGGATTATATTACGGTTTTGGCGATTGCCCCTGAAGGCCCCACGTTTTTTATTATGGAAAGGGGCACGCAGGGATTTATTCAAGGCAAGGGTGAGGAAAAGCATGGTATTCGGGCCTCGAATACATCACCACTGACTTTCACCGATGCCTTTGTGCCGATGGAAAATCTTATCGGCGAGGTGCCTGGCAACGGTTTGAAGCAAGCCAACAAAGTATTTGGATATACAAGGCTGATGGTTGCCTCTATGGCGTTGGGTGGCGGTGAATCGGCGCTTGAAATTGCTATTCCTTATGCCAAAGAGCGCATTCAATTCAAAACACCATTATCTCAAAAACAGGGCTATACTCACAAGCTAATTGTTCCCCATGTGGTTCGGCTGGCCGCTGCTGAGGCTTATATTGACGAAATAGCCGAGAGATTGGACTCGGGTGAAGAGGATCTTGAGGTAGAAGGATCGATTGCCAAACTGTTTGCCACTGAGGCTGCCGATAAGGCGGCTGGTGATGCCATGCAGGCACTGGGCGGCTATGGATACATTGCTGAATATGGGGTTGAGAAGATCAAAAGAGACGTGAAAATAGCCTGTGTTTATGAAGGCACCAGTGAGATTCAGCAAAATATTATCAGCACCTTTCGCTGGAAGAAAACCCGCAAAACGAGGGGAGAGTTCTACGATGGACTTGCGGGGGAAATGGAAAAAGGTCATGCTGATGTTGGTGACGCCGGATGTCAATTTATCGCTTTGGCTGCCCGGGCTTTGAACGAAACGATTACCCTGGTCAACGACCACCGTCTGACCCGACAGCAGTTTCTGATGTTTGCGCTGGCCGATATGATGACCCATGTGGAAGTTGGAGCAAGTCTGGCTCGCAAAGCAGTGAATCTGGCCAAGGGTGATGATGCGGCAGCCGAAAAGATCAAGACCATTTCACGGATATTTGCCAATGAGGTCGCTCAATTGGCGGCTCAAAACATATTAAAAATTTTATTAGGTTCCGGAGAGTTCGATCAAGCCGCAATTGCCAATTTCCTGGAATCCGTTGCTTACAATCAGCTGATTTACAGTTATTCAAATGTCATTAAAGACATGGACCGGCTGTCTGATTTTATATTTGAGGGGTAATTATGTCAGGTTCGGATAAACGCGTTGTCTGGGTAACCGGCGGCTCCCGAGGTATTGGCAGGGCCATATGTTTGGCTTTTGCAAATGCGGATACCCATGTTTATTTTAATTTTTCTTCGGCCAGTGATGCGGCGGCTGAAACCGAAAAACTGGTTACCGAAGCCGGTGGCACCGCCACTGGTGCGCAGGTAAATGTGGCTTCGGAAAAGGATGTCATTGATTTTGTTGAGCGGATATTGAACGAAAGCGGACGAATTGATGTTCTCGTCAACAATGCCGGTATCACACGCGACGGATTAATTGTTCGAATGAAAGAAACTGACTGGGATGATGTTCTCAACACGAATTTAAAGGGTGCGTTCAACTGTATTAAAGCGGTTTCAAAGTCGATGATCAAACAGCGCTCCGGACGGATTATCAATGTGTCGTCAGTGGTGGGGGTTAGTGGCAATCCGGGTCAAGCCAATTATGTAGCCTCCAAGGCCGGTATCATCGGCCTTGCCAAAGCGGTGGCCAAAGAGCTTGCGTCGCGAGGTATTACAGTAAATGTCGTTGCACCGGGATATATCGAGACCGATATGACGGCTTCTCTGACCGATAAGGCGGTCGAAGCCATGGTTGCTTCGATCCCGTTGGGCAGAGCCGGAAAAGCCGAAGATGTAGCCGCCGTCGTCGCTTTTCTGGCATCCGATCAAGCCGCCTACATTACGGGGCAGGTTATCCACGTCTCCGGAGGTATGTACATGTAAAAATGGATTTATAGTTTCATCTCTCGCCCGATGGCTGCGTTGCGTTTCGGCCTAAAATGCTCACGTACTTACGTGTACGCTCCGCTTTTTGGCCGAACCGTCGCCTTGCCATCGAACGAGATCCAAAACTCTAAATCCATTTTTGACGGTTATTAAGCCAGTTCTCAAACTATTTTTTCAACTTTAGGCATTTTGGGCACTTTTATGACTTGTAAAAGAATATATTATTTCTGAACATTTAACTTCATCTATTTCTATTTGGAAAAGGAGGTAATCTGATGTCTGTTGAGGATAAAGTAAAAAAGATTATTGCCGAGAAACTAAGTGTGGACCTGGAAGAGGTTATACCCGATGCGTCTTTTGTAGATGACCTTGGAGCGGATTCTCTTGATTTGGTTGAGTTGATAATGTCCATGGAGGAAGAGTTTGATATTGATATATCCGATGAAGATGCAGAAACAATTGTCACAGTTAAAGACGCCATCGCATATATCAATGCTCACTAATTGGTGCCCATTCATAAAAGACTATTTTTGAAAGGTTTTGAGTGAGGTATAAACTTTTATCCTCGAAATAGTGAACAGTTGTCTGCCCGCCCGGCGATATGGATGTTTCGTAAAATTCCACTCGGCAGATCTGCGCTGGAAAATGCCACCGGCAAGACCTGTTTCACAGAAGCGGATTGTCAGCTTTGACCCTGCAAATATAGTCCGGACTGAATGGACTCTCAGCGGGATAGAGGAGAATCATCAAAAAAACAGGGATTTTAAGAAGAATTTCTATCGCCATTTAGAACCTGAGATACAATTTGGTTGTCAGGAGGTTTTGTGAATAGACGAGTAGTTGTTACTGGACTGGGATTGGTCACTCCCTTGGCCATTGGTACGAAAGAGACATGGGATGCCGTCTGTGCCGGCAGGTCAGGTGTAGCTGAAATCACTCGTTTTGATGCTTCAGCACTTCAGACCAGAATCGCCGCAGAGGTTAAAGATTTTCGTGCTGAAGATTTTTTTTCCAGAAAGGATGCCAAACGATTTGAGCTTTTCGCATCTTATGCCATGGCGGCGACACATATGGCTCTGGAAGACTCAGGACTCGTCATAGATGACTCCAATGCGTCCCGAGTCGGTACGGTTACCGGTTGTGGTCTCGGTGGGCTTAGCTTTATGGAGGAAACCGTTTATAAAGTTTACAAAGGCAATTCAAAACGGGTGAGCCCATTTTTCATTCCGATGATGATTGGCAATATGGCGCCAGGATTGATATCCATTCATTTTGGCGCTAAGGGTCCGAACTCTTCGCTTGCCACTGCTTGCGCCGCCGGTTCCCATGCGGTGGGAAATTCGTTTAAGATCATTCAGGAAGGTCGAGCCGATGCCATGATCACCGGCGGCACCGAAGCGGTCATTACCCCGACCTGTATTGCCGGTTTTAATGCCATGAAAGCCTTATCCACCCGCAACGATGAGCCGCAAAAGGCCTCACGGCCCTTTGACCGCGACCGGGACGGTTTTGTGGTGGGTGAAGGCAGTGGCATTTTGATCCTCGAAGCCCTGGAGCACGCGCTGCAGCGGGGCGCGCGAATTTATGCGGAGTTCATCGGCTATGGGATGACCGGCGATGGCTACCATATTACCTCACCGCCGCCGGATGGCGATGGAGCCGCGCGCTGTATGGCAGCGGCCCTGGAGGACGCCGGGATTTCGTATGACAGCGTGGATTACATCAATGCGCATGGGACTTCCACGCCGTTGAATGATTTATATGAAACCCGGGCCATTAAGACCGTATTTAAGGAACATGCGCAATCGCTGGCGATCAGCTCCACCAAATCCATGACGGGTCATTTGCTGGGCGGAGCCGGCGGAATAGAGACCGCCTTTACCGCCTTAACCCTGCATGATGGTATCATTCCGCCGACGATGAATCATGATCATCCGGGTGATGAGTGCGACCTGGATTATGTGCCGAATGTGGCCCGCAAGAGCAAGGTAAAAGTTGCCATGACCAATTCCTTCGGCTTCGGGGGCACCAACGCGACGTTAATCTTGTCCAGGTACAAAAACTAAAAAAGGTAGACACCCATTTTTTATCCCCCTCCTTTAAATAAAGGTTGACATGTTGTTTTTGTTTCGTTAACCTCCGCCGCGATTTCAGTTAACCAATTATGTAAACGAATCAGATGAAAGCACAGATCCTGAAATTATTAAGAGCGGAGAACGGCGTCGTATCCGGACAGGCACTGAGCGCTGAACTTGGAATTTCAAGGGTATCCGTCTGGAAACATATTAAAAAATTGAGAGAGGTCGGCTACGGCATTCGATCTTTTCCAAACGGCTATCAACTCCTGCGCTCGCCGGATACCCCCTTTGCCTGGGAATTTCCCGGTCGGGAAGCCAGCATCTTTTATTTTGCTGAAGTGGATTCCACCATGGATATTGCCAAGGAACTGGCGCGCAATGGTTGCCCAAATCTCACCGTGGTTGTGGCTGATCGCCAAAACAAAGGTCGCGGTCGATTAAATCGAAAGTGGTTATCGGATGCCGGGGGATTATATTTTACCCTGGTTCTGCGTCCGGAGATACCGATTATCTTAAGCTCCCGAATAAGTTTTCTGACATCCATGACCCTTGCGAGGGTATTGCGTGAGATGTTTGACATCGATGCCAGGGTGAAATGGCCCAACGACATACTGGTCAACGAGCGTAAAATATGCGGGGTGCTTAGCGAGATGGAAGCCGAAGCCGATCGGGTCAATTTTATAAACATTGGCATCGGGGTTAACGTCAACAATGATCCCTCCCGTTCCGAACCGCAGGCCTCTTCGTTAAAGGTACTGCTGGGGCGCAAGATTGCCAGAAAAGATTTTCTGCGCTCGTTTTTAGACGAGTTTGAAGCCCAATTGCACAAAGCCGATTTAGACCGGGTGATTTCGGAGTGGAAAAGATATACGGTCACGTTGCATCGCCGTGTTCGCATCGTCGCCAATCATGACGTATCTGAAGGCACTGCCGTCGATGTCGATGCCAACGGGGCTTTGATATTACAGATGGCCGATGGCTCTCGCAAAAAGATCCTTTATGGGGATTGTTTTCACCGGGATCGAAAACTTTAGCCTCAATACGATTCACGCGCGCGTGAACCGTTTAGCCCCTGAAAATTATATTTGAATATGGAAAGCATAATGGAAGATAAAAACAGTGCGAACCGGCTGCGTATGACGGTGTATGCGGCGTTGTTTGCGGCCTTGACGGCGGCCGGTGCCTATTTGTTTATACCCATCGGGCCGGTTCCGATCGTGCTTCAAAATATGTTTGTTTTCCTAGCCGGCCTGTTGCTCGGAAGTCGCTGGGGG
>CP070694.1:1963830-1970562 GCA_020353355.1 Desulfobacterales bacterium | reverse complement strand
GGATAACCGATATTTGAATTATTTAAGGATAAAAACCGATTTATGCTTGTTTAACTATCGGGCCAACATATGTTGTTTCTATTTTTCATAGTCATGCTTTTATATCGACGTTTTTTCTTTCCTTGATTTGATTTTAAAAAAAGAATACTTACTGTTTAAAGAAGTGAACCTAATAGAGAATCAATTGTGTTAACGGAAATAGTTTAGGTTTGCGGGCCCGACAAAGCAGTATGCCGAGAAAGACGCTTCAAGGCACATGCTTAGCGATGCAGAAATCAATTGGAAAAGAAAGGATTAAAGATGCAAGTACAAGACTACTGCAAGGCGATGCTGGCCGAGGTGACGGCTTGGAAAGAAAAGCTCGAAGCAATGAAGAAGGTTGCTGACAGTTACGGAACAGAGCAGAAAGAAAAGATTCTTCCACTTATTGGACAACTGGAGCAGGAGGTTGTCAATGCGCAGATGCGTGTCCAGCAGCTCGAAACAGAGTGCCCGTCTGATTGGTCACCGATGAAAAATGAGCTTGATGATCTTTTTGGCACCATAGGAAGCAGTGTCGACCGTGCCTGGCGCGATCTGCCTCCCGGCGAGGTTGGAGGATAAAATTTATAAAGGGGAGAGGTTCAGGCCTCTCCTCTTAGATTAATTATTTCTGGGACTACCCCTCAACCAATGTTATTTAAGAATTTTGCGCAGCAACTAGGTAATAAGTAACCCTGCTCATTCGTATTTTTTGGATTGGCAGCCTTTTATCTTCCAAACTTACCCATGCACTAGTCGATGCTATTTGCCGGGATATCGGATTGTTTTCCGCCTAAACCACATGCCATAAAATACGGAATTGCGGTAAAAAGAAAATCAAACACATTTTGCGCCATTTTATGTCCAACAACATTTTC
Organism: Desulfobacterales bacterium; assembly: GCA_020353355.1. GTDB lineage: Bacteria > Desulfobacterota > Desulfobacteria > Desulfobacterales > JAHEIW01. The sequence continues at coordinate 1,969,663 of CP070694.1, read as the reverse complement.
CTCATCGATCACTGAATTGGCACCGGCCTCTTTAAGCTGGCTGATTGCGATATGATAGCGGCCGCAGATTTCTGGATACCGGCATGCAAGAACACTTCGCTGTGGGGCGCGTCGCCAAGAAACACACTAAACCCCATTTCTTCAGCCTTTCTGGCTGATTTCGGATTCATCTCAATGATTGGTGGGTGGATCTGTTTTTCCAGCAGGACTCCGGCGATGCTCTTTCCTGCTGGCCGCCTGGTCATCTGTTCCACGGTGACTATTTCACTTTGTCCCGCATCTGTCATTTGTGAGGTTTTGGCTCCGGCCATTTTGCATGTTTTACCGAACTAGTGTTAGAAGCCTGGCACGATGATCAACAGAGCATTCTCATGACCGATGAGGACGATTTGGCCTGGGTAAAAGACAAGGCTGATGAGCAAGGTTTAAGCAAAGAAGATGTTCCCCAGCCGGAAACATACTGAATAGCAGCAGAAGATCTCAATCTTTATCGGCTTATTTAAAGATCATTTTTTCTCGCAAGATATCAATCCTTTTGATTTCCTAAACTGACAGCATGCAAGGAGGTTTATGCTATGGAGACATACGATGTCGTTGTCGTTGGTTCCGGAACCAGCGGTCAAACAGCTGCATTTCACTTGAATGAAAAAGGTTTGAATGTAGCGGTCATCGAAAAGGCCGATCGTCCAGGTGGAATATGTGCGCTGGCCGGATGTCAGCCTAAAAAATGGTTTTATGAAGCAACGGAGACAATTGCCAGAGGCCGGCATCTAAAGGGGAAGGGAATCGTTTCGGTTTCTGAAGGCGACTGGGCCCAGGTGCTTGAACAAAAGCAGCAGTTCACTTCGAAGATTCCTGGAGGGACGATTAAAAATTTTAAAAAGGCTGGAATTGACTTTGTATCAGGAGAAGCCAGCTTTTTAGATGATAAAACGCTTTCAGTAAATGGGAAACGAATTCAGGCCAAATTTTTTATACTGGCGGTCGGTGCCAAACCGATGCAGCTGCCCCTGGAAGGAAAAGAGCATGTGATTACCAGTGATGATTTCCTTGACTTAGGTGCGCTGCCTCCTTCCATTTGTTTTATCGGGGGAGGATTCATCTCTTTTGAATTTGCCCATTTTGCAGCAAGGCTGGGTCCAGTCAAAAAGCGTGTGGTTATTTTAGAGGTTGCTGACAGGCCCTTGGGCACCTTTGACGCTGAAATGGTTGAATTGCTGGTGGAGGCGTCTCAAGCTGAAGGCATAGAAGTTATGTGCGGCGTTGAGATCAAGGCGATAAAGAAGCATGACAAAGGGTTCTTGATTCATACAGCGCAGGGCGGCAGCCTTGAAGCCGATCTTGTTGTAAATGGTGCCGGACGGGTACCTGATCTAGGCACCCTCAGCCTGAATACAGCAAAAATTGAGTATTCCAAACGTGGCATCATTGTCGATGAGACCCTGCGGACTTCCAACCGGCGTATCTTCGCCATTGGCGATTGTGTCGAAACAATACAGCTCGCACGGGTAGCTGATAAAGAAGCCCATGTGGCGGCTGAAAACATTTTAGCAGAACTTGACTCGGGCCGGAAATCAACTATGAATTATGCCGCTGTGCCGGCGATTCTTTTTACTTATCCCCAGCTTGGGATGGTCGGCCAAACCGAAGATTCTCTGAAACAACGCGGGCAAACCTATCACAAGAGCTTTGCAAAGAACCTCAGCTGGCCAACATACAAACGAGTGGGATTAAAGCATGCCGCCTATAAAATACTGACGGATACGAATAATTTAATTCTCGGGGCCCACATCCTGTCCGATCAGGCCTCTGGTCTGATCAATACAATCAAACAGGCCATGTTAAATGAAACAACGGTGGAAAAGTTGTATCAACAAACCATCGTAAGCCCCTATCCTACCAGGGAAAGCGATTTGAGTTATATGTTGAAACCGTTGCTGTCCGACTGATGACTATGGGAAAAAAGGAATCGATTGGCGAACGCAATCCAAAAAATTGATAATGAATGGGTTGCGGCAGTCCTTCTAACTGTCCGGGAAGATCCTAACTTTTTCACATAATTTCTTTCTTGGCCTCAAGGCTTTGTCCCCTTCTGGTCTAGCCGGCAATAGCCAAGTTCGGAGCAGACGTGATCGGCAAAGCCCACGCCAGCCTCTTCATACAGGCTGTAGGCCGCATCGATCCCGGCTTCCTGCAGGACGGCGATCTCATCTTCGTAACGTACTGATGCCGCAATACGACCCTGAAAGCCCAATCTTTTCAACTGCTGGATGGCAAACCGGCTGGTTTGCGGATCAGGAAGGGCTAGCATGACCAAAACTATCCGGCTGTCCGTCAGATCGACTCGCTCCCAGAAGTCGCTGTCGTCAGCGTCTCCGTAAACCACATTTCTGCCCATTTTCCGATGCTGCTGGACCGTGTCCATGGAAAAATCCATGGCAATCACCACATCGCCGTGTCGGCGCTGCATCTCATCGTAAGCCGCCGTCCCCACTCCCCCCATCCCGATGACGCCCACCTCGGCTTCACCGGTATGAATCGGCTCGTCTTCTTTCAGCCGTCTTTCGGTTTCGAAGCGCTTCAACAGATCTGAAAACCGCGCATAGATGTTGTGGGCGAAGGCATTGAGCGGTGCCGCCAGGACGAATGTGATCGACAGTGAAATGGCAATGACGATCAGCCAGTCCTTACCGATCCAGCCGTTGGCGGCGCCGATGGAGGCCACGATCAGGCCGAACTCGCTGTAGATAGCCAGGCTTAGAGAGATTAGGATGGCGGTTCTGGCACGCAATTTAAAGCGGGTAAGTATCGCAAAAAACAGCGCCGCCTTGAATGGTACGGCCAGCACCAGCAGCAGCGCAATGCCGAATACGGTCCAGGTCGGGCTGCCGGAAAGACCGATAAGCAGGAAAAAACCGATCAGAAGCAAATCCTTGAAGCCGAGCAGGCGGTTGGCCAGTTCGGGGGCCTTCGGGTGGGTGGATAGAAGCATGCCGAAAACGAGGGCGCCAAGATCGCCCTTCAACCCGACCAGTTCGAAGCTGCGATAGCCGATGACAGTCATCAGAATCCCAAAGAGTATTAGCAATTCGCCGTGTCCGCAGCGGACTAGGAACCTGCCCAGCAGCGGACGGAGAATTAACAGCCCCGCAACCAAGGCCAAAGACCATGGAGACGGGATCTTTCCGCTGGAGGCCGCCAGAAATGCCACGGCAAAGATGTCCTGTATGATCAAAATGCCGATGGCCGTTGCCGCATGACGCGAAGGAATTTCGTTTTTTGCCTCGAAGACTTTCACCGCAAAGACCGTGCTTGAAAAACTTAGGGCAAATGCCACCAAAAGCATGTTTTTCCAGGTCAGTAGACGGAAGTAAGGTATCACTAACGCGCTAAGAAACCAGATTCCGGCTCCGAACACCGCCACGGTCAGGAGCATATGGATAGTGGCGCCGGCCCACACCTCTGGTCTGACCAGACTTTTGATCTTTAGTTTCAGCCCTATGGTAAATAGAAGCAGCGTAACGCCGGCATTGGCAATATTCTCGAGGGTTTGACCGCCCTCGACGCCGAAGCTGTTGAGAACGAAACCGGCCACCAGATAGCCCACTAGCGGAGGTAGGCCTAATCTTGCGACGATTGCGCCGAAAACAAATGCGGCGATAATCCAAAGTGGATCCATTATGAGATGACCTCCATTTCCTGGCACATTGAACAGATCGAGTTTAGGCCCTACAGGCCTTTTTGGGCAAAGGTCATATCCGCCTCCCGAATTGTGGTTTTGTGACTTTACAGCCCCAACATGTAAGGTCTTTCGGATGGATAGATCATGATGTAAAAAATTACCCTGGTGTTGTTTCTGAAGTCAATCCCCAATTGCTAAAATATCCGCTCTTTGGATGGTTTCCGGAAAATACATTCTTTTGATGGTATTGGACTTTTCGTAACAAATTGAAAAATGGACACTCTGAAATGACATCTGATATCGAATTTTCTGCAGATCGGCGTCAAGGATTGATATCCTATTGCCAACCGTGGCCGGTTTTGGAAATCTCAACAATTCCATTCAAATCCTGAAAATACAATACTGCGGACTCCGACCATAAGTCCTCTGTGAAAATGTACCCAAACATACGAAGGATCTTAAAATCATTACCTGGTCGGCATTCCTAAATGTTAAGAGCTATCCAATGGGATCTTGTCTATTGAGATTAGCGATCGCAAGGAACAGAAAACGCCAATGTTGGATTCTGCTAGCCATCTAAGCTTCTGCAAAAATTCACATTCCGTTCGTTAATCCTAAATTTTCCACTTACTGACCAAGATTTTATAAAGGCACGACATCCCCAATTCGAAACAACCCAAAATATTTAAGATTGGTGAAAGTAAGAACCATATGGCGGTCTTGCATGGCAGACGAGCAAACAACTATTCCCCTCATACTTACGAAGCTTAACCGGCCGCCGGTGACTAAAGACCATTTGCACCGGGAACGTTTATTAGACCGGCTCGAAAAGAACCGGCAACGTCCGCTGTCCCTGGTTTCGGCATCGGCTGGTTACGGCAATAGCACCTTGTTGAGCTGCTGGCTGGACCTGTTGCACCTCGACCACATTGAAACTAACTTGAGCCACGAACCTCCTGAACCCCATCTTTGGAATTTTGGTTACCAAGGTGTTGCATTGCGAAACGTGGCTCCCCCCTTGACAAACTGATAATGTGTCGGTATTTTCTGACACCATGTCAGAAATTGAAAAGTCGTCATCTCCCCTGCGTATAAGCCCGCAACCGACGCTCAAGATCGGTAAATCCGAGCGCACGCGTGCGGCAATTCTGAATGGGGCCTTGGGTCTCATCTGGTCACATCCGTTTCGTGACATGACGGTCAGCTCGCTGATGGCTTCAACCGGCATGAGCCGCTCGGCGTTCTACCAGTACTTCAACGATCTGCACGAGTTGATGGAGACCTTGCTGGACATGCTGCAACAGGAAATCTTCGACGTTGCCGAACCCTGGCTTGTGGGCGTTGGTGATCCTGTCACTCTGTTGCGTGAGACATTGGCCGGGTTGGTTCAAGTCTGCTATCAACGGGGCCCGTTCCTGCGGGCCATAACCGATGCCGCCACCACCGACTCCCGCCTCGAAAACGCCTGGTTGCAATTCCTCGCCGGATTCGACGACGCGGCAACGGCCCGCATCGAAGCCGACCAGAAGCAGGGACTGATCCCGGACTTCGAGGCTCGCCCCGTCGCCTTTGCGCTCAACCGTCTCAATGCCTACACCCTCCTCCAAGCGTTCGGGCAGCACCCGAGAAAGCAGCCGGAACCGGTCCGCGAGGCGTTGGCCCGAGTCTGGATTTCCACGCTTTATGGCAGCGAGTGGTTCGGGAATGAGTCCTCGGATCTAGTTCGCAAATGAATAAATGGGCGAAGAGACAAAAAAGAAAAACGTGAAATACACAATGTAACTGAAACTAGGAGGACTCTCAAATGAACAAGTGGCCCCAGCCCGCAGTGCGTTTATCGAAGAAAAAGATGCATAAATCATATGTCAGATTCTGCCTTAAACTTGCAATAGCGTTTGTCGCTGTCCATTTCATGTGCCTGCCTGTCGGCGCTCAGGTCAGCCAGGAAACGCTCAATTCTATATCGACTCCCAACACAGTCGAGTCCTCCATCGGAACCCTTGGGTTTCTCGATGGGGCTCCGCTGCCACAAACCGCTGAGAAAGTCAACGACTTCCTCGACACCATGCGCGGAGTAGATGCCTTCCTAAAGGGAATGCCCGGCGCCTCCCTTCCCGAACTGATTAAGGGGGCTCGCGACACCGGTGCTGT
>CP070694.1:1960790-1963730 GCA_020353355.1 Desulfobacterales bacterium | reverse complement strand
GCGGCTGGCCTGCGACGAGCTCAGTAGAGTCCGGCCCTGCTTTGGGTTTTCGCTATTCAAATACTTCTGCTGTTCGAAATTCCTTGTTCGATCACTAAAAAAAGGCTCCGGAGAAGCACATCATGACTCAGCATTTACCAGAAAGCCGGGGCACTGTCGATGATCTGTGCATCAACACCATGCGAACGCGGGCGATTGATGCCATTGAAAAAGAAAATTCTACCTCTCTGCAGTCTCTGGGACTCGAGCGCAGCGGGCGGTGAAAATTTCCTTAAAAATCCGAAATCCAAAATCCGCAATCCGAAATCGAAAGACCAGAAGCTTTTTCGAAAAAGTTCGACATGGTGGATGCAATGATACATCAGAAATGGGATGAAGAAACGGATGTTGTCGTCATCGGCAGTGGTTTCGCCGGGTTGGCTGCGGCGATTGAAGCAAAAAATGCCGGCTGTTCGGTGATCATTTTAGAGAAAATGAAAGGCTACGGCGGCAACTCGACCATCAGCGATGGCGTCATTGCCGCTGCCGGAACACAGATGCAAGCCGAAGCAGGAATAGACGATTCGCCCGAGCGCATGTATGCGGACATGGTCAGCGCCGGGCTGGGTCTAAACCAGCCCGAGCTGGTTCGCACGCTTGCCGAAGCGTCCGCTGAAGTGTTCCAATGGACGATGGACTATTTAGGGGTCAAATACCTGGATCGCATTGAACAATTCGGCGGGCATTCGGTTCCACGATGCTACACGACCCAAAACCGCTCCGGCTCAGGGATTATCAAGCAACAGCTGCGTAAAGTAAAAGAATTGGGAGTGCAGGTGCGAACGCGGGTTGCGCTGCAAAATATTCTAAAAGACCCCGATGAGCGGGTTTGCGGGGTTTTGGTTCGCGATGGATACGTGCACGCGGATTCGAGCTCCGGTATTGCAAAATATGTTAAAGCCCGTAAAGCCGTCATTCTGGCCACCGGTGGATTTGGCAACGACATCGATTTCAGAACCAGTCAGGATCCTCGGCTGACGCGGGAAATTGGCAGCACCAACAAGTATTCGACCACCGCTGAAGCGCTCAGAGAGGCAATGCGAATTGGCGCCATGCCGGTGCATCTATCCTGGATTCAGCTCGGACCTTGGGCGTCTCCGGATGAAAAGGGGTATGGGTGCGGACCGGAGTTTGCCAGCTATATCGCCTTTGCCTACGGGATTATGGTGAACCCCGCAAGCGGAAAGCGTTTCGTCAGCGAATTGGCCGATCGCAAAATAAGGTCAGATTCGATTTTGCAGATTGGGCAGCCGTGTATTGGAATAGCCGACCAGAAAGGCGTTGCATGCTCGGGTCGCGATATTGGGCATTGCTTGAAGAAGGGCGTGGTGAAAAAATTTGAACGGATTGATGAAATTGCGGCGTTTTATAAGATTCCGGCTGCCGCGCTCAGCGATACGGTTGCCCGCTTTAATACTTACGTTGAAAATAGCCGAGACGAAGAATTCGGCAAGCCCATATTGCCGAATGCCGAGCCTTTAAGAAATCCGCCGTATTTTTGTGTGCGCCTGTGGCCCAAGGTGCATTATACGATGGGCGGCATTTTGATCAACTCCAAAGCCCAGGTACTTGATTTAGCTAAGCGACCGATGAAGGGCTTTTATGCGGCCGGGGAAGTGACCGGCGGGGTGCATGGGGCCTGCCGCCTTGGCAGCTGTGCGATCACAGACTGTCTGGTTTTTGGTCGGATTGCCGGCAAAAATGCGGCTGAAGAATAATCAAGCTTAGGATATTAATTTTAATTATAAAGCAGGCAGGAAACCAAATTCTAGTGACAGTTCTATCCAACTATTTTTTTTAGTACTTCAAAATCTTCAACGATATAATCTGCGCCGGCGTGCATCAGTTCTTTTTTTAGATTCTCCTTTTGCGGAGCAGACACTACCAGACCGATGCCTTTGAATCCCGTGCGGCTGCGTTTTGCTGCCAGCATGTCATCCGGCATGTCTCCCACGTAGTAATAACCATCAAATGTTTGGCCGATCGCATCGGCAATGGCATCCAGCATAAAGGGATGGGGTTTGCTGAGTGAAATCTTCTTGCCTTTTTCTTTTAGAATCCTTTGTTCTTCCTGAAGACAATCATCCAGGCAATAGATTGTTTCGAAAAATTGCGCCAGATTGAAACGCTCCAAAGGATAAACCGCTTCGGCCTTGGGCCGTCCGGTGGCAATGGCCAGGGTATTCTTTTTCGATAAATTTTCTAGAATTGACCGGTCGCTGAGTGCTTTTTCTCTCAAAATATAGCCTTCACCGCGGTACATTTGCGGAGTGAGGTTGTATGTAGATTTAAAAAGGTCTTCACCCAGATAGATTTCCTGGAAAATTTGTTTGATGATGTTCCCGCTGCCGACGTCTCCTTCGTAAAGCCCGGCAATAAATGGATCGGAAATTTTTCCATGCTGATTGAGCAGGATCGTCAGGGGCATTTCTGTTAAATTTAAGTAGTCAGCCAGTTTACTCACATTGCAGCGGGATAGGGTTTTACGATAGGTTGACCATGGATCTTGGGATTCATAAATGTCCGGTTTTTCTACCCGTGTAAACAGTAAACTGATGATCTGAAACGAAAGATCCCAATCATTGTTCAGCCCGCCACTTTGTTTAACATCGGCAAGATCTGAAAGGTCGAATAACGGCTCGGGCAACCGATTTGCACTTGGCGCCGTGCTGAAGAACAATTTAGTTGTCTGTCTGACGGTATCGCGATATGAATTGGAGACATCAATAATCACCCCGTCCATATCGAAGACGATGAGCTTCTTTGATTTCATAGCTAAATGCTTTTAAGCTAAAAATTAATATTTTGCAAAAAAACGATTACGATGATCGATCGTGGCTGGAAGCCACTCCCACATTAACATCAGCGATCTGGTTATTTGGTGGGAGCGGCTTCCAGCCG
>CP070694.1:1956939-1960690 GCA_020353355.1 Desulfobacterales bacterium | reverse complement strand
GGCAAACCCTACCGCAAGACCCCTGTTTTTTCAGATAGGATAACTTACTTGGTGTTCAATTCCTACTGGGGGGTGCCGGATACCATTGCCAAAAAGGATATCCTGCCCAAAATAAAAGATGATCCGAGTTTCTTGATGGATCAAAAAATTCGGCTATTCGAGGGCTGGGGGGGCAGTGCCAGAGAAATCGATCCAAACACAATTGATTGGAACACGGTTACCACAGCTAATTTCACCTATCGATTACAACAGGATCCCGGACCGCAGAATGCACTCGGTAGAATAAAGTTTATGTTCCCCAATCAATTTGATGTATACTTACACGATACCCCCTCGAAAGAATTGTTTGCCAAAGCGCGCAGAGATTTTAGCTCCGGCTGTATCCGCATTGAAAAGCCCGTTGAACTGGCCGAATATCTTTTGAGGAAACATCCTGATTGGCCATCTGAAAAGATCCGATCCACGCTATCCGGCAGCGATTTTACCACCCAAACGGTAAAGCTTCCCGAACCGGTGAATATCCATATTCTCTACTGGACGGTCTGGGTTGGAAAGGATGATCGCATTCATTTTGGTCCGGATATCTATGACCGGGATACAGCCTTGGATGCCGCCATGCAGGAGCCACCGCCGGGAGCCTGAATTGCTTTGGCTGCGTGTAATACCAGATCGTTCACCTTAAGCGGATAAATCAAAACCATGCTAACTCTTTTGCGACGTTGTATTTTTTTCGGTATCTTTCTTCTGTCACTGTTTGCGCCGGTTGCCGGTTTTGCGGGAGAATTTTCAGCGCAAAAGGCTGATTTTTCCGTTCAGGTTCAGAACATAACACTTCCCTACAAGATCATGTCCATTTTTGTAATGCCGGAAGAAATAGTAAAACTGCACATCACGGCGGACCATACAAAATCACCATTGTATTCCATCCGCTCATCTCATGGCCAAATTAGACATGTCAAAAAAAATCAATGGCACTGGCGCGCTCCGAGATTGCCCGGTCATTATTCAATGAACATTTCGGAAGGTGATAGGACGGATTCCATGTTATTGAATATCTTCGTGATGGTGCCCAGAAAACACCAGCAGGGAGAATATCTAAACGGGTATCGGATCGGCAACTATCCGCACATTCTGTTTAAAGGACTTCCAAGTTATAACCCACCGCGCGGTTTTGTCGAAGTAACAGCGGATAACGCAGAAACCTTGATATCGCCGCATTTTAGATTGAAGCAGTTTCTATGCAAACAGAACGGCGAATATCCTAAATATCTGGTTCTGAAGGAAAACCTTCTGCTCAAGCTGGAACTCATTATACAGGAGGTAAACGCCAAGGGCTATCGTTGCGATACATTTCATGTCATGAGCGGCTACCGGACGCCGTATTACAATCAAGCGATCGGCAATGTGAAATACAGCCGCCACATTTACGGCGGGGCAGCGGATATCTTCATCGATGAAAATCCAATCGATGAAATGATGGATGATCTCAACCAGGATGGAAAAATAGATTATAAAGATGCAGCCATCATCTATGAGATAATCGATGAACTGTATGGAAAACCATTTTATCAAAGCTTTGCGGGAGGTTTGGCCCGTTACAAAAAAACCGTTAACCATGGCCCCTTCGTGCACATTGACGTCAGAGGCCGTCGTGCCCGCTGGGGAGATTGATGGCTGTCACGCATGGGTTTTGATCGGCTGGTAAATAAAAATCGGATTTCCTTTTCGGTGAACACACTCTTCGCTGATGACACATTCTTGAATGTTCACCATAGACGGCAGCTCGTACATGATATCCAGCAGAGAATTTTCCAGAATAGCCCGCAGACCCCGGGCACCGGATTTTCGCTTTATCGCCTCCTGGGCGATCGCTTTGAGAGATTCCTCAGTAAATCTGAGATGGACTCCTTCTAACTCGAAGAGTTTCTGAAATTGTTTGACCAGGGCGTTTTTCGGCTCTACCAGAATCCGAACCAATGCGTCTTTATTCAAGTCATGGAAGGGCGCGATCACCGGTAAACGGCCCAGGAACTCGGGAATAAAACCATATTTTAAAAGATCTTCCGGCTGAACCAAGTTTAAGATATTCCCCGTCACGCGTTTATTTTTCGAGGCGATGTTGGCTCCGAATCCCAAAACATTGGCTCCGATGCGCCGTTGAATAATTTTTTCAAGCCCGGTAAAGGTTCCGCCACAAATAAACAGAATGTTGGTAGTATCCACTTTGATATAATCCTGTTGGGGGTGTTTGCGGCCGCCCTTGACCGGCACGTTGGCCACGGTTCCTTCCAGAATCTTCAACAATGCCTGCTGAACCCCTTCGCCGGAGACATCGCGAGTGATTGACGGTTGTCCGGATTTTTTGGCAATCTTGTCAATTTCGTCGATATAGACGATACCGCGCCGGGTTTTCTCGAGATCATAGTCGGCATTTTGCAACAAATAGAGAATGATGTTTTCGACATCCTCCCCCACATAACCGGCCTCGGTCAGGCTGGTGGCATCCGCCATCGCAAAAGGTACATCGAGAAAACGGGCCAAGGTTTGGGCCATCAACGTTTTGCCGCTGCCGGTGGGACCGATCAAAAGGATATTGCTTTTTTGAATCTCCACATCGTCGCTGGCGGGCATGGTGTGCAATCGTTTGTAATGATTGTACACGGCTACGGAAAGAATTTTTTTAGCCGATTCCTGTTCAATGATGTAAGCGTCCAGCTTGGCCTTTATTTGCTTGGGATTAAATTCCTGGTACTGTTTTTTTTTGTCTTGGATTTCTTGCTCTCCAAGAATTTTGCCGCAAAGCTGAACACATTCGTCACAGATGTACACAGCGGGTCCCGCAATCAATTTTTTGACGACGGATTGATCTTTTCCACAAAATGAACAAAATAATCCGTGCTGGCCATAATTATTCTCAACCATTTCATGCCGCCTTCTGTTCCAATTGATACGGGTTTTCTACATCTAGCAGCCTGTATACCGGCAAAGCATCCGCTCACGAAAGATAGAGAGCAATACCCGTGCCATCTATGTAATGTATTGAAAGTTATTATAAAACTATTATTGGACAGTGCGCAATCGGAACTGCCGGTTCGGGTTTTTTTCATTCATTAAATAACATCGGTGGATTTGATTCTTACTTTTTTAACGAAAGAACAAATTATCTGTTCCTGGTTGGATTGATCACGTGCTGAAATTGCCGAAAAAAAAATCGCATGAATTCACCGATATTTCATTTTTTTCCCTGAAAGAAGAAAATGCAGTTCCGCTATTCCTAAATATCAGAACTCGAAGTTCTGCTATTCTAATTTCTATGAATCCCTGATCTTCATCTCCGAAGTTTTTTTCAAGTATCATTTTCTCCAAATTTATCATTTTTACCAATCTAATTAATATATTCACACGAGTCGCAAACAGGTTGACTTCCGCCCGGCGATGATGGACGACAACTTGGCATGCCAATTGCCTGTAAATGGGAAATTGAAAGCCTCTTGTTTCAAAACAGGACGCTGGAGGTGGATATGAAAAAGTATACAGGCATATGGTTGGATCGTAGAGAAGCCTTTGTCGTTTCGTTAACAACGGGTAACATATCTGGGTCTGGAAATCAGGAAATGTTCGAGCGCATCGAATCAGACATTGAGCGTCGGGTCCGATTATCCGGCGGATCACGCAGCCGAAAAACACCTTACGGGCCGCAAGAAATTTCTGTGGATGCCAAGCAGGAAGACCGCGTCAAGGGTCAGCTTCG
>CP070694.1:1952291-1956839 GCA_020353355.1 Desulfobacterales bacterium | reverse complement strand
TCTTTTTTCTTAAGTTTTTCCATGTTTTAGACGATATAGATTCAAGTTAGGAGTCATAGCGTCCATACGATGGCTATTTGGAAATATCACGCCACCAACGGTTTATTTGTGAATTGTTCCCAGTAGTTAGCGCATACTACCGGTTTCTTTCAAAAAACATCCTGGAACTAAATGGGTATTTTACAAACACATAAATTAAAGCCCGGTATGATTTTAGCTGAAGAAGTCAGAGACATTAACGGCAGGCTTCTTTTGGGTAAGGGTAATCGTATTGAACCGTCCCATATCCGAATATTTAAAATTTGGGGAATAACCGAAGTCCAGGTTTTTGGTGCCATCGGAATTAAAGACAAACCCGAATCCCACGTCAATCCTGAGCTCATTGAAAAAACAGAAGACAAGATCAAGCCTATCTTCGTCCATGTGGATTTAGATCATCCAGCCGTAAAGGAGATTTTTCGATTGTCCATTGAGTATCGCAGTCGAAATCATGTTTTGGAAAAAGAAGCGGCGTTGATCTCAGCACCCGATAGTCAAAAAGATCATAATAACAACAAAGGATTCTTGAAAAAGCTGAGTGAAAAGAAAATAAATCTTCCGGAAATTCCGTCCATTGTTTCTGAATTAAATGAGGTGATCTCCAACCCGCTCTCCTCAGCAGAAGATATTGCCAATGTCGTTAACAAAAGCCCCAGCTTGACAGCAACCCTGCTGAGAATTGTCAATTCGGCGCTTTATGGGTGCCCTTCAAAAATCGACAAAGTATCCCAGGCAGTGACTTTGATCGGGACAAAAGAAATTTTTGGATTGGCAGTCGGCATCAGTGTACTTTCGATTTTCAAAAAGATTCCTAAAGAAATCATTAATATGTATTCTTTCCTGAGGCACAGTATTGCCTGCGGTATTGTTTCACGGATTTTAGCAGCGCATAAGAATTTGCCACATACGGAGCAACTATTCGTATCGGGGTTATTGCATGATCTCGGTCGGGTGCTGCTTTATATTTATTCTCCGGATGATTCGCTTAGAATTTTGCACAACTCCCGCAAGTCCGAGAAATTGCTTTTCGAAGAAGAAAATGAATATCTGGGATGCAACCATACCCATATTGTCCAATATCTTATGCAGCACTGGAAACTGCCCATAATTTTAGAAAACAATGTATTTTATCATCACAATCCCATAGAGGCCCAAAATCCTGTTCCGGCGACAATCGTGCATCTGGCAGATATTATGGTCAATGCCTTGGGAATGGGGAGCAGTGGTGAGCGATTCGTGCCACCGCTAAACTATGGCGCGTGGGAAGATTTGGATTTATCGACAAGCTGCTTCGAATTGGTCGTTAAACAGGCCATTCATCAATTTAATTCGCTTGAAACGATCCTGCAGGGTTAAGGCCGACATGAACCATTTGCTAAATATAGATCCTGAAACGCTGCTTGCTCGCATTGAGCATTTAGAAGACCACCGACGCTTTATCCAAAATATGCTTGAATTGGCGCTGTCGCTGGGCGATTTTCAGGAAAACATCAACAAGGGGTACGGTCCGGAGCATATTTTGCAGGAAGCCGAAAAACGAATCGGCCATCTGATTCCCCTGGATGCCAAGGTCCTTTATCTGGTCGATGAACACCATTCTGATTTCAAATTAACGATATGCGGTGAACCCAAACTAAAGGGTTTTGTTGAAAATGAAGTCGAGCACATGATAGAAAAGGGCCTCTTTGCCTGGGCCGTCCGCGAAAAAAGAGGGGTGTTTATCACTTCAAGAGACCACACGCGGAAATTTATCCTGCATGTGATCGCCACCTATTCCCGGATACGCGGCATGTTCGTCGGATTGTTGCCCTGCGAAAACCATAAAATTCCAGATACATCGCTAACGCTGTTGTCGATTATTTTACTGAATACGGCCAATGCGCTGGAGAGCCTTGAATTTTATTCCCTGCTGCGCAACCAGAACCTCATTCTCGAAAAAAAGGTGGAAGAACGAACCGAAGCCCTGGCCCGCTCAGAAAAGCAGCTCCAGCAAGTTCTGAAAATACAGGCCATTGGAACCCTGGCCGGTGGCATTGCCCATGACTTCAACAATATCCTTTTTCCCATCGTCGGCTATACCGAACTGACCATGGACGAGGTCCCGCAAGGCAGTGTGGCCCGAAAAAATTTAGAAGAAATTCTAAAAGCTGCCCATCGCGCCAAAGATCTGGTTCAACAAATACTCACCTTCAGCCGCCAGAGCGGTCAGGAACGCGAGCCGATAAGGGTTCAATACGTCATTAAGGAGGCCCTCAAGCTGTTGCGCGCCACGATCCCCTCGACCATCGAGATTGAGCACCACTTGGATGAAAGCTGTGGTGCCATCAGCGGTGATGCCACCCAGATTCATCAGGTCATTATGAATCTATGTACCAATGCCTATCAAGCCATGCAGGAAGCCGGCGGGAAGCTAAAAATTGTTCTAACCGAAGTGGATATCACCTATGCGGATACGATTGAGCGGGTAGGCTTAAAGCCGGGCAGACATTTGCGATTAACGGTTAAAGATGAAGGCTGCGGAATGGAACCGGCCGTTATGGACCGAATTTTTGAACCCTATTATACCACCAAAGCACATGGTAAAGGCACGGGCCTGGGGTTGGCGGTCATCCATGGAATAGTGAAAAATCACGGGGGGGATATTATTGTCGACAGCACACTAGGAACGGGAAGCACCTTCCATGTGTTCTTGCCGGTGATCGATGAGATTGGTGTGCAAACCAAAACAACCACATTTTCCACGGCACCCGGAGGCAGCGAACGTATTTTACTGGTGGATGACGAAGAGCAGATTATTGATATGGAGCAACAGATATTGGAACATCTTGGTTACAAGGTCACCACCAGTACCGATGGTCAGAAAGCCTTGGAGGTGTTTACCCGGCATCCGGATGAATTCGACCTGGTGATCACCGATATGACCATGCCGCATATGACCGGCGACCGGCTTGCTCGAAAACTGCTCGACATTAAGCCTGAAATTCCGATAATTCTGTGCACCGGCTTTAATGAGGCCATCACCGAGGAAAAGGCACTTTCAATGGGAATTCAAAAATTTGTGATGAAACCGGTGGTTAAAAACGAATTGGCCTCAACCATCCGCGCAGTGCTGGATGTTCCCTAAAGCAGGAATTAAGTTCACTTCTCGCTTCCCGCTGACAGCGCATACGCGTCAAGGTTGCAAATAATCCTTCACCGTTTCTAAAACTTCGCATCGAATCGCTGCGCTTTCGTTCACCAGGTGATGCTTGCCATTCGCGATCCATTTTACCGCGACGGATGTATTTTTTTGCTTTAGGAACGGTATATTGTATTGCCAGTCAACCACCGTGTCATCGGTACCTTGAAGTATGAGAACCGGCCGGGAAATGGTTCGGTATCCTTCCACACGTTCATTCCAGGCAAAGAGCGCTTCTACCCATTTTAGCGGTATTTCCTTACATTGCAGCGGATCATTTTGAAAAAATTGGTTAAATTCAGCATCGGATGAATTATCAAAAAAAACACGGGGAACGGATTCAAGGAACGGTTTTGCCAGATAATGATGGACCTTTGAGATCTTCCAGTAGGCCGAACGTACCAGCGGCGCGATATAAATAACCTTGTCAAAAGCCTTGGGGTTAACGCGGTGCAAATAATCGATTGCGATGGCACATCCCGTGCTGTGGCCGACAAAATAATAGGGTCCGGGCAACTGGGAACGGCACAAGTCAACAAAATCATTAAAAACCGATACATACTCGGAAAAATCGTCAATCGAACAGGAAGCCCCGCTGGATAGCCCATGACCGGGTAGATCATAGATGGCCACGGCAAAGCGCTGGCCGATACACAGGTCAATGAGGTGTTTTAATATGCCGCTGTGGTCAAGGTATCCATGCAACAAAAAAACAGTGGCTTTTGGCTCCGAAGGTAAAAAGACGTGAGCGGCAAGAACATAGGGGCCGGAGCTGAAAGTACCTAAGTAATATCGGATGTCTTTAAACGAAATCCCATAATACGTTGCATAAATTTTAGCCGATGCCGTCATGGCGGGCGCTTGGGCCAGCTTCAACGGCTTTAAACCCTTTTTGGTTTGTTCGAGGTGATATACCAGCCGATCTTCGGGCTGTGGTGAAGTTTCCGCTGCGTCACAATTCAGCACAGAATACCCGGCAATGGCCGAGAAGCAGAGCACCACAAACAGAAACCGGAAAAAAAGTAATCTGAGAAATAGATCGAATGCCATATTTTTTAACCATTAAAATGTTTCCATTGGGGACGATTTTCAATGAATTGGATGCATCTATGTATTTCGTTAATGCATGTCTGTCAAGGTGTGGAAATGGTATCGATATCGGCAGATTTAAAATTAACATTAGGAATAAAAACTTAAGGGGACTCCTCCACAAAAAAGTAACTCCCCGAAAACCCGCTAAGCGCACACGCATCGATTTAAGAAGCGTGAACTGAGTAGGGAGATATCTGCAATCCAAAGGCTTTGACTACCAACTCAATACTCGAATGAAT
>CP070694.1:1947465-1952191 GCA_020353355.1 Desulfobacterales bacterium | reverse complement strand
CATTCTTGTCGATGCGACCGAGTTCCCTGATGGCCCCCTGGGGAGCAGGTAAATGCTCGAAAATTTCAGTGGCAATGATATAATCAAACGTATTTTCTCTAAATATCAATCGATTAATATCGGCACAAAAATAAGTGGCATATGGAAAGTGATGTTTTGCAAATTGGAGCCTGTCGACATCCAGATCAACCGCTACCAAATCACCGATGGTTCCCTGACGATGAAGATAATAAATCACATTTCCCCCGCCACAACCCATATCTAATCCAAGTTGAGCTGCGGCGTTTATTTCCGACAAGACATCGGCAATCCGGTGTAACAGTCTCATGATTAACCATCGAATCAATACATTACCGCTCGAATAATTCGTATCAACGTTTTCTTTTGGAAATGTTGTCAGTTCCGGTCGACGCATGGTCATTCATTTTTGTTTATTTTGCCTGACAAACAGCGTATCCTGATAGACATATTGGTAGCGATGATATTTATAATATACTGGATTTTCGAATAATTTTCAATTAAGGTTTTTCGGCAATTGACCGAAAACTATAATATGGAAAAAATCGATCGAATAAAATATCTGCGCGACGATGGGCACAGCTCAACATCCTATGTGGGCCTGGATTTGGTGATAAAAAAAATGTCCATTATAATTCAAGCCTTAATAAAAAATAATCTTCTTGGCAGCAGTTTTTTTGCCCTGTTTGTTCTATTTCCCTGTATTTATTACGACTTCAGACGAATACTGTATTTCGATCTTCAAGGCATTTATATTCTGCTCGATGTCATCATTGCCAGCCTCTTAATCGTTCTTATTCTTATTCGCTCAAGGGCAAAACATATCGATGTTTCTTTTGGAAGCATAGTTGCAGTTGCTATTGGGGGAGGGGGTGCAATTATTTTAGGGCAATTTCATCTCTTCTTTTATGACAAACTCATGGAAACAAAGTTCTCGCCCTTTTTTCTGCATTTCAGTTTGTACAAACAAATCGCTTCGCCGCTTTTCGATCTTTCAATCCTTTGTTTATTAATACTTATGAAAATATTTATTGTTCTATCTTATATTTCACTTGGACGCTACTTTTCGGTGTTTCCTGCGGCAAGAACCTTAAAAACAAACGGCGTCTACCAATATTTTCGGCACCCGATCTACACCATGTTTATCCTTAAATTGATCATATACAATACGGTTATCAGCATGAGCTGGTTCAACCTAATTGCCGTACTACTCATTATCGCGATGATGTTGTATCGTCTAAATTTGGAGTAAAATATATTGATCCGAGCCTTCGGAGATCAATATCGCGAATATCAAAAGCGGGTGAAAAAATTTGGAATTCTTTAAAAAAATAACAGTCGTCTGCTTCGAGTTTATTAACAAGTATATTAGGTCCGAATAATCGGTTTTTATCCGCTTCAGATTCATTGTACACCGACAGACCGAGATTCAAGCTTCTGATAGATATGGGATGCTTGATTTAGTAAACCAGCATCAACATGGGTGCATGCCTCCTTCCAATCTGATGCGATAAAATTCATGTCAATTTCACCGAAATCGATGTCAAGCTGAGCTTGGTTAAACAGCGAACTCAGTACAGTTTCTGGCTGCTGGCACAGACTTTCATAACAAACAAAAAAGCTGCCAGAAGGTGAAGATTCCAGCAAATATGTGTAGATTTCGATCCATCGTTTCAACCAGTAATTTATGTCTGTCGCATCATTACACGAATTGATTTTCGTTCCGGTCTCCTCGAAAAAGAATGGCCGATGCGTTAAACCGAACTCGTGATGTGCGAGCCAACGCATGTAGTGATACGAAAATTTATTTTCCGTTTGTATTCTGCAAAATTTTTGGTGTTGTGCCAACATCGAAATTGCTTGCTGTACCGGATCGCGAAAAGGAATCAAGATATTTGAATTGGGAAAAGCCCTTCGGATACTCTCCAGTCGCAATACATTGTTGTTATTTTTTGATAGATAAAGCAAGCCACCGCTTTGGGCGGAACAGGACAAAATAAGACCTATGTATTGACGGATCATTTTGATGCCTTCATTGTCTATCCAATGAGGCTTTAAGCAGTCATCAAAAATATAATCTTTTCCATAATGTACGCGCCAGAACACTTCTTCCAGAGCTTCCGGACTATCGAAATTTACCAAAATGCGCTCTCCGTGGGCGCGCTCCTTCTCGGGACTGTACTTCCAAAAGCGTGACGACAACATGCGCCAAATATTCGGCATCAGAACAAACGGCATATCCCGGTACGTAAGTGAACGATATTTGCCGGTCTTGTAAAACGTCCGCATCAGAACAGTTGTTCCTGCACGCGCGAGGCCTGCAATAAATAAATGGGATCTATGGCTGACATTTTGGGCCTGTTTGCTAATAAATCGCTCAAGGTCAAATGAAGCTTCAGCGACGAAGGAAGATCCCAGTGCAAAGCGGTGTAACAAACGCTCAGAGAAAGAGTAATTAGCGTCGAACAAAACGACCTCTTGCGATTGCGTAAAACAATGAAAAAACGGATATTAGAGAAAAACCCTCAAATGTGGCAAGCTGATTGACAAGCCACCAATGTTGCTCCAAAATTACGTCAAGTGTAAAGATTACGATAGAAATTGAAAGCACGATAATCAATAGGAATCCGAAAATTTTGACCGTTGACTTGGCTATGGCGAGCGCATGGTAAAGCAACATTTTCTCCTTGTGATGATCTGATATCGAATCAGATACAATTATTCTGATTGCCGTGTGCGATGTTTTTATGACGTTACGTCCGCAAGATACAATCGGCAGGCGGATAAACAATTCAACCGCAAACAACGCAACAAAGGCGAAAATACAGTAATTCATTCGGACCCCATAGTTTGATGCCGATTATTTTTAGATTGAGAAGAAATTTTCATTTTTTTCAATAATCGTTTTACTGGATACCAAACTATCGCAAATAAAGCTAGGATTACCGAGGCTAGAACTCTCAACACAACGCCAACGGCACCTGCCCCTAATCCAGGGCCAACATAAGCACTCACGTTCGAACTAAAAATAATTTCCATTAGCAGGACTAATATTGTTACACGCATCGGTTTTACCTCCCAGACACCAATATCAATTGCAATTTAGTTTTGGTAAAATTTTCTCAACTTCTTTCGCCTCTAAATAGCGGCTCCATGAAATTAAACCTATTTTATTCTGGTTATACCTGTTTACATATGACCAACGAACTTGATTTGGTGAAAGACGCAGAAGCCGCCCTCGCATGGTTTCCTCTATAAACACATCACCATTCGGTAGCACTTTTGACCTACCCTCTTCAGGGCTTCTCATCGCGACCTGCGTGATGATGTCTGTATAAGGCATTTCAATTTTTTGGGTTTTAAAGTCGTAAATGTAAACATTACTGATATTATTCTCATTGAACAATCCAATGTCGCGAATGAGATCGTTGCCGAAAATGCTGATTTTTGTATCGTCCAGAAAGTTAGCGTCGTGTTGATTCAGCCAGGGCCCAGTTTGAAGCCAAATTATCTTATCATTTGATGGACGATAAAGAGCAATGGAACTGATGTGACGTATACTTAAGAGTAGATCGCCCTTTTTCCAGAATTCGCCATCTTTTAATGCTGGTGTAATGTCGTTGAGGTGCAGGAGATCTTTCTCGTACTTTCGAACTCCAAACAGTAAGCCAGCATATCCATTGCGTTCCAGAATTTTCGTCAATGACCAAACTTTGAGTACTTCTCCTTCAGGATTGAGCTTAGCAATGGCATCATCAGTGTGTTTTGCATAAAACTTCTTATTTTCGTAAGAAGATGGATAAATTACCGTTGGCGCCCAAATATTGCCCTCAGAATCCCTCTCCAAGCTATGATGAAAATGTCTGTTATTTGTCCAAATATGCCGTGAACATGAATCGATTCTCACCAAAGGACCAGCTTGCACGTTGAAAATAATACTTCCATCATCGAGAAGAAACGGGTGAAGCATTCGACAGCGCATCTTATTTGGTAGGATATAACTACCCGCAGACCTAGGTGTATTTTTAAATATTACATCGTAATTTAGGCGCCATCGATGTACCATCCCACCATCAGACAACCTAATAAGTTTTACTGAATGTTCATTAAGTTCGTTATCTAGTCCAGCCAATAATAGATAGCCTGGATCAACATAGTCATCTGCAATCTTCAACCCATGATGCCCGGGAAAATAGTTTTTCTCCAAAAGTTGTTGCTGCGGGTATCCAGTCACACTGACAGTAATTTCTTTTACCAAATTCTCATCGCCTTCAATGAATTCGGTCAGTTCTTTAAAAATATCATATGGGAAGATTTGATATACCCCTATCGCATAACCCCATACCAGAAAACTTATGCACACGAGGCATGAGACAGCGATTTTAAATACAGCGTTTAGGTGGAAAATCTTTTTTATATGATCAAATATTTTAAACACAATCCATCACTTGCTAATTTTCACAATTAATCATCGAAATAATATGACTATTGGTGTGCTTAAATTGTGTGGTTTTTGTTTGACCCTGTTTTCATAGAGCATGCAAATTTAATGCCTTTATAGCAAAAAATTCTACAGTTACATATTGTTATTATCGAAGTTTACAAAAACAAGCCAACGAATACAGACGTAAAACGTCATTCCTGTGACGCATCTCATATTTCACTAAACCGCGCTTTTGGTGATGCCCTTATTTGGTGTCACAAATCT
>CP070694.1:1942752-1947365 GCA_020353355.1 Desulfobacterales bacterium | reverse complement strand
GGTCGAGTACGATTACAATGGCAGTAACTGTCGGTATGCCCATCAATGGATTATCTTTGTAAATGGAGACAATCTTAATGCCTAAATCCTGGCTACTATGAAGGTAGGCAGGCATCAACAGGGTATCTCCTTTATCTGAGGAGATTTTTGATCGAAGCGGCACAGTTGCCTTACCAGCCGAGAGTTGTCCAAAGGCGTGTTTCATCATCTCAATTGCTTTCGGCATCGGCAAGGCGGTTTTGACATCATCACTAGTGAGAATTCTAATCCGCATAACATCAACTCCTATGCAAAATACGAATCGAGGGAAAACACACAATTCGCAGGTAAGGATTATTTGTTATTCGTTAATTGAAAGGATATCATCCTCAAATCGATGTCCCTGCCAACAGAGAGATGTATTTCCGATAATCGAGCTTCCTCAAACGAATAACAAATAACTAATAACAGATAACACCTAATTGAGTTTTGACTCCATTAGCTCAGTTAGCATCTTTAGGCTCTTCCGGAATATCAAATCAGCAATAGGGAAGCAACTAAAAACACAATGCCCAAAGTCAAGGCATCTTTAATACAAGAGCGAAAGAAACAACCATCGAAGCTAAAAGGAGGCTTCGTTGACACGATCTTCTATGTGTATATGTTCTTGATAAGATTGGAATTTTTTAAATTAAGAAAAAGAAAATCTGGTATGAGCACTCAAGTCACCGATAATTTAATAAAAAAAGCCATCGCACTAGCAGAAACCTGTCAAAAACGGGTAAAAAGCGCGTATCCCGGTAATGATGGAAGGCAGCATCGAACTTCTACAATATTATCGGCAACAAAGTATTTGTCATCATTATCATCGTTATGGTAACTTGGGGGAGCGCGCAATTGAATACGATTCCGCAACCTCTTATAAAAAAGTTAGCCACGAATGGACACGTATGAGCACGAATTTGTGCAATGATTAAAAGGGAAGGGATAATCAGTATGCGAAAACGTCTAGATGCCCACGTGTTTGATTTGCCTGTTCAGGAACTGCGCCGCGGATACCTCAGTGATATCTATTTCTGGCGAGAAAAGATCACGCTCGAAAAACACAATCTGCACCCGCAAGTCACCATGCAGGTGTTTCAGAAAAAAGACGCCGTGCTGTGCGGGATCGACGAGGCCGTGGCCGTTCTCAAACTGGCGGCCGGAAAATATACAGATTACCCTAAAGCATATAAACTCTTCGATGAATTGATTGAGCTCAAGGACAAGGCGCGCCAGCAATTTCTCGGTAACCACAAAGCTTACCTGCAGACCATCAGGCAAAAAATGGAGGTCTCGCAACAACTGGATGAACTGTGGGAAAGCGGTTTTGAGCAGCTGAAAGTTGAAGCCCTGCACGACGGCGATGACATCTCCCCCTGGGAAACAGTGATGCACATCACCGGGGATGCCAGCCATTTTGCCCATCTGGAAACAGTCTATCTCGGCATCCTTGCCCGCCGCACCAAGATTGCCAGCAACGTCCGCGGCGTGGTGAAGGCCGCCAACGGCAAGAACGTCCTCTATTTTCCGGCCCGCTTCGACCATTGGGCCGTTCAAGGCGGCGATGGATACGCAGCGCACATCGGCGGTGCCACCGGAGTTTCCACCGACGCCCAGGCCCAGTGGTGGGGCGCCAAAGCATCCGGCACGGTACCGCATGCGTTGATTGCAGCCGTGGGGGGCGATACGGTCAAAGCCATCCGTCTTTTCAGCGAAGCCTATCCGGACGTTCTTCTGGTGGCACTGGTGGATTTCGACAACGACAGCGTGGGAACTTCTCTGAAATGCTGCGAAGCTCTGGGGGATCGGCTCTGGGGTGTGAGATTAGATACCTCCGAAACGCTGGTCGACAAATCCATCGTGCCGGTGATGCAGAATTTCAAACCGGTGGGGGTTACACCCAAACTGGTGGAAATGACCCGTCAAGCCCTGGACAGCCACGGCTACCATCACGTAAAAATAATTGTGTCGGGGGGTTTTACTCCGGATAGAATCGCTGAGTTTGAAAAACTGCAGGTTCCGGTAGACGTCTATGGGGTCGGCAGCTGTCTGATGCGCGGCGCCTATGATTTCACCGCCGATATCGTTTTGCTGGACGGACGCCCCGGTGCCAAGGTCGGCCGGAAATACCTGCAGAACCCACGCCTCGAGGTGGTTGCATTTTAACGATCAAAGATAAGCATCAAAAGGCAAACCCCGGCAAGCTCTCCAGTGAATCTGTTGAACGGACGACGTTCATTCCCGCATCGGAAAACCGCCTAAAAGCCTCATTGGCTTGATCTGTATAGTCCACCACATCGGGAATGACCACTGGTGACGTGCAATCCTCCAAAAGATATGCCTTTTCTGCCAGACGTTTATCCGCAACTTCTATCTCGCTTAAAAGATCATCAATAGTCCAAACCACACAATGGCTCTTAGCCTGCCCTGCAATAAAAATTGCATCAAACTCCAAAATTGTTTCAACCAGCATGGTGTTTTTTTCTGCAATTTGATCTCCGTCGGAATTCTCCGTTACTTCTGGGCTTATTACCGAGTAATTCTCCGTGAGTGGATTGTTGCCTTTGACTTCAATGTTTGGCAAACTATATCTAGCAATGCTGTGGAAGAAGATGGCTTCCTCGACTGCTGCAACCAGAGAATGACCGACGCCTCCCAGCATGGCATGATACGGCCAAATCGTGAGGTCGTATTTGCTTCCCTCTTTCAACTTCTGGGTATAATGGTGCAGGAATTTCTGCCCGTACTCTGGGTCAATGTTCAGGCTTTTAGCAACTTCTGGGTTGAATTTCCAGACCCCCTTTTCAACATCCTCTGCAGTGATCAGTGCAAAGGGAGGGGGATGTTCTCCCGTATCATTGACCAGGCAAATACTATGGAAGATTTGCATTGTCTTGTGCGTGTCCAAAGTCGCGCAGATATGGGTGATCACATCGATGTTACGGTAAATGAATTCACATAGCCTTCGATTATCATCCACTGCTCCCGTTCCTGATCGCCCGCCTACAAAGAGCTCAAATCCCGGGATACAAAATGTGTTTTGCGCATCGACTAACAGGAGATATATTCTGAATTTGTCTTTCGAGGCAGGTTGTATCTTATTTTGCTTTGCCCATTTTTGCGCATCTTCAGCGCGTTCTTGATAAGGAACTTTCCACACTTGATCCACTTTTTCAGGATCAAAATGAGGAGGGATCGATAATTCATTGCGTGCCATAAGATCTCCTTTTTAAAAATTCCAATGTGTTTTCAAAATTTTTTATATAGGAGATAATAGTTCGTGTCAATTTCATCGAGTCCTACTCAGCAATTTTCGTACACTGAAAAATATCTTGCTGTTTTAGCAAGATATTTGTAGTATTAAACCTTGTCAAAATACCGGTAAAAGGAGTTCAGCCACACATTGAAGAAGATTGGATTGGTGGTAAAAGCCGATACGAAAGCGAGAAAAAAAGCCGATGAACTCGAAAAATGGTTACGATCCAAGGGTGTTGAGGTAATCCGAAAAAAAACAAGCCCTCCCGGACTCAAAAACTCGCGCAAAGACCAGAGTTCGGCACCATCGGATTTGTTCTCCATTTTCGTGCTTGGCGGTGACGGTACCTTTTTGAGCGCCGTGCGCTGGATTGGCAATTCAAACATTCCGGTGCTGGGAATCAAATTTGGAGAAGTTGGTTTTTTGGCGGAAATATCTGAAGAAAACCTGTTTTCTGCCGCCGAGATGATTCTAGACGATAGTTTTACATTGAAGCCCCGCATGCGTCTTGATGTAAAAGTCAATCGGCAAGGCAACACCATCACCAGGGAAACCGTGCTCAACGATGTGGTGATTAACAAAGGCGCCCTGGCGAGGCTCGCCCGGATCGATACCTATATCGACGATAACTACTTGACCACTTACAGCGCCGACGGATTGATTATTGCCACGCCAACCGGTTCAACCGCCTATTCCCTGGCTGCCGGCGGACCGGTTGTCCACCCCGAAGTTCCGGGTATTATTTTGACTCCGATTTGTCCGCATACCTTGACCAATCGACCGTTGATTCTGCCTGAATCTGTTTCCATAAAAATCAAACTCGAAAAGGGATCATCGGATATGATGTTGACCTTTGACGGTCAGGTGGGTCTCGAAATCAATGGACGCGATGACATCCTAATTGCAAAAGGACAACAGCCGGTTAACATCATCAGAATCCCCGGCTTGCAGTATTTCGACATTTTAAAGGCTAAACTTCGATGGAGTGGCCGCCTATAGTGTCGCTTCCTACAAATATGTTGGAAAAATCAAGTGGGATATCTCAGTTCAGTTGTATCCTCGAATTGCGAAAATACGAAGCACCAAATAACAATAACCCCGCCAGAAATATGGCGGGCCGGCAAATAACAAATAAATTCCAATGCTCAATGCTCAAAACGTTTGAGAATTCGAATTTTGGTCATTGGGATTTATTTGGAATTTGATTTTTGGAATTTGGGATTTAATCATTAGTTCTCAACGCTCTGCCCTTTGCGCTCTGCCCAATTATGTTCCCATATCCCAGGAGGCCAGATACCGCTTCTGCTCCGGGGTAAGCTTATCAATGGCCACCTCC
>CP070694.1:1938823-1942652 GCA_020353355.1 Desulfobacterales bacterium | reverse complement strand
GGCGGGGACAATTTTATTCATGCCATGCCGGCGTACATCCCGGATATAAAATCAGCGGGCATCAAATGGGTGAGCGGTTTTCCGGATAACTATAAAAGAGGCCTTCCTTACATTACCGGACTGCTCATACTCAACGATGTTGAGACCGGCCTTCCCGTTACTGTGATGGACTGCATCTGGATCACCGCCATGCGTACCGCAGCCGCTACCGCAGTATCTGCTCGTTATCTCGCGCGTCCAGACTCATCAGTCGTGGGCGTTTTGGGCTGTGGTGTGCAGGGACGGAGCAACGTTGAGGCACTAAAGATTATTTTTCCGCTGAAGAAAGTCATGGCTTACGATATAAACGCCGAGGCATTGAGCCGTTATATAGAGGAAACCAGCAGCAGCCTCGAGTTGGAGGTTGTACCGGTTGAAACAGCGCGGGATGCAGTCAGGGGTTGTGACATCGTCGTCACGGCCGGACCGATTCTGAAAAAACCGCATGCCACCATTCAGGCCGGTTGGCTGGATGAGGGTGCCTTCGCGTCACTGGTGGATTTTGACTCTTACTGGCATCCCGCTGCCATGCGAGAAACAGCTAAGTTTTGCACGGATGATACCCCCCAGTTGCGCCAATATCAGCAAGCCGGTTATTTTCAGGATATTCCAGAGGTACATGCCGATCTGGGTGAATTAGCTACCGGCCAAAAGCCAGGCCGTGAATCGCCTGAAGAACGGACGATGGCCACCAACCTTGGCATGGCATTAGAAGATATGGCAGTGGCGCCTCTTATTTACCAAAGAGCGGTGAAGAAGGGAATTGGAACATGGTTGGAATTATAACAAACTTAACCACAATGTTAAAAAGAACTAAGCTCTATGCGTTTATCCATTGAGGAGAAAAGCATCCTTGATGGCAAACAAGGAGAAGCAGCAAGAATAGCTCTATCGGTGCTGGTCGACCTGGGAGAGATTTTCGGTGCTAAGGAACTGATGACGGTGTCGCAGGTACATATCGATGCCACCCTTTACATGGTAGATGCCGGATTGGAGCTTGCCGAAAAAATGGCCGATCTGGGAGGAGAAGTAGCGGTTCCCACTTCTCTCAACCCCAGTTCCATCGACCTCCAGCGATGGAAAGCATACCGAGTCCCACCTGAAGTCCTATTAAAGCACAAACGCCTGGAAAAGGCCTATCTAAAAATGAGGGCTACCCCTACGTGGACCTGTGTCCCCTATCAACACGGAATTATTCCACGATTCGGGGAACAGATTGCCTGGGGCGAATCAAATGCCATCGCTTTTGCCAACTCAATCATCGGCGCGAGGACCAACCGGTATGCAGATCTCATGGATATCTGTGCGGCCATCATCGGAAAGGTTCCGAAATTCGGTCTTCATCTCACTGAAAATCGAAAAGCCGGGATGTTGATTCGGCTAAAAGAAATCACCACTCAGATGTTTGAAAATGAGGCGATTTATCCGCTGCTGGGATATCTTTTTGGAGAGATGGCCGGAGATCAGGTGGCAGCTATCACCGGAATCCCTCAGAATATAAAAATTGACAGCCTCAAGGGGTTTTGTGCCGCGGCTGCTTCATCCGGTGCGGTGGGCCTGTTCCATATGGTGGGGATCACCCCTGAAGCGCAGACTCTGGAGATGTGCCTTCATGGAAATAAACCGGAAAACGTATATGATATAACCCCCAAATTGATCGAGAAGGCGGAAGATCGACTCTGGACGGTGAAAAGAGATGCGGTAGACCTGATTGTTACCGGTTGCCCGCATTACTCGCCGGCTGAATTTTATCGGTTAGTTCAACTCATAAAGGGAAAAAAAGTCCACAGCTCGGTGATATTCTGGGCATTCACGAACAGAAGTGTTTATGCCTGGATAAAAGACAATGGTGTTCTATCCGACCTGACGGCCGCGGGGGTTATGGTGTTTACCGACGGCTGTCCACTACAATATCCCAAGGAGACCTGGCACTTTACAGCTGCTATGACCGATTCTGCCAAGTTTGCCAACTACTGCTTTTCCCAGAGGGGTCTTTATACGGCCTATGGAAGTCTCGAAAACTGTGTTGAAACGGCTGTGCGGGGAAAAATTTGTAGGAGGAAATCGCCGTGGAGAAAAAAATAAAGGGATGTTGTGTGGTACCGGGAGTTGCCAAGGGAGAGGTGCTAAAGATCTCCCAACCCATCAGTTTCTGGGGCGGCGTGGATCCTGTAAACGGCCTTATCAACGACCCACGCCATGAGCTTTTCAACCAGAGCATAGCGGGGAAAGTACTGGTATTCCCCTATGGCAAGGGGTCGAGCACCGGCTCACTGATTATTTTGGAATTAGCCAGAGTGGACAAGTCACCGGCAGCAATTGTTAATGTGAGAACCGAACCCATCCTGGCCACAGGACCCATCGTCTGCAAACATTTTTACGGCAAAGAAATTCCAATTATCTCTCTTGATGAAAACTCATTCCAGATGCTGCAAACCGGGCAGCATGTAACCGTCAATGCCACGGAAGGCGTCGTCATCATCCACAGCTGACGTATTTATTTTTCAAAGAACGATACAACTCGCTGAACTCAATTGGGACAAATTATTATTATTTGCAGGACATGACGCTACTGTCAATTTCTAAACGCCCCCTTTCAATCAATACGATCGTGTTATAATAAGTTACTCTTCAAGTCCTAACTCTGTCAGCTTCTTGCCGAGATCATAGATCTCCAAGGTAGAGTTGCCGTTTCTGATTTCTTCGAACACAACGGCTTCCTTGCTTTCTCGTATTTTGGACGCTTCCAATATGCTGGTAGCCTCATCAATATCAACTACCACTATGCCGTCGTCATCGCCCAAAATGATATCAGGTTTGATCACCACACCACGAAGGTTAACCGGATAACCAATGAATCCCAACCCTTCTTTAGAGGTACCTTTTATACAAACTCCAGCGCAAAACACTGGAAAGCCAAGGTTAAACATCCGGTCCGAATCCCGAACGCTGCCGTCGGTCACTAAGCCGCCTATGCCTAAAGACTGGGCTGCTACGGTCATGATCTCACCCCAGATACCAAACTCCGTTACGCCCCCGTTGTTTAATACCAACACGTCTCCGGGTCGGGCAACGTAGAGGGCCTTATGGGCCATAATGTTGTCGCCACCTAGAAGCATCACCGGCAAGGCCGGACCACAGACCTTCATTCCGGGTTTGGTGGGTTTAATATTGCTAAAGACAGCACCTTTTCGGCCTGAAGCTTCGTGCACTGTGGCCGCGCTATGTTTCGCGTATTCTTCTATCAACTCTTGAGACGGGCGCATGAAATCAGAGTTTATTCTTTTCATTGTTTTGTCCTCTTTTCTTATAATTTATGATAAAACATGATAACATATGGGATCCTTTACATAAACCAAAAATCGAGCTTGACTCCGTCTTCTTAATTCAATCCCTATTGGAAGATCCCAGATATTGGGCTAATGTTCCGAAATCTGTGGCCGATCAGTTAAGGAAAAGATTAGGAGTTACGGTTCAACAACTCGATCCGCCTGCACCAGATCGTACTACTTATATGATTACACATTAGTTCGCGCGTATGGGTGCGAAAGAGGGAATTGAGATCATTCACTCTCTGGCCGGCCAGCTTGGATTTTTTAATCAAGAAAAACCGCACATCAACAAGAAAGAGGAAAAAAATGAAAATAACCCATCTCAAACGTAGAGAAGTACAAGCACCGATTGTTTCATCACTCATAAGAGCATTTGCTAATAAAATAGGTTACGACAAAGCAGTAGACATAGCAAAAGAAGTTATCAGAGAAGATGCGATATTCTCAGGGAAAACTTT
>CP070694.1:1935308-1938723 GCA_020353355.1 Desulfobacterales bacterium | reverse complement strand
TGATATTAATTAAATCAGGCAATGGAATCGATGAAATACAATGTTCGTATTTTGTCTCGAAGCCGTTTGAGAAGCGAAGCAATCTCTCTTTTGGACACTAATGAAAATCAATATTCAATTCTTTCAGTCCATTTCCGCCGCACATACCCGGCATGTTTTACGGGTGGTGACATTTCGAATCTTGCAGCGCGGACATTCGTTTTCGATTTTATCACGAATCCACGGCAGCATTCCCTCGGGCATATACAGCAAAATCAGCAATATAACGAAGGCAAACATGAGCATGCGGAACTCCGGCCATAACCGGAAGAACTCCATTAAGGGAAACAGAATGAAAACCGCACCAATGGGCCCCCAGATGGTGACGACGCCCCCGAAAATCGACCAGATCACCACCTGAAAGGACATGGAAACTTCCAGGGTTGAAGGGCCGGCAATTCGCATAAAATGAGCATAAAGCCCACCGGCAATACCGGCAAAAAAGCCACTGAGACAAAAGGCCAGCAGTTTATAGCGGGTGGTATTGATACCGGCGGCCCGCACCGCCACTTCGTCTTCCCGGATGGCATGAAAAATGATGCCGACATGGGAATCGGTAATTTTCCACATGATGGTACACAAAACCAGCATTACCAGAACGACAACATAGTAATTGACGACCCGGGATCGTGCCAGACGCTCTAAACCGGAGATCCCCAATTCTCCTCCGGTTATATTGGGAATGGCGAAGACAATCCCCATCAAAATAATGGGGAACGCCAGCGTGGTCAAGGCCAGATAGGTACCCCTTAACCGCAGACAGGGTATACCGATGACCAGGCCCGCCAAAACTGCACCCAGGGCCCCCAGCGGAATGCTGCCCCACGGTGGAAGATGAGCCTGCTGATTCAGCATGGCGGCGCAATAGGCGCCAACGCCGAAGAAAAGAGCGTGTCCGAAATTCATCTGGCCGGTAAACCCGGATAAAAGATCCCAGCTGGCCGCAAAAATGGCAAAAATACTGGTTAAAATCAAAATTCGCAGCAGATACGGATCCTTTGTGAGCAAGGGTATCACCAGCAGCAACAGAAAAAATAAAAACACAACAATCCGGCTGGGAAGCACGAGAATCTCATTTTTTACAATGTTGAAAAGCTTTCTGAAATAAAATCGAATCAGATCCATAATTATCTCTCTTCTTCAAACGCAACACCAAATAGACCTTCCGGTCGGATCAATAGCACCAGGATCATGATGGATAGCGCGACCGAGCCCTTGAGAAAGGCACCCATGGGAATCAGGAATACCACCAGCGCCTCGGCAAATCCCAGAATATAGGCGGCGACAAAACTTCCCTTGATGCTGCCCAATCCCCCCAGAACCACCACCGCCATCATCATAATCAGCGGATGCATCCACATAAACGGCTCTACGATGGTCAACGGTACGATCACCGCACCCGTAAAGCCGGCCAGTGCAATGGAGATACCGACCGTCATCATCGCCACGCGGCTCTCATTCATGCCCATAAGGTTGGCCACCTCTCTATCTTCGGCCGTGGATCGAATGGCCAATCCCAGCCTGGTCTTCATCAAAAGCAGCCGGAGAGCACCCAGAATGATCAGGGCGGCAACAAACGTAATAAATTGTTGATAAAAGACTTTAACATCAAAAATTGAAAAATATCCTCCAATCAACGCCGGTACACTCAGGTAGTCTCCGGTGAAAATGATCAGCATGACTTCCTGCAGGGCGATGGCCAGCGCGATGGTTCCGATCAACACTGCGGCTTCATGTTCCCTGATCGGATCGATAAACAATTTGTAGGAAATCAGACCCAGCAGGGTAACCACCGGCACCGCAATCAACATTCCCAGCACAGGGTGATATCCCAACTTGTGGGTCACAAAATAGATGCAGTATGAGGCCACCATATAAAAGGCGGTATGCGCTATGTTAACAATGCGAGCAACACCGAATATCAGGGAAAAACCAATAGCCAAAAGCGCGTAAGTGCTCCCGTTGATCAAACCGGTAATAATGATGTCCAGTAGCATATCACCTCAATTGTACAGGTAGGGCAGCCACAGACAGGCTGGCCAACAACCCCCGCAATTCCACTAAATGCCCTCTCCCTTGAGAGACTGTGTCGCAATTCAAAAAAGCGCTTAAATTCTGCCTGTCATACCGGACTCGATCCGGCATCCAGTAACGCAATACTCTGAAAAAGCACTGGATAGCGTTAAAGCTTCACTTCGTGCCCGGGCCAAGCCCGGAATGACGAAAACAGCCTCAGGCATTGTTCTGCCAATTACGACTCAGTCTCTGAATCCCCTCCCATAAAGGGATGGGAAACGAGTTGTTGGAGTCTGCCGAGGGCTGCCCTGCTTGCTTAATTGGAATTCTATTGTTTATACTTTTCGACGATCCAGGGTGCTATTTTATAAGGCATAATACCCTTATACGTAACTTCCGGTGCACCTTCAGCGGCCTTCCATTTATTCGGCCAGACCCCCACCTGCTGGCCATCCTGCCATTGAACGCCCAGGCTGGTCAGATAGCCCGGACCCCATTTCAGGTCATGCAGGGGACGACCCTGCTCGTCTTTGACATATGCGACCCTACCGCCTGGGGTTTTAAACTCGCGGGTCTCCATGACCTTGACCAGTCTATCCGCATCAAGAGTCCCGGTCATTTCGATTACCGGCACAATATTGTAAATGATAGCCCCATAGGTGTCCGCCGTATAGGTCGGTGTCTCACCGAAACGTTTTACATATTTATCGACAAAAGGCTTGGTAAGTTCATTGACCTCAACATTACGATTATATGTATTCAAGGTCATCACATAGTTGCCGTTGCCCTGGGTGGCCTGCCAGAATCCGTCTTTCTGGGATTCGACATTGATGCCCACCTGAGCCGCCGGTATTTTGAGTTCGCCAGCCTGTCTGGCAAACGGAATTCCCACTGAGGATGAGAAAACAGTCAGAAACAGATGGGTATCCGCCCGCTGAATGGCCGAAAGCTCGGCCGTTACGTCGGTGGCCACGGGCGACGGACGCCACATACCGGAGATTTCCATACCCAATTTGGGGATGAATCCTTCGGCGGCGGGAATCAACGGATCCGCCCACATGGCCTTTTCGGCCACCACAGCGACTCTGACCTTAGGAATATTCAAAGACTTGCTGAGTATGGTGCCCACCGTGGCCATCTGAATAAATGATGTTCTCACCAGGAACGAGGAATTAAACGGTGTGCCTCTGAAAAAGTATTTGTAGGTGTCATAATCGTTGGCGACGCGCAGGCAGAGCTCCGGATGTGCGGCACCGCAGCCGATAAAAATCTTTTTGTAATCCATGGCGATGTCCTGCATTGCCAGAACGGCCTCGGTTCTGAAACCACCCACGACAAAATCCACCTTATCCCTGGTCAT
>CP070694.1:1932041-1935208 GCA_020353355.1 Desulfobacterales bacterium | reverse complement strand
ATGCAACTTGAGCTTTATAGATAACCAAATAAATAAATTTTTTGACTTTTTCGAAATCATCAATAGGTTCCACTCTACCACGTTCAATTTACTTTCCTTTTATCTTTTGGATAATCGTGTAGATCTTGACATTTTATCAGGCCAATTGTAAATTGTTGTCAGTTGACAATTAAATAATGCAGAACGATATCCCCAAGGGGAGGATGATATGGACAAATGGACGATGCGAGATCGAGTTATTGCGGCTTTGCAGAAAAGAAAACCGGACCGCCATCCGTTCATCGACCGTATGGAAATCTGGTATAAAAGTAAATGCCAGGATGGAACCATCCCGCAAAAATTCAAAGATCTGTCCCTGAATGAAATCCATCAGGCCGTTGGGATGGGCCGGCAAAAGTTTACGGCTCCGTATGCCTTTGGGCTGCACGGTGTCGAAGTCATTTATACCTTTGAAAATGAGGTCATTTATCGTGAATCGGAGCCCGTAACGGAATATTTTCCGGCCCAATGGGCACCCCATCAGGTGCCCCGCGACAAAGCCGGTACGACCTTAATTGAATACATTGCACCGGTTGGAAAATTGAGCCTCGAGTATGAGGTTGCCGAGAGCATGGTTGCCATGAGCGGCGTGGAACCATATCTGATGCAGCATCTGATCAAGGCCGAAGAAGATTATCGAATCGCTGAGTACATCATCGAGCACACTGAAATCGTTCCGCAGTTCGATAAAATACGGGAAGATGAAGGCAATCTGGGTGACAATGGATTTGTGGTGCCCTGTCTTCATCGTATTCCGTTTCAACAGGCCTTGCTCGAATATTTGGGTGAGGTGCCCTTATTTACGGCACTTTACGATAGCCCCCGGCTGCTGGATCGGCTGATTCACCTTTTGGATCAGCAGTTCATGGAGATCCTGCAGCGGTTATCTGATCTTCCGGCGATTTATGTGGAGTTTGGTGATAATCTTGATGGGGTAATGACCAATCCGAAACTTTTCCAAAAATACAGCCTGCCGTACTACCAAAAATACAATGAGATTCTCCACGGGCAAGGAAAAAAAGTCGGCAGCCACACCGATGGAAATGTAAAGCCATTGCTGCATTTGCTGGCGGAATCCGGCCTGGATGTATGTGAATCCTTTTCGCCCGCCCCCCTGACGGAATGCACATTTGAGGAGGCGTGGGAAACCTGGAAAAATGGACCTTTGATCTGGGGTGGCTTTCCGTCTCCCATTTTGGAAGAAAGAACGAGTGAAGCGCAGTTTCAAGAATACGTCCACCGCATTCTTGAGATGGTCGACAGCCAGAACATTATATTGGGAGTGGGCGATATGGTATTAGGAAACAACCTGATCGAGCGCGTGGAGTATATTGCCAAGGCGGTAGAAGAGCATGTTTTAAAATAGTTGACATTGAGTCGAATATACCTTAAGAAACCAAATTTCGTGGCTGTCTCCAGCATTTCATAGACTGCTGGATTGATTCTCAAACAATAGCAAAAACAGGGAAAACATTTTCACCTTTATGGAGTTTGAAAAATGCACGATCGCATGCCGGCATTCACCGGTGAAGAGTTGAACAAAATTCACGATGCTTCAATGGATCTGCTCATAACTGTCGGCGTTGTATTTGATGACGATGAAGCCCTCGATCTTTTTAAATCCAATGGATTCAACGTAAACGGGAAAAAAGTCTTTTTCTCAGAAAAAGATATAACCCGGACCATCGAGACTGCGCCGTCACATTTTAAACTTACTGCCAGAGATCCCGCGAAAAGCGTTGCCATCGGTGGAGATGATTTTGCCCTGGCACCGGGCTACGGCGCATCCTTTATCGCCACCATCGGTGGGTTGCAACGGGAGGCAACCCTGGCCGACTATCAGAA
Organism: Desulfobacterales bacterium; assembly: GCA_020353355.1. GTDB lineage: Bacteria > Desulfobacterota > Desulfobacteria > Desulfobacterales > JAHEIW01. The sequence continues at coordinate 1,933,324 of CP070694.1, read as the reverse complement.
ATTTTGTCAGCTGGTTCAAACCTCTAAAGTGATTAACGTGAACGGCTTTCTCATGGTTGCACCATGGGATTTACAGGCGGAAACGGCCCATTTGGACATGCTCTATTCGAATATTGTTTTCTGCGACAAACCCTTTATGGGAAGTCCGGTGTCCAAAGCAGCGGCACGTGATTGCATCGATATGCTCACTATCATGCGGGGAAGCAAAGAAGCGCTCAAGGAAACGCCTGTGACCGCATCGCTGATTACGCCTCTCTCGCCGTTCCGATATACCGCCGAGATGGCAGGCTCCATTATCGAGCTTGCGCGCTCCAACCAGGCCTGCATTTTTGGTGCCCTGGTCATGGCCGGTTCGTCAGGACCCTTGAGTCTGGCCGGTCTGCTTGCCCAACAGACTGCTGAAACTTTGGCCGGCGTAGTATTAACCCAGCTGGTAAATCCAGGTGCGCCGGTGATCGTTGGTGGTACTTCGGCCATTATGGACATGCGCACCGGGTGTTTAGCCATGGGTGCGCCGGAAGTCCCGAGATTAACATCGGCGACCATTCAACTGGCTAAATTTTATAAATTGCCCGCCCGCGCCGGCGGTTGCGTAACGGATGCCCACCTGCCGGATGCTCAAGCAGGTATTGAATCGACCTTAACCGTGATGACGGCTATTCGTAATGGAACGAATTTTATCTTGCATGCGGCCGGTATTCTCGGGTCTTACAGTGCCATGAGCTTTGAGAAGTTTATCATTGATGAAGAACTATGCCGCACGGCAATCGAAATCTTGAAGCCAATAAAAATAACCGATGAATCCATTGATCTCAACTTCATCAAAGAGGTGGGCATCGGGGGTGATTATCTTACCCATCCCAAAACTTTGGCACAATGTCGAACCGCGCTATTTCTGACTGATCTTGTAAATCGCCAAGGCTATGCCGGTTGGCAGGAAGAGGGCAGCAGGGGTGTCAACGAAAAAGCTTCTGAGGTTCTGTCCGGGCGATTATCTGCCTACGAAAAGCCGGATATCGATTCGCAGCTTGAAACAGATCTTTTAACTTTTATTCGAAAGCGAAAAAACCAACAATAATGCAATCGAAAATAAGAAATCTAATTGCCGACATCGATCTCCGTAAAGTTTTTCCGGACTATTTTCTCTTAACGATTGGTTCAATCATTCTGGCGATCAATTTCGATATTTTCCTGGCACCTTTTAATATCGCGCCCGGAGGGGTGTCGGGACTGGCCATTATTCTGCATGAGTTCACCGGCTGGCTTTTGGGATTAACCATGCT
>CP070694.1:1929255-1931941 GCA_020353355.1 Desulfobacterales bacterium | reverse complement strand
TTGTAGTTTAAGACATCGATTTTTCCGGATTGAATCAAATCTTCAAAGCGGGGCAGTTGATTATACGGCAATATAAGGTCGTGCTGCCAGTGTGAAGGATACTGGGCCACCTCGGGAAATTTATCAAACAGCGCCTCGACATCCGGCTCCCAGAGGTCCACGTTCAGCCCCAGATTTTTTAAATAGTGCGCAACAAATTCCTGGGCCGCCAGTTCTTCTCCCGTCAGGCTGGGTATTTTTACCAGAGAGGAGAGGACTTCGATGGCTTTATCGCTTTTTGATTCTGCTTTTGCTAAAATTCGGTCTTCCATGGTCGATCTTCTCCTCGCACTTACACAAGCCGCAGTTTTATTGCTCACTTGGATTTCTTAGTGGAATTAAAAACGATCCCCTCAACACCGATCAAATGATGATTCATCTCCTGCCAGGCCAGTTCGGGATCCTTTTTCTCTATGGCTTCGATAATTTTTAGATGGGCCTGAAAGGATACATTTCTTCTTTGTTCAGTCTGATAGAGTTCTTCGCGACTTTCTTCCAGAATATCACTTAGTATGTTGACAACCTTAAAAAGAATAGAATTTCCCGAGGCGCGTGCCAGGATCAGGTGAAAGGCGCGATCCAGCTCCTTGCTATTTTCGCCGGTCTTGATCTGCCGCTCCTGATCAAACAGGATGGCCTTCATGGCATCAATTTCTTCTGAAGTTGCGTTTTGCGCTGCCAGGTAAGCAATTTGGGGCTCGATCATTCTGCGGAATTGAAAAATTTCCCGCAATTTGGCCTTCTCGAGCTGAATGGCATAGGCCAGCGGTTCGATGAGTGCCGCTTCATTTTCAACCATGACATAGGTTCCGTCTCCAGGGCGACTTTTTAATATCTGCTTTTCTTCCAGAGCCCTTATGGCTTCCCGCACCGAGTTTCGCGAAACCATAAACATTTCAGCCAATTTCCTTTCCGGCGGCAGCCGGTCTCCGGACCGTAATTCTCCGGTTTCGATCAAATTTTGTATTTGTGAAACGATTTCCTCATATAACCGTTTCTTACGGGCAGCTTTGATGGTGTACGTTGATTTTGTAAATTCTTCTGACATGTTATTCCTTTTAGGTTAATAAAACTCTCTATCCGAAAAATAAAGCTAACGCCATGCCGCTGCCCATAAGACCCAAAAGCAGCACTATAAGCGCTTGGTGATTCGTATTCGCGGCAACATAAAGTAAAAAGGGGGTCAGAATGATAATTAGCAGGGATAGGATTTTAATTTTTTTCGAATGCTTTTCCAGAAATGCTTTCATGATAAAGTCCATTAAGTATGAAATTAGTCTTGCAAATATGATGGTGTTTTAAAAAGTCAGAAAATCGTTTTTTTTTACGAAATATAAACGGCCAAAAACGTCAATATGCCAATAACGCCCGTCATAACTAATCCGTACTTGAGGGTGGCCCCGAGGACCGGACCTTCCTTGCCGGATAAGCCTACGGTGCTGCAGCCGACGATTATTTTGGCCGGTGCCAGCATACTGCCGATGGATCCTCCTGTGGTTTGAGCGCCTAAAATCACGGCCACACTGATTTTTGCCAGCTCGGCGGTCTGTTTTTGCAACGCCCCGAATACCACATTGGAATTGGTATTGCTGCCGGTCATAAACGCACCGAGGGTTCCGATGGGCGATGCAAAAATCGGATAAAGCTTGCCGAAAAAGCTGCTGATCCCCTGGGCCAGCAGGTACGTCATGCCGGCATGGTCCATAATCATTGAAAAACAAATCATGGACACAATCCCGAGGCTGGTGGGAACGCCGCTTTTTAGGGTATTGAACAAAATGGTATGAATGGCACCATGGGCATAATACCGCTGCCTGGAAAAAACGATAAAACTGATCAGCGATACATAGGTCAGCAAAGATCCTGGATGCCCGAACACGCTGATTCTTTTCCCAAAACCGGCTTTTACCACCCAGTCGAAATGAGATGTTATTTCAGGAAAATACAGGCTCAGATAAATTTGATTTAAGAATTTGTGTAAGGGACCCCAGAGCTCGGCTGCCGAAACAATCACAATTAAAATAATATACGGCAACAACGCTGAAAATAGACCCATCTCCGCTTCGGCAGTCGGGACACCGGAGGGATTTGCCGGATCAGCTTCCTGTCTTTGATAGAGCGGCAGACGGACAACCAGAAAAAAGAGGATCATGCCCACCATGGCCGCCACAAATCCGGCCAACGTCCACAGACCGGATTGGGCCAGAGCATATTGAATCAGGGCCATGATACCGCCGACAACGGCGATGGCCGCCGCGCAATGCCCGACGCTGTGGATGCCTCCGAACAAAAACACCACACCGGCACCGCACAAGAAAACGGTAATCCCCAGAAAAACAGCCGACCAATGGGCCAGAAATTCACCGGACAGACCGGTGACGGCAATGAGCGCCTGAAAGGAAGAGGCCATGTCACCAAAGGTTACCGCCCACGAATGGCCGACAGCCGGAACCGCAACGGCGATAATCGGTGAGAATCCTAAGCCCACCAGCAATGGGGCGACAACCGCAATGGGAACGCCGAAACCCGCCACGCCCTGCAGAAATGCGCTAAACACCCAGCCTAAAATCAACAGTTGAATGGCGCGGTCTCCGGTCAGCCGTTGAATACCGGAGCCGATGGTTTCAATGGCACCGGTTTCGTTGAC
>CP070694.1:1921852-1929155 GCA_020353355.1 Desulfobacterales bacterium | reverse complement strand
GCATCTAAGTTAGTTCGTCTTTAGGGTGTCATCCCCCTGTCTTATCCCGTTCATCCAGGGCGGCCAAAACAGCTAATTTCATAATCGCAACGGGTGCTTTGATATTCGTCCACAGTTCAAACTGCTCGGCACCTTGATAGATAAACATGGAAGCGCCATCAACAGTGGTGCAGCCAATTTTCCCGGCTTCGCTCAAAAGACGGGTGTTTAATGGATTGTAAACGATATCCATGACCACCATATGATTGTCCAGAAGCTCTTTCGACAGAGGAATATCATCGATATGCGGTGTCATTCCCACAGAAGTGGTATTGATGAGGATGTCGCAGCTGAGTTGATGGACCTCTGCAAGCGGAATAAATGCGGCATCCAGATCCCGGGCAAGCTTCTCTCCGTTTTCTTTAGACCGGTTGACGATGGTTAATCGACCGCCTTCAGATTTTACACCGAAGCCGATAGCCCGGGCCGCGCCGCCGGCACCAATTACCGTCACATCTTTATCTTTAATGGTTGTCTTGGCTGATAATGCCCGTATGGCACCCGAGCAGTCCGTATTGTAGCCAACAAGCCGTCCATTTCGGTTAACGATGGTGTTGACCGCCTTGATCTTACGGGCCATATCATCGGTTTCATCGAGAAAATCCATCACCGAAACTTTATGCGGAATCGTTATGCTGGCACCTTTGAATTTCAATGCTTTCAAGCCGGATACGGCCAGACCAATATCATCTACTTCCAATGGCAGATATAATCCATTGTATCCAACCACCTCAAAAGCACTGGTGTGCATCATCGGACTCAAACTATGGGAGACAGGATTGCCAATCACTGCAAAAATCGATGGGAGTAACTTCGCAGATGGCGTCTGGAACGGCACCTGCTGAATGCCTCGCGATGCTGCAATAATTGCAGTGAAAATTTGAAACAAAGCCTTTTGGGTCAACAACCCATCCTGATTCAGAGAAAAAAGACGCTGAATAACATGGCTTTCGCGGGTGGTGTCGATCACCGCAGCCTTATGGTGCTCCTTTATTTTTCCAATCTCTTTTGCAATGGCAAGCCGTCTGTTCATTAGTTCGAGAAGTTTCTCATCGATCCGATCTATCTCCCGGCGGTGTTTCTCGAGATTGCGGGTAGTTGCATCAACTTTTTCAGTATTGTGGTTTGATGGTTTCATTGCTATGTTATAAGCCAATTGCGAATCGAATCTTTTAATTCGTTTAAGTAAATTTCAACTACGATTGCATTCCCGACACTATTCAGCAATACAAAATTTACGTTTTTCCCTTTCCGCTTTTTGTCTTTCTCTAGGGCATCCAAAACAAATTCAATGTTTACCTGCATCCGCGTCGGTAGCCCAATTTTTCCGAGCAGCGTCTTGATGCGTTGGTGTTCTGCCTGTGTTAAAAATCCCTTTTCAACCGACAGCGCTGAAGCCACCACCATGCCGACACCAATTGCCTCTCCATGGGTAATCCCGGCCACTTTCTCAACCGCATGGCCGAAGGTGTGACCGAAATTCAGCTTCCGTCTCTCACCTTTCTCCCTTTCATCCGTATTGACAATGGTGGATTTAATTACAAGTGATTCATAAATTAGTTTTTCAATGACCGCCACATCCAGTTCAATAGCCTTTTTAAAATTCTGTTCCAGAAATTCAAAAAGATGCTCATCAGCAATGACCGCATGCTTTACTATCTCTGCAAATCCGGATAACCTTTCTGCTTTGCCCAGCGTCGTTAACAGATTGAAATCGCAAAGCACAAAATCCGGCTGATTGAAAACACCGACGATATTTTTATAACCACCAAGATTTACGCCGCTTTTGCCACCAACGCTGGCATCCACCTGGGCGAGTAAGGTCGTGGGGATATAGGCGAATCGCAACCCCCGCATATAGGTTGATGCCACAAAACCGCATATATCACAAACAACACCGCCGCCGATCCCAATGATAAAGGTTGCGCGGTCGGCCCTCAGATCCACGAGTTTACGATAGAGCTCCTTAACGGTATCCAAATTTTTTATGTCTTCACCTGTTCCAATAGAAATTATATCTCCGGCCGGAAACGCTTCTCGATGGTGATTCTGCACATTCGTATCGGTAATAACAATCGTCTTGCCATCCGGAATATACCGGCCGGCATTCCGAAGATGCTCACCAATCAACACGGCGGTTTTCTTAAATTGTCCTTCGATCGTCAGTGTTCGCATAACAGTTAGTTCGCTTTGCTTATAACGAGTTGCGGGTTTCGGCATTAAGTCTGATCCGCATCATAAGATTATAGAAATTCCGAGACGTTAAATTACCTCTGTCAGCCTTTCGTTGGTCGATAGCAGCAATTTTTCCGTCGTCTCCCACGAAATACATTCATCGGTTATGGAAACACCATAAGCCAAAGATAATGAATCTCCTGAAAATTTTTGATTGCCTTCAAACAGATTGCTTTCAAGCATCAAACCAATTAGCGCCTCATTGCCGCCAATCCGCTGATCAATGATATTTTTCCAGACAATTTCCTGTCCCTGAAATTTTTTTCGTGAATTGGCATGGGAGCAATCGACCATAATTGCTTGCATCAAATTCTTCTCTATCAACCCCAAACGGGCTTCCTCAATACTTATAAAGTCGTAATTTGGCCTCAGGCCGCCGCGTAAGACAATATGTGTTAAGGGATTACCGCTGGTCTTTACAATGCTGGTGCGGCCAGTTTGATCGATACCCAGAAAGGTCTGAGGAGTTCTGGCGGCGACCATCGCATTGATCGCTGAAGAAAGGTTGCCGTCCGTAGCGTTTTTAAAGCCAACAGGCATGGAGAGGCCGCTTGCCATTTCACGGTGCATCTGGGATTCAGAAGTCCGGGCACCAATAGCCGCCCAGCTAATCAGGTCCGCCACATACTGAGGCGTGATCGTTTCAAGCATCTCGACGGCAGCCGGCATCCCCATTTCGGTGATTTGCAGCAGAATCTGGCGTGCTTTTCGCAGTCCCTTGTTAATATCGCAGGAACCATCCAGGTTTGGATCGTTGATCAGCCCTTTCCACCCCACAGACGTTCGCGGTTTTTCAAAATACACCCGCATGACCACAAAAAGCGTTTCCTTCACCTGACGTCGCAAGTCATTGAGTTTTTCGGAATACTCAAAAGCAGCCTTTTCATCATGAATGGAACAGGGACCGACAACCACCAGCAGGCGTTTGTCTTTTTTCTGCAAAATGTTTTCAATTCCTTCGCGACCATGGAGGACAGTTTCATTTGCCTTTTTACTAACCGGAAGTTCCTGTTTTAAAACCCCCGGTTCCAATAGTTTACAATATCCTTGTATCCGAAGATCATCTGTTGGTCTCATCTTTCATCACCTTTTTGTATGAATATAAATACCCAGTTCATTGAATCCCAATTAAGCCAAACACCGGTTTATCACGTAACATAAGTCATTGTCTTACCTCCCGTCGGCAAAAAAAAACCGTGGGCAATTCAACCCTGCGGCCTTTTAAAATTAAAAAAGCCGCAGGGCTTCGCATCCACCCGCGGCTTTTTGCGCTTATAAATTTTTAAGTAATCTTTCAGCGCACCCCAGGCGGATCGGTAATATAGAAATAATACCGAAAATAATACAACTGGTTGCCTGAGATAATGTGTGTCATTGAAATATCCTATCTGCAGCTGAAGATGAAGGCACAATAACCAAATCTATTTTAGTTTGTCAAGGCTTTTTTAATTATGGATTTTTAAACAACTGGCAGAGGTTGCAGATACCTCTGGGCTCAACAGCAACGGCAAACTTAAAACTCAAATTTTTTCTCACGATAGGCAGTAAGATAATTTGCACAATACTCATCTTTGCCCATCAATGCTTCGGCGGCGATAATATTGGCCATCATTTTTTTATCCAACGGATTAACGATGGCTCCGTCTAGACCTCTGGCGATGGCCATGACCATAAAGGTCTGATTGAGAAATTTTCTTTCCGGCAAACCAAAGGAGATATTAGACAAGCCACAGAGGGTATGAATTCCCTCAAAGGTTGTTACAATCTTTTCAATGGCCTTTAGAAATTCGATGCCAAATTCTTTGTTGGTGGCCACCGGTTGGACCAGCGGGTCCACATAAATGTTTTCCACCGCAACATTGTTCTGCAGCAGACCGTTAACCAGTTTGTCGGCAATCTTCATGCGATCATCAACCGTTTCCGGCATACCTTCGTCACTCATACATAGGGCCACAACTTTCAGATCGGTGCCGGCAACAAGCGGCATCAGCGATTCGTAGCGCTCTTTTTCCAACGATATGGAGTTTATCATGGCGGTGCCTTTATGAAGCTGCAGGGCAGCATCGATCGCTTTTGGATCCGGGCTGTCGATACTGCAAGGTGCATCCACAACTGCCTGCACGGTGCTGTCCTGCCATTTCAGATATTCTACTTCTTTGACTACAAAAACGCCGGCATTGACATCAATGTAGTCGGCACCGTTTTCATGCTGATCCGCAGCAACTTTTTGAATGGCCGCTGCATCTTCTTTTTCAATGGCTTCCGCAATGGACTTGCGGCTCGCATTAATAAGTTCTCCAACAATTAGCATCTCTTTCTCCTTTCAATTTCAGATTCTGCATTATCTCTTTTAACATAGTGGTATAAAATCCCAAGTCCTAGCACCAGAACTTACCATTCATTCTCTTGGTTTCAGGTGTCGGGTATAATCAGGTTTCAGTGTTCAAGTGTCCGGTGTCAGAAATACAAAGAGCAATGGCTGACACCTGAAACCCGACACCTGAAACCTGGTTTTTAGGGCGTAGCCCTAAGTTCCTTGTCGGTAAGAGCCGCAACACCCGGCAACATTTTACCTTCGATAAACTCCAGGGAAGCACCTCCACCGGTGGATACATGCGAAACCTTGTCTGATACTCCGGCTTTTCTCACAGCAGCGGCGGAGTCGCCCCCGCCAATGACGGTCGTAACTCCTTTGGCGGTGGCTTCCGCCAGAATCTGAGCGATCGAATATGTTCCTTTGGCTGTGTCGCTGATTTCAAAAACACCCATAGGTCCGTTCCACACCACCGTTTTCGCACCCGTAAGAATATCGCGAAATTTTTCGATGGATTTGCTGCCAATATCCAGTCCCACCCATCCGGCAGGAATGGATTCGATATCCACCTCCTTCAATTGCCCTACTTTTCTGGAATCAAAATCCAACAGGTCTGAAACAATAATGTCCGTGGGCAGCACTATCTTTTCACCGCCTTGAACTAAAAGATCTTTGGCAAAATCAATTTTGTCCTCTTCGAGCAGAGAATTCCCGATTTCCAGACCCATTGCTTTCAAAAAGGTATAGGTCATACCACCGCCGATGATGATTTTGTTTACTTTAGGTAATAGATTGGTGATGACGTCTATTTTACCCGATATTTTGGCTCCACCCAGGATAGCGATAAACGGCTGGCAAGGGTTTTCCATTACATTTCCGAGATACTCCAACTCTTTCATCATAAGAAAACCGGCCGCACACTGTTGGATATAGTGGGTCACCCCTTCGGTCGAGGCATGGGCTCGATGGGCTGCTCCAAAGGCATCGTTGACATAAATTTCTCCCAATCCGGCAAGCTTGGCCGCAAAATCTGAATCGTTCTCGGTTTCTTGTATATAATAACGAAGATTTTCAAGTATAATTACGTCACCATCACCGAGCCTGCGGACGGCATTTTCCACCCTATCGCCAATACAATCATCAACAAAGGCGACATCTTTTCCGAGCAGCGAGCTTAGCACCGGCACACAGGGTTTTAACGACATCTCCGGCACCCGCTGCCCTTTCGGACGGCCCAGATGCGACATCAGAATCACTTTTGCGCTGTTATCTACCAGATACTTAATTGTCGGCAATGTAGCTTTGATGCGTTCATCATCGGTCACCTTGCCACCCACGAGGGGTACATTGAAATCAACCCGCATCAGAATGCGCTTGCCTTTGGGTTCTATGTCTTCAACGGTTAGTTTTTGCATCTCCCCCCCTTTAACGGTGAAGTATTTCAATTTTTATTTTTCGCAACATCTTTCTGAATTCGTCCTCCACGCGGATCACCTATCACATTCGATTTCCCCGGTCAATTTGGACGTAAACGAATTTGAATGTATTCAGACTTTTCCTTTAACGCTATGCGCCTTGCGCTTTGCGCTTTGCCCTTCGCCCAATGCGCTATGCTTATCTTTTATTGAATATAGCTCCTTTGCATTCTCACCCAGAATCAGAGCCAGCGAATCCTCAGATAACCCCAATTCACACAGACGTTTAAGTTCTCGATCCCAGGCATACGGGAGACTGGGGAAATCCGTTCCGAATATGATTCGGTCTGTTCGCATGCGAGAAAGATCCGGTGAGTAGTCCAGCGGCAGATAGTTGGCCAGGGTCATGGTGGTATCCAGCCAGAGGTTATCATAGTGTTCAAGCATTTGCTGATAGGCTTCAAATTCATCGGCTCCCAGATGCGGCACGCAGATCCTGAGATCTGGATGGGATTTGATAACCTGCCGCATTTTTTCAGCGCTGCACAGCAAGTGTGGATCACACGGATAGCCGGGGCTTTTGGGCTCACGACCGGCGTGGATCAGCAGGGGTTTGTTATATTCAGAGCAAATTTGATAAATATCATGCATGGCATTGCTGCTGACATCAATGCATTGCACGTGAGAATGCAATTTTACGCCCGCCAGGCCGAGCTGAAATGCCTCTTTTAAAATGTCGGTTGCATTTTCTTCACCTGGCATAACGGTTGCCAAACCCGTGACCCGGGAATTGGCTCGACACAGTTTGGCCATATAGGCATTGAGTTTTTGCGCAATACCGGGTTTATGGGCATAATGTAACCCGACAATGTGATCGATACCTCTGGAAAGCAAAAAGGTGATCACTTCGGAAGACGTCATTTTGTAGCGAATTGGCCAGCCAAAATCATCAAACCAATGCCAAATCGCGGCAAAAATATTATCCGGAAATAAATGGACGTGGGCATCCACGACGGAAGGCAGAAATTCCGGCACGCGGTCTCCCTCGGGATCATTTAGGCCGGGGAGCGGTTTCTTTAACATTCCCGATTCACTGCGCCGTGATTTCGATCTATCTTTCTTCGGTGTACGATCGTCAATACACAATGTTTATTTCCAATCTAAAAATAAAAGAATAAATTTAAAAACTTTAAAAAAGTTTTTTTAGATTCGCAAGCTTTATTCGATTTTGAGAACAGGATTTGACTATTTTGCAAGATTGTGACATTCGGATTCAAGATTTGTTTCGGATGTCATGCTT
>CP070694.1:1919067-1921752 GCA_020353355.1 Desulfobacterales bacterium | reverse complement strand
CCGGGATCTTCCGGCTTCCCGCTGATCTCTTTCAGGCCCATTTTTCTTTTCTGGGCGACCATATTCTCCTCAAGTTGGCCGAACACTTTAGAAGCTATCTCAAAAATGTCTTTTGGCCCGATGACGGGAGGGCGACTTTGTAAGCGATCGAATTTGTTTATGATTTTACTGACGATCCACGCCGACCCGGAGGTCGGGGGCAGCGCGCATCAAGCTACAAAGTAACTACAATTTAGCTATAAAGTAGTTATAGAGAGTTCCCCTGGATTTGTCAAGAAAAAAAATCATCAGACGGGAGGTGCGGAATTCAGGGATCGATGGCCGACTTTTTGGGGGGCTCGGTCCAGAATCCCCGGGGATCATACTCCCGGATCAGCACCGGCTCCCGCGGGCCGGGGAGGGAGGGAACGGCCAATGGCGTGGAAACCGAAGTAATTAGCTTGCATGTAATGCACCCGCTAATTTTTGGATACCCTCCAGGTCAAAGTTTTCAGCCAATTGAATAATCTGTTTGCTAAGCGGTACACAGGTGTCTGAATGCATCTTAATTTCCGCTGCAATGGCATTCAGCGTCGTGACATCCCCCATTTCCGCTGCATCACGGATGCGTTTAGCAATATCCTGAGCCAATTCAGCAGGGATTGCCGCAAGCTCTTGATCGGATAATTTGCCGAGTTGTGCTTCAGCTGATACGCCCAAGCTCTGAACCGATAGCAGGGCTTCACGCAGGGCATTTTCAAGCTCTGAGAATTTCAACTTCAACTCCTTGGATGGTCGAGTTGCCTTTTCAACTCCCTTGACGAGTTTCTCCAGATTCACCGCGGCTGCCTGTAAGTCTTTGGCTGCAAGATTGCCGGCCAATCCTTTGAGGTTGTGTACCAGGCTGTGGGCGCGATCAAAATCTTCTGCATCCAGCGCGATACGGATGTCGTTGGCTGCTTCACAGTAGTCTGAAACAAATTTTAAAAGCAACTTCCGATAAAGCCTTTTGTTTCCCTGCAACCGTTTCAATCCATCCGACAGGTCAAATCCCGGCAAATCTTTTGGAAGTTCCTCTTCTTCCGGCACCGCCTTATCCGTTTCAAGACGCTCGACTGGAACTTCCGGTTGTTGGACTTGCGCTCGTTTTTCACTTGGCTTAATCCATTTCTGCAGACTGGCAAAAAGCTGATCCGGATCGATCGGTTTGGTGACATGGCCGTTCATGCCGGCTTGCAAACTTTTATCCTCGTCACCGGCCATAGCGTGAGCGGTCATCGCAATAATTGGAAGTTCTGAGGACTGAGGACTGAGTGCTGAGCCTTCTTTTCTGTCTTCTGTCTTCTGCCCTCTGACTTCTGTTTCCCACTCGCGTATTTTGCGAGTGGCCGTATAACCATCCATCACCGGCATCTGCACGTCCATGAGCACCGCGTCATAGGAGTTTGCTTTCACGGCATTTACCGCTTCTTGCCCGTTGTTTGCCAACGTGACATTCAGACCGGCGCCGTCAAGAATCTCTTTGGCCACCTGCTGGTTGATTTCATTATCCTCTACTAACAGCACACGAGCCCCCTGAATATTTTCCAACGCCTTGGCTTCCTGTTCTTTTCTTTGTGTTATCCTCGAGATCTCGGGCACTGCCTCTCCAAAGGCTTGCATCGTGGCGTCAAAAAGCATCGAAGGACTGACCGGTTTAAGGAGAAAGCCCTCGAGTCCCACCGCTTCCGCTTTCTGCATGATCTCTTCGCGACCGTAAGCGGTCACCATAACGATGGCGGGAATTTTGCTTAAACTCTTATGGTTTTTAATGCGCTTGGATGCCTCGATACCGTCCATACCCGTCATCTTCCAGTCCATGATGACCAATTCAAAGGGTTGGCTCTCCGACGCTTTTTCCAGCTCCGTTAATCCCTCCTGACCGGAGGCCGCCAGAGTGACGTCAAATGAAAAAGATTCCAGCATCTCCTGAAAAATGCCCCTTGAGGTGGCGTTGTCATCCACCACTAAAACTTTCATGCCCCGCAGATCCTTTGCGGGCTTAAATCTTTTCTTAGCCTTCTCTTTTCCGAGACCGAAATTGGCGGTAAAACTGAAAATACTGCCCTGGCCGGGCTCACTTTCCACCCAGATTTCTCCGCCCATCATCTCTGCCAGGCGCTTGCTGATCGTCAGTCCCAAGCCGGTGCCGCCATATTTGCGGGTCGTAGAGGAATCTGCCTGTGCAAAAGGTTGAAACAGCTTGGCGGCTTGCTCCGCAGTCATGCCGATGCCGGTATCGCGAACCGAAAATTTTAAGGTAATTTGGGCTCCATCTTTTTTGACCAATTCGGTGGAAATGACAATTTCCCCGGTATCCGTAAATTTGACGGCATTGTTTGATAAATTGATCAGAATCTGACCCAGGCGCAGGGGGTCACCGACAAGGGCCGTGGGAACGGATGGATCGGTATGAAAAAGCAGTTCCAGTCCCTTTTCCTGGGTCTTAATGCCAACCAGCGTGGAAATGTTGTCGAGGGTATCCTCCAATTGGAAATTCACGGATTCCATGGCCAATTTGCCGGCTTCGATTTTGGAAAAATCCAGGATGTCGTTGATGATCCCCAGAAGGGCCTTGGCGGAAATATCGATCTTTTTAAGATAGTCGTATTGCTTGGGAGAAAGATCGGTTTTCAGGGCCAAATGCGCCATTCCGATGACGGCATT
>CP070694.1:1913854-1918967 GCA_020353355.1 Desulfobacterales bacterium | reverse complement strand
GATAAGTAAAATTGCGGATTTGGAATATGGTAGGAGGATATCCCATTTTTATCAGGATTTCTTGTTTTCAGGTGTCAGCTGTCAGGGTGTATGGCTTGGGGCGCGGAGCATAGGGTTTAAGGCCAAAATAAAAAACGTTAGGTTTGAGGCAATCGAATTCAAAAGGCGGAATGCGGATTAACTAAACATGCAACATGAAATTCGAAATGCGTGACTTCGAACCCTGCATATTTTATTCTTTACCCCATGCCTAATGCCCCATGCCATATAACCCGAAACCTGAAACTTACTTATTCTTGAACCTTGACAGCAAAACCTAATTATTTTGGAGGGAATAAATAGTGGCATCTAAATTTGTCAGCGAGCGGAATATTAAATTTATGCTTTACGAAGTCTTCGATGTTGAGTCCTTGACCAAATATGCATATTACCAGGATCACAATCGCAAAACGTTCGATATGGTTTTGAAAGCCGCCATTAAACTGGCTAAAGACCTTCTTCGGCCGGTCTTTGAGGAAATGGATCGCAAGCAACCGGAATTGGTCGATGGAGAGGTTAAAGTCCACTCCGCGGTGGGCAAGATGATGAAAGAATTTGGGCAAGGCGGCTGGATTACCAGCAGAGTTCCTTTTGAATTGAACGGTGAACAACTCCCCCATTTGGTGGCGGATGTATGTGATTTCATTTTCCAGGCTGCCAATTACTCTGGCCACGCTTATGCCGGACTGACTGCAGGGGCCGCTCATTTAATTGAATCATTCGCAAGCAAGGAACTCTATGACACATACGTGCCGAATATGTATACGGGCAACTGGCAGGGCACCATGGCCCTGACCGAGCCCGAGGCCGGTTCTTCCCTGGCGGATATCACAACCATGGCAGAACCCACGGATAAAGGATATTATCTCATCAAGGGTCAGAATATATTTATCTCAGCCGGCGACCACGACGGTGTTGAAAATGTGGTCCATCTCATGCTGGCAAAAATCCATGGTGCCCCTGCGGGTGTGAAAGGCATCTCGCTTTTTGTGGTGCCCAAAAAGAGACTCACCCAAAATGGAAAACTCATTTCCAATGATGTGGTCGTTTCAGGGGTTTATCATAAACTTGGGTATCGGGGATGCCCGATTGTCCAGCTCAGCCTCGGAGACGGAAACGATTGCCGCGGATGGCTGGTGGGAGAACCCCACCAGGGGTTAAGATACATGTTTCAGATGATGAACGAGGCGCGCATCGCAGTTGGCATGGGCGCTACCTGCATGGCGACCGCGGCCTATTATGCATCTCTGGAATATGCAAAAACCCGGCGCCAGGGCAGAAAAATTTCTCAGAAGGATCCAACCCTGCCGCCGATTCCAATCATCGAACACGCCGATGTTAAGCGCATGTTGCTTTTCCAACGGGCTGTGGTCGAAGGGTCATTGTCTATAATTATGCAGTGCAGCAAATATGTAGATCTGATGAAAATACTGCCCGATGCAGAAAAAGAAAAATATCACCTACTCCTGGAAATATTAACCCCGATAGCCAAGAGTTACCCTGCGGAAACGGGAATTCTATCCATCAGTCAGGGGCTGCAATGTCTGGGAGGCTCCGGATATTGCGATGACTACCCCCTCGAACAATATTTTCGGGATGCGCGCATTCACCCCATTCATGAAGGCACCACCGGAATACAGGCCATGGATTTACTGGGTCGCAAGGTCATCATGCAAAACGGTCAGGCATTTATGCATTATGTGGCCGAATTACAGGAAGCGATCTCGGTTGCCAAGACATTTCGTGAACTCGAAGATCACGCCCAACAACTCAAGGAAGCCTTGAATCGATTACAGGAGGTGACCCAACACCTTTTGGAAATCGCACAGAGCAAAGGTCCGGAATCGTTTCTGGCGGACGCCGTCCTCTATCTGGAGTCGTTCGGAATTATTACCATTGCCTGGCAGTGGCTGTTGCAGGGTATTGCTATTCAGAAGGCGCTGAAAAATGAAGTAAAAAAGGCTGATCTGAATTTTTATCAGGGCAAAATGTTTGCCTTACACTATTTTTACGGGTATGAACTCCCCAAGACATTGGGTCTGGCCCATCGCTTAATGAACAATGATGAATTGACAGTAAAGATGAGCACGGCGTATTTTTCCGACTAAGGGGGCAAAACAAATGATGAACACATCCAAATTTGCTGAGCTAAAACCCGTAGGGCCCGAAAATTACGAAATTGCCTGGCAGCTCATCTACGATACAAATCCTTATCTTTTTGAGTATTTTTTTAACAACGACAAAGATCTGTTGAAATTTTGTCTATCGGACTGGTGGCAACGGCCGCAAGGATGGTTCAGCCATACGGCATGCACAGGGGCCACATATGAAAACACGCTGGTAGGCATCGAGATCGGTTTTTCCGGATCGGAATTTCGAAAAAACATCCGTCCCATGTTAGACTATGCGCAACAGACAATGAAACCAGCCGCCTTTCATCACTTTTCTATTGCTTTCAGAAACTATGTGCCCTATTTGTTCCCCTTCATTCCCAGGGATGCATACTATATCCAAAGTTTGGCATCCGTCGCTGAGATTCGCGGTCAGGGCATTGGAGAGTTGCTGCTGAACAATGCATTCAAGTCCGCATCCGAAAATGGGCTTAAAAGCTGCCAGCTCGATGTCGCCTCTGACAGTGTCGCAGTTAATTTTTATAAGCAAATGGGGATGGAGGTAATTGCCATAACCCGGGTACCGTATCTTGAGAAGAACTATGGTATCTCCATGCATTACCGGATGAGGAAGGATCTGGAATAGTTATCATGAATGATCTGAATCTGGACAGACTATTTAATCCAAAAAGCCTTGCAATGATCGGTGCTTCGGCCAATCCCCGAAAATGGGGATTCATCATTTTGCTCAATATCCTCAAAGGAAATTATCGTGGCAAGGTATATCCGGTAAACCCCAA
The DNA here is from genome assembly GCA_020353355.1 of Desulfobacterales bacterium. Classification (GTDB taxonomy): domain Bacteria; phylum Desulfobacterota; class Desulfobacteria; order Desulfobacterales; family JAHEIW01. The sequence goes on along the minus strand of CP070694.1, from coordinate 1,916,017 downwards.
GGAGGAATCTATTCTGGGATATCAATGTTATCCCAAGGTGGCCGACATTCCCGAGACAGTCGATCTGGTCGTTATTACAACGCCGGCCAAAGTGGTGCCCGCCCTGATTGATGAATGCGGAATGCAGGGTATCCCCTTTGGTATTGTGGTGACCTCCGATTTCAGTGAAAGCGGGCCGGAAGGTGCCGCCCTTGAACGCGATGTCGTTGCCAGAGCCAGAAAATATGGCATCCGCCTTGTGGGTCCAAACAGTATGGGGATTTTCAGTTCGAAAACCAACCTGCATGCTAAAATGCCGCCCATGATGCCGTTGCACGGCAATATTTCCATGTTTTCTCAAAGCGGAAATCTAGGAGTACAAATGTTGGGCTGGGGTGCCGAAGAAGGAGTCGGTTTTGAAAAATTTGTCAGCAGTGGAAATGAGGGAGATTTAAATTGCGTGGACTACCTCGGCTATTTTGGAAATGATGAAGATACCGATGTCATTCTGGGTTATCTGGAAGGAATCGATCCTGGAACGGATTTGTTTCCGGTAGCCCGCAAGATTTCCCGTAAAAAGCCGATTATCGTATTCAAAGGCGGTCGAACCGATACCGGCGGCCGGGCTGCTGCGACGCATACCGGTGCCATGGCCGGAGAATCTAAAATTTTTAAATCAGCACTGCGTCAGGCCGGTATGCTGGAAGTCAAAACCAGTCAGGCGCTGTTGGATTGCGCCAGGGCATTTGCCAACTGTCCGATACCCAAAGGCAACCGGGTGGGAATCATTACCCGCGGTGGCGGCTGGGGAGTGATCACGGTCGATGCCTGTGAAGAAAACGGTTTAATCATCCCCCCGTTGTCTGAAAAGATAATCAAAAAAATGGATAAATTCCTTCCAAAATACTGGAGCCGTGGAAATCCGGTAGATCTGGTGGCGACCATTGTGCAAGATCCGTATTTGGATTGCCTTGAAATTTTAGCCAAATGGGATGGTATCGACGCAGTGATTGCTCTGGGAGCCGGTAGACGAGCCCCAAAATATTCATATTCAAGAAAAGTAACCGGTCCCCAGCCGTTGGTCGATGCGATTAAAATGGTTGAGCAATATTTCAAAAATCAAGCAAAAAAGCGTGATTGGATGTTGGAAGGCATCGGCAAATTGATAAAGCAAACCGGAAAGCCCATTATTGTGGTCTCCATCGGACCTGAAACCTTGCACCGATCAAATCTTTACGAGTTTCAGGTTGTATCGTATCCAACTCCGGAAAGGGCAGTCCGCGTTCTGTGGCAGATGTATAAATATAGAAGGTTTTTGGACTCTTCACAAGCGTCCTGATTTCGGAATGGGGAATGCGGAATGCGGAAAACTAAACACTAAACACAAAATACTAAACACAAAACATCAGGATTTAAAAATGAAACTAATCGAGGATGCATTGAAAAGTGGAGCCAAGTCGTTGTCTGAGTATGAATCAAAATTGCTGCTGGCGGAGTATGGCATTCCCATCACCCGGGAGGGCATCGTCACCACCGCCGAAGATGCCGTAAAAAAAGCTGCGGAGATTGGATACCCGGTAGTCCTCAAAGGGTCCGGTGAATCGATCAGTCATAAAACCGAATTGAATCTGATCTCTCTAAACCTTAAGAATGAAGCAGATGTCCGTCAGGCTTTCAAGGAATTAACCGCCAGCCCCAGAGCGAAGGTCAAAGAAATCCTGGTTCAACAAATGATCAAAGGGGATCGTGAACTGATGGCAGGGCTTACCCGTGACTCACAGTTCGGCCCCTGCGTGATGTTTGGCCTGGGTGGCATATTTACCGAAATTCTGGAAGATGTTGCCTTCCGGGTGGCGCCGCTGACCCGGTGGGACGCCATGGACATGATGAATGAGATCAGGGGCAAAAAAATTTTGGATGCCTTTCGAGGAAAACCGGCAGTGAATCGCGAGGCGCTGGCCGATATTCTTCTATCCCTCGGTCAAATCGGATTGGACCATGAGCAGGTCCAGGAAATTGATATTAATCCATTAAAATTCATGGATGGAAAACCCGTCGCCGTGGATGCGCTCGTTGTTCTGAGCAAGTAATCCGCATCCAATAGCAGAAGAATCAGATGAAAAACATCCGACGTTCCAAGCACCGACGCTTAAAATCCCAAATTCCAAGCACCCCGCCAGAAAG
>CP070694.1:1904967-1913754 GCA_020353355.1 Desulfobacterales bacterium | reverse complement strand
TATCGGCAAACGGGTAACGGGCCAACGGGCTAAACCTTGTGACATGTGAGCATTTTGAGCCGTCCCGCAATCCCGCCGCTGGCGGGACCATGGACACTTAGACGCGTTTTTGAGATAGGTTCTAATATTTTGCTTCAGCGTACTCCAACCACCCCTCCGCTTCAATCAGGGCACGGTCAAATTCTGAAAGTAAAAACGGTATAGTTTCATTTTGGCCATCGGTGTGAAAGCCAAAAATATTTTTTTGCAGATCTGTCGTTACGGTGGTGGTCTTGTTCGAATAGTCTTTGAATAAGTGGTCAATAATGTGAACAGGCAACTCAACGGTCAGCATGCCGCAGTTGAACATGTTTTGTCTGAAAATTCGGGCAAAACTTTCCGCAATCACCAGATGAATGCCATTGCTTTCCAGTGCCCACGGTGCATGCTCCCGGGATGAGCCACACCCGAAATTGGTCCGGGTGATAATAACGTTTTTACCGGTAATATCTTCCTTCAGATTGAATCCATCCAAAATGAGATCTTCAAAGAGATACGGCTTCAGGGCTTCTTTGGTCATTTCGGTAAGATATCGTGCCGGGATGATTTCATCCGTGTTGATGTCGGATCGATCCAGAAAGAGTACTTCGCCGCCAAATGTTTTCATCGCTATCTCCCTTACTCGGTTAAACAGAAAATCCAAAGCACAAAATGCAAAATCTTTACTTTTAAGACTTTACGAGTGCTTAAACAATTTGGAATTAGTAATGTGCCCCGCAATTGCCGATGCGGCGGCAGTTGCCGGGCTCATCAGATGAACCATACCGCCCTTGCCCATGCGGCCGGGGAAGTTGCGATTGGTCGTCGACGCACAAACTTCGCCATCGGCAAGCACCCCGGTGCTCATGCCCAGGCAGGCTCCGCAGGTTGGATTGGTGAAGCAAAATCCGGCATCCATGAAGGTGGTTATCAGTCCTTCTTCAAGCGCCTGGCGGAAGATCTTTGGTGTTGCCGGGGCGACGATGGCGCGGACCGATGCGTTAATTTTTTTGCCTTTTACTACTTCAGCCGCCACGCGCAGGTCTTCGATACGCCCGTTTGTGCAGGATCCGATGTATACCTGATCAATTTTGACGTCTGCCATTTCTTTTGCCGCTTTGACGTTATCCGGCTTAAAACCGAACGTTACCAATGGTTCCAGCTGAGACACGTCATGATCAATTACATCGTCGTAGGCGGCATCCGAATCGGGTCTGAACTTTTTAAAAGCCTTGAGCGCATCTGCTTTGGTTGCATAATCTGCTTGAATAAACTCCCAAAGATAATCTACTGTTGTTTGGTCCGGGTAGCATATTCCGCAGGTTGCACCGGCTTCAACCGCCATATTGCACAGCGTCATTCTGGCATCCATGCTCATGTTGTCGACAACGGGACCGGCAAATTCAATCACCTTGTGGGTTGCACCATTGACCCCCAGCCTGCCAATTATGGAAAGAATAACATCTTTTGCAAACACACCGGCCGGCAACGTCCCGCTAATGTTGATTTTAATGGTCCGGGGATAATGAAAGGCGCACACGCCTTTTAAAATTCCAACTTCAAGATCGGTTGTGCCAACACCGGCGGCAAATGCTCCGAACGCACCATGCGTGCAGGTATGTGAATCACCCATGATGATGGCATATCCTGGCCTGACAAATCCTTTTTCTGGGAACAGCACATGGCAGATACCGTTTTGGCCGATGTCGAAAAAATCTGTTACGTTGTGGCGCCGGGCCCATTCTCGCAAAATTTTTCCTTGGGTGGCTGTTTTTGAATCCTTTGCAGGTGATACATGATCAATCACCGCTTTGATTTTTTGGGGATCAAACACACGATCTTTTCCCCGATTGATCAAATCATTGATGGCAATCGGTGTTGTGATCTCATGGCAAAAGACAGCGTCCAGTCGAATGACATGCACGTCATCGGACGGGTTGTCTACTAGATGGGTGTCAAATATTTTTTCGGCAACCGTTTTTCCCATACAATTCCCTTTCTATAAATCAATGATTATTGATTATTTTTGACCATTTTTGAATAAAATATTTTGCCGTAAACATCAAGCCCGCACAATATAATATCTAAAATCGCGGGTACAAGAAACGACATAAAAATTCCGCCTCCCGCAACTCAGCTTGATATTATTTCTTAACTCAATTTTTCTATATTTGGCACTACATGAAACCAAATTTGCTCAACATTCCGAAAAAGAATAAAGCATAAATTTAAATAATTAGTTTCCATCCCTAAGTGAGAGATTTTTTCAAAGAGCAAGGCCGCACAAGGGTTTTCGACGAGGCGTACTTGAAGTACGTCGCAGTCGCAAAACCCGCTGATAACGCCTCTCTTTGTAAAAAGATCCACTTAGGGATGGAAACTACTTGTTTTCTGCCTTCAGTACGGACAAAAACGCCGATTGCGGAATCATCACCTTGCCCACCATTTTCATGCGTTTTTTACCTTTTTTCTGTTTTTCAAGCAGTTTTCGTTTGCGCGTAATATCACCGCCATAGCATTTGGCGGTAACATCTTTTCGCAATGGTGAAATTGTTTTGCGGGCAATTATGTTGCCCCCAATGGCACCTTGAATTGCAACTTTATACAGTTGCCTGGGTATTTCCTCCTGCAGTTTTTCGCATGCGTGTCTGGCCCTGGCAACGGCGTTGTCCCGGTGCACCAATTGAGACAACGCATCCACGCGTTCGCCATTAATCAAAATATCTAACTTCACCAAATCGGTTTCCCGGAAATCGATCAAATCATAATCAAACGAACCGTATCCTTGGGTAATTGATTTGAGTTTGTCATAAAAATCATAAATAACTTCGGCCAGGGGCAATTCAAAGATCATTTCCAGCCGCTCGCTGGTGAGATACTGATAGTTTTTGTTGATTCCCCGGCGTTCGAGACACAGCTTCATTACAGCGCCCATGTAGCGATTCGGAATGATGATGGCAGCGCGGATAAATGGCTCCATGGTCTTTTCAATGCGGGCCGGATCCGGGTATAATGCCGGGTTATCAATTATTTTTTGCGAGCCGTCTTTCATGCTGATGCGATATTGAACGGATGGCGCTGTAAGAATCAGCGATAGATCGAATTCACGCTCTAATCGCTCCTGGACTACTTCCAGATGCAAAAGCCCTAAAAACCCGCAGCGAAAACCAAACCCCAAAGCTACCGATGTGTCCTTCTCGTAAATCAGTGAGGCGTCGTTTAATTTTAATTTTTCGAGACCATCTGCAAGCTCTTCGTATCCGTCGGCTGCCACCGGATACAGCGATGAAAACACTACCGGTTTTGCTGCTTTAAATCCGGGCAGAGAGCTTATGCACGGCCGGCTGAGATGCGTGATGGTGTCCCCGCAGCGGGTATCGCCAACCGTTTTTATACCGGCCAATATATAGCCAACCTGTCCGGCGGAAAGCATTTTCATGGGAACGCGTTGCAGCTGAAAAATGCCGACTTCCTCGACCTTGTATGACGTTTTGGTGGACATAAAGCGAATTGTATCCCCGGCCTTGACTTGTCCCTGAAACATTCGCAAATAAACCACCGTGCCCCGGTAAGCGTCATAATGGGAATCAAAAATCAACCCCTGCAGCGGTGCTTCGATATTTCCGGTGGGTGGTGGCAGATGATTCACAATTGCTTCAAATATCTGGTCAATGCCAAGGCCTTCTTTGGCGGAAATCGCAATGGATTTTTCAGCCTCCAGGCCAAGATCTTCATCGATTTGTTTTTTGACCCGCGCCACATCTGCGGATGGTAAATCGATTTTATTGATCACCGGTATAATTTTCAGGTTATGTTCCAGTGCGAGATACAGATTGGCAAGGGTTTGCGCCTGTACCCCTTGACTGGCATCGATCAGCAACAGAGCGCCTTCGCAGGCCGCCAGTGCACGCGAGACTTCATAGGTAAAATCCACATGTCCGGGGGTGTCAATCAGATTGAGATAATATCTTTGGCCGTCACTGGCGGTATAGGGAAGACAGATGGTTTGGCTTTTGATGGTGATGCCGCGTTCCCGTTCGATGTCCATGGTGTCCAGGATTTGATTTTGGAATACCCGCTCCGAAACGACATGGGTAGCCTCAATGAGGCGATCGCATAATGTGGATTTGCCGTGGTCGATGTGGGCAACAATACTGAAGTTTCTGATATTTTGCATAGTAATGAATTAATAGGCAAAAGTGATGAACATACTTCACTTTTTGAACCATCCGTGCCGTTTTGCGGCGATTAAAAGTCAGTTGACACGATTTGTTTTTCCAGATATATTAATAGATTATAAAAGGCCAAAATTGCACTTTTATCAAATCTGATTTGATAATGTCAACCCCGGTCATTCTTTTAATCGGAGCTGCAAAATCTGGGAAGAATCGATGACTGCTTCAAACATATCAGCTCACATTCTGATTGTTGATGACGATCGCAGCGTGCGAGAAACGATGTATGAATATCTTCGCAATGCCGGCTTTAATTCCCAGACGGCTTGCAGCGCGGAAGAAGCCCTTGATCTGATTAAGAAAAATAATTTTCATGTCGTCATTACAGACATTATCCTACCCGGATTAGGAGGCTTGGAACTTACTAAAACCATTAAAAAAAACAACGAGTCGGATGTCATCGTCGTTACCGGATACAGTGACGATTATTCCTACGAAGAGGCCATCAACATCGGCGCAAGTGATTTTGTAATTAAGCCGGTACGCCTTGAGGAGTTGCTACTCAGGTTAAAACGCGTTTTAAAAGAACGCCAGCTGACCGAAGAGCGGATCCGGATGATGGAAAAATTGCAACGGCTAGCCATCACCGATGGTCTTACGAAACTCTATAATTCCAGATCATTTTACTCCCAGCTGGAACTGGAGGTCGATCGTTTCAATCGCTACCGCCACCCCTTCTCGCTTCTTCTTCTGGATATTGATCATTTCAAAAACTACAACGATAATTACGGTCATCTCGAAGGCGACAAGGTTCTGGTTCGATTCAGCCAAATTATTAAATCGTGCCTGCGTACCAATGATTCCGCTTATCGATATGGCGGAGAAGAATTTACGGTGATTTTACCGGAGACGGGGGGTGAGGAAGCAAAAACGGTTGCCCAGCGAATCCGAAAGACATTGGAAGTCGAAAAATTTACCCCGCAACCGGACGAGGATGTGCAAATTACCATCAGTATCGGGGTGACCCAATATTATCCCAAAGAAGAATTATCGACGTTTATTCAACGCGCGGATAAAGCCATGTATCTTTCCAAACAAAACGGACGAAACAAAGTCTCCGCGTTGTTTGCCGAACCTCCTGCCGAATCCTAACCATTTCCTTCGTTATTCAATTTTCATCTCTGCGGAATCGGATCATGATTTAATCGATACCTTCAGGTAGAGATCTCCTCGAATGGGCGACGGATAATTTCTTCCCAGGCCTTTTAATCGCAATACGCTTCCTTCCTGAACCCCCGGTGGAATAACAACATTGAACAGCCTTTTCTGAAATCCTTGTGGGATATTTACCATTTTGCGCGCGCCCATCATTGCTTCATACGGGGTTATGACAATGGTTCCGTACAGGTGCGGGTCGGTGCCGGTTCCCACCGGACGGATAAGCTGCAGGCGAGGTGTTTTTTTCTTTGCGGTGACCCGTCGAACTTTATCGGTGGCTCCGGTTTGCGGCAATATGAGAAATAGTTTTAGTAATATAATTCCGAAGATAAATCCCCCAATGTGAGCCCACCAGGCAATACCGCTGATGGACCCGCGGCTGGCGGCGGCATTGATAAACTGCAGCACAAACCAGATGCCGAGAAAAAAGAAAGCCGGTATTTCAATAAAGTACGGAATAAAAAAGATGGGAATAAGCGTCAGTATTCTTGATTTGGGGTGCAAAATAAAATAAGCGCCCATGACACCGGCAATGGCACCGCTGGCACCGATGATCGCAATATCGGAATTCAAATTGAAAAGCAAATGAGACAATCCTGAAGCCACGCCGCACAGCAGGTAGAACAGCAGATAACGCAGAGGTCCCAGATAATCTTCTACGTTGTCGCCAAAAATATAGAGCGACCACATGTTGCCGAGCAGATGCCAAAACCCCCCATGTAAAAACATAAAGGAAAAAAATGATAGCACCTGTTGGCCGGCGGTGAAATGGGATGCAAACTGGGGCAGCGAATAGCGCGCCGGCACCAGGCCATAGATATAGATAAATTCCCCCATGGCGGGTCCCTGGCCGATCTGGATCAAATACACGAGCACGTTAATCCCAATGATTGCGGTATTGATCACGGGATAATTTTTGGTGGGAATGGCGTCGCGTAAGGGTATCATTTTACGGGTTACGAAGTGCGCGTTACGGGTTACGGGGTACGGGAGGCGCGGTGCGAGGTGCGGGTTACGCGTAACTCGCACCGCGTAACCCGATTAAGCTTCAAGCTCTTTTATTTTATTCAGGTTTAAGCGCAGTTTTTGTTGTTTTTCAACCAGGCGGTCGTGTTTTTCCCTGACTTCTTCAACGACCTGCGCTGGAGCCTTATTCAGAAATGCATCATTTTCTAATTTTTTCAAAACACCCGCCAGCTCTTGGGATAGTTTGTCTATTTCTTTCTCAAGACGCTTGGATTCTTTGGCAACGTCGATGATACCTTTCAGCGAAACAAAAATTGTCGCGCCGTCCACCACGGCCGTCGCGGAAAACTTCGGTCGCTCACCGGTGGTGCCCACGGTCAGAGAGTTCAATCGGGCAAGATTCATAATCACATCCTGATAGCGTTCGATGGTTTTGTTCGTTGCCTGATTTTTTGTCTGCACCAAAACCTCTAAAGCCAGAGATGGTGGAATATTCATCTCCCCTCGGATATTGCGTATCCCTGAAATAATTTCAATCAGCAGCGTCATCTGCGATTCCACATTGGAGTCGTGGAGGATCTCAGCGGCATCGTTGCGATCCGATGGAAACACGGCCTTCATAATTGAGCCCTGGGTGCCGGGTAGCTTATGCCAGATTTCTTCGGTCACGAAAGGCATAAATGGGTGCAGCAAAATCAGTGTGTTGCGCAGGGTGTACCAGAGCACCTCTAATGCCGCCTGTTTTTGTTCTTCTCCCTGTTTACCGTAAAGCGCCGGTTTGATAGCCTCCAGGTACCAATCGCAGAATTCGTGCCAGACAAAATTGTAAAGTTCACCGGCGGCATCATTAAATCGGTAGGTATCGAGGGCATCTACCGTTGCTTCAATGACCCGATTGAGCCGTGACAGAATCCAGTGGTCCGGAAGTGAGAGGTGCGCTGGATTAATTTTTTCATATCCCTGGTTGAGGTGCATCAGGGCAAAGCGGGCCGCATTCCAGAGTTTATTTACAAAATGCCGGTACCCTTCAACGCGTTTTTCAGACATCTTGATATCCCGTCCCTGCGCCGCAAAGGCCGCCAGGGTAAAACGAAATGCATCTGTTCCATAATCTTCGATGATGGTGAGGGGATCGATGACATTGCCTTTGGATTTGCTCATCTTTTGGCCGTCCTCATCTCGGACCAAGGCGTGCACGTAGACATCCTCAAAGGGAACATTGCCGATGAAATGGATGCCCATCATCATCATTCGGGCCACCCAGAAGAACAAAATGTCAAAACCGGTGACCAGCACGGATGTGGGGTAAAAGGTTTTTAACAGCCGCGTATCATCCGGCCAGCCCATGGTGGAAAACGGCCACAGGGCGGAGCTAAACCAGGTATCCAGTACATCGGTTTCCCGGACAAGTTTTGTTTCTCCGCATTTCGGACATACCGTCGGCGTCTCCATTGAGACAACAACCTCATCACATCCGTCACAGGTCCATGCCGGTATCTGATGACCCCACCATATCTGGCGCGATATGCACCAGTCGCGGATATTGTTCATCCAATCGTAGTATGTCTTGGTCCAGATATCGGGGATAATTTTGGTCTCCCCTTTTTCAACCGACTTGATGGCCTTTTCAGCCAGCGGTTTGACTTTCACAAACCACTGGCGAGACAAGTTGGGCTCCACGATGGTTTTGCACCGATAACAATGACCGATACTGTGTCGGTAAGGCTCGATTTTTTCCAACAGGCCTTCTGTTTTCAGGGCCTTCACAACAGCCTCACGGCACTCAAAGCGATCCATGGCGGCAAATTTTCCGGCCTCTTGGGTCATGTTGCCATCATCCCCGATCACTTTAATACTGGGCAGATTATGGCGCTCTGCAATTTCAAAGTCGTTGGGGTCGTGGGCCGGGGTAACTTTTAAACCGCCGGTTCCAAAAGACATGTCAACGTACCTGTCTTTAATGATCGGTATTTCTCTGTTCATCAGCGGCAGGATGACCCTGTCGCAGGCCAGATGGTGATAGCGCTTGTCATCCGGATTAATGGCCACAGCGGTGTCACCGAGCATGGTTTCCGGTCGCGTAGTTGCCACCACAATACCTCCCGGGCCGTCTGGATACGGATAACGGATGTAATACAGGTGACCGTCATGTTCTTCATGCTCGACCTCAAGATCTGCCAGAGCCGTATGGCAGCGATGGCACCAGTTGATGATATAATTATCCCGGTAGATGAAACCCTGATGGTACAGGTCAACAAACACTTTGCGCACGGCCCGTGATAGGCCTTCGTCCATGGTAAAGCGTTCGCGATCCCAGTCACAGGATGCTCCCAGGCGTTTCAGCTGATTGGTAATGGCACTGCCGTATTTTTCCCGCCATTCCCAGACTGCTTCAATGAATTTTTCTCGG
>CP070694.1:1902245-1904867 GCA_020353355.1 Desulfobacterales bacterium | reverse complement strand
TCCTCCATAATTCTTCCCAGCTCTTTGTGGAGGCTGTCCACGGTGCGCTTACCGTTTATGGATAGAAGCTTTTTGATGCGCTCCTCGACCGAATGCAGAGACTCTTTGAATGCACCATGATCGAGGCTTACGTCTGAAAGATCGGCTTGGGCGAGATAGCTGGCGATAGTGTATGGAGCGATGAAGTAACCATCCGCCAATGCCTGCATCAGTGAATTGGCACCTAGACGATTGGCGCCATGGTCCGAGAAGTTGGCTTCTCCAAGCACGAACAGACCCGGCAGGGAGCTCATCAGGTTGTAATCCACCCATAGGCCGCCCATGGTAAAATGTGCGGATGGATAGATCATCATCGGTGTCTCATACGGATCTTGGTCGATAATGTTTTTGTACATGTCGAACAGATTGCCGTACTTGCGGGCAATGACGTCCCGGCCGTCACGTTTGATAGCCTCTGAAAAATCCATATATACGGCGCGCCCGGTGGGTCCGACGCCTTTGCAAGCATCACACTGTTGTTTGGCATTACGCGAGGCCACATCCCGGGGCACCAGATTGCCGAAACTCGGGTATTTTTCCTCCAGATAGTAATCGCGCTCGTTTTCGGGGATATCGTTTGCCGGACGCTTATCGCCCGGATTTTTAGGGACCCATACCCGTGCGTCGTTACGCAGGCTCTCACTCATCAGAGTCAGCTTGGTCTGGTGATCGCTGTAATGCGGGATGCTGGTGGGATGAATTTGGACAAAAGACGGATTCGCCAGGAAAGCACCCTTTTTATAGGCTTGAAAAATAGCGCTGGCATTGGATGAAATCGCATTCGTGGACAGGTAAAATACGTTGCAGTATCCGCCCGTCGCTAGAATCACCGCATCCGCGGCGTAAGGTTCGAGATCCCCGGTGATGAGGTTTCGGGCGACGATCCCCTGTGCCCGGTCGTTAGCGACCACCAAATCCTGCATTTCATGACGTGGAAACATTTGGACCTGCCCGCCGGCGATTTGACGGGACAGCGCTCCATATGCCCCCAGCAGCAGCTGCTGGCCGGTTTGTCCTCTGGCATAAAACGTTCTGGATACTTGCACACCGCCAAAGGACCGGTTGCTCAAAAGCCCGCCGTACTCCCGTGCAAAGGGAACGCCCTGCGCCACGCACTGATCAATAACCTCGTTGCTCACCTGGGCCAGGCGATACACATTGGCCTCCCGGGCGCGGAAATCGCCGCCTTTGATGGTATCGTAAAAAAACCGCCGGATGCTGTCACCGTCATTGGCATAATTTTTAGCGGCATTAATACCACCCTGGGCCGCGATGCTGTGGGCACGTCGTGGGCTGTCCTGGATACAGAATGTCTTGACGTTGTAACCCATCTCGGCCAGGCTGGCGGAAACGGATGCACCGCTCAGCCCGGTGCCGACCACAATGATATTAAATCGGCGGCGGTTGGCCGGATTGACCAGCTTCATTTCCACCCGATGGCGATCCCATTTCTCGGCCAGCGGGCCTCCCGGGATTTTTCCATCCAGCTGTTGCATGTTCTATCCTCCCTTTTTTTGAATAGAAAATCGTCAATTTTCTTTTCAGGCTATTATCAACAAATAAATCGGTAAAATTCCAAATCCGATCCCAAACACAAATGTGACCAGCAAGCCCAGTTTAATGATCAGCGGCATGTGATGTGGATGATTGATACCGAAAGTCTGAAACATACTCCAGAAACCGTGGCTGATATGCACGGCGACAATAACCATCGCCGCCACATACAAGAGAACCCACAAAGGGTTGGTAAAGGTTGCTGCCATCAGCTGGTAAATGGGCGTGACGGATTTGTCCACAAATGTAAATTTGAATAAATGAAAAATGACAAATATAAGGATCAAAATGCCCGTATACGGCATGGTGTCGGATGCGATCGTCCGTCCACCGGGATTTTTGTAAACATTGTATCTATTCGGTCGCGCTTTTAGATTTTCAAAAAAGAGAATCGTGCCGATCACAATGTGAACCAATCCCAGTACCGCTAATCCGATATTAAAAACGCTAAGATAGGGCTGCAGCGAATGCAGTTTGGCTGCATACCCATTGAACGCTTCAGCCCCGGCAAATGCCATAACATTGCCGAGCAGGTGCACCGCCAAAAATCCGATCAGACCCAGGCCTGTTACCGCCATTAGCATTTTCTTGCCGACTGATGAACCGAATATGAAAAGATACCAGTTCAAAGGATGCCTCCTTCCTGCTAAATATGGATAGGGTTATGGTTAAATACTTTGTGTTCTCATCTCAACGAGCCTATGTAAATTCTACAAGCTGACCGACCGACTTATCTTCTTTTTGCAAGTCGGAGATGTCCATTTCGTTTTCGGATTTAGCAACGATACAGGTGACGGTCAGATCGCCGGTGACATTGCAGGCCGTGCGCCCCATATCCAGCAGAGCGTCGATACCGAAAATCATGGCATAGGCCATGGCCACCGGTGTTCCGGCCTCCACTTTCAAGCCAACCTGAACACCAAACCCCGCTTGCCCTCTGAAGCCTGGAAGGCGATAGGGAAAAGCCTATTTTGGTATTTCCCGCGGATCCGTCATATTTTCCGGCCGCAGCATATCGTCCAGCTTTTC
>CP070694.1:1897170-1902145 GCA_020353355.1 Desulfobacterales bacterium | reverse complement strand
TTTGTCAATGATGCAGAATCTTTTACGTTTTTAATGGTTTCCATTAAATCAGAAAAACCCTCAAGGGAGTATCGGGCCAGGTCGCACGGGACCAAAATGAAATTACACGCATAAAGGGCGTTAATCGTAAGCGTCCCAAGGCTGGGACGACAATCTATCATAATATAATCGTAATCCAAGTCCCGAATTGCTTTATAAAGAATACTTTCACGGAATACTTCCGAGATCAAATGCTGTTCCGCTTTATCCAGCCTAATTTGAGAGGGGGCAAGGAAAAGGTTTGGGGTTTTGGTGGATATAATAACATCCCGTATGTCCTGCTTATTGAGAAAAACATCATCAATGGCCCGGTTGCATGAACCTGGTTCAATTCCCAGGCCAATTGTGGAGTGAGCTTGCGGGTCTAAATCAATGAGTAGTACTCGGTTGTTTTTCAAAGCCAAAGCGGCTGAGAGATTAATCGAGGTAGTGGTTTTACCCACTCCACCTTTCTGGTTAGCAACGGAGACTATTTTTTTCATTGATCTAAATTCGGGAAGATCGTTTACATTGTAATATTTATTGCACAAATTGATGGGAAATTAAAGCGAAATCTTTATATATAAAGATGAAATTTGATTTATTGCTATCCTTGCTCGTTTTTCTTACAAAAATATTTTGTGTGTTATCTGTCCCTTATAAAAAAATACATTTGACATTTATATGCAATCATGTGGAAAAAAGTGATATTCCTTACCCTATTATATGGGAGTCTCGAATCTGAGAAATGAATACAAAGCCTTTCCTTTCACACGAGAAATCATATTTATATCGAAGCATCAGGAGAGAGCAATCAAATCGCGAGTCACGAAAGCTTTCGCCGCGCAATGATCAGGCTTTTTTAGTATGTTGCTTTCAACCCGACGGCACCATAACCTACGCGAACGATACCTATTGCAGTTATCATAAAAGAAAACAGGATGCATTGATAGGTACCCGCGTTATGCGGTTTGTTCTTGAGGAAGATCGCGAAAAGGTTAGGAAGCATATCGCATCCCTGGACATAGAAAATCCGATTGCTGCTATACAACATCGTGTATTATTGCCGGACGGTAAGATTCGCTGGCAGGAATGGATCGATCGAGCCATTTTCGATAGGAGAGGTCAACTCATTGAGTATCAGTCTATCGGGCGTGATCTAACCGATGAAATTGAGATTAAGAAAGCACTGCAGAAAAGCAAAGAGCATTATCGCACATTAATCAGCAAGATGTATAACGCCTTTGCGTTGAATGAAGTTATTTGTGGTCAAAACGGCAGGCCTTGGGATTGTCGTTTTCTGGAATTGAATCCGGCGTTTGAGCACATAATCGGGATGAAGAAAAAAACTGTGATCGGCAGAACGGTCCGAGAAATTTTTCCGGGAACGGAATCATTCTGGATTGATCAATGTGGCCAGGTCGCTTTGACGGGTGAGCCGATTCACTTGAAAAAGCCTTCGAGACTATTTAACAATTTTTTTGAGGTTGTTGCCTATAGTCCTCAAAAAGGCCAGGTGGCTATCATATTTACGGATATCACCTGGCGCGTACAAATGGAAGATGCCTTGAGAGAAAGCGAAAGTAACTTCAAAGCCATTGCTGAAAATGCCAATGATGGCATTACAATTACAATGGTCGATGGACGCCAAGTATATGTCAACCAGCAGGCGTGTGAAATTACGGGATACCCAAAATCTGAATTGCTCAAAATCGGGTTTTATGATTTAGCTCATCCGGATGAGGTGGATAAAATTCGCAAAAGAAACAAGCTTCTAACGGAGGGCAATCCGGTTCCCAACCACTATGAAACACTGTTGGTCAAAAAAGACGGAAATCAGGTTCCCATTGAAATCAACACCTCAAAAACCATCTGGAAAGGTTGCCCCGCAGCGCTCATCATCATCCGGGATATTACTCTGCGCAAACGTTTGGAAGAGACGCGTGGGCGTATGAACATTGAGCTCGAGCGACGGGTTAAAGATCGCACCAATGAACTGAAGAAAACCGCCGATATCCTGGAGCAAAAGCAGAAAGAGCTTTTAAAGCATAAACTGGATTTGGAAAAGGCCAACAAGGAGTTGGTGCAGACCAATACGGCTTTGTCGGTGTTGGCCCGCAATATCGACAAGAAAAAAGATGAGGCTAAAAATAGAATTGCTCAAACCATTAGCTCCCAGATTATTCCCCTTGTCGAAGAGATTAAATCTCACAAGATTCCTGAAAAGAGTCATGCGGCTTTGGAGATGCTTAGTGCCTATCTCAACGATTTAACTCGCGGTGCCAGCCGGGGACACGATGTGATTATTTCGCTGTCGTCTATGGAATTGCGTGTGGCCATGATGATCAAAAATGGGTTTACCACTGAAGAAATTGCTCGGATTTTGCATATTTCATCCCATACCGTCAAAACTCACCGCCGAAGCATACGCAAAAAGCTTCACATTAAAAATTCAAATATTGGTTTGGCGAGTTATCTCAAGTTAAAACTTGGCAAGCATCAAGAGTTGGCCGAAGCGACGCAAGATCGAAAAGTTGATTCTCCCCCCGATGACCCACAAAAAGGAAAATACCTCTAGCAAAAATATAACAAAGTGGGATCAAAGCCCTATTTTTATAGTCATTCATAACTGCCTGTAATTTTATACCAATTATACTTTGTGGGTAGTTGGGATACCCATTATATCACCCCTTAAAACCCTCCTTGCCAAGCCCCCTGATTTACGGTATCTTTCCGACATAGATTAGAGCTCTTATTTGGGGGGACTTGACGAATAATGATCATTGAACGCAGAAGGTACTCGCGCTTATCACCCTATGAAAATGCCTTCGCCGCTCTTGGCAGCAATTATTCCAAGGTGGGAAAAATCAAAAACATTAGCCGTGGGGGATTGGCTTTCGAGTATATCGCTGGCGAAGCAAACAACTTGCATTTCTCCCAGGTGGATATTTTTCTGGCCGGCCATACTTTTTATCTTTATAATTTTCCCTGTCGAATGGTCTATGACATTGAGGTTCATGTTCCCCATGTGAGTGATAAATACATCAGACTTCTAACTACCAAAAGATGCGGTATCCAATTCGGAGCGCTTGCGAAAGATGACAAAGCCCAGTTAACTTTTTTCTTAGAAGCCTATACGGATAGTTGGGCATCACAGGCAAACTCATAATTGTGGATCTGCAAATATTTAGCCAGAACATCATTCAACACATTCGAAGGTGAAAAAAAATGGATTCAAGAGAAACCGCGAACGCTTTTCTGAGAATTTTTCTTCATATTCTTTTTAAGCGAAAATTTTTTATCATTACTTTTTTCAGCGCCACAGCTTTGATGGCCGGGATCTATGCAACCAAAATTGATCCGATATACACAGCCTCATCTCAGATTCTTGTAAAACTTGGGCGAGAGCATTTCTTCGTTCCGACCAGTACAAACGAAGCTTTCACACCCACGATCAGCTTTAGCAGTCGTGAGCAGATCAATTCTGAAATAGAGTTGATCAAGAGTCGGCCTCTGATTGAAAAAGTTGTGGATGCCATCGGGCCTACCGTTATCTATGAGGATCTTGCCGAGAAAAATCCGGGTATTCTAAAACCCTTTGAACTTCGCCTTAGGCAATTTTTCAAACAAATTCTCAATCGTGACCAGCAGCAGACACAAGCCAGTATTTATGGGAAGCCGTTGGTGTTATCGAAATCAGATAGAGCCGTTCTAGGGGTTCAAAGGGGACTTACTGTCCAAGGGGTTAGGGATTCGAGAGTCATTGAAATAAGCTTTAAGCACAAAGATCCCCAGATAGCTGCGAGGGTGACAGAGGCACTTGTGAGTGCCTATTTGGAGATACGTTCTCATGTTTACAAAAATCCTGAGTCCTATTCATTTTTTGAGGGACAATCTAAAATATTAAAAGCCCGAATCAATCGCTTAGAAGAAGAGTTAAAGAGCTTCAAGAAGGAACACAATATTATCTCCCTTGAAGAGGAACGAACCATTGTGCTGAGCAAGAAAGCCGACCTTCAAAGTACATTGAATGAAAGTTTGAGCGAAAAAGTGGAAACCGAAAAACGTATTGGCGAAATTTCACAGCAGTTAGAGGCCACGCCTTCTAAAATCCAACAAGGAGAATCAACCGATCTAAATCCTTATTTGATCAGTTCACTGGAAGAACGATTAGTCAGTCTGGAAATTAAGGAAAGGGAGCTTCTTGCTAAATATACTGAAAACAACCATATGGTGCAGGATGTCAGAAAGCAACTCAAAATAGTTCGAGACCGGCTGGCTGAGCAGGAAAAAAAGCGCTACGGCTCGGCAAGATTCGGTCCAAATCCGACATATCAGCGTTTAAAAGAAGACCTTTTTCGAAACGAAGCCGAGTTAAAAGCAATCAATGCAAAAATTCAATCCCAAAGAGGACACCTTGCCGAATACAGCACAAGATTGGATGAATTAAACCAATTTGAGCATAAACTCAATGACCTTCAAAATCAGCTTGCAGTGGATCAGAAAAATTTTCAGCTTTACCTTACAAAACATGAAGAGAGCCGAATCCACAGTGAGATGGATTCAAAAAAGATTGCAAACATCAGTGTTATAAAACCTGCCCAACCGCCGCTTAAACCGACGGGCAATAAAGCCGTTTTAATCCTTGCAATAGGCCTGATCGCAGCGGTGTTTGGAAGTGTTGGGATGGCCATATTTTTAGAGTATTTAAGTGAGGATCTTGAAAGGCCTGAGGACATCGAGAATCTACTCGGAGCTCCGGTTTTAACATCCATACCCAAGCACAGGTCATAGACTTATTGAGTATATGAGATTTCTGTTATTTGTTTTTTTGTGCAACACTGGAAGATTATAATCCAATTCGACAAACTCAAAACTGATTCAACTGGAAATCGTATGTACCAGAATTTTTTTGGATTCAATGAAAAACCGTTCGAAGTAACGCCGGATCCCAAAT
>CP070694.1:1889548-1897070 GCA_020353355.1 Desulfobacterales bacterium | reverse complement strand
CCGTATGGTGTGGGCCATTTCTCCGGTTACAAGCTTGATGTCCATGGCCTCGACGATCCTTTCGGTAATTTCATCCTGAACAGCAAAAATATCGTCTATCCTTCTATCAAATCGATACCGATGCGCAAATGCATCCGCCGATTTGCATCAAGCTGGGCGTTTAATTGGTCAAGAGTCTTCTGAGTTTTCACCGCACAATCCACGGCATTGAGTGCACTTGAAAACTCAGCCAACATATTGTCACCAATAAAATCTACTACACGACCTCCATTTTCGAGCACATGAGTACTTATTTTATCCCGGTAGGCTGACAGCGTACGAATAGTTGCAACCTCATCTTCAGACATGAGCCGACTATAACCAACCACATCTGCACTGAGGATGGCGGCGAGTTTGTGTTTAAAACCTTCTTCTGGCATGGCGTTTTCCCACGATTTCAGAAATTATGACAAAGGCGGAAGGAACGATTCAAGCGACAACTAAATATTATAAATAACCATGGGTGCTTAGGAGGTCAAGAACATTCATTGAAAGGTGGATAAACACTTAAATAAAGGGAGTGTTTAAAGGGTTAAGCGGCCTTGGAATACCTTGATAATCATCTGAGTTTGGTGGCTCAGTAATCGCTGTGATTTCGTTTCATATCCAATTCCGTTACTCAGGAAAATTTTAATCGAGCAGACACTATATGCAGTGTCTTTCATATTTCGAACTGAATTGTACCTGACGCATGACAAATCTGAAATTTTTCTGGCTTTTCTTTTTTATTAGGTTGCTTGCCTGAATAAAATCTTCGATATTAGATTAAAATTATTATGGATTTGTAACGACAATCGTAAAAATTCTGATCTTTACCGAGACCTACAATTCACCTGCCTAATTGCCGTAAAAGTAGAGTAACGAGGTAATACGGTTCACCATTGAGATCCTCCAAATCCTGAAAAGGTTAAGACGGCACCTTTGCAAAGAGCCCACTGCGGTTTCTCAGGATGACCTTGCGTTGAAGAAGTTGACTCAGAATCTGATCGTAGAAAGCCCTGTAATTTCCCCCGAAATAGAAGTTCACGGTCTCGGGAAACCAGTGCGTCGTCATTAGATAATCCAGAAGGGATGCCTCCGGATACCCTGGTTTCATGAGAAGCGTGTAAACTATGATTTTTTTTGATAGGTCGATGCCTATTTTAGACCGGTCCTTCAAGTATCCCTGAATGCGCTTCCGACATCGTTTAATCGCCCCTCTGAAGTCTCTGAACGGCGAGCCGTGGCCCGGATACACCATTCTCACTTCCAGAGCTTCCAGCTTCTCTAAGGATTCAAGCATGCGGTGTGGCGCCGTGCTCCCCTCTACCCGAATATTCAGCACTGCCATATCCCGCTCCCACAATGTGTCCGAGGATATGAGCACCCGGTTTTTTTCATTGTAGAGTACAATCCCGTCCGACGCATGGCCCGGGGTATAGATGACCCTGAATGCATGGGGTCCAATATCTACCACGTCCCCCTCTTCCAAAGCGCTGGTGCATTCGAAGAACGCTGCTTCCTGGCCGAAGTACCTCGACCAGGTGGCCCAATCGTCCCGGGTATCCTCGAAATGCTTGCCAATGCGATGGAGCGCGATCTCGCAACCGGAACGATCCTGGATGATTCGGTTCCCACCGACATGATCGCAGTGGGTGTGGGTGCAGACGATAAGCCGTACCTGGGATAGATCTACCCCAAGGCTACGGAGTCGTTGCTCTGTTTCTTCGAAGTGGGCGAGATAGCCTGTGTCGATGAGAATGGGCTCCCGGCAACGATAGACAAAGTGGTTACCATTGAGGTATCCGCGCTGGATGAAGAATAACCCGTCCATGATCTCCAGAGCATTCATCACTGTGCTAATTGCCTATTGTTTTCTTGGTCTCCGTCTGGGCCAGCCCTAAAGGTATAGATTAGCGCATTTGCTTTTAGCGCCCTGCTATATAGATTGAAACACAAAATTCAGTTGTGATGTTGGGTTTCGTAACCTCAACCCAACCTACTCAATTTCCGTCGCGGTAGTTGGCTTTCGACCAGGGTCGAAACCCAGCACAACCGTTGCGTTAATTCTGCGATCTCCATTCTTTGGGTTATAGGCCCGTTATTGTTTATGATGCTGGGTTATTTTCTTTCGTAAGATCTCTCTGAGGTTTGCGGCAATATTTTCTGCCAGAAGATGTTTATCCAGCTTGGCCTTAAGCCCTTCAACAAGGACATTCAAACTTGCCACTACTTCATCATTTGGTCCCGGCAATGCCACGATGAGTGTGTCATTATACTGTCCCACCGCAATTTTAATCCCGTCCTTGACATGACGCCCGGTTCCGATTTGGAAGTGGCAGATGTACGGTGTTGCAGCGTCTGAATCTAAGTCTTTTATAGCTTCCACAGTATGGTCCTTGTCTTCGGCGCCCACACCGCCGGTGGTTAGGATCACCCCATATCCACCATATTCAGCAACCTCACGCAATTTTGCAGCAATAAACAACCTGTCATCCCTCAACGTCTGGCCCCGCGTAACTTTATAACCGCAGGAAGCCAGGTGTTGCATAATTGCCGGGGTGTTGGTGTCTTCGATCTGACCTTCCGCCACCTCTGTTCCGGTAGAAAACACCATTGCTCTCTTCGAGATATTTTGAATTATTTCGGCGGCCATCTGCTCAGACTGGCGCAAGGCTTGTATGGCGGGCCCTTGATCCATAGCGATCCAACCCAACATACCGTCAGACCAAACGGAAGTTTCAGCAGAAACACGTACCCCCGGAAGTGTGTTCAGGGTACTCAACAATTGTTGCTTCTTTCCGACAATATGATAAGCGTTTACGCAAGTATTGAGGATATCGAGGGTCAAAGACCCATCATGATAATCTACGACCAATACCTCGCTTGGATTTAGTCCCAGGATTTCAGCTACATGCGCGGCTATTTCGGTTAAATTAGCGTTATCCAGACGTATTTTCTCAATTCTTAATTCTGTTTTTTTTAACAAATCATGTTTTTTCATAATTCCAAATAATTGACGCTTCGGGGGTTCACGCTTCCTTTATCTCAACTACTTCCAGCCGAAGATCTAATAAAGGCGCATCAATGATCTGTCTTCCAACCTCCAGTATGTCCACCGGCATGTTCCTGAATCGATCAATATCTTCAATTTTTAGGTTGCCTCCAAATGCGATCTTTACCCTGCCTCTTAATCCCTCACGATTCAGCACATCTGCTAATTTTCGAAGATCATCCGGTTGTCCGCTATCGACGTAAATAATATCCGCCCTGAGCCTTGCAGCCTCACAGGCTTCCACCGCAATGTCTTTTTGCCTTCCTTTGACCTGTACCACCTTTTTATAGCCCACAAAATGCTCGACAGCCTGCAGACTGCTTTTGATGCCTCCCAGCATCTGAATATAATTCTTATCCAGATAAATGAAAGGATCTTTGCTGATCCGAAAATAGCCGCCCCCGGTGACAATCGCCTTTCGTATGGTCTGTTTAAGGACAGCCGGCATTTTTTTCCAGGCACCGCAGACGATTTGTATGTTCGGACCGGCCCGGGCAACACAATTTTGGGTGGCCGTTGCAATCCCCGAAGGCTTTGCAACAAGCCCGATCAGCTGATCCTCCGCAATGGCGATCTGCTTTGGATTACCTGAGACTCTTGCAATTTCATCTCCCTTCTGAACGGTTTTGCCTTCTTCAGACATGCGGAGTACGACCAATCCCAATGACGTTGCCTTCTCAGCTGCGATTGCTGTCCCGGCAACTACTCCGGCCTCTTCCGCAATAATGACGGCGGTCACCGTCTTGGTCATCACGCTCTTGAAGATGTCATCCCTTAAATCCTTCATTTATCTGCATACACTTTCAGGATCTATTCCCCGCTGTCTGAGCCACATGGGCAAAAGCTCTTCATCCACCTGCCGACTGACTTCAGGCGCTTTGCCCATTAAAAACTGTGCCATGGACGAACTGCAATTGATATACCCGAAATTGCCGTCAAAAATAATTATTTTATCGGTCTTATAGATGTCATAGGCCATACCCATGGCGTGGTTTAGATCCTTTGCGATTTGGGCAACTTGAGTGATATATGGATTGCAATGATCTGCTTTCCACATGCCGGCATGATCTTCACCGGCGATCACAATCGGCGTCTGCTCTAAACCAAGATAGTTTATCCCCGGCCAGGCCTGATTCAAGACAATCACCTTAATGGCCGGATGGATAAGCATCGGAACAATTTCTCCCTTTTCATTCTTTTTAAACCCGCCTAAGACCTTAGGATTTGACAGATCAAAAAGATCGTCATGGGCGTGCATGAAGACACCGAAGATAACTCCGCCGGCATGGATATAAAATCCCCACCTGCCGCCATCCACCACCGCAATACATTCATCGATCTCATGAAAAAGCCGCATCATCTTCCCGTACTTTCTCAAATGGCTGATGGTGATTCTTTTATCAATGGCCGCCAGGTCTTTGTCGGCATCTATGGCTAATATTCCTGCCGGGGAATGTCTTAAAACACAGGAAAAGGCATAACGTTCCTGAATAAACGGTGAGTTAAAAATGGCCATCGGCAGGAAATTGGAGGACCGATTGGCAAAATTCATGTGATAAATGGATCGCGTCTCGAAACGAACGTACGACATACCAAATGGCTTATAGGCTCTTTGGATCTGTCGATTATAGTATATCTCCCTGGGATCATCGTAATACGAATGAACAAACCAGTCCCCATCGAATATCTTCTTAATCCCATAGACGGTTCCAATCTCGGTCTCGATGGCTACATCTTTATCATATGGACCGTATCGATAAACCTTGCCATCAAAGCGCCGCTTAAGGTCATAATGGGCAATGAATTCATCTGATTCCCGAAATCCCTTATAGGCCCCCACCATCAGACGAACATCCTCACAACCTGTCCTGTCTAGGATATGATCCCTGACCGCTTTGAGCATTCTAACATAGGGCTCACCTCCCATGATGCTGTAACCATGCTCCGAGCTGAGCAACTTGACAGTATCACCAGGCTTTATCATCGTCATATCGACCGAAGAAAGCGCCTCTTCGGTGGCCTTTTCGATAACGGAAAGGTCATCCCCATCAACATAGATCCGATCGGTAATATCCGGGAAAAGATCGCCGACCGCAACAGAAACCATATCCAGTATATTTACCGCGCGCTCTTTGGGCTGGGGGCCGTAAAATGATTCCATCAATTCCGGGGGTTGGACGGCTGGGCTATACATGGGTATCCTCCTTTGCGGCAGAGTGAACATGCCGTTGTTTCAATTTTCTCCAGTCTTGCCCGACACAGCATTGGGGGTAGGCTTCATCGATCTGCTTCACCTTCTCCTCCGGAAGATCGCTAAGGGAGAGGGTTAGCTTAATCCACCGCCTGTCCGGGGGATTATCCACGTCAATCCCACAGGCCTCCAATACCTGAAAAATCCTTGTCATACAGTAGATGCCGCAGCCCGCGCGAAGTCCGGTCATCGCGCAAACATCCTCAGGGGTGTTTGCACCTTTTAAAACGGCGGCAACTGCTTCTTTGCCCGTAGTCCGGGTACATCCGCAAATCGGCATATCGGGAAGCAGGCCGGCCTTTCCGCAAAGCGTCTTAAGCTGCAGTTGATCAACATCTGAGTGGTCCACACATCGAATGAGCTCCGATGGACGGGGTGCCCGGCTGATGGCGTTTTCCTTGTTGCATCGATCGATGCATCGTTGGCAGTCGATGCACCGATCGGCATTGATCGTTGCCATATTTGCCACCATCTCTATGGCACCGGCCGGACAGACACTTTCACAAAGTTTACATCCGGTGCACTTTTCCTCATCAACTTGTGCTAGAAACTGTAATTGAATCATTAATTGCCCCTCATTTTTTAGGATCATCGAGAAAGATTTATTCTTTAAGAAAATCATTTCGGTATTATCGGCATTAAAGGATCTATCTTTTCTTCCTAAAAACAATCGTCTGCTGGCCTTTGGAAAGGAGCTGCCTTTCCTGATTTCTGACTTCAAATTCAATTACGCCGAATGATTCAATTCGAAGATTCAACTTCCCCGTGGCAGTCAGGAGGTCTCCACATTTCCCTGCAGCCAAAAAATGAATATTCGTCTGAACTGCCACTGCCGGCTCGCCAAGGCTGTTTCCTGCTGCTTCACAAATTAGATCGGCCAATGAGAAGATGGCGCCCCCATGGGCCATGTTGTGGAAATTTACAAGCCGCTCAGTAACCTTGAGGGTTGCGCGGGCAAAACCGGGATGAACTTCGATTAATTCTGTTCCCACCAGTTTGGCGAAGGTGTCTCCGGCAGTTATTCTTTCAAAGGTAGACCTTGAAAGCTTTTTCCCGTGTTGATCCACTTCCTGTTACCTTTCATTATTAGGTCCTTACAAATTATTTTTGTGCACTTTAGGCATTTTCCGGTTTATCCGCCATATCTGTGGCGGACTTATCCGGGTTAGGGTGTTCAACATAGATACCATACCATTCAATCTCGCCAAAAGCCAGAACCCTAATGAGTTTTGTATAAAACCATAAAAATCAACCCAGAAATGTCTGCGGTGTAGATCGGATGGGATTATTGTATTTTTCATATTGCAAATTCTTAGCTGATTTCATATAGTTCCAACTCTGAGACGAGATTTACCCGTTAAGGTAATTTAAGGAGGTTGACATGACAAGCGAAGTGGCCGGATGTGCCCGTTGCCCGTTTGATACGAAAGAGCGCTTATGTCAGAAGGAGGATGGAAAATCACCCCCTTTCTGCCCTACTGAAAAGTATCAGGAAGTTATTGCCAAAGCTTTAGCGGAGTTCAATAAACCCGAAATTTTGGAATTTGCCAGACAGGCATCCATCCAGGAAGGCGAGGGGTACGCCAACCGGGAACTCGGATACGAAAAGGTCAAACCGATCAAGCCCCGTATTATGGAGACCATCGAGTTCGCCAAAAGAATGCAATATGAGCGGCTTGGATTGGTATTTTGTATCGGCCTGGTCAAAGAAGCCAAAGTGGTCGAAAACCTTCTCACGAATGAAGGATTTGAAGTTGTATCCGCGTTATGCAAAATGGGGCGTGAGCCCAAAGAAACAATCGGCGTCACCGACGATCAGAAAATTCGAATCGGATGCTTTGAATCCATGTGCAATCCCATCGCCCAGGCCTTTGTGTTAAACAGCGAAAATACCGAATTTAATATTGTGATGGGATTGTGTGTGGGCCACGACTCCTTATTTTTAAAATATTCGGAGGCACCATGTACGGTTCTGGCAGCCAAAGATCGTTTGTTGGGCCACAATCCGCTGGCGGCCATTTACACCATTGACAGTTATTATCGATCCCTGAAACAGTAGATAGTGGTGCCAAACCAATTAGAGATTCGACATGGAAGAGTATCTCAAAAATTTACCCGACATCATCGAGACGATAAAATCTCTAAAAGATCTCATCATTACCAACATCGTTTTGATTGGTCAGATACCTGCACCGGCT
>CP070694.1:1886291-1889448 GCA_020353355.1 Desulfobacterales bacterium | reverse complement strand
CCTGCAGCAAGCTGCAGGGTATCAGACCTTAATCGAACATTTTGAGTTGTTTGAGTTGAGCCTTGGGTTTACCATGATTTTGGACATACTTTTCCACTGTATCCCAGTCGCCTCTTTCACCGACTGTGGCAACATAATATCCATCAGTCCAAAATTCACCACCCCAAAGCTCCTTTTTCAATGCTGGTTTGCGTCGAAATATCTCTCGCGCTGTTATGCTCTTGAATACCTGTACTATCCTGCCGGGGGCTAACTTTGGATGAGCTCCACATAGCAGGTGAATATGATCTTTGTCACACCCGATGGCTTCCATCTCGATGGCATACCTTTCAGAAATACCTGAGGCTGTCTGTTTTATAATTTCTTGTACCTCCGAATCTAATAGTGCCTTGCGGTATTTTACCGGAAATACAATGTGATAGTGAATTTGCCACGCACAGTGGTAGCCTTTTCTTACTGCTTCCTTTGACATATACCCTGCTTAGCACAGGGATTGACCCCGCAGCAAGCTGCGGGGAATTATCAAGTTAAAAAAAGAAATAAGTCCGGCTGCAAAAGCCATATATAGAGAGACATCAGGCATTATTTTCTCTTTACTTCAATATTGTATTCGATTTGAACTCTTTTAAGAAAAAAATTCGAAATCCGAATATCGAATGACAGAAATTCAAAACAATAAGCCCGCCTTCATTTTTATTCCTGGCAAATAGCGTTTTTCAATGTTTAGAACATTTGGATATTCGGATTTTGAATTTGTTTCGGATTTCGAATTTCGTGTTTCGGATTTCAGGTTTATCTGGGTTAGGTTATTTATACAAAACACTCGGTACGCCTCTTTTGAGGTCGAGTTGAACGCTCACATCTCCATTTTCAGGCACAACGATGGATTCTTTTTGAGTTTCTAGTTTCGCGTGCCAGGATTTGATAAAATAATTTCCGGGAGGAAGATCACCAACACCTTCCAATCCCATCTGTTGCAGATAACCTGAATCAGGAATTTCAAAACTTCCTTTGCTGTCTGTTACGGCAAAATAAGGATTTTTCATGACCAGAATATAGGCTGCCATTTCTGCATGAACATCACAACGCAGCTCCACAATACCGGGCTTGTCGAACACCACGGTTTTATTCTCTCCGGGCGTATAACTTCCCAGGTTAAACTTCTTGGTGCGGGACATGGAAAAGACATTATGATCCACTTTGTCGCTGTTGGGAAACAGAACAGCTGATCCCACGGGAATCGGCAGCACATGGGGGATGAATTCCAGGTTGCGCTGATCCATGACAAATTTCGTTTTTGAAAGATCCATGGATACCGAAGGCGCTTCGGATAGATAGATGACCACATTTGCCGGGGTGCGCAATCCTTTCACATTCACGGTACCGCTGATCTTTCCGGCAAACGCCCAACCTGGTAAATAGATAAGAAATAAAACAAAAAATGAGAATATGATGATAAACTTCTTTCGCAATTCAGGTTCCTCCTTTACCCCGCATATTTTACGATTCTGATTCGTTCATTTTTTTCATGAAATACTCCGGTTAGCTACCAGACACTGCTGGTGATTAATATATCCTTGACATCCCAATTTTTAATGGTTGCCAATTGCTTGATAACCGGCCGATAGATGAGACTGGCCTCAGCCGCGGGTTCATCATCGGGGTCCTCGATGGCAAATTCGAATTTGAGTTCTAGCGACTTTTTGGGCCGGATGCGTGTGTCAGACACAACCCGGGTGGCTTTCCAGAAGGGCACATGAAGATTGCCCTGGTCATCACCAAGAACCCGCGCAAAAATAGCCCCGGGCAGACCGGCATAATTGCCTTCTTCAACCTTTCCTTTCCCCGCCCAATCGGGGAGCCGGCTGCCCTTAACCATTTTTAGAGGTTTGCCGTTGGAATCGGTGACCTTAAGCAGCAACATCACGCTGCGCATCGTCTCGCCGGTGGGCACCCAATGGCCCCCGTTGGTATTCGTGATGTAGACATCGATCGTTAGTATTTTATCCGATTTTTGCCCTTCCAGCTCCAGGGCCAGGGCAGTTTTCAGCTGGGTCTCAGTACCGCCGTCAAAATGATGGGGCCGGATGTTCTTGGGTGATCGAAAGGAGCCCCACATGTTTCTGGCCCCACCATCCACAACATAATTATCATAGGGCAGCATCTCTTTGCGCCAGCTCATGTGGCAGTCCTGGCATTTTTTGCCTTTATTGGAGTCATCTGCAGGAAGTTGATCCTGCCACTGTTTCCATTCTTGATAGGTCGTCTGAATGGGAAGATAATTATTGCTCTCCAGCTCAAAGCCCTCCCATTCGGCCGTCGAATACACCGTGCTGCTGTCCCAGTTCTTGCCGTTATCCAGTTTTTTGAAATGGCTGTGACAGAGCGAACAAAATTGCCCCTGGTCAAACACCGGATTATACGAGGCGGCCATGGGAGGCACCACCACATCATCATAAGGACCAAAAACCAGGATTGAGTTACCCTGAATCGGGGCTTGTCTTTCAAGAACAGGGGACCTTCCGCTGGGTTTGGTTTTATCCTCAATTACTTTGCGTACTTTGTGGCAATACTCACAGCTGATTCCGTCCCATTCGGTCACAGGATTGCGAAGCACGTCCCTTAAATCCTGAGACATGGGAATAGAACCGGCAACCGATGGTGCGTGGCAAATCGTACAGTTGCCGTCGCTTCCGGGGTTATCCAGTCGATACCCCGGACCGATTCCCTGCCGCAGGAAAGCGTCGGTGCCGTAATACATGTTCAGCACTTTGGGATTAGAAGTGGTATGCGCCATTTTGGATTGGTCATAATAACGGGTCAGTTTTACATGACACCGGGCGCATGTAACTGGGGAAATAAAACGATAATCCGGGCGATCAGCAAGATAGACCGGATTTAAGAAGATATCCCGCGTGCGACCTGAGAAATTGGCAATCTGTCCGTTGTTGAACCAGCCTTCCTTACCGGCGGTTACGATCACACGTTCGGCCGGTGAATGCGCGACTTGGAGCTCATAGAAACCTTGGTGGTCGGTAAGCGTATAGCTTTCCTCGCCGATCATTCTTACTCTGGCATTTTCGACCGGGCCGTAGGTTGAAGTCACACGACCCCGAATCGTTTTGAGGGGAAGATTCTTATCCGTCGCATTGGCCGT
>CP070694.1:1881840-1886191 GCA_020353355.1 Desulfobacterales bacterium | reverse complement strand
TCTGTGATGATGGGTGTTTTACCGGTTTTGGCAAAAAACCAGAACAGGTAATCCAGTACTTCCTGACTTCCGCCATCCCATGAGATGACCTCAACCGGGAGGCTACGCCAGGCCGGAGCAAAAAAATGAGTAACCGTCGCGCGCCCTGGTTTTTTCATGTTTAGAAAAAGCCTGTCGGCCGGTATCGAGCTCGTATTTGAGGTGATGATTGTCTCGTCGCTGACGATATTTTCCAACAGGTTGAATATTTTTTGTTTGAGGGGAATGTCCTCGGTTGCGGCTTCGACGACAAGTTTACAGTTTTTGATGCGCTCATAATCGGTTGTATAAACAATGTTTTGCCGAACGGCTTCGGCCTTATCGGGTTTCATCTTTTTTTTGTCCACCGCCTTGTTGGTATATCCGATGATTCGTTGTTCGGCTTTTTTTAAGGGCTCTTCGGCAATGTCGACCAATACCAGTTTACAGGCGGGCATGGCGCTTTTGAGATAATAGCCGATATCCGGACCAATGGTGCCGGCGCCAATGACGGCAACACTATCCGGCAATGGACGGGCAGGTTGAATGAGCAGCGGGTTGCATGCAGTGCGATAAAGACGATTTTCGTTTGGCATCTTACCGGTCCTTTCTATTGTCGATTGGACGTCTGAAAAATGCTCGATTATTTACTTGACTAAGATTTGTATACCGTATACAAATTGAAGTCAAGCTAATAAATGAACGGCTTTCATATATTTAAATACCTAATTTTATTGCAATTTAAGAGTCCGATGGCCTCAGATTGCACAAACCATGTACCGTTAAAAAAACAGCAAGGAGGGTGCTATGGAGACGAAAAAGATATTTCTAACTGAAGATGAAATTCCCCGGCAATGGTATAATATTAATGCGGATATTAAAATGAATCCCCCGCTGGGCCCGGACGGAAAGCCGGTAAGCCCTGACATGTTAGCACCGGTTTTTCCGATGAATCTGATTGAGCAGGAAGTCAGTGCCGAAAGATGGATCGATATCCCGGAAGGAGTGTTGGAGGTTTTAAATATCTGGCGTCCAAGCCCTTTGGTCAGAGCCTATGCGCTGGAAAAAGCATTGGGTACGCCTGCCAGGATATATTATAAATGGGAAGGTGTCAGCCCGCCTGGAAGCCACAAGCCCAACACAGCTGTCGCGCAGGCCTATTACAATAAGGAATTCGGTATCAAGAGGTTAACCACCGAAACCGGCGCCGGCCAATGGGGCAGCGCGCTTGCCTTTGCGTGTTCCCAGTATGGGCTTGAATGCAAAGTTTTCATGGTCAGGATTAGCTTTGACCAGAAACCATATCGCAAGACTATGATGGCCACCTGGGGTGCCAACTGTATTGCCAGTCCCAGCAGCGAAACCAAAGCCGGCCGTGACATTCTTGAAAAGATGCCGGACACTCCCGGCAGCCTCGGCATAGCCATCAGTGAAGCCATTGAGGCGGCGGTCACGGATGAGACCGGCCAGACTCGTTACTCACTGGGAAGTGTTCTCAACCATGTATTGATGCATCAGACCATCATTGGTCTGGAGGCCAAAAAACAAATGGAGAAAATCAGTGAGTATCCGGTTGTCATCATCGGATGCGCCGGAGGTGGAAGTAATTTTGCCGGCCTGGCTTTTCCGTTTGTTTACGACAAAATCAACGGCAAAGATATCGCCATCCATCCGGTTGAACCGGCGGCCTGCCCGACCATGACCAGAGCTCTGTTTGCCTACGACCATGGAGATACGGCCGGAATGACACCGCTGTTGCCGATGCACAGCCTTGGGCATACCTTCATACCCCCGCCACTGCACGCCGGCGGTCTCCGCTATCACGGTATGGCTCCCCAGGTAAGCCAGCTGATTGACGAGGGGGTTCTGGAGCCGAAGGCGTTTCCGCAGATGGCCACCTATGAAGCCGGTATGCTTGTTGCCAGGACGGAAGGGTTTATCTCTGCTCCGGAGACCAACCATGCCCTGGCCTGTGTCGTAGATGAAGCCAAAAAAGCGAAAGAAGAAGGCAAAGAAAAGGTTATTCTATTTAATTTTAGTGGTCATGGGCTGATTGACCTCGGAGCCTACGAGCAATTCCTAGCGGGTCAACTCTCGGATTATGAATATCCGGCCCAAGAAATCGAGGAAGCCGAAAAAATTCTCGAGCAATACCCGAAACCGGAGCACATCAAAAGTCGTTAAACCGCGAAGCTGAATCAATACGGAAAGCTGGTGGGAAAAACAAATATAAAACTTGAACGTCGATGCCCCCGGCTGGGCGGTCCCGTTCCGTTTAAATACTGCATGCTCACCGGTGAAGATAAGCAGCCCTGTTTCAAGGTTATTGATTGCTGGTGGGAAACCTTTGATGTCGTGCGGTATTTGAAAGACAACCTGCCTGAAGATCAGTTCAACCGGCTACTGGATGCCCGGCCCCGGCCAAAAATCGCCAGCCTGGTTGAACTGATTGAAAAGGCAAAAAATCAGAAAAACGAATAAACCCACTCAAGGAGTGAAAGTGCAAATTTTAATTGAATTGGCCTTTTACTTGAACTCGATGTTGCGACAGCGGTGATGGGCAGAGCAATCAATTTAAATTTCGCACAAACTCTTCATATCCGCAGCATTTCCACACATTACCATGTCATATCTGCGTGTATCTATTCAACATCCAATTTATGTGGTGAGGTATTATGATGAAAGTATTGGTCAGTGACAATCTTGAGGAAGCCGGTATTAAAATGTTTCAGGATGAGCCGGGTATCGATGTGGATGTGAAGACCGGCCTTGAGCCGGAAGCCCTGAGGGCCATTATCGGCGATTATGATGCGTTGGTGATTCGCAGCGCGACAAAGGTAACCGAAGAAATACTCAAAGCAGCTAAAAATTTGAAAGTCGTCGGTCGAGCCGGTATCGGACTGGACAACGTCGATATTCCTGCGGCCACCAAGCGCGGTGTAGTGGTAATGAACACTCCGACCGGCAACGTCATTACCACCGCTGAGCATACCATTGCAATGATAATGGCGCTTACGCGCAACATTCCCTGGGGAACGTCGACATTGAAGGCGGGGCGTTGGGAAAAGAAAAAGCTTCAGGGCAGGGAAGTATTCAACAAAGTACTCGGCGTTATTGGATTCGGCAAAATCGGGTCGATTGTGGCGGATCGTGCCCGTGGTTTGAAGATGAATGTCATTGTTCATGATCCCTTTGTCATGCCGGAACAAATCGAGAAGGCCGGTTTTGAGCCGGTTTCACTCGAGGAACTTTACCGGCGATCGGACTACATTACCCTGCATGTTCCCAAAATGAAGGAGACCATCGGCTTATTGAATAAAGCAGCCTTTGATCAAATGAAAGACGGGGTGATGGTTATCAATTGCGCCCGCGGCGGTATCGTAGATGAAGCGGATTTAAATGCAGCATTGCTATCCGGCAAAGTTGCCGGTGCCGCGTTGGATGTTTTCGAGCACGAACCGCCCGGTGTATGCCCTTTGTTTGAAATCGACAGGGTAATTTGCACGCCCCATCTTGGAGCGTCGACATTGGAGGCCCAAACCAATGTGGCAGTTCAAGTCGCCGAACAAATTATTGCCTTTCTTAAAAGTGGCAACATCATCAACGCCGTTAACGTACCGGCGGTCAGTGGGGAGTTGCTTGATAAAATCGGGCCCTTGCTGACCCTTGCCGATCGAATGGGATTTTTGCTGGCACAATTGCCTGGCGGTCCGATAAAAGAGGTGGTGATTGAATTTGCCGGAGATTTTCAGGGCTATGACCTTTCACCGGTAAAGACCGCGGTATTAAAGGGTCTTTTAACGCCGATGATTAAAGATGATGTGAATTTTGTGAATGCCGAGGTTCTGGCCAGGGAAAGGGGTATCAAGATTACCGAGGCAACCATCGCTGAGACTGACGAATATATTAACCTGATTACCGTGCAGGCAATTTCTGATGAAGGCACCAATAAAGTGGCCGGTACAATTTTCGGCAAAAAGAATCCCCGCGTTGTAAACATTAATAATTTCCGTCTGGAGCTGCGCCCGGAAGGCCGGTTTATTTTGATTCACAATCTAGACCAACCCGGAGCCATTGGCAGTATTGGAACCATACTCGGCAATCACAAAATTAATATCAGTCGCATGCGGGTTGGCCAGGAAGAGGGTGGTGATAAGACTATTATATTTTTGCGCACCGACGATCCCATCCCGGATGATGTCATGGATAAACTACGGGAGTTGCCGCTAATCATCAGTGTCCGGGCCTTTGAGTTGTAGATTGTAACGTGTTAGCCATGGCGGGTTTTTCGGTTGTAGTTTGTGGATTTAGGAATTTCAAGCTACAGGCATAG
>CP070694.1:1877867-1881740 GCA_020353355.1 Desulfobacterales bacterium | reverse complement strand
TCAGCAATATAACTTCCCTGGATGACGAGGTCGAAGTCGTTTGCCGGACCGTGGGAAAGCCTCAGCCCGGCATGGAGCACAAGGTGGTGGATAAAAACCGAAGGATCGTCCCTATCGGCCGGGAAGGCGAGGCCTGCGCAAGGGGCCAGAATGTTTGTATCGGATACTTCAAGGATCCCCAGCGAACCGCAGAGGTAATCGATGATCGCGGCTGGATTTACAGCGGTGATTTGGCAAAGATGGATGCCCATGGGAATCTGATCATCGTCGGAAGAATCAAAGATGTCATCGTTAGAGGGGGAGAAAATATTTCACCCACGGAAATCGAGGACATTTTGTATACCCATGACAAGATAGAGCAGGTGGCCGTGATCGGGATCCCCGACGATCGTCTCGGGGAAGGGACCTGCGCGTGTATTATTCCTAAACAAGGAACACCCCTTAGCTATGAGGAGTTGAAAAACTTTTTTAAAGATAAAGTGGCGCGGTTTAAGATTCCCGATCGAATTGAGTTGATGCAAGAATTCCCAACGACACCCAGCGGCAAAATCCGAAAGGTGGAGTTGAGAGAAATGATGGCACATAAGATTCAATCCGAGAAAAAGTAATTAATCCGGGCCCAGAGGACCCGGCTTTGATTTCACTCCAGAGGGGTGGAGTTTACTTTTAGACGTTCCACCATTCCACGGCATTTGTCTCTGGTATAGCCAGTTTATTCTGACCTGGCCCAGAGGAGCAGGTTTTCTATTTTTGAATAACAGTTATGGGAGAGTACAGCCATGCACGGTCTCAAGCTAAGCTACTGTCATCGATTGGGTCCCGGGATGGAAAAAGGGCTGACTTTCGGAGAGATGCTGGCCAACAGCGCCGCCCGTTTTCCGGATAACATCGCCCTGCGGTTTGGAGACGCCCAGTACACCTATAGCGAACTCAAACAAGCGGTTGATACAACGGCCGTAGCTCTTTTGAAACTTGGTTTGAAAAGGGGCGACCGCGTGGGAATCCTTTTCCCCGATTGGCCCGAGTATACGATTGCCCTCTATGCCTGCGCCACGATCGGAGCCGTTGTGTCACCCATGAATCCCCTGTACCGCAAGATGGAGCTGACGACCATCCTGAATCATCTGGAAGCAAAGGTTTTTTTTATGCCCAGTGAATGGCGGGGATTCTCCTTTGCCGACCTCATGGGTGAGGTACGCGCCGACTTTCCTTTTCTTGAGCAGGTGATTGTAAAAGGTCAAGCGCGGCGTTCCTGGATGCTCGATTTCGACGATCTGATTAAAAATGACCCAAAGCGGGAAACCGCAGCCCATGCCCTGGATGAGTATCTTAGAAATACCCCGATTGAGGCCGATGATCTACTGGAAATCGCCTATACATCCGGAACAACCGGCGCGCCAAAAGGAGCCGTCCATACCCACAATACGCGAATGCTGCACTCAAAGGGGCTTGCCAGTCGAATGGGAGCTAACTCGCAAGATGTCTGGCTTTGCATGACGCCTCTTTTTCACACGACCGGCAATTGCGTGGTTCAGCATACCGCCCTGCTGACCGGCGGAACACTGGTGATTATGGGCAGATACTCGGTCGATGTATCATTAAAAGAGATCCAAAAGGCAAAGGCGACCATCGCCATCGGTGTTCCCACCATGTATATCGATCTCATGAACCATCCCGAATTCGAAAAAACCGATGTGTCCTCCTTAAGGTTCTCCATTTTCACCGGGGCCCCCATGCCGCCTGATGTCGCATTGCGGATTGTGGAGCGCTTCGGGTGCGGCATACTCCAAGGGGATGGAACCACGGAATGCGGCAGCAATGTCTTGAGCCTTCCGGATGCCCCCATCGAACTCATTGCAGAAAGTCCCGGCCCCCCCACAGACGTGGGTAATGAAGTCAAAGTGGTGGATCCGACCACCGGACGAATTGTTCCCGTGAACACATTAGGAGAAATCTGTCACCGGGGCCCGACAAACTTTTTAGGCTATTATAAGAACCCGGAAAAAACCGCCGAGTCGGTGGATGAACTGGGCTGGTTCCATGCCGGAGACATGGGCACCATGGACGAGGAAGGCAACATCAGGTTAAAGGGCAGGATCAAGGACATGATCGTTCGGGGCGGAGAGAATATCTATGCGACGGATATGGAAGCAATCGTCCACACCTATCCCAGAGTCAAGGAATGTCAGGTCGTCGGATTTCCGGATGATCGCTTGGGTGAGAAAACCGTTGCCTGTATCATCCCCAAAGATCCCTCGCAAGAAATTACGAGAGAAGAAATCGTTGATTTTATGGCGGATAAAGTGGTCAAATATCTCATCCCGGACATGGTCGTCAAATTTGACGATTTTCCCAGAACCGCCAGCGGCAAGGTTCAAAAATTCAAACTCAAAGAGCGTATTATCGAAAGACATGCGCGTAAGAAACAATCAGAAAGATCTTAGACGAAGATGAGGTGAACTGATGGAAGCAAAGGAAATCACAGCCAGATTGGCAGATTTCATTGAAAGCACGGAAATGTCCGATATCCCCGGCCATGTGATCCAGACGGCCAAGTTGCTGGTCTCTGATTTCCTCGGTGTCGCCACGGCAGGATCCGTGGAGCCGTCGGCGAGGATTATCCAGGAGGTGATCAGCGAGCAAGGCCGGAATGGCAAGGCAACCGTTATCGGAACCGATTTGCGTTCTCATCCGACCTGGTCATCTCTGGCCAATGGCATTTCAGGACATACCGTGGATTATGACGACGTCAGCCAGCCGATGTACGGCCATCCGACAACGGCCGTGCTGCCTGCCGCTCTGGCACTTGGTGAGTTGCTGGACATCAGCGGTTCGGAGCTGCTGAAATCATACATCATCGGCCTGGAAGTCGCCGTGAAATTGTCCTACGGAATGAACCCCGCACATTACGAGCACGGCTGGCATTCTACCTGCACGCTGGGTTCCCTTGGCTCCACAGCGACAGCGGCCAAGCTCTTAGGGCTCAAAAAGCATCAACTGCGAGCCGCCCTGGCCCTGGGCGCCTCTCAGGCCGGGGGCCTGCAACAGAACTTCGGAACAATGATCAAGCCGTTTCACGCCGGTCGAGCCGCTCAAAACGGAGTGCTGGCGGCCATCCTGGCCCAAAGGGGATGGACCGGAGATCAAAACATATTGGAATCCCCCCTGGGCTTCTTGCATGTCTTCTGTGGAGAGGGTCGTTTTGATGGCCAAAAGTGCGTGAATATGCTGGGAAGCCCCTTTGATATAGAACAGCCCGGCATTATCCTGAAGAAATATCCATCCTGCGCCTTTTCCCATCCGGCCATCGATGCGGCGCTGCTCATCGCCCGGGATCCTCAATATGAACCCGCGGCGACTGAGGGTGTGGAGGGACATATTCACGCCCTGGCAGATCAGATTCTGATTCACCGCAATCCCCAGACCGGCCTTGAGGCCAAATTCAGCCTGGAGGCCTGCATCGCCCTTGCCCTGGTCGATGGCAACGTGAGCAGCCAATCTTTTACAGACGATAAGGTAAGCAGCAAGACGGTTAAGGAAATGATGTCCCGGGTGAAGCGAAAGATCGTGCCCGGCGCACAAAATGCTCCAGAAGAATTCGGCCCGGCCACAGTAACGGTTTTTCTAAAGGGCGGCAGGAAACTGGAAGCGCGGGTGCAAAAGGCCAGGGGAAATCCGGAAAATCCCATGAGCCAACAGGAGGTTCGAGAAAAGTATCTAGATTGTTGCTCCGGGATCCTCACAGAGCGATCCATAGAAAAGTCTCTCGCTTTGCTCGCAAACCTGGATAATCTGGAAAAAATCGGCGAATTGACGGATTGCTTTAGGATACCCCAAACCAGGCATGAGTAAAGAATCCGGGCCCAGAGGACC
>CP070694.1:1874253-1877767 GCA_020353355.1 Desulfobacterales bacterium | reverse complement strand
GGCAAGCAAGACAAGTGATTCGGCAGGTGATGGGACGACCACCGCAACGGTGCTGGCCCAGTCCATCTATAATGAAGGCCAGAAACCGGTGGCAGCCGGAGCAAATCCCATGGCATTGAAGCGAGGCATTGATAAAGGCGTGGCAGCTGTTGTCGAGCAGCTTCAGAAATTATCAAAACCAACAAAGGACAAGAAAGAAATAGAACAGGTCGGTGCTGTATCGGCGAACAATGACGACAAGGTGGGTAGACTGATATCTGAGGCCATGGAGAAGGTCGGCAAGGAAGGGGTCATTACGGTTGAAGAGGCCAAGAGCATGGAAACCACCTTGGAGATTGTGGAAGGTATGCAATTTGATCGCGGATACCTGTCGCCTTACTTTGTCACTAATGCTGAAAAAATGGAAGCTGCTCTGGAGGAGCCTTATATCCTCATTCATGAAAAGAAAATTACCGTTATGAAAGATCTTGTTCCGCTGCTGGAATCGATTTCCAAGGCCGGCAAGCCGCTTCTGATCATTGCCGAGGATGTGGAAGGAGAAGCGTTGGCAACTTTAATCGTCAACAAGTTGCGGGGTACGTTGCAAGTGGCGGCTGTCAAAGCTCCCGGCTTTGGAGACCGCCGCAAGGCCATGCTTGAGGACATTGCCATTTTAACCGGCGGACAGGTGATTTCCGAAGACCTGGGCGTTAAGCTTGAAAATGTCACTATCAACGATCTGGGGAATTGCAAAATAATAAAAGTTGACAAAGACAACACCACGATTGTGGACGGAGCCGGAAGCAAATCCGCCATTGAAGGCCGCGTTAAACAGATCCGTACCCAAATAGAGGAAACCACCTCCGATTATGACCGGGAAAAGCTGCAGGAACGCCTGGCCAAAATAATCGGCGGCGTAGCGGTAATCAGCATCGGTGCGGCGACCGAGACCGAAATGAAAGAAAAGAAGGCACGGCTGGAGGATGCTCTCAACGCCACGCGTGCGGCGGTTGAAGAAGGTATCGTTCCGGGGGGCGGTGTTGCCCTGGTTCGCTGTATCAAAGCCCTTGAGAATGTCAAATTCACCGGCGAGGAGAAAAACGGTATTGCCATTTTAAAACGCGCGCTGCAGGAACCTTTGCGCCAGATCGCCGAAAACGCCGGATATGAGGGCTCCGTGGTTCTCAATAAGGTGCTGGAAGGAAAAGACGATTACGGATTCAATGCCCAAACAGAAAAATATGAAAACCTGCTTGAATCCGGTGTAATTGACCCGACCAAAGTGGTGCGCTTTGCCCTCCAGAATGCCGCCTCGGTGTCCGGCTTGATGCTGACCACCGAAGCGATGATCGCCGAAAAACCGGAAAAGAAAAAGATGCCGGCCATGCCGCCCGGCGGAATGGGTGAGGATATGTATTAACAGTAGGCTGACTCGAAACTCTCGGATTGAGAGCCGGGGTTCTAAGAAACCATTTGCTTTCTTAATCTATCCCGTCTCTCAATTCCTTTCAGAGACAGGCAAAATAAAAAAGGCACCATCACCAAGGCTTGCAGGCTGCTGTGCTATTTGGCGGTGCGCAAGTTGAGGATCAGCTAGGCAGATGTCGCCCGAACGTTGAGAATTAGTCCGCCCACGGTGGGTCGAGCGGACCCGCCGTGGGAACGAATTATCGAATTTAGAACAAATTATCAAAGTCTCAGGGTGGTATTGGTGATGATGTCAGAGCCTCCAAAGAATTTCTTGGCAAAATCTGCCACTATCTCGGGATCGTATGGCTTGCAACTGAACACATCGAGATAGGTGGTGTTGGTGAGATTGGCAAAATGAGCCGATATCAGGGACGTTTCAATCAGCTGCACCATGGAAAATCCGGCGACCCGCTCGTCTTCTCCGAAGTTAACGACCATGGTATCCTGGAATCGCTTCATATCGATTAGGTCGCACAGTTCAATCACGAATTGCTTGATTTTATCGGCGTCGCGAATGGTTTCCGGATTGCAATGATAGATGTCGAAACTGGAGGCAAGCCCCCAAACTTTTTCCTCAATCGCCTGCTGCACAATGCTTTTCTTATTCATTAGCACCTCTTTCATATTCAATTTGATTTATCGTCGTCATGCACTTTCCCGCTAATTCGTTGATCAGCACCCTACGGGAGAGTCTCTTATTTTCTGACTATTTGGTCATATTTGACATAATAGTCTAAACTGACTAAATAGTCAACTTTTTTTTAGAGGGAAAACGCATTTTTTTACGATAGATCTGGAGCGAATATAGAGGCCTCAAAAGTGAGGGGTGCCCGGCAAAGATCAGGTTCACAAAAAGCGTGCGACCATCTTCATCCCGGGTTAAACCAAACCCTGATCAAGCATGGCATCAACCACCCGCACAAATCCCGCTATGTTGGCGCCTGCCAGGTAGTTGCCGGGTTTGCCGTAGTCCTCACTTGCATTCAGACAGATCTGGTGGATGTTCTTCATGATACTTTTGAGACGACGATCGACTTCTTCTGCAGACCAGTTTAAAAGCATCCTGTTTTGGGCCATTTCCAAGCCAGATACTGCCACACCGCCGGCATTTGCGGCCTTCCCGGGAGCATAGAGAAGTTTTTTATCTAAAAAAATATTGATGGCTTCAGGTGACGAAGGCATGTCGGCGCCTTCGCAGACCAGTTTGATACCGTTGTTGATCAGGTTGTAAGCATCCTTTTCCTCGATTTCGTTTTCCATCGCGCAGGGAAAAGCGCACTCTGCCCGGTGAGTCCACAACGGATTGTAATCCAAAGACGTGTCGGCTTCGGTGTAAACCGTTTCGGAATATTTATCGATATACTCTCGAATTCTGCCGCGTTTTAGATTTTTTAACCGTTTGACAAAAGCCAATTTGTTTTTGTCGATACCTTCCGGATCGTAGATGTACCCGGACGAATCAGAAAGCGTCAGTACTTTGCCGCCCAGGTCGATAATTTTTTCAGCAACATGCTGGGCAACATTACCGGAACCGGAAACCAGGCAGGTTTTTCCTTCCAGCGTTTCATTACGGGTACCCAGGATCTCCGTTGCAAAATAGACAACGCCGTACCCGGTTGCCTGCGGGCGAATATAACTCCCACCCCATTGCAAGCCTTTGCCGGTTAGCACACCGCTGAATTCATTACGTTGTTTTTTATACATACCAAACAGATACCCGATTTCCCTGGCTCCAACCCCGAGTCCACCTTCAGGAATGTCCGTGTTCTGACCGATGTGATGGGCCAGTTCGCTCATAAAACTCTGGCAGAATCGCATGACTTCATCATCCGATTTTCCTTTGGGTTCAAAATCGGATCCGCCCTGAGCCCCTCCCATCGGTAATGTCGTTAGGGCATTTTTGAAGACTTGCTCGAAGGCCAAAAATTTAAGGATGCTGAGATTTACCGACGGGTGAAATCTCAACCCCCCCTTGAATGGTCCAATGGCGCTGTTCATTTCTATCCGGTAGCCGCGATTTACGCGCACCTGCCTGTCGTCGTCCATCCAGGGGACCCGGAACATG
>CP070694.1:1869032-1874153 GCA_020353355.1 Desulfobacterales bacterium | reverse complement strand
GGAATCTCATTTAGCGGCGGAAAAAGCGGAAGGGTCTCAAAAGGCTTCAGGGCGCCGAAGATGCGCGGGAAATAGGCAGTCAGAAAGAAGGCCGTCGGATCGTCAATCAGGTCTTGGTATTCCTCTGCTCGCATGTATTCATCCTCGACGTATTGGTATTCCCGATCCTTGGCAACGCCGTGTCCCGGCCACTGATAAAGGGTAAAATCCAGCGTATCCAACACTCTGCCCGGGACAATGGTGGCGGGACCATTATAGGCATCCGGCTCCAGGTCCAGGTGGTAGCTTTCCCAGGCCTTTTTAAGGGCCTCGTAATCGTACATGGCATCGTACATCGTGATCCCGCCGTATTGAATGGGGAAAAATCCCGCGGAGGGACAGATGGGTATGCGATCGGGCTGTTGCCTGAGCTGAATCGCATCTTTGATCAAAGTGACCCGTTCCCGATAGGCCGCTTTCGAATCGGCATCGGCAAAGGGGATGCCGTTAGCCGCAAGCCATATGGCGAATTGTTCCTCTTGCTTCCGATCGGCATCGGCTGAGATTTCAAGAAATCGCTCCTTCATGCTATTGCCCTCCGATCCATTTTTTGGTCAGTCTCAAGCCTACCACGGCGTCAGGACCATAGGCATCGGCTCCGGTATAGTCTTTGACCTGCTCGGTTACCTGGCCGCCGCCGATCATGATCCGAACCTTTTTGCGCAGTCCGGCCGCTTCAATGGCCTGGATCGTATTTTTCATGGATTCAAAGGCCAGGGTAAGCAAGCCGCTCATGCCTACCACCTCGGGCCGGAAGTCTTGAATGGCCTCCACGAATTTTTGCGGAGACTGATCGATGCCGAGATCCCGCACCTCGAAACCGTTGGCCTCCAGCAGGAAGGTGACAATATTTTTGCCGATATCATGGATATCCCCCTCTACGGTGCCCATCAGGACCTTGCCCCTTGCTGCGCCGGACTTTTCCTCCTTAAGCAGGGGTTTTAACATCTCGGAGATCTGTTTCATCATCTCGCCGGCCATCATCAGATTGGGCAAAAAATACTCTCCCTTCTCGAAGCGTTTTCCAACGGTTTCCATGGCGCTAGAGCAGGCATCCAGAATTTTCATGGGATCGGTCCCCGTATCCAGCAATTCTCTCGCCCTTTGC
This sequence comes from Desulfobacterales bacterium, assembly GCA_020353355.1. GTDB lineage: Bacteria > Desulfobacterota > Desulfobacteria > Desulfobacterales > JAHEIW01. Next base: position 1,873,006 of record CP070694.1, on the reverse strand, counting down.
AGCGCAGCTGCCTCTTGCATTTCTACCATGGCATGGACCAATGCTTCCGTCATAAATCAATTCCTTTTCCAATGTTTTTTCAAACTTCCTGAATATTCAATAAGTTGATTATCAATAGATAAACTTTATTTTTGTGTCAACAGCTTTTTATCAGACCAATCCGGTTTGGGAGTTACTGACGAATGTCTTTTGTTTAATGATTTTAAAGATTTTTGCAACGCCTGGTTCTGTTTATGGTTTTCTTATGATTTTGCTCTTTTAATGAGAAACGGTGTTTGCTTCAGAGAAATAGTCAATATATTGATATACTAAATATTGATTTTATTTTTTCGATAGGATAATAGAGCGACATGATGACTGAACGCACCTACAAAAGTGATTTGAGCACCGATGAAAAGGTCCTGATGGCCATCGTGGGGGGCGGCCGAGACTTTCAAGAGAGGCCATTCCGGTGTCTTCAGGAATTACGGACTTTCATTTCCACAGTACAACGTACTGAGGGTTCTCGAGGCTTCCAAAAACGGTCAGAACAAGATGAGCGATGTGAGCCGGATTATGCTTGTTCCGGGTGCCAATATTACCGGCATCGCCAAAAGGCTGGCAAAGGATGGGTTCATTATCAAGAAATCTGACCCCAGAGATGAGCGTGTAACCCTGCTTGAAATTACGCCAAAGGGCAAAAGGACCCTCAAGCATATTGAAAAGGAAAAGGACGATTCGCTGGAATTGATGTTGAAGAATTTATCCAATGACGAAAAGCTCGAACTTTTGGACAAGGTCAAACGAATCTTAAAGAACGGGATGTCGTTCAGGAAATAACTCCTGCAGATGGCGAATTTGCTCGCTTTTTTTCCTGAGGTTCAGGCATTTGAAAAATAGGAAATTATTTTGAATCTATCCGGCATTATCGATCACGGAGCGTTCAACTTCAAAGACAAGATTGCTCTGATATATGGTGAAAATCAGTATACTTACAGGCGTCTGAGGTTTGCAATTGATCGGATAGCCTCTTATCTGAGAGAGCAGGGCATCGGTCGCAGGGACAGAATTGTCATCTTTATGCCCAACCGCCCGGAATGGATTTTGGTTTATTACGGGATCATCCGCATGGGCGCCGTGGCGGTCTGTGTGAGTTCCGCGTGCAAACAAAAGGAAGTTGAACATCTGTTAAACGATTCTTTGGCTTGCCTGATGATTACCTGCCTTGAACTTTTGCCCCAGGTGCCGAAACAGGACAGCATTCCGACAGTCAAGGATATCGTTGTCTTAGAAAATGATCGCGTTCTGTCATCTGTTTTGGATACTCGGTCAACAGAGAATGAACCATTTGTCCCGGTCGATTGCGATGTGGAGGATGAATGTGCCATCCTTTTTACTGGCGGCACCACCGGCACGCCCAAAGGCGCGATGCTGACCCATAGCAATATTTTTTTTACCTCCCAAAACGTGTGTTATCACGAACGGGCAGTTCCCGACGACGTGGCCCTTTGTTTCATGCCGCTAAATCATGTGTTTGGCGGCAATCACATCATGAATTCCACCTTTTACGCCTGCGGTACGCTGGTGCTGCACAAAAGCTTCGATATGGACCGGGTGCTTTCCTCAATCCAGGCCCAAAAAATAACGCGTTTTTATTCGGTTCCCACCGTCTTTATCCGTTTGCTGAACACGCCGGGCATCCGAAACTATTTGTCTTCGGTCAGTTATTGTTTTTCGGCGGCCACCAGCATGGCCTCTGAAATTGTGCGCCAGTGGAAGGATATGTTCGGCCTGACGATCCACGAAGCGTACGGGATGACCGAAACGTCGTCTTTGGTGACTTTTAACCATCTCTACCGTCACAAGGTCGGGTCGGTGGGAACCCCGGCGGGCGTCGTCGAGGTAAAAATTATCGACCCGGATGATAATGAGGTGGCTGTCGGCGAAAGCGGGGAGATCGTCATTCGCGGCCCCAACATCATGAAGGGCTATTTCAACAAGGCCGAAGAAACCGCCAGGGTTTTGCGCAATGGATGGCTGCATTCCGGAGATGTCGGGCGCCTGGATCAAGATGGGTACCTGTATATCGTCGATCGCATCAAGGATATGATCATCAGCGGCGGCTTGAACGTCTATCCCACCGAAGTCGAGGAAGTTTTATACACCCACCCGGCGGTCGAAGAGTGCGCCGTCGTCGGCATGCCCCATGCCGAATATGGTGAAGCCGTTACCGCTTACGTTAAAGTTAAGCAACGTCAAAGTTGTTCTGAAAATGATCTGATAACTTTCTGTAAAGAAAAAATAGCTTCCTACAAGGCCCCCAAAAAAGTATTGTTTGTAAACGAGTTTCCAAAATCGCCGGCCGGTAAAATTTTGAAACGCGAAATTCGCAGGTCATTTGCCCAACACCAGAAGCAGAGCGATGGAAAATGAGCGATAGAATTAAAAAATTAAGAAAATCCATCGAAGTCGACAGATACCCGCTGGGTGCAGAAAAGAGCCGACTGCTGACGGAATCATTCAAAACCACCGAAGGTGAGCCCTGGATCCTGAGGCGTGCTAAAGCCCTTGCCCATGTTTTGGACCACATCACCATTTTCATCGAAGATGATGAATTGATCGTGGGCAATGCGGCCAGCAAACCCATGGGCCTCGAGTTTGACTTTTATGCCGGGCTTTGGTCGCAGGAAGAGATCGACGGTCTGAAAAAAGGCGGCTATGATATTGGGCCGGAGGAAGAAGCCGAGATTCTGCGGATGAATGCCTACTGGAAGGACTATAATCCTTTGAGCCATATGGGCCGATTGTTTGATGACCGCCTCTGGCAGTTCATGCAATCCGGAATGATTTTGCCCCCCTGGAAAAATCGTGAAGAAGGCCCCGGCGGCGGGTATGCGGAAAGCGGTATGGGTCTCGGACCGGGTTTTTACCTGATGACGGTCGATTTTGAAAGAGTGCTCAACAGGGGACTCAACGACATCCTCGAGGAAGCCCAAGAAGAACTGAATAAATTGCAGCCCGCGAAAGCCGACAATACGGATAAGATTCATTTCCTGCAGTCCGTGCTGGTTGCCCAGCGTGCCGTTATCCGGTTCGCGCAACGATTCGCTGTTTTAGCCGATCAACTGGCGGCTGGTGCAACGGATCCGAATCGAAAAAGAGAGCTTGAGAAGATAGCCCGCATCTGCCGGCAGGTACCAGCGAATCCGGCCGGAACATTTCATGAAGCCCTCCAGTCCTTGTGGTTCATTTTTCTGATGATCACCCCTTCGCCCACCGCTTCCATCGGACGATTTGATCAATATATGTATCCCTTCTACAGGAAGGATATTGAAGAAAGAGCGATTGAAGATTCTGATGTTCTCGAACTTTTGCAGTGCCTGCGAATCAAGGATATGCAGATCAATCGTACATCGGGAAAACTTGCCCGCCAGAAAAATGCCGGCATGGCCAAGTGGCATAACATGACGATCGGTGGTGTCACACCTGAGGGCGAAGATGCAACCAACGCGTTGTCCTATCTTATTTTAGACGCTTTAAAGCTGTGTCCGGTACCGCATCACACCGTAACTGTGCGCGTTCATGACGGCACACCCGAAGATCTCATGTTGAAGGCCCTCGAAGTGGTAAAGACCGGCATCGGAATGCCGGCCTTTGTGGGTGATAAATCCTATGTTGGGTATCTTGTCGGCGAGGGTGTGGCATTGAAAGATGCACGCGATTACGCCATGGCCGGCTGTATCGATGCGGCGATCACCGGTAAGTCCCGGATCGCCTCCTATGGGATGTTCATCGTGCCCAAGGTGCTGGAAATCACGCTGAACAATGGCATTGAACCGCAAAGCGGCAGGCAGCTTGGCCTTCAGACCGGAGAATTCGGCAGTTTTGTTTCTTTTGATGATTTGCTGACGGCATTCAAGAAGCAGTTGCATTATTTTTTAGGTTTGCATGCCGAAAAAAACAATATCGAACTGCAGGTCAGTCGCGAGCTGTTT
>CP070694.1:1866298-1868932 GCA_020353355.1 Desulfobacterales bacterium | reverse complement strand
GGAAAGGCTCTTACTGCTGCATTAAACAGTGGTCCATAAACTCAGTTATTCCGTCATGCCGGACCTGATCCGGCATCCAGGCGCTCTTGAAATGACTGGATTCCGGCTTTCGCCGGAATGACGTTCCGAGACGGTTTCAGAACTTTTACAAGACCATCAAATTTGTTGTTTCGGTCATTATATATTGAAAATTGAAATTTATTTGTAATTTGGTGCTTGAGGCAAATGGATATTCCCTCGGTAATATGGAAAAGATAAAGACCGACATACTGATTATCGGGATGGGCGGCGCAGCGCAATTGGCGGCCTTAAACGCTTTTGATGCGAACCCGGAGTTAAACATCCTGATTGTCACCAAAGCACTGCGTGGCAAAGGCGGCTGCAGCCGCATGGTACAGGGTGGCTTTAATGTTGTCCTCAATCCCGGTGATTCTCATGCGAAACATTTTAAGGACACGCTCAAGGGCGGCCAGTTCATCAACAACCAGGAACTGGCCAAAACCTTGGTTGAACAGGCCACGGCCACCATCAAGGAGATGGAAACCCGCTATGGCTGCTTTTTTGATCGTAATCCGGACGGAACCGTTCACCAAAAGGCATTTGCCGGTCAGTCGTTTGATCGCACCGTTCATAAGGGAGATCTCACCGGAATCGAAATAATCAGCCGCACCACTGAGCAGATCTTAAAGCGCAATATCCCGGTGCTGGAAGAGCATCGTGCCCTGGATCTCCTGAGCGATGATTCCGGAACCCAAATTACCGGAGCGCTGGTCCTGGATATAAAAAAGGGATCATTTGTTGTTGTCGAAGCGGCGGCAACCATGGTGGCCACCGGTGGCGGCCCCACCCATTATCGATTTTGTGCTCCGGGGCCTGAGAAGCGTGTTGACGGCCTTGCAATGCTCTACCGGGCCGGAGCCTGGATGCTTGATATGGAAATGGTGCAATTTCACCCAACCGGGCTCATCATTCCCGGCAGTGTTGTCGCCGGTTCTCTTTTGGAAGAAGGCCTAAGAGGCGCCGGAGCCTATTTGATAAATGCGCGGGGCGAGCGCTACATGAAACGCTATGCCCCGGATACGATGGAGCGGGCCACCCGGGATGTGGTCAGCCGCGCTTCGTATTTGGAAATGATCGAAGGTCGGGCCTTTGATCACGGGGGAATCCATATAGTTGCCGCCCATCTGGGTGCTGACTTTGTTGAGAAAAATTTCCCCGGGATGTGTCAGCGCTGCAACATATTTGGTTATGACTTAGCCCGCAAACCCGTACCTGTCGCTCCCACGGCGCATTATATGATGGGCGGAGCTGCCATCGACGCAAAAGGCCGCACCTCGTTGGAACGGCTTTTCTGTGCCGGGGAAGACTCCGGGGGTGTGCACGGCGCAAACCGGCTGGGCGGCAACGGCATTGCTGATTCTTGTGTATATGGACGCCAGGTCGGAAAGGCCATGGCCGAATACCTTCGAACCGAAACAGGGAAAATGCCTGAAACGGCTTCGGGGCAAATCGAAGCGCTGATCTCATATTACACCGCACCCTTCAATCGTTCCGCCGGAAATGGTCCTTTTGAACTGCGGGATCGCCTGCGGGAATTAAACTGGAATAACGTCGGCGTTGTTCGCAGTGAAAAGGGTCTTTTAGAGGCTGTCGAAGAAATTAAAATAATCACGCAAGCAGCCGAGAATATAAAAATCCAGGGGGTGCAGGCCTACAACATGCCCTGGCATGAATATATCAGTTTGTTGAATATGCTGGAGGTTTCGCAAATGGTCGCTCACGCCGCGATGCAGCGAGAAGAAAGCCGAGGAGCGCATTATCGTTCGGACTTTCCGGAACGCAATGATGATTATGGCTTATTCAATATTTATTTGCGCGGCGGTGATAATCAAGAGCCGATATTTGAGAAGCGGCCGGTGGTTTTGGATTATTTGAAGCCGGAAGATTCAGAAAAATAAATCCGAAATTCGAAGCACGAAATCCGAAACAAATCCGAATAGCGAATGACAAAAATTCCAAACTTTAAGACATTTTTTTGGTTTTACTCAGATAATTAATTTTCAACGTTGAGCATTTGAATTTTGAAATTGTTTCGAATTTCGAATTTCGTGCTTCGAGTTTTACACTTTAACAGATCAAAAGCAATAGCCAACTCTCATTTCATTTTCATGAGTTTCTTTTAGGACGTGACTAGTATTCATATCATCTAAGCCTCCCTTCTTTCACTGCTCCTTACTCCTGGACACTACGTAGTTTCCCTACCCCAAAAATACGTAGAACTACTTATAGACAAATCCGTAGAAAACCCATAGGAGTTTGTCTTGTGTGGCCCCTATCCGGTTGGCAAGCCGCTCTACTAACTCATAACCAAAGGAGGCAAACCATGGCAAACGAGAAAATGGAGAAACCAGAGGAGCGGGAAGAGCACATAGTCGTGCTCGATGAAGGCATCGATGTAGAAAGCATGGCAGATCCCAGGGGAATCTGCTGTCGCGGCCCAATATTCGCATTTAGAGGATAGCCGAAAAAGGGGAGGTATCTATCTCCCCTTGAGCCCTCAACAATATTCCTGAAATGCCTATGCAGCCATCTCGCTACCTGAAGGTATACCCCTGGGATAAAAAGCCCGGCCAT
>CP070694.1:1863596-1866198 GCA_020353355.1 Desulfobacterales bacterium | reverse complement strand
GTCTAACATCACCCTGGAAAATAACCTGCACGGCCTGGCCGTTTTTCGCCGGCGGCAGATCCGGATGATAGCACAGGGAAGGAATGTAAATATCCGCACTGCGGGCGGCTTCCAGAATGGTCGTTCCAGCGGGAACCTGCAGCGCCTGGCCGTCAATGATCACATTAACGGTTTCCATGTAAACAGTTCCTTGTTTTTCATAAACATTGATCTCAATTATAGGATTGCAAAAATTAAGGTTTCAGTGTTAAGTATATCCATAATTCGGCAGCATTTCTTTCCTCTTAAAATTAGGAAGCACACGTTCTGATAAAAACATATGCTAGGAAGTTTAATTTATGTTAGCTAAATGAGAGATTTTTTTGATGAGCAAGGCCGCACAAGGGTTTTAGGCCGAGGCATACTGATAGTATGTCGAGGTCTAAAACCCGCGGAGAACGCCGCTCATCGGAAAAAGATCCATTTAGCCTTTCTTTCTCTTTTTGCCTTTTTGACATAATTTATACCCAAAAAGAGCCGCACCGACAGCACCGGCAATCTGGGTATCCCACTTGGTCTGCATACGATCCATACCGATCTTGGTCATCAAACGATCCATGACACCGCGGTTTTTAGCCATTCCGCCGGTCACGGCAAACTCCGGTTTGACACCGACTTTTTCCACCAGAGCGTAAATTTGATCAGCCATGGCTTTACAATAGGCCGCCAGCACCTCCTCATGGCTCCAGCCTTTGCGCAGAAGGCCGATGGCCTCAGACTTGGCGTAAACCACGCATGTGCTGGAAACGGCTTCAGGTTCGTCACCCTGGAATTCAAACGATCTATCACCGACCTCATCAATGGAAACACCGAGCAAATCTGCAAAAACTTCCATCCCGCGACCCGTTCCGGCGGCGCATTTATCGTTCATCAAAAAGTTGCTTACCTTGCCTTTCTCATCGCACTGGATGGCTTTAATATCCTGCCCACCGACGTCCAGAATCGTTCTGGCCTCAGGGCCGTAAATAAAATTGGCACCACGTGCATGGCAGGCAATCTCGGTGACAGAACGATCTGCAAAGGGGACGTTGACCCGTCCGTATCCGGTGCCGACGCAATAATCCATCCGATCCTCGGGCATATCCGTGGCATCCAGGGCAAATTTAAAAGCATTGCGCGCGCTGTTGGGACTGTCCGATCCGGTGCGCATGTTACTGTAGGCATAAATTTGCCCGTCTGCCATGATAACGGCTTGAGAACTGACGGAACCCACATCAATCCCGACCGTGATATACTGCGCATCTCTCCAGCTGATGTCCGGGTTCTTCCAGTTAGCCTCAGCCCACCGCCAGAATTCTTGCGCTTTTTCCTCAGCCATTGCTATATCCATTAAAATATAACTATTAACTACAAACAAATCCTTATAATTCTTCGGCGGCTAGAACCGCGGCTCCGACGGCGGCACCGTATTCCGGTTCATCCGGAATATATATCTTTTCCACTTTCAACTCCCGCAGCATGGCCGCCATAAAGCCCGGATTGTAACCCACCCCACCGATCATGGCCACGTCTTTATTCACACCAATCCGGCGGATCATTGATGCTATCCGGCTGGCCATAGAATCGTGAATGGCCTTGCTGATATCCGCCTTGTCGGCCTTGGTATGAATCAGACCGACGACCTCGGATTCGGCAAAAACGACACATTGCGCATTCATGGGAATTTCCTTGTCTGACTGCAGGCACAGGGAACCCATTTCTTCAATAGTCACCTCCAGCGCGCGGGCCATGGCCTCGATAAAAGCGCCAGCACCGGCTGCACATTTCTCGTTGATGGCAAAGTCAACCGGATTGCCGTTTTCATCGATTTTAGCGGCTCGACCCTCTTCCGCTCCGACATCTACCACAGTCCGTGCATTCGGAAAGAAAAAATTGGCCCCCCTGGACATGGCTTTAATATCACTGACCGTGTCGTCCGACATTTTCACGGCCTTTTGACCAGACCCTGTTGAGCAGATTCCCTGGATATCATCTTTTTCGATACCGGCATTCTGAATGGCTTGCTCCAGAGACGCTTCAACGGCTTTTTCCTGATCAAAACCGCTCAGAACCATCCCCTTACCGATAATCTTACCGTCTTTCATGATAATGGTTTTGGTGTTTTTGGCACCACAATCAATTCCTGCTGTTATCAATTACTTAAATCTCCTCAATTACAGACCGGTTATGTTGGGCATCGGTAAAAAAGAAATAATGGTCCAGCAACAGCATGGCCGGATTCAATGTTAAAAAATCCAAAAGCAATGGTTCCGTGACTCAGCGACTCAAACGCAAGTGGCATATCACTCTCCTTCTAAACACAGAGGCCGGAAACCAGAAGACAGGATGTCAGATAACAGGAAACAGACAACAGAATAATCTCGAATTCAGAATATAGAAGTCCGAAAAACTGCCGTTGGACGAGGATTATTTTAACAATAATTTAAACAAGATTTACTTGACTTGGCAACCATCAATTATGATATCGGTAATTTTGCCAGTGTGGTGAGTCGAGTAGGCCGAGGGAACTACCCCCTCAGCCCCTCCCAGAACCGTACTTGAATCTCTCGATTCATACGGCTCC
>CP070694.1:1855310-1863496 GCA_020353355.1 Desulfobacterales bacterium | reverse complement strand
CCTGATTTAAATCAACATCTATTTCAAATGGATAGTCCAATCTTTCTCAGACCACCACAACCTTTAGCATGGCAATTACTCCTTGAAAGCGAGTTGATATGGATGAAGCGGAACTCATGGATTCCCGCGATGCCAAAGCTCGGCCGGTTTTATCGTAGGCAATCAGGTGAATGTCTTTACCCCCGCGATAATCTACTTTGGCGATGTCTTTTTCCAGGCGAACCAGTTTGACATCTACGCCGTTGCTTTTTTTGAGACTTCCGATGGTTTCATTGGCCTTAAATTCGAATTGTTCCAAGATAGATGGTAAAAACAGATTAAAACGGATTTTGGCTGAACCGAGAGCTTTTGCCGGGGTTCCTTTTTGGATGTTCAGGGTAATATGACCGGGAAAGCTACTGCCCGGCCTTAATTTGTGTTTAAATTCTTCCTCTACCCGGCGCATAACGTCTTTTCCTTCACTGGTTTGAACGGCCATTACACGATAGGTGAGTTCTGCCAAGGAGGCATTCGGAATATCGACGGTGTCCAAATTCAGTGTCATCTGAGGAGCATCGCCAGATTCTAAATAATGACCGGGAAAGAGGTTTTGACTCAATACTTTTGGGATGGATTGTTGAAGCTTTTTTACATTAACGGATGCCGCCAACTCCGGTGCAGCGGTATATTTCGCTTCTATGGGTCCGGCACTGGGTGCCAGTTGCATTCCCTGGGCGATGAGCTGACCGATGGTGGCTTCAGATAGGGCCGTGATAAAGGCCTTATCATCTTTTTCAGACCAGCTGAATTCCAGCGCCAGGCGATTATTAGCGAACTGAATTTGTTGTTGATAGCGTGGATCTTGAATTAACTCGATTAAATTCAGAACAATTCCATCAACATCGAAATCGTCGGCCTCCCCGGAATTAAGCTGTTGATAAACTTTGGCCCCATCCACACCCTTTCGAAATTGTTGCGCATAGCTTAACGTTCTTCCGCTATCTCCTTCGAACCGAAATCCCAATGCCAAGGCTTCGATATCTTCAAAAGTTTGGGTCATTTGGGCCAACACCCCGACACCCATCGCCGCCATCATCGCAAATTGTGGATTTTCTTTCAATGCTGAAACGGCATGAATTTTTTTCTCCCACCCTGTTTGGAAATTTTCCGGAATACAGACGGCCAATACCGCTAAATCTTTAGGATTTTCGACGGAGGCGGCTATCTGAGCAACCTGGGTCTGTTGGAGTATCTCGGTATTTTTTAAATCCGGCAATAACGATTTTGGGGCAATAATCGCACCGTCATCAACAAATTGAACACGATAGAGATCAATGGGAAATTCATTTTGTTTATCTGCAGGTATGGCCTCTTTTTTCAGTCGATAGGTTCCATCCGGCATTCGCTCCAACATGGTTTGAATTGCTACGGCCTTTTTTAATGTCATTTCCAGATTTTTGGAATTACTATTTTGCGCCACGATGACGGGTAAAACGGTATGGATTGTGTCGGGGAAGAGATAGATTTGTAAACGGCTTAACTTCAGAGAGTTGATGACGGAAATCGTGGTTGCGTAATTTAGATTTTTCTTGTCTGCGGGGAGGAGTTGATCGAGAGACTCCAATGCCAGTGGAACCTTGATTGTAAGGCTCAGAAATGGCCTTGGCAGGTTGGTGGCCTGGAATTGGATCCCGGGTTTTGTGACCGGTTCTTTTGCAAATCGAGCTCCAAACAATTTTGTAAAATCCTTGCCGGTATACAAACTCGTGACACCCACCACAATCAACGCAAAGACGGCTGCGATTAACCAGGGCTTTTTCCATAGCGGGGCAGCAGACGGCTCTTCCATTGAAGGAACCGGGTGCGCCAGTCTTACGACCTTGGCGGGTTTCAAATAGGCACCGGTGCCCTTTATTTCCGGCTTGGGGGGTAAGATATCCGATTGTTTCGGCTTCAGGGAAATGGCGTGATTACAGGATTTGCATTTGGTCGTGGTGATGCCTTCGGGGATTTTATTTCGATCAATCGTGTAGGTCTTGCTGCAATAGAGGCAGGTAATTTTGCTGGAACCTAATTCCGAATCCGTCGTTTCTGAATTTGCCTGTTTGAGCGAAATGGCATGCCCGCACGCTTTACATTTCACCGTTGATACGTTCGGCGGTATTTTATTTGGATCTATGCTATAGGATCTATTGCAGTAAAGGCATTTAATTTTGCGTCCATTTGTTGTTTCAGGTGGTTCTTCTTCAACGGGTTGCCGCAGGGGAATACTATACCCACAGGCTTTACATTTAGCCGTCCTTACCGTTGCCGGAATTTTGGTTGGATCGATGGTATACGATTTTTTACAGTTTGAACATATGATTTGCATTTTGTTAAGTCTCAATAATAGTAAAATTTGAATATGGTCGCAGCAAAATTAATTTAAAAATAGCACCAGGCCGATGAAATCCGGAATTCGAATCTAGAAATCGACGCGGCTGAGCTCGTCGCAGGCCGAAACAAATACGAATTCAATAATGACAAAAATTCAAAACGCGTTTTGAAAATTTAGTATTAAGATTTTGAAATTGTTTCGAATTTCGAAATTCGTGCTTCGATTTTTTTTACAATGTCTGCGGATTGCAATCTACATTGATGAAATTATTTCGTGCAGAAAACGAGGCATTCTCTGGCTAGAGATATATCGGCTTTAAGAGCTGAAACTTGAGGGGCGCGTGTTCTATTTTAAATGGGTGCTTGGATTTTATGAAATATCCGAGTTGAATTTTTTTAGGTATGCTTCCCATTCCATGGGAAGGAGTTGTTTTTTAGCATTATTGCATTCTTTGCAGCAAGGGACCACATTTCCTCTTGTGCTTTTCCCGCCGCGGGATATCGGCACGATATGATCCATGGTGATGTCTTTTGGTGAGGTGGGTCGCCTACAATAATGACATATTCCTTTTGACTGACGGCGTTTCCACCATTGGGTCTCGCGAAGTTCTCTTGCCCGGCGCCGTTCCCGTTTTAGATCGTCTTCTTCCAGATCATAGGCGAACGGATGGATGCTTTTCTTTTGTTTCATATCTCAGACCGATACGCTCAAGCCAGGAATTAATTTCGTGGCGCAGGATCCGGTAGTACGCTTCTGACCCTCCCAGACCATTACGGCCAAAAAAATAATTAATTTCAAGTAGATATGGTGTTTTTCGTCTTTTCTCTGTAGAAAAAATGACATCTACACCGGCCAAATCAATTCCTGTCTTTTTAGAGAAATTTGCTATACTTCCAATTGCTTTGATTTGCAAATCCGCATCAGACTCGAAGTTCAGTACCGCGCCTTTTGAAAGATTGGCCAGAAAACTGTCGCTGGTTTCCTGGATGCGCCAGTAAGATTTAAAGCATTGACCGATTATTACCACACGCAACGTTCTGTTTCGATTCGGAATGTATTCTTGGAGCAAAAAACCGAATTGCCCTGATCGTTCAAATGATTCAGATTGTTGCAGCCTCTCCTGCAACATTTCGAACGATTGGATCAAATATACGGTATCTCCTTCACCCCCCCAATTTAGCTTGAAGACACACGGCAATTGAAATGGAAGACGTCTCGGTTTACGGCCATATTGCTGGCGAAAGGAATCGACCTTTTGAAATATTTCAGTTTTGGGGTGGGGTATTTTGGTTTCCCGGAAAAGTTTAATCTGACCGATTTTTCCCGGATATTGAAATCGGGCACCGTAATTTGGGAAAACATGTTCACAATTGTTTCGCGCCATCTCATACAGGGATTGACGGCATCCCTGGGGAAGGATGACCGCATCGGCAGCCCTGATCATCGCCAGATCTTGCGGATCGGGATCCCGTCCGGCACAAATGATGTTTTCGTCGGCTTCAAATAATGGATGAAATGATAGTATCATTATTTTGGTTCAACCATTGAGAACGCATAGATCTTTCGTTCAAGCGAGGATTATTTGTTTCGAAATTCCTCTGGTCATGGGAACTAATTAAATTCGGCAGCGATTTTATCCTCAACCCCAAATATGTGGGTAATCAGGGCTGTGCGCATCCACATGCCGTTACGCTCCTGTTGCCAGTAAACGGCACGGGGGTCTTTGTCGACGTCGACGTCTATTTCGTAACGGCGCGGTAATGGATGCATGATGATGCAATGGGATTGGATTGTGGAGAGATGTTCTTTGGTGAAATGAAATTCCGGATAGACATCGACTTCGTTTGAGGGGGTCTCGGAATATTCTTTTTGAATCCGGGTCATGTAAATGGCATCCACCTTCGGCATAACGCTGGCAAAATCGTCTGTTTCGTAAAATTCTATTTTATGTTTATTTAGAAACGCTTTGATATCGTCTTTCATTTTAAATACTTCCGGGGAAACAAAATACAGCGTAATATCCTTATAGTTTTTCATCAAATAGCTTAACGACCGAACCGTCCTTCCCCGTTTTAAGTCACCCACCATGGCGATTTTTTTCCCATCAAGGCCCCCAATGTTTTCAAAGGATCTTCCGAGCGTATAGATATCCAGTAATGCCTGGGTGGGGTGCTGGTCGGGCCCGGAACCTCCGTTGATTACCGGAACAGGCCTGTCGGTTTGATTCAGAACCCAAGCGGCTTTTTCGGCAAACCCCTCTTCCGGGTGCCGAATGACAATCAAATCCACATAACTGGCAAAGGTTCGAATCGTATCCTCCTGGGATTCACCTTTGACTTCTGAACTTGTAGTGGTTCCTCGAATTTCCGATTCTCGCATCCCAAGAATATGGCAGGCATTGAGAAACGAGATAAATGTGCGGGTAGACGGTTGAACAAAATAGAGCATGGCGCGCTTGTGGGAAAGGAGACTGCTTAATTTTTGAGCACCCATTTTTGTGCGGGCCAATGTCCGGATCTGGTTGGCAAGGTTGCACATAGAATCCAGGAATGATCGGTTAAACTGCTGGGCAAAAATAACATCAAACAGTCTTCCATTTCTTGAGAAGAAGTCAAGTTTATCGCCGACTTCGACGGCATAAAATTCGTCCCATCCCTGATAGATTTGAATGGTTTCTTCTTTTTCGTAATGCATGATACCTACCTTGGGTTATGGTATTCGCATATGGGTACAATTTCTTTTATTGTAACTTTAGCAAAACTGAAAGATTCATAGCAAGCATAAATAATTCCAAACTAAAAAGAAATTTATAGGGCTCTGATAATCAGGGACCATATATTTTTCGCCCAAACCATAAATATCCCCTTGGCCAAAATCACCAAAACTGATATTGGTTCGAAGACCGAACCCTCCATAACCGTGTCAAGCAAATTTGAGCCAATGTTTTATTTAACGAATAACACCCAACCAATACCTCTCAATTCGGTGCTCTATGAAAATATTCATAACCTACTATCAGTCACCTATTGGCACCATTGAAATCGTGGGAAGCCGGGAGCATATTGTTGCTGTAAATTTTGTAGATCAGGGGCAAGCGGGTAATGGTGACCTTCCGGCCTGTGTCCAGGAATGCGTCAACCAAATTGACGGATATTTCAACGCCAAACGGACCATATTCTCTTTAAACTTGGATATGCAGGGTACTGATTTTCAAAAAACCGTCTGGCGCCAATTGCTCAAAGTACCCTTTGGCATGACGGCCTCCTATGGCGAGATAGCCGCTGCCATCGGCAAACCTTCAGCAAGCCGGGCGGTGGGGCGTGCCAACGGCAAAAATCCGATATCGATCATTGTCCCCTGTCATCGGATTATCGGAAGTGATGGTACGCTTACCGGATATGGCGGTGGTTTGTGGCGCAAGGAATGGCTATTAAATCATGAACGCAGCCGGCATTGATGCGGGGCGGATTTTGGCCGCCCAAGACAAGCGAATAACTGTAAATGAACCGGAAAATCTGCCAGATGACGAATTTCCAATCAGGGACCTGTTTCCCGCAAAGGAGTTGATTCCATGAGAACAATACCTGTGTTAGCAGAAATTAGCACCATTGCCCGGACGAGATTTTCGCTGAAAATCGCTTTGCTTCTATTTTTTTTATGGGTGTTTGGATACTTCCCGATGCCTTCACATGCACCTGCCGCTGAACTCAGCGACATTCCCAGCCAATTAAAACCCTGGAAGCAATGGGTGCTTCACAATATGGAAGAGCGGCTCTGTCCCTCCGACTACAACCAAGAAGATGCTTACCGTTGTATCTGGCCGTCCCAGCTGGAATTATTTGTTAAACCCTTTGGGGGACGGTTTTTGCAGCATGTGGTGGTTTTTGCAAAAAGCTGGGTAGCGCTGCCGGGCAGTCCGGAGATATGGCCGACGGCAGTCAAACTGGAAGAGAAAGCGGTTCCGGTTATAAGTCGAAACGGGATGCCCTCCGTCCAGCTGCCGGTAGGCGAGCACGTGGTCAGCGGTTATTTTTCGTGGAAAGAGATGCCGGAGGTGATCCAAATCCCTGCCAACAGCGGTTTGATCAAACTTTCTATCCATGATCAGCCGGTGGCAGCTCCCGTCCTGGACAAAAAGGGGCGACTTTGGCTGCAAAAACGGAGCCAGACGGTGAATTCGGAAAACCGCTTGGATGTGCGTATCTTTCGGCTGCTTGATGATGAGATACCCATGATGGTAACCAACCACCTCCAGATTGATATATCCGGCCAGGCCCGGGAAGAACGTCTGCCGGATATCCTTTTAAACAAGGCAATTCCGATGCAGCTGGATAGCCCCTTGCCCACCAGGATCGGTCCTCAAGGCCAATTAATGTTCCAGGCCCGTCCGGGTCGCTGGACCATCCAAATCATAACCCGCCAGCAGGGAGCGGTTGACGAGTTAGGGCCGGTTGCCTGCAATTATGGTACCGAAATTTGGTCGTTTAAATCTCGCAATCACCTGCGAATGGTCGACATGTCGGGAGTCGATGCCATCGATCCGGCCCAGACGGATGTGCCGGCCGCCTGGAAGCGCTATCCGGCCTATGTCGTCAAACCGGAAGCGACCATTGTTTTCAAAGAATTGCGCCGGGGGGATCCAGATCCTGCCCCGGATCGGTTGAATTTGCAACGAACCTGGTGGCTAGATTTTGACGGCCGGGGGTTTACCATCCAGGACAACATCAACGGAATCATGAGCCGGCAGTGGTATCTGACGATGAATCCCCCAATTGAGCTCGGTCGCGTCGCGGTCGATGGCCAGGATCAGTTGATCACCGTCCACGGCGCTGAACAAAAGCCGGGCGTGGAGTTACGGCGAGGCCATCTGAATTTGCAGGCAGATGCGCGACTTGCAGCTGATGTCGATAGCCTCCCGGCAGCAGGCTGGGACCATAATTTCCAGAGCGTATCCGCTGTGTTGAATTTGCCCCCCGGATGGCGGCTGCTAACGGCCCAGGGGGTGGATGTTTTACCGGGAACGTGGTTTCAACGCTGGACACTGCTGGATTTTTTCCTGGTTCTGATCATTGCGCTGGCATTCTTTAAACTGAAAAACTGGCGCTGGGGACTCCTGGCCCTGG
This sequence comes from Desulfobacterales bacterium, assembly GCA_020353355.1. Taxonomy (GTDB): domain Bacteria; phylum Desulfobacterota; class Desulfobacteria; order Desulfobacterales; family JAHEIW01. The sequence continues at coordinate 1,856,017 of CP070694.1, read as the reverse complement.
TGACCATGGCCATCATCTACCATGAGGCGGGCGCACCACGAACTGTCTGGCTGCACCTGCTCGCCATGCTGGCGCTATTAAGCGTATTGCCTGGAGGCTGGCTGCGAAAGCTGGCCGCCCTCTGGGGGGCTGGTGCTGCGTTAGTATTGCTGGTGGTGTCGATTCCGTTTATGGTACATCAGATTCGGCTGGGCCTTTATCCCCAGATCGAACAGCCCGGCTACTTCGGGCGAGCGCAAACGATCTCTTTGGAAAGGGCTGTTCAAATCCAAAAAGAAGAGGTTTCACAGCCAGCAGCCCCGGAGGCTGAAATGCCGCTGGAAGAAGCCACTGAGGATAAGGCTCCAGCAAAAAAATCGAAATTGCGGTTATCTGCTCCCAAACTCGCGCTGTTTGACCAGGACCCCAATGCCCTGATTCAGACCGGTCCCGGTCTGCCCACCTGGCAATGGCGATCCATTCAAATGCAATGGAACGGACCGGTAGCCAAAAATCACCAGTTACGCCTGTGGTTATTGACACCCTCAGCGAATTTGGTCCTGGCGTTCCTGCGGGTTATCCTGCTGGCGATTATGATCTTCGGCCTGGTGGATATGCGCTACTGGTGGCAAAAAGTGAACCAGAAACTCAGGCCGGCTGCAGCGGCGGTAATGCTCGTTTTGCTGGTTGGTTGGCCGCAAGCCTCCCGGGCTGAAAAATCGAATTTT
>CP070694.1:1851783-1855210 GCA_020353355.1 Desulfobacterales bacterium | reverse complement strand
GGGGGTACCGGTTACCATTAAGGGGTAAATGAATTAATTTCTAGCTATTGGCTCTATTTTGCTGAAATAACGGAGTAATTGTGTAAAAAATTACAAATCACAAGCACCAAATTACAAATAAATCCCAATGACCCAAATTCAAAATCTCAAACGTTTTGAACATTGAATATTTGAATTTGGAATTTATTTGTGATTTGGATTTTATGATTTGTGATTTAATAAATTGCGAATTTTAATGAAGAGTTTTAAAAATATAGGCATTACTAATTAATATGAAGAGTTTTATTGCTGCCATCCAATTTATTACGATCCTTCCAGTTGGAAAATCAACGTTATTTGATCCAAAAAAAATGGTACCTTTTTTCCCGGTCGTTGGTGTTCTCCTGGGAGTACTGGTAGCTCTTTTGGACCAGGCGGCATTAAGACTTTGGACCCCACCGGTGGCTGCGCTGCTGGATGTTGTGTTGCTTATTTTTCTGACCGGCGCCTTTCATCTGGATGGTCTGGGAGACTCCGCCGACGGTCTTTTGGGACATCGACCAAAAGAAGATGCCCTGGCTATCATGAAAGATAGTCGCATGGGGGCGATGGGATTGATCGCCATCATTTGTGCTTTAGCGATAAAATGGGCCGGTATTGCCGGCTTAGAAACCCATCGAATTTTAGTGTTGATCATCGTACCGGCTTATGCGCGGGCCGGTATGATTTTCGGCATTCGATTTTTTGAATACGGCCGACCTGTTGGCGGAACCGGTCTGGATTTTTTTAAACAAAAGATCGGGATACTGGCATTTTGGGGACTAATCCTGCCGGTAATTCTATCGCTTTTAACCGGCTGGAGAGCCATATTGCTAAATGCAGGTTTTGTTGCCCTAGTCGCGGCAATTCTTTTTTACTATAAAAAGCGAGTGGGGTGTATTACCGGGGATATGCTGGGTGCGATCACAGAGGTGATTGAAGCGGGACTGTTTTTATTGGTATCTATAGGAGGGATCTGATGTTAGGTGGACATGGTGGAAATATTTACGCGGTGGCTCGCCAATTTGGCTGGCAGCCATCGGAAATCACCGACATGAGCAGCAATATAAACCCGCTGGGTCCGCCCGCCGGGCTAATGGACTGTCTGAAGGAAAATTTAAGCGCTTTAACCGTATTGCCTGAAGCGGATGGCAGACAGACAATTTTGAATTTCGCCGCATATTTGGATATCGACCCTGAGCGTATATTGGCGGGAACCGGAACCACTCAATTTATATATGCATTGCCACGGGTTCTGAACTCAAAAAGCGCCCTGATATTAGGTCCAACCTATGCTGATTACGCCGATGCCTTCGCCATGCACCATATCGCATGTTCCATACTTTTAGCAGAAGAATCGGAAGATTTTCGCCCCGATATGGATCACTTCAGGCAACACCTCGAAGGCAGAGATACCGTCGTTATCTGTAATCCCAACAACCCCACCGGCAGACTGATTCCCCTTGATGACCTTCAGCATCTTTGTCTGGCTCACCCGCAGACAAATTTCATTATTGACGAATCCTATCTGCCCTTCGTCATGGGAGCAGAAAACGAAAGTATGGTGAACGCGGGTGCTGAAAATGTAATTGTCTTGTCCTCCCTTTCAAAGATATTCAAAATTCCCGGATTACGGATTGGATTCATTATTGCAATTCCTCAAATGATCGAAAAATTTAAAACCTATCTCACACCCTGGAGTGTCAACGGTCTTGCGCAGGCGGCGGTTCACTATCTGGCAATGCAAAGAGATCAGGTCGACGTTTTTGTGCAAAATTCCAGATTGTTTCTTGAGACCCAACGAAAAGAATTCTATGATCGGTTTAGAAATGCCCCCCACGTTAAACTATATCCCAGTTGCACATCATTTGTATTGATTCAACTTCCATCAACGATTACCTCAGAAGAGGTCTGGACAAATCTGGTTAAAGAGAAAATACTGGTTCGAAACTGCAGCAATTTTGATGGATTGTCCGATCGCTATATCCGCATATCATTAAAGGCTCCGGAAACAAATTCAATGCTGGCTGAAAAACTCATCGCATTGATACAACAACCCACGATCAATAAGCTTAGGTTGGAAGAAGAGCGGGTTGCGTGATATTTATGGATCTTTTGCCCTCATGGTACATTCTGCCGGCCGCATTTATTCTCGATCTTATTTTAGGAGATCCCCCATCATTACCGCATCCCGTGCGCTGGATGGGAAGAGCTATTGGGGTATTCGAACCGTATTTCAGAAAAATACCTTGCCGTTTGATTATTTGCGGTGCGCTATTTGCCGGTTTTCTTTTTGTTGCTACCGCAATAGTGACGTTGTTGATATTGAATGCCGCTCTCCGGGTGCATCCATTTGTAAAACAGGGCATTGAAATTATCTTAATCTATTATTGCATTTCAGCCCGCTCGCTGGAGGATGCCGCCATGGAAATCTACAGAGATCTTTTACAGCACGCGCCAAGCGAAGCCCGCAAAAAGGTAGCGTTGATTGTCGGTCGTGATGTCGATAACTATGAAACAGAAGGCATATCCCGAGCCGCGGTGGAGACAGTGGCTGAAAACCTTGTCGACGGTGTGATTTCGCCCATATTTTTTGCTGCCATCGGCGGCGCTCCGCTTGCCATGGCTTACAAAATGGTCAATACCCTGGATTCGATGATCGGCTATAAAAATGAGAAATATATGTACTTCGGCAAGGCCTCAGCCCGATTGGATGATATCCTGAATTTTCTTCCTTCGCGCCTCTCGATTCCTATAATTGCCCTGGCGGCTCACATCCTCTCCGGCCACGGCAAACGATCCTTCAAAACAGCATTCATGGAAGGCTCAAACCATTCCAGTCCGAATGCAGGATATCCAGAGGCAGCGTTTGCCGGCGCGCTGGCCGTAAAACTCAACGGGCCGAATTATTATCATGGCAGACGGGTAGACAAACCCTATATTGGTGTGGCTTTTGGGAAAACATTGCCCCAACACATCCCAAAAGCCTGTCACATTATGATGCTGGCTTCTTTTATCTGGCTCGGCATCGTCTGGGCAATCAGCGCCGTGCTAGCGGTTTACTTTTAAAAGGCCTGAAACCAATGGCCGCTGGTTTAGAGGTTCACAGTAATCCCTAAATTTTTACCCAGTGAAATGCGAGGCTTATTTCACCGGGGCGTAATCCCTAAAATATTATGCCTTTAAATCTGAAATCCGAAATGATAAGCCGTGAACCTCTGAACCTTTGAACACCGAACCTGTGAACACTTACCGATATTTTTATTGCGAATGGATGACTATAAATATGAACGGCTCAAGTGCATACCCCCGTCTAACCAAATCCTATAAGGGTGCCTACCCATTCAAACTCGGCACAACATCCTTTATTTATCCTGATTATTATGTTCCCAACGTGCAACGGCTCGGG
>CP070694.1:1841937-1851683 GCA_020353355.1 Desulfobacterales bacterium | reverse complement strand
CAAAGGCGCCGATATTCCGTATGAGAACCGTCAAAACGCCGGCACAGACCCCATATATCAACATGGGGAAAAAGTTGACCGGCGAAGATGAATCTTCGGTGGCAAGGAAAAAGGCACCGATCAGTGTATAGCCGGTTACCAGATGATAGGCGGGACTCACAAACCGGATCGGATCAAAAAGATTAAATAGAAAGGCAGCAAAATATACGCCGGCTAAGAAGGCCGCCGATATTTCCCAACGGATAAAGCCTCTTACAATGAGATAGACTCCGCCCAGAACCAACCCCAGACCAAAGGTCGCTCCAATGCCGCCGATTTGTTTACCCACAAAAAGATCCCACAGGCCAAATGAACTTATGCCTTCCGCTCCAAAATGTTTGGCAGCGGCGATCGGGTAAACGGTGGCAAACTCGAGGTCATAATTCAGCAGCATGCCATCAAAATCGAAGAGATCTTTCCAAGATACCATTAAAATCGCAATGGCAAGGGCCGCTGGATTGAAGGCGTTGCTGCCGATCCCTCCAAAGATCTGTTTGCCGATCACCACGGCAATAAACGTGCCGGAGATAACCGCCCACCACGGCATGGTTGCCGGCAGCAGCATGCCGAATAGCAAGCCGATTAAGGCGGCATTTCCATCTCCGATGGTGATCGGTCGCCGGCTGGCCAGATTTATTACCAGCTCCCAGATTATTGCCGTTGATACGGAAAGACAGATGACCCCGACGGCCGGCATTCCATAATGGATAAATCCCAGCAGAACGGCTGGCAGGGCCGCAAGAGCTGTATGATAGCTGCGTTCTGTTAATCGTTTGCCGCTATGCCAGAAAGGTGCATGGGATACAATCAATTTTTTGTGATCAACCATCTGCCGCCTCCGCTGTTTTTGTCCGCTCTATCTCATATTTGGCTAATTTGATATATTGAAAGATTGGAATTTTGGACACACAGACAAAGCTGCATAGACCGCATTCCACACATGACAGCAGGTCGTTATAATCCGCAGCTTGTTCGTATTGTCCGGCCTCGAGGAATCTGATCAGAAGATTGACTTGAATCTTGGCCGGGCATATGCGAACACATTCCCCGCAATTTACACATGGATAGTTAGATGAGTAAGCTGCCTGGGATTGATCAAGGACCATAATCGCATCCGTGTCCGGTTGAATCGAATGCTCCAGCGAATAAACAGCTAGCCCTCTCATGGGGCCGCCGAAAATGATACGATCTTTTTCGTTTACGGTTAACCCGTATTTCGCAAAGATGTGCTTCAGGGGAGTGCCGATCTTCACCTCAATCAGTTTTTGGCTGTTGTCTTTCCTTATTAAAGTAATGATCTTGGTCAAGGGAATGCGACCGCTGTCAAACGCGGTGCCTAGAGCTGCGACGGACTCAGCACTGAAAAAGCTAACTCCCAAATCCTCGCAGCGCTGGCCGGCCGGGACGATTTGTCCCAAAACATTTTTCATAATCAGCTCAGGGAGCGCGGATGGGTAGGTGGTATTCACTGCCTTAACCTCGACCCCGAGATGGCCGTATCCCTGCAGGGATTCACCGGCCACCGTTAAGATGATACGTTCAATGCCGGTGATTGATTTTAAAATTTGTATTCCGCGTTTTACCGCCTTGAGTTTGGATTTAACAATATATTGATTGGTCCCGATCAGTAGGTCACTGTCGACACCATTAATCACAATTGTTTTGATTCTGTGTTGAGGATCTGCGAATATACTTAATGGAGGTCTGCCGGGAGCAAACGCGAGAAAGTTTATTACACCTTCAAGGGTTGGGTTTTGCACTACCGTTTCAAATTCGTTGTCCAGAACTTGCTTCTCGGCGATATGAATGCTCAGGGCCAGATACGATTTGCCGTAATCGCCGGTTAAGGGTGAAATCGACGATATCCTCCCGGTGGCAGTGGCAATAACGTAAGCCGGATCATCTGCAAATAAAGAAATCTTCTGGCCGGTGTTTACCATGTCGCCGACGCGGAATAACGCCGGCACATTTAGTAGAGCTGATTTCGGATGGAACAACGTCACTATATTTGAGGTTGTAACGTGATCAGGTTCGAGCAGTTTCGCAGGAAGAACTTCGTATTCAAATCGAGATTTTGTCAAACTAACAAATGATTTTTGTAACATGGATAACATACGCATAACCTTTTTTTATGACGAATCAGACTCAATTAGCACGTCAGCGGTAACGTTTAGACCAGCTTAGATAACATGGCATTTGGCACACTCACTTTCCGTTGGGCCGGCTTCAAATTCCTCGTGGCAGCCGGTACACTGCCGATGAAAGGCATCCCCACGCTTGGGAACTTCTTCATCCCCTTCAGCAGGATCATGGCATTCTCCGCAGGCCTGGGCTTCTTCACCATCATCTTCTTCCAGTTCGTGATGACAGTCTCTACAGGAAATGCCATAGCCTGACACGCTTTCGTGAGTTTTATGATCAAACAGAACATTTCCCGCCGCAACTTTAAACATTAGGCGCAACGGTTGCTCTGGAGCCTCTGGTATAAAAGCGGCATAACTTATAGCTCCCACTATTGACAAACAAACAGCCAACGCATAGGCCAATCTTAACTCATTCTTTGTAAACATAATTAATCCGTTTAATCGTGTTTAGGGGCTTTGCCCCAATTGTAATGGCCGACTTCGCCATCGTAGCCAAAGGCTATGACGGCTGAATTGGAATGCTGGAATAATTGCTAATTATCATTGAACCTTAGAAAAAGCCAAGCACCGACTACCATAATGCGGCAAAGCTTTCAAGATCTTTTTACCATTGGTTGATAATGTCGCTGCCTCTCCGCTTGGCGACTTCATCCTGCAAATTGAGGAAGCGGGAACCGACCACCGAAAGCAATTTAATCATCACCTTGTATCCGATTTCCGCATCTTGCTCGAAAAGATTAGCAAGGGCATCGCGCTTAATTTTAATTACTTTGCAGGTTCTCGTGGCACAATAGGCAGAGAGTCTGTATTTGTGAGGAGGAACAAGACTTGACCAGCCAAAGGTCATTGTTTCTGATAATCTGGAGATGGTGGTTTCAGGCAGTGCAGAGCGACCCGGCAACTCCCATTGAAGCGTCACCTGTCCTTCCATGACAACCCACAGATATCGAGGCTCCTCGCCGGTGCCAAAAATTTTATCGCCACGCGAATATTCTGCGATCTGACAATATTTTTGGACCTCGGTGAGCTGATTGTCATTGAGTTCCTCAAAGAGCTCCACGTTTTCAAGAAAGTCGAGGGTTACCATCAATTCCTCCTTATAAACTAATCTGTAAGCACAAAATCGGTCTGCACGTCCCCCTGAAGGATATGTTTTTTAAACACTTTACGTATTTTTTTGGGAGTCATTTTTTGATACACCACCGGATCTTCTCCACTGATTTCAACCGTCACATTCGGCTCGCTGGGACATTTTCCGATACATCCCGAAGACTTTACGCTGATGTCTTGACGTCCCGAGTCGTATATTTCTTCCATGAGGGCGGTCATTACCTGCCGGGCACCGGCCGCAATGCCGCAGGTGGCCATGTGCACGGTTACGGTTATTTTAGAGGCGGGCGGACCGGTGGCTGAATTCTGCAACAGGTGAAAGTGGGTGCTGGCAATTCCGGCTAAATTCGATATAACTAAAAATCCCATTCGTATGTCTTTTTCAAATAAATTGAGCAGGAATTCATTCTTTATCTGTAAAATTTTGCAAGTTCTGGTTGCACAGTAGGCAGACAGTTTGTATTGGTAGGGCGGCACAAAACTGGACCAGCCCAGGGTATTTCCCGCGGTAATGGAAAAGATGGTATTTTCCTCTGATGTGGGGCGTCCGGGAAGATCAAATCTTAAATCGACTTGACCCTCGCTGACGATCCAAACCCGATCTGAGTGCTCACCCTCGGCAAACAGCCTGTGTCCACCGTGGTATTCTACTTCCTGGCAGCCGGCTTGGATTTTGTTGAGTTGATCATCAGCGAGTCCTTTGAAGACATTGACGCGCTTTAAAAAATCGAGAACAGCCATGGGGTCCTCCATCTAAGGAATTGAGGAATTGAGAGATTCAGGAATTTAGGATTTCAAGGATTGAAGGATTTAGGAACTAAAATCCGGAATTATCCTTTTTTTAAATTCCTAAATTCCTAAACTCGTAATTCCTCAGTTTTGAAGTAAATATTTAATTCCTAAATTCGCAATTGCTAAATTCAGTTTCTGTTTTACCGGTCAGGCTACTTCAAATTCCGCATTATCAGCCGGCGAAACCGGCATACGGGTTAACTCTGCATCCTTGTTATAACAGGTTAGGCAACAAAACAGACATCGTTTGCTTTCACCCAGTGCGGATTCTTCGGCTAGCACGTGATCCACTTCAGCAAATGATCGAATCCGCTCGGCAACAGGAAGCTCCGGCATGGAAGCTCGTTTAGATTTGCCAATTCCTTCCACCTGATCGAATATGGTTTCAGAAATAAGGTCTTTTCCCAATTCATTTGGCGCGGCCTTGACTTCTTCACCCATAACATACTGATGGATCGAGCGGGCCGCGCGGCGTCCCCCGCCGATGGCATCGACCACCAGCGAAGGCCCTGTCGCCGCGTCTCCGGCGGCAAACAGGTACGGGATATTGGTTTGCAGAGTTGCGGCATTGACCTCGATGGTGTTCCAGCGCGTGGTTTGCAGCTCGTTTAACCGGCTCTGGGTGGCGCCGGTAAAGGAAATATCAGGGGATTGTCCGATGGCGGTGATCACCATATCGGTTTCCAGCAACGTCTCAGATCCTTCAATCGGCACCGGCCTTCGCCGTCCGCTGGCATCGGGTTCGCCCAGCTCCATCTTTAAATACTCCAAATGCGTAACATTCTCTTTTTCGTCGCCGATGACGCGAACCGGAGCAGCCAGAAAAATAAATTCGACACCCTCTGCTTCGGCAGCTTCTATTTCAACTTCGTTGGCCGGCATCTCGCTGCGCGTGCGTCGATACACAAGATAGACTTTTTCGGCTCCCTTACGGATCAGGTTGCGGGTACAATCTATGGCAGTATTGCCGCCACCAATGATCGCAGCAAACCTCCCGATGGGCGGATTTTCACCTTTGGCCAGCTTGGATAAAAAGTCAATTCCGGTATAGCAGCCTTTGAGGCCTTCGCCTTCAACTCTTAACTGTGAATCTTTCCAGGCGCCGATGCCCAAGAAGATGGCGTCGAATCCGGCAGCCACCAGAGAGCTAAGGTCGAAGTCACTGCCGAACTTAACATTGGTATGATATTTTACCCCCAGGTTGAGTATGCTCTCGATTTCCCAATCCAAAACCTTTTTCGGCAAGCGATATTCCGGAATGCCGTATCTGAGCATTCCGCCCAATTTCGGCATGGCTTCAAAGATGGTGACCGCATGCCCCAGCCTTTGAAGAAAGTAAGCACAACTCAAGCCCGCCGGTCCACCGCCCACCACGGCGATGTGTTTGTGTGTGGAGGGTGCCTTCGCAATCGGCAAGCGTTTACCTGAATTCATTTCATAGTCGGCCACAAACCGTTTTAGCTGATTGATGGACACCGGTTCGTCCTCGATCCCGCGCCGGCAGTTTGCTTCACAGGGATGCGGGCAGACCCGGCCGCAGGCCAACAACCCCGGGTTACGTTCCCTGATGGTGTTGACCGCCCCTGCATAATCACCATGACGGATCTGGTCGATATATTTGGGAATATCAATTTCAGCCGGGCAGGTTTGTCGGCAGGGTGCCAGGCAATCATCGGATCGATTAAAATGGAGGAGTCGCTCAGAGGATGTTCTGACGCGAATGATATTTTTAGGGCAGATTTGCTCGCACGCTCCACATCCAACACATTTTTCATCGATCACGACCGGATAACCTGTCGGCCCCATCTTTAATGCACCAAAGAGACACGCCCGAATGCAATCCACTTGTCCCAGACAACCAATGCCGCAATTGCGTTGCCCCCCGTATATGGTAGCCATGGCCCGGCAGCTATTGATACCAAGGTAATGATACTTGTCAGATGCTCTGTTTCCACCGGTGCCTTCATTGTAGGACTTCGGCGGTTCGGCCAGTCCGACCTCCATACCCATTACGGCTGCAGTTTTTGTAGCGGACTCCGGTCCGCCGACAATACACACACTGGGCAGCGCTTTGCCGGTTACCACGGCAACAGCGGCTGCGGAACAACCGGCATAACCGCATCCACCGCAGTTAGCTCCGGCAAAGCAGACTTCAACCTCGGCAATGCGAGGATCTTCATAAACATAAAATATTCGTGAGGCGGCACCAAGTATCAGGCCACACAGTGCCCCCAATCCTAACATAAAAAAGGTACCTTCGATCATAGCCGCTCCTTGTGACAACCTCCCTTGCAGCAATCCCGCGTAAAGATGGCTTGAACTTTTCATCTTTCGATAAAAAAAATGTTTGTATATCACATTTATAAAATGGATTTCAAGCCCTATAGAAAATTTAATTTTTAAAATAATATCAGTAAATTAAATCAAATCATATAGATTTGGGAGGAAAAATGGTGGATTAAGGTCAGACAGTTTGAGCTCTCTGATATTCTTTCCAGAGGAAGGATTTTTGAATTCCGTGGTCAATAAAGTCCCAAGGTAGCAATTCGCCGAAATGTCGCTGGCGGTGAACATAAAAATCCGGATTCATGGGTATTGTTTTCAACGTTTGGGCCCAATTGCCGTTGTATGCGTGGGCCATTGTCAGGATATCGGCGACCCTGCGGTCGCCCCGTGAAAAAAGCGCCTGAATATAAGCCCATCGCGGAATATCTGCATGGACGCGCACATTCGCAATCTTTCTTAATTCAGCTTTTATTTTCTTTTGTTTTTTTTTCAACCCAGTGACGTCTTCCATCGCGATCCACTGAAAAGGGGTAAACGGCTTGGGGACGAAGCAGTTGAGACTGATCGTTATTGTTCCAATTTGATTTCGGGTACGGCTGGATTTGAGGAAACGGTGCTTTATGTGTTTACCCAAAGCAATGATTCCGTCGACATCGGCTTCCGTCTCCGTCGGCAGGCCGATCATGAAATAGAGCTTTAAATTGGGAATTCCATTTTCAACCAGAGCGCTGACCGCCTTGAGCACGTCTTCTTCTTCGATTCCTTTTTTGATGACGTCGCGCAAACGCTGTGTACCCGCTTCCGGTGCGATGGTGGCAGTTTTAACCTTGCTTTGTTTTAACACCGCCAACAGCTCCGGCGCCAGCCGATCGGCGCGCAGGGAGCTGAACGCAATTCTGACGTCCGTATTTTGAAATTGTCGACACAATTGACGGATTCCAGGAAGATCTGACACCGCGGCACCCACCAGACCAATGGTATCCGTCTGAACAATGCCCCGTTTCATTGCAGCATCGAGCACTGAGATGGGTCGAAATCTCGGCGGCCGGTAAATAAATCCGGCGGCACAAAACCGACACCCATGGGGACAACCCCGCCCAACTTCAACCAGAAAGGCGCTTTCAAAAGTCGTATGCGGCGTGATAATCGCACTGTGCGTGGAAAATTGGGAAATATCCTTTGAAAAAACGCGCTCAATTTTCTGCGGCACACTGTCTAAAGGGTCGAAAGCGGAGAGGGTACCATCACTGTTGTAATCCGTTTTGTAAAAACTCGGCACATAAGCACCGGTCACGTTCTGCGCGACGGCTTTTAATAGCGTTTTTTTGTCCGGTTGTGATTCATAAACATCCAGAAATCGGGGTAGGATGGACTCTGCTTCACCAATCAGGAAACAGTCAATAAAGGCAGCAATGGGTTCCGGATTTAAAAAACAGGTTACGCCACCAGCAATAACGAGCGGATCGTGCTCGCTTCGTTGGCTGGATCGGTAAGCGATTCCGGCACTTTCCAGAATTGAAAGGATATGCGGATAGTCATTTTCAAAGGAAATTGAAAACGCGACGATGTCCGTATCCGTAAGCGGTTTGTCCGATTCAATGGTTTTCAGTTGGTGATGGGCACCGCTGTTATTGTCGGGCAGGAAAGCGCGTTCACAGACGACATGATCAAATGAGTTGAGGAATTGATATATCGTTTGAAATCCGAGATTGGACATTCCAATATGGTAGCGATTGGGATATACCAGCGCAATGCGAATTCTCCCGCGCCACGGCTTGCGGATCGTGCCGATCTCAGATTCTGTCAATTTTTGGTGTAACGCGTCGGTCTTGGATACCATTAGGCTGTCCGTTGTTCCGTGAGGCTGCTGATCGCCATTTCGTTGCAATTGACATTCGATAATGACCTGCTACAGGAGATCAGGGCAAGGCAGTGGCTTTTTGCGGCCTTTAACGCATCAGGTCATCTCATTAAAATATATAGATGTTCATATAATTTTGCAACGGACTTTGGACAACTAACATCAGATATCGTCAATCTGCCTTTCTGCGTAAGAAGGTCGGGGAATCCAGATCATCCATATCCACGATCAGTCCCTTAGGCCCCCTGTAGACCGCAGCGCTGGATTCACCGACAGCTTTTTGCTTGCGGATAAAGGTCGGTTCTTCAAAATCAATGGTCTGTTTTTCCAAATCCGCCGGCGTGATATCTCTTATTTTGCCTCTGAGTGCATGATCGAGGTGGCTTTCCTGGACAGCTTCTTTTTCAGCACCGATTCCGGTTGCAATTACCGTGACCCGCATTTCATCGCCGAGGCTGTCGTCCACAGCGGTTCCCCAAAAGATTTCAGCGTCTTCTCCGACTTCATTGTGGATGTATTCGGAAGCTTCGGCAACTTCTTCGAATTCCATATCGCTGGTACTGGTGATATTCATCAAAACGCCCTTGGCACCGGCGATCGGAATATCTTCAAGAAGCGGATGCGATATGGCTTTTTCGGCGGCTTCGACAGCTCGATTTTCTCCGGTCGCAATACCGATGCCCATAATTGCCATTCCAGCTTTAGACATCGTTGTTCGAACATCGGCGAAATCCAGATTAACCACCCCGGGCATAATGATCAAATCGGTAATGCCCTTCACCGAGTGCAGCAGAATCTCATCAGCCTTCAAGAACATTTCCATCAGGGTTGCTTTTTTGGGGGCTAGCCCTCTGAGTCTGTCATTGGGGATGGTGATGGCCGTATCCACCACCCTTTTTAATTCCTCGATGCCTTCCTCAGCCAGCTGGGTCCTTTTTTTGCCTTCGAATGAAAACGGTTTGGTGACCACCGCGACGGTTAACGCACCAAGATCCTTGCAGATCTCTGCAATCACCGGTGCCGCGCCGGTGCCGGTTCCGCCACCGAATCCAGCTGTGATGAATATCATGTGACTGTTGGCCAAAGCCTCTCTCAGTGCCCCTTCAGCTTCCAGCGCCGCATCACGGCCGATCTGAGGATTAGCACCGGCACCCAGTCCTTGGGTAAGCGTCTCGCCCAGTTGGATCTTGACGGGTGCGCGTGAAATATCGAGGGCCTGGGCATCCGTATTGGCCGCAATAAATTTCACACCCTGCATGTTCGACGAGATCATATTGTTGATTGCATTCCCGCCGGCACCCCCGACACCAATTACTTTAATTTTTGCTGATTTTTCAGGTTCCACGTACATAAACATGCCTGACCTCCTATGATTTATTTTATTCTCATTAGACGACATCATGAAACCAGCGTTTCATGCGAGTCATCACCCGATTAAAGATATTTTTATCCCGAATTCTAAATTTGCGAGAGTCCTGATTTTTGGCCCCATACAATACCAGGCCTACCCCGGT
>CP070694.1:1836423-1841837 GCA_020353355.1 Desulfobacterales bacterium | reverse complement strand
TCCAGGCAGCCCTTGATTTCATCGAGCGGGGCGGTACCACCGCTATCATCACAAGCCCGCAACTGTTGAAAAAAGCCATTAACGGGCAAGCCGGTACACGTATTTGCCGTTAATGAAAATTGAATATTGAAAATTGATTATTGAATATTTGTGGATGTCGCTTCGCTCAGTCATTCTTATAATCGTTTTTTTATAAATGAAAGAATTCCTTAAATATTCAATATTCAATCGAAAATATTCAATTATTGGAAGATTGTGAAATTATCCCCTTATAATTTTTTTGCCACAAAATGCACTAAAATAACTTTTAAGGATCTTATAACGCCCTATCTCATATCTCAAAAATTGACTGTATTCACAACCAAAAAATAGGATTTAGAGACTCTGATACTCGCTGATTAACTGATCAACCAAATCACCAAAGTGGGCAATGGCCTTTTGAATGGGTTCCGCAGTGCGCATATCAACGCCGGCATCCACAAGTTCATTCAAAGGAAATTTACTGCCACCGAGTTTTAAAAAATTCAGATACGCCACCCGTGCCGCTTGACCGTTGCGGATGACTTTATCTGCAAGGGCAATGGCTGCCGATACGCCGGTGGCATATTTATAAACGTAAAACGCATAATAAAAATGAGGAATCCTTAGGCACTCCAGTTCCAGCTCATCATCAATACGAATGGTGTCACCAAAATAAGTTTCAAGCAGTTGCCGATAGCGATCTTTTATAACATCAAGCGTTAGCGGCTGGTTTGCTTCGACAATGTTGTGGGTGATCTTCTCAAATTCGGCAAACATGGTCTGGCGAAACAGGGTGGCCCGAATATTGTCAATTTCACGGTTTAAAATATAGACTTTCATTTTCGGATCGTCTTTATAATATTCGAGCAGATATCTGCTCAACAAATCCTCGTTAAAGGTGGAGGCTACCTCGGCCACAAAGATGGTATAGTCATGATATACATACGGTTGGTTTTGGTTTGAATAATAGGAATGCATCGAGTGACCGGCTTCATGAATGAGCGTGTACAGGCTGTTGATGTTCTTGTCTTCATAATTGAGCAATATATATGCCGGCGAGTCATAACACCCCGAAGAATAGGCGCCGCTGCGTTTGCCCCGGCTTTCATAGCGATCCACCCACCCGCCAAGCAAACCGTTTTTTAAGGTCCCGGTGTATTCATTGCCGAGGGGAGCCATGGCAGATACACATACATCCACGGCCTTTTCATAGGACATCTGAAAATCTATATCGCTAATAATAGGCACGTACGTATCATAAACGTGGAGTTCTTTATGACCTAGCGCCTGTTTTCTGAAATCCAGGTATTTGAAAAGAGGGGCAAGATTTTTTTTAACCGTTTCAATTAAATTATCATAAACCGCCTGCGAGACATCATCGGCAAACAACGATAGGGCCCGGCAGTTTTCAAAATGCCGGACTCTGGCATAAAACAAATCCTTTTTAATGGAATGCGTTAAAGTCGCTGCGATGGTGTGTTTGTGATTTTCATACGCTTGATAATATTGGCAAAAGGCCTTACGTCGAATTTCGCGATGGGGATTGATCAGAAAGGTGGTAAAATTTCCATGGCTTAATTCAATTTCTTTTCCGCTTTCATCTTCAAGGATTCCGAAATGTAAATCAACATTGTCCAATTGACTGAAAACCTGGGACGCAGCACTGGCCACCTCATGAGTCATGGCCAAAATCTGTTCTTCGGATTCGTTGCGAGTATGGGGTTTGTAACGCATAATTTTATGCAAATAAAATCGATACTCACCGATAGCATCATCTTCAAAATACGCGCTGGCGACATCGTCCGGCAAGGATTGAATCTCCGGGGCTAAAAAACTTGAAAGTTCCGATGCCCGTGTAGCCAAGTTAATCGCCCGCTGATGCATTCCCAAATAAAATTGATTGGATTTATCTTGATCGCTTTTCAAATGGGCATACGTATAAAGCTTTTCAGCCTCCCGGGTGATCGATAAATGAAACTCGATCGCATCTTTGAATGCCGCAAGCGAATCCTTAAGGTGACCTTTAAAATTGGCGTAGGCTTCCAATTTCTGTTCAACATTGCCAAATAGCGTTTCCCATTCCTGGTCGTTTTTAAACAACGTTCTAAGATCCCATTTGTGATTATCCGGGATGTCCTCTCTCGCGGGTATTCGCTTGCTGGCCATATTTGTGTCTCCTTTTTCATCGATGTGGATGGGCTGATGTGAATCATTATAGCGGCTTGCAGGAATAACAACATCGGCTCCAAAAACTTATTCTCGGCGCCAGGCATTTAACTTCCCCATGATAAATTCAATAATTGCGTTATGTTCCTCTTTACCGGAACCTTTGATGTGCATGGGATTTTCAAAACAAATTCGAACAGGTTTCGTCGGACTGATTTTCCCGAAATCTTTGAGTTTGCGCCCAAGACCCCAGGCATCCGTTTTTATAGCAATCGGAATAACAGGGACATTTGCACGCTTGGCGAGCTTCACTCCCAGGGTATTAAATTGTTTCGAATCAAATAAAGGGCTACGCGTGGTTTGAGGAAAAATGACAACAGAAACATTTTGACTCAAGCATTTCTGGCCTTCTTCCAGAACGATTTTTAGATCTTCGCGTGGATTGACCCGTCCGACGACAATCGGGTCACGGGTTCGTAAAATGGGTCCAAAAAGAGGGTATGTCATCAGACTTTCTTTTACGACAAACGTTAGCTTCCGATACGGCTGAATCAAGCAGGGCAACACAAACGTCTCCAGAATACTCATGTGATTGCCCACAAATACACATGGCCTTTCAAGGTTCCGATGAAAGTCGATATTCGTTATCTCGAAAAGAACCCCAACGGACTCCAGTGCCTTAATAGTTTCTATACTACTTTGAACCCATGCCTCATCACTATAAAGCCCTTTTTGAACCAAGCGGTTAGACTTCCAAACAATATAAAACATTTTGGCGTAAAAGATGAGAGTGGGGGCCCGGCGGGCTAACCAGGACGGTTGAGTATGTGCCGATCTGTAAGTATTTTGTGTGGTTAAATAATGCAATGGTATTCCAAACACGATGAACCATCCCTAAAATGGGTCTAACGGTCCATGATCCGCCCAGCCGGACCATGAAGCTCGATCACCATTTTTGAAATAGCTTCATGTTCGTATTATTTTAAAGGCTAAATTTGACGATATCGTTAAATTAATTATACGTTATTGGGGTATCTGTCAAATCCCGTGGCTATTGCATGAGAATGGCTATTAAAACGGATATGGTTAAAGAAGGGCGTTGTTAACAAAGAGGCTGGTCACGCAGAATGTAAACTGCTAAAGTCAAATGTCCACCAAGGCATTGTTACGACCATAGATTTGTAAGTATCTGCCAAATCACTACTACCGCAGCAAATGTCGCCACTAAAAGCAGACCTTGGCTAATTATCGTAATCATTTCTACTCCTTTTCATTAACGTGTTAACTGTTCGGCAAAAAGCAGACCAAATCTTTTCAAGAATTCGATTTGACATAATATCAAGAGGATAAGAGACAAGCAAAGAATCACTTTTAAGTAATTCTGACAATAATCGGCATATTTTAGGCCCGAAAATGTCATCTGAGGCTATGGGTGGTGAATATCATCTATAATACGGCGAAAATACTCTTAGTTGTTTGACAGTCCCGAGGAGATCAGCTATAATTATAGGAAAATATAGTATTTTTTCATTGGCCACGCTTTTAAAGAACTGAATTGTCCTCATTGTGGGCCAGGTATTTTTTCCGACCAATTGCCATAATGAAAGCAAGCAGGGGTGTGCTTTTTTGCGCCATTTATCAGGCGCAAAAATATCTTTCTGGCAAAAACGCAAAAGGTGTTTTTCGGAATACAATAATCTGGTTTTACATGACGGTAGAGGGTGGCATTGGCAAAAAGAGCAATCAATTTAACGTATCGTTCTGCTGAGCGGTTCCACAAAGACTACAACCAGCTCAGAAAAGGACACTTATTCCTTCCCGCTAAAAAGGTCTTACCCAGAAAAACCATCATCTCCTTGCATATTACTGTCCCCGGCATTGATCAGGTATTTGAGGCCAATGGCGCCATCATCAGCTCGATCGATCTGCAAAGCTCCGAAAAGCTAAAAAAGCCTCCGGGAATGCTGGTTGCGATCATGGGAGGTCCGGATTCGATTTTAAACGAGCTCGATTCAGTGCTCAGCAGGAGTGAGAAATACCGAAATATGCTGGGCTTAGCCGAACCCAAAACCGCCATGGATCCGGTTGCGCCAAAAATTGTTGCAACAGATGAAGCCCAAGACCTTTCTTCAATGGATGACGACGATTTATCTGATGCGATGCTGGGAGATCCCGGAGATGCCGACCTGACCATCGAATGGTTGAAAAATGCCGTGACTCAGGAAGAGGTTACCCGAGAGAAAGAAGCAGAACCGGAAATTACAGTCCCGCCAACCACGGAAAAGAAAGACCTTACCATTGTGGAGCGCGAAAAAGTTAAACCAGTCGCCGAGTTTATCATGGATCTGACAAAGGCCATGTTGCGCAGCGGCTATTATTCTGCAGAACATCCCGGAGCCAAAGATGCAAAACGCGGTCTATACGATGCCTTCCAAAAGAGCCTGGGTGATTCCAGCGAAATTATGATTACCAATCAGGAGACCCGGGGGCAAACCGATATTTTAATCACCGGTATCCTGGATGAACCGGTCAATGTGCGCACGCTGGTGGGGGCGGGCATGGCCGAGCTATTTGTCCCCAAACTCAGAGAATATTTTAATCGCAAAGGTCTTGTGAGTTTTGCGATTAAGAAACCCATAACGCTCGAACACTTC
Organism: Desulfobacterales bacterium; assembly: GCA_020353355.1. Classification (GTDB taxonomy): domain Bacteria; phylum Desulfobacterota; class Desulfobacteria; order Desulfobacterales; family JAHEIW01. Next base: position 1,836,996 of record CP070694.1, on the reverse strand, counting down.
GAGAGCTTTGTGGATGTCATGAGTGATCCCAAGGCCGACCGGGGCGAGAATTCAAAGGTTGGAGAATTGCTATCCAAGGCGTTGATCGAACGCGGGATTACCGAAATATCCACGGTCTTTATGGACGATATGATTGCTCTGGAGCTCAATCTACCCTGGCGGGTGGAGATGGCTATCCAGCGTCTAGCCAAAGATCTCAAAGTGCTGCCGCTGTTCAAAGGTAAGTCAGATGATGCCATCCGCAAAATGAAACTGCAGATTATTCAGGACATTATTCGGCCGTTGAAACACCCCCAATTTTTAAAAGATCTCATTATCAACTGCTACATCATCGCCAAACATGTGGAGACTGTTGAAGCCAAAGATATTGAAGAGGCAATTATTCAGGCGTTTCCCCTGGAAACCTTGCTGCCGACATCGCGATACATATTTGACGAACTCAACTATCTGCGGGAACTAAATGCAGAAACACCGGACAATCCGGCGCAGCTCAAACGATTTGCCGGGGTGAAAAGAATTCTTATACGGGTGTCCCGACGGCTGGTTTTGGCAGATGTTCGCGGCGCGCAAGGC
>CP070694.1:1829983-1836323 GCA_020353355.1 Desulfobacterales bacterium | reverse complement strand
TTTTCGCCAAGATCGGTTTTCATCCCATCATCCAGCAATGGTTCAACGCGCGGTTTGCCGCACCCAGCCCGCCGCAGGAGCACGGCTGGCCTTCAATTGCTGAAAAAAAACACACTCTGATACTGGCGCCAACCGGTTCCGGCAAAACGCTGGCCGCATTTTTGTGGAGCATTGATCAATTATTGCGTCAAGCCGTCCAGGGCGACGCTGCCTTGTTTCCGAAAAACCGCATTGGCGTCCATACCCTCTATATTTCACCGTTAAAAGCATTGAACAACGATATTCACCGCAACCTGCAAGAACCACTGCGGGAAATCCGTCGCCAATCTCAGAAAGATGTTGCCAAATCTCCTGAAATTAAGGTCGCGGTGCGCACCGGTGATACACCGTCGCATGTGCGCCAGTCCATGTTGCGCAATCCTCCGCATATTTTAATTACAACACCGGAATCCTTATACCTGATGCTCACATCCGAGCGCGGGCGGGAATTATTTCGGCATGTTCAATATGTGATTGTCGATGAAATTCACGCCATCAGCAACAATAAACGCGGTGTGCATTTAAGTCTGTCTCTGGAGCGCCTGATGCCCCTGTGCGAGAGCGAGCCGGTTCGTATCGGTCTCTCAGCCACACAAAAACCGTTGCATCGCATTGCTGCGTTTCTGGGGGGTCAAACATTTTCAGCGGCAGCCCATAAACCTACACCCCGACCGGTGAACATTATCAATTGCGGCCAGCGAAAACAACTCGATCTCAAAGTTGTCACACCGGTGGCCTCATTTGACGATCTGCCGGATGCCAGCGTCTGGGAGCCTGTCTACCAAATGCTTTATGAGTTCATTCGGGCACACCAGACAACCCTGGTCTTTGCCAGCATGCGGGCGCAAACCGAAAAAATCGCACGCCGTTTAAATGAAATTCATCGCGAGATCACCGGCAATTCAGATGCTGAACTGGCACTTGCCCACCATGGCAGCATATCCCGAGAAGTGCGCTACGATATTGAAATTCGTCTCAAAGGCGGTCGGATACCGGCAGTCATTGCAACCGCTTCCCTGGAGCTGGGAATCGATATCGGCAGCATCGATCTGGTGGTGCAGCTGGAAGCCCCCAAAAGCATATCGGGGGCATTACAGCGCGTGGGGCGCAGCGGGCATCTGCTATCCGCTACCAGCAAAGGACGAATTATCGTGTTATACCCTTCGGACCTCGATGATGCCGTCACCGTTGCCCGTTGTATGCATACTGCCGATATCGAAGAAACCAAAATACCCCAAAACGCGCTGGATGTCCTCGCTCAACAGATTGTGGCCGAAGTGGCTGTTAAAAACTGGGATTATGATGAACTGTACCGTCTGGTGAGGCAAAGTTATTGCTATCGTAATTTATCACCACCGGTTTTTAAAAATGTGATTGAAATGCTCACGGGTCGGTTTGCAGATAATCTGCTACAGGCTTTACAGCCGCGGATTGCCTGGGACAGAGTCAACAACCGCTTGATTCAGCGTCGCGGCAGCCGCATGGCAGCCGTTTTAAACGGCGGAACCATCCCGGATCGAGGCTATTTTGGCGTGTATTTAAAAGACAGCAATGTCAGACTGGGAGAGGTTGAGGAAGAATTTGTTTTTGAATCGCGTGTGGGCGAAACTTTTTTTCTGGGAAACAGTGAATGGCGGATTGACAGCATATTGCAGAGTCGGATTATTGTCACAGCAGTTGCCGCAATTAAACCCAGAGCCCCTTTTTGGATGGGAGACACCCTGTTTCGCGATTATTTCACCTCAAAAAAAATCGGACGCTTTCGCCAAAAATTGATCGAAAAAATCGATCAGGGAAAAGCCAGGGAATGGCTGATCAAAAACTATTTTACGGATATCCATACAGCTGAAAATTTGGTGCATTATTTCCAGCGCCAGCGGGAGCATTTTAAGAAAATGCCCACGGACAATCAATTTGTGATGGAATCGTCTGTAAATGCCGATGGAGAGCCCTTGATTGTTTTACATGCACCCGTCGGTGCACGGGTAAACGGAGGGTGGGCCATTGCGCTGGCCGCCGCACTGGAACGCCATTGTCACACCAAAATTCAATATTCGTTTGATGACGACGGTGTGCTGATTCGTTTACCGGAAATGACGGAAACACCGCCGCTGGATAAGCTTCTTCGACTGTCAGCCGCAGAAATCGAACAGTATCTGGTCTCCGCTCTGCCGCAAAGCCCGATGTTTGCAGTGCAGTTTCGCTATAATGCGGCTCGTTGCCTGCTGCTGCCACGCTCACAGCCCAAAAAACGAATCCCGTTATGGCTTCAGCGCCTGAAAGCTGCTGATTTGTTACAGGCAATCCGGGAATATGATGATTTTCCAATCATTATCGAAACCTTCCGCGACTGTCTCCAGGATGTATTTGACCTGCCAACATTGAAAAAAATCATCAAGCGGGTCAACGCGGGTCGAATTCAAATCCACTTCGCCGAAACCTCCTACCCTTCACCGATGGCAGCACATATTCTCTATAAGTTTGTCGCCACTTATTTATATGAAAAGGATAAAACACGGCAGCCGGAAAATATATCAGGAATCAGCAGCCAGTTCCTGGCCGAAATAGTAGACCACGAGAAGATAGCGGCCATTATCACGCCAGAACTTGTTCGTCAGGCTGAAAACCGCTGGCAGCATCTGGCAGCAGAATATCAGGCATCTTCAGCTGAAGATCTATTCCACATCATCGAAACCTTAGGTCCCATGGATGAATCCGAACTGCGCAAGCGCTGCAAAGGTGATCCCCAACTCTGGTTAAACCAGTTGAAGACAGCCGATCGTATCCATTGCATGGAACAAAAACACAACGGCCAGACTTTCACATTTTGGACCATCAGCGACACGATACCGGGAACGGCGGAGCCAGAAACCATTGTCCAGCGCGTCCAACGCTATTTAAGCTTTCGCGGACCGGTCGATTTACATCGGCTGCAATCTGATTTAAATCTGCCCCAAGGTTATGTGCACGATGCTTTGAAAACGCTTCATCGGCAAAAAAAAGTCGTTTACGGTGATCTCATCGACGGCCAAACAGAAAAGCACTGGTGTGACCGCCAGAACCTTATGCAGCTTTACCGCATGGCGATTGCCAGTCGTCGCCTGGTACAAACATTTGCCAATCGCAAAACCTTTAACCATTTCTTATTTGAATGGCATCGCGTTAACAAACCGGGACAATTGCTGCCGGAACTCATCCAACAGTACCGCGGGCTGAATTTTCCGATGCATTTTTGGGAACGTGAAATTCTCATCAGTCGCTTTCGTGGCGCAAACCAAACGCTATGGGTTAAAAAAATTGATGAATTGAATAATCTGATTTCCAATGGAGAAATCATTGTTCTTTCCCACAAGAGCCAAGAAGCAGGCCGACGTTATATTCAACTTCGTCTCCGGGGAGATGGATATGTCTTTTCCGGCCTGGAAGCACTGCTGGATAATGCTGGTCAATTAAGCAAATCTGCAGAATGTGTGCATCGCTTTTTGAAAGAAAATGGCTCCAGCTATCTGCGGGATTTGAAAATGGGAACCGGATTAACCCACTACCAGCTGCGACAGGCACTTCAAGAATTGGCGGATCGAAGCTTGGCAGGTTGTGAAAATTATCAATCCTTTTTGCTGATTCTGCAATCTCCACACCAGCAGTCCTCGAACCATCCACCAATGGAAGGGGGTCGCCACCTAAAAACCCCGGATAAAGAGCAGCGCCGACTGACACGATCGGCCATCCGAAAAATGGCCCATGAGCAAACCGCGATCAAAGACGGCCGCTGGTTTTTAACGACATCCTTTGCAATTATGGGAAAAGCCTTGGGTGAACCTCAACGCGCTACCGCCCAAGCACGTCTTTTGCTGCAACGTTACGGCATTTTAGTAAAAGAGTTCTATCGTCGTGAACACGAATTGCTGCCGTGGTATAAAATCTTTCAGGCATTAAAGCGTCTGGAATGGCAGGGGGAAATCCGCCGCGGTTATTTTGTAGAAGGATTGTCCGGTGTTCAGTTTGCCCTTCCCGAGGCGATAGATCTGCTTGAAAGAATTCATGCAGGGCAATTTTCAGCCGATAATCTGCCGGTGTTGCTCAACAGCATGGACCCTGCCTTACCCTATGGTGGTGCGGTTGATTGGCATATGGTAAACTCACAGGGTACACCTTTGAGAATTGTGCGATCGCCGGGAAATCATATCGCCTTTGTTGATGGACGGCCTGTATTTTACAGCGAAAATCGCTTTCAGCGATTGTCGATCGTAGATGATGTGATTGCCGATCATCTGGAATCGATCGCCGGCTATATTCAGGATTGGCTGAAACTGCCGTCAAGGCTAAGGCCAAAAAACCGCATTGAAATTTATCGCATCAACGACCAGGCTGCCGCAATGCATAAATCCGCCGGGGTGTTTCGGAAAATCGGATTTGAAAAAGAAGGGAAGCGATTGGTACTGTGGCCCTCAGCAGTTTAGTTAGTTTCCTCACGGAAATGGCACTTTTCCGCCGAAAAAGAGTAAAGCTTTTAGTATAAGTGCCGATAATCATTGTAGCAATTCATTATCTGGCTATATAACTTGCTGAAAAATAAAGGTAAATATGGTGGGAAATGAAGCCCCCGCACCCGGGCGACCCTGGATGTCTCATAGAACCCGAGCGTCTGTCAGCTCCCGGATTGCCAAGTGGATCTTTACACCGGCGCTGGCTCCGCTGATGCACAATCGGTGGTTTTTAATTGTGATAGCGAGCCTGACAGTATTGCAAATCGGGCTGGCAGCCGCCGGGTGGCGGGGTTGGGAATGCCCCATCCGTTTTGTTTCAGGCGTACCATGCCCGGGCTGTGGGTTGAGCAGAGCAATGGCATTATTCATCCAGGGCAACTGGCAGTCTGCTATTTGCGTGCATGCCTTTGCTCCGATACTTTTGGTTGCGGTTGGTTTCTTGGCAATTACCGCCATCATGCCTCGCGATCTCCAACACGAGGCTGCGCGACGTGTGGCAGCCTGGGAAAGCCGCACTGGAATTGTCGCCATCGCGCTGGTGGCCATGTTCATCTACTGGGGGCTGAGACTCTCAGGGGTGTTGGCATCGATACCAGAGATTTGAAATGAATCTGGTTTTCATATAGTAACGAAAAAAACGATTAACAAGGGGAAACATTATGCCTACGACTACCTTAATAATTACCGGGGTGATGTCCATTATTCAAATTCTCGGGTTCATCATTCTGATTGTGATGCTGATCAAACAGTTCAAACACGGTGGTGCCTTACATGGAATTATCGGACTGATTACCTGCGGCTTTTGGACGTTTATTTGGGGATGGCTCAAACATAAGAGCTTCGAATTAACCAAAATCATGATTGTGTGGACCATCCTGATCATATCACCGATGATTGTATTCGGCGTCTTCGGGATGGCAATGGTAAACGAAATGATGGCCCTTATGACAAGTCTCTCAGAAGAGGGCGGTTTTGATAAGATGATGCAAGGCATCGACAAAAAATCCGCAAACAAAATCTCCAGTCTGAAGACAAAGAAAATGAAACCCGTGGTCAATCTCCCGCAAAAGGCTCCAAATCAAGCGCCGGCGGCCAACGATATGGATTGGAGCCAAAAAGCGCTGGCCTTGTGGAAAAATGGGAAATATACCGATCCCAATAAAGCCTTGGAGTACTGGAATAATGCCATCCAAACTAATCCGAAGTTACCCGAAGCGTATAATAATCGCGGGCTGGCGTATTATGAGTTAAAATTGTATCGAGAAGCCATTAAGGATTATAGCCAGGCCATTCGAATGAAATCCGATTATTCCGCAGCCTACAACAACCGCGGCAACGCCTACTATGAAATGCTCAAATATGAACTGGCCGAGGCTGATTTTAACAAAAGCATTCAGCTTAATCCCAAGTACGCGATGGCGTATTTAAATCGGGGACTGGTATCCTATCAACTGGAGAAAAATGTGCAAGCATGTGTCGATTTTAATGAGGCTTGCAATTTGGGCGATTGCGAGGCATGGCAGTGGGCAAAGAAAAATAACCTCTGCAAATAAGAAGCGATGCTTTTATTTTAACCAGATAAACAGATCGCTTGGACTGCAATAAAAAAAGGTGATTCTCTCTTGAGAATCACCTTTTTGGATTTCATCCGTGGCGGTATGTTATGTTAATTAGTTTCCATCCGGAAATCGCCCTTTTTCGGATGGGCACCAATTAGAATTTCGAGCTAGAATTTGGAAATTAATTATCCTAATCATTAACTGCTCGCGTACCTTCCTCCAATGAGTCATATCGCGGAATGCAGGTTACACCCC
>CP070694.1:1826233-1829883 GCA_020353355.1 Desulfobacterales bacterium | reverse complement strand
GTTAACAGAATACAAACCAAAATAGTGGTTAAACTGGTGGCTCTGCCCCAGTCGAAAAACTTAAAGCCGTTTTCAAAAATGTAATAAACGATCACATTGGAGCTGTTCCCGGGTCCCCCTTCGGTCATCAGGTGAATCTGGTCGAAAACCCTGAAAGTTAGAATAATTGCCGTCACCAGAACGAAGAGGGAGGTCGGTCCCACGAGGGGAAAGGTAATGCTAATATGTCTGCGCCACCAACCGGCTCCGTCCATATAAGCGGCTTCATACAGTTCTCGATTCACATTCTGGAGACCGGCCAGGTAAATCAGCATAAAAAAGCCCAGGTTTTTCCAGAAGGTCATGATGATCAACGCCCACAAGGATGTCTCGGAACTGCCCAACCAGCCCAGCTTTGGAAGTCCCAATTTGGCCAGAAAAATGTTGAGAATCCCGAGATTCGGCGAATAGATATACACCCAGAGCATTGCCGCAGCGGCCATCGGGATCAGGGTGGGGTAAAAAAGGCTGTAGATATAATACACCCTGCCTTTCATTCGTTCGTCAATGAGAATGGCAAACACCAGCGCCAGAAACATGGTCGGAAATATGCTGATAGATACAAAGAAAAACGTATTTTTAACGATGAGCCAGAAAACATCATGATGCCAGAGTTCGATGAAATTCTCCCATCCGGCGAATTTCGGTTGGGGCGACAATAGATTCCAGCGATTAAAACTCAGCCAGGAGGACCATAGAATGGGTAGGTAAGTAAACAGCATCAGAAAAAACAGACCGGGTATCAAAAAAAGGTAGGCTCGAAATTGCTCCAGTTTTTCTCGCATTGGTTCCTGCTCGATAGAGCCCCTCCCCAAAAGGAGAGAGGCTCGGGTTGAGGTGTCGGTTATTTTCCTTTAATGGCTTCTTCCATCAGTTTATGAGCATCGGCCAGAGCCTGTTCCGGTGGCTTTTTGCCTTCGAGTGCGCCATCCAGATTGGTGGTCATGGCGTTGCGGATGAGCTGATAGTTGACGGCCATCATCTTGGGATAGGCATAATCCAACTGATCTCGCGCGACGGTCATCTGTGGGAATTGTTGCAGAAATTCTTTCATCTGCGGCAGATCGTACGACTTTTTGTTGACGGCCACATAGCCGGATTCGATGCTCCAGTGGGCGGCCATCTCGGGTGTGGTCATGAATTTGGCAAGCTTCCAGGCGGCATCCTGATTTTCTTTGGGAATGCCCTTGAAAATGTGAAAATCCCCACCGCCCACCGGTGTGCCGTATTGCTTGCCGGCGGGCTGAAATGCCGCGCCCCATTTAAATTGTGCGGTCTTTCTGATTTTTGCCATTCCGCCGGTGGAATAATACATCATGGCGGTCACTCCGCCGATGAAGTCATCCGGGGTGATATTCCAGGGTCGCAGAACCGGGCACACCTTCAGATCTTGCATAAGCTTTACCCACAGATTTAAGGCCTCCAGGTTTTCGGGCGAATTAAAGGTCACGGTCAAACCGTCTTCTTTGATCAGCTGGGAGCGGTTTTGGCGCGAAAACGCTTCAAAAATCCAGTCATTCCAGCCGCCGGGGATAATCAGGCCATATTGCTTGGTCTGATTTCCTTCCCGAATGGTGAGTATTTCGGCATATTTCACCAGTTCATCCCAGTTTTTCGGCGGCCGATTGGGATCCAATCCCGCCGCCTTCAGCTTGTCACCGGCAGCATTAAACATATCTTTGTTCCAGTATAAGATCGGTGTGCTGCGCTGGAAAGGAAAGCCGTAGATCTTGCCGTCCCGTCCGTATGCATTGCCGAGAAACCCTTTGTAATAGTCATCCAAAAATTTTTGCCCGCCCTCCTGAGCGATATAGTCATCCAGAGGTATGAGAGCATCCATTTGCAGGAGCGAGAACAGTTCTGAGATTTCTACAACTGCAATGTCAGGTGGATTGCCGCCCAACACGGCAGTTTGAACTTTTTGCATGGTCTGATTGTAATTGCCGGCATAAACGGGTTCGATATCAATATCCGGATTTGCTTTCTCAAATTCTGCCACCATGCCGTTGATGACCTTTACCAACGGACCGGCGACACCCACCGGATAGAAGAATCTGAGCTCGGTTTTTGCCGATGCGGTGGACGCAAAGGCAAATATGAGGGCCAGCAGTATAATAAAAAAAGTATTCCTTCTCATGATGAACCTCCTCTTTTCAATTGGTGGTGTGGATTGGTCAATTAATTGAAAAAACGATACCCTCCTTTCTCCCGATGTATTTCGGGTGGTTCTGACAGTTGATAAATGCCTCTGATAATGTTGCCCCTGATTATTTGAATGGGTGTCAAAATTGTCTCCTACTGCGTGCCCAGCGCCAGATGAGGGGCAGTCTCTGAAAAGAGGTGCATTTTTTCCATATCGACAACTAATTCGATTTCCGTGTTCAGTGCGGCCCGGGTATGAGGATCCACCTGAGCGACAAGGGTATCATTGCCCAGGGCGATCTGAAGAATAACAAAGGAGCCCACCGGCTCGATCAGTTCAACACGGGCATTGATGATATAGCGCGGGTCGTATTCCTTCAGAAATTCCTTGTCATAAATGTGTTCCGGGCGAATTCCGAAAAAGCATTTTTCGCTTTTATACTCGGCGTATGTTTGTTTCTTTGAATCCGGCACCGGTAAAAGGAGTGAGTCTCTTCTCACCCACAGCGCGTCGTCTTTCTCGATTAATTCAGCTTCCAGGAAATTCATGGCCGGGCTGCCGATGAATCCGGCGACAAACCTGTTGTCGGGGTTATCATAAACTTCAATTGGCTTGCCCATCTGCATCGTTCGCCCTTCTCTCATAATCACGATTTTGCTTCCCATGGTCATGGCCTCCACTTGATCGTGGGTGACATAAATAATGGTGGTTTGCAGGCGTTGATGCAGTTTCAAAATTTCTCCCCTCATTTGAACCCGCAGTTTTGCGTCCAGGTTGCTCAAGGGTTCATCAAACAAGAACACGGCCGGTTTGCGGACAATGGCTCGGCCAACCGCAACCCTTTGTCGTTGGCCGCCCGACAATTCTCTGGGTTTGCGTTTCAAAAGCTCTGATATTTCGAGAATTTCGGCGGCCTCATGGACACGCCGGTCTATTTCTTTTTTCGGAAACCGTCGCAGCTGAAGCCCAAACGCCATGTTTTTGTAAACGCTCATATGCGGATAGAGGGCATAATTTTGAAAGACCATGGCAATGTCCCGGTCTTTGGGATGGATTTTGTTGACGACCCGCCCGTCTATTTCGATGGTACCTTCCGTAATCTTTTCAAGACCGGCCAGCATTCTCAGCGTGGTTGACTTACAGCATCCGGAAGGACCTACTAAAACAACGAATTCCTTATCCTGAATGGCGAGATCGAAGTCCTCGACAGCCGTCGTGTTTCCAAAGCGCTTGGTAACATGGTGAAATATGACGGTAGCCATAATATCCACTCCTAACCGGACATGTAAGGTTTGATATCAGACATATTGATAGTCCAAATTGTCCAATATCACCTGAAATCCATGTTCATTGGCGAAGTCTTGCACGCCCCGAGTTGATTCGGCAAAAATTGGGCTGGTAATGGTGGGAAAGATGAGACCGCAGGTGTGCGAGCGTTTCGTCACAAATCCGCGGGCAAGCACGTTAT
>CP070694.1:1823569-1826133 GCA_020353355.1 Desulfobacterales bacterium | reverse complement strand
GATCGAAAGACATGAAAACACCATTGTCAGCAATCTATTCGACTCCGGCGGGACGGGCCGCGAACGAATTTTGCAATCCGCCCGCGAAGCCATGCCGGAACCGCCGCAAGGCTGTAATGTGTGTCATTATTTATACGACATTTGATTCGGTTCCGATCCAGATGGATTCAGGTGTCAGGTTTCAGTAGACAGAGGACAGAAGTCAGAGGACAGAGGACAGTGGATTTAGGAATTGAGGAATTCCTGGATTCAGGATCTGAGGCATTCAGGAATAAAAATTGGGAACTTATCCTTATTTAAAATTCCTAAATTTCCTAATTCCCAATTCCTTAATTATTCTGACTTTCAATCCGAGATCCAAAATCCGCAATTGATTAATTCCGTATTCCACCTTCCGAATTCGAAAAACCCTGAACCCTGAACCTCTCAACCCGGACGGTTAGACCATCCCCTTGAAGGCGAAAAAGGTTAGAGACAGAATGCCGGCGGTGACCAGGGCAATGGAGGTGTCCTGCAGGGGTCTGGGTACCCGGCCTAAAAGGATGCGTTCGCGAACTCCGGCAAATAAAATTAATGCGAGGCCAAATCCGACGGCATAGCTAAACGATGCCACCAGGGCTTGTAAAAAATTATATTCTTCATTGATATTGATGAGGCACACCCCCATCACCGCGCAGTTGGTGGTAATCAGCGGTAAAAAGATTCCCAGTCCTGCATACAGGGCCGGAATACTCTTTTTTAAGAACATCTCGACGAACTGCACCAGAGAGGCAATTACCAGAATAAATGCAACCGTCCGCAAAAATTCCAGTTTCAACATTTTGAGAAAATAGGTATCCACAATCCAGGTGATGACGCCTGCCAACACCAGCACGAACACCACCGCCATGGCCATACCGACGGCGGTTTCCATTTTTTTGGATGTCCCCAAAAAAGGACAGTTTCCCAGATACTGGGCCAACAAAATGTTGTTTATGAGAATACAACTGATTACCAGGACAAATATATCACCCATTTGCATCTCCTATTTTTTGCCCACCAGGTTCATGACACACAGCATCAACCCCAATGCCACGAAGGCGCCGGGTGCCTCCACCAAAAATTGAAACGGCTGAAAGGATGGGCCAAATATTTGGATCGGCGTTACCCAGAATGTTAGCTTCCCGGTACCGAGCAATTCTCGAACCGCTGCCAGTGCAATCAGAGATAAGGTAAATCCTATCCCAATACCAAGACCATCTAAAAATGAGCGGAATATCCCATTTTTAGAGGCAAACGCCTCTGCGCGACCTAAAACAATGCAGTTTACAACGATCAATGGAATAAAAATACCCAGTTTTAGAAAAAGCGGGTACGCATACGCCTGCATGACCAATTACACCACAATGACAAATGTGGCAATAATGACGATGTAGCAGGCGATGCGAACTTTTGAGGGAATGACCTTGCGTAACAATGCCACCAGTATATTGGAACACACCAAAACGAATGTTGTGGCAATTCCCATTCCGATACCGTTTTCAACGGATTTTGTGACTGCCAGCGTGGGGCACAGCCCGAGCACCAGCCGGAAGGGCGGTACCTCGTCCCATAATCCTTTTAAAAATTCCTGAGCGAGTGGTTTCGCCATTGCGTTTTCCCAATTTTTTTAGATTTTTCATTTTTTCAATAAGTTGAGGCTGTAATTTTTTGTAGATCTCCTCAGCATCGGTGGCTGCGGCGGAGACAGCCCGGGATGTAATCGTGGCGCCGCTGAGGGCATTGATTGAGCCCCCATCCTGGGTAACTTTAAACGGTTTTTCAAGAGTAAGGTCTTTGAATTGGGTTACGAAGCTCGGATCCGTCTTTGCCCTGGCTCCCATGCCCGGGGTTTCAGCATGGGTGGTTACCCCGACGCCAAGAAATTTATTGTCTTTGACATCGATGCCGACCATCAGTCCGACATTGCCGCCATAGCCCTTGCCGAAGGTTTCAAAGGCAATCCCCCGCGGCTCTCCGTCAAACACCCCCACAAAAAAGGTTCGTTCAACATCACCGTCCTTTATGATAAACCGGTCCGTAATGGGGTCATTGGTTGCACCTTCAAAAATTGTCCGAATGGTCGGACCTTTGACAAATTCGAGCACCTGATTTTCAATTCTGTCCTTGGTTCCGTTATGGATATAGGCCAACAGACCTCCGGAAAAACAGCTTAAGATAGTCAAGACAACTACCATTTTGATCATTTCGCGCATCTCTTCCACAACCTTTCCCAGTGCTTTGGGTCTGATTTTATCTAATAACGGATGAATAAGATTGATCACTAGGATGGCCAAAATTACGCCATCAACATAGACGCCGATATTTCGAATCAGCACCGTCATGATACCCCCGGCTGCACCATAGATCAGCATCGGAACAACGTTCACCGGCGATTAGGAGTCTTCGGTGGCCAGGAAAAAGGCACCTATCAGTGTATAGCCGGTTACCAGATGATAGGCGGGACTCACAATCCGTATCGGATCAAAAAGATTAAATAGAAAGGCTGCAATATATCCGCCGGCTAATAAGGCCGCCGATATTTC
>CP070694.1:1820530-1823469 GCA_020353355.1 Desulfobacterales bacterium | reverse complement strand
ATGGATTTCTTGTTTGCCGATATCCTAGATGATGTCAGCTACAATGCCGGCATCAGCTGGGCGCCGGATGAAAACAAATTGGTTTTCATGAGCAACGCCGGCAGCGGAAACTATGATCTGTATCTGTTGCCAGCCCTCGGCGAGGAGAAAACCATTCGACTCACCGATCATGAAGAAAAGGACAGTCATCCGCATTGGAGTCCGGTGGCAGACCGTTTGGTTTTTGTGTCCGGTCGTACCGGAAGCGCAGATATTTATGTGATGGATCTGTCATCCCGTAAAGTTTCCAAATTGACCAACGGGCACAAGACCTATCTCTATCCGCAGTGGTCTCCGGACGGTAAAAAAATCGTGATGATCTACGGCAGTAACGAAAATCATGATATTTTTCTCATCGAAGACATTAACCGACCGGCAGAAACGCTCAAAGCACTGACGACCTGGGGTTATGATGATCTGCGACCGGTGTGGTCACCGGACGGTAAAAAGATTGCCTTCTACTCAAATTATAACCTGGAGAATAATCCGAAGGTCTGGTCCATCATCGTTATAAGCGGTAATGGTTCGGACCCGACATACGGCCAAGGGCTCTCTGAAAAGCTCGTGGCCAAAAATGTGATCCCGGATATCGAACAGGGACCGGCCTGGATGCCGGACAGCAAGCGAATCGTATACGTCAAAAACGACCAACAAGCATATAACCCGATTTATATGGTTGATATCGAAGCAAAGAAAAATCTAGCCATAAACACGCAAACAAAAATGAATCATGACGTCGCCTGTTCACCGGACGGAACCCTTGCATTCCGGGCACAGGTCGAACAATGGGATCACATTTATATTGCCAGGTTACAAGAACAATAGATTATCGCGCCCGGGCAAAATTATATTTACGTTCGAATACTTACTCAATTCAAAGTTGATCGGTACACGGATGAAAAAAACCGGATTAATATTCCTGCTGGTGACGATGTTGACAGGGCCGTCACATGCGGCGATTGACCCGCTTACCCGCGGCATGCAGCTCTATAAAAAGCATCATTATGAGGAGGCCATCCATTTGCTTTACACCTACCTGCCTTCAGTCGAAACCGGCCGCCAGCCCAAAACCTATTTGGGTCTGGGAATGATCTGTCTGGCAAATGCCCGTCTCTACCAGGATCTTTATCTGGCTTCACTGGCAGCGAACCTGAATTATTTCAACCGGCTTCTATCCGATAAAGGTCTTTACGGCAGTCATCTGGTCAAGCTCTATCTGGGCCTAACCCTGCTTGAAGCCGGGCAATTGGCTGAAGCGGCGGATTTCTTTAAAAAATTTCTGGCCGATGAAAATGGTAAGCCGGATGACAAATATTTGGCAAAAATCAACCTGGCAACCGCCCTTTTCTTGCAAGACAAACACGCCCAAGCCCATGATCTGTGGTCGCAGGTCAAAATTAACCAACCGGAGCTATTGACCTCTCTGGCAGCGGCTTACAGCCGTGTCGGGCTCACGCAAAAAATGCCGCTGGCCACATGCAACAACGCTCTAGAACTTTTGCGACAGTCCGGTCAAGCACCATCGATTCAAATTATTAGCAATCTTATATATGTGTATGCCAGGGAAGGGCGCATTGATGAGGGCTTTGAGCTGATCATGAGCGCGGATCTAAGAGCTTTTTTTCATGAAGAGGTTCCGGCAAAAAACAAGGTGATTCGCTTTTATGATTCCGCACTGCTTGGAAACCTCTCGTTATTTTACGGGACGGCGGCGTTGAGATTTCTGGAAAAAGCGCATTCATCGCCAGATAAAAAGGTAAACGGCTTGGCCCAATATTATCTGGCAGAAGGCTATGGGTTGTACGGCAGCCCCGATCGATCCATGCAGATGATCAATGCATTTATTTCAGAATCAACCAACCCGCCGGGTTTGAAAAAGAGGGCCAAAATCAGGCAGGCAATCAATTGGTTTCGACTGGGTAACGACGTGGCTGCCAACGAGCAGCTAAACGCCCTGTTGCAATTGGAGCCCGATCCGAACCTGATGGCTGACATGTTGCTGGCCTGCATCCAATATAAATTTGATGCCCCCCAGGTCGTCATCCAGGCCTCCGCGATGGCGCAACGGGGTTACGGCAGGCCTTTTAGCAGAATTAATTTTGCGCTGGGCAAGTATTATCTATGGAAGCAAAACTACCCCAAGGCGGTTGCCTATATGGAGGCCGGACGGGACAAGAGTAACAAGAACCGGGTCGAATTTAACGATCCCCTGATGCTGGTAAATCTGGCCCAAGCCTATTGCCGATCCAAACAATTTTCAGAAGCCCTGGAGATATTTTTTGAAATGAGCAAGCAATTTCCGGCCGTGCGCCAGATACAGGTCGCCCTGCAGGGGGTCTATATCATGGAGCAAAAAAGTGCCGGGGATGTGAATATTTTCTAAATTAATATCGTCTTTCATAAAAAGGCATGACCGACCAAAAATGAATTTCATGAAAATTATACCGATTAACCTTGAGGAGGAAATTATGAAAAGGTTAGCTAGTGTTTGTTTAACGATTTTGCTTTTAGTATGGGTGATGATGCTGCCTCAGGCCGACGCATTGTCAAAAGACGATGGCAATCCAAACGGCGGTGCCTTAAATTACGGCGAATATGGGAGACCGGCAACCCTGGATCCGATCACCAGCAATGATATGATTGCCATGCGAATCAGTGAGCTCATTTTTAACGGCCTGGTCGGCATTGATGAAAAACAGGAGATTGTGGCAGAGCTGGCAGAACGATGGGATATCTCGGAAGACGGCCGCATCTATAAGTTTTATCTGAGAAAGGATGTTGCCTGGCATCCCAGAGAGGGTGAGGAGCCCGTGCCGTTTACGGCGGATGATGTTATTTTTACCCATACCATCATGATGCACCCCCAAACCATCACACCTTTGAAGGTCCGCTATGAGTTT
>CP070694.1:1817065-1820430 GCA_020353355.1 Desulfobacterales bacterium | reverse complement strand
GGATCTCTTTGGTGGCCCGCACCAACACGGCTTGAATCAAGGGACTCAGACCCAGCAAGGGCTCATCCAGCAACAACAACCTCGGCTGGGCCATCAGCGCACGACCAATGGCCAACATTTGTTGTTCTCCGCCGCTTAGGAATCCGCCAATCCGTTTCTGAAGCTTTTCTAAAGCCGGGAATATCTTGAAAACATATTCAAGGGTCTCTTTTGCTTGTGAGGTAGAGGCTAAATACCCTCCTATCCTTAAATTTTCCAGGACGTTGCACTCTTTAAAAATTCTGCGTCTTTCCGGACACAGGATAATCCCTCGTTTAGCCCGCCGGCTGGGTTTCAGTTCCATGATTTCTTCGCCAAGATACTGGATGCTGCCCAGCACGCTGATGCGTTCGCCGCCGGACATTTCTTCTTTTTTACGAATATCCTCCATGATGCCGGATAGCGTATACATCAATGTAGATTTTCCGGCGCTGTTGGCCCCAAATACGCCGACGATTTGATTTGCCTCACACGTGATGTTAACGTTGTTCAAGGCCAGCATGTTTTCGTAAAAGACCATCAACGCCTTGGCTTCAAGCATGCTCCATTACCTCCTCGACTTCCTCGGATCCGAAATAAGCTTCCTTGACTTTCTCATCCGCCATGACCTCTTCGGCCGTGCCTTCCATGAGCTTTTCACCGAAATTCAATACCATAATGCGGTTGGCCACCCTGAACAGTTCCCGTAAGCGGTGTTCGATCATAATCAGGGTAATGCCTTCCATCTGCAATCGTTCCATCAAGGGTACCATGCTGGCAATCTCGCTCATGCTCAGCCCGGAGAAGACTTCATCACAGATAATGATTTCCGGATTTAAGGCCAGGCAGCGCGCAAGTTCCAGGCGTTTCAGATATCCGGTGGGTAGATTGGACGCCATTTTGTAAGGGACAAATGACTCACGCTCAAATCCCAATTCTTCCAAAATATCAATGCTGACGGTATTGCGATCTCCCAGTTTACCGCCGCCTCTCCAACCACCGGTGCGTTTGGCACGCGGCGCAAACAGCGGAATCACTAAATTTTTATAAGCCGGAAGGCTGAAATAGGGGCGCATGATTTGAAAGGTGCGCGTAACTCCCATATCCGCGATTTTATGGGCGGGTTTACCGGAGATAACTCTTCCCCGAAACAGAACTTCTCCGGCAGTTAAGTCGATAAATCCGGTAATACAATTCACCAGGGTCGTCTTGCCGGAGCCGTTCGGTCCGATAATGCCTAAAATTTCGCCTTCGTGCAGATCGAAGCTCACATCGTTTAACGCAAAAATACCCCCAAAAGCTTTGGTCACCTGATTGACCTGAAGGAGTGGTGGCGCATTCATACTCTGACCCATTTTTCAAATTGATGATATTTTCGTTGACTGTAGACCATAATCCCTTCACTGCGAAAAACGATAAAGGCCAGCAATATTAACGCATAAAATACGATACGCAGCGTTCCAAAGGCGCGCAGCAATTCGGAGATGGGCACCAGAATAAACGCGCCCAATACCGGACCCACCAGCGTGCCGGCACCGCCGATGACGGTTGCGGCTATGGGAAGAATGGAGAAATCAAGGGCAAATGTTGAAAGCCCCGCCCACATGTAAATATGTACCAGATAGGCACCGCCCAAGCAGCCCATGGCCGAGGCGATAAACACGGCGATGGTTTTATAATAGGTAATGCTCATCCCCGAGGCCCGGACGGCCTGGTCATTGTCCTTAACGGCTCTGAACACCAGGCCGAGATCCTGGTTGACCAATCTGCGCACGCCGAACAAAAATAAAAGCACCATAATGATAATGAAATACTGTTCCACCCAGCGGTTGGCAAAGCTGCCGATGCCGACAATCCCATCGGTGCCGCCGAGTATATTGAGTGCTTCGATGACCCGCATCAACAGCAGCGGATACATGAGCGTGACAATCGCAAAATAAACCCCCCTCAAGGGGAGACAGGGAAGCAAAAAGAGTGTGCAGATGATGGCTCCGATAACAGTGGCAAGAGGAATCGACAACAATGGAGGTAGTCCAAGCGACTGATTCAGGATCGCAGCCAAATAACCGCCGGTGCCGATAAAAAAAGCCCCGCCCAAGGAAACGAGACCCACAAAATGTGCCAGAAAATCAAAACTCAGGGTGAGCAGCGCATAAATGCAGACAATCGAAATCACGCGCTGCCAGTACATCGTGGGCATCAGCAACGGCAGCATCAGAATCCCGACAATCAGCACCAATCTGGGAAGCACCAGATAGCACAGCTCGCGCCACGACATCAGGGCGTAAATTCCGTCGGACCGGACTTTGATTCCCCGGTCCAATCTCTCCTTACGGCGCTGCTCATGTTGTGCCTTCATACTCTTTCCTCCAACTCCTTCTGGCGGCCAAAGAGTCCGGAGGGCCTCAAGATAAGTGTAATAATGATGGCCAGCAAAGCCACCACCATCTTGAAATGAGTTCCCAGATAGACCTCGGTTAAAATTTGGGCAAAGCCGATCAGTAACGCCGCCAGCACCGCTCCCATCCAGCTGCCGAGACCGCCGACAATACAGACCGCAATGGCTAGAATCAACACATTGTAACCCGTCTCCACAACGATATTTCCGAGGGGAAGTAAAAGCGCCGCGGCGATACCGGCCAGCATGGAACCGAAAACCATTGCCACCACTGCCATGCGATCGGAATCGATCCCCAGCATCAGGGCTGCACGCTCATCCTGCGCCATTCCGCGCAGTGCCAGACCAATGCGTGTGTAATGGGTAAAAAACCAAAGAAAGCCCACGAGGGCTGCCCCACAGATCAGAACAACAATGCGATGGAGATCCACCGGAACCCCGGCGATGAATATGCTCCCTTGAATGAAGGTTGGCAGCGTATAGGTCATGCCTTTGAATCCACCCCAACGTAGCCCTTCCAGAATGGCCAATCCGATGGCATAGGAGGCGATGATTTCAGAAATGGCCATTCCCCGCACCCGAATCAGGATAAACTGGTAGATCAAGGCACCCATCACCCCAATAACGATAATGGCAAAGACAATACTCAAAAAATAGTTTAAACCCCACGCACGCAAAAAACTCCAGACAATAAATCCGTTGATAATGTACAGCGCGCCATGGGCGAAATTGGGCACCCGACAGGTGCCGTAAACCAGAGCGAATCCCAAGGCCATCAGCGCCAGCGTAATGCTATGGACAGAACCATAAATGAGAATTTCAATGAGGATGTCCATGGTCAGGTATTGGCTCCTTCC
The DNA here is from genome assembly GCA_020353355.1 of Desulfobacterales bacterium. Classification (GTDB taxonomy): domain Bacteria; phylum Desulfobacterota; class Desulfobacteria; order Desulfobacterales; family JAHEIW01. The sequence goes on along the minus strand of CP070694.1, from coordinate 1,817,157 downwards.
GAGACCGCGCTCGGAAGAAAAGGTCATATAAGGGTGTCATATATCAGGTTTAGGTAGTCATGTGTCAGGCCTACGTTGCGCAAGATACTTTT
>CP070694.1:1813035-1816965 GCA_020353355.1 Desulfobacterales bacterium | reverse complement strand
CTCTATTGTACCGTATAAATTCTCCTGGATTCAGGTAACGTTTGTCTGATTCATCAGGTTTGAGGTCTGAGGTTTGAGGCAAAAAAAGAGAGGCGTATGGCTCAGAGTTTTGAAATCCCTAAATTCCTCATTTTTTATCCTTTAATTTTTTTCCTCCGACCTCCAACCTCGAACCTAGCGCATTCTTATGAAAATCCTCTGTCCTCTGACCTCTGTCTTCTGTTATCTGACACCTGACACCTGAAACCTGATCTTACCCAACACCTGAAACCTGGCTTTATTATGATGGATTCGCTGCTTCGATTATTTTAATACTTTCCGGTCCACAGTTAAAGAGCAAATCGACAATAGACATGTGGGACTGAAATTCATCGTACAACTGCGGATAAACAGGGTGCTTGAATTCCTGGGTGATTACCGTAATCCCGTTAGCCCTGAATCGTTCCAGATCCATATAGGTTCTGCCGTCCTGCCCTGCCAGATACGTATCCGCACCTACGGTTTTGCAAATATCAATCAGGCGTTCGGTGGGATCGTCACGAAGGACCATGCTAGAGGCCGGTATCGCCGGTTTATCATGAAGATTCAAAAATTCCCGCAGACGTTCAAGTAAACCTATATTGAACTCGGACAGCAGCTCCCAGTCCTTTGTGAAAAGATCTTCCAGCGGCGTTATATAATCTTTGAAATAAGGTGCTTTGCTGTAATTGGTGATGAGCGCCTGAAGATGCTTTTTTTTCCAATTTACCGAATTGTTGATTTCAACTTCATTGATTTTTTGGGGGAAGCGATAGTGCACCGGAACTGTTAACCATTGCCAGTTTTGAGCGGTTTTGATTCGATTGCGATTTTGCCATTCGTTTTTCTTGTACTGGACATTATCCAAATAGCAAAAAACATCTGCTATTCTGATTTTATCGAAATAGCCGAGCCAGGGGAGATATTGGGGCTGGTGAACGGCGACTATCAATCAAGGTTCTCCAGGATCTTGGGCAAATCAAATTATGGCAGCTAAACCAGAATTGGACTGGATAAACTGGAGATAATTAAATTAGCAATACTAAAAATATATCACACAGTATACAGATTATCAACTGATGTGATATCATGGATTTATTCTCTTTGGACGATCAGAACCAAATACGGGAATATCCAGACCGACTTATTGTTGAATATTCTGCTACTTCAAATTTAAAAAATATGACTAGTGCTAGAAAACTTCAGTTTTTCCATCCTGCCATCCCGCTTCTTCTGGGATTGATCACATCCCAGATCATCGCCACTATTCAGGTTTACGTATCCAATCTGGACCTGTATGCTACCGTGACCCTTATCAATGATAGCGGTTATCTTGCCGTACCCAACCAAAACGTCATGACCGGCCTTAAGGAATTTACACCGGCATTTTGCGGAGGGATGTTTTACACATTAAGCATCGGCGCAGGAATTTCATTATTATCCTTAGCCGCGGCATGGATTTGGCATGACCATTTTTCCGGCAATAAGCATTTGCTGATACTCTTTTTGTTGCTTTGGGCAGGACTGCTTCTTTTTATAAACCTGCGCGGATTTAGTCTGTTTGTCACCCTGTATTTTATAGCTATTCCACCAATCGTCTTTGGCTCTATGCTCGTGTTCGGCTATGATCGACAGCTTTCCGGCCGCTATGTTATGGTTCATCTGATTCCGGTGATGGTTCTGGCAATCTTATGGTTTACGCAATATGACCGACATCTATTCCTAGACTTAAGAGATCATCTATTATTTTCCAATTCCATCGGCAAAAAAGTCACCGACTTTTACTACAGCTATACGCTCTACGCCGCGGAAGCTTTTAAATCCCTGGATCAGAAGCTAATCAAGACGTGCCGGCTAGAAAATTTTTCAAACTCAAACTTAGTTAAATCGATAGAAAAAGAATTAATTAAATATGATTATCTTCCGATAGAGGCCGATGGATCGGTTGACTTAAACCTGGTCCGGGCAAACGGTTATCTTTTATTTGAGCATCATGGTCGCCGTATACTGAAAACCACCATTAATGAATTTGGCTCCCAGCCACAAAATGTACTGCATCGAATTTCCACAGCCAGCGACCGCTTTTCGATCTTTCGCCAGTTTACTTTTATATCACTGCTGCTCGCCTATCCACTGATGCTGTACATATTATTTCATGCGCTAATCTGGTTTATCATTTTATTCTTTATGGATACTAGAAAAGCAACGATATTATCCTCGATCTTATGCTTCAGCATAAGCCTTGGTATACTCGCTGTATTTTATTTTTCAAGAAGTCCCCAGATTACAGAGCATGAGTTAGCTAAAGCTTTGAGGTCTAATCAATGGCAGGAGCGCGTAGCGGCACTCAGATTCATTGAAGAATCGAAAATGGAAATTGGTCAATTCAAAGATTATGCTAAAATTGCAACCAGCCACCGAATTTCTGAGAGATACTGGTTGGCAAAAGCCTTGGCGAACAGTCGCCAAGCTGAAACGCTCAAGGTTCTATTAACACTTTCAAATGACTCGAATACCAATGTCGTTTCCATGGCGTATTGGGCAATGGCTCTTCGAAAATATTCTGGCGCCATCGAAGAAATACTTCGGCAAATAAAAACCTCGGATCATTGGTACAGTCAACTATATGCTTACAAGGCGTTGAGATCACTCGGATGGAACCAAAGTCAATCACATTAAACTGCCTGCTCATATCTGCTGCCGCGGTGGTCGGTCTGGAATTCGTTGCAAAATTCATTATTGCATATGGTGATCTACATCCAATGACGGGCTTGGGGTTTGCCCGTATTTTTCAAATTATTTTTCTTCTGTTTATTGTCAGTTACATGGAAAAAAATCTGGCTTCTATCGGAATTGTCCGCTCACAATTATTTTCCGGAATAAAAAAAGGGATGATCTGGTCGCTTGGTTTTGGTCTTGCCACCGGCCTCGTTTTTGTCAGCCTATGGCTGGCCGGCATACAGGTATCCGCGATTTTTCAAACACCGATGCCCCAAAAAAATGGTGATATCTTTCTTTTCATCGCTGTTGGAGCAATTATCGCCCCCTTAGTTGAGGAAATCTTTTTTAGAGGCATTCTCTATGGATTCTTCAGGCAATGGGGGGTTGCAATGGCCCTTGTTATCAGCACTGCTTTATTTGTCTTAACCCATGCGACCGGTAGCAGCATTCCCATTACCCAGGCGATCGGCGGCCTTTTGTTTGCCGTAGCATATGAGATAGAAAAAAATCTTTTTGTACCTATCGTAATCCACTCTCTGGGTAATTTAGCCATATTCTGCCTTTCCCTTCTTGTGCAAAGCTAGCAATCCCCTAAATCTGAATATCATGTAGAAAATTTTCGGAACTATCACCAATAAAAAGGCCACCTGAACCTGAATTGAAGGCAAAACCTATCGTAGGTTGGGTTGAGGGAAATGTTGGGTTTCGTACCTCAACCCAACCTACCCCAATTGCCCGTATCCAGCACTCACCCTAATTCGGCCGAAACCCAACCAGAATGAAGCCTTTCTTTGGGTTATAGGCCCGAAAATTTATAAGCGGAGTTATGGATTTTGCGGCTGGAAGTCGCGATAATTTGTTCATTCCGATAGCCAGCCTTTGCTTGCCGCGTCGAAGTCCGCCGGCGGACGATGACGGGTGCAGGCCGAAATCAAGCAGCCGAATCGCGACGTCCTTTTTTGGCGGCCGCGGCGGGCCGCCCTACTTGATCGACAACGTGCTAGCAGATGCACAACCTAATTTAATACATTTCATGAAATATGTGCGTTGAAGTAGAGGAGTCAAAATTTGACTTCTAGGTTAATATATTTTATAAGGATTCGAAATAACTACTAGAACTGGTTTCAAAACCCCATCCAATACCCAGATACTGCGTTGAAAGCCTCTTTCCCGCCTATGCGTGACTCACAT
>CP070694.1:1809968-1812935 GCA_020353355.1 Desulfobacterales bacterium | reverse complement strand
CCAACAGGGCCGGTGGCATTTTACTGATGACAGTGTGGCTTTTTCGGGCAAAGGCCATCACAAACATAAATACGCCGTGGGTCATAAGGCCCACAGTTTAAGAACCATTAGCGGTGTGCCTCTGATAACTCTTTTGTCACCCGCAAATATGAGTGATCAAGATTTTATCCTTGTTCTGATCGCGCAACTAATTGCTAGCTATCCAAAGCTTAAGTTCTCTTACGTTATACTGGACCGAGGTTATGATACAGAAGAAATCCATCATGACATCTATGAGTTCTTTGGAATCATTCCCGTTATCATAAGGAAGAAAATGGTTTATCCAAACAGATTTACCCAAGATGGATACCCGTTGTGCCCGGGTGGCTTTGCTATCAAACCCCGGGGCATTGAATACAAACAACAAAGAACAAAATATGCTTGTTTTAAGCTGTGTAAAAAATCCAAACAGACCGCATTATTCTCATGCGATTATATCAACGAAAAGTACAAATTTGGCTACACTTGCCGCACTTATTTTACAGACGGATACAGAAAATATGGCCCTGCGGTGCCGCACAGCTTGATCTATAGAAAACTAAAACCCTTTCGAACCGGAGTCGAAAGGACATTTGGCCTGGTAAAAGAAAATAGATACCGCATGGAGATCAGTAATTTATATAAAGGCATTGATAATGTTACAATCCATGCTATCGAACATGATATCGTCCTGACCCAGGACATCATCTTTGACTATATAAAAACCGGCAAACTTAGTCCGGTGCTAAATCTTAATTATTGAACAGGCTCTATTAGAAGATGGCATCCGAAAAAAAAGCAGAGACGCCGAGTTCCTCCTCAATCCGAATCAGTTGGTTATACTTGGCTACGCGATCGCTGCGCGACAGTGAACCGGTCTTGATCTGGCCTCCGTTGACACCGACCACGAGGTCGGCGATAAAGGTATCTTCCGTTTCACCGGATCGATGCGAAATGACGGTCGTATACCCCGCCTGCTTGGCCATTTCGATTGCATCCAGAGTCTCCGTAACCGTTCCAATCTGATTGAGTTTGATTAAAATGGAATTTGCAATTCCTTGCTCGATGCCGCTGCTGAATATCTTCGGATTGGTAACAAAAATATCATCGCCAACAATTTGGATCGATCCTTCCAAGCGATCCGTCATGAGCTTCCAGCCATCCCAATCGCCTTCAGCCAGGCCATCCTCAATAGACAAAATCGGGTATTTGTCGATTAGCTTTTCGTAATAGTCGATTATCTGGTTGGCGCTGAGTTTTTTCTTTTCGGAGGCTAAAATGTATTTACCATTTTTATAGAACTCACTGGCCGCCGCATCCAGCGCAATAGCGATATCGACGCCGGGTTTATAACCGGCGGCATCGATGGCATTCATGATGTATTGAATCGCCGCCTCATTGGATTCAAGGTTTGGTGCAAAACCGCCCTCATCCCCGACTGCGGTATTGTGTCCTTGCGCCTTGAGAATGTTTTTTAAGCTGTGAAACGTTTCCGCGCCCATCTGGACAGCCTGGACAATGGATTTTGCTCCAAAGGGCAAAATCATAAATTCTTGAATATCGAGATTATTGGCGGCATGGGCACCGCCGTTGATGATATTCATCATCGGCACCGGCAAATAGCGGGCATTGATTCCTCCCAGATAGCGGTAAAGCGGCAACCCATAGGCAGCTGCCGCTGCCCTTGTGGCTGCCATGGACACAGCGAGAATGGCATTGGCGCCGAGATTTGATTTATTCGGCGTACCGTCGAGTTCAATCATGAATTTATCCAGGGACGCCTGATCGGCGGCGTCCATTCCTTGGACGGCTGGAGCAATTTTCATCAGCACATTGTTAACCGCTCGGGTAACCCCCTTTCCGCCAAAGCTCTTGGATCGTTTATCCCGAAGCTCTAAAGCTTCTCGCTTACCGGTTGAAGCCCCCGACGGCACCGCAGCGCTTCCGACAGCACCGCAGGCCACAAAAACCTCAACCTCAACCGTAGGGTTTCCTCTCGAATCTAAAATCTGCCTTGCGTTTATATTTACAATTTCAGTCATTGTCCTGCACCCCCCTCTTGAATAAATCAATAAGAAATGTTACTCTTCTTGGGATTCGATGTCAAGTAGGGTAAACCATTCGACAAATCTTTTGAAGTCATAATTTTATTCAGCGTGATGTTTTCAGCAGCAATCATCCGCGGGTAAAATTAGAATTGGCTTCTTGGCTAAGCGAAACACCATAAAGGGAATTATGCAAGACAGGGTCTACGATCTCTATTCCAATGCGCATCTGTTTGTCGCCGCGATCCGGGTTTGTGAACACCAGCATTCGGCCCCGCCATCACTGACGGAAGTCTGCAAGGTGCTTTCATTTTCCGTCGAAAAAGGTAATTTTATTTGCCGAAAGCTAAAACAGATGGAAATCATTGAAGTGGTCGAAGGGTCATACGGTGACCGGCTTTTTATCCGCGACCATCTTAAACTGGAAGATATTCCGCAAGGTGCCGAAAGCAGCCGGTTGGAAGAGGAACTGAAAAAATTTCAGAACTCACAAAAAACGTTTTCACAAAAAGTTGAGTCTTTTCAGTCCCAGCAGGCACAAAAGAAAAAGGATCTTTTTGCGGAAATGGAGAAGAAGTTAAAAGAGCAATTGGAGAAGAAAACAAAAACTCCTTGACATAAAAAGAAATTTATCATTAATTTAAATAAGTTATTCTTGCTCATGGAATCTAGCCGATTGATGTGAGGCACGCTGCAGGTGCCTGCTATACAGAACGACATAAATCATTGCACATACATACACAGCGTTCTGCATGTTTGATCCTATATATTGGTTCTAAAATCAACGATTTAAAGGGCGGATATGCAATTTATTATGACGCTGTGTATAGATCCTTTTCCACCAATGGCATGCTGACTATTATTTTTTTTGGAGCAACCAGTAAAATCGGCATCCTCCCGAGTG
>CP070694.1:1804790-1809868 GCA_020353355.1 Desulfobacterales bacterium | reverse complement strand
GGCCCTGACAGCACGCTGGACATGACAGAATTCCGCTTTGACCCGCAAAAAAAGGATTTCTCTCTGGTGTGCCGCATGATTCGGGGGACCTTTATTTTTCTTTCCGGAGTGATCGCCAAGCTTTCCCCGGATTCTATTAAGATCGAGACCCCTGACGGAACTGTGGCCATTCGTGGGACCAGGCTGGCTGTCCAAATACAAAGCAAGTAATTATGGCCGGAAAAAACTATTTTGCATTATTGCTGCTGGGTGTCTTATGGCTTGGGGGGTGTGCGACCGGAAAAACAACCGTTGTGCTTCTGCCTGATCCGGACGGTCAGGTTGGGGAGATCGAGGTCAGCAACAAAGACGGTACGCGAAAAATAAATCAGGCCGGCTATGCGGTCTCTGTCAGCAGCGGAAAAGCACCGCAACCGGCAGTCAAGATGTCCGAGAAAGAGATCAGGAGCATCTTTGCCAGTGCTCTGGCTGCAGAGCCGGCTCCGCCTGCAAGATATATCCTGTATTTTTTTTGGGATTCTGTCGAGCTGACAGCTGATTCACGCGCATCCATCAAAGAGATCATCACCGAAATTGAAAAAAGGGCTTCAACCGATATTGATGTGATCGGCCACACTGACCGGAGCGGCACCGATGAATTTAACATGGCGCTTTCACGCAGACGCGCGCAAAGGGTGCGGGACCTGCTTGTTGCCGAAGGTATTGCCCCGGAAGCCATCAGAGTGGCATTCCATGGTGAAGGCAGCCCGCTGATCCCAACTGCGGATAATGTGCCGGAACCGCGCAATAGGAGGGTTGAAGTAATTGTCCGTTAAAAGCAGGTATTCTACACCATGATCAATGCAGCATGCTGAATTTTTCCCCCAAAACGCCTCGCCTCACCTCCCGATCTCTGTCTTTGCGGTCCGCTAAGACAAAGGCGAGTCGGCTCATTGCCCTTTACGGCATTGTTTTTTCATTTGTGTTTCTCGGTGTAGCCCTATACCGGCCGGCCTTGTTGTCCATCCTTGACAATAAGCTTTATGATGTCATGCACCGCTCTCTTGCCGGCTATGGTACCCCGCTGCCGCTTATTGTCGATATCGACGAAAAAAGTTTGGCGGAATTCGGCCAGTGGCCGTGGCCGCGCTACCATATCGCGCGTTTACTGGAAAAGCTTGCAGCTGGAGGTGCGGCCAGTGTCGGCCTCGATATCCTCTTAGCCGAGACCGACCGAACATCGCTGAAGGAGGTACAGCGGGAGCTGCATCAGGGCTTGGGCATTGAACTGAATCTTGAAGGAATTCCGGAACGACTCTATGACAATGACGCTTTTCTGGCCGATGTCCTTGCCCGGGGGCCGTATGTGATGGGATATAAATTTCTCGCCGCGGGTGATGGCAGGCTCCCCCCCGGACCGCTGCCCGTGGATATCATCATTTTTCGCGATGCCGGCAGCCCCGAAGTGAGCGTTGTTCTTCCCGGCGCCGCCGGAGTTGTTGCGCCTCTTCCTGTTTTTGCCGGGGTCATCAGACGCTCCGGCTTTGTTAACGTAAGACCGGACGATGACGGGGTAATCCGTCGTATTCCCCTGCTGATGCGTTTTGAGGACCGGATATATCCCAGTCTGGCGCTGGCTTCCGTGATGCAGGCCGTTAATGCGCAGAGAGTTTTTCTGAAAGTTTCAACCTTCGGGACGGAATCGCTGCGGGTGAACACAACCGTTATTCCCGTGGATGCATCTGGGAATTTGCTGATACGCTACCGGGGCAAAAGGAAGTCTTTTGAATATATTTGCGCAGCGGATCTCCTCAATGACCGTATCGACAGAAAAAGGATTGCCGGTCGGCTTGTTTTTGTCGGGGCGACTGCGGCGGGGCTGAAGGACACCTACGCCACACCCCTGGACGCTGTCTATCCGGGCGTCGAGGTCCATGCCAGTGTCGCCGACAATATCCTCCATAGCGTCTTTCTCAACCGACCTGCCTGGGCCGAGGAGGCTGAACTTCTGGCAACACTGTGTGTCGGCGTCCTGGTTTCCCTTGTTCTGGCCTGGAGTGGTCCGGTGATCTGTCTGCTTTTTCTTGTCTGCGGCATTGCCCTTCTGTGGTTTGGCGGGCTGGGAATGCTAAAGGTGGAAAACGTGTTTCTTTCCCCGCTTTATCCTCTTGTGACGCTGGGTGCAATGTTTGCTTTTCTTAGCCTTTTAAGGTTCCGTTTAGCAGAAAAACAGGCCATACAACGCACCAGAGAGATGGAACGAATCGAGAGTGAGTTAAATGTGGCAAGAGAAATTCAAATGGGTATCGTGCCGAAGGTCTTTCCCCCTTTTCCGGAACATGACGAGTTTGATATATTTGCTGATTTGATACCGGCCAAAGCGGTTGGAGGAGACCTCTATGACTTTTTCTTCATTGATGAAGACCACCTCTGTTTTACCCTGGGTGATGTCGCCGATAAAGGCGTTCCGGCTGCTCTATTCATGGTCATTACCAGGACACTTGTAAAAAATTCAGCTCAATTTTGTCCTTCACCCGCCGATATGATGGGAAAAATTAATCGAATTCTCTGTGTGGACAACCCCAAAGGCATGTTTGTCACCCTGATTATCGGAATTCTCAATGTGCGCACCGGAGAAGTGCTCTATGCAAGCGGCGGCCACAATCGGCCCATATTGATTCGACACGGCGGCAGAGTCTATTATAAAGAAGACCTGAGCGGACCCATTGTCGGCGTAGTACCCGAAGCTTCTTATAAAGAGATATCCGTGACACTCGGAGCGGATGACGCTATTTTCCTGTATACGGACGGCGTCACAGAGGCCATGAATGAAAAAGGCGAGCTTTTCACAGATGCGCGCTTGCTGGAAGAGTGTACGGCGTTTCGGCATGCATCGGTCAAGGAGATGGTTACAGCAATTTTGCAAGAAGTAAGAAAACATGCCGGATCGAGGCTGCAATCCGATGATATTGCAATGATGATGATCCGGTATCGTAAAAAAATAATGCGCAACGAACAGGGAGACACCTCTTAATTGACCATTAAGGCCGCTGCGCCTGACGGCTAATCATGAAAAAATGTTCGCCTTAATTAAAAAGGGTTGAAACAAAGCACATTCCGCCACCACCGCCACCGCCACCCGGGGAGGTGAGTTCAATATCCATTTCAGCCGGGAATTCCTCGGTCGGATAGAAGCCCGTATCGCCGTCCACCCAAAGGGTTAAACGCAGCCGATAAGAACCCCACGACAATCCGGAGGTGTTCCAAGTACCGAGAATACCATCCTTAATTGAATTTGCCGAATTTTCTATTATCTCCCATTGCGTGCGGCCGTCCGCAGAGACTTCCAGCTCATAAGAATTAAAGGTCAGGGGGCTGAGCGGCCCGGTCTTGATCCAAGCAGAACCCCGGATATCAGCGGTTTGGCCGATTTCAGCCGCGGTAGGTCCGTCCAATTTGAGGTACATCGCCAAAGCACCATCGACCGCCTCCGGTTCAGATTGCGAAGGGTCGGTCTCGTAGCCAAAGGTCGTATTCAAACAGTAGAGCCGCGCGTTGTTATGGGCAATATTGCGAGTCTGATATATATATTGGCCCTTGCGGTAATCAACCGCGCTGTTGCGGAGCACCATGGTGGCGTCATCCCAGGCCGAAACGTAAGACCAGACCTCGCCATCCCGGAAATCGACGAAGGCATCATGCATGGCCCCCAGATGGATCGTCTGGCCCTCACAAATCGAGTTGGTCAGTAGGGCCCGGCTGTCGTCTTTGACCATCATCTCACTGAAGATAATAGAATCGGCTGTTAAATCGAATCCTTCGATCACATCAACCTTCCACCACTCAACCGATGTACTCAGCAATCGTAGATACCTGTCCGCAACGGGAATGGTTAAATCGTCATAGTAGGAATTATTCTGCATGATTCCCTGAAGATGCATCTGGCCGGGCCCGACAAACCTGAACAATATCATGGCCAGATCAGAATTGCGTATGGTTACGTCGCTTCCCGGATACGGGTTGATTCCCCAGGCAACGTAGGTGCAATTTTCCATGCTGATGGACCAGGGGATCCCCGACACACCGGGGAGTGAATTATCAAAGGTGATGGTTACAGGATCATCAGGATTGGCAGGAAAGCCGGAGGGGAACTGATAATCGACCACAGCGCCGCTTCCGAAATAGAGCCATGGCATAATACCGACTGTATCCACAAACCGCATGGTGGGGCTGTCATAAAAGACAATATCTCCGCCGATATTCACATTTTCCAGCGTCAGCGATGTCTGGCCGCTGAGATACCAGGTTTTCCAGTCCGGACAGATCATGTTGACCGCTTGGTATGAGGCATTTCCGCCCATTACGATCGCCTCGGAGGAACCGTCCGCGCTGACACGGGAATCGCTCAATTCAACCCGCGCATTTTCTCCGCAGATGATATTGTGCTGACCCACGTAAGTCTGCACATAATGCAGCAGGGCATTGTTGCGAAAAATGATCCGGCCGTTCTGATACCCGACGATGTTGGTGTAATCCCCCATCAGGTGGAGCTTTCCGCCATCGACGGTAAAATTTCCGGTTCCGCTCACATAGACGGTACCCGTCAGATTCAAGGTGCCGTTGACCAGCAGTTTACCGCTTCCGAGGACGATGATGTTTCCGGTATGAGAAAAGGAAGTCCCGGCATCTATCGTAAAAACCTCTCCGGGTGTATCCCCGATGACGAGATCGGCCGCATGCAAACACGCCGCCTGTGAAAAGATAACAATCAAGCCCCAGCAAATCTGGTGCAGCCGTGGATTTATTCTCCAGGAGATTTCCATCGCTTTTCAGTCCATTCAGGATGCGTTGACCCACCTTTAACAATAGAGCAGATGCAACGCCAACATACCACCATGCTGCCCAATGGCCAAGAGAAAATCGTGAATGAAGCCGCAGCCAGCCATGCAATGATACAAAACCCCATTTCTCAAAATGAGAAACGGGGTTTTTTTCTTTTTCTTCCTAAACAGGCGAATTATCAACTGCCAGCAGTATTCGGATTCGCCGGAAAAAGAGGCACCTCCGGGGCAGACTGTCATTTGAGATTACATCAATAG
>CP070694.1:1793471-1804690 GCA_020353355.1 Desulfobacterales bacterium | reverse complement strand
TTTGCCAACGAGGGCTGCTTCTTTTGAAGATGAGATGCCGCAGACCTTCTGTTTGTTGAAAACGATGTAGGCATCCGAAACAATCTTTTTCCCGGTGTAAATTGTTTTTGCAAATACGGCGTTCATCATATCATTTAATTTTCGCTCCTTTAACCTGTCGCCCTTATCCTATCTAGCCGTCGCTTGGTCTCCGGTTCTACTTTAAAAACCCAATCGAGCTTATCACATGGATAGTCGGCACAGTGCGCACAATTTTGAACAGCCTTAAGCATGCCACATTTTCTTATTTCACAAACATGGCAATAGCTGAAAAGACGACCGGATTCGGATTGGCAGCCGTCGCAATTAATATTTTCAGGCTTAATTTCAATTTTAAATTGTTTTGACCACGCCTGAGCAACCTCGGCTCGCTTTTCATTATCATCGTTTATGGTTGCCAAATAGGCGCCACATTCGTGACATGCCAGGCCACAGAACGCTATCATCTCTTTCATGCAACCTCCTTTTCATGTTTACTGCCGCTCGAACCTTTTTAACTCGATGGTTACAAGGTTATCAAGATCCAGGCATTGCAATTGAATTTTATCGCCCTCCCACCAGGGAAGGCTTCCACCAAATTGAAATACCTGGAGGCTCGGAAAGATATCGTGATAAAAAAAGCCGCACAATCCGGCCGGGTTGTGACAGCTGATTTCAAAACTCTCTCCGGGCACATGCCCTGCCGAACATTTTCCCTTGACACTTGAGACCTTGGCCACGACCTTGTAGCCGATTCCGGGATCCTTAGCCATATTACCCCCTTTCTTAATTTTGGTTTAGCCGGTTCACCCGTTGAGCCCGTTGGCCGTTTGAGCATTTAATCAGACAATTGTCCTTTTTTAGCCGGCTAACTGGACAACTGGCACACGGGTTAACCTTTTTCTGCAAGGCTAATGTAAATTGTTGCTCCGCTGGGAACAGATTTAAATTGCTTGGCATCTCCAATCACCTTGCCAAAAACATTGACCGGGCTGTAAGCCCTTGGTTGGTCTCCCCTGCTTACGGGGGTGGGACCAAAAAAAATACAAAATGCCGGCCCTGCCGGCCAGTAGCCCAAGTCACCGATATCAACTTCTTCGCGCGCATCCGGCTCAAGTTCTGCTTGCAGCGGGATATCGAAATAGATCTCTTCACCCCAGACATTTGCACTTCCTTCAAGGGGAAGTATCTCGATAATCTTTTGGGCCGTCGGCGTATCCTTTAACTCTGCCGCAACGGTCAATCCCTCAGCTTCGATCATAATTTTTCCCATCTTGTTGGTCCCCTTTCGTTTATGCAAGAACCCGTCGACGGTCTATCTCAAGAGATACATAATTCAAAGACGGGCTCTAAATCACATCCTTGTCGACGAAAAAACGCAAATTTGCGTGGCGATCTTTTGGTGCCGCGTAATCGATTCCAATTCGAGGACTGCTGCGAACACAGGTGTCCGCTATCGTCTTATAATCTTCCAGCCACAATGTTTTACCGCCGGTCAAATCCCAGCCGTTCAGCGATTTATCAATTGCCATCGCCTGGCACAGTTTGGCTGGACCATTGGTCAAATCCCTGCCGGTTTTTTTGCGCAGCGCCTCCATCTGATTTAAGCCCTCTAAAGGCAAAATGGCTCGAACCAAGATAGCACCCGGGCTATCTTTTTCTTCCGTCACAATATTGAACATGTAATGCATGCCATAAATAAAATAGACATAGGCTCTTCCGGCCGGTCCGAACATCACCGAATTGCGGGATGTTTTCCCTCTAAAGGCATGGCTGGCAGTGTCCGAACGGCTCAGGTAGGCCTCGGTTTCAACAATTATTCCGCTGAATATGAGCCCCTGATGTCGCCGTACCAGCTTCTTAGCGAGCAGGTCCTTTGCGACCTGAAGGGTGTCACGATTATAAAAATCATGCCTTAAAATACCCATTCGATCAACGCCTGAAAGAATTAATTTTTTTGTGAAGACACTTTTAAACGCTTCCTCCCGTCACCAGACGTGCAAAATGCTCAAACGACCGATCGTAGGTTCGTTCCGCATCATTTGGAAAACAGCATGCCGGCAGTTCCCGGCTATTGAGATGATAGCTGAGGCACTCACAGCAGACCCCTTTGCGAGCACACGGTTCATAACTGCAGTTACACGATTCCAGGTGCTGTTCTTTTTTACAATCCATAAATTGCTCCCTATTAAAAATTTCTAAAAAATTCATCGGCTTCGAGAATAGATTGATTCATCATCGCCTCCTTTGCGCCCAACCGCTAGGGCGGCCAAATTATCAAATATATCCGAACATTAGTAATTGTTCTACAGTCGATCTCCTTTTAGTGTCATTTCCAGTGGCTTTATTTTTATGGTATTCGGTTGATCCGCTTCAAGAAAAATAACATATTCGTCAAAAATACCCCCCAGAAACATATCAACTCTTCGGGTTCTTTCGACAAATATGCCGGTCTTATCATAAATGATATCACCATTGTCATCCTTGATTATCGTAAGGGCGAACAATTCCTTTTGACCCTTTTTTACTGAAAATTTATCACCGACCTTGAATTTGCAATCTTGGAGTTGGTCTTTATGAATGAATATTCCTTTTCGATCCGGGTCATAGACGGCAATTTGGTTATTCCTGATATCCGCTCTGGTTATCATTAAGTCCCCTGTTTAAGCTCCTGCCAATGATGAGAGGTAACCTGCTTCGATTCCATGTCGTAAACGGTGACGTGCTTTGATTGAAACCAGCCCGGTAAAATATAAAGTGCGTTGGTCTCAGAGTTACGATAAAGGTAGTCCTGATGGAAATGGGCGACAAAAATGGCGTGAACACCATCATTGAATCTGTCATCGGCAAAGCGTGTGATCTCGTCTTTGGGAAGCTTTTTGCGAAACTCGAGATTTGTTTTTTTTAACTTGATTTTCAGCAATTCTCCAATCTGGGGGCCAAATGGAAGATAGCGCACAATGGATTTCATTATTTTGTTTTTGGATAACTTTCTAAACCGCAGATAGTTCTTGTCCCGGCGATTGATTTGATCACCATGGCAAAAGAGATTGCCGCGGTCATCCTGCCAGATTGCTGAATCCGAACACCAGCTAAAATAGTCCTGCTTTTCTTGGGCAACAAAATATTCATGATTTCCTTCGATAAACCCGATGGAACGATGTCGTTTCTGCTCTCGGCACCAGGAAAGAAACTTTTGATGAATATCTTTTTCATAGCGGGGTAATGCGATCCAGAGATCAAAAATATCGCCCAGAAAAACCACATCGTGATGGTTACGTTCAAATGAATGCAACATCCGAAAAAAATCGGTATCGTTGCCAACGACCTCATCGACGTGCGCATCAGCAATAATAATCATGTTTTCCCGTTATAAAACTGGTACAATCAGCTCTTAAATCCAGCCACCCATCATCGGGCTGCTGAAAATTTCGAAGTTGCCAATAAAGTCCATGTCCTGGAATTGTAACATAATAGGACGGATGGCGTAAAAAGGACATGGGCTAAATGAAAAAAAGATGATAAAATATAGCAGATATTGATGTTCAAACCAAGATCTAACCGCGCTATCACATTCGCAATTTACCCAATTTTAAACAGCACTTATTTTTATAGCGGCTCAGTAGCGAAGAGACATGTCATTATATAAAAGCAAACTGTTTTGGATCCCAGGGGTCTTTTTTGCACTGGCCTTTTTAATCCTTTTTTCGATCCGGATTGGATGGTTAAGCAACATTTTATCCCGTCCTAAGACGCTGTCCCTCCCATCCCAAAGCGCAGTATCGGAAAAAGACACCTGGATGAATATTTTCCAAAATGATCGCAAGATTGGATTTTCGCACTCCAGATTTTCCAAAAAAGACAGCGGCTATCGATTACAAGAAACCGTTTACATGCGCATCAATACCATGGGCATGGTTCAGGATATCAGTCTGAAAACAGACGGAGAGCTGCAAGCGGATTTCACCCTTGCCGATTTCAATTTTGAGATTAATTCCGGCCGGTTTTCCTTCAGTATCAAGGGAACCGTATCCGGTGATATCCTCAAGGTCGAAACCGCAAGCGCCGGTGATCGTCGCGCGCTGGAAATCCAAATTGAGAAGCAACCCTATTTATTTTCGGGAATCATTTATGCGCTGGCAGCCACAAAGCTCAACCCCGGAGATAAATTTGCATTCCCTATTTTTGATCCGGCCAGCATGGCTCAACTGCCGGTTCATGTGGAGGTCATCGGACAAGAGGAAATCCAAATCATGGGCACGAAGACAGCAGCCACCATCGTCTCTTTGAATTTTAAGGGGAGCACCCAATTGGCCTGGGTTGATCAAAACGGTGATTTACTCAAAGAAAAAGGACTGCTGGGGATTCGTCAGGAACGGACCACCCGCAAAGACGCGCTGTATGGACTCGCGCTAGCCTCGAGCCAGGACCTTACGCAAACGGCTTCGGTATCATCCAATGTCACCCTTGAAAACCCGGATCGACTTGAACACTTAACCATCGAAATTTCCGGCATTGAGTTTGATCAGTTGCATCTTCAAGGGGGACGACAGAAGTTTAAGAATAATCAGCTCATCATCGTAAAGGAATCCCTTTCGAACCTGGTTGCGGAACTAGATGATACCAATATGGGATCCTTGGAAAAAGTTTTTCTGCAGCCCAGCTCTTTTATTCAATCTGATCACCAAAAAATTCAGCAGTTGACCCGGCAAATTCTAGGCAACCATGCAAACGCCGCGCCTTTGGAAAAAGTTCAAAAATTGCTGAACTGGGTCTATCATAATATTGAGAAACGGCCGGTGCTCTCCCTGCCGGATGCACTGTCTACCCTGGAAAATCGGGTGGGCGATTGTAACGAACACGCTGTTTTGCTGGCGGCATTGTCTCGTGCGGCCGGCATCCCCTGCAGGGTTGAAGCCGGGTTGGTATATTTAAAAGGAAGCTTTTATTATCACGCCTGGAACCTGGTGTATCTAGGCCGCTGGATAACCGCCGATGCATTGTTCGGCCAATTGCCTGCCGATGTCAGCCACGTAAGATTTACTTCCGGATCGCAGCGACAGCAGCTTGATTTGATGGGAATCATCGGCAAAATCCAATTAAGGATAATAGAATAGGCGGTTGTGCATTGCCCAGATTTTTTTGCTGCTTATAATTTGTTTTGATTATATAATTTATTTCAGCAGGATTTTTTTCGGGTACAAACAATGATCCAAATAAAAAATATAACTAAAAAATATGCCGATTTTGCGGCCGTCGACCGGCTGAATCTATCGGTGCAAAAAGGCGAAGTATTCGGATTTATCGGGCCAAACGGTGCCGGGAAAACAACGACCATTAAAATGATGGGCGGTATTCTTCAACCGACGACCGGCAGCATCACCATTGCCGGTATCAATATGCAGGCGGAACCCGAAAAGGCCAAAAGCAAAATCGGCTTTATTCCTGACCGACCCTATCTTTATGAAAAGTTAACCGGTATGGAGTTTTTGCGGTTTACGGCTGAGCTCTATGGCGTATCCGATAATGGTTTTCATAAAAAAGCCACAGCGCAGCTGGAAATGTTTTCGTTAGCGGATTGGTCTGATGATCTGATCGAATCCTATTCCCATGGCATGAAGCAGCGGCTCATCATGTCTGCCGCCCTGCTGCATGATCCCGAAGTTATTATAGTTGACGAACCTATGGTGGGATTAGATCCGGCAGCAATCATCATGGTCAAGAAACTTTTGAGGCGCCTTGCCCAAAAAGGAGTTACCATCTTTATGTCGACCCATACGCTGAAAGTCGCAGAAGACACCTGTGATCGTATCGGCGTAATTCATAAAGGTCGGCTGATTGCCAGCGGAACCACTAAAGATCTCCAGCGAGAGGCCAATGTAACCGATGCCGATCTTGAGCAGGTATTTTTGAGCCTGACCAACAATGTTTCCATTCAAGGCAGTTAAATTAAAATAGAGACAAGAAACCAGACACCAGCAATATGAGCGAAGTCCTCACCTTATTAAAACCGCGTATTTGGCCACTCAAACATCGGGGTTTTGCGAACAACAACCACGGCGGAATGATCAAAGTATTCTTCTTTGGAGCCATCGGTGCCCTGTTCTGGGGCGGAATATTTGCCCTCTCCTTGCGCGTGTTATACTATTTTAAGGGCATCGAGGACATTGGTGACATCTTAGGGTACAAATTGCTTTCGATGATCCTGATTATTTCCTTTGCCCTGCTCATCTTCAGCAGCATTTTAACCTCGCTTTCCAAACTTTACCTTTCGCGGGATTTATATCTGGTTCACTCTATGCCCGTATCCAGTTATAAGATTTTTTTATCACGGTGGATAGACAGCACCATCGACAGCTCATGGATGGTCATGGTCTTTACCCTGCCGGTTTTTATCGCCTTTGGAATCATTTATCATGCCAGCTTATTTTATTATGCCAACACGTTGCTTTGTCTTCTCTCCCTGACCATCAATGCATCGGCTGTCAGCACCATGTTAGTGATGGTGGCCGTCATTGCAATACCGGCAAATCGCATGAAAAGTATATTTATTTTGATGGGTATTTTCTTTTTTGTCGTTCTTTACCTGGCCATTCGCCTGTTACGGCCGGAACTTCTCGTCGATCCCGAGGTGTTTGATACGGTCCTGGTTTATATCACGTCGTTGCAGACCCCGGCGTCCCCATTTCTGACAAGCACATGGGCCTATGATAGCATTCAGGCGGCGCTTTCGGGTTCGGTCCGCACCGGTATGTTTCACAACGCGCTTTCCTGGAGTTTTGCCGGAACAGCAACGTTTATTTTGATTATTGCTTCCAATGCGATTTATTTTAAAGGGTTTTCAAAAACACAGACTGCAGCGGTTCGCGTATTTAAAAAGGGTACCGCTATAGAACGCTGCTTCAGTTTTTTACCCGGTCCGGTGAAATCATTTACGGTCAAAGAAATCAAAACGTTTTTACGCGATCAAACCCAGTGGACCCAGATTTTTCTGCTCGCTGCCCTGGTGGTTATTTATGTTTACAATTTCAAGGTTCTGCCTTTAGAAAAATCTCCCATTAAAACGATCTATCTTCAAAATTTATTCTCCTTTTTGAATATGGGTTTGGCACTATTTGTTCTTACGGCCATTAGTGCCCGTTTTGCCTATCCGGCCGTCAGCCAGGAAAGACAAGCCTTTTGGCTGGTCAAAACGTCACCGCTATCGTTGAAAACCTTTCTCTGGATTAAGTTTTTTATCTATTATCTTCCGTTACTTATTCTAACCGAAATCCTAATTGTAGTCACCAATGTCATGCTTCACGTCACGCCGTTTATGATGGCGCTTTCCACCATCACCGTCTTTTTTTTGGTGCCGGGAATCGTCGCCATGGGGATCGGTCTGGGAGCCGCATATCCGGATTTTAAGGCTGAAAACCCAAACCAGACGGTTACCAGTTTCGGCGGATTGGTTTTTATGATCGTATGTGCCGGCTACATCGGCCTCATCATCGTGATCGAAGCAGGGCCGGTGTACAACTTGTTTATGGCCGATATTCGGGGAAAAACCCTGAGTCTGGCGACCTGGATATGGATCATCGGATCATTTTCATTGACATTTGCATTGAGTTTGATAGCCATCGCATTTCCAATGCGTTTTGGCGAAAAGCGCCTGGCAAAGTTGCTGATTTAGCAATTCATTAACCCCTGTCCGCAAATAATTTTTCGTGTTCCGCGACGAAATCACACTTTAGTCTCTTGCATGTGTTTCGTTTTAAACGACGAATTTATTCCTGCAATTCAATCCCCGAAGACTTGCTACGTATCTTTACATAAATTTACATATTTTACAATATTTTTACATTGACATTTACATTATATCGGATTATATTAAGGTGAATTCGTGTCTATTCGAAAACAGTGCCTATTGAAAAGATGGCACGAATGAGTTTCCAAATCGGAGGCCCCCATGCAGTCAAAATTAACACGCAAACAAGAACGGGTTTTAGAGTATCTTCAGCGCGAAATCGCAGTCAACAGCCAAGCCCCCAGCCTGCGCCAGGCGGCAACTGAACTGGGGGTAAGTCATGCAGCCATTGCCCAAATCCTTAAAGTGCTGGAAGAAAAAGGCTATCTCAAACGCGATGGCCGTTACAGCCGCACCATCTATCTGCTGAATCGCACCAGTGAAACCTCGGCACTGCAGCGCTGGCGGGAGATCCCGATCATCGGACGCGTCACCGCCGGTCTGCCGATGTATGCCCAGACAGAATGGGACGGAACCACCGTCCTGGATGCCGCCATCTTCCGCGGTCAGAATCTTTTTGCGCTGAACGTCAAAGGGGATTCAATGAAGGATGTCGGGATTTTAAACGGCGATCTGGCAATCTGCGAACCGCGCCAGTACGCTCAAAACGGCGAAATTGTCGTCGCCCTGGTCGGAGGCGAAGAGGCGACGGTCAAACGATTTTTCCTCCATGATGACCATATCGAACTGCGCCCGGAAAATGCACATTACGCGTCGATGCGCTACGGGTTCAGCGATGTCCTGATCCAGGGCAAGGTGATCGGCATCCAGCGCGGACCGGAAGGGATCAAATGAGCACCGACAACATAAGACGTAAGATACAAAAGCAAACTCTGCGATCTCTGCGGTGAAATTCGATTGCCGTCAATTTCTATTTGGGATCCCGAAAATATCTAAATGCACCTTGAAGGACCGAAACATAGCTGCCGGCTTCGGATCGGCACCAGCGGTTATTCGTATGCCGAATGGACCGATGCGGGGTTTTATCCGTCCGGCACAAAATCAGGCCAGATGCTACCCCTGTATGCGCAACACTTCCCGATCACCGAACTCAATTACACCTGGTACCAAATGCCGAAAGCACACGCCATCGAGCGCATGCGCCAGCTGGCACCGCCCGATTTTCGCTTTGCCGCCAAACTGAGCCGCACCTTGACCCATGAAGTCAATCCCGACCAGTGGCGCGGACAGGCTGCTCAATACCGGAACGGCATCGCACCGCTGTTGCAGTTTCGCCAGTTGGTCGCCATCTTGCTGCAATTTCCCCCGACATTTGTTCGCATCCCCAAAAACCGACATTATTTAGCCGCGCTGCTGGATGAACTTGACGGACTGCCCCTGGCGGTGGAGTTTCGCCATGCCTCCTGGGCAACCGATCGCGTTTTTGCCGAACTGCAACGCCGGCATACGACCCTTGTGGCGGTCGATGAACCGGATCTGCCGGGGCTGTTTCCCAAACTCGATATCGTCACCAATCCCGATCTTTTTTACATCCGCTTTCATGGCCGCAATGCCGGTGGCTGGCGTTCGGGCAACATGCAAAAACAATTCGACTACGACTATAGCGACGATGAGCTGCGTCAGTGGGCCGACACGCGGATTGGACAAATGGTCGACAATGCCAGCAGCGGCGTTATTTTTTTCAACAACCACGTCCGCGCCCAGGCACCTCGAAATGCCATGCGCCTCGTTAACCTGCTGACAGAAAATGGACTTCTGGAAAAGGAATAATTTAGGTTCAGAGGTTCTGGGTTCAGAGGTTAAAGTCAAATCTGAACCGTTGCTTCGAATGAACAAGGCCAACGAAAGAAGAGTCACCCTAAACCCTGAACCTTTGAACGTCTATGAAAGAAAGATAACCCTAAACGGTGAACACTGAACCTGTGAACCCTTATAATCGTTCGATTATCCACTTAAATGTGGCCGATTTTGCCGTCGCCGTCGAGCGTGCGGTGGACAGCCGGCTGCAGGACCGCCCGGTCATCATCGCTCCCCAAGGCACGGCGCGAGCGGCTGTCTATGATATGAGCAACGAGGCCTATCTGGCCGGCATTCGCAAAGGCATGGCGCTGCACAATGCCGTACGCCTCTGCCAGGACGCCCGGCTTTTGCCCCCGCACCCCGACCGCTACGAGCAGGCGATGCGCGCCCTGCTCAAGCAAGCGTTGCCGTATTCACCGCTGATTGAAACCGGTGAGGATGACGGGCACCTGTTTATGGATGCCACCGGCACCCATCGGCTCTTCGGTCCGCCGCTAGATGTGGCCTGGCGGCTGCGCAGGCAAATCAGAACCGATCTCGGTTTAGACCCGATTTGGTCGGTGGCCCCCAACAAACTGGTGGCCAAAGTTGCCACACGTCTGGTCAAACCGGACGGGGAATATATCGTTGCGCCCGGTGAGGAAGCATCGCTGTTAGCCCCCCTGCCGATCAGCCTGGTTCCGGGCATCGAGCGCGACGATCTGTTACGACTACGGGAATTGAATCTCACGCGGGTATCTCACATCACGCAGTTAAGCCCGGCGCAATTAACGGTGCCGTTTGGCAACCGTGCTCAATTTCTCTATGAGGCGATGCGTGGCATCGACCCCTCGCCGGTCCTGCCGATCGGACAAAAGCCGCCAAACGTCATCGTCGATCACGAATTCGGCAACGACACCAACAACGCCTCCACCCTGGAGGGCGTTCTCTACGCCCTGGTCGAACAAGCGGGCAGCAACCTGCGTGGACGCCGACGCACCGCACGGCGTATCGCAATCATCCTCGACTATTCGGACGGCATGCGACACGCCCGTCAGGTGGCGGCCAAACCCGCGACGGCCAATGATCTCACGCTTTTTACGCTCGCCAGGCGCGCCCTGTTGCTGGCCTGGGTCCGTCGGGTGCGCATTCGGCACATGCGCTTGATCTGCGATCGGCTCACATTTCCGCCGGCCCAACGGGAATTGTTTACCGTCGACCAAAGGCAAAACGAAAAGCGCGACAATCTTATTTCTGCCATCGACCGCATCCGCCAGCGCTTCGGCAATCAGTCCATTCGCATGGGCCGAACTTTAGCGGCCTAAACCGCTAAAGTTCGCAGTTGGCCGGTTGGCCCGTTGCCGGTTGGCCGGTTAATAGATAAATAATAACGCAAGGCAAACCGAACACTGATGGAGGGAGAAATGAAAATCAAACGATTTGAAGACCTGGAGTGTTGGCTAGAGGCGAGAGTTTTAACCAGAAATGCTTATGACTACGCAAAACGGTCTAACTTTTCAAAGGATTATAGATTATCAGGACAGATAACTGGCGCTGCCATCTCAATAATGAACAACATCTGCGAGGGATTCGATTCAAGATCAAATAAAGAGTTTATTAGATTTTTAACCTATTCAAGGCGATCTTGTTCCGAAGTGCAAAACTGTTTGTACAT
>CP070694.1:1782580-1793371 GCA_020353355.1 Desulfobacterales bacterium | reverse complement strand
GAGTTTACGGCATTTCCATCCACAATCACGGTGCACGCCCCGCATTCACCGCTGCCGCAGCCTTCCTTGGTTCCGGTATAACCGAGTTCTTCTCGAATCAAATACAACAGGGTCCAATGATCCTCGATTACCATATTCATTTTATTACCGTTGAAGATGAACGATATCTCCCTTGACATTTACACTTTCTCCTTTTCTCATATATGAAGTGGGTAATGGAGTATTGGCAAACAAAATTTACCGAAAATCATTCATGGCTTCCAGCACCAACAGGTAAAATTCCAGATCACAAGCACCAAATTACAAATAAATCTCAAATTCTAATATTCAATGACCAAAACGTTTGAAATTTGGAATTTTGGTCATTGTGATTTGTTTGATATTTGTTATTTGGGATTTGTTATTTATAAATCCCAATAACCCGGTAAATAAATTCCTATTGACGACTTTTTTATAAAACCTATGATGGTTCCATTTTTTTTGCCCTGGAGAGGGCCTTGAGCCCCATACGTTTTACCAGAACTCCGACCATTTCTCGCCGGTACCAGGCTACCCCCCGAATACTATCGCGCACTCTGGATTCCTCGCCGGCAATTTTTCCGGCTTCAGCCAGGTTTTGTTCATTAACCGCTTTACCGGCTAGGTGCTTTTCGGCTTGCACGGCTCTAATGGGTGTCGGTGCTGCCACACCCATGCATATGCGGGCTTTGGCACAGGTTTCCATGTCTTCTTCCAAACTTACCAGCACGCCGACTCCGAGCATGGGAAGTTCCATGGCCTCCCGTCTGCCGTGTTTGATATAGGCACTTCCGGTTCGCGGAAGAAGCGGTGGGATGAGGATTTCCGTTAGGATTTCACCTTTTTCTAAGTCACACTGTCCCGGCCCGAGAAAAAAGCGCAACAGCTCCATGGAGCGTTGTCCTTTAGCCCCATAAATATTAACCTTTGCGTCTAAGGCAATCAGCGGTATGGCTCCATCGGCTGATGGAACCGCATTGACCAAATTACCCCCAATGGTTGCCACATTGCGAATTTGGACCGAACCGATATTTTTGACAGCGTCATGGAGAATCGGATAATGCGCCTGAATCACCGGTGATTTCTCAATCATGCGATGGGTGACAAACGCACCGATAAAAAGCTCCCCGGTTTCATAATTTAAGAAAGGTCGATCCTGGCCAATGATGTGCTTCAAGGAAATCAAATATTCGGAGGATATTTTGCCTTCTTTAACTTTAACCAGCACATCCGTCCCCCCCGCTATATATCTGGCCCGATCGCCATGGGATTGGTGCAAGGATATGGCTTCATCCAGTGTTCTGGGAGTAAGGTAAGTAAATCGTTTCATGAAATCCCCGCTGCACTCAAAAATTTGTTTCTAGTTATCTCGTTAGGTCTTTGCCAATTCAAATGCAGTCGATAGATTGAATGGCTTTAAATCCGAAGCACGAAGTTCGAAATACGAAACAATATCAAAATTCTAATGCTGATGGTCTCGTAAAAAGTCCTAAAATCAATTTATGGTCATTCCGGCGAAAGCCGGAATCCAGTTATTTCAGTAGCTTCTGGACTCCGGCGTTCGCCGGGGTGACGGGATAGTGACTTTTTACGAAGCAATCAATGTTCAAATTTTCAAAACATGATATTGCTTTAAAGCTGAACCGAAAAATGTAAGAAACATATCTTAAGTTTTGGTCATTCGACATTCGGATTTGTTTCGAATTTCGATATTCGAATTTCGAATTTCTAAATCATCTATATAAAGGTTGTCTAGTTACTATTTAAGCTTTTTAATAAACACCTACTCTAAAATAGAAACTACTGGGGTCGATTGTCGAAAAATCGTTTCGATTTTCTCTCCGACCGCGGCAACGAACAGTAATCCACAACATCCACCTCACAGCTGACCATAATCTGCTTTTTTATTTCTTCTTGGACATTTTTTGCGAGCTCCTGCTTGCGGGATGGATTAAATCCCTCGCAGCACTCCAGCCTTATGGTCATATAATCTTTTCCATCTTCTTCTCGATCCAGATGAACCTGATACTCACAATTGGCATCGGGTACGGTAGACAACACTTCATCAATCTGGCCGGGATAAATGTTGACAGCGCGAAATATGATCATGTCGTCCGAACGCCCCAGGATTCTGTCATGCATGGGCAGGATATTGCCGCAGGAACAGGAGTGATCTATTGCCCGTGTTAGATCCCGTGTGCGGTACCGAATCAGCGGTGCGGCCTCTTTGCAAAGGGAGGTGACCACCATTTCCCCGATTTCACCGGCGGGAACAGGTTCCAGTGTTGTGGGGTCTAAAATCTCCAGAATATAATAATCCGCCCAGTAATGAATGCCTTCATGTTTCGGGCAATCAAGACCGGTACCCGGTCCGTAGAGCTCGGTCATACCCGGAATGTCAAACATATCCTCCAGACCTAACAGCTCTTTAATCCGCTTGCGCATCGCATCACTGCATCGCTCCGAGCCGAAAATCATTTTCTTCAGGACAATCTTTTCTTTCAGTTTTCTGCGATTCACCTCTTCGGCCATCAACAAGCCCATGGATGCCGTGCAGCACATCACCGTTGTTTGCAAATCCACTAAAAACTGGCATTGCATATCGACATTGCCGGGACCAACGGGAAGGGCCATGGCCCCGAATTTCTCGCATCCAAGCTGAAATCCGAAACCTGCCGTCCAGATGCCGTAACCAACAGCTATTTGAACTCTATCTACGTCGGTAAGTTCAGCCATTTCATAACATCTCGCAAAAAAATGGAGCCAATCGTCAATATCCTTTTGGGTATACGCCAACACTTTGCGTTTGCCGGTCGTCCCGGATGATGCATGGATGCGAACGACTTGAGACAGGGCAACGGATAACAACGGAAAGGGATAACCTTCTCTGAGGTCATCCGCAGTGGTAAACGGAAGCTTTCGAATATCATTCAGCGTGTGGATATCTTCCGGGCTGACACCGGCGTCATCCAGTCGCTTGCGGTAAAATGGAGATCCCTGGTAGGCATGGTTCACCGTCCACTGAAGACCTGTCAACTGATGTGTTTCAAGTTTCTTAATGTCTTTAAACGACGGCATGAAGGTCTTGCTCATCTTCTTCTCCTAATCCAATAAAAAGTTTCAGGTGTCATAAATGCCCAGGTTTAGGGTATCAAGTATTGTTTATTGGTTTCAGGTTTCGGGCCTTCGCCGCGCTGAAGCGGCTTCGGTCGCGCAGGCGGGTGCCAGGTGTCAGGATTCAATAATTGAGGCATTAGACTAACAGCTTACCTTCAATTCCTGAATTCGCAATCTCTAAATTTTGCCTGCTGACACCTGAAACCTCAACTTTGTTCCCGTTCAGCACGTAGTTTGCGAGTCTCCTCAATATTGACCTTGAGTGTGACCGGATCGATGACCACACCGTAATCTTGCCTTGCCCGTTCAATACTCGCATAGCCGTTAAAAACATCCTTTTCAACCGCTTGCGGATCTCTTTCCAATGGATTGCCGTAACCTCCCCCCCCGGCACTTTGGAAATGGACGACATCGCCCGGTTGACACAACGTCAAACCGCTGGGATCTCCGGATTGATCATTAATCATAAATTGGGCTTTGGCCCCGGCTTTGGCGCCAAAAAGGCCCTGGGGTGGATATCGAAAGCGCCCGGCTTGAACCGCAATGGAGATCGGCGGTCGCGGAGCAAATTCATCATCCGGTACCCGAATCACCATTTTTCTGCCTAATCCACCACGCATTTTACCCGGTCCGCCGGAATCACAAACCAGGCTGCGCTCTGCCACGATCAGCGGCGTGTCGCTTTCAAAAATTTCCACCGGCGTGTTGGCACCATTGGCCGGGAATATGGCGCAGTGATGTCCGTCCATGCGGCTGCTGGCTCCCAGCCCGCCTCCGCGAATAATCATGGTGAGCCAGGATTTGCCGTTGTGGCGTTTGCCATAAAAAATATTGGTCTGGGCCGGGGTGCCTCCGCTTTCCGCAATGATGTTATCCGGTGTTGCCTTGGCCAATGCCTTGAATACCATCTCGGTCATAAAATGGCCAATCTGCATGCGGGCGGCAACAGCCGCCGGAAATTTACAATTAACGACACAGCCCTCGGGTGCCGTCATCTTCACCGGACGAATAGCACCTTCATTAATCGGGATGTCCGGATCAAAAGCACTCTTGATGGCCATGAACACATAGGCATAGGTAAAATTGTAAACGACATTACCGCCCCAATCTACCTGGGAAGATGTACCGTCAAAATCGATATGAATATCACTGCCATTGACGTTTACCGTCAGCTTAATGGTAATATCGCTTCTTTTTCCGGCGCCTTCGATATTACCCTCATACGGATACATCCCATCGGGAATCTTAGATATGGCCTCCCGCATGCTCTTTTCCGTGCGGTCAATAATTTCATCGGCCAAATCATCCAGGCTCTCCAAACCCTCATCTTCAAGCATTTCAATGATCTTCTGGGAACAAACATGGTTGGCGGCCACCTGAGAACGGATGTCACCGGTTACCTCTTCAGGGGTTCTCACATTCCAGCGGATCATATTCAGCACTGATTCATTCAAAACACCGGCATCGTAAAGCTTCAATGGCGGTATAAAAAGTCCCTCCTCATAGACTTCGCGATTATCCGAGGAGACTCTGCCACCAATATCCGAATGGTGAAAGACACAGGCTGTAAAGGCAATCGGACGGTCTTTATAAAAAATCGGACTTAGCACACAAACGTCGTTGAGGTGCCCCGCCAACAGCCACGGGTCGTTCACGATATAAACATCTCCCGGGCGATAGTCATCCAGCGGTATGGAATTGATCATCGCCTTAACGCCAAGCGCCATGGCACCGGCTTGTCCAGGAGTACAAAATGTGCCCTGAACCAGCTCCTGACCACGACTGTCCGTAAACATGCAGGTATAATCATGGGCATCCCGCAGCAGACTGGAAAAGGCCGTGCGGGCCACAGATGCATCCGCCTCATCAACAATCGACACCAATCTGCGCCAAAAGATCTCCAGGGTGATGGGGTCGAATTTTGATTTTGGATTTTGGATTTTGGAATTTTCTGAGCTGTTCAACCCTTCTTCGTTTTGCATATCTTATGTCCCTTTGAAACAGTGGAATTAATTTATAAAAGTTCCTGCATTCTACTCTTCCGAATTCTACATTCCGATTTCCTAATTTTTTATTTAACGTATGTTTTTTGGCTTATGCCTTCTTCCTTTTTAATCCGCAATCCGAATTCCGCAATCCGCAATCGACACATTCCGTATACCGCCCTTATCTGCCATTTTGGGGTATCCTCCAAATAGTTGTCATTTTCCAATTAGTGCCTGAGAAATGGTTTTATTATAATGATTTAAATTTCGTATTAGAAATTTAAATTAATCCAAACAAATCCGTATTCATCAACAGAGGCCTTGGCATCCTCTCCGATGATAATTGTCGATTCTCTCTCCTCTACAATTGCCGGGCCTTGAATGCTCGCTCCCTGAAAGAGTTTGAATCGATCATATACTTTAAACGGAATAAATTCTTTTTTCAGCAACGAGAAGGCATTGCGCTCACCTTTGATACAATCTTCGAGGAAGCCCTCGTTACTTCCCAGAGGCGGAATGCGAAACGGCCGTTCCGGAAGGCTGGCTCTAACCTTAAAGGTTACAAATTCTACCGGTGTTTCAGGATAAGTACGACCATATAATTTCTGGTAAACTTCATCAAAGAGGTCTCGAATTTCTGCTTTCTTCCACTGTTCAAATGGCTTGTTTTTAATGGGCAGATCGGTTTCAGCCCCCTGACCCACAAATCGCATCATCATCGTGCGTACAAATGTAATATTTTGTTTTTTATCGGCCTGATGTAAAATCCCTGCCCCTTCATTTTCGAGGCCCGCGAAAAGCCGCTCAATTTCACGAAAATCGGCATCTTCCAGTGTCACGCGATGACTTCGCGATAGGTCAAAGGCGACCGGCGCTGTGAAAAAACCCAGTGCCGAACCTACTCCTGCCAATGGCGGTACAAGGATGCGCGGCGCCCCGATCTTTTTGGCCAGCCCATAGGCATGTACCGGCCCGGCACCGCCGAAGGCAGATATGGTAACAATATTGGGGTTTCCTCCTTTTTCGGCAATGTGGGTTTTGGCAGCGGCTGCCATGGTTTCATTGATCAGGTCGTGAATGCCAAAGGCTGCTTCAATGGGTGAGGTTCCCAGGGATTTGGCGACTTTTTCTGCAATCGCTTTTTGCGAAGCATCCTTATCCAGCGGCATTGTGCCGCCCAAAAAATAATTTGGATCCAGGTAGCCCAGCATCAGGTCGGCGTCTGTGACCGTCGGATCT
The DNA here is from genome assembly GCA_020353355.1 of Desulfobacterales bacterium. Taxonomy (GTDB): domain Bacteria; phylum Desulfobacterota; class Desulfobacteria; order Desulfobacterales; family JAHEIW01. The sequence goes on along the minus strand of CP070694.1, from coordinate 1,787,012 downwards.
TCTCCGCCCCGACCATAACAGGCAGGACCTGGATCAGCACCGGCGCTTTCCGGTCCTACTTGAAGCAGGCCCATTTTGTTCATTCTGGCAATGCTGCCGCCACCGGCTCCGATTTCCATCAGATCCACAACCGGAACCTGAATCGGCAAACCGCTTCCCTTTTTAAAGCGCTGGACACGTCCGACCTCAAAGGTCGAAACTAGGCCGGCCCGGCCTTTTTGGATCAGGCAGGATTTGGCCGTCGTCCCCCCCATGTCAAAACAGAAAATATCCTTAATTTGAAACATCTTGCCGTAATGCTGGGCTGCAATCACGGCAGCAGTAGGTCCGGATTCGATGATGCGCACCGGAAACTCCCGCGCGGTTTCCACAGATGTGATACCTCCGCTGGAAAGCATGATAAACAATTTGCCTTTAAATCCTAATGACTCCAGGCGCGATGACAATTTTTGAAGATATCTGGCAGTAATGGGCTTGACATAGGCATTGGTCGCGGTCGTGCAAGTTCTTTCATATTCACGTATCTGGGGTAATACTTCAAAAGAGGTCGACAACGAGAGATCGGGTGCCTCTTGATTGACAATTTCTTTTATTTTTTTCTCGTGGATCGGATTCTCATAAGAGTTAATCAGGCAGACCGCTAAAGATTCAATCCCCAGATCGAGCAGATTGGATAGTACGCTTCGGACTTCCTCGGTATCTAATTCAAGAAACATACGTCCGTCACTGGAAATTCGCTCGCGGACTTCATGTCGAAGATATCTGGGTATCAGGGGTAGCGGGTATTCGGCAAAAATGTCATAGGCATCGTAGCGAAGCTCCCGCCCAAGCTCGAGCACGTCGCGAAAGCCTTTGGTGGTAATCAGGCCGGCTTTGGCGCCTTTTCGTTCAAGAATCGCATTGATGACCAGAGTTGTACCGTGAATAATTTCATCAATATGGGGCATAAAGCCGGGGATGCGCTCCAAAAGTTCTTGAATGCCTTGCTCTACCGCATCCGACGGATCCGCCGGGGTCGTCAAGCATTTGTTGATCTTAAGTTCTCCGGTTTCATCATTCACCAGCACGAAATCCGTAAATGTGCCGCCGATGTCACAACCTAATCTGTAAGATGCCCTGCCCAGTCACTTCCTCATTTCCTTAACAATTGGTCATCAGATACCCATGTTCTATCGATATTAAATTCGAAATCCGAATTTGTTTCGAATTTCGAATTTAGTGCTTCAGATTTTATGATAGCCGATTTGAATTTATGGGTTTAGATTAATTCCTAAATCCCTAAATTCCTCAATCCCTGAATTAAAATATACTAGGTTCCTGCCACTCTCCAAAAACGTCACGAAAAACGCCGGCCATCTCTCCCATCGTGGCATAGGCGCGGCAGCAACCTACTAGCAATGGCATAACGTTTTGGCCCTCGCGAGTCGCTTTTTCCAAGGCCTTCAGAGTGCGCGCTACTTCTTTATTGTCCCGTGTGCGGCGCAGCTCTTTTAGACTGTCAATTTGCTTATCCGCCCACTCCTCGGTGTATTCGTGAAGCTCTACATCGGTCTGATCTTCATCACTGTCGGTATATTTATTGACACCAACTTTGATATATTCTCCCTTCTGAAGCCCTTTCTCATATTCATACGCCTGCTGGGAGACTTTACGCTGAATAAAACCGGTGGCTACCGCATGGACCATACCGCCGATTTCCTGGATTTGTTTCATTTCCTCCAGGATTTTTTCTTCCATCTGCTTGGTCAAGGTTTCAACAAAGTAAGACCCGGCCAAAGGATCCACGGTGTCGCGCAGACCAACCTCGTCCATAATTATTTCAAGAGTGCGCAAAGACAAAAGTGCAGCCCTTGGGGTAGGAATGGTATAGGCTTCATCAAATGAGCACAGGGCTGTGGTTTGAGCCCCGCTCAGCGCAGCGCACAAGGCATAGAACGCGCCCCGCATAATGTTGTTCTCCGGTTGTTCCTTGGCCAGGCCGCTGCCGCCGCCGCCGAAAAGGCCCCGTAAGAACAGCTTTTTCTTATCCTGAATCCCATAATCTTCCTTTAACATCTTGGCCCACAGTTTTCGGGCAGCTCTGAATTTTGCAATCTGCTCCCAAAGGTTGCCGAAGACGTTCAAATTGAAGGAAAAACGACCGACAAAGTCTTCCACATTCAGCCCCCGTTCTTTCACATTTTCGATGTAGGCTCTGGCAATTTCAAAGGCGCAGGCAATTTCCTGTGCAGGGTTGGCACCGGACTCCCGAATATGATACCCGCAAACACTGACCGGATTGCAACGTGGAAGTTCTTTAACCGAATATTCAATGGCATCACCAACCAGGCGCACCGCGGGTTCCACCGGAAATATCCAGGCGCCCCGGCCGACCATCTCCTTGAGAATGTCGTTTTGGGGTGTGGCACTGATTTTTTCTTTGGCATAACCGAATTTCTCAGCCATGGCCTGATACATGGCTAACATAATGCTTGCCACGGCATTTATGGTTAAGCCGGACCCGATGCGATCCAGAGGTATCCCCTCAAAAGCAATCTCAAAATCCCGTAATGAATCCACCGACATGCCAACACGGCCAACTTCGCCGAGTGCTCTGGGATGATCGGAATCATAGCCCATCTGCGTGGGAAGATCGAAAGCCACATTCAACCCCGTCTGACCATGAGAAATCATCAATTTGAAGCGTTGATTGGTTTCTTGCGGGGTTCCAAATCCGGTGTATTGACGCGTTGTCCAGGCTCTGGTGCGATATCCCTGGGGATGCAGACTGCGGGTGAACGGATATTCACCGGGATTCCCCAGATCTTTTTCATAATCAAATCCCACCTCTTCGAGATCTTTTGGGGTATACACAGGTTTAACCCGGATACCGGATTGATAAATTACCTCTTGAATCGCATCTTTTTCATCTTTAATATATTTTGCGACGCCCATGTTGATCCTCTCATAATTGAATTTGATGCTTCCTTGAGATGTAAACTCACAGCAATTTAAGCGGCCTCACTCGCCGCTGCGGTTATCCCTGCGACGATTTCATCAAACGGCGTACCTCCCGGGAAAACCCCCTTAATTCCCAGCTCGGTAAGCTTTGGTATATCCTGTTTGGGAATAACACCGCCGACGACTACCGGGATATCTTCGATGTCCTCCGCCTTCATCAATTCGAGCAGCCGTTTGCTAATTGGAATATGAGCTCCGGACATAACACTCAGGCCGATCACATCCACCGCCTCCTGAACGGCGACTCTGACGATCTGCTCCACACTCTGATGAAGTCCGGTGTAGATCACTTCCATGCCGGCATCTCGCAGGGCGAGCGAAACGATTTTCGCTCCGCGATCATGTCCATCCAATCCCGGTTTACCAATCAGTATTTTTATCTTCTTTTCCACCATTTCCAGCTCCCATATTTATTTGCTATCAACTCCTGAAATATTATTTAATAAATGCAAATTCTTTTGAGATTGCTTCGCTCCGCTCGCAATGAAGGGCAAAGATACAGGTGTCATTGCGAGGAGTCACGCCTTGGCGTAACGACGAAGCAATCTTTCAGAAGTTATTCTTGAGTGTTGCTCATTCAATCTGATCGTTGGTCGTCAAATTCCTTGAGCACCACTTCCTGCCCTCTTAATATATGATCCCTTACCAGGCGTTCCACACCATCGGCATCCCGTTTTCGTATGTATTTCAACATCTGTTTGTGGTCTTCATTGCTCATCCTTGCCATCTTATTCTCTTTTAGAATCATTTGTCTGAACCGGTATATCTGATCCCCGAGACTGTTGATCAGATGAATTAACTTAGGACTCTTGCTCAATGCGTAGAGCAAATCATGAAATTCGGTGTTGATGCGGGTCAAATCATTTAACTGCTTTTTCCCCAGGCATTTTTCAAATTCTTCAATCTTTCTTTCCAACAGCTCAAGCTCTTCTTTATCGTGCTTGATGGCGGCCAATCTTGCCGCATAGCCTTCCAAAATAGCGCGTATGCCGAATGTCTCTTGAATGTCTTCTCGATTCAAACCGAGTGCGGTAAAACCACCTCGCGGTTGACGCTCAATGAGCCCTTCGCGCTCCAGCTTGTGAATGGCTTCCCTAACAGGCGTTCTGCTGATGCCAAGCGTCTCTGCAATATGGCTTTCTACGAGCCACTCCCCCGGGGAAATGTTGCCCCTGATAATCGCTTGCTTGAGGCTGTCAAAAACATGTTCCCCTAACGATTTTCGTTCCTGCAACGCTTGCAGCGAGTCAAAGTCTAAATTCTTTAATTCGACCTTTCGCCTCATAGCCTTACCATCAGGAAAAGTTTTATGTATCAATAGGGTTCAGGGTTCTCCGTTCAGGGTTCAGGGCCTTTCGATTTCGGATTTCGGATTGAAAGTCATAATAATTTAGGAATTGCGAATTTATGAATTCAGAAAATGTATAACCCT
>CP070694.1:1779544-1782480 GCA_020353355.1 Desulfobacterales bacterium | reverse complement strand
CTTTCAACGCACCATCACGGCGCTGTTCGTCAGCCGACGGATACAACCGTTTTTGCGCATTTCGCGCTTTACCTTTTATCTATCTGATATTATTTAATATATTTTTTAATCGTTGACAGAAATCGCCCTTTTTTATAAACTAGTATTTGTCATGTCCATTTATGTGGATTAACTGCAATTTTTCATTTACCGCCATCAACCGGTTCTGTCTGCCTGAACCAGCAATGTCGGCACTGATCTTAACAAAAATTGTTACAAATGTTATAATAGATTCAATGATATTGTACCTTTATATAGGAAGGAGCGCTCAATAATGGATACCAACGAGATCACCTGCCCTAAATGCGGTCATCTGAACAATTACATTTCCGAAGGTTGTGTAAAATGCGGCATTATTTTTTCGAAAGACTTTGAAATGCAGGTAAGGCAAAAAGAATCCGTAACTGGTGAGGCCACCATCGAGCCAAACACCGGCAATGAGACCCCGATACCTATGTCAATTGAGACTTTGGAAACTGTTCAGCCGGAACCGGCGCCAGATGACGATAAGATCCAGACGACGGCAGATAAGCCGGTCATTGAGCCGCAAGAATCGGCAAACGCCGAGGTAAAACCGGCGGAAGACCCGTCACAGGCAGTCGCTGAAATTTCGGTGGAGGAAATTGAAATGCCCATAGATGCCATCGTCGAACCTCCGGAAAGCGATAAATCAATCCGTCCTGAAACACCGCAAGCAGGCAACGAGGAAGCGGATATTGCCCAGCCTCCTGAGAAAAAGGCAGGCTCCGTAAGCACGCCAACTGCTGCGCCTGTGGATGGCAAGCAGCAAACTGTCGATCAATCCCCGCTGCAGGAGAAAGCAGAACAGGTGACCCAGGAAACCGCCGGTGAACCGAGCCCGGAGCCGGAAAAGACCGCAGCAGCTCCGGCAGCAGAGGAGGTGCTTGAATTGGTGGAAACTGTAGAATCGGAAACGGAAGCCAAACCGGAGGAAATTCAACCCAAAATAGAGCCGCAGACAGTAGCGTTAAAAGATACCGAATCGGCTAAAACTGGCGTCGTCTCAACTCCAAACGAAGATAAGGGTAAGCCCGAAACGTCTGAAGAAAAGACCCCCATGGAAGCCGAAGAAGAAATACTGTTGGAAGAGGCGGCAAAACCGGCAAAAACGGAGGCGACACCAGCAAAATCTGAAGACAATACCAGGGCAGAGTTATTAAAGAAACAAAAGGCCGCTTTGGTCAAAGCGGAAGCATTAAAGAAGGAAAAGGAGAGCCAGGCAAAGGCGGCAGCTTTGAAAAAACAAAAGCTGGCCCAGGCCAAGCTGGAGGCGTTAAAGAAGCAAAAGGCAGCCCAGGCGAAACTGGAAGCGTTAAAGAAGCAAAAAGCAGAATTAGCCAAGGCTGAAGCCTTAAAGAAACAAAAGGCCAAGACGGGAGCATTAAAACAGCAAAAAGATGCGCAGGCTCAGGCTGAAGCGTCAGCACAGGATACCCAAGCCACGGCAACCGCCGGTGTGCACCAGCAACGGATCGGGTTACAGGCAGTCGAGCCGAAGATAAAAATAATGGGTTTGCTCAAAAAGTACCAGGGCAAGACGATCGGAATTAATTATGATAATTCCGCAGATATCAGGGAAGCCGAGCTGGTTGAAGCCAATGACGAATTTTTCAGTGTCCTGGTGAAGGATACGAAATTGCAGTACAGCTATCCGCTGCAGACTCTTTTATCCCTGGTAGAAGGTGAAAATGGAGTCGAAACCGGAGAAGCGGAGAACAAAACAAAATATGATGCCGTAATTAAGGTGTATCCGCTGGTATTATTCTAGATTCTGACACCGGATATGATATAAAATATCCAATAGTATAATCCGGCCAAAAAGATTATGCCCCCCGCTATCAGTGCAAAATTCCGGCGACGGCTATAGCGACGATCTTTTTGATCTTCTTTTTCCATGAGATAGTTCATCGCATTGTCAGCAACAGTTTTGCGAAATGCTGAAAAGGTAGGTTTTTTGCAATGGGGACATAATTCCAGTTCGGCATCGATATTTCGTGTGTCATAATGATAGCGGCTGACGTATCGATCCGGCGTGCTAATGGTTTCATCTATTTTCTGCTTTGGTTTGTAGTCAAGAATAACCAGATTTTTTTCTTCAACCGTAACCTCGGGTTCTATTTCCAAGTCAACCTCTTCCAGGTCAACCGCTTCGATGACTAATGCTTCCTGTTCTCTCATCATGATATATTTCCCCCCTTTTTAAACGATTGAGTCTAATGGTCTCCAACACCATTGAGCCATTGAACTCATTAATAAAATGAAAATTTTTGATAAAATCCCCAACCGATCGTAACTAATTTCTGCAGAAATCATGCCAAAAAATGGCCCGGTTGGATTTGTCGTAATTGAGAATAGTTACTCACTATAGCAGATTATTGGCTGTTTATTTTAATCTCAAAAACTGCGTAATAAATTTCACATAAAGAAACGTTTTACATATAGTTTCCAATAAATGTATTTAACTTTCTGCTGCTGTCGACGAGGAATTCCAGCTTGACGATGTGAGGAAAATACTATATTTGCTTTACCCGGCGGATTAAATTATAATGGCGATCAACCCTTCACTTCATCTTTTTTTCACAGTGGATTTAAGCGATGAAATATTTGCAAATCGATCAGCGTCTTTTTGTTGAAAACAGAGAGCGGTTAAGCGGTGAGCTGAAGCCAAATTCGATGGTGGTCTTAAATTCGAACGACCTTATGCCCATCAATGCCGACAGAAATCACCCCTTTATTCAGCAGACCGATCTTTTTTATTTCAGTGGCATTGATCAGGAGGAGAGTACGCTGATTGTTTTCCCGGATGCCAAAGAAGAGAAGCATAAAGCTATTTTGTTTCTCAAGGAAACCAATGAACAAATCGCGACCTGGGAAGG
>CP070694.1:1776930-1779444 GCA_020353355.1 Desulfobacterales bacterium | reverse complement strand
GTAACCTCAACCCCGGTTTTCCCAAGTTTTCTCTTTGGAATATCCATATCAGGATCCTATGAAATGGAATTAAGCCTGCAACTGACAACTATCTTAAAGGCATTATCTTAAAGGTAAATCTGGTCATCAGCTTGATCAAGTGAGTTATTCGTTTTCAAGATGGGGTAGAGTGAAATTAAGGGTGAACGGCTCGCCTGAGGCAGACAGAGTGTTTGGCTGGCCAATTGATAAGGTGCTATTACCCAAATCCAATTCTGCAGAAAGTAGATCCTTGGCAGCATAAGCGCCATTACTGGATTCCCGCTCCCCGTCTTCACGGGGACAAGCTTCGCGGGAATGACGGGAATATTATTGCTGTAGTGACATATTGTCATCCCCGCCCCGCATCGAGTGCGGGATAGACTCCGGCGGGAATCCAGTATTGATCAATACAGTATTTTCCTTACTTTATTGAGCATACACTTATAATGTACCTAAAGCGCATAATATTAATGGTGAAAATCATTTTTAACTTTAGGCACTTTAGATCACTTTAGGCATTTCAAATTTTTATAATATAAAAAAACGTTATATAATAAGTACCTTCCAGTACACTTATATGAATAATATCTCGCCGGGCTATTCCTTCACACGTTCGACGTAGTCACCGCTTCGGGTATCGATATTTATCAATTCACCCTCTTCGATAAACGGCGGGACCTGCAGCACATAGCCGGTTTCCAGAGTTGCGGGTTTTGAATCGCCGGATGCGGTATCTCCCCTGGCCCAAGGTTCTGTTTTTTCAACCCGTAAATTGATAAAAATCGGCAGCGATATTCCGATGGGCCTGCCTTCAAATAAGAGAACATTGCAGACCGTATTTTCTTTTAAAAAATTTTTCGTATCACCGACTTGATCTTCGGTGAGAAACTGCTGATCGTACGTTGATGTGTTCATAAAACAGTACTGGTTTCCGTCAGCATACAGATATTCCATTTCGAGCTCTTGAAGATCCGGCTCGTTAAATTTCTCGTTGGATCGAAAGGTTTTATCGAACTGAACCCCCGTTACCATGTTTTTCAGTTTGCACTTGTATAGCGCTTGTCCTTTGCCCGGCTTGACAAACTCAAACTGTACAATCACATAAGGTTCACCGTCCAACTCTATTTTTAGTCCCTTTCTCAGGTCTCCGCTTTCTAACATGGATGTTCCTTTCTAAATTTTCCGTATTTTGTGTTTGGAACGTTGATCGTTTTTTCTGCTCAGAAATGGTTGACATTTGTCGCCGTCTCTAACATATTCAGCCTGTTTTCGCAAACCGTTTCCTTAGCGAGGTGACAATTGATTATTGCACTTGGAATATTACTATTATGAATTGTTATTACCTGAATCTTGCAAAATTAAGGCATTAAACAGGTAGATTATGATACTCATCGTCGACTTTGGTTCACAGTACAATCAGTTGATCGCCCGTCGTGTTCGCGAAAGCCGGGTGTATTGTCAAATCGAACCCCCTTCGGTTACGGTGGAGGCGGTGAAAACGATGAACCCTGAAGGAATCATTCTATCGGGGGGTCCTTCCAGCATATACGAGAAAAACAGTCCCAAAATGGATCCGGCCGTGTTTGATTTAGGGATACCCGTATTGGGGATTTGTTATGGTATGCAGTTCATGGTGGCCTCCCTTGGCGGAACCGTTGAACCGGCCCAACGGCGTGAATACGGCTTTGCAGAGTTGAACATCATCAATCATAAGGCTCTTTTTGAAGGTGTCGATAAAAAGACAACATGCTGGATGAGCCATGGCGATTCGATCCAAAACCTGCCAAAAGGCTTTAGACTAACGGCATCGACTGAAAATACTCGGATTGCGGCCGCCGACCACTGGAGCAGGAATCTATACGGTTTTCAGTTTCATCCTGAGGTGGTTCACACACCTATGGGCAAACAGATGCTGCGTAACTTTATTTTCAAGGTATGTGGCTGCAAACGTTCCTGGACCATGAAATCCTTTGCCAAAGAGTCCACCGAAGACATTCGCGAAATTGTTGGAGATAAGAAAGTTATCCTCGGATTAAGCGGCGGGGTGGATTCTTCAGTCGCGGCTACCCTTATCCACAAGAGCATTGGTAGAAAGTTAACCTGTATTTTTGTTGATAACGGGTTACTGAGAAAAAATGAAGCCGATAAATTGAAAGTTACACTAAAACAGCATCTGAATATCAATATCCGTTTCATCAATGCCGCCGACAAATTTCTCAAAGCTTTGGCCAAAGTGACCGATCCGGAAAAAAAGCGCAAAATTATCGGTTGGATCTTTATGCAGGTTTTTGAGGCTGAGGCAAGAAAGATAAAAGACGCTGTGTTCCTGGCCCAGGGGACCCTATATCCGGATGTCATCGAATCCGTATCCCCCTTCGGTGGCCCCACATCGGTTATCAAATCACACCATAATGTCGGCGGGTTGCCCGCTAAAATGAAATTAAAACTGATTGAGCCGTTGCGGTATCTATTCAAAGACGAAGTCCGCCAGCT
>CP070694.1:1772618-1776830 GCA_020353355.1 Desulfobacterales bacterium | reverse complement strand
GAAGGCCAGCCCGTATTCGTTCATGCCGGGCCGTTTGCGAACATTGCCATCGGTCAAAGCTCGATTATCGCCGATATGATTGGCACGAAATTAGGGGAATACCACGTTACCGAGAGCGGGTTCGGTGCCGACATTGGCTTTGAGAAATTCTGGAACATAAAGTGTCGTATGTCCGGCTTAACTCCAAATGCCATTGTCATCGTCGCGACCATCCGTGCCTTGAAGATGCATGGCGGAGGCCCCAAGGTGGTGGCCGGCATTGCGCTGCCGAAAGAATACACCAAGGAAAACCTGGAGCTTGTTGAAAAGGGCACCGAAAACATGGTCCACCTGATCAACGTGATCCGAAAATCCGGCATCAATCCGGTGGTGTGCATCAACCGCTTTTACACCGACACGGATGAAGAATGCAAAATCGTACGACGTATCGCTGAAAAAGCCGGCGCTCGCTGCGCGGAGTCCAAACACTGGGAATTGGGCGGTGAAGGTGCCTTGGAGTTTGCCGATGCGGTTATCGATGCCTGCAACGAAAAAAGCGATTTCAAATTCCTGTATCCACTCGAAATGAAACTGCGTGACCGCGTGGATACCATCGCCAAAGAAGTCTACGGTGCCGACGGCGTGTCCTGGACTCCGGATGCGGAGGCCAAGGCCAAGATGCTCGAAAACGATCCTAAATACGCCGATTTTACCACCATGATGGTTAAGACCCATCTGAGCCTGACACATGACCCGACCCTGAAAGGCGTGCCCAAGGGCTGGACCCTGCCGATTCGCGATGTGCTGATCTATTCCGGTGCCAAGTTCCTGTGCCCCTGCGCCGGCACCATCAGCCTGATGCCCGGTACCAGCTCCAACCCGGCCTTCAGAAGAGTGGATGTGGATGTGAAAACCGGTAAAGTAACCGGATTGTTCTAACAAACAATCTGGTTTGGTAAATGGGGGGTCCGAGCAAGTGTGGCGGACCCCATTTTTTTAGTTTCTTGGGTTCCCTAGTTAAGGTTTCAGGTGTCGGGCCTTCGCCGCGCCCCGCCCGGGCGGGGCTTCGGCCGCGCCGGCGGGTGTCAGGTGTCAGATACCATCTATTGTCTTGCTGACTCCTGACACCTGAACACTGAAACCTTATTGTATGAACACTGAAACCTTATTGTAGCTGACACCTGATTAGGAGATTTTAGAAAAAAACGTGCGCGTTTTACTGATAAACCCTTTCTACCCCATATCCGAGACCCCTTCCCCACCTCTGGGATTGGCGTATCTGGCAGCATCCCTTGAAGCCGCAGGGGCTGACGTTCAGGTTTTGGATTTAGTCGTTTACCCGTATTGTCAATCCCGGCTCGAATCTCTGCTCAATAATTTTCAACCGCAGCTGGTTGGCATCACGGCAGTCACCATGACCGTTGACCATGCCATCAAGGTCATCAGAGATATCAAGCATATTAATTCCGAAATTTTAACCGTTATGGGTGGCCCGCACGTAAGCTTTTGTGCCCGGGAGACTCTGGATAACCACCCCGCATTGGATTTCATTGCCCTGGGTGAAGGGGAATCCACCGTGGTTGAGCTGGCTCAAGAAGTGCAGACCACCCGAAACTGGGCTGCCGTAAAGGGTATCGCCTTCCGCAAAGGTTCTGAAATTTGCATTACACCCCCCCGAGATTTTATTCAGGATCTGGACAGCCTGCCGGCGCCGGCTCGACACCTGCTGCCACTGGGCCGCTACCGGGCTGTGGGAATGCCGGTGAGTTTGATCACCAGCCGCGGCTGCCCGTTTAAGTGCATATTTTGTGTCGGCCGCAAAATGGTCGGAGCCAAAGTCCGCTATCGCAGTCCGCAGCTGGTGGTCGATGAAATGCAATATTTAAATACCTTAAACTTTCATCAGATCAACATTGCCGATGATCTGTTCACCGCCAACAAACGGCATTGCGCGGCGGTATGCGATGAAATCATAAAGCGAAAATTGCCCATAAAATGGACATCGTTTGCCAGGGTCGACACCGTCTCGCCGGATGTTTTAATTCGTATGAAAGCCGCCGGCTGCACCGGCGTTAGCTTTGGCATTGAATCGGGAAATCGCGAAATTTTAAAAACGATTAAAAAAGGAATAACCCCCCGGCAGGTTATCGATGCCGTCGACATGTGCAATCGGGCCGGGGTAACCCCCTACGGTTCTTTTATTCTCGGGCTTCCCGGCGAAACTCCCCAAACCCTTAAAGAGACCTTGGCGTTTGGCGAACACCTCAGGAAAATGGGTCTCGCCTTCGGATTTCATTTGCTGGCGCCCTTTCCCGGCACCGAAGTGCGCGAGCACACAAAAGATTATGATATCAAAATCCTCACCAACGACTGGTCCGAGTATCATGCCAACAAAGCGATTGTGGAGACACCGACGGTTAATCGAAATATGTTGGATGATATCGTTGTGGCGTGGAAAAATGAATTTGACGGATATTTAGCGGATATCAAAAATCGCATGCCCACGGGCCAGGCAACACCGGATGAAATATGGCAGGTCAAAAACCTTGAACGGATTGTGCTTGTCTATGATCTCATGATGAAAAATGTCATTGAAGAAAAGGGATACTGGCAGGCTGAGAATAATCCTTTGTCCGGCAACGATGCATTGCAAACCCTGGTTGATAAAATAAAAGACGCAACCGTGTCCAGGCCCGCAGACCTCCATGATGCCTTGCAGCGGTCGGTTGAGCACGGAAATTTAACGTACCGTATTGACGCCGGGCAGGTAAGGTGGCAGTGGGTCGACTACTTATAATAATTAAATCGATCCGAATTTTATAAGGTACACGTGGGACACGACAATATTTAGTCCTTCATACTCCATCATAGCACATCCGCGAGTTTGTTCACTCCCGCCAATGTCCGATCGGCGATGTCTTCGAGATCAACAGGCTTCAATCCGAGATTCTCAATGACCTTGAGCGATAGTTCCGAGTGAAATTCCTCTCTGCCTCTACCGGCCCCGATCATCTGGCCGAGGTTGTTGGCAATATGCACAATGTCACTCAGCATGCAGTAGTTTTCGCAGGATTCCGGATTGTGGTGCCAACCCACCGCATTGATAAGCTCATCGGGAAACGACCATTGTTTTAGGATACGGGATCCCACCTCGGCGTGATCCGTCCCCAGGATGATGTGTTCGGCAACATCGAAGCTAAAGCCTTTCGCGACCATATCCTCAATAAACTCCAGATCTCTCTTCACAAAGCCGCCTAAAATAAGCTTCCCCACATCATGCAGCAGCGCGGCTGTGAACACTTCATCGACGTCCGGCAGACCAAGCATTTTCACGATATTTTCGGCGGCAATGGAGACCGCGATGGAGTGCCGCCAAAGCTCGCCCTGGGGCAGGTCATAACCGGGTACGGGTTTATTCATTAAGGTGCTCATGCATAAGGTCATCACCAGCTGAACCAACCTCTTCCAGCCAAGCAGCGTCATCGCTTGTCTCACCGAACTGACTTTTAACGGAATCCCGAAATAGGCCGAATTGGTGAGTTTTAAAATGTTTGCGGTAAGCCCCGGGTCATATCTGATAATCTCTTCAATTTGAGAAAATGAGACTTCCGGATCATCGATCAGTGCAAGTAGCTTCGTGGCGGTGGCCGGCATGGCTGGAAAGGCTTTCACCTTTGCCATAATCTGTTTTAGCTTTTGCGGATTCAATATGCATTCCTCCTTTATTTTACCCGCGATGCTCCCTGGTTCTTATCAAAACCGGAATGGCACTGCCGATACGCCTTAGTCAGGAGCTTGAATTATCCCAGGTGCAGGTTGGAGGGAACTTGACGCATTTAGCTATTGATTCATTATGGTTATATCGGTCGGATTGCTACAAAACTTGAGGGAATTAGATATCAAATGGATATCGCAGGGCGCAGAGGGCAAAGCGTAAAGATAGTGAGTATAGACTTTTTTTAACGCTATGCGCTATGCCCCATGCGCTATGCCTTTCTGCCTGCGGAAGAATCCGCCCGGCGGACTCATCGGAAAAATAACCATATGGATGGCAGCTAGGGCCGATATTGCTCCGGCAGCGCAGGTTCCGGGGTCCATTCTTGCGGCCAGCGTTGGCCGGAAACTTCACCCAGTTTTTCTTTTAATTTCTTCAGGCCTGGCCGGGAAAATTTCGGATGACCCTCTTTGAGGGTTCTGCCGTTAACCGCCGCCTCACTGCGCAGCCGATGACCT
>CP070694.1:1769545-1772518 GCA_020353355.1 Desulfobacterales bacterium | reverse complement strand
TGTTGCAAAATGTTTTTCATAAGATATTAACTATTATTCGCATAATAGTTTAAAGTGACTAAAGTGACCTAAAGTGCCTAAAGTTATGGAATTCTATCTATCTTATATAAAAAGAAGGAGCGAAGCGACTCCTTAATCCCGCTGCCAGCGGGAATCACTTCAAACTTTAGATCACTTTGAACTATTCCAGTTTATCCGGTTTAGGGAGTTTTTAGGGGAATGAGTCAAAATTCTGAAACACCGGAAAATGAACTCACGTTCACGCGCTTCGATCAGATGAGCGAACGCTATCCGGATAATACTGCTGTGATTTATCTCGGAGAGCGTTTTTCTTTTTCACGATTGCGTAACTTGAGTGAACGCTTCTCCAGTGCCTTAATAGATTTGGGGGTCAAAAAAGGTGATCGGGTCATGATCTACATTCCCAACTGTATTCAATGGATCATCGCCTTTTTGGGTATCCAAAAAATTGGGGCCGTGATTGTGCCTGTATCTCCGATTTACACCTCCCATGAACTCGACTATATGATCAACGACTCCGGGGCCGAAACAATCATCTGCCAGGATACAAATTTTTGTTATGCCAAAGAAGTTTTTGCGGATACCGCACTCAAACGGATCATCGTCACCAATTTGGTGGATTTACTTCCGTTTTGGAAACGACATTTTGGCGTCTTATTTGATAAGATTCCTCACGGAAAGGTCGACCGCGGTGAGGGGGTTTACTCGTTTAACGCTCTTCTGGACCAGCCACCTTTGAAAGCTTCGATCGAAATGAACCCCGCCAAAGATCTCTCTTACATTCTCTATACCGGTGGAACCACCGGATTTCCCAAAGGCGTCCCGGGAAATCATATCGGAATGGTTTCCTATGTGAATGACGTGACCGATGATGTGGCCGGCAATCATCTGAAAGAAGGCGAGGATGTCTATATAGCGGTCAATCCGCTGTTTCATATCATGGCATTGGGCCTGTTTATGTCCTTGGGTCTGAATAAGGGCAATACCACGGCGCTGATGCCGATACCTCAGATTGACGCTATTCTCGAAACCATTCAACGGTGTCGCGTACGCTGGTTTCTTGGTGTTCCTGCCCTATACCGGATGGTTTTAGAAAATGACCGCCTGGAGCAATACGATCTCAGTTCGCTGCGCTATTGTTACTGTGGCGGAGATGTGTTGCCGCTTGAGGTATTCAATCGTTGGAAGGAACGGTTTGGTATTCCCATTTATCAGGTCTACGGATCCACCGAAGCCGGCCATGTGACCTACAGCCGAATCAATGAAGATCCCAAGCCCACAACTTTAGGGCTTCCCCTCAAAAGCAGGCAATGTTTAGTGGTGGATCCCGAAACCCTCAAACCCGTCCCGGCGGGTGAAATCGGCGAACTGCTGGTCACATCTCCATACACCATAAAAGAATACTGGAATAAGCCGGAAGAGACCAAACGTTCCTATGTCGAACTCGATGGGAAGATATTTTACCGCATGAGTGATTATGTCCGGCAGGATCCTGACGGTGAGCTTGTCTATATAGAGCGCTCGGCAGATATCATCAAACACAAGGCCTATCGTATTTCGGCTTCCGAGGTGGAGGCGGTGCTTCAAGATCATCCCACAGTCATCGGAGCCTGCGTGGTCGGTGTTCCGGATGAAAAGGTTGGGGAGCGTGTCAAAGCCATTGTTGTGATGAAAGAAGACGCCAGAGGGGTAGGGGGAGCAGAACTGCTGCAGTGGTGCCGGGATCGATTGGCTCCCTACAAGGTTCCCGGCTATATTGAGTTCCGGGATATGCTGCCAAAATCTAAAGTCGGCAAGCTCCTGCGGCGGGAAATTCGGGATGAGGAACGCCGGCGCATATCAAAAGAAGGGGGTAGTTGAATCGTTATTCCGTTTTTTTCGAATTCTTATCTATGGGTGTCAGGTGTCGGGTGTCAGAAAAAAAAGAATGGTGTCAGTTGTCAGAAGACAGAAGTCA
The DNA here is from genome assembly GCA_020353355.1 of Desulfobacterales bacterium. Taxonomy (GTDB): domain Bacteria; phylum Desulfobacterota; class Desulfobacteria; order Desulfobacterales; family JAHEIW01. The sequence goes on along the minus strand of CP070694.1, from coordinate 1,770,540 downwards.
GATGACAGAATCGAAAAAAAGATGGTGTCAAGTGTCCGGCTTCAGGTTTCAGGAGCATGGATTGAAAGTGCTGACACCTGACACCTGAAACCTGATTGTTCCTGAACACTGACACCTGAAACCTTTTGTTATTTATACTTTCCAGTAACACAAAAACCCATATAATTCTAAGATTAAGTTGTATATCGTTCCCTATGAACCTTTGGCTCCTTGCGCGGTGGTGCTTTTATTTCTTCGCTGGGCTTGCCAAGGGGAATACAACCCGCAATTTCGAGATTTTCAGGAATATTTAAAATCGATTTCACCTTCTGCGGAGCGAAGAAGGTAAACCACAGGGAGCCCAATCCCAGATCCGCAGCAGCCAGCATCATATTCTGTACACATGCGGAAACGGCCTGCAGTGCTCCATGGGGTTGATTAAAAAAGGTCCCCAAGCCGCCCTTTGAGGGATCGAACGCCACAACAAGATAAACCGGGGCTCCCGCCAAAAATTCCATGCTGTATTTACTCACCCAGCCAGGGCCATCACTGTCGATCACCGACTGCTTGGCTTCTTCGGCAGCCTTTATTATCTGTATCTGGACTTCTTTGTCAGTGATAATAATATATTCCCAAGGTTGAAGATTCAGCGGGCTTGGCGCCCATTGGCCGGCCTCCAGGATCGCTGCAATTTGATTTTCTGGAATTTGTGAACTTTCAAACGCACGACAACTTCTTCTCGCTTTAACCAACTCTCTAAATTCCATAGCTATCTCTCCTTTTTCTGCGTTTTGAACGATTGAATGGGTAATTTATATGACCATTGGATTTTCTCTCTGATTATTTAATCATTTAATGGCAGCGTATATTCCTATAAACGTTGCCAGCTATTAATTAGAAGGTAGTATCCACCCTGTCAACATTTACTTTTGAGCTATTGAAATGAATTTATCTAAATTGATTTCAAAAGCTTTGACAGGCAATTGATCCTGTAAATAATCAGTGACGCGGCCGTG
>CP070694.1:1763192-1769445 GCA_020353355.1 Desulfobacterales bacterium | reverse complement strand
TTTCTTTCCTCACCGGTGCTTTTTTAATTTTATTTGCGCTTAATATTGACTCTATTTAGAATTTATGTTAGTTGAAGTAGGGTTTTTATTTTCTTAAAATTCATAACAATCTTAATGATTTATGGCTATTCAGGAGAATAGGGGGCTTCCTAATCAATAGCTGTAAACCATGCGGGAAGGAGGTGATGACACGCGATAAGAGATTGGAAACTGGTAAAGGGCTTTATTCTGCGCCTCTGGAATAAAGTGTCTGTAGGGTTTTCCATCTTTTAACTGAGGAGGAGAATATCATGAATTCACTTGTGGCTTTGATTCTAGCTGTTGTATGGGCAATTATTATTTACCGAACCTATGGCCGGTATGTGGATAGAAAAATCGTTCAATCCGACCCGGATAAAACCACACCGGCCGTAATGTACATGGATGGCGTGGATTTCATGCCTTCCAGCAAAAACGTCCTCTTCGGCTTCCAGTTTAAATCCATCTGCGGGTTGGGCCCCATTGTGGGAGCCATCATTGCCGTCCACTGGGGCTGGATTCCGGCTTTTCTTTACCTTCTCCTGGGCGTAGCCTTCTTGGGATGGGTCCATGATTACACGTCGGCCCAGGTCTCCATCCGCAAGGAGGGCATGAGCCTTGGCGGAATGAGCTATACCCTGATCTCCCCTCGGGGCCGAACGTTGGTCAGCGTTTTCATCTACTTCAATCTGATGTTCAGCTTCGGGGCCTTCGCCGTCTTTATTGCCGGAACGCTGTCAAACCCGACTGCTCCACTGGGTATCCTCATCTGGGTCGCCATGGGTCTTCTGTTCGGCCAGATGATCTACAAATGGAAAAAACCCATTATTACCTCGACCCTGATCACCGTGGTCATAACCTTTGTCGGTATGCTCTGGCTCAGCAGGCTGGGGTTTGTGCAGAGCTTTTTCGCCTGGGTCAACGGCGGCGATCCTTCTCCGGTACTCTTCGGTACGATCACCCAAGCAAAATTCATATGGATCCTATTCGTGCTGGCCTTCTGCTACTTTGGGGCGACATTGCCGATTTGGCGCTGGGCCCAGCCCATCAACTACCTGGGCTTTTGGGTGGTCTTTGTCGCAATGATCGGCACTGCGCTGGGGATCCTCATCGGGCGCCCGTCCTTCGGCGATTTTCCGGCATACACGGGTTTCCTCTGGGCCGGAAAACCCCTCTGGCCGCTGATGTTTGTGACCCTCATGTGCGGCGCGGTGTCCGGTTGGCATTCGCTGGTGAGCAGTTCGGGCACGGCCCGCATGATCGAAAAGGAGACCGATACGCTGCCTGTTGCCGGCGGTTCGATGCTATTGGAAATGGTCATGGGAATGATCGCTCTGATTATTGCGGTTTCGGCTTTCGGTAGCTTCGAGGGATTTGCAGCAGCCTTTAAAAAGGGCGGGGGATTCGTTTTCGCCAAGGGAATGAGCAACTTTCTGGCTAACTTTGGGATCCCTGAAGCGATGGGGCTGTCTTTCGCCAACATCGTTTTTGCGGTCATCGGCTTTACGCTGATCCATCTGGGGGTGCGGTTCATGCGCCTCTACGGGGCAGATGTACTGGGAGAATTCTGGCCGGCTTTCAAGAACATCCATTTCTCTACCCTTGTCTCCATCGCGATATTTGCGGTCTTCTGCTTCACCGGGGTCCTGACGTCGCTCTGGATGCTGGGGGGAGCCTTCAACCAGATGCTGGCGGCAATGGCCCTGCTCATCTGCACGTGCTGGCTGGCCTCGGAAGGCAAGAATTACAACATTACCCTCTGGCCCTCGGTATTTCTGGGTCTCACCACCATCTGTGCGGCAATCGTGGTTGCCTTTAACGGCTTCCGCACACTCTTCACTGGCGCAGAGGTGCCCAGTGATCTAATAATCGGGTATTGGGTCACCGGCGTGATTGCCATTTTACTGGTCGTCTTGGCGATTTTTTTGGTCAAAGATGCCATCGCTTCCATGACCCGATTTGTGGCCGAGGGCGCTGCTGTTGGTGCTGCACCGCCAACCGAGTCCTCTACACCGTCTTCAGGAGGAGAAACGTCCTAAAAAATATATCCACCAAGACACGACGGGAAGGTCTTTTTGGGGCCTTCCCGTCTCTTTTGAAGTGAAAAAATGCAACCGATTACCCTAGAAGTGATCTCTTTAGTCCCGGTTACCTTTTGTAATTGAGGACATTACGAATTGGTTTCAGACCAGTTTGGTCTGCAGAAAAAACGGGATGAAGCGGACCTCAATGAATATCCAGCGGACGTGAAAGAAGAACACCTTTTCCTCACGAGCTGGCTCTGTGAACTGGCCCAGGAATATAAGGATAAAATTCGGATCGAGATCATCAATGCCTCATCGTTGCGCGGCGTTTTCAAATCCATCCGCCATTGGACCCAGACTTACCCCACGTTTATCGTCAATAAAAAAGAAAAATACTGCGGCAGCGATAAATCCCGACTCGCTCTCATCCTTCAAGGCCATTTGGGTCGTTGATAAGGGTGCCGTCGAAATGACCATAAACCACGAAGCGCACAAAATATCTGCCAACAATCTTCTGTTCGGGCTCACCCATTTTTTGACCTTGGCGCTTCCGGCAGGCTGGCGGATAACCAGAAGCTACCTCGAGCCGGACGTGCACTCCAACGTTAGAGTCGGTGTTCTCCTTTGGGTACAGGCCGGACAGACCGATCAGATCGTGTATCATCCCTCCAAAAAAGTCGGCCTGGATATGACGATCACGGTGAAAAGGGGTCAGCGCGACGAATTAAAGACCAAGGGCATTGCCATCCATTCACGGGGATCGTTGCTGATCAATGGCCATCAGGCGTCCTATATTCTCGGGGAGGTGGGAATCGGATTCCTCAAGAAAAAACTGGCCAAAACAATGCGCCTTTGCTTCCATTGTTCAGATTTAGGGCGCACGATTATGATCAGCTTTACCGGAGCTTGCCCGGAGGCGGATATCAAAGAAATTCTCAGATCTCTTTCGCAATCGACGTGCCACTGAAGTATCTCGCCTCTTCCGGCAAATCCCATGTGGATACACCATCCCAAGATCAACCTCAGAAGCATTAAAAATCCACGCTCAACGGATGTCGTTTTGGGCAAAAAAAAGTGGGGCCAGCACCCCACTTGGAAAATATCGAATCCTGCAGTGTCTGTCAGGCAAAGAGGAATTCAGCCGTTTTTTTGAGCATTACCGATCCTTGTACCTCGGTCTCGAATAAGGGCACGACGGACCTGACTCTTTCCCCAAAAATCTGCCAGATCTTCTCCATATGCTCCTGCTGCATCTTAATGCGATTGAGGACGAACTCCGGTGCGTCGTTTGTGACCGTCTCCTTTTGGATCAGCCCGTTGACGATCACACCCCCCACCGGAATCCCGAATTCGTGAAACCATTGAATGAATCGAGTAATCACGGCAATCGGAAGGCTTTCGGGCAGGGTAACAAAGAAAAAAGCGGTTGTTTGCGGTTGGGTCAATAAAACCCTTGCATCGGCCATGCGGTCCTTGAACTTGAGAAGGTAATCCATCAAGGGATCCTTCTCCTCTCTTCGCCTGCTGTAGGAGAGTTTTTTGCGCAATATGCCGGCCTCCTCCCGGCTCTTGATCATTTTTTCCACCCACAGGGAATAAACCTTGGACATGCCCAATAGCCTGCGGGCATTGGCCGTCGGAGCAGTGTCGAAAACATAAATCTCATATTCGTCTTGGAATATCAGGTCGAGCATGTTTTCGAACATCGCGGATTCTTCAAATGCAGGGTTCATGGTGGCGGATTCCACGAACTCTTCGGCTTGCACGGCGATGTCCGCGAACTTCAAGAACCAGCTGATCTTTTCGCGAATTTCGGTCTTGGAGCGCTCGATGGTATCTTTGGTGTCGATCTCGAGGGCGTAGCAACCCTCGCCGCCATCTATCAGCACCGACTTACCGAAGACGTCCTGCTTCAGGAGGTTGGTCAGGCTATGGACAGGATTGGTGGAGGCCAACAGCGTCTTCTTGCCCTGTTGAGCAAACCACAGGGCTGCAGCTCCGGCCATGATCGTCTTGCCAACCCCTCCTTTTCCTCCAAAAAAGACATACTTGAGCTCCGGATGGACTTCTACAAATTGGGTCATCGTCTGGGTGATCGCGCCCATAGCTTACCTCCCTGGATCAAACATGGCCTGAGCCATTTTTTCGATCATCGGCAATCCGGTGATGTCCCGCTCCATCTCCGGGACATAGGCCAAAATTTCTTGGCTGAAAGTCCGATCAATGACGTCCATATACTTGTCCTGCATCTCCATGCGGTGAACTAAATATGCAGGGAGCTTCTGTCCCTTCAGCTCGGGGGGAATAACGCGATTGACAATATACCCGCTCAGGGGAACATCGAACTTGGCAAACAGCTCGGCGGCCTTTTGAGTGTCCTTGATGATCATCTCTTCAGCCACCAGGACAAAGAAGAAAGCCGTCTTCTCCTTGTCAGTCAGGATGCTGGAGGACTTGTTAATCCGGTCCTTGATGTACAGGAGCTCGTTGAGGATCTTGTCTTCCTCGATTTCTTTCTCCCGCCTGGCTATCGCGACCACTTGGTCGTATTCCTGCATTTCCGCCCGAAGCTGGGTTATTTTGTCGATCCAGACGTCATAGACTGAGGCCATGCTCAGATAGTAGAGGGCATGGCCGAGGGGAACCAGGTCATAGATGTAATAATCGTAACCCCCTTTGACGACGATATCGACTACTTCATCGAATATCGCACTTTCCTCCATAGCCGGCTCTGCGGCTGCGGCCTGGATATAGCTCTCGATCTCTTCAGGTATCTTGGACAGGCCATACATGCTGAAGATCTTCTGTCTGATTTCCTCCTGGTATTCCTTGATCCTGCGGTCGGCGTCTATCTCTTGGGCGTAAAGGTTTGGCATGATCTCCACGGCCCCTTTGCCAAAGATATCACGCTCGAAGATATCGCTCAGGGAAGCTTGGGGGTCTACGGAGAAAACCAGCACCCGATGTCCCTGCTTGGCGAGATAATAGGCTGTGGCCGCAGAGAAGGTGGTTTTGCCTAACCCCCCCTTTCCTCCAAACATAATGTACCTTCGATTCGGGTGTTGAGTGAAAATGGTTGCGATTGAAATGGCACACCTCCTTTTTGTCCGTTATGCAGGAGATTATCTTTTTCAATTATTTGCTGTACGCTTGCGGGTCCCGATCTCTTATGCCAGCGCGTCCGTTAGATCTCTTTCCCGGAGCATTCTCCGCTTCCACGTCGATATTTGAGGAACCACATAGGGAAGAATTCGCAGGGAATAATATGGCGGGAGGATCGGCACACCCAAGAGGTCTCCCATAGTGATCAAGATGAAGAGATGCTCCATGCTGCCCCGGGTCTTGAGGGCAAACCGGGCAGTATCATGGGCAGCCATCCCGTAAATGAACTCCCTGGCGGCCTTTCCAAACTTTTGCAAGAACCCTTTTCTTTCCTCTTCGGTCATTACCAACCCCCTTTTTTGAGAAGCTAAACCACAACCTCAAGCGTTCAATCCAGATAAGGCTGGCCATTCACAATCTCACTATTATTTATCAAGAAATAATTATGAATGTCAACAAAAGAAAAGCGCGCAACGAATAAAACGCCGGGAGAAAGGTTAAAAAATATCCTTGGGGAAGGTGAAATTTCCGGATTGACACCCCATCTTCTTTTTGCCATATTTCGGTCATAAAAAGCAAAACCCATCGTTTTAATAGATAAAGGCGCTTCTCCAATATGTCAGCTCCAATCAAAGCGGAGTTGTTCTTGCCATCTCTAAACCAAGGAGGCCGATATGTTCTACGAAGTCGAACTTGCGGAACCCACACCGCGTCGCAAACAGATTTCTGCCATGGTGATCTTGAATCCGGCTGATTCTAGGCGCCTTCTGGCAAAAGCCACGGTTGCGCTGCCCGAGGTCCAGAATGCCTGGAAAAACGGGATGATCATCATCGCCAGGGGAATTACCAATGCATACATCACCGAGGAGCTCTTCGGCATCACGGTTGAGCCCAAGGCAGGCCAGACCGTGGGCCTGGTCTGCAATGGGATCACCACTTCCTATACGGGCCCGCCACCCAGCACCTGGCACGTTGTCCGGCAAGGGAAAGTGGTGGAAGGCGCTGATTCCAACGTTGAGATACTCAACTTCGGCGCCGAGGATGTCTTCATCAAGGGAGCCAATGCCGTAGACAGCCAAGGCAACGCCGGCATCTACGTCGCTTCGGTC
>CP070694.1:1757438-1763092 GCA_020353355.1 Desulfobacterales bacterium | reverse complement strand
GTTACAGACACTGCAAAGGCCAATGTTTGCGCACTGAAAAGTAATGTTCCATTCGGATTTTACAATGTAGGTCGCGGAATCAAAACCACTATCAAAGAATTAGCGGAGCTGATTCTGAATATTACAGGCTCGGATCTGCAGGTCCAGTATGAGCCTGGCGGCATGACCTTCGTCAAGAACCGGATAGGCTTTGCTAAAAAAGCGGAAGAGGAAATAGGTTTCAAAGCCCAGGTAGGATTACGGGAAGGGTTGAAGAGACTCCTATCTTGGCGCAATAGCCATAAGTCAGAAGTAGCTGAACGCCGACGCGTTGCTGGCATCGTGCAATAGTTAATGTATAAGGGCTAAATCTTTCGGAAGACCAAAGCAGTTACTTTTGAAGATGCCTTAGATGTTTAATCGAGTACCGACTTGGAGTTAAAGGCTCTGTACACAGTGAGCGAATACAAGATTCGAGATGATAATCCCGATAACAAAACCTTTTTTTGATGAAGAAGAATTAAAAGCTGCGCAATTGCCGTTGGAGAGCGGCTGGGTGGTACAGGGGAAATTTGTAAAAGAATTTGAGGACAAATTCTCTGCCTTCACCGGAGCGCGGTTTTCCATTGCCACGACCTCCTGCAGCACCGCAATGCATGTGGCCGTCACTGCTTTGGACTTAAAGCCTGGCGATGAAGTCATTGTGCCTGCCTTTACGTGGGTCTCTACAGCCAATGTTGTTGAATACATGCACGCAAAGCCGATCTTTTGCGACATTGATTTGCGCACATTCAACATAGACACGAGCCGGATTGAGCAGTTGATCACCCCTCAAACCGTGGGAATCATTCCTGTACATCTTTTTGGATTGTGTGCGGACATGGGGCCGATACTTGAGATAGCTAAAAAGCATAAACTGTGGGTCTTAGAAGATGCAGCGTGCGGTTTTGGTGCCTCGTATCATGGTCGTCACGCAGGTACATTTGGCGAAATGGGCTGTTTCAGTTTCCACCCACGCAAGTCGATTACGACCGGTGAGGGCGGCATGATCACAACTGCCCTACCAGAATTCGATCGATTGAGTCGCATTTTCCGCGATCATGGTGCTTCTCGAACAGACTTCGACCGAGAGTTTATGAAATCATCCTTTTTATTGGCCGATTTTAACCACCTTGGCTACAATTATCGTTTGACGGACATACAGGGAGCTTTGGGGTGTGCTCAGATGAAGAAGGCGGAGTGGATACTTGCTGAACGATCACGACGGGCGAGGGTTTACGATGAGACGCTGGCCAATGTGGAGTGGGTGGAAACCCCCGTAGTTGCCGATGGGTATGTTCACGGATACCAGGCCTATGTATGCCTGTTCCGTCCGGAGGAGCCAATCTTAGGTAACGTAGCGCACATGAACCGGAAGCGAAATGAATTAATGGCTCGACTGGAGACCAAAGGAATTGCTACTCGCCAGGGCACCCATGCTCCTGTAATCCAGGGTTATTATGCTGAGAAATATGGTTTGCGGCCTGAACAGTTTCCCAATGCCTACCTAGCAGACCGATTGAGTCTGACAATTCCGCTCTATGTGCAAATGACTGAGGCTGAGCAAGCCTTGGTTGTTAGCGAGTTGCAGAAAACTTATTCATGATTCTGGGTGACTCTATGGGTGGCGTTGCAGGAGCAATTTATATTAATGGAGCACCGAGAGAGAGTATATGAAAAAGAAAAAAATAGTTATTTTAGGTGGTCGTGGAGACGGTGAGTTGATAGCTTGGGCTTGCCGAGACGTAGAAGGGATTGAGGGATATGGATGGCTTAATGACCATGAGAATAAAGGCACACAAATTGCCTGTCTCCCTGTTTTAGGAAAGATTAGCAAGGGCGAAATAAATAATCTTATATCAGACCCAGAAGTATTATTTATCACCGCTTTGCAAAAGGTGAAGCAGGCACAAGAAAGGCTAAAGAAGATCAAGGGCATGGAGATACCACCTGAGCGTTACTTTAGTCTTATTCATCCATCAGCTTACGTTGCACCTAATGTTAAAGTTGGATACGACACATTTATTGGATTCCACGTTTGCATTATGGCGAATTCTATTATAGGCAACCATTGCTCATTTCGGAGCTCAGCTCATGTAGGACACGACTGGGTAATAAAAGATGGTTGTTTCGTAGGTCCTAATTCATCCTTGTTAGGTCGTGGGGTATTGGGGGAAGGTGTTCATATCGGTCCTAATGTTTCAATAAGAGAGAGGGTAAAAATCGGTGAGTATGCAATTGTTGGTATGGGTTCTGTCGTAACCAAAGATGTTCCAGCGCATACAATCGCAATTGGCTCTCCGGCGCGAATTAAAGAGTAAATTCCAATTTGGATAAAGGGACGGGAAAATTCTGAACAATGTGTGGAATAGCAGGAATTGTTAGTATAAATGGTTCGCATGTGGAACCACAGGCAGTAAAAGTCATGTGCGATACGATATCCCATCGAGGGCCTGACGATGCAGGTTACGTGTTTTTTCGTCTCAGCGAAAGTAGATTGGGCGAAGGTGGATATTGGAGCGAATTTGCCGATCCAGAATTCAAACATATAAATGAGCACCTGCCCGTTTTTGGTGGTGCTTACTTTAAGGAAGAGACCGGGAAGCACTGCTTTTCGGTAGGTCTCGGCCACCGGCGTTTGGCGGTCATTGATTTAACCCATTACGGCCATCAGCCCATGTCCAGTTCGGATCGACGGTATTGGGTGGTGTACAACGGTGAAATATATAATCATCTCGAGATTAAGCGGGAATTGGATACGAGAGGCCATGTTTTCCGAACCCGCAGCGATACGGAGGTTCTGCTGCACCTCTGGGAGGAGTACAATATCGACAGTCTCGAAATGCTTAATGGAATGTTTGCATTTGCGATTTACGATCGTCATGACAACCGGTTAGTCCTTGCCCGCGATAGATTCGGAGTAAAACCATTATACTATGCCTATTCACATGGATTTTTCATTTTTGCGAGTGAAATCAAGGCAATTCTAGCAAGCGACTTGGTAAGCGCAGAGGTAAATCCAGAGGCTTTAGTCGAATACTTTACGTTTCAGAACATCTATCGTCATCATACGCTTTTTAAGAAAATACAGTTACTTCAGCCCGGTGAATTTCTCGAGATAATCCCCGGTTCAGGAAAACAAAGTGAACCTCAACGGTACCATGATGCGTTTCCTGCTGCTGCTTCTGTTTCTTTTGACTCTGGGGATGACGCCAAAGACGTGATCGCACGGGCATTTGCCAAAGCCGTAAAACGCCAGCTGATAAGCGATGTCGAAGTCGGCTCGTACCTTTCCGGTGGCATGGACAGTGGATCCATCGTTTCTGTAGCCGGGCGCTCGATTCCCCGCTTGATGACTTTTACGGGTGGCTTCGATTTGACCAATGTGGACGGTATTGAACAAAGTTACGATGAACGTGAGATTGCAGAACGCCTCTCCTATTTGCTTCAGACAGAACATTATGCCGTTGTACTCCACGCAGGTGATATGCCTGCAGCAATGGAGAAGATCAGCTGGCATGTCGATGATCCACGGGTGGGAATGTGCCATCAAAACTGGTATGTGGCCAAGCTTGCCAGCCGGTTTGTTAAGGTCTGCCTGGCAGGCGCGGGTGGTGACGAATTGTTTGCCGGCTACCCGTGGCGCTATCGTCCTGTTGTCGGGGCGAAAAACTTTGAAGATTTTGATCATGCTTGCTATCTTTATTGGCATCGGTTGCTTTTTCCGGATGAGATTCGTTCTCTCTTTATACCAGAATTTCAGCAGTACTACGAAGCAACCTGGCAGAGTTTCCAGCAAGTTATGGAGGGCGCTCCCATCTGGCAGCAGGATTTGAGTCCTTTCGACAATCTTTTACAACGGGCCCGGTTCTTTGAGTTTCGGACGTTTCTCCATGGTTTCCTCATTATTGAAGACCGCATGAGTATGGCCCACAGCCTTGAAACAAGAGTACCGTTTTTAGACAACGATTTAGTTGACCTCGCATGGGAGCTGAGACCCACCCTTAAGCTGGGAGAAAATGGCTTAGGAGATCTTAGAGACAACCATTACTTCGAAAGCGCAGAAGGGAAATTAATTCTGCGGAACGCGATGCAAGATTACCTGCCCAAAGAGTTCTTGCACCAGCGCAAGCAAGGTTTCTCACCGCCTGACGAGAACTGGTACCGGGGTCCGTCCATGACTTACATTAAAGAAATTCTTTATGATAAACAAGCGGTCAGCAGGCCTTACTTCGACCATCAATTCGTGCAGGCAAAGCTGGAGGAACACTTTCAGGGTCGGAGAAACCACCGACTCCTCATTTGGTCACTCCTCAGTTTCGAGTGGCTAAACAGACACTATTTGGATTGAAGATGATCGGCAAATTCATGCTCAATGTCACCAGACCTTGACCATGGCGGTAAGGTTTTGATTTGGATCAGCGAGCATAGAAATCAACGAGGTTTTCTCAATTTCGCGAATGTTAGCGATGAGGCCGGTTACAATGAAGCTTACTAAGCCTGTAAAAAAACTTGCTGGAATGACCATAGAAATTCTCATGGTCATTCCCTGTTTTTGTATCTGTATCGTTTCGAGATATGCGAAGAAAGATGTCGATGTAGGCCTGGGACCCGTACCGCTTATCAACAATATCTATCATAAAAAAGCTCTGAGGCAAAATGGGTTTAGTGCAGAGACATTTGTGAACAAGACTTTCTACATAACCAACCAATTCGATTTAGATTTGACGAAATGGCGTGCCAATGTGTTTATGAAACGTATCATTCCGTATTATCTTTTCTGCCGAGTACTTTTTCGGTATCGCGCATTATTTATTTATTTTAACGGTGGGCCTTTCATCTCTAAGAAATATGTATTACATGCGCTGGAGCCTATTTTTTACAAGGTAGCGAAAGCCAAGGTAGTTGTTATGCCTTACGGTGGTGATGTCCAGGTTCTAACCCGCTCAAGGAATTTGTACTTTAAGCACGCGGTTGCTTGCGATTACCCAAGGTTTTGGGAAAAATACGGGCTTAATCGGAAAAACATCGACCGATGGACGCGCCACGCGGGCTGGGTGATAACTGGAGCTGACTGGATTGAATACATGTATCATTGGGATTCCCTCATGTTAGGGCACTTCTCAATTGATATGGAACGATGGGCGCCTGCGGAAAGAAAAGGGCATCAGGAGAGCGCCAAACTGCGGATACTTCATGCGCCCAATCACCCGATGATAAAGGGAACTGACGCGCTAGTCGCAGCAATAGAGCTCCTTAAAAGCGAGGGTTTAGATCTTGAGCTCATTTTGCTGCGAGGGGTGCCTAACGACGAAATTCGCAGAGCGATGCAGGACGTGGATCTGGTTGCCGATCAATTTGTGATTGGCTGGTATGCCATGTTTGCCATCGAAGCCATGGCGATGGGAAAACCTGTACTCTGTTATCTTCGCAAGGATTTAGTCGAGTTGTATGTTAAGGCAGGCCTGGTAGTTGAGGATGAAATACCGCTTATTAACACGGATCTAAGTGACATCGCTTCAAAGATCCGGTGGGCTTATTATCACAGGGAGGAACTCAGGGCTAAAGGAAAGAGGGGAAGGGAGTTTGTAAAGAAACACCATTCGATAGAGCGCATCGGAAGGTTCTTCGCTGAG
>CP070694.1:1754334-1757338 GCA_020353355.1 Desulfobacterales bacterium | reverse complement strand
TTCCCGCCCAACACCTGGACGTGCCGGTTGATTATGAATCCATTACTCAGTTGGGGGCGATCGTGGGCTCGGGCGGCATGATCGTGATGGACGAAGACAAGTGCATGGTGGACGTGGCAAGATTTTTTATGGAATTTTGCACGGATGAATCTTGCGGGAAATGCGCCCCCTGCCGCGCCGGAACCACCAAGATGCTCGAAATTTTAAACCGGGCCTGCGAGGGTAAGGGAAGGGCGGACGATATTCAAACCCTCGAAAAATGGGCGGCTATTATTCAGGATACGGCGTTGTGCGGCCTGGGGCAAACCGCACCGAACCCGGTGCTTTCCACCCTGCGCTATTTCCGCCACGAATATGAATCTCATATCCTCACCAAGCGCTGTCTCGCCGGGGTATGTCGCCCCCTCGTTATTTACCATGCCCTCGAGGATCAATGTCTGCCGTGCCTCCAGACCGTGGCCGGCTATGATGCCGGCGGCTATGAAGGGCTGAAGAGCTTTTTGCCCGAACTGGTCCCCGAGCGTCTTATGGCCAAAATAGAGAATTCAGGCTGTGCCGTGGATTTGGCGCGCTTTTCGATGATGGCCCCGATCCAGAACAATTCCTGCACGAAATGTGTCACCTGCCGCCTGGGGGCCGCCCAGGTGATGGGCATCCTGGAAGACATCGCCGGCGGGCGCGGCAAACCGCAAATGCTCGATATGCTCACCGAACTTACCGACACGATGAGGGTTGCATCCGAATGCCCGGTGGGCAAAACGGCGGGCGATATCGTGCTTTTGATGCTGGCGCACTTCGGCGATCAATTTGAAACCCATATCCGTGACGGCGCCTGCCCCGGCGGTATTTGCCGAGCCGAGCCCGTCTACCAAAGCACCTGCCCGCTGAGGGCATCAGAAACGGATGAGAGGAGGAGGTAACCAGAATGGCTCGCATTAAAATGGTCATCGACGGAATTGCGATAGAAGCAAGCGAAGAGGCCACCGTTTTGGAAGCGGCTCTGGCTGCGGGTATCTATATCCCGAATCTCTGCGCCGATCCCGACCTGGAACCCTTTGGGGCCTGCCGGCTTTGTCTGGTGGAGGTCGATGGCGAGGATGGCCTGCCGACCGCCTGTACATTGCCGGTGGCAGAGGGTATGGTGGTGCGCACGGACACAGACCGGGTCAACGCGACCCGCCGACGGATTGTCCAACTGCTGATGTCCGATCATCCGTCCGATTGTTTGCTGTGCCCCAAAAATCAGCGCTGTGAGTTGCAGAAGGTAGCGGCTTATCTCGGTGTTGGAGAACAACCCTACCGCCGGCTGGAAAGAACGTCGGTCATCGACTCCAGCAATCCTTTCTTTGTTCGTGATTCCAGCCTGTGCATTCTTTGCGGCAAATGTGTGCGGGTTTGCGCCGAGGTGCAGGGCCGGCGTGCCCTGGAGATTCAACATCAAGGCCGGTTCTCGAAAATCATCACAGCGGGAGGCGACAAACCGATTGCCGAGTCTATTTGCGAATCCTGCGGTCAATGTGTGATCAAATGCACGACCGGGGCGATCGTTCCCAAAAACTTCGACTTTCCATCCAAAGCGGTCAAGAGCATATGCCCGTATTGTGGTGTGGGCTGCGGCATCGTGCTGGAGGTGCGGGGAGACACCCTCGTTGGCGGCCGGGGTGATGCGGATAACCGGGTCAATAAGGGCAGCTTATGCGTGAAGGGTCGATTCGGGCTCGATTATGTCAACCACGCTCAACGCCTGACCAAGCCCCTGATTCGGCGAGACGGGAAACTGGAGCCGGCAACCTGGGACGAGGCCCTGGATCTGGTGAGCGGTGAGTTTGCCCGGTACCGGGGAAACGAAATCGGCGTGCTGGCCTCGGCCAAATGCACCAATGAAGAAAATTATCTGATTCAGAAATTCGGGCGAGCCGTTCTGGGGACCCAGCATATCGACCACTGTGCGCGGCTGTGCCACGCCTCCACGGTTGCGGGGCTGGGTTTGAGTTTTGGCAGCGGGGCCATGACCAACTCGATTGAAGAAATCAGCGGCGCCGGCTGTATTCTGGCAATTGGAACCGACACCACCGCCACCCACCCGGTGATCGGCCTGCAGGTGAGGCGGGCGGTGAGGGAGGGAACCCAACTGGTTGTGGCGAATCCTAGAGAGATTGATCTGTGCGGAATCGCTCACATTTGGCTTCGGCAGCGTCCCGGCAGCGATGTGGCCTTATTGATGGGTATGATGCGGGTGATTGTCGACGAAGGCCTCGCGGATACGGCCTTTATCCAGAAACGCTGTGAAAATTTCACAGCCTTCCGGCGCTCTTTGAAATCCTTTGATTTGGATTTCGTAGAGCGCACCACCGGGGTGCCGCGGTCTATGCTCAGCGAGGCCGCCCGGCTATATGCTACCCGCAAACCCGGCTCTATTCTTTATGCCATGGGAATCACTCAGCACAGTCACGGTACCGACAATGTACTGGCGGTTGCCAATCTGGCGATGCTCACCGGCAATGTCGGCAAACCGTCCACCGGCGTGAATGCCCTGAGAGGTCAAAACAACGTTCAGGGAGCCTGTGACATGGGGGCCTTGCCCGACTTTTATCCAGGATACCAGCGAGTGGACGATCCCAAGATCAGAAAAAAATTCGAACGGGTCTGGAACCGATCCTTGCCTGCCCGGCCGGGCCTAACGCTTACCGAAATCTTTCAAGCGGCCGCCGAAAAAAAGATCAAAGCGCTTTACCTGGTCGGCGAGAACCCGATGCTCAGCGACCCGGATATCGCCCATGTCGCCGAAGCCCTCCGGCAGTTGGAGTTTTTGGTGGTCCAAGATATTTTTCTCACCGAAACGGCGCGACTGGCCCACGTGGTATTGCCCTCGGTAACTTTTGCGGAAAAGAATGGCACCTTTACCAACACCGAGCGTCGGGTGCAGCGGATTCGCCAGGCCATCGAGACCGTCGGTGACGCCCGGCCGGACGGGAGGATTGTCTGCCAGATCGCCCGAAGAATG
>CP070694.1:1748498-1754234 GCA_020353355.1 Desulfobacterales bacterium | reverse complement strand
GTAAAAGCCTACTGCAGCGAGAGAGGATTGTTTATCTGTGATCAGGCCGTCCAGATCTATGGCGGTTATGGATACACCAAAGCGTATCCGGTAGAACAGCTCATGCGGGATTGCAAAATCGCGACCATCTGGGAAGGTACCAACGGCATCCAGGCCATGGATCTGCTGGGCCGCAAGCTGAAGATGAATCAAGGAAAAGCATTTCTTGATTTTATGAAAGAGATCCAAAAATGCATTGATCACGCTAAAACCATACAAAAGCTTAAGGCGCTGGTAAACCCTGTGGAAAATGCCCTCACCCGGTTGAGTGACACTGCCAACCACCTGGGTGCTATCATTCTGTTGCCCGGGTTTAAAACAGCCTTTGCCTATGCGCATCCATTGCTGGAAGTCGTCGGCGATGTATCAATGGCCTGGATGCATCTGTGGCGGGCTGCGGTCGCACTGCCCAAATTGGAAACGATAGCCGGCAGCAGTTCGCCCGAAGTTATTCTGGAAAAGGCTGATAAAAATAAAGAGGTGGCGTTTTATGACGGCCTGCTGAAAACAGCAGAATACTTCATCCAGTCCATGCTTCCGGTGACCATGGGCAAAATGGATGCCATCATGGCCGCCAACAGTTCGCTGGTGGATATGCATCAGAAATCATTTGGCGGATGAACTGATCATTATTTTTTAACCTTGGCTGAAGTTTTCCTCGAAGTCTTGACACATGTCTGAGGCGCATTAACATAAGGAATTAGCTTTCAGATTAGCTTAAACCGAATCTAAATATTGAGATTTGATTATGCTTGAAAACTTAGATCCCACCCTGTTGGCGCGTATTCAGTTCGCCTTCACCATCTCTTTTCACATTCTTTTTCCGGCCTTCACCATCGGACTGGCTAGCTGGGTGGCGGTTCTCGAGTGGCGTTGGCTCAAGACCGGCAATCAGGTCTACGCCGATGTCTATCGCATGTGGGTCAAAATTTTCGCCGTCACCTTCGGGATGGGTGTCGTTTCCGGCGTGGTCATGTCGTTTCAGTTCGGCACCAACTGGTCGAGATTTGCAGATGCGGGCGGAAGCGTGCTAGGGCCGTTGCTGGGTTATGAGGTCCTCACCGCCTTCTTCTTAGAGGCTTCATTTCTGGGGGTGATGCTGTTCGGCTGGAACCGTGTCAGTCCAAAGATGCATTTTGCTGCGACCCTCATCGTGGCAGTGGGAACATTGATTTCGGCGTTCTGGATTCTGTCGGCCAACAGCTGGATGCAAACCCCGCAGGGATTCCGCGTGGGTCAGGATGGTTTGCTTTATCCGACCGGCTGGCTGCAAGTGATTTTCAACCCTTCTTTTCCCTTTCGTTTTGTGCATATGATCACCGCAGCCTATCTGACGACCGCTTTTACCGTAGCCGGCATCGGCGCATTCTACCTGTGGCGCCTCCGCCATGTTCAGCACGCCCGGGTGATGTTTGGCATGGCGATGATCATGGCCATTTTCGTGGCCCCCATACAGCTGGTGTTTGGTGACCTTCACGGGCTCAACACCTTCAAATATCAGCCCGCCAAGGTGGCCGCCATGGAAGGCCTCTGGGAAACCCAAAGCGGCGCACCGTTGGTGCTTTTTGGCTGGCCGGATCAGGAAGAAGAGATTACGAAATACGCCATTGAAATTCCGACGATGTCGAGTCTGATCCTCACCCACGACCTCGACGGAGAAGTCAAGGGCCTCAAAGCATGGCCTGCAGACGAACGCCCACCGGTGGCCGGGGTATTCTGGACATTTCGCATCATGGTGGGGATCGGTATGTTGATGATCGCAACCGGTGCGATCGCGATCGTGCTCTATTTAAGAAAACGGTTGTTTGACACCCGTTGGTTTCAGTACTGGTGCATGGCTCTGACGCCGGCCGGGTTTATCGCTGTGCTGGCCGGATGGTTTGTCACGGAAGTCGGCCGGCAACCCTGGATCGTCCATGGCCTGCTGCGGACAGAAGATGCCACCTCACCGGTGATGGGGACATCCATCGCCATATCCCTGGTTGCCTTCATTATCGTTTATGTTTTCGTATTCGGCGCCGGCAGTTACTACATACTCAAGCTGATCGCCAAGGGACCAGAAGATGCGGAAGCGGCCTACGGTGATCATGGCGTCGAAAAACCGCCGATCGTCACGGAATTGGTCGGAGAAAAGAGAGACCAGCATGTTTAGCTTCGAGAATTTTGTGGATTTGCCGCTGATCTGGTATGGTCTGATCGCCACCGCAATTTTCCTCTATATTCTGTTGGACGGCTTTGACCTGGGGGTGGGCGTTCTTTTCCCGTTTGCACCCACGGATCAGTGTCGGGACCGCATGATGAATTCCATCGCCCCTTTCTGGGACGGCAATGAAACCTGGCTGATCCTGGGCGGCGGCGGTCTGTTTGCCGCATTTCCACTGGCCTACGCGGTCATGATGCCGGCCCTGTACATCCCGGTGATCATCATGCTGCTGGGTCTGATCTTCCGGGGGGTGGCGTTTGAGTTTCGTTTCAAAGCCACCGGTAAATCCCGCCGCATCTGGGATGACTCCTTTCACTTCGGTTCTCTGGTCGCCGCCTTCATGCAGGGCGTCATTATCGGTGCCATCGTGCAAGGGATCAACGTCGAAGAACGCAGCTATGCCGGCGGGCCATTCGACTGGCTCGATGCCTACAGCGTCATGACCGGCATCGCTGTGGTATTCGGATACACGTTGCTGGGGGCCACCTGGCTGGTGATGAAAACCGATGGTGAAACCCAGGATTGGGCCCGCAAGAGCGCTTCCTATGTGATCGCTTACGTGGCCGTTTTTCTGGCGATCGTCAGCATCAGCATGCCGATCATGAATGCCGAAATCCGGACGCTGTGGTTCAGCCTGCCCAACTTCTTTTTCCTTTTGCCCATACCGGTCGCCAGTTTGGTCATGCTGATCATCATCTGGCGCGATCTGCATGCGGGCCGGGAATATCGCCCCTTTTTCCTGAGCTTCGGTGTCTTTCTGACAGGCTATCTCGGTATTGCGATCAGCATGTGGCCGTATATCGTGCCTTTCGAGATTACGTTCCGTCAGGCAGCGGCTGCGCCAGAATCGCAGTCGTTACTGCTGGTCGGAACGATCATCATGTTGCCTCTGGTACTCGCTTACGTCGGTTACTGCTACTACATCTTCAGAGGAAAAGCATCCCATGAAAGCGCTTACTGAAAAACAGCGACAGTGGTTGTGGTTTGCGACACTCTGGTGCGGCGGGCTCATTGCCGTTTTGCTCCTGGCATATGTGGTCCGCTTGTTGATTTTGCTGAGCTAGGATTGATACAATCAAAAAAATTGTTTTTAAAGTCGTTATTCTTGTCGAAGTGCTTTATAGGGTGAACGATCAACTCTTTCGGATGGGCGGCTCTATTGTACGCAGCCACTACCGCGTCCAGCGGTATTAGGCTTTCTTGCTCGACCGCGATACCCCGATTAGCGTGCCGCAAGGACATCCCGCGCTGTTGTCCATCGGATACCTGGATAACGGTCGTTGTCGAGTGGCTCTAGTTTCGCGCGTCCGCTGAACATGTTGTGCAGGTACTGCATGCCTTGCCAAGGTGGATAGACTGCACTGCTCTTGGGAAGGACTGCTCGCGTCATCTTGATCAGTGCCGCAAGCCTCCTAAGACCTCCTGCGCGGAACAGGCGGAACTTTTCTCTGGTCACTTCACTGACGACTTCCACCAACCCGCGGGCGCTGATTTGATCCCCAGCGATGCGCAAGAATCTTGGAGTAGAAGAGTCGAGAGCCGCGGCTGCGGTGAATTCAGCCGTATCGTCCATGGTCGTTAAGTCCAGTCGCTGATCGGCGTCCTCCCAGTAAACAACTCGCTTCAATTTGAAGAGGATGATCGGCGCCTGGCCGGTCAGCAAATCCGTGAACATGCCGTTGAGGATCGAGGTGGCCGCAATCGGGGCCTTGTCGAGACGCTCTTGGAATTCTCGACGCAGATCGAGATTGCGGTTCGTTCCAGGAGGCAACTTCGTGAAATCGATGGCGTAGTCGGACGGGATGAAGCGTGGCACCCCAGCCTTGACCGCTGCATCGAGCAGCAACGTCTGCGCCTCAACGATTACGTCCCGCAGTCCGGACAGCGCAGAGATGACGCACGCCCCCCCCTGGCACGCCCCGGTCACCTCGGAAACGCTGTTGAAGTCCACCTCGGCGATCGGCGCACCCCGCTTCCGCAACTCCTCGACCTTCTCAGGGTCGCTGTTGTGGCGGACGACCGCCCTCACATTGGCGCCCCGTTCGAGAATCGCTCTGGCGATGCGCCCGCCGAGATTACCGGTAGCTCCTGCTAAAACGGTGATTGCGTTATCCATCGACAAACTCCCTTGAAAATACGTCAACTTAGGGTAAATCTGTGATATCAAATGAATCAGGGAAAAATTTGATGCAGTTTTAGAGCCGGATTTCGCCATAAACCACACTCTGTTAAAATTACATGTTTCAAATAGATATCACAAGGGTTTTTATAAGATTATACGTTATGGCCCCCTATAGGTATTCTGTCGAAAAAATCCATTCTTCAATTAAAGTATCTGTAGTTTGTGGAAATTTGTGATATTTATGATATCCAAATATTTTATTACTTTCTAAAACTGACATTAACTATCATTATAAACCTTAGGTAGGTGGTCTCATGCCTGAAAAAGTCATCAGAAAACTCAGGGCTATTATGAGGGCTGATGTTATGGAGGGAAAATTATGATATCGGGTATCGAGCTAAAAGAAAAAGTCAAAGCTATGGGTGCAGACTTGGTAGGTGTGGCAGACGCCCAATCACCTCTATTATATGAGCACGATGAAAAACCGGAGAAGCTTCTGCAGGGGGCACGTTCACTGATCAGCATTGCTGTCGCCTTGAACAGATCTGCTGTATGCTCCGGCAACCTTCGCTTGAACCGCTATGATACGATGTGTGTTTATGAACGCCTTAATCATATATGCATGGAGACCGTCCGAACACTTGCCGGTGAGGGTGCTAAAGCTGTCAGCATATCTCCCTATTTCCCGGTAGACATGGGTCCGGAGTCAAAGGGCCTGCAGGGTGACATCAATCATAAAACAGTGGCGGCTGTTGCAGGTTTGGGCGGCATTGGATTGAGCAAATTGTTGGTCACGCCAGAATTTGGCCCGTTGGTCCGTTTAGGAACGATTATTACGGATGCATCCCTGAGTGTCGACCAACCTCTGGATGAAACCCCCTGCAAACGGTGCGAATCGTGCCGAAATGCCTGCCCTGCAGAGGCTATCCAAGAAGATGGCACGCTAGATTATCGTGCCTGTAGTTCCTATACCTTAAGTAACGCTCTACCGGGAATCATCGGCGTGACAAGAAACCTTATTGGCGCTGATGAAAAGGCGGTTAAAGACGTCATCTATAGCCCTCATTTTTGGGAGATTTGGCAGGCGACCACCTCTGGCTCTATCTACAGTTGTTCTGAATGTATGGCGTCCTGTCCAGTTGGTTCAGGTTGAATGTATTTACAGTAATGGCATTTTCTTAAACACAAATAAATCTGCTCCAAATTATAGCGCGAATTTGCGAATCACTTAGGGTTTTTAAATAACTTATAGTTACTGTAAAAATTTTGCCATCTCAAAAGTACCGATACTATAAACATCTATGCAACATTGACCGACCCTCTAAATCTGTGATATCAGGTTATATCAGCAGCTTTACCAGAATCGCGAGTC
>CP070694.1:1743991-1748398 GCA_020353355.1 Desulfobacterales bacterium | reverse complement strand
GTTGGGTTGAGGGACGAAACCCAAAATTACTCGGTCGAGCCTCAACCCAACCTACGAAAGGTTCCATCTGCAATTCGAGTGTATGTGGCCTTTTTATTGGTTATAGTTCCGTAAAATTTCTTGACAAAATTGATGTAAGTGATATTCACTAACCCGAGAATTTCTCAATTATTTGTAATTTAAATAACAATTCGAACATTTTGGTAAATACCACTAACCTATTCATTGTAAATCATTGCTCAAAAAACAATTTAACATAAATCATATCAAATGGCCCAAAACCATCATTTGGTATCAATCAAAAGGAGATAGATACTATGTCATCAGAACATCTTTTATTCGAAATAAAGGATAAGATCGCAACCGCGATACTCAACCGGCCTAAGGTCATGAATGCCATGAGCAAAGAAATGATGGGACAGTTGTATGACGTATTTATGCAACTCAGGTCGGATGAGGAGACCCGGGTGGTGGTAATCAAAGGCGCCGGGGAACATTTTTGTTCCGGTGCGGATGTGAACCTTTTCAGCGAAAACATCTCTTCACCGGATTGGTTGAATGGCATGAAACGGGTAGGGCAAATCGTACAAGCCGTTCGGGCAGTGCCTCAAGCGGTAATCACGATGCTCAGGGGGGTTGCCGTCGGCGGCGGTGCAAATCTGGCGTTGGCGTCAGACTTTGTGGTGGCCGCTGATAACGCGCGTTTTTGCGAAATTTTTGTCAACATCGGGTTGATCATGGATTATGGGGGTCATTATTTTCTGCCACGTCTGGTCGGTATGGCCAGAGCCAAGGAGCTGGCATTGCTGGGAAACGAAATCGACGGCAAGACTGCCGCCTCAATTGGCCTTGTCTATAAATCTGTGCCGGAAGAAAAACTGGAGCAAGAAGTGCAAGCTCTAGCCGCCAGCCTCGTTCAAAAACCAAGGCTGGCGGTAGCACTGATTAAAGAAGGCCTCGAAAAGAGCTTCGACCGCTCTTTAAAAGAAGTACTGGATTGGGAAGCTGCCCATCAATCGATTACATTGCAAACCCCGGAGCATAAGGAAATTATTAAACTGTTCTTTGAATCCAAAAAAAAGAAGTAAGGATTATTTGGTTAATTAGTTGATTTGTTAAATCGTTAAATAGGAAAAATCGATATCTTCTTTTTTGTTAACATCCGCTAAATAAACTATTTGACCAGGCCACCATTTGACTATTCAACTAATTCACTAAAGGGGTGTCTTATGGCCAGAAAGATCAAATCAGCCAGCCAAATTTATTTCAACAAAGACCACGAAATGGTCCGGCGGGCCGTAAAAGAATTTGTAGACAAAGAAATTAATCCCAATATGGATGAATGGGAAGATCAAGGAATTGCGCCGCTGCATGATTTGTTTAAGAAAATGGGCGACCTGGGTTTCCTCGGTATTCGCTACGATCCGAAATATGGCGGACAGGGTCTGGATTACTGGTACGATTTGGTTTTTTTAGAAGAGCTTGGACACGTCCAGGGAATGGGAATACCGATGGCCGTTGCGGTGCAGACCCATATGGCCACACCTGCCATTGCTGAATTCGGCAGTGAATATCTTAAAGAAACCTATTTAACGCCAGCGATTGCAGGCGATATGGTATCGTCTATCGCCGTGACGGAACCGGGTGCCGGATCCGATGTCGCCGCCCTTCAAACCACGGCAAAAAAGGATGGTGATGCTTATGTTATCAACGGCTCCAAAACATATATCACCAACGGCACTCAGGCAGATTTTTTGACGCTGCTGGCACGAACCAGCGATGATGCCGGTTACCATTCATTCAGCCTTTTTGTGGTTCCAACCAACCTCCCCGGCTTCAAGGTCAGCCGCAAATTAGACAAACTCGGGGTTCGCTGCAGCGACACGGCTGAGCTATTTTTTGACAACCTCAGAATACCGGCTGAAAACCTGATCGGCCGCGAAGGTGAAGGCTTCATCTACCAGATGAAACAGTTTCAGCACGAGCGCTTTTCTTCCATGCCGGGCGCCTATATCGGCTGCCTAGATATTATCCACATGACCGTAGAGCATCTCAAGAGCCGAATTGTTTTCGGCAAACCGCTGATTACCCGACAGGTGTTACGGCATCGCCTGGCGGATTGGTTGACGGAAATCGAATGTCTGCGGCAACTGACCTATCATATCGTACGCATGAAGATGGAAGGACTCGATGTTACCCGCGAGGTGTCGATGGGAAAGCTCGTTGCCGCTCAATTAATGCGAAAAGTTTCAGATGGATGTTTGCAGATGTATGGGGGGCTGGGCTACATGAACGAAATGTTGATCTCACGGTATTATCGGGACGCCCGCCTTTTTTCGATTGGCGGGGGGGCAGACGAGATTATGAGGGAGATTATTGCACGTGTGGAAGGATTCTAGATTGCCGAAGCTAAATGGTTATTTTTTGCATTGTCTTGATGAACCTTGTTCTCCAGAGACCCTAAAGTAAATGGCATGGAGCATAGGGCTTGGGGCATGGAGCATGGAGTTAAAAAAATTTGATTCTTCCTTTTTTAAATCTTTAACCCCTTGCCCCCAGCTCCAAGCCCCAAGCCAATACTTTGAAAGGTGTGTCATGCAACTTCTTGCCAACAATTTAATCATAAACTCACAAACCAAACCCCTGCCGCCGGGTCGTGTAAAAATTACTCAGGCGTTGATATCTCTTTTAGAGCAAAAAGAGTTCAACCTTATCACAACAGCCGAAATCGCAAAGAAAGCCGGTGTTACCGAAGCGCTCATCTATAAATATTTTAAAGACAAACGCGATTTGCTCCATCAGGTATTACGCGAATATCTCGAGCAGTACGGTATTCAACTCGAACATGATCTAAAGGGCATCAAAGGAGCGCTCAACAAACTTCGAAAGCTTATCTGGTCTCACATTAACGTTTACGCAACGAACAGGGTTTTTGCCAGAATCCTCCTGGTAGAAGCCAGAACCCACCCGGAATATTACAAAAGCGAAACTTACAAACTCGTAAAACGTTATAGCGACACGGTTTTGCACCTGATTGAAGAGGGCGTTCGCAACGAAGAGATTCGAGATGATATTCCACCCCAATTAATTCGATATGGAATCCTGGGAAGCATAGAACAGATCTGTTTCTCCGGTGTCATTTTCGGCCGAGAAATTTTACCGGATGAGCTTACTGAAGACCTGTGCGAATTTCTCTTCAAAGGACTAGAACGCAGGGAGAAGTAAAAGGATTATTAACCGCAAAGTTGCAAAGAACGCAGAGAGCATTACTAAGTCGAACAAAAGTCACTCGATTAAATCGGATTCTGTCCCGCTAAAGCGGGAACCCACAAGAGATAGATCGTCGCTCACAATGTGGGAGCGACTTCCAGCCGCGAAGAAAAAAATGCAAGCAAAGAGAATAAATTTCATGTCGGGCGGTTAATGGACTCATGAGTAACTTTTTGTTTTGCCGCTGACATTAAGAAAACGATAAGGAGATAGAAAAATATGGCAGATGGAAAAAAAGTAGAAGTACGGGCTCCGATGTCGGGGGTGTTTTACCGCAGTCCGGCTCCCGAGCAGCCGGCCTATGTTGAAGTTGGCGATACGGTCAAGAAAAAACAGGTACTGGCGTTGCTGGAAACCATGAAAGTATTTCAAAAAGTCAAGTGCCCGGCCAATGGTAAGATCGTCGAAATCCTGGTCGAAAATGAAACTCCCTTAAACGATGATGATATCATGTTCATCATCGAAATCGACTGAAGTGCCTAAAATGTTTAAAAAAATTCTGGTTGCCAACAGGGGTGAAATCGCCCTGAGAATTATACGGGCCTGCAGAGAGCAGGGTATTAAAAGCGTTGCCGTTTATTCTGAGGCAGATGAAGCTTGCCTGCATCTCAAGCTGGCAGATGAACAGATCTGCATCGGACCGGCCATCAGTGCCAAAAGCTATTTAAATATTGACGGCATCATCAACGCAGCCAAGCAAACCGGTGCGGAAGCCATTCATCCGGGCTACGGTTATCTTGCGGAAAAAGAAGAATTTGCCCAGGCCTGCGCCGCAAATAATATCGCCTTCATCGGCCCCACACCAGATAATCTGAAACTTGCCGGTGATAAAATCACGGCGAAAAAAATCATGGTACAGGCGGGTGTTGCGGTCATTCCCAGCAGCTTTAGCGGAATCGCCGGTCTCGATAGAGCCGCAAGTTTTGGTGCTAAGATCGGCTATCCGGTGATGATTAAAGCTTCAGGCGGCGGGGGTGGGCGAGGAATACGCATCTGTGAAAACGAAGAAATTCTGCGTGAAGATTTCCCCATTGCCAAGGCTGAAGCCGGAGCTGCATTCGGCAATGACGAGCTTTACATTGAAAAGTTCATCCAGGAACCCCGGCACATCGAATTTCAAATTCTGGCCGACCGTTT
>CP070694.1:1741036-1743891 GCA_020353355.1 Desulfobacterales bacterium | reverse complement strand
GTATGAGAAATTCAGGATTTTATATAAAATGCCGTGGTCCGCTTGATGAATTTAAGTCAGTTTGCCTATAAGTGGTTTAAAAATCTCAGATCATGTTCGAGAGCAAGGCGCGGGCCGATGAAAAAGCGCAGCATACATGGAAGTATGTGAGCATTTTAAAGAGGCTTGCAACACAGCCATCGGACATTAGATGGAGTTTTCAAACCACTTCTAGTTCGTTTGTTTAAGGGTTGAAACCTCAAATCCAAACCACATCAGAAAAGGAGGATTCAAATGAAACGAAGAAAATTTTTGAAAATGGTCGTTGTGTTTTCGCTGGTACTGGCTTTTTCAGCGGTATCGCTAACCGTCTCGGCTGCAGAAAAAAAACCGGTGACGCGCAAAATGCTTCTCGGCGGCAGGTTGGGCGATTCCTGGTTCGTGCTTTCTCAGGCGCTGGCCTACTTTGTGAACAAGCAGTCCGATTGGCTTCGGCTTGAGGTCGTGGCCACGCCCGGCGTCAGTGCGGGGCCTGAGATCGCCATGAAAGATTACGAGAAATATGTCTTCATCTCACCCTATGCTGGAATGACCCTGAACCCCACATTGAAGCAGATGGAATACTATGACAAGGATCGCATCATGGGATATTGCACCAGCAATGTATGGGTCTGGATTACATATGATGAGAAAATCAAAACAGCCGAGGATCTGGTGGGCAAGAAAGTATTCGTCGGCAGACCCGGGGGCGCGAGAACGGTATATGAGCAACGGGTACTGGAGGAACTCGGAATCAAAGACAAAGTCAAGTTGCTTCATGGCGGATACGGTGGCGGAAAAAACGCCCTGCGAGACGGGTTGGCCGATGTCGCCGTCATGCAGATCGACTACATTTTGCCTGCCGGCTTCAAGAAGGGAGCCTTCATCGAAGATCTGGAGACCAGAAAACAGGTTCATTATATCAACCTGATGCCGAAAGAGATGCAACTAAAATTGGGCATGGTCCCCTTAAAAATATTTGCCGGTGCACTGGATCCCAAGACTCAGAAAGAGGACATTTACGCCACGGTCGACGCGGTTTACTGGTGTGCAGATGCGCGGATGGACGACGCCGTGGTCCTTGAGGTCACCCGGATACTCTATGAGAACGCCGACAAGTTCGCCAGTTGGCACGCCCAGGGAGCCGGCATTAGCAAGGAGTCCGTCAG
This sequence comes from Desulfobacterales bacterium, assembly GCA_020353355.1. Lineage (GTDB taxonomy): Bacteria > Desulfobacterota > Desulfobacteria > Desulfobacterales > JAHEIW01. The sequence goes on along the minus strand of CP070694.1, from coordinate 1,742,704 downwards.
CACCTATATTATCGATCCGGAACGGATGCATCCGGTGGCGAAGAAGTACTACGAGGAACAGGGCGTCAAGATCAAACCGCTTGGCGATCTTTTGCCTTAATCATCAGAAACTATTGTAGCGATGCATCCAACATACCTGAGGCGGACAAACGCCCAATTGTCCGCCTCAGGCGGATCGCAAACGGCTCGGCGGAGTAAACTCGCGAAATCGGTTCCGCCACAAATAATATCCGTGGTATGGCTATTTTTGAGACGGCTGCAAGTTTTTCTCGGTTGTGAATCGTTGGAGGACCCGAACGCGACGGGTCTTCAGCGACAAGGTTTGAGTTCGAAAACGGCATTGCGGAGGTTCGAGAATGGAAGCAACGAAAAAATCCAAATTTGGCGTTGACCGAATTGTGGCCGTGGCATTGCCGGCGGTGGCCCTAGTCATGATACTCTACCAGTTGATATACACCCAGTATCTACTTCAGGGCCCCACCGCCCATAAGATTACCCACCTGGGGCTGGCCTTCCTCGTGGTTCTACTGTCGCTGATTCAGAAGGAAAAAGATGGCCGGCCTCTGAGATGGGTGTTGCTCGTGATTTCTCTGGCCTTTTCGACCTACCTGATGGTCTATTTGAATGATATCATGATGTATCGCCAGTCTATTCCCATACCCTCCGATGTCGTCGTCGGCGTCGTTGTGCTGATTGTTACCTTTATCGTGGCCTATCAGGTGCTCGGTAAAACATTTGTCATCATTGCCGGTGCCTGTGTGTGCTACCTGGTTTTGGGCCGGTACCTGCCGCATCCGTTTACCGTGGCGCCGGTGTCCTTTACCCGGCTTATCATGTGGCTCAGCGCCGGCGTCGGTATCGAACAGGGCGTATATGGCCCCATCCTGGGCCTTTCAGCGAACTATTTGTTCCTTCTGATTATATTCGGAGGCATGCTTTATGCTTTTGGCGGCGTCAGATTCATCATGGGTGTGGGTAAGTGGCTGGGCTCCAAATTCAAGAGCGGGCCGGCTGCGGTGGCTGTGGTGGGTAGTTCACTGCTGGGAAGCATGACCGGCAGCACCGTGGCGAATGTGACCATTACGGGAGCGTATACGATTCCTTTAATGAAAAAGGCAGGCTATTTGCCGAAACAGGCCGGGGCCATTGAGGCGGCGTCATCAAACGGCGGCCAGATCATGCCGCCGATCATGGGGGCAACCGCCTTTATCATGTCCGGCTTTACCGGCATACCCTATATTAAAATTGCAGTTGCGGTTTTGGTGCCGGCGATCCTTTATTATCTTGGATTGCTTTTCTACGTGCAAATAAATGCCTACCGACTTGATATTGTCGTTGAAAAAGAAAAAATCAATGGCAAAGAACTTCTCCTGGATGCCCCCCTCTTTGTGTTGCCCTTGGGTGTGCTCATCTTTCTGCTGATCAAGGGGTTTTCACTGCCCTTTGTAGTGTTCTGGAGCATTGTGAGCCTTGTTGGGTTGAGTGTGATCTTTAGCATCCGAAAGGAGACGCGGCTCAATTTTAGTGAAGTCATCAACGCGCTCACCAAAGGCGCCCGGACCGCCTGCGACGTGACCATCATCAATGCCATTATCGGCGTGGTGGCAACCTGCGTGGAAACCAGCGGTCTGGGTATCAAGCTTCCGCTGCTGGTCGGGGAGATCAGCC
>CP070694.1:1738247-1740936 GCA_020353355.1 Desulfobacterales bacterium | reverse complement strand
TATGCAGCCAAAATTCTTTACATAAATTAGCGACCACCGGCAGAGCGTAGTCCCAACCCCTTGCAGGGGTCTTCTTCATACCCCAGCTCTGCTGGTGGTCGCTGATTTATTCTGAAAGCGGGTAATTATGTCATCCGAAACAACAACCGTAATGGAAAACGAGTTAAGTGTTGAACAGGAACTGGAATCCGGGCGGCGCAAGGCGCTGGCCGCCAAACACCGGTTCATGTGGGGGCTTGTCATACCGGCCTTGCTGGCGCTGATTGTGTTTGAGATCTATCCTGTGATACAGGCGGCCTGGACCAGTCTTCACAAGGTCACAATTTTTGATCCGGGACGGCCTTTCGTTGGCCTGCAAAATTACATCCGACTGTTCACCGACAGCCATTTCTTTAATACCGTCATTCCCAACACCTTCATTTTCACCATCGCCGGGCTGGCCATCGAAACCGTTTTGGGAATCAGTGTCGCCCTGCTGCTCAATCGCAGTTTTCGCGGCGAGAGTATTGTCACAACCTTGCTGCTGTTTCCGATGATGGTTGCCCCTTCCATTGCGGCGATCCTGTTTGCCTGGATGTTCAACAGTCAGTTCGGAATAGTAGGTGTGGCGCTGGAAGCGCTTGGTTTGCCGGTGATTTCGTGGTTGTCGGGTCGCTGGACGGCGATGCTGGTGATCATCATCTCGGATGTGTGGCTGTGGACGCCCTGGTTTGCAATTTTGTTGCTGGCCGCACTCAAAGTACAGCCACCCTCGCCGGTGGAGGCCGCCAAAATTGACGGCGCTAATGCCTGGCAGGTATTTTGGCATGTGACCCTGCCTTACCTGTCACCGGTATTGACCATCTGTATGCTGATACGCACCATTGATCTATTCCGGCAGTTTGATCAGACCTGGGTCATCACGACCGGCGGGCCGGCCCGCTCAAGTGAATTTTTCAGCATGTACGCCTACAAAGAAGTATTTGAGTACACCAACTACGGCAGCGGTAATGCGGCAGCGCTGATGGGGGCGATGGTCATGTTGATATTTGGCTTGATAATGTACCGAACTTTTGCCCGGCTCACCGGGGGGGCGAAAAAGGCGGCTTAAAATGGCAGAAGAAATCATCGTGAAGGGACAGCTGAAACTTTACGGGTGGCGCCGTGCACTTTGGTTTGCGGGCATCGTGCTGGTATGCTTCTTTTTTGTGTTTCCGATATTTTGGCTGGTTTTGACGGCCCTGCGGCCGGAGTCCGAAGTGTTTTATGTTCATCGGGGCACCCATTTTACATTGGATAACTTTATACGGGCCTTTGATGCGCCGCAGTTTAAAGAAGCCATGTTCAATTCCGCGGTTTTGGCCACGCTGGGCACTCTCCTATCCATCGGAATCACGCTGCAAAGCGGCTACATGCTGGGGCGGTTCAGAGGCAAACTGCGCAATGCTTGGTTTGGCCTGATTTATATTATGCGGACGATACCTTACATCACCTGGGGGTTGCCGTTATATGCGATGACCCAGTTTCTAGGCATCTACGATACCTATTGGGGGGTATTGGGTCCCCACCTGGCGGTCCATGTCGCATTTTTCTCACTGGTGATGAAGGGATTTTTCGAGAATATAACGGCTTCTTCGGAAGAAGCCGCGCTGGTGGACGGCTGCTCATATTGGGGGGTCTATTTCAGGATTGCCGTGCCGCAGGTATTGCCGGGCATATTCGCGCTGTCGCTGATATGCTGGCTGTGGACATGGAATGAGCTGCTGTTTGCGATGCTGTTAACCAGTGCGGATACGCCCCTTTTGACGGTGACCATCGTACAGTTTGTCAACGAGATCGGCATGGAGTGGAACCTGATGGCAGGCTCGGCCATCATTGCCCTGATACCGGCGATTTTGATCACCCTCTTCGGACAAAAATACATCACAAAAGGGCTTTACATGTAATGGAAATACTTGCCGACTGCTGCAGCTGTTTTGAGGGAGGGGAGCTGAGATGACACTGTCCTCCAAAAGAGGAGACTCGCTGGAGTTGAAGGCTTATGAATACGTCAAAAAGCGCATCATGCGCCGTATCTATGCTCCCGGCCAGAAGATTCTGGACAGCAAGATTGCCGGCGAATTAAATTTCAGCCGTACCCCGGTCCGCGATGCATTGCGCCGTCTAGAGCATGAAGGTTTCCTGGTAGGGCAGGCCGGTAAAGGCTGGAATGTATACGCCCTTTCACTGGAAGACATTCATGAAATATTTGACGTCAAAGTGGAGCTTGAAGGCATGCTGGCCAGAAAAGCCGCAGCCTGCACCGATAAGAGGCTGCGCGCCGCAGTAAAAAAGGCTCTGGACGGTATGAAGGCGGCTGAAAAAGAAAAGGATAATGAGACGTGGCGCAAAAATGACATGGAGCTTCATCGGATTATGCTATCAATGGCGGACAATAAGCGGGCCGCCCGCGTCATCAATGACCTCAATGACCAGTGGTACCGGGTTCGGATCGGACTTGTCGCCATGGAAGGCCGTGTTCACCGGTCGAACATCGAACATACGGCTTTTGTGGAGAGTATTCTGGCCGGCAATGGTGACGACGCCGCCCAGCAGATGCGCAGCCATCTGAACAATTTGCGCCAGGAAATTGTGAATGTACTGGTAAATCTGGTGCTACCTTTTGCGCAAAACGGAATTTAGGTTTCTCGAACTTCGACCGGAACTCCGC
>CP070694.1:1734992-1738147 GCA_020353355.1 Desulfobacterales bacterium | reverse complement strand
GCCGCTGAATTCCTGAGCAGATGTACCAATGAATCGACAAAGTGAGTCTTTAAAAGCGGGGGCTGAATCATCCAAAAACAAATTGCCTCAAGCAGGAGATTGGGTGAGGTAGGTGTTCAACATGATCGATTGAGCAAATAATTTGTACAAATGCTTCATCACCTAAAAACCTTTCGTCATAAGGCTTTAAGCATTTACGGTACAGCAAAGCCCCATCTTTCCTTATGCGACAGACAAATGAACAGATAAAGTGAGGATATCTAAGATTTTCTGCCTGTCCGTTCCGATCACACAGCAATATCTATCTTTTTTTTCAGTCCGTTTCAATTTTGGCTGATGACCTGCATTCCCCGTAATCCCGGTTATTGAGCAGCCTTGCTGTTTGACTGTCTTCCAGCCTTATCTCTATATTGCCACCGGTGGAGGGACCTATGCAAGCAATTCCTGTGATAACCGGTAAACCGATGAGAAAGGATTCCAGTTGCATCAATGTCCTCACCTGCGTGCATTACATCCAGAGCGTCTTATCGGAAGTACCCTACCGGGAACTTTTCGCTGGTATCGCCGGCAATAATAGTTTTCTTGTTACCGATGAAGATACCGGCCGGCTCGTTCCGGTTGCCAAAGAATATTTGCTGGAACCCGGCAACTGGATTTCAAATGCTTTGCTGAACAGAGTCTACCTCAACACCATATCGATTTTAAACGATCCGGACGCTATTTACAAAGCCGGCTGCAATATATTCAACACCGCCGTGGGCGGCCAGGTTTTTTTAATGCGTTTGGCCGGGGTTCAAACCATCATCAACCGCCTTCCATTAGAGAATGCCAAGTTCAACCAAAACCGTTCAATTAAGATCGTAAAGAATCAAAACGGTCTCGCCATGGTAAGAATATACTGGGATGATGATCCGGCCGTTACCAAGCTTTTCTGCGACATGAACAGAGGTGTTTACGAGGGTCTCGGAAAACTTACGGGTAATCCGGCGGCAGTCAAAGAGAGGGTATGTCAATTTGAAGGCGGCAAATTCTGCGAATGTCAAATCAGGTGGAAGGCCAAGCCGGTGTATTCGCGCTGCATGGATCTGATCCGCTGGCGCATATCGCGCGAGATTATCGAAGAACTTGAACGCCGCATAGAAGAGGTCAACACCAATCGCCTGAAACAGGAAAGGACCATCGAATTAAGGACCAAAGATCTGCAGAGGCAAAAGCGCATTATCGATAAGGCCCAGAAGTTTTTATCAAGGTATGTACCGTCCCAGTTGGTCAAAAAAATATTGGCCGGAGAGGTCGAGCCGGTGCGGGATCACAGCCGTCGAAAACTGACCTTGTTCTTCTCCGATATAAAAGATTTCACCCGGATCACGGATGCCATGGAGCCCGAAGATATGGGCAGACTGTTAAACGAATATTTTTCCTGTATGAATGACATCATTCAAAATTACGAGGGAACCCTGGCCAATATTACCGGCGACGCATTGTTTGTTTTTTTCGGTGCGCCGGACGGAACCAACGACCGCGATCACGCCCTGCGCTGTGTGCAGATGGCGATCGATATGCAGCATAAAATGACGGAACTCCAACAAAAGTGGTTTTATGAAGGCATCGAGTATCCCCTGCAAATTCGATGCGGTATTAATACCGGCATGGCGACGGTGGGTAGTTTCGGCTCCCGCTATAGAAGCGAATACAGCGCCATGGGCATGCAGGTCAATCTGGCCTCCCGGCTGGAGACGGCCTGCAAGCCGGGAAAAATTCTTATCAGCCATGCCACCTGGGCCCTGGTAAACGATCAAATTGGCTGCCGGCCGATGGAGACGATCGAAGTGAAAGGATTTTCGCGGCCGGTCAGGGCTTATGAAATTGATCCGGCAGATGAGAACGGCCGCGACTCGGCCGGAATGACCCGGGCCCTCACCGCGCAAAAAATCTTCCTTGACAACTAAATCCGTCTTCGATAATCGGTTGCCGAAAATTTCCCCTTATGGTAAGGTCCCGTCTGTTTTTTGAATTCGGACGATCTGAACGGTAAATATCTCGAACCTTTATTCCATATAAGAAAATGGGCTCACCCAAAGAACCAATACCAGTGGTTTTGCTGGCGCTATATCGGTATCAGAACTTTCCCGTCCGTATCCTGCATGCAGTGTTGGAAAACCTAGAGGGAGTCCGGCCATCCACGATTTTTTTTCAGAATTTTTACACCAATGCGGTGAAATATCCAACTTCGAAAGAAGAACAGTTGTTGAAAGAAACCATCACCGAACTCGCCCCGAAACTTGTTGGTATAAGCGTCTACTCTCCCTATCTACACGTTGCCAAACGGATAACCACTATTGTCCGGTCCCATTCATCGGCTTCCGTGATATGGGGAGGAATCCATCCAACCATAAGTCCGGAGACCTGTATTAAAGAAGCCGACATGGTTTGCATCGGTGAAGGAGAAGACGCATTCAGCGAACTGGTCACGGCTCTGCGGGATGAGACCGAGTATCGGCATATCAAAAACCTCTGGATAAACAACAACGGCACCATCATCAGAAATCCAATGCGACCGCTGATACAGAATCTGGATCGCATTCCTTTCCCGGCTTACGGCAGAGATTCCTTCTATTTTATCGGTTCCAACGAGCTCATCCGTGAGGACCCGACAATCGCAGACCCGGCCTTGGATGTAATGCCGGCGCGGGGATGCCCCTTTTCGTGCTCTTATTGTGTGAACAGTCTACTGCGGCCGATGTATAAAGGTTTAGGACGTTACAGCCGCAGACGTTCGGTTGAAAACATCATTGCCGAGATGCAGGAAATACTTGCAATTCCGGGCAACCAGAAGAGGATCGTCGAATTCCATGATGAAAATTTCGGCACCGATGAGACCTGGCTGAATGAATTTGAAACACGCTATTCCTCGGAAATCGGTTTGCCGTTCAAAGTTATGTACAACCCGAAACTGATAAAACCGTCGATGATCGCAAGATTGGTCAAAAGCGGTTTGCATCGCGTCAAAATCGGTATCGAGGCGGGCACGGATCATATTCGAAATCAGGTTTTCAGCCGGCCCGGCAAAAACAGCGAAATACTGCAAGTTGCCCGGGAAATAGCCAAATATGGCGTGAGGGTCCGGTATGACTTAATTTTAGATAATCCCTATG
>CP070694.1:1730237-1734892 GCA_020353355.1 Desulfobacterales bacterium | reverse complement strand
CAAAGATCTGCAATGATTGAATTTTACTTACCGAGACGTGTGCGCGCTTGATTTTCGTGGTGCAGCTGTCGTAGGTCAGGCAAACCTATTTTCCTTTTTCAACACCAACGACTCTATCCGGACATTGATGAAGTTCAAATAAGTATTGCAAGTCATCGGCGGAAAGGGGAGGAATTTTTGCTCGGTCGGCAGCATCCTCGGTTCCCGCCGCCAGGTCTTTTTTAACTTCGGCCTCGGTCATTTCGACCCTGATGCCGCTGCCAATTCGCGTTTGGATTTTTTGCATTTTCTTCCTCCAAATTGCTCAATATATGGAAAGGCAAATTAAACTGAAACAATGAAAATCCGAATAACGAAACCGGGCCTGATTGTCAACAGCGATTATTTCGCTTGAAACTTCGTTTTTAGATATTATTTTAAAATCCAATTTGGTCGTGAACCATTTTGGTTGACTTTTGCATGGTTTAAGGATTAGATTGTCAATTATAAAAAAGGTGGAATTCTTTTATCGACATGGGAGGACATCATGAAGTTTATGGTCTGTTATGACGGCACAAAAGAGTCCAAAGATGCTTTGAAGGTGGCACAGGAACATGCCAAAGTCTGGAAAGCAAAATTGGAGGTGGTTCATACGATTACCCGGCTAGAGCCGCTAAAACATTCCCAGATCAAAAAGACGGAAGACAAACTGGAAGCAGAGGTCAAGAATATTTTAGGAAGCGCCGATCCGCCGTTTGAGGTCCAACTGTTGCTAACTGAACTGACCTCTGGAGAGCAATTGGTGAAGTTTGCCGAAGAGGAGAAGATTGATCAAATTTTTATTGGGGTTATAAAAAAGTCGAAGGTCGGGAAATTTTTATTCGGTTCCACGGCGCAGTATGTGATTCTGCATTCACCCTGCCCGGTGGTGACCGTGCAATAATAACCCAGCTAGTAGAAGAAAAAATTTGTCTATCGGACTCCTTTAAAGAAAATCATTGAAAATATTATAAAAGGCATTTTATTCAATAATAACGGGCCAGACCCATTGCGTCTGGCCTGTTATTATATTCTGAGGTCGGTTTGGTTCGATTACGACTCGAACCACCAGCGTTCAGCAGCCCTGTTACCATCCAATTCCCAATTCCCCGCCGGATTATCGATAATTAGTTTTTTAGTTGCAGCTTCAATATGGTTCCCAAACATCGGGATAATCACACCGCCTTCGTCTCGAACAATCTTTTGGCATTCTGCGTACATTTCTTGTCGTTTCTTCTCGTCAAGCTCCGCGCGGGCCTCTTTGAGCAGTTTATTAAACCGCTCATGCTTCCAAAATGTATCATTCCATGAAGAATCCTCTGCGTAGGCAGTTGAAAACATCCAATCTGTGGTGGAGGGGCCGCTCCAGTAGCACATCACCCAGGGCTTTTTCATCCAGATATTCATCCTATAACCGTCATTGGGTTCCACGATGACCTCTATCTTTATACCGGCCTTGGCGGCATGAGCTCTGTAAAGCATAGCCGCACCTGAGGCGTCGGCTCCCGGCCAAGCGGCACCCGCGGCATGAAGGCCGAACGTGTAATCCAGCATTCCAGCCTTTTTCATATGGAATCTAGCCTTGTCCGGGTCGTAGTTTCTCTGGGGCAACTCGGAAGCATGATATTTCTGGGTTGGAGCTATGGGATGATCATTTCCGAGGCTGCCGTAGCCGGGTAAAACTTTCTTCAGCAACTCCTCACGATTGATGGCGTATTTCAATGCCAGTCTGACGTCATTGTTATTAAACGGTTGCCTATCGGTAAGCATCGGGATCGAATAATGCTTTGTTCCGGTTACGTTTATGAGCTGAATACCAGGTGCTCTTCGTAGCAAATGAGTGAGCCTAAGCTCAAAGCGGTTCATAACGTCAATCTGCCCTCTTTGTAAGGCGACGACCCTCGAAGTGACGTCCGCAATACCGCTCGTCTCGATCTCGTCAAAGTGAGCGCGACCCTCTTTCCAATAGTTTGGATTGCGTCTGGCAAATGCTCTATAGCCCGGCTCCCATTCTTGCAGAATATAGCCTCCGGTTCCAATGCTTTTTTCCCAATCGGCAGCGGTGGTGCCGGCCGGGACGATGGTAAAGTGAGGGGCACTCATGATGAAGGGGAAGTCGACGTTTCCTTCTTTCAATGTGAACACCACCGAGTATTTGCCGTCGGTCTTCATGTCTTCGATGGGATCAACGATACCCTTTGCAGCTGATTTAGATTCTTGCCTGCGGTGATGATTGATGGAAAATAACACATCCTCGGCTTCCAGGGTTCTGCCGTTGTGAAATTCAACACCTTTGCGCAATTTAAAAGTCCATTTCAGCGCATCCGGCGAGGTATCCCAGCTTTCGGCCAATTCGGGTATGGGGTTGCCCTTGTGGTCAACCTCTACCAGGCAGTTCCTGGTTTGCCAATTGATATTATACGTCATGGCGTCATTCATCGTCGCGGTGTCCAGCGAATCAGTGGTCGAGCCACCGGCCATACCGATTCTCAGTCTACCTCCCTTTATCGGTGTTGCAGCTTTTACAGGTGTGGCCAGTAATACCGGTGACACCGCGGCCATTAGACCCAAAGCGGACATGCGTGCCATAAACTCACGGCGGTTGATTTTGCCTTCGGCCAGTAAGTGCTCGAGCTGTTTTAACTCTACCATACCTTCCCCTCCTTTCCTTAAACCGGTTATTTGCTGATTATCACCGGCGGGTTAGGGGTTTGCGGTTCTCACGCCTGGAGCCAATAGCCTGATATCTTATTTTCTATGGATTATTGATGAAGAGATGTGACCACCAAGGCTTTTAATAGCAGATTCAATCTGGAATAGTCAAACAAAAAGGCCAAGAGCATTGCGATAGGCGCTGTTATTGAATATAGTTAAAAATTCATTTTTGGCGAATATGCAAGATTCTTGTTGAAGCCGGCGTTCAAGTGGCGTATATAAGGGCGCTCGAACAAAACAAATAGAAACTCCTCACGACACTGCCTCTAAAACATATTGATTCAATGGATAGATTAATAGGTGTACTTTTGGTTGCCTTGTCGGCAGCATGCTTTGGCACAAATGCCATTTTTGCCCGTATGGCTTACGACACAGGCACAAATCCCGGGACGTTTCTCTTTATTCGCTTTTTAATTGCTTCACCGGTCATGCTTATCATCATGATGGCGCGTGGCCGCACCATCCCCCGGGGTAAGCTGTTGATTTCTCTGGTGCTGATAGGCGGAATCGGGCTGGCAGGAACGACCTTTTGCTTTTACACGGCCATACAGCTGGCTCCTGTGAATCTCGTTATTGTTATTGCTTACATGTATCCGACGATTGTAACTCTGCTTTCCGCTGCCTTCCTCAGACAGCCGATTACCAGTTACAAAATTGCAGCTTTACTCATGACCTTTGTAGGGATTTTATTTATCATCGGATTGGATAGTGGTGGCTATTTCCTCGGTATCATATTAGCGATCATTGCCGCCATCTTTTATTCACTTTATCTTATTTTCGGCAGCCTTTCCATCCAGCGGGCGGGTCCATTTTCAGCATCTACAGTTATTATTCTCTCTTCAATGGCAATCTTTGGAATTGTTGTTGGTGTTCAAGGTCCACAGCTGCCCGCGGCTGTCTCCGGCTGGGTGGCGATTGTTGCCAGCGCCTTGATATCAACGGTTCTGGGTCTTGTGGTATTTTTTGCCGGGCTTAAGCGCATTGACACGGCCAATGCGGCCATCATTTCTACGCTTGAAGTTGTGGTCGCCGTTGCCCTGGCGATTGTTATTCTGGGGGAAACGATTTCCTGGCCGAAAATCATAGGGGGCTGCTTGATCATCTCGGCGGTGGTCCTGCTGGCAAAAAGTGAACATGAGGCAGTTCAGGCAAAGATAAGTCAGCCCCTTGCACCATGAATTGCCACTTCCGGTTAGAAAAAATTATTTATGCTTGACAGGCTCAATTAAGGACGTAATTTATTCATTGTATTATCGCAAATATGGAATAGCGAACAAGTTGCCGTATTCCTAAATTTGGAGGCGGGCATTGATGCCCAGCACGGGTTTACAACTTTATTATGGCCGCCTTGAAAGAGTCCTCAAGGGCATCGCCCTTCGCTTAAAGCTCCTCATCGCCCTTGAACACCTTCTGCGTCTGGCCTCCGTTTTTTTCATCTTCATCCTGGGAAGCCTTTTCTTTCAGGAAGTGGGAGAGGTATTTGCTTATCTTCCCTTCGTTTATTACCTGCTTGCCCTGAGCTCTATGGTTGCGGTCCTTGTATTGGCCGTCTGGAGGATGGCTTCCAGGTTACCCATGCAGCATGTTGCCAGAGCCCTTGAGCAAAAGCTCCCGCGGCTGAAGGATGATGTGACCAATTCACTTTTTCTTTTTGATCAAATCAACAACCCCGCGAGAGCCGATCCGACGTCAGCATCCTTGGTCGCAGCTCACCTGCGCAAGACGGCGGATGAAATTTCAAAAATCGATCCCAAACAGGTGGTAACCTTCCGCAGGGCGCTGCCGCAGGTCAGACTCCTGCTTGCGCTTCTGATCGCTTTCATGATGGTGTTCGCGCTGGCCCCTCAGTTTCTGAACCGCTCACTGGCTTCGATTTTCGATCCGTTTTCGGTTCTTCCCGATCGGGAAACATTTATCTTCGT
>CP070694.1:1727043-1730137 GCA_020353355.1 Desulfobacterales bacterium | reverse complement strand
CGGACACCACCATCATTCGAAACAAAGACGGCCAGCCCCTGCCCACGGATTTTAGCGGCGGCCTGGCCTCAGAATATCTGATCACCAAAGAAGAAATGGACACCCGTCGAAAAAGCATGCAGGCTACCTGTTTGAATTGCCATGCGACTTCCTGGGTCCAGGGTCATTGGAGACGGTTCGAAAACACCATTCAAACGACCAATGCCGACACGCTGGCCGGAACCAGAATCATGAATGAGATCTGGCGTTATAAATTTGCAGCTGGATTAGACCGGGGTGGTTTCGGCAACCCCTTTGATGAGGCAATTGAAAAAAAATGGACCGATATCTGGTTGTTGTATGCCAACACCATTCGATTTGCCTCGGCCATGGGAGGGGGCGGCGATTATGCTGTGTATGCCGGTGGACGCTATCAGTTGTCGCAAACGTTGTTGGAACTTGGTGATTGGCTTGCGGTGCGCAGGCAGCTTTTCCCTGACAAACTTGAGATGGGTAGGTAGAATACTTTCAAATGAAATCTGAAATCATCCAGAATTCGCGCATCCAATACCTGAATACGCTTGATCTACAGAAGGGCAACTATGTTCTTTATTGGATGCAGCAATCCCAGCGCGCGGAGTACAACCATGCCCTGGAATATGCCATCCAACAGGCCAATCGGCTCGGACAGGGTTTGCTGGTTGGCTTTGGCTTGATGGACAATTACCCTGAGGCCAATCTGCGCCATTATATCTTTATGCTGCAAGGATTGAAGGAAACTCAAGCGTCTCTGGCGAAACGCGGTATCAAGATGGTGGTTCGAAAAGGTGACCCGGCGGAGATTGCCTTAGCCCTTGGCCGGGAGGCATCTTTGATTGTTTGTGACCGGGGCTACCAAAAGCACCAAAAGCAATGGCGCGCTCAAGTGGCACGCGAGGCAGACTGTCGTGTCGTGCAGGTGGAAAGCGATGTGGTCGTACCCGTCGGAGTCGTTTCCGAGAAAGCCGAGTATGCCGCCCGAACCATCCGTCCCAAAATCCATCGACACCTTGAAACATATCTCGCAGAGCTCAGACCGACCCAGGCAAAAGATCATTCGCTGGGGTTTACCTTAAAAGGGATTGACCTCAGCGATATTGAAAAAATACTGAAGAAAATGAATCTTGACTGCAATGTCGCGCCGGTTACCGCTTTTTTTAAAGGCGGAACCTCACAGGCGGTAAAAAAATTTGATGAGTTTCTTCGCTGCCGGTTGAAACATTACGATCAGCACAGCAACCAGCCGCAGACCGACGATATCTCCCATATGAGTCCATACCTTCATTTTGGACAGATTTCGCCTTTGTATTTAGCGATGCGAATCCAGCGTGCCGATCGCTTTCTGCAGAAGGCCAAAGACGCATTTTTAGAGGAACTGATCGTGCGGCGTGAGCTGGCGATGAACTTTGTCAATTACTCCGAAAATTATGATTCCTACCAATGCATTCCGCAATGGGCGCAAAAAACGCTGAGCCACCATCAAAAAGATAAACGCGCGCACATCTATACCCGTAAGCAGCTTGAAAATGCAAAAACTCACGATGAATACTGGAATGCGGCCATGCGCGAAATGAAATATACCGGTTTTATGCACAACTACATGCGCATGTACTGGGGCAAGAAAATTTTAGAATGGTCGCAGACACCGCAAAAAGCATTTCAGACCACCCTGGCCATTAACAACAAATACTTCATTGATGGGCGCGATCCCAATTCCTATACCGGCGTGGCCTGGATTTACGGAGTTCATGATCGGGCATGGGCGGAGCGGCCCATCTTCGGGAAAATTCGCTATATGGCCGCTTCGGGCCTGGAAAGAAAATGTGATATCCAGGGCTACGTTAAAAAAGTCGATTCCCTTGTAGATCGCGCATAACCAAAATGGCAAATCAAAAGATATTGCGCCTGATCCTTGGCGATCAGCTCAATCAAAAGCATTCCTGGTTTAAATCTCCGCATAGACATGTGACCTATGTGATGATGGAAATCCGCCAGGAGACGGATTATGTCAAGCACCACATCCAGAAAGTTGCTGCATTTTTTGCGGCCATGCGCGCTTTTGCGGAACGACTCGATGAGCTGGGACACCGGATCGTTTATTTGAAGATAGATGATTCGAAAAATCATCAAACCATTGCCGACAATATCTCCTGCCTCATAAAGAAAGATAATTTTACTCATTTTGAATATTTGCTGCCCGATGAATACCGCTTGGACATTCAGCTTCGCGAAATAGCCGAAAAGCTTCCAATCCCCCATCATATCGCTGATTCCGAACACTTTTTGACCGAACGACAGGAACTCAAAGAATTCTTTGCCGGCAAAAAGCGGTTTCTGATGGAATCCTTTTACCGGTGGATGCGCAAACGCTACAATATTATGATGGATAACGAAAAGCCGGTCGGGGGTCAGTGGAACTACGATCAAAAAAATCGCCAGGCATACGATAATAAAATGCCGATTCCTAAGCCATTGCTTTTTGAAAATAATGTTAGCGATATTTATAGAGCGATACGGGAAAAAAAGGTGAAAACTTTCGGTGAAATTGAACCCGAAAAATTGATCTGGCCTGTTAACCGAGCCCAAGCGCTGGCATTACTGAAAACCTTTGTAAAAGATGGATTGCCGGCATTTGGAACTTACCAGGATGCCATGACCGCCAAAAGCTGGTCACTGTTTCACTCCCGCATATCTTTTGCGATGAACACGAAACTTTTGCACCCTTTAGAGGTTATCGAGGCCGCAGTTAACGCCTGGGATAAGAAAAAATCTAAAATAAAAATTCAGCAAATCGAGGGCTTCGTGCGTCAAATTTTAGGATGGCGCGAATACATGCGCGGGATTTACTGGGCTCTGATGCCAGATCTGGAATCCATGAATTATTTTGATCACGATACCGCACTGCCCGATTGTTACTGGACCGGTGAAACCCGCATGAATTGTATGCGCATGGCCATCGGCCAGTCGCTGCGGCATGCCTATGCCCATCACATTCAGCGTTTGATGGTCACCGGCAATTTTGCGCTGTTGGCGGGTGTGCATCCCGCTGAAGTGGATGATTGGTATCTGGGAGTCT
>CP070694.1:1721195-1726943 GCA_020353355.1 Desulfobacterales bacterium | reverse complement strand
GGCGACAGCGGCTCGGCCGTGCTAAATGACAGCAACCAACTGGTGGGCCTGTTGTTTGCTGGCAGTGACACCACTACGGTGATCAACCGGATTCAAAACGTCTTTTCAGCCCTCGGAGTTAGCGTATAACCCTAAATGAGCGAAAACCGCTCATTTAGCCAGTGCCCATCCGAAGAACCCATTTCCCCTCCCCTGGCGGGAGGGGACCCCCTTTTACCCTCCCCCCTTTAAGGGGGAGGAAATTGCGGTATTTCCGGATGGAAACTAGTTAGTGGTTCATCAGGGTCTTGCTGCTATTTTAATGTCTCTGACATGAGGGGAGAAACAAGCATGCAACCTTCGATACAGGAAGTTAAAAAAAGCCATGAACGCCGTTTGTTGGCGCTGCCTGGGGTGGTTTCTGTCGGAATCGGTTTGGATAAACGCGGTCAATCAGCGATTATCATCGGCTTGGACGGCCCGAATCCAGAAACTGAGACGAAATTGCCCACGGAGCTTGAAGGTTATGCCGTAATGGTTCGAATGGTCGGCCCTATCAAAGCACAATGAAACTCAACCAAATCCTGCTCGAGAGTCGGTCAGCGGGACTCCCGTAACACCATGGCCATGGAAATTGAAGGCAGATGGGGTGAGGGGGTTTTGCGGCCGAAGCTACACCCTGCAAAGGCGAGATTTTTTCAATTGGATGGTATTCTCAAATTCCTAATAATTTGTTATGATATAACATATCCTTAATTGGTTTAATGACCTGTTGACATTAGCAAATGCTGGATTCCCCTTCGACTTCGCTCAGGGTGGTGAGCCTGTCGAACCACGGATCTCAAGCCTGTCCCCGACTTGATCGGGGATCCGCAATGACGGCTTTTGGCGAATTGTGACACAGCCGGATAGAGGAGTTGACTTTGGCAACGCTGGTTCGGATCGAAAAACAGATAACCAAGGCGCTGATGACGGTGCAAAAGTATGTTAAATATGCCACCGGACGCGCAGCCACGCAGGAGGAAATATCCAACACCTTGAAATGTTACTTCATTTTGAATGAAATCGGAAACCAGATACGTTATCTGCGCAAAAAAGCAGCATCAAATGAAGAAGACCGTCAAAATAATCAAAAAGACCTGTTCTGGACCATGAACTTGATCTCTAATTCGCATCAGAATAATTTGGCCAAAGCCGGTTTATTTTCCAAATGTATCGAAGAAGGAATTCAGTCAACTCGAGAGTTCATACTCAAAACAACCGGCCAGGAACCCAGCCAGGAAGAAATCGCCGAAAGTTTGAAATGTACGTTTATTCTCAGTGAAATTAAAAATCAAATCAATTGGCAACGAAAAAATCCGGAAAAAGCGGCCGGATCAGATCCTGTCACCTAACCTTCCAAATCGCCATCCAATTTTTTTTGAGATAACCAATTTTTTCACTAAAGTCTTTACCTCTATTGGCCGATAACAGATTCAGGATTATTAAATTCATATCTCCAGCTCACGTTTGCGCGGGAATTAGATATATCCTGCATCGAAACTTAAACTGTCAAAAATAACGAACCCATTAGCAAAGGATGGAAAAATGGCCAAAGTTCTGGGAATTCTCTTAGCACTTGTTATCCTCAGCGTGTCGCCGCATATTTTTGCGGGAGACATATACACGTGGGAAGACGAAAACGGTGTCGTGCACTATTCGGACACACAGCCCTTCGATACGTCTGATTGGGAATTGAAGGGGACTTCATCACAGCATAAGGATGAGCAACTCAATTCAAGGAACCAACTTAGAAATTATAATGCCGAGGAAATTTCTGAAATTCTGGATGCAATCAGTGATGAAGATGAAGTCACAACAAAGGAAGAGAATAACAACCATGCGATGCGTGTCGAACTTTATGTCACCAGTTGGTGTACGTATTGTCAGAAAGCAAAGGCATTTTTCCGCTCAAGAGGTATAGCGTTCATCGAATATAATATCGAAAAGGACCAGCAAGCAGCGCAACGCTTGCGATCGCTTACCCAATCAAAGGCGGTTCCGTTTGCCGTAATCAATGGCCAGCAGATCACAGGATATTCCGCGTCGGCATATGTTCGGGCATTAGGCAAATAAAGCTTTCCGCAGTCACGATCAATTTTGTTTCACAACACCCATCCTTTCATTTCTTGCTTTTGCAAATACCCCCAATTAAAATCTTGTTGCATTGCTTGATAAAAAAAATTATTAGGCTGAATAACGCCCATTATCGAAACCACCTCTAAAAGAATTCTATTATATGTGGTGAATGAACACCCTATTGATTTTCCCCGGCTGTTGGGCTATTTGTTGGGATCTACTCGTCAGCCCTTTTATCTATTGATATCAGCAGGAGACCTAATAAACCTTGGACTTTAACCCCTGCACGAAACACAAAGCTGTGCGCAAGACGGTACGCAAGTTCGCCGAGACTGAGCTGGGACCGATTGCACACGAAATCGATTGTGACTCCCGCTTTCCCTGGGAAGTCATCGAGAAGATGCGTCCCCTGAACTATTTCGGCCTTCAGGTTCCCAAAGAATACGGCGGCGCGGAGTTGGACTGCATCAGTTACGCCATTACCATTGAAGAACTCTCCCGGGTATGTGCCGCCCTTGGCCTGTGTATTACCGTCCACAATAGCGTCGTCGCTTATCCCATCGTATGCTTCGGGACCGAGGAGCAGAAAAAGCGTTTGCTTCCAGGGTTGGCCAGTGGCGAGCAAATCGGTGCATTTTGCCTCACGGAAGCCAACGCCGGCTCCGATGCCGGCGCTGTGGAAACAACTGCGGTATTCGATGAAGGGCAATATATCGTCAACGGTACCAAGGTGTTTGTAACCAATGGCGGCATTTGCGGTTTGGCGCTTATTTTTACAGTTATCCCGGCCGAATCTCGGGATAACGCAACCGGTATTCTTATCGTTGAAAAAGACGCTCCGGGGTTTTCCGTTGGAGAATTGGAAGACTTAAGCGGTATGCGTGCAAACCCGGTATCATCACTTTTTTTAGAAGATGTCCGGGTTCCGGCAAAAAATCTGCTTGGCCGCCCGGGAGACGGACTTAAAATCGCGCTCAATACGCTGGATACCGGCCGCATCGGCATCGCGGCCCAGGCCCTCGGCATCGCCCAGGCTGCTTTCGAAGCAGCCGTGAAATATTCCAAAGAACGCCAGCAATTTAAAAAACCCATTTCGTCATTTCAGACGATTCAAAACTATTTGGCCGATATGGCCACCGAAATTGACGCGGCTCGATTGCTGCTGTATCGGGCATGTGCGTTTAAAGATGCAGGCCAGCGGTTTGGGACCGAAGCCGCGATGGCCAAGCTTTATTGCAGCACGATAGCATCACGTGTCACCAATCTGGCCTTACAGATTCATGGAGGCTATGGATACAGCAGGGAATATGATGTCGAACGGTATTTTCGGGACGCCAAAGTTACTGAAATTTACGAAGGCACCAGTGAGGTGCAACGTCTGGTGATTTCCCGTGGTGTTCTGTCGCAGCTGACCTAGTCAAAAATCCAGGCCCAAGGGCACTTGGCTTTGATTAGCCCCCCTGGAAGAAGTTACACTATGTTGCTGAATTTAACTTTTTCCTGGTTTCAGGTTAACGTAACTTTTTAAATTGAAGTGAATTATGCTCAACCTAGTGGTCTGCATAAAACAGGTCCCCATGGTATCCGAGTTGCCCTGGGATCCAAAATCCGGCACATTGCGGCGCGAGCTGGCTGAGGGAATGATGAATCCGGCATGTGCCAATGCTCTTGAAGAAGCACTGCAAATCAAACACCGCATTGGAGGAAATATCGTCGCTATCACGATGGGCCCACCGATGGCAGAAGAGGTTTTGTTCGAGGCTATCGCCATGGGAGCAGATCGCGGGGTTCTGCTCACCGATCCATGCCTGGCCGGAGGAGATACCTTTGCAACCTCATATACACTCGCGCGGGCCATTGAAAAAGAATGTCCGGATTTTGATCTTATTCTTTGCGGCTGTTATACGAGCGACAGTGAAACCGCCCAGGTCGGACCTCAGTTGGCCGAAGAACTTGATATTCCAGGGGTGGCTTATGTTGAACAACTCGAAATTAAACGCCGCAAGGTTCGAATGCACCGGTTGTCTGACAATTTTATTGAAACCCTGGAAATGGACCTGCCCGGCTTAATTACGGTCACGCCACAGGCAAACGCTCCCCGCTATCCCACCCTGGGTGGGGTGGAAACAGCCTTTGACCAACCGGATATCAAAATCTTGGGAGCACATGATCTCGGCCTTGAGCCAAAAACAGTCGGCATACCGGGATCCCCCACAAAAATTTTAAACGTTTATTCTGCGACTGCCGAAAAACGAAACGTGATAATCAAAGGTACGCCGAAAAAAATTGTGGATGAACTTTTTGAAAAATTTGGTGACCGCATCGGCGGCGCCATCGGAAAAGATTTAAAAACCCACTAGCCTGATAACAACCTATGCACACTACCAAACCTTCCATATGGGTTTTTGGCGATTATCGGAATTACTTTCAAAATCGTGTAACCCTGCAACTCCTGGCAAAAGCCAACGAATTGGCGCCCAAAATAGATGCCGAAGTTTGTGCGGTCTTATTTGGCCATGGTTTAGATGAATTTATCACCGAATATATCGCCCACGGTGCCCACAACGTATATGTCGTGGAACATCAATCCTTGAAAAACTACGGCGTGGAAAAATATGCGGTAGTGATGGCACGCCTCGCAAAAAAATATCAGCCGGAAATCATCTTGGTGGGCGCCACTTCCTTCGGCAAAGAATTTGCGCCCCGCGTCGCCAAGCGTCTGGGTACCGGCTTGACGGCTGACTGTATCGGCTTGGAAATAACCAAAGATGGGCTGCTATTGCAAATTGCGCCGTCTTTTGGCGGCAACCTGATGGCCGAAATAATTACCCCTAACCACCGGCCTCAGATGGCCACGGTTCGACCGGGAGCGTTTCAAGAAATTCCCCATGACAATGCGCGCCGTGGTGAAGTTATTGACATACCGCTTACGAAAAATCTACCAAAAGATCGGGTGCGCTTAATCAATTATGAACGTCAGCCCTTACGCGACCAACGACTTGAAGATGCTGCTGTGGTCGTATGTGGCGGTCGCGGCATGGGCAGCAAAAAAAAATTTAAAAAACTTTTCGATTTAGCCGAGCTCATGGGTGGCGAGGTCGGCGGAACCCGCCCCGTGGTATACGCCGGCTGGCTCGACCCAGACGCGCTCGTCGGGCAGGCCGGCAAGCACATCAAACCCAAAATTCTCGTATCGTTGGGCATCAGCGGCGCGATTCAGCATACTGCTGCCACAAACGAGGCCGGCTTTATTATCGCCGTTAACAAAAACCCCAATGCCACGATGATGAGAATGGCGGATGTGGCTATTGTGGCAGATGCCAATCACTTTTGCACCGCATTGATTAAGGCATTGCGAGAACGGATTCAAACCTGATCCATCCCGGGCGAGCTGTTTTTATTTTTCCATTAAACAATATGCAATCATAAATTTAACCGGGCTTTAGGGGGCGCATGGCTTCGAATATCAAATACCAGGATAAACCATGGTTGGCCCATTACGACCAGGGTGTGCCGGAAAAAATTGCTTATGAACCCATATGTCTTCCCGAATACTTGGAAAAATCGGTCAATAAGTTTCCGGAGCGAACGGCGCTTCTTTTGGATGGATTCAAAATTTCCTATCGCCAGCTCAATGAGATGGTCAACCGC
>CP070694.1:1716629-1721095 GCA_020353355.1 Desulfobacterales bacterium | reverse complement strand
TGACACACATTACAGCCTTGCGGCGGTTCCGGCATGGCTTCGCGGGCGGATTGCAAGGTTCGATCGCGGCCCATCCCGCTGGAGTCGAATAGATTGCTGACAATGGTGTTTTCATGTCTTTCGATCCGCTCGGCGAAACGTTTTCGGTAAAATTTACAGGTTTCCGATTCCCACAAATCCATGAGATTCTCCTGCGGCAACCGACCGTAATGAACCGAAGGCATGGTCACTTCCTTGCCCAAAAAGGTTGTGGGTCCGCCAAGGGCCAGATTGATGCAGGGGGCAACTGTTCCGTCGTACCGAATAAACATGGAATTTCGCGGATCCTGCTCGCAGACCGGCTGTTCTTCGGGAAAAAAGGCAAATGCAGTCGTCAGAACATTCAATTTTTTAGCAAGACGGCGAGCCTTATCCAGTGACTTTCGCAATTGACGAATTTCTCTGGTTTCGCGGGGACCGAATAAGCCAAGGCCTTTACCATGTTCACCACGGATAACATCACATTGCTTGAAATTCACCTGGTCAACACCCAAGCCCGCGGCCAGCCGCACGATTTCTTGCACCTGGTGAAAGTTCATGGCCATCAATACGAAATTAATCATTGTTTTCGGTATGTTGCCGTCTCGCATGCTGGCGATATGGGCTACATTTTCACACACCCGATCGAAATTGGATCCGACCCGTATTTTGTTATACATCTCCGCCGTGGCTCCATCCATGGAAATGCAAATCCAGTCAATGCCTGCATCCAGAATTTTTTCTAATTTTTCTTTTTCAAGAAGCAGTCCGTTGGATAGAAAACCGGTTTCACAGCCCGCCGCTTTAGCATCGGCGATCCACCCGGTCAATTTGGGTTGCAGCAGCGGTTCTCCGCCGCCGGTAAAATCAACGGATGTCACCTGGTCTAAATAGGGTCGAATCGCCTCCCATATCTCCTGTGTCATAATACCGTGATCGGAAGCCTTTTTGGCAATTTCTCTCCAGGGACACATGACGCATTTTAAATTGCAGGCGATGGCGGACTCGACCTGAAATAAACGCCATGGTCGGTTTTGGGGCGCCACCTTTTCGACCACCTTTTCCCGCAGTGGATCCCCAGGGCGACCAACATGATCTGGTCGGATAAAATTCAGAAGTTTGCGCAGCGCAGCTCCCAATCCGCCTCCGGCACGGTTTAGCGGTTCGGTGCGCATTTGAGAATCAAATTTTTTCATTATTTTAAGATATTGATTTTATTATCAATAAAATATTATAATAACCATAATCCGTTCAAAAGCAAGCTCTAGTTGACATCGAATGCCCTTTTCTATATTTTTGATGCCACAGGATCTATTTCACGAACTGATCTGATTTAAAAAAAAGTATGGCAAATTTTCGCGTCATATGGAAGCACGAAGTCGGCCAAGCCTACCAAATCGCCAAAATACTTTTGGAAAACAAAAAAGTTGGCCTAAGCTGGAAACTTCTTGTTCCTCCCCTTTATCTGTATAGCCTTTACAAATTTAGAAAAGATCTGCGTTTTGCCAGTAAGAATTTTCTTTTTACCAAAAAACTGGCTTTCAATGCCGCTAAAGAGATATCTCAAGGCAAGGAACGTTCCTGGGAAATTCGACAGATCGAAATAAAAACCAAAGAAATTCTTGATAAAGATAAAAAGGGGCTCTACACGGAAAACATCCGTCACCAACAATTGAATGAAATCGAGGTGCTCATCGACTATTATCTTGAGCTTATGAGGACGGACCCATCGAGGTATGCAGAGATGGTTAAGGCGATCTATCCTTCCAGAGGTAATTATCTCTCATTTTTGCATCATCTTCAAAAATTAGAAGACGAGGTCATTCAGGCTGCGATTACCACTATGCGAAAAGGAACAAAAAAGGAAAGACGTCAATGGTTCGAAAAAGTTAGAGCCACCACGAAAAAGGTCCGATTGGCAGAAATAGACAAAATATATTCGGCGTCTTAAATCCATCTTGAGGAAAGATTTACGTCAATAAAAGGCATACGGAATTATTACCCAAGTAAGGCTCCCGGGTCAGAGGATCAGGCTTTCAAGGTTAGAAAAGAGAGACAAACACAATGCCCTTCATTGAGGTTACCGACGGCAGGCTTTACTATGAATCCTGTGGGAACGGCCGTGCATTGGTGCTGATGCATGGTGCCTGGGCCTCGCACGCGTGGTGGCAATGGCAGATTTCGGATTTATGCGGAGCGTACCGGGTATTTTCATATGATGCCAGAGGACACGGGAAATCTGCACCTCTTCGAGATGTTTTTTCGGTGGCAGGCTTCACCAATGATTTAGAAATATTCCTTCAGCGCCTCCAAATTGATGAGACGGCCCTGATTGGCTGGTCGATGGGCGGGATGATTGCCATGCAATTCTGTCTGAATCATCCGACCAGCGTCAGGGCGTTAGTTCTGATTGCCACCAGCGGCCACCGAATTCCAGGTTTAAAGCTTAGAATCTATAGCCACTATCTCCAGGCGTTGTTAAGCCTCCTGATGGATTTCGCCCAGCCGCGCAAATACGATCGAGCCGCACAGCAATTTCCGCGGCAAAACCTATGGCTCGAACACCAGGTGAAAAATATGTTGTCCCCGATGACATCCAAGGAAGTTTTTGAGTGGGTGCTCGCCGACATTCGCGATACCCCCAGGGAGAACTTTTTTGCTGTAATTAAAAGCTTATGGGACTGGGAAGCCGGAGATGAATTGCGCCGGATCAACGTTCCAACCCTGATTTTAGCCGGTGAAAACGACACCCTTGCCCCGCCATGCTTTTCCCGGTTGCTTCATGATGCCATTCCGAACTTAAAGCTGCTCATTATTGAAAATGCCAGTCATTATCTGGTGCTCGAACAACCGCAGTTGGTCAACACGGAAATCCTCAAGTTCTTGAAAGAAATTGGTTATTAAAAGAAAGTGCCTAAAGTGAATCACGCCAAGGCGTGATTTAAAGTGCCTAAAATTAAGGAACCGCTGCGCTTTATCTTTTTCTAAATATAATAGACAGAATTCCTTAACTTTAGGCATTTAAGGCACTTTAGTGCATTTTAGGCATTTTCTGTTACAATTTGTCGGCCAGCTTGCCTAAATCCATCGGTTTTCGATGAACAATGGCGGCAATATAAGGCAAAAATGGCACCCCACCCCATTTTTCTTTAAAGCGCCGTATACCCGGATGAATCCCGAGGCCGAGATTGATGGCCTTTTTGCCTTCAGCATGCGCTAACTCCACCATTTCTTTGAACAGCAAATCGGAGGCGCCGGGCACATTAATTTTTCGTGATCGAAAATTGAAAAGGTAAAAGGCATAATTCGCTGACCCCAGGTCTAGGATGGTAAAGGCAACCAAACGCTCATCCTTTCGTGCCTCAAGGACGCGGGCACTGCTGGAACGCTTCAGATAATGCTGAATGTGTTTATAGATATGAATTTGCGCTTCCTTCAAATCGTGGATTTTTATAAAGTCTTTGATCAGCCGTTTGTGATCCCTGCCAAATACGCCAGGGCGCAAGCTAAGCTCTCTTTCAGCACGCCGAACCATATAGGCCACTTGTGAATCGATTGCGGTCAAGGGCAGGGCCAATTGGTAAAAATGGTCGCTATCCTGTTGCTCAAGACTTTCTGCGGATAACCATAACTGCGGGGCAAGGATGGCCACCGTGGCCGGTTTGAAAAGATCGCAGGCAGCTTTATAGGCCTGCGCAACATCTGCCGCATTATCGTTTAAAGGATATCCGTTGAAAATAAGGTGGTTTTTGCGGACGAAACACATATAATTGCCCCGCAAATGGGCCCGTGCACCGGAGATGGCTTCGACATAGTCAGGCAGGTGCTCGGGTAAATAGGCATGCCGGTAAATGAAAAGACGTTCTTCTGTGCTGAGCATTCTATTGCCGTGAAGTGGAACTGAAAATTGTTTCGACCTCTTCGCGTCTTAATCGGTCTGTGGCTGCTTCGATTCTGGCAACCATATCCGAATCTGTCTGCGTGCCCAGCGTTTGGCGGGCTGCTTCGGTGACTTTTTTTTCAGCTGCTTTAAGCTTCTCTTGTAAGTCGATATAGGCTGCTTTTGTCTGATAAGCCTCCATGACTAAAGCAGCGTAGTCTTTGCCTGCTGTCTTCATGAGCCTGCAATAATGGTCGATGAGCAGATCGATTTCTTTTAGCTGTTCCTGACGGATCGCATCCGAATAGACGCCATCGGGAACTGAAGACAACAGGCCTTCGGTTTTGGAGTTTATGCGATTCATAACCACTTCACGTGACTGTTCCTTCTTAACCATGTCAAAAGCGGCCTCCAGGGCCATTTTTTTTGTAAAAAGCAAATTCTGAGCAAATATCTCCCGATTTTCCCTGGCTCGCATGTAACTCAGGATAAAGATGACGGGAATCATCACTTCCCAAACCGAAAATGGTTTTGGCTTTATGGCTTGAATTGCAACGGATTTTGCCAT
>CP070694.1:1711734-1716529 GCA_020353355.1 Desulfobacterales bacterium | reverse complement strand
AATTTAGAATCCATTCCTTAATAAAAGTGATGAATATTTATTACCAATACATAAGGAACACGACATTCCAAGAACGAATAACAGAGAACAAATAACTCCTTTTTGAGCGATTTCGCTCAAAAGGGATGGGGGGGAAGGAGACTCATGAAAAAAGATAGAAAAGCCGATTCGATCTCCACCTTCTTAGGAGGTGATGCCAAGTTCGAAGGCTCGATCGAATTTCAAGGCACCATCCGTGTAGATGGAAAAGTAACGGGGAAAATTTCTAGCAACGGCGGCACCGTCATCGTCGGCGAAAAGGCAGTTATTCATGCGGATATATCCGTTGCCGTGGCCGTCGTCATGGGCGAAGTGGATGGGACCATCGATGCGACGGATAGGATCGAGGTGTATCCTCCCGGGCGCGTGAGTGGTGAAATACAAGCACCGATCATTTCCATTGAGCCGGGGGGAATGCTGAACGGTAGTTGTACCATGAAAACAGCAGCGACATCATCTTCAAAGTCCAGTGCTAAACCCGAAATTCATTCCGTCGCGGTGGATTCCAAAGGGAAATAAAATTATAAATCCTGCCTGTATCTATCCATATCTTTTGGCGGCATTTCGAATCGAAAAATTTTCAAAAAACCTTTGACAATCCGTCATTGCTGATGTTATAGACCGCCCGTATTCAAGTCCTCGTGAGATAGTACTATTTGAAAATACAGGATTAAATTGCCCTGAGGGTTTATACGACGGAGGTTGACTGCATGAAGTTTTGGGGTTTAAATCGGAAGGGGTACCGGGTCTATTTTCTTTTCACCACAGCCCTTATCACCATTACCGCAGGATTGGCTTTGGGGGCCTCCGAAGAAGGCGGCGGCGGTATAACGGTTATCCCTGATGTATCCGTGCTGATTCAAATTGCCAATTTCCTCGTCCTTTTATGGGCCTTAAACATCATCGTGTATCGGCCCATTCGCAAAATAATCCAGCAACGCAAGGAAAAAGTGGAAAGTTTTGAGACCACCATCGACACCTATAATAATGATATCCAGGAAAAAGATGAGGCTTTTGCCGCCGGCCTTAAAGCGGCGAGGGCGAAGGGGCTACATGAAAAGGATGCCTTAATCCAGGAAGGTGCCGATGAAGAAAAAAAGATTATCGAAAATGTAACTGCCAATGCTCACGCCGAGTTGGCAGAAGTGCGTGAAAAAATAGCTCGGGACGTTGAAGCGGCAAGGACTTCCCTGCAGGAAAAGATTAGCGAATTCGCCAATGATATTACCCAGAAAATTTTAGGGAGGACTGTTTAATGAAAATTCCGGGTTACAACCGGCATTGTTGTTGGATGAAAAGAGGCACAATTTTCGTTATTGGACTGCTATTGGCAGGCTTATTTTTTTCAGCGGGTTTCGGATTGGCTGCCTCCGGTGGCGAGCAAGGCGCCGGTGAAGCGCCAGGCGTCAAAGGATGGGTTGCGACCGATTGGTTCCGGGCTTTCAATTTTGTCGTGTTAGCCGCAATACTGTTTTTGGTATTGCGCAAGCCTGTGGCCGAGGCGCTTCGCTCGCGAATTGCAGGGATTAAGGAACAGCTGGCTGATTTGGAAGCGCAAAAGGAGGAGGCTGAGAAAAAACTGGCGGAGTATAATGAAAAGCTGTCGCAATTAGAAAAGGAAGCAGAAAAAATTGTCAGTGACTATATCCAACAGGGGAATGAAGCCAAAGCCAGAATTATCAAGGAAGCCGAAGCGGCAGCCGAAAAGCTTCAATCCCAGGCCCTTCGGAGCATTGAATATGAATTTGAGCGGGCGAAACAACAGCTCCAGGAAGAAATTCTTGAAAACTCCTTGGTAAAAGCCGAAGAAATAATCAAAGGCAGGATCACAGAAAAAGATCAAGATCGACTCGTGGATGAATATTTATCGAAGGTGGTTTCACAATGAAAAATTTAACCATAGCGCGACGATATGCCAAGGCATTGTTGTTGATCGGCAAAGAGGATGATCAGGTTGAGGCTTACAGAGAAGAATTGCAGCGATTTGCAAATTTGTTAGATCAAGAAACGGAATTGTATCAAGCTGTCACCAACCCGCTTTACGATGCGGCGGGCCGCAGACTGTTGCTGCAGGCGTTAATTGAAAAACTCGGGCTTTCTAAAGTGATGGCCTCCTATCTGATGCTGCTTTTCGACAAGGGGCGGATGGGGTATATTGGCGATATTACCAATTTTTATCGTAAATTAGCCGATGAATTAAAAGGTATTGCACGGGCCAGCCTGGTTTCGGCGGCCGCGCTTCCATCTGAAACGATTGAAAAGATTCGCACCGGTCTTTCGCAAAAGACAGGTAAAAACGTTATTCTGGAAGTCGAACAAGATCCGAGCTTGATTGGCGGCATTGTAACCAAAATAGGGGACCTCGTTTTGGATGGCAGCATTAAAACACAGTTAGCAAATATAAGAGAATCTTTAAGAAGAGGTGAGGGGATCTAATGGAACTAAGAGCCGAAGAAATCAGTCAGATTATTAAGGAGCAAATTAAGGATTATGATAAGAAAGTGGAGCTCAGCGAGACCGGTGTGGTTTTATCGGTGGGTGACGGAATCGCCAGAGTATATGGGCTCGCAGAAGTTATGGCATTGGAGCTGGTGGAATTTCCCGGAGGTATTCTCGGCCTGGTGCTGAACCTTGAGGAAGATAATGTGGGTGTGGCCATCATGGGAGAAGACATTCATATTAAAGAAGGCGACATGGTTAAGCGCACCAGAAGGATTGCCCAGGTTCCGGTTGGGGAAGCTGTCTTAGGCCGGGTGCTATCCGCCGTCGGAGAGCCGCTGGACGGCAAAGGCCCGATCGAAGCCAAAGAGCACCGACGAGTGGAGATGGTGGCGCCGGGTGTTATTGCCCGCAAGAGCGTGCATCAACCCTGTTATACGGGCCTTAAAGCCGTGGATGCAATGACGCCGGTGGGCCGCGGACAGCGAGAATTGATCATTGGCGACCGTCAAATCGGCAAAACCGCGTGTGCCATTGATGCGATTTTGGCCCAGAAGGACAGCGACATTTATTGCATCTATGTCGCCTGCGGTCAAAAAAAATCGACGGTAGCCCAGGTGCATGCTGTCTTGGAGAAACACGGCGCCATGGAATACACCACGATTGTAGCGGCGTGTGCCAGTGATCCGGCAACCCTGCAGTATATTGCCCCTTATGCCGGGTGTGCCATGGGGGAATATTTCCGTGACAATAAGCAACATGCCTTGATCATCTATGATGACCTCTCCAAACAGGCGGCGGCCTATCGCCAGGTTTCTCTGCTTCTGAGACGTCCGCCCGGCCGTGAAGCCTATCCCGGAGACATTTTTTACAACCACTCGCGTCTGCTTGAGCGGGCAGCCAAACTCAATGATGAATTGGGTGCCGGTTCGCTAACTGCACTGCCAATCATCGAAACCCAGGCCGGTGACGTATCCGCATATATTCCCACCAACGTGATCTCTATTACTGACGGGCAGATTTACCTTGAGCCCGGTCTATTTTTTGCCGGTGTCCGCCCGGCTATCAATGTCGGGCTTTCCGTATCCCGGGTCGGTGGCTCGGCCCAGGTAAAGGCCATGAAACAGGTTGCCGGTACCCTGCGGCTGGATCTGGCGCAGTACCGTGAGCTTGAAGCATTTGCCGCGTTCGGAAGTGATCTGGATAAAGCCACCCAGCAACAGCTAACCCGCGGGGCCCGATTGGTTGAAATCTTAAAGCAGCCTCAGTATCAACCGCTTCCAATGGAGAAACAGGTGACGATCCTTTATGCCGGCGCCCGCGGCTTCCTCGATAAATATCCGCTGGATGTTCTGGCAAAATATGAGAGCGGCCTTTATCCGTTTATCGCAGACCGCTACCCCCAGATCTATTCCGAACTAAAAGAGAAAGAGGAAATCAGCGGCGATCTGGAAAAGCTGATGACCGAGGCGTTAAATACCTACGATGAAGAATTCAAGGATACGATTAAATAGTTATTTGTTATCCGTTGATCGTTTAATCGAGACACGGATAACGGATAACGAATAACGAATGACAAATAACTTGAGGTTTCTATGGCAACCTTAAAAGATATCCTGAACAAAATATCAGCGGTTAAAAAGACCAAACAAATTACCAAGGCCATGAACATGGTGGCTGCCTCCAGGCTGCGCGGCGCTCAGACCAGCATGGAAGCCTTCCGCCCTTACGCCGGCAAGTTCGTTGAAGTGCTGGGGAGCTTGGCTGAGCGGGCCGGCGAAGAGACAAATCCTTTGTTGGTGCCGCGGGAGAACGTTAAGAAAATACATATCCTGCTATGTACTTCCGACCGGGGCCTTTGTGGCGGGTTTAATTTTAATCTGATCGAAAAGGCTGAAAGCTTCATGAACGGAAAAGCCGGCCGGGGCCTGGAGTTTTTGTTTACGACTTTTGGCAAAAAAGGACGTGACTGGTGTCGCAAAAATGGTTTTACCATTGACAGCCAGCACCTTGGAGTTGTCGGTGCGAATTTCGGCTTCAATATCGCCATAAAGGCCGGCAAGAGAGTCGTGGATGGTTTTTTGCAGGGTCAATATGACGAAGTCTATATTGTCTATGCGGAATTTGTAAGCATGGCCAAACAGCTTCCCGTGCTCAAGCAGATTCTGCCGATTCCACCGATTGAACCGGATGAAGAAACGGAAAAAGTTGAGGCCGAGACATTCCTGCCGGAACACATTTGCGAGCCGTCACCACAAGAGCTTTTGGGGGAGATGCTTCCACGAAATGTTTATGTTCTGATATACAGTGCGCTTTT
>CP070694.1:1706278-1711634 GCA_020353355.1 Desulfobacterales bacterium | reverse complement strand
GACGAATTTCTTCCATCAGATTCCCGGCATGAATCGCTTATTCATGGTTGGGATATGTCTGAATAAACTCGATCAAAAGCTTAGCAGCCTCCTCAAAATTCTCTAAGTTGTAAGCGCTAAGGGCGAGCTGGTAAAGAAGGCGGTCTCTGGGGATCTCATTGGGCATCGTCAAGAGGGTCAGAATATCTTCTTGGCCCAATTGTTCGAGGGTGCGTTCGAGTTTGGCCCGGATATGTTGTTCCTCGGTATGAGCTGAGACCTGAAGCGCATTGTTATAGAACAAAATCGCATCCACCGGCAAATCAAGGGCAATATAGGTGTCTCCCAGTATTGTGTAAATCTGGCCCAGGTGCGTTTGGGAACCCGCTATTTCGATTACCTGGGATGCTTTTCGAATGACTTCCTTAAATTCGCCTTCTTTGTAATATATACCCAAAATTTCCAACACGGCATCGGCGACAAATCGAGAGTCCGGATATTCGGTTACCAGCCGTTGATAGGTCTCAAGCCGGGCAGCGTCATTTCTCTGCAAACCATAAATCTCGGCTAACCGCATCAATGCAAGGTCAGTCGAGGAACTCTTTGGAAAACGGCTCTTATATGCCTGATAAGCAATCAGGGCATTCTCATAGGATTTTGCCTGAAATAGGTCTTCGGCAGTTTGGAAAAGTGCGGCAGCTTCATCTGGCTCTGATGTCGCAGGCAACTGGCTCGGTTTCGGCCCGCAGGAGCAGATTACCAAGGCCGCCGCTAGCATTAAAAATTTCAATTGTAGCTTCATCGCCTATAGCTTATGGGGTAAGAGGTTTCATTAAATGCACTATGCGTTTCGCACCGTATTTTAATCGATCTGCAAAAATAATGCAAAGTCCATAAACTACCTTATTTTTATAATTTTTAATTTAATTATAACCACTTAAACCAACCACGATTAAAATCACGAACCCAAACTATGAAAAAAATTAGCAAATTTTGTTACATTGTTTTCATAAATTCAATTTTTTTTAAAAAAATTAAAAAAAAAACTTGACATGCCACATCGTGGTATTCTATATAGTAGCTCCACCCCAAAACTGATGCTTCTATACAATACCTCCAATGTCCTCCACATCGAGAAAGGCGGCTCATATCCCCGTGGGCCGCCTCATCTTTTTCAGCAACAATGACCCATTCAGTGAGGTCCAAAAACATCTTTCGATTGCCAACACCCTTGGTGTCATACGGTCAGGCCGCAGAGTATTTTTTCTGATAAGATTCAGCTGTCCGAACCGCATCGTACGGCAAACCCAAGCCGGCCGAACACGGCATCTATTTGTCTCCAAACCACTTGGTTTTGACAACTGCTTTGGCTTGATATATAGTTGATGCGTTTGCTAAACCCGTATAGGATATGACGTTATTTTTAAACCTGGTTAATCGATTGGTTTTCCAAATTTTTGATAGATCAAAAGGAGAGTGTTATGAAGCACCGGCATCTGATGTATTTCCTGGCTCTGGTCATGGCGTTAATCATGTTTATGCCTGCCTGCCAAAAGAAAAAAATTGTTTCTCAACCTACGGCGGCAGTCAGCGCCGAAGAAGAAGCTAAGAGAAAAGCAGAAGAAGAGGCACGACGAAAGGAGATGGAAAGGCAAAATGCCATCGCAGAGGAAACCCTTAAAGATGAAGGCGTAAAAGAAACGAGCCTATCCGGCGAGATGGAGACAGAACGGAAATTAACAGAACGTACTGTTTTTCAAAATGAAGACATTCACTTTGAATTTGACAGCATCATTTTGAGCCCGCAAGCCCAGGAAATTTTACGTAAAAAGGGTCAATGGCTCAGAGAAAATCCCACAGCTGCGGTTACAATTGAAGGACACTGCGATAACCGTGGAACCAACGAATACAACCTCGCCCTGGGCGACCGGCGAGCCTACAGTGCTAAAATGTTTTTAATTGATCTGGGCATTGAGGAATCCAGATTGCAAACCCTAAGCTTCGGTGAAGAACGACCCTTAGACCCCATGGAAACGGAAGAAGCCTGGGCCAAAAACAGACGCGCCCACTTTGTGATTAATGAATGAGAAGGATTGCCTATTTTATTTCTCCCCACGGCTTTGGTCATGCCGCCCGGGCTGCCAGCGTCATGGAAGCCATCCATGAAATTGACCCTTCAATTCGGTTTGAAATTTTTACCGCAAGCCCGTCCTGGTTTTTTCAGGATAATCTCAGCGGCCTTTTTAATTATCATTATTTGCTGACAGATTTAGGGCTGGTTCAAAAGACACCGTTTGAGGAGGATCTGGCAGAAACCCTGCGAGTCCTGAATCAACTCATGCCCTATGATGACACTCAAGTCGGCGCTGTCTCTCAACAGATAAATGATCTTAACTGCAGACTGGCAATTTGCGATGTTGCGCCAATGGGTCTTTTAATTGCCAAAGAAGCCGGAATCCCTTCCGTATTAGTAGAAAATTTTACCTGGGATTGGATCTATGAGGGGTATGCCGATCGCGACACGCAAATCGCAACGCATATCGACTATTTGCGCCGGGTGTTTGATATCGCAGACGTTCACATCCAAACCGAACCCGTATGCAATCCCAAAACCGTCGATTTTTGTGCCGGACCTGCGAGCCGTAAAATTAAATCACCGAAAGCGGTTGTTCGCCGCAAACTGCGTCTGTCCAGCAACAACCCGATGGTCTTGGTCACCACTGGCGGTGTCCCCCAGGAATATACCTTTATCGACAAACTAAATACTCAGACAGACATTTACTTTGTGATTCCATGCACTTGCCAAACTGCGCAATACCGTGATAATTTAATTTTGCTTCCCCACCATTCGGATTTTTTTCACCCGGATCTGGTGAATGCCGCCGATACCGTCATCGGCAAAGCAGGCTACAGTACCATTGCCGAAGTATACCACGCCGGGGTTCCCTTCGGATATATTCCGTGCCCAAATAACCGCGAAGCTTCAACGCTGGTGGCGTTTATTGAAACCGAAATGCCGGGATTGCCAATCAGTGAATCAACATTTCAATCCGGCGACTGGATGGAACTGCTAAAACGCCTGCTGAACATACCACGCCTCGAGCGTGACGTTCCCAATGGGGCCGATCAAATTGCTGAATTTATTCTAAATAATTTAGCTTCGGCTTGATCCGCCTTGACAGAACCCGGTTTCTATGCCAAGGTCCCAATTTCTTAATGACGGCAAACGATCTAGCTGCTGCGATGACGTTTCTCAAGAAATTGCAGCGAGGTGAGACACACATGGAAGATATCTATTTGCGTTTGGCAAAGCATTTACAAGATTTAGTGATGGGCTATCCTTACACAGATGAACTCATCGATCTTCTCAAGGAAATGTTCAGTCCCGAAGAAGCTCAGGTAGTCCTGGCCCTACCGAATAATCTGGCCCCGCTGGAAGTTGTAGGCCTGAACACTATTTTATCCCGTACGGATTTTCCTAAATCGACAGTGGTTCCGGCACTGGAGACGCTTTCCAATCGCGGTCTTATTTATTCCGCAACGATGGCAAACGGCGCCAAAGGCTATGCCTTGCTTCAAATTGGATTTGGGGTGCCTCAGACGTTTTTCTGGGGCGGGCAACACGATGCCAGAGCCGAGAAAATGGCCGCGCTCGTTCTAAAATATTTTTCGGTGTCCACCACCGGTAAGGTTTACGGGGGCGTACCCACAAAATCCTACAAATACAGCCCGGCCAATTTGACCATTGAGGTGCCCATGCAGGGAGTGATGCCCAATGAGCAGATCGGCTCGATCGTGGAGGCGGCCTCCAAAATCGCTGTGGCCCACTGTCCATGCCGTATGTCTGCCAAAATACTGGGCCGGACGGACTGCTCTCACAGCCTGGAGGTTTGCATTAAATACGACGAACTTGCCGAATTTGTTGTCGATAGAGGATTAGCGCGGGAGATTTCAAAAGATGAAGCCCATCACATTTTAAAAGCCAGTGAAGAAGAGGGGTTGGTTCACATGGTGGACAACGCCCAGGGACAAATTAAACATACCTGCAACTGCTGCGGACACTATTGCTGGAATGTGGGCATCATTCGCCGCCGTAAAATCCCCCGCGATCAATTAATGGCCGTTTATTTTATCCGGCAAACCGAATTGGATGAATGTATTGGCTGCGGTAACTGTGCGGATATTTGCCCGGTGGATGCGGTAAAAATGGTGGACGAGCGCCCCCAGGTGGATGAGAATTGGTGCATTGGTTGCGGAGTATGTGCGGTTTCCTGTGCGGCCGAGGTCATCTCGATCATCCGCCGCCGAGAGGATCAGTCTCCGGAAAACTTCAGCGCTCTTCATCAGCAAGTAAAAACGGAAAAGGATTTGAAATAATAACACAAATACGAAATTGGAGTAGCTTACGGGTAGCCGGTGACCGAATACAATCCTAGGCAACTCCGGATGGTATCCAAAAAAGGAGGTGTAACTATGGCAAAACGAGCGCTTTTAGTCGGAATCAATGATTATCAAGGGATAAGTGACCTGAGAGGCTGTATCAATGACGTCACAAATATGCGGGATATTCTAAAAACCTATCTCGGATTTACAAACAGCGATATCCGGGTGCTGGTGGACCGACGCGCAACCAAGGCCAACATCCTCAAGCGACTCAGATGGATGGTTGACGAAGCAAACCCGGGGGATTTTCTGGTCTTTCATTTTTCCGGCCATGGATCTCAAATCCGGGACAGAGATGGCGATGAATTGCGCGACCAAATGGATGAGCTGATTTGTCCGTGGGATATGAATTGGGATAATGGATTCATTACCGATGACATGCTCAATGAAATCTTCAGCCAACTTAAGAAAAATGTATTATTGGAAGTTTTTTTGGATTGTTGCCATTCCGGCACCGGTTTGAGGGGTGAAGGCTTGGGTCGGCCCCCGGAATTAGGTCCTGAAAATCAAATCTTAGCTCGGTTTCTGCCACCTCCCATGGACATTGTTTGCCGACATGATGGGGAGGAGGATGAACTCAAACCCACCAGGGGGTTTGCCTCTAAAACCAGAAGCACGCTGAATCACATTCTGTGGTCCGGTTGCATGGACAACCAAACCTCGGCAGATGCGCAGATCAAAGACACCTATAACGGCGCGTTCACCTATTATTTCTGCTACCATATGCGCAAAATCGGCGGCCAGATCAGCCGCAGTAATCTGTTAAAGCTAATCCGAAATTCGTTGAGATACAACCAATATTGGCAAATTCCGCAGCTGGAGTGTGCGGCTACCGCCAGAAAAACCAGGGCCTTAACCTTGAAGGAGAAAGCTTAATAAAATCAAAATTTTAAATAGAATTTCCAAGTGACGTCTCGGATCTTGATGAAACCGT
>CP070694.1:1696001-1706178 GCA_020353355.1 Desulfobacterales bacterium | reverse complement strand
TCCAATATCGTATCAATTTTCTCGGGAGTTAGATTCCCGTAAACCTTCCGGTTGATCAACATGGCCGGCGACAGATCGCAATACCCGATACAGCACACCGGCAAAATCGTAAATAAACCGTCTGGCGTTGTCTCACCCACATTAATCACCAGCTTTGTACAAAGATAGTCCTTTATGGATTCATATCCGTCGAACCAGCAGATGACACTGTCGCACACATGAATCACATATTTACCCACCGGCTCCCGATAAACACAGGTATAAAACGTGGCAATTTCCTCCACTTCTAAGGGTGTCATGTCCAGCAGCTGAGCAGCCGCTGCCACACCCTCATCACTGAGATAGCCGTAGTGATCCTGCAGCGCAAACATCACATCAACAGCCAGTTCTCTGGGATGATCAACGCTTGCTATACGATCTTCAAGCGATTTTTTGAGTTCTTTGAGCAGCATGCTTTTCTTTAAACTCGTAAACTAAAACCCAATGCATTTGCCTGCATCTAATATTGTTTTACAAATGCTACAGATTCTCGATTTTGGATACTGGATCCTCGATATTCAAATTGGTCAGAAAATGATCATTTGAAATTCCTTTATCGAGAATCGTGCATCGTGTATGGAGTATCTTGCCAGTTAATTTATGTCTCTGCTTTTTTTCTATCTATTCAATAAAATGATTAACATCCTTAACTTTAGGCATTTTAGATCACTTTAGGCATTTGTTACCTATGATTTTGGCTTTTTACTACTACCACCAAACCTCCAAGGGGCCAATTCTTCCGAGTATAGCCTCTTACCTGTCAATATCCGGCAATATGTAGTCAAGCGAGCCGATAATGGCGATCAGGTCCGCGATGCTTTCACCAACTGCCATCAGCGGCATCACCTGCACGTTGGCAAACCCCGGGCCACGGATGCGGGTGCGATATGAGGAGCCAAGGCCGTCGCTGACGACATAATATCCTTGCTCACCCCGTGGGATTTCGCAGGATGCATAGGCCTCTCCCTTGGGAATTTTAGGCCCTCGCGTGACATTGATAAAATGATGAATAAGGCTTTCTATATCCTTGAGCATATCTTCGCGTTTCGGAATGACATAACGATAATCAGCGGTGACATATCGTCCTTCCGGCATATTCGCGGCAGCCTGCTCAATGATTCGCAGACTCTGGCGCATCTCTTCCACGCGCACCAGATAACGCGCATAACAATCCCCACCCACCGCAGTTGGGATCTCAAATTCAAAATTCTCATAGCCCGAGTATGGAAATGCTTTACGCAGATCCCATTTAAGGCCGCACGCTCTCAGATTGGGCCCCGTCACGCCCCAGTCCATGGCATCTTCCTGTGAAATCCGCCCGATTCCCTGAGTGCGGGCTTTGAAGATGGGGTTTTTGCGAGTTAAGGTCTCATACTCGTTGAGCATTCTGGGAAAAATGTTTACAAAATTATCGACTGCTTCTTTCCAGCCTTCCGGCAAGTCAGCGGCTACACCTCCCAATCTAAACCATGATGGATGCAGTCGTCCACCGGTGATGAGTTCCACAATGTCGAGAATCTTCTCTCGTTCGCGGAAGGTGTAAAAATTGGGCGCCATGGCTCCAACATCATGGGCATAGGTGGCAAACCAGACCAGATGGTTGCTTAAGCGGAAAAATTCGCTGAGCATTACCCGGATAACCTGGGCCCGTTGCGGCACATGGATACCGGCCAGCGTTTCCACCGCCATCACATAGGGCAGGTTATTGGCCGCACCGGCCAGGTAATCGATCCGATCGGTATAAGGAATAAATTGATGCCAGGTCTGGCGCTCACCGATTTTTTCGGCCGCCCGGTGGTGGTAGCCAATGTCCATATCCAATTCGGTGATCTCTTCCCCATTGAGTGCGACAATATAGCGCATCAACCCATGGGTGCTGACATGGTGCGGCCCCATATTCAGGATAAGCTGGTGTTCTCCGTTGCTCTTCTTAATATAGACCCCGCCGTCCAGCGGTTGTTGGCGCTGTGCATCTTCTCGGGTATACGGCGGCATCTCCGTGGCGCGCCCCGGATAATGCTTGCGCAGGGGATGGCCCACCCAGTCATGGGGCATGATAATGCGGCGAAGGTTGGGATGGCCTTCAAATCGGATACCGAACAGATCAAATACTTCGCGCTCATACCAGTTGGCCGAAGGCCATATATCGGTGATACTCGATGCGACAGGCTGCGTGCCTTGAAGCGCAACTTTCAATCGAATTCTGCAGGCAGATTCAAATGACAGCAAATGATAAACCAGGGTGTAATCGGGATATTGCGCCCGATGGCGTCGAGCACTCTCATCTATGGCGGTAAGATCATCCAGGCGCTGAAATCTCGGTGTCGCCTCCTTTTTCAAATAATGCAGCGCATCCTTGAGATGGTTTTGGTTTAGCTGAAATGTGAGCATGTCCGACGTCTGGGGAACCTGACGGATATTTTCGCCGAAGCGATCCGATAATTTCTTAGCCAGGGTTTTGTCTGGATCGCTAAGTTCGATGTGACGCGGCAGCGGTGTCCACATCCCATCTGATCTGCTGTCCCAGAATGTCGGCGGCACCGCATCAGTACCCCGAATACTGGTGCCTTCCATGCCCGGTCCGCGGGGATCGCGGGATTTGGTCTGGCCGTCCACCAGAATCGGTTTCCGGCTCCCCTGAGTTCCTCCTTCAAAATGGAAAACAGATCGGGTGGGCGTTTCCGAGGTGATCTTTTCCTGCAGCATCACCAGCCCCTGCAACACGGCTTCCGGCCTGGGAGGACATCCCGGAATGTAAACGTCAACCGGAAGAATCTGATCCACCCCCTGAACCACACTATAGACGTCGTACATGCCGCCGCAGTTTGAACAGGAGCCCATGGAAATCACCCACTTGGGTTCGGCCATCTGTTCATAGAGACGCAATACCACCGGGGCGACTTTTTTGAAAACAGTGCCGGAGACAATCAGCAGATCCGCCTGCCGCGGTGACGGACGGAGGACCTCCGCTCCAAAGCGGGCAATATCATAGCGCGCGGTAAAAGCAGTGGCTTCTTCCACAAAACAACATGAGAGCCCAAAGAACATGGGCCAGAGGCTGTATTTGCGCGCCCAGTTGATGAGCGCATCGCTGCCGCTCAGAAGCCGGTTGCTTATTCTTCTTTCGCTGTCGGCCCCCACTCCAGCCCTCCCTTATTCCAGATGTAGACCAGCCCAAGAATCAGAACGATGATAAAAAACGAGATTTGCAGCCAGCCCGACCAGCCGAGCGCTTTATATGCTATGGCCCACGAAAAAATGAAGGCCGCCTCCACGTCAAAAATCAGAAAAAAGATAGCCACCAGGTAAAAGGGAACCGGATAGCGGAGACGCGCTGTTCCGGTGGGAATAATGCCGCTTTCGTAAGGCCTTAATTTTTCAGGATTTTTTCTCTTTTCCCCCAGCCAATACGCAATAAAAAGCTGGGAGACGATAAAGGCTAAAATCAGGATTCCATAGATGGTCAGGCTGAATATGCCCGGCTCCCAGCACGAGAGCATGCCTGCGGCTTCAATGGGTTGCATGGGTTCTCCGCAATATTCTGTTCAATTTCACACCCTCGCAAAAAACTTGAAAATGATGGATGAAGAATACTGCTGATGCACGCCTTTTCAAGCGGTCAGATCCTTGGTGGAAAGATGTGTTAAAAGAAGCCGACCGAATTTAGTCGGAATAGATATGATTGAGGCCATAATAAACTTATAGTCAGGTTGTCAATGAAAAATTTTTGTTGTTTTATCGACACAAAGAACGTATAAAATCAATCAGGTAAGCAGCATCATGGGCTGTGCGTCCTTTTCGATGAGGACTGCTAAGGTAGGTTGAAAATGAAAAAATTTATTACCATCGGGATCGTGCTTGTCGGTATCGGTTTTTTGGGTTGGCAAATATATGAAAAGGCATCAGTTTCCAGTAAAAACATTAGTTCACCACGCAACAAGGCTGCGGTGGCGGTAGAAATTGCCCCGGTCACGAAAACATCTATCCGCGAAATCGGCCAATTTACCGGATCGTTATATCCCCGCTCGGAATTCAGAGTCGCCCCGAAAATCGCCGGAAGGCTGGAGAAAATCTTGGTAAACATCGGCGACACCATCGCGGGCGCCCGGCTGGTAGCGGTGCTGGATGATGAAGAATATCGCCAGGAGGTCAACCAGGCCATTGCAGAGCTTGAAGTCGCCCGGGCCAATTCTCAGGAGCGCGAAAATGCCCTTCAAAACGCCGAACGTGAATACAAAAGAACCGTGGCATTGCGCGAAAAGAAGATCGCCTCCGAATCGGAACTGGACGCCGCAAAGTCTGAATACAACGGCCAGCAGGCCAAACTCAAAGTTGCCCAGGCCCAGGTATCTCAGAAACAGGCGGCGCTGCAGATGGCCAAAGTCCGGCTTTCCTACACACAAATCCGGGTGCCGGAGAATCACACCGCCAATCAACGGGTGGTGGGCGAGCGCTACGTGGACGAAGGGGCCATGCTGGCACCCAACACGCCGATTGTCTCCATATTGGATATCGGTACACTGATCGCCGTCATCAATGTCATCGAGCGCGATTACCCCAAAATCCAATCCGGGCTGAAGGCTGTGATTCACACCGATGCCTTTGCCGGCCAAACATTTACCGGAAAGGTCGTTCGTATCGCCCCTCTTTTGATGGAAAAATCTCGCGAAGCCAGAATTGAAATTGAAATTCCCAATGATCAGAGGCTGTTGAAACCGGGAATGTTTGTCCGGGCGCAGATAGAATTTGATCAGCATGAAAATGCGACGGTGGTTCCGATAGCGGCGCTGGTGAAGCGAAACGGCCAGCAGGGCGTTTTTGTCGTAAATCGACAGGCAAGAAAAGCCCGTTTTGTTCCCGTCGAGCTTGGCATCGTCAACGGAACTCAGGCGGAAATATTAAACGCTCAGCTATCCGATGCGGTCGTTACCCTGGGCCATCATTTGCTTGAAGACGGTACCAACATCATCTTGCCAAATGAGTCACTCAAGGACTCTGCACTCCGCAAGACCGGTGAAACGGATTCGACCCGAGACCAAAAATCCGGAAGCGGAGAAAGATCATGAACCTCGCCCGTTTTGCCGTTCATCGACCGGTACTGACCGTTATGGTTTCCTTGATTGTCATTATTATTGGCATCGTTTCTTTTCGGCGGCTTCCGATTGACCTGATGCCCGATATCACCTATCCCACCTTGAGTATTTCAACGGAGTATGAGAATGCCAGTCCGGAAGAAGTGGAAGAGTTGATTACCCGACTGATCGAGGAGGCCATGAGCGCGGTGCCGGGAGTGGAAGAAGTGACCTCGGTATCGGCCGAAGGTCTCAGCAGCGTGCGGGTGACATTTACCTGGGGCACTAACCTGGATGCCGCGGCCAACGATATCCGGGATCGGTTGGATCGCATTCTTCAGCGTCTGCCCGAAGATGCCGAGAGGCCCATCTTGCGAAAGTTTGATCTGGCCAGTTTTCCGATTTTGATCCTGGGGGTTTCCGGCAATCTGGATCCCATCCAGATGCGAAAACTCATCGACAACCAGATTAAATACCGCATCGAGCGCATTCCCGGGGTGGCTTCCATGGATATCTGGGGCGGACTCGATCGCGAAATTCATGTGAACCTCAACGGTGAGAAACTCAAGGCCCTGGGACTTCCGATCGACCAGATTCTGAATCGGATTCAGGAAGAAAACATCAATTTACCTGCCGGATCCATCGAGCAAGGGCCGATGGATATTACCATCCGAACCCCCGGGATCTACACCAGTTTGGATCAATTGCGCAACACGGTGGTGGCGATCCGGGAAAAAGCAGCCATCCAGTTGAAAGAGATTGCCGCGGTGGAGGATGCCTGGGAAAAAGTTACCCGTATCGTTCGGGTAAACGGCCGTCCCGGCATCCGGATGTCCGTCAACAAGCAGTCGGGCAAAAACACCGTGGAGGTCGCCAGCGGGGCCCTCAAAGAAATTGAGCGGATCAATGCCGATATTCCTCACATTCAGATAACGCCCATCATTGACACCTCCGATTATATCAAGCGTTCGATCACCAACGTCGGGACCACCATTTTATACGGCAGTGCGCTTGCCATCCTGGTACTGTTGATGTTTTTGCGCAATATTCCCAACACGGCCATCATTGCCACCACCATACCGATTTCCGTGATCGCCACCTTCGCCCTGATGTATTTCGGCGGCTTTACCCTGAATATGATGACCCTCGGGGGACTGGCACTCGGGGTGGGCATGCTGGTAGACAATGCCATCGTGGTTTTGGAAAACATCCATCGGCTTCGCGAAACCGGCGAGGAACCGGAAGCGGCCGCCGTCGACGGCAGCAAGGAGGTTGTGGCCGCGGTGATCGCCAGTACGATCACCACCCTGGTGGTGTTTTTGCCGTTGATCTTTGTGCGCGGTATGGCGGGAGTTATGTTCAAACAACTGTCCTATGTCGTCAGTTTCTCCCTGGCGTGTTCGTTGGCGGTGGCGCTGACCCTGGTGCCCATGTTGACGTCACGGGTTCGCAAGCCGGTTGTCCGTGAACCGGCAAGCGGGCGATCTCATGGTCGCGGAATCATGCAAATCTCCGCCCGATTCTTTGTTCGCCTCGAACACGAATACGGAAATCTGCTCGGCTTTGCCCTCAATCATCCCGTGGTTATCCTGGGCGCTGCCGTGCTGCTGCTGAGCGGCAGCCTGCTGCTCATCCCGTTGATCGGGGTGGAATTGATGCCGTCCACGGACGAAAGCGAGGTGCGCGTCTATGCCGAGATGGCGATGGGCACCAAGCTGGAAGTAGTGGATCAGACCTTTCAGAACATTGAAACCATCGTCAAACAGGAGGTGCCGGAGATCAAAAATACGGTTTCCTTTCTCGGCGGCTCGAGCTGGCGGGCGCGGGGATCCAATGCCGGCGAGATGGCAATCGCCCTGAAACCGGTAGCGGAACGCAAACGGTCCAGTGAGCAGATTGCCGCTGCGCTTCGGCCCAAACTGACCTATCTGCCCGGCGTTGCGGTTCGCACCCGAGCCGGACAGGGACTTTTTCTGTTGCGGATCGGAACTAGCGAAGGGGATAAAGTGGAGATAGAAGTCCGCGGCCATGACCTGGAAATATCCGATGCCCTGGCGCGGCATGTCCAGGAAGTGGTCGAAAATGTCGACGGGATTACCGATACTAAAATCAGCCGCGAAACGGGAACCCCTGAAGAATTGATCATCGTGGACCGCCAAAAGGCTGCGGACATGAAACTGACGGTATCCAAAATCGCGAAAATGCTCCAGACCACACTTTCCGGGACCTCGGCTGGCTATTATAGAGACGCAGGCTACGAATACATGATCCGGGTAAAACTGGCAGGTGCGGATAAAAAAGAGCTGCAAGAGATCCTGGACCTTTCGCTGACCAATGCGGATGGAGAACCGGTGGTGCTGCGCAACGTGGTGCAGGTCCAACCGCGCAGAGGACCGGTTCTGATTCAACGCAATAGTCAGGAACGGGTCGTATATGTATCGGCCAACATCAGCGATCGCGACATGGGTTCCATCCTGGCAGATATCCAAAAAGGCCTGCGCAGCGTACCCGTACCCAAGGATTTCAGCATTGTTTTCGGGGGAGATTACGAAGAGCAGCAAAAGGCTTTCCGGGAGCTGATGATGAGTTTTGTCCTGGCGCTGGTGCTGGTCTACATGGTGATGGCATCCCTGTATGAGTCGCTGCGTTATCCGTTGGTCGTGATGTTTTCCGTGCCGTTGGCCGGTATCGGGGTCATCGTGATGCTTTTTTTGACGGATACGACCTTTAATATCCAGTCGTTCATCGGATGCATTATGCTGGGCGGTATTGCGGTCAACAATGCCATCTTGCTGGTAGACCATACCAATCTGCTTCGTCGACGGGACAACCTGCCCCTGCGCGCTGCGATTGAAGAAGCCGGCCGCAGGCGCCTGCGACCGATCTTGATGACCGCCACGACCACTACTTTAGCCATGACGCCGCTGGCCCTGGGAATCGGAGAGGGGGGCGAAGCCCAGGCACCCATGGCACGGGCGATTATCGGAGGGTTAATCAGCTCAAATTTGATAACCCTGGTGGTGATCCCCACGGTCTATGCGCTTTTCGACCGCCGCGCCTTGAAAACACAATCGGCTGCCGAGCAAAGCGCCGCGAGGTTGCCCAAACCCGATCCCCATCGGCCCGGCGATGGAATCCGCGAGGAATTGATATGAGGTCGACACATCTTTTGTATCGCCGGATAGGACTGCTTTTAGTCAGCGGATTGTGGATCGCTTCGGCGTCCTGTGCCATGGTTGAGAAACAGATTGATCGCACGGCGGGAGGGCCGGGTTTGCCGCCGGATACGGCCGTATTGATGCGCGCGCAACCCACGGGTGAACCTCTGGTGACCCCGGCCCCAAAGCTATCGCAAGACCCGATGAAAATCACCATCGCAGAGGCCATTTTACTTTCACTGGAAAACAATCGAACCCTTGAGGTCGAAAGGTTGAACCCTTCCATTGAGAAAACCTTTGAAGACCAGGAACGGGCGGAGTTTGACCCGCAGACAAACGCGGAGATCTCCGCCGGGCGTATAAAAGGAGAACGCCTTGGCGGGCCCGGAGATGAAACCGAGAGCTTCACCACCGATGCCGTCGACGGTTTCATTTCCCTGGAGCAATTCTTCCCGACCGGAACGACGGTTGCCGTCGAGGGTAGCACGCAAGGGACGGATTCCTCTCTTTATCAGGACGACTTTTATGTGA
Organism: Desulfobacterales bacterium; assembly: GCA_020353355.1. GTDB lineage: Bacteria > Desulfobacterota > Desulfobacteria > Desulfobacterales > JAHEIW01. The sequence goes on along the minus strand of CP070694.1, from coordinate 1,697,378 downwards.
CGCGCTTCGGTATGACCTTTACCCAGGCACTGCTGAGAGGATACGGCACGGAAGTGAATCTGGCCAGGTTACGCCAGGCGCGGCTGGATACGCGCCTCTCGGAATTCGAGTTGCGGGGGTTTACCGAGTTTCTAGTGGCTCAGGTGGAGCGGACCTACTGGGACTATGCGCTGGCACGGCGCCAGATTGAAATTGTGGAGGAATCACTGAAGCTGGCCCGGCAGCAACTCAACGAGACCAAGGAGCTGATCGCTGTCGGCCGACTGGCCGAGGCCGAGCTGGCCGCCGTGCAGGCCGAGGTTGCGGCCCAGGAGCAAGGGCTTATCAACGCACGCAGCAACATGGAAGCCATTCACTTGCAGCTGTTGCGATTGCTCAATCCCCCTGGACCAGGACTCTGGGAGCGAAAAGTCGATTTAGTCTATCGGCCGACTTTGCCCGACATCAAACTGGATGACGTGGAACTCCACGTGGCCGTGTCGATGCGCATGCGTCCGGTGTTGAATGAGGCCCGGCTGGGGGTGCTGCGCGACGATCTGGAGTTGGTCAGAACCAAAAACGGACTGCTGCCCTTAATGGATCTTTTTATTACCCTTGGCAAAAGCGGGTATGCAACGTCCTTTGGCGATTCCGTCAGCAATATCGACGAAGACAGTTATGACGCCCTGACGGGGGTTCGATTTCAATATCCCATTTTTAATCGGGATGCAAAAGCACGTCACCAGCGGGCTCAGCTGAGCCGGGATCAGGCGCAAAAGGCACTGGAGAACCTTTCCCAGCTCGTGGAAGTCGACGTTCGAACGGCCTACATAGAAGTCAATCGCGCCAAGCAGCAGATTAGCGCCTCCTCTGCCACCCGCAAGTTTGATGAAGAAAAGCTTCGGATCGAAACCGAAAAATTTCGGGTAGGAAAATCAACCAATTTGCTGGTGGCTCAGGCACAGCGGGATCTTCTGATCAGCCGCATTGCAGAAGTGCAGGCTCTGGCAAACTACCTGAAGGCGCTGATTGATCTATACCAGCAGGACGGCTCGCTGCTCGAGCGCCGCGGCATTTCAGCTCCCGGACGCGAACCGGTCAACCTTCCAAAAAATTAAGAATTTTTGGCGATGGATGCAATAGAGATACGCTGCAGCACGCACGCTATGCACTACAAAAGCTAAACGTCACAGCAGATGCCAGGATTTTGATTAACCAAATAACGGATCACTTGCGACTCGCTTTCAAGTCGGGATGAAACAATGAATAGACTGCCGGGATAAGTACCAACGTGATTAGTGTCGATCCGCTGAGGCCTCCGACAACCGCCCGTGCCAACGGGGCCTGGGCGTCGGATCCTTCGCCGATGCCGAGCGCCAGCGGCAGCAGGCCCAGGAT
>CP070694.1:1679363-1695901 GCA_020353355.1 Desulfobacterales bacterium | reverse complement strand
CTGCTGCTCCGGTCTTCCCATGATTGTTAAAAAGGGAATGGAAATGGCCGGTGTCGAAATCCCCATGGAAGAGGTGGTCATCAGCACCAGAGGAAAAATTCTCCAACGTACGCAAGTTAAAGCCGCCTAAAGGTTCAGGGTTCAGGGTTCAGAGGTTCAGGGCCTTTCGATTTCGGATTTAAAATCGTATTATTTAAGGAATTGCGAATTGAGGAATTCAGGAATTAAAAACATGGAGAAAATTATCATTCTTTAATTCTCTAATTCCCCAATTCCTAAATTCCTGAATCCCTGAATCCCAAAATTGATTATCTCTGTTTTCTGTTCTCTGCCTGATTGTCTTATGAGACACTCCTGTATCACGAACAAATCTGAGACGATAGTGCCGTGCCGTTTTTAGTATAATATCCAGAAATTATCTTGCAATACGAAGTATATTTTATTAAATAATCAACCTTAAATGTATCGCAATGGATTCCAGATAGAATCCATTTAGCTGTTTCCAGATGCGGGACTTGCACCGTAACTATCTGAAATAAAGCATATTTACTAAAACAACAACCACATAACCTCTCCTGGCACAAAATTTGAATTTGGTTTGAAATGAATTTCATGTGGTATTTCACGCCATGATGGCTTGCATGGATTCATTTTAATCTAATTCCGCGGGAGAGCGATCATCTGTGAAACCTTGTAACCTGCATATTGAAAAGACCCTGAGGCTAGTGGAAGACATGATTTGTCTGGCAAATCAGGGGGACGCCGATCGCGAAGACAATGGCTGCGGAATCCTATACGGCATCCTGCGAGATTCTGCTTACAAATTAAAAAAACTGGCCGAAGAAGAAAAGCTAAATCACATCAAAAAAGGATGGTGGCCGGAGTAAAAACCTGTGCATAGAAGAAGGGGCATTGATGCCGCCAAGGGATGAATGTAGAATTTAGACTATGTGTATCAGGCCTCTCAAATTCCAATATTCAATGACCAAACGTTTGATCCGCCGGAGGCGGATTGAATTTTAGTTCCGCCTTCGATGATTTGTTTGCTATTTGATATTTGTTATTTGTCATTTGTTATTTAATATTTATTATTTATAGGAGGTAATTCACATGGGAAATGTAAAAGGAACCCAAACCGAAAAAAATCTTTTAACCGCTTTTGCCGGTGAATCCCAAGCGCGAAACCGCTACACTTATTTTGCCAGCCAGGCAAAGAAAGAGGGTTACGTGCAGATTTCAGAGATCTTTAGCGAAACAGCAAATCAAGAAAAAGAGCATGCCAAACGGCTGTTCAAATTATTGGAAGGCGGCGAAGTCACCATAACCGGCGCATTTCCTGCCGGAGTGATCGGCACGACACTGGAAAACTTAAAAGAATCTGCAGCCGGCGAAAATTACGAATATACCGATATGTATCCCGGCTTTGCAAAAATAGCCGAAGAAGAAGGTTTTAAAGATATTGCCAAGGTATTTAGTGCCATTGCGGTAGCCGAAAAGCAACATGAAAAGCGATATGTAGCTCTCGCAGCCAACATTGAAGCCGGACGGGTGTTCAAGAGAGATGATTCTGTGGTTTGGCGCTGTCGCAACTGCGGATATCTCCATGAGGGCAGCCAAGCACCTGACGAATGTCCGGCATGTGCTCATCCGCAAGCGCACTTTGAGATACTCGGAGAAAACTGGTAGAAAACTGCTTTACTATTTAACCAATCAACGAATAAACTATTCAACTAAAGCGAAGGGAGGACAAAATGGCAGAAAGACTAGAGATTTATAAATGTGATAAGTGCGGAAACATTGTAGAGGTTGTCCATGGCGGCGGCGGTGAGCTGGTTTGCTGCGGTGAGCCAATGAAGCTGATGGTAGAAAATACGGTAGATGCGGCCAAAGAAAAGCATGTACCGGTCATCGAAAAAGTGGAAGGTGGCGTGAAGATAAAAGTCGGTGAGGTACCCCATCCCATGGAAGAAAAACACTACATTGAATGGGTCGAAATTATCGCAGGAGGTAGAGCCGACCGGCAATTCTTGAACCCCGGCGAAACACCCGAGGCATTTTTCAAAACTGATGCCAAAAATGTTAGCGCCCGAGAATATTGCAATCTTCACGGTCTCTGGAAAGGATAATAGCTATGTTGTCAGATAAAATGGAAAATGCACTCAACGGCCAGCTCAATGCAGAGATTTATTCTGGCTACCTGTATCTGTCCATGAACGCGTATTTTAAATCCATCAATCTCGATGGATTTGCCAACTGGATGTATTATCAGGCCCAAGAAGAATTGGCTCATGCGATGAAATTTTATGATTTTATCATCTCCCGCGGGGGGCACGTAAAGCTTGCCCGGGTTGATGCACCGCCAAATATCTGGGATTCGCCCCTGGCTGTCTTTGAGGCAACCCTGGAACACGAGCAGAAGGTAACCGGTCTGATTAATGATCTGGTGGAGCTGGCTCTGGAAGAACATGATCATGCCAGCAACATCTTTCTGCAATGGTTCGTATCGGAACAGGTTGAGGAAGAAGAAAATGTCGGTGGCGTGCTTGAGCAGTTAAAGCTGATGGGTGAAGCCAAAGGCGGTCTTTTCATGATGGATCGCGAGCTGGCCAAAAGAAGCTCCGGTGGAGGAGCGCAAGAAGCAGATTAACAACGAATAAAGGAGGTGAGTGTATGCCTAGCTGGAAATGCGCAAACTGTGGGTATACCTTCGAGGCCGATTCACATCCCAATGAGTGTCCATCCTGCAAGGAAAAATGTGAATTCTTAGACAATACCTGTTATACGCCGGATTGTGCCGCAGAAGGCACTGATGACAGGATCGGCAGTTGAACATCGTCAATTCATCAGGGAGCAATGGGGTAAACTACTATGGCTAAAGCGTTAATCATATATGCTACGCGAGCCGGTGAGACTCAGCAGATTGGAGAGCTGATTGCCGAAGGAATTCGTATTGCAGGACATGAAGCTGAGGTCGTAGATGTCAAAGCGATTAAGAAAGAAACCGACCTTGAAGGCTACGATGCCTATGTGTTTGGCTCTGCCACCTATCATGGTGAAATGCTTCAGACAATGAAAACATTCCTTTTTCTTGCTGAAAAAGCAAACCTGGAAGGCAAAGTCGGCGGAGCCTTCGGTTCATTCGGGTGGAGTGGCGAGGCCAACGATCGCATCTTTGATACCATGAAACACATCTTAAAAATGAATATGGTCGGTGATACTTTGCGATTAAAATCAAGCGCCCTCGGAGGCGGTATTCAGATGGCCCAGGATTACGGCCGTGAAATCGCCAAAAAACTCGAATAACAAAAAATTACCTAAAGTGTTTTGCATCGCTTCTTTATTCTATAATTGACAGCATTCCGAAATTTTAGTCACTCCACGCCCGCCAAGCGAGAAAGGCGAGGCGGGCGGGTTAGGCACTTTTAATTTTAGTCACTTTTTTTCATGGAGGTAATTATGGTCGATAATGTTACGACACCCCAGCATTGCCCGGGTTATGCGAGCTTTAAGAATCTCAAGGCGTTTACCTGCAAGTGCCCTAAATGCGGCCGAGAAAAAGAAATCTTTTCAGATGAATTTGACCGCCCCCACTCGTGCAGTGGATGCGGGCAAGCCATTGATTTTTCGAAATGCGAAATAGATGGTGAAGGCAAAAGCGTATCCCCCCGGTAAGCGATGCGGTTTCCCCGGCACCCCGGGAAATTCAAAAAGTGTGAAGTGACTAAAGTGATCTAAAGTGTCTAAAGTTATTGAATTCTATCTGTTTATAAAATGACGGAGCGACACGCGGCGCAAGCGCCTGCGCTGCGCGAGCGACGCATTAACTTTAGCTCACTTCAAACTTTAGTTCACTGATAAATTATATGGTTTATCTCGGTTAACGTAATGGCAATTTAAAATATTAATTTAAAATTGTTGCGAGAAGAACATTTATGCTGGTACTTGGCTTTCAGGGTAGTCCAAGGAAAAAAGGCAACACACATTTTTTATTATCAAATTTCATGCGTGCCGCAGAAAAACTGGGAGCTCAAACCCAACTCATCGAGGTCGCAAAGCAAAATATTGTGCCCTGCAAAGAATTAATCGTGTGTGAAAAAAAGGGGTATTGTCCGATTGACGACGACATGAAACACGAAATCTATGCTCTGCTGCGGCAGGCAGAAGTGGTTGTCTTGGGCACACCGATTTTCTTTTACAATATGACCGCCCAGATGAAGGCGCTCGTTGATCGATGTCAAACATTCTGGGCTCGAAAATATATATTTAAACTCAAGGATCCCGCCCGAAAAATGCGACGCGGATTTTTACTATCCGTCGCCGCCACCAAAGGAAAAAATCTATTTGAAGGACTTGAACTAACGACAAAATACTTCTTTGATGCGATTGATGCCAGCTTTGATGGAAGCCTTACCTATCGCGAGATTTAAGGCCCAAAGGACATGGCAAATCACACAACCGTTCTTAAAGACCTTGAAAATGCAGCAGAAAATTTATTGGCCCCTTTTCTTGACCGAAAAAAGCTCTTGTTTGCTTGCCGGGAAAACGCCTGCCGCAGCCAAATGGCCAGTGCTTTTGCACAAACTTTGGCGGGAGATAAGTTGGAAGTGCTCAACGGAGGCAGTCAACCCGCAAATAACATCAACCCGGTTATGGCCAACGTCATGGAAGAAAAGGGAATCGACATGGCGTTTCGAATTCCCAAAACCATTGAGGCAGCCATATCCGGCAATCCGCCGGAGGTCATCATCACCATGGGATGCGGAGAAGAGTGTCCTTATGTTCCCGGGACTCAGCGGCAGGACTGGGATCTTCCGGACCCGGCAGGAAAATCCATAGAATTTATGCGCGAAGTCCGCGACGATATAGAGAGAAGAGTCAAAGATTTAATTACCTCGTTAGAACTTGAATTATCGGATAAATTGATATAATAGCCTTGCTGATAGAGTCGCGGAAAAAAACCAACCAAAAAGGAGGAAACGCATGGACAGGTATGTTTGCACAATTTGTGGCTATGTCTATGATCCGGAACAAGGCGATCCGGACACCGGAGTCCCCGCTGGGACCAAATGGGAAGATGTACCCGATGACTGGGAATGCCCGGTCTGTGGTGCCTCAAAAGCGGATTTCGAGAAGGAAGAATAATTACTCCTGAAATCCGGCTTTTCATCTCATCTTTACGTAAAAGCAAAATTTGATGCCCTTTTCTGTCAGCTTGCGCATGAGTCGACAAAAAGGGCATCACTTGTTTGTGAACGTCGATTTCGTAGCTATGATGCTGGTTTCCGGCAAATAAGATCAGGTTGTAATCAGTTAAATTATGCTTATATTTAGGCTTCTCATGGATTCAAGGGAAGGCATAAATTGCGACCAAACGGATGAGAGCCTCGCTGATGAGACTGCTTATTTGTTGGTCCAAACAAACCGATACATGAATGATGCAGGCTAGACAATGAAACATTTACCCAAGACCGGAGAGAGACGATGGAACCCATTGAAATTGCACAAGGAGTTTATGACGTTGGTGTTACCGATTGGAATGTCAGGGACTTTCACGGCTATTCAACCGATTTGGGCACAACCTATAATGCCTATTTAATCATCGATGAAAAAATCACTCTAATTGATACGGTCAGAGAAGGATTTGCCGGCCAACTCTTAGAAAACATTAGCCGTATTATCGATCCTAAATCCATCGATTACGTCATCAGCAACCACAGCGAAATGGATCATTCCGGGGGATTGGCGCGGGTGATGCACCGAATCGGAGCAGACAAACCTATATATTGTTCGAAAATGGGCCATAAAAATTTGCCGAAACATTTTACCCCGGGTTGGAATTTCCATCCGGTGGCAACCGACCAGGAACTGAGCCTGGGAAACAGGACGCTGACGTTTTTAGAAACGCGAATGATTCACTGGCCGGACAGCATGTTTACCTACTTAAATGAAAACCAGATTTTGTTTTCAAGCGACGGGTTCGGCCAGCACTATGCGGGTCCAGAAAAATTTGATGATCAAATTGATGATGCCACCGTCATGTATCATGCCAAGAAGTATTTCGCCAATATTCTCTTGCTGTATTCGGCCCACATTCAAAAGCTATTGCAAAAAGTTTTAGACCTTGGACTCGACTTTAAAATGATATGCCCGGATCACGGGATTATCTGGCGCAAAGATCCAAAAAAAATTATGGATGCATATGTCAAATGGTGCCGGCAAAAACCTCACAAAAAGGCAGTGGTGGTGTACGATACCATGTGGCATAGCACTGAAAAAATGGCCGAAGCCATCGTTGCCGGCATCGCTAAAGAAGGCGTGCCGGCCAAACCGTTACATCTGAGAAAATGGCATCGCAGCGAGGTGATGACCGAGGTTTTTGACGCCAAGGCCATTGTCGTCGGTTCGCCGACGTTGAACAATCAACTGTTTCCTTCTCTGGCGGACTTCCTTACGTATATGAAAGGACTCAAGCCATTGAATAAAATCGGGGCGGCTTTTGGATCATACGGCTGGAGCGGTGAAGCCGTCAAGCTGATCAACCAAGAATTGGAAGCCATGAAATTTGAGGTTATCGATCCCGGTTTGAGGATTCAGTACGTGCCGGACAAAGCGGCACTTGAAGTTTGCTATGAGTTTGGCCGCAAAATTGGAAAAGCGGTCTAATGAGACTTCCGATAGTAGAACTCAGCGACTGTATCAAATGCGGTGTATGTGTTGAACTGTGTCCGGAAGTATTCAAACTGAATAGCGCCGGTTTTATCGACGTCATTGAATTAGCAAACTATCCTGAAACTGATGTGAATGAAGCCATAAAATATTGCCCGATGGATTGTATTTACTGGGAAGAATAATTTAAAGCAATCCATCTGCAGCCAGAGGCGATTTGCGTTCATAGAAACCGCTCCACAGCATAAACAATTGTTAGCGCAATGGAGATGTAGCAATTGAAGCAGAAAAAAACGCGAGGTCGACAATTAAAAAAAGAGATCTTACAGTTGCTTCACCTGGAAGACATTGAAGAAGCGATTACAGAAATACGCCGTTGGCCTGCCAGACAGGCAGTAAATCCGCTATTTCTGTTATTGTGCAGCATGGATGAACGAATCCGGTGGAATGCGGTAACATTAATGGGAGCAGTGGTATGCACTCTGGCAGAGCAGGAGTTGGAATCTGCCCGGGTGGTTATGCGGCGGTGCATGTGGAATCTAAATGACGAATCCGGCGGAATCGGCTGGGGATGCCCCGAGGCCATGGGTGAGATTATGGCCCGCAATTCAGACCTAGCAGAACACTATCGGTGCATTCTTTTATCGTATATACAGCCGGATGGAAATTTCCTGGAGCATGAAGACCTGCAACGCGGCGCTCTCTGGGGGGTAGGCAGGCTTGCCCACGCGCGGCCATCCCTTTTAAAGGGCGCAGCCCCGTACCTCTATCCATTCATGCAATCCGATAATGGCATTCTGCGTGGCCTGGCGGTGTGGGCGGTTGGACCGCTGTCCGAAAAAAATTCCGTCCCTATGTTAAAGGCACTTTCCGACGACAGATTCAAGCTGAAATTATATCGTGAAGGACATATTATTCGATGTTCAGTCGGACAGCTGTCGCAAGAAGCTTTACTCGCACATGCACAATATGCAATCGCACAAAGGAATGATGACACTAAGTATCCAGCCGCAATGCGATGCTATCAAACCATGTGAGAAATTAGGATATGAAATGGACCCGAGAAGCTGAAGATACCATCAAAAAAGTTCCGTTTTTTGTCCGCAAGCGGGTAAAGGCCCGGGTTGAAAAGGAGGCCAGCGAAGCCGGTAAAACGTCGGTATCACTGTCAGACGTCAAAGCCACCCAGGCGCGCTACCTTTCCAGTATGAAATCCGAGATCAAGGGATACCAGATCGAAACCTGTTTTGGTCCCAGCGGATGTCCCAATCGAGCGGTCATCAGCGACGAGCTGAGTGAACGGATTGAATCGATCGTCAAAAATGAGGACCTGCTGGCCTTTCTCGAGCAAACCGTCAAAGAGGATCTTAAATTTCATCATGAATTCAGAATCACGCTGGCGGATTGTCCCAATGCCTGCTCACAGCCACAAATTAAGGATATAGGGATTATAGGTGCTTGCGCACCGGCTCTAACAGATGAGGCCTGCACCCTATGCGAGGCCTGCGTAACAGCGTGCAAAGAGGAGGCCATCCGTCTTGACCGAGAGCAAGATTGTCCCCTCATTGATGATGATCGGTGTTTGTCCTGCGGCAAATGCATCAGCGCCTGCCCTACCGGCACGATTGTTGAAGGGAAAAAAGGATATCGGATCCAACTTGGCGGCAAACTTGGCCGGCACCCGCAATTGGCGAAAGAGCTGCCGGGCATTTATGACCAAGATCAGGTACTGCAAATTGTCAAAAACTGCCTGCACTTTTACAAAGAAAACAGCAAACATGGCGAACGCTTCGGCCAAATTTTAACACCTGCCAACTTTGATGCCATCGCGGCACGATATAAACGCTAAACCTACCCCATAAATTCTACCGGAGTGGCCTACAGGTGGTTTCATTCTCAAATCTTTGATTTGACATAAATTGATTGTGTCTAACTATAAGTAAAGCAAAAATAACTCAAAGGCTGAGGTTCAGAGGCTCAAGGTTCACGCCAAATCTGATCCGTTGGATCCTGAGTTCTGTATGGAAAATCGTATGAAAATAGCCTAGGCGAACCCCTCGGCCTGAGCTCGGCTCGAAGGCTCAGTCGAGCCGAACAATTCGACAATATTGAGACATGCTAACCTTCAACCGTGAACGGTGAACCTGAGAACTTTAACAAATAGGAGGAATCTCAAATGGAAAAAGCAACCTTATCAGTGCCGAATATCTCATGCGGACACTGTGTGATGTCCATTAAAAACGAATTGAGTGAAATGGAGGGCGTAAAAACCGTCGAAGGTAATCCTGAAACCAAAAGCATTGATGTTGAATGGGAGTCTCCGGCCACCCTGGAAAAAATCAAAGAAACCTTAAAGGAAATTAATTATCCATCGGCTTAAAACGGACAGGCTTTTGTCCCTTGCAGTTCATCTTGTCCGGTAAATTCGAAATTCGGATTTAATTTTTTTAAGATATTATGGGTTACGCGCCTTATATTTTAAAAGCAATACAGACCTCCGTTGAAGCGGGGCATGCTATCCTTGATGTCTATCACTCGGATTTTTCTGTGGAGTACAAAACCGATACTTCCCCGTTGACGCTTGCGGACAGGCAATCCCATGAGCTTATTGTAAACCATCTATCTGAATTCAACATTCCGATCCTCAGCGAGGAAGGCAGAGATACACCCTACCAGGTGCGCAAAACCTGGGACCAGCTGTGGGTGGTAGACCCCCTGGATGGGACCAAAGAGTTTGTTAAGCGCAACGGTGAGTTCACGGTCAACATCGCATTGATCGAAAATAATATGCCCGTATTGGGCGTAATTTTTATACCAGACAAAGAAACCCTTTATTTTGCTGCGAACGGATCGGGTGCTTATAAATTGGAAAAGAAGTTACCATCGGAGGTAATCGACCCCGATATCAGCAACAACGAAAAAGACGCTTTGCTGGCTAGAATTGTTGACCAGGCTGAGCAGCTCCCGCTCAGCCGTTCAGCGCTGCCGTTATATACCATTGTCGGCAGTCGGTCTCATCAAACCCCTGAGCTTCAGGCGTATGTTGAAGAAAAGCGTCGTGAATTTGGAAAGGTCGACTTCATTGCTGCGGGCAGTTCACTGAAATTTTGTGTTGTCGCAGAAGGCCGGGCAAATATTTATCCCCGGTTGGGTCCGACAATGGAGTGGGACACCGCTGCCGGTCAGGCGATTGTCGAAAACGCCGGCGCAAAAGTTGTCCGGTTCGATAACCAGCAGCCGCTGACTTATAACAAAGAAGATTTATATAATCCCTGGTTTATTGTACTAAGAGATACTTAAAAAATCTATTTAGGAGAGATATGTAAGAATATTTTTTGAAAACCTTCTTAATCCCTAAATTGTTAACCTATTTCGATACGTGAAGTATGTCTAATCAAAGAATTACATTACCGGTTTCCGGCATGACCTGCGCCAATTGTGCCATGAATATCGAGCGCACTGTAAAAAAACTCAGCGGCGTTAGCGATGCACAGGTGAATTTTGCCTCGGAGCAGGCAGCCATTTCCTTTGATCCAAAACAGCTTCAGCTTAAAGATGTCATCGATAAAATTAGCGGCTCAGGTTATTCCGTTCCCACCGGCCACATCGAAATTCCGGTCACCGGCATGACCTGTGCCAATTGTGCCGCCAACATTGAACGGGCGTTGAATAAAAAAGTCGAGGGTATCGTCAATGCATCCGTGAACTTCGCCACTGAGCGGGCAACGATCGAATATATTCCCGATGCGGTAACCATTGAAGATATGGTCGCGGCCATTGAAGCAGCAGGATATGGTGCTATTTCACCGGATGAGATCCCGGAAGGTGAAGATGCAGAGCAGGCCGCTCGTCAGGCTGAAATTGAAGATCAAACCCGTAAATTTATTGTCGGTGTTGTATTTGCTTTGCCGTTATTTGTTTTAAGTATGGCCCGCGATTTCGGCCTTATCGGTGCATGGAGTCATGCCGCCTGGGTGAATTGGTTTTTTTGGTTGTTGGCCACACCGGTGCAGTTTTATACCGGGTGGGACTATTACGTCGGCGGGTGGAAAAGCCTGAAAAATAAAAGTGCCAACATGGATGTGCTCGTGGCTATGGGATCTTCGGTGGCATATTTGTATTCTTGGGGAGTACTCATCTTTCCTGCGTTGGGTGAACATGTCTATTTTGAAACCTCGGCGGTGATTATCACCCTGATCAAATTAGGGAAAATGTTGGAATCCAGGACCAAGGGGCGCACGGGAGGTGCCATCCGCAAACTCATCGGACTGCGGCCGAAGACTGCCACCATCATTGAAAATGGCACTGAAAAAGAAATTCCGTTAACCCGTGTCAAAGTCGGCAATGTGGTGGTTGTGCGACCCGGTGAACGGATCCCGGTAGATGGGATAGTACTTGAAGGCCAATCTTCGGTCGATGAATCCATGCTGAGTGGAGAGCCGCTGCCGGTCGACAAACAGGCCGCCGACAAAGTCGTGGGGGGAACCATCAACGGCGAGGGGCTCTTAAAATTCGAAGCAAAAGCCGTTGGCAAACAAACCGTTCTGGCTCAGATCATCCGCCTGGTTCACGAAGCCCTGGGCAGCAAAGCACCGATTCAGGCAATGGCTGACAAGGTCGCAGCCGTATTTGTCCCGGCGATAATCGCCCTGGCGTTTGTCGTTTTTTTTCTGTGGTGGGGCAGCACCGGAGAGTTTGTCCCGGCCATGATTCGATTGGTCGCCGTTCTGGTAATTGCCTGTCCCTGTGCGTTAGGGCTGGCAACGCCAACGGCCATTATGGCCGGCACCGGAAAAGGTGCTGAAAGGGGCATTCTGTTTAAAAGCAGTGAAGCCTTGGAGATGGCAACCAAACTGGATACCATCGTGCTGGATAAAACCGGAACCATTACATTGGGAAAACCAACGGTGGTCGATGTTATACCCATGGAAGGCCGCTGCGAATCCGAAAACGATTTGCTGAAGCTGGCAGGTTCCGTTGAAAAAGGCTCGGAGCACCCGCTGGGGAAAGCGATTGTAAATCATGCTAAAACAAACGGATTAGATCTTGTATCACCCGAAGATTTTAAGGCATCCGGCGGATTGGGGGTTCAAGCCAAACTAAACGATGAAACAATTATGCTGGGAAAGCCCAAATGGTTTCAGGAAATGGGAATTAATATTGATACGGCACAAGATTCGATTCACCGACTTCAATCTGAGGGCAAAACGGTTATGGTGGTGGCCCGCAACGGTGAGCTGTGTGGCTTGATTGCCGTATCCGATACCCTTAAACCGGAATCAGCAGAGGCAATTGGGGAGCTGCACAAGCAAAAACTAAAAGTGGTGATGCTGACAGGCGATAATTTAGAAACCGCAAAAGCCATTGGCGCTCAGGTCAACATTGACGATATTTATGCGGAAATCCGTCCGCAAGAAAAATCAATCAAAGTAAAAGAACTACAGCAACATGCCAAACGGGTCGGCATGGTAGGAGATGGTATTAATGATGCCCCGGCGCTGGCTCAGGCGGATGTGGGCTTTGCCATCGGAACCGGCACCGATGTCGCCATCGAAACGGCAGAGGTGATTCTTTCGAGCGGCAGCCTCTCCGGCATACCGCGGGCCATCCAGTTGAGTCGTGCCACCATGGCCACGATCAAGCAAAATCTTTTCTGGGCCTTCGGCTACAACCTTATCTTGATCCCGGTTGCCGCCGGCATCCTGTATCCCTTCGAATCCCTGCCCAACATGTTACGACAGCTGCATCCCATCCTGGCTGCACTGGCCATGGCCTTTAGCAGTGTCTCGGTCGTTACCAATAGTCTGCGACTCTACCAAGCCAAAATCAAATAAGTAGAAACCTCATGTTTTACCCAATGGTCCGCCACAGGCGGATTGCGATAAATAACCATTTAGCAAAGAAATTTTTTGTAACTAATTGAGAATATACGGTTCATTAGAACCGTACTTGCGACGCCGTGGCAAACATAGCATTCATTCCAATTGGGTGAAAGGGTTAACGGGGATAACCCATTTCCAGTAGATCATTTCTAATCAGAAAAAAGTGGACAACGGCCAATTAAATACCTATAAGTTAGGAAAGGTAATTCAACATGACAGAGATCCTATTATTCCTGGGCATCATTGCCATCTGGTATATTCTGCAGGCATACATCCTGCCGAAAATGGGTATTTCCACCTGACTGCGAAATTCTTGTCAGGTGACAAGCAACTATGACGACAACAAACAATCCAAACCACAAAATAATTAAAGATGAGGACTTCGAACTCATTCAGGCGATTAATGCAGGTCAATACGATTTGTTTCATGACCTGGTAAAACGTTATGAACAAAGGTTATACAATTTTAGCCTGCGGATGTGCTGGAATCCGAGTGATGCCGAAGATCTGGTTCAAGAAACGTTTTTAAACGTATTCAGATATTTAAAAGATTTTCGATACGAAACAAAATTCAAAAACTGGCTGTATCGAATTGCCACCAGCACGTGCATTAAAAAACGCCGAAAATCAAAATTTGCACCCGAACGCGAACTCTCTTTAGACGAGTTCATCCCCAATGACGAAGCCGCGGCTCAGGCACACGTCCCTGAGTGGGCCATGATGCCTTTAGACAAAATGCTCAATGAGGAACTGGCTGAAATGATCAACCTGGCCATCTTGTCGCTTCCTGAAAAATACAGAATGGTTATTATTTTGAGGGATATTGAAGGATTCAGCACGGTAGAAACCGCTCAGATTTTAGATATATCACCATCTAATGTTAAGGTGCGGCTTCACCGGGCGCGCCTTTTTCTGAGAGAAAAGTTGAAAGGATATTTTGAACATGGAGAGTGATAATAACCACCATAAACACTGCGGTCCTGACAGCAAACATACGCACTGTCTGGAAATGTTTAAACGACTTTCCGAATACCTTGACAATGAATTGGATGACATAACCTGTAAAGAGATTGAACACCACGTCGAACAGTGCGTTCCCTGTTTTTCCTGTCTGCAAACCCTTAAACGGACCGTAGACCTCTGCAAACAAGCATCGAACAAGCCGGTTCCGGAAGAGTTCTCCCGAAAACTAAAAGAAATGATACAGAACATGCCCAAAACCACGAGCCCATAAATTCTTTATAGTTTTTATCTCTTTCTCCGCCAATACAGCACTTTATAATAATATATTTCCGAAGATAAGTTTTATGTAAATTAATATGATTTAATCCGCCTGGTGGATAAAAGTTAAGGAACTGCCTTGACGGCATATCTGATTTTAAGATAGTTAGAATACTTTAACTTTAGGCGCTTTTAAGCGCCTCTGGCGTATTAGATCATTTTAAGCACTTTAGGCACTTCTTTGAGCTACACTGTATTAAAATCAAATTGTTATTAATCTCAATTTTGTGCTATAAAATCCGATATAAAATTATGCCCTCCTCCATTCCGTTTTACAAATATCATGCACTCGGCAATGATTATATCGTATTAAACCCAAACGAATTCGAAACCGCACTGACCGAATCCCAGATTCAAACAATCTGCCATCGTCATTTTGGAATCGGATCCGATGGCATTCTTTTGGGCCCAATGGATGCTCCGGATCATGGTTTTGCATTACGGATTTTCAACCCCGACGGCAGCGAAGCGGAAAAAAGTGGCAACGGCCTGCGCATTTTTGCGCGCTACCTGTGGGATAAAGGATTCATTCAACATGATCCGGTCCAGATTCAAACCGCCGGTGGTCTGGTCACCGCCCAAATCCGCAAAGAAGGAAAAATTGTCAGCGTTCAAATGGGAAAAGTAAGCTTTTGTAGCCGTCACATACCGCTTAAAGGCCCGGACCGGGAGGTAATCAATGAATCCATTGCGATCGACGGGCATGAGTTTATTTTTTGTGCGGCAACCATCGGAAATCCGCATTGCGTCATTTTAAAGCAGGAGATCTCGGCGGAGGAAGCTCGCAAATTTGGCCCTCTGATTGAAACTGATCCCCGCTTTCCCAATCGAACCAATGTTCAGTTCATGAAAATCCGGGATCGCACAAAAATCCAGCTGGAAATTTGGGAACGCGGGGCAGGATATACCCTGGCATCGGGTAGCAGCAGCTGTGCAGCGGCAGCGGTGGCTTTTAAATTAGGATTGTGCGATGCGAAAATTACCGTCCATATGCCCGGCGGTCAAATCAATATCGAACTTTCAAATGATTTTGAGATTTTAATGACCGGTCCAGTGACCAAGGTTGCGGGAGGGGTTATTGACCCGGAAATGTTTGAGCACACCATTTAATCAGCACTTGTAATCCTTATGGAACTTGGTTATTTAATCCGTGGAATGGTGATTGGTTTTTCAATTGCGGCGCCGGTTGGGCCCATCGGGGTCCTATGTGTGCAGCGCACCCTGAACCATGGTTCGTTTTATGGCTTTGTCTCTGGCCTCGGTGCTGCGACCGCTGATGGCTGTTATGGGTTTATTGCCGCCTTCTCGCTGACGGCAGCGTTAGGGATTTTATCCGGAATTCGCATCTGGTTCAGTTTGATTGGCGGACTTTACCTTCTCTACCTTGGTATCAAAGCGTTTCGCTCCGTACCCGAAAGCCGGAAAAATTCAACCAAATCCTCAGG
Organism: Desulfobacterales bacterium; assembly: GCA_020353355.1. GTDB lineage: Bacteria > Desulfobacterota > Desulfobacteria > Desulfobacterales > JAHEIW01. The sequence goes on along the minus strand of CP070694.1, from coordinate 1,680,627 downwards.
CTGGATCAGCGCCTATCTTTCCACCTGCGTTCTCACCTTAACCAATCCAATGACGATCTTTTCGTTTGCGGCGATATTTGCCGGATTCGGTATTGGCAATGCAAATCAAAGCTATCTTTCATCCAGCCTGCTGGTCGTAGGTGTCATCATCGGTTCAGCCATCTGGTGGTTATTGTTAAGCAGTGCTGCGGGCGTTCTTCGCCATAAATTCACAACCCATTACCTGCGCTGGGTTAATCGCATTTCAGGACTTGTGATTATGGGATTTGGGGGGTATGTGCTCTTTGGTATGATAGCTTAATCGCCAAGCTTTTTGCTGTGAAAAGTTTAAAAAAAGCGCTCCCCAGTCTTAACAGGAAACGCCGATGGCTATCTAGCCTGGTATTGGCAATTATCACAACTTGGATTTATTCGTGCAATTCTACCGATATTTTAGCGGCCTCATCTGATCTGAGGGACAAATGATATCCTCGAACTTTGACGTCTATCCTATCAGTCTGTGTTTCCAGCCCCTCAACTTCAATAATATTGCCGGAAGAAGCTCCTATATCCGATAATCGTCGATTGAGTTCACCGCGCCCCTTTATTTTTACTATTTTTCCTCTCTGACCGGGATTCATATCCGTTAGACATATAGTTTCTCCCGGAGGGTTTTTTAAATTTTCTTCTCTCTTTTTCAAATCCTCGAGGCACAACGATATAGAATTCGCACATCTGGCCGAAGTATCTCCATTTTCACAATAGCGTCTGAATCCTTTCAGCCATTCTTGGCCTCCCCGGGGGCATATTTCTACGAATTCGACAAAACTAATGAGCCGATCGAGGATTTTATTTGAAATGACATGCTCCATCTTGCACGAGGCTTTTTCAGCTTCCTCATCGTCGATTAGAAGGATTTTGACAAAAAAGTCTTTCAGCGCTTCATGCCGCCGTATTATTCCTTCAGCAAGTTTTATACCTTTGTTGGTCAGCGTGATAAGATCATAGGGGGCATAATTAATGAAGCCTTTATCAGCCAGAATACGCAAGGCGCCTGTCACCGATGAATTATTTACCTGTAATCGATTGGCAATGTCTTTGGCCCGAGCGGCCTGCTTTTCACTTACGATATGGAAAATGGCTTCCAGATAATCTTCCTGACTCGGACTGAGAACCTCTTTTTTCGTCATTCTCTTTACCTCTCAAAAAGATTTTGATACTCCGAAATTAATAAGGTATTCCAAACCTTCTGTCAAGGCCATTTTCAAAATCGATCCGTTTTTTT
>CP070694.1:1675176-1679263 GCA_020353355.1 Desulfobacterales bacterium | reverse complement strand
GGCAAGCATGATGACATTCCGGAACAAGCCTTTTATATGAAAGGCGGCATTGAAGAAGTCCTGGAAGACGCCGAGCAGCGAGCCAAGGCGGAATAGTCAAATTCCTAACCCGGACGAGCCAGAACCAACTCGGCTTAATTTCTTGAAGTTCAGTTTGTCCGGAAAATTCGAAATCCGAAATACGAAATCCGAAACAAATTCTAAATTCGAATGTCACAATGACCAAAACAATTGCCTCTTGCATTGTGATCCAGGCCTCGACGCTGTTTGGGTCATTTGAATTTTAGCAATTCGAGCTTGTTTCGAATTCCGATATTCGGATTTCATTGTTCGAGGTGGCCATTGGTTTCGATCGAAAAATTTTACAGCAAAATGCACAAAATTAATTACTAAGGTACTACTATGGCAGGCAATATTAGATTAGAGGTGGTGACTCCCGAAAAAATGGTTGTCAGCGAAGAGGCTCAAATTGTTGCTTCTCCGGGTACCCTCGGTGAATTTGGTGTGCTTATCGGGCATACGCCGTTTTTAACGACGCTGAAAACCGGCAGTATTCGCTACACGGATGCCGATGGAAAGGAACGCTATGTATTTGTCAGCGGTGGTTTTGCCGAAGCACTTCCGGATAAGATCACTGTCTTGGCTGAATCTGCGGAAAGACAGAAAGACATTGATCTTGAACGTGCCAAGGCTGCCCGGGAGCGGGCCGAAAAGCGCCTCGCGGAGGATCGATCAAGGGAAGATATCGATTTTATGCGGGCAAGGGCGGCCCTTGAAAGGGCCATAACACGCATAAAACTTGCTGAAATGCGTTGAGATGAACAAAAACAGGTGCTAATTTCTCTGCCTGGATTGATATCTGCGGAACAAATTCTCACAAGGGGCAAACCACCTTCTTTGGTTTGCCCTTCTTGTTTCCATATTTTAAGAATGAAACTAGATCTGAGGTTATAGATAGATATGTTTACTGATGTGGCCGTAGTAATACTGGCTGCGGGTCTTGGGACGCGCATGAAATCAACCAAAGCCAAAGTTTTGCATAAGCTGCTGGACAAACCCATGGTGATGTATGTGGTGGAAACCGCCATGCAGGTTGCTGGGCAAAATGTTATTTTAGTGGTGGGTAATCAGGCCGAGAAGATAAAAGAAGTCGTCGCCAAACAAGCGTACCTTATGTATGCCTTACAGGAAGAACAGCTTGGCACAGGACATGCAGTTCTGTGCGCATTGCCGCACATTCCATCTCATATCAAAGAAGTAGTGATTTTGTGCGGTGATGTGCCGTTGATTCGGGCAGCCACCGTCATTGACCTGGTCAACGATCATATAACAGAAAATCGGGATGTTTCATTGCTGGCCGTTGACATCCAAGACCCCTGCGGCTACGGTAGAATTATATTTGATCATAACCACCAGCTATGCGGGATTGTTGAAGAATCAGAGGCCACTGATGAACAGAAACGAATTAAACGAATTAACAGTGGAATATATTGTATAAAAAAAGATTTTTTAGCTGTGGCACTGCCAGGCATCGGTTCAGATAATGTCCAGGGTGAAATCTATCTTACGGATATTATCGAAATCGGGTATACCCAAAACAGGAGTATCGGGGTTAAAATCGGCAGTGATCCTTCAGAGGTGTTGGGTATTAATACGACCCAAGAGTTACACCGGGTTGAAACCATTATGAAAGAACGCATGCGTATTATAACTTGACTTTACCTGATATTCCAGATTATATTGATAAAAATATTCGTGGGGTAATCATAATTGGATAACGAGTTCATTCTTGACCAATTTGCAGCTATCGAGAGAAAGGTAAAACAATTAATCGTAGTTTGCAAGTCCCATGAAGCGACGAATTTAGAACTTACAAATAAAATCAAAAGCTTAGAGGAGGAGCTTCAAGGTAAAATTGCGGCGGAAAAATATTTCGCTCATGAGAAGGCCTTGATTCGGTCAAAAATTGATAATCTGTTGGTCAGGCTGGATGAAGTGGCCGAAATATAATCGGGAACGGCCAACATGGTGTGGGTTTTGGAAAGGCAATGTCCTCATCATCGGAGCAAATTGTAACCATTGAATTATTTGGACAGACGTACACGTTTAAAGCCAAATCGGAAGTCTACGAGGCAAAAGAGGTTGCTGAAATCCTTGTCAATGAAGTTGACAAGGTTCAAGATCAGCAAACCGGTCAACCGTCAACCATGTCAAACCTTACCATTTTGATTTTAGCTGCGCTAAACATTGCTAACGAAAATATGGAATTAAAAAGAAACCACTCAAGATTTTTGCTTGACATCTCCGAACGTTCAACAGGTTTGATTCGCAGATTGGATGAACTAATGCCCTAGATCGGTGACCTTTGTTTTAACTGTATGGCGATCTTCCGATATGAGTGATGTTACCATGCCCTTTCCAATGCGCCTTCATTGGCGTTGTATTTTACAGGCCTTCCGCTGGCGGCCGGAATAACCCTGTTTGCGGTGAAGCTATTTCTGAACTCCGGGGTGTTACCCCTACCGTGTCCGTGATTGGAAGATATGCTTTGATCCAACATTTATGGACAGGGGAGCCTTCCCTGATTTCGGTGTGCATGTTCTGCTTGTTCAGAAACGCCTGAAGAAATTAAAAGGCACCCACTTTGAACCAACGGTTCAAAGACCTACCAACACGGCATTGTGGTGGGGGGCATCCTGATTCGGATCGCTTTTTATGCAGGAGTTTGCCGTTTACAAAATATAGCGAATGATTAGGCAACGTTGTTGCTTGGTTCAACGGGGCCTCTCCATCAATTGCTAAGCCGTCAGCGCTCATGGATTCATTATTATTTTCCGCGTTTTCCGCCCTTAACCATCTTATCTAAGAGTAAACCTCCGTATAACCTAACCCGGACAAGCCGGAATTGACGATTGAATATTCAATATTCAATCGACAATATTCAATTATTGAAAGAGGGTGAAAATATCCCATATTGTTTTTTTGCTACAAAATGTACAAAAATAACTTTTAACGATTTAAATGATTAGAACCCATCTGGGTAACGTGACCTGGACATAGACTACCGTTGGAGCAGAATAATGAGTAACTACGAAATACTATTAGGCATCGCGTGTTTCGTTGTCGGTTTTGTGATTGCCTATTGGGTGAAAGGAAGGCTTGTATCCCATAAGGTCAAGGCGGCCGAAGGAGAGGCATCTCGCATATTAGAAGACGCTGAGCGCAACGCAGAAACGGTGTTGAAGGAAGCAGATCTGGAAGTCAAGGACAGATTGTTTAAAATGAAAAGCGAATTCGATGCCGAGACAAAGGAGACACGCGCGGAACTGAAAAGACGAGAAATGCGATTGATGCAGAGGGAGGAAAACATCGATCGTAAAACTGAACAGGTCGAAAAGCGAGACTTTGAGCTTTCCCGTAAAGAAAAATATCTGACCAAAAGAGAGGGAAAACTCGAACGTAAGGAGTTGGAATATGAAGAATTGATTGAAGAGCAGAAGCAACAGCTCGAAAAAATATCCGGTTTAACCACTGACCAGGCCAAAGAGCTTTTAATTCGAGCTATGGAAAACGAAGCTCGTTACGAAGGTGCCAGGCTTATCAAAAAAATCGAGAACGAAACCAAAGAGCAGGCTGATAAAAAGGCAAAGAAGATATTGGCGACTGCCATTCAGAGATATGCCGGCGATTTTGTGGCTGAGCGGACAGTCTCCGTGGTTCAATTACCCAACGATGAGATGAAGGGACGCATTATTGGCCGGGAAGGGCGCAATATTCGAGCACTGGAGGCCGCCACCGGTATTGACCTCATTATTGATGATACACCGGAAGCGGTAATTTTATCAGGATTTAATCCTGTTCGAAGAGAGGTTGCGCGGATATCTCTGATGCGGTTGATATCTGATGGCCGCATCCATCCGGCACGAATCGAAGATGTTGTCAAAAAAGTTGGTCAAGAAGTGGATCTCGCCATCAAGGAAGCCGGTGAACAGGCGGGATTTGATTTAGGCGTGCATGGTATTCACAATGAACTTATTAAATATCTTGGTTGCTTAAAATTTCGCACCAGCTATGCTCAAAATGTATT
>CP070694.1:1670660-1675076 GCA_020353355.1 Desulfobacterales bacterium | reverse complement strand
CGGCAATGCTCTGGGTGTATATCTATTCGCCGAATCTCGGGATTCTCAACATTTTTCTGGCCAAATTGGGACTTCCAAAGCTGGGCTGGCTGGGCAGTTCCGAAACATCCTTGTGGGCGTTGATCATCATGACTTTCTGGAAAAATTTGGGCTTTTTTATGCTGATTTACCTGGCAGGCCTCCAGAATGTGAATCGCGAACTGTATGAAGCCGCATATATTGACGGGGCAGGCTGGTGGCGCAGACATATCAGTATTACCTTTCCACTGGTGGGTCCGACCTCGCTTTTCGTGCTGGTCACCGCCATTATTCTGACGTTCCGTGTCTTTGATCAGATTCACTTGATGACCGAAGGGGGCCCGGGCAACAGCTCCAATGTCATCGTCTATTACATTTTCGAAAATGGTTTTAAATTTTTCGACTGGGGCAGAGCCACCAGTTTAACGACTATTTTGGTTTGCATTTTATTAACCCTGACCCTGATCATATTCGGAATCTTTGGAAAACGTATCACTTACACCGCAGACTGATTCGGGAGCTTATTGATGGAAGAAAAAAAGTATGAAGTGGTGCTAAAGATATTTGTTCTCCAAATTGCGGCCATCGTCATGATTCTGCCCTTCGTTTGGCTTGTTTCGACGGCGCTCAAAAGCCCTTCAGAGGTTTTCACTGAAAATCTCAGCCTCATTCCGGAAGCATTCAGGTGGTCTAATTTTGTCGCCATCATGGATCAGGCGCCCTTTTGGATGTACATGGGCAACACGATCATCGTCTGCTTGGGAATCCTGATTATTCAGCTTTTGCTGGTGATACCGGCTGCCTATGCGTTTGCGCGCCTGGACTTTCCCGGCAAGGATGTCATGTTTCTGTTGTTTGTCATTCAGATCATGCTGCCGCTCGAGTCCATCATCATTCCCAATTATCTGATAACCAAAAAACTTGGTCTTCTTAACACGAGAACCGGTTTGATTTTGCCATTTGTGGCGAGCGGCTTTGGCACGTTTATGCTGCGCCAGACCTTCAAGCAAATCCCGCAATCCCTTGAAGATGCGGCCTTGATGGACGGCGCCGGGCATCTCCGCTTTATCTGGCACGTACTCGTTCCGCTTTCGCGACCCACGATCGTGACGTTTTCCATGATCAGCATCGCCACGCACTGGAACGATTATTTCTGGCCGTTAATCATCACCGATGTCGATGAGGTCAGAACCCTTACGATTGGCTTAGGCATGTTTGTTCAACAAGAGAGTGGCTCGGATTGGAGTTTGCTGATGGCCGCTACCCTTTTTGTGTGTGCTCCTATCATTGTATTTTTCCTTGCAACCCAAAAAACCTTTATCAAGAACTTCTTAACCTCCGGTATTAAAGGTTAACAAGATGAAAGTATTCCAAAATATTCGAAAATGGCTATTCATCGGGGGGGTTCTCGCAACGCTTAACCTTGGATTTTCTGCATTTCTCTTTGCCCAGAACACAAAAGATGCTGATCCGCTCAAAATCGCCCTCTTGCCGATTTTAGACACATTCCCCTATTATGTGGCGGAAGCCAAGGGCTATTTTGACGAGTATGGGGTTAGCGTCAGGGCGGTGCCGGTCACCAGCGGTCTGGAACGGGATCAATTGATGCAGTCCGGTGAAATCGACGGCATGCTCAATGAAATGATCACCACCGCCAATTTCAATCGCGATCGGGTTCAGGTCAAAACCGTTATATCCGCCCGCAAAGCCTATCCCCATTATCCGTTGTTCCGGGTGTTGTCTTCCCCCGGTATTAAATTGACGTCGCCGGCTGAATTGAACGATATTTCCATAGGGATATCCAAAAATACCATTATTGAATACGTCACCGACCGCCTGCTGGCTGCCCAAGGCGCTGATCTGAACCGGATTACCAAAAAATCGGTCCCGTCAATACCGGAAAGATTTCAGCTATTGCTGCAGGGACAAATAAAAGCGGCCACCCTTCCCGACCCCTTGGCTAAAAGTGCCCTCGATGCCGGAGCCGGACATATCGCCGATGATTCGATTTATCCCCAATACAGTGTCAGTGTGTTGAGCTTTCATCTGAAGACCCTGATGAATAAACCCAAAGCGGTGAGCCTATTTCTCAAGGCATGGGATCGGGCTGCTGCCGATATCAATGAAAATCCAGAATCGTTTCGAAACCTGTTGTCACAAAAAATCCGCGTTCCCAAAAATATTCAGCAGACCTATAAGATCCCTCCCTATCCGCGGCGCGAGATCCCAAGTGCCGATCAATGGGCCGATGTCATGAGATGGATGGAATCCAAAGGTTTGCTGGTTTCACCCTTGTCATATAAATATTCTATTTCAAGCGATTATCTACCGCAATGATAGAGATTAAAAATCTCACATTTGCCTATAGCGGTCGCTCGCCGATATTTGAAGGGTTCAACTGGCGTGTCGGCCGCGGCGAGACCTGGTCCGTGATTGGTCCCTCCGGCTGTGGAAAAACGACCTTGCTCTATTTGCTGGCCGGATTGCGGCGCCCGTTATCAGGAAATATACTCATCGATGACGTCGCGCTCAGGGGGCCGCGACCTCGCAGTGGACTGGTACTGCAGGACCACGGCCTGTTGCCATGGGCCACTGTGCGTGAAAATGCCAGACTGGGGCTTACTATCTGGGAGTTTTACGGATCCGACGGAAAGCATGCCCCGTCTGATATACAGCTAAACAAAGCGCAGGCAGATCAACGTGTGGATCATTGGCTGGAAAAACTGGGAATGAATCATCTCCAGGATCAATATCCGGCCAGACTTTCCAGAGGGCAACGCCAGCGAACCGCCATAGCCAGGACCCTGGTTATGGAGCCTGATTTACTGTTACTGGATGAGCCGTTTTCCGCCCTGGATGCACCCACCCGCGAAGATTTGGAAAACGTTATCATTAATCTGCATCGAGAATCAAATCTCACATACATCATTGTGACCCACGATATCGAAGTGGCGGTCGTCATGGGTCCAAAAATCCTGGCCCTCAGTGAAGGGTTCAATCAGAATCCCCACATCCTGGAAAATGAATGCGCTGGAATCATTGGCAACCATAATCATACGGGCTTTCACCATAAATGTGAAGAATTGAGAAAGCTGCTCGGTAAACTGACATGAAGCGCGTGCTGAAACCTTCGTCTGCCCTGATCGGCTTTTTAATGTTTCTTCTGATATGGCAGGTTTTGGCCTGGATCATTCGCCAACCGATCATGCCGTCGCCCGTTGAGGTGCTGCCGCTTTTTCTGACCTCCATTTTCGGTGATTTGGGAATTCATTTTTTGGCCAGCACCGGACGCGTATTGGCGGCCATCGGTGTAGCGGTGGTCACCGCGGTCCCCATTGGTTTGGGCTTGGGCCAACTGCCCAAACTGGATCGCATTTTTGCACCCCTGATCGCCATTGTTTACCCGATTCCAAAAATTGTCTTACTCCCGGTCATCTATGTCTTGATCGGCATTACGGATGTGTCAAAAATTTTTCTGATTGCCCTGATCATTTTTTTTCAAATTCTGGTAGTCGTCCGGGATGAGGCAGCCAATCTGCACCCGGAATTGATTCTGTCGGTACGCTCGCTGGGCGCCGGCAGGCGGGCGCTATTTCGATATGTTTACTTTCCGGCCTCTCTGCCGGCTGTATTGACGGCGCTGCGGGTATCCGTGGGCACCGCCATTGCCGTGCTATTTATTGCCGAACAGTCCTTAACGACCTACGGATTGGGATATTATATCGTGGTGGAGACCTATCAGGTGTTGCGCTATCCTGAAATGTACACCGGCATATTTGCCATGAGCTTGCTGGGCCTTGCACTTTATTTGGTAATTTATCATCTGGAGCTGAAGGTCTATCGTTACCAGGACCAAAAATAAAGAGGCTCGCACAGCGCCAAGAGCATAGCGTTATTATGCAATACCATCAACAATAGTAGGGCGGCCCTTCGCGGCCGCCTGAAAGACTATATTTTTACCTCGCTAATGGGGAAATAATTGACCACAACTCATCCTCAAAATATTTCAAGATTCAGTGCCTGGATTTTGGCCATTCGTCCCCGCACCCTGCCGGCGGCGGTCGCACCGGTGGTGGTCGGCTCTGCACTTGCATTTGCACACCGTAGTTTTACATTTCTGCCAGCTGTTGCTGCAATGCTGGTGGCATTGTTTCTACAGATTGCCGTCAACCTGGCCAATGATTATTTCGATTTTATCAAGGGGGTTGATACGGATGATCGCCTGGGGCCCACGCGGGTTACCCAGAGCGGTTTGATTCCGGTGGATTATGTAAAAATAGGAATAATACTTACCTTTATTTTAGCCGCCGTACCGGGCTTATATCTACTGAAAATCGGCGGCTGGCCGGCGCTGCTTATTGGCATTGCGTGTGGCCTGGCGGCACTCGCCTACAGCGG
>CP070694.1:1666869-1670560 GCA_020353355.1 Desulfobacterales bacterium | reverse complement strand
GTGATTTCCGGGATGGTTGAGAAAATTATCACTGTTATTCCACAAGCCGTGAGTCTGAGAGGCTTTGTTGGAGATACCCTCAAAAAATCGGTGAACATTATACGGGAGGAAAAATATGCCTTTAAAATAACAAATGCCCGTGCACAAAATGGGAAGTACATCCAAATCCAGCTCGAAGAGATCCAAGGGACAGATCGTAGAGAGTATTCATTGGCTGTAGAAAATCTGCGCCAAGACGAAGGCCGATATTCTGATACCATCATTCTGGAAACCGACAGTAAAATTCAGCCAACCGTGAACATCCGGGTGTATGGCCATCTCCGGAAACGTCCTGCAAAAGAATAGAAATGGTTCGCATGAAAGATGTGAGAGTTGTTGCGTTTGACTGTGACGGTGTGCTCTTTGATACGGCACAGTCCAACCGGGCATATTATAATGAGATTTTAAATCATTTTGGCAGACCAAATCTTACTCCCGAACAATTTGCATATGTCCATATGCACACCCTGGAAGAATCTCTGGCCTATTTATTCGGCGATAAAAAAGACCTGGCAGAGGTGTATGCGTATCGTAAAACCATGAATTATGATGATTTCTTGAAATTAATGAAACTAGAGCCAGAGCTTATTCCCTTAATAAATAAAATCCGGCCGCAAAAAAAAACCGCCATCGCCACCAACCGAACCGATACGATAATTGAGTTGATCCGGGAATTTGGTCTGAACGGGTATTTTGATTTGGTGGTTACCTCCACGGACGTGAAATTTCCCAAACCGAATCCAGATCCGTTACTCAAAATTTTAGAGCATTTCCGAATTGAAGCTGATCAGGCAATTTACGTCGGGGATTCTCATTTAGATGAATTGGCAGCAACGTCGGCCGGAATCGCTTTGGTTGCGTATCGCAACCGAAGTCTGTCGACAGCTTATCATATCGATAGTTTGAAAGAACTTGAGGCTATTTTGGGTGCTTAGAAATAATAAACTTCCCGGAATTTCTACAACTGACTAAAAATACATGGTATTGGGGCGAAGCCCCTCATTTGTATTTTTCGGACGTTCAATTTAACGGACAGGCGGAAATGCAAAAGACAAATGCCTTTTAATTTGGGCTTGTCCGGGATTAGGGATGGGAAAGAAAAATGGATAACGAGCATAGCGAGGAGACAAACGAAGAATCTTCAAAGTTCGATATGGACTGGGAAAATCGCATTTTATGCAGTGACGGAAACTGTATCGGCATTATCGGCCCTGACGGACGCTGTAAAGAGTGCGGAAAAAAATATGACGGTTCAATTCAACCGCAAAGCGCTTTTGAGGAAGATGTCCCAGAAGAGCAAGAGGAAATAAGACCCGCAGAAGAGACGTTAGATGATGATGACTGGGAAAACCGGAGGCTGTGCAGTGACGGAAACTGCATCGGTATAATTGGCTCTGACGGACGCTGCAAGCAATGTGGCAAACCGCTTGAGGGTTAAGCGAATTATCAACGCGAGCAATGGAGTGAGTCTTTGCCGTTATTAAACTTTATTCCTGCTCCCACGTGGGGAGATCTGATTGATATTTTATTTCTCACACTGGTGACCTACCAGCTTTATGTATGGTTTAAGGAAACCCGTGCACTTCGCGTCATCATTGGTTTGGTGGCGTTAGGAGGAATCTATTCCGTTGCCAAATCATGGGATCTTTTTTTAACCACCTGGGTCTTTCAAATCCTATGGCAGGTGCTGATTATTTTATTGCTGATCCTTTTCCAGTCTGAGATCCGTCAGGTGTTGGAAAAAGTCAGTCCGCTGCGCTATTTGCGATCACGGCGCCGGGCGATTCAAAAATCTTTTGTGAATGATCTTTCCCGGGTCGCCTTCGATTTAGCCGTCGAAAATACAGGTGCGCTGATCGTTCTGACCCGGAATGACAACCCTTCCGAATTTATCCATGGTGGACAGACCATCATGGCCTTGCCCGATCCAACGCTGATAAAAAGTATTTTTAATCGCAATTCACCGACCCACGATGGCGCCGTGGTCATTTCCCGGGAGCGTATTACCCAAATGGGATCTATTTTGCCCCTCTCCGAAAAGGAAGATCTGCCAGAACAATTTGGCACCCGCCATCGAGCTGCCCTGGGATTATCAGAGGTGTCAGATGCAGTGTGTATCGTTGTGTCGGAGGAACGCTCAGAGGTTTCCACCGTTGTGGAGGGTCAGATAAGCAGCTGGCAAAATCCGCAGGAACTGGCTGAAAAGCTCAGCGAATGGATTGGGGGTCCTGAAATGCGCGTGCCTGCATTAAATCAATTTTTCAAAGATATGTTCGTTGAGAATTGGAAAACCAAGCTGGGTGCGCTCGTACTGGTTACGATTGCCTGGTTAATTCTGGCTATTCAGCAGGAGATGAAAATCAACATCACCACCCCCGTTCGCTATTCGAATCTGCCGGTCGAGCTTGCCGTGGATCACGCTTCAACATCTAATGTCAGCGTAACCCTTGCCGGCAGACGCAACCGCATCGGTGAGTTGAAAGATCAGGATATTCATGTGGTGGTCGATTTAACTGAGTTTGCGGTTGGCGAGCATTTGATCAAGATTTCACGGAAAAACCTAAACATCCCCAGGGGTATCAACGTTGATCGCATCACTCCCCAGGATATTGCGGTTATTTTAAAACCATTATCCGCAGACTCGGTCATGCAATAACCGGCAGGGAAATTGTAAACAAGGCGCCGTCGTTGGGTGCGTTCTCAGCCATGATCATGCCTTTATGGTCCTCGATAATACCGTGGCAAATCGAAAGCCCCACACCCATGCCCATGGTCTTTTTGCTGGTAATGAACGGATCGATAATATGATCCAATTCTTTTTCTGCTATTCCAGGACCGGAATCTTTCACCCGAATGACAATATCATTTTTATGATTGTAGGTGTCTATTTGGATTTCGCCGGCAAACCTCGGTAAATGCTCCAGTTTTTCCTGGAAATGGGGGTCACTCGTGATCGATTCCACCGCATTATTAATGAGATTCATGAACACCTGGCCCAACTGTTGGGGAGAGCCGTCGATGCGCTGTGCTTTGGCGTCAAGATTTAGACGAATATTTATCCGATTTTTTTTCAGATAACTCCGAACCAGGGCGGCTGTATTTTCGATGACTTGATTTACATCCGTCGGCGTTTTATTTTCTTTGCCCGGACGATTCAAATCAATAAGATTTTTTACGGTATCCCGAATACTGTTGAAGGCGCTTTTGATCAGATCTAATTTTATTAGTAACTCCTGATCTTTTTTATGAGAGGTGCGAATTACGTTTAACAGGGCCGTAATTCCCTGCAACGGAGAATTAATCTCATGGGCGATGGAGGCTGCCAGTTGCCCGGTTGCGGCCAGCCGTTCGGATCGGATGAGGTGGTTTTGCAGCAGCTTTGTTTGGGTAATATCCCGCGCGACACACAGAAAACAAGGTTCGCCCAGATACATAACGTAACGGCAGTTAATTTCATTGGGGATTAGTGTCCCGTCTTTGGTTTTTAACTCCAGCTCAAAGCGGACTTCCTTTTCCTCGCTTGCCTGTTTCATCATGTCTTCCATCAGCGAGATCTGATCGGACTCAATCAGGTCTGCAATCGTTAGCCCTAAGAGTTCGGTTTTTGTGTAGCCATTGCTCTCCAGCACCCGGTCATTGGCTTCAATAAATT
>CP070694.1:1663226-1666769 GCA_020353355.1 Desulfobacterales bacterium | reverse complement strand
GGCAAGGATGACATTGGAGAGAGATTAACCATACAACGATACTTAGTATAATTCCATAGATTTTTTAACTTTTTTCTTTCTGTGCGAAAGATATGCCGAATGATTCTTTTTTTGGATCCATAAAACCAGTTCAATGGCTGAATTGACATCATGCCGTCGCAGTGGCAAAGCGACTTCCAAAAGGACTCTAAGCTGCGATAGTGTAATAGATGGTGCTTTTTTTCCCCAATCGAATTTTAATGTGCCAAAGGAAAAAGTGAGCGAGCATAGATACTAACATATGATGATGCCATCCGGTGTATTTACGGACTTCGTAATGATCCATGCCGAGCTCCGATTTTGTTTCCTCAAAGCACTGTTCGATGGCCCATCGCAGACCGCTTAACCAAACAAAAAGGCTAAGTCGAGCACTGGTTGACGCATTACTCAAATAATATTTATAGACAGGCTGATCGGAGATTGTACGCCGGATTATCAGCCATAGCGATTTTTGCGGTAAGTACCTGTGTGATAGGATGATCCGTCTTTTGGTGAACTCATATTCAATCGGTCCTTTGGTGCCTTCGGAGACTTTACGTCGGTACCAAAAAAAGTCGTTGATGTTAGCGGCCAGGGTGCTGACAGCGATCGGCTTTTTCTCGGTTTTTTCTAAGACCGTTTTTGAGCGGATCTCGCCTTTATATTTATATTTTTTTTCTCTAGTAATAGGTCGTTTGAGCCAGCACCTTGTGTCAGAGGGTGCTTCTACAAAATAAGTCACCCCTACACGGGATTCTACGGCCTCAATAAATTGCGGGCTCGAACCATACAGTGAATCGGCTAACACATATTTGAAAGGGATGATCTCCTCTTCAATGATGCTGTTAAGCATATCAATAGCCAACTGGGGCTTGGTTTTAAATTCTATATTCTCAGGCAGGTTACACTTTGTGCGTCGCAGTTTGTAATCGTCTGAAAACCATTTTTCCGGAATGAATAGGCGTTTATCCAATAAAGCATAACCATAAGGTGACGCATAGGCTGCAAAAACGCCAACCTGGCAGTTTTCGACCTTGCCGATACTGCCACAGTATTGTTTGCTAACGCCGATGGAGTCATTGCCTTTTTTAATGAAACCGGATTCATCGAAGATTAAGACCCCATCGGCGGTGCCCAGATCTTCATTAACAAGACTATGATACTTATTTAAAATTTTATCATCGGCCCATTCGGCATCGCTGATAAAGCGTTGCATAGTGCGAACTTGGCCATCTTCGACTTTTAAGGCAATCGGTTCGATCGATTTTCTTTCAAGCTCACTGAATTGGCCAACCATGTATCGAAAAAAATGGCCCCTGGATTCACTGCGATGAAAACAGTCGCTGAATACTTCGTGAAATCCTTTGAGTTCGTGAGTAAGATCTTTTACATCCTCTTTGGTAATCGTAAACTTGGGAACCGAAAATAAATATTCCTGATTTCTAATTTCTGGTAACATAATCTGCCTCCTTTTCGATTTAGTTTCGGAGTATAACAGATTATATGACTAAAATCAATTATTATGTCTATATAACTTTCGTTGTAGGGTTAGTATCTGCAAAAATGTAAAAGTACCGATATGTAGATGATACAACCATTTTGCAATTTTACAGATATAATACCGATACATGCAACCTATCTCATTTTTTCGGTCGCTGTCAACTCGGGGGCCCAGCAAATACGACTTTCCTTGAATAAAAAGGGCAAATCTATGATCCAGATTCATCCCTTCCTAATTGTGATTACAAACTTATATCCGAAACGGATTCCGGCTGAATATCGGTCGAATCAAAGTATAAATATGTAGCTGGGCCTCTCCCTTGAAAAAATGGATATCACAAGTCTTTGGGGGCTTCTAAAAGCTTTGATTAGTTGGAGGTATATGGAATTTTTTAAATGCTTTTTTATTGCAGATATGTGCAGATATCTGTAGGCTCAAGGTTATCGGTTAAACCACAATATATGGCAGAGGCAATCAAAAGAATATTTGTTATTAAAGCTCGACCAATTCTGTCTCGTATTTTTCCACCCATCTATCAGCATGGTATTCCTTGAAGATTTTTATTGCTTGGTACCCTTTTATCCGTCATCTCTTTGAGCTTTCTGTCTTATCTCCTGCACAAGATGCGACCTCATGAGTGTATCTTTGCGCGATTGATTCTGGAGAGTTGTCGCCATTTTCTCGATGATTGAAAAGGCATCACCATACGCTCGCGAAGCCTCATTTGGCCGACCCTGCGCTTGCCGAATATCGCCCAGGACGGCGTAGGTCTTCCAGAGCTGGGGTGGGTTACCAACCCTATGGGCAATCTCCAGAGCATTAGAAATTTCCTTTTGGGCCTCCGCGAGTTTACCCTGCGCCAAAAACACCTGCCCCCGAAGCCTTTTGCCTTTCACAATGTTCTTCTGGCTGTCACTCTGTTGCGCCAACGCTAGGCACTCGTCGGCATAGGATAGGGCTTTATCAAGATAACCTCGGTTAAACCATAGTTCACCAAAGCTGTGAAAAAGATGCTGAGAGCAACGCCAGAGCATAAATTTGTCTAGCGGCCGCGGGTTGCGTACTACCTGCTCTACCTTATTAAATTGTTCTTCTGCCTCTTCTAATCGACCCAACGCTAACAGATTGTCTGCAAGATTTAGACGGGCGTTGTTCTCGACTTCGGGAATGGGGAAATTAGCCTTCAAGGCAGCCTCAAGTCCCTGCATGTTCCACTCCATTGCCTGCCGATGATCCTGGAGTTCTCCGTAAAGCCAACCCATAGTATTCAAACCACGCGCCAGCCAAAAATCATCTCCCATGCGCTTGCCGATTGCAAGTACGTCTTCAAGCAGCGATAAGGCCTGCTCGTACTCGCCCTTCCCACCTTTGGGAAGCGCTTCCACCCAGGAGTTCATGAGGAAGGCAACTCCGCCTCTTTTGATGGTGCTGCGCCTTTTGTCATGATGTCTCAACGCGTCGTCAAATCGTCCTTCCCAATTGGGCCACAAAGAACCAAACATACTCCACCAGCCCACAATAAAGGGATCATCAACTCTTGACACCAGCTTCTCAGCCTCCATGAGAAACGGCTTGGCTTCGCTGTGTCGGTTATAAATCAAATAAATCGCTCCCAGCGTGGTGCTTGCGAAACAGCGAACATCTTCAAAACCTTTCTCAGCCATATTTAAGGCGCTTTTAAGTGTGTTTTCGGCCGTTTCCACCACCATGTGGTTCTGGTGCTCGGCCCATCCTCGATATGCCAGGGCTATTCCTTCATGGTGCCGATCACTCATGCTGCGAGCTGCAGCGCGCATTCTATTAAAGTCATCAATAGCTCCCTTGAATTCTCCAATGAGGCTGTTCACCATCCCCCGCTTTTTTGCCAACTTAGCAGATTTCGCAAGGGCTGAGTTACCCATTTTTTCACTCACTTCCAAGGCCTTGGAGTAGTAGTCGAGCGCTTCTTGGTTGGCATAGGCGGCGGCAAACTTATCCCCCGCCTTTGCCAGGTAATCAAAAGCTTTTGTCCAATTTTCCCCCTC
>CP070694.1:1658340-1663126 GCA_020353355.1 Desulfobacterales bacterium | reverse complement strand
CATACAGAATGAGGTCAACAACGGAAAACAACAATTGACACGGCTGGATGAAGACTGGCAGACGATATCTCGCCAAATCGATTCAGATCTGCTCGAAACATTTAATAAGACCAAATCAAAACAAGCAAATGGAGTCGCGATTGTGCCGGCGAACAATGCCGTATGCCAGGGATGTAATATGAATATTCCTCCCCAACTGTCCAATGAGCTGCATCGTTTTGACCGCTTGATAAATTGCCCCCACTGTGAGAGAATAATTTACTGGGACGATCATAACGGACGGCCGGAGTAACTCAAACGATCGCTGGATAATTGCTTGCGTCCAGAGGAAAGTCCGAACACCATAGGGCAGGGTGCTCCATAACGTGGAGTCGTGGCAACACGAAGGAAAGTGCAACAGAAAGTATACCGCCCGGCACCAAAACAATTGTTTTGGTGCCGGGTAAGGGTGAAACGGTGCGGTAAGAGCGCACCAGTTCCTCGGGTGACCGGGGAAGCTTGGCAAACCCCACCCGGTGCAAGACCAAATAGAGGAGCGATGGAGAGTGGCCCGCTCAAGCTCCCGGGTAGGTCGCAAGAGATGCCGGGTAACCGGTATCCTTAGATGAATGATCGTTGTCCGGTTTGGGGAAACCCGGACCGGGGACAGAATTCGGCTTATGAGTTACTCTGGCCGTTTTGTCTGCTGAGGGATTAGATCAAGAGATGAAAAAAAAAGAGACATTTTGCGACTTTTCATTTACCGAAAAGGTCCGAATCTTTTCAGAAGATTATTTAAAATGCAATGTCTTCATTTCTAAGATAGATGACCCCAAAAATACGTTTACCAAAAAATTATATTCCAAGCTCATTTCAAGCTCCATGCTTTTAGAAGACTTCCTCGATTTTCATGGTGCCAAAAACAATAACAGCTGGTATTTTTATCGAGAATTGTCCGCGGCGGTGCGACATTTGAGCCTTGGCGCCAATTTTCAGAAACACATCTCCAATCGCCTAGTTTTCTATGATTTAATCGATATCGGCGATTTTGTAAAAGAAGGTGAGCGCAACCTTCAATTCTTAACACAGTGCCTGATCAAAATGGCACCGTTGATAATCGCAGAAGCGCGTCGGCTGCATATCGCCATACCCGATGAAGAATTTTCAAGCGCCGACTTTCCCAGTGTCGTCACCAGTGAAATGCTTGATTATGATATCGACGATCAGAATAAAGACCAACAGAAAAAGAATATCGTAAAAATTGCCAATGAGTTATTAAACATTGCCAAGAGCTTTGAGGAATTTAAATTTTATGAACCTTATGAGTACCATGATATCTTGAAGATCGTTCCCGAAAAGGTGAACGAAGTCGAGATACGGCGGTATGAAATGCTGGTCCACAACCTGCAATCGTCTTTTGATACCTACGTCATTCATGGCGGTTTCAGATACGGCAACCGTAAACTGAAACAACTGCGAGGTCATTTCTCTGTGGTATTTCATCTACTGCAAATGGTTGGTCGTTTGCTTCATTTTTATGAACGTCATCTGCATGAGGCGGGCTACAAAAATACATATAAAAAAATTCAAGAAAAATTATCTTCCCTGGTGAATCCCGAAACACTCCTTGATCGAACCATTAATTACGGTCTTTTTTATGCATGTCATTTTTTAACAACCGGCATCGAATTAGCCCGCGAGATACTGAATGAGAATATTGAACGCTCTTCCATAAAGGTGGGGGTTCCGGTAAAACTTGGTTTTCACAGCCGACCAAGCCTGTTGGTGGCGAAAATTGTTCAACATTACGGCGGACAGGTGGAATTATGTGTCGGAGGCGATCGGTTTGATGCCAGCAGCGTTCTGGATTTACAGTGGGCCGGCGGTAAGATTCAAAAAGAAAACATTTCCGAGGTTGTCTTCGAGGGTGATGCCCGCACGCTCAAGGATATCGAGGTTCTGGCCGGGGTGAACTATGGTGAGGATACCATGGGAAAGGGCGTTCCGTTGCCCAAGGAACTCAGTTACTTAAAGTAAAAAGGCATGAGCAAATTAATCGCGATAATTGTGGCAGCTGGAAAAGGGTTGCGCCTGAACGATGCGCTGAAAAAACAGTATCATTTGGTGGTCGGCATACCGATTGTTGTTCATACCTTACGGGTGTTTGATGCATGTCGATTAATCGATGATATTCTTCTGGTAGTTGCCGAAGAAGATCTGGAATTTTGCCGCACTGAAATTATTCCGTGCGCTAAATTAGAAAAAAAGATCACCCTGGTTCCCGGTGGTCCGCAGCGACAGGATTCGGTGTACAACGGACTGCAGAAAATAGATGCCCATGATAGTATCGTGGTTATTCATGACGGTGTGCGTCCCTTTGTAACCCGTGATCAATTAGAAGCCTGCATAAATGAAGCCAGAGTGCATGGTGCCTGCATCCTCGGCGTACCGGCCTACGATACCTTAAAGCGCGTCACCGCAAAAAGAAACATTGTTAAAACCGTCGATCGAGAAAACATTTGGTTTGCTCAAACGCCCCAGGCTTTCCGATGTGATCTGATCAAAAGAGCCCATGAACGTGCAAGGCAACAGGGTTTTATCGCTACAGATGATGCCGCCCTTATCGAACAAATTGGAGGTAAAGTCAAAATCATTCCGGGTAGCCGGACCAATATCAAAATAACACATCCGGAAGACCTCAAACTGGCCCGCATATTACTTGAGCGCCAATCATAAGTTGACACCTAACGCAAGCATCTTTAATATAGGATAAATTAGAGATGTTTTCATGACATCAACCCGGGCAATGGTTTTGACCGATGAGCAAACCGATCAGCATGCAAGGAGGGCTGCCATGCAAGATAGGAATCCTGCGAACTCCGCAGAACGCGAGATGGCCGCAGAAGCATATTTGCAACAATTGAAAACGACCTTTGAACAGCTACCCCATGATATTCCCCTTTATTTATTCACATCCAAAGGGCATGAGGATGTGTTCACCCATGCCAATCGGCAGACAATCCGGGCATTTCGTGAACTCTCATCGAAAATCACCTTAAGAGAATATGATCTGGGTCACGAATTGGCCCAAAAATGGAATGTTACCAGCTCTCCGACACTTATAATTGCCCCTGAACGAGTTTCGATTCGCTGGTTGGGTGCCCCCCTGGGAGAGGAGGCCCGCACATTTCTGGAAACCCTTATTCTTGTGGGACTCGGGCAAGGTAATCTCAGTGAGCAATCCCTAAGAGTGTTAAAACGTATTGATTCCCCGCGAAATATTAAAATATTCGTGAGCCCAAGCTGTCCCTATTGTCCGCAGCAGGCGATAAATGCCGTCAAAGCAGCCGTCGAGATGCCGGATTTGATCTCCTTGGAAATTATTGACATTCAAAGTGAACCCGAGATCGCCAATCAATACTCGGCGCAAAGTGTACCCCAAGCGTTTGCCAATGACGTGCTGATCGGACAGGGAGCGCAACCCGAAGAAGTGTTTGTGCTGTCGCTTCAAAAATTAGAAACCCAGACCGTCTTTATCCCTGAAAGCGATGCGGAAGTCGTGGAAACGGATCTCGTCATTGTAGGGGGTGGTCCTGCTGGTTTAACGGCCGGTATTTATGCCGTTCGCAGTGGGCTGCGGACGGTTATTATAGAGCGTGAAGCTCTCGGCGGTCAGGTGGCGACCACGCCAATTGTTGAGAATTATCCGGGCTTCACCCAGGTGGGTGGCAAAACCCTTGTTGATATTATGGTCAGCCATGCGCTGCAATATGTCCAGATTTTTCAGGGCGAAGCAGTTGTCGATATAGAACCCGGCACGGTGATTACGGTACTCACCAATCGCCGCAAATTTTTAACTAAAACCGTATTGATGGCAACCGGAGCCAGCCACCGCCATCTCAATGTTCCCGGAGAACATCGCTTGGGAGGCAGGGGAGTAAGTTATTGCAGCACCTGTGACGGCCCACTTTTCAAAGGCAAGAAAGTGGTCATGGTGGGCGGCGGTAACAGTGCGGTGACCGAAGCCCTCTATTTACATTATATGGGTGTGGATGTTCGCTTAATTCATCGCCGGGACAAACTCAGAGCGCAGGATTTTCTGGCCAAACAGCTATCCGCAAATAACATTTCAGTTCTCTGGAATACGGAGATCAAGGAAATTAAGGGAAAGGAACGCGTCAGCGAAATTGTTCTCTACAACCATAAAACAAATGAAAGCTCCACCCTGCAAGTCGATGGGGTATTTATTGCCATTGGATATACACCGGAAGTGGAACTGGCTTCAAAGCTCGGTCTGGAGCTGACGGAAGATGGCTATATTAAGCACGACGGCAAACACCGTACGAATGTGCCCGGGATTTACTCGGCGGGTGACGTTGAAGGCGGCTATAAGCAAATTGTCACCGCCGCCGGCCAAGGAGCCGGGGCGGCCATGACGATTTTTGAAGATCTCATCAATCCCTATTGGATGAAGGATCAAGCTCAAAGCGTCGTGGCAGACTAGAGCTTGGAGCGGCCTTCAGATGTCAGCAGTCTA
The DNA here is from genome assembly GCA_020353355.1 of Desulfobacterales bacterium. Lineage (GTDB taxonomy): Bacteria > Desulfobacterota > Desulfobacteria > Desulfobacterales > JAHEIW01. Next base: position 1,658,610 of record CP070694.1, on the reverse strand, counting down.
TAACCACAGGCATAGGGTATAGCGCATGGCGCATAGGGTTAAAGAATGAAAAACGATATTGGTTTTGATGTTATTAACGCTACGCGCTTTGCGCTATGCTGTATGCCATATTCGTTTTGAACGCTGAACCCTGAACCCAGAATCCTGAATCCTTACGTATTGCTAATCAACCGAATCCGGCCCTTTTTTTTCTCGGTGATTCCCTTGGCAATGATCAAGCGTTTACCGATCTTTTTACCATCATTTAACACGCCCGCATTCCGATGCGAT
>CP070694.1:1651357-1658240 GCA_020353355.1 Desulfobacterales bacterium | reverse complement strand
AATATGTAGCTTATTAGATTGTCCATCTAGCGCTACAAAAACTACGACCCAGTGCTGTACCTTTAAACCCGGGCTTTAAAAAAGCGGAAATGGAATACCTGCTTGAGGATGCAGAGGCAAAACTGATTCTATCAGAGCCTGAAAATGAAACTCTGATCAAGGAAATAGATCCCAAATTAACCACTCTGACAATCGATACCCAAAAACCCTATCAAGAGTTGGCTTTTTTTCAGTCTGCCTCAGACGAGCTGCCCCCGGCTGAAATCAGACCGGATGATCCGGGGCTCATTGTCTATACTTCCGGTACCACCGGAAAGCCTAAAGGGGCCATTTTGACCCAGAGTAATCTGGTGCATGATGCCAGAAACATCGTAAACATATGGGGGATTACCGAATCCGATGTGCTCTGTCACGCACTGCCTCTCTTTCATGTTCACGGGCTGTGTTTTGCTCTGCATACATCACTGATGGCCGGTGCCCATGTGCTCATGCTCGATCAATTTTTCCCGCAAATCGTCATCGAAGCGTTGAGTCAAAAAAAGGGACCATATGTTAGTACGGTCTTCATGGCTGTTCCCGCCATGTATGGCAAACTGATGGAATATTTAGGTGATAAAAAACTAGACTTTGAACATGTGCGTTTGTGGACATCCGGTTCGGCACCGTTACTATCCCAGGATTTTAAAAAGATAACAAAGAAATTCGGCAAGGAACCTGTGGAACGGGAAGGAATGTCGGAGACCGGCATGAATTTTTCAAATCCCATCAGCGGCAAAAGAAAACCGGGGTCCATCGGAATCCCGTTGCCGGGCCTGGAGGTCAGAATTGTAGAACCTGACACCGGAGTTGATGTTCAGCCCGGTCAAACCGGAGAGATCTGGCTAAAGGGTCCTGCGGTTACTCCCGGCTATTGGCGCAAGCCTGCAGAAACCGCCGAGGCATTTGAACGGGGATGGTTTCGCACAGGCGATTTGGGAAATGCCGATCATGACGGATACTATTATCTAACCGATCGCATCAAGCATATCATCATATCAGGCGGTGAAAATATCTCTCCCAAAGAAGTTGAAATGGTGATCAATCAGGTCGGGGGAGTGGCGGAATCTTGCGTCGTAGGTATTGCCGATGAAAAATGGGGCGAAAAAGTAGTCGCCGCTGTCGTCACTAAATCCGGCGCTGTGGTCAGCACCGATGAGATTCAAACATATTGCAAAAAACACCTCCACAACTGGAAATGCCCGAAAGAAATTGCTTTTGTCAAAGAGTTACCCAGAAACACCATGGGGAAGGTGCTAAAAGAAAAGGTAAGAATTTTTTTTGAAACCAATTACAAAATTTAAACCTCGGATACCATTCAAACCAATCAAGCACTCTGCCGCAAACGGATGGTGTGTCGAAAAGATTTCAATAAACTAATTATTTCCATTTTAGCCTTATGGATTGGAGAACAAAAAGTGGATCCCAGAGAAATAATAAGAGGAAGAAGAGTTCTTATCGTAGATGACGAGCAGGATGTTCTGGATGCACTCGTTGAACTGCTAAATATCTGCAAAATTGATACCGCCTCTACCTTCGAAGAAGGCAAGAAGCTGCTTGAAAACAACATCTATGACATTGCCATACTGGACATCATGGGGGTCGATGGATTTAGTCTACTTAAAATCGCCATCGAAATGGGAATTCCCGTTCTGATGTTAACCGCCCATGCCTTATCCGCAGAGACCCTAAAAAAATCTGCTAAAAATGGAGCTTCATATTATGTGCCAAAGGAGGAAATGTCTAAAATGCATGTGTTTATGGCCGATGTCTTAGAAGCTAAAGACAAGAAAAAGAATCCATGGATAAAGTGCCTGGAAAGATTGGGTAGTTTCTATGACAAAAAATTTGGCGGCACAAACTGGAGAGAAAAGGAAAAAGAATTCTGGGAAAAACGTATAAAAACAATAAAATAACTCTTCGAAATCAAATCGCCTTTTGCCCTTATTCCATCACCCTTTCCGCTAATTTGCTTGAAACATCGAGTGCTTCTCTTATCCCCGGAATCCCTTTTCTTCCGCCATATTCCCGGCAGGATAAGGATGCGACCGCCACAGAAAACTTCACACTCTGATGAAGATCAAATCCTTTTGCGAGCGCCAGTGCAAAGGCCGCGTGAAAATTATCACCGGCGCCAATGGTATCGATGGCATTTACTTTAGGAACGGCAACATGATAAAGCTTGTCATCGAACACATAATACGCACCGTCTTGGCCGTGGGTCACAATAAGGTTACCGAAAACGCGGCTGTTTAATCCGAATAGCCTCTGGTTAAAGGGCATCTTGCCGAAACTCAATTCATTGGCATCCAACAAATCCGAGGATGGAATAAAATAGTCTGCGGTTGTCATCATATCTTCAATACCATCCCTCCATCGCTCACCATCATAAACCAATTTTGGGTGATCTGCCTTTAGAGCGTGTATTTGTTTGCCGAGATACGTGACTTCAGGATCCAGCAAAACAACCTTCGATTGGGCAAGTAGATCTTTGATGGTTCTGGTCATGGTTATTTCCGGCAATTCGTTTCTTTCGTAGATGATGGTCCGATCACCGCTGGCCGCTGTTATAAACGCATAGGCCACCGGTGTTTTGCCCCCATTTACAATTTCAATAAAATCCGTGGCTACACCAAAGTCTGCTAATCGCTTTAGGCAAAACTTGCCTTCGTCGTCATCCCCGAGTTTGCCCACATAAGCGACCTTGCCCCCTAATCGTGAAATGCAACACGATGCCGTACCACCCTGACCACCGCCGTCAGATAATCGAAACTCCAGCGGTATTTTCTGATTTTCTTGCGGGAATTGCTTCACAACAGCAATATAATCAAGGCAACTTCGCCCAATCACGAGTACATCTATATTTTTCATCTTTATAAGTTTTGCTATTCTCGGGAAGCATTGCCATTTTTCCCGGAACAGTTCGAGATTGATTTGGCTGGCAAAAGGTTAAGACCGACCCCGCTGCAGAAGATCAGCATGGCCCCTACAATCAGACGCCAATCAAATGGCTCACCCAGATAAAGCACCCCAAAGCCGGCCACCAGAGGCACTTCGGCTGTCATCATAACGCTGACCATTGGTGCCGGAATGCGAACGAGGGCCTGGTTGATGGAAAGCTGTGCACCGATTGAAAAAACGGCCACTGCGGCAAGACCGGTCCAAGCCGCGGCGTGCATAGGTAGAATTGGGGAATCTTGTATGAGCAATGGCCCCAGACAGGCAACCGTCCCGGCCAGGCAAAGGTAGAAAAACAGGGTGTAAATGTTGTTGTGCTTGCCTAATCTGCGGACCAAAAGAAGCGTGAGCGCACAAAGAAGCGATGCAATCACGGCAAATAAATGACCCCAATTTAAATCCCTGGAAGCTTCATGGGGCCATAAAATCAAGCTGGTGCCAATGAACGCGCCGCAGACGAAAGGCCAGGCTATCTTAGGAGTCGGCTCGCCCGTAACCCAGGGCGACAAAAGTGCTGTGAAGGCCGGATAGAGATAAAAAAGAACCATCGCCAAAGAAAGTGGAATTCTCTGGAAGGCCGCTAATAAAAGCAAAAATGCAACCGCCCCGCAGAGTCCCCTCACAGTCAGGAGAAAACGCTGTTGTCCCCAGAGGTTGAGCCCCAGCACCTTGACAATTACAGGGACCACCACTAAGCCCAGGCCAAACCGGCCCGCGCCGATCTGCCAGACGCTCAGATGGGCTCCTGCTAATTTGGCTGATGCACTCATGGCGCTGTAAAACAACGGCGCTAAAATTACCCAGACAAGTGCTGCCGCTATAAATCGGGCCATGGTTAAAAATACTTCCGATATTAGCGTTGCTATTTATAGGCGAATGCCCATGAGAATGAAAGACCGAATTCTTCCGCTCCGCCGATTCGAACCGCAACCCGAGGTGATGGTATCTCCAATCTCAGGCAATTTCATTTAAACGTTCCAAGGCCTGCCAAGCTATTTCTTGATGACGTCGATTTTAAATTCTTTCAGATTGGTGAGTCCTTTTTTAATGGTGATGGTCCATTTACCGGGCTTTTCCAATTTGTATTTATCCACGACCCGATAGCGAATAGAACCCTCAACTTTGTGAGCCGTCAGATGCCGGGGAATCCCATCATGCGTATATTCCACCATGATGTCATCATAGCTGGCTCCTTTAGGAACAAAAAACTGCATCCACACATTAATTAGCGTCCCCGGATCAACGGCCTTGGGATCTATCTCCTCTTCACAATCAAGGGCCTTGATGCTTTTACACAGCTTTGCATCGGTTAAAATCGGTCCTTCATTTTGCCCGTTGTAAAAGTAATCGACCACATCTTTCACCATTTTTGCCGTTGGTGCCGCCATGGCACTCGAGGGACAAAAGATAAGCAGACCCCCAAAAATAAGTGTGACTAAAAATATGGCTAGTTTCTTTGTCATCGTGTGCCTCTCTTTCTTGAAATTAGTTTTAAGCCAAGAATCAGCCTGATAAGCAAAAAACCCCGCTCTCAAAATGAGGTACGGGGTTTTGCCGGCTCTGACCATAATGACCCTTCTGTAGTTTAGAGGGGGACGGGTTGTCGAATCGTTCGGAAATTATATGATATGAGTAGTTAACCCTAAATATTGTGAAAAGTCAAGAAATTGCCGACGGCAATAGGGGGGGATGAAACATCCAAGATTCAAAGAAACTCAGCCAACCTGTGTTTCAGTTCTTCAAAACAAGAGCTGATGTTACCCACGACATCGTTCAGCACTTCGCCGGCCCCTTGCACCTCGGTGATCAGCCCGGCAACCTGCCCGCAACAGATCTCTGCTTCATCGGCTTCACCCAGGTGCTGGGCCCGATATTGGGAGTGCTCGTCCAGATAATGGTTTAGTTCTTGACGGGAAGCCCCGGCCCTTTTAATCTCCATGTACTCCGTCGTGAAGCGGTTTGCCAAATCCCTGGCAAGCATGAATTCCTTTTGTAGCGAGACGGTGCAAACGTCTTCTCCTTTGACAATCGCTTCTTTTACGCGGTCATGGCTTTCTGATTCCCGGGTAACCATGAATCGCGTGCCCATATAGATACCGTCAGCGCCCAAGGCCAGGGCGGCCAGCACACCTCGCGCGTATCCGATACCGCCGCCGGCAACTACGGGTATGCTCAACGCATCCGCAACCATGGGGGTCAGCACGAAGGTGGTCAGCTCGGTGAATCCTTTGTGGCCACCGGCCTCAAATCCTTCGCAGATAACGGCATCCACGCCAACTTGTTCGGCCTTTTTTCCATGGCGCGCGGTCGAAATCGCATGCAAAACTTTTATACCAGCATCCTTGAGCACCCGGGTATACGTATCGGGTCTGCCGACGGAAACCACGGCCACCGGGACCTGCTCCTCAATAACGACATCTACCACTTTCTTTGAATACTTCAGAGCCTCTCCAAAGCCGGCAACAATATTCACCGCAAACGGTGCATTGGTGAGACGTCGCACTTTTTTTATCTGAGCCCGCATGCGTTCACCGGTGGCCTCAACATCCGGCGTGATATCTTCGGCGCCGGAGTTGGGTCCCAGGGTTCCGAGCCCACCGGCACTGGATACCGCCGCCACAAGCTCGGCACCACTGACCCAATTCATGGGTGCCTGAATGATGGGATAGCGAATATCCAACAGCTCACAAATGCGGTTTTTGCCCATTTCCTCCTCCTCTTTGTTTCATTAATTTTTATAAGACAGAAATATTTTAGTCATAGATGACTTCCTTTAAATATTCAAAAATGTCAAGAAAATGATACAGACCCGAAGCTCTATTCCAAAAATGGTTAGCGTTGATCTTTGGTGAGCGGCGTTGTGCGTTCAAGCATTGAATTATTGCGTTTTGAACTTACTATGTTGTAACTATCGTATCTCTTCACCTTAAGTTGTTCTTGCAAATCAATAATTTTAAGCGTGAAAGGACATTATGATGTCAAACAAAAATCGTATTTTACCGATGGCTGTTTTCCTCTGCAGCCTGATGCTGGCAACGTTTTCATACGCCGCAGAAAAAAATGCTGATACCGATAGAAGCGATGCACCTTCGATATCCCTTTCTGAGGATGTGGGAGATACGGTCGTCAAAGAGGCTGTCCGCGTGAAAGAGGAATTTGAAAAGCAAGCCCGGTCGCTTTTTGAACGAACACCCCTGGGTTGGAATTGGGAGACGATTGAATATCTGTATGCGTGGGGGCTTTTCCTGCCAAATAAAATTCCCGCTGTTATCAACCATATCATGGAACAAAGTCGGGTTCTCGGAGCAGTGGGTTCGCTGATCATGCTCACGTTTATTGGTGCGGTGCTTTACAGCCTTATCGGCCAATCACGGGTGCTGGCCCGAATTGAAAAAAACGTCCAGCCTTTGATGGCAAACATACCCGAAGCTGTTTATCCCTTTTTCCTATCGGCGCTCAGGATCGTTGTTGCCGCCCTGATCCCTTTAATCCTGCTCGGTGCGTTTATGCTGATTGACGCCATGATCCGCTATCAACAGCCCTGGTTCCAATTGACCGGCCGCCTGTTGGGTCTGTGGGCCATTGGGGCTCTGATCATCGGCCTCCTGCGAGAGTCGTTAACCCGGGATCTTTTCCTGGTAACCACCCGATACGGCAAAACTATTTTTCGTTGGGCCCGCCTGGCACTGCTTTATATTCTGGTGGGGATTGCCGTGTTCTGGGGGGCCGAAGCGTTTCAGCTTCGCAACGATGTTCTGGCATTGCTGAAATTTGCCATATCGATGTCGGTGGTGTTCGTTTTGTTCCTGCTGTCTCTGAAGAAAAACAGCCTATTATCTCTCTTGCCGGATCTTCCCTATCGAAGCTACCAGAGCTTTGTAAAAGCACT
>CP070694.1:1644729-1651257 GCA_020353355.1 Desulfobacterales bacterium | reverse complement strand
TATAATTATCTACATCTTCATCGAGCTCATCATAATCGTAATCTGTATGAGTATGTCCTTGGTCATACCGTCCATTACCACCACCTAGATGGGAGCGGCCATAAGAATTTTGTCCTGGGACTGCTGATGAATTAGGAGAATTCCGATGGAATCTGATCGTATATTAAAGTCAATCCTGTTTCTAACCTTCGTCTAATTTTTATTTTCACTTACTGCTTGTGGGACAACCAGAGGCGGGTTGGGTGTTGGGTGGGGAAAAGGATCCGAATACGAAGGCCCGCAAAAAACGAAAAATGTAAAAAAAGGTGGGCCGCCACCCCATGCTCCCGCGCATGGATATCGGGCAAAATACCAATATCGTTACTATCCATCATGTTCGGTGTATTTTGATACCGGCAGAAGACTTTATTTTTATATGGAAGGGGCCAATTGGCAAGTATCGGCGTCATTGCCGAACCATTTGCCCGTCAAGTTGGGAGACTATGTGGGCATTGAAATGGACACAGATAAGCCCTATATCCATTATCATGAGCATAAAGCCAAATACCCTCCCGGACAATTAAAGAACAAAAAGTATAAAAAGTGGGCTAACCAATGATATCGATTCCATTCGATCCAATAGCGGCAGGGCCAAATGGTTCTGCCGCTTTGCTTTTTAGGCCTCTATATTTTTTAAAAAAATTTGCCATTGTCTATTCACCCCGCCAAGCTAAAACCTGCTTTCAATCATAGCATTACAAATAGCATTACAATCAATCTGCTTTAAAAATTAAAGTCTTGGATTTATTTTGATATTCAGATAATATCAGGGTCTCATGGGTTCCGATTGCATGGTTTCCCGGGTGGAAGTCCTATTTCAAATCTCTATCGCATGAAAAACGACTGCATAATCCTATCGATGGAGTCAGTCAATGCCAAAGAAAATGGATGAAGAAAAATGTATGCCAGCTGATGTTGATAAAGTATCACTGTCGGAGCGGGCCAGTCGATTTCAGAAGCAGATTGAATTCATTGTCGAAGCCGATAAACTCAAGCACACTTTGCGGCGCACGGTTCTCATGGATCGATCGCGCCGGGAGAATTCCGCGGAGCACTCCTGGCATATTGCGCTGACGGTTTTGGTTTTGTCTGAATACGCCAAAGATAAAAGCATTGATCTTTTTCGGGTATTGAAAATGTTGTTGGTGCATGACTTGGTCGAAATCGATGCCGGAGATACTTACTGTTATGATGACCGCGGAAGGGAAGATCAGGTTAATCGGGAAGAAATCGCTGCCGAGCGATTATTTAACATGTTGCCCGAAGACCAGGCAATGTCATTGCATGCGCTCTGGGATGAATTTGAAGCCAGAGCTACGCCTGAATCTAGGTTCGCCAACGCGCTCGATCGATTACAACCCTTCTTGCATAACTATTTTACCGAGGGACTAACCTGGCAGGAAAACGATGTCAAAAGCAAGCAGGTCGTTGCCCGCATGCAGCCGGTTGAAGACGGATCACCGTTTCTCTGGAAATATATTCGTGCACTCATTAATGATGCGGTTGAAAAAGGTTATCTTTCGAAGTAATACGAATCCAATTCCTTTAAATCTTAATTGAGCTTTTTTCGCTCAGTTAAGGTGATAGTTATGACACTAGAAAATTCGCAACCAATCATCATTGCCAAGGGCTTGACACGCATCTATCCCCTTGGCGACAGTGAAGTTATTGGCATAAAGAATGTCGATCTGGAAATTGGCGCAGGTGAAATTGTGGTTATCAAAGGCAGAAGCGGCTCCGGGAAAAGTACGCTGTTGTCGTTGCTGGCAGGCTTAGATCGTGCAACGCAGGGTGACCTTGTTGTCGCAGACTATGATCTTAACCATAGCAATGACACCGATCTCACCTACTTTCGACGGGAAATCGTCGGCATGGTGTTTCAGTCGTTTAATCTGCTGCCGACATTAAATGTTTTAGAAAATGCCTGTCTGCCGGCATTGTTAGCCGGAAAATCGCTTTTGCAAAGTCAGCGCAAAGCCATTGATCTTCTTGATTGGCTGGGGCTTAAAGCTCGCCTGACCCATCTTCCCGCACAACTTTCCGGGGGGGAGATGCAGCGCACGGCAATTGCGAGAGCACTTATCAATGATCCGGCCATCATTCTGGCTGATGAGCCCACCGGCAACCTGGACAGTCGCAACGGGAAAATGGTTATTAAACTGCTGGCCGAGTTGAATCGAAAATGGGGAAGAACGGTTATGATCGCCACCCACAGCAACCTTGCAGATTCCCTGGCAACCATCAGAATTGGTCTCAAGGACGGAGTGATTACCGAAATAAAAAATGCCTAAAATGATCTAAGCTGCTCCGCCTGGGCCGGCACAGAAATTCTATTCCGATGCACAAATTTCTGAGAAGAACCATATTTTTCTTTCGCCTGTTTATCTGGTTCAGCTTTCGCAACTTGCGCAGACATCCGGGGCGTGGGCTTACGGTGCTGTTGGGGATTGCCCTGGGTGCGGCGGTGTTTACCAGTGTGAGGCTCTCGGTCCACGCTTCTTTAGATTCATTCGGCAAAAGTATGGAGCTTATTGCCGGTCGGGCCGATAAGGTTTTGGTCCGACCCGGCGGACTGGTTCCGGAAGAAATTATTTCCCGCCTGCTAAACCATCCCGATGTTGAGAGTGCTTCGCCGTTTTTGACCACTTATGTGAGGCCGCTAAAAAAAGATGCCGATCCGTTTTTATTAATCGGCTTTGACCCCATCTTGGACCGGCCTATTCGCTCATGGCAGATCGCTGAACTCAACCAACTGGATCCCCTGGTTTGGTTAAACCTGTTAAAACAGCCCTATTCTCTGATTCTGGGAGATTCCCTGGCCCGGCAGTATGGCTGGCAAAGAGGGGATATTGTGCCGCTTGAACATACCCGGCAAACGGCCAAATTTGAAATCCTGGGGATTTTGAATCCGCAGGGTTTGGCCCTGGCTGAGGGCGGACACGTCGCCATAACCGATATTGCAACTTTCCAGGAATTCACCGAGCTTTATGGACAGGTGGATCGCATTGATCTGCGATTAAAGCCGAATGTGGCCGCAGATGGTGTCGCAGAAATTCGCCGAATGTTGCCGGAGAGTATTATCATAACTTCTCCGTCGGCGAGCAAAGAAAGCGGACAGGCGATGATCCTTGCCTACCAGCTCAATCTTTCGATACTGAGCTTTGCATCCCTGTTTGTCGGGATGTTTCTTGTCTACAGCTTGGTGGCCTTGAATGCGGCTTCCCGTCGTCACGAATTGGCTATTCTCAGATCCAGCGGTGCAGGTTCGCTGCTGCTGTTCAACATGTTTCTGGCGGAAGGGGCTCTGCTGGGAATTGCCGGCTGGCTTGTCGCTATTCCCCTCAGCGGCTTTTTGGTCAAATATCTACTGCAGGGTGTCAGCCAGACCATCTCGACCCTGTTTGTTCGGGTGCAGGTCGACACACTTTCCCTGAATGCATGGGAAGTCATTTTAAGCTTTGGTGCCACGGTTTTTATTGCCCTGCTGGCTGCCCTTCAGCCTGCCAGGGAAGCCATGAATGTCCAGCCGAAAGAGGCGTTGGAAATATCCCAGTTGGGGATGCGCCTGCATAAATCGCCGAAACAGCTTGCCGGATTCGGTTTATTGTGTGTCATTTGTGTATGGCCATTGTCCCAATTGCCGGCCTATTCCGGTATGCCGCTTCCGGGTTATGTGGCCATCCTTTTATTATTTGTGGGCTTTTCATTGCTGTCTCCATTTATGCTTGAACAAAGTGGCAGCGCATTCGCGCCCATGCTAAGGCGTGTAGCCGGTGTGCCGGCCTATCTCGCCGGTCTTTATGTGCGTGACGGCGGCACCCGGACAGCGGTCTCCGTGGGCGCATTAATCACCGCAGTGGCACTGTTTACGTCTCTGGTGATCATGATCCACAGCTTCCGTCGGACCGTTGAAGTGTGGGTCGATCAGACGATTCGAGGCGATTTGTTCCTTACCACCAAGATGGGAGATATCAATCAATTCCGCTACCCCATTCCGCAAGAGATCATGGGAGGGCTGCAGGAGTTCAAAGAGGATGTGGATATCGTTCCCAACCGTCGGTTTTTTCTAACCTACCAGGAATACCCATATGAGTTTGAAGTTTTGGATCTAAAGGTTTTCTTTAAATACGGGGATTTTTTCTGGTTGAAGGGCGATGCGGATAAAATCAGGCCACGCTTGACTCGTGGAGAAGGGGTCGTTATCTCGGAAGTATTTTCCAATCGCAGCGGGTTGTCGATCGGTGATATTTTTGAAGCCCGCATAGAAGATTCAGTGGTTCGTCTGCCGATTTTAGGCGTTGTGCGGGATTACCGGACCTATGGTGGCCTGGTTTTCTACAGTATGTACCACTTCAAGGAGCGTTATCATGATCACCAATGGGGTGGTCTGCGAATTTTTTTCCGAAATCGGGAACAGGACCTGGACAAAGCTGTATCAGAACTTCATGGTGAGATTCTCACTCGATGGTCAGAAAAAGTATCACTCATTAGCGGCAACAGATTGCGGCAGGGCATTTTACGGATATTTGATGAAACCTTTGCCATTACAACGGTTCTGCTGGTAATTGCCCTGGTCATCGCCGCTTTAGGTATTGCGACCACATTGACGGTTTTGGTGCTGGAACGTTCTCGCCAATTGAACACGCTTTTTGCCGTGGGCGCCAGCTTTGCTCAGATCCGCTCCATGATTTTCTGGGAGGCAGCATTTATGGTATTTGCCGGCGAACTGGCAGGTATGATCTGTGGCTTTATATTATCATATCTATTGGTTTTTGTAATCAACCGCCAATCATTCGGCTGGACGTTTCTATACGGTGTTGACTGGACGGCCCTGGCGCTGTCGCTTCCATTGATTATTTTGACTGCCCTGGCAGCGGCGCTTCCGGCGATTAAGCTGGTGTTTCGCCGGCCGCCGGCCGCGCTCCTCAGGGAGCGATAAACAAAATGATAAAAACAATTAAAATAGCTTCAAGCTTAGCGTTTAGCTTGTTACTAACTATCCTTCAGATTGGTTACTTGACATTCGCGGAAGACCAGTCTGATTACCTAACCGTAACGGGACCATGTAATCTGGAGTTTCCCAGGGACCACGGGCCGCATGCGGGATATCGCACCGAATGGTGGTATTATACTGGCAATTTAAAGGATGCGAACGGAAAGCGTTATGGATTTCAATTGACTTTTTTTCGATCGCAAATCAGCCCACCCGGATCGGATCAGGATTGGCCCACCCCCACATCGGCATGGCGCACGCAGCAGATTTATTTAGGACATGCGGCCATTTCCGATATTTCGTCAGGACGCCATATGCAGGCTGAGCGTGTTTCACGGGAGGCGCTGGGTATGGCCGGAGGTGACCAAAAGAAAGGTGAAACCCGCATTTCTATCCATAACTGGTCGCTTGATATCAAATCAGACCATCATTTCATCAAGGTGGCCGCCGAGGGTTTCGCATTCGAGCTTACCGTAACCCCTTAAAAATTGCCTGTTTTACACGGTGATGCCGGTTACAGCCGCAAAGGCTCATCTTCTGAGCGGGCTAGTTGCTATTACTCCTTTACGCGTCTGAAAACCAAAGGAATTCTATCTAAAGCGGGGCAGACTATACCCGTTGAAGGCGACAGCTGGATGGATCATGAATTCAGCACGGCGGCTCTTGAGCCGGGGCTCACCGGTTGGGATTGGTTCAGCCTTCAGCTGTCTGATAACTCCGAGATTATGATTTATTTGTTACGAAAAAAAGATGGTGAGGTGAGCCCCGCATCCAGCGGCACATTTGTCGATGCCGCCGGCGAAGCGCGCCCTTTAACAAAATCTGATTTCAAGGTTGACGTGTTGCAAACCTGGAAAAGCCCGAACTCCCATGCGGTTTATCCGGCAAAATGGCGGCTGCAGATTTTTCCCCTCTCCGTTGACGTGATGATTGTTCCTAATTTAGCCGATCAGGAAATGCAGACCCTGAAAAGCACCGGTGTCACCTACTGGGAAGGAAGCATATCGCTAAAGGGTACAAAAAGAGGCCTGCGGCTGGATGGACAAGGGTATGCTGAGTTGACCGGATATGCCAAACCGTTTGATGCGCCCATGTAAAGACTCCTACTTTTCCGAATCCCTTTTTTATCCTCACATACTTCTGTCCAAAATTTGAAAAAATATTGTTATGAAAATCAGATATTTTTTGATATAAAAAGATAATAGCCTATTAATATAGATTTCTATTAAACTATTTAGTTTCCATGCGGAAATGGCCCTTTTCTCTGCCGCAGGGTGATTCTTCGAAGGTTTTCAATTTCGGGTAGACACCAATTATGGAGATGTGCCTATGTACCGAAAGCTCCTATTGATTCTTTCATGTTGGGTATTATCTGTAACGACCGCCTGTGTTTCGATAACTGAATATATGACAGCCGAGAGCGAATTGAAAAAATGTAATGGCCGGCTGGCACAGGCAGATGAAAATTTACAAACCATGCAGGCTGAGCTGCTCAG
>CP070694.1:1641603-1644629 GCA_020353355.1 Desulfobacterales bacterium | reverse complement strand
TGAACCTTGAACCCTATTTAATATTTCCGATGATACCATGAATTTTATCCGACAGCTGTTTCATATTAAAGGGCTTTTGAATAAAACCGTCACAGCCGCGCCTTAAAATTTTGGTTGCCTGGCCGTTGATGCTGTATCCGCTGGAAAGCAATACCTTTACCTCCGGGTTGACCTCCTTTAATCGATCGAATGCCTCCCCTCCGCCCATTCCGGGCATAATCATGTCCATAATGACCAGGTCAATGGCGCTATGCTTCTGTTTGTAAATCTCGATAGCCTGCAGACCGCTGTGCGCAACAAGAACCTTGTACCCCAGCTCTTCGAGAAGCTCTTGCCCAACGATGATAATCATTTCCTCATCATCGATCAACAAAATCGTGCCCGTTCCTTTCACAAGGGATAAGATGGGTTCTTTTTCCTCATGAACATCTTTTTCCGAAGCCTGCAGATAAATCGTAAAAGTGGTTCCCTGATTCTTCTCGCTGTAAACGTTAATGTACCCGCCGTGATTTTTGATGATGCCATAAACGGAAGCCAGGCCCAACCCGGTTCCCCGGCCCATTTCCTTGGTGGTAAAAAATGGTTCAAAAATGCGCTTCTGATCTTCTTTATCAATGCCCACCCCGGTATCTGCAACCGACACCTTCACGTAATTTCCGGGTTCGACTTTGTACGGCTTGACATAATTATGATCCAGAACAACATTTTCTGTTTGAAGATAGAGATCTCCACCTTCGGGCATCGCTTGCCAGGCATTGACATATAGATTTAACAGCGCCTGATCAATCTGTCCGCGATCAACCTCAACCGTCCAGATATCATCGGCAAATCGCATGTGGATTTGGATTTCCTTTTTGGTGCGGCCAAACAGAGACGAGGATTTTTCAATAGCTTCGTTGAGATCCGTTGCGATCACATGGTACTTGCCCCGGCGAGCAAAACCGAGCAGCTGTTTGGTTAGCTCCGTTCCGTTCTGTACATATCTTTCGATATTTTTTGCTTTTTCATGATTGGGATGGCTGGAATCCATTTTCAACAGCATCAGTGATGCATTGCCCTGGATACCCATCAAAATGTTATTAAAGTCATGGGCAATGCCTCCGGCCAGGGTGCCAATGGACTCCATCTTCTGTGCCTGTTGCAGTTGAGTTTCCAGTTTCCGTTTTTCCTCTTCCGCCTGTTTTCGGTCGGATACATCCCGCAGCACCCCTCTGAACCCGATGGGCTGACCTTCCGAGGTTTTCATCAACGAGGCGGATAGCTCAAGGGCCAGATATCTTCCGTTTTTGCGAATCGCATCATAATCGGTGACATTGACCGGTTCACCGGTGGCTTTCATATGTGCATAGATCTGATCGATTTTTTTGACCGTGTATTCGGTCGTAAAAACCCGGGTATTCATCCCTTTCATCTCATCCCGCGAGTAGCCTAAAATTCTACACAATGGGTCATTAAAAAAAGTCAGATTGCCCTCCAGATCAATTTCAAAGTAACCCTCTTCGATACTTTCAAGGATGTTGCGGTATTTTTCTTCACTTTCCCATAAGGCTTCATCCGCCAGGCGGCGCTTGTTGAAGGCGTACTGGAAATGAGACCCAAAAATAACAAATAGGCACAACACCAGCAAGCGGGTCCAGGTTTCGAATATATCCGGACCAATCAGGTGCTGAATAAAATTCGCGTCCGGATCCATAAAGAAATACATGAAGGATTCGCAAACCCAGTAAAAGGCGGCCAGACCAATTCCAGTCACCACCATGGAATCCATTATGTTACTAAATTTATTTCGATTATTTATCATCATGGCTCATCCTAACTCATCTAAAAACTTCGGGCCCTCACGCCTCCGACCTGTATGCCTGAAGGCAGGTATTCAGGTGTAAGATTTATGGTTTCAGGTTTCGGGTGTCAGGTGTCAGCTACAAAAGGTTTCAGGTGTCAGTGTTCAGGTGTCAGGTTTCTTTCAGGTGTCAGCAATGTGAAAACCTCGAGAGAGCAGTTCATTATTTGCGTCATAAACTGTTGATTCCTCTGATGCCTGCCAGCGCCGCTGTCCTTATGGAATTTTTCACTCAAATCTTTTCTTCAATCCAAACAATTCTTTTTTGTCACCGAGTCTCTGACATCTGACACCTGGAACCAAGACGAAGTTACATTTAACATATTAATTTTATAAATAAAGCCGGCCTGCTGTCAATTGAAATATCATTCCATCGCTGGTCGGTGTGATTGCATTTTTCTTAAATTTTCGATATCTTATATCAATGAAATATTATTTCAAAGCGGACTCACTTGCTCGCGGCCCCAAATACGAATGGATGTTCATCACGTTTATGGCAGTGGTTGTTTTTTTTCTTTACGCCAAAACGCTTCCCGGGGCTTTTATTTTCGATGATAGACCGAATATTAGAGACAATCCTCACATTCGACTGACCCAGCTCACCCTGCCCGGCATTTACCGCGCCGTCCATGACAGTCCAACCCCAAATCGGCCGCTGGCCAACATCAGTTTTGCCCTAAACTATTATTTCCACCGTTATGACGTTGTGGGCTTTCACCTGGTCAATATTTTCATTCATATTTTCAACGGTTGCCTGCTTTATCTTTTAATTGAAACCACGCTGCGCACGCCCGTCATACAAACATATGCAAAGACCTACGGTTGGGTTCCGTTTTTTACAGCCCTCATCTGGTTGGTGCATCCCATCCAAACCCAGTCGGTAAGCTATATCGTCCAGCGCATGAATAGCATGGCGACGATGTTTTATATCCTTGCAATGCTGCTTTATGCAACCGGGCGTTTGAGTGAGGGAAAACATAAACGCAGGTTGTTGTTCTCAGCCGCCGGTGTATCGGGCATACTGGCCTTCGGCTCCAAGGAGATTACGGCCACCCTACCCTTTTTTCTTTTTCTGTATGAGTGGTACTTTTTTCAGGATGCAAGATGGGATTGGTTCAAAAAGAAGATCCCGGTGGTTATCGCCATCGGGGTCCTGTTGACCATTCTCGCAATTGTCTATTTCGGG
>CP070694.1:1634994-1641503 GCA_020353355.1 Desulfobacterales bacterium | reverse complement strand
TACCTGCTCCAGCCATACACGCCGTAGGCATAGCTCCCCGTGCCGGCCCCAAACGCGCCGACGCCGCGACTGCCGGTGGCCGATCCCCACGTTCCATAGCCGTTGGAGCCGCTGGCGTTCCCGCGCACTCCCTCGAAGCCACTGAAGTAGCCGCCGTAGTCACCGCTGCCAGTGCCGCCTATGCCCCGCACACCAGTGTTGTTCCTGTTGTATCCAACCACGCCGTAGCCACCGGTACCGTGGTTGGCCCCCTGCATACCCTGGCCGGATGATGTTTCTGCGGTGCATCCTCAAAACGGTCCACCGGCGCAAATCCCACATCGTTTATACGGGCCCCAAGGTGTTCTACGATTGATTTTTTCAGTTCTTCATTCATATAAATTACTATTCTCCCTGTAAAGTTAGTAACTGGTGTATCTGCAAATATAAGGCCACCGTGCCGACCAGCAATGGCAGCCATAGAGGGCTGCCCTACTTATGCTATTTGCCCAATGCTTTATGCCTTTTTTCCGCATTCCACATTCCACCTTCCGCATTCTAGATTTTATTTCCTCAATAACCGCACGCCTTCCTTCTTATCTGCCATAAACTGCAGCATATAATCACGGGCATTTTGGGGCGGATCGACGATTTCTACTTTGCGTTCCAGGGTCAGGGACTCAGTGGGACATTTATGCACACAAACACCGCAGCCGAGACACAGATCCGCATCCAGCGCCGGCGCCTTACCAAATTTATTGATCGCTACAGCCGAAAATTTGAGCTGAATCGCATCCATTGGGCAGCGTTTAACGCACATCCCGCAGGCCTTGCAGGTTTCCGGTTTGATCTTAACCCGATAATTTGAGGCATCCAGGCTTTTGTGGTGATCCAGTTTATGATAGGCTTCCATCCAAAGACAGCAGCAACCGCAGCAATTGCAGATAGTATCCGGCTTTTCCCGCCAGTTTGAGATGCCATGCACCAATCCGGCATCTGCTGACTCCTTTAAAATTTGTTCGGCGTCTGGCCGGGTTATTTCTCTACCTACACCGTTTTCAACACAATAGCGTCCCAGGGTGTCAAAGTGCAGGCAATTTCCCATGGGTTTCTGGCAGGTGTGGGACTCATCATCCAAATTTTTACGATGACGGCAGGGACAGGTGGAGACCGTAAAATATTCAAACTTGTCCAGAACCTGGACCACGTCTTCATAGGGTAATATTTGACGGGTATCTTCAACGGTTCGGTTTATGGGCAAGGCCCGCAGGCCTTTGGCATGGACCGTTACATACTGATCATAAAACCCGTCAAAATAATATCTGTTTACATGGGGTGCCATTTTACGACTGTCTTCATCATCATTTCCCGGCCAGAATGCGCTGCGCAGAAAGACGAAAAACGAATCGTTTAGACTGTAGCGTATCGAATCGGCCCGCTGACTCCTGAAGATTATTCCCTTGCGCGCCATCTCTTCCAGCCAGGGCCCGAGTTCACCGGGATCCCTCCCTTTGGCTTCAGCCAGTTCCTCCAAGGTCGAACCCTTAAACGGCATTCCGGTTAAAAATTCCGCTTCTTCCACCGTATAACGCGCCTTGATCATCGGCATGAGTTGATTGGAATCCGGCAACCCCCACCAGGTCTTTCCCAGCCACTCGATGAATTTCTCATAAATTTCCTGCTCTGACATCGTATTCTCTATAGTTTGGTGTTTGGTGTTTGGTGTTTTAAATCCGAAATCCGAAATCCGAAATCGAAAAACCCGCGACCTCGTAAAGCGCACCCCATTTATTCGTATACAAAATATAAAACCAAAAAAATTATCCCGCAACATCCCGCAACAGGCGCTTTAACAGAACTTTTTCCTCGAGCGACAAGTTGCGCATGATTTCCTCGTTGGCCTGATTTCTCTCTTCGGAGAGTCTGGGTCGCAATCCCCGGACCTTTTCGGTTAAATAAATTCTGATGATGCGTTTATCATCCGGATCGGGTTGCTTTATTATCCAGTCGCCGGCAGCCAGACGATCGAGCACTCCAGATAAGGTGGCGCCATCCAATACCAGTTTTTTGCCGATATCACCTGCGGATTGGCCGTCTTCCTGCCAGAGGGCTTCGAGAATTAGATGCTGAATGGGCGTTAACCCATAAGCAATCAAGCGTTTTTTAAAATTACCATGGGCTTTCTGGTAGGCTTTTGCGAGCAGGAATATGATACAATCTTCGTATTTTGTTTCTAAGGCATTCATTTTGTATACAAACTAATTGAACCGCAGATATTTTGTCAAGAAAAAAATTGACACCAAACCTGTGGTCAGCGCCGCCGGGGAAGACAGCACCACGGCGCTGTTGATCCGTGAGTATTTGAAAGGCGTCTTGGGTCATGTCCCGGAAGTATCTGCTGAAACATTATGCGCCATTTCCCGGTTTGAATGATGCTTTTTTTCGAAGGGGCGGGGTTTATCCCCGCCCGCATACCGGCGCGAATGGTGCTATGGGCGGGGATAAGCCCCGCCCCTACTGTAATTGTCGAACTATCAATGGATATACGCATCTTCCAGTTAAAAAATGATATATTTTACAGTTACTTCTGGGACATGATGTTATTCGTTATTGATTATCGGTTTTGAGTGATAGCTTAAATCAAAGGGCTTACCGGATGTGAGGCGTTGGCTCGTTTGCCCGTGATGTAAGGTCACATCCCCCTTACCATAAATCTGCCACATTCCATGGGGTCCGTCGTTCAAGATCCCGGTTTCTTCATCAATTCCAATCAGGACTGTTTTGTGCAGCAATCGTGTTAACCGCTTCACCCAGCTTTTCCCAAAGGTATTGAAATGCGGTATGATACAGGCACCGTCGATGAGCCCTAAACCTTCGACTACTTCATCGGCAGCGGGATGATAATAGTATTCACACAGCACCATGGCGCCGGCGCTGCTGCCCGCAATGATCGCCCCGGCGTTGAAGGCATTAAGCATGGCCTGCCAGGCAGCGCTTTTTAACAGCGTTTGTCCCAAATAATGGGTAAAACCGCCTAACATGTAAATCAGTTGCGACTTATTCAAAGCGGCAGCCACTTCGGGGTCATTTGCAGATGTTTGATCGATCAACGGCAGGACAACGACATTGGTCGCACCCAAGCTTTGAAACCAAACCACTCCGTTTTGTCCGGCGCGGTGATGATTGTTATCCGGGGCTGCTGCGGTCGGAATGATGCTGATACGAACATTGGGGCCACCGGCCAACTCAAGGGCCCGCCGGTCGGGTATGGCCATATCTCCACCAAATTCAGCGCCGCCTTCCAGTAAAATATAGCCCACGCCAGCCTCTCATCCACGCATTTATGTATCGTAAACTTGACTTTGCGACAGGCATATCCAAGCAATTCTTGCTTGTTACTCTCGGTCGGTCCATCATCGTTTTACTGGTCTCTGAATTCCCAATTTTTTCATGCGAAAAGCAAGTGTCGAGGGATGAATTTCCAGCAGTTCGGCAGCGCCACCGTGCCCTCGGACCTTCCAGCCTGTCTTTTCAAGCGCCCAGCGAATATGGTACGCTTCGTTTTCTTTCAATGTTTTACCGATACGGTTGGGACCGATAACTGCAGAATCACCAACGAGCTCCGGCAGCTGAAGCATGCTGCCGGTGCTTAAGATGCAACCTCGTTCGATGATGTTTTCAAGTTCCCGTACGTTTCCCGGCCAATCGTAGTGGAGCAGTCGGTCCATATCTGCATGGGAAATGCCGTCAAATACCTTTCGCATTCTGGTGCAGTATATTTTCAAAAAATGCCGAGCAAGCAAAGGAATATCTTCTTTTCGCTCTCGCAATGGTGGAACGTGAATCGGGAAAACATTGATGCGGTAATAAAGGTCTGCCCGGAAGCGTTTGGCTTTGACCTCTTCTTCCAGGTTTGTGTTGGTGGCAGAAATCAGACGGAAATCAGAATGCAGGGTCGCGGTTCCGCCAACCCGCTCAAACTCTTTTGTCTGCAGAACTCTTAACAGTCGAGTCTGAATGTCCGCCGGAAGATCGCCCATTTCGTCCAGAAAAAGGCTGCCCCCATCGGCCAGTTCAAAGCGTCCGATACGCCGGGAGGTGGCACCGGTGAAAGCCCCTCTTTCGTGACCGAACAGCTCGCTGGGAATCAGATTTTCGGGCAACGCGCTGCAGTGCACCCGAATAAACGGTTTATCATGGCGAAAGCTTAATCGGTGAATGGCTCGGGCCACCAACTCTTTACCGACCCCGGTTTCGCCGGTGATCAGCACGGCGGCTTTGGTTGTTGCCACCTGCTCGATTTGAGACATGACGCGCTGCATGACTGTGCTTTGGCCGACAATTTCATCGAAATGAAGACTTTGGATATGCTCTTCCTGATAGTACTGTTTTTCCTGATTCAGCTTTCGGTTTAAACGCCTGATTTCCTGGTAGGCCTCGGCATTATCCAGGGCGATGGCCGCCAGTGCCGCAAAGTAGGCCAGGAGATCTAAATCGGATTCCTTGAATGCGCTGCTCAGCAGCCGGTTGTCATGATATAGGACGCCGACAACCTTCTTATGTCGAATCATCGGTACGCAAATGCGCGAGCGGATGATCTTGTTGGAAAAAAACTCCAAGCCGTCTTCCGTATCGCTTCCCATAATCCGGCCTTTGCCTGAGCGCGCCACTTCCTCGATCATTTTCATTGACGACGTAAAATTAGGATGATCAATCTGGGAGGGAGTTAGATTTTTTGAACCGCGAAGTCGAAGCTTGGGGGGTGAGGTATGCTCATCCAGCAAAAAGATGGCGCCGCGTTCTGCTCCGGTCAGCCGATTCACTGTCGTAATGGTATGTTGGACCAGATCCTTATCATCCCGGATGCTGGCCACTTCCTGGCCGAGCTTAAGAATTTCCTTGAATAATTGATCGGTTGCCGGCGGTTCGTCAATCAAATAGCGCAGATCATCCGGAATAAGCGCCTCATTAAAAGATGACAAGACCTCGGTGGCATTCTGAGTCAATTCTTTTGCCTGATCCTCTTCGCCCAGGGAAAGATAGAGGCGTGCCAATTCAAGACGTGTTTTCGCCATCTGGATGATGTCGCCGGATTCTGAGAGCCACCTTAATGATTGATTCAACGCATACATCACTTTTTCCGGCGGCGCTTCCTCAACCATCTTCAGATAGGCCTGGTAGCGATAGGCAACGCCCTTGGAAAAAACATTTTTCCCCCGGATCTTGCTATACACTTCATTTTTGAGCGATAACCCCTCAACATGGGCTAGTTTTCCCTGCAACATGGCATAAGCCATCGCCATTAAATAGGGATAGGGATGAACCGTTGCTTGGACCTGCTTGCTGCGCTTTAAGAATTCCCGCAGGAGCTGGATACATCGGTTTTTGGAACCCCTTAAAAAATATCCAAAAGCCAGCATCGCCTGTCCGGTGATAACCACCCAGTCATTATGGACATGCGCGGCTTCGCTGACGGCCCGCTCGAGATATTCGATGGCTTTGTCGATTTTGCGAATGCTGAGCATAATCGCGCCCATATTGCCGGCCGCCTGGGAAGCCAGGTACAGGTCGCCCCGGTCCAAACAATGGGTTCGAATGGCGTCCAGCATTCCAAGTCCCTGAGTCACCTGTCCGATTTTCGCATAACAATAGCCAACGGTGATGCCTGCCAGCAAGGGAAAACGCCCCCTGGGATGCTTATCAACATCCGGAACGGATTTTTCATAGGTATCAATGGCTTCCTTAAATCGTCCCTGCCAGAAAAGAAAGAAAGTACTAAACGTGGTGGCCGAGCGCAGGAGTTTGGGATCTCCCAATTTCTTTGCCAATGACCATCCTTTGTCAAAATGGGTCAAGGCGCGTCTGTACTTTGTGCGCAGCCATTCATTTTTTGCGATATGCATTTCCAAAAGGGCTTGAAAGGGTTGGTTTTTGGAGCGTTTGGCGCGGGTAAGGGCCTCGTTGAGAATATCCAAAACTTTTGCCGTATCATGTCTGGCCGTGGATAGCTTGGAATATTTGATGGCGGTTTCGGTAAAGAGACAATCGACTTCCTCACCGGAAAACCCAGTGAGGTCATCCAGACATTTGTTATAACATTGAAGCGCTTCTTCAATCTTAAATTGCCTCAGATGAATATCGCCGGCTTTGGTCAAAATGCGGCAGCGTTCAAGATCATTTTTAATGTTGAGTAAGTGATGGGACACCGCATGGGCCGCAGTTTCATTATCGGGGAGGTCGCGCAAAAGGAGGTTGGCAATTTGCTGATGAAATACTTGCTGCTTCGCATTGGAGATGTTGTTTTGAAGTTCATCCTTTTGGCTTCGGTCTGTAAAGCGATACAAGCCCGGACCTCGCTGGGAGATTTTTTTTTGGCGCACCGCTTCTTCCAAATCACCGAGAATCTGGGTGATTCGATATCCCGTCAACTCTGCCAACCAGTCGACCGAGAATAGTCCTTCAAAAAGCGATGCCAGCGCGAGCAGCGGAACGTCATCTTGGGACTCATAAAAGGAGCGGCGGATTGGTTC
>CP070694.1:1627243-1634894 GCA_020353355.1 Desulfobacterales bacterium | reverse complement strand
GTAATCCTTTTAGTTAACGATTCAACCATTTAACGTTTTGACGATTGAACCAATTGTTGTGTCCCACATGTAATTAACAAAACTCGGATTGATTTAATCGTACTTTGTTTTCCAGAATGAAATTAGTTAAATTCCAAATCTCAAATTACAAGTTACAAATAAATCCCAATCACCAAAATTCAAAATCTCAAACGTTTTGGACATTGAATATTGCAATTTGGAATTTATTTGTTATTTGAGTATTGTAATTTGGTGCTTTAGAACTTGGTGCTTGGAATTTTTTATATTCAAAGACGCAACTATATTTAGATAGCCTGTTCGACATTTTATCACTGTGAAATTGCTATGGGTTTTTTTAAACAGCAAGAAGAACGGCTGGCAATCCGATTTTTACGCTGGCAATACCAGAAATTGGGCAAAGCGGCTTCCAATGAGGACGAACTCAGGCGTCAGGCCACCATTATTGTCGATGAAGCCCATCGGATCGCCCGGGAAAGAGGCCAAAATGTGGTCTCTATCATGAAGGAGCTGATCAGCAATTTGAGAAAATAGTACCCACTTGACTTTTTCGTCCAAAAGAATTTATTTAATGCACGAGAAGTATTTACAGGGGAAGAATAAAATATGATTTGAAAATCAAGGAGGACATCTAAAATGGGGGACGTTTGGGCTGAAAAACTAACCTGTGCAACCCAGTGTCATCGGTGCAACCAAAATTTAAGTCCAAAAGATCAGCGCATATTGTCTGTCTATGATCACGAGGCCATATGTATGGATTGTAAAAATGAGGAGGAAAAAAGGCCGGACTACGAAGATGTATCCAAACAGATGATCGGTCAGTGTTTAATTGACACCGAAGTTCAATGGGGAGATCCCGAGGGATACTGTTTCCACCATTTCTATCCGTTTACATGCTGATATAGATGATTTTTAATCATCCAATAAAAGTTCCAAGTTCCATACAACCGGCTGAAATAACCGGTCAGCGGCGCGGTGATCACCCTTTGCAAATGTTCGGGATGTCCCCCCGGTCCATAAGCTTCCGCAGTATCAAATGTCGTTATTCCCGCCTCATATAAGGCACGAATGGCGTTGGGCGTCTTGCTATCGTCAATACCGACCCCCATATCGTTGCCGGCCTGCGTGCTATGTTTTATGAGTGACGGTATCACCTTTGAGGCCAAAATGGGTGATGGTTCCAAAGCCAGCGAAGGGGTTCTCGGCAAACTCATGAATGTCGGGAAACGAGCGCTGGCTGGCGAGTCCATTTTTAAGGCCCATTCTTCCAATATTCCAGCATTCCACCATTCCAATTGGGGCGAAGCCCCTAACTTGTAAAGGAGGAAATCATATGAAAAAGGTTAAGCTGGGTCCGGAAACATTGCTGTATCCATTGCCGGCGGTATTAGTGGGCACCGTGGTGGAGAATAAGCCCAATTTTATGACCGCTGCCTGGTGTGGAATCGCCGCATCAACACCATCGCCTGGGGAAAATTATCGGAAGAGCTTTTTCTATCGGTAAAAAATAAAAAAATCCGTCGACGTAATTTGAAATGTTCGATACATTATTTTCAGCAATTATGTAGTTAACTTTTAGCTATAATTTTATGAACTTTTTTAGCGTTACGAGATGGATTGACGAACGATGGAAGACAACATTGATATTTACAAGCGATTATTAGATAACCTCAACGAGGGCGTATATTTGCTGGATGGTGATCGAAGAATTACCTACTGGAACGACGGTGCAGAAAAACTAACGGGGTATGCGAGATCTGAGGTCTTGGGGAAACGCTGCTCGGATTCATTGCTTTTGCATCTTAACGAGACCGGGAAAAATATTTGCGATACGGATTGCCCGGTGCTCAAAACAATTTCAGATGGAATCAGTCGTGAATTAGAGATCTTTTTGCATCATAGAGAGGGACATCGTGTCCCTTTGCAGGTTCGTGTCGTGCCGATATGGGATTCGAATCATAATATCATTGGAGCGGCTGAAATTCTTACTGATAATTTGCCAAATACCACCCTGAAACGACGAATTGAATATCTTCAAAAACAATCTCTACTTGACCCCCTCACCCAGGTCCTCAATCGACGCGGGATTGAAATGAACCTGACTTCTCGTCTGGAGGAAATGAAGCGTTATGGGCTGAGTTTCGGTCTGCTATTTATTGATGTGGATCGGTTTAAAGATATTAACGACAATTTTGGCCATGTGACGGGTGACGAAGTGTTGAAAATGGTATCCAAAACCCTTTCCAACAGCATTAGATCGTTTGATGTCCTCGGCCGCTGGGGTGGAGAAGAATTTGTCGTTATCATCGCAAATGTCGACCATGATACGCTTTCTTCTATTGCCGAACGATGTCGTTTTCTGGTAGAGCACTCCGGGCTGCCGCATAAATTAGGATCAGCCAGAGTTACCGTATCCATCGGTGCTACGATATCGCAAGCGGATGATGATATTCGGCGCGTGATCAAACGGGCGGATCAACTGATGTATCGCAGCAAAGAGTTTGGGCGAAATTGTGTGACAACCGATTTATAACAGACCACCGGCTAAACAATTAACCTGATATTCCACGGTGTGGGACGAAAATGAATAAGGTCTATGAGTATGATTTCGATGCGGTCGTTGAACGGCGGGGTACGGCCAGCATGAAGTGGGATAAATACAAGGGCAGAGACATTATTCCGCTCTGGGTGGCGGATATGGACTTTAAGTCTGCTCCAGCCATTTGTGAAGCCCTCCGCAGGCGGGTCGATCACGGGGTTTTCGGGTATACCAAGCCGGCATCCGAATTAAATGATGTGGTGGTTGCGATGCTGCAAAACCATTATGGCTGGAAAATAAAACCGGAATGGCTGGTATGGTTGCCGGGACTTGTCACCGGCCTGAATGTGGCCTGCAGAGCAGTAGGCCAGGATGGAGATGATGTCATTACTGCGGTCCCGGTTTATCCGCCGTTTTTATCGGCGCCGCTCAATTTCAATCGCAACCTGATCCAAGTACCCATGCTGGAGAATAACAACCGCTGGTGCATTGATTTTGATCGGTTGGAACAGGCCATCACGCCCAAAACCCGGCTTTTCATGCTGTGCAATCCCCATAACCCTGTCGGGCGGGTTTATTCCGGAAAGGAACTATCCACCTTAACGGAAATCTGCACAAAACATGATATCGTCATCTGCTCGGATGAAATTCACTGCGGCTTGATTCTGAACCCTGAAAAAACTCATGTTCCGACAGCAACGTTGGGTTCTTCCATTGCTAAGCGTACCATTACACTGATGTCCGCCAGCAAAACCTTCAATACACCGGGATTGGGTTGCGCGTTTGCGGTAATATCCAACGAAGAATTGCGCCGTCGCTTTACAAAAGCGATGGCCGGAATCGTTCCCTTGGTCAACGGGTTGGGTCTCGCCGCAACCCTTGTGGCCTTGCGGGATTGCGCCGATTGGCACGCTCAGTTATTGGATTACCTGCGTGGAAATCGAGATTTGGTGGAACAGACCATCGCTCAGATACCTCATACAGCTATGGCCCCGGTGGAAGCCACCTTTTTGGCATGGATTGATGTCCGCGATGCACGGTTGAAAAATCCGATCAAATTTTTTGAAGACGCCGGAGTGGGATTGCAAGATGGCACCGAATTTGCCGGACCGGGCTTTGTGCGGCTCAATTTTGGATGTCCGCGTGCCACCCTAAAAAAAGCACTGCGGAGGATGACACTTGCAATGGAAAAGCTCAGGGCTTAGTCTGTTGCTCGAATTTGCCTGTCCGCCATCTTTCTGGCGGGGGTGCTTGGAATTTGGGATTTTAAATGGAGGTGCTTGCAGCATTGGATCTTCTTCAGTAAATTCACTTTGCCAGTTTTCCATCATTATACTTTTTCATCAGCAGGAGGAAATCACATGGTGCAGGAAATATTTCAAGTGGATGCGTTCACTGATTCGCCGTTTAGCGGAAACCCGGCCGCTGTTTGTGTTCTGCCGCAAGAAGGGGATGAAGGCTGGATGCAGCGTGTGGCAAATGAAATGAATTTGTCGGAAACAGCGTTTTTGTTTCAACAGGAAGACGGTTACAACTTGCGGTGGTTTACACCGGTGATCGAGGTGGATCTTTGTGGCCATGCGACGCTTGCCAGCGCGCATATTTTATGGGAAACAGGACTTTTGGCACCGGATCAGGAAGCCCGGTTTTATACACGAAGCGGTCTGCTTACCGCGGTGCGCCAGGATAATTGGATTCAGCTCGATTTTCCTTCGGAGCCGGAAGATGAGATCGATGCACCGGAGAAACTCAGCGACGCCCTGGGCATCTCACCGGACTATGTCGGTAAAAATCGGTTTGATTATTTGATCGAGATAGAATCAGAAGAGTCGATTCGCAATCTGACCCCTAATTTTACGGTATTGCGCACAATCGACAGTCGCGGTTTTATTGTTACCAGTGTGGCCGATTCACCGGAGTTTGACTTTGTTTCGCGTTTTTTTGCGCCCTCGTTTGGAATCAATGAAGACCCTGTAACCGGTTCCGCGCATTGCTGCCTGGGGCCCTTCTGGCAAAAAAAGCTTGGGAAAAATGAATTTACAGCCTATCAAGCCTCGGCCAGGGGAGGAATTATAAAAGTACACGTAGCCGGTGAGCGCGTGTTATTGGCTGGGCAGGCATTTACGGTGATGCGGGGGACGCTTATCCCTGAAACCGGGAATTTGAAACGAAAACACGATAAGATTTAAGTCCAATTGTATCGGTGGCCGATAGTGGCAACAAAAATTTGGGGAGGGAATTACAACTGCGAATGGATCGGCTGGCTGTATTTTACACCAACTCCATAATTATATTTTGATTTCACGTCAAGCAGCTCTTTGCGCCATCTTACCTGGGCCCGGTAAACATCAGCGCCGGCATCATAGGGCGAGTTTTCAATTCCAATATAAATTTCGGTCCCCGGCAGGGGAGCATAGTCCGATTCAAAATACATCCCACCGATGCTGTAATTAAACATTCTGGCTTCATAATAATTACCGGCGGGATGCGTTTCCAGGAGAATATTGGCTTTATGTTTGCGCCGGATCTCGTCGCGGTGCTCGGAGATACTCTCCATCTTCACCTCCTTGGGGTTTTGAGCCAAAACCGCAATGATTGACCTCGATGTTGAATAAATCAAACACGCTCTATAACGCGACTATGTATTCCAGCCTATTAGATCAATCTGAATCACATGTCAAAGAAAAAGTGTTTCTGAAAATATTTCACAACCCGGATCCGCCTCAGGCGGAGAACCAAGCAGGTGCGCATCTTACTGTTTATATCCTATTTTTCGCAATAATTCTTTACGAGACTTAATATCCTCATCCGTTTCGATGCCTTTGGATTTAAAGCCATCGATCACACCCAGAATGCCCCGTCCGAGTTCGGTTTCGGCAACGACCACCTCCAACGGATTTGCTGTGGCGCAAAATATGCGGCATACTTCAGGCACGTTGCGTATCGCAGGCAATACGTTGACGGGAAACATATCTTTCATGAAGATAATAAAACTGTGGCCGGCGGCTAGATTAAAGGCGTTTTTCCTGGCCAATTCAACGAGTTCCTCATCCGTGCCAGTGTGGCGCACCAGGCATTTATCGGATGCTTCGCAAAACGCCACACCGAATTTCGCCATGGGCACCGTATTGACAATCGCCTCATAAATGTCTTCGACGGTCTTGATAAAATGAGATTGACCCAAAATCAAGTTCAATTCATGCGGGTTTTCAATTTTTACGGTTTTAATTTCCATTTGGACCTCCGTTTGATAGCAATGAAAAAAATGAGTCAAAGCAAAAAAAAACTTGACCTAAGCGGCTAGGCCTGTTAGATAAATTTTTTATTGCGCCCTACCGTTGCTATCTATATTGAAATGCTGGCAGAATCGAGTATGGGCCTTTTTTCTTTAGCCTGGACCGCTTTCTGATGATATGTGCGAGTAAATGTAGCCTCCCACTGCTGCGGTTCCAGGCTATTTTTATTTCTAACAAACGCGGCCCCTTGGACGTGATCAGAGATCTCCAAGCCCGCCTGCTTCGATGGCAAATGCCTTCTTCGGGATTCATTGGTTCGCATATTTACCCGCCGATGGCGCGCATCTCACCGCAAACCCGGATAACGTTATGGCCTGCAAGGTTATGATCCGAGGGTTTGTGATGCACGGCCTTGAGGAATATTTGCGCTACCTCCTGATCGGAACAACCGCTTCTTAAGGGGCCTTTAACGTCTTCCTGATAATCGGATAACAGACAGGGTCTTAACTGTCCGCTGGCCGTTAATCGCAGCCGGTTACATTTGTCGCAAAAGTGTTGGCTCAGGGCAGGAATGAATCCAATCTCACCCTCGGCGCCTTCAAATTGGTACCGTTTCGCCGGTCCGTCATTTTTTGAATTTTGGACGGGGAGCAAATTTCCTAAACCACTGATGCGCTTTTTAATTTCCGGGACAAGCAACAGCGGGCCATTTCCCATGCGGGATTGGCCGATGGGCATATACTCGATGAATCGAATATGAAACGGGAAGCTAAACGATAGGCGTGCCATGTCCTCCAGTTCATCATCATTGACGCCGTTTAGCGCGACGATATTGAGTTTTATTGGGGCAAACCCCATGGACTGAGCCATTTCAATGCCTTGCCAGACCTGGTCGAATGCATCCCTGCCGGTAATTTTCTGAAATTTCTCGCGGCTGAGCGTATCCAAACTGATATTGATTCTGGATATTCCTGCCGAACGAATTTTTTCGATATTATCCTTCAGAAAAACACCATTGGTGGTCAATGATACATCCGAAAGCCCTGGAATTTGGGCCAATTCGGCTAAAAAATCATACACATCTTTTCGAACCAAGGGCTCCCCCCCCGTGACCCGCACCTTCGTAACACCGAGTCGGATGGCGACGGTGACAATGCGGAGGATCTCTTCATAGGTCAAAATTTCCTCATGGGAAAGCCTTGTGAGGAGATCCTGCGGTACACAATACATGCATTGCAAATTACAACTGTCGGTTATCGAAACACGCAAATAGTTCAGGTGGCGGTTGTATTGGTCAATTAACTTTGAGTTCGGCACCGTGTCTGTTTCCTTTCAGTGAAAGCTATCAGTGAGAAAAATCACTGAGTGATTCGATTACGTCTGAACTGAGTGCAAAACCGGTTTGTGGCTGATACCGAATTTTTTTCGATATTCCGGAATTTCAATCATCGGCGGTCGTTCATGACACACAAGTTTTAATTTTTCCGGCACATACATGTCATCAATCAGGTTGTATTGAATCATTTCGTCAAACATGTCTTCATTTAGTTCGATAAGACCGAGTTTGACTTTGCGATTAATAAAGGTCTTTAAGATAGCAAATGACATTCTTCCCAATGCCTTGGTATCTTGATTGCTGTGAATGCGCCGATCCAGATCGACCTGTGCCATGACATCGAGACTCCATTTCTGATAAATATCGATATTCATACTGGTTTCCACACCATACCCGATCGGAAATGGAATTTTTTCGAATATTTCCCGGTAGCCGGCATATTCACCGGAAAGCGGCTGGATGAGCTGGGTTAGATCCGGGAAAAAAAGCGAAAACAGAGGTCTAATGACAAGTTCGGTAACC
>CP070694.1:1622657-1627143 GCA_020353355.1 Desulfobacterales bacterium | reverse complement strand
TGAAGAGCGGAGAAGACTTGAAAGGTTTGATCTTCAGCTTCCTGCCGACATTGAGTGTCTGGCTCCGATCAAGTACAAGTTCCGTGTGTTCACAAGAAACATTTCCGCTGGCGGGGCTTACTTCGATACGACTGTGAGTTTTCCGGAGAGTACCCGCTTTAAAGTCAACCTGTTTGTAACCATAAAGGACACCGTGGATATGCCTCCTACACAGGTCAAAATAGATGTAAGAGGTTGCGTGCTGCGGTCAGAGAGAACGAAGATGGCACTACGCTTTGATGAGGATTATCGTGTCCTTCCGGTAAGCGTGTTTGGCAACGGCATCCGATATGAGTTAATTTTAGGCCATCCAGTAACATTGAGGAGGAGGATGGCCGATGAACAATCCAGTAATCAATAAGAACCCTTCATTAGAATCAGTTCAACAGCGGTTTGAAGCCTGGCGAAACAGCAGGGCAAAACGGGAGCCGATTCCCGAGCCATTATGGGAAGCGGCTGTCAGCCTGTGTGGTCACTATCGAATTACCCACGTTTGCCGGCGGTTACGACTTTCCTTCACAGATCTCAAAAAGCGTCTTTCCAGCTCCAATTCCGCATCGGCCCAGTTCATGGAGCTTGATCTGGGTTTTTTCCCCGGTCCCTGGCATATGGAATGCGAGCGGCCTGACGGAACCAAGCTTCGGTTCTCAGGCAACGGGCAGCCTCCGGCAGTGGAACATTTACTGCTACGGTTTCTGTCATGATCCAGATCACTGCGCACATGCGCATTTTGGCAGCCGTGGAGCCGGTGGACTTCCGAAAAGGCATCGATGGGTTATGTGCCGTGTGCCGGCAGAAGCTGGAGTCCGATCCCTTTTCAGGCACGCTGTTTGTCTTTGTCAACAAATCCCGCCAAGCGCTTCGTGTGTTGGTATACGACGGCCAGGGCTTTTGGCTGTGCCACAAGCGCCTGTCCCGAGGACGCTTTGTCTGGGACTTCCATTGTGCGGACGGCAGGGTCCGCGCCCTTGTCGCCCGGCACCTTCAGATGCTTTTGTGGAATGCCGATCCATTAAAGATAACCGCTGCGGAGGATTTTCGCCCCGTTTCAAAAAGAAATGTAAAGATCTAAAAAAAGTACTGGCCACGGATAAAAATCTTTGCTATAGGATCTGCAACTTCATTCTTGAAAGGAGACCGGGTTGCAGATCTGTGGTCGCCATTTTAGAGAATCGGAGCTTGACTGGATCCGCAATCAGGTCAAAAGTCGGCCTGATCTGAACCGGGTGCAATTATCACGTCTGTTTTGCCGCTATAGCGGCTGGCACAAACCTGACGGGGGCTTCAAGGAGATGAGCTGCCGGGTTGCGCTTCTTCGCCTTGAGCGCAGCGGGCTGATCCGGCTGCCGGCTCCAAAGACAACACCTACCCCTGTTGGAAAAATCAAACGGACCCCGCAGGGGGAACCCAAAGCCCATATTAAGCTCAAAGCCGGCCAAGTCGATCTTGCCATCGAAGCGGTTGAGCGGAAGAGATCTCCATTTTGGAACGAGCTGATCGAGCGCTACCATTATCTGGGCTACCGCCGCCATGGCGGAGCTCAGATGCGGTTTTTCGTCTATGCCGGAAATCATCTGGTAGCCCTTTTAGGGTTTTCGGCCGCCGCCTGGCGGGTGGCCCCGCGCGATGCCTTTATCGGCTGGAACGACGTGCAGCGCCAAAAACACCTTTACCGGGTGGTGGACAACAGCCGATTTTTAATCCTGCCTTGGATTCAGAGCAAAAATCTTGCGTCCCGAATTCTATCATACACTGCGCGAAAACTTCCCCACTACTGGCAAAGGCGCTATCATTACAAGCCCCTTTTGCTGGAAACCTTTATCGAGAAACACCGCTTTTCGGGCACCTGCTACAAAGCGGCTAACTGGATCTGTGTGGGGCAAACACAGGGCAGGGGCAAATGGGACAGAGAAAACGCCTATGATAAGCCGATTAAAACCATCTGGGTCTATCCCCTTGAGCACAGATTCAAGGAGCGTTTATGCGGATAAAGTCCAAAAACCGCCTCCAGATCACCGGCAAGCAGCTCAAGGCCCTTCAAGAGCGAGTCAAAAAGCGCAAATTGGTGGACACCGACTGGGAACTGATTCAAGGTTTGACCGAGACCTTTGAATGCCTCAGCCAAGCTCTGGCGGAAAAAGATACCTCCATCGGGCGATTGTGCAAATACCTTCTGGGTGCGCCAACTGAAACTGCCAAAAATGTCCTGAAAGATCTCCGCCACAACACATCGGAAAATAAAAGTGAAAAACCTAAGCGACCGCCGCCAAAGGGGCATGGTAGAAAGCCGGCATCCGCTTATAATGGCGGAAAGAAAGTCACGATCCAACATCCTACTCTCAACTCGGGTGATAGATGCCCGGGCTGTGAAAAGGGAAAAATCTATGAACTTGCCATGCCCTCGGTGTTCGTTCATGTGGTAGGGGAGGCGCCCCTCAAAGCCACCGTTTACGAGCGCACACGGTTGCGCTGCAATCTGTGCGGGGAGATGTTCATCCCAGAGCTGCCCCCCGAAGTGGGCGATAAAAAACACGATGAATCGGCCGCAGCCATGCTGGCCCTCCTAAAATACGGCTGCGGTTTGCCCCTTCACCGGCTTGAAAAACTCCAGGCCTCCCTCGGCCATCCCCTGCCGGCTTCCACCCAGTGGGATATTTTAAATGCCTCGGCGGTGATCACATCGCCCGCATGGGATGCTCTCGTACAATTTGGAGCTCAAGGCGAGCTGATTTACAATGACGACACTACCATGAAGGTGCTGGCCTTTCTGCAGCACCAAGACCCGCAAAACACCCAAAAAGGCATCTATACCACCGGGATTGTCAGCAAGTGGCAAAATCACCACATCGCCCTCTTTATGACCGGCGATCGGCATGCGGGCGAGAACCTCACCGAGCTTTTGAAACACCGCAAAACGGGGCTCTCCCCGCCTATCCAGATGTGCGATGCCGCAAGCCGCAATGCCTCAAGAGAGTTTGAGACGATCCTGGCCAACTGCATGGCCCATGCCCGAAGGCAGTTTGTGGAACTGGTGGATCGCTTCCCGCAGGAGTGTGCCTATGTGATCGAGGAGCTGGGCAAGGTTTATCATCATGATGCAATTGTCAAAGAGCAAGGCCTTTCCCCCCAGCAGCGGCTTGACTATCATCAACAGCACAGCGGACCCATAATGGCCGAACTTCAAAAATGGTGTAAAAAGCAGGTTGATGAAAACATTGTCGAGCCCAACTCAGGTCTGGGAAAAGCAATCAAGTATATGCTCAATCACTGGCAAAAGCTGACACGCTTTTTACAGATTCCCGGGGCCCCGCTTGATAACAATCTCTGTGAAAGGGCACTGAAGCATGCCATACTTCATAGAAAAAACGCCTTGTTCTATAAAACACAAAGAGGCGCCCATGTTGGGGATCTGTTCATGAGCCTGATTCATACCTGCCAACTGGCCGGGGTCAATCCTCTGGATTATCTCACGTGGCTGCTGGAAAACGCCCAAAACCTAGATAAATCCCCAGAAAAATATATGCCGTGGAACTACGGTCAACCAACCTCTTAATGCCTGTCCAGGCAGAAGGTTAAGATTCCTCCTGCCTGGCTTTCCCCTGAGGTAATCCAGCGACAATTTAGCCAATACGGACCAAAAAATGATCTTATGCAAGCCCGCCGAAAGAACACGATAAGTCTGAATTCGGGCTCTTTCCGAGATATACTGATAAACAGAAGAGCGATCGGGTACACCCCAGGCATCGAATATCCCTAATACCCCGAGAGACGATAGACCGGGTTTAGCAGATACCTTAGTAAAGTGAATACCCCAGTTTATCTTATTTTATGCCCGTTAAACCCGGCTATTTCGGAACAGGCGGGGAGGTTTAATTAAAACAAAAGTTGAATTCAGGAGTTGAAGGAGCAAGCCGAACAGTAAACCGGCCGGAGTTGGTTTTTCAAGAAACCCCAAGATCAAACGAATACTGTATGACTTATGCCCGGTCCCAGAACAGGCTTTCTCTCTTTAGATTTTGCGGCCGATCTCCGCTCCCTCGGCAATGGCCTCTATCGCTTTGCGGGGGTCTTTGGCGTCCCCGATAATAAAAGCGGGGATTGGCTTCTCTTTGATCTCCTCCATGAGAATATTGTTTGGTCTTGTACCGATGGCCAGGACGATTGTATCGAAACCGCGAAGGGTCTTTGTCGTTTCGTTGTGGATGTAGATAACGCCATCCTCCAGGATTTCTGTCACCCTGGCCTGGGTAATAATCTTCACCCCTTTCTGCCGCAAACGCAGGATGAGCGAGTTTCTTCTCGCGCTGAGATCGTCAAGACAGACATTATCGAGCATTTCCATGATTGTGACACGGTTTCCCTTAGGACTTAGATCATCAAACGGATGAGCCAGAAAATCAGCGGTCTGACAACCAGTGGAGCCTCCTCCGATTACCAGTATCTTCAG
>CP070694.1:1620029-1622557 GCA_020353355.1 Desulfobacterales bacterium | reverse complement strand
GATGGTGCATTTAGGATCCTGTCGTGTCGGATGGATAGCTGCCGAGATTTTTCATCGATATGGTGAGATCTTCCATTTTATTCAAAATCCGGATGACTTTTTCATTCTTGTCGGAGCCCTCAAAATCGAGGAAAAAGCTGTAGTTGTCGGGATCGGAACGCAGCGGCATGGAAGCGATGCGAGTTAGATTGATGTTGGCCTCAGCAAATAACTGCAGCACGGCAAAGAGCCGGCCGGCTTCATGGGGGGTGGCAAAGATGATGGAGGTTTTATCTCCGTGATCTGCATATGGCTCGCGGGATAGCAGCAGAAAGCGTGTGGAGTTGGAAGGACCATCTTCAATGCCTTCTTTGATGATTTCCAAATTATACAATTCGGCACTTAAGGCGCTGGCGATGGCGGCTGCGGCCTTGGGGTTTTCTCTGGCCAGCATTTTTGCCGCACCAGCGGTATCATAATAAGGACGGGGCTCCAGCTTGTTGCGCATCAAAAATTCCCGGCACTGGGCAAGCGCCTGGGGATGGGAGTAAACCACGCGGATTTCACGATAATCCGTCGCATCGGTTGCCAGCAGACAGTGATGAACCGCTACTTTTGCCTCAGCGATAATTTTGAGGCTCGTGGTGGTGAGCAGATCATTAACCTGGGTGACGGCTCCTTCAAGGGAGTTTTCCACCGGGACGACGCCAAGGTCTAAATTTCTCTTTTCGACACCCTGGAATACGTCGATAAATTCCAGACAGGGAATATAGGCACCGCCGGGCACGAGTTGCCGTGCAGCCACTTCACCATAAGCGCCGTGTTCTCCCTGAAATGCGACCAATGAACGATCTTCCGACTGCAGCCGTTTGCTCTCATCTATTATTGTTTTGAGCAATTGCTGGGTAAATGAGCGCTCGACCAGGTCAAGGTTCAATTGCTCGAAGCGGGTCAGCATATCTTCTTCAGGCATGGGGTCGTCGGCTGATTTTTTAAATTTTTTTGATCGCAGGATAAGACCCATGCGTTCCTGAAGCAGTACCAGCAGCTCCCGGTCGATTTTATCTATATTTCTGCGAATCTCGTCAACGTTCATCTATCACCTCGACATGGCTGCTGATCTAAAAATGATTTCAGGGTGCGCAGACGGCTCATCAGGTCGGCGAACGTATCCGGGGTCAGTGCCTGGTCCGCATCGCACAGGGCTTCGCTAGGGTTATGATGTACCTCGATGATCAAACCGTCAGCACCGGCAGCTACTGCCGCCAGGCTCATCGGACCGATCAAACTGATTCGACCCGTGCTGTGTGTGGGATCGATGATGATCGGCAAATGGGTTAACTCCTTGATGGCCGGAACGGCGCTGAGATCCAGGGTATTGCGCGTGTATGTTTCAAATGTACGAATACCCCGCTCACACAGGATCACATCGGGATTGCCTTCGCTCAGAATATATTCGGCACAGTTGAGCCACTCTTCGAGAGTGGAATACATGCCGCGCTTGAGCAGCACCGGACGGTTTGATTTGCCCACCTCCTTGAGCAGTGAGAAATTCTGCATGTTGCGGGTTCCGATCTGCAAGACATCGGCAAACTCGGCCACCCAGCAGACATCACGTGGATCGATGACTTCGGTGACAATCGGCAATCCGGTTTCCTGCCTTGCTTTGGCCAATATCCTCAGACCACGCATACCTAACCCTTGAAAGGCATAGGGGGAGGTGCGCGGCTTAAAGGCTCCCCCGCGAAACATATTTGCGCCGGCCGCCTTTACGGCCCGGGCTGTCTCCAGGACCTGCTCCTCGCTTTCCACGCTGCAGGGGCCGGCAATTACTGCAAAATTACGGCCAACCTCAATACCGGCTACCGTCACGGCGGTACGTTCGTGTGTTTCGCGTGATGCAAGTTTTAGATTTTTCATTTTATTTCTATCCCCTGAGAGCACGAAGTGTCTTAAAAATTATTTATTGGTGATTATCGCTAGGCTGCTTCGAGCATACTGAGAGCCTTCTCATCCAATAAATAGACTCCTTTTTGACTTAAAATGCTGATTGCTTTATCGTTGTCATTGAAGCAACATACCAGGATAGCTTTTCCGGAATTAATACCGGCGTATGCATAGGCGTATTTAATTGTAATATCGGCCTCCCTCAAGCTCTCCAATAAGTTCGAAAATTGTCCGGGCCGATCTTCCACCTCCACGGCAATTACATCGTCGATGTGCGCAGGGATGCCTTTTTGCATCAAGACCTGTCTGGCCGCGGGCACATCCGACACCCGGATGCGAAGCTCTCCATAATATCCGGTATCCACA
Source organism: Desulfobacterales bacterium (assembly GCA_020353355.1). Taxonomy (GTDB): domain Bacteria; phylum Desulfobacterota; class Desulfobacteria; order Desulfobacterales; family JAHEIW01. The sequence continues at coordinate 1,620,265 of CP070694.1, read as the reverse complement.
AGACTCAGCGCCCTGAGATTAATGCCCTTCTCACCGAGGGCTTTCGTCAATTCATAGGTTCGATCATGGTCATTTTCAATGGGTACGGAAATTTGTTTTAATTTCATTTTTTCCTCCTCGTTTTCTTTTAATTTTATCCAAAAAAATAGCCCCGGAATTTTCCCCGGGGCTTTTAAAAATAAAAAACCCCGGGTGGATTTTGAAGTCCACCCGGGGTTACAACGACTAATGCGTGG
>CP070694.1:1617065-1619929 GCA_020353355.1 Desulfobacterales bacterium | reverse complement strand
AGACCCACCGGCTGGAAGCTTCCGATTAGTGATATTCTTATTTATAAAGGAGCGGGCTTTATCGTGCCGGTCGCCGGAGCGATTAAATTGATGCCTGGAACCGCATCCAACCCTGCTTTCCGCCGGATAGACGTGGACACCAAGACCGGAAAAGTACAGGGCTTGTTCTAAATGCCAAATTGAGATAAAAACTGTTGGATTATAGGAGCAATCAATGACAGCACAAATTATAGATGGAAAACAAGTGGCCGCGGACATGCGGGCTGAACTTAAAGCCGAAGTAGCCGAATTGGCAAAAAAGGGAATTGTGCCGGGGCTGGCGGTTGTCCTTGTGGGAGAGGATCCGGCATCAAAATCCTACGTCACGGCTAAAGAGCGAGCATGCGAGGATATGGGGATTTATTCCGACGATAACCGTCTGGCTGCCGATACTTCCCAGGAAGAATTGATGGCGCTGATCGAGAAATTGAATAAAGACCCGAAAATCAACGGAATTTTAGTCCAACTACCCCTGCCGGATGGTTTGAACGAAGCTGAAGTCCTGCTGGCAATTGATCCTGTCAAAGATGTAGATGGATTTCATCCTGTCAATGTCGGCAAAATGGTTGTGGGCGAAAAGGCATTTTTGCCCTGCACGCCTCATGGCATTCTTCAACTGTTGATGCGCAGCAATGTTACCATTAAGGGCGCTGAGGTGGTGATCGTCGGACGAAGCAACATAGTAGGCAAGCCGTTGGCGAACATGCTCATCCAGAAAAATCCCACAGGAAATGCCACTGTAACCGTCTGCCATACCCGTACTAAAGACCTCAGCTATCACACAAAAAGAGCGGATATTCTCATCGCTGCAGCCGGTCGGCCAAAGACTGTTACCGCGGATATGGTCAAAGAAGGCGTAGTAGTAATCGACGTGGGGGTTAATCGCGTCGAGGATGCTACGAAAAAGAAAGGCTACCGCCTTGTCGGCGACGTGGATTTCGAAGCGGTCAAGGAGAAAGCCTCGCTGATAACGCCGGTTCCGGGTGGCGTTGGCCCGATGACAATCACCATGCTGCTCTACAACACAGTCGAATCAGCCAAGCGAGCCGCAGGAATCGATGAACATTAAGTAAACAAAGCAGAAAAACATACAAATTGGGGGGTAGTAATGGGAAAAAGGTAAAATCCCTTAGAAAATTTAGGGAATTTTGTTTACCTTGTGCGATACTTGCGTATAATACCAAATTCTTTTAAAAATACCTTGAATACAAATACGGATTTGACAACAGAAAGGAGTGCAAAATGAGAAAACCACAAGTTTTATTGAGTCTGATGCTACTGGCATTCATCGGAACAATCACCTTAGCGGCTGATAGTGATGATCTGGTGAAGGAGAATGCCGAACTGCGGCAGAAACTCAATAAAATCGATACGGAACTGCAAGGTTTGAAAAAAACCGTCATGGAACAGAGCGGTACGGAAATGGATCCATTACCCAAGCCGGTTTGGTCAAATCTGGACATTCAATTATATGGTTACCTGAAATTTGACGCTGCCTATGACTCTTCGCGGATAGATAATGGAAATTACGCAAAATGGGTTGAAAATGAGAGCCCCAATGATGACGACGACCAGTTTAACATGACAGCGAATCAAAGCCGTTTCGGGGCGAAAATCAACGGGCCGAAGGGAGAAGCCATGAACGCCAGCGGATTAGTCGAGGTTGACTTCTATGGTCCCGGAGTCGGTGTTGCAGAGAACCAGGGACGCCTGATGATGCGGCACGCGTACATGAAGCTGGATTGGGCTGAGAAACGATTTAATATCATTGCCGGCCAGACATCAGACGTAATCAGCCCCCTATTGCCTTCCACGGTAAACTACACCGTCGGCTGGTGGACGGGCAATATCGGATATCGCCGTCCACAATTTCGGCTGACTAAAGAATTAGGCTTCGAAAAGGGCGGATGCTTAAAGCTTGAAGGTGCCTTGGCCAGAACAATCGGACAACCCTCGTTCACCGGTACCGATTCTGGCGAAGACGCCGGCTTCCCCACTCTTCAGGGCAGAGCCAGTATTACGCTTCCAAAGGAAGCAACAATCGGCTTGTCAGGGCACTGGGGCGAGGAAGAGTATGATACTCCAGCCAGCGGTCGGGATAAGGAATTCGAGACATGGTCAATAAACCTGGATTACACACAACCTATCCGCAAAAAGGTAAAAATCATGGCCGAACTGTTCACCGGCAAAAACCTTGACGCCTATCTGGGCGGGATCGGCCAGGGTGTTATGACCGATACGACCTTGCCAAACTATTACGAAGAAATCGGTAGCCAGGGCGGCTGGATTGCTGCAAGTCTGGGGCCGTGGGATACGACGCGATACAACGTAGGTGTTGCGATGGATGATGTGGAACGCGGCAACGTCAACGATGGCGATCGTACCTTAAACCGCTCTGTGTTCGGCAACGTTTATTGTGCCGTTAATAAGCAAACTGATATTGCCTTCGAGCTTTCACACTGGCGGACCGAATACCGCGGCCCCGGCGATGGAGAGAGCCTGCGTGCACAAATGGCCCTGATTTACAAATTCTAAAGGAAAGTTTTCCTTGACATGTTCAGAAGATTCGGTAGGATTCTTGCTTTAGTCCTACCTAAATTCAAAACAATGGTGAGGATTTATCTGCTGTAAATAAGCATGTAAACCGGTTCTTGTACCTATAAAAAGCTAAATAGCATAAATTCAAATAACACATTAATATTAAATTGAAAAAGGAGAATCCATGGGACAAACAAAAGCAATTGACTCACTAATGAGCGAGGGACGGACATTTCCGCCGCCGGAGCAAATTAAAGCCAATGCTTATGTCAACAGCATGGAGCAGT
>CP070694.1:1601986-1616965 GCA_020353355.1 Desulfobacterales bacterium | reverse complement strand
TTTTCCACCCTGCACACCAACAGTGCCCCGGAGACCATCACGCGTCTGCTGGACATGGGGCTGAATCCCCTGAACTTCTCCGATGCGTTTTTGGGTGTGCTGGCCCAGCGGCTGGTGCGGCGCTTGTGCCATAATTGCCGTGAGGAGTACCATCCCTCCGAGGAGGAATTTGATGAGATTGTCACCGATTACGGCAAAAAATGGTTCGGACAAACCGGCATCGAATACGATTCGGATATGACGCTGTTTCGGCCCGTGGGCTGTGATTCCTGCTCGGGAACCGGATATCGCGGCCGGCTGGGGATTCATGAGTTGATGGAAGGCACCGCCCGCATAAAGTTGATGATAAAAAAGCAGGCCAACACCGAACAGATCTTTGAGATGGCCATGCGAGAGGGCATGGCCACCCTCAAACAGGATGGCATGCTCAAAGTCTTCAGGGGCATCACCGATATTTCCGAAGTACGACGGGTGTGCATCAACTAGCATGGACATCGCTTCACCAGACTGGGAAAATCTCATTACTGAGGGTGCCAAAACATTTAATATTCATGTCGACCGTCAAGCGGTACGTCAATTTGGCATCCATGCGCGCGAACTGATAAAATGGAACAAGAAGGTCAATCTGACGGCCATTGTTGATCCCCGGGAAGTTGCCTTTAAACATTTTCTGGACTCCATTATTCCGGCCCGCTGGATACCGCCAACTTCTTCACTGCTCGACGTTGGCTCCGGTGGCGGCTTTCCAGGTATCCCACTCAAGATTTTAATCCCATCTCTGGCGGTTACCCTTATCGATGGGTCCCGCAAAAAAATCAACTTTTTAAAACATATCATCCGAACCCTTCAGCTGAGAGATATTGATGCTTGCCAAATTCGGGCCGAGGAACTGGCCAAAGACTCCGATGGAGCCTCTCGCTTTACTGTGATTATCAGTCGTGCCCTATCATCATGGGAAGCCTTTGTCCGACTGGCGTTGCCGTTATTGGCAGAGCAGGGAATGATCATCGCATTAACAGGTGACATGGATCAGCAAGGGGTCGATGGCCTGCGAACGACAGTTTTCGAAAAAATACTTTCTTCAACAAACGATCGGCATCGGTTTTCTCTGGTGCTGGAAAACTATAAACTTCCCGTTATTTTCTCGAAGCGATCTATCTTAATCATGCGGAAAACTAGCAGGGCGCTTTGTGATTTTGGCTAGTTAGGTCGTTTCTGATTCATTTTGCTAGAACTGGTTTCAAAACAAAAGGAGGCCCATACATGAATATCTGCGTCATCGGACCCGGTTATGTCGGACTGGTCACCGCGGCCTGTTTTGCCGAAATGGGCAACGAGGTTATTTGCGTGAGCCGCGATGAGCAAAAAGTCAACAAGCTAAAACAAGGCATTATCCCCATATATGAACCGGGACTGGAAGCTCTGGTGGAAAAGAACCTCAAAGACGACCGCCTGCGATTTACAACCAGTTTAGAAGACGGTGTCAAAAACTCGCTGTTTGTCTTCATCGCCGTGGCGACGCCGCCGGAGGAAGATGGTTCTGCGGATCTTGCCCATGTCATCGAGGTGGCAAAGCGCATCGGGCGGTGCCTGGATGAATACAAGATAATTGTGAATAAGTCGACGGTTCCGGTGGGGACAGCAGAAAAGGTGCGGGCCGCGATTCAGTCCGAGCTCGACAACAGGGGAATCAACCTGGAATTCGACGTCGTCTCCAATCCCGAATTTCTTAAAGAGGGAGATGCGATTAACGATTTCATGAAGCCGGACCGGGTCGTTTTGGGAACGGACAACATCAGATCCGGTGAACTCATCAAGGAACTCTATGCGCCCTTTGCCAGAGAGCGGGAAAAGCTGATTGTCATGGATGTGCGCAGTGCTGAAATGACCAAATACGCTGCGAATGCCATGCTGGCCACCAAGATATCGTTTATGAACGAGATGGCAAATATCTGCGAACGAGTGGGAGCCGATGTCGCCATGGTCCGCAAGGGGATCGGCTCGGATCACAGGATCGGCTATCACTTTATTTATCCGGGAGTGGGTTATGGAGGGTCCTGCTTCCCCAAAGATGTGAAGGCCCTCATGGCCACGGCCAAGGAAGCTGGCTATGAAGCCAAGATCATGACCACAGTGGAGGAGGTCAACGCCGCTCAAAAAAAAATCTTGGCGCAAAAAATCATCGATTACTTCAAGGACAGAGGCGGGCTAAAGGGAAAGACGATAGCTGTATGGGGCCTTGCCTTCAAACCGAATACGGATGATATGCGTGAAGCCCCTTCGATCGATATTATCGGAGTGTTGACCGGCCAAGGCGCGAAAATTAAGGCCCACGATCCAGAGGCGATCAAGGAAGCCAAACGGGTGTTTGGAAACAATCCCAGCATAGAGTATTTTGACAACCATTATGATGCCTTGAAAGATGCGGACTGCATGGCGCTGATCACAGAGTGGTTTGTCTATCGCAATCCAGATTTCGAGCGTATCAGCCAGCAGCTGAAATCATCTGTGGTCTTCGATGGTCGCAATCAATACAATCCAGCAGAAATGAAGCGCATGGGATTCGAATACGTTAGTATCGGAAGATAACGCTCACAGGCGGTATGGCTATTAACTGAAATTATTACCTGAATCTTGCATGAAAATTGGTGAGAAACTTTATTCAGGTATTGGCTAGAAATAACTGCTGCCATCCCAGCAATGAGTACATAGCTTGTCTTTCGGCAACCCGATGGCATGCACAAGATCGTCCAGTCTCTGGTATTTTAAGGTCGTCAGCCGCAATCGTTTTCGGATGTGATCGACCATGGCCTGGTTTCGTTGCGAACCCGCTTGTGCATATTCGTTTAAGGACGTCTCATCAGCTCTCTCAAGCTCTTCGATGGCGCTGCGGCCGGCAAGGTCTGAAGTCGACCGGGATTGTGAAAAATTCAAGAATTCGCAGCGGTAGATGAGGGTAGGGCAGGCGGGCCGCATATGGACCTCTTTTGCTCCGTAGTCGTATAAAATTTGAATATTATCTTTTAATTGGGTGCCGCGCACAATCGAGTCTTCGCAAAAAAGAACTCTTTTCCCATCAATGAGATCTCTGATCGGAATCAGCTTCATCTTCGCAACAAGATCTCTGATGCTCTGGCTTTGTGGCATGAAACTGCGTGGCCAGGTGGGTGTGTATTTGACAAACGGCCGAACGTAGGGAATTTTTTTCTCGTTCGCATAGCCAATGGCATGGCCGATTCCAGAGTCTGGTATTCCCGCAACGAAATCAATGTCTACATCATCATTTTTTGCCAAGGCTCGTCCGCAACGGTTTCGTACCGATTCCACATTTATGCCTTCGTAATTTGAGGCCGGGTAACCGTAATAGACCCACAAGAAGGCGCAGATCTGCATCTTATCTTGCGGTTTTTTTCGTTGTTCATAACCCTCGGCAGTCAAAAAGACAATCTCCCCGGGCCCCAGATAATCCTGGATTTCGTAGCCCAGATTGGGAAAGGCGCAGGTTTCCGATGAGGCCGCATGGGCGTCGGCCTTTTTACCGATCGCAATTGGGGTGCGACCCAGTCTGTCTCGGGCAGCATAAATGCCATCTTTTGTGAGCAATAACATGGAGCAGGATCCTATAATGACCTCTTGCGCATGCGCAATGCCCTCTTCGAAGGATCCTTTTTCACAAATTAACATGGCCACCAATTCGGTGGGGCTTGTCTGCCCTCCACTCAGCTCCGAAAAATGCATTTTATTTTCAAGGGCCGTCTGCGCGAGGTCTTCGATGTTGTGAATTTTACAAACCGTCACGATGGCAAAGGTTCCTAAATGAGAGCCGATAATCAGAGGTTGAGGGTCATGGTCACTGATAATGCCGATACCCGTATTGCCGTGCAATTTTGGAAGATCCGGTTCAAACTTGGAACGAAAATAGTCATTTTCGATATTGTGGATCGATCGTGAGAAATCCGCTGCATTTTTTACGGCAAGACCGCCGCGTCTAGTGCCGAGATGAGAATGGTAGTCGGTCCCGTAAAACAAATCATTCAAACAGTCTTCTTTTGATACACAGCCGAATAAACCCCCCATTTGCTCTAATCCTCCTTATTGTATGGTTTAATCATTCAGATTGACAAATCGTGGAACGAGGTCATTTGCCTGCAGGCGAAGCAACGCGACGGAAGCTGATTCTCCAAATTTTGGATGTGAGGCACTGCCCGGGTTTAGAAAAAGCACCCCATCTTTTTTTTGAGCCACAGGGCGGTGGGTATGACCGCTGATAACCGCCATTATTCCGGCAATTCCGGGTTCAAGATCGAGTCGATGTACATCGTGTATCACATAGATGAGTATATGGCCAATTTGAATGCGTTTTGTGATTGGCAGATGATCCGCCCATGGTCCGAAATCCATATTCCCTCGCACGGCAACCAGGGGCGCGATGCTTTTCAGGGTTTTCAACACCTCCGGGTTGCCAATATCGCCGGCATGGATAATCAAGTCAGCTTCCTTAAAGGTATTGCGCGCCCCTGCGGACACATAGCCGTGGGTATCCGATATAATGCCGATTAAAAAATTATTCTTGCAGTTCAAGGTTGTCGTCATATTATAGAAGTTCTTTGGATGCGAATCATCAATTCGTTATTTACACAAATTCGTTATTTAGAGGAATCTTAAAATGCATGTCAAGGTAGTTTTTTTTTTATTATCTAGTTGAATGGGGAAATATAAAATATGTTCACGGGATTTGTCGCAGAAGGGCTCAATCTTCTTGATCCACCCCTGCTTGCCGTTGTCGCTTGATCCGACTGCGGCGATGCTTGTCGTCGAGACGACGTTGTTTGGAGGCTGAAGATGGTTTGGTTTTTTGTCTGCTTTTCGGCGGTATCGATGCTTTTTGAATCAGGCTCATCAAACGTTGGATCGCATCTTTGCGATTTTGTTCCTGGGATCGATATCGGCGAGCAGTGATAACCAGCATACCATCGCGGGTTAATTTGTTGCCGCACATTTGAACCAATCGTCGGCGAATGTCCTTGGATAGGGATCGGGTTTCTGCCACATTAAAGCGCAATTGAACAGCTGTTGATACCTTATTGACGTTTTGACCGCCGGGCCCCGAGGAACGGATGAAATCCAATTGGATTTCGCTTTCATCGATGGATATATTTTCATTAATCTGGATCATTTTTCGTTGCGTCAGTGTTTGCGCTGAATAAAATTGATTTAAAGCGCAGCATACACGATAGTATGTGAGTTTCGCCTATATTGTCGGGAAAGAGGCTTTCAACGCAGTCTTTGGGTATTAGATGGGGTTTGAAACCAGTTCTAGGGCAGCGTATAACCTCTGGCATAGGTTGATATTTTGCCGAGGGTCTCATTCATTATATCCAAACGAGTGACTAACAGCTCAATCAGGTAATTTTTTATTTTATCTTTGATATCAGGGTGTATTTTGCTAAAAAAATTATCGTCCATCTGAACGACCAAGACCGTTTCATTGGCGATAACGTTGCTGTGACGGGGTTTTTTACAAAAAAATGACATTTCACCAAATATGGCTCCAGGGGTGAGTTTGCAAAGCGGCGTCGGATGCCCTGTTTTGGTGATTAAAACCGTTCCTTTCACAAGTAAATACAGGGAGGAACAGTCTTCTCCCTGTTTGATGATGACATCGTCTTTATTAAATCCAAGCAGTGAATAATCAATTTCAGCAAATTTTTTTTTCTCATTTTCACTAAAATGTTTGAACATTGGCATATCTTTGATGGTTTCGAGTGTTGACATGATCCTATCCTTTCCCCTGGAATTGGAAAAATCATGGTTGGGTTTGGTCGGCAATTTGCGCACATGAGGATCTTAAAACAATTTCCTCATCGCCGTAGTTTTTTTGTTATTTTCAATATATAGAATAACAAACCTTAAGCTGGAAAACAATTTAAAAATCAGTACCCTACCGAATTCTGCGATCCAAAAGTAAGATCGTGTCCGATTGCTTTTTTGCCGTGTATAGCAAGTGCCCGAAGCCATCGTCCCATTGGGGGTGGCCTTCTGGGGTTTCACGTGAAAACACATCTTGTTGTATATCTGGTGTTTAATCAACACCATAAATTGATTTTAGAGGTATTTGATGAATTAATCGAAAAATAATTCCTGGCCAATAATTGTGGAAATTATCGCAAGGGTATGTTAAAAATGAACCATTAAACAACTAAATCTGCACACAGGAGGGAGGTCAAGATGAAGATTCTTGTAGGATATGATGGCACGAATTCGGCCAAGGAAGCACTAAATTTGGCAAAAGCCCATGCGAAATCATTTGCTGCAACGGTGGATGTGGTCACATCGATGCAAAAAGGCACAGAGCATGAAAGGCAAGACATCGAACAGGCTGAACGGGGTTTGGAATATGCCAAATCTATATTCGACGAAAACAATATTGCGTGCAACACCCATTTGCTGATCCGAGGACTCACCCCCGGAGAGGATCTCGTAGAATTTGCCAAAGAAAATCAGATCGATGAAATCATCGTCGGTGTTAAACGGCGATCAAAGGTTGGTAAAATCCTTTTGGGATCAACCGCGCAATACGTCATCTTAAAGGCGCACTGTCCGGTTGTTTCGGTGAAGTGAGACGCCCGCGAAATTGATTATCTGGATCAGACATGAAAAATCCCGGGAGCGGCACACCTCCCAGGGTTTTTAATTTTCAGGCCTATGCGCTTATCAGTTGGTCAAGCTGTGAATTGGCGCCGGTATGATTCCACCATGACGAATGAAGCGGTTCTCACCGCTGGCATTGTTTAGCGGAATAATGGTGGATTGTCCCAGTAATCCGCCGAAGTAGGCGAAATCACCGGCTTTTTTACCCGGAACCGGTATCAAGCGCGTGGCCGTCGTTTTATTATTAATGACGCTGATGGCCATTTCATCGGCGATAATTGCAGCGATGGTTTCTTCGGATGTATCGCCGGGGATGGCGACCATATCCAGGCCCACTGAGCATACGCTGGTAATTGCCTCAAGTTTTTCAAGGCCGATGTATCCCTTGCGGACAGCTTCGGATATATTCAAATCTTCACTTACCGGGATAAAGGCCCCGCTTAATCCGCCTACCCTAGAGCTGGCAAAGGCGCCGCCCTTTTTTACAGCGTCATTTAACAGGGCCAGTGCCGCGGTGGTGCCCGGCACGCCGATGCTTAACAAACCCAAACTCTGGAAAATTTCACCGACACTGTCGCCCACGTGTGGTGTCGGCGCCAGGGAAAGATCTACCACCCCAAAGCGAATCTTAAGGTTTTCCGCAACTTCTCTGCCGATCAATTCGCCAACCCGGGTAACCTTATAGGCGGTCTTTTTGATCAGCTCTGATATTTGTCCCAAATCTAAATCAGGATTGGCTTCAAGGGCTCTATCGATAGCCTTTTTAACCACTCCGGGGCCACTGACGCCGACATTAATGACAGCATCCGCCTCACCGATACCGAGGTAGGCGCCAGCCATAAAGGGTATATCCTGTGGAATATTGGCAAACACGCACAGCTTCGCACACGCCAATCCATCTTTGTCTGCGGTCAGTTCGGCGGCCTGTTTTATGGCTTTGCCCAATAATAAAACAGCGTCCATGTTGATGCCGGCCCGGGTCGAGGCCACATTGACGGAGGCACATACGCGTTCGGTTGCCTGCAGAGCGTGGGGTATCGCTTCGATCAATGCCCGGTCACCTCTGGCGGTTCCTTTTTCAACCAGCGCAGAAAAACCGCCGATAAAATCAACCGCGACCTGCTCGGCAGCCGCATCCAGGGTCTTGGCCACATCAACCAGTTGCGATGATGACAAGGCTGCTCCGACCACGGCGATCGGACTCACCGCAATGCGTTTGTTCACCACCGGAATGCCATATTTTTGGCCTATTTTCTCACAAATCGGGACCAAATTTTCGGCGAAATGCGTGATCCGGGTTCGAATCTTTTTTTTCAGTTTATTTAAATCATGACTGGCGCAGTCCAGCAAGTTGATGCCCAACGTAACGGTGCGCACATCCAAATTTTCGTTTTCGAGCATCTCCAAGGTGGAGAGTATTTCTCTGTCGGTTAGCATGGTTTACTCCTCGTTTTCAGAAAGCAGAAGTCAGAAAACAGATGACAGATGACGGGCGATAGATGACAGTACCCTCTGTCTTCTGACATCTGTCTTCTGTCCTCTTTGCTAGATCCTATTTATGGCCTCGAAAATATCCCGATGCTGGATACTAATCTCAAGCGTCAGCTCTTTTGCCCTTTCTCTGAGTTCTTGATCCAGGATTTTTTGATCAACATGATTGGGGACATCGACCTCGTAAATCATGATGTTGTCGCCGGGTTCTTCACCACCCTTAAAGACGGCTTTTAAATTGGTGATATTTACACCATGGCTGGCAATAACTTCTGCGATTCCGGCGACAAGACCTTTACGGTCAGGACCTTTGGTGGTAATGACAAAAGGCTCGATATCCGCGGTTGAAAATCCAGAATCTTGAGGCTGCAGCGGTTTGATTTGAACGTGCATATCGAAACGCTGCAGCGCATCTATCAGACAGACCCTTAATGTTTCGAGGGGAAGCTCTATGGGCATGGCTACGATAAAAATGCCGGCAAACTCAGATTGCAAGCTTGTCTGACTTACGTTTTCAATATTGCAATTCTGTTGAAACAGAATTTTCGAAATCGCCGCTACAATACCGGGTCGGTCTTGTCCCAAGACCGAGAGAATTGCTTTATTCATGGTGAACACTCCATCAACACGATTTGTCTAGAATTGAGTTTTGACTCAATTGGAATAGAAATTATTTTGGATTTCCACTTGAATTAAAAGGAGATAGCATTTATTATCAAATTGAATCAGCTTGTCTGGTGCCGCGTATTATATTCACTGACGAGCCGTTGTATTTTTCCGCTGATTGCGTTTCCGAGTGACACGGCCTTATCAGTGGTGATGGATTGAATTCCCTCAGATAGCCGCTCCACTTTTTCCGCATCGATTTCGGTCATTTTATTTACTAAAAAGCTGTCTACTTCGCCATCATCGAGTAAAAAGCCACATGCGCCCACAGCGCCTGCAAATTCGTCATTTACAAAGATGGGCACAACCAATTTGATCAGCCCGGCGTCACATTCTTCGATCGCCGGCTGTTGGGTTCGCATAGCTTGGGCGGCGATGTTCATATGCGCCGGGGCGCAAATGAAACTCTGTCCTTTATCGGTCGCTTTTATTTCCGGGCACAGCCGGTTGGCCCAGTTTTTATTTTGCGAAATTCTATACCCGTCTGGGTCAAACACGTTTGCATCTAATCCCGTGCGTGCATGAATATCGTTTTCGAGTTCGATCCATCTTTTCATCGGTGCAATATCGGTTAGTTTCATTTTCATATCTTTCAGATGGTGTTTGTTTGGACTCACTTCGCTCCAAGGGACTGATCAGGTTCTGATCGCATTCGATATCAACGAGTGTTGCTTGTCAGGGGGCCCAGAGCATATGGTTTTTTAAGATCGCTATGACCGGCAAAGACATATTGAAAGGCTAGGCATATATATGATTTGATGATATAAGGCAAGCCTTTATCGAAATTGATACCATTTGAGAGAGCACAGCGCCTCAAATTCCAAAACAGGTTCTGCCACGCAAAATTTTCCAGAATGTAATTATTCTGGATTTTTTTCGACAGTATACTTATCATTAAAATTGTGGAATCAATCTTAGCTTGGTATGATCATTTTGGTTCAGGAGTTTAAAGACTATGCTCACTATCCCGCAACAGATCGTAAAAGCAAGCCGGGGCCGATTATCTCGACGCATCGTTTTGTGGGTGTTTGTCAGTGTGATCGTCATTGAAACGATTATTCTAATCCCTTCATTTCAAAAGCGCGAAAATGAGCTATTGACGCAACTGAAAGAAATTTCGGCGGCGCAACTCTCGCTAATCATGCAGCTGTCCCCCAACGAACTGTCGGATAAACAGCTGTTTGAACGATTCAGACTTCTTCAGGATAATCCGGAGCTCGTCGGTGGTGCTTTTTTTCGGTCCGATGGAACACCCATCGGTGTCTTCGGAGAACATCCGGAATTTATACCTTCACGGCCGGTGGGCAACGAAATAATTCATATTAAAAACGCAAATGACCATCGCTACGACGTGGTGTACTCGCCAGAACAGCTAAAACGGGATTCCATTCTAATACTTCGCTACGACGCCTCCTCCGTGCGGCGGGAACTCAACGCGTTTATTCTGCGGATTGCCGGTTTGGTCTTCATTATTTCTATTTTTGTTACGGCCGGTGCGTGGTTTGCCTTAAATCCTATTGTTGTCAAACCGATCTTACGACTAAGAGAAGATTTGGTCAAAGCAGGGGAGGCCATTCGTCACGATCAGAAAACACCGGGGTTTTATTCGGCATCTGTTCACCGCCAGGATGAATTGGGTGAAGTTATTACGGCCTTCCGCCAAATGTACTCCCAGATATCTGAGGCCATTAATGAGCGCAAAACAGCTGAAAAAGCATTACAGAAAAGCTTTAAACAAATTAAAGCCTATTCCAAAGCGCTCGATAATGAGTTAGAAAAAGGCAGAGAGATGCAGGCCAACTTCTTGCCGATGCAACTTTTAAGCAAATCTGGCTGGGAGTTTGCCGCTTTTTTTAAACCCGCCCGACAAGTTGCCGGCGACTTTTATGATGTCTTTGATCTTCCGGGTGGTGCCGTGGGCATCGTTATCGCCGATGTGTGTGACAAAGGTGTGGGGGCGGCGCTATTCATGGCGCTTTTCAGAAGTTTAATTCGAATTTTTTCGGGTCAAACCACATTGGAAGGATTGGCGTGCTTGTACAATGGAGAATCAATCAGTGAAGAAGAAGCAATGGCGGGAAACCGTCTGACACTTCCCGAACATCTCGTTGCCCTGAAAGCCATCCAATTTACAAATAAATACATTGCTCAAAACCACGGTGATTTGGCCATGTTTGCAACCCTCTTCTTGGGTGTGCTCGATCCGCAAACCGGTGTCCTTACTTACGCCAATGGTGGCCATGAGCCGTTATTAATTATGGATAAAAGCGGTGGCGTTAAGAAACGACTTAATCCCACCGGCCCGGCAGTTGGTATCGACTCCAACGCTCGCTTTGGAATCCAGGAAACCCGACTGGATGCCGGCGAAATCCTGCTGGGATATACGGATGGCATCATTGAGGCTCGATCAGATGATGATACATTTTTTTTACTGAAACAATTGTTGTCTTTGCTACAAGATCCTGTGCCGTCTGCAGCGGCATTGTTGGATCGTATCTCCGATAAGGTAAAATCTCACACCGGTGATGCCGAGCAATTTGATGATATCACATTGCTCGCTATTCGAAGACTTTCAGAATCTAAAACCTAGGTAATTTACATATTCTCTTTATAAATAAAAAGAAAAGGTTATTGCCTTGCAGAAAAACTATTGTCGCTTTTCTCTATTTTCCGAACAAAGCCCCTTATTGCAGTAGCTCGGCATCGATTTACCCTATTTCCATAAATACTATTGAGAATTAAGTCTATATCTTTATTCTAAAATTAGAGAAAAATTTTTACTTAAATTTAAAATTTTTCATAACTTCTTGACAAAAACAAACGGTAAAGATAAGCTGGACAAGTATATCTGCTAAAGTAGTATAATATTGAAAAATATCTCATTAGAATCCAATAGAGGAGGAAAGTAAAATGGCAATTTTAAAAAGGGATATACGAGATATTCAAAAAGACATCAAGGCGCTAGAACGGAAATTGGAAAAAATGTTAAACGCTCTCGACAGGGGAAAGACGACGAAAGCCAAACGAACCGTCCAAAAAGCCAACACCAGGAAAGTCAAGGCCAAACGGGCACCGGCTAAAAAAGCCGCTGCCGGCAAGAAAAGGCTTAAATTAACAGCGACGGAACAGGTGCTAAAAGTTATCAGACGATCGAGAAAAGGTGTTGATGTACCGACCTTAAAGAAGAAAACTGGGTTTGATGATAAAAAAGTTCGTAATATTATTTTTAGAACCGCTAAAGAGGGCAAAATCAGAAAGACCGGCAGAGGTATCTATGTGGGTGCCTGATGGCCTGTGCAGGAATATCACCTCAAATACCGTGAGTGGTTCGCTGTATTTTTCTACCGGCTGGCACACAAATAAAAACAGAAGATTAATCGAAAGAAGCAAAGTTAGAATCATTTCGTTTATCTTCTGTTTTTTATAGCAGGTTGTTGTTATTTACTTACAATTTTTTTAACAGTATTTTTTTCGACTCCCATGATACCGTGTTTTGTTTTGAACATAACCATATCGTTCTGCTCCCACCATATTTCCGCAATAATTTTATTACCGCTGTTTAAGTAGATTTCAAAATATTTTTTTTTGCTCGTTGATGGGGAAGTTGTCTCTTCTTCGATTATTACGATGGGGTCTCCTTTTATTCTTTTTGTTGCATTTACGCTTGTTGCCGTTTGTGTTTTTGGAGAATCGGGGGACAATTTTTTTAGAATTGATGTTGCGGGTTTTTTCTCAAGCGTTGAGCGATCAATATCTGAAAGATAATTTATAATAAGGGCACAGAGGGCGACCAATAGACTTAACAGGCCCAAGGCGACATATTTTGCGGATAACGTCGTTCTGCGCCCTGCGGCTGATTCCGATCTGGCGACGCCCCTGATCCTTGCTCGCCCGGTCTTTGTCATGTCTTTGCCGCCGGCGCAGTTCGCCTTCTTTTTTGCCGCGCGAACGCCTGTTTGATGTTTAATTTCAGGGCCGGCAAGCGTGTTTATGCCCAGCAAAGACAGCTTATCTTGGTGACATTCCGAAGACAAAAATGCTATCAATTTCTCGTAAGCGATGTTGATTTCGCGCATTTTTTCTTCGGCGCGTTGTTTTATAGGAGAATTGGGTGAAAAGCGGTCAGGATGCCAGACATGAACCAACTCCCGATAGGCGTGTTTCACCTGGTTTAGGGAGGTTGCATTTTTAAGTTCTAAAACCTCTAAACATCGTTTAAGGTCCATAACAGCCTGTCCTTATTCGGTCGAAGCTGTGAATGGGGTACAAAAAACCCCATCTCTTAATATAAGAAACGGGGGGATTGACTCAGACAATCATGTTTTCCTCTTGATGATAGATGGCATTTTTATACTAATAAAAATAACAAATAGGCGTTTAGGCTGTCAAGAATTTTTGGGTAAGCTATTTCGATTAGTAAATTCCATGCTTGACACCGTATGTATATCAGCATACTTAGGATTTTTTATGAATCTAGACACCAGCTGCGGATTATTGCGGTTTCAACAAAATGCAAAATAGCCCGAATCAAACGGCGAAGCAGAGGATTAGATATGGAGATTTCCCAGCAGACAATAAACCAATTGGGCGATAATTCCCTTTATACTGCCCTTGGTATCCAAATTGAGAAGGCAGCCGATGGTAAGGCCAGCGCCCGGCTGAAGCCAGCATCTGAAGTTTGCTGGCCGTTTGTCGGTCAACCCCATGGCGGAATACTGTTCACATTGATGGACACTACCATGGCCTGGGCGGTGTTGTCCCAGCTGGGTTCCGGTCACAACTGCACCACCATAAGCTTAAACATTCATTATACCCAGCCGGCAAAAGGAAATGTATTTTTTTGTTCCGCCTGGGTAACCCACCGCACAGCGCGCTCCAGCTTTTTGCGGGCCGACATCCACGACGAGGAAGGCCGTTTGCTGGCCATGGGACAGGCAACTTTTCGAATTATTCCAGCGGATTTTCTATAATAATGGCGACACCCCCTGAGGCCTTCGTTGCCCGCGCCAAAGCCGGTCTCTTTTAGTTGCGATGCCGGTCAGCGATTTTTTGTCAGCCCCGCTTAACGAACGCCCTATCAAATCATACCTGTTTGGTCTATCGCCAAGACGAAAACATTTTTTCAAAGATAGAATTATATAATTATATAAATAAATAAAATAATTAAAAAATAAATATAAATAAAAATAATACTTGAAATATTCAATTATTTAATTTAGTATAGATTACATGAGCGCCAAAAAGACATTTTCTACCCGCATAGATGACGAGCGGCTTAAAGCCTTGAAACATTTGGCAGTTGATACGGACAAGTCTTTGGGAATGCTTTTAGAAGAGGCGATCGAAGATCTGATTAAAAAGTACAAAATAAAGAAAAAATGAAAGGAGGCATGCAAACCGGGAAAAGCTGTCCTTTTTCCAAATCGTCTATGGTTTGGGGGGCATCGTCAAGTAAATACCATTTCGTGAAACCCTAAGGAAGGATATCAAAATGCCGGCAGCACATCATCGTCAATATCATCAAGAAAAAGAGAAGATTTTTCATTTATCCAAACGCAAGGGAAATGTAACGGTTGAATGTATTTGCCCCAAATGTGGAATTCATCATAAAATGAAATTACTATGGACGGGTCGCGGCAAACCCAAAAAATTCTGTCAGCCCTGCAAAACGTTTGTGACGACGATTGAAGAAATTGATGCCTGTGGTGTACCGTCAGATATACATAGAGGAATAGAGAAAGCCGTTTAATGAAATCAGGCACCGCTATTGAGTGATAATCCAGTGAAATTTTTCTCGCCTTCAACAAATTCCTCTTGCGCAGCAGCACCATTCTCAATTAACATTCCATAAATTTCAATTAATGATAGAATTTCCAGGAAGTTTTGATTATGATCGGCGCCATTGCTGGAGATATAATCGGGTCTGTCTATGAACGGCATCCGATTAAGACCACTTCATTTCCGCTGTTTTCGAAGTTTTCCCGGTTTACCGATGACACTGTCCTGACCATTGCCGTTGCCAACAGCATTCTGAATAAGATGGATTATGCTGTGTCCCTCAAAACCTACGCGAGAAGATATCCTTCAGCGGGCTATGGAATGTCCTTTTATCACTGGATGCAATCTTCTAACGCTGAACACTACAACAGCTGGGGCAATGGGTCTGCCATG
>CP070694.1:1599169-1601886 GCA_020353355.1 Desulfobacterales bacterium | reverse complement strand
GTAAAAATTAAACGGGCTTATAAACGACCTGTATCGCAAAAAGAATAAGGTAAGGAATGAAAATCGTTATCGTCGGAAATGGAATCGCCGGAAATGAAGTCGCGTTTTCAATTCGCGCAAAGACCCGGGATCATGAAATAACAATTCTCTCCGCCGAGAAGTTTGCGGAATACGATCCGTGTTCGCTTCCGTATTTTGTTGGCGGTGAAGTGCCACGCAATGTTGTTTTCCGAAAAACCAAGAAAGATTATCGTGCCAGTGATATAGTCCTCGTTTGCGAACGCAAGGTTGTGTCGATCGACGCCAAAGCAAAAAAGGTGATTACCGATAAAGGGGACGAATACCCCTATGATAAGCTGGTTCTGGCACACGGCGGAAGTCTGTTTATTCCACCGATCGAGGGGGTAGACAAAAAAGGTGTTCTCAGCTGCAAACTGCTGAGTGAAGCCGATAAGCTCGCAAAGCACAATGGAAACACTGCGGTAGTTATCGGTTCCGGGGCCATCGGCATTGAAGCGGCCGAAGCATTGAAGAAAAGAGGCTATGATGTTTATATTATCGAGTTGCTCGACTGGATCATGCCGGCCCTTTTTGATGAGCCTACCGCTAAAAGGCTCCACATGGCACTTGAAGGTTACGGAATCCATGTATTTGCGGGCGAAAAAGTGGTGCGAATTAACGGCGATAGCCGGGTTACCGGCGTGCTAACCGACAAACGCCAGATCGGCTGTGATACCGTCGTCATTGCCACCGGCGTGGTGCCCGGCAAAGCTCTGGCGGAAACCGCCGGTATCGAGGTTGAGCGCGGCATCAAAGTAAATGCTAAAATGGAAACCAGTGTTGAAGACATCTATGCCTGCGGTGATTGTGTTGAGACGGTGGATGCCTGTACCGGTGAAGATGCCATGTTTCAGCTCAAACACAATGCCACCGATCAAGCCCAAATCGTGGCCAGAAATATTCTTGGAGAAGAAGCCACCTATGTGGGGGCATATGCGTTTGCCCGGTCACACTTTTTTAAAACCCATGCAGTGACATTCGGAAAAACGTTGCGAGGTACCGAATGTCTTCTGGGGGATACCGAAGTCATCGAACGTGAAGAGGATAACAATTATCTTCGCATCATTTTACTAGACGGCAAGGTCGTTGGGGGGCAGGCCATCGGAAGCTTTGCCGATTCCATCGGGTTGTTCATGAGCGCCATGTGGCGCAAGGACGATATCAACAATCTCAGAGAAAACTGGGGTAAAATCATACAAGCCGGCTCTCCCTACCCGTGGACCCATCGCAAACTGGGGTATTTGATCGGGTTGACCGCAGAAGCCGCGGGTTAAAATCAATACCCGCTTCATCACCTCTCCCTTCATGATCCGATTTAAAACTTGTCGTTGACCGCCAAACATTTATCCGTATCCAATTCTTGAATACCCTTTGCAGTAGCGGAACGAAGTTTCTCATTAAATCCCAAACAGGATGCCATCAAATGCCGAATATTTGATATACGCATCAGAATTATTTCATTCAAAATCTGTATTGCGAAAAAGGAAAATTTTCGATATTGGAGGGCATTATTCCGATAAGCTTCCAATAGATTATATTAAATGAAAGGAAGGATTCTATGAATCTTTACGCGGGTAAGATACTTGTGGTGGACCTCTCGGAGAAAACCATTGCGGTCGACCCGCTGCGGCAAGATTGGGCTAAGAAGTACTGGGGATGCTGGGGATTGGCCTTGCGCTATTACTGGGATCTGGTTGCTCCAGAGGTGGAACCGTTGGCACCGCAAAATGCGCTGGTGATTATGACCGGCCCGTTTTGCGGGACGCTGGTTCCGACATCTTCCAGGTTTTGTCTGGTTTCAAAATCGCCTTATAGCGGAACAATTTTTGAAACCAACACCGGCGGTGCTTTCGGCCCGGAATTAAAGTTCGCCGGCTATGACGGCATTATCATTAAGGGCAGGGCAAAATCACTCACCTATTTAAAGATCATGGATGATCAGGTCAGCCTGGAAAGTGCCCGGGACCTGAAGGGCAAAGGGATATTTGAGACTGAAAAGCTGCTCAAGGAAAAAGTCGGTTCGCCGGAAGCCAAAACGATGGCCATCGGTCCGGCCGGTGAAAACCGCATCGGGTTTGCCTGTATCGGAACCGAGACCTTCCGTCAGATGGGGCGTGGCGGCGGCGGTGCCCTTTTCGGCAGTAAAAACCTGAAAGGTATTGTGTGCCGCGGCAGGGGCAACGTGCAGGTGGCGGATATGACGGATTTCCTGAAAAAGGTAACGCACTTCAAGAAGACCAATCTTCTCACAGATGCCAATTTATGGGCCAGCACCGACGGTACACCGATCCTGGTGGACGTCATCAATGGGTTTGGCATGCTGCCCACCCGCAATTTCACCTATGGGGTATTTGAAGACAAAGCCGGCATTAACTCGGATGCCATCAAAGCCGTCAAGCGGGGTGACCGCGCATGCTCATCATGTCCGATGGCTTGCGGCAAGTTTACCCATATCAACGGCGCCGAGATGGAGGGTCCCGAGTATGAGACCCTGTGTTTGGCCGGCTCCAACTGTGAAATCAACGAGCTGGAGCAGGTCATCCGCTTCAATCGGCTGTGTGATGACCTGGGGCTGGATACCATCTCCTGCGGCAACATCGTCGGATTGGCCATGGAACTGACAGAGACCGGACGCCATGATTTCGGCCTCAAATTCG
>CP070694.1:1580313-1599069 GCA_020353355.1 Desulfobacterales bacterium | reverse complement strand
TTCCCCTCCCCTGGTGGGAGGGGACTAAGGGGAGGGGGATATCATCGACTGTAATTCCATCTTATTCACCCTCACCCTCAAGGGAGAGGGAGTTTTTTGACCTATTACGAAATTGTCATATTTGCAATTCCTTAATTATTATATTCTGTCCTCTGACTTCTGTCATCTGTTCTCTGATCAACTGTACAGGTAATATTTTCTGCTGATTTCCATGAACTCATCCAGCTGTTTCTGCCAAGACGATGCAATCTGATCAACAGGTTCTAAATTTTCAAGACGTTTGCGAATAGCGGAATCCCCAATAATGAGGTCAATGGGCAAACGGGCAAATTCGTATTCATATGGCGGTGATTTCCATTGAAACTGATCTTTATGATGAAGAAGAACTGCTTGAAGAAAATTCAGAGAACTCGTGTAAGGACAGAATTCAAAAGGGTTCAGCACATGAATTTGAAACCCGTTGCACGGCTGGCCGCACCATTTGTTTGATGTCGGTTCAAACACAACCGGCCGCAAAATGGCGCCAGCTATTTTATCTGTTAGGGTTGACAATATCTTGTGCGTATCAAAATAAGGTGCTCCGAATAATTCAAATGGTTGGGTCGTGCCACGTCCTTCTGAAACGTTGGTGCCCTCCCACAGGACTTGGCCCGGATAGACGATGGCTGAATTCGGTGTCGGAAGATTAGGGGAAGGCGCAACCCATGGCAGACCGGTATTTTTAAAATACATGGATCTTTTCCAGCCCTTGATCGGGACAACCTCGAGATCACAATCGATTCCAAAATGACCATTGATCAAGTTGCAAAACTCACCGATGGTCAGTCCATGACGCATGGGAGTCGGATATCGGCCGACAAATGACTCACATTCAGCGGCAAGGCAGTTGCCTTCTATTTGCAGTCCACCGATAGGGTTGGGACGATCCAGAATCACCACTTTCTTATCGAACCGTTTTGCGGCCTCCAGACAATATGAAACAGTATAGACAAACGTATAAACCCGGGTGCCAACGTCTTGTAAGTCGACGATCAGCACATCAATGGGTTCCAGCATCTCAGCGGTGGGGATACGCGTCTTACCATATAGGCTGTATACCGGTAGGGCTAGCGCTGGATCGATCATGTGATCGGATTCCATCATGTTGTCTTGTTTTTCTGCAAAATACCCGTGCTGGGGTGAATACAATGCGGTAAGCTTGCCGGGAAAGCGTTGATTGATTATTACGCCGGCGTGGCACAATCGGGTGTTTACGGAGGCCGGATTGCTCAACAGCCCGATGCGCTTTTGCTTTAGCCAATTCGGTGGCGCCTTAATCAGGCGTTCAAGTCCGGTTTGAACTTTGCTCATGATGGTGAAGCAAGCTCCTTTTGAGGTCGAGGATCTATTCTATTTATCCCAATTTACCACATGCGTGGTTGCATCAAAAGTAAAAACATAGAAATCGATTTAAAAAGCTTGACACTATATGAAATAATTCCTACAAAACCTCTTTGTTTTGTCCTCGTTGTTTTGGCATCTTATAGGCTTCTAAAGAGGCTTTAAAGAACCAAGGGGGTTTGCCTCGTTTGGATGAGAGACCCGTGGAGATAAATCTGAGCGGAATCGTTATTATCGTCGGCAACTATGGGAGCGGGAAAACGGAAGTTTCCATTAACCTGGCCGTTCATCGTAAACGCCACGGTATCGATGTACGGATTGCAGACCTGGATTTGGTGAATCCGTATTTTCGAACACGGGAGGCTAAAGATTCGCTTTCTAAACTGGGAATCGATGTTGTACTGCCGCCGCAAGAGTATCTTCAGGCGGATCTTCCTATTCTGAGTCCGCTGGTGGCCGGAATGATTCGCCGGCCCAGTGAATTAACCTTACTGGATGTAGGGGGAAATGATGTTGGTGCCACCGTACTGGCGACCCTCGAGGATGTTTTTCAGGACAAGTCGGTAACCATGCTGCAGATCGTAAATCCGTTGCGCCCGTTTACCGATACCGTTGAAGGCTGTTTAAGAATTCGAGGCGAAATCGAAAAAGCGGCCAAGCTGGCTGTTAATGGAATTATTGGTAACGCCAATTTGATCGATGAGACCAGCCCTGATGATATTAGCAGCGGGTATGAGTTTGTTCAAACGCTATCTGGTGAAAGCGGGTTGCCGCTTGAATTTATCACGGTTCCCCGGGAACTGTTATCGGCCATCGATCTAAACCGATTTGAATGTCCGGTTTTGCCGATTGATCGGCAACTGGTTCCTCCGTGGCAAAAAGCAAAAGAATTTGGCTGACAATTTAGGTCTATTCAAGAATTCATCGAAACTTGTAGGAGCGAATTATATGGCGTATAAACATTTAATTGACAAAGACAGATGCAAGGGCTGCGGACTTTGCGTAATCGTATGCCCCAAAAAGGTTTTAGAAATCTCAAATGAACTCAATGCCAAGGGGTATTTCCCTGCACACCAGGCACGCCCCGAGGACTGCATTCAATGTGCCATATGTTGTACAATGTGTCCTGATGTTGCCATCACCATCAGCGAAATTGTTGAAGCGGCAGAAGCACAAAAATAAATGGAGGAAAAACATGGGTAAGGTTTTGATGAAGGGTAATGAAGCCATTGGAGAGGCTGCCATTCGGGCCGGTTGCTTAAATTATTTTGCTTATCCGATTACCCCGCAGTCAGAAGTTGCTGAATACCTCGCCCGCCGTATGCCGGAGGTCGGCGGCGTATTTTTACAGGGTGAAAGTGAGGTTGCGGTATCGTATATGATTTTTGGGGCCGCAGCCTGTGGCGAAAGAATTTTCACAACCTCATCGAGCCCGGGAATCAGTTTAATGAGTGAAGGGATAAGCTATATCTCAGGTGCCCAGTGTCCGGCGGTGTTTGTTAACATTATGCGCGGCGGTCCCGGACTTGGCGGAATCCTACCCTCGCAGGCCGATTATTTGCAGTCTACCAAGGGAGGAGGACACGGCGATTACAAACTCCTCGTCATGGCGCCGGCCAGTGTCCAGGAAGCCGTCGAAATGGTGATGCGCGCATTTCCGCTGGCCGAGAAGTATCGCAATCCGGTCATGATTTTGGGAGACGGCCTGATTGGCCAAATGATGGAACCGGTTGAATTTCCCGATCACCTTAAAGTAGAACCGAGCAATAAAAATGAATGGGCCACCAACGGAATGGATACCCGCAAAAGCAAAACGCGCAATCTGGTCAAAACCATGTATTTGAATCCTGAAGAATTAAATGCCCACAATCTGAAGCTGAAAGCCAAGTACGAGCAGATGGCGCGTGAAGAAATCCTTTATGAGAACTACAACCTCGACGGCAAATACAAGGTTCTGATTGTAAGCTACGGTACCATGAGCCGGGTTTGCCGGACAGCCATCGACAATCTGAAAGCAAATGGACTGGAAGTGGGGATGGTCAGACCGCAGCATGTCTTTCCGTTTCCGCATCAGGCCATCAACCAAGCCGCATCTAAAAAAAGCTGTCAGGCTGTTTTGAGTGTGGAGATGTGCATGGGGCAGATGGTTGAGGATGTGGAACGCAGTGTTTTGGGAAAACGACCTGTGCACTGGTATGGAAAGTGTGGCGGCGAGGTGCCCACGCCCGAAGAGGTTATGGAGGAAGTCGAAAGATTACTGAGTTGAGAAAATCGAATACGGAATTCGGAAAAAAAGAAAAGAATTTAAACATTTAAGAATTCAGGGATTCAGGGATTGAGGAATTGAAGGAATGAAGGATTGAGCAATTGGCATATTCGAATAAAATAGCAGAATACATCAAATTCCTAAATTCCTAAATTTTTACCCTGTGAAATGCGAAGCAAATTTCACTGGGGCGCAATTCCTAAATTATAAAAAGGAGTCACTGATGGGAAAGACATTTCAGAAACCGGAAGCGTTGTCAGATGCGATCACCCATTACTGTCCGGGCTGTACCCATGGTGTGGCCCACCGGCTGGTTGCGGAAGTCATCGACGAATTGGGAATTCGGGGACGAACCGTCGGCATTGGACCTGTGGGATGCGCCGTAATGATGTATAATTATTTCACCTTCGATTTTCAAGAAGCGGCCCATGGTCGTGCACCGGCAATGGCCACCGGGGCAAAACGGGTGAGACCGGATCTCATTGTTTTCACCTATCAGGGCGATGGGGATCTGGCAAGCATCGGACTGAGTGAAATTGTGCACGCCGCCAACCGCGGTGAAAAGTTTACCACCATTTTTATTAACAATGCGGTGTACGGCATGACCGGCGGCCAGATGGCACCCACCACCATGCCCGATCAGCGAACCACCACCTCCCCCTTCGGCCGTAAAGTAGCCGATGTGGGCATGCCGATTAAGATGGCTGAAATGCTGACTTCTCTGGAAACTCCCGGATATATTGCCAGACAAGCGCTGATTAAACCGAAGTACATCAACAGGGCCAAGAAAGCCATTAAAAAAGCCTTTACCTATCAAATAGAGAATCGCTGCTTCGGTTTAGTAGAATTGATCAGCACCTGTCCCACAAACTGGGGTATGACGCCGGTGGATGCACTGAAGTGGGCCGAAGAGAAAATGCTGCATTATTACAAATTGGGTGAATTTAAAAATCCGGATGAGGATTAAATTGAATGTTATTCGTTATTGGTTAATCGTTTTAGCGGAATAATATCCGTTTGTATATTTCCTCAATGATAGATTGAAAAAATTAAGTGATTATCAAATTCTAATAACTAATAACCTATAACTAATAACTCTTAATTGAGCATTTCTCACTCGATTAAGGTAATATGTTTGGAGGATGTATGCAAAACGAAGTTCAATTTGCCGGATTTGGCGGCCAAGGAATTATGCTCATGGGACAAATTCTTGCTCAAGCTGCCATGCAAGCGGGCTTTGAAGTGGTATGGATTCCTTCCTATGGTCCTGAAATGCGAGGTGGCACAGCCTATTGCACGGTGGTTACCGGTGACAGACCCATCGGATCGCCGATTATTCGAAATCCGAGGCATCTGGTTGCCATGAATCGGCCTTCGCTGGAGAAATTTGCGCCCTCGGTAAAAGCGGGTGGTGTGATATTTATAAACAGTTCCATTATTTCCATTGATGCCGGCCGCGATGATGTGGATGTGCTAAAAGTGCCGATCATCGAACTGGCCAGAGATTTAGGCAATGTCAAGGTAGCCAATATTATCGCCTTGGCCGCGTTTGTCGCCCGTAGCAAAATTGTTGATTTTGCTTTGCTCGAGGCGGCCGTGAAGGACAAATTTTCCGAAAAAGAAAAGCTTATTCCATTAAATATGAAAGCACTTGAGGAGGGCAGAAAGGCAGCACTGAAATCCTAGGCGATGCGCGTTACGGGTCACGTGTTGCGTGTTTCGAGTTGCGCGATACGGGATGCGAGGTACGCGTCTCGCGCTGCGTCAAACTCTCAACCTTTAACGCGTTAGGCGCATCGCGCAACTCGACTTATGAAAATAAATGTCCCCGACTATATTCTATCGCTAAAACCCTATATTCCCGGCAAACCGCTGGAAGAGCTTGAACGGGAATATGGAATCAAAAATGCCGTCAAACTGGCTTCCAATGAAAATCCCCTGGGTCCATCCCCGAAAGCCGCAGAGGCTATCCGGGCTGCGATTGGAAATTTGAACCGCTATCCGGATAGCGGCGCTTATGCTTTGATTCAAGCGATTGCTGAGAAATTTAACGTTGAACCCAAAACGATCGTTTTGGGAAATGGATCGGATGATATCATTGCCTTGCTTTCCACGGCGCTGCTGAAACCCGAAGCTGAGGTGATTTTGCCGCAACCATCCTTTCTCTTCTATGAAATCTCAATCCGCAGTGCCGGCGCCATTCCGGTATGGGTTCCCTTGAAATTCAATTCCATGGACCTTGACGGTATGATTCATAACATTACCCCAAATACCCGCCTCATTTTCTTAAATATTCCCTTTAATCCCACTGGTGCGATTATTTCGAAAGCAGAATTTGAACAATTTATGACTGCTATTTCATCAGAAGTAATTGTTGTCTTGGATGAGGCCTATATTGAATTTGTCAGAGATCCAAATTGTGTGCTCAGTATTGATTATGTTAAATCCGGCGGAAACGTTGTGGGGATGCGAACATTTTCAAAGGCTTACGGTTTAGCCGGGCTGCGTATCGGTTACGGCTTGATGGCGGCAGAGCTATCAGAGCTGCTCAACCGGGTCAGGCAACCGTTTAATGTCAATTCGCTGGCGCAGGTTGCAGCGATAGCAGCCCTCAGTGATGAGGATTTTTTGCAAAAAACGGTTAACCTGGTTCACGCAGAACTTGATTTTATGTATGCGGCGCTGCGGCGAGCCGGCATTGGCTACATTCAAACTCAGGCCAATTTTTTTCTGATTAACGTCGGCCCGGACGCCGATGAAATTTTCAACCGCTTGCTAAAGCAGGGGGTGATTGTGCGATCGATGACATCCTATGGCTATCCTGATTATATCCGAGTCAATGTCGGACTGCACCACGAGAATGTCAGGTTTTTAGAGGCACTGACGAACGTTTTGTAATTTAGGAGAACAAGGAGACCGCCACGCGAGCGCAGAAGACAGAGGACAGAAGACAGAAGACAGAAAATAGAAAAAAAACCAAAATCATCTGTCATCCGTCATCTGTGATCTGTCCTCTGACGTCTGTTCTCTGACCTCTGTTTTTATAAAATGCAAAAGCTGCTGATTACCATAGACGGCCCGGCAGGTGCTGGAAAAACGACAGTGAGCAAAGCGCTTGCGCATCGATTGGAATATACGTACATTGACACCGGTGCACTTTACCGTGCCGTGGCCTATGAAGCCAAGCTCAACGGTCTCGAAGCCCATGACGACGAAGCTCTTGAAAAATTATGCAGTGGCCTTGAGATTGCGTTCGTACGCGGTGACCAGGGGTTACGCTTGATTTGCAATCAGGTGGATATCACCAATCGGATTCGAACCCCTGAAATAACCATGCTGGCTTCGGCAATTTCGGCAAGACCCGTTGTCCGTCGGTTTTTATTCGGGCTGCAACGCAAGATGGGCAAAGATAAAGGTGTTGTTTTTGAAGGACGCGATATGGGTACGGTGGTGTTTCCCGAGGCGGATGTGAAGTTTTATCTGAGCGCTTCTACCCGGATGCGAGCCATCAGACGTTACAACGAGCTTGTGCCAAAGTCTGAAATAACCCTGGAGGAAGTTGAAAAAGATCTCAAACAGCGGGATAAAAATGATAGCACACGGGATTTGGCGCCCCTAAAACCTGCGGAAGACGCTGTTCGGATCGATTCCACGGATATGTCTATCCAGGAGGTCGTTGATCAGATGATAGCCTGTATTGAAGAAAAATCTGGTGAAAAATAGTAATTATTACCAATAATTTTCCGGTTATTTACTACTGTTGTTGCAAAATTTGAAATTAATCATTGCTTTTTTCTACGAGTTTGTTAGACATATAGGATTGCGTTGCCTTAGGGGCGCCGCCACAAAATCGGCTAAGGGGGTAATTTCTTAATGGTTAATAACAAAACGAATGATGAATCTCAACAGCTCAATCCAAAGGCTCCAGCAGATGAGCCCGACTCCGATACTGCGAATCAAACTGTCGTACAACCGGTTGCGAATATAAAAGCTGAACAACCTGTTGAACGTTCATCAGCGAAAAAAAATCAGGAATCCGGCACAGGTATGGAAAGTGTGATGGACCTGTACGAGGAAAGTTTTAAACGCTTTGCTGAGGGCGAGGTCGTTACGGGCCGGATTATATCTGTAGATAGAGAGCATGTTCTGGTAGATATTGGCTATAAATCGGAAGGCCAGATCCGAATCCAGGAATTTAAAGATGAAGAGGGCAATATTGATGCCCATGTTGGCGATAAAATAGAGGTGATGGTTGAATGGTGGGATGATGAGGAGGAGCGCGTCGTTTTATCCAAGGAAAAAGCCGAGAATGTCAAGGTTTGGGAATCAATTAAGAAATCCTATGATGATGAGGGAACCGTTCAAGGTGTTATCACCAATCGGGTTAAAGGCGGATTTTCGGTGGATATCGGGGTTCAAGCCTTTCTTCCGGGTTCTCAGGCAGACCTGCGCCCTATTCGCAACATGGACGACATGGTTGGAAAAACCTTTGACTTTAAGATATTAAAATATAATCGCAAACGCAGCAATATCGTTTTGTCCAGAAGGGCTATTTTGGAAAAGGAACTGGAACAAAAACGAGCCGCCACGTTGGATGCCATCCGTGAAGGAAAAGAGATTGATGGAATCGTAAAGAATATCACCGAATACGGCGTTTTTGTGGATCTGGGTGGAGTTGACGGTCTTTTGCATATTACAGACATTTCATGGGGTCGCGTCAAACACCCCTCGGAGCTTTTTTCCATAGGTGATACGATCAAAGTCAAAATTCTCAATGTTGATTTGGAAAACGAACGAGTTTCATTGGGCATGAAACAACTTACGGAAGATCCGTGGACGTATGCTTCCGAAAAATATCCTGTAGGTTCCAAGGTAGCCGGCCGCATTGTCAGCTTGACCGATTACGGGGCATTTGTGGAACTCGAAGAGGGTATCGAGGGGCTTATTCATGTATCGGAAATGTCCTGGACCCGCAAGATTCGGCATCCTTCCAAGGTGGTTTCTGTCGGCGAGGAGGTGGAAGCGGTGGTCTTGGACATCAAATCGGAAAGCCGGCGCATATCGCTGGGCATGAAACAGGTTTCTCCTAATCCGTGGGATGTGATTAGTGAAAAATATCCTGTCGGCACCACCATTGAGGGGAGAATAAAAAATATTACCGATTTCGGATTATTTATTGGAATTGATGAGGGCATTGATGGCCTCGTTCATATTTCCGATATCTCATGGACCAAGCGGATAAAGCATCCTTCCGAATTATATAAAAAAGGGGACGTTGTCCAGGCCA
Source organism: Desulfobacterales bacterium (assembly GCA_020353355.1). Taxonomy (GTDB): domain Bacteria; phylum Desulfobacterota; class Desulfobacteria; order Desulfobacterales; family JAHEIW01. The sequence continues at coordinate 1,590,136 of CP070694.1, read as the reverse complement.
TCGTGCTTGATATTGAGAAGGAAAGTGAGAGATTTTCACTCGGTATAAAGCAATTGACCGAAGACCCCTGGCAATCTGTAGCCGAGCGATATGAAGTCGGAAAGGAAATCACCGGCACGATAACCAACCTGACCGATTTTGGAATTTTTGTTGAACTCGAAGAAGGTATTGAAGGTTTGATTCATGTATCTGAAATCAGCAAAGAAAAGATAAAAACTCCCGTGGGAAAATATAATGTCGGTGAGGTCATTACCGCCAAGGTGATGAACATCAACAGTGATGAACGGCGTATCGGTCTTTCCATCAAGCGCCTGGAAATCGAAGACGAACAAAACTTGCTCAGCGAGTATGTCAACAATATGGGACCGGCAACCTCGACATTCGGAGAAATACTGCGAGAAAACCTTCAAGAAAAATTAAATGAAGACTGATTGAAAACCAAGGTTTCAGGTGTCGGGTTTCAGGTGTCAGAAAAAAATGAATGGTGTCAGGTGTCAGAGGTCTGAAATTCAGAAGCTGACACCTGAAACCTTTTTTATAAACTTTGAACTTTGAACCCCATACCTCATACCCCTATGCCCTTTGTCACAGCCCCCGTGCTAAATATGCTGGCACCTGCCTGCCGCGCCGCGGTCACGCTTTTAGCGTGACGAAGGCGGGTCCCTCATGCTCCATGCTTTTTACCCTGACACCTGACACCCGAAACCACTTTTAGACAAAAATACTGATATCCCCCAGTCCTTCACGAAGCACCTCGGGTTCGTCATTGATCAGGGAAATCACACTCGAGGGCTTACCGGGTACGATATCGCCGTCAATCACCACATCTATCCGGTGTTTAAAAACATCATGAATTAATGAGGCATCATTTAAAACATTGCCGTCCGGCATCGTTGCGCTGGTTGTAATGATTGGATTTCCGAGCTGCTCAACCAACGCCAAGCAAATATTATTTTTGGGAACGCGAATACCGGCTGTTTTGCGCTTGGTCAACATGATTTTGGGCACAAGCCTTGAACCTTCCAGAATAAAGGTATAAGGACCCGGTAAAAGCCGTCGCATAGTTTTGTAAGCATAATTGGAAACCTTGGCATAAAGACTGATATTATTAAGCCCGGAACAGATAAAACTAAATGGCTTGCTTTTGTCTCTTTGCTTTAGTTGGTAGATGCGCTCGATGGCTTTTTTGTTCATAATATCGCAGCCGATTCCATAGTTGGTATCGGTCGGATAAACGACAACACCGTCCCGTTTAAGGACCTGCACAACTTTGTTGATCAAGCGTAATTGCGGGTTTTGAGGATTAATTTTAATCAGCATAAAGTATGATCCTTATTACGGTCGGTAATTGATTGTCAAGTTGTCAAATTAACGATTGCTAAAGCGAACGCCATTTGCTATTCGGATGCCTGATATTCTGCAGTTATGATACCGATACCGTAATTTTATAATCTTATGATGACATTGTCATTCAAATTGATCGTTGTTGGAGGAGTCTGATGGCAAAAATACCCCCGGAAGAAGCCTATTCATTTGATGATGTTTTGCTTTTACCCAATTATTCCAATATCCTGCCTAAAGATGCGAATGTTAGCACTCGCTTGACCAAAAATATTGCCCTGAATATCCCGATTGTCAGCGCGGCAATGGACACCGTAACAGAATCCGAAGCGGCCATCAGCATGGCTCGGGAAGGCGGCATGGGATTCATACACCGCAATATGAGCGTAGAAAGCCAGGCCACTGAAGTGGATAAAGTTAAAAAATCGGAAAGTGGTATGATTGTCGATCCGGTCACGATTCATCCCGATAAAACTGTTGAAGAAGTACTGAAACTGATGCAAACCTATCGTATCTCCGGTGTGCCGGTTACAAAAGGGGACCAGTTGATGGGAATTGTGACCAACCGGGACCTCAGATTTGAAACCGATCTGGACAAAAAGATTTCTGAAGTCATGACCAAGGAAAACCTGGTGACGGTTTCTGAAGGCATCACGTTGGAGGATTCAAAAAAGCTTTTGCATGCACATCGAATTGAAAAGCTTCTGGTGGTCGACAAAAAAGGTCGACTGACGGGGTTGATTACCATCAAGGATATCGAAAAAATTAAAAAGTATCCAAATTCATGCAAGGACAGCAGGGGACGGTTGCGGGTGGGAGCCGCCGTCGGCGTTGGCCCTGATATGCTGGAGCGCACCGAGGCGCTGCTTAAAGCCTGCGCGGATGTCATTTTAATTGACACCTCCCACGGTCATTCCGAAAATGTTCTGCAAGCAGTGAACGCATTAAAAAGTACTTTTGCCGGTATTGAACTGATTGCCGGCAACGTCGGCACAGCCAAAGGGGCGGAAGATCTCATGCGGGCAGGGGCGGATGGTATCAAAATTGGTATTGGACCCGGATCGATTTGCACCACGCGCATCGTTGCCGGTGTGGGGGTACCGCAGTTAACCGCCATCATGAATTGCAGATCCATGTCGAGCAAAAACGATGTGCCTTTGATTGCCGATGGTGGCATTCGATTTTCAGGTGATATTACCAAAGCCATCGGAGCCGGCGCTCACGTGGTGATGATTGGCGGACTATTTGCCGGTACTGAGGAAAGCCCCGGAGAGGTGATTTTCTTTCAGGGTCGCAGTTATAAGGTGTACCGCGGTATGGGATCGATTGAAGCCATGAAAAAAGGCAGCAAAGACCGTTATTATCAGAGCGAGAAAGCCGATGAGGATAAACTGGTTCCGGAAGGGATTGTCGGACGCGTACCGTATAAAGGCTCACTTTCGGCAAATTTATTTCAGCTTGTTGGCGGATTAAAGGCCGGTATGGGCTATTGTGGCTGCCGCACCTTGGATGAATTGAGGGAAAAAGCACGATTTGTGAAAATCAGCGCGGCTGGCATGCGCGAGAGTCATGTCCACGATGTGATTATTACCAAAGAAGCGCCCAACTACAGACTGGAGTAGTCAGTTTGGGATTTGGGATTTCGGATTGCGGATTTAAAAGGCATGCAGATGGGAAATCCCGCTTTTTAATAGCAGGACCTTCGGACATAATCTTGGGATTTGAAACCAGTTCTATCTTTTTTGCGTGACATTTAGCATTGACTACTATATAATGCTCTATTATTCATTTCCAAACGCGATATATAGTGTTTTTTGAAATATATTGTGGCGGTAATGATTGACGATATTTGTCATTACCCGGTCGTTTTCGAACTGAATTTTTTCTGATTTCCTGTGCTTATCCCCGCTGGGAAACTTCCTGCATAAATCGTTGTCAAGAACCCTTATTCAAAAGGATCGAGTCAAATTATGACGGAGACTGTACCTGATTTTGTTCATCTGCACGTACACACCCAGTACAGTTTATTGGACGGTGCCATCAGAGTCGATGATCTTTTAATGCGGGCCATGGATTTTGGCATGCATTCCCTGGCCATTACCGATCATGGCACCATGTTCGGGGCGGTGGAATTTTATCAAAAAGCGATAAATCTCGGAATCAAGCCCATCATCGGCTGTGAAATCTATGTGTCACCGCGCAGTCGATTTGATAAAACCCCGCAGGATAACCGGGAGCTATCCCACCTGATCCTGTTGGTGGAAAACCAGGAGGGATATCGCAATTTGTGTAAACTGGCCACCGCCGCCCAACTGGAGGGATTTTACTACAAACCCCGCATTGATAAAGAGCTTCTCAAAGAGTGCAGCAACGGCTTGATTGGCCTGTCCTCCTGTCTGCACGGCGAAATACCGCGACGGCTTCAAGACGGCCGAATGGATCTGGCCGAGCAAGCTGTGCAAAGCTACGTGGAGATCTTGGGCGAAAATAATTTTTTCCTGGAAGTGCAAAACAACGGCATCGATATCCAGGAGACCGTCAATCAGGCGCTTTTAGAACTGGGCCAACGACTATCGGTGCCGTTGGTGGCCAGCAATGATTGTCATTATCTGGATAAGGAAGATGTACGCGCCCATGATGTGCTGTTGTGCATTCAAACCGGAAAGACCATTCATGATACCGAGCGTTTGCAATTTCGTACGGACCAGCTCTTTTTTAAATCCAAAGAGGAGATGTATGCGTCTTTTGGGGATTACCCCGGAGCCTTGGGCAATACGGTCGATATAGCGAAGCGCTGCAACATTGAATTTGATTTTAATACCTATCACTTTCCCAAATTTGAAACGGCAAATGGTGAGTCCGCCGAAGCACTATTTAAGAAAAAAGTAAGAGATGGCTTTCTCCTGAGACGGCGACGGCTTACTTCCAAAAACCCCCAATTTGATGAAAGGCTTTATCGTGAGCGGCTGGAGTATGAAATATCTGTCATCGAAAATATGGGCTTTGCAGGGTATTTTCTGATTGTCTCGGATTTTATTCGTTGTGCCAGAGAAAGCAACATTCCTGTTGGGCCCGGAAGGGGGTCTGCAGCCGGCAGCCTGGTGGCTCATAGTCTGGGGATTACCGATTTGGATCCAATTGAACACGGCCTGATTTTCGAGCGTTTCCTCAATCCGGCCCGCAAAAGCATGCCGGATATCGATGTCGATTTTTGCATCGACGGGCGCGAAGAGGTCTATCGGTATGTGGTGGACAAATACGGCGGGGGGGATTATGTCGCCCAGATCATAACATTTGGAAAACTTAAAACCCGTGCGGTCATCCGGGATGTGGGCCGCGCCCTCGATATACCGTTGCACGAGGTGGACGCCATCGCCAAGATGGTCCCCGATGTGTTGAACATTAGCTTGGATAAAGCCCTGGCCAAGGAACCCCGACTGAATGAACTTGCCCAACAAAAGCCTGAAGTGGCGGAGCTGATAAAGATTTGCCGGGTTCTGGAAGGTCTTCCACGGCATGCCTCAACCCATGCCGCCGGTGTGGTGATTGCCGACTTGCCGCTGGTTGAATATATGCCGCTTTATAGGGGCAAAAAGGGAGAGGTTGTCACCCAGTACGACATGAAAATTGTCGAGCAGATCGGATTGATCAAATTTGATTTGTTGGGGCTTCGCAACCTTACGGTGATCGCCAAAACACTGGGCCTTATTGAAAGACAGGGAAAAACGGCTCCGGATATTGACGATCTCGATTTAACCGATCCTGATACGTATCGTCTCCTGTCAACCGGAGATACCACCGGTGTTTTCCAGCTTGAAAGTACCGGTATGAAAGATTTGCTGGTTAGCTTAAAACCGGAGTCATTTGAGGATATTATCGCCTTGGTCGCCCTTTATCGACCCGGTCCGATGGAAAGTGGGATGATTGACGATTTTGTCGCGCGCAAACACGGAAAACTGCAGGTGGAATATCTGGTTCCCGAACTTGAACCGATTCTGAAAGAAACCTATGGGGTTATCGTTTATCAAGAACAGGTCATGAAAATTGCCGCGGTGCTGGCCTCATATTCCATGGCCGAGGCAGACGACTTGCGCAAAGCCATGGGCAAGAAAATTCCCGAAATTTTGGCCGAACACCGACAGCGTTTTTTAGAGGGAACCGCAGCCAATGGCGTTCCCAAAGGCAAAGCGGAGATGATCTTTAACTTGATTGAAAAATTTGGCGGTTACGGGTTCAACAAATCCCACAGTGCGGCCTATGCCTTGATTGCATTCCAAACGGCATACCTCAAGGCCCACTTTCCGGTGGAATTTATCGCGTCCTTGCTCACCAGTGAAATGCATTCCACCGATGGCGTTGTAAAATTTATCGCCGAGTGCCGCAGTCACAATATTCCGATCCTGCCACCGGACATCAATGAGAGTGATAAAGAATTTACGGTCGATGGATCGAAAATTCGATTCGGGCTGGCAGCCGTAAAAAATGTGGGCGAATCTGCGATTGAATCGCTGATCGAGGCCCGCCAGGAAAGCGGTTTTTTATCTTTATTTGATTTTTGTGAACGGGTGGATTTAAAGAAGGTAAACAGGCGGGTTATCGAAAGTTTGATTAAATGCGGTGCATTTGACGCCACCGGTGCCCGGCGGTCGCAGATGATGGCCTCCTTGGAAGACGCCCTGGATTATGGGAGCCGGATTCAAAAGGAAAAATTGGATCCTCAAATGGGATTGTTTGGCGCTGGGGAAGAACCTCTGGTTATCAATGTACCAGCCTTTCCGGAGATCGCAGAGTGGGAAGAAAAGCAAATGTTGGCGTTTGAAAAAGAATCGCTTGGCTTTTACATCAGCGGGCATCCGCTGACTCGCTATGAGGCCGTGTTGGACAAGTTTACCAATGCCAATGCCGTCAGTCTAAAGGAACTCCAGGATGGCGAGGCTGTTCGAATTGGGGGTATCGTTCAGGCGACGAAGGTCATTACAACCAAGAAGGGCGACTTAATGGCATTTGTCACCATTGAAGACATGCACGGTTCGGTGGAAATCACGATTTTTTCGCGGGTTTATCGGACTGCCACCGACTTATTGGTAGAGGACAACCCCATCCTCATTGAAGGGCAGGTTCAAAAGGATGAGCAGGCGGTTAAAATTGTCGCCGATACGGTGATACCGATGAATAAAGCCGAGGAGACCTGGACTGCCAGTGTGCATTTTAATCTGGAAATTTCTCGCACGAACAAGACAGATTTATGCAATTTACATGAAATTCTGCAACGGCATCCAGGGATGAGCCGTGCATTTCTGCATTTGCGAAGCCCGGAGAAGACCGATTCGATTATCGAATTGTCGGATTCTCTCAGATTGCAAGCCGGATCTGCCTTAACCCAGGAAGTCAATGCACTTCTCGGCTATAATGTGGTTGAAACCCGCTGCAGTTCAGCGAAGATTTCGGCCAACGGGTTTAACCGTAACCATCGGTAAGGGAACATCATCCATGCCTAAATCCACTAAAAACGTGTATGCCGTTTTGCTGGCCGGTGGCACCGGGACACGGCTGTGGCCGGTTTCACGGGAGCTTTATCCGAAGCAGTTGGTCAAATTTATCGGCAATGATTCGTTGGTGCAAAGCACCATCAAGCGTTTGGTGCCTGTGCTGGACCTGCAAAATGTCAGGGTTGTTTGCGGTGAGCAACATTTTCACGAAACCGCCAGACACATGCATGACATCGGTTTGGTGCCGGAAGGAAAGGTGATCTGTGAACCCTGCGGCCGCAACACCGCACCGGCTATCCTGCTGGCGGCATTTCATATCCGCCGGATCACCGACGATGGTGTCCTGTGCATTTTCCCTGCCGATCATGTGATCGGCAACATCGCATCCTTTCACGAGCGACTTCAGGCTGCCATCCGCCTGGCCGACAAAGGATATGTGGTCACCTTCGGCATCAAACCGAATTATCCGGAAACCGGATATGGTTACATTGAAGGTGGGGCCGATGTATCCGACAGCGCATTGAGGGTGAAGCGGTTTGTTGAAAAACCCGACCGGCAAACCGCTGAAAAATATATCCAGGCGGGTAATTTTTTCTGGAACAGCGGGATGTTTGCCTTCAAGGTGTCCGTTATTTTAGAAGAATTCAAAATCCATCAGCCGACACTGCTGCCCCCCATGGAAGAAATTTTTTCTGTCGGGCCATCGCTGGTAAAAGAAGATTATAATCGGCTGGAGAATATCTCCATCGACTACGCCATCATGGAAAAAACCGACAAATGCGTTGTGTTACCCTCTGACTTCGGCTGGAGCGATATCGGATCATGGAAATCCCTTTACGATTTTCTCGAAAAAGATGAAAATGATAACGTCATTGACGGCGACGTCATTACCCAGGACACCCGCAACTGCTTCATCCTCGGCCGTGACCGTTTGATTACCACCAATCGCCTTAGGCAAGTGGTTGTGGTGGAAACCCCCGATTCCATTTTCGTCTCAGACCTCGATCACAGCCGCGATGTGAAATCCATTGTTTCCAAGTTAAAAGACCAGGGGCGCAAGGAGTATCACCAGCATCGCACCGTGTATCACCCCTGGGGAATCTCAAAGCTGCTCGAGCAAAGAGAAAATTATGCGGCCGCCGAGTTGACGGTGTATCCCGGTGCTTCGCTGCAACTGCCGGGTGACACGGACACGGTGCGGCATTTTTTGGTGATCAAAGGGCAGGCCAGTGTCAGCATCGGTTCTCAGAAAAGAACGCTGAGTTCGGGGGAGTCCATCACGTCTAAAGAAGACGAGCCGGTGAGCATTGAGAACACCGGAAAACAAGAGATCAATCTGATTCACATGGAACTGAGCAATCTATCCAATTCTTAGTGATCCCTAATCCTGACAAACCGGAACTAAACCGGTTCTTTGTTTCATGCACTTCAGCTTGTTTGGATTTTATTATTCCAAATAGTTATATTGCTTCTATGCCGCAACAAGTTTGATATCCTCAAAAACGGCTTCATCATTCTCGCTGATCCACCCATCGACCAGTTATATATTTACGGGCCTATATACTAGTTAAAGGCGACATCCACGATCCCCCATGATCGGGTGCGCTTCAGACAATAGCCCGAAAATCGTATAATCAAGATAACGATCATATCGATTATGGGCATCGATTTCATTACCGTTTTTTGTTTGCCAGATTTATTGGTATTTTTCTGAGCGACTCGGTGTTCCCATCGGAACTCCAATTCGCTTAGATATCGATTTAGGTGTTTTGGGCTCATGTAATGAAAAACACCGATGCGAGCTCGCTCAAGCATGGAAGAAAACGATTCAGTCGTATTGCTGTGAACATCTCCTCGGCTGTATTCTTGTCTCGAGTGATTGATGTGGGAATGTTCAGCAAACTGTTTTCCGATTTTTATATATGAACGGTGTTTGTCTGACATCAAATGAGCCGATTTGCATAAGTGTTGGTCAACAAATGGTTGCATGGTTTCAACTTTTTCAGATTCAATGGGAACCGCCCGTACCGGGCCGAGACGCTCTGCGGCAATCAGCACTCACTGTTTACTGGTTCCTTTACCTCGTTTGTGTTGTATTCCCGGTACAATGGGAGGTTTTCCACCGACATAGGTTTCATCCAATTCAACCACTCCCTTCAAAAGAGGAGCATCTGAATGGGATGAATCCATCATTTTTCTAACCGTATGGCCGACTTTCCATGCGGTCGGTTGAGTGGTGCCGATCAACCGAGCCAAAACAGTGGAAGCCAGACCTTTGCTGGAGCTGGTGATCAGATACATCGCCAACAACCAGGTAGAAAGTGGCAGTTTAGTGGCATGAAGCGCCGTTTTAGTTGTGACGGTAAACTGCCGTGTGCAATGGGAGCATTCATATCGCTTTTGTCGATTGGCAGCAGCTTGAATGACCCATGATTTATCATGACCGCAGTGAGGGCAGATACGCCCGGAAGGCCACCGGATATTTTCAAAAAATTTGCGACAAGTTGCTTCATTTGGAAATTGTTCTCTTAACTGATTTAAATTCATAAGACCTCCTCTTATTATATGTTTTTGAGGATATCTTATGATACAGCTGTGACAGATACGGTCACATTGGCCTTATTTTTGTAGATAGGCCCGTTATGTAATGAAGTTCACAATTTGGAGCGTTTTACATTAACATATGAGTTTTGCGACATCATACGCTTTTCCCTGATCTTTTTTACACGATTGCGTTTTACCATATGCACTGTTAAAGGCCACAAAATGTATTAAATCATAGATGCGAAATGGATTACCGAAAAATATTCTGTTTTTCAAAATTTGTGTGCTTGCCAATATTCCAATTTAGCCAAGACTACATTTGTGTATTTGTGAACCTACATTTTGCACGGATTCCATGGCTTCACAGACTTTTAGATTTAGGTTCGGTTAAATACTTTTCGAATTTTTCTATCGCTTGCATATAGTTGACTTTTTCAAAAGACATTTCA
>CP070694.1:1575546-1580213 GCA_020353355.1 Desulfobacterales bacterium | reverse complement strand
TATCAAATTCATTTAAAATCACCGAGCCTTCCAGCGCACCAACAATTTCATAGGAATCTTTTATTTCCTGAAGGGACAGTTTTTTGACCGTAACCCCGCGCCGGGGAAGAATAGTAACAAAGCCTTCTATCTCAAGCTGGATGATCGCATCTCTGAGCGGTGTTTTGCTGATCCCTAGTTGCTGGCTGATCTTATTCAGGTTTATTGTTGAACCGGGAAGAAGCTTTCGATTTTGAATTTCATCCCTTAAATATTCATAAACCTGTTCCCGCAACGATTTTGTGTTTAGCATGTTACGCAAGTTTCCAGTAAATTCAGAGTGTTTTTATCTTTTTATAAAGTATTCGTTTTAGCAACATGGAATTTGTGATATCTAATACATCAGATTTCAACGGCCTTGTCAATAAATTAGTTCGCTGCTTACAGATTTTTCCCTTAACACTCTGCGCTATGCCCTTTTACATCTTGGTTCGTTCATTTTTTGGGTCATAAGGAGAACGAATGTGTACCTTGGCCGGAATCATTTTACCCTGAACTTCAAGTTCATATTTTCCATCCAAAATCCATTTCTCGGTTATTGGCTGCCCATCTTTCACATATCCCATGGCGACGGCAGATCCTACTTTGAAACCGTAAGCACCGGATCGTAAATTATCCATCCAGACACTATTACGATACATGGGTTCGCTGCCATAGAGCATGATATCCGGATTATCGAGGGTAAACATAACCAGTTTTCGTTTGATGCCCTCTTCCTTTTGCTTTACCAGTGCGTCACGGCCGATAAAATCGCCCTTATCCAACTTTACACCAAACCCTAGACCGGCTTCATAGGGGGTTTCATCCGGAGTAATATCAGATTCCCAGTGGCGATAACCGGTTTCCAGCCTCAGCGAGTTGACTGCCTGCATACCGACCAGACGCATACCGAACTGTTTGCCCTGCTCGAATATTGCATCGAATACCGGAAGTGTGAACATTGCCGGGATGTAAAGCTCCCAGCCCAGTTCGCCGACATAGGACATTCTCAGCGCCCAAGGTCTGGCATAAGCCACATCGATTTCCCGGGCTGTACCGTAGGGAAAGGCGTCGTTGGACAAATCTGCATTGGTAAGGATTTGCAGCAATTCCCTGGATTTGGGACCCATTAGCGCCAACATGGCGTACCCATGGGTCACATCGGCAATGGTGACGTTGGCGTCTGCCAGAATACGGCGGTTGAAGTAATCATAATCGCGGATCAAAGTGGCGGCGGCGGTGACAATCAAAAATGAATCTTCTGAAAATCGAGTCACCGTAACATCGGTTTCAAATCCGCCACGTTCGTTTAAAACCGGTGTATACACGACCTTACCCACAGGCACGGCAACATCGTTTGAGCACATCTTCTGCAGATATTTCTCGGCATCACGTCCTCGAACGAGAAGCTTACCCATGGAGGTCAGGTCATAAAGACCAACGCCTTCACGGATTGCCATGTGTTCCTGGCCTTGATATTCGAACCAATTGGGCTTCTGCCAGCTGTATTTGTGGACCGGTTCGACACCTTGCGGAGCAAACCAATCCGCCCGTTCCCAACCGGCCGTCATGCTAAAGGCGGCACCGTTGGCTGCCAATCGGTCGTGTATAGGCGAACATATTACCGGACGGGCCGAGGTGAGCTGCCGGTTGGGATAATGATGATGATAAAGCACGCCGACGGCCTCGACAATGCGATCATGCAGATAACGGGCGTTTCGCTGCCAGGGAAAATACCGCCGGATATCAACCGGCCACAGTTGCTCTTCAGGACGCCCATCAACAATCCAATGGGAGAGAGCGCGGCCCACACCGCCGGCACTTTGAATGCCCACCGAGTTCATGCCGCATCCCACAAAAAAATTCTTAACTCCCGGTGCTTCGCCTACCATAAAGGCCGTGTCAGGAGTGAAGCTTTCGGGCACCACCGATAGATGGCGAATCTGGGCGCTTTCCATGCCCGGAAAACGTTTCAACGCGCAATCCATGAACGGTTGGAACTGATCCCAGTCTTCCTGAAGCTCGGTGTACATGAATTTTTCCGGGATTCCTTTCATCCCCCAGGGCTTTGATACCGCCTCAAAACCGCCGAAAAGGATGCCTTCGGCTTCCGATTTAAAATACGTTTCACCATCGAAATCGCGCACCGTGGGAAAGTGTTTCTTTAAGCCCTCAATTGGCATCGTCACCGCATGCATGTGCTCGGCAGCGTGCAGCGGCACACTGACATTCACCCATTGGCCGACCTGGAGGCCCCACATGCCCGCGCAGTTGACGACATATTCGCACGCGATATCACCCTGGTCGGTGCTCACCCCGCAAACCGCGCCATCTTTGGTTTGGATTCCGGTGACACAGACATTTTCCAAAATCTTGGCACCGCCCATTTTGGCACCTTTGGCCAAAGCCCTGGTGGTTTCAATCGGATTGGTGACACCATCGTAAGGAAGATAAAAGGCGGCCACCAGATCTTTGGTGTTCATCCCGGGCACTAAATCACCGGCTTCCTTGGTACTGATCTCATGCATTTCGACGTTGAAGGCCCGGGCCATGGCCGCGGCGCGCAGCAATTCCTTTCTGCGATCTTCGGTCTGACAGACAGCAACAGCCCCGTTTCTTCGAAATCCGGTGGCCACACCGGTTTCGGCCTCGAGTCCTTCATAAAGATCAACGGTATATTTGGCCAGGTTCGTCATTTCCTGGTTTTGCCGCAGTTGAGCCAGTAGGCCGGCCGCCGCCCAGGTGGTTCCGGAACCAAGCTCTTTGCGCTCCAGAACCAACACGTCCGACCAACCCAGTTTGGTTAAATGATAGGCAACACTGCAACCCACGATGCCCCCACCAATGATAACGACCTGCGCCTGCCCAGGAACTTTTGTACTCATCTCCACCTCCTAAATTTTTATGTTTGGAAAATACTGTAATAATTTTATAGTCAATTTTCTGAAATCCAATTGATAGATATTGAATAGGATCTGGCTTTTCTGTTCAACCGGCAAACGGGCCAGCGGGTTAAACCATTTATTATGTGAGCATTGTTAGGAGGCTACACAGCTTCTAACATCCTTAGATTCCGGAGCCGTTTTTATTTTCTTATCTCCTTCGTCCGTGAAGCGTCCGGTTGGTGGCGCATAGCGAACCGTCGCAATTTTATTCTGGGTGAAGAAATTTATGCCGTCCTTGCCCTGAACCTTATCGGTGCCCACCAGCGAATCTTTGATGCCGCCAAAAGGCAAATACGGATGCGGTGCGCACACGCCGACATTCACGCCCACCATGCCGGCATTGGCGTCTGAAATAAATTTTTCCGTATAGTACAGATTCTGCGTAAAAATACAGGCGCCGTTTCCGACCGCCTGGTTTCGAATCAACTGAATGGCTTCATCAAGGTCATTAATTCTGACGATGGATACCACCGGCCCGAATATCTCGTCGGTGGCAATGGTCATTTTGGGGTCCACCTCGGTAAAGACGGTAGGACCAACAAAATAACCATTTTTATTCTTCTCAGCGACTTTTGGATTGCGTCCATCCAACTCCAGATTTGCACCTTCTTTGATACCCACCTCGATGTAGCCTTCTATCTTCTTCTTGGCATCGGCAGAAATTACCGGTCCCATGTAAATCTCGGGATCAAAAGCGTCGCCGATTTTCACTGTTTTGGAAACTTCAAGGATGTTCTCCACCACCTGCTCGTAAATTTCCGGCACAGCTGCTACGATAGACCCGGACAGACAGCGTTGACCTGCAGAGCCGTAACAGGAATGCAAATAATTTTCGATGAAGATATCCATCTGGGCATCTTCCATAACCACTAAATAGTTTTTTGCACCTCCCAATAGCATGGTTCGTTTGCCGGCGCGACCACAGGCCTCGGCAATCTTTTTAGCAGTACCAGTGGAGCCCACCAGACATACACCGGCAATTTTGGGATGATCGTACCATGCTTCGGGAACGCTGCGATTTCCGTGAACAATGTTCACCACGCCCTTGGGGAGTCCAATTTCATTTAACAGCACTCCCATTTTCTGCATAAACAGCGGTGATTGGGTAGAGGGTTTAAATACAAACGTATTACCCACACCAATGGCATAGGGAATAAACCAGCCGAAAACCAGGGCCGGGAAATTAAACGGAGCAATTCCGCCGAAGACTCCCAGTGGCTGCCGAATAACTCTGGCGTTAATGTTGGGCGAAATCATTTCCAGTGTTTCTCCCTGAATCAGCGCCGGTATCCCGCAGGCCGATTCAATGATTTCAATAACGCGACGCACCTCTCCTCTGGCCTCGCTAATGTGTTTGGCCTGATCCAGGGCGATGGCCACGGCCAGTTCCTCTTCATGAGTTTCCATGGTCTTTCGAATTTCAAATAAATAACCGATCCGTTTGGAAATAGGTAGATTGCGCCATTCGTCATAGGCCCGGTATGATGAGTCTATGGCTGCCAGGGTCGTCTCCTTGCTGGACCGCGGCACCTCACCAATGATTTCACCGGTTGAGGGGTTATATAAGGGTACGTATTCGACTCCTTTTTCTTCGATCCATTCCCCCTCAATTAAATTTTGAATCCGATAAAATTCGTTAGTGCCCATAAAGTTCTCCTTTTCGGTGCAACTTGTTAGTGCCATGATGAACACAATTCACTTTCT
>CP070694.1:1561649-1575446 GCA_020353355.1 Desulfobacterales bacterium | reverse complement strand
AAATTTTCATGCCACCGCTAAGAAGCGCAACGGCCCGGCAATCATCTAAGCCGTCATATATATATTTGGTGTCTGCATCCGGCACACCAAAATAGCAACCCGGCAGGGCAATATCGGGTTCTTTGGCTTCGACCTTAACTCCCATAATTTCGGCGATGGCTTCGGCCACTTCGGGCCCTGCCGCCACACACGAGTTTGGCGCCGACAATCCGGCGACGATGGCTTCGGCGTTGGCGCTGCAACCCGGCAGCCCGCAGCCCCCTCAATTCGCACCGGGTAATTCTTCTTCAACGGATATTATTTTGGGATCAACATACACATAAAAAACTTTCGACGCCGCCGCTAAAATGGCACTAATGATCAATCCCATGCCGCCCATTAAAATAAGTGCTTCTGTCATCTCATATCTCCGTTAGGCCCTTAGGGTTTGTTAACTTTCAACATATTTTTTGATTCAGGGTTCAGGTCAAAATTAAAGGCGTTAGGTTAGAGGTTTGAGGCAAAGAAAGAGTGGCGCATGACTCAGTGTTCAAAGTCTGGTTTTCAGGGGCTTTAAATCCCTCAATCCCTGAATCTTTATCCTTTATATTTCCCCCTCCTACCTCCAACCTCAAACCTAATGCATTCGATTGTTTAAAAAATTGCATCAAACTTGCACTTGTCAAAACAGGTCATACACTTGATGCATTTTTCCTTGTCAATCCGGGCAACTTCTTTCTTCTTCCATTCAATTGCCTCCACCGGACAGCTTCTAAAACAAAGTCCACATTTGGTGCAAAGATCCGGCTCTACTTCAAATCGCAGCAAGGAAACACAGCGCTTGGCAGGACACCGCTTTTCATAAATATGGGCCTCATACTCGTCTTTGAAATATCTCAAGGTGGACAAAACAGGATTTGGCCCGGTCTGACCCAGTCCACACAATGCCGCATCTTTGATGATGTAAGCTAGCTCGGTAATGGTTTCCAAATCTTCCGGTTTTCCTTCACCTGCACAAAATTTTTCAAGCAATTGCAGGAGCCGACGCGTACCTTCACGACAGGGCGTACACTTGCCACAGGATTCATCCTGGACGAAATCCATAAAAAATCGGGCCATATCCACCATGCACGTATTCTCATCCATCACAATGATCCCGCCCGATCCCATAATGGCCCCGACTTTGGCAATCGCTTCATAATCTACCGGTGTGTCCAGATATTGTTCCGGCACACATCCTCCGGACGGACCACCGAGCTGCACGCCTTTAAATTTTTTCTTGCCGGGAATTCCGCCCCCGATATCATATATTATTGTTCTGAGGGTGGTGCCCATGGGGACTTCAACCAGCCCGATGTTGTTGACGTCACCCGATAGGGCAAACACTTTGGTGCCTTTGCTGGATTCGGTTCCCACGCTGGCAAACCATTTACCTCCGTTCAAGATAATTTGCGATATATTGGCCAGGCTCTCAACGTTGTTCAAAATCGTTGGTTTTTCCCACAAGCCCTTGAGAGCTGGAAAAGGTGGGCGAGGCCTCGGCATGCCGCGCTTGCCCTCAATCGATCTCATCAAAGCGGTTTCTTCGCCGCATACAAAGGCACCTGCTCCCTGATATATATCAATGTCAAAATCAAACCCCGTGCCCAGAATATCTTTTCCCAAAAGCCCATATTCGCGAGCCTGTTTGATGGCAATTCCCAGCCGCCGAATTGCCAATGGATATTCGGTCCGCGCATAAATATAGCCTTGATGAGCATTGATGGCTTTGGCGGCGATGATCATTCCTTCAAGAACCGCATGGGGGTCGGCTTCAAGCACGCTGCGATCCATAAAAGCGCCGGGATCGCCTTCATCCGCATTGCACAATACGTATTTTATATCTCCCGGGCTTTTTCGGGCGAACTCCCATTTCAGACCGGTGGGAAATCCGGCACCGCCGCGTCCTCTGAGACCGGATATTTTAACTTCTTCAATGATCTCGTCGGGGGTCATTTCCTTAAGCGCCTTGGCGGCGCCAAAGTAGCCATCCCTGCCGATGTATTCGTCAATGACTTCCGGATCGATAACCCCCTTGTTTCGCATGACCCAAAACATCTGGTGCGAAAAAAACGGGATCTGGTTCATATTCGGAATGGTTTCTTTTGAAGCCGGCTCCACATAAAATAATTTTTTGACGGGGCGCCCCTTCAAAAAATGCTCCTCAACCAGAAAGGGAACATCTTTGGGCCTTAACTTCTGGTAAAAAATTCCTTCCGGCTGCACCAGCATAACAGGTCCCACCGCACAAAACCCGTTACAACCGGTCTCAATGACCTTAATTTCATCGGCCAATCCCTGCCGTTCGAGCTCCTTTTCAAGGGCCTCTTGAAAGGCAACACTTTCATTAGCCTGACATCCTGTACCACCGCACAGCATCAGTTGAGTTCTGACTTTATTCATGCAATTCTCCTGGAAAAAAAGATATCACCACGAACCGCCACGGCCGCGAAAGCCATTCAGGTAAAGCCAATCACTGGCTGCATAAAGCGAAAGATTTTATTCATATTTTTCTATTGTTTCGATAACCCTGTCGGCTTTCACTCCGCCATAGGTATCCTGATCCACCACCACCACTGGCGCCAGTCCGCAGGCTCCCAAGCATCTTACGGCTTCCAGAGAAAAACGCCGATCCTCGGTGGTGCCGCCTTCCTTTACTTGATATTCATTGTTGATACGATTGATGACTTCTTTTATCCCTTTCACATAACAGGCGGTGCCCATGCAGACTTTAATCAAATGCCGACCCTTTGGCTCCAGAGAAAAAAGCGCATAGAAGGAAGCAATACCAAAAACCTCACTGCGTGACAGATTGAGGCCATAGCTGATATAATCAATCAGCTCAATCGGAAGATAGCCAACAACATCCTGGCACTCCCGCAAAACGGTGATGACGGCGCCGGGGATGTCCTTGTTGGCGGCTATAATTTCATCAATTTTTTTCCACATGTCGCCCGTAATATCAGAATGATGAGGATAAACATCGTCGGCCATGTCGCGGTCTCCTTTACGCATGAAATTACCTTTATCATTTCTTTAAAATTTAAGCGTAATCATATCCCACAGTGTCGTAAGAATGTCAATGCAAAGGTCGCTCTTTAATAATTTGTCCGCTTGACTGATTTAAAATGCTGATTTAAGATACCTTTCTTTGTATAGAGATGAAACAAAAGCTCATTAGCAAACCGGGGAACGCCAATGGAAAATTACAAAAACAAGGTGCTTGAAGCCACTGCCTATCTCAAAGCACGAATCAAAACAAATCCCTGTGTCGGCATGCTCACCGGCACCGGGCTGGGTGAAAGTGCTCAATCACTGCGCATATCGGCTTCTTTTGATTACGAAAACATCCCGAATTTTCCGGTCTCCACCGTCCAGAGCCACCAAGGCCGGCTGTTGACAGGTGATATCCAGGGATGTGCGGTCATGGCGATGCAGGGACGCTTTCATCTATATGAGGGGTATACGCCGGCTGAAGTTACCTTTCCCATACGCGTAATGCAGGAGATGGGCGTTAACATTTTAATCCTTTCAAATGCCGCCGGTGGTCTGAATTCGGAATTCAAGGCCGGCGATATCATGCTTATCACCGATCATATCAATCTGACCGGTGCAAACCCGCTGATCGGACCCAATGAGGATAGCTGGGGGATCCGGTTTCCGGACATGAGTGCCGCCTACGATAAAGAGCTAATTTCCATTGCCGCCAGCGCGGCTAAATCTAAAGGCCTATCCGTTCGCAGGGGGGTGTATGCCGGTCTCAAGGGGCCTTCGCTGGAAACTCCGGCAGAGATACGATTTTTAAAAACCATTGGTGCTGAAGCCGTTGGTTTTTCTACGGTCCAGGAGGTTATCGCCGCCATTCATGCCGGCATGCGGGTGCTTGGCTTTTCAACAATAACCAATGTCCACGATCCCGACAACCCGAGTCCCGCAACCTTGGAAGAAATCATCGAAGTTGCCAAAAGGGCCACACCAGTGCTTGAAAAAATTATAAGAAAGGTAATTAAAAAAATAAATGAAACCAAAAGCAGCTGATATTCTGATTTCAAACGGTATTGTGCTGACCATGAATGAAAGCGCTGATGAAATTCAAAAAGGCGCGGTGGCTATTAACGGAGAAAAGATTGTGGCAGTCGATCATGCGGATAAATTCTCAGACTGGAGGGTATCGAAGCACATAGACGCCCAAGGTGGCATCATCATGCCGGGCCTGGTCAATACGCATACCCATGCGGCCATGACATGTTTCAGGGGAATTGCTGATGATTTGCCCTTGATGACTTGGCTGAATGAACACATTTTTCCGGCCGAATCCAAATTAAACGATCAAAAAGTATATTGCGGCGCGCTGCTGGCATGTGCCGAGATGATCATGTCCGGCACCACCTGTTTTTGCGACATGTACCTATTTGAAAACGCCGTCGCTCGGGCAGCGAAAGATGCCGGCATCCGGGCTGTGGTGGGAGAAGTTTTATACGATTTTGATTCTCCCA
Source organism: Desulfobacterales bacterium (assembly GCA_020353355.1). Lineage (GTDB taxonomy): Bacteria > Desulfobacterota > Desulfobacteria > Desulfobacterales > JAHEIW01. The sequence goes on along the minus strand of CP070694.1, from coordinate 1,570,932 downwards.
ATTATGGTCCGATAGACCAGGGGTTTGCCTATACCGAAAAACTGATTGCGAAATGGCACGACGACCCTTTGATTACCATTGCCGTTCAGCCGCACTCTCCCTATCTCTGTGCTCCGGAATTACTGCAGCGCGCATTTTCTATCAGCCAATCCAATTCGATACCAATGGTAATCCATCTTTCCGAAACTCAAAGTGAAGTCGATGACATGCAAAAAAAATATCATCGAACGCCGGTACAACATCTGGCCGAAATCGGTGTGTTAGGTCCAAACGTGGTGGCCTGTCACTGTGTGGTGCTCAGCAGTGAAGATATTAATCTATTACGCATTCATGATGTTAAGGTGTCCCATAATCCTGAAAGTAATATGAAACTGGCTTCGGGCATTGCCCCGATACCCGAGCTTTTAGATAACGGAATTTGCGTCGGTCTTGGAACTGACGGATGTGCCAGCAACAATAACCTCGATCTTTTTCTGGAAATGGATACGGCTGCGAAACTGCACAAGGTTAGCACCATGGATCCCACTGTTTTAGACGCCCGAACGGTTCTGCGGATGGCAACCATCCAAGGCGCTAAAGCACTTGGCCTCGGTGAAATTACCGGTTCTTTGGAACCGGGGAAACGGGCTGATGCCATCGTCGTTGATTGCCACAAACCTCATCTTACACCAATGTACAATCCAACTTCCCACATGGTTTATTCCGCCCGAGGCAGTGATGTCAGTACATCGGTCGTCAACGGTCGGATTCTGATGAACGACCGTAAATTACAATCACTGGAGCTGGAAAAAGTTTTAAAAGAAGTAAATCAGATTGCGCAGGAGATCAGGAATAGGTAACAAATTGGTGATGCCATGACCTTTGACCTCGTGATACACAACGGTACCATCTTAACCGTCAATTCCGATTTTGAGATTATTGAAAACGGCATCATCGGCATCAACGATGGTAAAATTGCATTACTAACAGCACTTGATGAAGATGCATCACCGCCCACAGCGAAAGACACCATCGATGCCAGCGGTGGTATCATTATGCCCGGTTTGATTAACACGCACACCCACCTTCCCATGACACTATTCCGTGGCTTGGCCGATGATCTTCCTTTGGATGTCTGGTTGAACGAAACTATTTTTCCGGCCGAAAACACCCATATTAATTCCGAAACGGTGCGCTGGGGCACCCTGTTGGCATGTGCCGAAATGGTCATATCCGGCACCACCACCTGTTGCGATGGGTATTTTTTAGAAAACGATGTCGCCGCCGCGGTCAATGATTTTGGCATTCGCGCAGTCCTGGGCCAAGGCGTTATCGATTATCCGGCACCGGGAGTGCCGGATCCGGCCGAAAATGTTGAAGCAGCAAAAACCTATGTAAAAAAATGGAAAGACATCTCAGCAACTATACGTCCATCGATATTTTGCCATACCCCTTATACATGTTCTGAAGAAACCTTAAAAAAGGCAAAACATGCATCGAAAGAACTGGGGGTTCTGTTTCAAATTCATGCCGCCGAAACCAAAAATGAAATGGATCAATTCCTTTTCGAACACCAACTGACACCGATACACTATCTAGACAAATTGGGAATACTGGATCAAAACACCCTGCTGGTTCATTGCGTCTGGTTGAACGAAGCGGATATGGAAATTATTGCCGCCCGCAGATCGAATGTGTCCCATAATCCCGAAAGCAACATGAAGCTGGCCTCCGGTATCTCACCGTTATCGAAACTGGCTACTTTTGACATAGCCATCGGTCTCGGAACCGACGGCTGCGCAAGTAACAACAACCTGGATCTCTTTCAGGAGATGGATACAGCGGCAAAATTACACAAAGCCAGCACACTCGACCCTACAGTTATGGATGCCCGCAGGATTCTTCAAATGGCCACCATTGATGCTGCCAAAGCAATTGGGCTGGAAGATGTGATCGGCTCTTTGGAAACCGCCAAACAGTCAGATATAGTTTTTGTTGATACCAACAAACCCCATCTCGTGCCGATGTATCATCCGGAGTCCCATATTGTTTATTCCGCCAACGGATCTGATGTCAGAGACGTGATGGTGGCCGGCAACATTCTTGTGCGCAACGGGAAGCTGCTGGCGATGGATGTGGATGAAATTATCGACAGAGTTAACGAAATTGCTGCTGCTATCAAGGGTTCATAGGTTCAGGGTTCAAAGGTTCAAAGGTTCAGACAACCAGGAACGGTGAACCCTGAACCTTTGAAGCAAAAAACCAAATAAATCATGGGAAAGGTATGACAACATGAATCTCGCTAAAATCATTAAAGCCGCGCACGGCGAAGAACCTGTTGATCTCCTCTTGACCAATGCCCGGATTGTCAATGTATTTTCCGGAGAAATTCAAACCGGCAGCATTGCTATCTCCGGGGGGTGTATCGCCGGATTCGGCGATTATCCGGCAAAAAAGATTACAGACGTCAACGGACGATTTGTTGCCCCGGGGTTTATCGACGCCCATGTCCATATCGAAAGTTCCATGACCTGCATCACCGAGTTTGCTCGCGCGGTTCTTATCCATGGGACAACCACGGTTGCAGCCGATCCCCATGAAATCGCCAATGTCCTTGGCACCCAGGGCATCGACTATATGCTTCAATCCGCCGAAGATCAGCCAATGAACATTTTCTTCACATTGCCGTCCTGTGTGCCGGCAACAGACCTGGAAACCTCAGGAGCAAAGCTGGCCGCCGAAGATCTTGAACCTTATATGCGCAACGATCGGATTATAGCGCTGGCTGAAATGATGAATTTTCCCGGAGTGATCTCTAGCGATCCTGATATTCTGTCAAAACTAAAAATTGCAAAACAGTATCGCAAACCAATCGATGGGCATGCTCCGGGGCTTCAGGATAAAGATCTGTATGCATATATATCCGCTGGCATCAGCAGCGATCACGAATGTACGACCGCCCGGGAGGCCAAAAACAAGCTGATGGCCGGAATGCATATCATGATCCGGCAGGGAACCGGCGCACGAAATCTCAAGCAACTGCTACCCATCGTAAATGAAAACACCGCACGACGTGCCATGTGGTGTACAGATGATCGGCATCCGCATGATTTACTGGAGCAAGGGCATATCGACGCCATTGTTGGGGAGGCTATTGCAGAAGGACTGGATCCGTTGACCGCGATTCAAATGGCTACGATTAATCCGGCGGAATATTTTGGTTTAAGACACCTGGGAGCCGTTGCACCCGGCAGACAGGCGGATATGGTGGTGTTTGCGGATATGCATTCACCGCAAATAGAGCAGGTTTACTATAGAGGGGTTTTAGTGGCTAAAGATGGGGAGATGATCCCCGATATTAAAAAACCAGCGCCAATTTCAATTCCACCTTCCATGAATGTGAATATCGAAGCAATTGATTTTTCGCTGCGCGCCGAAGGAAAACACATCAGGGTCATTGATATTGTTCCAGATCAGCTGATCACCCGGCAGGTTATTGAACGGGTCACCCGGCATGACGGCATGGCGGTTTCAGATCCATCTCGTGATTTACTTAAAATTGCAGTCGTGGAGCGTCACAGCGGTGCCGGTAAAATTGGAAAAGCATTTGTGAAAGGTTTGGGGTTGAGAGCAGGGGCCCTGGCCTCCAGTGTCGCCCACGATTCGCATAATATTATCGTTGTCGGAACAAACGATGAGGATATGAAAGCTGCATCAAAGGCTGTGGTGAATATGGGTGGCGGTTTAGCGATTGTTTCCAATCAAGACACGTTGGCCCGTCTGCCTTTGCCCGTCGCCGGGCTAATGTCTCTGGAACCCGTAAAGTATGTGCACCAACAGATGAATGAACTTGTGCGCATCTCCCTTGAGCTGGGGTCGAGCTTGAAAGATCCGTTTATGACGCTTTCATTTTTAGCCTTGCCGGTTATCCCGGAATTAAAGCTCACCGATTTAGGACTCATTGACGTAAACCAATTTAAGGTGGTCCCATTGTTTGTGGATTCATAATGTTATTGGCAGCTGGTAAATGGTATCACGTTTCTATGCCAGGTCGAGGTTTCAGGCGTCAGGTTTCAGGTGTCAGAAAAGAATTCAAAGAAAATGAAGAATTCAGGAATTGAAACCTACTAATTCCTGACACCTGAAACCTGACACCATATTTTTAATAACATATTGAACCTCTCAACCCTTGAACGCTGAACCCCGAAGATAGAGACAAGCAGCCAGTTTACTTGACACCCAACTGCCTTTATTCTATACTTTCTAACTTCAGCTGGCGACAGCTCTTACCATAAATCCTGAGCGAAAGCGGAAAGCAAATTTTATTTTAGAACAATATTTAAATCTAACCGTAATGTGGTGGAATGGGTAAATGAAACTATCAGAAATTGTTGAAGTGTTAGGTGCCAGGGTCCTCGTCGGAGAGGACCAGATGGACAAAGAGGTGAATACCTGCGGCGCCAGTGATTTAATGAGCGACATTCTGGCAGGATTGTCTGAGGGATGCATCTTGTTAACCGGGCTGACAACCGTGCAAGTAATCCGGACAGCCATGGTGGCAAGCGTTGGTGCCGTGGTGTTTGTCAGGGGCAAAAAACCTCCCCAGGAGGTCATCGATTTAGCGAAGGCACAGAATCTGCCGCTGATATCCAGTCCGTATTCCATGTTCGTTTCCTGCGGCAGACTGCACGACTGTAATTTAACCGGATTGGACGGCAACCGATAAAAAATGAGTCTATTCAATGGCCGGTCTTGTCAAAAGTTTTAATATTAAAGCAAGGGATTTCAATCATGCCGGTGAAGCATCGATTAGCGTGCAGAGCCTTCTCAAGTCAATGAATTATAATCCCAAATTGATTCGGCGAATCGCCATCTGCGGTTATGAGGGTGAAATGAATGCGGTCATGCATGGCGGCGATGGCTTCTTACGCATTGAAATCGATTCGGATAAACTGGTTTTGGAGGTTAGCGACAGCGGGCAGGGCATTGAGGATATTGAATTGGCCATGCAGGCCGGTTACTCTACGGCTAACGATGATTACCGGGAGATGGGATTCGGCGCAGGCATGGGACTGCCGAACATGAAAAAGAATGCGGACCAAATCATCGTTGAATCCGAAAAAGGCCAGGGCACCCAGGTACGGATGATATTCTTTATCAAAGAGGGAGACATGCCGGCATGAACGGCAAGCAACATTCTACGCGTTTTGTGGGATTTAATGAGGACCTGTGCACGGGCTGTGCCTCGTGTTTAAGGGTTTGCCCGACCAAGGTCATCCGCATCAAACATAAAAAATCGATCCGCATCGTAAACCAATGCATCGGGTGTGGGGAATGTATCCGGGCCTGCCCCGCAGGCGCGGTCAGAGCGGCGACCTCAGACCTGCAAGTTCTTGAAAAAGATCATGTGGCTGTAGCGCTGGTATCACCGGTACTCTATGCCCAGTTTCCGGGTATTATGCCCAAAGATATTCTCCTTGGACTGCGGCAAATGGGCTTTCAACACACCATTGACATGTCTTATTTTCTGGAGATGTTTCAGTTTGCCACCGAGGAATTTATCAAGCGCAACCGCGAGACGCGCCACGCACCGTGGCCGCTGATTTCGCCGGTTTGCCCGGTGGTGGTGCGACTCATTGCGTTTCAATTTCCGAGTCTCATGCCCCATGTCCTTCCCGTTTTAAGACCGGTCGCTCTAATGGCCAGAGAAGTAAAGCGACGCATTATTCCATTCTATATGGAAACCGGCGAAGAGGTAGCCTTGTATTATATCAATCCCTGTCCGACGAAAATGGATTGGAGCAACTTGGAACCCGACAACCAACCTACTACTCCTGAAATCGCCCTGGGCATCAACGACATTTACCCGACATTGGCCGGACACGTCAGGCGCATCAGAGAATCCGATGCAATCCCGTTTTACCAAACCCGCTTTGAATACGAAACCTGTGCCACCGGCAATGCGTCCATGTGGGCCATGTCCGGCGGAGAAATCGCCGATATGGACATCGAAAAGTCTTTGGCAGTTTCGGGCTTGGAAGAAACCATCTCGTATCTTCATAAAATTGAAATGGGACTGTTTCAGGATATCGAGTACATCGAGTTCAGGACGTGCCGGGAAGGATGCCTTGGCGGCGTGCTGAACGTCATCGATAAATATTTGGCCAAAAGTTCTGTTCAAAAAATGATAAAAATGTTCGGCCTCGGCAGACGCCTGCCGCGGGAAAAAATTCTCCGTCTTTACGAAAAGGGAGATTTTCAGACGGAAAAACGGCCATCACGCTTGTTAACCCTGTTTGGCGGTCCGCAGGAAGGTATATCCATCGAATCCATGCAAAAGATCGAAAAATTATTGAAAGTGCTTCTCGGTAGGGATTGCGCCGCCTGTGGGGCTCCGGATTGCCGGACATTCGCCGAGGATGTGGTTCGTGGAAATGCTTCCATAAATGAGTGTCTTTGGGTGCGTGCCCAGGGGAAGAAAAAGGGCAAAACGCTTTGAGCAGGATAACTGGGAAAGGAATTGTGGAAGATGCAAGTTAAAGAGCTAGTGGAGCGCTTTGGTTTTGAAGTCAAGGCTGGAAACAACGGCCTCGACCGCCAAATAAAAGACGGTTACTGCGGAGATTTGTTAAGTGAGATCATGGCTAACGCCCCGCAAGGTTGTGTATGGTTAACGATTCAGGGTCATCAAAATATCGTGGCGGTGGCGGTACTGCGTGAAATGGCGGCCATCATCATCACCGGCGGCCAGACACCGGATGAGGAAACCCTGCAGAAAGCAAACCAGGAAAACATTCCGATACTTTTAGGGTCGCATTCCGCCTATCAATTAGCTGGCCGTCTGTATGCCCTTGGGGTGGGAAATCCTCAGCCCGAATAGCCCTGATTTTGCAAGGATTTAAACATTGCTCAAACAATTCAAAGCGGACTTGCACATTCATACCTGTCTTTCGCCCTGCAGTGATTGGGACATGAGCCCCAAGAAAATCATTCGACGCAGTCTGGACAAAGGCCTTGACCTGATTGCGATCTGCGATCACAACACCGCCGAAAATGTCGGGGCGGTAATGAAGGCCGGCAAAGACCAGGGACTTTGGGTGTTGCCGGGTATTGAAATTTGCTCAAAAGAAGAGGTCCACATTTTGGCGCTTTTTGATGAGCTCGACACCACGCTGACGATGCAAGACTATGTTTATGCAAATTTAACTGGAAACAACAAACCCGAAGTATTCGGTTACCAGATTGTTGCCAATGAGCACGATGAGGTCCTCGGCGAAAACCCCCGCTTGCTCATCGGCGCCACCCAATTGGGAATCTATGATATTGTTGAGAAAACCCACAGCCTTGGGGGGCTCAGCCTGTCATCCCATGTGGACCGCACCGCCTATGGAGTCATCGGCCAACTGGGCTTTATCCCTTCGGATTTGAAAATTGACGGCGTAGAGGTTTCCTATCGAGTCTCACTCGATAAGGCTGGCGATGAAGTAGCCGGCATCGGGAAATTTCCCTGCACGACTGCCTCGGATGCCCATTTCCTGGATGATATCGGCAAAGTCTGGACGGTTTTCGTTATCGCCCAACCGAGCATCGATGAGATTCAGCGGGCGTTACGGGGCAAAGATGGAAGAAGGATTATGATCTAATTGCGCGAATTATCCCTGCATATATTGGATATTGCCGAAAACGGGATCACCGCCGGTGCTGATTGTATTCATATTCTGGTAGAAGAGGCGCGCTCTGATGATCGCCTAAAAATTGTCATTCGAGACAACGGCAGGGGATTGCCACCCGAAAAGCTCGATAAATTAACCGATCCGTTTGTTACCACCCGAACGACCCGTCGCGTGGGGTTGGGCCTGCCCCTGCTGGCGACAGCAGCTCAGCGATGCAACGGCGTGCTAACTGTGGATACGAAACCGAATAAGGGTACCGAGGTCACGGCGACCTTCCAATACAGCCACATCGATCGCGCCCCGATGGGAGACATAGCAGCTACGCTGACAATGTTGATAATGGGCAATCCGGATATAGATTTTGTATATACCCATATCATTGACGGCAATGATTTTAACCTGGACACCCGGGAGATAAAAAAAGACATGCACGATCTTTCGTTAACAGATCCCATGGTCATCCACCATTTGACGGATTCCATTCGCAGTTCACTGCGGCAACTAGAAGCGGATGAAGTCAAAATCGAAAAGAGGGAGGAAAACGATGGCAAAGCTAACCATTGACGATCTTAAGAAAATCAAGGAAAAATCGCTCAAAGAAACGTCTTTGCGCTATGGTGAAGCAAATATAAAAATAACCGTGCACATGGGCACCTGCGGTATTGCTGCCGGCGCCCGCGAAGTGATGAATGCCTTAATGGAAGAAATGGCAGCGGCAGATCGCCAGGACATCCGGGTGGTAACGTCCGGATGCATGGGAATGTGCAGCAGTGAGCCGAACGTAACTGTGGAAACGGAAGGTTCCGAACCGATTGTTTATCGGGATATGGATTCCAATAGAATGCGCCAGGTTTTCAAACGGCATGTACTTCTCGGCGAGGTTCAAACCGATTTCGCTCTGGGAAAAATGTAGCGAAAAAGATAATTTAGGAATTGCGAATTAAGGAATTTAGGAATTTGAAAATTGACGGTAAAGATATACGCACCATCTGGCTCGATAAAAACGAGAAAGTCGTCAAAATCATCGACCAGCGCCGGCTTCCCCATGAACTTGTGGTTGTCGATCTGAAAAGCGTCGACGATACGATTAACGCCATCAAGGACATGTACGTCAGGGGTGCGCCCCTGATTGGGGTGACAGGGGCCTATGGAGTATATCTCGCGGCACTGAACGCCCCGGATAATCAGATAGAAAACGACTACTTAACAACGGAATGCGATCGAATCAAATCGTCCAGGCCAACCGCAGTTAATCTCGCGTGGGCTGTGGACAAGGTTCTGTCTGATGTGCTCAAGGCCACTGATCCCGCTGATAAAGCAGCAACGGCCAAAAAACAGGCCGCGGTCATTGCCGAGCAAGAAGTGCAAAACTGCAAAAAAATTGGTGAACACGGCCTGGCGCTGATTGATGAAATCAGTAAAAAAAAGGACGGCAAAACCGTTAATGTGCTTACCCACTGTAATGCCGGATGGCTGGCATGCATTGAGCACGGCACCGCAACCGCACCGATTTATGCGGCTTTCGACAACGGTATCGATGTCCATGTATGGGTAGATGAAACCAGGCCTCTAAATCAGGGAGCCAGACTGACTGCCTGGGAGTTGGGCAAACATGGCGTTAAGCATACCAT
>CP070694.1:1545380-1561549 GCA_020353355.1 Desulfobacterales bacterium | reverse complement strand
TTGAGGTCTATGATTTGGGTATTCCAGCGACTCCAAAAAAATAACCAGGGTTTCAGGGTATAAGTCTGGTTTCAGGTGTCAGGTCTCAGGTGTCAGCGATCAGGGCATAAAGCATGGTGCATGGGGTAAAAGATTAAGAATTCAGGGTTTAGTCTTCAAGGTTTTTAAATCCATCAATTCCTCAATTCTTCTACCAGCCTTTTCTGATACCCGACACCTGACAGCTTTCTACCATTCACTGGTCAATTGCCGTTGTACCTCTTTCCAATTTTCGCCAATTTTCTTTACGGCATCCAGAGCCAGATCCAGATGAGTTTCCATGTAATTTGAGAATATCTCATCCTGCTTCTTCTTGTCTTTTATACCTCTGCGTTGCAGCGGCATATCGGATACCAGCATAATCGATCCGATCGGAACCTCGTAGCGGTAGGCAACAGATAAAAGGGTCGCCAGCTCCATATCAATGGCAAGAATGCGTTGCTGACGCAAATAAGTTACGAAATCATCATCAAATTCCCACAATCGGCGATCAGTGGTATAAATAATTCCGCATCGGGGCGTCTGTCCGATTTGGCGCAGGGAACCGATACAGTAAAGGTTTACGGATGAAGCGGGTATGGCCGGAAACTCCGGCGGCAGATAATGTCGGCTGGTGCCTTCTCCGCGAATGGCGGCCGAAGGAACAATAAAATTTCCTTCCTCAAGAATGTCGTCGATACCGCCACACATGCCCAACATGATTACTGTTTTGAGATGATCCAGATAAGCCAAACAATTGATGATAAGGGCTGCCTGGGGCGAACCAATGCCAAAGTCGACCATGGTGCAATTTATTTTTTGGGCATTGACCACTCGAAAATTGCCTTCGGAGTATTTACCCTGGGTCTTTTCCTGAAAGCGTAGGATATATTTCTTGAAATTGGTAATCAATACATGATCGCAGATGTCTGTCAGCTTACAATTCGTATAGCGCTCCAGCGTCTGCCGCACATATTCATGCTCTTTGATTTGCATTCTTTTCTCCTTGTCCTAGCCAAAGCTCTTAACTAGCTCGGTCAACCCCAGTTTCTGCAGCGTTGCCTCCTGCGGTTCGCCGCTGACAGGATCCCAGCCCATGGCCTGGAAATATTCAGCAGTCAGATTCTCGACGTCAACGGTTATACCGCTCAGCGGACCATGCTTCATGGGCGGCCGACCGGCCAGACGCCCGGGAAGTTTGATGTCTGAAGACCCAATGCCCTCCCGTATATTGAAATACTGACGCAAAGTTTGAATGCGGGCACCGGTGGTGAAGACTTCGGCAAGATCCATAGCCAGACCGGTGACGGCATTGAAAAACTCAAGCAACGGGTAATTGCCGAAAAAAATCATGGGCATCAGACAAATGCCGGCACAGTTTCCCACTTGCAGGTAACTGGAGAGCTTTGCACTCAAAGGACCTTTACCGGTATATGCATAGCGTTCATAGCCTTCGATGCTTAATTCCGGATAGGGTGCGACGGCGCCGGCCCCAGCATCAATCCGGGCCATCGGCGCAGCCGTGTGGCGCCCCGGTGTGGGATCACTTATATATCCCACGCCTCTGCCGGGCAGCAGCAGCGGACTATGCAACCCGGGTTCCTGTCCTCCCACGTGCACGGCAAACTCTTCGGCCCCATTGCCGATTTTTTCAGCGGCACGCTTTACCCCGTCGGCAAGAATGTCGCCGAAGCCTTCGCGCGCGATGATTTTTTCCAGCATAGCAATCATGGCTTCCGCATTGCCCCATGTCAATGCGATACCATCCATATCGGATTCGGAAATAATGCCATTTTCAAAGCACTCCATGGCAAAAGCCAAAACCGTGCCCGCCGATATGGTATCCAGCCCGCTGCGATTGCACATATCATTTAATTTAATAATGGATTCAAAATCATCATTCATACACAGCGTGCCGAAGGCACCGATGGTTTCATATTCGGGCTTATGCACTTCGCCAACCGGGTATTTGCCTTCCGTGACATTAAATATGCCGCCACAGGCAATCGGACAGTTGGCACAGCCATATTTGCGGGTTTGATGCTTGATAATGACATCCACATCGGCAATCTTTGCCAGATTCGGAAATGACTTTTCTCCGGTCAGCCGCCAGTTTTTAACGGGAGTGGCACCGGAGGCCACCAGCCCGGCCGTAAATCCGCAGGTTCCATACTTCATCATGGCATCCGGCATACCCGGCATTTCGCGCATCTGCTTCAAGAATTTCTTGCGTACTTCATCAAGGGTGTTTTTATCCGCAACCTTGACCTTACCGGTACCGCGAACGGCCACGGCTTTGAGCATTTTGGCTCCCATCACCGCTCCCACACCTGAGCGGGCGGCAATTCTTCCTTTGTCGTTAACGATCCCACTGATCAATGACAGTCTCTCAGAGGCGGGCCCGATGGTGGCAACGCGTATCTTTGATTCATTCAATTCTTTTTGGATAGACATTTCCGTCTCGACGGTATCCTTGCCCCACAGATGGGACGCAGCACGGATTTCAATCGTGTCGTCATTGATAAATACCCATTTTGGCTTTGACGCCGCACCGCAAATAAAAATGGCGTCCCAGCCCGCTGCTTTCAACTCACTGCCAAAGTACCCTCCCGAGTTGGCGTCCCCCCAGCCACCGGTCAGAGGCGATTTGCAGACTGCCATATAGCGGCCGCTGGCGGGTGTATTCGTGCCGGTCAACGTCCCGGCCGTAAAACCCAAAAAGTTGTCGGGGCCCAACGGATCGGCGCCCTTTCGTTGCTGTTCGAACATAATGCGCACACCAAGACCATAGCCACCGATATAATCGCGAATCAGCGCTTCATCGAGCTTCTGTCGCCGGATTTCCCCGGTAGTTAAATCGATAAATCCGATCTTTCCCATGTAGCCGTCTGCCATTGGATACCTCCTTCTAAAGAAATTAGTCTTATTTATCGGTTTATCGATAATTTGACAAGTGGCAATCAAAAGATTTCTTAGCGAAAAGCCAAATTAAAGAAAACAACGGATTTGTGTAATGCCGGTTGGGTTGACTTGTCGGAACACGGTATGTTAAAAATCGGTTATCGTGCAGACAATACCATATGGCCAAGGTCAAACGTGTGAACCGGAAAACCAAAAAATCCGCCCAGCAGCGCCGGATTATTATCCGTGGTTGTCTTGGCGGCCATGGACGACCAAGCAGGATTTATCATGAGCCAAGGCGTTGAAAAGCAAGTTTTTTATTTTGACAAAAAGGGACCCGACAATACGGATAAAACGCTGGATATCGCCTTGGCCTGTTGCCAAGAACGGGGCATCAACAAAATTGTGGTCGCCTCTTCACGGGGACATACAGCTCTGAAATTACATACCAAGGCCTCACCCTCGGTGGAAATTATTGCCGTTACCTACGGTGCCGGCAGCCGCTATACGGATGATGTTGCAGAATTTAACAAAAACTATGCTACCCTGGTTGAAAAAAAAATACACATCGTGCGCGGCTTGCACACCTTGAGCGGCGCTGAAAAGGCATTTGAGAACAAATACAAGACCGGTTTTACACCGCTAAATGTGGTTGCGGATACCCTGAGGATGTTTTGTCATGGGGTAAAGGTATGCGTGGAGATTGCCGTGATGGCCGCGGAGCATGGTTTTATTTGTCCGGACGAAGAGGTGGTCGTTATTGCCGGTAGTCATCACGGCGCCGATACGGCAATTGTCTTGCAAGCGGCGTTTGCTGCCAATATATTTGATACCAAGATTAAACGTCTACTCTGTATGCCGGCATAGATTCGGTTTAACAATATTACGGGTTAACATTGAAATCGATTGGCATTTAGAAGCAACTCGAGGAAACCATCATGAAAGCTGCCACTATTGTCATTTTGATCTTTTGGCCGGTTGTGGCCCTGGCTGGAACAATACGGGAAACCAACAATTTAGTCTTATCTGCCGAAGGTATCGACACCCTGGCGGTAAATTGCGGCGCCGGATCGTTTAATCTGCGCGGAACCGAAGATCGCATGGATATCAAAGTGGCTGCCCAGATTGAGGTGGAAGATTTTGCAGCGGACAAATTTCAGAAATTTGTTGCGGATAACGTAAAGTTAACGCTGGGGAAACAGGGAAACAAAGCATTATTGCAAAGTGATATTCAACCATCAGCCCTGGCTACCCTGGAGGCGCGCATCAACCTGACGATTGAGATCCCCAAATCACTCAATGTCCAAGTTAGCGATGGCTCGGGTCCCATTTTCATCAGAGAACTGAATAGCAACTTGATAGTTGATGATGACTCCGGCAGCATCGAAATCAAAGATATCATCGGTAACGTGCACGTCAACGACAGCTCCGGCAGTATGGTCATTGAAGACATCACGGGCAACGTGGTTGTCAGCGACAGCTCCGGAAGCATTGCGATTGAATATGTCGTAGGTGATGTTCAGGTGAAGGACGGCTCCGGTAGCATAACGATTGGATCTATTGACGGCAATGTAAACGTTTCCGACGAATCCGGCAGTATCGATGTCCAGGCTATTAAAAAGAACGTTTTCATTGTAATCCGTGAGGGAGGCAGCGGCGAGGTAACCGTTGAGGGAGTCAAAGGCAGGGTGACGATCCGTCCGTAAATAGAACAGGTCACAAAATTGTCATCTTTTGATCCACATGATCCGTTCTTCGTTATCGAGGAAGTAAAATGATCTAAGGTTTAAAAAGTAAAGGGTGAGGGATGACCTATAATTTTGATCCGAATCGATGGTACGAAAACGAAAAGGCAGCGCTTAAAGCTCGTTATCAAGCCGGTGAGCTAAGCGCTCAAGAATTCGAAGCAGCCATTGATGATCTGGACCGTCGCTATGATGAAATGCTGGACCGTCTGGATGGAACCTATCAGATTCCAACCTAATTCCATACAACCATCGAAGCAGGAGGAGATATGTATAAACAACACGACACCCCTTCGACAGATTAATGAAATACTCGATTAATGCCGGCTGCATCGCCCCTTGAGGGATTCAGGGTGTCTTTTACAATCGACACAGTATTTCATATCACCTATTCTTTTTGCAGCGTTTCCAGGTAAACGTCTTTGAGCTGAACAAAATAAGTGAATTTCTCTCCTTCAAGTTGAGATTCCTTAAAATGGAAGTACCTGGTCTGATACGACGCTTTCGCGAGCATAATCGCGAATGTCTTTTTGGGATAGGAGTGAAAAATGGACTCTTTGCGCTCCCAGTAATAATTTAATCTTACCTGAATCTTCCCGTTTGCATCACTCTGCCCTATTTCAAATCGATGGGCCTGCTTAGATCGCTTATCATCATAGCCGGTATCGATAAAATAGGCGCGCACATTTTCAAGCGGGACCTTTGATGCTTTATCAAAGACACGCCCTTCAATGGCAAGGATTGTAACCGAACCGATATGGTTGACCATACATGCCAGGATGCTAAGAGAGATGAAAAACGCTATGAAACGTCGTTTTTTCATTATAACGCCTGATTGCCGGTTTCCCTGATAGGCCGGACACCATCAATGCCTTGCGCTAAATCTTTTACGAAGCCGGTGGAAAAATGACCGAGAATACAGTGGCCGGAGATCGATGACAGCCCTTGCCTTCCTTGCACAAGGGGCACTCACTAATCTTACCCGGGCATATATCACTGTCTTTGGGAATTTGGGGGCAACGCGAAGAATCCATTTCGATTTTAAAATTATAGCGTTCGGAAAAAATCTTCATCCGCAAAAGATCGACCCCTCGGCCTCCGGCGTTAAAATCAAACGGTCTTTTGCTGGAATAATCCAGGGTCTCCTGGGTGGCATAAAAACCTTCAAATATCCGGTTTTGGTTCTCTTCAGTAATGCCTACCCCAAAGTCTTTTACAATCAATGCCGTCCCGTCGCCTTTTGCCTGCACTATAATTTCAATCCTGCCTCCATCGGGAGTATTTTCGATGGCGTTTTTGACCAGGCCGTCGAGCACCTTTCGCAAAGGATCAGAAGGAATAGATATGTCCGGCGCCGGGCTGAACCGGGAGATAATCTCAACTTCACGATGGGCAAACGAAGGGTTCAGGGACACCAATCGTTGTTTGACAAAGCGCTCTAATTGAATTTTTTCAGCAACCAGTTCTTTGAAACCGAATTCTTCCTGCAACCGTTTGCGGATACGCTCAATGACGGGGCCTTCCCCGGTTTCTTCAACAACAAGGGCTTCCAATTCATCGGCACATTGGTCCACCAGGCGCGATAAAATATCGTATGTTTGAAAGGTCTTCTCCTGCATAATATCATTAACGCGATACTGCATCTCCAGCAAACGGTCCAAATTGCGGCGCGCTCTTTCCAGTGTAGGTTTCCAGGTGCCCTCCGCAACACCCTCCAGGCGTCTTTCCAGCGCTACCAGGGAAGAATCGAGGACCGCAATGGGAGTCCTGAGCTCATGGGATAATAGGTTGATGACCTTATCTTTGGCCCGGTTGAGGCTTGAAACCTCCAAATAGGCCTTTTTGACCTCTTCGGCAAATCGGGCATTCTCAATGGAAAGAACAACCGTGCCCGCCAGCATGTTTAACAACTCGCTATCAGCGTCGTCAAAATCCCCTTCCTTTTTATTGATGGCACATAGCACCCCGATGACTCGATCCTGGCTGCGCAGGGGCGCTAAAAGGAGATTCCTGGTCTCATAACCCAGCCGTCTGTCCCGTTCAATATGAATTTCGGAATCCTTTGAGATTTCATTGATAATCATTGGTTTTCCGGTTTTGATCACCTGCCCCGCCACCAGTTCATCCAAACCGAAACGAAATTCTTTGACTCTCTCTTGAGTCGCCGAGTCATCGTAGGCCACCCCCATGAAAAAGAGCTCCTGATGCTGCTCATCCAGCAAAATTGCCACGCCGCCTTCGGTACCGATCAGTTCTTTGATCACACTGCTCACATAATCAAACAGTTCATACAGTTCAAAGTATTCGGGCAGGGCCATGCTGATGCGAAGCATGGCTTCGTTGTTTCTGGCAATGCGCTTTTCCCGGGTGACATCTCGGATAATCACCAGTTCCCCGGCCGGATCACCGTCGGAATCGGAAATAACCGAAGCCCTCATGACCACATCCAGAACTCGGCCGTCTTTTGTCAGACGCTTGGTTTCGTGGCGCAAGATGAGTTTCTCTTTAACCAGCCGTTGAACGTTTTTGCTGATATCCTGCTTCAGGTCGTCGGGAACATAGGGGATTCGTTTGCCTTTTAATTCCTCAAAGGTCCAGCCAAAGGTTTCGGTGAAGGCAGGATTGAGATAGGTGACGAATCCCTCCATATCAAATACGACAATTGAATACGGCGCAACATCCAGCAAGGTCCGCAAACGCCTTTCGGATCGTATAAGAGCGTCCTCCGCGCGCTTGCGCTCGGTGGTGTCCTGCAATGTCTCCACGGCGCCTAAAATGTCGCCCTCAGCGCCCGTTAACGGTGCCGCCGTAAAAAAGAGCCATTTCCCGTTTCCCCCGATTTCGGGGAAAAAGTCTTCTGCCTCGTAGGCCCCTTCTTTGACAGGCGACAGGCGGTATTTATCCCGGTAATATTTGGCAATGACTTCCTCCGACACTTGGTCGACAATAAAGTCGGCCATGACGGGTCTTTCGGCAATATAAAAGGCTTCCCATTGTTTCTGTGTGCCGATGACCTCATCTGCCGCGATGCCGGTCAGGTTTTCCATGGCTCTGTTGTAATGGGTAATATAGTGGCGGTTATCAATCACAAAGGTCGGTATAGAGATGCCGTCGATAATCTGGGTCAGCCTCTCCTGAAGGCGCCACAAGGCTGCTTCCCTTTTTTTATGCCTTGCGATTTCTTTCCGCAATGAGCGTAACTTTTCTTCCAACTCTTCATAGGTCGGCTTTTTGGCCATCAGCTGATCTCCCTGTGCTTCAAAAGACCCAATAATTGAAGAATGATGGGTTTTCGTCGCTTGTCTCTAAATCATGCACATCAATGTTGAGATCCAAAATTAGAAGGAGATTATTATTCTAAGGTTCAACAAGTTCGATTGTCAAACAAATATATCGTCTTTTGGTTGACGAAAGAAAAATAGATATGATAAAAAAAGAGAACTGACTGCATGTATGCTAACCCTTATCACGAGGTAGCTATGAAAATAAAACGAAAACCCCGTTTCTCACCATGAGAAATGGGGTTTTCTATTTTAAGATGACTCCTGACCATAAACCAACCACCTAACATTTTCAGTGGAGAGAAATACAATGAGAAAATTGCCGGTTGAGCTGTCTGTAAAAATAATTCTGACTCTAGTTTTGGGCTCAGGCCTCATACTCACAGGGGATGTGTATGGCGGCGAAAAAGAACAGTTGGAATTAGCGTTTAAGCTGGTTGAACAAACACACACACCAACAATGTTTATTGAACTGGCCGAAGTATTTATGGAGCCTTATTTTGAGTATTATGAGCCTGCTCCGGAAGACCAAACGGTGATCAATCCCTTAAGAGAATTATTTAAAGAAGAAGTTAGTCTGGGAGAAGAAGATCTGAAATGGATGCTCGCCGGCATTTATGCCAGACATTTTACTGAAAGTGAACTCAGAGAAATTGTCGATTTCTTTTCATCACCAGCCGGCAATGCCTGGTTGGAAAAAAGACTCGTTATCCAAACCGATAGTGAACAGATAGGACTTGAATGGGGCAAATTTTTAACCCAGCGGGTAAACAAAAAATTTGAAGCAAAAATGGGCAAAAAATTTTGACATGCGATAGGGTTTTTACACCAATTCTAATCTTTGCGGAGATACTGGCCCTTATAGTCCAACGTACTGAGGGGCTTCTCCGCTGAACATATCCTAGCATCGACAACTTCCCCGATAAACAGGGTATGATTACCGGGGTTGTAGCTGTTTCTAACCCTGCATTCCACATATGCCACGCATTGTTTTAAGATCGGACAGCCGGTTTTGCCTTTAACCCATTGGATACCGTCAAGTTTCGCCTTCGGATCAGGCCCCTTAAATCGAGATAAATAATCCATATGGTTTTTAGCCGGAACATGCAGGGCAAAACACCGGCTTTGCTCAAGGAGCCGATGCGAATACCGATCGGGATGAATCGCGGTCATAACCAATGGTGGATCATAGGAAACCTGGGAAACCCAGCTGGCAATCATGGCGTTGATCTCATCTTCATAAAAGGTAGTCAGAACATATATGCCGTAAGTCATTTTTCCTAAAACCTGTATCCATATCTTTTCCATCGATCACCTGCCTTTTAACGCATCGAACCTAATATGCCTGCATTGATCCAAAAACACAAATTCTTTATCAAAACAATTTTTGCCATTCAAATTTTGTAAAGAAACTGATATTTTAACAAAATTATGATAATATAAATTATACGAACAAAATCATTAAATTAGCTATGATCCGTTCCAGGACAGCCCAAGATGGCAATCCAGATACACCAACTCCAGCTGCAACCGTCATCCTTGTGCGAGAACATTTCGGTGATCTACAAGTATATCTACTTGAAAGAAGCGCAACAAGTGGATTTATGGCCGGAAACTATGTCTTTCCCGGCGGAATGGTGGATGCTGAAGATCGCAGCTTTCAGTTGTGGCAGAATTGTGTGGATTTGGATCGCGATGGTATTGCCCAGCAGCTGGGGGGTAATCTCAGTGTGGAAGAGGCCATGGCGTTTAGCGTGGCAGCCATTCGTGAAACCCTTGAGGAGGCCGGAGTATTTTTGGCTCACAGCCAAAAGATAAACACAGATGAACTGGAACGGGCCCATCAATTACGCTTAACTCCGAAACTTTCGAGGGACTGGTTTAAAAAGTTTACGGTATCCGAAGGATGGAAGCTGGCATTATCTAAGCTCTGTCGATGGTCCCATTGGATTACCCCGCAAGGGATGAGTCGGCGATTTGACACTCGCTTTTTTCTGGCAGCAATGCCGCCGAATCAGGTCTGTCGTCCAGATACTCGCGAGACCACACACGGACTCTGGATCAGCCCGCAAAAGGGGTTGGTGGACAATCTAGCCGGAGAAATTCCGTTGAGTCCTCCGACACTGATTACCTTACATGAACTTGTTAAATACCACAGTCTGGAGGATCTGATCAAAGCGGCCAAACGTCGCCAGTGGGGAAAGGCACTCCTGCCGCGCTTAATTCGTCTCGATCAGGGAGCCGTAATCGTCGAACCGTGGGATTCGATGTATCATCATAAAGAGATTCATATGAGCGGCGATGAATTAGCCAAGGCCGTATTGCCCGTTGGAAAATCATTTTCCCGGATCTGGTACAACAATGGCATCTGGAGGCCTGTTAAAAGCCAAACCCCGTGCGATCGACATATTCCGATTAAAAAAAACAATGAATCCAAATCCTGAAACGTTGATGAATTCCGTTGGAATTGAATAGCATGGAATACGATCTGGATTTTGCCCGCAAAATTGAATGCAGTGAGGATGACAAACGCGAATGCATGAAGGTCCTCGCCTACCTGCTAGGTCTGTCGAAAAAAGCAAGAACCTATGGTATGTTATCGCTTGCAAAAGAGGCTGAGGAAAATTCGTCGTTTTTGTTGCGCAAAGGGATTCAGTTGGCCACAGATGGCGCCAAGCCCCATGTCGTAAGATCCGTTTTGGAGTTTTTTATTATTTCCGGAAACTACGTCGGCAAAGAATTACTGGAACGCTGCCTCATCCTCGAAGGCATCCTGGCGATTCAGGAAGGTCTCCATCCCAAGTTGCTTAAGGAACTGTTATTGTCGTTTTTCGGCGAAGAAGATCACGAAATTTTTAAAGATGAGCTCGATAGCACAAACAAATTAAGTTTGGAAAAGTATTTGAAAAAAATTAAAAACATGGAGGCGGTATCGCCAAATGCCAGGAAATTGAGCGAATTCATTTTGAAACTGAACGACGATGCTGTCGAAGAATTGCTGAAAGAGATGGATACGCCCAATCTTGCCAAAGCCATTCAAGGTTTGAGCGGCAGGGCCAAATTAAAAATATTCAACAAAATGCAACGCAAGGGGTCGCTATTACTCAAAGAAACCCTGGAACAAATTCAGCCCCTCTCCAATAAGCAACTCACCGAAGCCCAGGAAGGACTTGTAAAAGCCATTTCAGACTTAAAAAAGAGGGGGCGTATCTGAATGATCGTGTCGTCATCCGCATAAAGCAACAGGTGTAGGTTGATATTGCAACGGATGTATTGTTTTTAAGCGAGGATAGGGTGTGCCGTTTTAACCTATTTAATTTCTTAAAAAACTCGCGGTAACATGCTCGAATTAGATCAGCTGACGAATCAAGTCCTTCACAACTGTGAAATTTCAGATTCGCGCCATGCCGGCCTCTATTCAATATGCGGATTGGCGCTGCGGCTAAGGGATCTGTATAAATGGGAGAAGGGTTTAAGCCCCTGGGATGAAAGGGAATCTCCTGAGATTCTGGAATGGATTGGAAATAAGGAGCAAAAATGGGAAAATATTGTTGAAAATGATTACACTCCCCTATCCATTATGGGCTGCCAATACGATCCGTTTGAAACCAAAGCAATAAATGCTGTTCTGGAGCCCTACGACCTGTTTTATGGCGCCGGTTATGCCCACAGCCTCAAGCCTACCTTTTTTCTAGCCACCATCAACGATAAACGCAACGTGTGCGGTTATTCCGTTTATATCCTCGGTCGCGAGCTGGCCCGTGATCTGCTCACGATCCCGGCCCTGAGTCAGGACAGCTGTATTCTGTTGCGAAAAGAATCAGCCAGTATGTTTCTCTGGGATCAGCTGTTGTATATTAAGCGATCCCGGCGCCCGGCGCTCAAATTTGCTCTGGAAAATTGTGGCATCAACGATCAGCATCCGAAGGCATTGCGCAGCAACCTGGATAAAATTCTTGCAGCTCAACAGGAGACGTATATCTATCATGAAATTGGCGAAATCACGGATACGGTTTTTGAGCGTGGTATCTGGCGTGAAGTGGTGGCCGCTTTCCCCCACACTGCCGTTGAGTTGCTGGCCCGTGCCGTAAAAGATCTACTGGCCGATACGAACAAATATGGAACCCTGCGCTATTTTATCCAAACGCGCAAAAGCGTTCCATTGGCCCTTTATGTAGCGTTTTTGGGTGGCCTGCCTAAGGCACTGTTTCCGGAGCTTACCGCTGGCTTTCAGGAATATATCCAAACCGGCAACTGGCAGATCATCGAAAATGCCGTTAGCGCCGGCTACAACAACGCCAAACATTATGCGGAGGAGATAATTCGCATCTTTACGGCGGGCAAACAAAAAAATGATGCGGCGTGGGCAAAAGATCAAATCGAAAAACGCCTGATGCAAAGGCTCCAGTCAGCGACACAGGTAACTTCGCCAAATTAACTGGAAGTTGACATGCGAAAAAAGATCGAGGGGCGGACACGCTTGCGGTTGATCCCTGGCGGTCTTCACTGTGAAATGTCATTTGATCATGTCCGCATTGTGGCGGCACCGCAAAACTCACCGCCGTTTGATGTGGAGGGGCTCGCATTTGAAGAAGACACCTGGCTGGTGATGAGTGCCGAGCCGAAGGCCAGCGAACCGCAGGAGCATCCAATTCGCTTAATGACCTCGCTGATTGAGGCCAAACCCGAGCGGCTGGGAAGCGTTTTGATTCAAGGCAACCACCCGCTGCGTTTTTTGGCCGTTGTGCATGATGTGAATCAGGAGCCCACCTGGAAGGAAGAATGGATTGAAAGCGCTCTGCGGGAAATCTTCCGCAAAGCGGAACAACGCAAACTTCAGGCCATTGGCTTGCCGCTGCTGGGCACCTTGCACGGTAGATTGGAAAACCTTCGCTTTGCGGTTTTGTTGGGCCGGGCGTTGAAGCAAGCCACTTTTAATCATCTGAGGCGCCTGTGGTTAATCACATCACCCATAATCACCTCTGAAATCATTGAGATGCTGGAAGCTGAACTTTTCAGAAACTCCTCGTGCTAAACCGCTTTTCCGCACATAATTGGTGCCCATCCGAAAATACCGTCTCCTCTCCGCCTTCACCCCAACCCTCTCCCTCACAGACTGTATCGCTATTAGCAATCCCACTCATTTGCTGTTTCTGTCATTCCGGACTTGACTTCGAATTGGCGTATTGGGGAGAATCCATTTGACAAATATGTTCGGTCGTGCATGAATGAGAGTCTTGAAGTCTTTCAGATGACCCGTTGAGGTTATCATCCAACCATTCAGATTGTATGTCAGCTTTGGCTTATGATAGCTTTAATATTGGTGAGTCCGAGCAGCGGTGGATCGGATAGATGAAATTAACCGAGGTGGACAGAAAGAGCCGGGTATTAAGCAGGGCCCAGTTTGGATGTCTGCGCAATGCGCATACGCTCAACATCACCAGGGGCTGTGAGTTTACCTGCGTCTATTGCTATGCCAGAGGCTACCCGGATGCACCGTTTTGCGGAGACGTGCACCTGTACCGTAACCTGCCCGAAAAACTCGCCGCAGAGCTTGACAGCCCCAGACGAAGATCAGTTGTTCAACGGGTCGTATTCAATACGGCTTCAGACTCTTTTCAAACCCATCCTGGAATTCTGGACGTCACCTTTGCCACGATGAAGGTGCTCTTGGAGCGAGGAATCGGGTTCTCCTTTTTAACAAAGGGCTGGATACCCAACCGCTTCATGGATCTTTTCGCAGAACACCCGGATCTGATCGTTGCCCGAATCGGCCTGGTCTCCATGGCAGACCGCTATCGAGATTTATTCGAGCCCTATACCGCTACGGTAGCCGAACGTTTGCAAAACATCGAAAGGCTGCAAGCGGTGGCGGTCAACGTTGAAGTCCGCATCGATCCCATCATCCCTTTTTATACTGATGACAAAGCCACCATAGAGCGATTATTTGAAAGCCTGTCGAGCAGGCAAATTACCAGCGTCGCGCTCAGCTACCTTCATCTGCGGCCCGCCATTCTGGATCAGTTGAGAAAAGAGCTGCCGCCAACCGAATTCAACGTTTTACACAGCTGCTTTGAGCGCAAGCCCTGGACGAAGGTGGGCGCGGCTACGCGCAGCAAGCTGATTCCCCGTGCGCTGCGCAATAAAGGTTACCGGCGCTTTATGGATCTGGCCCCAAAATTTGGGATACGCCCACTGATCTGCCAATGCAAGAATCCCGACTTGCCCGGGCAGCTATGCTCGTCCTGGTTTGAAACTAAAAAAAATAAAAAGCAGCTGAACCAAAAAGAAAAACAATTATCCCTTTTTCCTTGTTGAGCACATCAGCACAACGAAAGGAGCACATACACTTTTTGGCAAGGAATAATAACCCATAAGGAGAAAAAACGATGAGTGATCAGAAACAAAAATTAGTCATCATTGCAACCCATGCCGAAGAAAGTCCCGACAAAGCCACCCTCCCATTTGTCGTCGGAAGTGCCGGGCTGGTAATGGAAGTGGAAGTCGTTGTTATTCTGCAAACCACCGGCGTTTACCTGGCGCTGCAAAACTACGCAGACCACGTGCACGCTGCAGGCTTTCCGCCCTTGAGCGAACTGCTGGATATCTTTTTTGAAAGCGGCGGTAAGCTTATGGTATGCTCACCGTGTTTAGAGGCGCGCAGAATTACTCCGCAAGACCTGATCCCTCAAGCCACCGTCATCGCAGGGGCGACGCTGGTGTCCGAGATCCTATCTGCAACGAAAGCGATAACCTATTAAACCAATACCCATGCGATGATAAACGCATAATGTCTCGAAAAGATTTCAATGAACCAACCGTGCCAGGATACGTTACCAAAATAAAGAAAGGAGGACCAAATGCCACACTTCATACTAGAATACTCAGATAATATAGTGGAGAAATTAGAGCACAAAGACCTTTTTCAAAAACTGCACACATTGCTGACTGAAAATGGGCCATTCAAACTGTCCGACATCAAGAGCCGGGCTATCGAGCACAAGGAATTCTATGTCGCCGATGGCAAAACATCCAATGCCTTCGTACACCTAACCCTCTCAATCTTTAAGGGCAGAAACCTTAAAACTCGACAGGCTGTCGGCAAGATGCTTTTGGATTTCCTGCAGAATGAATTTGCCCGTTCGTATCAGGAACTCAAATGCAGCATCACGGTTGATATAAAGGAAATAGATACGGATACTTACTTTAAGATATCAAACCTTTAACCCGAAAATTCAAAAAAACAGATTGATCCGTTAAGCCCGTTTACCCGTTAGCCGGTTATATGTGGAGAAATCTAAGTTATTAACTGGCTAAACTGGCAAAGCGGCCAAACCGGTTTTGAGGGAAAAATGTGGACATTTCTCGATAAGATACCGTTCGGTGTACTTTTGGCGGTTGCCATTTTTGTGTTGCTTGCACCGTTTCGTCCCATGCCCCATGTCCTCGAAAAATTCATCATGCTAAAAAATGAGACGCTGACCAGACCGATCGATATTTTTGATTTCATTTTTCATCTGACTCCGACAGTGCTTCTCATTTTAAAAATTTTCAGAAACTGGAACAGGTAGTCTCATGGAAGAAAAGCCTAAAGAAATAGTCATTCCAAAAGAGGATGCCGTATTCTGGCTGGACAAAAACGGCATCTGGCACAATGAAAACGGAAAATTTCAGCATAAAAAGATCATTGATTATTTCCACGCTTGCATTGCGAAAGACCAGGACGGCTTTTACCTGACCCAGGAAAGAGATAATATTCGGGAAAAAGTCTATTTTCCTTACGAGGAAACCGCCTACTTTGTTTTTGAGGTCATCAAAGAAAAAGAAATAACACTGGTATTAAACACGAAAAAACAGATCAAATTAAAGCCCAAGTCACTTTTTATAAAAAATGATAGCCTATATATGTCGATCGGTGATGACTGCATAAAGTTCAGCGAGCATGCCCTCGTGAAAATATCAGATATGCTAGAATATGAAAAAGACAGGTATTTTATTCGGGTTAAGCACCGAAGATATGAGATAAAGAAAGTGTAATTCAGAATAATCTTTTCAATCGCAAAAATGATTTTATAATAATCAAATTTTAGATTTACTTAACTTGACGGCAATCAATAATGATACCTGTAGTTTTAGTAGAGCGGAATATTCTCAATATAGTGCGCCACGAGCGCACTTTAATATAAAGTGTGCGCAACTGTGCAAAAGATGATCCCGCCAGGGC
>CP070694.1:1540332-1545280 GCA_020353355.1 Desulfobacterales bacterium | reverse complement strand
ACATTGGAAACGTCATGCCAGACCCGCTGGTGACAGGTGCCGATAACCGCTGAGATGCGGTCCGGTATAAGGCTCACCACCCAGTCCAGATAATGCGCTCCCCAATCATACGCGGTGCCACCGGATATATCATCGTGCGAGTGCCAGTAACCACAGGGATGTGAAAACCCCCCCACAAAGGTTTCCATGTGAAAGAGATCTCCGATCAAACCTTCGGCCAAGGCCTGTTTGATTGCCAGATAATCTATATCCCAACGCCGGTTCTGATGACAGCTCAAATGCAGCTTCTGCCGTTCCGCCATCTCCACCATGGCGGCCGCCTCTTTTAAACTCAATGCCAGGGGTTTCTCGCAGAGCACATGCTTGCCGGAGTCCATCATCGCCAGTGACAAACGGGCATGGGTATTGGGGGGTGTGCAAACCATCACCAGATTCACATCAGGGTCACCGGCAAGCGCATCCGCAGAGTCATAGATCTTGACACCTGCAAAATCCTCTCTGGCCTGGCTGCGCCGCTCAGGGTCTGCATCACAGATGGCACGCAAGGTCAATCCAGCGATTGCCTTGACCCCCATCCCATGTTCCTTGCCCACAAAAGGAGAATATCCCAGCAGTCCGACCCCCAGCATTTGATCGCCGATCGGCTGTCCGGCCAATTCTCGAATAACGCGATAAAGAATTTGCTGGAATCCGGGATTATCATAGGCCTGCAGTGTGGTGCAGGCAACACGCCCTTCACCCATAAGACGCGTTGTGAGCACCGGGTGACGTTGGTATTGCCAGTCAGCGCAAAGAATTATCTCGGTATCATCGGCGGTTGGCTCAAGAGATTGGCAACGGCTATTTACATAAATGGCATCCGCCAGACGGGTTGCTATCGGGTGGTGGTTATTTTCAAACATAACGCGCAACTCGGCAAACGGGCCCACCGCAGTTGGCTGTACGCCAAATATCTCCGGCAGCGGATGTTCGCATAAGGAAACCAGGCCCAGCCATCCGCCGCCGGCCTCCACAAACTGTTTTAGGTAATCATCACCATCGTCAAACGCACCGATATCTTTGGTAACGATAACATCATACGGACCCATATCCAAAGGCAGTAGGGATTTGACGGTCAATTCGATGTGCGACATAGTGTCAAGATAAGAAAAAAGAGGCTTCAGAGAAAAATCATCATCTTTGACGATAAAAAGAATAGAGATGGATGGATGAACAATCATTGGCTGCACCCTTTTTTTACGGCTGTGTTTTCATCAGCCGCCATCGGAACCCATCTTCGGTATCCTCGACGATGATGCCGACCGCTTCCAGGCTTTCGCGAATCGCATCAGCCGCATCGAATTGTTTATCCGCCCTGAATTTCTGCCTCAACGCCAACAGCTCCTCCACCAGCGGGGCAAGACAGTCGGCTGCGCTTCGCGGAGCGGAATCGAGCCTCATGCCTAAGGAGACGATCAGTTCCCGAAACTTGTCTCTGGCCTGAGCAATAAATTCAGGGCTTTCAAGATCTTGCTGAGCTTTCCAGATAATCCGATCAAGCTCCAAAAGGGCGTTAGTGATCTCTTTGGGCTCGTGCTTTTTAAGTTTATGGTAAAAGGCCTCTTCAATGGCATGGACGTTGTTCCAAAACGAATCTGGCCGATGAACCATCGCGTTCTCCTGAGCCGGAGTTGCCGCTGATGACAGGTTCGGTTCTTTTCCCACCTGTCCTTCCCGCAGAATCTGAAGAGAGAAACGATCCGTCTTCTGAAAGATCCTCTCCACACCGCCACGGCGCAACGTCACGCTTCCGATGCCCCGGATGACGGCTTCGTCCCGTTCAAGGTCCAAGAGGCAGGCGGTGTGCTCATCGATACCAAAAATGGATACGTCGCCAGGCAGCAATGACTCAAGTTGCCGAAGCCGCTGCTCGCCCATGTAACAAAAACGGGTGTCATGGGTTCCTCCTTCGGCATTATTCCAATGGGGTATAACAACCAAATTGAAGCCGAAGTGCTCAAGAATATTCATCCCCTCCACCCAGTGCAGATCTTCCCCCACCTTATATATCTCATAAACCGGAAGGGTGAATCGTCCCACCGTTAACGCGGCAGCACTCGCGGCTACCAGGCAGTTGCCCGCTGCGATGCGCTCGCTGAGGATTTCAGGGATGGGGGTCTGGCGCCACTGGCGCACGGCGTAGGTCGGGCTTCCTGGGCCGATAAGAACGAAGTTGGCTTCCCTCAGTTTTTGAAAGGCCTGCATGGCCTCGTATGACCCGGACATATCTTTGGCTTTATAGCTGGCCACAGACATGGGTTGCTCGACATGGGCACCGAAATAATCTATCGCTCGCTGGGATATTTGATCGGCATTGAGCTCAAATCCGGCCGGTGTATCCAGAAAAACAGCTTGCGCAGGCTGGGGCACCTTTTTTAGCAATTCTTTATGTACCTCGACCATGGTGGCAGTCAGTTCACCGGAACCCATGAGTGCGATGATGCCCTTATTTGATGACATATTAAATTCCTGCGGCTTAGTAAACGTGCTGCGATCTGTATAATTGTTTTGAGGGATAAGATAATTGGAGATCTAATAACGCGCCAGTTTGGATGAAATACGTTGAGAACTGCATAAATCGTAATGGCTAAGCAAGCTCCAGTATTCTTCAATCATAGCGTCAGCAACACAGGACCAGGCGAATTCACGGACCGATTCCCGAATGGCAGCAACAGATTCAATCTCGCTGTGCGGTTTTGAAATAAAATCTTCTATTACTTTGGCAATTGCCGAAGGTGTAGCATCCGCCAAAATACTGCCGGTTTTTCCTTCACAAATAATACGATCCATTGCCCCCACATCAGTGGCGACCACAGGTGTTCCACAAGCAAGAGATTCTAAAGCAACGAGTCCAAAGCTTTCGTGGTATGACGGCACGACGAGAAGATCTGCGGCGCTGTAATATTGCGACAGGTTGTCTTGTTCTATCCTGCCGACAAACTGAATTTTATCGTTGATGCCCAGCTGTGATGCCAGTCGTTGAAATTCGATGGAATCTGGCGCAGAATCACCATCGCCGCCGACAATGACCAGTTTAAGGCCCCGTTCGTGTTGCAAATACGCCATGGCTTTGAGCAAACGGTCAAGTCCTTTCAACGCTGCAAATCGACCGACATACAAAACGATTTTCTCATCATCAAAGCCAAGCTGTTTGCGAGTATACGCCTTCTTAACGGGTCGAAATAGCTCCAGGTTCACACCACAGGGAATGATGCTCATTTTTTCAGAATTGGCACCATAGTATCGCATCAGTTCGGTTTTTTCTCGTTGAGTTGCGGCGATGATGCGATGGCAATGTTCAACCAGTTGCTTTTCAGTGGCAATGCGCAGCAGCGGTTCTTCCGTGCCCACGCCGGTTCTGTTTTTGACAGCACCGAGGGTATGGAACATTACCATATGGGGCACATCCCAACGCTGCTGAGCCCACCTGCCGACCTGACCTGAAAGCCAGTAATGGCTGTGTATCAGATCGTACCGAAGGCTCCCCCGGTCAATAAAGTCCTCCAAAGCGCTGGTAAAATCACCCAGATAGGGATAAATGGCCAGTTTGTGCATGTGTCCGTTTTTGCCGGCCTTCAGATGGACAACACGAACGTTTTGATTCAGATGGATGACCAGAGGATCGTCAGGGTCGTGAATCCGGGTAAAAATATCGACCACATGTCCCCGCTTGCCCAACTCGCCGGCAAGTTCACGAATATAGACATTCATACCACCGGTATCTTTGGTTCCCAGCTCTCCGACCGGACAGGAATGTATACTGAACATCGCAATTCTCAGCCGTTCCGCTTCCACGGCAGATTCTTTCCATATTCCTCTAACGTTACTCATTTTAGCGCTCTTCAACCTTTATCTTAATTGTATTTTGCACGCGTACAAGGGCACTTCCTGGCCGCCCAAACGATATTTATACGTCTCCGCGCCCTTCAAGAAGTCGTATTTTTGTTTTCCATTTTGGATGCTGTCTTTGATACTGAACACCTTACATAGTAGCCCAACGCTTAGTGTGCTAAAATTAACATCAAATCCGTTGTTGTAAAGATAGGCTCGCGAATTATAATCGAAGCAGATCACGCTGGCCGCCGGTTTCTCATTCACATCAAGAAAGTAAAGTTTTACCATTTTTTCCGCAGCCAGGGTCTCCGCCATTGACCGAAAAAAAGAAGCCATTTCATCGGTCATGAAGATCTCTTTTTCCTCTCTGCTCGATTTAAACAGCTCAAAGAAAGTTTCAATTTCCGCTCTCACATCATGGACATCCTCGACAACTCGATAGCCGATGTTGCCTGCTTCCTGCAACCTTCTGAGTTTACGTCTGACTTCATGTCGCTGTTTGGCCTTTAACATCAGCAAGTATTCGTCCCAGGTGGCGGGCAAATCCAATTCCAGGCTAACATCCAGCGGATGGCAGGAAACATCGCAGCCTTTGTCTTTGGCCACTGCTGTTAAGCCGGTCAGCACTAGCGATTCCGGCCGCAAGGGCTTTAAATCCAGCCGGGTAATGCCTTTATGTTTCAGATCGTCGAGCAGCGCACTGAAAAATTCATCGGCCTTTCCGGGTGCGACGATGAAGTCCTGGTAATCACAAACATCCACGCTGCCGATAAATGAGGCACTATGCCTTTGCAGCTGAAGCGGTGCGATACCGATAACGTCTTGTGCACGTCTGACCGCACAAAGATAGATCTCGGAGACGGAACCGAATATGGTCCACCAGACCTTTAACCAGGGAGGTAAAACAAAGGGACAATCCCATCCAAGCGAGTAGCTTGAGTGACGCCAGTAAGAGAAAATATCTTCGAAATTCTCCACCGTGACGCTATAGTTTTGATTTATGCCAGTCAGTGTTTTGGTCCTTTATTATTTAAGGTGGTCATCCGGAATAGGCAAATTCGAAACGATCTGATCT
>CP070694.1:1530723-1540232 GCA_020353355.1 Desulfobacterales bacterium | reverse complement strand
GAGAGTCGGTGATCTGCAGGTGGTGGCGACCGATCACTGCCCGTTTGACTTTAACGGCAAAAAGGATATGTTCGGCAAAGACGATTACAAGAAAATTCCGAATGGTGCGCCCGGAATTGAAACGCTTTTAATCATGCTGCATTCCGAAGGTGTTGCCAAAGGGCGCATTACACTCGAGAAAATGGTGGATGTGCTGTCTTGCGGCACGGCCCGCATGTTCGGTCTGAAAGACAAGGGCGAGATTGCCGTCGGCAAGGATGCCGATATTGTTGTCTTTGACCCGAATCAGAAATTTACCGTCACCCAGAGCAAACTGCATATGAACGTCGACTACACCCCCTATGAAGGCTTTGAGGTGACGGGAATGCCCAGTTTGGTATATTCGCGCGGCAAAAAGACGGCCCAATGGAACGGCGATCAGGTGGATTTTGTGGGCAGGGTAGGTCACGGACGTTTTATCAAGCGCGAGCCGTTCCAGGGTTTTTAAAAATTAAGGCATCCTTCTACGATTGCCTGATCTTAGCCGGCATTTAGATCTTGCCTTTTCTTCTTGCGCGGCCTCACAATCAACATGTCTCCGTCATAGGTCAACACCCCCAGCATAATGGCGCAGATCAGGCGAGAGATATCTATTTGATAATATTGACCGAACGCTAAAGGATTCGGTTTAAACGGATCGGCCACTAGAACGCTGCGATCGCTCATGTCATAGCCGGCCAAAACGACAAAGTGGCCCTGGGTTTCCCCCCGGATGTCGTCATAAACAAGGTCATTTCCATCAGACAATTCTCGTGAGGAATCGTAAAGATAGGTGGCGCTCAATCCGGTCAAGAGGGGAATCGATCTTTTTAGGTACTTGCGAATCAGACTGGTGGTGAGTACTTCAAAGCGAAGCTGACCGCCGAGTTTCAGGAAGTGCAGGTAGGCTTCCGTAGCCACTTCAAACCCGGGGATGTATTTTTTATGTAGCGCCTGTTTCTCAAGTTTTTCAATCAGCTCTTCCCGCGATGCCGTCGACCATGTCGGATCGAAGATTTGCAGGTTGTAAGTGATGAGGGTTGCCCGGTAGCCTCGATTGAGTGCATGACAGGCCAGATAAACGGCCAGCGTCCCTCCCTCCTTTAATTCTGGGACCTCGCCAATTACCTGTGACAGCGGCATGACATCGTCATAGTAGCGGTAGACGGCATGCAAGCATGTTGGCCCGCAACTCGTGCCGTCCGGCTGGGGCAACATATCAAGGTAAAGCTTGGTTCGCATAAAAAATCCTGCATGATATTCATTACAAAAACTAAGAATATCATTTTATCAAGCGAATTGTCAAAAAGAGAAAATTAGAGCGGCATGACGTTTGCCAGAGGCTTGATAAACTCCTGGCGCAGGCTGTAGGTGTAGGCGCCCTGAGAGGGGATCAGCAGCACATCTCCGGTTTGGATGTCGTAGCCGAAATAACTGTAGCCCCAGACATCATGGGGCGTGCACAGGGAACCGAGCACCAGACACTCGTGCTCGCTCTGCGAGGGGCGAGAAAGATTGATAACCGGCGCAAAATCGGTTTCAAAGCGTTCCCAGCCGATAATATTGGTTCCCGCATCAGTGATCACCAGATCATCGGCTTTTTTATCGATGACGGTCAAGACAATGTGCATGGCATCGTTGCTCAACCAGCGACCCGGTTCGGCATAGATCTGGCAGTTTACAAACGGTGAAATATGGGTGGTCATTGCGGTACTCAGTTGTTGGGCAAAGGCATTGATCGGTTGGGCTTCGAGCTTGTAGTGTTTCGTGGATGGTCGCACCTCAGGGTGAATGACCTGATAAAGACGGCCGGCCGGAATGCCGGCAAATTGGAGCCACTCTCCCCGGGATGGCCAGTAACCGCCGCCGATATCCAGAAACTTAATTGCTGCAAGATGCCTTTGGGAGAGTTTTTGCAAGGTCTGACCGAGGCGTTTAAGAAATGCAATCTGCGCCTGAGGGTTGCGGTTCCAGCTGGTGTGAAATTGCAGACCGCTTAGGTTCACATGAGAACACGTTTCAGCCTGATCCATGAAACTTTCCAAGTCCGAAAGGGCAACGCCGAACTTACGCCATAGTCCCTGTTCGTCGGTGGTCAGGCGCACACCTGCTCGCACTTGGTTATTCAGTGAGCGGGCAACCCGCTCGAGGCGCTCCAATTCGCTAAAGCTGTCTATCAGGACCGTCACCACGGAGTTTTCTGCTGCTAATCGTAGTTCGGATTCTGTTTTTCCCGGACCGCTGAAAATAATATTCCGGCAGCCGCAGCTTAAAGCCAGTTTTAGTTCAAGGCCGCTGGACACATCGAGTCCCAGCCCAAAATTCACCAGGCTTTTGGCGACCAGCGGATGATTGTTGCTTTTGACTGCATAAAATATGTGAAAATCCGGAAAAAATTTATTGAACGCGTCCCTGAACTGCTGGGCCCGTTCGAGCAGAGTCTGCTCATCGAATAGATATAAGGGGGAGCCATGCTGATGAGCCGCGTTCAAAAAAGTTTCCGCTTTTTCGAAAAAGGAGCGAAGGTAAACGAAAAGGTCTTCCTCGTCCAAAACCGGTATCGGTTCTTTGAGAAGCTGTTTTGCTTCACTGAGAATATCCTGGGAATCGGTCATGATGCGGTTTCCATATCAATGTTGAGTTTGGCTTCGATTTCGAGACACTGCTGCAGGATCGGATCAGGCGGGATGGCCTTAAATATCGCGTGTCCAAGGATGCGGGAGTCGTAATCTTCCGGGGGTAGTTTAACCCGATCACCGGGCCGGGCTTTTAGATAATATGATGTTATCCGATGATCTTGTTTCAGATGGCGATCATCGATGGATCGAATAATTCCGGCTTTTCTGGCAAAAAAGCGCACGCCGATCAGCGATTTCCAGTCGGATGCCGCCGGCAGACGAATAGGATCTCCGGCGGCAAAATCCAGAGCCAGTCCCAGCATATCCAGGCCGCAGCTTTCGCGGATGAGCCAGCGAAGGCAGTCGCCGCCGGGGCGCGGCGTCAATTCGAGTAAATAGGCGGTATTTGCGTTCACGATAAAGTCTACCATACAAACGGCCCGCTCCAGTCCCAATGTACGGGCGGCCTTATGAAGCTGACGTTCGAACAGATTTTGATCCAAACCCGGCGGCAGCCGGGCCGGTATCATGTACGCCAGTGTGGTACCCAGGGTTTGATCGGGGGCCGGCAACTTTTTGGCGATCCGGATGATTTCCAGATTCTCGCCTTCGAGCATAACGTCACAGCTGTATTCCTGCCCATCGATGAACGTTTCCATGACGAATTCCCGGCGACTGTCCATTTTTGATGATCCGTCTTTACCGGGTTTGTACATGCGCACATCCGGGTGCTGCTCAAGGCGGGCTTGGATCGTGGTCAAGGCCCGCCTACAGTCTTCGGCCGTGGTGCATTTGAATACCAGCTCGGAGCCGGATCCGGTCAGCGGTTTGAGAATGACCGGCAAGTTCAAACGCTTCAATCGATCCGGAAGCTCTGAAGGGCTGTGAATTTTTTCCGCCTGGGGACAGGGCAGTCCGTTGTTGGACCACATCTGCTTGGAAAGAAGTTTATTGCGACAGGCAACCACCGCGCTCGGTGATGGGAAGGGCAAATCGAGAGCCATTGCAATCCGTGCGGCGAGCTCCAATGATTCGCAATCAAAGCAGGCAACCCCGCCAGGTTGCATGTCCCAACGATACAGATGCGATTTTAACGCCGCAATCACCTGATCGGCATCCCGCAGATCCCATAATAATTCTTCGTGCAACTCGGGTTTGGATTCGCGGGCTTTGGTCCGTTCAGCGGGATCGGTGACAAAAATTGCCCGGCCCGGATGACCATTGCGGATAAGGTCAATGTAATCGGCGGTTGTGCCCACCACCACAATGGGATGACTAGACATTTACGGTATGCAGTGCACGTTCCAGATGCACCGGTTGAGAGATATCCGAAGCAAGATTGGAAAGCAAAAATAAAGGCCTCGGTGTCAGGTGGAACAATTTTTTCCAGTTGAAATCGCCGCACAGAAAGTCAACCTGCTGCATACGCTCGTTGCAGGCGCGCTGAATATGGTGCAGATTGATCAGTTTGGCCACACCGGGAAAGCAACTGTTGGTTCCGCCTGCCAGCAGGGTGTAAACGCCGTTATAAAAACAGCCCATATCGACTGCTGCCAGCTCATTGGCGATGAACACCGTGGTTAATCGAAGCCAGCCGTTCTCATCGAGGAGATGGGCCAGGCTGCGGAAACCTTCGCGAAAGCGACGATCGTAGAAATACGAGTTGGCGCCGAAGCGGCCGATGTTGAGCTGGATCATCAGGTCGAAATCCGATATATCGTCGTAGCGGTAGGAGACGCCCCGATTCTCGAAAGCAGCAACTTCGCGCAAAATTTGTTTGATGGATTTGTGGGAGAATTCCTCAAAATAGTTTTTGATGTCAAAATCGTACTGCGGAGGTGAAAACAAATAGCCGATTTCGTCCACGACCAGATTACTGTCTATCAGGCCTTGCGGCATTGATAAATAGTTCAGATGGTACGGCAGGTTGCAACGGGACAACAGCGACTGGGATTCGCCGTTGCGAGAATAAATGCGGTTTTGTTCCAGCCAGGTTTTGCCATGCCAGGTTTCACCGGGGAAATATCCATAACAATGAAGCTCCTTGATCAAACTTAACGGCAGCAGCCCACAGATTTCCTCGTTGTCTTCCACCACGATGAAGTTCAGGGGACGCTTGAAATGCTGCTGAAAACACGACCGGACTTCCCAGAGGTCAGTGATATACTCAGCTGGAATGACAGCCCGCCAAAGGGCCTGACATTCGTCTAAATCCGAAACGATGCGAATATTATAATTGCGTTCAAAATAAGCATTGTTAGCAACAAAATCAGAGGCAATTCCCCACATCTCGCCGGGCAAAACCTCTCGAGCAATTTTTTTTGTTCTCACCGTTACCTCTCTATGTTAGGTTTATTTGTTAATTTGTACAACAGCGCCGGGGTATTCCCCGGCTGCTAACTGTATCCACGTTTCGTCACCGTTTCAGGCGGAGGGAGAGACTCGCTGATGAATCGGGTCAGACTGGCCACCAGGGCACCGCGCAGGGAACGCAGCGTCTTATCGACATCTTCGTCTTCGCTCGCAATCACGGCAAACGAATAATAGCCGGAGACAAAACCGGCGGCGGCACAGGCGATGCGGCGCAGGGCCTGTCTCGATATTTGTCCCCGGATAACCGATTCGATCAGATCTTCCATCGATTCAAGGTAATTCACAAACCGTGTTTCTATTCCTTCGTAGCCTTGCTCGAGATGAAGATCGCCGCGCCCCTGGAAATAAAGCACAAAATCCTCCCAGCGATTGCTAAAAAATTCGATATGCACCCCGATCATTGTATCCAGCAGTTCAGATATATCCGAAATATGGGAGCATTTCATTTCGATGGCGGCCACCAGTTCGCCCAGCACACTTTTGATCAGCTCGGCGATGACACCATTTTTATCCTTGAAGTGATAGTAAAAGGTGCCCTTGCCGACATCGGCCCGTTCGGTGATGTCGGCGATAGTGGCCGAATCCAGGCCTTTTTCAGCGAAAACGCTCCTTGCGGCTTCAAGCAATTTTTGACGGGTGACGCTGACGCGCCGCTGCTGACGAGTGGCTCGTGGTCGCTTCGCTTTCCTTTTGCTGGATATCATAATAGTATCTCTCTGACTAAAAGGTCATATTTGACAATATAGTCAAAACTGACCGATTAGTCAAATAAAAAATGACTGGAACGTGCAGATTTTTTTCACCAGGCGAATCGAAAATAGGGTGGAAAGCCTAAATGAGGTCGTGCGGCGGTTGTTTGAAAATTGGGCTCACCGATAAAAAAGAAAACACGAAAAAGAGAAACGGTTCAGTTTGCCGATTGTTTTCCGTGTTTTCGAAGAGCAGCCCTCTAAGGCCACCTTTTTTAGGCCGGCGCCCGTCTTCGTCACGCTAGAAGCGTGACTTCGCCGCGCCAAGCAGAGGCCCGCCCTACTTGCCGCGATAATGATGAGACGACCGGCCTTATTTTTCAATGGCCGACCGTAAAATGGCATGCAATAGAACATTGGCACCGGCTTCACAGTCTTCCCATTTCGAGTTTTCCACTTCCACATGGCTGCGGCCGCCGATGCTGGGAACAAAAATCATGGCCGTCGGGCAAACCTGATTCATATAGCTGGCGTCGTGGCCGGCACCGCTGACCATGTGCAGGTTGGAATAACCCAATTCCGCTGCGACGTCTAAAATCCCCTGGACCAATTTTTCATCAAACGGGGAGTGCTGCACGCGCCAGGTTTCCTCTATTTTGATGGGACAGCCTCTGCGCGCCGCAATATCTTCAAAGTCTTTGCGCACCAGCTCCCATGCTTTGAGTGCATGATCATCATCCCAGGAG
Source organism: Desulfobacterales bacterium (assembly GCA_020353355.1). Classification (GTDB taxonomy): domain Bacteria; phylum Desulfobacterota; class Desulfobacteria; order Desulfobacterales; family JAHEIW01. The sequence goes on along the minus strand of CP070694.1, from coordinate 1,533,788 downwards.
CGAATGTCCACGGTAAAATGCACCTTGTCCGGTATGATGTTTCTGGAGTTCGGGTAATTTTGGATTTCCCCGACCGTAGCCACCATATTGCCTCCCATGCGATCCGGAAGCTCATTAACCTTTAAAATCATTTCAGCAGCAGCACACAGAGCATCATGGCGGCCTTCCATCGGGGTTGGCCCGACCTGATTTGCCTCGCCTTCCAGATAAACATCGTACCAGTGCAGGCACAAAATTCCTTTAGGTGCGCCGATAGTTTTGCCTTCCCTTTCGAGGATGGGTCCCTGTTCGATGTGATACTCATAATAGCAATGGACCGGCCATTTCTTAGCGGGGGCCGTTCCTTTGTATCCGATGCGGATGAGCTCATCTTCGAATCGCTTGGCGTTTATGTCGGTTCTATCATACACCCAGTCCCGCTCGAGAGCACCGGCCCAAACCCCGGATGCCACCATGGCCGGGGCAAAGCGGGAGCCTTCCTCATTGGTCCAGTTCACAATGACCAAGGGGCGATCGGTTTCAATATTGTTTTCGTGTATGGTCCGCAGAGCCTCGAGAGCGCCCATCACACCTAATATGCCATCGAACCGTCCCCCTTTGGGCTGGGAATCAATATGAGAACCACTCATCACCGGTGCGAGATCATTGTTTTTACCCGGCCGTTTGCCGAAAATATTTCCCATTTCGTCAATCGTAATCTCCAGATTCAGTTCTTTAAGCCATTTGACGAAAAGTTCTCGCGCCTGTTTATCTTCATCAGACAAGGTTAATCGCTGAACACCGCCGCCCGGCGTTGCGCCGATTTTGGCCATTTCCTCAAGCGTGCTTTGCAGGCGCTGGCCGTTGATTCTCAGATCTTTATAATCCATAATACCACCTCCATATAATTCTTTTTACCGACAAGATTAATTTTTTGTAGCAAAATATTTCTAAAGTGTACATTTTTGTTTTCACTTACAAGTTTAAAGTTGGGCGGCCCACTGCGGCCGCCCTTAGAGGCCGGCACAGTGGCCGGCCCTACTTTAATTGCTTGTGGTTATCGAACTTTTTGCCTGAATCGTCCAGGAGTAATGCAATTCTGGGCCTTTAATCAAAATTGTTCAGAATTACAAGACCGCCTTAATTCTTTTTTAGGCAATATTCCACCATTCCAATTCTGGTTCATCAAGCTATTCTTCCCACCATTAAATTGAGGTGGAGACCACCATGGGACAGAGGGTATCCAGCCAATTGAAACGGGATATATTTTACCAGTTTTTGATGCGGTAAAATCAGTGCCAGCGTCCAGCCTTTATAATGCTGGTTTAAGCGGTGGCAGATTTCTTTAAAAAGTTGCTCGCTCTCACGTTTAGATCCGATGCGCCGCCCATAGGGGGGATTGATGGCTATTATTCCGGTGCGGCCGGTCAGCGCGGTGGGGATCAGGTCAAAAAAATTCGTGTTCATCACGCTGATTGCGTCATGCAGGTTGAAATTCGTAATACGCGCTGCAAGCCGTGAACATGCCGATGAGTCTATATCTGAGGCCCAGATTTGCGGTTTTTTCAGGTTAAAAAAATGTTTTTCGGATTGACGTTTCAGATACGCCCAACGCTTTGGCTGGAAAGACGGCCAGTGCATGAAGGCAAAATCTCTGAACCATCCGGCGGGTATGTTTTTCGCCATGAGAGCAGCCTCCAGCGCAAAGGTTCCGGTACCGCACATCGGGTCGATCAGCGGTTGCGAGCCGCTGTAGCCCGCCAGCATCAGCGCCGCTGCCGCCGCTGTTTCACGGAGCGGAGCAGTGCCCGGGTGTTTTTTGATGCCGCGCTTATAAAGGCTATCGCCACTGCTGTCGATCGACATCGTAAAGCGATCACCCATACCGCGTACGTAAACATTTTGCCTGACAGAAGACATATCTCCCCCATCTTCCATGAAATCTTTTTCCGCCATGCACCCGATGATGCCGGTGAGGGTGCGTTCAGAAATGGCCTCGGAGTGGTAAAGCCGGCAATGCCGGGTTGTTACCTGGACTTTGGGGTGTTGGTCGGCTCGCAGATACAGTTGCCAGGGAATATCGAGGAGTTTTTTTTCAAATTGATTGAAGTTGGTAGCCTTAAACGTTTGAATCCGCATCAGGATGCGGTTGGCGGTGCGCAAGTTTAAGTTGGCAAGATAACAATCTTTCAAGCGCCCTCGAAACTCGACACCTCCCGAAACGGCGCGTACCTCTTTGCCTGATAGCGGCAGAGATAAAAGCTCATTCAAACAAATGGTTTCAAAACCGGGGGAGGTAGCGGCAAAATAGGTTCGCAAACGTCCGACCACATGCCGCTTAATGCGCTTTGATAATGGGGATTCAGCTGGCATTGGATTCTAGAATTTAGATCTGCTTTATTTCAGCTTTTTTGATTTTATATGATATCCGGACAAAAAACTTCAATGAATTACCGGATGCGAAATTAAAATATATTGCTAAAACGAATTAATCCAATTATCAAGAGCAATTACTGTTGTATTTGCGTATTTATTAAAGAAGATCAATCAAAATTTACCTATGGAAATAGCCGGATGCCGGACGTTATTTTTAAGAAAGCCAACTATGATTACGGGCGCTTAAAGCCAATCATCTTCGAAATGATGGATGCCATCTGCAATGGGCTGATCCACAAACAAAAACGCGTGCTGATCAAACCCAATTTTTTATCACCGGCCAAACCCGATAAAGCCATTATGACCCACCCCTTGGTTGTGAAAGCAGTGGCTGAATACGTGATATCAAACGGCGGCTATCCGCAAATCTGCGATAGTCCGGCCATCGGATCCTTTGAGCGCGCCCTTAAAGAAGGCGGTTTCAAAACAGCCTTTAAAGATCTCAGGGTTGAATTTCGACCATTTACCGAAACCGTAAAAAAAGATATCGGCCAACCTTTCGGGCGCATCGAGATTGCCAAATCAGCCATTGAGACCGATGTCGTCATTAATCTTGCCAAGCTCAAAACCCATACGCAAATGCTGCTGACTTTAGGGGTAAAAAACCTTTTCGGCTGTATCGTCGGTTTTAAAAAATCGGAATGGCATAT
>CP070694.1:1527578-1530623 GCA_020353355.1 Desulfobacterales bacterium | reverse complement strand
TACGTCAAAGGGCTGACCAACCTGCTCCCCATCCTGCCAATAAATGTAGGAGTAGATGGTACGGGAATCGAGGAGGAGTACGCTTATGGTATACAGTTCAGCCTTGGAAACGTTGGCTTGTATGGGGTGCTGATTGCGGCGATCGTGGCGTTCTACGCCCGGGGCATTCTGACTAAGAAGTAACACCTACCGTTGTAACAATATCCAGTAACATAGCCTATTCGAGAGGACATCTTGGTCGGATCAGGATTAGAATCGATAACGCTAGAGAGTACAGCTCGAAAAGGGTCGTATCTTACCGATCATGCGGTCCTTCATCGTTTCTGCATCGCCATCCAGTACCACCAGGACGTTCTCCATGATATAGCCGTATCTGGCAAATTGAAGCGCCATGTTCGCGTTCTGCTCGGCCAAAAGCATGGCAACATTTTCTTCCTTATTAAGTTGGACGATGATCTCGAAAATTTCATGCACCAGAAGTGGAGCCAGTCCCATGGAGGGTTCATCCAAAAGCATCAATTTGGGCTTGGCCATGAGGGCTCTGCCGATGGCACACATCTGCATCTCCCCGCCGGAAATGTATCCGGTCTTGGCATTGCGTCTATCTACCAGGCGAGGGAAATACTTATAAACCGTTTCCAGGCTTTCTTTGATGCCTTTGGTATCATGCCCCCTTGTATATGCGCCGGTGAGCAGATCATCTTCTACGGTCAAATGCTCAAAGGTGCGCCGGCCTTCCATGATCTGGATGAGGCCCAATTTGACTACGGCGGGCGCATACATCTTGTCGATGCGTTTGCCTTCAAATTCGACGGTTCCTTTGGTGACCTCACCGCGTTCGGCCTTGACCAGGTTCGAGATCGCTTTTAGGGTGGTGGTCTTGCCGGCCCCATTGGCCCCCAGCAGCGAGACAATGCCGCCTGCGGGAACCTCCAGGGAAACGCCTTTAAGAACCAGGATAACGTGTTCGTAGATGACTTCGATGTTGTTGACCTTCAGTAGGGGAGTTTGCTCCATGGTTAAACTCTCATTTTTTTTATATCGACATTTTGCCCCTCCCCGAACCCCTCCCGCCCGGGAGGGGTAATTTACGGGGATGAGGTGATCAGGCATAAAATGGGGCGGTAAGTTTAAGAACTCCCATGCCCGCATGATGGTTTTAGGTTTTTAAGGCTACTTACAATCTCGCGGAGTGATGTTTTGCTCCTGAGCGTACTTGGCCGCCGATGCTTTGATCTCGGCCCAGACAAAGTCGCTTATCGGTTCAAATTGGCCGGCGGATGCCCACTTTTCGCCATCCCATTGCTGGAATAGGACAGCCCTTCCACCCTCATGGTTTTCACAGGATGTCTTGATGGGAGCCATAAACCCTTCCGCACCGAGTTCCTTAATTCGCTCTGCGGTAATGTCGAGGTTTTCCATGCCCCAGCGCAGCTCTTCTGAACTGAGTACTTTGACCCCGAATTTTTTATGTGCTGTTCGAATTGCTTCCTCGCCGACCAAACCAGCCCAGACCCCTCGGTTGTAGTATACCGTGCCCACACGGGTGAAAGAGATGTGCCCTTTCATGGCTCCGTAAACCTTATCGATAATTTCCTGAATCAGAGGGAAATTTCTTCCAACTCCGTGCCAGTTCGCGGAGTAATAACCCTTAGCCGCCGGCCCGGCCGGAAGCACGTCCTCTTCAGAGCCGCACCACCAGACACCCAGGATGCGGTCTGCCGGAAACCCGAGCCTTGCTGCTTCTTTGAGCGGTACGGTGCAGGAGACACCCCAGTTACGATTGATGACCCAGTCCGCCTTGTATCTTCGGACGATATCCATCCATTGAGCCTTCTGGTCAATTGCCGGCGGAGCCACGGGAAAGTGCTTAACCTCAAAGCCGTATTTTTGAGACATCGTATCCAGTAGCGGTTTGGTTTCCTGCCCGTAAGGGATATCGATAAAGAGGTTGGCAATCTTAAGCCCCTTCAGTTTGTCCATGCCCCCCATCTTGTCTGCGATGAATCTGATCTTGGCCGAGTTTTGCGACCAGTAACTGGTGGGGGTTGTAAAAACCCATGGAAAAACGGAACCGTCAGATGCATCTGCTCTTCCATATCCCGAGGACCATATGACTTTTTCTTCTTTGGTGCCGCGCGGAATCAGGGCATAGGTGATGCCGGTGCTCAAGGGGTGGAAAAGAATTGATTTGTCTTTCAGTCGTTCGTAGCATTCAACACCGCGGGCAGTATTGTAAGCCGTTTCGCACTCTTCCCAGGCGTATTGAATGCCGTTGACACCGCCCTGCATGTTTCGCAGTTGCATAAAGTCTTCCCAGCCGCTGCCAAAACCGCTTCCCCCCGGTGCATATGGGCCCGTTCGATAAATCAAAATGCCGAAGAATTGTGTTTTTTCTTGTGCCAGTGCCGAACCGGATGCCAGAACGAGGCCACCCACTAAAACCAGAGCAAAAAGCGTAATAATCAATTTACGTCTCATGTTGTCCTCCTTTTTTTGTGGTTGATGGTTAGACGTCTTTTCATAATGATTGTTAATATTGAAACATTCTCGGGTGGGCGTAGAGCCCACCCCTACATTCGATAATAAAATAGCGGTGGCGGGGTTTATCTCCGCCATCGCTGCTAATACGGAAACGGCCACAGGCGCATTTTATCCTTAATGGTGTGCCAGAGTCTTGCCATACCGTAGGGTTCGACAATCAGGAAAAAAACAATCAGCCCGCCGAAGACAATCAGCTCAATATTTGCGCGAAGATCCGACGGCACCCTTTCCATAAAAGTTAACAATGTTTGGTTGATGAAGATAGGCAGCAGAACCATGAAGCCGGCTCCAAAAAAGGAACCCAAAATTGTTCCCATCCCCCCGATGATGATCATGCCCAAGAGGTGAAAAGACACGGTAAGGTTGAACTCTTCGATATTCGCCGCTCCGTAATAACATAAAGTTACCAAAGAACCTGCCACGCCGGCATAAAATGAGCTGACGGCAAAGGCAATTAATTTATAGCGAAACAGGGATACGCCGATGATTTCGGCAGCCACG
>CP070694.1:1524649-1527478 GCA_020353355.1 Desulfobacterales bacterium | reverse complement strand
GGCGGAAGTTTTCCACCCATCATGGCCAGAAAATCTAGATCTGCCATATTTATGGTACAAATCGGTTTTTCATGGGTCCCTGAATCAATTGTACAGGCACCATCTTTAATGATGCAATACCAGTTGCCGCCGCCTTTTCCGGAAATGTTAAACTGAAACACCACATCCACGCCGGCGGCGGCATCAGCCTTAAAGCTGTCTGCCATCCGGTCGAAAATCGCCTGAACACTCTCATCCGCCTTTGCGGCAACAGCTGCTTCAGCCGCTGCTTCAGCGGGTGATGAGATGAGAGCAAAAATGGCCGTGTTGGCATCTTCTATTTCTCTGGCACCGTCCATGGAGTTGATTTTCTCCCAATTCTCATGAATCTGCTCCGGTGTAGGCGGATTTTCCGGATCTCCCAGCTGCACCGTATGGCCGGTAAAAACAACTGCTCGATTAAAATACCCCATAACCGCATTGAAAATAGCACCGGTCTCCTTACAATCTTTGCTGCAAAGATACACCACCATGGGTGCAACAAATTCCGGTTTTGATTTCTCAAACAGATCCGGCGGCATGACATCTTCGGTCAATCTGGAAGCGGCAATGGGTGCGATGGTGTTCACCTTGATGTCATAATTCTTACCCTCCAGCTTCAGGGTATTCATTAAACCGACCAGCGCCATTTTAGCAGCCGAATAGTTGGTTTGGCCGAAATTGCCGTATAAACCTGCCGCGGACGTCGTCATCAAAATTCGTCCATAACCATTTTCTTTCATTATCGCCATGGCCGGGCGAGTAACATGGTAAGCACCGTTCAGGTGAACATCCATGACTGCCTGCCAGTTTTCCGGCTCCATCTTTAAAAAGCTTTTGTCGCGTAGAATCCCGGCATTGTTAATCAGAATATCAACGCGCCCGAATGCATCCAGGGCAGTCTTGACAATATTTTCTCCGCCCTGCGAGGTGGCGACAGAGTCATAGTTGGCCACCGCTTCACCACCCAAAGCCTTAATTTCCTCAACAACCTCATCTGCCGGTGCAACGGAGCCTTTGCCGGCGCCATCCCGCGCACCCCCCAGATCATTGATCACGACTTTGGCCCCACGTTTGGCTAACTCTAGCGCATATACTCTGCCGAGGCCGGCCCCGCCACCGGTTACAATGGCAACCTGCCCATCAAATCGGATTTTTTCCATTTCTTCAGCCGCGCCAGGCAGCGGAACGGCCTTCCAGAAATAATTGACAAACCCACGTTGTTGATCCAGACTTTTACGTTTGAACTCCATTTTGACCGGGAGCCCGACTTTAATATCATCCAGTTCACAGTCGGTAAAGTCCGCCATGAGTCGTCCGCCGCCTTCAAATTGAACCATCCCGTAAATTGCCGGTGGATCGACGGATACTGCCAGCATATCACCGGTAAATGTTTTCACTCTGGCCGGAATGTCGGCGAACTCATAATCTTCTTGACTATAAAACGCCCCGCAGGCGGGATTGACACAAATATCAGCTTTAGGGAACTGCGGCGTACCGCATTCACGGCATTTGCCACCCACCAGACCTAAAATCATTTTATTTTTGCGCCATAACACCGTGGTCGCCGTCTGGGTGGGAGCTTCGGCCCGGATTCCCATTTCCGTTTGAATCAAATCTCTGAATTTCAGCCATTTAAGATAATTGTCGATGGACTTTTTATTTTGCAGCGATCCCTTGACGCCATTTCGTTGCGGCAATTTAGTAATGTTATCGGTCACCTCAAAATACAGCGCATTGGCTCCCTGACCGAAACCGCACATTAAAATGCGTTGCCCCGGCTGGGCCTGCTCTAACGCCGAAATAAACATCATAAATGCATGCGCCGTACCTGTTTCGCCGCATACCTCATGCATGTTGTCCACCAGTTTTTCGGGGCTGGCGCCGAGTCCCTTGGCGATTTTGCGATGATCGCCTTTAAAAAAGCAGGGATAAACGAGCGTATCAACATCATCCATAGATATCCCCAGTTTATCAAACAGTCCGTTGACCACCCGAGGGATGATGACACCATAGCCTGCATCCCGGGCCCAGCGCTCTTCCCACATATAATCATATTTTTTACCCGCGCCGCGATAATGATCCACGAAGTCTATGGAAAGGGAATACGATCCTTTATATTCTGCGATGACATCCTCATCCCCGACCATCAGCGATGCGGCCCCATCACCAAACCACATTTCATAAAAATAGGCGGTTTTGGTCTCCCGACGGTCGCTGGCAGTCACCAAAATACTCTGGCGTTCACCGCTTTTTGCAGATTCAAGAGCTGTTATCAAAGCGGTGGTGGCAGCCTTCTGAGATGAGCTGTGATCTGCTGTGATTAAGTTATCGCTCAGATTGAGCGCAGCAGCCAAGATGCCGGCGTTTTGCCGGTCAGCAAAGGGCATTGTCGTAGATGCCAGATAGAGAGCATCCAATTTCTGCTTGTCCAGGCCAGCCAAACAATCACGGGAGGCCGCCACCGCCATCGTGATGGCGTCTTCATCCCAGTTGCACATAGAACGCTCGCCATGGGCTACCATCATGATGGCCGGTGCAAACCAGCCCATGGCATTGAAGATGGACATGCGATCCAATCGCAGCCGTGGAATATATGCGCCGTATGAGGTAATTCCGATCATCTTGTAGCTCCTTTTTGGCAGTGCAATCTAAATTAAAGTAGTAATGAATTTAATCTTAAAACCGGATTAATAATAAAAAAATTCGAAACACGAAATCCGAAATCCGAAACAAATTCGAAATCCGAATTTTCAAATGCTCTAAACGGTGAATTCGATTATTTCAATTGCAAGCACCAGAAATGTGTCG
>CP070694.1:1522009-1524549 GCA_020353355.1 Desulfobacterales bacterium | reverse complement strand
AATGCCCTTGCCGTCTACCAGATCGGTGATTTCTCCTTCGGGCGTCCCTCCCGGATTACAGCCGAAACATTTATGGGCAAAGCCGGGGTGATCAATATTGAGCGCGAAGCCAAGCTCAGCGGCAACACCCATGATAAGGGTGTTTTGATTCTTTCGGGATACTTGGGAAGAACATTTGCCCAGAACTATCCGCTGAGCCTGTCGATCAGCATCACTTTCGAGCAAAGCTACGGCGGCATTGATGGGGACAGTGCCTCTTCCACCGAGCTGTATGCTATTCTATCCAGCCTCTCGGGCATCCCCATATACCAGGGAATTGCCGTCACCGGCTCCGTCAACCAGAAAGGCGAAATCCAGGCCATCGGCGGTGTCAATCAGAAAATTGAAGGCTTTTTTGATGTCTGCAAAACCAAAGGCCTGACCGGCGATCAGGGGGTGCTCATTCCCCGCGCGAATGTCAAGAATCTGATGTTAAAAAAAGAAGTCATTGACGCTGTAAAACAGGGACAATTTCATATTTATCAGGTCGCAACGGTGGAAGAAGGCATTGAAATATTAACCGCCAAACCGGTCGGCAAACCCGATGAAGACGGAAATTATCCGGATGAAACCGTTTATGGTGCCGTCCAGCAGAAGCTCCAGAAATATTTACAGAAATCCATGAATCTCAAAAAAGAATTCGGAGCAAATAATGATGACTTTCAATCCGAAATCTAAAATCCGAAATCGAAAGACTCTGAACCTCTGAAAGCTGACACCCGAAACCTGACACCTGACACCTTACTTGTTTGATATTAGATATTTGTGAAAAGAGATAGATTTTCTATGACGAAAAAACAGGGTACCCTGGGAACATTTGCCGGAGTTTTCACCCCTAGCATTCTAACCATCCTCGGTATCATTCTATTTCTACGCCTGGGTTTTGTCGTCGGCAGCACCGGCCTGGGCCGTGCGCTGCTGATCCTGTGTCTGGCCAACGGCATATCGGTGTTGACCAGTGTGTCGCTTTCGGCTGTCGCCACCAACCTGAAAGTAAAAGGCGGCGGAGACTACTACCTGATTTCCCGAACCCTGGGCCTTGAGTTCGGCGGTGCCATCGGTATCGTCTTGTTTCTGGCGCAATCTGTGTCCATTGCGTTTTACTGTATCGGTTTTGGCGAGGTCATTGCCACGCTGATACCGACAAAATTAAGTGCCCTTCCGCAACTTGTCGCCACCATTGCAGTTGCCTTTCTGTTCATCTTCGCCTGGTTGGGAGCCGACTGGGCCACACGCTTTCAGTATGTCGTCATGAGCATTCTGGCGGCAGCCATCGCCTCGTTTTTCGTCGGCGGGCTGCTCAAATGGGACACTGCCCTGCTTTTTCAAAATTGGGCTCCCTCCAACATAAATATGAATTTCTGGATTCTGTTTGCCATATTTTTTCCGGCAGTCACCGGTTTTACCCAGGGGGTCAGCATGTCCGGCGATTTAAAAGATGCCGGAAAAAGCCTGCCCTTGGGAACGTTTGCCGCTGTGGGATTGTCCATCGTGGTTTACTTTCTTTCCGCCGTCGTATTCGCTGCCACCTTGCCGGCTGAAACCATGATCGGCGACTACAGTGCCATGAAACAGGTGGCCTATATAGATTTTCTTATCACCGCCGGCGTGATTGCCGCTACTTTATCCTCGGCCATGGCATCATTTTTAGGTGCCCCCCGAATTTTACAATCGTTAGCCAGCGATCGCATTTTTCCGTTTTTTAATCCTTTTGCCAAAGGATCAGGGCCCACCGACAATCCGCGACGCGGGGTGCTGCTGTCTACCGGCATTGCATTGGCCACCATCGGGCTGGGTAAACTCAATCTGATTGCACCGGTGGTGTCCATGTTTTTTTTGATTTCCTATGGCCTGTTGAATTACGCCACCTATTATGAGGCGCGCTCGGCAAGCCCATCGTTTCGCCCGCGATTTCGTTATTTCAATAAATGGCTGAGTTTAGCCGGGGGGCTGACATGTTTGGGTGCCATGCTGGCGATTGACTTTACCTCCGGTGCCATTGCCCTTGCCATTTTGCTGGCAATTTTCCAATACCTGAAACAAACGGCCGGCCCATCCCGCTGGGCAGACAGCCAGCGTTCCTATCATCACCAACGCGCACGGGAACATCTGCTGGCCGCTGCGCATGAGCTCGAACATCCCCGCTACTGGCGTCCCCAGATTCTGGCGTTTTCGGACAATCCCCAGAGGCGCGCAGAGTTGCTGCAGTTTGCGGCCTGGATTGAAGGCGGCAGCGGGTTGACCACCCTGGTTCGCATCCTTGAGGGCCAAGGCCTGAAGATGCGCAAATTGAAAGCCGAAGCCGAAGCGGAATTAAAGCAAGATATTGCCAGACACGACTCCAATGCGTTTCCGTTGGTCATTGCTGCGCCCAATCTTAATGTCGGCATTCAAACCCTGGTTCAGTCATACGGCATCGGTTCGCTGAAAGCCAATACGATTTTGTTGAACTGGCGCGGACAGTCACCCAAAAAAATTTTCGGCCTGCATGATCAACGCTT
>CP070694.1:1518343-1521909 GCA_020353355.1 Desulfobacterales bacterium | reverse complement strand
CAGCATTTGATCAACGAGCGCCGGCAGGATCCGGGCCGGGTTGGCTGTGGGGGCGTACATCTCGATCGCCTTTTTCGTGGTCCCCGGTTTCATTCCCATGTCCGGGTACGCACTGGCCTTGGACATAACGAGTTCCATGGTCTTGTTCATGTCCGGGATATAGTCCGACCCGTAACCCACGTGATTGGTGTTGCCGTGAAGCTGGACCATATAGTCAAGATGCTTGAATAAAATCTCAGGCCCCACGACAGCGGGGTTGGTGGGATCAACATACGCCCCGGTGCCAAATATATGGCAGGTGCCCCCTGTTTTGGCGATGGCCTTGATCAGTTCGTCGGTCATGTTCCGGAATGAAGTGAAGACCCCTTTGGCGCCCGAATGCGAGAAGATCACCGGTTTTGTGCTGACTTCACAGGCATCCAGGGCGGTCCTGTTGCCGGTATGGTTGACATCCACCACCATGCCGTAGCGGTTGTAGGCCTGAATCAGCTTGCGCCCGTATTCGGTCAACCCGGTATTTTCTTTGTCGGCAATGCCGCCGCCGACATGATTTTTCTGGTTGTACACCAGCAGGCAGTAGCCGAAGCCCATCGCCTTCATCAGCGCCACGTTGCCGACATCTCCCTGGTATTGGTTGGTCCCCTGGTGAACGAGGTAGATGCCCAGCTTTCCCTCCTTCACGGCTTTGCGGATGTCATCGGTCGATCTTACCATCATGTATTTATCCTGGTTCGCATAGATCTTCTTGTAGTAGAACCTGGCCGCGCCGAAAACGGCTTTGGGATCGGAACCGGCAACATCAGCCGAAGAGCAAATACCCAGTACGTTCATGCCTGCGGCCTTGCACTCGGCCATCACGGGTTCGAACTGGTCGTCGCTCTTCCACTGCAGGGGATAGACGGCGGAGTATAAGGTGTCGATGATGATTGCGTCCTTGCATATTTTCTTGGCGCGATCCGAAGACTTATAGGTCGCCAGATACGTGGGACTTTCTTCATAGGTGGGTGTAATCAAATTAAGTTTTCCCGCCTCCCCTTCCGCAGCGGTCTTGCCGGCTCCAGAACTTTCTTGCGCCATTGCGGAGCCTGCAGCTAAACCCGCGGCAACAACTCCTGCAGCGGCATAGGTGCCGTTGCGCAGAAATTCGCGGCGGGTGGAGCCTCCAACGTAGGAGTCATTGTGATTTTGATTGCTGTTTTTCATTTTGTTTCTCCTTCCTAATGAATCGTGTTCTTGTAGATCTTGCCGTTTTTCATAATAAGTGAAATATTCTTGTTGTTATCACCGAGAATCGAGACGTCTTCCAAAGGATTTCCGTCCACCAACAGGATGTCGGCATAGGCGCCGGGCTTGATAACGCCCAAAGGCCCCTGCTTGTATGGATGGCGCTCGCCGGAGAGTTCAAAGTATTTGGCGTTCGTCGAAGTAGCCATCTTCAGAATTTCATAGTTGCTGAGCCATTTGGAAAACTTAGTCAGCGCGTTGGCCTGTGTGTGATTATTTTGGGGCGTGAAAGAAAAGTCTGTTCCGAAAGCCAGATTGATGTTGTACTTCTTGACGAAGTCCATCACCTTCGGAAACCCGTTTGCCATCTCGAGGTATTTCTTGAACTTCTCAGGCCCAAGAATCTCTAATGCACCAGGCATGTCCGGATCGAACGGCTGGATACACACCCACATATCGTTTTTGGCAATCAATTTCGCCGCTTCTTCGCTCATCAGATGACCATGCTCGATCCCTTTGACCCCGGCCTTGATGGCTTTCTTGATGCCTTCATCCGTGTATATGTGGACGGTCACGTAGGTGCCCCAATTCTTGGCCACATCTACGGCAGCCTTCACTTCTTCAAAGGTGAACTCGTTGACATCGAGCGGATCATACGTGCTGGCGACTCCACCGCCCATGAGCAGCTTTATCTGACTGGCGCCCCGCTTCAGATTGTATCGAACGGCAGCGAGCATCTCAGGGACGCCTGCAACCTGCCTGAACGATTCGATTTGCTCGAAGCGATCCATGGAGCCATCAATACTGCGCGGCAGGTTCCAGCTTTCAGTATAGTCCGCGTGACCGCCGGTGATGCCGATATGGGTGCCGCTGGGCAGGATTCGGGGGCCGGGGCACACCCCTTGGTCTATCGCTTTCTTCAAGCCAAAGCAGCTGCCACCCAGATCCCGCACAGTGGTGAAGCCGCGCAGCAACGTCTTGTCGGCCTCTTTGAGCGCCACCGCATGGATGTAGTCAGTCTCCTCTGTCCGAAGCGGGTCAAGACCCAGCATGTTCACGTAAAGGGTATGCCAATGGGCATCAATCAATCCCGGCATAAGGGTCTTCCTCTTGCCGTCAATGACATTTACCTTCACCTCTTTTTTCTCTGTTTTTTCCTTTTCTCCGGCAACATACACGGTGTAATGATGCATACACCCCACATCGACGTTTAGCTTCTTTACTCCGCCCGTTTTGACATCGAGTTCGTATGTGCCTTCGGTCGGGATGTCCTTGGAGACCTGCTTGATCAGATTGCGGATCACGAGGACATCGTAGCCTTGCAGCAGTTTTTCGTTTTCACCGTCGAAGATGTTGACGTTCTTAAAGAGTGTCACTTCGGATGGTATATCGACCGCCATGGCGGGCAGGGCCAGCATCAATAGCAATGCCAAAGTTCCTAAAATTTTGATCATGGTTTTCATTTCATCCGCCTTTTTTAACGATTCATGTTTTTGTAGATCGTGCCTTCCTCGATTATGCTGTCGGGAGGTTGCATGGCGTAGAATAGACTATGCGAATGGTTAAGGTAACACCCGCCTAATCGAGTTCTTCACCTTGCTATCAATCCGGCAGACAGCTGACTTCCAAAATGGGCAGGTTTAAGCTAAAGAGCGTATCCAGTACGCCAGCCAGCGCAGACTGATCGGGCAACCGGCCCTTCAGCGTCATCCCTTCAGGGGTGGTCTCAACGATAGTCATAGTGCCCAATCGGTCAGTCCAGCTGTCCGGGACTAAACCTCGGACTCTGATTCGATATGTTGTGGATTTGTCCAAGTAACAAGCTCCTATGCAATATGTTAATTAAGAATCTCATTAATCAAGAAGTGGCGATTCAAGTGGATTAAAATGGATGACCATCAACACGAAACACAACTGGGTATGCTACAAAATTAGCTTATAAAGGAGTCGGTTACGCCTGTAAATCACCCAAAGAGCCATTTTCCCAAAAAAATCGGGTTAGCCCGTTTGCGGGCTACGAGGAGCCTTTCCCGCAGTTAGTTTGGCCATTTGAGGCATGTATGACATGCGATATGGGGATGTCACGGAATCTATCAAGCAAGAGTAGGCGGGATGCTCATGAAAGGATCAGTCGAGTGCAATGAGGCCCAGCGTGCGGGCCGCTTGCAGTGCCGCCACGCGTCCCCCCTTGGCATCGAGTTTCCGATAGATGTTCTGAAGATGTGTCTTGACGGTTTCCGGGGCGATAAACAGTCTTGAAGCGATTTCCTTATTGCTGAGACCCTCTGCCAGCAGATGAAGAATGTCGATTTCCCGGTTGGATAGCGTCGGAGCAGCGTCCT
>CP070694.1:1513294-1518243 GCA_020353355.1 Desulfobacterales bacterium | reverse complement strand
TGACCATTGATAACCACACATGATATTCCCGGTATGTCGCCGCGAGATATCGCGCCGAGTGCATCTTTTTCCACCGAACCGCAAGGCGCGTCCAGGGCGATAAAATCTGCCGGTTTGCTCACCGCAATGGTGCCGGTATTGAGTCTAAAAATCCTGGCGTTGTTTCCGGTGGCCAATGCAATCGATTCCTCAGGGCGTATGTTCCCCAATGAAGATAGCTCACAGATGGTTTTTATAATCGCCAGCGGCATGACACCGGTCCCGGTCGGTGTGTCACTGCCAATGCATACTCTACCGAGTGCATTGTAATGACGGGCGGCATCTAGTATGTGTAAGGCCGATCGCAGATTGCCGGCCTGTGCGATCTGGAGGGCCATCTCGCTTTCGTCTATTATTCGAACCACACCATCATCGTCTAATGACGTTGTACCACCGTTGATGTGGCCGCAAACGTCAACGGCAAGGTGAAGGAGGACTTCATGGTCTATCGGGGTGCTTCCCGGAACGGAAGCTCCCCCGCTATGGCTCATGACACATAATCCATATCTTTGGGCGTTGCGGACTTCAGGCTTTCCGTCACGGGGATCGGCATAAGCGCCAAAGCCAAATTTCGCATATCGTAATCCAATACTGGCCATCTCCGCAAAATCTTCTTCGGTCAAACCCGGCTCTAATATAACTGAACCTGCATTTACCTTCATTCCGTTGGGTTGAAAATTCTGAAAGCACTTAAAGGCTGTTATGGCCAGTGCTTTGGCAGCCACCGGATCGTGCGGCCGTCCGGGAGCATGCACCCCCTCTCCGGCTGAAACAACACTGGTAATTCCACCATGGACATATGAGTCTAGAAAATCAATTTGCTTTTGTCGGGGGGTATAGTCCCCGATCACGATATGACAGTGGGAGTCGATGAGTCCGGGGATGATGGTCGTGTTTTTGGCATCAATGACGATATCGGCTTCGGAGACATCCAGTTTTTTGCCGATCGACGATATGATGCCATTTTTGCAAACGATGGAATCGGCATCTAAAACAGGTTTTGTTAAGTCACCGGAAAGCAATTTTCCAACATTGACAACTGCCAGCTTTTTGTTTTCGATTTGAATGTCCGTCATTATCACCCCCTCTATCTCAAACCATCCAGGCGTTGCTGCTAAATTCCTTCTTCAATATGTGAGAGAAGCTCATCATCGAGGGTCCGGGGGTTGGTTTTTGTGCGTCGCGTCTGGAGCAATGTGTTTTCAAGCAATTTCTCGGCATCCTGCTTGCCAAGCCCCAATTCCGAAGGCTTGGAGGGAAAACCGAGCTCTTTGATAAGATCTTGGATTTTTTTAAGAAAAATATTCCCGCCGCCATTCGCAGCGGCGCCTTCATCGATCCCGCACATGACGTTTGCCAAAACAGCATAATCTTTTTCACAGACTTTAAAATTATAGCTCAGACCTATACCGGTGCAGGCTGCCAGGCAAACACCATGGGGTTCAGCAACCATACCGCCCACAGCAGAGGCCAGGGCATGGACCAACCCCAGGCCGCTATGGCTGAACGCCAGGCCCGCCAAATGTGACCCTGTGGACATATCCAGGCGCGCGCCCCGGTTGCCTCCGTCAGATACCGCGCGTCGATAAGATCTCCAGATAAAACCAAAGGCCTCCAGAGATAAACCTCGACTGAAGGGATTGCTTCCCTGGTAAAGGATGGGACGCGCTGGAACTTGAGAATAGGGGCGGGCGATAAAACTTTCGCAGGCGTGCATCAGGGCATCGTATCCTGAATTGCGCGTAACCTCCGGCGGAAGATCCATGGTTAGCTCCGGATCGACAATAGAGGCGGCCGGTCGGATATACTCAGATGAGACCCCGCGCTTGACCCCGCCAATGGTAAACACCGTGGTCTGGGTGTTTTGCGAACCTGTGCCGGAGGTCGTGGGAACGCAAACTACCGGAATCACCGGGTCCGGGACCGAGCCTTCACCCAGGTAGTCTCCCAGCGAACCCCCGTGAGTCATAATTATCGACATGGCTTTAGCGAAATCCATGGAACTGCCGCCCCCCAAGCCCAGCAGGGCATCGAAATCGCTTCCCAAAAGTTCCTTTTGCGCGTCAATATCGCTGCTGCGGAATTCGGCAGGAACACCCCTAAACAGTTCCGACTTCATTGTACCTTTCAACATATCGAGTACCCGCTCAAGGATGCCGCTTTCCGCGATTTGTGAATCGGTGATGATGAGTAGATGTTTGACACCTCTGGAACGAAGGATCTCAGGGAGTTTGTTCAGGGCGCCAAAACCCAGAACAGATGGAGCGGGTGAAAACGTGATCGTTTCAGACATGATGGTATTCTCCTTATTGTTATGCGTTTACCCTCTCAATAAATCAAACAACTCCTGCAGAGCGTCGGTTTGATCCAAATCCAGGAGTCTTTGCAGAATCTGCTCACTTTTGTTTCTATCCATGGCGCCGGAGCACAGGGCTCGATATTTAGCAAGCACATCATCTTTTGTCATTGGATTCTTCATGTTGCCTTTGGGGTAGATCACTTGATTTTTAAGCGTGCCCTTGGTTTTGGTTTCCAGCACCGCAATCGACGCCAAGGTTTCGGGATACTCGGCGTTCAACGAGGGGTCCGCCTCAATTTCAATACGCGCCATCATATCCTTAATCAGCGGGTCGTGCAGTCTTTTTCTTGTGAATTGCTTCAAAGAGACCTCTTTATCGACAAGGGCCAGCGCCACAGAGAAAGGAATGCTGAGCCGGGCTGCCAGAGGCGTTTCAGGATTATAATTCTGACCCTGTCCTTTGGCCGTACTCGAAACTGTGAGTCGCACCTTCTCTATTTGTGAGGATTCGAGATCGTGTTCTTCGACCATCGCCAAAATGGCTTGAATGGATGAATGGCTGATGAGAATGGTTGGATAGGCCTTGAGGCTGTTTGCGGTTATTTCATATGGTTTTCCCAATCCATCAACAATCTTTTCGATTTGCGGTTCTTCAGATAATGCATGACAAAAACCGGTGGGGTATTCTAAGATACCCTTCGGCCCGTTGGCGCCCTTCAGGACCAGCAGGGCCAGCATCACCCCGTGCATGGCCGCAAATCCGGGGTGCAGGCTCTTTGAGTAATCTCCTTTGTCGATACCGTATCGAAGACCGCCGGCCTGATCGGCGGTCAAACCGAGTGCATACTCTGTCTGTAACGCATCCAATCCCAGTAGTTTTGAAGCCGCCGCCGCCGATGCCAGTGAGCCGAATGTGCTCGTGGGGTGCCAAAATCTGTAATGGGACGGCATCATTCGCCTTCCAACTCTGGCACCCACTTCAAACCCGACCACAAACGCTTCGAGCAGAGCAGGTCCGTCGGTCTGGAGTTTTTCCGCCATGCAAAAGACGGTGGGGACCAATGAGGCACTGAAATGTGAAATGGAGCCCATATGGGTGTCATCAAAGTCGATGGAGTGGATCATGGTTCCGTTGACCAGCGCGGCAAACGGCGCCGAGGTCATAAACCCGTTCATGAATACACTGGATTCGGGTTTTCCCCCGAGTTCCTTGACCAACTCAACGATCCATTCACATTCCTCTCTGGCTTCAATATACCCGGCGATACAACAACCCAGGCTATCGATGATCGTCAGTTTGGCCAGCTCTCGAATATCCGCAGAAATATTTGAGTAAGAATGATTGACAACAAACTGGGCCAATTGCTTTGTAACTTCCATTGCAACCCTCAGATGATTAAGGAATTTGATTTCAGGGCATGGTACGAATGTGATCATGTTAAGGAAGACTGCTAAACAAACCGGCCTTCCTCGGTATGCCCGGATTCCTGTTGCTTTTTATTCGTTTAGTGCTATATAGAGCCGGAATTGCCGTATTTGCACGATGCTTCATTTCCGACCGGAGCGATTGAGCTATAATTCTTCATTATCTGTGACATGTCAAGTTTCAAGTATCAAGGATCCAGGGGTTAATTCAACTATTTAATTCGTGCCTGAACGAAAAGTACGATTTCTGGTAGGTTGGGTTGAGCCCGAGCGGCTATGTTGGGTTTCGTGCCTCAACCCAACCTACGAGAATCAAGCATTTAACAAGATAGGATTTTAAAGGGCGAAACCCAACAATTCATTCTTAAGGATCTGATTTTTAAAAGGAGGAATAAATGGAAAACGCATTTAAATTTTCGGGTATCATTCCCGCCAACCTTCTTCCATTCAAGCGTGATTACTCAGTACACGAAAAGGACTACCGCAGACACCTGAGCTGGCTGGCCGATGTGTCCGGCGTCACCGCCATCGTCCTCAACGGCCATGCCGCTGAAGTGGCATCCCTTTCAAGGGAGGAACGACGGCAGACCCTGGCCACCGCCCTGGATGAGGTGGGATCACGCCTGCCCCTGATTTCTGGTGTTTATACAGACGGTACGCTGGAGGCTGTGGATCTGGCCCGGGATGCCAAAGCAGAAGGGGCAAGCGGGCTGTTGATCTTTCCCCCGACGCTCTTTATGTGGGGCGCCAGGCTGCGTCCGGAGATGGTCTACCGTCATTTTGCCACCATCGCCGAAGCGGTAGATCTCCCCATGGTTGTTTTCCAATATCCTCCCAGCCAGGGGATCGGATATGATGCCGATACCCTTGTAAAGCTAAGCGAAATTCCTCAGGTCGTTGCGGTGAAGGAGTGGAGCAACGATATCGATACCTTTGAGGAGAATCTGCGCGCCCTTCGGGCCACGGGACGTCCCGTGGCCATCCTGTCCAGCTTCTCAATGTCCCTTTTTGCCAGCTTTGTTCTCGGCGCCGACGGTGCCATATCCGGAATGGGCAGCGTGACCGCAGACATCCAGGCCGAGCTGTTCCAACGTGTTCGGAACGGCGACCTGGAGGGGGCCCGCAAGATAAATGATCGCCTCTATCCGCTCGTTCGTGTTTTCTATGCCCAGCCGTTTGTCGACAT
>CP070694.1:1506843-1513194 GCA_020353355.1 Desulfobacterales bacterium | reverse complement strand
TTTAGGCAATGTAAATTTTCCTCCCTCAAAAATCTTTTTTCTTTTAATCTGTATTCCATCAAATTTGTCAATTGGTGCTTAAGGCACGAAATCCAAATTAAATTATGGCTCAAAAATGTGTGTATTTGTCCTGTCTAATCTGCAAATACATTAGCCACAAATGAGGCATATTTATTCCTGCGTCGGACCATTACACGAATTCGCGCGCATGGTAGTACATGATCCGGAGATAAAAAGCGAAGGGCCGCTCGATTGCACCACGGGTTTCAACAAGCGGGTTGAAGCCGGCAAGGACGGCGTGATCGGCTGGTCCGAGACCCGCAGCACACCGAGCAGATGAACCAGATCACCGCGATCCTCGATGAAGGTCTGCGACAGGGCGCCGTGGGGGAGAGTTCGACGGTCGTTTACATGCGTACGGGCGTGGCCACCTCCGGGTTGTTTGAAGTCCAACGCACCGCGGCCCGCTACGGTCGGGTATCGGGCTTCCATGCACGCTTCTACCCGTCATCGCAACCCCCCACTGAAGCGCAACTCGTCTTTGACGAGGTATTCACCAATGCCTATCTGCTCGATGCGCCGCTGCTCTACTGTCACAACAACGACTACGGCTGGGGGGAGATCGAGGAGAAACTGCAGATGGCCCGAGCCAAAGGGCTCAACATGTGGTCGGAGTACTACCCCTATGATTCCGGTCACAGCGTCATTACCTATGTCCCGCCACGCAAGGAATGGATCAAATACTTTGTGAAGATACCGCACATGACGGTGGCCGCTGATCCCATGTGGTCCGGACTCTCATGAGATGACCCCCTCGAAAGTTACGCACTTCTTCCGTGCACAGGGGAACCCACGGAAAGACCTTCGCCATAGCCCGGGAGCAATGCGTGCCGCTGATGTTCACATTCTCCCAGATGAGCTACTGGCCGGCTAAACACCTCGGTGACGCCGGCCTTGAGTCGATGAAGGTGCGCGGTCGTATACAGATCGGCATGGTGGCCGACATCACCATCTTCGACGCAGAGAATGTCAAGGATAACTCAACTTACAAAAAAGGCGAGCAGGGCTTGCCGACCAGCGGCATTCCTTACGTGATCGTCAACGGCCGGATGGCAGTGAAGGACTACATGTTCCAGAAGGGTGTCTGGGCTGGACAGCCAATTCGTTACCCGGTCGAAGACAAAGGGCCGTTTATGCCGGCTACCAAGGAACAGTGGCTGAATACCTTCACCGCAGTATCTGCAGCCGTCACGCCAAGTGCGTCCGACTATGTATGGACCTTAAAATCCCCAATCAATTACGCTAATTTTCGCCTAATAAGTCACAAACAAATTATTGACAAATCTGGATGCCAATGCTATCTGATTTTCTGTATTTACAGAAACTTATCAATAATTATTATTATCAAGCGATTTACGGAAATCTTGAACGTGTTTGATAAAGAAGATGTACGTAGCGTTAAGATCAACCTATAAAAATGGAAGGAGGGCACATATCATGAAAAGAAGATTTTTAACCGTTTTTGCAATGTTACTGGCATTGTGTCTGACAATTTTTTTTGCATCAGAACTGGTCGCTGCCCAAAGTGAGACTGTAAAGATCGGTTACAATGCACCTCTCTCAGGGCCGGCAGCCGCCTGGGGACTTCCAGGATTGGAAGGTACTGAAATCTGGATTGAGGAGGTCAATGGCGCAGGGGGGATTAAAGCCGGAGACAAGTCTTATAAAGTGGAAATAGTAAAATTTGACAACGAAGGTGACGGAAGCAAGGCTCTTCTTGGAGCCAGGAAGCTTATCTTGGAAGACAAGATTGTGGCCATGCTGATGCTGGGGGGAGCAGAAAGTGCTGTTGTGCAACCGTTTGTGAGCAAACACAAGATAATAACTTTTGTTTTGATCGCCTCCGACATCTCTAAGGACAGGCCTTTCCTCATGGACGTTACCGACAATTTCCCCGTGTACCATCTGCTGCACATCCAGTATATCGGAGAAGCCTATCCAAAAGCAAAACGGGCGGCCATCCTATCCCAGGACGATGAAATCGGTCTTGCGGCAATCGCCTGGTCGGAAGCAGGCTTTGAGTCAGCCGGAATCGAGGTGACTTATTCCAAACCCTTTGGATTGGAAACCACGGATTTTGCACCCATTGTGACCGCAGCGCTGGCCACAAAACCTGATATTCTCAGCATGGGAGCATCCTATCCGGAGTTCCAGGCCCTTATTCTGGAACAAGCTTATACCCAGGGTTGGAAGGGAATCATTACCTCAGCATGCTGGGACTTTAAGGCCATCACGGCAAAAGTTCCGGTGGAATGGATGGAAGGCGCTGTCTCGGGGTTCCCTGATTTTGACGACCCGAAGCTCACTAAAAAGCAAAACGAGTTTTATGCGAAGTGGCAGGCGAAGTACCCGGACCACGGCTTTTCAGAGATTGTATGGGAATACATGGGTGGTTTGGATGTTTGGAAATTTGGAGTTGAGAAAGCCGGCAGCGTTGACTCCGAGAAAGTGTTTCAAGCGCTGAAGAGCTCCCCGACCGTGCCGCATGCGTTTGGGCCGGGAGTTTGGTGGGGCAACGAAGTATTCGGCCTGGATAACCTTCTGGTTCCCAACTGGCCCATTACCGAAATCCGAAGCGGCAAGCCGGCTATTGTTGCACAAAAGAGCCTAAACGACTGGCTTGCTGAGGCGGGGAATAAAGATATATTATTCAAATATCTTAAAAAATGGAAAATGATGAAATAATCCCGGCATAGTCTTGCGATGCCTCGGCAAAAGTAAACAGGCAGGGCGGTGGTCATCCCCGCCCGCTTAGTTCCACTTTCTCGGAAAATACGATGGAATTCATTGGGCAAACGATATTAAACGGCCTGATGACGAGTTCGTTTTATGCCCTGATTGCAGTAGGGTTGAGCTTGGTTTTCGGAGTCATGCATATTGTCAATTTCGCTCACGGCGAGTTCTACATGGTCGGGGCCTATACTGTCTGGGTTCTTTACGCTAAAATGAACTGGCCGTTTTTTGTGGCAGTGGCTGCGGCAATTGTTGTGGTTGGACTTCTAGGTCTTATCTCCGAGCGTCTTATTTTTCGACAGGCGCGAGGAAATATTTTGGGTGGTTTCATTATGTCGGTGGGATTGGTTTTCATTCTCCAGGTAGCGGTGGTCAAAATCTGGGGCCTTGGCAAGATGAAACCCGTACCGGCCGCCTATCCGCAAGTGCTGGATTTTGGCGGCATATCAACGAGTTGGCAGAGATTCATCGTCGTTCCGGCCACCATTCTACTGCTGGTGGCGCTCTGGAACTTTCTGGAGCGATTCAAAATAGGCCGTGCACTGCGAGCAGCGGCCATGGAGCCGGAGGCAGCTGCATTGCAGGGGGTCAGCGTCAAGAAGAGTGCTGCAATCGCAATGTTGCTGGGTTCGGCGATGGCAGGGGCGGCAGGGTCGCTAATGGCGCCCATCATGTCTGTTCATCCTTACATGGGGCACTACGTGGTGTGGACGGCTTTCGTTGTCGTCATTGTCGGTGGGCCGGGGAACATTAAAGGCACTATTTGGGCCTCTCTTTTTTTTGGATTTCTAACGACCATTATCACCACCTTATTGGACTCAACCATTGCGAATTTGGTAAACGTATTGGTGATGCTCATTCTTTTGGCGATCAAGCCGCAAGGCATGATGGGGCATGCTGAAAATTAGTTACAAGCAGGCGTTTATATTGGGAACGTTGCCGGTCGTTCTGATTTCCGCACCGTTTGCCATCAGTGGCTATAAAGTCGATCTTCTGACGACTCTGTTAATCAATATCATTTTGGTGAGCAGCTTTCGGCTGATCACCACTACCGGCGGATGGTCGTTGGCCCACGTCCCCATGATGGGCTGTGGTGCTTATGCTACGGCCTTATTATCCGGCAGTTTGGGCATCCCGTTCTGGATTTCGCTGCCTGCAGCTGCGCTGGCGGCAGCGTTGACCGGCCTGGCAATCAGCTACCCTCTGTCCAGAACCAAAGGATTTGCTTTTTTCGTGGCCTCTTTTGCAGCCGGAGAAGCCATAAGGTTATGCTGGATACGGTTTAAAATCCCATTTGGTGGACATAAAGGCCTGACCATACCCGCCCCGGTGCTTTTCGAGAATGTGGCGTGGATGGATTTTGAAGAAGCTGTTCCTTATTATTTTCTCACCTTGACGGTCACGCTTCTTTCTTTGATGATAATGTATCGTTTCAATGCCTCTCGAATCGGGGATACCTGGAGAGCGTTAGCGTCGGAAGAAAATTTGGCTAAAAGCATCGGCATAAACATTGTCAAATACAAAATGCTGGCCTTTTCCGTGGGGTCCTTTTTTGCCGGCGTTGCCGGAGTCCTCTTGGCCCATCGGCTGTGGGCTATCGAACCCCATCAATTTGGGTTTACGACCACCCTTTATCTTCTGGTTTGGGTTGTTTTCGGCGGATCGCAGACATTTACGGGGCCGATTGTAGGCGTGGTTGTTTTAACATTCTTAGCAGAATTATTACGCCCGTTGGTTGAATGGGTGCCAATGATTTTTGGAGCAATTATTATTTTAATCTTAATTTATCTTCCGAATGGTTTAGAAAGCTTGCCGAGTAAGCTGCGACTGAATAAGTGAAGGCCCGAAACATGTCGAGAGCGTGTGAGATTATGTAAGAGGATTTAAGAAAAGTGCTCGGCAGTGATGAGAGTTAAGACGAACTCGTATAGCTAAAAAGGTAACGAGGCTGAAAGCGCCATATGGCAATACTTGAACTGAGAGGACTGTCCAAGCTTTTTGGGCGCAATGCGGCAGTTAGTGATTTGGACATGGCGGTGGAAGAAGGCCAAATACGGGGCCTAATCGGCCCCAACGGATCAGGCAAAACCACCGTATTCAATCTTATCACAGGCTTCTTGCGTCCATCCAAGGGTCAGGTCATCTGGCAGGGAAGGGATATTGCCAATCTGCCTACGTATAGAATTACTGAGCTGGGTCTGGCCCGCACGTTCCAGTTAACAGCCCTTTTCAAAGAAATAAATGCTCTACAGAATGTCATTTTGAGCTGTCACATCCATACCGGTATCAATCTTTGGCAGCAATTTCGGAAGAATAGAAAGACCCGACGTAAAGAAGCAGCGGTGGAACAACGAGCGATGGCGCTACTTGAATTCATGGGCATCGCAGACATAGCCAACGAGAGGGCTGCAGATCTCCCGCATGGTCATGCCGCTGCTTTGGGAATCGCCAATGCCCTTGCGACCGAACCCAAGATCATTTTGCTTGACGAGCCCGTGGGGGGTATGAATCTCACCGAGACAGCCGAAACAATGCAACGAATTAAGGCGGTCCGGGATCAGGGTATTACGATCTTATTGGTGGAACATGACATGAATGCGGTGATGAGTACGTGCGATGTACTTACATGTATAAATTTCGGTCATAAAATTGCAGAAGGTACGCCTCAGAAAGTATGCCAGCATCCTGAAGTGATCAAAGCCTACCTGGGAGAAGAAATAGATTTATGCTTAGCTTAAAAAGCATTGTGGTCCACTATGGCGGTGTCCAGGCATTGAAAGGCATTTCTCTAGAGGTGGAAGAAGGAGCGATTACGTGTCTGATTGGGGCAAACGGTGCCGGGAAAAGCACCACGTTGAAGGCGATTTCGGGAATCGTCCCCCTCACATCAGGGGAGATCTGGTTTCAAGGCTGCAGAATTGACGGGATGGAACCGGAAGAGATTGTGGAGATGGGAATCGGGCATGTTCCTGAAGGAAAGAGACTGTTTTTGGAGATGAGTGTTCGAGACAATTTGTTGACCGGTGCCCATTTACGAAGTGAGAAAGAATTGGTCGAACAGGATTTGCAACGGATTTACGGTTACTTTCCACTTCTGGGTACCGCCGCAACGAAGCCGGCTTCCAAAATGAGCGGCGGCGAGCAGCAAATGATCGCCATCGGCCGGGGTTTAATGGGAGCACCCAAACTTCTGCTGCTGGACGAGCCCTCCTGAGGATTGTCCCCGATTCTTACACGGGACGTCGGTTCCATTATTAAGAAGATTGTCGATGAAGGTGTGTCCATTTTGCTCATCGAACAAAACGCAAATCTGGCCCTTCAATTGGCTAAGACGTGCTATGTCTTGGAAACCGGAACCATCGCATTGGAAGGGGCGAGCAAGGATTTACAAGACAACGAACATGTAAAAGCCGCATACCTGGGAATTTCCTCCACAATCGATGCGTCAATTCCGACGATCTCAAGAATTCGTGCAAAGGATCAAGGCTTGCCAGGCAAAGGGTTACCGGAGGAAAAACCCGAGGAAACCAAGACCGGCAGGCGGCAAGATGAAAGAGC
>CP070694.1:1503392-1506743 GCA_020353355.1 Desulfobacterales bacterium | reverse complement strand
CCCATGCCAACCCCTTGAACCCTGCGTGCCACGGCGTAGCTCGTCAGAGCGAAGTGGGCAACCTTTGAAACCTGAACCTTTGAACCCCATGCCCCATGCCCCATGCTCCTTGCCTTTAAATCCGAAATCCGCAATCCGCAATCCGCAATCGAAAGGCCTGTATTTAAAGTAAAAAATTTGATATATTGTTAATGCAGCTACCCTGTGCTTCCTGATTCTCATCGCTGGAGATAATCTATATGAACACGAACAACATCTCGGTTGAGCCTCACGGCGGTAACCTCGTTAATCTTCTGGTCGATCCTGAACGCGCAGACTTGTTGAAAGAAATTTCCCTGAATCTACCCGATATTACCCTGAACGACCGCCAGATGTGTGATCTTGAACTGCTGGCCACCGGCGCTTTTTCACCCCTCGAGGGCTTTATGACCCGCTCAAATTATGAAGCGGTGCTGGATCGCCTGCGGCTGCAAAACGATATCCTGTGGCCGATTCCTATCTGTTTGGATGTCAAAGAGCTTCAAGCCCGCAATCTGGAGGCCGGTCAATCCGTGGCCCTCAGGGACCCCGAAGGTTATCTTCTGGCCGTTTTGCACATTGAAGATATGTGGCCCATCGATCGCGAAAAAGAAGCTTCCCGGGTATACGGCACCCGGGACTCCTCTCATCCCGGCGCGAATTATCTGTTGAATATCGTCGGAGATGTATACATCGGCGGCACGCTCGAGGTGATCAGTCTGCCCCTTCATTTTGATTTTAAACAGCTGCGCATGACACCGGTGGAAATTCGAGCACAGTTTAAAAAACTCGGCTGGAAACGGATGGTGGCATTTATGACGCGCAATCCAATTCACCGGCCACAATTTGAGATGACCATCAACGCCATGCGGCAGGCCAATGCCAATTTGCTGCTGCTGCCGATTGTCGGCATGACCAAACCCGGCGATTTCGATCACTATACCCGGGTTCGATGTTACCATAAGGTGGGCCGGCACTATCCGCCGGACACCTTTATCCTGAGTCTGTTGCCATTGGCCATGCGTCTTTCCGGTCCAAGGGAAGCCCTGCTGCATGCCATTGTCTCTAAAAATTACGGGTGTACCCACTTTATCACCGGCCGGGATCATGCCGGCCCGGGTCTGGACAGCAACGGCAAACCCTATTACGGCAGCAACGACGCCCGCAAACTTACTGAAGCATACAGTACCGAAATCGGGGTAAATATCGTCTCGTTTGAAGAAATGGTATATCTGCCCTTTGAAGATGAATTTCGCACCGCCGATCAAGTCCCTGAAGGCACCCAATTTATTTCCCTTTCAGGTTCGGATATCCGCAAGCGTATCCGCGAGGGGCGCCGCATACCGGATTGGGCCACGTTTCCGGAGGTCATCGAGGAAATTCAAAAAGCCTATCCACCGCCGCGCAAGCAGGGATTTACGGTGTTTTTAACCGGCCTGTCCGGTGCCGGCAAATCCACAATTGCCAAAGTGCTGTATACGCGTTTTCTGGAACTGGGAGATCGACCGGTAACGTTGTTGGACGGCGATATTGTCCGGCACAATCTTTCCAATGAGCTGACCTTTTCAAAAGAACATCGCGATATCAATGTGCGCCGCATTGGATTTGTCGCCAGCGAAATCACCAAAAATCGGGGTATCGCCATTTGTGCGCCCATTGCGCCTTACGCGACCACCCGCTCGGAGATACGCCGCATCATCGAAGCCTACGGCGGATTTGCCGAGGTTCATGTCTCAACTCCCATTGATATATGCGAAAAACGAGATCGCAAAGGCATGTATGCCAAAGCCAGGGCGGGGTTGGTCAAAGGATTTACCGGCGTAGATGACCCCTATGAAGTACCGCAATCTCCGGAGTTGTCGATTGACACCTCCGATATCACACCCGATGAAGCTGCCCAGCAGATTTTGCTGTTTCTGCAGCAGAGGGGATATATCTGACAGATAGATTATTCACCACAGAGGCACAGAGAGCACGGAGAATATTTTTGTACAAATTAATTTAAATTTTACAGTTAGGTATTTAGCCATATGCAATAATAAAGGAGAATCTAAAAGAAAAGATTTCTCTGTGTCCTCTGTGTCTCTGTGGTAAAAAAAATTTGAAACAGGACCAAATATGCTCAACGTGCTAGTTACCGGCGGCGCCGGATATATCGGATCCCATTGCTGTAAAGAACTTTATCTTCAAGGCTACAACCCCATCACAGTCGATAATCTGGTGTATGGCCATCGGGAAAATGTTAAATGGGGTTCGTTTTATGAAGCGGATGTCGGCAATCCGGACCAGCTGCAAGACTGCTTTGCAAAATATAAAATTGATGCCGTGATGCATTTTGCAGCCTATGCCTATGTCGGAGAGTCCATGGAGGCGCCCTTAACCTATTACACCAACAATGTACGCAACACGATTAATTTATTCAATGTTCTTTTGGAACACCGGGTCAACTATGTGGTGTTCTCATCATCCTGTGCAACCTATGGCAATCCTGTTTCAATACCCATTGACGAAGAGCACAGGTTGAGTCCGATCAATCCATATGGCAAAACCAAGCGTATGATCGAAGAAATTTTGGAGGATTTAGATATCGCCTGCGGTGTGAAATTCGTCAGTCTGCGCTACTTTAATGCTTCCGGAGCGGATCCGGACGGTGAGATCGGTGAAAAGCATGACCCCGAAACCCATCTCATTCCTTTGGTGCTCGATGTGGCGGCGGGCAAACAAAAAGCAATTAAGGTCTTCGGTACCGATTACCGCACGCCGGACGGCACCTGCATCAGAGACTATATTCATGTCACCGACCTGGCCCGGGCCCATATACTGGCCCTTGAATACTTGCTCAATGGCGGCAAAAGCACTGCCTTCAATCTTGGGCAAGGCCGGGGCTATTCGGTGCTGGAGATAATTGATAAGGTAGAAGAGATTACTGCAAAGAAAATTGAAATTGCACACACTAATCGTCGGCCCGGCGATCCACCCGTTTTGGTCGCATCCAATCAAAAAGCCATCCGGCAGCTGGGGTGGAAACCGGAATTCAGCAGTCTGGCTGATATTATCCGGACAGCCTGGAGGTGGCATCAGAAGATTTAGGAATTGATCTCGAAACCCCATCTAAAACTCAATAGCAGTGTTGCAAACTGATGCGAAATGTTCACATAAGAAAGTGATCTAAAGTTAAAAATGATCTAAAGTGATCCCGCCATGGCGGGATTGAGGAATTCTATCATTTAATATAAAACGGACCTATAACCCAAAGAAAGGAAATCGGAGAATTAATGCACCGGTTGTGTTGGGTTTCGACCCTGGTCGAAAGCCAACTAGCGCGACGGAAAT
>CP070694.1:1499675-1503292 GCA_020353355.1 Desulfobacterales bacterium | reverse complement strand
GTGAACCCAGAACCTTTAAACCTGACACCTGAAACCCTGACTATGGAGGTACCATATGTTCAAACCCGAAGGCATCTACGTGGCAATGCTCACACCATTTACCGCAGATGGTGTGATCAATGAAGAAGAATTGCGACGAATCGTTGAGTTTCAAATAACATCCGGTGTACACGGATTGTTTCCCATCAGCTCCGTGGGTGAATTTATCCACATGTCCCGGGAAGAAAAAATCCGGATGATGGAAATAATTATGGAGCAAAACCGCGGGCGGGTCCGGGTATGTCCTGGGGTCGGCAGCAGCCTCCCCGCCGAATCGATTATCCTCGCCCAAAAAGCAAAAGAACTCGGATGTGACGGGGTCGTTGTCGCGCCGCCTTACTATTTTCAAATGTCTCAGGAAAATATCGAGAAGTATTTTGAAAGCATTGCCGATGCGGTCGATATCCCCATAATATTGTATAATATTCCGCTGTTCACCCAACCGCTTTCCTATGATGTGGTCAAACGCTTGGCTCGACGGGACAATGTGGTCGGCATGAAAGACAGCAGCGGCAGTATGGTTGATTTTCTGCATTTCATGGACAAAATCCGAATCATCGGTGAAGACTTCAATATTATGACGGGAAGGGAGGAAACGCTGTTTCCCTGTTTGATGGTCGGCGGCAAAGGCTGTATGACGGCCACCTCCGGAATTCTACCGGAAATTATGATCGGAATTTACGAGGCTTGGAAAGCGCAGGATTATGAAAAGGCCAGGGAATTGCAGTTTTCCATCTTGCTGGCTGTTCGGGCCATGTTCTCACTGCCTTTTCCGTTGGGTTTTAAAGTGGCCTTGGAAATGAGGGGCTTTGCGATGGGACCTCCCAAGCAGCCCCTATCAGATGCCGAGCGTTTCAAATTTAGTACGATGAAGGCCAGGATTGAGAAAATCATGAATCCGATCTTGAAGCAACTGGATAAAACTTCGAAAAAAAACCGTAAAGCAGTCACAGCTTGATATTTCTTTTTTGAGGAAGATACACAGACCTCAGATAATACACAATATTGTCTAAAGTTATCGAAATACCGAGGTGTTAAAAAATGGGTCGATATCATATTGCAGTGTTGCCAGGTGATGGTATTGGCCCCGAAGTGATGAAAGCTGCCATCCGGGTGTTGAACGGCGCAGTTTCTTTTATAAATGGTCCTCAACTTGAATTTGCTGAGCATCCAATTGGCGCAAATCACTACCGGCGTTCCGGAGAGATACTTCCTGATGCCGTGCTGCAGAATTGCCGGGAGGCGGACGCCGTGCTGTTATCAGCGATAGGTTTAACCGATGTGCGGCTACCCGATGGAACTGAAGTTCAACCTCAGATAATGGTGGGGTTGAGGCGTGCCCTGGATCTTTATGCCGCCATAAGGCCCATTAAACTTTACTCGGGCGCCCCCTCACCCCTGAAAAAAATTGGGCCCGGCATCAATTTCATTGTACTTCGAGAAAACACAGAAGGCTTATTTGCCTCCTTTGGCGGTGGCAGCATCGTGCCCAATCGGGTTGCAACAGACACTATGGTTGTCAGCCGCGCCGGTACGGAACGGATAGTAGAATTTGCCTTTCGCCTGGCAAAACGGCGCAAAGGCCGCCCATTGGATGGACGGCGTACGGTTACATGCGTGGACAAATCCAACGTGTTTCGTAGCTTTGCCTTTTTCCGAAGCATTTTTTATGAAGTCGCCTCGCGCCATCCAGATGTGACGGCCGAATCAACTTATGTGGATGCGATGAGCCTTTATCTGCTTCAACATCCATGGGCTTATGATGTTCTGGTCATGGAAAACATGTTTGGCGACATTCTTTCTGACCTGGGTGCCGGATTGGTTGGCGGGCTTGGATTGGGACCATCTGCTGAAATCGGAGAAAATCATGGCCTGTTCCAACCCTCACACGGAAGCGCCCCTCAGTTAGCCGGACAAAACGTTGCCAACCCCCTGGCGATGATTTTGTCCGGATCGATGATGCTCAATTGGTTGGGGGAGCGCAATGACGACAAGGCGGCAATTGGGGCAGGACAACTCATTGAATCGGCGGTTGCACAGGTTATTAAAGAAAGAAAGATGCTGACGCCTGATCTTGGGGGAAAGGCCGGTACAAAAGAGGTAGGTGCTGCAATTCTACATGCGATCGAATCTGGACGACTTCCTCAAGAATAAGATACAATTAAGTTTTTTTGCCAAAAAAATCGGGGACATCCTTAATGATCAAGGAGAGAGTTGCCTGCGATTTATTTTTTCTATTTTCAAACCGGCCAGAGATGCCAGTTCGGATTGTCTCGCATCCAATGTCAGAAAAAAATCGGCTTTGACTGATAACGCCGAGGCTACGTGAAGAATATCCAATGATCTTGTGCCTATATTCTTTGAATGATTTTTTGATAAGTTAATTGCATGGCTGAAAATATCTGGCCAATCTAGTTGAGGACGATAAAATATTCCTTTTCTCTCGTGTTCATCGAACCTTGATATAATTAGAAGTGCCTGTTCTTCGGTAATTTCAGCCCTGAATTGCTTAAGATGGATGGCATTTATTAACTCAAGTTCATGAAAACTGGTTAGAGGAATGGCTTCATTATTTGCTTTAAGCCAGTTGGAGGTTTCTCGCGAATATTCTTCTTTGATATAAAGCTTAACAATTACACTTGTATCTACGTAAACCAATTAAAATCTATCCTCTCTGTCTTCAATAACAATCTCGCTAATTGGCTTGCCTTTTAGCTCAATAGCCTCGCTATAGAAATCCGGCCAGTCGATTTCACTTTTAGGCCCTAAAGCGGTGAGCTTGGCTATTGGTTTACCCCGCTTTGTAATGGTTATTTCTTCCCCGGCGTTTATCTCTTTTAAAATTTTACCAAAATTCTTTTGAACTTCGCCAACTGTTGCGGTTTTCATTTGAATTCTCCTGCTTTTTTACGTATATTTTATACGTAAACAAATTCGTGTCAAGCTTTATTTTAAGGGGATTAGGCTTGACTGCTTTTTGGAAGATTCGCTTTTTTGGCCTTGAGGTGCAACAGGTAGGAATTTTTGGAGTAACTTATGTGCCGCCTGGCCAGATCATCCAATAGCTCAAAGTCTTTGTTTTCTAAACCTTTTATATACTGTTGGTGCTCCCTCTGTATACGTTGAATGGCATCCGGTGAAGACCAGGCATGATAGCGCAAAATGTGTCCCCGAGCCTTGAGTTGATCGATCATTTGAACAAGCGTCTGATTCTGGCAAAGCTCGTAAATATAATCATGAAAATTCTCGTTGGCGGAAATCATTTCACTGAAATCTCCGCGAAGAACGCTTTTTTCAAACTGTTTCACCATTCGTTGTAAAAAATTAATATCTGACTTCTTAATATTTTCAGCTGCTTTGCGGGTTGCCAGCGCATCTAATTCGGCGCGGACTTCGAAGATATCCTCAATTTCCTGTTCATCTAGATCACATACAACTGCGCCTTTATAAGGAATTACCCTGATTAACCCTTTGGTCTCAAGGATTTTGAAAGCATCCCGGATCCAGAAACGGCTTACGCCAAGCTTTTCAGAAAGCTTAAGTTCCACAAGCCGTTCGCGGGGCTGAAACACACCGGT
>CP070694.1:1490211-1499575 GCA_020353355.1 Desulfobacterales bacterium | reverse complement strand
TCGCTCTTAATCTGAGGATCATCGGCTTCCAGCCATTTTTCAGGCTGCGGAGCCGTGGGCTTGACATAATCCGGCCCGACCATGGCACAACCGCTGACCATCAGCGTCAAAGAGATCAAGCTTGCCAAATATAGTCCCAAAATTGTATGAATGCTTTTTTTCGCCCGCTTTTTATAAAACCAATTCAATAGCATGATGGCCATCTCCTAGTTTATATAATTTGAAAAGAGTTTATCGGCCTATTGGACACATCACAATCTGTAATTGAGTAACATGGCCGATAGTTGTTTATCCATGAATTCAATGCTTTGGTGATTGCAACCATAATTTTTTTATAAATCATTCGTTGATTACTTTTTTTCTATCTTGACCGGTACCACTTTTAAGGCCGGCATTCTGGCTTTGGGATCGATGGGAACGGCACTCATCAGCGCATTTAAATTGGGGGTATCAAAATGGATCGGTGCGAAGAGATAACCCGGTTGCATCCCCTCACTGAGGGTGAGTCTTAAATTCACCGATCCATAGGGGCTGGTGAGGCGCACCATATCGTTTTCGGAAAGCCCTGCAAGCTGGGCATCTTCCGGGTTGATCTCCAGAAAAGATGCAGGCCTGAGCCTTGACAGCTTGGTGGTGCGCCGGGACATTTCCCCGGTGTTGAAATGCTCCAGCAGGCGGCCGGTGATCAACACATAGGGGTATTCCTCGGTGGGTTCCATCAGACTTTGCGGGGTGCTGACCGGCATAAATCGTGCCCGGCGATCTTTGAAACCAAAGCCGTCTTCGTAGAGACGAGGCGTTCCGCGGTGGGACTCGTCGTAGCAAGGCCAGAAGATTCCGGCAGACCCTTTTAAGCGTTTGTGGCTGACCCCGCTGAATACCGGTGCAGCTTTCCGAATTTCCTCCCAGATGTCGTCCGTCGACCTATATTGCCAATTTGCTCCCATCGCATTTGCCATGTCCTGAAGGATTTGCCAGTCCGGCCTGGCTTCTCCGGGAGCTTTGAGCCCTGCGGCCGTGTACTGAATCCTGCGGGCGGCGTTGGTAAAGGTGCCTTCTTTTTCTCCAACCATGGCGGCCGGTAGAACAATGTGGGCATATTTCATGGTTACGGTTGGGAAAATATCCTGCACGATTAATAAATCGAGACGCTGAAGCATCCAGGTCACAAAGGTGGACTGCGGCTCGGATACGGCCGGATTTTCACCGATGACATAAAGTGCCTTGATTTTGCCGGATGCAATTTCATGAATCATCTCAGGGGCTGAAAACCCATCCCGGGTGGGAAGCACGGCATCCCATATGGATCCCATATGAATCCGTGCCGCCTCGTCTTCAACCGGCATGTGGCCGGGAAGCAGGTTGGGAAGAGCGCCCATGTCGCCGGCACCCTGCACGTTGTTTTGACCCCGCAGCGGAGACAAGCCGCAGCCGGGTTTTCCGATGTTGCCCGTCAGCAGAGCAAGATTCACAAGAGCGGTGACATTATCTGTTCCGTGGGCATGCTGGGTCAAACCCATGCCCCAGATAAACACCGTTTTCCTGTCATGGATCAACTCGGCCGCCTTTTCCAATTCGCTGCGCTTCAGGCCGGCACGGGAGCAGGCAGCATCAACGTCAAAATCCTCTAAGGTTTTACATACAGCCTCATACCCGATGGTATGCTTCTCGCAAAACTCCCGATCATGCCATCCCTTTTCTTTGATGATCTTCCCTAAGGCCTTGATCCAGAAGATATCCATACCGGGTTTGACTTTCAGGTGCAGGGTCGCGTGCTTGATAAGATCCGTTTCCCGGGGATCCGCCAGAATCATATTCAGGCCGCCTTTTTTGGCACGCTTCTTGATGCTCATCCAGATGACGGGATGGGTAAAGGTCGTATGGGCGCCCACGAGAAAAACCGTTTCGGTAGCATCGTAATCTTCCAGAAAGGTACTGACAGCCCCGTATCCCAATTGTCTGCGAAGGGCTACTTCTGATGGGCCATGGCAAAGCCGGGCGCAGTTGTCGACATGGTTGTTGCCGATGACGGCGCGCTGAAATTTTTGAGTCAGGAAAGCTTCTTCGTTGAGGATTTTGCCGCTGCACAGCGTGCCGACGCTCTCAGCGCCGTATTTTGCGATGATTTCCTTCAGACCCTGCGCGGCGGCGGTGATGGCCTCTTCCCAGGCAACCAATTCCAGTTTATCTATTTTGCGCATAAAAGGCTGGGTCAGACGCTCTTCATGATTTAGCAGCTCATGCACGCTGAATCCCTTAACACACAGGTATCTTGCATTCAGCTCCGGATTCCGTCCCGACGCACTGCTCTTGATTGGTCGGCTGTTTTCATCCAGAGTCAGCTCAAGGTTGCAGCCAACCCCGCAGTAGGGACACACAATCGGAATTGATGTCGGCATTAACTCTCCTCCTTTGTATAAGAGATGATGTTCCCACCATTATCTTATAGAACATCTTTAATCTATGGCTGAATCCTCCAGGGTGTCAAATTAGCGGATGAAGACGCATTCATTCTTTCTCAAAATTACAAATCAGCACCAATGCGCCGTCTTTGAGGGTGGTCTCCACGTTATAAGGCAATTTATTAAACAGCTTGATCATACCTGCATTGGTGGTCAGCGTGTAGGCCACCAGGCTGGTGATGCCGTTTTCCCGGGCGGCCTCGGTGAGTTTTTCCAAAAGCACACTGGCAATACCTCTGCCCTGCCATTCTTTCGAAATGGAAAATGCCACCTCCGCAACCGTGCCTTGTTCGAGCACGTACATCGCCAGTCCGATTATTTTTTCAAACCCGAGTTCTCCGGTAACCGCCACAATCGAAAGATTTTTGATGTAGTCCACCTGGGCCATGTCTTGCATGTCTTCTCGATAGAAACTTCTGCGGATGCCGAAAAAGCGGGATTTCACATCGTCATCATCCATATTATAAAAATGTTCCTGAATGAGGCGCTCATCAACCGGTTTGGCGGGTCGAAAGGTTACCTTCTGGCCGTCGTATTTGCGGGTTTCCTCGATTCTGGCCGGATAGACGCCGAATAAGGATTCATTTAGCGTTCTGTTTCGATCGATGAGACCGGCTTCCTTGGCGTTGTGAAATAGTTCATCGCGAAAATCCGGATGGGCCAGACTGATCATGGCCATGGCCCGTTCCTGAATATTTTTACCGAAGAGATTGACCACACCGAATTCGCTGACCACATAGGATACATATCCTTTGGGAATCAAGATTGAGCCCACATCCGCTTTGGGAATTATCCGGCTGGTTTTTCCGTCTATGCTTCTGGCAGAAATTACAATAATGGATTTGCCGCCGGCAGACATACTGGCACCCATAACAAAGTCAAGCATTCCGGTAACGCCCGAAAAATGATTTTGAGGAAGCGCATCGGCGTATACCTGGCCGCTTAAATCCATGGTTCGGGCGAAATTAATGGCAACCATGTTGTTATTTTGGGAGATCACAGCCGGATGGTTCACATAGTCGGAAGGTCTGAATTCAATGCAAACATTGTTGTGCAGAGATTGATAAAATTTATTGCTGCCGATGGCCCCGCTGGCTAACAGTTTTCCCTCGTTGACCCCTTTATAGCGATTGGTAACAACGCCTTCAGACACCAGTCCCATCAGATCATCGGTTAAAATCTCCGTATGGACGCCCAGATCATTTTTCCCGGCCAACGCTTTAGCGATCGCCTGGGAAAGCTCTGCCAGACCCAGTTGAACGGTTGTGCCGTCATCAACCAGGTTGGCGGCAAGGCCGGCAATTTCATCGGCAGATTCATATATCGGCAATTCATATGCACTGAGCAATTCTTCTTCTTTTTCAACAATAACGTCAACGTCATTTAAATGAATAAAGCTATGCCCCGGAACCCTGGGCATCTTGGGATTCACCTGGGCGACGACAGTATCTGCTGATTGGGCGGCGCCCAGGGTGACATCCACCGATATACCCAGGCTCATCCAGCCATAATCATCCGGGGGCGATACCTGAATCAATGCGAAATGAAGCGGAAGGAGTCTTTTTTTGAATAGGTTGGGAACAGCACACAGGTTCATCGGCGTAATAAATCGTTGGTTGGCACGCAGGCTCTTGGTTTGATCGGAGCCCTGATAAATTGAGCGCACATGGAATTTATGACCCCGGTATTCATCGGCCATCAAGGCCAGCAGGGATCCTTCCAGACTTAAGAGGCGCACAATTTCCACATCCGAAAAATAGACGGCATTATCCATGAGCGCATTGACCAGATGCTGGGGTTCGCCGCAGGAAGATCCGATAAACACACGTTGGCCGGAGCGGATGGCACGAACCGCTTCGTCTGCTGTGCGCAGTTTTGAATTGTATTTGGCCTGCATGGCTTTATCTTTCATAATGGATCCTTGCGCAACTAAAAGTCTGGCTTCATTTGCGGCTAAGTAATAAAGATTATTTAAGATTAAAAACTTTACTTGTCAAATCGCATTATTTCTCTTGACTAATATGGCATTTCAAACCATGAAAGAACGTTACCTTATGGCGAGGTTGTAAAAATCCATTCTCAAATATAAAGATTGGAAATGATCCTTGAATCATCACAGAAGCGATTTTATGAAGCCATTCCAAAAAATAGAAGACGAACTCAAGCAACGCGACCCGGACTGGTGGGATCGTATCCTCAGTGCCGTCCCCGAGCTGACCGATTTATCCGGCACCCCCCAGCCGAAAAAATATCATGCCGAAGGCGATGTGGCCGCACACACCCGTCTGGCGGTGGAAGCCTGTCCAGCGGATGCGGATCCGGATTTGCTCTGGGCGGCGCTACTGCACGACATCGGCAAACCGTTGGTCACAAAGGATGAAGGTGATCGGATCACGGCTCACGGGCACCATGTTATCGGAGCCGAAATCGCAGATCAGATTCTTCAGCGACTCGAACTGCCTGCAGTTAGAAAAGACAAAATTATATGGGCGATTAGACATCACACATTTCATCTTTCCTGGAATCACGAAGGACCTGAGGATGCTTCCACACGGCATCGACGCTTTGCAGCGGATCCGCGCTTTCCCCTTCTCCTGCAACTTCTTCGCGTTGACTCTGTGGCCTCATTGAAAAATCCCCGCGGGATGAAGGCATATGAGCTTTACAAACGTCTGCGGGACATGGTGGTCTCTAGTTGATTATGGGAGTTCTCAAAAATATGTTGCGTTTAGCCAACTAACTTAAAAAATGTCATTGCGACCTGCCCGCCATCGCTCTCGCTCAGGCAAGGCAAAGCGAAGCAATCTGATCTGCCATGCTATTAAGAGGCAGCCACGGAAGGCTGCCCTACTTTAGGTGCATTAATTCCAGAATCATGTCTTATTCCGTATAATCCTCGATGACCTGTCCGCGCGAGACAAACGAAATTCCCTGGCCGGATTTCGTCCCAATCATGATGGATTCAATGATTGGTGGATTCACGCTTTTTTCTGATTTCCATGTGACTATAAAATTGGCTCCCGATCCGCCGCCAATTTCGGCTTCTTTGATGATGTACCGGGTTGATACCAGGGCATTCAGGCGCACATGTTCACTCACGTAATCCTTTAGTAATTTACCATCGGTGTCATAAAATTTCACGGAGACCAGGGTAATCGGATACTTAGAATCGGTGTTGCGGATGCTGAGAGTTGCCGCCAGATCAAAGGGCCGGCCTTTTAGCCCACTGTAGATGTGGGTATAAATGGATACATATACCGTTTGACCGGAAGACAACTCGATTTTTTCGGCAGCCTGAGCGGCGGATTCAAAAATTGCTGCCATCATCAACACCACTAATAGATGGATGATACATATTATCATTTGTGTCTTTTTCATTATATTGACTCCTTAAACAAAGAAATCGAATCAAAGGCCGTTTGGTTTCACCAAACGGCCTTTGATGATTTTGAGTTTACTTCTTATTCTTGTTCTTTTTCTTGTTCCTTTTTTTGTTCTTGTTCAACGGTCTCTTCTTGCTTGCAAACCAGCGTAGGATCGGCCATCAGCGCCAACTCTTCATAGCGTTGATTGAATTGCGCTTCCAACTGGGCATGCAGGCGTTTGGCCTCATCGGGAAAGGTGCGCTTCAGGGAGGCATAACGGATCTCGCCCTCCAGAAACTTCTGGAGTGTGCCGTCCGGTTTTTTGGAGTCCAGAATGAAGGGATTTTTGCCCTCGGCTTTCAGGGCCGGATTATAGCGGTACAGCGGCCAGTATCCGGATTGGACCGCCAGTTTTTCTTCTTCCTGGGTTTTGCCCATACCCACCATGATTCCCTGATTGATACAGGGTGAATACGCCATTATCAGGGACGGCCCGTCAAAACTTTCAGCTTCGGTCAGGGCTTTCATCAACTGTTGCTTGTTGGCCCCCATCGCAACGCTGGCCACATATATATAGCCGTAGCTGATCATCATCCGGCCCATTTCCTTTTTGGGTGTCTTTTTACCGGAAGCGGCAAACTTGGCTACCGAACCGGTGGGCGTGGCCTTGGAGGATTGACCGCCGGTGTTGGAATACACTTCGGTGTCGAATACGATCATGTTGATATCTTCGCCGGTCGCCAGCACGTGATCCACACCGCCAAAGCCGATATCATAGGCCGCGCCGTCTCCGGCAAAAATCCAGAATGATTTTTTGGTCAACAGATTGGACATGGCGTTGATTTCAGCCAGAAGCGCATTATCTTGATAGGCCGGTAAAAGCGCTTTGATCAGATCACCATATTTTCTGGAGCCTTCCGGATCCTTCATATGTTCCAGCCATCCCTGCATGGCCTCTTTCACATCCGGAGGCAGATCGTTGCCAAGTGCCTGTTGCATTAATTCAGCCATTTTGCGTCGCTGCTGGAAAACACCCAGCAGCATGCCGTAGGTAAATTCGGCCGCATCCTCGAATAGTGAGTTGCCCCAGGTGGGGCCGAAACCATCCTGGTTGACGCAATAGGGAATTGCCGGTGCCGAACCGCCCCAGATGGAACTGCAGCCGGTGGCGTTTCCGATAATCATGCGCTCACCATACAGCTGGGTCAGCAGCTTGGCATAAGGCGTCTCGCCGCATCCGGCGCAGGCACCGGAAAACTCCAGCAGCGGCTGGCAAAACTGACTACCTTTCACCGACGTTCTCTTGGTTAAATCGTCACGCACCGGCAGCTCAACGCTGAATTCATGAAACGCTACCTGCAGCGGAGCCTGGGTATCCAGTGGCTTCATCACCAGGGCTTTTTTCTTGGACGGGCAGATATCGGCGCAATTGCCGCAACCCATGCAATCCAGTGTGTCTACCTGGACCCGGAAATAATATTCTTTAAGCTCTTTGCCCACCGCCTTTTTGGCTTCAAATCCATCGGGTGCCCGGGTTAATTCGTCTTCGGTCAACAGCACCGGGCGGATGCTGGCATGGGGACAGACCATGGCGCACTGGTTACACTGGATGCAGTTTTCCATGATCCATTCCGGTA
The DNA here is from genome assembly GCA_020353355.1 of Desulfobacterales bacterium. Classification (GTDB taxonomy): domain Bacteria; phylum Desulfobacterota; class Desulfobacteria; order Desulfobacterales; family JAHEIW01. The sequence goes on along the minus strand of CP070694.1, from coordinate 1,492,111 downwards.
CATTGATGGCCACGCCCCGTTTTTCGTATTTGGAAGTGTCCACCGGGAAGATGCCATCCGGACTGAATGCGCTGACCGGGAGTTTGTCACCCTGTTGCGCTAAAATTGGACGCATCACATTCTTGACAAAATCCGGTTCATCTTTGCCCGCGGCCGGGCTGTCGGCGGCCTCGGCCCAGGATGCGGGGTATTCAATTTCCTCAAGATGGTCGAGGGTGTGATCGACCGCGGTGATGTTCATCTCGACGAGGCGCTCGCTTTTTTTGCCGAACATCTTTTTAATCTGGTCTTTGAGATAATCAATGGCTTCTTCCACCGGAATCACGTTGGCCAGTTTGAAAAAGGCCGTCTGCATGATCATGTTAATGCGACCCCCCAGGCCGACTTTTGACGCAATGTCAACCGCATCGATGTTGTAAAATTTAAGATTTTTTTGCGCAATCGTGCGACGCATCGATGCCGGCAGCTTTTCTTCCATTTCGTCCAACGTCCAGGGCGAATTCAACACAAAGGTGCCGCCGTCTTTAATACCTTCGAGCACATCATAAATATCAACATAATTATCTTTATGACAGGCAATGTAATCGGCCGAATCAATCAAATAGGTGGATTGAATCGGCGCCTTGCCGAATCTGAGATGCGAGATGGTCACACCGCCGGACTTCTTGGAGTCGTATGAAAAGTACGCCTGGGCGTACATGTCGGTATTGTCGCCGATAATTTTAATGGCACTTTTATTGGCCCCCACCGTGCCGTCGGCACCGATACCCCAGAATTTGCACTGCACGGTGCCTGCGGGGGCCACATCGAGGCTTGCGCCCACCTCCAGGGAAGTCTGGGTGACATCATCCACAATCCCGACCGTAAAATGATTCTTGGGTATGTCGGATTTCATATTTTCAAACACCGCCATCACCATGGCCGGATTGAACTCTTTGGACCCCAAACCATAACGGCCGCCGAGAATAGTGGGTGTTTTGCTCTGCTCCATATACGCCGTGCACACATCCTGATAAAGTGGTTCGCCCAGCGCACCCGGCTCCTTGGTGCGGTCAAGAACGGACATACGGGTGACGGTTTCCGGAATAGCGGCAAAAAGATGCTCGGCTGAAAACGGCCGGTACAGGCGAACCTTGACCAGGCCGACCTTTTCACCGTTTGCAACCAGGTAATTGACCACCTCTTCGATGGTTTCACAGGAAGACCCCATGGAAATAATAATGTTTTCGGCTTGAGGGTCTCCAACGTAATCGAAAAGATGATACCTTCGACCCGTCAGGTCGCTGACCTTTTTCATGTAATCACTGACAATCCCGGCCAGCTTTAAGAAATAAGGATTGGCGGCTTCCCGCCCCTGGAAATAAATGTCCGGATTTTGGGCCGTGCCCCGCAACTCCGGTCTTTCCGGATTGGAGCCGCGGGCACGGAAGCGGGCCACCGCTTCCCTGTTGGTCAGTTTGGCCATATCTGCATAGTCAATGGTTTCGATCTTCTGGATTTCATGAGACGTACGAAATCCATCGAAAAAATGAACAAAGGGCAGGCTGGATTCGATGGCACTCAGATGCGTCACCAAACCGATATCCATGACTTCCTGCACGGAAGCCGAGGCCAGCTGCGAAAACCCGGTCTGGCGCACCGCCATAACATCCTGATGATCGCCGAAAATCGACAGGGCATGAGCGGCAACCGCACGGGCTGAGACATGCAACACCCCCGGGAGCAACTCGCCGGATATTTTATACAGATTGGGAATCATCAACAGCAACCCCTGAGATGCGGTAAATGTGGTGGTCAACGCTCCGGCAGCCAGCGAGCCATGCACGGCTGCCGCAGCGCCGGCTTCAGATTGCAATTGGCGCACCGTCATGGTTTGCCCGAATATGTTTTTACGACCTTC
>CP070694.1:1484321-1490111 GCA_020353355.1 Desulfobacterales bacterium | reverse complement strand
TGATCGCAGCCGCAATCCGCGGGCTGATCAAATAGCCCAGCGGATCGATGCGCATGGTGGACAGGGCATCGATCTGCTCGGAAATGCGCTGAATGCCGATTTCGGCGGTCATGGCCGAACCCGCCCGGGCGGTAATCATGATTGCGGTTAAAACCGGCCCCATCTCCCGGATCAATGAAAGGGCGACGGCGGTGCCCAGCACCCCCACCGAGCCAAATTTGACCAGCACATGGTACAGCTGAAGCCCAAGGACCATACCGGTAAAAAAGCCCACCAGCATGACAATTTGCGCGGATCTCGCCCCGATAAAGTAAACCTGCTGAACGATGGCCGATAGCTGCTTGGGATGAAAAATCAGGAAAAAGGAGCGGAATAAAAAAATGGCCATGGCCCCCAGGTTATTATTTAATCGGATCGTTTTCCTGCCGAATAGATCAAAAAAAGAGGTCCAGGAATATTTCGGCGGCTCCAGGATATCGCTACCCGCAGTATCTTCAACAGTAGACTCTTCTGCCATTTCGTTGCTCCCTTTCTGTGGCTCACAAATGATGTAAATACCTGAGGCAATCAAACAGCGAGCAGAATTATAACGTTTTCAACGACTCGTGCATAAGTAAAAGTATAAGCATATTCGACATTTTTTATCATAAAAAAATGGAAGCGCAAGTTTAAATTGCTAATTTTGGTTTTTTTTAGGTAAAAAAGAAAAAATAGGGGTCAAATCTTTATTCTTGACATATGGCCCTTTTTTGCTAATTTAAGGATATGGCTAGACCCTTAAGAATTCAATACCCCGGTGCATATTATCATGTGACTTGCCGCGGAAACGAGCGTAGAAATATTTTCTTAGATCAACGGGATCACAGGATGTTTCTGGATAAGTTATCTGTTTCATTGGACGTCTACAATGTTAGAATTCTTGCATTTGTACTAATGCCAAATCATTTCCATTTTTTGGTAACCACCCCGGAAGGGAACCTCTCAGAGTTCATGCGTCATTTCAATATTTCATATACTTCAGCGTTTAATCGGAGACATCAGCGGGTGGGTCATTTGTATCAGGGAAGATATAAGTCTTTCTTAATTGATGCCGATAATTATTTACTAGAAGTTTCCCGATACATTCATCTTAATCCGGTTCGGTCTAAAAAATTTAGAGCCCAATCAATCACAGAAAAATGGAATCTGCTATTAACACATCCTACCAGCAGTTTGAGCGGGTATTTTTCGGCAGGTAAAAGAGAAAATTTTGTAAATTACCACAAGGTATTGGAGTATATGGGAGGTGATAATAAAGAAGGGCGAGAGGCCTATAGAAGATTTATCAGATCGGGCCTTGAACAGGATCTGGAAAACCCATTGGAACTGGGCAAAGGAAATGGTATTGTCGGTGGGGCTGAATTTGTGGAGTTGATAAAGAAACTGTTATTACAAAATAAAGATTCTCATCGAGAACAGCCGGCATTAAGAGAGTTGCGGAAGATGTTTGCCCCGAAGGAACTGATTATTCACGTTTGCGAGCAGATAGGAATGAGCGAAAATCAAATCTGCCAGAAAGGAAAAAATTCAATCGAAAGAGTAATGCTAATGGAAATGCTATACCGCTTTTGCAACATCACCCAGCCTCAAATCGGGATCCTGGTAGGCGGAATCGACTACAGTGCTGTTAGCCAGGCTAGAAAAAGATTGCAAAATCGATTAATACAAGAACCGGAATTAAGAAAAAAATTTAACCGGCTGCAAAATCAGCTGTTTGAATTGATAGAGAAAAAATTGTAACTTGGGTTGTTTTTTTTAGCTTTGGTTTTTAATATAATTTTGTCAAGATTAAAGATCTGACCCCTATTTCTGTTCTGTTGGAGGCGTAGATCATGTCAAGAAATCTATACATTGCAACGATGGAGCCGCGTGGCGGCAAATCGGTCATCGCACTTGGCATCATGGAACTGCTTTCACGGCGGTTGCGCAACATTGGATTTTTCCGGCCGATTATTCCGGATGTCGCGTTCGATAACAACATCCAGCTTATCCTCAAGCGGTACGATTTAAAGCTGCCATATGCGAACATGTATGCGTTTAAGCACCAGGATGCACAGGATCTGATTGCAAACGGAGAATATGACGCTGTTTTAAAAACTATTCTCAGCAAATATAAAGAACTGGAACGCAAATGTGACTTTGTCCTTTGCGAGGGTACGGATTATACCGGTGTATCTTCCGCATTCGAGTTTGATTTCAATGCTGACATCGCCAATAATTTGGCAAGTCCGATTTTAGCCATCGTCAATGGGCGGGATAAGACTCCTGATGGAATTATCGATGCCGTGAAGGTTGCGCGGGAGTCTTTTGAAAATCAAGGGTGTACCATTTTAGCCATCATCATCAATCGCGTAAATCACCACGATATCGAAAATGTCGTTGCGCGTCTAGAACCTGAAAAATCCGAGAACCAACCCATATATCTGTTACCCGAGGAACCACTGCTTGGCAAACCCACCGTCGGTGAAATCGCCACGGCAGTAGCGGGTCAAATACTTCAGGGTACTGCGGAGCAGGTGAATCGGGAAGTGCTTGATTTTAAGGTCGCGGCAATGCAATTACCGAACTATCTGCAGCATGTGGCAGGCGGCGATCTCATTATTACGCCGGGCGATCGTGCCGATATCATCCTGGGGAGTTTGGCTGCAACCGTTTCAGAAACATATCCGAACATATCCGGTTTACTCCTGAGCGGGGGACTGACACCTGAGCCTCAAATCCTCCGATTGGTGGAAGGTTTTAAAAATCAATTTCCGGTTCCCGTTGTCAGTGTCGGCACCGACACGTATAAGACAGCGATGAATGCCAGCTCCGTCAGGGCTGCGCTGACACCCGAAAACGAGCGCAAGATTGCTTCGGCCTTAGGGCTATTCGAATCCCATGTGGATATTGCCGAACTGGAAAAACGCATCGAGGTGGAGCGCTCCATGCGCGTCACACCGATCATGTTCGAATATGAGCTTATTCAGCGCGCTCAAAAAAGCCGCCAACAAATCGTTCTGCCGGAAGGTGAAGAAGAGCGAATTCTGCGGGCCAGCGAAATACTGCTTCGTCGAAACGTTGCTGAACTCATCCTTTTAGGAAACCGGGAAACAATCCAAAAAAAAATCAACTCGCTGGGCCTTGATCTGGAAGGTATCACCATCATCGACCCCTTGGAATCGCAGCTGCGCGACAGTTACGCCCAAACCTACTTTCAGATGCGAAAGCACAAGGGCATCTCCGAACAGATGGCGATGGACACCCTGACAGATGTCAGCTACTTTGGCACCATGATGGTTCATCATGACGATGCCGGCGGGATGGTGTCCGGAGCCATACACACCACCGGAGACACCATCCGGCCGGCTTTGCAGATTATTCGCACCAAGCCCGGAGTATCGGTGGTGTCCAGTGTATTTTTGATGTGCCTGGCGGACCGTGTTCTGGTCTATGGCGACTGTGCCGTAAACCCGGATCCCGATGCAGAGCAACTGGCAGATATTGCCATCAGTTCGGCTGAGACAGCCGCCATTTATGGCATCGAACCCCGTGTGGCCATGTGCTCCTATTCCACCGGGGAATCCGGTACGGGAAAAGATGTGGACAAAGTTCGCGAAGCCACCCGCATCGTTAAAGAAAGATGTCCGGATCTGAAAATCGAAGGTCCGATTCAATACGATGCGGCGGTGGACGCGAGTGTGGCAAAAACCAAATTGCCGGACAGTGAGGTCGCCGGTCATGCAACGGTGTTTATCTTCCCGGATTTGAATACCGGCAACAATCTGTATAAGGCCGTGCAACGTTCCGCCAATGCCGTGGCCATCGGGCCGGTGTTGCAGGGGTTAAAAAAACCGGTAAATGATTTAAGCCGTGGCTGTACCATAGCGGACATCGTCAATACGGTGGCCATTACTGCCATACAGGCGCAGGCCGTGGAGAAAGATGACAGAATACAGAAGACAGAGGACAGATAACTGATGAAAGGCGTCGGATGTCAATAATGAGATAACAGAATGAGAATGCTTACAATTTAACAAAAAAATTTATTGTCACCAAAATAATCGCGTAATCCAGCGGGAGCGGCTTCCAGCCGCGATTGCTATTCAGTCCAAATTTTTCCGTCGCGGCTGGAAGCCGCTCCCGCACCACACCTTAGAATAGTTTCGACAATCAAAGCGTTACATATTTTAACTTATTCATCATTCTGTTTTCTGTCCTCTGTCTTCTGACTTCTGTGAACATATGGAGTTAAATATGAAGGTATTGGTGATCAACTCCGGAAGCTCATCCATCAAGTATCAACTCTTCGATATGACCGATCAAACCGTGCTGGCGTCCGGTCTGTTGGAGCAGATCGGGGAGGCTGAAAGCCGCCTGACCCATCAAACTCGGAGTCTCAGGGGGGGGATGGAAAAAATTACGCAAACAGCAACGATTGCAGCTCATCAGCAAGGGTTTCAACTCATTGGCAATGTTCTCAGGGATTCCGGCGCAATGCAAGACACCAGTGAATTATTTGGCATCGGCCATCGCGTGGTCCACGGCGGCGAGGCCTTTCGCAGACCGACCCTGATTAGCAAAGACGTGATCTCCACGATCCGTCAACTCAATCCTCTGGCTCCGCTGCACAATCCCGCCAATCTGCTTGGCATCGAGGTCGCCTTGAAACAGGCGCCCCAGGTTCCCCAGGTTGCCGTATTTGACACAGCCTTTCATCAGTCAATTCCGGCTCATGCATTCCGTTATGCGATACCCAAAGAACTATATGAACGTTATCATATCCGTCGCTACGGTTTTCACGGCACCTCGCATCATTATGTTGCCAAGCAGGCGGCAATTCATCTGAAGCGCCCAATGGATTCTTTGAACCTCATCACCCTGCATCTGGGCAACGGCGCCAGTATTACTGCCATTGAAAACGGAAGCAGTGTGGACACCTCAATGGGGATGACACCCCTTGAGGGCCTCATAATGGGAACCCGCAGCGGTGATATCGATCCGGCGATTGTTTTTTATCTGGGAAGAGAAACCGGCAAATCCCGTGAGGAGGTTGAAGCGCTGCTCAACAAAGCCAGTGGTCTGAAAGGAATTTGCGGGGCCAACGATATGCGGGAAATCATGCAGCGTGCGGAGGCGGGAGACGAACCGGCCAAGCTGGCCATCGACATGTACTGCTACCGGATTAAAAAGTATATTGGTGCCTACGGTGCCGTATTGGGCCGGGTGGATGCGCTGGTTTTCACCGGTGGAATCGGTGAAAATGCCGCCGACATCCGCGCCGGCGCATGCCGCAAACTCGCTCTGCTGGGAATTGAAGTGGATCAAACCAAAAATAACACGGTGTCAAACGAAATATTCGAGATCCAAAGCAACAACAGCTCGGTAAAAATACTGGTCGTCCGCACCAATGAAGAGCTTGAAATAGCCACCCAGACCGTGGAGTGCATACTTGCTATGGCCAGGGCTCGAGCCTGAAGGATTTCTGAACGTGCAGGCAGCCGCAATGCATTGACACATTCAACTTGAAGTCTTATTTGTAATGCATGAATTTGCGCCGCATCAATGCCAACATCTCTAATTTCGCTTCCATCCTGGATCTATTGAGATTATGATAACATGTAGAAAGGCAAAAGGAATATGGACACCGAAGCACTGCTAAAGCACGCGAAAAAGGGATTCGCGAATCTGGAAGTCTCCGAAAAATATCCCCGCTCAGCATTAAGCTGGCTGGAGATCAGGTTAACCGATAACGTCTTTACGGGCTATGTA
>CP070694.1:1481386-1484221 GCA_020353355.1 Desulfobacterales bacterium | reverse complement strand
TTCGGCTGCCGGTATCGACGAGTGCGGTGGCAATAATCGTCAAGCTCCCGCCTTCCTCAATGTTTCTGGCGGCACCAAAAAATCGTTTGGGACGCTGCAATGCATTGGAGTCGACCCCGCCGGATAAGATCTTGCCGCTGGGTGGCATCACCGAGTTGTAGGCCCGGGCCAGGCGCGTGATGCTGTCCAGCAGAATAACGACATCTTTTCTATGCTCGACAAGTCGCTTGGCTTTCTCGATCACCATTTCAGCCACCTGCACATGCCGTTCAGCAGGCTCATCGAAGGTCGAGCTAATCACTTCGGCTTTCACCGTACGCTCCATGTCGGTGACCTCTTCGGGCCGCTCATCAATCAGCAAAACAAAAGGCACCACATCTTTATGACTGGCAATGATGGCATTGGCAATATTTTGCAATAACATGGTTTTGCCGGAGCGTGGCGGAGATACGATCAATCCTCTCTGTCCAAATCCGAGCGGTATCATTAAATCCATTACGCGCGTCGAGTAATTTTCAGAATCCGTTTCGAGATTGACTTTGCAATCCGGATAAAGCGGCGTTAAATTATCAAAAAGAATTTTATCCCGGGCGACTTCAGGATCTTCATAGTTAACCGCCTCTACTTTGAGCAACGCAAAATATCGTTCGGACTCTTTTGGCTGCCGAATTTGCCCCGAAATGGTGTCACCGGTCCTCAAATTAAAACGACGAATCTGGGACGGTGAAACATAAATATCATCGGGTCCGGGCAGGTAATTTGAATCCGGTGATCTCAAAAAACCAAATCCATCAGGCAAAATTTCCAGTGTTCCTTCTCCATAGATCAGGCCGTTCTTTTCAATTTGGCTTTGCAGCAACGCGAACATCAGTTCCTGTTTTCTCATCCCGGCGGCCCCATCAATTTTAAATTGCTTGGCCATTCGGGTCAGCTCGCTGATATTCTTTTCCTTAAGCTCAACTATGTTCATCAAAACATTTCCCCTTCTATGTGTTAATGGTTGTATTTCTGTATATCATTGGCACCAAGGTGTAATGAATCCCTCCAATCAATCTATCCGCAGAAAGACGCACACCGGTTACCTTGGGCCGCCTTAAGTACATCTCAGCACCCGTGCCGATCGGGATCTACGAAAAGTGGGGTTTATCTTCGAAGAATTAAACTATATTGAATAGGTCCAATAATGTGTTAATCAACTTTACCGTGTCCTCACACAGAGAATGAATGGATTGGATCCATGTCGGCTGCCAAGGAGGATTTTGAGTATTAAGTGATTTCTTCAGAAGAAATTAATAAGGAAACCTCTGAATCTGGAGGGCTTCATGCATTTTAAATGTCGTGAAATTTAAGATTAAATCATATTTTGTTATCTGTCAAGCATTTTCGCTTTTTTTGATTCATTCGTTGCATGATGGCTGCAAATGAGATAATTTCTTCACGCGTATCCCTGGTACTGCCACCCTTGTGCAGGGATAGCTCTGCCATTCGGCGGCCACCCGATACCGCTAATGAGGCATTCGATGATCCGTATACCTCCTGATATATTCCCACAAATTCCAGGTGCCTACCTAGTTGGCGGATCGATCCGAGATCTGCTTCTCGGAAGGTCACCACTGGATTGGGACATTGCGGTGCTAAAAGAGCCTGACAGCTACGCCAAACACATCGCCGCAAATATATCCGGTCACCTGGTTTACCTCGGAAAATCCGGTCACCCCATCATCCGCGTGATTTCCAAGAGCACCACTGTTGATGTCTCACCGCTAAACGGGCAATCCATAGAAGAAGATCTGTCCAAGAGAGATTTCACCATCAATGCAATGGCCTATGAATTGTGCTCGGGTAAATTGATTGATAACGCGGGGGGTCAGCAGGATCTGGCAGATAACATCATTCGCCAGGCATCGCGCAATGCCTTTGTCAGCGATCCGGTGCGTCTCATCCGAGCATACCGCATGGGAGCCAGTCTTGATTTTGTTATCGAGCCTGATACCGCATCGGCAATTGAGCGCCATGCCACCTTAATCCAAAAGACCGCCGGAGAGCGGATCAGAGAAGAACTGTTTAAAATGTTGAACACGGACAGATCGCATCCTTTTATATCTCAAATGGCGCACAGCCGAATATTATTTAACATTTTTCCGGAGCTAACGGACCTAAAAAAATTACATTCCACCGACAGCAGGCAAAGCAATCGGTTTGAGCAAATCCTGATTGGCTATTGCTGGCTTGAAAACATACTCGCAGACCCTCGCCATCACATTCCGAAAACCCTGCAATCCTATCTTAAGCATCCCGGCGAACCCATCAAGGTACTGCTGAAGTGTTGCCGATTGTGGCAGGATATCGGCAAGACCATGATTCAACCCCGGGCCGATCACAAACACCCGGACGATTCAGGCTATGAACTTAAAAGTGCAACCATGGCCCGCAGAATCTGTCGGCGGCTGCGATTTTCAAATCGTCACACCGATTACATCCAATTCATTATCCAAAACCATAGGCGCCTTGAGGCACTTTTTCGTGCCGATCAAGACCGCAGCCTGGGGCCAAAAGCGGTTACGCGATTTTTCATGGAATGCAGAGAAATGGCCCCGGATTTGACGGTGCTTGCCATGGCCGGCATCAACAGCGAAGAGGAAGGAAAATCATCGCATGGCCGGGCCTTTTTTGATTTTTTGTTTCACAGGATCCCGGATTCTTACAACGCATTTAGATCGAAAGCATCTCGGCCGCCGTTGCTGAGCGGCCATGATCTTATCGAAGCCTTTGGGCTGACACCGTCCCAGCAATTTAAGCTAATTTTAGACGTTATCGAAGAAGAACGCCTGTCCA
>CP070694.1:1478560-1481286 GCA_020353355.1 Desulfobacterales bacterium | reverse complement strand
CCTGGCAGCGGGCAGCCGGCGAGGGCTCGGACATGAAGTCTTTTATCGGCGGCATCAAGGACATCAAGAAAATCGACGATCACACCATCGATATTATCACCAAAGGTCCCTGGCCGCTTCTGACCAGCGACATATTCCGCTGGTACATCATGTCGAAGACCTGGTGTGAAAAAAACAACGCAACCAGTGTCGGCAAATTGACGACGGGCGAGGAAACCTATGCCACGCGACATGCCAACGGTACCGGCCCCTTTATGCTCCAAAGCCGTGAGCCCCAGGTAAAGACGGTGATGGTGCCCAACCCCAACTGGTGGGATAAACGCACCGACAACGTCACCGAGGCAATCTTCACACCGATCAAGTCGGCCGCCACCCGGATCGCTTCCCTGCTTTCCGGTGAAGTCGACATGATGTACCCGCTGCCCGTGCAGGACATCAACCGGGTCAAAAAAACGCCCGATCTAAGGGTATTGCAGGGCGAAGAGACACGCACCATCTTTCTCGGCATGGATGTCTTCCGTGACGAATTGCTGTACTCCAGCGTCAAGGGCAAAAACCCGATGAAGGATGTGCGGGTTCGCAAGGCTTTCTACCAGGCGATTGACATGGAAGCGATTAAAAAGAAAATCATGCGTGACGGAGCCTGGCCGACCGGTTTGATGGTGGGATCCACCATCAACGGATTTAACGAAGACCTCAACCGGCGCTTTCCCTACGATCCCGAAGCATCCAAGAAACTGTTGGCCGACGCCGGCTACGGAGACGGATTTTCGATCGTGCTCGACTGCCCCAACGACCGTTATGTGAACGACGAAGCCATCTGCCAGGCCGTGGCCGGCATGTTGGCCAAGGTAGGTGTCGAAGTGAAGCTAAACGCTCAAACCAAGGCCAAGCATTTCGCCAAGATCGTCGCCACGGATACCAGTTTCTATTTGCTTGGCTGGTCGCCGATGACTTTCGACGTCCACAATACCTTTTACAACAATGTCATGACCAAGGCCGAGCATCTCAAAGGCGCAGAGCCGCAGCCCGGACAGGGAAACTGGAACTGCGGCGGCTACTCGAACCCCCGGGTCGACGAACTGATCAACCTGATGGCCGGCGAGATCGACACCCAAAAGCGTCAGGACCTGATCAATGAGGCCACGCGCATTCACAAGGAAGAGGTAGGCCACATCCCGCTGCACCAGCAGTCCTTGATCTGGGGTGCCAGTAATAAAGTCGACCTTCATCAATCGGCGGACAATACGTTCAGTCTGCGGTGGGTGACCGTCAAGTAATGATTGCATACATTGTCAGAAGATTTTTGCAGGCGATCGTGGTAATGCTGGCGGTAGCCCTGCTGGCCTTTTCGATGTTTCGCTATGTGGGTGATCCGGTCCTCACCATGGTTGGACAGGATACCACGGCGGAGCAGCGGGAGGCCCTGCGTAAGGAACTTGGGCTCACCGATCCGGTGTTGGCGCAGTTTTTGCGGTTTGCGGCGCGGGCCGCGATCGGCGAATTCGGCGTCTCCTATAACCAGCGCCGACCGGTGATCGATCTTTTCATCGAACGGGCTCCGGCGACCCTCGAGTTGAGTCTCGTGTCGGCTGTGTTGGCGCTGGTTGTCGGCATTTTCATGGGGGTTTACAGCGGCCTTCACCGCTATGGCTGGCTGAGCAAAATTTTCCAGGCTGCCTCGCTGGTAGGCATATCACTGCCCCCCTTTTTGGTGGGTATCCTCTTGATTTACGGATTTGCGGTCATCCTGGGGTGGCTGCCGGCCATGGGCAGAGGCCAAACCGTCCAAATCGGATGGTGGAGCACCGGACTGCTAACGACAAGCGGTCTCAAATCCTTGATTTTGCCCTCGGTAACCCTCGGATTGTTCCAGATGACACTGATCATGCGCTTGGTGCGTTCCGAGATGCTCGAGGTTCTGCGGACGGACTATATTAAATTCGCCCGCGCCAGGGGACTTACCAATCGGGCGGTCAACTTCGGCCATGCGCTCAAAAACACGCTGGTTCCGGTCATCACGGTCACCGGTTTGCAGTTGGGCCAGATCATCGCCTATGCCATCATTACCGAGACCGTGTTCCAGTGGCCCGGCATGGGGTACCTGTTCCTGCAGTCGGTCATGCATGTCGACATTCCCGTGATGGGCGCCTATCTCATTCTGGTCGCCCTGATGTTTGTCGTGCTGAATTTGATCGTTGACTTTTTGTAGTACGTGGTGGATCCGCGGCTGCGGATCGAGCGGATCGTTGCGGCCGGTTGAGCCGGCGTAGTGTCTTAGAAATCATGTATGAAAATATTCCGCAATATCGCTCATCGTTGGCATCGTTTTATCGACGGTGACATTTTTTACAGCTTTCGCCGTTCTCCGGTGACGGTCGCGGCGGCAGGGGTCACGGCCGCCTTCATGCTGGCTGCGGCCTTTGCCCCGATTGTCGCCCCGCACAACACATATGATCTGTCAACGCTTTCACTGCTGGATGCTTTTACGCCGCCGGCCTGGGAAGAGGACGGCACGACCGATTATCTGCTGGGCACCGACGACCAGGGCCGCTGCATTTTGTCCACCATCATCTACGGCGCCCGGCTTTCGTTGGGCGTGGGGCTGGCAGCCGTGGTCTTCTCAGGTGTTATAGGAGTTCTGCTGGGATTGATCAGCGGCATTATCGGCGGTGTTGTCGACGCGGTCATCATGCGCGTGGCAGAAATCCAGCTCACCTTTCCGG
>CP070694.1:1466882-1478460 GCA_020353355.1 Desulfobacterales bacterium | reverse complement strand
CATGGAATATGCCGTATTCCACAATCCGAATCCCGTCCAGAGGACCCTGCATCTTCTGCTTTTCGGTTTTCACTTTTGACATACCCACTCCTCACTCTAGCTCTCTTTGTTCTGGAATATTGGAAATATTAAATACTAAGGTGTCAGGATCCAAGGTTCATGGCAAAAGGCGTTAGGTTAGAGGTTTGAGGTTTGAGGCAAATAAAAAAGAACCGCATGACTCACGGTTAAGGGCTCAGCTTTTCTTGACCCTTTAATCCCTGAATTCCTTAATCCTTCAATTCTCAAATCTCTGGATCTTTATCCTTTAATTTTTGCCTCCAACCTCAAACCTCAAACCTAATGCATTCGTATGATAACCCTGAACCTTTTCTCAGAAACCAAACGTTACCTGCTGAATCACCTCTTTCTTTTGGATCAGCCGTCGAATCTCCTGTTGAGCGGAAGTTTCCCGGATCGGTTCAATCTGTGAAACAGATACCCCGTTGATATCCGCTTTATATTTCCACGCTTTGATAAATCCCGGTACCAGGGCATACGCACAGCCCCCTGTCCCGCAGCATGAGGTGTCCACGACGGCGTAGCCGACCAGATAATAGACCTCCCTGCCATTATAGGTTATACGGGCTTCTTTATTAAAAACGTAATGGCCCCCAATCGCAGTAATCTCTTGACCAAGATGTGGATGTGTGAAATCTTGAAGTTCAGGCACCGGTTGCATAGATTGATCCTCTTTACAAGGGCAGGACTATATGAAAATGTGAAGTCCCTGTCAAATAATTAGGAAAAAATCGGCATGCACGCTGCTGTTTTTTTCTCGAATCAAAACACAGCTATGTCCGTTTCGCCTTTAAACCCTGAATGAGCCGTTATTAATCCATAAGATCGCGTGACAAATGAAAAAATCGTTTAATTCGAGTTACCGATAAAAAAAGGAACTACAATGGAATCTGATAAGGATTTGAATGTCTTTCTGAATCCGAGATCTGTGGCAATCATCGGTGCCACAGAACGACCGGGATCATGGGGCTCTTTTATCATGAACGGATTGTTGTCTCGCGAATATCGCGGGAAAATTTTTCCAATAAATCGATACGCCGACCGTGTTTATGGTATCCGGGCATTTAAAGATATCAGTCACATCAATGAACCGGTTGACCTTGCCGTTTTCTGTATCCCCCAACAATTTGTAGAAACAGAAATTAAAGCCTGCGCTCAAAAACACGTCCGGGGAATCACCATCATCACGGCAGGATTCGGTGAGAGCTCAAAAGAAGGACAGCAAAAGCAACAAAACCTCGCCAGGCTCGCCCGTTCATTGGGGATGCGAATCCTGGGCCCCAATGTCAGCGGTACGTTCAACCTTCACGCCGGATTCAATGCCTCCAGTATCATCGGTGCCAAACTTATGACCACACCCCTGGCTGGCGTCTGCCAGGGGGGCTACGCACTTTATAATATTCTATCATCCGGCTGGGATCGAGGCATTGGATTGGGTAAATTTATCCATACCGGAAATGAATGTGACCTCACCGTAACGGATTTCCTGGAACACTTCAGCCGGGATCCCGAAGTCAAAGCAATCGTCATGTATCTTGAGACCGTGCGCAATGGCCGACGCTTCATCGAGGTCGCCCCTCAGGTAACAAAGACAAAGCCCGTGGTGGTTTACAAAGCCGGGCAAACAGCAGATAGCGCCCGGGCGGCATACAGTCACACCGGGGCACTTGCCGGAAAAAACGAAATCTACCAGGGCCTCTTTCGACAGGTCGGCATCGTCATCTCTCCGACGATGGAGCTCCTGCTGCCGCTGGCACACGCCTTGATTGAACGTCCGCCCATGAAAGGCAACAGAGTCGGCATCATCACCATCGGAGGATCCTGGGGGGTTGCCTTAACGGATGCCCTGGTTGAGGCGCAGCTTTGCGTCCCCGAGTTTAGTGCAAAGTTGCAAACGTCTCTGCGATCCCTGGGAATGCCGGATCGCGCGTCAATCAGAAATCCGGTCGACTTTGGCGCATCCGGATTGTTTTTCTCAACCGATGTTCTGCTGGCCATTGGCCGCAAAATTCTGTCCTCGGGCGAGGTGGATGCGCTGATTTTACACGGTGTCGGGAGAGGTGGGATGCATGCCGAAGAGACGCCGGATGAATGGAAAGTCTTTCTGGATTTTGAAAAGCAACAGATTCGGGGTTTTACCGCGCTGGAAAAAGAGTCGGAATCGCCGGTTTTCATCGGAAGCCATTACAATCCCTGGCAAAGCCAGGCTGTCAGTGATCTGAACAAAGAGGGCATCCGAATTTATAACCGCCTTTATGAGATGGCGCAGTTATTGGCTGCAATGCATACCTATTGGAAGTGTAACCGAGTTAATCCCTAACAGCTAAAAAATATGAAACCCACTATTTTTGGACAGGAAAATTTTTTCCGTGTGGCAGGGCCTGGTCCTTACCGAAAGTCCTCATAGCCTGGTGCCCGCAAGTAGACATTCATGGCGTCTTCCAGCAGCTTTACCGCTTGAGTGGAATTTGCGTCTTCGCCGTATTGAACTTTTGCCCGCACAAAGATCTGTTCAACCAATGCGCCGATTTCAAGCGGTACCGAGTGTTTGCGCGCCAGCTGCATCGTCAGCCCTAAGTCCTTGATGGCCAGGGCCATAGTCCACCCCACATCATAGCTGCCGTTATAGACCAGCGGCATCTCCGTCTCGATGGTATAGCTGTTACCGGAGCTGGCCTTGATTCCCTCCAAAAGTGCCGTGGCATCTATGCCCGCCTGCTTGCCAAGCATAAAGGCTTCACCGGCCATAATCAGGTGACCCAGCGCCAATAAGTTTGTGATGACCTTGACGACGCTTGCGCTTCCCAGCGGCCCCATGTGTAGTATTTTCCCGCCGATCACCTGAAGCACCGGCAGCTGCGCTTCAAACACATCCTTCTTGCCGCCCACAAGAATCGTTATTCCGCCCGCCTTGGCCAGTGTCAAGCCGCCGGTCACAGGAGCCTCGAGGACCGAGGCACCCTTTTGCTCCGCGACTGCCCCGAGTCGCTGAACCTCTTGGGCATCGGTCGTCGACATCTCGATCCAGGTACAACCGGCGTGAAGACCTGATAATACCCCCTGCTCGCCTTCCATTACCGCCTTAACCTGAGGGGGGCCGGGCAGCGATGTGACGATGGTGTCCGATCTTTCGGCAACTTCACGAGGCGTGCGGGCCCAGTGAGCACCTGCGTCAACCAGTTTCTCTCCGGCCGCAGGTCGAATATCGTGCACGCTCAGTTGATAACCGGCTTTGAAAAGACTGTCGGCCATAACCGATCCGATGTTTCCAAGTCCCACCCAACCGATCTTTAATTTTTTATTTTTCTTCATTTGTTTTTGACCTTTCCGCTTAAATAAGCGCTTCATTTAACCGGTGAGACGCTATTCCTCATCACAATTCATGGTTTCCCTTGGATTTAAAATGGTCTTCAGAATCTTGGGACATGATTAGTGAACCGGTTTGTCCAGCATCTCGAGATGAAGCCGTTTGCCCGTATACGGGTGCATGGCGGCGACCTCTTCGTCCAGTTCAACGCCCAGACCTGGCTTGGTTGGAGGAATGATATATCCTTCTTCCCAGTGAATCGGCTCTTTCAGAATCTCGGTGTGAAAGCCGGCCCATGTTTCAATGCCTTCCTGAATCAGAAAATTGGGGCTGCAGGTGTCTAGCTGTATGTTGGCAGCTCCTTCTATAGGTCCACAATATAGATGCGGGGCAATCTGAGCATAGTGAGCCTCGGCCATGCCGGCAATCTTCTTGGCTTCGAGGATCCCGCCGACTCTTCCCAACGCCATTTGCAAAATGGATGCGGCCTGCGTCTCCAGCAATCTGGCAAACTCATACTTGGTTGCCAGCCGTTCGCCTGTTGCGATGGGGATGCTGGTCGAACGCGCAACCCTTGCCATTTCTTCCATGTTTTCGGGCGGCACCGGCTCCTCAAACCATAGCGGATCGAACTTCTCCAGCCGTTTGGCCAAACGGATGGCACAGGAAGCCGTCATCTGGCCATGGGTTCCAAAAAGCAAATCGCACTTGCTACCGACGGCGTCGCGAAGGAGCTTTACGAATTTTTCCGCATGCTCCAGCGCCTCCAGCGACAGCTGCCTGGGATCAAAAGCAGAATAAGGTCCGACCGGGTCAAATTTTACCGCGGTTAACCCCTTTTTTACGTATTCCGCCGCCCGTTCAGCAGCCAGTTCAGGGTCATCATAGACGTTTGTTTTGTCCGTTTCCTGCGGATAGAGGTAGGAATAGGCCCTTAACTTCTCATGCACCTGCCCGCCCAGCAATTCATAGACCGGTTTGTCGAGTTCTTTGCCGATAATATCCCAGCAGGCCATCTCAATCGCACTGAGCACCCCCATAATAGAAAGGTCGGAGCGCTGGGTATAGCCGCTGGAATAAATAATACGCCAAAGCCTCTCAATTTTAAATGGGTCGGAACCCATAACATAACGGTCACACACATCCTCTATCATGCGCGCGACAATTTGCGGATGAAACGGTACCGAATAAGCCTCACCAAAACCATTTACCCCGTTGTCGGTTGTCAGTTTTAGAAACACCCAGTAAAGTCCGCCGTAATGGGGAGGCGGATTTTCCACCACATACGTTTTTACATCCATAATTTTCACGAAGTTTATCCCCTTTGCGGTGAGCATGTATTCATCGGCTAGCGCCAATCCATCAAGCCATCCGAAAAACCAGCAAATCTATTAAAAGCCGGGATCGGAAATCCCGGCTTTCATGCACCCCCCGAAGCGGTTTGCCCTGAACCAGACGACTTAGCCTAAAGAGACGCTTATTTTCGTGGCAGAGCAGCGGCGACTGTAAAACCAAGCCGCGGCGCTCCTTACAGAACCCTTTTATTTACAGGTTGGCTTTACTTGAACCACCAGCGTTCAGTGTTTCGATGGCCATCCGATTCCATGTGGGCGGAGATGGGGCCGTGCGCGATTTTATCGGAGTTTGCTTCGACGATCTGGGCGAACATGGGAATGACGGTGCCACCCTCGTCCTTGCAGATCTGCTGCATTTCCGCATATAGGGCGGCACGTTTCTTTTCATCGATCTCTGCCCGGGCTTCAACGAGCAACTTGTTGAAGCGTTCGTGTTCCCAGTGGGCGTCGTTCCAGGGTGCATCGGCCGCATAGGCCACGGAAAACATCAGGTCTTCTGTCGGACGGCCGCTCCAGTAGCACATGACGAACTCTTTTTTGGTCCAGACGTTGCTCCAGTACCCGTCGCTGGGTTCCCGCACCACCTTAATGTTGATCCCGGCCTTTTTAGCATGCTCCTGATACAGAATGGCGGCATCGTCCGCGCCCTGAAAGGCGGCCTCGGCCGTGTGCAGATTGAAGGTGTGGTTCAGCATGTCGGCCTTTTTCAAATAATATTTGGCTTTGTCCGGATCATACGTGCGCTTGGGCAGGTCTATGGCAAAATAGCGGTTGACCGATGCAATGGGATGGTCGTTTCCGGCTTCGCCGTAGCCGTTCAAAATTCGTTTAACCAGCTCGTCGCGGTCGAAAGCGTATTTTAGCCCCAGTCGGACGTTGTTGTCGTCGTAGGGCTTCATTTTCGTGTGCATGGGAATCGAATAGTGATAGGTACCGGTCACAGCGATAACCTCGATCCCGCGAACCTTTTTTAAAAGGTGAACCGTTTTGCGCTCGCAGCGGTCCATGAGGTGGATCTGACCGGTCTTGATCGCATTGGTTCTGGCATTGACATCGTTGATGCTGAGGGTTTCCACTTTGTCGAAGTGGCCGCGGCCTTCTTTCCAGTAATTCGGATTCCGTCTCGTGATGGCGGTCACACCCGGTTCCCATTTTTCTAAAATAAAGGGTCCGGTGCCGATCCCCTTTTCGAACTCTTTGCCTTTGGTGCCAGCCTGGAAAATGGCCAAGTGATAGTCACTCATGATAAACGGAAAATCGGCCACACCGGCCGACAGCTCGAAAACCACCGTGTGTTTTCCATCCGCCGTGATGCTCTGGACACTTTCCAGATACGCTTTGGCAGCGGACTTGGACTCCTCGCCGCGATGATGGTTGATGGAATAAATGACGTCTTCCGCATCAAAGGTCTTGCCGTTGTGGAACTCTACTCCTTTGCGCAGTTTAAAAATCCATTTTTTAGCATCCGGGCTGGACTCCCATTCCTCGGCTAGCTCCGGGATGGGCTGAAAGTTGTGATCGATTTCCACCAGGTTGTTTCTCAGCTGCCATTCGACGTTAATGTTCCAGCTGGAAGTATGGGTTGCCGGATCCAGCGTGTCAGTGGTGGACCCGCCGCTGATGGCCTGGATAAAATGGCCCCCCTTTTTCGGCACCGCGGCCGAGGCCGGCCTTGAAAGCAGGATCGGCGATACGGCCGCCGTTAATCCGAGGGCAGCTGCCCGGGCCAAAAATTGCCTGCGGCTGATTTTCCCCTCTGCAAAAAGCTTTTCCAAACGTTCCAATGTTTTCATTTCGTACTCCTTTCTTTGGTTGGTGTGATAGCAACAGGACTTGCCCGTACCCTTTCCTGATGGGCTGTCGGTTTTTACCGGCTAAATCGTTTTATTGAGCCAATATCCGTCGGCACAGTTCGAGCGCGTCGTCTTTTGATATCGGGCGTGCATTGTTTTCGATCATGGGCAGATTCTCTGGCGACATCATGACGCGGCTCAGTATTTCCGGTTCGATATCTTTACCGGCCAGAGAGCGATCTACACCGGATCGTTCGACCAAAGCCCTGAATGCCGGTGCGCATTGGTCGGCGCTTTTCGAACACCCTAGGGCTTCCGCCACGGCGGCATGCGCTTCAGGGGAAGCTTCGGCATTCCACGACAGGAGAGCTTCCATACCGATGGTGACGGCTCGACCATGGGGAATACCCGCAATGGTTGCCAGCGCGTGTCCGATGGAATGTGCTGCGGCGGTTCCGGTTTGGGCAAAGGCACTACCCGCGATGGTGGAAGCGATGAGCATTCCGCTGCGCGCATCGATGTCTGCGGGTTTTTCGATCGCGGCCATGAGATGCTGTTTGGCCAGGCGGATGGCATGCAGGCCCAAAGCATCGGCCATGGGATTTCTGTTGCGGCAGGTACAGGCCTCAATGGCGTGCACCATCGCATCAAGCCCCGTAACGGCTGTAACATCGGCCGGCAGACTCACAGTCAAGCATGGGTCCAGCAGTACCAGATCTGGCAGGAGCTCGTGCCCCCATGCCCACACCTTGTTTCCTTTGCTGGTGGTGAACACGGCGGTCCGCGTGACTTCAGATCCGGTTCCCGCTGTTGTAGGGATCATGATCCTTTTCAATCGTGGTTTGGGAAAAGCACGGGCACAAAGGGCATAATCTTCAGTCGGGAACTCGTCTTTTGCAATGACCGCAGCGAGTTTGGCGACATCGAGGGCCGATCCGCCCCCCACTCCAACGACCATGGGGTCAGCGAGACGATTTAAAATCCGCACCGCATGGTCGACGGTGGCGGCGTCGGGTTCTCCCGCCAGCTCACTGAAAACCGTCACATCATATCCGGATCGTTCCAACACTCTCCTGATGCGATCCGTGATGCCGACCTTGGCAACGCCGGCATCACTGATCACCAACACTTCGTAGGTCTCACGCTTCAGCTCGGCAATGTCTTCCGCTAGCCGTTCGACCCGGCCGACCCCGAAGGACACAGCGTTGATGCCCAGGAAGGAGAATGGATTCACAAGCAGCTCCTGAAAACGGTTTTCGGAAATCCGTGATGATCCACACGGCACGTGGTGCGCTCCACCAGATCAATGCCCGCTAAACGCTACGGACCCGGCCGAATGATTTTTTTTGCCGCTTGGCAGGCGACGGCAACCTATGGATGCCCGCGCCTGGCGCACACAAATTGCGGTTTATGCAAACGATTACATCACAACCGGCTGAGTGTCAATCTTTTTTTCGGCAGTGCTGCAAAATAGCGGTATCCAATTATAGATATTGATAATACAGATATTCAGGATACGACTTCAACCTCGTCGGACGACCATTTTCGAAAACGCACCTTGAATTGACATTCCCCCTCAGGCATGCTAATATGCAAACGTTTACATTCACCGACGAGCAGGTTATTTACCATGACCATGTCCCACATCGCAAAGATAGCCGGTGTTTCTATTGCGACGGTTTCTCGAACCTTGAACTATCCGGAAAAGGTTCGTCCCGAGCTTAGACGCCGAATTCTGGAAATCGCCCGGCAACAGAATTATGTATATCATGCAGCCGCCGCCGACCTGAAACGCCAGAAGTCGAATGCCATCGGCGTCCTGTTTCCCACAACCATCGGCCCCCTTTTTGCTGAAACCTTAATGGCGATCCAGGAAAAAATCCAGGAACATCATATGGCGCTCATTGTCGGAAACACCATGTATAGCAAGGCCTAGTAAGCGAGACTCGTGAGACAGTTCCAGGAAAGGCGGGTCGCGGGGATAATTTTTACCGGTTATGGGTTGGGGCAGGAAAATTTGATTCGCAATCTGATGAGACAAAACATACCTTGTGTTGTCACTTACGAAAACCTGGAAGACACGGACATAAACTATGTCGGGTTCGATAATTTCAAGGCGGCATACGATGCCACAAATTATCTCGTCAGCCTGCGGCATAAAAGAATCGGCCTAATCATCGGCCCATACAGGAAAATGGGACGCTTGTTAAAACGATTCAAGGGATATCAGCAGGCATTGAAGGACCACGGCATCAAGTTTGATCCCGCGCTTGTGATCTCAACCGAACCGGGATTAGTTGAGGGCAAGCAGGCCATGCGTCAATTGTTGCATCTGCCGAGGCCTCCCTCCGCTGTGTTTGCCGTCAGCGACCATTTAGCCATCGGCGCTTTATCATTCATCAAGCAGGCGGGTTTCCAGGTGCCGGCGGACATTTCACTGGTCGGATTCGATGGCGTGGAATTGGCGGCCTACTGCGATCCTCCTCTCACTACCGTAAGGGTCCCCGCCGGGGAAATGGGCCGCTTGGCGGCAAGAGTTCTTCTGGAATCGATCGACGACAAAGCCAGACAGACCCTGCAGTATTGCCTGGACGCCGATCTAATTATTAGAAAATCCTGCGCGGAGTTGAAACTGGGCTGGAGCGGTATTGCATAGGCTGCGGCAAGATCAGCCATTTTACCAAAATCCTTGGCTTTCCCACTTTTCAAACAGTGTTGAAGACTATCGGCTGCCTTATCATGATCAGTCTTTATCTTATACCGTTTCCTCTCAATATGCTTTGCTTGTCTTACCTGCCTGTCTAGGCAATCCGGACCCCCTGTTTTTCAAGCGCTTTCTGCACACTCTGGATATCCACCTCCCTGCATGTCATCTTGTCCTTGATGGAAACGGCAGCCGCCACACCGGCCCCCTGTCCGGTAACAGCGCAGCACATCATCTGGCGGGTCGCAGCGTGAGATAGCTGATCGCCGGCGACGCAGCGCCCTGCAACCAAGAGGTTGTCGACCTCTTGCGGAACAGTAATTCCGTAAGGGACCTGAAAGTACCTGCCTGTCGTTGGAATGATGACGATACCGTAGCCGTCTAAAAATTCCGGAAAGATGCCGATGGCGTCATCAAACCGCGCCTGATTCCTCACATCATGCCCTGTGATTGTGCATCTGCCGATGATCTTTCTTGATTCGCGTATGCCCAGAGACGCGCCGAAGGTTCTCAGTTTTGCTTTTTCAAAGCCAGGGGTGTACTTCTTCAAAGCTGCTATGGCCCACATGGCCTGCTTGCGACCTTCCATCTCTGCCCGGGTGAGGTCCCGAACATCGGTTGCATCGTATCCCGGCATGTACACCACATTTAAATAGGTGGCATCGCCCTGCTCCGTAAAGCTGCTCCAGGTGCCCGCGATTTCGACATCACCCGGAATCTCGCCGGCTTCCTTTGCTCTCCTGAAAGGCTCCGCAAGATAGGGGCTGAACATATGATCTTCTTTTCCCGTTGTCTTTTCGGCCCAATTCTTTAGGCTGGCTGGATGCGCCTGCACATATTCGAGAAATTGCTCTTTATGTACCCCGCTGCATGAGAAAGTTACCGTAACCCCCAGCAGATCTTTCCTCTGTGCAATTTGATAGGGAGCACCGGCGCGGCAGGCTATGTCGGCGTCACCGGTCGCATCGATCACCCGCTTTGCAAGTATGGCCTGCCGGCCCGACTTGCTTTCGGTTATTATGCCCCTGATGACACCGCCTTCCATCACCGCTTCAACTGCAAAACAGTGCAGAACAGGCCTGATACCCGCCTCCTCTATCAGCCTGTCGGCCACGCATTTGAACATTTCCGTATCGAGCGCTTCGCTTTGAGACTGCGGCTCTTTCCGGCTCGCTCCCATCTGCTTGGCCCGCATCTCAAATTCGAAGCCAATGCCTTCGGATTCTACTGTGCCCGCATGCCGATACCATGCAATCGACTCCACGGATGCTTGTGTGATGTTTCCGCCAAAACAGCCAAAACGCTCAACCAGCATCGTATCCATGCCCTCCCGGCACGCAGCTAATGCCGCAGCAAGGCCGCCCGGGCCGCTTCCGACCACTAAAACGTCTGTTTCCGCCATGACGGGTATTATCTTTGATGCCTCTTTAATTTGTTTCATATCCTATTCCTTGGCGCAATGGCCATGCAAATTGATCCCATTTATTTGTTAATTGACAGATAAATAATATCCAATTACAAATCAATTCATATTTTAGATGTAAATCGACATGCTTTATTTTGTATCATAAAGGCCAGGGGGCAGACGCGATGAAAACCATTAAAGAGTCAGTCGATCTCGTGGTTGCGGGCGGAGGCACGGCAGGGCATGTAGCAGCATTGCAGGCCGCCCGGGCCGGAATAAAAACCTCCGTAATCGAGGCAGGAACCATGCTTGGCGGGACGATGACCGCCGGTGGCGTTTACATGCCAAATCACTTTTTCAGCACTCAAGGCCCGGTCGTTCTCGGTATCGCCTGGGAGTTATATACCAAATCAAAGGAGACTGAAGGTCTGCCGATACCCGATTACAGAAAGAGAAGGCCGGTAGAAAGTCCGGGCTATTACAGCTATATCAATGTTCCCATATACGCCGCGATAGCCGAAGAAGAGGCGGGAAAAGCCGGGGTTATATTGCATTATCATGAGTTCATAGCTGATGTAAAAGCGATAGGAAATTATTGGGAAATTACCTCCTTGGGCCGTGGTATCAAACGAATCACGAAAGCAAAAGAAATCATCGATGGCACTGGGGATTGTGATGTGGTCAGAATACTCGGTCTCGGAGTTCTTCGTGATAAAGCCAGACAGCCTGGCACGTATCAATACAAAATTGAGGGGATTGAATATGAGCAGATATGGGAAAAAGAAATTCAAACGATATACGAAGAGGCCATGGAAAACGGCATCTTAAAGAAGGGCGATTTTGCCTATGCCAACTCGCTGCCCTTCAGTTATTATCTTGCGCACGGCGGTCATAACGCGACCCATGTCTACGACGCGGATACGTCCGATGCAGAGGGTCAGACGCGGGCCAATT
>CP070694.1:1454691-1466782 GCA_020353355.1 Desulfobacterales bacterium | reverse complement strand
ATCATCAGCGGGATAGGGGGACAGGGTGTTTTGTTTGTCACCCGTCTTTTGGCCGAAGCAGCTATCAGCAAGGGATTGTCTGTGTTTACCTCGGAAACCCACGGCATGGCGCAACGCGGAGGGACGGTGTTGTCCCATTTAAAGGTGGGTGATTTCTCAAGTCCGCTCATCCGCCCGCTGCAAGCAGATGGTCTGTTGGTGTTGAAAGCTGAAAACATGCTGCAACATGGTGCGTTTTTAAAGCCCGGCGGTTGGGTTGTGGTTAATGGTCACAATGATACCTTACCGAAGACAGATTTGCCGGTTGCTACCATTGACGCCGACACGCTGGCGCAGAAAATTGCAAATCCCAAGTCAATAAATCTTATCGTCCTTGGCTTTGCCCTGGCAAAGACCGAACAAGCAGCAGATGATCAGGCCAGTCTGTTTTGTTCGTGTAAAGATATTAAGGCCGTATTAAAAGAACGATTTACGAAAAATAAAATGATGCTGGCTGCTTCATTGAATGCATTGCAGACCGGATATGATAACCTAAAAAAATGATGGTGATGGAGAATTGGTTTAGTTTATGGCGGCGATTAAAGTGGAGGCCTGATAATGCTAACGCTAGCAGCCATAATAAAAAGAAATGCTTGACAAATTTTATTCTAAAATCTTAAAGTGATCATAATCCGGCCGGGCACAGGTGGAATTTATTCATCCTGTTTTCCATCCGACCCCTCTTACCTTGCATCTGATTCCGTTAGCGATTCTGCCTGAGCTTCTTACCTTTTAAAGAAATCTTGTTAAAGTAGTCTTGGTTTAAATAATCTGATACCAAAATTGGGCACGATCCTTTAGGGGGAAAAATGGAATGCCCAAAGTGCCAGTATGATAACCGTGAAGAGGCCAAATTTTGCGGCAAATGCAGCGCGAAGCTTACCAAGTTATGCCATCATTGCAACTCAGAAAACCGTCCTGAAAATAGCTTTTGTGATGAATGCGGGCAACAATTAGAGCTAAGAGCAGAGATTAAAAGATCAGCGGCAGCCGAAGAAGGCGAACGTAAGCATGTTACCGTTCTTTTCTCTGATCTATCGGGTTATGCCGCAATGTCAGAAAGGCTTGATCCCGAAGAAGTCAAAAAAATAACGAGCCGGATTTTTGGCGAAATTTCTCAGATCATAACCAAATATGATGGGTTTGTTGAGAAATATGCCGGCGATGCGGTGATGGCTCTTTTCGGTGTACCGAAAGCCCACGAAGATGATCCGGTCAGGGCTTTACGGGCTGCAAAAGAAATACACGATCGGATTAATGCGATCAGCCCGCAGTATGAAGAAAAGATCGGTCACCCTTTATCCATGCATACAGGTATTAACACAGGTCTTGTCGTAACTGGAGAGGTAAATTTGGAGCGCGGCACACATGGTGTTATCGGCGATACAATCAATTTTGCGTCACGACTCAGCGATATGGCCAACGTCGGTGAAATCTTAATCAGCCCGGAGACCCGCAGCCTCATTGCCCACTACTTTGAGACAGAAGCACTTAAGCCGATTCCAATCAAGGGCAAGACTCAGCCGATGGTGCCTTACAAAGTGACGGCAGAATTAAGGGTGCATACGCGTATCGAGGCGGCCGAGCGGAGGGGGTTTTCAGCATTCACTGGCAGAGAAAAGGAATTGGCTACACTCTATTCCTGTCTGGATAAAGTCATGGCGGGCAAGGGTCAGTTCGTCACGGTGGTGGGTGAGGCAGGGGTGGGCAAAAGCCGTCTGATCTACGAATTTCGGCATAGTCTGGACAGGTCTAAAATCACGGTATTGCAGGGCCACTGCCAATCATACGGGAGCTCTATACCCTACTTTCCCTTTCTTAACGCCTTAAGGCGCGGGCTCAACCTGCATGAAACAGATACGCCGGCTGAGTTGCTGAAAAAGGCCGTCTCCAATGTGCTTGCCATCGATCAGACCCTGGAGCAATATCTTCCTTTATACCTTCACTTGTTATTCATCAAAAGTGATGACTATCCTCTGCCCGAGCACTTGCAGGGTGAAGAGTTGAAAAACGCGATAGAGGAGGCCCTGACGGCGATCAATACGCTCAGTTCTAAAAGGCAGCCGCTGGTGTTAATACTCGAAGACTGGCATTGGACCGATGAGGCTTCCGGCGCTGCCTTGAAACACCTGATCGGCATGATTGCGAATTATCCCCTTTTGGTGGTGGCGATATATCGGCCCGGCTACCGGGCACGTTGGAGTGACCTGAGCTATCATACGCCGATCATTTTGACTCAGCTCGACGAAGTACATACCGAGAAAATCATAAAATCAGTTATTGGCGCTGTGCAGCTGCCGCCGGGGTTGTCGAAATTCATCCATGCGCGCACAAGCGGCAACCCGTTCTTTATCGAGGAAATCTGTTTGTCACTAAACGAACAAGGTGCGGTGGCGATCGAAAAACCGCGAGCAATCTTGACCCAATCGCTCGAAACTCTGAGGCTGCCCGATACAGTGCAGGCGATTATCCGTACCCGGTTGGACCGGTTGGAGCCTGATGTGAAGGAAGCCTTGCGGCTGGCATCAGTCATTGGAAAAGAGTTTAGCCGGCGAATTATGGAAAAGCTCTATGCGGCACCTACCACCCTTTCTCAGGCGCTCGAAAAATTAAAGACGCTGGAGATGATACAGCAAACCAAAATCGTGCCTGAAGGCGAGTACAGCTTCAAGCATGAGCTGACACAGGAAATCGCTTACGAAACTCTGCTGTTACAACGTCGGAAGGTTTTGCATGGCCTGGTCGGAGAAGCCATTGAAGAGTTCTATTCAGATCGCCTTGAAGAGCAGGTGAACCTGTTGCAACATCATTTCAACCAAGCCGAAAAATGGCAGAAAGCTGTACATTATGGCTGTCAAGCTGCTCAAAAAGCCACAAGGCTGAGCCAATTTCACGAAGCGGTGACGATGTACCAAAAGGCGCAGGCAAGCCTGTTGAGGTTACCAGAGAACCAATCCCGCCTCGAGACTCTGATCGACATCCTGTTGCAACAGGAGCGTCTCTACGAAACGATGGGACGGCGTGAGCGACAACAGGCAATCATTGATCAGCTCCTCGCACTTCTTCAGCCCGATGCTGATTCAGACTGGCTGGCCGAGATCTACGTAAGACAGGGTGATCTTTACACCCAGCTCAGCCGTTTCGACGAGGCCGAACAGGCCCTCGCTAAGGCACTCACGTCATGGCGAGCGCTGTCCGACGCTACAGGGGAAAGTCGTACTCTCAGAAGCATGGGTTTTCTGCGCTGGCATCAAAGCAGGTATAAAGAAGCCATCGATTGTAATGAAGCAGCGTTGGTCATTGATCGGCAGTGTGATGATCCTTCGGCGATTGCCACCGATTTAACCAATCTGGGTGCCGTCTGGCGGAATCTTGGCGACCAAAAGCGCTCCCTGGTGTGCCTGGAAGAGGCTCTTCAATTATACGAGACTATACAAAATCCCGTCAAGCAAGCGTTCACGCGATATAGTATTGCTAATGTCCTCCGTGAACAAGGCGCTCTCGATCGCGCCATGAAGCAATATCAGCAGGCCCACGATATATTTATGCACCATCGTGACCGCCTGATGGCATCGCGGGCACTGGCCGGAATGGCAAGCATTTACTGGAAGCAGGGAAAGGCTCTGGACAGCCTCCGTCTCTACAAAAATGTGGTGCAGATAGCTCGGGAAATCAAGCATGAGCAGTCGTTGTCACATACACTGCGAGCGCTGGGAAAGTTGCTGCTGGCCCTCAATGAGCCTCAAGAGGCTATCGATCATCTATTGGAGAGCACAAAGAGCTTTACCGAGCTTCAAAATTTTGAAAGCGCGGCTGAAATCTGGGAAGAAATCGCTAAGATTTATGAGCATCCATTAAAAGACTATCAGAAGGCCCTGGAATCTTTTGAAAGAGCGCATGCGCTGCGGATGTTATTAAACGATCATGGTGGCCTCGTCGAGGCACTACAACAGATGGGGCAGTTGGCCATGACGCACCTCAACGAGCCGAAGCGCGCATTGCGGCATTTGCGCGAAGCTCTGGAGGTTGCGGTGAAGATGGGGGATTATGAAAAGCAGGGTGAACTGCTCAACACGATGGGAAATATCGAGTGGCATCAGCTGGCATACGCCAATGCGCTGGGACATTACGAGCAGTCCTTGCACGCTTATCGTGAACTTGAAGATTCGGGCCATGTTGGCTTGATGCTGAACAGCATCGGTGTAACCCTGCTGAAGCTTGGACGGCACGACGACGCGTTGAATCGACTGCGGGAAGCGGTTATGACCAATCGTAAAGCAGGGCAGCGATTGCTGGAGGGACACGGACTGGCAGCCATCGGAGATGTCTATCGCGACTTGGGAGAGCACGATCAGGCGCTGAACCATTATCAGACATCACTTAATATACGGCGTGAAATCGGTGATCGCAAGGGAGAGGGATGGATGCTTCACTCTCTCGCGCTGGAGTTTGCCGCGAAGCACTCGCATGGCCAGGCGCGTGATTGCACGACACAGGCATTGGCCATTGCACAAGAATGTGCAGATACAGAACTACTCCATGCCTGCGCCCATCTGCAAGATCAGATCCCAGCGGGGTAATAATGGATCTCACGGCTTCAAATGAATACGGGCAAAGAGGTTACCTGTATGTCTTAGCCGGATATCATGGTTGTTCATTATCACTAAACTTTGAGAAAGGAGGACGGAATCATGGCACGATTTATTGTTGAGAGGACTTTACCAAAACTGTCGCAAGAAGAGTTACAGGAGATCGGTAAACAAGTTGTCAAAGTAGCCGAAGAAATGCCGGGTGTTACCTGGGTCAAGAGCAGTATTTCCGAATCAGAAGGAAAATCCTACTGTGAATTTGAGGCACCGAATCCCGAAGCGCTCCGGGAACACTCGCAAAAAGTCGGTTTACCTGTAGATAAAATCACTGCCGTAGAGCTAGAAGTTGATCCCACTATGTTTCGGTAGGCCGCTTTAACGACTTGGCTATGAATTTTTTAGAGGCTTTGGCATCCTTTGACTGACATCGGTACTGAGAATAGCCGTGAGCATCCTTCTGACGCTAACAATTGCCATGGGATAATCCACTTTGCCGGGGAATCTTTTGAAAAATTTTGGATTTATTAAAGACCTTGTGTTACCCGCAGTGCGTGTGCTTATAATTTGCCGAGGATTTCTCTGGCGATAACGATTTTCTCTACTTCTTTGGTTCCCTCATATATCTCAAGTACTTTAGCGGCCCGATAAAAGCGCTCGATGTCATAGTCATCAAAATAACCATACCCGCCGTGCAGCTGGAGGGCTTCGTCGACGACCTCTACGGCTACATGACAGGCATACAGTTTGGCCATGGCTGTCAGCGTGGTATCCGGTTTGCCCTTGTCCAGTAACCAGGCGGATTTATATACGGTATTGCGTGCAATTTCGATTTTTGTGGCCATTTCGGCAATTTTGAACTGCGTTGCCTGGAACGAACCGATGGGACGCCCAAACTGTTTTCTGCCTTTTACGTGTTTGACCGCCATATCCAGTGCTCCCTGGGCGAGACCCACGCCATGGGCGGCAACATATGCGCGCGAATGATCAAAAAACTTCATTAATTGAATAAACCCGTTGCCTTCAACACCCACCAGATTTTCTTTCGGAACCCGCACATTGTTAAAATAAAGCGCGGCGGTATCCGAAGCACGCAGACCCATTTTGCCGTGCATCGGATCGGCCTTGTACCCGTCCCGGTCGGTTTCCACGATAATGATGCTGTGACGCCCGGTTTTACTTTCTACTTCCGGATTCGTCAGACAAAAAATCAACAAAAACGTTCCGACGGTACCATTTCCAATCATTACCTTGGATCCATTGATCACATACTCATCACCCTCCAGAACCGCATTGGTGGCTGCAGAAGCCGTATCACTGCCGGCATCCGGCTCCGTGATGGCAAAGCCCATGATGGCATTTCCGGAAAACAAGGGTGGAAGCCATTTCTTTTTTTGTTCCTCGGTTCCGAAAAGCAGTAGTTCTTCAGCGCCAAAGGTAATCGAGCAAAGCTCTTGCGCGATTCCCGGATCAACTTTCCAGAATTCTTCCAGCACCAGGGCCTGTTCAAAATAACCAAACCCCGGACCGCCATACTCCTCGGGAATAAAAAGGCCGATGAGATCAAGTTCGCGGGCTTTTTTTACAATTTCTGCCGGAAAGGTCTCATTGAGATCATACTCCCGGGCGACGTCGCGAAATTCTCCAAGAGCAAATTCCCGAGCTGCTTTTTGAATATCTCTGTGTTCTTTGCTCAGTTCGAAATCCATATTTAGTCCTTTCTAAAGTTTGGTCCCAACAAAAATGAATTACAATTAAAATACCCATTTTTCGAAAACTAGTTGAACAAATCCGAAATTCGAAGCACGAAACTCGAAACAAATCCGAAATCTTAATTTTCAAAATGTCCAGAACATAAATTACTATTGAGCCAACGCTCATTAGATTTCAATTTTCGCAATACTTAATTTTTTTTGAATTTAGAATTTTTGTCATTCGAGATTGTTTCGGATTTCGAGATTCGATATTCGGATTTTATTATATTTTAGCCTTCCAATGACCTATGATAATTAATTTAAAGCGGTTGCAGGTTAAATAATCTCACAGTGGGATGTTTCCATGTCTTTTATTCGGTTCCGGACGCCGCTTATTTCTCAACATACGCAGAGCCTTGATCAACTGGGGTCGGGTTTCCCGCGGCTTGATCACGGAGTGAACCAGCATATTGGATGAGGCATGAAAGGGATTTGAATATTTATAATCATATTCCTCAATCTTTTGCTGCCTGAATTCCTCCGGGTTTTCAGCGGCTTGAATATCTTTACGAAAAATTAAATTTACTGCAGCAGTGGTATCCAGCACAACCAGCTGGGCTATCGGCCAGGCCAGCATCAAATCCACCCCCATACCCACGCAGCACATGCCCATGACCGCGCCGCCGTATTCTTTGCGCAATGCCAGGGTGATTTTGGGTACGGTTGCTTCGGAGTAAGCATATAGCATTTTGGCGCCGTGCCGGATAATTCCGGCATGTTCCTGGGCCACTCCGGGAAAATAACCGGGTACATCCACAAAGTTGGTCAAGGGGATATTGAAGCAATCACAGAACCGGATAAAGCGGGCGGCTTTATCAGAGGAATCCACATCCAGGCAGCCGGCCTTAATCCGTGGTTGATTGGCGACAATGCCCACGGTTCGACCATCCATGCGGGCGAACCCGATAATGATATTGGGGGCAAACCTGGGCAGGATTTCAAAAAAGTCCTTGTTATCGACAACCCGTAAAATGACCTGGTGCATGTCGTAAGATTTTTTAAAATCAGCCGGCACAATGTCTTCCAGCGTGTCGTCAACTCGATCAGGGTCATCGTTGCTGTCGATAATCGGAGGTTCCTGCTCATGGTTGGAGGGAAGATAGCTAAGCAGCTTTTTAATAATTTCGATACATTCTTGCTCGGAGTCGGCAACGAAGTGGGCGGTGCCGGTTTTTTCGCTGTGAACTTTGGCGCCTCCGAGCTCTTCTAAATTAATATCTTCGCCGGTTACCGATTTGATGATAGCCGGTCCGGTGATCACCATATGGCTTTGGCCTTTGACCATGACAATAAAGTCGGTTAATGCCGGTGAATACACCGCCACGCCCGCACTGGAGCCCATCATTCCCGTAATTTGAGGAATCAATCCGGAAGCCGCCGTGTTCCGATAAAACATGCCGGCCACCCCTTTGGAAGCAAAGAAGCCCTCGTGCAGTCGTCCGCCGCCGGAATCATTGAGCGCAATCAGAGGTGCTTTGATTTTGAGGGCCTCGTCCATGATGTGACATATTTTTTGACCATGGATGGTCCCCACGGAGCCACCCAGCACGGTAACATCCTGGGCATAGGCAAATACCAGTCTGCCCTCAATCGTTCCGTAACCGGTAACCACGCCGTCGCCGGGAACCTTTCTTTCCTGCATACCAAATTCAACAGCTTGGCATTCGGCCAATTTATTCACTACTACAAAACTGGCCGGATCGAATAAGAGCTCGAGGCGCTCGCGTGCCGTCAGCTTTCCTCTATCATGATGCCGGTCGATGGCTTTTTGACCGCCTCCCATTTCAGCTCGATTTTCCAGGGATTCAAGTCTTTCCAATTCGCTTTGATGGGTTTTGGTAGCTGTCATTTCTCACCATCCTTAATTTTAGGCAATTTAGGCATTTTAGTTCATTTTAGGCACTTCGAGAAACTGTATACTGTACACAACATATCTGTCAATTGTTTCCTATTTAAATTGAAAAATTCACCATCGGTCATTGCGGGGCGCAGCAGAAGTAGTCCCTATTTGAAATTGCTTTTCCATTTAAGACCCATTGGAATTTATATTGAATGTCCCTATTAGGTGCATTATAGTCTCTATACTTTTTTAAGTGTAACCGTTCAAGGGTTCAGAGTCAAAATAAAAGGCATTAGGTTAGAGGTCTGAGGTTTGAGGCAAAAAAAGAGAACCACATGGCTCAGGGTATAAAATATCTCAATCTTTATCCTTTAATTTTTCGCCTCCAACCTCAAATCTAACGCGTTCTTATGATAACCCTGAACGGTGAACTCTGAACCTATGAACATTTACCATTAAATTAATTCATCAAAGTGAGCGCAACTTGAATTTGTAAAGGAGAGATGCTCTTGAAAGATAATCTGTTGTTGGTAGAGAAAAAAAATAATGTCTGCACCCTGGTATTGAACCGGCCTGAGAAGAAAAATTCATTGTCCCCTGAATTAGTTGTTTTGCTTGTGAAGACCTTTGAAAAACTGGCGAGCGACGACTCGGTGCGTTGCCTGGTTATCCGCGGATCCGGTCGCGAAGCCTTTTGTTCCGGCTATGACATCAAATCGCTGCCCACCAAAGGAAGCGTGGATGCAAGAGAGCAGCTGGAAAAAGTGAGTCCTGTAGAAAAGCTGTTTCAATGCATCATAAATTACCCGTTCCCGGTGATCGCGATGATAAACGGTGGTGCCTTCGGAGCCGGATGTGAATTGGCGATGTGTTGTGATATCTGTGTCGGTGCTGATGATATACACATGGGGATGCCGCCCGCAAAACTTGGCGTGGTTTACCCCTGGACCGGTTTGCAGCGTTTCATTCAAACTATTGGATTAAAAAGTACCCGGGAAATGTTTTTCATCGGGCGTTTTTATGAGGGAATACGCTTAACGGAATTCGGATTAGTGGACTATCTGGTTCCCAGAAAAGAACTGGAAATGTTTACTTACAAGCTGGCAGAAGAAATCGCAGGCAATGCGCCCCTGGCGTTGAGGGGCACCAAACGCATTATCAATCTGCTGTTGCAATCGAATCGGATGGATCATGAGAATCAGATCGAAGCAGAAACGATTACCGAGGCGGCATTTAACAGTGAAGACATAAAAGAAGGACAATTGGCCTTTTTGGAAAAAAGAAAACCGCAATTTAAAGGTAAATAGAGTTTGATTATTTTTTCGTAACTAATTTAGATAAACTGGCTCTTAGAAGAAAAATTTTTAGAAAAGTTTAACGAAACATCCGACAGGTTTATTACTAATGAGGTCACAAAATAACCGACATCAGATGGATCCTTTCGATCGCGGCTGGAAGTCGCTCCCACATATTTATCATTGAACTGCAGGATCCCGCGCTGGCGGGAGAGAAATCGATCATGTCGAGTGGCTTTTGTTCTTCTTAGCAAAAAATTATGAACACGGGGATATAAAAAGGAGGTAGATTATGGAGCTTGAAAAGTATAAGGCAGAGGACCTTTTTGAATGGGTGACCGGGGAAGGGTACGATTTTACCCTGCTGGATGTGCGCAATGAGGAGCAATTCGGACGTTTTAAGGTTGAAGGGCCCCATTTGTCGAAAATGATCAATGTTTCATATATCGAATTCATTGAAAAAGAGGAAGAATCAGTTGCCAGAGTAAAGGTGCCCAAAAATGAAACCATTCGCATTGTCTGTGCCAAGGAAGGCTCTGCCAAATACGTTGCCGAAATTCTGGTGACCAATGGATGGAAGGATGTGAAGTTTCTGGAAGGCGGAATTAAAACCTGGGGTAACATGCTGGCTCCCAAATTGGTGGCTTCCGATGATGGGTATCAGCTTTACCAGTTTATCCGCCCGGGTAAGGCATCCTGCAGTTATGGATTGCTCTATGAGGATGAGATGGTGGTTTTTGATCCATCGCGAAATGTGAATTTCTATCAAAATTTTGCCCAACAAAATGGCTGCAAAATCGTCAAGACCTTTGAAACCCACCTGCAGGCCGATTATATCTCCGGCAGCAAACAGATCTCATCAGATCTTGGCGCCGAGATCATCGGCAATCATAATGATTTTAAAAATGCGGCTTTTGCCTATCACAGTGCAGGGGATCAGGAGGTTTTTGCGTTCTCCAAAAAAGGGCCGGAAATCGGGGCCATCCACATGCCCGGACACACGCCGGGAAGCACCTCTTATCTCATCGACAATAAATATTTGGTTACCGGGGATACCGTATTCATTTTATCGATTGGTCGTCCGGACCTGGGTGGAAATGCCGAGGAGTGGTCGAAGCTTTTATATAATACCTTAAAAACAAAGATTGCCGACCTGAATGATGATGTTCTTATCCTGCCGGGCCAT
Source organism: Desulfobacterales bacterium (assembly GCA_020353355.1). Classification (GTDB taxonomy): domain Bacteria; phylum Desulfobacterota; class Desulfobacteria; order Desulfobacterales; family JAHEIW01. Next base: position 1,456,082 of record CP070694.1, on the reverse strand, counting down.
TATATGGAGTGGCGTGAAGCCAACCAGGACCAAATCTTCGTTGATACCATGGGTAGCATAAAAAGAAAAAATGCAAACATCTACAACATCGATTCCGAATCCGATTTTATCCGGTTCATAAAGGATAACATTCGCAAACAGCCGGAGGTTTATGCGGATATTCGCAAAGTCAATGCCGGCCTATTGGATCCCGACGACGAAGAGCAGGAGATTATGGATCTTGGCAAAAACGAGTGTGCAGCCAGTATGTATGCCAAACAACAACAAAAATAGATGTGCGATACGCGATGCTCGTTTATCGATAATCTGCTTTTAGCCAACAAAGAAACTCTTCAAAATTATTAGTACGTGTCGATAGTCAAAAAGATTTACATGTCAAGAAATATATACCTGAGGGCATTTTAACCGCAACCTATTATTACCCCGGTAGCCCCTTTATCCTTTGAATGTGCAGAATGCTTTGTTTATATTGGCGCACAGAAATCCACAGATTCAGCAAGCTGATCAAGGTGGATTTATTCACCGGGGCAGAACTGAGTTAGCACCGGGTAAACCTAAATTGAAGGGATAATACAATCTGACATGTCGTGATTTTGATATCACGGGTTTTTGAGAAAAGAAATTTTATATAATTTAATTGTATTCAGTCTAAAAATTTTTTGATTGAAGGAGGCGTTATAGCTGGAGCTTTGCCGGGTTGAATCATAACGGTCAAAGTGCCATGTGCAAGAAGTTTTCCAGCTGTATCGTTTATTTTACAATACGCATACCCCAATGTTTTGCCGAGTTTAATTTGGCGACCTTCCGCAATAAGTTTACCTTCTTTTACAGGTGAGAGATAATTAAGATTCAAATTGACAGAAGTTAACCCGGCATTTTCATCTTCTATCGCATAAAAAAGAGCCCAAGAAGCTGCTGAATCGAGAATAGAAGAAAATACCCCTCCATGAACTCCACCGAATGGATTAAAATGCTCATCTGCAATATCGATTTCAGAAATAGAATATCCAAGCCCCAGTTCACATATCCTCATAGAGAGTAATTGGAAGTATGGTGCACTATTGATTTTTTCGATGAATTTTTTAACATGCTCTGGATTAATTTTTCTCATATGCATCCCTTTTTGAATTTTAAATTGTATTTCGTATCCTTATGTTACGTATAATTTTGATTTATTTTAAATCCTAAAATTGACTATAATTTGGACGTGTCGGGAGATTAAAGAAACTCTATCTTTGAAAGGACAGATTAATTGGAAACATATTGCAGGATCTTTTACTTTATGCTCGCCTGATAAATCGACAAAAGATGAAATTCTGTTTTATACCTGAAGGTGTCACATGGTTTTCTACCAAAGCTTCTACCAATTTGAAATTATCTCCCAGCTCATT
>CP070694.1:1450203-1454591 GCA_020353355.1 Desulfobacterales bacterium | reverse complement strand
GGCCGTCATGGCATACATGTTGTAAATCTCACCGTTGGATGTTTTTTTACCATGAAAGTCCTCGCCGTACCATGAGGCAATACCAAGTTGGCGAAAGCCTCTTGAATCCGGCAAAGGTTGATACCATTTGCCATAAACTTTATAAGGCTTGGGATATCCGGGTATTTGATCAGGTGGTTTGCGGTGTGGTGTGCTGGTTGAACAGCTAAAAATAAAAAGTAACAACGCCATGTATGCCGCTAAAAAAGATCGGCTAAATGTATGGCGTTCGACGTTTAATGTGGGGGTCATATTGCAACGCATCTCCGCGTATGCCGAATAAACAGAAACAATCCTTTTTTAAACCCGCAACCCGCAACGCGGAACCCGCAACCGGCGAATCGGCGCTTATTTCCTTTTTTGCTTCTTGATTCCGGCCCTTGGCCGCTTGTGATCTAAGGCAATGTTTAAGACATCCGACATCTTGTCGACAAAATGAAATCGGATTTCTTTTTGGACATTTTTCGGTATGTCTTCTAAATCCTTACGGTTCCAATCCGGCAAAATGACCATTTTGATACCTGCCCGATGCGCTGCAAGCACCTTCTCCTTTATGCCGCCAACCGGTAACACCTGCCCTCTCAGGGTTATTTCACCGGTCATGGCAAGATCTCTATTGATGGTCTTATTCAATAAAAGCGATGTCAAGGCGGTCATCATAGTTACCCCGGCAGAAGGCCCGTCTTTTGGGATCGCACCCGCCGGGACGTGAATATGGATATCGTGGTTTTCAAAAAATTCATCATCAATGCCCAATGATTTCGCGTTTGACCGAATAAAACTCAACGCTGCCGTCGCCGACTCCTTCATGACATCACCAAGCTGTCCGGTTAAGGTCAAACCTTTTTTGCCTCTCATTGCAGTGGCCTCAATAAATAGGAGTTCGCCGCCGGTTGGCGTCCAGGCAAGGCCGGTGGCCACACCGGGAGTCGTTATTCTGGCTTTGGTTTCGGAAGTAAATCGAATGGGACCGAGGTATCCGTGGATATCCTCCACGTTAATGGTTACGGATTTGGCCTTGCCCTCGGCGATTTTGCTGGCAAAACCGCGACAAATGTTGGCGATTTCCCTCTCCAGGTTCCGCAGTCAGGCCTCCCGTGTATATCCGGTAATAATCTGTTTTACGGCGCCGATGCTGAATTTTATTTGTTTGGCTTTAATACCATGTTCGTCACGCTGACGGGGTATGAGATAGCGGTTGGCAATTTTGATTTTTTCATCCATGGTGTATCCGGGCAAATCCAGGACCTCCATCCTATCGCGCAGTGCCGGCGGTATCGTATCCAGAATGTTGGCCGTGGTGATAAACATAACTCTGGAAAGATCAAAGGGCACATCCATATAATGATCCGTAAAGGAGAAATTCTGCTCAGGATCTAAAACCTCTAACAACGCAGAAGACGGATCACCGCGAAAATCGCTGCCGACCTTGTCAATCTCATCCAGCATAAACACCGGGTTGTTGGACCCGGCTCGCCGTAATCCCTGAATTATGCGACCCGGAAGCGCACCCACGTAGGTGCGTCGATGGCCTCGGATTTCTGCTTCGTCTCTCACGCCGCCTAACGAAATGCGATGAAATTTACGACCCAACGCCCGGGCAATGGATTGACCCAAGGATGTTTTACCGGTTCCGGGAGGTCCCGCAAAACACAAAATGGGCCCTTTGGATTCAGGCCTTAGTTTTCTTACCGCCAAAAATTCAATAATGCGGCGTTTGGGTTTCTCAAGGCCGTAATGGTCGTCGTCTAAAATTTTTCTCGCTTTTTTAATATCCAGATTATCTTCAGTGCTTTCATGCCACGGCAGGGATGTGATCCAATCCAGATAAGTGGAGGCGACGGTATATTCGGCAGAGGAGGGGTGCATACGAGATAGTCGGTCCAGTTCCCGATCTGCTTCCTTGCGGGCTTCTTCCGGCAGGTTCTTGGATTCAATTTTGGTCCTGTATTCCTCAATTTCAACCTGAGTCTCATCTTTCTCACCCAGTTCCTCTTTAATCGCTTTGAGTTGCTGGCGCAGATAATACTCTCGTTGGCTTTTATCCATGTCGCCTTTGACCTGGCTTTGGATTTTATTGCCCAGCTCGAGGATTTCGACCTGATGATTAAGCAGGCGGGTGATCTCTTTTAACCGTTCTTTAACATTCAAAAGTTCCAAAACTTTTTGTTTTTGATCCGTTGAGACATTGATGGTCGAGGCCACCATATCCGCTAAGGTACCCGGCTCTTGAATCGTTCTAGCCATTTGCGCTATCTCCGGCGGAAGCCCGGGAGATAATTCCACGATCCTGGAGAACTGGCCGATGATATTGGACATCAATGCTTCGGTTTCATTGTCTTTCTGTTCTATATCCTTGACAAGTTCCACCCGGGCTCGCAGGTAGGGCCGCCCTTCTTCAAACGATTTAATTCTAAATCGGCTTAACCCCTGAACCAACAGTTGAGATCGATTGTCAGTGGTTTTCGCCATCTTCAAAATCAAGGCACTAACCCCGACGCCTGCCAAATCTTCCTTGCCGGGTGTCTTATGGTCTTCCGGCTTGTTCGATACAACCAGGCCGATGATTCGATTTCTGGCCATTGCCTCATCAACAAGCTGGACTGAGTCACCTTGCATGACGACGAGCGGCAGTACCATCTTCGGAAAAAGCACTGCATCGTACAACGGAAGAATAGCAATCAATTCCGGTATCTTTTCAGCATTAACTTCCATCCCCGGCTGCTGATCCGCCATGATTACCTCCAAGAGTTTGATAATTATATGTCATGCCAAACGGGGAAATGCAACCTTGCATACGTGCAGTTCGGCGTACAGTTTGGCAAAGCACAGAGGTCCCCCCTTGACCACTATTCATCTGAAATCGGTATCTTATGGGTTATATCCCGTGGCAATTTAGCCAGTCGAATTTCGAGAAAACCATTTGTATAGGCCGCAGATACGACCTCAGGATCAATGGGCGCCGGCAAAAAAATTATTCGCTCAAAATTACCATACTGGATCTCAGCAAGCCGGTAGGTGGCGTCGGCGGAGCAATGCCTGGCGAGACGATTACCCTGAATCTTTACTGCCTTGCTGCTGATTTCGACATCCAAGTCGTCCTTGTCAACCCCGGCTATTTCAGCCACAATAATAATTTCCTCCGGCGTTTCAGTAATATCCATCGGAGGTCTCCATGTGCGTTCACCAAGGGCAAACCCCGGACTCATCGATCGGAACATATCATCTATCGTTTTTTCGAACTTTGAACTTAAATGACTAAAGTCGTCCGAAAATCGTATTTTTATATAGTCCATTTTCGGCTCCCTAAAGTTAGGCGCTTAATGACGCGATATCGGCAAAATTTTATCGATGTCTCAAAAAGCATAGTTCCTTACTTGATAAACCATTTCCCGCCATCTAAGAATTGGCTCAAAATAACATTCAAAAAATGGTTTGTAAAGAGAGTCGTCTGCTTATCTTGACATGATTGCAAATATGATTAGGTTGGTGAAAACAACAACGTTTACCTTAGGGTGAAAACAATGACAATTGTACGATGGGATCCGTTCAAGGACGTGGCCGCCTTACAGGATCGCATTAACCGTCTCTTCAACGAATCATTCGGACAAACGCGGGATCTCGATGACGACCTGAAGGCGTGTGCCTGGAGACCGGCAGTAGATATTTATGAAACTGAAAGCGAACTTGTTTTAAAAGCCGAGCTACCGGGCATCCGCAAAGAAGATGTATCCGTGGAAGTCAAAGACAATGTGCTGACGCTAAAGGGTGAACGATTTCCTGAAGCGGATATTGACGCAGAAAATTATTTTCGCAGAGAAATATGTTACGGCACATTTGAACGCTCATTTACGCTGCAGGAACGAATTCAACCGGATGACATCAAGGCTACATTTAAAGACGGTGTGCTCAGAGTAAGAGTCCCCAAACCCGAAGTAGAAACACCCAAGCAGGTCACCGTCGACGTAGAGTAATTCACCTTCGCTGTCGGGCCTGGTTTAACCAGGCCCCTCCCACTCATTCATCGAAAAGCATTAATTGCTTCGGCTACCTACTTATAAAATCCCAAATCACAAGCACCCCCGCCAGAAAGATGGCGGGCAGGCAAATTACAAATGGTTCGACAAGCCGTTCGACAGGCTCACGGTCCTGAGTAAAGTCGAAGGACTCACCACCCTGAGCTGAGTCGAAGGGTAAATTCCAAATTCCAATCTTCAATGACCAAAACTTTTGATCGCTTCATAAAAATTTCCCATCACGTCACTCCGGCGAAAGCCGGAGTCCATGAGCTATTGAAATGACTGGATAGCGCTAAAACTTCACTACGTGCCCGGCTACCGGATCGGGCC
>CP070694.1:1446668-1450103 GCA_020353355.1 Desulfobacterales bacterium | reverse complement strand
GTCTGCAGAAGCCCCTGGGTATACGGATGTTGCGGGTTCTTAAGCACGCTGGAAACCGATCCAATTTCAACCATGTCCCCCGCATACATTACCGCCACCCGCTCACAGGTCTCTGCCATCACCCCCAGGTCATGGGTGATCATCAAGACGGATGTTTGGATCTCTCTGACCAGCGTTTGCATCAAATCCAGGATTTGAGCCTGAATGGTGACATCGAGCGCCGAGGTCGGTTCATCCGCGATGAGCAGTTTCGGTCGGGTTACCAGCATCATGGCAATCATAATCCGCTGAGACATGCCGCCGCTTAATTCATGGGGATAGCGCCGGGCCATCCGGGCCGGATCGGGTATGCCCAGCTGAGCCAGCATCTCCACGGCCTGTCCTCGTGCGGATTTGCGGTTCAATGAGCGATCATGAATCAAAAGGGTTTCGGCGATCTGTTCTCCCACCCGGATAACTGGATTCAGAGACATCTTCGGCTCCTGCATAATCATTGAAATTTCGCTGCCGCGCAACTCCCGCACCTCAGCTTCGTCAATGGTTAAGATATCGCGGCCTTCAAAGATGATGGAGCCGCTGATGATCCTTCCGGGCGGATCGATCAGCCGCAAAATAGATCGCGCCGTGACCGATTTGCCACACCCCGTCTCTCCGGCCAATCCCAGAGTTTCCTGTCGGTTCAAGTGAAACGCGACCCGCTCCAAAGCATGCACCACACCCCGCAAGGTGTAGAAATGAACCTTTAGATCATTAACCTTCAATAAAGGATCAGCATTCACCAGAATAATTCCTGATTATAAAATCCGAATTCCGAATTCTGCTTGCCGAACTCCAGGTTCTAAATTCCATATTCCGCCTTCCCCATTCCACCTTCCGCATTCAAACTAGTTTTGTCTCTGATGGGGATCCAAAATATCGCGAATGCCATCACCCATCAGGTTAAAGCCCATGACGACAATTAAAATGGCAAATCCAGGAAGAGTGGAAACCCACCACTGATCGACCAGGAACTGCCGTCCGTCGCTGACCATCAATCCCCATTCCGGAACAGGCGGCTGGGCGCCCAGCCCGAGGAAACCGAGACCGGCGGCCGTAAGGATAATTGTCCCCATATCCAGGCTCAAGCGCACAATAATCGAAGACAGACACATGGGGGTAATATGCCCCACCATGATACGCAGATTGCTGGCTCCCATGCTGCGAATTACCTGGATGTAATCGTTATTGCGCACACTCAAGGTCTCTGCCCGCGCCAGCCTGGCGTAGCTCGGCCAGTTGGCAACAGATATGGCTACGATGGCATTTTCAACCCCGGGTCCAAGGGCAGCGGCAAACGCAATCGCAAGGATCAGTTTGGGAAATGCCAAAAATACATCAGAAAGCCGCATGAGGATTTCGTCAATTGCCCCGCCGATGTATCCCGCAAATACACCGATCACCAACCCCAATGGTGTACTGATGGCGGCCACCAAAAAGGCTATGGTCAGGGTGACGCGGGATCCGTACACAACCCGGGAATAAATATCCCTTCCAAGGCCGTCCGTGCCGAAATAGTGTTCGGTGGCAGGCGCTAATAATCGATCCGGAAGAATTTGCTCATAAGGGTCATGGGTGGCCAAGAGTGGCGCAACCGCGGCCACCAGCAGCAAAAAAACAATGATGGCGGTCCCCACTATCATGAGGTGATTGCGTCGCCACAGGATGTAACTATCCTTCAGGTAACGCCGGCGTGCCTCCCAGCGGCGACGGCGAGCCTCATGTTTATCTATGGCGTTGGTAATGGTCATGAATCTGCCAGGGTGATCTGCGGGTTCAAGAAAGCATAAATTAAATCAACCATCAGGTTAACCAGGGAAAACATCAGGGCGACCAGCATGGTGCCGCCGACGACGGCATTGAGATCCAGGGTCAAAAAGGCGGTGGCCAGATAGCGGCCCAATCCCGGCCATGAAAAAATAGTTTCGGTCAAAACCGATCCTTCCAGCAGACCGCCGTAGGTCAGTCCGATCACGGTCACCGCCGGCACCAGGGCATTGCGCAAGGCATGGCGCGTTAACACCAGAAATTCGTTCAAGCCCTTGATGCGAGCCGTTTTGATGTATTCCTGGGACAGCACATCGAGCATACTGGAGCGCACGATACGCGCAATCCCGGCCAGACCATAGAGTCCGAGCACCGCTGCCGGCAGCACGATATGTTTTAAGGCATCCCAGAAAACCTCAACATCGAGCACAATTAAACTGTCCAGCAGAAGCATACCGGTGATTCTCTCGGGCTCGATCAGCATAATATCCAGACGCCCGGGTTCCGGAAACCAGCCGAGCTTGAAATAAAAAATGAGCAGCAGCACCAGGCCAAGCCAGAAAACCGGCATGGACACGCCGATCAGACTCAAAACACGGGAAAAGTGGTCGATGGCAGAATTGCGGTAGACGGCCGAAAGGATTCCCAAAGGAATACCGATGATGATGGCGACGATCAGCGACATCGTCGCCAGCTCGATGGTGGCGGGAAAATATTGAATGATATCGTCAAGCACCGGCCGTCCGGTTTGAAAGGACGTTCCTAAATCGGCGTGCAGCAACCGTTGAATGTAGCGGCCGAATTGGACGTAGACCGGTTGATCAAATCCGTAAAGCGTGCGCAGGCGTTCGACGGTTTCCTGGGGTGCCTGAGGGCCGGCGATGGAAGCCAGGGGATCAAGCGGGACCACCAGCGAAATAAAAAAGGTCACCACCATGATTCCCACCAGGGTGATGATTAAAGTGAGCAAACGGCGCAGGATATATTGAAGCATCTACCTCCTTCAAACATATGCCGCCCGACTCCACTGCAGGAGACGGGCGGCTAAATGCAGCGCATTACTCTTTTCTGACGGTGTATAATTTCCAGAGATCAAACATCGGGGCAACGTAGACGTCTTTGATATTGTTGCGCACCGCATGTTCGTACATGGGTTGAAACAGCATGGAGTAAGGCCCTTCTTGCTGGATGATCTCGTTGGCCTTCTGATACAGGCCGATGCGTTTGGCATTATCCATTTCCTGACCGGCCTGTTGAATCAACCCGGAGGTTGTGTCATTGTAATAGACGTTTCGCCAGCACAATTGCTTGGCTTTGTAGTCGGCAAAAGGTTGCGCATTGGTGTGCGGATCCACATAGTCCGGTCCCCAGCGGGCAAGAATCAGTTCATGTTGCTGGGCCCGGTACTTGGGCCAGAGCTGGGCGGAAATCAGCTTGTTGAGTTTAACTTTGATGCCCACCCTGGCCAGAGAGTTCTGGATGGCCTGGGCGATTTCAGGGTTGGGGGTCTGATCGCCATGGTCCATGGTAACTTCGAACCCATCGGGATAACCCGCTTCTTTCAACAGCTGACGGGCCTTTTCAAGGTCCTCTCCATAGTAATGGACATCCTGGTAGCCCGCGAATCCTGCG
>CP070694.1:1443938-1446568 GCA_020353355.1 Desulfobacterales bacterium | reverse complement strand
GGGTGGTGAGTCCTTCGACTTCGCTCAGGACCGTGAGCCTGTCGAACGGCTTGTCGAACCATTTGATATTTGTAATTTGGGGGTTGGGATTTTAATACAATGCATATCCATTAACCAATAACGAATAACATATAACACTTGATTGAGCTATTCAGCTCATGCAGGGTACACCCATTTTCCCTTTAAGGTGGGTGCCTCCAGAGATTTTTTTAGCTGCTCTAAGAAACGCGCTCGCGGTATTTCCCGTGCTCCAAAACTGATTAAATGTTCAGTTGCAACCTGACAGTCGATCAGATCAAAAGACAATGCTTTACAATGGTTGACCAGGGCAACAAATGCCACCTTTGATGCATTGGTGACCCGGGCAAACATCGACTCACCGAAGAAACATTTGCCCAGAGACATCCCGTAGAGGCCCCCGGCCAGGATATCATTTTGCCAGGCTTCAACAGAATGCACAAATCCGGATTTGTGCAGTTTACTGTAGGCCCTGATCATATCATGCCCAATCCAAGTGCCTTCGTTTTTATCTTCTCGCGTTTTGGCGCACGCGGTGATAACCTGCTCAAAGGCTTGATCCATGGTTATTCGAAACAAGCCTTTTTTGATGGCTTTTTTCAGTGATCTTGAAACGCGCAGCTCCTCGGGGTAAAGCACCAGCCGCGGATCCGGTGACCACCACAAAATCAGATCGGTTTCCGCATACCACGGAAAGATCCCCATGCGATAGGCAAGTAAAAGACGTTTCTGGCTCAGGTCACCACCAACTGCCAGCAGCCCATCTTTGGAGGCAAGATTGGGGGAAGGAAATGCTATGTCGTCGGATAGTAAATAGACGGGCATTCAGATAGAGTATTTAGGAATTGAGGAATTGAGGAATTACAACAAATATGATTTCCATTGAAGTCCGACAATCCCTAAATTCCTCAATTCGCAATTCCTAAATTACCAGATTAACTGTAATTGAAGGCCAGCTTGTCGTCTGCCAAGTCAAGGGCAACGTGGCCGCCGTTATGAAGCCTGCCGAATAAGATTTCATCAGAAAGCTTATCTTTGATTTCAGTCTGAATCACCCGTCCAAGCGGTCTGGCCCCGTATGCCGGATCATGACCTTCTTTGGCCAGCCATGTGCGGACCCGGGGGGAAATAGTCAGCGCAACTTTTTTTATTGCCAGTTGCTGATTCAACTCCGCAATGAATTTGTCCACGATCATTTCCATGATGTCCAAATCCAGTGCATTAAAGGTGATGATCTCATCCAATCGGTTTCTGAATTCAGGGCTGAAGAGTTTCTCAATTGCCTTTTTACCTTTGAATTCAGCGCCCTTGTGGGTATGCCCGAATCCGATGCTGGCCGCACTCATCTCCCTGGATCCGGCATTGGAGGTCATCATCAGGATAACGTTTCGGAAATCCGCCTTTCGACCGGTGTTGTCGGTCAGGGTTGCATGGTCCATGACCTGCAGCAAAATATTAAACAGATCAATATGGGCTTTTTCGATTTCATCCAGCAGCAACACCGAATGGGGGTGTTTGCGGATACCGTCGGTGAGCAAGCCGCCCTGGTCAAAGCCGATATATCCGGGAGGCGCGCCAATTAAGCGAGCGACCGCATGCTTTTCCATATATTCGCTCATATCAAAGCGAAGAAACTCTACCCCGAGAAGAAGGGCAACCTGACGAGACACCTCGGTTTTTCCGACACCGGTCGGACCGGTAAACAAGAAACATCCGACCGGCCGATCCGGAGTGCCGAGACCGGCTCGCGACCGTTTAATCGATGTTACCAGGGCTCTGATGGCGTCATCCTGACCGAATACCACCTGCCGAAGACCGTCTTGGAGATTCTCCAGCTTGGCTTTATCCGATGTAGATACACTCTGGGTCGGCACCCGCGCCATCTTGGCCACAATTTTTTCAATATCGGAAGGGTTGATCCGCTTTCTACGCGAAGAGCCCGAAAGTCTGATGAAAGCACCGGCCTCATCAATAACATCGATGGCTTTATCGGGTAGATACCGATCTCTGAGATATTTTACGGATAGTTCGGCGGCGACTTTTAAGGCGGTATCGGTGTATTCAATCCCGTGGTGCTCCTCGTAGCGGGATCTCAATCCCTTTAAGATTTGGATGGTTTCGGATACCGGGGGTTCCATAATTTCGATTTTTTCAAAACGACGCGATAAGGCCCGGTCTTTTTCAAAGTGATTTTTATATTCTTCAAAGGTGGACGATCCAATACAACGAATTTCACCGCTGGCCAGCACCGGCTTCAAAATATTGGAGGCATCCATGGAACCGCTGCTGGTGGCTCCCGCCCCCACAATGGTATGAATCTCATCAATAAATAAGATCGCCTTGGGACGTCTCTGCAACTCGGCGATCACGCCTTTGAGCCTCTGTTCAAAATCTCCGCGGAATTTAGTTCCCGCCAGGAGTCCGCCCAGATCAAGAGAAAAAATCTGGATATCTTTCAGGAGCTCCGGGACATCGCCCTTCTGTATTTTCTGTGCCAGTCCTTCGGCCATCGCCGTCTTGCCCACTCCGGGGTCGCCGACAAACACCGGATTGTTTTTACGCCGGCGACACAGCACCTGCATGGTACGTTCCAGCTCGACTTCACGCCCAAT
>CP070694.1:1436727-1443838 GCA_020353355.1 Desulfobacterales bacterium | reverse complement strand
TTAAGAATATCCTCCAGCTTTTTTACTCCAAAAAATTCCAACTCAAAAACCTCAGCATAGGGCATTTTCAGCTTACAGGCCTTGGCACTTTGTCGGTCTGTGCGCAGGATCCGTTCATCCATGCCGTGGCCGCGCTGATTTAAATTGCGCTGCTGCTGGGATCTGTGAAACCGAAGCAATTCAGCTTTCCAGGCCGCCTGTTTTTCTCCGAATTCCAGGTACACATCATAGCGCATTCGAACGGTTTTTGGATCGCGATTTAAAAAGGCCACCAGCGAATATCCTGCCGCGCGAGTCAGCCGTTGAAAAAGGGTATAAACTTTTTGATGAGTAAGGTTGGTGTCGTTCCAGTGAGGCAAAAACACTATCTTGGGTTTCAGATTCTGGAATTGTTCATGTATTCGCTGAAGATTTGTTTCGCTTTCCACGAGCTGGCCGTTTTTGTCTTCTTCAAGTCGCAGAAACTTCAAATTGGATTCCGCCAGCCCAAAAAACCGGCAGCTTGCCTTTTGTTCCCCTTCGCGAATTTCAGATTTAAGGTGCGCAGTTGGCGTTGAGCAAAATGAATCTTCCACTCCCTTTGCTCCAGATGTAGCTACCAGCACATGGAGCGGATTGCCATTATGCTGGAAAAAGCGCATGGTTACTGCAATGGCATCAAAGTCATCCGGATGAGGAGCTAAGACGAGCAGACAGAGAGTCTGTGGAAATTTAAATGTTTGCAGCGGCAACGGTTTGCAGATGACAGCGTTTTCCATTATATTCGCAAAATACCCGGCGAAACTTTATGGGTCAAGAAAAATCAACACGATCCCCAATGATCCTGGTTTCATAAATCGTTGACTTTTTCAGATGAGCGGTATAGGGTTCATCGTCAATTGGTTTTGCGGGTGTGAACCTGAACGCGGGAGGATTCACATGGATAGAAAACCCAAGATGGGCTGATCGAATTCCTAGCGGAGCCCTGCGGTTTCGTTAGGATTGCGCCGTTATAACCAGGTAAAGCTGATATCGCTGCATGTCTATCCTGGAATGGCTGCGGCTAGATATTTTTTTCTCGCCCTTGATTTACTTCGGCTGCTTCATACATTCACATCGAACTTTCCAAACTTCGCGCTCACCAGCTTTATCTGAATTTGCGACAACCCTTTTATAATAGGCGATCAGGGGGCTATTGCGCCCTTTGTGAGTATTGCCTCCGGTGAGGGGCGCGTGAGTGCAAATTTAAAAATAGTTGACAGAAGGAAACAAAAACGTTTCCGTGCGCCGGATGGTGCTTTTACTATACTTTGGCAAGAACCGCATCTTACGTTGCTCGGAAAAATTCTGGATATCGGCAGAGGTGGCTTTTCATTTCGGTATCTCGGGGGCAAGCAGCAAATGCTTACACCTTCCAAAGTTGAAATCGTTTTGCACACGCACAACTTTCATCTGCAAAACCTACCGGTGAAAACCATATCGAATGTTGAGGTTGAGGATAAAATGGGAAACGGCTCCAAGACGACTCGGCGTTGCAGCGTGCGCTTTGCAGGGCTTAGCGAAGAACAAAAATTTGAGCTCGAACACTTTATTCGTAAGTATACCAGCGGCGCAGTGAAAACCTAGAGTATCCATCTGTCGCTGACAATCACTGCCGGCGCATCATTGTGCCTCGGTCAGGGTGTCTCTTTGATCACGCATTATCTGGAAGCATGGATGAAATTCATAGTTTAACCCATAACGAAAGGAGGGGCCAGGGCAATAGATAGAGAATCAATCCGATCGTCAAACCTCATCTGCGCAATTAGACGTATGGATGTTTGATGTTCTTGTTATGAAAGGAGGCTCGATATGGCTGAGATAGGACATGGCGGCAGGGAAATTAAAGAAAGAATATTAGATCCGGTTGAAGCCCAAAAAAAAATTAAGGGGCTTCCGCAGGTTCCGATTCGGAGCCAGCTTGCCAATGAAGTGATCGACATTGCCTATGGCTGGTTTACACCGCTGGAAGGATTTATGGGCAAAGCCGATGCGGATGCAGTCTGCAAGAAAATGGAACTGTCTGACGGTACGGTGTGGAGTATACCTATCCTCTTTGACATGAACAACGCTGAAATCTCAGATTATGGCATCAAGGCAGGCAATTCGGTTCTGTTGACCTACCAGGACAATCCCATGGCCATTTTCGAAGTGGAAGAGATCTGGGATTATGATATGGACGCGATGTGTCAAAACGTTTATGGAACTGCGGACGAGAAACATCCGGGTGTGGCGCGAACCAAACGATACAAAGAAAAGTTCCTCGGCGGCAAGGTCACCTTGGTCAATCGCCCGCAAATTAATCCCCCCTTTGAACCCTATTTTATACCACCTTTGGAAATGAGGAAACGCTTTAAAAAAAGGGGCTGGGAAGCCATTGTTGTGCACCAGACCCGCAATGTTCCTCATACCGGCCACGAGTGGCTAATGAAAGGCGCCTGGGCCCAGGCATACGGGGGATTGCCGATTGAAAAACCGTTGGTCGGTGTGCTGGTCAATGCAATTATCGGTGAAAAACGTAAGGGAGACTATATCGATGAAGCCATCATTTTGACCCAGGACGAACTGAGAAAATCCGGGTACTTTGGAGACCACAACCATTTGACCTCACTGACCTTCTGGGACATGCGTTATGCCGGACCCAAGGAAGCGGTCTTTCATGCCTGTATCCGAATCAACCTGGGCCTCACCCACCACATGTACGGCAGAGATCACGCCGGGGTCGGCGACTACTATGATCCTTATGAAGCCCATCGGTTGTTGCAGGGCATTCCCAAGGATAAATTGAATATTGTACCGGTATATTCCATGAACTGGCTATATTGTCCCCATTGCGGCGAGATCACCTCGGAGGGATTGTGCAATCACAAAGAGGAATGGCAGAAGTTCAGCGGTACGTTGATCCGCAGCATTGTCATGGATGGCGTCAAACCGCCGCGTCTGATATTCAGGCCCGAGGTGTTTGATTTAGTCATGGAGTGTGCCGAAAAATTCGGCTTCGGCTCCCCCTTTGTGACGGATGAATATCTAGCTAAACGGACTCCGGTTTTTTCTATTCCCCCGTTGAGTGCATAAAAGGAGGTGTGGTTATGGCTGAAAAATATCCGATTAATATCTGGGTCAATGAGGAACGCTATGAAAGACTTAAAAACGTCGGCTTGGCAGACATGTGTGAAGAAATGCTGGCCGGCCTGAAGGTCATTCGAGTGTTTGCAAATGACGAGCAAAAGGACAAAATCCTAAAGGTTTTCCCGACAGCCAAATTCGATGCTTCCACTACTAAAAGCATTGAGCTGTTGCCCCGCGAAGTAAAAGATAAAATATTTGACAAGGTGGTTGAGAATAAAAATATCGAGATCCTGGAAGAATTTCTGAAGGAGTACTGAACCGTAACTCGTTTTGCTGGGGCGTGATTGTCAAAAATATATTCCGATTTTCGTGCGGGCAATTTTTTAAGGACTGAGCCGCAAAGATAAAAGAGGGATAACGGAGTTATCCCTCTTTTATTTGGGCATGATCTGAGGTTTTGAAACCGGTTTAATCTCAAACTTTTTCCAATGCGCGTTTGAAGCCTTTCATCGAACCGGAAATAGTGGATTCCGGTACGGCATAGGAAAGGCGAAAATGGCCCGCTCCGCCAAAAGCGATACCCGGTGCTGCCAGAATCAGTTCTTCTTTCAAGATATTGACAAATTTGACATCATCGGAGATGGGACTTTTGGGAAACAGATAAAACGCGCCTTCCGGCACATTAAATTCATACCCAACTTCAGCAAGACCCCGGCACAGCATATCTCGCCGGCGGCGATAGATGGAGACATCTACGCTAACGCCCTGGAGCCGGGAAACGGCCAACTGCAGCAGGCTGGGTGCATTGACGCAAAGCATGGTATTGACCACTGCGGCAGCACCGGCAACAAGTTGTGCATCCTGCGCTTGGGGATGGACGGCCAAGTAACCGATGCGTTCACCGGCCAACGACAACTCCTTGGAATAGGATGAAACGGCAATCGTGTGCGGGTATGCCTGAAAGATGGACGGAACGTCTACATCATAGGTGATTTTACGATAAGGCTCGTCGGCAACGAGATAAATCCGCTTGGCGAACTTTTTGCTTGCCTGATCCAATACGTGGCCGAGTTCGGCCAATTCTTGCGCCGCATACACCGCACCGGTGGGATTGTTTGGAGAATTGATCAGCATCACTCGCGTTTTTTCCGAAATCGCTTGTTCAATCGCAGAAACATCCAGATGAAAGCGGGCATCCGTGGCTGCGGTCTTGATCGCGGCATCGGCGATAAAGGCATAATGTTCGTAGCCGACAAAATAAGGTGCGGGTATTAAAATTTCTTCACCGGGATTGATCAATGATTTAAGGGCATCGTTGAGTGCGCCGGAGGCACCGACCGTCATGACAATCATATCTGCTGTAAATTTGATATCGTGTTCTTTGCTGAGATATTCTGCAACGGCCTGACGCACCTGGGGATATCCTGGATTTGGTGTATACCCGTGGCTCAGCTTTTCGTCTTCGACCAATTGCTTGAGTACCTTTTTAAATTGCAGTGGTGGCGGAACATCCGGGTTTCCCAGGGAAAAATCGAAGACATTTTCAGGGCCATGCTCGGCCTTGAGCCTGGCACCCGCTTCGAACATTTGTTTTACCATTGACATACCCTCAACCATCTTGACGATTTTATCTGCGATGGGCATACGAATTACCTCCAATTCTAGAAGCCGTCTTAAGACTCTGTCAGACCGCTCAGGAGAGCGGGGATCCGAGGCTTTGCAACAGGATCTAATTGCTATGAAACAAAAATATTAAACGTTGAGGAGTATAGGCAAATTGGATGCATGCGTCAAGGAGGAGTTCGCGTGTCCCCGTCAATCCTCCCGATAAAAGAAGATCCTGCATTCGTGCAACGGATTGCGAAAGCCGGATGTATCGGGCTCTTGGTGGATATCGAAACCTTCCCGCGGAAAAATCTTGACGCCGTGCAGAAAGCCTATTAATTCTCGGTTTAAAAAGGAAAAAGGATATGAAAAAAATAGTCATTGAGCGACCCGGCGGCTACCGGCAGCTTAAAATCAAGGAATTTCCGATGCCAAGCCCCCGGGACGATGAGGTTCTAATTGAGATATCCGCTGCCGGGGTCAATTTTGCGGACGTATTCATCCGCCTGGGACTGTATAAATCAGCGAAAGAATTTGTCGGTTGGCCGATCACCCCGGGCTTTGAGTTTTCCGGTACGGTTATAGAATGCGGCCGCAACGTCACCGATCTTCATGCCGGTGCTGCTGTTTTCGGGTTAACGCGCTTTGGTGCGTATTGCAGCCATCTATGTGCTCCCAGAAATCAGGTTTTTCTCATTCCAGATGATTCGAAATTTAGCACTGAGCAATGGGCGGCTTTTCCGGCTGTGCATTTAACTGCCTATCATGGGCTTTTTCACAACATCGTTCTTCGAGCGGGAATGACTATTTTGGTCCACTCGGCAGCCGGAGGTGTCGGCGGCGCGTTGCTGCAATTAGGCAGGCTTGCCGGATGCCGCATGATCGGGGTGGTTGGATCCAGCCACAAAGTCAGCTCGGTGTTGGATTTGGGCGCAGATATGGTTATCGACAAAAGCCGGGAAGCGCTCTGGGCAAAAGCCGAAGAAATTTGTCCTTCCGGATTCGATGTGGTGTTTGACGCCAACGGCCCGGCCACCCTCAAGCAAAGTTATCGACACCTGGCACCGATGGGAAAGCTGGTGGCCTACGGCTTTCATTCGATGTTGTCAAAAAGAGGCGGGTTTCCAAACTATTTCAAGCTGGCCGTTGAATACCTGCGAGTTCCGCGCTTTAACCCCCTGAATATGACCGGCGAGAATAAGAGTCTGATCGCATTTAACCTGTCGTATCTGTTTCACCGGACGGACTTGCTGGACAATGCCATGCACGATCTTGTAACGTGGGTTGAGGAAGGCAAGATTAAAGCACCAGCGGTGCTGCCGTTTGCCTATGACAAAGTGGCGGATGCCCATCGCGCCCTTGAATCCGGCACCACGGTGGGCAAACTCATTTTGAAATTCGCCGGCTAAGGCGGGGTTTTGAGACTGCTGCTAGTCGAAATCAACCACCGCCGACAGGGTAGGACCGATTTCCGAATTCATTACCAGGTCGGCGATTCCATCCAGGGGTGTGGGATCGCGGTTCAGGATAACCAGCCGGGCGCCGTTGCGCTTGGAAATCTCAGGAAAACCGGCTGCCGGATATACCACCAGCGAGGAGCCGATGGCCAAGAAAAGATCACAGGCCATGGTTTCGTTTTCGGCGGCCTGCATTTCGACCAGCGGCATGGCCTGGCCGAAGGAAATGGTGGCTGTTTTGACGATGCCGCTGCACTGATCGCAGATGGGCAGCGTTTCGTCCTTCTCAAACACCCTGCGGATGTCTTCGAGTTCATATCGTTTGCCTCAATTCAGACAGGCGGCATAGGTGGTATTGCCGTGTAGCTCGATGACCTTATCGTCCGGTACCCCGGATTGCTGGTGCAGGCCGTCTACGTTTTGGGTGATGATACTGGAAACCTTACCCTGCTGCACCAGCTTCGCCACTGCCAGATGCCCCTTATTGGGCTGTGCCTTTTTCATCACGGCATCGGATGCAAACTTGCGGCGCCAGGACTCGCGTCGCATTTCTTCAGATGCCATGAAATCTCTAAAATCGATGGGCTTGTATTGGGTCCAAATCCCACCGGGGCTCCGGAAGTCGGGAATTCCCGATTCGGTGCTGATGCCGGCACCGGTGAAAACAACTCCCCGGTTGCTTTCTTCAAGCATCGACCGCAACAGTGCGACGTCTTTTTCGAATCCTGGCATACCTATCCTCCGATGGTAATTTGGATCTATTACATTTTGTTTTCATGCTGTTGGCGATACCGTGTTTTGAAGTATTGCTGAAATATCTTCTCTTCGGTTTGCTCCTGCCGCGTTATTGTAAGGTCGTTGTAAATCAAAATTATGGCACTCTTTCTTTTTTCAACAAATTGAACGAAAATTCTATTGTGTTCATCCGGTGCAAAAAATTGAGTTTCAGACAGGGGAATTTC
>CP070694.1:1434016-1436627 GCA_020353355.1 Desulfobacterales bacterium | reverse complement strand
TGCAACTCTTGCTGTTGCTTGTCATTATCATTATGGTATTTGCGCGGGTGTTACCATTGGAGATGCAAAAACGGATCGTCAACGAAGCCATCAACTTGCGCAGTATCGATAAACTGTTTTTATACTGTGGCGTATACCTGGCTGCAGTAATTTTTTTCAGTGCGCTTAAATACGTAACCAACATTATACAGACGCTCATTACTCAACGAACCACAGCGCGCATGCGCAAAGACCTCTACCACCATATTCTGACATTGCCGTTGAATTTTTTCCGCAAAACCCAACCCGGCATGGTGGTCAATGCCCTCGTCACAGAGCTGACCGTACCCGGCAATTTCGCGGGCATGGCGGTGGCATCTCCGGTAACCAACCTATTGACCCTGCTGGCATTTGCCGTTTACCTTTTTTTTCTGAACTGGCTATTGGCGCTCGTATCGCTGAGTATCTATCCCGTTGTTGTCTTTCTGGTCCCGCTGCTGCAAAAAAGGGTCAATCGCGCCAATAAAAAACGGGTCGATGTGTCCAGAACATTTTCCGCACGGATCGCCGAAGCCATCTCCGGCATTCATGAGATTCAGGGCAATGGCTCGTATCACATTGAAAACAGAAAATGTGATAAGATCGTAGACAAATTGTTGAGAATCAGGATTGTGTGGGACTTGTTTCGCTTCGGCATCAAAACCGCCAACGGCTTTTTCACCAGCCTGGGTCCATTTTTGGTATTCATTTTAGGCGGTTGGTTAACCATCAAGGGCCAGCTGGAACTGGGCGCCTTAGTGGCGTTTTTGTCCGCCCAGGAAAAACTCTTTGAGCCCTGGAAAGAGCTGATTGAATTTTATCAGGTTTACCAGGATGGCCGCGTCGTTTACGCCCGGACCATGGAATACTTCGACGTTGAGCCCGAACATGAAATTGCGCCCAAAGACCGTGAGCCGATGGATCTGGATGCCAGCATTGAAATAAGAGACCTATCGTTTGTCACCGACAGCGGTATTCACCTGTTGGATGACATCAATGTGTCTCTGAGCCCGGGAGAACATCTGGCGTTGGTCGGATTTTCCGGCAGCGGCAAAAGCACGCTAGCGCTTTGTATCGGTCAACTTTACAAGTATACCACCGGAAGCGTGCTCATCGGCAATCAGGAAGTCTCCGACCTTACCAAAAAAGACATGACTTACAACATCGGTTTTGTGGCCCAAAGTCCGTTTATCTTCGACGGAACCATTCAGGATAATATTCTTTATGCATGCCGGGCGAAAACCAGCGCAGACGGCCGGGCAAAAGAAGACGACCTACCCACCCTAGATGACGTCATTGCCGTCCTGCATCAAACCGGCATTTTTGCTGATGTGTTGCGATTCGGGCTGAATGCAATTTTAACCCACGCCCGGAACAGCGATCTGGTGGATGTGCTGGTGCGGGTGCGCAAAAATTTTCAGCGTGATTTTGGTGAAGAATTAGCCGACTACGTCGAATTTTTCGA
Organism: Desulfobacterales bacterium; assembly: GCA_020353355.1. Lineage (GTDB taxonomy): Bacteria > Desulfobacterota > Desulfobacteria > Desulfobacterales > JAHEIW01. The sequence continues at coordinate 1,435,144 of CP070694.1, read as the reverse complement.
TGAAAATCAATATCTTTACTTTTCCAGCGTTGCTGAAAATTTGATCTTCGGAACACCGAACACCGATGAGTTCGCAAATACGAATCTTTCGAAAAATCAATACTTTCTTGAGTTCCTCAAGCAGGCAGACCTGAACAGACCGTTGCTGAGCTTAGGGGCGGAGCTGGCAAAGCAAACCGTGGACCTCTTGGGCAATCTGCCACCGGATAACGTCTTTTTTGAACAGAGCCCGATCGCGGCGGAAGAGCTGAATGAATATAAACTGCTGGTAGAACATCAAAAGAAAAAGAAACTTCATGAGCTTTCGGACACCGATCGCCAACAGTTGCTGGAATTATCTCTAAGGTTTACCCCCGGAATTCACAAAATGGTGTCCCTGCCTAAAATTCTGGAAACACTTATTCTGGAAGGCCGTGCCTTGTTTCGCGAGAAAATTTCCAGCGATGCCCCTCAGGCGATCACATTTTACCAAATGACGGAATACATTTATTCCCAAACTATCTTGAATAATATTTTCTTCGGTAAAACCAAATCAGCCCATCCACATGCCCAGGAGCGGATCGACCAGAGCATCATTCAGCTGCTAATCGAAGAAGATCTCCTGGAGGGTATCATCGAAATCGGGATGCACTACCAAGTGGGTAGCAAAGGAGATAAATTATCGGGCGGACAACGTCAGAAACTCGCCATTGCCCGGGTATTTCTCAAAAACCCTAAAATCCTGATTATGGACGAAGCCACCTCAGCCCTTGATAACAAGTCTCAAGCCCGCATACAGAATCTACTCGAAACGCGTTGGAAGAAAAAGAGTACCGTCATAGCGGTCGTTCATCGTCTGGATACCATCAAAAATTATGATAAAGTCGCTGTCATGAAAGCCGGAAAAATTCTAGAAATGGGCTCTTACGATGAACTTATCGGCCGGAAAGGAATGTTATATGAGCTTATCGGGAAGAAATGATTCGAATCCAGCAAGCGAATTAGAACAAAACCTGGAATTTTTAAGACAAACTTATTTTTTCTCCGGGATTCCACTCGAAGCACTCAAGGTATTTGCTTATCTTTGCACCAGGGAGAAATTTAAGAAAGACGAATATCTCTTTCAACAGGGTGAAGATGACGCTCAAG
>CP070694.1:1430776-1433916 GCA_020353355.1 Desulfobacterales bacterium | reverse complement strand
TGGGGTTGCCTTCGATCCATTTTACGACACCGTCTTCGGTCTCAACTTTGATCGGGCATCTGACCGTGCACATGCCGCAGATACTGTATACCGATTCTTTCATAATCGTATCTCTCCTCCCAGAGTCATTCAAATTTATGATTGATTTGCCGCAGTCACTAAAAATAACGATTCTAGAGCAATAACTATACCAGATATCATCTGAGATTTAACGGGTTTCCTGTCCGAAAGCCGGCAATCCAATCTGCTAAAAATTTTAGATAGATATAATTGAAAACGCTAAAAAAGTTAAGAGAAAAAATTTGGCGAAATTTTTGTCGGGAAAGACCAAATTGCAAAAAAAATGTTGCACTGCAAAAAATTCTATGCATATAGTGGCGCGGCCCAAATAAGCCGGTTGAAGCAAAGCGGACTTGTGCACCTCAGTCGTAAATCCCGAATAAGCGCAGAACCCGGCATATATGGCAATCCATATCCTTTTTTAAATTGACTGGCTTGAAACCGGGCTGCCGGTTGCAACTTAAGACGAACCATAAGCCCTGCCATGAGCATGTAGGGGCGGAGTTTATCTCCGCCCGCTTTCGGGCCTAATTTGCTTTTCCGAGGAGCCTTTTCGGGAGGGGATCACCCGCCTGTCAAGGCCCCTGCATATATCTCCGCAATAATGATTTGAATGCAGTATTTTTATTGCACTTTGATGCCTGAATCATTGTCGGACGTTAGGCCCTTATATTGTGCGCTGATTGCCGTTTTAGGCATATTTTGTATTGGTTTCAATAAGATACGAGACAGATCCGCCGGGCGAAAACCATAAACATCTGCTGCTCGAATACTGGCATATTCATTGCTTAGCTCTGATTTCATCTAAATTATTTTTAAGCAACGAAAAGGTTGCACATGCCTGCGCCCATACGGGCGACTATGTCAATCCTATACAAGGAGGAAGGATATGAGGAAGAGTATTTTGGTTTTTTGTTCGATCCTGCTATTTTTCACAATTGCCGCTCCATTGATTCTTCCCGGCAATGCGGGTGCGGTCTCGCTGGAGGAAGCCATCGCCAAGGCCCCGCAGGGCACTGACAAAGGTCAGATCGACCCGAAAGGCGCCCCGGGGTTTCTGGGTATTCCCGGGGGGCCGGATATCAACCTGATTATCGGATTGTTGTGGGCTATCTGGGTGGGCTGGATTTTTTCAACCGTGGGTGCATTCGGCGGAATTATGGCCGGTGTCGGTCACATGACGATCTACGGTTTGGGTGCCTATGCCAAAACATTTAAATCCACCGCGCCGGATCTAAACAAATTCATCACTGACAGTATCCGGGTATCCAATCAGTGGCTGGTGGGGCTTTCCGCCCTGGTTTCCAGTATCAACTATGGCCGCCAGAAACGGCTGGTTACGGCCCTGGGTTTCTTTTTAGGAATTGGTGCCCTTTTTGCCACCCTGCTGATTGTTTTTACCACGGCCGGCAAAATCAAATTCTCCCAGTACCAGGGCTGGTTCGGACTTTGTGTGTTTGTGATCGGCGGATTCATGATCTATGAAATGACCCCCAAGGGACAGGCCTCCAAGAAATCAGCTCAGCAAGCCGCCAAAGCATTCGAAGCCACCATCAAAGAAAAAAAGGACATCACCACCCAGGGAATCAAAACCGTAAAGTGGAGCCTGACCAAAACGCAGTTTTCCTTTTTCGGTCAGACCTTTACCTTTAGCCCGATATGGGCCTTTGTCGGCGGATTCGGCATCTCGGCCATCGCGTCCTTTCTCGGGGTCGGCGGCGGTTTTCTGTATGTGCCGTTTCTGACCAGTGTGGTGGGCCTGCCCATGTTCGTGGTGGCGGGTACATCGGCGCTATCGGTTTTGATCGGCATGATCTTTGCCATATTTAATTTCATGGATTTAAAAGGCGTCCAGGTTTACTGGCCCATGATCGGCGCCGAGCTGGTCGGCATCTTTATCGGGTCGATGATCGGGCCGCGGACGGGAAAATATATCCCCAACAAGGTGCTGAAAGGGATTTTCATTGTCCTCGCCATCTTCATTGGTCTGAGATACACGCTGCGGGGATTTTTCGGTATCGACATCATTTAACAATCTCAGCTGTCGGTGGTCGGTTGTGCGTTTTTTTCGGGCCGCCGGGTCAGATTTTCGATTTCCGGTGGCCGCGGTGATCGAACGGGCCGCCTAAGCCTTGCGCCGGCCGCAACGGACCACTGACAGCCATCAACGGACTTTTTTGAAGCAGCTTGCAATGCCCGCTATTTTTACCAAGTTATACTATGCGGTGGATGGTTTTCTGATATTTTTTTTCCGGATCAGCGGCCATGCGTTCACGGATTATCTCATCGGTACGTTCGCTCTGGCCTTGATGTGCGTGGTAATCGGTGAATTCAGCGTTTCCTTGGCCCTCAAGGTCAACCAACGCTTTATCGATCAGCTGAGCGCGGAAATGACCGCGAAGGAAAATCTATCCATGGCGGCTCACGAGGCCGGCGATCAGGCCGGCTATCGGGCATTAAACAAGGAAGCGACCGACCTTTGGGGAAAGCGGTTTTTCACAATGGTGGCCTATTCCGCAGGCATTCTGTGGCCGATCCCATTTGCCTTGGGATGGATGCAAACCCGCTTTCAGGGGGTGGACTTTCCGCTGGCCTTTCCGCTTTCCCTTATCTTCGGCAAATCGGTGGGCTATACTTTTACCTTTATTCCCATTTACATCCTTTGCCGAATCACATTCAAATACCTGCGCCCGCGATTGCCTTATTTCAACAGAGTTCAGCAACGTCTGGATCATTGCGACACGGCCGACTCGCGTTAGCCCCCTTTTCCGCTTGTGGGCGATTCCCTTTTTGACAACCATTGCATGGAATTCAGGTAATATGAAGACCTGCAAACACTTTGCGCTAATTCTCGTTTTCGGGCTGACATTTTTCCCCGACACGCCCGCCTTCGCCACCCAAGCCCACGGCGCTCCCGAAGGTCTGTATTGCCATCAGTTCGCGCACATTTTTTTTATGATTTCCACCATCTAATATCTCAACCTTTTCCTTTCCCTTTTTATATCCCTTTGCCTTGATTGTCAGTTTCCACTTCCCATCCTTTAGGTTAATCAATTCGTAATATCCCGAGGCGTTAGTGT
>CP070694.1:1427810-1430676 GCA_020353355.1 Desulfobacterales bacterium | reverse complement strand
TCCACATTAGGAGGAATAAAATAAAGACTGGACTTAAAAAGTATTCAGAGACGGGACGATAATCGTTGGATACTAAAAATCCTGATCTAAACTTCAGCCAATACATAATAAATAAGGCTAAATTCAGGGTGATGACATCACCAAGCAGAAGTATAAACCGATGCCAGATTCGATTATAATGCAATGGTGCTCTTGATTTTATAGATATGGCTTGTTGAAATTGATAGGCTAGATTTTGCCAGGATAGGCGGGTTTCAATATATCCCAGACGATAAATCCAGAATATAGCTAAGAAAAATGCAATACTGAACAATATAATTCCCAGAGAACCTTTAAAATAAAATATAAGGGTGCCTGTGATTGTATAGTAAATTGTCAGTAAATACATCAACCAAACCGTTTCCAGATGGGTTAATCCCAGTTTCAATAATCGATGATGAATATGCTCCTTATCAGCTTGAAATGGGCTCTGTCCCTGTCCGAGACGCCTTCAAAATGAAACCAGAGTATCTGTCATAGGTACTGCAAAAACAACCAGAGAAACTAAGAAATAGACTTGCTGACTACCGGCCATCTTCATAGCTTCAATCGAGAAAAATGCCATCACATAGCCTAATTGTAAACTTCCTACCTCACCCATGAATATTGAAGCAGGATGATAATTATATCTTAAAAATCCCAGTAGACCGCCTGCCAAAACTATACCCATAATAACAATGAAAGAATTGTTTATCCAAAGTGCGATAGCCAGGATACCCAGGGTAATGATAAGACCCACCCCACCGGCAAGACCATCTAAGCCATCTAATAAATTGATGGCATTAGTAAGGAATATGATCCATAAAAATGAGAATGGCATGGAGAATATTCCCAAATCTAGAACATCCCCAAAAGGACCGGCAAAAGATTGTATTTTGCATCCTCCAATTATCAGTAAACCAGCGGCAATTCCCTCTCCTATAAATTTTAATTTTGAAGAAATTCCACGCAAATCGTCCCATAGACCAGTAATTAAAATGACACCTAATCCGCTCCAAAAATAGCGATACCTGGTTTGGATAAGATATACTGGTCCCATTGAAACTGATGAGAATGCTCAACCTTGCCCGGGCGGATTAATTATCTTATTCCAATAATTATGGGTTACAAAGGCAGCTGAAGACCGAAATGTACCTCTAAAAAACGAATAATAATAAAAAATTTCAGTTTGTTATTACCGGTCATATGTCTTCATCATCATGTGGCTGATATGAAATATATAAAGAAAAAATGCGCAGCATGAAGTAATTAATCCGCCGGAGATGGTGTTTAACAACTTTCTTCAGTTGTCAAAGAGCAAATTACAAATCTGAATGCACTATTTTTCAGGGCGGATTAATTACCGGCCTTCAAAAAATCATCCTGAAGATACTCCGGATCCGGGTAGGAATAAAAGCCCCGGCCGGTCTTGACCCCCAGTTCACCGCTTTCAATTTTCTGTTTGAGGGCCTCAGGCGGATGATCTTTGGGATCCTTTGAATTTCGGTAATAGACCATCTCAATGTCATAGATCACGTCAAGGCCAACGTTATCCATAAGCCCGAAGGGACCCGGGCGATCCTCGCGCCCGGTAAATTTCATCCAGGCCCGGTCCACATCCCTGAAATCTACAAAATCATTGGCCCACATGTACAATACTTCGCGCTTAACAGCCCGCCATACCCGGTTGAAGCAGAATCCCAGCAGTTCCTTTTTCACCGTCAAGGGAATACACCCCAGCGACCGCACCCAGTTGATGCCTTTTTCCATCACCTCGGGAAGCGTGCGGGTGCCCCCCATGACATCGGCAATATTCATGCCCTGCAGAGCCATGTAGAAATGCAGGTTAAGACAGCGCTCTGGCCGGCCGCTGCTCTTTTCCAGTCGGGATACCGGAATCGAAGAACTGTTGGTCGCCAGGACCGCCTCCGGGGGGGCGATTTCTCCCAGTTGTCGGAAAACCTCTTGTTTGAGCTCCAAATTTTCGGGCACCGCTTCAATTACCAGATCGACCCCTTTTACAGCCGCATCGATCTTTTCGAATTGTTGAATCTGCCTTTTGCATGCGTCCCACTGATCAAAGGCGATAAAAGGGGCGACCTGCTTGGCCTTAAGGTCTGACTGCAGTTTTTGAATCATTTGATCAAACGCTTTTGGCTGCTGGTCGAAAACGTTGACGCTGTATCCCGCGTTGGCAGCCAGCAGGGCTATCTGAGCCCCCAGCGTGCCGGTACCCACAACCGCCACTCTCTGAAATGGTTTTGCCATGCGATATCCTCCTTCAAAATCCTGTAAAGCAAATAAATTTTTGGTGTAGAAGATGCTGGATGCTTGTTGCAGCGGAGCGGAGATCCCGCTTTAGCGGGGATACGTGATGCTGGATATTCAGTAATGCGCCGAGCATGAGATTCAGGAACATCCAACATCCAGCATCCAGTATCCAGCATCCAGCATCGCTTCGCCTCACTATCAGTAAATGTTTCTCATCGGGTCATCGGTTTGGGGCGAAGCTTCGCTTTTCATTTTGCGTATTTATCAATCCTTACCCGACAGCTGATGCCGTGGGCCAGCATATTTTCATAGTTGCAGGCGCGCTCACAGACTTCGGCCACTTTCAGCGAGGCCTCGCGGGTGGCGTGCTGATAGGTTACGGTTTTAACAAACTTGCCGACATAGAGGCCCCCGGTGTATCTTGCCGCCCGCATGGTGGGAAGAACATGGTTGGTACCGATGGTTTTGTCGCCATAGGCAACAGTGTTTTCCTCACCGCAGAACATGGACCCATAGTTCTTGCAGTTATCCAAAAAATACCGCCAGTCCGCCGTCTGGACCTCCAGGTGCTCAGGCG
>CP070694.1:1413343-1427710 GCA_020353355.1 Desulfobacterales bacterium | reverse complement strand
CATCATCCTGCCGGCCGAGGCGTCCGCGGCGGTAGACGGCGCCGGCGTCAAAGACAATGCCGGGTTTTTGCGATTTTCCAAAAATTAGTTAAACTGGATTTTTAGCACCGAGTATACGGGAGACGGCTCGGATTTGCCTCACAAAAGCCGGTTCTATAACGCTAAACAGGCGATTATGACCGTCTCCAAGCTCACTTCCAATAAGGCCAGCTTCGGAATCTATAATTTTGAGAATGTCGAAGGCGCATCCAATGTTCAGCCGCTGAGTATGGTGGTTGATACCGTTGCCGCGCTGCCGGAAAATAACGTGCTGGACCCGAATTTTATTAACAACATCAATAATATGGGAACGGTTATCTATTCGCCCCTGGCCGAAGGACTGGCCACCATTGGCGGGTATTACGACTCACCGTCCTCCCATGTGGTGAGCTATTATTGTCAGAAAAATTTTGTGCTGATTGTCTCTCCCGGAATCTCTTCTATGGACCGGTTCGGAGCAACTCAATACTTACCGCAAACCCTGGAAGACTACGATGATGATGACGGCACTATCGGCGAGGGCAATATCCAGGCGGATTCCGATGTGTATACAATCCCCACAAATAAGTACGGCACGACCTGGCTGGATGATGTGGCCCATTATATTTACACCCATGATATGGTGGGATATCAAACCGGATTTCAAAATGTTATGACCTATACGGTGGGCTTTATGGGGGACCAGGTCAACAATCTTTTTCTGATCAACACCTCCAACAACGGCAATGGAAATCAAAATTTGTACAACACCTCCCATCCGGATTACGGAAAATATCATTTTACGGCTGAAACCCCCGATGATCTGACATCGGTACTGCTCTCGGCGGTAAACAGCATTCTTTCTCAAAATTTAACCCTGACGGCGCCGGTGGTTCCGGTGACCAAAACCATGAGTTCCAACAACATCTATTTGGCGTTTTTCAAACCGCAGGAGGGTAATTTTTGGGAAGGAAACATCAAGAAATTCAGAATCGATGACCAGTTGGAGGTCGTCGGCAGTGATGGCCAGCCGGCAACCTGGCCCAATGGGGCGATTAAAGAGGATGCCAAATACTTCTGGTCTACCAAAGACTGGGCCGATACATCGGCCAGCAATGGCATTCTGCATTCCAGTCGAAACATCTACACCTATCTCAACAGTTCGAAGGACTTGACCCACCCGAGCAACCAATTTAAAGCAACCAATTCAGATCTCACGGCAGCTATGCTTGGCAATCCATCGCACACAACGGCTGAAATTGTAGATTACATCAGCGGTGCCGATGTGTTTGACGAAGATGCGGACGGCGATACGTCCGAAAATCGGGAAGTAATTACCGGAGATGTTCTCCACAGCCAACCGTTGGTGGTTCAGTACAATTATGCGGATGGATCTGCTACCACCATGCTTTTTTACGGGGCCAACGACGGGATGTTGCATGCCGTTTTGGATTCCACCGATCCGGATGTAAATACCCATGGTGATGAGATCAACCTTGGCCAAGAAGCCTGGGCGTTTATTCCGCCAAATCACCTCCCTCGCTTAAAAGACATTGTGGAAGGTATCGGACATCAATATTTTGTAGACGCCAGCCCCAAAGCCTATAGCACGGATGTCAACGGCAATGGGATCATCGATGCGGAAGATAAGGTTATTCTGGTGTGCGGTGAGCGCCAAGGCGGCTCCAGCTATTTTGCATTGGATGTCACCAATCCCAGCACTCCTCAGTTATTGTGGAGAATCGCGCCCGATAGCACCTATCCCACCGATTGGGTGGTGCCGGAGTTAGGCGAAAGTTGGTCTGAGCCGAATTTTGGAGTAGTCCGAACCGCCGATAACGATACGGTGGGTACACCGGTATTGTTTATCGGGGGAGGATGGAGTCCAGACAATTCAAGTGGAAAGGCCGTCATTGCCATTGATGCTTTTACAGGAGCGGTCGTAAAAAAATTTGTCAACACCGGTCTTGAAAACGCTGAAATGACTTTCAGTTTTGCAAGTTCGATCAGCGTGGTTGACGAAGACAGCAACGGCTTTGTGGACAAAATTTATGTCGGAGATCTCGGCGGTCAAATGTGGCGTTTTGGACAGGTTGAGGTCGACGCCGGCAACAACCCGCTGACGTTTCCCGATTGTGATGAAAATATCAATTCATGGTCGGGTCACGTATTATTCAGCGCCCCGAGCTATGTTGTCGATTCAATTACCTACCCACGTAAATTCTACCATCCCCCAAGCATCACTTTGGAAAGGGGCTACGATCTTCTATTCATGGGAACAGGCGATCGGGACAGCGCCTGCAGCCAGGCCACCGCAGCGGATCGGATCTACTGTGTCAAGGATATGCATGGCTCCACGACGTTGCTGGAGGCAGATCTTGTGGATGTTACCGACCCGGCAACCACACCGCCGTATCTAAGCAGCTCTCTTGATGTCGATGCCAATGGTCATGAAGACCAAGGCTGGTATATCCGTTTGGTGGATTCAGGCGGCAGTCCAGAAGGCGAAAAGGTCTTGGCCAAAGGGGTTGTTTATTACAAGACCTATTATATTACCACCTTTATTCCCAGCGACGATCCCTGCGTACCGGGAGGCGATGCCAAGCTTTATGCCTTAAATTATATGACCGGTGAGGCGGTCCTGACCTTTGGTGGTCCAGACCTGCTTCGCGGAAAAATTATTGGTGGAGGTATTCCTTCCGACCCGGTGCCGATCATCACCGGCACCGGCCAGAAGCTATTTATTTCCATCGGCAGCTCCGTCCCCATTGATCAAAGTCAGTCGATTGAAGCCGGAATTATCGGGATCGATCCGTTGGCTCCGGCAACGAATTTTTACTACCTGTGGTGGCGGGAGTTGTTGTCTTAAGATTCAATCGATGCTGCCCGTCTCACCATCACGGGTTTTCAATGAGCATGGTGGCCGGATCCAACACCAAATCAGGATGATCAGAGGCAGTACCTTTGCCTTTTAAGGCCTTTACATGAACCTGTTTGCCGACAGGTACCAATTGTATGGCCACTTCAAATAAATCCGCAACCTGAGTCAATTGAAGCGGCCGACCGTCATGATCGGGTATTTCATGACGATGGGTTCGAACCGTAAACCAGGCATGCATGGCGTACTTTTTGGCCAGGGCTTTTAGTTCCAGCAAGCTATCACGCACGGAATCATCAAACGGAAGCCCGTCAATGAGCATCATCTGGGGAATAAATATTTCTTGCTCGATGAGATCGGTGAGTCGCTCTTCGAGCTTGGGGACCGTGAAGCCCTCGACCCGAAATGTCATAATAAATCGATGGGGTAAGATGAAATCCCACAATTGATCCATTTGTTGGATGGCGTATTGATGGGCAATGCGGTTGAAAACTTCTTTATACCACACACTAACTTTGTGCACCGGATCCCGCAGGCTAATATGCAGCACATTTTTGCCCCTGAGCAGGCTGTTCAATGATAATTGAACCAGCAGGGCGGTTTTTCCCACACCGGCCCGGGCAAGCAGGGCACCAAATTCGCCCGCCGTCAACATTTCCTCGGCTTCTTGTCCCATCAGCCGTAAGGGGTTGCGCATCATCAGATCATGTTTGAGCATGATTAAATTCCTTTCCTTAATCCGAATGACGTATGGCAAGCCATGGCTATCATCATGGACATCGGTTTTTTCAAGCCACATGCTTTTTTTCTTCGGCTGCCTTCTTAATCAGTTCAGCGGCAATGCTTTGCGGCACCTGTTTATAGGTGAAAAATTCCATCGTGAATTGGGCTTGCCCCTGGGTTAACGATCGTAAAACCGTCGAGTATCCGAACATTTCAGCCAAAGGAACCTGAGCCTCAATCGCACAAAAAAGCCCCTCATCCTGGCAGCCGACAATCATCGCCCGGCGTTGGTTTAAGGAGCCCATGACCGCCCCCTGAAATTCGGTTGGCGTTTCCACCACGACTTTCATAATGGGCTCCTGTATCACCGGTTTGGCCTTGGGATAGCCTTGTAAAAACGCGCCACGTGCTGCTGCCTGAAATGCCATGTCTGACGAATCGACCGCGTGGGAGGCCCCGTCATTGATCACAATTTTAATTCCGGTAACGGGAAATTCCATCTTCGGTCCCTTGGCCAGACAGGCTTTAAATCCCTTCTCGCAGGCCGAAATGAATTGAGTTGGAATTGCACCACCGACGACTTTGTTTTCAAAGACGAAATCGCTGTCTTCAGCGGGTTCCATATACCCGGCCACCCGGCCGAATTGACCGGCTCCCCCGGTTTGTTTTTTATGGGTATGGTTAAATTCTGCACGCTGGGTAATGGTTTCCCGATAGGCCACCCGCGGAATACTGGTGGATACTTCAGCTTGGTATTCACGCCGCATGCGTTCGAGATAAACTTCCAAATGCAGCTCCCCCATGCCGGAGATAATGGTATCTCCGGTTTCATCGTTCACATGGGCTTTGAACGTCGGATCTTCTTTGGTAAATCGAGCCAAGGCCTTTGAAACGTTAATTTGCGATTTGTTATTGGCGGGGAAAATCGCCAGTGAAATGACCGGCTCCGGAATATGCATGGAGGTCAGGGTTAAACTTAAACCGGATGAAACAAAGGTATCACCGGAGGCACACTCAATGCCAAAAAGGGCACCGATATATCCAGCCGCTATCCGGTCAATGTCTTCCATTTGATCGGCATGCATCCGGATGACGCGGCCAACGTTGACTTTTTTTCCGGTGCGCACATTAACAATAGAGTCTCCTTTCTTCAGCGAGCCTTGATATACGCGAATATAGGTGAGTTGGCCATACGATCCTTCCTCAATTTTAAATGCCAGCGCCACCAGGGGCATGCTGGCATCATTGACCAATACGAATGGCCGTTGATCGTTGTCCATATCCATGGCGTAATTTTCAATATCTAAGGGGCAGGGCAACAGATCGGTGATGGCATCGAGCAGAGGCTGAACGCCTTTGTTCTTATAGGCTGATCCCATAAACACCGGGGTCAATTGCCTGGTCAGAACACCCTGGCGAACCGCTTTTAAAATGAGTTCGTCCGGAGCGTGCTGGCCTTCCAGGATGGCCTCGGTGAGTTCATCCGAAAACATTGATGCCGCATCGATAAGCTCATCACGTTTTGAAAGTGCTGCCGGCATGAGTTGCTGTGGTATGTTTTCCACGCGGACACGCTCGCCGTTGTCGCCATCAAAATAAACCGCTTTCATCGCAATAAGATCTACGACTCCGGCAAAATCAGCTTCCAGGCCAATCGGAAGTTGCATCGCAATGGCCTGATGTCCCAGTTTTTCCCTTAGCTGATCGACGACCCGCAAGGGATTTGCACCGCTGCGATCGCATTTATTGATAAATGCGATGCACGGCACTTTATAGCGCTTCATTTGTTGATCTACGGTGATGGATTGGGACTGCACGCCACCGACCGCGCATAAGACAAGTATTGCCCCGTCCAAGACGCGCAATGAGCGTTCGACCTCGATGGTAAAATCCACATGACCGGGCGTGTCTATGATATTGATTTCGTGGTTGCGCCATTCACAGAAGGTTGCGGCAGACGCAATCGTAATTCCACGTTCCTTTTCCAATTCCATGGAATCCATGGTTGCCCCGACACCATCTTTGCCCTTGACGTCATGCATGGCATGGATGCGATGGGTGTAAAATAAAATTCTTTCGGTCAGCGTTGTTTTTCCCGAATCAATATGGGCGCTAATACCTATGTTTCTGACCTTTTGAATATCCTTTTTCATTTCTGATATGTCCTTTAGGTGATCTGCTAACGGCGATGATCATCGCCGCTAAATGCTTCTGAATTGCCCAAAATCCGGAAATTGTAAAACCCGATGGGATATATGGCGCAATCGCTTGGGCCTGATTGAAAGCCATCTAAAATAATGATTTTATTTTTTTTGTCAACAATGAAATCATCATTTGGCTCTTGAACCAAATTGAGTAAAGAGGTATAGGTATCTTTATCAATGGGGAGGAGCTGTATGATATTGCTTGAGGGCAATAACGTATGGGAAAACCTGAGGACATCGTTCATCAATATTGATGAACTTCTTTTGTTTCTAAAAAGGCACGAATTCAACGGCTATTTCTACTTTGTATTTTCAGATTGTGAATGTGTTCTCTTTCTGCATGAAGGCGATGTCGTCAACGGACTGGAAGAATTGAAGGAAAAACGGCGCTGCGGGCAACAGGCCGTAAAGAATATTCTGCAACGTTCGTATCAGAATAAAAATGGAATGTTCAGTGTCATCCAGCTACCGGCGGCCACCATCGATCTGTTGTCCCAGGTGTATGGCTCCTCAGTTCGGGCATTGAGCAGTGATCGTGATTCAGATAAAACCCAGTTGATTAGCCTTATCTCCAGATTGAAAAAAAAAGGGTTTAGCGGCTACCTTGAGCTTCAATTCCAATCCGATGATAAACAGGGAATCATATGGTTTGAAAACGGAAAGGTTCGGGCGATTCTGACTGAAGAATTGCTGGCGGATTTAAAAGAAGAATCTGAGGCGGAATTGAAATTTATTCGATCCTTTATTGAAAAGGCGCAACACATGGGGGTGCAATTTAGAGCATATGTTCATGAATGATTCGCTTGACCGAGGGGATCCGTTTTAGGTAGCGAAAAACTCCAGGCCCGCTTTGGCCAGGCAGGTCATGGCAACGATTTTCAACATCAGATGGATGATGTATCCCCATTGAAACCCAAATGATGGAACCAAAAATAGCGCGATATCCGCCAAGAGAAAAAATCCGATAGTGCCGATGAGGTAGCGGATAGCTTTCTCGACAATCCCACCTTTGTATTTACGTCGCGCACTGAAAAACACGGCCAAAATAACGACATAAATGGCGAGTATCAAAATAATGGATCTGGTGATCATTAAATTATCCGCCGCAAGCTTTAGCATTATCGCCTCCATAAGCGCGTCGTTAGTGGGTAATTTTGTTTAAAACACCCAGCAGACGCATCTTTAATTCCGATTCCTTTGCAAATCTCATAATATTCGTTGATTCAACTCGGATTCGTTCAGCGGTTTCTGCGGTTAATCGTGAACCAAAATAGCGTTTTGTTTCAGCAAGCATATTTTCAAAAAGATCGGCAAAGGCATCAATAAACAGGGCCCTTTGATGGGACTCCGGATAATGGTTGGCAATATTTTTTAAAATGGAATTGATCGTCAACTGCTCCGGAGTATCGAGGGCAACATGGATAAAAATGTTTTTGTGGTTATTTCGCAAACTTATCTGTGAGCGTGCAATGATGTTTAATACATATACACCCAGTTCAGCATAAATTTGTTTGTAAATGATTTTATATACTTCAAAAAGCACTTGCAGAATCTTGGAGATCTCGGAAAATTCTTTATCTTCATATTCAGCGACTTCTTTGGTCTTTCGAATTAAGCCCGACGCACTTAATTGATACAGAATGTTGATGATCGATACTTCATCAGTGCCACTAAATTTTATAAGCTGCTCTATATTTCTAGCCCCATCTATGAGAGAGAAAATATACTGATGATTAACATTTAGGCCTTTCAAAATCTCGTCTTTTTTGCCTTCCGTATAGGGTGACGGACGAAAAATTATTTTATTATTGGGCATTTTATTTCGAAAGTCTTTGAAGTTAAATCCCCTTTGGGCTGCAATACGGGCAACATTTAGTGGGTCATAATTTACAATTGCTTCTCGGATAATAGGTTTTTCCAAAAAATAGAAATGCCCTTTTTGCCAAAAAAAGATGTCACTAATTATTTCTTCAACCTGAAGGGATAAAATTTCGTGTAAAACATCTTCAGTTATGAGACCTCTTTCTACCATATAGCGACCGATACGTTTGCCCTGTTGCTTGGCCTCGTCGAGCAAAAGAATCATTTTGTCAGAAGTAAAATTTGCCCGTTTTAGAATGAAATTTCCGATTCTTTCTTCCCGCCGTGTGGTTCCGGCTCGAACCAGTCTGCCTTTGTTAAAGACCAGGTTCTTGGCCACACCATTGGTTTTAATGACACCGACGCCGCTGGCCTTGTTCGTGAATAGCGCATGCAGAAAAAAGAGGAATGGAATTTCACTTAAATAACCGCCGCAAAAGATGCGACCATCCAACCGCTTTAGCTGGACGGGTGCATCATAGTTCAGCCATTTGGCTGCAGCCCATTCTTCAGCCGCACGTTCTAAGTTATGGGCCTGATAATAGGCTGTGCCCTTTACAAGATGCTGAAAGAAATCATGTGATGGAAAAGCACTTTTTTTAAGAATTTGAATTTTGCGTTTCATTTTCCAAATCCCTTTTTGCCTTCCGTTTTTTCCTCAACCGTTTCGGTTGCGGACGTTGGCGCAGCAGAATATAGGTGGCGCCTGCTCCACCGTCACACCATCTGGCGCTCGAAAATGCCATGACCCATTTGCGCCACGGACCGAAAGTCAGCCATTTGTGAACGTTGGTTTTTAAAATCGGTTCATCGGGTGACGAAAGCCCGCGCCCATGAATGATTAATACGACTCGTTTTCCGTTGGCAATGCTTTGCTCTAAAAAAGTCTCAAAGGCGTGCCGGGCATCGACAACACTCAAGCCGTGCAGATCGATGTGGGCTTGAATTGCAAAATCTCCCCGATGCAGTCGCTTGGTAATCTCGGGATTCACATTGTATCCAGTGCCTTCCATGTATTCCGGTGTATCCGCAACGACAAAACCGCTGCCGTGTTTTACAAGATTTTCCAACTCTAACAGTATTTCAGACTCATCATCATTTCGACTGAACGGGTGAACTGCTGCTGTGGGAATTTTTTCGACACAATTGTCCCGTGATATTTTTTTAACATCCGCCATGGCGAGTTCAAAAATAGCGACATCCGTTTGCGGATCAGCTTGCGGGGCAAATGTCTCTGGCGTCGAACCATAGGTATCGGGTTTCAACGTTAAGGAATTACGTTGCAGCAGCGCTTTAAGATTTTCAAATGGTCGATAAATCCCTTTGGACTTTGAGCGTTTCATAGTATAAAACTACCAATCATAACGGGTTAGGTCAACTCTTATCCGATCCTGAAAGTGCCGATCTCGATTTCAGGCAGATTCGTTGCCGGCGCTCGATGTTCCGTCGTGACTCGGCTGAGCACGTCGACGTCTATCCACGGGGGTCTTCAATCCACCCGGGTTAGCGGTTTTTGGCATTCAATCCTTGACTAAAATCGAGATGTAGGGTGAAATACACACTGGAGCAACTTATGGATTTAAGGCAATATTGCCCTCGCAAGGTAATCACCGGCGCAGAGGCGGTTTCAAAGATTAAACGCGGAAGTCGTGTATTTATCGGCACCGGTTGCGGAGAACCCCAGCATCTTATCGGGGCGATGGTAAACGATTTAGCTTCGCAGGATATAATGATTTATCAGATGCTGTCGTCGACATTGTCGAAGTATATCGATGATGCGGCATTTCTAAGGCGCTTTTCTGTTAAATTATTTTTTATCAGCCAGCGAATGCGCAAGGCGGCATTTGAGGGAAAAATAGACTACATACCCGCCTATCTCTCCCAGATTCCGAAGTTATTTTCCAGCCACCGCATTGGACTTGATGTCGCCCTCATTCAGGTGAGCCCACCGGATAAATTTGGCTATTGTAGCCTGGGTGTTTCGGTAGATATTACACGAGCCGGAATGGAGAATGCCGCTATGGTCATTGCCCAGGTAAACTCTAAAATGCCAAGGACCTGGGGCGACAGCTTTGTGCATGTGGATGAGATTGATTGGTTGGTCCCCTACGAAGAAGCCCTCGTTGAAACCATTCCGAGTATAAAGGACGATGAAGTTGCACGCAGAATAGGGCATTACGTTTCCCAACTTGTCGATGATGGTGCTACCCTTCAAATCGGATTCGGGCATCTACCCTATGCGATCTTGCAATATCTAGATGAAAAGAATGATCTCGGACTGCATACCCATCTCATCACCGATGGTCTGCTGCCGCTATTTGAAAAAAAAATAATTACCAATAAGAAAAAAACCCTTCTCCCAGGCAGAGTGGTTACATCCCTCTGTATGGGTACTGAGAAAATATATCAATACGTAGACAATAATCCTGCATTTTATTTTCGGTCATCGGAATTTGTAAATGATCCCACCGTGATTGCGCGCAATGATAATTTGGTTTCCATCAGTTCGGCGCTAGAGGTTGATCTGACCGGACAGGTGTGCAGTGATTCCATGGGCTATCTTTTTTACAGTGGAATTGGTGACCAGGTCGATTTTCTCAGAGGAAGCGCGATGTCCGACGGGGGGTTCTCAATCATTGCTCTGCCATCTACCGCGCAAAACGGCACCGTATCACGGATTGTGCCCCATCTGAGTGAAGGTGCGGGAGTTGCGACGACGCGGGGTGATGTCAATTTCATAATTACCGAATACGGTGTTGCGGAACTCCAGGGCAAAGGAATTTACCAAAGAGTGATGGAATTGGCTCAAATCGCACACCCGAAGTTCCGGGAAGAGCTGATTCAAATTGCCAAAAACCGCCGCTTTATATTTCCAGACCAGTTGCCGCCGTCGACCCAAGATCTGTTGTTCCTGGAGGATTATAAAAGCACCTTAAAGCTGCGTAACGGTAAAACGGTTTGGTTTCGCGCCCTGCTGCCGTCAGATGAATTTGCCTACCGCAATTTTTTTTATTCACTTCAGGACAAAACCATCTATATGCGCTTTTTTTATAAAATGCGAACCTTTTCCCATGAGGTTGTCCAAAAACAATGGGCCAGTGTGGATTATCATAAAAATATGTCCATTATCGGGTTGGTGCAGAAAGGCGGACATAAAGAGATTATGGCCATCGGTTCCTACGCCGAAGAAGAAGTGAACACGGCAGAGGTTGCTTTTGTTGTACGTGAGGACTTCCAGGGTAGGGGAGTGGCGACATATCTTCTCAAGGTTCTCGAGAAAATCGCCAGGGAAAATCATTACAAAAGATTTTCCGCAACGGTGCTGCATGAAAACAAGGCGATGATTCATGTATTTAAGAAACAATACCCGCATGCTAAATTCAGCGAAAGCCGGGGAAGTGAAGTTCGTATTCTAATGGACTTTACACAGGAAGGGAAAATGACACATCATGATGGAGATGACAAACGACGCGACTGAACCCGGAAGGCAAATCCATACGGATTTCCGTTGCATCTTTATCAAATTAAAGTTTTAGCTTGATAAAATAGTATATTTCGTGTAATTTAAGAATCATAAGGGCGTTTTGCATCAGTTTGGCGTCGTGTTGCACCCGTATCGAATTAAAATGGTCATGCTTAATGTAACTCATTAATATTATTAAAACTACATTTAAATTACCATCTCATATGTGGAGCATTGGGATTTCTCATATCTTGGGAAACCCGCACCCGATACTCAATTAGGCGTTAACGCTCATAAGTCCATCGGAAATCTGGTTACGGCAGCAACAAATATTGTGGTCAATATCATAAACAGATTCAGAGGGAGGGGCAATTGTCATATACGCTTGGACAAAAACAGCTTGATAGAATAGAGGATATCTTAAAGCAAGATCTGATTGAAAATGGAGTTCGTTGTGTTTTCCTGATAGACATGGCGGGTAACATTATCGCCAATTTAGATAATGGCGAAAAGCAGCATGATATTTACTCGCTGGCAGCCCTTGCAGCTGGTAATTTCGGAGCTGTAAGTGCTATGGCTAAAATCATTGGGGAAAACGAATTTTCGCTGCTATTCCATAAAGGCAAAAAAGAGAATATACATTTCAACAAAATTACTACCGAGTTTTTATTGATTACTATTTTCGGCAACGACATTTCACTCGGTTTTTTACGATTAAAAGTATCGGAATCCGTCGAACAGCTTAAAGTGATATTAGAGCCCCTCCTGTCCCTTTAGCATCTTTTTTTGCCTGTAACGTATCGATTCCCATGATTATTTACGCATGGTTGTTTATGGCATTTGTAAATCTAAAAAATAAAGAGATTCAGGTAAAAATAGTTTATTACGGACCTGGCAGAGGTGGTAAAACAACCAACCTGGAGTATATCTACAAGAAGTTTCACAACCGCATCAATACGGAGATGGTCACCGTCAAAACTCACGGAGATCGAACACTTTTTTTTGACTTTCTTCCCTTTGATATCGGTGTTATCAATGGCTATGATGTAAAAATTCAGCTTTATACGGTGCCCGGCCAGGTAAAATACAACGCCACTCGCAGGTTGGTGCTAAGGGGTGTGGATGGTATTGTCTTTGTCGCAGATGCCATGGCGGTGCGTAGAGAGAAAAACGTGTTATCCTTGAAAAACCTGCAGGAAAACCTTGCTAATTATAAAAAGAGCATATTTAGAATTCCATGTGTGTTTCAGTACAATAAGATGGATCTATTAGAACAGGGTATCCCGCTGCTGCCTGTTGAAACTCTTGAAAAAGATTTAAACAGCCGATTACGCCGGCCGTCGTTTGCCGCTAGTGCGTTAACCGGTGCGAACGTGGTGGCAACGTTGAAAAGAATCATCTCGATGACTGTGGCATCCATCAAAAAGGACCTAAAATAGGAGGAAAAAATTGGCCCGTCAAAATGATGAAGATTCCCTCAGCGCCGAACTTGAAAGCCGTCTGGACGACCTTTTTGGAGAAGACGATAAATTTTCCGAGGGTCCAGTTGCAGATGAAGTTTCGCAGGATTATCCATTGGGCGAATTGAAAAATTTGGTCTTGTCGATTGATTGGGAAATCACCGATGAGGTTTTAATCAATTTTCTGCACCAGATTAACGCACTGAAAACGAGCTATAAAGATGACAAGATAAACCTGACCTTTCTTCAAATCCTCGGTTCGCTGGGAGAATATATAAAAACCAATCGCGGCAAAGCCCACCCCAAAACGTTTAAAATACTGAATTCAGTTTTTTCGCGATTTGATGATGTCGTGGTGTCTAAAGACATGCAGGAAACTGAGAAGAAAAGAATCCTGCGAGCCGAGATGGCCAAATACAAAGAATTAAGAACACAGATCTCACGTGATAAATCCGACAAGATACCCAAAAAAGCCGCCAAACCCAAAGAGAAGATTAAACCGCAAGTAAAAGAACAGCGATTGAGTGTGGATGCTAAACTGGCTCCGGCAATCGAAAAGTCTGCTATGGCGCCCAAAGAAGAATTACCAGGCCCAGAAGTGAGCGGTGTTTCTTATTCAGAAGAAATTGCCAAAGCTGTTGAGGAGATTAAAGAGTTCATTCATACCGAATTCAAATCATTACGGGAGGCCTTACATCTATCCCAAAAGCAAAAGTGAGTGGATTTATTATGGCCACGTTGACCTATAGATTCGGACCTCAGCGGCCCTCCTCCAAAACTCTGAATAAATATCTCACCGCCTTCTTCTCGGTCCGATGCTTAGACTATGATTGTTCAGAGGAAGCGAAATGGATCTTTCATCGGGCGAAATTTCTACTCTAATTTTCAAACGCATAGTCCGTGACGAGCTCGGAGATTTTTCAATAGATCATCGGATGCTGACTGTTTTCATGGAATTGGATGGCCAAACCAACTTGGGTGCTGTTGCCCGCCGAGCAGGGTTGAATATGAGCACCATGCGTGAGATTGTCTCCAGACTTTTACACCTAAAGCTCATCGAGCAGGTCGAAGAAAAAATATTATCGATCGATAAAGATTTCCTTGAATATCTCTATATGCAATATTCTCTGGCGGTTGGCCCGGTTGCCGAGGTGTTGATCGAAGAAGAAGTGCACGATCTGGGATATGATCTTTCGCAATTTCCAACCCAGCGAATTGCCGAATTGGTTGATCGACTGTCTCGCGATATCCGGCGTGAGGAGAAAAAAGCCACATTCACAAAAAATATGATCAAAAAGATTCGGGAGAAGGGATATTTTTAATTGCGAGATTTCTAAGCCGGATCCGCCAGGCGGAGAACCAAAAAAGAAAAATTGAAAATTGACAATTGACTATTGGTAGAAGCCGCTGCAGCGCGTTATATGGCTAGTATTGAAATCGAAAGGCATGAAACCGGTCTGATATGTAAAGGAGATCATCTATGATTGTCATTTGTGAGGAGTGCGGGAAGAAATACCGAATAGATCCTTCTAAAATCAGAGGTAAAGCTGCCAGTTTTAAATGCCGGGTGTGTACCCATGTGATTATGGTGACCAAACCCGAATCCGAATTGCCACCGTCGCCACCGGATGATATTCCTGTTAGCCGTCCAGATGCTGAAAGGGCTGAGAATCGATATGTACCACCCAAATCGGATGTTGAGCCCGCACGACCCGCCGTGTCTAAAATAGTTACCAAACCCCCGCGCAAAAAGGGCGGGCT
>CP070694.1:1409508-1413243 GCA_020353355.1 Desulfobacterales bacterium | reverse complement strand
ACGACAATGTGGCCGAGGTCAGTGAGGGCCTTTACGACAAGGTGCTCGACGTCAACCTCAAAGGGCCTTTTCGTCTCATGGCCCTGGTCGGGACACGCATGGCGGCCGGTGACGGCGGGTCCATTATTAATATCAGCAGCTTTGGCGCCATACGGCCCATACCCAACACCATTCCTTATTCCGCTGCAAAGGCCGGTCTCAACGCAATGACCGAGGGCTTCGCCCATACCTTCGGCCCCAAGGTGCGGGTCAATTGTATCATGTGCGGTGCGTTTCTTACCGATATCAGCAAGGCCTGGGACATGGCGGTCTTTAAGGAAGCCGCTAAAACCTTTGCCCTGCGCCGCGGTGGAGAACCCCACGAAATCATTGGTGCAGCCCTGTATTTTGCCAGCCAGGCATCCAGCTTTTGCACCGGTGCTATACTCCGTCTGGATGGAGGTGCGCCATAATCGGTAAATTTTGGAGTTATGAAAGAGGGTTAATTCTAACATTGAAAGCCTGGTCCTCTGGGCCAGGATTCTTTACTACCTGCTCGGCAAAGCTTCGGCTGTAAGCAAAGCTGAAAGGTTAAGCATTAATTGAAAATCATGAAGAGGAAACCATGTCACTTACCCTGCGTCAAATCTGTCTGGTGGCAGCCGAGCTTAAGCCGGCCATCCATGATCTGAAGACCATACTGGGAGTGGAAGTCTGCTACGTAGATCCACACGTCGATATTTTCGGTGTGGAGAATTCCTTGCTGGTAGTGGGCACAAATTTCATTGAGATCGTAGCGCCTATCCGGGAACAAACGGCGGCAGGAAGATACCTAGAGCGCAGGGGCGGCGATGGGGGTTACATGATCATCACCCAGGCCAGTAGCGAGGAATATCAGAAAGCCTGCCGCAAGCGTGCGGAAAAGATGGGGATCCGTGTGGCCTGGGAAGCTGCCCATGATACTGGAAATTTTATGCAATTTCACCCGGCGGATACCGGTGGCAGTTTTTTGGAGCTGGATTGGGATGAAAATAATGACCATCAAGGCAACTGGGCGCCGGCCGGCGGAACCGGTTGGGAATCCTTTGTGAAAACAGATGTGGTCGTAGCCATTAAGGCGGCTGAACTGCAATCGCCTGATCCCGACACTCTGGCCAAGCGATGGAGTGCTATAACCGATATCCCCATACAGCGAAACGCCGCCGGGCATCCGGAAATGCATTTGAACAATGCTGCTATTCGATTCGTGGAAGTTACAGATGGACGGGGCGAAGGCTTGGGAGCAATCGATATCGAAGTTAGCGATCCGCAACAATTGCTTCAAGCCGCGAAGGAACGTGAATTTAGAACTTCGGCTACCCAGGTGATCATCTGCGGAACACGCTTTAATCTGGTATAAAATTCAGATATTACATGACTCTTGCAGGAGTCGGAGGCCTTGATATTTCATGCCAGGTGCAGGTATTGGGAAGGAGTATTTATGCAGGACAATGTAAAAGTAAAAATCCTTGGGATTGTGGGTACTCCCATAAAACAAGGCAACTGCCAGCATTTCCTGGAACAGGCCTTGAAGGTGGCGGAATCGGTCGGTCCGGTGGAGACCGAGCTGGTGCATCTTAAAGATTTTCGCATCGATTATTGCATCGGCTGTGAAGGTTGCCTCCGGCGGGTCCACAGACTGCAAAAAGAGGTTGGCTTCGATGTCGTCCCGGTGCCGATCGAGGGCTACAATTGCACCATCAAAGACGATATGGAAATCCTCCATCAGAAGATGCTGCAGGCCGACGGTATTCTTTTGGCCGCACCGGTATATATCGCCAGCATGCCGGGTCAGATGAAGACTTTTATTGACCGCTGCCGAACATTTGTACACGATTTTCGGCTCCGCGGTAAAGTGGCTGCATCGCTGACCGTCGCTTTTTTCAGAAACGCCGGGGAGGATACGACCCTGCAGATGATGACCCTTTCTCTCTTGGCCATTGGGCTCACCGTTGTCAGCTTTGGCGCTTCCGCGGTTTCCACCCGTGATGGCCTGGGTATTCTCGTTCACGAGACCCGATTTGCCGTCACAGAAGACATCATGGGAATGACGGTCATGCAGTCGGCCGCCACCCAGGTCGCCCAGACCGCTTTGCAAATGAAAGCCGGAAAAATTGCTCTGGATAAAGCTGGTATCCAGCTAAAGTCTTCGGGATGGGCACCGGCTCCCGATTAACAGCGAACTTTCCTGGTAGTTTGCAAAAATTCTTCCTATATCAGACAAGTTATGTCTGTTTGTCAAACACTATTGTGTCGATTCTAGATTTGTGGAAATCATTGTATTTCTGCCGCTTTTCTTCGTTTTTTAAGTTCCACATTTCAATACTTTGTGGGTACCATTAGGAAATGGTTTGTATTTCAAAAAGCAATCTCTAAAATAACTAAAGTGAACATAACGGCTATGAAACCTCAACTACTCATTTTTTGCATTTATCATCTAGTAATCTGATATAAATCGCCTACCCAAAAAGTGTTAATATCATCTATTTGGCGGAAAAAATTGCAAGCACCGATACCATCTGCTTAACCAGCAAAGAATTAATTGTCTCAAATTCTTGGTCTTCGACATATCTTTAATCAATTGCTCGATCAAACGAATCATTTTTCTGCCCTGCTCTAACTTAGCATATTGGATTGAAAGCCCCCTCGTCTATGACAAACATCTCATTTTGTCTACCATCTGATTTTTCCATCAATTCTTAATATCTCTGTTCATGGTCTAATGGATTTGCTATAAAAAATTGGGGTTTTTTTTAGCCAACGCAAGGATTTATTTTGCCAATGAATTGTTACCAGGAGATCTTCAAATGGTTTTATTGTACGAAAAAAAAGAAAAAATCGCTACGATCACGCTCAACCGCCCAAAGGTGCTGAATGCGATTAATCTAGAACTTGCCGCAGAACTCTACCGCGCCTGGATTGATTTTTCACAAGACCCGAAAATGGTTGTGCTTATCATTACCGGCAGCGGCAATGACGCATTTTGCGTTGGGGACGATCTAAAAGAGCGAACCCAAAAAGGGCAAGATATGCATGTCTCCAATTTCTGGGATTCGTCTGTGAAGTTGCCAATGCGGGATGCCGAATGCCATAAACCGGTTGTTGCTGCGATTAATGGACATTGCCTTGCGGGTGGTTTGGAATTAGCGCTGATGGCTGATATCCGGATTGCATCGAAAAATGCGACATTCGGCCAGCCTGAAATCAACTGGGGCATATTCCCTGGTATGGGCGCCACCCAACGCCTGCCTCGGGTCCTGCCTCATAATCTGGCTGCCGAAATTCTGCTGACGGGCAAACGTATTGAAGCTCAACGTGCCTTTGAAATCGGTCTCGTCAACCATGTGGTTCCACTGAAGGACTTAATGAAGACCGCCGGCGCTATGGCAGAGGATATCAGCAAAAAAGCCCCCCTGGCTCTCAGAGCCGTAAAAGAAGCATTGCAGAGAAGTTATGATCTGCCCCTGGACCAGGGACTGCGACTGGAGGCTCTTCTGCGACGGATTATCGGTGACACGGCAGACGCCCTGGAAGGCATGCACGCCTTCCAGGAAAGTCGAAAACCCGAGTTTAAAGGAAAATAACTGCAAGGTTCTACGGGCGGGGATAAACCCCGCCCCTACTTCGATCGGTAGGCTACCAATGAATATACATATCGTCTGATTATAAAACGTTCTATGATGCAATTACTTCAGGGACACAGAACTAATAGGATGT
>CP070694.1:1403667-1409408 GCA_020353355.1 Desulfobacterales bacterium | reverse complement strand
GTGAGCTTCTCCTGATTTTGTGTTTCCCTATGGGATTCCTAAAACGAGAAGGAGTAGTTTTGATCTCTATGTTTTTTATTAAATCTATATCATCCATATTAAATAATTTAGGGATTCAGGAATTAAGGAATTAATGATTAAAATCGAAAAAGTTCACTCAATTCCTAAATTATAACATCTTTAATTCCTAAATCCCTAAATTCGCAATTCCTGAATCATGGTAATCAGAACTCCTATCTCTTATTTATTTTAATAAACATTCGCAGGTATTTACTAAGTTTCCCTTATCTCAATCAATGATGTTTTGCCGGACTCCCGCGGCAACGAATGCGGTGGCACCAGTTCGATGGATGGAGTAACCCTCAGCTGATCGCGCATGCGTTGCGTCATTTCGCGTATCAACTTCTGCTTCTCATCATCGCCCATAACTTCTGCCCCATACTCCACGCGAATTCTCAAAAGGGATTTTACCAGAGGACCCGGGCTATCCAGCATAATTCGAAGCACCCCGGTTGTTCTGGGCATGAACTCCCCCACCACGCCTTTTATTGCAGCCGGGTAAATATTCACCCCCTTGACAATAAGCATGTCGTCTGCTCTCCCCAGAATCTTAAAACGCATCTCAGGCCAACCGCATTGACAGGGTTCGGTAAATATTTGAACAAGATCGCCCAGGGCATATCTCATCAAAGGCCCCCCTTGCCAGCTGATAAAGGTGAATACCATCTCGCCGACAGCCCCGTTTGATATTGCAATCGGATCTTTGGTCTCAGGACTGATAAGTTCCAAAATACAGTGATCTGGAGAAACAAAATGCATTCCGGCATAAGGTTCGATATCACAGGAAATACCGTGAAAAGCATGTCCACCGCCGGTGTGGTCAAAAACTTTAGCCCCGAAGCCTTCTTGAATTTTTTTTCTTAAAGCCGGAATTCCCGCGCCCGGCTCTCCGGCACAGAAAAACCACCGAATTCCCAGCTCATTCGCTTCTTTATCGATTAGTTTCGGGGCTTGTTCGATGAGGTATTCGCCGAATGAAGGGGTAGCGATCAATACATCCGGTCTGGTTAAAAGAGTGAATTCAAGCACCCTGCGGGTTCCACCTTCGATACCCACCGGCACCACACAGAGCCCCATGGCCTGCAACCCATCGGAAAGGGGCAACCCACCGGTAAACATACTCAGCGAAAGCGCTTGCAGAACAATATTTCCCGGCCTCAAACCACATCGCCAATATTTACGGGCATGCATTTCGTTGAGAACATTTATATCGTTTTGAGTTAAGGTATAGAGCGTGGGTTGGCCGGTGGTGCCGCTGGTTGAATTGATACGAATGATTTTTTCTATGGGGGCGCAAGTGATCAGACCATAAGGATGCCCGTATCGACGCAAGGACTCCTCCTGGGTCCAGCGGTGTTCGTCCTTGGTCCTCAGCGGGATTTTTTGAAAATCTTCAAACGTTTGGATCTTTTCAGGAGTTAATCCGACCTTATGAAACTTCTGCTCTCGATAATATACGGAGTTGTCGTAATTATACTGTAGCTGTTCTTTAAGCCGTTTCCATTGAAGCGCTTTCATCTTCTCCGAAGCCATGGTCTCGATTTTTTCGTTCCAGTATTTTTTTTCTTTTTTCATGATATCTGTTCAGGATTATAATTATCTCATTTTATTGTTCCGCGGGCGGGGTTTACCCCCACCCGTTTTTGCAAATGGCTAATTTTCATGAGACTCACATATCTCTAATAACAAATCCAACCCCTCCGTCGGATAAAAAAATGCGACTTTGCCGTGAGCCCCCTCGCGCGGAAACCCCTTTACGATTTTCAAACCTTTCTGGGTCAAATCGTTCAGCGAGTTATCAAAATTTTCAACCTGAAACGCTATGTGCTGGACTCCGGCCCTGGGCTGGAGTACAACCGGATCCACATCGTCCATTGGCTTTTGAAACTCGATGATTTCCATCTGCCCCACACCAAGCGGATAAAACGCAATCCGGATGCCCGCATCTTCAATATCCATGCGCTCGTCCGGCTGGATACCCAAAAAGTCGGAAAGCTCTTTGATAGCCTTTTCGATATCGGCTACCACAATCCCGATGTGATCGAATTTTTTGAAAATGGCCATGACCGCTTTACCTTGCAAATTTCATACATGGATATTTAATTATCGGATATCATCAAAATGACCCGCAGAACTTTATTAAGACCTTTGAAAAATGTTCAGTTTTGCTCAATTTAAAGGAAGGTGTCCGCCTTTGGCTGATTAAAATCTGAGTCTGACAAAGAAATTGGGCATAAGAGGACTTTTTTCAAAGGTCTTTGGTTGACAGTACAGAGAGCCTATGCTATCCGGTTGTATACTGTATACGAAAATAGTTGTCAACGTCAGGTATCTTCGGGCTAGGCATATCTTTAATTGGATCCTAACCGCAGGAATTCTTCTCTTAACCAGACTCAAGCACACATACCAGGAGGTTAGATGCTACTTCAGGTCATTTTCAGCGGCCTTGCTACCGGAAGTATCTATGCTCTTGTGGCTTTGGGTCTGGCTTTGATTTACAACACAACCGAACATGTGAATTTCGCCCAGGGCGAAATGTCCATGATCTCGGCCTTTTTCGGATTCACTTTTTTTAACTTCATCGGGCTATCCCTGCCGATAGCTTTTCTGCTTACCCTCCTGGCTTCGGCAATACTGGGTATCATCGTAGAGCGTCTGGTCATTCGACCGGCCATGAAAGCTCCCCATTTCAATGTTTTTATCATCACTCTAGGCTTGTCGATTGTCCTGAAAAGTTCGGCCGGTTTCATTTGGAGCCACAATGACTATCCGTATCCAAGTATATTTCCCGATGAAACCATTGCCATCGGCAGCGCCACGATTGATATGATCGGTTTGGGAAACATCGGAATGACGATCGTTCTGATGATCATTTTGTATGTATTCTTTAAATATACAAAGTATGGAACGGCAATCAGGGCCGTCAGCGAAAGCCAAAACGCTGCTGCACTGATGGGCATCAATGTGAAGCAGTCATTTTCAATGACCTGGGCAATCAGTTTTTTGGTGGCTGCAGTTGCCGGCATCCTCATGGCACCGGTCGTTTTTTTGAGCACCCATATGGGCTTGGTGGTGATCAATGGTTTTGCCGGCGCCATTTTAGGTGGATGGGGTTCTATTCCGGGAGCCATTATCGGTGGAATGTTGTTGGGAGTGATTGATAACGTGGCGCCTCTGTATCTTCCCTCTCAAATTAAAAATGTCGTGCCCTTTGCAGTGATTTTTTTCGTTTTGGTCATCCGGCCCAAAGGGATCATGGGAGTCGAAAAATTTATCAAGGTTTGAGCATGCCCGATTTAGTTGAGCGCATTATAACAAAAGAAAACACAATATGGTTCATTGCGGTTATCCTCCTGCTAATTCTGCCGTTGTTTTTGGGGAAATACACTGTTTTTCTCCTCAGCCTCCTCGCGGTTTATGCTTTGGTTTCACTCGGTTTGAATCTCTTGATGGGATACACCGGGCAGATTGCGGCCGGACATGCGGGCTTTCTGGCCATCGGGGCTTATTTTACCGCGCTCATCAGTGCGAATGTGGAATGGCTACCCTGTCTCGTGACGCTTTTTCTGGCAGGCATATTCAGTGGTGCCATTGGATTCCTGCTCGGTATACCGATCCTCAGGCTAAAAGGTTTTTATATCGCAATGGCCACCCTGGCATTCGGGGTGGTGGTCAGCGAGGTTATTCTTCAGTGGAGCTCCGTGACCGGAGGGGATGATGGATTCAGTGTTCCAACAGCAAGAATTGCCGGCTTCGCATTTGATTCCGATTTCAAATTGTTTTATCTTATCTTTAGTGTCACGATTGTTCTCACCATTTTGGCAAAAAACCTGACCAAGGGTTATATCGGTAGAGCCTTTATCGCATTGCGCGAAAGTGAAGTCGCCGCCCAGACCATCGGCATCGATCTGGCAAAATATAAGACCATCGCGTTTGCCATCAGCGCCTTTTACACCGGGGTTGCCGGTGGCCTGTTTGCCTATTTAATTACATTTCTTTCTCCGGATGCGTTTACGATCGAACTCTCCATTGACTTCATCGCCATGATCGTCATCGGAGGGATGGGCTCGATTTTAGGCTCCATCATCGGGGCTGTCATTCTCACGGGCATGCAGCAAGTTCTGGCCGGATTGCTGGATCTTCAAATCTTAATTTTCGGCATCTCGTTGATTGTTTTTATGATTTTTATGCCCAAGGGCATCAGCGGTATGATATATGATCTCAGAGATCGATACTCCAGACGCTAAAGTTGACTGTTTTGTAAAAAGTCCCACTCCTGTCACTCCGGCGAAAGCCGGAGTCCAGAAGCTATTGAAAGTACTGGATTCCGGCTTGGCCGTCATCCCGGACTTTGATCCGGGACGGAATGACAATAAATTGATTTTTTGACTTTTTACGAATTCATCAAACTTCTCAAATTAACAATTGAAACAAATGCGATCTGTTCTGTTATTCGAATGTGTTAATAACTTCAACGAAAGGAGGCTAAAATGTTCAATCGTAATTTAAAATTATCCGTAATGGGTGCTTTTTTCCTGGTTTTTATTCTATTTACAGGAAATAGCATGGGTGCAGAGGTCGGGGTAACGGACGACTCGGTTCTGGTCGGATGTTCCAACAGCTTCTCAGGACCTTTGGTCTATCCGGGTACCCAGTTGGTAAACAATGGGCTGGAAGGTTACATCGGCTACATTAACGCCCAAGGCGGTGTCAACGGCAGAAAGATCAGCACCCAGTATTACGACGATGGGTATAAACCCCAGAATGCGGTGGCCAACACCAAGCGATTGGTTGAACAGGATAAAGTGTTTGCGATTCTTTCCTCCCAGGGAACTCCGCCAGTCGGGGCAACCATAAAATACCTCACGGAAAATAAGATCCCCCTGCTCTTTCCATTTTACGGGGACATCACTCCCGGCGAAAAATACATATTTAATTCATTCACCCGCTATCCGACCCAATCCGAGCTGACGATCACCTGGCTGGTGAAAGTCAAAGGGTTTAAACGCATCGGAATCCTTTACCAGGATGACAGCTATGGCTATACATTCCGGGATCCCGGCCAGGCAGCGCTGGCAAGATTCGGCCTGAAATGGGCCGGTGCCGAGTCTTATAAGCGGGGCGCCACAGATCTGAGCGCCCAGGTTGCCAAACTTAAAAAAGCAAACCTGGATGCATGTCTTCTTGTAGCTACTCCGCCACCGGGAGCTACTTTCCTTAAAGAGGCTCACAAACAGGGCTGGAAAGGCACCAAAATCATTTCTTCCGGCCCCCTTACGGACGAGAAATATATTAACCTCTCAGGGGGGGTCGGTGAAGGCGTTTGGGGTTTGTCTCTCTGGCCTGACCCGGTCAATTCCCAGGATCCCGCGGTGGTGGAATACAGAGAAATTGTGGAAAAGTACGGCAAAGATCGGGACAAAACGCCGAATCGTTACAGCCTCTTTGGATATTTTTATGCCAAGCTGTTTGTAGAAGGTCTTAAAAGAGCAGGCAAAAATTTAACCCGCGAAAGCTATATCTCGGCCCTCGAGGGAATAAAAGACTGGGAAAATGGAATAATCCCCCCAGTAGGCTTCTCAGCTAGCGATCATTTGGCACAGGATTCCGGCTTTATGGTCGAGGTCCAGCAGGGTATTTTCAGGCCTATCTCGGGTTGGCTGACGTTACAGGAGGGAACC
>CP070694.1:1395374-1403567 GCA_020353355.1 Desulfobacterales bacterium | reverse complement strand
GGAATTGGCCCGCACCATCAATCGGTTTTCGGAAGTCGAAAGCTCACGGGTCCATATTGTGATGCCCGATAAATCACTGTTTATCGAAGATGAGGAAGCTGCAACGGCATCGGTCGTTTTAAAGCTTCGCTCGGGCAAATGGTTGAGTCAGAACCAGGTCAACGGCATCGTTCATCTGGTTTCGTCCAGTGTGCCCCGCCTGGTGCCCGAGAATGTGACGGTGGTCGACAGCAACGGAAAACTTTTGTCCGGATCTAAAGAACAATCCGCCTTTGGTACCCTCAGCTCGGACCAGCTCGAGTATCAGGCAAAAGTGGAAACAACGCTTGAAAATCGTATTAAGAGCATGCTGGAAAAAGCGCTGGGTCCGGATAAGGCCATTGTACGATTATCCTGTGAGCTGAATTTCAGGCAACAGGAAAAAACCGAAGAGCGATTCTATCCGGAAAATCACGTTGTGCGCAGTGAGCAATATCTTAATGAAAAAACCACCGAGCCGGAGCCGATGCCGGAAGGCGTTCCCGGAATTCGTTCGAATCTGCCCCAGGAAAATCCGGAAAATAAGGTCACGGCCGTCAATACAACCTCTGAGAAACAGGATCGGACGGTGAATTATGAAATCGGTAAAATCACCAGCCGTATCCTCGAACCGGTTGGCGAAATGCAACGGATTTCGGTAGCCGTGCTGGTTGATGGCACCTATAAGCGCATTGAAAAGGGTGAAGGTAAGATTGAGTGGCAGTATATTCCGAGAACTGCTGAAGAGATGCAAAAACTGGAAAATATTTGCAAACGGGCCGTCAATTTCGATGCCGAAAGAGGAGATCAAGTGGAAGTTGTCAATATTCCTTTCGAAACGACAACTCTCATTGAAAACCAAGACTCCGGAGGAAATGAAGGCTGGCTTGCGCGCCTAAAGGCGTATCAGTCATACGTTAAATATGCCTTTCTAGGGCTGTTTTTGTTTTTGTCATTTGTTTTTATTGTTAAACCCCTCATTCGATGGCTGACCGAACTCTCTGTCGCTGACATGGAAATCGTAAAGCAGCTCCCCAAAACAGTAGGGGAGATTGAAAGTGAATTTGGCAACAACGCCAAGAGCTTAAGCTTCACAGATCAGGCGTCAAAGCTTATCACCAACGACAATGAGGCATCCGTAACGGTTATGCGCGACTGGCTAAAAGAAAAATAATATGCAAGCGAATAAATTGTCCGGATCACTAAATGCTGCCATTCTCATCCATTCTTTGGGTCGTCCGGCAGCGTTACACATCCTCAACCGACTTACCGAGGAAGAAAGGGAGCTGATCAGCCGACAGTTGAGCCAGATGGGAACCGTATCACCGGATGTGGTTGAACAAATTGCCAAGGAATTTACGGATTTGGCACAGCGCGTGAAATTAAATCCGAAGAAATTGGTGGCTGGGCCGGCTAATGCTCTACACGGAACCCAGGAGTCCGGCGCCGTGGCATCGGAATTGCCAGGTTTGAAAGCCATACTTGCATTAAATGCGGATGACATATTTGACTTGGTCAAAGATGAGCATCCGCAAACCATATCCATCATTCTGATTCATTTGGATACCGCCGTGGCCAGTGATATCATCTCAAAATTACCCGATGAGATCAAAGCCGATGTTGCCATGCGAATCACCAGCTTGGATAAAGTCAATGCGGATATGGTGGAAGAAATCAACGACACGTTCAAAGAAATTCTGAAAAATAAGAAAACCGTCCTTGCCAATGTATCGGGCGGTGTAGACCGACTGGCCGAAATGTTGAATCAGGCTGACGAAATCTCAAGTGAATTAATTTTAAATGAAATTGAGGAGGCCAATGCGGAACTGGCTGCTGAAATCAAGCAAAAAATGTTTGTATTCGAAGACTTGATTTTGGTGGATGACCGAGGGTTCCAGAAATTCTTGCGCAAGATAGAAACTGCCGAGCTGGCAATTGCCCTGAAGGCTGCTTCAGAAGACGTCAAAGAGAAAGTGTTCAGAAATATGTCCGAAAGGGCAGGTTTGATGTTAAGCGAAGAAATGGAGGATATGGGACCTGTGCGCATGAAAGAAGTACTCGACGCCCAGCAAAAAATAGCCACCATTATCCAGGAAATGGAAGCCAGAGGAGAAATCATTATCAGTGGGCGCCGGGGAGAAGAAATCATTAACTAATTCCAGCCAAAAAAACATCAAGATGCCAGAGAGAAACGTTAAACTACATTATTTCCCGGATATCCCGCAGGAAGACTCCGCTAACCGGCGGCGGTGTGAACCCCAGGAAAATCGCTTTAATCGCGTTTATTTTGACCGGGTCGATTCATCCTGTTCAGATGGC
Source organism: Desulfobacterales bacterium (assembly GCA_020353355.1). Lineage (GTDB taxonomy): Bacteria > Desulfobacterota > Desulfobacteria > Desulfobacterales > JAHEIW01. The sequence goes on along the minus strand of CP070694.1, from coordinate 1,401,230 downwards.
TGCCAGACGGTAAAAGAAGATATGGTCTCCATTACCGCGTCCCGTATTAAAGAAATTGAAGATCAGGCCTATCAAAAGGGATTCGTTGCAGGCGAAAAAGCCGGCCTTGAATCCCGCACCAAACAAATCCAGTCCGTGCTCGAAAGTCTGCACCAGGCATTGTTTGACCTGCAAATCCTGCGACAGCAAATATATGACACCATTGAAAAAGAAGTCGTCGAGCTGTCTCTGGCAATTGCCCGCAAAGTCGTCTGCCAAGAGGTAACCACAAATAAAGATCTTGTTGTGTGTGTGGCCAAAGAGGCCTTGAGCAAAGTCAAGGTTCCCGGGGAAATCACAGTGAAGCTGAATCCGTCTGATCTTCAGGTCATCAACGATGCCAAAAGCCACCTTGGTCATCTTCTGAACCGAATCGACAATGTAAGCTTTGAGCCTGAAGAAACCATATCCAGCGGTGGATGTGTGATTGAGACCAATATGGGTAAGATTGATGCGCGGCTTGAAAAACAGTTCCAAGTAGTTGAAGAGATGTTTCAAGCTGAACTGCACAAATCAAGGGCGTCGGATCCGGAGACGGCCTAAATGAATCCGGGAATCAGCTTGGAAAAATATCATCGCTGTTTAGATACTGCCCGCCCGATCCAGGCCAATGGTCAAGTTACAAAAGTCATTGGTCTCGTTATCGAAGCACTGGGCCCGGTTTCTCGAATGGGCACTGTCTGCGACATTTTCACCAAAGAAGATGATAAAAAAATTTCGGCCGAAGTTTTAGGGTTTCGAGATAACAAGATCCTGATGATGCCTTTGGAAGAGATTCAGGGAATTGGCCCGGGCAGCCGAGTGGTGGCCCGACAGGAAAAAGCAACGATTGCCGTGGGCCCGGGACTTTTGGGTCGGGTGGTCGATGGGCTTGGCAACCCCATGGATGAAAGGGGCCCGGTATCTGTTGCAACGGAGTATCCAATTTATGCCAATGCGATTAATCCGCTATTACGCCAACGAATAAACCAGCCGCTGGATTTGGGTATTCGAGCCATTAACGGCCTTTTAACGGTTGGATGCGGCCAACGCATGGGGGTGTTTTCGGGTTCGGGTGTGGGCAAAAGTATATTGTTGGGCATGATTGCCCGCAAAACCAAAGCCGATGTCAACGTGATTGCATTGATTGGTGAGCGGGGTCGTGAGGTTAATGAATTCATTGAAAAAGAACTTGGTCCCCAGGGCCTGGAACGGTCGGTTATTGTTGTCGCCACCTCCGATCGGCTTCCCTTAATTCGCATGCGAGGTGCCTTTATTGCGACAGCGATTGCCGAATATTTCCGAGATCAGGGCAACCACGTCAATTTAATGATGGATTCGGTCACCCGATTTGCGATGGCCCAGCGGGAGATCGGCCTGGCATTGGGGGAACCTCCGACCACAAAAGGCTACACACCATCTGTATTCACTTTACTGCCGAAGCTGCTGGAACGAGCAGGAACCTCAAACCATCGCGGAACCATTACAGGGCTGTATACCGTTTTAGTCGAAGGTGACGATACCAATGAACCCATTGCGGATGCCTTGCGCTCCATACTCGATGGACACATCAATCTGACCAGGGAATTGGCCATGCAAAATCACTACCCCGCTATTGATACTCTCATCAGCGTCAGCCGCCGTATGGATGATATCGTCGGTTCCGAGCATAGAGAATTAGCAAATCGGTTCAAGGATATCCTGGCGACATACCGCAAGGCGGAAGATTTAATAAATATTGGTGCCTATGTGAAAGGCAGTAATCCGAAGATCGATGTTGCCATTGAAATGATTGATAAAATCAATGGATACTTAAAGCAAAAAATTGATGTGAGTGTAAGCTTTGACGAAAGTTTGCAGCAATTGAAAGCGTTGTTCTGCTGATGTATAAGTTTGATCTTCAATCACTGCTCAACCATCGACGTTACCAAGAAGAAGTCCTGCAAAAAGAACTCAGCGAATCCCGCAAACGCTTGGTGGACGAGCAGAAGAAATTGCGTCTGATCAAAGCAAAAAAGCGTGAATGTGCGCATACCCTCCAGCACCGGCAAAAAGAAAATGGGACGGTTTCAGATCTGATCCTATATTTGCGGTATCTGGATCGGCTAGCGAAAGAACTCGACCGCCAACAGCAGAAAGTTGTCCTCGCCGAAAAACAATTCAACCAGAAACGCAATGCGCTGATTGAAATCATGAAAAAGCGCAAGATGCTTGAGAAATTAAGAGAAAGGGGATGGAAAGCCTATGAGCAACAGATGTTGAGAAATGATCGCAAGCTTATGGATGAAGCAGCCGCCAAACAATTTAGCACCAATTCCTAAATCAATTATAAATCCATGCGCCCGCTTGAATCTCCCCAGTATATGAAGCCTGCGCCCCCCCCGCTGGCTGCCATCCTCACGTGGATCAATCCATCCGTCGGCAACCCAAGACGCAAAGCTTCAAGGTATCCATCACCACTGAGAGATCTCCCCGAGGGGTGTTATCCCTCCCGTCGGAACTCGTCTGCCCTTTTTTCTATGCCGGTAAAGTTTACCGCTCAAAGGAAATTATTGCCGGGGATAACCCGTGGCGCTGAAATTGAGCCGGCGCGCAGTTTATTTGAATAATAGATTGGTTTTTATCAGAATGATTTATGAATGTATAAATATCAATAAGTTATGTATTTTATCACAGCGACAGCAGGCCAGATTTTGACACCGTTTTGTTTCCATTGAGGCCTTGGCACAATACCTGCACTTAACAATCACACCGTTGATTCTGGAATTCAGAGTCATCTCGGCAACACGTGAGAAATGAAATAATGTCAATCGATCTATTTTATACACAGCTGGCAACGCAACCATTTTCCTCGGGGAAAAGTTATGCCGGCATTACGGACAATGCGGCTTCTAATTCGTCGGCAAGCGACGATCAGGGTTTTTTAAAGGCCCTCGAGCGACTCACCGATAATCAAAAACCTTCGAGGCTGTCCAAACCATCCAACGAAACTAAACCACCTCAGGCAGATGATATACAATCCAATGGGGCGACCCATGCGGACCCATCACAAAGTTGCCTTCATACGGCTAATTTGATTGGGGTTGGCCGTCACCATCACGCTGAAAATACGGTCACTGCAGACGGGCAGACTATCGACCCGGCGAAAATCGATGGGTTGAACCTCCTCATGGAATTGGCTAGCGTGTGGTGGCCAATCGATGCAAATGGCGAGCTGGGTGACCCAAAGACCCCAGTGGATAATGCCCATTCAGGAGTTGCTGGCGATCAGAATTTAACATCAATATTCAATGGCGTTTCCCAACTGGATCTGGCCAAGCTGTCTAGGCTGTTGATGCAATTTCGGCATGACGGCCAGAACCAGCCTTTAATCGAAATCGGTCGACTCGCCCAATGGATAGGCACATTATCCGCTGATAGCGACCTGACCTCCGGCAAATATGCGGCGCTTGAAAGGCTTTTGCTTGATGTGGCCGGTAAACCTCAGGGATCTCATCTGCCTGGTGACCTTGTTAATGATGTTTGTCGAAACACCTCCGAAACCTTGCCGGCCAATGAAAAAGCAACCTTGGCGGATCTCTTGAAAACGATCGGCGTGGAATTGGCCCAACAGGACGGCAAATCACAAAATTTCATGCATGCTGCGCAAAAGACCGATCTCGTTGCGGAAATATCGTCGAAGGATAAACATTTTTTAGCACAATGGGCTACGAACGCAACGCCAAAGGGGATTGACGGAGGGGAAAATTATAAAGCTCTGAAGTTGACCGACGTTATTGGGCCGAATTCCAACACGGGTAAAGAGCAGGTGCAAGAAATTGGACAAAGTGTTCAGAAGCAGCTCCACAACAGCGAATCAATTGGCATCCAAGCGGTCAAAAGTGATGCCAGCGCAGGCCATCAATCCTCCCTGAATATATCCAATCCTCCGTCTAATATGAAAAATGGAAACCCTGAGCAGGCAGTCAAATTGACCAATCAAAACCTAAGCCTTGCTTCGGTAGATAAGGCTGGTGCTGAAGTTCTCACTGCCGAATCCAGTGTGAAAGACAATGGACTTTTGTTCAACCAGAGCCAGAATGAAGTTAAGACGCCTGAATCAAATTTAGTGACCTCGGAAGCGGAGGTATTTCAGAAGGACTTTCGAGCCCAAACCTTGAATCAAATCGTGCAAAAGGCCGTACTTCATCTCAAGGATGGCCAAAACGAAGTCAGGCTGGATCTTAAGCCTGATTTTTTGGGCCACATCCGCATGCAGATTATCACCGAAAGTCACCAGGTCACGGTTCGAATTCTAACTGAGTATCCGATGGTCAAAGAGTTGATCGAAAATAATTTTCAGCTGTTAAAAACGGAATTGCAGAATCACGGTCTAAAGATTGATGAATTGGAAGTTTCGGTGGACCATAACCCTGATCAGCATGTCAATGACCGTAACAGGGAGGCTCAGTCTAAGGTGCAGCTTCGACCTGACGGCGGCGATTCAACAGCGGATGGCGCCCCTGAAACCGCACCGGTTCAAAATTCCAGGCTCATCCATAGCGATGAAAACACACGAATTGATTTTTTCGCCTGAGCCAACCGGTGAGACAGAATAAAGTGCCTGTGGCCCTAGAAATGCCCATTTGGCTCACAGCAAATCGCAAATCGTAAAATGGAAGGTAAATGCAATGACTGTCGCCCCTGTTCACCCTGAAACAAACATGAATCCCGGATTATATGCCGACACGTCGACTATACTCGGCAAAGATGATTTTTTAACATTGTTAATTACGCAGCTGCAGAACCAAGATCCGCTCAATCCGACTGACAGCGTTGAATATACGGCGCAGCTCGCACAATTCAGCTCGTTGGAACAACTGAGCAATGTAAACCGAAATTTAGAATATATGCAGCTGTTTCAGGCGTCCATTAATAATGCCCAGGCGGTATCCTTTATCGGCAAAGAGATCACCGCCCTTGGCGATGCGATTCAGGTCAAGGAAGGCGTTGCCGATGCGTGCGAATTTGAATTGACCGCCGATGCCGGTGGTGTAATCGTCAATATTTATAATGACGCCGGAGATTTGATCAAAACCATTGATCAAGGCGCTATGGAAGCCGGCCGGCAGACCGTTGTTTGGGACGGTACGGATCAAAACGGCAATCAAATGCCGGACGGCGATTATACGTTCGAAATTATGGCAGTGGATGCGAATGACCAAGACATAGAAGCCATAATCTACACTTCCGGAATTGTCAGCGGTGTGACCTTTATTAATGGCACGACCTATTTTATTTTGGAGAATCAAAAGATTCCCATCGCGGATATCATTGAGGTTAACGAAGTCGTTGCACCGGAATCTTAAATCAATGGATTCGACAACCGTTGTGATGATGAAAAATATGGAGGGAAAAAGACATGATTAGTTCATTATTTGCAGGAATATCCGGACTGAATGCCAACGCTACTGCCATGACTGTTATCGGCGATAACATCGCCAATGTCAATACGATCGCATATAAAGCGAACGAAATTTCGTTTGCCAATGTGCTAAGTACCTCATTGACTGGATCGGATAGTAGCGACATCGGAAGAGGCGTGGATATCTGGGACACCAACGGCGTGTGGACGCAAGGATCAATGGAAGGTACCGGCAGAGCCACGGATTTGTCGATCAACGGCATCGGCTTTTTTATTGTAACCGATGTGAATGGCTCGCAATACTACACCCGGGCGGGACAGTTCTATTTAAATGAGTTAGGCGATATGGTGAATCCGGATGGGTTGCATGTGATGGGATATGAAATCGATGCGACCGGAGCTTTAGGAGGCCTCAGTCAAATAAGTATTCCTGG
>CP070694.1:1388272-1395274 GCA_020353355.1 Desulfobacterales bacterium | reverse complement strand
GTGCTTACCGTTTTCAAAGCCAGTCAATATTGCAATGTATCACCCAAAACCATTATCAACTGGATCGAGTCGGGTCACATCAAGGCTTACAAAACCGTGGGAGGGCACCGCCGCATCAACAAAAATGATCTCGAAGCATTTATGAAAAAACAGGGGATCCCCATCCCGGACAAAGAGCCGGTGGAGACCAAAAAGAAAATTCTGGTCGTGGACGACGACCCCATCATCGTTGAAACCATTGTTCAAGCACTGGAAGAGGATGAATTTGATTATGAAGTCATTTCGGCGTCGGATGGGTTTGAAGCCGGACTGCAGGTGACTCATTTTGCACCCAATTTGCTGATACTCGATATTATGATGCCGGATATCAAGGGCTATGACGTTTGCAAAAAAATCAAGGAAAATCCCGAAACCCAGGATACCAAGATCATTGTTTTATCCGCTTATCTGGATGAAGAAAAATTTAACAAAATGAAAGAGTACGGTGCGGATGCGTGCTTTTCAAAACCCCTGCCGCTACCCCAGTTGAAAGACGAGGTCGCCCGCTTGCTGGGTCTTCGCTGAAACCAAGTGGGTTATTCGTTATTGGTTATTAGTAAATAGTTTTAGAAAGGAAATAATGATGAAATGAGGCGACCATCAAACTCTCCTGATAACAAATAACAATTAACGTCTAACTGAGCGTTTTGGCTCAGTTAGGGCTGGAGCTGTCCATGAAATTAAAAGAAGCCTTGAAAAAAAAGAAGTTTGTCGTCACCTCCGAGGTCCAGTCGCCCATTGATCAGGAACCGGAGGATCTCGTTCAAACGTTAACCCGGGTGCGTGGCCAAGTGGATGGTGTTTCCTTATCCGAGGTGGAATTCGAAGGCATCGTCGGGGATACCATCAAAACCTGCCAACTGCTGAACAAAAACCTGCTTGAGCCGATTTATCAGACCACCACGCGCGAAAAAAACCGCTTACAGCTCGAAAAGGATTTAGTCAATGCCCACGAAGCCGGCGTCAAAAATCTGCTGGTGTTCACCGAAGATTATCGCATAACCGGAGACAGTCTGCAGGAAATGATGTTTTTCCATGTGGATGTCGGCAAATTGCAATCCGTGCTGGAGCACCTCAAAGAAGGCCATACGGTCGAAGGCGACACCCTTAAGGCCAAAGCCGACTTTTTACTGGGCTCGGGAGTGGAATCCGCCTGGGGCAAAAATGTTCCGGACTTGGAATTGAAAGAAATGGAGGAAATGACCAAGATCGGTACCGGCTATTTCTTAACTACCCCTGTTTTTGATCTGGATAAGTTTGCAAAGTTTATCCAGCAAACCAACACGTTTGGTGTTCCCGTGATTGCCGAGGTGATGATTTTGCGAACCGCCGGTATGGCCAGATTCCTCAACCGTCATCTCAAGTCCGGATTGGTGCCGGAATGGATTATCCAAAAATTAGCCCGGGCCCCGGACAAACAAAAAGCCAGCATTGAAATCTTCACCGATATCGTCACCGGGTTAAAGGATCTTTGCCAGGGAGTCCACATCATTACCATCGGAGCGGAAGAAAAACTAAAGCTCTATTTAGATGCAGCCAAACTTAAGTAAAATAGGTTCAGCGGTTGGCCCGTTAACCGGTTGAACCAGTGTGACGACATGTCAGATCGTTTAATCCCGCCATGACGGGAGACAACGGGCACACCGGCCAAACCCAACAACCGAAAAGGAGCCTTGCCCTTGGAAACCATCGCGTTGACGATTGATGGAAAAAAAATCAGCTGCCCCTCGGGAACCAGTATTCTAGAAGCTGCCGACCAGTATGGCATAAAAATTCCGCATTTATGTTACCACCCGGACCTCAAGCCCTTTGGCGCCTGCCGGATGTGTCTGGTTGAGGACGAAAAAACCGGGCGCCTGATGGCCGCCTGTGTCACCCCGGCGGCCCCGGATATGGTGATCCAAACCGCAACTGCTCGCATTATCAAGCACCGGCGTAATATCGCGCGTCTGATGATTGCGGAGCATCCGGAGTCATGCATCGTTTGCAGCAAAGGCAACCGCTGTAGGCTGCGGCAGGTCTCCGCCCAGCTGGGACTGGGTGAAACAAACCTCTATCACTTGCCCAACTTCAAGCCTTTGGAGCAGGCCAATCCGTTTATTATCCGAGATCTGAGCAAATGCATCCTTTGCGGCAAATGTATTCGAGCAGATCATGAACTGGTTGTCGTTGGCGCCATCGATTATAATCAGAGAGGATTTAAATCGCGCCCGGCCACCGCCCATGAAGTGGGATTGGAACGATCAAACTGCACCTTTTGCGGTACCTGCGTATCCATGTGTCCTACCGGAGCGTTATCGGCAAAAACCAGCAGTTATGTCGGCAGTCCTGAGCGAGAATCAAACTCCATCTGCGGGTTTTGCGGTGTGGGCTGCACCCTGGCGGTGGGCTCGGCAAATGAGAAGGTCATCGAAGTCAACCCCGCTCACCTTGCGCAAAGTATCAATGGCGCAACGCTGTGTGTCCTCGGGCATTTTGCCCATGATTTCTTAAATTCCGAAGATCGTTTAATCTCGCCGTTGGTTCGAAATAATGAAAATGGCAAAGAGGATGAATTGGTTCCAATGGCATGGAATGATGCGCTGGATCTGGTTGTGCAACGATTGATTGAGATCAAAAACGAAAATGGTCCCCAGAGTATCGCATTTCTGGGATCATCAAAATGCACAACCGAAGAAAATTACCTCTTCCAAAAAATCGCGCGAGCAGCCATTGGCACCAATAATGTGGATAACGGCGGTTACACATCCGGGCAATTTCTAACCCGGGTTTTCGATGAAAAGACAGACGGTGGCTGGCGGGTTAATCCACTGCGCAATATTGAAAAAGCAGAGGTCATTCTGGTGTTCGGAGCAGATCCCAATCATTCCGTGCCGGTAGTCAGCTATTATCTAAAAAGGGCGGCCCTGCAGGGCACACCTATAATCGTAGTAGATCCGAAACAGACAGAGCTGGTGAAGTTCGCTTCGTTCTGGATACGGCCCAAGCTGCATACGGACCTTGAACTGATCAATGCGCTGGCTGCGTTGCTGCATGAAAAACAGCGTTACGATTCGGCCTATATTGATAAGTATACCGAAGGATTCAGTATATTCCGCTACAGCCTGACTTCGCTGGATCTTGAGCGCGCCTGCCAGGTCACCGGAATAGATCGGCAATGCCTGATGGACATTGTTGAGGCAATGAATGGCAAAAAGATTGCGTTTGTCGTCGGACACGGGATTTTACAGCAGAAATGGGCGATGCATTCTCTGGGTGCGATCTTTAATTTATCATTGCTGACCGGAAGTCTCGGCTCCGAAAAAGGCGGCGTTTATGTGCTTGCTCGCGAAAACAATCAGATTGGGGCAATGGACATGGGCAACGTTCCCCATCTGCTTCCCGGTCGCCAGGCGCTCGATAATGATGCTGCCCGCAAACGATGGCAGAAAAATTGGAGGGTGAAACTTTCACCGGACCCCGGATTGAACGTGGTGCGGATGATCGAAGCCGCTGAAAAGGGCAATTTAAAAGCCATGTATATTATGGGAGAAAATCCGCTGCGTTGCTTACCGCAGCCGCAGCGGGTTCAAAAAGCCTTGGCTAAACTGGATTTTATGGTGGTGCAGGATATCTTAAACAGCGAAACGACTCAGATGGCAGATGTGGTCTTGCCCGGAGCAGCGTTTCCCGAAAAACATGGCTCCTTCACCAATCTGGAAGGCAGAATCCAGTCGTTCACCCCAGTGGTAACTCCTCCGGGAAATGCCAAGCCCGACTGGGAAATCCTCGACCTTCTGATAGCCAAGATACAACAAAGCGAGGCTTATGAGACCTTAGAAAAAATCAGAATGGAGATCCGCAAATATATACCCGCCTACGCGCAACTGAATGGGCAAAAACCTGGATGGATTGCGCAAACCAGCCAGAAGGCGCTCTTTCACAACCCGAATGCGGATGGTTTAATAACTTTCTATCCTGTGGTGAGAGCCGCAGAAAAATCCGAAGATGCCGATTATCCGTTTAGCGCAATTATCGGTTCCCTGCGCTATCATCTGGGAAGCGGTACCCGCACCAATGCTTCGCAGCGCATTCATGGGTTTGATTTGTTCGGAGAAATCGAAATCTCACCTGAAGATGGCGCAAAGCTTGGAATGGCCGATGGAGATTGCGTGAAGGTCATCTCCCAATTTGGAACGGTACAAAGAGCCATCACACTGAAAAAAGAAATACATCCGGGGGAAATTTTTGTACCGATGGCGGTGAATTCCAATGATGCCATGAACCTGATCGAGCTCACCAATCTCGACGATCCGGACTCGCCCGGCTGGAAAACAGTGCGGGTTAGGCTGGAGAAGGCATAGGGCCTGGAGCATTAGGCAAAGTGCATCGCGCGTGAAGTATTAAGAAAATAAAACACCGAACACGAAACACCAAAGGACCACAATGAAACCAACCGAAGTCGATTGGCAGCAACTGCAAACGATCATAGACGAACACAGAGGCGATCAATGGGGCCTGATCCCATTGCTTCAAGCGGTTCAGGAACATTTCGGCTATGTACCTCCGGAAACCATTGAACCCATCGCCGAGGCGATGAACATGGTCCCGTCCCAGGTTCAGGGAGTAATTACATTCTACGCCGGATTTGCGCTAAAGCCCAAAGGCAAATATGTACTGAAGCTATGCCGTGGCACGGCGTGTCATGTTAAAGGCAGTCGCAGTATTCTCAGGCTCATGCAGCGAGAGCTAGATCTCAAAGAAGGCGAAACGAGCCCGGACTATCAATTTACCTTGGAAACGGTAGCCTGCCTGGGTGCCTGCTTTTTGGCCCCTGCCATGATGGTGAATCAAACCTATTTCGGCAAACTGGCACCGACCAAGGTTAACAGCATCTTGGATGAATATAAAAAAGAAAAGAAGGAAAAAGAGAAATAATGGATAAACTCCAATCCATCGGTCAACTGGAATGGCTTCGCAACAAAATCCTGGCCCGAACGGCCGAGGCAAGGTCCGTGGTACATGTCTGTATGACCGGTTGCAGGGCTTATGGGGCTGCATTGGTACATGCAGCGCTGACAGAAGCGGTCAAAGATCAGGGCCTCGCCAAAAAGGTGGAAATCCGATCCACAGGTTGTCACGGATTTTGTGCCAAAGCCCCGGTTATCGCCATCGAGCCATTGGGCGTTCAGTACCAGGAAGTAACCCCGGAAGATGCCGTCGACATTGTCGCTGAAACCTTGAAGCGCAACCGTTTGGTGGATCGACTCGCCTATCAGGATCCCGCCACCCACCAGCCCATATTTTATCTGAATCAAATCCCTTTTTACAAAAAGCAGGAAAAACGCGTGCTGGCCAGATGCGGACGGATTGATCCTTGCCAAATTGAGCATTACCTTGCTTCCGGCGGGTACCAGGCCCTGGCAAAGACGCTGTCCAAGTTGACTCCCGAAGACGTTATTGAAGAGGTCACCGCCGCCAAGCTAAGAGGCCGGGGCGGCGCCGGTTTTTCGACCGGCCTGAAGTGGAAATTTACGCGGGCGGCGCATGGACGTCCTAAATACATCGTCTGCAATGCGGACGAGGGTGACCCCGGTGCCTTCATGGATCGCGCCGTGCTGGAAGGCGATCCCCATTCGGTGTTGGAAGGTATGTTGATCGGTGCCTATGCCATCGGAGCCAACCAGGGATACATCTATGTCAGAGAGGAGTATCCCATCGCCATCGAACATTTGACCATGGCCTTAGCGCAGGCTGAGGAGCTGGGTCTGCTGGGCGAAAACATTCTGGGAACAGGATTTAATTTCGCAATTGCTTTAAAAAAAGGCGCCGGTGCTTTCGTATGCGGCGAGGAGACCGCATTGATGGCATCTATCGAAGGTCGGCGCGGCATGCCCAGGGCCCGGCCGCCGTTTCCGGCACAATCCGGGATTGATCAAAAACCTACCAATATCAATAATGTAGAAACCTGGGCGAATATTCCGCTGATCGTAACCAACGGGGCTAAGTGGTACGGACAAGTCGGCACGGACAATAGCAAGGGGACCAAAATATTTTCATTGGCCGGCAAGGTAAACAATACCGGATTGGTTGAAGTCCCTATCGGTACCACGATTCGAGATGTGGTTTTTGATATCGGCGGGGGAATCCCGATGGGCCGCGCATTTAAAGCGGTTCAGATGGGTGGCCCATCCGGCGGATGCGTGCCGCCTCAGTACCTGAACATGTCCATTGATTACGATACGCTGCAGCGTATCGGGGCCATCATGGGATCGGGCGGAATGGTGGTGATGGACGAAAACAACTGCATGGTGGAAATCGCCCGTTTTTTTCTCAGTTTTACCCAGTCCGAATCCTGCGGAAAATGTGCGCCCTGTCGCATTGGAACCACCCAACTTTTGGAAATCCTGACTCGCATTACAAGGGGTGAAGGAAAGCTGACGGATTTGGAAACCATCAGAGAACTCGGGGAAACCATCACCGAAGCCTCGCTTTGCGGACTGGGCCAGACCTGCGCCAAACCGGCACTTTCCACCTTGAAATATTTTGTGAAAGAATATGAAGATCATATTTTGGAAGAGCGCTGCGCCGGAGCCACCTGCGATTCAATGGTAATCTCCGCCTGCCAGCATGCCTGCCCCGCTGGAATTGATGTCCCCAATTATGTCGCCGCCATTGCCGACGGGGAATATGAAAAGGCGGTGGAAATTATCAGAGAAAGAAATCCATTTCCTGCGGTTTGCGGCCGCATCTGCATTCACCCCTGCGAATACAAATGCCGGCGGGGTGAGCTGGATGCACCGGTGGCCATTCGATCGCTGAAACGATTTGCTTCGGAATGGTATTTTAAACATATTGGTACGAAACACGAGCCGTTTGCGGTTACCCGAAAAGAAAAAGTGGCTGTGGTCGGTGCAGGGCCTGCCGGTTTAACATGCGCCTATTTTCTGGCAAAAATGGGATATATAACAACTGTTTATGAAG
>CP070694.1:1384682-1388172 GCA_020353355.1 Desulfobacterales bacterium | reverse complement strand
TCGTTGAAGTCCCGGTCAACCATCGCCAGCGCCTCAGAGGGGAAACCAAATACGGCATCTGGGACCGATTTAAGGAAGGAGTGGTGGATCTTTTTGCCGTCAGGTGGATCCAGAATCGTAGTTTAAATTATGAAATCGTCCGAAGGAGTGATGAATATGGCCTGGGGAAAGATTTGGCTGATCATCGGGTTTCTGGGGCAGGCAGCGTTCAGCGCCCGGTTCCTGGTTCAATGGCTGATCAGTGAATATAAAAAAAATAGCGTGATCCCGGTGGCTTTTTGGTGGCTTAGCTTGATTGGCAGTTTCTTGCTGCTCTCGTATGCCATCAGTCGAAGGGATCCGGTCTTTATATTAGGTCAATCTTTTGGGTCCATTGTTTATATTCGCAATCTAATGCTGATTAAGAAGAACGGCACGTCAAAAAAGCTAAATTAGAGCAATCTTTTAATAAAAGCCCTAATTATCTCGTCAGACTCCGTTAACTGAATTAGATTTGGTTTAGGATTGCTCGGGATGTTGGCTTTTAATTAAGTAAAACAAGACGTTCTGAGCTTAGAAGGACGACATTGCTGAAGCCTTACTTGCGTTTGATAATAAGGACTAAGCCCTTGTCCAACGGGACGATTTGACCGCCACTTTCTCCAGCCTTCCCAGTAATTCTCTTTTGGGCTTCCTCCCGGGTTGTCAGGATGCCTTTAATATTCGAATCCTGGATCAGCGCTTTCCAATTGTTTGAGTAGCGCATCAATCGATTTAAATAGTATCCGACCCCCTCCTGGGCCCGGGTTGAATCACCGTGAAATGCAATCTCTCCGGGTGTAAGCCCCTGTGCGCTGAAAACTTGGCTCATCCGCAAATAGACGGCTCTTTTTTCATTCAGCAGAGTATCATTGACCTCGATGACATGAAACAAAATGACGAAACTGACAAATATAGCGGCCAATTTTAGCGGCAGAAAAATTCGGGTGAGTATCAGCGCACAGGCCAGGCACAAGACAAGCGGCAACGGGCCCACCCAAGAAAGACCAAGATACCAAGCCACAATGAAGGGGCTTATCAAACTCAGGGTGGTGATGACGAGCACAATTCGATTACCCCATTGAATCAGCCGGTCGAAAACGGCATCATTTCTCTGGTAGAAAAACCAAAGGGCCCATGCACTGATCAACGAACCCGGCAAAAAAATGGGAAGCAGGTAGCGATGATTTTTTTGCGGAGACCAATGCAATATAAAAAAGATGGTTCCCGTCCAGAGCAAAACAAAGGCGAGCTCGGGGCTTTCCGTCAGTTGCTTGCGGTATTTTAGGTATGCCCACACGCCCATCAAAAAGAAAGGCGATGCCGGAAAAAATTTTAGCGGGAATTGGTGCAAATAGAAAAAGAGCCCCATGCGGCGTTCCATGATTTTCGTCTTCATGAAAATCTCCCAATAATCTGCAAACTGCGGGTGATTCAGCAGCGATAGTATCCAGGGCAAAACCGGGGCCAGCACGGCAATACTTGTCACAGCCAGAAGTCCCGGCGCAAACTTTTGTTTTTCAGATTTCAAAATGCACATCATCCCATAGGGCACAACCACCAGCAAATTGGAAAAGGCAATGAATGCCTTGTCCATAAAGGCAAAACCGGTAGCCAGCCAAAACGCTAAATACCAAAGCGCTTTGAATTTCCTATTTGTGGTCTCGCAACCGCAATAGAATAAAATCAAAGACAGGGAGAATAGAACCGCGTATTCCATATCGATCCGCGTTCGCCGTGCCCACCAGAAATACCCGTATGCAGAAAGAAGGATCACTGCTGCTAGAAACCCGATCTCCGGGCTTCGCAAAAGCCTTTTACCGAAAAAAAACGCGATCAGAAGCCCGCAAAAGGCAGCGATCGCAGCAGGAAGCCGTGCAGCGAAAGGACCTACGCCGAACAGCTTGTATGCGCCGGCGATCTTCCAGAAGTGAAGAGGAGGTTTGTGGACGTATATTTTCCCGTTTTCATGAAGCATTACCCAATCATCGAGTTCCAGGATCTCTCTGGCAACTTCAGCATACCTCAGGTAATCCTTATTTTCGATTGAGCGTCCATCCAGATTGAAAAATAACGCAAATAGTCCGAAAAATATAAGGAACAACAGTGCCCTTTTGTTAAAAACAGATGAATTGGGGCTATCGGTATAAGTGGCAATTGAATCAGACATAAATAAGAGCAATTTCTTTTTATTTTACGCAGAACAGCAATGAATTTCACTTAAAAATTCCAAAAGTCCCGGCAGCCGGCACACTCACATCGCCGTGATCCATTTTGTAATAAAGCCAAATATGCAAAAGAATACCAAGAGTCAAGCACCAAAGCTTTGCACTAAGTTTGAGTTTCCTGCCCCCTTCCCAAACATTACAAAAAATTAATTTTTCGGTAAGCTTCCGGTAAACTTTTCTGCGTATATTATATATCTTTTAAGATAATCAGCCCAATCAGGTCATTAAAAGAAGAAACCGATCGGCATTTGACCCTCAATGAGATTTGCCGAAGAAAAGGAAATGAAAAAGGTCAGAAAGTGAAATATTTCAACAAATCGTGCACCCCGCATGTATCTGTTATCGTCCCCACGCTCAACGAAGTCGAGAACATAAACGCGCTGATCGGACGGCTTTTGCAAGCCTTCCGTTCCACTGCTTATAGCGTGGAAATCTTGATTGCCGATGGCGGATCGACCGACGACACCCATACAAAGGTCGCGGCGTGGGCTTCGCAGATGCCGGTCCGGCTCGTACACGCCAACAGCGGGCACGGCCTGGCGGGTGACGTTCTGGTGGCGGCGCGAATGGCACGCGCTAACGTGACTATGGTCCTGGACGCCGACCTGAGCCATTCCGCGGAAATGGCCCCGGCGCTGGCGAAGCCTGTCCTTGACGGCACTCACGACATGGTTATCGGCAGTCGTTACGTGGAGGGCGGCGAAACGGCGGATTGGTCATGGAAACGCAGGGCGATGTCTCGCGCCGCGGGCATACTCGCTTGGCCATTGGTGGAGGTGCACGACCCGACCTCCGGATTCTTCTCCATCCGGCGCGAAAAGTTGCTGACCGTCGATCCCAAGGCAGAGGGTTTCAAGATCCTCTTGGAGGCTCTACTTGGCGGCGACGACGATCTATGCGTGAAAGAGATGCCAAGGAGATTTTTCTACCGTATTGCCTACGGGTATCTCGGTGAGAGGCGAAATCCCTAATAGTGTTTACGAGGGGGTGGAAGACGGCTGACATCTCCATGTTTATTCAGCTCTGGTGCGTAATCCCTGAATTCGTCCTTGCTTTTTTCCCGTTTGTACGAAAAAATCATGGTTGCCGATAAAAAAATCCTAAGGAAAAAATAATGAAAATCACAAGAATTCAGCTTGTGCTTATAATCTCATTTCTGATTATGGAAGTTTTATTGGTACTGATCGGTGATCCGATTATATCGGAGGCCGTAAAACAATATATAACGCCGGAGATGAAATCCT
>CP070694.1:1368072-1384582 GCA_020353355.1 Desulfobacterales bacterium | reverse complement strand
GGATGCCGTCAGTACCGCCTGGTAGGCATTGACCCGGCCGTAGCCATAGGATGTATCATAGCCCATGGGCCCCAGATCGTCAGCCGTGGCCAGGAGGATGTCTTCCACTTCGGTCGGCGTCAGATCCGGGTTGACGGACATGATTAAGGCTGCCACACCAGCTGTAATGGGGCTGGAAAAGGAGGTGCCGGAGGCCGAGCCGTAAGTTCCGCCATTCCATGTGGTCAGGATGCTCACCCCCGGGGCGGCCAGATCGACATAGATTCCGCGGCTGGAAAATGAGGCGATCAGATCGTTTGGGTCGGTTGCCGAGACGGAAACAATATAGGGATTTTCCGCGGTGTAGTCGAAACATCCGCAGTTGCCGGCTGCGGCCACCACCAGTCCTCCCTGGCTTCTGACGTAAATGGCCGCATCCTGTATGAAGACGCTTCCGGCAATTCCGGAAAAGCTGATGTTCATCACCCTGGCATCGTTATCCACCGCCCAGACAAGGGCATGGGCAATCGTCCAGGTGTAGGCATATCCCTGCGGGCTGGCGATGCGCACCGGCATAATCCGGGGGTACCAGGCAACCCCGGCAACGCCGAGGCCGTTATCCGTCACTGCGGCGGCAGCGCCTGCCACGGCCGTGCCGTGACCATGAACGTCGGCGGTGTCGGTGTTGCCGTCATAAAAGTTGTATCCGACAACAAGCTTGGATTCCAGATCCGGGTGATCCGGGTCCACCCCGGTGTCCAGAATGGCGATGATCAGGCCTTCGACTCCCCGGGTGATATCCCAGGCCTGGTGCGCATCGATCTGGGGCAGGTGCCATTGGTCCTGAAAGCCGGGGTCGTTGGGAAAGGCCTCCAGGGACAGCCGATAGTTTTTTTGCACATACTGGACCTCCGGTCGATGGGACAGGGCCCGCTGCACATTTTCGAGGGCATGCGCAGGCACCCGAATTCGATGCGCATTGATCTGGGGAATCCGGTCGAGAAGCACGGCTCCGTTGGCGTGATATATGGCCCGGGCCTTGGCAGGCAGGGTGCCGGGACGAACCACGACGACCAGCTCGTCGGCGGCCCAACCCGGCGCGCCACCGGCAATCGCCGGCGCCGAAGCCGTGATAAACACGGCTATCAAGGTAAGCAAAAAGATCAGACCCCAAAGCAGCGCAAATGGATGAAACTGCCGTTCAGCCTGACAAAACGCCAAGACATGCGGAGGAACTTCCGAAGCTTTCATGAAAAGACTCCTTTCGAGGGCTTTTGGCCCGATAAAATTTGGAATTTAAGCGGTACAGCGCTTCCGCCTCAAAAGGCTGCACCGGTCAGAACGAAAACAGTTGTCAGAAATTGAGCAAGGAGCATGCCAATCGGTCGGGTATTACCGCCTGTCGCCGTTCGGATGATCCCGAACAGATGCCTGCGCCGGAGTTTCTCAAATTTTTTTTGAATATCAGGGTGTTGGAATTGCTATCAAAGAGCGGTCATTTGGAAAATAGTTTTTTTATGGGAATAAAGCGCTTTTCGGAAGTGACGAATTCGCCCAAGGTGTATAAAAATGTTTAAATATGAATTACAAACCGGGAATTATCAAAAAAAATGGGCAGGGAATGCTCCCTGCCCGGATCAGCTAAGCACAGCACCTCACATGTCAGATATACCACTCTGCACCAAATTTTAGAACAACACCATCGTCACTTATCGCCTCTGCTCAGAATTCAACTTAGCTGAAAATAATAATGCGGGTTACTGTTTATTGAAAAGGCAGAGGCCGTCGCCGCTGCCTTCCGGTCTCTGGTTTTGATGGATTATCCGGCCACATCAATTCCCAGATTGCATCCCAAAGCTGGGTCTTTTTCTTCACATTCAAAATTTTTGTAGCGGGTATCTTCGTGGCCGGTTTCTCTTTCCTCATCAGACTCGATGTAGTTGTGTTCTTTATCTGTAAAGTTCATAATTTCACCTTTTATATGGTTTTGAAGTTGATTCAAGTATTGTCGTTGAATGGTAATTGCCTTTGACACTGGTAATATGTGCACGCATGCAAAATTTTCAATACCAAAAAACTCGGGGTGTATTGATAGGTAAAACCTATTATTTAACCCAACGGAATCGCCACACCCGGCTCCGGCCGCAATGTGTTAAAGTCCGTCTTTGCTTATGTTCCGATATGCAATTCCAACGAAACAGCCAATTGGTCGAAGGGCTTCGTTGCTGTCAATTCCGTGACTACGCCAAAAAACCCTCAATATCGCACCCCGGGCGCGTTTTGGAACAATCTTTAAAGCCACTGAAATTATTAAATATATTTTACGGACTGATACGTTTATGAATCTTGGTATGGTTTTTGCTACTTTTCCATATCGATCAAAAAGAAAAAAATATATATAGGAGGATTTGTCATGCTTAGAAGAATTTTGCTGATCGTTTTATTTGCCATGTTTATGGTTAGTTGTGCATCGATGGGCACCACTCCCTCAAACCAGCCTCAGGAAGTCGTTGTGAAGGTTCAGGCAACCGAGCCTGCCCAGGTAAAGGTCGATAACGGCGAGCAGATCAACAAATCCATGGAAGTTCCCAATCAGGAAGGACACCTTTCTCAGCTGTCCTTCATTTCCAGGGATAAAGCCTTTGTGAAGATCTTCTCCGGTTTGTCGGTTTCGGATGTCACCCGGCTGTGGAATGATCTCTGTGTTCTGGAAAACAACACCAATATCCGCGATGTAAATCTATTCATCAATTCGCCGGGTGGCGATGCCTTCTCCGGGTTAGCCCTTGCGGATCAGATCGAGCGCGCCCAAAGAAAAGGATTCCGAGTCACCGCCCATGCCTCCGGTATCGTTGCCAGTGCGGCAGTACCGGTTTTTGCCGTTTGTAACGTGCGACTGGCTGCACCGGGAACCATTTTCATGGTGCATGAAGCTGCGCTGTGGAAGTGGCCGGGACGTGAAACGGCATCGGATATTCGCTCCCAGAACGAACTGATGCACCTCCTGCGTGAGCGATACATCGGTAAACTGGAAACGAACTCCAAGTTAGATAAAACAAAGTGGGAAGAATTGGAAAATAAAACGACGTGGTTTAGCGCCGAAAAAGCCCAGGAATGGGGGCTGGTGGATAAAATCGAATAATCATCATCCAGAGGCGAAATTCTTTTAAGATAGCCCAAGGTGCTGAGCGGGAAAAGCTAGATAGATGAGTCCGGGATCACCGCCAAAAATGAAAATTTCCCAACCTTCCCCTCAGCAACACCCTCCATTTTAATCGAACAGAATTGCACTCAGCGGTGCCCTGAATGAATCCTCACGATGCTGCTCCAAATCCCCCAACGATAGAAAAAAATATCATAAAAATTACAACCTGAATGGCCCATCCAATAAGGCACACCCCCAGCGCCCGCCAGGTACTCTGATAGTCCAGCGCCTGTCTCACGGCGATGACCATCGCCACGAGCATCCAAATTCCGGTAATAAAAAAAATGATGCCGTATAAGAAAGGGACGATGCCCAAAACACGCAGCAGGCCGGGAGAGCTGGAAAAACCGATGGTGCGCAACAGCTCACCGTGATCCGCTTTTGTCTGTGGCTCGGGAAGTAATTTGGTGCCGATAAAATACGTAATGAATGCCCAAATATACCATCCGATTAACGCCGTGACCGTCCCGAAAGCCAGTCCACGAAATCCAGTAGCTCCAATACTTCCAATGCCTGCGGCCACACCGGATAACACCACAACGGCCATGGCCTGGCCCATGGCGCCCTTATCGGCCTCAACCTCCTCATACAAATTGGCATCCAATTTGGCTGCGCGAATGATCCGATCGGTAAAGCGTGCCATAAGAATCTCCTCGATGGAAATCATGACAGTGTCATGGTTGGCAAGGAAACAATTTTCTAATAATATACCCTGGCATGTCGAAAAGGTTTTCTTTTATAATTTTGGGATCATGTTTGATTTCGACATGGTTTTATACCAAGATAATCTTTTCAACGTCAATCCCTTTGCACTTGCGAAGGTCGCTGTTTGAATTACATATTTTGTTCTATAAGATCCATCATGCCAGGATCAGATTTTTTATTTTCATTTTTATAATATCCTCACGATGTTATACTCCCTCATCAATCACGGTTTTCTCTTGACAAAATGAACACCATTCTATTATCGAAAAAGACATAGTCATTCAGATTTTGAAATTTGTCCCGGCGTTGGGAAGAGTAAGCGTATTATTGTCGGAGAATAGGTCTTCATGCTGCAGATAAACAACCTCGAAGTCGTTTACAACGACATCATTTTGGTTTTGCGGGGCATCTCGCTAACAGTAGCCGACGGTAGCATCGTTGCCTTTCTGGGTTCAAACGGTGCCGGTAAATCCACTACTCTGCGGGCCATATCCGGTTTGCTGGAATACGAAGATGGTGAAATCAAAAAAGGCGCCATTGAGTTCAACGGCCAGCTGACCAATAAACTGGGCCCGCAAAAAATCGTGCGTCTGGGTACCACCCAGGTGCCCGAGGGTCGGCAAATCTTTGCCGAACTGAGCGTTGGTGAAAATATCCGCGTCGGAGCCCATACGCGCAGCGATGGCAAAAGCGAAGTTGACCGAGATTACCAGATGGTGCTTTCTTATTTCCCTGCGCTGCGAGCGCGATTGAAGGTTCAGGCCGGATACATCAGTGGCGGGGAACAGCAGATGCTGGCCATTGCGCGGGCCCTGATGGCCAGGCCTTCTCTGATGATGCTGGATGAGCCTTCCCTGGGATTGGCCCCCCTGTTGGTCAGTGAAATCTTTGAAATCATCAAACGCATCAACACCGAAGAAAAAGTCTCGATCTTGCTGGTGGAACAAAACGCTCTGATGGCGCTGGCGGTGTCTGAATACGGTTACATCATGGAAAACGGCAAAATCGTCCTCGACGGCGCCAGTCGTAAACTGATGGAAAATGAAGATGTCAAAGAATTTTATCTTGGCGTCACCGAAGATGAGAAACGCAAAAGCTTTGCCGACGTGAAACATTATAAACGTCGAAAACGCTGGTTATCTTAACCTGAAAATTGAAACACGATTGCTATTGACCACCCTGTATAAATGGTACTTCTCGACATTCAGGACATAAGCATCAGTTTCGGCGGCATCACGGCCCTCGGTGATGTTACGCTGTCTGTGGATAGGGGTACCTTGTGCGCCATCATCGGACCCAACGGTGCCGGCAAGACATCGCTGCTCAACTGTATCAGTGGCTTTTACAAGCCTGACAGTGGCACGATTGTCTTCGAAGGCCAGGACATTTCGAAATATCGGCCGGATCAAATTGCCCAAAGGGGAGTGGCGCGCACCTTCCAAAACGTGGAGTTGTTTGCCAACATGAATGTCATCGACAACATGTTGCTGGGCCGGCATCATCACTTCCAAATCGGGTTTTTGAAAAATGCGATCTTAGGCTACCGGGCAAAGGCAGAGACCATCCACCGACAAAGGGTGGAAGAGATTATCGATTTTCTGGAGATGGAGCAGTGGCGCAAACATCTGGTCGGCAGTTTGCCCTACGGTGTCCAAAAAAGGGTCGAGTTGGGCCGGGCTCTGGCCCAGGAACCCAAGATTTTACTTTTGGACGAACCCATGACAGGAATGAACCAGGAAGAGACTGAAGATATTGCCCGCTTTATTCTTGATATTCACGAAGAACTCGGCACCACGATTGTCATGATCGAACATGATATGAATGTGGTCATGGACATCTCCGAACGTATCTGCGTGCTTGATTTCGGCAAGAAAATAGCTGAAGGAACGCCTCTGGAAATCCAGAAAGACCCGGAGGTGCAAAAAGCCTATCTGGGCGAAAATTACGAATCCGTTCTGGAAGGAGCCCGCCGCTCATGACCGAAGATACCATACCGCGCATTTTTCTGGGTAGGGTTCAAAAATACGGTGATCGCGTTGCCCTGCGGGAAAAAGATTTCGGCATCTGGCAGGAAATCTCCTGGAATGAATACTGCCGCCACGTGCGCCATTTTTGTCTGGGATTAATCGAGCTGGGATTGAAAAAGGGGGGTCGCGTCAGTATCTTCGGCGAGAACGAACCGGAGTGGCTGTATGCCGATCTAGCCATCCAGAGTGCCGGCGCTGTGGCTGTCGGTGTATATCCCACCAACCCAACCAAAGAAGCCGCCTATGTTATCGGTCATTCGGAATCGATTTTTGTGATTTGCGACACCCAGGAGCAGGTAGATAAAGTGCTGGAAGCCAGAGACCAGCTGCCGTTGCTTCAAAAAATTATCGTCACGGACATGAAGGGCCTGCGTCGCTACACCGACCCAATGATTGCGTCATTCGAGGCGGTCGAGAAAATCGGCCGGAACATTGAAGCAAAAGACCCGCACAAATATTATCGCACGGTGGAGCGGCTAACCCCTGACGATGTGGCCATCATGGTCTATACCTCCGGCACCACCGGACCGCCCAAAGGAGCAATGCTCAGCCACGACAATGTCGTTCAATTCTTGAAGGCGCAAAGCCAGGCCATCCCTCAATACGACACCGATGAAATCGTCTCATACTTGCCCCTGTGTCACGTGGCCGAACGCATGATGTCGGTGTTTTTCCCCATAAATTCCGGTGCCACGGTCAATTTTGCCGAGAGTGTCGACACGGTCACCATGGACATGCGGGAGATATTGCCCACCTTTTTTCTGGCCGTGCCCCGAATCTGGGAAAAAATGATGGCCGGAATCATTATCAAGATGAAAGATGCCTCCTGGCTGAAACGAAAAATATTCCACACGTTTATGCCCATCGGGGAGCGCATCACCGATGCCAGACTCGCCAAAGAAAAGATTCCGCCGGGGCTGGCGATCAAATACGGTATCGGCTATTTCGCATTGTTTCGACACCTCAAAAAGGAGCGGGGGTTATTGCGCGCCCGGCTGGCGGTCAGCGGGGCGGCGCCGATCGCTCCAGAAGTGCTCAAGTTCTTTCACTCCTTGGGCATCCCGGTCCTGGAAGGCTGGGGCATGACCGAGGAGACCGGCATCGGCACCATCAATCTGCCCGACGATGTCAAGCTGGGGACCGTTGGCAAGCCCATTCCCGGAGTTGAAATCAAAATTGCAGCAGACGGCGAGATCTTGCTGCGATGCAATCATATCTTCGTCGGCTACTGGAAAGATCCGGACGCGACCGCCAAAACCATTTTGGATGGCTGGTTGCACACCGGCGACGTGGGCGAGCTGGACGAAGAAGGCCGACTCATCATCACGGATCGCAAAAAAGAGATCATTATCACATCCGGTGGCAAAAACATCGCGCCTTCGGAGATTGAAAACCGCTTGAAGTGCAGCCCCTATATCAACGAGGCCATCGTGATTGGGGATGGACGCAAATTTTTGACGGCCTTGATCCAGATTGAATACGATAATGTAGGAAAGTGGGCCCAGGAACGCGGCATTGCCTACACCACATTCAAAAGCCTCTCGCAAAATCGCCAGGTTTACGAACTGATTCAACAGGAAGTCAATGAGGCCAACAAAGATTTCGCCCAGGTGGAAACCGTAAAGAAGTTCAAACTACTTGAAAAGGAACTGGATCACGACGATGACGAGCTGACCGCCACCTTAAAGCTGCGCCGCAAGATCGTCAACAAGAAATTCGGACATCTTATCGAAGAAATGTACGACCGCCGTAAAGTTTCGGAAGTAAAGGCCGCTGAGGCCGGGTGAACTGCTCTAAAGTTCTAATAATCGAGCCGATTAATGCGGTTCAGCCAAAACAGAATTCTTAACGCTGACGGGGTTATACCGGGGGTTGAAAATGGGATTTGAGATTTTGCTGCAACTCACCGTCACGGGTTTGGCCTGGGGAAGTGTCTATGCCTGTATCGCTCTGGGTTTTGTGCTCATATTCAAGTCCACCGACATTTTCAACTTTGCTCAGCCCGAGCTGATGATGCTGGGGGCTTACATGGCTTTTGCGCTCATTACCCTTTTTAAACTCCCCTTTATTGTTGGCTTCATATTTGCTCTGGTAATGATGGCGGCCATTGCAGCCCTGCTGGAGATGATGGTCGTCCGCCCCATGGTGGGCGAACCGGTCTTGTCCGTTATCATGGTCACCCTGGGACTGGCCAACGTGCTTCGCGGTCTCACCGGCCTGGTCTGGGGATATGAAGAGCAGCAGTTTCCCAGTCCCTTTCCCGATGATCCCATCATGCTTTTCGGGGCGGCCATCAATCAGGCTGAGATTTATACGATTGTCGCCACCGCGATGCTGCTGACCATCTTCTTTCTTTTCTTCAAATATTCCAGCTCGGGAATCAGCATGCGGGCCACCGCCGAAGACGCCAAAACCGCGTTTTTGATGGGCATTAATGTCAAACAGGTGTTTACCGCGTCCTGGGCCATCGCCGCCCTGGTGGCCACCATCGCCGGAGTGTTTTTGGCCAGCTTTACGTTCCTTGAGCCGATTATGGGGCATACGGGTCTAAAAGCCTTGCCGGCCATGATTCTCGGCGGTTTGGACAGTGTGGTCGGCGCCATTATCGGCGGCCTAATTATCGGGGTGGTCGAAAACCTCGCAGGTTTCTATCTCGAAGATTATCTCGGCAGCGGTATCAACGATATTGCCGCCTATGTCATCGTGTTGATCGTCATGATGGTTCGTCCTTATGGTCTGTTCGGCACCAAGGAGATTGAACGCGTCTAACCGATTATGATGAATAAATAAAAGAGGCGCAGATAACGCCATGGCCGTTACACGATTTTGCATTCGATCATATCCGCAGGATTTGAAGGTATTCCCCAGTCCGGCAGCCAGGATCTCCCTTGTTTGGCTCTTATTATTTCTGCTGGGCCTGCCTTTTTTTAGCGGAAAGTATATTACTTTTGTGGCCGCTGTATGCGGCGTATCGGTTATTAGCGCCCTGGGGCTCAACATTCTGACCGGCTATACCGGCCTGATATCGCTGGGACATGCGGCCTTTATGGGTATTGGCGCGTATACGGCTGCCGCCCTGGCAAACAAAGCCGGTTTTCCGTTTCTGGCCGCACTCCCTCTGGCCGGTTTGTTGGCGGCCGCAACCGGTGCAGTGGTGGGAATCCCCACCTTGAGACTGCGGGGACTGTATCTGGTGGTCACCACCCTGGCCTTTGAGTTTATCGTCGAGCATATCATCTATCACTGGGAGAGCATGACTCAAAGTGACCGAGGTATTTCGCTGCCGACCCCCGATCTGTTCGGTTACACGCTGGATACTTATGAGTCATTTTACTACGTCGTTTTGGTGCTGGCGGTGGCCACCGCTCTATTCACCAAAAACCTGGCGATGAGCCGCACCGGGCGGGCCTTGGTTGCCATCCGAGACCGCGACATTGCTGCCGAAATCATTGGCGTGCATCTGGCCAAATACAAAATCCTGGCTTTTGTCGTCAGCTCCTTTATCGCCGGAATCGCTGGCGCACTCTATGCATATCTGCTCGGTCTGATCAGCCCCGATCATTTTACCTTTAACCAATCCGTTCTTTACATTGCCATGATTATCGTGGGCGGTATGGGCACCGTCATGGGCTCGATCATCGGAGCTGTTTTCATGGTCTTGCTGCCGGAGGTGATCAATGCGATTTCGAGCCCGATCGCATCCGCCTATCCGATACTTTCTCCACGGATCGGGGCAGTCTCTGTAATCGTGTATGGGCTGGTGATCATCCTTTTCCTGTTGTTTGAACCCAACGGGCTTTACGGCATTTGGATACGAATTAAGAGATATTGGAAACCCTGGCCTTTCACGTATTAACGCAGCATCCTAAAAGATATGTAATTTTTAAGTGCCATGAAAATTCAACCTAACAAATAAACGAAAGGAGGAATCATGAAAAAGAATCGTTTTCGTTTTACCATCGCTATCGTGTGTATCTTGGCATTAGGCGCTTTTAGCACAGCCGGCATTTGCGCTGAGGTCGGGGTGACCGATGACAAAATTCTCTTCGGCACATTTCAGGACATGTCGGGTCCGGGTGCCTATCTGGGCAAACAGGTCACCTCCGCCCTGACGGTCTGGAAAGATTGGGTAAATGATGACCTGGGCGGGTTCCATGGTCGCAAGGTGGACTTTGTGGTCGAAGACATGAAATACGACCCGGTTTTGACCAAAACCGCCTTTACGAAACTGGTTCACCAACACAAGGTCTTTGCCGTTATTATGGTTTACGGTTCCACGCCGTGCACCGCGATCTTGGATGACATCAAAAAGGAGAAGGTCCCGGTCTTTCCCACCGCCGCCACCACCCAAAACATGTACGATCCACCCATCCGGTATCTGTTCTGGTATGCCTGCAGCGACGAGGACAACGGCATCATGATGGTGGACTATATCGTCAACGATTTGAAAGCGAAAAATGTCAAACTGGGGGTTGTCTACCAGGACGATGAATGGGGCAAATCTGCCCTTAAAGGAGTCGAGATCGGCGCTAAGAAATATGGCCTCAAGGTGGATTCTGCCGGGTACAAGCGCGGGACCAAGAATCTAAATCCCCAGGCCATGAGAATGAAAGCCAAAGGGGTGACCCATTGCTTCTATGCCGGCTATGCGCCGGTGTATGCCGCCCTTCTCCAGGAAGCCAACAAGGTCGGTTGGAAACCCACCTTTTTCGGCGACTATGTCACCGTAGACCCCAGAACCTTTATGGCAGGTGATCTGGCGGACGGCCATTATCACTTCTTCAATTTAGGCATGCAGCATGAACGGGTTCCGGGTTGGATACAGATGGAAAAACTGTTCACCGAAAAATTAGGTGCCGAAGCGGCCAAGGAGCCGTTGAGCTGGCGTCTGATGCCATTGATGTGGACTCCGTTGCTCTATCTCAACCAGGCCCTGGAAGAAATCGGTCCGGATCTGACCAGAGAAAAACTGGTCGACAAACTGGAAAGCATCCAGAATTTCGACAGCGGTGGACTGGGCAAGATCCAATTCGGTCCCAACATGCGCAAAGGGAATCACGAGTACAGGATCTTTAAATGCGATGCCAAGAAACAACAGTTTGTCCCTGTTACCGATTGGCGTCAACCCAGCCTGAAGTAATGCTGGGGATAGATCAAATCCTTTTTGGATAACATGCAACAAAAGGGGCGCCGGGAAATGCCTAGCGCCCTTTTTTCCATGAATTGACGACAGGAGAACATCATGTTTTACCCTTCATTAATGACCGCAGAGGAAAAAGCCATCCAACAGGAGGCCAGGAAATTCGTGCGCGATGAGGTTTCGCCGGACTTCATCCGGGCCCTTGATCACGACGAAATCAAATACCCGCGCGAATATGTCGCGAAACTGGCGGCACATAATCTTCTGGGCCTGCGATTTGATCCCAAATGGGGCGGTCGCGGATTGCCGTGGACCGCCGAGGTGATCGCTGAAGAAGAAATCGGCGTGTTGGGCACCACGCTGTGGTGTGCCTTTGTGATGCCGTCCATTGTGGGTGAAGCCTTGCATGTCTTCGGCACCGACGACCAAAAAGAACGTTTTTTAAAACCCATTTTGCAGGGCAAGCTTATCAGCGCCGAAGCGCTCACCGAACCGCGGGGGGGATCGGACTTTTTTGGTGCCACTACCCGTGCAGAGCTTGACGGCGATCATTTTGTGCTCAACGGTCAAAAGCGTTTTGTGGTGGGAGCTACCGAGGCCGATGTTTTTTTGGTGTATTGCCGTACCAATTTTGATGAAAATGCCCACAAATACCGGCGCATCAGTGCCATCATGGTGGAGCGCGGCCGCGGTGTGGAGACCGAATACATTTATGGTCTCATGGGCACTCGCGGCGGGGGCACCGGGCGTCTGGTTTTCAGAGACTGCAGGGTACCCAAAGAAAATCTGATCGGTGAATTGCATGGCGGAGCACTTGTTTTCCACCAGATGATGATTCCGGAACGACTGACCTCTGCGGCTGCCAGCCTGGGGGTGCGCGCCGGGTTAGAGGTAGCTGTCCGTTATAGTGACAAGCGTCACGCATTTGGTCAAGCCATTCGAAATTATCAGGCCGTTAGCTTTATGGTGGCCGATGCGATTACAAAATTGGATGCCGCCCGTGCGCTGGTGTACATGGCTGCCCGTGCAGTGGATACCGGTGCTGCCCATGCCCGTCGCATCGTGAGTGAGGCCAAAAGGTTTGCCACAGATACCGCCTGGGAGGTGGCCAACAAGGCCATGCAGATCATGGGCGGTATCGGATACACTGAAGTCTACCCCATAGAGAAGATGATTAGAGACATTCGGTTGTCTCAGATCTGGACCGGTACCAACGAGATCATGAACCTGCTCATCCAGCATGAATACTACAACGAAGTCCTGGCCGCTGTGGCCGAAGTGCGCAATGTCGAACTGGATGCCCGCGGCCGGAATGGGGAAAACGAAAAATGCTTTACTGATGAGGATATGTGGAGGGTGCACGCAGAAAACGATTAACTTCGACTGCAGATGCTGTCGGCAAAAGCAAATACCATTCCGCGCAGCTTTGGCGACATTTCTTCAAATTGAATGCCGATAATGTAGGTTTTTTCCGCTTCAAAACGTACTTCTTTGCTCCAAATTATGGTGCCGAATACGTTTAGCGCCATGGCTTCGCTGGGCAAGCTGACCTGAACCCTGCTGTTTTTAATGCTTCTTACAAAGGCCGAATTTGCTGCTTCCATCTCATCCAGGACCACACAAATACCCCCGATCGAAATGTCCTTGGAATAGCCGTCAAGCATTAATGGATTGTTGCCGGATGGATCGGTGTTGATCCGCAAATTTAATTTTACGGGCATCGGGTGCCGGTCTCCCTTTCGATCTCTACGTTGCATGTTCCTCGGCTCGCTGCCGGATCGCGCTTTGTATAAATGGATGATGCCCTGTTCGACATCCCTATATTTCCTGCAGATTTTTTTCAGATTTTCCTTGGAAACCTTGACGAGCTCAACTTCTGTGATTGCTTCAATGTAGGATTGAGACAGTTTTTCCTCTTCAAAGGGATAGATATTTCCAAAAAAATCATTTTCCGATAAATTGAAGTTAAGCTTTTTATACAGCATTTCTTGATCGGTTTTTACCGGTTGAAAGGTCGTCTCTCTGAGAGCTCCGGAAACTATAAAGAAGAGTTCGTTTTCGCCTTCACCATTTTTTTTGACAATTTTGCCGGCAGGCAGGCGAACTTTCACGAAACTGTACAAAAGGGCCAACATTGCCGGATAGGAAAGCTGATTAAAAAACGTATTTAAAGGGCTTTCATGATAGCTGCCCTTCTTGAGCTCCGAAAAAAAATAGCGGGCCTCATTAAGATCGGCGGGGGGGATTATTTTCCACTGCAGGCTTTTGGAAACAATGGCCTGCAGCATCATACCGGAATCAATAAAAAGCCTGGCAGCCTTTCCGTAGGATTGGGCAGATGCATCGGACATTTTCTTTTTTATCAATAAATCCGAATATACCCGGTGCAGCTCCGGATCGTCCGGAAACAGTTTTAATATATTCTCAAACTCTTCGATGGAATCAATTTTGATGGAGCCATCTACAATTTGTGCGGCGATACTGATCTGGCTGATTAGCTTTGATTTCTTTAATCTGGACATGCCGCAATCCTCTGTGTTCGCTTAACTAAAATCCAACAGAAACAATACCATCTGGGGGTCAAAATGGTATCTTTTATATCGGCAGAATGAGCGGAATACTTGAGGCAAACATGAAAATATTCAGAGAGTTAATTGGGATGGATCACTGCGGGTAATCAAGCGCCCTGGGATTTTGGCTGAAATTTTAAGCGGAACAGGATGACCAGCGTTTTTTCGTCTTCAGAGCACAGAATCTTCTTTAGGGTTTTAATCTTAAATTTAGGCTGTAGATACTTATAAAACTCACCGCTGGTTTTTCTCATTTCCGACGCCAAAATAATCTCGCCATCAGGTTTCAAGTAGGATTGAAATAGCTTCACCAGGGGTGTAAAATCAGTGGTCTTGTAAACCACTTCCGAGGCCACGATATAATCAAACCTTCCTTTTAATTTGGGCTGATTCCAGTCCAGTTCAATGATGGGCAGTTGGGGACAATTGTTCAAATGGGCATTGGCGTGTGCAAATTGCAGGGCATCCGCATTATGTTCGGTCATTGTTATGCGGTGGCCGAATGACCATGCCACAATGCTTACCAATCCAACTCCGGCGCCGATTTCAATAAATACCTTGTTCTTTTCCACCGCCTTGTCCGCAAGATAACCGGATAGAACCCAAGACGCCTTCCACAATTTGGCCCATAACGGAAAATTATCAAAAACATCTCCAGATTTAATAAATTCGTCTAAATACCTGGGGAGTAACATGTGAAAGGTCCGGCCGGCGACGTTAATCGTGGTGGTATCAGTTTGGTATTGTTTATAAAAGGAATCGAGTGCAAACATAATAATCCCATTACCCGAATTTTCAGCCCGTATGGGAAATACGAATTATCCAATTTTATCATAGAGCGCATTTTGAAAAAAGCAAGCACAGAGGGAATATATTCAATTATAGCGCATCCGGATTCAATTCATCGAAGCTTTAGTGTTTTTATTCAGAGCTTGTAAGCCCCACCTAAAGTCATTATATTACGATGTTTTTAAAGCACCTGATAATCTAATCGCCAAAAAGGAGCAATTAGCGTGGGGAAATATTATGTCGACGGCAAGCCCGGTCATCGCACCCGAACAATGATGGACGCATTTGCTGCCTACACGGCTGAGCAAGCAATGTCGCCTTAAGCTTGATAAACGGTTGCTTCGAAACCGTCAAT
Source organism: Desulfobacterales bacterium (assembly GCA_020353355.1). Taxonomy (GTDB): domain Bacteria; phylum Desulfobacterota; class Desulfobacteria; order Desulfobacterales; family JAHEIW01. Next base: position 1,369,812 of record CP070694.1, on the reverse strand, counting down.
TGATATATATAGTCTTTAGGGGGGTGTTTCCCAGAGTTCAACTCCGGGATCGACTGACCAAAAGGAGGCTTTTTATGCCGGACAATGGCGTTCACGATTTAATTATCATCGGGGGAGGCCCCGGTGGCCTAGCCGCTGGAATTTATGCCATGCGGGCGGCATTAAAAACCGTTTTGATCGAAATGGCCGCACCGGGAGGACAGGTGAACAATTCGGATTCCGTCGAAAATTGGCCGGGAGATGTACATATCAGCGGCGCCGAACTGGCCACAAAATTCTCCCAGCATGCCCAGTCTTACGGTCTGGAAATTATCTACCAGGAGGTCGTTGAATTAGAACCCGGACTGGACTATCATCGCGTAAAACTGGCCAATGGTACCCGCTTGCAGGCCCATGCCGTAATATTGGCAACGGGCGGTAGTCCCCGCAAGCTAAACGTTCCAGGTGAAGAAGACTATTACGGCAAAGGCATCTCCTATTGTGCTGTCTGCGATGGCTTTTTTTTCAGAGACAAAACGGTGGTGGTAGTCGGTGGTGGCGATACCGCCGCCGAAGAATCCCTTTATCTTGCCAAGTTGGCCAAAAAAGTATACCTGGTGCATCGCCGGGATCAACTGCGGGCCGGGGCTCTTTTGCAACAGCGTGTCAAAGCCGATTGTAACATCGATATTCAATGGAATTCGGTTGTAACGGAAATAAAGGCCAATGATGACGGCGTTTATGCCGTGGAGCTAAAAGATACCCAGACCGGTGCACAGCGCGAATTGGCCACCGATGGTGTTTTTATTTTTATCGGTTTTGACCCCAACAACACGCTGGTGCCGGCCGGCACCAAAATGAATGCCGATGGATATGTGATTACCGATGAAAAGTGAGAAACCAACACTCCCGGTATTTATGTTATCGGTGATCTGAGAGAAAAATATGGCCGTCAAATCGTGCTTTCGGCTGCAGACGGCTGCACCGCCGCCCTGGCTGCCGCCCATTATGTGGAGGCCCGTAAAGCCGTTCCGGATGTCTGTGAGTTGCCGCAGGACCAGCAGGACATTGCATCATAGTAAAATTCGATAAATTATTTGGTCGCTTATCATCGCTCTTGAGACTTTTTTTGCGACCGATACTCGCTGCTGGATACTGGTTACTCGATAATCCAAAATAAATACCGTACCAAATGCGCAGTCGAGGATCGAGTATCAAGCATCGAGGATCTAACACACCTATGTCCGGCCCAAAAAGCTTTTTCTTAAAATTCATTATTTTGGCAACCATGCTGCTTGGCCTGCCGCTACTGGGTGTGATTCTGGCCGGATATCCGCTTTCACAATATTTAGAGTTTCCACCTAAAACCCGCTACGTGCAGCATGCACCGTTTTCATGGATGGCTTTTGGAGCGTATGCGCTCAGCATTTTGGCAGTGATTGTTCCATTAATTGTAAACGCCCGCCAGTCAAGTAAAGAATACCGTGAGGTCATTTCCAGCCGCAGGCCATTTCCCTGGTGGGGTTGGCTGGCCGCAGCGACCGGCGTGTTGTCCTGGGTTCTGGCATGGACACGGTTTGAGTGGTTTTCCGAATTTCAGCCGCACACCTTCACGCCCTTGTGGTTTTCGTTTATCCTGGTAATCAATGCCATGGAGGTTCAAAAGTCCGGCCATTGTTTGATGACGGACCGCCCTGGCTATTTCTTACTGCTTTTTCCAATCAGTTCCGTATTTTGGTGGTTCTTTGAGTACCTCAACCG
>CP070694.1:1364935-1367972 GCA_020353355.1 Desulfobacterales bacterium | reverse complement strand
TAAAAATATTTTAGTAATATAATATTTATTTCAATTATAATATTGACAAAAATAAATTTAGAATTAACTTTTTTATCAAAAGCATACATTCGAAAAAATTATTCAAATGCTAAAATTACCTTGATAAAGGAGGTATGAAAAATGATGAATCTTATGAGATGGAATCCATGGAGAGAAATGGTAACCCTGCAGAATCGTTTCAACCGATTGCTGGATGATCCTTTTTTCCGAACCGAAGGTGAGAATGCTGAGGATGTGGGAACCTGGTATCCGGCTGTGGATATGTTTGAGAACGATGACAGTTTTGTGATCAAGGCCGAACTTCCCGGCATGGAAAAAAAGGATATTTCAGTGGATGTGAAAGATCGGGTCTTGACCTTAACGGGTGAGCGCAACCATGACAATGAAGTCAAAGAGAAAAATTACTATCGCCGGGAAAGATCATATGGCAAATTCCAGCGATCCTTCATGCTGCCGGCAGATGTGGATCCGGATAAGATTAAGGCCGATTTTAAAAATGGCCTGCTTAAGATAGAAGTTCCAAAACCCGAGGGGCAAACACCCAAGCAAAGCACGATCCATTAACTCTCTTCAATCGTTTAGTTAGCGAATGACAATTTAAAAGGGGTGATATTGATATCACCCCTTTTTTTTAGTGCATTTGAACTTATTTTGTCATTAATACTGCATTTTCTATTGATATCCAGGGCAATTTGGTGGAATAAAGTAAATAGATGGCATCGCTGTTGCTAAAAACCCGATGATGCGCCGGAGTATTTGTTATGAAAGGTCTAATGAGTAAATTTCACCGCCTGCTCAGTGTATTTTGGGAAGGCGTATCCGCATTTCGTCGATTTATCGGGAATATACTTTTTCTCGCATTGATTATCTTTTTTATCTCCATTTTTTTCTTGGACCGAGACCGATCAGTGCCTGATGGCAGTGCTCTGATTTTTTCGCCTTTCGGAAATATCGTCGAACAAAAAAAAGAGACCGTGCTTTCCAACCAGCTATTGGGAGATATTGCCACAGAAGAAACCCTTTTGAAAGATATCATCGATGTCATCGATTATGCCAAAGACGATCATCGGATTAAAGCGTTGGTGCTTGATTTGCGCAACATGCGCGGAGCCGGCCCCAGCAAACTTCAGGATATTGGCGCTGCGCTAAATCGGTTCAAGGATTCCGGCAAAATCATTATCGCCTGCGGCGATTACTTCAATCAGCGACAATATTATTTGGCCGCGCATGCCGACAAAATCTACATCAGTCCCATGGGTGGTGTGATCTTAAACGGTTATGGACTGTATCGGGCCTACTACAAAAGTGCTCTGGAAAAATTGCGCGTGCAGTTTCATGTGTTTAAAGTCGGCACCTACAAATCGGCGCTGGAGCCTTTTTTGCGTGATGATATGTCCGAAGAGGCCAAAGAATCCAATCTCGCCTGGTTAAACGTATTGTGGGGTGCCTACAAAGCGGATGTGGCGGCTTTGCGGGGATTGGACCCCAGCAGCATCGATGATTATATCAATAATATTCCCGCGCATTTGGCAAAAGCGCAAGGCGACACGGCGGCGTTAGCTTTAAATCATGGGCTGGTAGACGGATTGAAAACCCGGGACGAGGTTCGGCAAGAGATGATCGGATTGGTAGGTGAAGACGAAGACAGCGGAACCTACAAGCAGATTGATTTTTACGATTATTTAAATATTAACCGCCCTTTTCTCAAACGAATTCGTCCCAATCGACCCAAAGTGGCGATCATCGTTGCCAAAGGAATCATCCTGGATGGCGACCAGCCTGCGGGTACCATCGGCGGTGATTCGCTTGCTGATTTAATCCGCCAAGCCCGTGAAAACGATAAAATTAAATCCGTGGTGCTGCGCATTGACAGTGGCGGCGGCAGCGCATTTGCATCCGAGATAATTCGTCGCGAACTCGAACTCACCAGCAGGTCAGGCAAGCCCGTGATTGTGTCCATGGGATCAATTGCCGCTTCAGGGGGCTATTGGATCGCCTCGGCGGCTGACGAAATCTGGGCGTCCCCCACCACCATTACCGGCTCCATCGGAATATTCGGTGCGTTTGCGACGTTTGAAAAAAGCCTGGCATCCTTGGGCATCCATAGTGATGGTGTGGGGACCACCAAATTAGCCGATGCATTTGACCCCAGCCGCCCGATCAATCCTCTGGTGAAAGATGTTATGCAACAAGTTATTGAGCAAGGGTATCGTCTTTTTATCCAACGCGTGGCACATGGTCGGAATATGGCGCCGGAGTAGGTTGAAAAAATCGCCCAGGGCCGAGTTTGGTCGGGGCCAACGGCGGTGAAGCTGGGACTGGTGGATAAGCTCGGCAGCTTGCAAGATGCTGTCAAGGAAGCGGCAAATAGAGCAGGCTTGAGGGATTTTGAGGCAATCTATATTGAAAAGCCGTTGACGGCGCGAGAAAAATTTATTCAACGCCTGAATCGATTCATTCTCGGTTTTATTCGTGACGGTTCTCCAGACGATCTGCATTTGCCTTCCCGCTTGTTGACCTATTTCGGCAATGAGCTTGAACAAATGATGCTGTTGAACGATCCCCAGGGGATATATGCCTACTGTTTGACATGCAATGTTCAGTAATTATATTGCACAGCAATCGACAAATTGATAACCATTTCGTCAGTTTTTTTTGGAGAGTGAAATGACAAAAGATAAAAAGATGATTAAAAAAGATATCCTAGATAAATTTAGATCCATAAATGCGGAAAATCATCATGCGTTGCCACCGAAATGGCTGGATTCGGATTATTTCGAAAGCTTGAATTGGGAAGAAAAACTGATATTTAAGCAGGCCGTTAAGGAATTGATTTCAACCGGGATCGTCGAAAGTGTCCAGGGTTCCGAACTGAATCTAAAACTTACTCAAAAGGGTTCCGATTTAATCTATTGTTGTCCATAAAAATAAAGGCGATTTCGGTTTTGTCTCCCAAATCGCCTGATTTTTTAATTAAAACAATTAGTTAAAAAAATTTTGGTTTCCATCCGGCAGC
>CP070694.1:1361629-1364835 GCA_020353355.1 Desulfobacterales bacterium | reverse complement strand
GGTCCAGACTAAACCTGCTGGTGAGTTGTTTAAATCCGTCAGCTACGGTATCCCGGAGGGTCGCCAGCCAGCCTTGCACACCACCGTTAGCCGCGACGATCGGTGGCGCGTTGTCGCTTATGTCAAATCCCTGGGACTCCGCTAGTAACAAACCCCAGCGAATGAGGTTTCAGTGGTCAGTGGTCAGGTGTCAGCCACTGCACGATGTAATTCTGACACCTGACACCTGACACCTGAAACCTGAAACCAAAAAAATGAACAATACTTCCAGTCATCGTCGTCGCACAACGCCAAAAAATAATAATTTAGCCGCCACAGAACCAGATTCCAAATCCTGTGATCTATGCGGTCTTCCCTTGCGTTTCGCAAAAATTAAGGCAGAATTTTCCGGGAAATTTTATTTGTTTTGCTGTTTGGGATGTCGACAGGTATTCAACATCCTGATGGAAGCAACCGGCTCGGATAATCCCAAAACATTTGGCGAAACCGAGCTTTTCAAACAATGCCAGGAAAAGGGCATCATTCCGAAATCAGAATCGGATTTAACCGCAACAAACGCTCCCGCAGCCATAAAACTGGAGACCGGCAGCACCGCCGAATCTGAAAAACTTGCGGGCGGCAACCGGGCAAATGTATTGAAGGTGAATCTTAAAATCAGCAATATGTGGTGTCCGGCATGTGCCTGGCTGATTGATCAATCTTTGCAAAAATCGCGCGGCATCCTCGAATCCACATGCAATTTTTCTACCGACAACCTTAAAGTTGCATACGATCCCATCCAAAGCTCGCCATCACAGATTATTGAATCCATCGCCAAACTGGGATACCGTGCAGCGGTTCCGGATGAATCCCGGGATACGCTCGCAAGTCGCAAGGAATTTGTCCGCTTTGCTGTATCCGCATTTCTGACGATGAATGTGATGATGATGTCTTATGCCCTTTATTCCGGGTTTTTCACCGAACTTACCTCCGAAACGATTTACAAGCTGTCCTGGCCGGCATTCATCATGGCGACCATCGTGCTGGTATACGGCGGGTTCGAGTTTTTCAAAAGGGCCTGGGCCGGTTTGACCAACGCAGCATTCAGCATGGAAACCCTGATCATAATGGGTTCGTTCAGCGCTTATATTTATAGCACCGTTCAGCTACTGGCAGGAAGTATCCATGTATATTTTGACACCGCATCCATGCTGATTACACTGGTTCTTTTGGGCAAAACCTTGGAACGCCGCGCCAAGAGCCGCGTCCTGGAAGATTTGGAGTTTTTTTTCTCTCTCAAACCAACCAAGGTCCGAATTTGCAGTGAACCCTATCCCCATGGTCGTTACGTTGCCGCCGATCAGCTCGCAACAGGCGACATTTTCCAGGTAAGTGAAAACGAAATCGTTGCCGCCGACGGCAGAATATTGGCCGGCAGCGCTTCGGTGGATGAATCGTCTTTGACCGGGGAACCATTGCCGATAACCAAAAAAGCGGGCGAGTCCATACGAAGCGGCAGCAAAATCCTCAAAGGTGCGCTTCAGATCAAAGCCCAAAAAGTTGGTGATGACTCTACTCTCGGTCAGATGATCGACATCATCGAGAAAACGCTTTCGAGCAAAACGCCCTTGGAGGGAAAGACCGATATCGTTTTACAGTGGTTTGTTCCCATCATCCTGGTCCTGGCCGCCGCTACGGCCTTAGTTGGCCGCCTCGCCGGACTTACGACCGAAACGTCCGTTCTGCGGGCGGTGACGGTCATGGTCATTTCCTGTCCGTGCGCGCTGGGCATTGCCATTCCCCTGGCCCGGGTGGCGGGAATTTCGATTGCCGGGAAAAAAGGAATTTTGGTGCGGGATTTTAAAGCCTTTGAACAGGCAGATAAGGTCGATGGATTTGTGTTTGACAAAACCGGCACCGTGACCGAAGGCAGCTGGCATCTGTTGGACATCATTCCCACGGGCTCCATGGCAGCGGATCGGGCATTAGCCCTGGCCGCCGGTCTGGAAAAGGAGTCGGAGCATTTTATTGCCCTGGAAATTTTAAAACAAGCCCACCGCAGACGCATCACAGCGGTCAACATCGAAAACATCGAAACCGATGAAAAAGGGCTAGTGGGAAAAGCAGGTGGCCTGCAGGTCAAAATTGGCTCGGCCGAATTTCTAGCCGCAGAACTCAACGAAGTTGACTCAACAAGCGCCCAAAGACTTCGTGATATACAGAGCAATCATTCGTGCGTCTATCTGGGAGTCGATGGAAAACTTGCTGCGCTGTTTATCTTTGGTGACGCCCTGCGCGCAGATGTGCGCTCAACGCTTCAGAAATTGTGCAATCGGGGATACCGCCTGGCCCTGGTATCCGGCGATGGAGATCGGACCACCAGGGCCGTTGGACAGCAGATCGGAATCGACGCAGCTTACGGCGGCAAACTGCCTCAAGCCAAGGCAGCTTTTATCCGCGAATGGCAAGCAAAGGGTATGCGGGTGGCCATGGTCGGTGATGGCATCAATGATGCCCCGGCCCTGGTGCAAGCGGATCTTTCCATCGCCGTGCATGCCGGTGGCCAGTTGAGCAAAGAGATGGCCGACATCACCCTGATGCGCGCCGAGCCGCAGCAGGTGGTTGAGTTCTTGAATTTAGCCTGCCGGGTCAATAGAAAAATATATCAAAATTTATTTTTTACGTTTATTTACAACGCCATCAGCATCCCGGTTGCCATGAGCGGCTTGCTCACCCCCCTGATTGCCGTGACGGCAATGCTGATGAGCAGCCTGAGCGTCACCGGCAATACGCTGCTTCTCATTAGGAAAAATTCTTAGCCGGTCACTTGTCTCTCGATGCTCGATCCTGGATGCTCGATACTCGATTCTGTCTCTCGATAACCTAGCTTTTTAGCTTGCCTTTTAAATCTGAAATCTAAAATCCGAAATCCGAAATCTGCAATCGCCTGCTGGCTGCTGCTCCTGCTGGCCGGCTGCCCCGGAACCCAGTCGGACGGCAACGGGCCCTCCGACGGTCTGCCGCTGGCCGGCGTGAAGCTGCGGTTGCTGGTCGTGGGCGATCCGGAACTGGCAACCGCCGCCGGGCAGTTGCAGGGGGAATGGTCTGGCCAAACCGGCTCCAACTTCCAGGTCTTGTCGATGACCGAAAAGCAGTTCGGCGACGCCGATCAGCTCGCCGCCGATGCAGTCATCTGCCCCTCGCACGAACTGGGCACGCTGGCCGAG
>CP070694.1:1357678-1361529 GCA_020353355.1 Desulfobacterales bacterium | reverse complement strand
GATATTTCTGCGCTCCACTCCTTCTGCTATCGTCTTATCCATTCAGAGCCCGGTCTAAGAAGTACCTTTTTGGTCTTCTCTTCCTGAGCACGATGCTGCAAGGTCCACAAGGCCTTCTTTTTCTTTTCCCGTTCTTGCTCAAAGAGATCACATGCCTTATAAGAGTTTTGCTCATCTACGCTACTAGCGATCTTAAGTTCTTCTCGTTCACACCATTTGGCGAATGCGGTGAAAATTTATCCTCTTGCTCGTCCTTTCTTCTTCGCTATCCTTAATCCTGTCAGGTGAACACCGGGCAACACTGAAGGAGATTTGTGAATTAGCGCACCATAGCGACCGGGAAGTCCGGCACGTTGGGCGGTTTGACTGTGGTAGGGGTCTGCCTGCCCTTGGTCAGCTCCTTGACCCGCTCTGATACGTAGAGATCCAGCATATTGAGCGTGATACGCCCGGTGGACGTGTAGTCGGCTTTTCCCTGAATACCTTCCACCACGCCTTTAGTAAAGGCGCCATTGCCCCACTCCTTGTTCTCCAGGGCATACTGCCTGCCCGTGGCCGAGGAGAAGACCACAGCGCCGTTCTCAGCACTGGCCAGCTCGTTGACCACGGAGCTGATAACATTCAAGCCACGATGCTTCATCTTGCCCATTAGATTGCCGGAGTGACAGGCATCCATGAACACAAGCACTTTGCCCGCAATGCTGGTCACCGTGGAGGTAATGTCTGACTGAGAGATCCCGGTTCGCTTGAGCCTCTCCAGATCCGCTTCCACCGGGAGGAAGTAGAACCCGCCCGTCGAGTCGGTGATGCCGTGGCCGGCGAAGAACAGCACGGCAACGTCCTTTGCGGTCACCTGTCGCTGCAGCCACTCCAGACCGTCCAAGATGTCCCCCTTCGTGGCCTGGGCGTCCGTTAGCGTCCTGACTTCCACGCCGCTGTAAAGCCCTCCCTTCTGCTTATTCCAGGCTGAGCCGAAATCCAGAGCGTCCTTGGCGGCCAGGTCCAGACGCAGCGCTTCATTCTGGTACGCGCTCACCCCTACGGCCAGGACATAGAGCTTGGGCTTGATCTCGAATTGCTCCTCGACCACGGCTCCCTTCCAGCGCAGTCGAATCGTGGCGGGCTCGCTGGTCGAGAACCGGTTCTGTGCAATCACCGAGATGTCACAGTCTCTCTGGGGAATCGTGACGGTGACCTCCCCCCTCTCCTCGACCGGCTTGCCTGCTCCCTCCTCGGCGACCGGCCGTCCGTCGACGAGCACCTTGAGGGCAGTGACGGGTTCCTGACCGCGGACCGCATAACGGATGGTGATTGAGGGAGCGGCAACTTCCGTTCCATCCCCAGGAGAAAGGATGCTCACCACCGGCGGGAGCTTCTCACTCACCGAAAGCACCGCGGGCTTGCGGCCCGACTCCTTATTGGCCAGATGAATGGCCTCGGCCTCGTTCATGGTGACGAGAACCCGGTCGACCACATCCGGGCGGAAGTAGGTGGCACGAAATCGCGAGACGGGGAAGAAGTCCGCGGCCTGATCCCGGCCGTTGTTCACGTGCCAGCCGATAAAGTCCTCGCCCCCGGGCGAAGCGTCGTAGTACCCCGAGGGTGTCCAGAGGATCCAGCGCCTACGGTCCGGATGCGGGAAAAATGCCAAGATCTCCTCCCCGTCCGATAGTCGATACCAACGGATGGTACCGTCTCCGAGTGCGGTCGTAGCGACCTGGCCATTGGTGTTCACTCCCCATACAATAGCTGGGGTTCTAATCCGCCACTGCACCGCTCCGCTGGAATTGAAAAGCCAAAGGGCATTGTTGGTGCCCAGAAGAAACCCCGTGCGGCCGGGTTGGATAGCCAGACTTTGCGCCACCTCCTGTTTCAGCGGCAAGGGCCGACCTTTCAGCTTAGGAGCGAAGGAAATTTTCCAGTCGGTGATCCCCAGGCCGTCGGTAATGGGGGCCTGAAAAGTGAAGCCGGCCTTCAAGCCTGCCCATAGATTAGAGGACGCGTCTGTTAACTGCCGCTGATTCACGGAAAACAGCGCAGGAGACTGGCCGCGCTTCTCGTAGGCGAACTGGATCGCCGAACCGTCCGGTGATAAAAGAAACCCTTCATCATTAGCAGCGTAAATGGGGATGACCTTGGGACTCAGAAGGACATCCTCATCCTCCGTGTTGATCATCCCGAAGGAACCGTCGCGGGAGGCATAGACAATTCCGCCCGCTGCGAGCGGCAGGATGCAATGGACATGAAGTTCTACTCCCACGGGCAGGTCGCTGTGCCGCCCCCGCCCCCCTTCAGCCCACTTGCGAATCTGGCGGGTTTTCTTCTGCCGGAAGGTCCCGCCCGCGTAAAGAAATCGACCGTCGGATGACCAGGCTACCGTCCTGAAATCGATTTCCTTCCTACCTGGACCCCCGATCGCATCCATTGAGTAGGCATGCTCCAGGCTATTGCCTTTGATCTCCAGCACATCTACCTTGGGGATCAGGAAAAACCCCACGGCCAGATGGGTGCCGTCGGGCGAGAAGGCCAGCCCCCATGGGCGCGGGCCCCCAGGTGGTTGGATTTTGGAAACCGGTGTAATCGGTTGGGGAGATGCGATATCCGCAGTTTTCAGGGTGGACAGATCGTAGAGGCGGACGATTCCGTCAAAGCAGCTCGTGGCAAGGTGAGCGCCGGAAGGGCTGCTCGCGACCCATCGAATATAATTCCCGTATTCGCGGTCTTCGGCCACCATCTTGTAATCAGGCAATCGAAATAGGCTCATGCCGGCCCAGCTGATCTTTCCGCCGCCCTCGCTCAGCACAGCTGCCAAAAACCGACCGTCAGCAGTGTAGGCAAGGTGCTGGACCCAGCCGGGCAAGCCGCCAAGCCGGCGGATGAGGACACCCGTTTCACGATCGAACAGGTACACGCACCCGTCGCCTTGTTGAGGCGCGCCAGTCCGACCGCCGCACGCGATGGTCCGCCCATCCGGGGCGAGGGCCACGGCGAAGATGTGCCCCTGCTCCCACTCGCCCACAGGGGGACGCAGAATGCGAAGAAGTTTGTTGCCGTTCGAGATGTCCCACACCCGCACCGTCTTGTCCTCGGATCCGGTCACGAGGATGCGGTTGGAAGGATCTATGGCGATGCCGAAGATGCCTGCATTGTGGGTGCCCAGCTCCATGCGCAGAATCGGCTCGGTGGTTTGGGCCAAAACGGGCTCAACGGCGCCTACGAAAAGGATGGCGACCAAGCCAATATAGGACGACCAATTCCTGACCCTTTTCATGTCAACCTCCTCTTTGCTTGCCTTGATGTATCACCTGCCTGGCCACCATCACCTGAAAATCCAGCGTATGGGGTAGCCTGACCATGTTCGGGGTCTCCTGCTTCTGGATCAATTCCCTGATCCGCGCGGAAACGAATGGATATTGACCGTTTGAAACAAATCCTTTGGCTCGGATAGCTTCCTAACCTTTGGTTTCTTCCCTACCGATCTCATATTCCAGAATCTCCACCCCTGAATTGTTTTCCTCCATGCTCTTAAAAAGGCTTTTCTGATGCTAAATACAAGAAAAGAGCAAAAAACATACCGTCATTTTAAGTTATTGAAATTACATAATTTACTGAGTTATCTGGAAAAGATAACCAGAATTATCAATTCCGCCGCTTCAAGAAAGATTGCCGATCCGATTTGTCAAAAGGTGTTATGATGTATCATAACTTTCTGAATTAATATTAATAATAAAAAATAAGATCTCAGAGTTCCGCTCGGCCATCCTATCGGAAGCCTCAATTCGCCTATAAGGCCCCAAAAAAAAGAGCTGTGGGATAGAAAAATGACTTGGTGGGAATAAAATCCTATAGGG
>CP070694.1:1352806-1357578 GCA_020353355.1 Desulfobacterales bacterium | reverse complement strand
GCCGTTTCTGGTTTCATCGACGATGGTGGTATCGTTTGCCCAACGGCTGGTTCGAATGGTCTGCCCGAACTGCAAGACACCCTATCAGCCTTCCGAAGAAGCGCTGAAAGCGTGGGGATTAAAAAATACCAATCGTACCAAGTTTATGCTTGGCAAAGGATGCTTCAATTGCATGCATACCGGTTATAAAGGCAGAACCGGTGTTTATGAAGTACTGATTATTGACGAATTGATCCAGGATTTAATCCTGAAACGCGCATCGGCCCATGAAATTAGCCGGGCTGCCTTAGCTGCCGGTAACTTTCAACCGTTAAAGGAAAATGCAGCCAGAAAAGTGTTAGATGGGGTAACCACCCTGGAGGAGGCTGCCTCGGCGGTACTGCTGTAGGTATCAGGGTTCCAAGTTCACGGTTCAGGGTTTAAAGGTTCAAAATATCAAAAATCATCAGGCACAAGGCAAAAAAAGAAGACAGAAAACAGCAGTAAAAATCAATTTAGGAATTGAGTAATTTAAAAACCCTGAACCTTTGAACCCTGAACATAGAGGTAACCATGCCCAAATTTTCATATGACGCCATTACGGAGACGGGAAGCACTGCTTCCGGTCATATCGAGTCCGACTCCATAGAGAATGTCAACAGCGTTCTGGTATCGCGCGGCTTAATACCCACCCGTGTAAAAGAAGAAGCACCGGCGCTCGCAAGCCTTCAGTTTGCCGATCTCATGGAGAAGCTGACGCCGATTAAGGCTCCGGAATTGATTTTATTCACCAAACAATTCAACACGATGATTCGTGCGGGAGTCTCGATGATGCGGTTGCTGGAGGTTCTGGAAGACCAGACGGAAAATCCCAGGCTCAAAAAGATCCTCGGCACGATGCACCGCGATATTAAAGAAGGGGCCAGTCTTTATGATGCATTTAGCAAACACAAGCGTGTGTTTTCACCCCTGTACTGCAGCATGATCAGAGCCGGAGAAAAAAGCGGCGCTCTACCCGAAGTCCTGGAACGCTTAACCTTTATTATTGAACACGAACACAAGGTTAAATCAGATATTATAGCAGCGCTCATGTATCCCATCATTGTTGTCGTCTTTCTGTTTATCGCCTTTATCGTGTTACTAACCGGTGTTATACCCCGATTTGTCAACATATTTAAGGATGCCGGACTGACGCTGCCGTTGCCCACCCAGATTTGCATGCTCATGTACAATTTTTTGGTCAATTATTGGTATCTGCTCATTGCAGGGATATTGGTCGGCGGCGGCGTTTTAATTTATTACCTGAAAACAGAACCGGGCAAGTATGCGCGCGACACGCTTTTAATGAAGCTGCCGATCGTTGGCCCGGTATTCATCAAGACTGCTATTTCCCGATTTGCCAGCATATTTTCGATTTTGCAGTCCAGCGGCGTTGATGTGCTCGAATCGATGGACATCTTGACCGGCACCATCGGCAATGCGGCGATCGCACGAGAGCTTCACGGAATCAAAGACCGCCTGGCAGAAGGACATGGTATATCCGGGCCCTTGAGTCAAGCCAGATATTTCACGCCGATGCTGATTAACATGGTGGCCGTCGGTGAGGAATCCGGAAATCTCGAAGATATGCTCGGCGATGTTGCCGAACATTATGATACGGAGGTTGAATATTCGACCAGAAAGTTATCCCAGGCCATTGCGCCGCTGCTCACCGTCGGTCTGGCGGCAGTGGTCGGTTTTTTTGCATTGTCCATCTTTTTGCCCATGTGGGATTTGACGTTGATGGCCAAGTAATATCTGGTGTTTGGTGTTTTGTATTTGGTGTTTGGTCAAAGCGAATCGGTCGATTTTATTTGCCAAACGCAAAACACTAAAAACGAAACACAAATACAATGAAGCAATCCCGATTTTATATCAGCTTATACATCATCATCCCGTTTATTTTCACGGGCTTTACGATTTTAGCGGCGATTATCGCCTTCCGTCTGACCAACTATGGCGTCAGTCAGGGATCGGATCCGGCCCGAAGTATCTTCTGGTTTATTGTGCTTATCAGCATATTGGCCTTTTCATCCGGTTTTGCAATGGTACGATTTATTCTCAAACCGGTCGAACAATTCGTGGATAACGCAAAGAAGCTGGCGTCACTTTCCAACCCGAAATCAGACAAAGGCAAGGATTGGTCCAGGGATCAACTTCAACAATTTACCAACGTTTTTGACCAGGTCACCTCGGTTCTCAGTCGCATTGATGCCCGGCATTTTTTCCCGGATATTATCGGTGAAAGCCTTGCCATCCGTGGCCTTTTAAGCCTGATTAAAAAAGTAGCAGGGACGGATTCGACCGTGCTGATTCTGGGGGAAAGCGGGACCGGTAAGGAACTTGTCGCCACCAGCATTTACGAAAATAGTCATCGCAAGGACAAACCGTTCATTAAACTGAACTGTGCGGCCATCCCCGAGGAATTATTGGAAAGTGAACTTTTCGGCCATGAGAAAGGTGCCTTTACTGGTGCCACCAAATTCAAACCCGGAAAATTCGATATGGCCAATAAGGGAACGATTTTTCTTGATGAAATCGGTGATATGCCATTGAATTTACAAGCAAAGATATTACGAGTGATTCAGGAAAAGGAATTTTATCGGGTAGGCGGCAGCAAAACCATCAAAGTCGACGTTCGTTTTATTGCCTCGACCAACAAACATCTGGAAAAAATGGTTCGTGAGGCCAAATTTAGAGAAGATCTTTATTTTCGACTGAACGTCTTTACCCTCCACCTGCCGCCCCTGCGGGAAAGAAAGGAAGACATTCCCTTGTTGGTGGATTATTTTTTACAAAATTCACACAAAAATGTGGAAATTTCTTCCGTGGCCCTGCAAATTTTGATGGCCTATGGGTGGCCCGGAAATATCCGCGAACTAAAAAATACCGTCGAAAGTGCCGCGGTGATCGCCGAAAACGGTTTTATTGAACCGGCCCAATTACCCGGCAAAATAACCGGGGCATTTAACAACAATTCCGGAGAAATATCGATACCGACCAATGCATCCCTGGATGAGCGTCTGAGCGAAATCGAAAAAAGTATGATTATTGAGGCCCTGAGAAAAACCGGCGGTGTGCATGTACGGGCCACTGAATTATTGGGGATCAATCAACGTAGCTTGTGGCATCGAATCAAAAAACACAATATTGATGTAAAAAGCATCAAAAACAACGAAATATGAATATTTTGATTGAAAAATACCAACAAAAATTGTAGAAAATAATGAGAGGTTTCATTTTCTTGCGAAAAGCCGCAATTTGAATTACATCTTAAGATATTAATATTATACAGTATTATTTAAAATTAAACAGTTATGCGATTCTTGGCACTATTTGTGCATACTTATTCACCGGACAACAAAAACTGAAATATATATAAATGATCAAAAAATAAGGCAATCAAAAGGAAGGGAGCAAACCTCATGAAACATCAAACGCTTTTACGAAATCAACAGGGTTTTACATTGGTGGAGATCATCGCGGTCTTGATCATCTTAGGAATTCTGGCCGCGGTGGCTGTGCCGCGTTACATCGACCTGGAAACCAACGCCAAACAGCGGGCCATCGATGCCGGAATTTCAGAACTCAACGGCCGCGAAAGTTTGGTCTGGGCGGATCACAAAATATCCCCCAGCGGCTGGGTCAGTGATACCAAGATCCAAAATGCGCCTCCGGTTGGGGTAGACTACTCTCTTGGCACGGATTATTCCTGGAGTGCCGGACCTTCGGGAACGGGTGGAACCCTCACGTTTAAAAGCGGTACCGCCGTTCCACTGGACCGGTCGCAATCAACAACGACTCAACCGGCTGTATGGAAGCGAAGATAAACGTGGCGCGATGGCATTGTAAGAGCGTCTCTGCAGGCATATGAACAGATTGACAGAGCACGCGCTATTGCGGGCCATGGGGGAGAGAAATATCTGCACCTACTCCCCCGACGACCGCTTGAAAAGAAACGTTTCTATTACAAGCCAGACGGGATTCTCTTTAATTGAAATAATCGCCGTCCTGGTTATTGTGAGTGTCCTGGCGGCGATTGCTGTACCCCGTTACATTGATCTGGATGCCCATGCCCGGCTGCGAGCCATTGATGCGGGGGTAGCCGAACTCAACGGCCGAGAGGGCCTGGCCTGGTCGAACATTAAAATATCTCCGACCGGCTATGAGGATGACGCGACGATGTTTGGCGCATATGATAAAAACCTTGGTGCCGATTATTTTTGGACCGTCGGACCAAACACCAGCGGCGGCACCCTCAAGTTCGGACTCAACGGTGAAGAGGTGGTGTTGCTACGAAGTCAATCCACCACTTTGAATCCGGGGCACTGGTCAAAGTAATTTAACAGGTCTCAGGTGTCAACAAACCACGGGCATAGAGCATGGCGCATGGTGCATAGGGTTAAAAAATAAAAGACGACATTGGTCTTGATGTTTTCAACGCCAAGCGCTTTGCGCTTTGCTAAAAGAGTAACCAGGAGCAAGTCACCAGAGACCAGAGCTTGAACCTTATACCCTGAACCGTGCGCCGTTTGCCTGTTTTTTTTGCCTCCAACCTAACGCTTATTTTTTTAGGCCTTTAACCCCATGCCCTATGCTCTATGCCCCATGCCTTATACGTTGACAACTGCCGGCCTACCGTAGCCAGCAGGGCGAAGGCGGGACACCTGACACCATCTTTCTTACGTTTCTGACACCTGATCCGCCTCCGGAAAACCTGACACCTACTTTTTCTCGTTACCTTGTGGCACATC
>CP070694.1:1343966-1352706 GCA_020353355.1 Desulfobacterales bacterium | reverse complement strand
GCCACCCTAGTGGGCCGGCTTTTTGGATTTGCCCATGTTGGTCTTCTCTCAGGGTTTATCACCACCGTCCACCACTTCGGCGGCGGTTTTTGGGCGTACATTGGAGGACTGCTCTTTGATAGGACCGGAAGTTATCGATTGATCTTTATCCTATCAGCGGTGCTGGCGCTGATTGCTTTGCTGTGCACCATCTTCATCAAAGAAAAAAGACATCAAATATCGTGATCGGAAGGGCATCTAGGGCTTAAAAATAAATGCAGCGAATTATTGCTTCCTTTTTGGTCATTAGAAAATTCGAATTTAGGATTTGTTTCGTATTTCGTGCTTCGGATTTCGAATTTACCGGCAAAGTTAAACCGCAAAAAACAAAAACCTATTCGATTCCGGACCGCTCAGGCAAGGACATTTACAAATCGAATATATAGGTGATAGAGCTATGGCCGTCATAAAGGATCTGGTGGTATTCCTTGCCAAGCTGAATTAGCGCTTCTTCAACATTTTATACAGCAATTCGATAATAACTATGCAGCAGCCAAAACCGATTCAAGTCTTTCCAGCGCCCAATTAATCTCCTCTTTTTTGATCACCAGCGGCGGTGCAATGCGGATGGTATTTTCATGGGTTTCTTTGCAAAGCATGCCTTTGGCCATTAATTCTAAACAATATTGCCTGGCCCCGCCGGCATCGGGCGTCAGTTCAATTGCCAGCATAAGGCCTTTGCCGCGCACCTCTTTAATATGCGGCCCTTGTATCTTTTCCTTCAACTGAGAGAGAAAATAGGCGCCCATGGCGGCGGCATTTTCAATCATGTTATCTTCAACCAAAACCTTCAGGGCGGTTCTGGCAATCGCGCAGGCCAGGGGGTTGCCTCCAAAGGTGCTGCCGTGCTCGCCGGGCCGCAGCACGTCCATGACTTCTTTATTGGACAATACCGCCGAAATGGGATAGTAGCCTCCGGAAAGCGCCTTTCCAATCAAGGTCAGATCCGCCTCAATGCCGTCGTGCTCTTCAGCCAGCAATTTGCCGGTGCGACCCAGGCCGGTCTGGATTTCATCGAGAATTAGCACCACATTGTTTTTTTCGCAAATGGCCTTGACTTGCTTCAGATACCCGGCAGGCGGAATGATGACCCCGGCTTCGCCCTGAATGGGTTCCACCATAAACGCCACCGTGTTGGGGGTTATCGCCGCTTCCAAGGCCTTGGCATCACCAAAAGCAATGATTTTAAATCCGGGCGTAAATGGTCCGAAATTTTCCCGGGAACCCGGATCCGTGCTGAAGCCGACAATGGTAATGGTGCGGCCGTGGAAATTGTTTTCACACACAATAATCTCGGCCTGATCCTGGGCAACACCTTTGACCTTGTATCCCCACTTGCGAACCGCCTTGATTACCGTCTCCACTGCCTCGGCGCCGCTGTTCATCGGCAGCACCTTGTGGGAATTGGTCAGCTCACACAGCTCCTTATACAGCAACCCCAGTTGATCATTGCGAAATGCACGGGAGGTCAGCGTTAGTTTCTGAGCCTGTTCCATCATGGTTTTCATAATTTTAGGATGACAATGTCCTTGATTCACCGCGGAATATGCTGAAAGGCAATCCAGGTATTTATTGCCACCCACGTCCCAGACCCATACCCCTTGGCCGCGGGCTAAAACCACATCCAGCGGCTTATAATTGTGAGCCCCAAATTCATCTTCTAAATTTATAAAATATTGCGGATTCATGGCTAAACTTCCCCTATGTTCATTTGGTTATGGAAAGCAAACTAGTTAATTATTCCACAATAGTCTATGCTGGTCAACTCGGGGCTGTTTTATTGCAGTGTAAAATGCTCGATAAAGCAAAGCAAATTGCACCCCAAAAAAAATTTATTGTTTATTTAAATTAAAACAGTTAAATTTTGTTCAGATTGTGCATTTCCTCCCGTTGAATTCTAATTACCGCCTCGACCCGGAACCCCGGTTACCGACAAATTAGTGGAATAATAAAAATTCGACTCCGAACTGGCCGGCTTTTGAACGCCCCGGAGACCTAAATTTATGAGATACAAATAGTCGCCTTTTTTATCCCAAGGAGGTCCTGCATGAATGTCAGCCGACGCGATTTCATCAAAGCATCGCTTATGTTGGGCGGCTTTCTATTCCTTCCGCCCAATTCCGCATTTGCAGTACAGCCCACAGACAAGAAACAACTCCCGGCATACGGGAAGTTGGAAAATGAAGGCAAATTCGCTCAACGGGTGGAACAGGCCTATTCCATCTTTGAGGAATGCGAGCTCTGTCCCCGACAGTGCGGCGTGAACCGGCTGAACGACGAGCGCGGCTATTGCAAGGCTCCCTCAACCGTAATGGTATATTCTTTCCATCCTCATTTGGGTGAGGAAGTTTCTTTGGTGGGCCGCAACGGGTCCGGTACCATCTTTTTTTCAAACTGTAATCTGAGGTGTGTATTCTGTCAGAACTGGCCGATTAGCATTGAAGGCCAGGGGAGAGGATTTAGCGATGAGGACCTGGCAAACATGATGCTGAATCTGCAGGTAATTGGCTGCCACAATATCAATTTGGTCACCCCCACCCATGTGATGCCCAACATTGTCAATGCCACCCGCATCGCCTTCAACAACGGGTTGCGTATTCCCCTGGTGTACAACACCAGCGGCTATGAGCGGGTTGAAATACTCAAAATCCTCGATGGTATCGTGGATATTTACCTGCCGGACATGAAATATATGGATTCCGATAAGGCCGCCAAATATTCATCCGGAGCGTCCGATTATCCAGATGTGGCCAAGGCTGCCATCATCGAAATGCACCGGCAGGTTGGCCTTCATCAGGTCGATACGGATGGGGTTGCCACACGGGGTGTGATGATCCGCCATCTGGTCATGCCCAACCAGGTGGCCGGAACAAAAGCCTTTGTCCAATGGGTTGCCGAAAATCTTCCCAAAGCGACTTACGTCAATATCATGCATCAATACCATGTGGATTATAAGGCCTTCGAATATCCTGAAATATGGCGTGCCATTACGGTGGAGGAGTATTTAGCAGCCATGCAATGGGCGGAAGACTATGGTTTGACTGGCCTCGATCCCAAATCATTGGTGGTCAGAGATTATTTTAAGCAACATAAAAAGGCCAATGAATCGTAAACACTGATCATGATATTGCCCGACACGGATGCAATGAACAAAAAAATGATCAATTAATGCAATTTAAACAAAAGCACGTGGAATCTATTTTTGTTTTTTTACCATATTCAAAAAAAAGGTTGATTAATCCACATTGCGATAATATTGAAATCGCATCCGCCTGAGTCTGCGGGAACGGATTCCGTCCCTTTACCAATAGGGCGGTATTTTAAGCTGAAGCTGATTTTTTGGTATTTTTCAGCAGCAAAAGATGCCCGGACCATATGACATCGGAAATGCACCATGGCCACCAAAATGATTTGGGATAATTGGGGGACACGTTCAGGGATTGATCGGCGCCAGCGAAAAGAGGCCTATCCGTCTGAGGATAGAAGGAGACGCACGGACCGCCGCAGCGGGTTTGATCGCAGAAAACTATTTTATATTCAACGACGAGCTGCACTGGATCTCAGAGAAGCCTTCAGAGACCTTTAATTTCTGACCTATCTGTAACATATCTCGATAACATCTTGAGTACTTGCTTTTTCCACCCTTGGCGGTCCCTTCAACACAAAAAGTTAGCAGAATTGTCTCAGGGCAGATGATTCAATAAATACCAGTGGATTTAAGGAGTTGTAAATATTTTTCGTTTTCAAGTTTGACATAATTATTGCCACAAACTATAATGAATAAAGCGAAATATAATTCGTCGATATTATTCCGGAGTGGCAATTTAATTAACGAGTGGGGGCTCTTTGGAGTCCCCTTTTTATTTCAACATATTAGGAGAGAATTCAATGTATTCGAAAATCGCAAAACGAGTTATGCCGGTAACCATGTCCATTGTTTTCATGCTGGTACCTTTTTGGCTCTGGGCAGAAGAAAAGCAAGATTCCAACGATAAGATTGCGGTGGTAAACGGAGTTGAAATCAGCAATGAGGCTTACCAAAGAGAATTAAACTTTTACCTGGAGCAGGCTTCCCAACAGGGACGGCAAATACCTGATTTCATGTTACCCAAACTAAAAAATGACATTCTAGACAATCTTATAGACCGTGAGTTACTGTATCAGGAATGTCAGAAAATGAAAATCGCCGTTGATTCAAATGCGGTTGCAGACCAATTGGCATCCATCAAACAACGATTTCAAAGTCAAGCTGAATTCGAAATTGCTTTAAAACAGCTGGAGCTTTCAGAAACTGACATAAGGTCGCAGATCACGCGGGATATGGCCATCCGAGAACTCATCGATAAACAAGTTGCCCAGAAGGTTGTCGTCACCGACGAGGAATCAAAAACTTATTATGATACCAACCCGGAGCTGTTTAAGCAACCGGAGCAGGTTAAAGCCAGACATATCCTGGTCAAAGTCGATGGCAAATCATCCGAAACCGAAAAAATAGAGGCTCGCGAAGAAATAAAAAAAATTCAACAGAAATTACAAAACGGTGAAGATTTTGCCAGCCTTGCCAAAGAATTTTCGCAAGGCCCCAGCAGTGTGAACGGTGGTGACTTAGGCTTTTTTAGACGCGGGCAAATGGTGAAACCTTTTGAAGATGCCGCCTTTGCATTGAAACCGAACGAAATCAGTGATATCGTGGAAACGCAATTCGGATACCATCTTATAAAAGTGGAGGAAAAAAAACCCGAGGGAATCATTGCTTATACGGAAATCAAAGATAGACTGAACCAACATCTAAAAGGCAAAAAAGTCGATACGCAGACCAAAGAATATATTAATAGGCTGAAAAAGGACGCAAAAATAGAAAAATATTTATAACTTATATGAGTATAAATAGAAAAGAAAAAATCCAGCAAGAAATTCGGAGAAGAGCTTTTCAGAGATTTGACTTTCTTCGAGACGAAAAGCTGAAGGTGCAGCATACCGAACACACCCTGGATGCGTTGCAGCAAGTAACAGGTCTGCCTCGCATGGAACTGGAAACGATTGCCGAGGAAGTCAGGTGTTCTTTCGAAGTATATGAAGAAAAGTTCTTCTCGGTTAAAAATCAAGCGGCAATGGTGCTCGGTTCATTTGGACTACTTATATTACTTGTTTGGCTGCTAATCATTTGGCTTTTCTAAATTCAATATTTTTTCGGCATACTCATCCGCAGCGGTGAGGAGCAACCAGCGTTTCTGCGTGGAGACTTGCGCAAAGCAAATAGCCGGAATTTCATCCGCGCATTTTGCAAATCGCTCCTGCCAATCTCGCAACGCCAATTCCGGCACTTTACTATCAATTACGACACCGTCCAGGTGGGATAAACCATCAAGGTCCGCCCGCTGCGGAAGCAGCGCGTGTTTCCACCAGTAAACCTGCCGCTGCATCTCACCGCCAAATCGATATCTGCTGCGTTCAGATACCAGTGTAAAAAGCACAGCCCGGTTCCCGGGGGATGGAAACAAAAAGCGCTGTTCCGTGTCAAGATAGTGAGGCCGCCGAAGCTTCACAGCCGATAGCAGCGAGGTTGTCTTCGGAAGTGACTCGGGCTCAAGAAAAATCAGCTCACAAGGGGTAAATGGATTGGCTGACGTTAAAACCTCCATTGCGCTTCGAATATGATCGTGATCGCAAACATCCGCAAGGATAAAAATTTGATAGGGATGAGATAGATTCTGCGCCAATTTTTCTATTTGGGACAAGGACCGCGCAGAATTTATGAATATCTTTGAAATATAGTGATCTTTACCCAAAACGACCATATGATCAACGAGCTTCGCGCCCTGCTTTCCTGCATCCAATCGCCATGCAATATCTAAATCCGGCATGGGGTGAAAGACGGCATCAAATCTGACCTCAGCATAGTCAAAGGCCAAAAGCATGTCATCGTTTGAAAACGTAGGGGATTTAATGACGGTATAGGGTGGATGCGGTTCAAAACACAAACCCAGTTCATGGCGGCGGCGGCGGAAATCGGTGCCGGGCAAAATCGACAGCGGAAAAACCTGAATATCATCACACAATTCATGGCGCGCGGCAAAGTCCACCGATTTTCCAAATCCGTCAAGGTCGTCTCCGGGCAATCCTACAATTAGATCAATCTGGGGCAATATGCCCCTATTTTTCAAACGTTTAGCGCCACCTAAAAAACGCTTTAGATGTGTCGGCCGGTTCATCATTTTCAACGCCTGCGGATTGGTACTCTGCAAACCAATTTCAAACCAGGTAAAGCCGGCTTCGACAAACAGATCCGCGAGATCCTCATCAACGGCTTCTGCCCTGATTTCACTAAAAATGGCAAGACGTCCATCTGGATTAGCGGTCCTGATTTTTTTCAGCAATGATTTCAGGCCCGGCCGGATATTCAAAGAAGGATCAAGAAGATAAAGCTCACCGATTGAGCTTTCAATTGCCCACCGAATGCTGTCAAGCACCGTATCGTCATCTACAAACGATTGGTTGATTCTGGATTTGTTGGAATAGCAAAATGCACATCGATAGGGGCATCCACGCTGGGTCTCCAGAAGCATCATATTTTCGATTTCTGGTTCCAGCATATTTCTGAGGTAGGGACTGGGCGAGGTGCTGAACGTCGTGCCGACACTTTCAGAGGCGCACTTGTTTTCCCAAAATTTTTGATCTTGCAGCAGTTTACGGAATACCGCCTCGCCTTCACCGTATACCCAAAAATCCACCTGCGGCACATGGATCAGCGGATTATCTTGAGTAATTTCAGGACCTCCGAAAATTATTTTCGGACGGTAGTGCGCTATTAGCTGATCGACGATATACAGGGACCGCTCCACATTCCAGCTGTACACCGAAAATCCGATAATATCGGGCCTCATCGACAGGATAAGTTGAATCAGTGCGGCATCACCCAAATACGATGCAATACTTTCCGCCAGAATGTCTACGGCTACATCCGGGATCCCCTCGGCCACCTGTTTCAGGCAGGCTGCCGCCAAGGGAATGTTTCCGGTTTGCTTCCCGAAATTCAACTGGGGGATGGGAAGCTGGATCAAAAGCACATGAGTCATTTAAATCATTAGCTTTTTTAAACCACAGGGCAACTATTTTTCTCTCCCAAACTGGAAGATGGCGTTTAGATCCCTCACCCGGAAGGCTTGCAGGCCGGAGCCTGAAATCCTCCCGAGCCGCTGGGAATCCCAGCAGCTCGCACACAGCTGGCAGACATCAGTTTCTCCACATCTGCACATCCGCATTCTGGGCATGCTGGCTCAGAATCGCTGGAGCTTAACACAAGTTTCTCGAAGCAGTGACAGCAGGCTTTACACTGATATTCATAAATCGGCATAAATGGCTCCTTAAAAAATTTCTTCATATATTAGGTTTTATCGCGGAATTGTCAAGAGGTCTTCACATTAAGACGTATCCGTCCAATAGCGTTCAAATGCAATAATCGCAATTTGAAATGTAATCTAAATTACGCGGTTCCGCGGATGCGGATGGTGGGGTGTTGACCAGGCCAAATTTTTGCGTATAATCCGTCTCGATCGATCTATGTAAAGAGGATAAGCGACACGCGACCCATACCAGCGGATCTTTCTTTGCTTTCTTGGGGACGCCGATAAATTTGGTAATGATTCGCTTCGCCTTTCTGGTTTGTTTCAACAGCGCTTTAATTAAAAAATCGCCCTTGATAACCATACTCGAATCAAAAATCGACTTCGGTGGCCTGTCGATCACAGATTGGGGGGAAAGCAAAATATAAGGCTTAATTTTAGGTTTGACCGATACACCTAGTTTTTTCGGTATAATCTCATTTTCATGCAGGATCGATTCCAGGACCTCGACCTGCTTCTTGTTTTCATCAATCGGAGATGGAATCTGCTGATATCGATTCCCGTCGTATACGAGAAATTCGCCGTCTTCGGTGATTTTGACACCATAGGAAAAGTTTTTAGACTCGATCACAAAAAATTTAAACGATCGGTTGATCAGGACGTGGTCAAACTGCGCAGCACAGCCATTATTTTCAATTCTCAAATCGTGTATCAATGCCCAATCGCGATTATCCTTGTAATAAAATTCAAGAAAATGGGTGGAATTTAGCTGCCCGGTCAGGGGTGACTTCAAAATACGCAGTTCTCTTTCAATTAAGAACTTTTGATGGAGATTAAAATCTTGAGCAAGAAGATCGCTAAGCTTTTGGATATCTTCTTCGATAAGCTCTTTTTTTTTGATCAGCATTCAATACTCCGAAACCTACCCAACATGGATTTGCTAGGATAATATCGGCACAATAGGGGTGAAACTTGAGTCTTTCAACGTGATAAAAAAAGAAAATAAATCCATTCATTTAAGAATTAGAATTGCAGAAAACCAGTGCCGATGATAAAGATGAAACCCGAGTGAACCCATTTGATTTGATTTATGACATAAATAATCGAAATAAAAAAATAATTTCAAAAATGAACCTTTTTAAAGGAATAACCTATAATCTGCGTGGTTTGGGGATGGGCTTGAGAACACCGAAGCTGTTGGTTTTAGGATTGATTCGCATTGTCGCCGTCATTATTCTAACCATTTTTACCGCAAGCCTGATCCTGGTATACCATCAGGAAATCTTAAGCCTCATCTGGTCAAAACCCGAAAGTCGATGGATTCTCTGGTTATGGTATGTGTTTTCGTGGCTTCTTTC
>CP070694.1:1341148-1343866 GCA_020353355.1 Desulfobacterales bacterium | reverse complement strand
TCTGGAAAACAGGGTCAACCTATAAAATTCACTATTGAAAAATGATTTGGCTACAAAATGCTTGAAAATGTTATTTTAGGTAATAAATGACGGCTGCGAAAAAATTCAAGATTGCCATCGCCGGCGCTGGAATGGTTACCCGACATCAGACGTGATCCTGTTTTAATTTTTTGGCAATCGGCTCGAAGTCATAGGAAGGATACACCTCGTAGCGAAAGGCCCCACAGGCCTTCTGTTCAATAAAACGGTTCAGGTTGCGCAGCGCAGAAGGCTCTAAACACAACTGAATGATAAAACCATAAGACATGGCCACCACCCAGGATACCAGCTCAGATCCATCCGGCGGAAAGTCACGGTAAAATCCGGTCGTCTCGGCATGCGCCATAATTTCGTCCAGCGTCTTCGACTGATCATGCCTCAGAATAACGGTAACCAGCAATTTTTGATCTGGTGCCATCAGTATACCTCCTTTGGTAGAATATTAAATTAGAAGCTGTCTCATATGTAATTTACAAAACCCGGGGCGAGTTACTCGTACTTTGTTTTGCAGAATAAAATGGTTAAATCCCAAATCTCAAATTCAAAATCACAAATAAATCTCAATGACCAAAATTCAAAATCCCAAACGTTCAGAATACAATGAATCAAATCGATTCAGCTGTTTGTGACAAGCTACCTTCTGCCTTCCTTCGACATGAACCCTTCGGTCGTGAACTCAGGGTCGAACGACTCAGGGCCGAATGGCTCGGACCGAAGGAAACTCATCGCTGCAAGTCAAAACCAGTTTGAATCATTGGTGCTTGAAATTTGGATATTGTTTGTTATTTGTTATTTGGTGCTTGGAATTTTTTATATTCTAAGAGGCAACTAGATAACCTGTTCGACTTTTTAGGTATTTATGGGACACAACACCAGGTAACCTAAATTAGGGTATAATCAATTTGCTTGACAAAAATCAACATGAGAATGTAGCCATTATTTTGTTTATCTCTCACCGTGTTTTAAGGTATTTGTAGGTTACACCATTACCAGGAGGATTTTTCGATGAAATTCAAAGACAAAGTAATTGTCGTTACCGGCGGCGGTACCGGGATCGGTCGCAGTATCTGCCTTCGGTTTTCCCAAGAAGGGGCGGCGGTGGTCGTCAATTATTCCAAATCAGAAGCGCAGGCCAAAGAAGTAGTCGACCAAATCAGTCGCTCCGGGGGCCGGGCCGTCGACATCCAGGCCGATGTATCCCGGGATCTGGAGGCCCGGCGGTTGATTGAAAGCGCTGTGGCACATTTCGGTCGTTTGGATGTGCTCATCAACAATGCTGCCTGGACAAGATATGTGCCCCACCATAAACTGGAAGATTTGAGTGAGGAGATTTTAGAGAATACCTGGTCTGTGATCGTCAAGGGCTGTATTTATTGCACCCGCGCAGCGGTTCCCCATTTACGGGCAAATGGGGGGGGATCAGTGATCAACATCACCTCCAATGCGGCCTTCACCGCCGGGGGCAGTTCGATTATTTACGGTGCTTCCAAGGCCGCCCTTACCTTTATTACCAAAGCGCTCGCGCGGGCGCTGGCTCCGGAGATCCGGGTTAACGCCATTGCGCCGGGGTTTGTTGACACGAAATTTGTCAACTGGACACCGCAGATGATCGCACAATTGCAAGGGCAAACTCATTTAGGACAGCCGATCATTCCCGAAAATATTGCCGACGCGGCGGTCTTTCTGGCGGCCGATTCCAGGGCGACAATCGGCCAGACCATCTTCGTTGATGGCGGTGTCGCGGCTCTGGGATCGCATCATTAAAGGAGGAAGAATAATGCCTGAATATCTTTCAGCAGCAGAATTAAAGGCATTGCTGGATTGGCAGACACCCGCCATCTCCAATGCCATCGAGCTATTCGAGATACGCCCTCGCAACCAGGGTTTCATGCTACCTGAGATCCAGTGTAGATTTCCTGACCTAAAACCAATGATCGGCTATGCCGCAACCGGCATCATATCTGCCGATTCTCCCGAAGGCCACAAAATATCTCCACCGGTCTGGTGGGAGGAAATCCAAAAATACCCTTCCCCAAGAGTTGTGGTCCTCCATGATATCGATAACCCCGTTGTCGGTTCATATTGGGGCGAAGTGAACGCCAATATCCACAAAGCCTTAGGATGTGTCGGAACGGTTACCGACGGATCCGTGCGCGACCTCGATGAAGTGCAGGTGTCGGGATTTCACTTCTTTTCCAGTTGCGTCAGCGTCTCCCATGCCTATGTGCATATGATCGACTTCGGCACCGCGGTTAAGGTGGGCGGGCTGATGGTAAAACCCGGCGACTTAATCATGGGGGATAAACACGGTGTGATATCGATCCCCCTGGACATCGCCAGGGATGTTCCCAAGGCTGCGCAAATGATGGAAGACTGGGAACGTAACATTATTAATTTCTGCAAGTCCGACCGCTTCTCGGTGGAAGGTCTAAAAGAGCGCTATCTATCGCCGAGACCCAGCTGGCCGCCAAAATAGCCTCTAGGGATCAACGGATGAATATGTCCCGCAACATAGGCCTCACCCTGGACCGGGTCACCAAACGATACCCGTTGGTGATAGCAGTTGATCATGTGAACCTGAAGGTCGAAAACCGCGAGTTCTTGGCAATTGTGGGGCCCACCGGATGCGGCAAAACTACCTTGCTGCGGTTGGTCGCCGGTGTCGAAAAGCTGGATTCC
>CP070694.1:1336776-1341048 GCA_020353355.1 Desulfobacterales bacterium | reverse complement strand
GGGGCAGGCGCCGGAGTCCAGGATCTATTGAAATCAATGGATTCCGGCTTGGCCGTCATCCCGGACCCCGATCCGGAACGGAATGACAATAGATTGATTTTTTGACTTTTTACCGATTCATCAAATTTATTTGTTATTTGTGTATTGTAATTTGGTGCTTTAGAACTTGGTGCTTGGAATTTCTTAATTCTAAAACCCAGCTATAATTATATATTCTGTTCGACATTTACGATATATTTTGGGACACCACACTTGAGCATGGGGTTTAGATAAAAGGACTCTGTTCTCTGAATGAAATTTAAACAAGTGGCAGGATACTTAACAAATTGATGGGAAATCGGTCAATAAAGGAATTCAATCAACTCAAGCTCTTGATGCGTTCCATCCGGCTGGCAATTTCAGTTACGCGAATGCCGTATTTTTCGTCCTGCACCACGACCTGCCCTCTGGCAATCAGGGTGTCGTTGGCCAGAATATCCACCGGTTCGCTTTCAAGTTTTGAAAGAGGGATGGCCGAGCCCGGCCCAAGTTGAAGCAATTCATTGATCGGTATTTTCGTGCGGCCCAGTTCTACCGTCAACTCGATGGGTATATCCAGGATGACGTCCAAATCAAGATCATCTGCAGATTTCAAATCTTGATGATCATTTAGCGGCGCGTCATTTTTGTTTTCATTCAAATCATTTTCAGCATCGGCTGCCGGCAATTGCTTGGCTAGATTCAAGCCCACATCTACCTGAAACGTGTGTTGCTCGTGGCGAAATTCCAAACGCTCATAGTTTTCCATTTGCTTCGGAGCGATCTGCTTGCCGGATTCAGTGGAACTCGCCAAGGCTGAAACCTCAACGGTGAGGTCGGCACTGGTCAGTACGGTTTTAAAATCATTTGCGATATCTAGTAAAATATCTGATAACAGATCCTGAATTCCTTCATTTCCCTCGAGGCTTTCCGCGGCGATTCCACCTTTGCGGGCTGCCATCATGCGACCCAGCTCGGCGGGGATTCGAATTCTAAGAATCCCAACCACATCTCCGCTAAATTGAACACGATCGGATATCAGCTCTTCAGCAGAACTATCCGGCGATTCAATCTCGGTGTATTCCACATCCAAAGACATGGCCGCATCAAATATTTTCAGGATGGACTCGATGATCGCTGTTCTGATATCTGAATTGTTTAAATTATTCATGGAATTTTTGCCGTTATTGGGTTAAACATGATCACTCACACTATTCATGTTATTATAAATGTGCCAAAACCTCAATCTTATTTTCCACGAAAAACCGACCACCGGAGCTGTAGCATAGAAAATATGGGAAATGACGTTTTGAATTTTGATGAGGTAGCTGTCGAAGAACCAACCCTGCCTTCTCAAATAGGGATTATCGCAGATAGTCATGGCAGGTGGGATAAAATTGTTGCAGCCCTTAATTTCTTAATCGATAGAGGCTGCCGGCACATTATTCATTTGGGGGATATTTGTGACTCCGCCCATCCGCAGACCGCTGAAGCTTGCGTGCGTCCCTTGCAGAAATTTACGGTTGACGCGATTAAGGGCAACAATGATCATCAGATTGTGGTGAACAATGGCGGATCTCATCACTCGGTGATTCCAGCCGATGTCCTTGATTTTCTTCAAAAACTTCCACTGGTCAGAAAATACCAGCATGCGGTCTTCACCCATTCGCTGCCTTTTGCGCGCGAACTCGGCCTGTCCAGTATGGTCGGGACCATGGGCAACTCACATGTGCGTCAATTTTTTCGTAGATACCCGCAAGGTCTCTTATTCCGTGGTCATAGCCACTCCCCGCAAGTTTATTTTAAAAAGAACGGACAGGTCTTTTCCCAAAAACTTTTTCCAGGCAGGAAAATAGATTTAACGGACTGCTTGCCTTGTGTGGTGACCTGCGGTGCGCTAACCCGGGGGTTTTGCCTGATGTGGATGCCGGATCTACATGCGATTGAATGTCAGCGGTTCGAATAAATATCCCTATTTACGGTGGCGAGCCAGCTCTTCATCCCGCAGTACTTTTCTTAAGACTTTGCCGACATTGGATTTGGGCAGCTCTTTGCGAAATTCGATGCGGGTCGGGAGTTTATATGCAGCCATTTTATCCTTACAATAATTTAACAGTTCTTCTTCTCTGACAGTTTCGTTTTCATGTAATACGACAAATACTTTTATTTGTTCGCCGCGGACTGGATGGGGAATCCCGATGGCGCAGGCCTCCTGAACTTTGGGATGGCGATATAGCACTTCGTCGATTTCACGCGGATATACATTGAAGCCACTGGTGATGATCATTTCTTTTTTGCGATCAACAATATAGAAATAGCCTTGCTCATCCATTTTCGCGATATCACCGGTGTGTAACCAGCCGTCCCGCAGGGTTTCTGCGGTTTCCTGCGATTGGTTCCAATATCCTTTCATGATCTGTGGGCCTTTGACGATAAGTTCGCCAATTTCGCCCACCGGCATCTCCGTGACCCCGTTCTCCAAATCCA
The DNA here is from genome assembly GCA_020353355.1 of Desulfobacterales bacterium. GTDB lineage: Bacteria > Desulfobacterota > Desulfobacteria > Desulfobacterales > JAHEIW01. Next base: position 1,338,543 of record CP070694.1, on the reverse strand, counting down.
CAATACGGCAATCGGTGTCGGGAAATGGCAGGCCGACACTTCCCACTTTACGTTTGCCCTGGAAGGGATTGGCGTGGGTGATGGGTGATGCCTCGGTCAGGCCGAATCCTTCGGATATGGCCGCACCCGTTAATCCTTCAAAACGTCTAATGACGTCCACCGGCAATGGAGCGCTGCCGGAAAAACACCCCTTGATGCTGGTCAAATCGGTTTTTTGGATATCAGGGTGATTGATCATACTGATATACATGCTGGGAACCAGCGGCGCAAACGTTGGTTTGAATTTGCGGATAGCGGCCAAAATATTTTCCGGGGTAGGCTTGGGAACCAGAACATTTTCCCAGCCGGCAAAGATCGCATTGTTCATTGCGCAGGTCAGCCCAAAGGAGTGAAAAAATGGCAGGGCACCCAGAATAATTTCATCGCTCTCCGCAAACGTGGGAAACCAGGCGTTGATTTGCTGGATCTGGCAGCTGAGATTGCCATGGCTTAGCATGACCCCCTTTTGGATTCCGGTTGTACCGCCGGTGTATTGCAGCATGGCGATATCATCAAATGCGAGACGCGTATCTACAGGCTCAGGTGGATAATCAGCCATCAGATCCTTCCAACGGTGAACATCGTCAGCATGGCTTACTTTTGTTGATAATCTTTTAGTTTTCGAAAAAGCCACAAAAGAAATCGATGTCAAGAATGGGAGATAATCTCCCAGCGTCGTATAGACGATGTGTTTGACAGCTGTCTTTGACCTGAGTTGAACCATGCGTTCGACGAATAAATCCAGCGTAATAAGGGCCTTTGCACCGGAATTACTGAGCTGGTATTGCAGTTCGCTATCCGAGCCGGTGGGGTTGTTCATAACGGCAATGGCTCCGATTTTCATAATGGCATAATAGCTCACGATACAGGGGATGACATTGGGCAGGAGGAGGGCTATCCGGTCACCCTTCTGAATGCCAAAAGCCTTCATGCAGGTCGCAAAGCGGTTGACCATCTCATTGAGCTGGCGATAGGAAATTTTGAATCCATCCAAAAGAAGCGCCGTTCGCTCCGGAAACTTATTGACCGATTGCTCCAAGTATTCGGGAAGACATATGGGTTCATAAGCAATTTTTTCCGGCACGCCCTGGTCGTAATGGGCCAACCATGGTTTATCATGGTATTTGATATTCGAAGCCATGCGCCCCCTAAAGCCCGGCTAAATTTATGATTGCATATTGTTTAATGGAAAAATAAAATCCGAATATCGAAATTCGAAATTCGAAAAAAATTCGAATTACCAAAAATTAAATAGCCCCAAACAGTGTCATGAGTGAAATGATGTCGTATACTGCTATTTGCTTCCAGCTTGCCCGGATCTGGGTTGAATCTTTTCCAATATTTCTCCTTCACGATTAAGCATAAAAATCATAAACCCGTGTTTGGCGGCATCGATGGCCAGTTCGCCAAAGAAGGTTGCCTGGACCTCGTATTTTTTCTCCTTTTGACGGTGCATTTGCGCGAAACATTGCTGGGCGTCTTCTTTTTGATAAAATGCCGGGATAAACGAGATATTTCTTTTTTCATCGAATTGCCCCAAAAATTGCTCATCTCCGCCGGGATCCTCTACGACCACCCACACCCAGGTGTCTGCTGTAATTGCTTTGGCCATGGCTCAATCCTTCCGGAATTCATCGTCCGTGTGAAAAATAAAAACAGCTCGCCCGGGATGGATCAGGTTTGAATCCGTTCTCGCAATGCCTTAATCAATGCGGTGCAAAAGTGATT
>CP070694.1:1333267-1336676 GCA_020353355.1 Desulfobacterales bacterium | reverse complement strand
TTACGTATATTTCATAATCTGCCATAAAACTCGTCAGATCGTACATTTTGTCATGACAAGAAATCCATGCAGAGAATTTGTTAGACAACAGATGATTGAATTTGAACAAAAGTTCAATCAAATAATCTACATGATTTATGATCATGCACCTCAATTCAATCTAGATTATGCTTTGTTTGGCATTAAGGGTGTAAAGACATCTATTCAAGCTCCTAATATGAAAGCTTAGATTGCATACTGCACCTCATTGGTACGATCTGTTATCAGTTTTACAAGATGTTTATATCTTCCCTGTTTTGGTTGGCCCAATTTGTCCGATATGTAGGTTTTATTTAATTCATAAAGACATTCATTTTTATCGTTATAGCGATACTTTTTTATAATTCCTTTTTTGGCCCATTTTTTAATCGTGCATGTTGATACTTGAAGTTTAGAGGAAATTTCATTCAATGTCAAATAGTTTTTTTCCCGTAATCGACTATATCGACTTTTAAGATTATATCCTCGACGAATCTTACCAATGATCCGCGGATTGAATAATTGATTGGTGCCGGAAACTTTACCCTGTTGATTTAAGATTTCAGCAATTTCACTATCGGTATAATTATTTAATAAATGATCGATTTGCGAAATCACTTCTTGATCCGTTTTCCGCTGTTGCCATGCATTCAAGGGTAGTGGAATTTTGAGAGAACGAATTAGACCTCCTTTAAATCGGACGTGAATCTCGATATGATCGTTTTTGAAAAGAGTTACATCTTCAATCAATAGCCGGATAATACGCTTCTTCTCTTTATACGGAACATTAGGGTTCTGCCATATTTTTGGAAAATCAGTTGCTAACGACAAGATCTTTTCACGATCTTCTTCTTTTAAAATTCGTAAATCCTGTTGATGTTTTTGTTCATATTCCTCTTGCGCTTGTGCTAACTCGTTTAGTTTGGTGTTCCATTCCGCTTCAAGGGTGGTGGCCACAAGGCGGTTCTCCGGCTCAACTTGCATAAAACGCCGCCGAGCCAGATCCGCTTCATAGTGAGCTCGTTGCAATTGCTTTTTACGTAAATGGTCTGCCTGTTGGCAACGAGCTCTCAATTCATCCTGAACTTGTAACACCACTTTTAATGTCATAGGAGTAAATGATTCCAATAACAAATTACTAACGGCTTGATTCACATCATTGCCTTTGATATTCTGACAAATGGGTTCTGCATGTTCAATACCCATTTTTTGACAAACGTAATCCGGAACTTTCTGCCCTTTTATGGTATGGTAACGAACCGTCATTCGTTTTCCACATACTCCACAGATCACAAGTCCTTGCAATAAGGCAGGCCCCTCTCGAGGTGGACTTTTTTGGCGATCACTACCGTTTGCCTGTGCATTCTCATGGAGTATCTGTTGATTCCGTTCATATTCTTGCCAACTTATATATCCTTTATGATGATCTTTTATCAGGGTATGCCACCGCTCTCGTGGCTGATTTTTATAAGAGATACTACCATCCGCCATCTTTTTTGACTTTAGCCTTCCGAAACAATAAGCACCGGCATAACAGGGATTATGTAAAATCTGTAATACCCGATAATGGACCAAATCGCCCCAGATCACTTCTCCTTTATGAATCCCTTTACAAAGTTTACGTGGAAATTTGATCGTATGTTGACGAAAATATCTCACGGTGCCGGTTGCCGATTGAACCCGTTTGAATATATCAAAAAATAGGTTTATACTTGCCTGTATTTGCTGATCCGGATCAAAGATAATATGATCCATAGGATCATAGATAAAACCAACCGGTAACCGAAATTTCAGTTCACCTCTTTTGGCTTTAGCAAACAATCCACCGACAAGCCTGGCACGAATAATATGAAGTTCCGCTTCGCTCATCGTACCTTTTAATCCTAAAAGCAGACGGTCATTGAAATGACAAGGATCATAGATGCCATCTTCGTCGAGAATCAACGTATTCGTTAATGCGCAAATCTCTAATAAGCGATGCCAATCGGATGAATTGCGAGCCAATCTGGAAACCTCTAATCCCAATACGATACCGGCATTGCCGACACCTACCTCGGATACCAGGCGCTTAAAACCGCTACGGTGTGAACCGTTTGAACCCGATTGGCCTAAATCAGAATCGATCACAATGATATCGGATAACGACCAACCTAAACAGATGGCACGTTCCTTCAAAGCATATTGACGCTTGGTGCTCTCTGTATTCTCCATCACCTGTCGAATGGAAGATTGGCGAATATACAGATAAGCTTTACGACTGAGATGATCTGAGGTAATCTTTTCGTTCACTTATTCTCCTTAATATCTATCTGTTTCCAAACAATAAAAAATCATATCTGTTAATATATTGACTGCCTGGTTCTGTAAAGAGCTTGAGATATAATTGACGTTTACAGGTGGTTCTGCTTTTGGTAATGAAAAAATGAAACATTCGCAAATGGTTTCTAACCAGCCAATCATTCCGTAGTCAATAAATAATATGAATTCCTGATTGCGTATTGCTGAAGTCAACGCCATATTTCGTAATGTCTCGTATTGTCCGACTACCATGGATTGTTGCATAGTTACTCTTCCTGGTTCCGGTTCTTTCGGTTTTTTTTTCGGTATTGTAATACTTTCTCAACACTTCTGACATGAATGCTAAAACCAAATGTTTCTTGAATCAATTCTGCAAGTGTTGATGCTTTTAGTTGATCGTCTTCTTTTAGCTTGTCCTCTATAAACACCAGCACTTCTTCAGAAAATTTATGAGCGCCTTTAGGTCCTCGTTTTTGCGGCATAATACCTGATAATCCCTGTTTTTCAATTGACTTTTGAATCTGATAAAAGGATACGCGTGAAAATCCAAAGGCCTTCGCTGCATCGGATACTCGCCAATCATCCGATTGTACTCGACGAACCATCTCATATTTTACCTGCATCAAATCGCACGGATCAAAAAATTCATGCTGTAAAAACAGATCATCGTTCACTTGCTCCGGCTTCAGGTTTAATGACCCTTTTTCAGCAAGCCGTTTGAGCTTTTCATTTTGGGGTTGTTTTGATTTCATAATGGCTTATCTCCGATATTATTCATGATAGTGTTAATATAAATATACCGCATTAAAATGCAAATGTCAAATAAAAATGAATAATATCATGATAAATAGCTATTTATAAAATACTATATTCTAACCAATAAATCATATTAAATCCATTTACGGTATAATTAACTTTACATTATCGGCATAATTTCCTTTACACTTTCTCAATCGTTCCTCCTGCAATGTTTTCTATTATGTGGCAAAGACGATCTAAATCCTCTAATCTAAACAATGATCTCCCCGATGATATCTCAACAAAAGGATCTGGGAGAACCATATCTGTCCAATTTGCAGGCATAGAAACAAGC
>CP070694.1:1329997-1333167 GCA_020353355.1 Desulfobacterales bacterium | reverse complement strand
GCCTACGGGCTCAACCTGTCGCCGGAGCTGATAAAACCGTTTGGGGTCATGCTCAGAAACCTTTATCAGCTTTTTATCGCCTATGACTGCTCGCTGGTGGAGATAAATCCACTGGTGATTACTGCGAAACAAACCCTCATCGCACTGGATGCCAAAATTAACTTCGACGACAATGCCCTGTTTCGCCATAAGGATGTCCATCAATATCGTGATCTTGACGAGGAGAATCCCCTGGAAATCGAAGCCTCCAAATATAATCTCAATTACATCAATCTGGATGGTAATGTGGGCAATATGGTGAACGGTGCCGGGTTGGCCATGGCGACCATGGATCTCATTAAGCTTGCCGGGGCGGAGCCGGCCAACTTTCTGGATGTCGGGGGAGGGGCCAGCGCTGAAATGGTGGAACATGGGTTTCGTATTATCCTCGGCGATTCCAACGTCAAAGCCATTTTGATCAATATCTTCGGCGGAATATTACGCTGCGACGTGCTGGCCGAGGGTGTCGTAAAAGCAGCCAAAAAGACCGGCATCCAGGTGCCCGTGGTCGTTCGGATGGAGGGCACCAACGTTGAGGAAGGACGCAGAATTTTGGGCGAATCAGGGCTGAACCTGATCACGGCCACCGATTTAAAGGATGCTGCGGCAAAAGTCGCTGAGCTGGTTGGAGGATAGTGAAGCAGATAATTCACCGCTGAGGCGCAGAGATCGCAGAGGATATAAGTCTTTTTCATTTGCCGCTGAGAGGCCGGCAAATGAAAATTTTCAGCCGCTTTGCGGCAAAATATTTCATTTAGAGGCTTAAAAAAAGAGATAGCTGAGTAGGTTGGGTTGAGGTTGCGAAACCCAACATGACAACTTTCGATAAGCAGGTTATTCAGGGAAGGGATTAGAAGTGAGCATTTTCGTCGACAAAGACACACGGGTATTAGTTCAGGGAATTACGGGTAAGGAAGGACAATTTCATACGCGCCATTGCATTGCTTATGGCACCAAGGTGGTTGCGGGGGTAACACCGGGCAAAGCAGGACAAAAAATGGATGATGTTCCTGTATTCAACACCGTTCAGGATGCCGTGAATGAGACCGGTGCCAATTGTAGTTTGATTTTTGTGCCACCGGCCTTTGGCGCCGATGCCATTATGGAAGCAGCTGATGCCGGCCTTGATCTCGTTGTGGTGATTACTGAGGGTATTCCGGTGCTGGATATGATGAAGGTTAAAAATTATCTGAACGACAAACCCACCCGCATGATTGGTCCAAACTGTCCGGGTATCATTACACCCGGTCAAACAAAAATAGGCATTATGCCGGGTCCGATCCATAAGCCTGGCGGGCCGATTGGTGTGGTATCGCGATCCGGCACCCTAACCTATGAGGTGGTCCATCAATTAACCTTGCAGGGCGTCGGCCAGACGACCTGTATAGGCATCGGTGGTGATCCCGTATGCGGCACGAATTTTATGGATTGTCTCGATGCTTTCGAGCAAGATCCCGAAACCAAGGGGGTGGTTATGGTGGGCGAAATCGGAGGAACCGCCGAAGAAGAGGCTTCGGAATTTATTGCCCAGAACATGACCATACCGGTTGTCGGATTTATTTCCGGATTAACCGCACCGCCTGGAAGACGAATGGGCCATGCCGGGGCTATTATCAGCGGCGGCAGCGGCACGGCTCAGGCAAAAATTAAAGCCATGAAGACCCACGGCGTTCATGTGTGTGAAAATCTGGGCACACTGGGAGAGATGTGTGCAGCGGTGTTTAAATAATAGTTATTCGGCTTTAAATCGCGGCTGGAAGCCGCTCCCACAAATAACCTTTAGCCAAGTTTGGATTCGACCCGGGTCGAAATCCTAAGCATAAATTTACAATTGCAAATTGGAAATTTATAATGCACGAAATGGGAATTGCCTTGCAGATTGTTGAAATTGCTGCTGCCTCCATTCCCACTGATTTGGGCAATGTGCGGGTTGCAAGGGTGAATTTAAAGGTCGGCAAACTGGCTGCTGTGGTTCCTGAAAGTCTTCGATTCTGCTTTAGCGTTGCCTCGAAAGATACCCCTCTCGACGGTGCTGAGCTCAACATCGCAGAGCTACCGGTGGTTGCCAGGTGCAAGCAATGCAATTACGAATGGACCATTACCAATCCCGTGTTTAAATGCGGGACCTGCAACAGCGGCTCGTTGGAGATTCTTTCCGGGCGTGAATTGGATATCGAATCCATCGAAATAGCCGAAGAGGATAAAAATGATTCTGGAAAATAGTGCCAAAGGACAAAAATACTTTCACCACCAGGATTCTCACCATCCACATCGCCATACGGGTTCCGCTACGCCGGCCATCAGTGTCCAAAAAAGCGGGACCCGGGAAATAAAAGTTGTTCGTCGGGTGTTGGATGTGAATGAAAAGATGGCTGAGGAAAACCGGCGGCTATTTACCCAAAAAGGTGTTTTTGTACTTAATGTGATGAGTTCACCGGGTTCCGGTAAAACCACCACCCTGGAAAAAACCCTGATAAAAATTATGCCCGAGGTTAAATGCGCGGTCATTGTCGGGGATATCTGCACCACCCATGATGCCGATCGTTTAGCAACGACAGGCGTTCCGGTGGTGCAGGTCAATACCGATGCATTTGGCGGCGATTGTCACCTGGCTGCCCATGTCATTGAAAAGGCTGCCGGTGGCCTTGACCTGGATGACATTGATCTTCTCATCGTCGAAAATGTTGGAAACCTCGTATGTCCTGCTGAGTTTGATATCGGAGAAGATTCGCGTGTTGTGGTGTTGAGCGTAACGGAAGGCGAAGACAAGCCCGTCAAGTATCCGCTTATGTTCCGAGAATGTGAGGTCGCCTTGTTAAATAAAATCGATCTACTGCCGCATCTGGATTATGACAAACACAAGGCCATCGAATTTATCCATCAAATCCATCCGGATATGCCGGTTTTTGAAATCTCGGCCCGCACTGCAGAAGGATTTGATCCGTGGATAAAATGGCTGAAGGGCAGGATTAGAGATAAGATCGGCTAAACTATTTTGGATTTTGGATCTCGGATTTTGGATTAAAAATAAGAAAAGAATTCTGACACTCCAAATTCATAAATCCGCAATCCAAAATCCCCGATCCGCAATCAACCTCCTATCGCCTTCTTCCAAAACGGCGACATTGCTC
>CP070694.1:1321685-1329897 GCA_020353355.1 Desulfobacterales bacterium | reverse complement strand
CTTTTAGGAGATGATGTAGATCGTGGACACATCATTGGGCATCAACGGATAGGGCTTTTCTGTCATGATGTGGATGGTGTTGTCATCGATCTTTTTGAGCGTTTTGCCCTTGGTGTACCGAGCAAATGACGAGGGGCTGGCCTCCACGTTGGGCGCTCGCTCAAAGGTGAAAAGCACATCGTCGGCCGTAAACGGCGTGCCATCATGAAACTTCGCACCCTGACGCAGCTTAAACTCCCAGGTGGTGTCGTTGATCGGCTTCCAGGACACGGCCAGACCCGGCCCGAGCTGCTGGTTCTCGTTGGTATCAACCAGGCTTTCGAAGATATGGCGGGCTATCGCGTTGTTTGGTCCTAGATTGTGGTAGTGTGGATCAATCGACGACGGTTCGAGCGCGCTGCCGATCACAAGCTGGGCTGCTGACGCAGAACCGATACCCAGCACCACCGTCAAAAATACTCCAAAAATGACTTTTGCAATTGATTTCATACGCTTAGCCTCCTTTCTGTGTTAACTGAGCACTGCCAGAGCCATAAAGCGAGATATGCGGCCGCTCAGAGTATGTGGAATAAATTCAGACTATTAACACAAACGATCACCTGAACAAAATTAAAAAGAAAAATGAGATTCAGCGAGAGGATAGCAGCGATATTACCAAATCAAATTCTAATTTCAACAAAAATCCTCATATCATCCGGATGGGCACCAATCAAGGTTTCCATGATGGATCCAGCGCATAGTATTCTTTGGGGAATTTCGGCTCCGCGAGCACGGCAAGGTTGGGAACCGGATATTTGAAAGCCCCTTTCTTTCTCACGTAATCCATTCCATCGATAACGGTTTCGAACTTTTGATAGGGAATTGCAAAGGACACTTCATAATCCTGCGTTCCCGCAAAAACGCGCTCACCCGGACCGGGGATCATATAGGTGCATTCACCGGATTGAACAACTCCGGCGATCCATGCGGCACAGCCTCCTCGTCCGGTACTTGATGATCGGATGCCGGAACCTTTCCTGAAATTGGCGGCCTGGATAAGGGTCAGGATTTGAGCGGAATTACCATAAACAATGGCCAAATCCGGCTTGAAATCAAATTTTTGCAGCGGTGCCAGCCATAGCTCTCGCGCGGTGTCCACCAGCCACCGTGGAAATGATTCTTCCATCAGCTTGGCACAGGCTTCATCATCCTGGTAATAGCCGGCGACGGTGCCTTTTAACAATAGATCCGGCTCAATGTGGCCTAAAAATACAGCCGAAAGCGGGCAGGCATTATCTTCTTTCTTGAATGCCATGGTCCACCCGATGGACCTGGCAATGGTCAATCCCTGGCACACTGCGACGCGGTTTCCGATATCGCGCAGTGGGTATTTTGCTTTTGGGGGTGCATTATCGTTGGCTCCGGCTAGCTTCACGCCAATCGGAAGGGTGGAAAAATGACCATATTTTTTGAGGGCTTCATGAAGCCTGATGCATAAATCAGACATAATATTATCCTTTCTGTACAACCCAAGTATTTAGAGGCGGTTTAAAAAATGCAATTAAGCAATGTCATCGGCGGTATATGTTCCCCATTTGCCGACGTTTACAATACCATCTTCTTGCAGACCTTCTGCGATGGATTCAAAAACGGCCTCGATGGTTTTGTCGGCTTCTTTTTGAGGAATACCGCCTAGCTTTTCTGATACGCGTTTGATGAGTTCTTTTTTATTCATCTTAAAGCTTCTCCTTGAATGTTATTTTGTCGCATGAAATATTTTCTTCATATAGGTACTTATCAAAAGCCGGGCTTTTTTCAATGAACAAAATGAGTCGCCAGCCATTTCTGCTGTTTTTCTTCAGCGGGATAATATTGCGGCAGAAGCGCATATTTAAAAATAAAGCTTACCTGGTGAAGGGATTTGTATCTATCTCTTGCTGGACGGTTGAGGAGGTCAATGGGCCGTAATCATGCCCGGGCCAAACGATGGTATCTGCAGATAATGTATAAATCTTCTCACGAATAGAGGTTAACAATTGTTTCAGGGATCCCCCGGGAAGGTCGGTTCTTCCCACCGCCCCCACAAAAAGCGTATCACCCGTGAAAATGTGACCTGCCGCATGCAGACAAATTCCGCCCGGCGTGTGTCCCGGTGTGTGAAGTACGCTTAGATGGATTTCTCCGACGTTGATGATGTCGTTGTCTTTCAATAAGATATCGGGCTTGGGAGATCCTTTGCCGCCGAGCATTCTGGAAAATGTTTTATTCAAAAATTTTTCCAGCCGTTTGGCATCTAATTCATGAATGAGAATTTGAGCGCCGGTGGCTGCTTTTATGGCACCGTTTCCGGCGGTGTGATCCGAATGGGCATGGGTGTTGATGAGATGGGTAACCCGGTATTCGCTTTCTCTGGCCTTTTCTAATATGCGATCGGTTTCAAAAGCCGGGTCAATGAGGGCACAGGTTCTGGAATTTCTATCACCGATCAGATAACAGAACGTGGCCATCTTCGCCAACCGTATTTGTTTTATGTCCATTTACGCTTGTTGGTTGTCAGGGGTGCAGCATTCTGATGGATGGTCAGGTTCTTTTTTTTCTTTACGGGACTCATCTTTAATCTCTTCAATCTGCACACCACAACAACCATCTTTTTTTCCACCAAACAAACGTTTGATCAATCCGCCTTTTTTGGTCTCAGACATTTTTATTTCCCTCCTCAAATAAAAAATTTTAAGTCTATTTTAGCTAAAATTGAATATAAGACCCGCCGTAACGGCTGTTAGAAAAATTACACCGACCAGGGCTCCGACAAGTCGTGGCCGAAAGATGCCGGCGAGCAGGCTCATCTCTGGGATTGCCATTCCTGCGCCACCAATAATCAATGCAATTACCGCACCCACGCTCATGCCCTTTTGGATAAGTGCCAGACCGATGGGGATCGCAGTTGTCGCTCTAATGTACAGCGGGATACCGATCACGGCTGCGACCGGAACAGCTGCCGGATTTTGAGGGCCTGCTACATTAATGACAAGGTTCTGCGGTATAAAGCCTTTGATGACAGCGCCAATCGCAACACCGATCACCAAATATAGAAAAACCGCTCTATAATCTTTCAGAGCCGATGCAATTGCATGTCGCAGTTTATCTTTAAATGTCTTTAAAATGGCATCGTTTTGTTGGCCGCCGGTGACAATTACATTTTTTACCTGTTTGGCAAATCCTAATTTCTCTAAAATCAGCCCGAATAAAACGGCCGCCATAAAGGATACCATAGCGTAAATAATACCGGCCTTAATTCCCAGTAAAGCGACCATCATACTCAGGACTATGGGGTTTAGAATCGGCGAAGCCACCACAAATGACATTACCGGTCCAAATGGTACCCTTGCTTTGAGTAACCCAACGGTCATTGGAATCGTGGAACAGGCACAAAAAGGGGTTAATCCCCCCATCAAGGCTCCCAGGATATTTCCAAAAACCCCTTTGTGTGAAAGCCAGCGTTGCAATTTGTCATCGGATATATATACCAGTGCAACGCCGATGATCGTGCTGATGCCGATAAACAACAGCGATAGTTCGACCATGATGATGCCGAAAAAATAGAGTGACGTTTCAAGGGAATTCATCGATATGCATGCCTCTTTGGTTTACAAAATCAATTATTGGTTCCAAAAAAAATTATTCTTCAACCCGCATTGCCTGCACGAATGACCGCAGCGCCGTTTTGATGACCTCCTGCATTCCCGGATCGACTCTTGACATGATATTGACGATTCGTCCTTCTTTTTCCCGGTTTACGGATTTAACCAGCATACTTCCGAAAGAGGTCACTTGAACACAGCAAACACGACCATCCTCAGGGCTGCGCTGGCGTTCAATATATCCCTTTTTTTCGAGTCGATTGACAACGCGCGTGGCCCCACCTTTGGTAAATCCGAGATCCTTTGCAATCTCCTGCATGGAACACTGTTGCCGCTCGGAGGCCAGGCAGAGGGCACGAAATTCCGGTTGGGATAAATCACCGCAGCATTCCCCCTTGAGACCGCGAGCGCCGAAGCTCCAGGTGATTTCCCGGATGAGTGCGGATAGAGCTTTTGCAGAGTTTGTATCCATCAAGGTTAAACATGGCACAAATAGTTGATCGTGTCAACCAAATATAGGGAATTCATGCTTGCCTGTCAATAAAAAACAATAAAAAATATTTTTCAACTCGATGCAGACCAGGTTTTGTTGACAATGATCTTGATGCAGCTTAATTTAACGGCAATCATAAAATTATTTAAATGAATATGCCCCAGGCGCATAGTATAGAATGGAGAGAAATAATGTTTGAAACCAAAGAGCAAGTGCTTGAAAAAATAATGTCGCAACCCAAACCCAAATGCCCCCACTGCGACCAGGAAATGAGCATTTGGGAAGTTCCACCGTTCACCTTCAGCGATGGTCTCGGGTGGGGGGTTCCGTATTTGTATTTATGTTTTAATGATGACTGTCCCCTATATCGACAGGGGTGGGGACATATCGAGGAAACCTATGCGCATAAGGCGTCCTATCGCTGCATGAATTATCCGGGAACCGGACAATTTGAACGCATACCGGTGTTCAGTGATATGGGCGGCAGAGGGCAGATTATCGATGATCAGGTGGTGGCCGAACAGGAAGCCTTAAAAGAAGCCATCAAAATAGGCTTTAATATACTTGCCGGATGTTATGTCAATAAAGACGGCCCCGAGGTGCTTCGCATCTTAACGGACTCAACCCAGCCGACACGGGTAAGGTTGAAAGCAGCCGAAATGATCGGAGACATCGGAGAACTTGAATCCATTGAGCCTATTCGGAATTTAAAATTCGGCAACGAATTGCTGCAAAATGAGGTGGACCATGCCGTTCAAAAGATTCATGAACGGTTCTTCACCCGGGAATGCCCATTTTGCGCGGAAATTATCAAGAAAAGGGCTAAAATTTGTAAGCATTGTCAAAAGGAAATCGCCGGCCTATGAACCGGCTTTAAAATCTGCATATTTTGCTCGATTCATTCGGTTTTCTGCCGGTCGAGGCTGCGCTCCGAGGGGCCGTCGTATTCGTGGTATTTTGGGTCCAAATGGCGCATGGGCTTCATCCGCTGCCTTTCCTCCCGGATATGGGCAACCAGCCCCGGCAGACGCGCCATCATAAAAAAGGCGTTTCCCAGATCAGGGGGAAAGCCCAGATCCCTTAGCACGGCCGCGATGGCGCCGTCCACATTGAGCGGAAGCTTGCGTCCGATGATTTTCTCCATAACCGTCTCAATTGCTTGCGCCATCTCGATGTGTTCGCCGGCAATCCCCAATTCATGAGCCAAACTGAAAAGTCTAATGGCTCTGGGGTCCCTGGTGTGGAAACGATGACCGAAGCCCGGAATCCTGCGTTTGCGCTGATGGTATGCTTCAACCAACAATTGCGCCTGTTCGCGAGCAGTTTTGCCGGATTCTTTTTTTTGGTGGATGGCCTCGTCTAAAACCTGCATGCAGTCTTCGATAGCACCCCCGTGGTGTCTGGATATGGCCAGTATGCCGGCGGCCAGGGCCGCGTTCAGGGGAGATCCTGTCAGGGTCACCGTCCGGGCAGCCTGACAAGACGGCGGTGTAACGCCATGGTCGATGGAGGATACCAGGATGGCATCGATCATACCGGCCTCTTTTTCTGTGGGCAACTCGCCGGCGATGGCGAGAAAGATGGCCTGGGCAAATGTAATTTCTCCCATCAATTCATCAATGCGATACCCCCTGAGCAAGAGCTTGTTGGGCTCGACTTTGGTAATGGATGTAGGCCAGGTTTGTGACATGTTTTTTCTCCCCTTTAAATTGAAATGACTACAAACACTGCAATACCTTACGCGTGACCTCCGGAATTTCATTGAAGTCATCCACCACATGGGCACCCACACTTTTCAGCCGCCTCACTTTTCCTTCATGGGTACCACGGTTCCCTTCAATAATGGCTCCGGCATGAGAGAAGCGGGTACCTGAGGTTGCCGCAGCACCGCCGATGAACGCAATCAGGGGCTTGGTGAACTTGCCCTGTTCGATCAAATCCGCCACCCGTTCTTCCTGGGTGGAGCCGATCTCCCCGAACATGACCACTGCCCGGGTCTCTTCATCGTTCTGGAAGAGCTGAACCGCATCCGGGTGCGGGGTTCCCACGATCGAATCGCCCCCCACGTGGACGACGGTGCTGAGACCGATGCCGGCTTTTCCCAAATAATAAGAGATGGCTGTCGTGATGCCGCCGCTGCGTGAAATCACCCCCACCGGTCCGGGTTTGAACCAGTCACGAGCCGACGTGGCGTTGCCGCCGATCATGCCTAAAACCGCTTTTCCGGGACTGATGAGGCCCAGCGTATTCGGACCGATGAAGCGCGCACCTTTCTTTTTTGCCAGATCCGCAATCTCCAGTGCGTCCCATAACGGTACACGATCCGGTACGATCACCAGCAGTTTTACTCCGGCTTCGAGCGCTTCCCGGGCAGCGGCTTTAACCCGGGCAGCCGGGATGAACAGGACGCTGACATCAATCGGCCCTCTTTGCAAATTCGCTGCTTGCACGCTATCGAATACGGGTACCCCGTAAACCTTCTGTCCCTGCCGGCCGGGTGTTATCCCAGCAACAACCCGGGTGCCGTAATCAACCATTAATTCCGTGCGCACCATTCCTTCCCGACCCGTAATCCCTTGGACGGCCACCCTCATTTTTTCATCAATCAGTATCGACATGGATCCCTATCCTTTATCTAACCCTGATCAAGGCCTGGAATCGGCAGCTCGATGAAAATGGCCCGATTTCCGTGAAATTTGCAGGCCAGCTCGCAGGCCAGGCATTCGGTGCAGCGACCTTTGCGGGCCTCTGCTGGCGATATCGAAAGAACCGGTTTGCCTGCCTCAAATTTCAGAATCCGGGCAGCGCAGGATTCCACACACGGTTTTTCAATACAATCCGCACAGCGCGTATGATCGATCACAATACAGCCGGTCAGGGTATCAAACCAATAGCTGTCCATGGGCGCCTTTTTAAACTTAGATTGGATTTGGGGCGACTGACGGTAATCCCATTTGCTCACCATCGCCTTGAGCCTCTGAGCGCAGTATACGGCGGACGTATCTCTCCCATAGGCTTCCACGTCTCCAGGCAGGTGGCGGGTAAATGTTGTCAAAATCTCAATGGCCTTCTCTTCGGAGTTTCCACCAATGCGGATAACCGCCGGTATACTTAAATCGGCCTCACAAAAAGCCTTGACCAACCCCCGGGCGCTGTGAAACTGCTCCTGGCTGGCCACGCCGGAGCCGGATGCAAAATAGGCCATGATGTTTTTCTGCGATAAAATGATTTTAGCCGCACGATAGACTTTTGCAGCAGAGGGATTGCCGCTGGTGTCGCAGTAATTGGCGATGGCAAATCCCTGACCGAGAAGCGCATCCATGGACATCATGGAGCCGCCGCCGCCGGCGCCATGAAAGCCGACATAGGTTTCACCCGGCAGCGGCTGCGGTACCATTTGAAAAAAGTAAAAGGTCCCGCGATGGTCTTTGGCTTCCACCTGATATGCGATTTTTTCCAATTCCGTCGGCGGCCGGTCGAATTCGCGGGCAATTTCGATATCCAGCTCCGGATGTCGGAAGACGGCATAATCGTCAACCACCGCGTGACAGTCCGCGGCGACAATCTGCCCCGTAGCGGTGAGAACCAGGGGATTAATTTCAGCCGATCTCATCTCGTATTGTCTGCAGAATCGATAGAACTTCACCAGCACGTCGCAGAGTTGATGCTGCAGCTTGCCGCGGATACCCAGGTTCTCGAGCAGGCCCTCGGCCTGAGGCGTTTGAACTCCGCTTGCGATATCCGCCGTGCAGCGGGCCACCCGATCAGGATGTTCAACGGCAATCTCTTCGATGTCGCTGCCGCCCATCGAACTGAAGATCAACATCGGCGCCTGACTGACATCATCGATGATGAGGCCGAGAAAATACTCCTGCTCGATTTTCAGACGCTCTTCCACCAGAACCTGCTCCACCGTGAACCCTTTAAGATGCATCCCCAGAATCCGTGCGGATTGTTGATAGGCCTGATCCGCGGTATCGGCAAACCCGATTCCTCCTGACTGCGCTCGATCGGTCACCCAGGCCTGGGCTTTAATGACCACCGGCCGCGCCATCGATTCGGCGATGTGCCTGGCTTGCTCAGGTGTTCGAGCCAGACG
>CP070694.1:1314076-1321585 GCA_020353355.1 Desulfobacterales bacterium | reverse complement strand
CTCTGCCGGTGCAAGAGAAGCGTTTTTGTTTTATGGACTGCAATGGACCCATCTGGAAAAAATTTACACACCGCCGGCCCAGGCGCTGCAGCTGCCGGAGTATTATGGAAACCGACAGGTCGTCACCCCACGATTCTTGGAGGCGGCACATGCCCGCAATATGCGGGTGCATGTCTGGACGGTCAACGATACCAGAAGCATGCAACAGCTGATAAACATGGGCGTCGATGGAATTATGACGGACTATCCGGAAAGACTGCTAGATTTGTTAGGCAGAAAGATCCCTCCCATAAATCGCAAACCATATCGTTCCCGCCACTCCGAATAAAAACGCCACCATAAAGTTGGTCATCGGACTGATCTGCCATAAAAACGCACCGCCGAAAGCCGCCACCGAAACACACACATCCCTGATCAGATAGTATAGACCGAACATGCCGGCTTTGCGATCTTGCGGCGCCATATCCACAATCAGCGCTTTGCGGGTCGGCTCGCCGAACTCTTTCAGTCCCCTCAGGATAAAAGCGGCAACCAGCCATTCAAATGACTGACAAAACAGGAGCACAAACGGAAAAAAAGTAAAAAAAACAAAGGTAATCACCACAAACGGTTTTTATGCAATTTTATCCGCCAGGTAAGCCACCGGAATATAAACCAGCATGGCGGTTGCCATTTCGATGGCGGTCAGGATGCCGAATTGGAAGGCGGAAATAGGCTCGGCAATCACTGTCATGCACCATACCACCACAAAGGCATAAGGTATCTGTTCACAAAATCGGATGAGAATATCAGAAACCAGCAATCGCTTGAGAACAGGGCTCATCAATTTCAACAGTCTCAGGGGATTTTTCTCCGGTTTGCCCTGCCCTTTTTCATCTGCCGCCCTGGATGTCTCTTCCTCGATTAACTTTTGCTGAAGCAATATTGCCAGAAAGGCAAGCATAAATGCCACAGCAAAGGCCGTGCGTACCCCTGTTTTTACCCCCCACACACCGATACACAAACCACCTAAGACCGGACCGAGACCCATGGGAATTCTGCGCACGAGCGAATGCATTGAGACACCCATGGTGCGTTTGGTGGCCGGCAGCACCCTGGCGATCAGACTCATGGTGGCCGGCAGGGAAATGGCTGACCAGGAAAGAAATAGCACCGCGCCGGCCAACACCGCCTGCCATGCCGGAAAAAGGATCACAATCAGGAATCCGACCATCGCAATCATATTAAATACGATCAGCGCACGTTTATAACCGATACGATCGGATAAATAGCCTCCCGGAAAAGCATAGATCGCCGATAAAAAATTATCCAGTCCATTTAGCAGTCCTATGGAAATGGCCCCGCCGCCAAGGGCCAGCAAATACACCGGCAAAAACCGCTCCGCCAGGCGCTCGCCCATTCCCACGAGGATAACCATGAACAGGACGCCTAAGGTGCTTCGGGTAAGGCCCAGAAAATTAGATATGTGGTTTAGACGAAACATCTTAATGATACCACTTCCAAAAGCTGTAAATGCAATGAGTAGATTACAAATAACAAATCCAAAATATCAAATTTCAAACAAATCACAATGATCAAAATTCGAAATTCCAAACCTCTTTATTTCCTTAAAATGAAATTATTACATTTAATGACACAACTTTTATTTCATCACGAAAACACGAAATCTTGAAAAACCGAAATTTATCTTGTCTTTTTCGTGTTTTCGTGCTTTTGCGATTATTATTTCTTGTTTTAGAAATTGAATATCGGAATTTGAGATTTTAGAGGGCTGATGTGCAGACTTGCAAGTTGAAAAAGAAAAATATCCGAACTTTGAATGAAAAACAATATTGAGGGTGTAAATTTAGTGGTTATGTTAATATTAATTTTAACGTGTTTGGTGTTTCGTATTTCGTGTTTAGTATGACATCTTAGAGTTATATCAGCTTGTAAGATCGCCAAACACTGAACACCAAATACTAAACACTAGGGTAACAAAATCGTTTCTCTGAATTATTATGAGAACATCAATATTAGCAAATTTAAACAATAGATATCAGCGGAGGTGTAATTATGAAATACTCTTTACCGACACTTCCTTATGCATACAATGCTTTGGAACCTTTTTTTGACGCCAAGACCATGGAGATTCATCATACCAAACACAATCAGACCTACGTGGACAAGTTAAATGCTGCCTTGGAGGGCCACGAAAATCTGCAAAAGTTAAAGGTAGCGGATTTAGTAAAGGACCTCAACTCGGTGCCGGAAAATATTCGCACCGCCGTCAGAAATCACGGCGGCGGCCATGCCAATCATTCATTCTGGTGGCCGATTTTGCGCAAAGAGGTGAATTATGGCGGCGATATCGCAGCCGCCATCAATTCCAAATTCGGTGGTTACGATGACTTCAAAGAAAAATTTTCATCTGCGGCCGCTCTTTTATTCGGAAGCGGTTGGACCTGGCTGGTGGTCAGCAATGGTGAATTGGAAATCATGACCACACCGAATCAAGACAGCCCCTTGAGTCAGGGAAAAACGCCGATATTGGGCATCGATGTCTGGGAACATGCATACTATTTAAAATACCAGAATCGCAGGCCGGATTATATTGCCGCCTTTTTCAATGTGATCAACTGGGAACAGGTTGATGAGTATTATAAAGCTGCCACAGGATAAGATTTCTTGTTAGCCTGGCATCTGTCGAAATATAAATATTCGGATAACGGTTGTTTAACCCCGTAAGGGGTGGGAGTGCTTTGATCCTGCCCCTTCTATATTTGGATATTCGCGTTAGGGACGATGGCTTTATTATTAGAGAAATGTTGGGTTTCGTACCTCAACCCAACCTACCCAAATTGCCTGTATACAGCACTCACCCTAATACGGCCGAAACCCAACGAGAATGAGTCCTTTCTTCGGGCTATAGATCCGTAATCATATCATCTGATCAAAGAGGTAAAACAAATCATGAATCCCCGGCAGCAATTGCTCAGAAGAATTCCTGTCATCATTTCATTAGGGTTTCTCACAATTTTAATTCTTTGCGTGCTGATCTTCCTAACCTACAGTCATCTCGATGGGAAACAGCAGCAGGCCAACGCCGGGGAATATTCATCCGGGCAGCAAGTCCAGACAGGAGTTTTTGAACGTATTATCCTAACCTGGAAAGAAAATCCGGCAACCTCTCAGGCAGTAACCTGGCGCACAAACTCCCCGACAAAGGCGGCGGTGGCCGAAATCGCACCGGCGGATTCCTCACCGGATTTTCAAAAAAATGCGCAAACGTTTCAGGCGACCAGCATCGAACTCCAAGCCGGTGAGAAGAACGCATACTATCACTCCGTAAACTTTACGAATTTGATACCCAATACGCTGTATGCATATCGTGTGGGAAGTGGGGATCTCCGCAGTGAATGGTTTCAATTCCGTACCGCCAATGATCAAGCGGAACCATTTTCGTTCATTTATTTCGGAGACGCGCAGATTCAAATCCGGTCCCTATGGTCGCGTACGATCCGTTCGGCAATTCTGGAATCTCCCCGCGCGCGCTTTATGATTCATGCCGGCGACCTGGTGAACCACGGCGATTCCGACGTTCAATGGGGGGAATGGTTCGATGCGGCGGGATGGCTCTTTGCCATGGTACCCAGCATGCCTGCCGCCGGCAATCATGAATATCGAAATCAAAAAACAAGCGTAAAAAGACTCTCTCCCCACTGGAGACCGCAATTCATGCTGCCCGAAAACGGCATTGCGGAGTTAGAAGAAACCGTTTACTTCATCGACTATCAGGGGGTCAGAGTTGTCGTCTTAAATTCCAACAGCAAGGCGGAAAAGCAGGCGCGGTGGCTTGAAGAAATTTTCGAGCAAAATCCAAACCATTGGACGGTGATTGCGTTTCATCATCCGATTCATGCATCCGTATATGGGCCGGATGAAAATAAACATGGAAAAATATGGAAGCCCATTTTTGAAAAATACAACGTGGATTTAATTTTACAGGGCCATGAACATATCTACGCCCGCGGCTTCGGCCAGGAGAACAACATTAGACAGGTAAGCGGTCCGCTGTACATCACATCCGTCAGCGGCCCCAAGATGTATGAAATCAAATCCAGGCGCGGGATGGATCGGGCCGGAGAAAACATGCAGCTTTTCCAGGTGATATCCGTGTCCCGCGATATTCTTCATTATCGAGCCGTGACCGTTACCGGCGAGCTTTACGATGCATTTGATATCGTAAAAGAATCAGACGGGAAAAAGCTGTTTGTAGAAAAAATACCCGGCGATTTGCCTGAACGCCGGTTTAACTCCCAGCAGAAAAATTGACGGTTTCGTAAAAAACCAATTATTGTCATTGCGGCAAAGGAGACTGTGTCGTAATGCTAAAAAGCGCTTAATCCCTGTCCGTCATGCCGGACTTGATCCGGCATCCAGTAGCATAACAATCTGAAAAAAACACTGGATTCCGGGACAAGCCCGGAATGACAAATAGCAGTATGTGTCGTTTTGTCAATTACGGCACAGTGTGGAAGGCCGGGCACGTAGTGAAGCTTTAGCGCTATCTAATTGTTTCAATAGCTTCTGGACCCCAGCTACCCAATTAGTCCTACGCAAGCTTGGCCGGAGTGACGGGATTGGGGCATCTTACGAAACCGTCAACAATTCAAAACTTAGCATCCTTCTACAAACTTTAGCCGTGGGCTCTCATCTTGCGCCAGCCTTCTTGAGAAAAGCGCTTTTCACGGTTTAGTCCCCACGCTTTCATGGCTTCGTAGTAAGCCCGCAGATCGGTTTTGGCAAGCTTTTGAATTTCAGCGCGTTCCAGATTTCTGCGTTCGGCATCATCGGGGGTAATCCCCACCCAGGTGGCATAGCCTTCATCGAAAACCCATTCGGCAGTAAGTTCTGCCGGCGAAATATCCATGGAATTTGCATGCGTCCGCAGAACATCCATGTCTAGCTCAAGCACCCAGCCATTATCCCACACACGGTGGTTACAACCCGTATCAATACCGTGACTGCAGTTTGGGCAATAGAGCTCGGCAATGGCCTTTTCGTCTAACACCATTTTTCCAAAAAATATTTCGGCGGTTTTTTGGTTACATACACAAACTTTTTTGTAACTCTGGCACATGGTCGTCTCCCTCTGAAGTGTTTATAATTTAAAAAAATAGAATTCATTGATTTAAGTCAAAAAGATGCACCGTTGTCCTTACACCAGCCAGTTTATTGTCAATATTGCCAACCGCCGGGGCTTCAGATTTAAAGAATCGGATGGCTTCCATGACCACTGCTACGGTAATAAGAGTCAAACATACAAAAAACGATATACACAATTTTTAGGTAGGTGATTTATTTCAGATATAAAAATGACATATGGAAAAATTGCTTATGGTTTATTAATAGCCGCCATCCACCATTCTGATAAACTGTGTATTGGCCATTACCTGATATGCAATAGCAGATAACAACTTAGAGAAAGGATAGTTTGCCAATATTGGTTTAGATTTTTTTCTTACTCCACCGTAGTGTATGTCGGAAAAAACTTCTCAGTGTTGGTAATGAGCAAATTCCTGAGGGAACTTCGATATGCAATAACAAATCTTTCAGTATGAAGCCAGAGCCAGGGGCAATCATCCCAAGCCATCTCCGAAGCTTTCTTGTATAGTTCTAAACGCTTGCTGTCATCCTGTTCTCTTCGTGCCGCCTCAATTAATTCGTCAAATTTCTGATTATTATAAAATGCTCCTCCCAACCCTTTTGGAGGATTGCTGCTCGAATGAAACTGGCCATGGAGAGTCACGTCTGCATCAAGCACTGTTGGACCCCATCCCAAAAGAAAAACCTCAAGCGGCGATTCATTTAGTGGTTTTAAAAGATCGGCAATATAAATTGGCCAGTCATAGGATCTGAGTTCGGCTTTGACCCCGATCGCCTGCAGAAATGCGAGAACCGTTTCGGAGACTTGTTTATCGAAAAGATAACGTCCATTCGGGGTTCGTATATGGACTGTGCGGGTGAAGTCGAAATTATCTTGACTCAGCATTGCCTTCGCCCTTTTGGGGTTGTAGTCGTATTGTAGTCCCATCTTATGGTAGCCAAAAAGAATCGGAGAGACGGGAGCATCCATTGGCACAGCAGCACCAAAAAGAATTTTCGTTACGATAGCTCTTTTATCGACTGCGTAATTAAAGGCTTTACGGACTGTTTTGTTGGCGGTAGGACCCTTCTGGCAATTTAAGCCCATGAAAATAGTTCTTGAGGTTAAAGGCATTTTCACGGTGATGCTGGGGTCAGACTGGAGTTCTTCAATGTTTGGTGGCAAAGGTTTATAGCAAATATCGATTTCCCCATTGCGCAGCATTATTTCTCTTGTAAATGCATCGGGCACAATTTTGAAAACCAATCTGGCGACGTTTGGTGGTTTCCCGTAGTATTTCTCATTGCGAACTAAAACAATACGTTCGCCTTTTATCCATTGCTCCAATTTATAAGGACCTGCACCTACAGGGGTGAAACTAATGTTTTTACCGGATTTATTGACTGAGGATGGCGCTAGCGGTGAAAATAGCCACTCAGAGAAATACTTCGGGAATGGGGCATAGGGATATTTTAGCTTAATCTTAATTGTAGATGTGTTAAGTAGTTCCACTTTATCAATCATAGAGACGGTGAATCGCAATGGCATTTTTACATTTGGATCTATAACTCGATCAAAGTTATACTTAATTGCAAGGGCATCGCAGGCAGTTCCATCGCTGAATTCAACACCCTCTTGAATATGTAAGGTGTATGTCAGACCATCTTGGGATATCTCCCAGCCAGTTGCCAATCTTGGTTCCAATTTTCCATCTGTTTCTTTAAAGAAAAGTGTGTCATAAATTAATTCGCAAATATTCCCGATGAGCGTTGTCGTCTGCTCTTGGGGGTTTAAGGTGTCGGCATCAATACCGATTCCAATTTTTAGTTCCTTGATCTCAGCAGCAGTTGCCGATATAAAAGTGCTAAAAACCAATATAGCGGATATAATCATTTTGATAATCATAATGGCACTCCTCCTTCTAATTTGGATCTTTTGAAATAATAGGAAGTGCTTTTCAATTCGAGCGGGAAACGCCAGAGTATAATGATTAAGAGAAATTGGTAATCACACAGCTTTTCGTTTTCTCTTTATTTGAAAATTCGCTGCAAGTCAGATGGAGAAGGAAAATCAGAATTATTTTAGATGCTTTTATACATAATTGTGTCGTATCAGGTCAAATAAAATTGATAACTGTTTTTTGAGAGTTTTAATGAAAATGAAATTGATGCTTGACAGAGAACCAAACATCAGCCGAGGCTGATTGAGATAATATGCAAAAACCACACCTCCCAAAACCTGTGATACTATTATGTAATCACAGAAATCGTGGAACTTGTGATATGTAGATGAACTGAACCGCTCCGCGGAAGTAAACATTAGACTTGACTTGCTGTATTTTTGAATGGTAATGGGTATCCACTGTCCTGAGATATCGAGAG
>CP070694.1:1310556-1313976 GCA_020353355.1 Desulfobacterales bacterium | reverse complement strand
TTTTCTAGCTATCTACCTGTTTTTTAATGTGAAGGAACATTTGGCTTCCTGTATTTTCAAAAATAACTGAGACGTTTGCTGAGGAATCGTCCCCTATCAGATCTCTAAATTCTTCTTCTGTTCGAAGGTAAAGAACCCAGTCGCACCAATATTCCATATAATATTTGGATGGATTTGAAACGTGGAAATTGCCAACAACCATCTCTCCCCCCGGTTTTAATAGTTGATATATTTTTTTAATCACTGCGGATGCTACCGGGTTGGTAAGATAATCAAAAAGCCCCATTGAATAGATGAAATGGAATTGGCCCCATTTTTGCTCTAATGATTTTGAAAAGATCATCGTCCTTACAGAGCCTTGGATATAATCTACATTTGTTTTTGTATTTAACTTATATTCAATGTCCTGAATCAACCTGGCTGCTTCAGATAAGGCGATAGGGTCCTGGTCAAGTAATGCAAAATGATACTTATTACAATCATTAGAAGATCTTAAAATTTCCCGGATTTCAAAGGCAGGGCCACATCCTAATGAGAGAATCTTTAGTTTATCTATTGAAAATTTATTGGGGCTCTTTTGAAAATTCAGCAGCTTTTGTACGATAAGCGCGACTCTGTTTCGTACTGATTGCGCTGCTGTGTGCTCGACACCATGTTTATTCAATAATTTTGAAAAAGTAGATTCGCCCTGATAATCATTTAAATATATCATTCTCATTATTTCTGAATCACCGGAATATCCCCGTGGCTTTAGATTTGTTCGAGCCATAAGAGGACTGCAAAGCAGAAAATTCCAAAGTTGCTTTCTGAAATAAAAGCCATGACGCTGATGTTCCTCCTGGCTAAAATCCGCTACCAGGAGTTCCAGCTCGTTCAACTTTTGATCGAGGAAGCGCTTGAATTTTTGTCCTTCTGTCTTGATTAGCGCTTTTTGAATGGAATCTCGAATCGCCTCGGGTTCTTCCTGATATTTGGAATCGATATGATCAAATAAATTTTTATATACCGTTAAATCATAGGTAAGGTTGGCCGTATATTCTTTAAATGACTGTCGAATGTTATCTTTACGTTCTAAGATCGCAGGCAAATCACAAAATGCGCCTTGCAATTTTACGACTTTGTCCTCGAACAATAAGCTGTGCATGTCATATACATCGGAAAGAAAAATCAGGTGGCCGCTATATTCGTCGTCATGGGGTTCTGAGACTATGCGGCAAGGCCCCAGTTCCAGACGATTTCCATTGTTTTGAATAATAAGATTAAATGAATCTGAACCATAGGCAAAAATAGGGTGTTCCAGGGATCTAATCAGCAGGGAGTACTTCGAGACATACCTGACACAAACCGGTATTCTACTACTGCCATTCTCTAAAAAAGCGTTTATGGATAGGTCACTGCGAGCCATTCAATTCACGCTAGTTAAGATATGGGAAAGTGGTTAATTATAAAAATGATCTTTTTTAATTGAATTTATTTGACACTCATTGCTCGAAAAATGGATTGCTCATACCTAGCAAATAAAAATTTAATTTTCAAGAGAAAAATTAACAACTTACGCAATTTATTACTCTAATAACTGAAGGGCAATCAGTCTTTGTCGATCTATCAATTTCTTAAAGTAACAATTATGCATTAGAAGTGTAATTGACTAGTTGAATCTCTTTCAATATTAGGTAAGATTTATATATTATCACCATAGGCATTATAATTGCATTAATAACAAATTCGGTTCAATTGGATGACGGCATCAGCGATCGATTCGAAATGGTTTCAGGATAAGTGGGGCTAGCCTTAAGGTGTTTGCTCGCGGTCTAAAAGCAAAAATGGCGATTACCATTGCCACCCTCCTGTTTGTGGCGATGGTGTTAATTGATCTGGTTATTGTGATCACAACGCAAAATGAACTTATCCGGGCCGAGGTATCCAGAGGGGATATTTTGTTAGCGAGACTTCAAGATGATCTCATCGCTACCTGTCTATGGGAAAATATCGGATCTCATTCAGCCGCCAAAGCCAGGATCATGAACATGCTGAGTGAGGCTGGCGTTTCCTGTGCCTTGATTATGGGTAGGGATAGCGGTCAACTCTATTTTGGTGAAAGACAATGTAGCACTCAGAAGAGCCTTGTCACGTATACCGAGCAGGCCGTCCTTTCGGGCAAAAATTCGGTTCATTTCAGCGGGAAGATTTGGGGTGTTTTCTGGGAGCAAAATCGTAATGTGATTATCTCGTTGCCGGTGTTCCAAAATAATGAGGCGGTAGCCGGTGCCAGCATTGTTTTGCCTCTGGATGGAATCTATGAGCGCCTGCGGCAATCTCAAAAGATCTTTCTAATTTATATATTCATCAATACAGCAATTTTAGCGATTACCGGTATTTATAGACTATACAAAGTTTTTTTTCAGCCCCTGGCAAGACTAGCAAAGCGTGCCGAAGAATATGGGGATGATGATGAATTTATTTTTACCGTCCGCAAGGAGGACAATGCACTCAATACCTTGTCGAAAGCCTTAAACAGCATGTTGCGCCGTATTTCAGAGGATAGAGAAAAACTGCGCTCAACGGTTATGTCTCTTGAGAGGGCCAATCTAGAACTAAAAAAAGCGCAAGAAGAAATAATTCGGGCTGAAAAGTTAGCTTCTGTGGGAAGATTATCGGCCGGCATTGCTCATGAAATCGGCAATCCCATAGGTATTGTCATGGGGTACCTCGAATTACTCAAACAGACGGATATCTCTGAAACAGAAAAAGATGAATATATTTTGCGCACCGAAAATGAAATCGAACGAATCAATACAATTATCCGGCAACTTCTTGAAATCTCGCGACCATCCAGAACAGATCCGCGTGCGGTAGAGGTGCATGAGTTAATCGACGATATTGCCGATGTTCTCAAGGTACAACCCTTGATGTCCAATATTGATTTGGAACGATGTCTGAGTTCAAAAAATGATATTGTACTGGCAGATCCCAACCAGCTGCGCCAGGTTTTTTTGAATCTGATGATCAATGCCGCGGATGCAATTTCTTCAATGAAAAAGGATGCCGGCGGCAAGCTAATCATAACCACAGAACTTGAGATGGATATCGAGACCGGAGCGCAACGGCGTCGTTCAATGTTAAAAATCATGTTCATCGATAATGGGCCGGGGATACCGGAAGAAAACATTAAAAATATTTTTGATCCATTTTTTACAACCAAGGAGCCCGGCAAAGGAACCGGTCTTGGACTTTCGGTAAGTTTTATGATTGTTGAAGGCCTTGGCGGAAAAATGACCGTAAACAGTGAGGTTGGTGAAGGCACCACAATGATTATCTATTTGCCGCTTTATCAATCCGGACAACAGTAATAGCAAGGTTTCACCTTCGTGGTTTCAGGTTTCAGGTGTCAGAAAACAGATGACAGAGAACAGAAGTCAG
>CP070694.1:1306174-1310456 GCA_020353355.1 Desulfobacterales bacterium | reverse complement strand
TTTCAAGCAACCCTGCTGAATATGAAATTTGATCCCTCCGCCTTCAAGACCCAGGAGGACCTTCGCAAGCTTTCCATTCTCATTCGCACGTATTTCAGCCAGGGGGGCAAGCACGTTCAGTTCAACGTCGTAGATAGAGATACCTTGTTAGACAGCCAGAAACGTCCCGAAAAGCATCGCGATCTCATCGTTCGAGTGGCCGGCTACAGCGCCTATTTCGTAAACTTGGGCAAGCCCGTTCAGGATGAGATTATCAAGAGGACCGACTACAGTTCTATTCAATAATTTTTAACAATTTTTCCACTTTGGGATATCCCTGACAATTCGAAGAAAAAGGAAGCGAGACAAACGGGAAAATGACCAGCGAAAACACGGTTACACTGGTTGCGGTGGGTGATGTAGGCCCAAAGCGTGCGAACGCGGAAGAGCTGTTCGATTCTACCCGTTCGATCCTTCGAGGAGCCGACATCACCTTCGGCCAGCTGGAGAGCAATCTCTCGTTGAGAGGAACACAGCAACTGCATATGGGCCTGGGTTCGATCGCACACCCCCGAGTTGCCAATGCCCTGGCCGATGCCGGATTTGACGTCATGTCTTTTGCTTCCAATCATACCCTGGATTACAGTGAAGAAGCCTTGCTCGACACCCTCGATGTAATGAAAAGAAACAAAATCGAGGTAATCGGCACGGGTCGAGACATATTTGAAGCCAGGCGGCCCGTGATTTTCGAGCGCAAGAAAACCAGAGTGGGCTTCCTGGCCTACTGTTCCGTTGTCCCCAAAGGATTCGATGCCAGAGAAAACAAATCCGGTGTGGCACCTCTCAGGGCTTCAACCTCATATGAGCAGGCCGATTGGCAACCGGGTACACCGCCGCGCATTATTACCAAGGCATTTCCCGATGATTTAAATGCAATGGTAAAGGATATTCAAAGCCTGAGGCAGGAGGTCGATGTTCTGGTGGTCTGCATGCACTGGGGGGTTCATTTCGTTCCTTCGGTTATTGCCATGTATCAGTACGAGGCCGGTCATGCCGCCATCGATGCCGGCGCCGACATCATCATCGGGACCCATGCCCATATTCTCAAAGGAATCGAAGTCTACCGGGGAAAGGCAATTTTTTTCAGCCTCTGTAACTTCTGCATGGATCTCCCGATAGCGGGACCCGTGGCAAATGAAATGGCGGCCGCTATGCAGAGACCGGTTTTTACGGATGTGGAAATCGACCATCAAAATTACTGCCGAATCGGTCATTATACCTGGGAAGTGGATCCTGAATATCCGACCTATGCGTTTCCGGCAGATTCCAGGAAATCGATATTGGTGAAGTGTCAGATAAGCGATAAAAAACTTCGAAGGGTATCCTTCTTGCCTTTATGGATCTCCAAAAAAGGCCAGCCGCAGCCCCTGTCGCAAGCCGACCCGCGCAGCGAGGAAGTTCTGAATTATATGAAATGGCTCTGTAAAGATCAGAGATTGGATACCGAGTTTGTGCGTGATCGAGATGAAATAAGAGTCGTAACGGATTAGAAGTGGTTTCAAACCACTTCCAGTGTCGTGCTGTAAAGGCAACCCAAATGGGCTCAAAAAAACTCTTTTATGGCTGGTGGGTCTTAGGCGCGCTCTTTCTCATTACAGGCTATATCTCAGGCGTTGTCTCTTTCGGTTTTACATCCGTATTTAAGCCCATAGCCGATGAGTTCGGTTGGAGTTATGCCCGCGTCTCCATCGCGGCATCCATTCGGGGTCTTGAAATCGCTCTGCTCGCGCCCATAGTAGGCCTGCTGCTGGATCGCATTGGCCCGCGTAAATTGATCTTTACCGGTGCCTTGCTCACCGGTTTCGGCTTAACCTTTTTAAGCCGCATTCATTCTCTTTGGACTTTTTACGGCGCATTCGCCCTGATTGCTGTTGGCACCAGCACCTGCATCGGCGTGGTTCCGATAACGGTGACAGGATATTGGTTTCATCGAAGGGTGTCTCTGGCCACCGGCATTGTTGTATGTGGTTCGGCCGCTGGAGGTCTTCTGGTCCCAATCGTTACGATGGTCATCGATAGTTTTGGATGGCGGACGGCCATGGTTGTTTTCGGTGCGGCAACCTGGCTGATTCTTTTATCCCTGTCGATTATCGTTCGCCACAGTCCTGAACGATATGGACTTTTCCCCGACGGAGAGCCATGCCCGGATGCCGATGAGCTGCAGGGCTCGGCAGGCCAGGCAAAAAGCGCTTATAAGGATCTGGGCGTTTGGCAGGCACTGACGACCCGGGAGTTCTGGCACCTGCAGACAGCCTTTATCTGTCATGTATTTGCCATACACGCCGTGTTGACCCATGTCATGCCATATTTGAGCAGCATCGGCTTCTCCAGGCCGATCGGCAGCCTTGCGGCCGGTGCCATACCCGTCCTCAGTGTTGCGGGCCGCCTGAGTTTCGGCTGGCTCGGCGACCGGCAGGATAAGCGGCGCATCACCGCGATAGGCATAGGCCTGACAGGCATCAGCTTATTCGGTTTTGCCTTTCTCGAGCGGTCCGGTGAGTGGCTGCTGGCGCCCGTCATTATTTTACTGAGTATCGGGTACGGCGGTCCGGTGCCGATGATACCGGCCATGTTGCGTGAATATTTCGGCAGAAGCCATCTGGGATCAATCGTCGGTTTATCCCAGGGCATGGCCATGGTGGGCAGCATCACCGGTCAATTGCTGGCGGGCTTTGTTTTTGATACTTACGGTCGATATCAGGCGGCCTGGATTGTATTTGCTGCCGTAAATCTCCTCGGGGCGCTGAGCATTTTGTCGGCGCCGAAATTAGATGAAAGACTGCAGAGATCCCAAGGGGCTTTGGGCAATGATGCCCTGGAAGCATCTTAAAAAGCTCAGGTGGAAAGCCCTTTGTGGCTTGTCGATTATTTGAGCACATAGAGGATAAAAGATCAGTGGCAGATGCAAAAGATAAAGAAATTTTGCTCTATGCCGTCGGTGACGTGGGGCCGAAACGCGAAGATCCCCGTACGATGTTTCGGCATGTATCCGGCTTTCTGAAACAGGGCGATATCCGGTTCTGTCAACTCGAAACCAATCTCTCGACCCGAGGAACACCTCTGCCTCAAGCAAGGCTCCCTATGCGTGCCCACCCGAATTCTGCCTGGGCTCTCAGAGACTGCGGTTTTGAGGTGGTCTCGTTTGCCAGTAACCATTGTATGGACTTTGGCCAGGAGGCCTTTTTCGATACCATCCGTGCGATAAGGGCAAACGGAATGGAACCCATCGGCGTTGGAAGAAATATCGTCGAGGCGCGCAGCCCCGCCATACTTGAAAGAAAGGGCACGCGGATAGCTTTTTTGGCCTATTACTCGATTTTGCCTTTTGGATATTGGGCCGAGAATGATCGGCCAGGATGCGCGCCGATGCGCGCATGGACGATCTACGAACAAGTCGAGCCCGATCAACCCGGTTCGCTTTGCAGGACCCATACCTTTCCCCACAGAGACGATCTTCAGGCCATGGCCGATGATATTGAAAAAGCCAAATCAAATGCGGACATCGTCATTTTATCCATGCACTGGGGAATACACTTCGTGCCGGCTCAACTTGCGGATTATCAACGCGAAACGGCTCGCAAGGCTATCGATTGCGGGGCGGACCTGATCCTGGGACACCATCCGCATGTATTAAAAGGCATAGAGGTCTATAAAGGAAGGGCGATAATGTACAGCCTGGGCAACTTCGCCATCGAACAACCCGCCGCATTTATGCAAGACCTTTATAACACCGCCCGTCATAGAGAAATTGAAGAACTTAATCCCCAGTGGGATGAAAAAAGCGAATATCCGTTGCCGCCGGAAACAAGAAAATCTCTGATTATCAAATGCATAATCGCGCAAAAGCGCATCGCGCGCATTTCGTTTCTTCCGGTATATCTCCGCGCTGGATCCGAACCGGAAATTCTGAAATCGGGCGATGAGCGCTTTGAAGATGTTGTTCGATATATCGACGAAATAACAAGCGATCAAAAAATACATACGCGGTTTGCCCGCGAAGGCGATGAGGTCGTCGTAAAGACCGATTGAAAACATTTCTTAAAACCAATCTCTGACGAAAAAGGGATACATTACAAGGATATGAACGAATCGGCGACTCTGGCAGAATACGTTGCAAACACCGTTTATGAAGATCTCCCCGAGAAAACCGCAGAGATGACCAAAATGAGTTTGCTGGATGCGCTGGGCGTCACGCTTGCTGCCGGCGGCTTATGCGAGGAATGCAGCGCCTTTGTGGAGATCG
>CP070694.1:1301881-1306074 GCA_020353355.1 Desulfobacterales bacterium | reverse complement strand
GATCATGCTCCAGCTGTTTGGCGAGCCTCCGCCCTGACATCAAAGGACACAATATAATGATCGGTATATCAAAGCTTTATTGCGGAACCATCGAGCCGTCTGACGCGCTGCGCTATGGACGCCAATCCGCCCAACTGCCGTCCCATCTGCTGCAGTTCTCGGCCGACAAACGACCGGTGGTGGTCTGGAATGTTACCCGCCAGTGCAACTTAAAATGCGTTCACTGCTATGCCCATGCGAAGGCCAGCACGGGCGATAATGAACTTACCACCGCAGAGGGCAAAAAATTAATCGAGGATCTGGCACAATTTGGGGTCCCGGTTGTGTTGTTCTCCGGCGGTGAGCCGCTGGTTCGACCGGATCTTCCCGAACTTGCAGCCTATGCCGTGCAAAACGGTATGCGGGCCGTCATATCCACAAACGGAACCTTAATTGACGCCGAGACAGCGCGAATTTTAAAAGATATCGGCTTATCCTATGTGGGCATCAGTCTGGATGGGATGGAAGATATCAATGATCGTTTCAGAGGTGTCAAGGGAGCGTTCGCTTCTGCCCTGGAAGGTATTAAAAATTGCCAGGCAGCCGGCATTAAGGTCGGACTGCGCTTCACGATCAACAAATTCAATGTGTCAGAAATATCCAGCATCTTTAGACTCATCGAAGACATGGATATCCCGCGGGTTTGTTTTTATCACTTGGTCTATGCCGGAAGAGGATCAAAGCTGGTGGAAGATGATCTCAACCATGAAGAATCCCGGGCGGCCGTAGATCTTATTATCGATCATACCAAACGACTGCATGACAAGGGCAAACCCAAAGAAGTCCTCACCGTGGACAATCACGCTGATGGTCCCTACGTCTATCTACGTTTGCTGAAAGAAAATCCCCAGCGTGCCAAAGAGGTCATGGAACTGCTCAAAATGAACGAAGGCAATAACTCCGGCCGGGGTATCGGCTGCATCAGCTGGGACGGCGAGGTGCATGCCGATCAATTCTGGCGGCATTATAGCTTCGGCAATATCAAAGACCGCCCCTTTTCGGAAATCTGGTCGGACACCTCGGAACCGCTGCTGGGCAAGCTGAAAAACAAGCAACAGTATGTCAAGGGTCGCTGCGCCACCTGCTGCTGGTTGGACATTTGTGCCGGCAACTTCAGGGTCAGGGCCGAGGCCGTTAGCGGCGATGTATGGGCACCGGATCCCGCGTGCTATTTATCCGATGAGGAAATCGCGCAAACGATCTAATACGGCTAGGAAAATGAGTTGGTTTTTGTGTGTCGAAATAAAACTAACCAAAGGAATACATAATGCAATTTCCGGATTACAGACCCAGACGGCTGCGGCAAAACGATGCGTTTCGCAAAATGATCCGCGAAACCAGTCTGTCGGTCAATGATTTGATATTGCCGCTTTTTGCTATCGGCGGCAAAAACATCCAAAACCCGATAACATCGCTTCCCGGTCATTTTCAATTATCCATCGATAATTTGGCTAAAACGGCCACCTCAGCGCACCAACTGGGAATACCGGCGGTGATGCTCTTTGGAATTCCTGAGCACAAGGACGCCATGGCGACCAGCGCTTATGCCCGGGACGGAATTGTCCAGCAAGCCACCAAAGCCTTAAAAGATACAATACCGGATCTGGCGGTCATCACGGATGTGTGTTTATGCCAATACACCGACCATGGCCATTGCGGCGTGGTGGACTGTGAAATCATTGACAACGATGCCACCCTGGAATTGCTGGCAAAAACCGCATTATCCCATGTACAAGCCGGCGCGGATATGGTTGCGCCCTCGGATATGATGGACGGCCGCGTGGCCGAAATTCGGGACATATTGGATGATAACAATTTTTACCATGCCCCGATCATGTCATATTCTGCCAAATACTGTTCGGCTTACTACGGCCCCTTCCGCAATGCAGCAGATTCAGCCCCCAAATTCGGTGATCGCCGCACCTATCAGATGGACCCCGGCAATGTTTTGGAGGCTATCCGCGAAGTCATGCTGGACATCGAAGAGGGTGCCGATATCATCATGGTAAAACCTGCTCTGGCATATTTGGACATTATCTGTCGCGTTCGCGAAGAAATCGATCTTCCGCTGGCCGCCTATAATGTCAGCGGGGAATATGCCATGATTAAGGCCGGTGAACAAATGGGCTGGATCGACGGTCCCCGGATCATGATGGAAACATTAACCGCCATCAAACGCGCCGGTGCGGACATGATTTTAACCTATTTTGCCATGGATGCGGCTCAGGTACTCTCAGGTTCAGTGGATTGTGAATGGCAAGGATGATGACACCATCAAAACACATGACCCACTCCCATCCCCACTCAAACGCCAAAGGCAATTCGTTGCGTCTGGTGGCGTGGGAGACCACTCGAAATTGCAACCTCGCCTGTATCCATTGTCGTGCTTCGGCAACCACTGGTCCGCACAGCGGTGAGTTGGCTACGCAAGCGTCGTTCCGCCTCCTGGATCAAATTGCCGAGGTTGGCAATCCAATCATCATTCTCACCGGTGGTGAACCGTTGCTGCGGGCGGATATTTTTGATATCGCCCAATACGGAACGGACAAGGGACTGCGCATGGTGATGGCAGTCAACGGAACCCTGATAACAAAAACCATCGCTCAGAAGTTGGCAGCCGCCGGCATTCAGCGGATCAGCGTGAGCCTTGACGGTGCAACTGCTGAAAGTCATGACAGTTTCAGAAAGGTTGACGGGGCATTCGAGGGTACCCTGCATGGCATTCAATTGATGAAGGACGCCGGCATCGAATTCCAAATCAACACCACCATTACCAAGACCAACCTGAATGAGATTCCCGCGATCCAGCAACTTGCCGTTGATGTGGGGGCAGTGGCTCACCATATTTTTCTACTGGTACCCACCGGACGCGGTAAATATATCGTGGACCAGGAAATCAATGCCGCCGAATATGAAAAGACCTTAAATTGGTTCTATGATCAAAGCCAATGCACACCCCTGCAATTAAAAGCCACCTGCGCTCCTCACTACTACCGCATACTCAGACATCGCGCCAGAGAAGAAGGCAAAACCATCTCATTTGAAGCCCACGGGCTGGATGCTGTGACCCGCGGCTGTCTCGGTGGCTTGGGATTTTGCTTTATTTCACACCGAGGCATTGTCCAGCCCTGCGGGTATCTGGATCTAAACTGCGGTGATGTCCGTCAGACTTCGTTTGCGGATATTTGGAACCACTCAAAAATCTTTTCTTCTTTACGAAATTTTGATAACTTAGAAGGAAAGTGCGGCTATTGCGAATACAAAAAGGTCTGTGGGGGCTGTCGTGCCAGAGCCTATGAAGCCAGCGGTGATTATTTAGCCGAAGAACCATTGTGTAGTTATCAGCCGCGAGCCAAACGAAAAACCCAGAAAAGAGATAGAAGTTCAGCGGTGACCGGGGACAACATGAAGTTGCGCTAAATTAGGGTTTTGATTTGCATCGACCGATCGCCACAGCCGCTCTTCATATCCGTTCGGACCCGCTCACCCAAACACTAGACTCCGAATCGTTAATGGAGCAGACGCCATGAAAATCCACTCGTTGATGATTCCAGATCCGATTACGGTAAGCCTCCATACCTCCATTAGTGAGGCTATTGAGCTGATGAAAGTCAACTCCATCCGGCATCTGCCGGTGGTTTCTGAAAACAATCATCTGGAAGGTTTTTTAACCCTGGCGGATCTGAAACAAGGACTGATCCCGTCCATGGTCAGCGATTTATCGTTACAGGATTTGATGATAAAAGATCCCATAACCGTTGACCCCGATGAAGAAATCGAA
Source organism: Desulfobacterales bacterium (assembly GCA_020353355.1). GTDB lineage: Bacteria > Desulfobacterota > Desulfobacteria > Desulfobacterales > JAHEIW01. The sequence continues at coordinate 1,302,254 of CP070694.1, read as the reverse complement.
TATGCGGCCCAACTCATTTACAATCACAAAATCGGCGGGTTGCCGGTGGTTAAAGATAATAAATTGGTCGGTATCATCACCGCCGCGGATATTCTCAGGACATTTATCGATATGATGGGCATTCTGACCACGACATCACGCATTGATGTGGTCATCGGTGATCAACCCGACGCGCTGAAGAAGGCCTGGCAGATTATCCACGATAACGGAGGGGATATCATCAATGTGGGCATGACCCAGCAAGCAGACAAACGCGTCTATTACTTCCGGCTATCTGCCTGCCAAACGGCAGTTATCAGAAGGGCACTGGAGAAAGACAAGTTTGAGGTGCTTGCGGCCATGGACTAGAAAGGTAAAAGTGATCTAAAGTTTG
>CP070694.1:1296610-1301781 GCA_020353355.1 Desulfobacterales bacterium | reverse complement strand
GACAAAATCAGTCCGGGACAATCCTCCACGCAACACCCGCAGGAGGTGCAGTGTCCGCAATGCAAACAGCGCCCGGCCTCAATCATGGCCGCATTTCGTTCAAAGCCCTGATCAATTTCTTTGAAAGAATGAACAGATTTCTCCACAGACAGTTTGTTTGTCTCCTGGCGCGACTGCTTTTCATGATAGTCAATATTTAAGATTTCATCATAGGCCACCACATGCGGCGTCATTTTAACCGCCATTGCTTTATGGACCACTTGGCCCGCTTCGCTGATAACCACCCTTTCCAATTCTGAAAATCGGCTTCCGCTCAGATATCGATCAATGGCGATGGCTGCGCGCCGGCCGTCGCCAATGGCTTGCGCGACGGTGGATGGACCGGACACGACGTCTCCGGCTGCAAACACTTTATCCATCGAGGTCGCCATGGTCTGCGAGTTCACTTTCAGGGTCCCGTTTAGCGCAATTTCGAGTTGACCGCTGTTCCCGATAAAGGAAAAATCAGGTTCGCCCCCGACTGCAGAAATCACCGTGTCTGCTTTTAGTTGTTTCTTCTCACCGGAAACGGGCTGAACCGAAAGACAGCATTTTTCGTCAAATTCAAAAGAAGAAATTTCATAGTACTCAATCCCGGTGGTCTTGCCTGCAAGGTCCAAGACCCGTGATATCATCCTGGAATTGTGAACCATGATGCCTTCTGTTTCCGCCTTGCGGATTTCTTGCGGCGGCGCACACATGCAGTCCTGACCCTCAACACACACAATATGGACTTCAGCAGCGCCGAGACGTTTGGCCGTTAAGGCACAGTCGAATGCAACCCCGCCGCCGCCGACGATAACCACCTTATCACCGATACCGTCTCTTTGGCCCAGGTTGACGTGTTTTAAGAAAGATATTGCCGGAATCATCATTTCAACGCCGGGGATATCCAGGCATCGGTCACGACTTGCGCCAACGGCAATCAGGCAGGCATCATGTTCGGCCAAAATTTCCTCAAAGGCAACATCCCTGCCGATGGTCGTGTTCGTGTGGACTTCAACACCGAGTGCCAGCACGTTGCCGATTTCCCGATCGACGATATCCTTCGGCAGCCAAAAATCGGGAATTGCCACACGCGGGATGCCGCCCAAAACCGGCGAGGATTCATAGACGGTAACATCATGACCAAGCAATGCCGAAAAATAAGCACAGGTCATACCCGCCGGTCCGGAGCCAATAATCGCCAGCTTTTTGCCATTTCTTTTTTTCCGTTTGGCTTTAGCAAGGGCATTTGCATCGGCACGATCGGCAGCGAATCTTTCGAGGGCGCGAATGGCCAATCCCTGATCATATTCGTTGCGGTTACAGACGTGTTCGCAAGGGTGGGCGCAGACACGGCCGGTAATGCCCGCAAAAGGGTTGCGCAATCTCAAAAATTCCAGGGCTTCTTCAATACGGTTTTCATGGATGAGGGCATGCACCCTTTGAATCGGATTGCCTGCCGGACAATTGGCTTCACAGGGTGAGGTTCTGGGCTGATCTTCCCCGGTGTTCGGAAAAATAATTTTTTGCCTTATTTCGCTGCTGAATTTTGGTGGCATCGTTAACCTCTTTCAGTCTGTTTTAAAGCCAGGACATCTGTGGCTCCCCGCCTGTTTGCCACATGGTAAGCATTTTAGAATATGCGTCATTGTGCTCGGGATAATCACTCCGCGTGTAAATCGCGCGACCGCTTTCTTTGCGCTCCATAGAAGCCCGGGTTGCCAGCTGGCATACCTTTAAAAGGTGCACCGCTTCGTTTGCGCGCATCAATTCATGATAGTTTGATGCCTGCACACGATCCAGATAGCTCTCAATCAGGCTGAGCCGTTCAAGAGCAATCTCCATGCCTTTTTGATTTCTGACATAGCCCATGTAGTATTTCATAACCTGTTGAACCGCACTTTCAAACTTCGCGTAGCTTAAACCACCGGAATTGTTCATCGGTTTGAAAATCCGCTTCTTTTCAAGACTGACTTCTTCGGGCATGATGGGCGCAAGTTTTTCGGCTCGAGGTAAAGCGGCGCAGGCCTCGGTCGCAGCGATGTATCCGCTGCACATGGATCCGGAAAAATTGTAAAAAACACAGCCATTAAACAGACCACTGACCGTAGACTCAAAGTTTTCCTGGGTCATCAGCATTCCACTGAGTTCAATTTCGGATAACTCCACTTCCATCGGATATTTCGCGAAATCGATTCCTTTCTGCTCACAGTAGTCAAGGAACGTAGCCTTGTCTCCGGGCATAAGAACATACTGCAAATGATAAAGTTCCTCCTTGTCACAATGTCGCATATCCATGTGAAACGGCGGCCCCTTACCTTCGACCAGCTCCTGGTGGGTGCCGAGAATTTGAAAGAGTCTCGGTCCGTTTTCCATCATGGGATGATACTTTCCCATGAATCTTTCGCCGAGAGCATTCAGTTCGTGCGCGCCCACAGCGTTGATGCCGTTCATCCTGGCAGAGCTGAAACTTTTGGGCACGAGCGTGGCCAGCTGTTTGAGGTCAAGATTGATCAGTTTCGCCCCCGCATCATAAGCGAGCACGAATTGACTGCCGGTATTGAAAGGGCTGTGCCAGGTGTTAAAGGGGTTTCCCGTCGAATTGGTTGTCACCCGATTGGCACTGTTTCCCAACGCCAGCACCACCGATTTGGCTTTGAAAATATAGAGGGATCCATCGAGCACATGGTAGCCGATGGCCCCTATGATTCGATTGTTGGCCGTCAGCAACTTGGTGACCATCACATGGTCAACGACTTCAACGCCGATGGCCCTTACTTTTTTGGCCAGGCGCCGTTTGATCAACTGGCCGTTGTTAATATTGATAAACCAGTTTCCTGGCTGGCCGAACCCGACGGTCCTCAACCATGAGCCATCCGGATTTTTAATAAACTCGACGCCAACTTCCTGCAGCACATCCAGCATCACGGGCATCGCCTGGGCCCATCGCGAAATCATCTCGGGCGTATAGCCGCTCAGCGGGCTTTTATAGAAATTAACCAGTGCCTCCGGTGAGTCGGTTTGCGGATCCGTATTCAAAACGGCCATGAAGTGATCGTTTCCGCCCCCAAGGCAGCCCGAACTCTCCAACTTGCCTTTATCAACCAGCACCGCACGGGCACCGCGCTTTGCGGCTCCGATCGCCGCACCGCAGCCGGCAGCTCCGGAACCCAGAATCAAAATATCGGTCTCTATCAGTTTGCCCAAATTATCCAGTTGGATGGTCATGCTTCAAACCTCCGTATGAATCCGTGACTCTTCTCAAAAGGCGCCATCGCTCGATAATCGACAACCAGCGCACCTTAGCGATCAGGGAAAAGGGCCAGCAAAATTGTGCCGCCGACAATTAAAACTGTACCAAAAATGAGTTTCCAGGTAACGTGTTCAGACTTTTTTAGAAAAATAGCGGCCATCGCAATAACAAATAAAGGGCTGATTGCGGATAGCGGCGATACAATAACGACGCTGCCGATGTTGAGCGCATGGAACAACAACAATTGACCTAAAACGGAAAAAATACCGCTTAACCCGAAGAGAACCCATGCCTTTCGATGATTTGAGGCCAGCTGTCGCTGATTTTTCCTGAAAAACGCCAGGGTTAAAGAAATCGATAAGGCCGCTACATTCTGGACGGCAACCCCCATCAGAGGTTCATGATTTATATTTAACCCGATCTTCCTGAAAACATGTGCGAGCCCATAAGCTGCGCCGGCTAAAATCGGAAAAATCAGATCCTTTTTCGACCATGTATTTTCAACCTGTTTTGCGGATTGTTTCGAACTGACCATGGCCAGTCCGGCAACCATCATCACGGTTGCCAGCGCAATCTCCGTCGTCAGGTTTTCGCCTAAAATCAAGACCGCGGCAAACGCTGAAAACAGGGGCTTGATCGAATACAGTGCGGAAGCAATCGAACTTCCCACGCGATTGATTCCGATAAAGAGCAGGAATCTGCCGATACAAGGACCGGATAGCCCGGCCATGATAAAATAAATCAATGCCCAATTGGCAAAGTGCCCGATGGGAACCCAAAAAATAATAAGCAGCAGGGAACCGATAAAAGAAAAAAACATGCTGATCAGCGCCCCGGAAAATGTATCCATGTGCTGCAAACCGATCCGGGCCGTTATCATCGAAACGCCGTATAAGAAGGCCGCTATAATGGCAAGCGCTGGTGCCATCGTTTTTTTCCTTAGTAGAGAAATTCATAAGAAGGTGCATCATCGCAACTGGCTTTTCGCCATCTGTTCTTCTAAAAGCGTCAGAATACGAAGCGGCGCCTCTTTGTACTCCAGCTGTCTCACAAGAGCTGCCCACATCGCTTTGGTTTTGGGTTCGGTAAAGATACGCTGCGCTTTTCTATCGGCCTCCTCATCGTCCGTCCAGCCCGGCTCACCAAAAACCTTGGCAACAAAAAGGGTCTTGACCGCCTTTTCCAGCAGAAATGCCCTGACGGTGGCCTGCTCGATGGTTTCGCCGACAACCACGATGCCATGGTTCTTCATAAAAATTGCCTTTTCCTCCCCGAGTTCAGCTGCCAGTGCCCCACCCAGCGCTCGGGTTACAACCAGATCGGTTACCCGATCAAAGTAGGGCAGCGGTTTTGCGAACAACACACTCTCGTTGTTCACGGGTCTGAGCCTTTGCCCTGTGGCGGAAAATGCCGTGGCATACAGAGGGTGCGTATGGACGACACAGTTTACATCCGTTCTTTTTCTATAAATCTCGATGTGAATGGGTAGCTCCCCGTGGGCATCCCGTTGGCCGGCCACCTTCTTATAGTCAAAATCGATCGTGACCAGGTCCTTTGCCCGAACCTCACTCAAGCACAGTCCCCGCCCTTTCATATACATTAGACCCGCCTGATCTTTTGCCCTGGCGCTTAGATGACCTAAATTTAAGTCATCATGCCCCTCGGTTCCCAGGATTCGACAGGCCAACGCCAGAGTTTCTTTCAGTTGTTGCGGGTCGGTCTTTTCCTCATGGAGTTTATTGGTTGACGACATTTTGTTTTCCTTTGAAAATTTTGAGACTGAGTTTTTCCGATAGTTATGGTGACGGATGATGATCTCAAAAGAATCCCGTGTGCAAGGGAATGCTCAATATATATACAAAAGTAAAATAGACAATCGCCGGAACTGCCGCGG
>CP070694.1:1286346-1296510 GCA_020353355.1 Desulfobacterales bacterium | reverse complement strand
TATAAAATATTGACGGATGCGAATAATTTAATTCTCGGGGCCCACATCCTATCCGATCAGGCCTCCGGCTTGATCAACACCATCAAACAGGCCATGTTAAATGAAACAACGGTCGACGAGTTATATCAACAAACCATCGTCAGCCCTTATCCTACAAGGGAAAGCGATTTGAGTTATATGTTGAAACCGTTGCTGTCCGACTGATGACTGTGGAAAAAAAAGAATCGATTGGCGAACGCAATCCAAAAAATCGGTAAAGGATGGGTTTCGGCTATGATGACACAATCTATTTAGGTGTTCCGGTTTTTGGGATTAACCACCGAAATATGAAATCCTGCGAGATGATGAATTAGGACGTGATACCTATAAGAATGGAAGCTTATAACTATGATATGATTTACTTATCCATGATCTAAGCCACACGTTAATCGTTGTCATACAGCCGCATCGATTTTTTTAACGCCCATCATTTTTGTTCCTTTCGACCAATCTTTCCCTTAGATATGTGTAAATATCCATCACCTTCAGGTCGGCGTCCGTGGCGTTTTGAGCGCACATCAGGTGGATCTGGCATTTGGGGCAGGCCGTGATCAGGGTTTGCGCCCCGGTTTGGATGGCTTCCTGCAGACGCTCGCTTTGAATGGCCTTGGAACAGCTGGAACACTCCATCCAGGCACTAGTCCCGCAACACAGCGCATGTTCACGGTTGCGCTCCATTTCTACCAGCCGGGTTTCAGGAAGGAGCTGCAAGAGCCGGCGGGGCGGCTCGTATATGCCAGCCAGACGACCCAGGCGGCAGGGATCATGGTAGGTAATCGTTCCGGTAGCCGATCTTTGAAATGATAGGCCGGCCTGCGGCAGTTCACGTTCGAAAAACTCCGTCAGATGCAGCACTTGAAAGGGCAGTGTTCCCAAATACTTCGGGTAATATTTTTTAAAGGTGACGTATCCCTCCGGGCAGCTGAAGAGCACGGTTTTGGCGCCGGAGGCTTTAATCACGTCGAGGTTCCATCGGGCCAGCTTGCCGAAGGTGGTGTGGTCCCCGCACCACAGGGCGTCGTGCCCGCAGCAGCGCTCATGGTTGCTGATCACCGGTTCGATTCCCATTTTGTTCAGGAGCATGAGCACACTTTGCGCGCTTTGCAGGGGAGATATATTCAGATAGCGGAAGGTCACATTAAAAAACGGCAAACAGCCTACAAAATAAAAATACTCCCCGCTATCACGAAACACCCCGGCCTTTTGCGCCCACCCGGTGCGGCGCTGGTTCAGGTTGCAGGTTTGCAGGCCGGCGATGGCCTGCAGGATACCGTGATGACTTTCCTGGGGAAAATTTCCGGCCTTACGGGCTGCCTGCCGATGAGAACTAATGAACTCCGGAAAATCAATCTCCGCCGGACAGCGCTCGCTGCAACTTGCACAGCTCAAGCAATTCCAGATTTCACGGCTGCGGATCAGGCCGCCTTCCGGATCCAGCACGGCCCGTTTGATGATCTGCCGGGGTGAAAACGTGGACAGCTCGCGGCTGATGGGGCAGCTGCCGGTGCACAGTCCGCATTCCATGCAATAGTCAAACTGTTTTTGGGTCAGCTGCTTTGTCTTATCCATCAGGTACCTATAAAATAAATGAATATTGAAGATTGTCGATTGAATATTTGTGGAATGCTGTCAATTTTAGCCGCTATCTTAAATATAGCAAAGTCAAATATAACAGATAGAATTCAATAAATATTCATTTTTCAATATTCAATTTTCAATCCTTATTCCTCCAAGCTCTTTGAGTAATTGGACAAAGTCGCGGATTTCTTCGGCAAATGCTGCGCCTTCGGAAGCGGAAATCCATTTCAAGCGCAAACGGCGCTCATCGATTCCCAGCAGGCTGAGGATCTCCCAGGTTTCTTCGATTACCTTCTGACATCGAACATTACCTTCCAGGTAATGGCAGTCACCGATGTGTCAGCCGGATACCAGGATACCGTCTGCCCCTTTCAGAAAAGCTCTGAGCAGGAAGCCGTGATTCACTCTGCCGGTGCACATCAAGCGGATCAGACGCACATTGCTTGGATATTGTATGCGGGACACCCCGGCCAGATCCGCCCCGGCATACGCGCACCAGTTACACACAAAGGCCAGTATGTTTGGTTCCTCACTTTTCATTTTCACAAAGGCTTTTTATAAATTTTTCAATATTAAATCTTAAATTGAAAGTCTCCTGAAATATTCATTATTCAATCTTCAATATTCAATTGAAAGGGGTACCTAATCATCTCCGAATTTTTCGACCATTTCGTTAATCTGTGTGTCTTTGAAATGGGACAATGAAGCGGCACCTGTGGGGCAGGCCACATTACAGACGCCGCATCCGGTGCACAGCGCCTCGGTTACCACAGCCCGCTTGCGACCCGGGGATCTCTCCGTAACCTTGATGGCCTCGAAACAACAGGCTTTTTCGCATTCCCCGCAGGCCCGGCAAAGATCGGTATCCACCCGATTGATCATGCCTTCGGCCACGATTTCTTTCTGGGAGAGCACCGTGACGGCCCGTGAGACCGCGCCACGGGCCTGCACAATGGCTTCACTGGCAAATTTGGGGCCCTGGGCCAGTCCGCAGAGGTAAACGCCCGGGACGGCAGCATCAAGGGGTTTGAGTTTGGGATGAGCTTCCATGAAAAAACCATCCTCATCCTGGGCAAGGTGCATGGCCTCCATAAGTTGTTTGCTTTCCTCCCGGGGACGGATGGCGGCACTCAACACCAACAGATCCGCCTCCAGTCGAACCGGCGCCCGCAGCTGCGCATCATAAACGGATATGGTCAGGGCGTCGCCCTGGGCTTCCACCTGCGGTTTCTGCTCCCTTTCGAATCGATAAAAGCGCACACCTTGCTGACGGGCTTTTAAATAGTAGGATTCTTTCAAGCCAAAGGTGCGGATATCCCGGTACAGGACGGAGATCTGGGCGTCTGGGTTGATGGTTTTTAGCTTCAGGCTATTTTTGATGGCCGCCGTGCAGCACACCCGACTGCAATAGAGATATTCCGGTTCGCGGGAGCCGACACATTGAATCATGGCCACCCGTCGCAGGTCTTCGGCCCTATCAGGCTCTGATACCAGCAGGGTTTCAAATTCTTTCTGGGTCATCACCCGGGGATGCTGACCATACAGATATTCCGAGGGTTGATACTCCTGTCCCCCGGTCGCGACAACCACAACGCCATGGGATAGCTTATGAGATTCACCCTTCACCGAAACCGTCGAGCTAAAGTTACCGCAACTTCCGGCAATCGATCGTAATTCTGCTTCGGTGTGCACGCTGATCAAGGAATGGGTTTGCACTTTTTGAATAAGGTCCTGAACCACCTGTGACGGATGGGCGCCGTCTTCCGTATAATAAAGGCTGCGGGCATTGCCCCCCAGTTCAGCGGTGTGTTCTACCAGAGTGGTTTCAAATCCCTGCTCGGCGAAGGTAAGGGCCGCGGTGAGGCCGGCCAGACCGCCGCCGATGACCAGCGCGCGTTGAACCACCTCATAGGGCGTATCATAAAGCGGTTCGAGCAGACGTGCCCGGGAAACCGACATGCGCACGAGTCTTTTGGCCTTTTCGGTTGCCGCTTGCGGTTCGGCTTGATGAACCCAGGCATCTTGCTCGCGAATATTGGCCAGTTCAAAGAGATAGGGATTGAGGCCGGCTTGGCGCAATGTATTTCGGAAGAGCGGCTCATGGGTTCGCGGCGTGCATGATGCCACCTCCACCCGATTGAGGTGATGCGCGTCAATTGCGTTCTTAATTGCCTGCAGCTGGTCGGTGGAGCAGGCAAACATGCAATCGGTGGCATAAGTCACGCTGGCAAGCGAGCCGGCATAGTCGGCCACGGCTTCAACATCGACCACCCCGGCGATATTGATGCCGCAGTGGCAGACAAAAACGCCGATGCGAGGCTCTTCCTTGCTCACATCCCGCTCGTCTGGAGCAGATGCAGCCACAACCAGCGAACCTCTCGTATCGGTCAGCAATGCCGTGGCGTGGGCTGCCGCGCTGCTGGCCTGTTGGACGGAGTCCGGAATATCCTTGGGGCTCTGGGCTGCCCCGCAAACAAAGATGCCCGGCCGCGAGGTGGTCACCACCTCCAGCGGCTCGGTGGCGCAGAACCCCTGCGCATTTAATTGGATGCCGATCCGCTCTGCCAATTGCATAAACGATGGATTGGGACACAGCCCCACGGAAAGAACGACCAAATCAACTGTTTCTTCCCGGATGTGATGATCCGGTGCCGCATAGCAAATGCTCAGCGTATCATCTTCCGGGTTCGGAATTACTCTGGAGATCATGGAGCGCACGTAACGGACATTATTTTCTGATTTGGAGCGTTCATAAAAGCGATCAAAGCCCTTGCCGTGGGCCCGGATATCAATGTAAAAAATGCTGGTCTCGATTTCGGATGAATGCTCTTTGGTGATCATGGCCTGCTTGGCGGCCGACATGCAGCATACCGCAGAGCAATACTCCAGACCCATATGACTGTCCCGCGACCCGACACATTGAATCCAGGCAATGCGGCGGGGGCGCTCACCGTCCGAAGGGCGCAGGATGTGCCCCTGGTAAGGACCGGCGGCTGAAAGTATGCGCTCGTATTCCAGACTGGTGATCACATTCGGCCAGCGCCCATATCCGTATTCCCCTTTCAGGCGTGCATCAAAAGGCTCAAATCCGCCGGCCAGGATCACCGCACCCGTTTCGAGCGTTATGATTTCGTCTTTCTGATCAAAAAAGATGGCATTATTATTACACAGCTTTTCGCAAATGCGGCATTTACCATTTTTGAAATAGCGGCAGTGATCCTTATCAATCGTGTATACGAGCGGCACCGCCTGAGGGTAGGGGAGATAGATCGCCTTGCGCTGGTTTAAATCCAAATTGAATGGATCGGATACCTTTACCGGGCATTTTTCAGCGCAGATGTTGCAAGCGACGCATCTTTCTGCATTTACGGCCCGGGCCTTCTTTTTGAGCGTCAATTGAAAGCGGCCCGCTTCGCCATTCACATCGAGGACATCGCTATACGCCAGAATTTCGATATTGGGATGGTTGGCCAGTTTCGCCAGCTTGGGCCCCATCATACACGAAGAGCAATCGTTGGTGGGAAAGGTCTTGTCGAGCTGGGCCATGACACCACCCACATTTGGCTTTTCTTCGATCAGGTAGACCTTGAAGTCGGAGTCGGCAATATCCAGGGCCGTCTGAATACCTGCGATTCCGCTGCCCACAATGGCGATGGATCCGATTTTATGTGTGGGTTGAGTTAAGTTCATCAGTTAGGCCCGAGTCTCAGTTTCTGCAGCAGGGAAAAAGGATCGGTGATGTGGCAGGACAGCCATTTTTTGACTTCCTTTAGATCACATGCAAGCCCGATCAGCTCGCTGAAATAATATACCGGCAACGAAAAACGGGCTCCGCGATCGTCTTGTATTTTTTGCTGATACATGTCGAGATTCGCCTGGCAAAGTTGGCAGGAAACAACAACGGCCCGGGCGCCGAGCCGTTGAGCCATATCGTAGAGTCTGCCCACCAGGTGGGAGACGATATCTAACCGAGAAAGCACCTGGCTTGCTCCGCAACAATCGGTTTTATACGGCCAGGGAATGGCCTCGGCGCCGAGATTTTCGACGATTCGATCCAACGCCTGAGGATCTTCAGCGTCTTTAGCTCCTGTGATCTCCGGCGGGCGGCTGGCCATGCAGCCGTAATAACAAACCACCTTTAAGCCGCTGAGTGGCTTTTTTACATGTTTGGCGGTCGTTTCCAGCATCTTTTCGGTGGCCAAGAAATCGGCGAGATCCCAGATTTGCGGTAACGGTCCTTCCAGTTTAATAGCGTATCGTTGCGGGTGATCTTTCTCCAGCGCCCAAGCAGCGGCTTTCAGGCGATTAAAACACATGGGGCAGGGGACGAGCATGTCCGCATGAGGCAGTTTGGTCGCCAGGTTCAAGATCCGTCCGGGCAACTCGATGCTTGCGCGGTGATCGATGCTGTGGGCCGCAGTTGCACCGCAGCAATTCCAATCTGGAATTTCATCCAGTTGAATGTCCAGCGCAGAGCAGATCCCGGAAATAGAATCCGCATAATCGCGTGCGCTGGTTTGCAACGAACAGCCCGGATAATAGGCGACTTTCATCTTCTGTTGATTCTCGTGTTCATTTCTTGGGTTTCGGATCCCTTTCTGGTTTCATGCGTCAGGAACCAGTAGGTTTCAGGTGTCAGGATTCAAGTGTCAGCAAACAGATGACAGAGGACAGAAAACAGAAGCCAGATAAGGTGCTTCATCTTCCAGTTTTTATCCTCTGTCTGCCTTAGTTTGACCTCTGACTTCTGACCTCTGACCTCGCTGACACCTGACACCCGAAACCTGAGACCTTCTTAATATTAAACCACTCTCAATAGTAAAATCAAAGCCAGGGCCTCGAAGCCAAGATTTCTCACTTCTTTCTGCGTTTTGCCAGGATTTTACGAATTTCTCGTTTTGCTTTAACTGGTTTGGGGAACAGTGGAAATCGTCGTTTAGCGAGCATCTGCAGGCCCACATTGATTTCATATCGCCAGATCCCCGTTTTCCATTTTTGCCGAAGTTCGCCGCTCCGCAGCCAATATGCCGGAAGGAGGGTTGTTTCGTAAAGGCGTCCCCATTTTTCAATGTTGTTCAAAAATGTCTCATGCAGCCTTAGTATTTGGGGTTGGTGAGAAGGCACACCCTCTTGAACAGCCATTTCTTTGAGACAGTCCATCAATTCTGCAATTTTAACGTCATTCGGACACCGTGTGGTACATGTCTCGCACGCCGCGCACACCCAAATTGTTTCGCAACCCAGCACCGTTTCCCGTTGCCCCAATATCGTCATGCGAATCACTTCGTCCGGATAGAGATCCATTGCAAAGGTGACCGGGCAGCCGTTGGTGCATTTGCGGCACTGAAAACAGGCGGCTGCTTCAAACGGCCCGGCAGATTCTAGCTGTTCTAAAAAGTGATAATCTGGCTCTAATGGTTGTTGAGACATGAAAGCTGACTGACTTCCTCTCCACTTATGAAAGTTTGCTCTTGAACACCGTTAAATGTCTCAATGAGAGATTTTCTAAAGCAGGTTTGGGACATTGGAATTGAGCGCAGACTATTAATAAGGAAAAGTGCGCTGCTGTCAAGGGAAATGTAGTTTTAAATGATTCCCGCCGCCGCCATGATATCCGGTACGGTTTCTTCTTTGCCGATGGCCATAATATGTACCCCGTCGCACATGTTTTCCGCTTTAATACACGCGATCATCCGACCCGCTATTTCAATGCCTTTTTGCAACGCCTGTCCCTTGGGAGCAGACGCCATTTCATCGATGAGTTCCTGGCGCACACTGACCCCGGCAATATTTTTATTCATGAAGCGGGCCATAGGGGCCGAGGTTAACAATATGATGCCGGCCAAAATTTTAACGTTAAATTGCCTGGCATAGTTCATAAATTCCTTAAATTTGTCTAAATCATACACCGCCTGAGTTTGGATAAACTCCGCACCGGCTTCGATCTTTTTTTCAAACTTTATCAGCTGGGGTTCAATGGGATCGGCTTCCGGCGTGACAATCGCACCGGCACAAAACGATACCGAACCGTCCAATTCATTGCCCCCAAGGTCCTTACCGCCTTCCAGAATGCGGATAACTTCCAGCAGCTGGCTGGAGTCCAGGTCGAATACGCTTTTGGCCTCTTTATGATCACCTAAAATGATGGAATCCCCGGTTAAACACAGGACGTTGTGGATGCCCCTGGAGCTGGCGAAGAGAAGATCCGCCTGGAGGGCCAAGCGGTTACGATCCCGGCAGGTCATCTGCAAAATGACCTCTCCGCCGATCTCATTGACCAAAAGGCACCCACCTAAAGACGGATATCGCATCACCGAGCTCTGATGGTCGGTCACATTCATAGCGTCGACCTTGTCTTTCAATAGCTCGATATGGTGCTTGAATTTCTCGAGGTTTGTTCCTTTGGGCGGGGCGACCTCGCTGGTGACCACGAATTTGCCGGATTTCAATGCTTCTTTGAATGTAGTAGGCATATTTCGAACCCTCTCTTTTTCCAAATTAACATTTTAACCACGAAAACACGAAAGGCGGAAAGCACAAAATAAAATTATTGAACGAATAACCAATAACAAATAACCAAATTTAAGCTGCGGGCAGCTTAAATTTGCCCGGCTTGGGTTCACCCTGGTGATTGCGCGGCTTTTGGTATTTTCGCATGGCATCGAGTCGCTCCAGTTCTTTAAGGCGATTGTATATTAATGTCCAGACACAGTCTTTGGCGACATCGATCTCACATTTTCCGTGATTGGTACCCCCGCAAGGACCATTGACCAGTCCCTTGTGGCAGTTGGTCACCGGACAGATTCCACCGGTTTCACCAATGATGCAGGTGCCGCATTGGGTGCAGATTTCATCGAACATGCCGAAACCGGTTTCCTTGCCGATGAACAATGTATCGAGGGCCGGCACAACCATTTTTCGCAACTGCCGCGCGATGGTTTGCACCCCAAAGGCACAGCTCGTAATCAGCAGGCAGTTGGCCTGGTCGATTTGCGCACCGAATTCGCGCAGAAAGTCACGGGTTAAATTGTCGCAGGCTACCGGCACCACCGTGGTGCCGGTGATTATTTTGCCCTTTTGCGACAGAATTTCTTTTAGTGCACGTACTTCCGGCTCGCCACCGGTGCGGGTCAGGGTGGTGCAGGTCCCGCAGCCGATAATAAAAATGCGGTTTAATCCGTTCAGGAGAAGATCTATTGCTTCTTCAGATTTCTTTTGTGTGATGGACCGGATCATAATTCTCTCCTCTCTCTTTCCAGATCGCACCTGAGGCAGCGCTTTGCTTCCCGATGGGCCTCATCGTTTTGTGCGTATCCTTTCTCAACCTCGCGAAAATCCTTTACGCGATCTTCCGGTTTTTCGAGATCGACGTCAACACGCGCCTGATCTTTGGCGGTTTCATCCTCCAGAGCCAGACCGGCTTCAGACGGCATAGCGGTTTTTTCATCGATGATCTCCACGCGGCTGGCATCACCGTGGATGTATTTATTAATGGCAATCGCCGCTCTTCTGCCCGAGGCAATTGCTTGAATGACGGTACTGGGTCCGGTAATAAAATCGCCGCCGGAAAAAATGCCGGGGATATTGGTTGCCAGCGTGTTTGCATTCACCTCAAGGCTGCCCCACAACGATCGTTCAATCTGACTGTCCCTGGACAAAAAGGAAACATCCGGTGCTTGACCGATGGAAATAATAACGGCCTCGGCATCTACACGTTGAACGGTTTTATCGTCCACACTGAGACGGGCGCGACCGTCGTCGTCATATTTTGTCTGGCTTTGCACAAACTCCATCCCAGTAACTTTGCCGTTGTGGTGCAGGATGCGTTTGGGTGCCCAGTGAAGGTTCAGGACAATGCCCTCTTCCAGGGCTTCCTCAATATCTTTTTCCCAGGCGGGCATTTCTTCCCTGGTTCTGCGGTAGAAAATCTGGACATCACCGGCGCCGACCCGCAGTGCTGTGCGAGCGGCGTCGATGGCCACATTGCCGCCGCCAATCACGATGACCTTTCCCTGTAATCGGATATCCGCACCGGTTCTGACATCGGTTAAAAACTTAAGCCCGTAATACACCCCCGCTAACTCTTCCTCCTCACCGGGAATGCCGGTTCGCATGCTGGCCTGCGCGCCGGGTGCTATGAAAACAGCACGAAACCCTTCGGATAAGAGGTCATTGACCGTGTGGGTGGCGTCAATTGGAGAATCATACAATATGTCGACACCGCAGTTTTTGATGTAATCGATTTCCTCCTCGATCACATAGCGTGGCAATCGGAACTCCGGTACGGCAATACCGAGCATACCGCCGCCCAGGGGCTGGGCTTCATAAACAGTTGTTTTATATCCCATTTTTGCCAGAAAATAGGCGCAGGTTAAACCGGCCGGTCCCGCTCCGACAATCGCCACTTTTTGCTTTTGGGTTACGGGAAACGGTTCGTGTTTGGAGCCGATATTTTCAAAATACCATTCGGAGGCAAACCGCTTGAGCGCCCGAATGGCCACCGGAGAATCCAATTCGCCCCGCCGGCATTTATACTCACACGGGTGG
>CP070694.1:1280253-1286246 GCA_020353355.1 Desulfobacterales bacterium | reverse complement strand
GTTGAGTTTGCGCTGTATCGTATATGAATCAACCAATACATTAAACAGGAAAAGAACTAAGACGGCAGCGGCCAGAATAGCGGTTTTCATCACCTGGCTTTTGTTTTTGGCAATAAATTTTTGAAGCGCAAATTGCCCTGTATGAAAATTTAAACCATCGAGATCTTCGATTTCCATCAGGGTCAGTGCCAGGGCATTGTCCATACGGACGGGATTCCAGGTGTCCTCCGCACCAGCCTCAAACAGCGCATCGAAACGGTTGGCAAGCTTAGAAAATTTAACCGGGATGCTCATTGCAGCTGCAAGCGCCTCAGCCAGGGTTCCGTCCGCTAGACCTTTGCCGGTGACTAAGAGTTCAGCAGGCTGGAAATCAGACCGGTTTATTTCTTCAAAAGCAGCCAGGGTGCGCTTAACCTGCATCGCAAGCATTTTCGATCGGGTTGAACCTGTTGCCGGTATCGGGAATGAACGAACCAACTGAATTTGACCGGATGCCGTTGCGATCAGGGTGCTGGATTGGTCGTTGATTTCGATCACGAGCTGATCTTTTCCCAGATCGGATTGGCCGGCCAGACAGAGTGCCACCGGCAAACCACTGATGGTTAAAATTTCAGGATCGATTTTAAATTTGGATAACGCCTCAATATAAGGCGTTAGCTGAGATCTTTCGACAGCCGCTGCTACCAGTTCTGTATTCTCGCCCGATTGCGCGGTATCGATGGTTTGGAAGTCAAAGACGAGATCATCGATATGATAGGGCAGGTTTGGTTCGAGCTCATACGGTAAAACCATCCTGATTTTCTTTAAATTGCTAAACGGCACTTGTAAATTTCGGAACGAGAAATGTTTGGCTGGAATTGAGACGACACAATCACAATCGCTAATGTCCATCGTTTCAGTGAGGCTCTCAAGAGCGGCGGTAAGACCGGTTTCGTTTTCGTCTTCATTTGATGGGGAAACCGGAATAACTGCATGAGCTGCAATGCGGTTTTCTCGCAAGCTGCTTTTCACCAACACCGCAACGATAGAATTTTTTTGAATGTCTATGCCAAGAATTTTCCTGGTCATCGGGTTTAAAATCCTAAAAAGTTAAAATTAATCTAATCCGTCTGCCAGCTCAGTATTTTGCACGACCATTTTCCGGTTTTGGTGCCTTGGACTCGCCGGATGACCGCGATGGTCTTTAACTTCAAATCATGAAGCTTTGCTTCAGATTCGATACGAAATATGTCGCTGCTGGTTGTTATTAGCTCTTTATTGATATTCGCATCACTGAATCCCGGAATATCTTTATACCATCCTGGGCTCGAAAAGTCATGGCCCTCCTTATTGTTCAGCGCTTCCTGACGAAATTCAAACAATCCTTTTACCAAATCCTCACTTTCTAAGGGCATAAGGGCCACCAATACCGGTAATTCGGCCGTATTAATATTGATCCGACCCGGGTAGGTGAATGAACCGGTGGGCCCGTCGACACCATAAACCGTCATAAACTGAGAAATTCCAGGATTTTCTTCACTACCGTAAAAGAGCTCCGGTGAGATCCCTTTTATCAGCATCAGTTCGTTCAAGTCCGTTATGGGGCCGTTTTTAGGCGCATACGGTGGTTCAAGTCCTTGATAATATTCTGATTCCGCACCACTCAGCCCCGTGATGGCGTCATCCTCAGCGCTATCAAGCCAGTCTTTGACCGAATTGATGATGGCCGTCGGCGCACTGTCATCCTGCATTTGTTCCGCATCTCCCATAAAATTCAGAAAACGATCCCAGAGATTCAGCTGATTTTGGTTAAATGCATTTCTATCAGGAAAGGCAACCAGCGCATTGACCTGGATTTTGCCCATTTCGTCGGAGATCTTGACTGAAAGCTCACCGTTATCAAACGGTATTTCCTGCAGAAGCTCATCAATTTTGGCTGGATCGGCCCAATCTTCCAGCAACGAATCTGTATTTGATTCCGATTTATCTTTTATCAACATGGCCATCGCCACATAAACTCCGGCTGCTGCCATCTGCGACAGGGTAATACTGTCGCGCAGCTCTGCGGTGGAAATCAGCGTAAATCGAGCCCGCCGGTTGTACTCCAGTGCCGTCGCCACCAGGATCGTTGTGACCGATACCACGAGTAACAGAGCGATTCCCCGCCGGTTGCGAGCTATTTTCTGAATTGGTTGCATGCGCTGGTTTTTATTCTATTTTCGGTCGCTGAACCGGAAGTTTGACCAATGTTCCGAAGTATTGAGACCCGCCGTCATCGACAATTTCGAGCTGGATTGCTATTGATGCTGGGGTTGCATATTCGTATTCACTGGATTCCGAATCCCAGGCCTCATATTCCGATCCTTCAGCATCATAGTATTTAAACGCCAATGATTTGACCCGTTCACAAAGGGTTGGGTCCCTGCCTTTTTCTTCAAACTCCGGATAGGGATAAAGGTTATCCGATCGTTTCAACACCAAGCTGCCATTTTCCCTGGCTATAAGATAATATACGATTTCGGCAACACCGCCTTTGGTGCTGTCAAACAACGGCAAATGGGCTCGGCTGGTAAACCTTAATTGCGCAAAACCCGTGCCACCGGAGTCTTCAGACGAACCGACGATTCGATAATCATTTGGAGGGTCATCAAACTCCGGTGGTTTGTAAAGCGGCGGCAGGGCGACATAGGCGGATTCAAGATCGAGTGTCATGCGTTTCAGGCAATTTTTGGCCATTTCATAAATTTGAGAATTGCTTTCCAGGGCGTCGGTGGTTGAAAACACTGCATTAAACGAGGCCAGAACCGTAGTAACGACAAGCCCCAGGATCACAATCGCCAGCATAAGCTCCATCAGGGTGAAACCGAGCGTCGGTTTCTGGCTGCTGGTCGCTGGTTTATGGTTTTTCTGGTTGTCGGTCATTGGTCTCTTTTCTCTCTGGTTTCAGGTGTCAGGTTTCAGAAAACAGAGGACAGAAGCCAGAGGACAGAGGATTCAGGGATTGAGGAATTCATGAATTCAAGAACATAAGAACCATAAGCCTTAAACTAGTATCTTTAATCCTTTACCCCATGCCCTTTACGCCATGCCCTATGCCTTATAAGTTGACACCTGACACCTGTGCTTTGTGATTTCTGTCTTCCGTCTTCTGTCCTCTGTTTTCTGACATCTGTTACTGTCGGTTAAGCCGATACGTTCGAAACCGGTAAACGTGTTCATCGTTGTTATAGGACACGGTGACATCGATTCGTTGCAAGTCTTCTGAAATTTCGCCCAACGCTTCGATATCCACATCATCGACGATAACCGACCAGGTGTAGCCGGGAAAGTTTTCACCAAAATCGCCGGAATCTCCGGCAATTTCATCTTCGGAGCTGGTCTCCAGCTCTGCAAGCTTGCCTTGCGCCAGCATGGGCGCCTGGGTGTAGAATCGCGCCTCGCTGTTCATGGTAATGCTCTGGGAATGCATTTTGTAAACACTGACCAGAACAATCGACATAATCGCCACCGCCGTGATGACCTCAAGCAGGGTAAAACCGCGGGCTTGTCGCCGGCTGCTGGTCCCTGGTCTCCGGCACTTTGCAGCCGCCGACCATTTATCGATCCATAGGCTCCGACGCAAGGATATTCTGTATTTAATTGTTAATGTTGACAAAATTGCATCACTAGCAAATAAGATTTTTCCACTATTTGAAATTTATATTCCGCGGGATCCTCACCGCGCAACACGAAACGGGTAACCCGTAACGCGTCTCAGTCATCAAAGGTGGCATACTTATCGAACAGCTTGACTTGCGGCAGAAACGGTTCAATTAAGAATGAAAGCTGCTGATTATCGCCCTGGATATGAATCAGCGCTTTGTCCGTATAACCGGCCTTGTAAAATGTGATGTCTGCCTGGCCGGAAACTATTTTATCGCGGATGGGAAATTCCACATCCATTACCTTGAAAGTATCCGGAAATGCATAGGCATTCAGTGCCGCATTTTCGAGATCATCTGCCGACATGGATTCATCCGTTTCCCAAACTCGATCCGTGTCCAGATCGATATGCAAGACATATTGTTTCTGATTCTGGATGGCGGATTCCTTGAGCGTTTGCAACTTACCGATTAACCAGCGAGAACTTTTCTTGGTGTCGTCTAAAAAAATCGTGCCATGCAAGCGGGGAACCGAAAACGCGATCATAATCCCCAGCAGCGCCATGACGACAATCAGCTCAATCAGTGTGAATCCCGTATAACTTCGGCAACCATTTGTCCTTCGTCCGTGATTTAAATTTACTCTTTTATTTATACCTCTTGAAATCATAATGCCGGAATTAATATTGTTCTGAAGAAAGGATCAAGGTGTAGTTTTCCGTACCAGCAATCGGTGAAAAATCGAAAAGATAGGCAATTACAAAACTAAAATTTGAGCAAAGCGTAAAACCAATAATTACAGAAATCTTCTTTTCACGCTATGCGCTATGCTCATTGCCGTATTACCTGCGGAGAATCCTGCTTGCAGTGGGACGCATCGGGAAAAGATCGATTTCGGAACGGAAATTATTCTATTTCCCAGTTATTGATATCCTTATTCTGACCCTCTCCGCCGGGCACCCCGTCTGATCCGTAGGAAATGATATCAAAGTCTCCGTGAACACCTGGGGAAATATAGACAAATTCGTTGCCCCAGGGATCTTTGGGAACTTTGTTTTTTTCCAGATAGCCGCCTTCTCGCCATTTAGTGGGAACATTGCCGGTTTCGGGTTTTTCAACAAGGGCCTGCAATCCCTGATCGGTGCTTGGATAAACGCCGCTATCAAGCTTGTACAGTTTAAGGGCGGTTTCCAGGGCGGATATATCGACTTTGGCCTTGACCTGTTTGGCTTCTTCGGGGCGCCCCATGATTTTAGGCCCGACATACATGGCCAATATTCCGAGTATGATGATGACAACCATTAATTCAATCAGCGTAAACCCCTGGCTGTCAATTCGTATTCTATTCGGCATAAAATTTTTTTCTCCTACCTTGGTTTAAAAGGCTCGAATCATTTTTTAATTTCTTGAAACCTTTCTAGTGTAATTTATTGTCATTTAATTGTAAATAATATTTTGGAATCATTTGCTTTATGATAGCGAGCGAGGCTTGCATTTGACCAAAATGGACTATTCCAAAATGGCATATTTTTTTAACTATTTGAATTTATATTATTACTTATTCCAATTATTCCAAAATGGGACAATTGCCGATTTGAAAATTTTTTTTCACCTCTATGCCCCATCCTATAATTAGTTGCAGATCTTCGAATTGACAACGATTTTGACTGGATCTTATAAAAGCCCTATACTGGCACATTTCTTGGAAATAGTATCTTCAAAAACCAAGCCAACACCAGATTACCATTTGCCGATAGGATTAAAAAAATTATTGCTCGAAGAAAAAGATCTTATTATATAGTTTCTCGATAGGCTTCTGGCGATTCGTATTATTGATTAAATGTAAATCTCATTTAAACATCTGGGAGCCCCGCGCCATGACCATCACAAAATCACATATCATTCGAGCCGTTGCCAAGGGCAGCGGATTAACACATCAAAAGTCCCATCAAACCGTCGAGATTCTCATTGAAATCATAAAAAATACCCTCGCCTCCCATGAGAATATCAGTATCTCCAATTTCGGCAAATTTTGCATCAAACAAAAAAAAGAACGAAAATGGCGTAACCCGGCCACCGGTCGTACAATGATGTTGCCGCCCAGGCGAAGTGTAACCTTTGCCGGTTTTAAAAAATTAAGAGCCAAACTGAATATGATGATCGCAAACTGCGATGACAAAGAATGTTCATATGATATTGTCAGTGTACGAACCAGAGGAAAAGAACTTAAAAAATGTTTGGACGAGCACAGACGCTGGCTACTTTCCGGCAAAAAAAATGGTAAGCGAGCTGTGCTCGCCCATGCCAAGCTATCAAAAGCAGATCTTTATGCGGCATATCTTCCGCAGGTCAATTTGCGATATGCCGATCTGC
>CP070694.1:1272034-1280153 GCA_020353355.1 Desulfobacterales bacterium | reverse complement strand
TCTCCCATTTCTCCCGGATAGGTTATCACTTTTATAGCATCTTTAAAGGGGATAAGCCGCCCTAATGCTTCGGCCGTGCGTGTGGATGCCTGCGGCCTGGCTCCCAAACGGATGGCTTGGCTCAAAATTTCCTGCCCATCGGTTCCTTTGAGACCGACGTTGCCTCCCAACCCGGCAATGGGATTTATGATGAGGCCCAGCTTCTTCAAAACAATGGTTGCCAGTTAACGTTTTAATCAGCAGAAAAGCACGTTATTTTTTATCGAATATCGAATCTTGAACAAGGAATTTCGAATTATGAAGTTTTCTTTTGCTCGGTCGTTTTATGCTGGTCACAAAAATCGAAATTCACAAATTCTATTGAGCACTCCTCAAAATCAAATGTTCGGCTTTACTTCGACATACCTTATTCATTGTTCTATATTCGATATTCTGTATCTAGTTAAATCCCTACCTTTTAATAACATCAGCACCTTACGGCGGAATGTGAGAGGCTACTCATCTCGTTTATGTTTTTTTAGGTACGCTCGCCACGTCACTGCCCATTTTTGGGGATCATCCAGCCAGGAGTCGTCGATTTTGTGCACAACGCTATTGTGAGGAGCATTTTTTAGCCTGTCAGGATTTTCATAAGCTTCGCGGGATACCATTTGCAGCCCGGCAATGTATTCATCTAATTCCGCCTTGGCGTAAGATTCTGTCGGCTCAAGCGTAAACGGCTCCGGTACGATAAACGGATGATGGCTGGACCACATGTGAAACCCAAAATCGACCATGCGATGGGTGACATCTTCTGTGGTTATGCCGGTCTCGTTGGTAAGATTCTCCCAGCTGTAGCGAACCTGTTCGATTCGATGCCTGCCTTTGGCATAGGGTGCGCTGGCCCCGCGGATCTGCAATACTTTTTTGAATAGATAATTATTATTCAACACGGCGGTGCGGGCCACATTTTTTAAGCCTTCACTGCCCAGACTTCTGATCCAGGCATAGGCTTTCATCATCACCGGAATCGATCCATAAAAATCTCTAACCTTGCCGATGCTTTGGGGAACGTCATAATTCAACCGGTATTTTTTCCCGTCGTATTCCACCAGCGGAACGGGCAAAAACGGCGCAAGTTGCTCGGTGACGCCCAAGGCGCCCGAGGCCGGTCCGCCGCATCCATGGGGAGCTGAAAAGGTTTTATGTAAGTTAAAAAAGCACAGATCAAACCCGGCTTCCCGGGCGCGGGTAATCCCCAATATGCCGTTGGCGTTGGCCTGATCATATCCGCAAAGGCCTCCGGCATCATGCACCACCCCGGTAAATTCGGCAATCAGTGGATTGAAAATTCCGGTATCCTCAGGATTGGTGATAAACAAACCCGCGGTGCGATCCGATACGGCGGCTTTTAACGCTTCCAGATCGGGTAACCCGTCTTCATTCTGGTAAAGGGTGATGACGTTATAACCCTTTACCGCGGCAGCGGCCGCGTCGGAAGGATGAGAAAATGTGGTGGTGATAAGTTCATCCCGTTTTTCTGATTCTCCCCGGGAGCTATGATACGCTTGAAGGATGGATGCCATCGCCAGGATGGCCTGGGAGCCACTGGCAGGTTGAAGGGAAAATCTGTCCATTCCGGAGATTTCTCTCAGAAACAAATCAAGATGATACAGGATCTCCAGAATTCCCTGGACGGTTTCTTCATCCTGGAATGGATGCAATTCAGTTAATTTGGCAGAAGCGGCAAATTTTTCGTTGATTTTCGGGCTGTATTTCATGGTACAGGTTCCCTGACCTATGTCGACATTTAAATCCGCCCCTAAATTTTGCTGGGACAATCGCAGATAATGTTTGAGAACCTGCATCTGTCCGAGTTCCGGCAACGCCGGTGCATGTTTTCGCCTCATGTTTTCCGGCAATACCGATAAGCCATCACCGATGGTCGTTTCTATTTCTGCTTCAATTTCAGGAACCAAAATGCCCCGCTCCCCCGCCTTGCTCAATTCAAATATAATCGGCTCATCCCATTTGGCCTGGTGAAAGTTGCGGACACCACTGTTCATATCCATACTCCTTGGGTTGTAATCTCTCTAATTTTCTTAACCGTGAACCCTGAAACCGTGAACGGTTGTTTTTTTATGTGACTAGCTCAAAATATCAGCCAACGCTTGAGCCAGTTTATCAATATCTTCCTTGGTGTGAATTTCGGTCACACAGTACAAGGCAGTGTTGTTTAAATCAGAAAATTCCGTCGAAAGATCCTTTCCACCAAAAATGCCTTTTTCCAGCAATGCGCGGTTTATTTCGCGTACGCTTTTACCGGTCGCGTTGAGGTCTACAACGAATTCTTTGAAATGAGCGGCTTGAAACAATGGTGTTTGAATGCCGTTTAATTCCGACAGCTGCTTCATGGCATATTGCGATTTTTGCATGATCAGCCGCCCCAGTTCCTGCATGCCCATAGGACCCATCAACGCCAGAAAAACGCCGGCGGTAATCCCCCACAGCGCAGCAGCGGTGCCAACAAATTCGTTTCCCTCTTCCCGCTGGGCAAACGATGTGCGTGCATAAGCCACATCACCAAACCCCCACTCGCCGTCTACGGCGGTTTTGGTGATGCCAAAAAGCCTCGAGGGATACTGCATTACGAATCGCTCATCATCATGGGTGGCAATAAAACCGGCCTGTCCGCCGCCATATTGCATATGCATACCCAAGGCTTGGATGTCGCCACAAACCATGTCGGCGCCGTAATGGCTGGGCGGACTCAGAACGCCCAATGAAATGGGATCAACCCCGACGATGCAAATGGATCCATTCTGATGGGCGATATCTGCAATGGCTTGGCCCTGATCTTCAATGAAACCCAGATATGACGGATTTTCGAAATATACGGCGGCGGTTTCGGAAGAGAGTTTTGCGTTTAAATCTTCCATATTCATTCGCCCGGTTTCGGGGCAAGACCCGACAAGATTTACGACCATCGCGGGGTGACAATAATTTCGAATGACTGCCAGCCTCCCCGGGGAAACCGTCCGACAAACCAATGCCTCTGAGCGTCCGGTAATTCGCTCGGCCATACGGATCGACGTGCTGGCAGCCTGGGCCCAGTCAAATGTCGGCACGTTCACCACATCCATATCCAGCAACTCCCCCATCATGCTTTCGTATTCAAAAAGGGCTTGAAACCGCCCGTGGTCTTCATAGGGTTCGCCGGCATAGGCGGTTAAGAACTCCGCGCGATGATTGATTTCGTCACAGATGGCTGGAACGTAATGTTGCCAGCAACCGCCCCCCAGAAAACTGGTATATTCCTGGCACGTTTTGTTCTTAGATAGAATTTGGTCAATATGGCGGGTAAGCGCGTATTCGGAACTCAGCGGTTGCGGAAGATTCATTTTGCCCTTGAACCGAAGATGCTCCGGAATATCGCTATAAAGCTCATCAATATCCGTTACGCCAATTTCTGCCAGCATTTGCGCCTGGACTTCCGGAACCATGTTCGGAATATAGGGATGGCCCCTCTGTTTTCTGTTGCTCATATTATATCCTTTCAAACAGGCTCAGTTAAATAATGCTTTTGTCGGACATAAAAAATTTATGAATATGGTACACCTATTTATGCTATACCACCACCATCAACCACGATGGTGCTGCCGGTCACCCAGGTGGATAAATCGCTGGCCAGAAATAAGACCGCCTTGGCCACATCTTCAGGGGTACCAACGCGGTTGATGGGACGCTCGGCAGCTGCTTTCATAAAGACGCCTGCATCGATCCCCAGTTCTATTGCTTCGCCGCGGAGAAGCGGCGTATCTATATCTCCCGGACAAACACAGTTGACGCGAATGCCCTGTCTGCCATGATCAATGGCCATGGCACGGCTCACGTTCACCACACCACCTTTGGCGGCACAATAGGCAGCGGCTTGCGGGCCGCCTTTAAGCCCCCAGCAGGAACCGGTGTTAATAATACTGCCGCCGCCCCCTTCAACCATAATGGGGATTGCATACCGCGAAAGCAGAAAAATTGCTTTCAAACTCACATCGATCACCAGGTCCCATTCCGCTTCTTCCAGCTCGTCAATGCGTTTGCGGTGAATCACACCGGCATTGTTAAACAGAATATCAATGCGCCCGAATTCGTTGTGAATTTCTTCGATTACACTTTTGCAATCAATATCTGAGATGACATTACAGTGAAAGAATTTTGCCTTTCCCCCGGCATCATTTATTTTTGCAGTTACGTCTTTGCCATCGGATTCATTGATGTCAATTAACGCAACTGTGGTCCCTGCATCGGCCAGAAGTTTGGCAGTGGCTCTTCCGATCCCAGAGGCCGCACCGGTAATGATGGCGATTTTACCATCGAGAGCAAGTAGATTCTCGAATACATGTTGTTTGTTAGTCATAGGTTGAGTCTCCCCGTTACAATATGGAGTGTTGGAGCGCTGGATTATTGGAAATTCTAAATAACAAATCACAATGACTAAGGTTTCAGTGTTCAGAAATAAGTAGGTTTCAGCCCCCCACTTTGTATTCCTGACCCCTGACACCCGACACCTGACACCAAAAAGAAGTCTGAAAACAAGAAATCGAAACAAATCGGGATTAAAATTTAAATCCATACAATGGTCCTATGGGAGTTATCGATGCCGTGTACGCTGGGCACATATTTTTTATTCCTCCATGGGAATGTACGTCCCGGCGGTTTCCCCGCCATCAATGGTTATCGTTGTTCCGGTAATATATTTAGCCTCGGAAGATGCCAAAAATGCAAACAGTGCGGCAATCTCTTCCGGCTCTGCATGGCGCCCAAGAGGAATTCGGGCATTCACAGCGTCTAACATTTCCGGCGTATATTCGGCCTTTTGCATTGGAGTCAATACATAACCAGGACAAATCGCATTGATTCTGAGCCACGGTGCACATTCCAGGGCTATCGTTTTTGCCAGGTTGATCACGCCTGATTTGGACGCATTGTAATCCGTGTAATACGGGTATCCCTCAAACCCATTCGTCGATGCTGTGAACAAGATTACACCGGAGCCTTGCTGTTTCATTCGTTTCAGGGCCTCTTTGGTGCAAAGAAACATGCCGTCTAAATTTACCCGCAGTACTTTAGACCATTGTGCATAGTCAATGTCGACAAACGGATTGCGCACACTAATTCCGGCATTGGATATTAAGATATCAATGCCTCCCATGAGTTCGTCTACTTTTCGAAATGCCGCTTCAATGTCATCGGGTTTGCTTACATCCGCCCATACCCCGCCATTCAATTTCGGCATTTCAGACAGTGCTGTATCTAACGCCTCCTGGTTGCAATCCAGGATAACAACCTTGCAGCCTTCTTTGATAAACCGTCGCGCTGCAGCATAACCAATGCCGCTGGCGCCTCCGGTGATGACGACCCGTTTATCTTTGAGATCATCGTACATTGCTTTGTGATTCTCCTTTCAACCTTTGAATTTCCGGGATAGAATTTTTTCGTTAATCAATATTAAATTTTCAATCCTTCTAGAATAATGCCGTTCTTCAATGCTTCGATAACCCGGCTCAGCTCATCTTCTGTGTTATAGGGTGCAATGCCGATTCTCACCAGCCCGCCTTGATCGCGTAAGCCTAATCTATCAATTAATGTTGAAGCATAAAAATCGCCGGCCCAAACAAACAGGCCTTTTGCAGCCAGATATTTTGCTACGTCAGCGGCGGTATGGTCCGCATACGTGAACGAAACCGTTGATGTCCGCGGGTGGCCCCTGGGTGGTCCATAAAGGGTTATCTCCTGAATCTCGGACAAGCCGTTGATTAAGCATTCCGTCAACTGCTGTTCATAATCGTCGAAAAGCAGCAATCCGGCAACAATGTCGCGACGTCGGCCGTGTAAATGATTTACCTGTTGTTGTATTTCCGACCTATTTCCGAATTTTGAGCCGATATCGGCGACAAATTCGACGGCTGCTTTGGCGCCGGCGATGCCTTCGTGATTGAGGGTACCCGTTTCGATCATATACGGTGGATAGGATTTTTGGGATCGAACCCGCATGGTGCGCAGTTTACCTAAGACATCTTTTTTGGCATATAGAATACCGATGTGCGGGCCGAAAAACTTGTAGGCGGAGCAGATCAGAAAATCGGGTCCAATTGCATTAATATCGGTCGGTTTGTGCGCCGCATAATGGACGGCATCCACCACAGTAAAAGCGCCCGCTTCGTGGGCCAATTTAATTATTTGACCGATGTCGCTGATGGTGCCCACCGCGTTTTGGGCATAATTGCAGGCCACCACTTTGGTGGTTGCCGTCAATTTTGTCTTGAAATCGTCCATATCAAGGGTACAGGAGTTGACGTCAACGGTTACGTTTTCAACCACGATGCCTCTTTCTTGCAATTCTAGCCATGGTGCACGATTGGCATCATGGTCCATTTCAGTGATGAGGACCTTATCTCCGGCGTGCATCTCGCGCATCATGGCCTGCGCTAAAAAGAAGCTTAAGGTCGTCATATTGGCTCCAAAAGCGACTTCTTCATAGGAACAATTGAGGAAATCTGCAAATGCCTCCCGTGCCGATTGAAGCATCTCATCGGTCCGCTGGCTGGTTAGATATGCGCCATGGCAATTTGCGTTCATATTCACCAGATAATTTTGCACGGCAGCGATGACCCGATGGGGAACCTGATACCCACCGGGTCCATCCAGAAATGCCGCTGGAAATCCGTTGACTTGCATTTCCAGGGACGGGAATTGTTTTCTCACATATTCGATCAATTCATTCACCGCTTATACCTCCTCAGGCAAAATGAGGGTTGGAAATCAGTTCTAAACGGGCATTCCTTATCAAAGGTTGCCCCATCTTTGCCATAGACCCCCAAACCCTATGTAAAGCTTTTTGGCTTACTTTACAAATTGAAAAAAAAGAAATATCTGTTTATCAAAAAAAAGGCGGTCTAACGATTTAGACGATTAGAATTGAGTTACGGACCGATGGGAAATTACCCTAACAATGTCGATGAAGCTGAACTTGCCAGGTTTGAGTCTATGGCCTCGATCTGGTGGGATGAAAACGGCGATTTAAAAGCGCTTCACGACATCAATGTTCTGCGCCTCAATTATATCAACGATCGTGCGCCTCTTGCGGGCAAACGCGTTTTAGATGTGGGTTGTGGCGGGGGAATTCTTTCAGAAGCCATGGCAACACTGGGAGCGGAGGTTACCGGGATAGATATGGGAAAGGAGGCCCTGGCGGTCGCCAAATTGCATCTAAGAACATCAGGCCATCACATATCTTATGAGCTCAGCACCGCTGAAGCCTTTTCACATCTCCACCCACAAGGCTTTGATGTGGTCACCTGCCTGGAATTGCTGGAACATGTACCGCAGCCGTCATCGGTGGTTGCAGCCTGTCAAAAATTGGTGAAGGCCGGGGGCGATGTATTTTTTGCCACAATTAATCGCAATCCGAAATCGTATCTGTTTGCGATCATCGGGGCCGAATACATTCTTGGTTTGGTCCGCAAGGGTACCCACGCTTACAGAAAATTTATCAAACCGGCGGAACTTAAACAGTGGGGGTATCAATCGGGGTTAATCCATAAAGATCTGATCGGTCTTCACTATAACCCTTTTTCAAAAAAATATTCTCTGGGCGCCAATGTGCATGTCAACTACATGATGTACTTTGAAAATACAGCTAAAAATCCAGCAACACCAGAAGGTTAGGTTGTACCTCGGCCGGCTTAAGTTGCCCTAATTTAAAAAATTGGTTATAATAAATAAATGTTCATAGGAGGACCGAAAGCGATTTTTGTCATAATTATTGCGACGTAAACAGGCAGGAGGTGCCCTATGGCTGAATATGAATTAGAATGCAGCGAATGTGGCTGGCGGGGAATGGAGTCAGCGCTGGATAAACAAACCGGTGAATCCGGTGGAGAAACTCTTCATTTTTGTCCGGATTGTGGCGGCACCAATTTTGATAAAATAACCGAAAAAGAAGAGGGAAAAAGTTCCTGACAGCTAGCGACCCTACCAAAGCACTTTATAGTTGCGCTTTATATTTCTTTTGCCTTTCCTTGATCCTGCCATTGATACTGCGTTTGAAATTGTCCCTGATCGCCTTTGATTTGGTATTGAT
>CP070694.1:1269097-1271934 GCA_020353355.1 Desulfobacterales bacterium | reverse complement strand
GGCAGAGGCTTGGTTCACCCGGATTACAAACTTCCTTTTGTGTGGCTCGATCTGAGGCACCTGCCCGAATACATCCACAGCCAAAAACTACCGGAAGTGGAATCTCTGATGCGAAAATTTCTGCATGTAGAACCGCGCACGGATCTTTGTCCGGTTGCACCGGTTGCACATTACCAAATGGGCGGCATTGCTACGGATGAGTTCGGCCGCGTGCATGATCAGCAGCTGTCGCCGGTGGCGGGTCTTTTTGCCTGTGGCGAAGTCGCTGCCGCCAGCCTGCACGGGTTTAACCGGCTGGGAACCAACTCCCTGGTTGAATTGATTACGATGGGCCAGATCGTGGGCCAATCTGTTTTGACATATCTCAAGGATGCCGACGATTGCGATCAAATGCCTAAAGATGCGGGCAACATTGTCTTCGCTCAATTTTCCGACTACCTCAATGCAAAGGGCAGCGGCAGTTATGCCACCATTAGAAATACATTACGATCGGTGATGATGGAAAAGGTGGGGATATTCAGAACAGAGAACACCCTCACCCAGGCGCTTGAGACCCTGAAAGAGCTAAACGAAGAAGCGCATAAATTACGGGCACCCGGCACGTCTCTGGCCATGAATCAGAGATTGATGGAGATATGGGAATTGAATCACCTGATTGGCATTTCCGCGATCATCGCTAAAGGTGCCCTGCTTCGCAAGGAATCCAGAGGGGCACATTTTCGAGAAGATTATCCTGAACGGCGGGACGAATTCAACCACCACAGTTTGGTTACGATGCCGGAATTCGACAATATTATCATTGGAAAACGGCCGATTGATATGAGTATTTTTGAAGCTGGAGAAGAAAATTACGAGTACTTTGATTTTATCGAACGAAAATACTGATGCTATTATGGCCCAAACATACAATCTTATCTTAAAAATCAGCCGCTATGATCCTGACACCCAAAGATCCTGGGTCCAGGGGTATCCGGTTCAGGCTGGAGAAGTGCTGCGATTTGTTGATGTCCTCAGAATGATCAATGAAGATCAGGATTCAACCCTGACCTGGTCGTCGTCCTGTGAGCACGGCATGTGCGGCAGCTGTGCCGTGCGGGTCAATGGCAAACCCGTCCTCGCCTGTGAGCTGCTGGTGGGAGATGCCGTTGAATATTTTAAAACGTATACATTCACGATAAAACCCTTAACCATCGCACCGGTTCTGCGGGATCTCGTCGTGGATCTGGAAACCGCTTATGAACGTGTTCGTGTTATCAAGCCCTACATTATCCAGGCGGCTCCGGTGCATCCGGAAGGGGACGAGTATCGAATTCCGCCGGGGATACTGCAAATATATGAAAGTGCGACACGCTGCATAAATTGTTTTTGCTGTGCGCAAGCCTGTATCAGTCGCCCGGCACGTTTTTTAGGGCCCAATGCGATGCTATCTGAAATTGTGAGGCTGATGGATCACCGGGAAATGGCCAGAGACGAGAGAATGGCTATTCTATATGGAGACCGGGGCGTTTCGCGGTGTCATACCTCCCGGGCCTGTTCCCATGTGTGTCCCAAGCAGATCGATGTTGCCCACTTTATGGCCCTGGCGAAAGAAAGCAAGTTCATATTGAATAAAAGGGACATCGCTGAGTGAAATCCAAAAATGTGCTGGTCGCCACCTCATTTTTTCACTTCTTTCAGGATGGCTTCATTTACGCCATATTATTTTGTGCCATTGGCGCTGATCCTGGGCCTCACCTTGAACGGGATTTCTTCGGTTTTGTATTCGCTGGCGGCCTCCTTCTTTAAACTGGAAAATCGCACCAGAGGCTACGCGTTGTTTTATACCATCTATCTGTTATCCGGTGCGGTTGGACCCTTAATGTACGGACTGCTTGGCGATGCCCTGGGTATTTATGCCATTTTTATCTCTCTGAGTATCGCTACGCTCTTTACCATTCCTGTGATATTGGTATATGTCAGGTCTAAGCACATTTCATTAAAGAGCAGCTGACATTGCCTGCTTTGAGATAGTCAAGATGAATACTGGTTTCATATCTGAAGAATTAGTGGCCAAGGCAGCGGCTGTCCTTTTGGAAGCTGCTGCCACAAGGTTTCCGCCATTTTATCTAAAGATCATTGAGGATGCTTTAGAAAAGGAGCGTCATCCCGGGGCACGCGTGAGGCTTGAAAAAATGCGTGAGGCTGTTTTCTTCGCTAATCAGGAGGGTCGGCCAATATGTCAGGATACTGGCATCCCGATCTATTTTGTAACCATCGGCGAGCATGCCAGAGTCAACGGAGATATTCAAGCCGGTCTAAACCGCGGAACGGAAACAGCCACCAAATCGGTTCCGTTACGCGAAAATGTGGTTCATCCCTTGACCTGCAAAAACCCGGGAACCAATGTCGGCTGGAAAATGCCTTACGTTATTTATGACTATAAACCGGGCGTGGACTATCTAGAGATGACGGCTGTAACTCGAGGAGACGGTGAAGACATGCCCACCACGATCATTAATATTCCATCCACGGGGCCACGGCTGGCCAACATCAAAAAAGGAATTTTGGATGCCATTTTTAACGCACGCTGGGCGTGCCCCCCGCACGTGGTGGGAATATGCATCGGCGCCAATGTGACTATTGCCACGCATATCGCCCTAAAAGCCGTCTACCGTGTGCCAACCGGCACCCGAAACTCCGATCCACTGGCTGCCCGGCTTGAAGAAGAACTGTTTGAGACCATCAATTCCCTGGGAATTGGCCCCGGCGCATTGGGCGGAGACACCACCGTTTTGGCCGTACACATTGAGCTTGCCGGCTGCCATACCATTTCTCCAGCGGTTGTTGTTGCCCCGGGC
>CP070694.1:1265522-1268997 GCA_020353355.1 Desulfobacterales bacterium | reverse complement strand
CGTGGTAGCGAATGACCGCCCCTATATGCGAGTAATTTAATCGTTTTGGATTTTATTTTTTTATTCCGCACTCCGCATTCCGAATTCCAAATTCGAAAGGCCCTGAACCTCTGACCCCCGAACTTTAAGCCCTAAATTATAAGCCCGGCAATTGAAAGCCGGGCTTCATCAATCTGAGATCCTGGTGCACGGTCAATGATTCTGTATGAGCTTTAGCATGAGTTGCTATATCAAAAACCCAGTGTGCTGGCTTTGGCTTCAGCGGCAAGATGTTCTTCCCATTTCTTTCCCCACAAATCCGGGACCGTCTCTTCAACCTCTATAACTGACTCAAAGGAAATATTTAGTTCAGCAAAGATCGATTTCAATTCCTTTTCGCCGGGAGCCAACCATTCGCAATAGCGCACTCCTTTTTTCTTATTAAAGAATGTCCTGACCCAAGTGCACGTCTCGATCGTGGCGAGCTTGCCCCAGTTTTCTTCTACTTTATCCCAACTGATGTTCGGATCATTATGGACGATCATGTATTTTCGCATTTTTGCCATTTTGATCCCTCCTTTCAATATGAATGTCCAGACTCTATGCCTATTGCTTGCCTAGCAGGATAGCTGTTGCTCTAGCTGCAGGAATTGTTGCTCAGCGGGCACAGGTGCTTTCTCAAAGCAACTGGAGGAACCACAAGATATGCCATCGAAAAGAAGGGCCGCGTTTCGTTTTGAGGTTGGTTCGATAGGGCAGGGCGCTATGTTTTCTAATTTCGGATTCGTTTCGCAGGAGCGCTTCGAAATGGGCAAATCCTAACAGAACAGAGAGAGTCCCGCTAGGCGCTAGATATGCATAATTTTAATATTACCTTCATGGCGTCAATCTAATAACAAATAACACCTAATTGAGTTTTGACTTAATTAGGGTATATTTTTCCTAGTTTCAACTTAACCAAACTGCTCTAAGGTGTCAAATAAAATTTGTTCAGGATAGCCAAGTATGGCTCGATCTAAGTATTTTTATTGATTTTTCATAATATCAGTCATAATCTAAAAATTTAATGTCTCGGAATTTCTATAAGCATATGAATTTACAGTTATTCTAATGGCCTTTCGGCTTATGCCAGCCACATGGATTGTGATATTTTTCAACGTGATGAAATAGAAACCCAATGTTCCATCATTCCACTACTCCATTATTCTCCCGCTCTAAGCGGGATGAGCGAAGCGAGCTAAGTTCTTTATATTATTGATTTAGTTACAAGAAATTACCATGGTGACAGGTGTTGTTTTTGACATAAAGAAATTTGCCATTCATGATGGTCCCGGTATCCGGACGACCGTCTTTTTCAAGGGATGTCCATTGGCTTGCCGGTGGTGCCACAACCCGGAAGGATTGAGCATCGCTGAGCAGCATATTCACCGCAAAGAACGCTGCATTGGTTGCGGTGACTGTGTTCAGCTTTGCCCGCATAACGCCATTGAGATCTCCAATAACGGTTTTAGGTGGGATGACAAATCGTGTGTGCGATGTAAAACCTGTGTCCAAACCTGTCCCGCGGAGGCCCATGAATTCATCGGGCATACGGTGACCATTGATGAGGTTGTTGAGGAAATAAAAAAAGATATTATTTTTTACGATGAGTCCCGGGGGGGAGTGACGTTTTCCGGCGGTGAACCCTTAATGCAAGCCCAGTTTTTGTTAGGGCTATTGAAGGCCTGCGGACGACTCGACATTCACCGCACGGTCGATACCACGGGTTATGCAGATGCCGAACTGCTTTTAGCGGTGGCAGGCCAAACGGAGCTTTTCCTGTATGATGTTAAACATATGGACCCGGAAAAACACAGGCGCTATACCGGTGTGTCGAATAAAAAAATACTCAATAACCTCAAGCTTCTCACCCAGCATGGAGCCAAGGTGGATATTCGAATACCAATAATTCCAGGCGTTAATGTGGATGATGAAAACATCCATGAAACAGGCGCATTTTTGTCATCGTTGCCGGGTATCAGAAATGTTAGCCTGCTGCCATTTCACCCGGAAGCCGGCCACAAGTATTCTAGGCTGGGTGTTCACTGCTTTTCATCCAATATACGAGTTCCAACCCGGCATGAGGTCGATGACATCGCCAAACGTTTGAGACGTTTTGGGTTACAACTTAAAATTGGAGGCTGATGAGAATGAATGAACGAGTTGCCAGACTCCGGCAGTTGAGCGTTGAGGCCGAAACCAGTATTTCGGCAGAGCGAGCTTTGCTGGTGACTGAATTTTACCAAAAGAACTACGGTAAATATTCACTTCCGGTTCTCAGGGCACTGAATTTTAAGAATCTATGTGAGAAGAAAACCATCTACATCGGTGAGGATGAACTGATCGTCGGTGAGCGGGGACCCTTTCCAAAAGCGGTCTCCACATTTCCGGAACTTACCTGTCACTCCATCGAAGATCTTAACCTATTAAACTCGAGAGATATGACCCGTTATCGCGTTGGCGATGATGTGATGGCGATTTATAAAAATACAGTGATCCCGTACTGGAAAGGCCGAACCTTGCGGGATCGGGTTTTCCAAAGCGTGCCGGCTGAATGGATGACAGCCTATGAGGTCGGTATGTTTACGGAGTTTATGGAACAGCGGGCACCGGGCCACACCACTCTTGACGGCGTTATCTACGTCAAGGGTATCTTGGATTTTAAAGCCGAGATCCGGGCGGCAATGGAAAAATTGGATTATCTGAATGATCCGCTGGCAAGCGATAAAGCCGAAGAGCTAAAGGCCATGGATATCTGCTGTGATGCGGCCATCATATTTGCCGAGCGCCATGCTCGGCTGGCAGAGAAACTGGCTGAAAACGAAACCGACGCGAAACGCAATAAAGAGCTTATTCGCATTGCAGCCAATTGCCGGCGGGTTCCGGCGCAGGCACCGCAAGACTTTTGGGAAGCTCTGCAGATGTACTGGTTTATTCATCTGGGCACCATCACCGAACTCAATGGCTGGGATGCCATGAACCCGGGGCATCTGGATCAGCACCTTTGCTCCTTTTATAGAAAAGGTCTGGGCGAAGGAACGCTGAATAGGGAACATGCCAAGGAGCTGATCGAGTGTCTCTGGATTAAATTTAACAATCAGCCGGCGCCTCCGAAAGTGGGTGTTACGGCCAAAGAAAGCGGCACCTACAATGATTTTACCAATATCAATATTGGCGGGTTAAGGCGTGACGGTTCCGACGGGGTCAACGAGGTGTCCTATATCATGTTGGAGGTCATCGATGAAATGCATCTGCTCCAGCCGGGAACCAATGTGCAGATCAGTCACAAAACACCCGATCGTTTTTTAAGGGCTGCCTGCCGGGTAATTCGCAAAGGTTATGGGTATCCATCGGTGTTCAACACCGATGAAGTCATTATGGAGCAGCTGCGGGTCGGTAAAACACTGGAAGACGCGCGCGAAGGTGGCTGCAGCGGATGTATCGAAACCGGTGCTTT
>CP070694.1:1261683-1265422 GCA_020353355.1 Desulfobacterales bacterium | reverse complement strand
CAAAACAATGAAAAAAAGGCAAACCGGTCAACCTCGCTAGATCTTTGAAAGCGCCAATTATATACGATATCAGCATTTTACCACCTTACTTAGGTAAACTTACTCGAATTTCCTGCTCCCGATCAAAAGCTTCGATTTCTCTCTCCAATTGCTGATTTGCTTCTAAATCGATATAAAAT
Source organism: Desulfobacterales bacterium (assembly GCA_020353355.1). Lineage (GTDB taxonomy): Bacteria > Desulfobacterota > Desulfobacteria > Desulfobacterales > JAHEIW01. The sequence goes on along the minus strand of CP070694.1, from coordinate 1,265,243 downwards.
TTTTGCCGCTTATCCGTTACAATATAATAACCATGTCAATCAGCGCCTATATGATAAGTTTCTGTTTCCCCCAGCGACTGTAACGATAAAAGCCACTCCATATCACATCAATTCCTTGCATGATCAGACATCATGCGGTGCCGGGGCTGGCGAAGTCTTGCCCAGGTCGCCTCAACTGCAACCGAAGTGCAGATGACAATAATGGCCAGCACCTGCCATGCGGTCAAGCTTTGATTTAAAATTGCGCCGGCCAGTTTAGCCAGATAACCATCTTTCACCAAAAGCGCGACTCCGATCATGGCGCTGGCACCGCTGATAATTTTGGCCGCGGTGAATGGCTGTTTATTCAGCCAGAGATTTATCAGACCCACAAAGATTGGACCGGTGGTGATCATGGTGGCCACCTGGGAAATGGTGGCATAATCCAGTGACCAGTGGAAAAGCAGATAGCTCAGGAATACGGCCAAATAAGCCACCCACGCATATTTGTGCCAGAGGCCCATGATTCCAAAACTTCAACAATCCAAATCCACCATCTCACGAGGTTGGATGCCACTTGGCTGGTTCCTTAAAAAATCAAAGTCTACCGGGCCCCGGTCCGGCCGTTACGGCAATCCGGCCGTTAGTTCGCGATGGATGCGGCGCACGGCGATCTCCAGCGCCCGTTGATAACCTTTAAATTTATGAAACTGGGGAAGATCAATGGCGCCAACGGCCTCATCTTCCGAAGCTCCTCGATCGACCTGTTGCTATGCCGTGTGGTCTCCCGCGGGTCAGCGGGATCCGCGTTAGGCAATGGCCATCAATTGCTGTTCGATGAGGCCGCGAAAGAGCGGGATCTTGTATTCGTTCTGCTCCATGGGTTCTGCGTTTTTGACCGCCGCCTCGGCGGCCTTTGCCGCGCGATCTCGATCCAGCCGGCTTCCTTTGATGACTTTTTCCGCCTCAGCGGAGCGCCAGGGCACAGGCGCTGCACCGCTGAGCACCACCCGGCAATCGGTCGCTTGGTCCCCGGTGAACACGATCGCCAAGGCCACGCCGGCCAGAGCGAAGTCCCAGGCACGACGTGCCCGAACCTTGCGGTAGGAACTTCGCAGGCCCTCTGCAGGCGGCGGCAGGACGATTTCGGTTACGATCTCTGCGGGTTCGAGCACGGTCTCGCTTGTGTAATCCTCGGATGGCGGAATATGGAAGTTTTCCACGGCCACGGTTCGCCGGCCGTTCGGACCGGCAATCGTAACACTTGCCTGCAGGGCAACTAGGGCCGGTGCCGTATCCGAGGGGTGCACGATGAAACAGTTGTCGCCGCCGAAGATGCAGTGGTACGGGTTCTCGCCATCGACGGCGTAGCATTGGTCCCCGCCCTTTCGCAGGCAATGGAATTCTCCGCGGTAGTACCAGCAGCGGGGCTTCTGGCAGAGGTTGCCCCCGATGGTGCCCTGGTGGCGCAACTGGGGGCTCGCCACCTCGGAGGCCGCCATTGACAGCGCGCCGTACTTTGATCTGATGACCGGGTTACGGGCGACTTCCGCAATGGTTGTCAGGGACCCAATCCGAAGCCCTCCTGCCGGTGTTGCCCCGATGCCCCTGAGTTCCTTGAGCCCAGCGATGCTGACAACTGTGGCGACGTCAAAAACACGGTCACGAAGGCATCCGAGCAGGTCGGTTCCGCCGGCGTGGGCTCTGGCGCCGTCCAGCGCAAGGTAACGGATGGCTTCATCGAGTGATCTTGCCTGGATATAGGAAAAGCTGGGTACCATGGCCTATCCCTCCTTTCTGCGCTCTGCGAGGAGCCGGCAGAGCCGAACCGGATGAATGGGCGTTTGGGTGATACGCACGCCCGTCGCGTGGTAAACGGCATTGGCAACGGCGGCCGCTGTGGGAATCGTGACCGGCTCGCCCAGACCCTTTGCTCCCGTGGTGTTGGCCTCCGTATCATCGGGTTCGATGGGAAGGGAAACGATATCTTCGGGTACATCCAGGGCGGTTGGAAGCTTGTAGTCGTGCCAGTTGCGGTTGACCATTTTCCCGGTGTGGTTTTTATCGAGAATCCGGGCCTCGGTCGTGGCCAGACCGATTCCCATGGTGATACCGCCGAATACCTGATTGTCGTAAGTCAGTCTGCTCATGACGCGGCCACTGTCATGGGCGCCGAGAAAGCGAATAACCCGGACCTCACCCGTAGCCGTGTTCACCTCTACTTCGCAGAACTGGGCGGCAAAGGGATTGGTCACCCTGTTTGCAGGATTTGGACCCCCGTAGCCGATACCGACCACCACCCCCCGCTTCTTGAGACCGGAGAGATCCGTGAAATTGATTTTCTTTGACGGGTCGTTTCTTGAAACGATACTGCCGGCGCTGAAATACAGAGTCGACGGATCGACCTTGAGATCCTGGGCAGCGATTTCCAGCAGTTGCTGTTTCAAACTGATGGCGGCAGCCCGTACGGCCGGGGACTCGGTAGGAACGGTCTTGCTCCCGCCGCTCGGTGTCGCGTACTGGGTGGAGCCCGTATCGGCGTGTTCGATCTGGATGGTTTCCGGTTTAACCCCTAGCTCTTCGGCCACCACCAGGGACATGACAGTCTTGGTGCCGGTTCCGATGTCACTGGCACCCATATTCAAATTGACACTTCCATCCGCAAATAGCTTGAGGATGATGGTGGACGGCGGCCGACCTCCGCCCGCAATCCAGTGACCGCCGGCCATGCCCACACCCCTTCGGATAATCCCTTGCTTGCCGGCTGCGGCAATCTGCTGGCGCGCCTGCTTCCAACCGAAGGCCCTGGCCCCTTCTGCAAGGCAATCCTTAAATCCGCTACTGGTGTAAGGGGGTTGACCATCTCTTGCCTGGCTGACAAGGGAAATATTTTTCAGGCGCAAATCCACCGGGTCCATGTCGATCGCTTCCGCCAGCGCATCCAGCATTTGCTCCAGGGCCCAGGAACCCTCGGGATGACCGGGCGCACGGAAAGGTCTTGCCGGACCGGCGTTAATGTAGACATCGGCGCAGGCCGTGCGAACATTAGGGCATTTGTAAAGGTCCCGAACCTCCCAGTCGACCAGCGAGGTGCCGCCGGCGGGATAGGCCCCGCCCGTACCGGTACATGTAAAATCCAGTGCAGTGAGGGTTCCATCTTTTTTGACCCCTGCCTTGAGAGTCATGTTACTGGGGGGGCGATTTCCGACGGTGAGATAGGTCTCCTCCCGGCTGAGGATCATTTTAACCGGCCGCCCGGTTATTTTTGCAAGAAGGGCTGCGATGATGGTGTACTTTCCGGCCTGAAGCTTGCTGCCGAAGCCCCCGCCCATGTAATGCCCGATGACGCGTACCTTGGAAAGCGGCAGGTTTAAAACATTGGCCACGTTTTGCTGGATCCGATAAACCCCCTGGGTGGATTCCCAGATCGTCAGGCGGTCTCCGTCCCACTTGGCTACGCACCCATGGGGTTCCATAGGGGTGTGGATTTCGCACTCGGTCCGGTAGTTTTCTTCAAGCACCACATAGGCCTCGGTAAACCCCCTGGCGACATCACCCCGTTCATACAAAGCCGCCGGCTT
>CP070694.1:1259022-1261583 GCA_020353355.1 Desulfobacterales bacterium | reverse complement strand
GCCGTCCAGGATGAAATTGCCGGCATCCGGCTGAATGGCGCCGGCCAGAATTTTCATCAAGGTCGATTTGCCGGCCCCATTTTCGCCGACAATGGCGTGAACTTCTCCTGCGGCGGCCGAAAAATCTACGGCTTTAAGAGCCTGAGTACCGTCATAGCTCTTGCGGATTCCCCGCATTTGCAAAAATTCAGGATTTCCCATCGATGCACCATTTTACCTGGAGGCGATTACGATAAGGCGTTGTGTATCAGGATCGTTTTTTGTTCCGTCATCTCATTGAGTGTATCATGCAGCCCCTCGCGGCCGTGACCACTGAGCTTGACGCCGCCAAAGGGCAGGCTCTCGACCCTGACGGCGGAAGACCAATTAACGATAACCCCGCCCACTTCAAGCTTGTGGGCTATGTCCAAGGCGCGGGAAATGTCATGGGTAAAAACGGCGGCCTGCAGCCCATAGGGACTGTCATTGGCCATTTTGAGAGCGTCATCGACCTTTTCGAACGGAACCAAGGGCACCACCGGGCCGAAGGTTTCTTCACGGAACAGTTTGGCTTCAGGTGAAACATCCGTTAGAACGGTCGGCTCGACAAAGGCCTTGTCTCGCTTTCCGCCGGTCCATATTTTCGCGCCCGACCGGACGGCATCGTTGATCACTTCCTCGACCTGCCGGGCGGCCTGTTCGGTAATCAGGGGGCCGACGTCGGTGGCTTCACCGAGCGGATCGCCCATTTTTAATTTTTTTGTTTTGCGGGTCAGTATTTCAGCCAGGTGCTCGAGCACGCCGGCGTCCACGAAGACCCTTTTGACGGCACAACAGATCTGCCCGTTGCCCCGAGCCAGGCGACCCAAAATTATGGCATCGGCCGCTTTTTCCAAATCGGCATCTTCACAGATGATGGTGGCATCGTTGCCACCCAGTTCGAGGTGTACTTTCTTCAGGGTTTCGGCCGCTAATTTTGAAATTTTGATTCCGACGGAGGTGCTGCCGGTGACGGTCACCATTTGAATGCCGGGTGCTTTGACGAGGTATTCTCCGATCAGCTCGCCGCGCCCGGTAATCATCTGGTGCGCGGCTGGGGGCAAACCGGCCGCCTCCATAATTTCGGCAATCTTTAATAAAGTTAAGGGACAGTCGCTGGGCGGTTTGGCAATGACCGCATTGCCGGCTGCTAAAGCCGCCGCGCCTTTGTGGGCATAGAGTTCAACCGGGTAATTGAAAGGTACCACGGCAAACACGACACCCAGTGGCTGGCGAATCGTAACGGCGAAGTGTCTTTCGGCCCCCGGTCCGGTGTCCAGCGGAACCGTCCGGCTGAAAATGCGCTTGGCCTCCTCGGCAAAACCTTTAAAGATGCGAACCGAAGCCGCCAACTCTTCACGGGTCTGCTGAACGGGCTTGCCGTTTTCCTGGGCCAGCAAGCGGCTTAGTTCTTCGGCTTGAGCCTCCATGGCCCGGGCGGCTCGATCTAATATGGCCGATCGTTCATGGGCGGGCAGTTTTTTCATATTCTCCTTGCCGCGCTGTGCGGCATCCAATGCCAGCCGGGCATCTTCGAGGGTCGCCCGGGGAACACGGTCGACGATTGCGCCGGTGGCCGGATTATATACCTCAAAATACTGCCCGTCGGCGGCTTCAACCCAACGGCTGTCTATCAGCATCTTCATTATGGCCTCCTTCCTCGCTTGGAAGTCAGCGGCGTTTGGGGGGTTATAGTGGATTAGGAACCTGTCTGGACTGGGATCGGTCGGCACGCAAAAAAAGCTTCCCTGCACCAGATACTTCATATTGTTTTTTTTGAAAGATATCAAGTCCCAAATCAATCAATGCCTCGGCAAGCGCTATGATCATGGCCGGTAAAAGACAATCCCCATAGAGATTTACGAGAGACGGCTGCATAGAATGTGACGTGCTGCCGATTCCTATTGACATTTGCGCTTGAAATGGGGATAGCTATCGTACAATAAAGGAAAAATAAGCCAATGAGCATCATGCAGCTGGCCCATGCCGGCTACTTTGCTTTTGCCAAGCTGACCGGTTGGAGGCCTATGGCACCTTCCAATTCTGGAAGATTCCTTACAGCTAGGGACGAGGCTGGAGGAAAACGGTATTGATGCCATCGAGTTGAGCGGCGAAGGTATTTACTGCGCAACCGAAGAAAGGTAAAAAAGAAAGAAATACCTAAAGTGACCTAAATTGTCTAAAATGACAGCATTCCGAAATGTTAGCTCATTTTAGTCATTTAAAATTTTTGACATTGATCGTTTTTTCATTATGCATGAAATCTACACCCAGCTTGTACCTCTGGCTGATTACAACAAAATTCGCCGTGTCGATGGATTCGAGCGCATCAGTAGGGAATATCCGATCTATTTGACGGATGAATCGAAATTGTCGCCTGAACCCTTTGACCATCTTTTTTTTCCTGCCGACGAAGCCGAGCTCGCCGCTATCTTGAAGCAGATGTCTGCCCGCAGGATCAATGTCACCATTGCCGGCGCTCGCACCGGCCTGGTGGGCGGCTGTGTTCCTTGCAAAGGAGCGCTGGTATCCCTGGAAAATTT
>CP070694.1:1239420-1258922 GCA_020353355.1 Desulfobacterales bacterium | reverse complement strand
CCTCTATTATTAATTTAAGCGTCGTTCTTTTAACCTTGCGGCTCTGCCGCGCAGCTTGCGCAGATAGTAAATTTTTGCGCGGCGCACGCGGCCGCGTGAGATGACTTCTATTTTGTCGATGACCGGCGAGTGGAGCGGAAATATACGTTCAACGCCAACGCCGTAAGAAACCTTTCGGACAGCAAAGGTGGCATTGACAGTGCCCTTGCGCTTGGAAATCACAACTCCCTGAAAGACCTGGACACGCTCTTTTTCCCCTTCCTTTATTTTTACATGGACTTTAACGGTATCGCCTGGCCCAAAATCCGGCAGATCAAGTCGCATATTTTCTTTTTTGATTTGGTTCAGTTTTCCCATAACTCCTCCAGTATTCATTCGAATTATTTGTTAGTTATTAGTCTATTGTTATTCAATCCCTGATAAAGGCCGATCGATATTCACTTAACGAATAACGAATAACTAATAACCGTTTGTCCAATTTTTTGTGCCAACCAATCGATCCAAAATTATGGCTGCAGCAGATCGGACCGAAAGGTGATTGTAATTTGTATTGCCTGCCACAGGCTCCAGTATATAGTCGGCTGCTCTTATTGTTTCTTCAGTCAAGCCCCAGGCGGTACCAAAGACCAGCAAATATGGTTTTTCGTCGCCCATAAGGCCGCGCAGTTTCTCATAGCTGATACCTGACGGATGCTTTTTTGCGCAGGTCACAACCATTTTGGGATGGCTGCGTTCGTTACGGTGGATATGGTTTGCAACCTCGGCAATGGTTTCCTTTATTTGTATCAACTCGAGTGCCCTGCGCCGGGCCGGGTTATAGCGAGCCCCTACCCCTTTGGTCCAATGGTCTATAATTTGCCTTGCAAGCGTTATTTGATCCATCAGCGGTGTTACCACGTAAAAGGTTTTCACACCGTACGTTTTTGCTGCCCGTGATATATCGTGTAAATCCAAATTTGTGATGGCTGATGCAATGACCTCGCCTCTTTTATTGACCACCGGGTAATGAATCAGCGCCACGTAAAGATTAGGCATAATTAATTATTTAGGAATTTAGGAATTCAGGAATTAAAAATATAATAATTTGGGAATTGCGAATTCAGGAATTAAGGAATTGAATGTATTCTTCTTTAATTCCTCAATTCCTCAATTCCTTAATTCCTAAATCAATTCTTTAATTATTCGATACCACTTCTTTAAAACGTCAATTTCCTGCTCGCTGAGATTCCGGGTTTGTAAAAGCTCCGGTCTTTTCAAAAGGGTTCGCATCACCGATGACTCATGCCGCCACTGTTCGATTTCCTGATGATGACCTGACAAGAGCACTTCGGGAACTCGCCGTCCTTCAAAGTTGCGCGGTCTCGTGTAGTGCGCATGTTCCAGGAGGCCTTCTGAAAATGAATCCTTTTCGGCAGAATTCTCTCCTCCCAGGGTACCGGGGATTAGACGGGTCACCGTCTCGATAAGCACCATGGCAGCCAGCTCACCGCCGGTCAGGACATAATCGCCGATGGATATTTCATAATCGATAAAATCGTCACCAATCCGTTCATCGACACCCTCATAACGCCCGCAAATCAGAATCAACTCGTCAAAGGCGGTTAATTGTCGAGCCATCTGTTGATTAAATTTGTGGCCCTGGGGTGTCATTAAAACCGATCGGGCAGATGGCGCCTTCTCTTTAGCAGCGCGAATCGCAGCGGCCAGTGGTTCAGGTTTCATGACCATACCGTTGCCACCGCCATACGGCCTATCATCGGTCATCTGGTGCCGGTCGGTTGCAAAATCTCTTATGTTTATAGTTGCGACAACTATTTTTTTTTGATCGATTGCCCTCTTGATAATTCCATGGGCCCGGAATGAATCAAACATTTCCGGGAAAATTGTCAGCACCGTAAAATGCATAGTGTTCGTTAAATAGTTAACTGGTTAATTGGTTGATTAGTCAAAGGATCAACATTACAATTCTATTTAACTGCTAAACCATTTAACCAATCAACGCATAAACCATTCAACTAAACGAGTCCTTCAGGCAAAACAACCTGCATGCGCTTTTTTTTCAGATCAATGGTATGAACCACCGACTCGAGTGCCGGTATCCATATTTCATCCGCATCATTTTTTACAACATACACGTCATTGCTACCGGTTTGGATGATTCGTTCAAGACAGCCGAGGTAGGTGTCGTCGATGGTATACACATCCATTCCGATAAGATCATACCAGTAATATGATCCGTCGTCCAACTCAGGCAGGTGCACCTTTTCAATGAACAGCTCCGAGCCAATCAGCGCTTGGGCATGACTGCGAGTTTCTACCCCTTTTAGTGAAAGTAGGTCAACTTTAGCGTGGGCTTTGGCCCAGTTGATTTGATAGACGTTTTCCCGACCGGAGGGAGTTGCGATGAGAATTTCGCTGCCCGGTTGGAAAACAGTCAAAGATTCAGCATACGAATGGATCTTGCAGTTTCCCTTTACGCCGTGGGCTGCCACAATCTTTCCGATCAGCAGAAAACCCTTTTTCACCGACGAACTATTCAATAATTTCTAGCACCGCACGCTTCTTTAATTTAGCAGATGCTGCGCTTAATATGGTGCGCATGGCTCGAGCGGTTCTGCCCTGTTTCCCGATTACTTTCCCTAAATCTTCCTTAGCCACTTTGAGTTCTAAGACCGAGGTCTGACCCCCCTCAACCTCAGTGACGTTGACCTCTTCTGGATGATCCACCAGTGCCTGAGCGATGTAACTGATCAGTTCTTTCATCGTTGCATCTCCTTTGTTGGCGGTTGAGAGTTAGGGTAATGTATGGACGAGACTTGAAGTGGTTTCAGCTTCGATTAATTTGCCGCAAAAAAACCCTCCCGTTTTAAAAGGCTTCTCACCGTATCCGTCGGGGTAGCCCCCTGATCAATCCAGTAGCGAATGCGCTCCGTATTCATGGTGACTTTTGCCGGATCATGCTTTGGATCATAGGTGCCCACTTTTTCCAGGAATCTACCGTCCCTCGGGCTTTCATTGTCTGCTACCACGATTCGATAGAATGGTTTTTTTTTCGCTCCATATCTGGCGAGTCTAATTTTAACAGCCATATTTATGTTCTCCTTAGAACGGCAGCATTCCCCGGGATATTCCGCGCATGCCGCCTTTGTTGATTTTTTTGATCATTTTCAACATTTGGGTGTAATTCTTTAAAAGTTGGTTAACATCTTGTACCTGGGTCCCGCTTCCTTTGGCGATCCGTCGTCGCCGACTACCATTAATCAGGGTGTGCTGATGGCGTTCCTGAGGTGTCATGGAATTGATGATTGCTTCGATTTTTATGAATTCACTTTCGTCCACCTCGAGATTTTTCAATTGTTTAACCTGCCCCATCCCCGGGATCATTTTGATGATATCGCTCAGCGAGCCCATTTTGCGTACCTGGATCAGTTGATCGCGGAAATCCTCAAGGGTAAACTGGCTTTTGCGAAGCTTTTTTTCGAGTTCGGTTGCCTTTTTTTCATCAACAACTTCCTGAGCTTTTTCGATTAGGGTCAGGACATCTCCCATGCCCAGAATACTTGACGCCAGTCGATCCGGATGAAAGGGCTCCAGTGCATTCAGCTTTTCACCAACCCCGATGAACTTGATGGGTTTGCCGGTAATGGATTTGATGGACAGGGCGGCACCCCCGCGGGCATCGCCATCCATTTTGGAGAGGATAACCCCCCCAATGTCCAGGGCCTCATTAAAGGATTTGGCAATGTTTACCGCATCCTGGCCGGTCATCGCATCGGCAACCAGCAAAATATCCGAAGGCTTCACCGCCGCTTTAATGTGGCGGAGTTCATCCATCAATTTTTCATCGATGTGTAAGCGGCCGGCGGTATCGAGCAGCAGGGTATCGCAGCCTTGCTGATGGGCGGTTGTTTGCGCATTCCGACAAATTTGGACCGGGTCATCATCAACGCTGGATGGAAAAACCGGTACATCGATCTGATCACCGAGTTTCTGGAGTTGATCGATGGCCGCGGGCCGATACACATCCGCCGGAACCAGATACGGATGCCTTCCGCTTTTTCTCAAAAAAATGGCTAGCTTTCCGGCGGTGGTGGTCTTTCCGGAGCCCTGCAACCCGACCAGCATCAGCGCTACGGGTGTTGGACCCGAAAGGTTCAATGCCTGATGACGGGACCCCATCAGTTCCGTCAGTTCATGGTTGACGATTTTGACTATCTGCTGGCCGGGGGTCAGGCTGCCCATGACCTCTTGGCCCATGGCGCGTTCTTTGATATCGGCAATGAAGCTTTTGACCACCCGATAATGGACATCGGCTTCGAGAAGCGCCAGCCGAACTTCCTTTAAGCCTTCTTCGATATTCTTCTCGGTGAGCTTGCCGTGCCCTTTGAGTTTTTTAAAAACGGTGTTAAGTTTGTCGCTTAAGCTTTCAAACATGATAAAATCGGCTCAGTTTTAATAAATTATTGAAAATATAATTTCAATGATGTTATGTCAAGTAAATTGTACAGTGTAAGTGGATTTGAATATTGGAATAATGCAATGATGGAATATTGGGTTCAAAAAACATCTGATCGTTCAATCGATGCTATCCGATTTTCTAAACCCATTAATCCAGTATTTCAACATTCCATTTAATCATATGAATAGTTACATTTGAATATATAAGATATGGTACAAAAGCCTAAGAGAATGGATATTCTCGATCTTTCCAAGGATCAATTTATTTCCTGGTTGGACGGTCAGGGGATTGAGCCGTATCGGGCGGATCAAATTTTTAAATGGGTTTATCTGCGCCAGGCAGACACGTTTGAGGTGATGACCGATGTCAGCAAGCAGATCCGGGCCTTATTATCCCGATATTTCACCATCAATCGTCTCCAGATAGTGCAAATTGAGGCCAGCAAAGATGGATCGCAAAAGTATTTATTCAGACTCAGAGACAATAAGCAGATTGAATCTGTGTTAATACCCGAGAAGGATCATTATACCCTTTGTGTATCAAGCCAGGTAGGCTGTGCCCAGGACTGCCGATTTTGCCTGACAGCCAGCGGTGGCTTTGAGCGCAATTTGACCGCCGGTGAGATCATCGCCCAGGTGCGGGATATTCAAAACGATCTTGATGATAGCGCTCGCCTGCGCAATATCGTTTTTATGGGGATGGGGGAGCCGCTGGCCAATTATAACAACCTGGTCGGTGCCCTGAAAATGATCACCGATAATGACTACGGACTGCGCTTCGCCAGCCGTCGTGTCACGGTATCCACCGCCGGGTTGGTACCCAAGCTTTTGGCGTTAGGCCGTGACACCAAGGTCAATCTGGCCGTCTCGTTAAATGCCACCGACAATGAAACCCGCAACAGGTTAATGCCGATAAACAGGAAATATCCTGTAGAGATGTTGCTGGACGCCTGTCGTGGTTATCGTGTGGCCCCCGGGCGCCTGATTACCTTTGAGTATATCCTCATCAAAGGGATAAACGATTCGCAAAATGATGCCCGACGTCTTGCCAAACTACTGCGGCCCATCAGGTCAAAAATAAACCTTATTCCGTTTAATACTTATGAAGGCTGTGAATATGAACGTCCGGATGAAGCCGTCATCAACTGCTTTCATGAGATTTTAATCCAAAAAAACTATACCGTCATCATCCGGCAGAGTAAGGGGCAGGATATTTCGGCGGCCTGCGGACAGCTGAGAGCAAAAAGCGCCATATTTTAACCGGGAGCTGCCCTTTTTCTCCGCTTGAAACGAATAGAAGTGGTTTCAAAACACTTCTATCTTGATGAATGCAGCATAAAGGAGTAAAGAACAACATTTACTAGAACCTATCTACTGTAAGGTGAAAACAAATGACTCTCCCTGCATACAAGTCCTGGCCTTTTCAGGAAGCCCAAAAGCTGCAAAAACGTTTCGCGCAACCTGCATCTCTACCCGTTCGGTTTGAAACCGGTTTTGGTCCCAGCGGTATGCCTCATATTGGTACCTTTGCGGAGGTTGCCCGCACAACCTGGGTACGCCATGCGTTTGAATTTTTAACCCAATGGCCCACGCAGCTTATCGCGTTTAGCGATGACATGGACGGATTGAGAAAAGTACCGTTAAACATGCCGCAGCAGGAAATGCTGGCTGAAAATTTAGGCAAGCCCTTATGTCGTATACCCGATCCGTTTGGTGAGTGTGAAAGCTACAGCGCCTATATGAACAAAAAATTGAATGAGTTTTTGGATAGTTACCAATTTGATTATACCTTTCAAAGTTCTTATGAAGCCTACACACGGGGTGATTTTAACGAGGGTTTAGCCATAATCCTGCGGAAGGTCGAAGATATCAAAGCGATTATTCTCCCGACGATGAGTGCAGAGAAAAGGACCAATTGGTCACCGTTTTTTCCAATTTGTGAAAAATGCAGCCGCATTAACAGCACACGGGTGATTCATTATCACCCTGAAAATAACACCATCGAATACCGATGCGATCGTGAAGAAGGGCCGGTAAAAAGCTGTGGCCATAAAGGAACGACCTCAATCTTCGATGGTCATGTTAAGGTGGGCTGGAAAATAGATTGGGCCCTGCGTTGGTATTCTTATGACATTGGATATGAGATGTATGGCAAAGACTTAATAGAATCGGCAACGCTTTCCGGCAAGATTGTCCGTCTCATGGGTAAACAGCCTCCGATAGGTCAGTTCTACGAACTCTTTCTGGATGAAGAGGGTCGCAAGATTTCCAAGAGTGTCGGAAAAGGATTAACGATCGATTCCTGGATGGACTACGCGCCGCTAGAGTCGCTGCTATACTATATTTTTCAAAATCCCAAACAGGCCAAACGGTTATTCTGGGGAATTGTACCCAAGTCAGTTGATGACTACCTGGCCGGCCTCAATCATTATGCAATGTTGGATTCAGCGAAGCAGCCGGATTCGACCATCTGGCATCTTTTTAATAAGGGCGCAAATGTTCCTTCCTACCGGACGTCAACCAATTTTTCATTGATCAACAACCTTATTTCGGCTGTGGGAGCGGATGATATTGACCTGATTTTAGAATACCTCAAACGATATGATTCATCGACGGAAAAATTCGCCCCGATTATAGAAGATCTGGTGCACAAAGCAATGAACTACTACAGGGATTTTATTTTACCGAATAAGAACTATCGCCGGCCGGATAAAGAAGAAATAAAGATGCTGAAAACGCTGCGCGATGAGCTGGCTAACTATGAGGGCGATGATGAAAATGAACTTCAATCGATGCCGTTTAACGTCGCGCGAATGTTCAATGAATCCCCGGGCAATTTTTTCAAGATGTTTTATGAAGTTGTTTTTGGTCAAGAGCGTGGACCGCGCTTTGGAACCTTTGTTCAGCTGGTTGGGAAAGACAAGGCCCTTAATCTGTTGGATACACTTGTCAATCGCAACAATGTAGACTAAACACAGCAAAGCGTGGGTCGAGAATCCAGTATCTTCCAATAATTGAATATTTTCGATAGAATATTCAATTTTCAATATTCAATAGTCAATTCTGCCTTGACCGGGTTAGCTCATATATCTTATGTTATCAGCAGCTTGCGAACATCCTCCGGCGGGATTCCAATCACCTTGAGCACTTCCTCACCGTTTGGCGATGTGACCTGCACATCCACAGCAGCAAAATTCGGCGCCTGGCTGTATCCGGCACAGATGGATGCGGCCAGAAAAATCGAATCTTTTTGAGCACCGTGGGGTACCAATGCAATCGGACCGGCATACTTTTTCAGCCTGATAACGGTATCTTTTTTCGGATTGTGGTATTTGAGGATATTTTCGTTGTCTTTTTGAGTCCGGCCGACAATTAATTTGGCTTGCGGATTCAAGCGGAAATGACGCCCGTATTTTAACAGGTGAAGCTCCGCCTCGGTGCAGCCCTGCTGATGATCAAAAAGATCTTTCAAGCGATCGGAATATCCTTTGTCGGTCAACAGGCAACCGCCGGCAGGGGCGGGGTAATCGGTAATACCAAATTTTTTGGCAAGCTTTATCTGACGCTTGCGCGATCGACCTTCAATATCCAGCAGCAGGTCCCGATTCACCTTGCCCTCTTTTTCCGGAATGGTTTGCGGAAGATTTTTGGCACTCAAGGGCCGTAAAATATAACCTTCAAAACCGGAGTGTTTCTCCACATATCGCAGCGATGACTTGGTTTGAGACATGGGTCGCTGTCCGACGACTTCGCCGCTGAAGAGAAAGTCGAATCCCTGCGCCTGCATCATTTCGCCCGCCAGCTTAAACATCAGTGAATGGCAGTCCATGCAGGGGTTCATGTGTTTGCCGTAGCCTGCCGGGGGGCTTTTTAGCATGGTGATATAAACCGCATAAATCGGTTTAACACTCAACGGTATGCCGGTCATCTGTGAGACTTTGCGCGCCTTTTCAGCATTGAAAAAAGGAGTTTCAAACGTAACAAATTCCACCTCAATTCCCTGATCCCGCAAAATCAATCCCGCCAGCATGCTGTCGAGCCCGCCCGAGCATAGCCCGAGTGCCCTTGCTTTTTTTCCACTGGAATTCATACGATATCCTTTCCCGCTTCGATTCTTTTCGCCTCTTGCGCAGTTGTTAGCTATTCATATAAGGCATTGACCTTCAAGGTATTCTGCAACATGGTCAGGTTCAGCTCCAGAATGCTCGTCCGGGAATCGATCATAATTCCGGCATTATTCACCAGAATGTCCAGGCGCTTGAAATCATCTTTGATTCGGCCGACGGCGGCCTGAATCTGCAAGGGATCGGCGACATCCAGCAAAATATGGTAAACATCGTGACCCAACGCGCTGAGCCGGTTTCGGGCTGCAATTCCGCGTTCTTCATTGCGGGTGCCTGTGAGAACGGTAATACCTCCGGCGGCCAGTTGACGGGCAATCTCAAACCCGATACCTCTGTTGGCACCCGTAACCAGCGCAATTTTTCCCGTGGTTTTCGGCATAAAACCATCCGTTCATGTTGCAATTCGTTTAGTTTAATCTAAGGGCGCGCGGGGGGAGTGTCAATCATGCCGGATGGGTCACGATCTGCGCGATGCTTGGACTGCGGGAGTTCCCGCGGCCCGGCAAAATCGGACATACCAATTCTTCATTCAAATTTCAAAATGAATTCAGCATGTTGACATTCAGAAAGTCCCCAAGCAACCGTATAATTCATGAATATGGCGTTGCACCCGGAACCGCGAGTTCCGATTATTAGGCCCACTGTTAAATTAAATCTATTCATATCAAACGGTTACGAAAACGGCAAGGTTTTTGCTCTTACTAGCTGCGCCAATTGCGTGACAGAAATTGGTTCGGTCTTTTTTTCTGTCGGAGCAGCTCCGGCAGGATGATGTGTCTGAATTCAACCGAGACCACCGCTGCAGGCCGGTCGTATTTTTGCGCGAGGAGAACACGATGTATCTGAAATCAAAAGGCGTTCAACTGGGGTTGGCCGTAGCTCTGGGAGTCATTGTCATGCTGCTGCCCAGGCCGGAGGGTACCCGGTTTAAAATTAGCGGTATCGACAGCCGGACGCTGATGCAACACATCGGCGATCAGTTTACAATGGTTCCCGACAAGCTGGGGAAAAACGCTGCCGCCACCTTTGTGATCCAGGCAAATCAGCCCGGCAGCCAGCAATCCACGGCCGCATATATTGCCCAAAAGAGCAACGAGCTTGATTTAACAACGGTGCAGGTCGACTATGTCGACGGACTTTCGCCGAAAGCCAAACGCCTGCTGGCCGTGATGGCGGTGCTGCTTTTCCTGTTTGTGGCCGAGCCGATTCCGCTGGAAGTAACGGCGCTGTGTATCGGCGTGCTGCTGGTGATCACCGGTGTGGGCGATCTCAAATCCGTGTGGGCGGCCTATATGCACCCGGTGGTTGTGTTTATCATGTGTTGCCTGATTTTTGCCATTTCCCTGGACAAGGCCGGCATCACCAAGCGCATGGGATTCTTCATCGTTCGCAAAGCCGGAGACAGCGTCATCCGCTTTACGTTCATTCTGACCATCGGTCTGGGAATGGCCTCGGCCTTCATGCATGATGCCGCCGCCTGTGCCATCGGCATTGTGACGATGTTGCCGCTGATGCGGGCCGCCGGCATCGAGCCGCACACCCGGACTGCCAAGTTTATGATGCTGTCGCTGCCCTTTGCCGCATCCTGCGGTGGGATGGGCAGTCTGATCGGCGGGGGTCGCTGCATGGTGGCGGCCGCCTTTCTCAAGGAGTTCACCGGCCTGGAGATCACTTTTTTCGACTGGATCAAATATGCGATGCCGGCCGCCCTGTTGTGTGTTCCGGTTGCCGTCGGAGTGGTGTACCTCATCTTCCGGCCGGATCCCAAAATCAAGCTGCCCAAGTTCGAAGAAAGCATCGGGCCCTGGAGTTTGCTGGAGAAAAAGACACTGGGCATCACCGCTCTAACCTTTATTCTGTGGCTCACCAAGGGATTTCACGGCCTTGATTATTCCATCACCGGCATGATCGGCGTGGCGCTGCTGGTGGTCTTTGGGGTGCTGACATGGGACGACATCCATGAAAACCTGGAATGGGGCACCGCACTGTTCATTTTCGGCGGCGGGATCTCCCTGGGACTTGCCATGGATTACTCGGGTGCTGCGGCCTACTTTGCCAATCTGTTTTTCCCGTTGATCGAAGGTCGCGGCTGGCTGCTGCTGTATGTCGGCGTGGGCGTATTCGGGGCGCTGGTGACCAACGCCATGGCCAACGTGGCGGCCGCAGCGCTGATATTGCCGATTGTGATCCCCATGGCCCAGTTGGAAGGGGTCAATCCCTCGATCCTGGCGCTGTGCCTCGGACAGGCCACATCCTTTGCGATGCTGCTGGTCATCGGCTGCCCGCCCAACGCCATTGCATACAGCTACCGTTATTTTAAGGCCTCGGATCTGACCAAGGCCGGGGCGGTGGCCACGCCGATTCTGCTGGGCGTGCTGGTGCTGGTGGCGGCCGTGTGGTGGAAAATACTGGACTTGGTCTAAAGTAAAGCTGCAATGAAAAATAACACCCGTGGAAAGCGGATCCTCATATACCCGCCGTTTGCTGACCCGACGCAACCCTATCTGGCCCTGCCGGCGCTCAAAGGCTACCTGCGCCGCCGGGGATGGGATGCGGCGGCGGTCGATTTGAACGTCGAAGCGGCGCACTATCTCTTGAGCCCCAGCCATGCAATCCGTTGCGCTGAGCGCATCTCCGAGCGATTTTTGGAGCTCAACGCCCGAAGGTCACTGCGCCTTGACGAACAAATGGAATACGTCGGCCTGGCGCAGGCACGACCCCGCATGACGCAGTGGCTCGCGTTCGGCGACACTCCGGTGGAAATCTTTCAGGATGCTTCAAAATTTTATGACATCGGCTGGTATACGGCTGCCCGCAACATGACCGAAGACATCCTGGCCTGCGTGAGTGCGACTGCCTATCCCTTCCGCTATCACTTCAATCAGGCATCCCATCGGGTGGTGCCATGGGATTTCGATCTCCTTGACGCCTACTGCCGGGAAACGCAAAGCCCCCTGGATAATTTTTACCGGGACTTCCTGGCCGGTCTTGATGCGGCCGATCTGCAGTTTGCCGGTTTGTCGCTGACATTTCCGAGCCAGCTGCCGGAGGTCTTTTACCTTGCCCGGTTGTTGAAAAAAATCGCACCGCAGTGCTTCACCATGATCGGCGGCGCGTGCATGCACCAAATCGTCACGCTGGTTCCTGAAGCCACCCGCGGTAAGATTTTAGCGGCGGTGGATGCGGTCGGCCTGTTTGAGGGGGAAGAAACCGTGGCGCAGCTCTTTGAGCGGTTAGATGACGGTCAAAAAATGCGCGACCCCCGGGAGCGATTCTGCTGCACAAAAGACATCCCGAACCTGATGATGCTGGACCCCGTCACCGGGAAGAGCCACGTGGGCCCTCTGCAGGTGCTGGACATGGACGATCTTCCGCTTCCGGACTACTCGGATTTGCCCCTGCAGCGCTACCTCGCCCCGGAAAAAATACTGCTCTTTGCCCCAAGCAAGGGATGTTACTGGAACAAATGCTCATTTTGTTTTTACGGCTTCAACACTTCAGCGAGGCACGGATACCGAGAGATGAACGCCGCCAACGCCGTGTCCCAGCTGCAAACCCTTAGGCGGCGATACGGCGTCAAACATTTCTACATTTCGGCCGATGTCCTCTCGCCCGACTTTGCGGCGCGCTTCGCGCGCGAGCTGCTGGATCGCCGGGTGAGCATTCTCTGGGCCACGGACCTTCGCATCGAAAAGCACTACACCCCCTGGCTTTGCGATGCCCTTTTTCGCTCCGGGCTCAGAGCGGTGGCATTCGGCGTGGAAAGCGGATCGGACCGGATGCTGCGTATCATGAAAAAGGGGATCCGCACCGCGCTGATCCGGAAGGTCGGCAAAGACTTCCACACGGCCGGCATTGCAACCGCCTATATGGCTTTTAGCGGTCATCCTCGCGAAACGATTCAGGAGTCCCTGCAAACCGTTGCGATGATTCGTGATCAGAGGGCGGCCATCGATCTTTTTATCGTCGGAGAATTCGGCCTGACCGGCGGCTGCGACATCGCCAACCATCCTTCGGCTTACGGCATCAAAAGAATTTTCTACACAGCCGGAGACGAATTTCGAATGTACCCGCTGTTCGAACCGAACCCTGGAAACCGAAACGGCCTGCGCCGTTGTTTAAATGATGCCGTTGGGCGGGTGGCCGCAAACTTTCACCTGGATCATTACCCCTGGGCCGGAGCGATTTCGACCCATCACAGTTTTCTCTATTTTCTGCGTTACGGACAGGATGTTTTTCGCAAACCGAGCATCTGGGCGCAGAAAGCGGCCGGCGCCGGGATCAAGACGCGCCAGCTTGCCTGGCGCGGCCTGACGGTCAAAGCCAAATTTCCGGTTCGCCGTCTGGCGCAAACGCACCACCGTATCCTGAGCGATTTTTTGGCCCGGGCCCTCAGTCCGGGGAAGGAACCATCGGCTCCCCTGTCGTTTGACTATTTCCGCAAGCATCTTAGACGATGTGAGGACACCCGTTTTGAAAAAAAAGACTTATAAAACCAATTTGGGTTTGCCAATTACATAAAGGACACGAGACTAGGGTTCTAGTGCATATTCAACCGCCGCCCTGGCATGGATTTCGGTGGTATCAAACAGCGGAACGGGACTGTCCGCTTGGCTGACGAGCAAACCGATCTCCGTGCATCCTAAAATTACGCCCTGCGCTCCATCGGCAACCAAACGGGTGATAATGTCAGCATGTTTTTGCTTTGAATCCGACTTGATGATTCCGGCACACAATTCATGATAAATCACGCTGTGGACAATTTCCATCTCTGCTGCAGATGGAGTGATGACCTCCAGTCCATATTTATCCGTGAGTCTGCCCTTATAGAAATCTTCCTCCATGGTAAAGCGGGTTCCCAATAGCCCGATTTTATTGATCCCTTTGGCCTGGATAGCTTCCGCGGTGGCATCCGCAATGTGAAGCATCGGTATCCGGATGCTTTGTTGTACGATATCATACAGTTTATGCATGGTATTTGTACAAATAATAACAACATCGGCCCCGCCTCTTTCCAGGCTTTGGGCAGCCCCAATCATGATTTGGGCAGCATCCTCCCAGCGATCCTGATGCTGGAGCGCTTCAATCTCGGCAAACTCCACCGAATACATGATGCTTTTGGCAGAGTGCAGCCCGCCAAGCTGTTCTCTAACGGTTTCGTTGATGATGCGGTAATACTCGATGGATGATTCCCAGCTCATGCCGCCGATCAGGCCGATGGTTTTCATTTTACGTCTTTCCTTTCATGGTAAAATTTGTTTATATAGGTTGTTATAAGTTATATTTTTTCTATTTTAATCTTAATTTTGGAAATATATTGACAAATATTGCCTTAATCTTATATCTGAATGACCGAATCAGGTGTTCTGTACCTATGCATGTATTGCATTTGATGAAGATTGACAATAGCGAAAGGCAATCTCGAAATGAGCGAGCTTTTTTCCACCAAAGAAGTGGCCCGGTTTCTCAATATCAACGAGAAGATGGTGTATGCCCTGGTTTCGGAAAAGGGATTGCCGGCCACAAAGGTCACCGGTAAATGGCTATTCCCCAGGCATCTGGTGGAACAATGGATTGAAACCCATACGATCAATTATCCGGAAAATGCAGGCCAGCTTCCTATTTACCAGGGGCTTCTCATTGTTGCCGGAAGCAATGATCTTCTGCTGGACCGAACACTCTCCCTTTACAATCGTCTCGATTCCGGCCACGTGGCTGTTTTCGGAAATCTCGGCAGCATGGGCGGACTGCAGGCCTTGCGCAAAAACCTCTGCCACATGGCCTCCAGTCACCTCCTGCAGGAAGATGAAACGGAATACAATTTTGATTTTGCATTCAAGGAACTGGACAAAATGCCGGCGGTCGTCAATTTCTGCCGCCGGGAACAGGGGATCCTTGTGGCCAAGGGGAATCCGAAAAGCATTTCAACCGTGGCGGACCTGGGCCGTCCGGGAATAAAGATCGTCAACAGATCCCTGGGCACCGGCACCCGCTTGTTACTCGAGAGGGAACTGAAAAAAGCCGGACTCAAAGGTGAAAAAATCGACGGGTATGCCAACGAAGTTCAGCGCCATCTGGATCTAGGCATTGAAATTTTGTCCGGGCGTGCAGATGCCGGGCCGGGCATTCGAGCCGTTGCCGGGCTTTTGAATCTCGATTTTTTGCCCCTGCGCTGGGAACGGTTTGATTTGATGATCTCCAAGGAGCGGTTTTTTGATGAAAACATCCAGGGCTTCCTGGGGTTGCTCCACGAAAAAACCTTTAAGACCCTGTCCGATGAAATTTGCGGATATGATCTGAGCCTATCCGGCAAGATGGTGTTTCCCGGCAGCATTGACAGTTAATTTATACTATGCCTTGCGCCTCCGGCGCATGACCACTGATCAGCAAAGAAATGATAAACATAGAAAACGTCGAAAGGAGAGCGAGTATGTATCGAGCGACAAACAGAATTTGGATCATTTTCAT
This sequence comes from Desulfobacterales bacterium, assembly GCA_020353355.1. Classification (GTDB taxonomy): domain Bacteria; phylum Desulfobacterota; class Desulfobacteria; order Desulfobacterales; family JAHEIW01. The sequence goes on along the minus strand of CP070694.1, from coordinate 1,243,872 downwards.
TACCGTGTTCGTCATTTTTGCTTTTTTTTCAGCGGCCGGCGCCGAACAGGATAAAGTGCTGATGATGGCCACCACCACCAGCACGGACAACACCGGTTTGCTGGATTGCCTTGCCCCAAAAATAAAAGAGGCCACCGGCATTGAACTGCGGTGGACGGCGACCGGCACCGGCAAGGCCCTCAAATTAGGAGAGAACTGCGATGTGGACATTCTCATGGTGCATGCGCCGCCGGCGGAGCAGAAATTCGTGGCCGACGGCTTTGGTGTGGATCGTCGCGAAATCATGTACAACGATTTTGTGATCATCGGGCCTGCAACGGATGAGGCTGGAATCAAGGGGACATCGATTAAAGATGCGTTGACGATCTTAAAAGCCAAACAAGCTGTTTTTGCCAGCCGGGGTGACAATTCCGGAACGCACAAAAAAGAACTTTCCCTGTGGAAAGCGGCAAACCTGCCGGTGCCCGAGAAGGAAAGCTGGTATGTTCAGACCGGCCAGGGTATGCTGGCAACCATCAATATCGCTGCGGAACGCAATGGGTATACGATGACCGACCGAGGCACCTACATTAAATATGAAGACAATCTGAAAGGCAATCCAGCGCTTAAGATCTTGGTGGAAGGAGACGCGGCATTGCTGAATCAGTACAGCGTGATCGCCATAAACCCCAAGCATTGTTCCGAGGCGAAATACGACACGGCCAAGCAATTGATCGAGTGGATCACGGGGGCAGAGGCGCAGCAGCTGATAAAAGACTTCACGCTTTTAGGAAAACCTCTATTTATACCGAATGCAAAAATGTAACTGACTTTTAGATGATTCAGAGTTGTCATGGATTTCATATTTGAAGGATTTTTGCAGGCCTTAAATTTATTGGCGAGCGGCAACGCTGAAACCTATTCCGCGATCATTGCCACGGTCACCGTGTCAAGCTATTCCATCGGATGCAGCTTGCTGATCGGAATACCGTTCGGGTTTTGCCTCGGCTATTTCGACTTCAACGGCAAAAAATCCATCAGGACCGTTGTGGACACGCTGATGGCTCTGCCGACGGTGTTTATCGGCCTGCTCGTTTATGCATTTTTGACCCATCGCGGTCCACTGGGAAACTTTGGTCTCCTATTCACCCTGCCCGGTATTGCCATCGGCCAGACGATTTTAGCATTACCCATCGTCATCGGTCTGAGCGCTACCGCGGTTGAAAGCATGGATCAAAAGCTTGGCGTTACGATCATGTCTCTGGGAGCCAATCGGCGACAGCTCTTTTTTAGCAGTTTATGGGAATCACGGCACGGCATTCTGGCAGGGGCGATCGCCGCTTATGGACGGGTGATGACGGAAGTGGGGATTTCCATGATGGTTGGGGGTAACATCAAGTGGCATACGCGTACCATTACCACGGCTATCGCACTGGAAACCAACAAAGGGCAATTTGGTATGGGAGTCGCCCTCGGTCTCGTACTTTTAGCCATTGCCTTTTGTGTGAATATCTCAGTTTCATTCTTGCGTCGAAGGTATTAAAATTGGTCCTGCCCATCTATGAGATCAGATCACTGAAACATTCATATGCCGACCAAACTGTTCTGGCACTTGAGCACCTGACAGTTCAACCGGCTTCAATCGTCGGACTCATCGGTCCAAACGGCAGCGGGAAAAGCACCCTTTTGAGACTGTTGGGCCTGATTGAAAGACCGACTGAGGGAAAAATCTTTTTTAACGGGCTTTGCGTTGAGCCTTTTGCATACGAAGCCAGATTTCAGATTACGCTCCTGCCGCAAGAGCCCTTGCTCATGAAACGCAGCGTATTCAGAAACGTTTCATACGGGCTCAAGCTGAGAGGCAATCAAAATAATTTAATTGATCGTGTGAACGCAGCGCTTTCATTGGTAGGCTTGCCCAGTGAAAATTTTGCGCGACGACCATGGTATGCGCTTTCCGGCGGCGAGGCCCAGCGTGTGGCCTTAGCAGCAAGACTGGCATTAAGGCCCAAAGTTCTTTTATTAGATGAGCCGACTGCCGGTGTAGATGCCGCCAGCGCGCAGCTTATTAAGGAGGCATCGCTTAGGGCCCGCCAGGAATCGGGCACCACCCTCATTGTTGCCAGTCACGATTGGGAATGGCTGTATGAAGTCTGCGACGAGGTTATTCATCTGTTTAAGGGACGCAAACTGGGAACGGGGCGGGAGACCGTGGTTTTCGGCCCCTGGCAGCCTCGGGAAGACGGAGATTGCCAGAAGGTTCTGCCGGACGGACAACTGATTATCGTGCCAAAGCCTTCCCATCCCCATGCCTGTGCCGTCATCGACCGGGTAGCCATAGCCCGCGGTGACAAGAACCCAGAAGTCAAAGCCGAGCAGGTTGTTCTATCAGGAATTATCTCCCGGATGGCCCTGGAGCATGCTTCCGGCGACGTCGTTGTAACGATTTTAATCGCCAACGTCCCGTTTTCCGTCTGCTTGGCACGACACCGGATTTCCAGCGACGGCTTTTACCCGGGCTGCCGTATTTGGCTCAGCTATGATCGTCCTGCAGTTAAATGGATATAGATGAATGAAAAGTGGGTTAGACTCCCGGCTTTTCGAGTCTCCATATTGGATTATTGGTCAAAAATGGTTATGTATTGAAATCATAAAGAAAATATATTAGTTTTAGGATAGAACTTGTTTGGGGGAGCGGCTTCCAGACGCGAGAAAGAACGTCTGTTTGCGGACTTCATCGCTACTGGAAGCCGCTCCTGCTGTTGGACGAGATTGGCTGATTGACATCGAGTTAAGAGATGAAGTTGGGAATGTAAATGAAAACAAGAACCGTAAAAGTTGGTCGCAACGATCCCTGTTCCTGCGGCAGCGGACTGAAGTATAAAAAGTGCTGCCTCGGCAAACCTGGCAAAGGAACGGAAGATCTTGAAAATTTATATGCCAAAAAATACGGCATCCGGCTGAAGAAACCTAAGGACATCGAGGGCATCCGCAAGGCCGGCCGGCTGGTCCTGGAAACCCTCGATCTGGTGGAATCGAAAATCAAACCCGGGATGATCACCGACGAGATAAATTCTCTGGTGCATGAATTCACGATTAATAAGGGTGCGACTCCGGCGCCTTTAAATTACCGGGGATTCCCTAAAAGTGTTTGTGTTTCGGTCAATGAAGTTGTTTGCCACGGGATTCCCGGAGAGCGCATGTTAGATGACGGCGATATTGTGAATGTGGACATCACCTCCATTCTAAACGGCTATTTTGCAGATGCCAATAAAACTTTTTTTGTCGGCACTCCCGGTCCCGATGCTTGTAAAATCGTCAATGTGACCAGAGAGTGTCTGAAACGCGGTCTGGCTGAGGTGAAACCCGGCAATAGCCTTGGAGACATCGGCTGGGCAATCCAGACCTATGCCGAAGGGCACGGCTGCTCGGTGGTTCGGGAATTTGTCGGACACGGGGTGGGGTTTGAATTTCATGAACCGCCCCAGGTGCCGCATTTTGGCCAAAAAGGGCAGGGAATTCGATTGATACCCGGGATGGTTTTTACCGTTGAACCCATGATCAACCTTGGTAAAAAGGAATTAAAAATTTTAGATGATAAGTGGACTGCGGTAACCACAGACGGTTCGTTGTCCGCTCAGTATGAACAAACGGTTCTGGTTACCAACAATGGCAGTGAAAGCCTGACGCCCTACGACTTATAAGAAACAGAGGATGGAGGTCGAGCACCGCCAGCGACCGGCGAGCTGAAGCCGGTTGGCGGCATCCCTTATCCAATCGTCAGTCCGTCACGAGGATCATTCCTCCCTCAAGATTCTTTCGATTTCAAAGAACAACTCCTGCTCACGGATTACCCCCACGACTTCTCCGGCTTTGATGACGGCCAACCGTCTTTCATTGTTTGTAATCATGATGTAAGCGGCTTCCATCAGATTGGCATTCGCGCTGATGTTTAAAGGGGCAGGCGACATCACGTCTTTAATTTTTTTGGTTGCCAGCCGCATGACTTCCCGTTCGAACATGCCGCTCCAGAACATGGGCGAATACTGAATGCTGTCAGCCATCGAAGGTTTCGGTGCACTGAGATAAGCCGGCATGATGGCGTTCAAAAGATCGATGATGGCCAAGATGCCCCTTATCTTTCCCCGTTCGTCAAACACCAGGATCGAGCGATGGCCGGTCTCCATGATGCGGCTGGTGGAGACTTTAGCGGAAAACGACTCGCGTAGTTTGTCGATCGCTTCTCTGACGGTAGTGTCCTGGGTTAAGGTGGTGTAATCCGCAATCGGGATCATTACATCCTTGACGCTTTTCTCTCCAATCGTCTCTTCTGCTTTGCAAACTTTGCTGGCTTCGGTGATCTTTGCCGCCAGAATATCGATGTCGCAGGGTTTGGCCAGGTAATCAAATGCCCCTTCCGCCAGTGCTTCCTTGGCAGACGGCAGCGCGCCATGGCCGGTGAGCATAATGACC
>CP070694.1:1213660-1239320 GCA_020353355.1 Desulfobacterales bacterium | reverse complement strand
GGACGATCAAAAATTGGAAATTATGACCATCGGGTCTGCCGGAGAAAACCAGGTACACTATGCCTGCATCATGCTCGGCGCAGACCACGCTGCAGGCCGAACCGGTATGGGCGCGGTGATGGGTTCCAAAAACCTCAAGGCGATTGTAGTCCAGAGTCCCCGCCTTAAAGAAAAGATGGATAGCGAGACATCCAAGCTGGTCAAAGGGTATATCCACAAGGTGAAAGCCAGTGTCTCCCGCTACCGGGATTATTCCACCTGGGGCAGCTCCGGAGATATTCTTGAGCTTCATCAGCTAGGTCTTCTGGGTACGGAAAACTACCGCAAGATGCAGTTCGATAAGGCCAGAGAGATTGACGGACGCAGCCTGGCCAACTTTGTGACGCGCAAGACCAGCTGCCATCGCTGTCCGGTGCATTGCAAGGCCGAGGTTGAAATCCCCCGCGGAGAGTACAAAGGATTTAAGGGAGGCCGGCCCGAATATGAAACCGTCATAGACCTGGGGGCCTTGTGCGGACTGGGTGATCCGGAAGCGCTAATTTATCTTAGCAACCTGTGCAACTTACTGGGACTTGACAGTATCTCCACCGGCAGCGTGATTGCTTTTGCCATGGATCTGTTTGATCGCGGTATCCTCTCCCGTGAGGACACCGACGGCTTGGATCTGACCTGGGGCAATGCCGAAGCCATGGAAGCATTGATGATTAACATTGCGAAGCGCGAAGGCCTGGGAGATCTACTGGCTCAGGGTGTGCGCCGCGCCGCCGAAATCATCGGTAAAGGAGCTGAAAAATATGCTTATCACGTCAAAGGTGTGGAGATTTATGGCGGCGATCCGCGCGGAATGATGGGTACTGCCCTGAGCTATGCAGTATCGCTGCGGGGGGGAGATTTTACAAGCGTCTATCCGGTCCCTGAATTTCGCTACACCCCTGAAAAGGCCGAACAGGAGTTCGGTGCGAGGGCGGCAATTGATTACCAAGCCACCGAAGGCAAAGGCGCTTTGGTGAGAAAATGCTTACTGGTCAGTGCCGTTATCGATTCACTTGGGATTTGTAAGGTTCCGGCCCTTACTATTATCGGTGATTTTGATCTGGAAAAGGAGGCCGCCTTGACTCGCGTTTTAACCGGTCTTGATTTCAACACCCCAGAGTTGTTCAGAATCGGGGATCGGATTGTCAACCTTCAAAAACTGCTCAATCTCAAACTGGGCGCCACGGTATCCGATGACACGCTGCCGGACAAATTTATCCATGAGCCTGTCGCAGAAGGCCCGGCCAGTGGCCAAAAAGTCCAGGAGCTGGCCTCGATGGTCAGAGCGTTCTACCGCAGCATGGGATGGGACGATGCGGGTGTGCCAACCCAAGAAAAATTACGGGAGCTTGGGATACCCTACCTTCCCATCGCGCCCCACTAGGATTTTTTGGGATCACGCAACCTCCAATAAAAAAATACGGAGCTATAACCCAAAGAAATGAAATCGGAGAATTAATGCAGCGGTTGTGTTGGGTTTCGACCCTGGTCGAAAGCCAACTAGCGCGACGGAAATTGAGTAGGTTGGGTTGAGGTTACGAAACCCAACATTACAACTGAGGCGGATCCGGGTTAGGATAAAAAAGGGGGATACGGATTAATTGCATTTAGAACTCATTTTCTGCTTGCTTTAGGATAAAAATAATTATAAATATCGCTGCTCTAAAATTTTAGAAAATTTAAGCCTTGAACAGGGTTTTTGTCATGGAAGAAAAAGACTTAGAATTTTTTAAAAATCTTCTTACCCAGTGGTTGGAAGACCTGTTAGATCATGCCGATGATACCGTTGAGGGCTTGTTAGAATCAGGAGAATCACTGGCGGACCCCCTGGACAGAGCTTCCTTTGAATCTAACCGGAGTACAACGCTTCGTATCCGTGACAGGGAAAGCATGCTGATCAAAAAAATTAGAAAATCCTTGGAGGATATAGAAAACGGTGAATACGGAATATGCGAAGATTGTGGCGAAGATATCGCTATCGGGCGCCTAAAGGCCAGGCCGGTTACATCGTTTTGTATACGCTGTAAAACCAAACGAGAGGCTTTAGAGAAGATGATGGGAGTATAATTTAGATCGATGCACCATGGCCCATATTTGAAATCAAAATTTTAGCCCCTTTCGTGAATTTGCTTTAAATGAATTTCGCTTTTCTGCCAATGGAGTCAATTTGACCATGTCTTCATCAAATAAACACGAAAGCGTTGACAAAACTCAAGCGTCTCTGCCTGACGTTGATGAGATGGATGCATTCGATAAGAGCTTAAATCCTGACAAAATGAAGGTCGAGTGCATCTGTCCGAAGTGTGGCCAGAAACACATAATGAATTTTTACTGGGTTGGCAGGGGAATACCCCGAAAATATTGCCAAGTTTGCAAGGGCAGTTTCTAGAACTGCATTCATTGTATTCGTTTGTTAAATCATGTTTAATGAAAGGAGGAAAAAATGAACAAAGGCGATTTAATCAATGAAGTGGCGAAGGTTGTCAGCACCAAAAAAGAGGCCCAGGCAGCAGTAGACTCTGTTTTCTCGTCTATCACCAAGGCATTGAAAAAGGGAGACAGCGTTACCCTGGTTGGTTTTGGTACCTTCAAAGTGGTGAAAAGAAAAGCCAGAAAGGGACGAAATCCGCAAACCGGGGCGGAAATCAAAATTAAACCATCAAAAGCGCCCAAATTTTCGGCGGGACAGGCCTTAAAAAAGGCGGTAAATTAGATTTCCATGTCCGATGGGTAATTGAAACCAGCATGGTTTAGCTTTTGATCTAGGCTAAAATTTCTGGTTCCATAACCAAAAAAAAGAATTCCCAACAACCGGTTTTGAGGCCTTTTTTCAAATTCATTGAGCAAAAGGCCTCAAAACCTATGCCGGAGCGCTATGATTATTTGGTGCTTTGCTTGCGATCCTTAACGTAATTAATCAGATCCTTTTCAAGCTGCGGGTCCATCTCCGGTTTTTCATATTGCCCCAGTCGCTTTGCGAGAAGATTCTTGGCTCTGGCCGTAATATCCCGCGGTTGCATGTCTAACCAATCTGCATGCATCGTCCGGATGCATAAATCCGGAATGAAGAATTCATCCCGGCAGCGATTTACGGTGTGAGTCTGCATCAGATAATTTCCGGAGGTGCTCAGCTCTTTGATCAGGTCCATGGCAAATGCATCTTCCGCCAGCTCAACCGGTTTCAACAATTTTTTCAGGGCCCCACAAAGATCTTCGTCCGCAATGAATTTTTCAAAGCTCATATACAGCATTGCGCCGAAGGTACCACAGTTATGAAGCCCCACATGGATACCGCTCAAAGCCGCAACCGTCGCCATCATGGCGGATTCCATTCCGGCCTGATAATCTAAGGAGAACGTTTCGGTCAGCGCCCCATGTCCCCGGCAGGGCATATCATAATACCTTCCCATCGCGGAACTGATGGCGACATGCTTGGCGTCCTCCGGCGAGGCATTAAGATATCCTCCTGTGCGCATATCGACAGGGCTGCCGCCAAGACCATACACCACCGGCGTTCCGGGATTGATCAGCTGCGACAGGCATATCCCCGCCAGGTTGGTGGCATTCGAGATCACCAGCGAGCCTGCAATCGTAATGGGACCGCTTGATCCCAGTGTGCAGGCGGAATGGATGATCAGCGGCTGACCGGCTGCGGCAAACACCATTAACGCTTCAACGCTTTCCGTAGCATATTGCAGGGGTGACAGAGAATCGATCAGCGATATCATTACCGGTTTGTCCGCAGCCCCCCAGATCATTTGTGCCAGATTCAGCGAGTCCCGGGCAGCTGCTTCTGATACCGAGCTGCCCATAATGGGCTTGTCGGTCAGCGTGATTGTCGCCAGCAGGAGATCCAGATGCGCTGTTTGAGTGGGCACATCACGGGGCTGAACCACGATGGCGCTGTTGAAGTCCAGATATTTTGACGTCTGAACCAGTTTGCAAAACGTTTCTACATCCGCCAGGGTGGCGTCCCGTTTTTGGCCGGATGACTCGATGATAAACGGCGGTCCGTACCCGGGAGCTATGGCATAGTTAGATTCCCCTATTCGGATATTGCGCAAGAGATTTCGGGCCTCGATCGTAAAGGCCGCCGGCACTGTTTCAAGTGCTTTTTGAATATGCTTTTCTTCAAAGCGCACCATGGATCCATCCACCCGGAATCCGCGCGTTTTAAATAGGGCCAGCGCCTTTTCACTGGGAAATCGAATACCGATATCCTGCAATACAGCCAAAGAATAGGCATGGATGGTATCCAAAGACACTTGGTTGAGGTTTAAGATTGCTCGATTCATCTTCTAATTCTCCATCTGCCATGATTTCATTGGTTCCCCTGAGCCGGATTACCTGAGGCGAGCGAGTTGTCTCGAAAGTTTTATGATCCATTTCGAGTTTCGATATTCGAATTTCGGATTTATACTTCTTTATCAAGTAGATTAAATGGATCAACTCATGGATTCATCTTTCCTAATTGAGTTGCATTTTAACCTTCCAGTATTTTATCTCGAATGCCATGGAAATTTTGTCAAGCAGTAATTTCAATTTAAAAAAAATTATCCAAATTTTGTGTAGATTGAGGTTGGATACGCTCTAGGCTATTATATTTCACGGGTCGGCTTTCACGAATGCTAAATCAATGCTATGGATAGATGGCTGCCTTATCGGGGGGAAGGCACTTTAATGAAAGGAAGAGAATACTATGGATAAAAGAGGTTTGTATTTTGAAGAGCTATTAACGGACAAAACCTATTACACCCATCGAAGAACGGTCACGGAAGCCGACCACATAAATTTTACAACATCCTATGGTTTTTTTGAGCCGCTCTTTATGGACCAGGCATACGTGGAGAATGAGACGCCCTATGGGCGACGCATTGTTCCAGGGGCGTTAACATTTTCTATGGCCGAAGGTCTGACGATCCTCTCGGGCATCCTGCATGGAACCGGAATTGCATTTCTGGGAGTCGAGATGAATGTCCTCAAACCGGTGTTTATCGGTGATACCATCACCGTGGAGATAGCGGTTATCGACAAGCGGGAGACCAAGAAGTCCGGACACGGGATTGTTACGTTCTCCCATCGCGTAATAAACCAGGATAACACCGTGGTGATGGAATATAAGATAAAGAGAATGATGAGATGTAAAGGTTGAATGAAATTCTATAGATCTATCATGTAGCCTCTCTGTTAACGCCGCCGGTTATTAAAATTATATTGGATGTCAAATCAGGTTGATGCAATGAGCTTCCTTCCGTAAGGGTCTCTTCTCAGGGATTCGGAACCTTGGGATCAAGGGCTACCCGTACCCCCGTGTGACTAATGGACAAGGTTATATTGTCGCCACCCAAGCCAACCCCAACCGCGTCAACGTATCACGGGTCGGAATTCCGGTTTCCTCATCCCAACCGCATTGGCGATAGTATTGCGTCAGGGCGTTATCAAATTCGACCTTGTCGACCTTCCACCCGTTGGTGGGGCCGTGCTCCAAGGGTCTTTGATAAAATTTCTCAGGAAGCGTGTCATGCTCTCGCGCGATTCCCTCTCTGGCATTGAATGCCCGCATCATATTCAGACGCCTTTGGCCGACCTCCAAGAGCTCTTCCATGGTGACATCCCAACCGGTAACGGCATTAATCACCTGGATTATGTGCTGCGGGCCGTACAACTGCCATGAAGGTCCCCAGACAAACTGGCACAGATTCACACTATCCAACATACTATAGAAATATTGCGTCTTGCGAGCGAATGCGACTTTATCGGAATCCAAGCTTTTGGCCGGTAACGGTTGCGTGAGTCCTAAGTCAACAAAACGGTCTTTAAAGGCTTTATAAACACCTTCGACAAAGGTCAAGTCATGTTCACTGCTCATATGATCAGCACCAAAGGGGTTTGCCGCATAAATCAAAGCAAGGCTCCTTTTCATCTGCGGCATATGGGCAGGTGCTTCCTGATTCTTGCTGGTAATCAAAAATTCCAGACCGCACCCCAGTTCTTTGGCGGCTTTCGCCGATCCTTCAGCCAACAGGTTGCCAAAGCCCTCGCGCTTACCAATCATGCGAGTCAATTCCACCATAGTATTCGCATCCCCGAATCTAATTTCCATTCCACCGGTCTGATCTGTTGTCAGGCTGCCGGCTTCAAATGTCTCCATGGCCCAGGCAATCGTCGCGCCGCATGATATGGTATCGACTCCGTACTTGTTGCAAATCTCATTGGCCTTTGAAACTGCCGCCAGATCATCAACCCCGCAATAGCTTCCAAAAGTACAAAGTGTCTCGTACTCCGGGCCACCGTACAGAGGCTCCACCGCAAACGGTCCTTCCTTGATTTCGACAACGCGTTTGCAACGAATGATACACCCGAAACAGGTTTCGCGCCCTTTACTTTCCTGTTTGCCCTCTTTGCTTCCAAGCAGGATATCAGTGTACATGGTCTTGCCGTCAATTGGCTGCCAGCCATCGAAAACGCCGCTGTTGAAATTGAAGCTGGGCAATCCTCCCATTTTCTGCTGAACGCCCACTGTGATGGCGGTGCCATATTTGCCCAAGCCCGAGACATTTGAAGTGGGAAATGCTTGAGCACCCCATTGCACCACTTCCTTCAGGGCATTTGCATCGGCCACCGATGGTTTATTATTTCCGCGAACCGCTACGGCCTTTAGATTTTTGCTTCCCATGACCGCACCCATGCCGGTGCGTCCGTTGGCCCGGCTGCACATATTGATGATACACGCATAGCGTACCAATTTTTCGCCGGCAGGGCCGATTTGCAAGACCTCGATCTTATCATCCCCCAGTTCTTTTAGGATCGCTGCCTGGGTCTCTCCGGTGGTCCTGCCCCATAAATGGGAAGCGTCCTTCAGTTCGGCTTTGCCGTCGTCAATCCACAAATAAACCGGTGAAGGTGCTTTCCCTTTGACAATGACGGCATCGTATCCGGCAAACTTCAGTTTTGCCGGCCAAAAGCCACCACATTGCGAATCACCGATGGCACCGCTGAGCGGCGATTTGGCGGTTGCTGTCATGCGGCTCTGGCCGGATACAGGTGCACCGGTTACCACGCTCAAACTGAGAGACAGCATGTTCTCAGAGCCGAGGGGGTCGGCACCGGCCGGCATTTCTTTGAGGAGATAATAGAGACCGAGCGCGCTTCCGCCCATGTATTTCCGATAAAACTCTTCCGGTGGTTCTTCCACTGTTAGACTGGATGTCGACAAATCAACTCTCAAAACTTTTCCATTGTATCCGTTTGGCATGTGTAACCTCCTAAAATTTATTATGGAATTCATAAATCGTCGTATTCAAACGCGGATTGCCCATCGCTTTAGCCTGGATACGGTATGCGTCCAGACCGTCTTTTTTTTCTTTCACGGTCACCTGGGGATTGTCGGCACCGGCGTGCCGGGCAGCGTCTAGAGCGTGTTCCCGGATTGTGGAGCGGGCATAAGACAGGGCATCCCTTACATCGTCATACAGCTTACGTTCATCACCGGCCTGAACATAATAGCCGATGACATTAAACCCGTCTTTTGACATTCGTGGATAGACGAGGATTTCTTCCGTCACCATGACACTGCCGGCCACAGCCCCCACGGCATTGGCAACCTCATGGTGATCCGGCAAAATTAGATCGGTGTGGAGAACTTCGGCGACATCTTTTAGAAAAATGCCGGCCGGTGCACCAATACCGATAATGGGCTGGTACAGACGCAAGCGTGTTTCAATCTGAGGATGATTGGCATAGAGACTATTGAGAAAAAACCAGCGTCCGATATCATCATCCGGCAGGCTGGGCGGCGGAAGCTTTTTGCCGCTCAGAAAGGTGATGATGGCCCGCACAATGGCTTCGGTCATCCGGGACCAGATGTGTTGACAAATTTCAATGGGATTTCGCAACTGAAAGCGGCAGAACGCATTCAGGGCCAGCAACGCCGCTTTTGTGTTCCAGGGAGCATAGCGTCCTTCGATATGCAGCAGGTCGGTGGGGGTCAGTCCGGATTTGCCGATGATTTCCTGGCCCAACAAGGTTTCGGCATCGATTTGAGAAACATGCAGCAGATTGAGATGCTTGAGGATTTCTGGAAACGGCTGCGGGCCTTGTCTCAAGATGTCTATCAGCGCTTGGTGACGTTTCGTTTTGAGCAGACTGTTATTTTGAGGTTCACGCAGCAAAAACCAATATTCGAGCCAATCCGGTGAGATGTTCTCTGCGGTTCGTCGTGATAGGATGTCGAGACGATCTAAGATCTGCGGATATTGCTCGGTCAGGCAGGCAAGCGGCACCACCCGCTCGGGGCCGACAGCGATTTCTTTTTCGCGGTTTAGTCTAATGTGGCTGTCGCCCCCCAGGGCAATGGTGAAAAGGTTGGCCGCTTTTACAGCCGTCTTGTAAGTGGCAACGATGGCACCTTCCTCGTTAACCACTACCTGTCCGTCCTGAATGAGGGCGATATCGGTAGTGGTACCGCCAACGTCCACCACCAAGGCATCGTCCAACTGAGAAAGAAAACGACCTCCGATAGCGCTGGCTGCTGGTCCGGAGTGAATTGTTTCCACCGGGGTTCGGGCGGCGAATGCTTCACTCATCAAGGTACCGTCTCCGCGCACCACCATCAATGGCGCATCAATTCGACGACGTGCCATTGCCTGTCGCACGGCCATAACGAAGTCGTGCAACACGGCCAGCAGCGAGGCGTTCAGGGCAGCCGTTGTGGCGCGTTCCACCGAATCCAGTTTGGTCGATAACTGGTGCCCCAGCACGACGGGCAGATCACAGATGTTATTAATTGCCTCTTGCACCCGGTTTTCGTGCTCCGAATTCAGGGGGCTGAAATAACCGGAAACAGCAATGGCATCAACTTGATCTTTGACCTCAGCGACTTGGGTCAGTATGGCCGGCAGATCCAGAGGTTGTTTTTCGCGACCATAGAGATCGTGCCCTCCGGCAAAGTAGTAGTAATGCGGGGTGGTGAAACGACGTTGCATGTTGAAGCCGGCGATCAGGTCGGGATCATAGCCCAGAAGCAGCAGAGCAACGCGTTTGCTCTTGCCTTCCGCAATCGCGTTGGTAGCCAGCGTTGTGGAAATTGAGACCATCTTGATGGCGGAGGGATCTTTGATGGGAATGTTTTTGATGACCTCTTCAATACCGATAGAAAGATCACGTTTGGTCGTCAGGCTTTTATGAGTGGCCATTACTTGGCGGGAGTGATAATCAAGCAGTATGCCGTCAGTATAGGTGCCCCCGGTGTCTATGCCCAGCACCAGAGGGCCTGAAGAATCTTTTTTTAGGTTCAATATCTTACCTGCATCGGCGAGATTTTGTCGATATGATGTTGCTAAACTCCTGACCCGGTCAAGCCGGATTCGGAAAAAGTATTTCATCACGAAAGCGCGAAAGGATGAAAACACGAAAAAAAGCAAAATTTTCGTGCTTTCGTGCTGGGTAATAAAAATTAACACAAAATGAAAAATATAACCAATAAAGATGAATTGAGCATCGCTTAATTCGAGTTACCCAAACATCTTGATATCCAGCTCTTCACCTCTGTGTCGCTCGTCGGCAAGTTCGCAGACTCGCCGCAATTCTTTGTGTGTTGCTTCGTCAAAGAGCGGCTCGGTCTCTGTTGCCAAAATTTCTTGCACGCGCTCTTTGACACGTTCACCATAGCGTTTGCTGCCGGCACTGGTCCAGCCTTCCCAATCATGCCGATCAATCAGTTTGGGCTGCCAGATTTCGGATTTGAAACGGTTGAAGGTATGCTCGTGCTCCAGAAAGTGGCCGCCGGGGCCAACGCTCTCCAACACGCCCAAGGCCATGGTGTCATCGTTGACCGGGATGCCCCGCAGGATGCGCTTCACCATATCAATAATCTCGTCGGCGGCCACCATCTGCTCCATGGAGCTGGTCAGGCCCGAATCAAGATAGCCGACATCGTGAATCAAGTTGCCACCAATGAGCGCGGCGGTAGAGATGTTGATCGTTGCTTCCATTACCGATTGCTCATCGAATATTTTGGAATCAGAACACCCGGCCGTTTCATACATCGGTACGCGCAACCATTTGGTGATATCGGTATAACCGGCACTCATCAAGGCCATCTCCGGTGATCCGTACGTATAATTGGCGGTTTTCATATCCATATTTGACATCAGGCCGCCGATGATGATCTGAGCCCCCGGCTTGCGAGTCTGGCTGACGACAATGCCGAACAAACTCTCGGCAAGGGCTTGCACCAATAAACCGGCCAAGGTACATGGTGCCGTTGCGCCGGCCAGCGGGCAGGGCGTATAGACACAGGGAATGTCGTTGTCAGCCGCAAAGAGGAGTTTTTGCACAACTTCTCTGGTGTGGCTCAATGGTGATACCGGCTCAATATAGATTGAAAAACAAGGACCTTTGATCCACTCTTCCTTGCCGCCCACCAGAATATGAGCCATTTCCAGGATGTCGCCGAGGCCTTCGGCATCCACGGCGGTAACATTGATCGGTTTGCTGGTCCCCTCTACCATGGCCAGATACTGCCAGCGGTCATAGGTGCTCACCGCCGTATCCTGGGTGATACCCAAAGACATATGAAAATCTAAGTTCGGCAGCGCTTGCGCCAGGCGCGCAATATTCTTCACATCCTGATAGGTTGTACGTCGGCGTTTGCCGGTGGATGGATCAAGCGTAAAGGGTGTGTCGGAGCCACCGCCGAAGTAAATCTGGTTTTTATACAGTTCCATGCGGTGCTTTCGGTCGAATCCGGCGAAAGCCACTTTACTGGGCACCGTCACCAGCGCCTTTTCTACTGCCCAGTGCGGTATCTTTATCAGGCTGCTGTCTTCGTTGGTTTCCTCGATAATTGCTCCAGCAGAGTGCGCAACCTCGACGCCTTGCTTGTCATATACCCGAACGCCCGTCTCGTACAACACCCGCAGGGCCGCATAATAAATGGCTTCGATTTGATTTTCGGTGAGCACCTGAAACGCCGGCGTTTCGTTTACCTGATAATTCGTTTTGTGTACTTGCATAATCCAATCTCCTTTTGTTTCTGACCGGCAGTCAGGGGGCCGGAAAACTGTGGTTTGGAAATTTAGACCGATTTATCGTTTCTTTACATTTACTATTACATAAATTGTTCCAGACGAATTTCTCCCCCGGGGGGAATTATTACAAAATCTTCACTGTTGTTATCCGGCACGGCGCTTGCGTCGATCAGGCGGCGCACATATTCATACGAGCCAAGCAATTCTTCATAACGCATGTCCCACCGCTCGCAGTAGCGGGCGACCTTCAGTGCCTGGGGCCGATATGTTTCTAAGTCGCTCTGACTGTGGCCGACCAGGACCAGGCGTTCATAATGTTGATATTGTTGGTCCATTATCCAGGCTGTCTTTTCGGCACCGTATTTTTCAAGATATTCTTCATATTCTTTGAGTGGATGGCTGCCGGATTCCAGCCAGCCTTTGCTCAAGTAATAGGTGCCGGGCGCCGCGTTAAACTCCTGTCGATATGCCTGACGAGAACCCAATAAAATTGCGATACAGTCGTCCACGCGCGGGATCTTCAAGGTGTGCTTGCCGGATTTGATACCCGCCAGTCCCTTGCCGCACAAGCCGTAGCCCAACAAAATCAGGCTGGACGCTTCGATTTTGTCAATCTCCTCCTGCAATACCCGCGTCATTTTTCCAGGCTGTCGATGCAGGCCATAGTCCATAAAGATGGCATTTTCGGCAGATTCGGCCGGCA
Organism: Desulfobacterales bacterium; assembly: GCA_020353355.1. GTDB lineage: Bacteria > Desulfobacterota > Desulfobacteria > Desulfobacterales > JAHEIW01. The sequence continues at coordinate 1,227,554 of CP070694.1, read as the reverse complement.
GCAGCTGCTGGAGCATGCTTTGCAGCACTCGACAAGCGATGATAACTGTGGGCCTATCTTTTGGCAGCGACATCCTTATCTCCACTTCAATCGATCTTCCTAAACTAATAACTGATAACCAATAACGCCTTATGAATCAGCGTCCTTCTTTAGGTAGAAGCTGCTGATCGTCAGCAGAATCAGGCTAGGCGGCCCCCACTAAACGCTTTGCCAATTCAACGGCGGTTGGTGAATTATAAGCATATCCATCCGCCCCGATACGCTCGGCGATTTCAGCGTCCACTGGGGAGCCACCGATCATGACCTTGACCGTATCACGCAGACCGGCCTCCTGCAGGGCTTTAATGGTATACCCCATGGCAATCATGGTCGTGGTCAGCATGGCCGACATACCGACGATGTCCGGCCGGTTTTTTTTAACAGCCTCGACGAATTTTTCAGGATCGACATCAAAGCCTAAATTAATCACTTCAAAACCGGCACCCTCGCACATCATGCCGACCAGATTTTTACCGATGTCGTGGATGTCACCCTTGACGGTGCCCAAAACAATTTTGCCGATGGGTTTGGCCCCGGCCGCCACCAGGTGCGGGCGCAACACTTCCAGCCCATCATGCATGGCCTTGGCTGCCAAGAGGACTTCGGGTACAAACATTTCCTCTTGTGCGAAGCGAGCGCTGACTTCGTTCATCCCAACAAGCAGACCGTTGTCCAGAATTTCTAGGGGCGCCAATCCCTGATCCAATGCTTTCTGTACCAACCCGGGGGCTTTTTCATCCTCGCCTGCAATAATAATGGTTGACAGTTGCTGGTAGATTTCGCTCATGGTGTCTCTCCTTTTGATTCAAATCCGATATGAATCTATCTTTTGTCTTTGACGCGCTCCTCGGCAGCTTTCAGGACTTGCGTGATCACCTTCTCGGTTTCTGGCTTGACCGCAGAAGGCTGATGCGTGGCAACAATGTCTCGAACACGGGCAATGACCCGCTCACGCATTGGCATGCTACCTTTTTTTTGCCACTCCTCAAAGCTGCGCCGGTCGCACAAATTGGGATACCAGTACTCCGTTTTGAAGTGGCTGCGCGTATGCTTATCATACAGATAGTGGCCGTTCGGACCGACGCGCTGGATGACCTCGGTGGCTAGGGTATCTTCGTTGACTTCGATGCCTCTCGTAATGCGCCGGCAGTACCCGATGGCCTCGTCCATCATTGCGGTTTGCAGGATCGATCCGGTTATGCCGCTTTCGGTGTATCCGACGTCATGACACAAGTCACCCTCTGTTAATGCAGAAAAAAAGCAGGAGAGCGAACCTTCGATGGCAGCCTGCTCATCGAGTGTTTTGGAATCCGTGCAGCCGCCGGTTTGCCACAGGGGTACGCCGGCGTAATGAGCCAGTTCGGTGATGCCGGCCATCATCAGTGACAGCTCCGGCGCTCCATACGAATAAATCATTGCCTTCATATCCATTACGGAGAGAACACCGCCCATGAAGAACGGCAGGCCGGGTCGAATGGTTTGGGCAAGAACACATCCCATCCATGACTCGGCTGCTGCCTGGGTGATGATGCCCGCGGCGGTCACCGGGGCCGTTCCGCCGGCTATCGAACATGGCGTAAAAATCAGTGGAACCCGATGCCTGGCTGCGAAGATGAGCTTGTCCAATGCCTCAAAAGTACTCACCAATGGAGACAATGGCTCACAGTAATGGATGTAATTGGGCCTTTTTTCAAAGGCTTCCTGTCCACCTGCTTCGGCAACCGCAATTTTGTGGATGTCCGCCGAGTCGTCCCAGCCATAGGACCAGGCGACGATGGGTTTGCTGGTGTTCGGAAACATCTCGGCAAATTCGTAGCTGGCCGCTAAATCGACGTGAACATCGCTGATGGTGCCCAACGATTCGCAAAAGTCAATGTTTGGGAGGGCATCCACCACCTGCGCCACGATGCGCGCATCTGATCTGGTGAAGGGCCGCCGTTCCAGCGTTTCTATATCGATGAAGTTGGGCGGCGTCGGTCCCGGGCCGAAGTATGCCAGGCCAGGGCCGATGTGAATGTCGTGCCTGGGGTTTCCATCGCGCGCAAATATGGTGAAGCTGCGCGGTGCCATTTCCAGCGAGCGGCTGACCAGGTAGGAAGGAATCCGCACTCGAATATCGTCTACCCATGCACCGGCCTTCTGGAGAATGTCACGTGCTTCATCATGATAGACGTCGAGGCCCGTGTACTCCAAGACGTGGAGCACGCCGTCAAATAAGGCTTGCAGTTGATCCTTAGACAGCATCCTGAAGCGTACCCCGGAGTTGATTTGATAGTTCGTTCTCATAAAAAGCTCTCCTTTCTGTTTAGCCAGTAGCAGGTGCCATGTGGCCAGCGGGGAATAACGATCATCTGCTACTTTACGTGCCAGCGGCAGTATGCAACATTAACTTGCACCTTATGGGTGGCTATATGGGAGGACAGTCAAAACTTTTTTGCCATACAGATTGGTGTGTTGTCAATTATAAGAACGCATACCGAAATGAGGTCTATCTGTCAAATGAAATAGAAACAATCCTAATAATTGCATAGCGAATAAAGCGTGAATCGAATTCAGAATAAAGCGGATCCTGCGATCTAATTCTTTGTGCGCTGAGGTAATATTTTCTTGCCTATCTATATCTTATATTCTATAAAACCTGACGCGGATGAGCACGAATGAGGCCGGGGTCCAAAGCTCTCATAGCATTCAGTCTAACTTCCCCAGCAGCAATGGGTTGAGTTGGTTGGACCGTTAGCCCGCAGGCCGGTAATGATTGCAAACTAGATTTGGAGTTGTTGTTTGGAGGAAAGAATGAACCTGGAAGAAAAGATTGTTGCGATGCTCGAAGTCCAAGAGGTCTTTTATGAAATCGTTGAACATGAGCCGGTATATACGAATCCGGCCATGGCGGAAGCCTTGAATGTTAGTGAATCCGAAACGGTAAAATCCCTTGTGTTAAAGACCAAGGAAGGAAATATGTTTGTTTTGGTGCTGCCCGGAAATAAAAAGGTTGATTGGAAGCAGGCGGCTGCTGCGGCCAAAACCAAAAAGGTCTCCTTTGCCAAACCCGATGAGGTTAGCCAGGCGGTCGGATGTGAAGTGGGTTGTGTGCCGCCTTTCGGGCACCTAACACAGCTTCCGATTTATATGGATCCGGACTTAACCAAAAAGAATTTCGTTTACTTCAACCCGGGAGTGCACGACAAGTCATTCAAAGTTAAAGCCTGGGACCTGAAAAAGCTCTGCAACCCGACGTTCATTTAGTTCTTTAAATATCTTAAATAGAATCCATTCCGTTCACTCCGGATTGGGAATTGAGGCAACCTTATGATTAATTCGGGTATGGTGGAAAACCGGTCGGTATATTTGCGGATCTTGAGTGATGATCAAATATGTCAAATTAAGCGGTCGGCGCTGGACATCATGAACACCGTTGGTTTAAAGGTTCTTCACGATGGCGCTCGTTAAATGCTCAAAAAGGCCGGGGCCATCGTGCAGGCTGATCGAGTCAAGGTACCGGAGCACATCGTCGGAGAATGCCTACGCACAGCACCTAAGGGATGGACGGTATTTGATCGGGACGGCAAGCGTGCCATGGAAGTGGAAGGGCGCAAGAGCTACTACGGCACCTCAACTGCCAGCCCCAACACTAAAGACGCCCTGACGGGTGAAATTCATCCCACGCGGGTTGCCGATATTGCTATCGGTGCCAGGGTGGCCGATGCCCTTGAGAACATCGATTGGGTTATGCCCATGGGCTCATCGCAAGACGTGCCCGCGCTGGCGGCGGATGTCCACGAGTTTGAAGCCGTGATTACCCATACGACCAAACCAATTGTGTTTATCGGCTATTCACCGCGGGGCACCGAACTTGTCTTTGAGATGGCTGCTGAAGTGGCCGGCGGCATCGAAAAGCTTCGGCAACGTCCTTTTCTCATTTTTTATCCCGAACCCATCTCACCGCTTGTCCTTCCAGCTGATGTGATCGACCGCCTGTTTGTCTGCGCTGACCTGTCGATGCCGCAAATACAGGGGCCAACAATTCAACCCGGCGCCACAGGCCCAGTAACTCTGGCCGGAGCCGTTGCCCAGGGCACTGCGGAAGCGCTCATGTGTTTGGTCTTAGCGCAGCTGCGCAAGCCGGGGTGTCCCTGCAGTCTGGGGTGCAATTTCGGGATATTTGATATGAGCACAGGTCTGCTGTCCATGGCTGCGCCGGAAATGAGCCTTGCCCTGGGGGCTCAGGCCGAGGTGGCCCAATCTTTCGGATTGCCCAGCTGGGGCCTGGCCGGGGCCACCGACGCCAAACTGGTGGATGCCCAGGCCGGGTCCGAAGCCGCGTTCTCCATCCTGGCGCAGGGGTTGAGCGGCCTCAATCTGATCCACGACGTCGGCTATATGGACAATGGTATGGTTTGTTCGGCGGCACAATTGGTTCTGGGTGACGAGAATATCGGAATGACCAAGCGTTTTATCCAGGGAATAGAGGTAACTAGCGAGACTCTCGCACGTGAGCTGATCGAAAAAGTCGGACCCGGGGGACACTTTCTTGAGGAAGCTCACACATATAAACATTTCAGAAACGAACTCTGGAAGCCCAATCTTATGATGCGCAAGGGTTTTGATGAATGGCACCATCAAGGGGCCAAGGATATGGCCACACGGATTCAGGAAAAACTAAAAAATATTATCGAACATCATAAAATTCCACCTTTGCCTGATAAAATCCTCGCAGCCTTGGGTCGTATCAAGCAAAGCGGAGAGAAGGAATTAACACGGCAGAAAACCTAATTGAGCCTGATTGTCGAGTGACAGATAAGGAGATTTCAAGCATGCCTAAAAAATATGATGCCATTATCATCGGCTGCGGTATCATCGGCAACTGCATTGCCTATGAACTGGCCCAAAAAGGGTACAAGACGCTGAGTGTGGACAAGCAGGGGGGATCCGGCTTTGGATCAACTGCCGGCTCCTGTGCCATTGTGCGTGCCCATTATTCCACCTTCGATGGGGTGGCGATTGCCTATGAAGGGTTTTTTATCTGGAAAAACTGGGGCGACTATTGCAAAGTCGAGGATTCGGCCGGCATGGCCAAATACCGCAACTGCGGATCGCTGATGTTAAAAACCAAAGGACACGATTGGCGAAAGGTAAAAAGGCACTTTGATGCGGTGGGTGTCCGCTACGAAGACTGGGACCCGGATCAGATCCAACAGAAGATGCCGCTATTTGATCTTCACCAGTACTGGCCGGTCACCCGTCCCGAGGATGATGAGCATTTCTTCGACAAACGCCGGGAACTGCTCGAAGGTGCCTTATATTCTCCGGGCGCAGGGTATATGTCGGATCCCAAACTCACCACCCACAACGTTCAGGTGGCTGCCGAGCATGTCGGGGCGGGGTTCCGGTTTAACACCCGGGTGGTTGATGTGCACCGTAAAAATAATCGGGTCCAGGGTATTACCGTGAGCGATGGAACCCGGATCGATGCGCCGGTGGTGATCAACGTGGCCGGCCCGCATTCATTTATGGTCAATCAAATGGCCGGTGTGGATGACAAAAACAATATCAAGACAAAGCCCTTGCGTCATGAGGTGGCGTTTGTTCCATCACCGCAAGAATTCGATTTCGAACACAATGGGTTTCAAATTGGCGATGGTGACAACGGCATCTACTTGCGCCCGGAAGTGGGCAATTCGATTCTGGTGGGCAGTGAGGATCCCGATTGTGATCCCAGAGACTGGGTGGCTGATCCGGACAACTTCAATCGCAACGTCACGGATCGTCAATGGAATGCCCAGGTATTCCGCTGTGCGCGCCGCATACCGAATCTGCCGATTCCCGGTCAAAAGAGAGGTTTTGCTGAACTCTACGACGTATCCGATGACTGGATTCCAATTTACGACAAATCGGATCTGGACGGCTTTTACACGGCCATCGGAACTTCCGGCAATCAATTTAAAAACGGTCCTGTTGCTGGCATGATGATGGCCGAGTTGATCGACAATGTGGAAAACCATAACCTGGACCACGACAGCCATCCTCTCCAATTTAAATTGCCAAACAGCGGCATCACCATTAATGCAGGCTTTTATTCAAGAAACCGGGAGCTGACTCCGGAGAGTAGTTACTCGGTCAACGGCTAAAGCCATATTTAAAAAACACGCAATGAATCAGAACGAACCCTTAAATCAGGACCTGCCTTTTCTGACAGCCGTATTTGTTATTTTTTTATGTGCCCTTTTTGGGTCTAATGTTGTCGCCATAAAGTTCACCTTTTCAGGACTGGGGGTATTCACCACCGCCGCAATCCGATTCAGTATTGCCTCCCTGACAATTTACCTATGGGCCAGAGCCACCGGGCAATCCCTGGCACTTAAAAAGGGCCAGTTTCATCAAGTACTCATTTTAGCTATGCTCTTTTGGGCCCATTTATCTTTATTTTATTTTGGACTTAGCAAAACCAATGCCTCCCGTTGTACCTTGATTGCAAATCTGGTTCCGTTTTTGATTCTTTTTTTAGCCCATATTTTTATACCCGGTGATCGCATTACCACGCGAAAATTTCTTGGAATCCTTTTGGGGTTTGCCGGGGTTGCCTTTTTGTTCATGGAAAAAGAAGGTGTCACTTCCGATTTTCGAATCGGCGATCTGATTATCCTCATGGGTACCTTTATTTGGGCAAGCAGCGTCGTGTATCTGAAGAAAATAATCAGCGCGTATAATTCTTTTCAAATCGTACTTTACAGTGCCGTATTTTCAACGCCGCTCTTTTTCATCGAAGCTTTTCTGTGGGATACATCCATGATTGCCCATCTGAATGCCCGGATTTTGGGTGCGCTTCTGTATCAGAGCCTTATAACGGCGTCGTTTGCGTTTGTGGCCTGGAACAAATTGCTCTATAAATACGGAGTCGTATCGCTGCATTCATTTGTGTTCATCATGCCCATTGCCGGTGTTGCTCTGGGCGGACTGGTTCTGGGAGAGCCGATTACGCCGAAGATAATAGTCGCTTTGACGCTGATTACCGCTGGCATTTTTGTCGTTCATTGGAGACTCAAGAAAGCCGCAGCGGCATATCAGATTTGAAGGAGCATTTGATAAAGATTTTTATCCACCACAGAGGCACAGAGAATATATTCTTTCCCTGGGCGGGTCTCGCGATCGGACAAAAGAATTTTCAACTCTGTGCTCTCTGTGCCTCTGTGGTGAAATAAGGAAAATGAGAAAAGTTACCTATTTCATATTGATCGTTGGCATTTTGTTTTTAGGGTATGTTGTCTTTTTCCCTTCCCCTGGTGTCGGACCGCATAAATCAAATTATCAAACGATTATTTGCTTTGGTGACAGTCTCACCTATGGAACCGGGGCCAGCCAAGGCATGGATTACCCGTCGCAGTTATCACAGATGTTGAACAAACCGGTAATTAACGCCGGGGTGCCCGGAGATACCACCGGCAGGGCTCTAATGAGACTGGAACGCGACGTCATATCCAAAAACCCGGATATTGTTTTGATTACATTGGGAGGAAACGATTTAAAAAACGGTGTATCCAAAGATACCGCATTTCATAATTTACGAGAAATTGTTGAGTCCATCCAAAAGCAAGGAGCAACGGTGATTATCGGGGGGCTGAAATTTCCGCTTCAGGATCGCGGGTTCGGCAAAGGCTATCAGGAACTGGCGGATCAAACCGGTGCTGTGTTGATACCGAATATTTTCGAGGGTATCATGGGAAACCGTAAACTGATGAGCGACCCGATTCATCCCAACGATGCCGGGTATAAAATGATTGCTCAACAATTCTATGAAGCAATGGTGTCCTGATGAATTGCCCTTAAAGTGCGATCCCCGAGATATAATCCGAATACGGAATTCTTTATATGGATGTCGTGTCAGATTCGATGGTAAACTCGGATCAATAACTGTATATTAAACCACTTCTAGACGTGGCCATAGTAGTCTCGATGCACCACCACCGAATACGCATAATCCAGCAGCGTGCCCCAGCTGAAAACCGGAAGCTCAACTACGCGTTGGACCGCCCGCGCAAAGGGTTGCATCCCGGTGCACTCCAGCATTAGTGCCCCGATATCTGGATAAGCGCTGCAAAATTCGGAGCATACTGTGATCATTTCTTTTTCGGCCTTGTCGTAGTAGATTTCCGGGCATTCGGGACGCTTTTCAGGGTCCCATAGATTGTCAAATTCCGGGCAGCCGTATTCGTCCTGGGCACCGGCAACGATAAAATTGCTGTTCAGATCGATGCCGACATTTTGTAAATGAGTATCGGATAGAAAACGTTTCTGCGCACAGATAATGCCCACGGCTTTATGGGGGCCAATGATATTTTGAATAAAGGGTACCTGCAGCAGGCTTGACATAAATACCGGCACGTCCACATAGCCGGCGATGTCTTTCTGAAAATAAGCAAAATAGCCGCATTCAGCGGTGATAGCGCGACAGCCCATTCTTTCCAGGTTCTTGGCTGCTTGCTTAATGGGTTCCAGACACGGACGTTTATCGTCTGCCCAGACCAGGGTGTAGTTATCCACGCCTTCCGCAATCTCATATTGTATCGGGTAAGGGAAAGCGCTGGCATTGCGCACATCACCGGGAAAGCCAGGATAGGCATCGTCCAGCACGATAATGCCCAGTCCCATGCCATAGCACGTGTAGTTTTTACGGGTCTTAATGTAATTGATACCCATATCGCGATTACCATAAATCATGAGTATCCCTCCTTTCATATGGGTTAATGGCATCAATATAGATACTTGAAACCGAGAAATAGAAATAATGAGGGTAGTTACTGCACTTGGTACGCGATTATCAAGACTAATCTAAGGGGATTTTCATTTTTCGGAGCAAATTTTGAGATGGACGAAATATGGAACGATACGGATAACGTAATTCAGACCTGGTTTATTTTAGTTCCGCAATGGCATTTGGTAGTTCAGCCAACGCTGCCGAGGTTTTTAGCAGGGCTTTATTTAGAATATCGTATTCGTACTGTTCGATCAGTTCTTCGTGTAATAGTCGGTTTAGTTTTCCCAGTTGTCTCAAAACTGCGCGGTTGTAATCGTGGCTAAGTATTTCTAAATCCTCAAAGTACTCAATCATCTGTCTTTCCCAGGACTTACTGATTTTTATTTCAATTTTTTCCATAATCGCTCCTCAAGGGTTTTTTATGTCTATCGGCATTTTTCAGGGGTACTTAAGCGGGTAAAGATTTTTTTAAAGACGCCGATATAAACCATATATTGCTGACAAATTTATCCTTTATCACATGCTTGCATGCATTATCCGCCCGAAATATCGGATCACGGAGGGAGACAATGGGTAATTATAAACTTGTCTTCGACGGTACCATTTCCGACGGCTATCAGGTCGAGGATGTTAAGAAAAATTTGGCTAGGTTGCTGAAGGCTAATTCCACCCAAATAGAGCGTCTATTTGCGAAACAGGAAGTGGTCTTAAAAAAAGGCATGGATCATGATGCGGCCATGAAATATCAGAAGGCGTTGCAAAAAGCCGGAGCGGTTTGCAAGCTTTCAGATGCATCACAACATCAGGGCATACTTCCTGCGGAAGAAGCTGCGCCGATGAAGTCCAATGATCAGTTTATTGCTGAGCCCACCCCAGCTACAGGGTCAAATTTTGCCAATGAATCCATGATGGAAATAGGACACACGACGATACCCCAGGAAGCTGCAGTTCAGTCATCTGAGGAACAAGAATCTTCCGCGAACAAAATCGGTAGGGGGATTAAAGACATCATCGCCGGTGTTGTTCTCATCGGAATAGGACTTGTAATGGGCGGATCGATATTTCTGGGTAATGCGGATGCACTGGATATTTTTTTTGATTGCCTCGGTCTGTTTTGGATTGGAAGCGGAATCTACAAAATGGTGCGCTAGGTCTGATTGCTATCGATGAGAATACCCGCCTTTTGGGATCCTGCCGGATGGCCGCATTTTTTCTACGTTGGATTTTTTTTCAAATGTTCCACTCAACTGATTTTCCTCAATTGAAGCAAGCTAAAGCTTATCGGAACTATGACCAATAAAAAGGCCACATGCACTTGAATTGAAGACAAAACCTATCGTAGGTTGGGTTAAGGGAAATGTTGGGTTTCTCCGCCTGAGGCGGATCAACCCAACCTACCCAAATTGCCCGTATACCGCACTCACCCTAATTCGGTCGAAACCTAGCGAAAATGAGACCTTTCTTTGGGTTATAGTTCCGAAGTTTATTTTAAGGCAACAGGCGTGAGACCGGCTTTGAGGATGGCGGCGCGCGCTAGAATCGTTAGTGCGTCGAAGTAGGGGACGGAGAGGTGTTTTTGACGCAGGGCCAGCGGGATTTCGGTGCAGCCGGCAATAATCCCCCGGGCACCGTTGGGTTTCTGGGAAATAAGACGTTCTGCGGCTGTGATCAAGTCTGCCGTGATATCTGCGCGGAAGCGTTTTGGTTGTGCATTTTTGATGTCGTAAATGGCTTCCATTATCCTGGACTGGTCGTGTTCGTCTGGAACTATTGTGGTCCTTCCATCTTCAGCCAGTCGTTTTTGAAATTTTTGCCCTTTTACCGTTCCGGTGGTGGCCATCAGAACGACGGCCTTGATTTGGGGATAATCCCGGGCGATGGTTTCGGCTATCGCGTCAATTACTGACAAAATGGGCAGGGCACTCTGCTCCTGGATTTGATCTAAAAAAAAATGAGCCGACACGCATGGGATGATAATAAAATCAGCCCCGGCCCGTTCAAGCGTCTGACAACCCTTAACGATGGCTGGTACCGGAGATTGACCATCGCCGATGATGGCGGGGGTTCGGTCGGGAACTTTTGGATTGGAATCAATGATTATCCGCAAATGTTCCTGGTCTTTGCTGGCCGGCGTGTTTTGGATAATTTTGCTAAAGCAATCCAGCGTAGCCTCAGGGCCCATACCGCCTAAAATGCCTATTACTTTTTCACTCATCAATTTGCTCTGGGTTTTATCAGTGCTAAATTTACAAAATTTGTTTTAAAAATTCCTTAGCCCTCTCACTTTTAGGATTTTTGAAAAATCCTTCATAGGTGCCCCGTTCCACAATTTTGCCAAAGTCCATGAAAATGATCTCATCGGCCACCTCCCGGGCAAATCCCATTTCGTGGGTTACGCACAGCATGGTCATCCCCTCTTTGGCCAGATCAATCATAACGTCGAGAACTTCTTTGATCATCTCCGGGTCAAGAGCCGAGGTTGGCTCGTCAAACATCATATATTTGGGTTCCATGGCCAGAGAGCGGGCGATAGCCACGCGCTGCTGTTGCCCACCGGACAGGTTGGCCGGGTAAGAATCCGCCTTGTCGGGGATACCGACGCGCTGCAATAGCTCCATGGCTTTTTTTCGGGCCTTATCCTTTGATAATTTGCGCACTTTCATCGGGGCCAGCGTAATGTTCTGCAAAGCCGTCATATGGGGGTAGAGTTCAAATCGTTGGAAAACCATGCCGATATTTTCCCGCAGCTTATACAGGTTGGTCTTTGGGTCGCTAAGGGAGACGCCATCGACCAGGATTTGACCTTTTTGGTAGGGTTCCAGTCCATTGATACAGCGCAGCAACGTGCTTTTGCCCGAGCCGCTTGGACCACAAATGACCACGGTCTGACCGCGCTCGATGGTTTCATTAATGTCGGTCAGCACCTGGAATTCGCCGAACCATTTGTTGACGTTTTTTATTTCGATCATATCATGCCCAACTTTCTTCCTTTTTCTTCAAAATGGCGCGAAATTTTTGAAGCAATAAAACAGAAGATAAAAAATATAATGGCCACAAAGCCGAAGAGCTGAATAGAACGCACTTCCAAATTGTCGACGATGGAAGTCCTGCGGACAAACTCCTGCAGGCCAATGACAAACGCCAGACTCGTATCCTGGAAGGTGACGATGGACTGGGTAATCAAACTTGGCAGCATGCGCCTGAATGCCACGGGAATCAGAATGTAACGAGCGGTCTGGATATACGTCATGCCGGTCGAGTAAGCGGCGCTGGTCAGATCCTTGCTGATGGACTGATAACCGGCCCGGAAGATTTCCCCGAAATAGGTTGCCTCAAAAATAATAAATGAAATCACCGCCGAAAGGAAAGGGTTTAGCGGTCTACCTGCGATGATCGGCATGACGAAATAAAACCAGAATATAACCAGGATGAGGGGCATGTTTCGGATGAAATTGACATATAACGTGACCGGCTGAAAGATCCATTTGTTCTTTGAGATTCGACCCAGACCGACCAGAGCCCCAAGTGCGATTCCGCCGGCCAGTGCAAAAAAAGTCAATTGAAGCGTCACCACAAAGCCGCCCAACAGGAAGGTGATATTACGAGCTACCGCATCAAACATTATTCCCTCCCAATCATACCGGGTATCTTGAATCTGGCTTCAATGATGCCCATCGCCCGCACCACCGTTAAGCCCAGAATGAGATAAATTACCATGGCGCCCGTGGTAGCTTCCAGGCCGTGGAATGTTTCGGCGTCAATGCGATAGCTCATGAAAGTAAGTTCGGCTACGCCGATGGTCATCGCGACCGACGAATTTTTAAAGATGGTCAAAAACTCGGTCGTCAGCGGCGGTATAATGATCCTGAGGGCGTATGGAATAATGACATAGCGATACATTTGATACTGGGTCATGCCGGTTGATAAAACAGCCTGGTACTGATCGCGGCTGATGGAGGCAAAACCGGCGCGCATGTGTTCTGCCACCCTCGAAGCCGTATATAAGCCTAATGCCAAAATCGCCACGTAGAAATTAAGTCCGACAATTTGGTTAATCTGACGGCCGAGGCTTTCGCCGAAAATCATCGGCCCGGCGTAATACCAGAAAAAGAGTTGGACCAGGAAAGGGATGTTTCGGAAGATTTCGGTATAGGCGGTGGAGATAAAACGCAGCCAGCGCCAGGGTGTCACCCGCAGGGTCCCGACCAAAACTCCTAAGAAAAAAGCAACGATCCAGGCCACAAAACCGATCTTGATGGTCAACCAGAGACCCTGGAGCAACCATATGCCGTAAGGTTGTCGCCACAGCACCCCCCAGTCAAAATCGTAAGCAAATCCCATAAAGCGTCTCCAGTTGGTTCTACAGAATAATCACGGCAAATCGAAGGGGGCCTGTGCCCCCTTCTCAGCGATTCGTATTTACGGGTGAGCCTATCTTGGTCTATGCTTTAATTAAAACAGCATTAAATCCTTTTAACAACTTTAGACATTTTCAATTTTAGGCACTTCTTATTACTGCTTCCACCACTCGTCTGAAATAGGATAAACCATCATCTGCAGATAGTTATTATATGCTTCGGACATGGGGATGGGAACGACACCTGTGGGTCCCATCCACTTGTCGTATAACTCGAAAAATTTCCCGGTTTTGATGGACCAGATGATGGTGTTGTTGATAAAGTCACGGAAATCGGACTGGCCTTCCCGGCAGATGTAGGCATAGGGTTCGTAAGCAATGGCGAATGGAACCGTCATCCAGTTGTTCGGGTTCTGATCTTTCATGCGCAGTCCTTCCAAGAGGCTTCGGTCGGTGGAGTAGGCTTCGATTTTACCGCTCTTTAAGGCCAGCATGCCCTGGGGGTGGGTCTCGGTGACGATAATGTCTTTTGGTTTGAATTTGCCCTCTTTGGCCAGGTCTTCGACAGCTTTCAGGTTTGTTGTTGCCCGTGCGGCCCCGACGCGTTTGCCGTTCAGATCCTCGAGTGTTTTGATGCCAAGGTCTTTGGGTACCAGAAAGGTCGTCTCCGAGAAGAAGAAGATCATACTGAAATCTGCCTGTTCCTCACGTTTCTGGGTGTAGGTGGTCGAACCCATCTCGACGTC
>CP070694.1:1203035-1213560 GCA_020353355.1 Desulfobacterales bacterium | reverse complement strand
TTTTAAAGTTGGGTTTCATGGACGGGTATGCCGGTTTTATGATTTCTATTCATACGGCCTATGGCAAATTCCTGAAATATATTAAATTAAGAGAGTTGCATAAGAAAGAAGAAAGGCGTTAGGTATTGTTTAAAAACGCTTCAATTTGGCGACAGGCCTTTTTTGTGCCGCCCTGGCGTTTTTTCAGGTATAAAAAAGCCTGATCTAACACCTCTTTTCGCGGTCTCGGCGCTTCCATATCGTCAAGCAACATTATTGCAACTTCCCTCCACTCCTTTGCTATCCGCACCAGTCCCTGTTCGAAGATTTCCAGGCCGACCCAGGCAAAATTTTCCCAGGAGGGACCGATGACCGGAACAACTCCACATGTCAATGCTTCCAGAAAATTTTGTCCGCCCAAAGGGGCAAGGCTGCCACCAACAAATGCTGCGTTTGAAAGGCCATATGCCAACGAGAGTTCTCCAAACGTGTCCCACAGCAAAACCGTCCCGTGGCGAATGGGGGCCTTGGTATTGGATCGAAGCGCATAGGGGACACTCAAACGCTTTAATCTTTGCTTCCAATAGGCGATACGGTCCATATGTCTTGGGAATAACCCGATTACCGCCGCAGAATTATTATCGAGAATATGGCGCACAATTCGTTCGATCAACGGCTCTTCCGCCCGGCGAATGGAGCCCAGTACCACAAAATGTGCTGAACCGGGCAACAGATGTGCAATCTGATTTTCGATTTGTCCGGCCGATTCGGCCAGCCGAATGCGGTCGAATTTGATATTCGGCATGAGATCGACACCCTCGTTGCCGAATAGTTGTGCAAATCGCATGGCATCTGTTTCGGATACGGCTAAAATGCGATCGGGGCTCAGAGATCGCCAGAATGCGGGCCATAGGAGATATCGCTTGAGGCTTTTTTCCGTGAGTCGGCCATTAATAATCAGGATTTTGCAGGCATATGCTTTTAAAGCCGACATCAGCCCCGGCCAAAGTTCTGCTTCCAATAAGACCATTACCCTGGGCTGTATCCGATTGACGGCCGCTTTCATTATCGCCGGTTGGTCAAACGGAAAATAAGCAACATCGGTGTGAATCTCATGATGGAATGAACGGGGACGTTCAGAGGCCTGTTTCAAAATTTCCAGCCCCTGGCTGGTATTTGACGTCAACCGAACCCGCAGCGGCCTGTCGGGCGATAATTTTTTTAAAAGCTCTCCGGCCAAAAACGCCTCACCCACAGAGGCTGCCTGAATCCAAAGATCCGCGCCACTTGCGGGAAAATCCGCAAGGGTTCGCTGGCTGTATCCCTCAGCCAGGCGATGGTGGTAGCGCAGAAATGGAATCAACAGCGCCCAGATCCGGTTGTATAGCCCAAATGCTAATTTTTTGGTGGCACTCACTGGCATAGCGATTTTTTACGATTCGAGCCTAAAACGAAAAAGATTCACAGATTGGAATGTTATTCGATTGCTCGTTGTGTGTCAAATCTAAACCCCGATACTGCCAACCGATATGAACGGGTATTTTCAAAATCGTTGGTTTATAGGACGTTGACAGTTCAACGTATGTTTGTTAGTCCTAAACAGTAAAAAAATGCCGGTTTGGGCGTCCATCTTGAATATTTGGGCGATGAGCTAAAATTTTCCAGGCTATCCGGCAACCGGTCATATAACACCGGAAAACAAAGTTTATATCGCAAGACGATTACAACGTGATTACATCATATATAGTTAACCTACCCTTGAAGTATATTACCAGATTTGGAAAGCTGGTGGGAATGCTGCTATACGCTGTGGATGTGCCTCATCGACGAATTGTTCACCGCAATTTGCATTTTACCCACCCGGACTGGCCAGCGGACTATGTCCGCAAAATGTCCAAACGAATCTTTCAGAATCTGGGAATCTGGATTATAGAAGTCTTTCAGATGGCCTTTTTTTCGTGTGATGACTTCCTCGCCAGAATCAGCCTGATTGGTGAAGAACATTTATATCGAGCATTGGAAGAAAATAAGGGATTGATCATTATCTCTGCCCATTTGGGAAATTGGGAGGTTGGCCTACAGTATCTCGCCTGCTTGTTGAACGTGCCGATCACCGGGGTTGCCAAAAAGATGCGGTTTAAACCGTTGAACCGATGGGCAACCCGATTACGCACCCGGTTAGGAATTCGAATTATTGAAAAAAAAGGGGCACTATCAGAGATGCGGCATACCCTTCGCCGGGGAGAAATCATGGCATTATTGATCGATCAAAGCAAGAGCTCCGAAGGGATTAAGGTTAAATTTTTTGACAAATTTGTCCGTACGACCCCTTCAGCGGCAATGCTGGCTTTTCGTTGTAAAAGCCCGGTGCTGCCGATGTTTTGCACTCGAGCCGGGGACGGGCAACTCACGATTTTTGTGGAACCGCCGTTAGTTATTCAGCGCACGCAAGATTTGCGCTCAGATCTGACCCAAAATACCCAGATGATGACGGGTGTCGTCGAAACGGCGGTTCGCAAATTTCCAGACCAGTGGCTGTGGTTGCATAAACGATGGAAAAAGCATTACCCGCTGTTGTATCCGGAATACTATAACCGGCGTCGGCGACGTAAGAAAAAATAAAGCAACGCATGCAAGCCTAACATGAAAGTGTTGCATTTACTCAGTAACTGGAAATGGACAGAGCGATCCGAGCCCGCCGTTGATTTAGCTGTCGCCCAAAGCAAGCTCGGCGCGGATATTTGCTTTGTATGCGGCCAAGCTCCCGCAGGTACCACCGATGCTGTCGCCTTTCACGCGAATCTTAAAGGGATGGACACCGTTGATGTTCTTGAATTGCCTAAACATTTCCAGTTGCGTCCGGCTTGGCGGGATTTCAGAAAATTGCGCAACATCTTGATGGATTTTTGTCCCGATGTTATTCATTGCCACCTTGCCAATGCCCATCTGTTTGCCTGGCTGACCAGAGGAGTATCGCCCCGGCCATTGATCATCCGAAGTTGCTATAATCCGGAAGGGCCGCCGAATAATATCAGGGCTTGGTTTCTGTACCGTTACGGTACCGATGGGCTGGTGGTCATCAACCAGAAAGCAAAAGATCATGCCATCAAAGCCTTTGAGTTTGCTTCTACTGCCGTTCAGATTGCAGAGCCTGGCATTGATTTGCAACGATTTTCACCGAACCGTAAACTAGCTGATACCAAGGAGTCATTTGGTTTGGCGGATGGATCCTTTGTGGTCGGCGTGGTGAGCCGTATCCGTGAAAGTCGGCGGATTGACATTGCCCTGGCCGCTGTGCATGCATTGGCCGATGAATTTCCCGACTTACGACTGTTGTTAGTTGGTCGCGGCAGTGAAGGTGCGGTCGAAAACGTTGTTGCAAAACCCGCCAGAGAAATGGGTATTGCCGACAGAGTTATTCTTGCCGGGTATTGCCGTGCAGACCGTTTAGTGGCCGCTTACCGCACCATGGATGTGCTGCTCTATCCTATACCTGGTACTGACAAATCCTGTCGCACCGTCAGGGAGTCCATGGCCGCAGGTATCCCGGTGATTGCACCTCGAATTGGTTTTTTAACGGAACTCATCGACGACACCTACAACGGCCGGTTTATGGATCTGAGCGGAGAAAGTGCGGCACACATTCTTGCGGAGCTTATCAGGGATGCGGCCCTGCTTCAAAAAATGAAACGCAATGCTTTGCAAACCTCCATCAGACGATTTTCTCGCTCACGACAAGCCGAAAAGGTCATCTCTTTTTACCAGACCCGCTTGGCAGAGAAGTCTCATCACAATAAAGTCCACAGACTCTGATCAGGAACAGGCGGAGCCAATAGGATGCTGGGAAATATTTTTCAGATTGACGATATTTGCATATTTTGCTAGGTAATTACGGTATTACATCAAGGCATGCTGTGTTCGTCAATTAGATTATAATAAAGGAGACACGGATGACCATCAGTCAAGAACTTTTAGATATCCTGGCGTGCCCCAAATGCAAAGGGGATATTTATTTAAATGATACCAACGATGGCCTGATCTGCGACAGCTGTAAGCTGGTCTATGAAATTCGAGATGATATTCCGATTATGCTCATTGATGAGGCCAAACCGCTTGTTGAATAGCTAAATGTTATTTGTTAATTGTTATTCGCTTGCATCTGAGGCGTAAGGCCAAAGTCACCAATAACAAATAACCAATAACCGATAACAAATAACGAATCCCATGAGCATACCTCGGGAACCGAAACCGGCCAAACTGGTTATCGGGTTTTTTTTGAAGAAAAAACAACTTCTTGAAGGAATAGCGCAAGATCTGTCAATGCTATTTGGCTCGATTGATATCATCAGCTCATGGATGCCCTTTGACTATACATCCTATTACGAGCGGGAAATGGGCGCTCCGCTATTTCGGCGGATTTTCGCTTTTGAAAAATTAATTCAACAAAGCGCACTGGCACAGATAAAAATCAAAACCAACCGGATCGAGCAGCAATATTCCCGGGACGGCAAACGCAGGGTCAATATCGATCCCGGCTACCTGGTGCATGAACGCTTTGTGCTGGCCTCCGGCAAGAACTACAGTCACCGTATATATCTTTCAGAAGGAATTTATGCCGATCTGACCTTGATATATCATCAGGGCAGTTTTCGAAAATTACCCTGGACATATCCCGATTATGCCGACCACCCCATGCAGAAGGCACTTGAGCGTATCCGCCATAAGTACGTTTTAGATATTAAAGGATAGGAGAAAATGATCAAAAGCATGACCGCCTATGCAACCGCGCAATACTCTACCCACCAGCTTGCGGTGAGTGCCGAAATTCGATCATACAACAGCCGCTATTTTGACCTGGTTTTGCGGATTCCGTCAGGTTACCAATCGTTGGAAGAAAAGATCAAAGAATATATATCTGGCCATGTGATCAGGGGCCGGGTGGAAATTAAGATTCAAATTGAAATGGATGCGGCAGATGCCAATGGTTTTGAGATCGATCACGCCAAAGCTCAGTCCTTTTATGCCGCCCTCAACCAACTCAAGGATGCGTTCGGCATTAAAAGTGAAATTTCTATGGATCTTTTTCTGAGCCCCGGTGGAATCATAAAGCCCGCAGAGATCACCATGGATACCGAAGCCGTCTGGCCGTCGATTCGCGATTGCCTGCAGCACGCGTTGGAAGAACTTGACGCCATGCGCAAACGGGAAGGCGACTTTATCGCTCAAGATCTTCTTAAAAGGCTTGCGCATATCAACCTTCAGCTCGAACAGATTCGAGCCGAATCAACCGGTCTGTTGGATATGTACCAACAGCGATTAAAAGAGCGCATTTCTGCTTTGACGGGAGATATTGTTGAGATCGATCCCGGGCGGATTGCCCAGGAGGCCGCTATTCTTGCCGATCGCAGTGACATCTCGGAGGAAATCGTCCGAGCCGAAAGTCATCTGAAGCAGTTTCTTCATATGATGAAGTC
This sequence comes from Desulfobacterales bacterium, assembly GCA_020353355.1. GTDB lineage: Bacteria > Desulfobacterota > Desulfobacteria > Desulfobacterales > JAHEIW01. The sequence continues at coordinate 1,208,107 of CP070694.1, read as the reverse complement.
CGATGAACCCGCCGGAAGAAAACTGAATTTTTTGTTGCAAGAACTTCATCGTGAATTTAATACAATGGGTTCCAAGATCGGCAACGCTGAAATATCTCATCGTATCATCGATGTTAAATCAGAGCTTGAAAAGATTAGAGAACAAACTCATAATATTGAATAACCAAACCTCTCGGAAGACCTATAACTTAATGAAAATATAAGGTATTTTTTGAGGCCTGGGTCTTGACCTCAATCATGGAATAATGGAATAGTGGAATGATGGAATAATGGTTTTTTTATAGGATTTTTTCCAGTTTAAATTTTATCTTCAAGATGAATGTTGCCATAAACTCCATAATCCATTCTCCCATAACCCATTTTTCCAATATTCCAGCATTCCAATATCCCAATTTGGGGCAAAGCCCCTAACTTACTTATTTGGAGAAAATAATGGATCAAACTTTGCTTAACATCGGGTTTGGCAGCTCGGTGGTTTCCGAGCGTGTTGTGGCGATCGTGTCCCCGAATTCCGCACCGATGAAACGATTGAAGGATGAGGCCAAGAATGAAAAACGCCTGATCGATGCCACGCATGGTCGACGAACCCGCTCGATTATCATTATGGATAGCAATCATGTCGTTTTGTCGGCGATACAGGCAGAGACCATTTCCCAGCGCTATGCGACGTTAAAAGACTCGACCTTGCAATCATGAACAGTCAAAACACAGCGCGCCATGATGGTAAGCCGAGCTCCACGGTCTTGCAGACATCCGGTCATCTTTTCATTATTTCAGCGCCTTCAGGAGCCGGCAAAACCACGTTACGTCGGGCCGCGCTCAACCATTTTCCAGATTTGGTTTTTTCCGTTTCGTATACCACCCGTAAACCGCGTGCTGGAGAACACGTTGGAGTTGATTATTGTTTCATTAACAAACATGAATTTGAAAAGGGCATCGCCGAAGATCGCTGGGCTGAATGGGCAACGGTTCATGGCAATTATTACGGTACATCGGCGGAGTTTCTGAATCATAACCTGGCGGGCGGCAAAGATGTCCTGCTTGAAATTGATGTTCAGGGAACCCGTAAATTACTTCGCCGCTATCCGCAAAGTATTACCATTTTTATCATACCCCCGTCTTTGGAGGTTCTCAGAAAACGCTTGGAATCAAGAGGCACCGAGGGTGCCCGGGCCATTGCCCTGCGCTTGGCAAATGCCGAAAAAGAAATGGCCCAAAAAAATCTCTACCGTTACGTCGTGATCAATGATCAGCTCGACCATGCGGTCGCTGAGCTTGTCGCTATTCTTGAGAAACATCGGACAACCGCGTAAGAATTGAAAATTAAATATTGATGGTCTCGCAAAAAGTCCGAATTCGTCAATATTCAATCTTCAATATTAAACAGTCAAAAGCGTGCCTATAAACTCGTGGAAAATGAAATACTTTATGGAATTAATCCTGTCTATGAGGCCTTGGTAGCCGCTCGCAGGCAATGCTTTGCCGTCTATATCGAACGCAAGAATGTGCCCCAGCGCCTGGCAGAGATCCTGGCTATGGCTGAAACCCGAAATATCCCTATTACAAAAACAAGTTCATCACAAATCAATGCCTTGGCGGGGGGTGGCGTGCACCAGGGCATCGCGGCCAGGGTCAGCCGATATCCATTGGTAGAAATTCACACGATGCTGACCCGAGTTCGGCCGGGGCACAGGTTACTGTTGCTGGATAGTATCCAGGACCCCCATAATCTGGGCGCCATGATTCGAACGGCAATCTGTGTCGGTGTCGACGGAGTGGTGATTCCCAAAGACCGTTCTGTTTCCCCGACTGCTGCCGTTTCTAAAGCGTCTGCAGGAGCTCTCGAACACATTCATTTGGCGCGGGTTACCAATATGGCCCGTACGGTGAAAATGTTAAAAGATCATGGACTATGGATTATCGGTCTGGATCAAGCCGCGCCCCAATCGATATATGCCACCGATTTAACCGGTTCGATAGGCATGGTGATCGGCGGTGAGCAAAAAGGAATTCGTCCGTGGATCAAACGAAATTGTGATATGTTAATTTCAATACCTCAGGAAGGACCGATAAACTCATTGAATGCCGCTGTAGCCGGGGCCATCGTCATGTACGAATCGTTTCGACAGCGTCAGCACTGCGCTTCTATTGAAAGCTAAAATAATCTATAGGTTGTGGGATTTATGTAATTTGTAATCAATCAGGGTATTCTAAATTACACCCTGGACACCATACTGGTTAACGCCTTGAATCCAACACACCAAAATGCTCTAAAGGCATCACAGCAAAGATTCATGGCACGCAAGGTACTACGACGCCTGGTGACGGCAGTTGTGGAGGCGGTTTTTCCGGTAAAATGCCTGGCCTGCGGATGTTTTTTTCACCTGGAGGAAGATACCATCGGGCACGATTTTGCGATACATTCTTATTCAGGAAAATATGACAACCGGCGACCGGTTAGCTTCGTCTACCACCTGATGCGCATGTATTTATGTGCAGCGTGTGCCAGCGAAATTGCTGTTGTGAAGCCACCTTTTTGCCTGGCCTGCGGTCTTGTGTTTAAAAGCAAAGAAGGAGATAATCGCCTGTGCGGGGATTGTATCACATCGCCAAAACAATTTCGGGTAGCCCGGGCGCCGGTTATCTATGATCAGGCATTCATGAATCTGATCCATTGTTTTAAATACAACGGTAAGATACAATTAGCCAAACCGTTAGGCATGCTTATGCTGGTTACTTTTTTGCAGAGCTGGGATGCGGACGACATTGATTTGGTCATCCCGGTTCCACTCTATGAAGGCCGGCTTAAACAGCGGGGATTTAATCAAGCGTTCCTGTTGATCCAAAATTGGAAAAAAATTGCCGTTGAGCTAAACAGGGATTTGACCCGCCTTCATATCGAAAAACATGTCCTGGTTCGAACGCGAGCCACGCCACCCCAGACCGGACTGGGTCGAAAGGAGCGTATGGCGAATATAAAAAACGCGATTAGCGTCTACGAATCTGAGAAAATTGCGGGAAAACGAATTTTACTCGTCGATGATGTCTACACTACCGGTGCACCGGTGAATGAATGTGCGCGCATGTTATTAAGCAAGGGGGCGGCATGGGTTGATGTCTTGACGGTGGCACGGGCAATGCAAAATTGGTAGGCGTCTACAAGTTGACTCTTTCTATTTGTAACAAAATATTTTCAGCAAGATGCAGCACCTGCTGGATAAATTAAATCCGAATATCGAAATTCGAAATTCGAAACAATCTCGAATACCAAAATTCAAATGTCCGAAACAGGATCATGAATTGATTTATGTTTAAAATCCCTATTGTTTTGGTCATTAGAACACCTGCCCTGTGGAATGCCGCCTTTTGGCGGCCCTGCTTCGGAGGATTCCACAGGGTGAAGATTTAGAATTTGTTTCGGATTTCGTGTTTCGGATTTTGAATTTTCCGGGTAAGCTAAACCACGAGAGGTCTTTTTGGTTCCGGCTTGTCTGCTTTGGGATATAACGAATATGGATGTATCGGCTAAAATATTAACTATTGAAGCGCTTCAATCAACGTTGCTGAACGTTCGAAAATCCGGAAAAAAAGTTGTTTTTACGAACGGGTGTTTCGATATTTTGCACGTTGGCCATGTACGCTATCTGACTGCGGCAAAATCAGCAGGACACATTTTGGTTGTCGGGTTAAATTCAGATGCATCGGTAAAAAAAATAAAAGGGCATAAACGACCGATCGTGAATCAAAACCAGCGCGCAGAGGTGCTCGCCAGTCTGTGGTGTGTGGATTATGTCACCATATTTGAGGAGGCTGAACCGCTGCGGCTTATCGAGAGCTTGAAGCCGGAAGTCTTGGTAAAAGGCGCGGATTGGGAAGCGGATCAGATTGTCGGTGCCGATGTTGTCAAGGCTCATGGGGGAAAAGTTATCCGGATTGCAATGGCTCCGGATGCGTCTACCAGCGCGATTATTGAGCGCATTGTCAAGCGATACCAGCGAAACTAAGAGCTTCGATCCGCAATTACTGTGACGTATTTTGCGCGATCAATTCAATATCATTGCTCACTCAGCACTTAGTCCTGAGTGAGTAAATTCGTCATCGAATTTACGAATCGATGGACTAAGGAATTCGCCGCGTGATTATGCAGACCAAAAACGGAGCTTCATTTTATCAGTTTCCATCGTTTCGCAAATTTTCCCAAATTCAGCATGCTGTATTTACGCGCCATGTCGGATATAGTCGCGGGCCGTTCAGCAGCTTGAACATCAGTGTCGGTATTGGCGATAATGAGGCCCATGTTCGCAAAAACCGTCGAATTATCTCCGAATGTATCGGCAGGCAATCCATCGTTTTTGCCAACCAGGTTCACGGCAATCATGTATTAATCATCGATGACGCCTACCAGGACACAGATAACAGCGATAATGCACCTGCGTTGGTCGGGGATGCGATGGTAACCAATCTTCGTCAAATGGCGTTGGCCATTCAGGTGGCTGATTGCCAAGCCGTCATGATGTATGATCCGAACCGTCAGGTGGTGGCCAATATACATGTTGGCTGGCGGGGCAGTGCACAAAATATTATTGCGCGAACGGTGAGCGTTATGCATGATCGCTTTGGGTGTCACGCCGGGCAACTGGTTGCAGGGGTCGGTCCGTCGCTGGGCCCCTGTTGTGCAGAGTATGTCAATTATAAGACCGAAATTCCCCAACGCTATTGGGCCTATAAGAATGAATCCCATCACTTTGATTTTTGGGCTATCAGTCGCAGCCAGCTTGTTGAAGCCGGGATGCGCCCCGAGAATATCTTTATGAGTCGCATGTGCACGAAGTGCAATTCGGATATTTTCTTTTCGTATCGGGGGCAGGGCAGCACCGGCAGGTTTGCGGCGGTTATTGGGCTAAGGTAATAATAAATGTGCCTTTGCTCGCCGTTAATTAAGGAGGAATCTCGCGTCTGATTTTATAATGATGCTGAATCAAATACCGAATATGGAACAAGAAAACGTACAGGTGCTGTGGAATGAACGTCTAACCCCTTCTTGCTATAAAATCGGCCTGTCGTGTTCGCTC
>CP070694.1:1199651-1202935 GCA_020353355.1 Desulfobacterales bacterium | reverse complement strand
GCGAATCGGGTGGGAAGAAAGCCTGTGCTCATCGGGTGCAGTTTGCTGCTCTTGGCTGTTTGTGCCGTTTTCTATGCGTTTACGGCTGGGTTGCCGCACCTCATGCTCTACATCCTCTTTTTTTGCCTATGCCTGTCCACTTCGGCCTCCGCCCCCGTGATTGTATCGGCTACCAAGGAGCTTTTTCCCATTCCCATTGCCGGCACCTCGGTGGCTTTCGTGAATCTCTTTCCTTTTTTCGGAGCACCGCTCTTTCAAATTGTTCTGGGTGCAATTCTCTCCCGGGCAGGCCAGGGGGGAGACACCTACCCGGTGGCTGGCTATCAAAATATGTTCCTTGCCTGTCTGATCGGGGCCTCTATTTCTCTTTTTGTGGCGATTTTTTTAAAGGAAACACTTTCTCGAGAATAGAGAACAAGAGCGGGCTGTATTGGTTCTACAACAAACGGTTTAGCCAAGGTGTAACCACAACCTGTCCCCGATAAACAACAGGACTTTATCTCGATCCCTCAATCCTCTCTTTCAGCAATAATATTGCTCAGCGTGCCGATGTTCGTAATTTCAACCTCCACTTTATCACCGGCTTTAAGAGCGCCCTTGGAGCCTCCAGGAGTGCCGGTTGCAATAATGTCACCGGGGTCAAGCGTAATGAGGTCGGAGATAAACTCTATTATTTCCGGAATCTTGAAAACCATCTCTGCAGTAGATGCATCCTGCGCAATCTTCCCATTCACTCGCACAACCAGCCTTAGATTGTGCGGGTCATCGATTTCGTCTTTTAGCACCAGACATGGTCCCATCGGAAGGGATGAATCAAAGGCCTTAACCTGAAACCAGTCAAACTGGTTGATCCTCGTCTTTCCAAGATCCCGCGCTGACATATCATTGACAGCGGTATAGCCTGCGATAACCTCGTAAGCCTTTTCCCGGCGGACAGACCGGCATTGCTGACCGATAACAACAGCAAGCTCACCTTCAAATGTAAAGTTTTGACTTTGGGGAATCCGAAAGAGCTTATCGTTTGGACCGACAACCGGTCGAAAGCCTGGTTTAACAAAAACATAGGGCTTTTCCGGGACCACAAAATCACCTTCATCAGCATGCGCAGCATAGTTCAGTGCCAGACATAGTATCTTCGGTGGCTTGGGGACCGGTGCGCGAAGGCGCACTTCATCAGATTTGTAGGATATCACCTCACCCGAAGCGCCGACAACTCTCCCGCTCTTTTCGAGGAGCTCTGCTGCCCATTTGGCCACCTCCTTCGCTGCTCTTAATGAGGGCTCTCCTTGTTCGAGGAAAGCCATCATGTCTTGAGGTAATTCATGAACCTCACTTCTGGTTATCTTTTTATAGGTATTCCCTGCTAATGCCAAATCGACGATATTCTTATCAAACCAGATACCCAATCTTTCACAGCCAGCAGCGGGTTCAAACGTAACCAGTTTCATATCGTTAACCTCCTATTTCATAAACCAAGAGAAATTGCCTCTGTTGGACATATATAATAACAGGTACGACAGCCCTCACAGTAGTCCTCATCAATACTGGCAATGTTGTCGAGCATTTTGATTGCACTGTTCGGGCACGCCTTAACACATCTTTCACACGCGTTACAGCCAGCCGCATCTACTGCCGGCATCCACTGGGGAATATCCTTTGCTTCATCATGCTTCAACAGCCTCAAGCTTCCCTGAAACTCGCCGATGCTGCGATAGCCTTTCTGCTCCATCCATTCATAAATCTCTCTTTCAATGCGCTTGGCCACGCCGGTCCCCTCAAGGATGACCTGAGCACATATCTCAGAGGCATTTGCCCCTGCAATGAGATAACCGATGACGTCAGACCCTGAGCGCACTCCTCCTGATGGTATGATCGGCACCGCTACCGAAACAGAATCCAGGAATTGCTCCGCAGAATCTTGAAAGATGTAGCTGATGGGTTGTTTCGCGTTACGCATCCGAAAGATCAAGCCGTTCATAATCGGAACTGACCAGGGACCACCAATACCGGGTCCTCGCCAGACGGGATCTTTTTCGTTCTCGATATCAATCGTAATCGATGACCAGCGGGTAACAGGGACCACGCCATCCGCCCCTGCCTTTTGCGCAACCACGGCGCTAGCTATCGTATCACAACAATCGACAGGGATTTTTGCAAACACCGGCAGCCCGGTGCTTTCCTTTACGGCTTTAATAGGCATTTCTAAATATTTCTTAGGATCCATGGTAATATATCGACCTGGCTCGGTTGCAGGGCTGGGTGCTGTATGCAACTGGATGGCATCTACGCCGGCCGCCGCCATTGCCTCCGCCTCAGCCTTCCACAGCTCCTCGGTGGACAAATTACTTCCGCACCAACCAATACTGGCAATTACGACACAATCATATTTTTTTGCGGCCTCCGTGATCTTTCGAACCTCCCCGGCCCATTCATCCAATGTCGGGATCCGGGAAGCGCCTCCCCAACCAAGTGGCGCCTTTTCGTTGACGCGTTGAGCCGGAGCCGCGGTCGACTGAAGAGAATAAAATCCTTTCCTGATCTTCTTGCGGTCGCCGTAAATGTTCCAGAACTCCCTGACCGGCAGAAGATGCTGACCGGGATATTGCATATGGAGGCTTCTGACGACAACACCTCCAAAACCGGCTTTCATACAATGAAGGGCATTGGGAAAGCTTTTGGTATTTGGGCCGGCGCCAACGATTAGTGGATTCTTAAACTTCAGACCCGCGAATTCTGCACTGAGGTCAATCATTTCAAATCTCCTTACGCACTTACTGAATGCTGTCAGCGAATTTTGCCAGTGAACAAACCTGTGGTCTTCAAGCTAAATCTTTTTATTTTATTATGTAAATATCACCTTAGAAAGCTCCTTTGCCTGGAATGAAAAAGTTAGTTCGCAAGCCTATGATATCCAGGAAAAAAGTATCGTGATATGTAAATTATCATGAACCCCATTGTCAAGGTTGAAAATTAGGGCTAAATGAGCGGTTTTCCCTCATTTAGGGTTAAAGCAAATTTGAATGGAGCCGTTTGCGCAAAGCCGAGTGCGCAACACAACAACCAATCAGGAATTTTGTGCTCTGCCGAGCAGTTCACCGAGCAGGCGGCCACTGGTGATGGCCCAGGCGATGTGCAGGCCGTGTCCCCAGAGGACCATTCCGCTCAGGCCGTTGGAGCCCACGGCGTAAAGTCCCTCAATTGGTTGACTATCGGCACCCAGCACCTGGAAGGACGTGTTGATCGAGACTCCCCCCTCAGCCGTACTAAAGTAAGCCTTGGCAGGT
>CP070694.1:1196704-1199551 GCA_020353355.1 Desulfobacterales bacterium | reverse complement strand
CGGCAAAAAATTTAAACCCGGAATCCGGCAGGGCTTCCAGGTTGCACATGTGCTCAACGATAGGTATTCCTGAGCCGAGAAGTATGGTATGCGCCGGCCGGGTTCCCTCTGTGTTGTCGTCGATATTCAGCGAATCTATCCCTACAAGGACTGCACCGGCTGATTTCAGGTCCTCGGCAGATTCCCTTGTTAAATAAGGATGATTATCAAAATACCGCTCAGTCCGCCAATGCCTGGCCCACCCGGTATGGATCAAAACGGCCTTGTCTTTCACATTCCGGCCTTTGAAAATCTCCGGTTTAATAGCCCGGGTCGCCATATCAGAATGAAACACCAAGCCGTCAAGGTTTGCCACCGAAGCGATATCAAGTTGCGACAAATCCCAGCCTTCTCCATATCGATGAAACGGGGCATCTATATAAGTACCTGTATTCGCAACCATCTCTATTTTGCCGATGTGAAACGTTGTTCCCGGGGCATAGTGTTGCCGAGAGGCTTCGCGGCTCAGATAGTCTCTGATAATGGGTGCCGGCAAACCTGTATAGGTTATCATGCCGTCTTCAATAATGTGGCTTAGTTCTATAAATCTGGTCATATCAATATCTCATTTTATCGGACTTAGGTTTTTACAGCGAAAACCATTGGCATTATTGATTGATCCTGGATACTGGTTTCTGGATACTGGATGTTTCTGGATTTCATTCTCGCTGCATTCCTGAATATCCAGCATCAAGTATCGAGCTCCAGCATCGACCTCTTAAAAGCAAGGGTCTTGCGGCTACCCCTCTTAAATAGGTAAACAGATTTATGCAGCATTAAGGTTTATAAACCGGAAACCTCCGACACAATTCGGCTACCTCAAGCGAGACCTGTTCCAGAACGCCGTCATTCTCTCTATTTATCATCGCGGTATCCGCCAAGTCCACAATCTGAGAAGCTTCGGCTTCTCCTATACCCCTTGAGGTAATTCCCGGACTGCCGATTCTGATACCGCTGGTGACATCCGGACGCTGGGGATCACCCGGGATTACATTGCGGTTTACGACGATTCCCACCGACTCCAGCGTTTTTTCCGCAATGTCTCCAGTCAAATCCTTTGATCTTAGATCAACCAGAATCAGGTGATTGTCGGTCCCGCCGGTGACGATGCGATAACCTTTCCTCTCAAAGCCGGCTGCAAGAACAAGGGCATTTTCCAAAGTCTTTTTTTGCAGATTTTTAAAATCCGGTTCCATGGCAAGCTTGAAACACACGGCTTTGGCGACAAGCAGATTAAGAGAGGGCGTACCCTGGACACCCGGGAAAATGGTGCGGCTGATTTTTTTTGCATGATCCTGCCGGCATAAAATAACGCCGCCCCTGCCGCCTTGAAGTGTTTTGTAAGTGGTAAGGGTAACAAAATCAGCAAAGGGAACCGGACTGGGAATCATCCCAGCCGCAACCAGCCCGGCAATGTGGGCCATGTCCACCAGCAGATAAGCTGAAACACCCGAAGCGATCTGCGCCATTTTTTCATAATCGATCAACCGAGGATAGGAACTGGCACCGGCCACTATCATGTGCGGTCTGAATTCCCGTGCCAGGTCTTTAACCTCATCATAGTCGATGCGCTCGGATTTAAGATTTAGTCCGTAATGCCGGAAGTTAAAACACTTGCTGGTAATTGAAGACGGGTCCCCATGGGAAAGATGCCCCCCGTGGGATAATTTCATGGACAGTATTCTGTCGCCGACGTCAAGCACCGCGAAATAAACAGCAAGGTTGGCTGAAACACCACTGTGGGGTTGAACATTTGCATGATCGGCACCAAAAAGAAGCTTGGCCCTTGAAATTGCAAGGTTTTCCAATTCATCGGCATGCCGGCAGCCGGCATGGAAACGGTTGCCCGGATATCCTTCGGCCGCTTTGGTACTGAAAACGGATCCCTGGGCCTCAAAAATTGATCGAGGCGCATGATTTTCGGCAGCGATGAGATCCAGGGTGTCTTCAATTCTGGCTTCTTCATGACGGATGATTTCGGCAACCTCAGGGTCACGATCGGGTAAATGTTGCATCGTCGGCACTCCTTAATTAGTGCCCATCCGGAAATATAGAGGGGCACAATTAAGTTTCCAATTTTTCGCTGAGACGCTCTTGCCCATTTAACTTCATTTTTGCACTTTTCTCCAATTTTCAGAGAACAATGTTTGTATTCAAGCGTCTTTAAGCATACATTTTTCAGAAAGAGGCATTTAGTTGACGGATGACAGAAGTGGCTACCCTAACATTGCATAAATCTGCTTAGCTATTAAAGCGGAGATAGACGAGAGACCGGCGTTTTTATCAGTTCGATGCTGGATTCTCGATACTTGATACTGGATAATCGGTAAGGAGCATAGAATGAAATCCATCCAGCATCCAGAAACCAGTATCCAGGATCAATTGATAACGGCAATGCTATTCGCCGGAACTGCCTAAGTCCAATGCAATATTTTATGCAATTATAGGGTCTATACTATTGAGGAAGATTTTTGTAAAGAAATATGGGGCAGTATATGCAACCACCCCATACAGGTCAAAAGGAAAAAGATAGGATGAAAACGCTCAAAGCTTGATTGATACTAACTAAAGGCATGCCCGGACCGCACACCTACTTTTTTGAGTATCACTGCCAGCGGACAAAAACCAGTAATCGACGACTGGAGTAGATTAGCGCCGACAAAAACCGTAAAAAAGAGCCAGTATATACTGTGTACCTGTGACAGGATTACACTTAACAGGATAAAACCACCGGCAACCGCGAAAACGAAACGATCGATATTCATTGAGACCTCCTTCATTCTTCTCTGAGCCGCTGACTTAGCAGCT
>CP070694.1:1191211-1196604 GCA_020353355.1 Desulfobacterales bacterium | reverse complement strand
TAACCTTGAACATCTATGCACACCTGATGAAATCAGTAAATCAAGAAGCAGCTTGCAGGTTGGAAAATGCGATTTTTGAAACAAATGGTAGCAAAATGGTAGCAAATGACAAAAAAGAGGTTACAGCCGATACTGTAACCCCTTAATTTTACTGGTAGGCACGGGCGGATTTGAACCGCCGACTTCTACCGTGTCAGGGTAGCGCTCTCCCCCTGAGCTACGTGCCTTTAATCTGACCCTCAAGTAGCACCGGCCTATATCCCTGTCAAGGAAAATAAGTAAGGTGGCCCCACGCTGCGATGAACCCTTATCCCGAGATCAGAGCGATTTTCAAAAACGTATCTGCTATCTCATAAATATCAATGCCAAAGGTCTCGAAGGTTTTTAACATGAGTGCGGAAGCTAAATCCTCGGGTTTGCCCTTATAATCAACGATAAGGGTGGCTTCATTGGGTTTGATTTCTTTAACAAAGATTCCTTCAACACCGGGTACACTGCTTAAGGCTTTTCTAAATTTAACAAAATTCGCCAGCTTGCTGGTGCCCTCGACAATGATCTCTACCTGGGAGGGTTTCTCTATCAATTTTCGCCATTCGACAACCAATTGCTCGGCGAGTGTTTCGCCGGCAACGGTACCAACATTAGAAAGTGCCTGGATGCCGCCTTTATATTCATCAACATTTGTTGCAACCGCATCCCTGGAGACGGCAACCATTTCTTCACCCGTTTCCGTCCGCAGCACCCGGGCAGTGAAGGTCCCTTTATATGATTTCATTTCATATCCCATAATGTTGGGGGATTCACCGGCTTTGGAAGCGCCGACGACAACGACGTCGGCTTTCAGCCTGGCGCCCAGCTCAGATGCCTGCTCATTGGTTAATTCCGGTTTTGCATCAGCAACCCAATCCACCAGTTTATGAAGCTGAACCCCCTGGTGATCAACAACGACAAAACCCTTGTTTTTAAGGACCTCAACCGCAGCCTGTTCAGACACTGATTTGAAGCTGCCCATCCCTTGTCCCCACCAGTATTGAGGAAGAATTTCTTTTACCTTTTGCTCTGCGATGAGTAAAGCAACTGACGGTAATTTTGTTTCTGCCCGTAAAATACCTTCTTTCGACAATTGTTGAGCTATTTTCTGGCCGGCAACGCTGACCTCAACCGCGACTCGATAAAATTTTCCGGAAGCGGCCTCGGTCAGCACCTTGTAATTTTGAATATATTTATCGGGTTGATCATAGACAAGTTCATTGACCTGCGCAAAGTTATCAACCAGAGCCTCGACCTGCAAAATGTCCTCGGTTATCCGGGCAACAGCAGATACCAAACCATCCTTAATGGCCCTTTCGCGTGCGTCCTGAACATTGCCGCTATGCACCGCAGCGCTTCCGACCACCACCAGGGTTTTGGTCTTACCGGAATCCTGGGCCTGAACCTGACCATAAAATGCGATGGCGGCAGTTGCGACAAGCATCGAAATTGCCAATTGCTGGATACGAAAAACGAAAGCCGGCATTTTTCACCACCTTTGTTCTAAAATCCTTGTTTTAATCCTTTTCCATAAATTAATTTTTTCGGAGCTTCAAGTGATAAGGTGACTCGCCAAATATTGAAATTCAGCAACCGATATCAATTCCTCAAATCATTGATCAGCCGTTTCGAGAATAGCGCCTTTAGACCCTTCTCAGCAAAACATAATCTGCGATATCCAACATGATCTCCTTGGATTCAGAAGGATTGAATATTGACAGGGCATCTTTGGCGGTTTCGATAAATGCAGCTGCCATTTTTTCCGTGTAATCAATGCCGCCATATTTTTTTAACATGCCAACCAATGCTTTAAAGTCCTCAACGGAAAAATTATCATCTTTTATTATCTTTATCATTTTTTCTTTATCGGTTGAATTCGCGTGTTCCAGGGCATGTATCACCGGAAGGGTCATCTTTCCTTCTTTCAGATCCGCACCAACCTCTTTACCGAATTCCGCCGTATCCAGGGTGTAATCAAAAAGGTCATCGGTTATCTGAAAGGCAATACCCAGGTTGTGGCCATATTCGGAAAGTGCTTCTTTCTCCGCATCGGAGGCATCGGCTATAATGGCGGCTGTCCGGCATGCGGCTTCAAAAAGAACCGCGGTTTTGCGTCGAATGACTTCCAGATACTCATGCTCGGCCAGCGATGTGTCTCCCTTGCGCATCAACTGATGGACCTCACCCTGGGACATGTCTTCCGTGAGTTTGGACAGGACCTTGATAACTTCTATCCTTTCGGTTCCGGCTGAAATAGTAAGGGCGCGGGCCAAAAGAAAATCTCCGACCAAAACCACAATGGCATCGTCCCATTGCGAGTGAGCGACCGGCTTGCCCCGCCTTAGGTTGGCATCGTCTACAATATCATCATGCAACAATGTGGCCGCGTGCAGGTATTCGATGGCAGTTGAGAAGGTCACGGCATAGTCACCGGTATAGCCGCAGAGTCGGGCGGACAGCACCATGAGTAAGGGTCTAAGCCTTTTGCCACCGCTAAAAATGATATGGCCGGCCACGTCGGAAACTAAATCCACATAAGGTTTTAAATTATTGGAAAGTGCTTTTTCGATTTCAACCAGTTCACTTGCGGCTGCCGTTAAGATCTTTTGCTTCAGATCGCTCATATGGCCTCTCCCATCAGATCATATTCCATTGCATCCGTCACTCGCATATCAGTAAAGCAACCGATTTTCAAATGAAAATGGTATTTGCCGGCATTGATATAGGATATACCATCCACTTCTGGTGCCTGAAAGTACGTGCGCCCCACGAACAGATGGTTTTCAAGAGACTCTTCCACGAGAACTTTGAGCGTCTTACCAAGGTATTTTTGATTGTTTTCTGAGGATATGCCTGACTGGGTTGACATGAGTTGATGGTAACGGTACCTGGCAGTGGATATTGGGACATGATCGGATAAGCGGTGGGAGGCAAGATCTTCAGCGTCGGAATAAATGAAGACACCCAAATGGTCAAACTGAACCTCCTCCGCAAAATCCAAAAGTTCTTTAAAATCTTTGTCAGTTTCTCCCGGGAATCCCACAATGATGGTAGTTCTCAACACCGCATCCGGGACAACGGTTCGAAGGCGATCAAAGAGGCGATAGAGATCGTCCCGGGTATACCGGCGACCCATGTGTTTTAAGATTTTCGCGCTGACATGCTGAATGGGGATATCAAAATAGCGACACACGTTGGGAAGGGATACTACCGCCTTAATAAAGGAGTCTTCGATGCTTTCCGGGTGTCCGTAAAGCACCCTGAGCCATGCTTCCGAAGGGTTTTGCGGATCATCAGATGTTAAATTTGAAAGGCGTTCCACAAGCTGGCCGAGATTTGTTGGGGTTGGCAAATCCTTGCCGAATGCGGTGGTATCCTGAGCCACCAGCACCAATTCCTTCACCCCCTGGTTAATAAGCTGGCGAGCTTCGGAAACGATGTCTTCAGGATGACGGCTTTTCTGCTTTCCACGCAATTTGGGGATGATACAATAGGTGCAGGCCTTGCTGCAGCCTTCAGCAATTTTTAAATACGCCATGTGGGATTGACGAATATCTCGCGGCGAATCATTGCCCTGAACTGATGTGAGGTCAGGGTCGGGCAACACGCACTGATGGGTAAACAAGGGATCCTGAGCGGCTTTTACGATTTGATCAAAAGCGCCGGTTCCGATAAAGACATCGACTTCCGGCAGTGAACTCAAAATATCTTCACGATAACGTTCGGGCAGGCAGCCGGCCACAACCATGCGGTTGCATGATCCTTGTCGCTTAAACTCGGCCAGTTCTAAAATGGTGTCAATGGATTCTTCCGCGGCTGATTCGATAAAACTGCACGTGTTCACCACAATCGTATCGGCCTCTTGGGGATCATCAACGATCGTCCAGCCGGCTTTTTTGAGCCGCCCGATCATGATTTCACTGTCCACCTGATTTCTGGCGCAACCAAGGGTTTCCAAATACAACTTCATGGAGGAAAAATAAGAAAGGAGGCTGACAATGTCAATGGGGGGAAATACTCCGGATTTAAGGCACTTAATACTGTACTTTTCCACCTGAAACTGCGGTCTGAAATCCCGCTGAATAATGATCCACCAGGCTGCCGTCTTGCTTTTCAATTACTATCAGACACTCAACGTTTCCCAGCCGATTTACAAGCGCTATGCCTTTATCAAGACCCATTACCATAATGGCGGTCGACAAGCCGTCAGCAAACGTGCAACTGCCGGCGATAATGGATACGCTGACCACCCCGCTGGACACTGGATATCCGGTTTTCGGATCGATTACATGGGAATATCGAATGCCATCGACTTCAAAAAAATTTCGGTAATCGCCACTGGTGGCAAACGCCTTGTTTTGCAGGCGCACAACTTTATAGACATCATTGACGCTCGCATCCTTGCGGGGTCTGTTGATTCCCACCCGCCATTGCTGACCGTCTTCTCGCACGCCACTGGCAAAAATTTCTCCGCCGATCTCTACCAGATAATTTTGAAATCCCTCTTTTCGAATAACGCCTGCCACTTGATCAACACCATAGCCCTTTGCAATGGATGAAAGATCCAGTGTCACAGTTTCCAACTTCTTAATCAGGTATCCGGGGGCAATGACGTCAATATGGTGAAAACCAACTGCAGGCATCAGCGCCGCAATCTGGTTTTTTGGCGGGATGTCCTGTCTGCGACCGCCACGGCCGAAACCCCAGAGATCAACCAGCGGGTTTACCGTACCATCCCAGGCACCATCTGAAAGTTGATATATTTCTTGCGCAACGCTCATAACCTGAAAAAAGTCATCGGATATTTTGAATTTCACGCCGACCTGACGCAGATCATTAAATCGGCTGATTTCACTGGTCTTGATATACGTGGACATGCTTTGGTTAATTTCATCCAGCCGTTTTTCGATCTTTTCTTTAAGACCCGCAATGCTCTGAAAGTGGCCGGTGACAACCTTGATGTGATAGGTTGTCCCCATGGTGCGCCCCTGGATCAGGTGTTCACGCTTCGCCTCACAACCTGACGACAGAATGCATAAGGTGATAATTATTATGAAAACTTGAGCATTCACTTTCATAAGATTATTTTCGGTGACACGGCATAGCTCATAGCGCAGAGCGCATAGCGTAACTAACGGCTAGAAAATGGGATAGCGCATAGCGTTTTAACAAATTGAATTTATGGAATTATTTCATCGACTTTCTATAGTTTGTGATTTGACGGCAAAGTTTATCTAGATCATCAAGATTCTTTTCCAATTCACCAGTACTTAATAACTTACGCCGTTCCAGAATGATGAGTATATTTGCATATTCAAATCCTGAAACCTGAATTTCACCATCATCCCCCTCCTTAACGATCC
>CP070694.1:1187224-1191111 GCA_020353355.1 Desulfobacterales bacterium | reverse complement strand
CGTGGATATATTGTTGTTACAGATCGGCAATGGTTTGATCATCGGGTCGATCTATGCGTTGGTGGCGCTTGGAATCAACGTCATTTGGAGCATTGCCGACGTACCGGACTTCTCACAAGGTTCCATCTTCGTTGTCTCTGCCTACATCGGGTACTTTACGGTGACATGGGTGAAGCTCCCCTTTGTTCTGGCCCTGCTGGCGGGGATGTGTGTCGGGAGTCTTATGGCGTTTACTTTTGAGCGGTTTCTCTACCGGCGATGGCGAGGAGCTGGCCGCGTCCAGCTCCTCTGCGCCATTGCCCTGTTTTTTCTTTGGAGCAATGTCGTAAATGCCCTGTGGACTGCCAAGGCCAAGATATTCCCGGCCTATTTAAAGGGCAGCCTGCTCGGGTTCAGTTATATGCGTCTCGTGGTTGTTGCCGTTGCCGTTATCCTTTTCGTTCTGGTCTACATTTTTATAATGAAGACCAAAATTGGAAAAGCGATTCGGGCCGCATCTCAGGAAAGCGAAGCTGCTCAGGTGTTGGGTATTAACATCAATACCGTCAATTCGGTTGTTTTCATGCTCGGTGGCGCCTTATCGGGAGCAGCGGGTGTTCTGGTCTCTCCATTATATGCGATCTTTCCAACAATGGGTGACCTGCCTCTGCTCAAGGCTTTAGTGGTGGTTATCTTGGGCGGATTTGGTACTGTCGGCGGTGTCTTGATCTGCGGTCTGGGATTGGGAGTCCTAGAAGCTCTTGGGGCAGGCTATCTCTCATCAGCCTACCAGCACGGATATGCTTTTATTATACTCATCGTTGTGCTGACGTTCCTCCCCAAGGGATTGTTTGGCAAGATGTAGGAGATCCGCTGGCTCCTGACCTGAAGTCTCAAAGACAGGAAGAAACAGTTATGTTTGGTGCAAGTCGAGTTGCTATCGCAGTCTCCATTATTATTCTGATCCTTATCCCTCAATTGGCATCAAATTACGTTATTTACGTCGTGATATTGGCAATGCTATATGCCATATTGACGGCGAGCTATGACCTGCTTACCGGCTACACCGGGCCGCTTTCCTTTTGTCATGCAGCCTTTTACGGCTTGGGTGCATACACCTCGGCCATATTAACTCTTCGAACCGGGATGTCATTTTGGCTGGCATTTCCGATCACCGGTGTGTGGGTTTTTCTTTTTGCAGCAGCCGTCGGATACCCGGCCCTGAAGATTCGCGGACATTACTTTGCAGTAACGACCTTTTTCTTCGGTCATTTTGTTTACCTTTTCTTGCTGAATTCTCGAAAACTTACCAATGGCCCCCTCGGTTTGCGGGGTATCCGACCGCCTGACAGCATCCTCGGTATCGATTTTAGTAGCCTAAACGCCAGTTACTACTTGGTCCTTTTCTTTGGAGTGCTGATTGTCGTGTTTCTCCATTTGTTTGTCAAATCAAGGATCGGAAGGGCTCTAGTATCGATCCGGGAGAATGAAGATCTGGCAGAATCGATCGGCATCAATACCTCGTTTTACAAAGTGCTGGCCTTCAGCATCAGTGCCGGCTTGGCTGGCATGGCCGGCAGCCTCTTTGCCCATTTCTTCCGTTTGTTACACCCATCAACATTTGCATGGATGATCTCGGAAATGATTGTGATTATGGCCTTGGTGGGTGGCCTGGGTACCCTGATCGGCCCCATAATTGGCGCCGGTCTGGTGACATTTTTTCTTGAATTGGTGCGGCCTGCACCGGAGCTGAGGTTTATCCTCTTGTCTATCATGTTGATATTGGTTCTCCTTTTCGAACCAAAAGGACTGATGGGAATATTTTGGCGTATCCGCGGAGAAAAATAATACCCTCAGTTAGTATAACCAGAATGAGATATGGATAAGCTTTAGGGTGAAGGAGCGGCCACCGGCTGGATGGCTAGTGATACAAAGATGATAGAGAAAAAATCTAAAAAGGTGCTGGAGGTACGAAAGCTGACAAAGCATTTCGGTGGTTTGGCAGCCCTTAATGATGTGGACCTCGATGTCTCTGAATCAGAGATTTTGGGGATAATCGGCCCCAACGGCGCCGGCAAGAGCACCCTGTTCAACATCATTGCGGGCTTCTTTCCACCCACAAGTGGCACGGTGATGTTTAAGGGAAAAGAATTAACTGGCCTTAGAGCCGACCAGGTAGCGCACCAGGGGATCGGGAGGACCTTTCAGGCATCCACTCTATTTAAGCAGTTCACGGTGTTTGACAATGTGTTTAATGCGTTTCACATGCACTACAGGCAACCACCATGGAAAGCGCTCCTGCATACCAGAGCCGTCCGGCAAGAAGAGGGAACAATGAAGCAAAAGGCCATGGAAATACTGAATTTTACCGGCTTGGCTTCTCAAAAAGACAAACTCGCCGAGAATTTGTCGAGTGGCTACCAAAAAATCCTGGCCATTAGCATCGCTTTGGCTACAAATCCCAAACTGTTGCTGCTGGATGAACCTGTAACCACCCTGTCACCCCATATGGTAGAGGCGGTGATGGGACTGGTGACTAAAGTTCGGGATACGGGCACAACCGTGTTAATCATAGAGCATAATATGAAAGCAATTATGGATTATTGTGACCGAATTGCGGTGTTAGCTTACGGAAGCAAGATAGCTGAAGGTCTGCCCCGGGAAATCGGGGAAAATAAGGAAGTAGTTGAAGCCTATTTAGGAGTCATGGGCTGATGTTTCTCAGCATCACAGATTTGTTTGTAAACTATGGAAAGCTCGAGGTCTTAAAGGGCGTTTCCATGGAAATTGAAGAAGGCGAAATAAGCCTTCTTCTGGGTGCCAATGGATCGGGTAAAAGTACCCTACTTAAGACGATTACGGGCTTGAATCGGCCCATTTCAGGCAGTATCCGGTTTCAGGAAACAAAGATAAATGGAATGGCTTCTTATGATATCCTCAGGTTAGGGATTGCCCACATACTCGAGGGCAGAAAGATTTTCCCGCTGATGACAGTGCTGGAAAACCTGGAACTCGGTGCCTATTCGCGCAAAAACAAAAGGGAAATAGCCAGAGATATCGAAGCCATGTGTGAGCGTTTTCCCATACTGGGCCAAAAGCGAAAAGAACAAAGCGGCAATCTGAGCGGTGGTGAACAACAAACCCTCGTTATTGCCCTGGCCTTGATGACCAAGGCAAAGTTACTCCTGATGGATGAACCTTCCCAGGGATTATCCCCTCTTTTAGTGAACGAAATAGCTAATACCATTACGGGGCTGAACAGAGATGGCCTCAGCATCGTTTTGGTTGAGCACAACCTTCGCCTGGGACTTAGTATCGCCGATAAGGTATATGTTCTTGAAAATGGCAAGATCGCTTTTGAGGCAAATTCCACGGACCTATCCGGAGTGGAATACGCTCAAAAGATCTATCTGGGCGGCTAGTGTGCCGTGCTATATGCAGTTTACAAAACTCAAATTTGTATATTAGAAGAAACTCTAAACGATGTTCAAAAAATTTCTTGACATACCACTATGTGGCATATATAATGCGTTGATGTTTGAGGCCTGCACTCAAGAAAAAGATTAGCGTGTTTTCAAACAACTACGACTTTTCATATCCTCTAGAATTCTTCAAATTTCTTCCTGAACGTTGTTTGCTCCGTTAACAGTAAGCGGGCTATGCTAACGTATCGTAAATACTAAGCTAAGGCTCTTAAGGTTCATTCAGAACCCTATATCATCAGATAATTGACATATTCCGCAAAGGCGGTGGTTCAAAAATTAGACATGGCTTGGAAAAATTTAGTCAAGGCAAACCATTAGCCGACGATACCAGGATTGCAGTCTGTCGAATCAGCTAATAAATCCAGTTTCTCACAACGCCTGTACAACCAGACAGGAGTATCATTGAAACCTAAAGAATTTCGT
>CP070694.1:1180567-1187124 GCA_020353355.1 Desulfobacterales bacterium | reverse complement strand
CAAACGCAAACTGGAACTGCTGCCCTCGCGCAATACCGATATCGCCGATATCAGAAAGCTGTTTGAACATAACCCAACTTCGTAAAGCCTAATTGGAGAATTGATGATTGAAAATTGAATATTCAATCGTCAATCTTCAATTATTACAAGATGGGGGAAATATTCTCATATAGTATTGGTAAAAAAACTTTTAAGGATCAAAACAACATATGACAGATCTCACCTACTATCCGGGATGTTCTCTGGCGACGACGTCCAAGGAAAACAACAGCTCATTGATTTATCTTTTCAAGCACTTGGGATATAACCTGGTCGAGCTGGAAGACTGGAATTGCTGCGGCAGCTCTTCCGCCCACAGCATCAACTCCGAGCTGGCGCTCGATTTAGCCAGTCGGAATCTTTCCCTGGCACCCGCCGACAAACCATTGCTGGTGGCCTGTCCCAGCTGTCTTTTACGACTGCGCCACGCTTTTTTGCACCTCAAACGTGACGCCAATGCCCGGCTGCATTATGAACGCACCTGGGGCAAACCGTTTAATCCCGATTTGCAGATCCTGCATTTTTTTGAATTCTTAGATCAGATCGATTTATTGAGCTTTTCGAAAGATCTTGCCAAACGATTAGAGGGGCTAAAATTCGTGCCGTATTACGGGTGTATGTTGGCCCGCCCGCCGATCATGCGCCATGAGAAAAACTACCATGGACTGATGGAGAAAATTTTGGCTTCACTGGGTGCCACTCCCGAAAGGTGGTCGTTTTCGTCTCGCTGCTGCGGGACTTTTCTCACCGTCGCGCGTCCTGAAGTGGTCACCCCTCTGGTTAATCAAATTATCGAGGGCGCAAAAGCGGCAAAGGCCAATTGTATCATCACGGCCTGTGCCATGTGCCATATGAATTTGGAAGTCCGGTGCACATTAAACGAAAAAGTGCCGGTATTGCATTTCTCGGAAATTCTATCGTTGGCGCTGGGTACCGGAAAAACAGAATACAAAGGCTGGTTTGCACGCCATCTGGTGGATCCCAAGCCACTGCTCAAAGCCCTGGAGCTTTTCTGAATAATCGAAACGCAATTATAGATGGCTCCATAAAACGATGCAGGCTAGTAAGGTCGTTCAATACCGAGAAGGTCGCGTCGCAGAAAATCCAAGGCCGTCATGGCAAAAATCTGTTTATTTCTCAGGCGGCTATAATTAAAAAACGTAAACCGCCGTCCAACATTACCCCGGGGCGTCGCCAATCCGATGCATACCGTTCCAACCGGTTTTTCTGCGGTTCCGCCCTCCGGACCGGCAACCCCGCTGGTCGAAAGGCCATAGGTGGCGCCGGAAATTCGTTTGACGCCATCTGCCATCTCCTTTGCGGTTTGCTCATGAACTGCGCCATAAGTTGCCAGAGTGGATGGTGATACACCCAGGATTTCTTGCTTGGCTTGATTGGCATAGGTTGTGACGCCAACCAAAAAATAGGTTGAACTGCCGGCCACATTGGTGATCATATCGGAAATGAGACCACCGGTGCAACTTTCGGCAATGGCCAGGGTTTGATTCTGCTGTCTCAGAAGAGTTCCAACGACTTCTTCCATGGCCTGGCCGTTTTCCGAAAATACGTAATCTCCGATCCGCGCAACCACCCATTGGGTGGCAGAGACTAATTGCTTCTGGACATCAGCTTTATGAAGCCCGGTCATATATAGCTTTACCTGAATTTCCGGAAATTTTGTGCGCAAACCCAGTTTGATATCCGCAAAATTGCTATCAAATCCAGACAACCGCTCAGCGGTCATAGATTTAGTTAATCCACAACAAGAAATCGTTTTTACCACTTCTGCAATCATTATTGAATGTATTACTTTAAATTTATATCATTAATAATCCAAAATTATATTATATATTTTTTAAAGTTTTTTATTCCGGAGGGTTCAAAACAAACATGGATGGGGATACGGAAACATCCGCCCAGTATCTGTCGATATCCAGCTGACAATCCGCTCCGTCATCATTGGATATCTTCAGTTTAAACGGTAAGCGGTAGCCCTGGACATCTTTAAATTGCTCAAAACTGGCGCGATAATCCAATGACCCGCTGCGATTAAAGATCTCTATCTGGCGAACCTGGGACATGGTATCATCAACATAGATTTTTTCAATGGTACCCCACCATCGTTTCTTGAGAATCAGCACGTATCCGTTACCGGATTCGTCTTCTTTCAACTGCGCCTGATGATGTTCGCGCATGGGAACTCGGCCGCCTAAGAGCGTGAGAACATCATTGGAGCCAATGGGAATTGAAATAAGTCGCTTTAAATTGGCATCTGCGGTCCTGATTTTTTTATAATAGCTCTGGTTGCCCTGGGCTTCCAAATAATAAAACCATTCGCCGTCACTGGCGAGCTTTACAGCCGGATACCCTGAAATAAGAACGGCAATGCTTATTTTCAATGGCAGTGAACCGACCCACGCCACCCGCTCATCAATCTGAACTTTACGATCATTCCACACTTTGATCGTTCCGATACCTTTAAAGTTTCTTAGCGTACTATTTTGGGCCTCCAGGGCTGAAAGCAGGTTCTGGGTTGCGGAAATTGAAGCAAGATCTTCTTCCCTGCCGGACAAGCTGGCAGTAATGCTTGAACAAGCGGATAAACCAAAGCCGAAAAGAACGAAAAATAGGATTATCTGAAAATGAATTGTGGCATATTTTAGGTTCATCATTGGCTGCATTATTCAGGGCTGGTTTCGGTGGATAACGGCCCGACATACCCATTGGCCGCGTCATAAGGTAAGTTAGACAACGCACAAAATTGTTGATGGAGTCATGCCCGCTGTGAAAAGCATCACGATCAATTTCCGGTCAACTCTCGGATCTTTCTTTCAAGCTCCTCGGTATCTTTTTCTTTCTGCTGCAGCGATTTTTGATAAAACTTCAAGGCATTGGCCTTATCATTTAATTTTAGATAGGCATCGCCGACATGCTCCAGCATAATGGGGTCATCGGGTACGAGTTCAATAGCCATTTTCAAATATTTTAATGCCTTTTGAAACTGTCCCTTTTTATAGTACACCCACCCCAGACTGTCGGTAATGTAACCGTCATTGGGTTTGTACTTAAGTGCCTCCTTGATCAGACGTTCGGCCTCATCCAAGTTCTGCCCCAAATCAGCATAGGTATAGCCGAGATAATTCAGGGCATTGGCGTGTTTGGGATCCAGGGCGATCACCTTTCGCATGGCTTCCATCGAGGCTTCTTTTTTTTTGGCCTTGTCATAAACCACCCCCAGGCGAAAATAGAATTTGGGGTTGTCCGGTTCCAACTCAATGGCCTGTTTGATGTATTTTTCAGCGTTTTCATAATCTTCGCCATCTTCGTAAAATGTGCCGAGATAGTACTTAAATTCCGCATTCTTGGGCTGATTTTCAATCGCCTGTTCAAGATAATCCAGCGCTTTTTGGATCTCTCCGTTTTCCTGATAAATATAGGCAGAATGGACAACTGCATCTTGATAAAAGCGGGAATCCGGCATCACTTTTGTAAAATGGCTGACCGCTTCGTCATAATTATCTTTGCTATAATAGGCGATTCCGGTAATATGGTGAATATCTGAGCTGTCTGGAACCCCTTCTAACATGCCGTGTAATATCACCAACGCCTCATCGTATTTTTTGCCATCGACATAAAGTTGAATAACTTTGACCAGAATTTCGAACTCTGTTTTGCTGCGTCGTCCCAGGTCTGTGAAAATCTGTTGAGCTTGCTCGCTATCACCGCTTTCATGGTAAAATAACCCCAGCTCCATGGCGGCGCGGATGTTGTTCGGGTTCCGATTTAAAATGTCCTGGTAGATTTGAATTGTATCTTCGTGTTTTCCTTGGGCTTTATAAAGCCTCAGCAGTTCAAATCTCGGCTCCAAAAGCTCCGGTGCCAATTCTAGGGTCCGTCGAAATTCTTCTTCCGCCTCCTGATCCTTACCCTGTTTGGCATATACTTTTCCGAGATAAAAATGCCCCGCGTACGATTCCGGAAAATTCTCTATCAATTTGGTAAATACGCCGTGGGCACGCTCCAGGTTGTCGGCTTCCAGGTATATATTTCCCAGCAGCGAATATACTTTTTCCTGTTGGGAATCCAGTTCGATTATTTTTTCATAAGCTTCAACGGCCGCATCATTATCTTTAAGGACCTGTTTTATCCCCCCGTAAAGAATCAGGGACCTCACATCGTCAGGATGCTTTTGGAGCATGCTTTCAAGCAGCACAAGTGCATTATCGTCTTCCTTATTCTGTAAATACACAGTGACCAGTTCACGTTGCAAATAGAGAGACTCGGGATCTGCTTCAATTGCCTTTCGCAACAGGATGATAGCGTTGTCCAGATCTCCTTTTTTGCGGGAAATTTGAGACTCGGTGAAATAGTAGTACTGGTTATCGGTCTTATATTGCACCGTCGGTCCGGCTGGAGTAAGCGGTCTAGTAAGAAAATCTTTGGTACAACTCGTGATCATAAAAACAACCATCGTCATCATGATCAAGATGGCGCTGGTTACCTTTATTTGTCTTAAATTTCTGAGCATTGTCATCGGTTTCACAATGTAATTGTCCGCCACATTACTCTGAGGTATTACCTTCAGTATAGGAAGCAAAGTCGGGGATTTCCCGTTTAAAAAACTCTCTCATTTTTTTGATAATATTCTTTTCGACCTGCCGGACCCGTTCTCGGGATATCCCGTATCGATCGCCAATTTCCTGCAAGGTTACCGGATTGTCTGAAAAAATTCGCAAATCAAATATTTCAAGCTCCCGCGGTGTCATCTTCTTTCGAAATTCGGCTATTTTATTGTGGAGCAGGATCTCAATCTCCTTTTTGGACACCTGCTCTTCAATAGACTCATTGCTGGTGCTTAAAAATTCAATTCTCTCTGTATCGGAATCATCTTTAAGCGGCGCATCCAAAGACACATCCCAGCCGTCGAGGCGTTGATCCATGTCAACCACTTCCCTTTCGGATACGCCAAGACGCTCTGAGAGCAGCTTGGGTTTTGGATCAAAGCCCATATCAATCAGTTTCTGCTTTTCTTTTTTAAGTTTGAAAAACAGCTTTCGCTGCCCTTGGGTGGTGCCGATCTTAACCAGGCGCCAGTTGTCCATGATAAATTTGAGAATATAGGCTTTAATCCAGAAGGAGGCGTAGTATGAAAATTTTACATTTTTATAAGGATCGAATATTTTGACGGCCTGCATCAATCCGATATTGCCCTCTTGAATGAGATCCAGGAGATTTTGCATCCAAACCCGTTGAAATTCCAATGCAATTTTTACCACAAGCCGGAGGTTCGATGTAACCAAGGCATAGGCCGCCTGGCGGTCACCGTCCTCCCGCACCCGGATGCCGAGCTCTCTTTCCTCATCACGGGTGAGCAGTTTGTAATGGCTGATTTCCGTCAGGTAGCGCTGCAGCGGATCGAACTTGATCAGGGCTTTATCCGCCTTTTCCTTTACAAATGCCTTGCGGTTATGCTGAGATTTCACAGCTTGCTCCGGCATTCGCGTTTTGGCAGATGTCCTGGTTGTTCGCCCTCTGCTTTTGGCCATTTTTGGCGCTTTGGGTTTTGCTGATTTTTTCTTTTGTGCCGTCTTTTTACTCATATTTATTTGGTATAGACAATCGCTAATGTGTATGTTAAAAAATTAGTTTATGCATATGTGCGCCTGTAGCTCAGCCGGATAGAGCAACGGACTTCTAATCCGTAGGTCGCAGGTTCGAATCCTGCCAGGCGTACCACATCACTTTGCATTGCGTCCCTATAGACGCACCTCGCTTCAGGCCGCTTTACACTGGAGAGAAACGTATCCAGATTTCAAGCCTTTAACTGTATCACGATTACCGTAAAGTTGATACTATACAATAAATCATGAAAATATCAATGCATTTTTGCATAAAATGCTCGTGGAGCGTCAAGCAGTAGCTGATAAAGAGAGGCAAAAGAATGATATCGACCGGGGTGTTCTAAACACGGCCATTATCGTTTCAAATTGTAACACTCATAGAGACGTGAAATATGAAAAAGTTACAACGCAAAGAGTTATCCTGTTAAATGCTATGACTTTTTGCGAAAGCGCGTATCCAGTTCACAGATTACCAACAAGGGCAGGTTGATGAGAAACTCAAAGAGAAATCCAAGGGTAACCAGAATCAGAATAAACGGGATCTTTATCAATAAGCGCGTTTGTTGATATGCGGCTTTGACGTTGCGGTGCATCTAACTCAATGACATTAGGATTAGAGGGTATTTAAAAATTGCTTTGCCTGGTATTCAAATTCTCGGGTTTCAACATCGACAATTCTGCGTTCATTTTCTTCAACTCTTTTTCGGCGTAATCAAAATGCTCGCCATCAGAAAAAGGTCCTGTGCCGGAAACAATGATGATTTTAGGATATTTAGCTTTTATGGCTTTAGTAAAGACTTTCAGGCGGTCAAAATAATCCGGCCCCCACTGCTCATTGCCCACACCGACATACTTCAGGTTAAATGGCTCGGGGTGCCCCATGTCAGCCCTGACTTT
>CP070694.1:1173961-1180467 GCA_020353355.1 Desulfobacterales bacterium | reverse complement strand
CAGAGGATGTCGTTTGGGATTCGGTGTTTTTGCAGCAGTTTGTACCCGCGCATGGCTTGCATATGAGTGGGATGTTGACTTTTTGTGACCCGATAGCGGTCATGCATTGCCTGAGGCCCGTCCAGGCTGATGCCCACGGCAAAACCCTCGGCGGCCAAAAAGCGGCACCAGCGGTCATCGAGGAGCGTGCCGTTGGTCTGTATGCCGTTGGTGATGCGCCGGTCAGGGGGCCGATGCTTGCGCTGCAGCGCCACAATCTTTTGAAAATAATCCAGCCCTAAGACGGTCGGTTCCCCGCCATGCCAGGAAAAGTTGATCACCGGACCGGGGAAAGCGTCGATGTGTTGGACAATGTACTCCTCCAGGAGGTTTTCAGGCATGCGCAATGACTCGCCCTCAGGGTAGAGGTGTTTCTTCTTCAGTTAGTAACAATAATGACAGTCCAGGTTGCAGATAGCGCCGGCCGGTTTTGCAAAAACCTGAAATTCACGGGAAGCTTTAACCATTATCCAATCCCCAATTTGCTTGGTGAAGGTCACATTTCACTGAACTCGACTTAAATTCGCCTTTTCAAGAAGGAGTGTAGGGAAATATTCATTATAGATCAAGGAATAAGGAAGCAAGAAAATGATATCGCTAACCGATGGGTTTGCTAAAAATGATTTGATTTCACAAAAAAATCCAATTTTTTTCATTAAAAGTTATTTTTTTATAATTTTTGTTGCAAAAGCACATACAAACATTGTATATACATCTATAACAATAATCAACTAGACAGCTACGATCGATCGATTAAATATAGTCAACGATATCGATATCTTATAAACTTTCATAACTGATGATAAAGGTGGGCTCTGCATTGAAAATTGTTGATGAGTCCAATCCAATTCCCAAATACCTCCAAATCAGTTCCTGGCTCAGAGAGCTGATCCAAACCGGTCGGTACAAGGCCGGCGAAAAGCTCCCTTCCGAGATGGACCTATCAAAGATGTGCGGTGTCAATCGCAACACCCTGCGGCAGGCGATTTCGGAGCTCGCCGCCATTGGTCTGCTGAGAAAAGAAAAGGGCACCGGAACCTTTGTCACCGCTCCTTCGCCGGCAGAGCTGAGGCACAAACTGGAACGCATTGAAAGCACTACGGAGTTGATGCGGGACAGCGGCATCGCCCAGCAAACGAAGATCCTCTCCAAACGTGTTGAGCGTGCCAGCGAGTATATTGCCAAGGCCCTGTTCTTGGGTGCAAATAAAAAGGTCATCGTCGTGCGGCGGGTAAGAGCCGGCGATGGGACCCCCTATATTTATGAGGAAAGTTATCTGCCATACGACTTATTTAAGGAAATTCTGAACATGGATCTCACCGGCTCCATGTATAAAATCATATCCGAGCAATTCAATATTGTCCTGGCGCGCTGCAAACAAACCCTCAGCGCCGTAAATCTGGATGCCAAAATTGCCAAAATACTCGATCTGCCGGTCAATACAGCCGGTATTTTCATGGAAAGTCTGACCTTTGATGAAAATAGCATTCCTGTGGAAGTGCTTTACTCGTATCACCGGGGGGATAAATACAAATTCGAAATTGAAGTCGGACGGTATCATACCAAAGCTGGAGAATTGAACATTACGACCTAATGATTCGCATCGCTCACATTTGGAATAGTGGAATACTGGAATGATGGAATAATGGGTTGAATGGATAAAGATCTTATAATATTAGACAATCTCAAAATCCATTACAATTTTGTGAAAAGGAGGAACCATGCCTATTGTCGATGCAAAAGAAATGCTGTTAAAGGCCACGGCTGAAAAGTATGCCGTGGGGGCGTTTAATTGTACCAATCTGATCCAGATGGAAGCCGTTGTGGAGGCGGCCGTTGAGCTGAAAGCGCCGCTGATTCTGCAGGCTTCGGTGGCACCGTCAAAGTTCTTGAGCCCCCGGGTGATCGGGGTGATTTACAAAACCCTGGCGGAATCCGCACCGATTCCGATCTGCCTGCACCTGGACCATTGCAGTGATGTGGAATTTTGCAAGGTGTGTGCGGATGCGGGCTACACCAACATCATGATCGATGCATCCAAACAGGAATTCAATGAAAACATTCGCCAGACCAAAGAGATAGTGGAATACTGCCACGGGCTGGGAAACATTTCGGTGGAGGGAGAGTTGGGCACCGTATCCGGGGTGGAAGATCAGGTGAAAGTGGCCGAGGACGAAGCCCAGCTGTGTGATCCGGAGCAGGCCATGGCGTTTGTCGATCAGACCGGCATCGACATTTTTGCCCCCGCAATTGGCACCGCCCACGGGGTTTACAAAACCAAGAATCCAAAACTTGATTTTGATCGTCTCAAGAAAATTGCCGAAATGATCAACGGCCAGGAGCCACGAGTGCCGTTGGTGATTCACGGGGGGACCGGTCTGCAGCCGGATGTTGTCAAGAAATTAGTGTCGCTGGGCGGCTCCAAGTATAACGTATCTACGGATCTGAAGCACACCCTGATCGACACCACCTATGCATACATTTCTGATCACCGGGAGGAATACAATCCGGGCAAGATCGATGAGACCGTCAAGGAAGCCATCAAAGGCCGGATCAGGTACTGGATTGATTTGCTGGGCAGTGCGGGCAAAGCATAAGAAGCTATTTGGGCCTGTTTGGCCGCTCCCCCCGTTTGCCGGTGGAAAAAATCAAACCTTTCTCATTTTTTAACGGGCTCAACGGGTTCAACGGGCCAAACCGGCTAACCTAAAAGGTGCTTGAATATTTTATGAACATTTTTAGTAATCATAAACAAATATGAAATCAAACGGGGAGAAAATACCATGCCAGAATTAAAAGCCATATTTTGGGATCAGGACGGGGTGATCATCGATACCCAAAAAGATGGTCACCGGGTGGCCTTCAACAAAATGTTTAAAGAAACCGGCTACGATTTCGAGTGGGACGTGGACACCTATGGTGAGTTGCTCAGTATTTCGGGGGGTAAAGAGCGGATGCGCCATTATTTCACTGAAAAGGGAATCATCCTTGAAGGTATACCCGAAAAGGACGCTGAATTGCTATTGTCACTTCACAAGAAAAAAACGGCCATATTTGTTGAAATGATCGAAAGCGGTATACTTCCGCTGAGAACCGGTGTGAAAAGATTCATGCAGGAAGCCATGCAAGCCGGTCTGCGCATGGGGGTGTGTACCACAGCCAATGAACGCTCGGCCAACGCCATCGCCAAGGGTATGCTGGGGGATATCGACTTTGAATTTGTTCTGGCCGGCGATGTGGTCAGCAAGAAAAAACCGGATCCGGAAATTTATCTGCTGGCACTGGACCGAACCGGTTTGTCACCGGATGAATGTATCGTGATGGAGGACTCG
Source organism: Desulfobacterales bacterium (assembly GCA_020353355.1). Classification (GTDB taxonomy): domain Bacteria; phylum Desulfobacterota; class Desulfobacteria; order Desulfobacterales; family JAHEIW01. Next base: position 1,177,096 of record CP070694.1, on the reverse strand, counting down.
CGCAACGGAATTTTGGCGGCCAAGGCCGCTGGCTTAAGGGCGGTAGCCACCACCAATATCTATACCGAAGATGAAGATTTAAGCGACGCATCGATTGTGGTGAGTTCATTGGGTGATCCGGACGGCGAAAAAGGCGTCCTGAAAGCATCCACCAAGCCGATTGAATTCGACGGCGTATTACATGTGGACCAGATCATCAGCTTTTTTGCAGACTAAAAATCGCTCCACAGAAAGCGACTTTCAAAGGAACAAAAAAGATTGTAGGAATTTTAAAAGAAATCAAAGCCGAAGATAATCGTGTGGCGATGTCTCCCGGAGGCGTTGAGGTCATGCGCCAGAACGGGCATTCGGTTCTGGTCGAAAAAAATGCCGGTAAGGCCAGTGGCTTCACCAATAAAGCCTATGAGAAGGCGGGCGCAGAGATCATTAAAGGGTCTCAAGAGATCTTCGACCGTGCAAAAATGATTTTGCGCGTCAAGGAACCGCAGCCTTCCGAGTATGGATACCTCAAGAAAGGTCAAATCTATTTTGCCTATCTTCATTTGGCAGCATCGCAAGACGTGGCCCGGGCCATGATCAACGCCGGATCCATCAATATTGCTTATGAGACTATTCAAAAGGCAGACGGATCATTGCCGCTGCTCACCCCCATGAGCGAAGTGGCCGGCCCCATGGCCATTCAACAGGGGGCCAAATGCTTAGAGATGGCCCAGGGCGGTCATGGGGTTTTGCTGGGGGGGGTCCCCGGTGTCGATCCCGGGACGGTGTTAATTATCGGTGGCGGGGTGGTGGGTATCAATGCCGCCAAAATGGCCTGCGGACTGGGTGCCAAGGTCTATATCCTCGACATTGACCTGGATCGCTTGCGGTATTTGAGTGATGTAATGCCCAGCAATTGCATTACGATGATGTCAAGTCCGGCAGCCATCCGTGATGTCCTGCCAAAAGCGGACTTGGTGGTGGGTGCCGTGCTTGTTCCGGGAAGCAAGACGCCGACGCTGGTCACCCGGGATATGCTCAAAATAATGAAAAAGGGTTCGGTGTTGGTAGATGTTTCCATTGATCAGGGCGGATGCTTTGAAACCTCCAAAGAGACGACCCATGCCCACCCGACCTATACGATCGACGGGATTGTTCATTATGCCGTCAGCAACATGCCCGGGGCCTTGCCTAGGACATCTACCCTGGCCCTCAACAATGCCACCTTGCCGTATGCCATGGAAATTGCGAACAAGGGCTGGAAAAAGGCTATGAAAGAAAATCCGGAGATTAAGCGTGGAGCCAACGTCGTAAAAGGGCATGTGACCTATAAAGGCGTTGCCGAGGCTTTCGGCTTTGAGCATGTTTCCATCGATCGTCTGTTGTAACAGGTCCGGATACGAGATCCTCGATGCTTGATGCTGGATACTTGATACCCGTGGCTGGTCGCGGGTTTCTCATTTCTGGTGACTGGATACAAAAGAATACTGAAATGACATTGATCCTTGATTTTAGGCAATTTAGGCATTCATTATACTTTTTATATTCAAGGAGCTTATTATGATTGTAGGCGTTTTAAAGGAAATCAAGGCTGAAGAAAATCGCGTGTGTATGACCCCTGCCGGGGTGGAGATCATGAAGCAAAACAGTCATACGGTGCTGGTGGAAAAAAATGCCGGCACGGGCAGCGGGTTTACGAACAAGGCCTATGAGACCGCGGGTGCGGAAATTGTTGATACTCCCAAAGAAATCTTTAAACGTGCCGAAATGGTCATGCATGTCAAGGAACCCTTGCCCTCCGAATATGTTCTGATTCGCAAGGATCAGATCATTTTTACCTATCTTCATCTGGCCGCTGCCGAAGAACTCACGCATGTGTTGATCAAAAGCGGATCGATCAACATTGCCTATGAGACCATCCAAAAAGCAGATGGGTCTTTACCGTTGCTGACGCCGATGAGTGAGGTGGCCGGACGCATGGCGATCCAACAGGGTGCCAAGTATCTGGAAATGGCCCAAGGCGGTCATGGCGTTCTATTGGGCGGTGTACCCGGAGTGGACCCGGGGACGGTGGTCATCATCGGTGGCGGAATCGTGGGCACCAATGCCGCCAAAATGGCCTGCGGTCTGGGCGCCAAGGTCTATATTCTCGACATGAACCTGGAGCGCTTGCGCTATCTGAGTGATGTCATGCCCAGAAACTGTTTTTTGCTCATGTCAAAACCATCAACGGTCCGCAGGCTCATCCATGAGGCTGACGTCGTCGTCGGGGCCGTGCTGATCCCGGGGGCAAAAGCTCCCAAACTGGTGACCCGCGAAATGTTGAAAACAATGAAGAAAGGTGCGGTGTTGGTGGACGTGGCTATTGATCAGGGGGGATGCTTTGAGACCTCCAAGCCGACCACCCATGCCCAACCGATTTACAAAATTGACGGGGTAGTGCACTACTGTGTGGCAAATATGCCGGGGGCTGTTCCCAAGACCTCCACACTGGCGCTGACCAATGCCACGTTGCCGTATGCGGTCGAAATTGCGAATAAAGGCTGGAAAAAAGCCATGCAAGAAAATCCGGAGATCAGGCTCGGGGCCAATGTGGTCAAAGGCAAAGTAACCTATCAAGGGGTGGCAGAGGCGTTTGGGCTGAGGTTTACGCCCATCGACAAACTTCTATAAAAATGGTTGCGAGGCCTCATATTATGGCCGATGGCTGCGTTGTGAGTCGAACGAAAAATGCTCACGTACTTACGTGTACGCTCCGCTTTTTCATCGACTCACGCCTTGCCCTCGACCATAATATGAGGCCTCGAAACCATTTTATCAAAAGCTAAAAAAAATCAAAAAAAGGAGCAGAGTATGAAAAAAGAGTTGAAAGATTGGTTTGTTCCGTGGTTGATGACGGCAAGAGATTACAACACCAGCATTTTGGATCATGCCTGGGCCCATCCGGAACATGCCCGAATGATGTTGAATGAGAACCCGATTCCGCCGTCTGAAAAAGTGGTCAAGGCGGTGGCCGATGCTGTTAGAAAAGGCAATCGCTATCCGGATAGTTTTAGGAGCCTGAGGGAAAAAATCGGCAAGATGTATGACCTGGGTCCGGATAACGTGACGCTCTGTAACGGGTCATCGGATACGATCGACGCCATGATGCGTGTT
>CP070694.1:1171077-1173861 GCA_020353355.1 Desulfobacterales bacterium | reverse complement strand
CGGTCGATCTGATGGCCTAAGCGCACGATCAGCACATCATATTGGCCCAGTTCTTGAAGCAATTCTGAGCGGGTCAATTCTTTTTCCACCGCAACCCCCAGCTGCGTCAGCAGCGCGTGGGCTTCGGTTGAATAACCCAATGGTTCTGCATTGAGAATGCGATACGAATTTGATTTTCTGATTGCACGCATCGGTCCCACCTTCAGACCAGCTTATCCTCCGAAAGCAGAGAATCGGCCGTGACCGCCTGCTTCAAGCGGCGCCCGATCAATTCCGGAAGTCTCGCTGCCGGAATACCGGTGCCGGGCTTTTTTAGAGCCAAGTGTTCCTCACGCAGGGTGGTACCGGCCGGAAGATCTATCCGCACCACAACACTTTTGGTGAAGGTGTTCCGCAAGGATTCCATTTCCCGGGCCATTTGCTCTTTGTTTACCGGGTTGGCCATCATCGTTTCGATAAAGCGGATGCCTTCCACCAGACGGCGCAGCTCTTTTATGGTAATGGATGCCGGCACGTCGGGTCCGAAAATCTTGCGGCTGAACGTCACGTGCGTTTCCAGTATATCAATACCCAAAGTGGCTGCTGCCAGGCCGGGATAGATCGTGCCGGAATGGTCCGAAAGACCCACTGCGCAGCCATAACGCTCAAGGAACTCGGAAATGAGGTTTAGGCCAATTTTTTCCGGCGGACAGGGATAGGCTGTGGTGCATTGCAGCACCGCCAGCGGCACCCCGCCGCTTTTGATGCAACCCACCGCAGTGTCGATTTCGCTGATGGGACTCATCCCCGTTGAAAGGATTACCGGCAAGCCGGTAGCCATCATGCGCTTTAACATGGGTGCATTGGTAGTTTCTCCTGATGGCACCTTCCACGCCGCCACGCCCACTCGCTTGAGAAGCTCGACGGCCTTCACAGAGAATGGTGAGCTCAGAAATACAAGCCCGCGTTCGTCGGCATGCCGCTTGAGGCCGCACCACTGCTCCTCGGTGAATTCCATACGCTTCCAGTAGTCGTAGCGCGTGGCGTCCTGAGGACTGAATTTAACCCGCCAGGGTTCATCCGGAGTACTTTCGGCCGAGGCAATATGGGTCTGAAATTTGACGGCTTGCGCCCCGCTTTCGGCGATGGCATCAATATACGCATGGGCCGTTCCCAGACTTCCATCGTGGGCCTGGGCGACTTCTGCCACAACCAAGCACGGATCCTCGGGTCCGATAGCAATGCCGCCGATATTGAAACGCTGAGACATTATTCTTCCCCGTTCGGTTATATTTAAACTTCAAAGCTATGTTATTTCAAGTTGTTACATCATATTTTGAGGCGATTTTTTGCACTTATTGCTTTTTTCCAAATCGCTGGGCAACCGGGTCCAAGATCCTCAGAATGATGTTTTTAGTTGCCTTGCGGGGTCCGCGCTGCATATAGACGGATGAATACTCGGGCTCAATTACGGGGTTCGGGTCAAGGGCCCAGTCGTTGAAGTCATAGCCAATCTGTTCCATATAAGATGGATAGGCCGGTTTGAAGAGTTCTACATCCTCTTGGGTGAACCAGTGACGCCCGTCACCGGTGGCTTTTTTGCGAATTACTTTGGCCTTGCCTGATGAACTCGGAACCTGGGCGTCTGCTTCGATCTCAAAACCAAGATATTGATTTAAGGCGGCAAACTTTTTGGCAACCATATCTTCGTATTTGAATATATGCCATTCGCTTCCCAGGCTCTTCACAAAGTCCCCCATTCGCTCATAACGCAGCAACTCCTCTTCAACGACTGCCTCGGTCGTCATCGGCCATCCATCGTAACCCGTGTAGCGGCAAATTTCATAAAAGGGCAAGGAGCGAGGATCTTTTTCTTTCTTTAAGACTAAATCAAGATGGGCCTCATATTGCTTTTTCCTTCCGAGATAACCCTTGTGCCATCGATACAACATTCGGCTGACCGCCGCATCACGGGGATCACGGGCCATCCAGATTTTACGATCGTAATCCTCTTTTCCTAAATGTTCCCTAAACAGATCGAAGCTTTTACCTTTGCGCTCTTCATAGGTGTGTTTGTAAACCGCATTTTCGTAATTGCCGACATATTTACCGGGCCGACCACCGGAAAACGCATGACAGTTTGGCAACCCGCCGGCCACCTTGTACACCATGGCCGTGGTGCCTGTTTTTCCTGTTCCTAAAATCAAAATTTTCATTCGCAACCTCCTACACCCACATCAAACATGCGATTTGTAGACCGTCATGCGGGTTTTGCATATTTCAAAATAAATGGGCCAAGTGTTGGTGTTGGCATAATGTTATTGGAATCAACTTCTGGTTGTTCCTACGTATAAATGGAGCTTAATTAATCCGAAACATCACTTCGGATACTTGTTCAATTTTCAAGTGCTCGTTGATGCCCAGTAATTGCTGCAACCGTGAAACTTTGGCTTTTACATCCTGCAGTGAAATATCCGGATAACGGTGGCGTTGAAATTCAGGCTTATTGTGCGATCCGGGAAGACTCGATTTGATCCCTCTTACCATTTGCAATCCTTTGCCCAGCGTCCAGCGCTCCAATCGATTTGTCAGGGATGCTCGTTTCGAATCGCTTGAGATTTCCGATAATTTTTCCAATACATCGACCATCCGTTCACATGCCAGCGGGCCATCCAGGGATGCTAGATAACGCCCAATCAGCGCTTTACGCTCATCACCATTTGCTGCCCCGATTTTTCCGCTCAGTATTTTTTGAAGAAGATCCTGTACTTGGCCAAAATCAAAGCACTGATGGCTCATCTTGTT
>CP070694.1:1168373-1170977 GCA_020353355.1 Desulfobacterales bacterium | reverse complement strand
TTCAAAAATAGAATTTATCCTATTGCATTTTTTGCCTTTACATGTTTTATGTCATGCCTTAATTGACAAAAAGAAAAAAGGTTTTGCGAAGCTGAATTAATTCATACATTAACATAATCTGACTTCAATCCTGAGGTGATGTAAGATGAGCAAAACAAAGGGGCTAATTGAAAAGAAGATCTTGTCTATGGACAATTCGGCATTGAAAGCAGGGGGAGTAGAGGATGAAGATTTGCGCTCAGGCACTGAAAGACGTCATTTTTCATATACAGCCTACATTCCTGAAAGAAGATCGGGTAAAGACCGCAGACTTGGTTATATTGAGAGTGGCAGACAAGATCATAAGACTATTTAGCAAAGTGCCTTGATTTTTATATAAAATACAGGTTTACCCATCGGGGCCTAAAGCCCCGTGGTATTACCTATACTGATTATTGGACATAGATATGATTTTACCCACCGTGGCGAAGTCACGTGGTAAACCGGTACACCTTTACCCATTCCCCACAACAATTCTCTGTCAATAATCCACTGCGAACATGTATGCTTAAGCATTATTGCTCCCCCACCGGCCACTAAACCTTACTAAAGATTCTGTTCAAATTGCCGATCTATAATCTATGAATGAAACCATCAGATCTTAAAGGGGGCTGGTCTTATGAATTACACTTTGGCAAAAAGATTGTTTATTGGTTTGACAATTGGATTTTTCATGGTCGGTTGTACTGCCAAAAAAATCGAAGTTGAATATGAAAAAGACGGCAATTCAGGGTATTCGGTGGTAGACCATAAGAAAGGAGGCCCTCCTCCACATGCACCTGCTCATGGATACCGGGCAAAACACCAGTACCGGTATTATCCATCCCGTTCGGTCTATTACGATACCGGCCGAGGTCTCTATTTTTACCTCAGAGGCAGTAATTGGGAAGTCGGTGCTTCTCTGCCGAGCAACCTTCGTGTGGGATTAGGCGATTATGTGAGTATGGAGTTGGATACTGATAAACCCTACATTCACTATGCAGAGCATGTAAAGAAATACCCGCCGGGGCAGATGAAGAATAAGTATAAAAAAAATAAATGGGGCTAATAGCACTTAACTTACTTAATGCAGGGTCAGCAATGGCCCTGCTTTAAGCCCCCAAAAAAATCCTCCCCGACCCAATTAGACCTCATATAGCGCAAATCACAAAGCCACAGCCCCATTTCCTGAAGGATATTTCCCAACCAGTATCCCCTGAATCAGTCGTTTTGCAGCACGTCCATTGTGATCCCGTGCACCTGTTTCGATTGCGGCGCCCTTTCAAGAATCTCGATCAGCTTTGTCATGGTGGTCGGGGCCGCGATCCTCGAGATGTCTCTTACCGCAAGACGCGCTCAGCCCGGTCTATAGGCGTAATCACCTGCATTTTACAAAAAAGTTAGTTTTTCGTGATGCTCCTGTGAACTTTCCTGCCTAACGTTAAACGTCGTTCTGTTTATGCTGGGTGAGCGAATCGAACTTGCTGCAAGGCAATCGATGATTAAAATCTTTATTGACGTTGATGGTCAGACACGGCTGTAAGGAGATCAAGAAAATGAAAAGCAAAAAAAAATTGGGCACACTAATATCGTCGGCTCTGGTGCTGATCCCCATGCTCGTATTTATCGGCATCGTGCTATCGAATGCCGAAAATCCTGAATGGCCCAAGGTTGTCTTCTTTGTCAGTTGATACGATGTGGGCGAAGCAGCCCTGGAAGGGCTGAAAGGGGTCGAACTGGTTAACAGCGGATTTCATAATTTCAAGGAAACCAATACCGTCTGGTATAATCCTGCTTTAATCAACATTGACGAAATGGAGAAAGCCTTAAAAGATGCGGGAACCTACCTGGGAACCGCAAAATAAAATGTGTACTCCGCTACACCACTTTCGGACGATGTCTTTCGAAACCACCTGATTGGCATTGATCCAGCTGATCGAGACCAGCGTGAATTTGTGATCGAACGATTGGATATAAAGTTACTGAATAAATAGAAGAAATTTTACGGCTCCATTCGACTGACCCACTCTATTACTTACTGCGACTCCCTTGCCCCTTGCCAAAATAATAATCTATGAATGATCAACAACATCCATTTGAGATAATACGGTTTCGTTTATTAAACTTGACATTAAATCAGATCTTGCTTTAGTTTATCAGCGCGATAATTTTACACTACCTGTTAACATCACCCTGGAAGCTTATTTTTTAATTTTAATACGACCTACAGGAGGGTTGGGGATGAAATATCGCAAGATGGGTAGGACGGGGCTTAAGGTGTCTGCATTTTGTTTAGGAACCATGACCTTCGGCCGGCAGGTGGAAGAGAAGGAATCTATTGATATCATTCATGCCGCAATCGATGCGGGAGTAAATTTCATCGACACAGCGGACATGTATGTAAACGGGGTCACTGAGGAGATCGTTGCAAAGGCGATTAAGGGGAAACGGGATTCCCTTGTGATTGCATCGAAAGGGGGTCATATTCGGAAGCTGGACGAAAAGTATGGTGAACCGTTAGATTGCGGTCCCATCGATCTGGCACGGCCGAAGGCTTTTCATGCCTGGCCAGCGGGTGAAGGTGTC
>CP070694.1:1163227-1168273 GCA_020353355.1 Desulfobacterales bacterium | reverse complement strand
TTAATATTTTTATGTCCCAACCCGGATAAACCGGAACCAAAAAGGACAAATTAATCACGAAAGCACGAAAGGACGAAAACAAGCTTTGTATTTGGAATTTCAGTCATTGTGATTTTTTGATATTTATCATTTGGTATTTGCTATTTTCTAACACCTCGTATGAAACTTCATGCAATCCAAAGTCATGTTTAGGCCGAAGTTAATGACGGGTGGGAGTGGTTTTTAACCACGATTATCGATGTTGGCCCGACCGAGTTAATCACGGTTGCAAACCGCTCCCACAACATCTTTAAACTGTTTTCAGGTTCCAAAAAAGTTTTCTTTTTCGATCAAACTGGGCACCCTGCCATAAAAGGCGGGTAACCTTCGGCGGCCAGCGGCGGGCCTGACACGTGAAACCTGACACCTTAAGTTCCTGACAACATGTTTATCCCGCTGGATGCAGGATGCTTTCATTTACGGCATTAATTTTTCGGCTTCTGTTTTTACTGCAAATTCGTATCCGCCTGCCTGACGAGTGAATCCATATCTCTAACCATCCTCTCAGGCAGGACCAGGGGTTCTGATATTTCCAAAATATTTTTACAATGGGCAGTTGCGCGTTCAACCAGGTCCCTTTGCCCCTTTGCCTTCCATCCTTCTCTGGTCATCCGTATAAAATTAACTGGCATCAGACCGTCACGACAGTGTCGAAATGTATGTTCATTCGTAAGAAATTGACTGCCCGGCTCAGTTTTTAGCAAATCCTGCCAAGCCATTGTTTCATCGTCAACGTCAAATTTAGTTACCATGCGCTTGACCATGCCAAGCTCTTCATTATCGATTGCCAATTGGACCGGACTTATCGTCGTCGCCACTTCGAGTTGTCCGGCGGCGCCCAAGATGTCCGCACCCGATAGGGCGATCAGCATACAGCGCAATGCACCTTCACTCATGCACTGACCGTCTATAATTGGTGAATCAGAACCAAGGCCGTAGGTATGGGTCGGCAGCCCAATAGCGGCTTTAATAAATTGAATCGCCAGAGCCGCACCCTGCATGGACTCCACACTGGACTGCAGGCTCCGACCGGTCATCATATCGGTTGAAAAGATTAAGGGGGTTGCGATGATGGGGGTTCCCGGCCGGATGACCTAGGCCACAGCCACCATCGCTAAAATTTCGGCAACGCATAACAGCACAACACCCGGCACAGTCACGGGCGCGGTCGCACCGGCCCCGGGCAAACTGCAGGCATGCAGAGGTATACCGTAATGCGCACATTGTAAAATTATTTCAAGATCCATAGACTTGAATTCCAGCGGAGTCAGCGAACAGGTAATAAAGCTGACCAGGGGATCGGCTCTCAACAAATCCTCACCACCCGCCGCAGCAATGGATAATTTGATTAAATATTCGACGCTTTCTTGCGTGTACGGCTGGACCCAAATGTGTTTCCTGATGTTTTTAAGCATCAAGGCCAGGGCATGCACATCCAATGTTGCCGCCGGAACGTCGCTGGGAACCGGATAGGCACAGAAACTGATCTGTTCAAGTTTATCTGCAAGCCGGGCCCATGTTGCGACATCTGCCGATGTAACCTGCCGATACTCACCGGATTCAAGCTCTATCCAGGATTGGGCCCCGGTATTGGTTCGAGTGCAAAACGTTCCGTCCTGGCAGGGTATCTCCAGTTTATTATTCTCATCTCTGCCCGCCAACGAAATCTTTTCAGGTGCTTGTCGGAGTTGTTCTTCCAGAAAGGTCTTCGGGAACCGAACCATTTTGCCGTCAACGTCCACCCTGGCCCCGGCACGGCGCAGTAGTCTGAGCACCTCAGGGTGATCCATTTTCACACCTCGTTGTTCAAGCAGCTCAAAAACTCGGGCCTTCATCAATTCGAATTGGGCTGCGGTAAAGAATGCGACCCTCGCATTTAAATTCATGGACCTTGCCTCCTAACTAAAAAAGGGCAGAACGAAGCGATGCCATTCTTCGACATTCGTCGTTCGCTTTTATTGTTTCCACCGCTATCCGCCCAGCAAACCCGGCAGCCACAGGGCAAGCTGCGGAAAAACCATCAACAGCAATATATTCAAATAAATAGGGATCAGGAAGGGAAAGGCACCCCGGGCAATTGTCTCCATGGGATGCCAGGGGACGACCCCATGTAAAACCGCTAAGCTCAACCCGAAGGGAGGCGTCATGGAGGCCTGCCCGCCGGCCATCACGTAGACGACCCCCCACCAAACCAGATTGATATCAAGACTGATGATGATCGGCATCACAAACGGAAATGTTAGAAACAGCATCGACCAGGAATCAAAAAACATTCCCATGAAAAAATACATGACAAAAAACAGCCCCAGGATACCATATTTTCCGATGGGTAAATTAATTACAAAATCTTTGATCAGCGGAATAATGCCCGCCGAGTTGAAGACATGCGATATTAATGTGGCCATCGCCATGATGAACAAAGAAAAAGAGGTTACCTTGACCGTTTCCAGCAGACTGCGTTTTAAAATGTTAAATGTTAAGCGACCGTAGCCTAAGGTGAGTAACAGACTGAGAAAAGCCCCCAGGGCGGCAGCTTCGGTGGGTGTCATAAAGCCGCCGAAGATCGCCCCCAGAACCCCGGCGATCAGTGCCGCAAATGGCAGCACTTCCAAAATAGCCTTGAATCTCTGCTGCCAGCTATATCTTACCACCTTTGGAATTAAATCCGGGTTTAGCTTCACCTGAACTACGATTGCCAGCATCAGCAGTATCATCATGGTAAGCCCTGGAATCAGACCGGCGGCCAACAGGTCGACTATGGATATACCCTGCCAGGAACCATAGATGATAAGCAATATGCTGGGAGGAATTAAAGGCGATAAAATATCGGCTGATGCAATCGCACCCAGTCCTAACCGCGGCGAATACCCTTTCTTCTCCATCACCGGGAAGGCAATTTTGCCGAAAGTGGCCGTCGCTGCCATCGCAGAACCACACATGGCGCCAAAGATTGCATTTCCGGCTATTACAGACATGGCCAATCCTCCGGGCAAATGACCGAACCATTTATCCACGGCGGCAAAAAGACGCTCATTGACCCCGGTATTGCCAAGGATGGTTCCCATAAAAATAAAAAGCGGCATGGCCGTAAGCGTGAAAGAATTTAATGAACTCCAGGCAGTTTCAGCTATCTGGCTGACCGGCTGATCAATGTACCAGATGAGCCCGACAAGAGCTACAATACCAATGGACCAGGCAATTTCCAGACCAAGCGCCAGGAGAACAAACAAGCCCATTATAAGGAGGACGGCCATCCCGATCTCTGCACCCATCAATGATTCTCCCCCGGTTTTTTCATGGCTATCAGGGCTTTAATTACCTCAACCATTAACTGCAGAAAAAGCAAAACAGCTCCAATGAGCAGAATGGATTGGGGGTAGACCAGCGGAGTTCTAAGCCAGCTGCCGCTTCTGGACTCAAATAGTAATGAATCTGTCAATAAGTCATAGCAGGCCTTAATCAGCGGCAAGGTGAAAGCGGTTGCCAGCAAAAGCGTAATAAAACGAATCGGACGAACGGCTTTTTCCGGCAGCCGGCTGATGAGAAGCGTAACTCTGACATGGCCCTTTTCTTTCCAGGTGTAAGCCAGCCCAATAAAAGTGATGGAAACCAAGAAATACCCGCCCATTTCCTCGGCGATGGAAAGCGGTGATTGCAAAACATAGCGGGTTAAGACCTCAATCAGCAGCATGGCCATCAGCAAAAATATGATCACCGCCTGCAGCCGACCGCTGAGTAAATCGGTCATCTTCTCGATTATATTGATTGCTTTTTGCAGGCCGTTCTTTTTATCATAGTGGTTAATTTCATTCATTTTGTGGCATAAAATAGTATTGAAATACTTTCGCTATCTCGTAACTATTGAATAATTTAGATTTAATATTGAAGAATAATGGTTCGCCTCCGTCGGATCAATTTTAAGAAGTACGGAGCAAAGCGACATCCATAAATATTCAATTTACAATCTTCAATATTAAATTCCGGCTCGCCCGAGGTTTACTTACCGGTAAACCCTCTGTATCTGGCGACGGCAGCCTCAGCGGCAGTAAGCAGTTCCGTTCGTTTAGACTTCCAGGGCCCGTCCATATTAAGCCAGGCCTCTTCGACAACTTTACACTCTTTCACGGCCACTGCCATTTCTTCCTTGGAAAACCGGGTTCGCTTGACACCGGAAAGATCAACGGTATCCAGGCTCATGACGTACTCGGCGGTTGTCGAAAGGCTCACCATTCTTTGCAGTTCTCTACCCACGTCGATAACCACCTTTTGAAGATCCGGCGGCAGTGAGTTAAAAGTCTTCAAATTTATGACAGTTACCGCAGACCAGGTCGGTGATAACGGTGTCAGCGTAAAGGTTTTGGAAACCTTGGCCAGACCAATCGAATAGCCATAGCCCAGGCTTGTCAATACGGCGTCGATCGTACCTGCCATCATCGCCGGCGCCAACTCCGAACCCGCAATGGTTACCGGACTTGCTCCAAGTGCTTTTATGCCCAGAGTCGGCAGATAGCCTCCCACACGGATTTTCATCCCTTTTATATCTTCCAACGTCGTGACATCATTCTTGCTCCAGATTCCGTTGGCCGCGTCCCATTGGGTCACAAACCAGAATTTGAGGTTGTATTTTTTCATGGTTTCATCATAGATTTTCATCACCTCATCATCTTGATAAACCGCCAGCTCTTCGGCCAACCCTTCCACCGGATCTTCATTGACGATCCCCGGAATTTCACCCCAATTCCAGATGGGATAAGTTCCGGACAACCACGGCATGGCCACGTCCGCCATGTCGGCTTTGCCTTTGGCCACCGCTGCGAACAGATCACCGGTCGGGAACATGCGAGAGATTATTTCCAGCTGAATTCTTCCGTTGCTGCGCTCATAGAGTATTCTTTGCATTTCTCCGCCGGGCCGATAGATCTGAGAGGCCCTGAATTTTGGACCCCATATATCATTCCAGGCGAATTTGAGCTTATAAACCTTATTATCCTGGCAGAGACCGGTCGT
>CP070694.1:1155463-1163127 GCA_020353355.1 Desulfobacterales bacterium | reverse complement strand
AATTCAAAATGCCGGTGCCGATCCGATATTCGTTGAATGTACCCGTAATTACAGCATCGATCCAGTAGATCTTGAACGCAAAGCCGCCAATGTCAGTGCTCGCTATTTTTTGCTTTCGTATATGCGGGGCCACATCCCCGATATGGATGTAATTTCGGAAATCTGCAAAAAGCACCAGCTATATCTAATTGAAGACTGCGCCCATACCATGGGCGGCGGCTGGGACAATCAGCATCCGGGAACATTCGGTAAAATTGGCTGCTTCAGTACCCAAACTTACAAGCATATTAATTCCGGCGAAGGGGGTTTACTGGTCACCAATGACGACGATGTTATCGCCCAGGCGATCTTATATTCTGGCTCGTATATGTTCTATGATACCCACCTATCAAAACCCGCAGCGCAAGTTTTTGAACAATACAAAAAGATTATTCCCAATTACAGCCTGCGCATGAGCAATCTCCAGGCCGCCATTTTGCGTCCGCAGCTGCGCTCACTTGATCGTCAGGTTGCTCGCTGGAATGAGCGCTATGCAGTTCTCGAGGAGGGATTAAACCAGATTACCGCCATTAGGGTCCCGCCCAGATCTACCCGAGAGCAGTTCGTGGGAAGTTCGATCCAATTTACGCTAAAAAATCTACCTCGGGATCAGATGGCGCGCTTTATAGATGAATGTGACCAGCGGGGTATACGGATAAAATGGTTTGGCTGGCAGGAACCAAAAGGCTATACGAGTTCCTTTGAAAGTTGGCAGTATATCTCGCCAATGCCGGACCTGCCTCAAACCAAAAAAGTTCTCGACGGTATGTGCGACATGCGCATTCCGCTGACCTTCAGCACCGAAGACTGCCAGACCATTGCTGCAATAATTAAAGAAGTGTTAAATGATATCCGGCTATCATTATGAATCCTTGGCAGGGCGTCGCGCTATTTTGCCTGCTGCTCCGTATTTACAGGGATCGCACCTTATTTTTCTTCCTTGAATTGTTTCAGCTTTCTCCACAAAGCTGCCCGGCTGATGCCCAATAGCTCTGCAGTTTTGGATTTGTTGCCTCCGGTTGCATCTAAAACCTCTAGAATGTAATTTTTTTCCATCTCGGCCAGCGTCATGAATTTTCTGCTCGCATCCAAAGGTGGAAAATCGGCCTTTTGAAATCGTCCGGGAAGATGTTTGGATTCTATGGTTTTACCATCGGCGAGGATGACGGCGCGCTCAATGATGTGCTCGAGTTCGCGGACATTGCCGGGGAAATCATAGGACATAAAGATGGAGATAACCTCCTCTGAGATATATTCAACCGCTTTTTTAAACTCTTCTGCAAACTTATCGAGAAAGTAGCCGCATAAGGGCGGGATGTCATCCCTTCGCTCCCGCAGGGGAGGGATGAACAACTCCAGTACATTCAAGCGATAATATAGCTCCTCTCTGAATTTTCCTTCCTCGACCAGTTTTCCGAGGCTGTAACGGCTGGCCGCGAGTATGCGAACATCGAATGGAAAATCGCCGATCCCATCTTTCAGGGATACTTTTTTACTATCGATGATTTTCAACATCGAAAGCTGCATTTTCAGGGACATATCCTCGATCTGGTCCAGCAGGATAGTGCCTCCCGACTCAGATCCGGCTATGGACCCGCTCGGTTGGGACTCCCCGGAAAAGACATGATTTCCAGGCCCGAAAAGATCTTCGATGAGCAAATCATTGCGGAAACAACCACAGTTGATTGCCATAAATCGATTTTTTTTTCGAGGGCTTAAGCTGTGAATCATTCTGGCGGCCAATTCCTTGCCGGTGCCCGTCTCGCCGCGAATAATCACTGGGCAATCCAGTACCGCCAATCTCTCGATATTTTTCCTCAGTTCCTGCATCGTCTGGGTTTCGCCGATCATGCGAAACCGCCTAGCGGCCGTGGGGTCATCTCTTTTTCTGTCGTTTGGGGAAGGTGCCAGGCTATCCTCTATGGATTGAGGGTCCGTCATTATCTCTATTTTTCCCGTCTTAAATACCTCTTCGTAATCACCGCTGCCGCTAACGGAAGGCATCCTTGCAGAAGGCGGCTTGATAACAATGATGTTGCCGCCTTTACTGCTGCTTTTCATAAAATTCCAGAAGGCTTCCATCTGGTCCTTTTCGAAATAGGCGGCGTCAAGGGCTTCGGTTGCCTGTTTTACTTTTTCGCTGCCATATCCGGTCAACAGGACTGATCTTAAATCGGGGTCGATTTCCTTCAACTTGGTGATGGTCACAAGTCCGTCCATATCGGGCATTTTTAAATCCACAATGGCCAGATCGATGCGATTGTTTTTCGCAAGCTCCTGCGCTTGCCGGCCGCTTGAGGCTCTGTAGGGATCGAATCCCAATAGTTTCAAGCGTTCGGCGATGGAATTCAAAAACTTTTCCTCATCATCAACCAAAAGGATTTTGGGGGTCACGTTCGCCATTTTTTTCAAATTATTTCTTTTTGACATGGTGCGATTCGATATCGACGGCATCCTCCAGGTCTCCGCCGGTAGCCATTCCCGCTGCCGCCATGGATGTTTCAAGGCTTTGCAGTACCTTTCTGACAAATCGCCAGAATTTGCCCATATCTTCTTTTTCGAAATAGGACGAGCTGAGTGCTTCCGTGGCCTCTTTCAGCTTTTCATCGCCATGGCCCGTTAAAAGAAGTGTTTTGATATCGGCATCGATTTCTTTAAGCTTTGTGATCACCACCAAGCCATCCATATCGGGCATTCTTTGATCGACGACTGCCAGATGAATTTTGGTCGTCTTCGTGATTTCGATCGCCTCATGTCCATTTAATGCCGTAAAGGGCTCATAGCCTTTCAGCCGTATGCGCTCCGCCAATGTATTCAGAAATTTCGGGTTGTCGTCCACCAAAAGAATATTGATATTGCCCAGCGGCAGGTTCGACAGAAACGCCCAAAATCTTCCCATATCCTGTTTGTCAAAATAAGTCGAATTGAGGGCTTCGCTGGCTTCTTTGAGCTTTTCGTCTCCATGGCCCGTCAGCAGGATCGTTTTGACATCGGGTATCAGCTCTTTGAGTTTCGTGATAACAACCAAACCCTCCATATCGGGCATTCGTTGATCGACCACGGCCACATGAATATGCTGCTTTTGCGCGATTTCAAGCGCTTGCTGGCCGTTGGTCGCCGTGAAAACATTAAATCCTTTCAGCCGGGTCCGTTCAGCCACGGACTTCAGGAACTTTTCGTTGTCATCCACCAGCAGGATATTTATTTTTTTTGCTTTCATATTTCACCTTTCTTCAATCCCAGATGGAGTGATCTGAGTAAAGCCGTTTTCCGCAATAAAAATCTGGAAACGACTAGATTTGTGGTTGCGCCCCCAAGCCATGATGGGCCATCAATGGCCCCCGCTGCCCAAAATTCCGGAGGCCGCCACGGACAACACGACAATTTCCAGGACAGCGATAAAAGTAAATATCCAGTTTTTTTGACGGAAATATCCCCGAACCAAAACCAGGTAACAGACAATTGTCATTAGAGCAAGGAGAGCAAAACCGGCGAAGTTGAGAAAGTCCCCTTTAGCCAGCAAGGGGACCCATCCCCACCCATGGGGCGAATGGGTAATTTCCAGATATTCATCGACACCTTTACCCCAAACCTTAGGGATTATGGACATATCGACATGGGACGGCAGTATGCCGGTCACATATATCAGGTAAGTTGTCACAAGTATGACAATACCTGCCCATACACCAATAATCAATAGGTTGGCATAGATGATTTGCTCCCGTGAGGGTTTGAGGTCTTCTTCATTTTGACTATTCATCGCATTCAACTCCCTAACCCGGACAAGCCGGAATTGACGATTGAATATTGAAAATTGAATATTCAATCGAAAATATTCAATTATTGGCAGATGGTGAAAAAATTCCCATATAATTTTCTTGCCACAAAATGCACTAAAATAACTTTTAAGGATAGTCTCATGGTTATTCTAAAATTCCAAGGCCCAATCCTTTATCCATGGCTTTCAGTCCGGCAAAAAAAAGAACGGCAATAACCATGTAGCGAATCATTTTGGGCTTGGCAACGGCCAGAATCTTGACACCGATCAGGGATCCCAGCATCAAGCCGACGATGGAGGGAACGCCGATCAGTGGAATGACACACCCCCGGTTCATGTATATCCAGGCTGCCGACGTATCGGTGATGGACAGCAAAAACTTGCTGGTTGCCACCGACACCTTCAGCGGAACGCCCATTAAAAGGTTGAGGACCGGCACGTTTGCCCATCCCGCACCAAGTCCGAACATGCCGGCCAGCAGACCGACCAGGATAAACATACACAGGCTCAATAAGGTTCGATGAGTTTTCCATTCAACGCTTTCGCGTGCGCCGTCGTCCCAATATGCCCCTCTCAGTCCCAAAGCCAGTCCAATGGCATCCTGCTTGTTTACTACCGGCTTCTCGGTGTTCTTTGAAACCAGTAACAGGATGGCGATGCCGACAATGGTCACCCCCAGACAAATTTGAATGATGTCGGGATTCAAAGATGACAGGTAGAGCCCCAGCATTGCCCCCACAATGGAACAGGTGGACGCGATCAAGGCCACCGGCAGGGCCAGTCGCAGGTTGGCCAGGTTGCGCCGCAGCAATCCCGGACCCGCAGCCAGTGCACCCGCCAGAGCGACCATCAGCCCGACGCCTCTGACGAAATCGATATGTAACGGAAAAAATCCACTGACCAGGGGAACATAAAGCACGCCGCCGCCGACGCCTGCCATTACCGCCAGGATTCCGAGGACAAGGCAGAAGACAAATAATATGACCGGCCAGAACCACCAGGTTTTAACGGCGGTTGCAACTGTTGCCTGTTCCGCAGCAAAGGCTAAAGACGGGCAGCTCAAGACGAAAACCATTAGGGATCCGATCAACCAACCCACTGAACGCGCTCGAATGTTTACCATTGAATCAACCTTTCAAATAAATGTTTACAAATGAAACTTAATAGTGTATTTAAACCGAATATATTAATATTTTTAAACAGTCAACTAAAAATATGTAACAATATGAAACAATATCATTTGTTAATTGTCGATGACGAAAAGCGGTATGCAGATATGCTGGCCAAGAGATTGAATCTCAGGGGCTGCAATTGCGAGGTTTGCTACAGCGGACAGGAAGCGCTCAACCGCATCAAGCGCCAGAATTTCTCCCTCATTCTATTGGACCTTCATCTACCGGATATTTATGGTACCGAAGTCCTGATCCGTATCAAAGAGATTGATGCGAAGCCCCCCGTTATTATTTTGACCGGGCATGGAACGCAAAAAGATCGACGGGAATGCTTGCAGCAAGGTGCCTACGCGTTTATGCACAAACCTCTGGGAATTGAGGAACTGATGACCATTTTGGCACAGATCGGGGAGACGTCGACATGATTGACCGATTCCGTAAAGCATTCGGAGCGATACGGCCCGAATTTTATCGTCAAAAGCATAAGCACCTGGATCATTATTTCACGTTTACGAATTATCGCAAGATCTGGGCGATCAGCATTTTGGTAATGGGAACTGCTGCCCTGGTGCCTTTGATTGTGGTTACCATGATTCATTACCGGCTGATTCAAGAGTCCGTTGATTCGGAGCTTATTCTGCGTACCGAACGGGTGGCTTCCAACGCCAGGCGGGCTGTGACCTTTTTTCTGGAGGAGCGCCTGAATGCCTTGAGATTCACCGTGAATGAAATCGGGTATGATCAACTGACCAACCCCGATCATCTGGCCGAGATTTTACGGAATCTCAAGCTGGGATTCGGCGGATTAACGGATCTCAGCGTGATCGCCCAGACGGGTATCCAGGTTGCCTATGCCGGGCCTTTTAAACTGGAAGGCAAAAACTATAGCAATCAGGCCTGGTTCGTTGAGTGCCAGAAAGCCGATTTTTATGTCAGTGAAATTTTTCGCGGATATCGTGATGTTCCGCATATCATCATCGCTGTCAAATCGTTTCGTCCCGACGGCTCGTTTATTATCTTACGCGCCACCCTGGAAACGGAACGATTGATACAATCACTGTCCTCATACAAAACCGGAGAGCATGCGGATATTTTCCTCGTGAACCGGTCCGGTATCATCCAGACCCCTTCAAACTACTATGGCGACACATTTCAAAAGATGTCCCTGCCGCTGCCGGATTTTTCCCCGAGGACCCACGCGGTCATGGCGACCGATAGCCATATGCGATCTATCGTCATGGGTTATGCCTTTATTTTCCCCCAAGTTTGCGATACTCCTTTTATTCTCATGGTGATCAAACAAAAAGCCGGGATGATGAAAGTCTGGCTGCAATTGCGCTCCAACATCAACTGGTTTGTCGGTTTCGGCATCATGGTCATTACCGTTGTCGTCACCATCACCTGCACGTTCATGGTCAATAAGCTTTATCTGGCGGACAAGTCCAAGGCTGAAACCATGGCATTGATGGAACAGAGCAATCAACTTGCTTCAATCGGACAACTGGCGGCCGGCGTCGCCCATGAGATCAATAATCCCCTGGCATTGATCAACGAGACCGCCGGGTATGTGAAAGATATGTTTATGATCAAGGAACACTACCGCCAAGATGAGGAGTTGCTGGAAAACATCGATTACATTCTCGAAGCGGTCGAACGCTGCGGCACGATCACCAGACAACTTCTGGGGTTTACGCGCAAATTCGACGTCAAAATTCAAAAGATCAAACTACACGACGTTATTTCAGATGTCCTCATTTTCCATCATAAAGAGGCAGAATATCGCAATATAAAGGTTTACGTGGACGTGCCGGAGGATATTCCCGAAATTGAAACCGACCGGGGAAAGCTGCAACAGATCCTCTTGAATTTGGTAAACAACGCCTTTCAGGCAGTGGATACGGGCTGTATCCTGGATATCCATGCGTCAGCCCAGGGATCGGATAAGGTCAGCATTACCATCAGCGATAACGGATGCGGCATGCCGCCGGAGAATCTGACGAAAATATTCGAACCCTTTTTTACCACCAAAGAAAGGGGCAAGGGAACCGGCCTGGGGCTTACCATCACCTACGGTTTGGTCAGAAAGCTTCATGGAGATATATCGGTCGAAAGCAAAGAAAATGTCGGCACGACGTTTATCATTACCCTTCCTGTCCGGATTCAGGAGGAAGTGAGGGAACATGAAAATCCTTTTGGTAGATGACGAGAAAAAATTCGTCATGATGCTGTCCAAAAGACTTGCATTGCGGGGAATTGACGTCGACTATGCATTCACGGGTGAAGAAGCCATGGCAAAAATCGAGAATAAAAAATTCGACGTGGCCATACTGGACGTCAAGATGCCAGGGATCGGGGGTATCGAGTTAAAAAGGAAACTAAACGGGTTGACCCCCGACACGAAAATTATCTTCCTGACCGGCCACGGGTCCGAGACCGACTATGAAACCGGATCGGCAGAAGCGCCATACTATCTCGCGAAACCATTACAAATAGAAAAACTGGTCGAGATCCTGTATGAGGTGACAGAATAGATTATCCGGCAGCCGTTTGACTTCCGATCGATCTACGAAATAACAGGGGTCTATGCGATTTTCCTAACTGCCGGATGCTGCCAAAATAAAGGGAGGCCTTATGAACAGCGCAATCGAAATTCAAAATAATGAAGACCTGGCTTT
>CP070694.1:1152242-1155363 GCA_020353355.1 Desulfobacterales bacterium | reverse complement strand
TTTTTTCGTCACTGAAAGCGCGTACTTTTTGATTGAAGGCATTGTTTTCATGATCCCAGAGTTGTTCGGGCATGTTCTGTCTGTATTGGCGACCGATCTCCTGCATCAGATCCGCATAGGTGGAACCATCAGAAAGCTCGAAGCTGGCCGACGGGGTTCCCACCCAATCGGCCAGTATGCCATGAAATTGAGCGGAGATTTTCATTATGAATACAAGTCCTCAGCAGCCTGGTTAAGGCCCAAATCAATGAGCTTCTCTTTGGTCGGTTTACCGGTTTCCCAATCCCAACCCCGGTATTGATAGTACTCCTTGAGCATTGTTTCCAGGTCAGGCTGGATTCCGGCTGTGGTGCCTTCATCCAGGGCATCACGGCAGATCTTGGGTATTGTATCATGTTCTCTGGTAAGGCCAAACTTGCTGCTGACTGCGCGTTTGATGTTCACCGACCGGTCACCGGCTTTTAGAAGATCTTCCGGACTAAACTCCCAGCCGGTCAGTGCATTGAGCATTTCACATAGCTGTGGCACTTGCAAGGGAGCGAACTTGCATAAGGTTAGAGCATCAAATAAGTCTTTGAAACTTTGGAATTTGGCCGCAGGTTCACCCTTTCCTTCAGAAACCAGTCTGTCGGAAGGAAGAATCATATATTCCAATACCATGTTGCCCAGATCAACGTTGTAATAATCCCCCTTGAGATGGCAGGCGCCGCGTGGGCCTGTGGCATAGGAGACTGCCAATCCATGAAATGCCCGTCCATCGTGCATGGGCACCTCTAGTCCTTTAATTTGGGCAGCCTCACCGTCGTCGCGATCCAGCTCACGCGCCATGGCCAAAGTGCCTCGGGATAAAAGCTCACCGATTCCTTTCTGGTTGACGATCATTTCGATTAACTTGAGGATGGCCTCGTCGTCTCCCCATTTGAGCTCGAACCCCACACGATCCTTGGTCAGTGCACCCTGTTCGTAGAGGTAGATGGCGTAGGCCACTGAAACTCCGGCTGATATTGTGTCGATGCCATGGACATTGCAGAGGTGGTTGGCTTCGATGATGGAATCAAAATTGGTGTTCATACATAATGGACCAAAGGCCACTGTTGTTTCGTACTCGGGACCGTCCACATCAAGCCCCGGCTTATATTGTTTAAGATCACGGCCGCAGCCAATAGGGCACCCCCGGCAAGCATAATTCGCTACAGAGTATCTTTGGCGCAGAGCCTGACCGGTCACATCGCCCACGGGAAAGACACTTTTAGTAAAGTATTTGGCAGGGGTGTCGCCCAGAGTCATACCCATGTCCATGTACATTAACGTCCCGTACTCACGGAAGGCTACCGCAACAAGATTGCCGTTAATGTCTTTAATCGCCTGTTTGGCCAGTTCGCCGACCTTGCCGGCATCAGCGAATGCAGGCCTTTTGTTTCCAGCAACGGCCACTGCTTTGAGGTTCTTAGACCCCATTAGGGCTCCCATACCGCATCGCCCGGCTGCTCGGCCTTTGTCATTCATAATACAGGCATATCGAATCTGTTTTTCGCCGGCCGGCCCGATACAAGCGACGCTGACTTTATCATCGCTCAAATCAGCTTTAATTATATTCTGGGTTTCGTAGCTATCCTCACCCCATAAAGCAGACGCATCCCTGATTTCCGCCCTGCCATTATTTAAGAAAAGATAAACCGGCCCATCGGCTTTACCGGTCACAATGAGACCGTCCCAGCCCGAGCCTTTCAGGCGAAATGGAAACACGCCGCCACTGGTAGCTTCCCCCCAGAACCCTGTCAGCGGTGAAATACCGGCCACCGCATATCGGCTCACCATTGGGATAGGAGTACCGGTAAAAGGACCGGTAGCCATCACCATAGGATTATCCGGAGAAAGTGGATCTGTTTCCGGATGCACCCGTTCATAGACCAGTGCGGCCGCCATGGTGGCGCCGCCGATATATTTTTTGCAAAAATCCTCGGATAGAGGAAGATCCTGGGTAGTCTTGCTGGTTAAATCAACTTCTAAAAATTTACCGTGATATCCCTTCATGGCTTCCTCCTCCTTTAGAAATCGATGTCTTTACCCTCGTAGGCATATTTCAAAAAACGCTCACACTGCTCAGTGGTAATCGGTCTGGGGCTGAGAAAAGTGTCGACGTCACCGTAAGCATATTCCACCAATTTTGGCAGCTGCTCTTTAAAATCGTTTTTGCTGATTCCAAAGTCCTTCAACGCCAGAGGAACTTCTAGTTCAGTCAATAATCCACGTACCTTTGACACCAGGTTATTCAAACCTTCTTCGGCATTCGGGGCGGGTATATCCAGGGTTTTACAGATCGCAAGGTGTTTATTTGTAATATTTTGGCAGTATTGCAACGTATATGGAATAAAGAACCCTACACAGAGTCCATGATGTAATTCAAACACCGCGCCCAACGAATGCCCGAAGCTGTGGGTAAGGTGACATCCACCCACATTGCCGAAAGCGATCCCGGCGATATTGGCGGCGATGATCATTCGAAACCGGGCTTCACGATCATCGCCATTTTAATAAGCCTTTGGGAGCCACTGAAATATCATCTCGATTGCCTTTAGGGCCAGTGGTTCGGTAAACACGTTGCCTGCAGGTGCAGTGACTGCATCCACAGCGTGTGCTAAAACATCTAAACCGGTGCCGGCAGTCAGCTTTGGAGGCATAGATATAGTGAACACAGGAGAAAGGATGGCCACGTCAGGAATGAGTTCGTCATGGGCAACGGGA
Organism: Desulfobacterales bacterium; assembly: GCA_020353355.1. GTDB lineage: Bacteria > Desulfobacterota > Desulfobacteria > Desulfobacterales > JAHEIW01. Next base: position 1,152,618 of record CP070694.1, on the reverse strand, counting down.
ATTTTGCGGTGGCTAGCAGTATCGTGAAACACCGCTGCTGGCGTGCATTCCGAACCCGTACCGGCGGTAGTTGGCACAGCCGCAAGTATGGATTTGTGTCTGAGGTTGAGTTTGTCCAGCGGGGAAATCATGCCCAGGTCAGTCAAGTCGGGTCTTTCATACAGGATCCAGGCCCCTTTGGAGAGATCCATCACCGAACCCCCACCCACAGCCATGATTAAATCAGGTTCGAACTTTTTCATATACTCCGCTGCGTCTTGCACGTTTTCTATTGGCGCTTCGGGTAAAGTCTTGGCCCATATTTCGGTGGTGAATCCGTCGGTCTCCAGAAATTGCTCCACTTTTTTGGCGTTCTTTTCGTTGAACTCGTCGGAAA
>CP070694.1:1145471-1152142 GCA_020353355.1 Desulfobacterales bacterium | reverse complement strand
TTTTTCTAAAGCAAAATCGACATCCCGCAATACCTCCTCGTCTTCCTCGCCCGAATTGATAAACACAGCACAGGCATTCGTATAAATAGCCATATCATCGCTGAAAGAGCCAAATGCGTTTTCGCGTCCGATCCAGGCATAGAGATCTCCTAATAAACCTAACGTTTCTGCGACAACTTTACCTGCATCTGCCAGAACCAGCCGATCATATTCTTCAGAACACTTCTGATCACTGATAGCCTTGCCGGTTCTCAGCATGGCAAGCAGCTGAAGCCCGTCGAAACCGTTAAAACGCCAATCATTCAATCTTCCGAATTCAGTGACTTTGCCATTAACATCAATAATCCGGTACCCATTATCAATCAGATAATATGCAAGATCGATCACAGTCTCGTTTACCAATGCAATCGTTACCGGATCCAGAGAAATAGCGCCCTTGTTCTCCAGGCTAACAACGGTAGCAAGCCCAAATATGGCGCCGCGATATTGGTCCTTTGAGACACCATTTCGGAACCAGAAGCCATTTTCTCCTTTCTGCCAGAAACTTGTTGGATGTTCTTCTTCAGTATCCATCCAGGATAGGGGCTTGTCGCCTTCATACTCTAAATATGAACGGGCCAACAATCCGGTTATACCGGTTGCCGTGAAGTTCGTGCGCAGGCCTTCCAAGGCTCTATGAAGCAAGGATTCTACCCCTGACGAGGGGCCCTCCACAGCCAGCTTCATGGCAAGGGCAGCCATCCAGTGACCATGCCAGGCCGGAAGATCCGCCGAGTCATGGGACATCTGATAATTGGGATTGGAAACATCATCAGAAAACGGTAAATAGGATTGATATAGCAAATATCCCTGTCTATTTAAATGTCGCTCCTGAATCGCTTCGAAAAGCACTGCTTCTTTTTGAGCAAGAGAGATTTCGGGTAGCGGGTAAATCGGATCGAGATCCGCGATGGGTGGCACCTTAATTTCACACGACATACTCGCTATACAAATCAATACGAAAAGTAATTTAGAAATTAACTTTAGTCTATGCATAGTGAATGGCCTCTAGTGATGGTAAACGATGAGCACTAAGATCTTGTTATAAAAATATAGGATCCTTCAAAATCTGGCGATTCTTGCTAAAAACTGTGACGGGTTAAGAATAAAGATATGTTTCAAAAATCGCAAGATTTCTATGAAATCAAAAGGGTCAACTAATTTCCCTCAAGAATTATGACAAATCTGCCGATAAAGAATACGGATATCTCTCCATTTGGATCAGAAAAATCCGCAACAGGAGATTAAAAATGATTATCATTTGTTTTACGGAATATCCCGTACAACGTGGCATGGAAGTGACGATGCGATATTTGGAATTGCCTCGCCTGCCTGAGTATATCAAGGGCAAAGGTAATTATGTTTATTCCACCGCAGAGAAATGATATCAAAGTATTTCCATATTCGAAGTCGATGATGCTAAGATCAAAGTCGCATTTGATGCCATCACCAAGGCCTGTCTTACCTTTCTCGATATTCCAGGCTACCGCTACGAAATCCGAATGTGCTATAAGGCCAATGAGGGTATCAAATTAATGGCATAGCACAAAGACAAGGTGGGTGTTAAGGGGCGTTCAGCTGTGCCATAACTATAAGCTAATGCCTACAAGAAGAATCCCGGCACTGTATATTTGAATAGCCTAAGGTTGAACAGATTCCAAATTCAATGGAAGCGTCAGGCGGAAGGCAGCCCCTTTGCCTAACTCACTTTTTATTTTGATATCTCCTCCCAGGCAGCGCGCTAATATAAGGGCACCGGCCAGGCCAAGACCGTGTCCCTTGCGCGGCACGATAGAGCATTCCTTCACCTGGGCATAGCGCCTGAATATCAGCTCATGATGCTCGGGATCAATGCCGGGGCCATCGTCGATAACCTCGGCGACAAACCGTTCATGTTCCAGCTCCATTTTTATTTCGATCCGTTTTTGCCGGTGATGCAGAGCATTCTTAATGAGGTTTCCGATAATCTGTCGGAATTTGACCTCATCCTGAAACATCTCGACATTCGTCGCCTGGGGGTCGACCACAAAGAAAATGCCGGATTTTGCCAAAAATTCAATGGCCTCGCTTTCATTGTCATAATTTCTGAATTCTTCAAAAACGGCTCCGGCTATGGTTTCAATGGAATCCGTTAGTGCCTGGTAGGCGGATTGGACAGGTTGAAAGCGACAGCTAATAAAGCAGCCGGCTTCGGACCGTCCAATTTCCAGCAGGTTATTCAGCATCTGGCGGGCCTTTTTCGAATTTCTCAACGTTCGTTTAAGTGTCTTTTCCTGTCTGGATGATAACGATCCATATTTATCCTGTCTTTCCAGCAAAGTACGGAGACCAGTTTCGATGATGGCTAACGGATCCTTTAATTCATGGATCAAAAATTCTATTTCAACGTCACGGAAAAAGTTTTCCGGTGTTTGCATTGCCTGACTGGATTCTTCCTGGTGTTGGGTTTCTTTATTCATTTTCAGTTCGCTTCACTAATTATATTTTGTTTAAAATGTGACGTTTTCGCAAAAAGTTCAAAAACCAAACTTTTTGCGAAAGTGTTTAGTATTTGGTGTTTTGTGTTTGGCACCCTAATAGTTAATATCACATATGTGATACTAAACACAAAATACGAAACACCAAACACTTTATCAATCTGCTTTTAAAACTCGGTCTGCCGCCAAAAACTGAACAATTACCGTCGTTCCTCCCGACTGCTTACAATCTTCCGTGTTTTTGCTGGATTCGCAATTTTCGATATTGCCGGGGCATGGATACCCGCTTTGTTCGCCGAATCGGCATTGTTTGGAGATCATCTGAAGCTTAAAATTATACTTTTCAGAAAAAATCTTCATCCTCAGCAAATCAAAACCTCTGCCACCGGCCTTAAAGTCATAAGGCTCGCGGGTTGAATACTGCATGGTTTCGTAAGTCGTAAAATAATTTTCAAATAGCAGGCGCTGGTTTTCTTCACTAATGCCCACCCCTGTGTCTTTGACTTCAAATTCAGGACCCATCTCACCCTGCCGGACAGTAACCAGGATGTTGCCATGATCCGGTGTGTTTTCAACGGCATTGCGAACCAGGCCTTCCACGATCTTGTCCAATACATCCCGCGGTAACCAAATTGCAGGCACAGAAGCAATGCGAGTTTCAATCCGGCATTTTCGATGAGCAAATTTGGGGTGCAACGCGTCCATTTTTTGCTCCACGAATGGTCCCAATTGAATTTCTTCTGAGGTTGCTTTTTTTGGGCCAAAGATTTCCTCAATTTTTTTTCGGATACGTTGGATGATATCCTTCTCGCCCAATTCTTCAGATATCAGCACTTCCAACTCATCCACACATGCATCCAGCAATACCGATAACAAATGATAGGTCGTGTAATCCTTTTCCCTGAGGATATCCTCAATTTCATACTGCATCTGGAGGATTCGATCAAGGTTTCGTTGGGCCCTCTCCAGAATCATTTGATGGCCGTCGTCTTTGCGCTCTGCTAGGCGTTTATTCAAAATACTCAATGAGGCAGCCAAGATAGATCCGGGTGAATTTAATTCGTGGGATAGGTGATGGATCACGCAGACTATGGAACGGTTTAGACTCTGGACGTCTTCATAAGAGCGCTCCAACTCCTCATAAATGCTGGCATTTTCGATCGGAAGCGCAACCAGATTGGCAATGGTACCTAGCAGTTCGACATCGGCCTGATCGAATTTGCCTTCCTTTTTGTTGACCGCACACAATACACCGATCATACGACCCTGAATATCTAAGGGAACATCCAACATGTTGCGGGTGTGATAGCGCGCTTGCTGATCGACGTGTTTGAAAAAATGAGGACTTTCGTAAACGTCCTCAAGAATCTGCGGTTCTCCGGTGCGATAAACCAGGCCGGCAATACCTTTGTCCACCGGATATCTGATTTCCTTGAATTTTTGACCGGTTTCACTGTCATCAAAAATTGCTTCACGAAAAAAGAATTCCTTGTTTTCCTCGTCCAACAGAATTACCAGGGCACCTTCGATGCCTAAAAGATCCTGCACTTCTGCGGTGATGATCTGCAGGCGTCTGTCCAAGCCACGATACTGATGCAATGCCTGGGCAATACGAAAAAGGGCCTGGTTGACTCTGGCATTGCGTTTCTCCGTAGTTACATCTCTCAGGGTGATAACCTGACCGGCCGGTTGATTGTCTTCATCATAAAAGATGGCGCCATCAATGATAATGTCCAGCAACCTGCCGTCTTTGGTTAGGCGTCTGGTTTCAAAACCGTGGATAACCTTTTCCTTGAGCAGTTGATCGATACCCGCGCGGGTTTGTTCTCTGTGAGAATCCGGAATAAAGGGAACGATTTTGCCTTCCAATTCTTTGAGCGTCCACCCAAATACCCTTTCAAAAGCCGGATTTAAATACGAAACGGTGCTGTCCAGATTGAATGCAAACACAGGATCCGGAAGGAATTCAAGTAATGACCGAAGGCGCTTTTCGGCCCGGCGGCTGGCCTGGGATAAATCCAGTGCGCATTGCTCGGATTCTTTGAGCACCTGTTGAGCTATAAATTTATCGGTAACATCCCGGGCAATGCCCCGGAAACCGACTTTTTCTCCGTTTTCACCGGTGATTAAATTCGCAGAGACTTCCAGATAGCGCGTTTGGCCATCTTTGCGGGTGATTTCCCAATTTATATCTGTAACCCCTTTTCCTGAACGATAAATGCCATTAAAGGCGTCATACGCGATTTTGGCATTTTTCTCATCCATGAAATCATGGAAGTTACGATCCTGAATCTCTTCGTGTGGATATCCGAATATGCGACAGAGGGCATTGTTGAAAAACTTGAAATTACCCTGGAGATCAACTTCGTAAAATCCATCGGCAACATCCTCGATGAATACACGGTAGCGGTCTCGCTGGATTTTTTCATTTTCCGGCTTGAGATCTGTGTTCCCGGATAGGCTGTCCACCGATAGCTCAGAGGGTTGCGAAGATTTTTTTTTTCGTTTCCTGGAAGGCATGTATCATCTTTACCTTTATCTAATCACAACGTTTGTGGTTAAAGATCCATCAAGGCATTGCTTATGGAATGCTACTCTTTTTGGTTGCGGCTCTTAGGGGTTGGGAATTAGCTCTCGTTTTCAAGAATTCCAAAGGTTTCCGCTTCTATCATATTAATTCCATTTTGCTGGAGAATTTCAATCGCTTTATCGTTATCCGTAAACCGGAAAATCATTATCGCTTTACCGGATGCAAACGTGATATAAGCATACATGAACACAACAGATATATTTGCGTCGGCGAGCGGTTGCAGGAGCCTTGCCAGGCTGCCCGGCTTATCTTCAATTTCAGCGGCAACGACTTCGTTTACGTAGGCGGGGATTTGCATTTCCATTAGAATGCGTCGGGCCTTGACAACATCTGAAACCAGCAGCCGCAATTGTCCAAACGCACCGGTATCAACCAAATTCAGCGCTCGAAGATTAATTCCGGCTTGACCGAGAGCGTTGGTTACTTCAAACAGCCGCCCGGGGGCATTTTCAATGGACACAACAATTTGCTTTAATTTCATGTGAACCTCCCTTATAGATCGCCATGGTCTCGAAATCACCTCTGCGCAAAGGCCGGACATCCCCATTGGTTCTAACCATGGTGCCTTCTTTCTGGGTATGACCTCCGTTTAAGAGTGCCTTACATTAGCCGTTTTCACTTTAATTCAACGGCCAGAGACCTTTTGCTTTCAGAACCGACTTTAATGTTTTGAGGGCCTGGTTTGTGGCCGGCATCCCACCATAAATAGACGTTTGAAAAATGACTTCGGCAATTTCCTGCGGAGTACAACCCACATTTAATGCCGCTTGGATATGCAGACTCAGTTCTTCGAGCCGACAAAGCACAGTGAGCGCCGCGATCGTGATCAGTTGTCGAGTTTTATGAGGTATTTTTTCCCTGGCGTACATTTGGCCGGTGATAAACAAAGAAAGGTCCTTGGCAAGATCCTTGTCGAAGGCTCGCCAAAGATCATACGGTTTCTCATCCGTCACATCATTAAAATACAATTCGGCGGTCTTTTTGGTTTTTTCTACAATTTTCTTATCCAAATTGCACTCCCTTCAACCCATACACTCATCAGCCCTGCCAATGGCAAGGCTGATGGTTGAATACTCGAACAATTAGATAGTTTGCAAACCCGGAATCCGGCCTTGGTCTCCGATCTGATTGCAGGGTTGTCACAGATTAACTTTTTATTTTTTTCACCTCCTCTGCAATGGCCGGTACCATCTGAAAGAGATCACCAACGATTCCAAAATCAGCTTTGGAGAAAATAGGTGCCTCTGGGTCTTTATTGATGGCAACGATATATTTCGAAGTCGACATGCCGGCCAAATGCTGAATCGCCCCCGAGATACCGCAGGCCACATACAATGTCGGTGATACCACTCTTCCGGTTTGGCCAACCTGATCGCTATGCGGTCGCCAACCCTCATCAACCGCAGATCGGGAGGCACCCACGGCACCGCCCAGGGCAGCAGCTAATTGCTCAACTGCAGAAAAATTTCCGCCGGTTCCGCGTCCTCCGGATACAACGATATCGGCCTCGGTCAATTCAATCTTATCCCCGGTTTCCATGCTCTTTTCAAGAACCGCTGCTTTTA
>CP070694.1:1140321-1145371 GCA_020353355.1 Desulfobacterales bacterium | reverse complement strand
TCCCAAGCGTATCCCCATTGCCGATCAAGCCGACATGTACCTGCGCATTCGACCCGGTACGGACGGCGCCTTGGCCATGGCGATGATGAACGTGATCATTGAAGAGGATCTCTATGACCATGACTTTGTGGAACAGCATACAACCGGCTTTGACAAGTTGGTGCCCCATGTGAAGTCATACACGCCCGAATGGGCCGAGGCGTTAACCTGGATTCCGGCCGACGATATACGCCAGCTGGCGAGGCTCTTTGCCAATACCAGAGGGGCCAGTATCTTTCAGGGCACGTGCACGCAGGATCAGACCGCCAACGGCACCCAGAACAGCCGCGCCTTTGCGGTTCTCCAGACCATCACGGGCAACATCAACGTGCCCGGCGGCTGGGTGACGAGTCCGCCGCCGAGGTTCGGGCATCCGGGCTACAGCGTGGAGGGCATGCCTCTGGGCGGTGAACAGTACCCGCTTTTCCACGAGCTCTGGGGTCGGAAGGCACCGTACGGTGTGGTGACGCTCGTCCCTGAGAGTATTCCTGAGAAACTCAAGGCCTTTCTGGTCATCGGGGGGAATCCTCTGATATCCATGCCGGACAGCAATGCCTTCAAATCGGCTTTTAAAAAACTTGACCTTTTGGTGGTTCACGATCTTTTTATGACGGAAACCGCCCGGGCCGCCCATTACGTGCTCCCGGCCTGCTCGCACATAGAAAAATGGGGAATCGCTTATACATACAACGTATGCCACTGCCTTCCTTTTCTCATGCTTCGGAAAAAGTGCATCAAAGCGCTTGATGAGAGCTGGTCGGAATGGCGGTTCTTGACGGAACTTGCCAACCGGCTCGGGTTGAGCGAGAGGTTTCCGTGGAAATCCGAAAAAGAATTTGTCGCTTTCATGATCGCGCCGAGCGGTTTTTCTTTTGATTATCTTCTGAACGAAAAACCGGAAGGGGATTTTTATGCCGAGAAGAAGTACACGATCCCTGACGGCTTCTTTCGCACCCCTTCTGGAAAGATTGAGATCTACAGCGATACTCTGGAGCAGGTCGGCTTCAATCCCCTCCCGTCGTACCTGGAACCAGAAAGGGGTCCGGTTCGCGGCGAGAAGTCATTTCTGGAAAAATACCCGTTGATCCTCTCCGTCGGTAACCGGAACCTTTATTATACCCACAGCCAGCATCGCCAGGTCGAGGCCCTTCAGAAACTTTCCCCTGAACCCCTGACCGAGATCGGACCTGAAACGGCTGAGAAGTACGGCATTGAGGACGGTGATCCGGTCGTGGTCGAGACCAACCGGGGTCGGATCAAAATGAAGGCCCGCGTGGATAAACGGGTGGCTGAAGGGATCGTGCTGGCGCCCCACGGGTGGGGTGGTGATGCCAACGCCAATCTGCTCACAGACCTCGCCTGCCGGGAACCCATCATGGGGTACCCGGACCAGAAATCGCTCCAGTGCCGGATTCGAAAGGCATAGACAACCATTATCGATTTTAACAAGGAGTGTTGTTCATGGAAGTTGGGGAATTATTTACTCTCAAAGGAAAAACAGCCCTGGTGACCGGGGCCGCACAGGGACTGGGAAGGGAGATCGCCCTGGCTCTCGCTAAAAACGGTGCTGCCCTGGTTCTGTCTGATATCCAGTACCCGGAAGTTACGGCAGGGGAGGTTCAGGAGACAGGTGCCCGATGGATGGCCGTCCAAGCGGATATAACCGATGAAGACCAAGTAAAGGCCATGGCCGAAAGTGCTGCATCTGAATACGGCAAGATTGATATACTCATCAATAATGCCGGCGTTTCACAGTTGAGCTACACCGCTACGGAAGATCTATCCAAAACGGAATGGGATACCATCATTAGGATCAATCTGACCGGAACCTTTCTTTCCTGCAAACACTTTGGCAAAAGAATGATCACAGCAGGAGGGGGGAGCATCATCAATATCGCTACCACAGCAGGTATCACGGGTGTACCTCGGGCACCGGCATACTCCGCTTCCAAAGCAGGTGTTATTTTACTGACAAAAAGCCTCGCTCTTGAATGGGCCAGATACCATATTCGGGTCAATGCCATCGCGCCACACTACCTCGAGACCCCTTTGACAGAGGAACTTAGGGCTTCTGAAAAAGTCTATGCGGGTCTGGTAAGACAGATCCCTATGCGCAGATTCGGAAAGCCGTCTGAAATGATCGGCGCTGTCCTGTTCCTCTCTTCCCAGGCCTCTACCTATACGACGGGAACGGTCATTGTTGCCGATGGCGGATATCTAGCCCAATGATATCAGGCCCGGTTCATAATAACATCTATCTCCAAGTCTTTTCACAACCGAGGAACACAGGGAAAGGGATTGGATTTTTAGTGCCGCCCTCTATCTTTTTATAGCATCAAGGATCTGAAGATATGCGCTTTATAAAAAAGGGAGGAACGCGATGATAGCACTGACAAGCGATCAGAAGCTTATGCTTGAAACCATACGGAAGTTCATGGTGAGGGAGGTAGCCCCCTATAGTCAGGAAATGGATGAAAACCAGAATTTCCGAATGGAATTAAAGGAGAAGTTTAACGGGTTGGGGCTCTACTCAGCGACCGTCCCGGTGGCATATGGCGGTATGGGCCTGGATCTAACCAGCTTCTGTCTGGTCATCGAAGAGATTTCCAAGGTGGACGCCTCCATGGGAGTGGTTATCCAGGATAACGGCACGGGGCTTCGCCCCATCCTCCTTTGCGACGATCAGAATTTAAAGAAAGAAGTATTTTCAATGGTGGTCAATCAGGGGCTATCCATTGGTTTCGCCATCACGGAGTCCCATGCCGGATCCGATACCGCATCTATCAGCACCAGAGCTGTTCGAGATGGGGAAAACTACGTCATTAATGGGCGCAAGACGTTCATCACCAATGCGGGAATCTCTGACTATTATATTGTTTTTGCCTTAACCGACCCTCAAGCGCGGCACAAAGGCATGAGCGCATTTTTGGTTGATGCAGATATCCCGGGTTTAGGACTCGGTAAAAAAGAAAACAAACTGGGGTTGCGGGCTTCGCCAACAGCGGATCTCATACTGGAAGACGTTGTCGTTCCGCGAAAATTCAGGATCGGTGAAGAGAACACCGCTTTTTTGCTTTTAATGAAAACATTGGATGCAACAAGACCGACGATTGCAGCGCAGGCATTGGGAATTGCCGAAGCCGCCTTGGCATATGCCATTAAGTACGCCAACGAGCGCGAGCAGTTCGGGCAACCCATAATAGACTTCCAAGGACTCCTGTTTATGATCGCCGACATGACCACTCAGGTTGAATCGGCCCGGGCGCTGCTTTATAAGACCACCGCGCTCTATGATCAAGGGTTTGAAAACATTACCCCCTTTTCAGCCATGAGTAAGCTGTTGTGCACGGATGTGGCTATGCGGGTAACCACTGACGCCGTTCAGGTTTTGGGCGGGTACGGCTGCATGAAAGATCATCCTGTGGAAAGAATGATGCGTGATGCCAAAGTAACACAGATATACGAGGGCACTAATCAAATACAACGGATTGTTATCGGAAAATCCATAAAAAGAAAAGGATACCCGTTTCATTCCGGAGGATAAATATGTCTGAGGGGAGGTCAACAGAATGAATACCGAAAGCGGTGACAGACCGAACTATGATGAATTCTTGGGCATGACCTTTGGACAAATGATGGACTATCTGTCCGATGAAATCCCTGAAAAAGAGGTCATCGTCTTCGAAGATCAAAGGCTTACCTATTCTGAATTCAGGGACAATATCCGCCGTATGGCCATGGCCCTGAAAAGAATCGGCGTACAAAAGGGTGATCGCGTGGGCGTTCTTTTCCAGAACTGCCCGGAGTTTTTCTACGTTCAACAGGCGATTCTCTATATCGGCGGAATTTTCATATCCCTTTCCACGCGATATCGTAAGTTTGAAATCACTTATATGATGAAACATGCCGGTGCCAAGTTCATGTTCTGTGTGGATGAATATATGGGAACCAGTTTTGTTGATCTTTTGGAGGGCATTCGGCCGGAACTTCGCGAGATGGAAACCATTATCATTAAGGGGCAGAACATCCCGCTCTGGGCCAAGTCTTACAAGGAAGTCTTCGACCTCGGAAAAGAGATCGATGAAAAGGTTCTCCTATCCGACCTTCCCGAGGCCAATGAATGCTGCTCGATTCTTTATACGTCCGGGAGCACAGGAACGCCCAAGGGCGTGATGCATACCCATCACTCTATTATGTGGGACTCAACACGTGTTTGTGAGCGACTTCGCATCGGCCCGGATGATGTTTTCCTCATGATGCTTCCCTGCTCGCATATTTTTGCTTCTTTTGTGCTTTACACGAACGCGGTGATGGGGCGTTCAAAGATAGTCATTATGGAGACCTTTGAACCGGGTGAGGCCTTGAGGCTTCAAGAAGCCGAAGGGGTTTCGGTGCTTTACGGCGTACCCACCATGTTTACACTCATGCTCAATCATCCAGATTTTGACAGATTTGATCTCACGGCAAACCGCACAGGATACATGTCCGGAGCATCCTGCCCGGTTGAACTCGTGCGGGCCGTGATGCAGAAGATGCATTGCAACATCAGCGCAGCCTACGGTATGAGTGAGGCCGACTGTATTACCATCACCGATTACGAAGACGACGAGTACATTAAATCGGAAACGGCCGGCCGGCCTATCAGGGGACTGGATCTTAAAATCGTCGATGGTGAACGAAAAGAAGTCGACGTCGGTGTGATCGGCGAGATCGCCATCAGGGGGGAGAATCTGTTTGCCGGCTATTACAATCAGGAAGATCTCACGAAATCGTCCTTTGACTCGCATAAATTTTTCTATACAGGGGATTTGGGCAAACTGGACAAAAACGACCGTTTAATTGTGGCAGGCCGTAAAAAAGAGATGATTATTCGCGGGGGCTACAATGTATATCCGGCCGAGGTTGAAGAAAATATCGCCTTACTCGAAGATGTTCAGCATGTGGCCGTGGTGGGCGTGCTCAACCGGAAGTTGGGAGAGAAAATTTGTGCCTGCGTCGTACCCAAACCAGG
>CP070694.1:1134275-1140221 GCA_020353355.1 Desulfobacterales bacterium | reverse complement strand
TTTGACCCGGGAACATCAACACTGTTAAACTTCGCCTTGACACCATTTCGGATTCGGGTCAACATATCGGCTATCGGATCGCTTTGTGCCATTATTTTCTCCTATATTTTGAAACTTGATACTTGAAACTCGAAATATTCGATTGCTGCCCAGGTTCCAGTTTCCAATTTCCTACCAGCTTGATTTCAACACCCCCGGAAGCTTGCCTTGAGATGCCATCACCCGAAAACAAATCCGGCATATTCCAAACTTTCGTATAAATGCTCTCGGCCGCCCACAAATCGGACAGCGGTTATATTTTCTGACCTTAAATTTCGGGGCTCGTATCGCTTTTATCATTAGTGATTTTTTTGCCAAATTACCCTCCTTATGACTCACTCACGCTCAAATGCAGAGCGCATTTACCTCGATTTCCTCTTTGTCACACACAAATCTTTGTTGCCAGCCGATCGGTCAGAGGATCACCTGACAAAACCCTTAATTCCTAAACGGCATGCCCAAGAATTTGAGAAGCTCTTTGCCTTCTTCGTCAGTTTGAGCGGTAGTGACAATACTCACGTTTAACCCCTTAATTCTATCGATTTTGTCATAATCGATCTCGGGGAAAATGATATGTTCTTTGATACCGAGGGAATAATTACCGCGGCCGTCAAAGGCTTTACCCGAGATGCCTCGAAAGTCACGAACGCGTGGCAGCGCAATGTTTACCAGCTTATTGTAAAAATCCCACATGCGCCCCCGACGCAGGGTGACCATGCATCCGATCGGCATTCCCGCCCGTAATTTGAAGGCCGCTATGGATTTTCTGGCTCTGGTGACGACAGGTTGCTGTCCAGAAATCAACTTAAGCTCTTCAACAGCGGCGTCCAGTAGCTTTATATTTTGAATCGCCTCCCCCATACCCATATTTAATATAATCTTTGCCAGCTTTGGAACCTGCATGATGTTTTTATATTTAAACGTTTCCATCAGGTTAGGGACGACTTCGTTAGCGTAATATTTTTTCAATTGTGACATTCGGTTCCTCCAACATGCAAGCTTAGGCGTCTAAAGCCTCGCCACATTTTGCACACGAGCGTACTTTTTTGCCATCCTCCAGGCGTTGCATTTTGATCCGTGTAGGGGTGACGCATTTGTTGCACATCAGCATTACATTAGATATTTGGATGGCGGCTTCACCTTCTACAATTCCACCCTGCTTGGTTTTAGCACTGGGTCGGGTATGTCGCTTGACAATATTAACATTTTCGATAAGAACCCGATTTTTCTTTCGGATAACTTTGAGTACTTTTCCGATTTTGCCCTTGTCTTTACCGGTGATGACCTTAACTTTATCATCTTTTTTTATATAACATTTTGTAGCTAACATAAACTATAGCACCTCCGGGGCAAGCGAGATAATCTTCATAAATCGTTTGGCCCGTAATTCCCGAGCTACCGGTCCAAATATTCGTGTACCTATGGGTTCCCGGGAAGCATTTATTAATACCGCAGAATTATCGTCAAATCGAATGTAGGATCCATCAGGTCGTCTGATTTCCTTTTTGGTGCGCACAACAACCGCCTTTAATACATCCCCTTTTTTCACTTTGGCGTTCGGTATCGCCTCTTTTACGGCAACAACAATAATATCCCCCACCCTGGCATACCGCCTGCGGGAACCACCAAGGACCTTTATACAGTACACAACCTTGGCCCCTGAATTGTCTGCTACTGTCAATCGTGTCTCTGCCTGAATCATTTTCTGATGTCCTTTTCCATTACACAGCCTTTTCAACGATCTCCAACACCCGCCATCGCTTGGTTTTGCTAAGCGGACGAGATTCAGTAATCAAGACTTTATCACCAATTTGACATGCATTATCTTTATCATGAGCGGCAAACTTGGCACGCCGCTGGACATATTTATGATACATGCGATGTTTAACCAGTCTCTCAACCAGCACGACGACCGTCTTATCCGACTTATTGCTAATGACGGTCCCAACCACCTGTCTTTTCCTTCCTCGTTCTTTCATGGCAGCAACTAATCTTCTTTTCTCTCTTGTTTTGTCGAAACTTCTCGAATTATGGTTTTGATTCTTGCAATTTCTCTTTTGGTCTGTTTCAATTTTTGGGGGTTTTCAAGCTGGCCGCTTCCATGCTGAAAACTAAGATTAAACAACTCCTGTCTTAAATCATCCACTTTTCGTTGCATCTCTTCCGGGCTCAATTCTCTGATTTCATTTGGTTTCATGGGGCTTCACTCCTCTCGACAAATCTTGTTCTGACCGACAACTTATGTGAAGCCAGCCGCAATGCCTCTTTGGCCATTTCCCTGGAAACACCTTGCATTTCATACAGGATTCGGCCAGGCCGGATTACAGCTACCCAGCCTTCCGGGGGGCCCTTTCCTTTCCCCATCCGGACTTCGGCAGGTTTTTTTGTATAGGGCTTGTCTGGAAAAATTCGGATCCAGATTCTACCCCCCCTTTTGATATGTCGTGTCATAGCGATTCGGGCGGCCTCAATCTGTTTCGAAGTTAATCGGCCACAACTGGTCGCCTGCAATCCGAATTCTCCGAAATTCAAGGTTGATCCCCGACGCGCTACGCCTCTCATTCTGCCTCTTTGCTGCTTGCGAAATTTGACCTTTTTGGGGCTTAGCATGATGCTAACTCCTATCACGTGTTACAGGTTACGAGTTACGGGTTACGAGTTTAAAATCAGCTCTTAAAGATTCTAGCGCAAGCCCTGTAACGCGCAACGCGCAAAAAAAGTTTCTGGAGTGTCAATATCCAAACTGAGCGAAAGTTGTCCGCTGGATCTCTAGGCAACACCCATCTCAATTTCTTCTTTCTTTAAAATCTCACCCTTGAAAATAAACACCTTCACACCAATAATGCCGTAGGTGGTACGCGCTTCAACAAAACCATAGTCAATGTCGGCCCGCAAGGTATGCAGGGGAACTCTTCCTTCGCGATACCATTCTGTCCGGGCCATCTCGGCACCCCCCAATCGTCCGGCACATATAATTTTAACACCCAGCGCACCAAATCGCATTGCTGAGGATACGCCGCGCTTCATTGCACGCCGAAAGGCCACCCGTCGTTCAATTTGCAAGGCCACATTTTCCGCCACAAGCTGAGCGTCTAGTTCTGGTTTTCGAACCTCCTGGATGTCAATCAGAATTTCGCGGGAGGTCATTTTTTCGATCTCCTTTTTGAGCTGCGAAATTTCTGTGCCCTTTTTCCCGATGACAATTCCCGGTCTGGATGTATAGATACGGAGTCTAATTCGCTTGGCCGATCTTTCGATTTCAATCCTGGAAACACCTGCGTGGTAAATTTTTTCTTTGATAAACTTACGGAGATTATAGTCCTCCAGAATATATTCAGCGTAATTTTTCCCACCGAACCATTTGGATTCCCATGTCTTAACAATTCCTAAGCGCAATCCGATCGGGTTTACTTTTTGGCCCAAGCTATTACCTCCTTTATTATGACTTCGATTCTTCTGCTAATATGACCGTAATGTGACTGGTTCGTTTTAAGATGCGGGTTCCTCTACCCCTGGCTCTGGCTCGCCAACGCTTCAGTGTAGGTCCTTGGTCTGCCATAATGTTGCGAATAACCAAGAGATCGATATCGACATCCTGATTTTGATCCGCATTGGCAACCGCGGAGCGAATAACTTTATCTAGAATTTTGGCGGCTCTTTGGGGCATGAATTTTAAATTCTCTAAGCCCGCATCCACCGGCTTACCCTTTATGGCCCCCGCCACTTTTCGCACCTTGCTGGGCGAAATGCGTACATATTTTGATACCGCTTTGACCTCCATTGCTGGCAATCCCTTTTTAAAATTTACTTATCCATCTGGTGAATGTTATTTTTTTAATTTGGACTTTTTATCACCGGCATGCCCGAAAAAAGTGCGTGTCGGTGAAAATTCGCCCAATTTGTGCCCGACCATGTTCTCCGAAATAAATACCGGAACGAATTTTCTGCCGTTATGCACAGCAAGGGTGAGACCGACCATTTCAGGTATAATGGTTGAACGTCTAGACCAGGTTTTAATCACTCTACTGCTGCGCGTCTCCTGGGCTTTCTGTATGGTTTCCATCACGTTTTCATCAACATACGGACCTTTTTTCAACGAACGTGGCATGGGGCCTCCATCTTTTAGTTATCAGTTATTCGTTATTTGTTACTGGAACACTCGTTATTAGATAATGCGGCACAGATTATTGCTATGCCGAATAACAGATAACAAATAACGATTAACTTGTTATTTACGTTTTTTGACAATCAGACGATTGCTTTTGCCTTTTTTACGGGTTTTAAATCCTTTTGTCGGCATCCCCCACGGACTGCAGGGGTGTCGGCCCCCGGAAGATCGGCCTTCCCCGCCACCCATTGGATGATCCACGGGATTCATAGCAACCCCTCTAACCTTGGGCCGTCTGCCCAACCAACGCTTACGTCCGGCTTTGCCAAGCGAGATATTCTCGTGTTGCACATTTCCCAGCTGACCGACGGTGGCTTGACAATTTAACAGCACCATCCGGACCTCACCGGACGGTAGCTTAATGAGGGCATAACGATCTTCCTTGGCCATCAACTGCGCATACGTACCGGCACTTCGAACGATTTGACCACCTTTACCCGCACGCAATTCAATATTATGGATATACGTGCCCAGGGGGATATTTTGCAGCGGTAGCGCGTTGCCAGGTTTAATATCTGCTTCGGGACCGGATTCAACAATATCATTAACACTCAGATTAAGCGGAGCAAGTATATAGCGCTTTTCACCATCGGCATAATGCAGCAAGGCAATCCGAGCGGATCGATTGGGATCATACTCAATTGATGCGACTTTGGCGGGAATGCCTGTTTTATCTCGCTTAAAGTCGATCAATCGATATTTTCGTTTATGACCTCCCCCGCGGTGCCTGACGGTAATGCGTCCCAGCGTATTACGCCCACCTGATTTTTTAATCACCTTCAGCAGCCGCCGTTCCGGTAATTTGCTGGTAATCTCCTCAAATGACGAATAATCTTGAAAGCGTCGTCCGGGCGACGTAGGTTTTACTTTTTTTACAGCCATTTATACTCCTTCAAAAAAATCAATACGGTCACCGGGCATCAACGTTACAATTGCCTTTTTCCAGTCCCGGCGTCTACCAACAATGCGACCTCGTTGTTTAACCTTCCCCTTAACCTGCATGGTGCGCACAGCGGCGACCTTGACGTTGAAAATATCTTCAACCGCTCGTTGAATTTCTATCCGATTGGCCCTGCGGTCCACCTCGAAGGTTACCTGATTGGAAGCCTCTTTTTGAATATTGGTTTTCTCCGTAATTACGGGCCGTTTAATGATCTCATACTGAATCATGCGACCCATCTCCCCTCAATGTTCTTTATCGCCGGCTCCAGCAAAACCAACGTATGATATTTCAATATATCATAGACGTTTAGCCCTTCGCTTCGCAGAACCTTGACATCGGGAACATTTCTGGACGAAAGTTCAAGTTTGTCATCTTTTTTGTCCGTTACGATCAGGGCATTTTTGAGATTCAGTGCCTTTAAAATTTCGGCAAATTGCCGGGTTTTTACTTCTTGCAGCTCCAATTTATCCAACACCAACAGCTCACTGGATTGCAATTTGCTGGTCAGTGCCATTTTTAGTGCCAACTGTCTTACTTTTTTAGGCGCCCGAAATGCATATTTACGTCCATCCGGTCCAAAAACAACACCCCCGCCCCTGAGCAATGGGGATTTGATGTCACCACGGCGCGCCCGCCCGGTTCCCTTTTGCCGAAAAAGTTTTCTGCCACTGCCCCGGATGTCACTGCGATGCCTGACAGAAGCAGTCGCCGAGCGGCTATTGGCCAATTGCATGTTGACCACCTCGTGAAGGACACTGGTTTTCACCGTGACATCGAAAATGACATCGGCAAGATC
>CP070694.1:1129238-1134175 GCA_020353355.1 Desulfobacterales bacterium | reverse complement strand
GGATACGTCGGGGTCTCTACGCGGCCTTTTATGGATGCTGTGCCCCGGGCCAAAACCCCCATGGATAATCCCATGGTAAAACGTGCTCACGATTTCGCCAAGAAATACCGGCCGGAAGAATATGAAAAAGGCCTCAAGGCCGGGGGAATCAAGGATATATTCCTCTACAATGAGGGACTCATCTATGCCTTTCTGATTCAGAAAGCCCTTACGGATGCGGACAATAAATACGAGCTCAGCCGGGAAGGGGTTAAAAAGGCTCTGGACAATATGGTCTGGGACTTCAACGGTATGTTTGGCGGCAAGACCTTTTCCTACCAATCCCATACGATTCCAATGCTACAGATTTTCAAAGGCCAGGTGAAAATGGTCAAGATGGGAGACCAGATGGTGCCCACCGGGGGCGTGTTCCCCATCGGCGATTGGATCAATACCGACGAAATAAAATGGTAACGGCAAAGAGTGATTAGCCTACCCGGATCCCACACGGCAATCCGCGTGGGATCCTTTTATACATTGAGCCTTCCTGCATCAAGACTTCGACGAACTCCTTTCGGTCTGCCATCGTCTTGAGGCCTCGGCGTGAGTTCGCCGAACGTTCAAGCCGAAAGTAGCTCATGGCCGTCTTCGACCCTGAGCTCAGACCGAAGGCAGGGCAGTCTAGCCGCTGCAAGGTATTGAAAATTGATTTAAGTTCTTATCAATGGAGGACTCGGGATCTAGAGATTAAACTTCGAATGAGGTTGGCATGATTGATCTGCTTCAGACCCTGGGCACAGGGATATTGGTGGGACTTGTGTATGCCCTTTTAGGCCTCTGCATCGTCATTATATTCAAGGCATCCGAGGCGTTCAACTTTGCCATCGGCGAGTTTCTGATCATCGGATCATTTCTGTTTTATACTCTGTTCTTTAATGAAACCATTCCCTGGTACAAAGCCCTGCAATTGGGAACGGTGATTTTTATATTTTTCTCTTTTATCCTATTTTACGATAAAAATTTTCGCTGGCGAATCGCCCTTCCCCTGGGAATTACGGCCGGTTTTTTAATTTATTGTTTCTTTTTTTTCGGCCTGAAACTTTCAACCCTGATTGCCAGTCCCATTCTTCGATTTGCTGTGGCTTTTCCTCTGGGATTGTTAGCTGCGGGGCTGGTGGGGGCCATGGTCGAACGGGTTACCATCAAGCCTCTCCTGGGAAGATCTCCAATTTCGATGACGATCGTAACTTTAGGATTAGGCTTTCTTCTGAGGGCTAGCGTCCAGCTTATATGGGGATCACACTCCTATCCGTTTTTTCTGGATCTACCGGATATCACGCTGGAATTCGGAGAACTCCTGTTTTTATCGGACCCGATCTGGGCCGGTATTCTATCATTGCTGATCTTTAGTATGGTGATCGTCTTTCTCTTTCGCACGCGCTGGGGGTTGGCCATTCGCGCCACTTCAGAGGACCAGGCCAAAGCCATGGCCTTCGGCATTAACGCCCGCTTTATTTTGTTAATCGTTTGGGGCATTAGTGCCTTGTGCATCGCCGTTGCGGGAATTATGATTTCCAACTTCGGGGCTTTGCAGGTTGGTATGGGATTTGTGGGCTTGCGAGCCATCCCCGTGGTGCTGATCGGCGGAATGGACAGCATCGGCGGAGCCCTGATCGGCGGAATTCTGGTCGGCATTTGTGAGGCTGCTGCAGGCGCCTATATTGAGCCTTTGGGCCTGGTCGGTTTCAAGGAAGTGGCCCCGTATTTACTGCTGCTCATCGTGCTGTTTATCCGTCCTTACGGCCTTTTTGGAACCGTAAGGATCGAGAGGGTATAAGAATGCTTGCCGTTGAAAACCTGCGGGTCGTTTATCACGATGTGATCTCTGTTTTAAATGGGGTCTCCATCGAGGTCAAGGAGAGAGAAATCCTGATCATTATTGGGGCCAATGGTGCCGGAAAGACCACACTGCTGCGCGCAGTCTCCGGAATGATCGATTTTTATGACGGCGATATTATCGAGGGCGACATCAAAATGGAGGGCAACTCCATCAAAGGACTCGATGCCACCGATATTATGAAACGCTATGGGGTGACCTATGTCATGGAAGACCGACCGGTCTTCTGGTATCTGACCATTGAAGAAAACCTGAAAGCCGCTTCGTTTTCCCGCTGGGACAAACGGGTAAAAGCCGATATGGAAGAGGTCTTTGATTATTTTCCGGTACTAGGAGCCCTGAGGAACAAAAAGGCCGGTTATGCATCCGGAGGGGAACAGCAGATGCTGGCCATCGGCATGGCCCTGATGACCAAACCCAGGATTTTGTTATTGGATGAACCTTCCCTGGGACTGGCCCCGCTGGTCACGGAAGAGCTCTTCGATATAATCAAACGGCTGAATGCGTCGGGAATCACCATCGTGCTGGTAGAGCAAAATGCCCACGCGTCCCTCAATATCGGCACGCGCGGTTATGTTTTTGAGACCGGGCGCATTGTCCTCGACGGTGCGGCTCAGGAACTTTTGGAAAATGAGGATGTACGCGAGTTCTATCTGGGATCCGGCGAAAAGGAACGCAAAAGCTATAAAGACGCCAAACGGTATAAAAGACGAAAACGATGGTTATGACAGAAGCAAAAAAGAACGCTGTTTTAGAAATAGAAGATTTGCACCTCTCCTTCGGTGGAGTAAAAGTACTTAACGGAATCACTCTGTCTGTGCACCCGGACGACATTTTTTCCATCATAGGACCCAATGGTGCGGGCAAGACCAGTCTGCTAAACTGCATCAACATGCATTATCGACCCGATCACGGAGGCATCAGCTTCGAAGGAAAGGAATTAAATGATCTCAATCCCCACACCGTTGCTACCCTTGGAATTGCCAGGACATTTCAAAAGGTAGAGCTCTTCCAGGGCATGACCGTGCTGGATAACATTAAGCTGGGCCGCCACTTTCTGATGAAGTTCTCCCTGTTGGGCAGTTTTATGCGGCTTCCCCATATCGTTCAGGATGAAATGCGGCACCGCCAAGAGATCGAAGAGGAGATTATCGATTTTATGGGCCTTTCCAGCTTTCGCTATTTTCCGGTGGGAATTCTTCCTTTCGGCGTCCGCAAACGGGTCGATATGGCCCGGGCACTGGCCATGAGACCCAAACTGCTGCTGCTGGATGAGATCATGTCCGGAATGGCCGTTGAGGAAAAAGAGGATATAGCCAGCTATATCATGGATGTCCACCGGGATCTCGGGGTGACCATCATCTGGATCGAACACGATCTGGCACCCGTGATGGACCTTTCGAATCGCGTCTGCGTTCTGAATTTCGGGAACAAAATAGCGGAAGGTTCTCCGGAGGAGGTTCAGCAGGATTCCCAGGTTATCGAGGCGTATCTGGGGAGACAAAAAAAGCATAAATAAAGGCAACGCGATGCTTGAGAATACTTTGATCGGTCTTGTCGTAAAAAATGCAGCCGAAATGCCCGATGATATCGCCATGCGGGAGAAGCGCTATGGTGTCTGGCGCCCCATGACATGGCGCGAGCTAAAGCAAAATGTCCAAAGGTTTGCCCTGGGTTTGCGGGCTTTGGGTTTTGAAGAAGGCAATAATTTGGCGATTATCGGGGACAACAAGCCTGAATGGATTATAGCCGAGTTTGGCTGTATGGCGGCCGGCGGTTTGCCCACCGGTGCCTATCCGGACAGTTTGGCTGAGGAAATAGAGTATCTTATATCCTATTCCGATGCCCGGTTTTTGGTCGTGCGGGATCAGGAACAGGTAGACAAAATTTTATCCATCTGGGACAAAATCAAGGAGAACACCACCAAAGTGATCGTGTGGGACTCCCGGGGTATGAGTCATTATTATGAAGAATATCCTTTCCTGGATCGGTTTGAAACGGTACTTGAAATCGGAACCCGGGAAGAAATCGACCAAAAAGATTACCTATTGAAAAAAGCCCGGGAGACAGATCCCTCCCGGCCGGCAATTATGCTGACCACCTCCGGAACGACGGCATTGCCGAAACTTTCCATGCTCAGCCATGAAAATCTTATCTTTGCCTGTGAGAGTTATGGCAACGTCGTCAAAATGGAAAGGGGGGACGAACTTCTCTCTGCCGCTCCGCTAGCGTGGATCGGCGAGCAACTGTATAACCTCACGCGATTCCTAATGGTCGGTGCCCATTACAACTTCCCGGAAGAGACCGAGACGCTCCGGCAGGATTTGCTGGAGCTGCAACCCTTTTATTTCGGTGGGACTCCTGTGGTATGGGAATTTCTCATATCCACTATCCAGGCAGCCATGGACAATGCCGATTTTTTCAAGCGCTATTTTTATAACCTAGCCATCCGCACAGCCCTGAAATGCACGGAAGCCGATCTAGCAGGTGAAAGTCCCGGGCATTGGAATCGCTTCTTGTCCTGTATTCTTAAATTTCTGGTTCTCCGGCCGCTAAAGAACAAGGTCGGTTTGGGACGGGTGAGAATGGCCATAACTGGCGGTGGTGCTATTTCACCGGAAGTCTTTAAGTATTTCAAAGCACTCGGACTGGATCTTCGCCAGGTTTTCGGTCAATCTGAGTGTGCCGGAATCGCTACCACCCACAAAGGAGACGACGTCCGGCCCGAGACGGTAGGAATGCCCATCCCGCATGTGGAAGTCAAGCTATCAGAGGACGGGGAGATTCTCGTGCGCGGTAAAAATACCCACCTGGGTTATTATAAGAATGAAAAAGCGACTCAAGAGGGCTTTACTGAAGACGGTTTCCTGCGCACCGGTGATGCCGGATATTTTGGAGAGGACGGACATCTTTATGTCTTCGATCGTGCCAAGGATATCATGACCCTTGAAGACGGTACTAAATTCGCACCTCAAGATTTAGAGACCCGGCTGAAATTCAGTGCCTACATCAACGAGGCCATGGTTTGCGGAGGGCACCGGTCTTATGTGACAGCTATCGT
>CP070694.1:1125705-1129138 GCA_020353355.1 Desulfobacterales bacterium | reverse complement strand
CCCCGATATAGAAAAGATAGAGCCCAACATCCATGCCGGCGTGAAATATCTTCGCTGGATCCACGATACTTATTTTTAAAGATGAGAATATAGATCGCCTCGATCAGGCGAGATTCACATTCGCAGCCTATAACGCCGGTCCGACAAGAATTCGGCAATTTCGTCAGGAGGCTTTAAAAATGGAACTTAATTCAAATGGTATTAAGGGGACGCCCTTCTGTTTTTAAGTTTTAGTTCGTTCAATAATGAATACCCTTCTCTTTCAGCGATTTGTTCACCGCGATGAACCGACATACTGATGGATGATTGAGATATGCGGGTTCGGCGAGACAACTCCGCCAAGGTGATGCCCAACTCTCTGGTTGCCCAAAAGCACAAAAGACTTCGCGCACGCACTCTGCTTCGCTTTTTTCCTGGACTGAAAATCCTGGAAGGCTTGACGCCGGTTATTCCGGCAACAATTTCCGCCAGACCATCCAAATCCAGACCGGCCGCTTGAAGTGCATATTTTCGCTCCATTTGCTCGTTAGCATTTGCCAGCACGCTCTCGACAAAATCGCTATCTCCCAGAATGCGTTCGTCACTCTTGTACAAAATTTTAGCATCCCTAAGCGCCTTTACGTTCAGCCAACCGCCGACACTGCGCAGCAAGCTGCCACCCGTCAAATCTTTTCTACGGCCCAGCTGGATTCCTTTTTCTACAAAAGATCGGTATCGACCTCTCGCCTGGTGGCGTTTTGCTGCAAACATACCCAGCACTTCATTCACCTCCTGCCATGGGCGTTTGACCCTGCCCATCAAAGCACTGTGACCACAAAACGCATAGGAGTCTAACTGCTTCAGGTCGTCAACAATTTTGGCACGCAAAGGGTTAAGGTGGATATATCGGACCAGTTCTTTGAGATAGACTTCTTCCTGACAGAGAATCGACTTGTAGCGATTTTGAAATAGATGGCCATAGCGCCGGTGTCTTCGGTTGAAGGTGACGGCATAACCGGTCAGCAAACGTCTCATTACCGTGGCAATTGGAGAAAGGCCTGTACCGAAAAGTAAGTGACAATGATTAGGAAGCAACGCCCAGGCATAGCAACGTGTGCCGCTCTCATCTATGATTGTGCCAAGTCTTTCCAGGAAATTGTTACGATCGTGGTCGTCCCAAAAAATATCGCGTTTTTCGATTCCTCTAGCAATGACATGGTTCAGGGCACCGGGGGCATCAATGCGGGCTTTTCGCGGCATGGATTGCTTATATCATATGTCAGATAGAAAATAAACTTTAAAATAGAAGGGCGTCCCCCTTACGCAATTTTATTGTATTATTCTTTGGCATAGTAATTTTTGGGTCCTTTCATATTACATCTCGCAATTTGAAATCAATTATCTGGTTTCTGCCCACTGGTCGCTGGCTTCTGGCTTCTGGTCACCGGCTCCGACTTGGCTGAGCTCGTCGCAGGCTCGATCGTCGATATTGGATACTTGATGCTGCTGTCAGCTTGTTAGTCTTTTTTAGAGGGGAAGAGTAGACTCCGCTGCCAATGAAGTAATGAATTTTCGCGCAGAAGCTGTTTATCCGTTTGATCGAAGCCCCGAAAGAGTTTATCCGGATCTGCAAACCACTGTTGGCGCGTGGTAAACTGTTCCCCGGCATCGAGCTGTTTGACCACTTTGGCCGGATTGCCGGCCGCAATACAATTGGGCGGCACCGAATTTACCACCACCGCGCCGGCACCAATGATGCTGTTTTCACCGACCGTCACCCCTTTGCAGACGATGGCACTGTCGCCCACCCAGACATTATCCTGGATTTTAACCGGCGCGGTTTTACCAATGGTAATCCGGTTGTAGACATCATGCCAGTCGGAGTCGGTGATGTAAGCTGCGTGGGCCATCATGCAGTTGTCTCCGATGATGATTTCATGAGCGGAGCCAATTCGCACCCCGGGGCTGATCAAGCAGTAATTTCCAATTTGAATACGGCCCAGCCCCTTCTTCTCCGACCAGACGGCAAGTCTCACCTTGCGATCGGCCGAGGCCACCACATTGAGATAATCACCAAGTTCAATGGGCGATCCAAAAATTTCTACATACCAGGGCCTCACAAATGTAAACCCGTCTCCCAAAGAATCCAGCTGGGGACGCAGGAAGTGATTGACATAAAATTCGGAGAATTTTAGTAAGGTTTTTTTGGCGTAGTATGGGCGATGGTCTCTTCTCAAGGAGTTCTACCTTAGGCGGATTTGGGTTAGAAAGAGATATCCAAAGATTCCCAGAATTGATGGCTGAAAATTTGCCCGCCAGGTGAAAGGTTATAGATGGCATCGGCGGCCATAAGAACGGCCGCATTGGTCCAGGTTATCTTGTCTCCGGGCCAGATGATAAGATCCGGACAGGTAAACCCGCACCAGTAGGATCCATCTTCATAACGTCTGTCGGATATCCAGTTAAAAACGATCCCGGCCAAATCCTGATTGCCCATGGCCGACAAGGCCAATGACAGCTCCGAGGTCTCCGCGATGGTCACCCAGGGCTCATCAAACACACACTTAACGCCCCGATCTTCGACAACAAATTTCTTCCAGTACTTATCGATTCGCCGCTGGGCCTCATCTCCGGTGAGGATTCCGGAGAGAATCGGATAAAACCAATCCATGGCGTAGCGCGATTTGGTCATGTTAAATAGATAGGGCTTATGTTTTATGGCACATCCAAGTTTCTCTAAAGCCTTTCTCCACAATGGTTTGCTGTGACCCAGGATATCGGCAACGGCAAGTGCGCATTTAATACTCATAAAGATGCTGCTGCAGCCGGTCAACAGCGCCATGGGATCTACGTTTCCTTCAGGGCTTATGGCCCAGTAAATTTCACCTTCAGGGGTTTGTAAATTCAGGGCAAAGTCGATTGCTGCAGAGATGGTCGGCCACATTTCGGTTAAAATGTCGATTTCTCCGGTAATCAAATAATAATGATATACCCCGACGGCGATATATGTCGATAAATTCGTCTCCCGGGTCCTATCTTCCGGGATTCCTTGTAAATACGCAGAATAGTGGCTGCCGTCTGCGCGTTGTAAGCGCGCAAACCACTCAAGGGCCCGCCGGGCCTCATTAAAATAACCACCAATACTGAGCCCCATAGCAGCTTCGACATGATCCCAGGGATCGGTTTTTTGGCCTTCACACCAGGGTATTTCACCACTTTCCAATTGGGTCTCCGCTATCAGTCTCGCAATGGCATCAATGTCAACCGGAAAATCCTGAACGGTTCTACTTGTAATCGTATGTGGTTTCATCAAAGATTTACCTTCTATTGTAAATTTTTACACATATCGGGGAATCAGAACATAATCAAGAATTATATTGAATCCTTCTTGATTGGTTGTTTTCAAATCCCGCCTCGGCGGGATTACAACCGCAACGTTTAAAGCACTGACGTG
>CP070694.1:1123003-1125605 GCA_020353355.1 Desulfobacterales bacterium | reverse complement strand
GGAATGATGGAATATTGGAAGGTTGGGTTTCTTAAGGGGAATGGCTAAATGCCTGAGGGGAGGGGATGCATGTGGCTGGCTGGGTGCGACCACGCTAGCTCATTAATATTCCATGGTACTCATTAAAAAATCAGGTGATTTTGTGGCTTAAACTGCTATGTTTGACCCTATAAGAAAAGTATCGGTTTATTTTTTTACCTTTTTTGTGGCTTTGACGAAGCTTTCCACCTTCAGGCCGCAATGAGGTCCCATCAAGTCAAAATGTGAATCGGCATGGACAACAGTTGCCGCCACCACTATTGCAGACGCAGCAATTAAGATGTCCGTATAGGGCACTGTTATTCCTTTACGGCGCAGGCGGAAGGATAGATCATAGGCCTTTTCCCACAAAGAAGTATTCGTTTTAACCATCTCCAGGGCATCAAGGCGGGTCTTTAAACGTTGAAACTCTTTTTCCGTTTTGGTACCCCCCAAAAGCTCCAGTTTGATCATACCTGATGTAATTATGGCATTTTCTTTGAGCAAATACGCTATGCGGTCTTTGACATCGGGTAGGAAATCCTTATGCAAAGCCAGTAACCAGGCCGACGTATCTACCAGAAAGAGATTATTCGTCATTTCGCAATCTTTCCAATTCCTCCAGGTTGAGGTCTATATCAAAAGTTCCCAGCTCTTTTTGCAATGACTGCCTGTGATGATGCTTAACCAGGGCTTCCAAACCGGCCCTTATGGCCTCCTTTTTGGTTCTAGCCCCTATGGCCTCCATGGCGTCTGCCAATAGCTTTTCGTCAATCAACACTGTTGTTTTCCTCATTGCCATATACTCCATACATATTATTAATGCGGCAATTCTATACATCCAATCATAGATTGTCAAGGGAAATAAAAGGGACGACAATGATAATATGCTTGATTTAGATTGAGCATGTTCGGGGTTCAAAGGTTCCCGTCTTTGGCACGCTAAAATCGTGACTACGACGCGGCACACCCGTCTTCGCTTTGGCGAGCTGCGACGCGGCACGCAGGGTTCAAGGAATTGGGCATGGGGTATGGGGTTCAAGGCCATTCGATTTCGGATTTTGGATTTCAGATTGCGGATTAAAAGGTATGGAGAATAGAACCAAGGATGCAATACGTTAGGCTTGAGGTTGGAGGATCGCTGCGCTAGAGGTTGGAGGCAATTGAATTCGGAATTCGGAGAGCGGAATGCGGAATCAAAAAATAAAAACTTGGTAATGCATGGGGCATGGGGCATGGAGTTCAAGGCTCCCCAAAATAAGCGTTAGGTTGGAGGTTGGAGGCAAATAATATACGGCGCAAGGTGCGTGGAACACGGTCCATATGGTAGCCAATAATTAAATGAATTTTACGCCAACCCCGTAAGATGAAACGGTGCTATCATATGCTCGCTCCTTGCACCATCTGACAACCGATGGGTAAATTTTTTGGGTGGATTCGAACGGTGGATGGTTAAATTGAACGATAATTCTGGTGCCGGCCCTAAATGGAATTTCCGATTCAAAAAACATACCTACTATGCTGATGTTAACCGATCGGGCATAACTGAATTGCCCTGAGCTTTGATTCTCAAGCATGACTGTGTCCTGAAACATAAAGCGCGTATCTTTGCGGAAGTCCGTGCCGGATTTCATGTCGGAAATGGCCGGTCCCATAATAGTGCCATTATTTGATAGCCGATTCTTATTTTCAGCAATGGCGTTGCCGGACGTAATCCTGGTTTTGTTTACTGATGATCTTTTTTGTCCGCTCACCCCATTGCAAAGCGGACAAGCGGCGCCCTCTGCTCTGCTTTTGACTGTGGCCTGCCACTCATGGCCTTTTTGGCATAACCACCATACTTGATCGAAAAAACCTGGAGCTACATCCTTGAATCTTAAATTGCCATTTTTCGTTGGGTGCCATTCCCTGACAAGCGTTGCGCTCGATACCATTGGAAGGTCATTATTGTTCGAGTTTCCCCTGTAACAATATGGACAACCACTGCCTCTGCTTCGGCTGTAAATCGCTGCCTGCCACTCATGGCCCTGCTCGCATAACCACCACACCTTTTTGGCCGAACCCGGGGTCACATCCCTTGGACGTAAATGAGCATTCCTGCTCGGGTGCCATTCCATCATCAGGTTGGGCTTTAACAGATAGAGGTTATAGTCCTGACTCGCTTTTGGCATATCTTTACTCAGGAATTCTTAAAGTTGCGTAAAATTTATACACAACGACATAAATCATTGCGCAGACATACACAGCGTTCTACATGTTTGAAACTATGCGGTAGTTTTGAAATCAACGATTCAAAGGGCGAATACGCAATTTATTATGACGCTGTGTATAAACCTTTCAAGAAAAACACGTCATGGTCATCGAAAATTTACCTCTGGGTATTAAAACGAGACCGTCATGCAGCAATAGACAATACGAACTGAAATGATGGAACGCAGCCCTAGTGGGTAGTCTTACAACAATCAAACTATTTTTGTTTTGTCAAGTCAAGAGTGAAAAACCTTAATTTGAGGCACAATTAATGTTTGAGGTTTTGAGGCGGCAAAAAATAGAAAATTTACCACAGAGGTTCACCCTGTTAAAT
>CP070694.1:1118368-1122903 GCA_020353355.1 Desulfobacterales bacterium | reverse complement strand
GCGACTTTTCCTCAACGCTCACCACCATGGCTTTTCACCACAGCAGCTTGAGGTGGTTTGAAGCCTGCTCCTGTAGGCCGGCTCCGAGGGGCCCACCCTCATCTTCTGCGCGACTTCTTGGCGCACTACGTTTGCAGAATCCTCACATCGGCAATAACGCCACTGATATTTACCATGACATTGGTCTCCTTCAGGGGGAACTGATCCACGGACGGATCTCCGTTTTCAATAATAAAATACGGCGAAAGGGTCAGATCATCGGTGGCTTCCTCAAATCCGGCGGCTGCCGATGAAAAAACACCCATCATAAACAGAAAACATAGTAACCATCTAAATTCTTTAAACATAATTGCCTCCTTGGTTCAGCTGTTATCATTGCAAATAAATCTTTCTCTCCGCTACTGGTTTTAATCATATTGTTGAACCGTGAAGCGAATATGAAAAGAAATTGAAAAATTGATGAAAAATTTAAAGCGCTGCGGATTGACAAGAAGATGAATCCCTAATTGTTCCGGTGAGATAAAAATATCATGGCTAAATTAAAAAAACTTTCCAGAAGGTGTTGATAGCTTGAGACAGTTCTGCTAAAAGAGATTTGCAAGGAGTGTTGTCAAAAGATAGGCGGGTTGTTGAAATTGGATAAAATTCAAAAAGAAAGATGAGTGAGAACATGAAAACCGTATCGTTAAACCAACTGAGCCAGAGGGGTTACAAGGTCAAAGATTTGGACGAGCCCGTGAGCTGTGAGTGCGGCTTTTACGGTCTGGCCGGCCAACTGGTGGTGACCGAAGAAGAGCTTGAAGACGAAAACTCCGAACTGCGCTGTCCGGAGTGCGGCAAGCGAACATGGGACTATGAATGAGAGTCTCTGGTTCTAAAAATTGTGGAAGTTTTAAGCGGATTTTGAAGTGTGTTTACGTCTACTGCCTTAATCACTGATCGAACGTTCACTCCGGTCCCTTTGCCTCCTTGATTCCAGTACAATCGTTTTTATTCTCTCCACAATCATCTCCAGGGTGTTAAACGGGTGGAAGACCGCTTTGACTCCGATTTCTTTGATGACCACTTCATCTGCCTGCGGAATAATACCGCCCACCACAACCGGCATATTCGCTATCTCTTCTGCCTTCATTGTGTCAAACAGGATTGGGATGAGAATCTTGGGAGCAGCGTCCATAATGCGATAACCGATAATGTCGACATCTTCCTGAATTGCGGTTTGCACGATTTCCTCAGGGGTCTGGATGCCGCCCAATACCACTTCAATACCGGCATCCCTCAAGGCACTGGCCAGCACCCAGTACCCTCTTTGGTGATACCAATCATCCCTGCTTAACAATAACCGTATGCGTAGCTCCATCAACGGTCATTTCCTCCGTTTATGCCAGCACGAACGGCGGGCTGCAGACATAGGGCCCTTCACCGGGCAAGTTATACACTTCGGATTTGATCTGGGCAAATTCTCCCCGGGTCAGGCCGCATTTCACAGCCTCAACCAGCGGCGGTATCATGTTCTGCTCTGCCGCCAAGATGGTGCGAAGCTCTTTTTTGGCGCGATCCAGTTTTTCGGTGTCGCGTTCGCGCCTGACCTTGTTTAAACGCCTGATTTGCTTATCCGCCACATCCGAAGAGTATTCATAGAGGGCATCAAAATCGGCGTATTCTTTAAGCACGTTTAAGGCCCTCAACTGGGTATCGTGATCTTCCACCAGGGTGTTTACCCCGACCAGCTTTTTGATGCCGTTGTCAAACTCCTTCTGGTTTTTTACGGCCGCCTTGCGGATCTCGCTGCACATCCAGTCCCACGCCTTGAAGCCGCCGCCTTTGGATTGGACGGTATCAATGAGTTTGATGGCTTCCGCCTCCAGTTTGCTGGTCAGCCACTCCACATAAAAGGCGCCTCCCAGCGGATCGATCACGTTAGTAATCCCGGTTTCCAGATCGATAATCTGTTGGGTGCGGACGGAAAGTGAGGCGGAAAACTCCGTCGGAATGGCAAAGGCTTCGTCAAAGGAGTTGACGTGCAGCGACTGCACTCCACCCAAAACCGCAGCCATGGCATAAATGGTGCTGCGGATAAGATTGTTGAACGGTTGCTGCAGGGTAAGCGTCGGGGCATAGGTCTGGCAATGCATGCGACACATTAAGGATTTGGGATCTTTTGCGCCATAGCGTTCACGGAAGATCCTGGCCCAGGTCTTTCGCATGGCCCGAAACTTGGCGACTTCCTCAAAAAATTCGGGTCCGGAATTGACAAACCAGGTGATGCGATGCAGGAAATCATCAATATCAAGGCCTCTTTCAATCAACGCATCGCAACCGGCCATGGCAACAGCCACCCCGAAGCCGATTTCCTGGACAACCGTGCAGCCTCCCTCCCGTACATTGCGCATATCCAGATAACCGCCATTGAACAACGGCACGTTACGGGCGCAGTATTCGAGGATATCCAGACATTCAATCTCAGGCCGCATCCAGTTTGACATACTGCCTCTGAGTTCTTTGAAATCGATAGCGCGCGTCTCGGCAATCGCCAAATAGCAGGCCAGGGCAAAGGCATTGGTGGTGATGAGATGCACGGGGTATTTCAGCATGTCGATGCCATCGAAAAGGGTTTCATAATCGTACAAGGTATCCAGCGCCACACCGCCTTTACCCACCAACCCCCGCACGCGTTTATCATCACTATCCGCCCGATGGCCCGAGCCATCATCCGGCACGACCGACAACGCGTTGGCACCCTGAGAAAGCAGAAATTTCCAGCGCGCATTGGTCTCTTCCGCTGTTCCCAGTCCGGTAACCTGCCGAATATGCAAACCACGGGTGAGGTAGCCTGCCGGAAAGACTCCCCGGGTGTATGGAAATTGGCCGGGGAAAGAAATATCCTCGAGGAAATCGATCCCGGCAAGATCTCTGGGTGAATACAGCAACTTGACGGGTATGCCAGAGAAGGTCATGTGTTCCTGCTCAGCTTCGGGGATCTTACTTAAAACTTGCCTGACTTCCTGTTCGTACCTCTCTTGAATCTCTTTTAACTCATGGATCAATTCATCTTTGAACATCGTTGAGAGTTCTCCTAAGGATCTATTACGCTAATTGCGTATAGCTTACTTGACGTATCAATAAATTCATTATTTGAGGTTGATCTTGATCTCGACCCGGCGGTTCTTCTTTCTGCCTTCGAACGTCTCATTACCTGCCACCGGTTTATCCGGTCCCATCCCATAGTCTTTAATTCGCGATAAAGGAATCCCATGACCGGCAAAATAGTTTCTAATGATATCCGCTCTGAATTTTGACAGCTTTTTGTTGTACCAATAATTACCAAAAGAATCCGTATACCCCTCAACGATGATCTCTGATTCAGGGTTTCTAGAGGCGAACCGGACAATCTGATCAAGGGACTCAAAGGCCTGATCCGGAATCTCATTGGAATTGTGTTCAAATTGCACGACGACTTTTTGACTCGGATTTTGCAAAATATTCATCGCATGACTGACAATACTTCTCTGATTTTCAATCCCACGTTGAGCGCTGTCCGCCTCTATTTCAACATTCGTTTGCTTTGAAAAGCGCTCGTCATTTTTTTCGAGACTTGTGTCTTTCGTTTGGTTTTCGGCCACCGTTTCCTTTTTCTGCTCCTGGTTTTCCTCTGAACTCTTGGCGATCAGTGCTTTTTTTTCTTCCTCCGAAAGACTGAGATCTTTTTTTGTGGCGATATCCTCTATCCTCCACGGTGGGGATTCTTCCACTTGGAAATTGTACATGAGGTAGCCGACAATACTGAGAAACACCATCGCTATTAAACTCATCGCAATTTTCTGCTTTTGAGATCTTCTAATTAAATCCGCGTTTGTTGCGGTTTTGTCACGTTGCGACTTCCTTTCCATTAAATCAACTATGCTGCCGGTAATCTGAAGTTCCCGGGCACATTCGGCGATGATTTTTCGATCTATCGATGTTACCCCAGCTGAATAGCCGGTTAGCATAGCATGATCGCAAATGATGTTGATTAACCGGGGATTACCGTTAGAAAAAGAAAACACTTCACGGATAGCGCCGGCAGTGAAAATATCTTTGGCGGCACCGGCAATTTCAAGACGGTGATGAATGTATGTCGCAGTTTCACCTTCCGTTAACGGGTCAAGGTGATAACTTACGGTGATCCGCTGTCTAACTGCTTTGTTACGATCATCCGACAGAATTTCGTTAAGTTCGTCCTGCCCGACAAAAAAGATATTGATTAATTTTCGGCTCTCCATCTCGATGTTGGACAGAAGCCTTATCTGTTCGAGCATCTCATGATCAAGTCGTTGAGCCTCATCAATGATTAATAATACCCTTCTGTCGCCTTTGTGCGCCTCGTGGAGAAACTTTTTAAAATGGATCAGAAAATCACCCTTTCTCTCAAAGTGTCGATTCATCTTAAATTCTTCAGATAAGAAATTGAAAAAGTCGAGGCTGCTCAGACCCGGGTCCGGAACGGTTGCCACCAGAGCGGCAACGTCGATTATTTTCACCAGGGCATTGATCAG
>CP070694.1:1115464-1118268 GCA_020353355.1 Desulfobacterales bacterium | reverse complement strand
TTTCATTTACCAAGGGGACCCAAAAAACACGTATTTTGTATCTGTCAGATGAAAGTGACCGTTCAACATATTTGGCCGATGCGTTGAGGATGCAGGGTTTAGATCTTGATCAAAAACGGGTTAGAGATATATCCGCCTCCATGCATGGGTTTTTTGATTATAACGCCATCATCTTCGACAATATTTCCGGGCGGTCCCTATCGTATTCAATTATGGAACACATTGAAAAATATGTGAAAGACATGGGCGGCGGTCTAATTATGATTGGTGGCGATAAAAGCTTTGGCGCCGGGTATTATAAAAAAACACCGATAGAAAAGGCACTGCCGGTATTTATGGATGTGCCCGCTGAGATCAGGCTGTCTGATTTATGTCTTATTTTTGTGATCGATAAATCATCCAGCATGACCTCCAATTATGAGGGCAAAACCAAACTCGAAATGGCAAAAATGGCCGCCTTTTCTTCGGTCGAAATGCTAAATCCCATGGATAGCGTTGGTATTGTGACATTTGACACCCAATTTGAATGGATTATTCCCATTACCAAAGCAAATGAGAGACAGAAAATCGCCGATCAATTATCTCAAGTCATCGAAGGCGGCGGAACCGATTTGTATCCCGCTATGGAAGATGTGCATCGAGTCCTGAATCAGGTTTCCTCCAGCAGAAAACATGTGATCGTCTTATCTGATGGGCAAACCGAAGAAGCCGATTTTCAATCCCTGGTTCAATCCATGAGACATGCAGACATATCCGTTTCGACCCTGGCTATTGGGAGTGGCGCGCACCTTGCCCTAATGAATTCTATTGCGCAATGGGGCAATGGAAGAGCCTACTATACCGATGATCCGAAAAATATACCCAAAATCTTTACCGCTGAAACCAAAATTATCGCCCAAAAAATAATTGTAGAAAAGGTTCTGCAGCCGATCGTAGACATGCCCAATGAAATAACGCAGGGGATTGATGATGCGGGTTTACCGATTATTTACGGTCAAGTCGCAACCTATCCCAAACCGGGTGCAAGCGTATTGATTGGCACCGGGCAAGGACCCTTACTGGCGGCATGGCAATACGGATTGGGTCGCAGTGTTGTGTTTACCTCCGATCTTTCAAATCGGTGGGGAAAAGACTGGATCGTATGGGAGCATTACGGCAAGTTCACAGCTCAAATGATTAAATGGGCTCAACGCAAAGAAACTCAAAAAAGCGTTTTTGCCACCATTGGTCGCAGCGGAGAAAAAGGGATATTTGCGGTGGATATTATTGCAGATAACAACCGTTTTGTGAATCACCTCGATCTGAATGTCACCGTTTTGTTGCCGGCCGGTAATGATCAAACCTTTTCGCTAAATCAAGTAGCTCCCGGAAGATATGAATGTGCGTTTCCGGCAGAGCAAATTGGTGCTTACTTTTTCAGCGTTTTTGGAAACGACGACGACCCTGCCGCCATACCCCGGCTATTTGGTTTTGGCATTCCCCATACCGAGGAATTCAGCAGTACCGGTGTAAATGAACAATTATTGGAGAACCTGGCATCAAAAACCAATGGAAGACTACTTACCATTGACAATATTCCCGCCGATCTTTTCGTCGGAAATTCCGATTCAAAAGATTCCGGGACCCCGCTTTGGCCATTTTTTGCACTGGCATTTTTGCTGCTGCTTGTGGTAGATGTGGCCACCAGAAAGCTTTTAGATCTGGGTGAATAAATTTTCAATGGCCTCCCCTTCAAGGGGGGTGGCGAACGACCAGGAGAAAAATCATGTCTCAAAAATTTCAAAGTCAATATGCCGATGTTAATGGCATTCGCCTGCACTATGTGAGCATCGGGCAGGGAAAGCTCATCCTGTTTGCGCATGGGTTTCCCGAGTTCTGGGCTGAATGGGAAAATCAGCTAACCGAGTTCGGCCGGGACCATCAGGCGGTGGCCGTTGATATGCGGGGTTACAATCTGTCTTCAAAACCGGCCGAGGTGGACGCCTATCATGTGACAGATTTGATTGAGGATCTCCGCGCCTTGGCAGAGCATCTGGGTCATCAAAAGATGATCTTAGTTGCCCATGACTGGGGCGGAGCCGTCGCCTGGGCATTTGCCATGCGTCACCCGGAATGGCTGGAAAAGCTTATCATTATCAATGCACCCCATGCGGCAATATTCGCGCGGGAATTATTAAACAATCCGGATCAGCAAAAGGCCAGCCAGTATATGCTGACATTTCGCTCGCCGCAAGCAGAGACGATTCTATCCGAAAACAACTACGGTTGGCTGACCAACGCGCTGTTTAAATGGGGAAGCAAATGGAAAATGACCGCAGAGATTCGGCAAAAATATATTGAAGCCTGGTCGCAACCCGGAGCGCTGACCGGGGCCTTGAATTATTACCGCGCCTCCCCCCTGTATCCGCCTGCATCCGAAAAGGACAAAGAGGGCATAAAAAAGATAATGGATCTACCCCGTGAAATGTTTACAATCAGGGTTCCCACCCTCGTCATCTGGGGTGAATTGGACCAGGCGCTTTTGGTGGGCAACCTCGATGGGCTCGAGCAATACGGCGATGATTTGACCATTAAACGCATACCGGACGCAACCCATTGGATCGTTCATGAGCAGCCGGAGGTGGTGAACTCACTAATACGAGAATTTATAGCCTAAGAAAACCATATATTTTGTCCGATCGTCCTCAGGCGGATTGCTCGTTGAACATCTCGATGCAAACGATAGAATGTGAACCTCCGCCTGCGGGTTCATCGGAAATAGCGTCGCGGCAGGATGCCGCTCCCACGAATCAAAAATGAATTGT
>CP070694.1:1102659-1115364 GCA_020353355.1 Desulfobacterales bacterium | reverse complement strand
TAGATATTGTCCAATGCCCGGATGTCGGCCTGGATAAGGGCGGATGGGGGAAAATCCTTATGAAGGTTTATGTTGAACAAGCTCCCTGAGCACAAATCCGCTTTTTTGAAATAGTTGACGCATTTCATCTTAAAAATAACGTAATAAGGATAATAACATATCCAAGTTTGACCATACCGAGGAAATTCTCGGCATGATATTCGTATCGAACCACTATTCGCCTCACAAAAATTTTGTCATACGTGTCTGATGAAAAAATTCGGAAGCCTTGTTTCTCTTCTGGATATCAAGATGTAACATGCAATTTGAGAAAATTGCAGATAAGTGCCTCAGCAAAGAGAAATCTGGGGTTTTTCAACACCTTCGATAGCATGCTGGATGACCAAATATCAGCAGATCACGATATGATTGGGTTTTGAATTTGACATGCAGCCATAGATGTTCGATAATAGATAGTGATCGATTCTGTTGACTCTCATCACAATCAGACCAGACGCTTCCAAGCTCGCACCTGTGTCTCTCTTCCACTTGCACATTGATGGTTCACCATTGCCTCCGACTGCGGAACATGATTTTGCCTGTTACCTTGGGATCATTTGGGGCTAATATTTTAGACGAACAACAAAAACGATATGCGCTCAACCATAAAAAAGGGGTTTGTTATGGTCAGGCCAACCGAAAACAGAGAATTCGAACGCCACAGACATGATGCCTCGCTGCTGTATGCCTTCCAGAATTCCGATAAATATTACAGCGCAACCATGTGCGACTACGGTGATGATGGTATGTGCTTTGTGGCGGGCTATGCTTTGGAGCCCGGGTCGGAGATCTTCATTAAGATGGAAAATTTTCCCGAAGACGTCGGGAGCCCTAATATCAAGGAATGTTACAATGCCGTCGTGCAATGGTGCGAGCCGATGCCGGATACCGATGCGTTTTTTTATAAGGTCGGAGTCAAGTATTCTAGAACGGGTTCTGCGGTTCGATAGTGTGGATTCAAAATCTCATCTAATTACCTAACCTCCAGAACATAAGTAGGTTTCAGGTGTCGGGTGTCAGTATTCAAGAATTGATGGATTTAGGATTTAAGGAATTCAGGAATTCATGACCTGAAACCCGAAACTCGCAACGAGCAACCTTGACACCTCGTCTTACCTGACACCTGAAACCCAAAAGCCGAAGCTTGGAACACGTACCCCCAAACACGTAACCCGCACCCCGAATCACTTGAGTATTTTAGAGTCTGGGTGCTTCTCGACCCAGTCTTTCCAGCGGGTGTCCTCGGATGAAATCTTCGGCAGTCTGTGTTTAAAGTAGAATCCCTGAATGCTCATCAATCCATCGTCAAACGGGTACCACAGGGAACCCGTCTCCCTGTCATACAAAACAAATGTGCTCTCATAGGTCCAACCGGAGGGAACCAGGGTAATTATCTGTCCGTCAATCTGGCGACTGTACACAGCCGCTAAATCCACCAACGGTCAGTATGCCGCCGTAATGGGCCGGTCACCGAGGAAACCGTTTGCGGTCTCATGCCGCCATAGTCGTGAGACTGAATATGCCTTCGCCTCCTTTCCATCGGACACCCCGATGACACGCTGGTTGTCTGAGACGCCGCCGGTATCTTCCGATAAGGATGAATCCTCCAGCGGTTTGAATGCATTGCGACCGATACCATGCTGAAATCGTTCAGGATCAAAATCAATTGATCTGGCCTGAGTCACATCCCAGCGCTCGCCGTGCAAATCCACAATGTAGGTTTTAGCGCCATCCTCAATAACCCTGGAAAATGCAAACGCCCAGCCAGAAAATCCAACGATCCACAATAGAAGTGTATATCGAAAAGCAGTCTTTGCGAACATGTCGATGACTCCCTGATTAGATTATCGAAAAAAATGTGAGCTGAATTTGTGCGCTATGCTTAACATGCGACAAATAGCCAGGGACCAAAGAAAATAGAATTTGGAAGGCGGAAGGCGGAGTTCGGAAAATCAGAGACCAAACACGAAACACGAAACACCAAACACCGTTTTGACTTTCAATCCGACGTTAAAAAATCACTCAAGTTTCCAGCATAATTGCCGATATTCTGCTTGATGCACTATGTTTAAAAAGGAGGATGGGGTATGGAAGTTGAAGATTTTTTGAGAGTGATCAACGAGTTTGATTTTATTCGCGACGATATCGATGAAATCAAGGGCCAGCTTGATCTCACCAAATCAGAGAATCAAAAAATGTCCCAAGCCATCGAAAATATCGAAAAAGCCAAACAAATCCTGGTGGCGCTCTTCCCGCGTCTGAAATCCCTTGATTTAGATGTCCGCGAAGATTTGGAAGCCGAGTTGATGGATCTGGAATAAAACCCATGAGGCTGTCCAGGATCATTGAGGGGGGAGGACAGGCCCATCGGCGCAGATCGATATAACTGTGCGGAGCATGAAGACAAACCATTGGGGATATAAATTATTATCCGTATCCTGTAAAGAATTCATGAAGGATGATTGCTTTACGTTATCGTTGTCCATCTCCTTTGTCTTTTTGCTTTCGATTATACCCTTTGTCACCTTAAGCGTTTTTATTTTCAATTTCATTCAACAACAATTGTTCTCCCATAGCAATTGGGCCATCAGGATTACCGCATTGTTGCCCGATGCAATGGTTCAGATGATACCTTTTGTATCAAAGGATTGGGTAAAAACCCATGTGCTCAATCCGCATGCCTACGGCTCCTTTAAAACCATCAATTTTATCATGCTGCCGATTATCAGTGGACTCATTTTTAAAACACTGGATACATCGTACCGGAAGATATTCGAATTGCCCCCGCGCCATCTTCTGCTGG
Source organism: Desulfobacterales bacterium (assembly GCA_020353355.1). GTDB lineage: Bacteria > Desulfobacterota > Desulfobacteria > Desulfobacterales > JAHEIW01. The sequence goes on along the minus strand of CP070694.1, from coordinate 1,112,522 downwards.
GTCAGGCTGTTTACATCATGATGAGCATTTTTGCTATCCTGCTGTTTTTCATATTAAACTTTATCTGGATCATTTTTTCTGCCTCGGTTCCGCATCTGCTGACGGTTATCAATCAAGCCCCCTATTTGACGGATATCATAAAAACCGCAAAACTGTGTGTAACATACCAGCCTGTAAATCTTCTATCGGCGCTGGTGATCCTGCTGTTTTATTTGGTCACCATCAAGCTTTTTTTGAATATTCGGATAAAATTCAGATATCGTTTTCTTTCGGGAATCATCTTTTGTCTGTTGTGGATGGCTGCGCGTCAGGTCTTCGGTATCTATATCCAGCACATATCAGAAATAAATCTCCTCTATGGCTCCCTCAGCTCTGTCATCGTTATTTTAATGTGGATCTTTTATTCGTCGATAACACTGCTCTTCTCAATTGAACTTATGTTTGTGCTTCATTGCGATACTTATCAGTATCGCTGGTGGTGAAGACCACTATTCCGCCGACATAAAATCCTTTCTCTGGTTGATCAATTCGTTGCGTGTCTTACTATTGTTCATCCGGGCTTGATTAATGTCAGCGCTTTGGCGTATATTATATTTCACACCAATAACTCAATTGTTCTGCCGTGGGAAATAAAGAAGCGACTGACCATATAATTCTTTATTCAGGAAGGATATTCGTGATGACGGGTTTGCTAAGAAAACTTTTTTGGATAATGACACTTGCTTTGATGCTCGGGTGCAGCGGTGCTCCGACCAAATGGGCGCAATTTCACGGTGATTCGTCCAGCCAGGGATTTCAGCTGGTTGACAGCGGTTTTGCCCTTTCGTCGGCCTGGATTTCGAAACCCTATAAGATTACCAGTTCTTCTCCGGTTCTCGGCAAAGATTTTGAAGGCAGCGAAATTCTTTACATCGGAACGACGGACGCACATCTTATTGCCATCGAAACGTCAGATGGGAGTGAAAAATGGGACCGATATTTGGGCAGCGATGGAGAGGCTTGCATTGTTTCCTCACCGGCCGTCTCCGATAAAAGAGATGTTTATGTCATCACCAACCGAGAGATCGGCGATGGCCGTGTCCGCAGCACCCTCCGAAAAGTGGATGAATTCAGCAACCGCCGATGGTCGTATATGTTTCCGGACAACGGCTTTACAACCGGATCCCCCAAAGTGCTTACCTTGGGTGATCAAACATTAATTTTTGTATATGTTTCGGTTGGCGGGCCTGAAGATCTCCAGGGAGAGCTCTTTGTTTTGCGGGATGATGAAGAAATGGCAACGTTGCTGGACCGCCAGGCCCTGGGTAAATGTCGCTACACCAGTGCCAGTGGCGGACCGAAAGCCGAGGAACTGTCAGGTTTTCTATCGGCCGTTTGGGAGATGATTAAGCAATTTCCAATCGAAATTAATGTCAGCACGGCGCCGCTGCCGGATATGTTTGTCGATCCTACTGCGGCGCTGCAAGCCAGCGAGCATAGCATACGGATCGCCATTGCCGATAATTTGTGCAATATCGGTGTTTACGAGTGGGATGGTGTGGAATTATCCGTGCTCTGGCGCGAAGCCCACGATTCTGAAAAACATTCATCCATCGCCCTGCTGCCCAACGGGTTGATGGTATTTGGAACTAAAGCTGGCAAGGCTTTCGCATATGATGCGGCCACCGGAGTGAATATGTGGGTGTATGATGCCGGCGAACCGGTTTTTGCCACCCCGGCTGCTGCTCCGGGTCAGTTCATCTTCGTGGTTTCGAAAAACCACATTCAGGTGATCAACACCACCGATGGTACCCTCATTCATGACGGTCTGCTGCCCAGAAAGCTAAAACTCCTGGGGCAAACCTACGCATCCCCGGCAGTAACCGCCAACCGGGTGTATCTCGCAACCGCAGAAATGCTCACCGTAACCCATGACCTAAAAGCCCGCGGTCATGATACGAACTTTCAGGGAAACGGCATGTCATCGGTTGCCGTCAGCAGCAGCGGCGATGTATATGCCGTGGGCATTGACGGAACGATTCGAAAGTATCAGGGGACGGATTAATGATTACCTGAATTTTGCATGAAAATTGATGAGAAGCTTTAATTCATTTTTATATAGCGTGTTCATGTAAAATTAGAAAACGGAGTATTTTTTCTAAAGCGTATGTCGGATGATGATCGTTTTTTTATCATTTCTGTTTCGCGGTTGAATTTGATGGCGCTTTATGTGACGCTTCTTCAAGAAGTTTCAAGATTTCTTCCCAATCCTTTACGGTCTGACCATCCTTTGTTTCCTCAAAGGAATATCGATTTTCAATATATTTGGTTGCCTCCGCCACCAAGCCGGCAGAGCCGATGATGGCAAACAGGTGGATTCCTTTTTCCTTCAGCGATTTTAGCATGATGGAGCCCTGCCATTTCAGGGTGGCAGTTTCGACAAACTCCTTGTCCCGAAGCCAATTTCTGGATAAACCGGTTGCAAAAGAAGTGTTCAGATATATTATTTTGTATGTCTGGCTTAATGTTTCAACTGCCTTGTGGCTGTTGGCCCTGGCATTCTGCGATAATAGTGACTCCTTTAATCCGTTTTCCACTTCAATCAGTATGAGCTTATCCCCTTCAGCGACCACCAGAATAACACCGCTGTCGCTATCGCTTTCGCTCATCGACCGGGCTTCGATCCTGGTCAATCCAGTGCGCTGCGGCGTATATTTTAAATAGCCGTAGCCGTCACCGCCGGTTAAGATTTGTTTCACCTTTTTGTTATCGACATAAACGTCAACCAGTTTGCCTCCCTGGGCAAAAAGCCTTCCTTTGGTTAATACTTTCAGGTAGGTAGGTTTTTTTACAGTGGTAACCCCATCAAAGACAATAACTTTCCCGTGACCGATTGAGGCGTGACCAAGCCAAAAATTTAGGATAAAAAATGAAAACCATATGAATTTTTTCAACATTCCACTATTCCCCGGCCCGGACTGTTCTGCGCGGACCTAGTTTTAGACATTTTGTGCCCTTTATATCCATTAGCGGGAAAACATTTCGGCTGCAAGCAAAATAAGTTTTGAGGTTCCCGCCTTCGCTCTTTGAGCTACGGCGCGGCGCGCAGGGTTCAGGGTTCAGGGGTTCACAATCAAAATAAAAAGCGTTAGGTTAGAGGTCTGAAACCATCTTTTTAATACGTTTTCGTACCTCTGAACCCTAAAACCGCGTACCGAAAAAAACTCATACATTTTTAATATTGGCCGATATATATAACATAACGATAAACGTTTCCAGGAGCCGATTCGTATCATGATCCAACTCTCCACCGAAAGCTATGTCAGCGGTATTTTTTCCGTTTTGGCCGGACAAAGAGCTCAGATGAGCGCCATGGCCAATAATGCTATTGGAGCCGGTATCGATAAATATCAAAAAGGGGACTATAAATCTGCAATCATAGATTTCAAACGCTCGATTGCGCTGGACCCCCAATCCGCTTACGCTGCTGAAGCCGCAAATTATATGGCACTGGCATATTTAAAACTCGATCAGGATGAGGAAGCCGTTGAGGCTTACAAAACGTCAACCCGGCTCAATCCGTTCCGGGATGACACCCATATAAAACTTGGCAATCTTTATCTTGACTTGAATCGGCTGCCTGAGTCCGAAACTGAATATAAGGAAGCGGTGCGCTTAAATCCGGATGTGAACAACTATTACGCCCTGGGCAATTTTTATCTGCAAACCCAGCGCTACAACGAGGCTGAGACCCAATTTCAAACCATTTTAAGCCTATCTCAGCATGGCGGAAAAGGCAATTACGGCCTTGGCATGGTGTACAGCCAACAAGGCAGGTATGAAAAAGCCATCGATCAATTCAAAGAAAGCATCCGGTTAACTCCTGATTTTGCTTACGGCTACCTTGATTTGGGATATGCCTATGCGGATGCGGGGCAAATCGATGAAGCCGTTAAGCAAATGGAAATACTTGAAAAAATGGATCCAGCCCTGGCCGACATGTTGAGTCGACATCTTTATAAAGCCGAAGCCCCCCGGATTGAATTTGCATCATCACAAAGCACGTTTCCCTATTATTTTGGGCCTTACACACCGTTGTCCGCCTTGGATACCTATTTATTGAATGCCAATACCTCCAGACCGTTTACGGTAGTTTTTCAGTTCAGTAAAGAAATGGATCGATCTTCGGTGGAAAATCGGTTTAATTGGAACATAAGCCGATCATCCCAGGGAGGTCCGGGTCAAGCGTATTATTTCGGTCAGGATGTTCCGCAAACCGAAGTCACGCTGAGTCCCTTTCCTGAATTGGTTGTCTATGACGAAGACAACTTTCGAGCCACCGTTACATTTAGAATATACCAAAATGCTGCGGCCGACGGCACCCTGGACCCTTCCCATCTGGTGTTTAAATTTTCCGGGGAAGACGTGTTTGGAAACCCGATGGACTCTAAAGCAGATGAATTTTGTGACTTTATCGATGTTCACTAACTGCGGAATCGATCAGATTTTTTTTCCATCACACGCCTGTTTTATTTCCGCTATCACTGCCTGGCTTGACACCTAGCCTAAGAAGTGGTTTCATAACCCTATCTAACGCCCAATAGTCCGCCTTCGGCTGATTGCTCCCGTGAATTGAAATACTCATTTATAAAATCAAGATGCGAAATCCCGCTTCTTTTAGCGGGGTCCTCAAATATTATTTAAAGTTTTGAAATCACTTTTATTCAGGTTATAATGCTTCTAAGTTTTAAGGTATCATCTGGATTTACGTCTTAACACTTGCCCTTTGGGTCAGAATGAATTCGAGGTTTTTTTGCTGTGGCTGACTGGCATGCCCCACAGGATATCAGGGAATGGTTCCGAAGATTATTTGGAATTCGGCCTGTGTTGCTGGTGCTTTTGATCAGCAGCATTTTTATCCTTGAGCTCAGATTCGATTGGATTGAGCGCGCCCTGGGCGCGTATTTGGTAACCACGAATGCAGCGCGACCGGAATCCGGGGCCATCTGGGAGAAGGGTAAGCAAACCCTTACGGCCCGCAAAACCCTTGAGCAGATCGTCACCGACCGGCAGGCCATCCAACGTGAAGCCCGTGGTGCGACCACATTTAATCAGATCGCCGCCAATGTTTCCACCGGCCAGGGGGTGATGCTCTCCGGTGATCGCTTTCGCAACCTTTATCTAAACCTTCCTCAGGAAGTTGCCCAGGAAATTATATCGCCCTATGAACTTTTGCGGATAGCCGGCCAGGGCCATTGACGGCGGACCTATTTTGAGAAAGCCGCTGGCGGTTTGATCGTCTATCTTCTGGATGCCGACAATCGTGTGCTTAGGCAACTGAAAATTGCTCCCAATGTTCTGGCTTATTTTGAGCGCCAGGAGATCGCCGCGGTGGAAGCCCTGGAAGATCTTCCTTTTTTTGAAAATCGCATCTATCCGGCTGATCGCTTTTTTGATGCTCTGCAAGCGTTTCCGGAAGAAGTCCGCCGCAGTATGCTGCCGCAGCCGGAGATTTTGTTAAATACACCCGGTCAAATTATGCGGGTGGGTATTTCGGATGAAGCGGTTTCCGGGTTCATTGAACTCGGATTTGAAATCATCAACGGCTCACAGCGCAAAGTGATCTTAATCCAGGGTCACGAGTGGGCCGTTTGGCGTTTGCGGACCTTTCTGGAAGAAAAAAGATCAAACGCTGAAACCGCTGATGACTCGTCGAATAACCGGATGCCTCAATGACTTTTTTAACCACAGCTATCCGAAGATTAAGCACTGTTTTTTATCTGACATTAGCGCTGGCCGGTGTGGGAGTGGTGCTGGTCGTTGGTCTTTTTTTTATCGCATTGCGGGATTTACCCCGGGTACCGGAACCCCTGAGCCGCATTATCGAAACGCCGCCCACGGAAATTTTTGCAGCCAGTGGCGAGCGCATCATGGTGATCGGCGGTCGGGAAGCTATTCCTTTGAGCCGGGTCTCACCGCATTTCATTCAAGCCGTTATCGCCACTGAAGATCACCGTTTTTGGGAACACCACGGGGTGGATAAACTTCGCACCCTCAAGGCCCTTTGGATTACCCTTTTTGAACCGGGAAGGGTGCAGGGCGCCTCGACGATTACCCAACAGCTTGCCAAGAATCTCTTTTTCAGCTATCGGCGAACCTATCTGCGTAAGTTTCGCGAGCTGCTGGTGTCATTGCAGATTGAAGCGCAATATGACAAAGGCGCTATCCTAGAAGCTTACCTGAACCAAATCCCATTTGGCATTGGCGCTCACGGCATTGAACAGGCTGCTAAGTCGTTTTTGGGTAAATCCGCTGCGAACCTGACATTGGCGGAATCCGCATTACTGGCGGGATTGCCCAAATCACCAACGCGCTACAATCCTTACCTGCACCTGGATCGCGCCAAAGTGCGGCAGAAAGTGGTCCTTTCCCGAATGGCCGCCGTCGGATATATTGCCCCCGAGGAGGCTGAAAAGGCCTATAAGCAAGCGTTGACACTTCAACCGCGTCGTGCCGGCACCCGCACCGGCAGCTATTTTCTGGATGTCGTTCTGAAGGATCTGGAAGAACGCTATGGGCCGGAAGTCGTATACCACGGCGGGTTGAAGGTGATGACGACCTTGGATCCACAGCTGCAAACCTGGGCGGTGGATGCTGTTCAGAGCGGATTGATCAAACTCGATACGCTCCTCGGGGTGCAACACGACGAGGCGGAAACCCTGAACGGCAGCGCGACACATCCTCAGGCGGCTTTGGTGGCGATCGAGACGAACTCGGGTGCCGTCAAAGCAATGGTCGGGGGTCGAGATTATTCGGAAACCGAATACAACCGCGCCGTGCAAAACAACCGCTTGCCCGGGTCCGGATTTAAACCGTTTATATATTACACGGTTTTTGAAAAGCTCGGTTTAACTCCGGCGACCGTGGTGGTGGATCAGAAGATAAAAATTCCGGTCGTGGGCGCTGCGGACTGGCAACCGGAAAATTTTGAGGGGACATACGAAGGTCCGATGATTCTGAAACGGGCCTTGATGAAGAGTGTAAATTCGGTCGCCGCCCAGCTGGTTGCGCGCAGCGGACCGGATGCCGTTATTGAAGTGGCCCGGCGCTGCGGTGTCAAGAGCCCCTTGGCATCGGTTTATTCGGTCGCCCTCGGAACGTCGGGGGTAAGCCCCCTGGAAATGGCTTCCGCCTTTGCCACCTTTGCCACCGGCGGTATTCGGCACGATCCATTTTGGATACGGCGGGTTGAGGATCCGCTGGGCAGAATTCTGGAAGAGCGCATTGTCAGCGGCAAACGCTCACTGGACGCAAGTCTGTCCTATCAGGTCATCGACATGCTGCAGGCAGTTTTAAACGCCGGCACCGGTGCCATTGTGCGGCGTATGGGATTTGATTTGCCGGCCGCCGGCAAGACCGGAACTTCCGATGACTATCACGATGCCTGGTTTACCGGCTTTACACCGACCTTATGTGCATCGGTCTGGGTGGGCTATGATCGGGGCGTCGGCATGCGCGATACCAACGGCAGGGGCATCACCGGTGCGCGCGGCGCAGCGCCCATATGGGCGGAGTTTATGAAAAAGGCCACCGATGGTGAACCGCCGCGGGAATTTGCGATCCCTTCCGATATACAGTTTCAAGAAGTATCTACGATAACCGGTGCGCCGTCCAGGGTATGGGCTCCCCATTCCATGAAAGTCGCGTTGCGCGAAGGGCAAAAAGTCAAAAGCCAAGATGGTCCAGAATAAACAATGGCTATATTTTAATTTTTCAATTTCGCGGCTGGTAGCCGCTCCCACATATTCACCATGTTCCTGTGGGAGCGGCTTCCAGCCGCGATAATCCGATTTTAATTTTAGGCACTTTAGGCATTTTCAACAACCATGACCCAAACCCTTAAACATTTTGCGGCGCGCATTTGGGTTTCGGTGCTGATGGGCGGATTAATCAGCCTGTGGCTCCTGCCGCACGTTCAATCCCGTATTGGACTGCAGTGGACGCTTTTGCCGGTAGGTGCCATTGGGGTGCTTATTTTCTGGGCAGTGGGCTGGCTTTCAAACCACTGGGCAATGGGTGCTGTCAACCGCCTGGCACGGGAGGCCGGCACCTGTGAGCGAGACGGCATGTACCCGGAAGCAGAAAACGCGTTTCGGGGTGCTGTGGCGGTATTTGACAGTTTTCTAATTTCTCCATTTGTCAAACAAAAAAAGTCCACCATCCTGGCCGCACGGATAGCCAGGTTTTATCTGGCCCGAGTCGATAAACATTCCGAAACTGAGCGCTTTCTGGTATCCTATCTTTATGATCATCCCGAAGATGAAGAGGTTGCCGAAAATTGGATGACGCAAATTGAAAGCCACGGGGGGCTTAAGGAAGAGCACCAGGAGTTGGCATCCCGGATAGGAAACGCCCAGACCGAAAATAAGAACATTCAACTTGGCCTGGCGCGCTATTATCTGATGTTGGAGCGAACCGATTTTACTGCCCTTCAAACCTATCGGCGAGTTTTCGATCAAAAGGATCAGGTTCCTCCTAAATTTATCGAAGATCTGGCCCTTCTTTTTCTGAGAGAACGGCGCGCCGATGAATGGGCACTGAACGTCTATCTGCAAGCGATTGAACAGGGCGGTGATCGATCGAAGCTATTACGGGGCCTGGCCGCCTGCATCCGCTGGACGCGTGCAACCGAGCGCAACAAAGGCTTACGGCAACGGGCTTACGAATATCTTGAGGGTATCGACGAGCTTCAATTAAAACGAATGAGCTCGGGTTTCAAGCCGCCGGCTCCACCACCGATCCCGGTCAAATCCCGCCGCAAGATCGACATTGGTGCCTCAGTCAGTGATGCGATTCGCACGCTGGTGAAGGGCTTTCGTTCCGGCATCTACCCCACCGTCATCTGGCTGATTCAACAGTTGGCCTCTTTTGTTGATTTGTTGAAACGCTCCCGCAAAGCCAGACGCGCCTTGGCCTCGGCGGTGCTGGCCGGACTGACGGCCGGCGTCGCCCTGTTGATGATCAATACCGTGGGCTATTTAACGAAAACGGAAACAGCGCTTGAGCAAAAAGCCAAACCCAAGGCCGTGATGGTTACCGATCCGTTTACCATCCAGGTGGCGGCCTATTTAAAACCCGAGCATGCCTACCGCTATGTGGCGCAGCTCAAAAAACAGGGATTGGACGCCTATTGGACCCAGGCCGTCAGTGTCAACAAAAAATGGTACCAGGTGAGGATTTCTCACTTTGCGGACAAACAATCCGCCAGGCAATATGGAGAATCCCTGAAAGCGAAGGGGATTATCGAGGATTTCTACGTGGCAAACTACCAGCGGCCGTAGGCCCTGGGTATTGGTCATGGTTTATTTGATTTTAAGCTGCTGAATCCGAAAGAATGCGGTCAACAATATCATTATGGTCATATTCAGTTAGAAAAAGCCGGTAAGCATACCAAAGTCACTCAGATAGCATACTTTCACTTTTTCGGAGCAAACCTCTGGGTAAACTATCCCTGGTTCGGCGGAATGCATCACAATTTGTATTACACGGCTCACTGGGAACAGGAAACTATCGTACGCTTAATCGACAAATATCGATAGGTGCATTTATCAGTTTGTTATCTGAAATGATTTCAGAAAGATTGATATTTGGGCATTTCTCAATTAATCTCAAAGGGGGTGATATTTGGTTTTTGCCAGGGGATATCTGCAAAATCTACTTTGTTACCCAACCACAATATATAGGATATTCTCATAATTGACATTAAACCATAACTAAGATATTTCTGTCTTAAACATTCAGATTTCCTTCACTCCCATTCAAACTGTTCAAACGCAAGAAGGAGGGCATAAAAATGGATTGCCCAAAGTGTCAGTTTGAGAATC
>CP070694.1:1099957-1102559 GCA_020353355.1 Desulfobacterales bacterium | reverse complement strand
GAACACCCGTATTACGGTTCCTTCGGCTATCAAGTTTCAAACTTTTTTGACGTCTCATCCCGTTATGGAACACCATATGATCTCAAGGCTTTGGTTGATGCGGCGCATGCGGCCGGACTGGCTGTTTTCATGGACATCGTTCATTCCCACGCCGTTTCCAATGAAACCGAAGGACTCAGCCGTTTTGACGGCACGTTGTATCAATACTTTCATGACGGGTCTCGCGGTTTGCATCGGCTGTGGGATTCCCGCTGTTTTGATTACGGCAAGTATCAGGTGTTGCATTTTCTTCTTTCTAACTGTCGCTTCTGGCTGGACGAATTTCGTTTTGTCGGCTTTCGTTTCGACGGTATCAGCTCCTTGCTTTATCTTCATCACGGAATGAACAAGGCATTTACGTCTTATGAGGATTATTTTGATGAGAGTGTGGATGAAGATGCGCTGACCTACCTTGCCCTCGCCAACCGTCTTATCCATATTCTTAAACCGGAAGCCGTGACCATCGCCGAAGATGTCAGCGGCATGCCGGGTCTGGCAGCGTCTCAAGATAAGGGTGGTTACGGTTTTGACTATCGTTTTGCCATGGGAGTTGCGGATTACTGGATAAAACTGATCAAGGAAGTGCCGGATGAGTACTGGCCCATGGGAAATTTATGGTACGAGCTGACCAACCGGCGCAGCGAAGAAAAAACAATCAGCTATGCCGAATCCCATGATCAGGCCCTGGTGGGAGATAAGTCCATTATTTTCAGGTTGATCGATGCAGATATGTATGACCATATGAGCATTGGTGATGAAAATAGCCGGGTTGACCGCGGCATGGCCCTGCACAAAATGATCCGCCTGGTAACGCTAGCTACCGCCGGTGCAGGTTATCTGAATTTTATGGGTAATGAATTCGGACACCCGGAGTGGATTGATTTTCCGCGGCCAGGCAATAACTGGTCGTACGAATATGCCAGGCGTCAGTGGTATCTGCTGGACAACCCCTATTTGAAATACCGGTTTCTGGCTGAATTCGACCGGGCGATGATCGCAACGGCTAAGAAATTCTCGATCCTCGAAAAAACCGGACCGCGGCTAATATACGAACATTCAGACAATAAGCTGCTCATTTTCGAAAGAGCCGGCCTTTTGTTTGCTTTCAATTTCCACCCCAATCATTCATATTCGGATTATCTTTTTGAAGCACCTGCAGGTAAATATAAAATGATCCTTGACAGCGATGCCCGGCAATTCGGCGGCCACGGCCGACTTGTTACGAGTCAGGAACACGTGACACAGGTTCACCATCTTGCCGACCGGAATGCCAATCTTCTAAGTCTCTATCTTCCATGTCGCAGCGCAATTGTTCTTCAACACGTAAGGTAAGATTCCAGATTGAATTCAGACACAGGGTTCGATTTATGCTTAGAGAATGGAAAAAGGGCGGGTTTTATAAATTTTTGTAGTTATAATAGTATTTTAAAACTCGTCTAACGTACTCTTCGGTCTCTTCATACGGTGGAATTGTTTTGTACCGATCCACTACGGTTGGACCCGCGTTATAGGCAGCAAGGGACAATGCCAGTTTGCCGCCAAAACGATCATATAGTTGTTTAAAATAACGAGCTCCAGCATCGATGTTTTGGGTAGGATCAAAGGGGTCATTCAGACCGAGGAGTTTGAAGTTCTGCGGCATGATTTGCATCAATCCCATCGCCCCCTTTTTTGATACGGCCTGCGGATCAAAATCGGACTCTGCCTTGATTATGGCCTTCAGCAGGGAAAATGAAATACCATAGCGTTTTGAGGCTTCTGAGATCAAATCATCATATTTCTCATTATAGAACCAAGAAGGTTCCGGGCTTTTTCTTTCCCGCAGAAACAGCTTATATTCACGAGATGACGAGGTGGGAGCATTGGTAAAATGCATGACGCCGTTTTCATCGATATAGCGATAAATGTCGGCAAATGCACCGATTGGTGGAAAAACGCCAATAATTGAAAATATAACAAATATCTTTAATATTTTTCTGTGACGGCCCTTCATTCCAATTTTATATCTTTCCTTGTCGGATTAAAAATCAGAATTTAATATTATACTAAATTTATACACCATCTGGCGTGCAAGATCAATAAATTTGTTTTTTTTGTAATAATTTTAGTGTGTTCAGAGATATTTCGGGTGGCGTATTGTTTCGCCATTCGCTTCCATTAAGCGTGCGGTCATTGAATTTATCGATGTAAATTTTTAATCGCTTCAAAAAGAATAAACTTAAGACCTTTTTGGACTCACAGGTTCAGCAGGCAGGATTGCAGTTTTAAAATAATTTCAGTTGAACCTGCTTTGGCTTATCCGGTTTCTCCAATTTAAGTCGGGGCGATTCGTCTGATTTGAGTTTATTTTCGATATCAGCTACGAAAGACGAAAGTTTGCGATCATGCAGACTGCCGTAAATTCTTCGCTTGGCAGCTCGGGTCAGGTACAGCCGTTCCATCGCCCGGGTCATGGCAACATAAAACAGCCTTCTTTCTTCCTGGAGATCATTATGATTGCTTTCCGGTTTTCGGTAGGGTATCAAATTCTGCTCGCACCCGCTAATAAACACCACCGGAAATT
>CP070694.1:1095741-1099857 GCA_020353355.1 Desulfobacterales bacterium | reverse complement strand
GGGAGGAATGCACATGGATAACCAAACATTAATCGAACGCTTAAAAGACATCGTGGGGCCTGAATATGTGCTCGCTTCTGCCATGGACCTCGCCCTTTACAGCTATGATGCCTCCCTTGATAAGGCCGAGCCGGATGTGGTGGTACTACCCAATTCCACCGAGGAAGTCTCCAAAGTGATGGCATTAGCCTTCAGGGAGAAGATTCCTATCCTGGGCCGCGGATCCGCCACCAATTTGACGGGTGGGACAATTCCCGTCAAAGGGGGTATTGTGGTCCATTTCTCGCGGATGAACCGGATTCTCGAGATTGATATCCCCAACCGCACGGCCACCGTGCAACCGGGGGTGATTACGCTGGATTTGCAAACCGAAGTACTGAAAAAAGGCTTCGTCTATCAGCCGGACCCGGCCAGCCAAAAGGTCTCCACCATCGGCGGCAACATTGCTGAGAATTCGGGGGGTCCCCACTGTCTCAAATACGGCGTCACTTCGAACCATATCCTGGGCCTGGAGCTTGTGTTGAACGACGGCACGGTGGTTTGGACCGGCGACAAGTCCCGGGATAATCCCGGCTACGATATAACCGGTCTTTTTGTGGGTTGCGAAGGAACTCTGGGACTGGTCACACAGGCGATTTTAAAACTGGAGCGAGCCCCTGAAGCGGTCAAAACCATGTTGGCTATATACGATACCATTCAGGATGGCGCCAATACGGTTTCCGCCATCATTGCCGAAGGGATTGTCCCTGCCACGTTGGAGATGATGGACAATCAGGTGATGCGTGCCGTGGAAGAAAGCTCCAAGGTGGGATATCCGTTGGACGCTGCAGCCGTGCTGATCATCGAGCTTGACGGCATGCCGCAGGGCATGGACGAAAAGGCTCAAAAAATCATACAAATCTGCAGGCAGAACAACGTCAGGGAGGTGAAACTGGCTAAAGACGAGGCGGAAAGGCAGGACCTTTGGGCAGGCCGCAAAGGAGCTTTCGGCGCCATGGGCCGGCTGTACCCCAGTTACCTGTGTTGCGACGGCACGGTACCCCGTACCAAACTTCCGGAAGTCCTCAACCGGGTTTTAGACGTCGGCAAGAAATACAATTTACCCATCGGCAATGTCTTTCATGCAGGCGATGGCAATCTTCACCCGCTGATCCTGTTTGATGAAAGAAATCCTGGTGAAAAAGAACGGGTTCTCAAAGCGTCTTCGGAAATCCTTAAGATTTGTGCAGATGCCGGCGGAACTATCAGCGGTGAACATGGCGTCGGGCTGGAAAAGCTCAAGGAGACGTCTCTGATTTTTTGCGAAAGTGATCTTGAATTCGGGCGTACCATCAAAAAAGCCTTTGATCCGGATGACATTCTTAATCCGGGCAAGATGATACCGGAGCCGGAGTGAGTGCAATCGTTTTTTACTTGACGAACAATTCTGGGCGGTTCAGCATTGACCGCAGATACCAGGGAGATTTCATATGGTGGATTCTAAAGAAATCATTGACGGGCTGGCAGAAATTGTCGGCCGGGATTTTGTGAAAACGAAACCCGAAGTCGTTTCTGAATACACGATCGATAACTTGACCCCCATGGCGGTTTTATTTCCAAAGAACACCCAGCAAGTTTCGGAGAGTGTTAAGTCGGCCAATCTCAGGAATTTAGCCATCGTTCCCAGGGGAAGCGGGTCAAAGATGTCGTTTGGAAACCCTCTGAAACGGTTGGATCTGGTGCTATGCACCACCCGAATGAATCACATGCTTGACGTTGACACGGCCAATCTCACCATCACGGTTGAAGCCGGCGTTAAATTCAGAGACGTACAGGCCAGATTGGCGACCGAGGATGACCGTTGTTATCTGCCCCTGGAGAATCTAACGACCGAGGGGGATGAATTTATCTGTTCGGATCGGTCCCATAGCGGGTGTTTTCTGCCCATTGATCCGCCTTTCAGCGAAAAAGCAACCATGGGCGGTATCGTGGCCGCCAATTCCAACGGTCCGCGGCGACTCCTTTATAATTTGCTGCGCGATCATATGCTGGGGGTTCGATTTGTCACTCCGAATGGAGACATCGTGGGAGCTGGCGGCAAAACCGTCAAAAACGTTTCAGGTTACGATATATCCAAATTAATGATTGGCAGTATGGGGACATTGGGCATTATGTGTGAAATGACGTTTAAGCTGCTCCCGTTGCCGGAGCATTTGGAAACACTGCTATTTTCTTTTAAAACAGTGTCCGCTGCATGCGATTTTGCCAATCGCATCTTTGAAACCAGTTTGCTTCCCGCGGCGGTTGAAGTCATGAACGGTGCGGCCTTTAGCCATTTGAAGACCGGCGTGTTGCCCGATTTCGCATCTGACGGATTCGTGGTGGCGGTTGCGCTTGAGGCTTTTAAGGAGGCCGTCGAGCGCATGTCGACAGAACTCAGAAACATGGCCGGGACTTTTGGAGCGACCGAAGCGGCGCGACTTCAGGACCACGCGCATCTTCAATTCTGGCTGGCGATCAGCAGTTTAGATGCGACGCTTGTGACGAAATTTTCCGGCTTGATCAGAGCAAAACTCAATTATCGCATTTCCGAATGGAAAGACATCATCGAATTTGCAGATCATACGTTGTCCCAGGGTAATCTAGCAAGCGCGATATCGGCCAACGCCGGATGTGGGGTCTGCACCATCAGCTTGTTGATGGATGAGAGCGGCAATGGATCCGAAGATAAGGCCATCGACGTAATGGGAAAATTGCTGAAACTCAGCCGGAAGGCAGGCGGCAATCTCGTCGTACAACATGCGCCAACCGACATAAAAAAAGATTTGAGCATTTGGGGTGAACAGCCCTCGGACTTTATTGTCATGAAGCGCGTTAAAGAAAAGGTGGATCCATCGGGTATCATGAGTCCCGGGCGTTTTATCGGCGGTCTTTGATCTAATGAGAGGTGTAGGCTTATGAATATTGTCCAGTTGAAGAAATTGTCTTATGATGAAGTAGTCAAGTGCACGAAGTGTGGATTCTGCTTGCCCAGCTGTCCGACCTATCTCGTTGAGGGCAAAGAATCCTCCTGTCCCCGGGGACGCAATGCCATTACCCGCTTTGCCATCGAAAATAAACTGGAGTTGAATGAAGATACCGAAAGATCCATTTTTACGTGCCTCGGGTGCGGCGCCTGTACAACGGTTTGTATGTCCGGGGTCCAAACCAAAAATCTTATTTTCCGTGATCGCGAATGCCAGGTGGGTGAGGGCTTTTACCCGAAAATCGCCGATCGTCTGGTGAAAACCCTGGAAGGCACCCATAATATATCCGACGATGATAATGAGGATCGTACCGAATGGATGGAATTAATTAAGGATCTGCCTGAAGATGCATTTGAGAAAGATAATGCCGAGATGGTCTTTTTTGTGGGCTGTGTGGCTTCGTTTTTCCCCATGGTCCAGAAAATCCCGGCGAATATGGCCAGGATCATGCAACAGGCCGGATTAGACTTTAGCATTTTGGGCGGAGATGAATGGTGCTGCGGCTTTCCACTGGTGGGCGCCGGAATGCCCGAAAAGCTGGAAGCCATGAAGGCGCATAATCTCAAAAAGGTGGCCGATATAGGCGCCAAAACGGTTGTTTTTACCTGTCCATCATGTTTTCACACCTGGAAGCATCAGTATGACACGGGGCTGAAACTGATGCATGCCAGCCAGCTGATCGCCGAACTGATTAAAGAGGGGCGAATTGTGCCCAAAAAGGAAATGAACGTTACGGCCACCTATCACGACCCCTGTGACCTGGGGCGCAACACAGGAATATATGAGGAGCCCCGCGAGGTGATCCAGGCGATTCCGGGTCTCAAATTCAAGGAACTACCGACCAATCGTCAATTCGCCGTCTGCTGCGGGGGCGGGGGGAACCTGGAGATGACGGATCCGGAGCTTTCGGGCGAGATTGCCCAGATGAAGCTTGATTCCATCAGAGATATCGGGGCCGAAATGGTCGTTACGGCTTGCCAGCAGTGTGTTCGGACCATGGCCACCCGGGCACGCAGACAGAAAATTGAACTCGCAGTCAAGGATCTAACCGAGCTTGTGTTAGATGCTATTGATGGATAATTAGAACCTAATTTTTGAGATAGATTCTAGT
>CP070694.1:1092192-1095641 GCA_020353355.1 Desulfobacterales bacterium | reverse complement strand
CTTTAGCCAGAATCTGATCTATTTTTTCGGACAGCTTATTCATGGTAAAGGGTTTTTGAATGAAGCCATCACAGCCGCGTTTGAGTATTTCTGTGGCCCGGCCATCAATGCTATATCCGCTTGAAAGCAGAACCTTTGCTTTTGGATTAATCTGTTTAATTCTGTCAAAAACGGCCCCCTCATTAATCTCCGGCAATATCATATCCAGGATAACCATACCAATTTGATCTTTTTTCTCTTGATAAATTTCAATTGCCTCTTTGCTGCTGCTGGCTTCAAGCACCGCATAACCCAGCCTTTGAAGCATCTTAGATCCTACATCCAATACCATTTTCTCATCATCTATGAGCAAAATAGTCACTTTTCCCTCAAATCTATGGTCAGTTGATTTGTTGTTTTTAACGGTTTTTTGATTTGTGGCCGGCAAATATATGCTAAAGGTGGTGCCGTGACCTTTCTCAGATTCGACGTCGATATATCCGCCATGGGCTTTTATGATACCGAAAACAGAGGCCAATCCAAGACCGGTGCCGCGCCCCATTTCTTTTGTGGTAAAAAAAGGTTCAAAAATGTGGCTTAGGGTTTCATTATCCATACCCACGCCTGAGTCTGTAATGCTTAACTGAACATATCTGCCCGGGATTGGTTCATACAGCCTGCCTTTCATTTCATTATGGGTCACATTGGATGTTTTGAGGATCAATTTGCCACCCTCGGGCATGGCTTCGGCCGCATTGACATAAAGATTCAACAGCACCTGTTCCATCTGACTCTCATCGGCTTCAATGCCAACCAAATCCTGTGAAAGTTCGCAGTCAATTGTGATGTCCTTTCTGGTCTTGCCGAAAGCACCTGAGGTCTGCTTGACTATTTGGTTGAGGTCAAGAAGCTGGACATGATATTTTCCCTTTCGCGCATACCCCAGAAGTTGTTTGGTAAGCTCGGCGGCACTTATAACCGATGCTTCTACGCTTTTTAGCGCTTCATAATGGCGGTGGCCAGAATCCATATCATACAATAGCAAAGAGATATGTCCTTGGATGGTCATCAGGATATTGTTGAAGGCATGGGCAATGCCGCCTGCAAGGGTACCGATGGCTTCCATCTTTTGTGCCTGGTGAAGTTGGACCTCCAATGTCTTTTGCACCGTTATATCCCTTAAAAAATTCAGAGTGGCCGGACGCTGTTCCCAGGTAATTAAAACGGTGTTCAGTTGCACCCATAGTTCATCGCCTTTTTTGCTGATTACTCTAAACTCATAACTACTGGGAGCTTTTTCCCCTTTCAACCGCATCTTGTGTCTTGCATAAACTGTATCCCTGTCTTGTGGATGGATTAGATTTACAAAGGGCAATTTGGCTAATTCATCTGCTGAGTAGCCGATCAATTCGAGGGCTTTTGGATTTGGGAATTTTATGACTTCATCTTGCGCAATGAAAATAGCGGTGTCCGCATTTTCCACCAACAGGCGATACTTTTCTTCTGACTCCTGCAGGGCTTTCTCAATGCGTCTGTGTTCGGACTTCAGTGATTTCAATTCAATGATTTGCTGACGCAAGTCAGTCAATTCATCTATGAGTTGTTTTTTTGTCTTATCTTTATCTTCCATAATTTACGAAATGTTTTGTTTCATTGAGACTTTCGCCTGAATTTGTGTGCTAATTATTGTATTTATCGGTAATTTTTAAGAATTCTTGAAAAAATATGAATTAAATGGAAAGGTTGATTGAAAATGGCTCATTAAAGAAGCCTGCAGGATCAAATGAGAAAGATGATTTGGAACAAAACATCCTTTGTCAAACGTAAACAATCCATAAATTAAACTTGCCGGGGGTTAATACATACTTGCCTATAAAATCATTGTTAGATTGTTCAGCAATTGCCAAAATCGGAGATTTGTTGGACAAAATGACAGCGACTGAAAGGAACAATTGAATATTGACATCATCGCAAAGAGCATCCAATAATAAACGCAAGGAAATTTTGAAACATCATCATTAAATAGAAGGTGCTTAATTTTTTTAAGGCGCCTTTTATCAAGGAACATAAAGAAGGCAGTATCGTCTCAAAATTTTATCCAAGAGAAACTGCAATTGATTTTATTTATTTTTTCTAAATACATCTCTGCGCTCTATCGTTCGGTGATTCTTATCACGTTTATGACCTATTCCCCTTCGGCGATCAAATCCTGATCTACGATCCTCACCTTTTCTTTTTTCTTTTTTGTATGCTGAAGATGCCCTCTGACGCCTATCGGTTCCTGAACGAGTCCCTCCTCTATCTTTTACTACTTCTGCTTTATTCGCATTATTCATTAAAAATTCCTCTTTTTTAGCCCTGCCCCCGGTATCACAACCTGAATTTGGAGCAGGCAAAATGCATTCCAATTGATGTTTTAATTTTGATTAGAATATTATAATCAGCTTCTATCTGGCTAATTGAAGAAAAGGCAGGGTTAGAAATTAACCCTGCCTTCTTAGCCCCATAACATATTAGTTGATATCCAAGGCCTTACTCGGTTCGGTTGAGCCATTATTCATGGAGTCGTCCAAACCGCTGCTGTATGCAGTATGTATTAGCTACATCTGTAATACATACCAAAAAGAAAAGCTGAAATATCAAGAACTCAAAGGCTTCTAATTGGCTTCCCCAAATGCCGTTATTTTCGCCAGTGGCTGACATTTAAATAAAAGTTAAACAGATCGGTCGAAAAGATGCACGCACATTCGAGAAGCCTGAAGCGCCACCTCAACCCCCTTTATTTAAGCGCAACCGGTAGAGGCTTTTAGCCATCATATGGGTTTTTGTGTTGGTGTTGAAGTTGGGTGGCAGTATTGCCGAATTTTTATAATTCGTCCCAAAAAATATTCTGAACTGTTCTTGTGATATTGAATGATAGCAAAAATAGGGCCAAATCCGCCTTAAATAAACCATTTGTATAAAATCAAACTGTTACAACATCTGATCATGTATCTCTCAACAACTTTTATGAAATGAATGCCAGATTATTATGAAAGGTATTACACAGTCTTGCGGTTTTTGATTGGATAATACAGCCTTGAAGGTAAAGCAGGCTATCTTTAGTTCAAATTACAATTAATACATCAGGACTTAAATTTAAGGTCGGCCGCAGTATTTATGGTGAGGTTATTTTGAGAAAGGGCATGAAATCATAGTACCACACATCATAAACCGACATATTTTATTGTGAATTTGGTCCTGCTAATCAAAAAAAGCTAACAAAATTTTTGACTAAATGCAGACATTGAGCAACAGGTGCATTATAGTAGAGCAATGATCAGTTCTCCATAATTCTTTCCATAATTTTTAAACATACTAATTTACCAGCCTAAAGGATTTATGCCCATGAAAATCTCTCTCGATCAAAATATCACACAAAACTTCAGTGAAGCCATTTGCAGGGAATGGATCGAAACTAATGGATTAGG
>CP070694.1:1088483-1092092 GCA_020353355.1 Desulfobacterales bacterium | reverse complement strand
GTTGTCATGGCAATCCATTCATAAACGGAATTGATGCCGTCTCAATCACATCAAACATCAGCGACGGAAAAAGTCCGAAGAAAACCAGCACCATAATTAAGATCATGCGGGGAACCCCCAGTCCAAACGGCATATCCGGCAAATCCGCAAAGCTCTCATTTTTCAGGCCGTAAAACGTCTTCTGCACCACCCGCAACATAAAAAGCGCACTGACCACCAGGGCACAAACGGCTACTGCACCTCTGAAGGGATAGGTCTTAAAGGCTGAAATAAACACCACCAGCTCCCCCCAGAAACTGGCCAGGCAGGGGATCCCCATGCTGGCCATGGCGGCCACAATAAAATAGCTCGAGGCCACCGGCATGACACGGCTGAGTCCACCAAGCTCTCCGATGATTTTGGTGTGGGTTCTGTCATAAATATACCCGACCGAAGAAAAGAATAAGGCGGTCATGATGCCATGGGCAAACATCTGAAACACCGCGCCGTTGAGCCCATCCACACTGACGGTGGCCAGTCCCAGGCCAACAATACCCATGTGGGAAACACTGGAGTATCCAATCACATATTTAAGATCCGTTTGGCTTAATCCCACAAATGTTCCATAGATAATGCCGATGGCAGCCAGCAGAGCCATCAGCTGGGCCCAGTACTGCCAGCCTTGCGGACATAAAAAAATGGCGACGCGCAGCACGCCGAATGCACCGATCTTCATCAGCACGCCGGCATGAACCATACTTACCGCATGCGGTGCCGCCACATGGCCGACCGGAGACCAGGTATGAAGCGGCCAAATCGCAGCCAGTATGCCGAAACCCAGGTAAAGGAAAATAAATGCAAATTTTTGCTGGAATGCCGTGAATGTTCCCGGACGCATCAGCAGGGTAACATCAAAGGTGTTTAATCCCGAATTGACAAACAGATAAATGATTGCCGGCAAAATTAAGGCACTTCCCGCCAGCAGATACAGGGTCAACTTCATGGCCCCGTATTCTTTGCGGGTGGTGCCCCATACCGCAATCAACAGGTACATGGGGAACAGCGAAACGTCATACCAGATGAAAATAAAAAAGAGATCAAAGCTCATAAAGAGTCCAAATACCCCGGTGACTAAAAGAATGTACAGCGCGTAAAATTCCTTTACCCGGGTATTCAGCTCCCACATGGTGAGCACACCGGTAAAAAACACGATACCGGTAAGAAGCAGCATGGGAAGATTAAAACCGTCTGCGGCATTGAAATAGCTGATACCCAGAGACTGAACCCAGGTGTATTTTTCGACAAACTGAAGCCCCCCCTGGCTTTTATCATAGGCAATAAAGAGGTACACAGCTATAACCATGGTGATGCCGGAAAAAATCGCACTTACCCATTTAATCTGTTTGCCGCGTTCTTCTGGTAGAAAAAGAATCACCAGAAGCCCCGCCACACAGCTTAGGAGAATCGCGGAAAGGTATGGAAAACCGGAAGATTCCATGATTATCATAATAAGTGACTAAAGTTTGAAGTGATCTAAAATGCCTAAAGTTAAGGTATTCTGTCTATTTAAATTTAGAATTCGCTGAAAGCGTTTCCAAAACTTTAGCTCACTTTAGCTCACTTTAGTCATTTGTAACTTTTTCATACGTATTAAATAAATTTCATGTCGGGCATTTTTAAACTGCCCGGGCACTTCTAAAATATAAAATACAGCGCCAGCAATACCAGAACGATGAAGATAACCAGCAACCTGTATTGAACCATACCGGAATGAAGGAGCGAAATGAAACGACCGGCTTCAATAGTGCCTTTGCTCAATCCGTCAATGCTGCCGTCAATAACGCTGTTATCATTCAGGGTGAAAAGCCTCGAAAAAGTATGGTATACGACAATATCCAGAAACTGCCGGTAAAACCGATCGATATACCAGCGTTCGGCAAACAGATTGTTCAGCGCCGGCATACGCTCCACAAATCCTACCTGCTCGGCAGCGCGCCGGCCGAATTCCAGCCATGCCAGTGCAATCCCCCCCAGCGCCAGGCCCAGGGCCGTAAAAGGTAGCCAAGAATGGTGAGCACCCCTCGTGTTGCTCTGCATCATTTGCGGACTGCTTAAAAAACTATCCAAATAGCCCTGGAAAAAGCCCAATAACAGGGTAATTGCTGCCAAAATAACCAGCGGCCAGACCATGACCCAATATGTTCCATGGCCGTGATCGCCGTCAAGAATCGGCGTTTGACCGCTGTCTATTTCTTTTGGAAAAAGAAGAATAAAGATCACTCGAAACGCATAATAGGCTGTCAAAAATGCACCCAGCAATCCCGCTATCAACCACAGCGGATTATCCAGATCGGCCAACGCCCCAAAGATGGCTTCCTTGCTGAAGAACCCGGAAAAAGGCGGCAGACCGGCCAAAGCTGCAGCCGCCGCCGTGATACAGATCATCGGTATTTTCAAACGACGACCACCCTGTCTGCCGATGTCAAACAGGTCATTGCTGTCAACATGGTGGATAAAAACACCCGAGCATAGAAATAACAATGCTTTGAAGCCCGCATGGGTGGTCAGATGAAAGACCCCGGCAAAAAAACTGCCGGCGGCCAATCCCATGATCATAAATCCTAGCTGGCTGATGGTGGAATAGGCCCAGACCTGTTTGATATCCCGGCTGACCATGGCCATGGTAGAAGCCAACAGCATACTCAGCGTGCCAATTAGCAAAAACACTGTCATGGCGGTGGGCGATAAACTGAAAAACGGAAATAAGCGCGCGAACAGATAAACACCGGCGGCCACCATGGTCGCCGAATGTAACAAAGCGCTTACCGGCGTGGGGCCTTCCATGGCGTCCGGCAACCAGGTAAGCAACGGAAATTGGGCACTTTTGCCGACAATGCCGCCGAATATCAGCAACGCCGAAACCGTGAGGCGCGTCGCTGAAAACCGCACGACAAGACTTGGGTCGTTCATCTCCAGAATATTTAGGTTGCCCAGATCCATGAGAACCAGCAGCAAACCCAAGAAGAAAGCCACATCCCCCAGGCGGGTCATCACAAATGCCTTTTTGCCGGCTTCGGTGGCGCTGAATTTCTCATACCAGAAACCTATCAACAGATAGGAGGACAGGCCTACCAATTCCCAAAAGATATAGAGCTGAAGCATGGTCGGTGAAAGGGTTAAGCTCATCATGGCCCAGGCAAACAGCGACATGAAGGCATAATAGCGTGCAAAACCGGGATCCCTGGCCATGTAACCCAGCGAGTAAATTTGAACCAAAAAGCAGATTAGCGCCATCACGGCAAGCATCAGCAAACTTGTAGGATCCAGCAGAAATCCAAAGGGGATGACGATATCACCCGACACCAGCCAGCGGCCGGTGTACTGAATCGGCGCTTCCATATGCCAATGCCGAATGAAGAGAAACATAGAAAAAATAAACGAAAGCGTAATTGCAGCAATAGAGAGGCCCGCAGATATGCGCGCATATCTGCGGCTGAAGACCATGATCAGAACAAAGGAAACAAATGGCATCAGGGTTGCCAGAGTCAAAGCTATCAATGTCGGATCTAATGGTAGCATAGAGGTCTTCATTTAACTTTCAGGTATATATCGATCGGTCAAATCCCAAAT
>CP070694.1:1085232-1088383 GCA_020353355.1 Desulfobacterales bacterium | reverse complement strand
CATGTGGGCCAGCCCTTTGTTGGCTTCACCGCACAGATAACCGATGCAGCCATCGTGTGATCCAAACGAAAGGGCACACGTAGGAGATGCGTGCAGTCCAAGCTTTTCCTCCACTGCGGTGCAGATGACATCGTTCGGTTTTCCAAGGGATCCGTCGGCCTCAACACGCACCTTGGGAACGATAAACAAGGATATACCCTTAACGCCGGATGGAGCGCCTTCGATTCTTGCCAGCAGCAGGTGAATAATATTCTCCGTCAAATTGTGATCACCCCATGAAATAAAGATTTTGGATCCTTTTATTCTGTAGTGATCCCCTTCCGGGTATGCCGTCGTCTGAAGTGCGGCCAGATTCGATCCGGCATCCGGTTCGGTCAGGCACATGGTCCCGGCCCACGCTCCGTCAAACATCCTGGGTATGTATTTTTTCTTCAGATAATCTGCTGCAAAACTTTCAATCAGGTGAGCGGCGCCGTGGGTGAGGCTGGGTGCCATGTTGAAGGACTGGCATGCGCCGTACATGAGGTCATTGACAACAATGCGCAGCATGTGCGGAAAGCCCTGACCGCCATAGGTGATATTCCTGGTCGCCGCGATCCAGCCACCCTGTCCGTATTGTCGAAAAGCGTCCCGAAATTCGGACGGACAGATGACCTTGCCGTCCTCCAGCTTTACCCCCCATTTTTCACCGATCTCCTGCAGCGGATCCAACACGCCTTTCGCAAAGCTGAGCGCTTCCGTGACTAGCATGTCCAGCGTCTTTTCGTTTAACTCCTGGTAACGCTCCAAGTCACACAAGCTCCCGTATTGGAGCTGCTCTTTTAATATGAACTGAATATCTTTTTGACTGATTTTGAAATGCCCCATAGATCGCTCCTACATTCGCGATGGTTCAATGAAAAATACGCCCGCCACAGATGTTGAATGCCTGACCGGTAACCCCCCGTGCGTCGTCGGAGGCCAAGTAAACCGCCATGGCCGCGATCTCCTGCGGTTCCAATACTCTTTTTTGCAGATTTTGTCCTGTAATTCTTTTTTCGATTTCAGCTTCGGGTTTGCCGGACATGGCCGCCATCTGAGCATGATACCCGTTTTTCCCTCTGAGCATGTCGGTTTCCACAAAATAAGGACATATGGCGTTTACCGTAATTTGCGGAAACCCAGATTGGGCAATTTCGCTTGCAAGAGATTTTGTGAGTCCAAGGACACCATGTTTGGAAGCACTGTAAGCAGTATTGAAAGGTACGGGCGCCTTTCCTGCCACCGAAGCAATATTAATGATCCGTCCCGAACCGGTTTTCTCTATCTTGGGCAAAAATGCCTTTGTGATCAGATAAACACCGAAAAGGTTGACCCGCACAACCTCAAACCAGGTCTCGTCGTCGTAATCCAGAAACCTCGAGCGTTTTGAAATCCCGGCGCTGTTTACAAGTATATCCAGTCGGTCGAACGATTTGCTAACTTTTTTGTTCAGTTCATCTACTTCCTCGCCGGAAGATACATCGCAGGAAACAGCAAAGGCTTGCCGACCCATCTTTACGATCTCCCCGGCCACCTCTTCAAGCGCCTTTCCGCTTCTGGCAACGAGAATAACATCGGCACCCGCAGTGGCAAATGCTGTTGCTACACTGCGGCCGATTCCTCTGCTCGCACCGGTAATCAGGGCAACTCTGTTTTTGAGTGTCATCATCTTCCTTCATGTAGGGTTTATCTTATTTTCTAGACATTGGAGTTCCTTTAGAAATCTCTTTATTCTGGACCGTTCCATACGACCCAGCCGATGGTTTTGAAACTGAACCGTAGCCAAGGAATCCAACTCTGTCAATATTGTCTTAACGAATTCCATAGTGGCGATTAAAAAAAATTAATAACAATATGAGACTATGACAAATTGCTTGACAATTTAGATTTGATATTAGTATTGCTCAATTATTCACAATACAAACACACGGTCACGAGGAAAAGCATGCTCGGCAAACCGGACGACCTGATTCCGTTCGCCGATGACATCTTCGACACCATCTTCATCGGTATCCGCTGCTTGAAGAAAAAATCCGGTATCAATGCCAATGTCACCATTGAAAAGGCCGAGTGACATCTGAATCCTGCAAGCGTCTGTGGTTTTTATCAGCATTGGGGATTTTTTCAGAATTGGAAACATAATCCTCTATCCAGAATTCTTTACTCAGCATATATCCTAAACACTTATCTTCGATAATCACAATAGCGGAGCCATCCATGAACCTGGCACGATATCTGGAGATATCGTCTGAAAGGTTTCCCGACAAGGTCGCTGTACGACACGAGGGCCAAGCCATTACGTATAAGGACTTGAACGCCAAGTGCGACAGCCTTGCTGCCGGTTTGAAGACAATGGGACTGGCAGAAAAAGACCGCTGCGTGCTGATGATGCCAAACAGCATCCAAGCGATTATCGCTTATTTTGCCCTGGCAAAACTCGGCGCCGTCACTGTTCCTGTAAACTTTCTCTATCGGACCCAGGAACTGGTGCATATATTTTCCGACTCGAAACCGAAAGCATTTATCGG
The DNA here is from genome assembly GCA_020353355.1 of Desulfobacterales bacterium. Lineage (GTDB taxonomy): Bacteria > Desulfobacterota > Desulfobacteria > Desulfobacterales > JAHEIW01. The sequence continues at coordinate 1,085,834 of CP070694.1, read as the reverse complement.
CGCAGATCCATACCTTGAAGAGGTTCGCGAGGTGTTAAAAATATCGAAGGGAATCCCCATACGCCTAGCCGCAGGGGCCAAGGTTCATGAAGACTTTACGGAATTCGACGCGGCATATCTACCGAATCCGAATTTTTCATCCTACCCGGCGGAAGCCGACGACACCCTGAACATCCTGTATACCTCCGGCACAACCGGCCGCTCCAAAGGCGTCATGTTGACCCATGGCAACCTGGCCAGTGAGGCCGCAATTTTGGCGAACATGAGGGGAAAGCTGGATTCGGAAGCAGTGGTAATCGGCGTACTGCCGCTTTATCACGTTTACGGCATCACCAGCGTATTGAATGTGTCATTTTATCTCGGACTTAAAATCGAACTCTTCAGACAATTCGATCCCAGGAAAGTCATCGGTGTTGTAGAGAAGGAACAGCAAACAATTCTGTTTGCCGTTCCCACAATGTACAATCGCCTGATACAGGTAGCGGCAGAATCTCCGCCCTCACGTTCATCGTTGAAATTCTGTGTGTCCGGCGGTGCTTCTCTGCCAGTTGAGTTCATGCACCGTTTTGAATCACTTTTCAGCACAAAGATATATGAAGGAT
>CP070694.1:1081109-1085132 GCA_020353355.1 Desulfobacterales bacterium | reverse complement strand
CTGATTCACCACCCAGGCATCGGTGCCCGCAATATTGAGGCCCGGTAGCAGATGATACTTGCAGACATCATACAATTTCATGCTGTAAGCACCCTGGGCAGCTCCCCAGTGAGCGCCGTCGATCACACCTGACGCCAGGGACGGATACACCTCTGCCCCAGGAAGATATGAGGCTGCCGCCCCAGTGGAAGTCAAAAAAATCTGAAGGACACCCGAGGACCGAATCTTTAATCCCTTAAAATCGTCAAAGCTTTTTACGGGTTTTTTCAAAACGAGTTCGGTTGGATACACCTTATCCGTGGAGTAGAAAATCCCATGTTGGGCCGCTTCATCCTGGAGCATTTTTTCAAATCCCAGCCATTTGTGAAAATAAGCGCACTCCCAGACATTTTTGAAGGCATAGGGAAGACCGGCGGCAATGCCGGCTACTTCGATTTGATCACGCACATAGGCAGGAGAAATGGTCCCCATCTGGATCATACCCCGCTTGACAGCATTGAAGATCTCCTTGGCAGGAACCAGCGCTCCGGCCGGATAAGGCTCAAGGATCAACCGGTCGTTGGTGCGCTCTTTTATCCTGTCAGCAAGTACTTGCAGGCTGTCTTTGTAAGAGCTGCTCGCAGCCGGCCAATGGGATTGAACCCTCCATTTGATGACGTTGTCCGCGGCATTTGCGCTGTTGGTCGCCAGTGGTAAAAACACCAGGCAAAGTGTCAGCGAGAACAATACAACCAAACAAAAAATTTTATTGACCTTCATAATTCGACCTCCTTTCGTGGCGGTTAAAAGGTTAAGGAAATCCGCAGGATTTCAAAACATTCTAATCAGCTGGCCCTAGTTTTTTTCCATTTTCATCATATTTATACCAGCCAATTCCGGTTTTACGTCCCAGGTGTCCGAGCTTAACTTTTCTTTGCAACAGCATCGGAGGGTGAAATTTTTCGTCCCGGGTTTCTCTATACACCACCATCATGGCATTGAAGCCGACTTCAAGCCCTGTCATGTCGGCGGTTTCAAAGGGTCCCATGGGTCTTCCAAACCCAAGGCGCATGCCTCTGTCAATATCTTCCACGGTGGTTACTCCCGCCTCTACCAGTTTAATGGCTTCAATCGTACTTGGAAAATTGATGCGATTGAGGACAATTCCGGCCACATCGCGATTAACCCGGATGGTTTCTTTGCCCAGGGATCTGCACAGTTTGTCGGCAATTTCAATTGTCTGTTCTGCTGTGCCTAATCCTTTTACGATTTCCACGGCCTTCATCATTGGAACTGGACTGAAGAAGTGCGTACCAGTCACCTTGGGAACTCTCTGTGTTGCCTCTGCGATTTCGGTGACCGGGATGGCCGAACTGTTGGTTGCCAAAATGGTGGGCTGCTGACAAATTCTATCCAATTCTTTGAATATCTCTCGTTTTGCTTCCAGATTTTCTATGATCGCCTCGAAAACAAAATCGGCATCAGCGGCACCGGAAAGATCCGTTGAGGTCTTGATTCTTCCCATAATTTCATCTGTGGCACCTTTAACCCGTCCTTTTTCCACCAATTTGCCAACCGACCAATGAATTGCTTTTAAGCTTTTTTCAAGTATCTCCTCGGTAAGGTCTCGCATGGTGACATCATAACCGGCCTGGGCGCAAACCTGTGCGATTCCGCCCCCCATCAGACCAGCACCGGCAACAAATATTTTTTTGATTTCCATTTAGAAAAACCTCCTTTTGCTTATACCTTATACCTTGTTTCTGGCTTCTGGTCTCTTTTGAACGACTTCCTTTCTCTGGCTAATCACCTTTTTTTTCAAATGTCAGGATGCCGTTTTTTATAATATTGTTTCCTGATTTCCTTTTTTAATATTTTTCCGGTACCACTTTTGGGAAACGGCTCTTGGGTGATACGAATGATGCGAGGATATTTATAGGGTGCAACGCGCGCCTTGACATATTTTTGAATGGCATCGGCATCGATGTCGGCATTTTCTACCAAAACAACAATGGCAGCAATTTCCTCTCCCAGATCATCGTGAGGGACGCCAAGTACGGCAGCCTCTAAAATTTCCGGAATCTGATACATGACCTCTTCAATTTCACGAGGATAAACATTGTATCCGCCGCGGATAATCAGATCTTTTTTCCGATCGACGATATAAATATAATTATCTTCGTCCATGCGGGCGATATCCCCGGTATAGAGCCAGCCTTCCTTTATTGTCTCGCTGGTTTCTTTGGGCCGGTTGAGGTATCCCTTCATCACCCCAGGTCCTTTGATGATCAATTCGCCGGTTTCACCGCGGGGGACGTCTTTTCCATCCGGATCCACTATTTTAGCGCTGAATTCCGGTATGGGAAGACCGATAGAGCCCGGTTTGGTCAAACCGCCGTATGGATTCTCCACACAAACGGGTGCTTCGGTCAAACCGTAGCCTTCATAAATTTTGGTGTTGAAGAGCGATTCAAAACGATGCAGAAACTCTACCGGTAGCGAGGCCCCACCGGATACACAAAATTTCAATGACGGATGCACCGGTGGGCTTTCGGTTGCCAATTGGATTAATCGATTGTACATGGTGGGAACAGCAAACAGAATCGTCTGTTTCTCCTCCTCAACGACCCTCATGACATTTTGCGGCTCAAATTGGGTAAAGAGCTCTATAGTTAACCCCAGGTACATGGAAACATTCAACACGCTGGTGATACCATAAACATGGTAAAGCGGTAGTACTCCAATCACTACTACTTCCGGGTCCAATTTTCCCCGCATTTCAGCAAGAATCCTGGCCTCGCTGGCCAGATTACCATGCGTTAACATCACTCCTTTAGGCACTCCGGTTGTGCCGGAGGTATAAAGGATGTTCAAGACATCGTCATCGTCGGCCGGATACGTCGAAAAATCTGTTTCAGTGGAATATGCCGTATTAAAATCCTTAAATTCGGAATTATCGGATGATCCCATCGTTAAACGAATAGGCGTTTCCTTTGACGTTTTAAAGACTTTTCGTATTTCTTCAAGGTAGGGTTCAGCACCTATAAATGCTTTGGGTTTCGAGTCGGAAAATATATGACTCAATTCATTTTCGCGGTATAGGAAATTAATAGGAACAACAAGCACTCCAAGTTTGGCCAACGCATAATGAGCCGTAATCGCATGAATGCTGTTGGGCACAATTAGGGCACAACAATCTTTTGTGGACAATCCCATTTTCTGCAGTCCTGCGGCCAAGCGGCTGCAATTTGTATTTAATTCCTGAAAAGTAATGGTTTGCCCCTCAAACCGCACAGCAATTTTATCAGGGAATCTTTGGGCAGATGTCTCCAAATAGTGGGTCAGATTCATTCGCTACTCCCTGCTTGGGCATTGATTGAAATACGTTATGAATCAGTTCGCTTTAATTTGACGTTAACATGAATGGAGGGTTCTTTTTTTGTGGACGCTATTCCGGTAAAAATTGTATGGAATAAATCGTCTGCAAGTGAGAGAAGATCGTCGGGCTTACCGAGTAAACTTTTTCGCGTAACAGAGTGCTCAATGGTGCCCCATATCATTGCTCGAACCAGATATGGCTGTATATCGGATCGAAATTCTCCTTTATGGACGCCTTCCTCAAGCACTTGGATGTAATTTCTGGCTGATGATTGTACAATTTTATATGCATCGGTTTTGAGAAAATTTCGATTACCTTTTAGGATCAGCATCACTATATTCGAATAATCGGGATTTTCATCGTATAGACTTAGGTGACGATTGATCAAAAAACGAAGTTTGTCAGCCGCCGACTGAATATGCGGCAGAATTTCTCTATTTTTATTCTGATATTCCCGGATCGTTTCAGCCGGAATGGAAAATAGCAATTCTTCTTTGGATGAGAAATATTCATAGATGGTGGCTTCGGAGACTTTGGCTTTTTTGGCTATATCAGAGATGGTAGCTGCCTGAAAACCTTTTTTCGCAAAGATACTTTCGGCCGCTCTTAAAATTGCCGCTCCTTTTTGGGGATTTTTTTGAATTTTAGAACTTTGTCTTAAATTG
>CP070694.1:1078161-1081009 GCA_020353355.1 Desulfobacterales bacterium | reverse complement strand
CTTCCAAATTGGAAACGAATTAATGCCATTTAACAATTATTTTCATTTTCGGATGGAAACTAATTAGAAGTGTTTGAAACCACTTCTAGTCATATTCATAAATCTCGTATTGCGTCTCTTCCCCCAGCAACTGATCAATTTTACCCTCAATCTCCATTCGTTCCTTGCTTTGAAGCCACCGCTTCCAGTAATCAACCGATTGCCACTTGGCAACGACCAGGCTTTCACCGGGTTTGTCCACCCGCTTCAATGTTTCACCGGCGATATATCCCGGCTGGCCCATTGTCACGGCCCTCAATTGATTGATCAGCACTCTCAAATCTTCCGACTTGTCTTGCGGTACCTTTCGTCTAATATGTACCTTGATCATTTTTCTTTCTCCTTGTCTAACCCACTCTTTAAGCTCAACCTATTCTTTTTTGTTTCATCCAGTAATAATGAAAGGCAGTTAAAACCATTCCATGATTAATTTCATTAGATTCAATTTTAAACGGGATTTGCTTCAACGGTACTTTCAGAATTTCGATATCCTCCCCCTCATCTAATTCAGGCTCATGAATTTTTTCTGCATCTTTGGCAAGATAAAAAAAACAACTATTGCTCAGCACAGCAGGTTGCGGATAGCACGTTCCAATCAGTATAAGCTCAGAGGATTGGAAACCGGTCTCTTCCAGCAATTCACGTTTTGCCGCCACTTCCGGTGATGGGTCCTCGGCAGCCACCAATCCACCCGGCAGCTCCAGATGAGTTTGTTCGGTGCCATGGCGATATTGACGCACCATCACCACTTCTTTTCCTGATGTGAGCGCCAAAACCAGCACCCAATCCGGGGTGTCAATTGACAGTATATCTCTGATATCACCCGTTCGAGGTGAGCGAGCTTGTTTTTTATAAATTTGCACAATCCCAAAATCATTGACGAGCTCACGATTTAAAATTTTCCAATCTCGAATCATAAATCCAAATTCCTCAATACCTGTTAGGGTTGTCCTTGGTCTTCCGCTTTTCTGCGCTGAGCTAGAATTTTTGCCATCAGTCCCCCGATGCCCATAGGGTGCATGTCCCCCGACTTTAATCTCCATAGGGTATCTACAAAGGCCCTGGAAGAGGGTGACAGAATCTGGTTTTTGAGATAGGCAATGCTCACATCCAGATACACCTTGCGCCCTTTCAGTGGCACGGTGGTTAATTTGCCTTCTTGAATTTCAGCATTCACAGCCTCCTTGACCAAAAACGACACGCCTTCTCCGCGTATGACCAGTTCCTTGATGAACTCGGTATTACTGGTTTCCATTAATACATTTGGGGAACAATGTTCCTCATCAAATAGATTTTCGACCAGTTTGCGGGTACCGGAGCCATTTTCTTTCATAATGAAGGGCTCTTCGGCCAGCTGTTTGATCGAAACTGCCTTTTTTTTGGCAAAGGGGTGATCTGCAGATATAATGATTGCCATTTCTTCTTTGCTGAAAGGAATAAACCTAACTTCGGGATGATCGACAGGTTTGGCAATAACAGCCACTTCGATTTTTAAATCAAGCAAGCTGTAAATCATGTCCAGCGAGCTCCCTTCGTTCAATTGGATTTTTATATTCGGGAAGCTTTCGTGAAAAGTAGAGATCATCAACGGCATGAAATATCGAGCGTAGGCCTTGGTTGTTCCGAGACTGAGCACACCTCGTTTTAACTCTCTCATATCATCGATGACATTGATAATTTCTTTTTCATATCTGAATATTTTCTCGGCATATTCATAAAGGGCTTTGCCCTCGTCGGTCAGATAAATTTTTCGACCCCTTTTTTTAAACAATTTTAAATTGCAGTACTCTTCAAAAGTTTTGACCTGAAACGTCACAGCCGGCTGGGTGATAAAGAGTTCGTTGGCTGCCGCTGTAAAGTTCAATTTTTTTGCAGCATGATAGAAAATTCTGAGTTGATTGAAATTGAGCATGGTATAAAGTTGTGGTGTTAAAAAAATTTATAGTTCAAATCTAGCTATAAAAAATACTTATGGATAACATAAATATAATTTGATTGACAGTTTTTTTTTATTCGTTCATAGAAATCTTGAATAATATTCTGTTATTATTTACTTTCAGTTCGAAGGGCTTTTTTATCATACGGCTCCCGAGTGCACTTTCTTTTCTCAGTTCTAATACACGCGCCTCCGACCTGCGGTTTCAACATTCTTTATCCGAGTCGCCAGTGACTCTTATAGATATGGATTAACCCACAACCAAAGGAGGATGAATATGGCTGAAGACGCAGGAAGATTTCCGGATCCCCATGAGTTTAAGGTCCCCCCAGAGTTTGAGGGCTGGGAGGAGATGTATCCTTCCCATTATCTGTTTTCTCAAGATCGCGCCGATTGGGAAAAATCCCAATTCTGGTATCAGGATAAAATTCACGCGCCAGAACCCATGCCGCCTCTTGACTTGATCTTCCAGGAGGCCTGGCAAATTTCCCTCTCCCAGTATACCACCAGAGTGTTCTGCATCCCACCTGCCCAGGGAATCGCCCAAAGAATGGTGGGTCCTTACATGTATATTTGCGCCATTCCGCCTCCGCCGGAGGAAATAATCGGCGAAAAGGCCGGATTATTTGAGAAGCGGGTTTTCTATGTGTTTGAGCACTATGATGAGCTCTGGGATAAATGGCTGTACAAATTTAGGACTCTGGGGGAAGAAATGGCCGCAGTCAAGGTTCCGCAAGAGCTGCCAAAATTTGTTGCCGAAGCGGAGGTTCTACCGGCCCCCACAGGCTGCAATGTAAGCTATGATCTACTCGAAGCATTTGACACTCTTGTCAAACAGATGTTCAAAGGCTGGCAATACCATTTCGAAATGTT
>CP070694.1:1065693-1078061 GCA_020353355.1 Desulfobacterales bacterium | reverse complement strand
TATTCTAAAAAATCCACTTCCCCTCCCCTGGCGGGAGGGGATCGAGGGGAGCGGGATAAAATAACAGGTTGAATTCATGATTGTTTTTCACCCCCACCTTTTATCCCCTCCAGGGCCTGGGGAACAAACAAGGGTATTTTCGGATGGGCATTAGTTAACAATGCGACAAGATTTTTTTTCAGGTTTCTTTGATTTCCTTTCCGATTCAATGATGACTATTTTGCAACCATGCATATGCCAGAAAAAGGCCGGATATGGTTTTGCCGTCTTGAATTTCTCCATTGCGAATCATGGTTAGGGCTTCTTCTAATTTTAGCGTATGAACATTCAAGATCTCATCTGAATCGAGACTTTGTCCGGCGGGGTCCAAATTGGTGGCCAAAAAAATATAAATGCGTTCATCCGAGTACCCGGGAACTGGTGTAATTTCAGATAGTTGTTTCCATGTCTGCGCAGAATACCCTGTTTCTTCGATCAATTCCCGGCGGGCGCAGTTGATCGGGGTTTCCTCGGTGTTCAAGGTCCCGGCCGGAATTTCCCAGATAAATTTACGGAGAGCATGCCGGTATTGGTTGATTAAAATAATTTGCGTTTCATTCAGCATGGGAACAATCGCTGTTGCTCCGGGGTGATGAATAAATTCGGTTTCCGTGGTTACACCGTTCTCAAAAGTAATATTTTCGGAGACCAATTCATAAACTCTGCCTTTGTGGATAGTAGTTCGACTGTTAATTGTTGCAGACATCTAAATCTCCAATCTACATTAATTGTAGGTTGATTTTATTATTTTGTAGAAAATTTCAGAAGTTGCTTGAAATTTTGAAGCTAAAATCGGATATTGTAAAATGGTTATTATCTCGCTCTTCAGCGAACCTGTGGCGCATGATTGCGTTTCCAATTGAGCACTTTATCAGAATGAAGTCAATACAAATGCAAAAGCGAAAGCAGCTTACATGGGTATTCGGATTTATGTTGTTCATTTCATGCGGTTTTGTTCGAGGTACCTATGAGATCGCCGAGGATACTGTTTCAGCAACATACAAAGTAACCAAATTTACGGTTAAAACCGCCTATGGCACTGTGAAAACCGTTTACAAGGTGGGGGAATTCACCTTTAAAGTGGTTCAGGCTCCCCTCAGTTGGCCGTTAACTCACGAAGAAATTGAATCAATTGATGAAATGCCGCCCAAAGAAGCTATTCGTAACAATCGAGTTAAGAACACACCTTACGTTGTCAACGGACGCAGATATGTTCCCATGTCTCTGGCAGAATCACAAAATTACCAGGAGGTTGGTGTTGCTTCGTGGTACGGATATGAAACATACCGTCAAAAGGGAGGGCATATGACCGCCAATGGTGAGGCGTTTGATCCAAACGGGCTCAATGGGGCGCATAAATACTTGCCGCTACCGACGTATATTCGTGTGACAAACCTTGAAAATAGGCGCTCCATTATCGTTCGCGTAAATGATCGGGGTCCTTTTGTCCATGGCCGGATTATCGACCTAAGCGCCGGTGCCGCCCGTAAATTGGGTTTCTATGAAAAAGGAACCGCCAAGGTTCGTGTTGAAACGATTCAAATTGAAGGTTAGACGAAAACCGAACTCGAAAATGGTTTTATTTATCCAATACAATTAACTTAATCTCATCAGAATTGGCTTTTAACTCAGGGGCATACATGGCGTAGGCCCGGGTCGGCAAGGCGCTGAATTTTCCGGGTATTTCCGCTTGCAGACGATAACTGACGCTGTGGCGGCCGCGGGCCAGGCGGTGGACAAAAAAGCAAACCTTGCGGTCGCGATATTCCACATAGGCCATTAGATCATTGCCATTGTAGCCGCTGCGCACCTCTACCGGTTCAAATCCGGCAGCTTTTAAATCTTCAAAAACGAGATATTCATAATCGTTTTTGCTTTCGATCTCCAATTCAACTTCGACCAGATCCCCGCTGTGTGCAGAGGCTAAATTTTCAAGGACCTCGCGTTCATATTTTTCCACTTTGCGGTCCACGACCTGTCCCTGGGACCCCACATCTTTAATCTTCTTATCCACTTTCTTTAAGCGATAGACCTTGCGTTGAACCTTGATTTCGAGGCCGGCCCGGGTGATAAAATCTTCAAGGGTGAAATAATCCAAATAGGCATTGAAGTACACGGAACCGCGTCCGGATTTAACAATTTGCATGGTGTGCATGCCGGTGGTAATGGCGTTGCCTTCGAGAATGAAGCGGTTGTCAAACGTAAACAGGTTTTCAGAGGTGATCCGGACTGTTTTCATCTTCTTGCCGTCGAAGTACACATCCACGGTTAAATCCGGCCGATCTTCTCCGCTGGTGGCTAAATAATCGGCAAAGGCCTCCACAATCACGGCTGTGTCCCGCGTGCTGTTCCAATAGGTGGAATGCTTGCGATTGTTGAGCAGATATTTAACCAGCCGGGAAGCCTTTTGACTGCCGGGTTCTGTGCGGGACAACAGTTTCAGATAATAGCCGTGAGCCTCGTATTCCGAGCCGTACCAGTACCACCAGTAACTGCTATTGGGCAAGTTTAAGTAGGCGGTTTGATTCTCATCATCCTCGATCAGGTATTGATCGATGTTTTTCATGATCATCGCCAGCTTTTCGGTATCGCCGATCCTGTGTAGGGCCATCCCAAACATCGCCTTGGCGTAAACGGCCAGGTGGTTGCGATCCCGATAAAGATAGGCACGCATTTTCTCCTGTTCGCGATTGGCATCCACCAGCACCATATAGACCAGGGCATCGAGGTTATCGGCATGGGATTTGCCGTTTTTCTTTTCCTGATCCCAGAGTTTCAAGCGCGCCAGCTCGTGGGCCTGATAATTTTGCAACCAGCGAATGCCGGCCTCCAGCATACCTTCGGGAAGAGTTACATCCAGGGCCTGCGCGATTTGCAGGCCGTGAACCACCAGGGCGGTGGTGTGCGGGTAAGCGCGCTCGCCGTAGCCGCTAAACCAGCCCCAGCCGCCGTCGGATAACTGCATGTCCGCCAGTTGTTTAACTCCGGCGCTTACCATGTCGGCGACGATCTCCTCATCAAACACTGGAAGATGATCATAACGTTTCCACCGGGTTGCGCGTTGTCGGTCGTCTCCGATTTCCTGGGAGTTGAGGTTGCTTAATTTGTCTTTGATTGCTTTCAAATCCAGCCCCATTTGCTTGAGGGTATGCTGGGTGATGACGGTCGGCAGAAATCGGTTTAGCGTTTGTTCGGTGCACCCGTAGGGATAGCTGGTGAGATACGGCAAGGCATCCACCATGGCGCCGGCCAGGGTCGGTGAATATCTCAGCTGCAACCGGGATTCCTCAACCCGACGCGCCGCCGGGACCGTAAATGAAAGCGACGCCCTGGTTTGATCGGGACGAATCACACCGCTTTTGGGAATTTGTTTGGCAAAGCCATGGACGTAGACCGGAAAACGCATTTCCATCGCGTCGGATTCTTCGTCGGTGAGGGCTTTCATGCGCACAAGGGCCTCGCCTTCCTTTACCACCGCCACCCGCCAATCCACCCGCTGCTCGCCATTGGCGTCGATGCGAACCGATTGTTCGGCCTGCAACCCTGTCATCAGGGCCAGGCAACTCCCTTCGATTTCCAGCTGTACCTGAGCCAATTTCTGGCGATTTAAATAATTATGCAAATTGGCCGACAACACGACTTCGTCGGTTTCAACAAAGAAGCGCGGCGCCTGCAGGCGCAGGATCAGATCTTTGCGGGTGACGACCTCTGCCGAACCTTCTCCGGTTTTGGTACCGTGACCCATGGCCCACACTTTGACCTTCCAGCCGGTAAGGTTTTCAGGCATAGTAAATTCCACTTCGGCGGTGCCCCGATCATCGGTGTTCACGGTAGCGGCCCAAAACGCGGTGTCGGCAAATCGGGTTCGCACCGTTGGCTGGACCAGATTTTGTGTTGCCGATGATGGAAATTTTCCGGCCTCGTCTTTTTTAGCGCCGATTCCCGGCGAGATAGCTTTCTGCAGCGCCCGTGGTTCGCCGGCAACTTCTTCAGCTTCAGCCGGTGCGGGCTTCAATTCGGAGCGTGACGCGTCCCTGAATTCGGTCTCCTCTTTTGCTTTAACAGCCCCATTTTTGTCGAGCGTATCTTCCTCCGGGGTTTCGGCCAGATAACCAAACACCCCGATATTGCGCATCGGGGTTTCCCCCTTTTTTAGAAGATTGTACGACCAACGCCCCAGACTGGACTCCTTATGCGGATGGTGAGAACGTCGCCATTTCCAAAAAAAGCTGCGAATTTCAGGCACGTTGGATCCACCGGAGATGTATTCTACCGAACGATCGTAAACGCTGATAGCCGCCGTGCCTTTAAACGGTTCACCGACGTAATCCGTGAGCTCAATTTTGAGTTTGGCTTTCTGTCCAGGTCGGTAAGCGATTTCCGAAGGGATTACCTTCACGTTGAGCATCCGCTTGGCGGGGGGCACCACAATTTCGCGCAGCTCGCTGTGTACTTTGGCATCATAGACCGTGAACGCTTCAACAAACAGATTGGGCATGTCTTTTTGGGTAATGGTGATTTCTTCGAGCGCACTTTTTCCGGTTAGATGGATGATTTTGGGCGCTAAATAGACGCCGTTGGTCGGGCGGACGAACAGTACCACGGCCGCCCCGTTGCGGTCGGTATTAATCTGCAGTCGGACCGTTTCTCCCGGTTTATATTCGCGCTTGTCGGTTATCAGTTCGATTTTTGCAAAGCGATATTGTGATCCATCGTCGCCCTTGCCCCTCACCGTGAAAATATAACCGCCTTCAATCGAATGGTTTTTATTGTCGGTGACCGTATAGGATAGACGATATTGACCGGCGCTGGAGGCCTGGATCTGGAGGCTGGCCTGACCGTTGGCGTCGGTCCCCAGGGACCATTGCTGCACCTCGGCTTCCAGCGGCTTATTATCTGCATAGGTGATGCGCAAAAGCTTGAGTATACCGGTGCCTTGCACCGGCTTTTGGTCTAAGGTCTGAGCTTTGAAGCTGGCCAGGATCGTATCGCCGACCCGATAATATCCGCGGTCGACCCAGGCATGCACCGTAAACGGTTTGCGAGCCACCAGAACTTCTCCCTGTCCCACAATGGTGCGGCGGGATAAATCGCGAACCTCAGCACTGATGGTATAGCTGTGGTCCGTGTCGCCATGAATCAATTTAGCCAGCTCGGTGTCGATGGTAATTTTGGTGGTGCCGCCGGCGCCGATTTTAACTTCACCTTCGGCGACAACTTCCGGAGGCTTTTGGGGCCAATGGGGCCACCAGGTCCAGATCGGCCGCTTGGTGCCCCAATCGTGCCAACCCGGATACCATGGATAATCGTACGCATACCACCAATAGCCCGGCCCGTAGAACCAATCCCAGTAAAAGGGCGGGTACCACCGACCATCGTGCTCGGTTCTCAACACCTTGTAGTTTACGGTGGCCTCGGTCACGGGGGATCCGAAATAGTAATTGGCTTTGATCAGGGCGGTTATTTTTTCACCCAGCATCACCGGCTCCGTCGGTGCCTCTACCGTTACCTCGAATTCGGGCTTTTTATACTCTTCCACTCGAAATGTATGACCGCCGTAAACAATTCCGGATCCATGAGTAATATGATACACGCCTAAGGTTGCATCCGATGGAAGCTCGTATTCACCGTTGAGACCGCCATATTCATCGGCACGAATCGTTTTCGTGTAAATCTCTTCATTGTTTGGATTGCGTATGCGGACGGTAAAACTCTGACCGCCAAAGCCGGATACATCCTCTTGGTCGTATTTGGCATGCCGCACCCAAGCTTTGAACTGCACATTTTGGCCGGGGCGATACACCGGACGATCGGTCATGAAGATGGTTTTGGTTTGATTGTATTCATTGTCGTAATAGTTCGGATACCAGACATTGGAAAAACCCAGAAATGCCAGACGCCCTTCACCGGTCGTGACGGTTGCCAGCCAGCGCAGGTCGTTTTTCATTTCATCCGGGCCCAGAATTATCAGACCGTCGGTGTTGGTTTTACGGGTGAAGCTGCTGTGGATGACGCGATATCGCTTGGTTTTTCCAATACGCTGGGTCCGATAACCGATAAAATCTACCGTGGCGTCGGGCAGGGCTTTTCCGGAAACTGCATCGGCTACGTAATAAAGTACCTGGTTATTCAACGGCCGTTTGATAATAACCGTATCACTGACCCAGATAATGATCCGTGCAATATTGCCGTTGTTGAGTTCGGCCACCAGAAGATAGGCACCGGGTTGCTCCAGGCCATTCGGCAGGCTGACGGTGATGCGTTTGTCCCAATGCCGTGCAGCGGGTTTCAGATCCATCTGCCATTCCGTTACTTTTTTTCCAATATAGTGAGTTTGGTTTTCATGGATCAGGCGGTATCCAATATTGTTTAAATTTATATTGTTCCAATCCAGTTGCCCGGGATTGGATCGGATGTAGGCCTTTACTTGCTGTAACAGGTCGTTTACACGGACACGGTAGGCTTTGAAATTTACCTGGGTGGCATTGCGGAAACGATATTCAACGCTCGGGTGGCTCCCGGCCGGCTGGGAAGCGGCAGGTTCAAAAACTCCCCAGTTTTTGACGATCTGATCGATGCGGTTTTGGGCTTCAGAGCGGTGATAGGTTTTATACAATTGCCAAAAATCGACGGCGCGATCGTATTGCCGACGGTTTTCATAGATCTGAGCCAGCAAGCGTGTGGCATCGTTAACATAGCCGGAATCGGGCTTGCGAATGATTTCCCTGAGAACGTTAATATAGGCAAACTCCTGGGGAAGCTGAAAGCGCCTGACTCCTGTGGATAATTTTGCAATCGTTTCGGTGTCGGCCAATGTATGAACGTCATAAGGCCCGCTTTGATCGCTTTTCAGATCGTCGTCACGCACCGCCCTGCGGCCGATGAAATAGGCTCCATCGGATGACAACGTTTGGACGCCGAATTGTTGATGGAGAAATGCGGCAAATTCGTATTTGACCTGATTTTCAAGGCGGCTGTCCACTTGAGTGGCGATGTTCAACAGGTAACGCCAACGTTCACCATCAGATTCCGCTTTGTCAAAGCTTTGCGGAAGATGATGAAATACCGGTTGTCCATAGTCGTCGACCGGTGCACCTTGCTGCCGCTGGCTGTATTCATAACCATAACCCGGCTCATAGTCGGGCAGCTGGGAGAGGTCTGTCAAATACTGCAGACGCCAGGCTTGAGGGTAACCGCGGTAATGGCTATAGATGCGTGCGAACTCCAGATAAAAATAGGCCACTTCGGATTTGGCGCTATCATTTTCAGCCAGAACCATGGCCTGTTGCATGATTTGCAGCGCACGCACGCGATCCCGCTGGATGGCATTGACATATTTTCCCCCTCCGCGATGACCCCCACGGTGAAATTCACCGGCAATCATGTATCCCCAGTGGTTGTTCTGGATGTAACTTCGCGCGGCGGCCTGCAGCAGGCGCCAGTTATTGCGGTGCTGTGCAATCACATCTTCACGAAATTTATCCAGCTCATTTAAGCGGCCGAGCTGACGGAGACACTGCCAGACCTGGGTGAAATCAGGGCCCATCATTTTGGGATCATTATTGATTTCCAGACATAATCTGCGATACTGCGCGTAGGCATCCTTCCAATTGCCTTCACGATATGCCTGTTGAGCCGCTTTCCGAATTTCTTCATGATTCTGCTGACTCGCTAAAACTGGAGTTGCAATTAGAAATAAAATTACCAGCCCTAATACGATCTTAATCAGCTTCATGTGATAACTCCTTACTTGCATTTTTCAGTTCTTTTCTTCATTTTTTTACCATTCCCAATTCCGAATTCCCTAATCCTTCAATTCGAAATTTTTTCTAACTATAATTCTATGAAGTTAGTTGGATAACTGTCAATGCGTGAGGAAAGATTTTACAAAAGTTTTACATGCTTGACGTTTTGTAATAATAAAGCTAAGCTATTGTTATCAGGGAATAAAAAAAACATGCAGAACACATCAAATCGCATTCGAAACTTTACAATGACATCTGACCCGATTGATCTGGAGGCATCATGAAAAAATCTCCACTGATAAAAACCGAACTTCCGGGCCCGAAAGCAAAAAAATTGATAAAACTGGATAAATCTTATGTTTCTCCATCCTATACCCGAATTTATCCGTTGGTGGTCGAAAAGGCCGAAGGGCTCTGGGTCCACGATGTGGATGGAAATATATTTCTGGATTTCACCGCCGGGATTGCCGTCAATGCCACGGGTCATTGCCATCCACAGGTTGTCAAAGCCGTCCAGGCCCAGTCCGAAAAGTTGCTGCACATGTCGGGCACCGATTTTTATTATAAGCCGCAAATCATTCTCGCTGAAAAATTGAACTCTCTGGCACCGGGTAAGGGCAAAAAACGCGTTTATTTCGGCAACTCCGGTGCCGAAGCTGTGGAGGCCGCCTTCAAACTGGCCCGCTGGCATACCAAGCGGGAATTAAATCTGGCCTTTTTTGGTGCTTTTCATGGACGAACCATGGGCGCATTGTCGCTGACAGCCAGCAAAACCGTTCAAAAAAAGCATTATAATCCCTTTGTGCCCGGTATCACGCACATTCCATACGCCTACTGTTATCGCTGTGCCTATAATTTATGCTACCCGCAGTGTGACTTGTTTTGCGTGCGTTGGGTGGAGGACACTTTATTTCGAACCACCGTACCCCCGGAAGAGGTAGCTGCCATTTTTGTAGAGCCGATCCAGGGTGAAGGCGGATACATCGTACCACCGCTGGAATTTCACACGGAAATGTACAAGATTGCCAAAAAATACGGCATTCTGTATGTCGCCGATGAAGTCCAATCCGGTATGGGACGCACCGGCAAAATGTTTGCCATGCAACATTTTGGCGTTGAGGCAGATATTCTGGCAATGGCCAAGGGTATCGCCTCCGGATTGCCCCTGGGGGCGATGATCGCTCCGGCAGATATTATGAACTGGGAGGCCGGCTCCCATGCCTCAACCTTCGGCGGCAATCCCCTTTCGTGTCAGGCGGCAATGGCGACCATCGATTTGCTTGAAAAAAAGCTGATGGAAAACGCAACCGTTCAAGGGGAGCGATTGAAGGCCGGTTTGCAGCATTTGCAAAAAATCTATGTCTGCATGGGGGATGTGCGCGGTAAAGGCTTGATGGTGGGCGTTGAACTGGTAAAGGATCGGGAAAGCAAAAAACCGGCGGCTGATTGGCGAGCGCAAATAATTCGGAAAACATTTGAAAAAGGATTGTTGCTATTAGGATGTGGCGAAAACAGTATCCGGTTTTGTCCGGCCCTTACCGTAACCTCAGCCGAGATTGATGAATGTTTAACGATCTTCGAAGAAGCGGTGAAAGAAGTGGTTGGCTAGCCAAGATTTAGCACTGTTCAAATGCATCAATTCAAAAAATCGAAATATAATGGCAAAAATAATAAAATCCGAAATCCGAATATCGAAATTCGAAACAAATCCGAAATTCGAATTTCAAATGCTCTAAACGATGTGCGCAATTCTGCGTATTCAATATCGAAAAAGAATATCAACCCCTCAAGGTTTTGTTTCGGTCATTTTAGATTCGAATTTATTGCAGCTTCACGGGATTGAAGATCTTAAATGCTGACTCATTAGACAGTTATTTTAGCGAAAATTTTTTTGATTTAGCCATCTCTCAATCGCCTCAGCAACCCCGCCCTGATCGTGAGAAGCAACGGTGGTAAAGCGCATTTTGAGGTCTTGCGGCGCATTTTCGACGACGAAACTGGTGCCTGACCATTCGAGTAAGTCCATATCGTTATAATCGTTCCCCAAAGAAACACTATTTTCCAGCTTGATGCCCAGTTCGGTTGCAAGCCATTGTGCCGTCTGGCTTTTGGAAACGGTTGCCGGGAAAATTTCAATCCAGGTAGATTTGCCATCCAGCGGAGAAGTGGTCTGAATGACATTAAAATCCGATAGTTTTTGGCGGATGTCATTTAAGATCATCTTGTTTTGCGAGGGTGGCAGCACTGCCAGCAACTGGGTTGCCGGCCCGAAATCCTCCCGAATGCTGTCCATCGGAAACGCATACGATTTGTATAATGATATCCGCGTTTCAAAATCGCTGTTTCCGCTATTGGAGGCATAATACGCAAATCGATGGTTTTCCGGTATCGGCCGGTGGACCATAAAGTCAAGATTTGCCGCTACAAGGACTTCGGTGGCACGCCTGACCTCTTGATCTTCCAGACTTACCTTTCTGACTATTTGACGACTCGGGAAATGAATAACCCCCGCTCCTGTTGAAAAGATAACATAATCGATCGGCAAAGCCGAATTGGCAACCGTATTAAATGAGAAGATGGAACGTCCGGTTGCAATGACCCGGATGATATGCAGTTTCTCAAGCCGGTGCAATGCCTCCAGATCGGATTTGGCAAATCTTCGATCAGAACGGAGTAAGGTTCCATCGAAGTCGGTGATAAAAAGTCCTTTCGATTCCGTTTCGCTTTTCCATATCTCTGATGAAACATCGTGAGTGATAGCCATTTTTTTAGCGCGACACGAATTGTTAAAATATGATTATGAAAATAATAAGAAAAGGCCCCTGTCGTGTCAAACTAAAATCATCGAGTTCTAAAGAAAACGGTAAAGTTGTCGATATATAATATACAAATTGTTTTTTAATGCTTTCTGCAGCGGGATTATAGGGAGGCCCCACGATTTGAATATTCGCCTTCGGCAGAACATCTTGTCCGCAGGCGGACTGCGGGGAGTTTCATTTTGCTGAATATTGGGAGATAGGAAGTTCGATAGCATGATTAAGCAGGGCAGATTGAAAACGGAGGATGATCGGGTAATGGGAAAGGAGACCATAATTTTTTTTGAAAATTTAGGTTTTGGCTGGGTCCTTGATGATTTAGATTTAGAACAAATGAGGCTGAGTAATTTGCACGACGAAATCGTCGTCAACAATTCATTGATAAAAATAATTGAAAATATATTGTCAGATAACCAAAGATACTGAAAATCTCAGATACTGAGAAACGTTTGGTTGTTTTTTATATTCAAGACCTAAAACTTCGTGATCCAGTAAATACAACCCTCACGGCATTGATTTTTTCCATTATTTAGTTTACGATCAGACGCGTCTTGGCCGGATCTTAAATACGCGTCTTTTGCGTTAACAGCTTTCCAGTCTATTCCCGGTAATAGTTTGAAATGGATCAAAAAAATTTAAAAGACAATCATATTTTTCGCGGCTTATTGCAATCGAAGGATGGCATTATAACCAAGGTGATTGATTCGGACCCCGAAACCATTACCTTTGAAACGACATTTGGCCTAAACGATCCATTGATCGAACGGTTAAAGCACCACCCGGAGCATATTGTTTTCAGCGAACGTTCGAGGATCGCGCGTCTTGGCATTCAGATAAAATCAGAGCCGCCATCAAGCGATGGTCTGGATGGTGATACGGTCACCTTAAAACTAGTGGCTTCATCGGTTATCCCGGGCTATCCGGGGCTGGATGAATTGCGGGCTTTTTTTACACTGGGTATGCCTGTGGGAAGGCTTGTATTCTGTGATCCCGAAGCCTTGCTAACCTCCGATGAAGTACTTGGGGCTATTGAACGCTCCGAAATTAAACTTCCGGCTTCTACCACGATTTCCGCCGACGGCAGCATTGTTATTGTACCCCACAAAGTCATTTGCGATCTCAGAGAACCCATGGACAGGGATACCCTGAGCCGAATTTTGCTGCGGGAAGACGGCCGGGAACTGTTGAATCTATACCAGATTCAAAAAGATGTTCCGGCAGTTACCATCGCTCCCGGTGAAGGCGTGATTACGACCTGCTCCATGTATTTAAATGAACACTACGTGGTGTTGCAAAGCGGCTTTGAGCTTGGCCGGAATTTGCCGGCCACGGTGTTGGATCCCATTAAAACAAGGGGTATTCGTATTTATCTGGAAATTGTCAACCAGACCAAACATCCCATTGTCAATCCATTGATCTCCGCCAGGGTCTACTGTGCGACGAAATCCAAAAACAGCGCCAAAGTTAAAAAATTCGGTAACGGCCATACCCACTATGGCTACGGTGATTTGCGCAAATTAGAAAAACAAATCAACAACTTCAAGCACGCCACGTGCCATTTTTTGGAAAAACCCATTGCGGTCATTCAGAATAATGAAAATAAAATTGGCAATCCTCAGATTTTTTCAAACGGTCCGGGTAAGCCGTGTGAGGTTAACAACGCGATGTGCGCTGTGGCACGGCACGACTATTCGCCAAACAGTGATTGCAGTCATGTTTATGCCACTTCAAAGCTGGATGCGGCCATCAAAAAGGGTCCCGCGGTGCT
>CP070694.1:1060676-1065593 GCA_020353355.1 Desulfobacterales bacterium | reverse complement strand
GGAAAGATGATCTGCGCTTGCAGCAAATTAAAGATGAGATGACGGCCTGGCGCAAGGAGATATCAGTTCACAATGTCTCCGATGCCGTGCCGATTCGGCCGGAGAGGATTCTTGCAGAGGTAAGAGCGTTGCTCCCGAAAGACAGTATTGTGGTAACCGACGTAGGCTGGAACAAAAATGGTTTGGCCCAACAATTCCCCATATACAAGCCCATGACGCATCTTCCTCCCTCAGGTCTAGCCACCATGGGTTTTGGTCCGGCAGCCGTACTTGGCGCCAAACTGGGTGCACCAGACAAGAAAACAATCGCTTTGGTCGGAGATGGTGCAATGAGTGCGGTTTTAGGTGTTCTGGCTACTGCCAAAGAACGGAATATTCAAGTCATTTGGCTGGTCATGAACAACCACTCCTACGGTACCATTTACGGCCTTCAAAACCATGCTTTTGGGCGCAACATCGGCACCCGATTCGTTTGCCAAGAAACCCAAAAAGATTATAATCCCGATTTTGCTGCCGCGGCTAGGGCCTTCGGAATTGAAGGTATTTTTATTGACAAGCCGGAACAATTGAAACCCGCATTAGAAAAAGCACTAAACAGCGACAAGCCTGTATTATTAGATGTTAGCATGGATCGCGATGTGGCAGTTCCAACCGATGGTTACTGGGATATACTTGATATCTACCAGTACTGATTTTGAATTCAGCCTCATTATGGGTTAGGCGTTTCAGATAAGGCATGAACTGAGAAGTGCCGATTGATTCGAGAAGTTGCATTTGTTAAGAAGGACGCGTGAAATATCCGAGTTAGATCAGATAATTAATCGCATTACCGTAAGTGTTGAAGAATTCTGTGATGATAAAATCCAGATGAGTATAATCATTTTTGAAAGGAAGTAAAAAAATGCCAAGGGAAGTTACGGAAGAAGAAAAACAATATGCACAGGAACTGCTGCGAAAAGCGCGGGCAGCGATGAAAGCAATTGAAGACTATGATCAATCAACAGTCGATAGGCTATGCCAGGCCATCGGATGGGCCACGGCAAACGTGGAAACCTTTACCCGGCTAGCCCACATGGGCGTGGAAGAAAGTGGTTTGGGAGACTGGGAAGGAAGGCCGAATAAGCGTTTTAAGATTCTTGGCATTCTGCGGGACACGCTAAGACAAAAAAGCATGGGCATCATCGAGGAAATTCCCGAAAAAGGCATCGTTAAATATGCGAAACCTGTAGGCGTTATCGCTTGTTTGGTTCCCACCACAAACCCTGCGCTGACCCCTCCCGGTAATGGTATCTACGCATTGAAGGCCAAGAATACGATCATTTTTTCTCCACACCCCAGAAGTAAAAAGACAAGCAACGAAACTGTTCGTATTATGCGGGCAGTTCTTAAAAAACAGGGCGCACCTGAAGATATCTTTCAGTGTATCCAAAGACCCAGTATTCCTCTCGCCCAGTATTTAATGTCTATCTGTGATCTGACGATCGCAACCGGTGGCGCAGCGATGGTCACAGCAGCCTACAGTTCTGGTAAACCAGCTTACGGGGTCGGCGCAGGCAACTCGACCATGGTTATCGATGAAACCGCCGACATTGAGGATGCCGCCAGAAACACGCGCTTGAGTAAAACATCTGATAACGGTTCTGGTTGCTCAGCCGATGGCAATTTGCTGGTCGAAGCCACGATCTATGATGTCTTTCTGGAACAGCTCCAGAAAGAAGGCGGATACTTGGCCACGACAGAGGAAAAGAAACTTTTGCAGGCTGTGATGTGGGATCCTGAAGGTCACAGGACCTTTGAGACAATCGCCCGACCCGCAGCCAAAATTGCTGAACTGGCTGGATTTAAAATACCCGCTGACAAAACATTTATTATCGTTAAACAGGAACAGATCGGAAAGGAACACCTCTTTTCCAGCGAGAAACTTTCGCCAATCTTAGCAATTTTTAAGTATAGTGGTTTTGATACCGCTCTGGAGATGGTCAAACAAATTTACGAAGTGGGAGGAAAAGGGCACTCCTGTGGTATCTATTCTTTTAATGATGAGCACGTGCATCAACTGGCTCTTACCGCTCCGGTCAGTCGAATGATGGTGCGACAGCCCCAATCTAAAGCGAATGGCGGCGCGTTTACCAATGGTATGCCCATGAGCTCGAGCATGGGCTGCGGTATCTGGGGTGGTAACATTACCAATGAGAACATCTCTTTGAAGCATTATATGAATGTTACCTGGGTGAGTCGGCCGATCCCGGAAGACCGGCCTTTTGATCAGGAAATTTTCGGTGAGTTTTACAATACGGAGACCTTCTAAATTCAGAAAATAACGCTTTTGCTATAAGGGAATTGCATTGGGACGTTCTGATAAATTACGTGACGATCAACCTGCGGTAAAACTGGGGCTTATCGGGGCGGGATTGATTGGCAAAAAACATGCCGTTATGTCCGAAAATTTTGTTGATTGTCGGCTGGTCGGTATTAGCGATGTGAATCCATCGGCGAAAGCGTTAGCGGACGAACTGGGTGTGAATTATTACGCCGATTATGAGGAAATGATAGCAGCCGAAACTCCTGAAGGGATCATCATCGCGACGCCCACTGAATCTCATACCCCTGTGGGAGTGACCTGTGCGCAGCACGGTGTGCATCTCTTCGTAGAAAAACCCATCGCGGCGAACGTGCGAGACGCGCAGATTTTGGTGGAAAGTGCCTGGTAAAAAGGTGTCCGCCTCTTGGTGGGACACCATCGGCGGTTCAATCCATTGGTGGAAACAACGCGCCGAGCAATTAAACAGGGAAAAATCGGCAAACTGGTTGCGGTATCGGTGCTTTGGGTGCTTTTGAAACCGTCGGACTATTTTCAAATTGACTGGCGAAGGCAGCCTGGCGGCGGGCCGGTTTTGATCAATTTGATTCATGATATTGATAACTTGCGCTATATTTTCGGTGAAATTAAAAGGGTCTACGTGGAAACCAGTTCAGGCGTGAGAGAATTTGAAGTGGAAGATACAGCTAGTGTCTCTTTGCGTTTTTCAGATGGAGCTCTCGGAAATATGGTCGTCTCCGATGCTGTGCCATCTGATTGGTCCTATGAAGCCACCACCGGTGAAAACCCCTATTATTTCCGCACGAATGATAATTGTACCTGTTTTTTGGTACGGAGGGCTCTCTGGCTTTTCCGGAATTGCGAGTGGTGCGTTACGAAAACCCTCAACAGGCGGGATGGCAGGGATGGCAATATCCGCTGGTCACAGAGCATATCCATGTAGACCATCACGACCCGTTGATTCGGCAACTGGATCACTTTTGCCGGGTTATCAGGGAAAAGGAAGATCCCAGAACCAGCGGCGAAGATGCATTGCGGTCGCTGGAAGTGGCTCAGGCCATTCTGAAATCGGGGGATAAGAAGCAATCGGTAGAACTTTCCCATTAACGGGTATATTTTTTTACTTCCTGGCGCGCTCTATCTGGATGGGAGTTCTCCCGGGGCTGCATATGCAAATAGAAGCAAAAAGGCGCATTGCCGTTAATGTAGGGCCTTCCTTTGAAGACTCGAGACGGTGATGGTGCCCCCGCGCGGGCTATTTCTAATTGAATTGTGAAAAGACCTTGGCATATGGTACTTTCTATTATGTTTCAACAAAGAGAATAGGATTCTGTTTATTAGAATTTATTAAGTATCAATACCATGCCAAATTTACATCAAGATAATAACCGTAGATTTTTGAAAGAACCAATTTAAGGCCCTTGTTATTTCTTAATCATTCAAAAAACCAATAGCAGTTTTTTGCTTGACATAGCTTGTGTAAGTGTGAGTGGATTTTGATCGCCGGAGACAGAACAGAAAAAGGGGACGTTGGTGCAAAGAGTGCATGATTTCATTTCAGCATTTTCTGCACCAACGTCCCCACTTTGGGGTATCGGACATGGGATCGGGTGGATAAAATGGAGCACAAGCGCATTCTAAAGGAGGTCGAAGCCTATAAAAAGGATCTCAGACGTTTATAAGAATCGAAAATCCTATAAAATACGTTTTATATACCAAACCACACGATATCAAAAAACCTGAATCGCTTATTTGATGGGATTCAGATTTTTTCTATAATTTATCTAGTTATAAAAGTTTTTTGGGATTACAAAGGTTATGTGCTTTTCAGTTCAATTTATGTGATGCAATGAAAATTGTTGGCTGTTCGTTGGTTTTTTACTCAACCAGCGATTTTTTTCAATTCAGCTAAAACCTCATCTGCGTGGCCTTTGGCTTTGGCCTTGGGCCAGGAGAGCCGCACGACTCCATTTGGATCAATTACCACTGTGCTACGGATAACTCCCTCATATTCTTTGCCGTACATTTTTTTCTTACCCCATGCGCCATAGGTCTGCAAAATCTTATGATCGGGATCACTGAGTAGCTCTATAGAAAGATTTCTTTTTTCAATAAATTTTTGATGCGAAGCCACCGAATCGGGACTAACTCCCAAAACCACCGCATCAAGAGATTCGAACTGGGACTTTAGCTCTGAAAACTCCAAAGCTTCGGCCGTTCAACCGCTCGTGTTATCTTTAACATAAAAGAAGATCACTACCCATTTCCCTGAGTAGTCTTTAAGACAGACTTCATCATGATTTGCCGATGGAACACAAAAATCGATTGCCTCTTTTCCTATTTCTATCATTGATATACCTCCTGATAATAATGTTTTTCCATTATCATTGCACCGGTATTAAAACTTCGTTTCGCCGCAGAAACCATGGCATAAACGGAGGATCATAACGCGCCCAAACCGTCTCCCCGGCCTGTATTAGACCGCGCTTGTTTATAAATGCCTCCAGCCGAGCTTTTTTCTGTTCGTACAATTTTTTGCTCCACCGGCCCGAATACTTTACAGTGGCCATTCGACGACCGGGTTCTGCTTTTAATTT
>CP070694.1:1055347-1060576 GCA_020353355.1 Desulfobacterales bacterium | reverse complement strand
GCTTCCTTGCACGCCCTGATCCGAAGTGGTGCCCAGGAAGCATCCGAGGAAAATGGCATTGACAGTATACTTACCCCCCAGCAGGTGCTGGCGTTGGTCCATCATTTCAAAACCGGCTTGCTGTTTCAATGCCCCTGGACAATACCGCAGGTTATTGAAAGCTACAGGAAAGAAAAGGTCAATTTTATTCTGGACGCGCTTTACAAAATCGGCATGGGCTGCCAGATCATGGACGATATGGTTGACCTGGCCAGCGACTTATAACGCCAACGTCACAACTATTTGGTATCCGTGATTTACCATGAATTCGATTCGAGCCACCGCAAGCGGTTGAATTCGCATAAATCATCGAATCCCAGCGCCAAAGAAGAAACGGATTTGTTTTTAAAGTTTCACGAAGCGCTATCGGTAGCCAAAAATGCAGCCTACAAATTTCTTGAGAAAGGTCTCGGCGGTCTTTTCGAACCCGATCACCAATTTTTTGTGGAACCGGCCATTTCGTTTCTCTCGAAACGAATCGGTGCAGATCGTCTCATGGCCCATATTGAAACATGACATTGTACTATTTAACGTTCTGGATCCGGACCGCCGCGCTGTTTCTTTTTCGATCCGGCCGATCCACCGCAGCTCTTTCGCTAATGGTAATTGCTGCCGTTGCCACCTTGATTTTCCTATCCGCCTTGGCGATGGGCGTAAATGATACCATGATCCGAAATTCTGTCGGTCTTTACTCCGGACACATTTCCGGATTTGCCTTACCATCCTCCATTGCGCCGGAAGCTCTGCAGGTAAACGGCACAGCCAGTGTTCTCAAACGAATTGTATTGACCGGTGCTTTTGTGCACCAGAATCGGATCCAGAGCGCCAACCTGATCGGGGTTGATCCGAGCGCAGAAGTAAAGAGCACGGCCATCTGGAAGAAGACCGTCGATGGCAGATATCCCCAAAATAACGAAAATGAGGTCTTTTTGAGCCAAACCCTGGCCGAAGGATTGGCCGTGCAGCTCGGCAGTACCCTGACGTTTCGATCAGAACTCGGTGATACCCTTACCGAGCTGACGGTTTCCGGAATCTACAAAACCGGCATAGACGTATTTGACCGGGAACTTGCATTTTGTCCGATTCAGGCTATATCGCCAAAGGCCGACACCTGGTTTGCCGCCGTTTTTTTAAAAGAAGGCCGTGATCCTGATGCCGTCATTGCCCGGTATCGCCGCACGTTGCCGGCAGGGCTTGATTTTAAATCATGGAAGGAAATGATGCCGGATCTCGTGCAATTAATCGATTTGAATTATCTATCCATGAGTATGGTGATGGTGCTGGTATTTGGCGTGGTTTCGGTTGGGATTGGTTGCGCGTTTGTCATTTTTATCTTAAAAAACTTGCGCGAATACGGAATTATGAAAGCCATGGGGGTAACCTCCAGGGAAATGGCCCTTCTGATCCTCAGTGAAGTGCTGTTGATGAATCTGGCGGCCTGTGCTATTGGAGTATTCGCTGGCGTATCGGCTGTGAGCCTGGTGAGTCAGAACGGCATCGATCTCAGCGAATTTACTTCCTACAATCGTTATTTTACCGTATCCGGTATTATTTTCCCGAGGCTGACATTTTTTTCTTTGGCGCTGCCCCCGGCATTGGCGATTTTTTTCAGTATGGTTTCTGCCATATGGCCGGCGGTCCTGGTGGCTCGAAAAAGGGCCGCCGAAATCTTACGGATTGTTTAATCTCATGATTCAACTCGTAGGCCTCCATAAGACGTTTCGATCCGGCAGGGGGTTTGTGAATGCCTTAAAAGATGTTTCCTTTGTGATGGAAAAGGGCAGTACAACAACTGTTGTGGGCAAATCCGGCTCCGGCAAAAGTACCCTGTTGAACTGTATTGGGGGACTTGAACGCCCTGATAAAGGCAGCATAACTTGTTTCGGACGAAATATCCTTGCGCTCTCGACCAAAGCGCTCAGCGAGTTTCAACGTCAATGCGTGGGGTTTATTTTCCAACATGGTAACCTGCTGTCCTATCTATCCGTGTTTGAAAATATTGCTTTTCCGCTAACGCTGAATGGCATTGCCGCAAATCAAAGGACAGAACGGGTCAAGGTGCTGCTGGAAAAAATTGGTCTTAGTGGAGCCGAGAAAGCAATGCCGCATGAGCTTTCCGGAGGAGAGATTCAGCGCGTATCTGCCGCCAGAGCGCTGGCCCATTCACCCCGCATGCTGTTGGCTGATGAGCCCACGGCGAGTCTTGACTCCGAAACCGGTAAGAATTTAGTCGATCTCATGTTTGGGATCGTTAAAGAACAGGGCTGCACGATGATTATTTCGACCCATGACCCGGAGATATGTGATCTGGCAGATATGACGTTTTATTTAAAGGACGGAGAAGGGATAGCGGAGGTATGATGAAAACATTTAGCAAAATAATTATTTTACTGCTTATTTTTATAAGTTTTTCCGGCTGCGCCTATCGCTACTATCTGGGTATGCACGGCCCTTCGATCAAGGCGTTTCCGGATGAGCATGAAGGGGTCACTGAATATTATAAATGTCTTGAATGCCATCATCCGGATAAAGATCCCGAGGGCCCAGCCACCACCCACCCCAACTTTATCGGATGTCTAAAATGTCACAACGATGATCTTAAAACCAAATGATCGGCCAGATGCTCCCTTGGGCGGAAAGAGGCCCCTGTTATTAAATCAATTATATCCTAATAATCTGCCGCCCTGATAAACGAAAAAAGCCATTATCCATGCAATTGCTGTACTGTATCCGATGCTCAAAAACATCCACCGATACGATCCGGTTTCGCGTCGGATGGCTGCCGTTGTTGCCAGGCAGGGTAGATATAAAAGCACAAAGACCATCATGGCAAGGGCGCTTATTTTCGTCATTCCGGCTGCAAGGAATGCATTTTTTAGCGCTTCGGATTCATCATCGATTTGCACCGCATGCAATACTCCTAAGGTACTGATCACAATTTCTTTGGCAACAAATCCGGTCAGCAGGGAGACCCCGCCGCGCCAGTCGATGCCGATCGGTTCAAACAATGGGGCGACAATTTTTCCGATGCGACCAATGACAGATTTTTCGGTCTTTTCGGCTTGCTTGGCTCGCAACAGTTCATCGACGGCAGCCTGTTGTTTTTTGTCGAGCTCGATTCGCTCGGGTTCAGCAGCTGATTTTTTTTCGGCTTCATAGTAAGTTATGACGTTATATGTTTCTGCTGAATAATCTTTTGAAAATTGGACGTTGCGAGGAAAGGCGGATAATGCCCATACAACTATCGACCCGATCAGAATGACCTTGCTCATGCGTTTTAAAAATATCTTGCTTCGGTCCCACATGTGAATCAATAGACTTTTTAACATGGGTACTCTGTAGGGCGGCAACTCCATGACGAATGGCGCATCAGCTCCTTTCAGGAGCGTAGAACGGAACAGACGTCCGGTAATTATCGAGACTACAATTCCGGCAACGTACATGGCGAAAATAACGGTTCCGGCCTTGGCACCAAAAAAAGCCCCGGCCAGGATGATGTAAACGGGTAATTTGGCTGAGCAGGACATAAAGGGTGTGATAAGAATCGTGAGGATTCTGTCTTTTTCACTTTCCAATGTACGGGCGGCCATAATTGCCGGGACATTGCAGCCAAATCCCATGAGCATCGGTATAAAAGATTTTCCGTGCAGCCCAATCAGATGCATAATCTTGTCCATTAAAAAAGCGGATCGTGCCAGATAACCGGTGTCCTCAAAAAGGGCAATGCAGAAAAAGAGAATCAAAATATTCGGCAAAAAAACGATAACACTTCCCACACCGGCAATAATTCCATTTACCAGAAGATCCTTGAAAAGATTATCAGGCAAAATACGATCGAATGATGCCGAAAGCCGGCCAACACCGATGTCGATCCACTGGACTGGATAATCCCCCAAGGTAAAGGTTAGCTGAAACATTGCCCAGATAAAAAATATGAATATGGGAAACCCGATGAAGCGATTGGTGAGCACCAAGTCGATATTGCGGGAAATATCTATTCGCTGTTTGGTTGAAGCGGTTTGAACTTCCTTGATAATACCGGCGATAAATCCGTATCGTTCATCCGTCATTACGATTTGGGGGTCGTCATCGAAACGATCCGTCAGATGCTTGCGAAGCGTTTGGGCAACCTGAAGAATTTGTTGGGCGACGTCTCCGGTTTTTTGAACTACCCGATCTTTCACAATTTTGTCATCTTCAATCAGCTTGATTGCAGTCCAGCGGGTATTGTAGGGAAGATCACCATCTGTTTTTTCGTCAATGAATTGTTTCAGCCTTATAATCGATTCTTCAATGTCCTTGCTATATTTAACATTGCGCCGTTTTGGCCGCTTTACTTCCGATTCGGCCAATTCAACCGTCTGTTTCAATAACGCATCTATCCCTTCGTTTTTGTTTCCGACCGTAAAGACTACCGGAACATCGAGCAGCTCGGAGAGTTTTTGACCGTCAATTTTCATGCCGCGTGTGCGGGCAAGATCGGCCATATTCAAAGCAAACAAGACGTTGCAATCTATTTCTCTGAGCTGAGTGGCGAGATAAAGACTACGCTCCAGGTTGGATGCATCAATAATATCAATGACCACATCCGGTTTTTCATCCAGAACATAATTTCGGGCAATGATTTCTTCGATAGAAAAAGGCGTTAAACTGTAAGTTCCAGGCAAATCTATAATTTTTAGTTCGTAGCCGAATTTATTGACGGTGCCTACTTTTTTTTCAACGGTGACCCCCGGCCAGTTTCCGACCTTTTGCCGGGTCCCGGTGATATTATTAAAAATAGTTGTTTTGCCTGAATTAGGATTTCCGGCTAGAGCAATAGTAAGCGTTTTGTGACTCATTTAAAATGACCTATTTGACATTATCCACAATAATCTGAGCAGCTTCTTCAACCCGTAAGGTAACATGATATCCTTTGACGATCAGTTCCAGAGGATCTTTCAAGGGAGCATATTTTTCAACATAGACTTCTGCGCCTTTTAGGATACCCATCTCTAAAATCCTGCGGCGCAGAATTCCATTGCCGCCCACGCGCACAACTGTTGCGCTTTGACCCTCTTTCATCTCACTTAGACGCATGTATTGATTCCCTCATAAATATTTTCAAAATTTATTTATCTGATAAAAATAATGCCGGAAAGTAATGGTTGTGCATTTGATTGTCAATAAACTGCTAAATAGTTGAAGAAG
>CP070694.1:1046422-1055247 GCA_020353355.1 Desulfobacterales bacterium | reverse complement strand
TTCTATATTCAAAACTTTCAAAGATAGTAAAAAATTATCAATCCCCAAAATGGTAGGCTTGAATCCGACAATGCCCTAAGGAGTTCACCATGCCTGATTTTAAATTGAAAGCGCTAAAAACCCATGCCTACCAAAGACCTGCCATCCAAAAAGGGTACACCGATCAAAGTCTGTATGTAAATATTTCAGATTAGGAAATTGCCATAAAACCGGTGGATGCCAAAACAAAAGAGACGTTTATCGGTGGCAAAGGCTATGACCTGTGGCTGCTGTGGAATGCCGTCAAGCCGACAACCAAATGGAATGATCCTGAAAATGAAATCTGTATCGCTGCCGGCCCATTGGGGGGCACCCCCATTTACCCGGGTTCAGGCAAAAGCATCGTCACCACCCTTTCCCCGACGACAGCCACTGTTATCGATTCCAACGTCGGTGGGTATTTTGGGCCCTATCTTAAATTTTCCGGCTTTGACGCCCTGGAAATACAGGGAAAAACATCCAATAATGTGGTCATTTTTATCGATGGTGTCGATCAGAAGATTCAACTTTTTGAATCCACCGGACTGCCAGACGATGCTTATGAGCTTTCGGCAACGCTGACCGAGTATTTTGCCGCAGGAAAACCTCGCAGTATTTCTGTGGTTTCGACCGGTCCAGGGGCAAAAAACACCTTGATCGGCTGCCTGAATTTCACCTGGTACGATGTCAAACGTAAACGCGCACGCTACAAACAAGCCGGTCGCGGAGGCATTGGAACAGTTTTTGCCGACAAAGGCATCAAAGCCCTGGTGGCGCGTTGGGATAATGTAACCGCAGACACCAACAATCCGGCCAATAAAAGCGCCTTAAAAAATGTGGCAAAGCTCCATTCGCGCGAGATCGTAGAACTGGATCCCAAACAAAACGAGATGCGACGCATTGGCACCACCCACCTGGTGACCATTATGAATGACCATGATCTGCTGCCCACACATAATTTTCGCTACGGACAGCATCGGGAGGCACCCAACATTGGTCAAGCTGTTTACCGACCACTGTTTGATCCCGGCTTTGATGGCTGTTGGATGGGGTGCACCGTCGCCTGTTCGCACGGTATCAAAGATTTCGTTCCCCTCACCGGCCCATACAAGGGACAAAACGTCTTTGTGGATGGTCCCGAATATGAAACGATTGCCGGCTGCGGCTCTAATCTGGGTATTTTTGATCCTCATACGGTGGTTGAAATGAACTTCTATTGCGATACCTACGGACTGGATACCATTTCAGCAGGCACCGCAATTGCTTTTGCCATGGAGTGCTATGAGCTCGGTTTAATAAACGAAACCCACACCGGCGGTTTGCGTCTCAACTTTGGAAACCGACTGGGTGCCTTGGAACTGGTGCACCAAATGGCCAAGGGAGAAGGATTCGGTCATGTTGTCGGACAGGGTGTTCGAAAAATGAAGGAAATTTTTGCCAAGGATTTCGGCGCGGACAGAAAAATCATGCAAGATGTCGGCATGGAAGCCAAGGGGCTCGAGTTTTCCGAGTACATGACCAAAGAGTCCTTAGCGCAGCAAGGCGGTTATGGTCTGGCCCTCAAAGGACCCCAACACGATGAGGCCTGGCTCATATTTATGGACATGGTCCATAACTTTATCCCGACCTTTGAACAAAAAGCCGAAGCGCTGCACTGGTTTCCAATGTTTCGGACCTGGTTTGGCCTTTGTGGGTTGTGCAAACTTCCCTGGAACGACATTATCCCGGAAGACAACAAGGATACGTCAGAGCCTGCCAAGATCATGAAACATGTCCAGTGGTATGCAGAATATTTCAGCTCAGTGACCGGTCGCAAGACCACACCTGACGATCTGATTAAAATGAGTGAGGTCGTATACAATTTTCAACGTATCTTTAATCTGAGAATGGGGTTTGGTCGTCGAGAGCATGACGCCATCCCTTATCGCGCAGTTGGTCCAGTGACTGAAGAGGAATACCTGTCGAGAGAAGAGCGTTACGATAAACAACTGGCAGAATTCCATAAAGTGGACATCAACGGAAAGAGTACCGCGGAGAAAATAGCTATCCTCCGCCAACACCGCGAAGAACAATATGAAAAACTCAAAAACGCGGTTTACAACCGCAGAGGATGGAGCTCGGACGGGATTCCAAACTTGAAGACCGTCAAACGGCTCGGTATTGATTTTCCGGAGATTTTGGAATTGCTTAAAACCCATGGAGTAGCCTAACCATGATCACAGTTTCCGGAAAAAGCGTTTGCTGGCGGGAGGGAATGACGGTCGCGGATTTGCTCAAGCAAATTGATGATTCCCAGGCGTATGCCGTAGTGAGAATTAATGACAGCTACGTAACGCGGCCCAATTTCGGAAAAACCGTCATACCGGATAATTCTGAAGTTTTTTTAATTCCGATGATTGCCGGGGGCTAGGTTTCTCTAATATTTGCAATCAAATGCAGGATATGATATTTTAATTATTATTGAACTGTTAGACGATTTTTTGATGATCAGATCACAAATCAATTAATCCATTATTCCAGTTTAGCCATTGCAGGGAGGTGATCGTTGGGTTAGCCTTTAATCAAACAACAGCATGAAATTGAACGTCGTTCACCACGACATGGGCAGTATCCTAAAAGCGCCATTTACATTTAGCGTTAACTATTGGGATTTCCCAAAATACCTTGACTTATCCTGAATAATGTAATTAATTTTAACCATTAATCGGCGATAAATACAGGTTAACGCAGCCTTCCTGAAATCAAAGTAAGAGGTTAATATCTCTATGTTTGTTGTCAGCAATTTTTTATATGCCCTTGCAGTGGTTATCGATTACATGCTATTTTTCTTTATGATCATCGTTATTGCACGAGCCGTTTTATCATGGGTGAGCCCCGACCCGTACAATCCAATTGTCCGTTTTATTCATAATGTGACGGAGCCCGTTCTTTATCAAGTTCGAAGAAGAATACCGGCGATATTTGGGGGGATCGATTTTTCACCCGTAATTGTAATTTTAATAATCTACTTTTTACAAATTTTTATCGTTAAGAGTTTAAAGGATTTGGCTGCACAGGTAGTTTAGGAGGAAAGGCAGGTGATAGCATATGAAGATGACACCCCTTGATATCCAGCAACAACAATTTAAGACTCGATTCCGCGGGTTTGATGTTCGGGAGGTCGACGTATTTATGGAACAGATGGCCGGTGCGTTTGAGGCGATTCAAAGGGAAAACGAAAATTGTCAGGAAGAAATTCGAAGGCTGGAACTTGAAATTCAGGGATACAAAAAACGGGAGGAAACCTTTAAGCGGGCGTTGCTAAATTCTCAAAAAGTGTTGGATCAGATGAAGGAAAATGCACGCAAGTCCGCTGAACTCATCATTGCGGAGGCAGAAGTCAAAGCCGAAAAGATTTTAAACAAATCCCATAACCGGTTGGCGCAATTGCATGAAGATATTGCCGAACTCAAGCGACAACGCACCCAGATTGAAGTCCAGATTAGTTCAATCATCGAAACGCATTCCAAGCTGCTGGAAATCAGCAAAGAAGGCATGAAAGAAATGGACGATGAGGACAACAAGGTCAAAGTGTTAAAGCAAACATAGCCAACATGAACCGGAATCGAATTCTTGCGATAAGACCGCCTGAAGTGAATGCGTGTCCGTAGGGGGAAATGGCGATTGTTGATGTTCGTGTCAATGCCCTCAGGTATTCACTTCAGGCGCTCTTATGCGAGTTATTAAGAAGAACAAAAGCCTCTCGACATGATCGATTTCTCTCCCGCCAGAGCGGGATCCCACATATTCATCATCGAACTGTGGGAGCGGCTTCCAGCCGCGATTGAAACGAACCCATATGTTATCAGTTATTTTATGAACTCATTCATAAATTTTTTAGGAGAATCATATATTTTAACTATAACTTCAAGGAACCGGACTCAGTAATGGGTAGCTTTTTGAAGATCACTAAGGTTATCGCTGGAACCAGGAGCTGTAAATGGCAAAGATCGACGCGTTTTTCAAATTGATGAATGAACAGGGTGCTTCCGACCTTCACCTCATGGCAGGTCAACCCCCGGCATTGCGAATCAGAGGCGATATTGAACGGGTAAAGTATAAAGTCCTGGATAATGATGACTTAAGGAGTATGCTTTATGAAATTACTCCAGAACATAAAGTCAAGGTATTCGAAGAAACCGGGGACGTCGATTTTGCTTATGAAATTCCCGGACTTGCCAGATACCGTGCAAATTTTTTTATGCAACGCAGAGGAGTCGGCGCGGTTTTCAGGGATAGTACCAGCACCATCATGACCGCCGAACAGCTGGGATTGCCGCCGGTCATATCCAAACTGGCCACCCTGCCCAGGGGACTGATTCTGGTCTGCGGTCCCACCGGAAGCGGCAAGTCCACCACCCTGGCCTCGATTATCGATGTGGCCAATCGAAACCGCAAAGACCATATCATTACCATCGAAGACCCGATTGAATTTGTGCACCAAAGCCGCGGGTGTATCGTCAATCACCGGGAAGTCGGTTTACATACCAATACGTTTTCATCGGCTCTCAGGGGCGCACTACGCGAAGACCCCGATATCATTTTGGTGGGTGAGATGAGAGACCTCGAGACGATTTCATTAGCCGTCGAAGCTGCATCTACCGGACACCTCGTTTTCTCCACGTTGCACACCTCCAGCGCATGGAAAACCGTTGATCGCGTGATCGAAGTTTTTCCTTCCTCCGAACAACCCTTGATCCGCTCCACGCTTGCCGACGGGCTTCGTGCGGTTATCTCCCAGACCCTTTTTAAACGAATTGATAAAAAAGGGCGGGTCGTGGCATTAGAAATTTTAATTGCCAATCCAGCGGTTCGAAACCTGATTCGGGAAGCCAAAACCCATCAAATCCCATCAATGATTCAGACGGGCAAGAAATTCGGAATGATCTTATTGGATGATTACATCATGGAACTATATCAAAAGAGGATGATCAGCGCTGAGGAAGCTTATGCCAAAGCCAATGAAAAAGCGCGATTTAGACCTCTATTAAATGCACCTCCGGAAGACTTTACCGAAGTTTAGTTAATCCATGCAGGAATATGGTGAAATCATTAAGCCCTGAGCCGGGGGAATCGTCTATTTTGTCATGAGACTCAATCTGGAAATTAAAAACAACGCCAGAGGAACAGATCCATGAAAAAACAAGAAATTGATCATATCTTGGTAAGGATGCTTGATTATCATCGGGAAGTTTCAGACCTCAATTTTACGGTCGGCAAGCCCATGCAGGTTGAAAGCGCCGGTGAGCTGATACCCGTTGATATAAAACCGGATTTCAGAGCACTGACCCCGTTTCAAACTGAAATATTAGCCTTGAATCTGATCAACCAGGACCGCCGTTTGACCAAAGACCTTCTCAACCGCGGCTCCTGCGACTTATCCTATGGCCTGCCCGGCAAAGCGCGCTTCAGGGTTAACATCTTTTCTCAGGGAGCCAATTTATCCATCGTACTGCGAAAACTGGAATCTAAAATCCCATCCATCGACGAACGCGGGCTGCCCAAAACCATGTTCAAAATTTCCGAGGAAAAAAATGGAATTGTTTTTGTAACCGGCGCGACCGGTTCCGGAAAAACCACCACCCTGGCAGCCGTCCTGGATCAAATTAATGAAACCAAATCCGTACACATTATCACGCTGGAAGATCCGGTGGAATATCAACATCCTCATAAAAAGTCGACATTCAACCAACGGGAATTGGGGATGGATTTTGACACCTACGCCAGCGGCTTGCGTGCGGCCCTGAGACAGGCACCGAAAGTGATTCTGGTTGGAGAAATGCGCGACCGCGAAACGGTTGAAATCGGATTGAGCGCCGCGGAAACCGGGCATCTGGTGTTGACCACCTTACATACCATCGATGCCGGTTCCACCGTTAACCGTATCCTCGGTATGTTTACCACTGAGGAAGAGAGGCAGATTCGCATCCGTCTATCCGACGCCATGCGTTGGATTGTCAGTCAACGATTGCTGCCGAAAATCGGTGGTGGACGGGTGGCCACCTTTGAAATTTTGGGAACCAATCTCCGTGTGCGAGATGCAATCCTGCATGGGGAATCGGAAGGCAGAACCTTTTACGATATCATGGAACAAAGCAATGCCTTCGGAATGATCACATTTGACCAGCATCTCATTGGCTTATATGAACAGGGGTTGGTCACCCCGGAAACCGCCATAGCCTATGCTTCAGAAAGAGGTATCGTGGGCCGCGGCATCGATGCCATCAAAAGCTCAAGGGGCGAATCCACAACAGATATTGAAAAACTTGAAATTGATCGGCAGTATTCCAGATCCGTCTAGTTCACTTCAGTACCCCCCAAGGCCAATCTGGATGAGGTGCTAATTATTGTTTAGACGGTATGCTACTGCGAATCCGACATACTAGGGAGGCGAAATATAGTCGAGATGGATATTATATGTCATAATTGCCACAGCAAATTCAAAATTGCCGATGACAAAATCCCTGCCGGCAGGACCGCAGCTTTTGCCTGCCCCAAATGCAAGAGCAAAATATCCTTAGGGCCCGGCAAGAGCAGCGCCAAAGGTGCCGGCGGGGCTGCAAATGACGAGAGCTATGATGCCTCTGATAAACCGTTTGACTTCATTGAAGAAGAAGGCTTAACCGCCCTGGTCTGCGAACAGAATCCGCTGGTTCGGAAAACCATCAGCGATGCCCTGCAATTGATGGAATATCAAATTACGGTTGCCGAAAGTGCCCGGGATGCACTCAAGCGCATGCGTTACCATGTCTATGACCTCATCGTGGTCAATGAGAGTTTCGATACCAACAACCCGGAGGCAAACGGTGTCATCATATATCTCGAGCGCCTCTCGATGGCCACGCGTCGCAATATGTTTGTCGCCCTGGTCAGCGATAGATATCGAACCATGGATAACATGATGGCCTTAAACAAAAGCGTTAATCTCATTATCAACGTTAAAAACATCGAAGACATCGGTAAAATTTTGAGTCGCGGAATCACCGACAATGAATACTTTTATCGGGTGTTTAAAGAAACCCTTAAAGAACTCGGTCGCGTATAAGCCATGCGCTTCACCCACAAGCATCGGTTCAGGGTCTTACGAATTGGGAATGTGGAATGCGGAATGCGGAATTAAAAAATAAAGTCTTAGTAAGGCGCAACGCGTGAGGCCTTTCGAATGATTCCAGTATGAAACCCCCAAAAACAATACCCGCCTGTAACGATTATCGTCAAGAAATGATGCTGCTGGGGCTTAAACGACGGCTGGCTGATGGAGACTTGTCTGATACTGAAAAACAGGCTATTGAATTGGAGATAAAAAAAATAGAACGCGAAATTCAGATGGAATAGAACCCTCGTTGACCGGAGATAGTGCCTGTGGATGTCAAAATCCAAAACGTTTCAGATGATCTTTTTCTAATTACCCTCAACCCGCCCATAAACGGTTTTACCAGCTTCATCTCAGCCTGGCTGTATCAAAACGATGTCACATGCTTGGTGGATGTGGGTCCGTCGTCCACCGCCCAGGGGCTATTGCAGGCTCTGGCAGAGTTAAACGTCCATCGCCTGGATTTTATCCTCCTGACTCATATTCACCTGGATCATGCCGGGGCCATCGGAGACATCGCCCACGCCTTTCTCCAAACCCCCATCGTTTGTCATCCGGCGGGCATTCCGCATCTGGTGGATCCGTCGCGTTTGTGGGAAGGGACTAAAAAAGTACTCGGTGCTACGGCGGAAGGCTACGGCCCCATTCAAGCGGTTTCCCAAAACCGCCTGGTGGACGCACAACAATTCACATCCGAGGCCATCGTGCCGATCATCACACCTGGCCATGCCCTGCATCACGTAAGTTATTGGACAGATAATTACCTTTTTGCCGGGGAAGCCGCAGGGGTGTATTATCCTATTTCCCGGGGTCGCTTTTACATGCGGCCCGCCACCCCGCCGCGGTTTTTCTTTGATATTGCCTTGGAAAGTGTCGACAAACTGATTGCCAGCAAGCCAAAGAAATTATGTTACGGCCATTACGGCATGGCCGATGATGCCGCAAAGATGCTGGAAAATCACCGCCGACAACTTTTCAAATGGAAAACAATTATTGAAGACGAAATCAAACGATCGCATACTGGGGATCTTATTGGAGCCTGTGTAAAGCGGTTGTTTAAAGAAGATTCGCTGCTGGAAAACTTCCATAATTTATCAGAGGATTTCAAAGAAAGGGAGACATACTTCCTAAGAAACAGTATAAAAGGCTTTGCAGGATATCTGCAGAGCGAGTAAAAAGATTCATCTTTCCATAGGGTCCGAAACGCCGCAGCCAGCTCCTCAGGCAGGTCACGTCTGCCCAAAGCGGGCATTCATGATCGCATCTAATATTTTAACCGTCGCCAGTGTATTGGCCACATCGTGCACCCTCACAATATGGGCCCCGTTTAAAATGGCGACGGCCACGGTGGCCTGGGTGCCGGTTTCAACTATCGGCAGATCGGCAGGGATGTCGTCGACATGCGCGTCCTTTAAAATTTTACGAATAAACATTTTACGGGAGGACCCGACCAGAATCGGCACTTCTATGGCTTGTAAGGCGTGTAAGTGCTTCAGTAACAGAAGATTATGCGTCACTGTTTTGCCGAAACCAATGCCGGGATCGATGATGATCTTTGATCTGGAAATTCCCTGCTTTTGCGCCCGGCTGACGGCATCTTCCAAAAACCCGCTAATGTCGGTGATGAGATCCTCGTAAACCGGGGAAACCTGCATGGTTTTGGGATCTCCCAGCA
>CP070694.1:1041363-1046322 GCA_020353355.1 Desulfobacterales bacterium | reverse complement strand
TTATCTATGTGTCCCCACTGTGCGGCATTCATTAAGGCGGTTACACCATACTTGTTTTTAACGTTAACATCGGCACCGGAATCTATTAATACCGCTATGACTTCGCATGTGGTTTCTCTTGCATATTTGGCAGAATCAATTAAAGCGGTATTACCCAGATTATCTCTAACGTGGACATCAGCTCCATTTGTTATCAGCAATTCTGCGATCTCGCTGTGGCCTTTAATAGCCGCATTCATTAAGGCAGTATCACCCTTGTTATCCTGGGCGTTGAGATCTGCCCCTTCAATTATCAATAACTCAACGATCTCTTTTTGGCCTTTAAACGATGCAGCGATTAAAGCGGTGACACCGTATTTGTCTTTAGCGTTTACATCAGCCTGTTTGGTTTCAATTTCCAGTATTTCATAATTGTCGTCAACACTTAAAACAACCTTTTCTCTGAAAATCATCTCTACGGTTGCATTTAGAATGACATCACCCTCTCTGCATAGCTTTTGTTTCCCGGTTGTCGTCTCCTCAATA
Source organism: Desulfobacterales bacterium (assembly GCA_020353355.1). Classification (GTDB taxonomy): domain Bacteria; phylum Desulfobacterota; class Desulfobacteria; order Desulfobacterales; family JAHEIW01. The sequence continues at coordinate 1,045,797 of CP070694.1, read as the reverse complement.
ATAGCAGATGCTCTGATATTATTCCCCGTAATAGTTCCCCAGAGTCTCAACGTTAAATTCGTTTTCTTAAGCACGTCGATATTGATCTTTGCAGATTCTAAATCCGCTCCTTCCGTCGTCTTAGAAATACGGCCTTCATTTATTACTTGTTGATTAAAAAGCGATTGATGCATTTGACCGGCAGGAATTGATTCAGTTCGGCTTTTGGCTCCTGTTGGTTCGAGATCATCACGCCGGGTCATGGTTGTCTCAAAATAAATATGAACAGACAGATATGCCGCTGTTGTCATCAATAAGGTAATTAATATAACAATTTTTCTTTTGTAACGGCCCAAATCTTCAGTCAATTAAAGAAAGTGGTTTAAGAATAGTAATCTAGAGGTAATTTATGTTCGCATGCTTCGGAACGGAATGGCAAGTTGCATATTGGGTGAGGAGGTTATGCTTTTTTCTAGGCAAATGGAAGACTTTCCTCCATAAACGGAAGAACGGTTCCCAGACCTTTATCTCTGGCCAGGGTTAAAACCTCTGACGCCATAGCTACATCGTGAATGGCGATGCCGACATTAAAATCGATAATACGTTCTTCACGGTTTTCCCGGCCCGGCTTTTTGCCGACGACGATCGCTCCCAATTCGGCGTAGAAATCCGGCAAGGGCGCATAATACCCATCGGCTCCCCCGACGAAGCTATTGAATTGTTGCCAATCATCAACAATGAATTTGTCGACCTTGCTGAGAACCGATTTTTCCCAACCGCGCGTATGAACCGGCAGGACCAGCGTGCCTTGTTTCACCAAAGACTCTTTAAATATTCGCTCGTCGAGATGCCCGGTTGCAGTGAGAACGACATCCGCATCTTCCATAACCTCCTGGATAGAGTTACCCACCTCAATTCTAAATGGAACCTGCTCGCCCATCAACGCTATTAATCTCTGTGATACCTGCGAATGAATATCAAACACTCTGGCGACTTCGATCCCGTCCAGCACTTCTTTTAGACTCAGCAAATGATAGCGTCCCTGGATTCCGGCACCGACGATTCCAAGGACTTTGGCATCTTTGTTTGCAAGATATTTGGCCGCCACAGCCGATACAGCCGCCGTCCGCATGTTAGTAATATAACCGCCATCCATCACGGCCATAGGTTGCCCCGTATTGACATCATTGAGAACGATCAGACCCATGATGGTGGGCAAGTCATATTGGTAGTTGCTGGGGAAGCCACTCACCCATTTGATGCCGCCGGTCTTCTTGCGCGGAAGATAGCCCGGCATGGCATGGATAAAAGCGTCACTGAGCGGATGTATTCCCGGCTTCGGCGGATTTTCAAACTCCTTGAGGCCGTGTTCCCTGAGGACGTCCTCCACAATGGATATCGCATCCTTCATCATCAATCCAACGGCGATGACATCTTTCTGAGACAGGTAGAGAATGTCGATTTTTTTCATAGTTATTGGGTCTTTTTTTCAAAGTATTTTCTGGCCATCCCCGCTCCCAACAGAACGAGCACACTCAAAAGTACCAGGAGGGTGGATACTGCGGCAATGGTCGGGTTGATTTCCGTTCGGATGCCATCCCACAACTTCTTTGGCAGGGTGGACAAGGTCGGGCTGCTGATAAAAAGTGCGATGATCAGCTCATCAAATGAAATCAGGAAGGCAAAAAGGCCGCCGGCGATCATACCCGGGAGCGCCAGCGGGAAAATCACCCGTCTGAGAGTGGTGATGCGATTGGCCCCGAGGCTTCTGGCCGCCTGTTCCACCTCCACGTTGATGCCCCGCAGATTGGCTGTCATTACAATCACCACAAAGGGCAGCGCCATAATCGTATGCGCCAGCGTGAAGCCAATCAGCGTTCCGGTCAATCCCAGGTCTGAATAAATTTTATAAATGGCCACGGCAGTGACCAGAACCGGTGTAACCATGGGAGAAATGATAAATGAATTAATGATATTCTTACCGGGAAAGCGTCCGCGCACAAGCCCGTATGCCGTCAGGCTGCCCAGAATGGTTGCGCAAATCGTAACTAAAATCGCCACTTCAAAGCTGGTGATGGTGGCGGAAACCCATTCTTCAGTTTCAAAATAATTCTGGTACCACTGCCAGGAATAGGTCTTCGGAGGAAATTCCAGAAACCGGGCCCCGCTGAAAGAAATGGGAACTACAATGAAATTCGGCATGATCAGAAAAACGCAAACCAGCCCGCAAAAGGTATAGAATATGACCTTCTTAAAAGACTCCCAGTGTTTCTCGACAAATAAATCTTTTAGCATTGGCATTATCCCCCATGGATGCGTTCAATGCTCATGACGCGGTTGTAGATCAAATAGAGGCTGGTGGTCACAATCATCAATAGCATCGACAGCGCCGCCCCGAATCCCCAGTTGAGGGCATCTTCGATCTCGCTCTGAATAACCTGGGAGATCATCGTATCCCTGATTCCACCCAACAGGGCAGGGGTCACAAAAAAAGCCACCGCCAGGATGAACACCAGCAGGCAACCGGCGCCCACACCGGGCATACTCCAAGGCAGATAGACCCTAAAAAATTGTTTGTAAGGGGGCGCTCCCAGACTCGCTGCCGCCTGGGTGAGTTCCTTGGGGATGCCGGCCATCACCGAATAAAGGGTCAGAATCATGTAAGGCAGCATAAAATGAATCATACCCACCAGCACACTGAAGCGGTTGAAGAGCATCGGCAGCGGAGATGAAATGATATCACCTTTAAGCAGCAACTGATTAATTACGCCGTCGTTGCCCAATAGAACCATCCAAGCATACATCCGCACCAGAATGCTGGTCCAGAACGGGAAGAGAACCAATGGCAGAAGAATACCTCGGGTAGTTGCCGACACGTGGGCAAACAGGTAAGCAACCGGGTAGCCGATAATCAAAGCGCCGATGGTGGTGAGCAGGGATGCTTCAAAGGTAATGCGGAATATTCGCAAATACACCGGTCGCGTGAACGCCTTGACATAGTGCTCGATGGTAAAAGCGGGGTCGAACACGCTATTGAGCAGAAATATAATCAGCGGATAGACAAAAAGGCTCAACAACAGCACCATGGCAGGGGCGACGAAGGCAAAAACCGTTATCTTTTCCCAGCGTTCCAAACGGGCAAGTTGTTTAATAAACGGGCGCTCCATGGTGACTGATTGTATCTGGGTGATTGCTTCTGTCATTGGCTAACACGCTCCTCCCTTTAGCCGGGTTGAGGGAATTGCCGGCCCGCACCCAAGAGAAAAGATGGGTGCCGGCCAGCCAAGGTATTACTGGAGCTTCCACTCGCGCCAGCGATCGAGCATATCGATGTAATTGCTCGACCACCAATCAAAATCACACTTGATCATTTTGTCCGCATGGGTCAACGGCATCCGCTCGAGAAGCTCCTTGCTCAGAAACTTCAGAGATTTGTTGTTTACCGGGCCATAGTCGATATATTGCGACAAGGGCCAGTTGATCTCAGGAAAGGTCGCCCAGGCGATAAATAGCATGGCAAGCTCTTTGTTTTTGGTTCCTTTTGGAATATACCAGGCATCCGATACCATTTGTGCACCGTCCCAAAGGACGGCGACCGGAGCACCTTCCTTGGCAACCGTTGAGATACGTCCGTTCCATCCGGTGGCCATCACAACCTCATTATCCGTCAACAGCTGCGGCGGTTGGGCCCCCTGGGTCCACCAGACATTGACGTGCGGTTTGACTTCATCTAGTTTTTTGAACGCCCGTTTGATTTTTTCTTCGGTCAGGGGATAAATTTGATCTTTTGGAACACCGTCGGCCAGCAGGGCAAGCGGGATATTAAAGATCGGATTATCGCGCATGGCACGCCGGCCCGGGAACTTTTTGACATCCCAGAAATCAACGGCGCTGGTGGGAGCCTTGTCGCCGGGGAAGGCATCGGTTCGGTAGCCCAAAAGCTCACACCAACTGATGGTGCTCATGTACCACTTCGAGTAAAAAAAGGGATCCACATCTCTGGCATCAATGATATTGTAGTCCAATTCTTCCAGGAAGCCCCTGTTTCCCAGGTCGCCTAATTTGTAGGCACCGCCGTCAACCAAATCCCAGGTGACGTTTTTGGCTTTGACCATGGCCATGACCTTCGCTTCGGCCGCAGGGCTGTCTTCGACAATCTTGATGCCGAATTCTTTTTCAAAGGGCTCATAATAGGCCTTGCGTTGGGCATCCTGGTAAGACCCCCCCCAGGAAACGATGACCAGAGAACTGCCTCTGAACTTTTGCAGTCTTTCCTTGACCTGCTCCATCGTCAGGGGCTCGCCGGCTGCGCTCAGTACCCCACTCAAGGTGAAGATGGCAGCCAGACTCACAATCATAAAAAATTTTTTGGATGATAATCGTTCTAACATAATTTCCTTTGCCTCCTTTCGCATAGTTTGTAGTAGGTGTTAACAGGTTAACTTTAGGAGTCCG
>CP070694.1:1029089-1041263 GCA_020353355.1 Desulfobacterales bacterium | reverse complement strand
GGACAATTTTAAAAGTGGTTGAGTCTTTGAATATAAAAAATTCCAAGCACCCCGCCAGAAAGATGGCGGGCAAGCAAATAACAAATAACCTCGATTAATAGGAGGATGAGATGGCTCATCGTGTTAAAGAGGGGTACGGTTGGAATCAGGATTCGCCAATGTCTTTGCTGGATAAGATAAGAGAAGATTTGAAGAAATCCATGCTGAACAAAGACACGGAGGTGAAGAGCACCATGCGATTGATTATGGCGGAATTCCCGAAGCTGACGGTGCCCATTACCCTGGAAAGTGGGAAAAAGACCACCCGGATTAAAAAACCTGAAGAAATTACCAATGATGATATCATCGGTGTTATCCAGGGACTTGTCAAATCAGAACGCATCCTTCTGGAGGCCAAAAAAGAGGAAACGTCTGAGTATCTTCAGATCCTGAAATCCTATCTGCCGAAAATGGTGACCCGGGAAGAGATCGTTGCCTGGATAAAAGAGAATATCGATTTTTCCCAGTATAAAAATAAAATGCAGGCCATGGGCACCATTATGAAGCATTTTGGCAAAACGGCGGATGGGAAGGTGGTGAATCAGATTCTCAAGGAACACTAAACCGACTTCAGGAGCGCCATTTCTTAGATTAGAATAAGCCGTAGTTCACTGAGTTTGTTTTCAGCACAACGCGAAGCCGAAATTATAAATCAACTGCGTCGTTTTGCAATTTAACGAGCAATGCAGAATGAGGGCATTTCAGATAAGAAAAGAAATACCACTTCGATAAAATTTGATCCTTTCAGGGATCGGCTGTCGCGGGATATTCGCAACAGCCTTTCGGAAGCTTTTGTGACATCCCTGAGGAAAAAGGACCGGCTTATCTACCAACAGCTGTATGATGACTGGATGTCAAAAGATCTGGCATCCATTTACGTCGCCTATATTCGCGATCGTGGGCGACGGTATGAGTATGTTTTTGATCAGGTACAACGATATCATCTAAACGATGAATTGCTCCGCGTGCTGATCATCTGGAATTGCGGTCTTTTTTTTGAGGTGCATGATCAGTTAGAGCACATCTGGCATCAAAGCTCCGGCGACAGGCATGAGGCCCTTAAAGGGTTGATAAAAGCTGCCGGGGTCTATATTCACCTGGAATATCACCATCTAGAGGCTGCCCAAAGATTAGCGCGCAAGTCATCTGGGTCCATCCGAAAGTATTCCCATTGTCTCACTTTTATAACCAACCTGAACGTGCTCTTAGAGAAGCTGGACAATCTGGATCCGTTACCGCCGGTGTTGAAGAATCCTGCCTTTGAGGGGCGCTAATTTAAGTGGCCGGTTCGATTCCTGATTATCTTAAGAGATGTATTAATTTCCGTTTTTGGGGATAGATATGATAATATAATATCAGAATCGATCACCATGAAAACAGGAAAGGAATATGTATGCTAAGAAATCAGCTTTTTAAACCCAAGTGGTCAAAATTATTCGTTATTATTTTTATTTTTGGATTCATTTTAATCGGTGCGAGCAGTGCACAGGTCCAGCAAACGCCGGCACGGCAACCATCGAAAAGCTGTCTCTGGTCAGTTAGATCCGGAGCCAACACGATTTACCTGTTGGGTTCGCTGCATGTTCTCAAGAGCGATGACTATCCACTGGCTCCAGCCATTGAGAAAGCGTATTCGTCAAGTCAAAAAGTTGTTTTTGAAACCGACCTGAGTGCCATGACAGATGCCAACATCCAGGCGAAAATGCTGGCACTGGGCCGTTATCCGGAGGGCCAAAGCTTATCCCAGAATCTCAGTGGCGTAACATTGGATTTGCTCGAAACTAAGATGACGGAGATGGGGTTGCCGTGGCAGCAATTTGCCCGATTTAAGCCGTGGTTGATTGCATTGACTCTGGCTACCTTTGAACTCCAGCGCTTGGGTTATAATCCGCAAATGGGTATAGATATGCATTTTTATAAGCGAGCCAAAGCAGATGAAAAAGACCTCGATTTTTTAGAACCGATAGAATTTCAGATGAACTTGCTGGGCAATATGGACCAGGCGGATCAAGATTCATTTTTGAGCCAGACATTGCAGGAGATGGAGGTTGTCGCCGAGCTGGCTGCCGACATGACCGCCTATTGGAAAACGGGCGATGCCAACAATCTTTATAAATTAATGAATAAAAGCTTTGAGCAACACCCGAGTATTCGTGACCGGCTTTTGATCAAACGCAACATGGAGTGGGTGTCTCATATTGAAGTGTTCACGAAAGAGACTCAAAATGTTCTCGTCATTGTGGGTGCCGGGCATCTGGTCGGCCCTGACAGTGTGGTCGATCTTTTACGGAAAAAAGGTTATGAGGTGAAGCAGAAATAGGTTCAAATTTGATAATTTTAGGAAATGGATCATGAAATACTGTCCGCTGTGTGCCCATGAGTTGGAATCCATTGAAATCGACGGCAAGCCCCGTTTGAGCTGTCGCTCTAAAAAGTGCGAGTATGTGTATTGGAACAACCCTACCCCCGTCATTGCAGCTCTGGTGGAACGCGACGATAAGGTGGTGCTGGTTCGGCATAAGACCTGGCCGAAAAAAATGTTTGGCCTGGTCACCGGTTTTCTTGAGGAAGGCGAAGCCCCGGAATCCGGTATTTTACGTGAAGTTAAAGAAGAGCTGGGCGTAGAAGGCAAATTGGTCGATTTTATCGGCTACTATGCGTTCTTCGAGATGAATCAATTGATTCTGGCGTTCCACGTTCAGGTAAACGGCGAATTTGTTTTAAACGAAGAACTGGCTGAGGTAAAAATTATACCTCCCGAAAGATTGAGGCCCTGGGCTTTTGGTACCGGATATGCCGTAAGTGATTGGTTGAAAAAGAGGACGAGTTCTTGATTATGCTATTACGAACACCGCAATCCACATTCCACAATTGAAACTCCGACTTCCGGCCTGCGTTTTCATTTCTCTGTTTTTTACGGCTCTGGACAAAATTGATGAAAAGGGATAAAATGCCCGGCGTGTTCAGCGAACTGGTTGATCATGCGAATAAATAGATGAAAGGAAATATGATGATTTATATCGGCAAATTTTTACATGCGACCAATCAGGAGGAAAGGGAAGAATCAGAGCGCCGGCATGGAGAGTTCAATCTAATTATTGAAGCCGAAGATCAGGATGCCGCCATTGATAAATTTAGAGAGCGAATCATTTCATTCAAGGAAACCAGCGGCTTATTTGAAGGGCAATGCTCTATTTATATGGTTCACTTACTGGAATTAAATGAATTTCCAAAGGATCGCGCCAAAATGCTTTACTATAAATCGATTGCGGGAGATCCCATCATGCCATATATTAGTTGTTCTACACCATCCGGTGAAGCCGATGGCTGTCGAATTTTAAATTGGATGGAACGCAAACGGGAACTAGATGGCCAAGATGCCCATTTGTTTATGCAGTTTATGGCCTAACATCCGCGTTCAGATTATATTTCTCTAAATAAGCCATGCTGTTTTAATCAGTAGAAAGGCGGTCATCATGAATCATCGAATTGGAATTATGGTTTTCAGTTTATTTACATTCTTTGCGTTCAGTTCCTATGACGGCTACGCCGGCTTTCAAGATCTTCTCGACAGCGCCAAAAAAATTTTAGGTTCGGAAGAAGGACTAACTGAAAACGAAATCATAAACGGGCTTAAGGAAGCATTGGAGGTAGGAACATCGAATGCCATCGGAATAGTCTCAAAATTGGATGGATATTATAAAAATCCTAAAATCAAAATTCCGCTACCGGAAAATGTTCAAAAGGTTGAAAAAATCTTAAGAGCAACAGGATTCGGCCAAAATGTCGACGACTTCGAATTGAGCATGAACAGAGCGGCCGAGCGGGCAGCTCCGGAAGCCAAGTCCATTTTCTGGGATGCCATCAAGCAGATGAAGTTCGAGGACGCTCGCAAGATTCTCAATGGCCGGGACAACGAAGCGACCCTGTATTTCAAAGACAAGACCTCGGATCGTCTGCGGGAGATTTTCAAACCGATTACCCACCAGGCCATGTCGGAGGTGGGAGTCACCCGCACCTATCAGACGATAGATGATAAAGTCAAAACCATTCCTTTCGCCGATCAATTGAGCTTCGACCTGGATCAGTATGTGACGGATAAAGGCCTGGACGGTCTTTTTTTCATGTTGGCTGCAGAGGAAAAGAAAATTCGCGAAAACCCTGCGGCGCGTGTTACGGATTTACTGAAAAAGGTATTCGGAAGCAAATAATGAGGTCTAAATTTGGGCGCAAAAACGGAGACGCGAGCAATACGCATTCTAATTGTCGAAGACAACCCGGACATCGCTGAAAATATTGCTGATTTTCTCGAGATCCAGGGTCACCTGCTGGATTTCGCCATGGATGGCATCGGCGGCTTGCATCTGGCGCTAACCGAAGATTATGACGCCATTATATTAGATATCATGTTGCCGGGAATGGACGGATTGACATTCTGCAGAAAACTGCGGGAAGAGGGGGGAAAGCAAACACCGGTGTTAATGTTAACCGCTCGCGATACCCTTTCCGATAAATTAGAAGGCTTTGGCGCCGGTGCTGATGATTATCTGGTAAAGCCTTTTGAATTAGCGGAGCTGGCTGCCCGGATTCACGCCCTGGTCAGACGCTCTGATCATGCGATACCGCGGCGTCTCCGGATTGCAGATCTGGAGGTCGATCTGGGAAAAATGCAAGTTCAACGGGCCGGCCGCTCCATTGAACTGAATCGTGCCTGTTTGAAAATTCTTGCCATGCTGATGCAGGCCTCACCCAATGTCGTTTCCCGCAAAGAGATCGAATATGCCTTATGGCGTGACATGCCTCCCGGCAGTGATGCCCTGCGCAGCCATCTTTATACCCTGCGCCGTGCCATAGACAAACCGTTTAATTATCCCTTGATCCGAACCGTGCATGGCATCGGTTACAAGCTGGTAGGACCCGATGATCTATCGATATAGCCTGCGCGCACGGATTATAATTGCCTTTTGTATTTTCGGCGCCATGCTCGGAATTGTATATGCTGTGGCCGTTTATATATCTTTGGATTTCATCGACGATCATCTCATCGACAGCCGCCTGAATGAGGAAGTCGAGCATTTTATGACCCACCATCAGCGCTATAGCGACTTTCCTCGGGCAATGTCCCCATACGTTACCGCCTATGTGGGTAAGGAATCCATGCCGCTTTATGTGCTGGATATGATTGACGGACTTACTGAAGGCCTACATGAAGCCTATTTTGATAAAGAAGAATATCATATTGCCATACAACGAATTCCCGGCCAGCAGAAGCTATTGTACCTGCTTTACGAAGTCAGCGCTCTGGAATTTACCGAAAAGCGCAAGGTAGGTATCCGTCTTGTTTTGGTTGCCGGGGTGGTTCTGATCGTTGCCCTTGGAGTGTGGATCGGATGGTTGACATCCCGCAAGGTCATTGAGCCCGTTGCGCACCTGGCAGAACAGGTCAACAGATCCGGTCCCGAAAACCTGCCGACAGATCTTTCGAAAAATTTTTTCAACGATGAAGTCGGTATACTGGCCCAGGCGCTGGAGCATGCCATGCAGCGAGTTGAGGCGTTTGTTGAGCGAGAGCAGCAATTTAGCCGCGATGCCAGCCACGAATTGAGGACCCCGGTCACGGTCATCAAAGGGGCCCTGGAATTGTTGAAAAAAAAGTTATCGCCTAATGAAAAATTCGTGTATCGCCCCTTAGAACGCATCGAGCGGTCGGTAACCAATATGGAGAACATCATTGAGACTTTGCTGTGGCTGTCAAGGGAAGATCTGGCCGTCGATCAGAATCAAAATTTTGCAGTCGTGCCGGTTGTCCATGAAACCATTGAACAGAATCGCTACCTGATTGGCAACAAGCCAATCGATATTGAGTTTGTTCCTGAAGACACCCCCCAATTAACCATACCGGCTCCCCTGTTTCAGATTGCGCTCACCAACTTAATTCGCAATGCCGTTCAACATACCGCCTCTGGCACCATCTATGTTATCGTCAAGGACGATCGTGTGTTGGTTGCAGATACCGGTGCAGGCATCGATACCGATGCGTTAACACGCGTGACCCAGCCCCATGTTCGCGGAGAGCGGAGTGAAGGCTTTGGATTGGGGCTGTCGATTGTGAAACGACTATGTGATCGATTGGGCTGGGGTTTTGAAATTCAAAGCCAAGTGGGCCATGGGACAAGGGTTGAATTGATTTTCCGACCTGTCAAAGCATAGCGCCTGCCTATTTATCTTCCTCCAGATTGCATTTTTCACTTTTTTTTGACATCGATTTCACATTTTTTTCACATACCACACAGTAGGATACATCAAATCTCATCTGATTGTGATTTGAGAACTGAATAACATCGTTTCCCAATTTTTTATGAACAACCACAAGCAAAAGCAGACGCCTCATCTCGATCGTCGGGCGTTTATTAAAACCACCGTTTTATGCAGCGGGGCTGTCATTCTAACCGGTTTCCCGCTGGCTTCGTATTTTATCGCGCCGGCCCTCAAGAAGGCCACCGGAAAGTGGGTGAATTTTGGGGCCGTGGAGAATCTATCGTCCGGCAGCATTGAGATGCTGACCTATGAATTTATGGTCAAAGATGGCTGGTTGGTGTTGCCTCAGCGGGGTTTTGTTTGGGCCAAAATCGACAAAGACCATAATATCAAGGTATTTTCATCAACCTGCACGCATCTGGCCTGCAACGTGATCTGGCAGGAGGACGCCAACCAGTTTATATGTCCCTGTCATTCCGGTCGTTTTGATTCAAATGGCAAACCCGTCGCCGGACCTCCGACAAAGCCCTTGTCGGTGTTGGGGCATAAAATCGAAGAAGATAAGCTGTTGGTCTATTTGAACGTTTAACTGTAAATCCATAACAGAAAGGGAGATAACAGCAAATGGGTAAGCAAAAGAAAATTGGTTTTGTATTGTTTCTGGTTTTGGTCTTCGGTGTCGTGTTTATGTTAAATTCGCATGAAGTCACCGGAGCGACCAAGCAATCCGTTACGGCAGCAAAAGTCAAAAAAGCGCCGGCCGGTTTGGATGATCCGGTTTGGCAGGAAGCGAAAGCTGTTGACGTTCAGTTTGAAGGCAAAGAAAAATTCGCCGGCAAAAAGGCAAGCGTCACGACCCAGGCGGTTTATACCGATCAGGAAATCTATTTCCTCTTTTCCTGGAAAGATGCGAACAAGAGTGTGACCAAGGGAGCTTGGATCTACGACGGACAGAAATGGAGTCATCAGGAAGGCAATGAGGATCGGATCTCGCTTCTTTTTGAAATCAACCGCATCAATAATTTTGCCACCAAAGGCTGTGCAGTTACTTGCCACGTTCCGGAAGGGGCACCCAATGCCAAAGACGGCAAGTTCGGCACATCAACGGCAGCCGAAAAAGGCGATCTATGGCACTGGAAGGCAGCCCGTTCCGATCCCGCTGGATTCGCTGATGATACTTGGCTCGCCCAGATTGAGGAGAAAAAAGGCGGCCGCAAAAGTGATGCCGGTGAAGGCGGCGATACCAGTAATATGACGGCGGACAAGTCCATGCCCAAATACATGCTGGCTCCGGGCAAAAAACTCGCCAAAAACGATATTTTGCTGGTATCCCATGCCGTGGAAATAAATGATTATTCCGTATTTAAACCGGGAGACACCATCACCTATCGCATGCCCAAGAACCCGCAAGGCTCTCGCGCCGACATCAAAGCTGAAAGCCGCTATGCCAATGGTAGCTGGACAGTAATGTTGTATCGCAAGCTGGATACCGCTCATGATGACGACGTGGCGTTTGACCCGAGAAAGAAATACAATTTCGCCATGGCCTTGTTTGATGATTCCGGTGATCAAGATTCCTATGACTCCGAGGTGTTGACGCTGCAGTTCAGCCGCTAAGGATAGCCTGCTTTGAATAACACAATTGGGAACCGCTCTGAGACAATACTTGAGCACCTGGCCCTGGACGGGGCAATTAATCGCCTCAAGGCGCTGGAAGTGCCAGCAGATGCTTTGGTCTGGCATCGTTTTTTTGGTGCATTACTGCTGGTTCTGCTCGTGTTGCTTTTTCTTTCCGGGGCCTTTATGGCATTCTACTTTTCACCGGCACCGGGTTCCGCTTATGATAGTGTGGATTACGCGCTGTTCACCCTGCCATTTGGGGATGTCATCAAAGGTATCCATCATTACGGCTGGAATCTTTTCCTGATTGTCATGGGGCTGCATCTGGTGCGTGGATTTTGGATTGGCGCTTACAAAGCGCCGAGACAACTGGTGTGGGTCTCCGGCGTTTTGATTCTGCTGCTTGTACCTGCCTTCGTCATTACCGGAGACCTGCTTCCCTGGGACCAGAAAGGCTATTGGTCGACTCAGGTGCGCATCAGTATTATGAGATCCGTTCCATTGGTCGGCGATTTTATGGTTCAATTGCTCCAGGGGGGACCTTTGACCGGTATTGTGGCGTTAACCCGGTTTTATGTGCTCCATATTATTTTTTTACCCGGCGTGCTTGTTTTGTTGATGGTCATTCATTTTCATTTCATCAGACATCGGGGGTTGTGCGGTCCTTTATCCGGAGACGATTTGTCTAGAAAAACGGTGCGTTTTTTCCCGGTTATCATCAATCGCTGGTTGATTCTTTTTCTGGTTGTCACCTTCGTGCTTGGCCTTATTTCCTGGTATTGGCCTGCACCTTTAGGCGATCCGGCCGACCCAACCGATTCAACCTATGTACCCAAACCGGAATGGTGGGTACTGTTTTTAAATCAGCTGGTAACCATATTCAAAGGCGCCTGGTCGGTGATCGGAAGTGTCATCATTCCGGGCGGATTGGCGGGTTTGTTGATTGCCTTGCCGTTTATCGATTCTTCGCCAGAGCGCCATCCTGCCCATCGCAAAATGGTCATGCTGATTGCCGCCCTACTTGCCATTGCTGTGTTGGTATTATCTATTATGGGGTATCTTGAACATCATGCTTAGAAAAATATTACTTGGAATTATTCTGGTACTGGTTTTATGCGTCGGCGGCCTACTGCTGGTACCGAGTGATTTGGTCAAAGCGCATACGCTGGTGGTGACTGTCAATTATACCAAAAAACCTCCGGGCGGACTGGATGATTCGGTGTGGAGCAGAGCCCAGGCCGTGCAACTTCTCATCGAGGGTCGCGAAAAATCCGTCGGAAGCAATGGGACTGTGACAACCTGGGCCCTTTACACGGACGACAGCCTGTTTTTTCTTTTCAAGTGGAAAGATCCGACCCGGAGCGTCATTAAGCAATCTTGGAAGTTTGATGGTCAAACGTGGTATCATCTTCAAGGAAACGAGGACCGGATTGCCTTGCTTTTCGAGATAACCAGGATAGACAAGTTTGCCACCCGAGGCTGTGCCGTCACCTGCCATAGCCCGGCTGACGTGCCCAGAGATAAATGGAAGTTGGCGACCAAAACGGTAAGCGAGAAAGGTGATTTGTGGCATTGGAAGGCAGCCCGCTCCGCGCCTTATAATTATGCCGACGACGCCTGGCTGACTGTGGCCGGCAGTCCAACAGGATCCTATCGAGAGACCGGACGACGGAAAGACGCTGGTGCCGGCGGTGATATAAACAACCAGACAGAAGATGGCTCCCGGCCGCTTTGTATGCAAGATCCGGCTACAAAGCCATCTGTTCCGGGCTTTCTTCTAATGGAAGAGGCAACTAAAATCACCGATTATTCTATTTTCAAAGCCGGGGATATCATCCCCTTTCGCTTGCCGATCAAACCGTCCGGATCTCGCTTTGACGTGAAGGCCATCAGCCGTCATGCAGATGGTGGATGGATGGTTATGCTCCATCGTAAGCTGAATACCGGTCATGAAGACGATGTGGTATTTAATCCCATGAAAAATTACAGTTTTGCATTAGCCGTGTTCGACGACTCAGGCACTGATCATTCCAAAGCCACCGAACCGATGACCCTAACATTCAATCGAAAATAAATAATAAATTTAAAAAGGGTTTTCATTTTGTTTAAAAGGACTCCCGGCTCGTTTTACCAACGAGCCATTTTTATTAGACCTAAAGATAATCGAACCCTCTAAACCGATACATCAAAATTGAAACTGCTGTCGTCTTGATTGAAACAGCGGATGCGTGAAAGAAGGCAACATTACCGTGAAAAAGCGTATATACTGCCTGATATTGCTAGAAATATTTCTCGTGTTAATGTTGACGTTTACCTGGGAATTTTGGTTCGAGGATTTCACATATGCATTTATTCATTTGGAACATGAATCCGAAAATCTCACAGAGCGGGTTGAATATATTATTACATCCAGTGTTTTTGTGTTAATTGCCTTAATCGTGCCGCTTTGGGTAATCTTAAGGGATGTCTCCAAACTTGAACGAACAACGGCAAAGCTTCAGAAAGCTTTGGATAACATCAAAACTCTAGAAGGTTTACTCCCCATCTGTGCCAGCTGTAAGAATATCAGAAATGACAATGGCTATTGGCAACAGGTTGAAGTATATATTCGGGAGCATTCGAAAGCAAAATTTAGTCACAGCATTTGTCCCGATTGCGCACGTAAGTTGTATTCGGATTATTACCATGGAGCTGAAAAAGAAGACAAAAATAGTACTTGATATGTTTTCTTGAAATAAGTTTAGAGGGGCATATGGAGAAAAAATCTGTACCCACCCGCGGCAGAACATTGGATTACGCGGCATTTGTCTATGATTTTTTGGAGCCGATCTTATTGCTCGGCAAACAGGCCGAGTATGATCGGCAAATTGTATCGCTGCTGGGGCTTCATAAAACAGACCGGATTCTCGATCTGGGTTGCGGTACCGGGGTGCTCACCCGCATGATCGCCGATCAGCTGGATGCCGAATCCGGTGGGGTCTCTATTGGCATCGATGCGGCGGCCAGGATGATTCAGGTGGCCAGAAAAAAGCGCGAAGATCAAACCTGTCGCTTTGAGGTGGCAGCCGCCGAAGATCTGCCGTATGACGATGGCGCTTTCGATGCCGTGGTATCCAGTCTTTTTTTCCACCATCTTGATCTTGACTTGAAAGCAAAAGCCCTGGGCGAAGCCTGGCGCGTGCTGCGCCCGCAGGGAAAACTGGTCATCGCCGATATGCACACCCCCACCACCTGGATGGGGGCACTGGTATCCCATGTCTCGCGGTGGTTTTTTATGCAACCCCAAATCGGTGAGAACATCAGGGGGGTTTTGCCCGCGCTGATTCAAAACGCGGGTTTTGAACCCCCTGAAAACGTGTGCACCTATTTTGGATATATCACCGTATTTTTAAGTCGAAAATCTCCAAAGGCCGAATGATGGAAGCTATTGAACCCATTGAAACCATCAGATTGCCTGTCCCCAATGCCCAATGAATCAATCCATTAGTCCTGCTGGAAGATGAGCTGTCAGCCGCACTTTCCGTATACTGGCGCACGGCTGCGCGTATTTTGCAGGCAAGCGGCTTCAAGCTGATGGATCCTCCGGATGGATACTTCTCTCTGGAAAAAAATTTTTTCTCTGCGCTATTTCTGTATTCCTATCACCGGGCCGGTATAGCCAGATCCCGACGAATTATTTATGCCGCTTTAAACCAGTGTCTGCGGGGCATGGTGACCGGATGTGATAATATTTTGGACGATGAATACAAAAAAACCCTTGAAACCGATCTGCCTGAACAGGGCGTGCGTTTCCGATCGGTTGTGGACATCATGGTCTCCGACCGGGTGCTTTTTGAAATTCTTTTGCGCGAGTTCAAAAATAATGGATTAAGCTATTCCAAAGTATTAAAGGCCAATGCAGCTTCCTTGCACGCCCTGATCCGGAGTGGTGCCCAGGAAGCTTCCGAGGAAAATGGCATTTACAATATACTTACCCCCCAGCAGGTGCTGGCGTCGGTCCATCACTTCAAAACCGGCTTGCTGTTTCAATGCCCCTGGGCAATACCCCGGGTGATTGAAGGCTGCGGCAAAGAAGAGGTCAATTTTATTCTGGAAGCGCTTTATCAAATCGGCATGGGCTGCCAAATCATGGACGATATGGTTGACCTGGCCAGTGACCTAAAACGCCAACGTCACAACTATGTGGCGTCCGTGATTTACCATGAATTGGATTCGAACCGCTGCACTGTTTCTTTTTCGATCCGGTCGATCCACCAT
>CP070694.1:1018853-1028989 GCA_020353355.1 Desulfobacterales bacterium | reverse complement strand
CTCTCCGCGTTTGCAGGCGGTTTCACAGGGATGGGTACAGACCCTGCCCAATATACCCGGAAACGGCGCCTTTTCGATGATCAGTTTGCAGGCGTCATCCATTTTACCCTGGGCAATAAACCTCAGATAACCGGGAATATCGATTCCCGCCGGACACGCGTTAACACACTGGGGCCTTTCAGGCACCAGGTTTGCGGGTCCAATTGCCCGAAGCGTGCGGGTAATATCCAGAATTTTGATTCCATTTGGGCAGGCATCTTCGCATCGGCCGCAGGTTGCACAAAACCACGGCATGGTGGATGAGGAGATGTCCTCAATCAAATCAAGTTCCACGTGTCGAACCAGACGCCGGATATTAAAATCATTGATACCGGTAATCGGGCAGGCAGAGCTGCAGCGCCCACACTGTTCGCAGTAGCGGAACATTTCGATATCATTGAAGCGTTCGGCAAACTTCAGGTTTTCGGTCATATATTCTTAACCTTTTCCCCGACACTTGCTGCAGGGTTTCGGATATTCTCTTTAGATGTCTTGTGAGAGCTGTCTTCTATATTCTCACTTCTGTCTTCTGTGCTCTATCTTCTGTCCTCTGAATATTAAGCAGATATTATAATCCCAAATCCTTGACCATAGAGCGCATGGTGTTGGCGAATTTCGGTCCATCTGCGGCCGAGCACCAGATATTCCAGAGTTTCTCCGGATCATGTCCGGCTTTTGCCAGTTGTTTCTTTGCCCGTCTCAAGCGCTTTTCAGCTGCGTAATTTCCTTCGATGTAATGGCAAGTCGGAAATTCACATCCGGCCACCAGCACTCCCGCAGCCCCAAGTTCAAATGGACGCTGCATCATCTTCAGTGAAACGCTGGCCGCGCACATCACACGAATCAGACGCGCATTGGAAGGATACTGCAGCCGGCTGACACCGGCCATATCCACACCGCCCAGAGCGCACCAGTGACAGACAAAGGCAACGATTTTTTTCTCGGGATTCTCTTCCAGGGCTGCCTCCACCTGGGCAAAAACCTGATCATCCGAGTAATGCACGATGTTGATGCACTCAGCCGGACAATCTGCTGCACACAGGCCGCAGCCTTTGCAGAGGGCCTGGAGCACTTCTGGATTTTTTTCTTCATCCACAGCAATGGCACTATACGGGCAGCGTTTGGAACACAGACCGCATTGGGTGCAATCCGTCAAATCGATCTCCGCCACAATGCCTTCGGTCTCAATATATCCCTTATTCATGGGAATCGATGCCTTCATGGCAGCACCAAATCCCTCTTCACAGCTCTCTTTGAAGGTCATGGGCGCCTTTGCACAGCCGGCAATCGATATACCGTCGGTGGCAAATTCGAGCGGGCCGAGCTTGACGTGGGATTCCTGAAAAAAGCCGTCCGGATTCGCAGAGACCTTCAGATGACCCTTGATCTGTCCTACGGTGTCATGGCCTTTAAAGGCCGTCGTTAGGACCAATAAATCTGAGGGAAGCTCAAATTCTCTTCCCACCAGTAAATCGTAAACTTTGATCTTGAGATTACCGTTTTCTATCTGAACGTCCGGATAACGGTCATCCGAAAATCTTAAGAACTTCACACCCAACCGTTTTGCCGTTTGTTGAGCCATGCCCTCTTCCTTAATCAGACTCATATCCCTGTATAAAATATGGACACTGGCGTCTTTACGAAGATGTTTTATGGCAATGGCGTTTTTCACCGCCGCATGGCAACCTATGTTACAACATCCCCGGGTCTCGTTTTTCGAATTGACGCAACTGATCATGACTACATTTTTTACATTATCCAGTTGCTTATCTTTTAGCCTGTTGTCTAACTGAAGCTGAGTGATGACGCGAGAATCGTTGCCGTACTCAAACTGGCCTTCCGGCTCGATCTCCTCCATCCCTGTGGCAACAATAATGGTTGAAATATCCAGATCTTTGGTTGAGGCATCTCCATTTGATTTTATCTTTACTTTATAATTCCCAATATATCCTTCAACGCTTTCGAGCTCGGAATCCGTATAAACCGAGATGTTTGGATGCGTCTGCACTTGTTCGACCTTGGCCCGGATAAGTTTAGCAGCCGGCATTTTGTGATTATCGTGGGAAACAAAGCAAATCTTGTTTAAAATACCGCCAAGCTGCGGCCCTTTTTCCACCAGAAATGCGTTAAATCCCTGATCTGCCACACTCAATGCTGCATTCATGCCGGCCATTCCACCGCCGATAATCAGGCAATCGGTTTTCACCGGGAGGCGAATCTCCTGCCCCTCTTCCAACAGGGCAGCTTTAGCGACTCCCATTTTAATCAAATCTTTGGCTTTTTGCGTGGCGATTTCAGGCTCTTTCATGTGTACCCAGGAAACCTGCTCGCGAATACTGACGAACTCAAGCAAATAGGGATTCACACCGGCTTCCCTGACTGTCCGCTTAAAAAGCGGTTCGTGCGTTCTGGGAGTGCAGGAGGCAATGACCACCCGGTTGATGCGATATTCTTTAATGAGGTCTTGCAGCTTGCTAAGGTAATCCACCGAGCATGACCATTTACCCTCGTCTGCTAAGACGACGTTGGGTAAACCCCTGGAATACTCGGTAACTTCAGGCACATCGACAACTCCGGCGATGTTCGTGCCGCAGTCACACACAAATACACCGATTCGAACTTTATCATCCATGAAATTACCTCAAATTTTCCGGGAATGCCGGGATACATTCAGACTTCAGATGCATTTTAATTTTAACATCTGAGAAAAATCCGAACATCGAACATCGAAATCCGATTTCGTTTAGATCATTCATACATTCGGATTTCGGATTTGTTTCGAATTTCGTGCTTCGGATTTCGAATTTTAACTAAAAAGGTTAGCTCGCCATTAATCAACTAAACAAAAAATCTCTATTTGTACGATACTGCCTTAAAGCTCGCTGCCGTCGCCTGCACCACCGACTCCGCAATATCAATCGGTCCGGTGGCTCCGCCGCACAAATAAATACCATCTACATTGGTATCCAGCGGCGCCAGCAGCGAATCTTTTTCTTTAAAATATCCTAATTCATTGAGCTTGATCTTTAGCGCCTTGGCCAGACGTTTATTTCGAGTATTTGCGATAATTCCGGTAGCAAGAACCAAAAGCTCAATTTCTTGTTTTCTTAACTCACCAGTATCCAAATCTTCGTAACGTACAGTTAAATTTTTTGTTTGGGAATCTTCAAAGACTTCGTAAGGTCTGCCCCTGACGTAGCGCACGCCATTTTCATTGGCTTTGCGGTAAAAATCCCAGAAGCCTTTCCCGTATGCTTTCAGGTCATTATAGACAACAGTTGCTTCTACCACCGCATCGTGTTCTTTGGTGATGATGGTCTGTTTGGTAGAAATCATGCAGCAAATCTTGGAACAATATGGCGTGCCCTTTCCTTCCGCCAGACCGCGTCCGGCACATTGAATCCAGGCAATCTTTTTGGCGTGCTTCTTGTCCGAAGGTCGAATGATTTCCCCGGCGGTGGGGCCGCCGGCATTCATTAGTCTTTCAAACTCGGTGTTGGTAATCACGTTTTCATATTTGTCATATCCGAGTAAATCACCTGCCGGAGGTGCATTCTTAATACCGGTAGCCACAACGATACTTTTTACTTCGAGATTCAGATTCTTATTGGCCTGCCACAATTCAATGGCTTTTTTTCCTTCCTTTTCGCAGGCTTTGACACATAATGCGATGGGACATTCGCGACACTGGCTGCAGTCCACCGCACATTCACCAATACAGGCGCCTTGTTTGCGCATTTCACCGAAACGACAGCTTGGATCAACGCTGACGACGTTGGGAACCGCCTGGGGAAACGCCATCGACACCAACTTGCGCATACCCCCAACTTTGCCATCCAATGGATCCAAGACACTGACCGGACAGGCTTCCACACACGCTCCGCAACCGGTGCATTTTTCCTCATCGACATATTTGGCTTTTTTCACCAGCTTGACTTTAAAGGTGCCGTTTACTTTTTTTACTTTTCTGACTTCCGTATTTGTCAGGATCTTAATGTTTTCATGATTGTCCACCTCGTACATTTGAGGTGCTTCAATGCAAATAGAGCAGTCGTTGGTAGGAAAGGTCTTGTCCAGCCTTGCCATCATGCCGCCGATACTGGCCGTATCATCGACCAGATAAACCTTGGTTCCGTATTTGGCGGCATTCATGGCGCAGTTGATTCCGGCTATCCCGGCTCCAATGACCAGTATTGAATCACTCATTTCTTCCACCTCTAAACGTGAACTTCGCTACAAACAACGGCGAAGTCCTGCTGGATCAAATTTTTATATGCTTTTAGTATTCTTAAATTTAATTGAAATTTTAAACCGGTTTTATATTTCGGTGATGATGATCGCATCTGACTTGCATACGGCTGTGCAGGTCAGGCATCCCAGGCAATGATTCGGTCTCACCGGGATTGCTTTATGAGGCATCTCAAAAACCTCTACCGGACAGTATTTGACGCAATCCTCACAAGAATCGCATCGATCCGGATCGACATAGACAAGATAAACTTCGTAGTCTCGCAGAATTTTCGCCATAATCGTATTCCAATATTTTTATTTGTATCGTTCCCTGGCGCGGCGGAATCCTTCCAGAGAGTTTTTGATCGTATCATCCGCCACACAAAACGCGATGCGGAAATGCCCGGGTCCGTCAAAACCGCTTCCGGGTACAACCAAAATCCGCTCTTCTTTCAGAGCGTTCACAAATTCAATATCATCGGCAATTGGCGATTTAGGGAATAGATAAAACGTCCCAGGCGGTGTGATAAATTCATAACCGAAGCTGCCAAGGGCTTCACAGAGCATATCGCGTTTGCGTTTGTATTCGTTAACATCTACGCTCATTCCCTGAATACAGGCCACCACCCGCTGCATAAGAGCCGGCGCATTGACAAAGCCTAAAATTCGATTGGCCACGGCCATGGCGCCTAACAGCTCGGCTTTATAAGTCGCGGCCGGGTTGACAGCCACAAATCCGATACGTTCTCCGGGGATGGAGATATCTTTCGAATACGATGAGCCGATAATACTCTCCTTATAGACAGCAAAGATACTCGGAACCTTTATATCATCGTAAACGATCTTGCGGTAGGGCTCATCGGATATCAGATAGATGGTTCGACTGAATTCTTTGCTCTTTCTCTCCAAAAGCTCGCCGAGCTTCTTTAAACTGTCTTCCGGATACACCTGACCGGTGGGATTGTTGGGCGAATTTATCAGAAACGCTTTTGTTTTCTTGGAAATGGCCGATCCAATCGCATCCATATCCAGATGAAAATCCGGAGTGGTCGAGACCGTTTTGAGCACACCGCCATGATTGTCGGCGTAAAACTTATATTCCACGAAACAGGGTACCGGTGTTAACACTTCATCTCCGGGATCCAGAATTGCTTTCAAGGCCACGTTCAATGCACCCGAAGCACCACAGGTCATCAAAAGGTCTTTATTCGTTACCGGTGCCTGCTGCTCTTCAGCCAGATATTCCGCCACCGACCCGCAAACCATCGGAAAACCGGTATTGGGCATATAGCAGTGATCGCCAAGAGCACACGAAGTTACGGCATCAAGAAGTGCTTCATTAAATTTCTCAGGAGGAGGTAGGTTCGGGTTTCCGAGGCTGAAGTCATACACATTTTCAGCCCCATATTTGGCTTTGAGCTCGGCCCCCTCTTCAAACATCTTCCGTATAAAGGAAGACCCGGCAATAATGTTAGAAATTTTCTTTGAAATAGTCATGTTCAAACCTCATATTGCGTGTTGCGTGTTACGGGTTACGCGTTACGGGTTGCGAGTTGCGGGGTGCGCGGTTCATGATTCCGAGATGCGGGTTTTGAGATTAACGCGTACCCCGCAACTTTATCAACGATTTTCAAACTCTTTCCATTTATAATCTATCAGTTCTAATAGAACGCCGTTCATCTTCTTGGGATGAATAAACGCAAATTCGCAATCCCGAAAAGGCCGGGCGCCACCAATAAACGGATAATCCTTTCCTTTCAATTCTTCGAGTGCCTTCCGGGTGTTGTCGACATTGAAACTGATAAGCATAACGCCTTCGCCTCTGTTTTCGATAAACTTGGCTACATCACCATCCGGGGTGGTGGATTCCATTAGCTCGAAACCGACTTCACCCACCCAGTACCTGGCAACCTTGATCTTTTCAGGCTCGTCAATGTATTCGTCATCCGGTTTGGATTTCCCCAGCACCGGTTCCCAGATTTTGCGAGCCTCTTCGAGGTTTTTAACCGCAATACAGATATGATCAACTTTATTTACTTTCATCCTGACCTCCCATTCAATAGTTTCACCTACCTATCTAAATATCAGTAAAACTGGTTTGAAAATCGTAGGTAATGCTCGAAGGCAAGGCGTCAAGCCGGCTCAAAAGCGGAGCATACACGGTAGTATGTGAGCATTTTTCCGCAGGAGCGTGGGGCAAGGGGCCCTGCGCTTCTGCCAGCAATGCAGCATTCGGGCATTAGATGCGGTTTTGAAACCAGTTTTAGAAAGTGACCTTTTCGAGCGGCACCTCAATCGCATGATCCGGACACACACACCCGCACTCATTGCAGTCCTCACACAGAAACTCGGTAACCACCGGTCTGCCATCCTGCACCCTGATGGCGAGGTCTGGACAAGCTTCGACGCATAGCGGCTCGGTAAAGCCACCACACATGGTACATTTATCTAAATCTATTTGAGCAGCCATTCTTGCACTCCTAGTCTTTTGATTTCATATATTTACTCAATTACACGATGATCAACAGAATGGTGGAATTTGGTCGAGTTTTGTCCCTTGAAATCATTCCGTCTTATACAGCCTCATCACCGTCTCGCCCTGCCCTCTGGAAATGGCTTTTTCCAGCTCAATCTTCAAGGGGATGTTCATAAACATACTGACATCTTCCAGGACGGACTGATACATCCGCTCACGGCACAACGCCACTTCTTCCATGGAGACCCCAAATTCTTTGGCCCAGGTCGGCCATGGATCGCGGGTGCATTTGATGAAGATTTCACCCGGATTTTCGCCTTTTTCTGCGGTTGCCAGACCGCCATCGGTGATCCAGAGCCCGGCAAGGGCTTTGCCGAGAATCATCATAAACCCCTCTTCTCCCTTGAGCCAGTTCATGCGGGGAAGAAAGCTTTTGCCGATATCTTTACCAAAAACTTCCGCGGCTCTTAAGGCAACATCCAATGGTTTGACATTATCTCCGGCAAATTCTAGGGCGACCTTTCGCCAGCGGTAATATGTTTTCCCTATTTCATCCTGGGCGCTATGTAACGCTTTATACAATCTGGTTATTTCTTTTTCGGCATCAACTGGCATGGTTTACCTCCTTTTTATATGCGCATTCCGATTCGGTATCCGTCATGGACCGCGCTGGACAGGTTTCGAGGAATCAACGCGTCACCAACCACAAACAACTCGATTCCTTCGGATTGAACCGCCTTTTTCAAACTTTCATTGGGTTCTCTCTGAGCCAGAACGATGGTGTCACAATTGATCGGCCACCGATATCCATCGTATGTTTTCACAACAATGCCGGCATCACTGATTTCTTCAATAACGCAATCATTGTAGGCCACAATGCCGTTTTGCCGCATGTAGATATAGTATCGCCATTTAAAGGACGGATTAACATCAAAACCGGCTGTTTTGTCTTTCCCCACCAGGGTCACTTTTTTCCCCTGCTTGGCCAGATGGAGCGCACAGCCAATTCCCGGCTTACGATTGCCCCAGACGACCACTTTCTTTCCGACGTCAGCTTTTCCGCTCATCACGTCTGCAAGATACACAATCTTGTCCGAATCGCCGCCGGGGACCGCGAGCCCGGGGTATATCGGCCCGGTCGCCAGTACCACGCTGTCCGGCATTTCCTCTTCAATCAACTCCTCGGTTACTTCGGTTCCCAGGTGAAAATTTACGCCGGCTTTCTCGCACATGACTTTCTGGTACTCCACACAGGTCCACAGCTCATCATCCCCATAAGGAGCATGGCGGGCTTCATTGAGGGTGCCACCGATTTCAGCTCGCTTGTCATAGACGTGCACCTCATGACCCCGTCGGGCGGCTAGATACGCACATTCAAGGCCTGCCGGCCCGGCACCGACGATCATAATTTCTTTTTCTTCTTCCGCCGGCTGGGGATCAGCAAACTCTGCATTGGCTTCATGCGCGCAGATCGGATTGATATAGCAGGTCATGGGCGCATCGCGGAAAAGCCTTGCCAGACATAGATTGCAGGCCACACAATGGCGGATTTCTTCTTCTTTGCCCTCCAGCACCTTTTTGGGCATCAGTGGATCGGCAATCATCGGGCGGCACATTTCCCAGATGTCGAGTTCGCCGGCTCCGATCTTCTCGTTGGGCAGCTCTGGTTTAAACAGCCTGTACGCCATTGAAATCGGAACTTTGACATGCTCTTTGGCGCGTTTGGCGAGATGGATCCAGTTTCCCATGGGGATATCCCGGCTGATAACCGGATAGATGGATTCCTGCCAGCCCAGGGTACAGCTGATGTAATCCACCCCGGCTTCTTCGGCAATTTTATAAGATTCCATGGATTCTTCGGCAGTGTTACCGCGCACATCATCCAGCAACTCTTCGGCACACAAACGGATGCCCAGCGGCATGTCTTCCGGGATCACCGCCTTGACGCCCTGGATAATCTCGATAACTGCCTGCATTCTTCCGCGAATATCTCCACCGTATTCATCCGTTCGCCGGTTGGTGTAGCTGGAGACAAAATTTGAAACCAGATATCCCACGATACCGGAAATTTCCATAATATCGAATCCGGCCTCGACGCCCCGTTTGGCCGCATCGACGTGCTGTTGGATCATTGCCTTGATCTCATCTTTGGTCATTTCCTTCATCGGCCTGAAAATCCGCAACCGCTGGGGTACTGCTGACGGTCCATGCCCGTATTCCACATCCACCGCACCGACCCGACCACAGTCCATCAGTTGAATACCGGCAACCGCGAGGGCGTCATGAATCGCATCCGCGAGCCGTTTCAATCCCGGGACAAACTTATCATCCCAGGCGGCCGCCTGACCGACATAACCCTGCCCCATGCGGGCTTCATCCATGTAAACGCCCTGCATGAAACACAGGCCGCCGACCACTCCCTTGGCTCTCTGCGCCAAATAGGCAGCCCCTTGATCAGTAACAAAACCATCAAGGCCATTCAGATTTTCTTCGGTCGCCGTGTATTTGATTCTGTTCGGTATGATGAGATTGCCGATTTGAATCGGCTTGAACAGATGCGGGTAAGTCTTGGCGCCCGGATAATCGGAATAATCCCATTCAAAAATAGTCTTAGGCATGCTTTCACCCTCCTCCAAATTTTGGTTATTGGTTATTAGATAAATCGTTATTCGTTTTCGAAGTTGAATGGTTTGCCTTAAAGGCATCCACCATTAACTCAAAAATTTCTTCTAAATCATCAAACAACGAATACGACATATCCTTCAACAGCCAGCGGGTTATCATGTGATCCATTGCCCCCACGAAAAGGTCTCTGGCCAGTCGCGGCTTTAAATCGGGCTTCATTTCACCGGTCTTGCACCCTTCTTCAAAAATATCAACCAGATAGGCGTAGAGATGCTTAACGTTGGAATAGACTTCGGTGTTTAAAAAATTCGCATTCGTTTTTAAGAAGAGATAAACAATCTTAGCATCCAAAGGTGCCTGTTCAACCCGCCGCATGTACCACCACAGATACTTGCGAAGCTTGTTAACAGCGCCCTTTATTCCGAACAGTTGTTCCTCTAAATCCCGCAGCAGCTCTGACACCCAAAGATCGGGAATCATCAGCAACAGATCCTCTTTACCTTGAAAATATTCATAAAGTGCTGCTTCAGACAACCCGGCCTGCCTGGATATGTCGACAATCGTGGTTTTCTGATAGCCCTGCTCGGCAAAAAGCTTTTTGGCTGAGTTTATGATGCGGTCGCGTGTTTTTTCCTTGGAGTTGTTCTTTGCCATACTTACAGGCTTATATCATTAGGAAATTTAATAGTTTTTGGTATGAATAAAATATAACTTATTAATAATTATATATAAAATTTAAATAATATTATTTAATAAAATTATTAAT
>CP070694.1:1015927-1018753 GCA_020353355.1 Desulfobacterales bacterium | reverse complement strand
TCGCCAAGAAAAATCCGATGCCTTCAAATCCCTTAAGAAAGCCGCTTATGCCATTGTATTCATCAGCATTTTGGGCGGTACGGGTATCATTGTGATTGCGTTTTATCTCACCGGCCGGATCATCCGGCAAATGGAACAGATGGATTCAGAAAAAGATCAACTTGGCGAGCAACTGATTCGCGCCAGCCGCCTGGCGGAAATCGGAGAGATGGCCGCCGGATTTGCCCACGAAATAAACAACCCGCTTCAAATCATCAAAAACGAATATACGCTGATTGATATGATATTTTCGGATTTAAAAAAAAAGGGGCAGCTGAATGAAACGGAAAATCTCTTCGACATACAGGATTCCCTCGATCAGATTCACAAACAAGTCGAACGCTGCGCCACCATCACCCAGGCCATACTGAAATTCGGACGCAAGGATGAATCGGTGCCGCAGGATCTCGATTTGTCCGTCTTTATAGCCGAGGTTACCAAAATGGTGACAAAGAAAGCCAGCGTCCATGGCATCGCCATCAAGCAATCTATTTCTCAGGGACTTTCATGGGTCCACGTCGATGCCGGTCAGCTCCAGCAGGTGCTGTTAAATCTTTATAACAACGCCATCGATGCCATCATCGAGCGGCATGGATCCAGCGGCGGAGAATTAAGCATTGAAGCGCATGCGGTTTCAAACACTCAAATTGAAATCCGCGTAGCGGATAATGGAAGCGGCATCCGCTCCGAAAATCTAAACAAAATATTTACCCCTTTTTTTACAACCAAACCGGTCGGCAAAGGAACAGGGCTCGGTCTGGCGGTCTGTTACGGTATCATTACAAAAATGGGCGGTCAAATGACGTTTGATAGCGAGGAAGATGCTGGAACCACGTTTACCATACGCATACCGGCAATTCATCAAGCTTTATCGAACAAAAAAACAAATTTGAGATTTTAGCCATGGAAAAAATGAAATTAATGCTGGTGGATGATGAGGAGCGATTTTTATCGACCACCAAGAAATTGCTCGAAAGAAAAGGCCAGGTTGTGTTAACCGCGGCAAGCGGTGCAGAAGCATTGCAGATATTGAAGCAAAAAAATATCCATGTTGTCATCTTGGACGTCAAAATGCCCGGCATGGACGGTATCCAGACATTGAAAGAAATAAAGCGACAATTTCCTCTGGTGGAAGTTATCATGTTAACGGGCCATGCCACTGTGGAGTCCGCCATTGATGGGCTCAAATCCGGAGCAACGGACTATTTGATGAAGCCAACGGGAATTGAAGAGCTGCTGGAAAAAACCGAAGAAGCATATGAAAAGCGCCTGCAATTGGAAGAGAAGATCCGATTAGCTCAAGCACGCAAATTCTTGAAGTCTCCCCGTGAAATTTTGCGGGAAAGCTAATCTATGGTTTATCTGTCGGATATGATGGACTCAACCGGTTAAAAGGAGTTGATCGATGGCAACAAAAAAGACCCGAAAGGCGACCGGTTATGACAAGTACGTCAATTGGAAAATATTTATCATACCGCTTGTCCTTCTATTTGCTATTTTATTGATGCCCACCCCCTATGGCATGAAAGATGTGGGAACCGAATACCAGGTGGGTCCCAAAGCGGTGGTCAATTTTATCACCCAATTGCTTTTTCACAAACAGGGTGCAGATGCCGAGCAATGGGAACTGGCTTGCGCCCAAATCATGGAACAAAACATGCAGATGGGCGCGCTGGGGAAAGAGGGCTTTTTGAAGCGCAATTTAAGATGGGTGCAAAGTTACCACATCGCCGTAGAAAAAGAAAATTTTGACAAAGCCCGGGCCTTTGTCAAAGAGAAAGTCAGTGATGAGAATTACCTGGTCATCATGCAAAAAGCCCTGGCGCTGCGCAAAGACGGTCTTAAATACGAGGAGCTTTCCGCCAACGACCGACTGGCTGCAGAAAAAGGCGCCTGGCACATCAAGGTAGCCATGGCCATGGTGGTTTTTGTGGTCATTTGCTTTTTGACGGAGTGCATTCCGCTGCCCGGCGTGGCATTTTGTGTCGGATTGCTGCTGGTGTTCACCGGTGGGGTCTCACGCAAAGAAGTGGCCATGCTGTATTGGGACGATGCGGTATGGTTTATCATGGGCAGTTTGATGTTCGCCGCGGCCTTTGTAAAAACCGGTGTGGACAAGCGGGTGTGCCTGATGATGTTTCGCAAGCTCGCCGCTCCCAACGTGCGCTGGATCACCCTTATTTTCTTTCTCATCATCAGCCCGCTGGCGGCGTTTATCTCCGACCATGCACTGGCGGCCATGTTTTTGCCCATCGGCATGCTGTTGTATCAAAACAGCCTCACACGGGAAATCCCGGATGATCCCGAGCTGGCCAAAATATTGATGATTTCCATTGCCATGGCCTGCAATATCGGCGGTCCGGGCGCACCCTCGGGCGGCGCCCGCAATGTCATCATGATGACCTATCTAAACGACATGTTCGGCATGGACATCGGCTATTTCCAGTGGATCACTTATTGTTTCCCGTTTGTGCTGATGATGATTCCCATTACCTGGCTGGAGGTAAACATCGGATTTAAGCCCCGGACCACATCTCTGGCAACGGCCATGATGCAGCTCAAAAATGAGATAGACAAAATGGGGGGCTGGAATCGAAAACAGATCTCAGCCTTGATCATATTTGTCATAATGGTGTTTGGCTGGTTTACGGAAAAAACCTTTTACGAAATGGGAATACTGCCGGTACGCCTTGGCATCGGGGTCATCGCCATGGCCGGGGCCGTGGCCTACCTGTTTGCCGGCGTGACCAACTGGCGAGATTACCAGGAAAGAGTGGATTGGGGGGT
>CP070694.1:1003290-1015827 GCA_020353355.1 Desulfobacterales bacterium | reverse complement strand
TCAAAAATGCATCTTAGGCCCAATGGCGGTGTTGTCCCGCGGATTGAAATGCTCACGTACTAGCGTGTACGCTCCGCTTTCAATCCGCGGGACGCCTTGCCATTGAACCTAATATACTATTTTTGAGATAGCTTCTACTATCTTGACACGATTTTTTCATTTTAATATAGTTTATAAATTATAGTTTTGATTTGATTGACCTATTTTCATTAAATTCAGGATAGCATTTATGGATTTTCTTGTCACTCTAAAAAGCCCCATTTCTGCCTTGGGTCAGCAGACTATCACTATCATCCGGGATCTGGGTAGGATTTTCCTGTTTTTTTGTGAAGGTTTCGTGCTTATTTTTACACTGCCGTTGCAGATTTCCAAATTCAAACAACAGATTTATTTTATCGGCATGAAATCGGTGTTTGTCATCTGCCTAACCGGAGCGTTTACCGGTATGGTCCTCGGGCTTCAAGGCTATTATGCCTTGCTCCGGGTGGGTTCCACCGGTTACCTGGGTGCCGCAGTGGCCATTCCGCTTATTCGGGAAATGGGGCCGGTGTTAACTGCCATCATGGTGATTGCCCGCGGCGGTTCCGCCATGGCTGCGGAAATCGGAATCATGCGTGTTTCCGAACAAATCGATGCTCTCGAAACCATGGATATCAATCCGATCCGATTTTTAATCAGTCCTCGAATTGCTGCGGCACTCGTATGCTTTCCAATGCTTACCGCACTTTTTGACGTGGTCGGAATCTTCGGGGGTTACCTGACCGGATCTGTGTTGCTGGGTGTCAATCCGTCGCTGTACTTTTCCAGGGTGGAATCCAGTGTGAATATGGAGGATATTACCGAAGGATTTATCAAGGCCATTGTGTTTGCGGTTGTGGTTGTCACCATTTGTTGCTTCCAGGGATATTACACCCATATGCGCACCGAATTCGGGGCCAAAGGGGTGAGCCTTTCAACCACCCGCGCAGTGGTCTTTTCCTGTGTGGTTATACTCATCGTAGATTATGTCTTAACTTCTTTTTTACTGTAGATGTTAACATGAGCACACAACCCCTGATAGAGCTAAATAACACGGTTAAGCGCTTTGGCGAAAACACCGTTTTAAACGGCGTGAATCTGAGCATTTTTAGAGGCGAGATTACCTCGATCATCGGCAAGAGTGGTGTCGGAAAAAGTGTTTTGCTCAAACATATCATCGGGCTTTTTGAACCGGACGGCGGCGAGGTGCTTTACGAAGGCAAGCCGCTGAGTTCCATGAAAAGAGCTGAAAAAAAAGCCTTGAAGCGAAAGTTCAGTTATATGTTTCAAGAATCGGCGCTTTTCGACTTTCTTTCTGTCTTTGAGAACATTGCCCTGCCATTACAGGAAACGACATCGTATCCGGAAGCAGAGATCCATCGCCGGGTTCGCGATAAAATGCATCAACTGGATTTACACAAGGTTGATGGTAAATACCCTTCACAACTGTCCGGCGGCATGAAAAAGCGAGTTGCTCTGGCCAGAGCCCTGGTCACCGATCCGGAAATTGTCCTTTTTGACGAGCCGACCACCGGGCTGGACCCCATCCGAAAAAGCGCGGTCCACAGCATGATTTCCGATTATCAAAAACGCTTCGGGTTTACGGGAATTATTGTCAGCCATGAAATACCGGATATTTTTTTCATATCCCAGCGCGTTGCCATGATTGATGCCGGCCGGATTGTTTTCGAGGGAACTCCTGAAGAAATTCAAAAAGCTTCAGACCCGGTGGTGCAAAACTTTATTCAGGGGCTGGAAAGTCCGCATGACGATCTGACCGGTGTTGCCTCCCAGTCCCTTGGACAAAAAAGACTTCAGCAGGAAATGAGCCGACTGCAGCGGCATGAGATTCCGTTCTCCATTGTGCTTTTATCCATAGACAATTTGGAAGATATAGATCGTATTGCTGGCCATGTTGCCTGTCAAACGATGTTAAAGAACTTTGCCAATCATGTGAAGCAGAATATTTATATAACGGATACCTGCTTTCGCTATGATATGAATAAAATCTTGGTGATCTTGCCGGATACAAATTCGAGCCAGGCCAAGTTGTTCTGTGAAAAGTTATCCAGGAACATGGAAAATGCTGCTGTCTTTGAGACACCGGATTTTACATCCGGATTGTGCTATTCGGTTAGGGCCGGTATTGCTCAAGCCAAGAAAGACAGCCAACTTCAATCCCTACTGGAGAATGCCGAAGCGCGTCAGCAACTATTTTACGAATGCAGGATATGAGCTTTCTATTTCAGCGGAGGAAATATGAGTAAAACGTCCCTTGAATTGGGTGTCGGTATTTTTGTACTGATTGGTATTTTGTGTGTGGGATATTTGACCATACGGCTTGGCAAAATGGAATTGCTCGGCAACGAGCACTATTACCTCAATGCCCGCTTTCTTTCTGTCGAGGGTCTTAAGAAAGGCGCTCAGGTCGTTATTGCCGGTGTTGAGGTCGGCCAGGTGGATCATATTTCGTTGGACGCCGAAGAACAGGTGGCCATTGTCAGGATGAGGATACGCAAAGGCGTAACATTGACCGATGATGTGATCGCCTCGGTCAAAACGTCGGGTTTAATCGGTGATAAATATATCAAACTCTCTCCGGGAGGATCCGACCAGGTCTTGAAGGAAGGTGAAATGATTACGGAAACCGAATCGTCGCTCGACATTGAAGAACTGATTAGCAAGTATGCCTTCGGAGATGTTAGCAAATGATCTTGACAAACCAATGGAACTTAATATGTTATTAACGCGGCAATTGAAAGCC
Source organism: Desulfobacterales bacterium (assembly GCA_020353355.1). GTDB lineage: Bacteria > Desulfobacterota > Desulfobacteria > Desulfobacterales > JAHEIW01. Next base: position 1,013,045 of record CP070694.1, on the reverse strand, counting down.
CCGAACCGAACAGCGGCAATCAGGAGGTCGATGTTCGCGATGACCATGAAAACTTGGTCCGATTTAAGGGAAGCAAATTTCTTTCAGCGGATTGGCTGCGGCTAAATACAGTGCCGCTTAGAAAGACGAAATCGCAGGAGGCCGGAGATGTCAGAGGAAAAAAAAGATTTTATCGTAAAAGATCGCCGAATATTTTCTCAAGACGCAGAGCAAAAACAAGACGTTGATGAAAAACCGGAAACGGATGCAGCTCAAGCTGCAGATCGTGAATCAGCGCGACGCGTATCTCAGGAGCAACCCACAGGCGAGAAGCATGAGGAAGAACTTCAGCTTCCCGAAATAAATTTTCCGACGTTTGTTGCTTCCTTGAATGCTTCCGCTTTGGTTCATCTTGGTGTCATCGATGATCCAGCAACGGGGATGAAATCTAAAAATCTACCAATGGCGAAACAAACCATCGATATATTGAGTCTGCTGCAGCAAAAAACTGAAGGAAATTTAACCAAAGAAGAAACGGACATGCTCAAAAACATCCTTTACGATTTAAGAATTACGTATGTGAAAGAAAAAGAATAATTGCAATTAGAAATCTTGTCTCCGGCCAAAATCAATCTATTTTTACATGTAACCGGTAAGCGTCCGGACGGTTATCATGACATCGTTTCGCTGATGTGCTGCATTGATCTTTGCGATGAAATTACCCTCCAATTTGATATGAAACGCACTGCTGTAATATGTTCCCATCCGCAGGTGCCTCAACATGAAACTAACCTTGCCCATCGCGCCGCAACATTATTTCTGAACCGCCTTGCTGTAAAGGACGGCGTCACCATTACGATTAAGAAATGTATACCAGTGGCAGCAGGTCTGGGCGGTGGCAGTAGTAATGCGGCCAGCGTTCTTTTGGGATTAAATCACTTTTATGGCCGCCACTTCTCAAAGAATCAATTAATGTCCATGGGTGTTTCGCTGGGTGCGGATGTTCCATTTTTTCTTTTTCAAAAACCCGCGATTGCCACCGGAATCGGTGAAAAACTCGAGGTCTTTGCCGGCCTGCATCCGTATCAAATTTTATTGATTTGCCCGGAATTTAGCGTCTCAACTGCGGAGGTTTATCGAAAACTGAATTTAAGATTGACAAATTGCGAAAAAAAACTTACTAAATCTCTTTTAAAGAAACACAGCTTTGATGTGGCGCTCCATCTATGTAATGATCTTGAAACAGTAACCGCATCAGTATATCCAGAGATTTTATCGGCAAAAAAGCAATTGTTAAATCACGGGGCTCAGGGGGCGCTCATGTCGGGAAGCGGTCCGACGGTATTCGGGATATTCTCCGAACTTGAAAAAGCCAAAAAGGCAAAGGATGCTCTTTCCCATAAGGTCAACGGGCGGTTGTTTCTTGCGGATATAATGGTAGACTCAGGCATTACAATGAAAGATGTCTGAAAAGGGTGCCATCCTTTCGGCATCCGTTTCGTGTGGGTTGGCCTTGCCATCATGGTACTGGGGCGTCGTCAAGCGGTAAGACACAGGATTTTGGTTCCTGCATTCGGAGGTTCGAATCCTCCCGCCCCAGCCAATTTTTATGCGTTTCAGCAGGCGAATGTAACCCCCCTTAATTTACCATTTTGGAATTTTATAACTCATTAAATAAGGTAGGTTAAATGGAAGGCAAAGGTATTGCTATATTTGCAGGTAACTCAAACCCCGCACTTGCCGATAAGATCTGTAGTTACCTGGATTTACCCCTCGGTGGAGCAAAGGTTTCGACCTTCAGTGATGGCGAGATCCAGATTGAGCTGGATGAGAATGTTCGCGCCAAAGATGTTTTTGTTATTCAATCCACGTGTGCGCCGGTCAACGACAATCTGATGGAACTGTTATTGATGATTGATGCCTTTAAGCGTTCTTCGGCCAGCAGAATAACTGCCGTTGTTCCTTATTTTGGATATGCCCGACAGGATAAAAAGGTGGCCCCCCGGGTTCCGATCAGTGCCAAACTGGTTGCGGACATGTTAACTGTTGCCGGCGCTAACCGGATCATTACGATGGATCTGCATGCCGGTCAGATTCAGGGATTTTTTAACATTCCGGTGGACAACATTTTTGCTGCACCAGTATTAATTGATTATATTCGCAGCAATTTCAATGAAAATCTTGCCATCGTTTCCCCGGATGCCGGTGGGGTTGAGCGAGCCAGGGCCTTTGCCAAGCGATTGAATGCCGATCTTGCTATCATTGATAAACGGCGCTCTGCTCCGAATCAGGCCAAAGCCATGTCTGTGGTTGGCGATGTAAAAGGTAAAATTGTGGTTATTCTCGATGATATGGCAGATACTGCGGGTACCTTAACCGGTGCTGTCGAGGCATTGCATAATGCGGGAGCTAAAGAAACTCACGCCTGTTGTGCCCATGCGGTGCTTTCAGGACCAGCCATTGATCGGATTACCGAATCGAAGCTCAAAAGCCTGGTGGTTACCGACACGATTCCTTTAAGGGAAAACGCAACAGCCTGCGATAAAATTGTCGTCCTTACCATTTCAGAAATGGTTGGTGAGGCCATAATCCGCAGCTATCGAGGCGATTCGGTAACCACGCTTTTTGTTTAGAACGTTGGGGCTTCGCTGCAGTTGGCCTGCGGCCCGTAGGACCTGCACGCCGGAGGGGATGTTCCGGATATATTCGGAATTCCCGAAAAATAAAATATTTTCGATTTGTTATAAAATTATTAAGATGTAAAAAAAGGAGGATTTTTATCTTGGAACAACTTGAACTCAAAACGCATATGAGAACATCGGTAGGAAATGGCCCTGCCCGGGTATTGCGCCGGGAAGGCAAAATACCGGCTGTACTGTATGGACCGAAGACAGAGCCCATTCTCCTTTCTGTGGCGGTTAAAGATATCGAACAAATATTAAAAAAGGGCACCTTCGGGCAGATACTCTTAAATCTGGTTATCCAAAACGGAAAAGCGGTTACCAAGCCAGCCATGATCAAGGAATTGCAGATACATCCGGTATCCGGAAAGTTTCTGCATATCGATTTTTATGAAATCGACATGGAACGCAAGATCCGGGTGAAGGTTCCTGTGGTGACCACAGGAAAAGCTATCGGCGTCGAGAACGGGGGGCTGTTGCAGATCGTCCGCCGAGAACTTGAAGTACTATGTTTGCCGACTCAGATTCCCAATGTCATCAAAGTTGACGTCAGCGAGTTGGATGTTGGTGATTCGGTGCATGCCGAAGAAATCCAATTGGCGGGTGATATAGAAATAGCGTTGGATATTAATTATACCGTCGTTACTGTGCTGAGTCCGAAAGTTGAGTTGGAGGTGGCCGAAGAGGAAGAAGAGGAAGTCGAAGCGGAAGCTGCTGAAGAAGAAGCTGGTGCTGAAAGAGACACTCCGGAAGACTCTGAGGAAGGCTAGCATAAAAGGCAGGCTGGCAAGCCTGTCCCACACTTGACATAGAACTTTTGCATTGTCTCGAAGGTTTTGTGATCGACATTCGAATTTTGGATTTGCCCGTCTCTGTGGCATGGATTAAATAGATCAATTCACCCACTAACTTATCTTGCCATAAAGAGAAGCAGAATCTATGAGACGGGGTTCTTGATGTGGCGCAGGCTTTCCAGCCTGTCGTGTATCATGGGCCTCGAAAGCAAGAAGTGTGAGCCATTGAAACAATTAGCGCTGGTTGTTGGCCTTGGCAATCCCGGTACAGCCTATCAGAAGACCCGGCATAATGTCGGGTTTATGGTAGCCGATAAACTTGCTGCTGAGTTCGGTTTTACATTTGGCAAACGCAGGTTTGACACGGTTTTCGAACGCGGATTGATCGAAAGCGCTGAAGTGATTCTGGCCAAACCGATGGCATTTATGAATCGCAGCGGCCCGCCGGTTAAAAGATTGACTGATTTCTACAAGTTATCCACCGACGCGGTATTGGTTGTTCATGATGACATCGATCTCGCTTTTGGAAGGTTAAAAATAAAAGAGAAAGGAGGGCATGGCGGACACAATGGTATAAGATCGTTGATCCATGCGTTTGGCGGAGGTGATTTTGTTCGACTGCGCATCGGGGTGGGGCGTTCTGAGGCCGGGATCAGTGTGACGGATCATGTTCTGGGCAGATTCACGAATCAAGAAAATAAACTTCTGGACCAGATCATTACCAAGGCTCGGGACGCCGTGGTTACGATACTTTGCCAGGGGACGAAGGTGGGAATGACGAATTTTAACAGCAAAAATTTTATGATAACTCAATAAGTTAACTGATGACATGGAGGAAAGGATGGACTACTTATTACCGCTGATTTGCACACTGGTTGGTGTAGCAGGTGTTGTTTTTTCGTTTATTATTGCAAGTATTGTTCGAAGCGCTCCTGCTGGCAACGAAAAAATGAATGAGATTGCCGCGGCCATCAAAGCCGGTGCCGTTGCCTATTTAAACCGACAGCTCAAAAGCATGGGAATGGCCGGAGGAATATTGTTTATCGTGATAGGCTTCGCCTTGAGCTGGAAAACGGCTATGGGCTTTCTGATTGGCGCAGCCGCATCGTTTATTGCCGGCTATATCGGGATGCGGGTATCGGTGTTGGCCAATGTTCGCACGGCTGAAGCTGCCAAGGGTGGCCTGGCCAAGGGCCTTTCGTTGGCCTTTAAAGGCGGTTCGGTAACCGGCATGATCGTTGCCGGTTTGGCCCTGACAGCGGTTGCCGGATGTTATACGTTGTTGCTGGGCACGGGCACAGCACCGAGAGATGCAGTCATTGCATTGGTGGCTCTGGGCTTTGGTGGCAGTTTGATATCTATTTTTGCCCGGCTGGGCGGTGGAATCTTTACCAAGGGGGCTGATGTGGGTGCCGACCTGGTAGGAAAGGTCGAAGCCGGAATCCCGGAAGACGATCCGCGTAACCCGGCGGTTATTGCCGACAATGTTGGGGACAATGTGGGTGACTGCGCCGGCATGGCAGCCGATCTTTTTGAAACCTATGCAGTTACGGCAGTGGCCGCGATGCTTCTGGGAAATCTTCTCTATCCCGAAATCCTCATCGCCACCGAATTTCCGCTGGTTCTGGGTGCCATTTCCATTGTGGCATCCATGATCGCCACCTTTTTTGTTCGCCTTGGCGCCAGTCAATATATCATGGGAGCGCTTTATAAAGGTATGTTCGGTTCGGCTATTCTGGCGGGCATCGGGTTTCTCATTGTTTGTTTAACATTGTTTGTCGGGGTTCCGAATATTTCAAGTATGAATGTATTTTTTGCCGCATTGGTGGGACTGGTTCTTACTGTTTTGATTGTGATTATCACCGAATACTATACCGGCATCCGCAAACCGGTGAAAATGGTGGCGGAAGCCTCCACCACCGGTCATGCCACCAATATCATTGCCGGACTGGCTCTCAGCATGCAAGCCACAGCGGCACCGGTGCTTGTCATTTGTCTTGCCATCGGGACAGCCTATTGGGCGGGTGGGCTTTACGGAATTGCCATGGCAGCCATGTCCATGCTTTCCATGACCGGTATGGTGATTGCCATTGATGCTTATGGGCCCATAACCGATAACGCCGGTGGTATTGCCGAAATGGCGGAAATGGATGAAAGTGTCCGGTCGGTCACCGATCCGCTGGATGCCGTGGGCAATACCACCAAAGCCGTCACCAAAGGATATGCCATTGGTTCGGCGGGATTGGCAGCCCTGGTGCTTTTTGCATCCTACACCCAAGAATTTGCTCTGCATGGCGGTGTTGCGGACTTGCGCTTTGACCTGAGCAATGTCAATATTATTGTGGGACTGTTTCTCGGCGGGTTGCTGCCGTTTCTGTTTGCATCGATTGCCATGCGGGCGGTCGGGAAGGCCGGAGGAGCGGTGGTTGAAGAGGTCAGGCGCCAGTTCCGCGAGATTCCGGGCATTATGGAAGGCACAGCAAAACCGGACTATGCCAGCTGTGTGGACATTGTCACCAAATTTGCCCTAAAGGAGATGATCCTCCCGGCGCTGTTGCCGGTGGCTGCACCGATTTTGGTTGGGGTGTTTTTAGGCAAACTCGCCCTGGGTGGCCTGCTGATCGGCAGTATCGTCACCGGGCTGTTTTTAGCTATTGCCATGACTACCGGCGGGGCAGCGTGGGACAATGCCCAAAAGTACATTGAAGACGGCCATTTGGGTGGCAAAGGCAGTGACGCCCATAAGGCGGCGGTGACCGGCGATACGGTCGGTGATCCTTACAAGGATACCGCCGGACCGGCGATTAATCCGATGATTAAGATTCTCAATGTGGTGGCGTTGCTCTTGGTGCCTTTTTTGCTCTAAGCGCAACGTCTTCGTGATCGGATTTAACCAAAAGGATTGGCGTTATCAGGCGCCAATCCTTTTTTATTTGATTGTTGGCGTCGGTTATGTTATGAAGGTTTTAAACCATGGCACTATTTGCCAGTTGCATTCAAAAACTTTAAGACTGGTGGGGAAATGACAGAGAAAAAAGCCAAAGAAAGTTCAAAATCCGGTAAATCAAAAACACAGAGATTTGACGTCGGCGATCTTGCGGTTTATCCTGCTCACGGTGTGGGTCAGATCCAGTCGATCGAGAGCCGTGTGGTCAACGGGGAAAAACATGATTTTTAGATTATGCAAGTGCTTGAAAACGGTATGGTAATCATGATTCCCACCAACAATGTTGAGTCCGTCGGATTGAGGGATGTCATCGATAAAAATGACATTCCCAAAATCTATGATGTCATGAAATCTCGCAAGGAAAATCTACCCGACAATCAGACCTGGAATCGGCGCTATCGGGAATATATGGATAAGATTAAAACCGGCTCCCTTTATGACGTCGCAGAGGTCTTCCGGGATCTATTTTTGCTGAAATTAAACAAAGATCTATCATTTGGCGAGCGCAAACTTTATGACACCGCCCAGGTTTTGTTGGTCAGAGAGCTGTCCACAGCTAAAAATACCGACGAGGAAAGCATCATATCGGAAATCGAATCCTTATTTGTTGCCGATAATACCGAAAATTAAACCTCTCCTAAGGCATCATGCCCCAAGATGGTGCGTTTACCATTGCCGCTGACGGCGCCGACGAAGGCAAGCGGCTTGATCTCGTTGTTGCCTCCCACCTGCCGGGGTGTTCCCGGTCCTTTGCCGCAAATTTAATCCTCGCTGAAAATGTTCGGGTTGATGGCGATCCCAAAAAACCCGGCTATCGCGTCAGGGCCGGCAACCTTATCCACGGCCATGTTCCGGCACCGGAGCCCTTGGAATTTAAACCGGAGCCTATCCCCTTAGATATTTTATTTGAAGACGAGCATCTGGTGGTGATAAACAAAGCACCGGGTCTGGTGGTGCATCCGGCACCGGGTCATTACTCCGGGACCCTGGTTAACGCACTGCTTTACCATTGTCCGGACTTGGAAGGAATCGGGGGCAAACTCAGGCCGGGGATTGTGCACCGGCTGGACAAGGATACATCGGGAACTCTGGTAGTTGCCAAGACCGCTGCGGCTCATGAATATCTGGCCAAACAATTTAAGGCCAGAAAGATCCAAAAAGAATATTTGGCCCTTGTCTTTGGTGAATTTGATTCCGAAAAAGGTACGATCAGCCTTCCTATCGGCCGTCACCCCGCAGATCGCAAACGAATGTCTACATTCAGCCGGAAACATCGAGAGGCTGAAACAAAATGGGAAATTTATGAACGATTTAAGGGACTTACTTTACTTACTATCCACTTAAAAACGGGTCGAACCCATCAAATCCGGGTTCATTGTGCGGCCATTAACCATCCGGTTGTGGGTGACCCCGTCTATCGACCACGTAAGTTGATGAAAAATATAGCAAAAGATTTTTCGGGGATACCTGCGTCAATTGTTGATACGCTGCAATCCATCAAACGGCAAATGCTGCATGCCTGGCAGCTGGGATTCACCCATCCGAAAACAGGTGAAAAAATGGTTTTTGAGGCGCCGATGCCGGAGGATATGGCAGAATTCTTGGATAAGCTCAGGGATCATAACTTAGGGTGAGGGCAGGGTGGCTGCAGTCGTATAATCGCTGTTATATGGTGTCAGGTTTCAGGTGTCAGGAATTTAGGAATTCAGGGATTCAGGAATTTAGGAATTGTCTGAAATAGACAATGGTCTTTAATTACTAAATCCCTAAATTCGCAATTCTTGAATCAATTTTTTTAATTCCTGAATAATTATGACTTTCAATCCGAAATCCCTGCTCGCCAGTCGCCTTCGCTCCAGGCGATGGCAGGCGGGCGCAATCCAAAATCCGCAATTGAAAGGCCTTGAACCCTGAACCCTTAAACTTATAACTTTTTTTTATGCCCTTATAATAAGGTACGCAATATATCCCGCGTAACAGGCCAAAAGAATACCCCCCTCCTTGCGTGAAACGGTAAAATCCTTGCGCATCATCAGCCACGGCAAAAAGCTGGTAAACAGCATCACCAGATAGTCAATCCATAATCCGCTTTCAAAAAATCCACCGGGTATGGGTATCGGTCGCACCAGAGAGGCAGCGCCCAACACACTCATGATGTTAAACACGTTGCTTCCCACCAAATTACCGATGCTGATGTCCATTTCGCCTCTTATCGCTGCTACCACCGATGTCGCCAGTTCCGGCAACGATGTTCCGAAGGCCACAATGGTTAAGCCGATGAATTTTTCGCTGACTCCCAAAATCTGCATAATGATGACCGCATTGTCCACCACGATTTGGGCACCGCCGACGACCCCGGCAATGCCGACCAAAATCATCAAAATTTGTTTTGGCCTGGAAGCGATATAACCGATTCCTTCCAACTCGGATACGATATCAGATGTATCGATGCTTTCCTTTTTGGCCAAATAATAATTCATGAAGGTATAAACAATAATCCCGGTAAATAGCGTGGCACCTTCGATGCGACCGAGGTTCGAATTTGCGGTCAACACGAAGAGGTATAAAGATATGCCGAGCATGATCGGTATGTCGCGTCGCACCACCGACGAATCGCTTTTAATCGGTTGAAATAAAGCCGCCAAACCAAGCACCAGCGCGATGTTGCAAATATTGCTGCCGACCACATTTCCCACCGCAATCATACTTTTGCCTTGAATCGACGAGATGAGACTGACAACCAGTTCCGGTGCGGAAGTTCCGAATGCGACTACGGTCAGCCCGATCACAATCGGCGACACCCCCAGGCTTCTTGCCAGACTGGAAGACCCCTTCACCAACCATTCCGCCCCGAAATACAGCAAGACAAATCCTAAAAGACATAGTGCCACATACAGGACCATTTTTTAAATCTCCTTTCGCGGAACTCGCAAGACGAGAGCACCTCAACTTCGTTTGCGCGTTATCGGTCATTCAAGCATTTGAAGTCGATGGAATCTCAAATCTCGCAGTCGACGTGAACATGTAGTGAATTATCGCGCTTGCAAAATAAAAAACCGGTTATCAGGTCGATCCCCGATTTTTGCGCAGGGATAATAGGAAAGACATTGGTGCGTGTCAAGCATATATATAGGTGTTTTTTTGTTGATTTTACATTCTGTAAAAATTGTGGACACTATTTTTTACCAGCTAACTGCACAGGTTATCGCCTATATCATAATTTGATTACATTTCAGGTTTTTATCTAGATCTATCCCCAATCTTTCCTCTGGCATATCCTTTGCTCTACCGTTGCATGGCCGATCGAAAATTATCAAAATTTTCAATGGGGTCGTTTTTTGTAAAATTCTGGAT
>CP070694.1:1000342-1003190 GCA_020353355.1 Desulfobacterales bacterium | reverse complement strand
TGGATCGGAATTATCTCACCGGACAACATTAAGGGTTCAGGGTTCAAAGGTTCTGGGTTCAGGGTATAACGCATGGGGCAGAGGGCAGAGGGTCAAGAATTTGAGTTATAGCTTTGGTCCTGATGGATGAATGCCGTCCACTTTGCTCTATGCTCTATGTATAAACCCTGAACCATGTAGCTTGAGCCTTGGGCTGATATTTATCGAGGATCGAGCAACCAGTATAGAGAATCGAGTATCCAGAAACCAGCAACCAAGAGCCAGTAACCCGTGACGAGGAGCCAGAAGCCAGAGACTATTTTTTTATTGCATTTATTGGAAGAATTCTGTAATATACGAATAGAAGAATTCTCGAATAGTAGAATACGGGGAAAAAAATATGCGCAAAATTGCCGTCGCAATGGCCAAAGGTGGCGTTGGGAAAACCACCACTGCCGTCAATTTGGCCCATGGACTTGCCAGCCATGGGTACCGGGTATTGCTGGTTGATTGTGATACCCAAGGCCAGGTATCTAAATTCTTGGGTGTAAAACCGCGATTCGGACTTTACGAATTTATCACCGAGCGCGGAGACAATGGGGAACATATTTCCAAAAATGAGGCAATCCATCAATCCCGGCAAAATCTATGGCTGCTTTCCGGTGGAATCCGACTCGTCGAACTGAAAAATTGGCTCGGGGAGCAACCGCGGGATGTGAGGCAAACCTTACTGGGAAACGAACTGGTTCCGAAAAAGGGATCTTTAGATTATCAGATATTTGATTGCGCACCGGGCTGGGATGTTTTGAGTGTCAATATTCTGATGGCGGCAAATGAAGTCCTCTGTCCGGTCGCATTGCAGGGCCCGTCACTGGAAGGGTTGAAAACGTTTTTTCGCTATCTGCAGTCCGCCCAGAAATTGAATCCGGACCTGCGGCTCAAATATGTGTTACCGACCATGTTTGATCGGCGTACCCGGCAAAGTTATGAAATTCTTCGTCAACTCCAGAAATACTTCGGCAGGCAAATTTGTGACCCGATTCACTTTAATGTGCGCTTATCTGAAGCACCGGCTCATGGCCAAACCATTTTTGAATACCGGCGGCATGCCACTGGAGCGCATGATTATGATAAATTAATCAGGAGGATTATAAACGATGGCATCCAATAGAAAAGAAACTCCGGATTTTTTCGAAGACAACGCACTGGATCCGGTTGAAACGGCAACCGGCTATGGGAAAAGATTCCAAAAAGACGCGCCACCAGGGTCATCCACCGCCAATAAAGGCAAACCGAGACCGGCAGAAAAAAACGCAGCGAATACCGTCCCCAAAAAGAAAGCCGGTTTTTATATTTCAGCGACCATTTTGGAGCGCTTTACGCGCAAGTTTTATGAGTTAAAGCTTGCCGGGGTCGGCATCGAAAATAAGTCCACGTTGCTGGAATTGGCTTTGTCCTTCGCATTGGATGATATCGATAGAGGTGCGCAAAGCCGGATTTTGCAAAGATTTGGAACCTAACTGTGAGGCACTAAGAGAAAGTTACAAAAAATGAATAATGATGGAACATCAACGCGAAACGGCCAAACGAAAGCTGAAAAAATATTGCTGGTTGACGATAATGCAACCAACCTGAAAATTCTGCATGATACCTTGGACAATCTCGGATATCATCTGCTCGTTGCCAAAAACGGGGAGGGTGCGTTGGCCATCGCCCGGAAAACAACCCTTTCGCTTATATTGCTGGACATTATGATGCCGGAGATGGATGGTTATGAGGTATGTGAGCGTCTAAAAGCAGAGGAGAAGACCAGGGATATACCGGTGATCTTTATCACCGCCTTGAGCGATGACGCGGATGAAGCCAAGGGACTTGCTTTGGGAGCGGTGGACTACATTACGAAACCGTTTAATCCGGATCTGGTCAGGGCCCGGGTCCGCAATCACCTGGAACTAAAACGTTACCGGGATTATCTGGAGCAATTGGTCGAGGAACGAACGCGGGAAATCGCGTTGACCCAGGCGATTACGATTGAAAGCCTGGCGACGTTGGCAGAATACCGGGACCCGGAAACGGGCGGGCATATCAAGCGGACTCAGAATTATGTCAAAGCGTTAGCCATGCATTTGAAACAACACCCTCGGTTTCGTGATGAATTAGCCGATGAGAACATCGAATTGCTATATCGATCGGCGCCGCTGCACGACGTGGGCAAGGTGGGTGTACCGGACCTTATTTTGTTGAAAACGGGCAAATTGACTGAGGAAGAATTCGAGGAGATGAAGAAACATACGAACTATGGCCACGATGCCTTGCATATCACCGAACAAAAATTAGGGCAAAACTCATTTTTGCGGTGCGCCAAAGAAATTGCCTTTACCCATCAGGAAAAGTGGGACGGCTCCGGGTATCCCCGGGGGTTGAAAGCAGACGAAATACCGATCTCCGGAAGACTAATGGCCCTGGCGGATGTATATGACGCAATGATCAGCAAGCGCATCTATAAGCCGCCGCTGCCCCATGAAGAAGCGGTCAGGATTATTACGGAAGGCAGCGGAAAGCATTTTGATCCCGATATCGTGGATGCCTTTCTTGCGCTGGAACATACCTTCCGCAACATTGCCCTTACGTTTTCTGATTTTGATGAGGAACGCGAAATGCTCAGCACCCCAGCCGCAAAGCAGACGGAAACTGCCAAAGGCATGCAGACGATTTTATTGGTTGAGGACGACCCAATCAGCCTGGAAATGATGCAAAGCCAGCTGACCTATCTGGGTTATCAGGTGGATAGCGCCAGGGACGGCAAGCAGGCGCTGACAATGTACCGCAAAAAGACCTACGATGTGATTCTGACCGACCTTGAAATGCC
>CP070694.1:997394-1000242 GCA_020353355.1 Desulfobacterales bacterium | reverse complement strand
GAAATTTACCTGTCTTTTTTCGTGTTTTCGTCTTTTCTTGCTTTCGCGATTAGTATTTCTTGTTTAGGTTCTAGCTATTTTAGAATTTTAACAATCTTAGGCTGGTAATCATCTTTCTGAGCCAATGTGTTGGCCTTTGATTTGATCAACCAAACCGCGATAAAGAAAAAAAGGAATCCAACCACAGCAGAAGCCGCCGACGGACTATAATCAAAAACGGATCCTAATTCGTGACCCACGACCGCACCGATGATTAGAAATAAAATTGGAAACATATAAAGCAAAAAAGTTACTTTTAATAACGCGGAGGTTTTGAAACTCAGGACGATTCGATCTCCGACCTTTGCTCCGGCTTGATTGATGGCTTTGACTTCCTTTTCACTTCCTCCGCCGACGGCGTGGCATGATCCTTTGGCCGTTCACCCGTCACAGGATCCTGAGGGTACGGTTCTCACCCAGGCGGCTGCCGATTCAGTTTTGGTCACGATGCCTTGTTCTGTGGCCATGAGGTTTGTCCTTTCAGCGCTTATAAGCTGTTTGTGGATCTCTTTAAAATAATCAGCGGAGGCGCATAAGGCAAATTAATGTTTCGGGTTTCAGGCCAAAATTAAAGGCGTTAGGTTAGAGGTTTGAGGTCTGAGGCAAAGAAAGAGAGGCGCAAGGCTCAGTGTTTTTAAATCCCTCAATCTTACTCCTTTAATTTTTCGCCTCCAACCTTAAACCTCAAACCTAATGTATTCGTATGATAACCTTGAATACCTCAATTCTTGAATTACTGACACCTGGCACCTTTACGTTCAGCCCGTCACCTTTTCGGTCGCTCTGATATCATCGATCTGGACAGACTTCTCATAGCAGATCAGCCCGCATTGGAGACATCTTGCCGCTTCAGCTTGCGCCATTTCTTCGGAAAATCCTCGTTCAATCTCACCGCATTCAACCAATGCCGGTCCACTGCATATTGGCATAATTTGTCGCGCAGAAGCATCTACCTGTTCAACGTGATCGACATCTTGAATACTGGATTGTAAGGTGATGACATTGTCGGTTAGTGTCGGTTCAATTCCATACATGATTTGGTGAATGGAGGCTGCCGCCCGACGACCGGCTCCAATTGCTTTAATGGCCGCACTGTAATCTGCCAGCACATCGCCCGGCGCAAATAAACCGATTTCACCTTTGAGCGTCGGTTGTTTATACGGCGCAAAAGCTTCCCAGCCCTGTTGTGTTTCTGCCGCATGATCCGGTTGGGGCTCGATAGGTTCTTCGGATTCTGAGGCCGGAGGTTCAGGTTTGATAAAACCAGTTCCGGAAATCGTCCCGCAGCCAAGATCAGCGTTTGAGCCGGAATCGTCGTTTTCTCCAGACGATCCGGTTTAATGTACTCCAGCTGAACCAGCTGATCTTTTTCTCCCACAAGGCGATGAATGGCCGCTTCATGAATGACATTGATCCCATCTGCACCAAGGTTTTCCAGATCAGTATCACGAATGGGGCTATTTTCCCAGCTCTCTCGAAATAAAATCGAGACGGTCTTCGCACCCAGATCTTTGCCTAGTTTCGCCGCTTGAAGGGCAAGCTTGCCACCGCCCGAGATGACAACATCGGATCCGCAAGAAAATTTCTCAGATTTGGCCGACCCAAAGCGGATTGCATCGACAAGCAGATACGTCCCGGGAATCGGTGATTCAGGCACACCCACAGCACCCCGAGCCAGTCGACTGTCCCATCCGCCCGCAGCGATAAAAACGGCATTAAAGCCCTGGTCGAGCAATGAATCAATGCTGAAATCACGACCCAGAGCTGTATTGGTTTCCATTTTGACACCCATTTCGATAATACCGTCGATATCCCAGTTTAGCACCTCCTGGGGGAGCCGATCTGCTGAGATCGCGCTGCGCAACAAACCACCGAGTTTTGCGGTGGCTTCAAATACGGTGGTATCATGACCGAGGCGTGCGACAAAAAAAGCGGTGGACAGTCCTTCAACCCCACCTCCAATTACGGCAACCCGGAGTCCTGTGTCCGGGGCCCGATACGGGAGTATCCGCTGGCCGCTGTTTTTTTCATAATCCGCGGCGTATCGTTTCAAATAATTTATGGCCACGGGTTCATCGATAAAGTTTCGCCGGCAGTCCAGTTCACAAGGACGGGGGCATATCCTGCCAATGACCGCCGGAAATGGATTGCGTTCTTTGATAACCTGGACCGCCCGGGGATAGTTGCCCAGCGAAATCTGCCGGATGTATTCCCTGATGTTAATGCCTGCCGGGCAGCTTCGTTGACACGGAGTGGTGCACTCTTCGGTGGTATATTCTCTGATGATGCGTCGGGTAATCGATGAAAGATTGATAATGTGCTTTGGACATACCCGTTCACAGGTCCCGCAACCGGTGCATTTTTGCTCGTCCACAACCGGCAGTCCTTTAGGCCCCATCGAAATGGCGTTAAACGGGCAGGCTCTGGCACAGGTTCCAAGCCCTAAACAGCCGATCGTGCAAATTTTCATGCCACCGCTAAGAAGCGCAACGGCCCGGCAATCATCTAAGCCGTCATATATAAATTTGGTGTCTGCATCCTGCACACCAAAATAACAACCCGGCAGGGCAATATCGGGTTCCTTGGCTTCAACCTTAACACCCATAATTTCAGCGATGGCTTCGGCCACTTCGGGCCCTGCCGCCACACACGAGTTTGGGGCCGACAATCCGGCTACGATGGCTTCGGCATTCGCGCTGCAACCCGGCAGCCCGCAGCCCCCTCAGTTGGCACCAGGCAACTCTTCTTCAACGGAAATTATTTTGGGATCAACATATACATAAAAAACTTTCGACGCCACTGCTAAAAT
>CP070694.1:991937-997294 GCA_020353355.1 Desulfobacterales bacterium | reverse complement strand
TTGTATTGTTATGCGACCATGGGAAACGGTACCGCCAATATGATCCATCTTTACGGTACTGCAGAACAGAAAAAAATGTATGTTGAAAAGCTGACGTCCGCTCAATGGGGCGGCACCATGCTGTTGACCGAATCTGAAGCCGGATCAGACGTCGGGGCGCTGACCACCACTGCCGTGAAAAATCCCGATGGGAGCTATTCTCTTTCCGGCAACAAGATTTTCATCACCAACGGCGAACATGATTTGGCGGAAAATATTATTCATCCGGTGTTGGCCCGTATCGAAGGGGACTCACCGGGTACGAAGGGGATCTCGCTTTTTATTGTTCCAAAATATTATGTCAACCCGGATGGAAGGCTTGGCGAGCGCAACAACATCGTTTGCAGCGGTGTTGAGGAAAAGCACGGCATTCATGCCAGTGCCACCTGCAGTATGACCCTGGGGGGCAAGGGAAACTGCATTGGCTATTTGCTTGGAAAGGAGCGCGAGGGAATGAAGATCATGTTTACCATGATCAACCATGCGCGGATGAGCACCGGTTTGCAGGCACTGACCTATGGGTCGGCATCATACCTGCTGGCGGTAAACTATGCCAGAGAGCGAATTCAAGGAAGAGATCTTGAGAATTTTGCGGATCACAGCGCGCCATCGGTGCCGATCATCAAACATCCGGATGTGCGCCGAAATCTCTTGTGGATGAAGTCCTACGTCGATGCGATGCGAAGCTTTTTTTATTTTTTAACGGTGCGTGGAACCAAGGCGCGCCTTGCAGATTCTGAAGAAGAACGTGAGCTCAATGAGAATATTTACTCCATGCTCACCCCCATCGTAAAAGACTATCTGGCGGTAAAAGGCCATGAAATATGTATTCAGGCTATCCAGGTTTTTGGGGGTGCCGGATATACGAAAGACTATCTTGTAGAGCAATATGCCAGAGATTGCAAAATCACCACCATTTATGAAGGTACCAGTGGGATCCAGGCGATGGATTTGCTGGCCCGCAAGATTGGGATGAAAAAAGGAGCGGTCTTTATGAATTTTTTGGCTGAAATTCAAAATACCGTTGCCCAGGCGAAGGAAGCCAACGGATTGAACCATATAGCCGGCCAGGTGGAAATTGCGGCAAATCGACTGGGTGAGATTGCCCTGCACATCGGCAAAAAGGCGATGTCGCCGGAGTTTAAGGTGGCCTTTGCCCATGCGCTTCCATTTCTTTATGCAATGGGTGATACGATTATGGCCTGGATGCTTCTATGGCGGGCGGTGGTGGCAGTAGAGAAGCTGGATGGTGCCAAGAAAAAGGATGCGGCTTTTTACGAGGGCCAGATAAAGACCGCCGAATTTTTCATCAATACAGAATTGCCGGTAACCCTGGGAAAAATGAACGCCATCGAAGCCAGCTGCGCGGCCGCGCTGGAGATTCCGGATGAAGGCTTTGGCGGAATCTAAAGTTACGATACAGAAATGGTCCTTTTTGATAAAACTTTTTCTTGCCCAGTGGATACGAGTAAGCTAAATAATCATCCAGGGTTCAGGGTTCAAAGGTTCAGAGGTTCAAAGGTTAAATAATTAAATAACCCAGAACGGTGAACGCTGAACCTTTGAACCCTGAGTACGGATAAGTTAGTTGTAATCCGATAAAATTCATACGAAAAACAGAAAATGGATAACCAGTAACCAGCACGAGGAGAGAGGGGGTTTTAGAAGCATGAAAACAGATTTTAAGACCATCACGGTGGAATTAACGGATGGCGTAGCGGTTTTTACCATGAACAACCCGCCGGTTAACCAGCTTTCGCCACAATTTCGCTCGGATCTGGCCGAGGCGTTCACCGAGGCTTATGGTGATGATGCGGTCGAAGCCATGGTGTTGACCGGAACCGGAAAAAATTTTATTGCCGGGGCGGATATCACCGAGATTAAAGACATAAAGAAAAAAGAAGAACTGGCTTCGGGTCTAAAGCAAGGTCTGCAATTTCTCAACTCGGTTGAGACCGGTCCCAAGCCAGTAATCGCAGCGATCAACGGCAATTGCCTGAGGGGTGGCCTGGAACTCGCGATGGTATGCCATTACCGCGTGGCCGCAGAAGACGTGAACCTCGGTCAACCCGAGGTGCAGATCGGTCTCATACCGGGCGCGGGAGGAACCCAGCGACTGCCCCGTCTTATCGGCCTGCGTTATGCTCTCGAAATGATTACCATCGGCAAACCGATCAAATCAAACATCGCGCATCAACGGGGATTGGTCGATGAAGTCGTAGCGCCGGAAAAATTGGTGGATGCAGCCGTGAAGGCTGCCAAAAGATTTATTTCCGGTAAGTTGAATATAAAATTGCGGACCACGCGATACCGATACGATCGACTTCCCAGTGCGGCTGAGAAGAAGGGCTTAATCGATATTACCAAAATGATGGCTGCATCCCAAGCCAAAGGTTATATTGCCCCTTTTAAGGCCATCGAAGCCATGGAGAAGGGGCTGAATTATGATATTGAACCCGATCTGGACCTAGAGGCCGATTTGTTTGGCGACTGTGCTGTTTCCGATGTCGCCAAAAACTTGATCGCTATTTTTCTCAACACCCGGTCAGCAGGTCGACTTGCGCGCATTGAAGGTATTGAACCGGCCAAAATCAAAAAAGTCGCCATGCTGGGCGGCGGTGTGATGGGTTCCGGTATCGTCAACTTATTGCTCAACGGCGGCTTTGAGGCCGTGCTGTGGGACATCAACCAAGCAGCAATTGAAAAAGGAGTTGGTTCGGTTCGCAAAACGTATGACTACCCCATTAAGAAAAAGAAGATGAAGCCTGCGGACCTGGACAACCTGCTAGAAAACCAGCTGACCACCACCACCGCTTTAGAAGATCTCAAAGATGTCGATCTGGTGATCGAAGCTGTTCTGGAAGACATGCAGGTTAAACAGGACATCTGGAAAAAGCTGGAAGGGATTTGCCAGGCTGACGTTATTTTTGCAACCAACACCTCGGCCCTTCCGATCACCGAGATGGCATCTGTTCTGCAAGATCCCAGCCGCATGATCGGTTTGCATTTCTTCAATCCGGCCCATCGCATGCAATTGCTGGAAGTGATTTGCGCACAGAAAACCTCCGATCAAACCCTAGCTTCCAGTGTGACCTTTGCGCGAGCCATCAAGAAAATCCCCATCGTGGTCAACGACGGTCCGGGGTTTTATGTATCACGGCAGCTTGGCGGTCTTTTTGGCGGTGCGATCTTCCTCACAGCCGACGGCGTGAATGGGGCTGCTATAGAGCAAGCCATGGTGGATTTCGGCATGCCCATGGGACCGGCCACCCTGTTCGATCTCACCGGTATCGACATCGGTTATCATGTAGCCAAGACCTATGAAAAGCGCTTGGGCGAACGCTATAAGATTCATCCGCTCTTCGAGCGGATCTATCAAACCGGCTGTTATGGCCGCAAAACCGGAGCCGGATATTTTGATTACAGCGGCGACAAACCGGTTCCCAATCCCAAGGTCGTGGAGGTTGTCCAAAATTATCTCAAAGAAAACAAGGTGTCGCCCAAGGAAATGTCCAAAGAGGATATCATCGACTCCATGCTGGCCCTCGGCATCAATGAGGCAGCATTGATGATCGAAGAAGGCATCTGTGACCGACCGCAGGATATGGATCTGGCCATGATTTATGGCACCGGATTTCCGCCGTATCGCGGTGGTATCTTGCGGTATGCCGACAAATGGGGCTTGAAAAATGTTTACCAAAAACTGGTGGAGCTTGAAAAGCAATACGGGCACCGCTTCAAGCCTGCGGATTTGGTCAAGCAAATGACGAAAAAAGGAAAAACCTTTTATCAGGAATAGTTTAATTATAGAGTTCAAAAGTCTGAATATGGATATTGGTTTAACTACATAATGATGCTCGATACGCGATACTCGATCCTGGATTACATTTTTGCCGTGATGGACTCAGTGACCGCCATCGAGTATCGAAGCAACACGCATCCAGCATCGAGATTTAAGGAGGTATACCTATGAAAGAAGTCGTGATTGCAGGGTATTTGAGGACCGCACAAACGCGATCCAGGCCGACCGATCCGGCCAGGGATTGGTTTTGCAAGATGAGAGCAGATGAGCTTTTGGCCAAATTGCTGCCGGAGCTCATCAAGCAGGTTGGCATCGAACCCAAGGAAATTGACGATTTTCTGGTGGGATGTGCAACCGGCGTCACCGAGCAATGGGCTTACGGTGGTCGAACCCCCATTTTCTTGGCCAACCTGCCTGAAACCATCCCGGCAAAATTCGTCGACCAGCAGTGCGGTTCAGCGATGGCCGGCATTCAAATTGGATTCATGGAAATTGCCCAGGAATTCGCAGATATCGTCATGGTGGGCGGCATGGAACATATGACCCGCGTGCCCATGGGACCCTACCTGCCCGATAAGGGTCACATTGCGCCCAATTTAACGCTCTTCACCGATCCATCCTTGCAACACTGGGATATGATGACCACCATGAACATGGGTCTTACGGCGGAGAAGCTTTTTTCGCAAACCGATTTTAGCAAAGCGGATCTGGACCGGTGGGGGGCTCGGTCCCATCAATTGGCAGCCAAGGCCAGGGCCGAAGGGTTTTTTAACGGAGAGATTTTGCCGATTGAGGCCGAACAAGCTGACGGGTCAACCATGACCGTAGACAAGGATCAGGCCATCCGTGACGATGCTACCGTGGAAGGCATGGCCGAGCTTAAACCCGCCTTCAAACCGGATGGCGTCATCACGGCGGGCAACTCGTCGCCGTTAAATGCCGGCGCCACATCGATGCTGCTGATGTCCAAAGAAACCGCCAGGCAAAAGGGTATTAAACCGCTGGCAACCATTCGCTCCATCGGCTTTGCCGGAGTGGATCCCACCATCATGGGATATGGTCCGGTGCCGGCCAGCCGAAAGGCGCTCGAAAAAGCCGGACTGAAGGCCGCTGACATTGATTTCTGGGAGATCAATGAAGCCTTCTGCATTGTGGCCTTAAACTGCATCAAAGAACTCGGGCTCGATGAAGACAAGGTGAATATCATGGGTGGTGGCACCGCTATCGGACATCCGCTCGGGGCTACCGGCATTCGCCTGACCGGCACGCTGGCGCGCATCTTAAATACCAAAGGCGGGCGTTACGGCTGTGCCAATGCCTGCATCGGCGGAGGCCAGGGAGTGGCGACCATTATCGAAAGAGAGGAATATAGCTGGTAGAAGATTTCAGGTTTCAGGTGTCAGCATATAAAGCATGGAGCATGGGGCAAAGGGCATGGGATAAAGGATTAAAGGTTCAAGAAATCCAAACGTCTTTAACCCCGTGCTCCACGCCCCAAGCCATATGCCCTGGCACC
>CP070694.1:989181-991837 GCA_020353355.1 Desulfobacterales bacterium | reverse complement strand
TGCAGCCAATCCGGATTTTATCAAAATGTTCACGCGGGAGGCCCGTCTGGCCGCTTTATTGCAGCACCCGAATGTGGTTCAGATTTTCGACTACGGTAAAATTGAAAACGCTTACTTCATTGCCATGGAATTTATTGACGGTAAGAATTTAGGAGAAATCCTTTCCTCACTTGGAAAGGGATTACCCGTTGACCATGCCGTTTTCATTATTGCGGAAATATGCAAAGGCCTGGATTATTCACATGCCAAGCGAGATGACAAAACCGGAGAACGACTTAATATCGTCCACCGCGACATCAGCCCTCAAAATATGCTGATTTCCTACCAGGGCGAGGTGAAAATAAGCGATTTTGGAATATCCAAAGCCAGATCCGAGCCGAGTTTGACCCAGGCCGGCGTCATTAAAGGCAAGCTTGCCTACTTGTCTCCGGAACAGGCATTAGGAGAACAGGTAGATCATAGGGCTGATCTTTTTGCTTTAGGTCTTGTTCTTTATGAAACGCTCAACGGGAAACGAATTTATGAGTTTGACAGCGATTTTGAAGCTATTCGGGCGATTCCAAGATTGGAGATTGAGCCGTTAAAAAACCTGAGACCCCAAGTCCCGGAAGAACTGAATCGCATTGTTATGAAATGTCTGGCGAAGCAAAAAGAATCAAGGTACCAAACCGCCTCAGAATTATATGCTGATCTGACAGCGTTTAAGAAAGAATCTAAGATAACCTTTGATGCCTCGGACCTCGCAAGTTTCATGAAGAAATATTTCAAGGATAACGGCAAGGTTTAACATGAAATACTTTGACCGTTAGGATTTGAAATGGTCCAAAAAATTTTTTCTGGAAAAACCGATATCGGCCTTAAACGCGAAAATAACGAAGATGCATTTCTCATAAGTTCTTAGTTGGGTTTTTGCCTTGCGGTTGTCGGTATGGGGGGTGCGGCAGCCGTCGAACTTGCCAGCAGGATTTTTGCTGAATCAACTTTAGAAATATTTGAGAGCAATACCAGTCGCTCAGAAGAAGACGTCTTAAAACAGGTTCAAAAAGCGTATAGTTTTGCCAATAAAAAAATTCTGGAACATGTAACTCAGAATCCCCATCATAAAGGGATGGGTTGCACGGCGGAGCTTCTGGCATTTTCCGACCAAGGCTTTGTTCTCGGTCATATCGGAGACAGCCGCACCTACCGCCTCAGAAACGGTCAACTTCAACAACTCACACATGACCACACCCTCGTTCAGCAGCAGGTGGATGAAGGCTTAATTTCATCTGACAGAGCAAAAAACCATCCGCTTCGCAATGTTATCCTCCGCGCCGTGGGGTTGGACAAAGAACTTGCCCTGGATTTAATAAGAGGAAAGATCATTTCGGGGGATTTATTCCTTTTATGCTCAGACGGATTGACGGCCATGGTTCCGGATAATCAAATTCAGGAAATTCTTTGCAGCGATATTGATATAAACTGGAAGTTAGACAAGTTGATAGAAACGGCCAAGGCGGCTGGTGGGGATGATAACGTTACCGTGGTGATGTCTGCAATTATCTAAAATAAGTAGTTCGGCAAAATTTGACGTCGACCGGCACCCATTCCGGAAATTCTGCACCCGGTCATTCCGCACCCAGTAAAAAGCGCGAACAGATCAAACGCTTACTAGAAGAATCGGGAACCGAAAGTTCCTGGATCATGGAATATCTTCTTGTGCGAATGATGGGATTATTCAATCTCCTGCCCCGAATGTCTTGGAAGACGATCAGCTTCCACATAAAGTCGCCACCCTGCCTTTTGTCAACGGAACCTCCAATCCCGAAGCTGCAACCATCGTCCGTAAAATGTTCTCTAATTTTTTCAGTTCACTCAATTATCAAGATCTTGAGACCGTTTTAATTGATTCGGAGCTAAAACGGAAAAATCTTTATAGAAGGATTATCGGGGGAGAAAACCTGTCGCCTCAGCGCCTGGGGCAAGTCCGCCCCAA
Source organism: Desulfobacterales bacterium (assembly GCA_020353355.1). Taxonomy (GTDB): domain Bacteria; phylum Desulfobacterota; class Desulfobacteria; order Desulfobacterales; family JAHEIW01. Next base: position 989,862 of record CP070694.1, on the reverse strand, counting down.
TTGGCAGACTCCTAAATTACTGAATATCAAATCAACGAATAAAATATTTTTAGCCCGTTTTGCCTGATACTTTCTAAAAACTATTCTTTTTGATAAAATAAAATTTTACGAACAAAACGGTGATTTCTTTATTGCCGTCATCCTCTTCTGGGTGATCGAATTTCACAATCCCTGTTTTCAGAATGAAGCTGATTTTTTTTGGGAATAAAATGGTTTTTTCAAGCACTATATTTCTATTTGCTTTTCTCCCTGCCGTCATCGTTTCTTATTACGTGCAACGGCTGCTCTTCCAAAAGCGCCCGGGAAACGCCGTTCTCCTATTTTTCAGTTATATTTTTTATCTGTACGGTGCGGCGGGCTTTCTTCTCATCCTTTTGATATCCACTTTTACAGATTATCTCCTTGGACTCCTGATCGAGCGCAACCCGCGGCACAGACGCATGTGGCTCAGCTTATCGGTATGTTTAAACCTCGGATTACTCGCTTATTTTAAGTACACCAATTTTATGGTGGGGGAAATAAACGCCGTCGCGGAACACTTTGGATTATTTTCGATTGAATGGCAACATGTTGTTTTACCGATAGGCATTTCATTTTTTACATTCCAGAAGCTCAGCTATGTCATCGATGTTTATCGCGGAAAGAGTCGGCCGCTCGAAAATGTGCTCGACTTTGCCCTTT
>CP070694.1:980826-989081 GCA_020353355.1 Desulfobacterales bacterium | reverse complement strand
GGGTGGATCGGCTTTTCAATAAATATTATCGGGAAAATAGCAACGAAACTTTAGAATAAAAAATCATACTGGATATTTAAGTTTGGTTAAGTTCGGCCGATATAGGGTTATATAGTCTTACATAAGGGGGAAAGATGAGAAAACAAATCGAAACCTTTATTGACGAGCTTAAATCGAACAAAAAACTAGCATCTTTTGACGAGGCATCCACCAAACAGGCGGTGGTCTTAAGGTTATTGTCTTTTCTGGAGTGGGACATTTTTAATGTTGAGGAAGTTTATCCCGATTATTCCGTGAATTCACATAGCGTATCTTATGCCCTGCGAATCAAAAACAATAACAAAGTCTTTATTGAGGTCAAAAGGGTTCACGAAAAATTGGATAATCATCAAAAACCCCTGGTTCGCTTTGCATCCCAGGAGGATGTGGGACTCACCATTCTGACAAACGGAATAATCTGGTGGTTTTATCTGATTTCAGCCAGCGATGACTGGCAACAACAGTGGTTTTATTCAGCAGATTTATTAAAGCAGAAACCCGATACGATTATCCCTAAACTGATAGACTTGCTTAGTAAAAATAAAGTTGCAAAAGGCCAATCATTAAGGACGGCAAAAGCGTTGTACCAGGAGAAAAAACAAAAAATGGCTGCCGATTTTGTCCCCCAGGCCTGGAACAAAATTCTTTCCCAGCCCAATAAGATTTTTGTTGAATTATTATGTGACACCACGGAAAAAATCTGCGGTTGCGAAGTCGACTCGAATATGGTCGAAAACTTTATTAAAAAGTATCTGGACAAATGGTTAATAAAAGATTTACCCGGGCTAAGCGCGGCGCCTCCGGCCAAAATAAAAGAAGCACCCATCATTCTCAAAGATAAACTTGAGAGTAAACCGGTTTCGCATAATTCTACCTCGTCCACACCCTCAGGGACAGGTCAATATCGGATTACAAAAAAGCAGGATATTTATGAGGGCAAAACAATAAAATCGTTTACCTTCAATGGACGCACCGAACATGTTAAACATTGGGAAGAAGTGCTTACGAATTTATGTGACTACTTTGCTGTAATCCACAAGAAAGATTTTGAAAAAGTGCTGTGGATTTCCGGTGAAAACAAAACCTATTTTTCCCGATATCAGGATCAGTTGCGAATTCCGGAAAAAGTTAAACAGACAGATATTTATGTAGAAACCAAACTAAGTCCGGATGAAGTCGTAAAAACATCTAAGGCGCTGCTGGCCGAATTCGGGTATGCCGCGGATTCGCTGAAAATAAATACCGAATAGCGCCAGCCTCCTTTTTCTGGGTTTCAGGTGTCAGTGTTCAGGTGTCAGGATTACGAATTACAGTGACCGAAACCTGAATCTTTAATTGGCTACCTGCCAGCGCCGCTTTCGCTCTGGAACATCCCGTTTCAAGATTTTCTTCTTCCCAACTAATTCTTCGTTGTCACCAAGTCCCTGACACCTGACACCTGAAACCTGACACATTTCTGATAGTTCATCTCAATTCCAAGAAATTTATTGCTTTCATAATAACCAATATATTACGTAAACATATGTTTTGCAGAGCAATCGCGCAAATATTATTTGAATAAAATCTTCATTAGCTTTTATCAATTCTCAGGATAGGATGAGCCCCAGCTATTTATTTTACGACATCGAAACCACAGGCTTAAACAAGGCCTTCGATCAGGTGTTGCAGTTTGCCGCCATCCGCACGGATACTGAACTAAACGAAGTCGACCGGCATACCATCACGGTCAAGCTGCGCCCGGATATCATACCTTCGCCCCAGGCGATTATTACCAACCGAATGTCGATGACTGAGCTGCTCTCGGGGATGTGCGAATTTGAAGCCATCCGACAGATCCATCAACTGCTGAATGAACCCGAAACAATTAGCCTGGGTTATAATACGCTGGGCTTTGACGATGAATTTTTAAGGTTTTCGTTTTATCGCAACCTTCTGCCACCCTATACCCATCAGTATCAAAAAAACTGCCGCAGAATGGATCTACTTCCCATCTCCATCATGTATTGGCTTTATAAACGCAAGGTATTGAACTGGCCTCAGATCAATGGAAAAGTTTCGTTGAAATTGGAACATCTTGGTTCGGCCAACAACCTCATCGCCGGCCAACCCCATGAAGCCCTGGTGGATGTTGGCGCAACGGTAAAACTGGCACGCATATTTTTTAAAGAAAAAAAGATGTGGCATTACCTGGAAGGCTATTTTGAAAAGGCAACGGACGCGCTGCGGGTTGCAGAAATTCCCACTTCTTTGCAGAGCGCTGCCGGTGCCCACCAAATGGGCTTAATGATCAACAGCGAATACGGCCCCCAGCAAAATTATCAGGTTCCGGTGCTGTCGATTGGCGCATCTATTCCCTATACCAATCAAACCCTCTGGCTGCGTCTCGATCTGCCGTCGTTGCAGGAAACGAAACCCGAAACCTTAGATCAAACTACCTGGGTGATTCGAAAACGTTATGGTGAACCTGGAATACTGCTGCCGCCCCTTGACCGCTACTGGAAACATTTGGATAAAGATCGCCAAAAAATTGTTGAACAAAACTTAGACTGGGTAAGATCAATCTCCGAGCTTTTTCAGCAAATAATCAACTATCACCGCGAATATAGATATCCATATATTCCGAATCTGGATCCCGATGCGGCGCTTTATCAAGTAGGATTTTTCTCCCCTTCGGATGAAAGGTCATGCCGCAAATTTCACAAGGCCTCCTTAGATAAAAAAATATCGTTGATCAATCGGTTCAAAAGTCACGAAGCCCGTGTTTTGGCCACACGCGTCCTCTTTAGAAATTTTAAAGAGACGCTGCCCCAGATATTTGTTGAGGAATATCTAACCTTCCTGTCCCGGGTGAATCCCCCCAGAGCAGATGACGCCTTGTTGGACTACAAAGGTGAGCGGCGGACCACTCCCGTCGGTGCCTTAGCCGAGATTCATCAACTGAGACAGTCGCAAGAATTGGACGGCTATCAGCGGCAGTTGCTGGATGAGCTGGAAGATTACATAAAAACGACGTTTCCCAAAAGATCTGCTGGCAGGCAATTAACCCTTGACGGTCAATAAGGCTATTTGGCTATTAAGATATCCCGCGCTTTGGGTCCGCAATTAAAAAGAAGGTCAAACGCGGATAGATCATAAATAAATTCGCCCCAGAGTTGGGGATATATGCAAACCCTGGGCGTAAAAAATTTTAGCAAAATCCCGGCCTGCTGAAATGAATCGGTATCCAGATATTTTCTGGCAGGCAATTGTGCTAAAAACGTAGATGCGCCAAAGTAATGGCACAAATCAATGAGCAGTCGTGTACCGCTGGCGTGTATTCCAGTAACAGATTGCAATTTTAGATCGGTTTCTATCGCCAGGTGCTCGATGAGATATCGGGTGATCGCCAGGTTTAGATCGATCAGTTTGTCGTAGGGGTCCGAAAACATCTCCCGGACAAAATTCAAATGTTCGCCAAAATATGGAGCATGGGCATAAGCCTGCTGGAGACTGGCGAGGTGTTTTCTAGCCCAATGACCTTCGTGACAGATTCTAACATTTTCAATATCTTGCAATCCCAGGCCTTTTTTCCATACCGGAATCGTCATCCAAAGGGTGCCCTGATCGTTCTTAAATCGGTTTCTGGTGATCCAGGTGGTGCCGCGCGGGATTTGGACACCGTCCAGTAAAACAAAAACATCGCAGAGGTGAGATTTGTAAAAAAAGCCGGGGTATGGTGAAAAATAAGGTTGGTTGGTGGATAGAATCATAATACCGACAGGGTGATACACAAAGGGGCGCTTCAGATAAAAAATCTTAAAACCCTAATGCGGTAGCGCGCAGTTAGCTTCTCGAATTTATGAGTTGAAGCATTTCTGCGACAATGCGATCCACATGATCATACTGAACCTGGCAGGTACCGACTTTTTTATGTCCCCCACCGCCATAGTTTAAGGTTAAGGTGCCGACATCAATAGTTGATGTTTTATTGATGATGCTGTGTCCGACAGAGATCATCGCAAATTCTTTATCCCTTCCATCGGCGATACGAATCGAAATATTTTGTTCGGGGAACAGAATATATTCCATGAACCGATTGCCAACGGGAATTTCTTCGGCTCCGCGAAAGTCAATCAGGATTGCATCCCCTTTAATCTGCGCAATTTTAGTCAACAGCTGCCTATACTTTTCATTTTCTTCACGGTACATCAGGATACGCTCCTGGAAATCCGGCATCGCCAGTATTTCATCAACGGATTTGGTGCGTAACAGTTTCGGCAAGCGCTTCATCAAATCAAAATTGCTGATTCTGAAGTTGCGCTTATATCCCAGTCCGGTACGAGGATCCGCAATAAACGCCAGCATGGTCCATCCCGCAGGGTTGAGGATATCCTGTTTGTTAAATGCAGCTGAATCGGCGACTCCAACGATGGTGACCAGCTGTTCAAATTTCTTTAATTTATCGGCATATGCCTCATTTTTACTATAATAATTGTAGATAACCTCCGCAGCACTGGGTGCCATCTCGCTTGCTCCCTTGAATTCTCCTTCCAGCCGCAATCGTTCATGCTCACTGGAATGATGATCAAACCACAGTCCGCAGCCTTCTACAAATGGCACGTTTGCAATCACATCATTTTCGGTAACCTTGATTTTATTATCCTGAAGATCTTTGGGATGAATATATAAGATTTCATCCACGACTCCCAATTCTTCCAGAATAGCCGCGCAAACAGATCCATCAAAATCCGATCGAGTCAGTAACCTCACATTGATCTCCTTCTGGTGAACCTTCCACTCCAAATGAACCGAGATGGTCAACTAGTAATCCTGTGGCATCCACAGGATAACGTTTAGCTCTGCTTGGTATGTTATCATAATTCAGGCATAATGTGGAGAATAGATATATACCACGAAAAAAAAAGCTGGAGTCAATGCTGATCCGATAATTGAGCATCCGGTTGCCGGCAATAAGCGGCCAGGCGCCCGCAGCCGGGTTCAATTCTAGCGCAAGGGAATCTCCTTATAGGGCAAGCCAAGGGTACCGGCCAAGGCCATTAGATTCTCTTCCAATGTTGATTCTTCACCCGCCCTGGTTTTTACTATCGTCATCTTGTCGGCGACCACAAAGACCTGAATCTTGGTCGGATCGAGGACCATCTGCGCAAGTCTGCGAAGGTCGTTTTCGCTCGCCTGAAAGAAAGCGTCCTGGATTCTCTCGAGGGTATCGAGGGGTTCTTGGCGCATGTAATAGCGGCTGTATGCCTCCACAAGCTCTGCCTTGGTATCAACATTAAACACAAAACTATTCAAGGCGTCCAGTCGTTTCAGCTCGAGTTCTTCTCGAGGAATCGCAGCCTGCAACCGCGTCATGATATTCAGGGTTTCCGTAATCGCAGCTCCGGTTTTATCCCCTTTACAACCGATAAATCCCAACAACATACCGGCTTTCCATTTATATGTCTGATAAAACCCCGCCGAGTAAACCAACCCCAGATCATCCCGCAAGCGGGTATACATGAGAGAATCGTTTCCGCCGAAAATATCCATCAATAAGCTGATTTTCCAGTAATCCGGATGCGTCCGTTTGACACTGGGCAGGCTCAAAACAATCTGGGATTGGACTTGTCCGGGCTTGTGGATCAGCGCCAACACCGGTGGGGTTTCGAGCGGGTCATTCAGTTTTCGCGGTGGTGGCTTGGATTTGGGTAACGCCCCTAAAAAATCGCCCAGTCCGGCAATAACCTGCGCTTTTTCGATGTCTCCGGATATGGCAATCGTCATATTGGACGGTACAAAATAGGTATGTAGAAATCGCCTGATGTCATCAGTGCTGATGTCGGGAATTGTCTGCAAACCCAACAGCGGATCTCTCCCATAGGGATGTTCGTTGAAATGCCAGATCATGCCTTCGCGCATCGCCACCGATTGAGCGTCGCCACCCTGTCTTTTGAGTCCTACCAAATCCTGGTTTTTAGCGACGTTAAGCACATTCGCATCAAATCTGGGCTGCGTTAAAATCTCTTTGAGCAGGCTCAAACCTTGTTCCCAGTGATCTTTTAACACGGAAAGATGAACCGTTGACTGCTCCTCGTTTACCGAAACCCCAACTTGAATTGCATTCTCATCCAATACCTGTGCCAATTCCGCCGGAGCGTAATTTGCGGTTCCACCCCGCACGATACTGCTGCCCAGCAAACTCGCCAGGCCCGTTTTTGATTCCTCAACATCCACTGCGCCGGCTTTCACAAAAATAGTTAAATCGATCAATGGCAGCTCTCTATCCGGCAAATAAAAGACCCTGGTGTCGTGCACGTCAAACATGTCTGCCGCTGGGTATTTAATCTTTTCAGGCTGTCTTTTAAACGAGAGCGGATGTTTCCAACCTTGCGCTGCCGGATAATTGGATATATTTTTGAAGTGTCCATGATGAATCGTCTTGGCAGCAGCACTTCCGCTAATTGAACGGACTTCGGTGTAATTCTCCGGCGGACGATCAGGGCGACCGCCGGGGATGACATACACGCTGGTCTTATTGTTGGTGTTAATGTATTTTTGGGCGGCATTGCGGATGTCATCCGCTGTAACCGCCTCAATATTGTTCAGATAATCGGTTAAATAGCGCCAGCCCGTCTGAACCTCCAATGTTGCCAGGGTACCGGCCAACCGATTGTTGCTGCGCATACTTTCGATAAATTCGCGCTGATTTAAAATCTTAATGCGCTTCAGCTCATGCTCAGAGACCAATTCGGTCTTCATCTTTTCCACTTCGGCCAACAATATGGCTTCAAGCTCCTCACAGGCCTGAAGATATGCCTGACGCTTTTCATTTTCGGGGATTTCCTCATTTTTGACCGATTCCGGTTCGTTGGGTGACCCCCCCAATATAATCATGCCACCGTATCGATTGTCCGGGTTATAGGCCCAAGCCTCCACAGCAAGACCCTGGTCGATAATGTTTTGGGTCATGCGAGCGCTGCGCCCCTGACTTAAAATCATCGTCATGGCATCAAGGGCATAAAAATCCCTGGTTCCCATGGTGGCTCCATGGAAAGCAACTCTGAGGAGCGGCGTTCGCGCACCCTTTAAAAAACGAATACTTTTACGCGGACCCTGTTGCTCCGGTTCACGCGTAACTTTTTCAGGCGAAAGATTTCCGGCCGGATAGCGCTCAAAATAAATTTCAGCGAACTTTTTAGCAGATTCCACGCTCACATCACCCACCAACACACAAACCGCGTTTGTTGGGTTATAGTATTTTTTATGAAAGGCAACGGCATCATCGGTACTAAATCTTTCCATATCCGCTTTCCAACCAATGACCGGATTTCTATACGGATGCGCCGTGTAGGCCGTCGTATTTAAATCCAGCCACGCCGCGCCGCCGGCATCATTGATATAACGAAATGCCCATTCGCGCTGGACGACTTCCTTTTCAACGTAAAACTCACGCCAGGCAGGTTCGAATAATTGCTCGCTCAGAATGGAAAACAATTGTTCGAGCATATCTGAGGGAACAGAGATCATGTACTGGGACTGATCCTGCGTGGTAAAGGCGTTTACCCCGACCGCACCATTGCGCCCGAGTTGCGAAGAAAACGCCTGGGGGACGTAGATCTTTTGCACCTCACGTCGAAGTTCATCCATTTCAGCGAGTTTTTTATCGATCAGATCGCGGTCGGGATTTCGCTTTTCCTGTTCCCGCAGAACCGCCTGATAAGCCGCTTCAATTTGTTCTTGTAAGGCTTCATCCTTTTCATAATTCAGGGTCCCAAAATTTTTGGTGCCCTTAAACATCATATGCTCCAGCATATGGGCGATGCCGGTTTTTCCACTCTCTTCAAGAGCGGAGCCGGCACGAATCGCCAGGCGACAGGCAACCTGGGGGGTATCGTGACGCTCCACAACCAAAAACAACATTCCGTTTTTCAAACGAAACTCCTGGACATCAAGGTTTATTTTTAATGTGGAATCCGCCGTCAGGCCGGAAGTTGCAATAAGGATTACCAGAAAAAGCCCAATGCTAATTTGTTTGAACAACCGCATGAGTAAATCCTCCTGAAGGGGTAATCAGAGCAAGTTAGGGGCTTCGCCCCAACTGGAATGGTGGAATGCTGGAATATTGGGTCTATGGCAAAATTCGTCGTGGCGAAAAAATTTAATATGGATGCTGTCCTTTGAAAATCCACTATTCCATCGTTCCCCTATTCCATTATTCCATGATTGTGGCCAAAACT
>CP070694.1:978135-980726 GCA_020353355.1 Desulfobacterales bacterium | reverse complement strand
TCTGGAATAGGTGGGTTCACCAATTTATTGATCTCATCCTGAGATGCGGATGTGGATTGCCTTTTATCGTTTGAATAGCGGGCATGGGCTGCTTCCATGTCATTCACAATTTTTTGGTTTTCTGCAACCATGGCCTGCACGCGTTCCAGGTAGATTTCATAATCTCTGATGACGTCTGCTGAAAAATTCCCAGATTTTTTGAGCTGTTGCAATTCAGAGGCGATACGTTTTTCGGTCGCCTGGCTGATGCGCAAATTTTCTCTCGCCTGCTCGAGTTTGGATTTTGCCGTATCGCGGGGAATGGCATTTGTCGGCATAATGAGAATAAGACCCATCAGGCAGGCCAGAAAATACCCTAGTAAACTGTTTTCGTTGAAAGAATTCATGAGGTGCACCCAATGAATGTTTTTGGGGAATTTGCTAACTTACCGAATTTGAAAAGAAAATCTAAATTTTAACAGTCCCAAAATAATAATTCGCCATTTGAGTGTCAAGTAAAATGAAAAAGCCACATTGAACTCAATCAACGTGGCTTTGACAATACACTGGCGGAGAGACCGGGATTCGAACCCGGGGTGGAGGTTTCCCCCCACACTCGCTTAGCAGGCAAATACTTGATGTTATTGAGATAGTAATCAATCGTATTTAATGCAAAAATTCAGCATAGTGGATCTGAAGAACATTTATCCAAATCTGTAGAATAGATCATAAAAATAAAAAAGCAGTACGATTAATGGTACGATCCGCATAGGAAGTAAGTACCGGCTTGCGCGGATTGGGTTCTCGATAAGGGACTCGATCCGCTACACACACTGGTAGGCAACCCAATGAGCGATGAAAGCGAGGTAACTGGCAAGTTAAGGTGCCAGCAGGACTCAAAACGTTATTATCGGTTCAAGGTTGAAACCGAGACCAATATTGTCGGGACCGTTTATGTTCCCAAAGACAAGCAGTCGATGCCGAAAAAATTAATTCACGGGTACGCAAAATAGAGGTGCCGTAAATGAACATTTTCGCCTTTGATCTTGCGTCCCGAACTGGCTGGGAATCCAAAGTAGATGGAAATAGAAAAGAAATGTGCATTCCTTCAGTCAAAAATGGTGGGTTTTCAACCTTTTTCAAAATTGCCGAAATTCCTTGTCAGTAAAGGATTCAAGGCCGAGTTGCAATAATGAAAAGGTTAAATTTGCCTAATGATTTCGACAAAAAGATAAACAAGAGGTGACTGATGGGAGGTTATGGTTCAGGAGATTGGTACAGATGGAATACAAAGGCAACAGTTGAAAGCCACTATGAGATTGATATTCGCTGGATGAAAAAGCAAGGGTATTTGCACCCAGGTTCAGCAGCAACTCTGTCATGGGGTAGCCATGGTGCAAAGTACAACTCAATTGGCCTCCGAGTAGAAACCGACCGGCTTGTCCTTAACTACCATAACCAACAAAACGGCGGTGCATGGGAAAGAATTGAAGATGAAATATTCTTTACCTGGATACCATGCAACTATGGCGGAAATCGGCAATGGTTTCTTTGCCCCGGATGCAATAGACGTGTAGCTATTGTTTATGGTGGCAAATATTATCGCTGCCGTCATTGCCACAACCTTACCTATTCCAGCCAGCGAGAAAGCAAGCCTGACCGTCTCATACGAAAGGCTCAAAAGATCAGGGTGCGGCTGGGAGTAAGAAGAAACCTCCTGGTCCCAATTCTGTTCAAGCCTAAAAATATGCACCAGAAAACTTTCGACCGCCTGCGAAGAGAGGCTGACGATGCGATTAATCTTTGGTGTACAATCATCTGGCGTCAGCGGCAGGCGTCACTTGCGAGGCTGCGTGAAGGCTTGTTTTCAACAAGCACAGCTCGGGGTTAAAATCTATACTTAGATTGTCCAAGCAATTGGATCCGTCGTCCATTAATGCAACACCGTGCTGTCTTACGGGACATAGGAGCCAACCGAAAATAGCAATTTCCTACCCTCATCGGATTCCAGATATGTAAGTAGTATCCAAATAAAATCAGGGTGATTAAAACCTGTGATTAGTTTACAGTATCAGTAATTTTGAGATGGCGATTTTTTTGCAGATATATAAAAGATATCACAAATCAGTCCAAATTCTGCGTAAGTCGATAGTATACCAACTTTTTAACTAAAGCAAAACAAGGTCAATTGGGGGAGACCTGCCGTTAAGAGCAAATCACGCAGATGGGATATGCACTCCCTGTCTCGATAGGGTTCCTTTTGGCACATCTCTAAAGCTGTAAGTGTAGGATGAATCTGCAACGCCTTTGAGACAGCATGTCTGGCACCTGCTTGATCGCCCATTGACACTCTGCATGCGGCTTCATAGCAGCGGGACCGGAAGATTTGAAACGGCATTGCGCCCAAGGCCGATAGAGCTTCTTCAAAACGTCCCAGCGCGAATAAAGCAACGCCGCGTTCCTCGATGCACCAAACCGGCAGAAATGGGTCTTGGGTTACCGCTGCTTCGATCAGCTCCAGTGCTTTGATGGGTTCACCTTTGAAAGTGTAAAAGGCAGCTGAACGGGCTTTGATGTAGGCATCGCTGGGGTTTAGCTCCATGGCTCGGCGG
>CP070694.1:964836-978035 GCA_020353355.1 Desulfobacterales bacterium | reverse complement strand
TAGACACTTTAGGCATTTTCAACATTGACCTAAATATTAATATATTTAAAACTCATTTAATCGATTCATATACAATCATGTAAGGAAAAACTGAACATGGATTTTGACCTTACACAGGAGCAAAGTCTTCTGAAAAGCTCTGCCAGGGAATTCTTGAAAAAGGAATGCCCGCCGTCGCTTTTGCGGGAGATGCAGGATGATGAAAGGGGCTACCCCCAAAAGCTCTGGCCCCATATGGTAGAGCTTGGTTGGACGGGTGTAATGATTCCTGACAAGTATGGTGGTATCGGGGGCAGCTTTTTGGATCTCTGTATCCTTCTCGAGGCTATGGGTGAAGCTTGCTGCCCGGGTCCTTTTTTCTCCACCGTGGTGCTTGGGGGGGCGGCCATATTGTTGGCGGGCACTGCCAGGCAAAAGCAGGCGTTGCTCCCCAAAATTGCACGTGGTAATTTAATACTGACCCTGGCTACAACCGAACCGGGTTCCTGGTATGGGGTTTCAAATATAACGATGTCCGCAGCCCAACAAAAAGATGATTACATCCTGAATGGTACAAAGCTCTTTGTCGAAAACGCGCATATCGCCGATTACATTATTTGTCTGGCTCGTGCGGATGCATCTAAATCGGATGCAAGCGGCCTGACCTTATTTCTGGTTGATACCAAAAGTGCCGGTGTCAAATGTTCCCCATTGAAAACGTTGGGTTATGACAAACAATGTGAAGTCATATTTGACAGCGTCAAGGTACCGAAAGATAGTGTCATCGGAAATGCGGGCGCGGGCCAGGCCGGAGACATTTTGGAAAGACTTCAGGAGCAGGCCGCAGTGGCCAAATGCGCCGAACTGCTGGGTTGTATCCAGACGGCCTTTGACATGACCATTGCCTATGTCAAAGAAAGAAAGCAATTTGGGCGGCCGATCGGCTGCTTTCAGGCCGTGCAGCACCACTGCGCGAATATGGTAATCGATGTGGACGGATCGCGCTTCATTACTTATCAGGCGGCCTGGAAGATCTCAGAGGGACTCCCTGCGAGCAGAGAAGCGGCCATGGCCAAGGCATGGACCAGCAGCGCATCCCGACGGGTTACCAGCCTGGCACATCAAATTCACGGAGCGATTGGCTTTACCGAAGAATACGACGTGCATTTGTTTTACCGCCGCGCCAAAGCCGGTGAGATCGCTTTTGGCGATACGGAGTATCATCTGGAAAAGGTGGCTCAGGGGCTTGGATTTTAGAGATGGAACTATTAAATGAAATTCTACAAACCGTTCTCTCCGGAATTTCCATTGGTTGTGTGTACGGATTGGTGGCCCTTGGATTTGTCCTGATTTTCAAGGCGACGGAAGTGATCAATTTCGCCCAGGGAGAGTTGCTGATGCTGGGAGCCTTCATCAGCTACAGCCTGATCGGCTTGCTGCATTTTCCTTACTGGGCGGCGCTGGCAGTGACCGTAATCGTTATGGGTCTTTTAGGCACATTGCTTGAAAGGACCGTGCTGCGGTCTTTGGTGGGCGAGCCGGTCTACGCCATCGTCATCGTCACCATCGGCTTGTCGTATTTCCTGAGAAGCATGGTCAGCATGATTCCCGGTTGGGGAACGGACACCTATGGGTTTCAAACCCCGTTTGCTGAGAAGTTTATCCGAACCGGTAAACTGGTCATCTCCTGGGAGTATCTGGCCATTATTTTGATTACAACGGCCCTTATTTTTCTTCTTTTTTCTTTCTTCCGATACACCCGGGTCGGCACCGCCATGCGGGCCACCTCTCAAAACCAGCTGGCGGCTGTGTACATGGGCATCAGCGTCACCCGGGTGTTTTCTCTCACCTGGACGATTGCCGCCGCGCTGGGCGGCATTGGCGGAATCCTGCTATCCCCGATTACGTTTGTGCACATGAACATGGGCTTTATCGGGCTCAAGGCTTTTCCGGCGGCCGTTCTGGGCGGATTCGGCAGTCTCCCCGGCGCGATTGTCGGAGGGTTGATCATCGGCATCACCGAAAGCCTGGCTGGCTTTTATTTGCCGGAAGGTTGGAAGGACATTGCTGCGTGGATCATCCTCATCGGAGTTCTCATAATTAGACCTCAGGGTCTTTTTGGCATCCAGGAAAAGAAAAAGGTGTAGCAACGATGCGCTTTATAATGAAAACAGATTATTATCAGGACATCCGGCTGTTCAAATACCGCAGCACCTTTTTCTGGTATCTGGCATTGGTGATCGGGTGTTTGATGCTGCCGCTGGGGCTGGATGAATATTTGATTTCTCAATTGACATTTATCTGCATGTACGCAGTTGCGGCGGTGGGACTGATGCTGTTAACCGGGTATACCGGCCAGGTATCCATGGGGCATGCCGCTTTTTTTGCCATCGGCTCATACACCTCTGCGATTCTCACGGCAAAAGGCGTTCCGTTTTTAGCGGCCCTTCCGGCCGCCGGTCTGTTGGCGGGGCTCGTCGGGATCGTCATCGGGCGACCAATCCTGCATCTGAGCGGACTTTATCTGGCCATTGCCACCATGGGGTTTGCGTTTATTGTGGACGAAATTTTGGTGCGCTGGGAAAGCATGACCCGCGGCAACATGGGATATTATGTGGATCCGGCCGCCATAGGCCCCTTGGTGTTCGATAGCGAGATCCGTTTTTACTACCTGGCGCTGGTTGTTCTGATTCTGACGCTGCTGGCGGCCCGAAACATTTTGCGCTCTCCCACCGGCAGAGCCATGATTGCCATCCGCGACAGTGAAGTGGCTGCAGAAGCCATGGGGATCAACCCGGCCAAGTTCAAGACCATGGCATTTGCCGTCAGTGCTTTTTTTACGGGGATTGCGGGCAGTTTGTACGCACATAAAATTTTTTTTATCAACCCGGAAAGCTACACCATTTTCCTCTCCATTGAACTGCTGGCAATGGTCATCATCGGCGGGTTGGGCAGCCTGCACGGCGCCGTGTTCGGAGCCGCCTTTTTTATTTTTCTGCCCCAGTTCATCGTTATGACCAAAGACTATCTGCCGCAATATCTTCAAAACCAGACCGGGCTTCAACCGGCGCTGTTCGGGTTGCTGATTATTCTGGTGATGCTTTTTGAACCTCTGGGCATCTACGGTCGATGGTTGAAAACCAAATTTTATTTCGAAATGTTTCCACTTTACAGGAAAGATTCTTTCAAAAGAGAAAAGAAATACCAGAAAGCGGAAAGGCGTTAGATGTCATTTTTTAGAGCCGAAGACATAACCATCAGTTTTGGGGGAATAAGAGCTCTGAGCCAGGTCGGTTTTGAAGTCCGGCAAGGAGAGATCTTTGCGATCATCGGACCCAACGGTGCGGGCAAAACCACCATCTTCAACTGCATCAACCGATTTTATGATCTGGATGAAGGGGCGTTCTTTTTGGAGGATAAAGATATTTCACGGATCAAACCGCATGAGGTTGCCGAGATAGGCATCGCCCGCACGTTTCAGAACATCGAGTTGTTTAAAAACACAACGGTACTGGACAATCTTATTCTGGGCCAGCATCGCAGCCGACGGTCCAATTTGTTCACGGAGACCCTGTTTACCCCATTCGTCCGCAAGCAGGAAATTCGAGGCCGGGAAAAAGCGGAAGAAATCATTGATTTTCTGGAACTGGAGGCGTATCGTGAGCAGCGTGTCATCAACCTTCCTTATGGGGTTCAAAAAACGGTGGAATTGGGCCGGGCGCTGGCCATGGAACCAAAGCTGCTGCTGCTCGATGAACCGTCATCCGGCTTGAATGTGGAAGAAGCCGAAGATCTGTCCTTCTGGATGAATGATATCAAAGAAGAGCTGGGGATTACGATTCTGCTGGTGGAGCATAACATGCGATTTGTGCAGCAGGTATCCGACCGGGTGCTGGCCCTGGATTTCGGTGAAGTCATCACCCAGGGAAGCTCGCAGGACGTGCTGAACCACCCGGAAGTGATGAAAGCGTACTTAGGAGAAGAAGATGCCGTTGCTTAAAGTTCGAAATATCGAAACCTATTATGGTCCCATTATGGCCATCAAAGGCGTATCCTTCGATGTGGAACAGGGAGCCATCGTGACCATTTTAGGCGCCAACGGTGCCGGCAAGACCACGATTTTAAAAACCATATCAGGGGTGATGGACCCGGAAAAGGGCTCCATTGAATTTATGGGACAGCCAATTGAAGGCTTGCCGCCCGACCGGATCGTTCGCCTGGGGATTTCCCAGGTACCCGAAGGAAGGGAGGTATTCCATGATTTGACGGTCAAAGAAAATCTGATGATGGGCGCCTATCCCCGCAAAGACCGGGATGGCATCAAGAAAGATCTCCAAATGGTGTACGGCTATTTCCCGATTCTCGGCGAACGGACCGCGCAACTGGCCGGAGATATGAGCGGCGGACAACAGCAAATGGTTGTAATTGCCCGGGCTCTGATGGCCCGGCCCAAATTGATGCTGCTCGACGAGCCTTCGCTGGGCCTCTCTCCGCTGCTGGTCAAAGAAATTTATGCAATCATCAAGCGCATCAACACGGAGCAGAAAACCACCATTCTGCTGGTCGAGCAGAACGCTCCCATGGCGCTGTCCACCGCCAGCCACGGATTCGTGCTCGAGCTCGGCCGTATCGTCATGGACGACAGCTGCGATGCACTTTTGGCCAATGAGGACGTCAAAGAATTTTATCTAGGCATCAAAGAAGAGGGCGTCCGGGGGGAGCGGCGCTGGAAACGAAAGAAGAAATGGCGATGACCGCCAACATCAGAAGATTGAAGTTCAACCTGCGAAACAGCGAAATCCTTAATTGGAATGTTTAAAATGGGGCAGCTAAGCTGGTTCAATAATTCATCGCGCGGGCCGACAGATATGGAAACATCCGTTCTAGCCGAATGCAATACCATTCCGCGCCTGTTCTGGAAACGAGTCGGCCAATGGTCGGACCGCACGGCGCTGAGGGAAAAAGTGTTCGGTATCTGGCGGGAAATTTCCTGGCGTGAATACGGCCAACATGCAAAATATGTCGGCTTAGGGCTGATCGAGCTTGGGCTCAGCCGGGGAGATCGGATTGCGATTATCAGCGAGAACAATCCCGAATGGCTTTACAGCGACATGGGCATCCTGGCTGCCGGAGGGGTCACGGTGGGCATTTATCCGACCGACTCTCCCAATCAAGTGGAGTATGTCCTGAACCACAGCGGAGCCAAATTTTACATTGCCGAAGACGAAGAGCAGCTCGATAAGGTCTTGGAGGTGAGAGACACGATTCCCCGCCTGCAAAAGATCATTATCATGGACATGAAAGGCCTGCGGCATTTTTCCGATCCGATGACCATCAGCTTTGATGAGTTGTTGACAATGGGGAAAAAACTTGATGACCACCAGCCCGGGCTCTTCAGGGAACGGCTTGAGGGGCCTCAACCGGAAGATCTGGCCATCCTAATTTATACCTCCGGCACCACCGGGCCGCCGAAGGGGGCGATGATTTCTCACCGCAACATCCTCGACACGATGGCTATGCAGAATGAGGTCAATCCGGGATATGAGAACGATGAAGTGCTCTCCTTCCTGCCGCTGTGCCACATCGCCCAGCGCATGGTTTCGACCTTCAATTCACTGCTGGGAGGCTATGTCATGAATTTTGTTGAAGAATTGGAAACGGTGCCCGAGAATATGCGGGAGGTATCACCGACTATTTTCTTCGCGGTTCCGCGGATCTGGGAGAAGTTCTACTCGGCTCTGGTTCTAACCATGAAAGAGTCCACAGGCCTTGAAAAAGCAGCGTACCGGTGGGCAACGGACATCGGCCAGAAGGTATCGGATTACCGCTTGATGGGCTCTGAATCGCCGTGGCACCTCAAAGCGTTCTTTAAACTGGCGGAGTGGACCGTATTGCGAAACCTCAAAAAAATGATCGGTCTTAATCGAGCACGCTACTGCCTCTCAGGGGCAGCTCCCATCTCGCCGGATCTCTTGAAATTCTATCACGGACTGGGCATCGATATCAGAGAAGTATACGGGCAGACGGAAAATTGCGGGCCGACATCGATCCACTACGAAGGGGATGTGAAATTCGGGACAGTCGGCCGGCCGCTGCCCGGAGCACAAATCCGGATCGCCGATGACGGCGAAATCCTCTTAAAAGGCCCGCATGTCTTTATGGGGTATTACAATGATCCGCAAAAAACCCGGGAAACCATTGTCGACGGTTGGCTGCACACCGGAGATGTGGGCCGCTTCGATGCCGACGGCCATCTAATCATCACCGACCGTAAAAAAGACATCATCATCACCGCCGGCGGAAAAAATATCACGCCATCGGAAATTGAAAACCAGCTCAAATTCAGCCCGTATATCAATGATGCGGTGGTGATCGGAGACGGCCGTAAATATCTGGCGGCTCTGATCATGATCGATGATGAAAACGTCATGAAATATGCCCAGGAGAATCGCATACCGTTTACGACCTATGCCAGTTTGACCAAAGCCAGGGAAGTGATTCAATTGATTCAGCGGGAAGTGGATAACGTCAACAAGAAATTTGCGCAGGTGGAAACCATTAAAAAATTTCGACTGATCGACATTCAGCTGACAACAGATGATGAAGAGATTACGCCCACGATGAAGCTCAAAAGGAAATTCATTAGTGAGAAGTTTAAGGATGTGATTGAATCCATGTATTAGAAAGGCAGTGCCTAAACTTATAAACGTAAGGAGGTGGATTATGCAAAAGGTAATATTCGTAACAGTTTTAGTTTTGTTTATTGGTTTTGGTTTATTTGCTCCAGTGAGTGCGGAAGAAGGGGTGACCGATACGGAAATTCTGATCGGGTCGCACCAGGATTTAAGCGGGCCGATTGCCGGCTGGGGCACCCAGGTGAAGATGGGACTGGAAATGAGAGCAAAGGAGATCAACGAGGCCGGTGGCATCCATGGCCGAAAAATTCAGCTGGTAATCGAGGACAACGCCTACGATCCGAAAAAGGCTATCATGGTGACCAACAAAATGATCAGCCGCGACAAGGTATTCGCATTTGTTGGCAATATGGGATCGCCTACGGCCGGTGCAACCAAGCCGATCATTTCCAATAAAAAGATCCCCCAGATGTTTCCGCTCACGGCGGCTTCTTTATTTTATGAACCTTACGACCGCTACAGTTTTGGAGGATTTACGCCGTACTACGACCAGGCACGTTGTATTGTCAAGTATTTCAAAGAAAAGATGGGATATACAAAGTTCGGGCTCATGTATCAGGACGACGAGATGGGAGCCATCATGAAGAAAGGGGTGGAGGATCAATTGGCCGTTTATGACCTGAAGCTGACGGCCGCTGAATCCTATAAACGCGGCGACACGGAATTCAGTACACAGATCGCGAAATTGAAAAAGGCCGACGTCCAGCTCGTGGTGCTCGCTACGGTCATCCGGGAGACGGTCGGTGCCTTGAAGGAAGCCAACATGCTCGAATGGAAAGTCGATATGGTCGGAATGACACCTGCTTTTACCAGTTATGTAATCGGGCTGTCTTTGAAAGCGGGTTTCTCGCCCGACGGGTTTTACTGCACGGGCCAGACGCCTTATGTGTATGCCGATTCCCCGCAACCGTCAGTCAGAGAGTGGTGGAAGCGCCACGTGCAAATGTTTGGTAAAGACCCCGACATGCCAACTTCAGCAGGATACGCCGGAATAGAATTTTTCAGGATAGCTGCCGAAAAGGTGGGCCGTGACTTGACACGTGAAAAGTTTATCGATGCCTTGGAGTCCTTTAGGAACGTTCCGGATGAGACTTTCGGGGGAGCACCGATTACGTTTACCTCCACTTCCCATCAGGGTGCCTATCAGGTATTTATGAGCCAAGTCAAGGGAGGGAAATTTATCAAAATATCCGACTTTATTGATTACCGGAAATAGCCCGTGTATACATTTTCCAGATAGATTTATTATTTTTTGAATGGTCCCAAAAATTTTAACATCCCATGAGAGGGTTTCTGCCGTAGCGCCTGCGGAAACCCTCTCTAATCTGATGTCGCGTGAAGAAAAAGATGATAGAAATCGACAAAATTAAACATGAAAAAATTCATACCCGTCAAATTGACATAACAACCTATGATTCCGGCGAGAATGCAATCATCGTGGAAGGGAAGCTAAAGGATGATCGTTGGCAGGAAATATATCGCCCGACCGGCGAAATCGCGCCGCCCGCAACGGTTCACCACATGATCATTCGCATGAAGGTCCGCAGACCGGAATTGGTTATTGAAGATATTGATGTGGCCATGCCCACCGTACCCCAAGAGGAATGTACGGATACGCGGACATCTCTCCAGCCGGTCATCGGCATGAAAATTACCTCTGGATTCACCACGCTGGTGAAAGATATGGTTGGCGGAATAAAGGGCTGTGTCCATCTGGTGGCGCTGTTAACGGCCATGGCTCCGGCAGCATTACAGGGTGGCTGGGCTGCAATGGCGCAGAAGCCGTCAGATCCGGCAAAATATTTTGAAAGAACCATCAACGTGGTGATCAATACATGCCGGATATGGCGTGCGGATGGTCCCCTGGTTAAAAAGTACAGGAAAAAGTTTCAAATTAAATCATAAGAGATGATAATGATTAAAGCGGTTTTTTGGGATTTTGGCGGGGTCCTTACGACCAGCCCGTTTGATGCGTTCAACCAATTTGAACGGGAACATCATCTGCCCGAAAATTTTATCCGTACCATCAACGCAACCAATCCGGACACCAATGCCTGGGCCTGCTTGGAGCGAAGCGAAATTACCCTGGAAGAATTTGACGGTGCATTTGAAAAAGAAACGCAGGCAGCCGGTCATCCCATTCGAGGGCTCCGGGTTCTGGAGCTTATCGCCGGCGATTTGCGTCCTGAAATGGTTGAAGCGCTTCGCCGGTGCAAGCAACACTTTCGAAATGTTTGTCTAACCAATAATATGAATATCGGTAGCGGGCCGGATAACCCACCGGCCGGTGAACGTGCAGTCGAATTTCAGAAGGTGATGGAATTGTTTGACCATGTCATCGAATCGAGCAAGGTCGGGCTGCGGAAGCCGGACCCTCGCTTTTACGAGATGGCATGTGAAATGTTCAAGATTGCTCCCGAGCAGGTGGTTTTCCTCGATGACCTCGGAATTAACTTGAAACCGGCACGAGCCATGGGAATGACCACCATTAAGGTGACCGATGCGCGGCAGGCCATCAAGGAACTTGAAGCCGTTTTAGGAATAGAACTTAGTTGAGTGGCCGGGGTGTTTTCCTCGTCATGCCCGCGAAAGCGGGCATCCAGGTTGACCGGCTAAAACTGTTCTGGATTCCTGCTTTCGCAGGAATGACGGTCTGCTTCGCAGAAAACTCCCCGACCCCTCACTTAGTTAAACAAATGTCTATTTTCTGACAGGATTGACAGGATTGGCTGGATATTTTATTTTTGGCTTTCCGGATCCTGATGATCCTGTAAATCCTGTCGACAATTAATAATTTTTCAATAAGAAAGGAGGGCCTATGGCCGGAATATGTTCCTATGGAGGTTACGTACCGCGTTACAGGCTAAACCGGATGCTGGTTTATCAAGCAATGGGCTGGATGAACCCGGCCAATATCGCCAATGCAAAGGGTGAAAAAGCTGTAGCCAATTTTGATGAAGACAGCATTACCATGGCCGTGGCCGCCGGCTTAAATGCCATCGAAGGCATGGATCGTTCAAGCTTCCAAGCTGTATATTTTGCCTCTACCACCATGCCCTACAGAGAAAGACTCAATGCGGGCATCGTATCGGCGGCGCTGGGCCTAAATGATCATATTCGCACGGCTGATTTTTCCGGCGGCCTCAAGGCCGGTACAACGGCGCTGTTGTCGGCTCTGGACGGAGCTGGGTCCAAAAATTTAAATAACATCGTTGTGACGGCATCTGAGTGCAGGCTGGGAAAACCGTCTTCATCCCAGGAGATGATTTTCGGTGATGCGGCGGCAGCTGTGGTGGTCGGTGATGAGAATGTGATTGCCGAATTCAAGGGATCTTATTCCGTGACTTATGATTTTGCCGATCACTTTCGGGGACAGTCCACAAAATTCGATCGTCAGTGGGAAGATCGCTGGATCAGGGATCTCGGTTTTGATCAGTTCATTCCCGAGGCCATTAATGGTCTCTTAAATAAGTACAGTATCAAAATCGATAATTTCGCCAAAGTTATTTACGATTGTCATTACGTGGCTGCCCGTAATAAACTCAATAAACTTTTGGGTATTGCACCGGAAGCAGATCAGCCGAATTTACAAACCGAAGTCGGTCAAAGCGGCACCGCCCAGTCCCTGGTGATGTTGGTCAATGCCCTGGAAGAAGCCAGAGCGGGAGACAAAATCCTGGTGGTGAGTTTTGGCAGTGGATGCGATGCGCTGTATTTTGAGGTCACCGAAAACATCGAGAAACAAAAGAACAGAAATGGCATATCAGCCAGTCTCACCGACAAGGCCGAGTTGGACAATTACACCAAGTACCTGGTCTGGCGTAATATTTTACCGGGTGATGCCGGTCTGCGCTCGGAGGAGGATACCTGGACGCGCTGGTCGGCCTTGTGGCGCTCCCGCAAAATGGTCCTGGGACTCTGGGGCGCAAAATGCAAAAAATGCGGCAGCCCTCAGATTCCGCCTCAACATGTATGCGTCAATGCTGAATGCGGGGCCGTGGGCGAGATGGAAGATTATCTGTTCTCGGATAAAATCGGACATATTGCCAGTTTCACCGGCGATATGCTGGCTGCTTCTCTAAATCCGCCGGCTATTTACGGCCAGGTTGAGTTTGACGGCGGCGGTAAGATGATGTTTGATTTCACCGATTGTAATCTTGATGAACTGGCCACCGGCATGCCGGTTTGCATGAGTTTTCGCAGAAAATATTATGATGAGAAACGGGACATTTCCGGGTATTTCTGGAAGGCGGTCCCCATAAAGGAGGTGAAATAAATGGCAGACGGAATTAAAGACAAAGTAGCCATATTAGGTATGGGATGCACCCGCTTTGGTGAGCGCTGGGAATCGTATGCAGATGATCTGGCGGCTGAAGCGTTTGTAGAAGGCCTGGAAGATGCCGCTATCGAGAAAAAAGAGATTCAGGCGGCCTATATCGGCACCCACATTGATGAGATTAATGTGGGCAAGGCCGCTGTCCCGTTGGGAGTCGCTTTAAAATTACCCTATATACCGGTTACGCGAACCGAAAATTATTGCGCGACGGCCACGGAAGCATTTCGCGCGGCCTGCTATTCGGTGGCTGCCGGCGTCTATGATATCGTTTTAGCCCTGGGTGTAGAAAAATTGAAAGACACCGGATAAGGCCTTCTGCAGGACGGTATAGGTCAGAGTGTTAAAGAGTTTATGATGGGTGCCAACATGACCGCGCCGGGTATGTTTGCCCAGCTGGCGACCGCTTACAGCGCCAAATGGGGTATTGGCATAGATAAAATAAAGGATGCCATGGCCCATGTTTCGGCCAAAAGCCATGCCAACGGGGCATTAAACCCCAAGGCTCATTTGCGCAAGGCGGTCACCGAAGAGCAGATTAAAGCCGCCCCCATGATTGCTTATCCGCTGGGGCTTTTTGACTGTTGCGGCGTGAGTGACGGCGCCGCCTGCGCCATTGTCACCACACCGGAGATTGCCAGAAGCCTCAAAAAGGATCAGGATGTCGTCAAAGTAAAGGCCATATCGGTGTCCGTCAGCTCAGGTGAAGAGGCCATCGGCAATACCTGGGATGGTGCTCATTTTGTCACCACGCGCATTGCGGCTACCAAGGCATACGAAGAGGCGGGCATTAAGAATCCCCGGGAAGAACTGAGTATGATGGAGGTGCATGATTGCTTCTCCATTACCGAGATGGTCACCACGGAAGATTTGCATATCTCTGCCAAAGGCGGTGCCTATGAAGATATCATGGAGGGGTTTTATGATCTCAACGGGCAGCTGCCCTGCCAGGTAGACGGCGGTTTGAAATGTTTCGGTCATCCCATCGGCGCCTCGGGCCTGCGGATGATTTATGCCATGTATGAGCAACTGCTGGATAGAGTGCCGGCACAACGAAAAGTAAAGAACCCGCGGCTGGGGCTGACCCATAATTTAGGCGGCATGCCCCATCAAAATGTGGCCGCGATTTCGATTATCGGGATTGATTAAAAAGGAGGTAAGAATCATGATTGAAGACATCTTAAAGAAGATTAATTGGCTGGGGCATGACGGCTTCAGAATTGATGCCAGCAAAACGATATATATCGATCCGTATCAAATCTCCGACGGCCCCAAAGCGGATCTGATTTTGATCACCCATGAGCATTTCGATCACTGCTCGCCGGATGATGTGGCCAAAATTCAGCATGCCGGCTCGGTGATCGTCACCGAGAAAGATTCGGCCCCAAAGCTTTCCGGCGATGTCCGCGTCATCACTGTGGGTGAATCCTTATCGATTGGTAACATCCGGATTGATGCGGTCCCGGCTTACAATACCAATAAAGATTTCCATCCCAAGGGCAAAGGCTGGCTGGGCTTTATTGTCGATATTGACGGCGTCAAGGTATATCATGCCGGCGATACCGATCTTATACCTGAAATGAACGATTTCAACACGGACATCGCCCTGCTGCCTGTTTCCGGAACCTACGTGATGACCGCCGATGAAGCCGTGGAAGCTGTACTGGCGATCAATCCGAAAATCGCGATCCCCATGCATTACGGGGCGATTGTAGGCGGTGAAAGTGACGCCACCAAGTTTAAAAAGGCCTTGGAAGGAAAAGTGGAAGTTCACATACTCGGTTGAGCCCGTTGGCCCGTTCGCCCGTAAATCGCGAGATTTTCTTTCTTTAACTGGCAAGACCGGCCAACTGGCATACCGGCAAATCCACATCAATTGAGTGATCTAAAGTTACAAGTGAACTAATCTGCCAGAGGCAGATAAAAGTGACTAAAGTTCTGGAATGCGCTTTCAGCGCAATCGATTTACTATCCGGTCAGTGAAAAAGGAGTAATAAAAAATATAATCGACAGAATTCATTAATTTTGGGCACTTTAGATCATTTTAGCTCACAAGGCACTTCAAGAGAATTGTTTAGATATCCTCCGGGAACTTTGTGTGAACAAACTACAAACTTATTATCAGGGGACGATATATGGGACCACTTCAAGGGGTGAAAATCATCGAGGTTGGCGGCATCGGACCGGGACCG
>CP070694.1:958979-964736 GCA_020353355.1 Desulfobacterales bacterium | reverse complement strand
CCAGAGGATCATTCCGCTCAAACCGGTCGACCCCACGGCGTAAAGCCCCTCAATGGGTTGACCATCGGCACCCAGCACCTGGAAAGAGGTGTTGATCGAGACACCTCCTTCAGCAGTACTAAAGTAGGCCTTGGCAGGCCCGAGTAACATCCACTGCCCCTGTTCGAGGGGCTTGTCATCTCCGGTGCGGCCGAATGGGTCTTCAGCCTGGCCTGCAGCATAGCGGTTGAAGGTCTCGACAGCGGCCTGAAGACGATCAACCGAGAGTCCTCTGAGTTTCGCCAGCCGCTGGAGTCCCGGTGCAACCACGGTGATATCAGGCCGCATGCGGCGGTAGTCCGCTACATAGCCGTAGGCAATTTCCGGTGCAGTGGAGATATAGTAGGGCCATGCACTGAACAGTTGCATTAATCGCTTGTCGAGCAGGATGTAACACATTTTTTCGGGCTGTTCAGCAATAGCAATCTCCCGCTCAGGTGTTGTTTTCTCATCACAGAACCGCTCACCCCGCCTATTGATCAGTATCGCACCTTCGGCGAAGAGCTTGTCCTCAGGATGCTGCCAGGTGACCAGCAGCCGCTTGATCATGGCGTTGATCAATCTCTGTGGCACCAAGGGAAGCAGGCGAGCCATTAACCGGGCCGAGAATCCTGTTGCCGGCAGTAGCTGAGAAAATGGCTTGCGCGGCGGTGGGACGAACCGCATCTCAGGGCCGTAGGTTATATCCATGTTCAGCAGCTTTGCTCCGACCCGCTCAGCCAGAAAATGACCCTCACCGGTTGAGTGGGGGTTGATACCTTCAATCTTTGTGAATCGAGCGCCTTTGTATTTGCCGATTAATTCAGGGGAGTTGGTGTAATCGCCGGTTGCCAGCACGACACCGCGCCTGGCGCTAAAGGCAATCGTCTTGCCCGCGATGCGGGTACGGACGCCTGTGACACGTCCCGCTTCCTGCACCAGGTCCGCAACCAATGCGTTGCACATCATTGTACCCCCTAACGTAATGAACCGGCTCTGAAGTATTGCGATATAAGCCTTTGCGTTAGGAATGACATTGTGCATGCGCGGGACGCGATTCGGCGGTTCGGGACTTGGTCCGTAGAAGCTTAAGCCCATTTCCATGAGCCACTCCAGACTATCAGCGCTATGTTCAAGAAAAAACCTGCGCATGTGACTGTTGTTGCGAGCCTGGATCTCCGCAGCTCCGAATAAGCCGGCGTCCTTTTCGTGGTCGTCCGGATGATCCTCTATGCCTTCTTTACGCTGGTAGACGGTTCGATTTGCAGTAAAAGAGCCGATCGCGATGCCGGTGCTGCCGCCGAGCTCCGGGCGTTTCTCAAAAACAATGACGGAAGCACCCTTTTGGGCTGCACTGACTGCCGTCGCCAAACCACTGCCGCCGCCACCCACAACAATCACATCGAACAATTTTTGCATGATGATTCCCTTTTTCGATAAGCCTGTATGTCCTTCAGCGCTGAACATGGAGAACTTGCATTTTATCTAAAGAAATAATGAGAAATAAGGGTGCTTGTCAACGCAAAAAGTATTGCCTGGCATGCGGGTTTAATCGTGATCCTCTCGTAAACAGGTCACCTGGTTTAGCGCATTCATAAAAAACAGATCGGATTAAAGAAAAGCATGTTTTATCCGCAAGGGTCCGAATTTTTTACTTGACAATTATCGCGCAAGGTATCACAAAATACAAATTTTCGGACGTGGGTCGGAGCGTGAACCATATGTTAGCCGGATTTTAGACATCCCACCATCGGCGCTTTTGATTTAAGACCATCGTATATTCCCAACCTTAGGAGGCTTAGAATGGATCAAAATTATGAAGGTGTTTCTTTAGAGAATGTTCCCTATTATCAAAAAGATCGTTTTTGGGTTTCTCCAATGAACTATTTGCCCGAAACCTATGAAATTTCGAATGCCCAGAAGAAAATATCCATCCATGACGTAACATTGAGGGACGGAGAACAGACTCCGCACGTCGTTTTCAAATTGGATGAAAGACTTCAAATTGCCAAGGCATTAAGTGATTTGGGAGTCGATCGAATAGAGTTCGGGATGCCGACGGTTTCAAAAGATATCTATGAAGCTTTCAAAGAAGTTTTGACAATGGATTTAAGGGCCGAGATTGTGGCCTTCTTGAGAGCCCATCCCGATGACTTGAAGGCCGCAATCGAGCTGGGGGTTAAAAGCGTCATTATCGAACACACGGTAAATCCTTATCTGTGCAAACATGTTTATAACGTTGATCATGCCGCTACGGTCAAGCGCATTGTCGATGCATTTAAAATAGCCAAGGAGAATGGCCTAAAGGCCTATTTTATGGGATGGGACGCTTCAAGAGCCGGATTGGATTATCTTAAAAAGATATACTCGGATATTTTGGGTAAGATTGCCCCGGATGCGCTCATATTTGTAGATACATTTTGGGTCATGACGCCATGGGCCATGCTTCACACCGTAAAAACCATTAAAGGATGGTTTCCCGAGCTACCGGTTGAGGTCCACAACCACAACGGCTTCGGCCTGGGCATGGCCAACGCCATGGCAGCCGTCGTGGGTGGCGTCAGCTGTGTGCATACATCCTTACTGGGTCTTGGCGAAAGAGATGGCAATATCGCCATTGATGAAGTCGCAGTGGCCTTGGAGATTTTGCTCAAAGTTAAGACAAACATTGATTTGTCGCAATTAAATCGGATCTGCAAACTAGCCAGAAACATCAGCAGGTTCAATCCGAGCGGAACAAAGCCGGTCACCGGCGACTATTACTTTATGATGGAGCCCGGTGTCACCATCCATGCCATCGAGAAAGCGCGTGAAGCGGGGCTCGGTCGCAGAGCCATCATCGGGGCCTTCGCACCCGAAATCATCGGCAAAAAAGACGTCGAATACCTCCTTGGAAAGGAGAGCGGGGTTGCGACCATAAAGGTCTTTTTAGAGCGTCTGGGGCTCAAGGCGACTGACGAGCAAATGCGAAAAATGCTGGAGATCGTTAAGGAAGAAAGCAACATCATTAAAGGAACTATCTCTGAAGAAGAGTTCGAATTTATTGCTAGAAGAGTTTTGAAACGTAATTAACTGCAGAACCCATGACCGGAGGGATCTGGCTATCGGCAGTTTGTGCATTCATCGCCTTTTTCCGATCACCTCGGCTGCTGTAGCCCAGTTCAGCCTCAAGCGTGAAGTAAGGCGGTTTTAGAAGGAGGCATTGACCGTGACAGAACACGAAGCAAAAGGGCTTCTGGTAATCTGGGGCGATGTCGATCCCGATTATCGGATTGAATACCAAAAATGGCATAACTGTCAACACATGACGGAGCGGGTTTCTATCCCCGGATTTCATGTGGGCCGGCGCTATCAGGGAATTGGAGAAGCACCGGAATTCTTAATGTATTACGAAACAGAAAATTCAAAGGTTTTGGCAAGCGAGCCGTATCTGCATTGCCAGAACAACCCTACACCCTGGACCAAAGAGGCCATAGCTCATCTAAAGAACATCGTCAGGGCTATTTACAGCCTTGTTTCCTCTTTCGGCAAAAAGGCCCCAACGGAGGCAGCGTATATCCATCTCGTGAAATTCAATGCTGCACCGGCTTCTGATGAGAAGGTAATTAAGTGGTTTAAGGAAAGCCACCTGCCTGAGATTTCTGCTTTGCCCGGCGTACATCGGGCAAGGCTTTATCAGATGGATGATGAGGTTTCAAGTATTTCCACGGAAGAGAGAAAAATGCATGGAGGGGGACCGGGCCAACAGAAGTTTTTAGCATATTATGAACTTGCAAACCTGGATCTGCCTGATAGCCAAGCCTGGAGAAAGGCCGGTAGGGGAATTGAGGCAAATTCAAAGATCCCAATTGGATTGGAAAATGTTATCAGGGAATCTTACTGGCTCGACTTTTCGATGTACGCGCCGCCAAGATGAAAATTATCTGAAAGTCGGTGGAAACCAGGCGATCCTGAAAAAGTGAATGCTGAAGAAAAAGATCACATCCAAAAATCTCAATTAGAAGAGGAGAAGAAACAGCATGGCGGATTTATCAGTGGAGTTCGCAGGCATAAAGTTTAAGAATCCCGTTTTGTTATCGTCTGCTGAACCGACCTTCAATTTTGAGGCAATGAAAAAAGGCATTGATCAGGGCATCGGAGGCGTCATTGCCAAATCGTTTACCGATGTCGAAGCGCTTCAGGAATTGGTCAATAAACCCGAGATGTCCCTTTTAGACGAGGATCATCAGGTGGTTCGGGGAAAGATCCCCGGGATGTACACGCATATATCGCGTACAGCGTTTGCCAAAGAGAGCTTGGACGAATGGATGAGGATCATAGAAAAAAGCGTAGCATACGCCCGCGAACGGGATGCGGTGGTGATCGGCAGTGTTGCCGGCGGCAGTATGGATTCCTGGGTGAACATATCCAAACGTTTGGAAGCAGCCGGCGTGAGCATGCTGGAGTTAAATTTCGGCTGTCCCCATTATGGCCCTGCCGGCACGCTGGGCGGCCCCGTAGGGCAAAATGACAAGTTCGCTGTCGAGCTCGTTCGAAATACCAAGAAGCAGGTTTCTGTTCCGATCATCGTCAAAGAGACTCCTCAATTGTCGAATATTGTCGCTTCGGTGGGCAAGGTCTATGAGGCCGGGGCAGATGCGGTGACCCTGACGAACCGTTTTTTGGGTCTCGCACTTAATATTGAAGAAGGCAAACCTTACATCCACGGCGTAGGAGGGTGCGGCGGCCCGTGGGTCAAACCCTTTACCTTACGCGCCATTCACCAGGTTGCCAGGGCGTTAGCCATCCCTATTTCGGGATCAAATGGAGCGACCGACTGGAAAGATGCTCTCGAGTTTATGATGGTGGGAGCCAGCACCGTTCAGTTCTGCACGGCGGTGATGGTACATGGCTATGGGCTGTTGACGGAAATCCTGAATGGAATGTCTGCTTACTTAGATCGGAAGGGATACGGAACAGTGCAGGAAATCATCGGCGCCGCCAATCAGCATGTGCTGGCGTACTCTGAAGTAGCTCAACTAGCGAAAGAGCGCTATCAGATCGATGAAGAGAATTGTATTCAATGTGGCGCCTGTGTCGAGGCCTGCTTTTACGGCGCCATCGCATGGGAAGATGAATCGCCTCGGATCACTGATGCTTGCCTGGGGTGCTCCTTTTGCAGCAGCATTTGTCCGGAGAGCGCCATTAGCCAATCAAAAAAGACCGGATGAGGATCACGATGGAAGAAACCACAGCAATATCAGAGCCAAAACCGACGTTTTATGAGTGGTGTCGGAAAAACCCTTTGGAATTTTTGGCAAGCCTTATGTGCGCGGCACTTACACTTGTCGTTCTTTTTCAGGTGCTCTTCCGCTATGCATTGCATTTCCCTCTTGATTGGGCAGAAGAGCTCGCTATGGTCATTTTTCAATGGGTCTCCTTTATCGGAGCAGGGCTTGCCGTGCGTCACGGATTACATTTTCACCTGGATCTGATTACCAGGCGTTTCTCGGAGCGCTGGCAAAAGGCCACCGAGATCATGGCAAGTGCTTCGGTTCTGATTGTAGCCTATATTTTGATTCACGTAGGTATCATGATGATGGATATGGTTAAGTTCATAACCTTGCCGGTGATGCATTTCTCCAAGGCTTATGTTTACCTGGCGATCCCCGTGGGGGGTGCTCTCATGATCGTTTTTCAGATACCGATCCTTGTGCGCCAAATACGCAGTATTGGGGGGAGGTAAAAAGATGCTGTGGT
>CP070694.1:955615-958879 GCA_020353355.1 Desulfobacterales bacterium | reverse complement strand
CATTCCTGCGAAGCCTGTCCCTGACTCCGATCAGGGACGGGCTTCGCGAGCATGGCGGGAAAAATACCCCGACTCGTCAACTAAATAATGTCAGATAAAAGGGACTAAATGCCTGTTACATAGTTCTAGATTTCCTTTAGAGGCGCTATTAAAAGCGGCACCACCTCATGCACATCACCGACTATTCCGAGGTCGGAGAAACGGAATATGCGTGCCCGGGGATCAGTGTTGATGGCGATCACTTTGCGGGATTTTTCCATGCCGGCGGTGTATTCATTGGCACCGGATATGCCGCAATTGATGATCAACCGCGGGGTTATCGATTTGCCGGTCTGACCGATCTGCCGCTCGTAGGGCAATATTAGCCAATCGATCACGGGTCGGGTACCGGCAACCGAGCCGCCGACAGCTGCGGCCAGTTCATGGATGATCCCAAAGGTATCTCCTTTGCCCACCCCCCGGCCGCCGGCCACTACGATGTCAGCCTCCTCCAGATCCAGGCTCGCGGGGTCCGCTTCAATCCGGCGGATGACTTTTGTTTGCAACTCCTCTGGAGGTATGCGTAGCGACTCTTTCAGAATTTTTATACTTTTACTTTCCTCGGGCTCCGGGAAATTCAAAACCGCCGGCAAAAAAGTGACAATGCAAGGGCTACTGTTGAAACAAACGTCTTGAAATAGATAGCCGTTGGCCACGGGACGTATGACAACTGGGTTCTTCTGATCGTCAATCTTCAGATCCATCGCCCGGGTGACCAGTGCGGCCTCAAGCAAAGCACCAAGCCGAGCGCACAGATCAGAGGCTTCCGGCGTGTGGGCCATGAGGATAAAATTGGGCGGGAACCTGGCGGCCAACTCGGCCAGAGTTCGGGCAAAAAGCTCTCCGTGATAAAAACCCAGATATTCATCTTCCAGGTACAAAACCCGGCTCACGCCAAAGGTGCCCAATTGTGGAAGTTCATCTTCGAGATCTGCTCCCAGAGCAACTGCAGTGACAGTCCCTTCCTCTCCAATATCGGCGAGCAGCCGCTGAGCTTCGGCAATCAGTCCGAAGGTCACCTCTTCGACAGTGCCCTCTCGATGGTGCACCCATATCCAGATATCCGTTTGCATAGATGACATAATGTTATTCAAGCAAATTAAATTTCTCTTAAAACACTTCAGTTGGGTTTCGACCCACGCGCTAAGTTCATCGCATGTCAGGTGTATCTTGCAGGTTGCGTTGAGGAACAAAACCCAACATCAGCAACTGATAACAGTTTTCAGCATATACCCGCCTGTGGGACAGGACTACATGTGCTCCAATGAACTAATCGCGGCTAGAAGCTGCTCCCGCAAAGATAACACCGACCCTCAAGTTAATGACATCGAATCTCTAGTTATACAGTCCACTTACGCATTCGGCGTTCCGAATTCACAAAAGCCTTCCCACCCGATGCCCATCTGCAATGGCCATATCCGTCAAGCGTGGCGCCACACAGTCGCCGATACGGTGGATTTCTTTAACCTTACCTTTAAGGGCAAAGTAAAGGGTATCATCGGCCGTATTGCCTGCCGCCAGAACCACCGTATCATAACCTTCAAAATCGATCATCTCGTTAGAGTAAACATTCAACCCTTTCACCAGAGTACCCCGGATCTCCAGCACGGCAATGTCCGGTGAGCAGGTTACGCCTTTCAGGGCCAGGCGTTGCCGCGCCAGGTATAGGTCCTGCAGGGGTCCCAGCGCACCACCCTGAAACAGGGCTGGTGTCAACACATGAATCGCTTTGCCGCGGTCCGCCAGAAATTCGGCCGTGCCGGTTCCGTGATGATGACCGTTGAGATCGATAAATAATACCTTCGGACCGGTGTCGACTTGACCGGTCAGAACCTGCCAGGTGTTCACCACCTCGGGCGGCGAGTATTCTCCCGGAAAGGGTTTTTCCTTCGGCAAGGAACCCGTGGCTACCACCACCGCATCGGGTTCTTCTCCCAAAACGGTGTCTTCGTCGGCCTCCATCCCGAGCCGCAGCTCGATATCCAGTTTGCTGACCTGGTTGCTTAGCCAGCGGGTTACTCCCTGCATCTCCTGGCGACCGGCTACTTTGGCGGCCAGAAGATTCTGCCCGCCGACCTCATCGTTTTTTTCAAATACAATTACCCGATGCTTGCGCAACGCCGCCACCCGGGCAGCCTCCAGACCGGCCGGGCCGGCACCGATAATGACAACTTTTTTAGGTTGCTGGCACAATGAAAGTGTTCCGGCTCCCAGTTCTCGCTCCTTGCCGGTAACCGGTGTCTGCATGCATCCGATGGTGTACCCCAATCCCATCCGGCCGATGCACCCCTGGTTGCAGGCGATGCAATGCCGAATATCATCATCCCTGTCCTCCCGCGCCTTGTTGGGCAGCTCCGGGTCGGCAATCAGCGCCCGTACCATGTTGACCATGTCGCCCTGGCCGTCTTCCAGGATTTTCTCTGCCAGATGCGGGTCGTTGATGCGATTGGAGGCATATACTGGGATCTCAACCATCGATCGGATACCGGCTGAAAGCGATACCGTATAAGCCAACGGGGTGTGCATGGAACCTTCCACCAGAAACAAATTGTGAAAGGTGCCCAGACTGATGTCGATAAAATCGATCTGGCCGGTGGCCTCCAGATGCAAGGCAGCCTGTTTGGCATCTTCATGGGTCAGACCTCCCCGGGGATGCATCTCGTCGGCATTCAAACGCACGCCGAGGGTAAAATCGCGGCCCACCTTCGTGCGAACGCCATCGATGACTTCCAGGGCAAAGCGCAAGCGATTATCAAAACTTCCACCGTATTCGTCCTCGCGAAAATTGGTGGCCGGAGATAAAAACTGGCGGATTAGAGAGCTGTGGCCGAGCTGAAGCTCGATGCCGTCAAATCCACCTTCCACCACGTGACCGGCGCTTTTGGCAAAATAGTCGATACACTCCCGGATATCTTCAATTTCCATTTCCTTAGCGCACTCCCGGAAGATAGGATCCCTGCCGGCCGAGGGCCCCCACACCGGCAATCTGGATATCTTACCGTCGGCCTGCATGCCGTTGTGATTGAGCTGGGCAAATATTCTGGTGTCATATTCGTGGATGGCACTCGTGAGCTGCCGAAACCCCGGGATCACATCCGGATCAAAAGCATCCACCAGTTTGTCGTAGGCCAGATCCGTGGGGTGCACTGTGAGTTCTTCGGTGGTAATCAGACCGCAACCGCCTCTGGCCCGCTCCCGGTAATAATAAATATGATCCTCACTGAT
>CP070694.1:950802-955515 GCA_020353355.1 Desulfobacterales bacterium | reverse complement strand
GCTTCGACGATGTGCGTCTGGGGGCTGATGGGATACGATGAAATAACATGGGGTCGACAGGCTTTGACCGCCAGTGCAACGGCTTCCGAACCTTCTACTACTTTAACGTTTTTCATCGCTTATTTCTCCTCATGTACCATAATAATTGCATCCGCTGTGCACTCGTACGCACAGATGCCGCAGCCTTTGCAAAAATCATAGTCGATTTCATATTGATCGTCTGTGACTTTGACAGAATCATCCGGGCATACATCTTTACAGATTCCGCACTTTTTACATAATTCCTGTTCAATGATCGGGCGCTGGTCTCTCCAGTTTCCGGTTTTGTAATTTAAAGAGGTTCCGCCTTTGACGACGGCTCCGGTGGTAAGTTTCATGGCATCTCCTTGGAATATGTTTGATAACTTTCTTCCACAACCTGTGCGTTCTTTTCTCCGAGTTCACCGGGGAACTTACTGCGAACTGCTTTTAAAACGGCCGCTAAGGAAAGTTCCTTGCTGAAACCCGCAAATGTTCCCAGCAAGGCCGTATTAATGATCGGCCTGCCCAGGATCCGCCTGGCCATCTCATCGGCGGAGATAGTGAAGACATTTCGACTTTTGATTGCCAGATCGCGCACCTGTTTATCGGTGTTGATCAATATTGCGCCGTCCGGTTTCAAGCCATCTTCCACATCTACTTCACTCAGTATCGTAGCGTCCTGGACAATCACATAATCGGGTTCGTGAATATGGCTGCGAACCCTGATGGTTCGATTGCTGAGGCGGCAGAAAGCTGCGATAGGTTTACCTCTGCGTTCCCCGCCGCCGCCTAAAAAGGGAAAGGCCTGACCGTATTTTCCGTCTTCCAGCGCGGCAATGGCCATAAACTGGGCCAACACCAGAGACCCTTGCCCCCCTCTTCCGTGGATTCTAATTTCTTTCATTGGAGTCACCATATCTCAGATATTATGATAAAATAAAAGCACTTTCCATATCGTATTTAAAATTTTGCTTATCTATAACCTAAACGAAGGTCCAAGCCATTTAATCCCCCTCCCTCAATCCCTCTCCATCCTCCGCAGTAGCCTGCTACGGAGGACGGGCCGCCTGGGGAGGGAGGCTATTACTCCTGCCCCTTGTCGAAGATCCGCCGCAGGCGTGGACGGGGGAGGCCGGGTGGGGGTGAAGTATGAAGATTGCTTTCAGGACTGACTTGTAGCATGACCTATTGCCAGTGCTGCGCCATCCGGTCGAGCTCTTTACCGATTTCAGGGGCCAAGGCTGCCGGTTTGTGTTTCATAACCTGGAGGGTCTTTTCACGCAGGCGTTCCTCAAACCGTTTGGCCCCCTGTGCCTGCCAGACGTCATGGATGGTGCGGTCAAACAGGTCCGAATACCACACTTCACGAAAATGTCGCCGCGTATGATCCTCGTTCAGATAGTGCCCTCCCGGCCCCATGCGGTCGATGACCTCAAGTGCCAGGGTTTCTTCGTTGACCGGAATGCCGTGCATATATTGTTTAACCATGTCGAGCACTTCATTTACCAGTATCATAAAAGACGGTGAAACTAAAGATCCGTGATCGATCCAGGCGGCAGCGTCGTGTATCAAATTGGCCCCGCTGAGGGCTGAACTCAGGCAGGAAAAGGCAACCTCCGCCGCAGCTTGAGGATCCGGAAACTTTGCATCGGTGCAGCCCGCGGTACCAAAGAAGGGCAATTTATAATACTGTGCCATTTGAGCCAGGGCGGCCACCATCAAACTCATCTCGGGCGCACCGTAAGAAAAGATGGTCGTTTTCATATCCATGATGGTGGTGAATGCACCATAAATAAACGGCGCGCCCGGCCGCACCAGTTGAACCACGACCAGCCCGCTGAGCGACTCGGCACTGCCCTGGACAATGGTACCGGCAAAGGTGGCCGGTGCCGTGCTGCCGGCCTGGGGAGCCGGAAAATTTATTATGGGGATCCCCTTTTCAGCGCAATAAATACTCTTATCCATCGCCGGCGCGTAATACAACAGCGGTGAAATCGGTTCGGAGTAGTGAACCAACGTGGGGGCTTGCCGAAACCGCTCTTCGCCTCCGGCGATTAATACCGCCCTGTCATAGATATCGCGTACGCTGTTGGTGTCCTTGCAGCAAAATACAAACGGTTTCTCACAGTGGGTCAAAACCTGTCGGGCAATCACACGGTCGGCAATCTCAGCCGGCTGATCGGCGGCCATGCCAATGGTCATCACCCAGGTAAAGTTGGGCAACGCATCTGCGATCGTTGCCGTAATACCGCAATCATCACTGCTAAAGGGTCGCCGCTCTTCGCTAACGGGATCGAGGTAATCAATGCAATCCAGGCTGGGGCCAAACCAGGATCTGTCCCCCTCAAGGAAAACCGAGCGGGTGCCATCGCGCTTGCCCAGTACAATGCGGGAAGGCGCCTGGCGAATGGCATCCTCAACCAGCCAGGCCGGGATCCGCACCCGTTCGCCGTCTACCCGTGCACCGGCGCCGTCCAGAATTTCTAAAGCCCTGGGATGCGGGATCTGGACGCCGGTTCTTTCCAGCACCTCCAAAGTGGCCAGATGTATCTGTTCCATCTGGTTTTCATCGAGCACCTGAACTTTAGGTTTAAAGCCCAAGTCTACACTGTTCATTAGCATTTCCTCCTTTTTAAACATTCCCGTATAGCGGATATCTGACGCCAATTCAATGGAGACGGACTCAATTGAAAAAATGGACATCCAGAATCTTTTCGATATTCTTCGGATCGGCTATGCGTTCAAATCGCTCTATTTTTTCCGAATGAGCCTTTAGAAGATTGCTTGATGTAGTGCCATTTCTGAGGTCACAGAGTTTAGTCGCTCCCCAAAGAATCCAGTGCAAGGTGATCAGGGGCTCTCTGATGTTGACTTTCTCAATGATAAGGTCAGAATTCTTGCCACTCACATGGGCATAATCAAGCACGAAGTTAATGCGGTCCTCTGAATTCAGAACCTTGCGGGAGCACCATTTCTGAACCGGTTCCGAGAGGAAACAACCTATATCATAAGAGCAATCGTCCACGCGAGGTTTTTCCCAGTCGATCAATTTGAGTCCTTCAGAGGTATTGATGAAATTATCACATCCCACATCGGTATGATTTAAGCTGTCCGCATGGAACAGATGTCGATGTTTAGTTACCGCGGCTTCACTTTTGGTCAATAGTTTGTGTGCCAGATGGATAATTTTTTTTTGGGGTGACTTCTTGGATTCATAGTGAATTAAGTTATTGCGGGCCAAACCCAATGTATCCGGCAACGGGTCCTGCCAGACGACAAAAGTCATTCCTTTAGGTTCAAGGGAATGGAGCCTGACCATTAAATCAACGGCCTTTGAAACGTCGTCGTTTTCTAATGTTAAATAAGGACCTTCCAGATATTCCTCGACCAGAATCGCAAAATCAAAAATTTGCTGGCTGTCGTCAAAATGATAGGCTCTTGGCGCGATACGATGATTTTGCAGGAATTTCAAGATCCTGAATTCATACTCGATTTGGCGGGAAAGACCACTTTGCGGTTCAATATTGATGCGAAAGATGTACTCTTTATGATTCACTCTGACATGATAATTAAGATTGTATGAGCCAGGTGTCATGTCTAGGATTTCTATGGCATCAATGCTTCCTAGGTCCAAGCATGCAGCTGGCAAATCCCGCAGGTATCGTTCGATTTTTTTGCTTTCGCTTCGCATACGTTTCGGCCCACTTTCTCGAGCCAGCATTTAAGTCCTAGAATTCTTATCTTACACCTCGTTTACAGAATTTTAGGAAAGGATTCAAATATTTTCTTTTTTATTGACAATATAATTATTAGACCTTAAACAAATTAAACACCAATTCAATGGGTGATTAACCGTGGCGTTGAACCCCCTCTGATGCTCTAAAAACGTTGCAAGCTTGGTTCGATGACCTGTCCACATGTTGAGTAACAATAATGCGGTTGCTGAGGTCTATCCCAGACCGACAGTTGGCAGGAATAAAGCATCTGCGAAACCGCTCCTCTGATATATTCACGGCAAAAATCATTAAAACAACATGAGATGTTCACTCAGATAAGCACGGTATCCGGTAATCTTTCACATCAAAGGAGGTGTTATAAAAATATAATGTAAAGATAGAGGAAATGTCGTGAAATGTGTGACCCCAAACAAAGGAGGAACGCCATGACACAAGAGAAAAAAGAAACAGGAATGACACGCCGGGAGTTTGTAAAAACTGTCGGTGCGGCCGCAGTTGCGGCAAGTGCTATTAATTCAGCTCTTCCCAATAAGGCCCATGCAGCCGATAAACTGAGGATCGGTTTTATGGGGCCTTATACAGGTCCGGCCAGCCGGACAGGGGACCAGTTCAAGAGAGGCATTGAAATGGCCCTGGAAGAAGCTCGCGCAGCCGGTGAGATCCCTGTCAAGGTCGACGGCAATTCCATGGATATCGAGCCTGTCTGGGTGGACAGCCAGTCGAGCCCTGAAAAAGCGGTCAAGGCCGTGACGGACGCCGTTAACCGCGGGGTAAAAATGATGGTGACCGGCTGGCATTCTTCGGTGGCCATGGCCTGCATGGATGCAGAATCTCCCCTCAAGATCGTTCACATCGGCCATCAGGGCGAGTCCCAGTACGTCAACTTCAAGATCAACGATAATCCGGAAAAATACCAGGGATGGTTCAAGGGCTGGGCATCTCCCCCGGTATTTGC
>CP070694.1:946340-950702 GCA_020353355.1 Desulfobacterales bacterium | reverse complement strand
GATTTTGGATTTCGGAATTATCATAAATTATAAACCACAGAGTTCACAGAGTGCTCAGAGTTTGTTAATTAGCCACCTAATTACAAATTACTCAATGTTATGAGTAAATTTGCTCAATATATTGAGCAATTTGTCGACGGTTATCTGAATGTTCGGGAACATAGAAGAAAATAGTCAGAAAGCACAAAATTGAAAATTTTGCTTTTCATGCCGGATATAATCTGCTACAAAGACTTTGGTGAGCGTGTGACTACCGAGTCCAAGTACCAGGTTTATGTCATCTGCCTGGGGCGTCAGGACACGTTCTAAGCGAACTTTCAATCCTGTTTTCAGGAGCGCCGACATAATTGTAGCGCCGCTCACCACTTTATCGTGTCAATTAATAAAGCCAATGAGGTGAGTTCCATCATTGGCTTTTTTCATTTTTGACACGCCGGATTTAGGGGGCAGTCTTTGATTATACAGTTTTCGACAGTTTTGGCTTTGATTGATGTTCAATTTTTCCGGCTGCGATTGCCATATTTGGCCTGGCGCTCTTTGATATAACCGATTTTCTTTTTCGGCTTCTCATCTTCCTCCAAAAGCTGCTGGATGGCCTCAAAGACGATTGCGAATTGTTCATCGTATTTTTTTTCTAAATCTGCCAGCTTATGCGCAAGTTCTTTATGCGAAGTCAGCATTTTTCGTAATTTGACGAAAGCACGCATAATTTCAATATTAACCTGAACAGCGCGCTTGCTTCGAAGAACACTGGATAACATTGCAACACCTTGTTCGGTAAATGCATATGGTGTTGATCGCCGCATGCCTCCCCAACTTGAAGTCACAATTTGTGATTTCAAGTTGGTAAACTCCTCTGATGTCAACTGGAACATAAAGTCCTTTGGAAATCTCTCAATGTTTCGTTTTACTGCCTGGACTAAGACACGAGGCTCTACGCCGTACAGATCAGCAAGTTGGGTACTTAGCATGATCTTCTGTCCGCGAATTGAGTAGATCATGCCGGTGAGTTTTTCAATGGAAACAGACACCTTTTTTATCTCTTTTTGGGTCATTATCACCCTCGTTCATATCGTGGTTTAACTTGAGGTCACAAATCGTGACCTCCATTTTTCATTCCTTCCGTTTGTGGGGCCTGACAAGGGGATAAGTGGTCAAATTCCCGTTATTCTGGATCCGGCTGCTTCCATCTGTAAGGCAGCTCTTGAATTGTCCCCGGCTCGGTCATGGTCTGCAAGGCCTCCAACGCATCCAGAATAATGCGCCGCTGGCGTTTCACGTTGCCCGGTTCACCGAACATGCTGCCGCGCGCAAACCTGACAAGCATGGCCCGGGGCGGCTTGATGTGAGCCATTCGGTCGGCGGCATTGCCCATCGAAATGGTGGGAATTCCCGCTTCCTCTACCAGGCGCTGAATCAGACCCACGGTCTGATGAC
This sequence comes from Desulfobacterales bacterium, assembly GCA_020353355.1. Classification (GTDB taxonomy): domain Bacteria; phylum Desulfobacterota; class Desulfobacteria; order Desulfobacterales; family JAHEIW01. Next base: position 949,265 of record CP070694.1, on the reverse strand, counting down.
ATTTCGGTCAGACCGGCACCAGGAAGAGGACGTCGACCCCTGCGGCTTTGATCCGGGAAATCAATTCCGGAACCGTTTCGCTGACCAAAGAGACAGCGTCGTTGACATAGCTGAAGCTGTAATGCGTATCGGTCAGCCTGCCGATGATGCCTTCATTTTCCAGTTCGACGAAGCGCTGGATGGGAAAAACGATGTTGATGTCCTGCTCTGCCAGGCTGTGATCGTAATGTGCATGGGCAATGCCGATGTCTTGCCGGCTGACGGTTTTGGGGATTTCTCGAAAGGATGTATCGCCGTGGATTGACTCGGTGTCAAACGGCGGCTGGCTGTCCTTGAGATAAAGGCCGCCGCTGGTGACCAGGGCGAAGGTTTGATTGGACGGCTGACCGTTGTAGGCCGTCCAGGGGATATCATCGGGAGTAATCAAGGGATACTTCTTGACAATCTCCTTCCTATTGCCGGCCCGCCAATCCGACAGGCTTTCCTCGACCCATTTTTGGTAGGCGGGTTTAAACGCATCAAGATCAATCGGCATTGGTTTTCCTTTCTTTATCGAAACTATCTTTTCTTTTTTTCACGCTGCGGGCGAATGCTGATCTGTTAAGCCTGCTTCATGGCCGCCTTGACTCTTTCCGGTGTCATAGGCAGCTGAAACAGCGCGGCACCGACGGCATCATGTATGGCCGTTGCAATCACCCCACCCATGCCGATGATGGCGGGCTCTCCCCCTCCCTGGGGCGCGAGGTTCGGGTTTTCCAAAATAACGGTTTCGATCTTCGGAAGCCACGAAAACGCGGGTAGGGTGTAGGTGTCGAAATTAAGATCAAAAATCTCTCCGTCCGCAAAGTGAATTTCTTCGGTCAATGCATATCCCAACCCCATGGTGATGCAACCTTCCATCTGCGTGGTCGCCCCCTCGGGGTTAACCACCACCCCCATATCCTGGGCGCAAACCACCCGCTTGACGGCCACATTGCCGCTGTCCCTGTCCACTTCCACTTGCGCCATAAATGCCACATAGGTGCCGGCATCGATTCCGCAGGCAATGCCATGCCCCCGTCCGCTGGGCGTTTTTAGGGACTGCCATCCGAACTTCTTTGCCGCGGCCTGCAGGACGCCGATCATGCGTTTGTCCTTCAGGTGCGCGAGGCGGAATTGGAGCGGATCCGCACCCGCTTTGGAAGCCATCAGGTTCAGATGCAATTCGCGGGCATAGGTGTTGGTGTTGTTGGCCGGTGCCCGCCATGGGCCGATACCGAAAGGATGATGTCTTCCGGCCGGACCGCGCCAGCGCCCGTGGACCACCTCTTGGTGATGCGGGATCTCGTAGAACTGTTCACTTCCCCGCATGCCTGCGTAGAAGACGTTATAATCCCAAAAGGTAATCCGGCCCGAGCTGTTGAGCCCGGATTTAATCTTAACAATGGCTGCCGGTCGAAAGGTGTCGTAAAAAAACTCTTCGGCTCGATTCCAGGCCACCTGCACCGGTTTTCCGAGGCGTTTCGCCAAACGGGCGGCTTCCAGAGCCTGCCGGGAGGCCGATTTTCCGCCAAACGCGCCCCCGAGATAAGGCGCGATGACCCGGACACGATCGGCAGACAGGCTCAGCTGCTCGGCGATAAGCTCTTTGACGCTAAAGGGGGTCTGGGTGGAAGCCCAAACCGTGAGTTTTTTCCCATCAAAGTCGGCGACTGCCGTGTGCGGCTCCATGGGCGCATGGGCCACATAACTGTTAAAATACGTTTTTTCGATGACGGTTGAAGCCAGTTTTTCGCCGGTTTCAAGGTTTCCGCCCTCAGAGGCGATTTCCGGATCCGGGGTCGATTTCAGCAAATGATCAAAAATAGTCTTGTCGTCGACACCGGTTTTCGGCCGGTCGAATTGGGCCTTGATTTGGGCCAGACCCTGTTCCGCAACATCGGGGTGTTCGTGCAAAACGGCGACAAAATCTCCTTCTTCGACAATCTGAATGCCGTCGATATTCTTGGCCGGATCGGTATGCGCCTTGATCAATTTAGCCCCGTGGGCCGGCGGCCTGAGTATTTTGGCGTAAAGCATCCCCGCAAGCCGCATGTCGCCTGAAAATTTGGCAGCGCCGGTCACTTTTTCAAGCGCATCTCGCCGGGGAAACGATTTCCCCATGGTTTCATACTCTGAAGACGGTTTTAAAGGCGGCACATCGTTTAAGTGTTTTTCGATAATATGGCCTTTGGTGAGTTCCCCGTAACTCACACGACGGTCGGGTTTTGACGGATCATAGACGTATCCGTCCCGGGTCGCCAGACGACCAAGGGGGGCTTTCAGATGATCTGCTGCCAATTGCATTAATACCCCTCTGGCCTCGCCTGCAGCCTCGCGCAGAAATATCCCGAAATAGCGGATGGAAAGGGAGCCGAAGGTTCCGGCATCCCACGGGCACAGATCGGTATCCCCCATCACAATATCCACCGCGTCATAGTTCACATAAAGTTCTTCGGCCAGCAATTGGGGTATCGAGGTCATGGCACCCTGACCCATCTCGATCTTTCCGGTATACAATACGACCCGGTTATCGGTCCCGATTCTCAGAAAAGCATTGAAATCGGTAGGGATTGCGGCACCGAGGAAACCGCTGCGCGGCATGCGCGCCCATGTGTGGCGATCAAAGGTGTTGAAGCCGATAATGATCCCTCCGCCTAAAACACCCAGGCGCTTCAGAAATTCACGGCGATTCATCGTGGAAGACGGCATCATTTCATTCCTCCTTTCATCTCCCGGGAAGCGGTTTCGATGGCCGCAACGATCCGGGTATGGGCGCCGCAGCGGCACAGGTTTTCCTCCATGCCGTCGATGATTTCTTCCCTCGACGGGGTGGGATTGTCAGCCAGCAGGCTGTACGCTTTGAGGATCATGCCGGGTGTGCAATAGCCGCATTGGAAACCGACG
>CP070694.1:938550-946240 GCA_020353355.1 Desulfobacterales bacterium | reverse complement strand
GCTTTGCGTTTTATCCTCTATTTTAGTATTTTGGTTTCAGGTCAAATAATTTAGGAATTGCGAATTTAGGAATTTAGGAATTTAAAGCATAGATCAAATTCTCTTTCTTCAATTCTCTAATCCCTGAATTCCTCAATTTTTCTACCAGCCTTTTCTGACACCTGAAACCTGAAACCATCTTCTTTTCGTTTCTGACACCTGAAACCTGAAACCAGAGGCCAGTGACCAGTAACCAGTATCCAGCAACCAGCAACGATTTTCTATTTGATTTGGAAAAAAGCCTCATCATACTCCGGCTTACCCTCAAAGCGCTTCATAAAAAATCCCGGCATTTTGTCGATATTCTCAAACAATCCCGGATCTGCCTCAATCCCGGCCTTATGAAGCGCTTCAAGCATGGCCTTGGTCTTCGGCGGGCACCCTTTGACCGGAATCATCTCCCGGATATCCGGATTGTCTTTATGAGCCTGGTAGATGCATTTTCCGAGTAAAATTGTCTTTTTCATGCCGGGTGTGGGCGTCATGGACTTGCCGGTCAGAACTTCTACCTTATCCCAGGGTTTGCCTTTCCAGGCAAAACGAATGGCCGAAATCACCAGACCGTTAATTGCGGAGCAATAGGTACACATGGAAAGGTCAAATTTTTGATAGAATATCCCCTTGAGGCCCTGCTTAGCCATGGGCACCGGCATGATGCCCTCATCGGTCTGGCTATATTCAAAGTCATATGCATGATATCGGGCGACGGCCTCGAGGGGCTCCCCAACCACCTCGATATCGGAAAGATCATGGGGACGCTTGCGCTTTGTGGCCGCATGGACCAAATGCGAAACTTTTTCAGGCTCATGGCCTAAAACCTTGGCACCCACCAGATCTGCAGAAAGCACATCTGCTGATGCGATGAGCAGGTTGCTGCGGTGGAGACGCCCATCAAAGCCGGGTCCCCGTTCGTTGGTGTAAATACCATCGATTAAAGTAAACATCGGTGGCATCTTGTCTGCCAGCTTTGAAACCCAAAAATGAAGGTCTTTTCCCGGATTCATATTGTGGGCGCGTTTGCGGGAAGCAATATCGACCATCCCTTTGAGGTTCTTGATACCCAGGCTGACAACGGTCTGGTTGTGGCACTTCAGCACCGGCAAATCGACAACAAAGTCACTGTTTACGATGTCGCTGTTAAAGCGCATGGTTACCCCACCGCCCAAATCCAGCTTTTTAAAAGGCCTCTCGAGAGCGTTTAGATACTTAACCCCATACCGTTTTTTTAAGATCCCGTAACCGAGATATTCAAAGGCGTGCAGCGGTGTTTCGAAATCTTTGGGATCGCCGAGGACCATTCCTTCCCCAATCGTAATATCATCGATTCCCCGCTCTTTCAGCAAGGTCACCATGTCCTCTACGACCCGCGATGTGGTAATGACACCCCATTTCGGAAACGGAACCACCCGCGTCCAAAACACAATATTGGGTTTTATAAAAACCTTGGCTTTGGAAGGCAGGTGATCCAGGCCTTTGGATAGTTCAACCGCCTTGCGCACCGATTCCAACGGTTTTTCATACCGTACAATCGCAACCAGATGTTTACTCATGGGCTAGCCTCCTGATGAAACAAGTAATCTTTTTGATAAAAATACGCAAGCGCGGCTGGAAGCCGCTCCCAAATTTTAGTTATTAGTTAATGGTTTGTCTGAACAGCTTACTCTGTGTCCTAATAACGAATAAATAATAACCAATAACAGCATAGTGGGAGCGGCTTCCAGCCGCGATAAAATTATAAGCTTAGCAACTTAGCCGTATTCACACCACAGATTTTGTTGATTTGATTGTCCGACAACCCAGCTTGCTCCATCTCTTTAAAATATCTCTTCGGTGGCAGCAGTGGATAGTCGCTTCCGAAAAGAATTTTATCGAGCCCAACAAGCTGGATGGCTAACCGGTAAATAGCGGGATCATAGAGATAAGGTGAGGCCGCCGTGTCGAAATAAATATTTTTTAGATATTCTTTGACCTCTTTTTTAAGCAGGTTGAAAAAAAATAATCCCCCACCCCAGTGAGCTAATACAATGGTGTTTTCCGGAAACTTCTTGATTAGCCCGTAAATTTGGGCCAGGGTGATCGGGGTTTTACCGGGATACGTCTGTCCGATCGGTTCATTCGTATGAATTAACACCGGAAGCTTGCGCTCATGGCACAGCTTCATGATGGGTGCCAGTTGGTCAAGCACGGCGCTGTCAAGTCCGGATTGGTAAAATGCAAGTTCACCAATCCCCCAAAGCCCTGCTGCGAGACACCGCTGGGTTTCAGCAGCAGCGTTTCTGCTGAAGGGATTAATACAGCCTAACCCGATGAAACGATCGGGATATTTTTCAACCACCTCGATGATATAGTCGTTGTGCTTTTTGATGGTATCTGAATTTAGCCAGGGGAAACCGAAAACCACAGATTTATCGACCCGGTTTTCATCCATGGCATTTAACAATTCTTTCGCACCCACAAGTCTGGATTTGGGAGATTTATATAAAAGCTTGAACCCAGGCTCAGATCGAAAATAGGATTGCCTGTTGCTGCGAATCGCTTTCGGAAAAAGGTGGGTATGAAAATCGATAATCATCAATTCACTTTTAATCAGATATTTTTTGGCGCTGGAAGTGATAAGCTAATAATACAGATTGTTTCGGGTTTCAACCCACAATACCGACTTAAGATATTATGAATACGACTGACAGCAGGCAGTTAATTGCCAAAATAAAAAACCGGGAGTTTTAATCAGATAAAAAAAAACGACTAACTGGAATTTTTCCAATTAGCCGTTAAGGAGGAGAACAGATGAAGAAATTATTAGGCTGCGAATATAAGATGCAAAGTTCTTGCCAAAAATAATTTCGGTCCCGAAATTATCTGGTATTTTAATTTTTATTATAAAAATCATATGCTTATAAATATATTGGTTCATGTGGCCATTTTTGCAATGCTATGTTTTAGAGCGGCGATTGGGTAGCTTGGTTCATTATTTTTAACCCAACCTAGTGAAAAATAAATAAACCCTTTGTTTTTATAGCAATTTTTTATTATTCCGTGAAGTTCAAAATTTTGAACCAGAGTCATTCACATAAATCGCATGTCTTATAACTATTTAAAATTCATAATTAAATTGTGGTTTATAACGCTGAACTGCCCGCTAATATCGGTGCCCTTACCATCATCGAACGTCAATGAACGCTGATCTTGGATTTGTATAAAAAATAAGGGTGCCGGGTTAACATATTACCTCATAGAGGATGTCTGGAAAACAGCAGATCCCGTTCAACATCAAGGTTTCCGTTGACCGGCCACCAACGCTTGCCTTGACATCAAAATAACGATGCCATATGGTGAAGCATGGACTCCGTAATGAAACAAAAAATCGACAATGTGCTGGATCGGGTCAAAGAACCGGAAAGCGGACTAACCATTGCCCAGCTCGGGTTGGTTGAAAAGCTGCGTTACAATCCAACACGCAAAAAATTATATATTTTTACCAGCACCATCCGGCACAACCGCAAGCAATGCTGCACGGTGCTTCAAGGACTTCTGATTTCCGGCACCCTGAACTCCCTCACCGCGGAGTTTCAGAAAGAGTTCCCTGACCTTGCTATTGAAGTTGTCTGAGACAACCCCACGCCAATACCATGATCATAAAGTACCTTTTCCCCCGATGAATCCGGATAATATACTCATGTTACCAAAAAAATAATGAAAAAAGCAAAATTTCGAAGTTTTTTCTGAATTTTTGCTTAATTTCGCAGGTACCACATTGTGTTAAAACAAAAAAACCAAATTTTTGTTGACATTTCTTAATGCATCCATAAGGATGCCACCCGGTGAATTCGCGTTTTTGGTCTCATCTGCCGAAATCCGTCTTCACCCGCTTAATCAACCCATGTGTTAGTGGAGTAGAGCTGTACGCGTAACAAGGCTTGTCGACAAGCCTTAATTTAATGCTAATTGAAAGGAGGAGACAAATTTATGGGTGCTGTAGCGATTATGGTAATAGCGTTCGTCGGGTACATTATCATGTACCAATTGTACGGCAAGTTTATCGGTGCGAAGATTTTTGCATTATCCCGCGCCGCCAGGACCCCGGCCGTGGAAATGGAGGACGGCGTCGACTATGTACCGACCCGAAAAGAAATTATTTTCGGCCACCATTACACCTCGATTGCCGGAACCGGGCCCATCGTGGGGCCGGCCGTTGCCGTTATCTGGGGCTGGGTGCCGGCTATGATTTGGGTGTTTGTGGGAAGCATTGTGATGGGCGCGGTGCATGATTTCGGAGCCCTGATCATTTCCATGCGCAACCAGGGAAAATCCATTTCCGAATACACCGCCAAGTACGTCAACAACCGAACCAAGATTTTCTTTTTTCTGATCGTTTTTTTGGAATTGTGGATCGTGATCGCCATCTTTGGTCTCGTGATCGCTGTGGTGTTCAACATGTATCCCACCTCGGTGCTGCCGGTCTGGCTGGAGGTCCCCATTGCCGTTTATTTGGGCTATCTGATCTACAAAAAAGGCGCCAACGTGATGACCTGGTCGATTATCGCCGTGATTGTGATGTACATCACGGTGGTCATCGGTGCCTATGTCCCGATCAAGCTGCCCACGATTGCCGGCATTCCGCCCACCGGATTATGGACCATCATTCTGCTGGCATACGCCTTTATTGCATCGACGCTGCCGGTCACCACCCTGCTGCAGCCGCGCGACTTTATCAACTCCCACCAGCTGATCGTGGCCCTAGCATTGCTGACGTTGGGCGTGCTTTTTACGGGTTTCGGCGGCCGGCTGGATATTGTGGCCCCGGCCGTGCAGCTCTCACCGGCAGAATCACCGCCCATGTGGCCATTTCTATTTATCACCATTGCCTGCGGGGCAATTTCCGGATTCCATTCGCTGGTATCCTCGGGCACCTCGGCCAAACAGGTGCGGGACGAGCAGGATTCGCTGTTCGTGGGTTATGGATCCATGTTGCTGGAAGGTGTACTGGCCACCCTGGTGATTATCGCCGTTTCAGCAGGCATTGGAATCGCCTATACCACCAAGACCGGTGAAACACTAAACGGTCTCGCCGCCTGGACAGCCCACTATTCATCCTGGGCTGCTGTGGGAGGTATCGGAAACGCTGCCCGTGCCTTTGTCGACGGCTCGGCCAACATGATCGCCACCCTCGGTATTCCGAAACAATTTGGCATCGTCATCATGGGCGTATTTATAGCCTCCTTTGCCGGAACCACGCTGGATTCGGCCACCCGGATTCAACGCTACGTCATCTCAGAGCTCTTCGGCAGCCTCAAGCTGAATGTGTTGACCAACCGCTATGTGGCAACCTCTGTAGCCGTGGGAACGGCGCTCATACTGGCATTTGCAACCGGTGCCAGCGGAACAGGCGCACTCAAACTGTGGCCGCTGTTTGGTGCCACCAACCAGACCCTGGCTGCCCTGGCGCTGATTATTATCACCCTGTACCTCAAGCGCCGCGGCGGCCTGAAGTGGCTGGTTTCCGGAATCCCGGCTGCCTTCATGGCGGTGATGACCATCTGGGCCGTGATTTTAAACCAGGTCAAATTCGGTGCCGGCGGCAATATGCTTCTGACGGTGATCAATCTCTGCATTCTGGTAATAGCGCTCTGGATTGCGATTGAAGGTGTCATCAAATTCTTCACAGCAGGCGAAGAACCAGCTGCGCCAGCCGCACCGGAAACAGCGTAAGCCAATTCGGTAGAAGTGTCGCCATCCGGCGACACTTCTACATTTTACCAAATTTTTAAGGATTCAGTCAGCCTGCCGGCGTTTTCACGAATGCAAGAACCCGGATCGATCTAAAGATGCTGCGTATGACCTCTGCTCTAAAACGCAAGTATTTTACCCTCCTGCTGCCGGCGGTGGCGGGCTTTGTTACGGTTTTTATCCTCCAGCATTTCCATCCGGCCGATTGGAATACTTTTAAAATTCAAGGTTTAATCCCCCCCCTTGTCTTTATTGTCTCTGTCTGCTTTGCGGTGGCCCTGCCCATTTTTTACCGAACACTGTTTGCGAATAAAATACGCCATCAAACCTATACCGCGGAAGAAGATTGGTTGAAATTCGAGCGCAACCTGCTGTATATTGCCATGATAACACCCTATGTCAGCCTGATGGCCCAGATTTTGCGGCTGCCCCGCTTTCATCTGGCCGGCACGATTATCATGGCCTTATATGCCGTCTATTATTACTATCCTTCAAAGCGACGGATCGCGTTTGATCGACGCATTTTTCGAGTACAATGATTGCAGTAAGGTGAGCAATTTCAATGATACCATTTTTAAAATGGCTCAAAGAGCAAATCATCGAGGCGTTTAAGATTACCGATGCGGTCATGCGCGGCAAGGCGGTGGAAACCATTGAACATGAAGTGGCCGAGCTGGACAATATCTTCGGTATCCTGGTGTTGGGCGCCTTTATCGGCATCCCCTCACCGCCGATTCATATTACCATGGAGCTGTTGCCGCTGATGGATAAAGAATTCGACATCATGCTGGATAAGGTCTTAACCGCCCACGACCCCCTGGGCCATCTTTTTTCGGTTTTGGGAATAGATTAGCAATGAACCCACAGCTTCTTTTTTTTATCGGCAAAGGCGGCGTCGGAAAATCAACGACGTCGGCGCTCACATCCATTTATCTTGCATCACGTCCCCATAAAACCCTTTTGGTTTCCATGGACCCGGCCCATAACCAACGCGATATTTTCGAACAGGATTTTTCTGAAAAACCCAAACGCGTGTCCGAAACATTAATGGTCAAGGAGGTCAATACTGATTTTTGGATCGAGAAATATTTAAAAGAAACCACCAATCAAATCAAAGAAACCTATAAATATGAGAGCGCATTTAATCTTCAAAATTATTTTAATGTCCTCCAGTTTTCTCCGGGCCTGGAAGAATATGCCCTGCTTTTAGCCTTTGAAGATACCCTGAAAAAATATGGCGATCAGGACTTTATCGTGTTTGATATGGCACCGACGGCCCTGACGCTGCGCTTTTTCTCGCTGCCGTTTATCACGTTGATCTGGCTGGAAGAACTGCTGACCCTGCGCAGTCAGATTTACAAGAAAAAGGAAATCATTTCCAAGATCAAAATTGCCGGCCGAGAAATCGAGCAGGATCGGGTCAAGGCCAAGCTGGAGTCGTTGATTTGCAACTATGAGCATCTGCAACAGCAATTTTTATCCGAAACCACCAAGGTCAATTTGGTCATGAACAATGACAAATTATCGTTTTCGGAAGCCTATCGCATCCGGCAGAAATTAGCCGATATCAGCATCGCCATTGATCGCATCGTCATCAACAAACTCCAGCAGGATGAAAGCACGGCTGAGATTGAAAAGGAATTTAAGGAGCAAAAAATAGGAAAATTTGCGTTAGCACCCAATGGCTTATCCGGTTATGCCGTCTTAACCGAATATATCGAAGCAAATAAGAAGGCGTTTCAGGAAACTTAAGCCGAGACAACGGGATTCTACCTTGAAATTTTATTTGACAATACTCACCGAAATAGGATAGACAAACTTATATTAAAAATAAATTTCTCAGGAAATCGACTGTTCACATAACTTGAACCGTACGAGGTGAGTTATGAAGGACGTTTTCCAAAAAAATGCACTGTAAAGCCTC
>CP070694.1:931166-938450 GCA_020353355.1 Desulfobacterales bacterium | reverse complement strand
GAGACTAAGGTTAGTATTCCATTTGAGTTTACATTATAGAACTATTAAATATTATAAGAGGTATGGTATGTTCATGTGAAAAGTTCTGCATGTAAATTATTTCTCATTTAATTGCCCAGGAGATCTGAATATGGGCCGCTCGGTAAACCTAAGCGGCTCCTTTCTTTTCCAACAGCTCTGATCTTTTCTCATTGCAGCGATAAATCATTAGGAAGATCGTATTTACCCAACTTAAAAATATTTGCTGTTTCTCCAATATTCTGCCTTTCTAAAAGTGCAGATTTCTTCAAATAATGGCAACTTAGCCTCAATTACCGATATATGAATAGTATCCGTGAAAAATCGAGCCTCTCAAAAGTACAGATACTGATAAACTTATTTGCATTTTGGAAGACTTCTAAAAAGGTGTGACATCATATTGTTAATTGCAATCGTGAATTACTTTCCAATTCTGTCAACTCAAGTGTAGCTCAGGGCAATTAATCCGAATTCCAAATTCAAATCTTTCTGCATTCCGCATTCTTCTTAAATAATCATTTCAATCAAATGCGGGCCGGGTTCGTTCAACGCTGCTTTTAATTCTTTCGCTAGTTCTTCGGCCGTATCGACACTCACCGCCGGCACCCCCATACCCCTGCTGAGGCGAACCCAGTCAAGGGTCGGGGCTGCCAAATCGTACAACGATTGTGCCATAGGACCCGGCGAAGCATTCCCGGCACGGGCTAGCTCCAGCTTCAGAATTTCATAGCGCCGGTTGGCGCAAATCAATGTCGTAATATTCAACGACTCTCGGGCCTGCATCCACAGTGCCTGAACGCAGTACATGGCGGAGCCGTCGGCCTGCAGATTAATCACCGGCCGATCCGGGCAGGCAATGGCCGCACCGACCGCACAGGGCATTCCCTGTCCTATTGCACCACCGGTCAGGGTGAGCCAGCTGAAAGGGGGTGCTTTGGCGGCCAATACATAATAGGCTCCGCCAGAGGTGATGGATTCATCCACGATGACGGCATTTTCCGGCTGGAGGGCAGCCAAGACGATGCAGGCTTTGGTTGCGTCTAACCGTCCTTCGGGTAGATCGGGCCGTTGAAGCGATTCAGAATCCCTTGTTTTAGAGTTGAGACGTATTGGAGCTTCCAGGGCATCGGCCAGACTTTCAAGCGCTTCCGGCAGAAATGGCTGGCCGGCTTTAATTGGTGTAATTTGTTGATCCTCGGTCAGCAATTTACTCTTCCCGCCCTGATAGCCAAAGAATACCACCGGTTCTCTGGTGCCCACCAGCACCACTGCTTGATACTGGGACAGCAGCCCCGTTGCTTTGGCGGGAAAATATGGAATTCGCTTTATCAACGGAAATCCAATTCCTCGATCCATCCGAGCCGGACTGGTTTCCGAGAGCAGGTCACAACCGGTTGCAGATTGAATTCTGGCAGCGGCCAGTAAACTTCTGCGTCGCAAAGCCCGGCCGCCTAAAATGATCGCTGAATTTTGTTTTTGCTTTAAACATTTTGCGGCCAGCGCAATGGTATCTTTGTCGATATCTGCCGGTGATATTGCCGGTTGAAAAATGGTTTCATCGAAAACCTGTGACCATTGACTATCATTTGGCACAATCAGGGTCGCTACCTGCCCCTTTTGCGCAGCTGCAATGGCATCCGCCGTATCCCGGGATAAAGATGCAACCGATGCACTGGAGCATTGCCACCCGGACACCGTATCCGCCAATTCCTCAACGTCCATGGCCAGCGGCGGATCAACGGGTCTGTGCCAGGTGGCATGCTCTCCGATCACATTGAAAACGGGTGTATGCGCGCGTCTGGCATTGTGCAGATTGGCAATCCCATAGGCCAGACCCGGTCCCAGGTGCAGCAGCGTCATGGCCGGCTTATCGGCCATGCGACCATAGCCGTCGGCAGCGCCGGTGCAACAGCCTTCAAAGAGCCCTAACACCGGCCGTATCCCCGGTATGGAATCAAATGCGGCGACCAGCGGCAGTTCGGTTGTGCCCGGATTGGTAAAACAGACTTCGATGCCCGCATTTAGGGCAGTCTTTATTAATATCTCCGCGCCGTTCATAGGACGTCCTCTAAAATCATATTTATTGCGGAATCAAAATCTTATCTGATCACCTTCCCCTTGTTCCCCTCCCATTCACGTTTAGGGCGAATCTTCGACAAGGGAGGAGAAACGAGTTGGACAATCTGCAGAAGCTCACCCAGCGCAACATACTTCGATATCAGATTGCGGAATTCCGGGCAGCTTTTTTTCGTGAAACTACAGCGGCCATGCATTCAACGGACCGATACAGCTCCGCGAAAGCCGGCATGCCCAATTCTTGAGCGTGCATTTGAAATCGATGCGCTTCTGAGCGATGCCCCATAAACCAGCAAAACAAAAGTTTGCCTGCATCTTTAGCCACATCTACAAATCGGGAGATCACCGCCCGCGAAATCGATTGGATCAGAAAAATGTGGATTAAAATTGCATCCACATTGGGATCCCTGCACACCGCCCGCAAGGCTTCTTCAAATGCTTTCTGTCGTCCATGAATTTCGACTGCCGGCCACAAATCGATCGGGTTGGTTACCGGCATCCAATCCGGAAACAATTTTTCCAATTCTTTTTCCGTATCCGCCGAAAGCTCGGCCACCGTCAGGCCTTTTTGTTCAATGAAATCAGACGAAACAATGCCGGCAGCACCGCTCATCGTCAATATGGCAACCCGGCCGCTTTTTTCCCGGGTCACCACCGGATATTGGGCCAGGGCCCGGCACAAATCCATCATCTGTTTGAAATCATATGCCTCCACCACGCCGACCTGGGCCAGTGCTCCGCTGATCACCGCGCCATTGCCGGCGAGACTGGCCGTATGGCTCATGGCGGCCTCAGCCCCTTTTGCGCTTTTTCCCCCTCTAAGAACCACAATCGGCTTTCCAGAGCGCCGGCACAGATCAATAAATCGTCTCCCATCCGGAATGGATTCAAGATAAAGACCGATGGTTCCGGTATCCGGATCATCGATCAGATATTCCAGAATGTCACATTCATCAACGTCGGCCTTATTGCCAATTGAGCACGCCTTGCTGATGCCCATGGCAGCATGCGTCATAATGTCTATCAGAAAACCGGCAGACAGCATGCCGCTTTGGACCACCAGTGACACGTTTCCCGGAATTAAACCCGCTTCCAGGACAGCTGGCAGAACAAAAGAAAACACCAAGCCGTGCACTGCATCCACCAGACCCATGCAATTCGGACCCCAAACACGAATCCCTGTCTCTTTGTGTATCTGCACAATTTCTCGCTGAAGCGCTTTACCCTTTTCTCCACTTTCGGCAAAGCCTGCGGATTGGATCATAACTCCTTTGATACCACGTTCGGCACATTGCTTTACCACCCCAGGCACCAATGGAGCCGGAATAAAGATAATCGCCAAATCCACCGGATCCGGCACCTCTAGTACGGAAGAATAGGATTTGAGACCTTCGATATCGCGGTATCCGGGGTTTACCGGATAAATTTTCTGTTTAAAGCTTGTTTTCAAATTTTTGAATATATGATAGCCGCCTTTGGCGGAATTTGCAGAGGCCCCGATTAAAGCAATGCCTTTTGGTTTGAAGAAAAAATCCATAACCGTTTATCCTATTCGTTCGAAGACCGCAGCGATTCCCAAACCACCGCCACCACAGATGCATTCCAATCCATAGCGCAAGTTGCGGCGCTTCATTTCATGCAGCATCGTGACCAAAACCCGGGTGCCGGTGGCCGCCACCGGATGTCCCAGAGAAATTCCCGATCCGTTGACATTGACTTTTGCATAATTCGCCGATGTGATACCCATTATTTTTAAATCGGCCAGAACCTGAGCGGCAAAGGCCTCTTGAATCTCAATCAGATCCATTTTATCAATGGTCAGCTGTGCCATACCCAGTGCTTTTGTGACGGCTACGGGGACTGTCGCATAGGTTCGCCTGGGATCATCGCCCACAACCGCACATGACTTCAAAACAGCGAATGGTTCGATGCCTAACTCGGCCGATTTTTCTTTTGATGTGACCACCACCGCAGCGGCGCCATCGTTTTCGGTGGACGAATTACCTGCCGTACAAACCCCGCCCAGCACCGGTTTAAGCTTGCCCAGTTTTTCAAGGGTGGTATCCGGGCGCGGATTTTCGTCTTGATCCACATTTACGGGATCACCCTTTCGTTGTGGAATCGATACCGGCACGATTTCATCTGCAAATTTACCGGATTCCATGGCAGCACAGGCCTTCTGATGGCTTTGCAGCGACCATTGGTCACACTGCTCGCGCGTAATGCCCTCCTCCTTTGCTGCCGTTTCAGCCCAGGTCATCATGGCCGGCAACACCCCGTAGCGCTCCTCGGGCTGGGACATTACCCGCGCTCTTTGAATGCGGTCGTAAAATGATAGACCCCAGATGGAAAGGTCGCCATGCCCGCGAGGCATACCTTTGCGTCCGCCAACGCCCCATTTGATGTTCCCGGGCAGATAAAACTCGGCATTGCTCATGCTTTCCACACCGCCGGCGACCACAATCTGGGCCTGATTGGTCTGGATGAGGGATGCGGCCAGACGAACCACGTCGAGACCGGTGCAGCAACGCCTGTCTATCGTGATTCCCGGAATTTTCTCCGGCCAGCCGGCTTTAAGTAAAGCCATGCGTGCGATATTGACGTACTCACCGCTTTGATAACACTGTCCCATGATGACTTCATCTGCCTGTTCGGGTAAAAGACCCGCCTTTTTTATGGCTTCGTCCAAAACCAGGCTGGCAAGATCGTAAGCTTCGATATCTTTTAATGCGCCCATATAGCGTCCTACCGGGGTTCTAACGGCGCTTATTATAACAGGGGTTTTCATAAGTAATCTCCTTATCATATATAAAGGTTACAGGTGTCAGGCCTTTCGATTGCGGATTTCGGATTTTTTAAAAGAATGATAGAGACAAATACTTACAACACGCAACCCGCAATATTGAATGCTGACACCTGACACCCGACACCTGACATCTAATCAATCATGAGACCCGCAACCCGTAACGCGTAACGCTTTATTCTCTTAGAAGGTCTCTTGAGATAACAATACGCTGGATTTCACTGGTTCCCTCAAAAATACGGTAGAGCCGGACATCTCTCAGATACATCTCAATTTGAGATTTTTTCAAATAGCCTTCGTCTTCAAATATATCCATCGCCCTATCGGCAATCCTATCAGCCATCTCGGTACAAAACAGTTTCACCATGGAGGCCTCATGGGTCACATTATTGCCCTGATCCCTAGCCCAGGCTGAGTTATAAAGCATCTGCCTAGCGGCATAAATCTCTGTTGCCATATCCGCCAATACGAACTGGGCGGCTTGCAAATCATCCCCGGATTTCCAGTGTTTGGCTTTGCGTTTAATATGGGCCACACACATGTCAAAAAGTTTTTGAGAAGCACCCAATGCACAGGCACCCATTGTCAGGCGTCCTTTATCTAAAACACGCATGGCGGTCTTGAAACCCTGACCCACCATACGCATACCACCGATTACATTTTCTTTTGGCACCCGGCAGTTTCGAAATACCAACTCCGTGGTATGAGATCCTTTCATTCCCATTTTGTTATCCGGAGCGCCAACGAAGAAACCGGGAGTATCCCTTTCAATAATAAATGCAGTAAATCCTCCCTGGGCTCGTTTTTTTTCATCGGTTACGACAATAGTGGTAAAGAAGTCGGCGCAATCGCCGTTGGTGATGAATTGTTTGGTTCCATTAATAATCCAATGATCCCCTTCCAAAACAGCAAGGGTGGAGATACTGGCAGCGTCGGAGCCGGCACTGGGTTCCGTCAGGGCAAAAGCTGCCGTCCATTCGCCGGAGGCAACCCGCGGTAAATATTTCTTTTTTTGCTCTTCCGTGCCGTCAAACAAGATTCCCATGGACCCGATACCATTGCTGGTACCGATGCGTGAACGGAAACAGGCATTGGTCTTGGTCAGTTCTTCATAAACTAAAATTTCTCCCACGGTGGAAAGTCCCAATCCGCCGTATTCTTCCGGAATCGCCAATCCGAAGAGCTTCATAACGCGCATTTTATCAACTATTTCCTCGGGAATGCGCTCCTCAAGCTCCACTTGCAGAGATATCGGATTCAGTTGCTCTTCGACAAATTGTTTAACCCTGTCACGAATCTCTTTTTCTCTTTCGGCAAAAATGTCACTCATTTTAGAATCCCTTGATAGGCATTTCGACAACTTCTCTCCCCTTTCTCAAGCACGTCTCCACAGTTGCCAGGGTATGAGGTAGGGTGATATCGGCAAAATACGCTGCTTGAAGAACTTTTCCAATATAAAAATCATTCTTTTTCCCCTTTTCGATTGCCTTTGAAGCGATTATGGCCATATCTAACAAGCGCCAGACTATCGTAATCTCACTGAATGCCAACAAGGCAGGATATGTATTGGAGGCCCACTGCAATGGATCCGATGTCATTTTATCCTTTAGTTCATTAGCCGTCTGATCAAGCCGGTTAAACACATTGGACAGATGCTCGAGGCTGGCGCCTAACTGCAGGTGATCTTTATTCAACTGCACGAATTTCCGGATCTCGGTTTTATAGGCTAAATAGGGCGCTCCGCCGTTCATCCGCATTTTGCGTCCCATAAGGTCCATGGCCTGGATACCATTGGTACCCTCGTATAAGGACATTATTTTTGCATCCCTCAAGTATTGTTCTATCGGATATTCTTTACAATATCCGTAACCGCCCAGGCATTGGATGGCCGTCTCACATACTCTAAATCCCATGTCTGCGCAATAAGCTTTAATAATCGGTGTCATGAAGTCGAGAAGGTTTAGGTAATGCAGCTTTTCTTCCCCGTCGGACAGCTCCAGAGCGTAGTCCTGCCAGAAGGCCGCGGTATAAATCATGGATCGCATACCATCCACCATGGCCTTCATCCAAAGCAACAAACGGCGTACGTCCGGATGATCGATAATCGGTACATCGCCTGATTTTCTGCCGGCGACATCTCGACCCTGAATACGGACTTTGGCATATTCCAGTGCGTTTTGATAGGCTGTGCTCGCCAATGTCATACCGCTAACCCCGGTATTAATTCTGGCCGCATTCATCATTTGAAACATATGGGATAAGCCTTTCTTGGCCTGGCCGCATAAATATCCAATGCATTCATCGTTGGATCCGAAGGTAAGCGCACAGGTGGGTGAGGCGTGCAGACCGAGTTTCTCTTCCACACCGGTGCAGACAACATCATTCGG
>CP070694.1:924638-931066 GCA_020353355.1 Desulfobacterales bacterium | reverse complement strand
GTAGTCACGCTTCTAGCGTGATGAAGGCGGGTGCCTAATGCTTTAGACCCTGAACCTTTGAACGCTGAGCCCTGAACCTTTTTTGTATTTGACACATCTTTATCACTCACTTATAGTCCCATGCATAGGATAAAGGCTTTCTTAATAATTCCCATGAGGCACTGAATCCGTTAACTTTAGCAATTAAGGAGCGATCTAATGCAGGACCTAACCGGAAAGCATTACATGATCTCCGCCTTAAAGCGGCAATACGCAGATAGGCTTCCGACAACCGTCTTGATCGGGCCCTACTGCTCACGGCTCACCGATTACACGGTTAAAGAAATTCTCACCGATGCCCGAAAAAGTGCTGAGGCTCATTTAGCATTTTACCATCGTTTCAAACCCGACAGCCTTATCATCTACAATGATATCTATCTGGAAGCGGAAGCGGTTGGCTGCGAATTGGAGTTCCCGGAAAATAGCATCTCCCATCCCAAAAAGGTGCTGCTGGAAAATAAATCACAGCTGGCCAGCCTGAAGGTACCGGATCCCAAAAAAGATGCCAGACTGCCCTACTTTATAGAATTGTGCGAAAGGGTATCTTCGGAAGCGAAAAAAACAGCCGCCATAGGATTGGGACATTCGGGGCCATGGAATCTTGCCATGCATCTTCGAGGCGCCGAATCCCTTTTATTGGATACCATTGACGACCCTCAATTTGTCCACGACTTGATGCGATTTACCACCAATGTAGTTCAGACGTTCAGTGATGCTCTTATCGAAGCCAGGTTAACACCTTCGATCGGAGAGGCCTATGCCACTTGTAATCTCATCTCGCCCAAAATCTATAAGGATTTCATTAAACCCTATCACACCGAATTGTGCAATTATTATAGATCTAAAGGTGTTTTTTTGGGGTTGCACGTATGCGGATTGATTGATCCGATTATGGAAGATATTATCGAAGCAGGGATAAGCTTCCTCAGCCTGGATGGACCATCCTCATTGAAAAAAATCGTAGATCTTTCTGCCGGTAAAATCATCGTAGAGGGAAATGTACCCACAACGCTTTTTAGCAGCGGAACGCGCCAGGAGATGGAATCTGCAATCCGCAATTGCATTGACACCGCCGCTGAAGGAAGTGGATATATTCTGGCCTCCGGGTGTGAAATCCCGCTGAATTCAACCGAAGATCGAATTGCTCACTTTTTTGAATACAGCCACCACTATGGCCGCCAATTTATGATGAAGCTGAGAGAGCAAAAGCCGAAACGCTTTTCAGATTAATTTTTTTGACAAGTGGGCCTATTTCATTCTATTTTTAATAAGATAGAAAAATATCCTAAATTTCTGATGTGGTGGTTTTTGCTTTGCGGGAGGATTTGGTGAAACTCAAGCGCCCGAAAAAATTTTCAAGCTACCTCATGGCAACATTTGTGGTTTTCGTGAGCCTGTCTGTGATTGTCATTCTGGGCGCGTTGCATCGTGATTTCGGTAAACGGGTTGAGTCTGAATTTTATGAGAAACTGCTGGCCCAAAAGGGTCAGGTTGAAATCATCCTAAAAAACAGGTTTTCTAAAATTCATGCCAAACTTTGGGATCTGGGCTCCGACAATATCATTCGTGTTACACTAATGCTGGGAGCCAAAGCCCAGCTGATAGAAAGAGTTACCCAAAATTACCAGCCTGCGGACGGCATTTATTGTTTCGTAAAGAAGATCGGGGAAAGCGCATTAGGTCCAGATAAATATCCCGGCTTGGACAAGAAAATAATTGATTTTGCCTTGGCAGAGAATCCATACGGCGACATTCTCGAAGATGGCGACAGCACTCGGCTTTTATGGCTGTTTTCAACCTCTGTTATGCATCAGACACGGCGGATGGGCACTGCTTACGTGCTCTATGACATGGCCCAAGATAACAACTTGATGACGACCATTCATCAAACCGTTGACGGAGATATTGCCGTTTTCAAATACGATCGCCTCTTTAACTTTTCGAACGGGATATCCTGGCCGCTTGATGCCAAACTTCGAGAACAAATTACGTTCAAATATGATTTCCAACCCTTAAGCAAAAATGTAATCGTCTCTAAATTAGCCGGATTCGATAATCTATATTTTCAATCTTCTTTAGCAAGCCTCATCAATGAGAAAAGGAAAGTTACATTATGGATGGGAGTTTTTTCGATCGTCATCCTGGCGGTGTCAACGGTGACGTCGGTTTTTCTAGGAAAGAAAATGGTCAAGCCATTGCGGGAGATGACGAAGAAAGCCATCCAAATCTCCGAAGGTCAAAAGGATCTTTTGTTTGAAACCAGCCGGAAAAATTATTGGGAGTTCAATCAATTATCCCAGGCATTTAACTACATGTTGCGCAATCTAAAGCATGCTGAAGAACACAGCCGCTACAAAGAGTTGTTCGAAAACGTGGATGATGCGGTATATATCCTGGATCAGACCGGAAACATCCTGGAAGCCAATGAAGCCGCGTATTCCCGTTTAGGTTATTCCCGCGAAAATTTTTTCAGTCTGAATCTCACCCGCTTGATCCCCCCTGACGATGCCAACGCCATTATTGAAACCCTTGGGAAAAAACCCGAAACACAATATCCGCTAAAACTCATCCTTGAAACGTGCCATTATGCCACGGATGGGAATAGTGTACCGGTAGAAATTCATTCCAGAGCGATAACCTACAGGGGCAGAAATGTTATTTTGAATGTTGCCCGGGATGTCAGCGAGCGAATCGAAGCCGAGGAGGAAAAAAAGCAACTGGAAGCCCAATTGACCCATGCTCAGAAGATGGAGGCCATCGGTACCCTGGCCGGCGGCGTTGCCCATGATTTTAATAACCTGCTGATGGGCATCCAGGGCTATATTTCATTGATGCGTCTGGATACGGATCCAGAAGACCCGCACGATAAATATTTGCGCGGCATTGAAGAAAATGTCATGAGTGCCGCAAATCTAACGGAACAGCTTTTGGGATTTGCGCGAAAAGGCAAGTACACCCCGCGATCGACCAACCTTAATTTCATTTTGGAAAAAAGCGCTCGCATGTTTACCCGCACCCGCAAAGAGATTACCGTACACCAGCGATGCGACGAAAACATCCGGGATGTCGAAGTCGACCAGGGACAAATCGAACAGGTCCTGATCAATCTCTATCTCAACGCCTGGCACGCTATGCCGGATGGCGGAGACCTTTTTATTCAAACTGAAAATGTGGTTCTCAGTGATGAGTATTGCATGCCCTATGAGCTACCCGGAGGAAACTATGTCAAGGTATCGGTAACCGATACCGGCATTGGAATGAATCAACGAACAATGGATCGCATTTTCGAACCGTTTTTTACCACCAAAGAGGTGGGCAAAGGAACCGGGCTGGGTCTGGCCTCGGCCTATGGCATTATCAAAAACCACAACGGCATCATCCGGGTGTACAGTGAGGAAGGCCACGGCGCCACCTTTAGTATTTATTTGCCGGCAGCAGAGGCCAGGGACACCGAAGTAGCAGAGGTTAAATCTGATTTGGTCAAGGGCAGCGAAACGATTCTTTTGGTCGATGATGAAGAAGGGCCCATAATGGTGGAAGAATTAATGCTCAAAGAGCTGGGCTATAAGGTATTGCCGGCCAGAAGCGGAAAAGAAGCCATCGAACTCTATGAAGCCAATCGGGATACACTTGGATTGGTAGCTCTGGATATGATCATGCCTGAGATGAGCGGAAGAGAAACCTATGAGCGGCTCAAAGAAATTGATCCGGATGTAAAAGTTTTGCTGGTCAGCGGATACAGTCTGAACAAACAGATTGAAGAATTAATCGCCATGGGTTGCAACGGGTTTATTCAAAAGCCATTTGATATCCTCCAGCTTTCCCAAAAATTAAGAGAAGTATTGGATGCCGACCAACAGGATTTGAAAGTTCTCGACAACCGCACGCCTGAAGAAAAAGATAATTAACAAAAGCCTTGCCTATATTATCAATGCAATTGAAATCGAATCCGATAATATGCTGGCTAAAATATTTTTTTATTTTTTCCAGTGCCATGCTTATCCTCTGCATGGCACTTGTCGCTGCCGCCTTGCTTGTTCTCGACGACAATGATTACCGCAAACTGGCTATCTGGAGTGTAGAGCAGGTTGCCGGTTATAAAATGATCATCGAAGGGCCTTTTGCGGTTGATGTGTCGAATGAACTTTCCCTGTCGGCGGCCGGAATTCGGTTTGAATCGACATTCGGAGGCACCCAGCCTTATTTGACCTCCATCGGTCAGTTAAATGTTAGCCTCGCGTTGAAGCCACTTTTGCTCGGCTAGATCGTCATCAAAAAACTCCTACTCGATAACGCGTCTATCTCGGTTTATGATCAGGCAGAAAAAAACGACACCGTATCGACACCGCGAAAACCCCCGCTGGATATCATCGTTCCAATTGTGGAAAGTGCCGCACTGCGAAATATAAAGATGATTGTGGTCAACCCATATACCAATACCGAGGTGCAGGTCTTGCTACGGCAATTTACCTTGGATGACGTTCGCGATAGCGGGCCTCTTTTTCTGAAGGGTGATGGGAGCGTGAATACCAACGATTTTCAAATTGAAGGCCGCTTGGGCAGCCTGGCCGACATATTTGACAAAAATCGCCCTTTCCCGGTCGCGCTCAATCTGAGAATTGCCGATTTTCTTTTTGCCGTTTCCGGAACGATTGCAGATCCGGTTAAGGGTGAAGGCTTGAATCTGGAGCTTATTGCTGAAGAACAGGAGTTTGCCAACCTTTTGAATATATTGCAGCTCGAGGTTCCCCGATTGGGTCGGCTTAAATTTAATGCCACACTCAGCGGTGATTTTAAAGCCGCCGGCATCTCCAAACTGAATCTCGCGATTTCTGACGGGTCCTCCCTCGAACTGTCGGCCAAGGGTTCGGTAGCCAACCTGTTTTCCGGAGCGGGCACCGATATTTCCATTTCTGAAGAATGCAGCAACAACAACCTGTTGAAAAAGATTTTCCCTGAAAACTGGCAGGTTGTTCAGGAGTTCAGATTTAAGGCCAGCTTGCATAACGTGCAGGGGGTTTATACACTGGATGACATCGATGCCTTCGCCACCAACGACAAAGGGATTAGCATTAAGGCCGGCGGATGGCTCCGTTTTGGAGATTTCTTCGAAGGACCCGTCCTGAAAGAGGTGGATTTAAAACTGAATCTGTCCTCTCCCCATACCGCGTCAATCAGACCTCTGATTACCGATGCAATACCGGAGATCGGCCCTGTCACCGCCGAAGGAAGACTGACCGGTCCGATTGATAGACTGGCACTCGAGGATCTTGTCATTCGAAGAGGTGGATCCGGGCCTGTAAAAATTGAAACCACCGGGCGGATTGGATGGATTCCGCTTGAAGCTGACAAACCGATTGCGGACATCGACTTGGTCGTGTCGATTCAGTCCGAACAATCAACCGTGCTGTCTTCTTTCTACGGTGTGCCGATTGGTGAGATCGGCACGGTGTCGTTGAAAGGCCGTTTGGAGGGTTCAACGGATCGCTTCCAGCTCAAGAATATCGAATTGCGCACCGCTGATCGGCAAGGTCTAAAAACTACCGTTTTTGGCGCCATCGACTTCAGCGAGCGAGAAAACGGCGATATCGTCGGCGACGTAAATTTCAAGGTGCGCATCATTGCGCCGAACCTGGCGAAAGCCGAACCCCTGATGGGAGCCAGTTTGTTCTCCAATTTAGGACCTGTGATTGCCGAGTCTTCCGTAACCGGAACGACGGAAGCCCTTTCGTTTGAAAATATCGCCGTCATCGCCGGACAACCGGAGCTGGTGCAGGTGGATTGGCGCGGGCGCATCGGGAAAATTCCGCTGGCCGATGATCAGCCAATTTCCGATGTTCAATCGGTGGCATCGATACGGGCAACCAAAACCTCTGCACTCGGGGAACTGTTGGGAATTTCCGTGCCGGACATCGGTCCGTTGCAGGGAAGTTGGCGGGTGGTCCATCGCAACAAAATTATCGGTTTCGATGATGTCAACATCGTTATTGGTGATGGTGAAAAACTCCATCTCAAGGCCGGGGGAACGGTTGATTCAGTGTATACAGAAAACGGCGTATTTATCGATGGCGTGCATCTTCAGCTCAGCGTGCGCGCTCCCGACACCCATACGATTTCAAGGCTAATCGACATTCAGTTTCCCGACCTGGGAGCTGTCGACGGCCGGCTGGCGCTATCTGGGAGCCAGGACTTACTCTCCATCCGCAATGCTGAGTTTACCGTAACCTCGCCAAGTGGACTGGAAATCGTTGCCAGCGGCGCCGTCAATGAAATCGGCCTGGAAAAACAAGCAACCATTCAGGGCATTGACGTTCAGTTTACGGCGCGGACACCGAATATCGCCGCTGTTCCCGCATTGGCCGATTCTCGCCTGCCGGACATCGGCCCGC
>CP070694.1:919465-924538 GCA_020353355.1 Desulfobacterales bacterium | reverse complement strand
GCTTCATTCGCAACTGTTACCCATAAGCAAAAGGTGGAAAAATGGAAAGCGCCAAAAAAAGCCTTCAACTGATTGACGCAAACGTTGAAATAAGTGAGCGGAAAACATCAGAAAGCGCTAGCGATGCACCAACCAAAACGCGAATCCGGGGCCAAGAAAAACTAGCCATAACTGAAATAACCCCGCAACTCGCAGAAGAAAAAGACCAACTACGGAAACCGGTTAACAAAACCCATCTGATTAATAAGCTGAATTTCCTCAATTTCCAAGACGGCAGCATTCTTGTCAATTTCAGGCACCGCAAATACGGAAAAACGGTCTCCATTCTTGCCAAACCACAACCGTGCCTGGGTGATTCCTTAGACTGCCAGTGGGCCAATGCAGAGGATTTTCGTCAAATAAGACGATCCTATGAATTTACAAATTTGATGCTTGCCGACGGCAACAAATTAATTTTAGCCGAACCCCAAGTGATTCGCATTGACCAAGAGGGGCTCTGCTTTTTGCTGCCCGAGATATGTTTCCAAGTCAGTACACGGTCGAAAACGCGCCATTTATGCAAAGGAATAACGGTTCAGCTTATTCAAAATAGTTCTTTGTTTTCCGGAGTTCTTATCGATTTCAACGCAACCTTTTTCAAAGTCGAGCTCAAGGCCATACCACCGCAAACGTTTGAATGGATTAACACCGACACTACGGTTAATCTTATTTTATCTGGCGCACAGGAAACGTTGTACTCCGGAGAATGCAGAATCATCCGGCAAACCCCGAGCAATAAAAAACACTGTTATGTCCTAAAGCCTCTGAAGCATCAAATCTCACGGTTCAAACAGAAGGAGCATCGCAGCCAGCGACAGGAATTAACCCCATCTCCGGATATTGTCTTCCGGCATCCGTTCACCAAAAAGATGACCTTTCGAAAAGTCATCGATATTTCCGGATCCGGATTTGCGGTAGAAGAAGACAAAAACAACCCCGTGCTCTTACCGGGAATGATCATCCCTGAGTTGGAACTGAATTTCGCAAATTCTCTCAAACTAAAGTGTCGCGCCCAGGTTGTTTATCAAATAGATCACAACCAGGCCAAAAAAGACCAGAGCTTAAAATGCGGCCTGGCCATCCTGGATATGGATATTCAACAACATGCCAGGCTTATCGCCCTGCTGGATCAGGCCCTAGACGCCAATTCGTATGTATGCAATCCTGTTGATTTGGATGACTTGTGGGATTTCTTTTTTGAAACCGGCTTTATTTACCCTGACAAATATGCACTGATTCAAAAGAACAAACAACAAATCAAAGAAACCTATAAGAAATTATATAATCAAAACCCGCACATCGCTAGGCATTTTATCTACCAGGAAAAAGGTCGGATTATGGGGCATATGGCCATGATTCGATTCTATGAAAACACCTGGCTGATTCATCATCATGCCGCCCGAAAATCAGCCCTGAATAAGGCGGGTCTGGTTGTCTTGAGCCGCATTGGCAGGCTGTCCAATGATTCCCACCGGCTGTACTCATTACACATGGACTATTGTATATGCTATTACAGACCTGAGAATAAATTTCCGAGCCGCGTTTTTGGAGGTGCCGCCAGGGCAATTAAAGATATCAGCAGATGCTCGGTCGACTCCTTTGCTTATTTTCAATTTAAGCAAGAGCATATAGCTAGCACCGACTTGGGTGGCAATTGGCGGCTTACAAATACCGGGCCGGAGGATATTTTTGATCTGAAAAGCATTTATGAAGATACATCCGGGGGGCTGATGATAAACGCCCTGGATTAGCAGCAGGAAAAAATTGACATCAATGGGCTCGCAGGCGAATATGAAAATCTCGGTCTAAGCAGAGAAAGATATCTATTCTCGTTGAAAAAAGACGATACCCTTAAAGCCGTTAGCGTGGTGAACAAGTCTAATATAGGCTTGAACCTCTCTGAACTGACCAATTGTATCAAAGTGTTTGTATTGGATTCAGAGGGACTGTCAAAGAAAATGTTGAATCAAATGCTTTACGCCGTATCTGAAAAAATAGGAATCACTGAAACACCCGTACTGCTATATCCGGTTGACTATGCGAAAGATCAATCAATTCGGTTTGAGAAAACCTATGATTTATGGATACTGGAACTAAAGTATATTGATGACTACTTCACCTATGTCAACCGCCTGTTGCGATTTATTTAAACCGGTTTTCGACCCCGGCAGGAAATTAAAGGGGCATAGGTGAATCTGCGAAAATCGGTAAAATAGGACATAAACTCTTCAAAAAATTCGTTGTATCGCCCCTCATATTCGTCAAACGGATAGCCAGAGCGTTTGGCTATAATCTCGACTTTTTTGGTCCAGTTGAATTCGTCTTTCTGTTTTAGCTCGCCAAATATCAGGTTATGGGGGGTGACGTTGACGTCTATTTCTTCGTAGCCTAAGTCGTAAAGATAAGAATACAATTTTATGCCCGCATAGGGGTCAAAGTTAAAATTCTTCTCCATGATTTTCGAAATCTTATTCAGGGTCGTTTCCAGACGCTGCGGGATTCCATAATGGCGCAAACAATTGTAATCGAGATCTATCAAACACATAATGCCACCGGGCTTTAATATCTTTCCGATGTTGGTAACAATTTCAAAGCTGTTGGAAAGATAGTACTCGAGTACAAAACGGATCCAAATAAAATCGACCATCCCCAGGTCTTCCAATGGTTCTCGAATATCTTTGACTACAAATTCTATGCCCTCGGCACTGTAATGATCTTTGGCATATTGGATCCGTTGTTGAACAAAATCAACGCCGAGGGTTTTGCCGTTTGGTTGAACCCGTTTATTTAAATGAAATGTGGTTTTTCCGGCGCCACATCCCAAATCCGCTACACGCATTCCCGGCTGCAGGCCTGCCCAAAGCGCCTGATCTTCAACAACCTTACCGTCTGTTTTTATGTCTAAACGAATAGATTCTTCATCACCTTCCATTAAATAGTTCTGATGTGGCATATTTTTCCTTTAAGCAATGGATTCGGTTAAACTTTCCCACCCCGAGTTACTAATGAGTTCACAAAGTAACCGACATCAGATGGATTCGTTTCGATCGCGGCTGGAAGCCGCTCCCACATATTCATCATCGAACTGTGGGATCCCGCTCTGGCGGGAGAGAAATCGATCACGCCGAGTGGCTTTTGTTATTCTTATTAAAAAAACCATGTTAGTCTAAATTTAACCCTCTATTGGACGAACAATTTTTTACAATTCCGGCTGCCAGTTCTCGGCTTCCGCACGCTCCGGGTCGGTGCCTAAAGCCAATGCTTTGCCCGCGGCATCCCACCGGGTGTGCTCATCCCTGACTCGGTGCAATTTGGTTCGAAAGAGAGTAGCGCGCGACATGTCGGCGCCCGAAAGGTCCGCATGCGAAAAATCGCAATAGGTCAGGTTGGCTCCGATAAAGCGGGCGGCCCTGCAGACGGCTTTTTCAAAAACGCTGGAGTCCATTTCGGCCCCGCTGAGATCCGCGCCGGTCAGATCCGCCTCCCCGAAGCTGGTCTGCTTGAGAAAGGCTCCTTTGAGGCTGGCGTTGTTCATTTTGGCCTGCATGAATATGGCATACTGGGCTTTAGCCTGATCCAGCACCGCCCCGGAAAGGTTGGCTTCCATGAAGCTGGCCTGGGTTAGATCGGCTTTCGCAAAATTAACGCCGGTCAGATCCGCCCCCTTGAATTGCACCCCTGTGAACTGCATTCCGCTGAGATTCACGCCGCAAAGGTTTACGTTCAGCATCATGGTGAGATGCAGCTTGGCTCCGGTGAACTCCGCGCCTTCCAGGGCTGCTCCCATCAGGACAGTCTGCAAGAGATTTGCACCGCTCAGATTGGCGCCCTGGAGATTGGCCTCGTGCAGCACGGTGCGGTCCATGTTGGTGTTCGAAAGGTCGGCGTTTTTCAGGGTGGCGGAGATCAGCGCGGCGGTGCTCAGGTCGGCGCCTGCCAAATCGGCATCTGAAAGGTCCGCTTCCGTCAGCTTGGCTTCAACCATTTCCGCATTCTTCAGGGAGGCACCCTTCAGGTTCGCCTCGGTCATGACCGTCGACCTCATATTGACCCCCGAAAGGTTCGCACCGGAGAATTCGGGCTTGATGAAGATGGACTCCCGCAGGTCGGCACCGGCAAGATTGACCCCCCGGAAGATTACCTCTTCAAAGATCCCGCCGCAGAGGTCGGCTCCGGAGAGGTCCATGCCGGAGAAATCGAGTTTGGAAATAATCTCGCCGTCTTTGATATTTTTTAGCAGCTCTTCCCTGTTCATTTCGGCACCCAATTTTCTATTTTGGTTTTTTTGAGGTTCGCCCCCTGTAGGTTGGTCTCCCCGAACACGGCCCTGAAAACCTCAGCCCCGTAAAGGTTGGCCCCGCGCAAATCGGCAGTCACGAGCCTGGCTTTTTGCAGCGAGGCTTCAAACAGATTGGCCGAGACCATGTTGGCGCCCTCCAGGTCGGATTTCTCAAAGCGTGCACGCCGGGCAAAGGCCCGGTAAAAACTGGTCTGTTTCAGGTTGCACTCACTGAGGTCTGCCATCTCGAGTTTGGCCTGCTCGAAATTGGCGCCGGAAAAATCGCTGCCACGCAGACCCGCCTGGTTTAGAACGGTGCCCCGGAAATCTGCCCCCGCAAAGGAGGTTTCGCTGGCCGCACAAACCTTGGTCATGTCGGCTTCCCTAAAGACGGCCTTTGCAGCGCGGACACCGACGAATACTGCCGAGTGTAATGTCGCGCCGGAAAAGTCCGCCGCCTCGAGGTTGGCGCTGATAAACTGGCTCCGGCTCAGGTCGGCATCTGCAAAAACCGCCCGGCTCAGGTCGTTTTCATGGAACAGAGTCTCTTTGAGGGTGGCCCGGCTCAGGTTGGCCCCGATAAGCGTTGCCTCCATGAAGTCCGCCCCGCCCATGGTGGCCCCGGAAAGATCGGCATCGCTGAGGTCCGCCTTGCCGAAGGCGGCCTTGGAAAGCTCGGCGCCGCTAAAGTCCGCCCCCTTGAGGTTGGCGGCTCCCAGACAGGCCTCGGCCATCTTTGCCCCGCTAAACCTGGC
>CP070694.1:915923-919365 GCA_020353355.1 Desulfobacterales bacterium | reverse complement strand
TATGCTTCTGACACTCGAATCCTGACACCTGACACCTCAGTTGGTACCAAAATCTTTTAAGTTTACAAGACCTTAGGGCATCATAAAAAGGATACTAATATGAAACTGGCGGTAAGCGGTAAGGGCGGGGTTGGCAAGACAACATTTGCCGCCTTGCTGATTCGAACATTGAATGCACAAGGGAAAAAGGTACTGGCCATTGATGCGGATCCGGATGCCAATCTGGCTGCCGGGCTTGGAATCGCGAATGCCGATAAAATTGTGCCGATTTCTGAAATGAAGGAGCTTGTATTCGAACGAACCGGAGCACAACCCGGCAGCATTGGCGGTTTCTTTAAACTAAATCCCAAAGTGGATGACCTGCCGGATGCACTGTCCGTGACCAAAGACGGCATCAAACTGATGCGCCTAGGGAGCGTGAAAAAAGGCGGTGCCGGCTGTATTTGCCCGGAAAGCGCTCTGTTGAGAGCCCTGGTTATGCATATCGTGCTGGCCAGAGACGAAGTGGTGGTGATGGATATGGAAGCCGGCATCGAACATCTGGGTAGAGCAACCGCCAAGGCGGTGGACAAGCTGATTGTCGTGGTCGAACCCGGAAGGCGCAGTATTGACACCGCTGAGCACATTCGAAAACTGGCCGGCGAGATCGGTATTCATCATATCGCTGTTGTGGGAAACAAGGTCCGTAACACCACCGATCAACAATTTTTGAAGACCCACCTCCATGATTTTGAATTTCTCGGATTTCTGCCCTATGATGAGATGCTGATCGAGGCCGACCTCAAGGGGTGCTCGCCGTTTGATGTAGACTCGCCTTCAAAAGAAAAAGTGAAGACGCTTATTTCCAAACTATAGCCCTTTCCGGGCGTAAACGTCCGGAAAGGTGGTTAATCGTTATTTGTTATTCGTTAATTGAATCATTCGATAGAATATGCCTACATTAATCCGTGAAAGTTGTTTAATAACGAATAACCAATAACTTATAACTACTATAACAAATAACCACTGCATGAAACGGAGACGTAGATATAGTCCTAATCAGAGACATTTCCCCCGCAAAAAACCGAGATCCCAACCCTTCAAGCCCGGTGAAGATTCCAAACTAAAAAGCATTTTTGCCGAAATTGGGGTACCGGATCGACACGCGTTTAGACCCGATCCATTCCAGGTGAAGGCCCTGGCTGCCATTGAGCACACCGACTGCCTGGTATCAGCCCCCACTGGAGCCGGCAAAACCTGGATTGCTGAAAAAGCCATCGCCCGCATCCACGCCCAAGGCGGAAACGCCTGGTATGCGTGCCCCTTGAAAGCCCTGAGCAATGCCAAATACGCTGAATTTTCCGCCATATTTGGGGCCGAACAGGTCGGCATTCTAACCGGTGATCGCAAAGAAAACCCGGATGCGGCTATTGTTGTCGGAACAACCGAGATTTTGCGCAACCAACTCTATGACGCCATGCATCGGGGTGAATCGCTGTCCGCAGATATCGTGGTACTGGATGAAGCGCATTTTCTGGGTGATGCGGACCGTGGAGTGGTTTGGGAAGAAATCATCATTTATTTGCCCGTCAGAATTCCGCTGTTACTATTATCGGCTACGGTTGGAAATGCCGACCAGATCGCCGGCTGGTTGGCTTCCATCCGTAAAAAAAAATGCATCGTGATCGCCGAAAATACGAGACCGGTTCCGCTTTACCCCTTATTTCTGCATCCATCCGGCACCCTGCTGCCCCTGATCTTCCCGCCAAAAGCCGGTGGTAAAGCTCAATTATACAAAAAAGTCAGAGACTTCATGAAAGCCAAGCGAACCAAGCAGAGGAGACTGTCGCCGAATCTGCCGCCGTTTGACGATATTTTGCGGATTTTACAAAAATACGACCTGTTGCCCGCTATTTTTTTTCTCAAGTCCCGTGCCGATTGTGACCAGGCCTTGGATCTCTGTCGCCGCCATCGCATGGCCCAACCCCAACGCAAAGAGAAAATCACACAAGAAATATCCGAATTCTCTCAATTCAGTCCTCATATTTTGCACCATCGCCAGCTGTGGCACCTGACACATCTTGCGCTGGGCTCCCATCATAGCGGCCAGCTGCCCTCATGGAAACTGGTGTTGGAAAAATTGATGACCGCAGGTTTGCTGGATGCCGTCTTTGCGACATCTACGGTATCCGCCGGCGTAAACTTTCCTGCCAGAACGGTGGTATTTTTGAATTCAGACCGCTTTAACGGACACCAATTTTTACCCTTGAATCCCACCGAATTTCATCAAATGACGGGTCGCGCCGGCAGAAGAGGGATGGACAATATCGGTTTTGCGCTTTCGCTCCCCAATAAATTCATGGACATTCGCCTGATCGCCAAATTACTGCATTCACCACCGATAGATGTTCTGAGCCAGATCCGTATAAATTTTTCGATGGTCCTGAACTTACTGCTTTCCCATAAGCCCGGGGAAATAGAGGAACTGTTGAAAAAATCTTTTGCCTCCTATCTGCGGCGCAAGACCTCATCGAAACAGCAACGCAACATCGCCCCCGGCGATTTGTGGCCGGATTTTTTGCACCATCTGGATTTCTTGCAGCAAACCGGGTTTGTCAGCACGGAAGGTGAACTGACCGACGATGGTCGCTGGGCATCACAATTACGGGTGGATCAACCTCTGTTGATCGCCGAAGGATTCCGGCGGGGTTTGTTTCCGGAATCAGATCCGGCGCAGTTGGCCGCGCTCATCTCAAGTTTTGTCAATGAACGCGAATCCGATGACAGGGCGGCAAAAAAAAAATCAACGAAGTCCGTTGCGAAGGCGTTTGCCACATTGGTCCGTGGTTTGAAACCCTTTGCCGGACAAATGCTCGCCAGCGGATTTGAGGTTCGGCCCCTTTTCTTGAACCCGACGGCAGCTACCTTTGCCTGGGTTGGCGGGCAGCCATGGGAAAAGGTATTAAATCTGTCGGAGATGGAAGAAGGCGATCTTGCCATGCTGCTGCTCAGAACGGCGGATAATTTGAGACATGTCCGAGCCCTGATACACGTATTTCCGCAAGCAGCCACATCAGCCGCGGCAGCCATTGAGATGATATTGCGGGAACCAGTCGTCTATTACTAAAATAAGGTTTCAGGTTTCGGGTGTCAGGGTATAAAGCATTAGGCATAGGGTTCAAGGAATTGGGCATGGGGTTAAAGGCCCCCAAAAAAAGCGTTAGGTTTGAGGCAAAAAATAGGCATTCGGCGTGCGGCTCAAGGCCTTTCGAATGCGGAAACAAAAAAAACATATTAGGGCGCACGGTTCATGACCTATCGATTTCGGGGGTGTCGATATGCGGAAGATCAGAAGGTCGGTGGGAGCGGCTTCCAGCCGCGAAGGTTTGGCAGAGCATTCTCTTTTCTTCGTGGCTGGAAGCCACTCCCACAAAGCCTTTTAGCTATTATTCTCTTTATTATT
>CP070694.1:912925-915823 GCA_020353355.1 Desulfobacterales bacterium | reverse complement strand
CCCTGTTGGGGCCGCGCCGCGAGTTGGTCCATCCGGCGAGTTTGCGCTCGAAGAAGGTCAGAAACCCCGACACCAAGCCGAAAAAATTGAGAACCAACAGGCAGAAGACCAGCATCACGACTGCTGCGGTGGGCACATAGCCCACTTGCTGAAAAATCCCGAACTTAAGAAAAAGATAATTGATAAAGCTTTCCACTATTAGGACCTTTAGCGATCAATTTCCGGCGCGATCACATCCAGGCTGGCGATCAGGGCCACCAGGTCGGCGACCATCAGTCCCGGAGATATTTTTTCAACAATGCTCATGGCCGTAAAGGAGCCGGTGCGTATTTTCAGCCGGTAGGGGCGGTCGTCTCCCCGGCTGATGAGGTAGAAGCCCAACTCGCCCCGCGGTGCCTCGGTGCGCACGTAAATTTCGCCGGGCGGCAATTTTAATTTTTTTTTGGACCGGTTCCAAAAGGCACCGTCGGGCATAGCGGCGACACACTGGCGCAGAATGCGGACACTTTGCTCCATTTCCCGGATGCGCAGCCAATAGCGATTGTAACAGTCCCCTATCTGTCCGAATTCAGCGCTTCCAACAGGCACTTCGAAGTCCAAATCAGCATATATGGAATAGGGCTCATCGCGCCGGAGGTCCCAGTCGACGCCGGATGCCCGCAAATTGGGTCCAGCCAGCGCGTAACCGAGCGCATCTGCGGCGCTGATGACACCCACCCCCGACAGGCGTTCTTTGAAAATTTTGTTTTTGGAGATCAAACGGTTGAATTGCGTCAGGCGCGGCAGAAAGTAGTCCAGGAAACGGTTGACACCTTCCAGAAATCCTGCGGGCAGATCAAACGCCACCCCGCCGAAGCGAACGTAGTTGTAGGTGAGTCGTGCCCCGCAGAGCTCTTCGAACAGGTCATTGACCCGCTCCCTTTCCCGCAAGGCATGGGTAAAGGGGGTGACGGCTCCGATGTCGAGGGCAAAGGTTCCAACTGAAATCAGATGGCTGATGATGCGGTTCAGCTCCGCCACCATCACCCGGATGTATTCTGCCCGCAGTGGTACTTCGATCCCGGCCAACCGCTCCACCGTAATGGCATATCCCAGGTTGCAGTTCATGGCCGCCAGGTAATCGATGCGGTCCGTGTAAGGCATGAATTGAGCATAGCTGACTTTCTCAGCGATTTTTTCAAGGCCGCGATGCAGGAACCCCACATCCGGAAGGCAACTGTAGATCACCTCGCCATCCGTGCGCAGAATAAAGCGCAGTACGCCATGGGTACTGGGATGGTGCGGACCCATGTTGAGAATCATTTCTTCGGTGGTCAGCGGCATCTATCGATCTTCCAGTTCGGTTCAGGTGCAGTTATTTCTGAGGCTTTGGCGCTTAGGTCATTTTATCTAACAACATGTCGTCAGAAACGTAAGGTTTCAGGTGTCAGTACCCCCGCTGACGGCCGAATTTTACCCACTTTGGGAGGGCGGCCAGTTTGATCGGAAAGGAAACTCTAAAAAAAAGCGAATCCACCAGAGGCGGATAAATATCGAATATCGAATCACGCTAAGGCGCGAATTATCGAATGTCGAAGGAAGGTATTCAATCTATTTTGCAAAAAAGACTGAGCAAGGCGAAACCACCCTTCGACATTCTGCGGTTCGCTGTTCAAACCTCGTAAAGTTTCGCACAGGGGTCGACCTCCTCGCGGCTGGTACTGATGCCCTGATAGGTTGCCGGCTCCTGATAATCTTTCAGCAACGGGTGACCTTCCCAGTCGGGAGGAAGCAGCAGCCGGCGAAAATCTGCATGCTCTGTAAAATGAATGCCGAACATGTCATAAACTTCTCTTTCCATCCAGCCGGCTGCCGGCCAGATATCCGAGAGGGTATCCACCCGCAGTTGGAAATGAGGCAAACCGAGGGAGCCCTCCAACCGGACTTTGAAAATGAAACGATGCCGGTGGCGAATCGAATAGAGGTGATAGACCACTTCCAGTGTTTCCGGCTCACCGATCTGGTGGACTCCGCTAAGGCTCATGAGGGTATCGAAGAAAAGCTGCGGATCTTCCTTTAAGAAAGCGGCCAAAGGCCGCAGGCTTGCCCGGGGAATCACCAGGTAGGGATCTGCTCCTCCATCGGCGATCCAATCCATATCGGTTTCGCCGAATTGCTGCCTGATTTTTGTAAGAATGTCCGGGATATGCATCAGCTCTTTTTAACCAAAAAACGCTCCCGTCTGATCTTTTCCTGCAGTTTCAAGATAGCCTCCGTCAGGGCCTCAGGTCTGGGAGGGCATCCGGGGACATAAACATCGACAGGTACTATTTTGTCCACCCCTTTGACCACGGAATAGGTCGGCTGAAAAAGACCGCCGCAATTGGCACAGCTTCCCATGGCAATGACATACTTGGGCTCCGCCATCTGATCGTAGAGCAGGCGCAGCCGGGAGGCCATTTTGTAGGTGAGGGTCCCGGCCACGATCATCAGGTCCGATTGACGCGGGGTTGCCCGAAACACGGAGCCAATTCGATCGATATCGGTTCGAGGACCGCCGGTCTGCATCAGTTCAATCGCTCAGCAGGCCAAGCCAAAAAGAAGATACCAGACCGAAGACAGCCGGCACCAGTTGAGCGCTTGATCCAACCTGGTGAAAACCGCTCCCAGAAACCCTTCCGACGGCATCGTATTGTAAATAGGGCGCATCGATTTTTGCTTGTTGCTTAAAAAACGACCGGTTTTTCTTCTTCCAGCAGGTTTTCCCTGGCCGATTTTTCCGGAACTTCTTTGCTCCATTTAAGATCACCGCGGTTCCACATATAGACCAGGCCCATAAACAGGATTCCCACAAATATAAGGATTTCGCTCAAAACAAGCAGACCCCGGCCCTCCTGAAGCCACTTTCTAAAAACGCTG
>CP070694.1:902063-912825 GCA_020353355.1 Desulfobacterales bacterium | reverse complement strand
CGGTAGATATGGAAACCTCATCTCTTTTTACCGTCGCAACATTTCGGGGTGTCGAGATAGGTGGCATACTGGTTGTCTCGGATGAATTATCAACGCTTCAATGGCAGCCGGGTTTCAAAGAAAAACGATTCGGACAAGGTCGCCGGATAGCTTGCAGGATGGTGACGAGATTATGTCAACAGCTTGTGAATCAAACTTGAAAGAAAAAGTTGAAAAACTAAGAAATGCGCTTCATCGTCATAATTACCGGTATTATGTGCTGGATGATCCCGAAGTTTCCGATGCTGAGTACGACCGTATGATGCAGGAGCTCATCCGCATTGAGGAAGCCCATCCAGAGCTTGCCAGTCCCGATTCGCCCACAGCGCGAGTTGGGGCGGCACCTCTGGAAAAGTTCGAAACCATAGCACACACCATCCCCATGTTGAGCCTTGATAATGGCTTTAATGATTCCGACATTATTGAATTTGATCAGCGCGTCAAACGGAATCTGAAAATATCCGATGACATCTCTTATACCGCCGAGCCTAAAATGGATGGCGTTGCGGTGGAGCTGGTCTATGAAAACGGAAGACTGACAACAGCTTCAACCCGGGGGGATGGTGTTACCGGTGAAGTCATTACCACCAACGTCAAAACCATAACGATGGTTCCGCTTTTAATTCAAAGGCAACGAACGCTTCATTTGCCGAGACGTCTTGAGGTCAGGGGAGAGGTTTTTATCGGCATCGCAGAATTTAAAAAGCTAAACCAGGAACGGATCGATGCGGGTCTTTCTGCGTTTGCGAATCCGAGAAATGCAGCTGCCGGTTCGTTGAGACAGCTGGATTCGAAAATTACCGCCAGCCGTCCTCTGGAAATCTTTTTTTATGGGGTCGGACAGGTTGAAGACACTGTATTTGAATCTCACTGGGAGCTGCTGCAGTTACTAAAAAGATGGGGATTTAGGATCAATCCGCTGATTCGGTCTCCGATCACCATTCAAGAGGCGCTGGCATACTATCGCGAGCTGAGTCAAAAGCGTCATCAACTGTCTTATGACATTGATGGCATGGTTATCAAAGTCGATAGTATCCAGCTGCAGCAGCAATTAGGCGTAACCACCAGAAGCCCGCGATGGGCGATTGCCTATAAATTTCAGGCTGTGCAGGAAACAACGGTGCTCGAAAAAATTGAGGTGCAGGTGGGCCGGACAGGGGTTCTTACGCCTGTGGCTCATCTGAAACCCGTTAATGTGGGGGGTGTGACCGTCAGCCGCGCTACACTTCACAATGAAGACGAAATTGAGAAAAAAGATATCCGCATCGGGGATACTGTGCTCATTCAACGTGCCGGGGATGTTATCCCTGAGGTGGTTAACGTCATTATGTCCAAACGCAGCGGTGCCGAGAAAAAATTTACGATGCCCCAAGCCTGTCCTGTTTGTGGATCGCCGGTCAATCGCATTAAAGGCGAAGCCGCTACCCGTTGTATCAATTCCGCTTGTTCAGCCCAGCTGAAAGAACGAATCAAGCATTTTGCCTCCAAAGGCGCCTATGATATTGACGGATTGGGTGATAAGCTCGTTGATCAGCTTGTTGATAAGGGACTGGTGTCGTCTTTTGCGGATCTATTCAGCCTGGATCTCGAAACTCTCGCGGCCCTTGAGAGGATGGGGAAGAAGTCGGCTGAAAATCTCATCGATGCGATTGAATCCGGCAAACGAATTTCATTTGCTCGATTTCTGTATGCTCTGGGTATCCGTCATGTCGGCGAGCATGTGGCCGTGCTGCTGGCGGATCAGTTTACCAGCCTGGAGCAGTTGATCGGTTGCACGTCGGAGGATTTCAGGGCAATTGAAGGCGTTGGTCCGGTCGTGGCAGAAAGTATCGTCGGCTTTTTTAAACAGAAACAGAATTTAACCATCATTCGGCGGCTTTTTGACAACGGTGTGAAGATTGTATTTAAAACCCAAGTGAAAACGAATTCGCTGGATGGTAAGGTATTTGTGCTGACCGGCACCCTCCAGAGCATGACCCGACGACAGGCCAAAGAGATGATCGAGGCGGCTGGTGGGAAGGTTAGCAACTCGGTCAGCCGCAATACCGATTATGTCGTCGCTGGCGAATCTCCGGGTTCCAAGCTAACGAAGGCTCAGGAACTCGAAGTGCAGGTGATTGACGAGGCAGCCTTGCTGGAGCTGCTTGGAAGTTAGTGTTATAGTCGGCAAAGCGCATAGAGCATAGCGCAGAGCGTAAAAGCCGGGGCAAGTGCGATATTTAATTTCGTGTTAGAAAAAAAGTTTTCCACGGATAATTCATATGCCTTCATCAAAATAGAACCAACGCTATGCGCTTTGCGCCATGCGCTCTGCGCTTGACTGGGAGGTGAGAAGCTATGGAAGATAGAGTCCGAGCCCATGCCATCATCAGTGGTCGGGTGCAGGGAGTATTTTTCAGGATGGAAACCATGCGGGCTGCACAACGCATCGGTGTCTTCGGGTGGGTACGAAATTTAAGAGATGGATCTGTAGAAGCCGTTTTTGAAGGAGATAAAACCCGGGTCGACGCCATTCTCAAATGGTGTAAAGAAGGGCCTCCGCACGCCCAGGTGACAGATGTGAAGTTAGACTGGCAGGGATATGCCGGCGAGTTTGACAGCTTTGAAATAACCTATTAAAAAAGGCGGTCTATCTCCGCATAGACCGCCTTTACATGTTACTGGTTTTAGACGGCGTCTTTTAGTTTCTTGCCGGCACGGAATTTGACAACATTGGCAGCCTTGATTTTAATGGGCGCGCCCGTTTGCGGATTGCGTCCCTTGCGAGCTTTACGACGGACTTTGGAAAAAGTGCCAAAGCCCACCAATGTGACTTTACCGTCCTTTTTCTTCAGTGCTTTGGTGATGCCGTCCATAAATGAGTTGAGTGCCGCGGCAGCTGCTACTTTTGATATTTTAGCTTCTCTGGCTGCCTTGTCTACTAATTCTGCCTTTGTCATAGTACTTTACCCCCTTTTTGGTTTTTGATTTAGATTGGTCTGCATTGGCCGACTGCCTATTTTTCTGTGTCCATATAGTATGTATTTTTCTATGTCAACAGAAATCTACATTTTTCAAGACTTTTTTGAAGTATTTTCCCCCCAGCCTATTGAAAAGTGCCATCTGCAACCATCGATTGTCTGAAATCCAATAACAAGCAGACTTTCCAACGACAACCCGCATTAGTTTGCTTCGCTCACAATTGGTGATGCCATCAAAGCAGATGTAATTAAAATAACGATAGTTTCAAAAAGCAAAATAATTGCCAAGAATCTAAAATAGTGCCTTTACAAATTGCTCAGGCTCAAAGGGCCGCAGATCGTCTATTTGCTCACCGATGCCGATGTATTGCAGAGGAATGTTTAGCGCACTGCAGATACTGACAACAATACCTCCTTTAGCGGTGCCATCCAGCTTTGTCAACGCTAATCCGGTGATATCCAATGCAGCATTAAACAGTTTTGCCTGAGATATGGCGTTTTGGCCGGTGGTGGCATCAAGAACCATTAATACCTCATGGGGCGCGCCCGGTAATTGTTTGGCAATCGAGCGCTTAATTTTTTTAAGCTCTTCCATTAAATTTATTTTCGTATGGAGCCTTCCGGCCGTGTCGATTAAAACGACATCTGCCCCTCGGGAAGAAGCTGCAGCCACAGCATCAAACGCCACCGCAGCTGGATCTGCGTGCGCTTTGTGTTTGACGATATCTGCACCGGCGCGTTCTGCCCAGATCGTCAACTGCTCGATAGCGGCAGCTCTAAAGGTATCACTGGCAGCAATTAAAACCTTTTTGCCTGCAGCCGTTGCCTTAGCTGCAAGTTTTCCGATGGTAGTGGTTTTGCCTACCCCATTTACGCCAATCACCATAATGACATGGGGCGTCGAATTGACTATCTGGGCGGCGGATGTATGGACTTTTAGAATTGACAGAATCTCCTCACGCAACTGCGACTTTAGCTGATCCACATCTGATATGTGCTTGGCTGAAATTTGTTCAATCAGCTGCATCGCCGTTTGAACGCCAATGTCTGCTGTTATCAAAAGCTCCTCAAGATTCTCCAGCATAGCATCATCTACTCGGGTTTGGTCGGCAAATATTTTATCGAAACCATCTGCCAGCGTCTGGCGTGTTTTGGACAAACGGTTTTTCAGTCGTTTCAAATAACCGCCGCCAGGGGTGTGATTAGCTGATTGTTTGGCCATGCCGTACCTTTTTTTCATTTACTGGGCTTCCGGAGCACGCTCAAATTTTACCGAGACCAATTTGGAAATGCCTTTTTGCTCCATGGTAATCCCGAATAAGGTATCGGCAAATTCCATGGTGCGCTTGTTGTGGGTGATCATAACAATCTGGGAATTTTGCCCGATGAGCTTGAGCAAATCGTTGAAGCGAAAAACATTGGCATCATCCAGCGGGGCATCGATTTCATCCAACAGACAGAAAGAGGCAGGCTTAATCAAGAAAATGGAAAATATAAAGGCAATGGCCGAAAGCGCTTTCTCACCGCCTGAAAGCAAGCTCAATCGTGTCAGCTTCTTACCGGGTAGATGAATCATTAATTCCACCCCTGTTTCAAGGGGTTTGTTCGGTTCGATGAGCACCAGCGTTGCGGATCCTCCTTCAAAAAGACGCGGAAATACTTCTTTTAATTTTGCGTTTATTAAATTGAAGGTTTCAATGAAGCGTTCCTGCGTAATTTTATTTATTTTATGAATGACTTTGTGCAGGTCTTCGATAGCCTCAACCAGATCGTTGCGCTGGGCTTCGAGGAAATCATAACGCTCCTTGAGTTGTTCGTATTCTCGAATGGCCCCCAAATTGACATCAACAATTTTTGAAATTTTTTCTTGGCACTGAGCCAATTCAGCTTCCATCTCATCAATTGATATGTCTGTCGATATCTCTCCATCTTCGATAATGTCGTGATACTCCGATCTGAGGATAGAAAATGGGTTGTGGTAGCGTTCCTCCAAGCGATTGGCCACGTTGTCGCGTTTGATTTGAAGTTGCGATAGTTCAAGCTCCAACAATCGGAATTTCTCCAATGTCTTTTCACGTTTGCTTTGGATGTCGGATATTAAATTATCGCTATCTTTAAGCTTGGTATCTATAGCCTGATAATCGGCCTCATTGTTTTCGAGAGCCTGGTTGAGATGCTCCATCTCACGATACATCTCTGAAAGTACCTGTTCGTATTCAGTGATTTTTTGCTTCGACGCGTTTTCTTTTTCATGCTTCAGGCGGATCTCTTGATCAAGCTGTTCGCGTCGTTTTTGGGCGTCTTTATGGAATTCCTTTAGACGCCGCAAACTGGTGTTGCTGTTTTCCAATTTGGCATTTAGGGCGGCTAATTTAAGTTTCAGATCAACTGTCTTTTGGTTGAATTCTTCCATCGCGGCTGAAACGGTGCTGATATTTTGAGCAACTTCTTTAATATGGGTTTGCACCCTATTGATGGCAGTCGACGAGTCAGCCAGCGCTTTGTTGTATTTTGACATCTCGGCATCGATATCGCTTGTTTCACCGAGCAACTGTTCCTGTTCGAGATCTACGATTTCACAGCGCCGGCGGGCATTTTTTAAATCTTCGCTGACCGTATAAAGGGTTTTTTCAGCTTCGACTTCATTTTGGAGCGTGGTATTTTTTTGCTCGATAAGCATCTGCAGCTGATTCTCAAGGTCCCGAACATCGGCATCTATTTTAGCCTGGTCATTTCTAGCGTTTGCGAGTTTTTGCGAAATTTTTTGGCTACCATGATGAAGGTCTCTCAATTCCTGTTTTTTAGCCAATATTCCATTTAAGCGATCTTTACTGCCTCCAATCATAATGCCCTGGGCAGAGATAAGATCGCCATTTGGTGTGACAATGGTTTGCACGGCACCGTTTCGGTTAAACAATTTAATGGCTTCTTCAAAATCCTTTGCCAAAACGACATGACCGAGCAGAGTTCGCGCAATTTTTTCAAACCCGGTTTTTACCTTTATATGGTTTAAAAGCAGCATCGAGGGATCGGCAATTTTCGCCTGGCCTTCATCAAATTCTTTAAGCGATGAGATCGGAATGAACCCGCTACGGCCTGCCTGTTGGGATTGAAGATAGTCGATTGCTGTGCGGCCAGCTTGCTGATTTTTTACAATAATGTACTGCAATGATTCACCCAGTGCAGCTTCGACAGCAGATTCAAAAGATGGTTTTGCTTCGATAATATCGGCCATCAGCCCCAGGATGTTATCCGATAATTTCCGGTCGATGACTGCGGGTGGTGCAGCTTCATCGTCTTCGCCAGCGCTCCGCGGGTCCGGTGTTTTGCTTCGTGCTGTCATGATGGCCCGAACACCGTCTTTGTACCACTCGAAGTTATCTTCCATTTTTTGCAAGGTTTTTAATTTTGATTGGATCGTATTTCCTTCCAATTCGAGGGACTGGGCCAGTTTAGCTTGAGAATGCAGGGCCTTGGTTCTTTTATCCAGCTGGTTGCGGGTGCCGCTGATGCGGTGCTCTAGATCAGCCATTTCGTGTTTTAGTGAATTTAAAAGGTTCTTGATTTCCGCCTCTTTTTTCTGAATCTCGGCAATTTGCTGTTGGACCTGTGTTTTTTCTTCTTCGGCCTGGTTCAGGCGTCGTTGAAGGCTCTCTTTATTATTGGCGGCGTTTTGGTATATATTTTTATATTGGGCCTCTCGTGCCACCAAATCCATCAGTTGTGTTTTATGGGATTCGAGCTCCTGATTTAACTGAGCAAGGCGATCGCCAATTTGCTGGGCTGACGATCTTTCCCTTTCAAGCTGATCTCTTACCTGTTCGATTTCCTTATGAATGTGAACATTGTCTTTTTCAACTTGGGTGATTTCGGAAACCATGACCAGGTTCTTTTGTTCCAGGTCTTCAAGGGCGGTTTGAAGTTCGGAAGATTCCTGGGAGAGCCTTTCGATATCGTTGCGCAGGTGAGCGAGATCATTTTCGATGCGGTCGATCTCACGCTGGTTTTCAAATCGTTGCGACTTTTGTTCTGATATTTCCTGGGTTTTTTGCTGCCGGTTAAGTTTTATTTCCTCTATGGCCGCGTCTATTTTTTTAAGTTCCGATGTATGACCGATGTCAACACCTTTGAGTTCCTCCATCAGGGCATCGGTTTTTTTGATTTGGCGCGTGTAGTCGTCGTAGTAGTGGAGAGCTAGCCGAATATCGAGAGTCTTTATTTGTTTCTGATAATTATTATAAATTTCGGCTTTGCGGGCTTGTCGTTTCAGACTGCCCATTTGCCGTTTTATCTCAGATAGAATATCCGATAGCCGCAACAGATTCTGATTGGTTATCTCAACTTTGCGCAGGGCCTCATTTTTGCGACTTTTGTATCGCGTCACACCGGCAGCTTCCTCAATGAAGAAACGTCTTTCTTCGGGACTCGCTTCGGTAATGGCTCCAATATTGCCTTGCTGAATTACGGCATAGGATCGCGCTCCCAGCCCGCTGCCCATAAAAATGTTATGAATATCTTTCAGGCGGCAGGGTTGTTTGTTCAGAAAATAAGCGCTTTCACCGGAACGATATAGACGCCGAGTGAGCATGATTTCCGTAAAGTCTCTGAGCTCCTCGGGGGCGTCGCCGTTATCATTTGCGAGGAGCAGGGAAACTTCGGCCATGTTTAACGGCGGCTTACCGTTTGCTCCTGAAAAAATAACATCCTCCATCGACTTACCGCGCAGCTGTTTGACGCTTTGTTCCCCCATCACCCACCTGAGCGCATCGATGATGTTGCTTTTACCGCATCCATTGGGACCCACCACGGCGGATATACCTGGAGGAAAATCGATACTGGCCTTATCACAAAATGATTTAAATCCGACTATGTCCAGTTTTTTTAATTTCATACACCAAATTCTCCTCATTCCAATCGGGGCGAAACCCTCGAGCTTTTAATATTATCAGGAAGAAGGGGCATTGTAAAGGGAAAAACACAAGGTGCGGTATAATTTTAATGATGCGAGCACAAGATGTGGGATACTCGCACTCCGATCCAATTCATCCTAAATTTTTTTGTCACGTCGCAACGCGAGTGGGAAAAAGTATCATCGGTTACCGTCCCGGTGCTGCTTGGATGATCGGAACCCATTGAATTATCTTGACATTGGGGCCTATGCCTAGGTATTAATACAAATTTACAATATAAAATTGAAACCGACATTTGCTCGAGATTCGGAGGAAAATATGCCGGCTAAAAAGGATATGCCCATCGAAGTTATATTAAATCACCCGACGGTGCAGCAAGTCACCGCCAACATCAATCCCGAATTGCAGGAAAGAAGAACCTATGTCCCCTCCCTATGTCATGCATTTCGCAAGAAGTATACGGCATTAAAAGAAACAGATCGTTTTAAATTTACGGTAGATCAAGAGGCCAAAAGACAGCTGCCCAACCTGATCGACAACAAGGTCCAGATGATCGAAGGGCTTGACACCGCTGTAGAATCATTGGTTCAACAGTATGGCCGTAAACGCAACATTGGCATCGTTTTTTCAGGGGGGCCCGCACCGGGTGGACATAACGTCATTGCGGGTCTTTATGACGCGGCCAAACAGGCCAACCCGGATTCCAAAATATTTGGTTTTCTGATAGGTCCAGACGGAATTATTGAAAATGAAGCCATTGAGCTGACCGCAGATTTGGTCGATAGCTATCGCAACCTTGGCGGGTTCACCATGATCAAGACCGGTCGAACCAAAATTGACTCCAAAACTAAGATTGAGCTGTCGAAAGAAACCTGTAAACAGCTTAAGCTGGATGCATTGGTGATTGTGGGTGGCGATGATTCCAACACCAATGCAGCCTTTTTAGCCCAGGAAATGTATAACTCGGGTGTTCAGGTGATCGGCGTTCCCAAAACCAT
The DNA here is from genome assembly GCA_020353355.1 of Desulfobacterales bacterium. Taxonomy (GTDB): domain Bacteria; phylum Desulfobacterota; class Desulfobacteria; order Desulfobacterales; family JAHEIW01. The sequence goes on along the minus strand of CP070694.1, from coordinate 903,918 downwards.
TGATGGGGACATCCAGGTTCGAGACGCCGACAGCAATGTACTGTGTGCCATGTCCTTTGGTTTTCATACGGCCGCCCGAGCGTTTGCCAGCTCCATCAGCAACCTGTGCACCGACAGCAGTTCGGATGTAAAATACTGGCACATCTGCAAAGTTATGGGTAGAGTGGCCAGCCATCTGGCACTTGAAGTGGCGCTGCAGACCCATGCAAACATGACGCTGATTGGAGAGGATTTAGCAAATTACGTCGATCTGAACCGATTGGGGAACGCTGAGCAAGACGGCAGCGTTGATTATCATGCTTATGGCATGACGCTGCGACATTTATCCCGGGTTATCTGTGACGGCATTGTGAAAAGAGCTGCCGTCGGCAAAAACTATGGTGTTATTGTTATTCCCGAAGGTGTTCTGGAATTCATCAATGAGATTCAGGTATTCATCATCAAGCTCAATACGATCATTGCCGAATACAACCAGACTCACGACAAAGATTTTCATTCCGCTTTTGTGCGTCTTGAGGATAAGCTGGATTACCTGAGGCGCTTGGCTCAGCGTTCCCGCGAAGATGAGTCTTTTAAACTCTGGAATACGCGCGATGATGATCTTTTCAACGATATCCCCGCTTTCTTCCAGGAAGGGCTTCTGATGGAACGCGACAGCCATGGTAATTTCCCCTTTTCTCAGGTTGAAACTGAAAAGGTCATCATGGGGCTGGTAAAAGACTATCTGGATATATTGAAGGAGGAAGGCGCATATAAGATCGGAATTCATAAAGACTATTATCGCAAAACCCTCGGCAAATCCGGCTTTGATCCGGATCGCTACGGTCCCGTATTATTCAAGAATTATAAAGAAGCTGAATACCTTTTGATGAAGCCTTCTATTATTTCGGTTAAAACACTCAGACAGGCGCTGGATAAAGCGGGGTTGGTCGCCATGGATGAAGACATACCGGCAGCCATTGAGAAGATCTTTAAAAAATCAATCCCAAGTTTCAAAACCCAGATTCACTTTTACGGATACGATGGTCGCGGAAATGATCCAACTCGTTTTGATTGTATTTACACCTATAATCTGGGTCGTACTGTTTTCAGTTTGATTGCCAACGGGGCTACCGGTCAGATGGCGGCCATCCGGAATTTGGAAAAGGATTTCTCAACCTGGGAGCCTATCGGCATACCCATTGCACCGCTGATGCATCTTGAAGAACGCAAAGGAAAACTGACTCTGGTGCTGGAAAAAAGCATTGTGGATGTGAACTCCCTAGCCTTTAAAGTTGTGCAGGCCAACCGAGATAAATGGCTGGCAGCAATACCGGGGGAAGACAACTTTAGGCGACCCGGACCTATTCGATTCTCCGGTAAAAGTGAGGAAGAAAGACCCATTACCCTGGAACTAAATGCGCTTGCTCGTGCGGACGATTAATTCAGCTATGATTCCGATCAGGCCTCTTACGGGATTTCGCAAAATAAACTGGTTTCAGAAACATAAGTGACAAGTGCCTAAAGTGATCTAAAATGCCTAAAGTGCCTAAAATTAATGTATTTTGTCTATTTATAAAAGGATAGAATTCCTCAACTTTAGCTCACTTCAAAATTTAGATCACTTGAAACTATCCTTTAGTGCCGATGCCCATGGGTAAAGTGTTTATCATAGAGCTTCGATGTCGCAACCTGATCCTTGTGGCTGACCTCCAGGACTTTACCGACAATGATCAACGCCTGCCGCGTTATGTTTTCTTTTTTTACAATTTTGGGTAGATCCTTGAGTTTGGTGGTGATGACCTTTTCATCGGGCTGGCTGACACGATAAACCACCGCACAGATGGCATCCTTTCCGTAAGACTTCACCAGTATG
>CP070694.1:898450-901963 GCA_020353355.1 Desulfobacterales bacterium | reverse complement strand
ATTAAATATTGGAGTACTATATTAAGAAAGGACCATTAAATGAGCGTTATAATTAATTTTTATATTTTTCCATTAGATAAAGGCGAGAGTCTAAGCAGCTATGTTGCCCGGGCTATAAAAGTTATTGAAGAAAGCGGTCTGCCTTTTGAGCTCACCGCCATGGGCACCAGCATCGAAGGGGAATGGCCAGAGGTAATGGCAGTGGTGGACAAATGTTTCCGGGCGCTTGAAAATGACTGTAATCGTGTTTATCTGGCGTTCAAGGCGGATTATCGCAAAGGGCCTGCCGGACGACTTAAGGGTAAGGTCGAGTCTGTAAAGCAAAAATTATAAAAGCGCTTAAATTCTACCTGTCATGCCCGACTTGATCCGGCATCCAGTAATATAAAACGTTGAAAAAGCGCTGGATTCCAGGTCAAGCCCGGAATGACAAAAACAGCAACAGGCCAAGTTTTGTCAATTGCGACACAGGCTGTTGCGCGGGAACGACGGATGGGTAGCACGCCTCAGTACCGAGAAGTAGTTTTGACAATATTTCCGGGACAAAACAGGAGACCCTTCAAAAGCGTATGTTCTTGACTATCTAAGGCTGCTGATTAGTTTAGATAATATTATGAATGAAATTACCGCCTGCACCATGGATTGTCCGGATGCGTGTTCGCTGTTGATATCTTCCGATGAAAGTGGATTCATCGATTTGAGGGGAAACCCGGATCATCCGATTACGGCCGGCTTTACCTGTGCGAAAATTAAAAAACACATTCAACGCCTTCAAAGTACCCATCGCATTCTGCAACCGATGCGCCGTGACGGCACGCACTGGAAGACCCTATCCTGGGACGCGGCGCTTGAGTTATGTGCGCAAAAAATCCAACAGTTACGAGAAGAACCCAAGGCGATCTTGCATATCTTTGGCTAGGGTGCCAAAGGCGTTTTAAAAGAAGCCACCGCCCTTTTTTTTAACCAGCTGGGCACGAGTCGGATCTGGGGATCGTTGTGCGATGCGGCCGGTTTCATGGCCTATATCCGCGATTTCGGCTCGCGCCGCAACCACGACATCAACGATTTGCTCAATGCGGCTGGCATCGTGAATTGGGGTAAGGATCTTTCGCGCAGCTCGATTCACACGGCCGCGATTATCCGGCAGGCGCGCAAACGTGGAGCCCGGGTGCTGACCATCTCCCCCGGCGGTGATGATCACCACAGTTTTTCGGACGAGCACCTTCGAATTCGTCCTGGGACCGACCGCCACCTGGCAGCCGCCGTCATCCGTTTGTTTGCCGAGAAAAACCTAATTTCACCGGAGATCCTCGCGCATACCAAAAATGCGGATAAATTTATTTCTCTTATTTTATCGCAGTCACTCGAGGATTTATTGGCAACCTGCGAAATCTCTGTCGAAAAGGCGAAACGAGTCTTTGAGATCTATGCCTCGCACAAACCGGTGGCCACAGTGGTGGGTGGCGGCCTGCAGCGGTATCGCTATGGTGGAGAGAATGTGAGGTTTATCAATGCGCTGGCATTGCTTTCGGGAAACATTGGAATAACGGGCGGCGGCAGCTATTTTCAGATGCATTCTTACCGAAATTTAAATCTTAACTTGATTGAACATCATCGCAGAAAACCACGACGATCATTTCCCATACCCACGATCGGAAAAGATCTGCTTGCCGCCAAAGACCCGGTGGTAAAAATAATCTGGGTCAATTGCATGAATGTTGTCAACCAGGCTCCCGACTCACGCAACATCATGCGTGCCTTTGAAGGCGTCGATTTTAAAGTGGTGGTGGATGCGTTCTGGAATGACACGGCCCGACAGGCCGATCTGGTGCTACCGGCCAAGCTGATGCTGGAACAGGAAGATATTATCGGCTCTTTTCTGCATGAATACGTGCAATTTGTCACCCCGGTAATGGAAGCTCCCGGCAGTGCCAGAGATGACTACTGGATTCTGGCAGAGATTGGAAAGCGCCTGGATCCCCCAATCGTGATGCCGGATAAAGAAACTTGCTTTCGCGCAGTATTGGATTCATCGTATCTCGACACATCACTTGAAAAGCTACACGCGCAGGGCTGTGTGCGTTCCAATCGTCCGCCGGTGGCCTATGAAAATTTACGATTCGATCACCGCGATAGGAAATACCGCTTTCCGCTGGTGTTGCATGCGGAGCCGCTGCCGCCGCCAGAGTTTCCTTTGCGTCTGCTGACGTTGGTGCGACGAAAGGCCCAACACTCTCAGATATTGCCTGAACAGCAGAAGCAGCCACCGCATGTTTGGGTTTCACCGGATTGTCCGGCGTTAGCCCGGCTGGATTTGAAAAAAGAGATTTATCTCGTATCGCCCCGGGGCCAGCTAAAGGTAAGCGTGCACGCCTTGCCCGGGCTATACCCGGGAGCGGTATTATATCGCCGCGGCGACTGGATACATCAGGGGGGCGGTGTCAATCAACTGATCGATGCAACCCTGACGGATATGGGTTCCGGAGCAGCGTTTTATAGTCAGTATGTTAGACTGGAAAACGCATAATCCTTCACCGCCGAGGCGCGAAGGACGCAGAGAGAAATTTTTCTTTTCATTTGCCGCTGATCTTCCAAAAATACCGGCGGACAGGGAAGGCGGCAAATGAATAACAATCAGCCTGCGTCAATGAGTTTGAAGTAATAATCCCTCTGCGTGCTTGGCGTCCCTGCCCGCCATCGTCTGCCTGAGGCGGACTCAGGCGAGGCGGGCGGGTCTGCGGTGAATAAATATCATGTCAAGGAAATAATTTAAATGTCTGTGCACCCAAAGATGCCAGATGAGCTTGTTTGCATCTGCAAGCGCTGGTCGCAAATACTGGCGAAACTTAAAGAGCAAAAAGAGCGTATCGAGTATATTCAGAACGAGCTGCCTGCATTATTGCACAATAGTGGCGTGTTTGTTGAGCTTCTCAGCAATATTGTCAAAGGCGGCAGGTATCCGGATATTCGTCAGCCCCAGATGTTTGATGATGAAATACTCTTGTATCTCAACACTCAGCCGATTTTTTCGATTCGGATGTTTATTTATGAACCCCTTGCCTATACACCGATTCATGATCACAATTCCTGGGGAGTTATAGGCTCTGCTCTGGGGAAGATCGGCGTTGTTAAATACGTTCGGGTAGATGATGGATCGGTTGAAGACTACGCACGGCTTCACCAGGCCGAACGCGTAACCCTCGCGCTGGGTGAAACGGATGTTGCCTTGCCGTTAGATCAGGGAATTCACCAAACCGGAAACGCCGACGGTCATGCCGGTATCATGGTCAGTGTTTATGGCAGACTGATTCGTCGAGTTTATATCCAGCAATTTGATATGGAAAATAACAAAGTTTACCGGAGGTATTCTCCCCGGGTGAAGAAGAAATTGCTGGCAGCCGAAGCGCTGAGCGTTTTTAAGGAATAAAAAGAGAGGAGTCTAAAATGATTGAAAAGACCAGTTATGATGTCGTCGTTATTGGAACCGGTCCTGCCGGCCTGCAAGCCGCCATT
>CP070694.1:895739-898350 GCA_020353355.1 Desulfobacterales bacterium | reverse complement strand
CTGGACACCAACGTGATGGCCGGTCGTACCGGTTCTTTCAACAACGGCAGATATGATGGGATCGTTTATCTGGAGGGAAACCGCGAAAACGGATTTATTCCGGATTTACCGGAAGAAAAAATTGATCTGATTTACCTGTGTTTCCCGAACAATCCCACCGGGGCAACGATCACCAAATCCCAGCTGCAGGCCTGGGTGGATTATGCCCGGGAAAATAAAGCTCTGATTCTCTACGACGCCGCCTATGAGGCGTTTATTCAGGATGACACCTTACCCAGATCAATTTACGAGATCGACGGTGCCCGGGAAGTGGCACTTGAATTTAGGAGCTTTTCCAAAAAAGCCGGATTTACCGGAACCCGCTGTGCGTATACGGTAGTGCCGAAATCCTGTGAAGCATTTAAGATTAGCGGCGAAAAGTATCCATTGCATGCGCTCTGGCATCGACGCCACACCACCAAATTCAACGGCGTGTCGTATCCGGTTCAAAGAGCCGCCGAAGCCGTCTACAGTGAAGCGGGCAAAGTCCAGGCACGCGCATTAACTTACTACTACCTGCGAAATGCAGCGCTGATCCGTAAGGAAATGAAATCTCTGGGCTATGATTGCATCGGCGGCGAAAATTCGCCTTACATCTGGATAGACGGCAAAATGGATTCATGGGAATTTTTCGATATGCTACTCGAAAAGGCCGGCGTAGTATGCACACCCGGTGCCGGATTCGGGAGGTGCGGTGAAGGATATATTCGTATCAGTGCCTTCAACAACTATGAAAATGTTGAAAAAGCCATGCAGCGGATAAAAGCGGCGCTGGGTCCGAAAATTTCCTAGGAAATATTCGGACGTTATTCGTTATCTGTTATAGGTTATTCGTATTTAAAAAGCGTCTATCTAGCAACGATGCTAGTATTGCATTTCCCCTCCCCTGGTGGGAGGGGATTAAGGGGAGGGGGAGTAGATCTATGCCAATGTCAGACTCATTCGAAAACCGCTTGCATCCCATACTGGAAGAAATCGTCGAGCATTTCGGCACTCCATTTCATATTTATGACGAAAGCGGTATCCGTGAAACCGGTCAGGCGCTCATCAACGCTTTTTCTAAATTGAGCGGTTTTAGGGAATATTTTGCGGTCAAGGCCCTGCCGAATCCCGGCATACTGAAGGTCATGAGAGATCTTGGATTCGGGTTTGATTGCAGCTCGGTTGCCGAGCTGTTGTTAAGCAGACAGCTCGGCGCCCGGGGCGACGATATCATGTTTACTTCCAACAATACCGCTGCGGATGAATTTATCTTGGCTGCTGCAGACGGCGGCTGTATCTTAAATCTCGATGATATCTCGCTGATTCCCAAAATTTCTGAAATGCCTGAGCTGATAAGTTTTCGCTACAATCCCGGGCCGAGAAGATCCGGCAACAGCATTATCGGCAACCCGATTGAGTCCAAATATGGTGTCAGCCACGAGCAACTCGTGGATACCTATAAAGCCGCCAGAGATTTAGGGGCGACGCGCTTCGGACTTCACGCCATGCTGGTGTCCAATGAATTGAATTATGAGTACATGGTGGAAACGGCCAACATGCTTCTTGAGGTGGCCGAATGGATAAATGCGGAGCTTGGCATTGTTTTCGATTTTGTTAATATCGGCGGCGGGCTCGGTATTCCTTATAGACCCGAAGATAAACCCCTGGATCTGGATAAAATGGCCGAAGGAATTACCACGCTTTTTATTGATTTTCAAAAACGCTATGGATATATGCCCAAGCTTTACATGGAGAGCGGGCGCTATATGACGGGGGCCCATGGGGTGCTGGTGACAAAAGCCATTAATCATAAAGATATTTATCGAAAATACATCGGGGTGGATGCTTCCGCGTCGGCTCTCATGCGCCCGGCAATATACGGCGCGTATCACCACATCACCGTAGCCGGCAAAAGCATGGAGCAAAACGCCGGCCGCGTCGATGTGGTGGGCCCGCTTTGTGAAAACAATGATAAATTTGCGATCCAGCGATCTTTGCCGGACATACAGATTGGCGATATCCTCTGTATTCATGATACCGGGGCCCACGGTCATGCAATGGGATTCAATTACAATGGCAGACTGCGGCCCAAGGAACTTTTGCTTCGCTCAGACGCAAGCGTAGAGCTAATTCGCCGAGAAGAAACCATTGAAGATTATTTTGCCACGCTGAACTTTGAACCGCAAACATTGATACCTGAGACATTAAAGCGGCTGGCGAATTAGTTTCTGGATGCTCGATCCTCGATACTGGATGTTGGAGGATTGAGGTTGGAGGCAAAAAAGTGCGCTGATTGAGTGCGACGTTTGCAGAATACAGCAATGGCCTCAAACCTAAAGTCCCGCAGGGACGCTCCTCAAGGCCTGAAAGGCCGGTCCTCCAACTGTATTGAATGGCAGCGGTGTCATCATTTATGCGAATTATTTTCCATAACTAAGGTATTTCTTAATGATACACGTTGGTCCGGCAGGCTCCGGCGGATTAGGAAATCTTGAGGGCGTGCGCAAAGTTGCCCGGATGGGCCTGGATTGCATGGAGGTGGAATTTACCTATGGGGTTCGCATGCGTGTTGATGACGCCCGAAAAGTCG
>CP070694.1:892502-895639 GCA_020353355.1 Desulfobacterales bacterium | reverse complement strand
CGCAGCGAGCGTTGCAATGCGGACAGCCTTGTCGTCCGACCCTGATTTTCTCTGCAGAGTGACCATTTAGTTGTTTTGCGAACTTGAAGGTGCCCTCCCGAAAATTATAGGTCGGCATGGCGCTGATGGAATCGGCCCACTCGATCATCATCATGGTCCCTTGTCGGGTCCAAATATCGTAGTTTTCCTTGGTTTTGATGTCGGCCCAGGCTTCTTTCCCCAAAGCTTTTAATCTTTTTTCATCAAAAATCGGGATTTCATTGCTTCCCTTCAGCACAATTGCTTTGAGGCTTTTAGAGCCCATCACCGCCCCTATTCCCACCCTGCCGGCGGCACGTCCTTTTTGCGATATCAGATTGGCAAACCGCACGCCATTCTCTCCTGCGGGTCCAATGAGCAAGATCCCTGTGTTTTTGCCATGCCTCTCCTCCAAAATGTCTTGGGCTTTAAAGGTATCCTTGCCCCAAAGATCTTTTGCGTCCAGGATTTGAACCTTATCATCTTCGATAGAAAGATAGCAGGGATGCTGCGAACATCCTTCAATGAGCAAAACGTCATACCCGGCCTTCTTTAAATGGACGGATGCACGACTGCCGATATTGCTATCGCCGTATCCCCCTGTTAGAGGACTCTTGGTGGCGATTACCATTTTCCCTGAACTTGGCACCGGGAGGCCGGTGAGCGGACCGGTTGCAAAAACGATTTTATTGTCCTCAGATAACGGATCGACTCCTTTGACCTCGTCCCAGAGAATCCTGACGGCAAAGCCTCTGCCTCCCAAAAACTTGGCTTTCATCTGGTCTGAGATGTCTTATTTGGTTATTTTCCCACTGGTTAAATTGACTCTCAAAATCTTGCCCGCATAGCCTGCCATCTTATTGTCCTCCGTTTCCTGTAAATTTAAATACGCATAAATAATTAATTTATGCATTTAAACTCTCATATGTCAATATAGCTTCAGTAATAGATATTATTTTATTGACAAAAAGACGATACATGAGGCAGTCTTGCTTTATATTTATTGACTTCCAGCAAAGCTTAGCTTCGAACCGAGCAGGATGAGAGCCTTAGCCCATTTGTCAATGGAAAACCCATTTGACCTCAAGGGTGTGCGAGGATAAAGGCCGAACGAAGAGAACCTGTACGACACAATTTGGAGTTAGTCAATGATGGGACAAAAGGCATATGATATCCTTATCGTAGGAGGTGGTGTGATCGGTAGCAGTATTGCCTATCATCTTTTGAATGATGGGTTGGACGGCACGGTAGCTGTCTTGGAGAAGGATCCCTCTTACGAATTTGCATCTACGCCTCGAAGTATGGGAGGAATCCGTCAGCAATTCAGTACGGAGATAAATATTCGCATCGGTCTTTACGGTATTGAGGTTATTGAGCGATTCGATGATGAAATGGCCGTGGATGGGGAATCCGCTCATGCAGACTATCACCCCCGGGGGTACCTTTTTTTAGCGGATGAGAGCAACTGGGAGATACTTCAGAAGCAATGTCGCCTTCAGCGTTCACTTGGAGTGGATGTTAGTCTCCTGTCGCCGGAGGAAATCAAAAATATGCTTCCCCACATGAATGTGGAGGGATTGCTAGGAGCTTCTTATGGCCGACGGGCTGGGTACCTGGATGCATATGGCCTTCTGCGGGGATACCAACGGAAGGCCAAATCCCTGGGGGCCAATTATATCCATGCGGAAGCGGTGGAAATCCTGCGTCAAAAGGACCGCGTGCATGGGGTTCGAACTTTAAAGGGAGATATGCTGGAAGGAGCTTCCGTGGTGATTGCCGCTGGCCCATGGGCAGCAGAAGTTGGAGCCATGGCCGGGGTGGAACTTCCGGTGGAGCCGACACCACAAATGGTTTTCTGTTTTGATCCGGCTGAAAAATTCGAATATGATCTTCCCTTCACCTTTCACCCCCAAGGGCAGTGGTTTCGGCACGAATCCGGCAAACAGGTTCTCACTGGAAAAGATCGCCATGAGGATCCGGGTTTCCGGTTCGACTGGGATCGGCATTACTTTGAGGAAGATCTCTGGCCGCGGCTTGCCCGCCTGGTTCCATCATTTGAGCGCCTGAAATTGATGCGGGGATGGGGTGGTCTTTATGCCGTGAATAAATTGGACCACAATGCGCTCTTGGGCGCGTACCCGGGTTTGGATGGGCTTTATGTTGCCGGCGGATTTAGCGGGCACGGATTGATGCAATCTCCAGCCGCTGGTAAAGGCATGTCTGAATTGATCCGCACGGGTCGATACGAAACAGATGATCTGAGCCCTTTGGGTTTGGACCGCATATTCACGCAGCGACGCGTCTTGGAGGAAGCGGTGTTTTAGAGGGATTCGTGAGGCTTGGGCCCGGTCTGGTGCCCACAACTTCGCGCGGAACTTATTTGAAAATCGGCGTTCTGTTCGGTCCGGAAACCGCATATGCATGAACAGGTGAAAGGCCTGCAAAAATAACAGATCTGACTTGCCACCCATTCGTTTTTCATATATATGATGAAAAGATTTTGAATTTCTGTATAAGCTTCAGTTATTAAACAATACCCATTCAACTGCTGACATAATATCTTTCTGTTTATCAACGTTCACAAGGGGATTTTTGCGGGCAATCGGGCTACATATCTGATATCCGGGTTTCAAGCATTCAAAATGGTCAGCAAAAGAAAGGAGGTGGGCTCAGGAAATATATGAAGGCGTATATCGGTCGTGGCGCAAGCGAGTTGAAACTTTGCGTTTTAAATAAATGGAAAGGAGGGAAATAGAGATGAGAAAAAGCGTGTATGTGATCGCAATTACGATGCTGTGTGTATTTGTCGGATTCGGCATGGCAAGTGCCGCAGATACATTTAAGATCGGCGGTTTGGTGCCCATCACCGGAACACAAGCGGTGATGGCTGAAGATTTGGCCACCGGCCTTAAACTGGCAGAGGAAGAGGTCAATGCTGCCGGCGGAGTCTTGGGAATGCCCGTCCAAGTAATTATCGAAGACACTGAAACCCGGCCGGCACCCGGGATGGATGCCGCGCGAAAATTGATCGATGTGGATAAGGTAAAGGTTCTTACCGGCGGTTTCTCCAGTGGTGTATCCTTGCCCATCGCCAAGCTTTGTCAAAGTAAAGGGATTCT
>CP070694.1:889228-892402 GCA_020353355.1 Desulfobacterales bacterium | reverse complement strand
TGCGGTCAATAAGCGTACCAACGGGGAAATTACCGTAAAGATCTACCCGGCCAACGCGCTCGGCTCACCACCCGAAGTACTCGAGCAAAACGTTCTGGGGGTTATCGACATGAGTCTGCCTACCCAGGGAGCCCTCGACAAATACGTGAAAGCCTTTGCGGTCGTTATGCTACCGTTTGTTTATGATGGCTACGAGCATGCTTACCGCGTGCTGGACGGTCCGTTCATGGACTGGATGGCTCCACAACTAGAGAAGGAAAACCTCGTGTTTCTCTCCAACTGGGAGTGGGGCTTCCGCAACATCACCAACAGGGTACGATCCGTTTCAACACCCGATGATGTCAAAGGATTGAAACTTCGTACGCCACCCGAAATCCAGCTTCAGGCGGCGATGGAGGCCTGTGGTGCTGTTGTAACGAAGATCGCTTTCCCGGAACTTTATATGGCTCTCAAGCAGGGTGTGGTGGATGGACAGGAAAATCCGCTGGCGGTAATTTACCACTTTAAACTCTATGAGGTGCAAAAGTATCTCGCGCTCACGCGCCATGTGTATAACTCCATGGTCCATGTGATGAGCCGCAAGACCTGGGAGAAACTGACTCCCTACCAGCAAAAAATAATTATGGAAGAAAGCCAACGCGCCGGGAATTGGTTCCGCAAAGCCATCCAGGCAGAAGAAGCTGACCTGATTGCAAAATTGAAAGGCGAAGGAATGGTCGTCACCCAGCCGGATATACCTATGTTCCGCGCCGTGATGGGACCGGCTTATGAACGCATCGGCAAATATGCCGGTGAGGATAACGTCAAAAAGTTCATGAAAATGGTAGAAGAAGTCAAGTAAACCCTGGCGCAGAGGAGGGTGAAGCCGTGTTGACGCTGGTCATTTTTGCAACCCTGGTGGCATTCCTGATGTTGGGAGTTCCGATTGCTGTAGCCCTCGGTATCACTGCAGTGCTGGCGTTTGTGTTTATGGGTGAAGGATTTGTTCTGCCTATGGTAGCCCAGCGTATGTATTCTGCCACCACCGGTTTCACTCTCCTCGCCATTCCTTTTTTTATTTTGGCCGGCAACCTGATGAATACCGGGGGCGTCACCAAACGTGTTTTTCGTTTTGCCCTGGCGCTGGTGGGCCATTTTCGAGGAGGCCTGGGGCATGTGAATGTCGTCTCCAGCATGATTTTCTCGGGGATGTCCGGAGCCGCCGTAGCAGATGCTGCCGGGTTGGGTCTGGTTGAGATGGAAGCGATGACGAAAAGTGGTTACGACCGCCGTTTCAGCGCGGCCATCACCGCAGCCTCCTCCACCATCGGGCCGGTGGTTCCGCCCAGTATTCCTTTTGTCATTTATGGAAGTATTACGGGTGTGTCGGTGGGAAAGCTCTTTTTGGCCGGCTGTTTACCCGGCGTAATGATGGGGCTAGCCATGATGATAGCGGTCTATTTTGTATCAAAGCGTCGAAACTATCCAAGGGAACAGCGGGCCTCTCTTAAAGAATTGGTTATCAGTTTCAAAGAGGCTTGCCTATCTCTGGGGACACCGGTAATCATCATCGGCGGTATCCTTGGGGGAATCTTTACGCCGACAGAGGCAGCTGTAGTAGCTTCGATCTATGCTCTTATCCTGGGATTGGTTGTCTATCGAGAATTGAGCTTGCGGGACCTACCGCGAATTTTTTGGGATAGCCTGATGCATACGGTTCGGGTTATGTTTATTATCGCTGCAGCAGGATTTTTCGGCTGGTTTATGATTCATCAACGGATTCCCGAGCAGGTCATCACAGGGCTTACGGCCCTGACCTCAATTCCTTGGATTTTAATGTTGATCATTGTTTTAATACTCTTGGTCCTCGGATGTTTTCTTGAAGGAATTGCGGTGTTGGTCATCACGATTCCGGTTTTTATGCCGCTGATTGAGCGCTATGGCGTTGACCCGGTGCAATTCGGTGTGATCATGATTTTGTGCTCCATGCTCGGGCTTCTCACGCCTCCCGTGGGTATGAGTTTATATGCCGTGTCGAGTATCAGTAAAGTGCCGATTGGCCCGCTGACCCGGGAGATGTGGCCTTATCTCCTCGGTATTTTTCTGATTTTGCTACTTATGACGTATATTCCCGAGTTGTCCCAATGGCTTCCAAACTTTTTTATGGGACCCTGATGCAGGGTTTTATTATGGTTTGGCTCACAAACATTTTGGATAAACTGGATAGGTTCATCGCAATCTTTATGCGATGGATGGCCCTAGCGTGTTTTATTGCCTTGCTGCTTATATTATCGGGTGTTGTGTTTTTTAGATTTGTTCCGATTGCATCTTTCGGATGGTCTGACGAAATTGTCGAGTGGGCATTTGCATGGATGGTGTTTTTAGGTGCAGCTGCGCTGTGGCGTGACAATGAACATTTTCGTGTCAGATGGCTGGAGAGCAAACTGAAAGGAAAAGCGGTGGGGAAGCTTCTGGGTTTAGTCGCAGAAATCCTCTCAATTTTCTTTATCATGACAATGGCTTACTATGGCCTGAAATTGACCATGCGCGCTCATGATCGTTCTCCAATCCTGGAATTGCCGAGACACCTTTGGTACCTGTGTATCCCCGTCGCAGGTGGGATCATGACCGGATATTCAATTCGAAACCTCGTTGGCCATTTTATCGAGAAAAAGCGAACTTAATTTTTTGAAAGGAGCCTAAGGAAATGGCTAAAAAAAAATCACAGTACTGTTTTCGTATCGAAGACTTGCCTCGGGTAAATTTAACCGGCGATGAAAAATTGGCTTCTATGGCAAATTTACTTCTCAGTGACAAGATGCTTATCAGCTTCATAGAAAACCCGGCCGGCTGTGTATTTCCAGTGCACAGTCATGAGTCAGAACAAATCCTTATTATGTTGGAAGGTGAAGAAGAGCACGTCTGTGGGGATGAAACTTTTTTGATGAAGGCCGGCGATGTTTGCGTTCATCCCTCCAATGTACCCCACGGCGGGCAAACCAAGACCGGATTTAAAGGCATTGATATTTTTTGCCCGCCGCGGCCGGATCATGTGGAAAAGCTGAAAAAAGCACTGAAAGAACAAGGGGCAGAATAAGCAGATGTGATTTTTCGAGGTATCAGAAGAGGCTGGTTGTTAATTCATTATGCTAACCCTAAACAAGAGGAGGTAGAAAAATGAAAAAACTGATCGTA
>CP070694.1:878761-889128 GCA_020353355.1 Desulfobacterales bacterium | reverse complement strand
TAAATCTTGCTGGTGGCATAACGCTCAAGGGCCAAAAGCGCATCGTCGTGGCTCATTCCGGTTCCATTGTCGGACACCCGGATCAGCGCACGCCCCCCTTTTTCTACCTCGATGATAATTCGCGTGCTATCGGCGTCCAACGAATTCTCAACCAGTTCTTTAACGACTGAGGCCGGACGCTCAACAACTTCACCGGCTGCAATTTTGTTGGAGATACTTTCCGGAAGTATTTTTATTTTGGACATATCAATTCTTATCTCAAATATATGTTGAACAATGAAAATATATCAATCGCGGCATGATGCCGCTCCCACAGATAAATTTGACATTCATTCGCCAGTGGGAGCGGCATCTTGCCGCGATGCCAAAACCTAACATAAATCTACACTTGCCATCTACAATACCAAAAAGGATAATCATGAAAATCCTTCACCAAGCCGGCTCTAACAGGGTTATTTAACGTATAAATGACGACATCAATCAGGGTCTCATCTTTTCTTATGGCATGGTCATGATATTGAGTTTGCCAAATACTTTCCTGTCTATTCAAAAGATCATTTATTCTTTTAGCAGTGTAGCTTTTGAGGCTATGCATGAGCTTTGATAAAGAACCGTGAAATAATGCTGCAACAAAATGCAAATGATCGGGCATTACAACTGCAGCATCAAGAATAATCTTTTCCTGTTTTTCAAGCCAGTGCAAACTTGTAAGAACGATCTCAGCTATTTGTGGCTCAGTAAAGATAGGTTTTCTTTCTTGCACAGCAGTAGTGATTAAATAACGCTGGTTTTTAATTGATGTTCGACCCTTGCGAAGGAAATGAGAACCTTTCTGTGGTTTCATTTAGCTTTGAGCCTTTTTAAATCGATCTTCATCGCGGCTGGAAGCCGCTCCCACTTTTTTTAGACCAGCCCAAATAAAAAAAACCATTGGGAGCGACTGGAACCCGCACCAATTATCATCAATGATAACACTAGCTGTGGGAGCGGCATCTTGCCGCGATGGTTTAGAAGACTTATTCTTCGTAGTTTGCAAATTTAGCCAAATACTCCGCTTCCTTGGGAGATAGGTTGAATTTCAAACAGGCCTCTTCGATCAGTTTGGAATATTTTATTTCCGGATTGTATTTACGTTCCTCGGAAATCCATTTGACTGCTTTTCTCAAATTTTCGCCTTCGGGTTGAATCGTGCTCATGTCTATTATCCTGCATTAATATTCTTCATTTTATAATTTCGGTTTCTTGGTGTGAAAATCGGTGACTTGCTCGAAATTATAAGCTATTTTAAAGAGCATTTCTTCATTGAAGTGTTTGGCCATTAACTGCAGGCCAATGGGCAGTCCCTCTTTGGAAAACCCGCAGGGTATCGACATTCCGGGTATTCCTGCAAGGTTGGCCGAAAGCGTAAAAACATCCGACAGATACATCATCAACGGATCATCGATTTTCTCCCCGATGGCAAAGGCCGGGGTCGGGGCAACGGGGCATAAAATCACATCACAGCTTTCAAATGCCGTTTTGAAATCTTGCATAATCAGGGTGCGCACTTGAGATGCCTTGACGTAATAGGCATCATAATAGCCGGCCGAAAGACAATAGGTTCCAATGATAATTCGTCGTTGAACTTCGGGGCCAAAGCCGCTGGAGCGGGTTTTGCGGTACATACCGATGAGGTCCGTGTCGGCATCATTTCTGAAGCCGTACTTTACGCCATCATATCTGGCAAGATTGGAACTGGCTTCGGATGGTGCGATGACATAATACGCCGCCACCGCATATTCTGTATGGGGCAGTGAAAGTTCGACCCGTTCAGCCCCCAATTCTTCAATGGTCTCAATAGCGTTATTTACCGACAATGCCACTTCGCCATCCAGGCCATTGGGTACAAAATATTCTTCGGGAATGCCGATTTTTAGACCCTTCAAACCATTGTTCAGAGAAGCCGTATAATCCGGAACCTCTACCGGGACAGAGGTGGAATCGGCCGTATCATAACCGGCAATGGTATTCAACAAATACGCACAGTCGCTTACATTTTTTGCCAACGGACCGATTTGATCGAGTGAAGATGCAAAAGCAACCAGACCAAAGCGCGAAACCCTTCCATAGGTCGGTTTCATGCCGACCACCCCGCAGAGGGAAGCAGGTTGGCGGATGGATCCGCCGGTATCCGATCCCAGTGCGCCCAAACACATATCCGAGGCCACCGCGGCTGCAGATCCACCGCTGGATCCTCCGGGGATTCGGTTGAGGTCCCAGGGATTACGGGTAATTTTTAAACCCGAGTTCTCCGTAGACGAGCCCATGGCAAATTCGTCCATATTCAATTTCCCAACGATGACAGCCCCGGCGTCTTTAAGCTTTTTGATCACCGCAGCATCGTAAGGCGGCAAAAAATTTTCAAGGATTCTAGAGGCGCAGGTCGTTCGAAGATTCCGGGTGCAAATTAAATCCTTGATGCCCAGGGGTATTCCGGTAAGTGGCTCGCATTGCCCGGCTGAAATCCGCCGATCAGCCGCCTTGGCCTGTTCAACAGCAAGATCTTCGGCTACGGTGACAAACGCATCCACTTTCCCATCCACCGCTTTAATCCTTTCCAGCACGGCGCGCGTCAGATCTTCGGAGGATATCTCCTTTTTCTCTAGCAGCTGGTGCGCTTCCTGAATGGTCAATTCATGCAACTTCATATGAATTCGATCCTCAATAAATTGGCTACCCAACAACTTTGGGTACAATAAAATTGCCATCCTCTTTTTCAGGAGCATTCGCGAGCACGAGATTTCGATCCAGATGCT
This sequence comes from Desulfobacterales bacterium, assembly GCA_020353355.1. Lineage (GTDB taxonomy): Bacteria > Desulfobacterota > Desulfobacteria > Desulfobacterales > JAHEIW01. The sequence goes on along the minus strand of CP070694.1, from coordinate 886,333 downwards.
CCCTTTGTTCGTCTTCGCGAAAGGCGTTGGTCAACGAGATGGCGTGTGAGGTTGGCTGTATGCCTTCTGTATCAACCTGATTTAGCAGATCCATGTACTCCAAAATCGTGGCGATTTGCTCCGCAAACTTATCAATGGATGCTTGATCCAAATCCAACCGCGCCAGATCGGCTACATACATAACTTCTTCTTTGGTGATTTTCATTAAACAGTCCTCATGACAAAATTAATAACTTGATACTTATCCCTAATGCTTTTTCTTTCGTGTTTTCGTGATTTCTCATTTCCGCACCAAAATCGGTTTTAGCCCCAATTTTTTAAGCTTGCTCAATGTCCCGGCCGCCTCTGATTTACTGTTGTACTCACCGATTCTAACCCGAAACCAGATGCCTTTCTGCGGCACTTTACCAATGGTCCGGTAAGCCGGATAGCCTTCCTTTTTAAGTCTGGCGACTAATTGATCTGCGTCTTTGGCGTTTTTCACCGAAGCAGCCTGAATCGTATATACGGGGCCGGGCGATTTTTCTCGGGTTACTGTCGCAACCGTTTTCTCCTCACTTTGTTTCGCGGCTGTTTCCGTCTCGGGCTTTTTTGCCGGGCTTTTCTGGTCCGATTCCAAATCTTTCGTTTGAGGTTGATCTTCTATTTTTTGTTTAACAATTTTTTCGGGTTTTAGGTCCGGAATACTCGTATCTTTTTGGTCCTCCGGCAAGCGCTCATAAAACCCGAGCGTTGTTTTATCTTTTACGGCTACCGAATCCTTGGGTGTTGGGCTCTGTTCTTCCACCTCAGCCGTCGTATCAGAATCCTCGACGATCTGCTGCAGCTTTTTGATATCAAATTTCACCGGCGCGGTATCTCTGCCTACCAGTAATCCAAGAACAAACATCCAGGCGCATAGAAAAAAAATCGCAACAACCCAGCCGGCGATTTTTCTGCGATTCAGCACAATAAACGGCTTTTTAAATTCCGGGTGCTTTCGTTTGTTCTTCTTCATCAGAAAAATGAATTGTGATAAGCTCTCTAATTATAGGGAGACTGCCGGTCTTCTATTCGAATATTAGCAATAAGCTTCATTAAAAGCAAAATGGTTTCAAAATATTTAGATCTTTTTCGAGGGCAAGGCGCGCGCCGGATCAAAAGCGGAGCGCACACGGCAGTACGTGAGCATTTTGATCCGGCTCGCAACACAGCCATCGGAAAAGAGATGAAAGTTTTGAAACCATTTTCACATTTTGGTCGGGGCTGATACCCCTAATAATGTCAATCCATTTCGAATAACCTTTTGAACGGCCAAAATCAGATTCAACCGGCCGCAACGCAAACGCGGGTCATCATTCAATACGCGATGCTTGTTATAGTAAGTATGGAAGGCAGAAGCGAGGTTCATGAGGTAAAACGTGATCCGATGCGGCTCCATCGTCGTGGCGCTGCTGCTGATTATTTCGGGGTAACGGGCCAATGCTTTGATTAGATCGATTTCTTCAGGTTCCACCAACAACGCAATCGCTTTATCATCCCATGAGGTATTATTTTGGCTGCGCGCTTCAGCCTTGCGCACAATGCTGGATATGCGGGCATGAACGTATTGCACATAATAAACCGGGTTATCGTTGGTTTTTTGTTTGGCCAGTTCCAGGTCAAAATCAAGGGCACTTTCATGATGTCGTGTTAGGAAAATAAACCGGGCCGCATCCCGCCCGACCTCGTTGATCACATCCCTGAGGGTTTCGAATTCACCGGCCCGGGTCGACATGGCCACCGGTTGCCCGCCTCGCAAAAGATTGACCAACTGCACCAGAATCACATCAAATTGCTCCGGTTTGTGCCCGGAGGCTTCAATCGCTGCCCTCATCCGCGGAATATAGCCATGGTGGTCCGCTCCCCACACATCGATCACCCGTTCAAATCCTCTCTCATATTTATCCTGATGATAAGCGATGTCGGAGGCAAAATATGTGGTTTGACCATCTTTTTTGACAACCACCCGATCTTTTTCATCACCGAAATCGCTGGTCTTAAACCATAAAGCCCCTTGTTTTTCATAGACAATGCCGCGCTTGCGAAAAGCATTGAGAATCACATCCACACGACCGGAATCATAAAGACTTTGTTCGCTAAACCAGCGATCGAATTCGACGCCAAAGGAGGTTAAATCTTGCCGCATGCCGGCCAATATTTTTTCAGCCGCAAACCAGGCACATTCCATGATTGCGTTTTCTTCCGACTGGTCCAATAGAGCAGCACCTTTCTGGTTTTTTAGCTCCCGGGCAATGTCACGGATATAATCACCCTGATAACATTCCTGTGGAAATTCAATCTGCTGGCCGTACAACTCCTCATATCTCAAAAAAACCGACTGGCCCAGGGTCCGGATCTGCCGGCCCGAATCATTGATATAGTATTCTTTCTGAACATCATAACCACATAATGAAAGAAGATTGGCAACCGTATCGCCTACCGCCCCCCCACGCCCATGCCCGATGTGCAAGGGACCGGTAGGATTTGAGCTGACAAATTCTACCTGGATCTTTTTTCCTTTGCCGATATCCGATGAACCGTAACGATCATCGGCATCATGAATATCCCGTAAAATTGTATGCCAGGCGGACTTCTCCAAGAAAAAATTGATAAATCCCGGACCGGCAACTTCAGTCTCGGCAATTATTCCGTCAGGATCATTCAAATGCTCGAGAATCGCTTCCGCAATCTTTCGTGGCGGCATCTTCTGGTTCGACGCCATAACCATCGCGATATTGGTGGAGAAATCCCCGTGGGCATCCAACTTGGGCTCCTCGACGGCGGGCTCTGGAATTTGAGAGGATATCAAACTGCCTTTCTCACAGGCACGGCGGGCGGCGCTAACGATAAGCTCTATTAATTTTTGTTTCATTATATTCAAAAACCACGTTCGAGATTTCGGTTCGTCTAAGAAAAGCGGGGCCTTCGGACCAAACCTGAGATAATCGGTCCCGGCCCTAACAATTGTATCGCAAACACTGGAGTTCTGGAATTTTGCAACAATGGCTGTCAAAAATCAAGTCAAGAAACAATAAAATTTAGTGAACGGATGTGCCACGCTTGCGGTGCACAAAATCCGAGATGGCATCGGCACATGCTTGCGGTTTTTCCATGGGAATAAAGTGACCCGAGTCCGGTATTGTTTTCAGCTAATAATCGGAAATCCTGTCTTTTAAACGTTCAGCCGGATCGACTAAAAACGTATCTGAAAGCTCACCCCGTATGGCGAGCACCGGACAGGATATTTTCTTGGCATAGCGCCAGACATCAATGGGAACGGATTCAAAAATCTGGGCCTCTAGCTCCGGATCGCACCTTAACACCGCCGTATTGGAATCTTTCTCCAGCAGCCCGCACTCCAGGTAAGCGTGAACGAATTCTTTAGACCAGGTTTTGAAAATGCCTCTTCCGGCGGTGAAAAGCCTCAGGGCTTCTTTTTTACCTTGAAACGTCCGTCTCCTGCGGCGGGCCGTTTTGGCCAATGGAATATTGCGTCCTAAACCCAGAAGCTTAACTGCGGCGAGCAGCCAAAGCACTCTCTTTGGCAAAATCACGGGATCGATCAGGACAATGGCTGCAAAAAGATGCGGGTATTTGGCTGCCGCGATATAGGTCGTCACGGCGCCGAGGGAATGGCCCATACCAATGATCGGCGGTGACATCGTTTGTTCGATCAGTGCTTTTAGATCCTCTGCAAATCCGGTCCAGCTGCGAATGCGCTGGATGTCTGGTTGATCTGAGCCGCCATGGCCTCGAACGTCGCTGGCAAAGATGTGAAAGTCTTTGATGAGGTATTGAATAAAAGGAGAATAGGTTCCGGCACAAAACCCGTTGCCATGCAAAAAGTGGGCTTGGGGACCGGTGCCACCCCAATCTAAATAATGAATTTTGCCCTGCGGTGTGGCGATAAGCCCTTCATCGGGCTCAATTTGCGCTGCTGCATCCATATTAGAATTGACTATTGAATACTTTAGGCATTGCGTCGTTTTTACTCTTTGCTCAACGAATTCAGGCCCGTCAGCGCATCCTCGATTGCTTCAGGTATGCGTCCACACGCTGCAATATCAGCTGCAATCCGTTGAAGGTGGTCACTTAAAGACTGTTCATGGTCATTTCGGATATAGGGTCGGTCGCCGGATGGCGGCTGTCCGACAATCTCACGCACTGCTTCATACAAAGGCACTGTAGCCGGTGAAAGGCACTGACGGGCATCATAGTGGCCCGCTATGAGACGGGTTCGAAGATCAACGGCCTGCACACCGAACATGAGCGCCCCGGCAATATACTGTTGAAACGCGTTGATGGATTGCCGCGCCAGGTTGGCTGACCCCAGACCCTGGCTGTTAATGTTTTGATTAAACTGCTCCGCATGGGGCGGAAAGCGGTCAACCAAAGAATTTCCTAAAAACGTCAGCATGGGCATAATCGAGTTTCCATGGATCTGCAAACCTTTTAACCCCATGTTTACCTTGCGATCCGGATTGCCGATCAGTGATGGCGGCAGGCCGTTGCTAAATTCCGGAGCCACCAGCAACGCGATTTGCACATCCAGGTGCTTGGCCATCAATCCTGCATAATAGCGCAGATGGTCCATCGCCACGCCGATGTATTGTCCCAGAAAGTTACCCCCGTGAAAGTCTTGATGGCCATCGGGATCAATCAGGGGGTTGTCGGTCGCCGAATTGATCTCAACCGTCACCTGGCGGGTAATTTGAGCCAGTCCATCAATCACCGGTCCCATATACTGCGGCAAACAGCGCAGCGAGTAGCGATCTTGGATCAATTCCCCGGCAGACCGCGCATGCCGGCCCGTCAGTTCATCGCGAATTAATCTTGAACCGGATAAAAGCTCAAGCATGGCGGCAGCCGCCCATTTTTGACCGGGATGGGGTTTGTGGTCATGAATAAAGGGATGAAACGATTGATTGCTGCCGTTTAATCCCTGGATGGCCAGCGCATGGGCAGCCATCGTCAAGGCCAGCAAAATGTGGGCATCAAACACACAATTGACTGCCAGGCCGCTCATTACCGAGGTCCCATTAATCATGGCCAATCCCTCTTTCGGCTGCAGATACAGGCGCGCCAAACCAAGCCGCTTCAGTGCGGTGAGGGCATCCATTTCTTCGCCATCGTAATCAACGCTAAAGCATTTATCTAAACCGATCAACGCGCCGGTAATGCATGCCAATGGCGTTAAATCGCCACTGGCACCAATTGAGCCAAACTCCCGCACATGGGGTGTCACATTGGCATTCAAGAAGGTTTGCATCCGTCGTATCAGTTCAAACCTTAGACCCGAGTAACCGAGCAAATGGGTGTTGGCGCGAATCGCCATCGCCGCGCGCACATCCTCTTTGGCGAGGCGTTTGCCGGATTCCGACTTCATGAACCATAACAAATTTTCCTGCAACTGACCGGCATCCTCAGGCGACATAATGGTATGGGCCATCCCGCCGAATCCGGTGGTAACGCCGTAAATCGTTCTGCCGTCTTCAGCGGCCCTGATAATATACTGATGCGACGCTTCAACCCGTTTCAAAATCTCATCATCTTCTGTCAATTGAACTTTGGCACCAAAGCGCGCGACCTCAACGACATCATTGATGGACAGATTGCCGCCACGTATGACAATCGGTGTGTCGGTCTTAGGCGTAAGCCATCGTGCTGGAAGTATATTGAAATCAAACAATTTAGATACCTCGCATAGGTTTGGGGCGATACATGTTTCCAATGAAGTCGAAAATAATAGTCTTGGCTCACATGGGGCGGAACTCACGGTTAAAGTTACTATTTCAAATAATGATGTCGGCTTTCAAAAAGATGTCGACATTTCTCGAATTCGCCAAATACCTAAATTAAGGTAACAATCAAAAATGAGGGTGCAAGTCACCCAACAGGCATACCGAAGATATAGACCTATACGTATCTAAAATCTAGGGACTTCGCCTCAATTGAAATGGTGGAATGCTGGAAATTGATTGCGTTACGTGTTTCGAGTTGCGGGTTCCGCCAGGGCTAAAGTCCAAGTATATCAACTATTGAACGCGCAGCGATTTCCGAGCCATTCAACTGAACTTCTCTTGCCCCATCAGCCTTAGCCCTGAGCTGGGTCTCGAGGGCGGCATGTAATTTTTTCCAGGTAATGTCACTTTCTGCTAACGCAGCCATCAGGCTACCCCTTGCCTGGATGATCCTGTTTACATGCTCTTCCTGTTCCTTATCGTTCACGCTGCGAATAATAACAACCGCCGGCACATTTGCCGCCATGATGTCTGTAAGACTATTGTATCCACCATAGACGATGGCTACCCGTGAATTTGCCAGCGCAGCCAGATACTGGTCACTGACATTCTCGACAACACAATGGGGATTTTGTTCAAACCGCCGGATAACGTTCTTGGCCACGTTTTTTAATTCATGTATGTCAGTAAAGATTTTCCACCTGCCGTAGCGGTCACCGATCTCATCCAGCGCCCTGGAAAGGCTCTCTAAAAAAGACAATGAGGTTTCACTGAGCCACGGAACCGCAACGGTGCCGGCATATTTCTCAGCAGCATATGAAGCCCAGTGTTTCATCTCCAGAAATCGGGAAATGTACCCGGTTACGATTGGGCGTGTCCCAAAGTACGCTTCGACGCTATGAACGGCGTCGGATCCTAATATTTGATCGTCTCCATACCACAAAAGCGAATGATAGTGCGCTTTGAAAATATGCTTGGACAGTTCAGACGACATTCCGGCAACCTCTCCGATAACGGCTCGAACACCAAGCAGCCAGGTGGTATCGGTTCCCTGGGTTAATTTCAGCGCAGGCAGTAATTCCTCTCTCTTTCCCAGCGGTTCATGATCGACCAATACACAGCGCGGCTTGAAATTAAGTATTATCGATTCTATCATGCTAGCCCGCGCGGGTCCTAAATAACAATTTTTAATGTTGATATCACCGATGCGGCCTTTGGCTTCTCCCTTAATGATCAATGTCTCGTACGATGGCAACTTGATCCATTCCAATGGGCACGAACCGATTAATGTCGCCGTCTGCTTGCATCCTGATACAAACAGAACCTTTAGGTTTGGAAAAAGCCGCCTGAATGTCATGCCCAGGGTAACGCCACGGCTCACATGCCCGAGGCCACGGCCATCATGGGAATATATCAAGACATCCAGCCTCGATTTATCCAAGGTGGTACGGGTGCGCATTTGCATAATCTCCGAACGATTAAAAAGTATTATGATAGCGTCCGGCAAACACTTCGAAAAATTCCTCAAATGATGTTTCGGTGGTGTTCTGGTCTGTGCGCTGGGTTCCGGCAATGACATCTCCGGCGTTGATACTCTCATACAGTTGCAAAAAGGATGTTGCCACATCACTGGAAAAGCCCGCTTCCATCATCGAGCGTTTCGCATCTTCACTGGAGAATTGAACATATTCCAGGTTCGCCGCCCCGATGGCGTTTGCGATGATGCTTGTCATCTCTATCATGGAGATATCTCTCTGACCCAATAGTTCCCGAACCACAATTCCGGAAAAATCCAGCCCATGCAGATAAT
>CP070694.1:875708-878661 GCA_020353355.1 Desulfobacterales bacterium | reverse complement strand
ATTAGCCCCAAATTTGTCGGATTCCCGATTTAACATTCATTGCCACTGTCCGAAAACCGGCCGATCGACAGATTTCCAATGAATATCTTAAGCCGAGAGCGGTGAAGCGCGAGCCGAAGAACATGTCGGCGTTTTAATTAATTTCCAGGTTGCGTGCAGCGGATGATTCAATATCGGGAGTATCGGTCAGATTCAGAACAGGTTTAGGGTCCAACCCAATTGACATAAAAAGTTCAATCGGGTGTCCGTAGTACGTAGTCCGTTGTCGGTTGCAGCGTGTTTACGATGGTTTTGTATCTTATCCGGAAGTGAGATATGATCTCAAAAGCTATTCTTTGTAAACCATTGACTATTAATAACTCCCAATATGGATGGTACAGATCAAAGTATAAAATCAGACGATTATCCGCGTCATTGTCGGCGACCAAAAATCTTATCGATGATTTCCTTCTCTATTTCCGGCGTTGGTGTCCATCTATATTGATGGTCATAACGTTTTTTCGCAAATTGATGCTGGGCATCAATGACTGCATATTCCGCTCGATTCCGGCCACCGATTCCGATTGATTCCGGCCACCCATTCCGGAGCAAGTCGGCCACCGATTCCGGACGATTCCGGCCACCGCCAATAATGTCATAGAGCTAACAGCGGCGCTGGTTAGATTCTCATTAACCCGTTAGACTGTATCTCCAAATTTGAACTCAGGAGGTACATATGCCAGCGGAGAGATTAACCATGCGCAAAATTCGAGAAGTCTTCAGATTAAAGTTTGACTGTGACATCAGCAACCGCCAAATCGCTAAAAGCTGCAACATTGCCCGCAGTACGGTCGCCGAGTATCTGTTTCGTTTCCAGCAGGCAGCCGTAAGCTGGCCCCTGGCCAATGATATCGACGACAACCAGCTGGAGCAACTGTTGTATCCAAAGCTGCCCGCTGTGCCGGCGGACCAGCGCGTTGTTCCCGACTGGTCTTACATTCACCAGCAGCTACGGCACAAAAGTGTTACTCTGATGCTGCTGTGGCAGGAATATAAAGAGCAATTTCCCCAGGGCTATCAATACAGCCAGTTTTGTCATTTGTACCGTCAGTGGACCCATCAGATCGATCCGGTCATGCGTCAGGAGCACCGCGCCGGCGAGAAACTGTTTGTCGATTACGCCGGTCAGACGGTGCCTGTTTATGATCTTCACGCCAACCAAATGCGCGAGGCTCAAATCTTTGTGGCCGTGCTGGGTGCCTCCAACTACACGTATGCGGAAGCCACCTGGAGCCAAGCGCTGCCCGACTGGATTGCATCCCACCGCCGCGCCTTTGCCTTCTTTACCGGCGTTCCGCAGATTGTCGTGCCCGATAACCTTAAAAGCGGGGTGAACAAAGCCTGCTTTTACGAACCCGACATCAATCCCACCTATCTGGATATGGCCAACTATTATGACACGGTGGTCATCCCCACCCGCGTGCGCAAAGCCAAAGACAAGGCCAAAGTGGAAGTCGCCGTTCAGGTGGTGGAGCGCTGGATCCTGGCCCGTATAAGAAACCGCCAGTTTTTCAGCCTCCGGCAGCTGAATGAAACCATCGCCGAGCTTTTGATCAAACTCAACACCACCGCTTTCCAAAAACTGCCCGGCTGCCGCAAACAGATGTTTGAAGCACTTGATAAACCGGCCCTCAAACCGCTTGCGGTGCAACCCTATGCCTATGCCGAATGGAAAATCGCCGCTGTCAATATCGACTATCATATTGAAGTCGATTTCCACTATTACAGCGTACCCTATCAGCTGATCGGAAAAAAGATCGATGTGCGCATCACCGAAAACACCATTGAGTGCTTCTATAAAAGTAAACCCGTGGCCAGCCATATCCGCAGCTACCTCAAGGGGCGTCATACCACGCTCACCGAACACATGCCCAAGTCTCATCAACAGTGGGCCAAATGGAGTCCGCAACGCTTCATCAACTGGGCGGCAAAAATCGGACCCCATACCGCACAGCTGATCGAAGTGATCCTTAACTCCCGCAAACATCCCCAACAGGGCTTTCGCAGCTGTATGGGAATTTTGCGACTCGCCAAAAGCTATGATGATCAGCGGCTGGAAGCCGCCTGTCGCCGAGCGCTGATCATCGGCGGAACCAGCTACAAAAGTGTGGCTTCAATCTTAAAGTACAACCTGGATCAAAAACCCCTGCCGGGGTCAACCAGCGCCGAGGTTGTCATTAACCATAAAAATATTCGCGGCGCACATTATTATCAATGAAAGGAGTCTGTTTTATGCTCATTCACCCCATCCTTGACAAACTGCGAACCCTGCGATTCTCCGGCATGCTCACGGCGCTCGAAGAGCAAATGAAAATGCCGGATATTGAAAAGCTCAGCTTTGAAGAGCGCTTCGGCCTGCTGGTGGACCGCGAGATGATCGATCGGCAAAATCGTCGCTTCAAAACCCGCCTGGCCAAAGCCAAACTGCGCCAAAATGCCTGCCTCGAAGATATCGACTTCCGTCACCCACGGGGCCTGGACAAATCCTTGATGATGCAGCTGGCTTCCGGCCAGTGGATCAAAGAAGCCCACAACGTCTTGATCATCGGTCCCACCGGGGTCGGCAAAACCTATCTGGCCTGTGCCCTGGCACAGAAAGCCTGCCGGCAAGATTACAGCGCCTTGTACTTCCGGTTGCCGCGTCTTTTACATGATCTCGAGATTGCAAAAGCGGACGGCCGCTATGGGAAACTGCTCAAAAGTATGGCCAAAACCAACCTGCTGGTGATCGATGATTGGGGACTAAAAAAATTTATCAAAGAGCAAAGTCACGATCTTTTAGAAATCTTAGAGGATCGTCACCGCCTGCGATCCACATTGATTACCAGCCAGCTTCCCGTTGATCATCGGCATGAAATTATCGGCAATCCCACTCTGGCCGATGCGATCCTGGATCGACTGGTTCACAACGCAT
>CP070694.1:870739-875608 GCA_020353355.1 Desulfobacterales bacterium | reverse complement strand
CCGGAATATAGTAAATTCAATATGTTCTGGATGCCGGATCAGGTCCGGCATGACGATTCGGGGACTTTTTACGAAACCATCAACATTCGAATTTTGAATTTGTTTCGAATTTCGTGCTTCGGATTTCGAATTTACCGCACTAGCTAACGTGCTCGAGAATAAGTCGCTGTTATTATCAGTAAACCAATGGAACCCTTTAAAAACAATAAGTATGCCGTTTGGGCGATTACTCCCAATGGGCTAAAATTGGCACGAAAAATAGCCAGTGGTCTGTCTGATGGCGATATATTTGCTTCGCACAAACTCACGGCAGACGGCAGTAATTTGGCGACGTTTCAGTCGTTGTCCACTGCATTGGCAGACGTTTTTTATCACTATACCGGCCATATCTTCATTATGTCTGCCGGTATTGTCGTGCGTATCATTGCAGCGTTTATCCGCAGCAAGCTGGAAGATCCGGCAGTTGTGGTAGTCGATGATCAGGGTAAGCATGCCATCAGTCTCTTATCCGGCCACTTGGGAGGAGCAAATGCACTGACCCTGGACGTTGCTGGATTTATCGGAGCCCATCCGGTGATCACCACCGCAACGGATGTGAATCAAATCGCCGCCATCGATGTTTTGGCCAAAGAAAAACACCTAACTATTGAAAACCCGGAGGCCATAAAAACCGTGAATATGGCCTTGCTTAAGGGCGAACCCATTTGCCTGCACGATCCCTTTGGACTAATGCCGGATTCAATTTTTCATTCCATCCCTTGGCCGGATGCGATTTCGCCTGGGGGCACAACTCCGGTTGAACAGCAGAAACCAAGCGACGATGTACCACGTATATTCATTGACGATCTGGACGCCGATTTACCGTCGTCAGTCCTTATTTTGCGGCCGCCCACGCTGATTGCTGGAATCGGATGCAACCGCAACACGCCCATGGAAGAAATAGAGGATCTTCTTGAAAACGTCCTTGAAAAGTTTCGTTTATCCAGCGCCAGTTTAAGCGGCATCGCATCCATAAAGCTAAAAGCCGATGAGCCCGGACTGCTTGCATTAGCCGCTAGATTGGATCTGCCCCTCTATTTTTATGATAAAGCAGAATTGAACCGTGTAGCAGGAATTCAGAATCCATCATCGATGGTGAAAAAACATATTGGAGTAAAAAGCGTATGCGAAGCAGCGGCAATACTGGCAGCGCAAAACGGAAACCTGGTGGTTCCCAAGCAGACAAATCGCAATGCAACCCTAGCGATCGCTCGAAAATCCTCCATATCTTAGGCGTCGGACCCGGCGATCCTCGGCATTTAACCCGGCGTGCAGTGGAGGTGCTCAGCGAAGTCAACACCGTGGTGGGCTACACGACGTATATTGATTTGATTCGTCCGTTGATCGACAACAAACAGATCATCAGCAGCGGAATGACCAAAGAAGTCGAGCGCGTGGAATCTGCCATTAACGTGGCGCTCAACGGCCAATCATGTGCCATCGTCTCCAGCGGTGATCCCGGCATTTATGCCATGGCCGGTTTGGTGTTTGACACCTGCAGTGCAAAACGTCTGCATATCGCTCCGTTAAGCGATTTGGGGGTTCGTCGGCAAAAACAGGGGGACATTTTATATGTTGAAATCATTCCCGGGATTCCTGCACTTTGCGCTGGTGCAGCGCTACTGGGCGCACCATTAAGCCATGATTTTGCAGTGGTCAGCCTCAGCGATTTGTTGACTCCCTGGGAGATCATTGAAAAGCGACTGGTGGCAGCAGCCCGAGCAGATTTTGCGATTGTATTATATAATCCCAAAAGCAAAAAGAGAACCTGGCAACTCGAAAAAGCCCAACAGATTATATTGAAGTATCGCGATAAACACACACCCGTAGGCATTGTCGTGCGCGCCATGCGGAAACGGCAGCATGTTGAGATTATCTCTCTGGAAAACCTTCACAACGCTGACGTAAATATGCAGACCACCGTATTTGTTGGCAGCAGTACCTCACGTCGTTATCTGGACTTTATGTATACGCCCCGAGGCTATTCGGGAAAATATAAAATTGGCTAAATATAATCCTAATAATGAAAGGATACGTTCAAGTATATACGGGCGATGGAAAAGGCAAAACCACCGCCGCACTCGGGTTGGCCCTCAGGGCCGTGGGAGCCGGCCTAAAGGTGTATCTCGCTCAATTTATTAAAAGGGGAACATACAGTGAAATTAATGCCTTGAAGCGTTTTTCCGATAGTGTCACCGTGGAACAATTCGGTTGCGGGCGTTTTGCGAAAGGCAAGCCTTCGGCTGAAGATATCTCGGCCGCTCGCAAAGGACTCGCGCGCATCAAAGAGATCATATCCTCAGGTCAGTATCCCGTTGTGATTCTGGATGAAGCCAATGTCGCAGTCTCTTGCGGTCTATTGGCCGTGCAGGATCTTTTAGATATCATTGACCTAAAGCCGGAGGATATGGAACTGGTTATCACCGGCAGAGATGCGGCGCCGCAAATCGTCGAAAAAGCAGATCTGGTTTCGGAAGTAAACGCCATTAAGCATTATTTTCAAAATGGAGTAACAGCAAGAATTGGTATCGAAAAATAAAAATACAAACCAAGCGGCCTGTCTGGCGATCTTGGGAACGGGGTCCGATGTGGGCAAAAGTATCATTGCCACCGCCTTGTGTCGCTATTTTGTGCGAGAGGGTATTCGAGTTGCACCGTTTAAAGCCCAGAACATGTCCAATAATTCGGGCGTTACTCCAGAGGGTCTGGAGATGGGTCGTGCCCAAATCGTGCAAGCCGAGGCGGCAAAGGTGCCACCGCATGTGGACATGAATCCTATTTTGTTGAAACCCACCAGTGAAATTGGGTCTCAGGTGGTGCTTCTGGGCAATGTCAGTGAAAACTCCTCTGCCGTGGATTATCATCGCAAGAAAGAAACGCTTTTCGAAACTGCTGCCGAAGCTCTCAAACGCTTGCAATTGAGCTATGATTTAATCATCATGGAAGGTGCCGGCTCGTGTGCGGAAGTCAATTTAATGGACAGCGATATTGTAAATTTGCGCATGGCTGAATACGCCCAGGCACCGGTTATTCTGGTGGCCGACATTCACCGCGGGGGTGTATTTGCTCAGATCATCGGAACGCTGGGATGCTTATCTGCCACGCAGCAGGATTTAGTGAAAGGATTCATTATTAATCGCTTCCGCGGCGATATTCAACTGATTGAAGATGGCGTGAAGTGGATAGAGGAGCACACCGGGAAAAGGGTTTTTGGCGTGCTTCCCTGGTACGACCATATCCACATCGAACCGGAGGATTCGGTGGTCATTGAAAAACCGAAACGGGCTTTTCCCGCTAGCAGCAAGTTACCATCCATTGCTGTCATTCGCCTGCCACACATATCCAACTTTAATGATTTTGATCCGCTTTTACTATTAGATGGGATCAAGCTCTTCTTTTTAGAAAAGGTGCAGGATTTATCCAATTTTCGAGCAGTGATCCTGCCCGGATCTAAAAATACTCGCTATGATTTAAACTGGCTGCACTCCACCGGATGGACGCAAAACTTAAAAAGCTTTGTGGAGCGGGGGGGACACGTATTGGGAATATGCGGCGGCTATCAAATGATGGGTGGGACCGTCCATGACCCGGATGGGCTTGAAGGCCATTCGGGATCGACCCGGGGACTGGATTTGTTGCCGGTGGAAACCGTACTGAAGGCACCGAAAACGACCACCTTAACTGAGTTTTTGTGGCAGGGTGTTCACGGTTCCGGTTACGAAATCCATATGGGTCAAACCCAGCGCAAAAGCGGGGAATCGTTATTTCAAATTATATCCCGCAACCGCATTGCGGCCAGCGATGATGACGGTTGTGTCGCAAAGGAGGCTCGAATTATCGGCACCTATATTCATGGGATATTCGATAACCCGGATATCACGGCGTTATGGTTGACCAGCATTGGCTTGGGGCACATAAAAACAGCGGATTTCGAGGGTCTTGATGCCAGAGACAAAGAATATGATTTGTTAGCCCAGTATTTTGAGGCCCATATAGATATCAAAAGCATTACTGAAATTATCAATTTAAACATACTGAATAATGCCTAAAATTCCTAAATAAAAAAGAAAATGCCTTATAGGAAACAAATCAATGAACCACAAAGTATTTGTCATTGGTGGTTGTCGCAGCGGAAAAAGCAACCACGCCCTGAAACTTGCCGAAAAGATGTCCGGTGATGAAAAGGTTTTTATCGCCACCTGTGTGCCCCAAGATGACGAAATGAGACAACGCGTGACGAATCATCAAAAGAAACGCAGTCGATTATGGAAAACTGTTGAAGCCCCGCTGCAACTGCCGCAAGCCATTATGGAAAATGCCAAAATGGAAGGCGTCGTTCTGGTCGACTGCCTGACACTATGGATCAATAATTTGTTGATGGAAAATGAAGGCGCTCTCAGCGTCGAACATCAAATACCAAAATTGGTAGATGCGGTGGAATCCGCAGATGGCTCGCTGGTGCTGGTTTCAAACGAAGTGGGAACCGGCATTGTGCCTGAAAACCAATTAGCACGGGTGTATCGAGATTTGATTGGATCTGTTAATCAGGCCATTGCCAGCAGTGCCGACAGGGTGATTTGGGTGGTGGCGGGGATTGCGGTTACCATTAAGGGGTAAATGAATTAATTTTTATCTATTGGCTCTATTTTGATGAAGCAACGGAGTAATGGTGCAAAAAATTCCAAATCACAAATCCCAAATATCAAATAAATCACAGTGACCAGAATTCGAGATTCCAATTGTTTTGGTCATTGAATACTCGCCCTGTTAAATGCCGGCCATGGCGGCCCCCCGTCTGGCGGGGGATTTAAGAGGGTAAAAATTTGAGAT
>CP070694.1:866728-870639 GCA_020353355.1 Desulfobacterales bacterium | reverse complement strand
GCTGACGATCATTTGCGTATTGAGATGTCTGGGCTTCATGAGGCTGGGATTGCGTATACTGATCTACATGTGAATCATTTTCTTTCAAATCATCAATGACCTGAGAAAGTAACTTCTCCAAACTGGAAAACTCCTGCAAGGTTTCAATGTCTTGGTTCAGGGAGTCGGGAATCCGGTTGTTCAGGGCGCCATTCAGCAGTGCTTTAAGTTTTTCGATTTTATTGGATGATAGTTTTCCCAGCTCGGGAATTGGCTGAATGGGCACGCCTTCGCTCCTAAAAGCATTTAACTTAGCACTTAGCTCATCTGCTAAACGCGCTTGATCTGAGTGAAGTTCTTCTAGCAAAGTGTTGATCGATGCAGACAATGCATCCTGATTCAAGGATGGGTCATTCAGCCTGTTGGTGAGCTGTTCCAGTTGCCGGGCATAAACATGATCGGGGCTCTTTTTTTTCGCTTGTTTACCGCCAATGCGACTTTGGGTGTAGTTTCGCAACAATGTGCGGGCCTTTTCGATTTGTTCTTGACTTACGAATGTCGGTCTTGAACCAGAACCCCAAAAGTCGCTCGAATACAGCGCCAGGTTTAGCACCAACAGCAGGATGAATGCGAGATACGTAGCTGAAAATTTCGCCGGAACTATGTGTTTGATTTCCAGTTGATGCAATTGGACGGCGGCGTCTTCCAGCAATATAGCTAAGATGTCCGATTTCTTTCCGCTGCGCTGATATTCGTAGGCCGTGCTGAGCTTGTCTTGAAGTTTCAGGCGCGTGTCGATATCGATTAAAATATTTTGTAAATTCTTTCTTCTTAGATAGGCCAGCAACAATGCAGACGTTAAAGAAATTCCAATGGGAATACCATACCGGAAGACATCATCGCTCAAGATTGTAATGCCTGATCTTTCGAAAAACAATAAGACTGCCGAGATACATAATAAAATCAAGGAAGCGTCAAGCGCTGCGCGCCGAACAGATTTGATGATCACATGCCGTTTTAGTTTTGATAATTCGGCACAAAATAATGATTCAGCGCTCACGATGTTTCCTCCATGCCGATATGGTGCTTGACCATGATGTGACTGGTTGCAATCAGAAAAATGATGGTAACCGTCACAACAACCATATAGAAAAAAAACGGGAAACCGACGCCGTAAGGACTTTCATTCAGAAGTAATAGAAACTGGATCGGATTGATATACGGAACAAATAAAAGGGTGCCAAATAAATAAGCAATCAGAAACGCCCGGGCCACGATATAACCCAGGGTACTCATCCGTCCCCAAAAAAGATACACTACAAATCCGAACATTCGGCAAAGCAATGACGCGGTGTAGAGGATCGACACCGCCTCCATGAATATAGTAAATGATACAGCCGAAACGGATGCAGCTAAAATCAGCAGCGGTAGAAAAGGCAGCAATAAAATCAGGGTATGCCATAAAAACTCAATCAGTCCATATCGCAGAAACTCGATTTCCTTTTCAAATGTGGCTATATCCGTTCGAGACTTTATTATGTAATAACCCTTGCGAGCCATATCGCCGCTACCACAGCAAAGATTGACATAGGTGCTGATAATCAGGGCCGCGGCAAAAACCAGAAAAAAAACAAGCGGAATTTCATTTACAATAACAAAAGCGGAAAGCGGCCGACGCGGCCAAAATATTAGCAGGACCACACTGATTAATACAACACTAAAAAAACTGGCAGATAGTATTGTCTTTGAAAAAAAGGGCGCTAGCGATTTTTCTGATTCGTCGGTTAAATAAAAATATTTCATGAGGCTATCTTCACCGGAATTTCCCAATTGATCAACGTAAGGTTTTCACTGCGTCGATGAATTTGCTCAAATTGTGGTTGAATAACTCCATTTTGCACCCAGCCAATCAACACCACGCTGTCCGGCTTCGAACTAAATTTAGCATGAATTCCCAGGATCACATCTTCGGTGAGCTTGCGTTGCGATGTTTTGAGATAGGATAGTGCGGCATGCACATCTAAACGATTGATGATTTGTTCTGCCTGTTGCTTGTAAAAAATTTCTGTCTTTCTTAAATCCGATAATTTTAACTTTATATGTTGCCGTTTATTGGCCGGTATATCATCTATAAATACAAATCGCTTTTTATAATATATCATGCCGTCAACGATCTGGTGCGGCAGAGTATTTTCTATGGTGAGGGTTAAATGCTGATTATCGCGGAGGGCTTGTCCCACGACAGGAGAATCAAATTTTGAAGTTAGCATGTAAAAGCTGTGATCCCATTTATTGAGAATACCTATAATCTGCTGCCCGGTATGATTTTCATGTATGATATAGGTTTCGGGCGTTTTTTTCTTCGCGCGCTTAGATAAAATGTGGGTAACCGGATTGGAAAATGATTCGAAGCCGAAACGATAGGCTGTTTTTTTTAAGGCATAGAGGCCAATGATATATTTTGCGGAAGCAACGTTATTGGGTCCGGATACGTCCAATTGGCAAAAGCTATTGTAGGTAAAACCTTTGATGTTATTGGGGTAAAAAAAGCGCCAATAACTGATGAGCGTAAAAACAAAAATAACCATTAAAATAAAACAGCTTTTGGGCCATCTGCGTTGAACAGATGTTCTGAGTTTTTTCATAGACAACCACAACAAGCCAAGATAAGCACCGATAAGAATGAAAACTGATCTAAAATTCGGGAAATCTGCAGGCACGTGGGCTAACATGGAATCCATAATTTTGTTGTTGTCGACAAAAATCCCCTGACTTTCAATCCACGGCCGCAATGCCAAAGCTTTCTCCCAGAAAAGTTCCCTCCCATCCCAGCCGGTGAAAGGCTGCCTGTTATAATCAAACGCTAGAAAAACAATTTGGCCGACTCCCAGATGTTTTTGAATAATGATCGGGATATCGGCTTCGGTTATCAGCACATCGGAATTTTCTATGCGAACATTTAATACCAGAAACGATTCGAGGCTGCGAAGCGGTCGGCCGCAAAAATCCTCTAAAGATGTTAGTTCAAATAATCGCTGTTGTCCCAGCACACGTACCGGCAAAATACCTTGTATCCGCTTATCAGACAATGAACCGTAGTTCAGGCTGCCGGCAGTGATGAGATAGCCTCCCTGTTTTATCCACCGGGTTAAGGCCTGAAATTGCCTTTCTCTTAGGCGTCTGATGCTGTCGGTTTTCATGACGAGCAATTTGACGCTATCATAACCATACCAGGTTTCCGGCAGGAATTTGGGGGGTACATCGATAGGGTCTATCGTCTTCGGCAGGACGGCTAAAATATCCGAGGAGACAGATTCATCCGCAACCACCGCAAAACTTTTTTCGCTGAAATCCGATCGCAGGTTTACAGATTGCGATATGAGGATGTTTTCATTTTGTTTTAAGCGTATGATCATTTCATGGGTAAAGGATTTGATTAAAACCGTAAATGCATATCGCTTTCTTGAATTATGAGCGAGATCAACGTCCATTGCATAGGTGGTCTGGAAAACATCTTGGTGGTATTCACTGCCGGAGGTTACCATAACCTCTAATGTTCCCCGCGTTGCACTGCCTCTGTTTTCAATAACCACGGTCACCGGTGTCCATGTGTGCAACTGGAAACGACCGTTAAACCCTAATGAATACTCCAACGACAACGGCGCAGAAAATGCCGGCGGCGGTGTAGCGCTGATAATTACAATAAAGGCGAAAAGCAAAAACTTTAAGCAATAGCACTGGGATTGACACATAAGATTGCTGGATTTTGTATTTAGGGAAAAAGGCGAGCGTGAAATCTTGATGTTCGAGATTTCGCCTATTCAATCGTAAAAACTAGAGAATATTTAATTCAGAATATGTCAAATACGGGTTAGATGTCAATGGGCTGCTGCCCAAAACTAGATCGGAAGGCGGTTTATTTCCTTACAAAT
>CP070694.1:862512-866628 GCA_020353355.1 Desulfobacterales bacterium | reverse complement strand
GCCAGAGCGGGATCCCACAGTTCGATGATGAATATGTGGGAGCGGCTTCCAGCCGCGTTTGAAACGAATCTATCTGATGTCGGTTACTTTATGAACTCATTGATAATTTTTAATTGAGGTGAGAAAAATGGATAATCTGGCAAGAATTTTGGACAGCGAGCAAGTTTTTTTGGAATACGGCAGGATCGCCGGTTCAGCAGGCCGTTTCTTTATGGTTGAAACCGATCGTGCTGAGGTCAAAGCCAGCAAATCAGTGAGTTGCCTGGTGGAGCCCCTGCCCGGGGACACGGTGCTGGTATCGCAAACAACCTCCGGGAAATGTTATGTGCTCAGCATTCTGGAGAGAGAGGATCAAGGGCCTACCAGCCTTGTTTTTGATGGAGATGTGGACCTGAAGGCCAAGGAGGGTCGGCTGCGGCTGGCCGCCCAGGAGGGCATCGATCTGGTATCTGCCAAAGACACCGCTCTGATTTCCGCGCAACTTTCGGTCAACTCCGTTCAGGCGGAAGTAACCATTCAACACCTGTCTTTTTTCGGAAACTTCCTGCAGGGCCAGATCCAAAAGATCAAGCTGATCGGCCAGGCCTGTGATACTGTCTTCGAACGGGTATCCCAGAGGTCAAACGGTGCTACCGTCGGGTCGAGGAGCTGGAGCAGCTCACGGCCGGACAGCTCAACTACCGGGTGAAGAAGCTGATGTCTCTGCGAGGCAAGTATTCGGTTCTGACTGCTGAAGAAGACGTGCGCATCGACGGTGACAAGATTCTCATGGGATAGGAGGTGATGTGATGTTTGCAAACTGTCAGCTGGGGGGCATGCATTTCGCATTTCCGGATGTCTGCAATACACCCACGCCTGTGGGACCTGTTCCAATTCCTTACCCGAACATGGCCACGGGTGTGACGGCCAATCCGGGGACGGCCTGCAAGAAGATTTACCTGTCCTGCATGCCGGCCCACAACTTGATGACCCAGATTCCTATAAGTCAGGGTGACAACGCGGGGGTAAACATGGGTGTGGCCTCCGGTATGGTCATGGGACCCTGCAAGCATTTGATGGGCAGTTTGGGGGTCATTTATGAAGGAGCTCCCGCCACCAAGATGACCAGTCCCACCGGGCAAAACGGCATGAGTCTGAACGTTCCGGGAATGACTCTCGTGCCGGCGCAGTTCAAGGTAATGATTATGAAATAATTGCTTGGCTGGAATTACAGGACAAAATGGATACATAATTAGATTCAGATACGATAACAGTTGAATCGGGGAAAACCAATGAAAACCATATGGGTCACCTCCCTTGGCCCCTCACCGGATCCCATCAAAAAGCTGATGTCTCAGATGAAGACTTACGGATTGGAGGTTCAAGGGCATTTCTGGAAGGATGATTTGAAGAAAATGGCCTGGATGGCGGCCTGGGATAGTTTGGTCGATGCCAATATTTCCATGTGGGGAATTTTAGGCTCGAGCGATGAATTACTAGCCCCGGACAATCTCTATGGCCTGTCGATGCTGGCGATCACTGCCCAGGCTCAAAGGGGTTTGCATTTTCCCGTCATGATCCTTCAAACCCAGGGGGAATCCATCTCCTCCGAGCAACTGAGCACACCCCTCAGAGGGGCGGAAGTCATGTCGGCCTCGGATGGCGGGTTGGGAGCGAGGATGGTGGCCAAGGCTCATAAGCCGGAAAAGCCGCTACTTTCTGAATATCACCTGAATATTTACGGCAACGAACAGATCGGACAGTGGTTTGAGGTGCGGCCGGAGAATTCGAGCTGGTCCGGAGTGATGTTCGGTGTGAGCGGCGCCGAGATTGCCTTTCACGCCGTTGGGCCTTCCGGAAGCCTTCCGGCCAAGACGGTGCTGAACTACCCGATGGAAGGACTGAAGCTGGAAATGGGAGGAAAAGAATATACGGCCTGGGCCGCTCAAAACGAATTGGATACCGAGACCTCCTATTTTGTCAAGGTGGAGGGATTCCCCGAGTCGATTGTGTTCGGTGCCTACTCCGTCGAAGAAGCGGCGGAGGTTTTTGTGGTAAGGCTGAAATAGCCGGATTTTTGCTGGGCGGGCGGACAAGACCCGCTGCATCGGATATCTTGTTGGAGGCAGAAAAGCAGCAGCATTAACAAAAAAACAGATACGAGGTGGCAAAATGAGCAGTGCAGAAGTCATTCGCAAGGATTTGGACAATCAGCAGTTCCTAGGGCTTCGTCAGAACACCGAGAAGATCTCAGAAGTTCTGAAAAAAAGATTAAATGAACATTTGGATGTGCTCAGACCGCTTTTTATCCCCCGTAAACTTCTCGGGACTTATATTGAAAGTGCTTCAACCGATGAAGTCCACGGTTCCGACAAGGCATTTGCCGAGCTTCAGGAGTATTTTGCCGCGATCTGTGAAGACCCGTTTGGTTTGCCCAAGAAACTTCGCTCGCCTTTGCCGCCGATTTCGAATCAAATCGATGCGGTACCCTATCAATATGCGCTTTATGTGGGAGAGAAGAAAGGAAAGGCGACAAGCATCACGACCGCGACCCGCTGGATTTTATCCTATCGGAGTGAGTGCCCCATCAATCGCTTGACGGCCATGTTGTCCGGGGCTGAAAATCGCCAACCCGAGGATATGAAACATTCTCTGATCGCCCATTTAACCCTTGTGATCTTCTTGAAGCACTTTACGTCCCTAAAACAGCTGTTGCAGGATCTGCGTTACGAGGTGGAAATTCAAGAATTGAACGATTTAGGCGGCCTTCCGGTTGTGGTCTTGGAAGCTCCTGTAGAGACCTTCCTGCCCCCGGACGATTTCATTCTTCAACTTACGCAGCTTTCCGGTATTCCGGCCTTCCAGGAAATTATCGACCTTGATGCGGTGGATAACATCCCTGATCCGCTGAAGGATGTTTTGAAGGCTTGCTTGAAAGGATGAGTCGGTATTAGGCAGGGGATACCGCCCTTTGGCAGCGTCTGCCAAAGATGCACGCCCAGCAATGTTACAGGCCGCTGTATATGGCTCAGATTTTTCGAAAATACCTAAGGGTAATTGTATTTTTACCAAACGGATGCGAGCAATTAACGTATAGCGAAAACATGCTCCATGCCTTTTCGTCCCCTGATTGAAATCTCACCGAGATCTTTCACCGTCAGGTCATTGCGAACAAGCGCTGCAGTTTGCGAGCAAATAACAATGTGGGCAGGCAACACTTTGTTGGCCACATCGGACAAGCGGAAGGCCACATTAATGCAATCCCCGACCAGTGCCATGTCCGCTAATCGTGATCCATAGTGTGACATTGTCACCGGTCCGGTTGATATTCCCCACCCCACTTTCAAATCATCGGCGCCCGAATATTTTCCCGAAAGTTCAGCCCAGAGATGGTCGAACCTTTCCATCTGCTGCAAAGCAGCCTGGCAGGCACGAACCGCCTGATTTTCAGGCGCAGCGTCTCGATGACCCCAGAATGCGTAAACAGCGTCACCGGCATAGTCTTTTACGGTTCCTTTGAAATCGTTTATGATGGCGCTGAAGTTGGCAAAGATTTCTTTCATCAAGTCAAACACCTCGGATGAAGCGTGTTTCTGAGAGAATTCTGAAAATTTCCTCACATCCGCAACCAAGTTGGTGACCGTCATCTCGGATGGAGTGACGAGGGTCATTGCCGTTTGTAAACCATCATCGCTGTCGGCAGAGGCATGTTGCGGATACGATACCCGCAGATGGAATTCGCCGATACGAATGACATCGCCGTCCGCAAGAGCTAGTTCTGAACCGGCAGCCATGCGGACACTATTTACCCAGGTGCCATTCTTGCTCGTATCGGTGATGCGAAGGTGGGCCGCCGTCCTATCGATTACGGCATGATCTCTGGACGCGGAAGGACTTTGCAGAAGGATCCGTTTGTGAACCTCAATCCCCTGGCACGTTCTGCCGATAAAAATTCTGTCGACAATTTCTATACGGTTAACCTGACGGTTCTCATCGATCCATTCCAAGTAAGGGTTATTCATCATTTCAATACCGGCAGTTGTTATTCGGTTTTTTACTGGATTCCCGCCTTCGAGACTGTGTCGTAATTGGCAGAACGACGCCTAACGGTGTTTTCGTCATTCCGGGCTTGACCCG
>CP070694.1:859681-862412 GCA_020353355.1 Desulfobacterales bacterium | reverse complement strand
GGACGTGGTCCAATTAGGCTCATTTCACCACGAAGTACATTGATGAGCTGGGGCAGTTCATCTAAGCCTGTTAGACGAAGAAATTTTCCAAAAGGAAAAATTCGTGAATCATCGCTATCCAACTTTTCCAAGGGCTTATCGTTCTGAATCAAGTTGGCTAAATGGTTGGTGTGAAAAGTGGGGTCAGCATTTACCCTCATGGTACGAAATTTAAAGATGGTAAAGGGCTTTCCTAAATAACCTATTCTTTGCTGTTTGAATAAAGCAGGACCTGCGGAAACGACTTTGATAACAATGGCGATAACAATTAACAATGGAAATAGCAGAACAAGACCCACTGCCGATCCAAAAATGTCGATTGCGCGCTTCCAAGCTGGCATCCGCCGACTCAGAAAAGGTTCTAGACCTTCAACCAAGCTCTCACGGTTCCATCGATTGACTATTTTCAGCCGCTTCTCAGATCCGCCAGCCTGAACAGATTCGTTTTCTTCGTACAAAAGATCCAGTTGGTCCCTATTGAATCCCCGGAGCCTCTCTGAGGGATAGGTGTAGATCTTGTAGACAGGAGGCGGCCTTTTGATCGAGATTCGCTGACAGATATCTTCGGAGAGTTTGTGGGCTCCCCAGGGAGGCGTACCGGGCAAAACAATTCCAATCCTTGTATTTTCAAACCGTCCCACTGCATCAGTAGGTCGTATCCGTTTTAAGATAACCTGGCTTAACACACGCGCGCTTATCTGGTGATTATTGGGGTTGCCTGTCTCAAAAACCACAAGAGAAAACCTGCCTCCATAGCGATCAGCCCGGGCGCGCTCAAGTTCGAGAACCCGGTGAAACGCTTTTTCTGAGAGTATTCCGCTTGATGCTTCTTCTAATTTAGTATCTTTAGAAGAAATAAAATGTTTCAGATAATGAAAATCAAAAAAAGACATCAATGCCACCTCTTCTATTGACGATAATTGATACAAAACTCTTAGGCGGATAACCGCCAAAAATAAGATAGGAAATTAATTTTTATAAATTTCAATTTTACAAATTAGCAATGAAAAATCGTGTCAATATGGCTCCGCCTGGTCGATTACATCCACCTTTTATTTATTCGGCAATCGGCTCTTTTCTGCCATGGATAGAATACCATAGCGAACTTTACCTAAATTTCAGTTTCACCCAGGCAGCTAACAAAGAATTCAAATTTTATTCTGAGAACTCTCTGCCTTGGCGTGTTAATAAATGACCCTTATAGTGCCTGTGGAACGGTCCTTTTTTGACTGTGCTTAATTTTCGCAACCAACACAATGTACTCGTTATATTGATTTTTAAGGACACAGATGAACACCGTTATTTTATTAATCGCTTCTAACGCCTAAAACTAAAATTAGAAAACTTTCCACTTGTCTTCTTTGTCAAGCTCGTAGCCAATCCCGAACGACCAACCATTGAACATCAGCATCCCCTGAATGTATTCGTCTACCCACTTGTTGACTTTAGCGATGGTAGATTTAGGAATATACACAATATCATCGGGCTGGAGTTCAAAACTAGCCCCTTGACCAACTCCATACATAGCGTCATTAAGATCCAAAAGCACCGGTATAGGCTTATTTCCCTCCCCTTTACGGATAACAATCGCGGCCTCCGGTTTGGCAGTCTCTCTAAAACCGCCTGCTTGAAATACCGCCTGAACCGGGTGCATGCCTGGCGCCAGTTGAACGAGACCTGGCTGCACAACCTCACCGCCTACAAATACCCGCTGAGCCGTAAATGTGCGAACTATCACAGACAAGACAGGTTTTCTCAGGTCCTTGCTATATTCTTTTGTCAAAAGCGCATCAAGCTCTGAAGGACTCAATCCGGCAACCTTTACATCATCTATCAGCTGCAGCGTAATCATTCCGTCCGGCCGAACCGTGACGGTCTCGTTGAGCTCGGGATTATAGAAAAATTTAATATCTAACTGATCTCCAGGTTGAATACTGTAAGGCAGCAATTTTGGTGCTACAGGTGTCATTGGCACTCCTGTGCTTTTCTCCACCGCCTTGTTGGAGCTGCAAGCTGTAATTAGACAAAAGATTACAGCCATCACCGTGCCTATAGCTTTTTCGATTTTCATTGATCTTCCTCCCATAAAGTTAAAGTAAGTTACTCTGATGTTATCGAAGATAATTTTATAATCGCCTGTAGATCCATTTTGGGATATAAAACTTGCGCTTATTCAGGACCAGTCCTAAAAAATTGCCTCCTGACCCTTCAATTTCCCTTTTTGCTTTGAGAGCCACGCTGCGTCTGGTCTTACCGGATACCAGCATCAAGATGACTCCATCCACCCTGGCTCCAATAATCAGGGACTCCGGACACGATGTTACAGGTGGGCCATCTAAAATCACATAATCAAAATTGCGACGCATTTTGGAAAGAAATTCTACAAAGCGTTCAGATCCAAAAAAACCATCTATTTCATCAGTTAAAAGTTTATTACAGGTGACGACATAAAGATTTCCTTTTATATTTTTTTCAATTCTTGCGGACCGATTAAGAAATATATCAAATAATCCCGGAGTGTTTTCGGTCTGGAAAAATTTATGAATCCCGGGAGTTCTCAGATTAACGTCGACTAAAAGCACCTTGCTTTGAAACGTATTGGCCAAACTCGTCGCGAAACCGGCAGCTGCGGTGGAGCATCCGCTTCCATGTGCGGTACTCGTAAACAACACAGTTTTAATTTTTGATTCAT
>CP070694.1:854053-859581 GCA_020353355.1 Desulfobacterales bacterium | reverse complement strand
GGTTTTTCAAATAGGTCTTAATGATCTCCTTGGCAATGGGCGCCGCCGCTCCGGATCCGTGCTCTCCGTGTTCCACAACAACGGAAACCGCGATGCGAGGGGCATCAGAAGGTGCGTAGGCGACAAACCAGGCATGCGCCTTTAAATGGGCGGCCGTATCTTCTTCGGAATCCTGCTCATCCTCCTTACGACTCACCACTTGAGAGGTACCCGTTTTTCCACTGATTTGGATATGGCTCATGCGGACGCGCCGGGCGGTGCCCTTTTCACCATTGACGGCCTGCCAGAGACCTTCCTTAACAATATTGAGCGTAGCCTCACTGATGGGCAACTTACCGATCAGCTGAGGTGTCTGCCGATACACAATGCTCCCATCAATGGACTTGATGCCGTCCAGGATAATTGGTTTATAGCGTTTGCCGCCATTGGCGACCGCAGCAATCAGCGACGCCATCTGCAAAGGGGTTGCGAGATTAAACCCTTGCCCGATAGCCACAGAGAGTGTTTCGCCTTCTTGCCAAGGAATGCCCGTACGTTGTTGTTTCCACGCTGCAGTTGGAATCAATCCGGAAGCTTCATGATCAAGCTGTATACCGGTGGGCGATCCTAAACCGCAAGCCTTGGCATACCATGCCAGACGGTCGACACCGAGATGTTGACCGACCTGATAAAAAAAGACATCACAGGATTCCGCCACGGCTTTAAAGATATCAACTCTCCCATGTCCACCTTTTTTCCAGCAGCGATATACCCGATTGCCAAATTTATAAAATCCAGGGCAATGAAAAATCGTCTCGGTATCAATCACACCTTCTTGAAGCCCGGCCAACGCTGTAATGATTTTATAGGTCGATCCGGGCGGATACTCGCCCTGGATGGCTCGATTGGACATCGGTCTGAACGGGTTGGAAATGAGCGAAGCCCAGTTTTCGCGAGAAATGCCTCCGACAAAGGCATTTTGGTCAAAGGAGGGACTGCTGGCCAATGCAAGAATATCCCCGGAGTTCACTTCCATGGCCACCACAGCACCGGTAACGCCTTCCAGCAGTTCTTCGGCCTTGCGTTGCGTGTCCTGATCAATGGTTATATAGACACTGTTGCCGGGCGTTGCCGAGACCGTCTGTAACACTCTTACGACTTGACCATTTACATTGACCTCAACCTGTCTTCCGCCACGTTGACCCCGCAGATAATTTTCATAGGTTTTTTCGGCGCCAAATTTGCCAATCAGATCCCCACTTCGGCAGCCCGGGTAACTGCCGCTTTTCAATTCCTATTGATTTATTTCACTCAAGTATCCAATCAGATGGGCGCCGTATTGTTTGTTGATATAATTGCGTCTCAGGTTTACTTTTACAGCAACGCCGGGAAGGTCGTATTTATGGACCTCCAGGGCCGCTAAAGCATTTCTGCCGATATCCTGTTTCAATACGATCGGCTTATAGGAAGATCGTCCTTTGGTACGGGGTATGGTGGATATCAAATCGGCGGCAGGTATCTGAATATAAGATGAGAGTTTTTCAAGGGTCTGTTCCAGCGGCTCGGCGTCTTTTAAAATTATGCTCACATCAAATGAGGGTCGGTTATCCACGAGTACTTTACCATTGCGATCATACACCACTCCTCTGGGCGGATCAATGCTTTGCAATCGAATGCTGTTGTTCAGTGAAAGCCTTCTTAATTCTTCTCCCATGATCACTTGCAGATAAATCAACCGCACAAACAGGATAACAAAGGCTGCCAGCACACAAATCATCAGATTAAATAAACGCTGCTTGTACCATTCACTATCTGCTGTTTTTAAATACTTGTCCACTGCGAAACTCCATGGCGATCATCGCTGACGGGCCAACATTGCATCCATGAGATGGTCAACTCGCCCATGGCCATATTTAAAAAATATCAGGAAAAAAGGCCCGGTGCCCAATGCCCAGAGCAATTCGATAACAACCGTGCTCCACGCTCCCGCCGGAAGATTTACATCCGGTCCCGTAATGGTAAAGATGGCAAGGAATAACATATTTTCGATCAACACCCCCGCTGCAACGACCATTGACAAAAGAATACGATTTCCGACTTGAACAAATTTGGTTGTCCCGATCACACCGATCAACAGCCAACAATATGTCGTGAGATAAAGCCCAAAGGGACCGCCGGAAATATTGTCCATGATAAACCCAAGAAAAAGAACTAGAAGCAAACCCTCACGCAGCGGTCGATATAAAGCAAGATAAACAATAAACGGAATCAATAGGTCATAGAAACTATCCAACAGCGGCAGATGGGGGAAAACCGTAGTCTGCAGAATTAAAAGACAAAGACACATAGCAACATAAAAGCAATAAATCATTTTTCACTCGTAAAATCATTCCCTGGCGGGTTAAGTACAATCAAAACTTCTTCAAGCTTTTCAAAATCAACATAGGGGGTGACGGTTATTTCTTGAAAAATCTCCGCCTCACGCTTGCCTGCATCAGATATCCATCCAATCGGCAGTCCCTTTGGGTAAACACCATCAAATCCGGAGGCCACGACGATATCCCCAATCCTGACATCATGCTTTTGCAAAACAAAGTCAAACTGGCACAAATCCGTTGAGTCCCCCTTGATAACTCCTCGCGCTCTGGTTCTCTGCACAACCGCATCTACGGCACTGTTGCGATCAATAATCAGCATGACCTTCGAATAATGATCGGAAGTCTCCGTGATCTGCCCGGCAATGCCCTGGGCAATGACCACCGGGAGCCCTTTATGCAGACCATCGGCTTTGCCTTTATCAATGATGACGGTTTTAAACCAGGGAGACGGATCTTTTCCGATAACCTCAGCTGCAAGAACCCGATGGGTTGTGGTCTTCTGGAAATTTAATAAACTACGCAGGCGAATATTGGCAAGTTCAACCTCACGCCATTGGCTGTTGGTTTCAATGGCCTGATTTAGCGACTGTTTTAATTGAAGATTTTCATGGGAAACGGCAACCAGAAAAAAATAATGTTCCCAGATACCTCTCGCAAAACGAATCGTACGGGTGAAAAGCTCTTGAAATGGGGCAACAAAGGAGATGGCAACACGGCCGAGTCCAAACGAGGTATAACTTTTACTGGTTGCAGAGAGGAAAATAATATTGAACGTAATCAGAACGATTACGCCGATAATTAGCGCCATCTTTTTCGACAACATACGGCTAGGTAATCACAACTTCTTTGAGGATTTCAAGATTATCCAGTGCCTTTCCTGAACCTAACGCTACAGTGGATAGAGGATCTTCGGTTACGGTAACCGGTAAGCTGGTTTCTTCCCGTATCAGCCGGTCTAGATTCTTTAGCAGGGCACCTCCTCCGGTTAATATGATGCCCCGATCGACAATGTCAGCTGACAATTCCGGTGGAGTCTGCTCCAACGCTATTTTCACGGTCTCCACGATGGCATCTATTTGCTCTGAAATGGCTATCCGGATCTCTTCTGAATCAATCGATAAAATTTTGGGAATCCCTGAGGCCAGGTCGCGGCCTTTAACTTCAATGGTCTCAAGGTTCTGGGAGTCCGGGTACGCATTTCCGATTGAGATTTTTATCGTTTCTGCAGAACGTTCGCCGATCAGCAGATTATATTTGCGTTTGATATACTGAATAATTGCGGCATCCATCTTATCACCGGCCACTCGAACAGACCGGCTGTATACGATTCCTTTCAGCGAAATCACAGCCACCTCCGTGGTACCACCGCCGATATCAACCACCATATTGCACGTGGGTTCCGTAATGGGAAGACCGGCTCCGATTGCCGCCGCCATGGGCTCTTCGATCAAAAAAACTTCTCGAGCCCCCGCTGATTCTGCCGATTCTCTGACTGCGCGTTTTTCAACCTGGGTGATGCCTGAGGGCACCGCAATAATAATTCGCGGTCTGACAAATGTTCGCCGATTATGAACTTTGTGTATGAAATGCCGCAGCATCGCCTCGGTCACTTCAAAATCTGCAATAACACCGTCGCGCATCGGGCGAATCGCCAGGATGTTACCGGGCGTCTTGCCCAACATATTTTTTGCCTCTAGCCCAACGGCTAAAACCCGGTTTTTTGATCGATTGCCGGTGCTCACCGCAACAACCGACGGTTCACTTAAGACAATGCCCCGGCCTTTTACATAGACCAGCGTGTTGGCCGTCCCCAGATCGATCGCCAGGTCGCTTGAAAACACACCTAAAATTTTATCTAAAAATAGATTCATAACGCCTCATTTTTTGGCACCACGTCGTGCGATATCATCGTCATGTGACATTTTGTAAATATAGATCGGGCGCACCCGAACCATGTCCTTAAAAAAATCGGAGGGAAATACAAATAAATTACCAAATTTATTATACAATTACAAGAGAAAATTATTCTGCCTGAAAAGCCGCGATCAATTCAAAAAAGGCCTTTAACCGGGCTCACGTGCTGCTCGAAGATCGACCGGCCGGGTCCGCATCACACCAGGGATTTCATCACGGCATTGTGCAAAGCGGGTCTAAATGCTTTTATCGCATTGTTTTGTCGAGATGGATGGACACGGTTGGTTAAACAGATGACGACGATGTTGCGCTCCAGATCCATCCAGAAAGAGGTACCGGTAAATCCTAAATGGCCAACACTTCTTGATGAGAAATAGTGACCGCTGCTGGAGTTCTGGATGCTGGGCATATCAAATCCCAGGGCTTTATCCGTATTCGGCAACCGTTTAAAAAAGAAACGGACGATATCCCTGTCAAAAAAGTGCCCCTCGTCATGGTTGCCATAACTGGCAAGTAACTTTATCAGAAGCATCTGAACGCCGTTAGCCGATCCAAAAAGGCCGGCATGGCCTTCGACACCACCCGCCGCATAAGCATTTTCATCATGCACCTGCCCTTCTAATACGGTATGACGCCAGGGACATTTTTCGGTCGCCGCAAATTTATGCTTTGAGGGAGGTGCTTCCAGGTCGATAAAAAATAGTTCGTCGAGCTCAATTTGATGGTAAATGGTATCGGCGACAAACTGATCCAGGCGGCAGCCGGATACCCGTTCAATCACCCATCTCAGAATCATAAAGCCCACATCGCTGTATAAAACGGTATGGCCGATCGGATGGACGAGGCGTTCTTCGACCAATAATTTTCGCAGCGCTGCGATGCGTTCCTTGCGAGGATAGCTGCATATGGATAAATAATAGGGGCGATAATCCGGCAAACCGGAAGTATGATAAAGTAAATGCTTGAGTTGGATCCGGGCTTTATCCGTATGATGAAACTCCGATAAAACACTGCCGAGATCGTGTTCCAGGCTAATTTTGCCTTGCTCAACCAGTTGCATGATAGCAACGGTCGTGGCCAATGGTTTTGTCAGCGACGCTAAATCAAAAATCGTCTCCCGCGTCATCTTCAGTTTGGAAAACAAATTGGCATAACCATAGGATTCAAAAAAAAGAACTGAATCTTCCTGGGAGACCAGCAGCACGGCTCCGGGGAAAATGTTGTCGGAAATGGCTTGTCGCATGAGGCGGTCAACGG
>CP070694.1:851402-853953 GCA_020353355.1 Desulfobacterales bacterium | reverse complement strand
CCGGGCTTTGCCTTTATTTTTCCATTTTCCATGATCACCTGACCGCGGACAATGGTATATACCGGTATACCGCAGACTTCCATTCCTTCCCAGGATGTAAAGCCGGTCTTGGAATACATGTCCTTTGCCGACAGAACTGCTTTTTTGGCCATATCGACAATGGTGAAGTCCGCGTCGGAACCTACCTGAATCGATCCTTTTTGCGGATACAGGCCGAATATCTTTGCCGGGTTTTCAGCGCAGAAGCGGGTCAGGTCTTCCAATGTCAGTAGCCCCGCATTCACCTGGTCCAGCATGAGGGGAATAAACTCCTGGGCCCCGGTTATACCGAGGGGTACAGAGAAGTTGTCGTTCCATCCGGGGCTGACTTCGTCACGGGTGTGGGGGGCGTGCTCGCCGACGATGACGTCAGTAACGCCGTTTGTCAGGCTTTTTCGCGCCTCCTCCGGACTATGGGCCCAAAGATAGGTAAACGGACCGATCTTTTCTGCCTGTTGCCTGGTCATCAACATGGCGGCGGCTTCGAGCTCTCCGTAAACGTTCTGGCCCAGTTCCTGCTTGGCGTGCCGGATCATCTCATAGGCGCCGACCGGCATGACGCCCAGATGCAGGACATAGAGGCGAACCTTTGTGAGGCGGGCATAGTAAAGCGATGCCGCCAGACCGGCAACCATCCCATGACCATACATGTAACCCTTTTCGTAGGCCTCCATGTAAGCAGAGTTGTCCGTCTTTCCCGGGTTGATATAATCCCTGAAGGTCAATCGCTTGCACCACTCCGCATCATCATGGTGGACGGTACATACCAGCCCGGTATCCGCTACAGCTTCATACAGCTCATACAGCAGGCCGTGGTCGATCACCCCCAGTTCCGAGATATAGGGATAGACCTCTTTGATATGCCGGGTGTTGAAGATCTTGATGCCGATGGCACCGGCTTTGGCCAGTTTTTCAACTTCCTGAGGGAACAGCCCGCCGCCATACAGGCCGAAATCGATCACGGATTTGCCCTGAACGAGTTCGCGCTTTCGCTCAAAGTTTTCCAGGGTGGTCGGGTGGGGATCGTTGTTGGTCATGTCCAGACAAAACGTGATGCCACCGGCCGCGGCGGCTTTGGTACCTGATTCAAAATCCTCCTTGGCGGTGTGTCCCGGTTCTCGAAAATGGCAATGGGTATGCCAGAGGCCGGGCAGGATACACAGACCCGTGGCGTCTATTGTTTTTTTGGCAGAAAAAAAATTCGATTTGCCGCCGACGGCCAGGATCTTTTCATCATGGACTGCGATATCGGCCCTGAAATGACCATGGGGTGTGTAAACCATGCCGCCCTCAATCATGAGATCAACGGTGTTCATAAAATCTTCTCCATTACCGTGATGAGAACAATTCGCTTTTTGCGAGTGTCAGGGAGTTTAGGGAAAACGCATTTAGGTGTCAAGATCAAATGAGAACCCGCAGAACGTCCAGGGTGACCATTCGACATTCGGCATTCTATATTCGATATTTATCCGCCTCTGGAGGATTTTGCGGTTCAAAAAAGTTGTTCACATAAAGGTTTGGCCGGCGCATGGATAAAATTCCTTGAATTGCATTATCCTTCTATCTATAGTATTTTTTTCCTAACTGGAGACCCCTAAAGGTATGTACAATTTCGAAACAGATGTGCTCGTCATCGGTGGCGGCGGGGGCGGAGCCGTGGCGGCCTATGAGGCCAGCAAACATGACGCCAGCGTCATGCTGGTTTTGAAAGGCCGTCCGCAGCGCTGCGGCAGTACCAGTATGGCACCCGGCGCGATTGCCGGTGTTGGCGACTGGCGTGTCCCGGGTGACAGCCCTGACATTCATTTTGAAGATACGGTCAAAGGCGGTGCCTTTTTGGGAGAACAGGGCCTGATACGCAAACTGGTAAAGGAATCGCCAGATCTCATTATGGAACTCGAGCGGATCGGGGCGCTGTGGGAGCGTGAGGAAAATGGAAAAACGTATGCCTTGCGTACGGGCGGTGGTCACTCCTTTCATCGCGCCACCTTTGTCGAGGATCGCACCGGGCGTGAAATGCTGCGCACGCTGATGGGTGAGCTTCATAAAAGAAATGTCATGGTTTTGCCGGAGACCATGATATTAAGATTGCTCAAATCAAGCGATCGTATAGCAGGAGCCGTGGGGCTAAATCTTGAAACTTGCACGGCGGTGCTGTTGCGGGCCAAAACAGTCATCCTGGCATGCGGCGGTTCCGGCAACCTCTACCTGAATACAGATAATCCGATTGATGTCACCGGAGACGGCTATGGGCTGGCCTTAACAGCAGGCGCAGACCTCATCGATATGGAATTCGTCCAGTTTTTTCCCCTGGGGTTTTGCTTTCCGCTTTCTTTGAGAGGCGCCCTGGCGGCCCTTCCCTATTACGTCCACCTGCTGAACGAGAAGGGCGAACGGTTCATGGAAAAATACGACCCGCAGCGTTTAGAACTATCAACCCGTGATAAGGTCTCTCGAGCGATATATACAGAGATCAAGGATGGGCGCGGTAGTCCACATGGCGGCGTCTATG
>CP070694.1:844190-851302 GCA_020353355.1 Desulfobacterales bacterium | reverse complement strand
TATTTAGAATTTTCAACACTCCCTGATTGATTTGTTTCGGAAAAGATAATCTGCCAACGGACTGAGCTGGCTAGAGGGGCCAGCTTTCTGCAACTCATAAAAAAATCATTCTTCCGATAGATCGGACCGTATCTCCACGCCGGCCAACGCTTCTAAAACCTTTATGACAACCGGATGATATCTTTCCCGGTAACCGGCCGCCCTGGCCCACTCATAGGCTTGGTAGGCCATTGAGCCAAAATACTGCGGAACATGGTACTGGGCGGCTGTGTGCCTGGCCAGGTCTAAGTCCTTCATGATATAGTCCACCGGAAAGACTTCTTTATCGAATTTCCCCTTGAGCACAAATTTCCTGATATGATTCTGCAAGACGAAACTGTCGGCCGATCCCTTGCTTAAGGCCTTAATTAGCACATCCGGTTTAACGCCTGCCTTCACCCCCAAGACCAGTGCCTCTGAAAGGGAACACATCGAGACCGCGAT
This sequence comes from Desulfobacterales bacterium, assembly GCA_020353355.1. GTDB lineage: Bacteria > Desulfobacterota > Desulfobacteria > Desulfobacterales > JAHEIW01. Next base: position 850,819 of record CP070694.1, on the reverse strand, counting down.
GATAAGATTGTTGATAATCTTCACAACTTCACCGGCACCCGAATCTCCGACATATTCAACATCCGATCCCATGGCCGCGAGAATCTCCTTGCACTCCTCATAAACGTCTTTTTCACCGCCGACAAAAATCGCCAACGTCCCTGCAACAGCCGCTTTCACGCCTCTGGCCACCGGGGCATCCAGCATTTTAACCCCCTTGTCCGACAATTTTTTGGAGATTTCCCGGGTCGTAACAGGATCAATGGTACTCATATCAATGACGGTCGCCCCTTCCTGGATGCCCTCGATGACACCATTTTCACCCAAAATCGCTGCGCGCGCGTCTGGAGAGGATAGAACCATGGTAATGACCACATCCGATTTTTCGGCGACCTCTTTGGGAGTGTCGGCGGTCTGAGCACCCATTTTTTTAAGGGTTTCTACTCGCTCGTAAATCAAATCACAGACCGTTAAAGCATATCCTTTCTTAATCAAATTCTGTGACATCGGTGATCCCATGGCCCCAAGTCCGATAAACCCGATTTTTTCTTTAGGCATGGTTACCCTCCTTTAAAAGAATCAGATATTTTCATCCAGTCGATCCATCAATCCGGGTTCTCTCAACCTTTCTGCCTCGGCAACATCTGTACTCTGATCCCACCCCGCTGCCGCTAGTAATTGCTGATTCCTTATCTACCATCCCATTGGGTAAATCAAGATTTTTTTGGAGTTCTGCCCTTGCAACCTTGCGGAACTGAACAAAGAATTAAGATGGTAATCGAAGCCGACCTATGCTATCTTTTCGGCGTCTTCGTTTCCTTGAAAAATTACCAGATGGCCTTGAGAAGGTAAACAGATGGCTGACTACAAGCGATGTCTGATACTTCCGAGCACCTATCGTGATTCGGTGGAATTGATGAAACTATCCGTTGCCCTCGAAAATCTGTCTGGCGTGCATCATGCCGCAGTGATGATGGGAACAGCGGACAATAAGCGTATTCTGCGAGAGGCCGGACTGCTGACTTCTGAAGGCGAACAGGCAGACGTGAACGATTTGCTGATCTGCGTGCAGGCCAGTTCTCCTGAGGCCATCCAACAGATTGTGGACGAAGCCAACAAGCGTTTCGCGCGCCTCCGGGTGGACGTCAACGATAGCGGTGAAATGGCGCCGCGTACCCTGGAGACTGCTCTCGAACGCATGCCGGCGGCCAATCTTGCCTGCATATCGGTCCCCGGCCGATATGCAGGCAACGAGACGCGCAAAGCCTTAGAGAAGGGCCTGCACGTCTTTCTTTTCAGCGATCATGTAGATCTGGAGGCAGAGGCAGAACTGAAGCAGTTGGCCGCCAAACAGGGGTTGCTGCTCATGGGACCCGAATGCGGCACGGCCATACTCAACGGGGTACCGCTGGGGTTTGCCAACCAAGTGCCCCGCGGACCGGTAGGGTTGGTCTCGGCCTCCGGTACCGGTTTACAGCAGGTTACATGCATTTTAGCACGACAGGGCATCGGGGTATCGCAGGCATTCGGCGTGGGCGGGCGTGATTTACATAGACGCATCGGTGGTCACAGCATGCGGGCGGCGCTCCAGACCCTCGCCGCAGACGAGGATACCGAGGTGATCATGCTGATATCGAAAGCGCCGCATGCGGAAGTTTCAGACCGTCTGGCCCAGGATGCCGCCCGGGTAGGCAAGTCCTGCGTATTGGCATTTCTGGGCAGTGAATCCCGGTTTAGCCCTGCAGATACGCTGCATTATGCGGCTACCCTGGAACATGCCGCCTTGATTGCCGCTGCCCTGGTGCGTGATGAGCCCGTGCCGTCCAATCCTAACGATGATCTGCAACGGCGACTTCCTTCGATAGGTGCGGTCCGTGCCAAATTGCAGCCACAACAGCGAACCATTCGGGGCTTATACTTGGGTGGTACGCTGGCATATGAGGCCTTATGGCTCTTGCGGCGGTCACTGGCAAAGGTGGCCTCAAACCTCGACGCCACGCTCAACGCCACCGGCGGGGCAGATCATGTGGTCCTGGATCTGGGGGCCGAGGAGTTTACCAGCGGACAACCTCATCCCATGATTGACCCGCAGCTGCGACATCATCAGATTCTGGACCTTGCTCGCCGACCTGAAGTGGCGGTGGTTTTGTGCGATCTAATCCTGGGCTGGGGCATGCATCCGGATCCTGCGGCCGCGCTGGCGGCGGCCTGGAAAGAGGCCAAAAAAGTGGCGCTTGACGAAGGACGGCAGATGATATGTATTGCGGCTGTCTGCGGCACGCAAGAGGATCCTCAGGGTTACGATCAGCAATGCCGGGTTTTACGAGAGAACGGTATCATCCTGGCTGAAAGTAATGTACAGGCCATTCGGCTGGCACAAGCCATGATCGAGCCAAGTACCAAGGCAGCAGGCGCAGGGCCTGTCGCAGAGGGTATCAAACTAAAACCGCCGACCCCCAGCTCTGACAATATGATACCCGAAATCCCGGCACATCTGCCTGCCCTATTGGCCAGCGGCCCGAGGGTAATCAATCTGGGCCTGGAGCTGTTTGCTGCCCAGCTGAGGGCATGCGGTGTTCCAGTGGTGCACGCGGATTGGCGTCCGCCTGCCGGGGGTGACACACGTCTGGCGAGTTTGCTCGAGCGCCTGAGATAACCAAATCAGGAGACGAATCATGTCGTCAGGAACAAAATCTTCGATTGATGCGGCCAATCAGCAGGCTTTGGAACGGATTTTCGCTTCACGACCCTTTCTGGTCGACGTGCGTCCGGCGCACGAGCTGCTGCCGCAGCTCGGCGACCACAGCGTACTGCATGCCGGACCGCCGCTGGGCAGCAAAACCATGTGTGGTCCCCTATACGGAGCCATTCTCGGTGCCCTGCAATATGAGGGCTGGGCCGCAGATGAGGCCGCTGCGCAGTCACTCATTGAAGCCGACAAGATAACCTTGTTACCCTGCCATAGCGTCAGGGCCGTCGGGCCGATGACGGGCATTATCACGCCCAGTATGCCGCTCATGGTGGTCGAAAACAGGGAATACGGCAATCACGCTTACGCAACCCTCAACGAGGGTTTGGGGAAGGTGCTGCGCTTTGGAGCCAACGACGAAAGCGTATTGCAGCGCCTGCAATGGTTGCAGCAAGTGGTCGCTCCGGCCCTGCAGGCCGCATTGCAGAGAACCGACGGGCTGGACCTGAGAGTCATAATGGCCAAAGCACTGCTGATGGGCGACGAGATGCATCAGCGCAACGTGGCTGCCACCTCACTGCTGATACGGGCATTGATGCCGCATCTGGTGAGAGCCGCGCCGGCATCGGAGTATCTTGGGGAGATTACCGATTACCTTACGGGCAACGATCAGTTTTTTCTAAATGTTGCCATGGCGGCAGCCAAGGCAACCATGGACGCGGCCACGGGCATTCCTGGCTGTACACTGGTGACCGCAATGGCACGCAACGGGACCGATTTCGGTGTACGCATCGGGGCCCTGGGAGAACGCTGGTTTACCGCCCCGGTTCAGATGCCGAAAGGCCTCTACTTTCCGGGATTCAGTGCACAAGATGCCAATCCGGATATCGGCGATTCGGCCATTGTCGAAGCTCTCGGGCTCGGCGCCTTTGCCATGGCCGCTTCGCCCACGGTTGCAAATTTTGTAGGTGCCGGCGGGCTGGCGCAAGCCAGGCGCTATACCGAGGAAATGATGGAAATTACGGTCGGGCGCAGTCCTCATCTGCTGCTGCCGACGCTGGAAGGTATGGGAGTGCCTACGGGTATCGACGTGCGCCGGGTGGTGGAGACTGGAATTGTCCCATGGATCAATACCGGCATCGCCCATCGCCGGGCCGGCGTGGGCCAGATCGGCGCGGGCGTGGTACAGGCTCCGTTGGATTGTTTTGTGCAGGCTCTGGAGGCGTTTGCCGACGATTGGGACCGCTGAATACGGTATCTCCGCAGACTATCTCGCATGCAGCCGGCAACATGTACAACTGCATAGTATAACATATTGAATATTATATGACTTATTGATAAAAACAGCTTTTTAAGACGCCTGGTTTTTTTCTTGTCAATGGAGTAATGGAAGGATGGAATCTTAATTGTAAGGTGCGTTTTTAAACGCACCGAGGAGGTGAATCGATGTCACATACCGAACCCCGGGGTCTGTTGGCGTTTTGGGCCAATATCGATGCCGACTATCAACTCGAATATCTCAAATGGCATAATTGTGAGCACATGGCGGAACGGGTTAGCATTCCCGGATTTCATGTCGGACATCGCTACAGGGCCGGCGGAAACGAGCCTGATTTTTTCATGGTCTACGAAACCGACACCGCCGAGGTGATGGAGAGTGAACCCTACCTCCATTGCCAAAATAACCCGACGCCCTGGACGCGGGAATCGATCAGCCATTTCCGCGATTCGCTGCGGGTAAGTGACAGCCTTGCGGCATCAGAAGGCAAGCAGCCAGCCACCGATGCGCCATATGTGTTCCTGGTGCGATGCAATCCTCCGGATGAACCCGGCGCCACCGATGAGGTCATACGCTGGTACCGGGAGGAGCATCTGCCGCGTTTAAATTCCGTCAAGGGAGCCTTGCGGGCGCGTCTCTATCGGACTGACACAAAGATTTCGAACATTGCAACAGCGGAACGAAAGGTGCATGGCGCCGCCACAGGGGACCAGGAGTTTCTGGCAATGTACGAAATGCTCTCGCCGGACATCCCCGATTGCGACGCCTGGAAAGAGGCTTCGCAAGGGACCTCATGGAGTAAGCAAATGATGGGTGCGCTGCGCGATGTATCTCGTCAGCGCTACTGGTTGGACTTTTGCATGTGGGCTCCGGGGCACCGATAAGAAAGTGTTGGAGTAAAGAAAAAATGATAGTGAGACAAGAACGCCTTATTTGCCTCCCTGATTTGGGTCTTAGGTTTGCAGAATTTCGCCCCGCTCGATGGTGTGCATTTGCTCGACAAAGTCGAGGCGCTTGTCGTCCGACTCGGCAATCAATATCGACAGTCCTTCTTGCTGGATACCTTGAATGATCTCGCCGAGCTTCTGCCCGAGTGCCGGAGCCAGCCCCTCGAAAGGCTCGTCCAAAAGCAAGAGTTTGGTGCCGTTCATCAGCGCCCGCGCCAGGGCCACAAGCTTCTGCTGCCCCCCGCTGAGCTGAGTGGCCTTGTTATCAGCCCATGTCTTGAGATCGGGTATCAACTGGTAGATGTGGTCCAGACGTTCGTTTTCGTCCTGCCGGCCGGTGGCCCAGGCCGGCATCAGGATATTGTCCTGGACCGAATGGGCACCGATGAGACGGCGTTCTTCAGGCATGTATCCGATGCCCAGGCGGGCACGCCGGTGTCCGGCGACCCGCGTGAGGTCTTGGCCGTCAAGCTCGATGAGACCCGAGGATACGGGCATGATTCCCATAATGCTCTTCAGCGTCGTTGTCTTGCCTGCACCGTTTCTCCCGACGAGCCCAATGAGCCCGCTGCCGGGGATGTCCAGGGTGATTCCCCTCAAGATTTCGAAACCTTTGATTGTGACTCTGACTTCATCGACTCGTAACATATCACACCTTACCGAGCACGTTCCTTCTGACCTCGGGATCCGCTAAAACGCTTTCGGGCTCACCGTCGGCGATGATCCGGCCATCGTTAAAAACCAGAACCCGCTGCGCGTACCGCTGGATGACCTCCATGTCGTGCTCTACGAAGATAGTTGTAATATCGCTTTCTTGCAGGACCTTTACCAGGATATCCATGACTTCGAACTTGTCCTCGATGCTGACCCCGCTCGTGGGCTCATCCATCAAAAGCAGCTTCGGCTTGAGGGCAAAGGACATCATAATATCCAGAAGCTTTCTGCCTCCCTCCGGCAGTTCGCTCACAAACCGGTTGGCGTACATCCTGAGGCCGAAACGCTCCAGCATTTCCATCCCTTCCGAGACTCTCGACTGACCGAACAGGGAGTGCCAGAAACTCCCACCATTTCCCGATTCGGCAGCAAGGGAAAGCAGCAAGCTCTCCAGCACGGTCATATTGGTGTAAAGCTGAGGGATCTGAAAGGAGCGCGCCAGGCCCGACTTGATAATGGCGCGGGGAGGCATACCGATCGTATTTTTCCCCATGAACATGATGTCGCCCTTCTCGGGCTTGAGATAGCCGGTGGTCAGGTTGATGAACGTTGTTTTGCCCGATCCATTGGCCCCCACGATGCCGACAAACTCCCCCTGGCTTATTTGTAAGTTGATCCCGTCGGCAGCTGTGACCATTCCGAAATGTTTGGTCAGATCAACCGTTTGAAGGATTGGGCTTGCATCATTCATGTGCGACACCTTCCTTTTTCGGCCTGAGCCAGTAGACTATAGATTCATAAATCGCAAACAGCCCGCCCGGCCTGAAGAGTATGACGAGCAGCATGATGCCGCCAAGCACCAGCTGCCACGCATAGGGGATAAATTTTGACGTGTACGTCTGGATAAACTCAAACACCACGGCCCCCATCAAAGCTCCGGCAATACTCTCAAAGCCTCCCAGCAGGGCCACGAAGACGAACTCGCCGGACTGGATCCAAAAGGCATCCTCCGGTACAACGTGACCGATGGTGAAAGCCCCCAGTACTCCGGAAACCCCCCCGAGACCGCCAGCCAGGACGT
>CP070694.1:835932-844090 GCA_020353355.1 Desulfobacterales bacterium | reverse complement strand
GGAACTGAAATATGAAACGTTATTTAGAAACCGGAAATTTTGCAATTACCCAGGGCGCCATGCTGGCAGGTTGTAATGCCTTTGCAGGCTATCCGATTACGCCGGCTACGGAAATCGCAGAAGCGATGTCCGTTAATTTGCCGCGCATCGGCGGCTATTATATGCAGGCTGAGGACGAATGTGCTGCCATGCATTTGGCCATCGGAGCCTCCCTGGGGGGAATGAAAGCCATGACGGCGACTTCAGGCCCGGGATTTATCCTCTACGCCGATCCATACGGCTGGGCCATCGGCTGTGAAATTCCACTGGTCGTGCTCAATTCTCAGCGTGTTGGACCGGTGAGCGGGATTACCGGCGCTCCGGGTCAGGGTGAGTTTTATAATGTTCGCTATCCCACCCAGGGCGGCAATTATGAAACCATCGTGTTGGCACCCAATAGCGCGCAGGAGGCCATGTTAATGACCGTGGAGGCATTTTATCTTTCAGAGCGGTTTCGTACTCCGGTAACCATTTTGGCGGATCAGCTGATTACCGACGGTTTTGAAGATATCAGTGTGCCGGAAACCGACGAAGAAAAAAAAGCCATGGGAATGCGATTCATGGAGCGCAAAGCCCATCCGGGACCGGAATTTTATCCACCCACCGATGAGATTGATATTCCGCCGGTCGTGCTGGGCGTGGGTACCAAGGCTTTGTGTTCCGACTGGACGCCGACTGAAGAGGGGTATGATATTGAAACCGTGGAAGCGCAGCACAAGCACTCCTATCGTATGATTTACAAAATTCGAAATCACAAGGACATCATCAGCAGACATGAGACCCTGTTTCTGGATGACGAGCCGGACATCATTGTGGTTGCCTATGGTAGCGCTTCCCGGACGGTGAAAACCGCAGTCAAGAAGGCCAGGGAAAAGGGGCAAAAAATAGGAATGATCCGACCCATCTCGGTGTGGCCCTTTCCGGATGAGCTTTTCCAATATAAGGCCAAATACTTGTCGGTAGAGCTGGATTATGACGGCCAAATGGTGCGAGAGGTGCAACGCGCTGCTCCAGGCGATAGTGAGATTCACTTTTTCGGTAAATGCGGCGAATTGCCGACCGTCGCAGAGCTGCATGAAACTTTTGACAAACTCCTAAGCGGTGAACAATTAAGCCGTATTGGATGGGAGAGGGAGGCGTGGTAAATGGATAAATTAACAGATAAGTATTTACGGAAAAGAAAGATACCCAGCACGGCCTGTTCCGGATGTGGTCTGGGGCAAGCTCATAAGGCGATGGTGGTGGCCATTGATGAGTTGGGCTTTGATTTTTATGACATTATCTGGGGAACATCCATCGGATGTGCCGGCCGACAAACCTTTGCGACCTGGAAAGGGGATAATTTTGCCGGCACCCATGGCCGGGTCTATGCCATTGCCAGGGGGCTTCGCTTGGCCATTCCCGTGGAAAAGAAACTGGTTTTAACCGTTGGCGATGGCGATGCCTTTGGAATTGGATTCAATCATCTATTGCACGCGGCGCGCTCCAATGCCCAGATGACCGTGCTGGTTTGCGATAATCTGGGATACCAATCCACCGGTGGACAGTATGGATGGACAACCCCTGCGGGTGTCAAAACGGACAGCAGTCCTTATGGCATGTTTGAACCCAACTGGGTTCAGACGGAGATGGACATTCTGAATGTATTAAAGGCGGCCGGTGCCACATTTCTGGCCAGGCATGTGAGCATGGACGGTCGGCCGCTGGTGGAATCATGCAAAAAAGCCCTGCAGAACAATGGATTTTCGCTGGTCCATTGTGTCTTCCCATGCATCACCAACTTTGGGAAAAATGCGCTCGGCTCCCGTAATACGGTGAATATGTTCAACTGGATTAAAAACCGTGCGGCGCCCTTGGGCGAGGAAAAGGAAGACACCCTTTGGAGGACCGGCATTTATCATGATGCAATCAATACTCGGCCTGAATTCTCACAGCTCATGAGAGATAAGGTGTCAGAAATTCAGAGGAGGTATCAAGATGAAGGATCGCATTGAGATATTAGCCAGTGGTTTTGGTGGACAGGGGGTTGTGCGGCTGGGACAGATTGTCGGTACCGCCGCCGTCAATCAGGGTTTTCGAGTAACCATGCTCAAAAGCCATGGAACCGAGCAGCGCGGCGGCTATGTAAGAACCCAGGTGGTGCTATCAAAAGAAGAGATCGACAGCCCGCTGGTGGAAGATCCGGATTTCTTCTGTTCGTTTTCTTCTGCGGCTTACAAGCAATTTGGTCACATGATGAAAGACGGAGTGGTTCTGTACGACCCGGCGATGGTGGAGATTGATGAAAGCAAACCATTTCGCCAGATAGCTGTTCCGGCTAAAGATATGGCCATCGAAAAGCTGGGTCGCCCGATATATGCCAACATCATCATGCTGGGGGCTTTGAGCGCAGCGGCTTGCGAGATTCTGGACAAAGAAAATATGCTCGCAACCATGCTAAGCATCATCCCCAAGTTTAAGGATGAAAACAGAAACGCATTTGAAATCGGCTACGGTATGGTTACTTCCTGATAAATAAATGATCAGGCCCTCAGCTAAAATACGGTTTCAACACAATGCATGTGTAATTACTAGGTTATTAAATTCGAAATCCGAAATCCCGAATTCGAAACAATATCGAAATTCTAATTCACCAATGACCAAAATAGACTGACTGATAGCTTCTGTATAGAATTTCGAACATTCGATATTTCCGCCGGAGGCGGATTTCGAGCTTCGCAATTCGATATTCGGACTTGCTTAAATGAATTTGAGCAGAAGGAGATCACGATGGATGACCAAAAAATGATCAGTGAACTCGTCGAAAAAGCACGGGCTGCCCAAAAGCAAATTGAAAACTACACCCAGGAGCAAATTGACGAGGTCGCCCTTTCGGTGGGGTGGCAGCTGTACAAAGACGAAAATATCGCCGAGTGCGCCAGAGTGGCCGTCGAAGAAACGGGCATGGGCGTTTACGAGGACAAGATCAAAAAACACAAAGTGAAGGTGGGCGGGGTTTGCCGCGACATTTTGACTGCCAAAACCGTTGGAATTATCGAACGCAACGAAGCCACGGGGATTACCAAATATGCCAAGCCGGTGGGGGTTATCGGGGCGTTGACACCGGTTACCAATCCAACGGCCACTTGCGGCAGCAACGGCGTGGGTATCCTCAAGGGTCGCAATGCGGTCATCTTTGCCCCGCATCCGCGGGCCAAAGTCCCTTGCCGGGTGGCCTGCGAATTTATGCGTAAGGGCTTGCGAATGGTGAGTGCGCCTGAAGATCTGGTGCAATACATCCAGGAGCCCAGCATTAATTTGAGTCAGGAGCTGATGCGGCAGGTCGATCTGGTGGTGGCCACCGGCGGGGCGCCGATGGTCAAAGCAGCCTATTCCAGCGGGACCCCGGCCTATGGCGTGGGAGCGGGAAATCCCGTGATTATTGTTGCCGAAGATGCGGACCTTACCGATGCCGCCCAGAAAATAACCATCAGCAAAACATTTGACAACGCGACCTCATGCAGTTCGGACAACTCCTTGGTGATTCACGCAAGCGTTTTTGACCGCATGGTTGCCGAGTTGGTCAAGCAGGGTGGATATCTATGCAACCCGGAAGAAAAGCAGAAACTTGAGAAGTGGATGTGGCCGCCCAGCGATAAGAAAGGCCATCTGGCCTTGAATATGAAAGTTGTGGCGGTTTCCGCCAAGCGGATTGCCGCGGATGCCGGAATTCAGGCCCCCGATGCGACCAAAATGATCATGGTTATGGGCGAAAATCCCGGAATGGATCGATTCAGCGGCGAGAAGATTTCACCGGTTCTGGCCTTGTGGAGGTACCAGAAATTTGATGAGGCCCTGGAAACGGTGAAGAAATTGCACGCCTATGCCGGCCTGGGACATTCCTGCGGGCTTTACACCTTCAACCAAGAGTATATTCACAAAGCAGCTTCCTCTCTGAAAGTCAGCCGGGTGTTGGTGCGCCAGGCCCATGCCCCATCTGCGGGCGGCAATCTTTGGAATGGCATGCCGTCGACGGTATCGCTGGGCTGTGGAACCTGGGGTGGAAATATTACCAACGAAAACATCCACTGGAAGCATTTTATCAATGTGACCTGGCTATCCGAACCCATCGATCCGGCCAAGATAACCGATGCGGATCTTTTCGGTCGTCTGTGGGCAAAGTATGGGAAGTAAGGAGAAATGAAATGATCAATTTGAGAAACATTCCCGATGATAAAACGTCGCTGGACGCTTATGAAGTCGAACACAATTTCCAGTCCTGGTCCTATCAGCCGACACAGTCGCCGCTGCGGGTGGTTTCGGCCAAAGGCGTGCGCTTTACGACCGAAGACGGACGCGAACGGTTGGATTTCAGCTCCTGTTTTGTCAGTCACAATATCGGCCATCAGGATCCGCGAGTGATCGAGGCCATCACCGAACAGGCCAATACCCTGTGCTCATTTGCACCGAGCATGTCAACTCGGCCGCGGGCCCTTTTGGCGAAGATGCTGGCGGAGGTTACGCCGGGAGATCTGTCGCGTTCATTTATCTCGCTGGGTGGGACCGAAGCCAATGAAGCCGCCGTAAAAATTTGTCATCAATTTACGGGCCGACGAAAAATCGTCGCCCGTTACCGCAGCTATCACGGCGGAACGGCCACATCCATGTCCCTATCAGCGGGGGATCCGCGCAACTGGGCCCAGGTATTGGGAGGTGCCGAGCTGGTGCGTGCCCCCAACCCGTATTGCTACCGGTGTGCGACCGGGCAGCAATATCCGAACTGCAATCTGTATTGTGTTGAACATGTCGATGAGATCATTGAACTGGAAGGCGGGGGCGAGAAAGTGGCCGGAATTATCGTCGAGCCCGTCACAGGCGCCATGGGCATAATTGTTCCACCTCCGGAATATTTCCCGCGATTGAGGGAAATTTGTGATAAGTGGGGCGTGCTGTTGATTGCCGATGAAGTCATGTCCGGATTCGGCCGCACCGGCAAATGGTTTGCAGTGGATCACTGGGATGTGGTGCCGGACATCATGACCATGGCCAAAGGTCTTTCCGGAGCTTATGTGCCGTTGGGCGCCACCATTGTGCGCAAGCATATCGGCGATCGATTCCAAGAGCAATTTTTCAGTCATGGAGCCACATATGCCGGCCATGCGTTAGCCTGCGCAGCGGCGACGGCCGTTATTCCGATTTATCAGGAAGATAACCTGATTGAAAATTCCGAAAAGATGGGCACCTACTTGCTGGAACAGGCAATGGAGCTCAAGGATAAACATCCAAGTGTCGGTGACGTGAGAGGATTGGGGCTGTTTGTGGGACTGGAGTTGGTGAAAAACAAGAAGACACGTGAGCCGATTAAGGCGTTGAATGCGAAAATCAAATCGGGGATGAATCCCAAGCTGGAAGTGGCAAAGAAACTCGGAGCGCTGGGTATGATGGCCATGGCGGCCAACCCCGGCAACGTGATTGCCATGGCACCGGCCTTGATTGTGACCAAAGATGAAATCGACGAGGGCATAGGCATTATGGATAAGGCCCTTGAAGTGGCTGATGCCTACGCCGACAAATAATACCTCCTTTCTTGGTTGCCCGGGCCGAATTGCTGTTGTTCGTCGATGTTGTTGCTGTTAAAGGCCCGGGCCTTTTTTCGGGGGTCGGATCTATTAGCCCGCCCATTTCAACCATATAGCCGCAGCCAGCCCCATATGGCATTGAACACAAATACGAAGCTTAATTTCAATCTCCAGTGTCAAACGGAACAACATTAACCCGAACTTCTTTGATTCCATTGATATCCTTAAGGATATTTTTAATCGTATCGGTAAGCTCTTCTTCCAGAGATAGCGCCGTCTCAATTTTAACGTAGACAACGGCGTTTTTGCATTTAACTTCAGCTGAAGGAAACCGATCGAATATCGTTGCATGCGCTTTGGCAGCCAAATGGAAATCGTTTAACATCATCCGGGATTCTGGTGTGGTTTGAAAACACGGTCGCCTGGCCACATCGGCCAGAATTTCAACCGCGTCATCCACCTTTAGGTTATCGATATGTAAAACTATATCATAAAGGCTGGGATCGTTGGTATCAATCCCATAGAGGTGCATACTCCATTTTCTCCTCTCCGCATCATCTTTTTTCAGAATATAGCGGGCCTCCTGTTCAGAAATCTTCTCACGCCTCATTTCTTCCTTGATTCGATCTTCGATATTCCCGATGATTCTTACCTTCAAAATGTTAGAAATCCCTTGGATAAAAAAATGACCGGCCAGTCCGTGATAGACCAGATTGTCCTTTTGAATATGTTCCAAAAAAGCTTCCCGAATAAAAAGGATATACTTTTCCTTCCCATGCTTGAAACGTTCGAAAAAAGAGGGAGCATCATGAATTGCACGAATAAGCTTTACTTCGGGGATGTTGAAATGCGCCGACGCTTCCAAGAGGATATCTCTTGAAATACATTCATATCCCAAATGCTGGGCGAGCTTTTCGGCGGTCTCTTTGCCCTTGCTATATGAACCTCTAGAAATTGTTATTATACCCATATTGTCCTCCCTACAACTGTTGGGCATACACCATGTCTTTTGTTTCCTAAATTCTGTCGATACCGCAGGTTTTGGAAGCACCGAAAACGATTTTTTCCCAGAAAACTTCTTGGTGGCGCTTGCGGGGCTAAGCTTTGTGGGCAACCTGATTTTCTATTTCTCCTCGTTGTCCAGACGTGCTAATGCCTTCAGCAGGCCTAAAGGGGATTCACGAATCGATAGCCTTTGGATCTCTTCAATTCGCTTTTGGTTCTGCTCGAATTTCTTTTTAAGCCTTGTCTCGTAAGCCTCCTTAATGATCTCAACGAGTTTTTCAAAATCATATGGTTTTTCCAGGTATTTAAATGCACCCAGTTTCGTGCACTCCACCGCCGAATCGATGGTGGCGTGACCGGTCAGCATGATGATTTCAAGGTACCTGTGTTTTGCTTTCAAGGTCTTTAATACCTGGGCGCCATCCATTCCGGGCATTTGAAAATCTACGACCGCCACATCGAAAAGGCCTTTCTCAGCAGACTCGATTGCTTCCTTGCCGTTGGTTGCCGCAGTGACCTCAAAGTTTTTTAATGCAAGCCGCTTGGAGATCGACTGCAAAAATTTAACCTCGTCATCGACCAAAAGGAGCTTTATTTTGTTTTCACTGCTCATGACACCCTCCATATTTTCTAAAAATCAAGATGATTAGTGGCACATTCCGCTTGCCCCTCAGCAGGGCTTCAATTTCGTGCCGCTATCGTTTCCTGAACTTATAGATAAATACTACTTCATGTTTTCAATAATTTGAGGCACCAGAATATCGAAACCCTGGGAATCGCCGGTTACGCATATCTCAGCACCAATTGACTCCGCGATGTGTTTTGTTTTGTCGACTGGAAACGTTGGAGCGTTCATTGATCCGAGGCCCGAAAAAGTGATTCGCGCGCTGCCGTTATTTTGCGGATGTATCGAAACCTGAATCTCTCCGTCCGGACCGACCGACTCAAATGCAAAGACAAGCACCTGATATATCAGGTTTTGAAGTCGAAAAGGACATGTTAAAACCATCGGCGCAGCCTCTTCCGGAGGGTCAAATCGGACCTTGCTTGCAAAGCTTAAAAATCCGGCAAGATTGATCATCAGATCGAGGACTTCGATGAGATTCACGCTTTTGAGGGCCTCATCGACGCTATGGGAGAACGTATTCATTTGTTTTATGGTCACGAATCCTCGCTGAATTTCTTCAGCAATATCTTTGCTGCAGGTCATGAGCATCTCCGGCGCAACACTTTCTCCCTTTGTCAACATTTCCGTCAGATCATGCAAAAGGCCGGCAGCCTCTGAAATGATTGCCAAAATGTTTTTCAGTTCATGTGAAATGCTTGCATTGACTTTCCCGAAGAAAGCCAGGTCTTCATTATTTTGAATTTCGATTGCTCTGTTCATGACGCCTCCCATTATTATAGTAAAATCCTGATGGTATGGAAAAATCTCAACCGCTCCCGTCACTTCAAAGATCAATCAGCTGTTTGACTGCGGCCGGATAATCTATTCTGTCGCCTCATGCAGGATCTCTATGAGCTTTTCAATTTGTAACGGTTTCGCGAGATAATAT
>CP070694.1:832595-835832 GCA_020353355.1 Desulfobacterales bacterium | reverse complement strand
GGTGACAATGGATCAATTCGGGGCGATAGCTGCTCATAAAGAATTTTTGCCCCAAATCCTTTCCCGCCCATGTATTCGGCAACCAGAGTTTCATCCAGCTCCGATTTAACTATGGTTTCATTGCTGAGATCCACATCAAGGACTTTACCGGCATAGCCGTGCCAGGATTTCATTATCTACCTTTCCATTGTATATATTTTCTATGAAACACCGTCGTTAGAAAGGTGTTTCTCAGAAAATATCCGGGTTAAGGCCTGAGTGGGACACCATACAACACATTGAAAGTCTCCCTCACAGGTATCGCAGATCAACGGCAATGTGGTGATCGGGTCCATGTGGATACCGTCAACCGGACAGGCTTCCACGCACAGACCACATGAGTCACATTGGTCTTTATCCAAAAGAATCCAGTCCTCCCATCTTAAAGCGTCATGGGGGCAGGCACCCACACATTCATGGTCTTTGCAGGCCAGACAGACGGTTATGGTAGGAATCTTTGGCCAATCCGCTTCCACCATGATTCGCGATCGTTTGGTCGTGTTTTCGCCAAAATGGGTCCAGGAGCAAATTCCCATACATATCTGACATTCGGTGCATAGTGAGCGCCTTATTTTTATCATTGATTTTACCTTTTGGGACGGAGCCCCAAGTTCAAATTGACGGGTTAATTTTCTTGATACCATCAGAATCTTAACATATATAATTTCTTTCAGATCTGTAAATAGAAAAGGAGATCCAAAATGAAATTTCGCTTCTTAGGCAACACCGGCATCCAGGTATCGTGCTTATGTCTGGGGTCTATGACCTTCGGCAGCGAGACGAATAAAGCTCCCGCTAAAGCCATTTTCAATCGCTGCCGCGATGCGGGCATCAATTTTTTTGACAGTGCCAATGTGTACAGCGGCGGCAAATCTGAGTCTATTTTGGGTGAACTGATTTCCGATTGCCGGGATGAATTGATTATTTCTACCAAATTCGGTGATCCTGTGGGATCGGCTCCCAATTTAAAAGGTGCTTCCCGGCGCAATATAATTGCCGCGTTGGAAGCAAGTTTAAATCGATTGCAAACGGATTATATTGATTTTTATTTTCTGCATCGCTTTGATGTGCATACTCCGCTTGAAGAAACTCTGCGGGCTCTGGATGATCTGGTGTCTCAGGGCAAAGTTCGTTATATCGGTGTAAGTAATTTTGCAGCCTGGCAGATTGCCAAAGCACTTTGTGTGTCCGCCCTAAATGGCTGGATTCAAATCCATTGCATTCAACCGATGTACAATCTGGTTAAGCGCCAGGCAGAGGTTGAGATTTTGCCTCTGGCCCAGTCCGAAAATCTGGGTGTGATGACTTACAACCCCCTGGGTGCCGGAATTCTTACCGGAAAATACGGCAAGGACCATAAATCTGATTCAGGACGCTTGACCGAAAGCGATATGTACAAAAAGCGGTATAGTCAACAATGGATGTATGATGCTGCTGTCCGATTTACAGAATTTGCCAGCGCTAATGGGTTTCATCCGGTGAGCCTCGCAGTTGCATGGGTAGCCTACCACCCGGCGGTGACTGCACCGATTATCGGTGCCAGAAATGTTGAGCAACTGGAAGCTTCCATCAAGTCTATGGATATCCGTATGACTCAGGAACTTTATGACCAAGTATCCCAACTTACCCCGACACCACCGCCGGCCACAGATCGATTGGAAGAACGTTACAAGGATAAAGATTCACCGGATGGTTAAGAAAAGGTGTCAAAAAATTGCTTTCTCGCTTTCCGTTTCGAACAGATGCAAATTATCTATGGTCGGGCTCAGAACAAGGGTGGTGTGGGGCTTTATTTGGCTCTTTCTACCCACAGCCGCAATAAGATTGAAACTGCCGGCATTCACATCCACATAAGTTTCATTGCCGATGGGCTCCACCACTTCCACGGTACATCGTATGGTTTTACCGTCGACATGATCCGGCGCGGGTTTGAGATCTTCCG
The DNA here is from genome assembly GCA_020353355.1 of Desulfobacterales bacterium. Taxonomy (GTDB): domain Bacteria; phylum Desulfobacterota; class Desulfobacteria; order Desulfobacterales; family JAHEIW01. The sequence continues at coordinate 833,851 of CP070694.1, read as the reverse complement.
GCCGAATGCCGACAATCACGGTTTCTTCTTTGTAACCGGCAAGTCGACTAGATTTTTCCGGTGGCAGCTCAATGCGCACGTCGCCGGCTTGCAAAGAGACCGTCTCTGCGGCTCCATTTAGCTCCGCGTTGAAGAAATTCATGGCCGGGCTGCCGATAAATCCGCCCACGAATTTGTTGGCGGGCTCATCATAAAGCTCGAGCGGGGAGCCGACCTGTTGAATGAGACCGTCTTTCATGACCACGATGCGATCCCCCATGGTCATCGCCTCCACCTGGTCGTGGGTCACATAGACCGCCGTGGTGGCCAGGCGTTCATGAAGCTTTTTTAACTCCAGCCGGGTCTGCACCCTGAGCTTGGCATCCAGATTGGATAGGGGTTCGTCAAACAGAAACACTTCCGGTTTTCTGACGATCGCGCGTCCGACCGCCACGCGCTGGCGCTGACCGCCGGAAAGCTGTTTGGGCTTGCGCGCCAAAAGATGCTGGATGCCGAGTATATCCGCGGCTTCCTGCACCCGTTGTTTGACCTCATCCTTGGGCCGTTTGCGCATTTCCAGTGAAAACGCCATGTTTTCAAAAACGGTCATGTGGGGATACAGCGCATAGTTCTGAAAAACCATGGCGATGTTACGGTCTTTGGCCGGCAGCTTATTGATCAACTGTTCGCCGATGAATACGTTTCCACTGGTAATTGATTCGAGACCTGCAATCATTCGCAGTGTCGTCGTTTTGCCGCAACCGCTGGGTCCGACCAGAACCACAAATTCCTTATCTTCGATGGTTAAATTAAAGTCGTCGACCGCAACGACCTCATCGAACTTTTTGACCACCTTTTCTAACCGTACTTCTGCCATGTTCGTTTTACTCCTTCAAGGCGCCGGTCATGCCGGCGACATAGTGCTCAACAAAAAATGAATAGACCAGCGCCACCGGTACGGACGCGCAAAGGGCACCTGCCATCAGTGCACCCCAGTGATATACATCGCCTCTAACCAGCTCGGTAACCAGACCGATCGGCACCGTTTTTTTGGCCGTACTCGAGATAAACGCCAACGCATAGAGATACTCGTTCCACGAGAGCGTAAAGCAAAAGATGCCTGCCGAAAGAACACCGGGAAGACACAGTGGAAGAATAATTCTTCTGAAGATTTTTATGCGGCTGGCGCCGTCAATCATGGCGCATTCTTCCATCTCTTTGGGAAACGTCTTGAAGTATCCCATTAATAGCCAAGTGCAAAAGGGAATCAGAAACGT
>CP070694.1:828511-832495 GCA_020353355.1 Desulfobacterales bacterium | reverse complement strand
GGCGACAACCGCACCCTGGAATTTTCCAGATCTAATAATAGCTCGGATGACGGCGATGTATTGGATGCCTCCCTGGGAATCGGTTATCCATTTCGATTTGGCAAATGACTGACAGCGGATATCAGGCCCGTCGTCGGTTACTCCTACCATGAACAAAATCTAACAATCACGGATGGTTATCAAACCATCTCGACACCGGGAATTACGCCGCCGGAGGGCCCGTTTGGCGGATTGGATAGTACCTATGAAACCCAATGGTACGGACCATGGGTGGGTATGGATTTGCGTTTCACGTCAACAAATTTGAAACCCGTTATCTACGGAATTGAAGCATTGCTCAATTTCGAATATCATTGGGCCGATGTCGAAGCTGAGGCCGATTGGAACCTGAGAACCGATTTTGCACATCCGAAAAGCTTTGCGCATGAAGCAGATGGTGAAGGTATTATCATTTCATCCGGCGTGAACCTTTATTTCACATCGAATCTGGCGCTAAACTTCGGTTATCATTACCAGGATTGGTCCAGCGATGAGGGCGTCGACACCGTCTTTTTTGCGGACGGCGCAACGGTAAAAACACAGCTGAATGAGTTGAATTGGAAATCCCATGCCATTGAAATTGGCATTTTGTATAAATTTTGATAGGAATTAGGTAGGTCGGGAACGAAAAGGTGATAACATGCGTTCCCCTGATCCCGGGAAAATCCAGGCGGATCAGGGGAAGTAGGTAATGCGATTCAAACTATATCTCTTCAACGGTGATTGCGCCCTCTTCACACACCTCAACGCAACTTTCGCATCCGAGACATTCTTCAGCATTGACCGGTACGGATTTTCCATCCTGCATTTCGAATACTTCAACAGGACATACATCCACACACTCTTCACAACCGGCACATTTTTCTTCGTCAACAATAGGATTAAAAGCCATTATAAATATCTCCTTTCAAATTGTTATGTTGAAGATGGTTTTTGACCCAACCATAGATTCGAAAATAAAAGCGACACTAAATTACCAGAGGAAAGTCCATATCCTAATTAAAAAAGCGAGTCAAGCTTTCTTGAAAAATTTTTCCCGGGCTAAGATTGACGAATTCAAAAAAAAATCGAATTCATCACAATTCAATCAAGCCGATGACGGTATTTCGGATGGGAGATTTACGATGTTGCCTGTCCGGCTGGGAAAATTTCTTCGAAATCGGTTTGGTAAAACACGCCTGCGGCGGCATATCGGGCAACACATATACGGTTAGCGCCGTTTTGGATGCAACCATCTTGTTGAAATCAGCATTGGCCGCCTCATCGGTTGAGGTCGGCCATTTGCTTTTTGCCAGCCTGACCATATTCGCCAGCAGGTTATCCTGCCATGCTTGCAGGCTCTTAGCGCTGCCCGTAAGTTCGGGTACGGTGTCTAAACGATAAATTTTTTCAGTGCCTGCAATTTTTTCCGTCATAAGCTCGACAATGGCTGGGTTGCTCGTAATAAAAACTCCGCAGCTTTCCGAATCTAGATGATACAAATACGTCCATGTGTCCAGCCGCCTGGAAATCATGTATTCACTGGGATCGCTTGTGATTATCTCGAATCCGAGAGGCGTTTTAAGAATCTGATCTTCATTTTCCCCCTTTATATCTTTGAAAAAATTCTCAGCTCTCTTTTCATAAGCCCTCAGATCCTGTCTGGCTTCATAACTTTGGCGGTCGAATTCCTGGGCAAATTCTAAAAACACGCGCGCAGAAAAAAGCGGATCCGGTCCGGCGGGCGCTGTTTTCCGGCGAAGATCGCTTTTGATGTCGGCCACAATCTGGGATGCCGCCGAATCATCAAAAAACGGAATCGGCTCCATACCGGATTGAGGAAAGGATGTTTTCAACCCCAGGTTATGATGATGGAGTGCGGCCCAATTCTTGAAATTTTTGACGACATTATCAAGTTTTGCTTGATCGGTGGCAACGGGTACGCGGACGTTCAAAAAGCCGTTCTCAACCAGTTGTCGCATATCCGCCGGCACCTGCCGGGCAGAGGCCTGGTAAACGGTAACCCGTCTGAAGTAGGTTGCCAGCGCCGCGGCAGCCCGTTGAGAAACATAGGTGAAGGGAAAATAAATGGGAATCATGTTAACTTGTTGATTGGTTGATTGTATTTGGTGTTTAGTGTTTGGTGTTTGGTGTTTAGTGTACGATATTTTGGATCATAATCACATGGTGAAGTGCTAAACACAAAACACTAAATACCAAACACTAAATAAGCTTTTGATCCTGTACCATCACCCCCCTAGCCCTCAGCTCATCCCGAATCTTGTCAGCCAGTGCCCAATTTTTCTCTGCCCTGGCTTTATTGCGTTCGTGGATCAAGCGCCGGGCTTGCGGATCAGAAGACGCATCATGAAAATCAAAGACATTCAATACCTCATTAATACCGCCGAGTGCGTCGATGATTTTGGCGGCAGCGGTTGAATCTATTTTGCGGTTCTGAATTAAATTATTTATTTTTTTTACAATTTTAAATATGGCGGCCATCGCAGCCGAGACATTAACATCATCGTCCATGGCATCGGTAAACCCGTGTTTCAGATCATATAGCAACTGATCCAGCTCCGGATACACCGATCCGTTTTTGACATGCTGCAGGAGGTATATTGACTGGTTCAGCCGTTTTAGCGAACGTCGAGCATCTTCTAAACATGCACGCGAAAACGTGATCGGCTTTCGATAATGGTGTGCCATCAGCCAATAGCGTATCACCTGCCCGGAGTAGCCCAGCGCGAGTAAATCCGATAAATTGGGATTGGTGGTGTTTTCACCCAATTTTTTGCCATCAACTAAAACACGATCACATAAAATCCAGTATCTGGCCAGCGGATTTCCGCTCAGTGCCACGGCAATCGCGTTCTCATTTTCATGGTGCGGAAAAACGAGTTCACGGCTGCTGGTATGAATATCAATGGTTTCTCCCAGAAATTTCATCATAATTGCCGCGGATTTAATATGCCATGAAGGCCGCACATTGCCCCACCCGGTCTTGGTAAATATCCCCCGCTTTAGCTCAGAAAGTCTGGAGCGCTTAAACAAGGTGAAATCACGCGGATTCTCTTTTTCATACTCATCGAGATCAACGGTGGCACCGATTTTTATCTTATTAATATTGATGCCGGATAGCACACCGTAATTGGCCAGACGAGATATATCAAAATACAATGATCGCAGTTTTTCATAGGCAAAGCCTTTGTTAACAAGCTTTTCCGAAATAGCAACCATTTCATCGACATGCTGACTTGCCCGGGGATAACTGTCCGCCGGCGTAATACCCAATACGGTAAGATCTTTAAAAAATTGCTGAATATTGGCCTCGGTGAATGTGGTCAGATCTGTGCCGGCTTTTTCATATCCGGAAATCGTTTTATCGTCATTGTCATTGATGTCCATCACGGGCTTTACCGCATAGCCCCGATATCGTAAATAACGACATAGGAGGTCGACGAATACAAATCGCCGCATTTCATCCAGATGAATTCTATCATGTGCGGTTGGACCACAGGCGTATATCGTTGCGTTGCCGGACACAAGCGGTTCAAAGGCTTCTTTTTTGCGAGTCATGGTGTTAAAAAATGTTGGGGCAATCTCATCACGCAGGGCATACAAGGGGGTGCTGAGGTATCGCTCACCGTTGTCCGGGAAAACCACCACGATCGTGCCTTGCGGCATACTCTCAGCAATTTTGAGGGCGCCCGCCATGGCAGCACCACTGCTCATTCCTACAAAAAGGCCTTCATCAACGGCAAGGCGTCTGGCCGTTTCATAGGCTTCCTCATCGTCAATATTTATCTTTTTATCCAAACGCTGTTTCTCAAAAATTTCCGGACAATACGCCTCCTTCATATTTTTTAAGCCCTGGATTTTATGGCCCAGATAGGGCTCCACCCCCACGATCTGGATAGCGGGATTATATTCTTTCAATCGTCTGGACACACCCATCGCCGTTCC
>CP070694.1:820570-828411 GCA_020353355.1 Desulfobacterales bacterium | reverse complement strand
TAATGTGTAGTGCAACATATCCGCGCTGCGTCACGGTGCACCACGATGCAGACAGAGGCTCCCTGCCGCCGAATGCACGCGTCCGCGCGGCTTCCGCAATACGAAGCTCGGATTGAGTAGTCTGAACCTTGAGATGAATGTACTCCTCGCCGAATGCGTACGCCTCCACCGGTGTCAGGTGTTTCTTGTTGAGCCCGTTGTATCGCCGAACGCCCGTATTTACTACATTACCGTCCAACGCGGAGCGGACTTCAAGCGCTCCTGACCAATTCTCAGCCGTGATGGTCGTCTCAAGAGCTGCAATATGAGGACTGGCCATGCTGATAAATCTTCGCTCGCTAAGGACAGTTCGACGGCCACGTCGGTCTCTGAAACGGACCTTCCGCCTGAGGACCCCCTTCTTCATGTCGAGCGTTTGGCTGTAAGAGAGAACCTTGACCTTATCGAGGCTGAACCAGGCGCCTCTTCCACTTCGGAAACTCAGGGACAGCCAGTTGGGCATGTTGACCAAGTCTTCGTTTTCTATGACACGACCGGCCACTTCCGTCTGCAGTCTGTTGTATCCGCCGGCAATGTATGTACCCGGATAGAAACACAACGTTTTGAATCTTGTTTCAATCAATATGAGTAAGCAGAAGGCGCCGGGTTGTGGGAAACGCCGGCCAGGCATCACTCTTTTCCTTGTGATCATCACTGATCGTGGTGACCACCGGATTGGGGACAAATACCGTGGGCGTGACGATAAATTTCGGACGGTCATCATCTTTATGGGCGCTCAACCATTGAAGCAGCCGATCAATCTGCGAAGGCTCATTGATCGGGTCAAAGGATGGCCGGCCGAGCAAATGATTGTCATCCAGACCGGGGGCATCATTTTTAAAGCGCTGAGTACGCTCGTCCAGAACAAAGAAGAAAAATCTGGCATAATCAAAGCTGTAATACAGACGGGTCCCGAACCTGCGTGGTCCATGGCACCACTGGTAGCTCATGTATGCTCCGATTGCCAGATTAAACAGGACACGCTTCTGACGATCTTCGGCAATGCGATCCTGGGTCCAGTTATCTTCAATTTCATGATCATCCAGTATCATATAATTTGACACACTGCGCAGCAGTCTGCGAATGTTGGGAGCACCAAAAGCATCATGATAGCGGTCCTGAAACTCTTTAAACGTATCCGCCAGCCCGATGGGTATCAAGCGGTTGAACATGTCGGCATAGATCTGATCGCCGACCATCAGCACTAGGCCGGGGGTACTGCCAAAACGCTTCTTTTTGAGCTCATCATACATCGGCCCGAAAATACGGTCTGAATGCTTTTTTTTCCAAAGCAGCCCGGGATAATGGCAAGACACGAGCATAAAACTGAATGTATCGCTGCTGCTTTTTTCAGGAAATGTTCGAAATGTTGCCTCGGAGCGTTCAGGATTTAAGTTCATAAGATCTTCGGCCCATACAGTTGCCGGGGGTAGACGTTCGGCGAGTTCTTCATCGTCTACAATGACTTCATTGTCTCGGGCATCATCCAAGGCGATGGTTCCCATCCGGACCTGATAGGAGGTGTTTGGTTTCAACGCAACCGTGTGACCGTTGGAGCCGATACCTGATTCCACTCCAAGATTAAAGGTGCCGGTACGATCATACTCGCGGTGCAAACGAAAATAGGCGGTCCGCCGGGGGTCATCCGGAACCGGCTTTCCTCCATCCAGTAGCGTAAGCACCCCAATAGTTCGTCGATCCTCGGACAATGCACTGCCTCAGTCAGCCGGATCGTCTGCCCGTATCCATAATCTACAAGACGTCGATGTGGTATGTCCGACAATCGATCCAAGTCCTGCTTCTCTTAAAGTGCTCATAGCGACCTCCTTTCTTTAGACAAATGTGATACAAAATCAAGAATTTTCGGATGTAAAAAAAGTGCCAAAGGGAATCTATTCTCTGCTTGCCCTCAGGATTATTCCCCGATGTGGGACATAAAACGTAAAGCGTAAAATGGCGGGAGCAAAGACGTGAAGGCCGTCTATGATACTTTTAAAAATTCGAATCGATTAGAAATCACAACAGCAAGTAAGAGCCTGGGCCGTCCAAAATTGCTTTCGATGCTTTAAAGAAAAGAAAATTATAATTAACCGAGGTGTCAGGGAGTTTCCGCGAAATAGGCCGTCATTCCTGCGAAAGCAGGAACCCAGAAAAGTTTTAGCCGGTTAATCTGGATGCCCGCTTTCGCGGGCATGACAAGAAAAACACGCCGACACCTCAATTAACCAATAAAAGAAGGTCGAAACAATCCCTCTTTTTATGGTTAACGGCTTTGTCCTTTTATGCTCCTCAACGAGTATCGATCCCATTCTGGTTCTAAAATCCCAAATTACAAGCACCCCGCCAGAAAGATGGCGCGCAGGCAAATTACCAATAAATCTCAAGCTCCAATCTTCAATGACCAAAACTTTTGGCCTGCGACGAAGCTCCCTTCGATAAACTCAGGGCTTGAGCCTGTCGAAAGCAGCCGAGTCGAATTTTGAATTTGGGTCATTGTGATTGGGTTGATATTTGTGATTTGTAATATAGAAACTTCTGACAACATGGACATATAACCATATTAACCACATTTTAAATAGGGACAATACCCGCGCTGATTTTTTTAGGCACTAGATTGCAACTCTTCGGCAATATCTTTAATTCGTTGCCAGGCACGTTCGACATGTCGAAACTCCGTGTTTGTCTGGCCGACACAAAACCGCAAGGTGAGTCGGTCATGCATACGGGTATGCGTCAGGTAAAGATCGCCGCTTTGATTGAGACGATCCATGAGCTGTTGATTGAGCTCATCTCCCCCGCAATGCCGAAAACAAACCAGATTCAACGGCGGCGGCACGGCCAACTCAAAGCGTTTGTCCTGTTCAACCCAATTCGCAAATTGCTGCGCCAGTTCGATATGTCGCCGGACATGATGCCGCAAACCTTCTACACCATAATGGCGAATGACAAACCAAAGTTTCAACGAACGGAAGCGCCGCCCCAAGGGAATCTGCCAATCGCGATAGTCGATCACCGCACCGGATTCGGTGGGTTTATTGCGCAGATATTCCGGCAATATACTCAGGGTTTGGATGAAAGCCCTGCGATCCGCAACATAAAAACAATCGCAGTCAAAATTGGTAAACATCCACTTGTGGGGGTTGAAGCAATAACTGTCGGCCATTTCCAAGCCGTTGTGAATCCAGCGATATTCCGGACACAACCCTGCCGTGCCCGCCATGGCACCATCTATATGCAGCCAGAGATTATTTTTTCGACAAATTTCACCGATTTCCGGTAAGGGATCGATGCCGTTGGAAGAAGTCGTGCCGACGGTAGCTGCCACAAAACAGGGTATGCGACCGGTTTGACGATCCGCTTCAATCAGCTGCGCCAAATGATCGGCTTGCATGGCAAAACCTTCGTCCACGTCAACGAGACGCAGGTTTTCACGACCGATCCCGGCAATCTTAACCGCTTTTTCAATGGAGGAATGGGCCTGGTTGGAGGTATAGGCCACCAGACGCGCATCACAGCCGTGCTCATTACTGGAATAGCTGGTAGCCCGTTCACGGCCCGCCAGCAAGGCACACAGGGAAGCATTGGAGGCGCTGTCCTGGATGACACCGCCACCGGAATGGTTCGAAAGGAATTTATCCGGCAAGCCCAGCATGTCAACGAGCCAATCCATGACATGCGTCTCCAGTTCCGTGCAGGCCGGACTGGTCGCCCACAACATTCCCTGGACGCCCAGGGCTGATGACAGCAAATCACCTAAAATAGACGGCCCCGACGTATTAGCCGGAAAGAATGCAAAAAATTCGGGGATTGCCAATGCGTGATACCGGGAAGAATCAAATCGGTCATGTCCCTGAGCATATCCTCAAAGGACTCTCCCTTTAACGGGGCATGGGTGGGCAATGAAGAACGAATCTGTCCCGGTTCAGCTCTGGATAATACCGGCAGGGATTCAATCGTTTCATAATAATCTGCAATCCAATCCACGACAGCGCGCCCGTAGCGCCGAAATTCCTCGGCGGTCATGTGATAGTGCATATCCTCGGACATATTACCCCCCATTTTTCGGTCAAATCGTTGAGTCGTTAAACAGAAAACGGGTTCAGGGTTTTCATACAAATGTTTTAGGTTTGAACCCCGAGGTTTGAGGCAAAAATTATAAGGCGCAAATTTCACGGCTCTTGGCTTTCGGATTACATTAATCCGGAACGCGAAACGCTGAACCCTGAATCTCTGAACCTCTAAACCCGTGAACGCTTGATACGCTCATATATGTAGAAACTATATGGCTCAACGCCATCGATTAATTCGGATTTGGTAACCTCAAATTCGGATTCCGGTATCTCGGGAAAATGCGTATCTCCCGGTATCTCCCTGGGCAACACCGTTAAGTATATTTTAGCGGCCATAGGAAGGGCTTGATGGTAGAGTTGACCGCCGCCGCAGATAAAGGCCTCGCTCTCGGTTGCCGAACAGGAAGCTAATGCTTCGTCCAGATCGTGAGCAATAATACAGCCCGGCGCCCGGTAGTTGATCTGGCGTGTGATCACAATATTGGTCCTTCCGCAAAGCGGGCGGTCTAGACTCTCGTAAGTCTTTCTTCCCATAATCACGGTGTGACCCATGGTTATTTCTTTAAACATCTTTTGCTCACCGGGAATTTTCCAGGGAATGTCTCCTTTATGACCGATCACCCGGTTGGATGCCATCGCCGCAATTAAAGCTATTTGCATACGCTTCGATTCCTTTGCCTTACTGAGACATATATCAATTTTTTTTAATTTAGCAGGCTTAAAATTATCTGTTCATCACAAACCGAATGTTAGCAGCACCTTTTTCAGGGGTGCGTAATACAAGCTGGCCCTGCACCCTTTCTTATTCTGCACCCGATCAGATCTTCTAACGCTTCCATGCAGAAACAAAAGGAGGGGCGGGGTTTAGCCCCGCCCGGAGTCCTTGATCCAGACCCCATTCCGGGCGGGCGTAAAGCCCGCCCCTACTTTTGTTTTTTTTACCAAAGGAATGCTACCAGATTTCGATGTTCTACCGGCAAACGGGCTAACGGGCCAATGGGCAAAACCTTGGATCATATGAGCATTTTTTCGCAGGAGTGCGGGGTAAGGCGTCCTGCACTCCTGCCTGCAACGCGGCTATCGGACATAAGATGGGGTTATGAAACCAATTCTAAGTCGAGTTCCATATAGGTAGTGCCCTCGATCGGATTATAACGATAGGCTTCAATCCGATAGAAACCAAGAGACGTATAAAGCGCCTTGGCTGCCGCCATTGAAGCGATGGTATCCAGGCGCATTTTTTTATAACCCGCCTTCCGTGCTTCCGCGATCACCTCCTGGGCAAGCAGCCGCCCGATACCACGGCCTCGATAGGCCGGGATCACATAAAGCCGTTTCATTTCACAAATTGAGTCTTGGAAGTCTCGCAAAGCAACACATCCGATTATATTACCGGAATCTTTTACCAGGAGAATGCAGCCCTGCGGTGGCGCATATTTTTCTTCAAGCGTGGCCAGCTCATGGCTGAAGTCTTGAAATTCAAGATCAAAACCAAGCGAATCCGCATATTCTAAAAAGAGCCTGCGGGCGATTTCATAATGTTCTGCAGATGTTGCCGTTACAAGGGTTATCATATTTAAAACACTTCTGAGCTGACTTTTTGAATCCTTTTTACTTTCGAAAAATCCATCATATTAAGAAGATGACATTACTGATGATAATCGTCGTGGTGAAATGTTTATTTTAAGTTTTGATTAAATTGTCTAATTGCTCCTCCAAAGGTTCCACTTCCTTTTCGCGACCGTCCATTTTCAATTTTTTCTTCAGTCGCTCCAGTTCCCTTTTGATCAATGGCAGGATTTCTTTTTGTATCTTTTCACGCGTTTCCTTACCTGCCCGTTGCATCTCTTTGGCAAGTTCTTTTAATTCTTTTTCGAGCTCTTTGACCTGCGCGCTTTCCGGAAGGCTTTCCAAATCTTTCAAGAATTCTTGGAAGTATTCTCTAAGCTTATCAAGCTCCGTTTCAAATTGCTGCCACATTTCGCCAAACAATACGGAAGATCGGGTAGAACCTTCAACCAGCAAGCCGTCTTCTAAAGGCTTGCCCCCTTTTCGAATCTGAATCACCTCAATGGCCTTTTTGCCTTCTCGCTGGGGATCGTCGATAATGAGAAATCGTGAATTTTCGGTAACCGCATTGGTGAAATTTGTTTTAATTTTCAAATCGGCAATATAATGGCCATCTTTGCTGTAGAACACGCGGGTTACCTCGCCAATCTGATTGTCTTCAAACAGCACGCGGTCGGCCTCATCCAAGCCATAAATTTGGTTATAGCGGATTTTCAAGCTGAGATCTCTCACGGCGCAACCCGCCAACATCAATACAATCAAACCCGCTATGGCAATTTTACGCTTCACGATAACTCCTTTTAAATTTTAAAATACTCAATTATGCAATTTGATAAGCATGTTTGCTGTGCCACGGCAATTTATTACTTGAAACCAAAGGCTTCCATAAGATACAGTTAAATGATTATTTGTCTAAATTCAAAAATAAAAAAAGGCAGATAAAAAACCCCTCACATCGGTTAATTTTATATTTGATGATACCGTAATTCTATAAGCTAAAATGATTTAAATGGCAATAATATACGGCGACCAGCAACAGGTTGGAGTTAAACACAGGATCTCTTTTAGATGAAAACAGCAGGAAATACCGACACTGATTCTGACGCTTATTTAAGGCGGCGCGAAAAATACCTGCGCAAGGTCACCTGGATTGGACTGACTATAAATTTGCTTCTCTCGGTTTTAAAATTTCTTGCCGGGTTTTACGGAAGAAGTCAGGCCTTAATCGCGGATGCCATCCACAGCCTTACCGACAGCACCACGGACATTGCCGTAATCGCCGGGTCTTACTACTGGTCCCGCCCGGCCGATGAAAGCCATCCATATGGGCATCGGCGGCTCGAAACCCTGATCAGCGTTTTCATCGGGATCATGCTGGCAGCCGCTGGGGCAGGAATCGGCTGGCGGGCTCTATCGACCCTCCATCAAAAACATGCATCTCATCCTGGGTGGATCGCGCTCTTCGCAGCGTTTGCTTCAATTGTTTGTAAAGAATGGATGTATCGCTGGACAGCAGCAGTCGGAAGACGGGTCAAAAGTCCAGCCCTGGCAGCCAATGCCTGGCATCACCGTTCAGACGCCATCAGTTCTCTGCCGGTACTTCTGGCCGTCGGCGGGGCGATGGCATTTCCGTCTTGGTCGTTTCTGGATCATGTGGGTGCTGCCCTTGTCTCCATCTTTATTTTACATGCGGCGATGAAAATTATCTGGCCCGGTTTAAGTGAGCTGATCGATGTCGGTGCACCCATGGAGATACAAAAGACAATTAACACGATTGCACTTAAAAATAGTGCTGTGAAAGAGGTCCATAAAATTCGCACACGCTATATCAGCACCAGCATACAGGTGGATATGCACATTGTGGTGGATGGTTCCATTTCCGTTCGCGAAGGTCATGATATCGCCGATGAGGTCAGAGATCGAATTATCGATGAGATAGCCGAAGTTGTGGATGTCGTTGTGCATGTTGATCCACCGGAAGCCGCCCTAACAACAATTAGTAAATGATAAAAATATCACCAACTTCAGACGCCGTTTGGCTGGTTTCAGGTGACAGGAGTAAACAGGTTCAAGGTTCAAGGTTACGCTTTTCGTGCTTCGCATTCCGCGTACCGGGTTTATTTAATCCGAAATCGAAAAACCCTGAACCTCTGAACCCTGAAC
>CP070694.1:815561-820470 GCA_020353355.1 Desulfobacterales bacterium | reverse complement strand
GCGGATCGGGAAGACGTTAATAGTATTGATCCATTGCCGCCGGAGGAGGTTGATACGGATATCGATCATACCAACTTCTATGCTTATGCATCGGTCAATTATCCGCAAGCTTTTACCTGGGTCCTTGGAGCCAGCGGGGATTTTTTAGATGGATCGCTTGAGGACACGGATCAATTTAACCCCAAATTCGGGCTGATCTGGACTCCCTTTCCCGCTACAACGCTGCGTGGAGCGATATTCAGGACCTTGCAAAGGACGTTAATAGCCAGCCAGACCATTGAACCCACCCAGGTAGCCGGCTTCAATCAGTTCTTTGACGATGCGGAGGGTGTAGACGCCTGGCGTTACGGTATCGCCGCTGATCAAAAGTTCTCCAGCCGGCTAAATGGGGGTGTGGAATTATCCATGCGGGATCTGGAGGTGCCTTTTGAAGATTTTTCGCCCCCGTTGTTTCTCTCTGAAGTAAAAGAGGCAGACTGGGAAGAGTGGTTGTTTCGCGCTTACCTTTACTGGACGCCGCAGCGCTGGTTTGCCTTGAGTGCTGAATATCAGTATGAGGATCTTGAAAGGGATTCTGAGTTTGTTGGCGACGGCTTATTTACAGACCTCAAGACCCATCGGGTTCCGCTGGGAATCGGCTTTTTTCATCCCACCGGGATCATCGCGCGCTTGAATGCGACCTATGTTTATCAGGACGGTAATTTCGGTGATCCGTTTTCAGGGGTTGAATCGGATGACGACCGCTTCTGGGTGATGGATGCGACGATGAGCTACCGCTTGCCCAACCGCTACGGTCTCATTTCACTCGAGGCCAAGAACCTGTTCGACGAAGCCTTCAAATTTCAGGATACGGATCCATCCAACCCGCGAATTATTCCGGAGCGCATGATTTTCGGTAGGATAACGCTGTCGTTTTAGATCCTCTATGTGATTGAATTTGGCGAAAGGGGGTGATCAGAAAAGGTTGCAAATGAGTTATCTAGAAATATAAGGCATAAACTTTGGACACCGAAAACTATATTACAAATTGGATGTTTCAAAAGGAGGTCAAAAATGGCTGCTTACGAATATTTAGTGATTTATGTAGGTGTAGAGGATGGTCAGGTTCACCAAGCCTACGGGTCGAACAATGCAGGGGATGGGACCGCCAAAAATCTTGGAACAATAGACGGGCCGGCTGAAGACATCACCCAAATCCAAGCAAAGATGAACAGTATACTATGTGTGATGCCAGATAGCCGTATCGATACTCGCTATATGATAGATAGCCCGGGGTGCCGGTATGTAAAGGTTGGCGGGTCCTGGAAGCGGGTCTGTACCTGAAGAAAGATCCATCGTCTTTTAAAAAAATTCTATCTTTGAGCCTGGCTGGTTTTTTTTAGTTTTCTAAAATAAATTACAATACTTTTCCCCAGCAGCGGATTCAGGAGATGATCCAGGAAACGCGTAACCCCAGGCTGCTTGATAATATCCCAGGTCAGGAAACGAAAATATAGATTTACGACCGAAGAATCATTTCGCATCGGGCCAATCAGACATTTCAGCCACCAATAGGGCGTATGCAGGCTGTGGGCATAGTGGACGGCCCATTTTTTTAACCCAACGCGATTCAAAAGTGCGATCAGCGCTGCGGGTTTGTAGATGCGAATATGCCCCCGGTTGGAATTGACATAATCATCTGAAATCGCCCAGCAAATGCGTTCCGGCCAATATCTGGGTACACTGACCACCAGGTTGCGACCCGGTTTTAAAACCCGGACCAATTCGCCGGCGGCAGCCTGATGATCGGCAACATGTTACATGACCTCGGAGCAAATCACCAGATCGAAACAATCGGCTTTAAAGGGCAGGCAGGCAACGTCGGCCACGGCTAAGGCCCATGTTCCGTCAACATGTTCAGCGACTTGGTCGTGAAATGTGAGGCGTTGTCTGGCTTCGCAAATATCATTGTGATTCAGATCAGCCCCCACAACAATGACCTGTTTGAATTGATAGGCGGCGCCCGTATGTCTTCCCGAGCCGCAGCCGATGTCCAGAATTTTAAATCCGGGTTGAATATTTAACTTTTTAAAATTTACGGTGATCACGGATTGTCTCCCGGTAGGCCGCCACGGATTTTTCGGCTGCGTTTTGCCAGGTAAAATGTTTCTGTACCCGTTGGTAGCCGGCCTGCCCCAGGTGCTGTGCCATTTCAGGGTGGTCCAGCAGCAATCGAATGGCGTTGGCCAGGGCATGAGGGTCGGCCGGCGGGACCAGGATGCCGGCATCGCCAACCACCTCGGGTAACGCGCCGCCCGTGGTGCTAATCACCGGAACTGCACAGGCCATGGCCTCGCCGGCCGGCAATCCAAAGCCTTCATAAACCGAAGGCACAATTGCCGCCGTCGCTCTGGCATATTCTCTTACAAACTGTTGGTCATCAATCCGGCCGGTAAAGGTAATCAAGTGGCCGATGCCTAATTTGCGAATCAACTTTAAAATACCGCCATTTTTTTTAGGAGTGCCCACGACCGTCAATGCAACGGGCCGGCTATTGGCAACCACGGCAATGGCCTGCAGAAGGTAATAAAGCCCTTTTAACGGCATGTCTGCACTGTTTGTGACAATCAGGCGCCGATTATCTTTGGGCATATCCGGAATAGGATAAAATATTTCCGTGTTGATCCCATTGGGAACGACCTTGAATTTTTTTGTCGGGATTTGAAAATCATTGCTAATGTCGTTGCGGGCACATTTTGAAACCGTAATGATATAGGGCAGAGTTCGGGAAACGCGTTTCTGCATTCCAATAAATGAAAACCAGCGCAGATGTTTTAACTTTTTCCAGCCGGCGGTCACCGAGCGGATCGCCACCGCCCGATCGATGGTGATGGGATGATGGATCGTGGCGATGGTAGGCACAAATTTGCTGATGGCCCAGATACCATAGGACAGGCTTTGATTGTCGTGGATGATATCGTACTGATGCCAGCGCTGTTTTAGAAATTGATAAGCCCTGAGCCCAAAGGTAAATGGTTCGGGAAAACCCATGGTGGAAACACCCACCCATTCCACAAAATTGATCGGATCCAAAAGTTCCTTGACGGTGGGCATCCGAAACGGATTTTCGGGATCGTACAGGTCCAAGCAAGGCAGCTTAAAAACCGGGATATCCTCATCAAGCCGGGGATCCGGCGGACCGCAAATGACGTCGACCGTATGGCCCAAATCCGTGAGCGCTCTGCTCAGGTTTTTGAGATAAACCCCTTGCCCGCCGCAGTGGGGATTGCTGCGGTAGCTTAAAAAACATATCTTCAAGGGGGTATGTTTATGCTTTTCATCAGAAACCATTGGCGGTGATCAAGACTTTTGCTCCGGTCGTTTAGCCGTCATTTCGCTCCGGGTATTTTAAAACACAGATCCGACAGCAGCATGAATTATTAGGAAAGCAACCCGGCCTTCTCAGAACGCCTCATCCATAGATGTTTTTTGCATAATCTTCAAGAAAAAAGCGGACCTCGCAGACCCCGTTAATCGCCTCCCTCCAGATTTTATTAGCAGTTACATACAATCCCTAAAGTTTTTGATCAAACTGTCGATATCATCCTTAGTTGAAATGCGCTCAGCTGACGGGACCTCAATCTATGGACAATGAAGTCAAAGAAAAAATATTATTGGTTGATGATGAAGAAACGATATTGAATGTTGCGCGCGACTTTTTTCAACTCAGGGGCTACCGAACCTATACAGCCAAAAGCGGCAAAGAAGCACTTCAAATTATAGAGCATGAAGCAATTGATTGCTGTTTTACCGATATTAACATGCCCGAGATGAATGGTCTGGATTTAGCCGAAAAGATCCGCATGGCCGACAATACACTGCCGGTGATTGTCATGACCGGTTATCCTTCCCTGGAAAACGCCATTCAAACCATAAAAAATGGTGTCGTTGATTTTCTGATCAAACCGGTGAACCTCAAACAAATGGAGCTTTGTGTTCGGCGGGTCTTAGAGCAGCGACGGCTCCTGGCTGAAAACGTTATCCTCAAAAAGGAAGTTGAAGGCAAGGAGCGTCTGCAAGCCTTAAATCAGGAACTGGTTTTAAAAGTTGAAGAGCTTCATGTACTCAATAAAATCATGAGCAGCTTTGCCGCGATCAGCTCTACCACCGATGTGTTTAAACGCGCGGTAGACATGGGAGTCCAAATTGTGCATGCGGATAACACCGCATTTTATGTGATCAACGAATCCGTGCAACAGCCGGTAAAAGTTGCATCGGCCCCGTCACCGATGAACCCCGGCGGCCTGCAAAATTCCCTCTGTCCTGAACCACGGGCGCATGGTTCTGATCACCCCCAGGCGACGGGCAATCCGGCTTGTGATCTTAAGTTAATCATGGAAGTCGCCGGGGATGGGATCCCGCTGTTGGTTTCCGATAACAATGGAACCGACAGATTACCGGCTGCTATTTTATCGGCGATGTTGGTTCCCTTAAAAATTCGAGAAAAAGTTTTCGGTGTATTAATGGCCTCTATCCAGCAGGGGGAAAAACATTTTTCCGAAAAAGATCTGTACTACCTCTCATTTTTGACACAGAGTGCCGCCCATACGATTGAGAATCTGGCGCTTTATGAAAATATTTATCAAAATCTTTTCGCTACGCTCTACGCCTTCGTCAATGCATTAGAAGCCAGAGATCTGTACACGCGTCAGCACTCCAACCGCGTCACGGGCATATCCCTTATTTTAGGTCAAAAACTTGGCTGTAGCAGCGAAGAACTGGATGTTTTAAATTTTGCCGGACACCTGCATGATATCGGCAAGATAGGCATTCGAGACGATATCCTATTGAAGCCCGGCAGGCTCACACCGGAAGAATTTGAAAAAATCAAACAACATCCGGTCATTGGTGCCAATATATTGGCGCAATT
>CP070694.1:807524-815461 GCA_020353355.1 Desulfobacterales bacterium | reverse complement strand
CCTTGTCGAGATGGCTTTTGGGCCCGTCGTCCCGGATATATTGTCCGACCTGCATCACGCTGAGCTTTTGGATAACCCATGGTCCCAGCAGAAAACAGATAAAAAATGCCGTTAAACTGGCATAAATCGTCCGGAATGTAATGTAGCGGAATACATTAAAGACCGAAAAATAGGTATGTAGTGGATATAGTAAATGGTAGAGCATAACTTCGTTATTGGTTATATGTTATTGGTTATTGGTAAAACACAGGAGCGGATCGCTCTGCTGTGAATATCGATTTAGGTTATTTGTGGGAGCGGCTTCCAGCCGCGATATAATAACGAATAACAAATAACCATTAACAAGTAACGATTACGCCGCAGGCGTAATCCCCGCCCAGTTTTTGATAGCATTGACGATGTCTTCCATCGCCATACCCCGGGAGCCTTTCACCAGGACCCAGTCCCCGGGTTTTAAAATATGTTTCAAATCATCCAGAATTCTGTCTTTGGATCCGGCAAAAATATGCTGGCCATTCATGTGAGCATTCTGAGCACCGCTGGCAACGGCATCGGCAAACTTACCGGTGACATATATTTTCCCGATACCGGAAGTCGCGGCCAGTGCGCCGACCTGTTTGTGCAATGATTCGGATTGTTTTCCAAGCTCAAGCATGTCGCCGACAATCAATATTCTCCGACTATTGGCGCTCAATGTTTTCAGTGTTGCAATCGCCGCTTTCATTGAATCCGGATTGGCATTGTAGCTGTCGTCGATGATGTGAATCCCGTTTTGGGTGTGTAAAACATTCATTCTCCCCGGAGCCGGGCGAAAATCTTCCAGTGCGGCCTTTATTTGTTGAGGCGACACCCCAACGGTATACCCAACCGCTGCTGCGGCCAGCGCATTTGGAACCATAAATTGACCCGGGGTGCCAAGATTGACCACGACCCGTTCGGTTGGGAGCACCAGCACAAAGGAAATGCCGGTTGGCTTTTCTTGGACTGCTTCAGCTCTGATCAATGCCTTCTGACCCATCCCAAAAAGAAAAACTGGCTTTTGGATTTCGTTTGCAAGCCGCAGTAATCTGCGGTCATCGGCATTTAAAACCGCCTTGCCTTCGGGTTTTAGGTGCTTCAGCAAATCTTCCTTTTCCCGCAGGACACCGTCTAAGGACCCCAACTTTTCAAGATGAGCTGGCCCGATATTGGTGATAACCCCTATATCCGGTGCACAAATTTCGGCCAAGCGCGCGATTTCGCCGGGACTATTGGTGCCAATCTCAACCACCGCCCAGGCATGCTCAGGGTTCAGCCTGAGCAGTGTCAAGGGAAGTCCGATTTCGTTGTTATAATTGCCAATCGTTGACAATGTCGTGAATTGAGCAGCGACCACCCCGGCCGTCAGTTTTCGGGTGGTGGTTTTGCCGTTGGACCCGGTGATGGCAATCACGGAAGCTCGCATGCGCTTGCGGTGAAAGGCGGCAAGATCGCCTAAAGCACGGGTGGTATTCTCAACGGCGGCACAGGTCAACTTCTGCTCGCGCCATTGGGAAATCGGTAACGCTGCAGCTTTGTTCTTATTGATCAGCAGCCCTTGGATACCCTGGCGAATCACATCATTTGCAAACGTATGTCCGTCATGGATGTCACCGACAATTGCCACAAATACATCCGTCGGGATGATGTTGCGCGAATCGATCGAAATCCCGGCAAATTGCCGATCCATGTCTCCGCACAGCAGATCTCCGCCGGTGGCCTCAAGTATTTCCCGGGTTGTCCAGGCTATGGGATCTGTCGTTGTCATTGCTTTCTATTATTTGAGCCATCAGCAACAGGCTCTTTTTTTGCCTCCAACCTCCAACCTCAAACCTTTAACCGAACTAGTACTTTCCTGGCTTCTTCACGGTCATCGAACGGTATTGTCGTTTTCCCGAGAATTTGATAGGTTTCATGACCCTTGCCTGCGATCAATACTGTATCTCCCGGCCGTGATACGTGGATGCCCAGTTCTATGGCATGTCGACGGTCTGGTTCCACCACAAATCCTTTGTCGCCAAACCCGCTTTTCAGATCTGCCCGGGAATAGGCACACCCGTTTACCCGTCTGCTTCCCTCAAGGATATGCTCAATGATCCGCTGCGGATCTTCCGTACGCGGATTATCGGAGGTAACAATCGAAAGATCACAATGTTTGGCTGCAATTTCACCCATCATGGGACGTTTTTCTTTGTCGCGATCCCCGCCGCACCCAAACACACAGACAATTCTGTTGGTGGTTATTGCCCGCAAGGCGCAGATGACGTTTCGTAATGCGTCCGGGGTATGGGCATAGTCGATGTACACAAAGCGACCCGTGTCATTGTCAATACGCTCAAGGCGTCCGCGTATATGCGAAAGCGCTTCCACCCCCGATTTGATTATTTCCGGCGACAGTTGCAATGCGGCTGCCGCTCCGGCGGCGCTCAGGATGTTCTCCACGTTATGTTCCCCCACCAGCGGTGAAATAAAATCAAATGTGCCGTCGGGGGTGGAAATCGTCCCCGTGATGCCACTTAATTCACAGCGGGTGGCGGCGAGCCTGACTGCACAGCCATTTCCCCGGCCGGTGGTTATCAGCGGTACAGCCAGCAGTTGCTTCAGCTCTTGTCCGTAGGGGTTGTCGCAGTTGATTACCGCCAGAGCACGATCTTTTTTAGGTCCGCTAGCCAAATAATGGGTGAACAACCGTTTTTTGCTGGCCCAATAGGATTGCATGTCACCATGAAAATCCAAATGATCCTGACTTAAATTGGTAAATACCGCCATATCAAGCCAGCAGCATTGAATTCGATAAAGATCGATGGCATGGGAGGATGCTTCCATGACCACATGGGTGATGCCGGCGGACAACATTTCGCTTAAAATGCGTTGAAGATCTGTCGACTCGGGTGTCGTTATTGGATTGTCGAATGTCTTGCCCGCATAGCGGTAATTTATGGTTCCGATCACCCCCACGGCATATCCTGCCTGTTGCAGGATACGCTCGATTAAATAGGCGGTAGTGGTTTTGCCGTTGGTGCCGGTGATGCCGATGAGAACCTGGCGTTCAGAGGGATTTCCGTAAAAGGCCGCCGAAAGGTTTGCCAGGGCCTGGCGCGTATTGGAAACCTGGATGATGACCGCATGTGTGTTTACCTGCCCGCCGCCACGGTCGCCATGCGAGCCGGGCGGGTTTTGAATCTCTTGCGGTCGGATTTCCTGCTGAGCAACAACCGCTGCGGCACGACGGTTCAGGGCTTCATCAATAAAATCATGACCATCGGCAATGTGGCCTGCTATGGCAACAAAGACACCGCCCGCTTTGACGTCCTGGGCTCGGTAATGGATCGAACCAATTTCCGGGTCCGGCAGCTCAACATCAGACACGGAGTGATGGACAACGCGTCCATCTTTTTCATTGACTTGAGCCTCAGGGAGGTAAACCCTGATTGGTTCGATGAATTTCAGCAATTGTGAAAGCTTCACCCTCTGGTCTCACTATCCCGCGCAACCCGCAATTTATTGTTGATGCGCTGGGGCGGGATACCTAAATAATTGAGTGTGTCTTGAGCAATTTGTTTGAATATCGGTGCGGCCACGATGCCGCCATAAAATTCTGTCTGGGGTTCATCAATAATAACCAGAATCGCTATTTCCGGATTTTCGCTGGGAGTAAACCCCACAAAGGATGCGGTGTGTTTTTTGGTTGAGTAGGTCCCATTGTCATCAATTTTTCGCGAAGTGCCGGTTTTGCCCGACACGCTGTATCCGTCAAGCGCTGCATTGACACCCGTACCACCTTTGGTGATTACGGTTTTCATCATATTTTTGACCCGAATGGCTGTCTGGGTAGAGATGGCTTTTCTTACTTTTTGGGGCTTAAACGTTTTGAGCGGTTTGCCCAGATGATCCGTGATAGCCTGAACGATATACGGTTTCATGAGAACACCATCATTGGCGATGGCCGAAACAGCGCAAATCAGTTGCAGTGCCGAAACCGAGATACCATGCCCAAACGATATGGCACCGGTATCAATGTTCGACCATTGTTTGTAATAGGATAAACTGCCGGTCGTTTCACCGGGGGAATCAATTCCGGTCTTTTCTCCAAATCCAAAATTACGAAAGGTTTGGTAAAGCCGCTTGGGTCCGATCTTTTCGCCCACTTTAACCGCCCCGATGTTACTCGAAAATTTAATGATTTGCTGCAATGAGAGCCAGCCGTGCCGGTTTATATCGTGAACCACATTTTTGCCGATGCGGTAGGCACCGTTTTCGCAGTAAAAGATGGTGTTTGGTGTTGTCGTGCCGGACTCGATGGCTGCCGCGGCGCTGAAAATTTTCATGGTGGATCCCGGTTCAAACGGGTCTGTGATGATTCGGTTGCGCCAAAGCTCTTTGTCAAAGTCGGTATGCGCGTTGGGGTTAAAAAATGGATAATGGGCCAGAGCCAAAATGGCGCCGGTTTTGGGCTGCATAACGATGGATATCCCTGAGCGGGCCGAATATCGATTCACCGCCTCCTGCAAGGCCGCCTCCGTTATAAATTGGATATTGCTGTCAATGGTCAGGACCAGATTGTTCCCTCTGTTTAAGGTGACCGTATCGGGTTCAGCCTTAAATCCATTTCCCAGCGCATCTTTGAATACGGTGTAGTTATTTTCCTCTGCTTTCAGATACCGATTGTAGAAAAATTCAATGCCTTCCAACCCTTCACCGTCTAAACCGGTAAACCCGAGAGCTTGAGCCGCCAGGGTGGTATTGGGGTAGAAGCGATTGCATTCCGGTATAAAATCGATGCCGTCTAATTGAAGGTCTTTGACGGCAGCGGTTTCCTTGGGGGTGGATTGGCGCTTGATCCAGACAAATTTCTTGTCGGTTTTCAGCTTCTGCAGAACATACTTGGCCTTCATCTTTAACGCTTTGGCGAGGGCCTCGGCCGTGGCATTGGCATCGGTGATTTGCATGGGGTAGGCTGCGATCGAAGTTACCTCGATGCTCACCGCCATTTCGCGAAAGTTTCGATCGTAGATGGTTCCCCGCCGACCATTGTTGGTAAAGGATTTTTCATATTGATTGGACGCCTTTTTCGACAGCCACGGTCCGTCGTAAATTTGGACCTGCACCGCTCTGGCGCCGACGAAGGCCAGCAGAAGCATGAACATAATGCCGATCAGTATTTCGCGTAGATTGATATATTTTTTTTCCATCATTTTACTCTACGGAATGGCTATCATTTGCGTGGACGTCGGTTTAATCAAACCCAGCTGATTTTTGGCTATGGCGGTGATGCGCTGGGGCGATTTCAGATGCGCCAGCTCAATTTTTAAATTATCGCGCAAGGTCGTCAGATGCTGTTGTCTCTCGGTTTCCTGGGAGATTACATATTTCACCTGAATACTCTGGACGCGGCACCATGTGTAAAATAAGAGCTCCCCGATGAATAGCCCCATCATAAGAATCCAGATTGCCGAATATTTTGAAAGGCGGTCTTTGCGTTTTTGCTTCATCATATTTTCTCCGCCGCCCGCAGCCGGGTGCTTCGCACCATTGGATTCGCGGTGATTTCTTCAGCGCTGGGCCGCACCACGCGTTTGGCCAACAGACGAATCACCGGCTTTTTGCCACAGGTACATATCGGCATCCTCGGTGGGCAGATGCATCCTTTTTCCAGCGTTTTTAGATGGCGCTTTACGATGCGATCTTCCAGCGAGTGAAACGACAATACACACAGGCGTCCATTTGGATTCAGATAATCAGCAAACCGCGCCATAAAGCCGTCGAGGATTTCAAGCTCCTCGTTTACTGCGATTCGCAGCGCCATGAACACCCGGGTGGCCGGGTGGATTCTTTGATCCGCGGCAACATGTCTTGGAATTGCCTTATTTATTATCTGCACCAGTTGTTTACTGGTCTTAATTTCGGTTTGATTTCTGGCTTTGACAATGGCGCGCGCAATGGGTTTGGCCCAGCGTTCTTCACCGTAATTTTTAAAAATTTCTTTTAACTCGCCTGCTGTTAAATGATTGACTATATCCCTCGCCGTTTTCGGTATGCGCACATCCATGCGCATGTCCAGGGGTTCATCTTTTTGAAAGCTAAAGCCTCTGCCACTGTTTTCAAGGTGGTGCAGAGACAGGCCGAGGTCGAGAAGTATTCCATCAACGGCAGCGATATTTAATTCAGAAAGAAAATGAGACAGACGACTAAAATTGCCATGAAAGAGGCGGACATTTGTCGCATAAGGTTGCAAAGCGAATTCGGCGTTGGTGATGGCGTCCCTGTCCTGATCAATACCGATCAGCAATCCGTTCGGGGAAATTTTTTCACAAATGGCCCTGGCATGTCCGCATCCGCCCAATGTGCAATCCACATAAATTTTACCCGGTTGGCAATTCAGGTAAAACATGACCTCATTCGGCATTGCGGGGATATGATGGTACGTCATCGATTTAGATTCCTAACTCGGCAATTTCGTTTCTGACCTCCTCTTTCTTCATGTCTTTTTCTATATCCGTATTTTCCTGATCCCATTTTTCGCGAGACCAAATTTCAAAATGATCGAGGACACCGACCAGTACAATCTCCTTGTCAAGCTCCGCATATTGTCTTAAATATGGAGGTATGAGGATGCGATCCTGTTTGTCGCAATTGCAATCGAATGCACCGCCGATGAACACACGGCGGAAGCGGCGAAACGTATCGCTCTTTTGAGCCTTGGACAGAATTTTGGCTTCGATCTTGTACCACTCGTCGTGCGGAAATGCGACCAGACAACTGTCCATGCGCGAAACCATCACGCCGTCCTGACCGTTGGCCTTGATAACTTCACGGAATCGGGCCGGTATAATAATACGCCCCTTGGCGTCAATGGTATGAAAGGAGCTACCTCGAAACATACTCACCCAATATTATCCACAATTATCCACTTTACTCCCCCCCATTTAAATACACAAATCTAAGCGTGTCAAGAAAAAAATTGAAAAAATCTTTCAATTTCCGAAATAATTTTCGGCGGTTAAAAGGAGAGGCACTGAGTTCGGAAAGACTGAAAACCGCGTAGTGCAAAATTAAACGAGGGTTGGAAGTGAGCAAGTATTCGAGCAGCACTTCAGCTTCGGCATTCATTACAATGGCTAATCGTTCTAACTATATGAAACCAATCAAGTTATTTTCCGATCTAAACGTCATTGATCAAAATCAAAAACACCTGCGATTTTATCGGTTCCTGCACTGTCCAGCAGAACTGCTAACTTTCAACTTTACGGTTTTTTATTCAGCGTCAATATAATGTCACAAAATGCCAAGGATTTATCCGGTTTTTGGATTATTAGGGCTAAAAAAAAGCAACAGGCCAATCCGCATGGTTTTGGATCCACCTTTTCAATTCAAAAATGAGCAGATCCGCATCTTAACGCTACAAATTGTCTATGCTTATGTCACCCCAACATCACGGTTTTCTGCCTGAATATCTTATATTCGGTCGGTCTTTATTTTGCATGTTTACCCCGTCAAAGAAATTAAATCTAGCTGCTGAATGTGCCTGTTCGCAACTTACCCGGCTTAACTGTTAATTTCATCCAACCCACTCAAGTCGCTAGGCACAATACTTGCAAAAATAACAATATATTCCGTGGCTTTTCGAATTCACCCGGGGCGCAACGCTCATTTTTTGCGGTACATCTTTCTGGGCCTTGCTCATAAAAATATTTTTTTGAATATGGATCAATCTTCATTGTTTGGGAATTAGTAATAATTCTTAATGATAATAGAGGCTTATCCATACTTATCCTCTGAAATTGACCGGGCGGAGCTGTATCATCTTTTCGTGTTTAATTTTTAAACTTTTAATCCGAGAGTAGTAATTCAGAAAAAACCATGAAAACTGCTGCCCAAAGTGTGACCATTATCGAGGCTAAAAAGGGATGGGTTCCCAT
>CP070694.1:804060-807424 GCA_020353355.1 Desulfobacterales bacterium | reverse complement strand
TGGGAGCAATGCTGATGGGCGGGATGACACAGGCCGAGTCACCGGAATGAATTCCGGCAAGTTCGATATGCTCCATCACCGCCGGCACAAACGCGTCATTGCCATCGGCAATGGCATCGGCTTCGGCTTCAATGGCGTTGTCCAAAAACTTATCGATCAACACCGGCCGTTCCGGTGAGAGGTCCACCGCCGCCTCCAGGTAGTGCCTCAGCATGTCTTCATCCTGCACGACTTCCATGCCGCGGCCCCCCAACACGTATGAAGGACGCACCATCAGCGGGTATCCGATCTTGGCGGCAATCTCGCGGGCCTCATCCAGGTTACTGGCCATTCCCGATTCGGGCTGGGGGATTCCCAGTTCGCGCATGATGTGACGGAAATGATCACGATCTTCGGCCAGGTCAATGGTTTCAGGTGAAGTGCCTATTATTTTTACACCGGCATCGGCAAGCTGGCCGGCAATATTCAGCGGCGTCTGCCCGCCGAACTGTATGACGACCCCTTCGGGTTTTTCTTTTTCATAAATGCTCAACACGTCTTCCACGGTCAATGGTTCAAAATAAAGTTTGTTGGAAGTGTCGTAATCCGTGGAGACGGTTTCAGGATTGCAATTGACCATGATGGATTCATATCCGGCACCACGAATTGCAAAAGCGGCATGCACACAGCAGTAATCAAATTCAATGCCCTGCCCGATCCGGTTCGGCCCGCCACCCAACACCATAATTTTTTTGCGGCTGCTGGTATCAACCCTGTCGGCGGCATTGTAGGTGGAAAAATAATATGCGGCATTTTCAACCCCGCTGACCGGAACCGGCTCCCAGGCCTCAACCATGCCGATGGATGTGCGCTGCTCCCGAATCTCATTTTCCGCAAAACCGAGCAACCTGCCGAGGTATCGGTCTGCAAAGCCGTCTTTTTTGGCCCGGCCGAGCAAATCGTCGGGCAGTCGCTGACCTTTATAGGTCAAAATTTCCTCTTCGAGCTCCACCAGCTCCTTCATTTGATGGATAAACCAGGGTTTGATATAGGTAATTTCGCTCAGCTCCTGCACATCGGCTCCCTTTCGCAGGGCTTCATACATCTGGAACTGGCGTTCACTGCTGGGCGTATTGAGCATACCCATGAGCTTCTCTAACGGCAGCTCATTGAATTTTTTGGCAAATCCCAGCCCGTAGCGATTGATTTCCAAACTGCGAATGGCTTTTTGAAAGGCCTCTTTATAGTTTTTGCCGATGCTCATGACCTCTCCCACGGCACGCATCTGGGTGCCGAGTACATCTTCGACGCCGGCGAATTTTTCAAAGGCCCAGCGGGCAAATTTCACCACCACGTAATCACCGGAGGGCGTATATTTTTCCAGAGTTCCATCCCGCCAATAAGGGATTTCATCCAGTGTCAGGCCGCCGGCAAGCAGGGCGGACACCCTCGCAATGGGAAAACCCGTTGCCTTGGAAGCCAGTGCCGAGGAGCGCGACGTGCGCGGGTTAATCTCAATGACAACCACCCGCCCGGTTTTGGGGTCGTGGGCGAACTGTATATTGGTGCCGCCGATAACGCCGATGGCCTCAACGATGTCGTAAGAATATTTCTGCAAACGCTGTTGAAGCTCCGGGTCAATCGTCAGCATGGGAGCCGTGCAGTAACTGTCGCCGGTATGGATTCCCATGGCATCCACATTTTCGATGAAACAGACCGTAATCATCTGATTCTTGGCATCGCGAACCACTTCCAATTCGAGTTCTTCCCAGCCCAGCACCGATTCCTCCACCAGGATCTGATGGACAAGACTGGCCGACAACCCCCGGGCGGCAACAGTGCGAAGCTCTTCAATGTTGTAGACCAGCCCCCCGCCGGTGCCACCCATGGTGTAGGCGGGTCGAATGACCACGGGATAGCCGAGGTGTCCGGCAACCTTCTCCGCGTCCTCTACGTTGTTGACGGTCTGACTCTCGGGCATTTCGATGCCCAGCCGGTTCATGGTTTCCTTGAACGCCAGGCGATCTTCTCCGCGTTCGATGGCATCGACATTGACACCAATGATCTGTACACCGTATTTTTCAAGTACACCGGATCGATGTAATTCAGAAGACAAATTCAATCCGGACTGACCGCCTAGATTCGGCAGCAGCCCGTCGGGTCGTTCATTGGCGATAATTTCAGTTAATACCTTCAGGTTCAGCGGTTCGATATAGGTCACATCCGCCATCCCGGGATCGGTCATAATGGTGGCCGGATTGGAATTTACCAGCACGACTTCATAACCGAGGGAACGCAATGCCTTGCAGGCCTGGGTGCCGGAATAATCAAATTCACACGCCTGCCCGATGATGATCGGTCCTGATCCAATGATGAGAATTTTGTTGATGTCGTCACGTCTGGGCATAGCAACTCCTTTGATTCACTTTGTTTAAATGAGCTGGGTTACGTTAGAGAAAATATTTCTCAAAATCAAGATAAAAGGATCACAATGCAGGATCGGAAAATTGAAATGCCGGAAATTGTTGAAATGGAAACGTTTGTAACGTATAGAAGCGATTTCAAACACATCTTTAATCAATCGTGTCGATCATATGCGCTATGAATAAAAAAGATCACAACAAACCCATTTTCGTAGAAAATTTAGACGTACATGTCATCAATTCCTGCAATCTTAAGTGCTTTGGCTGTAATCACCTGACTGATTATGGATACGGCGGACCGTTTACGGCAAATGAACTCATTCAATGGATCAAGCCCTGGAAAAACCGACTTTCTTTTAAAAGAATAAACCTTCTGGGCGGAGAACCGCTGCTCAATCCATATTTAAAAGAGATATGTATCGCCTACCGCAAATTTTTTTCCCCGAAGGAAACCAAACTGCGAATTATCACCAACGGGATATTGATCAAAAAATGTCCCTGGCTAAAGGAGCACATTCAAAAATATCACATCCACATTCAGGTGTCACTGCACGTTTCAACCGGAAAAACGACACATGAAAAACTCATGGCACAAGCCAGGGAAGGACTAACACGATTAGAAAAATGGGCTGCGAATACGCCCAGCCGAATTGAAGCCAGATGGGCTGACCCTGTCGACATTAAAAAGAAGCTAAATTTCCAGGTTTTTTATCAGGGATCGGGTAACGATATCAAACCTTTTGAACACAACGAGATTGCCGAGAGCAAAAAACACTGTACCTGCAAAACATTACAGCTCTACAAAGGTCATTTATACAAATGCGCCCCGATTGCATATATTAAAGAGGTGCTTGAAAAGATTGGAAGAGCAAACGATCCGGATTGGGAACCTTACCTGAACTATATTCCGCTTTCACCCGGCTGCTCCGATGCTGAGTTAAAGCGGTTTATGCAGCAGCAAC
>CP070694.1:798601-803960 GCA_020353355.1 Desulfobacterales bacterium | reverse complement strand
AATATCAGAATGTTGGGGCGGGATAACTGCAACTCAAAACTCCCCGACCCCTCATTTTATTAGTCTTTGTTTCGGTTCATCAGCGTGGGTTTGAAGTTTTTTAGATGTTACCATAGGGGTGTAATAATTTCCATGGCGAAACAGCAACAGCGAGAAATGGATGCTCCTCTGTGAATGTTTTGACGAGTGATTATATTGTCTGCTATAGACCTTGCCTCGTACAAGCCGGAAATCGAAACACGAATTTCGAAAGTTAAAAAGGTTTAAATAATGGATCTCAAGTTTAAAGCATATCTTGAACCGACGGAAATTATTGACAGCGACAACAAGACCATTATCGATTATGCGATGATTGCGATCAAAAATGCGGGTGCCGACCCGATATCCAAGGCCGTAAAGCTCTATTATGCCGTGAGAGATCCCATCTGGTATAACCCGTATCTCCCCTTTTACCGTCCTGAACATTACCGGGCCAGCAATATCCTGAAGTATGGTCAGGCGTTTTGCGTCGGCAAGGCTTCTCTGCTCTGCGCGCTGGGTAGAGCCTGCGGAATTCCCACTCGGGTCGGGTTTGCGAACGTTCGCAATCATCTGGCAACCAAACAGTTGCTCGAGTTTCTGGGAAGCGATGTGTTTGCCTATCATGGTTTTGTTGAATTTTATCTGGATGGCAAATGGGTC
Source organism: Desulfobacterales bacterium (assembly GCA_020353355.1). Classification (GTDB taxonomy): domain Bacteria; phylum Desulfobacterota; class Desulfobacteria; order Desulfobacterales; family JAHEIW01. The sequence continues at coordinate 803,279 of CP070694.1, read as the reverse complement.
AAGGCAACCCCTGCATTTAACATTGAGCTCTGCAAAAGACATAACGTCATTCCCTTAGAATTCAATGGGCGTGAGGATTCCATTTTCCATGCGTACAATGCAGAAAAAAAACAATTTATGGAGTATTTAGACTTCCATGGGACATATGCGGACATTCCGGTTGATGATATTGTAGCAGGCTGGGAAAAGGTATACGGAAAAGATCGGATCAACCTATGGATCGCCGGATATGAAGAATCCGGTGAAGCGCTCGAGCGTGATTTCGGCAGTGAGGAAGTCTATTTTGGCAAGGATAATACTCAATAGAATACACGTTTGTCCAGGTGGCGAATGAAATATAATACAGGTTGTACTTCAGCAAAGGGCAAGGAGCATGGGGCATGGGGTTCACGAATTCGGAATTCGGAATGTGGGATGCGGAATACTCGATACATGATGCTGGTCGCTGGCTTCTGATCTCTCGCGTAAGGAATTAAACACATAGATTTTCTGTCATCTGTCATCTGTTCTCTGACATCTAAAATCTGTTTTCTGGATGAAAAGGGGGTCAAAAAATAAAACTGAGTCAGCTTAATATTTGCATCAAGGGGGCAGGGGAGATGGCCAGCGCCGTTGCCTGGCGACTTTATATGGCGAATCTGCGCAGGATTTTTATGCTTGAAATGAACGACCCCCTGGCGGTGCGGCGAGGGGTTTCATTTTGCGAAGCCGTGTATGATGGAAAAAAAGAGGTCGAAGGGGTTTTTGCTGTTTTCGCTAAAACACCCGATGAAATCAAAAAATGCTGGGCAGACGATGAAATAGCGGTAGTGGCTGATCCACAGTGGCGGATTTTGGAGAAGCTGAAAGCCGATGTGGTTGTGGATGCGATATTGGCTAAAAGAAACCAGGGAACGAATATCAATGAGGCTGAATTGGTTATCGGGTTGGGCCCGGGGTTTTCCGCCGGAAAAGATGCCCATTTGGTAATTGAAACCAATAGAGGTCACAATTTGGGAAGAATTATTACCTCCGGGGCTGCCGAACCGAATACCGGCATTCCCGGTTCGATTGGCGGGTATACGGAACAAAGAGTTTTACGGGCGCCTACCGCTGGAAAATTTAAGGCTCAAAAGAACATCGGTGACCCTGTTAAACAGGGCGATATCATTGGCTTAATCGGAAAAGCAGGGGTTGAAGCCCGAATCGATGGTGTTCTTCGTGGGCTCATTCGCAGCGAAAGTGAGGTGCGCCAGGGATTGAAAATCGGCGATATTGATCCAAGGGGGGAGGTAGGTTATTGCTACACCATTTCTGATAAAGCACGGGCAATTGCCGGGTCAGTACTTGAGGCGATTCTGCGAATTTATAAAGTTTAATAATAATGAAATTTGTTAAATGATATCTTTACGGCAAGCACTAATGTTGAAAGGGCAGGGTGTGGTCAGCCGGGTTGGTGCGGGTGGTAAAACAACCCTAATGTTCAAGTTGGCTCAAGAAATTTCCAGAGCCGGCCAACCTGTTTTAACAACAACCACTACAAAGATTATCGTGCCCGAACCAGAGCAGTCATCATGTTTGATCGTATCTGATTCCGTTGAAACCATAGTCAACAAAGCAAGGGATTTATTAAAAAAGAAAACGTTGCACATTACCGTCGCTGCGAGCCTGGGCCAGCATGAAAATAAGCTCATCGGTCTGAAACCGCAATCTGTCGATCTTCTCGCTCAGGCAAATCTTTTTCGGTGGATCCTGGTTGAGGCAGACGGGGCATCCGGCAAACCACTCAAAGTACCGGCGAACCATGAACCGGTTATCCCTGAGTCCACGAAATTGGTCATCGGGCTGGTTGGCTTGAACGTCGTGGGCAAGCCATTCACCAACGAATGGGTCCACCGCCCGGAGCTTTTTTCAAGCATGACCGGGCTGGCAGCGGGGCGGGAGATTGGCACAGCGGCTGTTTGTGATGTTCTCATGCATGATCAAGGAATTTTCAAAGATACCCCGGCAAATGCTTTGCGTATTGTTTTCCTCAATCAAGCAGATGTGTCAAGAGGACTTGATGCCGGGAAACAGATCGCCAGTTTAATCGTTAAGCAAAAGAAGGCAGATTTGAAACGCATCATTATCGGCCAACTGGCAAAAAAGCCACCGGTGTTGGAATACTACGACATGAGCAATTAGCTGTTTGATTCCAAGATTTATGTTTTTTCCGGCAAAACATCCGAAATACGGTTTTGCCGTTTATGCGGTTTGGGGAGAAATCCATGGTTAACATATATGATGAACTGGTCAAATTATTATCAGAGGGTAGAAAGTCCATACTGGCACGGATCATTCGACAAGTAGGGTCCGCACCTCGATCCCTCGGTACAAAGTGTCTTATCTTAGATGACGGTTCTGTAGTCGGAACGATCGGCGGCGGTTGCCTGGAATTGCAGGTTATGGGCAAAGCCAAGGATATATTTACGCAGGGCAAAACACGCGTCCTTAACTTCCAGCTCACCGGCAAAGAAGTCGCCCAATCGGAAATGCTGTGTGGTGGCGTTGTGGATGTAATGCTGGAACCTGTATTTCCGGAGAACACAACGGCTACAGAGGTGTTTTCAAAAGCAAATAACTTGATCCATGAGGGGAAAAAAGGCACGCTGCTGACGCTGATTATTGATGGACTCGAATCCAGCAGCAACTGTCGAATGGTAATAGAAGCCGATGGTTCGGTAACCGGGGATTTTGGGGATCTTTTGGCGAGTGAAAAATCCCTAGTTGAGAAGTGGTTTGAGACAAATAAGCCGGCTCTGTTCGAAGCCGAGGAGGGCGGTCTGAAAATATTTGCAGAACCCATTGAACCGGATGCCGTGCTTTATCTTTTCGGAGCAGGACATATTTCCACTTTTGTCGCACCATTGGCCAAAATGGTTGGTTTTCGGGTATGTGTGATTGATGATCGCAAAGAATTTGCGAATTCAACGCGGTTTCCCAATGCAGACGAACTTATCATCTGCCCCTTCCACGAAGCATTTGGCCGAATACTGATCAATGCTTCCTCATATATCGCCATTATTACCCGGGGCCATCTCCATGACCTGGATGTTTTGCGAAATGCGCTGCAAACCGGCGCTGCATACGTCGGTATGATTGGAAGCATTCGCAAAAGACAAATCATATACAAAACCCTGATGGATGAAGGGGTTTCACGGAAAAAAATTGAACAGGTGCACTCGCCGATTGGACTGGATATCGGTGCTGAAACTCCCGAAGAAATTGCCGTCAGCATCGTAGCTGAGCTTATTCAGGCGAGGCTGAATAAAGCGGTTGAGAAACCCCCTGTAAAATTTTAATAGGCGCATCGCTAAGTAGTGCCTATCCGAAGAACTCAATTTGTGGGAGCGGCTTCCAGCCGCGACGGGGTTTTGCGGATTGGAACGTTTATCGCGGCTGGAAGCCGTTCCCACAATAAAAGAAAATGATAAAAGTGCGTCTGATGCTCAGATTTTGGAGATTGTAAAATGGAAGTTCAAGCGGACTTGCCGGCAGCTGATGTGGTTCACAAACAAAAGCCGGATCAATTGCGCGTTCATTTGAGTCCTCTACTCATCTTAACATCGATATTTTTTATAAATTTTATTGCGCGAATTATTCTGGCGCCTTTAATGCCCAGGATCGAAAAAGAACTGAGCATCGCTCACGCTGAGGCCGGTTTCTTTTTTTTGTTAATCTCAATTGGATATTTCATTACCCTTCTTAGTTCGGGTTTTTTTTAATCTCGTCTCACCCATAGAAAAACAATTATTCTATCCGCTGCAGTGCTGGGCGTCGCACTTTTGGGGACTTCCTTTAGTAGCGGTTTGTGGGGCATCCGAATCGGAATGCTCATAATTGGGATGGCAGCCGGACTTTACCTTCCTTCCGGTCTCGCAACGTTGACGGCCATTATCGCCCCCAGACACTGGGGTAAGGCCATTGCGATTCATGAAATGGCTCCCAACCTCAGTTTTATCGCCGCTCCGCTCTTGGCTGAGGCATTGCTGATCTGGTTTTCATGGCGATCCGGTTTTGTGTTGCTGGGCCTTGTCGCTTTGCTTCTTGGCGGCGTATTCGCCCGCTTTGGGCGGGGAGGAGAATTTTACGGCCAGGCGCCCAGTTATTCTTCGTTCAGGGCTATATTATCGAAGCCGGTTTTCTGGATTTTGGTCGTGCTCTTCAGTCTGGGAATAAGCGGCACCCTGGGCCTCTACACCATGTTACCCCTTTATTTGGTGACCGAACATGGTATCGAACGCAATTGGGCAAATTCGCTGGTGGCTATGTCCAGAGTCGTGGGGCTGGTGATGACGTTTGTGGGCGGTTGGTTAACCGACCGTTTCGGGCCAAAGCGCGTATTGATGATTGTTTTTTTGCTGACTGGAGTGATGACCTTGTGGATCGGGATGGCTTCAAAATCGTGGATCGCTATTCCTGTTTTCTTGCAACCGATACTGGCTGTTAGCTTTTTCCCAGCCGGTCTGGCAGCTTTATCACTGGTTAGCACCGAGAAAGAGAGAAACATCGTTGTATCCTTTACCGTTCCAATCGCTTTTTTAATTGGTGGCGGTCTTGTGCCGACCCTAATTGGCTTTATCGGAGATATCAGCACGTTTGCTTCAGGTATCATTTTGATTGGGGGTATTATAATGACAGGAACGTTAATTACACGTTT
>CP070694.1:795463-798501 GCA_020353355.1 Desulfobacterales bacterium | reverse complement strand
TCAGTCCCCTGCTCTACCGACTGAGCTACCTCGGCACAATGGGTAAATAAGTGCTGTATTTTTGAAAATTTTACTATTAGAAGCACGTATTTTTGTCAAGATTTTTTTCCCATGTCACCGTAAACATATTGCATCAATGTGCAAGCAGCCAAAGTGGCGGTTTCGGCACGCAAAATACGGGGGCCAAGTCCGGTAACTTCAAATCCACAGTTTCTGGCTTTATCAATTTCCTGAGTCGTAAATCCTCCTTCGGGACCCAGCACGACTAAAATCCGGTTTACAGGTCTCTGGGTGCCTGTAGCCGGTGTTCGATCGAGGAATCGGCGTTCATTTTCCCAGAAGATAAACTTCAGTTCGCAGGATTGGCCGAACTCCAACACCTGTTCAAAAGACATGGCATGTGAGATTTCCGGCAAGATGGATCGGCCACACTGTTTGAAAGATTCCTTTACAATTTTTTGCCACCGCTCCATACGGGCGGCAAGGCGCTTTTTATCCGGGCGGGGTACGGATCGCTTTGAAAAAAACGGAATCCATTGGGTCATGCCCAGCTCCGACAACGGCCGCAGAATGGTGTCCATCTTTCTTTGCCTTAAAAACCCCTGCGCCACAATCAAATGGAGAAAGGATTCGGCAGTTGCAGAAAATTTGCGGGCAATGGCAAGCTCGGTTTTACCGGCAGATAGATTCTTGATGATGGCATCGTATTCACATCCGCTGCCGTCAAAAAGCCTGACTATGTCGCCGGCTTTGAGGCGCAATACATTTTTTATATGGTTGGCCTCAGATCCCCTCAGCAAAACGGTTGCTGTATTTACCGCGATGGATTTGATAAAAAAACGTCGCATGATTGTAGGTCTCCGAAATTCTACAACTTATTGAGAATATAAAAAATTCAAATATCTTGACACGCTAGAGTCCTTATGATAATTTTTTGTAAGAATAATAGCCCATTGCAAATGTTCTCGCAATATCGCGTTAATTTTTTTTCCAAACGGTGACAAATATGACTGAGGAAAAGGATAGGTTTGAAAAATCCGCCAAATCGGATTCACCCGAACCGGAAGAGCCGATTGATATCTCCAGTCTCATGAAATCCGATGACGAAGGGGAAGACGATGACATCATCGAGCTCAAAGATGAGGTAACGCTTCCAGCAGAGTCCGAAGATGACATCATAGACCTGAAGAGCGATGCGGAAATGGCTGTCGAAGAAGATGACGATATGATCGAATTACCAGATTCTAGCGGTATGGAAGAGGACAAAGATGAGGATGCGATCGAACTGCCAAAAGATACCGCCGTCGATTTTGAATTTGAAGATAACGAAACGGATGAAGGTTTATTCACCCTAAGCGATGACCTCATGGTTGAAACCGGCGATACCGGAGATCTCAGTGACTTTGAAGACCAACAAGATGAGGACTTGTTCACCCTGTCTGATGATATGTCTATTGAGGCAGAAGAGGATGACGACCTGTTGAAACCAATTGACGAATCCGTGTTTGAATTGGAAGAGAAGCAAAGTCCCGTCTCGTTAGGAGATGAACCAGATATCGAACAAGGAGATGATGAGATCATTGAGATAACCGAATTTGATGATCACGTCGCGGCGGAAGATCAAGATATGTTGGATTTTACTGACACCGATGATCAAACGGATTCGGATGAGGAAGAGTTTCTTGAGCTCATCGATGTTGAGGATGAAAGCCCTGCAGAGGACGAAGATGTGATCGATTTTGATGCTGACGAGGACGAAATGGATGATGCGGAGATCGAGAATTTCTTTAGTGAGCCCTTTGATGCAGAAGATGAAGAAATTGAATTTGATCAGAAAGTGGAAGATGAAGTAGCCGAGTCGCTTGGGATGGATTTGGGATCAGAAATTGAGATGTCCGACGATGAGGCCGAAGAGGAAAGCATAGATTTTAAATTTGACGCCGATGCGATATCCGACAAGAAAGAGGAGCTGGATACGATTCTATTTGAAAGTTCCTCAGCGGCGTCTGTTATCGACGCCGCAGTTGAGGAAACACCGCAAACCGAAGAACCCAATTTAGAGGAATCCGCCGAGGTGGCCGATCTGGGTACCATATCGAACCAGCAAATCGAGGAGGCGATCGAACGGCTTATTAAACAAAACTATTCAGAAAAAATCGAATCGATCATCATTCAGGTGATAGAAAAAGCGGTCTCCGAAGAAATTGAAAAAATAAAAGACCTGTTGCTTAAAGATATAACCGATCATGAATAACGATCGCAAGAGCTCAACAAAGGCGGCTGTGCATAAATAAACCTTAAATTTTAATCTTGACCTATAATAAAGATTGGTTAAAATGAGGGGATTAGCAAATAATCCCCTTTTTATTTTTTATGGAGGAGTGCAATTCTGATGAGTTCCAATCTACTTGATAAAGCTTATGAACCCCACGATGTTGAACAGCGCTGGTATGATTTCTGGGAAAAGGAAAAATTGTTTGCCGCTGAAGACGAAAGCCCCCATAAGAGTTTTTCCATTGTCATCCCCCCGCCGAATGTAACCGGCGTGCTGCATATGGGACATGCTCTGAACAATACCCTGCAGGATATCCTGTGCCGTTATCGCAGACTGCGGGGAGATAATGTGCTGTGGATGCCTGGAACCGATCATGCCGGTATTGCCACCCAGAACGTGGTTGAAAAAGCACTTAGCGAGCAAGGCACCGATCGCCATCAGCTCGGCCGAGAAAAATTCATTGAGGCAGTCTGGGAATGGCGGGAAAAATACGGCAGTGCCATTACCAACCAACTCAAACGCCTGGGAGCATCCTGTGACTGGGATCGAGAACGGTTTACCATGGACCAAGGCCTATCCCGTGCGGTGCGTAAGGTTTTTGTCGAACTTTACCATCAGGGACTCATCTACCGGGACAATTATATCATCACCTGGTGCCATCGTTGTCATACGGCCCTAGCGGATATTGAGGTCGAACACGAAGAACATGACGGCCTTCTGTATTACATCCGTTATCCATATGCAGACGGCTCCGGGGGTATTG
>CP070694.1:791780-795363 GCA_020353355.1 Desulfobacterales bacterium | reverse complement strand
GGGGAAGGACTCATGATGCCTCCGATGGGTTTTTATCAGGCATTAAAGGGTTCTTGATATTTCTTTATTGAGAATAAATTTATAAATATTATCGATATCCGCCAAACGTTGAAACACTTCATCGGCCCCGGCGGATTTAAGCTGTTCTCTGGAAAAGACACCGGTAGTTATCCCAATTGAAGTTGCCCCGGCAGCTTTGCCGGCTTTCATATCCTGGGGTGCATCACCGAACGAAAATATACTGCGTTGGCCATCTAACTTAAACATACCTTCGGCTCTTTTGATGGCAAGTTTTGCCAGCTCTGCCCTGTCCATATGATCGGAGCCAAATCCACCGATTTTGAAAAAATGATCAATGCCGATTTTTTTTAATTTTGCCCGGGCAATTTTTTCGAGAGTACCGGTTACCAGGCCGCAGATGATATCATTTTGTTGCAGTTTGGTGAGCAGCTCACCGACTCCATCCAACATGATGATGGTTTCGGATTTGATGATCTCGGCATATTTGAGCGCCATAACCTCCATACAATTTTTTAAATTGGATGTAATGGTTCCATCAGCCAGATTGTATTTTCTCAGGACCTTAAAAATAATTTCCTGGTCGGTCATGCCGTGATAATTGATTACGGTCATATCTACTTCCAGGCCAAAAACATCTTTTAGGGCTTCATCAAATGCCTGCCGGTGTCCGGCTGAGCTTTGAATCAGAGTGTTATCGATGTCAAAAAGCGCTAAGACGTGCATAATGTTTAAGCGACTTTCTTTAGGCAAATGTTGGGTTTCTCCGCCCAAGGCGGATCAACCCAACCTACCCAAATTGCCCGTATACAGCACCCACCCTAATTCGGCTGAAACCCAACGAGAATGAGGCCTTTCTTTAAGTTATAGGTCCGTTCTCTTTTATCTTCTAAATTTTTCAAAAAAGTTCCAGATTGCCTCAGCTCCGTCCATATCCTGGCTTGTTACACCAATAATCCATTCCGGTAAATATTGGGGACCGTTTGGCCAGGTATGACCACCGCCTTGTACTTCGTAAAGCACCACCTCAACCGAATCGCGGCAATTATTATAGACTGTTTTGCGAATACGTGTGCCGTCATCCGGACTGGTATCAGGTTCCCATGATATCTTGGGCTCTTGCGAACATTGGTTATGCATAGCCCAGAAGCGTGCCGTATCCGGGATTGAGAGAACAATGCCCAATTTTTTTCGGAATAAATGAACATGGCCCCCTTCCCATGGTACCAGAGGATCGGCCGTTCCGCCAATGATTAATACCGGCATGGGTCTGGAGGGATTGCAATTTTTCGAAACATTCTCCGTCAAAGCACCAATTACCGGAGCAATTGCTGTTATCTTATCCGTCAATTCGCATGCCAGGCGAAATGACATCATGGCCCCATTTGAAGCACCGGTCACATAAACCCGGTTGCGATCAATCGGGTAGGCGTTCGCGATAACGTCAATCAGGGCAGAGATAAATCCCACGTCGTCGATATTTTCCCTTTGAGAGCGATATCCATGCAAGCCTCGGCCATCGTTCCAATGCTTTTCGACGGCATCGGGATAAATCACGATAAACCCCTTTATATCGGACAGACGGCTTAAGCCGGTAAAGCCATCCATCATTTTACCGGTGCCGCCGCCGCCATGAAGGGCAACCACCAAAGGAGTGGACTTATTCTTATTATAATTAGAGGGCACATGGATGTGATATGTCCTTTTTAGAGTGTTATACACCATCGAGCCGGATAAATTTGTACCCTGACTTCTGTCAACGTTTTGCCTTGAGCACGCAATAGTTATTGGGATGAGCGTCGTCGTCAGCAGGTAAATAGATAATCGCAACACGGGCTTTTTATTCATTGCATAATTGTTCCGTATTACTCCAGCATTCCGATCACTGTTTTACTTTAGCATACACCAGTTGATCTAACAATTTTCCGTCCTTGTACACGCTGGCTCTCGATCTTCCTTCATATTGAAATCCTGCTTTTTCTAAAACCCGCACAGAAGCCTTGTTTCCTTCGTAGGGCTCGGCACAGATTCTGTAAAGATTTAAATTCATAAAGGCGTATGCGGTAATCAGTTTGACTGCCTGAGTCATTATGCCTTGATTCCAGAACGTTTCCCCGAGCCAGTATCCCAACTCTGCGGAATAGCGATGGACATCTTCGCCGATGACCATGCCGATGCCGCCAATGGCTTGCTCTTTGGTTGCAATTGCAAATACACATTCCGGATCATGGGATCCAACCTTCATCAAGAAACCGTTTGCATCTGTCAAGGAATAGGGATGGGGAAACGCATCTCTGAGATTGCGCCAAATTTTTTTATTGTTGGCGTATTTTACAATTGCCGGGGCGTCATCCATCTTCCAGGAGCGGATCATGTAATCTGAAAAGCGAATTTGCATACTAATTTTCTGTATTAAGGCTTAATCTAGTTTGTTATCCCATATGTAATTTACAAAACTCGGATTGATTTAATAGTATTTTATTTTCCAGAATTAAATTGGTTAAATCCCAAATTTCAAGCACCAAATTACAAATGGTTCGACAAGCTCACCACCCTGAGCCAAGTCGAAGGGCAAATGCCAATGATCAAAATTCAATCCGCCTCCGGCGGATCAAACGTTTTGAACATTGAATATTGGAATTTGGTTATTGTTTGTTATTTGGGTATTGTAATTTGGTGCTTTTAAACTTGGTGCTTGGAATTTTTTATATTCAATGACTAGACCATAATTAGGCATCCTGTTCGACTTTTTTTCGGCATTAGTGGGACATGGCACTAGCATGTGCCGAGTATTCCGGAAAACCAGAAAAGCATTACCAACCAGGTTAGAAACACCAAACCGGTTGCACTGCACACGGACCACACCAACGTCTTGATGATAGTTGCTTTTCTTAGCCAGAAAAAAACAAATACAATCGCATAAATAAGCGACCAGAAAATCCAGGGGATCAACAAAAAAAGGTCTTTTTCGCCACCCCCAAAATTGAGATATCCTTCGGCAATGAGGTAACCCCAGAGCGGTGTCATTGACAAGGGGGCAATGCTGAGAAAAAGTCGGATAGCAACCATAATCAAACCGTCAAAATCAATTTATTATTTTACTGATGTTGTGCCTTGCACCATGATGCCCTTTTCTAGTGTTGTGTCCCATATATAATTTACAAAACTCGGATTGATTTAATGGTACTTTGTTTTCCAGATTGAAATTGGTTAATTTCCAAATCTCAAATTCCAAATACAAATAAATCCCAATGACCAAAATTCAAAATTCCAATCTTGACGAAATCGTAGAAAGTCTCAATTCTCGTCACTCCGGCGAAAGCCGGAGTCCAGAAGCTTTTAAAATTACTGGATTCCGGCTCCCTGATCGGCGTCAGGGACAAGCTTCGCCGGAATGACAATAGATCGATTTTTTGACTTTTAACGGATTCATCAATGTTTGAATCATTGGAATTTCGAATTTGGGATTTGTTTGTTATTTGTTATTTGGTGCTTGGAATTTCTTAAATTCTAAGACTCAACTAAATTTAGATATCCTGTTCGACTTTTAAATGTTTTTTTGGGG
>CP070694.1:788295-791680 GCA_020353355.1 Desulfobacterales bacterium | reverse complement strand
GTCGGCTGGACAGTAGGAGCCGTATGACGGGAGACTGTCACGTACGGTTCTTGGAGAGCGTAGGGGTGAGACTCCCCTGCGCTACTTATCCGACGCATTAAGAGGCTGAAATGAATTCGTCTGAGTTGACATTTAAATTGATCAAGGGAAGCAAGTGCCCGTTTTACGAGGTCGGTGATGAATTCAAATTATCAGGCAATGCAATTTTATTGCGGTTCGAAGGCGAAAACACCTTTATTTCAACAGCTGTCGTTCGGCTGCACAGTTCTAAAAAAAGTTGTCGCACCTTGATTGGCGACCTCACCGATTTACTCATTCAATATGAAAATATAGACAAAATTCCACCCGTGGAGGTGGACTGCAGCGGCTGCGACGGCACTGTTAGATTGCAGCATAAAAAACAAAAGGGTGCCCAACCAGCATCTTTGGGGGAAACGCCCTCGAAAAATATTGAAATAGCCGCCAGTCTGTTGAGTAATTTTTCAATTTTTCAATCCCTTGATGAATGCAAACTGACCGATATTATTTCCTTACTGAAGCTAAAAAAGTATCCCAAAGGAGCCATTATTATAAAAAAGGGTGATCCGGCCGAGAACTTATATATTATCTTATCCGGAGCAGTTGATGTGATCGATGAGAATGATGTTTGCCTTTCCACCTTGCGCAAAGGCGACGTCTTTGGAGAAATGAGTTTAATTAGTGGTGATGCGGTCGGTGCTACCATAAAAGTGGCGGAGGCGGCATCCATTGTCTATATCAGCGGAGAGGATTTTAAAAATGTTTTAGCTAAATTTTCATCCGTTCAAACGTATTTAACCCGTGTGCTTGCCCAACGTCTGGCCGCCTCCAACGTCATGCGAGCCGAAGAAATTGCATCGGGAATGAGTGGCCAGCTTGCGGAACTATCCGTATTGGAATTGTTACAGGCCTTGCATCTTTCTCAAAAAACAGGTGTTCTGACGCTGACCCTTTCCAAGGGAACAGCAAAATTGTATTTGAGAGAAGGCAACCTGATTAAAGCGACCTACAGAGACCTAGACGCCAGGGAAGCAATTTATGAGGCGATAAAAGAAAAAGAGGGACGCTTCAAATTTAGTCCCAATTTGCCTGATGAATACAAAGATGCCCCGATTATCGGGCCGATGATCGAAATGTTATTGGAGACCTCGCGGCGTATCGATGAGGAAAATAGCGAGTAGTGCAATTTGATGCAAAGCGCGCCACGCGTAACCTGCAACTCGCAACGCATAATTATTTCCCGATGCGCTTTCCGCTCTCTTTATCAAACAAATGCAGTTTTTGGGAAGGTACTTTTAGCGCTAAAATTGTATTTTTCTTGAATTGTTGGATATCCGACATTCGAACGGTTAAAGAGGTTTTATCCTCCCCGAAGTGGCCATGGACCAATGTGTCCGCGCCAAGCTGTTCCACATGATCCACACTGAGATGCATCACGCCCTCTTTTTCCTCGGTGAGTTTAAAGTGTTCGGGGCGAATTCCTAAGGTTACATCCTTTCCAGCATACTCCGGTATACTTCCATTTTCGAGCGCTAATTTGACATCACCCCGGAGTTGAGCTGATCCGCCATCAGGGCTGATGCGCACATCGAGAAAATTCATGGCAGGAGACCCGATAAAGCCGGCGACAAACCGGGTCGCCGGTCGTTCATATACCTCCAGCGGAGAGCCGATCTGGGCGGCATAACCGTTGTCCATGACAATGAGGCGATCACCAAGGGTCATGGCTTCGACCTGATCATGGGTTACATAGATGCTGGTAATTTTTAGATCCTCGTGAAGTTTACGGATTTCAAGGAGCATCTGGACGCGTAGCTTGGCATCCAAATTGCTTAACGGTTCGTCGAATAAAAACACCTTGGGTTCGCGGACGATGCATCTTCCCATCGCCACCCGCTGGCGTTGTCCGCCGGACAGCTGCCTGGGTTTGCGATCCAAAAAATCGGTTAACTCAAGAATCCTTGCGGCATTACGGACGCGTTTGTCGATCTCGTTTTTTGGCATGCGACGGATTCTGAGACCATAGGCCATGATTTTATACACCGTCATGTGGGGATAGAGGGCATAGTTCTGGAATACCATGGCAATATCGCGATCCGCCGGCTCCAGGCGATTAACCACCTTGCCGTCGATTGAGATATCACCGGTTGTAATAACCTCAAGCCCGGCAATCATTCGCAGTATGGTGGATTTCCCGCAACCTGAAGGCCCCAGGACGACGATAAATTCACCATCTTTAATGTCACAGCTGACCCCGTGAATGACTTCTGTTTTTCCGAATTTCTTATAAACATCGTTTAAACTGACATCTGCCATGATCGTACACCTCTATATTCTAAAATATGAATCCTTTTTGGCAAAGCCCATCATTGCATTATTCCAAATAGGACCGATCCCCATATGTTTCTCCTTACTTTTCCGTTTCCGTCATACCGCGCACAAACTGTTTTTGCATAAATATAACAACGAGCACCGGCGGGATCATGGCCAGCATGGCAGAAGCCATGATGATGTTCCATTCCGCCTGCCCTTCGCCGACATCCATCATTCTTTTGATCCCGATTAACAGGGTATAATAACTTTCATCGGTGGTAATCAGCAGGGGCCAGAGGTATTGATTCCATCCGTAAATAAAAAGGATGACAAACAATGCGGCAATGGATGTGCGGGACATGGGCAGCAGGATATCGAAGAAAAATCGAATCGGACCTCCCCCATCAATTCTAACCGCTTCACACAATTCATCCGGCACGGTCATAAAGAATTGGCGAAACAAAAATGTCGCCGTGGCGGAAGCAATCAAAGGAAAAATCAGTCCGGAATAGGTGTCGAGCATCTTCAAATCGGAGGCGACTTTGTAAGTTGGCAAAATACGAACCTCCACCGGCAGCATCAAGGTTATAAAAATCATCCAGAAAAACATCATGCGCAAACGAAATTTAAAATAGACGACGGCAAAGGCTGCCAGCAGGGAGACGGAAATCTTCCCGAAGGTAATGCCCAGCGCCATGATTAAACTGTTCAGCATCATCGTGCCTACGGTTGCGCCCAAAACATCTCTGGACCCTACCGAAAGAGCGCGGCCGTAGTTTTTAATCAATTGATTGCCCGGTAATTTCGGAAACGAAGTGACAATATCATCCAGTGAGTGGCTCGAGGCCACAAACGTTATATAGATCGGAAAGGCTATGATCACGCAGCCGATGATCAGGACGGCGTGGGTTAAAAATGTCAGCCAGGGGCGGTGTTCAACCATAACTTGCTCCTATCAATAGTGCACCCTTCTTTCGATATAGCGGAATTGAATGACGGTCAGCGCCATAACCAGGATCATCAGGATGACCGATTGTGCGGCAGATCCGCCGAG
>CP070694.1:778698-788195 GCA_020353355.1 Desulfobacterales bacterium | reverse complement strand
CTTTTTTCAGGTTCTTTTTCAAAAAGAATTTGAGTGGAAAATCGGACTGGTCGGGGTTGTGCCCCCAGAGGATATAGAGATTGGAGTCCGGTTCTTCGGTGGGATACCGCCCGAAGGTCATTTGCCTTGTCCGAATGCGCATGCGGTAACAGATACTTTCCACCGAGAAAAAGTTCGGGGATCCGAATCCCGAGCGGACCAGGTGGACCAGGGTCGACATCTCCAGATTTTCCACACCGATGGAGCCGCAGAAGAAACCGAAGATCTGCGGGCCGTAATCTTTTTTAAGTCGAATCAGTTTCTCAGCAATCTCGTTCAGGGCTTGGTCCCAGCTAATCTCCTCGAATCCGCCATTCCGGCGCTTCAGCGGCCGTTTCAGACGGTGGGGGCTGTAAATGACATCAAGGGCATTGGCCCCTTTTGGGCATAAGCGGCCCTTATTTAGGGGGTGGTGTTCCAGCCCCCTGATCTTCACGGCCTTCCCATCTTCCACCGTCACCTTGGTTCCGCAGCTGTGGTAACAGAGCGTACAATCCGTAAAAATTTCCTTTCTTTCAACCATAGAGTTATCCTTCCGTTAATGATCTATTTTATTATGAGATGCATAAACGAACATAACGAGTTTTGTTTTCCCATCATCAGTCCACGAGTGTCAGTAATGTGGAATACATATGGCAATTTAAATATTTTTGCAATGGACTGAATTGTGGATGTCGTGCCTTAATAAAATCCAGCTAGTAAACTGATAACTCCTAATTGAGCTTCGCTCAATTAGGATCTATCGCCAGATGATTCGCGCTTCATTTCTGGACGGCAGGCGTTGATATCTATATTTGGGATGACCGATCATCATGGCGCCAAAACTCACATGGCCATCCGGAAGGCTTAGGGCTTCCTTCATGGGCGGCCAAAAATTGGCGGCGGCATTAAAGTAACCGGCCCAGCAGGCGCCCAATCCAAAAGACGGTGCTGCCAGCTCAACATAAGCCAGCGCGATGGTACATGCGGCCTGCGCGGTGCGCTCATCTTCGGGGGCGTGGGCCACCACAATATGGGGTGCGCCTCTGCAAATCCGCTCGGTTCCTGCTTCCCAGGCGGCAACCACACGATCCATATGCATTGCAGCGGCAAGGGGAGATGCGTCCTTAATTAAATTTTGCATCCAATCGATGACGAGCCCCGCCAGGCGATAAACCTCTTCGCTGTCGTAAATCATCAGCCAGTTGACCGGTTGACGGTTATGCCCGGAAGGGGCAAAGCACGCGATATCGATGAGTTTGGCCAATGTCTTGCGATCCACCGGCTTTTTCTTGTATGTGCGGATGGACCTTCGCGAACGCAGAAAATGTTCAACCTGGTCCGGGCCGAGTGACAAATCATTGCGGACCGGCGGACATGCCTCTGAGCTCATAACGGCATGATTCATAGCGCCATGCGGACACACGGCCACACAATGGCCGCAGGTGATGCAAAACTCATCACCGCCGTCTATTATAGTGGGAAATGCCTCTTTTGTTTTGAATTCGATGATGCCCGTCGGGCACTCGGCAATACAAATACCGTCGCGTTTGCATTTTTCCTGGTATACAGATAGAAGATTCATACCTTGTTCCTTTCTTATTATACTGGTGATGACCCATGAATCTTGGAGCGGGCGGGAATTCTCTCCTTCTTGTTTCGGGTAATATTCAAGGCTTCGATAATTTTTATACGCGTGTCCTTGGGAAGGATGATCTCATCGATTATCTGGGCGGTCCAGCTAAGGGCGGCATCATAGACATCCACCTTTTCCCTGGAGCGGTTGAGATAGGCCTCGTAGGCGTCTTGCTCAATGCCCTTGCCATAAATCTTGCGATAATCGAGTTGGGAGGCTTCCACTGCAAAGCGGGCAATCGGCCAGGCATAGGTCAGGTCGGCGCCCATGCTTTTGAGTCCGCCCATAATCAGGCTGCCGGCATCGGCATATGCCTCCCTTAAAACAATACTGATTTTAGGCACGGTCGTTGTAGCGTAAACATCGACAATCTTACCCACATGTCGAATCAAACCTTTTGCTTCTTCTGTTTCGCCGGGAACCACCGGCGGTGTATCGACCAGATTGACCAGGGGGATGTTGTAGGCATCCAGGATTTGAAGAAAGCGATAGTATTTGTCGCAGGAGTTGATCTCCAGAATACTGCCGGGATATTCAGGATTGTTGGCCACCAAACCGACCACTTCGCCGTTAAATCGAGCAAAACAGGTAATCAGATTCCTGGCATACTCATCTTTGATTTCAAAATATTCTCCGTCGTCGACCAGTTGTTCGATAACGTCGTGCATATCATATGTCCGGTCAAATGCATCCGGGACGATATCCATTAGATTTTCCACCTCCCGGTTTGCAGCATCTGTTATTTCCCATTTGGGCGGTTTTTCGCGATAATTTTGCGGAAGGTAACCCAGTAATTCACGGCACTTGATAATGGTCTTCTCGTCATCTTCGCCCACAGCATCACAGGAGCCGCTGAACTGCATATGATAGTCGGCACCACCGATATTGCGATCGATGATTTCGGACGTCGCTGCCTGGGTTTGGCGCGGGCCGCCAAGCCACATATTGGCCGATACTCGGCTCATCAGCAGAAAGTCGCACAGGGTCGGAAGATAGGCCCCACCGGCAATGCAGGGTCCCATCAGGACGGTGATCTGAGGTATCACTCCGGAATACAGCGATTCAAGTCTGAAATGCCAATCCACACCGGCAAGGGCCACGTCCTGATACCCCAGCCGGCCGCCTGAGGAGTCCAGCAAGTTGACCATCGGAATTCCCCATTGAGCGGCCATCTCCAGCGGCCTGGCAAACTTGACCAAATGTTGCGCACCGGTTGATCCTCCCAGCACCGTGAAGTCGCTGGCGTGCACCATGATCAAGCGGCCGTTGACCCGGGCGGTGCCGATGATGGCACCATCACACGGGGCGTCGGGTATACGGCCGTCGATACGGATGCTGGTGGTGCCCACAAAGGAACCCAATTCATTGAAGCTGCCGGGATCAACCAGGATTTCGATCCTCTCCCGGGCGGTCAGCTTGCCCCGACTGTGCTGCCGTTCGATATGTTTGATGCCGCCGCCCAGACGGTTCTTCTCCTGAATCTGGTAATATCTTTTGATGGCCTCCTTCATTCGTTTACCCATAATGCTTCCCTCTATTGTGTTTTGTTCGTTACTTTAAAAGGTTCACTTGAAATCCCAGATTACAGGCACCAACTCATTAAATCCCAAATTACAAGGACCCCGCCAGAAAGATGGCGGGCAGGCAAATTCCAAATAAATCCCAAATTCCAAAACTCAATGCCCAAACGTTTGAAATTTCGAATTTTGGTCATTGTGATTTGTTTGATATTTGTGATTTGGCATTTGAAATTTATTTTCGTCTATTACTCTACAGCCCCACAATATCATCGATTAGGCCGGTTTGATAAATCGCCTTTTTTGCGGCAGTTCTTCAGACTTATTGAAGCTGGCTCGCAGGGCTTTAACGATTTTGGAGCGGGTCTCTCTGGGATCGATAACCTCATGGACCGTATAGTAAGTGGTGAACATCTTGCCCATCGTCATGACGCTGAAGTGCTCCTTGAGGATGCTTAAATAAAAGTTGTAGACATCATCATAGTTGCCTTCTTCTTTGGCCTTGGCCAGTTCTTTGTGAAATACCGCCTGAACGATGGATTCCGGGCCGGTGGGCGCAAACTCCACCGTCGGCCAGCCGTAGATGAAATCAGGCCCCATCTTGCTGCAACCCATGACGATGTTGGAGCCGCCATATGAGCGTCTCAACACAATGGTGACTTTGGGGTTGGTGAGATGGGAGTAGCCATGCAGATTTTTGGCGCCGTGTCGGATAACCCCCATACGCTCCCATTTATCGCCGGGTGGAAATGCGGGGGTGTCGGACATGGTGACCAAAGGGATATTAAAGGCGTCCAGCAGCATAATGAAGCGATCGTACTTGTCGGAAGAATCGGGCTCCATGATGCCGCTGAGCTCATCCGGGTTGCTGGCCGCAATCCCTGCGGGTATACCGTCGAAGCGCGCAAAGCCGACGACCATATTGGGAGCAAAATCTTGTTTGAGCTCGAAAAATTGGCCGTGGTCGACAATCAGATCAATGATTTCATGAATATCATAGGTAAACTTCGGGTCATCCGGCATAACCTCGAGCAGGGCTTCTTCCCGTCTTTCGGGGTCATCGCTGGATTCGACAATCGCCGGCTTTTCCCAGCAGTTCTGGGGCATGAACTGCAGGAGTTGTTTGGTGAACTCAATGGCCTCTTCATCGCTGTCGGCAATCAAATCGCATTGACCGCTTTTTTCCATATGAAATTCAGCCCCGCCGGCGTCATCAGATTTAATCTCGCCGCCCAGCCATAAAAATCCGGTCCCCCGGTTGAATATCAGGAAGTCGGATAATACCGGCACTTGCGCTATCGGTCCGGTACAAGGCCCCAGGATCAGCGCTATCTGGGGAATAATGCCGGAATACAGGCAGTAGTTGCGGATCAGTCTGCCCAATCCGTTTAGTCCGACATAGCCGTTTTTAAAGCTGATTCTGGAACCGGCCGAGTCGAATATACCGATGATGGGAATCTGTTGCTGACCGGCCATCTGGGCCAGTTCCGCAATTTTCCAGATTCCCTGATCGCCGATAGAACCGGACATCACCGTAAAGTCCAGGGCGTAGATCATTGCCGATCGTCCATTTACTTCACCCATTCCCATGATCACCCCATCGGATGGACTTGGCTTCGGCTCTCCGGCCAACCCCATGCGAAATTCCCTGACCAGAGAGCCCATTTCTTCAAATGTACCCGGATCGACGAGCCGTTCGATCCTCTCCCTGGCAGTCAGCTTGCCCAGTGAATGTTGCAGCTCAATGCTTTTTTGGCCGCCGCCGGCCCGGTTTTCTTGACGGTTTTGTTCCAGTTTTGCAAGGTAACCATCCATCCATTGGCCCATGTCTCTATCCTCCTTGGTCATTCAATCGATTTTCGGGTGTCAGGTGCCAGCAAGGTTCAGAGTTCAAAGTCACAATAAAGGCGTTAGGTTAGAGGTCTGAGGTTTGAGGTAAAAAATAGAGGCGTAGGGCTCAGGATTCTTAAACCGCCAAATCTTACTCCTTTAATTTTCAGCCTCCAACCTCTAACCTCAAACCTAATGCATTCGCATGATAACCCTGAATCCCTCAATCCCTGAATTCCCGACACCTGACACCCGAAACCTATCGCTTCGGAAACATCCCCGCCTTGCGTCCTTCTCCCGGCGGCCCGGCATAGGCCTGGGTAATCGACATCCACTGTGCCGCTGTTTCACCGATGATCATTAAATTTGTGTCAGCCACATGGCGCCGTTGAACCACCACCAGACAAAAATCCTCGGCCGGGCCTTTTACGATATCTTTTGTGTCTTCTGGTCCCCAGGCCCACAGATCACCTGAGGGTCCGGTGAGTTCCACCCGAACCGGTGTTTGAGGTACCTCCATTTGGCGGTTGGCATAACTCCATCCAAATGTACTCACCCCCAGATGGGCAATATGACGCAACCCCTCAGTCGGTTTACGTTCAACACCCAGGGCATCCACAATATCCTGTCCATGCGCCCAGGTCTCCATCAAGCGTGCGGTGGCAAAAGACATGGCACTCATATCAGGGCCATACCAGGGCAGGCGGTCCTTGCGGTCCATTTTTTCGAGGATTTCAAGGAGCGCGCTGCGTTCTTCCCGCCACCAATTCAAGGTTTCTGTGGCAGATAAATCGCTTCCCGTTGTTTCAATGTGCGCATTCATTCGTTTTAGATCTTGCAGCATTTCTGTCAGCCACCGCTTAAACCCCGCCGGGTTCGAGGCACACAGTCTGGCTCTTTCCTCAAAATAGGCTAAATGTCGAATTTGTTCTTTGATGTTCCATCCGTCAGAGGGCGTCATGGTCTTCCATCCGGCTTCATCCAGATCTGCCACGATCGCATCCAGCGCTTGCTGTTCGTTTGCCAAATCAAAGCAAATCGTCTTCATAGGTTTCCTCCTTTATCCAAAAATAACCCGTCACGTTTTGGCCACCACGTTTTCCATAAGCGTGGTGGTCAGAATGTCTACGGCCTGCGTGACCATATCCATCAGAATTTCAGCAGCCGGTTTGACTTCTTTTATAAGACCGGAGATTTGTCCGGCAAATGGGCCTACATATTGCGCCTTGTTGGCCTTGGTGAACATCTCGACAATGCCGGATGCGAGCAGGATTTGGGTCGGAAACGGCAGCGGATCAAGACCTGACGTTTCCCACAAATCGTGGAACCTGTTGTATGTGGCGCGTGATGTTTTCCCGGTGTAAATATAAGTTCGACGGGTGTCTTCATCGGTGGCCTTCAGAATGGCTTCCTTTTGAATTTCCAGCGCGCCGCTTTCAACCGATGCCAAAAATCGCGTTCCCACCCAGACACCCACACAGCCTACCGCAAGGGCGGCGGCAACTCCACGACCGTCACCGATTCCGCCGGCGGCCAACACCGGAGTCGGTGCTGCGGCATCAACGGCCTGCGGCCATAAAGCCATGCTTCCGATGCGACCGGTGTGTCCGCCGCCTTCGTGTCCCTGGGCTACCACCAGATCTGCACCGGATTGCGCAATGCGTCTGGCATTTCTGGTGTTGCCGGAGATTCCCAGGACTTTCATACCGGCGGCATGCGCATCCGCAACCATGAAGCCGGGGTTGCCGAGTCCGGAACAAAACAGCGGCACTTTTTCCTCGATACAAACCTTTATGGCTGCATGCGGCCGAGTTAGGGAAGTTCCCAGCTTGATCATGACGTCGATATCCGGAAGCCGCATTTCTTCTTTAATTTTCATCATCCAGTTATAGTGGGCTTCGGGCAGGGTTTTGAGCACCTCGCGCAAGGGGATTTCGTGAGCTCCTTCGATGACCAGATCTCCATTGGCGACCGTCTGGCTGGGAAGCAATATATCTACGCCAAAGGGTTTGTCGGTTTGCTTTTTAATTTCGCGGATGGCTTCGCGCATTTCATCTATGGTGTATCCGGCAGCCCCTAAAACGCCGAGCCCGCCGGCTTCCGATACCGCTACCACCAGCTCCGCGGGCGCACTGGTCCTTTCGCCCACCAGACTGGGGCCCATGCCGGCACTTAATATCGGATACTCTATTCCCAAGAGATCACACAGTTTTGTTCTAAGCACGGGTCTCTTCATATTATTCCATTTTATTTTGTGCGTTTCCATCAGGCTGAAACCGGTGGCCGTCGATTTGCCCATGGTCGTGCTGCTTCCAGCTGCGCTGCCAGACGAAAAAGCGTGGCTTCATCGTCAAAGCGCCCCATAAAATGGGTTCCAATCGGAAGATTTTCTGCATTCCAGAACAGCGGCACCGACATGGCCGGCTGCCCGGTAACATTGCAGACGGATGTGAACGGCATAAATTTACCGGAGCGAAAGAAGCCATACATGGGATCATCCGGTTTCGAATCAAAGGTTCCCAAAGCAACCGGCGGCTCAGCCAGGGTAGGGGTGAGCCACACATCCCATTTGCTAAATAAACGAGCCAGCCCCCGGGCTATGCGCTGCAGATCTTCTAAGGCAAGCAAATAAGTTCCGGCATCGGTTTGACGACCTTTTTCGATCAGTGCCCAGGTTAATGGTTCCACCTGATCCGGCGTGATTTTTCGACCGGTTCTGCGTTCCCAGTGTTCGGCATCCCAGGCACTGCCCCCCAGCCATACCCTGTAAAAGCATCTGGCCATTTGTTCGGCATCCACCGCCAAATCCGCCTCTTCCACAAAATGCCCTAACTCTGAACATAGGGCGGCCGCATCATTTAGCGCCCGGAAGCAGTCCTCGTGCACCTCAACGCCTTCGCGCGCCTTTGTCGTGAAAGCAATCCGAAGTTTTCCTGGATCGGCGCCGACTTCTTCGATAAACGGCCGGGCTGGAGGCGGTGCCCAGTAAGGATCGCCCGCGTCCGGACCGCAGGTGGCATCCAGCAGAGCGGCACTGTCTCTTACCGAACGCGTCAGGCCATGTTCGGCCACCAGCCCACTGATCAGATCCCCATAATCCGGGCCCAGTGGATTGCGGCCGCGGGTTGGTTTCAGGCCAAAGATGCCACAGCAGGCTGCCGGCATGCGAATGGACCCTCCGCCATCGTTGCCGTGGGCCATGGGCACCATACCGGAAGCCACCGCTGCCGCTGATCCACCACTGGATCCCCCCGGTGTGCGGTGAGTATCCCAAGGATTGCGGGTTGGTCCAAACAGCAGCGGTTCGGTGGTGGGCAACGCCCCCCACTCGGGTGTGTTGGTTTTACCGCAGATAATGAGTCCGGCATTTTTAATCCTGACCACCAGCTCGCTATCATGATCAGAAATATAGTTTTGCAAAAATGCGGATCCCTCGGTGAATCGCACGCCGGCATATTCGGCGATCAGATCTTTGAGCAAAAATGGCACACCCTTGAAAGGTCCATCCGGTATCTCACCGGTGGCGGCCGCCCGCGCCAGGTCAAACATCGGTGTGACGACGGCGTTGAGAGTAGGATTGAGGTGTTGGATGCGTTCAATCGCCGCATCAACCAACTCGATGGGCTTGACTTCTTTTTGTTTCACCAGTTCCGCCTGAGCGGTGGCGTCCAGAAAGGCGAGATCATCCAAAGCTGACATTTTATTTACCTTTTAAATTTTTTTTATAAGATAGCATCGTAGTTTTTCCGAGGCGGATAAACACCAGAACCTATCTCTCCAGACATCTGGCCAGAACATATTCGAATTGGGGGTAGCACGTACCTTTGTATATCTGTTCTTTGAAGTATCGTTTGACATCTTCTTTCTTGCTCCAATTGCAGCCGGTGAGAGTTGTGCAATCGGTATTTCCAAATTTGTCGATAAACCCCTGAAAAAGGTTCCGCACACAACCAATGGCTTCTTTCCGCTTTTCATCCTCGACATCCGGTACTCCCGTTGCGTTCATCCCGCTGAGATAGCCAAGATACACAGCGCCCCCGAAGAGGATTCCACAAATCGTCCTGCCTGACTCGATGGCGCCCATGTATCCTGCTGTGGCCCACTGATACGGTGTTGCATCCCAGCCTTTTATTTCCCGCAGAACCTGCAGAATAGCTTCCGCTCAGGTATAGCCTTTGGCCATTAGCATTACACCCTCTTTCCAAAGTGATTTTAATTGGTCATCCGTCATTGTTCCCCCTTTTTTGTAATTGCACTATAATCCCAGGTCCTCGTTTATGAGTATCACTTTTATTCTACCCTTGGGAAATGATTTTTCGGTAATGGTCCAGGTGTTGCAGATACGGTCCGGACCTTTGCATTCTTCACAGTAAGAGGTTTTGACACACGGCGTTTTTTTGTCCAGCCGTATGGAATTGGTGGGAGCCACATAGTTTTTGACACGGTACATGGCTTCATCCAAATTGGTAACAATTTTATTTCGTCCTATCATGAGG
>CP070694.1:773477-778598 GCA_020353355.1 Desulfobacterales bacterium | reverse complement strand
CTGCGATCCTACGACATCATTTTCTCGCTTAACGTAGCACGGCCGGATTTTTCCAGGCTGGCATCATTTCTGGAGACGGGAAGCCCCGTGTTTTTTTTCTTGGGAGATCGAATCGTTCCCGAGATTTACAATCAATTCTCGCTCGCCCCCTGGCAGATTCGAGCGCGTACCGATCTGGGAGCAAAGGCGGAAACGATACGCCCCAATGTTTCGGGTGCCGAAACACTCAGCTTTTTGACCGGGTTGACAGACAACCTGAAGCGTGCCTCGATTCAAACGTATTTCAAAGTTGAGGGAACCGCCAAATCGCTGCTCGTCTTAGGAAATCAGGATCCGTTATTGGTGGAGGCCGTTGCCGGCAAATCCAGAATTTTCCTGTTTGCCTCCAGCGCCGATCTGGCCTGGAATGACCTTCCTTTGACGGCAGCCTATCTTCCGCTCCTGCAGGGATTGGTGAAAAATGCCGTCGGAATGACGGAAATCTCCGTGGATGCCGGAATCCAGTTTGGCGAACCTTTCAGTGAGAAAGGACCCCCGATTCAGACGAAGGGACCCCGGGGAGGACCCGGAATATATCAATTCCGCCTTCCCACCGGCGAGGTGAGGCAGGCCGTAAACGCGCCCGTTGAGGAATCGGATCTGGCAAAAATTTCAGAGGACGAGCTTAAAAAAAAGTTTGGCGCAATCGATCTAAAGGTGGTGGAATATGCACAAGACGGCCTCAATGGCCAGCGCGGAGGACGCAAAGAGCTATGGCCCGTGCTGCTGGGTTTGCTTTTGACTGTTCTTGCGCTTGAAATGATCTTAGCAAACGGTATGCCGTTGTTTAGAAGGTAACCCATGATTTCCAGAAGAAATTTTTTTTCCATGATGGCAGCTTTTGCAGGAGGATGGCTCCTCTCTTGGCCGAAGTTTTCGTTGGGGTCGCTCTTCGCGCATTTTTTCTTCACGCAACTCAAATACCGGGGTGGGCAATGGGATCCAAATTCTCGGTTTGTCGAAGCCATCGTGGAAGAGCTCGAGCTGAGAACAAGCATTGATGCCCGCAAGCAACGGCGCATCATCGAGCTGTCCGATCCGGATCTTTTTTTTAGCCCCTTGCTGTATATGGCGGGTCGATATGAGTTCGAACCTTTTACCCAACCGGAGCGGGAAATTTTGAGGCGTTTTCTTACCAGCGGAGGATTCCTGTTTGCCGAAGATACGGTGGGAGCTGACGGATTCGGATTCGATCGGGCCTTTCGGGGGGAGATGAAGCAGATACTGCCGAGGTACGAGTTAAAAAGACTTCCGCCGGACCATTCCGTCTATCAGAGCTTTTACCTCATGGGTAGCTTCGGCGGCCGCCAGATGATCAAACCGTATCTCGAAGGCATCACCATCGATACTTGGACTCCGGTGATATATTCGCAGAACGACCTCTCCGGAGCCTGGTCGCGAGACAGATACGGAAAATGGGTGCACGAATGCGTTCCGGCGGGTGAAATTCAGAGGAAGGCCGCTTTCAAGATGGGGATCAACATCGTCGTCTACTGCTTGACCTCGGACTACAAGAAAGATGTGATCCATCATCCCTTCATCAGGAGACGTCAGAATTTATGAACTTGAACCAAATTACCATCGCCCCGGTTTTTCCGATGGGGTTGATTATGCTGCTCTTCGGCCTCGCTTTGGCTGCGGTCTGGGTGCAGTATCGAGTGAGCCGGGCGAAATTGGGAAAGATGCGGGCCCTGATACTATCCTTGCTCCGTCTGCTTGCCGTCGCTGTCTTGGTCGCTTTTGCCCTCAACCCTTCTCTGGTCACAACGCAGGTGCATAAGCTGTCACCGGCCATCGCGATTGTGGTGGACACCTCCGACACCATGGGACAATCCACCGTTGATGACCCAGCAACCCGTCTGGATAAAGTCAAGGCATTGCTGACGGAAGGTCAACTCCCGCTCCTAAGGTCACTGGGCGATAAGTTTGACGTCAGCGTTTACGGGCTGTCCGATTCGCTAAGGCCTCTGGAATACGGCGATTTGGCTGGTTTGACGGCCGGAGGAAATAAGGGCGATGTCGCTGAGGCGTTGCAAGCACTCAGCGCAAAGAATTCCGTCGCCGTCCTGTTTAGCGACGGCAACTTGCGGTGGAGCACTAGCCGGGGGCAGCAGCTTTCCACCCTAACCGTTGCCGTGGGCAACCCCAAGACCTACCGTGATATCCTGATCACAGAAGTTAGCGCCCCGGCACTAGCCTTCAGGGGCCGGGAGGTTGTTATCGACATTACGGTGAAAAGCTATGGTTATCAGGGAATGACCCTGCCGGTTCTGCTTCAGGATTCGGGAAAGCTGCTGGCAGTCAGAGACGTCAGGCTCCAGACCGATCCCGCCGAGTTGACGACGTCACTGTCGTTTGTCTCTGATGAGCTGGGTCGCAAAGATCTAAAGATTTCGATTCCCCAACAGGTTGGAGAGAACATCTTCACCAACAATCAAATTAATCTCACGATCAATGTAGTGCGTGACAAGACCCGAATTTTGATGGTTTCGGGAAGCCCGAGCATGAACTACCGGTTTATGCGGGTTGCGCTGAAAAGCGATCCTTCTATCGATCTGCTCTCCTTTGTCATCCTGAGGACACCGTCGGATATCCTGAATGTTCCGCCGCACGAGCAAAGCCTCATTCCATTTCCCGTGGAAACCCTTTTTTTAAAGGAGCTTACCACATTTGACCTGCTTATTTTCGACAATTTCAATTACTCCCTTTTTTTGAGCCCTGATTACCTCGAAAGCATCCGCAGCTTTGTGGAAAGCGGGGGTGGCTTCGCCCTGATTGGAGGCCCCAATCTCTATAATGAGGGAAGAGATCGCTTGTCTCCGCTAGGAGACATTCTGCCCTTTCGATTCGTCGAGGAAGAATTTTATCGAAGGGATTCACCTGTTGGCCTGCGGCTGACACGGGCAGGAGCCGAACATCCCTTGATGCGGGTAGCTGATGACTTCAGCGAGGACGCCAACGGTCTTTTCCGATTTTGGCAACAACTGCCGCCGTTGAACGGTATCAACCTGTTCGAGGTTAAAGGATCTGCGGACGTTCTGTTGGAAAGCGCGGATGGTATCGCCTGGCCGATTCTGACCGTCGCGGATTACAGAAAAGGGAGAGTCGTGGCGATCGCCTCGGATTACGCCTGGAAGTGGTACATGGGAATGGTTGCCAGCGGAAAAGGGAATCAGTTTTATCTCAGGCTGGTGCACCGGATGGTCCGATGGCTTACAAAAGACCCGGGACTTGATCCGGTTCAGATTATCCTGCCGGAAACGGCAGCAGTTGCCGGTCAGGAGATCGATGTCAGAATCCGATACCACGGAGAGGATCCGTCTCCCAGGTCCGATGCGGCCGTCTCATTTTCGATCTTCAACCCCGAAGGTGTCAAGATCCCGTCGCAGCTCAAACCAACCGCGCAGCGCCGTGAGCACCTCGTTTCTTTCCTTCCCCGCAAGGGCGGGATCTATCGAATCCGGGTCGAGACACCCTTTGGAAACCTGGAGGAATCCATGGTTGTGGCGGGGCCTCTCGAGAGCCTGGATGCCGCGCCCGATCATGACCAGCTCAAAAAAATCGCTGCATCCACGGGTGGAAAATATTTAGCACCGGGAGACGACCTCTTGAGCGAAATTGAAGAATACGCCCGCAAAGCAGAAAAAAAGTTTGTGGAAGAAAAGCATTTACCGATCTGGGCCACCCCTTTTGTGATGGCGATCGTTTTGGCCCTCCTGTCGTCGGAATGGTATTTCAGACGGCGTTGGGGACTTATCTAGGGGCTCGGAATTTCTATAATATATTGAAGGTATGTAACTTTTAACCACACCGGTTTTATGTTGCCTAGATGGAATATTGGAATGGCCTACTCCGCCGAAGTAGCTTCAGCTACGAAGGCTGGACTGGAATAATGGAATAATGCCATGCAATATAGACCAATATTCCATTATTTTCCCGCTGTAAGCGGGATGAACGAAGCGAACTGATGGTGGGAGGTTTATATGAGAAAAAAACCAACCCTTTGGCTAATGCCGGTTATCACCTTTGTCTACCTGTTCGTCTTTACCGGACAAATGCAGGCGGCTTGCAGAAATCCAAATATTGTTGAGGGCGATGATCCTCTTTTTGTTCCGGCGGCCGTTTCAGGATTCGTTGAGATCACGTGGTTCGGCCACTCCTTTTTTCAGATCACTTCCGGCAGTGGAACGAAGATCATCACCGATCCTTTCGGTGCCATGGGGTATCCAATGCCCCAGGTTTGGCCGCACCTCGTGACCGTCGGCAGAGAGCATAGAAACCATAACAACGTCGACCTGGCCAAGGGGAGCCCCATTGTTTTGCGGGGCCTGAAAGAGGGAACCTCTGAATGGAACGACATCCATCTGACCTTTCGCGATGTGCTGATCTACAACGTGCCTGTCCATCAGAGAGGGTATATGGAATATGAGCGCAGCCTGAAAGGATCGGCGTTTGTCTTTGAGATGGATGGCATGTGCATCCTGCACTCCGGAGATATCAGTGAACCCTTCAACGACGATCAGCTGCAGTTTATCGGTCATATCGACGTGCTGATGGTGCCCATCGGCGGAACCTACACGGCGGGACCGGAAGAGGCCAAACAGATCATCGATCAGCTGAAACCGAAGATCGTGCTTCCGATGCACTATTGGTATCGGCAAAGTACTTTGGAATTTTTTACAGGCGGTCCTTATCCGTCACGGTTCCTGAATACCAATTCCTTTAGCGTGAATAAGGATACCTTGCCGCCGCTCACCGAGATTTATGTTCTTAATGTGGTTCGAGAAGGCGATCTATAAGCCCACAAGCGTGAGCATTGTTTTTGTTATATTGCAAATTAATTGAGGTGTCGGGGAGTTTCTGCGAAATAGGCCGTCATTCCTGCGAAAGCAAGAATCCAGAAAAGTTTTAGCCGGTCAAGCTGGATGCCCGCTTTCGCGAGCATGACAAGAAAAACACCTCGACACATCAAATTAATTAAAGGAACCATTTGCATGAAGAGAACCCAGCTGATCCTATATGTCGCCGTTGCGCTCTGCATATGGATGCTTCTTGGCATTGCAGATCCATATGCGTGCCACG
>CP070694.1:768631-773377 GCA_020353355.1 Desulfobacterales bacterium | reverse complement strand
TTGATTGGTTAAATTGGTTGTATTTGTTCTATCAAAAACAAATTAAACGAATGAAACCAATAAAACCATTTAAACTATCCTTTGTAAAATCGTTCTTTTTCACTATATATACACCCGCAATATTGCTGGCGGTACATCCCGAGATCTTTCGAGGTCTGCACCCCTTCTTTCCAGCCCGTGCGAAAGTCCTGATACAGAAAGTCGACGCCAATAGATTTGGCGATGGACTCGCCTGTGATTTTTACCAATTCGTGATTTTGAAACTTGCTGTACAGCAGCGTTGTCGTAAAATAATCGAATTTGCCGCGTTTGGCAAGCAGGGCGGTTGATCGCAGACGGTCATGATAGCAGTATCGGCAGCGATCCGCTTCTCTGTAAACCACATTTTGAATAAAGCCCTCCAGATCATAGCCATCCTGATGGATCAAGCGCAAATCGATCTGGTCGGCATAATTTTGCAGTGTCTCCTGCCGTTTCAGACATTCCGTATAGGGGTGAATATTATGTCTGTAAAAAAAACCCATCACCTCCATTCCATCGTCTCTGAGAGATTTTACGGGGTAGATGGCACAGGAGCCGCAACATATATGTATTAGCACTTTCATGTTCGTTCTCCGAATATTGCCGTGCCCACCCGAACCATGGTGGCGCCTTCTTCGATGGCTACTTCAAAATCGCCGGTCATGCCCATTGAAAGTTCTTCCATGGATACGTTGGGTGCGGCCTTGCTTTCTATACGATCGCGCAGATCACGCAATGCCGCAAAAAACGGTCGGACCTTTTCGGGCTGATTAAAAAAGGGTGGCATGGTCATCAGCCCCTTTATGGATAGATTTTGCAGATGACCGATTTCAGTGACAAGGCCGATGGCTTCATCAACAGATGCGCCGGATTTTGTTTCTTCCCGGCTGATGTTCACCTGGACTAGAATCTGTTGAATCTTTCCATTTTTTTGAGCCTGTTTGTTTAATTCCCGCGCCAGCTTGAGTGAATCCACGGAGTGAATCAGATCAAATAGTCTGACGGCATACTTGGCCTTATTTGACTGCAGATGACCAATAAAATGCCAGCTTACCGGCAGTATTCTTAGCGCATTAATCTTATCCCTGGCCTCCTGAACGTAATTTTCGCCCAGTATCGTCGCACCGGCGTCAATGGCTTCCTGCACTTTATTTACCGGCACCGTTTTGCTCACTGCCACCAGGCGAATCATCTCCGGATCTCTATGGCAGACTTCAGCAGCCTTTTTAATGCGATCCTTTACCTTTTCCAAACGGTCTTTTATGCTATCCATTGGTCAACCACATCAATTATTACAAGCATAATGGAATGGATTCCATTATTTCTTAAATCCAATGGCTCCTTCTTTGATAAGAACCTCAACAACTTCACAAACCGGAAGTCCAACCACATTCGTGTAAGACCCATTTATTCGTTTGACAAGAAACGAACCAAGGCCTTGAATGGCATAGGCGCCGGCCTTGTCAAAGGGCTCGCCGGTGCCAATATACCACTCGATTTCCTCATCTGACAAAATCTTAAACAGCACATCGGTTTTTATTGTCTCCGAGAAAAATCGGTTTCTGGTTTTACAACAGATACAATAGCCCGTGATCACCTGGTGGGTTTTCCCGCTGAGGCGTCTTAGCATAAGGCGGGCTTCATCACTTGAGCCGGGTTTTCCCAATATGGTGTTTTCGATCAGCACGATGGTATCCGCCGCGATCACCCAACTGTCAGGATACTTGTCTGAGACATCTTTGGCCTTACATTCCGCTAATTTTCTGGTATGCGCATCCGGGGATGACAGGGCCACCGAGTCCTCATTAAAGTTGCTGGGAATAACGGAAAATTCGAGGCCTGCTTGTTCCATAAGATAACGCCGCCGAGGGGAATTGGAAGCAAGAATAAGCTCGGGACCATGTGGTTGTTTTTTCATGATGACTTAATGTCCTGTAATTTCTACAACAGATAAAATTCCTTCAAGCCCATCGTTCCACTATTACATTATTTCATAATTCCCGCCGGGGCGCAGGCCGTGCGTGCCTGAGGTCAATTGGGGCGAAGTCTCTAAATTCTTAACAGAAGATTTAGGGTTTGACAATATGAACAAAGTGTCTAAAGTGTAAAGTGCCTAAAATGCCTAAAATTGAGGTATTCTATTCATGAAAACTTACTGGATTATTGGTGGCGGTCAATTCGGCCTAAAAGCCGCCCAGACAATTCGGACCCAAGAGCCCACCGCAAATATCCTTATTGTTGAAAAAGATCACAGGATTTGCGAAAAGATAGAAAAGCTTGGGTTTGAGACGGAATGTGGTGAAGGCATCAGATACCTGACGCACAATTTGGTTGATGAAGATTATCCGGATTGGATTATCCCGGCCATACCATTGCATGTGGCTTTTGAGTGGATCCAAAGCAAATTATCCAAGAAATATGAAACGCAAGTCATCTCGATATCCGATGAGCTGGAAACCCAACTTCCCCATCCTATGCGGGGAAACAAAGGGCAACTCTATATCAGCAATGCTGACTTCATATGTCCCGATGACTGTTCCGAGCCTAAAGAAATATGTACCTATACCGGTGAACCCCGGCCGAGAATCCTCAATTCTTTTTTAGAAAAAATTCGATACAATGACTTTAGATCGGTAGTTGTCTGCAGCCGGCAACTTTTTCCAGGCGTTGGCGGATACACTCCAGAAGTATTATTTCAGGCTTTGGAGGCAATTAAAACGGAGCACAGACCGGTATTATTGAGCACAGCCTGCTATTGTCATGGGGTGGTGCATGCTTTTCGAATTTCCCCCCCATCTTAAAATAAGTATTTACAAATATTAAATTTATTTATAAGATAAGGCTAAAAAAAAGATCTCTTAATGTCAATAATTAATTGAATTGTATTTCTTAGCCCTGTTTATCCCTGATAGGGGCTGAGATATTTTCACAACACTGCATTAAATCCTGTCCGATGAACCAATTTGATAATAAGCTTTACCGCATCCTTGCTGTAGATGATGAGCTCACCGTCCTGGGGCTTTACGAGCAAATATTGTCCCCTCCCACAGCGATGAATGATTCGTCATCGAAGCAAACCAAAATGGCCGATAAGACACTTATGGGAGAACTTGCATTTGATGTAACCTGCTGCAACCAGGGGGATCAAGCCGTTGAAGCTGTAAAATTGTCTCTTAAAGAGGGAAGCCCATTTGCGGTCGCTTTTCTTGATCTGCACATGCCGCCGGGGCCGGATGGCCACTGGACAGCCGAGCAGATTCAAAAATTGGATCCCGGTATCAATGTTATTCTGGTAACCGGATATTACGATACGCCTTTGGGCATCGCACCAGTTAAATCTGAGTTAACCGATCAACAGCTTTACCTTCAAAAACCGTTTCACCGCCAGGAGATTATTCAATTTGCTACTGCTTTGAGCACCAAGTGGCAGGCTGAAAGAGAACTTCGCAAGCTCCATTCCGAAATGGAATCTCTTATCGAAGAGCGCACCGAAGAGCTTTTGCAAGCCAATCGTCAGTTGAAAATCGAAGTCGAAAACAGGCGCACGGCGCAAAAAGCCCTGCATATGAGTGAGATGAATTTCCGTAATATGATCAGAAACAACGCCGACGGAATCCTTATATTTGATAAGAATTCGATTGTACAGTTTATGAATCCGGCGGCTGAAAACATATTTGGTATGCGGGCGGAACAACTGGTGGGGCAAACATTTGATCATCTGGTAGTGCCTGGAAAACCCATCGAGCTCGACCTGATTTCTGGTGACGGAAAATCCGTCACGGCCGAGATGAGGGTCATGAATACGGAATGGGAGGGAGAACCCGCCTATCTTGCATCTCTGCGAGATATCACTGAGCGAAAGTTGATGCAATTGGAGCTTCAAAATAATCTCGATGATCTCAAGCAGGCCGTCAATGGCACCATCAAAGCCATTGCCTTGACGGTTGAAATTAGAGATCCTTATACCTCCGGTCATCAACATCGTGTTGCTCATCTTGCTCGCGCCATTGCCGGAGAGATTGAGCTTTCGGGCGACCAAGCTGAAGGCGTTTACACGGCTGCCGCCATCCATGATATTGGGAAAATATCTTTGCCGGCGGAAATCCTCAGCAAACCGGTGAAACTAACCGATATCGAGATACAGATGATTCAAGCCCACTCCCAGGTTGGCTACGATATTTTAAAAGGCATCGATTTTCCCTGGCCGATTGCTCGCATTGTCCTTCAACATCATGAAAGAATGGATGGATCCGGATACCCTAATGGCTTGGTGGGGGAAGAGATTTTATTGGAAGCCAGAATATTAGGCGTGGCCGATGTGGTGGAAACCATGGCATCCCATCGACCGTATCGACCATCGATGGGTATAGACAAAGCTTTGGAAGAAGTCTCCCAAAACAAAACCGTGCTGTACGATCCCCGGGTGGTCGATGCCTGTTTAAGGCTCTTTACGGACAAAGGGTTTGAGTTTCCCAGCCTCTAATCGCTGATCTATCTTTTTCCTTGAAATCCTTCTCAGTTTCGGTTATCAAATGCAACATCCAAATTGATGGATAGCAGCCATAAATCTATATTTCGACAGACAGCAATGTGCACTTTCGATAGTCGATCTCTCAAAACGAATAACCATTAACAAAACACGAATAACACCCCATTGAGTTTTAACTCAATGAGGATAACACCAGGCCCGGGTGGCGGAATAGGTAGACGCAAGGGACTTAAAAT
>CP070694.1:766017-768531 GCA_020353355.1 Desulfobacterales bacterium | reverse complement strand
GCTGGCCGGACCGGCCGTAAAGATGAGATGGTTGTCCTTGCCCAAGGGATCTGCTTTTGGAGGCACGCACTGATACAGCAGATAAGCGCCCAAACCCCTGCCGCCGATATATTTCCTGATGGTTTCAGGTGAAATATCTTCAATTTCAGAGGACCGGTTCGACAGATTAATTTTTAACAGTTGATGTTTCATGGCAGCTCACACACCCTTCAATGACGAAATCCGCAAGACCTCATCGGCTTGCCAGCTTAATCGGGTTAATCGGTTCATCAGTTCCGTATACCTAAAAATCATTTTTTTAGCCCTTCATGCCGGCTCGGGTTTTCGAAATTTTTTCAGTATAGGGGGCAAAATAAGAACCAGAACGGTCACCAACAGTAACGAGCCCGAAATCGGGCGCATGGCAAAGGTCCAGTAAGAGCCGTCGGCGAGCAGCACGGCCTGGTAAAAACTCTTTTCCGCGATGGGTGATAGAATAAAAGCAACCAGAAAAGAAACGGTGCTATAGCCGTACTTTTTCATAAAATATCCCATGATTCCGGCAGCAATCGCCGCGACCACATCCAGGATCTGGCTACGCATGATATAGGTGGAAATCACACCAAGGGCCACGATTGTCGGGGCTAGAATACTGATGGGAATAATGGTCACCCTGGCTGCATATCGGCTGAGAAACGATCCGCATATCAAAAGGAGAAAATTGGCAACCACCAATCCAAAAAAAAGGGTCGTCAGAATATCCTGATGCCGGGTAAACAGCTCAAAACCCGGGTTGAGCCCGTGAATCATGATCCCACCCATGAAAACCGCAGCAACACCGCCGCCAGGGATCCCCAGAGTCAGTGTCGGAACCAGGGCACCGGCTACACAGGCATTGTTGGACGCTTCCGGAGCGATGACGCCCTCCGGAATTCCGGTGCCGAAATCCTCCGGACGCCTTGAGGCGCGAGCCTCGGCCAGATAGGCCGTGAAATTGGCCACCGCTGCCCCCTCCCCTGGAATGATGCCGATCCCCAGCCCGATGAGGGAGGATCTAATCACCGTTTTGAGATATCTGAAAGGCGTCTTTAAACCGTCGATTATTCTTCCGGACAACTCTCCTTTCTCCGAAATGGTGCGATCACCACTTTCAATGAGGGATAGGACCTCGGAAAAGGCAAACAATCCAATGATCATCGGCACCAGCGGGATGCCCCCTTTCAGGTAGGTGCTGCCAAAGGTGAAACGGGAGTAACCGGTCATCAGATCCATCCCGACGGCGCTGACGATAAATCCGAATCCCCCGGCGATGAACCCTTTCAAGACGGAGCCTTTGGCGGAAGCCGCAATCAGAACCAAACCGAGGGCGGCCAGCATGAAATACTCAGCCGGCTGAAATTTCAGGGCAAAATCGGCAATAACGGGAGAAAGGAAAATCAAACCGGCAAGACCGATAAATCCCCCCACAAATGAACTCATCATGGAAATACCGATCGCCACCCCGCCTTTTCCCTGCTTGGCCATCGGATACCCATCGAGACAGGTGGCAGCCGAAGCCGCCGTTCCCGGTGTATTCAACAGTATGGCCGACAGTGATCCACCGTATGTCGTGCTCATATAGAGTATGGCTAAAAGAATCAAAGCCGGGGCGGGTTTCATGCCGTAGGTAATGGGGAGAAAGAGGGGCAGTGCCGTCAGCGGGCCGATTCCAGGCAGAAAGCCGATTATCAATCCTATCAGTGACGCCCCAAAAACCATCGCCATATTCTGCCACTGAAAAACAATTCCTGCCGCCGACATCCATGCTTCCAGAGAATACACGCCGTTAGCCTCCCATCATGGTAAAAATAAGACCCTCCGGTAAAAACGACTGCATGATGACCTCAAATATAATGTAAACAAACGCGGTAATGGCCACCGAAGAAAAAATAAGTGTTTTCAACTTTCGGTAGCCCAGGGTCCAACCGGAAAACAGGAGAAAGAATAATGTCCCCAGGGCAAGTCCGAAAAAAAACATAAAAAGAAAAAAAATAAAGATCAGGGCACTCATGTAAAGGACCTTTAATAGCTGCCTTGGGCGAACTCCTTCCAAATTGTCATCTTTTTCCGCCGAGGATGTCTTTTCTTGCGCGCTGCGCAAAAAGTTGATCATGTCCAGTAGCGTAACGACCATAATCATCACCAAAACCAGGCGGGGAAACTTTCGGGCCATGGGCGGGTAGTCTGAAGCCAGAAAAAAAAGAAAAATGCTCAGCAGCAACAAACCCAGATCCGCCAGAAAAAGAGTGGAGAGGAAGCCATATCTCTGCAGATACTCAATCAATTCTATCCTCCTGAAGCGATAAACCAAACGTTGAGGAAGGGGGCGTCGGGTTTGCCCCCCTCATCCGGACTACCAAAATGCTCTACTGCTTCTTTGAGGCCTGCTTCATAAAAGGCGTGTACTGCTGTGAGAGTTTAAAGGTATCCTCGGCCGCTTTTTTCATGTCCTGGCTGGAAAATGGCTTGACCGGCCTGCCCTGTTTATCCATAATT
>CP070694.1:763070-765917 GCA_020353355.1 Desulfobacterales bacterium | reverse complement strand
CTGGGTGCCCAGCTTGTGGGCGGCAACCCGGCACAGAAAAAATGGATCGGCCCCGGGGATTCCACATTCGTTCAAGTTCCATTCCCGGACGGCTATAATAACAAAGACACGTCCTTTGATCTTTTCCGAAAAACGCTCGCAGCCAAAGGTATCAGAGAAACAGACATAGCGGGCGTGTTAACAGAGTCCTACCAGGGTGGGGGGGCGGATTTCCTGCCGGTCGCCTATGCCCGCAGCCTGGAAGCTTTTTGCCGATCTCATGATATTGTCACTATCT
Organism: Desulfobacterales bacterium; assembly: GCA_020353355.1. Classification (GTDB taxonomy): domain Bacteria; phylum Desulfobacterota; class Desulfobacteria; order Desulfobacterales; family JAHEIW01. The sequence continues at coordinate 765,640 of CP070694.1, read as the reverse complement.
ACGATGAGGTCCAGGCCGGTTTCGGACGCACCGGTAAGATGTTTTGCTTTGAGCATTACGGTGTAAGACCGGATCTGATTGCATGTGGCAAGGGCATTAGTTCATCGCTGCCCATTGCAGCGGTGATCGGCAGAGCGGATATTATGGATCTTTATGCGCCGGGGTCGATGACTTCAACCCATTCGGCCTCGCCCCTTTGCGTGGCGGCCGCTCTTGCCAGTCTGGAAATTTTGCAAAGAGACGATCTCGCCGCCAATGCCGCGCGCATGGGTGAAATCCTTATCTCGGAACTGGAGCGAATCCGCAATAAATATCCATCAATTCTGGCGGTTGTGCACGGCAAGGGATTGGTGGCCGGCATTCGAATAGCAGACCCTAAAACCGGAGAACCGGATGGTGAAACCGCCCTTAGAATAAATACGCACTGTTACCAAAAGGGTCTGCTGATGTTTGCACCGGTGGGACCCAACGGTGAATGTGTTAAAATTGCCCCGCCATTGACCATTACTGAAGATGCGCTGCGGGAAGGTATTGGCGTATTTGAAGAAGCGGTCGACGAAGCTTTGAATTAACTGTCGTTATAATTGAATATTGTATATTGTTTATTGAATATTAACGATGTCCCAAAAAGGGTAAGAATCGATGAACGACATATCCAAACAGGCGCAACGTTATGCTTTGATCATTCTGGTGCATCTGGGAGTCGTCATTATCTGGCAGCTTTGGATCCAAATGGGCGATATCCCTGATTATGTTATGCCGAGTCCGGGAGCTACACTGCTTTCCCTGGGTGAGGAGTATGGCTGGGTTCACAATACGTATGTTACGGCGATGGAAGTATTTGGCGGCTATTTTCTTGCCGTGATCGCAGGAGTGGGTCTGGCACTCATATTCACGTGGTTCAAGGTCATCGAGACCCTGTTCAAGCCCCTGATGATCAGTTTGAACATGATCCCCAAGGTCGCGCTGGGACCCCTGTTCATTGTGTGGTTATCCTATGGAGTTGGACCCAACATCATCATATCCTTCAGTATATGTTTTTTGCCGATATTATTGACAATGGAGCGTGGCCTTAGAGAAACGGATCCCGATCTTCTTGATCTTGTCCGCGTGTTGAGGGCTTCCCGCTGGCAGATATTCACAAAAATTCAGCTTCCCGGCTCCTTACCATACCTCTTTTCCGGTATGAAGGTCGCTGTCGTGCTTGCAGTCGCCGGCGCCATCGTCGGGGAATTTATCGCCTCAGAGGAGGGGCTGGGCTATCTCATGCTGCAAGTCCAGGTTACTCTGGACACAGCGGCGATGTTTATGGCGGTGTTGCTCATTACGGCCATCGGTGTTTTCCTGTACGGCCTGGTGCTGTTGCTGGAATATTTGTTTATCGGTCATGCCCCCAAAGAAATCTGAAAACAAAAAAGGAATCTAAAATGAGCGAAGCGTTTATTCGTCTCTCAGACGTTCGTAAAATCTTCAGGACGCGCAAGGAGGAGTTTCTGGCCGTTTCTGAAGTAACCTTTGACGTGAAAGCCGGCGAACTGGTTTCGATCGTGGGACCATCCGGCTGCGGCAAGACTACGATTCTAAAGGTCCTGGCAGGGATACATTCCTATGAAGGCGGCAGCGTAAAAATTGGAACTCAGGCCAATCCTTTTGATCCTTCGAAGGACATTGGAATGGTGTTTCAACAACCGCTGCTGCTGAAATGGCGCAAGATACTCCAAAATGTCCTTCTGCCAGCTGAAATTCTCGGTCTGCCACGCAAGGAAAGCCTGGAGCGTGCACACTATCTTCTCGAAATGGTCGGTTTGCAGGGATTTGAAGATAAATATCCCCATGAGCTTTCCGGCGGCATGCAGCAGCGCACCGCCATCGCCCGCGCATTAATTCATGATCCCAAACTCATCCTGATGGATGAACCATTTGGTGCCCTGGACGCGTTGACGCGCGAAAATATGAATCTGGAACTCCTGCGCATCTGGAAAGAAAGTCGCAAAACCATTTTGTTCGTCACCCACGGTATTCAAGAAGCCGTATTTCTGGGCAGCCGGGTGATCGTTCTGACATGCGGCCCTGCCCGCATGGCTGTTAATATTTCCATCGAACTGCCCTATCCACGCACACTGGATATGAAAACACATGAAGAATTTGGCAAATTTACCCGCCATCTCTATAAGCATCTCGGAATGGATGCAGAAGATCCGAATGGGATCAGTGAGGAGTGCAGGATTGAGTGAAAACATAACCATTTATTTCGGCATTTTGATGCTGCGATCCAGCATGTCGTTGGTATAGGTGGTTTTGATATCAAACGGCGTTTTAATATTGAAATAGGTCTCGATCAGTTCATAATCGCTATCCATGCGGACTGGATCAAAATAACCTAAAGCCACCGTCGTGGAGAACTTGTCCCGCATCAACTCGTTGACCAGTCCCCAGTTCGTTTTTTCATTATCAAATTTCAGCCCCGTGTTGGCACTAACCAGGGCATCAATACACGGATCAGGACTGTCCACACAGGTCTTAAACGCCTTCTGGCTGACTTTCACAAACGCTTTGACGACCTCCGGTTT
>CP070694.1:759858-762970 GCA_020353355.1 Desulfobacterales bacterium | reverse complement strand
CGAGCTGCGCGGACGCGATGACTATACCGACGATGTTCTGGACTAGTATGAGAAAGAATTGTAAGTCGGGGAGATATGGCTGTTGGGCAGTCTCACCGAACAAATGGACATAAAAGCTGGAAGACAAATTGTTGTATGGGGTAAATCGGACAACATTCGAATTACCGACGTTCTCAATCCGTTGGATCTGCGGGAGGCGGGTTTGACCGACATCGAAAACCTGAGGCTTCCGGTGACCATGACAAAGCTTGATTATTTTTTCAGAGGCTTAAATCTCTCCAACATGGTCATTCATGAAATTCGCTATGCCAAAAATCCGGCATTCGGCAACGACTTTTTCCCGGCGGCCCAACCGCTGCCATCCAAAGAAACTCCTGATGAGGGATTCGATCTTGATGATACCGAATTTGCGGTCGCGCTCAATGGGATCTTCAGGGGCTGGGATGCCTCATTTTACTGGGCGAACGTTTATGATGACACACCCCACCTGGCCGCAGATGCGATTATACCGGTGCCCACATTTAAACAGGATCATGCACGCCTAAATATGGTTGGGGCAGCCTTTAATTATGCCTGGGGAAATTGGCTGTTTTTCACCGAGGCTGCATATTTTGACGGCATCGAATTTTTCAACGGCGGTGACAAAGACTACCATCGAATCGATGCGCTTGCCGGCGCAGAATACTCGGGTTTTACGGATACGACCGTATCATTTGAAGTCGCTGACCGCCATATCACCAATTTTGACGCTAGGCTGGAGGAAGCCCCTGATTTCGGGCAAGAGGACGCCTTCGTATCCGCTTTACGATTAACGCGCACGTATTTGCACGACACCCTCAGCCTGACATTGCTTGCGCAAACATTCGGTATCACCGGAGAAGACGGTGCCTTCCAACGGTTTTCTGCCGAGTATGATTACACGGATTCCATCGAAATCACCGGCGGCGTTGTCTTTTATAAATCCGGTGATTTGGTAAGATTCACGGGTGTCGGGGATAATGATCGGGTATTTCTGGAAATCAAATACCACTTCTAAAACCGGGGTCAATATTGCTCCTGGCCTGTACTCGATTTTACAGATTCTGAAAGCAAGTCACGACGTAACTTGACCGGTCGATATCACAACTTTTGATCCAATTTCAAAATGCAAGATAAATATCCGAAAAAAAAATTTGAGATGAAGAATTGCATATTTCATCTTGTAGTAAATAGAAAGGCAGAGCCTAACACCCTGCCTTCAAAATTATGTGAGACTTTCTGCTCCTAACACACGCTTATCGAGGATTGCCAATATAATAGTATCTCAACAAAATTGGGGGATCCTGGACCTTGCATTTGTTGGAGTTATCCACGGTCTCAGGCCAGAATCCGTTACCCCAATATATGGTATGGGTCCCAAAACGCTGAAAGCGTGGACTTTAGATAACAATCCACGCTTTCTGATTCATTAGCCTAATAGGCCTATAGTAACTCGAATTGTGTTGAAGACCTCCGGCCAGACTGCAGATTAACGGTCATAATATGCTCGATCTCATTGCCGTATATTAATCGAGCCGAATCGTATAATGGAGACACTGCTGTTCATCAATCGAAACGTCTGGACAGCTACTTCCCAGCTTTAGCCAAGAACTCTCTCCAGTTTGTGATCTCTATGTCTATTTCCTTTTCAAGCATATCGACTACATCGTAAGCGGACTGTGGCGGGCGACCTTCGCTCTGGAATAGCACCCAATGAACCGTCTGAAGTTTAGAGAGCAGTTTAGATGGTTCATTTGCTATTTGGGATAGGTTTGCACCCATGGGAACCAGCTTACCGCTGAAGGTTGCAGCCTGCTTTGCGATCTCGGAATCTTCCCCTGCTTCCTTGGCTAATTCCATAGCGGCAATGATGGTGGTGTTGGCTCTTTCAAATATATCACGGATGCGCCACCACAGTTCGAAACGTGCATCGGCGTCGGCCTGAATCCAGGTTTCGTTCGGGTTCATGCGCAATTCGAAACTTTGCTCCTGTGACAGGCCGTCTACCGTCAGCCTAGCCGTGTAAGTTCCTGGTTTGGCTTCGACGACAATCCCTGCCGGTGGCTTTCCTGGTACGGAGACCACATCCGGATAATTCATGTCCCAGATCATCCGGTTCAGTCCGACCTCCTGGCTCAGAATATCGCCCTTGTAGGTCTTGACTAATTTGCCTTGGCTATTCAAAATGCTAAGGCTGATGTCTTTTGCGTTTTCTCCTAACAGGTAATAGATGATGGCTCCACGGGGACGAGCGTCTCCGGCGTCGAGGAATTTACGCTTTCGTTCCCCATTGACCACACCCCGTTCGATGAAGGTGTGTCCCATGCGTCCGTTTTGTAGGAAATAATTTTTCTGGCCGCCACCGACACCCCCACCATAAAGGGCCCACCAGTTGATGCCCAATCGCGTGTGGTTGCGCGGCTTGAATAGATGAAAGGTTTCCTCTCTCATGCTTTCATCCCACTGACGCAAAGGGGAGATATCATCCATGATCCAGAAACTACGGCCAAAGGTGGCGATACAGAGGTCTTCATCCTTGATATTGATGTCATGAACCGGCACAGCTGGCAGGTTCAGGTTGAGCCGTTTCCATCTGGCGCCATCATCAAAAGAGGTAAACACACCCGTTTCGGTCCCCACAAACAGCAGGCCCTTTCGCACTGTATCCTCGCGAATCGTCCGGGTGATTTCCGTCTGCGGAAAGTTCTTGCTAATGTTCGTCCAGGTCTTGCCATAATCAGTAGTTTTGTAGAGATATGGCAGAAAATCGTTGGCCGTACGATAGCGGCTGACCGCGACGTATGCTGTACCCGCGTCATGGGGCGACGCCTCTATTTCATAGACATCCGAGTCCTCAAGCATGTCAGGAGGCGTGACATTCTGCCAGGTTCTGCAATTGTCGCGAGTTACATGCACCAAACCATCATCACTGCCGGTCCAAAAAACACCCTTATGCAGGGTCGATGCAGCCATCCGGTGAATGGTATTGTAGGCTTCCTGACCGGAAGTCTCTAATGACGACGGTGACCCTCCAGGCTGCTGTTTGCTGGGGTCATCCCTGGTCAGCTCAGGACTGACGACTTCCCATTTCTCT
>CP070694.1:755019-759758 GCA_020353355.1 Desulfobacterales bacterium | reverse complement strand
TCTATGGCCGACAGCCTGGATTACGCCGCACTCGAAGAAACAGTAAACAGTTGCGGAGCATCACTATCTAATTCCTGGGCCGGTTACGAAAACCGCGAACTCCAGCGCCTGAAAGACTTTCGTCATATCTTGCCCGAGACGATTAATGCCATCATCGCTGACCGCAAAAAACAATATCCCCAACTTCACAAGCTGGGAACCGACCTCGCTGTTCCGGACCATCGCCTGCGCGATATGTGGCAGATCTATAAAGATACCCTTGAGGTGGCCGGCCTGCAGTGGGTGGCATTCGGTCACATCGGCAATAACCACATTCACATCAATATCTTACCACGCAATGCGACTGAGCTTCAAAAGGGTTTAGCGCTCTATGAACATTTTGCTGCCAAAGCGGTGGAGTTCGGCGGCACTGTGTCAGCCGAGCACGGAATCGGTAAAATGAAAATAAAATTTTTAGAGCTGATGTACGGCCCGGACCACATTGATCAAATGCGGGCGCTGAAAATAGCTCTCGATCCGGAGGGCCTGTTGAATCCCGGCAATATATTTAATGGTTGAGGTCCGAGTATGAAAATTGTTGTATGCGTTAAGCAGGTTCCGGAAATAACCGATGTAAACGTTAACCCCGAAACCGGCACATTAGTCCGCGAAGGCATATCTGCTATTCTCAACCCGTTTTGCGAATATGCGCTGGATCACGCAACACAGCTCAAAATCACCCAGCAAGAGACAGAAGTCATCGCAATTACGATGGGACCACCCCAAGCTAGATCCGCACTTTTTCGCTGCCTTGAGCTGGGTGACGACAGGGCCGTGCTGGTCAGTGACCGCAAATTTGCCGGCGCCGATACATGGGCCACTGCACTGACTCTGTCTGCCGCCATCAAAGCATCCGTGCCTGATTTTGACCTGATTTTGATGGGCAAGCAGGCCATCGACGGCGACACCGCCCAGGTCGGACCGGAGCTGGCCGAAATTTTAAATCTGCCGCAGATCACCTACGGCGTAGAAATTAACCTGTCGCCCAAAAAAAAACGTATCCGGGTAAAACGCGAAACGGAACACGGCTATGAAGTACTTGAAACACGCCTACCGGCTGTGGTTTCAGCCAGCAAAGGCGAGCTCATTCGCAGGGTTCCCTCATTTCAGGATGTTCTTACCGCGCGCTTGAAGGATTTGCGCGTGATTTCCGCCGACGATCTGGATCTTGATGAAACCGAACTGGGGCTAAAAGGCTCGTTTACGCAGGTGATCAACGTCTTTCCGCCTCCCCAAAAACAAGGCGGAATTAAACTGGAAGGCCTCGAGCCCGAGGTTGCCGCCAGGAAAATAGCAACCTATCTGCGGAAAGAAGGGTTTGTTTAAATTGCTGAAAATCGATAAAGAAAAATGCAACGCCTGCGGTCTCTGTGAAATATCCTGCCCCTTTGGCGCCATTGCCGTTGAAAATGAGCTGGCACAGGCCAATGAGCTATGTACGCTCTGCGGTGCCTGTGTCAATGTTTGCCCCCAGGCAGCGTTGGCTATCGAGCGCCGAAAAGCCTCGGTCGAAGAGCTCTCCCAGTTCAAGGGAGTATTCATCTGGGCCGAATGTGAGCCCCATGGTGAGAAACACGTTCCCAGAAAAGTGGCCTACGAGATCCTTTCACAGGGACGCCGCTTGGCCGATCAATTGGGAGAACCACTCAATGCAGTGGTTCTCGGCGACGAGGGCCTAGCTGAAATGGATAGCCTCTGCTACCACGGTGCAGATCGCGTGCTCTGCTTTCGGCATAGTCTTCTTGGCCGTTATACCAGTGACGGTTTTACCAATGTCATTTCAGCCGTCATTGCCGGAGAGAAACCTTCGATCTTTCTGTATGGCGCCACACCCAACGGTCGCGATCTGGCGCCCCGGGTGGCTGCCCGGATGCGACTGGGATTGACGGCAGATTGCACCGAACTAGGAATTGATGAAAACGGGCAGCTGGTGCAGACCCGACCGGCTTTTGGCGGCAACATTATGGCCACCATTATCTCTCCTTACACACGACCGCAGACAGCCACTGTGCGACCCAACGTTTTTGCCGCTGCCAAAAGAGATCTCGACCGGCCGGTGAATATCGAGGAGATGCCGGTGACCCTCAATAAAACCAATATTCGTACCCGTCTGATCGATGAAATCCGGCTGGCTTCCGAAGAAGGAAGAATCGAAGAGGCGAAGGTTATTGTATCTGCCGGTCGCGGCTGTCAGGATCCAATAAACCTGGATACGCTTCGTGAGCTGGCTCGCAAATTGGGGGGTGTGCTGGCCGGTTCACGTGCGATTGTGGAGCTGGGCTGGATTCCTCACAGTCTGCAAGTCGGGCAATCTGGAACCACAGTCGGCCCCGATCTCTATATCGCCGTGGGCATCAGTGGAGCCGTCCAGCATGTGGTCGGCATGAGTTCCTCAAAAAAAATCATTGCCATAAACAAAGACCCCGATGCACCCATCTTCAAAATCGCCGACCTGGGCATTGTGGGTGATGCTCCGGTTATTTTGCCAAAATTGATTAATGAGATCGAACGCATCAAGGTGCGACGTTGAATTAATATGACAAATTGCAAACTAATAAATCCTTAAGAATGATACTATCCGCCGGCATCGTTCTCGTTCGCAAAGAGAAAAACGAATGGAAATACTTGTTTCTGCGCGCTTACCGCAACTGGGATTTTCCCAAAGGTTTGGTGGAATCTGATGAAACTCCTCTGCAAACAGCTATTCGCGAAACCAAGGAGGAGACCGGGATAAAAGATTTTAATTTTCGCTGGGGAAAGATCCACAAAGAAACCTTACCCTACAATCGAGAAACCAAAGTCGCCAGATATTATCTTGCCGAGACATCCGAATCGAAAGTAACCTTTTCAATCAACCCGCATATCGGAAAACCTGAACACCACGAATATCGCTGGGTGTCATATGAGGAAATCAGGCAGTTGTCACCTGAAAGGCTTTTATCCATCATTGATTGGGCGAAAACGGTTATTATGAGAAATTAGCACTGCTCAGTGATCGAGAATGCTTCGCTTTCTTCAGGAAAATGACGAATAAAAAATCCAATAAAAGAACAAGCCGATTTCAGATGGGTAACGTTATATCAGCTTCACGAATTTGACTTTGCACCGGCGGATATTCCATTTGTTGAGAGGATCTATGACTTTTTGACCTAACTTCAGTTTTAGTATAAACTAGAACTGATTTTATAAAGCTAACATTTTTCTGAGTTCAACGGTTGAAAGGTGTATCATAGAGCGGATAACATTGGACACTTTTTTAAAACTCAAAACAATCGCTGTATCGATTTTGCTAATTCTGCTTTTCATTGCTGTCGCATACCCCCAGAGCAGTGACAACCAGACCCAGGACGAGAAGGAAAGGAAGCGCGAGCTAAAAAAAGAAGCTGCGCTTGATCTTTGGCGACTGAAAAAATCAATAGAAGAAGACGGATTTTATGCAGCGCGGGTAGCATTAAACATTTGGCGCAGCACCGCCATCGACGCGGGCACCTTCGATCAAAAGCAATACGATGAGTTTAAAAAACAATTGTACGAAAAATCTGTAAAAAATTCGCTTCAATGCTTTGAAACCCTTTTAGAGGAAACAAGTTTTCATGACGCCAATATGTGCTTGCAAACATGGAAGGTGCATTCTCAGGAAATCGGAGTCTTTGATCAAACAAAATACGAGGAACTCAGGGAAAAATTGAACAACGCCAGAGCGAAAAAGGCCGAAGAAAATAAACGGAATATTGAGGAAAAAGAAGGGGATTAGCTCCACCCCGAAGCAGAATGTGTTAATTGAAAATTCCTGATTTACGATTTTTGTCCACTGCCGTTGGGGACTCCTGCGGATTGATACATCAATGCAATGCTTTCTCAGGTGCCCCGTAACCTATCCAACACCTTTTTCATCATCGCCGCATCTTTATAGGGTTGTGGTGATTCGTTGATCAGGGTGACATCCACCTTGCACTCAAGCAATTGCTTTGCCAGCGGTTCAAAAAATTTTTTGGTCGTCACAGCATGTTTCCTTTCACCCTTGTCTCCGTATTCGATACCGGAAAAGTGGGCATGAAACTTTTTCGGCAGTTTTCTTAAAACCTTCGCATAATCAATCTTTCCCTGTTGTCGGGCATAGAGATGGGAGAAGTCCATTGTTATTCCGCAACCGGTATCCTTCATCAATCGCTTGATCTCTTCAAACGATCCGAATTGAGATGGTTTCCCGGTAATTTCAGGACAGAGCTGAACCTTATATTTCTTCTTGCGAATAAGCTCCTGCATTTCGACCATGGCGTCTTTGATCAAACCATAGGTTTGATCTGCTGTCTTCTTCTGATAGAAACCGGCATGGAATACGACACAGCGTGCACCCAACGCATGTGCCCGTTCACATGAATCTAGTATTCGCTTCTTGCTGGCAATGGCTTTCTCTTTATCATCGGAGGATAGATTGACGTAATAGGGTGCGTGGACGGAAAGAATAATTCCTTTTTCTTCTGCCAGCGCCCCGACTTTTCGGGCGTCATCAACACGCATGCGAACCCCATAGGTAAATTCCACCTCCATACACTCCAGGCCCATCCGGGCACCTTTGCGTGCGCCATTTGTGCCATTTGTGGAGAGGAAGCCCTTGATGCGATATGGCAATTGGGAATGTGATTGAATCTGGTGGGCCAGGAGTCCGCTGGAATGGTCAGTTCCAACCAACAGCGCCG
>CP070694.1:752009-754919 GCA_020353355.1 Desulfobacterales bacterium | reverse complement strand
TTCTTGAAAGTCCGGTATCATGCGCCTTCCATCCATCACCAGGTAGGGAGGCTTGACCGTATCTTCAATGGTGCGGGAAAAGCCGCGAAACTCCTCACAATCTGAAGAAATAAACACGGCATGCGTTGCGACGATGGCTTCTCTGGCAGAATCAAAATAACGGATTTTTTCAAAGAGGATATTTTTTGAGGGATCAAAAACCTCCTTTGCCGTCTGATTGGCTAATGGGTCGTAAGCATGGATAGCGGCCACTCCTTTGCCGAGCAATGTTTCAATGACTTTGATTGATGAAGCATCCCGCATGTCGTTGGTATGCTTCTTAAAAGCAAGGCCTAAGACGGCCACGATCTTATTGTTGAATTTGAATCCGGCCTCGGTCATGGCGCGGTCGACAAGATAAACCTTTTGATATTCATTGACTTCAAAAGAGGCTTCCAGCATTTTGGTGCTCACATTTACGCGGCGCAATTGATAAATTAACGAGGCGATATCCTTACCGAAGCAACTTCCACCGGCGCCATTGCTGACGAATGAACCCCAGGTGCTGATACGTTCATCGGAGGTAACTCCCAATCTGAGATCATCAATTTTTACATTGGGAATCTTTTCTCCGATTTTGGCGCCCACACCGTTCCAAAATGAAATATAGGTCAACAGCATGGTATTGGCGACATATTTGATGGCTTCAGCGGTTTCCGGGGTGGTTTCAATATATTTAATACGAACATGATTCACGAACTGGGAGTATACTCGGCGCAGTATTTTAAAATCCTCATCAACGTCACAGCCAACCACAACCCGATCCGGTTTGCGGGCATCGACCACCGCACTTCCCTCCGCTAAAAATTCAGGGTTGGAAGCCACCCCGAAGTTTTCGACCTCGTGGGCATTCATGATGCCCTGCAAATGGCGTGCGGTTCCAATCGGAACGGTGCTTTTGTTGATGACAACCACTCGGCGTTTATCTCTGCGACGTGCCAGCGCTTCAGCAATATTTTCGGCGGCCGCATCATAAAAGGTCAGATTTGTAGACCCTTCAATGTTTGAAGGTGTCGGCAGACACATAAAAATCGCATCGGTGCCTTCAATGATAGATTCCAGGTCGGAAGAAAAATACAAGGATTTGTTTCGCGTTTCCCGGATAATATTGGCCAGACCAGGCTCGTTGACAAATTTTTCAATCCGGTCGGGCTTTCCGCTGGAAAATGCCTTGATCTTATCGGTATCAATATCGAACGCATACACCTCATGGCCATATTCAGAACATACAGCCGCATGGACAAGTCCGACATATCCTGTTCCGGTAACAATAATTTTCATGAGAACCCCTAACCCGGATAAGTCCGCCAGAAATATGGCGGATAAACCGGAAAATGCACACAAATTATTATTTAATACCTAATATACTCCCAAGTCTCTTAACAGATCATTGATGCCAAGTTTTTGGAGTTTTAGGCGTAAAAATTCTGAAATCGTTGGTTGATGAGGCCTTAGTTTGAGAAACATACTGGCCTCACTGGGTAATCGACCGCCTTTCTTGGTGTTGCACGGCTTACAGGCCGCAACACAATTGTCAAAATCGGATTTACCCCCCTTTGATTTGGGTATGATATGATCAATGGTAAGTCGATACTTTTGGGATCCGCAATAGGCGCATCGAAAGCCATCTCGAATAAGAACATTTTTTTTGCAAAATGCGACGCCCGTCCGGTAAATTGTTCGAATTAACTTAATCAACCGCATCACAGCCGGGATCTTAAATTCGACGCCACTGGAACTTTTGATGGTTTTCGCTGAATCTTTGATGACCTCGACCTTCCCCTTGGCCAGCAAACAGATAGCCCTCTTCCAGTGAACCACATTTAAAAATGTGTAATCGGCATTTAATAAGATACAATGCGTCATAAACATCTCCTTTTGATGCGCGACTGCCTCTTATGCCTGGCGGGATGTTTCCCAGGGCGAGAATCTAAACCTGACGATGTCTCGAAACCCTGTCTAGAACTGGTTCCAGATCCCATCCCAGAAGTAACTTGCTTAAGATTTTAGTATAGCCAATATCAAAAATTAAATCAATATTACCCCGGGGTTTGTTGTATCGTGTCCTATATGAAATTTATAAAAATCGGCTTGCTTTAATAGTACTTTCTTTTTTTAAATATCCTGTTCGACCTTTTTAATGTGTTTGTGAGACATGACATTAGAGTAACGCAACCAATTATGCTTGCAACACAAGGCCTCGGCACGTATTATCACTTTTGAGTGCAAGATTCAAAGATTATCTATTGTTACACAGAATATTGCCCAGAAAAAGCATGACGATAAAGCAAACATATCCACAGGGATAGGATTTCTTTCGAGCAGATCTTTTGCGTGTACTTAAAGCCGGTGGAAGAATGGTCATCGAAGAACCGGATTATAACCACAAGGGTGTGAAAATCCTGGCTCTAATGGAAAAAATGTTGCTGATGCGCAGCCGGTTCTATAAGCCGCAAGAAATTCGGCGCATGATTGTCTCACACGGTGTTTCGGCGTGTATTGAAACAGATGGGCATTACACGGCATGGATCATCGCAGATAAGTAGTTTTCATTATTGGAAATTAAAAAAAGAAAGGAAAGCCAGGCAAGTTAACGCTCATTGGGCTAATTATTTTCCATATCAAGCAGATATTTTTTCGGAACTATCTATCCCCTCACCCCTTTCAAAAGGGGAGAGGGAACTAATGGGAAAAACCTATGGCAGCATCCGAATTAAAGCGGGTATTAAAACTTCCGGCGGTTTCATTTATCGCTATCGGCTTTACCATTGGCGGCGGGGTGTTTGTTTTCACCGGCATCGTGTTTGAAATTGCCGGCCAGGCGCTGCCGGTCGCCTATGCCCTGGCCGTTATCCCGGTATTTATCGGCAT
>CP070694.1:748507-751909 GCA_020353355.1 Desulfobacterales bacterium | reverse complement strand
AGCTGATTCCGTCCCATTCGCTCACAGGATTGCGAAGCACGTCCCTTAAATCCTGAGACATGGGAATGGAACCGGCAACCGATGGTGCGTGGCAAATCGCACAGTTGCCGTCGCTTCCGGGGTTATCCAGTCGATACCCCGGACCGATTCCCTGCCGCTGAAACGCGTCTGTACCGTCATACATGTTCAGCACTTTGGGATTGGAAGTGGTATGCGCCATCTTGGATTGATCCCAGTACTGGGTCAGTTTCACATGACACCTGGAACATACTACCGGAGAATTAAAACGGTAGCCGGGCTGGTCACTAAGATAAACCGGATTGAGAAATATATCCCGTATCCGGTCGGAACGGCCGGTCACCTGGCCGTTGTTGAACCAGCCCTCCTTGCCGGCGGTCACCAACAACCGCGTTCCCGGCGGATGAGCGGTGATGAGCTCATACTGACCCTGCCGGTCGGTGAGGGTATAATTTTCATCGCCGGCTATCCGTACTCTCGCATTTTCCACCGGACCATAGGGAGATATAACACGCCCACGGACAACGATACCTGAACGATTTTCAGCAACGGTTTGGGCGTTGCCGGTTGATATTAAATATCCAGCCGCCAATAATACAGAAAGGACAGCTGTCCCGATTAAAATGAATTTTCGATTGCCCTTTAGCATCACGTTTTCCCAACGCCTATCCATTTTATAAAAGGACTAAGTCTTGACGACCAGGATCCCCTGCATGTTTTGATGGCTATCCCCACACACCGCATTGCATGAGAAGGTAAAAGTTCCTGCTTTATCAGCTGTGAATGATACATATGTCGCTTTGCCGGGTTCGATGCCGTTCGTCAAATAGACGCCGTAATCCTTTAAACTGAATCCGTGGACAACGTCACTGCTGGTTAATTTGAAAACAACCACATCGCCTTTGGATACTTCAATAACAGGTTTTTCGATCGGCAGTCCTTTCTGTTTCCAGAAATATACGGCTTCATAGGCCGGCACCTCACCGATCAGCCATCCCCTCTCCGCATGTCCGGTTAGTGTAAATTGTTTGGCTACCGGGGGTATTTTTTCCGACGATACATAACGATGGTAGTATGAAATGCTAAAAGGCACTCCAATTAGAATCAACATCAACAAAACGAGAAAAAAGAGATCCAGTTTTCTATTGCTAGTTCGCATGAGTCACTCCCCGTCGGGTTAGTTTAACAATATCAGCCGGCCGGAGCGTTTATCGACTCCCAGAAGCTGGATAACTTCCTTCCCTTCGGCTAAAATTTCTATCTCATAAAATCCGCCGTTATCTGTAATCTTGCCAATTTCAAGCTCGGGATTTAATCGTTTAACATAATTGGTCACAATATCCCGTGCTTGCGCTTCGGTGACGGGTGATTTTTGGGCTAAAAATCCTCCTGAATCCCGCCTCTGGGGCACATAGTCGCCGCCTCCGGAGCTTCCCCAGCCGCAGGCGCTGGCGATATCAACCCAGCCAAGGTGGATCACCCCGAAAATATTGAGAAACAGAACGATAACAATAATTCTTTTGATTAGCTCTTTCATGATTATGCCTCCTTATTCACTAATAAAATGATTGATGCCAATTCGACGAATTAGTCAACTGAGCAAATTTTTTTATAACAATCAACCTTGACCTTCAGGCTATCAGCAATGAACGTGCCACATGGTGGTAAGAATTGAATTTGTTTTTTAACCTATTGAATTATATAAAAATTTTAAATTTTAAATGCCGATCAACGGCTTTTTCATAAGTATTCCAATGAGCTTTGCTGAAACCAACTGGATCAAAAGTATCCAAGCGAAATATCGGAGTGAATACAAATTACCCGGCTTGCTAGCTCGTGCCCATCTTGAAACTCCCTCTCCCGACTCGGCTGAGCTCGTCGCAGGCCCTTGAAAGGGGAGAGGAAACGGCATTTTCGGATGGGCACTAACTAATATTATAGGTTAGACGGACACGGAATGATTTGAGGGGATTAACAGAGCAAAGAATGGTTGAGTAAATAGATAGGCCGGTAAGCTGTTATCACCGAAAAAAGAATCGGCGTAATGAAACCTTTGGAAAAAGAATCCTTGATATGATCATCAGTAACTAAAACGGGGATGCTCGAACCTTCATGGTTGTCCACTCGAACAGCCGAAACCAGGAACACTTGGTGATCAGGGATTCGATAATCTTCAAAACCACAGTCACTGTTTTGCCCAACAGGCCGGCAACCATGATTTTCCATACCCGTCTCCGCACCTAGGACATGAAGATGTGCCAGTTCGGCACAATTTAAGCAATCCGCACCACCTTTACAGCTATTCGCCAGAGCACCGCCGAAAGAAAAACTAATGCTTATAAACAGCGTAAAGATGATGTAGCACGCTTTTCGAGAAAACGAATTAAGTATGTTTAATTTAATATGCATACCACTAAGTAGTATATAAGATATAAAATCATACGTCAATCTAAAAATTTCTCAATACTCAAAGCGAATAGCAACAAAATCATTGAAACAGAAAGTTGGATTAACCTATTGATTAAATTCAATAAGTGAGGAGTGCCGACTCGCGATTTCATCCCTGAGCATTTAAACATCTGGTACATTTCAAGGGGTGGCTTCAATCCATCGAATTATATCCGATGAAAGTCGTTCCTCCACCTGGATTTGCCATCCTGCCCGGCGAATATTGTCCATGGTTTTGCGGTTTATATTGGCACCGGTCATTCGAACGATGATTGGGTTTAAAATATCGAAAACAACCCCTGCAACAGGTCTCTGCGGTCGCATATGCTCCAGCAATATAAGTCTGCCATCGGGTTTGCAGACTCTGCGAAGCTCCCTTAAACCCGCCACGGGATCCGGCACCGAGCAAAAAACAAATGTGGCAAAAATCGTGTCAAAGAAATGGTCCGGAAATTCCAAATGCTGAACATCCATCTCTTGAAGCTCGATATCTATACCCATTTGATCGGCTTTTTTGCGGGCTTTGGCGAGCATTTTCGGGCTGAAGTCGATGGCAGAAATTTTCACATCATCGGGATAATACGGAAGGTTCTTGCCGGTGCCTACACCGACTTCCAGCACGCGTTCCCCGCTTATGCGGCTGCGCAGCCTGCTGCGCCAGGCTGAAAACCTAAATCTTTCAATGGGAGCCTCCAATAGATCATAGAGAAAGGCCATTCGATCAAATCGTTTGCGCGTTGAATTGGTAAAAGCGTCTTTTTGCATGACTTTCTGAACCAGTTTAAAGAGATTTAATGATTCGGATTGACCATCGTTCGACATCTCAGCTTCAAAAAAGTTAGATCTAGTGTGAACAATGAACGAAGCGTAAGGTCGGAATTCCAAACAGCGGATAGTTACGATCTACGTTGCCGATGCCCAATCCCAGAATATTGT
>CP070694.1:740463-748407 GCA_020353355.1 Desulfobacterales bacterium | reverse complement strand
TCTGTTCACTGCCGCTGTTTCCGGATATGACGGCGGATGATGTGGATGATGTCATTGATGCCATAAAGGAAGTTCTAAAAAATGGCACGTCGACTTAATATCGGCACCCAATTCAAATCTCACTCAAATCGCTCTTAAAAATAGCGAGTCCTTATCGGTGCAAAATTGAAAATAACCGCAGGCCCCCAACATCATCTGCCCGATTCCCGCCCCCAGCACGAGACATTGCTTTGGCTGGCGGCGGCTCTGGTGGTTATTTTAATCTACATCAACACCCTGGCTGGCCCCTTTATCTTTGATGATGTCTCCAATATCTGGGAAAACCCGCACATTCGACTCACGCGTCTTAGTTTCAGTGATCTGACCGATGCCATCGTAAAAAGCCGCGCCCCCAATCGTCCGGTGGCCAATATGACGTTTGCCCTCAACTACTACATCCACGGTTACAACGTGGTTGGCTATCATTTGGTCAATATCCTTATTCATGTTGCCTGCGGCCTGCTTCTGTATCTGCTGGTCAAAACCACCTTGAGCATCTCTGGACTTCGCACGCCATCCAAATACGATAAATGGGTCCCATTTTTTACCGCCCTGCTTTGGATGGTTCACCCGCTGCAAACCCAATCCGTCAGCTACATTGTCCAGCGCATGAACAGCATGGCGGCTATGTTTTATGTCTTATCTCTTTTGCTGTATGCAAATTTCCGGATGGCAACCGAGCAAAAAAGAAAATGGATATGGTTAACCGGCTGTACGTTGAGCGGCATTTTAGCCCTGGGCACAAAGGAAATTGCCGCTACCCTGCCCTTTTTCATTTTTCTGTATGAATGGTTTTTTTTTCAAAAACTGAACATCAACTGGCTAAAACGACATGCGCTCACGCTGACAACAATCGTGATCCTTTTTGCCCTGGTGGCATGGTTTTATATGGGCGCCAATCCACTGCAAAAAATAAATATGAGCTACAGCATCCGCGATTTCACGCTAGGCCAACGTCTGCTCACCGAACTGCGCGTGGTGATCTTCTATGTCAGTCTTTTGCTCTGGCCCCAACCATCACGCTTGAATTTGGATCATGATTTTTCGCTTTCATATTCGTTATTTCAGCCGCCGACCACTGCCCTTTGCCTGGCAATGATCGTGGCTTGTATTTTTTTAGCGATCTATTTGGCAAAACGGAACCCCTTGTTGTCCTTCTGTGTAATTTGGTTTTTCGGCAACCTGGCCATCGAATCCTCGGCGCTAGGATTGGAACTCGTTTTTGAACATCGCACCTATCTGCCTTCCATGCTGGCAATTCTGTTGGCTGTGGTGGTGGTATTGCGCGTGATCAAGCCTCAATGGCTGGGCATTGGGCTACTTTGCGCGGCAGCGGTGCTGGGAGCGATCTGGACTTTTCAGCGCAACCAGATGTGGACCGATGATGTGGCCCTCTGGCGCGACTGCGTCAAGAAATCCCCCGGCAAAGCTCGCTCATACAATAACCTGGCACTGGCCTTGACCAGACAGGGCAAGTTCAACGAAGCCATGGCTAACTACTTTACTGCCTTGACGCTGAAGCCCGACTATGCCCGCGCCCACTACAATCTGGGAGTCATTCTGGCCAAACAGGGAAAACTTAACGAAGGCATCCAGCACCTCCAAACGGCCGTGCAAATTGATCCGAACAGCGCTGAAGCCCAAAACAATCTGGGGGTGGCACTTCTGATTCAGGGGCGCCTGGATGCCGCTATAGTTCAGCTAAAAAACGCTTTGCAGATCAACGCTGATTATCCCGAAGCCCACAATAACCTCGGCAAAGCCATGCAGCTGAAAGGAAATCCGGCAGCGGCCATTGAGCATTTCAACGCGGCCCTGCGCCTCGATCCGGATTACGCCAAAGCCCATACCAATCTCGGTATCGCCTTAAAACAATTGGGCCATCTCGAGGCGGCCAAACAGCACTTTGAAGATGCTTTGCGCCTGCACCCCGGATATCCCGAGTCCCGTCGCCACCTTGAAGAAATTTCAAGCACCACACGCCAGCCTCACCAGGGATCCGAAGATACCGATGGCCTCAGCAACTGAAATTTTTGGTATCCGCACAACTAACCGACATTGACAATAAATCCTACTTTCGATATTTCTAGTTTCGGTGTCTCAGTTTATCTTAGTTTATTTGGACAAATAGCTAACCAATGGAGAAATGACATGCCACTGTTTTACGACCTCGATGGATTTGGGGATGATACGGCCAGGATCGCCGGGCGCCTGGCCGCAATCCGGCAAGCCATGCAGCATCATCCGCAAGGGCCGAATCAAAGTGTCCCGAACAAAAATGCCACCGATACGCTTTTGCTGGCAACCTGGAACCTGCAAGCCTTTGACGGCGGAGAAGCCGATAGACGTATGGATGAATCGTACTGGTACATTGCCGAGATTGTCTCGCATTTTGACCTGATTGCCATTCAGGAAGTCGGGGCAAACCTGGGTGCCCTGGAAAAGCTTAAAAATCGTCTGGGTGGCACCTGGAACTACGTCGTTAGTGATGTAACCGAGGGAAAAGCGGGCAACAAAGAGCGCCTCGCCTTTTTATTTGACCGTCGTAAAATTCGCTTCAGCGGCGTTGCAGGGGAAATTGTAATTCCCCCGGTTGAAGACGCCCACGGCAACAACATTGTACCCTCCAATCAACTGGTACGCACCCCGACAATTGTTGGTTTTGAGGCCGGCTGGTTCCGTTTTATGCTGTCGACCGTGCATATTGTCTGGGGCAAAGGTGAGGAAGAGCATCCCAATCGAGTAGCTGAAATTCAGACGCTGGCCGCCTTCTTAAAAGATCGATCCGAAGATAAGCATGCCTGGAGTCAAAACCTGATTCTCCTGGGAGATTTTAACATATTTAATGCCGACCCATCCAATGCGGCCTTTTCCGCAATTATTCAAAATGGTTTTGTCATCCCGCCATCCCTCCATAATATTCCACCAACCAATGTAGGATCGGATCCGCGCTTTTATGATCAGATTGCATTAAAGACACGGTTAAACAATCTCGCGCCCAGCGGTCGAGGCGGCGTCTTTGATTATTTTGAGGTGGTTTATCGCGATGACGACTACGATGACTATGTGCCGGCAATGATGGATGGCAAGGCCGAAGACGATCCGGACAATCAGCTGGCGTTTGACACGAAAGGAAATTTGCGGTCCGAAGATCAACGCCGAGCTTATTACCGCAATCATTGGCGCAGAAGGCAGATGTCGGATCATTTGCCCATGTGGCTAGAACTCCAAATCGATTACGGGGGAGATTATCTTAAAAAGAGAATGGGATAGCCTGATAAATCAATCCGGTTCAAAATATCCCGCTCCAAAAACCTTTCTGCCGATCATCAGTCGCAATTCTTTATCCGGATGTTCTCTTTCATCCCCGGGCCAATAGATACCCTCCCACACGACGCGTTTTAATCCATTATCTAACTTGCATTTCAGACAGATCGGTGTCCGCTTGCATTTTTTGAGGGGCTGGCCCGATACATGCAGCAATACGCCCAGCGGATCCCCCTGCGCAGAAACGCCGCAAAGCAATGAACAACCGCAATCCAGAACTTTATATGCCACCCCGATGGCATCTAAATGCTCAAATAGAATCTTCTGACAGGTCTCTTCAAAGAAATTGTATGGCACTTTTTTGTTAGCTTCCATAGCTAAATCTCTATCTCGCTCATTGCAGAGCGATCCGTTTTTACAGAATCGATTCGCACATCGATCAGGGAAATGATTTGGGAGCTTCTTCAATCCGGTATAGTTTGAGTAGCATACAACACCGACATTTTCCAGCCCCGGCGTCATCCATGGCTGACATTTTTACCCGCCGTGATTCCTTTAGGCGGCGCACTGTCGTTGCTGCCCGGAAAAACATATTATATTCAAACAAATCAGCTATATACCATTGAGTTGACTTTCCGTGTCAAGTATTTTAACGTAATTTCTGTGTAATGTTCCCAACCCGATAATATCAAAGGGCAATAAGAGCGTCATGCCAGCAAACCTTCCGCCAGATTATTTCGAAGCCGAAAAACGATACCGTGAGGCAAAAACATCTGCCGAAAAAATCGCCTGCCTTGAAGAAATGCTGACCATCATGCCCAAACACAAAGGCACTGATAAGCTGCGGGCCGGCCTTCGCAAACGAATTTCCAAACTGAAAACAGCCCCCCAATCCAAAAAAGGCCCCGGCAAACGCGAATCTGCGTTCCATATCGACAAAGAAGGAGCGGGCCAGGTGGTCGTGGTGGGACCGGCCAATGTCGGCAAATCTGCTCTGGTAGCCACGCTGACCAATGCCAATCCGGAGGTGGCTGATTTTCCTCACACGACCTGGAAACCGGTTCCGGGAATGGTGGAGGTGGAAAACATACAGATACAGTTGATTGACACACCGCCGTTAAATAAAGATTATATGGAGCCGGAGTTGATGGATCTGATTCGCAGGTCAGATCTCGTTTTGGTGGTGGTCGACCTCCAGACGGATCCGGTACAACAATTGGAAGATTCGGTCGCGTTGCTGCAAGATCATCGCATTATACCCTACCGGTTTCACGACCGTTATACCGATCAGCGTGGCCTGACGTTTGTTCCATTTCTGGTACTGGCCAACAAAAATGACGATGCCGACTCCGAAGAAAATTTTCAAATTTTTCGGGAATTACTGCAGGACGACTGGCCAATTATCTCCGGGTCGGCAGCCACCGGTCGAAACCTCGAGCGCTTAAAAAATGCCCTGGTGGAGCGGTTAAACATTATTCGCGTGTATTCCAAAGCTCCCGGCAAGAAGCCGGATTTTACAGCCCCTTTCACGTTGAAGAAAGGAAGTACGGTTGCTGATTTGGCCGCAAAAGTTCATAAAGATTTTGTGGACAAACTCAAAATTGCAAAGGTGTGGGGCGCTGTCGTATATGATGGTCAGATGGTACACCGCGACCATGTCCTTCAGGACGGTGACATTGTGGAGTTGCATATCTAGCCCGAATATTTGCTGAAAATTTTTAACTATCGGCTTCAACCTTCGACAACACATTGTCGTTATGGTGCCCATAAACGTCTAAATTGACATAAAAGAGGTCCACATGAGTGCAGCACAGGAGATTGTTGAGATCAGGGAAGCCCACCGCATTGATGAAGCGGCGCTGGCCGAATATTTAAGTCACGAATTGGAAGGCTTCTCCGGGGAGATGAGGCTTCGACAATTTGCATATGGTCAGTCCAACCCAACGTTTTTGCTGTCCACCTCGGATAAGGAGTATGTCTTAAGGAAGAAGCCTCCCGGCAAATTGCTCCCTTCCGCCCATGCCGTTGAGCGTGAATATCGTATTATCAAAGCATTGCAAAATACAGATGTCCCGGTTCCCAGGACATATCTGCTCTGCGAGGATGATTCCATCATCGGCACCGCATTTTATGTAATGGAACGCATGCGCGGCCGCGTTTTCCGAGACCCAACGGCATCTGAGGCTTCCGATGCCAGCGAACGCAGCGCGATCTTTGATGCCATGAACGACACCTTGGCCAAGATTCATCTGCTAGACTGGAAAGCGCTGGGCCTCAAGGGTTTTGGAAAACCCGGCAATTATATGGCGCGGCAGGTCAGTCGCTGGACCAAACAATATCAGGCATCCAAAACCGATGAGATCGAAAGCATGGACAAGTTAATCCGCTGGCTCAACGATAATATTCCCTCCGATGACCGTACGACAATCGTTCACGGTGACTTCCGGCTGGAAAACACCATGGTCCACCCCGCCGAACCGCGCATCATTGCCGTATTTGACTGGGAGCTCTCCACTCTCGGCCATCCCCTGGCAGATCTCGCCTACAACTGTATGGGGTATCATCTGCCGGATCTCTTAAATAAGCCTATGGCCCTATCCAGTGTTAATCCGAAAGCTCACGGAATACCAACGGAAGAAGAATACCTCGCCGCCTATTGCCGCCGAACCGGCCGCAGCGATATTCCCTGCTGGGATTTTTTTATTGCCTTTAGCATATTTCGCCTGGCAGCAATTATACAGGGAGTCTACAAGCGCGGCCTTGACGGCATCGCCAGTTCAGAGAACGCCAAAACCTATGGCGCCTTTGTGAAGCAGCTATCCGATGCCGCCTGGGAGATCGTTTCGAAGTCTAAAAAAATTTTGAAATGAAGAGCAGCTAAAAACTTGTTAAGGGACTATGGCACATAAGACAACAAAGGAACTTCTGATTATCCATCAGGGCGCCCTGGGAGACTTCGTCGCGATTTTTCCAGCCATTGTCAGGCTAAAAAAATATTATGATCGAATTGACGTTATCTGTCAGAACCAACTGGGGAAACTGGCCGCAGCGCTTCAGCTTATCAACAACTGGTATCCCTTGGAAGCGGCTTCCTTTGCGTCGTTGTATGCCGGAAAAGTCGCTCAAAAAGTGGCCGATTTACTGAAGAAATACGATACAAATGTTCTTTTCTCGCAGTCGGTTGAGCTTGAACGATCCATACGGCAAATTACGGCAAGTCCCTGTTATCGCATCCCGCCAAAACCACCTGCAGATAAAGCGATCCACATCACCCATTTTGCATTCCATCACCTCATCCGTTTGGGGCTGCTCAACCAGGACGATGCAGATGTTGAATCATTATCTTTGCAGTCCGATCACGACAAAATAACGACTGAAAACAGGGACTGCGCAAAAATTGTGCTCCATCCCGGCTCCGGAAGCATTCGAAAACGCTGGCCGCTTTCACAATTCAAGCAGATCGAATTGGTGTTAAAATCCAAAGGGTTAAAACCGGAATTTGTTTTGGGGCCGGCCGAGATGGATCTAAAAACCGAATTCGAAGATCAAGAGCGAACCACACATGTTTTCAGCGATCTGTTGGATTTGGTGGCGTTGTTTAAATCTGCGGGCGGATTTGTGGGCAATGATTCCGGCGCCAGTCATCTGGCAGCATTTATGGGATTGCCCAGCGTCGTCATCTTCGGCCCCGCCGATCCTCAGCGCTGGAAACCAAACGGTCCGCAGGTCGAGGTTGTTCGGCCAGGGCTTGAATGCCAGGCGTGTTTTGAGATCGAGCCATCCAATTGCCCCGAGCCGAAATGTCTGGGTGACACCACACCCACGGCGGTCATTGAAGCTTTTTACCGAATTTACGATGCGCAGAGCAAATCGTAAATACAATGGGTACAGATTCTTTCATGAACGCTATGCCCTATGCCCCATGCTCTATGCCCGATGCCCGATTGTCCGCTGAGAATTCGCCGGCGGTGGACCGAAGGGAAACACGTTAGATCTTTTCCAGAACATACTCTCTGCTACCCAGCCCGATCTCTTCAGCATACTCTAACTGAAGGTGCCAATCCACATCGGGATATAGGCCTTTAAATTTATCTTTTCCGGGCCCGCGGTTTTTCGTCAGGCAGCAGCCGGGAAGTGCTCGTTCTTGATTCACTAGATCGACGGAGGCCTGATCAATGGCCACCGGATCGGTCGAGGCCACAACCCCGATGTCTCTGACGATCGGTGCATCATTAAACGGGGGGCAATCACAGGCCGGAGACACATCGGTGATGAAATTTAAAAAAAGTGAACGATCTTCCTTTCCTTTCAAAACGCCGAGGGTGTATTCCACCATTTTTTCCATAAAAACGGGTATTGATGCATTCCACTGGATTTGAATCGCCCGGTTTGGGCACACCAAAATACATTCCCCGCAACCGATGCATTTTTCGGCATTTATCCGGGCTTTCTCCGCGAGCATCGAAATTGCCTCCTGAGCACAGCGCGGGATGCAATCGCCACAGCCCACACACTTTTTTCGTTTGACCTTTGGGGCCACATCGGAGTGCTGTGCCATCTTGCCTTTGCGTGACGCACATCCCATACCCACGTTTTTTAGGGTTCCGCCGAAGCCCGAGAGTTCATGACCTTTAAAAT
>CP070694.1:729380-740363 GCA_020353355.1 Desulfobacterales bacterium | reverse complement strand
TTATTGTGGGCTGGGTTCTTTTTCCGAAACTGCTTTACTCCCAGAAACAGCAACCGGTAGCCTTTAACCACGCATTGCACAATGAGGAGGTTGATGGCGGCTGTGAGAGCTGCCATTTTTTCAGAGACGATGGCACTTACTCCGGTGTGCCCAAACTGGCCCAATGCGTGGACTGCCATGAAGAGATGCAGGGCGATAGTGAGGCGGAGCGGATATTTGTTGAGGAATATGTTGCCAAAGGGCGGGAAGTACCGTGGTTGGTGTATTCGCGGCAGCCGGATTGCGTTTTCTTTTCGCACGCCGCCCATGTCATCCTGGCCGAGATGGAATGTGTCACCTGTCACGGCCCGATCGGTGAGTCTGAAAGCTTAAAGGTCTATGAAGAAAATCGAATTTCCGGCTACAGCCGTGATATCTGGGGAAAAAACATCGCCGGCATTAAACGCAACAGCTGGGATCGTATGAAAATGGATGATTGCTCCGATTGTCATCGAAAAGAGAACGTCAATCAGGGCAGTGTTCAGACCCACAAGGGTGGCTGTTTCGTGTGTCATAAATAAATGCGATGGCCCCCGCCACCCGAATGCAGAGATTCTAATCTAATTTCGTTTATACAACCCCAAAAAGGAAGTGCCGATGAAAATAGACCGAAGAAGTTTTTTGGCCTTTGTTCTTGGAGGTGCTGCAGGCACGGCGCTTTCACCATTACCGTGGAAGCTGACAGATGATCTTGCCATCTGGACCCAAAATTGGCCCTGGACACCGGTGCCGCAAGACGGTGAGGTGACCTATCTGAATTCGACCTGTACCCTGTGCCCCGGCGGTTGCGGCATTCGGGTACGAAAGGTTGATGAGCGGGTGGTTAATATCGAAGGGATGCAGGGCCACCCGGTAAATGACGGCGGGCTGTGCACCCTTGGTCTGGCGGGCGTGCAACTTCTGTATGGACCCACGCGGGTGACATCCCCGATGAAGAAAGTCAATGGCAGCTGGCGTAAGATTTCCTGGGATGCGGCCATTGCTGAGGTCGTTGAAAAACTCAGCGATTTACGCGCCAAGGGTTTGCCCAACACCGTCGCATGTATTTCGGAATCAGATCGCGGTACCGTGGCTGAGCTATTCAATCGTTTTCTGACCGTCTACGGCTCGCCTAACTTCATCCGCACGCCGTCGATACAAGATTCCTATGAGCTTGCGCTTTATCTCACCCAGGGTGTGCCTGCCATGGCCGGCTTTGATGTTGGCAATGCCGATTTCATTCTGAGTTTTGGCAGTGGATTCATCGAGGGTTGGGAATCTCCGGTGTATATGTTCAAAGCCAATAGCAAGCTGCGCGATCATAACGGACGTATGGATCAGGTTGAGCCACGGCTTTCCAAAACAGCTGCCAAATCCGATAAATGGATTGCGATCAATCCCGGCACTGAAGGTGCTCTGGCGCTGGGGCTGGCGCATGTCATCATCAAAGAGAATTTATATAACCGTGAATTTGTTGCGGCTTACTCCAGCGGCTTCGAGGCCCACAAGAAAATAGTTATCGATGGGTATCCCCCGGATATTGTCGCAAAGATTACGGGTGTTGATACCGCCACCATCACCGCACTGGCCAGGGATTTTGCCGGAGCCCGAAAGCCGCTGGCTATCTGCGGCCGGGGTAAAGGCAAAACCCCCGGTAGTCTGCAGGAATTCCTTGCCGTTCATACTTTAAATGCCCTGATGGGCAACATTAACAAGGCCGGCGGAATTTGGGCGGTTCCCGAACCGGATTATATCAGCTGGCCGGAGCTGGGAATGGACAATGTCGCCTCGACGGGTATGCAACAGCGCCGGGTGGACGGCGCCGGCAGTGATAAATATCCGCATGCCAGATATTTGTTGAATCGATTGCCTGAGGTGATCAACTCCAGCCAGGACTCCCCGATTCAGATGTTGTTGGTTGCGTCAGCTAACCCGAGATACACCCTGGCGGATAGCCAGTCTGTGGCCAAAGCATTTGAAAAGATTCCCTTGGTGGTGAGTTTTTCATCGTTTATGGATGAAACCACGGTGAATGCCGATATGATTCTGCCCAATCATGTATATCTCGAGCGCTACGAGGATGTGCCGGCCGCACGCGGTTTTCCCAAACCCATCATCAGTCTTGCGCAAGCGGTTGTAGATCCGTTATGGAACACCCGGCACAGCGGTGATGTCATTATTCAGATTGCCAAACAACTGGGCGGCCCGATTGCCGATGCATTTCACTGGGACAGCTACCACGCGTGTCTCGAAGAGAGCCTGGCGGATAAATGGGA
Organism: Desulfobacterales bacterium; assembly: GCA_020353355.1. Lineage (GTDB taxonomy): Bacteria > Desulfobacterota > Desulfobacteria > Desulfobacterales > JAHEIW01. The sequence continues at coordinate 738,069 of CP070694.1, read as the reverse complement.
TACCCTGGTGGAAAAAGGGTATTGGATTGATGAAGAATTTGTTGCGGCAGATTGGGCCGAGGCATTTGAAACCGAGTCAGGCAAATTCGAGTTTACCAGCAAGGAAATTGACGCATTGCCGCAATATAATCCGCTGAAAGCCAAGGGCGATGAAACCTTTTATCCGCTGGTGCTGATCCCCTATGATTCCATGCGACTGACCGACGGTTACATCGGCTCGCCGCCTTTCTTAGTAAAATCCCTTGAAGCGTATATATTGCAGACAAACGATGTGCTGGTTGAAGTCAATCCGACCACTGCCAAAGAATATGGCTTAGACGATGGCAGCGTTGCCATTTTACGCACCCCCAAGGGTAATGCCCGGGTTAAAGTGCAACACTATGACGGAATTATGCCGGGTGTTATCGCTATGCCGAGAGGTCTTGGTCATTCTGCCTATGACAAATTTCTGGCGGGTAAAGGGGCTAATTATAACGCCTTGATTGATGTGCTGGAAGACCCGGCTTCCGGCTATGATGCCGCCTGGGGTATTCGGGCGAGACTGGCGAAAGCCTAGTCTGATTGAATATTGAAAATCGACAATAGCAAATCGAAAATAATCGATTGGCAGGGATTCTGATGAAACAGGAAAATTCTAAAAAGTTCGGAATGGTGATTGACCTGGACAAGTGTACCGGTTGCGGTTCATGCATGGTCGCATGCATGGCGGAGAACAATGTGCCTTTTCGGGAGGATGACACTGACAAGCTGCTGAGTATTTCCTGGATGCGGGTGTATACCTTGACCAATGGCCAACCGTTTCCAAGGACCGAAGCGTGTTATCTTCCCCGGCCGTGTATGCAATGTGAGGGTCATGGTGGCCACTCCCCGTGTGTTTCAGTTTGTCCTGCCACCGCTACCGATTATGATATGGAGACCGGCATTGTCAGCCAAATTTACACGCGCTGTTTCGGATGCCGTTATTGTATGGCGGCCTGCCCCTATCATGTGCGCCAATTCAATTGGTGGGATCCGCTGTGGCCGGATGGCATGGAAAGATCGTTGAATCCCAATGTGTCGGTACGGATGCGCGGCGTTGTTGAAAAATGCAGCTTCTGTATCCATCGGTATCAGCTGGCCAAAGATCGGGCCTACGCGGAAGACCGCAGGGAGCTGGAAGAGGATGAATATCAGACAGCCTGTGCGCAGGCATGTCCGGCCGGAGCGATTACATTTGGCGACCTGAACAATCCCGAACACGCCGTGCATCAGATGGTTAAACCGGATAACAAACACGGCGGTAAACCCCATGCCAAGAATACTTTCCGGCTGCTCGAAAGACTGGGCACCAATGCCAAAGTCTATTATCTTTCCAGTCGTGATTGGGTCCGGCACGCCGGTGATAATTATCTTAAAAACGAAGGTATATTAAAACATAGCTAATGGCCGTCAAGTTGACGGCATTCAGCTCAATGGAATAAGCCGAATGAAGGCAGGCGGCTGACTCTAAACCGGCAACTGCCCAGGCAGCAAGAACCAGAAAACAATCAGGAGTACAGAACTTATGGATTCCGCATTAATACCCCAAGGGGTTAAACGTTGTCCGGCATGGCAATTTTTTGGATGGATCGGAACCGTCGGTCTTGTTTTTCTGTGGGGCGTATTTGCCATGGTACTGGTCTACATTAAGGGACTCAATCAAACCAACATGAACAATGCTTACGGGTTTGCATTGTGGATTTGGGCTGACCTTGCGGTAATTGCTCTCGGCGGTGGGGCCTTTTTTACCGGCTTTTTGAGATATATTATCGGCAAAGATGAACTCAAATATATTATCAATTACGCGGTGCTCATCGGATTTATTTGCTACAGTTCGGCGCTCTTAATTCTGGGCTTTGATGTCGGGCAACCTCTGCGGGCATGGTTTATTTTCTGGCATGCCAACGTGCACTCCATGTTGACTGAAGTGGCCTTTTGTCTGACATGCTATTTCGGTGTTCTGTGTATTGAATATCTACCGTTGGCACTTGAAAACCGGCAGATTGACAAAGTTCCCTTTTTTCATAATTTGAGCCACAACATGCACGAAATCATGGCGGTATTTGCAGCCACCGGTGCGTTTCTTTCCTTTTTCCATCAAGGTTCGCTGGGTGGCGTTCCCGGTGTTTTGTTTGGCCGGCCATTTGGATTCCGCGAAGGGGTATTGATCTGGCCCTGGACATTTTTTCTGTTTACCTGGTCAGCTGCTGCCGGTGGGCCGTGCTTTACCATATTTATTACCAAAATAACCGAAAAGGCGGTCCGCAAAAAGCTTGTCAAAGACAACGTGATTGAACTGCTGGCCAAAATATCCGGATGGATGCTGACCACATATATTGTTGCAAAAATAATTGATACGGTGTGGTGGGCTGTGGTCACGGCCCCCAAAAAAGGTTTATATTGGATGGATTTTTACACCAATAATCCCGGATCGGCATATGGCCTATGGATTTTGATTGCGGAAATTGGTGTGTGTGGTGTGCTTCCGGCATTGATTCTCATTACCAATAAAGGACGTAAAAACCAAATCGCATTATTTGTCGCCGTCCTTCTGGCTGTTGTTGGGGTGTGTTTGAATCGCTGGGTCATGGTGCTTCAGGTCTTGGCGGTTCCGGTGCTACCGTTTGAGAGCTGGAATCTGTATTTTCCGAGCTGGCAGGAAATGGCCACCACCATTATGACGGTGGCATACGGTATTATTATGATATCCTTATCCTACCGTTATCTGCCGGTGTTTCCCCAGGAAAAATAATTAAATCCAATCGCTGCACCTGTTTCTCAGATACGGGAGACAGCGCCGGAACTCGAGACCGAATCTGGGTCGCAAGCACCTCCGGGCGGAGGAGAGCCGCATCCCAGCCCGGCAGGATCATAGATCGATCACGTGCGTTGTATCCGCAACCATTTTCAGGTCAGCGGTGTGATGAGTGTAAGGGAGGCAACGAATGTTTCCATTTAGTTTTGAATGGATTTGGGATATGGGGCACATGGTATTCCATGGAGGGCTGTGGTATGCATTATCGATTCTCGGCCTCGGCATTACCTATTGCATTATTAAAGCAGCTGTGGATACGGCCAAAGGAAAAGGCCGTCAGCACCACTAATTTTTCGATACCATCAATCATGCACAAAGCGCTTGCCCTATCATCGAAAAGGGTTTGCGCTTTTTTATTCGCCTTCGCCGGAATACCCTGTTCGCCTGAGGCGGACTGCGGGCAGCTTCATTTTGTAAATTGATTCTTATGAACACAATCATTTATCTTAATTGAGGTATGCATGGATAAAATTATTGTTGAAGGTGGCCACAGGCTTTGCGGGGAAGTCAGGATCAGCGGTGCCAAAAACGCGGCATTGCCCATTCTGATTTCCTCGATGTTGGCAGATGGGATGAATACTTACGCCAATGTCCCTAATTTGAGAGATATCGATAGTACCATCCTGTTGCTTTCCAATCTCGGAGCCCGTATTGAAACCAGCGGCGATACCGTCCAGATCGATGCCGGCGGGCTGAATAATTTTGAAGCACCTTATGATATCGTGCGTAAAATGCGAGCGTCTATACTGGTGCTTGGTCCTTTGGTTGCGCGCTTAAAGAAAGCCCGGGTTTCTATGCCCGGCGGCTGCGCCATCGGTGCGCGGCCGATTAATTTGCATTTGAAGGGGCTTGCGGGTCTTGGTGCAAATATCGAGATAAAGCACGGGTATGTCGAAGCATCGGCCGATGAATTGAATGGGGCTGAAATCTATTTTGATATCGCTACCGTCACCGGAACTGAAAATATTATGATGGCCGCTGTTTTGGCCAAGGGCACCACCGTATTGCGCAACGCTGCACGGGATCCCGAAATCATCGCCTTGGCAGAGGCGTTAAATCAAATGGGAGCCGATATTCATGGCGCCGGAACGACGGTGATCACCATTAACGGCGTCTCCTCTCTGAAGCCGGTATCTTTTCGTATTATACCGGATCGGATCGAAGCCGGAACCTTTATGGTCGCCGCCGCGCTAACCGGCGGTAATGTTACCCTGGTAAATGCTGAGCCGGATCATCTGGGAGCGGTCATCGACATGTTGCGGCTGACCGGCGCAGAGATAAGCCATGATGGGAAAACGGTAAAGGTGCAGGGTAAGGAGACGATTACCAGTGTGGATTTGAAAACACAGCCGTATCCGGGATTTCCGACAGATATGCAAGCCCAGTTCATGGTATTGATGAGTGTGGCTAACGGCACCAGTGTCATTTCGGAAACGATTTTTGAAAATCGTTTTATCCATGTCAGTGAGCTCAAACGCATGGGAGCAGATATCACCATTTCCGGCAACACCGCCACGGTTAAAGGTGTTTCGAAGCTCTCCGGAGCACCGGTGATGGCGACGGATCTCAGAGCCAGTGCCTCCTTGATTCTTGCCGGCCTGGTTGCCGAGGGGCAAACGAAAGTAAATCGAGTCTATCATCTGGATCGCGGTTATCAGGCCATTGAGAAAAAGTTTGCCGGAATTGGCGCAGTCATAGAACGGGTGCGTTAACTATTTTCAATAAGATTAACACATATAATACGCGTCGTTGAATGCCTGTCTTCAATTCAAAATCTCAAAATTACCCAATATGACTTCCTATTATTCACGTCCGGTGATTCCGCTTTTAATGGCCCTGGTATGCGGCATCGCCTTAGGGTCGAAGTATCCGGGTTATTCTCTGTGGGCCGGAGGCGTTATCTTACTCTGCGTGGGATTGCTTCTCTTTTTGGTTGTGCGGAATCAGAGCGCTAATAAACTACCGCTGTTTCTCTTCCTGGCCCTGGGATATTTATCCTTGCAGCCATGGGCTTACCCCGCATTTCCACCCAGTCACCTGATACGCTACTTGGATAGCCAGCGATGGGACATCGAGGGCGTAATTGCCAGACGCCCCGTGATGGTCAATAACCGTCAACACTGTGTGCTGCACGTCGAACGTATCGGACGTGGGCACGATTCCCGGTCGGTGGTTGGCAAACTACGGGTTACCGTGGTGGGAAATGCGCCGGTCTTGCACCCTGGAGATCGGATTCTTTTCACGAGCCGAATGCGGTCTCTCAGAAATTTCAATAATCCCGGAGGATTCGATTATAAACGCTACATGTCGTTTCAAGGTATTTGGGCAACGGCCTACATTCAAGGGCGCCATATAACCCTGTTAGATCGCAAGGCACACCGTTTTTGGACCGACCTGATCGACAATACCCGCCATCGCATCGCACGCCTCATTGAGACTACCGGCCAGGGCTCCCAGGTAGGGGTGCTCAAAGCCCTGGTGGTCGGGGACCGTTCGGCTATTGCGCAGCATACGCGGGATGGGTTTAATCGTGCCGGAGTGGGACATCTGCTGGCTATATCGGGCCTTCACATTGGCATTGTGGCCACGATGGCCTTTCTTTTTTTGCAACGCGTGTTGGTGAACATTAAACCGTTGCTGTGGAGAGCGTGGACTCGCAAAGCTGCAGCGGTTTTGGCGTTAATACCGCTATGGTTCTATGGTTTCGTTTCCGGTTTTTCGCCGTCCACCCAACGGGCCGTAATTATGGTCTCGATTTTTCTGATGACGTTTCTGGTGGAACGCGAACATGATGTTATCAACACCATCGCCTTGGCTGCCTTGCTGATCCTGGTTATTTTCCCACCATCGGTTTTTTCAATTTCGTTTCAGCTTTCTTTTTGCGCAGTTCTGGCGATAGTTTTTGGATTTACCTGTCTAACAAAAGGGTCTAACCGCAATGCCGAAATGAATCAAAACCCGGTTATGCGAAGCATAAAAAACCGCTTGATTGACTTTTTATGGGTATCGATTTTCGCAATTGGCGGAACCCTGCCGCTGGTGATGTTTTATTTCAACCAGGTTTCCCTTGTCGGTCTACTCGCCAATTTGCTTATTGTGCCGCTGGTCGGCTTTACGGTGGTACCGTTGGGACTGATTGCCGTATTTTTGTCTTCATTTTGGTTGCAATGCGCCGGGTGGTGTTTCACGGTATGCGGGGCCATTTTGAAACTTTGCCTTAAACTGATCGACGTTTTTGCTGGCTTTGATTTGGCGGCCGTGAAGACATTTACGCCATCGGTTCTTGAGATGGGCTGTTATTACCTTCTGGTTTGGGCAGGATTGAGCCTGATTGCAAAGGATCGGACACCCCCTGATGGCAACGCGCAGCGGGGCGCCATTGTCTTTGACGATGCCGGTCAGGTTGAAAACAATGCTGCGATAACAACAAGGCATAAATCGATATCCCGTGTTAACGGATTCTTTGCGGATGCCTTGAGCTATCTCAAGGATCAGAAAACCCCATTAAAACGACGGCAATTTATCGCAACAGTTGCCGTCATTGTCACAATTGCGCTGGTCTGGAACGCAGGCTACTGGTTGTATTACAGATTTTGGCATCAGGATCTTCGGGTAACCGTGTTGGATGTCGGGCAGGGAAACGCGGCGCTTTTAGAACTGCCCGGCGGTTATACGATGCTTATCGATGGCGGCGGATTTTCCGATAATTCGATTTTTGACCTGGGCGCACGGGTGGTGGCCCCGTTTTTATGGAGAAAAAAGATTAAAACGGTTGATACCCTTATTTTATCACATCCCAACAGTGATCACTTGAATGGCTTGATCTATCTCGCCGAGAATTTTAATGTTCAAAAGATGTGGACCACCAGCGAAGCGAAAAATACCGTTGGCTATCGGGAGTTGATGGAGGTTGTGGCAAAGCGAGATATTGCCTTGCCAAATTTTAGGCTATTGCCACGCAACCAGGTTATTCATGGCGTTAAATTCAATATTCTGTATCCCTCGGATAATTTTCTCGAAAAAAAGCCTGACGAGAAATGGCGCGACACGAATAACAATTCGATGGTGATACGGATATCACTGGGATCCATATCGTTTCTATTTCCAGGCGACATCATGGCTGAGGCTGAAAATGAATTAGTCCAAAGCTCCCATACGAATTTGGCAAGCACCGTTTTGTTGGCGCCCCATCATGGCAGCAGGTCATCCAGTACGACACCCTTTCTGGAGCGCGTTGCCCCGCAAGTCGTTGTGATTTCATCCGGCTGGAAAAACAGTTATAGATTCCCCCATCCGGCAGTGCTTCAACAATACCGGCAGCGTGGTTATCAGTTATTTCGCACAGATACCCATGGGGCGATTAACTTCATCACCGACGGTGAGCATCTCTCTGTCAAGCCGTTTCATAGTGGAGATCTACATAACGCTAACTGAGGTTTCGGGTTTCCCGCCTCGAACCTCCAACCTCAAACCTAACGCATTCGTTAGAACGCATTGACGGTTCTGGACGATTTTCGTTGGAAATTGCTCTAAGTCTTTCAAATATTAAAAAAAACTGCTATAATATCTATAATAGGCATGCTTGGTTTTCTGGAAAATGACGTTCCGGAAAACCGTCTCGAAAACGTCAGCGTATCCCTGTAAAGGATATGAGATATGGAAAAAGAAAGCGTAAATATTCTGGCAGACGCCATTAAGGAATACTATGGAAATTATGAACTCGAAGACCTTTGCAACAAATTTAATGTAGAGGTGGATTACTTGGGCGTAAGCCCCAATCACAAAAAACTGGCCAACCAGCTCATCGCTCAAGGCGATCGCAACTATCGAAGGCTTCTCGAAAAAATACTTCCCGACCTCTTCCAGCGTTGCAATCACCGTATATTGAATTCCACTTGGGAAAGCAATGTTTTCGATGAACAAATGCTGCGGCACCTCAAAAAGCTTCAAATTCTTTTGGCGCAAGATAAAAGGTCCGTTGGCGCTTCAGCCCCGGTCAATTATCAATTTAAATCCAAGGCAGAGCCAATAAAATTTTTCGCCAAAGCCAAAACAGCCGTGACGATTGTCGATACGCAAATAGGGGCGACGACATTGGAATGCTTAAATGAGGTCAAGCATCCTCTGCGCTTGCTCACGGGCAAAGACGAGCAATCGCTATCATCGGATTTCAAAAACACGTTCAAATTATTTTGTTCCGGCGGACACGAAGTTGAGATTCGCCGTCACGTAGTGCTGAACGATTGTTATTTCTTTCTAAACGGGAGGTGCTGGCTGGTTAGCGCATCATTGAATACGGTGGGACAAAAAATCGTCAGCATCATTGAGTGTATCGATGCAAAATCCGCAATTGCCAAATCCGTCGAACAGAAATGGCGCGAAGCCGAAATATATCAGATATAGCTTCTTCGCATGGAATCTGTGCTTATTATGACAAACTACTTTTAAATGCGAAAAATAGCCTGTGCATAATAGTTTAAAGTGACTAAAGTGAACTAAAGTGAGCTAAAGTTGCGGATCGCCTCCGGCGGATCGATTTTATAGAAAGATGGAGCGAAGCGACTCATATACTTTAGATCACTTCAAACTATTTTATAAACTCTACTTTTAAAGTTTGAATTCCGTTTTCCCGCATTCCGTAGTAAATCTTCAGAAAGTACCTAAAGTTGTGAGTGTCTAAAATGCCTAAAGTTAAAAGCGAAGCTTCTGAACTTTAGCTCACTTTAGCTCACTTTAGTTCACTTTAGTCACTTTAGCTCACTTTAGGTACTCCCAATTTGCAACGGCGGAGCCTAATGTCTCTGACCTGGCCCTGTCGAAGATCCCGCCGTGCGGGGAGGACCAGGTTTTCTATGT
>CP070694.1:724744-729280 GCA_020353355.1 Desulfobacterales bacterium | reverse complement strand
CGGCGCTGTTGCCCTTCTTTCGCGGGCTGCAATACAACACCAGAATCTTTCGCGGCTCATGTTTCTCGGTCATGAGTGGTCCTCTTTTGAAACCGGTTTTGGTAAAAATAATTTATTCCCCGCCATGCCTATACCTGATTTTCTATGTCTATTTCAAACAGAAATTTCGAATTTATTTGCTTTTTTGAATTATTAGATCCAATCTGACACAGAATTTCTCTGAATCGAAAGGCAAATAGACCTGGATGCTTGACTTCGCCAAAGGGTTATGTTTCATAAGTTCAATCCACTGCAATTTCATCATCGGCATCAGGAGACATCATATGGCAAAATACGAAATCCAGGCGAAGACGGAAAATTGCAGCGGCTGTCTGAGATGCCAGCTTGGCTGCTCGGATGTTTACGCCAAGATGTTCAACCCCCTGGCAGCACACATTCGGGTGAACGTATCCGGTGCCGAGTGTTCGATTTCTTTTACAGAAGACTGCACGGAGTGCGGAGTTTTCGTGAAGGCCTGGGGCACATTTTGGCGCAAGGATTTCATGGTATCATAGACGAGTTCGGTGAAAAGGCGAAACACCATGCACCGAGCCTGGTCAAAGGCATGCACACCTATGCCGGACCCGGCTGCGCATTTGCCTGGGATCTCTTCGGAACCATGGAGCTGGGACAGCTCTTGGAGCCCCGCGGGCCGCATGTCGGCTCCGGCGGCTCACCCACCTATTTTGCCAGAAGGCCGCTGGAGGTCTTTCCCCGCCATTTAGCCCTTCGAGAAGATTTTCTTCGCGGGGAAGAAATTATCCCGGATCAATGGATTGGAGCGTTGGGCTTTAAAAACTATCTTAGCGGCAAGCCGTTAACGCGTGAAGATATAAAGCGAATGGTGCAAGACAATTACGAGGAGTGGGGATGGGATCGTCAGACCGGTGTTCCCACACCCGAAGTGCTGAAAAAACTGGAAGGTTCTATATTCTAAGTAGTGGGAGCGGCATCCTGCCGCGATAAATCAGCATTTCAAAACGCGGGAGAATACAGCCATTGGGCCTTAGATGGGGTTTTGGAATCACTTCTAACCGGGCATCATCTTCAGCGTGTACCGTGCATCCTCTTCCACGCTTTTGCGATCCAAAACAAAGGGTCTGTATTGCCCCTTGCGCCACAGTTCTGCCTGATCGTCATAGTGCGGGCTCATGAAGTTACCGGATATTCCTGCCGGTATCACGCGACGCGAATTTTTCATATCGGCCAAATCGATGATATAACGCAGCGATGCACCGTGGTATGCTTCCCATGGATTTGTTAATTTATATTGCTGGGGATTTACGGTAGCGATGCTCCCGCCCATGGGAAACGGTCCGATATTCATAAAATATCCCATCAGGGATGACGATTTGCCGAAGCGGTGATACAGGGTCAGCGTGTGAAGCTTACCCCACTTCCAATCGTCAACCGTTGAACCCATTTTTTGATTGAGATAGACGATAGCTGCGGAGAAACTTTTGGCGATGATGTCTTTGATGCCTTCCACATCAGGGGTGTCCGGATCGTCAAACCAGGGGCTTTGCCCCTGTGCAATCAGATTTCGCATGGCGTTGAATGCCACATAGCTATTGTTTATGTATTGTCCATAGAGCTCCTCGCCGAGCCTTTTTATAAAGGTGTTTTTCACCATTTCATTGATGGTCGCATGAAATACAGTGGGTGCTATATCCTCGGCTCCGGCCACAAAGTCCCAATTCCTCAGGCTGGAGAAGGCTTTCTTTTCGGTTTCTGAAAGCTCCAGCTCAGACAATGATGTCAGCATCATCGGAATCCACTCCTTGGCCAGAACCATATAAAAGTCGGCTTGCATTGCTTCAAAGTCTTTGACACTGAGTTTAGCTTTGGCGGTAATCATCTCCTCAATCCTGACAAAGCGGTCCGGCATGGCATAGTAATGCGATATGGTGTAAGGGTATTCATCGCCCACATGTTTGTTGTTGGCAGTGGCGATCCATTCCCGCTCTGGATTTCGCAGGTGCGGCTGTTCCGGGGTTGGCACATAACCCTGCCACTCGTGTTTCCCATCCCAGCCGGGGACCGGCACCGCTCCGGAAAAACCATCCCGAATGGGTAGTCCCACCGCCGCCCAATAGCCGATGTTGCCTCGATCATCGGCATACACCCAGTTTTGGCCGGGGCATTTGAAATGTTCCACTGCCTTTTCGATATCATCAATGCTTTTGGCCGTGTTCAGGTGATAAAAAGGAATCACGCTAAGCATCTCATAAGCCGTCCATCGCATGGAAAGCGCAGTACCTTCAGGCCCCTCAAACTTCTTCACATCATTAATTATGGGGCCATGGCGGGTTAGCCTAACGCTGAATTTTACGTCCTCGACGCCCTTGACCTTGATAATTTCTGCTTTGACCTTCATGTCTTCCCAGCGGCCCTTAAATTCATACTGGTTGGGATCGGCCGGGTTTATCTTCTCGATGTAGAAATCGGCATCATCAGCCATAACATTCGTCCAGCCCCAGGCCGTATGCTCATTGGCCCCGATGACAACCAAAGGCACCCCCGGGAGTATGGATCCGGAGACATTCATGGAAGGGGTTACCAGATGGGCTTCATACCAGATGCCGGGAGCTCCATGGCCAAGGTGGGGATCATTGGCGAGAATAGGCATTCCGGTGGCAGACTTTTTTCCGGTCACAACCCAGCTGTTGCTCGCCCCGCCTCCTTCTGTTCCGGAAACCTCCCTGGCCAAAACGAGGCTTTTGAGAAAATCAAGTGATGCCGATTCTGCCGGGATAATTGTCGGGTAGCCATCCGGATAATCAGTAAAGATGTCTTTGGCCATCTGAGGACCCACTTTGGCGATCACCGCAGCATACAGCATCTCAATGGATAAGGCACTGTGGAGATCCCATGCCATGTAATAGTGGACCGCTGCGCTATCGGAAGGCTGCCAGGGGTCGGGTTGATAGCCTAACATTGTGAATTCTATGGGCAGGGGTCCTTTGTGATGCGTTATAAAAAAATTGACGCCTGCCGCATAGGCCTCTGTGGCGGCCAGCGTTTCTGGTGGGTACTCAGCAGCTATATCTTCAAAAGATTTTCCGGCGGTAATGGTTCTGAAAAATTTGTCAACCGAAACGAGATCTTTGCCAATGATCTCGGCCAATCTTCCTTTGGCGAGCCTTCGGGCCAGGTCCATATGAAAAAGTCTGTCCTGGGCCATACAGTAGCCCACGGCAAAATAAGCGTCTTCATCCGTCTTTGCGTAAATATGGGGCATCCCGTAGGAATCGCGGATGATTTCAACCGGCGCTTTTATACCCGCTAGGGTAATCTCGCCATTGTAATCGGGTAGGGTCGCTCGGAGATACGCGTAAACGCCCGCAAAAATCACAATAATCAATCCCAAAAGGACGCCAAAAATCCATTTTAAAACCCTCATGACGTTCCCCCCTAAATTAATATAAATATTAATTCTGACGATTTCGTAAAAAGTCCAAAAATCAAATTATCGTCATTCCGTCCCGGATCAAGGTCCGGGATGACGACCAAGCCGGAATCCAGTAATTTCAATAGCTTCTGGACTCCGGCTTTCGCCGGAGTGACAGGATTGGGACTTTTTACGAGGCCGTCAACTTTAATATTCAACATTTCCTCTGTCTTCAAGTAATAATCAATAAAATAAGATTTTGTTATGAAATTAGCATTAGGGAACGATTTTGACCGGCCGAACCCCCTTGGCAATTGATTCCCGTTTGGGGATGTCTGAGCCCACCGGGCAAGCGTTGATGCACAACCCGCAGCGAAAAGTATAACCGTTGCGGCCCATATGCGGAAGCCCGCGATCCTGATAATAGGAACAACCCGGTTTATCGATATCGCTGCCTTTCCAAACCACTGTCTTCATCACGGAGGGATCATTGTCATACTCATTGGGGATTAAATTCTTCGGGCAGCTGGCAATACAGGCAAAGTTGCATTCAGGAATTGTTTGTTCGCAAAGGTTCAAGGACACAGGGGTATCCGCCACCAACATGGCATCGGTCAGCAACTGGGCAAAACGTTGGCGGGGACCAAATTGAGGGGTCAACAAAAGATTGCTCAGGCCAAACTCACCGAGCCCCGCCTGAACCGCTGCATGTTTATGGGATAAAACGCCCTTTAAGGCGCTCAGGTCGTAGGGATCTGACGCATGAACGGGTAATGCCAAAAATCCTCTCTTGGTCAAAAACCGCGCAATTTTCAGCAAGGCTTGATCCAGTTGATTGTTCATCATAATCATCATACGGCTGTACATCGCGCGAATCTCCGGCAGGCCATCAATTAACGTATCCGACCAGCGAAGCGCCATGACAACGCTCGTGTTGCATTCTGCCAAAAGATCTTGAGGACGATGGTATCCCTTAGGCGTCAGTTCAGCGATTTGACCGGCGGATGCGATACCGACAAGATCCATGCCGTGATCGAGAACAAATTGTTTAACTTCCAGTGTCAGTTCCTGCATTATCTACCTCCACATTAACCGGTTTTTGATTT
>CP070694.1:710712-724644 GCA_020353355.1 Desulfobacterales bacterium | reverse complement strand
CGCGCCTCTGCCGGTACCTCCGACAGAAATAATATCTTTTCCGGTAAGGGCACCCGCATCGGCCGCCATTACCGCAATTTCCACGGACACCTTGGTGCCCTGGCCAAAAAGTCTGAGCGTATCCGCAATTAAGAGGACCGGATAAATGCCGGAATGCTTCTGAGCAACCGAGCGCTCGATCCCGGAAAGCGCATGGCTGGCGGCAACGATTTTCGATACCTTGCCTTCCAAATCCCTTCGTACATCAGCGGACATGACATTTCGAAATGGTTCTTTGAATCCGCTGTGGTAGGTGACGATGGTAATTTGAAACCCGTCGAATATCTCCAGTGCTTTGTAAGCCGTATCTCCTTTAGAAGATGCCACAACCACTTCATTTAATCCTAATTCCTTACCTCTTTCGAAAGCGTGCTTCAGTGTTTGTTCGGTATTGTCTTTGCCGGCCTTAGCGAAATACATATTTACCTCCGTGATAATTAATGACCTAAAATAAGACCAGTAAGCTTATGAACAAGATGGTTTCCATTTTATAGAAATTAAATTTACAGTCAATAGATGGAATGCCAATTGCGAGATGTTAGGGATGCATCATCCGCAGCATGGTTGCGTATGAAACTAATTTGGATTGAATATACTACGATTTTTCTTGCAAGGCTCGGTAATTATTATTAAGATTAATGGAGACATTAAATAATTCTTTGTTGAGAGTGCTGTGCAGACGCTTTTCGCGTTTTGCGTGATTCCCACATTTTTTAAATCATCTCGTTTTCACACGTACTCCGCAATGGTTTCTGCCCTGCCTCAAGGCAGTGAATTGAATCATGACAATTAAAATTTACGTAATCTGAGAAACCGATGCAGAAAGGAGAGGCTATAATGGCACAAGCTAAGATAGGCGATACTGTCAAAATAAACTTCACCGGAAAGTTAGAAGACGAGACGATTGTTGACTCTTCACAAGATCAGAGCCCGCTTGAATTTACGATTGGAAACGGAGATGTTATTTCGGGATTGGAGCAGGGTGTCATTGGAATGGCAGTCGGAGACAAAAAGACGTTAAAGATTCTACCGGAGGACGCATTTGGTCAAAGGCACGAAGAACTTTTGGTAGAAATAAATAAAAGCGAGTTTCCAGAGCATATTAATCCCACTATTGGTCTTCATCTTCAAATTCAGCAATCGGATGGTCAAATATTTAAAGTAAAAGTTGTGGAAATGACCGAAGACACCTTAACTCTGGATGGAAATCATCCCCTGGCCGGAACCACACTGCATTTTGATGTCGAAATGGTTGAAATTGTATAACCCTAATTGAGTCAAAACTCAATCAAATGTTATCTAAAGGATGTGCAATTCGCAGATTTTGCGAAAATGATGGCCGTAGATGCTAAAGGTTATGGCCAAAGGCAGTAATTCGGGGCGTTTCCGAATTGTCCACAACAACAGCTTCCAGTAATGGAAGCGCTCTTTGCCGAATACACCAAGATGGATGCACGAACGAAAAAACGCCATGCAGCGCTGAAAATCCAGGGGAATTTCAGTCCGTGGACAATTGTATTCCTTTAGAAATGTCTTAACGCGTTCATAATAGTGTTTCGGCGAATAAATATGACACATTATTTTTTTATACCCATCACACAATGCGTTTAGTTCCATGCGGGGGATTATATTGGTTGTTCCGTCGGTATTGCTCGATATTAAACCCGCCAGGCGCCCTTCTTGTTTCATGCGATGATAAAGCCGAGTGCCAGCCGGTGCTTGAAGCAGCCCGACCATGGCTGTTACAATCCCGCTTTTTTGAATAAAATCAATTTGCCGCTGGAAAATGGAAGGGGTGTCGCTATCAAAACCCACAATGAAGCCGCCCTGTACTTGGAGGCCGGAACGCTGCATGCGTTTTACACTTTCGACCAGGTCACGGTTTTTATTTTGCTTTTTGTTGCATTCAGCCAAACCGGCTTCTTCAGGGGTTTCAATTCCAATAAACACCGTATCAAAACCTGCCGCCACCATCATTTCCACTAAGGCCTGGTCATCGGCCAAATTGACAGACGCCTCCGTGTTAAAAGAAATTTTATCTTTGTGTTTCTGCCATTGAATGAGCGCGGGTAAAAGCGCGGTCATTAAATATTTCTTATTACCGATAAAGTTATCGTCTACAAAGAAAATCTGTCCACGCCAACCCAGGTTATAGAGACCATCCAACTCGGCAATGATTTGGGCTGCGGTTTTAGTTCGCGGTTTGTGTCCAAACAATGCCGTTACGTTACAAAAGTCACAATTAAAGGGGCAACCCCGGGAAAACTGGATACTCATGGAAGCGTAGTGTTTCAAATCGATCAGCCCCCACATGGGAGCGGGAGTTTCTCTTATGTCGGCGAAATCCGTTGTTTGATAGACACGGCGGGCAAATCCCTGTTCCAAATCTTGAACAAAAGGAGACAGGGTCAGCTCGGCTTCATTCAATACAAAATGATCAACTCCTTCAAACTGATCGTATTCGCTGGTGAATAACGGGCCGCCGGCCACTACCCGAAGGCCTGCTTCTTTGCAACGAGCAATGGTCTGCCGTGCTGATTCGCGTTGTACAGCCATGGCGCTGATAAATGCGCTGTCCGCCCATGAAAGATCTTTATCGGTGAGCCTCACCACATTCATATCAATGAGGCGCTTGGGCCATTTTTGGGGTAGCATGGCCCCGACAGTGAGCATGCCTAGCGGTGGGAAGGCCGCTTTTTTGCGAATAAATTTGAGCGCATGTTTAAAACTCCAGAACGTGTCCGGAAATGCCGGGTATATCAGCAAGGTATTCATAGGGTTCCTTTCGAGTTCGGGAGATTAAATCTTATTGCTTGATAAATTTCCAAGATGGACGAAAAAAAAATGGCAGAGCCGTTCTTGATTAACTTATCTTTCGATAAAAAAAGCAGTCCAATTAAATCCGCTTGACATTGACTGCCTGTCTTCCTCTGGGTGTTTCTTTTATTTCAAAACTAACCCGATCTAATTTTTGAAGGGTAAAAAAACCATGGTCTTTGATTCCGGAACTGTGAACGAAAACATCGCCCTCCGTATCTGTTTCAATAAAACCATACCCTTTTTTTTCGCTATACCATTTGATTCGACCTTCAGCCACGGGTGGAGTCCCTCCTTTGTGATATTTGTTTGTACATTGTCTCGGGAGATCACCTCGGAAGAAGGCCAACAACAGAATATAGTTCTAAACGACGTATCCGTTTAAGTCTAGCTTCAAAATAGGTTCCCAATAAGTGTACAAAAGTTTGCATTTTAGGACAAATTTGTTTTAAAAATAATTATCATCATCTGAGTTAAACTACAAGCAATTTATCTTTACGTGCCGGGAAAAAAATTCAGAAGGCCCTAATTTGCAATAAGATTCAAGAAACTATTGGCAGAACACTTTAGTTTTGAGATAATTCACAGAAAAACGATACAATGGATTCGTTTGGTTTAGAATTTGTTAACTATTATAAAGTATTGATTTCGGATGAGAAATAATCTAAGGAGGGTATACTTTATAGTATATATAGAAAAACAGATGGCTTTAATTTTTCAATCGAGAGGATCAGAAAATGGAAATTAGTCGGAAAGAGGAAGGTGGAATAGCTTATGTAACGATTAAAGGTCGGTTGGATGCGGATAATGCGTCGCAAGCAGAAAAAACGGTAAATAGTGTTCTGGAGGGAAATGCCGACCGAATTCTTTTTGATTTGGGTGCTCTCGACTATCTCAGCAGTGCTGGATTGCGAGTTCTTTTGGGAGCCGCCAAAGAAATGAAGCGCAGAGATGGCAAAATTGTTCTTTGTTCCCTGACGGAATTCGTAAAAGAGATTTTTGAAGTCAGCGGCTTCGAAGCCCTCATTCCGATAGCCGATTCCGTTGATTCAGGAGTTAAGTTTCTGTCTTAACAGGTGTGCTTTGATATAATAATCCGTGTGCAGAATAAGCATATTTGGCGGTCGCGACCTATCTAAATTCTGCAACGGCGTTTGAAAACAAGCGTTACTGCTTTATTACACAGACCCTTCACATCCTATCAGAATCGATAGTCATCACTCGTGTTACGTCTATTCCATGGTTGATCTGTTACCGTCTTAGTCGAAATAGTTAATAATTTTAAATAAATATCGGTTCAATTTTCTGAATTCTCGTTATCCTGTTTTTTCCTTTTATCCTTGACAGAAATTTGGAAGTTGTTTATACGTATGCCCTTCGGCCTGATCCGTTCCGCCACGGCAGGCACTATTGATCTGGGTATTTGGGAGTCTTTATGGGAAAAGGTCTGAAAAGGCTGATTGAAGACAAAAAAAATCAAATTATCAAAACATGGTTTGATGCATCCGTCCAAACCTATGCTCCGGATACAGCCGAGTTTCTTAAGGGACAAAAAGATCCGTTTGCCAATCCCGTTGGCAATACAACGATCAACGGGTTAACATTTCTGTTGGATCAACTTCTTAAAGATTTTGATCGCAAAACCTTAGCCACCTATTTAGATCCCATTATCAGAATCCGCGCCGTTCAGAATTTCACCCCTTCTCAAGCCACCGAATTTATCATTTCCTTAAAACAAGTTCTAAGAAATACCCTGAAAAAAGAGCTCCAAGAAATCCAATTGGCCCATGAACTTTCTGCCTTTGAATCAAAAATTGATCAACTATGCTTATTGGCATTTGATATCTACATGGAGTGCAGGGAAAAGATATATGAAATTGGTGCAAATGAGACCCGGAATCGAATTTTCCGGGCATTTGAGAGGGCTGGATTGGTAGCCGATACGGCGGTCTATCAACCAAAGGTCGAGAAAACCAGAACTTAGCGGCTTCGCCCGAGGGTGAATTCGGAAGCTACGAATAAATTTTGTATTTTTCCCGCTAATAGCGGGATAGAAATTCCGGACCTTTAACCAATCTATTATTCACATTCCCATCGAACAAGCAATGGTTGATGGGGCGGTTAGCGTGAGGGGCTGTTCAATGAATGCAAGGTACATGGTTTCACTCGTCACGGTTATTGTTCTTTTTTTAATTGCCTGGGCAGGCACGGCATTGGGGCTTCAGGTTCTTTTTGGCATCATCATACCCTATGCGGCTTTGCTTTTGTTCATTGTGGGGTTTATTTATCGGGTCATGAACTGGTCACGATCGGCGGTGCCGTTTCGCATTCCCACCACAGGTGGTCAACACAAATCGCTTCCCTGGTTCACGCACGCCCAGTTTGATTGCCCGGCCACCAAGTGGCAGGTGGTGGTGCGAATGGCGCTGGAGATTTTAACCTTCCGTTCTCTGTTCCGAAACACCCGCATGAAGCTTAAAGAAGGTGGGCGTCTGTCCTATCAATTGGAAATCTTCTTATGGGTGGGGGCGTTGGCGTTCCATTACGCCTTTTTGGCTGTGTTGATCAGGCACCTGAGGTTCTTTACCGAGCCGGTGCCGTTTTTTGTTCAACTGATAGAAAATATTGACAGTTTCTTTCGGGTTGAAATTATATATCCGGTATTTAAATTTGGCATTCCAGGAGTTTTTGTGTCCGGCATCGTGCTGCTGCTCGCCGTAGCCTATCTGTTTTTAAGACGCATTTTCACGCCCCAGGTACGATACATCTCCCTCGCCTCGGATTATTTTCCGTTGTTTCTGATTTTTGGAATTGCCCTGACAGGCATACTCATGCGTTACATCACCAAAATTGATGTGACCTCCGCCAAAGCGCTGACCATGGGACTGGTGACATTTCGTCCCACCATCCCTGAAGGCGTTGGAACCATATTTTACATCCACCTGTTTTTTGTCAGTGTTCTGCTGGCCTATTTTCCGTTCAGTAAATTGATGCATTTGGGCGGAATCTTCCTGAGTCCCACCCGCAACCTGACAACTGATACCCGCACAAAACGACATGTAAATCCATGGAACTATCCGGTTCCGGTTCACACCTATGAAGAATATGAAGATGAATTTAGAGATAAAATGATAGAGGTTGGACTGCCGGTTGAAAAAATGCCGGAGCCAGAGCCAGTGAAAGAAGATGCACCTGCAAAAGATGAAACGCCAGCGGAAGAGGAAGAGAAGGAGTAAGCCATGGCAGAAGAATTACCCAAACCCGAGGAACTCATCCAGATTCAACATCATTCCCCTAAAACGGACTGGATATCCACACCGACCAACATCCGCAAGGGGATGTATTGCTACGCATCCAATCCCAAAAGCGTCGAGTATGTCGGTCTTCCCAATGCCCGCGAGTGGAATCCCATGGAAGAGGACTGGAAACTTCCGGAAAACTGGCAAGAGATCATTCATCAGGGCTTCAAAGAGCGCCTCGAGCGGTTTCGATCTTTTAAAGTGTTCATGGACATCTGTGTAAGGTGCGGTGCCTGTGCCGATAAATGCCATTATTTTATCGGAACCGGCGATCCCAAGAATATGCCGGTGCTGCGCGCAGAGCTTTTGCGCTCCGTTTACCGCAATGATTTCACCCGCGCCGGAAGGATCCTGGGAAAACTAAATGGTGCCAGACCCATGAGCCTGGATGTGCTCAAAGAATGGTGGTACTACTTGTTTCAATGTTCGGAATGCCGGCGCTGTTCGGTTTTTTGTCCGTACGGTATCGACACGGCCGAAATTACCATCATGGGCCGGGAGTTGTTGAACCTGATCGGTCTCAATATCGACTGGATCGCCACCCCGGTAGCCAATTGCTACCGTACGGGAAACCATCTGGGCATTCAGCCCCATGCGTTCATAGACATGCTCGACTTTTTTGTTGATGACATCGAGGAGGTCACCGGTGTGCGGGTGGAACCACAGTTCAATAAAAAAGGTGCCGATATCCTGTTTATAACTCCCTCCGGAGACGTGTTTGCCGATCCGGGCACCTATACCTGTATGGGCTATATGATGTTGTTCCATTATCTCCAAGAGAAATACGGGTTTGACATCACCTGGAGCACCTATGCGTCGGAGGGCGGAAATTTTGGATTTTTCACCTCCCATGAAACCATGAAACGGTTGAATTCCAAAATGTATGCGGAAGCCAAGCGCCTGGGAGTCAAATGGATTCTGGGCGGGGAATGCGGTCACATGTGGCGGGTGATCAACCAGTATATGGACACCATGAACGGTCCGGCTGATTTTCTGGAGGAACCGGTTTCGCCGATTACCGGGACCAAATTTGAAAACGCCAAGTCCACCAAAATGGTACACATCACCGAGTTTACGGCGGATTTGATCAAGCACGGCAAACTCGACCTGGATCCCAGCCGCAATGATCATTTGAAAGTAACCTATCATGATTCCTGCAACACTTCTCGAGGCATGGGAATATTTGATGAACCCCGCTACGTGATTCAAAATGTATGCAATCATTTTTATGAAATGCCGGCTAATACGATCCGTGAAAATACATTCTGTTGCGGCAGCGGTGCTGGATTGAACGCCGGTGAAGATATGGAACTGCGCTTAACCGGCGGGCTGCCCAGAGCCAATGCCGTCAAATATGTTCACGAAAAACACGGCGTGAACATGCTGGCCTGTATTTGCGCCATCGATCGGGCCGCACTGCCGCCTCTGATGGACTACTGGGTTCCCGAAGTCAATGTTACCGGTGTTCATGAGCTGGTGGCAAATGCCTTGAATCTTGCCGGGCAAAACGACAGAACCATCGACCTGCGCCATGAAGATCTTCCCGGGATAGAGGGTGAATCGGAGGAAGAAGCTGATGAGTGAGAAAAAGTTAATCATTTTGGGTTTGATCATTTTTGTGGTCATCGTGACGTTTCCCTTATGGTACAATCGGGGGAAAGCCGCGCCTGCCCCCGAACGCATACTGACGGACAAAGCCAAGGCTGCCAAAGTCTGTGTGCGATCTACGGATTACATGAAGGCCGAGCACATGCAACTGTTGGACCTCTGGAGAGATTCGGTAGTAAGACAAGGCACGAGAATTTATGTGAGCCCCAGCGGAAAGGAATATAATATGAGTCTTTCCAATAGGTGTTTGGATTGTCACTCCAATAAAGCCGAATTTTGTGACAGGTGTCATAATTACGCCTCGGTCAGACCGTACTGCTGGGATTGCCATATTGATAACCCGAAGGAGACATCGTGATGGATAGCAGCAGAAGACGTGTTTTGCAGTTACTGGGACTCTCTGCCCTGGGCTTGAGCGTAAAACCGGTTCTGAATGCGTTTGCCGAAGAGGCAGAACAGCAGGCCCAAGCCCAAATCAAAAGAGGTGAAAATGCCCTGAGCGCACAACAATGGGCGATGGTTGTCGATACACGAGCATTTGAGTCTGAAGACGATTTCGCGCCGTTGATCGAAGCCTGTCATAAGATCCATAATGTTCCCGTCCTGGAGAACAAACGTCACGAAATCAAATGGATCTGGACGGATCACTTTCACAATGCCTTTCCGGGAAAGGCCGCCCGGTTTCTGAGCGAAGAAGTCGAAAAGCGGCCGTTTTTAGTGCTTTGCAATCATTGCGAAAATCCGCCCTGTGTGCGGGCCTGCCCGACAAAGGCAACCTTTAAACGGGAATCCGACGGAATTGTTTTAATGGATTTTCATCGCTGCATCGGATGCCGCTTTTGTATGGCTGCCTGTCCGTTTGGCGCCAGAAGTTTTAACTTCCGAGATCCGCGACCGTTTATCAAAGAAACCAACAAACAGTTTCCGACGCGGATGAAAGGCGTGGTGGAAAAATGCAATTTCTGCGCCGAGCGATTGGCTGTCGGGCAGTTGCCGGCCTGCGTCGCGGCATCCGATGGTGCACTGACGTTTGGAGATCTGTATGATCCCGCATCGGAAGTCCGGGAACTTATTCGAACCAATTTCACCATCAGGCGTAAACAGACGCTGGGAACCGAACCGTCGGTTTACTACATCGTGTGAGGTGCATATGCTTGAATTAGCGATTAAAGGGTCCAAACGATATTATGGGTGGATGACGTTTCTTTTGGCCGTCATCGGAGCCGGATTCCTAGTTTATTTATGGCAGCTCGATTTCGGACTGGGCATCACCGGATTGAGCCGGGATGCTTCCTGGGGATTTTATATTGCCAACTTTACCTTTCTGGTTGGTGTGGCCGCCGGGGGAGTGATGGTGGTGCTACCCTATTATTTGCATGATTATAAGGCTTTCGGCAAAGTGACGATCCTGGGCGAGTTTCTGGCGATTGCCTCCGTTATCATGTGTATCACGTTTATTCTCGTTGACCTGGGGCAACCGATGCGGGTTTTTAATGTTTTTCTCTATCCAACTCCGAATTCGGTTCTTTTTTGGGATACCATTGTTCTCCAGGGCTACCTTCTGTTAAATATTATTATCGGCTGGAATGTGCTGGAAGCCGAGCGCAACAACGTTCACTATCAAAGATGGCTGAAACCGCTTATTTATCTTTCGATACCCTGGGCCATCAGCATCCACACCGTAACGGCCTACCTTTACTGCGGTCTGCCGGGAAGAGGATTCTGGATGACCGCCATTTTGGCACCGCGCTTTTTGTCCTCGGCCTTCGCATCCGGACCGGCCCTGCTCGTTTTGTTGTGCCTGATCATTCGCAGGGTCAGCAGCTTTGATCCTGGCAGGGAACAGATTCAATCCCTGGCCAAAATTGTGGCCTATGCCATCTGCGTGAATGTGTTCTTTTTCCTTTGTGAAGTCTTTGTTGTGTTTTACAGCCAGATTCCCGAGCACATGGATCACTTCAAATATTTATTTGTCGGCCTTTATGGCAAAGGCGCTTATGTGCCCTGGATGTGGGCATCACTTACCCTGATGGTCATCGGAATTATTTTAACGGTCAATCCGCTTACCAGAAAAAATGAAGGGGTCTTGGCAGTCGCCTGTGTGCTCATATTCCTGGGAACCTGGATAGATAAGGGACTGGGGATGATTGCCGGAGGCTTTACTCCCAATCCACTGCATCATGTCAACGAGTATATTCCGACGTTGCCGGAAATTATGATTGCGCTGGGTGTATGGGCAATGGGATTCTTGGTGCTGAGCGCTCTGTTCAAGATCGCGGTGGGGGTCAAAGAAGAGGTGCGCGCCTAAACATAACGCGCTTGCGTTATGTTTGGATTTATAACTTATCGTAATTTATCATAAAATTATCAGGCTTAAAAAAGGGGGCTTTCCATTTAATGAGGATGGCCTCCTTTTTTTTGACAATTGACAACACGCCATACGTTCAGAAAAATTCGTTTCTATTTTGCAATCATGGCCCGCATCATGTCACCGGCATTTTCAGCATGATCCGCGATGGAGCCGATGGTTTCAGCCAGCCGAATTAAATGAAATACGGCAACCGGGTCATAAATGGTATTAAATATCTTTTCTTTGACGAGGTCTTCATATTTATCGGCTTGATGTTCATGGTGTCGTAATGTGCGAATCATATCCTTAACGAGGCGCCGTTGCGATTCAGAAAAATTTGAAAAATATTTTCGGGCTTCTGCAACCATTTTGCTCAATTCTTCAATCGGGTCCATCACGGCTTCCACCAGAAGCATAAAATCCTTTTCCAATACTTCCGGAATTCCGGCTTGACTTCGAAATGAAATCCAATCCAGTCCTTCTTCCACGGCATCGATCACTTTATCCTGTTCCCTCAAATACCGGAACAGCTGGAATTTATCGACCGGCAACAACGTACCTTTGGGAAGATGTCCGCGGACACGCCGCTTGATGGCATCCGCTTCGTCTTCCAGTTTATCAATATCCTTTCTGAAATGCTCAAAATCTTCACATCTTTCTTCGATGATGCATTCCATGGCCTTCTGAAACACTCCCGCACATTCTTTCACCTTTTCGGCATGCTCTTGGATGCCTTCAAACGGTGATGTGATAAACATTGAAAGAAACGGTATACGCATGATGTTCTCCTTTTATATTAAGAGTTGCAGAATCTTAAAAATTATGATGCTGGTTATGGCGGCCGCAGGAACGGTTAGCACCCAGTATACAATGATTTTAAAAATAATTCTGAAATTGACGGCTTCCAAACCACGGGCAAGGCCGACGCCCATTACGCCGCCCACAGCCGCATGTGTTGTGGAGACCGGCAGTCCCAACTTGGATGCCACCATCACGGTTGTGGCGGCGGCAAAATCAACCGAAAAACCACGGGTGTTGGTAAGGGTGGTGATTTTTCTGCCGATGGTATCCATAACCCGATGTCCGGCCATACCAATACCGCAGGCGATGCCGATTCCTCCAAACAGCAAAAGAAAAACGGGAACCGGAACCTTGGTGCCGACGCCGCCGGTTTTGACAATAAAATAGATCACCGCCAAGGGTCCGATGGCGTTGGCCACATCGTTGGCACCTTGCGCCAGGGCGACATAGCAGGAAGTGCCGATCTGAATTTTTCGGAAAATCTCTTCTTCCCCGGCTAAATTAGTCCTTTTAGTAAACTTGTGCAAGATTTTG
Source organism: Desulfobacterales bacterium (assembly GCA_020353355.1). Taxonomy (GTDB): domain Bacteria; phylum Desulfobacterota; class Desulfobacteria; order Desulfobacterales; family JAHEIW01. The sequence goes on along the minus strand of CP070694.1, from coordinate 713,196 downwards.
ACTGCTAAAAACCCCAGTACTAGAGCCAGGGTCAGGGCAACTAGCAATGCCATCGGTGTTCCTATCGCCAGCCTATTGCCCAGCGGTGTCTTAAAAAGAAAGGATAATACCACGACAAAAAGGGCAATGCTGATGAAATAAGGTGCCAGTTTAAGGGCCTGCGAGAAGGGATCGTCTTTGGATAAAATAAATTTAACGATCGTTTTGAACATTAAAAATGCGATAACCATGGCAAATACCGGGGAAATCACCCAGCTTAAGACCACCGCTCCCAGTTTGCCCCAGTTGATCACCGAGAACCCGCCGGCCATGATTCCAAAACCGATCATGGCTCCCACAATGGAATGGGTTGTCGATACCGGAAGGGATTTCCAGGTGGCAAAGGACACCCACAGGGCGGCAGCAAGTAACGCGGAGAGCGCTCCAACAAGAGCCAGATGGGGATCTGTTAAGACTTCAGTTGAGACGATTCCTTTGCGGATGGTATTGGTGACATGGCTTCCGATAAAAACGGCACCGACGATATTTAAGATTCCGGCAATAAAAATCGCCTGCCGGATCGTAATGGCTTTAGCCCCCACCGCCGAAGCCATGGAATTGGCAACATCATTGGCTCCGATATTCCAGGCCATATAAAAGCCGAAAATGTAGCCGATAATGAGTACATAGAATTCAGATATCATGCCATTTGCCGCTGGAACCGAATTTCGTGGATCAAAATCTAAATGCTTTACAAGGTGAAGACAGGAAGATAGCGCTGCACAGAGAATATTTTGAAATTTTGTGGTAATTTAAGAAAGCCGTGCGAGGCCATAGCATGTTAATTTTTACAAATCAATGGAAAATAACTGTTGACGGATTAACTTAAATGTAATAATATTTGAACAAATGTTCAAATATTCAAGGAATGATCGATGAGTTCATCCAGAGCCAGACTAATCGACGAAGACGGATGTCAAATCCGGGTGGTTCATCTTGATCGGGTCGAGAAAGCCCGCAGAGAGGCTATCTCCGTGCATGAACTGGATCGATTGTCACTTACCTACAAGGTGCTGGGAGACCCGAACCGCCTCAAAATCGTTATGGCCTTGAGAAATGTTGAAATGTGCGTCTGCGATCTGGCTGCATTTACCGGGTTAACCGACTCTGCCGTTTCGCACCAATTGCGCCGGCTGAAGGATCTGGCCTTGGTCAAAAGCCGCCGCGAGGGTCAGATTATTTACTATTCGCTGGATGACGAGCATGTCTCAAAGATTCTGAATTTAGGTCTGGAACACATAAAGGAATAGTTTTTTGCGATTATCGTCTCTATCTTTCAACCAAGGTGCATGGGGCATGGAGCAAGGCGCATGGGGTTGAATCCCTCTACAAATCAGTTTTTATGACTCCATGCCCCATGGCCCATGCCCCAAGCCCTTTGCCGAAACGTTTTGCATCAATGGGAGGTTAATTTAGTTTGAATTTTTTAGTGAATGTTTTACTTGCTTCCTGGGATCTTCTGGTCGATTCCTCGGTATATATTCTTTTCGGTCTGATTATCGCCGGATTGCTGCGGGTGTTTCTCAATCCGGGTTCGGTTGCCAAACACCTTGGGCGCGGCCGTGTTGTTTCCGTGCTGAAATCAGCCCTACTGGGTATTCCCTTGCCCCTGTGATCTTGCGGTGTCTTACCTGCAGCCGTGTCGCTGCGGAAACAGGGTGCCAGCAACGGGGCCACGACAGCCTTCCTGATTTCAACGCCGGAATCCGGGGTAGATTCCATATCCATTACTTATGCGTTGCTGGATCCCATCATGACTGTGGCGCGGCCCGTGGTGGCCTTTGCCACGGCCGCTGTGGCCGGAATCGCTGAAAAACTTTTTAATTCTGGGAGTGGGAATAGCCAAATCACCCCGGACCTCACCTGCCCGGTGGACGGCTGTTGCGACGGTATCAACTGTTCGCCCGAAGAGCATCGGCACCATCACACCGTTATGGAAAAACTTCAGGCCGGTTTCAGATTTGCCGTCTCCGACCTCTGGGGAGATCTGGCCGGATGGTTTCTGGTTGGGCTTCTGCTGGCCGGTGTGATTACCGTGCTCATTCCCGACGATGTGTTCAGCAAATACCTCGGCGCGGGTTTGCCGGCCATGCTTCTCATGTTGGCTGTTGGCATTCCGTTATACATCTGCGCCACCGCATCAACGCCGATTGCAGCTGCTCTGATTTTAAAAGGGGTCAGCCCGGGAGCGGCCCTGGTGTTCCTGTTGGCCGGACCGGCAACCAACATCGCGTCATTGACAGTTTTAGTAGGAGTTCTGGGGAAGCGGGCCACCGCTATCTATCTCACCGCGATTGCGGTGTCGGCGGTATTTTTCGGATTGATCGTCGATCAGATCTATGCGGCAATGGGGGTTTCTGCCCGGGCGATGATCGGGCAGGCATCTGAGATCATTCCTCTTTGGGCCGGCCTGGCAGGAACTCTGGCCATCTTGGTTATTTCAAT
>CP070694.1:706505-710612 GCA_020353355.1 Desulfobacterales bacterium | reverse complement strand
ATCGGCCATCAGGGCGAGTCCCAGTACGTCAACTTCAAGTTCAACGATAATCCGGAAAAATACCAGGGTTGGTTCAAGGGCTGGGAATCTCCCCCGGTATTTGCCGGTCTCTATGGCCCTCCGCTGATGCATTTCATGGAAAAGGGCCTGTGGAAACCAGCCAATAAAAAGGCCGCCGTCATCGTTGAAGATACCGACTACGGCCGCGGATGGGGCGAGGCTTTGGTCGTCAGCCTGAGAACCGCCGGCTTTAATGTGATGCCCTATGATGTGAACGCCATTGATGAAACTGAATTTACACCCATCATCACCAAGTACAAAGCCGCCGACGTTTCGGTGGTGGCAACCACCCAGACCGGTGGTGTGCCGATGTACAACTTTGTCAAACAGGTTCAGTCCATGGGACTCAAGGCTCTGTTGCTTGCCCACGGACTGACCTGGACCGGGGAATGGTATCAAAATACCGGTAAAGCTTCAGACTATGCCGTCTGTATGGACTCCCCCTATCCCATCTCTCCCGAGCAGAAAGACTGGATGAAGCGCTTCAAGGATAAATATGGCATCGAAGCAGGAATAGCGCCTTCCGGCCAACCCTATGACCACACACGTCTTGCCATCAAAGTGCTCAACGAGGTGGGAACCCTCAAATTCGAAAAGCTGGTGGAGCATATCAGGGAAAAGGTAAAATATAAGGGAGTCTGGCAAATGTATGACTTTGCCACCTACAACGATTTCTGGAAGGACTTCTCCGAAGAGGGAACCCTGCATCAGCTTTCCAGAAATGATGTGCGAACCGGTAATTTTATGGAGGGATTTTTCTTTCCGTTGGCCCAGATGTTTGATGGCAAGCCCAAGATTCTCTGGCCGCTCGATCTGGCCGAAGGCGAGTTCAAGGCGCCACCGTGGGTGTAGGCACTAATTATCATCTTACAGGAAACATTGCAGGTTACCATTTTGTGTACGCAAGCCCCCAAGCCGGATAAATCGGAAATCCGAAGCACGAAATTCGAAACAATATCAAAATTCGAATTTTCAAATTTTTTAAACTAAACGGGGGCTTGCGGATTTTTTGGGATACATGATGGCATTTCTGGAAGTCTGTCAGGTACATAAATATTTTGGGGGTATTCCGGCCCTGCACGGCGTCTCTTTGAAGGTGGAGCAAGGCAAAATCCACGGAGTGATTGGTCCCAACGGGGCCGGTAAGACCACCATGTTCAATGTCATTAACGGTGTTTACATTCCCGATGAGGGCCAGGTGATTTACAAAGATCGTGAGGTCACAGGGCTCAAACCCAATCAAATCGCCGCCATGGGTATTGGCCGAACGTTTCAGGTGGCCCGCGTCTTCAATGAGATGACCCTGATGGAGAACATGATGGTTCCGCTCATCCCGAAAAGGGTGTCAAAAACGGAAGGTGAGAAGCGAGCGTCGCAGCTTCTGGAAATGGCAGGGCTCGCCCATCTTAGGGATCAGCTGGCCGTGGAAATCTCCGGCGGACAAAAAAAGCTATTGGAGTTCATGCGGACCATGATGGCGGTCCCCGAGGTAATTTTGCTGGACGAGCCGTTTGCCGGAGTCAATCCGGGGTTGATTGAGCGGTTGATCGAGATCACTTTTGAGTTGAACCGAACCCGGAAAAAGACATTTCTTTTAATCAGCCATGACATTCCCTCGGTAATGAAGCTGTGTAAAAATCTAACTGTTCTGTCGGCCGGAACGACCATTGCCGAGGGAGAATCGGAAAAGATTCGCCACGACCCGGCGGTGATTGATGCTTACCTGGGCCACTGATCATGACTCTTGAGGTAAATAACGTTACTTCGGGCTATGTAAAGGAAGTCTCCATATTGCAGGATGTCAGTGTGGTGGCGAAAGATGGGGCTCTGACCGCCATCATCGGGCCTAACGGAGCGGGCAAGTCGACGCTTCTTAAAACCATTTACGGATATCTGCGCCCCACCCGGGGTGATGTTTTGCACCACGGGCAATCGATCAAGGGGCTCAAGCCCGACCAGATGCTGGGCCAGGGCATTGCGCACCTGATTCAGGGACACAGCGTTTTCCCGGCCATGACAGTGGAGGAAAACCTGGAACTGGGCGGCTGGATCATCAAACATGATCGCACGGCGCTAAACGGGGCCCTGGATGAAGTTTACCAAAACTATCCCCTTCTCAAACATAGGCGCAAGATAATGGCCGGCGCTCTTTCCGGGGGTGAACAGCGTACCCTCGAGATTGCGCGCCTCACCATGACACAACCGCGCACCATCTTGATCGATGAGCCCTCGGTGGGGTTGATGCCCAAGCTGGTGGACACGGTCTATGAGGAGATCGTCAAACTGAGAGATTTGGGGTACACCATCCTGATTGTGGATCAGAAGGTTCACAAGGCCGTGGATGTGGCCGACTATATCTATGTGCTGCGACTGGGCCAAAACAGCCACCACGGGCCTAAAAATGAGTTTGTCGACACCATAGAGGACATCATCAGGGAATGGATCTAGAATGGAACTTAGTATTTTTATTCAACTCGTTGTTCTCGGTCTGGTGAGAGGCTCGATGTATGCCCTGATGGGGGTCGGTCTTTCTCTGATCTTCGGGATCATGGAGATTGTCAACTTTGCCCACGGTGAACTCTTCATGATCGGTTGCTACCTCATGTATTTTGTGGCCGCCATGCTGGGACTCCCTTTTCCATTGGGCATTTTAGCCTCCGGAATAGGACTTTTGATTGTGGGGGTTATCCTTGAAAAGGGTCTCATTTCCACTCTGCGCAAAAAGGCGGGCCGGGAATGGCTGATGGATTCCTTTGTTCTGACCATCGGCCTGATGGTGATCTTTCAGAACCTGGCGCTGATCATTTTCGGCGGTGTTCAGCGGGGAATCCCCAATCTGGTGTTCGGCCGGATCGTTCTGGGGGATGTCGTCTTCATTTACGACCATATGGTCATCCTGGGTTTTGCGCTTTTGACCGTGGGCCTGCTCTGGTATTTCATTAAATATACCAGCATGGGCAAGGCCATTCGGGCCACTTCCCAGCATTCTGAAGCCGCCCAGACCCTGGGTATCGATATCAACCAAATGTATGCCATTGCTTTTGGCATCGGAGCGGCCCTGGCCGGCATTGCCGGGGCCCTGCTGATCACCCTTTTTCCTGCTAATCCCAATGCAGGCATGGGACCGGTTCTGAAGAGTTTTGTGGTCGTCATTCTGGGGGGTCTGGGTAACATCAAAGGCGCTACTGCGGCAGGTATTCTGGTGGGGCTTCTCGAAGCTTTTGCCCTGTTCTTTCTGGCAGGGGGCTGGCAGAATGTGATCGTTTTCTCCATTGTCATCGCCGTCCTCATCTTCAAACCCGCTGGACTCTTTGCCCGCGCAGGAGAGCGCGCATGAATTTTCTATCAAGTCCCCGGAAAAGAATGAATGTCAACCGCTGCTTTATGGTGGCCATGGTTCTATTCTTTCTGATTGCCGTCCCGTGGATATGGAGAGACAATCGGTTCATTACCACTGTCTTTATTTCGGCTTTGATGTTCGGCATCTGGGGGGTCATGTATGATCTTCAAATCGGCTACGGCGGCCTTATTAATTTTGGATTTGCCGGATTTATCTGCGCCGGTGCCTATGGATCTGCGCTGGCCGCCCACCATTATGAAATAAATCCCTGGTTTTGCATGCTCATCGGGGCAGTGGCTTCCGGGGTTTTGGGATTTCTCACGGGCGTTGTCACGCTTAGACTGAAAGGAATTTTTGTGGGTCTGGCCACCTGGTTTCTGGCCGAGGTACTGCGGCTGACCATCTCCAATACCCCCGGCTACACTCGCGGCATGCTGGGCCTGGCCGTCAAACCCCTGCCGGACGCACTTGGACTGGATTTCTCCCGGGCCGCACTGTTGCCCTATTATTATCTGCTTTTAATTTTGGTGGTCATCATTTTTACCATAGCCGCCCTGATGGTTCATTCCAGGATCGGCCTTTCCTTCAAGGCCATCCGGGAGGACCAGTTGGCCACGGAGACCCTGGGGCTCAGTGCCACCAAATATAAGCTCATCAATTTCACCACAGCCTGTTTTTTCACCGGTCTGATCGGCGCCTTTTACGCT
>CP070694.1:703593-706405 GCA_020353355.1 Desulfobacterales bacterium | reverse complement strand
CAACCTGTTTCTGATAAATACCTCCAATAACGGCAACGGCAATGTAAACCTGTACGACACCAGTCATGAGGAGTACGCTAAATATCATTATGAAGCCGAAGATCCGGATGCGCTGGCCCCGGCACTTTTAGCGGCCGTCAACGACATTCTGTCGGCAACCAGTTCTTTTACCGCACCCGTGGTTCCGGTGACCCGGACCACCAGCGGCAATCGGATTTATATGGCCTTTTTCAAGCCGGCGGAGGACAATTTCTGGGAGGGCAATGTTACAAAATTTGGAATCTCAAATAACAATGAAATTCTCGATGCAAACGGCAATATGGCCACCTGGCCCAATGGCGCGATCCGGGAAGACGCACAGCCATACTGGCAGACGAAAGACTGGGCGGATCCTGACAAGGCCACCTATATCCATAACGCCGGCCGGAATATTTACACCTACATCGGTTATACTGCAGACTTGACGGATGCATCCAATGCATTCACCGATGACAATATGTTTTTGACAGCGGCGGTCCTGGGTAATCCGACTCATACCCCCGCCGAAATTATCAACTATGCTCGTGGTGCCGATGTCACGGATGAAGATGAAGACGGGGACAGCGCTGAAAACCGAAGCATTATCACCGGAGATGTGCTTCACAGCGAGCCGTTGGTGTTCCAATACATTTTCCCGGACAACTGCTCCAAGACGATGGTTTATTTTGGTGCCAATGACGGCATGCTGCATGCTGTGCTGGATATAACCGATCCGAATGTCAGTGTCGATAATGACGAAACCAATCACGGCATTGAAGCATGGGCGTTTATCCCACCGGATCAGCTTCATCGGCTAAAGGATATGCTCGAAGGATCGAGTCATCCGTATTATGTCGATTCCAGTCCCAAGGCTTATTTTCAGGATATAGACGAAGATGGGCGAATTGATACCGCCGACGGAGACAAGGTCATCCTTGTTTGCGGGGCGAGAAAGGGCGGCAGCGGTTACTTTGCCCTCGACGTTACCGATCCTTTGGCGCCGCTATATTTATGGCGAATCGATCGCAGCGGCAGCACAACCGGCATCATAGAGTTCCAGAGCGCATCGATATTTAGCAATAACGGGGGGTCTTTTCAAGACGGTGATGCTTTGCGGATTTGGGATGGCGCCGAGATTTGGGGACCTGAGATTGCCGCCAGGGTAGACGGTGGCCTGACGGGTAATCTTCTGCGTTATGACAGCGGAATGATTTCCTTTCAGGCGGGCAAGAGGATTGGTAACCTGACCTCCGACGTTTATAACGCTTATACAGATGGTGGCACTGCAACGCCTTTCATCTGGGCAGACATCGTAACCATTACGACCGCCGATCCGGATGTGATCATTCCGGAGCTGGGTGAGAGCTGGTCTGAGCCGCAATTCGGGCTCGTAAAGACCGCCGCGGAGGACACCACCGGCACACCTGTATTTTTTATCGGCGCTGGCTACAGCTCAGATCACTCGCTGGGCAAGGCCGTTATCGCCATAAACGTTATGACGGGCAGTGTCGTCAAGATATTTAAAAACGATTTCAGCGTCAGCGGGATGGATTACAGTATCGCCAGCTCGGTAGCCGCTATTGACGCAAACGGCAACGGGTTTGTGGACAAGGTTTATGTCGGGGATCTTGGTGGACAAATGTGGCGGCTTGGGAACTTTACCAATGAATACGGCGGCGCTTTGGATTTTCCAGAAAGTGACGAAAACATAATGAATTGGACAGCTCAGCTTGTATTTGTTTCTGATCCGACGCACGGGAGAAAATTTTATTATCCACCCGGTGTGACCCTCGAGAACGGATACGATCTGGTGTTTGCAGGAACTGGTGATCGGGAAGATCCCTGCAACCCGGTGGGTGCTGATAGAATTTACAGCATAAAGGATAAGAATGAGGCTGTCACCGTCTATGAATCCGACTTGGTTGATGTGACGAATCCAGCAGCGCCATGGCCTGATCTGGATAACGAAAGCGGCGATGTGGATCTCGACGGCAATCTCGATCAAGGCTGGTTCATCCAACTGGCTGCCGGCGAAAAAGTGCTGGCCGAGAACACGATTTTTTATAAAACGCTGTATTTTACAACCTTTACACCCAACGATGACGTCTGCATGCCGGGAGGCGTCGGAAAGCTTTATGCCGTTGAATATAAAACAGGCAAGGCAGTTTTAGATTTGAATAATGACGGCAATTCAGAACGCAGCACAATCATTGGCGGTGGCATACCTTCCAAGGTGGTGACGGTATTAACGGATTCAGGAGGTACCAAATTATTTATTTCGGTGGGCAGCACAAATCCGGATCCGAACTCTGAATCTTTTGGCGCCGGAGTTGTGGGCTTTGACCCCCTGACACCGAAGAAAAATTTCTATTACCTGTGGTGGAGGGAGTTGCTTAACATCTAATTCCTCTGCTTCAATTCAAACATCAATCTTGTAACCCATATTTCAGTATCGTAATTAAATTGCGCTTCATTTCTCCTATTTTTCCGTTCAGGTGCTCACCTTATCTCTAACTCAAACTGTTAGTTGCTGCCTGCTCAAACGCGGGCATTTGGTTGTTCTACATTCGTCCCAAGTTCTTTAAATTGAAATGTATCGCCTCAGTTTCGACGTCCTCCAAAAAAATGAATTTCCGAAACTATCCTTACTTTTATAATTTATTAATAATTTTAGAAGGATAACTGATTGCTAATTTTATATCACCGGAAACATTTCAATAATTAGCTACTTCGTCATTTTTCTTGGATAATTTACATTTCACTTAAACAGGCATCGGTTGGTTCGAGGCTATCT
>CP070694.1:697093-703493 GCA_020353355.1 Desulfobacterales bacterium | reverse complement strand
TGTGGGTGAGACAACGCCAGACGGTTTATTTACGATTTTGCCGGTGTGCTGTATCGGGTATTGCGATCTGTCGCCGGCCATGTTGATCAACCGGAAGGTTTACGGGAATCTAACTCCCGAGAAAATTGATACGATATTGGAGAAACTTAAAGCAGAAACATAAGCCATAAAATTCGAAACAATATTTTAATTTTCAAAATTCCAATGATCAAAACATCTGAATTGTGCTTAAAAAAAATTTCGAGGTTTAGAGAATTCGAGATTCGAATTTGCCCTTCGACTCGTCTCAGGGTGGTGAGCTAGTCGAACCATTTCGTGTTTCGTGCTTCGAATTTCGGATTTAAGAACGCATAAATAGTAATTAACAAAGAGGATTGAATAGATAGCTTAAGGTCTCAGAGAATGGCTCCGAAGTATCCCCAGATTCTCTTCCAAAATCGCAAACCGGGCCGGATTGCCACACTAGAGGAATACCGGCAAAGCGGCGGATATCAGGCATTAACCGCAATTTTGGAAAAATATTCCGATAAAGATGTGCAGGAGGAGATTGCGGAGGCTCGGCTTTTGGGTCGGGGCGGTGCCGCTTTTCCCGCCGGTACGAAACTGATGTCAGTGGCAGACGATGCCCCGTTTCCAAGATACATTGTTTGCAATGCCGATGAAATGGAACCCGGTACGTTTAAAGACCGGGTGTTGATCCATACGGACCCTCATATGATCATCGAAGGTATCATCATTGCCGGTTATGCGGTGATGGCAGAGAAAGGCATCATCTTCATTCGCCCCGAATATGAAAGCGGCGCGAGAATATTTGACAGAGAGATAGAAATTGCCAGAAAAGCGGGCTATCTGGGGAAAAACATTCTCGGCAGCAACTATTCCTTGGATATCGTCGTGCATCGCAGTGCCGGCAGGTACATTTGTGGTGAGGTTACAGCCCAGCTCAATGCGTTGATGGGCAAGCGACCGAATCCGATGCAACCCCCACCGTACCCCACTGAAAGAGGACTCTGGGGGCTGCCGACCGTCCTCAGCAATGTGGAAACGTTCGCCTGTATACCCCACATTATAAAAAACGGCTCCGAGTGGTTCAAAGGTCTTGCCAAGACCGAAACCGGCGCCGGCACGAAAATCTTTTGTGTCAGTGGCAAAGTGAAGCGGCCCGGTTGTTTTGAGTTGCCGATTGGAACGCGATTAAGCGAAATCATCGAAGAGCATGCAGGGGGAATGATTGGCGGCTCGGAATTTAAAGCATGTTTACCCGGAGGTGCGTCCACGCCGTTTTTACCCCCAAAATACTACGACATCGAGATGGATTTTGATACTTTGCGCAACGCGGGTAGCCGTCTGGGGACCGGTGCCATCATGGTTTTTGACCACAAAACCTGTCTGGTTGCCGCGACCTTAAATTTGACCGAATTTTTTGTGCGGGAATCCTGTGGGTGGTGCACGCCCTGTCGCGAAGGGTTGCCGTACATTCGGGATTTATTATGGCGGATCGAAAATGGTGAAGGCAAAGAAGAATTCCTCCCCATGCTCGACCGCATGCGCCGCCATTTATGGAGAGCGTACTGTGCGTTTGCTCCCGGTGCGGTGTCACCGCTGGAAGGCCTGTTGAGTCATTTTGAGGACGAGCTACGAGAACATATCAGTCAGGGGAAATGCCCATTTAAGTCAATTTAAAAAATAAATCCGAAGCACGAAATCCGAAATACGAAACAATCTCGAAATCATAAATTCAAATGTTCAAAACTTTTGAATTTGGGTCATTTGGTATTCGAATTTGTTTCGGATTTCGATATTCGAATTTCGAATTTAATAACAGAAGTTATTACGAAGACTACAATGATCGCGATTTATTATTTAAATAAATAAATTGCTAAATAAGAACTTTATTTATGCCGAAGCTTGTTATTGATGATCGCGAAATAGATGTTGCAGCGCGCACGAAGGTGATCGAAGCCGCCGCCCAGCTGGGCATCTGGATTCCGAGGTTCTGCTATCATCCTGCCTTAGGATCGGTGGGAGCCTGCCGCGTATGTGCCGTAAAATTTATACAGGGGCCCGTCAAAGGCGTGCAGATGAGCTGTATGATCGATGCCCAGGACAATATGGTGGTGTCCACCACCGATGAAGAGGCGGTTGATTTTCGCAGACACGTCATTGAATGGCTGATGCTCAATCATCCCCATGATTGTCCGGTGTGTGATGAAGGTGGGCATTGTTTGCTGCAGGATATGACCGTAGCCGGCGGCCATGGCCTGCGAAGATATTTGGGGAAGAAGCGTACTTACACGGATCAATACCTGGGACCGTTGCTGCAACACGAGATGAATCGTTGTATTCATTGCTATCGGTGTTCACGCTTTTACCAGGAATTTAGCGGCTTTCGGGATCTCGGCGTAATGCGCAGTGCCAATCAGACGTATTTCGGCCGTTACGAGAATGGTGTTCTGGAGAGCCCGTTTTCCGGCAATCTCAGTGATATTTGCCCGACAGGTGTGTATACCGATAAACCCTCACGGTTTTTCGGCAGGCGTTGGGATTATCAACGCTGCCCCTCAATCTGTATTAACTGTTCACTGGGTTGCCACACGGTGGCAAGCATTAAATATCGCGAGGTAAAGCGCCAGGAAGCCCGCTTCAGTGAGGCCGTCAATGGCTATTTTATCTGCGATCGGGGGCGCTACGGCTTTTTCTATGCCGGCTTGGAAGAAAGATCCCGGCAGGCAATGGTTGATGGAAAAGAAGTTCCCTTCGATCAGGCTGTTAAGGTCCTAAAAGAAAAAATCGAGGAGATCGGCCGCGGTCAAGGTTCTGAAGCGATTGCCTGTGTGGGCTCCGCACGCAATAGCATAGAAACTCAGGCCATGTTACAGCATGTATGCCAACTGAAAGGCTGGGCAAATCCATCCTACCTTATGGATCGAGCGATAACCAAGAAAGTGAAATCGGCCATATCCCGACTGGAGCCGGAATTGGTCGTTTCACTGCGGCAGGTTGAAGCGGCAGATTTCATTATGGTGTTCGGCGCTGATCCCATCAACGAAGCTCCGATGCTGGCTTTGGCAATGAGACAAGCCAGGAGAGATGGGGCCGAAATTGCGGTTCTCGACCCGCGACCGATTTCTCTGCCGTTTAGGTTTACCCACCTGCCGGTGGTGCTGGATGACTTGAGTCTCTATGCGAGTGCTCTTATTAAAACTGCTGTCGGCCGGGATGCTGTGAAAGAACTTGGGCAGAATGCCACTGAATTCTATGACGTAATTCCGGATGTTGCCGGTAATTCTTATCCGGTTAAGGAGCAGATTTCTAATCTAGGCGAAAAACTACGGAGCAGTCAACGACCGCTCATTGTTTGCGGCACTGAGATCGTTCGAGAAACTACTCCACAGCTGGCAGCCGATCTCGCCTTGTTCTTGAGGGCAGCAAAGGGACAAGCCGGATTGTTTTATCTGATGCCGGGCGCGAACGCATTTGGTGCCGGACTTTTTTCTCGTGTGGAGGATTCCTTCGAGAAAACAGTTGAAGACATCGAAAACGGTGCAGTCAAAGCGCTGGTTCTGATTGAAAATAATCCGTTTTGGCAATTCCCGAATCGGCTCAGACTGAAACAGGCATTGGATCAGCTTGATCTGATTGTTGTGTTTGACTATGTAAATTCTGTGGCAGCGCAAAAGGCACATGTCTTTTTTCCCACCACAACTCTGTTTGAGAGCGGGGGAGTTTTTATCAACCAGGAAGGCAGGGCCCAAGCTGTACCGCAGGCCTTAACCGGGGGTATTCCCATAGCCCAGACGGGTGGTGGTGATCATCCGCCCCGGGTCTACGGTCTTGGTATTTCCGGGTTCGAAGCCAGGACCGCCTGGCAAATCCTGGCTGAGCTTGCTGATCTCGAATTACATTCGGAAGAAAAGCTGCGATCCAAAGTGTGGAATTGGATGATTGAGACGATTCCTGGGTTTGCCGCTCTGCCCCCGATCGGTGAGCTTCCGGATGACGGAATTCGAATTGAGTTGGGCGCCCAACCGTCTGCCCGTTTTTCTATGGAAGGGATTACCAAGGGTGAGGATCTTGCTGAGAAGTTTGAACTAATCCCGGTTGAATGGACTTTTGGTACCGAGGAGCTTTCTGCCCATTGCGAGTGTTTAAGAGATCTTGCAGGAAAGCCTTGCATTTTCATGTGTCGAAGCGATGCGGAGGACTTGAATCTGACTGATGGTGACCAGCTATCCATCGAGCTGGATAGAGGTATCATCGAGGCCAAATTAAGGGCAGAAAATGACATGGCTTCCGGCACGCTAGTCATTCCACGGCACAAAGATCTGGACTGGCAAAAAATGGATAACGGCAGGGCGCTGGTCCCAAAAGGCCGGATAAAAAAGATTACGTAAGAAGATTTGGTGGGCAATGCCCACCGCACATCAGAATAAAAACGATATGGAATGGTTTATCGGAATTATATTTCTCCTTGTTAAACTGGGGCTGGTTCTATTGACTCTGCTGCTTCTGGCAGCCTACCTTGTCTGGCTGGAACGCAAGTTTCTGGCTCGATTGCAGATCCGCTATGGTCCGAATCGCGCTGGAAAATTCGGACTACTGCAACCTATTGCCGATACCATTAAAATGATGACAAAAGAAGATTCGGTTCCTGAAGCTGCCGATCGGATCATATTTCTGCTTGCCCCGGCAGTGGTGGCCACTTCAGCCCTTTTGATGTTTGCCGTGGTTCCTTTTGGAAATGCGTTAACGCTGTGGGGTAAAAATATACCGTTGGTGATTACAGATCTCTTTGTCGGTCTGCTGTTTGTTTTTGCCCTTTCTTCTTTAGGCGTTTATGGAGTGGCTCTCGGGGGCTGGGCATCTAATTCAAAATACAGTCTCTTGGGAGGTATACGCGGTGCGGCCCAGATGATTAGCTATGAGCTTTCGCTGGGTCTTTCATTGGTTCCGATTGTCATGCTCGCGGGGTCTTTCAGCCTGGTAGATATTGTTCAAGCTCAAGAGAAGTACCCCTTTATACTGGTCCAACCGGTTGCCTTTGTAATTTTTATAATCAGTGCCATGGCAGAAAGCAAGCGCATCCCGTTTGACCTTCCGGAAGCCGAGAATGAATTGGGTGCCGGTTATCATACCGAATATAGCGGGATGCGTTTTGGACTTTTCTTTCTCGGGGAGTATGTCCATATGCAGGTCTTGGGAGCTCTGGTGGCAGTTCTTTTTTTAGGGGGCTGGCGAGGCCCTGTATTACCACCTTTTTTATGGCTTCTTATCAAGATCATTATGGTGGCTCTGATTATGATCTGGACACGAGGAACACTGCCACGTTTGCGGTATGATCAATTAATGGCGTTGGGGTGGAAAGTATTAATTCCAGCGGCCCTGCTAAACATAATGGTAACCGGGGCAGTATTGTTATTATAAATACGAAATCCGAAAACCATAGCTAACATAGAGGATGGAAAACAATTAATAAAGGCATCAGGCTCTGTAGGTTCAAACTATATTGAGGCTAATGAATCACTTAGCAAAAAAGATTTTAAATTCAGAATCAAAATCTGTCGAAAAGAGTCTACCGAGCTTATGAACATATTTGGAGCTATATTAAAAAAGAGCAAATGATGGTTTCGATATTTTGATATTCGAATTTCGAATTTGTTTCGAGTTTCGAATTTCGAGATTCGGATTTATTGACAAATTAAATTAGTCAAAAATAATTAAGGCTTATACTATTTATGTCCCCTGCATTAGAAGCAGTAAAAGCCCTTGCAGCCGGCTTTGCAACAACATTAAAACATCTTTTTCGGAAACCTATCACCGAAGAGTACCCGGAATATAAGCGACCATTGCCGCAGCGCACCCGTGCACGCATTATTCTCACCCGGGATCCCGATGGAGGCGAGCGCTGTGTGGCCTGTTATTTGTGTTCGGCGGTTTGTCCGGTAAGCTGCATATCGATGCAGTCGACTGAAAGAGAAGATGGTCGCAGATATGCCGCATGGTTTCGAATCAACTTTTCCCGTTGCATCTATTGTGGATTATGTGAAGAGGCCTGCCCGACGTCGGCGATTCAACTGACGCCGGAGTTTGAAACCTGCGAGCGTGATATTTTAACGTTGGTTTATGAAAAGGAAGATCTTCTGATCGATCACGGAGGGAAAGATAAAGAGTATAACTTTTACAAATATGCAGGAGTCGTTACCAAAGAAGGAGTTAAAGGCGAGCATATCAAAGAGTCGAAACCGGTCGATGTGAAAAGTAATTTGCCCTAAAGCTTGTCTCAAAATCTTTATCTTTTGCTCGAGATCTGTTAGGCGATTGTATCTAAAATATTAATAAATGAAAGTGATCTAAAGTGATCCCGCCTTGGCGGGTTTGAGGAATTCTATCATTTAATATT
>CP070694.1:693614-696993 GCA_020353355.1 Desulfobacterales bacterium | reverse complement strand
TGTATAAGGCCATGAAGCTTTTGTATGGCAGAGGATTGGCTTTGAAGACCGCGCTGGTGACCGATGGCCGGTTTTCGGGAACCAACAATGGCTGCTTTGTCGGGCATGTTTCACCCGAAGCTGCGGAAGGTGGGCCCATCGCAATTATAGAAGACGGGGACAAAGTCACCATTGATATTCCCGATCGTAATCTGCAATTGCATCTGTCTGATCAGGAAATTCAGGATCGATTGGCGAAGTGGCAAAGACCGGAGCCGAAATTCAAAAAGGGCTATCTGGCATTATACTCGCAGCTGGCGGAGTCGGCGGATAAGGGAGCCATCATTAAACACAAGCTTGAGTAGTTATAAACTAAAGCGGCGTTTAGGTTATCGTTTCTCACTTTCGAGAACTGGCTGCCTGTTCATACAAAATCCGAAGCACGAAGTTCGAAATCCGAAACAAATTCAAAATTCGAAATCCTAATAATCTAAACGTTTTGAATTTTGGTCATTCGATATTCGGATTTGTTTCGAGATTCGATATTCGAATTTCGAGTTTTAACAACCTGGATTTCTTGTGCAAACGTCAAGCTATGTTCTGTGATTTTACGGACTCATGAAAGTATCAAATGCAGATGGATAAGATTGTCATCATCGCTGATGATTTGACCGGGGCGGCCGATACCGGAGTTCAATTCTGTCATTTTTTCGAAGAAACCATTCTTCTGCCGTATCATCGGCTGGCCCATGGGTACGAGGCGATGTCGCCCTCAACATCCCGGGCGCTGTCGATATATACGAGCAGCAGGGCGTTGGGTGCCCATGCGGCAAGTGATCGGGTGGCATCAGTGGGACGTCAGCTTTCAACGTCACCATCAACCTGGATATATAAGAAGGTAGATTCCTGTCTGCGCGGCAATCTGGGCGCCGAGACCGAAGCGCTCATGAATGAGCTGGGGTTTGAATTGAGTTTTATCGCTCCGGCGTTTCCCGAGATGGGGCGGACCACTGCAAACGATATCCACCAGGTTCACGGCACTCCGGTAAGTGAGACCGAGGTCTTGCGAGATCCGGTTACGCCGGTCACCGAGTCCCGTCTGTCCCGCAACGTTGCGGCTCAGAGCCGTTATCCTGTTGGTCATGTGGCATTACACTTTCTGGAGGCAGATGAGACGGGTCTGGAGAATGAAATCGAACGTCTACGCCGTCGTGGTGTCAGGCACGTTGTATTTGACGCCACTTCTCAGGAGCATCTTGACAGGATTGCGTGCCTGGTTTTTTCATCTGCACGACGGATACTTCCCGTGGGCTCGGCTGGTCTGGCAGCCAGTCTGGGGCGTTTGTTGCCTCAAAAGCCGGCCTTAAAGGGACATGTGAGATCCGTATCAGAAAACAGGGGTCATTTGCTGGTTTGCGGGACTGCATCGCAAGTGACCAAATTGCAAATCAAGACATTGACCGAGACCTATCCCTATGAAGAGATCATTCTTGAAGCCGCAATTCTGGCCGATCACCATCAGAGAGATGCCGTTCTAAACAGAGCATCATCGGTCCGGTCAAAGCTGTGCCAAAAGAGTGTTGTCGTTCGAATTGATTGGCAGCCAAATAATTATGATGCGTTGAAGCCAACCGACCGGATGCGGATGGCGGAATTCATTGCCCGTGGTTTGGAGCTTTTCGTGGGATCGGTTTTAAAGGGGGCCGAACCGGCATTCGTCTTTGCCACCGGCGGTGACACAGCCGATGCGGTTTTACGCGCCGTAGACGCCAGAGGAATTCGAATATTCGGTCAGATTGTTACCGGAATGGTGCAGGGAACGGTTCTCGGCGGTCCCATGGACGGTTTGCCGATGGTTACCAAAGCCGGAGCATTCGGGAACAAAGACGCGCTGGTTGTTTTGCATGAGACGTGGCAAGGTGCAAGAAGGATTTAGGGATTTAGGAATTCAGGAATTTAGGGATTAAGGGACTTCAATTCGGAATGCGGAATGCGGAATTCGGAAAAAAGAAAAGTGGAAAAATGGATTCAGGGATTGAGGAAAACGAATATCGAATGTCGAACAAGGAATTTAGAATATCGAAGGAAAGGAATTGTTTCGCCTTGTCTTTTTAACGAACATAGAGGAGAAAAACATGCAGAAGAGTAGCAGACCCATTCTGGGAATATCCATGGGAGATCCGGGTGGGATCGGACCGGAAATTACGGCCAAGGCGCTAAGTCAAAGCGAAATTTATGACCTGGCCCAACCCATCGTGGTTGGGGATTTTCGGGTCCTGGAGGATGTTCTGACATATACCGACGTGAAACTGGCGCTCAATCCAATACAGAAAATAGCGAATGCCCGATTCGTGCATGGGACGTTGGACATTTTGGATATGAACAATATGCCCATGGATCGTTTGCGCTACAAAAAAGTAACACCGGAGCAGGGCAATGCATCCTTTGAATATGTGGCGAAAATTATCGAGTTGGCCATGGAGGGGGAGATTGACGGCACGGTAACAGGTCCTATAAATAAGGCCGCCATCCATGCCGCCGGGCATCATTTTGCCGGGCACACCGAAATTTATGCCACACTGACCAACACCCGTGACTATTGTATGATGCTCACCCATGGCGGCTTTCGAGTCACCCATGTTTCCACGCACGTTAGCCTCAGGGAGGCCTGTGACCGGGTTAAAAAGGACAGGATTATCAGAGTGATCGATCTAACTTATGACGCCCTGAAAAAATTGGGTGTTTCTGAGCCCAAAATAGCTGTTGCGGGCCTTAACCCCCATTGCGGCGAAGAGGGATTGTTCGGCCATGAGGACGATGAGGAAATTCGTCCGGCAGTAGAACATGCCGCTGCTGAAGGCAAAGATGTCGAAGGTCCGGTTCCGGCCGATACGGTGTTTTCAAAAATGAGAGGAGGCATGTATGATGCCGTAGTGGTTATGTATCACGATCAAGGTCACATTCCCACGAAGCTAATCGGCTTTCAATATGATGAAAAAACAGGCCAGTGGGGGGAGATGTCCGGGGTGAATGTGACGCTGGGGTTGCCGATTGTCAGAACTTCGGTAGACCATGGAACCGCATTTGGCAAAGCAGGTGAGGGCAGGGCCAATCCGCAGTCGATGATTGAAGCCATTAAATTGGCCGCGTTGCTGGCTAAAAAGTCGTGAGTCGGGATTTCCGGAAACATAACAAGAAAGGTTTCAGGTGTCGGGGGTCAGGTGTCAGATAACATAATACAGAAATCAGAGGACAGAGGATTGGGGGATTCAGGAATTAAAGGATTTTAAAACCCTGAACCTTATAATTGTGGAGGTGAACGCCGTGGACACCATCGAAAAACTGCCATTCGGCAACACCGGGCATGAGAGTGCGCGCGTGATTTTCGGATCGGCCTGTT
>CP070694.1:689939-693514 GCA_020353355.1 Desulfobacterales bacterium | reverse complement strand
AGGAAAGAAGCTATTCAGAAAGCAGCAACAAAGGTTGACGTAGATACTATTGTATTAATTTAATTTAATGATACCAATTAATTGAACAATAATTGAAAGGTTTACAGCGCAAAAAAAGTTGCACCGTTTCAGTGAAATGGTAATTGAATTGGCTGGTCGTTTGTTCCCGTGTTACGTTAGACGGGCTGGAGCACCATATTGCGGAAAGCCATTTAAACTGAAAGAGCTATCGGAAAATTTAGAAGAGCTCGGCACCATGAAGCCGCCCGGAAATTTTATTAAACGCGCGTACCAATCATCTCGTTGTCTCGTCTGCCATAAATTTTGCGTTGAATTTGTCCAACACGAAATTTTCTCCTCCAAGAGAATCGAGAAGGGCAGACACACCGACCTGATCGTAAAATCTTTTCCCCACCACTGGGAAAAGTTCCTCTGGTATGTCGGATTTAAATGCACAATAATGAACCGGAAACCTTGCCAGAATATGCCTGCCATCCTTGCTCGTTGGAAAATGCTCCAGATGGGTTAAGATCGTATCTTTAACCAATCCGGAGAAGGTGGATTCAATGTCGGTTTTGGTAAATCTAAAATATTCAGAGGGGATATTGAGAGCGAAGACCATAAATCTTCGATTGACACATGGATCAAGAATCCTTGGCAGGCCGAATTTGTAGACCAGCTTTAGATCATAAACCGACAGACCTTTACTGAGACTGTTGCCCAGTTGTTGATGATAAAATCCGGAAGCCGGCGGGTAACCCAGTACCAATCGCCTTCTGACAGGTATTTCGATAAGATCATCCTCATCGATTTGAAACCACCTGTTTCGCAGATACATCCCGCTCCAGGCGTTGCCGCCGTTGCCGGTAGCTACGAGACCGATCCGGTCTTTTTTCATCTGCTCATACATTAAAAAGCAGGCAAACCCGCTGTAAACGTCCAAAGGATCAAAATCTTCGATATGATCGAGGATGTCATTAATCAGCTTGTGATCGTCTTTGAGTAATTGATCTCGCGGGACGCAAACCTCCTTTAACTGAAAATTAAATGCTTGAGCAACCTTGCGATTGCGCGGCGTATCCTCTCCTTTGATGTTATAGACGATCAGATCATTTGGCTTCAAATCAACGAGCACCTTGAGCACCTGCAGACTGTCAATGCCGCCCAGGGCAACCCCGATTTTGGTGCCCTTGGGCGGCAGCCGCTTTTCAACCTCCTCGTAAAGAATCCTGCGGTAATTTGCGCCGATCTCTTTCAAGTCCCTTCCCACCTTTGCCCTGGCTTCATCCTCGGTATAGTGGGGAAGGCGGTAATACCTCTGATAGTCGATTAGCCCGGTTTCAGAATCGATGACGACCATATGGGAGGGAGGTACCCGATAAACGTTGGCGTAAGCATAGTCCGGGTAAGATAAAAAGGCATTGATATGATTGGCAAATACAACCTTCTGCAACCCTCCGCTGCGATCTCGGATGATTAAAAAATAAAGCGGGTACTGGCCAATCCAATCGGTAAAAGCCTTGATTTTCCCTCCGCTCTCATAGACGTGACCAAATATGCCTTCCAATGTCTCGATAAATACAAGCCCTTGGCGCTGCACCTGCTCCTCCAACCGGCCTGCGGTCTGATCAAAATTCATGAAGTCGTTGGGGATATGAATATGTTTGACTAAGCGGGACATCTTGCTCCACCTCCGACCCCAATGGAGTGAAAATCAATTGGGAGTTATTGGTTTAAAAGGCTCGAAACCGAAAGGCCCAGCCTGACTACCGAGATGACCGATCCCATCTTAAAACTAGGGTGTTCGGCTTCCGTTTTGATACCCGCGAGGAGCTTCATTCGCACATCGCCTTAGGGCGAGCACCTATTAACTTCTCATCGGGCGTTTTTCGCTCCATCAGGTGTGTGGTCGCCCAGCTTCGGACAGCCGCGCTGAGAAGTGTTGTTTTCCAAAAGAATCTTTGAGTGCCTCGATAATGAATCAAACTCTTAGGACGGAGCTTTTTGCCGGGGCCGTGTCGTTGTAATCGATGTTTTAAATGACGAAATTGACGCCGATATCCATCTAAGAGCGAACATTTGAACAGGCGCGGATAATGTTGCCAGATGGCGGTCTTTAAGTTAATGACGATAAATCCTACCTCTTGGAAAGCACCCCTGGCTGTTTCCTGGCAAGCCTTTGCCTTAACTACCGCAATTTGAGGATTAGCGGGTACTTTTGGCAGGATCAACCGTTTCATAGCAGCTTAAAAAAGTCGTTTGGGGATGTCAAGAAAATAACCCCATCTTATCTCCCATCTCGCTGCCGGGTTTGGTTTCGCTTTTGCCTTGATCTGTCTTCGGGATCGGCCGTATCCGACACGGGATTGCTCTGAGCAAGGGGGTGCCGATCGCCGAATCACACGGCGCACCGACGCGTGTCAGAATGTTTAAGTTAGAGGCTTTCCATCCGGACAGTTCCAGGTCGTTGCGTTCCGGAAACCACCAACCGGCGCTGGCAACCACCACCCGACGATCGAGATCAGACTCATGTCTCACTCTCTGCCGAATGGCGCCTTGTTCGGTTTCAATCAGGGCCCACTGCCCATCAGTTAGACCCAGTAGATGGGCTGTATCCGGATGGACGCATACGACAGGGTCCGGCGACAGCCTCCTGAGAGACGGAAGGTTTCGATTGGCCGAATGAAACGAAAAGGGGTCTTTGGCAGAAGTAAGTATCAAAGGAAATGCTTCACAAAGCGCAAACGGATCTCTACCGTCGATTTTTTCGCGATAGGTCGGTAGGGGATCGTACTCCCAATTCTCCAGTCTGCGACAATAAATCTCCACCTTTCCTGAAGGTGTATCAAGCCTCCCTGACCTGAAGGCTGTGGACTCCCAATTTCCTTTTAGCATGCCACATTTCACGAAATCATCGTAGGTTATCCCGGCTGGCTTGACTATTTCGTCAAGACAGGCGCTGACGTTCTCCCAGAAAAACTTAGCAACACCTAATCGTCTCCCCAGTTCATTTAAGATCTTCGAATCCGGCCAGCACTCTGCGGGTGGATCCACAATTTTGGGTCGGGCCAAGACATAGCCATGACCGAAACCATAATGTCCAATGTCGTCAAATTCAAAGTTGGTCGCAGCGGGAAGAACCAGGTCCGCCATCTGGGCCGTCGGTGTCAGGAAAACCTCTGAAACAGCTAAAAAGTCGAGGTGTGTGATGGCCTTGTAGGTGCGCCCGGCATCCGGATGACTTACAAGGGGATTTGTCCCTTGCAGGTACATCGTCCGAATGCGGTCGGACTCGCCGGTCAAGGCCTCTTCAAGGATCAGCTGGGAAGGCACGAAGCCAATCATCGTCGCTGCTCGAAATTCGGAGCGAATCATTTTCTGTCGTTTGTCACGAAAACGTTTGGTAAGGACCAATTCGCCGGGTTTCAAAAGCGGGGGCTCCGGCCGCTCGATGTTTCCTCCGGGGGTGCTCCTAAATTGCCGCAGATTGCCATGAGGCTCAACAGCGCCCGGGCTGTCTGGAAGCTGCGAGGAGTGTGCTCAAGGCCATTTCCCCACTGGATGCACGCGGGCTT
>CP070694.1:686160-689839 GCA_020353355.1 Desulfobacterales bacterium | reverse complement strand
GAAGAATTGGGGCGGAGCCCCTAAGTTCATATTAGATTATCAGGGCCTCAATTCGTCCCTATACTTCTTGACTTCAGCAATTTGTCTTATTCTTTCCTCCGCCATCCGGTCAGCTGCCATGTAAGTCGGGATTTTATCCCGATCGGCAATCTCGAAGACACGCTCCATGTTTTGATAGATGCGGGAGACTTTTTCTTTGCCGCGCTCATGACTCACGCCACCAACCCCCAAACGATCGGTATCATAAATGGTACCCCCCGCATTGGCGATATAATCCGGCGCATAGACGATACCTTTCTGTTCCAAAAGCTCTCCGTGACGCTCCGCTTTGAGCTGGTTGTTTGCACTGCCGCAGACAATCTTACATTTCAACCGGTCCAGGGTATCATGATTGATGATGGCTCCCAAGGCGCAAGGGCAAAAGATCTCGCATTCTACATCGTAGATGACATCGGGATCGACCTGCTGCACACCGTAATCGTGAACCATGGCCTTGACCTTGGCTTCATCGATATCCGCGACGATCATCTTAGCTTCCAGAGCGTGAAGCTGTTCGACAACGTTGTGACCGACGGCGCCCAGCCCTTGTACGGCAATGATTTTACCTTTCAGGCTGTCAGCTCCATAAACCCTTTTGCAGCACGCCTGCATTGCGCGGATGACTCCAAAGGCGGTCATGGGAGCAATGTCTCCGGCACCCCCCAGGTAGGTGGGCAGGGTGACCACATATTCGGTTTCCATGCGGATGTATTCCATGTCTCTTAACGTGGTGCCCACATCTTCACCGGTGATATACTTACCGCCAAGTCGATTGATGAACTTGCCCAATGCCCGAAAGATAGGTTCCCGATCCTTTCGCTTTGGGTCACCCATGATGACGGTCTTGCCCCCGCCTAAATTCACACCGGCAGCTGCATATTTGTAAGTCATACCTCGTGCCAAGCGCAGCGCATCTTCAATGGCATCCATCTCACTCTCATATTGCCACATTCGACAGCCACCGGTTGCAGGTCCAAGGGTCGTGTCGTGAATGGCGATAATGGCTTTGAAATCGAGGGCTTTGTCCTGGCAGAGTAGTAAATTTTCAAAATCGTATTTCTCCATATACCCTAAAATGGTATCCATTTCTTGCCTCCTTGTACCATGGTGTCAGGCATCGGTTTTATCCAGAGACTCATCGGCATACATGCGCTTTACCTCGGCCCGGTCACCGATGATGGCCTTGACCACCAACGCATTATTGGGCGGACAACCTTTTACATGGCGCTCGGTGCGATTCTCTTGCATACACAGGCCCACGGTCACGATGTTCTCTTGCGCTATACCTTCGGGAAGAGAGGCGTCACCGGTAACCACCGTGACGCCTGGCAGATACATCGTCTGATCCGCATTTCTCATATCAACCAGTGCGCTGATGACCGTATTGCGGCAACCCGTGCAGGTAGCCTCTCCTTGGATCAAATTGAAGCCTTCCACTTCTACCGGATCATCCTCGACGGAACGCAGAAAACGACGTCTAACCTCGGCTACAGGCACGCCCACCACCTCGATCTGACCCGCATCCATAACCCCCAGTCCACGAGCCGCTGCATTCACCGTCAGCAGCGTCTCAGCGGGGTCGTAGCCAATAAGCCTGGCGCAGGTGGCATCCACCGCCACCAGATCTTTGCCTGCCACAATCAGGTTCATTTCCACGGGTTTGCCGAAAACAGGGCCGATACCTTCCTGGCAGATGATGGCATCCACCACGGCCAGCCGGGGCTTTACCGCAGACAGGAGATCAACCACACCCTCGAAGAGGCCTTCCTGGTGCATGGCCTTCTTGCCCTTGTCGGTCAGCAAGCCTTTGAGCTTCTTGATGGCACACGTCATTTCCGTCTGATCATGCGTCTTCAGCTTAGGTACACTGATGATAAGGTCTGCCTGCTTTGCTAATTCCCAACAGTCAACTTTATCAAATACCTTACCGCTTAAGGTCGGGAGCTTGACATGCGCTTTTTTATCCTTCTTTAAGTCGATGACCTCGTAGCCCATCTCTCTGAGTTCTCTGTAGCCCGATTCCTGAATCACCTTCTCCGAATCTACCCCGACTGCAGAAGATTCCGCAATCACCGGTCGTGCGTCCATTTCCTTGATAATGTCGGCAATTGCGCGTGGGATCTCCGGGATGGTGATACAGCCCGCCTCTCGTTCCACAGGCGGGGCTACCCAGCTGGGGTTGATCAGGACCAGATCGCCCGGCTTAATGAGGTCCTCAATGCCGTCAATGAGATCAAGGGCCTCGCGCACATATTTCAAAATTTGGAGATATTGGGGGTTACGATTCGTTTTGACGATAGACACTTTGACTTTACTCATTGTAAAACCCTCCTGATTTTGAACACGCTCGGGAATTTAGTATATCATGTTTATTCATACCTGCAAATGTAAGACGCTGGCTGTTCAACCCTTAAATCGAAAGTCGAATTGGCCGGGAACTTCCACTATCTGAATCTCATGGCCGGTGGCTTCGATAAAGCGCTTGAGATTCTGCCGTGAAATGACCAGGGTGCTCGTATTGACCAACGGATGGAAATAGAAGGCTTCGGACTCCCACAATGCTTTATCCATAAACACTTCGACGGCATGATCCGGATCGTTAAAAATGGCCAGCAGGGTGACCGCCCCGGGCTCCACCCCAAGATATTTTTTGAGACGCCCGGCAGAGCCAAAACTCAAGCGACTCGATCCAACCGCTTGCGGCAATGCTTTGATATTCACGCGCTTCTGCGCCGGAACCACCACCAGAAAATGACGCGCCCCTTTTTTATCCCGTAAAAAAAGGTTTTTGGTCTTTGCTCCCGGCAACGGGGGTACCAACCGCTCAGATTCTTCGATGGTATAAACCGCGGGATGATCATGACGGTCGTATTCGATTTTGTGATCCACGAGAAATTGATAGAAATCGGCCATTTTAGCTTACCTCCAGTGGGCATTTAACGTTTTAAGTAATACTTAGAAAAAACAGGAACACAATAATTTATCTCAGGTATTTTTTGTATTAATATATACAATTTAATATACGTGGTTGTTTTAGCGCATTTACACTCTTGTTGAGGAAATTGTAGCGTTTCTCAGCCTTGTAAAAATGTGTGCAATTAATCTCTATTTAAGAAGCTGTATCATATTAAAAAGGATCAAAACATACCTGATTCTAAATCCCTTGACAGCTGAGTCCATAAGCCGTTATAGGTCAAGGAGGTATGTGAATGACGAACCAAAAAGTCTGAATCAATTGTTTTTAAACTGGAGGTGTCATGCAAACAAACCGATTGCTTTATCTTACCCAGGCTGATGTCACAACTGTAGGTTTATCAATGGCTGAAATTATCGAAAACCTTGAGGTCACTTTCCTAGCCAAGGGTGAAGGCCGAACCGAAATGCCTCCCAAACCGGGTATTCATCCCGGCGGCGGGGACAATTTTATTCATGCCATGCCGGCGTACATCCCGGATATAAAATCAGCGGGCATCAAATGGGTAAGCGGTTTTCCGGATAACTATAAAAGAGGCCTTCCTTACATTACCGGACTGCTCATACTCAACGATGTTGAGACTGGCCTTCCCGTTTCCGTGATGGACTGCATCTGGATCACTGCCATGCGTACTGCAGCCGCTACCGCAGTATCTGCTCGTTATCT
>CP070694.1:681449-686060 GCA_020353355.1 Desulfobacterales bacterium | reverse complement strand
CTACGAGAAAAAACATTATTCAAGGTGCATCATGTTTTAGCAAATTCTTCCGGGACATAACACTATTATTATTGCTTCATTTTAGGAACGCTTTACCGTAAATGGAGGCAGCCGATGAAATCACAGGATTTCAGATTCTACAATCCCGTAAAATTAATATCCGGCAATCAGGCGCTGGACAGTCTTACCTATGAGTTGAGTCAAATGCAATGCCTGAGACCATTAATGGTAACCGATCAGGGTTTACTGAAAGCCGGTTTGATTGACCGGGTCAACGAATCCCTGGAAAAATCCGATAACCTCACCACCTTTTTGTATGATCGCGTTCCACCGGATTCTTCGCCCGCGATTGTCAGTGAGGCCGCCGGTGTTTTTCGCGAACATGAGTGTGATTCGATTATTGCTGTCGGTGGAGGATCGGTGATCGATACGGCCAAGGCGGTCAATATCGTTGTCTCCGAAGGTGCGGTTGATATTTTAGCACTGAAGGGGTCCAGACTCCGAAAACCGATGAAACCTTTTATTGCCATACCTACTACAGCCGGGACCGGCTCCGAGGTTACTTATGCCGCTATGATCAGAGATCCCGGCCTGAATGAAAAAGTCATATTCGCCTCCTACCAGCTAATTCCTGATGTCGCAATTCTCGACCCCCGCATGACAGTTACCCTGCCGCCCCTGGTGACCGCTGCCACGGCCATGGATGCCATGAGCCATGCCATGGAAGCCTGTATCAGTAATCACAGGAATCCATTCAGCGACGCCCATGGTTTCTTCGCTATTCAGCTGATCCGGGAAAACCTGCTGCAGGTGATTGACGATGGAGAAGATATTCAGGGTCGTTTCTATCTGGCCAACGCTGCCTGCATGGCCGGTGCGGCCTTTTCCAATTCCGGGGTCGGAATAATTCATGCGTTGGGACATGCATTGGGAGGTGAGTGCGGTGTTGCGCACGGGGTGGCGATGAACATTTTCCTTCCTCACGGTCTGGAATACAATATGTCCGAAGTGAAAGACATTATTGGTGAATTGTTGCTGCCCCTGGCCGGCCCTGATGTGTACGTTCAGACGCCAAAGGAAACAAGAGCCGAAAAGACGGTGGAATGCATTCGCGGATTTCAAGATCAATTATATAAACATACAAAATTATCGCGTACCTTGAGCCAAGCCGACGTGAAAAAAAACGCATTGGAAGCGGTAGCCCAAAAAGCCATCAAGGATGCTGCAGTTCATTTTAATCCGAAAAAAATAACTTATGAAGATGCACTTGCCTTGCTGGAGAAAGCATTTTAGGAGGTATGATGTCGAAACTTTTTGAAAGTACAACCCTGAATGGTATGACGCTGAAGAATCGATTCGTTCGCTCGGCCACATTTGAAGCTATGGCAGATGAGAATGGAGCCTGTAAACCGGAATTGGTAAATCTGCTCGTTGAACTTGCGAAGGGAGATGTCGGGTTGATTATCACCGGCTTTACGTATGTCAACCGGATAGGACGGTCGAGGCTCGGGCAGACAGGTATATACAAAGATGAGCTCATTCCGCCACTCACTGAATTAACCAGGGCGGTGCATAACGAAGGTGGTAAAATCGTCATGCAGATCATGCATGCCGGTTGCAATTCGTATTCTATTCCTGAAGGAGATTATGCTTTGGGACCTTCGCCCAAAAAGATGCCTCAGGGATGTGTTTGCCGGGAGATGACCAAAGCCGAGATTTCTGAAACGGTGGCGGATTTTGTGAACGCGGCAATTCGGGTAAAAAAATCCGGCTTTGATGGCGTCCAGCTTCATGGGGCTCATGGCTATCTTCTCAGTCAATTTCTTTCCCCTTTTTATAACAAACGAACAGATGAATATGGGGGTAGCCTGGAAAATCGTGCCAGGATTGTTTTAGAGTGCCTGCGAGGCGTCCGCTCTGCGGTGGGGGGCGACTACCCGGTCCTGATCAAGATAAACTCAGATGATTATCTTGATGGTGGTTTTAATCAAGAAGATATGGTTCGGCTGGCCGCCATGCTGGAAACCGAAGGTATC
This sequence comes from Desulfobacterales bacterium, assembly GCA_020353355.1. GTDB lineage: Bacteria > Desulfobacterota > Desulfobacteria > Desulfobacterales > JAHEIW01. The sequence continues at coordinate 684,024 of CP070694.1, read as the reverse complement.
GATGCCATTGAAATCAGCGGAGGTACCCATTTGAGCCCTGAGGAATATCTCTTTTCCCGCAAAACCGGTATTGTTTCCGAAGAAAAGGAATTGTATTTTGCCCAGGCAGCGCGATTGTACAGGGAGAAAATCAACGTACCGTCAATGCTTGTCGGTGGAATACGGTCTTACAGCGTTGCTGAACGGGTCATCAATGAAGGCCTGGCGGACTATGTTTCGTTATGTCGACCGCTGATCAGAGAACCTGACCTCATTCAGCGCTGGCAATCCGGGGGCACCCGCAGGGCGGCGTGCATTTCGTGCAACGAATGTTTCACACCGGTAAGGTCCGGGAAAGCGATTTATTGCGTTGCCGAGGCCAAACTGCGCAATAAAAGTTGAGCTTATGCTCACCTAAGAAATGGTTATGCTCTTGACGATGCGGATGAAATCCGCTCCGGTCATATCATTTTTCTGACTTCTGGCTTTTACAATAACAAATTCGGCAGCCAGATGGCAATCTGGGGTAAAATCATAATGATTACCATACCGGTCAACTCAACCAGGGTATAGGGAATGACCGAGCGGTAGATATCTCCCATGGTAATGCTAGGGGGTACGATGCCTTTAAGGTAAAAAAGGTTGAAGCCGAACGGCGGTGTCATATAGCCTATTTCCATGTTAATGACAAAGAGAATACCGAACCATAAGGGATCGAAACCCTGGGCTTTGATGATTGGCAAAAACACCGGAATGGTAATCATCATGATGCCGGCCGGATCGAGCACCATAGCCAAAATGAATATTACGATCTGGATAAAAATAATTGATCCCCAGGGTCCGCCGGGTATATAGGACATCATGTTTTCAATCAGCTGGTGGGCTCCCATACCGTGATATGCCGCACTGAAGCAATATGCTCCGAAGAGAATCCACATAATCATCCCGGTTAGTCGCAATGTTCGCATGGCAGCTTCCTTCATTAGTTTCCAGCTATATTGACGGTAAACCAAAGATGAAATGATAGCTCCTACAACGCCCATGGATGCGGCTTCAGTTGGTGTGGTAACTCCGCCAATAATCGAACCGAGGACCATAATCACAATTATAATCGGCAGAATAACAGCTTTCAAAGCGGTAAACTTTTTTGTCCAATTTCCACGTTCTTCTTTTGGAAGAGCGGGTCCCAAATGCGGTTGAAAATAGCATCGTATGGCTATATAAATGGAAACCAAAACTAGTAAAAGCAATCCCGGAAAAACTCCACCGGCAAATAATCTGCCAACTGATTCTCCGGATATAAGGGCATAGAGAATCATAATGACGCTGGGCGGAATCAGAATACCCCACCCTCCACCGGAATTGATGCATCCTAATGCCAGCTCTTTGTCGTAGTTGCGTTCCAACATGGAAGGCAACGCGATGGTCCCCATACTCACAACTGCTGCTCCACTGATACCGCACATGGCCGAGAATATGGCGCATATGACGACAGTGCCGATGGCCAATCCACCTCCCACGGGCCCAAACCATAGATACATCATTTCATACAGGTCCTTGGCCACCCCGGACCGTTCTAGTATCATCGCCATAAAGATAAAAAGCGGCACGGCCACCAGGGTAAATTTATTCATGGCGCCCCAGGTCTGGGCGGCGACCATGTAAAAGGCTTCAGGCCCCCAGGTAAAATAGATGAAAATCATTGATACACCACCTAAAACGAACGAAAGGGGGAGACCTGACAAAAGAAAAATAATAAGCGCACCGAAAAAGAGAAGACTTAAAACTTCTATGCTCATAAGGATTCTCCTTTTTCTGGTTGCGGTGCACGTGAGATGTCCTTGCCAAGTAGTGCTAAGAAATCCCGAATGAGCTTAGCGATGCCCTGAAGGATAAGCAATATAGCAGCCAGGGGAATCATCAATTTAACAGGATACAACGGAGGATTCCAGGCGGACTGAGAATGTTCAAAACGGGACAAAGAATCCCAAGCCAGGGAGCCGCCGTATACGAGCAGCATTCCGCAAAACAGAAAGAAAAGAACCGATGTGATAATATCGAGAGCTGCTTTGGTCTTTGTTGAAAAGCGGGCATAGATGATATCCACATTAACATGGCCGCCGGTGCGAAGAATGTATCCGCCGCAGACAACTGCATAAGTCCCGAAAAGCATTTGGGCGAGTTCATTGCCCCACACCGTCGGAGAATTAAAAAAATATCTCAAGATGACTTCCATAAGAAGTAGGGCGAAAAATGCGAAAAGGAAATACGAAAGAACTTTTCCGACCCAGTCGTTGATGGCATCGATGAAGTTAAGGAATGCTTTGAGAGTGGACATTGATCACCTTTCAGGCTAATTCAATGACCCGGCCCGGGCAGAACTGTATGGTTCCGCTTGGGCCGGGTGAGTTCAGCGTTTATTTTTGCTACCGGAATTTTTATGCATGATCCCTGTGCTGCCTATTAGAGATGACCCAATGACTTCAAAAAGTCTTTTAGCATCTGCAGGGCCTTGGCTGCTTCCGGTCCTTTTTCAGCTTCTTTATCCCACATTTGCATGGCGATTTCAGTTATCTTTTTTTGATCCTCTGCTGGG
>CP070694.1:678444-681349 GCA_020353355.1 Desulfobacterales bacterium | reverse complement strand
TGCGCATCGTCTTCTGATAAATGAAATCATTAACCAACATGACGGCAGAGTGATAGATTCCCCCGGGGATAATATATTGGCTGAGTTTGCCAGTGTTGTTGATGCGGTAAAAGGTGCCATAAAGATTCAAGAGGAGATCAAACTAAGAAACGCTGATATTCCTAACAACCGCCGAATGCAGTTTCGTATAGGGATTAATCTTGGGGATGTAATTGATGAGGATGGCCGAATCTATGGGGATGGAGTCAATATCGCCGCAAGAGTAGAGGGACTTGCTGCAGTTGGCGGGATTTCAATATCGGGCACGGTCTACGAGCACATTAAAAATAAGCTGTCGTTGGGCTACCATTATTTAGGTGAACAACATGTGAAAAATATTCCTGAACCGATAAGGGTTTATCGAACATTATTGGAGCCAGAAGATGCCGGTAAGGTCATCGCTGAAAAACGGTCAAGGTCGAGACGCATATTCTGGGTGGCTGCAATGTTTGCTGTTTTGGCTATTGGAGTTGCAGCGGCAGCAATCTGGATTTATACTCGCTCTACCTTATTTTATGAAGAGAAGGCAGCCTCGACAAAAGGCTCTTTGCTTTTATCTGAACGCGCTTCCATTGCTGTGCTGCCTTTCAGTAACCTGAGTGGAGACCCCGAGCAGGAGTATTTTAGTGACGGCATCACCAATGACCTCATCACGGCCCTTTCCAAATTCCGAGAATTACTGGTCATTGCCAGCAATACGATCTTCACTTATAAAGGTAAGCCGGTGAATATCGAAAATCTTGGACAGGAACTTGGCGTAAGGTACGTTTTAGAAGGTAGTGTCCAGAAGGCTGGCGCAAAGGTGCGCGTCAACGCTCAACTCATTGATGCCGCTGCCGGCTATCACATTTGGTCAGAACGCTATGACCGTGAACTGAAAGACATCTTAGCTGTCCAGGATGAGATTGCCCAAACAATAGTCGGGAAGTTGGCAGTTAAAATTGACGCGACAGAGCGAAAGCGTGTGATGTATAAAAAGACCGGGAGCTTGGAGGCCTACGATTACCTGTTGCGTGGTATGGAATACTTGCGCCCCAAGACTCTTTCGGGAAACAATAAAGCACGTCAGATGTTCGAGAAGGCGATCGAATTAGATCCTGATTTTGCATCGGCCTATATAGGTCTTGGTCAAACTCACTTAAATCAGGTTTCTTACGGCTGGACCGAGTTTCCCGCTCAGACCCTGCAGCAGGCAAAGGATCTTGCCCTCAAGTCCCTGAGCCTGGAGGAGTCAAACGCTGATGCATACGCCCTGCTCGGATTTGTTTATATCTATCTGGAACAATATGATCTAGCAATCAACCACTTGAATCGGGCCATCGAACTCAATCCCAATGACGCTTCTGCCCTTAGAAATCGTGGCATGGTGATGCTTTGGTCCGGTAGAGTAGATGACGCCATCCATTCCTTGGAGACCGCCTTTCGATTCGATCCATATCAGTCCCCGGGTGGTTTCATGTCTCTGGGGATTGGCTATTACCTGAACGGGCAATACGACAAAGCCATCAAAGTGCTAGAACAGGGCCTGAGTCGAAAATCGGATTGGGTCGGCAATCATATCGCTCTCGCTGCAGCATACGTGCAAGCAGACCGCACAGATGATGCTGCGCGTGAAGTGCAAGAAGTTCTTCGACTCGATCCATTCTTCGAGATTGATAATTATGGTACTGCTTTTCGCAATCAGGCTGATCGAGCCAAAATTGTTGAAGGCCTTCGCAAAGCGGGACTTAAGTGAAAGAACAATTCTCATTTCATTTTATAAGTGATCTGAAACTTTTTTGCCAAATCAATTCGTTTCGTTAAGTTTAGCCCAGTTTTCGTCGGCTCTTTTTACATTTGCAGCTGCATTTTTTTCAAATTCAGTCGCGATTTTTTTTGACCAGTTTAAATAGAGTTTACCGTCGATAATTTTAAAGGCTTCGGGATCGACACCGGCAACCCGACCGGTTGCTGATAAGCTGCCGGCTCAGTAGCCCCCGAATTGGGGCGCATAGCGTTCCGGACTCGCTGCAAATAAATCACGGTTCTCAGCGCTTGCAAAGTACCAATCTGCATCATTCCATTTATGGGAAAACTCGCTTTTCCCTCTTACTGCGCGACCTTCAGTATGATAAGCGACAGAATCGTACCCCTTAATGGCAACACCATTATTTGATTTGTTAACCTTATCAAAAGCTATGCCTGGTGTCGTTGCTAGAGTGAACAAGGCGAGTACCAGAACCCCTGTTAAATGCAATTTTTTCATCTTCGAAGGAGATTTTAGCATGCCAGGCCTCCTTTTTGTTGTTGAAAGCTTTGGGTCGCTTAAAAATTATTCTTTAATCACCTGAAGTATTCTGCTACAATGTGGTATAAATGTCAAATTATTTTACATTGCGTGCCTCCATATAAAATATTAAGGTACGATAAAATTTTTGGATGTTCCGATGAAATATAATGTTTTTCAAAATTGCAGATTAAGATTGATCAGACGGATACGATCTATGATAGGAAAAACTGTAACTAATAGAAAACTTCATTCGCTTTTTCTTTTGTATATCCGCTGCTATTCTAATGAATAAATGCGACAGTGTACCTCCAAGGCTCGAGATATCCGAAACATATCGCTGCAAGCCAGATTACCAAATCGTTTAGTCGCAGAAGTTTAAATTCTGTGCCGGTTTACCCCGGTTCGCATACTGCTCACCAAGGATTCTAAGATCCTTACCCGTTGTTAACAGTCTATGATTGATATCCATATTCAATTCTCAAATGGCCAATGAAATGATTTATTAACGGTAGGCCACCGGGTAAACCGTGATCCTGCATAAGGGTTACCCCGGCCCGCTGGATGATAAGCCGGGCCTGTTCAATCTGTCGTAATACC
>CP070694.1:673032-678344 GCA_020353355.1 Desulfobacterales bacterium | reverse complement strand
AGGCGAATTTTTGACCCTGCTCGGTCCTTCCGGCTCCGGAAAAACGACAACCCTGATGATGCTGGCCGGTTTTGAAACGCCGACACACGGAGAGATCTACTTTAACGGTCAATCCATCGGCAATATTCCGCCCCATAAACGCAACATCGGCATGGTTTTTCAAGACTACGCCCTGTTTCCCCATATGACGGTCAAAGAAAATCTTGCGTTTCCCCTCAAAGTCCGCAAACTGCCAAAACATGATATCGACAAAAAAGTCACTAACGTCCTTGCAATGGTCGAACTGCGAGGCTTTGAGGGAAGAATGCCGGCGCAGCTTTCCGGCGGCCAGCAGCAGCGAATCGCGTTGGCGCGGGCGCTGGTGTTTGAGCCGCAATTGGTGCTGATGGACGAGCCTCTCGGGGCCCTCGACAAAAATCTCAGAGAGCAGATGCAATATGAAATCAAACGCATTCATGAGAATCTGGATGTCACCGTGGTCTATGTGACCCACGATCAGAGTGAGGCCATGACCATGTCCAACCGCATTGCGGTTTTTGATGACGGTATCATCCAGCAGCTCTCCACTCCGGACATTCTCTATGAAAAACCGGAAAATGCGTTTGTGGCCCAATTTATCGGTGAAAACAACCAGCTTACAGGCAAGGTGACGGAAATAACCGGCGATACGTGCCTGGTGGAAATAGAAGGCGGTGCGGTGGTCAGGGCACTGAAGGTCAACGTCAATGGCGTTGGTGACAGAACCACCATATCACTGCGCCCGGAAAGGGTTACCGTTAATCCCAGTGATGGAACTGTTGATAACGTCTTTGAAGGCGTTGTACAAGAGCTGATATATCTCGGCGATCATGTTCGCACCCGTGTGAGTGTTTGCGGCAATGATGAATTTATCGTCAAGATTCCCAACGCTCAGGGCCATCGAATTGTAAACAAGGGCCAGCGAATTCAGGTGGGGTGGTCTTCGAATGATTGCCGTGCCCTCGACCCCCTAAACTAACCTTTTTCCCATAGAAGTGGTTTCAAAACTTCGAATTGTGTTCGAAGATAAGACGCAATCTGATTCAGAAACGGAGCATACACGATAGTATGTGAGTATTTTGAATCGGATTGCAACGCCGTCATCGGACATTAGACAGGGTTTTGAAACCACTTCCAATTAATTTTATTGGCTTAGATATAATCGCTGGAGGCATTCTTAAAGGAGGCAAAATGGACGCACCTACACGTAAAATGGATCAATCATCCCATTTAATTTTACATCTGACACCCAAAGCTGAAATTGACAAAGGCATCACCGTGATTTCCAGAGGTGAAGGTGTTCATGTTTTTGATACCGAAGGCAATAAATATATCGATCTGGTCGCCGGGGTGACCCGCCCGGTTCATCTGGGCTATGGACACAAGGAACTGGCGCAAGCCATCTATGATCAGATGATGGAGCTTGCTTATTTTACCCCGCTGATGTTTGCCAATGAGCCGGCCATAAAACTGGCCGAAGTGCTCGCCGGGATTACGCCGGGCGCCATCAATCGGTTCACCTTTGAGTGCGACGGATCGGAGGCTGTTGAAACAGCCATGAAACTTGCCAAGCATTATCATTATTTTAATGGTGATAGGGGACGTTATAAGGTTCTTTCGCGCAAAGGTGCCTATCACGGTGTGAATGGTATCGGTGTCAGGGCCTTGGGTTCGGTGGTGCCCATGCGACATATGATGGAGCCCTTAGCGCCCGGCAGCGTGTTTGCGGAATCTCCGTACTGCTATCGCTGTCCTTATGATTTGACCTATCCGGATTGTGACATTGTATGTGCACGCAACATCCAACGCATCATCGAATTTGAAGGTCCGGACCTATTTTCGGCCATTATTGGAGAGCCCATCCAGCAGGGTTTTGGTGTCCTTGCTCCTCCAAAAGAATATTGGCCCATTGTTCGTGGGATTTGTGATAAATTTGGAATTTTACTGATTATCGACGAAGTTATCTGTGGATTTGGCCGTACCGGAAAAATGTTCGCCACCGAACACTATGATGTCCAACCGGATCTGATCACCATGGCCAAAGGGATCACCAGCGGCTATGTGCCGCTTGGGGCTGTCGGCTGTACCGATGAGGTGCTGAAGCCCATTGAGGTATTCAATCATTTACACACCTATGGCAACCACCCGGTTCCCTGTGCCGCCGGCCTAAAGACCATCGAAATTTTGGAAAGGGAAAAGCTGGTTGAAGCCTCTGAGAACCTGGGCAACTATTTTCTGGAAGGCCTGCAGGAATTGGAGCATCATTCCATCGTCGGCGAGGTGCGCGGCACCGGAATGTGGACGGCCATCGACTTTACGGTGGACAAAAAGACCCGCGCGCCGCTGCCGGCGGAAAATTTGACCAACATGATTGCGCGAGCCAAGCAAAAGGGGCTCATTATCAAACTGGCCCCCGTGAGGCAAGCCTTTGAGTTTGCGCCGCCCTTGATTATTCAGAAAGAAGAAATTGACCAGGCCTTTAAGATAATTGAAGAATGCATTGCCGAGGAGGAAAAGGAGATGGGTTTATAGGTAATGCTGTTGACTTGAGATATTTTTCAATTGTGGGAGCGGCTTCCAGCCGCGATTGGGCTTTGCTAGTTGCACCGTTTATCGCGGCTGGAAGCCGCTCCCACAGTATTCCAAAGGATAAAGTAGGGTCGGCCACTGTGCCAACCGGAATGAGGCGGGAGCAGTGGCACGCCCTACTCGGTGGTGTGCCCCACAAATATATTAGAAAAGTTATGAGGAATATCCAAGATTAGCTGAATGCACGAATTGAGAAAATCCCAAAGGATGCTTCACTAGGTTATTAGCTCCTGAAAACCCTCTTCCAGCATGCTCAGTCCGCGTTGCAGTTGCTCATCGGTGATCACCAGGGGCATCAGCGTGCGGATGACGTTGCCGAAATTTCCGCAGGAAAGCAACACCAGACCTTTTTCAAAGCAAATCTTCACCAATTTGTCTGCCTCTTCCTTGGCCGGCGTTTTCGTTTCTCTATCGCGCACCAGTTCCATGGCCAGCATGGGTCCTTTCCCTCTGACATCTCCGATGATTTCAAATTTTTCCTGCAAATTCTTAAATTGAGCAAAGAGCTTCTCTCCGAGACGTTGCGCCCGTTGAAGGAGACCATCTTCCAGCATAATTTCGAGGACGGCCAGACCGGCCCGACAGGAAACCGGATTGCCGCTGAAGGTTCCGCCCAATCCGCCCACATGGATTTTGTTGATCAATTCTTCACGGGCGATGATGGCACTCAACGGCATACCGCCTGCCAAACTCTTTGCCAAGGTCAGGATGTCCGGTGCAATATCCCAGTGCTCAATGGCGAAGAATTTCCCGGTTCGCCCCACACCGGTCTGGACTTCGTCAATGATGAAGGCAATGTCATATTTTTGAGCAATTTTCTGAACCTTTGAAAAATATTCCGGAGGTGGAGTAATAAACCCGCCTTCCCCTTGAATCGGCTCCGCAATGATCGCTGCCGTTGCCTCCGCAGAGACATGGGAGACAAAAACGTCTTCCAGGTAATCGGCGCAGGCGACACTGCACCCAGGATACTGGAGGCCAAAGGGACAGCGATAACAATAGGCAAAGGGTATGCGGTAAACTTCGGAGGCAAACGGCCCAAAACCGAACTTGTAGGGTTTGATTTTGCTGGTCAGACTCAGGGTGTATAGGGTGCGTCCGTGATAGCCATTTTCAAAGCAAATCACAGCCGGCCGTTTTTTATTGTAGCGTGCGATTTTTACGGCGTTTTCCACGGCCTCGGCTCCGCTGTTGGCAAACATCGTCATTTTGGGAAAGTCTCCGGGGGCAAGCGCATTGAGTCTGGCGGCCAGATCAACGTAAGCGTCATACATAGCCACATGAAAACAGGTGTGGATGCATTTATCCGCCTGATCTTTGATGGCCGCAACCACTTTCGGATGGCAATGACCCACATTATTGACGCCGATACCGCCGGCAAAATCAATCAGTTCACGACCCTCCACATCAATCATCAGCGCTCCCCGAGCTTCTCGGATGAAAGCCGGGGTGATATTGTAGGGTGCCTGTGGTACGTTTTTTTTTCGGAGTTTTGTCAATTCTTCATATCGGTTTGGCATGAGTTGGTCTCCTTTTATTTGTCTATGGTGCAGTAAGCATCACGCAATCCCTTTTTATAAATTTTGCCGGACCCGGTTTTGGGGAGTTCATCCAAAAATATAATCGATTTGGGTGCTTTATACGATGCTTGGTGTTGCTTGCAAAAATTAATTATTTCTGCCTCCGTCGCCGTCTCGTTTTCTTTGAGCACGACGGCCGCCGTGATCGCTTCTCCCCACTTTTCGTCCGGAATACCAAACACAGCGGCTTCCAGTACCTTCGGGTTCATATAGAGAACGTTTTCCACTTCGGTGGAATACACGTTCTCACCACCGGTGACGATCATATCCTTCTTTCGGTCGACAATATTGACATAGCCTTCGGCGTCCACATTGGCCAGATCACCCGTGCGAAGCCAGCCTTCACTAAATGCTTCCGCGGTGGCCTGCGGCAGGTTCCAGTATCCGGGCGTTATCGTGTCGCCGCGCACCCAAATCTCGCCGACCTGCTGCTCATTAGCGGCTACGGGATCCCCGTTTTCGTCAACCACTTTCAGATCCACGCCGATAAAGGGGCGCCCCGTCTTGGATTTATATTTAAACTGCTCTTCAGGAGATAAAGCGTGCAGGTGCTCTTTTAAGATGCTGAAGGTTAAATACGGACTGGTCTCGGTCATACCGTAGGTCTGAATATAATCGCAGCCAAAGGTTTCGGTAATGCTTCGCACCACCTCCGGAGCGATGGGGGCGCCGCCGCTAAGAATCACCCGCAGGCTTGAAAAATCATAGGTGCTCACCTTGGGGTGTTTGATCATCAAGTTGAGCATGGTGGGAATCATGTTGCTCAGCGTAATGTGCTCCTGTTGAATATTTGCCATGACGGCCTCGGCCTCAAATTGACCCACCATCACATGGCGCGCCCCCACCCAGGTGATGGCAAATGTCGCCCAGGCATCGGCCAGATGAAACATGGGCGCAATGTGGCCCCAGATATCGGTGGATGCCAGCTGAAGCTCGGCGATCGTTCCCAGGGCATGGAGGCAAACATTTTTATGGGTGAGCATCACCCCTTTGGGCCGACCGGTGGTGCCGCTGGTGTAATACAAATGAGCGACCTGGTTTTCATTCACAGCAACAGGCTCAAAGCCTTGCTCTATGGTTTGGACGTCATTTTCATAATCATGGCACGGGATCGAAAGCGATTCT
>CP070694.1:667762-672932 GCA_020353355.1 Desulfobacterales bacterium | reverse complement strand
GAGCCTTGGCCACCGTATCGTAGGTGATGGCCATAAAAAATTCTCGGTCAATATCCAATTTTTCTTCCATAAGAATCTTACGGGATTTATAGCCTCTGACCCATGTGGAAAGCAGTTGTTCAATTTTGATTTTTGCTTCTTTATTCGTAGAAGCTTCCAGGATGCCGCCGGACTTGCCGCGCCCGCCGATGGGAACCTGGGCTTTCAAGATCAAGGGAGGCTTGACGTCGAGCTTGCCAACGGATGCAACCGCACTGCCCGATGGTGTAACAATCTGATATTTATTTAAAATCTCCTTCGCCTCACATTCTAATAATCTCACATTATGCTCCTTACATAAAAATGGTTTCATAAGCTCAGATCATGTTTGAGAGCAAGGCATCAAACCGATTTAAAAGCGGAGCATACACGCTAGTGTGTGAGCATTTTGAATCGGTTTGCAACGCAGCTATCGGACATCAGATGGGATTATGAAACCATTTTTGGTCGATTGTCGACTATATACATTCAAGTTTATATACTGTCAATAAAAATATCAACTGATTAATGATTTTCAGTAGTTAAAATCCATAGATTCAATCTAAATGAGAAAAAAATTAATGAAGAGGTTTTTTTTCTTGATATTTGTTCATTGACTGTTCTATTTACGTTATCTGTAATTGTTAATCCAGGCAGAAAGCGGATATAATGTTTGTTGAAAGCTCATTGCAACATTTACTTCTAGGTATGTTGATGGCGTTGTTTTATCCGGCCTTCAGAAGATTTAAATATCCCTATTTAGTTTTATTATTGACCCATCCGTTTATCATTGAAGGAGTTCAGCTTTTCATGCCAAGCAGAACAGCAGACACTGCGGATATATGCTTCGGGCTGATTGGAACATTATTAGGTTTTTGCCTGGTGTAAGATCTAAAGAAAATTAATAAAGGCGCAGGGATTAAATCCTTACGCCTTTTCCCTCAGAATCAATTGGCGGTCAACGCAGCAGTGACCGCACCTGCCCGATGTTCATTCTTTTTAACATCTTGATATCATGACGGTTGTCTGGTATTGGCCTTTGTCGGAAGATTTTTCATTTTAATGGAAACAACAATTATATGTCATTATTCACTAACATCCCTGCCATCCTGCGGATCATAATTGTCTTTATCCTGGTCGTCATATGCATCAGAAGGAAGCTGTCGCTGGGGAATGCATTTATGTTGGGAGCAGTTTCCTTGAGTCTTTTATTTGGACTAGGACCTCAGGCCATGCTCAAATCCATGGTCTTTTCCGTCATTGATCCTAAGACCGTGTCGATCGCCATCATCGTATCCCTCATCCTGATTCTCAGCAACAGCATGGAAGCGGCCGGACAGATGAAACGGCTGCTGGACCGGTTTCAAGGACTGATTTCCAGTCCGCGATTAAACTTGGTCATCTTTCCGGCCTTGATCGGACTGCTTCCCATGCCGGGCGGTGCCGTATTCTCCGCCCCAATGGTCAAGGAGCTGGGAATCGATTCAAAATTATCTCAACCCCAGCTGAGTTTTGTCAATTACTGGTTTCGGCATATTTGGGAATACTGGTGGCCGCTGTATCCGGGTATCCTTCTTACCGCCATTATGACCGATATTAGTCTTTTGACCATTATCGCCATCATGTGTCCGTTCACCTTCATTGCCGGTGTTTTAGGATATCTTGTTTTAAAAAATTCTGTTTCTTCGCAAAAATTTGATATTAACAATCGACGCTTGCTGGTAAGACCTTTTCTGAAAGAGCTCATGCCGATTTTGATTGTCATCATTGCTGGCCTTGGAATGGGAATCGTTCTGTCATTGCTTTTTCCATCGTTTTCGGTTGCCAAAGAAACGGGATTGATTGTGGCCCTGTGTCCAGCGATTCTATCTGTTTGGCTGGCAAACGGTTTATCAAGCAACCAGATCGTGCAGATGCTGCCCACCGCTCACTTGCTAAAGATGATCTATATGATTGCCGGCATCTTGATTTTTAAAGGAATCCTGGCAGACAGCAACGCTGCTGTGACCGCAGGCGAAGAATTGGTGCGGCTTCACGTTCCCCTGGTACTGATCGTCGCCATGCTTCCGTTTGTAGTGGGTGTATCCGGCGGACTCGTTATCGCATTTGTGGGCAGCACGATACCCATATTGTTACCCCTGATTCATTCGCTCGGTGAAGCCCCGTTCCTTCCGGCTTATGTGATGCTGATCCTTACCTGCGGCTTTGCGGGTGTAATGCTTTCCCCCTTACACCTTTGCTTTCTATTAACCAACGAGTATTTTGGTGCTAGCCTGGGCTCTGTATATAGGCAACTGTGGTTGCCCTGTGTTTCCCTTGTCGCAGCAAGCCTTTTTTATTTCAAAATATTGTACTGGCTGTATTAATGGTGTTTTACCGTAAAGTGATTTTTATAACTATTTTCCGAATAAACCCTCGTCGAACAGGTATTTACCGGCCGGTGAATTCCCATTATTCTGCTTGACTTATCAAATTATTTCTTGTTAATTGCTGCAGATCCATAACCAACGCATCGTGGATCAAGCCCTTGGGGTTTTTTCAGGAGAATTATACGTGGTACATGGCTTTGGGAAGCTGAGAACTTTGCTTTCTTAAGAAAGTGGGGTTTTATATCCATTTTCTGCGCGCATGGGGAATGCACATGAAAAATCAGCAAAAGGAGGTATGAGAATGAAACAATTTAGAAAATTTTCCAGCGCATCCGTTTTTGTTGTTTCCATGATGGCCGTTTTATGGCTCGTCGGGTGTGCCGCCAAAGGCGCACCGGAAAAAACCAATTGTGATGCGAGCATCAAGTGGGAAGTGGTCGATGAGGCAAAGCTCATCCAGTTTGAATGCGCTCTGGGGAAACATGAAGGCTATCCCTCGCTCATTTTTACGGTGGGCCTTGAAAACCCTACTGACAAGCCTCTTCGCTACCGGCTGATTATTTTTTTAGATGACATGGACAAAGCCAACGGGCATCTTGTGCCGCGTACGGGAAAACCGCCGGTAATAGAACCCGGCAAAAGCCAAACGGTCAAGATACCCTTTATGGGCACCGATAAATTCTCGAAAAAAATCCTGGTGGTCGTGCGGACGATTGAACTGTAAGACTTCATTATGATTGAAAATTTAATTTTTAGCGATAAGGAGAATATCGAGATGAAAAAACTGGGTATGAAATGGGTTTTTGGCGGCATGGTTGCTTTGATGGCCATATTGTTGATCGCGGGTCCTGGCATGGCCCGCACCGAATTTATCTCCATCGGAACCGGTGGAACGGGGGGCATCTACTACCCCTACGGCGGCGGGGTGGCTGAGATCTGGAACAAATACGTCAAAGGGGTGAGAGCGGTTGCTGAAGTCACCGGTGCCAGCGTGGAAAACGTCAAACTGGCCCACAAGGGTGAAACCGTCATCGGAGAAGTCATGGGGGATGTGGCAGTCGCCGGCTTTCAGGGGCTGTCCAAATTTCAGGGAAAGAAACACGACATTTCGTCGATGGCCATCATGTATCCCAACCTGCTGCAGGTGGTGACCCTCAAAAAGTCCGGGATTACCAATATCGAACAGATCAAGGGTAATAACATCAGCTCCGGCAGCCCGGGCAGCGGCACCAACTTCATGGCCGAGACCGTTTTTAAGGCCTTGGGCATACCACTGGATTCCTACAAAGACAGCCGTTTGTCTTTTACCGAAAGCGCCAATGCTTTGAGAGACGGCACCATCGAGGTGGGGGTGTGGTCGGTTGGACCCGGAACCAGCTCCATTCTGGATCTGGCCACCACCCATGAAATTCACATCATCAATTTTACCCCCGAGCAGCAAAAGAAAATTTTAGCCGCCAATGCCGAATATTCGGCGGTGGATCTGGCCGGCGGGGTATACAGTGGCGTGGATCAGGCCGTTCCCACCATCGGAGTTTGGAACGTGATGATCTGCCAAAAGGGCCTGAGCACAGACCTGGTCTATAAACTGGTAAAAGCTCTGTATGAACACCAGGACTACCTGCTCAAGATTCATCCTTCGGCCTCGTACACGACGCCTGAAAATGCGGTGAAATACTCACCCATCCCGCTGCATCCGGGCACGATCAAGTATCTAAAAGAAAAAGGCGTGGCCGTGCCGGCCAATCTGATGCCGTAAATGAACCGGTTGACCGGGAAGCGCCGGATGCTGCTGATGGCCGCAGCTGGCCTGGTTGCTGCTTTATTGGGAGTTGGCTGGCGTTTGCCCGGCGGCCTGGAATTAACCACCACACCGCTCAAAGGCGGGCCGCCGCTGCTGGCGGTGCCCCTGCAGCCGGGTGAGCGCTTTACCATCCATTATTATCACTCGGTGGAAAACGCCCCGATCTGGGAAGAACACAGTGTGGATGCCGAAGGACGCATTTTCATCGAAGAGGAGCGTTATATGAAATTCGGCGCCGGTATGGGCCGCATGCCCGGTATGGGCCGCATGGTCCGGCGGGGGCAGTATGAGGTTATCGAAGACATGCACATGCCCACCGGTGATTTTGTGCTGCGGGTGGGCAGCCCCGGCGTGGATCATACGATCATCTGGCGCGGCCGCAGCAAAAACCTGTCGGCAGTGGCACCGCATGTGGCGGTGCAGTTTTCCGCCCGCCCGGTGAGTCTTTTGTACAGCCTGTGGCGACGCATCGTCCCGCATCCAGCAACCCCGGATTAAAGAAATTAACCGCAGAACACCAAACAAGGAATATCGAATGTCGAAATACTCCAAAATAAAAATACTTCTTACTTTTAAATTCCTTGTTCGATATTCAAACAGCGGATAAAAAGCTTCACACAAAAGTAACAATGGCCGAACTCAAACCAACAGAAACCAAAACCCCGACCGCCTGGGTGATCGCCAAATGCCTGATGGTGATCGGTGTGGCTCTGAGCCTGTTTCAGCTGTATACCGCCGGTATTGTGGCAATGACCGCCATGCGGCACCGGTCCGTTTTTTTGACCTGCATTCTGGTGATGACCTTTTTGACCAAGCCCTTATACAAAGGTGCCCGCAAAGACAAACTTAACGCCGCCATGGTCGTGGATCTGATTTTAATCGGCATATCGATTTTTGTCGGGCTTTATATTTTCATCGATCTGCAAGGGATCTTCGAACGCCAGGGAGACTGGAGTCCCTGGGATTTTCGAGTCGGCAT
>CP070694.1:664537-667662 GCA_020353355.1 Desulfobacterales bacterium | reverse complement strand
GTGTCAGATTTTTTTCCACCCTGTAAAGGGCAAGGGCAAATGATGAGGGTAAATGGAATTCCGACATCAGGAAGCATTTTACAGTCTGAAAAAAATCTGGCAGCCGAGTTGCTTTCAGCCCCTGTCGGCCAAGCCGGTCTCAAACGGTTTAGCTCATCATTTAATCAAATAACTCTTGGGTTCGGAATCAGAAATTGCATGGCACATACTTTGCAATAATAAGGATAATTCCCTGGCATGTGGACAAGCTACCCACTCTTGGAAAAACCGAAGGAATTCATCTGCAATGAAATAACTTTTGGGGTTGTCTTCAGATAGAAGAAAACGTTGAGCTAAGCGTCTATACACCGAAAAAATTAAGGGAACGCTCGAAAGAATCTCAGCGTTCTGAAAAGATGGGGGTTAGACATATGGCTCTAAAAATAAGGAAAACAGATTATTTGCCAGGCACCTATGCCCAAAAACGACCGGGCGCTGCTCAGATGGCCCAGCAATATATCCGCGAATGGGAGCAAAAACGTCTCAAGGCTAGAGAGCGCAAATCATTTCCGGCCGAGATCGTGCCGACCATTTGCTTTTCGCGAAAAATCGGCGTCGGCGCTTTGGAGATTGCCGATATCCTGGCGGATAAAATCAAATTCCGGGTTGCCGATCGTGAAATACTGGAAACCATCGCCAATGATAAAAAGCTGGCAGCAAAAACCGTCGCGTTTTTCGATGAACGCTATCCCGGCAAAATGGTTGAATTAACCAAAATGCTCTTCGGTGAAAAATCTTTTATCATGAGTGACTATCTGCGCCATATTATCGGCGCGATCTTTGCAATGGCCGAAACCGGCTCAACGATATTTGTCGGAAGAGGCGCGCACCTTTTTTTACCTCGCGAACGGGTTCTGGCAGTTCGATTTATCTGCTCGGATGAACACCGCATTCAGCGCCTGTCAAAAATCATGGGAGTTGAAACCAAGAAAGCCAAAAAAATGCTGAAGAAAATTGACACTGAGCAGCGCGATTTCTTCAAAAAGGCTTTCGGCAGAAAAGATGCATCAGCATATGAATTCGACATGGTGATCAACTGCGACTACATTCCGAAACCGAAAATGGCAGCCAGGATTGTCGCCAATGCATTTAAGCAAAAATTCGGCACCGAACTCAAGAAATCACGTTCGGTTTAAACAACGGGAAATAGGCAAAACCCATATTAACCAGCCTCTGATTTCGTGAGGAGACCTGCAAGCTGGAAAGCGGTTCTTATCATGCAAAAACATTCAAAAATACTAATACCTGTGGATGGATCACAGCAATCGCTGAGGGCTGTGGGCTATGTCGGCCGCATGTTCTCAAAAGGATCACAGATTATTCTCTTTCATGTTGCAGCGGAGGTCCCCGAGGCATTTAGGGATATGGATTTCGATCCCACCGACTGCAGCCTGCGGTATCCGCTTCGAATCTGGAAGGTTCATCAACAGGAATTGATTCATGCGTTCATGGAAAAAACGCGTCAAAAAGTGCTTGATTCCGGTTTTTCCAATGAGGCCATATTCCTGAAAAGCCAAAGCATGAAGTCCGGCATTGCCAGAGATATCTTAAATGAATCTCAGCAGGATTACAGCGCTATGGTGGTGGGACGCATCGGACGCAGCCAATTGGATACCATTAACATGGGAAGTGTTGCCGCTAAACTCGTTGAGCTGACAGGCCATATTCCGATCATTATCGTAGGGGAATATCCTGAATCGAAGAAAATTCTCGTGGCCTTCGATGGCTCAGCGGGGTCGATGAAAGCCGTAACCTGCCTGGGTACTCTGCTGGATCCATCCGCGTGTGAGGTCATGATATGCCATGTGGTCCGACCCCTGAGCATTGGACAATGGAGCACAAAAGAGTTGTTTATGCAAAAACATGAAACCGACTGGATCGAGTCCAACAAAAGAAAAATCGTGCCGGCCATCATGGAGGCCAAACGGCGGCTGATCGACGCCGGATTCTCTGCCGAACACCTTTCCAGTGAGATTTTGACGTATCAGGAAAGCCGAGCGGGCGCCATCGCAAAGGCTGCCGGAAAGGGCGGCTATCACACCATTGTTTTGGGCAGACGAGGATATAGCTCGCCCGGGCAATTTGCCATCGGCCGGGTGACCAGAAAAATTCTGAATTTTGCCTATCAGCCGGCGCTGTGGATTGTTAATTGAATTGCAGAACTCAACGCCTGTCGGCGACCGGAACACGACCGATCAGCGCAGCGGCGTTGCTCCCCAAAGCGTGAAACCCTCAGCGCTTCCCGGCTTTAATAATGCGGACATCTATCTTACCGATAAGATTGATCAAGGGAATCAATTCAGCCGGATGTTCCCCCTCCACCAGTTTGATATGGGTGGCATCGGCCGGCACCTGGTGAAAGGTTGGATCAATTGCAATCCAGTGGCCGTTTACCAAACTTTCCGCCCAGGTATGGTACAAAAATCCCTGAAGATCATCGGAGTAAACAATTCCATTGACAACTTTGGTGGGAATTTCCAATGCCCGGGCAAAGGCGGCATACAAATAGGTGTGTCCCTGGCACTCGGCTTTTCTGCTCTCAAGCACATCCAGAGCCGAAAATACATCGACGGGGTGTTGGCCGATATTCTGCTGGATCCATTCCAGTATCAAATGGATCCGCTCCAAAGTGCCGTCCCCTGCCGCAACGATTTCATCTGCCATTTGGCGAATGCGCTGATTGTTGCTGGGGATGGTGTTGGAGGGCAGTAAATACCTTTTCGCGGATGGGTCTTGTGAACTATTGGTTATACCGGTCTCAGAAGGCGAGCGGCTTTCAATCTGGCAAATGAACTCATCGCCCAGACGCTCGCAACGCTGCCGCTCATCGGAAGGCATACCGATATCTTTATCGAAGCCGGACATGACAACTTCCAAAAAAGAGAGTTGCGCCGGATTCGGCAGTACCATATTGCTTTTTATCAGACTAAAATCCAGTAAGACTTCGCTTTTATTCAATGCAGCTTGTGTCAAATAACGAACCGCGGTTTTCTCATCTTCAAGTGTTGAAATAATAATTCCTCCCAGAGAAATTTCCAATAGCGGTCGACCCACTCGGTCGATCCAGGTGGTGACCTCCTGGCCAT
>CP070694.1:658020-664437 GCA_020353355.1 Desulfobacterales bacterium | reverse complement strand
CAACGTTTGGCCTATATGTGCTTCAGCAAAGACGTGTCGACCTATGACATGGAGTCACACGCAGAGCTGGCCATCAAAGATCACCAGTCATTAATCGAGCTGTTTAAGCAGGGCAGCGACCTCGAAGCGGTAAAAGTTATCTCGGAACACATAAAGCTCTTTCAACGTCGCGTGAATCATTTTATGTTACCATCACTGGATATTATGGATTAGGTAGCGCCATTATAGGCAAAACACAATTTGACGATCTCCAACGCGGATTAGAGTTCATTGAGACAAACCCCGAAGATGCAGATGATCATCTTACAATGACCAGGGTTTAGGGTTTTAGGTCTTAGTAGGTTTCAGGTGTCAGGTTTCAGGTGTCAGAAATGCGATTGTTTGCTGACACCTGACACCCGACACCTGAAAGACACCTGAAACCAAGAAATCGAAACAAACGGGATAAAAATTTAACCTTCAATCATAGAAAAAGGGGTGACCGTAGAAGATGCCAAGGAACTATCCCGAGCTGCACACCAGGCCCAGCCTGAACGTGCTCAGCAAAGACCAGATCGAGCAAATACATTTGGCCGCGTTGGAGGTGCTGGAACGCACCGGCGTCCAGATAACCCACCCCAAGGCCCTGGAATTGCTGGACGGCGCTGGTGCTAATGTCGATGGGGACCGCGTGCGCATCCCTGCCCAGCTAGTTGAGGACGCCATCCACGCATCACCATCCTGCTTTGCGCTGGGTAAGCGTAACGGTGAACCTGCAGTCCTCCTGGAAGACAATCGAAGCTGGTATGGGGCCGGTCTTGATTGCATGGAATACCTGGACCCCGTCACGGACGTCCGTCGTCCTTTCACCAGCGAGGATTGCCGGGTCACCGCGATGATCACCAATGTTTTGCCCAACTACTCCTGGGCCATGGCCCTCGGTCTTGCCGCCGACGTACCCGTCGATATCGCCGACCGGCTGATTGCCAAACAGGCGATGACCTATTGTGAGAAACCCTTGGTTTTTTGTTGCTACGATCTCAACAGCCTAAAGTCTATCTATAATATGGCCGTATTGATCGCGGGCAGCCAAGAGCGTTTTCGCCAGGCACCGAGTATCGCACACCTTTCTTCGCCGGTTTCACCGTTGGTCTATTTCGATGATATGGTCGAGAAGATCATTTTCTGTGCTGAGAAAGGCATCCCTCAGGTTTTTTATTCCGGGCTCCAAGCCGGCGCAACATCCCCGGTAACTTTGGCCGGAACTATTGTGCAAGGACGCGCCGAATCATTGAGCGGCATAGTGCTTGCGCAACTTGTCCGTACAGGGGCACCTGTGATCTTTGGCGTGTTTACAACCATCATGGACATGACCACGGCAATTTTCTCCTACGGCGCGCCCGAGATGAACCTGATGACCGCCGCTATGGCTCAAATGGCACAGCGTTACCAGCTGCCGTTTTTCGGTACCGCCGGCTGCACCGATGCCAAGTTTTCGGATGACCCCCAGGCTGCCATTGAAGCAACGTTCTCCTGTCTCAGTTCCGCGCTCAGTGGCGCCAATCTGGTCCACGACATTGGCCTGCTCGATCATTCAACGCTCATCTCGCCAAACTACCTGGTATTGAACAACGAAGTGCTCCATATGGTCAATCAATTCATGCGCGGTATTCTCGTCAATGCCGAAACACTGGCCCTTGATCTGATTGACCGTGTCGGACCCGGCGGACACTACCTGGAAGAGGAGCATACCATGCACCATTTCCGTGACGTATGGTATTCACAACTGTTTGACCGTACAAATTATGATGAGTGGTTTAAAAAAGGAGCCAGGCGTTTTAAGGAACGCCTGCGCGAACAAACCCGAAAGTTGATGGATCTCAAGATCGCCTCATTGCCACCGGAAATAGTCAACGAAATGGACCGCATGGAGAAGCAATGGCATATTGAATCAGGGCATTGAGAACTCTGCTTTCAATACCTCAACATTCATCATTCAATCGGGAATTGGGCCGTTTGATCCGGAGAACATGCTGATTGCGGCCACGGGCCGGCCGGTGAAAACCGGGTCCGATACGCCTGTATTTCCCACGATTTCGGACGACAGGCGGAAAGGACCGGTGTCGGGGCCGTGATGGGTAGTAAACATATAAAAGCCATCGCGGTCAAAGGTACCGGAAGTATTTCGGTTGCCAATCTGAAAGCGGCCTATGCAAAAGGCAAAGAAGCCTTTCAGAAGGATATTTTGACAAAGGACGAAATCGGCCGAGAGATCGATTTTTCAAATCTGGATGCCGTCGTTTATCTCCTGAATAAAATCGCTAACCGAGAAGGAATCGGCAATCTTTTGGCCGAAGGGGTCAAGGTCGCATCAGAAAAAATTGGCAACGGATCGGATCGGTTTGCCATCCATGTCAAAGGCTTGGAATGGTCGGGGTACGAATGCCGTAATGCGCCTTCGATGATGCTGGCCTATCTGACGGCCGATGTGGGGGCGCATCACAACCGGGCCTGGGTGCTGGGCCACGATGTTGCCGGTGCCTGGACGAGCGTCCATGATTTAATTACCTCCGAGGAAAAGAAAGCAGCACAACCCAAGGGAGTTGTCAGCGGCCGCTGTGCGCAATATGTGATCGGCTCCCAGCACACCCGTTCCCTCTTCGATGCTTTAGGAAACTGCCGGCTTCAAATGATGGAGCTGGGTTTCGAGGAGGAACATTACGCCGAACTGTATTCGCACATCTGCGGAAGGACGAAAACCTGGGAGGAACTGCTGAAGATCTCCGAGCGCATCTGGCAGCTCACGCGGGCGTTTTCGGTACGGGAGATAAACGATTTCGGCCGGCATTTCGATTTCCCACCGGCACGCTTAACCGAGGAACCCATCGTTGACGGACCGAACCAAGGACATGTTCTATCCAAGGAAGATATCCATAACCTGCTGACCTGGTACTATACCGCAAGGGGGTGGGATGAAAACGGAATTCCCACCAAGGAGACCCTGTTAGGGGCCGGCCTGCCGGAGGTGGTCGAAGATTTTAAAGCCCAGGGACTCTTTTAGTGCCCGGTCTTATAAAGCATGGGGCATGGGGTAAAGGATTAAAGGTTCATAGGTTCAGCGTTCACAGGTGCAGAGGTTCAGGAATATTTAGGTGTCAGGTGTCAGTGTTCAGGAATTGGCTCCGGCGCAAAAAAGAACTGACACCTGACACCCGAAACCTGAAACCTGATTGTAACCCTGAACCCTGAACGGTGAACCTCTGAATCCTGAACCTGTGACCTTTAGAATAAGGAGGATTGACGAAATGGGAAGAATTTATACGCCGACCGCAAACGATTTCGGCAACACCGACGCGGTGGTGATCGGTGGCGGCATTGTGGGCACGGCGACGGCGTTCTGGCTTTCGAAAGCCGGGTTAGATGTTGTGCTGGTGGAGATGCGCGACGGCCTGTCAACCTTGACCACACCCGCCTCGGCGGAATGTTTTCGGGCTCAATTCGCAGAGCCGGCCATGGCGGCCCTGGCCATACCGAGTATAGAGATGTTCGAACATTTTGCAGATGTCATTGGCATCCCGGGATACAGCATTTCTATCAAACAGCAAGGGTATCCTTTCCTCACCGATAACCCGGAGACCGTCAATGATCTCAAGGAAAATATCGACCAGCAGCACAGGTTAGGAGCTACGGACTCGGAATTTTTGGAACGTGATGAGATCCTGGCCCGATTTCCTTTTCTTTCCGCCTCTGTGTTAGGCGCAACCTTCCGGCAGCGCGATGGCTGGCTCTCCTGCCATGAGCTCACGCAGGGATTTGCCAAGGGGTGCGATGCCAGATTTTTCATCAATACCAAAGCCGCCGGAATTCACATGGACGACAAAGGTGTCTGCGGGGTGGACACGAATCGGGGATTTCTGCAGACCCGTACCGTGGTCAATGCGGCTGGGCCCTTCGCGGGTGAAGTGGGGAAAATGGTTAACCTGGATCTACCGTTGGAGCCGGTTCGCCGGCAAAAGGTCTATATAGAAACATCCGTGACAATTCCGCAAGCTGCCCCCTTTACGATCGATGTCAATAACAATTCCTATTGGCGTCCTGAACCGGGGGGCGTGATTATCGGCTGGGTGGATTCGGACGAACCGGTCAGTCAACCTTCGGAGACCGTCCCTACCGACTGGGAGTTTCCGGCCATAACTCTGGACAAGGTCAAGCGCCTGACACCGTTTTTCGAAGAAATCGAAAAGACCGTCAGACAGCCCGATATGACTACATCCGCCGGATTCTATGTCTATACGCCCGATGATCAACCGTTGATCGGACCTGTTCCGGAAATCCCGGGATTTTATATCAACTGTGGCTATTGGGCCGGTGTCATGCTCTCCCCGGAGGCGGGAAAGCGCATCGCCGATCTTGTCATCGGAACGCTGGATCCCAGGGAGAACCCGTTGCGCCCGACCCGTTTCAAGGAAGGCCTCGGCAAAAAAGGTAAAACGCTGATGAGCCACTAACCCGGACAAGCCGGATCCCAGCAGGTTTTTGGCTTTTAGCACTTCAGCTTGTCCGGGAAATTCGAAATCCGAAGCAGGAAATCCTAAACAAATCCTAAATCCGAATGTTCCAATGACCAAAACAAAACCACCGTTGGCTGTCACCCAAATCGTGATCCTGTTTCGGTCATTTTAATTTTAGTATTCGAGATTGTTTCGAATTTCGGATTTAAAAATTAGCTTTCTTTAATCTTTTATATATTACTAAAGTATTGTACCAAAAATTTTTAAAATCATTTCTGGTACACAACACTAGACCTTTTCTAGGGCCTGTTTGAGATCTTCGATCAAGATGTCCACCTGCTCCACGCCGACGGAAAGCCGCACCAGACTCTCGCTGATACCTGCTTTGGCGCGATTTTCCGGGCTTAATGCCGCGTGGGTGTTGGTAATGGGTTGATTGGCCAGACTGGTCACGCCCCCGAGGCTGGTTGCCAGCTTAATCACTTTCAGCCTGTCCATAAAATGCTTGGTCTTATCGAAATCCCCATTTACTTCGAAACTGAGCATTCCTCCAAAACCCATCATTTGCCGTTTGGCGATGTCGTGATCGGGGTGAGTGGTCAACCCCGGATAGTAAACTGTTTTTATTTTTTCGTGGCGGTCCAAAAATTCGGCAATTTTCACGGCATTTTCATTTTGCCGCTGAATTCGTAACTCTAACGTCTGTATTCCGCGTAATGCCAAAAAAGCGGTCATGGGATCCATGACGCCGCCCAAAATTTTTCGGTAGGTCCAGATGGTGTCAAAATGGCGATTATTACAACAAACAACGCCTGCCGTAATATCATGATGGCCGCCGAGATATTTTGTGACGCTATGGATAACAATGTCTACGCCGAAATCAATTGGATGCTGGTTGATCGGCGATGCAAAGGTGGAGTCGAGGATCACCACGGCGCCTTTTTCATGGGCGGCTCGAGCCAGCGGCTTTATATCCACGACCCGCAGCAGGGGATTGGTGGGTGTTTCTAAGTAAAGGATCGAAACGCCGTTTTCAATTTCCTTCAGAATCTGCTGTGTCTTCCAACAGTTTAGCAAAACGGTTGCGACATTCAATTTGGGTAAAATATCACTTAAAAATTCATACGTGCCGCCATACACTTCCTGCGTGGCGATAACCCTGCTTCCGGCTGCAACATTCGCCATAAGCGCGGTGGTTATTGCCGCCATGCCGGAACCAAAGCCCAGAGCCTGATCGTAGCCTTCCATGGCGGCCATGGCATGTTCAACTGCCACAACAGACGGGTTATCCCATCTTGAGTATATATATCCGCTGCGGTTTTGAACAACATCGATTAAATCATCTGAATTATCGAATTTGTAAGTGGCGCTCAGATGCACCGGAGGTATGATCGGCTTTCCTTTCACCTGATGAACTCCTTTCCTGTTCATTCATTGAGCCCAATTGGGAGTGATTCGTTATCTGCTATTGGTCAAATAACAATTAAAACCTAATTGAACGTTTTTCGCTCGATTGGGATTATATATTACAGCGTGTGAAAAATGGCAATTTTCTATCCACCCGTGATAAATCAAATTCGTTTTTTATTAACCTGCAGGTGTGATATATTATCCATATCTGTAATCAGGAGACTTCCAAGATGTCGCTGGGAAAAATAGTTGAGGTGGATTTGACGACCAACAATGTAACGGTCAGTGACTATTCTGCTGACATAGCGCGAACCTATCTGGGTGGGCTTGGATTCAACAGCTGGTATTTATACCACCATATTTCTGCCAGAGACGGGGCTCTGGGTCCGGAAAATATATTGGCGATTAGCTGTGGCTTGCTTACCGGCACCGCAGCGCCTTCCTCTTCAAGGATTCAAATAAGCGCCAAATCTCCGCTTTCCGGACTTATGGGCAGTTCCAACGTGGGCGGTTTTTT
>CP070694.1:654900-657920 GCA_020353355.1 Desulfobacterales bacterium | reverse complement strand
ATCCGAGCACAAAAATAATGGGAATTCCGATGAGAAACAATACAATGAGAATGAAAAAGATAAGCGCAACCATAATCGAATCATCCCTTTTTGAGTTTAAGAAAAGACGAAATTGATTCAACGACAAAAACCAAATAGAGCGTGCATCCCAGAGGAATGGCTGCGTATATGATTGACACCGGGATGCGTGATGCTGGAGATAACTGATTCATGTTTATCAGGCACAATTTGATGCCGTAAATAACAGCGACAATGAGAAAAATGGAGCAAAGTATATCTGATACGAAAAGTGCCATTCTGAATAAATTTGTAGGCAGAATATCGATGAAAAGCCTTACAGAAATTAATTCCTTTTTTCTATACGCCACACCAAACGCGACGAATCCCGTCCATATCATTAAATATCTCGCTATTTCTTCGGTCCAGGGTATTGATATTAAAAGAATGTATCTGGCGAAAATTCCGATAACGACGACGATCGTCATTGAAGATAGAAGAATTACCAGGGTATATCTTAATGCCCGCTCTAATAAATCAAAAAATTTTTTCATGCAACACCTGGTCTCAGTCCATATATCTTCCGGCGCTCATATTAATTGTTTCACCGGTAATGAAGTCGTTTTCCAGTAAAAATACAACGGCATGGGCGATTTCGCGTGGTTCGCCGACTCTTCCGACGTGGGTTAAATCAGCCAGATGCTTTTGGGTAGCCGGTGGAAGGCTTTCGAACATTTCAGTCCGAATCGGTCCGGGAGCAATGGCGTTTACGTAGATGTTCTTGTTGGCAAACTCGGTGGAAAGGGCCATTGTCAGACCAATAACGCCAGCCTTAGAAGCTGCATAATGGACACCGGAGACGCCTCCCATTTTCCCGGCGACAGAGGAAAAATTGACAATTTTACCGCCTCCTTGCTCGAGGAATATGGGGATAGCCATCTGACAGCAATTAAATATGCCCTTCAAATTGACGCCAAGAACGCGATCCCATTCGGGCTCTGAAATTTCCAATAGGTGAGGCTGCCCCGCCGTCCCCGCGTTATTGACGAGGATATCCAGGCTTCCAAAATTATCTAGAACGGTCCGAAACATCTCCTCGACCTCTTTTGGCTTGGAAACATCTGCCTTAATTTTTATGGCTTTGCCCTTGCTTTTAAGAATTTCATTAACTACCCAATCAGCAGAATCGGCTTTTGTAACGTAATTAACCGCAATTGCAGCGCCCTTTTTCGATAGTTCTAAAGATATAGCCTTGCCGATGCCTCGACTTCCTCCGGTTATTAGAGCAACTTTATCGTTTAGATCCATTTCTATGCTTACCCCTCCAAAAGTACAAAGCGTTTGAATTGATTAAACAGAATATTTTCAAAATATCCCTTTTTGAAAAAAGAAAGCAACTCAACCCCGCCCTATGGACGGGGTTGAGCGAGCGATTGCCTTAGATTGAAACGCCGTTATTGCATGGCTTTAACGGCGTCCACAAACGTTGCAACCGCCGGATAATTCATGTACTTATCATAAATGAACTTGGATCCCTCGAAAAACAGTTTACTATCCGCCTGGTTGATCTTTATTCCTCTTTTTTCCATGGTTTCCATGGCATTTTTATCCTTGTCTTTACAGAGCGCAATCTGCCACGGAACCAGTTCCACGATGACTTGCTCAAATATCTTTTGATCTTGTGGCGGAATGCTATTCCAAACATTTTTATTAATATAAATCACAGACGGCCAGAAAAAATGACCGGTCAGGGAAAAATGACTCAGCACTTCCATTAATTTTTCAGAGGATGCCGAGGTCGCATTGATCTCCGTGCCGTTGATTACCCCGGTCTTTAATGACGTATAGATTTCCCCGTAAGATATGGGAATCGGAATGGCACCGAGAGCCGAAAAGATCTCCTGATGCATCTTGGTTTCCGCCACCCTGAGCTTTATGCCTTTAAGATCTTCCGGTTTATAAATGGATCGGACATTGTTTCCGATGTGGCGATATCCATTTTCGATAAGCCCCAGAGGATGTAAATTAATCTTTTCCAGCGCAGTGAGTAATTTTTGAGTAAAATCGGCCAGAAAAACTTTTTCCAGCGATTCATAGCTGTTGATCAGAAAGGGCATCTGCAGAGCATTTAAATCCGGGAAAAACCCATCAAAGATGGCCGTCGAGCTGTGCCCCATCTCGAAAGCCCCGGCGCCCACCATTTCTATATTATCCTTGTCCCCGCCTAATTTTCTTTCCTGAATCGCCTCAATTTGGTACTTCCCATTTGTCCGCTCTTTCATAACCTCGGAAAATTTTATCGTCCAGGTATGCGTCGGTAACCCGGGAAAGGAAGCCGTTCCGAAACGGTACTTAACGACTTTTTCGGCGGCGAATGTAGATGAATTGACGCAAAACAAGCTGATCATAAATGATAGAATAAAAAAGATTATCCATGTCTTCTTGTTCATTTTTTTTACCCCCCTCGTTTGTTCTTGTTGAGAAATAACAAAAAAAATCGATGAAATCATACAAACGTCTGAAAGTGTCTTTGGGTTACATTTCACCTCCTTTCCTATCCAGAATCCTTACTTCAACCAACTGCTATGGAAATCGGCGAAGATTATGTTCATGAATTGCTGGCTTTTGCGCCTCGAAGGTTGGCGACCTGCATAGTTCAAAGATCTATGGAAAAGTCTGTAATGAAAATTTATAGAATATTTCCGGCGGACAGCCAAAGACGTTGAGGTTGTTAATTTGGGTAAGACGCATATTTTGTGCGCACGGCGGGCGATAAAGTAACCGATGATATAATCGCAGAGTATAGCGACTACCTTCAGAAGCATGAAAAGTCACCAGAAAAACAATTAAATTTTTTATGGTTTTTTAATATCCTGCCCGCTTGCGACGGGTAGCTTCATCTGTATTTATATATAAATTCGTCATTAAATGATTCCCTTTATACTGTCAAGCCCATTTTACCGGCCGGCTTACCATGTTAGAATCAATTTGATTTATAATGTAATATATCTTATTGAAATTAT
>CP070694.1:645320-654800 GCA_020353355.1 Desulfobacterales bacterium | reverse complement strand
ATAACTGGTTGAGGTCGCAAGGTTGATGATAATGAGAAGTAAGTTGACAACGAGGTAGACGGCCAGATGAAGGTAAAACGCTATTTTGGCTTCTACTTTTTTCTTCGCTTCCAGATATGTGTCCTGATTTACCATTTTTTTACTTTTTAATTTGGCGGTAAATGATTAGAATCCATGAGAAAATGCCCATTTTTCCCTCGTTTAGTGTAATCTAGGTAAGATAGTTTCCCATTCTAGCTTAAAGCTCAGCATGGACAAATAAATGCAGTTTTGCGGATATACAGCGTGCAGAATTGTTAAATTGCGGTTGGGATCATATTCTGCAGCGCGCCGATCCTTTTCTTTTTTTACACTCTTCAACAGCAAATCCACATTGGTTGACATCCAGGCTTCTACCACCACCGGAATATTAAAATCCATGAGCAAATCCACGTTCGGATCCTTTGCGATCACGGGTTGGGTGATGATGAATTTTGCGCCGGCTTCAATTTTTTGCTTCATTCTGTCTGTTTCAAATGAAACCGGATTGTATTGATTGAACGCCGCTCCGGTGACAAACACGTCGGCGTACTCGGCGTTTATATACCGGATAAGGTCTATGGATGTCGTTACGCTTTGAGTACCGCCGATCTGTTTTTGATCGAGTTTCGGCAACCGGGGACCCCCGTCGCCTCGTATGATCAGCAGGTATTTTATTCCCAGCGTTGAGGCCGTGTTTAAAAAATTATCAAGTTCTTCTTTATGATGAAAGGTATTCAGGTTTACCAGAATGCGTTCAGGATCAACCGTTAAATTGGACCAGTGAATCGCCTCCAGGGCGTTGAACCGCGGTTGTCCCATGGGATTGTCCGGAATAGAGACACCACTGCCCGAAGCCATAATTCTGCGATACCTTTGGGCAAAGCGGTTCATGCCCTCGTCAACAGCAACATGACCTGATTGCTTTGGCGTCAGAATCTCAACAAGATAAGCGCATTTGAACATCACAGTAATCCTCGAGAGCTGTCATAATAAAATCTATTGAAGTTATGTCGAGACCAATTTCTAAACTGTTTTTTTCAGCTAAGACTGTTTAGCGGGTTGAATCACTGTCAGACAAACCGGCTTGCACCAATCCCATTTCCCAATCTTCCGGTTGTTCATCAGCGGGAAAGTTGTTTATAAACCCGATGATATCCGTGCTTGAAAGATTGCGCTTGCCGACCTTAACTCGATTGCCCGCATTTCCTTCCACCGTATTAATGGCAACGGCCTGGCCATTTGAAACCTCGACTCTCAAGACAAAGCCAATATGGCCGGTTCCTTTGAAGCGGCCATTTTCTCTATATAACATGATAAATGCATCCCCCGGGAGAGGGTTATATTCTTCTTTGTAAAATGCCATTCCTTGTTCCAACGCTTTTTCCCAGGTCGTCTTGCAATGGCCGCGATACCTGACATTTGTTAAAGAGTAATAGCCAAAACACTCTTTATTGCACCAGGACCAGAAATAGCAACACCACGGTTGGCCGATTTGCTTCTGGGGGTTGTAGTACACACCATACTTGCTGATATCATCGCTCCAATTACTTCCATCCGGGATTTCCTGGACACCATTGCGATGCTCGGTGAGCGCTATTTCCAGTTGTCTATATCTTAAGGGGGTTAGGCCGTCTGGAATTCTGCCGGGAATATATGATCGCTGTGCTTCACCCGAAGGATTTTCCAAGGCCCACCAGGTATTGTCTCCGACAATACCGTCGGTTTCTAGAAATTCTCCATTAGGACCTAAATGAGTCTCCTGAAAATAGATAACCGCCTGTTTCGTGCGTTTTAAAAAATTTCCGCCAATATACCAGTGGAAAAAGCCCTGCTCCTGCAATATTCGCTGGAGGGTTCTAACATCTTCGCCTTTATCACCAAATTGTAAGATTCTCATTTTTTCTCCATTCAATTTTTAAATTTAATACTTAAAATCTGTTTTTGGGTATGGTTATTTATTCAGCCAGACTGTTCAAAAGGCCGCCGAAGCAGCCCGCGGCAAACACTAAACTGAGTTGCTTTGCTGAATTACGCATTTTTGATCCTCCTGATGGCTAAGGGGGAGGGACAATCTGATCAAATCTCTGTTATTTGAGATAGCACTATCAAATCTTGTTGAGCTGAGTCAAGAAAGGATAGAGATGAAGCGATGTTCTGTTGATCCAGCCTCTTCGTCTTCGGATCATTGCATTCAGCCTTGCCTCAATTCCCCAATCAGATCGTGAATGCGGTTTAAGGCCGCAACGAGGTAATCGCGCGGCAGGCCAAAGGCAATACGCAAAAAATGATCCATGCCAAAATGATCACCGGGAACGATGAGTACGCTCTTTTCTTTACGCAGGTGCTCTGTCAAAGCGGTTGAATTCACATCCAGGTGATAGCGAATAAAGGCAATCGATGCTGCATCCGGCGGTGTGAGGGTAAAGGTGCCTGCATGGCGCTCCATCCATTCCTGCAGGACCGGATACCCTTTGCGAATATAATCACGTGTTCGTTTCAACAAACGGGGGCGCACTTCCGGTGACAGGGCAATGGCTGCCAGTTTGTTGGAAAGCATCGTGGCGCTGATGGTTGTATATTCATGTCGCGCCCAAATGTCGTCGATCGTATCTACAGGGCCGACAACCCAGCCGATACGCAACCCGGGTAAGCCATAGGCTTTGCTCATACTTCCCACAGCCAGAACCTTATCATAGCGGCCGTAAAACGAGGGGTTTTCCTCATCAGACAACCGGTTTGCCCCGCGATAGACCTCGTCGGCTAAAATCCATGCGCCACTGCGTGCGGCGCAGTCGACAATTGCATCCATTTCGGACGCCGTTAAAATGCGCCCGGTTGGATTGTTTGGGTTACAAACTGCGATGAGTTTGGTGTGGGGTGTCAGAACCGATTCAAGCTCTGCCAGGTCCGGAGCCCACTCACGGTCCTCACGCAAATGAAACGCAAATAGCCGATAGTTGTGATTCTTGGCGATGCCCCAGATTTGCATGTAATTCGGCAGCATCATCACGATCTCGTCGCCGGCCGCGAGCAGGGTGCGCACCGAAATATAGTTGGCTTCAATGGCACCGACCGTCACCAGGACATTGTCGGCAGTGGCTCCGTCATAGAGATTGGCGATATGCCGGCGAAGTTCAGGAATGCCATTGACGTGTGGGTAATTGAGCTCGGTTGCCAGCAGATGCTCGATCATATCCGCGTTGTCGGCCAATAGTTCGCTCAAAAGTACCGGATGAACACCACTTTCGGAAAGATTATATTCAACATCCTGTTCAAATTTGGACATCCAGCGTTCCATGGCAAACGGCTGAAACCGGTCCATATTCGTATTTCCTTTCCTTTATTCGTTTTTCGACGCATTTAGGGGGACAAAAGCCAATTCATATTTGGGTTTTTCTTCCTCCGGGCTAAAATATTCTTCATTCAGCCACATGTCGGTCATATCGGTATAGTGTTTGCTGAGAAAGTATTCATTTTGTCCGGATATCAAGACCATGTATCCCTGTGGCTCGGGATCGAATCGAACGATCAGACGTATACAGGAAGCCAGTTTTGGTGTAAAGGGAGGCGTCACGTCATAAAAATGGGCACGAAGATTCGTCTCGCAATCACCGCCGATGGGAAATGGGCCGTAATTTACGAATGGGCGCAGCAATTTCGACTTGCCTAAAAAATGATCAAAATGGATCCGGTGAATCCTACCCCATTGCCAGTCTTCCATATGGTTGCTGCCGGTAAAATCCGCTAAAATTTGAAGTGTTTCTTTAAACGCCCGGCTTGCAATATCTGCGGCAGACTCTTTTTCCGCGGTCGAGATATCATCGAAAAATTCACTGTCATTTTCAAGAAGCGAGAAAAAGCGCTCCAAACTGATATAGCGCTGGCTCACGTATTCGGTCGCCAGGTCTTTTCCAAGTTCATCGACATAGGTCTGATACATAAATCGCACCAGCCAGGTATTGTAAATGGAGGCTGCCACGCTCTCTTTCTTGAGATCGCCATCCCAACCCAACACGGTGTTTAGAGCCTTCTGAACCATTGGATCATCCCCGCTGCGAATATACGTTTTTATGATGGAGATCAGTTTTGGCACCAGAACCGATTTCGTGTCACATTGCATTTTCTGGGTATAGCCGACATCGATCTTATCGTTTGCAGCGATCATGCGAGCAATGGCTTCGTAACGGTAACGCGGTGCATAGGTAGCGTTCATATCGTAATGGAAATTGCGAACCACCCGGTTGTTGGCGGTTGCGATAAAACCGCTGTCGGGATTTACGACGGCGGGATTCAGCTCGGGATCCAGCAAGCCTTCCCAATTTGCTTCGACCTGATGGCCGAGTTGGGGAAAATTACCGGTTTGTGGCTTGCGCTTTAAAAGGCTTCCAATGGTTCGATAACCGATGTTGCCGTCAACGTCGGCGTACACCATATTTTGCGGAGATATGCGAATCTGTTTGGCGGCGGAGATAAACTCGGCGTGGTTATGGGCATCATTGAGCTTGAAGAAACCTTCGGTTCCGATACCGTCAAATCCCGGCCAGTCAATGCTGATGACTTCATCGATTTCCGGGTAGACCTCATTCAGCAGGGGACGACGGCCGGCATAGTATAATGTTTTGTGAAGCGGTTGCTTCCCCTTAACCTTAATTTCAACTGCTTTGGTTTTCAAGGCTAGCTCTTTTCCCTTGAATAAATAGGTTTTTTTATCCCAGTCGACGGACTCAAAGAATACATCCACGATGTCGGCTCCCTGGTTGGTGACTCCCCATGCAATGTCTTGATTGTAACCAATAGGGATAAAAGGAACACCGGCCATCTGCCCGCCCGAGAGCTCAAAATCATTGGCGCGGACGCGTATTAAGTAAAAGTCAGCCGGAATTTTGGAGCCCAGGTGCAGATCATTGGCCAGTATCGCTCCGGAAAAAGAGGTTCTGGAGGGGGCAATAACCCAGTTGTTGCTGGCGGAACGGCAGCCCATCAGAGGGCCGAATTTGTTAAGCATTGCCACAAAACGAGCGTCCGCAATGCGGTTTTCAGATTTTCGGTCGACAATGGTGGGGGACTCCGGAGGGATAAAATTGAGCAGCTCTTCGCATTTCGCTTTTCCGATTTTTTTTGATATTTTATGATACAACAGTTCGTGGCTGAGGTTATAGGCCAGTGTCCAATTCAGCATCATGCCGACAACAATCGAATCGGCTATTTTCCATTTTTCCTTTTCAAGACCCAGCAGCGTCATGTACAACGGCTTTTTTTCGGCCTTCAGGTAATAGTTAATTCCATCGACGTATCGTTGCAGCAGCGCTTTATATTTGGGCGATAGGTGTTGTGCTTCTTTACGGGCAATGTCATAAAAACCGACGGCTCTGAGGAATATATCTGTGGCGAGGGTAGACTCACCGGCAAATTCCGAGAGACGGCCCTGTCCAATTCGCTTGGTAACCTCCATTTGGAACATGCGGTCCTGGGCATTCACATAACCCCAGGCAAAATAAAGATCCGCCAGGTTTTGAGCGGTTATGGATGGAACCGCATAACGGTTTCGCTGCATTATGACCGCATCTGTTAATCCCGGAACCTTGAGTTTACCATCATAATCCGGCAGGTAACTTCTCAGGTGAAAATATCCTGCGAAGGGAATTGAAATAATGATTAGCAGAATTCCCAATAATACTTTTTTCATCGGTTTTACCTTTTTGCCGGAAAACATGCGAAATTATGCGACGGCCAGACGATTGAGCCGTCCGAGAAGTTCTTCGGCTTCAGATATAATATCATCGATAACTTCTTTAACGGATTTGATGTTATCGATCAAGCCGGCAATCTGGCCACAGGCAATCGGGGCAGCATCCGGGTCGCCGCTATCATAGGCGATCTGGCCCCTGCCGCCGGCCACGGTTTTGATAATTTCTTCAAAGCTGGCCCCCTGTTCTTCAATCATCAGACACTCCTCTGCCAGCTTATTCTTGATGCAGCGTATGGGATTATTAATTGTGGTTAACAGCAAGGCCGTATCCGTTTCTTTGGTTTCAACCAAACGGTTCTTGATATTATCATGCAGCGGGCATTCTTTCGTCATCAGAAATGCGGTTCCCATCAGGACTGCTTCGGCGCCCATGGCCAGAGCAGCTAAAAACCCCTTGCCGTTGCAAATTCCGCCTCCGGCAATTACCGGAATATCCAAAGCCGCCACCGCTTTGGGCAGCAAAATAAATGATGCGACGTTATCATTGCCGATGTGGCCTCCGGAACCGAAGCCGATCATGGTCACCGCATCCACACCTAAACGCTGAGCGCTGAGGGCATGCCGAACCGATGTGAGCTTATGAATAACCTTAACCCCGCCTTGCTTTAAGGTCGGCATTAACGCTTCGGGATTTCGGCCGGCAGTTTCAACAACCTTGAGGCCTTCTTCACACACCACATCACAGAATTTCAATGTCCTTTCCGGCCGGCCGAATTCGGGCACCATGGATAAATTCACGCCAAACGGGTTATCCGTCAGATCGCGAGTTTTCCTGATATCCTCGCGAAGATCTTCGGCTGTCTCAAAGCTTTCGGCCGTGATGAATCCGATACCGCCGGCATTGGCAACGGCCGCAACCAACTCTGAGCGACTGAGCCACTGCATGCCGCCGGATAATATGGGATGCTCGATACCCAGCATTTCGGTAATTTTGGTTTTAAATTTCTTTGCCATCGTTGCAAATATCTCCCTTCATATAATTTTAAATTTACCGCAGATTCACGCAGACTCACGCGGACTTTTATCCGAGCGACCTGCTCGGATAAAAATATATAGATTACAGCATTGCCCGGGGTACACATGACCTTCCTCTGGCCGGAGAAAAGACGCCGTCTGTGTATATCTGCGTGAATCTGCGGTTAATTAGCGTTCATCGAAGAACGCCCAGGATTTCGCGGGCTTCGGATGTGGAAGCAACTTTTCTGCCCACCTCGTGCACAATTTTTACCAAGGCTTCCACCAACTGGCCATTGTCGGTGGCGCGCCCGCCATCGGGAAGATAAAACGTATCTTCGAGTCCGGTTCTGACGTTTCCTCCCAAGTCAACGCATCGGCGGTGAAGATTCCAAATTTTTTCCCGTCCGGGGCCTGTCGCAATAACCTGCCAGTGAGCATTTTGCGGCAATTCATCTTTGAGAATGGGAATTAAATCCGGATTGGCCGGCATACCGCTTTCTACCCCCATCACAAACGAAAGATGCGGGTCTCCCTCAAACATTCCATTTGCTTTGTAAAGGCTGACACTGCGGACAATGCCGGTGTCGAAACACTCAAACTCGGGAATGGTTTTATTGGCGGCCATGACCTCCAGAAATTTTTGAACCTTTTCCACCGGGTTGTCAAAGAGCATGGGAGGCCATGCCCATGCACCGTCTTTTCTAATTTTCAAATAATTGAGAGACCCCGCATTACATGCCGCCAGCTCCGGTTTAAATGCTTCAATGCATCCTAGCGGACCTGACAGATCGTCTCCGACGACGCCGGTGCTCATACAAATAATTATATCGGGGACGCGCTCTTTTATGGCAGACAGAATATCACCAACACTTTTGATATCCCAGGTGGGCAAAGCCCCCATGCCGTCGCGCTGGTCTCTAAAATGGCAGTGCACAGCGGATGCACAGGCATTATAGGCCTGGGCTGTGGCGTCGGCCATTTCTTGCGGCGTGACCGGTACGTTGAATTTTGCCGGATCTGTCAGCACTCCGGTTAATGCGCAGGTGACAACGACTTTGTCTTCCATACTCATATTTTCCCCCTTCGCTTTTTTTCACCGCCCGCTGCGCTCGAGGCGCAGGGGGCGAAGAGTGTTTTGCCTGAATTTTCCTCTCAAAAATTCAGGCAAAGAATATAATTCTCTGCGATCTTTGCGCCTCTGCGGTGGAAAATTTATTTGCCTTTAAAAACGGGTTTACGTTTTTCGATAAAAGCAGTAATGCCTTCTTTGGCATCTTCGGTGGCGGCAACTTCTGCGATTTTGCCCGACAGGTAGTCGACCGCCTCTTCAAACGGCATATCCGCCATGGCATAAAATGCTTCCTTGCCGATTTTCATACCGATGGGACTTTTTTCTGTTAGACCTTTCAGGACTTGAGTGATCTCTTCATCTATATTTTCCGGTGATACCGCTCGGGTAATTAAACCCATTTCCAGAGCCCTCTCCGCATCGAATCTTTCTCCCATCAATACCATTTCCATGGCCTTTTTGCGAAGTACATTGCGATAAATGAGAGCCCCGATCATCATGGGCCACAAACCGACATTGACCTCCGGGGTCCCAAATTTGGCGTCGTTTCGTGCAATAACGATATCACACGCCAGCATCAACCCCATGCCGCCTGCCAGACAGTACCCGTTGACTCTGGCCACCACCGGCTTTGGATATGCGGCCAGTCGTTTTAAGAGCCGGGCATACTGTCTAAAGCCATCTTGCATTTTTCCTGCCGGTGCTGCGCCCAGATCTGCGCCGGAACAAAATGCTTTGTCGCCCGAGCCGGTGACGAGAATGACCCTGACATCTTCATCCCCTTCCGCGTCATCCAGATATTTCAAGAAAAGGTTAATGGTATCACGGCTGATGGCGTTTCTTTGTGGCTCGCGGTTGATGGTAAAATAGGCAACATTATTTTCTACGCGGTAAAGCAGGTGTTCTTCGGACATTGGATTGCTCCCTCTCGATATTTTGGTAAAATGGTTAAATTGTCGAATGGTTAAAGGGTTTCGTTGAATGGTTAAATAATCAAGTAGTTGAATAGTTTATTGGCTGCTTTATCTATCTGGCCTTCAAACCAGAAGATTACACCGAATCATTTTTTAACGAGTTAACGAATAAACCAATCAACCAGTCAACGAATAGACCAATTAACCAATTAACTAATCACTATCTTCATCTTCGTCGTCTTGCTCAGGTACAAATTTATTGATAAACCCTGTATCGAAATCACCTTTTTGAAACGATGAATCATCCATAATTTTACGAAAAAGCGGTATGGTGGTTTTCAGCGGTGAGATTTTAAATTCATCCAGCGCGCGTTTCATAATAGAGATGGCGCCATCACGGGTGAGATCAAAAGTGACAAGTTTGGCGATCAGAGAGTCGTAAAATATCGGCAATTCATAACCCTGGTACAGGTGTGTATCCAGCCTTACACCATAGCCGCCCGGCGGCTGATATTCTTCTACTACACCGGGGGAAGGTAAAAAATTTCGATCCGGATCCTCGGCGTTGATTCGACATTCAATCGCCCATCCGCGTTTCGGCAGATCGTCAAAGGAAAACTCAATTTTACCACCTGCAGCCAGCCGGATCTGCTCTTTAACCAGATCAACCCCGGTGATTAATTCGGTAACCGGATGCTCGACCTGGATGCGGGCATTGATTTCCATGTAATAGAAATTGTCACCTTTATCCAGCAGAAACTCTACGGTTC
>CP070694.1:635300-645220 GCA_020353355.1 Desulfobacterales bacterium | reverse complement strand
TATCCGGACAAAAAACTTCAATGAATTACCGGATGCGAAATTAAAATATATTGCTAAAACGAATTAATCCAATTATCAAGAGCAATTACTGTTGTATTTGCGTATTTATTAAAGAAGATCAATCAAAACCCATACGCAAATGCTGCTGACTTTAGGGGTAAAAAACCTTTTCGGCTGTATCGTCGGTTTTAAAAAATCGGAATGGCATATGCGCAGCGGCGTCAATCGAGAGATGTTTGCCAGGCTGCTGGTACAGATTTATCAGGCCGTCAATCCCTGCATCACTCTGGTGGACGGTATTTTAGCCATGGAAGGCCAAGGCCCCGGAAAAAGAGGCAAGCCGCGGTATCTGGGGATGCTGGTCGGCGGTTCAGACGGCCTGTCGGTTGACTGGACGATTTGTCGGATGCTCGGGATAGATCCTGATGCTTTGCAGACCTTGAAGGCGGCCAGGCAATTAGGCCTGTTAAATGAGCCAATTCGGATTACCGGAGACATGATCAATGTTGATCATTTTGAGTTGCCCGTTTTAGGGCCCTTGACCTTCGGGCCAAAATTGTTGCAAAAGTTTATGCGCAAGCATCTGGTCCAACGACCGCTGGTGGATCAAAACCACTGCCAGCTTTGCGGTGAATGCTGGCAGTATTGCCCGGCCGAAGCCATAACCCCTGATGACAACATCATCGGTTTTGACTATGACCGCTGCATTCGATGCTATTGCTGTGTGGAGATTTGCCCTCATGGTGCTTTAGCGGCGAGGGAGACGCTTGCAGGGAAGGTAATTCGAAGGATTTCCGGATTATAAAACGTTATTGCCGTCATAAATTTTATCCCACAGGGCAAGGAGCCGAACCTCTTGTTTTGGGGACTCGATAAATTATAAAAATGATCAGGGCGGGCAAGCTGCGCATGCAACTCGTCCCGCCCGGGTGGCTTCCTTAAGGAGTCTTCTTCACAAGTATCACCCGCCCGCCATCGGGGTTTACTTCGCGAACCAGCCCCACCCTGGGAGCATAGTATTTGAATTCCTCGCCATCGGGCTCGATCGGGGTGAATTCTCGGGTTTGCAGAACATTCTTGTAAGTTTTACCTCGAACCTTTATAGAGTCTTTAAAACCGACCACTTCGGCCATGTCTTCGGCATCACCCAGGGCGAATTCCTGGCGGTAGAGATCACCTTCCTCGGGATGTGCTTTCATCAGGATTCCCGCCTTTGCGCCATCGACACCGGCTTTCCAGGAGCCTTCGAGGCTGATCAGTTCGCCGTCCTCGAATTCTTGGGAAATCTCACCAAAATACCAGACATTGCCGTCTTTGTCCTGTGCATACCAATCATGGGTTTTCTCGATCAATGATTTATCACCTTCTTCATCAATCTCCCACACCCGATCAAGAACAACAATGCACCTGACACCAAGAATTTTCTTGGTTTCTTTTAAAACCTCTACCTCGATTGTCTCTATAACCTCTCCTTCTTCCTTTGTGATATATTCCCAGACCGTGCCCGGCACTAGCGGAAAATATCGATTGGGTTTTATCGTTTTGCCGATTCTTCGCGGATTGACGAAGTTGGCCGGGTCGATCTCGGGATCGTATGGACCTTCGCCCAGAACCTCGCAGATAGCCTGTCGGGCTGTCAGCTGATCGTCACAGAGCCCCTCGGCTTCTGTGAGTTCATTTTCGGCTGAAGCGAAACACTCGTCACGGGCCCCAGGGGGCTCGTCGGGAAGGTTGTAGCAGTTTCCACGAGCAATATGGTAATCATCATCTGCTTCGGAATAGCAGGCGGCTAATGCTTCATCGGCGGTATTGCTGCAATCTCCGGCCTGTGCCAGGGCCTGGCTGCCTTCGAGCTCGAACAGACCGGGCCCCAGCACGACGATGCACAAGATGACCATAATTGTGGCGGCAGCTTGAATTGTTAATGCGGCAGATTTTTTCCTTACGTGCTTGAAATCCATAATTACCTCCTTTTATTGTGGTTTGGGGACACTCTAAAAATTGAGTTGCCCAGGTGAATCACTAATCTACAGGTGGCCTCTCTTAGTTGGCCTCAATTTTGACCTCCGAGGATCATCATTACTATAATTGATAAGTTTTATCGGAAGATTACCCCAAAATTATTATTTGATAATGTAGGTATGTAATTTTGACTAAACTAGTGAATTAAAGATCTGCTCATCGATAGAAACTTATGATAGGAAGAATTTTAGAGGCGGTTGTGATTAAAAAGGTGTGTTGTAATGGATCTTAGGCTGGCTTATTGCACAAATTTTAGGGTAAAGGTGCTTCCCTGATTTTCAGTGCTATTGACGCTGATGGAGCCGTTCATAGATTCTGTGTAGGCCTTTGCCAAGCTGAGGCCAAGGCCGACACCACCCTGAGACCTACTTCGATCGCAACGGTAAAAACGCTCAAATATATGGGGTAGATCGGTTTCGGAAATCCCGATTCCGGTGTCTTTAAAGACAATTTCAACTTTGCCATTGTCCGATGCCGCTAAAACGTTAACAATCCCATGCTCGGCTGAATATTTGATTGAATTTTCCAATATATTGGTTACGACGCGCTGCATCTTTTTTTTGTCGCCCCGAAAGGTTAAGGTATCCGGAAGGTTGACATTTAACTCCATCTTTTTTTCGTCTACCATGGGACGGAAAAGCTCACAGGCATCATAGATTAGCGTAACCAAATCAAATTCTTCATCTTTTGTTTCATTTACACCCGCTTCAGCTTCGGTGATGTCCAGCATCGTATTGATCATATCAATCAGGACGTCGCATTCCTCGATCGAACTGACCGCCATGTTTTTGTAATCATCAATAGATTACTCATCGGTCAACGTCATTTCAGCGATACCCCGAATCCTCGCCAGAGGGCTTCTGAGATCATGAGCGATGTTATCGTTGATTTCTTTCATGGACTTCAGCAAATTCTGAATGCGGTCCAACATGTAATTAAATGTATCGCCGAGCT
The DNA here is from genome assembly GCA_020353355.1 of Desulfobacterales bacterium. GTDB lineage: Bacteria > Desulfobacterota > Desulfobacteria > Desulfobacterales > JAHEIW01. The sequence goes on along the minus strand of CP070694.1, from coordinate 642,244 downwards.
TTTTTATTTCTTCAAGCTGGCCCGTAACCTGGACCCGTCGATCATATGATCCCTTTGATATATCTTCGGCGGTTTGAGTGACCTCCTGCATGCCGATCAAGGCCCGCCTTGCCAGAAACCATCCGATCGTAGCAGACAGGATAATTAAGATAATTGTCAGTATCGCGAATAAGTTGCGAAAAATTTCTAAATATTCATCGGCTTCTTGCAGGCTTTCTCCAATTTGCAGGACGGTATCGGGACCGATAACGGCCGATATCACGCGGGCCTCAAAATCACGCTCCGGAATCGCTATCGTTTGGAATGCATATTTCTTTTTATTACCTTGTAACCTTGCAATGATGTCACTTTTATCAACCGAACCCCACGATGACATATCCGTGGCAACGAAGGTGTTGCCGTTAAAATCGATGAGACGATAAAATTCTTCATCTGGATCTTCGGACTCCACTTCTTCGGCGATTTTAGCTTTGACGCTTTCCAGGCTATTTGCGGCCATTTCTTCAGCGTACCATTCGATTTCAGCCAGCAATTCATCATCCATGCGTTCCATGGTCACCGCATAAATACGATAATAGATGACGATAAAACTGATCGCCGACACAAAAACAAGTGCTAGGGCGTAAAGAACCGTCAGGCGAAAAAACAATGTATTTTTTAAATCATGGATTTTCCTTAAGAACATAGCCAACTCCACGAACCGTATGAATCAATTTTTTATCGAAACTTTTGTCGACCTTGTCCCTCAAATAACATATTCGCGCTTCCACAACATTTGTTTGTGGATTAAAATTGTAGTCCCAAACATGTTCCATAATCATGGTTTTAGAAACAATGCGATCCACATTTCGCATCAGATACTCGAGTAAGGAAAATTCAAGCGGTTGCAGTTCGATTTCCATTCCAGCCCGGTGAACCTTGCGCGTGTGTATATTTAACGTCAAATCAGCGACTTTAAGCTCCGTAGGAGAAATCGCCAAAGTTGATCTTCGAACCAAAGCCTGAACCCTGGCCAAAAGTTCTGAAAAGGCGAAAGGCTTTATCAGGTAATCGTCACCACCTGCCGTTAAACCTTCAACGCGCTCGTCCACAGAACGCTTGGCACTTAAAATAAGCACCGGCGTATTAATTTCCTTGTCGCGCATCTCCTTAATGATCGTTAAGCCATCGATTACCGGCAACATGAGGTCGATTACGGCAGCATCATAAGGTTCGGATAAAGCAAGGTGCAAACCGTCTTCGCCATTAGCGGTATGATCCACGGCAAAGCCGGCTTCCCTCAGACCGGTGCTGACGAAAAGAGCAATCTTTTTATCATCTTCAATGAGTAACAATCGCATAGGCTGAGACTAATATGTTGTCTTTAAGTTACTAATGAGTTCATTAAGCTGCCGACATGAACTGAATTCATTTTGCTTGCCTTTTTGATTCGCGGCTGGAAGCCGCTCCCACAGTACGAGCAATGATTTATGTTTGTGGGAGTGGCTTCCAGCCGCGAGAATCCTCTCGTTTTGAGTGTCTTTTGTTCTCCTTAGTAATTCGCGATATAATTTGAATTGTCATTAAATATCATAAGAAAATTATGGCAAGATTACTTAAAGATTATTTTTTGGTAATCTTTTGCGCCAGAAGATGCATAATTGAGATGATTACAAAAAGTTGGCACTGAATTTATGTTTATGTCGAATATCACGCCTGAGCACCAACAAGCAATCTGAAACGCATGGGTTGGCTCGGGTTTCGGGTATCGCTCATATATTTCAACTACGGATGAAGCACGCTGAATGGCCTTTGAGTTTAAAGAAGATCTAGTTTATCCAAGTGCTTTTGTACGGCTCGGCCTCAGAACCCCAGTGCCAGCTGAAAAAAGAACTCGTCTTGATCATCTGCGGCATGGCTACCTTTTTCCTTTTCAAATTTGGAGTGTCGGTATTCAAAGGAAAATATGTTAAAGTCGGAAAATGAGTAATTCAATCCTGCAGAATAGCGGTAGTCCAGAATTTCGTCCTGATCTCCGCTAACATCATCGTCAAAATCCTCATAGCGAGTTGCCAGTTCCAATTTTTCGAACGGTTGAAAGGCAAGCGCCACAAACCAGGCATTTTCCTTATTTTCCTCTCCGTTTGCCCCTTTTTCTCGTTCCAGGGCGGTGATGAATTCGGCGTCAAGGATAAACTTCCAGACATTAAACGTAAGTGCACCGCCCAGCGACTGATTACGGTTGCCATCTCCAGGTTCATTCTCATAAAAGGCAGCCAAATTAAGCAGCTCTGCCATGGGTTCCAGGGTGACATTGGCAATAAAGGAATCAACGCCATCTTCTTTTTTACGGTCGGGACTGAACTCATGTGCACCGAAGTCCTCCAGATTCTCAATGATATTCTGGCCTTCATAAACGGAAATAGAGATATCCAGACCGCAAAAATCAGTTGCAAAGACCAGGATGACACCCCAATCATCGATCTCATAGAGATCTTCAGTAATGGTACCGCTAATCATGCGATCTTCAAAAACTCCAAAAGGCAAGACCGTTTTGCCGCCAATAAAGTACATAGGAATCCATGGACTTTCCAGAGTAACAATAGCCTCATCCAGCTTGATCTCTTCAGTTTCATCACCCTTCCCAAGGTCCTCTGCATTTACCACGATTTTGGTCTTAACCCACTCGTTAAAAAAGACCCTGAGTGCCAGTTCCACTGAATTCACGTATAATTCCGAAGTGCTTTCGCTATCCTCATCCTCTATGTCTGAAGGATCAATATAATCGAAATTAAGCTCGACAAAACCATGCAGGGTGGCTCTATCAACAAAGGGTCTCAAAAATGCCGGCGTTATGTCGAGTTCATCTTTCTCATCTTCTTCTAATTCTTCAATCTTTTCCAGCCGTTGTTTAACCTCATGTGTTTCTTCACTTTCTTGGGCTTCAACCTGATAAAACGGCCATAAAACACAAACAAACAGAGCGAAAAATAATAGCCATGCATGCGCTTTTGTTTTAACTTTAGACATTTTGTTTTTAAGTAAATTGCTATACGAAAACCCATTTTATATACAACTTGAACGTGGCAGAATTACGTATACCGGAAACAAATAATATGCAACGACATTGAGCAGCCCCTCCTGATTGAATTTGCCACACTATTTGTTTGTCGGTCAAGTCTGAACTATTCTAACGTATTTAAACTATTATAGTTTTTCATAATAAACTTATCTTAAGCTTACCGAACATTATCATTTTATTATGAAATAAAATGGGGTCTTTGTTTGGCTCTTGAAAAATTAAGAAAGAATTTAAGCTTCCTTGACATACTACCCTATTTAAGCAATACTGGCGCCCGGAAGAAGCAAGTTCTTAAACCAAATAAAATGGGACATTGAGAAACCGGGCGATGAGACTTTTTTTGGTAAATCCACCGACGATTGATGGTGAGAAGTATATTCGTGAAGGCCGATGCATGCAGAGTGTGGACTCGTGGGCTGCGATCTGGCCCCCGCTGACTCTTGCTATTCTGGCCTCTATTGGCAAAAAGTACGGGGAAGTCCGTCTGATCGACTGTAACGTCGAAAACCTTTCCTCAGATGAGACCCTGCAGGAGATTGTAGCCTTTAAACCCGACATCGTCGTCGTCAATGCAACCTTCCCATCCATTGACAGCGATGCATTTTTTGCAAAGCTGGTGAAAGATGCGTGTGCGGGTGCCATTGTGCTGGGGTTCGGGGTTTTTTTTACACTGCTTGAAGAAACTGCACTGCGTGATACTGAAGGCTATGATGTTGCCATAATCGGTGAGCCGGAGGAGACCTTTGATGAATTTCTTGCGGAATTTCAAGATAAAGGTAAGGTTTCACCCATGAGGGGGCTGATGTGGCGCGAGGGAAAGGAAATCAAAAAGGGTGATCCGCGGCCTTTCATCGAAGATTTGGATACGATTCCCATGGCCTCGCGGGATTTAATTAAAAATGAACGGTACCAACTTCCCCACAACGGTCATCCTTTCACATTGGTCAATGTCGCACGCGGATGTCCCTACTTGTGCACATTCTGTATAGCCAATATTTATTATGGGAAGAAATTAAGACACCATTCCATAGATTACGTACTGAATGAAATTGAAACCTGTATGACGCAACACGGGATTAAGGATTTCCTTTTCTGGGAAGAAATCTTTACCCTCGATAAAGCTTTTGGCATGGGTCTGTGTGACGAAATTATGAGAAGAGACCTTGATATTTCCTGGGCGACGACTACCCGGGCGGATCAGGTCAATGAAGAAATCCTAATGAAGATGAAGGATGCCGGCTGTGAACTGCTTGGATTGGGTATAGAAAGCTGTTCCCAGAAAATATTGGATAACGTTCAAAAACATGAAACCGTCGATCAGATAAAGCAGGCTGTTGCGCTCTGTAAAAAGGTGGGCATGCCGACGATGGGTCATTTTATTTTCGGTCTGCCCGGAGAAACCGAAGAGACTGCTCAGGAAACGATTAATTTTCTTGCCTCCTCCGGAATTGATTACATGCAATGCTATTGCGCCGTTCCCTATCCGAAGACGCCGCTGGGTGATATGGCCAAAGAAAAAGGATGGCTGGTTGCAGAACGCTGGTCAGATTATGATTTTGGCGGCCGCTCGGTGATGGATATCGGGGCGGTTTCACCCGATGACGTTGACCGCTACCGAAAAACTGCTTTTCGCAAGTTTTACATGCGCCCTAAATTCATACTTCGACAGCTCAAAGTGATCACCTCTATTCGCCAATTTTTGCAGGCTGTGCGGTTCACCAAATGGATGAAGACAAAACCGAAAAAAACTAAAGCGCCTTAAGGAGCCCTCTTGGTGGAAGCCATTGAAGTATCCGTGATAATTCCCTGTCTCAATGAAGAAAAGACCTTACCCGCATGTATTGAAATCGCCAAAAGCGCCATGCACAAGGCCGGAATATCCGGCGAAGTCATCATATCCGATAACGGTTCCACCGACCAATCGGTAGCAGTTGCGATGAAAAACGGAGCCAGGGTTGTGCACGCAGCGCGCAAAGGTTACGGAAACGCAATCATATGTGGCATGGGTGCTGCTCAGGGGGGATTCTTGATTATGGGGGATGCGGATGGTTCTTATGATTTTAATGATATACCAAAATTTATTTCAGCATTGAGAGAAGGTGCCGATTTTGTGATGGGCTCCAGGCTTAAAGGAACCATTCATCCCGGTGCCATGCCTTTCCTCAATCGCTATCTGGGAACCCCGGTGCTCACCTTCCTCATCAATCTTTTTTTTAGATCCAAGATATCCGACGTAAATTGCGGGCTGCGAGCCCTTACCAAAAAAGCATTCGACAGCTTACAGTTGAGAGCCGGCGGGATGGAACTTGCATCCGAAATGGTGATTAAAGCCTCTCTCTTAGGCCTCAAAATCGTGGAAATCCCCACCTCGCTGTTTCCCGATACTCGTGATAGACCGCCGCATCTCAGGCCATTCAGGGACGGCTGGCGTCACCTTAGATTTCTGCTTCTATTCACGCCGACATGGCTTTTCTTCGTCCCCGGCTTCGTATTATTGTCATCCGGGTGCCTTATTCTGATGACCATGCTGCTTTTTGATTTTAAGAACTTCGGCTTTTTTACCATGCTCTTTGGTCAAGGCTTGATTCTTCTGGGGGCCCAGGTCATTTTTCTGGGCATTGCCGCACGTGGATTTTCTCAGTTGAAATCGTTTTTAATCCGAAATGATCCTGTAGACCGGCTTATAAGAGGTTTCACCATTGAAAAGGGAATTGCGATCGGCACTATTTTTTCAGTGAGTGGACTCGCGATTTGTGTCGGGGTCGGCTACAAGCTGTTAGTATTTATGTCTAATCCGGAAAATGTCGGGATTTTTAATTTTCCGGTTACAAAGATCGGAATCGTCGGTACCACCCTTGTCATTTTAGGATTTCAGATGATATTTTCCTCCTTTTATTCCGGACTTTTTAACGTCCAGGTTATCGGGGAAGACCCGCCAGTTCAGCCGTGAAGAATTCCCGCTCCTGTCCGATTTTATGTGCGCTTACATTATGGCTTGCTTGAATGAGGTTCTCTCTTACAAAAAACAAATCCGTTTTTTTTGTACAAAAATTCCAAGCGAGGAAATCGCTTAAAAATTTTTTCTGATTTGTGTATTTTGATTGAAAAGTGCGCAGGTTTATCGACGTCACCCTCAGCCAGCCATTCCTTTGAAAGATACTTCTTATGATCTTGCGGTTTGAATTTTGAGTAAAATAGATGGGCATAGCTCTTATATCCCAGGGTCGCCACATAGGCATCTTGATTTTCCAATGTTTTATAAAATTCAATGGCTGCATTTTGGGAATACCTTTCGATCCTGGGTGCTACGAATATATAGGCTGTAAAAGTGAAAATAATTGCTGTAGAAAATATGACAGTGATGCCTGTTTTAGGTTTTGTTTTCAGGCAACGGGTACCTGTTATGATCCCCGCCATTAGCAAAAGGCCGATTAGAGATTCAAATCCTGTCCATTGCCCTTCAGCCTCCAGATTACCGAGCACAAAGGCATTTTTGATTAAACCGGATTCAATGAATATCGTCTTATAGCTATCAATGTATGAGATTGCTATCATGCCAATGCCGCAAGCGGTAGAAATGGATATGAGTGCAATGACATTCCATTTTCGAATAAATGTTCGTTTCTCTAACAGTTGGTAAAGGTAGTGGGCGCAGAGAAAAGTTAATGGAAAATAACACAAGGAAGAGTAATGAACGATTTTGGTTTTTACGATAGAGAATAAAACGAGGACGACCCAGAAAAGATAAATCATCCACTTTTTAAAATCGGCCTGGTTTGGGTGGTCAGCAGGGTTGCGTTTAAATGAGTTGATTGCAAATACCGATGCCGGGAAAACACCAAAAAACAAAATTACAAAGTGATACAGGAAAAAACCCCCGTGT
>CP070694.1:598249-635200 GCA_020353355.1 Desulfobacterales bacterium | reverse complement strand
AAATGAGCCAGACCAACGTCCTTTTGTCTGAAGTGCAATACGTTACCGGCTGGATCCCGCAACCAGGTGTCTACATCGTCTTGACTGTTGTCACTCCATGTTACAGAGATGACGAACTCGGCTTTGGTTTTGATATCCGCTTTTTTGATATTCGGATTGATCAACAAAAATGCGATAATAAACAACAAAACAAAACCAACCAGAGTATTGAATAATAGATCCAAAAAGCTTGTATTGTTATAATATATTCTGCGCGGTCTCATTTTTCTCCAGAGTTGTTGAGAGATAATCTAAGTGATGGGTAAAGTTGAAAACCTGCAATTTCAGTAACAGACTACAAACAAGACCGGCAGCCGTCGTGTACAGCGCTGTGCTCATGCCGGCGCCCATTTTGGCCAACACGCCCTGCATGCTGATGACATTCTGAGGGTCCATCTCTGAAAAACTTGAGCTCAGCATGTATATAAAGCCAGCCACCGTACCGATCATTCCGAGGGTCAGAAGCATGTCGCTCACGAACCAGCCGATGTCACTTTTTTTGTAATATATAGAGATATGCTGATTTGTGACTTCATTTTCCCTGCACAGATGGTAGGTGTCAATGCCGACACGCAGGGTAAAAACTGCAAAAACGGCATAAATTAAAAAACTGATTTTGGTAACATCTACCTGGTTGACTTTTTGGATGACGCCGTACAGAAAAAGCGCCACGGTACCTAAACTTGCAACTGCAAAGAATAACCACCAGCGTAGCAAAAGACTGTATTTTTCTAACAATGCCATGACCAGTATGTCCTTAAAAAAGTTATTTAACGTGATCATCAAAAATTTGATGAACAGAACAATTCCGTTCAAGCCAACAGAGATTATGCCATTGATTCGAATCCCATAAATATCATCTATTATACGATTCAAATCACAATCGGTTTGCACCTATATATTATATCGGCCAAAATCTCCAAAAACTTAAACATTTAAAAGCTTTGAATATATTTTAATTTTTCGGTACATGATACCACTGTTCTTCAGACAAATTTCGAAAAAATCCGTAATGACGGCTTTTTGCGAATTGCGACTTAGCATCATATTCCGGGAATTCTGAAAAAACTATTTTTGGGATAATGATTATATTTAATATAATTACAGTATCTTATAAATTTATCAGATATTCTGAAATCTTGACGAAAATCGAATATTCTTATATGATCAATAGAATCAATCGGCTGTCACAGATTTTTTTTGATCCAGGCTTGTAGCTTTTAAATCCGGTTTTTCGGTCCTGAATGCAGAAGGAAAAAACAATTTTTCATTGAAAAACAGATGCCAACTTTAACGCTGAAATTAAAAACCAAATCCCTTGGCGAATATCCACTTCAAAAGGGCATATCGTTGACGATCGGTCGGCGGCAAACCAATCACATTGTCATCGACGATCCTGCGGTTTCAGGGCATCACGCCAAGATAGACTGCCTGGGAGAACGGTTTGTGCTGATTGATCTGCAGAGCAAAAATGGTTCTTTTGTCAACGAGCAGCTGATTAACTCACACTGGTTAAAACATGGGGACGTTATCAGCCTCGGAGGGCACTCTCTTGTCTTTAAGTATCAGAAAAACGAACAGGCAGGCGATAAGGAATCGGATGAATTTGATGAAACCCTGGCTATGAATACGACCGCGCATCGAAGGATGATGATAAGGAGCAATCCCACCAAAAGCATTAACGTTGTGAGATTCTGGGATAAGAGTCAAAATCGAGGCATGGTGAGGGACATTGTACCGGACGTCCCCGAACCTTCCGCCGAAAGCAAAAAAGGAAAACCCACCGGCACCCTCATCTATTTAGCCGGCGGGACAGGCCAGTTTAAACTCACCCGAGAAATTACAACCATCGGAAAACACCCCACCTCCGATATCGTCGTCAAAGGTCTGCTGATGGATCCAACGGCAGTTACGATCTGCAAAAGGCCCGATGGTTTCTACCTGGATTATATCGGCGGGCTGCCCAAGCCCAAAGTCAACGATAAGACGGTTAAGAAATCGACCATCCTCAACGATCTCGACATCATTGAAATCGGGTCGGCGCGACTGCAGTTTTCAATCGAAAGCTCACCCAATAAAAGCTAAAAACATCGGCTGACCGGTTTAATGCCAGTCCAACAGGAGGTTGCTGTGAATGCCTGCGAACGCGTGAGACAGGCGCTGCTCTGCCGCAAACCCGACCGTATCCCAAAAGCCCTGGGGTTCTTTAATCAGTCACTGGAGACCATTGCACCGACCCGACCAGAAGATTATTTCGGCCTTGACATTCGCTATGTTGAATTCGATCCGCCGGCAAATCAGGATGAATTTCTGGATTATATGGACAGGCTCCCTGCAGACATCCATATGGGCAATCTGGCGCAGCTGCGTTCTTATCACGAATGGCATTACCATCCGGAAAAAGGATCCGCTCGCCCGCTCAGCCGCATCCGCTCGCCGGAGCAAATAGTGAAATTTGTCTTCCCCGATTTTTCAAATCCGGCCCGGCACTCAAAAATCTCCAGGCATGTGCAGCGCTGGCATACCCAGGGGTTTGCCGTAGCCGGCTCGCCGCCCCATTTAGGCGGCCAGCTGTTTGAGACCGCCTGGCGCCTGCGCGGCTTCGAAAATTTCTTGATCGATCTGAAACGCCGCACTGAGCTGGCCAATTACCTCCTCGATCAGCTGACTTCGATGCTGATTGAAAACGCACTCATTTTAGCCCGGGCCGGTGTGGACATCCTGCTTCTGGATGACGACGTCGCCATGCCATCCGGCTTGATGATCAGCCCGGCCACCTGGCGCGAATATTTCAAAGATCGAATGGCCAGGGTGATCGATATGGCCCGAAAGGAATCGCCGGAATTATTGATCTTTTATCATTGCGACGGTAATTTTTCGCGCCTCATACCCGACCTGGTGGATATCGGGGTGAACGTCATCAATCCGGTGCAGCCGGATTGCATGGATGCCGCATCCATAAAACGGGAATTCGGTGACCGGCTGGCCATGTGGGGCACGGTGGGCACAGCCCGCCTGTGGGACTGGGGGACACCGGACCAGGTCAGGGCCGAAGTACGGCGATGTATCGAAACGTTGGGACCCGAAGGTCTGCTGTTGGCGCCGGCCTACGACATCGATTATGCCCCGTTTGAAAACATAGTGGCATTCATCGAGGCAGTGGATGAGTTCGGGCAAATTTAACCCGCATGAATATTTCAAAAAAGTAAACAGATTATTCTTTCGATATATAGAAACCGCTGCTGATTTGAGGAAAGAATCTATGCTAATGATTTCAGTATCACTGCAATGCGCTAACCCAAACCAGGAAGAAGCCCAGGATATATATAATAATCCATTTCTTTCAAAATGAAGCCTCGAATCAGCCGTAAAGATGCGCTTAAACAGGAGACGGGGTCTTGGATGGACGCGGCCGGTAAAGATAGCACCATACAGGCCGTCATGAGCGGGATCAATCCAGCCGGGTGCCAGGTGTTTTCATTCAAACACCCCACAGCAGAGGAGCTGGATCATGATTTCTTATGGCGGACCACGAGATGCCTGCCAGAACGAGGCCGCATTGGCATCTTTAACCGCAGTTATTACGAAGAGGTACTTGTGGTCAGAGTTCATCCTGAATATCTCAAGGCACAAAAACTCCCCGGCCACCTCAACATAAAAAATATCTGGAAGCAGCGCTACGCATCGATCTGTGATCATGAAAAGCATTTAGCCGAAATCATTGTGAACAGTTTTAAAAAGTTGGATTTGACCTACCCGACCGTCGGAGCTAAAGAAAAAGCCAGGTTTTCGCAAATGCGCAAATTGCTTGAAAATGAGCAGCAAGGACCTGGATAGCAGATGGCTCGATATGATAAAAATTGTGGCTTTTCATGGAATCAGCCATTTCGCGCTCAGGCCATTATCATCCCAATCGAAGCGGGCTCTTCGGTTTCCCAAAGCGCTCAACACCAGCCAACCCATACGCTCAATTCGACCGGCAATAACCATAAAATTTTTGCGGCCTCTTTCAGTTTCTAAAAGTGTCGGGACTTTATTGATCAGAAAATCCGGCAGTCCGGACGACGGCTTTTCAATGGCAGTGCCGGGAGCGTCAATGGCGCAGTAATTGAGGCGACTGGTCATTTTCGCAGCAACCCATTGCCGGTCTGCGAATTGATCATCCGCATGTAAGGTTGCAGAGCCTGATATTCTCAATTGTACCTTTTTTTGGGGATGATAAAACAGCCAACTGACCCATGCAGAATTTGATATTTCGTTTACCTTTGCTGCGCGAGCGTCCGTGTGGCATACCAGAACCCGGTCGGCCGATATGAACTGTCTCAGGATAACGGTACGCAGACTAGCGCCATCCTTTGCGGTGGTTCCCAGGACAGGCCAGTGAAAGGGATCATTGAAACGGGCAACGCCGCGCTCGAGCATTTTCCAGGTCTCATTTAACACCCCGTCCAGCGTGGCCCATTTTCCCCGTTTTTTTCGCATAGCGGTCCTTTAAAAAATAATCTGCTGACTTTTGTAGATTTGGGTGCTGCATGAATGAGGCTGTCTTCAGATTATAGTGTTCATGATTTTTCTTCAACCCTTTGTTGACTTCCGATCCGTTCGACTTTAAGTTTTTTAGATAGGGCCGGCAAAGCCGGTATATTTTTATTCAGAAATAGTCGCTATCAAAGCGATTGCAGCCAGCCGTTAATCATGAAAAAACTTTAAAAAGTATACGAATAAGAAGGGATGATGGGATAAAGTAAAGGAGGGCAGGCCTGCGGTTCTGACAAACTTCTATTTCAGCTCTTTTACTTTCTCTTGTGACTTGTGAAAGGATTCCTCCTTTGCCCCGGTAAAATCCGGCATATCTAAAAAAGGAATGTTAATGATCTTAAACCAATTGAGTATGAACAGGGCGATAAAAATTATCACAGCATATAAAATGTATTTTCCCATTAATTCACCTCCCCATTAGCTGTCATTTTTCAACGGGAATATATCCTATCAGCTGATTTTTGCTCTGAAACTATATAATTTATTTTTACATTGTATGTGCCAGAAGTCAAATTTTGACGCCCTAAATTACGAACCGTTGCTCGACAGGCTCTATTCTCACCCCACAAAAATATCCCTTTTTGCTTGGTGTCGGGCTTTTTGGGTTTTTTGTCACCTGGGGACTTAGCCTTTATGAACTTAATGGCATGAGTGTCAAAACTTAACGGGTTGCTGCCTGTTTAAATCTGGAGCTCAGCAGCGAAGGTTGCTGGGGGTAATCGTAGGTAATCGCCACCTCGACGGTCTTACCGGCTTTGTCCGAAATCATGGAAACTCCCTGGTAACGTAGAACTCTGCCGGTGTTCAAATCGAATTCAGCCTCGACCTGGGGCGTAAATAAGCGCAGAAACCAGTTGTCGATTTCAATCCGAACCAAGATCCGATTCCCCTGAACATAACGCTTGGAAATTCGAACATCGTATTGGCCCATCTGGGCGGGTAAAACGAGCTTGGCCGCAATACGATCTCCACGCACCAGCGCAGCTAGATTGGCAACAATAAACTGGTTAAATCCCTGCCCAACAATCTGGTTGGATTGCCGCGGAATATATTTCTTTTTTGTTTCTGCATCCGGGGCTTCTTTGCAATAGATCAGAATTTGATCCGACATAACCAGAACGCCGTCGCTGTACTGCAGTCGCTCATCTTTAAAATCATAGCTGCCCAACTGCGGTCCGTGTGAAAAATCCGATACCTGCTCACCGATTTTTTGAAAATTGGCATCGTAATACGTTGTTCGTATCGTCGCGATCCTGCCGTTTTCATATTCGACGGCATGCTCTTCCAGATATTCAACCTTTCCGTCCATATTCACCGCCCTGCCGTAAACCCGTTCGACATCGGCAACGACTCTGGCCGGCCCCGCAATTGAAATAAAAAGGATAGCAGCAGCAATTATGTTATTAAATAAGATTCTGCCCATGATCATAGTTCCACCTTAGTTTTTTTCTCCCCGATTGAACGGAAATCAGGGAGCTGCCAAAAGTCAGCTGTTAACTGCGAAAACATACATATTTGATAGAGACCAAATAGTTGTCATCGTGTTGAAAAATGCAATGCGGAAAAAGTTAGAGGATACATATAGGTTAAAACTATCAATAAAAAATCCTCCGGCGGAATCCCACCCACAGTGGTTGCGTCACGCATAATTCTGCGGGTCAAGCACGGCAAAAGGCTCAGGGCTCACGGTGCAGGGCACGCAAAGATAAAATTCAAACACAGTTGACTGAATGAAAAAGATTATGATAAAAAATTAAAACATTAATCGTATTTTCGATCAAATTGAATCTAGGAGAATTATGATCGCTGAGACCGACAATCAAATCGGCGAAGAGGAACGAAAACGTATTAGAGCAGAAATGCGCTACGCTCTTGCGGTGTTGCAGGAAACAAAGTCACCCTCCAAAAAAACTTCAGTGCTTCAATCAACGCTTTCCTATCTCAGTAATGGGTTTGTGCTGTTGATCGTAGGGTCGTTGATAACCAGTATTTTGTTACCCAAGTTTCAGCAGGCTTATGAAAAGAAGAAACAAAAAACAAATCTGATGCAGGAATGTCTTTCTCAGTATTTACTTTATGCGAATTCAACCTGGAAGGAGTACTACTCCATTTTTCCTCTGGTTCATCATCCCGCAATCGACATGGAAACATATAATAAATACCTGGCGGAAATCGGAACAATCAAACTCTCTCGCTATGATGCGTATGCCAAAGTCAAAGCGCTGGCCATCGTCTTCAGAGGAGACAACCAAGAAACTCCTTCGAAAGTGGAGAGAGAATTGGAAGACTTTGCGCGCCAGGTTAATCAAATTTCAGAAACGATCGATTTATGGTTGAGAAATCTATACTGTTCTCCGAACAAGTGTATTTCGGACGGGATCGCCCCGATTGACCCGAATTTTAGCCCATACGGAAGTTTTTTGAGACTCCAAACCCTTCTCAGAGACATTCAGGGCAGCGAACATATCGTCGCCGAATCGATGGTGCGGCAGATTAAGGCCATAGAATAAGGAGCAACGATGATGACCCGCTGGATTTATTTAAAGTTTTCAATTTGTACGCTGCTTGTCTTTTTAGTGACCGCCGCTGCTTGGGCAAACGGAAGGCACCCCGGAGTCCGCGCATCCGATGTGGCTGTGAATGCGTTAATCGAGGACCGTTCAGGAAAAACGCACAAGTGGAGCCAAGCCCAGATTCGTTCTGCCAAGGGAGTCACACGGATTATCGAATACCGTTTGGGTGAAACAACCGGCCAGATACCTCTGGCAAAAATTTCAAAAATCTCGTTTACCAATGAGGAAGCAAGCCAGGACGGGTTCGCCAGCGCAGATATCGTCCTGGATGACCGATCAAGAGCGTCGCTTGATGTCAGGGTCAAGGAAGACGGCGTCGACATCATGCTCGTGGGATACTCCACTCTGGGTGAGGGAAAGATTGTGCTTCTCAAATGCAGGCATATAGAATTTTCGCTGCCTTCGGCGAGCGATCAGGGCGGTGCAGCTGAACCTCGGCCTCCTCTTGCGCCTTTAACTATGCCTTAGTGAAGAATTGAAATACGCGAACCCCTACTCAGAAGCGACCAGGAACTGAAAACTAAAACCCCTTTCTCAAACTGAGATCTCGGGTTTTGTACCGCAGCGCGCTAACCCAGACCCATAGGTGGCCATGGATGGATTCATAAAACCCCATTTTACAGGATAAAATGTGGGTTTTTTCATTGGGCGCTGATTTATTTGCCTTGAAAATCTCAGCGGATACAAGGTCAAGTAAAGCCAAAAACAAATTTCTTTAGCAAAAGGATTCAAAAGATGCCTAAAATGAGTGTCGAGCAGGTTGAAGAGGCGTTGCGAAAAGAGGTTCAGCAGCTGGATAAACGTGTCCAGGTGGTGGCTGTCGAACAGAGCAAGAAAAAGGACATCTACCGGGTGACCCTCCTCAAAGATGGAAGATCGACCAGCGCCGACCTGAAAAAGGATCTAATCGATCAATACTTTTCCCGGGAAGGTAAAGACAAGGGATTAAAAAAGGCGCTGGGCAAGGCGGTCAGCCATTTAAGCATAAGATACGGTAGGTAGTCATTTTCCCCTGAATGAGCCCAAGGGAAAAAAGAATGGCTATAAAACCATGTGTCTTTAAAGAAAAAGCGAGTTGCCCATAAACACTTGCCTCACTTTTTTAGTGGAGAAAGGAGGAAACACCATGGCACGCAGGACCCCTGTGGTGTATTGCCTGATCGTTTTGATGACACTGCTGCTGCCGGCGCAGGTCGGGTCGCAAGAACCCGACTGCAGCTGCGATGGTGTGGTGGAGCAGCAACCACCGTGGGGACCCGTTCGCGGTATCGCCGACACCCACACCCACCAGTTCTCGAACCTTGCGTTCGGCGGTGCGTTGTTGTGGGGCAAACCATACGATGAGCGCGGCAGAGGCATTCGCGCGGCGCTCTCCGGTTGTGATTTCACCAAAGAGTTCGCTTTATGGCGTGGAGACCATCTTACGCTTCCCACACGTCATGGCTACCCAATCCACAAGAGCATGACGGGGAGACTGATAAGCCTAATTATGGGGGAAGGATGGGAACACTCAGCGCACGGCTGGCGTTCGTTCGATGCCTGGCCCAGGTGGAACACGATGCTACACCAACAGATGTACTATCGCTGGCTGGAACGGGCCTACAAGGGCGGGCTGCGCCTGATGGTGATGCTAGCGGTGAATAATGAAGTGATTTGCAAGCTCCACAGGCAACGGTATAAATTTCGTTTTTGCGACGACATGACCACCGTGGATGAGCAGATCAGAGCAGCGAAGAACCTGGAGAAGTTCATCGATGCCAAGTTCGGAGGCAAGGGTAAGGGATGGTACCGCATCGTGAAGACGCCGCATGCGGCGCGCCGGGCCATCCGTAAGGGCCAGATGGCCGTCGTGCTCGGCATCGAGGCGGACGCCCTTTTCGGGTGCAAACCCAATAGCACCTGTGAGGATGAAAATATTCGCATCCAACTCGAACGTTACTACAAAATGGGCGTACGCCATATATTCCCGGTGCACCTTCACGACAACCTGTTCTCCGGAGCCGCACTTTATTACTGGCTATGGTTGATCGCCAATCGCATAGCGACCGGTACCGACATGAACCCGGTTGAATGCGCTTCTTTGGAAGATTCTTTGGAACTGTTAGGAATGTCTGATTATAACTGGAACATCTTTGATGACATCAAGCAAGAGTTTGTAATGGACGATTTTGAAGATCTCCTGTCTGAAGGGGGGATTTCTGCTCCGGAAATAAACTGGCGGGACATTGATTACCACTGCAACAACAAGGGTCTGACCGATAAAGGCGAGGTTCTGATTAACGCAATGATGGATCAAAAGATGATCATCGACGTCGATCACCTGTCGCTCCTGGCTCTTGATAAAGTGCTGCAAATTGCCCTGGCGAGAGACTATCCGGTGATCTCCAGCCACACATTTTTATTTGACCGCCCCTTAACCGAATGGGGCAAATATGATATGCGCAGCGAGGCACACCGGACCAAAGAACAGATCGAAATTATTCGCGATCTGGGCGGCATCGTTGCACCGCTGAATCCCCGCAAAGAGGGAAGCTCCACCCAAAATTACGTCGAGATGTACCGCTACATCAAAGAGATTATGCAAGACGGACCTTACGGATCTGAGTACCCCGGCATCGCTTTCGCCAGCGATTGGGGGGCACTGTTTGAGCAGACCGCTCCGCGATGTCCGGATACGGAAAAATGCGACGCCTCCGATTACCCCTCGCTGAAGTATCCATTTCGGGCCGTCGGTGTGCGCGGGGTATTCCATAAACAGGTGACCGGGGATCGCGAATTCGACTTCAACACAGATGGTCTGGCGCACGTGGGTCTGCTTCCCGACTTCGTCAAAGACCTCACGAATGTGGGCTTGACCGAAGCGGATCTCGAACCGCTCTTCAACTCCGCCGAAGTCTACATCCGCATGTGGGAGAAAATTCACCGGAGCCGTCGAAGATAACGCCGGTTGTCAGCAGCCTAGAAGGGGTCAACGAGCGCTAAGCTCCGGATGTCACAGTAAACCGGGAAATCGGAACAGAAAACGAAGTTTATCAAAATGAATTCTGGCCTCAGCCTCGAAAATGGGTTTAAACAGGAGGCGGAATCTTGAATGGTTCCGTAACCTGGCGGACACGTATCCTGGGGGTGCTATTCGTCAACCTGGCAACCATGTGCTGGGCCACCAACGCTGTTCTGGGCCGTTGGTTGCGTGCCGATATCGGACCCCTGACACTCACCGCGCTGCGTTTCACCGTGGCTGCTGCCTTTTTTGGCATCCTGCTCAGGAGCAGACCTCCGCAGGAGCGCCGTTACGGTAAAGATAAATGGTGGATTATGGCCATGGGTCTGGCCGGTGTGGTCGGCTTCAGCCCTCTGCTGTATCTGGGACTACGGTATTCCACCGCGGTTAATTGTTCTTTGATTCAAGGATTTTCGCCGCTGATTACAGCCCTGATCGCCGGGTTGATCATTCAGGAGCCGGTTAGCAGGCGGCAGCTGGCAGGCGCGGTCTTTGGTCTCATCGGGGTGGCGGGATTACTGTCGCGCGGTTCGCTTACGTTTCTGCTTGAACTCCAATTTAACCCGGGAGATCTTATCCTTCTGGCCGGGGCTGTAGTCTGGGCCTTTTACTCTGTCTTCGGCCGCCGGGTTATGCGCCACCGATCCCCGGTTGCGGCGACAGCCCTGTCAAACTTCTTGAGCCTGCCCTTGATCGCGGCGGCCGCCGCGCTCGAGCTTCAACACATTCCCCCAAACCTTCGGATGGGGACTATCGCTGCCATCGTCCACATCTGTGTTGTTCCAACCATCATCGGCTATTGGTCCTGGAACCGCGCTGTCAGGACCCTGGGGGCCGGCGGGGCTATGGTTTTCTACAATACCTTGCCCCTTTACGGGGTTATCTTAGGAGCAGCCTTCCTTGATGAGTCGCTGGGAGTGATCCATTTTGTCTTTGGAGGGCTGATCCTGGGAGGCGGTCTGTGGGCCACCCTGGACAGGATGGGCCGCCGTGACTAGCAACCCGCAAAGGGTCAGGTCTTCATTCATGCCAAATAGTTCAGAATTACCCTGAAACATTTGAGTTCTTACAGATTCTGTTTTCAAAAAAAGGTGAATGTAAATGGGCATAAAAGATTCATCGATCGGGTTGCGCGTTATTTGAGTTAAAGCCAAATCTGATTGACTTCAGAAAGGTTGAATGCTAAAGATGAACAAATAACAATAAGCACCATAACTCAATCTCAAGCCCAACCGACCCCGGCTATTTTCTACAATTACCGGCCTTTACTTCCGACGATGAGCCACCGTAAATGCTTCCGGTTCCGGGCTGTGGCGGGCAGGTGGGCGGGCAAGCTGTGTCACGTTCTCCGCCACACAAAAGGCGGAAAAAACCTGCCGCGGGCGGGTAAATCCTCGAAATACTGCGCTGGTGTGTCTGCAGTTAGGGAGGATATTATTGAAGCCTATTGGATTCAGAAAAGCATGTTTTATTTTTGTTGCCGTGACCATCTTGCTTTTTGTGACGTTTGCCTTCCATAAAACTCACGCTGCAGATTCCTTACAATTGAGGATGGCGATGGGCTATCCTACCAGAATGCCTCTGCTGGGTTCACTGGCCAAGCGATTTGCCAACGAGATTCATCAGCGCTCTAAGGGACAAATCAACGTCAAGCTTTATGAACCGGATACCAGTGTCTATCGATCAGCTATTCTTGATGCTGTCGGGCGAGGAACCGTAGATGCGGGCTGGGCTGCAGCAGGGATGTGGAGTCAAAAAAATATGGCATTTCATATCTTTTGGGGACCGCCATTTGCTCTTTCGGCCAGCGACCATTACGATTGGATTATCAACGGAAGCGGTGGGGCTTTATATGAAGAGCTCTATGCCCGTTACAATGTCAAGCCTATCCCGGCCGGTATGCTGGGGCCAGAGGGTGGGGGCTGGTTTCGACGTCCGCTCAATGACCCCAGCGACTTGAAAGGTTTAAAAATTCGCTTTCATGGGTTGGGTGGCAAGGTCATGAAAAAAATTGGTGCTTCAGTTGTTCAATTGCCGTCCAAACAGGTATTGCCGGCCCTTGAAAATAATATCATCGATGCAACGGAGTTCAGTACCCCTTATATTGACAAGTCGATGAATTTTGACAAAGCCGCCAAAACCTATTACTACCCCGGCTGGCATCAACCGTTTACGATGATTGACTTAATCATCAACAGCGATGTCTGGAATCAAATGGCGCCTGCCCAGCAGCAGCTCATCAAGCAAGTCTGCCATGAAAACGTCCTTTTCGGTATGGCCGCAGAGCAGCGGTTGATCGATCTGGCCCTCGATGATATTCGCAGCCGGGGTGTTCAGGTAAGTGAATTGCCCTCCAGCATTATATCTGCAGCAAGTCAAGCCTGGCAGGAGGTATCCGCAAACCTATCGGTAAATCATAAGGATTTCCAACGGATTTATGCAGATCAAAGGGCTTTTCGTTCTTCAGTTGCCCGGCCCGGCCCGGCACCATCCCCGATCCCGGCTGTGGGCACCCGCCGCGACACGACCCCGCCGGATATTGTGATAACTTCTCACAGCCTCAGAGGAATGAATGTCGTTCACCGAGAAAATAAAGTTACCGTCAAAGGAAAAGCCAGCGATGACTCTGGCACAGCAGTGGTTTATGTCAATGATAAAGAAGCGCAGTTAGATGAAGAAGGAAATTTTGCCGCAGAGGTGTATTTGAAGGTTGGCACCAATGAGCTAACGATCAGTGCCATGGATATCTATGAAAATAAAGCGACCCAAACTCTAACGATCAAACGTGAAACATTATCTGCCGCGGCATCAACACCGACAGCAAAGGAGAAAGATACATTGCCCTCGTCCGGGGCCTATTATGCGCTGATCATCGGAAACAATAATTATACCTACCTTCCAAAACTGCAAACTGCAAAAAAAGATGCCGAAGAAGTCGCTGACGTCCTGAAAAAAGAATTTGGGTTTCATACGACCCTTTTGCTGGACGGCACCCGAAATCAGATTCTGAAAGCCGTCAACAATTCCAGAAAAAACCTAACGCCCAATGATCATCTGTTAATTTATTATGCCGGGCATGGTCAATTTGACAGCATCGCCGCGAAAGCCTATTGGCTGCCGGTGGATGCCCAAAGCAATGATGATACCAACTGGATAATTGTTGATACGATTACCTCAAATTTGAAGCGAATCACGGCCAAGCATATTCTGGTGGTTGCAGACAGCTGTTATTCGGGAACATTAACCCGAAGCGCCATCACGAACCTCGGCTCCATTTCAGAAAGAGACCGATATTTAAAAAAGATGCTACAGAAAAGTTCGCGAACCCTGCTGGCCAGTGGTGGTAACGAACCCGTAACTGATAGCGGCGGAGCCGGTCATTCTGTTTTTGCGGCTGCATTTATCGAAGGGCTGAAAAATATTGATAAAAAAATGTTTACGGCAGAGGAGCTTTTTTTCGAACACATCAAAGAACGCGTCGCCGGCAATGCGGAACAGGTGCCTGAATACAATACCATCCGAAACTCAGGACATGATGGCGGTGACTTTGTCTTTAGGCGGGCAACAAAACAGTGAGAAACGGGCATCAGGGCACTGGGCTTGGAAAGGCTTAGCCGCGGTGATTCAGGAAAAAGGAGGCCAAAATGGCAGTTAAGGTTATGATTAAGCGGCACATAAAGGAGGGTAAGACGAAAGAGGTTTTTGCGCTGCTGAACAAGGCGCGTGCCGATGCTATGAATCAAAAAGGATATATCACCGGTGAAACGCTGATGAGCTATAACGACCCTCGCCGTCTGCTAGTAATTTCCACGTGGCAGAGCATAGAACATTGGTTGTCCTGGAAGGATAATAGAGAGCGCCGAGCAAATGAAGCTAGATTAGAGCAGTTCCTGGAGTTTCCAACCGAATACGATGAATACATTTTTGGGACATACCCTTCTAAAAAGTAAGCGGAGGCCGTAACTTCCATACATCGTGAACGATAAAAAGATATGCTCAAGCACTTGCAGGAGATGGTGATTCCTAAAAGCCTGTCTCTTTACCATGAATATGTGAAAAACGGAGCATAGCTTTGAATTCAAGATACCCAATTTCTCATATTCAGAGATGGGGTTTTTTATTGAGACCGGATTGCTCTTCTTTTTACATAACCATGGTCACGATAACGTCGATGGAGCGAATGGCACTCATTTTTGATAAAAACCCTGACAGAAGCGTTATCCGGTGACTGGAGGCGATCCAACTCATTCTTTAAAGCGATTGAGGATATTGCCATGAGTGGACAAGAGATCTGTTTTCTATCCGCGGAAGAGCTGGTTAAACGCATCCGATCAAAAGATCTGTCTGCAGTAGAAGTCATGGAAGCGCACCTGGCTCAAATTGAGCGGATCAATCCAATCGTAAATGCGATTGTCACTTTCTTGCCGCAGCAGGCCATGTCGCAGGCCAGGGCTGCAGATGAGGCCTTGGCAAAAGGAAAGCAACTCGGCGCCTTGCATGGGCTTCCGGTTGCTCACAAGGATTTAGTTTTCACCAGGGGAATTCGTACCACGCTGGGGTCACCGATTTTCAGAGATTTCGTGCCGCAAGAAGACGCGCTTATTGTCGAACGTTTAAAGAAAGCCGGCACGATTACCATCGGAAAGACAAACACGCCTGAATTCGGCGCCGGATCCCAGACCTTTAATGAAGTATTTGGCGAAACTTTAAATCCCTATGACACGTCTAAGACCTGCGGTGGCAGCAGCGGAGGAGCCGCGGTGGCCCTTGCCTGCGGGATGGTGCCGATCGCAGACGGCAGTGACTTGGGAGGTTCCCTGCGAAATCCCGCCAGCTTCTGCAATGTTGTCGGATTGCGAACTTCGCCCGGAAGGGTGCCCCGCTGGCCAGAGTTTGCAGGCTGGTTCCCTTTGTCGGTCCAAGGCCCCATGGCCCGCACGGTGAAGGATACGGCCCTGATGTTGAGTGCGATTGCCGGAGCTGATCGACGCTCGCCGATTGCCATTGCGGAGCCCGGAAACGTGTTTGCCCGTCCCCTGGAACGCGATTTTAAACATACCCGCATTGCCTGGAGTCAAAATCTGGGATCGTTTCCGGTCGACCCTGCTGTCACGGCCGTACTCGAATCGCAACGCCGGGCGTTTGAAAATCTCGGATGTGTGCTGGATGAAGCTGAACCGGATTTCACCGATGCAAATGAGATTTTCAAAGTGCTGCGGGCATGGCTTTTCGAACTTAATTTGTCGGAATTTCTGGATACGCATCGGAGTCAAATGAAAGATACGGTGATCTGGAACATTGAAGAGGGACGCAAGTTGAGCGGACCGCAGCTCGCAAGAATCGAACGCAAACGAACCGATCTTTATCATCGTGTCCGAAAATTCATGGAAACTTACGAGTTTATTATTCTGCCGGTCAGCCAGGTCCCGCCCTTTAATGTGAAGCAGCGCTTTGTAACCGAAATCAATGATGTCAAAATGGAAACCTACATCGATTGGATGAAATCTTGCTATTACATCACCACCATCGGACATCCAGCCATCTCGGTGCCCTGTGGCTTTACAGCAGATGGTCTTCCGGTGGGCGTTCAAATTGTCGGGCGCCATCAGGATGATTTCGGGGTATTACAGTTAGCCTACGCTTTTGAGCAGACCACGGGGTTCTGGAAACATCGGCCCGCGGTGGTGGATAGGATTTAAGGCGTTTTTGAATGCGAAATGCGCAACGCGGAATAAGCGTCTTGCGCGTTATGTGTTTCGGGTCAAAAACAGAAACTTTTGTCTCCGGTCACTGCCAAAGGCAAGGATGAGAGACTGGAGCGTTAGCGCATCAGTGCCCCACCGGCTACCAGCCGATTGATCTGGTTGGTTCCCTCGTAGATCTGGGTGAGTTTGGCGTCGCGCATATACTTCTCCACGGGATATTCCTTGGTATAACCATATCCGCCATGGATCTGAACCGCATCGGTCGTCACGCGCATTGCCACGTCTGCGGCAAAATATTTGGCCTGGGCGGCTTCACGGGTCACCGGTTGCTCTTGGTCGGCTTTCGAGGCCGCATACCAGGTAAGCAGCCGCGCCGCATCAACTGCCGCGGCCATATCGGCCAGCATAAAATTCAAAGCCTGAAACGTCCCGACGGGTTTACCGAACTGCCGCCTTTGCTTGGCATACTGCACTGCGGCTTCAAAGGCCGCGCGGGCTATTCCTACAGCGGTGGCGGCAATGTTAATGCGGCCTTCGTCGAGCGTCTTCATGGCTATCTTGAAGCCTTCGCCCTCTGCGCCCAAACGGTTTTCTACCGGAACGGCAACATCGTCCAGATTAACCTCGGCCGCATTGAGCGAACGCTGTCCCATTTTGTCTTCGACTTTGCCGATTGAGACACCGGGAGTCTCTCGCGCTACGACAAATGCACTGATGCCTCGGGTGCCCTTTTCCGGATCGAGAGTGGCGAAGATGGTGTAGAGTGATGCAAAACTGCCATTGGTGATAAAGCATTTCTGCCCGCTGATGACGTAATGATCCCCCTCGCGACGGGCCCTCGTTTTCAGACTGCCCGCATCGGAACCGGCTTCCCTTTCGGTGAGTCCGAAAGAAGCCGTCTTTCCTGATTCATTAAGCGGGATCAGAAATCGGCGTTTTTGCTCCTCGGTTCCGGCAACGAGGATAGGGCCGCAGGCCAGTGAGTTGATCCCTATCATCCCGGCGATGGCGGAACAGCCGGCATTCAACTCTTCAGTTATGAGGGCTGCATCGAGTAATCCCAGGCCCTGACCGCCGTATTCCCTGGGGCAGGTCAGATTCATTAAACCGGCTTGATGCGCCTTCTTAATGATCTCTCCCGGAAAAGCCGGTTCTTTATCATACTGAAGCGCAACGGGAGCAATCTCGCTCTGGGCAAAATCCCGTGCCAGTTGCTGTAACGCTTTCTGCTCATCACCTAAACTGAAATCGATCATGTAGTGGGCCCTCCCTGAACGTAATCTGTTTTCTCCGTTAAAGAAATGAAAACAATACCATTTAAAAAAGATCGCTGTGCACCATCACTTGCGACTCTAATAACTCATTAACCAGCTAAATGCTCTGGTAAAGCCCATCAGTGAGAATGTTGGCTTATGCGTGACATCCGGATATGCGGTGTATTCAAAGATCAAACGATAGCCTTTTTTCATTGCTTTGATGAGCTCACTATTTTGCGCCACATACTCTGTCAAACAATATGATTCACAGGTTCGTACGGCCGTACTGAGCGTTAATGCCTTATTCTTGTCAACCATATACGTGATATGTGCGGAATCAATAATATTTTCAGATTTCAACGTCAGTTGGATCGTGCTGCGGCCCAAGTCGGATTCCGACACCCACAATGAACTAGCCCCATCTTTTGCAACCGTTCCGATTTTTCTGCTTTTCCTATCTGTCGCCGGGTCGGTTTCTTCGATACATTCCCAATCACCGAATTTTAGTAGTTCCGCATAACTATTGCCGGCAACGGCGGATATGAATAAAAATATAATCGCAAAAAGACGAGATCCATTTGCTGCCCTACTATACTTTCTCATAATGTCATCATCCACATTAGATTAAATATATGATCATATTAAATTGGTCCACGGTGTATTTCAAGAAAGAATTTAAAAAAATAGCAAACGGTGAAGAAATCTTGCATGGCCAATAGGATTAATTGATTTTTTATTGGTCCACGCTCAAACATGCCATTGATCAAACCTGGCAAACAATGATAGATTGCAATGGTATTGGAGACGGCGGCAGGCTGTATCCGAAATTTCCGAGAAATCCGGCATGCAATGGTTAACGGTCCGTTGCCCAAAACTCAGAAAGGACTTCAAATGAATTTTTTTATTGGATTAATGTCCGGTATTGCCACGGCATTAGGATATGCTCGATTGACTGAAAGGATATTTTCTGATCCCAACAAACCGCCTTGGATATCTGAATATTATGTCCGAAGTGTTTGGCTCGAATTGGCCGGGCTATACAGTCTGCCAGCCAATCCCCCATTCACTGAAATCAATGCCAACGCCGACATTGTCATCGTCGGCGGAGGGTTAACCGGATTGGGCTCTGCCTACCATCTAAAAAAGCGTTTCCCCGATAAACGCATCGTTTTGCTCGAAGCAGCCCGTTGTGGATATGGGGCCAGCGGCAGAAATGGCGGTATTTTGCAGGATTTCGACAACACTCTGCTAATGCAGCTATATGAAAAAAAGGGACATGAAGCAGCCCGGCGATACTTTAAGGTTGATGAGCAAGGTCCGAAACTCGTACGTACGTTAATTAAGGATAATAACATAGATTGTGATCTGGAAGAATGCGGTCTGATCGAATTGGCCCTGGACGAGAGTGATATGAAAAAACTCACCAAATACCATGAAAACTGGAAAAACCTTGGAATAGCGTCACGCCTCCTGGATCAACAGGAAATCAGACAGGAAATAATGTCTGAACGCTATTACGGCGGGTTACATAAAAATCGTGCGGCTGTTCTTAATCCAGCCAAGTTCGCTTTAGGATTAAAGTCAGTTTTAGAAACCCTTGGCGTCGAAATATTTGAATGCACGAAAGTTGTGTCCATTGAACCGGGAACAAAGATTAACGTAGAAACGGAATTTGGGAACATCATCGCTGACGCCTTAATTTTGGCCACAAATGCCTACTCTCATAAAATAGGTTATTTTAGGAACCGTATTTTCCCAATTGGAACTTATATTATGGCCACCCAACCACTCGATGAAGCACACATGGCCTCAATTGGGTGGAAAACCAGAGAAGCCATGTTTGACATTCGCCCCGAGTGTAATTATTTCCGTCTGACGACCGATAACCGCATCGTAATCGGTGGCGGGGTATCGCCTTATTTTTATCGGAATGGCCTTAGCAGTGGCAACTATAAGCCGTCTCTGGATAGATTGGAATCTGATTTTTTTAAAATTTGGCCTCAACTCAAGGGTATCAAAATAACGCATCGGTGGGGTGGAACACTGGCGATGACCTTAGATTTTCATCCGACAATTGGAGTAACAGGCGCTAAAAAGAATATATATTACGGCGTTGGCTATTCCGGCCATGGAGTCAGCTGGAGTCAACTGGCTGGCAAGATGATCAGTCAGTTATATGCCGGTGAAGATTCTGAACTGACTCGCTTCGATGGTATAACTAAAACTCCGCCTTACCTTCCGCCGGAGCCGTTTAGAAAAATCGGCTATCATGTATTCAAGAAATTTTTTTTGTAACAATGTTAAACCGCAAATAACGACAAAGATTCGGATGATTGTCACCTTACTGAAACTGTTTGCTTTCAAATGATTCGAGTTGCGTTTTGATAATGAAACGAATTTATTATGGATGGTGGATTGTACTGGCCAGCTTTATGATTGCCTTTTATGTGGCTGGCGTTATTTTTTACGGCTTTACCGCATTTATCGAACCCCTGGTTGAAGAGTTTGGCTGGAGCTACACCCAGATCTCTTTAGCAGCCAGTTTGCGTGGGCTGGAGATGGGATTGCTAGCCCCGCTGATCGGATTCCTGGTGGATCGATTCGGTTCCCGTAAATTGTTGTTTAGCGGCGTCATCGTCTTGGGGTTTGGTGTCGTCCTGCTTGGGTTTACCCAATCACTTGCCATGTTTTACGGGGCCTTTGTCTTTATTGCTTTCGGCGCCGGAGGATGTACCAGTGTTGTGACCATGACGGCCGTGGCCAACTGGTTCGATAAAAATGTCGGCAAAGCGATGGGCGTGATGGCTTCCGGTTTCGGAGCCAGTGGATTGATAGTGCCTGTCATCGTCTGGCTGATTGCGGCTTTTGGTTGGAGAACAACGTTGATCATACTTGGATTGGGTATGTGGATCATTGGCCTGCCCATCGCCTGTATTGTGCGGAACAAACCTGAAGGTTACGGGTATTCGCCAGATGCAAACAATTATAAGGAGAGCGAGCCAGCACCCCAAAGGCCCGCGCAGGTTGCCGCCAAGCAGTTCAAAGAGATTCTTAAAAAAAAATCACTTCTGTTTCTATACCTATCAGAGACAATACGGCTGATGGCGCTCACGGCGGTGGTGACGCACATCATGCCATATCTTGGCACCATGGAAATTTCAAGGATGAACGCCGGCCTGATGGCCGCCGGCATTCCCCTGTTGAGTATTCTGGGTCGCATCGGATTTGGATGGCTCGGCGACATCTTCGAAAAAAAATATGCAATGGCCATTGCGTACAGCCTCATGGGATTGGGAATGCTCACCCTCTGCTATGTAAAATTAACCGGAATGATTTATATATTCCTTTTCTTTTTTTCAAACGGATTCGGCGCTATTGCAGTCCTGAGAGGGGCAATCCTGCGGGAGTATTACGGAAGATATCATTTTGGCAAACTCATGGGGATCATGATGGGATTCGGAGCCTGCGGAGGGATTATCGGGCCGACCACGGCCGGGTGGGTATTTGACAGGATGGAAAGCTACTATTTTGTCTGGCTGGCTTTCAGTGGACTTATCGGTCTGGCGCTAATTTTAATATTGAAGGTCGAATCGAAAAAAGAATTAACCTAACGCCCCTGTTTCAACAATACGGTAAATGCTTTCAACTTTGGCGTTTAACGACGCCATGGCGCTGCAGTACTTTGTTTCAGAAAGCAGGATGGCCTGTTCCACCGCTTTAGGCTTGATATCTTTGCCATGCAGAACAAACTCGATCTGAATGTTGGTATAGCGCTTGGGGTGTTCTGCAGCACGCTCAGCGCTGACATTGACCCGAAAATCGGTCAGGTGGGCGCGTTTTTTCTGCATGATCATGATGACGTCCATTGCTGTACAGCCGGCAACACCAATTAAGACCAGTTCCATGGGGCTAGGCCCACTGCCGCCATCATGAGTATCGAGTACGATTGCCGGGCTATCGCCGGCCCGGGCGACAAACTGCATCCCATCTGTCCATTGGAGTTGAGCTTTTGTTGTCATTTTCGTTTTCCTTTAGCATAATGATGGCTAGTCTGTTTGTGATTTCCTTTCAGTCATCCACTTTCCAAAATACCATAACTACGGAAAAGCCAAATAGGTGTCAAGCTTATTGATCGAACTTTATCAGCGCGCCGCAAAATTCATGGAAACTTAAGGATTTTTTATTTTAACGGTTAGCCAGGTCCCGCCGTCTAACATGAAACAGCGCTATGTCACCGAAATAAATGATATCAAAATGGGATCCTATATCGACTGGATTTAGATTTGCCAAAAATTCTCGAATACTTTATAATACATTTCTAATTTAGATATCGGTATTAAATTTCATCAAATGGCAACCAGGCATTCATTCTGCCGTGGTTTTCACAATAGTTGGATTGCTCAATGTTAGGTAAGCGCGCCACCCGCTTCTCAAAAATCGAGGGGTCAAACTGGAGAGCCTATCAGGCCAAACTAAAGCGAGCCAGGAAAATTGCCGCCCCCAAAAAAATTATCCAACGAAATTTAAAATTCATTCCGGTTTTGATTGCGCTATCTGCCCTGGCTTATGGACTTCTCAACGTATTTTCCGGATCTCAATTCACGTTCACGAGAAAAGCCGGCAACACCGCTAAAAACGATCCGGCCGCCCACCTGGATCAGCCGCCAATATCCTTTAACAAAAATGATCTTCATCATTTCATCGACAGCCGCCATATTTCAAATCTACAAAATGAATCCTTTGATCTCCGCTATAATGGAAATCACCTGTCAGTCCAAACCAGCATCGATATATCTTTGCAAAACTACCTGGCCGGCATGCTCGATCGAAAAAATTCAAGCCGGGTTGGCATCGTCGTCATGGATCCTGTCGACGGCCGTATCCGGGCAATGGTGGGATATGACAAGTCAGATTCGTTAAACAATCCATGCATAGATAGCTCCTTTCCGGCTGCAAGTATCTTTAAAATCATCACCGCCGCAGCTGCGATTGAGAGAGGCCGTCTCGATCCAGATTCAAAATTGCGCTTTAACGGAAGCAAACACACCCTCTACAAATCCCAACTCAAGGAAAATATTACAAAATATACCCATACGGTTTCTTTGAAAGATGCGTTTGCCAAATCGATAAACCCGGTCTTCGGCAAAATCGGGGCGTCGTATTTGAGTAAAGACGCATTTGAATCCTACGCAAAGGCATTTGGATTTTATCGGATTATAGATTTTGAAATCTTTTTACCGCCAAGCCTGATCGTGCTTTCGAATGAACCCTATCATTTAGCCGAGATCGCTTGCGGGTTCAACCAGAAGACCCGGATATCGCCGGTGCATGGCGCTTTAATCGCAGCCACGATCTTAAACCGGGGCAAGTTAATAGAGCCCACCATTGTTGATCAGATCACCGATGGAAAAAATGCGCAGCTTTATCGAAGTCAACCAACCACCATAACCCAGGCCTTTACCCCTGCAACGGCAGATGCATTGGATGCGCTGATGAAAGCCACAGTTCGATCCGGTACGGTGAGAAGCACGTTTCGAAAATATCGCAAAGATGACATCATCTCCAAACTCGAGATCGGCGCAAAAACCGGTACGATCAACAATAAGACCGATGATGTCAAGTATGATTGGTTTGTGGGGTACGCAAAAGAAAAGTCCGGAGACAGAAAAATCATTCTCTCCGTGGTGGTTGCCCATCAGAAATACATCGGTACCCGCGCCGCACAATATGCGATCCTGGCTTTCAAAAAATATTTCAGCACCCATTTCGGCAGAATGCATCAGCAATTATCGTCGGACGCAAAACTTTAGGGTCCCTTAAAATGCGTCATACAAAATTGCTCTGAAAACCAATTTTTCTTTTCAAGCGCCTGATATAATGCGAGCGGGGCTTGAATTTGAGCAAGCAGGTAAATCAAATGTTGATTCCAAAGACCGATTTCATTGGATTGGAAGGCGTAACGCACCTCTGTGCCGGAGGTGAATCTCCCATGTTGAAAAGCCATCGGGCGGCGATCGAGCAGTTTTTCGCGGACAAGGCCTTGGGGGAAGGATCCCGTCACCGCATGGATGAGACCGCTTGCCGCTGCAAACAAAAGGTCGGAAAGTTGCTGGGG
Organism: Desulfobacterales bacterium; assembly: GCA_020353355.1. Taxonomy (GTDB): domain Bacteria; phylum Desulfobacterota; class Desulfobacteria; order Desulfobacterales; family JAHEIW01. The sequence goes on along the minus strand of CP070694.1, from coordinate 611,972 downwards.
GTGCCGCCCGACAATCTGGCCTTCATTTCCACCAGTTCAGAGGGGATCAACCTTTTGGCCCATGGACTGAAGTGGCGTAGCGGGGATAATGTCGTCGTATGTGATGTGGAATTTCCCTCAGACGTGCTGCCCTGGACGCGGCTTAAAGAGCAGGGCGTCGAGGTTCGTGTCGTCCCCAACCAGAACTGGATTATTTCACTTACAGACCTGGAACGAGCTCTAGACGACCGCACGCGGGTGGTGGCGGTTAGTGATGTCAGTTACTTCACCGGCCAAAGGCTGCCGATGAAAGAACTTTCAGAAATGGTCCATTCCACCAATGCATTGTTGAGCATGGACTCAACCCATGCAGCCGGGGTAATACCGGTGCAGGCCGACTACGCCGACATCCTTGTGGCAAGCTGCTATAAGTGGCTGCTGGGTACCCACGGGGTAGCGATTTTTTATTGGAACCGCGAGCGCTTACCCGAGCTTGAACCGCCGTTTTTAGGTTGGCATTCGGGCGAATCCATCCCCGACTGGCATGAGCCTACCGTGTTTACCCTTCGCTCGGGCGCGGACCGTTTTGAGGCAGGCAATATAGGATTTATCAGTATCTATATTCTCGATAATGCCCTGGATCACATCTTGCGGATCGGTATCGCGGCCATTGAAAGCCATGTTCTGCATCTGAGCGGAATGGTCTGGGAAGGCCTTCATGGATTGGCTGTTGAATTAATGACTCCCCGTGAACCAAGCCGGCGTGCGGGCAACATCTGCTTCATGACGCCCCATATCAACGAGATTATGGCGTGGCTAAGCGAACGAAAGATACGTGTTTGGGGGGCATATGCAGGCGTCGGGCGGGTGAGAGTTTCGACCCACGTATACAACTCGACGCAGGACGTGGAGCGCCTCCTGAATGCCATGGAGGATTTGCCTGCCTCGCTGAAGAGGAGCTAAAACCGCTTTCAAAACTCTCAACTCTGACCGATGTAATCCGCCTCAGGCGGATTGCCGCGTTAAAATACAGCGGAGTTTCGCATCTGATTTAGAACAGCAGGAGGAAAAATGTCAGACTTTAAATTGCTTCCCTTTCACGACTGGCTGGTGGATTTGCGGCGCGAATTACACCAAATTCCCGAACTTAGCTACCAGGAAGAAAAGACTGCAACGAAAATCTGCCAGGTTTTGGAGCACCTGCAAATTCCTTATCAAGCGCAGGTGGGGAAAACGGGTGTGGTTGCCAGATTCAGGTCCCAAAAAGCAGGACCGGTCGTTGCCTATCGAGCAGACATGGATGCCCTGCCCCTGGAGGAATCCAATGATGTGCCCTATAAATCGCAGCACGCGGGGATGATGCATGCCTGCGGACACGACGGGCATGTGACCGTCGCCTTGGGAATCATCCGCTGGCTGCAGCACCAGAACTGGCCCCAAAACGGCTGCGGAGAGATTTTGTTCTTCTTCCAGCCCGCGGAAGAAGGCGGTGCAGGGGCCAAGGCCATGCTGGATTCCGGGCTTTTTGATGGGGAACCGGTATCCGCAATTTTTGCCGGACACATGAATCCGGAGCTGCCGGTGGGACGGATTGAGCTAATTTACGGAACCGCCCATGCAGCTGCGGATATCCTACGAATTCGAATAACCGGCAAAGGCGGTCATGGCGCAACTCCGCATCTATGCATCGATCCGATTGTGGCGGGCGCTCATTTGGTTACCCAGATGCAGGTGTTTGTCAGCCGCAATCTGGCCCCGCTGGACAGTGCCGTTCTGACGATCGGTGAATTTCATGCCGGAACTGCTGAAAACATTATTCCGGAGGAGGCCAATCTTTGCGGAACCCTGAGGACCCTGTTGCCGGAAGTGCGAACCTTGGCCGTCCGGCGTATTGAGGAAATGGTCCGGAGTTTGGATCAGGCCTTCGGTGTGACCAGCGCCTTTGAATTTATCGAAGGATATCCGGCCCATGTCAATCATTCCGGGCTGGCGGATTTTATGAAATCATGTATAGAGGAGATCCTGGGTGTCGACGCCGTTCATATCGGAGGCCCACGCATGGGTGCGGAGGATTTTTCCTTCTTCTGCCAGAAATGGCCGGGGGTCATGGTGGGGCTCGGTTGCCATGATCCGGCCAAAGGATTCCAATTCCCTTTGCATTCACCCCATTTTGAAATGGACGAAAGGGTACTGGATGTGGGAGTCCGGCTTTTCGGGCATGCCCTGGTTTGTTACCTGGAAAAGGCGAGCTGCGAAATCCAGCACTAAAGAAATTTTTCTCCCAGCCGATAACCAATCTTAGAAACCGGTTTGACATATCGAATCGGGCAATTACCAACCAGAGCATCTAACTATTTCGGAGAGCGACCATCATGCAAATCGTGTTGAAGTTCAATGATTCAGTTGTAAGACAGATAGAATGCGACAAAAACGAAGTAACCATAGGCCGAGATTCAGAAAATGACATTCAAATAGATAACATTTCGGTTTCGCGGGTACATGCCCGGATCATCGAAGGACCAAACTATTATCTGCTGGAAGATCTCGAAAGCACCAATGGGACGTTTGTAAATGGGAAAAAAACCCACAAGAAGTATTTGAAAGAAGACGATGAAATCACCATCGGCAAACATACCTTGCTGGTCGATATCAATAATTACCAGAAAAAAAGTAAAACGTGGAGCAGCAGCCAAACCGATCGAACCTATAAACTTAGCTCCTTGCCGCGCAAATAACAACCGTATTTAAAATTAATAGGATGGCAGCGGCAGTCTTTATAGGAAATTCCAAACACCAAGTTCTAAAGCACCAAATTACAATACCCAAATAACAAATAAATTCCAAATCCCAATATTCAATGTTTAAAACGTTTGAGTTTTTGAATTTTGGTCATTGGGATTTGTTTGGAATTTGGAGCTTGAAATTTGGAATTTAACACATTTAATTCCGCATAATAAACTACGGTTAAATCAATCCGAGCTTTTTAAGACCCTACCCTGGCTCCCGGTGTCTTCCAGGGGTCTCAGCAAAGTTATTAATACGAAGCCAATCCCCGCCAATCCGCTAAGCACCAGGAAAAACATCTGGTAGCTTCCGGTCAGATCGAAGGTGCGACCGGCCAGCAGCGGGCCGACCGCACCGCCAATCGCGCCGCTGAACAGGACGATGCCGAAAAGCAACCCGTGTGAACCGGTGCCGAACAGCTCCGCCACCGTGGGAGACATCACGGTAAAAAAGCCGCCGTGGGCAAAGCCGTAAATCACGGCAAAAAGAAACAGCATCCACGCCTCGCGGGCCATCTGCAGCCAGATAAGCCCACAGAGCAACACGCTGAAGCAGGTGATCAGCGAGCGCTTCCCGCCGATCCTGTCATTAGCCGCACCCATCACAATCCGACCCAGCATGCTCACGCCGCCGATCGTCGAGAGCACACCCGCCGCAGTTGCCGGAGACAGGCCCAGGTCACTTGCGTGCGGCACGATGTGTACAAGGATGGTGAGCAAGCAAAAGAAGATAGCGAACTCCGCAACGCATATGATCCAGAACTGTCTCGTGCGGGCAGCCGCCCTCAGGAGCATACCTCGTTCAGCCGACCCGGAACCGGCGCCGCCAGGCTCATCGCTGCTACCATCTGGCAGCAGACCGATGCTTTTAGGATCCCGGCGCAGCACCTGGGCCACGGCTACGAGTATCACCAGGGCCAGCGCGCCGATAATGAGGAAGGCGTTGCGCCAGCCGAAGACGGCGATGATTGCCGCGACAAATAACGGGACCAGCAGCTGGCCGGTTCCCGTGCCGACCTTGACGATGCCGGACATCATGCCCCGGCGTTTCACAAACCAGCGCGCTACTGTAGACAGCGTGATAACGTCATGGGTGCTGAGGCCGATACCCACGAGCACGCCATACAGCAGGTAGAGCTGCCACTGCGCCTGCAGGCGCGACATGAGCAGAAAACCGAGCCCTAAGGAGATCCCGGACACTACGATGAGCACCTTGGGGCCGATCCTGTCGTTCAGCAGGCCGGCAAGGACTCCCACAGCTCCCATGATCAAAAAGGCCAGCGACGAAGCGCCCGCTATCGTCGCTCGCGACCAACCAAAATCGGCCTGAAGCTCTTTGAAGAAGACTCCGTAGGTGAACATCGCACCAATGCTCACCGCCTGAATGACAAAACCGGCTCCCACAATATTGTAACCGTAAAAATACTTCGCTCTCACGCTACCCCCGCTAGAATGGTTTTATGAAAAACAAGAACAGTTCCGAGGTTCTGAAAATTCTTTATTCTTAAATGACCGTGCCCGATCTTCAATCTCACTTCGGCTGCGCTTGAATCAGCCGGTGCTTGTGACGTCCATTTCCTCATCTGCCTCCAGCGCCAAAACCCAGGCCATGGTGAGCACAGCACGCGATGATCATTGGCTTGAACAACCATGGAATACGGTGGTATTGGCAAGGGCGGGGTTTTGTTTAGTTCGATTTCAGAAGAACGTTGAAGATTCCAATGCGGTGTTGATCAAACGTCTCCGACAGACAGTTGGGTCTGGCTTCCAATAAATTCCTGAAGTTTAGCGATATGATTGTTTTCTTCAGCAATTATCTTCTTTAAATTCTCCAGCGTGCCTTCATCTTCGATGAAAGACTCCAGTATCTCATAAAAAAGTACGGTATCTTTTTCAAATTCAATAAATATCGCAATCAGATCATCGATTTGCTCAACTATTGAGAAATCCACTTCTTTATGGGAAAAACTCTTTTCACCCAACAGATCGTTGAACAGCTCGCGGCTCATTTCTTCCACAAAAGGGTTTGTGGATGTGGTTTCAACATCCTTCTTCAAGTTGGAAAACCATTTAGCATGCTCGACTTCCTCATCCGCCATCCATGTCAGTAAAGAAACCAGACCGGGTTCCGAAATTATTTCAAGCGCGTCACGATAGACGGCCTCACCGTTTTGCTCGATCCCAATAGCTATATCCAGGATTTCACTTGTTGAAAACAATGGTGTTTGGTCCATTTCTTATTTGATTGATGATCAATTTACATTTATCAGCCGCAAACAAGGAAAGCAATAGTTAAAATTTGAATTTGGAATTCATTATATTGACTGAAGAATAGCGGCTATGCTAAAAAATCGGGGAAGATCATTGAAAAGGAGGCAAACCCATGACAACATTTTTTATGTTTGGCAAATACAGTACAGAGGCAATTAAGGCAATGAGCATTGAAAGAACGCAGCAGGTGGTCAACGAAATCAAAACGCTGGGGGGTGAGGTCACGGCCATGCACGCATTGCTCGGCGAATACGATTTGTTATTTTGCATTAAATTACCCACTGTGGAAGATGCCATTAAAGCCTCGGTGAATTTAAACAGATTAACCGGTATCTCTTTTACAACGTGTCCCGCAATAACGGTGGAAACCTTTGATCAATTGATGGATTCCGGACGTGATTTATCCTGAAGCGGCCATGATCTCTTTCAATATCAGCTCCGTTCTCGCCTTTTGGATCTCAAAAAACTCGTTTGGCAGCCACTCCGCAGGTGCGGGCAGCAGTGCTTGAAAGACAGTTGGGAGGAGAAATCCAGTGATAATCCCATAAAAAATAGCAATGGCCATGGCTCCGGTGTAATTTTCGAATGTGACTTCCTGATCGATGAATGTGTGGGGATTGAGCAGCATAATTGAGAAGGTCAGCAGCGTGGCGATAAAAAAAATAGCAAGCATTTTATTGGCAATTCTATCTTCCATCTTTTTATTGTGGTGGTATTTGAGCTTTTGAACTTCATCTGAGAATTCCACACATTCTTCATGAGTTTTGTATCTGACTTTTCGCTCGACCCACTTTTCGCAGAAGTGCTCCGGCATATCAAGCATCGGAACAAAGATGAGATCAAATGTGATGCTCACCAGATAAAAAAGGAGCCCGGTGAAAAGTACATATAAAAGCCGAAAGCTGAAAAAATATCTCAAAAACTCCGGCATTGGGCGATGATCCTTTCCTTGTACGAGCCTCAGGGGTGAATGCCAGCGTTAATCCCCATCTGTTGTGCCACCCAATTGTATCCTTAATATGAGGAAAAAATGCGAAAGAGTCAAGTTATGACAGGATTATATGATTTCCAATTGCTCAGCCCAAACCAGTTCACAGGCTCCGTTGCCGGTGTCTTTGCGGGTCAGCGAGCTTTTCCAGTGCCATTTGTCGCGGCCATCGACTCTGATCAGGTAGCCATTGATCCGAACGACATGTCCTTTGCGGATGTCCTGCAACCGCTGGGCGATGTCGCTGTTTGCCGGAATAATATGCATGTTGGCGCTGTTTTCTTCAATTTCCTGGAGCGGAATTGGAAATTGTTCGACTCTCCAATAAAAAAATCGATTGGACTGCCGGATCTCGATATCTTTGAGAACATTGTCATCGGACATGCGACCCCAACCGAGGGCCAAGTCGACGGGCGAAAGTTCGGCAGCACGGCCGGAACGATAGCGCCTGGTGCTCAGCACCCGTGCTTCAATCTCAAATGTGGCCAGCGGCGTAACTTGGTAATCTCTGTATAGAAATGTTAACGGATTGTTGATAGGATGTTGAACCGGCGCGTTGGGGGCACACACACCGGGCCCGCATGACACCGGGCTCTTTTCCCGCCAGATGAATGCCGCCATCACGCAGATCAGCACCAGCGGCACGACCACCATCCAGGTGGCTGCCGACCGGCGCGGAGTCGACTGCTGAACGGGGGTCGGTGAAGGTACCGGCAATGATGCGGCGGAGGTCGATCTGCCTGTCTTTGCCAAATATTTACTGATCACGATGCCACAGCGGCTGCATTTCTGGGCGTTTTCCTGCTCGCAGCTGCACGCCGGACAAGTCATACGGCGATGGTCAATTTCTGCCGAAGTTTCGCCAGGATCCAAACACATTTTAAGGGGCCGGTCTTCATCAGCTTCAATTCTGCAAATGGCCCCCGCCTTTTCAACCGCCCGCTGGTATTTCAAGGCGGTTGCATAAGTCAGGTTTTTTCTGATAATTACCGGAGGCGAAGCAAAAAGCTGCTCAATCTTTGCGGCGTTGACCTTGAACAACTGCGCCAGATTATTTTTAACATCCTGAGGTGTTTGCCCGGTGTCCAGTTTACCATCAAGGATAACTGCCCAGGATTTGGATTCCATTTTTCACCTGAAACCTGTGTGATAATTCAATCAAAGCGGGTTCGCATCGTATGGCGGTTCACGTCGTGCTTTTATGGTAGAGATAATCAAATATTGCTTCACAATCCGCTAGTTCGGTTCTTTCAACGATATACACCACGATGACATGATCATTTTCAGGATAAACATTAAAGAATTCAATTATTTCTATTAATTTGGCGGGCATCATATTGTAGGGCATTGGCAGCTGATCTTTAGGTATAACTTCTTCGTGCTTCTGACCCTTGCTGCTCCCCTGTGCGTTATGGATTCTGATCTTGTGCCAATACTTTTTATTTTCGGTTTTCGGTGCAAATATCCAGCCGTCAAAACCACATATCATATTCATCATCAACGCCTGGCGTATTTTTTGCGGGTTACCGATGGTTATTTTGTATAACCCGATGATTTTTCGCATACCCTTATCCTCGATACATTTCACGCCACATCGTCTCAATTGAACCTCCCCCTTCTCTTTTATCAGCTTATCGATGGGTTCCCCGGGCCGAATCGACTCCTCAATCGCCTGAAGCGGAGACCATATTGAGATAAAAACAATGGCATATAAGATCACACGCTTTTTCATAAGCCAACCTCTCTTTGCATTCTTGAGCAAAGACCAGGGTTCTGGAACCTATCTCAAAAACGCGTCTAAGTGCCATGGTCCGCCGCAGGCGGATTGCGGTCAGAAGCGCAAGGCACCTTTGCCGCGCTCCTGCGGAAAAATGCTCACTTATCGCGGCAAGATGCCGCTCCCACTGTTTAAAATTGGAAAGGATTGGGGGGAGTGCCGCAAAAGTTCTTACTGAAAGTTGTGGGAGTGGCTTCCAGCCACGAGGTTTCGCTCCGCTTTGGAGCCGCCCCGCGCCTTACGCGGAACACTAATCTACCTCTTTGAGATAGTTTCTAAAGATAATATCGGCAACTTTTTGAAAAAACTTTATGATTTGAGAATATTCCCGTTCCGGTTGTGCACTGTGCATCAAGCGATGATATGCATCCAGCCAGACCCGCGTGCCGGATGTCAACGCCGCTTTTTCAGCAGCACTGATACCCCTGGGATCGAAACGATAACGATAGTGAAGCTGCAGGATAGATTTGAGCTCGCCCATCAGGTGGGCGGCCGGCTGGTCTTGGGGCAGTCTTGTAATCCAGTTGCGTAAGGTTTCTGCCGGGTCGCGGGCAAAACCCGCCCGGATTAAAGCGTCTTCGATCAAATAGAAGTCCGAGTCGCTTCCGGCCGGCTTGCGGTCCGCAGCGGCTTCCGATCTTTTTTTTGTAACCGGGCGCCGAATGCGCTTTTTACGAAAAAGACGTCGCACCAGCAGAAAGACAACCGCTATAAGCAGCCACCCTAAATACTCAAACCCACCGCGTTGCCTGATCCATAAAAATCCTTTGCTAAGATTAAATCGGCACCAGGACCCCAGATCGGTGATGAACACCCAGCCCGGGGCGGCAGCATCCTCAATGCTAATCCACGATCCCGGAGTGGTATCGAAATTGCGCCAGGCTCCATCGATGTATACCAGTGTCCAGGCATGCGCGTGCCGGTCGCGCACAATAAATCGATTTTCCAGGCGGCTGAATTCATGCACCGAGTATCCCCTTGCGTAGCGAGCCGGTATGCCGGCGGAGCGCAAAAGAAGCACGGTCGCTGTTGCAAAATATTCACAGTGTCCGGCACGGCTCTGCAATAAAAAATTCGCCAGGGGGGTATTTTTGTATCTCCCGCCGGTTGGCGCCAGAGAATAGGCAAAGTTTTTTTGAAAAAAGGACTCTACCCGCTCCAGGATTTTCCGCGGCGGCTTTCCGGTGAGCTTCAGCTGGTCACGGATTAGCTCGATTGCCGGTTTTTCTTTATCCGCTATGTTAAGATCATATTCAGCAGGCGGACTATGGTCCGCCATGCGTTTATCAAACTGAATCCGGTAGGTGACAAATCCGGGACCTCCATCGACTTTGACCGTACCGTATCTGTTGCGCTCCATGGTCGCCAACGGCAGATTGTCGACGCGAAAAGCGCCGTCGGGCAGTTTCAGCACCCCCTGGCCCTTGTGAAGCTTGGCCGCAACGGTAATGGCACGGCCATCGGCCGGACCCTGGTAAAAGTGCCAGGTGGTTGTCCCGGCATCCGGGCGCACGGGGGCGAAATCGGGGGTTACCGCAACCCAGATGGGAGATAAATAGCGATTATAGGTGGTCTCCCGCAGCAGCATCGGGGTAGCCGCAGGACCCCCGGGGGTGACTCTGAAAATAATTCGCTCTGAAGGTTTGAGAGATCCGATATCACCGATAGCGGTATGGGTCCGAAAAGGATCGGGATCGTGCCGTCTGAAATCGCTGGTCCATTCCAGGCCTTTGGCTTCCAAAATAAGCTGCAGGCGATGCAGGCCGATATGGCCCAGCACACCGCCACCGCCGGCAATGACCAGCAGGCAGATCCACAACACAGGCGAAAAGCGTTTCGAGCGCACCATCCACATTGCCAGGGCGACCAGCACGAACAAACCGACATAAAACGAGCTGTCGCGGATATTGGCCGCAGCGGCAGACACAATGCACACGGCAAAATACGGATAGGTAAGATTCAGCAAGGTGCGTTTGGCGTTTTTATTTTTTTGCGTTTGACGCCGGAGCAAAAAAAGCACGCGCATATTTATCCGATCGCTGGTGGAATACACCTGGGCAACCAGAAGCGGAAAGAAGACGATCGGGAGCCATTGGGTAAGAGCGAAGATGAAAGGGGCGTTCCGGTCCGACACCCAAAGATAGACCACTGAAATGATCAACAGGATCGTGCACACATCCGTGATGCGCCTGAAATCCTTGGCCGCTAGATCCCATCTCAAACGAATCAGGTGCGATGCCTCAAAGATAAGTGCCATCGGCAGCGCCAATAGCCACAGGCCGGTCTGCCAGCCCCAGAACATCAAAGCAGCGCCCAGCAGCAGTGCCGGTGTTTTCATAGCTTCATCAACTCCTGTTGAATATCGCCCGGCTTAAACAAGTGAAAACGATGCGGTTTATCTCGCATCGGCCCGGGATCATCGTCGACGGCGGCACCCTCGTTATCGCTGATCACGACAACCATCGTGGGGATGTTCAGGCCTCTTAAATGTTCGACGAGTTTTCTGCGGTCTTCATCCCAGGACAAAAATATGCAAATGCAACTGCTCAGCTGCACAGCCCGGCTGACCACCACCGGCGTCAGATAATCAAACCTTTTATCCTGGCAAGCGATCACGCCGGCTAAAATTTCGAGGATTTTATCGCTACCGGCAAGCCCCCTTCCGGAAGTAAAGCAATAGGCTTCCGTGCCCACAAACATCAGATCCAGCAGGGATGCCTGGGTTTGAATCTGACTGGCAAACGAAGCGGCGATTGATACGGCCTGTTCCAGGGCCTCGCTGTAAGCAACATTCTGAAACGTATCCAAAACCAGGGCATGCCGCAGGAAAAATTCATCCTGGTACTCTTTGACAACCGGCTTGCCGACTTTGGCCCAGCTCTTCCAATGAATTTTGCGAAGCGCATCACCGGGGCGGTAATCGCGCAAAGAAACAAATTCTTCAGAATCCCCCACCGACGAAGCCATTGCGACCCCTCCCGATTGGTAGCGGCGTGACCCGCAAAGGCTCACCGGCGGCAGTTCATAGCGCCTGGGCAGAATCAGCACGGATTGGGGCAGGCAAACCGTTTTACAGGCATTGTAAAGGCCAAACGGACCGGGCCGGGCAAGCGTCACACCGGTGAGACGCATAACTCCCCGATGTGCCGGAGTTATCTCAAGTGTAACCTCGGTTTGACCAAGGGCCTGCAGGGGTGGCAATGGCATGGCTTTGGCGGTTGCCGGCCGTTTTCTGGAAATCAGCCACAGCCAGCGATAATATCCAAAGGCCCGGTCAACACGATTGCGCCTGGTTTCATCGGGTTCCGAGGTCGCACGGTATTCTTCAAAACTCGGGCATGAATCTTCGAAATTTTCAACCAGCCATAACCCGTGTTGTGCCTTGCCGGTTTGATTGTGAACCATTATGCGATACTGCAGCTGATCGCCGGCGCTCCCGAATCGGGGCAGAATCCGAGTGACACTGAAGCGAATACGAAAGAACAGGCTGGACAGCATCTCGATTACCACAATGGATAACAGCAGCGTGAAGGCCTGATAGGCCATGGTCTGTTTGGTATCCAGACCCACAATGGCAGAAACAATCAACCCGATAAGAATGGCTTGCCCAAATGGTGTGAACCTCCGGGTGCGCCATTTTTTAAACGCATACATGCAGCGGTAGATATGGTAAAGAAAATGTTTCACTGCTTGGAAAGTGCCTAAAGTGCCTAAAGTGAACTAAAATGCCTAAAGTTAATGAATTCTATCTTATTTTTATAATATCAGGCAGGAACCGGAACGGATCTTAATATTTCTGCGACGATTCCTTCGGCGGTTTTTCCGGAAAAACGCGCCTGGGGCTCCATCACGATCCGGTGCGCGATTACCGGTACGGCAATTTCCTGGATATTTTCGGGGCCCACAAATTCATTGCCATCGAACAACGCCAGCGCCTGGGAGATTTTCATCAACGTCAGCGATGCTCTTGGACTGGCGCCTAATTGGACCCCGGGAGCGGTTCGTGTAGCGTTGACAATATCTACCAGATAGCGCTTTATTTCGAGGCTGATCCTGACCTGCTTGACCTGCTGCCTCAGCCCGGCAATTTCCTGCAATGACACGCAGGGCTCAATGGCATCGATCGGATGGTGCTGCATCTGGTCTGAGAGAACCCCAACCTCCTCTTCCGGGGCTATATACCCAAGACTGAACTGCAGCGCAAACCGGTCCATTTGGGCCTCAGGTAGCGGATAGGTACCGCGCGATTCAACCGGATTCTGGGTGGCGATTACAAAAAACAGATCCTCCAGCTTCATCAGGTTGCCGTCGATACTGACCTGAGACTCGGCCATGGCTTCCAACAACGCGGATTGCGTTCGCGGGGAAGCCCGGTTAATCTCATCCGCCAGGACAATGTTGGAAAAAATTGGGCCTTGATGGAAATGAAAGGATTGATCATGCTGATTGAAAACCGAAATTCCCAGAATATCAGACGGCAACAGATCCGGGGTAAATTGGATGCGCTTGAACCTGGCATCGATTGAAAGCGCCAGGGCTTTGGCCATTGTGGTTTTACCCGTTCCGGGATAGTCTTCCAAAAGAACATGGCCGCCGCTGACAAAGGCCGCCAGCAATTTGCGAATTGCGGCGGATTGCCCCTTCATCACGCTGGCAACATTTTCATGAATTTTTCGATAAATTTCTCTGCCGGACAAACTGACCGCTTGCGGGACTATTTGATCCATAGGCAAAAATCCTTATATTTAATCTTCCCCTCACAAATGCGTGTATGCTATCAGAATATAATCTGATCACCCTCCACTTATTTCCATCGCGTCAGAGGCTGTGTCGCAATACAAAACCTGAAGATCTAATATAAAAATATCATAGTGGTCAGCGAACCGCAAATTTTTCGTACCCCCTGCCAGATGCGGATTAGGTTAAATTTCGGCCAGATATATGGCATTTATCTCTTCCGGCTTTTCAGTTGACAATAATGCCGGCTATCCGAAAAGAGAGAAATATAATGAAAAACAGGACGAACCCATACACTGTGCCCAGCAGGTTTTAAACGGAGTAAAAGAGCAAACCGGAATAGGCGACAATCTTCTTGAGCAGCTTGCCTTTGTCTTTGAGGGTGGTATAGGCCTTCAAGGCGGAGCCTGTGGTGCACTTGCAGGCGCGATTATGGGCGTAAATTTATTGATGGGTAAGAACGTTCGCGATATGACCTATTCTGAAATTCTCCAGGCTTTTACTGTTGAAGGTACAGAATTATAAATGATTCCGGAACATCTTATCTTTCCAACAAATTACGCCTTTTTGAAGCGCAAAAAATGTTGTGATATCGTTAAAAAAAATATGATATCCACAAGTTGGCCTAAAGTTTGTGTACTCTCAATATCGGTATTTGGATGATATTTGGTTTTCTGCTTAGATATATTAAATGCAAAATTATATTTTTGAATTCCATAACCATAATCAATACATATTTGCGCACCGAATATTGTGTGCACTGAATTAAAACGAATATGCATATTTCAGTTAGAATTAGTCAAAAAATATGGTTTTAACAACAAGTTCTAAGATGGGAATAATACTGGCACTCCAACTTTTAATTTACCTAAAAATCCACCCAATCAAACCCCAATCTACAATATCTTAAAATGGCATATTCCATCTGGACATCTAACAATTTTTGGCGCGTTCAAAATTGTGTAAGCAGGCACGTTATCTACCAAATAAGCAGAGCATAGAAATGTTATATTAGAAGCAAATATCTAAATTAATATTTGCGGATAAGAAAAAGGAGCGATAAGATGTGCAAATATGTCTTATAGCAACTGATAAAGATTATTCTTCAGCTATATCGAATAGGTTCTTTTATTAATCAGTCAAAGGTATGAAGAAGATCAGATCATGATCATCCAAATACAATTTTTT
>CP070694.1:593118-598149 GCA_020353355.1 Desulfobacterales bacterium | reverse complement strand
CGATCGTATTAAAAGTCAAGCGTGTTAAAAATTCCCGCCGGGGGTTTTTGACGTATTTAACCAATCTATTAAGAAAACTGAATTTGAAGGCCTAATTGAATTTAAAGGTTTTTTCGAATGCCGACCTTAACATTGAAATTTAAAAGAGCGTCCATTGCACTGTTCAACCTTGAAAGTGGACGCTCCCTCAAAATTGGGCGCAAGAACGATAATGATGTCATTATCAATAATTTAGCCGTCTCCGGATACCATGCCAAGATTGATTCGGTCGGAGAAGGCTTTGTATTTGTTGATCTGCAAAGTAAAAACGGTTCCTTTGTCAATGAAAAACTTGTCAACTCGCACTGGTTGAAGGATGGCGATGTGATTAGCATCGGCAAGCATGCGTTAGTATTTGCTTACAGCAATGAGGAATCCCTTCCGGATAAACATCCCAGTGAGATGGACAAGACCATGGTTATGGACACCAACGATTATCGCACGATGATGCAAAAAAGCGTGCCGCAAGAAATGCCCCTGGCGGAAAAACCCAAGAAAGTTAAACGCGGGTATTTGGATTATTTGACCGGTGGTGAAGGCCATGTTCGACTGAGAAGTAAACTAACCACAATTGGCAAGGATTCCGCTTCGGATATTGTTATAAAGGGACTGACCATCGGCAAAACAGCCGCAACTATCGAAAGAACCCGTGAAGGTTATGCATTGAGCTATGTCGGAGGATTTGCCAAACCCAGAGTAAATGACCAAAAAGTGACGAATGAACCGGTCATTCTCAAGGAATCTGATATAATCGACATCGGTTCCACAAAATTTCAATTTGTAATGAAAAAAGTTAGAATAAAACCCCATTGACCGGGCCCATCCATTCGCCGGAGTTCCCCATCGTTGCATACTGCCCCGCCAATACCAAGGTCTGAGACGGAAAATGAAAATTGCCTTTATCCATTATCACCTCAAAACAGGCGGCGTCACCACGGTAGTGCGTCAACAGGCCGAAGTTCTGCGTGGGAAATGCCAATGCCTGGTCCTTGCCGGTTCATTGCCAGACACTGATTTTCCGGTCCAGACTGCAGAAATTCCAGAGTTGGGCTATACTCAACCGGATCAAAAGCCGTTTGATCCGGCCGATGTTGCCGAGTCCATTATTGGGGCGATTTACGCTAGATTTGATGGTCAATGCGACGTTGTGCATGTTCACAATCCGACTCTGGCCAAAAATAAACAATTTTTGCAAATTCTCGCTCATCTGCAGCGCAGACAGATGAAGCTGTTTCTGCAAATCCATGATTTTGCCGAAGATGGACGCCCGCTGTCTTATTTTCCGGAAACATACCCTTCCAACTGTCATTACGGGGCACTCAATTACCGAGATTATGCCATTCTTCGACGAGCGGGATTGAAAGCAGAGGGCTTGCATATCATTCCGAACATGGTAAATCCGGTTAGTGAAATACGCCCGGATACGAATATGGGGGATTTTGTATTATATCCCATTCGGGCAATTCGACGCAAAAATGTCGGCGAAGCCATCCTGGTGTCTCTATTTTTTCAATCCAACCAAAAATTGATGATTACATTGCCGCCCCATAGTCCGGCTGATATGATCAGTTATCAAGATTGGAAATCGTTTGTCACAACGCATGGCCTTGCGGTTGAATTTGAAGCGGGTCTCGACCGAGATTTCAAAACGCTGGTAGCGGCGGCTGCGTTTTTAATCACCACCAGTATCACGGAAGGCTTTGGCTTCTCCTTTCTCGAGCCTTGGATGTACAACAAATTGCTGTGGGGCAGAAAAATCGACAATATCAGCCGGGATTTCGAGAAAAACGGAATTCGATTGGATCATCTTTATGACGCGCTGGAGGTTCCCGTGGATTGGTTGGATCGCACGCAACTCTTCGATCGGTGGACATCGTGTGTTCAGCATGCCTGTGATGTCTTTCATCATTCAATCGAAATGTCCTGTATCACGGAGGCCTTTGACCGGATCACTGCCAATGGTCGTGTTGATTTTGGCTTGCTCAGTGAAGGCTTTCAACGGCAGATCATCCGGCGGGTTTTGGCCGACCGGAAAAATGTGGCTATTTTAAAGCAGATGAATCCATTTCTAAGCTACCCGGGAGAAGTATCGCAGAAAGACACGTTGATTCGGGAAAATAAAGAAGCGATTCTGAAAAATTATGATCGTAGCTCCTACAGCAAGCGATTAATGGAGATATATCGATGTGTAAGCCAAAATCCGATTGATCAGCGTATTGATAAAGGCGTCCTATTGTCCGAATTTCTGAAGCTGGACGAATTTAGTCTGCTGAAATGGTGCGATTACCTTGAATAAAAATTTTATTGAAAAATATATTGTCCCATTATCACCCATTCCGACAGATGTACGTCCCGGCGGAAAACTAAACCACCCCATCACCTGCATGTTGTTTGATGTTTACGGTACATTGTTTATCAGTGACTCGGGAGACATCGGGGTTGCCAAAGCAAAAGCTCATAAGCACCACCATATTCAAGAGCTACTTGAAAAATACCATGTAAAAACAACCCCTGAAAAACTGTTAGAGGAACTGTATGGACGCATCGAAAAAACCCATGAGCAGTTACGCAATACGGGGATTGATTTTCCGGAAGTTGAGATCGACAAAATATGGATGGACATACTGAAAATCAAGGACCGGCAAGTTATCCAACGGTTTGCCATTGAGTTTGAACTGGTTTTTAATCCCGTTTATCCGATGCCTCATCTTGGAGATATGCTTTCCGCATTGAAGCAACAGCGTATGCTGATGGGCATCATTTCCAATGCCCAGTTCTTTACGCCTCGCCTGTTTGAATGGTTTCTTGGAAGCGCTTTAGAGCACCTGGGGGTGCATCCGAACCTGGTGATCCTATCCTATCAACTAAAACACGCTAAACCATCCGCCATGCTATTTGATTTGGCAGTCCAAAAGTTGTCCCGCATGGGAGTCTCCGCGTCTTCAGTGCTCTACATCGGAAATGATATGTTAAAAGATATTTACCCGGCCCGCAACGCGGGGTTCAATACCGCTTTGTTCGCCGGGGATAAGCGATCCCTGCGGCTACGGCAGGATGACCCCAGATGTGCAAACATCTCAGCCGACCTGGTCGTCACCGATCTTCTTCAGCTGCTTGATCATTTTGATAAAGAGATGTGGAAATGAAGATTCTGCTGGGCACCCATGCCTAGGTGGGCTTCAAACCCTATTATGAATTTACCAGCTCACCGGTATGCGAACCGTTTCACCGGCTTTGTTATTAAATAGAAGATAGCCGTTCTTTTTCCCATATAAATAAAGATCGCGTGTGATGCGAACGTCCTGCCGGCAGTAGTCCATGACCTCATCGATGCGCCCTTCTTTCCACCATTGTAAAGCCTGAAGCCCGTCCGCGGTCTTTTGGGTTTCCAGGGTTGCCGCGGCCAGATGCGCGAGCGCGATGCGAAATCCCAGATAATTGTAAATGTCTCCCAGAATATCGAGAGTGTTTATTTGATTGAAATTAAAATTGGTATATCCACCAAGCACCTTATAATCAAAGCGCTTAACATTAAAGCCCACAATCAGTTCAAATTGTTTGAGCCGCTCAATCAATTCTGCCATTTGATTTTCGACAAAGCTTAAATAGGCCTGTTCGCTGCTATCATAAAGCACAGCGCAACTGATGCCCATTTGATCGGCGCGATGCCAGCCGCCGACCTCGGCGGCCGACCGTTGGGTTTCCAGATCAAAGACGCCATAGTATATGTCTTCAGCTTTTTGTCTTTCTATTTTTTCAGTCAGTGTCTGCCGTTCAATGAATTGATTCTCTCGGGGTTGAATTTTTGGGACAATTATTGTTTTCTGCGGCTTAACCTGTTTCCGTATATACTCCAGAATGAAAATCGCGGCGGTTTTATCCATGGGCCGGTTTCCGGACCCGCATTTTGGTGACTGAACGCAGGATGGACATCCGGACTCACAGGGGCATTGCCTAATGGCATTGCATGTGTATTGCAGCAACTGTTCTGCATGCCCGAATGCCTGGCGCGCCATTCCGGCGCCGCCGGGAATGCCGTCATAGATAAATATGGCCGCCCCGCCCACCTGCGGATGATACAGGGTGGACAGGCCACCGATGTCGTTGCGGTCGGCCATCACCAGCAACGGAAATATGCCGATCGCCGCATGCTCGACGGCATGCAGACCACCCATGAAATCCAGATGCTTAGATTCAATTTCGGATTGAAGCATTTGCGGAATCTGAAACCACAGGCTCTGGGTCTTAAATATCTGCGGGGGCAAATCCAGCGGATACCGGTTGCGTAGTGTCCGGGTGTGTATGTCCCAGGTCTCGTATTCGGTGACATGATCGGTAACCCGTATTTGTCCGAAGAATGCTTGTGTTTCATTGACGGATCGTCCCTCATATACGTCCAGTATTTCGGTGCTCTTGTCGGCTCTGACACGGGTGTAGTAATTTACCTGAGCCTTGGATACGTATACTGTGGCCGTATCCAAATCGAGGCAATCCACGACAAACGTAGCTCCTTTGTGAAGATACACAGCCCCGGGATGCGTTTCCCGAAATGCGCGAAAGGCATCGACCTCGCCTCTGGGTTCGCCCGTCCGTGTGCTGAGAATGGCAAACCTCTTTCCGGCACCTCTTAAATCAATGTGGCGGTGGGGTGCCTTGAGTGGGGAAAAGATCTGTTTTCCATCCGCGCTGCGCAGCAGCTCCCCGTTTTCTTCAAGCTCGGCAATCTTCTTTTGAACAGCATCTTCCTTGAGCAGCGGTTCATCGAGTTTCAAGGGCAGTTCGGTGGCGGCACAGATAAGATGTTTACCAATGATCTCCGAGTTAAACGGATTTACCACAGCGGCTTCCGACTCGCGTCGAATGAAATCATATGGATTTCGCATAAAATATTGATCCAGTGCATCTTCTCCGGAGATTAGGACAATGGTGGAATCTTGCCCGCTGCGCCCGACCCTTCCTCCGCGCTGCCAGGTTGAGACCACGGACCCCGGG
>CP070694.1:588483-593018 GCA_020353355.1 Desulfobacterales bacterium | reverse complement strand
TTTGACATATACTCGCTGCTTGAATTAGATATGGTAAATCTGTATGCCCCTGCCCTGCCGCGTCGTAGCTATGCAAAGCCGGGCGGTGCCGCGGCGAAGTTCTTGCGAAGCCGGGCGGCTAAACGTCTCGGAATTTATATAACATATTGAAAGTATGTAGCTTTTAATAAAAAAGGAGAAAATCATGACGGGAAAATTCAGGTTAGACGACAATATAGCACTGGTTACCGGCGGCAGTAAAGGAATCGGATTCGGTATTGCCAGGGCTCTGGCAGAAGCCGGGGCGGATGTTGTGCTTGTCGCGCGTACCGACACCGATCTGGCAAACGCCCGGGGCGAACTCTCACAGACCGGTCGTCGCATTCGGACGTATTCTTTTGATATGAGTGGGGTTGAAAAAATATACGAGATGTTTGCCGCCATCGTCAAAGATACCGGAGGCGTTGATATTTTGGTCAATAATGCCGGCGCTACTAGGCGTGGACCGGCCGAGGCACTCACCTCAGAGGACTGGAATTTTGTCATCAATTTGAATATGACGGCGGTATTCACCCTTTGCCAGGCATTTGCCAAGGAACGCATTCAAAGCGGTAAGAAGGGTAAAATTGTCAACATTGCCTCATTGATGAGTGAACAGGTTCGCGAAGACAATGCGCCCTATGCGGCTTCCAAGGGCGGTATCCGACAACTGACGAAAGCCTTGGCCGTCGACTGGGCCAAGTATCAGATCAATGTGAATGCCATCGGACCGGGTTTCATTCAAACCGATTTAACGCGACCGCTGTGGGAAAATGAAGAATTCAACAAATGGCTAAAATGGAAAACACCCTGGGGAAGATGGGGTAGTCCTGAGGATTTGGGCAATGCCGCCGTTTATCTGGCATCATCGGCTTCTGATTTCGTTACCGGCCATGTTTTGTACGTCGACGGCGGGCTTTTGTCCACCCTCGGCCCCAGTTCCTGGTAATGGTTATAGAGGGGGGGGTAATAAAGTGGCGGTGAATATAACCATGCCCAAATGGGGCATGACAATGAAAGAGGGTAAGATCAGTAAATGGTTTAAATCCGAAGGGGACACGATCGAAAAAGGACAGCCTTTTTTTGAAGTGGAGACCGAAAAGATAACCAATGTCGTGGAGGCGACGGCCAGTGGTATTGTGTTTCAAATCGTGGTTTCAGCTGGAACGAAGGTTCCCGTAGGAACCATTGTGGCAGTTATTGCCGAGCCTGGTGAGCAACCCGCACGCATTGAGGGAATTCAGGCGGGTGAAGTTGTCGAGAAAACCGAACCGGCCTCCGCTCAACCGGCGCCAACCCCAGCTGAAAAACCGGCAGAAAAAGAATTTGTGCCGTCCTCACCGGCAGCCCGCCGTTTGGCCAAGGAACTGGGTGTTGAACTGTCATTGGTAGAGGGCACCGGCCACAAAGGCAGGATTACCGAAGCCGATGTTCAGCGTTTTCACCAAGAAAGACCGCCGGCACCTAAGATGACCCCGCTGGCCGCCGAAATGATCCGGCAGGCGGGAGTGGATGTCGCTCCAATCGAAGGGACCGGGGAAGGCGGAAAGATCACCAAGGAGGATGTTCAGCGATTTCTGGATTTGAAAAAACAAGAAGATATCACCGCACCTGTCAAATCGATTCCGTTCAGCGGCATGCGAAGATCGATTGCCGAGAATATGCATGCCAGCCTTCACAACACAGCCCAATTGACGATGTTTACCGAAGTGGACGTGACTGAAATGATTAGATTCCGCGACATGGTCAGAGAAGAATATAAAAAAGATGATGCGGTCAAGATTTCCTATAACGATATCATCATTCTGGCAACCTCCCGGGCCCTTAAGCACCATCCTATCCTGAACTCTACGCTGGTTGGCGAGGAAATTCTACTGCACGATTCCGTCCACATGGGTTTTGCCGTGGCCTTGTCCGAAGGGTTGATTGTACCGGTATTGCGGGATACCGACAAAAAGGGTCTTTTCGAGATTGCCAATGAGGCAAGAGAACTGGCCCGTAAAGCTCGGGAAGGAACACTAACGATTGACGAGGTCACGGGGGGAACCTTTACCATTTCCAATATGAGCATGTTTCAGGTAGATGGCGTCACCCCCATATTAAAATCGCCTGAAACCGGTATTCTGGGGATCGGGCGGGTTAAAGCAAAGCCGGCGGTTTGCAACGGCGAAATCTCTATTCGGTCAATGATGTTTCTGAATTTGACGTTTGACCATCAAATTGTGGACGGAGCCCCGGCGGCCGAGTTTCTGCAGACCGTGGCCCGCTATCTGGAAAATCCTTATTTAATCATGACCTGATTGAGGTGATTTTATGTATGATGTCGTGGTGATCGGAGGGGGGCCTGGAGGTTATGCCGCGGCCATACGCACTTCCCAGCTGGGAGGTACAGTGGCATTGGTCGAGGCCGGAGAAATCGGAGGCACATGTGTCAACCGTGGTTGCATTCCCACCAAGATCTGGCAGCGCAGCGCCTATCTGCTTCAAAATATTCGCATGGGCCATGTGTTTGGTCTCAAGGTGGCGGTCGAAGAGCTTGATTTTAAAGCCATCGTGGAAAGGAAAAACGGCGTGGCCGGCGATATTCGCATGGGTATGGAAGGGCTCCTTGCCAACAATGGGGTGGAGGTTGTTAGAGGACAAGGGATTTTAAAAAATGACAGAGCGATAGACGTCGACGGGACCGTTTTGCAAGCTAAAAAAATTATTGTCGCCACCGGCAGCTGTCTTGATATCCCGGATATTCCCGGCCTTGAAGAAGGTGCCATGACGACGGATCAGTTCATGGATCTGGAGCAAATCCCTGCGCGTGTGCTTGTCTGGGGGTCCCTTCCAATGGCCGTAGAAATTGCCAACACGCTTAGCGTTTTTGGATCCAAGGTGTATTTGGCCACTGAGCAGTCCCGCATTCTTCCCCAGGAAGATCATGACACGAGTCAGCGCATTGCCCAGGCTCTCCGCGAGCAAGGGGTTGAACTGCTTTTAAAGTATACCCTTGAATCTGCTCGCAAATTTAAAAAGGGCTATAAAGCCGTCCTCGTTGGTCGCGACGAAAAAGTCGTCGAGGTGGAAAAGGTGCTGATCTCCCAACGCAAGCCCAATACCGCCCAAATCGGACTGGACCGGCTAGGGGTCAAATTAAATCAAGACGGTAGCATTGCAGTCAACGACAAGCTGGAGACGTCGGTGCCGGGAATTTATGCCATCGGCGATGCCATCGGTGGATGGATGCTCAGCCACGCCGCTTCGTCCATGGCAGTCACAGCCGCCGAAAATGCCATGGGCCAAGTCGCGTTGTTTCCCTTTCACCGAATACCCCGCGGTATCTGGACCATTCCCCAGGTGGGCGCGGTGGGGCTTTCGGAAGAAGAGGCCGAAAAAAAGGGAATCGAAGTCGAGGTCGGCGATTTTCCTTTTGCCATAAACGGTTTAGCCATGGCCTACGACGAAATGGTCGGAGCGGTAAAAATCGTTTCAGAACCCCGCTATGGTGAGATATTGGGGGTTCACATCGTTGGCGCCAATGCAACGGAATTGGTGGGTGAAGCTGTCCTGGCCATGCAACTGGAATGTACGGTAAAGGAGCTGGCCAACAGCATTCGGGTTCACCCCACGTTTTCGGAGTCGGTCGTTGATGCCGGCCGGGATGCATTGAATTGGGCGCTTTATCTGCCGAGAAGCTAGATAAGTTTCGTCAATATGTTAAGATGCCTGGCACATGGATTGCTCAATGGGCAGTGTAGCACAGCAAGAAAAAAATAAATTCGAAATCCGAATATCGCCTGATTTAATAAAATTGGCCGAAACAATATCGAATGACCAAAATACAAAAATTCAAAACAAAAAGGACTCTTCTCATTCTGAATCACCCCTAAACAGTTCTTCCGGTCTTGAACATTTTAACATTCGAATTTAGAATTTGTTTCGAATTTCGTGCTTCGAGTTTCGGATTTCTTGAACTTGCTTTTTTGAACACAAAAACTTGTTTATACACCGTTCGAGATATAGGCAAGGTTTATAGGATAGGGCGATGCAAGACGTGGGGCTTGAAATTTTGGACTGGGCGCATTTAGGGTACAAAGAGGCCTTTGAGCGTCAGCACGACCTGGTTGAAGAGCGAATCAACGGATCTGCACCCGATCGCTTGGTTCTGGTCGAGCACCCACCGGTGGTCACCCTGGGGCGCAGTGGGAGCCATGAGGATCTATGCATCTCTGAAGCCGCCTTACATCAAAAAGGTGTTGAATTTTATGCGGTTGACCGGGGAGGTCAGGCCACCTTTCACGGACCGGGTCAACTGGTGGCCTATCCCATCATCAAACTCGCTGAAAAAGATCTCCACCGCTATCTGCAAACTCTATTGGAGGTGGTGGCGGCGGTTATAGGTAACTACGGTTTTAAACCGGTGTTTAAAGAGGGGCGACCGGGAGTTTGGGTGGATTCTAAGAAAATTGCCAGCGTTGGTATTGCGGTGAAAAAATGGGTGACCTACCATGGAGTTGCTTTAAACGTGAACA
>CP070694.1:581847-588383 GCA_020353355.1 Desulfobacterales bacterium | reverse complement strand
TAATCGTTTGAATTTCAATCATAATGATAAATAGTGTTTGGTTGTTTGGTGTTTGGTTTAAAAACTAAACACCAAACACCAAACAACCAAACACCATTCTTTATAGACTCGCAATGCAATTACACTCTGGATTTACTGAATGCAACGATGGCAACCAAGGCCGCTAACATAAGAGAACTTGAATCGCTTTTGCCTCGCGCTATGGCAAAAGATCGGCTGGCGGCACGGCATGAAATCCGGCGCTTGACACGTTTTAAATCAAAATCGCTGTCTGAGCAAAAGCTCAGGCAACGACTCGCGCGCTTGGAAAAACGGCTAACCGCATCGGTGCGAAGAAAAAGCCTGCGCCAACAAAATCTACCGCCATTGCGTTACATTGATGAGTTGCCGATAACGGCCAAAAAGGACGACATCATTCGAGCCATATCGGAGCATGCGGTGATCATTGTCTCCGGTGAGACCGGCTCGGGGAAAACCACCCAGATCCCGAAATTTTGTTTGGCCGCCGGCAGGGGCGTCGACGGACTCATTGGTCATACCCAGCCTCGAAGAATTGCAGCCACCACCGTTGCCCATCGAATTGCCGAGGAACTCGGTCAGAATTTAGGCTATGCTGTCGGTTATAAGATTCGGTTTCAAGACCGCACGCCGCAAAACGCCTACATTAAGCTCATGACCGATGGCATTCTACTGGCAGAAACTCAAACCGATCGGCTTTTGAGTGCTTACGACACCATTATTGTCGACGAAGCCCACGAACGCAGCCTGAACATTGATTTTATTCTGGGAATTCTGCAGACCCTGCTCATCCAAAGAGATGATCTCAAGCTGATCATCACCTCGGCGACCATTGACACT
Source organism: Desulfobacterales bacterium (assembly GCA_020353355.1). GTDB lineage: Bacteria > Desulfobacterota > Desulfobacteria > Desulfobacterales > JAHEIW01. The sequence goes on along the minus strand of CP070694.1, from coordinate 587,525 downwards.
CAAAAGTTTTCCAAGGCCTTTAACAACGCGCCGGTTATCGAGGTATCCGGCCGCATGTATCAGGTTGACACGCGCTATCAATCGGAAGAAGGGCTCCAAAAAGAAAATGGCGATGTAACCCATGTGGAGTTAGCCGTACAGGCGGTCAATCAGATCCAAAACGAAACTCCATGGGGAGATATCCTGGTATTTATGCCAACCGAGCAGGATATCCGGGATACCTGCGAACTTATTGAGACTGAGACACCAGCGGGTTCTTGTATATTGCCGTTGTTTGCACGCTTGACGGGCGCCGAACAAGCCAGAGTATTTCAGCGAATGTCCCGGCGTAAAATCATCGTGGCCACCAATATCGCCGAGACATCGATTACCATACCGGGCATCAAATATGTGGTAGATTCTGGCCTGGCGCGCATCTCACGCTATTCTCCGCGGTCGCGCACAACGTCTCTACCGGTTGTGCCTATCTCACAAAGCAGTGCCGATCAACGCAAAGGCCGTTGCGGCCGGCTGGAAAACGGTGTGTGCCTGCGCCTGTATTCAGAAGCGGATTATAACAACCTTGACATTTTTACACCTCCTGAAATTGTGCGCGCCAATTTAGCAGAGGTTATCCTGCGCATGATTTCCTTAAAACTTGGCGATATTTCCCAGTTTCCGTTTATCGATCGACCGGAGCTGAAAAACATCAAAGACGGATTTCAGCTGCTTTTTGAATTGGGAGCAATTAAACACCGACGCTATGGCAGGCAAAAAGCCCCGTATGCGTCGCCCAGGTCTCAAACAGCAGGCGCTGATCCATACGCTAATGTTGCGCTCACAGAGATAGGTAGGTTGATGGCCAAAATACCTCTTGATCCACGGCTATCACGGATGCTTATCGAAGCCAAATCCAATGGATGTGTAAATGAAATTGCTGTTATTGCTTCAGCGCTAAGTATCCAGGATCCCCGGGAACGGCCGGCCGAAAAGACCCGCGAAGCCGACCGCATGCGCGCCACGCTCAGCGATCCCCATTCGGATTTTATTACGCTCTTGAATATTTGGAACCGGTATCACTTCACCGGGATGAAGGTAAAAGCCAACAATCAGATGAAGCGCTTTTGTAGGGATCATTATTTATCTTTCCGCCGAATGCGTGAATGGCGGGACATCTATCATCAAATATGCGCCTTGCTTGTTGAACATGGCCTGGTGCGAAATACCGGTAAATTGGTTTTCCAGGAAACCAATTATGAAATTCCGCCGGAAAGCTCCAAATACAGTGCTATTCATAAATCCATTTTATCTGGATTTCTTTCCAACATCGCTGAGAAAAAGGAGAAAAATATTTTTCGGGCGGCCAAGGGCAGGGATGTTATGATCTTTCCGGGCTCCGGCCTTTTTGACCGGGCTGCCAACTGGGTTGTCGCCGCTGAAATGGTGGAAACCTCCCGCGTGTTTGCGCGTACCGTAGCCGATATCGACCCTGCCTGGCTGGAAGATTTGGGACGTGACCTATGCCGGCATACTTATTTAAACCCGCACTGGGAAAGAAGTCGTGGTGAAGTGGGTGCCTCGGAACAGGTCAGCCTTTTCGGGCTAATCATTGTGCCCGGACGAAAGGTTTCCTTTGGGCGGGTCGACCCGGACCAGGCATCGGATATATTTATCCGCAGTGCACTGATCGAGGGTGATGTCAAAAAGCCATTTGCCTTTATGAAATACAATCAAGGTTTAATCGACAGTATTATGGCGATCGAAGACCGCATCCGACGCCGTGATGTGTTGATCAGTGAAGCAGATATGTTTGCATTTTATAAAGATAGAATTGGCGGAATTTACAATCTGCGATCGTTATCCGCCTACCTGAAGACAAAAGGCAATGATAATTTCTTGCTGATGAAAAAGGACGATCTGTGTTTATATCAACCGGATGCAGCCGAGCTCTCCCTTTTTCCGGAGCAAATCGAACTGGGAGGACACGCATTTGACTGCAGGTATCGTTTTGTTCCCGGAAAAGATGATGATGGTGTGACGGTAAACGTACCTTCAACTTTAACCTCACAGGTTTCATCCGAAGCGATGGACTGGCTGGTGCCCGGCTTATTCAAGGAAAAAATTGGGGCGCTCATCAAAGGCTTGCCCAAGACCTATCGTCGAAAACTGGTGCCGCTTGGCGACACCGTTGAGGTTATCTCCCGTGAAATGCAGCACACCCAAGACTCCTTGATTGCGGCGTTGGGAAATTTTATTTATCGACGATTTGGCCTTGATATTCCGGCATCCGCCTGGCCGGTTGACGCCCTGCCGGATTATCTCAAAATGAGAATCTCGGTGACTGCCCCGGATGGCAGAGAGATTTGTGCCGGCAGGGATCCAGCTATTTTGCAGCAGCATTTCGATGAAAAGGCCGGGTTGACCGGCTTTGAATCGGCACGCAACCAATGGGAAAAAACCGGCATAACTCGTTGGGACTTTGGTGATTTGCCTGATTATGTCAGCAATAGCGCTACCGAAAAAGCCGGTTGGATAGCATATCCGGCCCTGGAGAAATCAGGCTCAGACGATAAGTGCGTGAATCTGCGTTTATTTCGGCAACGCGATGAGGCTATGGTAAGCCATAAGCAGGGGGTTGCGACACTTTATCGGATTTATTTTTCTAAAAACTTGAAATTTTTGAAAAGGCGATTGGCATTGCCCAACCCTATCGTCCCCATGGCGGACTATTTTGGAGGTGTGAAGCGGTTTGAAAAAAGAATGTTTGAATGGGTCATCCGGGGGCTGTTTGAGAAAAATATCCGGTCGGAAAATGAATTTTACGACTATGCCGAGCGTATTGGTCCGAATATTCTTGACAGCGGACAGGAGATTATTGAAAAAGCGATACCGATTTTGACGGCTTACCACGAAACCAGAAGCTTACTCTCCAAACTCCGGCAGACAGGTTCACCCGGCGCTGCCGTTACTCAATTTATTAATCATCTCAAAAAAGAATTGGTGCGACTTGTACCGCAAGCATTCATAGAGCTGTATGATCTGGAGCGGCTGATTCACCTTGTACGATATATCAAAGCGGTTGAGATTCGAGCCCAGCGGGCCATGATTGATTTCGAGAAAGATAGCGCCAAAGAAAGAGAGATACGTCCGTTTCGCAACAGCTTAAACCAATTGCTCGATACCCTCTCACCGCATGCCTCGGCAGAAAAGCGCAACGCCATTGAAGAATATTTCTGGATGGTTGAAGAATACAAGGTTTCGGTTTTTGCGCAGGAGCTCAAGACCGCTTTCCCCATATCTGAAAAGCGGCTTCAGGACAAATTGAAGCAAATCCGACGCATGGTGTAAGCTGGGCATCAGGTATTTGGGATTGGCTATTTGTAAACCAAAAATCGAGGCTGAATGTAAAAGGCAAAGTGCATAGGGCAGGGGGCATGGAGTTAAAGGACAAGAGATTTTAGTTTTGAAGTAAACCCCATGCGCCATGCCCCATGCTATCACAAGGTTTTGTCTGACTTAGGACTGAAAAGTATCTAATTCATGCGAACAAGATCCAAAACCCCTCTAGTGAGCGTCATCATACCCACCTACAATCGAGGTTGGACGATCAAAGAAGCCATTGATTCGGTCCTGGAACAGGACTTTAGCGATTATGAACTGATCGTTGTGGATGACGGATCCACCGACAACACTGCGGATATCCTCCAGTCCTATGGCAACACCATCACCGTAATACATCAATCCAACAAAGGGGTGAGCGCGGCACGCAACAGGGGCATTGGGGCTTCAGCGGGACGATTGATTGCATTTTTAGATTCTGATGATATATGGCTTCCCCAGAAGCTTTCCCGTCAGGTGGAGTTTTTCAATAATCACCCGGATGCCTTGATTAATCAAACCGAAGAACAGTGGATCCGAAAAGGGGTGCGGGTAAATCCTAAAAAGCGGCACCACAAATTTTCCGGCATGCTTTTCGAGCGCTCCCTGGAACTATGCCTGGTGAGTCCTTCGGCGGTAATGATTCGAAGACAACTCTTTGATACCGTCGGGCTGTTCGATGAAAGTTTGCCCGCCTGTGAAGATTATGATCTGTGGTTGCGCGTCAGCTGTCGCTATCCGGTTTATCTGATCGACACCGCGCTGATCGTCAAGCGTGGCGGACATGATGATCAACTATCCCGGGCAGCGGGTCTGGATAAATATCGTATCCGCGCCTTACAGAAGGTTATGGAGGGCAGCCAATTATCGAATGATCAGTATCAAGCCGCTATAATGGCAATAATAAAAAAATGTAAAATATATGCTGATGGTTGCAGGAAGCGTGGCCGCAAAAATGAGGCGATACGCTATGATGAACTTGCCCAAAAATATAAAATATCGGCTTCGAATTATATCAGGATCATCAGGGATGGTTAATTTTAAATTGACTAAAAACTACAGATGGTTATTTCTTTTCTTACTATCTTTATGGATTCTTTTTCTGACGGGATGCGCAGCTTTGAGGGGCAAAAAGACCTTGGAAGAAGAGCTTTACTTCAAAGAATGGGACATCCATAATTATCTTTTATTTTTACAACAAAATATGAAAATGATTGATGAAATTTATAGTACGAATTATGAGCCCTACTATTTTGTTGTTGATACTGCTGAAGGAAGCGTTCCGATACAGAGTTTGATAGATTCAAAGATAGTGATTCCCATAATAGCAGATTTGAGAGTTAAAAATTCTCAAGAAAAAAAGCTTATTCGGCTTATATACGAATATGTTCTCGAGGAGTATGACTATGTAATGGATGCTTATCATTGGCCAAGAATTGGCGAAACGCTTGAAAACAAAGAAGGCGACTGCAAGGGGCTGTCTTTGCTACTGATGTCATTGTTGCTGGCTGCTGGTTTCGATTCCTATGTGGCAATTTCAAACGGTCACATGTGGGTAAATGGGAATGATGGTAATCAATGGTATTTATTCGAAGTTGATAAAGATCCTGAGAGAAAAAAAATATACCAAATTCCAGGTTTTTATGAGACCCCTCTTTTTAAAGTATTCAAAGAGCAAACCTATAAGCGAAAAAGAAAATAAATAGGGTTGAATTCGTTTTGACATTTTGGTAGGAAGTTAGCATGCGTATTTTACATTAATTCAAGTTTCCAATTTTTATATCTCCTGGAGAGAAAGGGGGGTAGAAAGAAGGGGCTGATTGAACAGTTTTCAGACGAATTTTTGCGTAACGAATTTATAGGAAGGGAGGATTAAATGAAAAAAGCAATAATCTTAGGAACTGCTCTCTTTTTTATTATTTCCCTGGTAGTTGGATGCGGACCATCAGAGGAACAAAAGGCGAAAGCTCCGGCTGAAAAAGAAAAGGCGCAAGCGCCGGCTGAATCCAAAACAGTCTTCGTGACGATTGGCACAGGTGGAATTACAGGCGTGTATTATCCCACCGGTGGCGCGATCGCCAAGATGGTCAACAAGAAGCGCCAAGAGTACGGCATCCGTGCCACGGTGGAATCCACCGGCGGATCCGTGTTCAACGTCAATGCCGTTATGGCCGGTGACCTGGAATTCGGCGTTGTTCAGTCCGATCGCCAGTACCAGGCCGTCATGGGGATCGCAGACTGGCAAGACAAAGGCCCCCAGAAGGATCTGCGGGCGGTGTTTTCCATCCATCCGGAAAATGTCGACTTGCTGGCTGCCGTGG
>CP070694.1:579244-581747 GCA_020353355.1 Desulfobacterales bacterium | reverse complement strand
TTCATTCATGGAATAATGGAATATTGGAAGGATGGAATATTGGTTTTTTAAAAGGATATAATCCATTTTAATTTTTTGTATGTTTTGACCCCGATGAAACATTAGCCCATCCTTGCAAAATTCCAATACCCATTATTCCAGTATTCCAACATTCCAGCATTCCAATTGGGGCGAAGCCCCTAAGTCCAAACTGCAAACTGATGAGGAAATACAGAAATGAAATTTAAAGGATGTCCGGGTTTTAAATTGGCTGGTGTTGCCTGCGGGTTAAAGAAAAACAACGCAATGGATTTGGGTCTGATCTACGCAGAGCTCCCGGCCAATGTTGCCGGGGTGTTTACCCGCAATAAAATTAAAGCCGCTCCCGTGCTTTTAGATCAAGAGCGCATCAAATCCGGTACCTGCCAGGCGATTATCGTCAACAGCGGTAATGCCAACTGCTGCACTGGAGGTCAGGGCATGCGGGATGCGATTCACATGACTCAATTAACTGCAGCGGGGCTCGGAATCTCGGAAGATCTGGTGATGGTGGCATCCACCGGTGTTATCGGTAAACCTTTGCCCATGGATAAAATCGAAGGGGCAATACCGGATCTCATTCAAGCACTTAACCTCAATGGGGTAGCGGATTTTGCCGGCGCCATTATGACCACCGACACCGTGCCCAAGATCGTAGTCCGGCATGGAGAAGTGAATGGAAATTTGTTTACGATAACCGGCGTGGCCAAAGGTGCAGGAATGATCCGTCCGGATATGGCTACCTTGTTATGTTTTGTAATGACCGATCTCAAAGCTTCGCCGGATCAGCTAAAAGAAATGCTCGCAGCGGCGGTCGCGAAATCGCTCAATCGGATTACCATTGACGGAGATACCAGTACCAATGATACGGTGCTTCTAATGGCCAGCGGTTTCTCTGAGGCGATAGTCAGTGAATCCGGTCAGATGGCTGCGGTTCAACCTATTCTGGATGATGTATTTGTAACCCTTGCCAAACAGCTGGTTCAAGATGGTGAAGGCGTCACCAAGCTGGTTGAAGTCGTTGTCAAAGGCGCATCATCTGATGCTGATGCCGAGCAGATTGTCGATACGGTTGCCCATTCGAACTTGCTGAAGACCGCCTTCTTTGGCGAGGATGCCAACTGGGGCAGAATTTTTGCTGCAGTTGGCAGGGCGGGGGTGCCGGTGGATCCGAACACCATTGATCTTTATTTTGATGATGTATTGATGGTTCAAGACAGTTTAGGATGTGGGGACCAAGCAGAAAGCAAAGCGACCGCGGTATTAAAAAAGCCGGAGTTTACGGTAACCATAGATTTGAAAATGGGCCATGGCAGTGCGTCCATGCTGACCTGCGATTTTTCAATCGACTATGTTAAAATCAATGCTGATTATCGCTCCTAAAACTGGTTCCAAAACCCTCATCTTTTGCCCGATAAATGTGTTGTTTATCATCGAAGATTGTATCGCGAAACACGCACCGCGTAACTCGTAACCCGAAACACGCAACACGATATTATGCCTTTGATGCGACTACAAAAATACCTCTCCGCGGCCGGGGTATGCTCCCGGCGCAAAGGTGAGGAGTTGATTCAGGAAGGCCGGGTCTCGCTAAATGGTGTTGTGGTATCCGAGCTGGGAACCAAAGTCGATCCCGGCTTCGATTTGGTCGAAGTGGATGGCAAGGCCATTCACCTGAACCGGAAACTGGTTTACATCGCGCTCCATAAGCCCAAGGATTATGTGACCAGCTGCGACCACAAAGGAGAAAAAATCGTTGTAGACCTTGTGGATGTGACCGAACGAATTTATCCGGTGGGTCGGTTGGATAAAGACTCCACCGGGCTTTTGCTTTTGACCAACGACGGACGTCTGCACCACAAACTTTCCCATCCGTCCTTTGATCATGAAAAAGAATATGAGGTGACGGTAGCAAAGCCGATTCCCGATGGTGCGCTGCAACATATGGCTAAAGGATTACCGATGATGGGGACAAAGACGCGGGCAGCACGCATCAAACGGATATCGGCCCGGCGATTTCGGATCGTGCTGCAAGAGGGCAAAAACAAACAAATTCGCCGCATGGTTCGCAAAGTGGGCAATCACGTCTCGGAGCTCAAACGCATCCGAATCGCAAATGTCAAACTCGGAAGACTTTCCCCTGGAGCTTGGCGTCACCTTAGCAAAACAGAGCTGAAGCGTTTGCTACAGATGGCTTAGATTAAGATCTATGCTTTGAGACAATGCGTTACGAAGGCCCCATACCAAAATCGGGAGAAAAGGGGATATATCAGGATTTATAAGGAACATTTAATTTCAGTTATTTATGCAACTTATCTTTCAGAAGGATGTACTGAGAAAAGCAAGGAAACAGAGGGGTATTTTTTGTGATTTCTTGACCAAATGTTGACCAAGAGACAGGGTTTTGGCTCTGCCTTTTTGTTATTTTCGTTTCGTGGTTATTATAAAGAGTCTCAGTTTTGGATAATATCCCCATAAAATTTGG
>CP070694.1:576595-579144 GCA_020353355.1 Desulfobacterales bacterium | reverse complement strand
TATCAAACGAAACCCGACCATGCAGACAAAAAAATGCTTCAATATTTATGTCAAAGGGTTTTTATGCTTGACCGAAAAAACTTTGCAACACGGCTTTAAATTTGATACCTCCATCAGACATGGGCATATTCCCTCCGGTGGAGGTTATCACCTTTGTTTTTGTAAAACATCAATTTTGAAAATCAAAAGGATTAACTCCAATGATTGATGGGAGCTTTAAAGCCAAGATGGATATGTTCTGGAACAAGCTGGGAATGATCCTGGTAAAACTGCGCCTGACGCCCAACATGGTGACCCTGAGCGGTCTGGGTCTCGTTGTCCTGAGCTGTCTTTATTTTATCTTATTTAAAAATAGCTTTTATTTTGGACTGTTTCTGGCTTTGAGTTTTACTACCGACGCCCTGGACGGGGCTGTGGCGCGACTCACCGGAAAATCAACAGAATTCGGTTCTTACATGGATGCCGTGGTTGATAGGTATCAGGAAATTTTTGTCTATTTCACTATTGCCTATGTTCGGGATTATTGGCTGATCTCTTTTTGGGCAATTACGGGATCATTGCTGGTCAGCTATAACAAAGCACGCGTCGCGATAGAAACCCCTATTTCTAACAAAAACTGGCCGGATCTCCTGGAAAGAATGGAGCGTCTCGTGCTCATCAGCGCCGGTCTTTTGATTGACGGGTTGGTTCCCGGCAGGGATGTTTTATGGTACATGGTTGTCATTATCGGCGTTTTAGCCCATTTTACCGCTGTGCAGCGTTTTTTTCGTGCGCGCAAATATATTCTAAAAAAGAAAAGCAGTTCAAAATAAAATTATATGGAAATCAAAGTTCTGTCGGCCATCGGCCTCTTTTTTCTCATTGCAGTGCTGTTCATCCTTTTGGGTGGCATCTTTATCAAAAACCGGGCCACCATTAGAGATTTATGGATCCTCTATTTCACCGAAACCATTGTTGTCGGGTTAATGCTTTTTCCTGCCTACTTGGGGCAAATACCATTTTTTGTTATGGTGAGCCTGATCGGCATCAAATCTCAACATGAAATATTTAAGCATGTTTTGTTGAAATGCCCCCACGTTTTCAAGTATACCGGCTATGCCGCCTGCCCGGTGATATGTGCGTCAGCACTTTTTCAAAATCAAGCATCCATGTTCCAGGTCTTACTCATCGTGGCATGTTTTCTTCTGGTCGTGGATATTGGAATCTACACACGACAAAATCGATTCGATGAGATGGGAAAGATTGTATTAATTACAATATTTCCCTGTATTTTTCTCGCATTTCTGGTGCTGTTGCGCAAATTGCCCAATGGGTTTAATTTGGTAGTATTTTTATATGGCGTATCTGAAGTCAACGATGCATTTGCTTTGATTTTGGGCACCATGTTTGGAAAGAAAAAAATTTTCCCGAAGTTAAGCCCCAACAAGACCTATGTCGGAACGTTTGGGGGGCTATGCGCTGCGGTTTTATTCGGCGTGTTGTTTAATCATTTTGTGGTTGCTTTTCCCTTACGGTATGCGTTTGCGGGTATATTTATCGTCATCACGACCACCATCTTGGGCGACTTGGTGACATCGAAGGTTAAACGGAATTTAAATATTAAAGACTTTGGGCGCTTCCTGCCAAAGCATGGCGGCATATTGGATATCTATGATGCCGTCATTTTCAGCGCGCCGCTGTTTTACTGGTATGCGGAAAGTTTTTTTTGTAAATGAATACGTCAATAGGACCTCGCAGAACCGCTTAATTTAATTTGTATGCTGACATTTATTACGATTGTTCTAATATACTTTTTGTTTTCCTGGGTAATCACCAAATATTCGAACCATAGAGAATGGCGCCAGGGGATGGATCGTTTTCAAACGCTCGATCCATCGTGCCCCTATCCGATCCTAATGCCGGTCTGTAGCCGGCCCTATTATTTAAGGCAGGTGCTGAACGCGCTTTCCAATGTAAAGAACATTGACAAGACCTTGCTGATCATTTCCCAGGATGGAAGCGATCCCAGGGTAACCCGGATGATTCACGAGATCAAGTTTACCAGAACGATTATTATGCGTCATACCCGACCGTTTCTCGGTATCATTTCTCTTTTCTGGGACAATATGTATGCCGTTTCAACCAACATCTACTTTCTATTGAGCTTCGCATTCTCCTAAACCAAGGTCAAAGGCGCAATTGTCCTTGATGACGACCTTGTGCCGTCCGTGGATTTTCTCAATTATTTTAATTGGGCATTTCAACATATCTTAAAGGATGAATCGGTCCTGTCTGTGACCGGCTTTAACATCAATTCCAGAATATGTCCCATTCAAGCCTTTCATCCCCAAAACCACCCCTATGATATGATTCATAACCGGGAGCGCGGATGGGATAAATTTACAGGATGGGGATGGGGGATCACGAAAGCCAAATGGCTTCAAACAAAAAAATACTGGTCCTTCATGAATTGGGACATTGGGCTGGACAAGACCCAGCGAAAATTGAGCCTTAAGTCTTTTAAACCGGTTCTAGGGCGGGTTAAAAACATCGGCATGCAAGGTATTAAC
>CP070694.1:573021-576495 GCA_020353355.1 Desulfobacterales bacterium | reverse complement strand
GGTAATAATGGTATCGACTGACATGGAATACTCCTCAGAAGTGGTTTCAAAACCTCATCTTAGACCCAATGGCTGCGTTGTCCCGCGGATTGAAATGCTCACGTACTACCGTGTACGCTCCGCTCTCAATCCGCGGGATGCCTTGCTCTCGAACGCGATCTGAGGTTTTGAAACCACTTCTAATTAAGAATAATCATTTGAATCATAAGAAGGTCCTACCACGATGCTTAACCTGAATCAACTCAGGGCTTTTTATCAGGCTGCGAAATGCAAGAATTTAAGTGTTGCCGCTAAACATCTTTTTGTCAGTCAACCGGCGGTTACGGCACAGGTGAAACTTTTTGAAGAGTACTGCGGTTTGAAGCTTTTCAAGAAAAAGGGTCGCAATCTTCATCTTACCGATGAGGGCAAAGCCCTCTATAAATACACCCGTAAAATATTCGAGTGTGAAAGAAAAATAGAGGATGTGCTCGAACAGATGAAGGAATTAAAGCAAGGCACCCTTCGTCTGGGGTCGGCCAGAACCTATGCGCGCTATTTTATGCCTTTTTTGCTCACCGGTTTCAGAGACGCTTATCCCTCAATCAAAATCCATCTGGATGAAGGTAGTTCGCTGGATATGATTCACAGCCTTCGTGATTTGAAAAACGAAGTGGTGATTATCGCTAAACCTGAAGAACATCCGGATATTTCTTTCATCCCCTTCAGTCAGGAGGAAGTGGTGCTCATACTTTCTCCGGATCACCACCTGGCACATAAAAAGACCATTGATTTTGAGCAACTGGCCAAAGAACCCATTATTATGAAAGACCGGGGTTCGGGAACCCGTAGATTGATAGACGATCTATTTGTGCAACATAATTGCACACCAAATGTATTGATGGAAACCGGCGATGCGGAAATCATCAAATTACTGGTGCGGCATGGGGAGGGGATCTCTTTCTTGGTGAAAGAAGCCGTTGCCGTCGAACTTCAAGCGGGTAGATTGGCGACGGTTCCCATCAAAAAGCAAAATATTTATTTAGATGTAAGTATTGCCTTTTTAAATAATCAACCGCTTTCACCGCCGGCACAGGCTTTTCTGAAGAGCCTGGAAAATTTAGGAACTAAGGAGATGCGCTTTGAGGGGATGGGGGCCTTGATGGAGAAAATGCTTGCGCAACAGAGATGAAAACAATTGCTAATTTAAAGGTAATTTTGAGTATCTTTTTCGCATCGGCTTATCCCGCCACCGGATGTCCCTCACCATAGGTCTTAACTTTATATACTTTGCATTGGAACGTTCGTAGCGGCCAGGATCCTAAAGCCTCGTCGCACTCATCCTCTTCACTGGAAATGCAGACATTGATGTTGGATACCCACACACCGTGCAACCAGGGTTCTTCTCCGGGCATCTCAGGATACCACCATCCATGCTGCCCGTGCACCACGCGCGCATCAATGCCTTCGAATAGTTGGACTTTTTGCATCACGCGTCCATGCTGCGTCTCGATCCAGGCCCAATCCCCGTCAGCAAGCCCCAGTTCTTTTGCCGTATCCGGATGCAGCTGCATGGTGGCCCAGGGGTAGCGCTTGCGCAGTGTTTCGATCTGACGGTGCTCGGAGTGGAAGAAAGGATGGAAGCGGCCGCCGGTGATCAGGATCAACGGATACTTGGCAGCCAAATCGGGGGTTCGGATAGCACTTTCCGGAGGCTCTTGATAGTACGGCAGCGGATCGTAACCCAGTTTTTCCATCACCGTGGAATAAAGCTCGATCTTTCCCGTGGGCGTGCCAAATCCCATTTTTTCATATTTTTTGTATTCCCATTTCTCTGGAGCGAGGGTGCCCATTTCGAGCAATTTCTTAAAGGTCAAATCCATGGGCGCCAGTCGATAATCGTAATATTCTTCCAGGGTCTCCCAGGGCCAATACTCCGCCTGCCCCAGGCGAACGCCCAATCCCCGCCAAAAGTCGAAGTCGGTGCGCCGATCGTGTTTGCCCGGAATAGTCGGTGCCACCGCCGCCTCACCGGCGACGATAACCGGAGTGGTGTTGTGGAAGTTCCATAAAAAGTCGCGCTCCTGCCACATGGCAGCCGGCAATACATAGTCTGCCAGCTGTGCGCTGGGTGTCATGAAGTAATCAACAACCACATAAAGATCCAGGCTCTTTAACGCTTTGTGAACGAGTTTGGTATTGGGTATGGTGACCATCGGGTTTGAGGATAGTGTGATCAGCGCGCGCACAGGGTAAGGATCGCTGTAAGCGATGGCTTTGTAAAGCGACGGTGCCGGGGCCATACAGGTATAGCCGAACATGTCGCAGCGCTTGCCCCAAACACGTTCCACGCTGCTCTGGACCAAATCGTAGCCAGGCCAGCTATAAAGTTTAAATTGTTTGCCCAAAATTTTTTCGCGTTGTTCGGCAGGCAGGGCATCCGGCAGTTCAATTTCATGTTCGGTGATAAAAGGCGCCGGACCCAGAAGTTCCTCGCCGCCCTGTACGTCTACATTGCCGACGATGGCCGAGATGATGTGCCGGGCGGCAATGGCGCCATACGAATTCGGTTGATGGGCGACACCCATGCCCTCCATGGCGCAGGACGGTGTCTGCGTGGCAAACATGCGGGCGGCCGCCTGAATCTGATCCGCGGGTACCCAGGTGATCTCGGCGACTTTATCCAGCGGATATTCTTTGGCGCGTTGTGCCAGCTCGTCAAAGCCATGGCACCATTTTGAGACGAATTCCTTATCGTAGAGATTTTGCTCGATGATGACGTTGATCATGCCCAGCAGCAGGGCGCAGTCAGTCCCCGGGCGAAGCTGGAGCCATAAGTCCGCTGATTCGGCCGACTCGGAGCGACGGGGATCAATCACAATGAGTTTAGCGCCATTTTTCTTTGCCTTTTCGATTCCTTCCCAGATGGTCTGGTGAGAATGCGGCGGGTTGCGGCCGATGAGCATAATACAGCGGGTATTTAAAAGTTTTTCAATGTGCATCCAGTAAGGCCACCAGCCGTAAAGGGTCGTGGCGACCACCGCCGAATTGCCATGGCAAATCTGTGCCTGGCCACACTGGTTCGGACTCCCGAAAAGGTTGAGGAAACGTGAGTTGAGTTCTTCATAAGTGCGGCTGGTGCCGGCGGTCACGCCCAGAGTTTCAGCGCCATACTTGTCTTTGAGTACCTGCAATTTGGCAGCGATCTCGCCCAAGGCTTCATCCCAGGTGATTTGCTGCCACTTGTTTTCGCCTTTTTCACCCACCCGTTTGAGCGGGTAATTGAGTCGATCCGGATGATAAAATCGTTCCAGATCAGAAGCCCATTTGCGGGGACATTTCTTGATGGATGAGGTGCTGACCTTGATAATCTGATTGTCTTCCACCTCGAGCTCGAGACGGCAGCGAGGTTTACAGCGAAAACAGATGGTATGCTTGATTTCTTTCGCCATTTTTCTACTCCCTAATCAAATTTTATTGGGTTGTTGGAATAGT
>CP070694.1:569412-572921 GCA_020353355.1 Desulfobacterales bacterium | reverse complement strand
TGAAAACGGCACCCAACCTGATCCGTGGTTTGAAGCCCATCCTGTGGAGACGGTTTTTCTGCGTCATAAAAACACGGCAGTCATTGATAAGAATGAGCCGATTGTCAAAATCGTAAGTAACTGTGCTAAAATCATCGCTGGTAATGATCCATTGATAGCAGGGGCTACCTACGGTGCAGACATGGAATTATTTGTAAATTTAGGCCACATACCAACGATCATGTATGGACCAGGCTCCATCGTTCATGCACATAAACCTGACGAGTTCATAGCCATTGATGAATATATGACCAGCGTGAAAACCCTGGCCTTGAGTATTTATCACTGGTGCCAATAGGAACGGAGTTCATCTTTCAGACGAGAGGTCTCAATATGTTCAAAAGGTAGTTGCGGCTTTCGAGGGTGGCTTCCACCGGGCGTTCCGGCGCGTATATCTCAAGCACCGCGGCACCTTCCATGCGGGCGATAAACTCGGCAAGCGGGGAAAAATCCGCCAGCCCTTCCCACAGGGGAAGATGTTCGCTGACTCCGGCGGTCCTTCCATCATCCAGATGCATGTGAACAATGAGATCTTTGAGCACATTGAATTCCTCGACCAAGCCGGCACCGATGTAAGCGTGACCGGTATCCAGGTTAGCCTTGATATTGTCGCGGCCTGTGCGGCTGATCATCTCGGCCAAAATTTCTGCAGTGGGCGCAACCGTATGGCGGACATGAACTTCGTTTTCAACGGTCAGCGTCAGTCCCGCTTTAGCGCAATGGTCACCCCATTCGGCATACGTATCCAGGGCGCGTTTTCTGCCGTCGGCTGCGAGTTCTTCCCGGCTGAAACGTTGGGCCGTGTAAGGTATACCTCTGCGCTCAAGGGCAAACAGGGTATGAACGACACCGGGATGGATGCCGATCACCGGACTCGAGAGTTGGGTTGCCAGTTCCACCAGCCGATTGAAGATTTCAGTGTCTCGGGCCTTTGTCTCTGGTTGGTCGATGGCCGGGTTGATGGCATCCGGTGCGTGAACGGTGTAGCGGATTCCCTCGCCATCTCCGACAGCGATCAATTCTCTGATGGTCGCCTGGGAAATGGTCGTGGGCCAAAAGCCCAGCGGCGTGCATTCCAATTCCATCCCGGCAAATCCCTCACGCGCGGTAAACCGGGCCGCCTCGATGACATCCATAACCGGGAACAGCGTCCAGTTGCAGGTAAATATACTCGGTTTCTTCATAACTCCTCTCGGTTGATGATTCGCGCCTCATATGATGTTATCACACCTCAGTGTTCAGCGAGTCGTGCCCAGCGGGGCCCAAATTTTTCGAACCACGCGATGAACCCCATCACGCCAAATACGATGAGCAGCATGGTTACACTCATGGCGCAGGCCGGCCCATATTGGGAAACGGAAGCCATGTCGAAGATGGCCACCGACCCCAGTTTGTGGCCCGGGCTGACCAGAAAGACCACAGAGGACAGACTCGTCATGGCCTGCACAAACACGTAAAGCGTGCCAAGAATGGCTGCGTGGCGCATCATCGGTAGAATCACCCGGATGAATCGCTGGATAAGCGTGGCACCGAGGATTTCGGCGGCTTCATCCACCGACGCATCGAGCCGCTGCAAAGCGGCACGTCCGGCCAGCACACCCACGTAAAGATGCCCGAAGGTAAGGTTAAGGACCAGAATCCACATGGTACCGGTCAGCGCCAGCTCTTTCACGCCAAAGGGAAAGTTGAAGGCGATCACATAGCCGATACCGAAGATAACACCCGGCAGAATGGCCGGCGAAAGTGCGACGAAGCTGAGTAAATTTCTGCCGACAGGACGCACCCGCTCCACCAGGTACGAGAGCACCGCCGCCAGAATACCACCAATGGGGGCCCCGATAATTGAAACTTTTACACTGGACCACACCGCCTCAACCCCCTTCCATTCGGAAACAAATCCCGGCATGGCCTCTTTGGCGGTATACCAGTGGGGTGTAAAGGTGTTGTCGATCCCCCAGAGTTTGACAAAGGAGCCCACGACCACCGATCCGTACACCAGGACGATCAGGGCCACAACGATAAGACCCAGTCCGCTGATAATGATTTTGGCTACCAGCGGCACCGGCAGCTCCGGCGGGCCTCCCGCAACATTGCCGGTGTCAAAGCGTTTGCGCCGGCCGATGCGCTCCAGCAGAAAATAGATGCACAGCGCCGGCACGATAATCCATACGGCCAAGGCGGCCGAGAGCTCAGTGTTCTGAAAACCGATAATCTCATCGTAGAGGATACCGGCCAGAACCGGCATGTCTTTACCGATCACCAGGGGGTTGCCGAAATCGGTCATACTGAGGATAAAACAGAGAATGAGGCTGCGGATAATCCCCGGCTGGGACAGGGGCAGAGAAACTCTGGTGAAGACTTGCCATGGACCGGCTCCCTGGCTGGCAGCGGCCTCCTCAACCCTGCCGTCGTGTTTTGACAAGACGTTGTCCAGGATGATGAATGCCGGCGGCAGAAAACTCAGGATCTGTGCGACAATCACACCGCCCATGCCGTAAAGATTGCTTTCGTCGGCATTGATCCACCCCAGAGTTTGATCCAGCACCCCTCTGGTAATCACACCGTTGCGCCCGAACAGCAAAATCGCAGCAGTGGCGATCATCACCGGCGGTGAAACCAGGGGCGTCAGGGTTGCATAGCGCATCAGATTGGGAAACGGGATACCGCCGC
The DNA here is from genome assembly GCA_020353355.1 of Desulfobacterales bacterium. Taxonomy (GTDB): domain Bacteria; phylum Desulfobacterota; class Desulfobacteria; order Desulfobacterales; family JAHEIW01. The sequence continues at coordinate 570,212 of CP070694.1, read as the reverse complement.
GGTTGATGCCGTAGGAGAGGGCAAATGCCACCAGCGTGGTTGCGATGCTGGCAATCATTGCCAGCAGCAGGCTGTTTTTGGCGGCCTTTTGGAGGCGCGCTTCGATGAGGACACTCAGATAGTGACGAAGCCCGAAACCCTTGCGGGCTCCCATGCGCAGAACTTCGAATTCTTTTTCTGAAACATGCTTCTTGATCTGGAAGGCAAGCGGGATGCGCTTGTGCAGCATTACGAAAGAAACCGGATACAGCTCCTCCAGTTTTTTTCGAATTGCCGGATCAAGATTCGCGACGGTTTTTTCGGCGGCTGCGATTTGCTCGTCAAAGGTGGCCTTGCGATCCCACGGAACCGGGAGGTCGAGAAGCTCAAGTGATGCGGCAACGGCTTCCATGCGCTGGCGTGCATTGGCCTTGACTACCCATTGGGTGACGGTCGTTTGCCTGGTTTCAGGATCCAGGTGCTCGAGGGCTTCCAGGGTTATGGCACGCAGTTCGCGCAGCGGCAACGGACCGCTCACCGTAAAGCTTTCAAGCAGCACGGCGCAAAACGGAAGGGCGATAAACACAAGCAGAAGCAGCCCCACAATACAGGTCAACACATAGCCGGGCAACTGGCGAAACATTAAACAACGTCCTTTGCGATTTGGTCGTCGAGGGAGAAAATCATGGCGCGGCCGGGACGAGGGGTCCATGAGACCTCATCTGCGACCGAAAAGTTTTTGGTCAACCAGTCGGAGGTCTGCACATCCACCAGCAGCTCCCTGCCGTTGGTCATTACAACTTTAGCGCGAACCGTCTGCC
>CP070694.1:551601-569312 GCA_020353355.1 Desulfobacterales bacterium | reverse complement strand
GCTGATTTTCTAATCAATTCAGCCACATAATTTTCCGGATCCAACAGCGCCGCGCGGGTAATAAAAAAGCGGTTACGACCCGTTTTTTCACGGGCCAGTTTCAGCCCGTGTTCAAAATCCATTTCAATTTTTGTATAAACATCCTCAAGCTCTGCGGCCGATGCAATCAACTGTTCGATAATAAAATCGATGGCGTCTTCTTCCAGGACAATGTTAATGTCATAATTCTTGAAAAAATACAGCTCTACTTTCTTGCTTTCATCGTAGAAGGATTTGATCTTTTTAATAACGTTCCCGATGTCCATGGTGTTCTTGACATAGTAGGTGGCCACAAGGTCAATTCGGGAGGGCGTCATGGTTAAGCTGTATTTGTCCGTCAAATTGGCTTTGTTTGATTGTAAGTAGTTCTTTATGTAATCTGTCTCATCGCGAATGAGTTTTTCAAAAATTTCCTGAGTTTTGCCGTCGTTTTCGGACGCGCTCAGGGCTTTAATAGAATATTCCGGATTCTCAATGATTTTTGAGGTAGCCGGGAATTGTTTAATCCGAGTGGAGGGCAATCGTTTTTCAAATTCAAGCAATGCCTTTTCCACCGCACTAACCAGTCCTCGGGCGCCTGTATTTTCTGCAAACGCGTGTTTTGCCAGCATGCGCAACACGCTGTCTTCAAATTTAACATCAATGTCATAGGCTGCAAAGTCTAATTTCTTGCCAAGAATAATCGGGTTGTTGGGGTTTTTCAGAATCCGGTACAAATCCTCTTCGGTTAAATGATCAAAAACGGCTCTGACCGGTAGGCGTCCCACAAATTCGGATTCAAATCCAACTTCAATCAAATCTTCAGATTTTACGTGCTTTAAAATGTCAATTTCTTCCTGCGCACTTTTGATGCGGGCGCCAAAGCCGATTCCCTGTTTGGATAATCGTTTTTGGATGACGGGAACCAGCTCCGTGAAGGCGCCGCTCATGATAAATAAAATATTTGCGGTATTTACCGAGCGTTTATCGCGTTTGCCGGTTTTGCGAAACCGTTCGATCTCCTGAATCATTGAAATCGGATCGTGCGGCACTTTCAAATCAACATCGGTATCCTCCATGGGCTTGAGCAGCGCACGTTGGACTCCGGTGCGCGACACATCCGCACCAATCAAATTGCGACTCGAGGCAATTTTATCAATTTCATCGATGTAGATAATTCCGTATTGCGCCAGCTCGATATCATCGTCCGCTTCCCGAACTAAATCGCGAACAAGGTCTTCGACATCGCCACCGACATAACCGGTCTCGCTGAATTTGGTGGCGTCTCCCTTCACAAACGGCACGCCGATTTTGTTGGCAATCAGCTTAATGATATAGGTTTTGCCCACACCGGTCGGCCCGATCATGAGAACATTGTTTTTAATGCTGCCGACCATGGTGCTGACTTTGTTGGAGCCTTCCTGTGAGCGCTTGATGCGATTAAAATGGGTGCAGATCTTGGTAGCCAAAATGGCCTTGGCACTGTCCTGCTTGACCACGTATTGGTCCAGGTAGGCAATCAGTTCCTCGGGCTTTAAATCAAAGTTGATTTTTTTCTTTTTTTGAGAATCTTTTTGGGTCTTGTCCAGGATAGCTTCCTGGGGCACAACCATGGGTGTGACAATTTTTACATTTTCGCCAAACTTTTTTGCCAGGAACTCACTGATTTCTTTTTCCAGCTCTTTGGGGTCCGGGATTTTTTCATCTTTTTCTTTCATAATCATAAATTATAACCACCACCTAATGGAAATGCAAGTAACGATACGGTACCTTTTCAGCAATCATTAAGGTGTTGGCCAAATTGGAATTAGACTCGATTTTTTTAATTGTCGCTCTGTCTATTCATATCTTTTCGGGTTCCAGTATCTCATGCTAACAGACAAACGGGCTAACGGGCTAAACCTTATACAGCATGTCTATATATGCCCTCAGAAAACCATCCACCATGGCTTTATCCGGTATTTGGGCGGCCATGCCATACAGGCGACCCATACCGGCGGTCTCCTGGTCTGGATTCTTTGCCACCTGTTGAACCGCAAATTTCAAATCCGCTATAAATTTTGCGGCCAGCCCCGGCCGGGAATGCCGGTGAGTCTGACTGATATGCACTGCCGGAGGATGTTGCAGTCCGTTGAGATTCCAGTTTCGTTCCGCCATATAATCCATGATTTTATATATATCCAGGGTCTTGGAACTGAATGCGATATCCCACAACGGATCTCCCAGAATGTAGAGCTCGGGTATTTCCTCGATTCCGTTTTTAATTTCAGCACCGGTCTCCAGAATCCGTTTGGCGATGTCCATATATCCCCGTTCGCCAATTGTCACCATCGACGCCCAGGCGGTGGCGATGAGAGCGCCGGGACGACTTCCGGCAAAGGTTGGCGAAAAATAGAGGCCGCCGGGCCAATCGGTTATGGTGTAGAATTGATAATTTCTTAGTTTCGGATTTCGATACAGGATGACCGACGAACCTTTGGCGGCATAGCCGTATTTATGGGTATCTATCGACACGGAGGTCACCCCGGGCAGTCTAAAATCAAAGGGCGCAACTTCATAGCCCAGTTTGTCTGCCCAGGGAAGAATAAACCCGCCCAGGCAGGCATCGGTGTGAAAGCCAAGGCCGTTTTTCAAGGCCAGGGCCGAGAGCTGTGCGATGGGATCAATCGTTCCGTGAGGAAACGAAGGTGCCGAGCCCACCAGGACGATGGTATTGTCGGTGATGGCATCTGCGGTTTGGGTGACATCGGCTTTGAAATCTGCGCCCACCGGAATGCGGATCATTTTTATATTGAAATATTGTGCGGCCTTATCGAAGGCCGCATGGGCGGTGGTGGGCACAATCATCTCGGGCTCCGTAATTCCTTTTACATCTTTGGCCCAGTCCCGATAGGTCTTCATGGCCAGCAAGATACTTTCCGTTCCCCCCGAGGAAATCACACCGCAAACCGCATCATTTGATTGCGGATTTTCGCATACCCTGTCGGCATTCAGCATGTTGGCGGTCATGGCGACCACTTCCGCCTCAAACTTCGTGGTACTTGGCCACAGGTCGGAATGCAGCGGATTGCTCTGGGAGTTGATGGCATATACGTTGTTCAGAAAGTCGATATGATTTTCATCGCCGTGATAAACCGCCCCTGAAACATAGCCGTCCTTCCATCGGGCTTCCTCCCGGGAATAGAGCGAATTCATTAGATTGATAATCTCTTGTTTATCCCGACCCTTTTCCGGCAGGCGGGAGAAGGTAGGGAAATCTTGCCGATACGGCTTGATCGAGCGCTCGATGTCGCCGAAAATATCTCCATCTGACGATTGTGCCATGTTTCCTCCATTGATTAAAATTGTGGATTTAGGCGCCTAAAAATCGATTTGTTCTGTTGATATATGTTTAAAAACTCTTGGAACAGATCATCATAGATGTTGCGGTTTACCGGATTTGGTTCATAGGTGTTGCTGATCTGGATATAATTGGGAATGTCATCGAAGGCCATATATCCCAAAGCCACTGAAGCCATAAATGTTGCACCGCGCGCATTGGCCTGGATGGGATCTTTGACTTGCTTGATGGTGCGATTGAGAACATCTGCATGAATCTGACACCAGATGTCAGATGTTGCGCCGCCGCCAACCATATGTATCGGATCCCTTTTGCGGCCCATAAATTTTTCGACGTATTTTAAGGACCATCGCTGGTTAAAGGCAACGCCTTCAAAAAAAGCCCGGATGATGTCTTCGCGCGTGCTGCTTAAAGACAAATTGTATAGACACGCGCGCAGCGAATTATCCATCACGGGCGTAAGCTCGCCGTTTAGCCAGGGGGTGAAGATTACTTTATTGCTGCCAGCCGGCGCTTTCTCGGCAAGCCTGTCGAATATCTTATATACTTCCGGTCGGGCCGCTTCGCTGAATAACTCATCCTCGTGATACAGAATATTGTCTTTCAGAAACGTTAAACTGGCCCCTGCTGTGTCCTGTTCATTGACGATAAGATATTTATCAGGAATTGAGCTTGGAATCGAGGCAATACTATGAAAGATATCAAGTTTTTTAAATGGAACATGGGCAGAAATCCAGGATGAAGTTCCTATATAAAGATGTCCGTCATAATCGTTAACAGCCCCTGAGCCAATGGCTGCTGCAAAAATATCCGCAGATCCCATGACAAGCTGGGTATCTTTTTTTAAGCCCAATTCTTCAGCGATCCCTTTTTTAATCGGTCCCAGTATGTCTATGGATCTCCTCAGATCAGGTAATTTCTCTCGCTCAAGAGCTGTTATCTGCAGCAATGCATCACTATAGGTGATCTTTGAAAGATCGCGATTATCGGTGACCCAATGAAGGGTAATTGAGTCAAATGAGGCGGCAAATTTACCTGTAAAGCACAGATTTACAAAGTCTTTGGGTTCAAGGAACTTGTAAGTATGTTGGTATACTTCCGGAAACTCATTTTTTATGAACAAAATGTGGCCCACCGGGTCCTTTCCTGATTGTGCCGGAGCACCGCCGGTTAATCGAATCCATTTTATCAGTTTGCGGATATCGTAGCCTTCAATTTTGATTGGACCTTTGGTTAACGCTTTGACATATTTGGCGCCACGGGAATCCATCCATGTGATGGCGTTCATCAGGGATTTGCCGTTCTGATCAACAGCTACCGTTCCCATCCATTGGGTTGAACAGCAAATGGCCACGATATCATCTTCAGAAACCAGGCCTTTACCGATAAGCCGCTTTGCGGTGGACATGATCGCATTCCACCAATCATCCGGATTTTGTTCGGCACCACCATTGGGCAAAAGGTGCAAGGGAACTTCCTGGTATTCAAAATCAACCACTTCTCCATATACAGAGATCAGGGCCGTTTTGCTACCCGATGTGCCCAGATCAATCGCCAGAATATATTTTTCATCTGTTGTGCTCATGATGTAAATACCCTTTCCCGTAATTCTGTTATGAAAAGAGACGATCTTTTTTCTGGGTTAACAGCGTATGCAACTCACCGAATATCGTCTAAATATAAGAACTACAAAGATATTTCAAGACATGGATAAAAGCGTAGGGCGGGCGCTGGATGGAATCCTGCAAGGCAGATGACAATCATGATGTTTAAAGGGGATGTGGAATGGAGACTTCAAATCCAACTAAGGTGGGATAATTCATTAAATTAACAACTTAGGTTATCACTTCAGAGAGCGATAACTATTTATCCAAATCAGATACGTTGCTTTTGGTGAAAAAATTGCCTGCCTTACTCTGACATCAATTCTTTTACGGCCAGCCAAAAGGCCCACAACGAAAGAATCAGTGCGGAGCACAGCAGCAAGATGCAGAGGACTTTCAACATGATTTTCTCCCTGGATTAATAATGATTCTTAAATTTATTTTGCAAAACGGGTGCCATTATGAGATAAGATATTTTTCATAATTAAATCAAATATATAAAGGTTAAACCGATAATGATCGGTGGAGGACAAAGTGGCAGAAATTGCCAATTTTTTGACCAAAATCGGCAGAAAATGCCGGGCTTGCCGGTAAGTTGCGGGAATGATAATAAATCAGCTGCCGAAAAGCCATGACGGTCTGGTTTGGATGAGTCAAAATTTTGGTGGCTTTTAATGTATGGGTAAGGAAAACATGAAGGCATGGATAATACTGATAATGATCTTCATGTCCCTCGGGGTATCCATTGTCAGCTCTCATCTAGCCGCAAAACTTTGGGGCAGAGAGGTTAGATTGGCGGTATTTATCACCGTATTTATTCTGATTTGGATGTGCTTCTGGCTGGGGACAGGATGATGAGAAAAAAGGTATCTTTTATTATTTTGTCGTAAGTTCTAAAAATTCCGGATCAGAAAAAAGCTTTTTAAACTTGGGGGCTGTGCGGGCATATTTTAGAAACCTTGGAATCATAATTCTCCGAAGGCATTCCTTCGATTGATCAGCTTTATCATGCCAAAGATAATAATACGCCAAAATGTAGTTCCGGTAATCTTTTTGCCATTGCTCATGGTAGTCGGCTCTTTTCAAAATACGAATAACTTTTTCAGATTCTTCCACTTGTCCGGTATCCTGATATGCGGTGGCAAGGGGTCCCAGAAGGGAAGGGCTGGTATTTCCGTTCTTAACTTCCGCAGCTGACAAATCGATAATGTCTTGCCATTTTGCCAATTCATCAAGCAGCGGAATTATTTTAAATTTGTATTTTGGGTCGATCTCCGCAGCTTTTCGATAATACGTCAGAGCCGAGCTAAAATCTTTCTTCTCGTGATATAATCCCGCCAGATTCATTAGAGAAGCAGCCACATCAGGATGATTTTCACCAAGGCTTTGTTCCAAGATTTCCAGCGCCTGCGTGTAAAAGGTTTCAGCTTCGGCGTACCTGCCCTGGGTTTGGTATATTGCCGCCAGATTGTTTAGCGTTTGCACCACATGCGGATGGTTTTTAGCGAGGATCTTTTCATCCATCGCCAGGCTTTGGCGATAAAGCGGCTCAGCTTCGGCATACTTGCCCTGGGCCTGGTAAACGACGGCCAGATTGTTTAGCGATCGCGCTGTCGCCGGATGATCGGGTCCGAAAGTTTGTTCTGCAAGGTTCAATGCCTCTTTGGCGACCACTTGCGCCTCTGCATATCGCCTTTGTTGCAGAAGCATATCATATTTATCGGTTAGATCTTTCAGCAGCTCGTGCGGATCCTGGGATGTCGTGGCGCAGGCAATAATCACGAACACGATCCATCCCGGGTTTAATAATGATTTCATGTTTCAGTTGCCTTTGCGGTGCTGTTTGCGCCATTCCTGCGGTGAAATATAATCATCTCCCTGACTCCACATGCCGCGGTTTGCTTTGCGCGCATGCTTTTATGCCAATCCCCCATCTGCAATTATCAAGAGGCGATTCTCGAATGCGAAATCATCCGTCAGTTCATGCACGTCTGTGATTGTCGCTATCGCATGCTAAGATTATTTGCTGTAATATAAAATATATAGCCTGCAAGCCCCAATAAATCAATTGATTTTATGGGATAGACTCTATCGGCGCTCGATGATATAATAACCAATTAGTAACCAATCCCACGGGCCAGGTTGCCGGTGTTGAAAGGCAATTTCCTTTTCGGTACTCGTGGACAACTCATTGAGAAAGTGAGGAATTTTCATGAAAACAGCTGTTTTAATATTAGCGATTATTTTAATGGCGAGTTCATCCTACGGTGATTGTGATGCGGAAGGTAACCTTGACTACGGTTATCCGAAACCCGGGTGCGAGCAACCTGTTAAGCCGGATTGCCTTAGTGATCGGAGTTGTTCCGAAGAGGATATGGCAAATTTTAAGTCAGAACTGGAAAATTATAAGAATTGTATCAATGCATACATAGACAAGGTTAAGATTGATGTTGACTGTGCCAGGCAGCGGGCATCAGAAGCAGCCGAAGAATACAATATTTTTGTAAAAGACTTTTAAAATGCTAGAAATCAAATTTTTTGGCCGTGGCGGTCAGGGTGTTGTAAAAGCTTCTCAGATTTTGGGATTAAGCTTTTATAAGGCAGGCATGTATCCCCAGTGTTACTCGCTTTTTGGCGGTGAGCGGCGAGGCGCACCACTGGTAAGTTTTCTGCGGGTGGACAAGGATAAAATCCTGCTGAAGTGCGAAATCGAAAACGCAGACGAACTTCTGTATCTTGATGACAGTCTTATCAACCCGGAGGATATTTATAATTTACTCCGTCCAGCAGGACGAATCCTTATCAATACCCATCAATCACCGGATGTGTTTGATAGCTTAAAACGTTTTGATCTCGGATTCATCGATGCTCAGGCCATTGCTAAAGAGAGCGGTCTCGGAAAGACAATTAATACGGCTTTTTTGGGAGCATATTGCCGATTTACGGGCCACATTCCATTGGACGACATTCTTTGGGCTATTGAAGAGAGTTTTTCCGAAAAAAAAGAGGCGAACCGGGAAGCCGCCCAAAAAGGTTACGCCAATTTTTCGCCGTATTAAGCAAGGAAACAGACATGCCATATCAACGTTGCATTGATCCCGACGTGATTCTGCCCATTGCCAAAGCCGATACCAGGGTCAATAAAACCGGTAATTGGGATAGAAGACGGCCATTTTACGAAAACAAAGTTCCCCCATGTCGGGCTGTTTGTCCGATCGGAAATAATATTCCGCGCGCTTTATATCTAGCCCAAAAGGGGGACTTTGATGGGGCTTTGGCAGTTTTTCTCCAGGAAAATCCTCTCCCCGGAGTGTCCGGCAGGATTTGCTACCAATTTTGTCAAACCCAATGCAATCGACGTGAGTTGGATAACGCCGTCAACATTCGCGCGTTGGAACGCTCCGCAGCCGACAGAGGCACGGCTAAACCCAGTATCTTGACAAACGCCGGACGCTCTCAGCCCGTCGCCGTCGTCGGATCCGGCCCCGCAGGGCTTTCGGCGGCTTATCATCTGGCACGCATGGGACATCCGGTGACATTGATAGAGGCTGAAAATGAACTTGGAGGAATGCTACGTTGGGGCATCCCCGAGTTTCGATTACCCAAAAATGCGCTGGATCGTGACCTGGATCGTATTTTGTCTTTGGAAATAAACGTCCTGACAAACACCCCCTTAAATGCCTTCGTTCTTGAAAAAATTAGGACTGAACATCTCGCCGTCTTGCTGGCAGTTGGGGCACATAAAAGCCGACGCCTCCCTATAGCGGGCATTGAGTATGATCGCGTCTTAATGGGCCTTGACTTTTTAAAAATGGTACGCAGACAAAAAGTTTCGAGGCTACCCGGAGATGTTTTGGTCATCGGCGGGGGCAACGTCAGCATCGACGTGGCCATGAGTGCTCTTAGACTGGGAGCCGAGCGGGTGGCCATCTACTGCCTGGAGCAACCCCATGAAATGGCGGCCCATGAGCGTGAGCTCCAGGATGCGCTAGAGGAAGGCATCGTCATTCATCACGGCTGGGGGCCGAGAAAAATCCGCAATCGCAAAGAAGGCGGCCTTGAGGTTGAGTTTGTTTCGTGCACCTCGGTATTTGAGGAAAACGGCCGATTCAATCCCTCTTACGATGAAAACACAACACTGCAACCGAAAGCGGATTGGGTTGTTTTTGCCATTGGTCAGGCCGTCGACACCTCTTTTCTCGAAGGGTATATACCTTTTGATGTGGGGAGCGATGGAGCACTTGCATCTGACCCCGAATCTCTAATGACTTCAGAGATAGGTGTTTTTGCTGCCGGAGATGTCACGCAGATACCGGGATCGGTCGCTGAGGCGATAGCTGCCGGGAAAAGAGCCGCTGTTGGAATTCATCATTTCATCAATGGAGGCCGGCTCGGTCGAACAATAGCCGAAGCAACCTTGGCCGCAGGTCCTTTTTTTTCCATAGAGGCTGCTTTTCGCAGACCGGCTGGTTGGAATTTCGGAGAGACAATAGGATTTGCAGATCTAGAGCCATTATACCTGGATCATCGGCCGGCCATCAAACTTCCCAGGCTAAATCCCAGCGCCCGTATAAAAAATCTATCAGAAATCAATCAAGCTCTCAGTTTCAATGAAACGATCCATGAAGCAGGCAGGTGCTTCTTTTGCGGCTTTTGCACCGAATGTGATCGCTGCTTTTTATTCTGTCCCGAAATTTGTTTACTGCCACCTCAGGGGCAAGGCGCTAATTACAAGGTTGACAACGATTATTGTAAAGGATGCGCATTATGCGCGGCTGCATGCCCGCGCGGCGTTTTAGCCATGAGTGCAGGAATATGAAAAAGTTTATCACCGGAAACGATGCCGTAGCTGAAGGGGTTCGTCTTTGCCGCACACAGATCGTGGCGGCCTATCCCATTACGCCCCAAACGCCCATATATGAGAAATTATCCGATTGGGATGCCTGCGGTGAGTTGGGTGGAAGGATGATGCGCATGGAGTCTGAACACTCGGCTATGGCTGCATGTTTAGCTGCTTCTTTAACCGCCACAAGGACGTTTACGGCCACATCGTCACAGGGTCTGGCATTAATGCATGAGATGCTCCACTTTGCTTCCGGCTGCCGCGCCCCCGTCGTTATGGCTTGCGTCAACAGATCTTTGGCAATTCCTTGGGGGTTTTGGAGCGACCAAACCGATACTTTAGCTCAGCGCGACACCGGCTGGATTCAGATCTATTCTGAAAATAATCAAGAAATCCTGGACTCCGTTATCCAAGCGTATCGCATTGCTGAGAGCGTTTTGCTGCCATGTATGGTCATCCTTGAGGCCAGTTTCATTTCCCATTTTATGGAACCCGTCGAGATCCCGGAGCAGGATCTTGTAGATAAATTCTTACCACCAGCCAATCTCCCTTTGCGGTTTGATGTTGAAAGACCGGCCTTTATTGCACCGGTTGTCAACCAGACAGAATACCGGGACTACCGGCGCTTGAGCCAAGAAGCCATGGAGCTGTCTCTGAACGTCATCGATGGCATCGATCATGAGTTCGACGGTATTTTTGACAGAAAATATGGTCTCATAGAGACCGTGGACACTGAAGATGCCGAGCTCGTTATCGTCACCTCCGGCAGTATTACCTCCACGGCTCGGGTGGCTCAAGTACGAATTCGAGAAAAGGGTTTCAAGATAGGTTTGCTCAAGATTCGCGTTTTTCGTCCTTTTCCCTCTGAAATTCTTCGTGAAGCCCTCAAGCATGTAGGCAAGATTGCCGTGATTGATCGTAACATATCACTGGGTTCTGAAGGAATTTTTTGCTCGGAGCTAAAAGCAGCCTTATGCGACGGCCCGGCGGGATCCAAGATCCAGGGTTATCTGGCTGGAATCGGTGGAACCAACGTCAGCCCCGAGCTTATCGAACGTATCGCGTTTGATGCTTTCAACAGAGAACATCCAACGGTGAGATCGATATGGATGACATAGAAGTAACGCCTTCAAGTACTGGACGCCCTGCCGAGATAATGCGCTCAGGTCACAATGCCTGCCCTGGCTGCGCTCAGGCCATCGCTATGCGCTTAATTTTGAGAACACTAGGTGGCCGGACAATAGTCGTGGTTGTGCCCGCTTGCGCGGCGATTATCGCCGGACAGTTTCCCCGGACCTCCCTTAATGTTCCTGTTTTTCTCGCTGCTTTCGAAACCGCCGGAGCTTCCGCGGCGGGCATTTCGAACGCGTTAAAATATAAGGGCCAGGACGATATAATTGTTCTCGCCCTGGCCGGAGACGGCGGCACTTTTGATATTGGGTTGCAATCATTGTCCGGGGCTGCGGATCGAAACGAAGACTTTATTTATGTATGTATGGATAATGAAGCATACATGAATACAGGCATACAGGTCAGCTCGGCCACACCGCGATACACCTGGACCGGCACCACGCCAACGGGAAATCCTCGCCGCAAAAAACAGATTATGGAGATCATGGCCGCCCATCGGATACCATATGCGGCGACTGCTTCCATAGGTTTTCCCGAGGATCTTATGCGCAAAGTCAAGCGCGCTAAAGAAATGCGAGGTACACGCTTCATACATCTTTTATCGCCATGTCCTACCGGCTGGAAGATGGCTGAAGACCTGACGGCAAAGATTGGCACGTTGGCGGTGGAAACCAACATTTTTCCTCTCTATGAGATTGAAGACGGTCTATTTTATAGGATTAATCATTACTCCCGTGGACTTCCAGTTGACGATTATCTGAGTCTTCAAGGCCGTTACGATCATCTAACTCAAAAAGAAATCCATGATATCCAGGCCGAGACCGACCGAACCTGGAAAGACCTTCAGGCAAAAGCTGATAGAGGCAAATATTAAACTTGGCGGTAAAAAATTCCGTTTTACGCAAGCCGCTGAGCTAGACTGAATTTGACCAAGAGATTCGCTATCTGTAGGAAAAATCTGCCTTGACAACCAGATACGGCTTCGATAATTGGTGAGCCATCGCTTTCACAAAATTTAGGTTTCCATCTGTTGGGCTGCTGCTGAATCCTAATCCGCATTCAGGGAATAAAAAATTAACCCTGAAGTAAATTCGTTGCTGATGAAAGAGCATGGTATTTTAACATTGGGAAGGGATTTAAAACATGCTTTTTATCTGGCGGACTTGGTCGAGGATACTGCCAAAATTGCCTATATTGCTGCGACGATTCCAAATACATCATCAGAGACACTCATGCCCCCACCTTAAAAATTGAGATGGGCCGCATCTCGTAATAGAGCTCTCAGGGGGTAGAATTATGTCTTCTCTAATTGACAAATCAGAAGTCAAATCTCGAATACACCCATCTGAAATCTCCATGATCGCGGATGATCTCGCCGGAGCATGTGACACTGGAATTGAATTTCTGGATTCCATCGGTAGCGTTACCGTTGTCATTGATTCGGACATACAGGCAATGAAGAAAAAAAAATTTGAGGGCCTTACGGTCTGGAATACGGAGAGTCGCAGTCTAGCGGAGCCTGACGCGTACAGCAAAGTTCGCAGAGCATGTGAAGTTGTTGGGGCAAATGAAAAAAGAATCTTATTGAAGAAAACCGACAGTGCTTTTCGGGGCCATTTTGGCCGCGAAATTTCTGCGGTAATGGATGCATGGGATCTTGAGCTTTGTTGTGTGGCGCCTGCCATACCCGATTTCGGACGGGTCACCCGAAATGGCATTCAGTATCTGGACGGTCTGCCGATTGCCGAGTCTTTTTACCGCAATGATCCCAAACAACCTGTCACGGAGTCCAGGGTTGCTGCAATTGTGGCCATGGGAAGCGGAAGACCAACCGGTTTATTAGAATTGGAAACGTTGCGGAGCCATGTAAATCTGGATTCTATTGAGCGATTAATCGCCTCAGGTGTTCAAATCATCGTGGCGGACAGCGAGTCCCAGGGAGATCTTGAGAGAGTTGTTGAACTGTTCTTAAGACGACCGGTGCGATTATTTTTTGTCGGTGGTCAGGGACTCGGCAACGCTCTGGCTAAATATTGTTTGCCCTGTGCCAAAAGTGAGACATGGACCAGGGTTCCCGATGGCGCTGTAGTCGTTGTGGGTGGGACGCTGCATCCCAGAGCCAGAGAGCAATTGACGCTTTTTTCACATACTCATGGTATTGAACCCGTCTTCATCGGTCTGGATGATCGCAGCAATTTAGCTGCTATTCAGGCAGCAGTCGAAAAAGCAACTTCCCGTCTGGTGGGTCAAATTGAACGCCATGGATTGGGTTTTCTGTCGTCACCCCAGAGCCCTGTTCGTGATCCGCGCCTCGTTGAAGCAGCGTTATCCCTTGCAATTGGCAAGGTTCATGAAGAGGTAGATCTATCCGGCTTGATTTTAACCGGAGGCACGACAGCCTATAACGTGTGTCGGCGTATGGGGGTAAAGCGCCTTCAGCTGCGCCAACGGATCAGCTGGGGCGTTGTTTTAACCCAGGCTCCGGATTTATCCGGCATGACCATCGCCGTAAAAGGCGGATCATTGGGAGACGTGGACGCCATTCAGAAAATTGTTGATACGCTGCGATCCCTGGTGTGATTCAGCAATCTCGGGTGGGCGCCTGGCCGCCATGGTTTCCGCTCCGCTGAACAAAGAATCGATGCGGGCAGCCGGTTACAATTTCGAGGGGCAGACGCAAATCCTGGCCGAACTATGCGGGGTAAAGCGACACGGCATGGCGTTGATACTCGACGAGTTGAGGATCATGCTGCTGACCACCCACATGTCGCTACAAACTTGTACAAAGCAATTGAGCTGGCTGCTGAACTCGGTGCAAAGAAAAAACATTAAAAGATTTGAATGATTCGTCCCAAAACAGGCAGGAACTTGCATATGAGCACTGCAGAGAAAAGAGTGTACAAAGGTGTTGAAAGAGGGCAACAGTTTGAAATACTTGTTGATGGAGAGAAAATCGTTGCTTACGAAGGAGAGACTATCGCAGCCGCCCTGACGGCCGCCGGTCTGCGGACGCTTCGCCATACGAAAAAATACGGACACCCGCGGGGCCTATATTGCGGTATCGGGCTGTGTCAAGAGTGTCGGATGGTTGTAAATGGCGTGCCCAATACTCAAGTTTGCCAAACGCTTGCCTTTCCCGGGTGCCGGATTGAAACCCAGCAGAGTCATCAGAAAAGGCAGAAATAAAAATTGAAAGAATCGGAATTTGTAATTATCGGTGGGGGGCCGGGCGGCATTGCAGCTGCCATTGCATCTGCCAGAGCCGGGGTCAAAGTAACTCTCCTGGATGAAAATGAAAGACTCGGAGGGCAAATCTATCGTCAGCTCGAAAAGGGGTTTAAAGTAACCGATTCTAACCTATTGGGAATGGATTATGTAAAAGGTCTGGAATTACTAGGTCAATTCAGTGCACTGGGTGATAAGATCCGGTATTTGAACAATGCCACCGTTTGGGGTATTTTCAAAGAGCGCACGCTGGCTTTCGCGCATGAGGGAGCGTCTTCGACTCTGCGCTTCAAGAACCTCCTCTTGGCAACGGGTGCCTATGATCGTCCCGTTCCCTTCCCAGGTTGGACGCTGCCGGGTGTTTTTACCGCAGGGGGCGCTCAAAACTTAGTCAAAACACAGCGGGTACTTCCCGGAGCTAAGATCCTTCTGGCCGGCACGGGTCCGCTGCAACTCGTATTGGCAAACCAGATTCTGAACGCTGGAGGCAAGATCGCAGCCATTCTGGAAGCAGGCACTATCAGCAAATACTGGCTTGAGGGACTGGCGGGGATATGGGGTAACTGGGATTACTTGAACCAAGGCTGGAGATACCTGCGCAGTATCCAAAAGGCCGGTGTTCCTCTCTTACGCCGTCATGCTATCCTTGAGGCCCGCGGAGATGGCCAACTAGAAGAAGCGCTGATTGCAAGGCTTGACAAAAACTGGAGGCCCAGGCCGAATACCATGCGCACCGTAAAAGTGGACACCATCTGTTTGGGATATGGCCTTGTTCCGTCTATTGAGTTAACTTTGTTGGCTGAATGTGAGCATCAATATGATCTAGGCCTTGGCGGCTTCATTCCAGTGCGCAGTGATAATATGGAAACTACGGTGCCCGGTATCTACGCCGTCGGTGATGGTGCCGGAGTGGCCGGAAGCAAGATTGCCGTTGAGGAGGGTCGCATCGCCGGCGTATCTGTTGCGCGCGACTTGGGGTGCATTTCGGATGGCGCTGCAGGCATGTTGATAAAAAATTTCCAGAAATGCCTCGACAAACTCAATCGATTTCGAAAAGTGCTTGACAAAATCAGTGTACCTAGGGCGGGTCTTTACGAACTGGCAAAGGATGACACGGTCATATGCCGGTGCGAGGAAGTCACTCTCAAGGAAATCAGAGCGGCGCTGACCGATGGTTTGACTCAGGCAAAGGACATTAAGCGCATGACGCGGATGGGAATGGGATCCTGTCAGGGCCGAATGTGTGGCCCAACGCTGATTGAAATTATAAGGCATCATCAACCAAATGCTTCATTCCAAGAACTTGAATCACTGCTACCGCGGCCGACGATTAAACCGATTGCCCTTGGTGTGCTGGCGTCATCCAAGCCGGGGGGATAGACGGCAATGCCGGCTTCAGATTTCTCTGTTTGGCGGCCAGGAAAACAATATAAGGGATTGATAAAAATTACCTAATTTTGAATGCGCAATCAAACTTGCGGACGTGCTGAATAAAAAGGAGGAGCTTCAAATGTTTCCCAGGGAAGCTGAAGTCGTCGTTATTGGCGGCGGAGTGGTCGGTTCTTCTGCTGCCTATTTTTTATCCCGAGCAGGCAAAAAAGTTGTATTAGTGGAGAAAGGCTATCGGGCGGGGGAAGCATCTGGAGCCAATGCTGCCTTCGTTTGGACCATAACGCGAAAGCCCGGAATTGATGTCAGACTGGCGCTGCACAGTATCGCCATCCATCAGCAGCTTCAAGAAGAACTGGACATGGACTTTGAGTATGTGCGCAATGGAGGACTGCTGGTCATGGGCGACGAAGCGCAACTGCCTTTCATTGAGCGTCATCTTAAGGCAAGGTCTGAAGATGGATATCCGCTGGAGATGATTGATGCCAAACACGCACTGGCGCTGGAGCCTCTGCTTTCAAAGGAAAAAGTCATCGGCGCTGTTTTTAGTCCGCTGGACGGAACCACCAACCCCATTTTGCTCGTTATATCATTGAATTTACAAGCCCGGCAGCTTGGTGCAAAGATTTTTCATCATACCGAGGTTCGGGGAATTGAAGTCGTGGATGGAAAAGTCAAAGGCGCTATTACCGATAAAGGAACTATTAAAACGAATACGGTCGTCAATGCTGCCGGGAGCTGGGGATCTTTCATTGGGAAAATGGTCGGACTTGAGGTACCGATCACGCCTTTTCAAATGGCCATGTTGGTGACGGAAGAGTTACCGCCATGCGTATCTCATCCAATAATGGGTGCTTCTTATCTTGTGGAAGAAGATACAGGAAAAAAGGGAGAATTGGGGTGCGGCCTTATCGTCAGCCAACAGGCTGCAGGAAATCTGCTGATCGGCGCGAGTTGGCGAGATGCGGGATATGATAAAAGGACCATTCAGGAGGAGATCGAACTCATGGCAAGAGTGAACGTCGAAGCAATGCCGTCGCTCAAAAACGTTAGAATAATTCGTTCCTATGCGAACTTCTTTCCCCATACTGAAGACGACTTACCCATATTGGGAAAAGTTGATGGGGTCGAAGGCTTTGTGATGGCATGCGGTCATAATGGACACGGGATTGGGATGGGGCCGGGATCGGGAAAATTGATTCAGGAACTGATATGCGCAGGCAAGACTTCTCTCCCTCTTGACGAATTGAGCCTCGCGCGATTTAATTAACACTGACGAAATGAAGAAAGTTTTGGCCTTTTTTTGGCGGGACTATGGATAAAACACTTATTAGATATCATAGGTATTCGGAGGTGTTGTTTTCTGTAGATTATCTCAATCACCAGTTCGGCAATAAAAAGGCTTGACACAATATTTTGTGTCTAAAACCAATCTGAAATTTATTGCAGAATATCATCGGTATTATTAAAAAATGTAGAAATTAAAGTATCATGCAAGAAAGTGTGAACTTGCGAATATTGCCAACGGCGCACATTGGCTGTTATAGTTTTAATATTTGGGAGCCAAGAACTTTAGCATGGCTATGTTCATCGGCGATGCCCCTAAAGGTTGCATTATGAAGATTGCAAGTGTCGACACGCCTTTAAAAAGATTCCTGGTGGGAAATCGGGATTATCAATGGTTCGGAATTCCAAACCGATGCTTTTAGATTAGCTTCGAGAAAGTTTGCGAGCCCGTCATTACAGTCGCCGAGTACAAGGAACGATTGGTGCTCCAAGACACAGTACGGTATCAATATGAAGAGAAAAGAAACGAACCTGGATAGAACCTATGACAGTTTGTATGAGGACAATGCAAGAGCTTTGTTGAATGAAAACTATGGGGAGGGCATTGGTATCTATTGTCTCTGTGCAGAATTACCTACTGCACTGAAAGCTTGGTGGAGTGGTTTAGAAAACGTGCCCAATCATCCATGCCAGCTACACTATGCTTGGCTCAATGATGAGGATGGCACACCAGATAAGTTCAGCCTCAATGAAGGAATTCGTTTCGCTACAAGTACAGCAATAGAGCTGCTGCAACTGAGATACGACAACCCTATTACCTTGCTTGATGCTGGGTGTGGCGTTGGTGGAGCTGTCCAGCAAGTGGATTTGTTTT
>CP070694.1:539126-551501 GCA_020353355.1 Desulfobacterales bacterium | reverse complement strand
GCCGGCAGCACCTCCTAAGGCAAAGGCCAAAAAACTTCTTCTGTCTATTTTCATCGACACGTCCCTCTTATTGTTGAATAACGAAATTAGCTTGAGATCCATGCCTTCGGGCGACGGACCACAGCATTATTTATGACACACAAAACAGCCGCCCTTCAGGGTCTGAACACTGCCCTGATTGACGTTCTTTTCTCGATGACATTCGGCGCAATCATCCATTTTCATGCGATCCCAGGTGTTACGTTTGAAGCCGGCAATGTTCTTTCCCCAAATATCACGGCTGTAACCGGAAATTCGATTTTCTTCATAAGCCTTTAAGCTTTCAGACTCTCCGATCGGGCCGTGGCAGGCAACACATTCCATGGTGGCCATTTTTACATGGGCGGCGTGCGAAAAGAAAACGCAATCCGGTTGTCGCGAATACACCAGCCACGGAACTTCCCGCTCCTTGGCCACATATTCCTCGACAAATATCCGTTCGGCCTCACTGTCACCCAGCACTTCTTCATGGCAGTCCACACATTGGGCCAGTTTGGGCACGCCGGAGTAACTGCCGTCTTCTCTGAAAAAATGGCAGCTCTCACAGCCTTCATCAACCTCCTCATTGTGCAATGCGTGGTTAAAGGCTACCGGTTGCTGTTTCTGGGAGTAAAGCAGTTTCGGAAAAAGAACCCAGCCCACAATAAGACTGGCAATCAAGCCGAAAATAAAAAACAGGATAATCGGCCCTGCGGCACTGTCATCCTGTCCTGTTTCATCTATTTCCGCCGATGAATCCATGGGTTGCGGATCGCTGGTTTCTGCGGGACCCTCATGGGTCTTCTCGTTGGTACTCATGGCAACTCCGTCAATCTGCAGTTGATATTATCACTTTGCCAACACATCAAATGTTCGCGTGAGTGCAAAGACCCTAAAAATGACTGGCGGTTGTGTACCTTAATCACCCGATTTTTGTCAAGCAAAAATCCAGGTCACATGCCCCCATAGCTATGCAATCCGGGCAATAAGTTAACACCGAAATAGGTAAACAGAACCGCCGCAAAACCCAGAATAGAAAGAAAGGCAATCCGTTTACCGTGCCATCCGCGCATCATCCGGGCGTGCAACAACGTGGCATAAATGAACCAGGTTATCAGCGACCAGGTCTCCTTGGGGTCCCAACCCCAGTAACGTCCCCAGGCTGAATTTGCCCAGACGGCCCCGGTAATGATACCGACCGATAAAAAAAGAAATCCCAGCACGATCAGCTGGTAGCTGAGCTCATCGAGAACCTGGTCTTCCGGAAACCTGTCCAGTAACCTGTTTTGAATGTCCGCCGGCATTCGGCGAACAAGCAAAACGACGGCATAAAAGACAAAACAGATGGGCAGTGCCATAATTACAGATAACGCCCAGCTTCCCACGAACAGAACCCTGCTAAACAGCGACACCATGACAAATAGGATCAAGGGTTTAACGAAATCCATCCAGCTAATTTGTTCATCATCCCGGCCATATTTAATCAGGTACATCGAGCTGACACCGAAGGCAATGGCGAAGGACGCATAACCGATAAAGCAGGTGATCACATGCGCAATCAACCAGTTGCTCTTTAGCGCAGGAATAAGCGGTTGGATATCACTGGTAATTCCAGGCTTCAAAGCGGCATATGCCAGAGCCAGAAAAGCAATCGGTGCGCTAAATGCTCCGATAAGACGGTTGCCGGCTTTTCGCTCGATGATCAGGTAAATTAACGCGATGACCCAGGCAAAAAAGACGAGCGATTCATATAAATTTGAAAAGGGGGCATGGCCGATACCAAGTTTATAGGACCCTACCCATCTGATCAGAATCCCGGCGGTATTGCCGATGAAACCCAAAATGGCGGTCCAGGTGGCCAGTGTGCCGACTGCCGGCTTTCTGAAAATCCAGGCGAAGATATAAAAGAATCCTGCCGCACCATAAATAAATGTGACTAGAGACAATATATAAGAACCGCTCATAAGCTAGACCTCTTTGACATTGTTGTAGAAAAAAATTAGCCCCTAAATGGGAGTTGATTGCCTTAACCCGACTCAGGCATCTCGCTCATCATGGACGAGGGTATGCGCAATCTTTTTTACTTTTCGTTCGTTTCCCAGTTTGTTTTTGTTGGCAGTGCCTGCCACCATAATTCGGCATCTATCGCCCGTTTCATTGACTTCCACACATATTTGCCGATGAGACATAAAAAACGTGATGTAACATCCGATGATCATCAATATGAAGCCAGTGTACACAACCCAGACGCCGGGGTCCCGCGCAATTTGAAGGCCGGTATAATAGCGCACAGCTGCCGGGGTTTGTTTGACGTTAACGTCCGAAACCGAAATAATCACATCATCATTGCGCGCCTTGTTGAAAATAGGACCCATCTTATCAAAACTTGGAAATTTTATCGGCAGCACAACCTCAACGGAAGTACCATTGATCTGATGCAGCGTTCCGATAAGGGCGGCACCCAAATCCTGACCTCGAAAATTATAGGTGTTGCTGAACTGATCGATAACAAATTTACCCAGCCCTTCAGGTATTTCAATCGGCTGAGCGATGATGGCTTTTTTCTCATAGATCATGCCGGTCGCTTTACTGGTAAAGCTCAGGGTAATTTCATCAGGTGGTTGAAATTCTTGTCTTTGGGCAGGCAACTCACCATAGCTGGATTGAAATATACTTATGCCTTTGTAGTGCAAGGGATCATTAACAATAATATCTTTGGATAAAACCGGCTTGCCTTGTTCTAGAATCGTGAGGCTGGAACGAAATTCTTTGGGAGCGCCGGTGCTGTAAAAGCTTACATTGAAATCGTCGCAACGTACGGCAAAATCAAGTTGGCGCATGTTGCCGCTGTTTCGCAGTCGAATACGTTGCACGGTGTCGCCTTCGGCAATGTTGACAAACCCTTCAAATCCAAAAATGGATCCGATCACCCCGCCAACCAGCATGAGGATGACGCTCGCATGGACGATATAAACGCCGATCCGTGTCCAGCGGCCCTTCTCCGCGAATATGGCATATCCGTTATCCGTTTCTTCGACCCGCAGATAATGAAAGTTATGAGAGATGATTGTTTGATATCGCGTTATCAGCTGTTCAGCAGGGCTGTCTATGGTAAATTCTTCCTTTTGCGGCAGGCGCCTGAATCGTGAAATAGTAAATTTAGGGCGGCTGGTGAAGATGATTTGCCAAGTGGCGGAGAGTCGTTCTAGGGAACATACCAGCACGTTCACCGCCAGCATGAGCATCAGGGTTTGAAACCACCACGAGTGATACAGGTCAAACAGGCCCAGCACATTAAACAATCGATAAAGAAAAGCCCCAAAAGCGTTGAAATAGTCATCCGGGGATTGATTTTGTGGAATCAACGTCCCAATGATCGACGTGGCGGCCAGCGTCAATAGCAGGACAATAGTCAATCGAACGGAGGTAAAAAATTTCCAAATTTTGGTAAAGGGATCTGCGGAGATCTCCTTGGTGCTCATTATTTTTCCTTTCACAGCCAAATTAAAGTTTGTCACATATCAAATGATGACAAACGAAGCAACAGGAAAGAAGTTAACAAGTGGGAGCGTTGATTAATAATACGTCAAGAAGGCACAAAACAAAACAGCCTCCCATTAACCGTTTCGGTGCTGCGGTCAAGAGAAGGCTATTTTGCTTTGTTCACATGCGCGGTGGGCAATTGGTTGAATTATTTTTTTACATATACACCGCGGGATTTTGCCTGAACCAGGCCTTTTTTAGTAAGCTTGTAAAGCGCATTGCTCAGTTGTCTGGAATCAAGTTTTGTCTTTGCTTTTAACGCGGCGATCGTCACCCCTGCGCGGCTGCGCTTGATCGCATTGTGAACCGAATCCAACACGGTCGTGCTTTTTTTAGCAGGTGCTTTTTTGATGGCAACTTTCTTTTTAGCAACCACCTTGGGCCTTTTGGCAACCGCTTTGCGCTTGGCAGCAGCTTTTTTGGGGGCTGCCTTTTTAGTCGGCTGACGTTTATCAACCTGTTTGCTGAGTCCTTCTACCTTTTTAGAAAGACTGACAAGCGATTTGGAAATACTTTTCAGTTGAGCTTTCATCTGCTTCATTAGATTTATCCTCCTACTACTTCAAATTTAATTTCAGGAACACATCCTGTAGAAAGTTAATACATTCTCTTCTAAAAGTCAATAATATAAGCAGTAAAGACGAAAAAGAAAGTCCATTGTTGACAAAGGATTAGCTATATGGAAAAAGATAAGGCCGACGATACCGTGAATCATGATGATAGAGAAGAAAATTGGATAAGTTTTATGCCGAACTCATCGTATATTACAGATAAAAACAAAACCTATAACATTGCCTATGAAGCGGCCCTGAATGCTTCCCAGCTTGAGGCGGTCAGCCACACCAGTGGCCCGCTGCTCGTGATCGCCGGGGCTGGTAGCGGAAAGACCAGAACACTTACCTATCGCGTCGCCCGCCTGGTCGAGGAAGGCATTCCGCCGTCTGCCATACTTTTGCTCACCTTCACCCGCAAAGCCTCCCAAGAAATGTTGCAGCGCGCTGCGCAATTGCTGGATAGCCGATGTGAAATGGTTGCCGGTGGAACTTTCCACTCTTTTGCGAATGCCATTCTCCGCAAATATGCTTCACAACTGGGTCTGAGAGCCGGTTTTGCTATCCTGGATCGCGCAGATGCTGAAAGTATGATCAATATGCTGCGCAAAGAAATGGATCTGGCCGCAAAACATCGCTCGTTTCCAAGAAAAAGCTCCTTGGCCAATATCTTCAGCAAAGCGGTGAAGAAAGTCATATCCATTGAGGACGTGGTGTATGATGACTATCCACATTTCTTAGACAACATCGATGCGATCGTTGAGCTTTGCAACGCCTATCAAAAACGCAAACGCGAGCATCATTTCTTAGACTTTGATGATCTTCTGATTTATCTGCAGCTTCTTTTACGAGATCATCCCGATATTTGCCGTCGCATCTCTTCAAGGTATCAGCACATCATGGTGGATGAATATCAGGACACCAATAAAATCCAGGCCGACATACTACATCTGCTTGCCGCGAATCACCGGAACATTATGGTAGTCGGAGATGATTCCCAAAGCATCTACGCGTTTCGCGGGGCGAATTTCAAAAATATAATCAATTTTCCCAAAATGTTTCCCGGCACCCGGATCATCGGCTTAGAAGAAAACTATCGCAGCGTCCAGCCGATTTTAAATCTCACCAATGAAATTATTGACCGAGCCAAAGAAAAATACACCAAATCTCTTTTTACGCAACGATCCGGCGGAACAATCCCGCTTCTATTAGCAACCGAAGATGAAAACTCGCAATCTCGCTTTGTGGTCGAAAAAATTTTAGAGCTGCATCAGCAAGGCATTTCGTTGAATAAGATTGCGGTGCTCTTTCGTGCCAGTTTTCATTCATTTGACCTTGAAATTGAGCTCAATCGAGAGGAGATACCGTTTATTAAGGTTGGTGGATTCAAATTCGTCGAATCCGCACACATCAAAGATGTGCTGGCGCATTTAAGGGTGATTGCCAATGGCGACGACAGAATCAGCTGGTATAGGATTCTGCTGTTGATTGAAAAGATAGGTCCCAGCTCAGCTCAAAAAATTTATGAAGCCGTCCGTAATGAGAATGCGGGGTACACCGGTCTGTTGACGGTCAAATTAAAACAAAGTAGCAGCAACAGACTTGATCGTCTCAAGAACCTATTCGCTCAGCTTGACACCATTCCCCTGTCTGTGGCCGACATGGGAGAGACGATTGTAAAATACTACCTGCCCATTTTAGAGCGAAATTATGATGACCACCCTAAAAGAGCCAAAGATCTCGACCATCTGGTGGCAATTATGGAACGCTATGATAAGCTCGAACAATTTCTTACCGACATGGCATTGGAGCCGCCCAACACAAGCATAGAAGACTCCCTGGCTGCAGAATCGGTGCAAGAAGATCGACTGGTTCTATCCACGGTCCACTCCGCCAAAGGTTTGGAATGGCATACCGTTTTTGTTATCTGGGCGCTAGACGGACGGTTTCCATCCGTTCATTCGTTTTATAAGGAAGCAGAACTTGAAGAAGAGTTACGACTCATGTATGTCGCCGCAACCCGGGCCAAAGAAAACCTTTTCTTAACCTATCCAAACCCGGCCTAGGATCGAAGCTCGGGAGTCGTTTTAAGTCGCCCGTCCCGTTTTCTGGACCTGATTCCGGATCACATCCTTGAAAAACATTACCTCTAGCGATTCTCATGCTTTTTAGCAGATAGGTTATTCTTTAAAAAAGCCCCACCATACGAAAATACACAATGCGGCGGCGGCCAAAATCGCAATTAAATAACCGGGCCAGTCAAATGGTTTGGAGGCAAAGCCTAATTTGTCCACGTCGCCGACGCGTTTCTTACAGGCATGACATCGTCTCACCGTCAACGGCAGATAGGCATAACAGTAAGGGCATTTTTTAGTCATGTGGACATTAGCGCTAGGTGAGTAACTCTTGGCAGACATACGAACCCCCTACGCCTCAATTTGGTTTCAGGTTTCGGGTTTCGGGTGTCAGGTTTAAGAGCCCTGATACATGAACACTGACTGCTGACACCTGCTTGCCCGCCGCAATCACGCTGATAGCGTGACGCAGGCGGGACACCTGACACCTACTTATAGCCGAAACCTCAGGAAAGGTTAGCCTTCTTGTTGAAACCTCTCCGCAATGGATATGTTCGCTTTGTTTCTGGTGTCCGACAACCATGCTTCAAAAGTGCGTATTTTTTTTTGTTGCAACAACTGTTGTTTTATCGTCGCTTTTTCGGTTTCGAGCCCATCCAAAGCAGGCTTTTTGCGTTCTTTGAACCGGATCACATAATATCCTTTTTGCCCTTTAATGGCATCAGCCGGCAGCTTTTCTTCTTCCGATAACATGAAGGCCACGCGACTGATTTCAGGTTCAAATCCGATGTCTGGTATAGAATCATTGCGCTTGAAAAAAGCGGTGTTCTTTGGCGTCAACCCGAACTTTTTGGCGGCCTCCTCAAAGGTGAGACCATTTTTCATTTCCGCTAGCAAATTTTTGGCATCTTCACGCGCTAGTTGATCCTGCTCTTTTTTAATCCATTCTTGCTTTACTTTTTCCTTTACCGTTTCTAATTCAGGTATTTGGCCCGGAGCTTTCTCCGATGCCTGGATCAGGTAATAACCATCTCCCAAATCTTGAATATCACTGATTTCATTTTCCGCCAGACCAAATGCGATTGTTGCGAATTGTTCACGGTTGGCGATGCCTTCTGCCGGGCCTTGGCGTGTAAAAAAATCGGTTTCCAGTACCTGCAGATTCCGTTGCTCAGCAATGGCGTCCAGAGTATCGCCTGCATATGACGCATCGTTGGCCGCCTCGGCATCTTCATAGGCAAGCGCTCGTGAGTACTCATTTAACAGTTTTTCTTGAATCTCGCTTTTAGCGTCATCGAAGGATTTGGTGCTTGCCGGATTGACGGCTTCAACCTTGATAATATGCCAGCCGAAGCGGGTGCGCACCGGCTCGCTAATTTCTCCGGCGTTCATTGAAAACGCCTTATCGGCAAAGGGTTTCACCATTGATTCTTGGCGAAATGTCCCCAGATATCCGCCTTTATCTTTGGTTGGTCCCTCGGAGTGCTGTTTGGCGAGCTCGGCAAAATCTTGGCCCGCCTTGGCCATTTTGAGGATATTTTCGATTTTCGCTTTGGCTGCGGCAACCTCATCCGCATCGGCATCTTGAGCCACCTTTATTAAGATATGTCGGGCTTCAACGGTTTTTGGCGATTTAAAATCCTCAAGGTTGGTCTCATAATAATCTCGCAGCTCATCTTCGGATAGATTAACCTGGGAACGGTATGCCTCGAATTTAAATGCAATATAACGCGCTTTTAGTTGGGGCTCGGTTTTATAAGATTCTTTGTTTTCCTCAAAAAATTCAAGAAGCCCTTCATCTGTTGGAACCAGATCGGTATAGCGGTTGGGGTCAACGACCGCGTAATCTAAGCTGACCGTTGAATTGGTCCATTGATACCATTCCCGCGCCTCCTCATCGGAAACTTTGACGGTGTCGGTAATCAAAGATCGTAATTTTTCAGCCAACAGAGAATCTCTTTGGATATCTTCAAAGGCCTCCGGGGTTAATTTGAGTCGATCGAGCAGGTTTCGATATCGACGCCCATCAAATGCACCGGCAGTTTGAAAGGCATCAATGCTGCGTATCGATCGGGCAAGCTCTTCATCCGATACTCGCAAATTTAGCTTTTCGGCTGTTTGCAGCATAAGTACGTTATCAATGAGCTGATCCAGGGCTCGCTTCTTTAACTGAAGTGATCTCAGCAATTCATCGGTTAAAGTATTGCCGAATGTTCGGCGAACCTGTTCAAGGAGATTATTGTAGGTCGTGCGGTATTCGTCGACCGTAATCCAATCATCATTGACCTTTGCAATTCTGCTTAACCGCTCAGTGGTCCAACTGCCAACACCCCAAAATACAAACACAACCACAATCGCACCTAAAATCACTTTGATAATCCAGGTTCCTGCATGTTTACGCATTAAACTAAGCATCTGATCTCCTTCATGTCATGATGGTGATGATCAACCGAATTCAACTTCAGTTGAAGTTCTTCGAAGCACTATCGAATAAGTGTCAGCGGTTTCGTGTTCCGATCGATCTTGCTTCCGACCGTGCCGGAGCAATAAGCACACAGATATTCGTATTTATCTCCTTCAGGCAAAACCAATAATAGACGTTTACGCACCGGCACTGCCTGCTTGCATTTTGGGCAGTAAAGCTGGGTGGCATCAAAATCGCGGTAGGATTCTGGCCTGTCTTTTGGTGATCGAAAAATATCTGACGGATTGACAATCTGTTTGGGGTCCATTTTTGTCCCTGGTCAAACTTACGCGTGAGTTTTAATAGTTATGTTTAACCCATAATTTATTAATTTTCAAATCCGTATTATTTATAAATACTTAATATTATTTATAACGCAACCGTTTGTCAATATCTTCCCAATCACCACCGGACGTTGCTCTTGCCGTTAAATTTGAAAATTAATATTGACACCTAGTGCACATTTTGTTACTTGCAGCGGTGTTGTTTGGGGCTGTAGCTCAGCTGGGAGAGCGCATGACTGGCAGTCATGAGGTCGTCGGTTCGATCCCGTCCAGCTCCACCAACCCCAACTAAACAAGGTTAGCCAAAAGCTAACCTTTTTTTCTATGGCAATAGTCAGCCGTTTGAACGTTTTTGATCTTGATTGGCTGTCGATCCCATATTGCTTGACATCCCGTGGCTATTGCCTTAAGAATCGAGGTCTAATTTCTTTTGGTCTTAAAAATTTTCATAAAAAATTCGCGATAGCGTAAGCGGACATGCGAGCGATCAACCCATGGTGACCAAGCGCCATATCCTATATGCCGTTTTCGGCTTTATTGCAATATCTGCGGGTATTGTTACGGTTGTATTTTCAATTTATCAGGCCAAACCGCGGCTAACGACTCGCAGTGATCAGCGTGCGGCGACGATTGGCACCCGGCAACAGCAATCGTCGGCGGCACATCTTTATTTTGCCGACAAAGACAATTTATTTTTAATCGCTGAAAGACGCATCCTCCGTCACACACAGGATCCAATAAATTTTAGCCGCAAGATCGTCGAGGCCCTGATTAAAGGGCCTTCCGATGGCTTTACGCGCACCATTCCGCAGGATACCATCTTAAGAGCGCTTTATATCACAGCAGATGGTATCTGTTATGTGGATGTGTCGGCAGAGATTAAAGAAAATCACCCGGGAGGTGTCCAATCCGAATTGCTGACACTCTATTCACTGGTGAATTCGTTGATTCTAAATATACCTGAAATTCAGGCCGTAAAAATTCTGATTGACGGACACGAATCGATGACCTTGGTGGGCCATATTGACCTGCAGGAGCCGCTAAAGGCAAACATGCTGCTAATCCGATGAAGACAAAACCGAATATAAGCAAGGTCCGCAATATCGGCATTATCGCGCATATTGATGCCGGCAAGACCACCGTCACCGAGCGCATCCTTTATTACACCGGTCGTTCCCATAAAATCGGCGAGGTGCATGATGGTGAAGCGGTCATGGATTGGATGCCTGATGAACAGGAGCGGGGCATTACGATCACATCGGCGGTGACCACCTGCCATTGGCAAAATACGGAAATTCATATCATTGACACCCCCGGCCACGTTGATTTTACGATTGAAGTGGAGCGTTCATTGCGGGTGCTGGACGGAGCCATCGGTGTGTTTAGTGCGGTGGAAGGCGTGGAACCCCAATCCGAAACCGTATGGCGCCAGGCCGACAAATACCGGGTTCCCAAAATTGCGTTTATCAATAAGATGGATCGAATCGGCGCCGATTACTTTGGCACCATTGAAATGATGAAAAAACGGCTAAACGCCAAGCCCCTGATTCTGCAACTGCCTGTCGGCGAGGGTGAAAACTTTGCAGAAATCATTGATCTGATTGAAATGCAGCAAATTCAATGGGACGCGCAAATGTTGGGGGCGACCTACCAAATGGAAGATATCGCGCCGAATCACCTCCAAAATGCCCAGAAATACCGCGAACAGCTCATTGAAACTGTGGCCGAATACGACGATGAGCTTATGGAAGCTTATCTGACGGATGCCCCGATTGATACGGCTAAGATATATGCGGCGATTCGAAAGGCTACCATTAACTTGAAACTGGTTCCGGTCCTGTGCGGCTCAGCCCTCCGCAATAAAGGGATTCAACCGCTGCTGGATGCGATTGCTCGTTTTCTTCCCAGTCCTATTGAGGTTCCGCCGATTAAAGGAGTGCATCCTGAAACCGGAGAAACTATAGAATGTAAAGCCCGAGACAGCGCGCCGCTGGCAGCTTTGATTTTCAAAGTTTTTATGATGGAGGGACGAAGGCTGTCCTTTGTGCGAGTGTACAGCGGTAAAATGAGGGTTGGCGCCGCAGTGTACAACCCGTCGCGTCATCTAAGTGAGAAACTGTCACGTATATTAATGATGCATGCCAACAAGCGAGAACGGGTCGAAGAAGCCGGCGCCGGCAGCATCGTGGGCGTTGTGGGCCTGAAGGAATCGTCCACCGGGGAGACGCTCTGTTCACCTGAACATCCCGTTTTGCTTGAAAAAATAGAATTCTATGAACCGGTTATTTCGGTGGCGATTGAACCCAAAACCCGTGCCGACCAAGAAAAAATGGATGAAGTCTTGGATAAATTTATGGCCGAAGATCCAACGCTGCGGGTAAAAAAAGATGAAGATACCGGTCAAACCATCCTGTCGGGAATGGGGGAACTGCATCTGGAGATCATCACCAGCCGGATGCAACGTGAATTCAAAACGAATGTGAATGTTGGCAAGCCTCAGGTGGTCTACCGCGAAGCCATTGAGAGCCGGTCAACGGCTTCGGCCGTGTTCGACAAGGAGATCGCCGGACAGCGTCACTACAGCGAAATCACCTTGAACATCAGTCCATTGTCCCGGGGAAGTGGCAATCGGTTTAAATCGGAAATTAGCCAGGAAAAATTGCCTCAGCTATTCATCGATACCGTCGAAAAAGGCGCCATGGAGTCATTGGAAAGCGGTCCGCTGCTGGGCTATCCTGTGGTGGATGTTGAAATATCTCTGACCGGTGTCAACCACAAAGAATCCCTGAGCACAGAGCTGGCATATACTGTCAGTGCCTCGCGTGCCTGCCAAAAGGCTTTGGCAGGCGGCCGGCCCTATTTGCTCGAACCGATTATGAACACCGAAGTATTTGTACCGGAAGCATTTATGGGCGATGTGATTGGAGATTTGAATGCGCGCAACGGAAAAATTGAATCCATCGAGCACAAAGCGGGAACCCAGCTGATTAAGGCTACCGTGCCGCTTTCCCGCATGTTTGGCTACTCAACGTCTCTGCGCTCCGCAACCCAGGGCAGAGGAACATTCACGATGCAATTTTCACATTTTGACCGCAGCTGATCCCGCCCGATAAACATTAGAAGATCACCTAAGATTGTGTCCTGCAAGTACATAAAAAAAGCCGAATAGAATATCTAATCTAGGAGCGTCTTTGAATTAAAAAAAATACTACTAGACCAACCCGAGAATTTTAATTACCTATGGGACACAACACCTGCTTTATTTTTTTTGCTCTGATTTGGCCTTGTTTAATTTGGCGAGCAGGTCTTCGATTTCTTTGCGGCGATCGACATCACTGGTGAGCTTTAAAGCACGCTCCAGATGCATGGCAGCCGCTTTGGCGTCTCTATCCAGTAGATAAAATAGACCAAGGTAATAATAGGCGTCCGCCATCTTTCCT
>CP070694.1:534295-539026 GCA_020353355.1 Desulfobacterales bacterium | reverse complement strand
CAAATTCCAAGCACCAAATTACAAATAAATCTCAAATTTCAATACTCAATGTTCAAAACATTTGGCCTGCGCGACGAGGAGTTCCCTTCGCTCTGCCTTTGACATGAGCTACTTTCGGCCTGAGCCTTTCGGCAGTGAGCTCAAGGCCGAACTGCTCAAGTCGAAGGCAGCTGATTCGAGTTTTGAATTTTGGTCATTGGGATTTATTTGGGATTTGGGATTTGTCATTTGGAATTTCCACTGAATCACCAAATTTCATCGTTCATTTACGGGAAAATTATACATCTCGCAATCCACCGTCAAGTCGCAGAATTTGCAGGCCTGGATGAAAAACCGATTTTTTCAAAACTGGATGCAGGCTATTAGCAACTAAATGCTTGCAGTATTGGTATTATTTTGCAATGAAAATCAATTATCTTAAATCCTCCGACAGCGGAGAAATTATTGCCGAAACCATATCAACCGATACCATCATAAGACGGGATAGCTGAGATAATAGTTCTTTTATGATAAATAGTAATACTCCGAATTCTGTTTATAAAAAAAATCCCCACTCTGATGAGGGTCATTACCGCTGGGTCATCTTGGCGCTCCTGTGGCTGCTATATATGGCCTTTGGAATGGTTTCGCGCTCCATATTTCCTCTGGTGACGCCCATCTTGGCTGATCTGCGCTTATCCTATTCTCAAATGGGCATCATTTTAGGTTCGTGGCAACTCACCTATATCCTTGTTGCGTTGGTGGCCGGCACTGTTCTGGATCGTTGGGGGGTGCACAAGTCCATCTTCACCGGCGCCATCATTATCGGACTGTCTGCAGTCCTGCGCTGTTTCGCAAACGGTTTTGCCACCATGCTCATTGCCGTGGCATTGTTTGGCGTCGGGGGCCCCATGATCTCCATCGGCGGCCCGAAAACCATATCCGAATGGTTTCAGGGTAGAAGCCGTGGAACCGCCATTGGTATTTTTACGAGTGGATCATGGATCGGTGGATTGCTCGCACTGGCCTTGACCAATAGCCTGATCATGCCGCTGGTGGGAAACAGCTGGCGGTTAACCTTTATTTGCTATGGTGTCTTGGCTTTTGTGGTTGGAGCGCTGTGGGGGATTCTGACCCGGGCAAGCAGCATTGCCGCAGCCAATGAAGAATCCCGCATGTTCACGGTATTTCGCAGCCTTGGCGGTATCCGCAATGTTCAGATACTTCTCATCATGGCTTTATTTTCCTTTGCAATCAGCCACGGCTTTTCCAGCTGGCTGCCAAAGATCCTGGAGATCACCGGCATGTCGGCATCGCAGGCCGGATTTGCGGCATCCATTCCGCTTGCCACGGGCATACCAGCCATTTTGCTCGTGCCCCGTTTGGTGCCACCGCGACTCAGGGGGCGCATGATTGCTATCTTTGCATTGCTCACCACGGTTAATCTGATGATGGTAATGTCGCTCTCTGGCGTTGGCCTTTATGCCGCTCTGGCCGTATTGGGTTTTATGAGTTCGCCGTTTTTGTCTTTGATGCTGTTGATATTGATGGACACCCAGGAAGTGGATCCCAAATACATGGGAGCAGCCGGTGGCATGTTCTTTTGTGTGGCGGAAATCGGCGGATTTACAGGACCACTTTTGATGGGAGTCCTGGTTGATCTGACGGGCACGTTTTTGACAGGGGTGCTTTTTCTGGCAAGCCTTTGTATCGCAATTTCAGGCTTAACACGTTTGCTCAAGATCCGGATTTAGGTATGTTTTTCAACATGGTTGGCATTGAAATCAAAATAAATATATCACCGAGAGGGCCATTACACAAGAGAACGATAGTCGACAAAACAATGGAATAGACATGGACTTCGGATTTTACCAAAAATCCACTGAAGATCTGCGGGTTGATCATAATGAAAATTAAATTTGCAATGGCAACCATTACAATCCCCCATACCGCCCATCTTCGTAAATTCCAGACACCAATACCAAAAACAACCAAAGGCAGCATGCTAATCGTATATTTATACCCCAACAGCCTGAGTATAGCTTCCGGCTGGTTGGGTTCATAAGCCAGCCACAGAAATGCCTTGAAAATCGCCAGCCAGCCGACAACCCATATTTGCCAGGGAAAATCTTCTAACATTCTTTCTACAGGGAAAACTCTAAGCTCTCTTTTGTCCATCATCACTCCTTGAGGCTGCTAACTCGTCTTAGTCCGAAAATACCTTTTCCTCAAAATTAATTTAGCGTTACCTAATAAGAAATTTAGATCTTCAGGTCAATTAAAAAGGCAGGTCATCTTGAAAAAAGTCAGATTTTAGGTGAGCAAATTAAGAATGGATAAAACGATGATAAAACATGAGAGGATCATCCCCACTGAGCCAAAAAACAATGGGCGTCGGAACAAAATGGTATCAAGCTCACGATTGGAATTGTCAAGTTTTTCGAATATATGTCGTGTTTCGAACCAGGTATTCATTTTGGTTTCAATGTTTCGCATCTTATTGGGGGCAAAGAAAAGAATAGTTCCAAAGAAAAGGCCGCAGAAGCACGCCACTTTGCCAACCCATGAAACAGCGCTGAAAAACATTTCGTTTGTGGAAAGATACTGATGCGACACAAAAAAGATGTTCGCAAAATTTGAAACATCCAGTTTAAAAAAGAAAAAAATAAGCGAAAATATGGATCCAGCAACGAGACAGGTACCGACAAGCATGTTATGGTTGTATATAAAAGAGTCGACCCGGACATTTTTATCGAGGTATGTCACTGTTTCATCAATACTCACATGCCGATTAAACACAGCACTAATTGATCTGCTCAAGGTGGGTGAAAAAATCAATAAAAGAGAAAAGCTCATCCCCAAAATTCCAAAAACCAGAGTCAATATTTCCACGGCCTGTAATCCGATTTGCTGGAGTGTCTGCATTGGTTTTTCCTTCGATATTGATGTTGATATCGACACTTTTTTCAAAAACTTTAAAAAATTCTGTAATGGCAATAAGATATGAAATCAATTACTATTTATATCATATCTATTCCAATATTTCAAAAATTGGAGTCTTAGATTCACTTGCTGGTTAGGGCATCGGCGATTTCTCTGACCTCTCCATTGGTGATTGCTTCGAGTTTCTTGCGGACAACCCGCGAGTAATATTCGCGCTCGGTTTTGGTAAACGATTCTTTGTTAAGCTTTTTAAAAATAAGCTCCTTTTGTTTTCGGGAAAAAAGTCTATCCAAGTAAATCGAAACCTGCCTGGAGCGCCGCCCTCCTGTTCCGCCCTTTAAGGCCTTTTCTTGGTTTAAATCGGATGTGTACTTTCTCAATGTTTTTTGCATATTCTGAATTGAGATGCGCACACCGCTGCTGAGCTGAAATGTATCACTTGAAAATATTGCCCTGTTTTTTAACATGAACGGCTCGGTAAGCTTTACTAAATTTTCAGGTACCTTTATGTTTTCCCGCTGAAGTAACCAGGTACTGATCAAAAGTAATTTTTCCATGTTCCCTCGCTTGGGGCTCGATTTCCCATAACGCGAAAACAACGCCAGGCTATTTACCTCAATTCCTTGGCGAGCACAGAGGGCTAAAATCGCGGGAAATCGTGTAACCAATAAGGGGTCATCTGATCCGGCCAGGGCATCCAAAATAATAACCATCTGATCCGAAGTTATTTTTTTTTGATCCGAGTTTTTCAGAAGAGAATCGATCACATTTAATGCGATAATTAGATTTTTCTGCTTTAGGGATATTTTTACATCTGTCCGATCAGGCATGATCGCATCCTTAAACTAAAAGTAATACCTTTGGTAATAATCCGACCCCTGAAAGCCAGGTTTTTGGCGACAAAATAAACCGTCGTCTGGTCCAAGCGTATATTAAGAATATCCTGCTTGCCTGAATTTAGCAAGGTTATTGTATTAATACATACAAAACCAAAGGTTGCGAAATTTCATCGTTCATTTTTTTGGTTTCAGGTGTCGGGTGTCAGTGTTCAGGGTATAAGGCCTTTCGATTTCGGATTTCGGCCTGCGACGAGCCCTTCGGCCGTGAACTCGGGGCCGAACGGCTCAGCCGAGTCGAATGCGGAATTCGGATTGAAAGTCATCATAATTTAGGAATTAACAGCATAGATCAACTGCTCTTTCTTCAATTCTCTAATTCCTGAATCCCTAAAATCCCTCAATCCTCTGACATCTGACTTCTGTCTTCGGTCATCTGTCTTGTGTCTTCTGACACCTGACACCCGAAACCTGACACCTGAAAACTAATTATTCCTGAAACCTGAAACCTTTCCAAATTGGTAGCCGATGGGTATTAACCTTGTGATTATTCGTATTACTCAATTGGTTGCAGAAAAAAAGTGTTGACAGCTCTAAAAAAGGGATGTAATCACATTATGAAAGATTTGATAGGTATTGATAGATGAATATTTCCGTTCAGGCGACATTGTATTTTCATTTCGGATGCTTCTTTTTTAGCTTTAGAAGCGTCCATCCGGATGTTTAGCACCACGCATTAGTCGTTGTAACCCCGGGTGGACTTCAAAATCCACCCGGGGTTTTTTATTTTTAAAAGCCCCGGGGGAACTCCCGGGGCTATTTTTGTGGATCTGGGCCGCCTATTCTCTTGTCTATGCTTTCTTCGCCGTCAACATGAGGTATCGTTTCGAGACCGAGCCTTGGGTGATCCCGTATGCCATGGTAACGGCCACGGCCGGCTTGAATTGGATGCGGTCGCGACAGCCGGCTCGTT
>CP070694.1:526655-534195 GCA_020353355.1 Desulfobacterales bacterium | reverse complement strand
CTTGGAATCTTTTTTAAAATTTCAGTTTCAATGGTGTTTCGCAAAATGGGTTCTAAGTTGAGAAGATCCAGTTTCTTATCCACAACCACCCAGAAAAGCCCTTGGTGAAATGCTCTCGTATCTTTTGCTCTGGTGGTCAAATATCGTTCCTTGATATTGCCTAATTCTCCTATGAACCTCTCTTTTGTCTGACCGGCTTCCTCATAGCTCTCCATCAGAACAGCAACAAGGTTAACCGCTGTACCATTCAATCCGGATGCTAATTTTTGTCGTCGCCACATAACATGCATTGAAACTACTCGCGCGTGGTTAAAAAACAACATAGCGATCGCTGGTTTTAATAATTTCTGCATTTTTCGCCTGGGTTGCAAAATCTTTGAAACCAAGGCCCGGCACATCGCCTTCAAGTCCAAGGGCTCGGAAGCTATTTTCACACAGGGATAATTTTGCTTTACCGACAAGTTTTTGAAATTCGGACGACTGGGTGAGGAGCACCCCTTTGCCGGTAAAGAAAATTTCCACATCTTTGCCTTTATCATGCGCGGCTTCGGTCAGATGAATAACATAATCTAAATGTTTATCTGAGCTTACGAGTATACCTAGTTTACCAGCCATTCGTAATTCTCCCTTTTGTTGATTTTGGTCGGCAGCAACGCAGCATTCATATCGTTTCCCATCAACAGGATGGTAGTTGAAATACCGCATAATTCGGGGAGCAAACGCGTTGGTACTGCAAACGGGTTTACCACCAAGAAATTACTTTGTCGTAGGAAAAAATGTCTTCAACCACACTGGACCAATCGATGTCGCTGTTATAGAGCTCCGCTGTTTTTGCTTGGTCACCATTGGTGCTCGTTTTTATGAAATCCTTCACCGTTTCGTCCGGCTCTGTCCGAAGGATATGAAGTATTTTCATTTTCTTTCTCTCCTCTAAATCTAAAATGGAATAACAAGATCAGCCTGTCTCAGCATTTCACCCATTTCCTCAACCGAAGCATACTTAAACCCGTATTTTGCGACATTGGCCGTGTTGTTGGAATAGCGCTCGCCTTCCATTTCATCCAGAAATTCCATGTTATCCCGGTATGCCTCATCCATATTGTCGATTTCTTTGTTGATGACAAACATCTGGACTTCCGCATTGTAAAGCAGCATGCCCAGGCTGGAACGCAACCCTTCATATTGCTGCTCGGTATCATTGATCAGTACGGCTACTTTGCCCATCTTTCTTTTCCTCCACTTTTATTTCAATAAATTATAAATAGTTAGACTACAGCGTCAATAAAGATCTCAACAATATGCCACATCGTGATACTTTATATTATTGTCACTATGTGGTACCAATGTCAAGAAAAAAAATCCCTTCCGATATGATGAAAACGATGGTGCTTTCCCTAGATCGAAAGGGAGTTTTTTACCTCTTAGATTAGCTACAGCTATGTGAGTAAAATCTGACGAACGCTTTTGTGAATGCGGTGACGAAACCCTGTTCACTGAACCAGAGCGTCTGCAATCATTGAGCTTAAGAACTTCACATCGACCCCCATTTTATAATGGTCGTTCAGGTTGGATAGCTGGGTGTGGCAATTCTCACAGGCGGTTGCCAGGATCTTGGCACCGGTCGCCTGAACCTGATCGACTTTAACCTTGGACGATTTCATCCGGAAATCCAAGGTGTCCTCACCCAACGCCACCAGGCCGCCGCCACCACCACAGCACCAGTTGTATCGCGGATCATCCGTCATCTCCCGAAAATCATCTGTCAGGTGGTGCAAAATGTAACGCGGTTCGTCGATCACACCGGCGTTTCTGGCAATCTGACAGGGATCGTGGTAGGTGACTCTGCCATTCAGTTTGGTCTTGTCCAACTTGATTCGTCCTTCTTTGAGATAACGGGCGTGAACCTCTGTGATGGAAGACACCTTAAACGGTTGTTTGCCGGAAAGTTGTTTCATCACGCGGTAGGCCGTTCCGCACTCGCAGATGCACACTTCTTTGACCTTTAGTCGGTTGGCCTCATTGACGATGCGATCCAAAATCAGTTTGGTTTTGCTGGGATCGCCCACAAACGCGCCAAAATTAACTGCTTCAAAGAAACTTAAGGTCCAATTTTCTCCGGCGGCATTAAACACAGCCGCAGCCGGAATGATCGAGTGGGCACCGGCCAAGGCGACATAGAGGAGATCCGCGCCCTCGGCATCCACCGGAATGGGTGTCGAGCCGGCTTGCGTTTGCCACTTTTCAACCACATCTGCTTCCAGCCGCTTGATTCCCTCGAGAAACCCTTCCTTAAATAGCTCCAACGACTTGCCCTTTTCGATGGAGGTGTCGGCCAGCAACGTCAATATTTCCGGTTCGGCACTGGCCCCGATCAAAAGCAATTTGGCAATCGACATCAGTTGCTGGGTATCAATGCCAAAGGGACAATAGACCATACAGCGCCGGCAACCGGTGCACGAATAGGCCGCTTCATAGAGTTCTTCCAATGCCATATCGGTCAAATCCTTGGCCTCCCCCACCGATGGCCAGACCTTGCCCCGACCTTTGAAATATTTTTTGTAGAGCCTTCTGACGATTTCAGAGCGGTAAGCAGCGATATATTTTACCTGTCCCATGGACGCATGCACATGGCAGGCCTCGGTGCAAACCCCGCAACGCGTGCAGGTTTCCAGATAAAACCGCATGGCTTCATTGAGTTTGCTTTGAAAAAGATTAAGCAAATCATCGCGTGTCTTTTCATCCATAATAAATCCTCTTTTCTCAAACAGGTTTCAGGTGTCGGGTGTCAGGTGTCAGGGTTCAGCGTTCAGGGTCCAAGGTTGTGAGTTGCAAGTTCCGCATCGCAAGGTACCGGTTTAGTGTTTTGATGTTCCGCATTCCCAATTCCGAATTCGATTCCCTCAATTCCTGAATCCCACAATTCCTTAAGTTAACTTTTCCGATGTCTTTCTTATTGGTTTTTTCCCGAAATCCAAAATCTGCATTCCGCAATCGAATTCCTGACACCTGACACCCGATACCTGAAACCAAATAATGAAAAAACCATAAATTTTTATGCTGGTAAACGGCCTCGTAATCAGCTAATTCCATCATCCCAAGCGAGGTTTAGCCTCTTCTGAGCTTGTTCATGGGCAACGATAAAAACGAATGCATACTCTGACTGAACGGAAAAAACATTAAAAACAGATTCGCGAAAAATACATGCAGTACCAGCATGAAAGAATGGCCCGTATCGGTTACCTCGATAGGCAGCTCAGGGCTAAGATGCAGTAAACTGGAGAGATAGTCCCGATAGTGTTCTACACCTAATTCACCATATAGATACCACCTTCGCGCCCAGTCCATCTGGCTGCCGAACAGTACAATCAGAAAAAGTAAAATGAGCAGATAATAGTCTTCCGGTACCGACAATTCCCGAACCGGAGATGTAAACCTGCGAAACAAGAAATACAGCAA
Organism: Desulfobacterales bacterium; assembly: GCA_020353355.1. GTDB lineage: Bacteria > Desulfobacterota > Desulfobacteria > Desulfobacterales > JAHEIW01. Next base: position 530,739 of record CP070694.1, on the reverse strand, counting down.
TGAAATCGCAACAACCAGACCGACAAATCCCTTGCCCAAGAATATTTCATGCGGTATGATTTGAAAAATTTCAAAATCGCCAAACAACTCGAGGTGGCCGATAATCAGCAAGAAAACACCGATGTGAAATGCCAGCAAAAATACCCACAACACCGGTTTATGTCTTCGAACGGTGGGAAACAAGAAGGTGTCAGAAATGGCCCAGAGCCACTTGGGTCGTTTTTCGGGAAAAATCTGCAGGGTTGATGGATGCCTGGGTTCCCGAAATATTTTAATTAACCGCACGGTCGTGCCGATGAAAAAAACGGCAAATGCCACATACACCATGGGCACAAGGATAATGTAAGTAACGGTTTCCACGGTCTTCCCCCTAACGTTTAAGTTATGACAGCACGAGGTGCCTAAGAAACACCCGACCTCAATGTGTTAAACCAATCGCTTGATGTAAAATTTGATCAGCTTGTCTTCCTGTTCGGTCTTTACGATCTCGTTTCCGCTGGTTTTCGCCCATGCGGGAAAATCGCTCAATGAACCGGGATCAGTGGTTTGCGCTTCTATCACCTGGCCGACTTCAACTTCTTTAATCCCTTTGCTGACTTTTACCACCGGCATGGGGCATGCCAGCCCTTTTAAATCAAATACTTTTGTAACTTGAATGTCGTCACTCATTTTATGCCTCCTAAAAAAACGATTTAATTTTAGACAAACAACTGAATTTTGCTGTTTTGCGCCTCTTGCAGAAACGTAGCGACACCGGCAAATCCGAGACCTTTATAATCAATGAATTCCTCGCGCGTAAAGCCCATCAGATCCATGGACATCTCACATACGTAAATCCGGACCCCGAGCTCCTCGGCAAGCGCGATCATTTCTTCCAGGGAAGCCACGTTTTTCTTCTTCATCAGTGATTTCATCATGGCGGTTCCCATTCCGCCCATATTCATTCTGGAAAGCTTCACATCGCCGGTTCCTTTGGGCAACATGGTACCGAACATCTTGCCCATAATATCTTTACCGCCGACATTTTTCTTTTTGTCCCTGAGCACCGGGGTTCCCCAGAATGTGAAAAACATCACGACATCCATCCCCATGGCCACCGCTCCGGAGGCGATGACAAAAGATGCCAGCACTTTGTCCATGTCCCCGCTGAATATAATCATCGCGAGCTTGTTTTCTGCAGTCTTCTTGTTTAGCGCCTCAAGGCTTGATTTCAACTCTTCAAGCTGTGTTTCGACATTTTGCATATCCATAGTATTCCTCCTTGGTTAGTATAATTAACGTTAAATTTGTAATAAATTTATATACTTATGAAAAAACCCTTTGTTTTTTGTTCACTGTATGAACAATTTAAAAATTTAAATTTTGAATATGCTGGCTTTGATCATTGTCGTAATTTATTAATTCGCCGCCTTTGTAGCGCTTTTTCGCTCAGACCATCATTTCTTTAACGGCTTCCATTGACGCCTTCAAAATATCTAAATTGGTCAACATCGCCATGCGTTGGTCAGGAGCCATCTGGGACAGGACTTGATAATGCAGTTCTTCTAAAAACTCATTGATTTCATTTAATTTTTTCTGTCCTTCAGAACTCAGGCTGAGTAAACTTATGCGTGAATCTTCGGGATCTTTGATCCGCTGAATCAGCTTTTTGCGTATCAATCCATCCACAATCTTTGAGACCCGGCTTTTGGCCACATTCATTTTTTGAGCGATGCCTTTCGCGGTGAGATAACGTTCCTGACCGAAAAGCAGCAGACAGCGAAACTCCGCATCCGGTAAACCGAAGCGTTCGCACTGATATTGCATGCGTTCCTGGCAGCATTGAAACAATTTTGATATAAGTTCTTGAAATTGCTTCAATTGATTTTCCGAGACCTCCTGCTGATAGGTATGGGAAAATTGGTTCATAGTGAGAACTATAACAATAAAAAATTTTATGTCAAGGCTTTTTTCAAATTTTGGATAATTTTGCGAAAAAGGGATAAATTATCAAAATATCGCGATGTTAATTTACTTTGAAATTAATTTATACTATATTAATTCATAAGGGATTACGAAATCCCCGTGGTTCATGCGAATCAAAAAACCGGGTCGTAAAACGTTCGTTCATAGGTAAATGGCTCAAGCGTAATTTCGGGTTTTCAGCTCCAAACGGCATAAGGAGGAATAATGCAACATAAATCACATCTGATCGTAATGATTTTTTCTCTTATGTTGATCATGATTTTAATGCCGGCTTGTGCGAAAATGGTGGCCCAAACCGCCCCGCCAGACAAAGCCTCCCAGGAGGATGACACGGCGGAGAGGGCCAGGCTTGAAGAAGAACGGCTGCAAAAAGAGGCGCAAGAACGTGAGCTGAGAGCAGCTAAAATAAAATTTATGTATGAAGATATTTATTTTACCAATGGCAGCTATGCCCTGACACCGGAGGCCAAGGAAATCTTAATGCGCAAGGCCGAATGGCTGCGTGCTCACTCGGATATTAGCGTTATTATTGAGGGTCACACCGATGAGCGCGGATCCAAAGAATATAACTTTGCCTTGGGTGACCGGCGTGCCGGCGCAGTCAAATCGTTTTTGCTAAAAGAGGGGATTGCTACAGAGCGCTTAATTGCCGTAAGTTGCGGCCAAGAAAAGCCCATCGATCCCGCTAAGACCAAAACGGCCAGAGAAAAAAACAGACGGGTCCATTTCGTCATCGAATAATTGAAACGAAAATTAAAAATTGCCGTACGCGATCTCGTCCATCACACGCTCCGCGCAGGAGATTTAGTATTTGAGTTCCTGGGCTCACCTCGTCCAGCCGAAGCCATTCGCGCACATCAAGCCATTCAGCATTCACGCCCACAATCCTATCAAGCAGAGGTCCCGATTTCCTATAACATCGAGACCGATCAGTTTTCGTTGACCATCGGCGGCCGGATCGATGGCGTATTCACCGAACCCGAGGCGGTGGTGATCGAGGAGATAAAGACCACGGTCCGCAATCTGGAATACATTGAGCAAAATGAAGAGCCGCTGCATTGGGGTCAGGTAAAGATCTACGCTTATATGTACGCCGCCCAACTCGGCTTAGATCAAATTGATGCCCAGCTGGTCTACTATCAGATCGATCGTGGCGAGATGCGCGAGTTTAAGCACAGCTTTACTGTTGCGGCGCTCGAGGAATTTTTTAACGATCTGGTCGGGCGATATCTGGAGTGGGCCGAAACAATTGCAAATTGGTGCCGGCGGCGAGATGATTCGATTCTGAATCTGGAGTTTCCGTTTGCGGCATACCGCCCGGGCCAACGTGCCATGGCGGTGGAGGTGTACCGCACCATTAAAAACGACGGTCAACTTCTGATCCAGGCGGCCACCGGCATTGGCAAAACCATGGCCGTTATCTATCCAGCCATTAAGGCCATCGGAGAGGCCATCAGCTCCAAAATATTTTACCTAACGGCCCGAACAACCGGACGAACCGTGGCTGAAAAAGCCCTCAAAGAACTGAGAGCCAAAGGGCTCAAACTCAAGTCACTGACCCTGACTGCCAAGGATAAAATTTGCTTTAATCCGGAAACCGCCTGTCATCCCGACGAATGTGAATATGCCAAGGGACATTATGACCGCGTTGACGATGCCCTAAAAATAATATTTCACCAGGATGCATTTACCCGCGATGTAATCCTGGAGGCCGCCAAAACCCATCGGGTTTGTCCCTTTGAGTTTTCGCTGGATCTTTCTCAGTGGGCAGATTTTATTATTTGCGACTATAATTATGCGTTCGATCCGCATGTTTTCCTGCGCCGTTTTTTCCAGGAAGAAAATGGCGATTATACGTTTTTAATCGATGAGGCCCATAATCTGGTAGATCGATCCCGCGAAATGTTTTCGGCTGAAATCTTCAAACAACCGATCCTAGATATTCGCCGTCTCATTAGAGGCGAGCTTCCGCAGGTATATAAAAGCCTTGGCAGAATCAATTCCCGGCTGGTTAAAGCCAGAAGAGAATGTGACGCATCGGGACAATCCATGGCACAAAAAGCCGCCCCGGGGGATTTGTTTCCGATGTTAAGGCAATTTCTGCACCTCACCGAAAACT
>CP070694.1:523978-526555 GCA_020353355.1 Desulfobacterales bacterium | reverse complement strand
GCGCCCAAAGCGCCCATATCCAGGGCCATGTTGCACAGCTTAATCAATATTTCGTGGGAAAGATCCATATCGATGAGAATCTTGTGATTCTCGGTCATGATATGACCCACTTTTTCCAGATCGTAGGCTTCCAGGGCCTTTTTCATTTCAAAAGCCTGGTCGGTGATGGTTTGCAGGCGTTTTTTATACAGTTCAGGGTCGTTTGCTTTTTGCTTTTTGGTATAGGCGTCCAACTTGGACGTATCCGCCGTGATACCGCTGTTTCCCAATACAACTTCCACCGGTTTCTTTAAATTGATGCGCTGCCAAGTCTTTTCTCCGTTTTTGATGTGGTATAGGATAAGGCCGCCGTATGTGGATGCAGTATTATCTACACCGCTGGGGGTTCCATGGTAGGCAAACTCGCCTTCCCAGCCGAAGTGGTTGATTTCGTCGATGGTAAGCCCCAATTCAAATTCATCATTTAAAGCCCGAGCCAGCGAAACGCTGTGGGCGGCACTGGCGCCGACACCGCTGCCGGCCAAAAGCGATCCGCCAAAAGTGATTTTGATGGGATTTTTTTTAACGTCGATATTCATGACCTCCAGCTGGTGATTGATGGATTCCACCTGCTGGTGCTTTTTCTTGTCTTTATACCCCGGCACCTCCGTGCGGTTGTCTTCCAGAATCCAGCCTTCGCCTTCATTTAACCTTTCGACAATGCATTCCGTTTCAAACGGAATGGAAGATACGATGGCCGGGACTTCTTCCAGTACAAATTGATCGCCGATCAGAATGGTTTTTCCAAATGCGGTTCCTTTACCCATTATTTTCTCCTTTTTTTCTTAATTTTATAGTCGCTACCTTGCTCAATATTATTCAGGACTAACTTTTCACCAGATATATACTGTTCGGAGAAAAGAGCGCTTCGCTTGAGGTTTGAGGCAAAATCGGATCAACTATTTTTGATCTAATCTTCCACTATTCTTGCCTCCAACCTCTAACCTCAAAACTCCAGCAATTATTTTATAGCTTTGAATTGCCGACTTGTTGTTTATCGCGGCTGGAAGCCGCACCCACCGACTTACTGATTTTCCGCATTCCACATTCCACATTCCGACTTCTGCATTTCTTGAACGAAGTTTATTCGATCGGAAGTGGCTTCAGAAGCTCGGATTATGTTCGAGAGCAAGGCGCCAAGTCGATTCAAAAGCGGAGCATACACGATAGTATGTGAGCATTTTGGATCGGCTTGCAACGCAGCTATCGGGCATAAGATGAGTTTATGAAGCCGCTTCCAGGATTTTTTCCATTTCTTCGATTAACTGGTCTTCCTTTCCGATCGCCACGGTGGTGGCTGCGGTCAGGGTGTGGCAGGCATCCGAAAATCCGCCAAGCTTGCCGGTGGCTTCCGGGAGCAGTATGTCGAGACCCAATTTTCTTCCGGCCCTGATTTCTTCGATCATGGGATCGGAAACGCGCATGGAGATTTTGACATCCTTCATCCCGACGGGGCCGAAGCCCGGGATTTCATCGGGAATGATCTGGAAACCGGCGACATAACGATTTGGATCAATATAATCGGCATTTTTGATGGTATCACAAAAGACGCCGATCATCTTCACGCCCATGGGAGAAAAGCGGTTTTCGACATGAAACCACTGGATGTTGGGCGTTTTCGTCAATGCGCCGCCTTGAATTCTGGCGATTTCTTCTTCAAATGCTCTGGACTGAACCGACCTTAACTCCGCCACCATCTGATCCGATTCCGAGGACGTCCATTCCAGGCAAACGTTAACTCCCATATCCGGGCCGTTCTGATAAAAACCGGCCGCCCCGAGGGTGTCCAGATATGCTCCGAACTCGTCACAGGGTGTTTGGCCGTTGGGCGTATTTAAATAATAGCGTTCGCCGAAATCCTGTTTTTTGATTTCCATCTTCCCCTGTTTCACCGCTTCCAGGGTGACATCCCGATTATCACTGACCAGACAGCCGTCCACAAAAAATTCATCACCCACCGCACCGATGGCTGCTAGATAGGCAAGGTCTTTGTTGATCGGATCCAGCGTGTGGGCAAACAGATAGCATGTGGTGGAACCGGAGATGTCCCGATCTCCTTTCATCCCGTAAAGGGTCGGATCCAGGTTGTGCACCATCGGATCGGTTGCCGGTTCGGCCACATGGTGATCGAGAATCAGCGTCAGGTTTCGTCCCTTGTTCAGGTCGGAGAGCAGGGGGGCAATCCTGCCGGCAAAATCCGCAAACACAATCAGGCCGCCTTGCTGCTCGTAAACCTTTTGCAACCGGGCCGGGTAAGGCTTTTCCAGGCTGAAGCGGCGAATCTCAAAACCGGCGCGCTCAAATGCTCTGGTCAGGATCGCGCCGGAGCTGAGGCCGTCGGAATCATTGTGGTGAAAAATCTGAACTTTTTTTTGGGGCCACTGCGCGACTTCTCCAACGGCTTTTTGCATGTCTTGAATTAGTTTCTCTCGCAATTCAGCCTCCTTTGCGCTTTTCGTAAAAAAGACTTGAAAGATTTTATAATTCGCGGCTGGAAGCCGCTCCCACTGAAGGCCTCTTTCTTATAAGTTATATTGT
>CP070694.1:517334-523878 GCA_020353355.1 Desulfobacterales bacterium | reverse complement strand
GCTCACATACTAACGTGTATACTCCGCTTTTGAATCGGCTTACGCCTTGCTCTCGAATATTATCGGAGGCAATGAAACCGCTTCTTAATATATACCTTCCAAACTAAAGTTTTGAAAGGAAAAAAAAATGAAATCATGGTTCCTGCCGGCAATCTTTATTCCATTGGTCTGGGGTCTTTTTCCAGGGATGATTTTTGCGCTCACAGCCATCATATTGTTTTCCTTCTGAACGATAAATTTATAAAAAGCATCCATATCTTATGAATAGAAGTTTAACTATGGCAAAATCTTTAACCCGCTATTACCAGAAAGAAAAAAAACGCGTCATCGAAAAATGCAAGGAATGCGGTGTCTGTGCCAAGAAATGCCCGATAATTAAAAAAACGGAGTTGGCAGATGTTTCACCGCAAGATATCCAAAAACAGATTAAAGCCTATCTGGAAAACGGAAAGATCAATCAAACCATATTTGCCAGATCCAGCATAACTGCATCCACATTTCGTTGATTGAAACTCTTGTGAATGACCTGGGCAATATGGCGGGTGGAACCCGCCGGCGAACAATAAGCAATAACGATTTTCATATCCAAACCCTTAAATCTTGGTGATGTCTATGTCATCTTGGGCTTGACCCGGCATCCAGGCAAAATAGGATGATACAATCACTATGGATTCCGGATCAAGTCCGGAATGACAATATCGAACTTTTTATGTAAGGTTTCAAATTATATATTTTAAAACAACCTCACCAGGGAGGGGAGAATTGCTTCAGCGAACCTCTTGGACACCGGGCGATTACATATCAGCTCCACTTAGCGTCTCTTTCATGAGAAAAGAAGCTACGAGCGACAACAGGGCTCCGGCCAGACAGATCAAAAACATATAGCGGAAGCTTACCCATGCATATTGCCCATCTGCGTGATTTCCTACCGTCAGGAACGACCCGATGAGGACCTGAAAGACGCCCGCCCCGATGAACGGAAAGAGATTGACCATGCCGACAGAGGTTCCTGATATAGAAATAGGGAATAACTCCTTGGCTACTGCAGCCATGACCGGTCCCACCGCGCCGCCGGTGAGGAAAAGACAGAAGAACATGATGTACAATACCGGCAGCGTCATGCTGTTCACAAACCAACTCATGAGCCCACATACTAGTGCCATAACCAGACTGCAACCCACCAGAACGAATTTTCGACCAAACCGGTTGGCAAGCCAACCCAACAGGGGGCTGCCCAGGATCAACGCCAGGGCAAAAGTCGATAGGACACCGCCGGCGGCAGCTTTGCTGAGACCATACACCTGCATGAGATATGGCCCGCCCCACAGTCCTCCGATTGCAAAAGATATTCCGATGACACAAAAAGCCCAGACGGCAATGGACCAGAAACGACCAGAGATGACCACCATCTTCATGCCCTGCATCAGGCCGATCTTTTCGCCTGCTTCTGATTGTTTGGGGTCCGCGCTGATGGAAGGCAGACCCATTTCCGAGGGCCGGTTGCGAACCAGGCCATAGACGAGTGCGGCCATTACCAGGGTAACGATCCCAACGGCGATGAGTGTCATCCGCCAGCCAATGGCGTTGCTAACCCACGCCAGCGGAGCACTGGAGAATAATGCGCCGATTCCTCCCATGGCCATAAAAACGCCGCCCATAACAACAAATTGGCGCGCGCTGAACCACTCAGACAACAGTTTGAAGTTGCAGACGAAAACAGTAGAGACGCCCAGCCCGACCAATACCCGGCCGAATATGGCAGCGGACAAATTCGGTGCAACTCCCATCAACATGGATCCGATCCCGGCCAGAATCAAAAAGGAGGATACGGTTTTTCGCGGGCCCCATGAATCTGCCATGAGTCCGGTGGGCAACTGCATGAAGGCGTAAGCATAGAAATACGCTGAACCCAGAACGCCCAGCAAGGTGCCGGTGATGCCAAACGATGTTTGAATATCAAGGGCAATGACTGCAGGGCACAGCCGGTGAAAAAACACCAATATGTAGCATAGGAAAATAAGGAGACAGATGATATATCGGTAAGCGATGGTCAATTCTCCTCTCTGATTAAAATGGCTGTTATTGGGTGTCTAGAAGGGCCATACGAGCGGTATCAGTATCGTGCCTAAAATCAGTACCACCAAATTGAGCGGTATGCCGAGCTTGAGGTAATCACTGAATCGGTAACCGGCAGGTCCGTACACCAGCAGATTGGTCTGGTAGCCGATGGGTGTGGCAAAGCAGGCACTGGCGCCGAAACACACGGCCATCACAAACGGTTTGGGATGAACGCCCAGTCCGACGGCTGTGGAAATGGCGATGGGAAGCAGCAGCACGGCCGTGGCGTTGTTGCTTAAAACCTGAGTGCTGATGCTGGTCAGCAGAACAACGGCAGCCAGTATGAGCACCGGGGAAAAATCTGAAAAAATTCCCAAAAAGGCTTCGGCATACAACTGGCTTGTTCCGGTTTTTTGCATGGCCGTTCCCAGGGCGATCGTACCGGCAATCAGCATCAGCACATCCCCTTGAATGGCACGATAGGCATCCCGCATCTGAAGACATCCGGTGACGATCATGAGAAAGGCCGCAGTCAGGGCACACATCATGATGTCGGCCAATCCCGTGCTGGCAGCCACGATCAGGCCGCCAAAAATTAAGATGGCTTTCCAGGCTTTTCGTTTCTGAACGATTTCGTGGTGCACGTCCTCCACCACGATGTAATCAGCTCCTTCCCGCAGGCGCTCTAACTTATCAACCTCACACCATGCCAGGATTATATCTCCGATTTTAAGATTGACATCGTGAATCTGTTTTTCAGTGAAGTGCAGGCTGCTGCGTTTAATGGCGATAATATGCAGATCGGGGTCGCGCTTCAGATCGGTTTGCAGCAGTCGCTTGCCGAGTAGCGAAGATTGAGGGGGAATGATGAGTTCCACCACAACCGGTTCTTTATTGCCGACACCAAAAGATAAGCCCTTTTCTGATGTGGGCAGCTCGGCATCCTCGTGGTTCAGGATCTCCACCAGATCATTGGCAGATCCTTTTACCAGCAGAAGATCATCGGCGGCAATTTGGACATCATCTCTGGGGGGGTGAAAAATATGCGAATAGCGAATGAGCTCCAGGATCTCTAAATTAGGATATCGTTCGGCAAATGCATGCGCCGGCTCCATGTTGATCAATTTACTGCCCCGTGGAATGTAGAGCTCGGCCAAATATCTTCGGTGTTCACTGTCCTTGAGCTCGCAGCTGGGATTCAGAAGTGCGGGCATAATTAGGGGGGCAGCCACCAGAAGAAACGCAATACCGATGACCGCAATTGGAACCCCGACAATGGCGAGTTCAAACATTCCGATAGCCCCGTAACCGGAATTAGCGCTTAAATCGCTGACAATGATATTGGTTGAGGTCCCGATTAATGTGCAGGTGCCGCCGAATATGGAGGCATAAGATAGCGGGATCAAAAACTTTGAGGGACTGAGATTAAATTCGCAGCACATGCTCATGACTACCGGAATGAAGAGAACCACCACCGGCGTGTTGTTGATAAATGCGGAGGCGACCGCCACCGTCAACAGAATTACCAGCATCGCCAGATTGGCGTTACCGTGTGCCAGGGTGAGGATTTTTTGACCGATATAGCCCACCGCACCGGTTCGCAGCATGCCCCGGCTGATGAGAAACATAGACCCTACCGTTATGACGGCCGGATGCGCAAAGCCTGCCACGGCCTCAACGGGAGATAGAATCCGGCTGACCATCAGTGCCGCCATGATGCCGATCGCGGTGAGATCCACCGTGATTTTTTCAGAAATCAGCAAATAGAGGGCGATAATTAATATCGCAGAAACCATCCAAACCGACACGGCAATTCCTCTTTCATTTTCACAAATCTCCCGACGGGGGTTAGGTTGCCGAAAGGAGCATAGTCCATGGGTCTATGAAATCCTGTTCCAAATTGTAATGCGTAGTTCTTATTAACCTAAATACGGACATATGCAAGTCAATAATTTGGCATAAAAAATGCTGCAGCGGAATTTTGATGCGCACGCACACGCTCACGCAAAACCCCAGCAAAGGAGATTAGATTCCATGGAGCTTACAGACATTGCACCCCTGGAGACCTGGCGTGAACTCGAGCGGGATATCAACCAACGTTCGGGAATGAATGCCTCCGTGTTCAATGCCGACGGAATTCGTATCACGGACTTTGTAAAATGGGCCAACAATCTCTGTCCGGTTATTAAAGCAAGTGAGAAAGGCCAAAGTTTTATTTGCTCCATCGCCCACCAAAACATTGCTGCTCAAGCAGCCCAAACGCACAGCCCGGTAATCGAGACATGTGATGCCGGCTTGCTGAAACTCGTTGTTCCCATTTTTGTAAACGGCGACTTCCTGGGTGTTGCCGGTGGTTGTGGCTGTTTGGATAGAGACGGGGAAGTAGATACCTTTATGATATACAAGGCCATTGGTCTTGAGGAAGAAAAATTGATGACCCTGTCTGCAGATATCCCGCATATGACTCGCAAGCAAGCTAAGTCCCTTTCACGATTTATCCGGGATGAAATCCGTCGAATCATAAATGCCTATAAAAACAACGGATAAATCAGCATGGCGTTGCTGCTAGAAAGGATTGTCCCGGTGAGCGTGATCTCGGGATAAAGTAGCGAAGTTGTTTCAAAATCCGCAAGTGTTTCTGTTGTCAATGTTTCATAAGCGAAACAGTCATAATTAAGCCAATATACCACGAAACACAAAAACCCATTTTGAAGTCGGCAGTCGCAATCTGTGGCTTATCGTAATATATACAATATCAAATAATTATCTTTTATTATCTGTCGCGATAAACCCTTTGTAACCTATAAACTGAAGCCGCTGGTAGGGTGGTTGTCCTTCGTTGTTGTTCTTGCAAGGTGATGCGGATGTGTTTCAATATTGATACACTGTAAAGTTACAAGTTGCAAAAATTTAACAATTATCATATAAAAATCCTATGAAAACTGGAAGCGATCCGCGATTTTTACCGATAATTTTTCAGTCTATTCCGCACGGTATTTTTACCATTGACGAAAGCGGTCTTATTACATCGTTTAATCACGCCGCCGAGCAAATTACCGGGTTCGATGCCGACGAAGCCATCGGCAAACGCTGTTATGAAATCTTCCGCACCGATATCTGCCGTCAGGACTGTCCCCTCAAACGAAGCGTTCGTACGATGGAGAAAATAGAGGATCGCGAGGTGACCATCCTGACGAAGAAAGGCGAAAAACTTGTGATTTCAATATCTACGGCTGCTATGACCGACGAAGTCGGCAATGTGTTAGGCGGTGTTGAAATGTTTCGGGATCTCTCTCTCGTCATCGAGCTGCGCAAGAAACTCGAAAAATCCTATGTTTTTGAAGGTATTGTGAGCAAGAATCTTCAAATGCAGAAGATCAAGGAGCGATTGCCCTTGTTTGCGGCCAGTCCCAGCACGGTGCTTATTGAAGGGGCCAGTGGCACCGGAAAGGATTTGGTTGCCCGTGCGATCCATAATTTAAGTCCTCGAAAAGATAAGCCTTTCGTTACAGTGAATTGCTCAGCCCTGCCGGATAATCTTTTAGAATCCGAGCTTTTCGGGTATGTGCGGGGTGCATTCACCGATGCCAAAAAAGACAAGCCAGGCCGATTTCAACTTGCCCATACCGGTAGCATCCTGCTGGATGAAATCGGTGAGATTTCCCCGGCGATGCAGGTTAAGCTGTTGCGGGTACTGCAGCAGCGCGAATTCGAACCATTGGGCGCCACGGAAACCATCAAAGTGGATGTGAGGGTCATCGCTGCCACCAATAAAAATCTGGAAAAAGAAGTTCACGAGGGTCTTTTCCGTGATGACCTTTACTATCGGCTGAATGTCATCCGGATGCAGATCCCGCCCCTTTCCGAGCGCAGAGAGGATATACCGTTGCTGGTCAATCATTTTATTGACCACTTTTACCGGCTGCAAGGCAAGCGAATCAATAAAATCAGTGAACCGGCGCTGGCGGCATTAATGACAGCCCCCTTGCCCGGCAATATCCGGGAGCTTGAAAACGCCATCGAATACGCCTTTGTCATCTGTCAGGATGATGTCATCGAAGTACACCACTTGCCGCCCCAGTACTCTGAAATTAAAAGACATCCTCATGATGTCTCCAAAGTTGTTCTTTTCGATTCGGCCGAAAGAGATGTCATTCAGTCTGTTCTCAAGCGCCATCAGGGCAACCGGACCAGGGCTGCCAAGGAACTGGGTATTTCGCGCCAAACCCTTTGGCGAAAAATGAATCGTCTCGGCCTCACCGCTTAAATTACCTCTTAGGATTCAAAATCCTCAAAATTGGCACACTGTTTGTATCAGTGCTTATCAGTTTTCGGTGTGGTGTGAAAATATTTAGTCCTGTTTACCGCAAAACCGAATTGGATGAATCAAATTAAAGGAGGAAACTGATGGCATTAATGACACCGGAACAATTCGAAGAGAGTTTGAAAAACCTGAAACCAAGGGTATTTATGAACGGGAAAAAAG
>CP070694.1:513163-517234 GCA_020353355.1 Desulfobacterales bacterium | reverse complement strand
AGATAATTGATTTTCATTGCAAAATAATACCAATACTGCAAGCATTTAGTTGCTAATAGCCTGCATCCAGTTTTGAAAAAATCGGTTTTTCATCGAGGCCTGAAAATTCTGCGACTTGACGGTGGATTGCGATATGTATAGATTTCCGAAAGGTTTAATGTTCAGGGTCTTTCGAATTCGGAATTCTGAATGCGGAATGCGGAATTAAAAAAATAATGACCTGGTAAGGTGCAATCCGCAATTGAATCCCTGACACCCGACACCTGAAACCAAAATCTGAATGCGAGGTAATCATGACGGCCGATAAAGCCAAATCCAAGGACAAACGTATACAAGAATTGAACACGCTAAGAAAGCAGGCTGCCGAAGCCAACAAACTTCGCAAGCGGCTGGCGTCGCTTGAAAAGCAATACCATGATCTTAATACGCGTTATGAGAAGCAGATTCAAAAATTTGAAAAAGAATGTTGCGAGCGTGATCAAACCGAAAACGCACTCACCATGGCGCAGGTCATCATTGACAAGAGTCCGGCAATTCTTTTTCGCCGATTGGCGGGCGACACCCCCCAATTGGTTTATGTTTCGGGCAATATTGATCGATTAGGCTATACGGCGGAAGAGTTTCTCAGTGAAAAGATCCATTTTAGGGATATCGTACATCCGGATGACTTCGAACGAGTCGCTGCAGAAATCAAAGAATATGCCGAAAAAGACGTGGAAGAATACACCCAGGTTTACCGTCTTTCATCCAAAAGCGGTGAAGTGCGGTGGGTTGAGGACCAGACATCGGTGGTGCGCGATGATCAAGGAAATAAAACCCACAACCAAGGCATTGTGGTGGACATCACCGAGCGCAAACTGGCGGAAGAAGAGCTACGAAAAAGCGAAGAAAAATTCCGCCGAATTGTCGAAACTGCCGCAGAAGGTTTTATCCTCATGGATCAAAACCTTGTTATTCAAAATGCCAATGATGCCTATTGCCGCATGCTTGGCTATGTCCGGGAAGACATTCTGGGTAAGACGCCGTTACACTTCGCCAGTATCGAATTCAGAGAGTTCATGATTGCAAATAGAGAAAAAATATTAGCCAAGGAATACCGTAAATTAGAAGGCGAAGTCGTATCAAAGGATGGCCGACGGATTCCCGTGCTTATCCACGGCAATAACCTTAGAAATGATAAAGGCGAGATTATCGGCAACATGGCTTTTGTAACCGATATGACCGAACACAAGAAAGCGTTGACTCTTGCCGGTGAAGTGCAAAAAAGCCTTTTGCCCCAGACCGAACCCCAGGTACAGGGTCTTGATATTGCCGGCCGGAATATCTCCTGCGAAGAAATCGGGGGAGATTATTTTGATTTCTTGTGGCAACAGGAGTATCCAAATGCTTATTTTAGTGTTGTGGTCGGCGATATCACCGGTCACGGGGTTGATGCCGCTCTGCTGATGACCGCCGCGCGGGCCTTTTTACGGATGCGCGCCTCACAATCCGGCACCATTTCCCAGATTGTCAGCGCAATGAACCGCCATCTGTCCCAGGATGTTCTGGATAGCGGTCGATTTATGACCCTTTTTTATTTAACCATTGATCCGCAGAATGATCAGATCGGGTGGGTGCGTGCCGGTCATGATCCGGCGATCATCTATGATCCTTCCCGGGACAGATTTGAGGAATTGAAAGGTACCGGGATCGCCCTGGGGGTGGATGAAGAATTTACCTATCCGGAGAATCACAAAACCGGTCTTAGCGAGGGCCAGATCATAGCTGTCGGAACCGACGGAATATGGGAAACATGCAACCAGGACGGAGAGATGTTCGGTAAAGAACGATTTCGCAATGTCATCCGCCGACATGCCCATGCCGGGGCCGGTGAAATTTTGTCCGCTGTCTATGATGCGCTGAACCAGTTTGCCAAAGGGGTTAAGGCTGCAGACGACATTACCCTGGTGGTGATTAAAATTAAGCAGGCATAAAATTTTAAAACCGTCTGTCACGCCTGCCAGTCCGCAAACCCTTCCGATTGTCGTGTTCCAATGGTCAACGTCAATCTGATTCTTTATTTGACACCGCATTCGAATTTTCCTATGTTGGCTATCGCTAAGTCTAAAAATGCTAAATCTGAAAAATGACAGCTTTGTCGAGGCCAGGAGGACGGAAAGGTGCAGGTTTTGGGAGCCAAAGAACTATTGGAAGATGTGTTTCAGAAAGATTTATGTATCGGCTGCGGAGCATGTGTTGATCTATGTCCCTATTTCATAAACTATATGGGAAAAACCTCTCAGCTTTTTCCCTGTGATCTGAGCCAGGGTAGATGTTATGCCTATTGTCCCAAGGCCGAAGTGAATTTAGATGAATTGTCGAATCAAATTTGGGGAGTAGCCTATGATGGGAGTCCGTTGGGAAATTATCAGAAGGTGCTGGCCGCGCGCGCCGGTAAAAAAATGAAAGGCGGCTCCTATCAGTCCGGCGGTACCGTGTCTGCTTTGGTCACATTTGCGCTCCTAAACCACCTCATCCGGGCAGCCGCCCTGACCGACCGCCAAGGACTCAATCCGATTCCTCGCCTGGTGAAGTCAGCCGATGAGGTGATCACGTGTGCGACTTCCAAATTTATGGCATCGCCGACCTTAGCGGCCATCAATGCGGCCGTGCGTGAAGGCTACACCGGATTAGGCGTCGTCGGCACCCCATGTCAATTAATCGCAGTAACCCAGATGCGCGCCAATCCTGTTGACAAGGAAGATTTTGTTGATCCTGTGGCGCTCACCGTGGGTCTGTTTTGCAACTGGTCACTGGATACCCGACAGCTGATGACACTGCTGTCTGAAAAACTGGATATTTCCACCATTCGCAGCATGGATATTCCGCCGCCGCCGGCAAATATCATGGTTTTAGAAACCGACGCGGGCAAGCTGGAGCTGCCGCTTTCCGAGATTAAACCCCTCATTCCGCACACATGCTTTATTTGTCCGGATATGACGTCTGAATACGCGGATGTCTCCGTCGGAATGTTTGAAGGCCGGCCGGGATGGAATACATTAATTGTCCGCTCACAGAAAGGGGCCGAATTGGTCGCGCAAGCATCTGACGAAGGATTTCTTCAAATCGAAAATCTGCCGGAAAAAAATCTGAAGCGTCTTACAAGGGCTGCGGCGGATAAAAAGCAAGGAGCTCTCAGAACGCTGCAACAACGGGAGCTCCTTAACAATAAGGAAGGTCAACGATCTGCCGTGAGGATTCCGCCGGAAGTTGTAGATAAGATACTTAAAGAAAAGTGATCTAAAGTGTGAAGTGAACTGAAGTGATCCCCGCCATAGCGGGATTAAGGAATTCTGTCGTTTTTTTAAAGACCGAGCGAAGCGAGACCATAACCTTAGGCACTTTAGGCATTTTAGTTCACTTTAGACACTTTCTTTAAAATGGAGGCGTCATGTCGAATTTGATCGGTGAAGGAAAAAAAGGTTCGCGACATCTGCTGATGGGAAATGAAGCCATCGCCCGCGGGGCACTGGAGGCCGGAGTGAGCGTTGCTGCCGGATACCCCGGCACTCCCTCATCCGAGATCATCGAAACACTCGGTGCGGTTTCAAACCAGAGAAAGCTTTACGTGGAGTGGTCCGTAAACGAGAAAGTCGCCATGGAGGTCGCGGCCGCAGCGTCGTTTGCGGGACTTCGCTCCCTCTGTGTGATGAAACAAAACGGCGTCAATGTCGCCTCGGATTTTCTGCTTCATTTGGCTTATTCAGGAATCCGGGCTGGGATGGTTCTGGTGACCTGTGATGATCCGGGTGCGCTGTCCAGCGCCAACGAAGGCGAATCGCGTCATTTTGCGAAATTGGTGGAGACACCGCTATTGGAACCCGGTGATTTCCAGCAAGCAAAGGATATGATCAAATGGGCCTTTGAATTATCAGAGGAGTTGGGTTCGCTGGTAATGATGCGCAGCGTCACACGCCTGTCGCACGCCAGTGGAAACGTGATATTTGGTGAGCTTCCTGAGCCTACGGCAACCGCCCACTTTAAACACAGCGGTGCCTTTATCGATCCGAAGGAAGGTCCGATGACCACCTT
>CP070694.1:510539-513063 GCA_020353355.1 Desulfobacterales bacterium | reverse complement strand
GCGGTCAGAGTACGGATAGTGCCCCTTTCATCTTGACTCATCAAGCGACTATATTCTTTGACATCGGCACTTAGGATAGCGGCTAGTTTACGTTTAGTGCCTTCTGTAGTCATGGGATCACCTCCCCAAACACAAAAGCCCCCGATGGGTGAGGGAACCCATAAGAGGCTTTCTTTTATTCACCTTCTGGTGACACATACCCATAACTCACTCTGAAGGGTTAGGGTTATGTTTTTGAGTTAATTTGCCGCCAGATCTATTATGGGTTCAAAGAATAGCGGATTTTGGTGGGAATGTCCATATATTGTATGTGCCTAAAATAACTCGGCATTCAATGTTACTGCTATTTTTCTAGACTTTTGGGAGAGCTCAAATTTTCAAGTATTCCATATCTAACCTGCACTTTTCCTAGCCAAGTTGCCCACTCCAATTAACTAAAAAACACCTGAAAAATGAGCTTCTCTATTTCCTTTCATTGAACCTCGGGCTCGATAGGTCGCTGGGGTTGTGATTAGTATGTCTATACTTGCATGAATCCTGATTCAGCTCAATTCAATGATTTGGTAAGTATCATTGAAAATCCGGAACCGGAAAAAACGATAGTTTGGTTTGAATAGTATTCAACCTAGTCAGAGTTTCATGTTGTGGATATCTTGAACTTGACTCGACTCGTTAGCGGCTGCATCCGTGGCAATTGATAACAGATTTAGTCTTTAAAACGTAGACACTAATTTGATCCCCATATGTAGTTTTGGAACCCCTCAATTGTGCATTCTGTTTACTGGTCTCTGACTCGTTTTCTGCTCAGAATACCTCACAGAATTTGGAAAGAAGCAGCTTGTAAGTTCTTATGGAGTTTTCCAGGGATCCACTATATTTGGTTTTAATGTTGTTTTGACAGCATCCGTCATTGATATATGCTTACCAAATTTTTTCTTCCCGATTTTCTTTCGTTTCGGGATGAAACAATGAATAGACCGCCGGAATAAGAACTAATGTGATCAACGTGGATCCTGTGAGACCTCCGACGACCGCCCGTGCCAGCGGGGCCTGCGCGTCGGCCCCTTCTCCGATGCCTAGAGCCAGCGGCAGTAGGCCTAAGATCGTCGTCAGCGTCGTCATTAGAATTGGCCGCAATCTGCGGCGGCCTGCCTCGGATAGGGCATCGCTCGTGCTCATTCCGGTGCGAACCAATTGACCGGCCTGGTCCACTATGAGGATGGCGTTATTGACCACGATTCCGCCCAGCATGATGCAGCCGATGTATGACTGAACGTTTAGCGTAGTCCTCGTGATAAACAGCGTAACCAAGACCCCCACGGCCGCCAGCGGTACGGAAAACATTACGACCAGCGGATCACGAACCGACTCGTATTGACAGGCTAGCACCATGTACACGAAGACCAGGGCTAGCACGATTGAGATTACCAGCTCGCCAAACGCCTTTTGCTGCTCTTCGAAATTACCGGCGACCGTCAGGTCGTAGCCGACAGGACATGGAATTTGATCCAGGAGGGTCTGCACGTCTCGGGCGACGGAGCCCAAGTCGCGTCCTGCGACGTTGGCTTGGACCGTGACCATCCGCTGCTGGTCTTTTCGGTCGATCAGGAGTGGGCCGCGGCTCGGTTCAGTGGTAACAACATTACGTAGTGCAACCTTTTCGCCGGACCCAGTGGTCAATGTAAGGTTGAGGATCTCGTTCAGGGAACGTTTTTCGGCATCCTTGAGTTGCACGAAAATGCGATAGGAATTGCCCCTCGTTCGGTACTCGCCGGCCTTGGAACCGGCCACCGCAGTTTCCAGGAGCTGTGTCATATCGCGAACGGTCAGGTCTAGATCGGCGATCTTGCTTCGGTCCACCCGAATTTCCTGCTGGGGCACGCCTGCCTCGAGGCTGGTTTGGGCGTCCGTTATGCCCGGCACGTCCGCAATTGCCTTCGCGATGCGCTGAGCCAGGGCGTTTAGGACGTCGAGTTCGAGCCCGCGGATCTCTATTGTCAACCCTTCATCACCGCCAAGGACCCGCTCCAGCAAAAACTGTCCCTGCGGTGCACGGATACGAATTTCCATACCGGGGACTTTGCCGTCCAATTGGCGACGGAGATCTTGGGCGATTTCCACGTTGGATCGATTCCGCCGGGCGGCAGGCAGCAGAGACAGCCGAATATCACCCTCTGAGGCTGCGGCGGCTCGCCAGCCGGAAGCTCCAACACTGACCACTGACGACACCGCCTCGGGCACTGCCGGGTAGACGATGTTCTCCATTTTGCGTGCCTGCTGATCAACCAGCTCCAGCCGGGTGCCGATTGCCATCTTGCCTCTGACACGGACCTCACCTTCGTCGCTGGGTGGGAGAAATTCGGTACCGATCATGGGAAAAAGAAGCAGGCTTCCCCCGAGCACAGCGGCCGCCAAAAAGACGATGATCAGACGATGTGACAACACCCATCGCAATAGGCCAACATAACCGTTTTCGAGGCCTGCAAAAAAAATATTCGAGGCAGAGAACAATCTTTCCATCCGG
>CP070694.1:506418-510439 GCA_020353355.1 Desulfobacterales bacterium | reverse complement strand
CATCGTTGACGAAGTGCTGATGCGTATCACCGACATTATGTGGGCCATCCCCACACTGGTGCTGGCAATGGCAATTGTGGTGGCCTTCGGACGCGGACTCGATAAAGTCATGATTGCACTGGCAATGGTGCAATGGCGCTGGTATGTGAGGGTTCTGCGCTCGGAGATTCTGACACTGCGCGACGAGGACTTTGTCCAGGCCGCCAAAATCATGGGCGTTTCAGATCTAAAGATCATTTTGCGACACATTCTGCCGAATGCCATCTATCCGGTACTGATTATGGCTTCCATGGACATGGGATCCATGGTTATTACAGCGGCCTTTATGAGCTTTATCGGCCTGGGAGCGCCGAAAGGATATGCGGACTGGGGCCAGATGGTGGCCCTGGCCCGAAATTACATCGTGGGCCCGGCCGATGATCCATTGAAATTCTGGTATACGATTGTGATCCCCGGCGGTTGTATCATATTGTTTGTGCTGTCCTGGAATTTGATCGGCGACGCCCTGCGCGACGCCTTCGATCCGAAGTTGCGTCGCCGCTAAAGCGTCTGTACTTAGTTTGAGATTATTAAATTTCATTGCCCGCTTGTCCGCCTTCGGCGGGCTTCACTCGAGACGCAAAGTTCGCGGAGGATTATTTTTTATTTCTTTTCGCTGAGAGGGCGAAAAGAAATAATCCCAAGCCCTTCGGGCAGGTGTAATTAGTAATTATAAAAAAACGGACCTATAACTCAAAGAGAGGAAATCGGGGAATTGATGCAAGGGTTGTGTTGGGTTTCGACCCTGGTCGAAAGCTAACTAGCGCGACGGAAATTGAGTAGGTTGGGTTGAGGTTAAGAAACCCAACATTACAACTGCGTACTCTGCGTCTCTGCGGTGAAAACATATTCAAGGAATAGATAATGACCAAACTGCTGGAAACCGTTGATCTGGTGACCAACTTCTACACCTACGAAGGAGTTGTCAAGGCACTGGATAAAGTCAGCCTTAGCGTGAAACACGGCACCACTTTTGGACTCGTGGGTGAATCCGGCTGCGGCAAGAGTGTCGCCGTTCGATCAATGATGCGGATTATACAGGAACCGGGTAAGGTCGAAGAAGGCAGAATACTCTTTTACCCGAATGCCGGCGACGACTCCCAAGCCATTGATCTGCTTCAAAAATCCGAAGCCTATATGCAAAGTTTGCGGGGTGACAGCATCTCCATGATTTTCCAGGAGCCCAATGCAGCCTTGAATCCGATCATGAGTATCGGCGACCAGGTCTCGGAAAGCTTCCTGTTTCATCGTAAAAAGGAGATGTGTAAAAAAATCAACGAGGATTTGAGCTCTGCAAACTGCCGCACGATTTACCCGCTTAAAAAATTATTGCAGACCCTTTACCGGATTGCGGGAAAAAAGCCGGATGCATGGCTTCTGAAAGTGATCGGCCGGATCCCGATTTTCAAACGATGGAACAAAAGGCTGCGGCAGGAGGCATTGCGTCGCTCCGTTGAAATCATTGAAAAACTGGGTATTCCCCACGCCGCTGAGATTGTAAAGCGTTATCCCCATAATCTATCCGGCGGCATGAAACAGCGCATCGTCATAGCGATTGCCCTGGCGTGCAACCCCGTGCTCTTGATTGCCGATGAGGCCACCTCGAATCTCGACGTCACCATTCAGGCCCAGATACTTGAGTTGTTACGCGAACTCAAACAAAAAGAAATATCTTCGGTGCTGTTGATTACCCACGACCTGGGGGTTGTGGCCGAGACCTGTGATCGGGTTGCCGTCATGTACGCCGGCAATCTCTGCGAGGTGGCCGACGTCAAAGACATATTTCGTTCGCCAAAGCATCCGTATACCCAAGCATTGCTGAATTCCGTACCCAAGCTTTCCCAGGAGGGAGAGCTGCAGAGCATCGAGGGCAGCGTACCGAATCTGGTGACACCGCCTTCGGGCTGTCGGTTTCACCCCCGGTGCAAACAGATTATGGATATCTGTCGGCGAGAATTTCCCAAACTTGTTGAAGTCGGAACAGATCATTTTGTCGCCTGCTACCTGTGGACCGATCAACCAAGGGATTAGCAAATTATTGGACGTTTTTGTAAATAAAATGATGCCAAAAATTCTAAGAATCGAGAATCTGAAAAAATACTATCCGGTTCTAGGTGGTGTTTTCCAGCGTAAAGTCGCCGATGTCAGAGCTTTAGACGGTGTAGACCTGGATATATTTCGCGGTGAGTGTCTGGGGTTGGTAGGGGAGTCGGGCTGCGGCAAGACAACCACCGGAAAAGCTATCATTCGCCTGCACGATCCGACAGCCGGTCATATCCATTATTTTCCCTCAAAAAACGAAACGGATTCATCGGCAGATATTGCGACTTTAAAAAAAGGCGACTTGCGAAAAATGGGGATTCGCGGCAAACTCCAAATGGTCTTCCAGGATCCGACCACGTCGTTGAATCCGCGCATGCTGATAAAAAACATCATTGCCGAGCCGATCAAAGCCCAAAATAACATCGGGAGCCGTGCCCTGGAAGAGCGTGTGATGGAACTGCTAAGGATCGTGGGTCTGACCCAAGATCATTATTTGCGCTATCCCCATGAATTTTCCGGTGGACAGCGCCAGCGGATTGCCGTGGCCCGGGCCATCGCAACCAGTCCGGAGTTTATTGTACTGGATGAGCCGACGTCAGCCCTGGACGTTTCGGTGCAAGCCCAGATTCTCAATCTTCTGATCCAGCTGCAGCAAAAGCTCGGTTTGACCTATCTTTTTGTCACCCATCATCTTCTGGTAGTCAAATATATTAGCCATCGTCTGGCGGTGATGTATCTGGGTAAAATTGTAGAAATCGCCCAAACCAATGACCTGTTTACCCGCCCATTGCATCCCTATACCCACGCGTTGCTTTCCGGCATCCCGGTCCCGGATGTCGAACACAAGCAATGGCGGATTGTGCTTTCCGGCGACGTTCCCTCGCCCCTCAACCCGCCGGCAGGATGCCGGTTTCACACACGCTGCCCCTTTGCAGAGGATCGCTGCCGGGAAGAAGAACCGCTGCTGGAATTCGCAGAAACAGGACACCAGGTGGCCTGTCATCGCCAAAATGAAATGGATAAGCTTATCGCCCAAAGATTCGGCCATAAATTGATCGGCGGTGCGGTATCGCATTAGCGCTTAGGGGCTTCGACCGATTATTGAAATTCCCAATTCGTTTAATTATATTTTTTACATCAAGGAGGAGTTAGACATGATGAATATTAAAGACAGCGTTGATTTTTTCTGGGATCCGGTCTGACCCTGGTGTTGGATTACATCCAGGTGGATGGAAGATGTCGGGCGTCAAAAACGGATTCAGGTGCATTGGAAGTTTTTTAGCCTCAAACTCATAAATAAAAACAGGGACATTGCAGAGAGTCATAAAATAGTGCATGAGATCGGTCTCAGGGCATTGCGCGTTGCCGCGGCAGTCCGCCGCGATTATGGTAATGAAGGCGTCGCAAAAATTTATACGGCCATGGGCACTCTCTATCATCACGATGACGAAGACATCGATGACCCCAAGATCTTTGAGCAAATTTTGCAATGCTGCAATTTCCCGGCTCAACTGAGCAGCGCCGCCCATGACGAATCTTGGGATATAAATATTCAAGCAGATATGGATCAGGCCATCGCCAAGGCGGGAGACGATGTCGGCGTACCGTTGATTGTTCTCGACGGTGGCAAGGGGCCGGGATTTTTTGGACCGGTCATGAGCCCGGCACCGACCGGCAAAGCTGCGGTTAAATTTTGGGATGCCGTGATTGCAACCGGCGGCACTCCGGGATTTTTTGAACTCAAGCGCACCCGCGAGATAGGTCCGACATTTGGAGAACGCCCAAAGATTTGAACGGAGGTGAGAAAATGAAAATTTCATTAATTTCGACTCTTGTTTTTCTGGCTGCTGTTGCTTCGGGAGATGCGGAAGAAACATCCAAAGGTAATTCTAAAGTTGTATTGGACACATCCAAAGGCCAAATTGTTCTTGAACTTTTT
>CP070694.1:502887-506318 GCA_020353355.1 Desulfobacterales bacterium | reverse complement strand
GGTTGGAATTGGACCCAACCGCATAAATACATGGACCATCCAAGCCTCTGCCCAGGGGCACTCACAATATCTGATAAAACAGTACGGAGAGGATGCGAAAAAACGGGGTGTGGTGCTTAAATTTGATGTCAGAAAATATACCCAAAATGGCATATATGACGACAGGCTTCTCAATCCCGTCATGGATCTGGACGGCAAACAACTGGCCATTGCTGCGGCAGAAGTTTATGCAGCCAACGAAATAACGGTGTATATGTTTGACGATGTCAGAAGCACGCCCGAACTATCCTATGCTATCCGGTATTTAAATGCGATATCCGGCGACATGTTCAGTGCCAGCCATAATCTGCCGACCGATAACGGCAAAAAGGTGTATGATCAGTTCGGCGGACAATTGATTCCGCCCGATGATCAGATTCTGGTAGACGAGGTCACCCAAAATGTCGTCGCGATCAAAGCCCGGCCTATCAATGAGGCCAAAGATAAAGGGTTGATTGTATCTGTCGGCGAAGCGGTTGATCAGGCCTATCACGAGGCGGTCTGCCCGGTTTCCTTATCCGACGCACGCAGTCTGAAAATAGTATATTCACCCCTGCACGGAACCGGTCTCACATCGGTGCACCCGGTTCTAACGAGACTGGGATTCGACGTTACCCTCGAGCCCCAGACATCGAATTTAAGCGGTGCGTTTGAAAATGTCACCTTCAACATTCCAAACCCTGAGGTGATTGAATCGTTTGCCACCTCGCTACCTTTCGCAAAAGCGCGCAAGGCAGATATTTTAATAAGTACAGATCCCGATGCCGATCGAATCGGTGTGATGGTGAATCATAGAGGCTCCTGGCAGTTTCTGACCGGCAATGAAATCGGTATCATCCTGGTCAATTATGCGATTTCAAAATACAAAGAAGCGCGACGGTTAACCCAACAAAGTGTGGTCATTAAAACAGATGTCACCACATCCTTGATCCAGAAGATCGCACAGCAAAATGGGGTTCAATGTATCGGCGATCTTTTAGTGGGCTTCAAATACATTGCCGCCGTGATGAACAAAATTGAAAACGAAGGCAACATCACGGATTTTATTTTTGGGGCCGAAGAAAGTCATGGATATCTTACCGGTAATTACGCCCGGGATAAAGATGCAGCTCCCGCCGCCATCTGGATCTGCGAACACGCCGCCGAATTAAAAATGCAAAACAAAACCCTGCTGGACGATCTCAACGAAATCTACGCCGCATACGGATATTGCCATAATTATCTGACCGAAATTAGATTGCTGGGCGCGCGGGGCATGGAACAAATTTCCCAGATCATGGATCATTTGAGAGGCACCCCTATTGAATCTTTCGCACAATTTCGCGTCAGCCAGCGCTTTGATCGCTGGCAGGGAGAGCCCCGGCCGCATCTGTCGGAAACAGATACCTCCGCCAGAAATATGTTGGTGTATTATTTTGACAACCTGCCGGATACCTCCAGCATGCGGGTCACCGTGCGGCCATCCGGTACGGAACCGAAAATAAAAATGTACTTCGAAGTATCCGGGAAACCGTGTTTATTGGAACGTTTGGCAGAAGAAAAACAGAAGATCGTCGAAATTCGTCAAGAGCTCGAAAAATTATTTATGCAATACTGCTACAGGATATTGGAGGTGGAATTTCCCGATAGAGGGTTTCTGCTGTTCTGGCAATTGCCGCTCAATAGCAAACTTAAGTATTTCGAGATCGAAGACCAAATTGCGAATTTAAAAGATGTCTCCGATGCAAATGCAAGAAAAGCTGGCCTTGATAAATTGCTTGTCTTTTTAGGTGCCAATCCCGTTGAGAAGATCGACAACGCGTTTAAGGAGAAATACAAGACAGGGATATTAGAGTATCTCAATCTACCTGATACTGATTGATTATCAAACTGAGGAGAAGAACAGATGCCCTTCCCTGCCAACAAAACCAAAATCGTCTGCACTATTGGACCGGCGTCGGATTCCCCTGAGATTCTGGAGCAGCTGATCCTGGCGGGCATGAGTGTGGCGCGCCTCAATTTCTCCCACGGTGATTTTTCAAGTCACCAGGAAACCATACAAAAAGTGCGTGCCGCCTCTCACGCCACCGGTCGGCGCATAGCCATTATGGCTGATCTGCCCGGGCCGAAAATGCGAATCGGCCAATTTGCCCGAGAGCCGATAGAATTAAAACCTGACGACATCTTTACGTTGACCTCCGAGGATATCGTTGGCGATAAGGATCGTGTCTCTGTTAGCTTTACCCGGCTTCCCCAGACCGTAAAACCGCAGGACCGTTTGTTTCTCAACGATGGGCTTGTAGAACTCGAAGTTAAACACGTAGCTGGAAATGATGTCCAGTGCAAGGTTATCGTTGGCGGCGAACTCCGCTCCCGCAAAGGCCTTAATTTACCCGGCATCGATCTGGGTATTGGCGCGTTTACCGATCAGGATTATGAGTGTTTGAAATTTGCCCTGCAAAATGGTGTGGATGCCGTCAGCCAGTCTTTTGTCGAAACCGGGGAAGATATTGCTGCTGTCCGTAAAGCAGCTTCAAATCTGGGCCATGATCCGTTTATTATCGCCAAAATCGAACGGGCGGGCGCTCGCAACCATATGGCTGAAATCCTCAATGCCGCCGACGGTATCATGATTGCCCGCGGAGATTTAGGGGTCGAAATCCCGATCGAACACATCGCCGTGGCCCAGAAAACCATCATGCGCCTGGCCAATATGATGGGCAAGCCCGTCATTACCGCCACCCAGATGCTGGAGTCGATGACCGGCAACCGCCGACCGACTCGCGCCGAATCTACTGACGTAGCCAACGCCATTATTGATGGAACCGACTGTGTGATGCTTTCGGGTGAGTCCGCCATGGGAGCATATCCGCTGGAAGCAGCTTCCATGTTGGCAAGGATCGCTGCAGCCGTTGAGCCCCATCGAACCTCGCCCTCGATTGAAAAAATTCTTCAAACCCGTCGTGAAGAAGATGAAATCAGGCTTGAAGATCTAATCGCCATATGCGTCGAAACAACCCTGGAACGCATTACCCCGCCCACGGTGATCGTGCCGACCCGCAGCGGCGCGACCGCCAGAAGCATCACCCGCTTCCGGCTGCCGGTGTGGATAACGGCGGTCAGCTCCCAGCAAAAGACATGTCAGGATCTCATGTTTTCCTACGGCGTCTATCC
The DNA here is from genome assembly GCA_020353355.1 of Desulfobacterales bacterium. Classification (GTDB taxonomy): domain Bacteria; phylum Desulfobacterota; class Desulfobacteria; order Desulfobacterales; family JAHEIW01. The sequence goes on along the minus strand of CP070694.1, from coordinate 503,126 downwards.
GGTGTGTGAACCGGATCATCCGGAAGACTGGCGCAAGTGGACCAAAGACTGGCTGAAATTCATGAACATTGAGGGAAACCTTGTGGTGCTTACGGAAGGACCATCAGAAAAGCGTCCGGATCGAAACAATCGCATGGAGATTATTGATTTAAAGAGAGGCTAGTAAACAAGGTTTCAGGTGTCGGGTGTCAGAGGTCAGAGGACAGAGGATTTAGGGACTCCAATGCGGAATTCGGAAT
>CP070694.1:494590-502787 GCA_020353355.1 Desulfobacterales bacterium | reverse complement strand
TTGACAATCATCCGACATTCATAACAAATTCCCATTCCACAATAGACACCCCGTGGGGATTGTTTTCTTGTCATTCGCAATCCCCTCAACCCGTTGGCCAACAGCGCCTCAGCAATTGTCTGCCCGCTATGAGCTAAAATAATTTTGCCATTCACTTCAATTTCGAACTTATTGACGATATCCATCTTTAAATCGGCTCAACTTTAAAGGTTCGATTGTGATCGACGGTTGCTCACCGCAGATCATTTGGGATATTAATTTTCCGGTGATAAGGGATAGACCGATGCCATCGCCTTCATGACCGGCCGCCACGTAAAAGCCCGGCACCTCGGTTTCTGATATGATGGGCAGATGATCCGGTGTAAAAGGCCTGAGTCCCGCATAACTTCGAATGATTTTAATATCCTTAATCACAGGGAAAAACCGAATGGCTCTCTGGGCCATGGCACGTAGAACGTCAAGGTGGCATGACGTGTCCATGCCCACGAACCGGCGACTGCTGCCAATGAGAAAATTCGTTGCTTCGGTGGGTTCAAACACAAGTGCAATCCCGTATTTTTCCATTTCGGGTGTTACATCACGTGTATAATCACTGCTTTCAAATTTGGCCATCATATACCCGAATTCCATTACTTTTCGTCTGGCAACGGGGAATGTGCGCTCAGCCACCAGCATCTGGCCCTGCCTAGGCTTGATAGGGATATCCAGCCCCACTAGCTTCCCAATTTCCGGTGCCCAGGCGCCGGCCGCATTGACCACCCGCTTGCTGAGGATCTCCTCTTTTTCGGTAACGACCCTCTCAATGCAGCCATCGGCATCCAGCCGAATGTCGGTTACGGCCCTATAAGTCAGGACTTTAGCTCCCAATTTTTTTGCCCCATGAACCAGTCCATAGGCCAGGGCCATGGGGTTCAGGGAGCCGTCACAATCCGTTTCCATACCACCGACAATATCGGGTGCCAGATGTGGCTCATCTTCATGGATCTCATACTTGTCCAGAATTCTTACCGGCAGTCCTTCGGCATTTAACTGAGAGCAAAACTTTTTGGCCTTCTCCAGCTCCTCTTCGTTTTCAATCGCAAGCAGGCTTCCCTTGCGGGTCCAACTGATATCATAGTCTAATTCATTCGCTATTTCCGGAAAAAGGTCCTGGCTGAATTTGTTCAATCGACTGTCAAACCCGGGCATCTTATCACAAACCAAAACATCTCCTTCACATCTACCGGAAGTACCAGCAGTAATAGCTCCCTTTTCCACCAGAATGACGTCCATATTATTTCGGACCAGAAAGTACGCAATCGCTGTTCCGACGACTCCTCCGCCGATAACGACTACGTCAGCACTTCGGTTCGGCATCATCTTATCTCCAGAATAAGGCTCAATTAGGCGCTTCCTATATTAGCCCGACCTCGCTTAACATTCTGCGTAATTCGCCCCTTTGTTCTCCGGTAATGGGGAGAAAGGGTCTTCGCGGTTTTCCTCCCGCTTTGCCTATCATGTTCATCGCCTCTTTTACTTTAGCTAATAGTTGGCCCTCTTCCAGGTAACTCAACAATGGAAGCATATTGAAAAAAAGTGCTTTGGCCTTTTCATACTCTTTCTTCTCAACCAGCGTGAAGAGCTCAGCTGCGGTCTTGGGCATAAAGTTTGCGATGGGGGCTACCCAACCTCGGCAGCCTAAAAAGAAAAATTCATAGGCCAGATCATCCCATCCACACCATACATCGATGCTGTCGCCACAACGTCGCAATAATTCATGAACCCTTTTTATATCCCCGGTACTTTCTTTAAGATACAAGATGTTATCAAACGCTGCGAGTCTTTCAATGAGAGGGGGTAACATGTCGACGCCTGAAAACCCGGGATTGTTATAGACCATAATAGGAATTGACACATTTTCCGATATGGACTTGTAATGTTCATATAAGTCTTCCTGAGTTGGCAAGCCATAAAAAGGCGCGACAATTAGGGCGGCATCAGCGCCGGCGTCTTTCGCATATTTTGTCATTTCAATGGTCTCACGAGTTGAGTTGGCAGCGGTACCCGCTATTACCGGAACTCTGCCCTTTACCTGATCGATCGTAATATCAATGACGCTTTTGCGTTCTTCAATTGACAGGTTAGCAAACTCGCCGGTACTTCCCAGGCAAATGACGCCATGGATCCCTTCATCAATATACCAATCAATGTTTTCACGGAATCCTTTTTCATCCAGCTGTTCATCTGGGGCGAAAGGTGTCACCATCACTGTAAAAGTTCCGCTCAATTTCTGCATTTCAATTCCCTCCCATTTTTTTAGCCCAAGAGAAAACCTTTCCAATGGGGATCATCGGGATCTATGAATGATTGATTGATTCCCATAATATAAGCACTTCCGGTAACCTCCGGGACAATCGCGGCAAAAGGTCCGACACGGGTCTCCTCGACAATCTTGGCCTTAAAAATGCTCCCGATGATGCTCTCATGAACGAATTCCTGATTGAGCTTTATTTCGCCCTTGGCGTGTAAAACGGCAAGTTTTGCGGACGTGCCGGTGCCGCAAGGCGATCGATCAATTCCCGATTCAGCAAAAAACACCGTATTTTTTAGGTGAGCTATCGGTGAAGAGGGTTGCCCGTAAAACTCCACATGCGTGCATTCATTAATAAAATCTTTTTCGGGATGCTGTATCTTCACCTGCGCATTCACCGCTGCTTTGATTCTTCTGCCGATATCAATGACCATGCGCGCATTTTTGGGACGAATCTCAAGGCCCACGGCGTCCGCCGGCAGGATCGCATACACATTGCCGCCGTACGCAACATCCATGATAATTTTTCCAAATCCCGGCACATCAACCTCGGCGTCTTCAGCTAACACAAATGAAGGTATATTTTTAAAGGTGACACCCTTGGCTTTGCCGTTTTCAACATCCACACGAATACGGGTCAACCCGGCCGGAGTATCCAATACGATATGTGTGACCGGCTCCTCCACCTTGACCATACCGGTTTCCACCAGCGCGGTACAGACACCTATGGTGTCATGGCCGCACATGGGCAGGTAGCCGGTGGTTTCTATAAAAATTACCCCGATATCTGCGTCGGGGTGTGTTGGTTCAGTTAGAATAACCCCGGACATAATGTCGCGCCCCCGGGGTTCAAACATTAAAGACGTTCGTATCCAGTCCATGTTTTCCTTTAAATAGGTCATTTTTTCCACAATGGTGGCTCCCGGTATGTAGGTTATACCCCCGGTAATTGTCCGGGTGGGTTGCCCGCCGGTATGGGTGTCGATGGACGAGAATACATGCTTGATTTTCATTTTCGTTGCCTTTCGCTATCTTGGTTTCAGGTGTCAGGTGTCGGGTGTCAGCGTTCAATGATTGAGGAATTCCTTAATTTGCCTGCTGAAACCTGACACCTCAAACCTATGCTCCCAAAGGCTTTAAAGCTTCCCGCAATCCTCTCATTTCAGCATCCGTTAAAGGTTGAACGGGTTTGCGACAAGGGCCTACTTTTCTTCCGGATAGATTCGTAGCTGCCTTGACCGATGCATTGTATACGTGGGTCCAAAAGAAGAGATTGGCAGGAAACATGCGTTTCCAGAGATCTCCTGCTTCAATCAGTTTGCCCGAAGTAACAAAATTGAAGAGATCGACAGCCTCTTTTGGCATGGCGTTGGGGGCTCCCCATACGCACCCCGGGCATCCGGCTACCAGACTGAAGAAGGCAATCGGATCCGCTCCATTGAATACGTTGGCTCCCATGGCAAGCAATTCCTGTATGCGAATGAGATCAGCGGTGCTGTCTTTGATGTACTGGACGTTATCGATCTCCATAAGACGCTTAAATAAAGACGGGGTAATATCGATGCCCGAATGAACCGGAATATTGTAGGCCATAATCGGAATCTTAATGGTCTCAGCGATCTTCGCATAATGAAAATAAACCCCTTCGCTGTCAGGCCCTTCAAAATAAGGCGGTAAAATCAGCAAACAATCCGCACCGACTCCTTCAGCATGCCGGGCGTACTCGCTCGCGTCGGCCGTATTGATGGCCGAGGTTTGAACCATAAAACCGGCTCTGCCATCGATGTGTTTTGCGGCAATCTCGGCAATTCTTTTTCTTTCCTCAGGCCTCAGATAAGCAAATTCACCGGTTCCACCGCAAACCAGAATTATGTGAATCCCGGCTTCCAACATGGAATCGATGTGATCTTTCATTGCGGTTTCATCAACTTTTTCGCCATCATCCGTAAATGGCGTGCACAAGGCGGCGCAGATTCCTTTAAGTTCTTTCAAGACAATCTCCTCCTTTTAAGTTTATTAATAAAATCTTTTTTAAAAAAGATTTTAGGTCCTAAATCCGAATCCATAAAGCTTCTCTATTTTCCCGAGGTGAAAGCCTTCTGGAAACGGGTCTTTAGGGTCAACAACAAACTGGTGAATCCCTGTGATATATGCGCTGCCTCGAATGGATGGAACCACAGCCGGATATTCCCCCACCTTCGTTTCCTCTAAGAGTTCACCGTAGAACAGGGTTCCGATGATGCTTTCGTAAACGAATTCCTCCTTCAGCCTGAGTTTCCCTTTTGAATAGAGGGTTGCCATCTTGGCACAGGTCCCCGTACCGCAAGGTGACCGGTCCATGCCTGCCGGGGGCACTATCACGGCATTCTTCATGGTGGCTTTTGGATGAGTCGCTGGGGCGCAAAACTCCACATAGTTGATACAATCTATCTGTGGTTCTTGAGGGTGATGGATCTCAACCTGTTGGTTAACTGCCTGCCATATCTTTGCACCCAATGATATGAGTTTATTCGCATTCTCGGTTCTTACCTCCAGCCCCACACTTTCAGCTTCCACAATAGCGTAAAAGTTGCCCCCGTATGCAATATCTAGCTTCACGCGTCCCACATCGGCGATATCCAATTCTACATCCGCCTGGTAGAGGAAAGATGGTACGTTGCGGATGGTGACGGATTCGGCCCTTCCATCCTTTACGGCCACCTTGGCTCGCACGAGTCCGGCGGGCGTATCCAGCGTGATGTCGGTCTCAGGCTCCCGTGCTTTAATGATGCCTGTTTCTATCAACACGGTACAGATAGCCATTGTTCCATGGCCGCACATGGTCACATACCCACCCGGCTCTAAATACAGCACCCCAATATCTGCTTCTTCTACAGCAGGCGGAACAAGGAGAGAGGCGTACATATTGCTGTGCCCCCGAGGTTCATGTACCAGCATGGTGCGAAGATAATCCAAGTTATCGCGTGCGAACTTTGATTTCTCAAGCATGGTTTTGCCGGGAATAGATGGTATCCCGCCCGTAACCACCCGCTCCGGATTCCCCTCTGTATGTGTATCAATTGCGGTTATTATTTTTGTGAAATTCATGATATTTCCTGTGAGGTTTTGTAATCTGAATCAGCCACCTAAAAAAGCTTCTTTGATCTGGGGATCATTCAGGATCGTATCCGCTGACCCGTCAAAATGGTTCTGCCCCATGGCCAGCACATATCCTCTATCGGATATGCCTAAAGATCGATGCGCATCCTGCTCAATAATCAGAATGGCAATTCCTCTTGCATGCAAAGATTTAATTTGGTTAAATACTTCTTCATCCAATTTCGGGGCCAGACCTGCCGAAGGCTCGTCTAATAGTAACAGAGCCGGTTCGGTCATCAGAGCCATACTCATGGCCAACATTTGCCGTTGCCCACCGCTGAGAGTGCGTGCCCTCTGGTTTCTGCGGTCATTCAGGATGGGAAAGATGCTGTAGGCAGTTTCAATTCCCTGCTGTAGCGCTTCCCTTTCCTTTGAGAAGCCTCCCATTTCCAAATTTTCCCGAATGGTTAGCGATGGGAAAGTATTATCAAGTTGCGGAACGTAAGCTATTCCTTTTACCACTTTTTGATTGGGTTTTAATTGGGTCACCTCTTCTTCTGAAAAAATAATCTTTCCTGATCTGGGTATCAGGTAGCCCATAATGGTTTTGAACAAGGTTGATTTACCGGCACCATTGGGTCCGATAATTGTTACGATCTCATCTCGTTCAACCGATATCGAAACACCGTGCAGAACATCTGTGCTTCCATATCCTGAAATGACATCATGTACTTCTAATAGAGGCATTGCGATTTAACCTCCCAGCGCAATCGAGCGGCATGGCCCCATTGGTAGTTAATTGTTATTCGTTGATTGAAAGAATAAGGTTGCTATTTCATATTTTTATCAGAAGTGAAATGTATCTCCGATAATAAATTTTCTCGAAACTAATAACAAATAACACCTGATTGATTTTTGATTCAATTAAGGCTACGCCCCACCTAGATAGGCTTCCAGCACCTGTTCGTTTTGCTGGATCTCCTCCGGTGTTCCTTCAGCTATTTTCTTGCCATAGTTTAAAACAAAGACTTTATCACAAACATCACTGATAACCTTCATGCTGTGCTCGATGATGAAAAACGCCTTTTTTTCCATCTCCTGCAGTCGCTTGATGGCCTCCATCAGTTGCACCCGCAACGTCGGGTTGACACCGGCGGTGGGTTCATCCAGCAAGATCATGTCGGGCTTCAACATGAATACCCGGCCCAGGGACAGAAGCTTTTTCTGCCCGCCTGATAAATCACCGGCATAATCGTTTTTCAACTGCAAAAGCTGCAACATATCCAGCAGCTCCAGGGCCCGATCTAAATTTGCTTTTCCGACCTTTGCACCCGGGCACGCAGAAACAGGGCGCTGAAGGGATCCTCACCGATCTGATGTTCGGCGGCCAGCAGCATATTTTCCAGCACCGTCATTTTTTCCGGTGCCTTGCTGACTTGAAATGTGCGGCACAATCCCTTTTTGACGATCTTATTCGGGGGCAAACCGTCTATGCGTTCTCCCTTAAAATAGATCTCGCCGCCATCCTTTTCATAAAATCCAGACACCACATTGAATAACGTTGTTTTCCCCGAACCGTTCGGCCCAATTAATCCCACGATACAATCATCTTCGACTTCCAGAGACACGTCATCCAGTGCCCTTAGGCTGCCAAAGCGCTTTTGCAGATTCTTAATCGTCAACATCGACTATTTACCCCGTTTAATATAGATTCGCCCCGCAGCGGGATAGAAATTCCGCAACATCCGTTTATTCGTAAACTTTTTTCTTCTCCTTTATCAATCCTTCGGGCCGATACAGGAGAAACAATATAATCAAAACACCGATGATCGTCATTCTGAGCGCTGCCATAGAATCAGAACCCAAGGGTACATAATTGCCAAGAAATCGCGTGGACACATTAAACAGTTGGATAACGACCGCACCGGCAATCGCGCCCATGAAGTTTCCCCGGCCGCCCACGATGATCATAGCCCACATCAAAAACGTTTCGATGGGCTGGAAGTTCTCCGGAGAAATAAATTGGATATAAAAAGCAAAGAGGGCCCCGGCCAGACCGCCTACAGTTCCGGCAACGATCATAGCCTGTAATTTCAATTTTTGGGTGTCTTTACCCAGACTCAAACACAGTTCTTCATCATCTCTGATGGCCTTGAGATTCCTGCCGAAGGGAGAGTTTGTTAGCATAATTAAGAAAATATAAACGATAATGATGCAAGCAATAACGAAAAGCAGGTAAAATACCGGATAGGCATCTTTTGAAATGATATCTTTCAAAATTTGCGGAATACCCATCACCCCGAAAGGACCGGCGGTCAACCAGGCTTCGTTGAGAGCAAACAACCGCACGATCTCTCCGCTGGCCAGGGTGGCAATGGCCCAATAGTCAGACTTCAATGACTTGGTCGGGATACTCATGATATACCCGAAAATACCGCCCAGCGTCATTGCGGCCAGAAAACCGACCAGAACCGGCACGCCCGCATTAACCACCAAAAGAGACGACGTATAGGCCCCGATGCAAAAAAAGGCGACCTGGCCAAAATTGATTAATCCCGTGAAGCCCACCTGAAAGTTCAAACTCATGGCCAGCAGGCTATATATCCCGATCATGGTCGAAAGATAAATAACAAAATTGATGACGGCCATTCTATTTCTTTCTTAGAATTCCGGTTGGTTTGAAAAGCAACACAATGATCTATATCATAAAGCTGATGGCCGGTTTATAACCGGTGCTGATTTGAATCGACCCGACCTTGAACAATCCGCCTAAATTAATTAGCGGAGCCAGATCAAGCGCCAAAATTAAGTTTTCCGCGAATGCCAGGG
>CP070694.1:483323-494490 GCA_020353355.1 Desulfobacterales bacterium | reverse complement strand
GCGGATCCACGTATCAGGTGCCTACCGAAATTCGACCATCCCGGCGAACGGCGTTAGGTATTCGATGGATTATCAGTTATTCGCGACAACGTCCTGAAAAGAACATGGCCAACAAGCTAGCGGCCGAGCTTATGGATGCCGCCAACAACCGGGGCGCTTCTGTCAAGAAAAAGGAAGATACGCACAAGATGGCAGAAGCCAATAAAGCCTTTGCTCATTTTCGATGGTAACGTTTGGGGCATAGCGCATGGGGCATGGAGCACAGGGAAATCATAGATAAACGCTAAGTGCTATGCACTAGGCGCTATGCATTTGAAAAGGGAGGACAAGAAGATGTCGAAGCAGAAGTTTGAGCGGACCAAGCCGCATGTAAATGTAGGAACGATTGGTCATATTGATCATGGTAAGACGACGTTAACGGCGGCGATTACCAAGCATTTAGGCAAGAAGGGCATGGCGGACTATATTCCGTTTGATCAGATTGACAAGGCGCCGGAGGAAAAGGAGCGTGGGATAACGATCGCCACGGCGCATGTGGAGTATCAGACGGTCAATCGTCATTATGCGCATGTGGACTGTCCGGGTCATGCGGATTATATCAAGAACATGATCACGGGTGCGGCGCAGATGGACGGGGCGATATTGGTAGTGGGGGCCGATGATGGACCGATGCCCCAGACGCGGGAGCACATTTTGTTAGCGCGTCAGGTGGGAGTACCGAGCATTGTGGTATTTTTGAACAAGTGTGACATGGTCGATGATGAGGAGCTCATTGAGTTGGTGGAGTTGGAGTTGCGGGAGTTATTGGACAAGTATGAGTTTCCGGGTGATGAGACGCCGATTGTGCGGGGGTCTGCATTGAAGGCGTTGGAGACTGAGGATCCCGACAGTGAGGAGGCCAAGTGTGTATTTGAGTTAATGGAGGCGATTGACAGTTTTATACCGGAGCCGGAGCGCGATGTGGACAAGCCGTTTTTGATGCCGATAGAGGATGTTTTCAGCATATCGGGTCGCGGGACGGTGGTCACGGGTCGAGTTGAGCGAGGGATCATCAAGGTTGGCGATGATGTAGAGATAGTGGGGATTCGTCCGACGTTTAAGACGGTGTGCACGGGTGTGGAGATGTTTCGCAAGCTGTTGGATGAGGGGCGTGCGGGAGACAACATTGGGGTATTGTTGCGCGGCACCAAGCGCGATGAGGTTGAGCGTGGGCAGGTGGTAGCGGTGCCGGGCACGATCACGCCGCACACCAAGTTTAAGGCGGAGGTGTATGTATTGAGCAAGGAGGAAGGTGGTCGGCACACGCCGTTTTTCAGTGGGTATCGGCCGCAGTTTTATTTTCGCACCACCGATGTAACGGGGGTATTGACGTTACCGGAGGGTGTGGAGATGGTAATGCCAGGAGATAATGTAGCCATCGAGGCGGAGTTGATCACGCCGATCGCCATGGAGAAGGAGTTGCGTTTTGCGATTCGCGAAGGGGGTCGCACTGTCGGCGCTGGCGTGATTAGCGACATCATAGAATAAGGTCAAAGGAGACATCCGGTGAGAATTATTGTTACCCTTGCATGCACGGAATGCAAACGAAGAAATTATACAACCACTAAAAATAAACGCACCATACCTGATAAGCTGGAGTTTAATAAATATTGTAGATTTTGCCGCAAGCACACCCCTCACAGGGAGACCAAGTGATTGTCAGTGTTATCGGATAGGATCGTAAACAAATAAAAAGGAACTAAACGGCAAAATAAGAAAAAATCTAAAATAAGTACTTAAAGACAGTTGCCTTTGAAAATGGACCATCCAGGCCAGTAGCTCTAACGGCAGAGCGTCGGACTCCAAATCCGAGGGTTGGGGGTTCGAATCCCTCCTGGCCTGCCACAACCTTTTTAAGTGAAGCTTCAAAGGATATATTATTTTCTTGAGGTTTTGTAACTTTGAGCTTTCACCGTTTTAGGAGCACAATGGGAAGGATACAACGAAAAAAAGCAGTTAAGTCGAAAAAAAAGAAAAAGCAAAAGGCTGCTAATAGAACTGCCGCACAAATAGGGGCAGATAGCGCTGCTGACAGCAAACCAATTGCCGTAGTCGAAGCCAGCCACAAAGATGTCCAAAAGAAACCAGCACTGTCACCGAAAAAAGCGCAAACAGCACCGAGTGTTGTACCAAGCAGGCCAAGGGCTAATTTTTTAACTGTTTCTATTCAATTTTTAAGAGAAGTTAAAGTAGAGCTAAAAAAAGTAACCTGGCCTTCCCGCAAGCAGACCATCGGTTCTACGGTTGTCGTATTGGCACTAGTTATGCTTATATCGCTGTTTCTGGGAGTTGTCGATATCGGCCTGTCCAATTTAATCCGAATTGTGCTTCAATAAACAAGGAGAGTAAATCAGTGGCGCTTAAATGGTATATCGTCCATGTGTATTCAGGATTTGAGAACAAGGTCAAAGCGGCCTTGGAAGAACGCATTGGGTTATCGGCGCATTCCGAGAAATTTGGTGAAGTGGTTGTCCCTACCGAAGAAATCGTTGAACTTGTTAAAGGCAAACGCAAGACCTCATCGCGCAAGTTTTATCCCGGCTATATCTTGGTGCGCATGGAACTTGATGATGAAACCTGGCATATCGTGAATGATACTGCCAAGGTTACCGGTTTTCTGGGCGGCCGCAGGAAGCCGACACCGCTTTCCGATGAAGAAGCTGCTCAAATCTTGAATCGCATGGAAGCGGGGAAATTAAAACCCCAGCCGAAATATTTCTTTGAGTCCGGGGATGAAATTCGTGTGATTGACGGCCCATTTACCAACTTCAATGGCACCGTCCAGGAAGTCAACCCCGAAAAAGGCAAAATTAAGGTTTTGGTAAGTATCTTCGGCCGTTCAACTCCGGTCGAATTGGAGTTTGTGCAGGTCCAGAAGCTTTAAGCTGTGAGATTAACTACCGGTGATCGACTAACGAATAACAAATAACGATTAACTGCTAAATGAGCGGTTTTCGCTCATTTAGGGTAGGAGTATAATGCGGAAATGGCAAAAAAGGTATTAGCGCTAATCAAACTGCAGGTTGAGGCTGGTAAGGCAAACCCATCGCCTCCCATCGGTCCTGCCCTTGGACAACATGGTGTTAACATAATGGATTTTTGTAAGGCCTTTAACGCCAAAACAGCCAATGACGAAGGTATGATAATCCCTGTGGTCATAACGGTCTATCAGGATCGGTCCTTTACGTTCATTACCAAGACACCACCGGCAGCCGTTTTGTTAAAAAAAGCGGCAAAAATAGCCAAGGGCGCCAATGACCCCAAACGAGAACGCGTCGGAAAAGTTACTCGCCAACAGGTGCAAGAGATTGCCAAACTCAAAATGGTGGATCTAAACGCTTATAATTTGGACGCAGCGTGCAAAATAATTGAGGGTACGGCTCGAAGTATGGGAATAGACGTTGAATAAGAAGGTTTGCGTGTTGCGCGTTGCGAGGTGCGCCTTAGAATGGACTGCTAACCAGCAACACGCAGCTCGCAACCCGAATGAAGGAGATACGGTAAAAGATGTCTAAACGGGGTAAGAAATATAACGAATCAAAATCGCGGATAAATGCGGAAGCAGCAACCAGTTTTGTTGACGCTGTTCAAAAAACGCTGGACGCTTCATTTGCAAAATTTGATGAAACCGTTGATATTGCCGTTCGCTTGGGAGTTGATCCTCGCCATGCGGATCAGATGATTCGGGGCAGTGTCATATTACCGAACGGTCTTGGAAAAGAAATTAAAGTTCTCGTCTTCGCCAAAGGGGAAAAAGAGAAAGAGGCACTTGATGCAGGTGCTGATTTTGTTGGCAATGATGATCTCATCGAGAAAATTAAAGGGGGCTGGTTCGGTTTTGACAAAGCCGTGGCCACGCCTGATATGATGGGTTCTGTCGGAAAGATTGGGAAACTTCTCGGCCCCAGGGGGCTTATGCCTAATGCAAAAACGGGTACGGTAACCTTCGATATTGCCAAAGCCGTAAACGAGCTCAAGGCCGGGAAGATCGAATTCAAGGTCGAAAAAGCCGGAATTGTGCATGCGCCGATGGGTAAAGTCTCATTTGGAGTTGAAAAAATTGTGCAAAATTTAACGACGTTCATAGATACGATCATTCGGCTTAAACCCGCTTCCAGCAAGGGTACATACTTAAAAGGAATTGCCATTTCCACAACCATGGGACCCGGTGTAAAAATCGATGTGACCCAGCTTAAGGATTTGGTCAAATAATGTGAGGGCGATAGAGCCTCAACATGTTTTAGTGCTATATGTCTGTTGACTGTCGGCTGTAAATGAAAGGAATATAAGCAAGTTTCCATAGTTATTTGTCTAGTCATCGTTAATCTGTCAAAGACCGTAGGTTCACTTCGATTGAGTAATCTGAGAAGTGTTTAATTGGCTTGGCCGGCCTGCATAGACAGTTATCTGCTTTGCACCTTTGGGTGAATCAGTTAATTATTCTAGGCCAGCAAACTGTGTTCTCATATCAACAGTGGCCGACAGCCTCCGGTTTTTAAAAACAAGAAAGGAGGTATTAGAGTCCCTTGGATCTGACTGAAAAGAAAAAAATTGTCGAAAATCTGCATGAAAGATTTTCAAAGTCTTCTATTGTGATCATCGCGGATTACAAAGGCCTTGATGTCGCTACCATCAATGATTTACGTGGCAGGCTCAGAGAAGAAAATATTGAGTTTCAGGTAGTAAAAAATACACTTCTCAAGCGAGCTTCGGCAGAAACCGATGTGAGTCTCATTAAGGAACATTTGATCGGTCCCAGTGCAGTGGCACTGAGCTATGATGATCCGATAGCACCTGCCAAGATCCTAATAGATTTTGCAAAAGATCATCAAGAGCTGGCAATCAAAGTTGGGGTGATGAGCGGCAAAGTGCTTGATCCGGGTGAAATCAACGCCTTATCGACGTTGCCTTCGCGGGAAGAGCTCTTGGCCAAGCTTCTGTGCGTCCTCAATGGTGTTCCGACATCACTGGTAAGGACCTTGAGTGAAATTCCCAAAAAGATGCTATATTTGCTCATGGCTCTAAAGGATCAAAAGCAGGCCGCTTAACTTCAAGGTTTATGTTTTTGAAATCAAACCATACGGTTTAATAATTAGAAATCAAAACTGGAGGAAAAAATGGCAAAAGCAGATATTACGAAAGAAGATGTTATCGAGTTCATTGCAAATATGTCGGTACTTGAGCTTTCCGAACTCGTAAAAGAAATGGAAGAAAAATTCGGTGTTTCAGCGGCTGCTCCGGTGGCAATGATGGCGGCCGGCTCTGTTGAGGGAGCTGCCGGTGGGGCGGTCGAGGAAAAAACTGAGTTTGATGTAGTCCTGATTGCCCACGGTGATAAAAAGATTCAGGTCATCAAAGAAGTCAGGGCAATTACCGGCCTTGGCCTTAAAGATGCCAAGGATTTGGTTGATGGCTTACCCAAGCCCGTCAAAGAAAGTATTTCGAAAGACGAAGCTGAGAAGATAAAGAGTCAGCTGGAAGAAGCCGGTGCCCAAGTTGAGATTAAATAACAACGGATAATCGGCTCGCGGCAATAGGTGATTGGGAAGAAGAAATCGGTGGTTGGCGCTGTCGGTCAAAGTGTTTTAACAACATCTTCTTCCCTCTGGCCTATATTCTTTAACCCATAACTTTCCAAACCTAAACATATTGGAGCTGCCATGTCGAATATGCCTTTGGCAAACTAGCGTATACGTAAAAATTTTGGCAGAATCAGCCAAATTGTAGAGATCCCCGATTTGATCGGGATGCAAAGGGAATCATTCCAACGTTTTCTACAAAAAGATATTCCGGCTGAAAAGCGTGAAGACATCGGTTTGCAAGCGGTATTTAGGTCCGTGTTTCCGATTAAAGATTTCACTGGCAGTGCATCCCTTGAGTTTGTCTCTTACCGATTTGGTGAGGTCAAACACAGCATCGAGGAATGTATCCATCGTGGAATGACCTATGAAATTCCAATTCGAATCACGGTCAGACTTGTCGTTTATGATGTCGATAGTGAAACAGGTGTTTCCAACATTCGTGATATTAAAGAGCAGGAAATTTATTTCGGCACGATTCCGTTAATGACCGAAAAAGGTACCTTTATCATTAATGGGACCGAACGGGTGGTTGTCAGCCAACTTCATCGATCTTCGGGAGTATTTTTTGATCATGACAAGGGCAAAACCCATTCGAGTGGTAAGATTATCTATAGCTCCAGAATTATTCCTGTTCGAGGATCGTGGATTGATATGGAGATTGATCCCAAAGATATCGTTTACATTCGGATCGATCGCAGACGAAAGTTCCCGGTGACGCTGCTTTTCAAAGCATTTGGCTATTCCGCCGAGGATCTTTTATCGTATTTTTACGACACCGAAAAGATTATGGTTCTCGGCAAGCGTTACGTCAAACAATTCAACGAGGATTTTCTCAAAGGCAAACGTGCCAGCAAGGACGTCAAAGACCCTGAAACCGGTGAGATCCTCGTAAAAAAAGGCCGTGTGTATACCCAACGTGCAATTAAGCGTTTAAAAACTACCGGTACCGATTGGATCCCAATTAGTTTGGAAGAGGTTGTTGACCGGGCCTTTGCCTATACCATTTATGACTCCGAGAGCAATCAGCCCATTGTAAAAGCCAATGAGTCAATCAATGAGGAAAATATAGCCAAGCTTGCTGAAGCCGGCGTTACCGAATTTGATCTGCTGCATATTGATGGGGCTACCATCAGTGATTCGATCCGCAAAACACTGCTGTTGGACAAGGTCGAAACCAAAGAGGAAGCGCTGATTGAAATTTATCGCAGACTCAGACCGGGCAATCCGGCTACGCCTGAGGTGGCCCAGGACTTCCTCGACAATCTATTTTTCCGCTCAACCTATTATGATTTGTCCGGTGTCGGACGCCTTAAGATTAATCAGAGGCTCGGAATAAAAAGCTCAATTCATCTGAATATTCTCAGAAAAGAGGATATTCTTCTCACGGCCAAAGCGCTGATTGAACTGCGCGACACCCAAGGGGTTGTCGATGACATCGATCATCTGGGTAATCGCAGGGTCAGGGCAGTTGGGGAGCTGCTTGAAAACCAATACCGCATCGGACTGGTTCGAATGGAGCGCGCCATCAAAGAGCGAATGAGTCTGCAGGAAGTCGATGCACTGATGCCCCATGACCTCATCAACCCCAAGCCGGTTTCAGCTGTTGTTAAAGAGTTCTTTGGTACCAGCCAATTGTCCCAGTTTATGGATCAGACCAACCCCCTATCGGAGACTACCCATAAACGACGACTCAGTGCACTCGGGCCAGGTGGGCTTACCCGCGAGCGCGCAGGATTTGAAGTCCGTGACGTGCATCCCTCACATTATGGGCGTATTTGTCCCATTGAGACACCGGAAGGGCCCAACATCGGGCTGATTGTATCGTTGAGCACCTATGCCCGCGTAAATAATTATGGCTTTATTGAAACACCTTACCGAGTCGTTGAGAAAGCCAAAGTGACCGATGAAGTCAAATTCTTAGATGCATTTGAGGAGAAAGAACATCCCATTGCGCAGGCAAATGCCCCCATCACAGCCAAAGGCGAATATGTTAACCCGATGGACACATCCCGGGTGGCGGGCGAGTTTATGATGGTGGAACGGGAGATTATCGAGCTGATGGATATTTCGCCAAATCAGCTTGTCAGTGTATCTGCGTCGCTCATACCGTTTTTGGAAAACGATGATGCCAACCGGGCATTGATGGGATCCAACATGCAGCGTCAAGCTGTTCCGTTGTTAATCAATCAAGCCCCTTTGGTCGGCACTGGCATTGAAGGTGTCGTGGCAAAGGATTCTGGTGTTACCGTCGTAGCTCAACGGGATGCTGAAGTCGTGGATGTCGATGCATCTCGAATTGTTCTGAAGCATGAACCGTCCGATATTCCTTCGGAAAAAGATGTAACCATCTATAATTTATCAAAATTTATTCGCTCAAATCAAAATACCTGTTTTAATCATCGGCCCATTGTCAAAAAGGGCCAACGGGTAGGGGCCGGGGAAATCATTGCGGACGGGCCTGCAACCGAACACGGTGAATTGGCACTTGGAAAAAACGTAACCGTAGCCTTTATGCCATGGGGCGGATATAATTTTGAGGATTCGATTTTAGTCAGCGAAAGATTGGTGCGAGACGGCGTATATACCTCTGTTCATATTGAAGAATTTGAAGTTGTTGCCCGAGATACCAAATTAGGCAAAGAGGAAATTACACGGGATATTCCTAATGTTGGCGATGAAGCCTTACGAAATTTGGATGATAGCGGCATTATCCGGCTAGGTGCTGAGGTCAATCCGGGCGACATCTTGGTAGGCAAGATTACACCCAAAGGCGAAACTCAACTTTCTCCGGAAGAGAAGCTTTTGCGTGCCATTTTCGGTGAGAAAGCCGGTGATGTCAAGGATACGTCGCTGCGTGTACCTCCTGGAGTGCAGGGGATTGTTATCGATGCCAAGGTATTTTCGCGGCGGGGTATTGAAAAAGATGATCGTACCCGACTGATCGAAGATGAGGAGATCGGAGCCCTGGAAAAGGACCGAGATGACGAACTCGCCGTTATTGAGGAAGTGGTTCACGCTCAGCTGTCGGAATTGCTGGTCGGAAAAAAGGTCTATGCGCCGTTGAAGAAGGGGAAAAAGATCCTCATATCTTCCGGATCTACACTGGATGCCGACGCCTTGGCAAACATTCCGGTCCAGCAAATTGAAGGTATTGTATTGAAAGATCCGAATATCACCCAGCAGATTCATGATTTGCTGGAGCGTTACCGAGATCAGCGCGAGCTTTGCCGCCTGGCCTTCGAACAACAAATCAGCCGATACGAGAAAGGCGATGATTTGCCGCCCGGTGTGATCAAAATGGTCAAGGTCTATGTGGCCATGAAACGCAAATTGTCGGTGGGCGATAAGATGGCGGGACGTCACGGCAATAAAGGGGTTGTCTCACGAATTCTGCCGATTGAGGATCTGCCGTACTTCGAAGATGGAACACCGGTGGATATGGTGCTTAATCCGTTGGGCGTGCCGTCTCGAATGAATGTCGGGCAAATTTTGGAAATCCATTTAGGGCTTGCCGCCAAAGGACTCGGTGATCAACTCAACCAGTTGGTTGAGGAGCAAAAATACAAGGCGCTGCGGGATAAGATGAAGAAGATATTCTCGACAACACCACTTAAGAAAATGATCGGTAGCCTAAGCGATGAGGAACTGCGCCAGTTCGCAGACTACTATAAAGACGGCGTGCTTATGGCGACACCAGTGTTTGATGGCGCCAAAGAAGATGAAATTAAAGCGCTGCTGAAGGAGGCCGGCTATGATGTTTCCGGCCAGACCACCCTGTATGATGGACGCTCCGGAGAGCCTTTCGATGAGAAGATTACGGTAGGAACCATGTATGTCATGAAATTGCATCATCTGGTCGATGACAAGATTCATGCGCGCTCTATTGGTCCATACTCGTTGGTAACCCAGCAACCGTTGGGTGGTAAGGCTCAGTTTGGCGGGCAGCGTCTGGGTGAAATGGAAGTTTGGGCAATGGAGGCCTACGGTGCCGCTTATGCCTTGCAGGAGTTTTTAACTGTAAAATCCGACGATATGGCCGGAAGAACCCGCATGTATGAAAAGATCGTCAAAGGTCAAAATGTGTTAGAGCCTGGGATCCCCGAATCTTTTCGGGTGATGACCAAGGAATTGCAGGCTCTTGGTCTGGATATTCAGCTTTTGGAAAGCACCGAGTAATATTAACCCCAAAACCCCAAAGGATTACAGGAAAAGATTATGGAAACTCTCTATGATTTTTTTGCCAAGCCAAAAGACCCGAAACGCTACAATGGTATTCGGATAGCGCTGGCTGCCCCTGAGGAGATTCGAAAATGGTCTCACGGGGAAATCAAGAAGCCAGAAACCATTAACTATCGGACTTTCAAGCCCGAGCGTGATGGTCTTTTTTGCGCCAAAATTTTTGGGCCGACAAAGGACTATGAATGTAATTGTGGCAAATATAAGCGCATGAAACATAGAGGGGTTATATGTGAAAAGTGCGGTGTGGAGGTCATCCAATCCAAAGTGCGTCGGGAACGGATGGCCCACATTGAACTCGCAACCCCGGTCTCCCATATTTGGTTCTTAAAGAGCTTGCCCAGCAAAATTGGTAATTTGCTGGATCTTACCTTAAAAAACATGGAAAAAGTGCTGTATTTTGACAGCTATATTGTGCTCGACCCCAAAAGCACACCCCTGACCCGGGGGCAATTGCTATCTGATGATAAATATCAAGAAGCTCTTGAAACCTATGGGCAAAAATTTGAAGCTGGAATCGGCGCCGAGGCGGTTCAAGCCTTGTTGGAAAGTATTGATCTCGATGAGCTATACAACCAGTTGCGAAGCGAAATCCGGGCAACAGGATCTATTGCCAAACGACAGAAATTGGCCAAGCGGCTTAAAATCGTCGATGCCTTTCGAAAGTCGGCTGTCGATCCCGTATGGATGATTATGGATGTGATTCCGGTCCTGCCACCGGATTTGCGGCCGTTGGTTCCGCTTGAAGGCGGTCGATTCGCTACCTCCGATCTCAACGATCTTTATCGACGGGTCATCAACCGGAATAATCGTCTGAAAAGGCTGATCGACTTAAAAGCGCCGGAGATTATCGTTCGTAACGAAAAACGAATGCTCCAGGAATCCGTTGATGTGCTGTTTGACAATGGTCGTCACGGCCTAGTGATTACCGGAACCAACAAGCGCCCGCTGAAGTCCCTCAGCGATACCTTAAAAGGCAAACAGGGAAGATTTCGTCAGAATCTTTTAGGAAAACGAGTGGATTACTCAGGTCGAACCGTTATCACGGTTGGGCCGGATTTGCGGCTACACCAGTGTGGCCTGCCAAAGAAAATGGCTTTGGAATTGTTCAAACCCTTTGTTTACTATCGGCTGGAACAGAAAGGATTGGTATCCACCGTAAAGAGTGCCAAAAAAATGGTCGAACGAGAGGTTCCGGAGGTCTGGGACACGCTTGATGAGGTTGTCAAGGAATACCCGGTTTTACTGAACCGGGCGCCCACACTGCATCGCCTGGGCATCCAAGCCTTTGAACCGATTCTTATTGAAGG
>CP070694.1:476729-483223 GCA_020353355.1 Desulfobacterales bacterium | reverse complement strand
GCCCGAATACTTGATGTCCCCTTTCTCAAAGACCACAACCTTTTGGTTGGAATCCATTTCCTTGGCCCGAATGGCGGCCATGGCCCCGGCACTGCCTCCGCCAATGATGAGTACATCGCAGTTAATCATCGGATAATCTTGTTTCATTGGATCTCCTTAGAACAAATTGAATTCAGCCACGAATTAACACGAATCTTCACCAATTCACATCAATTCTCTGAAAAGTGATCGGGTGTGCGTCACGCAATAACTCTTGCGGTATTCATATGGCTTTTGCTTGTAGGTGAACGAAAGCATTTCCACGAACAAAACGGGACTTCCTTTTCGAATCGCCAAAACCTCGGCGGTATCCTTATCGGCCCGGGCAGTCTTGATCAATTCTCGATTGAAAATAGTGGGCAGGCCATAGCTTTCTTCCAACGCAATGTAAAGAGGTACGTTTTCAAATTTTTGTTTTGGAAACCCCGCAAGATCCGGAAACATCTTCTGCGGCAGATAAGAGATACTGTATACAATGGGTTTTTCTACTCCCCAAAACGCTCTTCTGATCTCATAAAGATTTTGATTTGGCTTAAGCCTTAACAATGAATTAATCGGTTCACTGCTTTTTGTAATGATTAGATTCAAAAGCTTAATTTGGAGTTCAATCTCCTCGTCCTCGAAACTTTCCAGGAAACGATAATAGCGAAGGCTCTCCGGGTCCAGGGTATTGCCGGCAACAAATGTCCCTTTTCCCTGGATACGGTAGAGGTAGCCTTCATTGACTAAATTTAAAATGGCCTTTTTTACCGTTCCGATACTGATCTTATGGGTTTCAGCTAAGATGCGTTCGGGGGGAATGCGTTGTCCGGGCGGCCAACGACCGTTTTCGATCTCTTTGAGAAGTTGCATCTGTAATTTGAAATAGACCGGCGTTGGATCCTGATCAGCTATATTTCTTGCAATCGAGGGCATTTTTTATCGTACCGTTACCCACTGGATCCGATCAAAAACGTGTGAAGGACAGATGGAAATGATCGTCAGGGGCATTAACCAATTTAGAGACCCGCGCATTTGAATAGGATAAACCTGTTTCGTTGATGAATCCAGATCTACCAGTAAATTGATATATATAACTATACAACTAAATGTATTTGGATCGCTTTGTCAAGAGCTAATTTTGCTGAAATGTCGTGCCAATCATGTAATTTTCTCAATCCCCTGAATTGCGCAAACCATGCAATTTTTCAACCGTTTTTTTATCTTGACACGCTATGTGAGTTACTTTATGGTGACACAACTACTTTCTTAGCTTGCGGCAAAAAGTGAATTCGAATCAGAAAGGATTTTCGATTCACGGCCATCGAAATGTTCGCAAAAATCGCGGTGTTTATTATGAGCATACCAGAGTGCTGAGGATAATGTATGCATGCCATCAACCAATAAAACACAGAAAGGGGGAATTCGTTCATGAAACAATTAATTAAAACCATCGGTCTCATTGTGATCTTGTCTATGGTGCTGTGCATGGGTACGGCCTTTGCACAAAAAGAAGCCACCATCGGCTACCAGTTGGTTTTCGGCCCTTGGCTGACGTCGATTGTCGATGGAACCTTCGAAAAGGAAACGGGCTATAAGATCAACTGGAAAAAATTTGACTCCGGCGCCAAGGTGATTAACGCCATGGCCTCGGGCGATGTCCACATTGCGTTGGCCGGATCCAGCCCTGTTGCCGCCGGCGTCAGCCGTGGCCTTGACATCGAAGTTATCTGGATTTTTGAAGACATTGCCTCAGCCGAGGCGTTGGTGGTTCGCAATGGATCCGGCATCATTGCTCCTCAAGACCTCAAGGGCAAAAAGCTGGGGGTCCCTTTTGTCTCCACCACCCATTTCCACACCCTGTTTGCGCTGGAGCAATTCGGCATTGATCCGAAAGAAGTAAAAATTCTGAATATGACGCCGCCTGCCATAGCCGCCGCCTGGGAGCGAGGCGATATCGATGCCGCTTTTGTCTGGGACCCGGCGCTCGGAAGAATAAAAAAGAACGGCAGAGTATTGGTCACCTCGGGACAACTCAGCAGCTGGGGAAAAGCTACATTTGACGGTTGTGTGGCCCAAAAAAAATGGGCGGCGGAAAATGAGGACTTTGTCGTAAAGTTCATCAAGATCGTGGCCGCGGCCGATGAATCCTACCGCAGCAATCCCCAGGCCTGGACTCCGGATTCACCGATGGTCAAAAAGATGATCAGCTTGATCGGCGGCGAGCCCTCTGAAGTTCCCGACATATTGGCCCTCTATGGTTGGCTTCCGCTGGAGGAACAAGCTTCGGATCGGTGGCTGGGTGGCTGGAAAGACGGCGGTGTAGCCAGAGCGCTATACTTTACTTCTGAATTCCTTTTGCAGGAAAAAAAGATCGAAAAAATGCTGCCGGACTACTCCGCGGTGGTCAATCCTAAATATCTAAACATGGCTCTAGGCAAATAACGCTGGACTGAATCTTGGATCCCTGGCAGGCAAACGCCGGGGATCTTTTTTTATTTTTAAAGAAATAATTAGGTAAAATTTCGATGAGCGTTCTCCAACTCAATAAGGTCAATGTGATTTATCCGCCTCCCAAACGAGGCGGAAGTGAGGTGCATGCACTGGAAGATATCAATCTTACCATTGAAGGCAATGATTTTATGGTCGCATTGGGCGCTTCGGGATGCGGTAAAACAACGCTGCTCAATGTCATGGCAGGATTTATCCAGCCCAACAGCGGTGATGTCTTGCTTGACTCCAGGCCGATTAAAGGGCCGGGGGCGGATCGCGGTGTCGTGTTTCAACAGCATGCATTGTTGCCATGGCTCAACGTCATGGATAACACCTCCTTTGGTCTGATGCTGCAGAAAAAAAAATCAGAAGAGCGCAAAAAGGTAGCCGCAAAATACCTTGGTTTAGTCGGGCTTGAGGAGTTTCTCAGTCATTATCCCTACCAGTTGTCCGGTGGTATGCGGCAACGCGTCGGGCTGGCAAGAGCGCTTACCAGCAATCCGGCCATTTTGCTCATGGACGAGCCGCTGGGGGCATTGGATGCAATCACCCGCGAAACCATGCAGGAGCTGGTTCTTGATATCTGGCGCCAGACCAAAAAAATGGTTTTTTTCATCACGCACAGCGTTGATGAAGCCATTTTTATGGCCTCCCGCTTAATTGTGATGTCGCCGCGTCCCGGCCGAATCATTCATTCGTATAAGCTCGATTTCTATCAGAAATTTTTTGAAACCCGCGATGCCCGCAGCATCAAGTCACTCCCCGAATTTATTGAAATGCGGCAGGAAATTTTGGACATTATCCATGGAGACGAAATACGAATAGACCAGGGGTGAGGTAATTTTCATGTCTTTAGTCAACAGCTTCAAAGAATCATCGTTAAATTATTTTTCTAAAGTATTTGGCCGCGGTCCGGTCAAACCCGGAGAATCTTACGGCGCTCCCGGTATCGGAAACAGCACGGCCATCAGCGTCGTGACGTCCGTTACGCTCATATTCTTATGGTGGTTCGTGACCAACATGGGGTGGATAAAGCCGCTTTTCTTGCCGACACCGGAGTCTGTTCTTAAAAAATTTGTCAGTGTTTGGAGCGAAGATTTCGGCGGGTCGACCTTGTGGGGGCATTCAAAAGCGAGTCTGTTTCGGGTTTTTACCGCGTTCTTTCTGGCATGTGTCACAGCCATACCCGTAGGCATCGGCATGGGCGTAAACCGTGTTTTCAGAGGTGTCTTCGATCCCCCGATCGAATTCTATCGACCGATACCCCCCTTGGGTTACCTGCCACTGACCATCATCTGGCTGGGAATCGAAGATTTACAGAAAATTACATTGATTTATCTGGCAATCTTTGCCCCGATGGCGTTGAACGCCCGTTCCGGCGTTCGATCGGTGACGATTGAACAAATTCAAATGGCCTATTCATTGGGTGCGACCCGCGCCCAGGTGATCTGGCACGTTATCCTAAAAGGTGCCATGCCGGAGATACTCACCGGAATGCGTATTGGAATCGGCTTCGGATGGACCACCCTGGTGGCTGCCGAAATGGTCGCCGCTGAGGCCGGTATTGGACACATGGTTCTCAGTGCCGCAGAATTCCTGGTTACCGATGTGGTGATTATGGGCATTTTTGTGATCGGTGGGATTGCCTATATGTTCGATCTCCTCATGCGTTTCATTGAGCGTAAGATTGTTCCATGGAAAGGTAAGATGTGAACCTGGTTTAGCCTGTTGGCCCGCTTGCTCCCGCCATAGCGGGATTGAACAGATAGGCGTTCACTGGTTCCCGCCTTAGCTTTCAAGCTACGGCGCGGCATGCAGGGTTCAGGGTTCACGTCAAAAGAAAATAAACGTTTCGGAATTTCTACAATTAAAAAAGGAGGCTGTTGTAGCTAATTACAACAGCCTCCTTTTCGTAATTCACTGATTACTAAATTGATCCAGGCCGGGAGGATTGGTTGTTTCCAAACCCGGTACTTGACACCCCGTTCCAACCGCAAGATTTAAAGCTCTGAAAGGAAGATATTAAATGATCACCTATATCAAAAAGGCCTCCAAGACACCCGAATCCGATGAAGCCGAGACCAGAGAAATTGTCGAAAACATTCTTAAAGCTGTTCGCGAAAATGGGGATGATGAGATTCTCCGGCATTATTCGAACAAGTTTGAAAATTGGAATAAAAAGCTGATCCTAGAGCCTGAAGAAATAGAAGAAAGAGCTAAAAATGTCCCCCAAAGGGTTAAAGCCGATTTAGCCTTCGCCTATGACCAGGTCTATAATTTTGCAGTGAAACAACGCGAAAGCATGCGGGAGTTTGAAACCGAAATCACCCCCGGAGTGATCCTTGGACAGCGCTTGATTCCGTGCGATTGTGCGGGGTGTTATATCCCCGGCGGCCTTTTTGCCCATGCCGCTTCGGCCATTATGAGCATCGCCACCGCCAAAGCCGCAGGCGTTCCTTATGTGGTCGCCTGCTCCCCATCGCATGACGGTGAAACGATCAGTCCCGCCATTATGTGTGCCGTATCGATTTGCAAACCGGATGTGTTCATGATGATGGGCGGAGCCCATGCCATCGCTGCAATGGCTTACGGCAGCTTTACCGGAAAGCCGGCGGATGTGATTGTCGGTCCCGGAAATCGCTTCGTTGCCGAAGCCAAGCGCCAGCTTTTTGGTAAGATCGGCATCGATGTTTTTGCCGGTCCCACGGAATCACTTGTAATTGCCGACGAGACCGCCGATCCCTATATGGTGGCAATTGACTTAATGAGCCAGGCCGAACACGGCTACGATTCTCCGGTGTGGTTGGTGACGGATTCGCGGGAGTTGGCCGAGACCGTAATGATACAAATGCCGAAGGTCATTGCGGATTTACCTGAAACGAAAGTCGCCACCGCTTCATGGAGGGATTACGGCGAAGTGGTTCTCTGCTCAACCCGAGAAGAAATGCTTGAGGTCAGCAACAATTACGCTGCCGAAGACGTTCAAGTCATGGCTGAAGATCTTGATTGGTGGTTGGACCATTTGTCCAATTATGGGTCGCTGTTCCTCGGGGAAGAATGTACCGTTTCCTATGGTGATAAAACCACCGGCACCAACCATATTTTGCCGACCAACAAAGCGGCGCGTTATTCGGGAGGCCTGAGTGTTGGTAAATTCATCAAGATCGTCACCTATCAACGAATGACACGGGATGCAAGCAAGAGGATTGGCGAAGTCGCTTCTCGAATTTCTCGATTGGAGGGTATGGAAGGCCATGCCCGGGCAGCCGATATCCGATTGCGAAAATATTTTCCCGATGATAAATTTGATTTTGAGCTCTACGATCCTAAGGGCAAAGCTTAGGCTCGCGATTAAGTTGTGCGATATTTTAGTCATTTTATCTCACGCAAAGCCGCAAAGACGCCAAGTTTATATTTAATACCCAAAATATGAGATTGCTTCACTGCGCTCGCAATGACACACTGAAATGTTAATCTTTGACTGATGTCATTGCGAGGAGTGTAGCGACAAAGCAATCTGTTTGAATAACACCAATGAATCAGATCTGTAATAATTTTTCTGATAATTTATTTCGAAATGAGCGTTAAAGCCAGTAATAGAACAGTATTTACCAAAGAATTCACCAAGCAAGAACCGATCCCGGAGGAAGGTATCCAAGGGGCTCTTGAATTGCTGCGCAGCGGCAGACTCCACCGCTATAACACCGCTCCGGGTGAAATTTCCGATGTCGCTCTTTTGGAAAAAGAATTTGCCGAATATGTGGGCACAAAATATTGTGCCGCTTTTGCCTCCTGTGGCAGCTCCATCTATGTGGCATTAAAATGCGCAGGGATCCAGCCGGGTGACAAGGTGCTAACCAATGCATTCACATTGGCCCCCGTTCCCGGGGAAATTCAAAATGCCGGTGCCGATCCGATATTCGTTGAATGTACCCGTAATTACAGCATCGATCCAGTAGATCTTGAACGCAAAGCCGCCAATG
>CP070694.1:472472-476629 GCA_020353355.1 Desulfobacterales bacterium | reverse complement strand
CGGCCTTCTTGGCGAATGTAAAGCAGTGCGCCCTTGCCCTCTTTTTCAATCATGCTCATGGCCTGTTGCAGCTGGGGGCCACAATCGCAACGCAGAGAGCCGAAAATGTCACCGGTTAAACATTCGGAATGCACCCGAACCAACACGGGCTCCTGCGGTTCAATTTCACCTTTTACCATAGCTATGTGCAACCAGTTGTCGATATCATTTTCGTAGACAATCGCCTTAAATTCACCGGCGTATGCGGTTGGAATCACTGTTTCGGCGACGCGATGCACAAAAGATTCGGTCCGCATTCGGTACTCAATTAAGTCGGCGATGGTGCAAATGCCGATACCGTGTTTCTCGCTGAATTTTTCTAAGGCAGGCATGCGCGCCATCGTACCGTCCTCATCCATGATTTCACAGATAACCCCTGCTGGTTTTAAACCGGCAAGGCGGGCGAGGTCCATCGAACCCTCGGTTTGTCCCGCCCGCACAATAACCCCGCCTTGTTTCGCTCTCAACGGAAAGACATGCCCGGGTCTGACGAGGTCGCGAGGTTTGGCATCATCTGCAACAGCGGTTAATATCGTGATGGCACGATCGGCCGCAGAAATTCCTGTGGTTACTCCGCATCGTGCTTCAATGGAAACCGTAAATCCCGTCCCCAACGGAGATTGATTGTTGTCGACCATTGGCGGTAAATCAAGCGAGTCGATTTTTGAGGGGGTCATCGATAGACAGATGAGGCCTCGTCCGTACTTTGCCATGAAATTGATGGCCTGCGGTGTAACCTTTTCGGCTGCCATGCAAAGATCGCCCTCATTCTCACGATCTTCATCGTCGACCAGGATAATCATTTTTCCGGCTCGAATATCCCTGATCGCCTCTTCAACCGTTAAGTTCGGCATGGTGTATGTTTATCTCCTCGTTCATATATTTTTTCGTCATGATTTTTTTGCTTAACGCGAAAAGTCATATTCCTCACAGCAACTATGAAATATATGTGAACAACATTCTATAAGAATCCAGTTTTGGCCAAGAGATCCATATCAACACCGGGCTTTTCAGCCGTTTTTTTATTTTGCGGGGATGGGATTCCCTTGAGGAAACGTTCAACAAATTTTCCGATCATATCGGTCTCGATGTTAACGCGGTCTCCTTTTGATTTAGAACCGATGGTCGTCATCGATGCGGTGTGCGGAATAATGCTGACGGTAAACTCAGCGTTTGTGCAGACATTGATGGTTAAACTGATACCATCAACAGCAACCGAACCTTTGGTGATCATGTAACGCGTGAGTGCCTCCGGCACCCCGATGACCACAATAATCCCATTGCCGGTCTTTGTTAAAGCGTTGATCGTCCCCATCCCGTCAATATGACCGGAAACCAGATGCCCGTCAAGGAGATCAGAAAGGCGCATAGCCCTTTCCAGGTTGACGCGTTCACCTGTTGCTGCATTACCAAATGTCGTCTTTCTGAGTGTCTCAGGGGACACATCAACTTCGAAGCGCCGAGCGCCAATCTTTACAACGGTCAGACAGGCACCACTAACGGAGATGCTGTCGCCGACCTGAGTTTGCTCCAGCTGGAAATCCGCATCAATCACCAGGCGTTTGCCCTGTCCAGCTGAACGAATGGCGCTTATGGTACCGAGACCTTCGATAATGCCCGTAAACATGATCAAACGTTTCTTATTATTTACAACTCATTAAAAAGAGGAATATCGTCGTTAATCCCCAATTTCAGCGTTTCGAGGCCCACTATTCCATCATTCCAATAGGATCGAATTCCGTAACTTTGAACTAATTCCCTTAAGGGTACTTATTCCTTTAAATGTTATAAACTAAGTATTAATTAGGTCTTTTCAATATAGCCTTCAATCATGACATCATCGCCAAAGCGCTGAACCGTGATATCTTTGACCGCAATGCAGTCACCCATTGCTTCGGGACCCTTCCCACGGCAGATGGGTATCCCATCATCTCCTCCGGTAATCTTGGGAGCGTAAAAAAACACGATCTTATCAACAATTCCGGACTTGAGAGCCGATGCAATCACACAGCTGCCCCCCTCAATCAGAACACTGGTAATGCCCAGCGCACCCAACTGATCCATCAGGGCATCCAAATTGATGCGTTTATCCTTAACCGCTGATTCGATGATGCGCACGCCGTCTCCCTCTAAAGCCGATTTTTTTTCGTTTATCACCGGTTTTCCGGCCACCAAGATAGTATCAGAACCGGGGTTCGGTCGCAACACCTTGGCATCCGGTGCGATCGAAAGATGCGTATCGAGAATAATACGAATGGCATCTTTTCCCCCGCCATGGTTGAGTCGGGTTGTTAGACTGGGATCGTCTGTCTTTACCGTATTGATACCCACCAGAATGGCATCGACGGCATGCCGCAGTTGATGAACAAACCCGCGGGATTGTTCATTGGTAACCCACTTGGAATCGCCGCTGCGGGTGGCAATTCGTCCATCCAGGGTTGCCGCACATTTTAGGATAACAAAGGGTCGCTTTGTGCGCACGTATTTCACAAAGATCTCATTTAGCTTTTGGGCCTTTTCTTCACAAATCCCAACCGAGACATCGATTCCGTTCTTTCTTAGAAAGTCAATGCCGCCACCTTTTACGTCGGTATTCGGATCCCTCATGGCAACAACAACACGGTGAATTCCGGGGTCTAGAATTTTGCGTGTACAGGGCGGTGTTCGACCGGTGTGATTGCAGGGCTCAAGATTAACATAAAGCGTGGCACCATTTGCATCACCACCGGCATCATTTATGGCGTTTACTTCGGCATGTGCTTTTCCGAAGAACTGATGGTATCCGCTGCCAACCACGTTACCGTTTTTCACGATCACCGCCCCGACCATCGGATTCGGTGCGGTAAAGCCTCGGCCTTTTAACGCAAGATCAAGCGCCATTTCCATGAAGTCGTGATCATCCATATTGAAACACACAGATGTCAGAGGGCAGATGACAGATGTCAGATTTCAAATGAGATAAGACTTTAAAAAGAAGAGAAGGTTATTATTTTAGCTCTGTGTTATCTGCCCGCTGTTATCCGTTTTCTGTCCTCTGTTTATTTTTTTTGTTGATTGCTTAATAAGGTTTTAAGTTCGGCAAAAAAATCATTGACATCTTTAAACTCCCGATAAACGGAAGCAAACCGCACATATGCAACATCATCGAGTTCATGTAGCTTGGCCATAATCTTCTCACCAACGGCAGAAGCTGGAAGTTCTTTTTCTCCAGTTTCACGAAGATCCCGTTCCAGCTCATCGATAAATTCTTCAATCAGGTTCATACTGATATTACGTTTTTCACACGCTTTCTGAATGCCGGAACGTACTTTTTCACGGTTGAAAACCTCACGGCGTCCGTCTTTTTTGATGATCATGATGGAAATTTCTTCAATGTGCTCATATGTTGTAAATCGTCGAGTACAGCCGAGACATTCCCGCCGCCGCCGAATCACGCTGGCGTCCTTGCTTAATCTTGAATCGATTACCTTGTTGTCAATATCTCCACAATATGGACACTTCATGAATTATCCCCCTCCTCAATGGTTTAACTGAAAATATTATATGTCAATATCCATAACCGCAAGAAAAAAATGGCGGGTAGAAACCGAAATATTCGTAAAAGAATATATAACATTTAAACGATGCGGTGGGAAATCCGGCGAGCAGACCGGCCTCCCCTCAAGGAGGGACCCGTGCACACATGACAGCAGCGTTAATGTAACTATCAGATATTTAGTCAACTCTTTTTGAACCGCAGAATATCGAATATTGAATGTCGAAGGTCGAAGGGTCGACTTCAAAATTCTGCGGTTCCTTGTTCGATATTCGATATTTTTATGCAGTTACTGGCAGCTCTTTAAAACATCCACGGTGTTTCGTGTATATTGTGTATAAAGACGGGCGTCAAGGGGAAGCTTTCTTCCCTTGGCGGGAGAGACTTCGACGTGAGCTAAGCCGAACGTTTGAGGGAGAAGGATAAAAAATGGGTGTCTACCTTTTTTAGTTTTTGTACTTGGCCAAGATTAACGTCGCGTTGGTGCCCCCGAAGCCGAAGGAATTGGTCATGGCAACTTTTACCTTGCTCTTGCGGGCCACATTCGGCACATAATCCAGGTCGCACTCATCACCCGGATGAT
>CP070694.1:469731-472372 GCA_020353355.1 Desulfobacterales bacterium | reverse complement strand
CATTGCTCAAACAATCGAAAAATTATACAGCGATCGACTGCAGGAGCACTATGAGGTACTTGCCTATCACTATGAGCAAAGTGAAATTACTTTAAAAGCTGTTGATTATTTAATATTGGCGGGTGAAAAATCAAATCTTAATAACGCTGTTCAGGCGGCACATGAATTTTTCCTGAAAGCACTTGAGATGATAAAGCGTGCGAAAATTGAATTGGATGTAGAAGCAAAAATCCGATTTAATCGTGGATTGGCGCGGGCCAGCCTTCAGATTGGTGACATTGATGCAGCAGCGGATGGATTTAAAAAGGTCATAGAAATCAGCCGGGAACATGGGATGTTTGGCTATGAGAGAAAAGCTCTAATAACGCTAACTTCAATTATTCATATGTGGCCTGAAAAAGATGAAGCTGAACGAATTTTGAAAGAGGGAATAGCGAAAGCCAAAGAGAATGAAGATAAGGCTCTTGAGAGCATCATGCTATTAACGATGGGTTTTTTGACAGCTATCCATGGCCAACCATACGAGGGGCATCAGCTGGTGCTCGACGGAGGGCGAATAGCCAAAGAGACTGCAGATCCCATACCAATGTTTGTTGCTCACCATATGCGATCGATGACAGAGAGATGGTTAGGTAGGCCGAAAAAATCCATTGAGATAACTGAAGGTATGGTTGAATCCTTGCGCAAAACGTATGCTCTGACTCCCCTGTTGTTGGTGATTCAAACCCGGGGGATTGCTTTGGCGGAGATCGGAAGAATTGAGGATGCTATATCAATTTTAAAGAATGGCATTGATATCTGTAAAAAAGTTGGGTCTTTTTTTCGCCTGGGGGCGCTTTACAACTGTCTTGGTTATTGCTACCGAGAGATTAACCAACATGAGTATGCATGGCGGTGTAATCTAAAAAGTAATGAGATTACTCGCGGTCAGATGGAAAAATATCCTATGGGACGTAGTGGATATGCAGAGGTGCTGGCCCAGGCAAATGTCAACCTAATTGAAAATCTTCTGGATCAACAAAAATTCGATGCGGCCAGGCATCGGATGAAGTCATTCGAAGAGGAATCAAAAAGCAAAGATTATTATGTGTTCCGACATCAATGGAAAACCCGGATGGATTATCTAGCGGCTCAGATTCTTTTGCGTCAGAGTGATATCGGTCAAGCCGAGGCCCTTATTCAGAGGAATCTCGAAAGAACTCGAAGAGAATCTATGAAAAAGCGGGAAGGAAGTTTCTTACGGCTGATGGGCGAGGTTCAGATCAGCCGCAATGAATCAGAAAAGGCGATTGGGAATTTGGGAGACGCAATTCTTATTCTTAAAGAAGAAGTAAATCCCCGCAAGCTTTGGCAGGCACATGCATCACTTGCAGCGGCTCATAGCAAACTGGGACGATCCAGCGAAGAACAGACTCAATGGGGTGCCGCGGCAGAGATAATCCTCAATACCGCGAATGATCTGTCCGATCGTCAACTCAGGGAAGGTTTTCTTAAAGCAGAACCGATTCGAAAAATCCTTTCAATGGCGGAAAGTTGATTATTCAAATTGCATCGCAAACTGATCTGTTTTTTGCCTAAAGATACTCAGCAAATGCTGAATTAATGACTTTCTTTTTTGAAGGATGTCTATATATTGTGGTTCTTAAACGGAGTTCTGGAATGAATGTATCTGCTATAAATCTCAACAATTTTAATATCCAATTTTATTCAGAGACTGTAAACTAATCACAAGTTAGACAGATTATTGTCTTTTCAAAATTTGACATTCTATAAATTAGTATAAAAAACGGTTTTATCGATATTTCAAAAGCAAAACATTATGTGGCCTTTGACTTTCCTACAGATTTTATCAAATTAAATTTAGGATCAAACCAATTGCTGAATATTTTTGCGATAGATACCTTATCGAAAAATGAATTTATTTTTAGCAAAGTTTCGTAATAATCCATTACCCTAATAAATCATTGATGAAGACAAGAATGCCTGATAACAAAGCAATTGATAAGCCGATATGGAAAAAATTTTTCAAAGGGTATGAAAAATGCGTCCGTATCGTTCCGCAAAGCGCTCATGACCTTGGAGATGAAAGACAGAAGATACAATATCCTTTGACCAAAATGATTGCAAATGGGGAACTCTCCAAATTCAAAATGTTTAGATCGTTTAAAAAAGGCAATACGCTAATTTTAAACAATCTCAAGTTACCAATTCTTGAGGTCCTAAGAAAAAAGATGGGATGGTCAACTACAAATAAACGACCTGATTTAATCGCTATAACGAATGAAGGAGATACATTGGTTATTGAATGTAAGCAAAGGAATGATAAAAACATTGACCGAGCAGTGAAAGCATTTATTACATTAAAATATTTCGCTGATAATTTTCCAGTTAAAATAAAGGGGGGATCAATAAATAGACCATTAGATAAGTGTAATTATTTTTACAATCAAAAATATATGAATAAAGGATTTGATGATTTTAATTCAACTCTTTCGAAATTATTTTCAATTAAAAGCTTTAATGAAAGAAATGATTGGGCAGAAAAAGTAAGAAAAAATATTGCGAATAACAAATTAAAATACGGTTTCGCAATAGATGAAAAAATAGGTCAATACAAGTCAAAAAATCATAAGTATACAAT
>CP070694.1:465009-469631 GCA_020353355.1 Desulfobacterales bacterium | reverse complement strand
CGCCGATAGCACGCGAATTATCATCGAGGTAGAAAAAGGGGGGCGTGCACTGATTCGCGTGTCCGACAATGGAAGCGGAATGAGCCACGACGATGCGCTTTTGGCCCTTGAGCGTTATGCCACCAGCAAGATTTATAAGGACCGGGATCTTTTTTCCATTCGTACCTTAGGTTTCAGGGGGGAAGCGCTCCCGAGTATTGCCTCGGTTTCGCGGTTTACGCTGGTCACCCGGAAAAATGCGTCGGATGCGGGCACCGAGATCAAGGTTGACGGCGGTAAGATCAGGTCGGTTTCTGAAGTCGGGGCACCCGCGGGCACCATGGTCAGTGTCAGGCAGCTTTTTTTAATACACCGGCCAGACGTAAATTTCTAAAATCCATCGGAACCGAGATGGGTCACATTGCGGATATCGTTGCCAGCACAGCCATGGGGCGCCCCGATATTCATTTTAAACTGATTCATAATAACAAAACGGTCAAAAGCTGGTCGTCAACCACCTCTGCATTTGAGCGTGTCATCGATGTCGTGGGCACGGATCTGGAAACAGCGCTTCATCCGATTGAATTTGCAAGCAACGGAATCTCTGTTTCCGGCTGGATATCATCGCCCCGGATAACACGCACGACCTCCCGGGGAATGTTTGTGTACGTCAACAACCGTTTCGTCCGTGACCGGATTATCCAGCATGCATTGTTTCAGGGGTATTCCCAAAGGCTGGTAAAGGGACAATTTCCCATGGCCATCATTTTTATACGGGTTCCCTTTGACCAGGTAGATATCAACGTCCATCCCACCAAAAATGAGGTTCGCTTCGGTCAACAACAAAAAGTTCATGATGCGGTCAAAAAAGCCGTTGAAAGAACGCTTTATGAGACGGATCACCCCGGCTGGCGGCCGGTGTCATCGCCTTGGAGCACAAAATCTAAGGAGCTTGTAAACGTTTCAGATCATGTCTCCGGCTACCCGAGGAAAGAAGACAGAAGACAGAGGACAGAGGACAGAAGACAGGGGATAAAGGAGAGAGTTCACAAGACACAATCGTACAGTCAGCGCGTAACGCGCGACGCGCAACCCGAAACCCGTCGCAGTCAGGCACGCATTTGGCCGAAAAAGCAATTTCGTGATCTGCGAATCATCGGTCAATTTCATCACACCTACATTATCTGCGAGTCGGATGAAGGGCTCATCCTGATTGATCAGCATGCTGCCCATGAACGCATCCTCTTTGAGAAGCTGCGCAGCCAGTCCGACGATGCGAGTAAGGCTGCCCAGCAATTGCTGGTTCCGGAAACTGTCGAACTCGGGTTTCGGGAGGCCCGCGGCCTCGAAAAACTGATACCGGAGTTAACCGCCATGGGGCTTGACATCGAGCACTTTGGCGGCAGAACCTTTGTCATCAAAGCGGTGCCGGCGCCTCTCTCCGGGCGAGAGGTCAAGCCGATGATTGTCGAAATGGCAGAAAACATCGTTTCGATTGGATATTCAGCCGGCCTGCAAAAGGCTGTAGAACAGTGTTGCATGATTGTGGCCTGCCATGCAGCCATTCGAGCAAACCAGCGTTTATCGGATCAGCAGATAGACGGATTGCTTGAACAACTCGACGCCTGTGACAATCCATCCCATTGCCCCCACGGACGACCGACCTGGATCCGCTGGGATCTGAAAACCCTTGAAAAATCGTTTAAGCGGATTCCGTGAAAAGAACCTGGCTTTTTATTCTATTCCTTGACTTTTTTCAGTTTTTGGGTCATCATGACCACAAAACTAAGGACAGAGGTATGACTATGATTGATAAGACTGTTAATATCGCCGAGGCCAAAAAGCACTTCTCTGAAATCTTGGGGCAAGTGGCCTATGGAAAGAAGCATATACTTATAACCAAAAGGGGTAAACCGATGGCCCGTTTGGTTCCGGCAGACGCAATCGATATGCATCTGAGCAATGCAAAGGGGTGGTTGGATAATAATGATCCTTTCTTTGAGGAAATAGATCGTATTGTGCAAGAACGATCGATGCATCCGCCCAGAATATTAAGAGAGACACCCACCGAATAATGTACCTGCTCGATACAAATATTTTGAGCGAGCTAATAAAAAAGCGCCCACACCGACATTTATTGACCAGTTTGCGTTCGAAGCCGGCACACACATTGTTTACGTCATGTATATGCATTATGGAATTGCGCTTTGGCAGTGCGCTAAGAGAAGATTCTGATATATTTTGGGAAAGAATAACCAAAGAAATAATTTCAAGAGTCAACATCATTCAGATTGGTGAAAAGGAAGCATTGACCGCCGGGGATATTCTGGCAGCTTTGCAGAAAACCGGTCAAATCATAGGCATAGAAGATGTGCTGATCGCAGCCTCGGCGCTTACGCATCAATGCAGTTTAGTCACCGCCAATACACGCCACTTTTCAAGAATAAAAAGTTTGAAAGTTGAAAATTGGCTCACGGGGGATTGATTTGATAAATCTGTTTCTTGGTCATATTGCATTTTTGTGAGATGGTGGACTCACCTAACATTGCCCCGAATGCGTCGCAGCCCTACATCCAGCTATTGGAACGTTTTTTTGATTGCATTGATTCCGGAACGCTGTTTGAAACGGCCGATTCGAGCTATTTCCGGCGCCTGCGAGACGATATCTATGATGCAATATACCAGCTTTTGTTCTGGCTGCGCCCTTTGCTGGAAGTCGAAAAGGGGCTTGATTGGCCCTATGCGCAGCTGCGAAAGCGGGTTTCTCTTTTTGAAAAAGCGGTCGCTGAGAGCACCGATCAATTTATCCAGCGGCAGGCATGCCTGTTTCTGGCGCGCCTGCCTTTTCCCAGGCAATGGCAATGGTTGGAGCGCGCCCGGAATGAATTTGGAACCGATCCTGAAATCGAAACATTTTTAAGGCTCGAACATCAGAGGATTGAAGCCAAGCTCAACAAAAAGAGCCAGAAGCGATTCCTGCTGCGGCATTTTTGCCAGGTCCTCAAAAAGCCCCGTTTGCCCGAAGAAAAAGGGATCCTGCGAATTTTTTCGCTGCCCTATCTATTTGTCAATCCTGTACTTCTGAAGGCGCTGAACCGTCTTTATTTCCTTTATGTGGAACCGCCCTGGGGGATACTTTTCCGGCAGGCCTGGCTGCGGCCTTTTGCGGCGCTGGATGATCCAACGCTTTTCGGGCTGAACTGCGAAGAAGATGCCGCCTTCATGCGCAGTCAGCCGGGAATTCTAACCACTTCACTGGCCCACGGTGATTTTCTGGAAGACGACGAAACCCTGAAGTTTGACCAGGAAAAACGATTCGATATTGTCTTCAATGGCACCTTCAACGAAATGCCGCGCAAGCGGCATGCGTATATGATCGAATTGCTGCAGCACCCGCTCTTGCGCCGGCGGACGGCGCTTTTCATGGGACGTGGTGATCAACGCAATGTCGCTGACTTCAAAGAGCTCATTCAAACCGCAAGGCTTTCATCGCGTGTGACCGTACGGGACAATCTTTTGCGCCAGGATGTTCCCGGCTATTTAGGCCAGTGCAAAGTCGGCGTGCAGATCTCGTTGCACGAAAATGGCGGTCGCAGCATATATGAGTTTTTGCGATCCGATCTCCCCTGTGTCATTGCCACCTCCATGGCAGGCGTCAATCCCGCCATCATTAATTCCCAGACCGGCATTGCTGCACCGGACCGCGATCTCCCCCGGGCTATTTCACAGGCACTTGAAAAACGAAAAGAATTTACGCCGCGAATCTGGTTTTTGAGTCATTCCGGCAGCGTCCATTCCAGTCGAAAATTAAATGATCAGCTCAAGGCCATTTTTGCCGACCTAAAATATTCGTGGCAGGAAGATATCGTACCGCTGGCAAGCAGCGGTGCCAACCGCTATGTCGACAGCTCGCACTATGAGCGCTTTCGCCCGCAATTTGAGGAGCTGCTGAAAATTTTTCTGAAACACGCCCGGCTGCCGATTTCCCAGAGACTTGATTGAATACCCATTTTTAGGGACCGATAACCCAAAGAAAGGCCTCATTCTCGTTGGGTTTCGGCCGAATTAGGGTGAATGCTGTATACGGGCATTTGCGTAGGTTGGGTTGAGGTACGAAACCCAACATTTCCCTATTTGGAGCTCATGGAAACGATGTAGCTTTTGGCTTCTGTAAATGCGGTGTCGGTTTGTCGCGTTACCGCGAACACGAGATCCGTCCTTCCGTCGTTATCGAAATCACCCAGGTCATAGTCGCTGATGTATCCGGTAAATTTGCGCGTTGACCATTTTTTGCGAAGCCCGACATTATCCCAGACGAGGCCTTCAAATTGTCCGCTGGTATACTGTCTAAACCGATTCAACAGACCACGCGAGGCATCGTGGTTTTTGACAACGATCACCTCGTTTTCTTTATCCTTATCCAGGTCGGCCACGAATATCCGCTGCTGGAGGTATTGGCCTTTAAATGCGGTGGGGTCGATGAGCTGGCCTGGGGTATTCTTTTCCTTCAGGTCGGCCGGCGATAACAGGTAAACACTGCTGCCGCCGTAGGTTTCGCTGCTGGCCCATTCTTCTTTGCCGGCGGTATCTAGAATGCTGAGGGTGCTCTCCTTGGTGAACGCAATCACCAGTTCCTGGTCGGT
>CP070694.1:462380-464909 GCA_020353355.1 Desulfobacterales bacterium | reverse complement strand
GTTTTTGTCATAGTATATAGAAAAAATGGGAATTCTGATCATCAATACGAAGAAAAGGTGATAACCATGAGAAATCACTATCAATCAATCTTTGTAGGGCTCATTATCCTGATGAGTATTGGCACAGTTCAGGCCGCCGATCTTAAAGAAGGGTTCATGGATACCAAATGGCAAACCGATTTGAACAGTTTAGCCAACTTTTTGAAGGTAGAAGAAAAGGATAATGTCAGCTATTTTGTAAATCCCACCGTCATGCACGTCATCGATGATGTTAAAATCCCTCAGGTGATTTACGCCGCCTATCAAAATAAATTTTTTGCCGTATATATTGAAATCGATACGTTTGATGTCTACAACCAGATGAAGCATTACATTACCGAAAAATATGGGCGCCCCAAAATGACAATGCAAATAAACCCGGATCGAACCACCTACACCTGGAAATATTCCCCTGCGAAGATAAAACTAAAACTCAATGAAGAAACCGGTAAAATGAAGCTGGCATTTTATTACACCCCCCTGTCAACCAAAGTCAATGAAGCCCGTCAGGAAGCGTATCATGAAAAAACAAAACCCTTTCTGGATTTTGATAAAGAGCGGGCAGTGCAAAGCCTGGACCTATTAAAATTTTAATCGGCAGCGAGAGTGATTACTCAACTGTGGATTGCTATGGAGATGAGAGCTTCATAGAGGGAGAATCGTATCATGACCGATACGCCCAGGGTTGTGGATGGATTCCGGTTTATGCCCCCATCCCTGCGAGCATGGATGACCAAAGATATTCCGGCGGAAGAATTCAGTGGCGACATCCCATGGACAGCGCTTGCTAAGCCTCTGCGTGAGATAACATTTTCGCTCATGACCTCGGCCGGTATCAGCTTAAAATCCGATGCCCCTTTTGATGTTGAGCGCGAAAAACGGGACCCGGCCTGGGGTGATCCGACCCACCGAGAGATTCCCAAAACAGCCACCGAAGCCGAAATTGATGTCAACCACCTTCACATCAACACCGCTTACATTCGGCAGGATATCAATGTCATGCTCCCATTGGCAAGGTTCCGGGAGTTTGAAAACGAAGGCACCATTGGCAGGTTGGCGCCCACCTGTTATTCCTATTACGGGTTTCAAATGGACCCGAAAGTCCTTTTAGAGGAAACCATGCCCAAGGTTGCCTCCAAGATGCGGGCGGAAAACGTAGACGCCGTTTTGCTGACCCCGGCATGACCGCTGTGTTGCCGGTCCGTCGGACTGGTGGCACGCTTCCTGGAACAAAACGGGTTTTCAACCATAACCCTGACCATGACTCCTGAATATCATCGCGAGATAGGCATCCCCAGGGTAGCGGCAATTGAATATCCGTTTGGTCGCCCCATTGGACAGGTAAACGATTGCGAGGGACAACGAAGCGTATTGACACAGACACTTTCCATCTTGGAAAAGGCCCAACAACCCGGGCAGGTTTTCCATCTTCCGTTTACATGGCCCGAGGATCCCAAAAATACCGCCTGGCATCCACCCGAAATTTCTCCCATCGTCAAATTATTCCTTGATGAGATTAAGAAGGCAGGGAAGGATGCAAGAAAGTAAAAATCTTCCCCCAAGGGTGTCGACATGGAGAAAATGTTATGCACTACGGCGCCATGAATTTTCCAATTAAGCCGATATTAGCCGAGATTGAAGAAATAGCGACGCTGGGATTCGATTATCTGGAACTGGCGATGGATCCGCCCCTGGCGCATTATTCCACTATTTTAGACAATAAAAAAGCGATTCTCAAAGCGCTCGATAGCCATTCCATGCAGCTTGTCTGCCATTTGCCAACCTTTGTCTCCATCGCTGATTTAACCGAAAGCATCCGCAAGGCATCGCTGACCGAAATGTTTAAATCGCTGGAGGCAGCCGCCGAACTCAATGCCCTCAAAGTGGTTTTGCATCCCGGCCATGTCGGCGGACTCGGCATATATGTCATGGAAACCGTCTTACAACTCGGTCGCGAGAGCTTAGCGGCCATCATTGCAAAAGCTGAGCGGCTCGGGCTTTGCCTGTATCTGGAAAACATGTTTCCGAGATTTCGGACATATTCTGAACCCGAGCAATTTCGCGAAATTCTAGCGCAGTTTCCGAATCTCAAGCTAACCCTTGATACCGGACATGCGAACATCGAAAACCCGGATGGCAACAAAATCCATGACTTTATCAGGCACTTCAGCCACCGCATTGCTCATATTCATCTCAGCGACAATTTGGGCAAACGTGACGATCATCTTCCTATCGGAGAGGGAACCATCGATTTTGATAGCGTTGCCAAAGCACTTAAAGATTGCGGCTACGACGATACCATTACTCTGGAAATTTTTGCCGAAGATCGCCGAAAATTGCAGGCCAGCAAAGAAAAATTCACGGCCATGCTGGCGGCAGTATAAATAAGTCAGATAATATTACGATATTTCAATAAATGATGAACCCATATAAATTCGAATACATTCCCGCCTTGCGGGATCGGGTATAAGGTGTAAAGTGTTTTGTGTT
>CP070694.1:453711-462280 GCA_020353355.1 Desulfobacterales bacterium | reverse complement strand
CGCTTCTATTCTTGATGATAAACACAAGGTGAGCAAAAAAGCTATACAACGTTTGTTAAGGCACAAGAAAGAATCAACTACCGAGCGTTACCTACAAATGATACATTCCGATATGGCCGACTACGCTGGCCTGGCCAGACCAAAAGTACACCAAGAGGGGACACCAAATAAGAAAGAGGCTACGACTGATTAGTCGTAACCTCTTAATATTATGGCGGGGACGAAGGGACTCGAACCCTCGACCTCCGGCGTGACAGGCCGGCGTTCTAAACCAAACTGAACTACGCCCCCGAATTTTTGTAAGTCATACCCTCCATAGGAGAGAAAAATCACCTCAACCGACTCGAACCCTCGATCTTCCCGCTTGATATGCGGGACGTTCTAAACCAAACTGAACTACGCCCCTGCGGTTTGCTACCATTATCAGCTAAGGCATTTTTTAGCAAACAAAATCTGAATGCCCAAGCACGAAAATCGAAAAAAAGCGGGATGGCCTTCGGCACATAAAATTTTTTTTATGCAGCCGAATCATGGAATCCACCACCACTCATTAAAATGAGTGGTAGGCGGAACAGGGCTTGAACCTGTGACCTTCGGCTTGTAAGGCCGACGCTCTCCCAACTGAGCTACCCGCCCCCGAACAATTCATCTCGATGCAGGACTCAAAAGACGCATTTAGCTAACAGCATCAAACAGTAATGTCAACCCCGATTTGATTTCGGCCTGGTACAAAGCCAACCCGGATCCGCCGCAACCAAACCGGTGCGCATGGTAATATCCTATGATAACTCGCCTGCCGCCTGCTAAAATGTTGGAATATCGGCAGGTCGTATCGAGATCCAGCCGATGTTAGTTAATTGATCTCGGCTCCCGGGTCTCCTCGGCACTCACCTCCAGAGGAATATCGCTTTTTTTAAACAGCGACCCGCCCTCTGCCACGATCATGGCATGCGACAGCACCTCGTCCATGTGTTCGACGGAGATGATTTCAAGCTGTTTGGATATACTTTTGGGCACATCCCGGAGATCTTTTTCATTTTCTTTGGGAATCAACACCTTTTTAATCCCGCCCCTGTGAGCGGCAATAATTTTTTCCTTCAACCCGCCAATCGGAAGCACCCGACCTCTCAAGGTGATCTCACCGGTCATGGCAATATCGCGATGCACCGGCAGTTTGGACAGTGCCGATACGAGGGAGGTGCACATGGAAATACCGGCGGATGGACCGTCTTTGGGGATGGCACCTTCAGGAATATGGATATGAATGTCGTATTTGCGGTGAAACTTTTCATCGATCATTAAATGTTGAGCCCGGGAGCGAACGTAGCTCACCGCTGCCTGGGCCGACTCCTGCATGACATCGCCGAGTTTGCCCGTAACGGTAAGTTTTCCTTTGCCCGGCATGATCAGGGTTTCAATAAAAAGTAACTCTCCGCCCACCTGGGTCCACGCAAGTCCTGTGACCATTCCGACGGTGTCTTTTTCTTCGACTTGCTCCTGTCGAAATCGGTAAGGCCCTAAATATTTGCCAATGGATTTTTCGGAAACCTTGAATTCGGTTTTTTCCTTTTTCTTGACCGCTTCTTTGGCCAATTTCCGACAAATGGAGGCAATTTCACGTTCGAGATTTCGGACCCCGGCTTCACGGGTGTAGCGTCGGATAATGGCAAGAACCGCATTTTTGGAAAAGCTGACATCTTTACCCTCCAGACCATTGAATTTGATCTGCTTGGGGATCAGAAAGCCTTTGGCAATATGATATTTTTCATATTCAGTGTAGCCGGGAAGCCGGATGGTTTCCATCCGATCCTGCAACGGCAGCGGGATATCCGGCAGGGTGTTGGCGGTCGTAATAAAAAGGATATCGGAAAGGTCATAATCCATATCCAGATAATGGTCGTTGAAGCTGAAGTTTTGCTCTGGATCAAGAACCTCCAACAGTGCCGCCGACGGATCACCCCTAAAATCCATGCTCATCTTATCCACTTCATCCAGGCAAAATACAGGATTATTTACACCTATTTTTTTGAGGGACTGAATGATTTTACCCGGCAAGGCCCCAATATAGGTCCGTCGATGCCCCCGGATTTCAGCTTCATCTCGAACACCGCCGAGGGATAAACGCACATATTTTCTTCCAGTCGCCCGCGCAATGGATTTGGCCAAGGAGGTTTTGCCAACCCCCGGGGGGCCCACAAAGCAGAGAATCGGACCACGGATTTTCTTAACCAGCGCCTGAACGGCGAGATATTCCAAGATCCGCTCTTTGGGTTTTTCAAGCCCGTAATGATCCTCCTCGAGGATTTTTTCCGCCTCGTCAAGATCATCGCGCACATCGCATTTTTCATACCAGGGCAGACTGATAATCCAATCAATATAATTGCGCACCACCGTGGCTTCCGCCGACATCGGCGTCATCATTTTTAATTTCTTGAGCTCCGCTTCAACCTTTTCGGTGGCCTCTTTGGACATTTTCTTGTTCTTGACTTTTTCCTCGAGCTCTCTGATCTCATCGGCCCCATCATCATCAGCGCCCATTTCCTTTTTAATTGCGCGCATCTGTTCGTTCAAATAATAATTTTTTTGAGTCTGTTCCATCTGCTCTTTAACGCGATTTTTGATGCGCTGATCCATCTGGAACACTTCGATTTCCATCTTGACTAAATTTAAAAGCAGCGCCAGTCGCTCTGATAAATCAAGCGCCTCCAACAGCTTTTGTTTATCTTCTATTTTGAAAGAAAAATGAGCCGCCATCGTATCTGCTAACTGCGATGGATTCGAAATGGAGGAAACATTGCTTACGAGCTCTTTGGAAATACTTTTGTTAACTTTAGCGTATTCATCGAAAGCCTCGATGACAGATCGGGTAAGCGCCTCTGCCTCTGCATCAGACACCTGCGGTTCCTGCATCGATACGACTTCGACCTGAAAAAACTCCTTTTCTTGAACAAACCGGACGATGCGGGCGCGGGATTTACCCTCAACCAACGCCTTTACGGTTCCATCCGGAAGTCGCAAGAGCTGAAGCACTTTGCCGATAGTTCCCACTTGACTGATGTCCTCCTCGGTGGGATTGTCGATGCCGGCTTTTTTCTGAGTTGCCAGCAGCACACTTTTGTCCTTATTCATAGCATCTGAAAGCGCATTGACCGACTTGTTTCGTCCCACAAATAAAGGAGCAACCATGTGTGGAAAAACAACGATGTCCCGCAACGGCAACAGCGGTAACAACATCGTTGAAGCGTCAAACTCACTTTCTTTAAAGATTTTCGGAATATTCACCATGATGTCAACTTCTCATTAATGCGTTGAGGTTTTATGTTTCATTGATACGATCGTATCCTAAAAGCAAACTGCAGCCGCTTATTCACAAAAACGTTAATCCATATTTAGTATATATCAATTTTTTTAAGGAAGGAAAAGGGCTCACAATAAAATTAATACTGATAACCCAAAAGCTCAAGATGCAAGGTATAAAATTTTTAGGAATGACGCATATTTGCTAATGAAAGCGTACGCAGAATTTAACATTCCCGATGAGATAATGAAGGAAAATTTTCCCCCCGGTTGAGCGGAAAGTTCATCTGATGTCATCACGCTTGCTTTTTTGTCTGCTCGTAGAGCAGAATCGGATCCTCCCGATGCATGACAACATCTTCACCGATGACACATTCTTTGACATTGTCAATCGAAGGTAAATCGTACATGATATCAAGCATGCATGATTCCATAATCGCCCGCAAACCGCGGGCACCGGATTTTCGTTTCATGGCCTCTTTGGCGATGGCCGCCAGCGCGCTATCGGTCAAGCGAAGATTGACGCCCTCCATTTCAAAAAGCTTTTGAAACTGGCGCAGCAGGGCATTTTTAGGTTCTTTCAGTATGCGAATCAATGCACTCTCCTGAAGCTCATCCAGCGTGGCAATAACCGGCAGGCGCCCCAAAAATTCGGGGATGAGACCAAATTGGATCAGATCCTCCGGCTGGACCATTTTCAAGATATCTCCGATACTTTTTTCTTTCTCCTTTACAATTTTTGCGCCAAAGCCCATCATCTTGGAACCCAATCGGCGCTGAATGATTTTTTCAAGACCGGTAAATGTTCCGCCACATATAAACAGAATGTTGGAGGTATCTACCTTCA
The DNA here is from genome assembly GCA_020353355.1 of Desulfobacterales bacterium. Classification (GTDB taxonomy): domain Bacteria; phylum Desulfobacterota; class Desulfobacteria; order Desulfobacterales; family JAHEIW01. The sequence goes on along the minus strand of CP070694.1, from coordinate 458,136 downwards.
CGAAATCTTGCTGGGGATGTTTCCTTCCACCTTTGGGCGGCACGCTGGCAGTCGTACCTTCAATGATTTTTAACAAAGCCTGTTGAACACCCTCACCGGAAACATCTCGCGTGATGGAAGGATTATCGGATTTGCTGGCAATCTTATCGATTTCATCAATGTAAACAATGCCGCGCTTGGCTTTTTCGACATCATAATCGGCATTTTGAAGCAACGCCAGGATGATATTTTCCACATCCTCACCAACATATCCTGCTTCCGTCAGGCTGGTGGCATCGGCGATCGTAAATGGTACGTTTAAAAATCTGGCAAGAGTTTGAGCCAGCAATGTCTTGCCGCAACCGGTGGGGCCAATTAATAGGATATTGCTTTTTTGAATCTCAACATCACCGGTATTGACGGCGGTGTCCAGACGTTTGTAATGATTATAAACGGCCACCGAAAGTACTTTTTTAGCAGATTCCTGCTCAATGACATAACCATCGAGCTTTTCCTTAATTTCCTTCGGGGCCAGAATGCGATCGGAGTCTTTGGCCTCTTTCTCACTTTCTTCTTCAATGATTTCACTACAGAGCTGGATACACTCATCGCAGATGTACACGGCGGGACCGGCGATGAGCTTGCGTACCTCTGATTGATTTTTCCCGCAAAATGAGCAAAACAGATTGTCGTTTTCGTCCTTTTTCTTTGGCATATTAGGCCTCCGCCTCTTCTAGTTTGTCAAGATCGTCCCGATTGGTTATCACGTGATCGATAAGGCCGTAATCCTTTGCCTCCTCACCGGACATAAAAAAATCCCGATCCGTATCTTTTTGGATCTGCTCCAAGGTTTTGCCGGTGTGAGTTACCAAAATCTTATTCAGGGTATCTTTCATACGAAGAATTTCTTTGGCCTGAATCTCAACATCGGAGGCCTGCCCCTGAAACCCGCCCATCGGTTGGTGAATCAATATTCTTGAATTGGGAAGCGAATAGCGCTTTCTTTTTGTACCGGCAGTCAGCAAAAGCGCTCCCATACTTGCGGCTTGCCCGATGCAAACGGTGGTAATATCCGGTTTGATGTACTGCATGGTATCGTAAACAGCCAGGCCGGCTGTGACAAGCCCGCCGGGTGAGTTAATATAAAAATTGATGTCCTTGTCGGGATCTTCGGATTCCAGAAAAAGAAGCTGCGCAATAATGAGATTGGCAACTTCATCGTTCATTGCAGTGCCGAGGAAAATAATCCTGTCTTTCAAAAGCCTGGAATAGATATCGTAGGCCCGCTCTCCCCGGCTACTCTGCTCAATGACCATGGGTATCAACGGCACGTATGGCCTCCTTTGGTTGTCCTTTAGTATCAGTTGCTTGCATGTGTTGACGTTCCAAATGCGTCACTATTTTTTACGATCGCCTTTTTTTGATGCTTCGGCTGCCTCCGGTTTTACATCTTCGATCTTGCTATTATCAATGATAAGCTTAATCGCTTTTTTTTCAAGCAAGGTGTGTTTAAAAAGCTCCAGCTTATCTTTATTTTCATTATAGTAGGTTTTAATATCGGCAAGTGCATGCCCGAAGTTATCAGACATCTCTTGCAGACCGTTTTCCACTTCTTCGTCAGAAAGCGCCAGGTTTTCTTGCTCGATGAGTTTGCTCAATATCAGATGGCGCTTCACCTGTTTCAAGGCCGTGTCACGATATTTTTCGGCGATCCCCTCTCTGGAAAGCCCCAGTTGCTCCATCGATGTATTGCGGTAGGCAAACGACCGCTCCGCCTCTTCAATGATTCCTTCCAGTTCCATGTCGACCAGCGTATCCGGTGTCTCAAAATCCGTCTTGGAAATCAAGGCCGCAAAGATCTGCTCATTGAGCTCCTGCTCCGTCCTTTTGGCATATCCCTGTTTCAGGTTATCTTTAATGGCATTTTTTAATTCGTCCAATGTCTCATACTGGCCAACTTTCCCGGCCAACTCGTCATCGATGTCGGGCAGCATCTCTTCACGGATCTCATTGAGGGTCACCTGAAATGTAATTTCGTTGCCGGCCAGGCTTTTATTGAAAAAATCTTCTGGAAATTTAATCTCAAACTCCTTGCTTTCCCCGGGCTTCATGCCGATAAGTTGGTTGTCAAAATCTTTGGAGACAACCTCAGCTCCGATTTTGAGGGTGAAATTTTCGGTTTTCCCGGTTTCAGCAAACGGTTTTCCATCTTTGAAACCCTCATAATCGATTAAAACAATGTCGTCTGCTTTCGCAGGTCGATCTTCCGAGATTTGTTGATGACGCGCCAGGTTTTGTTGCAGAGTTTTAAGCTGCGCATCTACTTCGTCATCGCTAAATTGATAATTGGTGCGCTTGAGCTTCAAACCTTTAAAATCAATATTTTCGATTTCTGGCGTAATCTCAACGGTAGCCTCATAGGCGTAAGGCCCTTTTGGATCAAGCTGCGGTGGATCAACCTGTGGCTGGCCGACAATGTTGAGGTTGGTCTTTTTGACAGCATCAAAAAACGAATTCTGGATTAATTTTGAAGATACATCGGCATGGACGTTTTTGCCAAACATCCTTTCCAGAACAGACCGGGGTACCTTTCCGGGACGGAATCCCTTGATTTTAGCAGTTTTCTTAAGCGTATTATAGGCCTGATCCACCTCTCGCGCAACGTCATCTTTCGATATCTCTATATGCAATGTCTTTTTGACACTGCTCACATCCTCTACCGTGACCTGCATGCTATTCCTTTCGTATAAATTAAGTGCCTGAAATTGAAAAATATTTCAAGGCACTTGAATTTTGTATTCAGACTGGTGCGAGAGGGGAGACTTGAACTCCCACTCTGTCGCCAGAGCTGGATCCTAAGTCCAGTGCGTCTACCAGTTCCGCCACTCTCGCACGTATTTCAATTAGTGCAAAACTCAGGCCACGCGAATCACTTTAGAGGATCACGAAAATCACAGTATAATCGGATTATCGGATTATCAGCGCGCAACCGTTTTGAATATCGTGCGCCTCAGTTTATTGTCCCTTGACATTATCACCAGATCCAATAAACTCAGGTAATTGGAATTTCAAAAATAATATTAATCCCTGTGAGTGTCAAGTAAAATTGAGCAAGAGACTGCGATCAGTGATCGGTGCAAGCTTCGGAATTTACTTAAAGTTTACATCGAAACGCTTTAAACAGCAAGACCAACGACCGTTTTTCTGTGAAAAAAGTGCGCCAAAAAATTAAACCTTATTTTGTCTCATTCCTGTCGGTGATCTTCGTTATTTTATGTATAACAGCAGATGGGATATCTACAAATCCTTCTTTCCAGAAGCCCAAGGGGGTTATTGTTTTAGATCCGGGGCACGGTGGAAATGACACGGGCGCCCAATCCTCTGATGGAATTCTGGAAAAAGCAGTCACGCTCAATATTGCCCGCTTGATTGCGGATAAGCTCAATGAAGACTACAAAGTGGTGCTAACCCGAACGGACGATTATTGGCTGGATATTCCAAAGCGCACGGCGTTAGCCAATTATTTGCAAGCGGATCTGTTCATCAGTCTCCATACCGGTGGCAGTTTTCTTCATAGTGTCGGGGGTACATCGATATTTTATTACGAAAAAAGTCCTGAATCCGCTCTCCAGGAACAAACGCCGACGTTAGATTCGTTAACCGGTGAAGATGCCCCTTTCATGTCGTGGAATCATATTCAGGACAGATATCTGACCAGCAGCAAAAAACTTGCGGAACACATGCAAGCCCAGATCATCAAGATTACTCAGGATCCGGATAGCAACATAAAAAGCGCACCGCTATCCGTGCTACAAGGCGCGGATATGCCCGCGATCCTGATTGAACTTGGATACCTAACCAATCCCAATGAGGGCAAAGCATTAGGCAATCCGGAATTTCTATCGCTCCTGGCAGAGGCAATCAGCAAAGGGATTGGAAGCTTTTTATCGAAAAAAGGTCAATGATTAGTCGGAATAGGCTTGCACCTATTATAAAAGGATGTTAATTAGCCCAACCGATGTCGGGGCGTGGCGCAGCCTGGAAGCGCGCCTGCTTTGGGAGCAGGAAGTCGGAGGTTCAAATCCTCTCGCCCCGACCAAATAATTTCAATAGCTTACACCATTTCTAGTTTTCTCATCTTCATTTTGGTAGTGGCTGCGTGTAGTGGTTTTAGCTGAAAATTGACCTTCCACAAGCCTCATCGCTTCTCTTGCCTGTTCATCAATCGAGTGCAAATAAATATCTGTCGTCCTGTGGTGCTTATGCCTGAGTAGCTTTTGGACAGTCTTGGTTGATTGCTTTTTGCGGTCTGCCAAAAAGCTAGCCATAAAATGTCTTAGATCGTGAAATCCGAAATGCGGTATCCCTGCCCTCTTGCATAATGAGCGCATTAATTTTGGCCGCTTGTGATAGCGCGTACCGGTTTTCTCATTATAAAATACCCAT
>CP070694.1:438987-453611 GCA_020353355.1 Desulfobacterales bacterium | reverse complement strand
GACAAATGTTTTGACCAATTCGGCCCTCGACCCGGTGGCCAAAATACCGGAGCTGAAAGTTTGTGCGGTCAGAAAGGAAGCGTTTGTTGCGGGCGAAAAACGAAAGAAAAGCCCCCGGGGCGCCGCCCGCAAAAAACAGACGAAGGCAAAATGAGGCGATTCGAAAACCAACCATGCAATGAGGAAATCCGATGGAATCGAAATCAAAAATTAGGCTGAAAATCGATGGAAATGAAGTCACGGCCGACGAAGGCATGACCATATTGGAAGTAGCGCAACAGGCCGGAATCCATATTCCGACGCTTTGCCATCATCCGGCGCTTTCCAACTGGGGAGGGTGCCGGATGTGCGTGGTGGCGGTAGAAGGGGTTCCCCGGCTGGTTGCCAGCTGTGTCATGCCGGTTCGCCATGGGATGGCGGTGGTTACCACCAACGAGCGGATCCTCAAGAGCCGACGAATGGTTTTGGAATTCATTTTCGCCGAAAGAAATCACAACTGTATGTTTTGCCCCAAAAGCGGTGATTGTGAACTGCAACAGCTGGCCTACGATCTGCAGATGGATCATATGACCGTCCCTCAGTCGTTTACGCCCTTCCCGGCGGATGTGACCAACGATTATATGGGGATCGATCACAATCGATGTATTCTTTGCGGAAGGTGCGTGCGGGCATGCACGGAATTGGCCGGAAATCATGTACTGGCTTTTCAAAATCGGGGCCCCCGCACCCTGGTCGGTTTCGATTTGAATGAAACCCTGAACGGCTCCACCTGTTATGCTTGCGGCGTCTGCCTGCAGGTATGTCCGACTGGGGCTATCTTCAGTCGCCAACGCACACACTACGCCGTCAAAGGACACCCCAAGGCCTGGCATGCAACCGACTCGCATTGTCCGCAGTGCGGGCTGTTATGCCCGACGACGATGATCGTCGCCGACAACACCCTGCTGAAAGTTGAAGGGCGGCTGGCGGCGGCCGGCAACCGGCCGGATCGAGGCCAACTTTGTGTCCGCGGGCGTTTTGAAGTTCTCAATGACTTTGGCGAGCGCCTGCGGCATCCTCTGGTTCGGACCTCAAGCGGACGCTGGACCGAAGCGAGCTAGGAAAATGCCCTGGACCGTGTGGCCCAAAAAATGAATACCCTTCGGGATACACTCGGCGGCCAGGTCCTGTTCGGAATTACCTCCTGCGCGGTATCCAATGAAGTTTTGATTTCATTCCGGGATCTTTTGACCAAAGGCTGGTCGGCCGGCATCATCGATACATTTGACGGCTGTCATTGTCGAACTGTTTTAGCGGCGAGCCGGGATCTCGGCCATCCGCTCAAGGAAGCTTCCTGGAAACAACTTCCCGAATCGGATTTTGTCATCGTCTGCGGAACGGACCTATCGGATCGCCAGCCGCTGCTGATGTCCCTCCTGCGCCGCAATGTTCTTGAAACCGGTACCCGAGTGGCCGTTATCGGGTCGACGGATTTTATGGCATCTATTCGATCGTTTTATTTTGCCACCGGCCATGATGATCTTCCGGTGTGGGTCGATATCCTCTACAACATGGCGGCCCAGGCATCGGAGGGGGCTCTGAAGGCGGTGGTAGAGTCCAAAAGAACGGGACGGACGGGGGCAAAACGGTATCTTAGGGATCTTCAAAAAAAGGTGGCAATGCGCACGGAGACGCGCAAGGCCCTGGCCGCTATGGTCCGCCAATATCTGGCCTCAAAACAGCCCCTGCTGATTGCCGGCCAGGCGCTGCTAAATGCTCAACATGCATCCGCCTTGAACAATCTGGCAAGACTGGCACGATTGAAGGATCTGGATTCCCGCGACCGGCTGATGATTTTAAAACGCGATGGGAACAGCGCCGGAGCCTGGAAATTGGACATCCCCGCGCAAAACAGGCCCGGCTCTAAAAAATGGCTGAAAGCCGGCCTGGTGCTGTTGGGCGAGGAATCGGCGGCCGATATCGCGGCCTGGACAGGACGTTCCGGCCCGGAGTTTTTGGCCGTCATCAGCCCTTATCTGCCGACCAACTTGCTTAATAAAGCGCAGGTCCTCATTCCCCGGCCGTCCTGGCTGGAGGAAGAGGGAACCTACACGGCTTCGGACGGCAATGAGACGGCTTATGTAAAAAAGGTATTGGCGGCGCCCGGGGACATTCGTGATACATGGCAGACATTGCTGGCCTTGGCCGATCGGGCCGGTTGTCCCCCCGCGTTGAAGACCCTGCAGGAGCTAACCCAAAAGGCGGCGGCCGAATTGAACCTCGGCCCGCGGATATAGGATATCACTATCGGATCTAGGGGAGGATAACCCATGGCTAAGCCGAAAATAGCAACGGTATGGTTTGAAGGCTGTTCAGGATGTCACATGTCATTTCTGGATCTGGATGAGACCTTAGTGGATATACTATCCAAGGTCCAGTTGACGGTTTCACCCATTACCGACTTCAAGGACTTTGACTTTCCTGAAATCGATGTCGGCATCGTGGAAGGCGGTATCGGCAACACCGAACATAAAGAGATTGCCGAGAAACTCAGAAAGCACTGCCGAATTTTAGTGGCCTGGGGGGACTGTGCCGTGTTTGGCGGAATCAATACCCTGCGCAACGCGATCCCCAAAGAGCAGGTGCTCCGATGCGGTTTTATCGAAACCCAAAGCACCGTCAACGGCGTGATGCCGGTCCACGAAGAACTGCCGGCACTGCTGGATAAAGTTTTACCGCTGCACGAGGTAGTGCCGGTAGATGTATACCTGCCCGGTTGTCCACCTTCGACGGAAGTCATTGCTTACAGCTTGATGGAAATGCTGGAAGGACGCATTCCGGTTCTTCCGGCCACGATGATTCATTTTGATTGAGGAGATGCGGCGATGATCACCACCCGAAAAATTACATTGAATCCCATCACTCGCTTAGAAGGCCATGGAAAAGTTACCATCCACCTGGATGCTGCGGGTGAAGTTCAGGAGGCACGATTTCACATCACCCAATTTAGAGGATACGAGCGCTTTTGCTACGGGCGGCCTTTTGAAGAAATGCCGATCATCACCCAGCGAATTTGCGGCATCTGCCCGGTCAGCCATCAGCTGGCCTCGGCCAAAGCCTGCGATGCGATTTTAGGCGTGGACATTCCGCCCGCCGCCAAAGCGCTGCGGGTCTTGGAACATATGGGACAGTATATCCAATCCCATGCCCTGCATTTCTTTTATCTGGCCAGTCCCGACTTGTTGCTGGGATGGGATGCCGATCCGGCGGAACGCAATGTGGTAGGCGTTATCGGCAAATACCCGGAGCTGGCCATGAAGGGAATCCGGATGCGCAAGTTCGGCCAGGAGATTATCAAGGCCTTGGGCGGCAAGAAAGTTCATCCGGCCTTTGCGGTCGCGGGTGGCGTCACCAATTCGCTTTCCGAGACCGATCGCAGCAAACTGCTGGAAGGTTTTCCGGAAGCTTACGCGACCTGCCACGCAGGCATCGAACTGATCAGAAACTGGCTGCAGGATCATTGGGAGGAAGTGAAGCGCTTTGCCAATTTTTCGTCCCATTACGCCGGGCTGGTCGATTCAAACGGATGCCCCGATATGTATGATGGAAAACTTCGCCTAACCCGTCACGACGGTAAAGTTATCAAAGAATTCGATCCCGCCGACTATCTCGCCTTCATCGGTGAGCACGTAGAGCCCTGGTCTTATCTTAAATTTCCGTTCTTCAAACCCCAGGGGTATCCCAAGGGGTGTTATCGGGTAGGGCCGCTGGCCAGGCTGAACATCGCCGACAGCATGAGCACCCCCAAGGCCGACGAGGAGTTTCAGTATTTTCGCAAGTTATCTGAAAACGGTTTGCACGGTTGCACCTTGCTGTACCATTATGCGCGGCTGATTGAGGCGCTGAACTGCTTGGAAAGGGCGGAGCAGCTTTTAAGGGATGATCGCATCTGCAGCCGCGATATTCGCTATACCGGGCAGCCGGTTAATGAAGAAGGCGTCGGCGTTGTGGAAGCCCCCCGGGGTACCCTGATCCACCATTACCAGGTGGACAGCTACGGTGCGATCCGCAACGTCAATTTGATCGTAGCGACGGGTCATAACAATATAGCCATGAATCGCTCAGTTCAGCTGGTAGCCCAGGAATACATCCACAACGGCCGGGTGCAGGAGGGCCTTTTGAACCGCGTGGAAGGGGCTATCCGCTGTTACGATCCATGCCTGTCCTGTTCAACCCATGCCTTCGGCCAGATGCTGCTCGGCATTCAAATTTATGGGGCGGACGGGGGACTTCTGGCTGAGATGCGAAGGGAGTAAAGTGTGCCGTTGCCCGTTGAAACAGCATGGGATCTTTGCATCGTCGGCTTCGGCAATCCGCAACGCCGGGACGACGGGATCGGATCTTACATGGTCCGTCAGCTGAAGTCCGCCCTGGAGTCATATGACAAAATCGGGTTTCTTACCGTGCGCCACCCCGAACCCTCGATAGTTGCCGAGTTACACGCCGCGGCCCAAATTTTATTCGTCGATGCGACCATCAAGGTGCTGACGAACGGCTGGCAATTGAATCGGATCCAGCCGGAGCCGGAAATACTGCCTTACACGACACACCACTTTACGCCGATGATTATTTTAGGTATTATGCGGATGCTATACGGACAATCCCCTCCGACGTGGGTGCTTACGGTAGAAGGCTGTGATTTCGGATTCGGCCGCAGCCTGACATTTACGGCCAAAAAACGAGCGGAGTCGGCAATTTCGGCAATTGTCGGATTTGTAAGGGCAAATCTGCGAACCCCGCTGATGTCGGGACAAACTTTTTGAGAAGCACAGGAGTTAAAAATGAGCACACCGGCAGATATTCTGATTATCGATGACGACAGGGACCTTGTGGACTCGATCGAGATTATTTTGCAGACTGAAAATTACCAGGTGCGAAGTGCGTTTGACGGTAAAGACGGCTATGATAAAATAACAAAAAAGATTCCGGACCTTATTCTTCTGGATGTGATGATGGCCACCGACACGGAAGGCTTTGACCTGGCCTACAAACTCAAAGAAAATCCGAAGTATCGCGATATTCCGATCGTCATGATTACCTCCTTCACGCAAAAGATGGCTGAAGAAGGACCTGATCGCTTTCAGCACATCTTGGGCGAAGCCTGGCCGGTATCGTCTTTTCTGGAAAAACCGGTTGACCCCGAAGTGTTGTTATCCACCCTTGAAAAGGTACTGTCGGAGACACCTGCGAAAGCATGAGCGAATTGGGACGGCCACTGTAAGGAGACGCCTGCGATGGATCTGGGACATGAGTTGGTCAAGGAACAATTATTTTTCCGCAAAGAGATGATGGAGCGGGTCTCCTGGATGATCCGTCTGAGATGGATGGCGGTCGCTGCCGGGTTCAGCGGATGCCTGATCGGCTATGCTGCAAATTGGCCACTGCCTTTTGTTCCCCTCAATCTGATCTTTGTCTTTATTACCCTTTACAACGTATTATTTTTTTTTATCGAACACCGGCTGCCGTCGATTAAACCCCAGGCTGTCCAGGCATTTACCATTTTTGCGCATGCCCAGATCGTGCTTGATCTTTTTGCTCTTTATGCGATTTTGTATTTTACCGGTGGCATCCATAGTCCTTTTTTGGTATTTTTTCTTTTTCACATTATTTTAGCCGGCATTCTGTTTTCGCCCCTCAGCTGTTTTATATATAGTATTCTGGTGCTACTGGCGGCCGCTGGCCTGATTCTCATCCAAAAATACGCCATTTTACCGCCCCAGCCGATCCTGTTTGAGAGTCATCTATTTCCCCGCAACCTGGCGCTTCGGGATATTTTCGTTTCAAACATCGTCCTGGCTGCAGTGGTCTTGATCACAGCTTTTCTGATAACTTCCATCAAGCTCAGTCTGCGGGCCAAAGGTCGGGAGCTTCTGAGAGTATCCAAGGAACTCGATTCCGGCAACGCCAAACTGAAGGCGCTCTATCAAATGGCAAAAGAAATGGGGCTGTGCCAGGAGCTTCAGGCAATGATGGACTCCGCTACCCGCAATGCGGCAACCATCATGGGCGTTAAGGCTTGCTCGATCAAGCTTCTGGATGAACAACGCCGCCGATTGCGCTTCAGTTCCACTTACGGACTCAGCGAGGATTATGTCGGCCGCGGAAGCATCAATCTTGAAAAAAGCCCCATCAATCGCAGCATCATAGAAGGCTCTTACTATGCCATCGGCAGGATCGATCAGAAAGACTACTTTCAATATCCTGAAGACATTCGCCAAGAAGGAATCGCTTCGATGTTATGTCTTCCTTTGCGGGTGGGAAAAATGGTGCTGGGGGTCTTTTGTGTATACAGTGATGTGACCCACGACTTCAAGGATGAAGATGTCGAATTTTTTTTATTAATGACCGATCTAACCGCGCTGGCCATCGAGAATTTAAGAACTGAATTGAACAAAACCTGGTTTCTCGAAAAGGCCGCTCACCAGCTTCGATCTCCTTTAAATGCCATCGACACGATGCTTAAAACGTTGCGCCAAGGGTATCTGGGCCCGACTCAGACCGAGCAGGCAAAATTGATCGCGCGGTGTGAGCAGCGCATCGAAAATCTTTGCCAGGTGATTGCCGATTTGCTGGATCTCGGTGTTAAACGCACGGATCTAGGCAAAATTACAATGCATCCGGTGAACCTCGGCGATGTGGTTAGGACCCTTGTCCATCTATATCAGAGTCAGGCGGCGGCAAAGAACTTGAACTTCAGCTGCGACATCGAAGAATGCCTTCCGGATATCATGGCCAAGGAAAAACTCATAGACGAGCTGTTGAACAACCTGATATCCAATGCGATCAAGTATACGCCTTCCGGTGGTCGGGTTCGCATTCGCGTCGCCCGGGAATCTTGCGACAGGATTCTTTGCGAGATAGCCGATACCGGAATCGGGATTCCGCCAGAGGATATTTCACGCCTGTTTACCGAATTTTTCCGCAGTAAAAATGCCAAAGAGTTGACCGAAGAGGGGACCGGGTTAGGGCTGGTAATTGTCAAAGAAATCCTGGATCGCTTACGCGGTACCATCGCCGTAAACAGCAAGCTGGACGAAGGCACATGTTTTACCTGTTTTTTTCCCGTTATCGATGGCCCCTAATGAAGATGCGAATAAAACTGCGCAATCGGATTTTTCTCAATTTGAGGTCCGGAACCAAGGGGTCGGCCTTAAGCCGGAAGAAATTTCACGGCTTTTTGGCAAATTTGTTGGCATGAATCACAAAACAGACGCATCCCGCAACTCCGGCCTGGGCCTCTTCATCACCAAGGAGATCATCAGCAAACACGGCGGCAGCACCCGGGCGGAGTCGTGCCCGCGATAGGCCTGCAAAATTCCTTCCAGCTGGGTCAAGTCAAGGGTTTCCGGCACTGTCATGCTGACCTCCTTTTTGATTTGTTGCTACAGGCAGATCGACAACGAAGATGGTTCCCATGCCCTCCTCGCTTTCCACCAGAATCCGGCCGTCGAGTTTGTCGACAAATTCCTTTACGATGGCCAATCCCAAACCGGTGCCGTTTTTTTCGATGGCGCGCGCATTTTCGGCACGAAAAAACTCCGAAAACAGCTTCGGTTTATCGGCCTTTGAAATACCAATACCGGTATCGCTGATCTCCATTCGAATCATATTGGCTGTCCGCGTGAATTTAACTTCTACCCTGCCATCGGGCAGAGTGTATTTGATGGCGTTGGAAACAAGATTTTCAATGATTTGCTCCACCATTTCCAAATCTCCGCGAAAGGCCGGTAGATCTTCAGGGACCGTCACGTTGAAAGAAATATTTTTTTCCGCGGCTCGTTCTTGAAAGGTTCTGCGGATGCGCCGTGCCACGAGTTCGGGCTCCACGGATTTGGTCTTGTCTGTTTGCTGTGCTTCCCTACTTTTTGCCAGTGTCATCAGTTCATTGACCATCATGAGCATCGTGCGGGAACGACGGTCCAATCGTCGCAAATATTCCTGCTGTTCTGCGTTTAAGTTGCCGAGGTACTCCCCTCTGACAACATCCAAAATGCTCAACATGCCCGCCAGCGGGGCGCGCAGATTATGAGCAACTCTGAGCATGTACCACGAGCGTTCCTTCACGAGTTTCTCAACCGCTTCGTAAGCGCGCGCATTTTCCAATGCAATCGCAACCAGCTCAGCAACCAGACGGAAGAAATCCAAGTCCTCTTCACTAAATCGATCCGCAAGCAGGCAATAGGCCCCCAAAATGCCGATCACCTTGCCTTCAAGGTGTAACGGCAAAAACAGCACCGATTTGATGTGGGCTTCGGCCAGAATTTCCCCGAACTGGAAAATCTCTTTGGCCTTTACATTGCCGGTAACGAAGGGTTCGCCTTCGATAATGCGTTTATTTAACGGGCTCTTCTGGACGTCCGCCACTTTTTCTCGGACAAAGGCATCCGGCAGCCCATGGGCGGCGGCATATCGAAGATAGTTGCCGTCGTCACTGAGCAATTTGACGGAAATGCCTTGGACCTCCATCACCGCAGCCGATTCAGAGGTAACGATGCGCAAAACCTGATCGAGATTTTGCGCTGAACCAATGGCCTGAATCATCGAAAACAATCTCCAAAATTTTTGGTTGAGCTGGGTCGCAGATTCAAACAGATCTTCAAGCGCTTCGGTGTTATCTCTTTTAGCTTTGGACAGTGTGGTCGTGAGAAACGCGGCAATTGCTGCAAGCAGATATAGAACCATAAGATTAAACAAAACCTGTTGCAGATTCGGCGGTGAGAAGATTGCTTTTTGCCGGAAGACAGGGGATTGATGCGGCAGCCAACCGACCAGTTCAAAAATATCAACTAGCGTTATACCGGCTAATACAAACGCCGCAAAGCCATAGGCCGGGCGAGAAGACAAAACGGTCGCAACGAGGATTATTGGCAGAACAATCAGAAAAGACATTGGGCTGATCGTCCCCCCGTTCAAGTAGGCCAACAACACGATTGCACTGCAATCCAATGCTGCCTGCCAGGTTGTACAATGCTGCAGCCTGGGTATCGTTGCTGCAGGTTCAGCCCCAAGCCTCAGGCGCCACCGATAAAAAAATGCATTATACCCCAGAACATAAGCAGCAACGATAAAAAGCTTCGCCACGCTCCCATCGAATCCGGTTGCAACGCCCATTGCGGCGATTGCCGCAATGAGAATCGGAGCCCACCAGCGGATGTTTATCAGCCACTGGATACGCTCCATTTCCTCCCGAATGGTATTGCGGCAAACTTGCCTTCCTTCTTCAGATAAAAAATTCCGTGGGGCTTTCATGCGTCACTGACTCCTGAAGTTCAGAGATTATGTGCGTTCCTTTAAAATTTCGTCAATTTTGTCCAGAAGCCTGTTCGTATCCAGAGGCTTTTCGAACAACCAGTGGGCCGGCCATTGTTCACCCAGAATATATGCGAAGTCCCCGGGGCCCTCTTCACGGACCTTCTCGAGAAAACCGGTCAGCATGATGATCGGAAGATTCTTGAATTCAGGCCTCTGCTTGAGATCATAGGCTAAATCAAATCCTTCGGTATCGGTCGCCATCATGATGTCGAGAATCATGATATCCGGTTTTTGGTCTTCCAGCGCTTGAAGTGCTTCTTTGCCGTTTGAAGCTGTGCGCACAATGTAATCGCGACTTTCCAGGATGATCTTCAACGAGTCTGTGATATCCGGATCGTCATCCACCACCAGAATTACAGCATTTTTTTTCATCTTGCGCCCTCCGGTGCGTTGGTTTGCATTTCTTCATATATGGTTTTATATATCTCTCTGGTATTATCCTCGTGGTCTACGCAGTATAAAAAATAATAATTGTCTTTAATTACTTCTTTGAGCCGGTGCCGACTCGGCAGATCCAGCCCGTATGCATGAATGTAAACATTGAAATGTCCATCATCAACCCGATCTGCGGAGCTGAGGATGCTGACGATGCGACCGCCATAGTCTCGAATAATATCGGTTACTTCTTTGATAGCACCCGGCTGGTTTTTTAGCCTAAGGGCGAATTGAATGCCTTTCTTGTTTATTCCGGTCAGCGAAATAAGCGCTCGAAAAAGATCGTTTTTGGTAAACACACCGATTAATTCATCCGCCTGATTCACCACGGGTACCCCGGATATGCTGTGAACGAACAGCAACATGGCAGTTTCTTCCAAGGTATAATTATACGGTACGGTGACGGGTCTTTTATTCATGATCGCTTTGACTTTAATTCGTGAAATAGACTTTACGAGGTCATGATTTTCCAGAGAAACCACATCGGACGCCGACGCCTGTTTGACATCACGGTCGGTTACGATGCCCACCAGTTGACCATTTTCGACAACCGGCAACATGTGTATTTCGTGTTTTCTCAATAATTGGATTACATCCTGTAAGGTCGCATTGGCATCGACCGTAATCGGTGGCTTGCTCATCCAGTTTATGACTAACATAACTTCCCCCTGATTTAATAAGATCTGAGATCCAGGTTATTTGGTTCTCATTCATTATCCAGATTGGGTTTTCAGCAAAGCAGGTTGCGTGGTGCCGGTTGCGCGGCGGCATATCGCGGTGAGGCTCGCGCGTAATCCGCAACGCGAAACTTGTGGCAGATTTATCTCACAACCCACACACTTCTATCTCTAGCCAGATGAATAACTTTATTCGTTACCCGACCGATGAAAAACTCCTGGAGACGCGACAATCCTCTTTTTCCGAGCACGATGGTTCCATAACTTCCCTGCTTGGCTTCCTGGGCAATAACACCCGCACGGCTGAACGCTCCGGTGATAATTTTGCAAGAAACGCTATGGGGTTTAAATCCGGATTCAACCAACTTTGCTTTGGCCTTCTCAAATGCTTTCCCAATCTCTTTTTTGGTGGCTTGCGTATGTTCTTTTGGGGAGTAATTGGTTTGATGGACCCGTCGTTTGTTTTCTTTGCCACGGATCACATGCAGCAGGCGTACCTTATAATTATGACCTCCCAGGACGGACCCAACAAAATCAACCGCACGCATGGCATTATCCGAACCATCAAAGGCCAGCAGAATCCTACGGCCCGGCGCTTTATTACCGACCATAATAATCGGAATAAATGCCACCCTTTCCAGTAGCTTCGCAGCGACACTCCCGAGTACAATTCCCCTGATGCCCGTCGAGCCTCTTCTGCGGACCACCACCGCCTCATAGCCGTTGCGGGATTCATGGATGATATCTCTGGCGATACCTTCCTTTCTTTTCTGGATCCTGATTTCAATGGCGTTCGAAGCGAAGCCGGTTTTTACTAAAAATTGATTGGTCTGCTGCATGAATTGTTGGATATACTTTTCTTGTTGAATTTCCCAATTTCTGATTTTTCTCTCCGTCTTGGAGCCGATGGGGGTTTTTTCCAGGTCCCAGTAACTATCGGGTACTGAGCTGAAGACGTGAAATAAAACCACGTGCATCTTTTGAAAGGGTTCAACATTTGCAATGTATCTAACGGTGTTGAACGCACGATCGGATCCGTCGACGGTTACCAGAATTTTCCTCCGATTCGTGTTTATATTCATCGTGGCTCCTTTCTGAGCCGCAAAATTTGATTCCCGCAGCAATTTTTCTGGATTTCCGTTTTCTCAAAAATGACGGCGGATAAAAATTTGTCCATTTCAAAGAACAACTGTCAGAAAACCATTTTGCAATCCATCGCCGGTATCGATTAGTATATTTCTCTTTTATTCTCGAGATGGTCTGCGATGTACAGCAAGCTAGCGGTTTTGCCGATCGCGTCTTTGAGTTCTTTGAGCTTGGAGCGGTCAATGCTGTGCGCGCGGATGTATACTTTGCGATATCCTTCGGCAACCCCGTCGTAAGAAGTGAGAATGCTTATGATGCGGCCGCCATTATTGCGAATGACATCGGCCACCGCTTTGATGGTCCCGGGTCGATCTTCGATTTGAACGGCAAACTGGACGCCGCGCTTGCTGATGCCGGTAAGCGACACCAGCAGCCGGAACAAATCCGTTTGGGTGATGGTGCCGACCACCTTGCCGCTTTGATCAACAACTGGTGCACCGGATATTTTGTTGTTGAGAAGTACCTCGGCGGTTTCTTCTACTGTGAAATCCGGCGGAACGGTAATCGGATCTTTGGTCATGATGTCTTTTACTTTTATCTTTGAAACCAGATAAAGAAGTTCGTGGACATCCAGGGTGGTGGCATCCGAAGCAGACGCTCGTTTCAGATCCCGATCCGTTACAATGCCCACCAGGCTGCCTTTTTTCATTACCGGCAGCATGCGAATTTTTCTTTCTTTGATCAGCTTCATCGCATTTTGCATGGAATCATCTGCATCAATGGTAATCACTTCTTTGCTCATCCAATTTTGAACTAACATGGGTCATCTCCTTTTAAAGTTAGCAACATTGCGTGGGCAGCGCTGTCCTAAAACTGAGCAAAGGACATGCCATCATGACGGGCTGAAGGCAAGTGATATAAGTTACTTAATTTGATAAAAAATTTTAAATTGCTGACGAAATACAGCTATTTGTTTTAGAAGGTTGAGTGTCCGAAATTTTTACATGCTGTAAAATGAAATGATCTCTATTGCCGGAACTGATATCCGGGACGATGAGATGGGAAAGGGCTTCAGAAGGTGTAATTTATTGGAAACGAATGCGTATTTATATTTCCGCCACCAGTCCTTCCGGGCGTCTGCCCGTCTTTTTGGCGACGACCTGTAAAATGCCCAGCATAATCAGCACAATTACAATAATACAGGTACACATGGCATTGGCGCTTGCGGTCCAGCCATCATTGTCCAACATGATGATTTCGATGGCAGCCAGATGAACGGTGGCGGAGACCAAAAAAATCACGGCACTGATGGTGGTCATGGAGCGCATGAAAAAGTAGACGAAATTTTGAAAGAAGGCGACCCGGGATAGCGGAAAAATGATTCTAAAAAACGTGCGCAAGGCGTCCCCGCCTAAGCTGATGGAGGCTTCCTCGATGGATGGATCGATATTTCTCAAATTGGAAATGCTGGAAAGAATACCCAGGGTAAAATTGCAGATGACGATATTGATGACGATGATCCAGGGGGTTCCGTAGAAAAGATAATAGGGTTTGTTAAAGGCCAGGATATAGCCCAACCCCATGACCAGGCCGGGAATGGCCGCCGGCATGACCGACAAAAGATAAATGCCCTGCTTAAAAAAAGGCCTGCGTGTTTCCATCATATAACCGGCAACCAGGGTAATGAATGCGCCGGCAATACCGACGATTAAAGAAACCCACACGCTGGTCCAGATGGCGGAATAACCTCCGATGGATGGGAAATTGTAATGCCTCAAGGTCAGCGACCAGTCATAAGGCCAAATGTTGACAAAAGAGCCGATGATGACGGTGGCAAATACCATAAATATGGCGAACGTTACCAGGCTGCAATAGATCGTGTAGGAGATTTTTTTCAATGGCCGCGATGGGGGAATGACCGGTCGGGCTGCTCCGCTGATCATCGAAAATGTCTTGCGCGAGATATAATAATTTAGCATAAACGCCATCAGCGAAGGCACGAGCAGGATAATGCTGATGGTGGCGCCCAGATCAAACCGATACAGATTGGTTACCTGGGCGTAAATTTCAGTGGCCAGAACATTATAATCTGCGCCGATGACCACCGGATTGCCAAAATCGGTAATGGTCAGATTGAAGGTTAAGGCGGCCGCGCTGAAGATCCCGTATTTTGCCGATGGAACCGTTATGCGGGTAAATACTTTAAACGGTGTGGCTCCCAAACTTTCCGCGGCTTCATCCAGGCGGATATCCACCGCCTAAAGGGTGGTGTATAAAATGACAAAGGCATGGGGTAAACAATACAAAACCTCAGAGACAATAATCCCGGTGGCCCCGTAGATATTCCAGTCGATTTTTAAAAGGTGCGCAGTGATCAGCCCATTGCGGCCGAACAAGTAAATCAGTGCCAGTGCCTGAACGATGGAAGGGGCTACAAGGGGCATCATGATCACATTACGGAAAAATGTTTTTCCAGCCATCGTCGTTCTGGTCATGGCATAGGCATAAAAGAAAATAATGATCGTAACGATTATCGTCGTGGCGAACGATACATACAGACTGTGCCAAAGCGCGTTTAAGGTGTATGCCGTCGTAAAATATTTTTGAAAATTGGCAAACGTAAAATTGGCCAAAGCGAACTCGCCGCCTTTGAAAAAACTCAACTTGAGAATTGCTGAGATGGGGAAAAGCATAAAAAAGCAAAGCAGCAACCCGATAAAAATAGTTACAGTCGGTACGATGAATTTATCAATTTCCATCCGTGCGGCTGAAATTTGATATTCTTTTGTGACGGCATTTGCTGTTGGGGAGGCATTCATATTACTAATCTCAAATTTGTGAAGCATCAACATTCCAACATTCCATTATTCCATTTTCGTAACGAGCTCGGAAACCCCTAAAAAGCGCTATATTTTTTTCGCCGATAGCAGGATATAAATTCCGGGACGTTATATCAGTTTCCTGAACAGCTCACCATAAATATGAAACGCTTCCGGAGGGAAATAGAGCTTAAATTTGTCTTTTCTTTTTAAATTCATTTTCTCATACTCTTTTTCCGGAAGATCAACGATCATT
>CP070694.1:436143-438887 GCA_020353355.1 Desulfobacterales bacterium | reverse complement strand
TGCCGTTGAGGCCAATCTCTGGCCCGTCAATGACCCGGTTGGTTTTACCAAGATGGCCACCTTTTTAGCCGATGTCTACTTGACGCTAAAATCAGAGTTTCCGGGTCTACCGATTTTTTTATCCCTCAGCGTGGAAGACGACGATAACTTTAACAGCCGGCTGCATTATACGAGAGGGCTTTTAAATCTATCAGACTATGTGGCGGTTAGCACCTATCCTTTTTCCCAGCCATCGGTTATGGGAGAAGCCGCAAACATTGGATCCAATTGGTTTCAAAAAATCATTGATCTGGCCCCCCACAAACCGTTTGCTATTGCGGAGACCAGCTATATTGCAGAATATCTCATTTTTCCAGGGATAACCATTCCTTCCGATGTTCATGAGCAACGGGATTATGTGGAATTTTTATTGCGGGAAGCCGTTCAAAAGAGGGCTGAATTTGTCACCTGGTTTGTGCCCTTTGATTATGATCGCCTTTGGGATAAAATCGGAAACACGCAAGAGCAATGGAAGCGCACGTGGAAAGATACGGGTCTTGTAGATCAGAATTTTTTACCGCGTCCGGCGTTAAACGTGTGGGATTCATATCTGTTCGGGGTTGGAGATACAGAATGGGTCTTAAATTTCAAAGCCCTTTTTCAACGCTGGGAAAGCCATGGCGGGCAGCATCCGGCCATCGTCTGGAATGACCCCTCCGTCATGAGAGTCGGAAATGAATTTTGGATGTGGCTCAGCGGTGGTTTCTCCAGGGATGGGGTCAAGATCTACCGTTTTACCTCTTTCAACGGCGTCGATTGGACGATCGCCAATGGCGGCAAGCCGGTTCTTGTTCCGGGAGATAAGGATGCCGGTGACTTTGACTGGTTGGGGACGGAAACTCCGGTTGTGATCAAGGCCGGTGAAATCTTTCATATGTATTACTCAGCGCATAAAAACGGACAATTCCCATTTTTGACTATGGGCCATGCGGTCTCCTTGGATGGAGATCATTGGCAGAAGCTGGGTGAATTGATCAGTATTACCAGTGTGGTCGGAAACAATGCCGGCAATCCATGGGGCTGGCTCGCGCGGGGAGAGCCGGCAGCTGTTTATATTGACGGCACGTTTTTGCTCTACTTTACCGATGTCAAATGTCGCCATTCCGATTGCACGGGATACCCGGCTCCCATTCGTGGAATTAGCCTCGCTGTCTCCAGTGATGGCCACAACTTTCAACAGGTGGGATCGCAACCGATTTTAATCCCTGACGAGAAGGATTATCCAGCCTCTCACGGGTGGGAAGGATTTACGACGCCGTGGGTGGTACCCGTTAACGGCAAACTCGAGCTTTATGTCGCCAATTTCAGGACCATCGACGCCAGATCGGTTCACCGGGGTATTTCGCGTTTTGTGAGTTCCGATGGGATCAGGTTTGATTCCGTTTCCCATCACATTGTTTTACCTACGGAAAACCGTTGGTCACGCTGGCATGTGCGATCCCCCAGTGTTATCGAACACGATGGGGCACTTTATATGTGGTTTGCTGCTGATGATCTGGAGGATGGGGTTACGGATCCTTTTGATGCGATAACAGGGCTGGGTTTAGCGACGTTACCACAGAAGTGATGACAATTTTAATCGGCAAAATTGATCTGGTCCGACCATAGCTTGCTTGGCTTCGATTAGTCTTTTTTGCTTTGGCGCTTGCGCCGAACGCGGCGGTCAGGGCCGCGTCTGCGATCTAAATCCTTGCACCTTTGCCGAAAAATATTTAATAAAAAGGTAATATGTGGTTCATGGTTAAATCTGCATTAGAGCTGAAATTCTTCTATTATTTTCCCCCTCTCAATAAAGCTGGCGATGCCATCCAAGGCGTTTTTGTAGGCAGCTATGGCAGTTTCCAGCTTATTGACGATCGGGTCGTCCGCACCCAACATTTCCTCTGCTTTCGATAATAACCTATCACCTTTTGCGAAATGATTCGATATTTCAACCAACAATTCTTTTCGTTTCTCATGTTTTTTGCGCTCATTTGCAATAATCGGCAAAAGTCTTCGGACTGAATATTCCACCAAAGCATCTCTTGGGGCATTGTGCCTGCGGGAAATCATATCCAAAAAGGATAGTGACCTGCGGCTGACCACAAAAGTTTTTTGGATTCGCTCATGGCGGTCAAATTCAGTGTTTTCGAGTTCACGGGCCACGTTATTTAAAACCTGGGCATCTTCCATCAAATGGTCAAAAACCGATTTTTGTTTGATGCCCAGCTGAGCAGAAAGGATACTGATCGCATCAATACAGGCCTCAGAGAGTCGAAACGTCGCTCGCACGGATTGCCGCCCCCTGAGATCCACAGTAGTTGGTTCGGAGGCGGAAGTGCCTATATCGAATCGTTTTTCTTGTTTTTTTCCCATCACTAAGCTCCTTTTTTCGAGGCCTAACCAATACTATTACTAAATTATAATAATATTTTTAAGTAATACAATAATTTTCTTATTGCAGATCTTGACAACAATTAATTTGTTTTTATCATATATTCAAATTTTGACGTTTGTCATACAACGAGATGAAATCAAAGTAGTTCAGAAGTCGTTAATTACTAAAACCGAGGAGGTGCTAAAATGATTTACCGCAGATTGTTTAACGTACCTACATGGAGATTAAGAAGCCCGCTTGACGAGTTGTATCGGATGAGACAACAATTGGATCGGCTGTTTGAAGATGCAGCAGCTCCACATCAGAGCGTAAGTGCCGGTGTATTTCC
>CP070694.1:429629-436043 GCA_020353355.1 Desulfobacterales bacterium | reverse complement strand
CCATCAGTTTCAGACCCATCAGATAAAACGGAAGACTGATTAACACCGCAACGCTTCCATAGATAGCCGGAAAAAAGGTGTCCTGCATTGCGTAATAGGCTCGGGGTACAATCGTATTGGCTGCAACGGCAAACGCACCGATCAATAAATAGACTAAGACCAGCGAGGTATGCTCAGTGGCAGCGGCATCAAATTTTCCCCTTTGAAAAATGATGAATATCACATCACGCCTCAACACCATCAACAAAACGGAAACCGGGATTACCAACGACAAATACTTTAGGGTATTGTTCAACAATTGGTTCATTTCCTGCAATTTATTTTCAGCAACCAACCGCGCCATGAAAGGATAGGAAGCGACACCCACAGCCTGGCCGAAAAAGGCCACTAAAAGAAGCATGGTTCTAAAACTATATTCTAAATCGGCAATACTTCCCGGGGGCAAATAGGATCCGAAAAATTTCATGAAAATCTCCATGGAAAAAAACATGGTCAGGCCGAACATCAGCGGCAAGGTTAGCTTTATATACTTCTTCAGATCCGGGTGTCTCAAATTAACAGCCAGGGAAAACGTCATTCCGACTCGCTTCGCACCCCACCACTGCAAAGCAAAATTGCCAGCCAATGCGCCGGCAAGTACTCCCCATGAAAAGCCTTGCATGCCAAGCCGGGGACTCAAAAGAAACCCACCGGCAATGATTCCCAGATTATAGATTAGCGGTGCCAGGGCAGGTATAAAAAATTTTTCTTTGGCAAACTGAACTGCCATAAACAGTCCTCCCGCAAAAAAGAAAAACTGGGCGGGGATGATGATCCGCGTCATCACAATGGCATGTTCTCTAAAATTCGGATCAGGCCGGCCACGCGCGATAACGGCAACAAGCTCGGGCGCAAAAAACTCTGATATGACAATAAATATTAAAAGCAGCGCCCCAAATCCGGTAAATATGATCGAGAAGACCTTCCAGCCCTCATCTTCTCGGTTTTCAGCCAGATAGTGGGAAAAAATCGGAATGAAGGTGATCGAAAGAAATCCGCTGGCCACAACGTGATTCAATATTTCGGGAATAACAAACGCCACCTGATAGGCGTCGACTTCCGCGCTCCGCCCGCCGACATAAGCAATTACCATCAAGCGCACAAAACCAAAAATTCGGCTGAAAAAAATCGAGCCCATCATGATGGCCGCGGCAATTCCGACTTTTTTATATAACGATGAAGACATACAAATGATGGTCCAATTCTGGATAATTTCGTCGTTCTGGTGATCTCTGCACATCAAAGAGATGGCCTTGCATTATCAGAAACTGAACAATAAGGCAAAACATCCTGCTTGCTTGACACAAAATCAGTTTTTTTTTATGATGCAATCTGGCCTGAAACCAAATCATAACGATTTTGTCTTTGTTCGAACAACATCTCCTTGCATGTCTCGTTAAACAGAATATCATGACCGGCAAACAACATATTCCGCAAAAAATTACCACCCTCCTGGTTTACGGACGCCCGCCGCTGGTTTTTGCCGGTATGTTATGCGCCATTGGTGTGATGTGGATCCGCAGTCCGATTCTGTATATTCTGGGCGTGGTTTTTCTGTTTATATCCATGAGCTTTGATTTAGTCGACGGATGGTTTGCGGCACGGTTTCATCCGTACCTCAATCTGGCCCACCTTGCAGACCGCATTATGGATAAGATTGTCTATTCCATCATTTTCCCGTTGGTGGCCGTCGGCACCATGTGGCGCATTCACTTTCTCACAGCAGATCCCAACCGGGCGGAATTGCTGCATGCCATTCTGGTGCTTCTTTTGGCGGTTACCGTTCTTATCCGGGATAATTTTGCTCATTTTATGCGCGGATTCGCAATTCGAAACGATCAAGAACCCGAGGAAAGTGAACTGACACGGCTCCGAACCGTTGTCGCGGCGCCGGTTGGAGCATTGCTGTACGCCTATGCGTTTTATATTCCGGAAGGACCGCCATCCAAAATATATTTTGGGATTTCCTGGCTGGGAAATCTGCCCCTGCGGGGATTGTTTGTTATCGAAATTATATTTTTGATCATTAACCTTGGATCCATTGCCATGTTCTGCCGCAAATATGGATCCCTGTGTTTGGATGAACTCTGTCTGGGCAACGAACGCTTGCGCAGGCGTATTTTGGCATTCTTCCCCAATGCGCTGACGGTAATGAACGCCATGATGGGACTGTTGGCCGTTTTTTTTGCATATCAGGCGCGGTTGCGGGAGGCCTATTTGTTTATGGTCGGGGCGGCGTTATTTGATAAACTTGACGGCGCCGTCGCCCGCCGATTGGGGCTGACGGAACCGCTGCCAACCGAAATTAATGGTCAACGGTCAATTAGCCTGGGAGGTATTCTTGATGATGTCTCCGATGCGGTCAGTTTTTGTATCGCACCGGCCTGGATCTTTTATATCACGCTCTCTGGCTTTAATGATCCGGTAATTGAAAAGCTTCCCATTGGTTGGATTGCCTGGCTCTATGCGGTGTTGGGATTTGGCCGGCTTATTTATTTTACCCTCGATAAGACACCGATCCCGGGTTTTTTTAAAGGCCTGCCTGTGCCGGCAGCCGCGCTGTTGGCGTTGTCTCCGATATTAATTTTTAGCCAATCCATCAATGAAGCTTCGGAATGGTCTCGATTTTGGGGGATTTTCAGTTTCGGTTTGATGATTTTCATCGCAATGATGATGAACCTCTACCCGATCCGCTATCTGCATCTGGGCCGTTTCATGAGCCGGCATCCATGGTTTACCCGCGGTACGTTGTTTCTGATTATAATCGCGGTGTTTACGCCGTATCTGGGCCATATCAGCTTGCTGTATATGGCCTGTTATCTTTTCTCCCCGCTTGTCACCTGGCGCATTGATCCGGAAGTGGCTGCTGAAGAACGCCGCGTCAAGCCTGCCGAAGCTCACTAGCAGCCATCTAAGCTAATTTTTACTGATTCCTTGTTCCTTTGGCACAACATCAGTGAGAAATAATTCATATTTTCTGGTTTCAGCTAACAATATAAACTATAAGCTTGCATGTCTGATAAAAGTAAAGTAATAAGAATTTTTACTAATAAGGGATATCAGCGATCGAAAAATAACGGAAATCAGTGCGATCCCGGAGTTTAATTGGTATCTAAAAAACATAATTGATATCCATTCAATAGTCTATCCGCAAAAATGCAATGTCTCCCAGCCAACTTCAGGTATGCAAGAAAGGGGGTAGGGCATTATCATTTTACTACCTAAGAGGTGATCGAACATTTGGAAACCAAACGCCATTGACAGGTTGCCTAACTTAACGTGGTGTGGACCGGATATCGCACCATACATAATCCCCAACGTTAGTGCTGCAAAGTTGAAGTTGTCAGAATGGTTGTATTACATGATCAAAGCGTAATTTAAGGTTTTTAAGATTGTGTTTCGAATTTTAGGTTTTAATATAAAATCGGAGAGATTCAGACGAAAGCTGCACTGAGGAGTTACCTATGGTTGATAAACTGAGATCTCTGGGTTTGTGTTTGGGTGCATCAACGATTTCTCTTGTTCAATTGGAGCAAGACCTGAACAAAGACGATCATGTCCCTGCGAAACCCACAACACCGCCACGCATCGTCGATTATGCACTTTATCCCCACGAAGGCGATCCCAAGCGAACGCTGTTGCTGGCCTTTGAGCAACTCGACCTCAATCAATTCGACAGCATAGCGGCCACCGGTCGCAAATTTCGGCGATTTGTCAACTTGACATCCATCGCCGAGCCGGAAGCCGTGGAGTATGCCTATCAACATATTAAGCCCTCTGATAAGGACTGTCCGGCGGTGGTTTCCGCCGGTGGTGAAACATTTATGGTGTACGCCCTGGATCGTTCCGGCCGCATATCCAACGTGATTACCGGAAACAAGTGCGCTTCGGGGACCGGCGAATTCTTCCTGCAACAGTTACGCCGCATGAATGTATCTTTGGAGGAGGCTGCCCAGTGGGCGGCGGTTGAAACACCGCATCATGTTTCCGGACGCTGCTCGGTGTTTTGCAAATCCGATTGTACCCATGCAACCAAAAAGGGTATTCCCAGATCCCAGGTCACCGCCGGCCTGTGTAAAATGATGGCCAATAAAATCCTGGAGCTTCTGAAAAAAATTGAACGCCGCAATATCATGATCACCGGCGGCACGGCCGCCAATCGAATGATGATCGAATATCTGCAGCAGGAGATCCCGGGGTTGATTGTCCCACCGGAAGCTCCCTATTTCGAAGCCCTGGGGGCCGCCCTCTGGGCTTTGGAGCACGACACTGCGGCGTTTCCTGGCTTCAGCGAGTTATTCGTCAAGGAAGCGGCCTCTTTTGACAGTTTACCGCCCCTGCAGGATTTTGCCGACAACGTGGAATTCAAGACCATTGCTAGCGGAACCCTGCAAACCGGCGATGTCTGCTTATTGGGTCTTGATGTCGGCTCGACCACGACCAAGGCGGTGCTCATGCGCAAAGCAGACAACACCATGGCGGCCTCCGTTTATCTGCGCACCAATGGCGATCCGGTCGGCGCCTCCCGAAAATGTTACCGTTCTATTCTGGATCAGGTGCAACAGCAGGTTGATCCATCGGATATAACTATCGAAGGATTGGGGGTTTGCGGCTCCGGACGCCAGATCGCCGGCCTGCATGCGCTTACCGATGGGGTTATCAACGAAATCATTGCCCATGCGACTGCGGCGGTATATTTTGATCCCAAAGTCGACACCATATTTGAAATTGGCGGCCAGGACGCCAAATACACCTATATCACCAATGCGGTGCCATCTGATTACGCTATGAACGAAGCCTGCTCGGCAGGAACCGGTTCATTTCTGGAAGAGAGCGCCTTTGAAACCCTGGGGGTTAAAATGGAAGACATTGCCGAGGTCGCCCTCCAGGGCAATGCCCCGCCCAATTTTAACGATCAATGCGCTGCGTTTATTGCCTCGGATATCAAAAACGCCATCCATGAAGGGGTTGCGCACGAAGATATTGTGGCCGGATTGGTGTATTCGATTTGCATGAACTACTCCAACCGCGTGAAAGGCAACCGCCCGGTGGGGCAAAAAGTATTCATGCAGGGCGGTGTCTGTTATAACAAAGCCGTTCCTCTGGCCATGGCTTCCCTGGTGGGCAAGCCCATTATTGTTCCTCCGGAACCCGGCTTAATGGGGGCGTTCGGGGTGGCTTTGGAAGTCAAAAAGCGAATTGAAAGCGGTCTGATGGCCGCAGCCCGATTTGATCTTAAAAACCTGGCAGACCGCCAGGTGCAATACGGAAGGTCTTTTGTCTGCAAAGGGGGTAAAGAAAAATGCGACCGGCGCTGTGAAATCGCTATGATCGAGGTGGAGGGAAAAAAATACCCTTTCGGTGGCGCCTGCAATCGCTATTATAATTTGCGTCACAATGTCAAATACGATGTGGAAAAGCTGGACCTGGTGCGGCTCAGACAGCGTCTCGTTTTTGACGAATACGGCGCCAAGCCGCCCCAGGAAGTTGGTAAGAAGCGCAATGGAACTGTAGCCCTTAACCGCAGTTTTCTGGTCAACACCTATTATCCCCTGTATTCCACATTCTTTAGCGAACTGGGATATGAGGTCGTCTTGCCCGATGAGCCGTCCCAGGAAGGTATCGACCAGCGCAATGCCGCCTTCTGCTATCCGGTGGAACTGGCCCATGGATTTTTTTACAGCTTGCTGCAATTGGAAATGCCGCCGGATTATATTTTTCTACCGCATTTCAAAGCCGTTCCGGGAGATAACGATACCCAATCGAGTTCCCAGTCCCAGGTATGTCCGTTGGTGCAAGGGGAAACCTTTTATCTGCGAACCACCTTTCGCAAACACTTGGATCGACTCACTCAAAAAGGCACCAAACTGCTAACCCCCCTGATTGATTTGTCCGCCGGCATGGAGGATGCCAGAAAGCCACTGGTTAGAGCCGCCCTTAAAATGGGAGCCAGTCGCCGGGCTGCCCGGCAGGCGTTTGAAAAGGCGCTCAAACAGCAATTGGCGTGCCTGGCTGAGATCAAGGCAGCCGGTCGCCAGGCCATGGCCCAACTGGAAGCGGATCCGGATAAATTCGCCGTCATCATATTCTCGCGGCCGTACAATGGCTTTGTGGAAGAAGCCCATATGGGCATACCCCACAAGTTTGCCTCCCGCGGTATACTGGTGATACCATTGGATTTTCTTGACTTGGATGATGAGTCTCGAAGTGTCCTGAAGTGCTTGACGCGCTCTCGCTCGCGTGAATGCCGCAACTCAATGCACGCGGTGGGGGCTCCCCGCCGCGAGCAAAGGTTTTGTGATTGCAGCCATGAGTGAACCTAAAGGATATTGACACTCGGCCGTTTTGATGATAAAATAAATGTAAATAGTAGAT
>CP070694.1:425383-429529 GCA_020353355.1 Desulfobacterales bacterium | reverse complement strand
AGGTTCTTAACTTTTTTGATATAAAACCAATTGATTAATAGAGGTGATATAATGAACAAGACAGACTGCAAATTCGAACGTGTATCGAATGTCACGATAGGTTTTTTTCTTTTGATAATTGGCGTAATGTTTACTTTGATCAGTATAATGATCATTCCGGTTATCGGTCTTTTGGTCGCCATCCCCGTTCTAATCATTTCCGGGATATTTCTGGCGGCACCTCGCAGTAAGGCCTGTGCGCTTATCGCGCAAAAAACGCGCGGTGCATTGAACAACTAAAATATTTTTAGTCAGCACGAAGATCGAAATCCGGGAAAGTCTGACCAAGTCTGGTCCAACTTTTGATTGCGGTGTCCAAAACATAATGCATATCGAATTAGACGAGCCATTTTGAAAGGGCAAAACTTAATGTGGCGACCAGCGCACAGAGGCACACACCCCAGAGGATATCGACCACGACGATAACCAGCGGCCAATCTTTGATGGTGGCCAGATTCGTCAAATCATAGGTCGCATAGGTGAAGAAGCCAAACAGTGCACCCATAACGGCGGCGTGCCCCCAGGAATTGTTTATCACCGCCGGTCGAACAGCAAAGAAAAGGATCCCGGCAATATAAATGAGATAAAAGACGATAGCCGCCGGCCAGTTGACATCGGCGCTCAAAATAAAACCCAATTTCTTGCGATAAAATCCTTTGGCAATGACCCCCAACCATAGAATATCGATGATAAAAAAAACGGGTATCGTCAGCGCATAAAGTTTTAGATAAAATGTTATGCTCATTACCGCTCCAACGAATGATTGTTATTTTTAATTTTGGCTACAAGGTTGTGAAAGCCAGGTTAGTATTTGAGCATAAAAAACAAGGACCATTGGCACCAGCTTTGTAGCTATTTTTTATTACGATAAACCCTCCTGCGGCTTTCTTAGATCAGTCCCTTATTCCTCATGGCGTGAACTGCCAAAAACGTGTTCCATTCGGACCCTGTCTCGCCCCAGGAACCATCTATCTGTTGGGTTTTGTACAATCTGAGAAAAGCCCTTTCAAGTTGTTTGTCTGCCGCCGGTACGTTTAAATGTGCCAGCGCATTGAGAGTTTGATAAAACGGCAAGCCACCTTCCCAACTGCCTGAATCTGATTGTAAACCCGCAAGTGATTTGACCGCAAGTACCGTGGCCGGATCATGAGAATAAACGGGATGCACAACCATGGCACGGAAGATATTGTGTGAGCATGCCCGATCAAACCAAAGACCTTTACTTTTTGTGCCTTCCAAACTCAACCACCGGTAGATGGCTAAAACCGATGGATCATCATCGCGTTCAAATATGCTGGCCAGAAACAGGGTCGCTCCGATCAGAAACAGATTCCGGCGACTGGGGATGAACGGTAGTCCGACAAGCTTTTCTGCGATGATATCCATTTCGGGACCCGGGGGAATTTTTGTCGATTGGAGGTCAATTTTTTCCAAAAGCCAGGTCAGGGCTGCATCTATACGCGCAGAGGATTCGCGCACGGTGAGATGAAGCCCGAACAAGTTGGTAATCGTTTCAACATCGGATTGACGCCAGGATCCATCGTCGGCCTGATCTGCAAAAAGCCTTTGCACGGTCTCCCCGAAGTCAATGTTCCACTTCCGGCTGCCGGCATGTCCGAGCCATTTTTGGCGGGCGTAAAGACCCGCCGGGGTTTTGCTGGCTGCAAAGATCTGATAAGGGTTGTATCGCAGATTCATTGGCTATTTTTTCAATTTGGCGATCATCTCC
Source organism: Desulfobacterales bacterium (assembly GCA_020353355.1). Lineage (GTDB taxonomy): Bacteria > Desulfobacterota > Desulfobacteria > Desulfobacterales > JAHEIW01. Next base: position 427,761 of record CP070694.1, on the reverse strand, counting down.
TCGACTTCTTCGTATCCTTCCTGATAAAATTTTTCTTCTTCAGGGTCCAATTCTCGTAGAAGTCTCAGAAACTCACCGGCATGTTCTTTTTCCTCGTTGGCAATATCATAGAGCACTTCCTGGGCCAGGCGGTTGTCGGTGGATTCCGCCAGCTGCTGGTATAACTGGACTGCCTCATATTCAGCGGCGATCATAAATCGAATGGCCCGCACCAATTCTTCGTGGGTAAGCTGGCGGTCGTTTTTCAGTACGTTGAATGGGTTGCAGAATTCCGGCATGTTTTACCTCCTTCGCATAAAAGATCCTATTTAGATATTACATGTTTTTGAAACCATGGTTCGGCCGAGCTCTAATTTTGGTGATATGCATGGCATATTGTGAACATAAAGACAATATAAAATCAAGCGTTTTGAAACCAGATGATCTGGAATAAGGCAACGCCTAAGATTATCGAGGATGAAGCCTGACTGAATTTGCCAGAACTGTGTTGACTTTAGTGATCAGGTCAATTATCAATTTGATCAGCGGCTGTGTTTTTCTCAGGAAAGCCATTGCGGAGGATACTGACATGACAAAGAAAATGCGTGTAATGACAGAAAAACCCCTGAATGCGGAAACGCCGATCGAATCTCTGCGTTCATGGATTACCGCAACGCTGTATTTTTCAAGCGCAATCAGGGTCAGTTTATGGAGACCCCCGTAGCGCTTTCCGACTGGAAGCTCACCATTGAAGGCTTGGTGAAAAAGAATCTGACGTTGAGCTTTGATGATATCCGACGGTTGCCGAAAGTCGAGATAGCCAACACCCTGGAATGTTCCGGAAACAGTCGGTCATTGCTCAAAGAAAAGGCCTCCGGCAATCCCTGGACCATCGGCGGGGTGGGGAATGCGATTTGGGGAGGCATCTGGCTGAAAGATATTTTGGAAAAGGCGGGACTGAAAGAAAACGCCAAACACGTCAGCTTCGAAGGATTGGATAAGCCGCTGGGATCTGCCGGGATTAAATTTATCCGCAGTATTCCGCTGGAAAAAGCCATGGCGGCGACCATCCTGGCCTATGAAATGAACGGGGAACCCTTGCCGCTGAAACACGGCTATCCTCTGCGGGCTCTGGCTTTAGGCTGGACGGGAGCAAATTGTGTCAAGTGGCTTCATAAAATCACAGTGCTCGATCGGCCTTATGAAGGGTTTTTTATGGACAAGGTATACCGCGTATTTCAAAAGGGCGAAGATCCAAAATCCGGCGAGGTGGTCAAAAACATTGTGGTCAAATCGATTATTGTCGAGCCTCTAAACGGCGAAAAACTGCCGGCCGGGTTGGTTGCGATTCGAGGTTCAGCCTATGCAGGCGAGGCGGGTATAGAGGAGGTGGAAGTCTCTGTTGATGACGGCCGGACTTGGAACCCGGCAAAATTGATCGGTCTTCAGCAACCCTATGCCTGGCGGCACTGGGAGTATTTGTGGGATGTCGAAAAGAAGGGTGACCACAGCATAATGACCCGCGCCACAGACACGAAAGGGCGCCGGCAACCTGAAAACGCCCGTTGGAATGTGCTGGGCTACGGGAACAACGGCATCCGCGAACATGCCATCGTTGTCCACATCGTCTGACTGGATAGCATCGGATTGCTTGACCTTGAATTTCGCACGAGTCGATGGATTTCACATGAAAGGAAAATCGGGTGACGGCTGAAAAATTACTGGTGGTGAGCATTTCCGGCCCTGACCAAAACACACTTCAATCATATCTTTCATCTTCTAGGCATCACCGAAGAAGATATCGATGAAGCCATGTCCTGCAAACCCCTCTAGATATCTTCGAATGATGGAAAAAATTTATTCTGTACTATTTTCTTCTATACCAAAGGTCTTTTGTATACTAACGAGAGAAAAAATTACTTATGTATGAAGTGTTAGATGCGTATTTCTTGTCGGTTGTCATCATTTTGAAAAACTTTGAGTCTTATGCAGACACTAAGCTTTTTTCATGTCTGACTTTTTGGTTTTGATAATTTCGCTTTTTTTGAGATATTTAGCTAATTTTAGATTTGCAAATGATTTAGATCAAAAATTTAGTCAATGAAGCGGGTGTGATTTGGGCACGAAGTTTACAATAAATTTGGGCTCAAAAAAGTGTGTATTCGCCATGGCTAATCTGCAAAATCATAAGCCGCAAATGAGAAATGTTTTTCCCTATGTCGGAACATGCTTTAGCATCTCCCAATAACACTTGCGATATCACTTTGAAACATGTACTTTTCGCTGAGTCTAATCTATGGCAAAATCCGGTTCTAAAATGGCAGCTAATTTTGTTCCGATTCTTTATATATCGCAACTTTACCCTATCTTTGTGTATTCTCAATTAATCACCATAGCCT
>CP070694.1:421397-425283 GCA_020353355.1 Desulfobacterales bacterium | reverse complement strand
GATTGGGGGCGTGGCATGGGACCGGGCTGGTCGGCTCGCAATTACCCCCCGCCATTTCACCAGGCAAAAGGGCCCCTCGGAGAAAATGATGCCCAGGCGGTCGTGGAAAATTATTTAAAATCGACGCGAAATCCCAACCTGGAAATCGGGAAAATGATAGATGTTGGCGATGCATTTGAAACTGAAATCGTGACCAAGGAAAATTCGCTGGTAGATAAAGTGCGGGTAGATAAAAAAAGCGGTTACATCAGATCTATTTATTAACTCTGTTCCCAATCCCCATTTTTGCATGAAGGAGATCTAGCATGAAAATAATACCTCTAAAAACGGTGGGCTTCTTTCTGGCTTTATTATTTTTGACTCTAATTGACCCTCTGAATATGGCCATGGCTCAGGGGGGAAGATATGATAATTGGCACATGGGCCCGGATATGATGGGCAGCTGGGGCATGGGGTGGTTCGGAGGTATTTTTATGATTGTATTTTGGATTCTCATTATTGTTGGGCTGATTCTGGTTATTAAATGGCTGTTTCAAGCTACAGGCCGGGGCCGGACTCTGGGAAACGATGGTAGTTCCAAAGCATTGGAGATTCTGAAAGAACGCTACGCCAGAGGCGAAATCGATAAAACAGAATTCGAAGAAAAGAAAAAAGATCTGACGCAATAACTTAAGGCAGCTGTTTTATATGAAATCATATTAATTAAAAGAAGCAAGGAAACAAATAATCATGAACTTTCATGGAAAAATAGTTCGCAGTTCAGTTGCGATTTTGTATTTATTCATCGGGCTCGAAATCGTCATCATGATCAGCCCTTTTGCGGCTTATTTCTACGCGGGTTATGGCCCGTTACTCAACGCGCTCTATGCTTTTCCGGCCACTGCGTGGCTGACAGGCTTCTTTCTACCGCATGCCGTCGTCTCGCAAAGCGGTGTGCTAAATTTTGTCAACAGCCTTGGACGCAGCCTCTTCTCCCTCGGTATCCTCGCATTTTTAATCGGAGCTTTTCAAATTTACTCGGCTAAATTTCGCCGCAAAGGTGTGGTGAGCGGGATTCTATATCGATGGATTCGCCATCCGCAATATCTGTTTCTGGCTATCGCCGGATTGGGCCTGCTCCTTTTCTGGCCGCGTTTTTTTATCATGATTCTATACGTCAGTATGTTATTTGTCTACTATCTGCTGGCGCGGCATGAGGAACAACGAATGCTGGCAAAGCACGGAGAAAGCTATCGCGCCTACATGCAGCGCACGGCCATGTTTATCCCCGGCGAGCCCGGCGGCAAAATTTTTCGTGTTGTGTTTGGCTGGAGCCATTCGAAAGGATTGTCGTTGGGGCTGGCATATGCGGTCTCGCTGGTGCTGTTTATTGCCACGGCATTTGGCCTGCGCAGTTATACAATTGCCAAAACATCGATCGTCAACATTCCTGAAAAACAACTTATCGCGGTTTCGATAATTCCGCAGCCGGACGACTCGATTCATAAGATTGTCGACATCGCCATTGGGGACAGCGCTGTTTCCGCAGCGATCGAAAATTTCCAACAGCAGGGGCACAAAGGATTCATGGTGCATCTCATGCCAAGGAATTATATGATGCAAAGTCTTTTTTCCCAACCGGATATGTCGGCCATGCGCATGAGGTCCGGACGGTCGTTTGCGGCAGTCATCGGCTTTATTTTTCCTTTTTTAAGCCGCCACGGGCACCAGGAGATGATGGGCATCATGAGGGATGGCCCCATGCGGCTGATTATCTCTCAACTGACCTGGCCCAACGGAACGTATGCTCCTGTCGACGAAGCCCTGGCATTCAAGGTCAAACATTTGCCCCTGCTACGGGTGGATGTCGATATAAAAAATGGCGAGGTGCTGGATGTTGAACTCACCGTACCACGAAACTACTGGGGCCAGATGCCCATGCCCGTGTTCTGAGCTAAAAAGAGTAATTGATAATCTTTAGAACCCGTTCCAAATTTCCTTTTCGACCGGTACGATTTTAGCTCTATAAATTTAGTTAATCGTGATGACGACCTTTGCACTATTTCCTCCACCTTCAACCGTAAGGCGATAGCTTCCGGCCGGCAGGTCTGCGGGTATCTGAAGAACCTGGGTGAAATCATCACTGCTGATGGAAAACTGCCCCAGGTCATATTTTCCTGGAAGTCCTGTCAGGCTGAAGGTGGCCATTTTTGTCCCCACGAGGCCATTCACCTTTACCTGCAGCGTCTCGCCGGATTTGGCGTTCAGCGTATCAGGGATGATTTGTATTTTATCGCCATGTCCCCATACTGCAGCTTTCCAGCTAAAAGTCACGGCAAGTATAACGATCGCTGAAAAAAGAATTCGATAAGTATGTCTATTTCTCATCATCGTAACCTCCTTAATGTGAACCAAAATGTGATTGGACCGGTGAAATATAGGTAATAATCATCAGCGCAAACCAGACGATTAAGCCGACCGAAACGATTGCATAGACTGTCCGAAACAACGTTTTTTCGCCTCGAATAACCAAACCAAGTACCGGAAACACCAAAAGGTAGGCTCCGACAATTACGGATCCGAACAGTATACCGGCGATACCGATAAGATTTTCAAACGGAACAAGTAACCAAAACGGCCATGCCGGCTTGGTTACTTCAATTCCGGGTTTGGCCGCGTGGAAAAGTCCGGGCGGAAAAAATGCGGCCAATCCGAAAATAATGATGAACATGCCGGCAGACAGCATCCCGAGCAGTTTGGCATGACCCATAAATGTGGTTTTGCCGTCAAGGCTGACTTGATATTCTTCTTCGGTTTGATATGGTTTGGGGGATATGCCAAAATATTTGATATAGAAAATATGCGAAACCAGAATAGCGATAAAAATAATCTGCAAGGCGCTGGTGTGCAGCGCGAATACCCGCGAAAGCATGGAGGTGGATAAGGTAAAGTCTTCCTGGAAAATAGCTCCGATTGGACCCAACAACTTGTTTACCGCCATAAAGTGCGTTATGGCTTCATAGCCTTCCTGGTCCCATCGGAGCACCGTACCGGTAAAGTAAATCATAAAGATCACCATCAAAAGCCCCAGACCGACAAAATAGGTGATCGTGCGGGGCGGCCGGAAGGCACCCGTAATGATCACCCGCAGCATGTGGATAATCAGCATCAGAAACCCAAGATTCGCGCTCCAGAAGTGAAAACCACGCAACAGCTGGAGACCAGGGGTTGAGCTGATATATTTAACGCTGGCATATGCCGTACTCGGTGAAGGGCTGTAGAACTGACTCATGAGTATACCGCTGCCCATGGCCATTATAAAACAGAATAGTGTAAGCCCCCCCAGTGAATACCAAATGGTGTTAGCGTGTCGTGGAACGTGATAATAAAGGGCGGACAGACCTGTCGCCTTTTTCAGTTTCTCAAAGTCCATTGTTTTTCCCTTCTTTATGCTCATGCCGCGCTTTCTATTCTTCAAGAGCGGCTTGTTTTGTGATTTTGTGATTCAAACCGTGAATAATTTTACGACCGCTGATCCTCAGGACGTGTTTCGCCTTTTTGAAAGCCATTCTGCAAGAGCTATACCAATGCTTCCGACTCATGTGATGGTACTTATTTTGCTACACATCTTCTCTTACCATCGTTTCTCCGCAGTCAAGGATAGGAATGAATCCATATCACGGCGAGGGAAGCGAAACTAAGCTAGCTCTGCCATTATGGCTCGGTTACGAAGGCCGGATATGCCATCGCTGTACGCGTCAGGGAATGGAGATACGAATTGTTGATAGACGGGGTCTATGCGAAAATTTTTCGCAGTGATTTATGCAAAAATTTTATAACTGCGAAATATTTTAGCTATGAAAAACATAAAATTTATGGTTTGGGGAACAAGTATCGTCTTGTTGAT
>CP070694.1:418200-421297 GCA_020353355.1 Desulfobacterales bacterium | reverse complement strand
TCCTGCTGGAACAATACACCGGGTTCGTTGATATTCTCTGCCAGTGTTCCTTTAATAAAATAGTGTTGTTTGCTCAGCACCGCAATTTTGACAGGCTTCGGTTGGGCTTCATGTTGAAGTGACAACCATACCACGGGTTGATCCGCTACCCATGGAGCAAGCTCAGGGCCCTTGATGGTTTGATCGCCCGCAATGCGCCACAACCCGATGGGGTCATCGTTGCCGATGATACCTTGCACTATACTCAGTTCATTGTCTTCATCCAATTTCAGGACCCACTGATACCCTCCCAGGCAAACTCTTCTCGGCAAAGCAATCCAACCCCCGGCTAAAACCGGGGTAACGAGTTGAGTCATCGGTTTATCCGTAATGTCCCTAATAACAACGACGCCGGTGATAAGTTTCGTCTTTTCGGGAAAGGGCTGTTTGTCGGCAGCAGGCCTTTTTTGAATGTCGGCAGAGGCTTCAGGCAATGCGGACGGCGCCGGCAGATTAATTTTTTCTTTTTGTTCCAGCGGCTTAGGCGTAGGTGCCGGAAGCATCAATTTTTTGGGCGGCTCGCTGGTAAAAAATTGGAAGTAGCAAAAACCACCGACGCCGATAAATATGACAGCTATAAACAGACCATAAAGCCATTTCTTACCGGCTTTCTGGGGTGATTGCACATGAAGTGCTGCACCGCATATATAACAAATATCGGATTCAACCGGATTATCCGTATCACATCTGGGGCATTGTATAATTCCATTTTCCATGGCTGCGCCCCTCCGATTCCCGGGTCTGGCGAAATACCATTGAATTGGTAATTTCTTTTAAAAAGCTGATGGATAGTTATATAGTTATATCGATGAGCTCGCCTTGCTTCCTTTTTGATTATATACATTTTTAGCAGTGAAATACAGCCTAATTTCTATGAAAACTGATAGCAAGTGATCCACAGGCATATTCATTCATGCCTTTCGTTTTCAAAACGTTCACGTCTAACAAACAACTTCAACCCTTCCATTTTTGCGACCCACACGACTTCTCCTATTGCGATCGGCAGTCCTTCTTCAACGCTTTCTGCCCGCCAGAGTTCCCCTCCCACCTGGATATATCCTACAGGATCTAAGCGTTCTTTTACGACGCCGCGCTCCCCAATCATCGTCCGGGAGATACCCGGCCTTCTAGTGTCATGAGAGCGCCAGACAAATGGAAAAATAACGACTTCTTTAGCCACCCAAAGAAAGATGATAGCCCCGAAGAGCCAGGCAGGCATAACCACCCACTGCTGGATAACGATCAATATCACGATTAACACGATCGCCCCAGGAACCATCAGCAGCAGGTATCGCAAATAGATGCGAGCCGGTATTTCTCTGAGATTAACCTTCATAAACAAGTTTATAGGACTATACACCTGGCTTCAGGCAATCTCTGACTTGAGTGAAGTTTTCGGGTGCCGCAATCAGCAAATGATCTTCGATGCGCTGTCCGTCTAAATATTCATTTAGATGAAAATCGCTACCGTCGATTTTGCAAAATTTTCCTCCGGCTGCCTCGATGATCACCCGCGCCGCAGCCAAACCTTGAAAGGATTCATTGGCGACCAATACTGCATCGGCGCGCCCCATGGCAACATAGCAAATATGGGCCGATGCGCAACCTAGGTTGCGTATTTTACCCGGAAAGGTCGTCCGATAGTGCTGATGAAAGCGAGAATAGGTAAACAGTAGACTTTCATCGTTAATAATCTCTCTGGTAGACACTTGTATTTTCTTTTTGCCCAGAAAGGCAGTTTGTCCGGCTCGGGCATGAAACAGATCGTCGGTCGCCGGCATATAAAATACCCCCAGTATCGGCCAAAAATTTTCAAGCAATGCCAGAGACAATCCCCAAACCGGAATGCCTGCCTGAAAATTGGCCACACCGTCAAACGGATCGAAAATCCAAAGATAGCGTTCTTCTTCATGGGAGTAATTTTCTTTGACTTGATTATGTCGAAAGACATGATGTTTCGGATAACACTCCTGGAGGTGTTCCTGGAAAAATTCCGTCAACTGAAGCTCGGCTTCAGTGACCACGGCTTCGTCAAATTTCACCTGCGGCCGCCCCTTGCCATAATGAGCCAAGGCTTTTTTTCCGGCTTGTTTGATAAATTCTGTTGCAAATCCGCTCAATTCTTCGATCCCGTGACCTTTAGCGACCATATTTCCTCCTTGTAGACTAAATGTGTTTGGTGTTTCGTGTTTTGTGTTTAGATACCGAACACCAAATACCAAAAACGAAACACTATTCCTGGGTAACCTTTATCACCACCAGCGTCATATCATCTTCGGGTGTGAGATCTTCAAGAAAACGGTTCAGCGAGTTGAAACATGACGCTAGAATTTCCTTTGCGCTGGCTGCAGGGTTTTTGCGAATAATTTGGTAGATGGGCTCCCTGCCGAACATTTGCCCTGCGGGATTGCGTGCTTCCCATATTCCATCGGTTCCTAAAAGAAATATTTGATTCTTTCGCAGATCAGCTTTCTCATATTCCAGATAAGCCTCATACGCACCGACTCCCATTGCCATCCCATCGCCTCGCAACTCGTCAAAGGTATCGCCGGTTGGATCATATAAAAAAGCCGGCTCGTGTCCGGCGCGCACCCAGCTCAAGCGTTTATTTGCAATATCGAAAAAGACATAAAACAACGCTACAAAGCCGCTCGATGCTTCGACATCAGCAGCGAGCTGGCGATTTACATCCGATACAATTTGAGCAATGCTGCCTGGCAAAGCGGCTCGTTGTCTGAGAAAGGCTCTGGCAGACGCCATCAGCAATGCCGACGGGATGCCATGGCCGGAAACATCGCCCACAACCACGCTCAATTTATTCTGATCCGGACCATCAGGTCCCAAAAAGTCGTAATAATCACCTCCGGTTTCATCGCAGTAGACAATCGTGGCGGCATAATTTCGCAGATAAAGTCCAATCAAGGGAGGTATAGCGGGTAGTGATTCTGCCATAGCGTTTGTATAGCTCACCTTTCCTGTTAAATTCAAAGGTGGCTAACATGAGACCATAACCGGCAAGGCCGAATGGATCAAGAAAAAACAACAAAACCAAAGCAGC
>CP070694.1:415322-418100 GCA_020353355.1 Desulfobacterales bacterium | reverse complement strand
TTTTTTTTTATTTTTTTCCTTGCTTTGATTTTTTCAGGGAAATGGATAAATATAATTAATCTTTTAAGATCGTTGCCATATATTAAGATTTTCCCAATTCTACTCGTAAGTAATGCTATATCGACATCGATTATTCTTGAATTAATTGGTGTTGGGATGTCCGGAAAAAGGTGGCCGGACGTAAGCGCTTAATGAACTGCACCGGTCAGGAAACCGGCAGGAGGCTTGCTTCAATATTCTGCGGCAGCAGGTTTTTGTAATCGTTTTCGGATTCGGCGCACGGAAGTTTGTCGAACAGGTATCGAAAATATTCATAAGGCTTTAGCCCGTTGGCCTTGGCGGTCTCAATCAAACTGAATATGGTTGCACTGGCCTGCGCGCCATTAGGATGCCCGGAGAAAAGCCAATTTTTTCTCCCCAGCACGAAGGGACGTATCGCATTTTCGGCCAGATTATTATCCGGTCTGAGATGACCGTCATCAATATAGCGTACCAGCCGGTTCCAGTTACGCAGTGTATAATTGACCGCTTTGCCTAACAACCCCTTGGGCGGGGTGATCAGTGAAGTTTGAGTCAACCAGTCTTTAAATTCGGTTAATATCGCTTTGGCGTTGTGCTGGCGCAGGTCAAAGCGCTGATCCGGTGAAAATTTGTTTTCGTCAGCATGCTTTTCCAGAGCATACAGTTGGCCGATATAGTCCAAGGCCTGTTCGGCATGGCCCTGTTTTTTGAGGTTTGACTTGGCGTTGATAACCTCCATAAACTTACGGCGCACGTGTGCCCAGCAACCCACAAGCTCGATACCCGGCTGCCGACCCAGGGTGTCATAGCCGCTGTAAGCGTCGCTTTGAACATAGCCCCGGTAACCATCCAAAAACTTCAGTGGCACCTGACCCGAGCGCGTGGGCTGATACTGATAGATCAATACCGGTTTTTGCGGATCGCCGCCGCGGTAGACCCACATATAAGATTTGCTGGTGTTGGCCCGACCCGCTTCGTTTAATACCTGCAGCGGCGTTTCGTCGATATTGATCAGCGGACCGCAGCGGATTTCCTTGTGAAGCAATGCCATTAAAGGTTCGATGCGCTCGGCCACCTTAACCGCCCAGTTGCACATCGTCGCGCGGCCCAACTCGATACCCATTCGGGCCAATATCTTTTCCTGGCGGTAAAAGGGCAGTGCGTCCTCAAATTTGGATACCAGCAGATGGGTCAACAATCCGGGGGTGGCGATACTTTTGGCAATCAGCTGTAGCGGCGCAGCAGCGATCTTAACGCTGGGGCCTTCACTGTCAACGCCCTCACAGCTTTTGCAGGCATATTTGTAACGGATATGGCGAATCACCCGGACTTTGGCCGGGATGATGTCCAGTTTTTCACAGACTTGCTCGCCGATGCGACTCAAGTGGCTGCCGCAATCACAAATTTTTTCATCTTCTGCCAGGTCGTGGATCACCTCCACGCGTGGCAGGTCTTTGGGAAGCGGCTTGCGACCTGTTTTTTTGCGACTGTGTTGGGCAATGACGATTTTCTCTGACACGTCCGCGGCTTCGGCTTGCTCGGCCTGATTGAATAGAAGCAGCTGGTAATGATCTGCTGGGGAACGCTTTTCCGTCTTGCGGCCGAACAGCTCGTTTTTAAGCAGCCGGATTTGCTCTTGTAAATAATCGATCTGCAAGCGGTATTTGTCTTCCAGATCCTTGTGGCTGGCCACCAGTGATGCGACGATATCTTTAAGATCAGCTACATCGTCGGGAAGGCTTGAAATATCTAACTCCATGATGCTTGTCTATAGCACAGCATCAGCCATTTTAGAAGTACTTTTTTAAGAAAAATGCTGTCAAATAAGACTTTATATCACCGTAGCGTAGTCAAGCGCACCATGGGCACGGATTTGATCAAATGTCAGTCCTTCCAAAAGCCAGCCCAGCTGCCGCTGGTCGATAGCCATCAGCTGCTTTTCAGATTCCGGCCATCTGAAAAAATGCTTCTCTAGGCGCTTTTGCCAAAGGCAAAAACCGTTGCGGTCCCAGTACAAAATCTTGACAATGTGGCGCCGGCGATTGCAGAAAACAAAAAGGTGACCGGAAAACGGATCTTGATGCAACTGATCCTCAACCAGAATTGACAGCCCGTTGATCGATTTGCGCATATCCGTATGGCCCAGGGCTAAATATATCCGGGTGTGCAATGGCAAAAACATTTAAAGCTGCCTCAAGCTCAACACCAATTGCTGAAGCGTGACCGGGTCAAAGCCGCGATCGATATCAATGCGGTATTGGTCGTTGAGGATTAATCGTAAAGCTGTGGAACTTGAGCAAATACGTGATTGCACAGCCGAGCCCCATTGAAGTTCTATTAAAGAAACCGGCTCTTCTCTACGATGAAACCGTTTCTTCCAGTAGGTCAACTGGTGGGCTTTTAGATTATGGCGACGACAAAATTCGATCTGCGTTAGACCACTGTCTTTCCAGTGTTGAATTTGTTGTTCCCAAAACCGACGCTTTTCTGCGATCGCCTCTGCTCGTGATTGGCTTGTCATCATTGGCCTCCTGTGAATAATTTTTGAGACCATCATGACATAGTAAATTCATCCTGTGAAGATGGGGTTAATTAAGCGCTTACGTATCACTATTCGACCCTCCCACGGCCACTGACCATTTATATGCAACGCATGCATTTGCAAAATTGCAATATAAGGATACTCCAACAAGAACAGACAGAATAATCGCCACTTTTTTCATTTTTCCCCCTTGCATTAAAAGGTATCAAACGCAG
>CP070694.1:409545-415222 GCA_020353355.1 Desulfobacterales bacterium | reverse complement strand
CGCAGAATTCTTTGACATAGTCTTTGTAATAGGTGAAAAGGTCGTCGTCGAAAATAAACATTTTAATATTGCGGTAGTTCTTGAAAAGATAGTTGATTTCATCAATGATGTGTTGAACATTAAAATGTCTGATGTAATTCAGTTCATTAAAACTGCAGTTCAGATCGTTGCGATAATTTTTTACCATCTGGTGATTAAAACAATAGGTGCAGGCAAATGGACAGCCTCTGGAGCCCATTAATCCGACCCAGCCGCCTTTGGCATCGATAATTTTTTGGAAATCAAAGATTTCATAATCTTTAAATGGAAGCTTGTTGAGATCGGGCAGTGTGCGGACGGGATTGATATGTATTTTCCCATTTTGAAGGTAGCCTAAATTTTTCACATCCGAGACATTCTCGTTTCGGTCTAATTTTTCAACAAACTCTAGCAGCGCGTCCTCGGCTTCTCCTCGCATAATATAGTCGAAAAGGCCTGTTTCCAATATCTCGGCGGGTGCCGCCAAAGTGTGAACCCCGCCGCAAATCAGAGGCGCATCTGTGGCTACGCGCGTCCAGGCGGCCAGTTTTTTCGTATAGGGCCATTGATTCGTTACCACCGAAAAACCCACCAAATCCGGGTTTTCATGGTTGATCATCGCTATATAATCTTCTTTAGAAGGCAATTGAGAAATGTCTTCACACAGCTGCAACAAGGCAACCCGGTGCCCGGCTTGTTTGAGAACCGCCGAAAGATGAGAAATGCCGAAATTGAATCCAATTTGCGAGCCGGCATTGGGGTAGACAAATAAAATCTTCATTTGCTTTGGGCACTTCTTTCGTTCATGATTCGAATAATGATGTCGTCGATATCAATGGCGCTTGGGTCGTTTAAGGTATCCACATGGACAATCTGGCAGCTGTTTTGTCCAAAAGCACTCCAGCGGCGCAAAAAGCGCATGTTGTTGGAGCCGGCGAAGATGGTCAGACATGGAGTTTCTAAGGCTGCGGCGATGTGTTGGCCGGCTGAGTCATAGCCGATATATTCATCAGATTGGGCAATGATCGCTGCAATCTCACCGATTCGTGTTTCAAGCCCGACAATCCCCTGGGTGATATTCAAATCCGGACACGCATCAAATTTAGCGTCGTATACCGCATAACCGTTTGCTTTGACAGCGTTCATCAGTAAATTGGTATGGTTGAGTTCTGCATCCCAGGAGCCCCTGTCCAGCAGGATTATGGTTTGCGGTTCTTGTAAAAGCGTCAGCAAAAGCCGGTGTTCGAATTCGGTGCCCACCGTTTTGCGAGGATTTCCGCCAACACCAAAGTTGACTGCAATAATCAGAAGGGCCCCGTTTTGTTTTAACCTCTGGCACAGATCCCTGGCCGCCTGGATATGCTCTTTCTGCAGCCATACCTTGGGGTAACAGAAGTCCTTTATGCCGCTCACCTGATTCAACCAAGAATTGGTTAGCTCGGCCATGGACATGCGACTATTTAAGGAAACATCGGAGCGGCTGTCAAAAAAGTAGTATTGCTCTGAAGAGATCAGCGGAAGTACGCCGAGTTGCGAAAGCCGTGAATCGGGATCCACCAGGATCGTGTGTTCGGGAGCGTAGGGTTTTAATTCGTTTTGAATAATTGCGACCGCATGATGCCAGCTGGCCAAACGTTCCAGCAAGCCTCCTTTGCGATTATAATTTACGATTCGTATTCCAATAAGGGCATTTCCGCCATAGATATCCTGTAACTTACCGCTGCCAATGAGCACAATTTCCGCATCGGGGAACAGCCGCATCAGCCGCTGAATGATAATACTGGTGATGGCAACATCGGCGCCAATGGTTACCCGTGATAGTAATATAATTTTTTTGATATGTCGTTGCGGTGACAATTTTTTTGCGTGTGTCCGAATTTTCTGGATACGCTTAAAAAGAATTTTGCTGGAGTGGACTCCGAAATCGTTCAGACAGCGGTCGAGTTCGGCTCCTGCCGAAAGTTCACGGCAAAAGGAGATAACCTGGGTCATCACCCGATTATAGTTCTCTGTTTGTAGATCTTCAAACTCATCACACAGGCTTTCGATGATAATGGAGAAAAGCGCTTGCGCGGCAATGCCGTTGAGGGTCTGATCCTCCCAGTAAGTGCTCATCTCACACAGCAGCTCAATATAATCTGCTTGGTAGTGACAGTCCTTAAGATAGGCATCCATAAAGGAATAGGCGATCTGACGAGATAAGTGTCTAACCTGCTTTTCTTCGTCAAGGCGGGTCTTCAGATCCGACCATTTTTCCCGATAAAAAGTAGACTTCATTAGCTAGGCAATATCCTCCAGCAATTTTTCACTTGCGCTTAACACAACTTCGGGCCGAATGCCAGCCATGCATTCATGCTCCAGGGAACAGACCTTCTCGTGGCACGGCGAGCAATCCAGCTCCTGACGCAAGACAAAGGTTTTTTCGAGGTTCGCATCCGTATAACGCGGATCCGTAGGTCCCATAATGACAATCACCGGCACCTCAAAAGCGACCGCATAATGACGGGGACCCGTATCGTTGGTCACCAACAACTGGCAACGTTTAATCAAAGGCTTTAAAAGTGCCAGATCGACTCTGTCCGGACCGGTGTTGATAATTGAGGCATGGCTGGTTTTGGCAATGGCGCGGCCGAGGTCTTCTTCGCCGGGGCCGATAAACAAAAGTAATTTACAATTCCATCTCGCTGAAAGCAATTCGGCCAAGCCAGCGAAATAGTGCGGTGGCCAGCATTTGGAAGAACCAAATTTTGCTCCGGGATTCAACCCGATGACCATGTCATTGGATGTGATTCCATAGCGCTGGAGCAGCCTTGCCGCCTGTGCTTCCAGAGCATCGGAAAAAAATAACCGCGGTCTAGCGGCATCCGGAATTTTTAGCTGCAGCCAGCGGCATATTTCCAGATAGTAGTCCCGCATCGCAACGGGTATAATGCCGTTGGTGTTGCGCTTGGGGCGGGGACCGCCACTCAAGAAAATGGACCGTCCGTTACGACGGTAACCGTAAATTTGTTTCGATCTGCCAAACCGGCTAATGATTGCAGAGCGCAACGAATTCGGCAAGACGATGGTCAGATCCGGTTTGAGGTTGCGGATTTTCACGATGGTCTCAAAAAATCCGCCAATGGTTTTGTCGTTGCATTCGATGAGGTCATCAAACCATGGTCCATCTTCAACGACACCTCCGGCATACCTGCGGATCAATCCGGTGATTTGAGCTTCCGGAAAGTTTTGCCGCAGACAATCAAAAGTGGGCGTTGCCATGACAACATCCCCGACCCAGTTCGGACATAGGACCAGAATTTTACGAGGCATTATGTTGTGTTGAATATCCAACCGACACTTTGGGTCGCTGCCCTAAGGTGCAGCGTCTTGTTTTCGTTAGCTTTTCCAAGGACCTAAACTCTTTTTTAGACGAGGACTATAGATATTGGATGGTGGCGTGTCAATCGATAAATCCATAATTCAGTAAATTCAACCGTCCCCAATTGAACTTGGTTCGCTTCGCTCACAATTGGAATAATGGAATAGTGGAATGATGGAATTTTGGGTCGCTATTTCATCTGGCTGAAAAAGATCACGATCCATGAGATAAGCCAATCATGGAACGAAAAAATATCATACGCTTTTAACCATTATTCCAGTATTCCAACGTTCCATTATTCCATGTAAGTGGCGCTATTTCGAATGCCATTATAATAAATACAATTTCAAATTGTTATAGAAATTCCGAGATTTTTTTGGATTGTGCTGCGCATCGGGCATCTTGGCTAATTTGCCAGGTGATAACCGTTCTGCCGGAGAATTGAAGCTCCTGGTTATCTGATACTCTCTAAGTTAATGCCGGTCTCCAGTGCCTCGGACAATTTTTCCATGACAGCGTCTGTGTGTATATCCCGCATACATTGTTTGGTATGCACCGGACATTGTTTCTTATAACACGGTCTGCACTCAAGCTCTGCTTGAACCACCAGGTTTTCGCAGCCATACGGGGCCGTTCGTTTCGGCGAGGTCGGACCAAATAAGGTCACATAGGGCGTGCCAACCGTCGCCGCCAGATGGCCCGGACCGGAGTCCGGTCCGATTGCCGCCGCTGCTTGCTGCAGCACAGCGGTCAATTCAACCAGGGAAGTTTTTCCCACCAGGTTAATAAGTGCCCCTGTGGATATGCGCTCACATATCCGCTGGGCATTGGCTGCCTGAGATCGGTCACCGACCAGTGCCACCCGGTGGTCTCCGATGGCCAGAATACCTTGTACCAATTGAATATACCCCTCAACGAACCAATCTTTGGAATCCCAGCGCGAACCCAATAGCACCGCCACCAATGGCTGCTGCAATCCAGAAAGTGAGTGTGGCACATGCTGTTTTGCGTCAAATTCTGAAAATCCGAAATCCACCTCAACCGTGTCAGGCAACCCCAGATATTCGCTAAACTTAAAATAATGTTGGAGCTTGGGTAACCCCTCAGGGTGATAGCCGATATGTTCGTTATTGAATATCCAATTCAGCTCTTTGGTGTTCCGTCGGTGAAAGCCGACGCGTCTTCTGGCATTTGAAAGAAAGGAAAAAAAACCGCTTTTAAAATGGCGCTGGAGATCCAGTGTGATATCGAAATGTTCTCTGCGCAATTGTTGATGCAGATCCCACACGGCCGTTGCAGACCATGCCCGTTTGAATATGATGATATGGTCAATTTGCGGATGAAGGCCGACCAGCTCGGCACATTTCGGTTCAACCAGCCATGTTATGTGGCTCTCAGGGCGGTATGCTTTAATATGGGAAACTAAGCCCAAGCCTCTGGCGATATCACCCAAAGAGCCCATTAAAATAATGAGAATCGAAGGTTTAGCAGAAATTGACATAAGCGCAGGTTTTAATTTTATGATGAGACACGGCCCTGATTGCAAGATTCAAAGTTCTGATGAAGCCCCTTTTGTAGCATTTCGTCAAGGATTGCCGGCAGACGATGCTTAATTACCGAACGTTGCCAGCGCTTGCAGTAAATCTCATAAAGCTTTTCCCTCCTTGTTGAGGAAAAGTATCCCTTATCAAAGTCGATAATGTAAATATTATTGTCGCTATCTACTAAAATATTGCCGGGATGAAGATCGACATGCCTGAATCGACACTCAATAAGTCTGGCGATCTGTTCAATAACTTTTCCCATAATGCTGGTCACCCGATTGATGTCATGACGGCTGAGTTCGGCCAGCGTGCTTGCCCTTTTGATTTTTCGGGTAATCAACCATGCCAGGTATAGCGGAAACCCGCGGTAAGCGTATGCAATTGGCTCCGGAGTACAGATGCCAAGCCGTCGAATTTTATGCATCAGCTCATATTCAACCTGACTCCGCGTTTTTCCGCATTTAAAGTATCTGTTTTTAATGAAAAATCTCATGAGTCCGCCTCGCAGGTATTGCTTAATGACGACGGGTCCTAAGCCCGTTATGGCGGTGGTGATAACCGGTGCCCGGCCGCCCAATATCGAAGCGCCAGTTGGGCTCTGCGTGCGGAAGTGGGTCAAGAGCTCTTTACATTGATCATCCGTAAGATGTCTTAAACTGCCGAAATGATAATGAAGACATTTTTTTATCAGTGACATTTGCATTATTATACATCATAATGTTTGTTTACCATTACATATATAAATTTTCTTGTT
>CP070694.1:405304-409445 GCA_020353355.1 Desulfobacterales bacterium | reverse complement strand
GAGGAAAACTAGAGCCGGGAACCGTTTGCTCTCCTTTGATAACCGGTCGATTGACGTCATCATCTGTATCCTTGAGCCCTACCAGCTCCAATTCCTGGGTAATGCTCAAATCGCCCATGTATGTCCCGAGTTCCACGCATATCACGTCACCTTCACCGGCAGCGTCAATGGCATCCTGGATGGATTCACCCGGACTTACCGTAATATTACAGTCGGGTATGGGATCATCATCCGCAATTGCCAATTCCAACCCGCAAACCATGAGAAACAAAAAAGCTGTGACCATCATCAGTGATGCCAATTTATTTTGCATGACCTTCTCCTTCCAATATTTCTATTTATAATTGCTAAATGAGCTATCGAATCTTTGCTTACATCATATCTATATTCCTTGCGAATTTTATTAAAACGAAAGGCGTGCTGTCAACAATAAATTGATTTTAAATTCATATAGTTATATAGATAAATTCTTGAAAGATGAAAGTTGTCTTTCATCGGGGTGGGTAAATCATGAGGAATATTAATCGTAGGTAATTTCCGCTTCATCGATAAGAGATTATTACACGGCGTAAATTCAAGGATTACAAATTTTTTTTTCACGCTTCGTCCTATGCCCTGTGCCAATGGGTCCGCAGGAGAATCCGCCTGAGATGGACTCAGCGGCAAAAGACCCGTTTAGAGGCGGAAACTTCATGAACTGGTGATGTGCGCGTAGGCACTGTGATTATGGATAGACTCGAAATTCTCGGCACTCACCGAAAACCAGGTAATATTATCATCGGCTTGAAGTTTCTTGGCCACATCCCGCACGATATCTTCCACAAACTTCGGATTTGAAAATGCTTTTTCGGTCACACACTTTTCATCCACACGCTTCAATACCGAATAAACATCAGACGATGCCGAGGCCTCCACCAGCTCAATCATATCTTCGATCCAGATAAATTTCCTGAACCGGGTGCTGAGCCGCACTTCGCCGCGTTGATTGTGGGCACCATAATCGCTGATTTCCATGGAGCACGGGCAGACCGATGATATGGGCACCACGACTTCCGAGACGAGATCGACTTTCCCCTCCGGGTCGCTTGACCCAATAATGCTGCAGGTATAATCCATCAGCCCCGGGGCGGTGCTCACCGGTGCCTTTTTCTCGATAAAATAGGGAAAGGTCATCTCCATGTGGGCCGAGGCGGCGTTTAGGTGTTTTTTCATGTTCTCCAGAATGGCCGAAAACTTTTTTAAGGAGACTTCCGGTTTCAGCAGATGCAGCATTTCCACAAACCGGCTCATATGGGTACCCTTATATTCATGGGGTAAATCCACATACATATTAATAGATGCTATCGTGTGTTGAAAACCGTCTCGTCGATCGCGAACAGTGATGGGATAGCGTAGATTTTTAATGCCGACCTTGTTTATCG
This sequence comes from Desulfobacterales bacterium, assembly GCA_020353355.1. Classification (GTDB taxonomy): domain Bacteria; phylum Desulfobacterota; class Desulfobacteria; order Desulfobacterales; family JAHEIW01. The sequence goes on along the minus strand of CP070694.1, from coordinate 408,024 downwards.
GTATGTTGCGATAATCGCGCTGGTTTTGGATATCTTTCATAACAGATAGTCCAGGTTTACGTGACTCATGGCCCTGAAGATATTACCTTTGATTTTCTTATTGCCGCGGTAAAGCTGGTTCAAAATAGTTTTGATTTGCATCCGCTTGGAATTGCCGGCCGTTGGGCATGGATTGATGAACTTCGGAAATTGTTGATTCTCGGCAAATCTCACAATGAGTTTCTCATCAACCATAGCCAACGGTCGAATCACGGTGAATCTTCCCTGAAAAAATGGTTGAAACGGCACCATGGTGCTGATTTCACCCGAGTAGAAAATGTTTAAAAATAGCGTCTCAATGATATCGTCTTTATTATGTCCCAGCGCAATCTTGTTGCAGTCAAGTTCATCTGCAATTTCAAACAGACGCTTGCGGCGCAAGCGGGAGCAAAGGAAACAGGGATTTTCGCGATTAACCGAACTGTGACCCAAGATCCCGTAGTCGGTATATTCTATCCTCAGCTGAAATCTTGTTTTTTCACAATATTCTATCAGGGATTCGCAAAAACCACCCTCGAAACCCGGATCTATGTGAACTGCAGTTAATTCATACGATACGGGAACACGCGCTTGGCGCTCGGCCAGCACATGCATCAGGGTCAGGCTGTCTTTTCCACCGGAAAGCCCCACCAATATTCGATCGCCATCGGATATCATGTTGTACCGATGCAGGGCTTTGCCAACAGCCTTGTTTAATGCTTTGTATGTATAACTGTGCTCCGGCAAAAGATATGGGTTAGGGTTTATTCTTGCTCGAGGGGCTGTTCTTCTTCACCACCGTTTTCTTTGATACCGATCCTCCCCGCGGCAACTTCTCGTAATGCCACTACGATATCTTCATTTTTAGGTGAACTGACCAAGTAATCAGATCCCTCACGAATCTGTCTGACCCGTTTGGCTACCAGATTAACTAATTTAAAACGGTTGGGAACCTTTTTCTGACAATCTTCAATGGTTATTCGTGCCACAAAAACCTCCAAAAAACGCGCTACTTTCGATGAAATGCTTATAATATCTCTACCAGTTCATAAGCTCTTGTTCCGCCGGGAACCTGAACAATGAGCTCATCACCGGGTTTTTTACCTAACATTGCCTTGCCAAGCGGAGATGATATGGAAATGCGTCCCTTATCAATATCCGATTCATCAGGGCCCACCAATTGGTATTCGACACCTTCTCCGGTATCTATATTTTCAAGCAGGACCGTACTGCCGAATACCACCCGATCTTTGGGCAGCTTTTTGATTTCGATAATGTCCGCATTGGCCAGTTTGAACTCCAATTCGCTGATTCTGCCTTCGATGAATCCCTGGCGATCCTTGGCAGCGTGAAACTCCGCATTTTCCGAAAGATCTCCGTGGCCCCGTGCTTCCTCAATTGCCTTTATATTTTGCGGACGTTCGACCCGCTTAAGCGTTTCTAATTCCTTTTTCAGCGCTTCATAGCCTTGTTTGGTTACAGGAACTCGCTCCAACTTATCACTCCTTATTTCCGGTCCTAAATCTTTACAAATATTCTTTTGCTAATACTTGGGCGATTTGAACCGCATTGGTTGCGGCACCCTTGCGAACATTGTCGGAAACAACCCACATATTGATGCCGTTTGAGATCGATTCATCCGCTCGAATGCGGCCTACAAGGGTTAAGTCTGTGCCGGCGGCATCAGTGGCAAGCGGATATAGGTTTTGCTGCGGATCGTCCATCACTTTAACTCCCGGTGCCTCTTCCAGTAAAGCCCGAACTTCGGACGCAGATACAGGATCCTTGGTTTCGACATTAACCGCTTCCGAATGACCGAAAAACACCGGAACCCTCACCGTTGTTGCGGTAACACCGATCGTATCGTCTTCCAATATTTTTCTGGTTTCATTGACCATCTTCATCTCTTCTTTTGTATATCCGTTATCTAAAAATGAATCGATGTGTGGCAGACAATTAAATGCAATCCGGTGAGGATAGACCTTCGTTTGATAGTCCAAAAAGTTAATCATCGCCCGGGTTTGATCGAACAGCTCATCGATGGCTTTTTTCCCGGTTCCCGAAACCGCCTGATAGGTGGAGACGACGATGCGTTTGATGCCGTATTTCTTATGAATAGGGCTCAGCGCCACCACCATCTGAATGGTTGAACAATTGGGATTTGCAATAATCCCTTTATTGGTATGCTGGGCAATGGCATGCGGGTTTACCTCGGGAACAACCAACGGCACTTCAGGGTCCATGCGCCAGGCACTGGAGTTATCGACAACCACGCATCCATCCTTGGCCGCAAAGGGGGCAAAGGTCTGGCTGGTGCCGCCTCCGGCCGAAAATAAGGCAATATCCAATCCTTTGAAAGAATCTTCCTTTAATTCCTCAACCGGTACCAATTCGCCCTTAAACCGCAACGTCCGTCCGACCGAACGATGCGAGGCCAGCAGTTTGAGGGATTGAACCGGAAAGTTCATTTCCTCAAGACAGCGAATCATTTGATTGCCGACGGCGCCGGTCGCACCTGCAACAGCAACATTGAATTTTTTTTCAGCCATTTTCCCCCCTAGTCGAAAAAATTGCTTAAAATGCCTAACGTGAGCTAACCTGCCCGCCTCGCCTTGCTGTCTCGCATGGCGGGCGTGGAGTGCCTGAAGCCCGCCCTGGCGCGATTGGACTCAAATTATTTTCATAAATTGAAAATCAAGCAT
>CP070694.1:392449-405204 GCA_020353355.1 Desulfobacterales bacterium | reverse complement strand
ATATATGCACTCAAGCGCTTCGATCGCCGGACCGAAATCTTCTTTTTTTCAACCGATCTTAACCGTGGTACCCTTCAGTTCGATGGAAGTGAATTTGCCTCTGCCGTATCAACACTTCCGGAGGTTGTCGCGCACTGGGGTGGCGGCACGCGCATCGGACATTGCCTGCGACGCTTTAATCAGACCTACGGCAAACGAATGCTTTCGAGCAAATCCATTGTAATAATTTTCAGCGATGGTTGGGACCGCGGCGAGATCAGTGTGCTCGAAGGCCAGATGGCGCTTTTGAAACGCCAGGCCTATAAGATGATATGGCTGAATCCCCTATCGGGAGCCAGGGATTATCAACCGATCTGTCAGGGAATGAGCGCGGCGCTTCCCCATGTGGATTATTTTCTGCCCATGGGCGCTCTGCAGGATCTCCCTCGGTTGAGCCGCATGCTGGAAAAGCTGATTGCTTAGAATTGCATATTTTATTTGGATATCCCAAAATTATATTAGCTTGCCAGACATTACATTCAGGCACGACGTTCGAAATCCGAGGGGTTGCAAATTAAGGCAGATTTATGTAGGCATCATGCAATCGAACGCCTGAAAAATCAGGCAAAATATTAACCCCGTTCCCAAAGTGGTGGCATCATGGCTAAAATAAGCAAAAAGCGTTTAGAAAAATACCGCAGACTCGCCGACAAAGGTTTGTGGGATCTTGAACATGAAGGATTCAATCGATTTTTTTCAAGAGCACGACAGGAGGGTGTTGAGCTAATTTCAAATAGCTTCAGCACCCAGGGAATGTTCAGGGCACCGCACCGAAAAGAGCTGGAGGGTGTTGATCTGGCCATTGTGGGCGTTCCGTTAGATCTTGGGGTTCCCAACCCGCGTCCCGGAACCCGTTTGGGTCCGGAAGCGGTCAGGTACTGGTCGAAGGATCGCAACATGGTCAATTACCATACTGAAGTGGTGCCTTTTGACCTGTGTTCGATTATAGACTGGGGCGATGTGGAATTTGTTCAGGATGCCTTTAATCTGAACGCCTGCATCGATCAACTGGTCAGAGACTATTCTGTTTTTAAAGAGAACAATGTTATCACCTTGACCATCGGTGGAGAACATACCATTACCTACGCCATTCTGGCTGCCTTTGGAAAAGATGAGCCCTTATCGGTTATCCATCTGGATGCCCATGGCGATACGGCAGTGATGTTCGGCGGGGCGAGAGTCAGTGATGCCAGCATATTTCAGCTGGCAACCGTGGAGGGCGTTATCGATCCCGAACGCACCATTCAGATCGGCATGCGCGGCAGGGGTATCTATCGCTGCGAATTCTCCCGGGCCAGCGGTATGCGCATGATTAAGGTCGAGGAATTTAAGAAACTTGGCGTTGAGGCGGTGGTTCAGGAGGCTCGCGATATTGTTGGTGACGGTCCGGTATATCTTACAATAGACACGGATGTTTTCGACTGTGCTGTGATGCCGGGAACAACGCTGCCGGAACCTTTTGGCCTGAGCGGCGAGGAAGTGCGTGATATCATAAGAGGGTTGCGAGGACTGAATATCGTTGGTGCCGATCTGATGGAGCTCAGCCCACCCTATGATCCGACCGGGATGTCCGCATGTCTTGCTTCTGGTATTGCCCTCGAGCTTCTTTGTTTGTTGGCCGAGTCTCGTTCAATTCATTCCGGAATACAGCACGAAACGCATTGGAAATAGGATTGTGATTACATCAACTACATGTTATTCGTGAGATAATATGGGCAATGCAATTAATATAGAAAGATTTTCCACATACGATAAAGAAAAGGTGCTGGATCTATTAAGCGGAGCCGGGCTTCCAGTTGAAGACCTTACAAATGAGAAAATGATAAATTTCATGGTGGCAAAAGGCCAAGACGATTGCATTATTGGCGTCGTTGGTGTTGAGATGTATCAAGAGACTGGATTGCTGAGATCCTTGGCTGTTCATCCCACCTATCGTGAAAAGGGCATAGGTCGTCGACTCACTCGCAAAATTGAATCTTTTGCAAGACACAATGGTATTAAAATCCTATATTTGCTTACCATGACGGCTGCAGATTTTTTCCAAAAGATTGGATATGAAGTCACTCAAAGGGATGAGGTGCCAGAATCTATTAAGAAAACAGAAGAATTTAAAAGCGTATGCCCCGTGTCAGCGGCGTGCTTATTCAAAGTTCTTGATCTTGCATAACCATGCATTAAGGTGGACGAGCTAAATACTGCGGCTTGGGTTTAATAAAGTCGATTATTACTGAGGTGCCTATTGCCAATAATTGACATTGAACCTGAATTAAGATATTTCTCATATTAACATCTAAATGTCCTTCCCTTCCATTCAAACTGTTTAAAGCCAAAAAGGAGGGCATAAAAATGAAGTGCCCAAAATGCCAGTTTGAAAATCGTGAAGGTGCCAAGTTTTGTAAAGAATGTGGAGCCAGGTTAGAGATTGCCTGCCCAAAGTGCGATGCTTTAATTACACCCGACAGCAAATTTTGCGATGAATGCGGATACGATTTAAGCAAACCTGCTATAGCCCCTCCAGTTCACTACTCCGAACCTCATTCCTACACACCCAAATTTTTAGCGGATAAGATCCTTACGACCCGCAGCTCCATTGAAGGTGAACGCAAGTTGGTCACAGTTCTTTTTGCTGATGTGGCCAACTATACATCGATTTCGGAGAAAATTGACCCGGAAGAAGTTCACCAGATGATGGATGGGTGCTTTAAAATCCTGGTGAATGAGGTTCACAGATATGAAGGTACCATCAACCAGTTTACCGGTGATGGCATCATGGCTCTTTTTGGTGCTCCGGTTGCCCATGAGGATCACGCGCAGAGAGCCTGTAATGCAGCATTATCCATTCAAAAATCGATTGGCAGGTATTGTGAAAAGATAAAAAAGAAGGCCGGGATTGAATTTAGTATGAGAATCGGCCTTAACTCAGGTCCGGTCATCGTGGGCTCCATTGGAGATGACCTTAGGATGGACTATACTGCTGTAGGCGATACCACCAATCTCGCTGCCCGCATTCAACAGAACGCCAATGCCGGAGAAGTTTGGCTGAGTCAAGCAACACGAAATATCATAAAGGATTACTTTCAAGATAAGCTTGTCGGCGAAATACAGCTAAAAGGCAAATCACAACCGCAGCCAATCTATTGTGTCATCGCGGAGCGACCGGGTGTGCGTACCCGTTTCGAGGCTGTTTTAATGCGTGGGGTAGCTGAATTCGTTGGGCGCCATCCCGAAATGGAAGCCCTGCAGGCAGTTTTTAAAAGAGTTACAAATGGTGAAGGCCAACTAGTGGATGTGGTCGGTGAGGCCGGTGTCGGCAAGAGTCGCCTTGTATATGAGTTTCGTGAAACTCTCGCTAGTGCGGTTACATTTCTTAGCGGAATCTGCTTTCATTATGGCCGCAACATTAACTTTCTTCCGGTGATTGATGTGGTCAAAGGGGCGTTTGGAATCGCAGAAGGAATGACTGAAGAAGATATTTCGAGGCTTATCGAGGAGAAAGCTACGGACGATCTTGCAGCGATGATTTCATTTTACCGAAATCTACTTTCGCTCAGGGTGGATGACCCTATGTTCGGCTTGCTTGATTCTGAAGGCCGAAAATTTGGTACTTTTGAGGCGGTCAAGGACCTTCTTTTTGCTGTCAGTCAAAAGAAACCACTGGTTCTTTTTTTGGATGACGTCCACTGGATGGATAAAATTTCTGAAGAGTTGTTCACCTATTTTTCGAGATCTTTCGTTAAAAGCGCTATTCTTATGATTGCAACTTATCGCCCGGAAGGTGCTCCAACATGGGCACAAGGTATGCATTATCAGAGGTTGGGACTTGAGACGCTTAGCTTGGATTCTTCTATCCAGCTCATGCACAACATACTCGGCGGGGTGGCTTTAAAGCCGGATCTCGAAAAAAAACTGATAGAAAGGGCAGGCGGAAACCCCTTCTTCGTTGAAGAGACAATCAAAGAGCTTCTTGACCGCAGGGATCTCGCAAAGAAAGGTGATAAGTATATATCTCTACAGCCCGCCGACAAATTAGAAATTCCCAGTACAATTCAGGGAGTTTTGTCAGCCCGGATGGACAGATTAAGCGAGGATCTCAAAAAAACAATGCAGGTTGCAAGCGTCATCGGCAGAGATTTTGCATTTCGGCTTCTTAAAAGTACGATGGAACTGGGGGATGAGTTAAGGGCCCATCTAACCAACCTGGTCGGGCTGGAAATACTTTATGAAAAGGCACTCTATCCGGAGCTGGAATACATTTTCAAACACGCACTTACCCAGGAAGTCGCATATGAGAGTTTACTAAAGCAGAGACGCAAAGAGCTCCACGGTCGTATCGCCCAAACTATCGAAGAAATTTATGCCGAAAAGCTGGAGGTACACTATGAATTGCTCGCATACCATTACGAACGGAGCGGCAATGAAAATAAGACTATCGATTATTTGATATTGGCGGGTGAAAAATCAAATCAACATAGTTCCGCTCAGACTGCTTATGATTTCTTTGACAAGGCGCTGGTGGTGGCTGAAACTAAAAATATGGTATTGGACAAAGAGGCAGAGATTCGCATACATACAGGACTCGCTCATGCTTTCTTGGCAATCGGTGCCGTTGGAAAGTGTGTGGAAGCATGTAGAAAGGCCATTGACCTCAGCAGACAGTGCGGTTTAATTGAATACGAAAAGAAGAACATAGATGAACTTTGTTTCTTGATGCATATGTGGCCTGTAAAAGCCGAAGCTGAAAGTATTCTAAAAGAAAGTATCGCTCGAGCCAAAGAGATAGGCGATAAGGCCCTTGAGAGCTCCATTCTGACGTCAATGGCCACCCACATGATTCTTGATGGCAAGCCCCACAAAGCAAGACAAATCCACCGGCAAGCCGAAGGAATGGCAGCGGAGGCCGGGGATCCCAAAGTAATCGCCTATACACGTGCAGTTCGATCATTAACTGAGAGATGGTTCGGCCGGCCGAAAAAGGCCATCGAATTGACCGAGGGCATCGCTGAAATAGCACGTGAGATGTTTAATATTACAGAAATGAGCTATGTTGTTTTTATCAGAGGCACCGCTTTCGCAGAAGCAGGGAGAATCGAGGAGGGGATATCCATTTTAAAGAACGGGATCGATCTTTGCGAAAAATTTGGAGTGCCTATACGTCTCGCATGTCTGTATAACTGCCTGGGTTATTGTTATGGGGAAATCCATAACATTGAACGTGCATTGGAGTTTAATCTTAAAGGAGAAGAAATAGCACGCAGTCTTATGGTAAAATACCCCATGGGCAGACACCTCTATGCTGAAATGTTTGCTCAAAGTCGTATTAATCTAATGGAAAATTTTTTTGATCAAGGGCATTTGGATGACGCTTGGAATGGGATACAATCCTTTAAGGCCGAAACCAAAGGTGAAGATTTTAACTGGTTCCGTCACCAATGGGAATCCCGCATGAATTATTTAGCTGCACAAATTCTGCTAATTCGTAACGATACGGCCGGGGCAGATGCCATTATTCAGGAAAACCTCAAATTGGTAAAAGAGAAACTCTTGAAAAAGCGGCAGGGATGTTTTTTGCGCCTGACTGGCGAGCTGCTGGTTCGGCGCAATGAGTTTAAAAACGCTATTCATTATCTGAGAGAATCGATTGACATCCTCGAGGAAGTGGGCAACCCTCGCCAGCTATGGCAGGCGTACTCCTCTCTGGCATCTGCTTTCAATAATGTGGGAAGGTCCGGCGAGGCACGGGAAAATTGGGGCCTGGCCGCTAAAATAATCAACAGCGCTGCAAACCGTCTCTCGGACAATAAGCTGAAATCAGGCTTTCTAAATACAGATCCGATTAAAAAAGTTCTTTCAAATAGTGGTGCTTAGGCAATGCTAAAATGAGAAATGCGTATATTTGAACGCTTCTTTTTATTTTTTTCCTTTCTCTTTTCTCTTCTCCTCCAAAGCATCCAGAATTTTTTCGGGTGTGATGGGAAGCTCCATGAAGTCCACGCCGATGGCATCGTAGATGGCATTCACGATCGCAGGGGCAGGGGATAGCTGGGTGCCTTCTCCGGCTTCTTTGGCCCCGAAGGGTCCGATGGGATCGTCGGTTTCTACTTCAATGGCTTCAATTTCAGGCATTTCCAGAAAGGTCGGAAAGCCATAGTCGAGAAACGAAGGATTCATCACCTGTCCCTTTTCGACGATCACATGTTCATAGAGCGCCTGTCCCATGCCGCCGACAACCGAACCCTCCAGCTGTCCCTCCACCAGCATGGGATTGATGGCTCGCCCGCAGTCATGGGCGGTTACCATCCTCAACAGCTTTACTTTGCCGGTGTGAAGATCAACGTCGACCTCGGCGGCCTGAGTCATGAAGGAGTAATTCGGCGCAAAATTTCCATCTTCTTTGAACAATGTGGTGGGTTCACTGGCTGGTGCCATCCAGGAGCCTCGGCCGACAATGGGCATGGGAAGATCCGCATATTGATAGGTTTTCAGGGCGTGTTCCAGGCTCATGCCTTTAGCCGGAGAACCCTTTACAAAAATTTGCCGGTCCTTGGTCACAAGATCGGCTGCATTGGCTTCCAGTTTATCGGCAATGAAATTAAACAGCTTTTGCTTCACGGAGATCGCTGCCAGACGGGCTGCATTGCCAGCCCTGACGGTAACCCCGCTGCCAAAGGTTCCGGGGTCTAAAGGAGTTATCCCGGTATCGGCTGCCGTGATGCGAATGTCTTCCAATGGAACGCCGAGTTCTTCAGCCACGATCTGGCTGATCACGGTTTCGGCGCCCTGTCCGATGTCGGCGGCTCCCGACAGCACGTTGACCGCCCCATCCTGGCCCAGTTGAACCACCGCACCGGAGCTGATGTGGCTCATATTGCTGACCCCGCTGGGAAAGGAAGCTCCGGCCAATCCCACACCCCGGCCCAGGGGCAGCTTGCCGCGCTTTTGCGTCCAACCAATGGCATCGGCGGCTTTTTTGACCGAATCGGAAAAACCGCAGGTGTTGATCACAAACCCGGCCGGATGGGGTTCGCCCGCGTGGATGCTGTTTTTAATTCGGATTTCGGCCGGATCAATGCCGATGCGATCTGCGATCATGTCCAGTTGCCGTTCCACCGCAAAACGTGCCTGGGGAATGCCGTGTCCCCGCATGGCTCCGCCCACCGGCTTGTTGGTGTAGATGTGGTAGCCCTCATAGATCAGATTGGGTACGCGATAGGGAATCATCAGGAAGAAACACGACAGGGCGATCATGGTCGGAGCGGTGCTGTTGTAAGCACCACCATCCGCATGGGCTTTAAATTTTTGGGCCAGGATGGTTCCGTCTTTTTTTACACCCGTCTTGACGGTAATGTACATGGGGTGTCTCTGCCGGGTGGAAATGAAAACCTCTTCTCTTTCGTAAACAAATTTAACCGGTTTACCCAGCCGAATGGCAAACCAGGCGGCACAGAAATCCTTGGCAAACATATCGATCTTTTGCCCGAATCCTCCGCCGACCTTGGGTTTGATGACCCGCACCTTGCTTTCCGGGATTTGAAGGGTACTCGACAGATTTCGTCGCAGAAAAAACGGGATCTGGGTGGACGACCAGATGGTGAGTTCACCGGTTAAGGGATCGAACTGCGCCAGGGCTGCATGGGGTTCAAGGGGCGCATGATTGACGGGCTGGGAGTAAAAGGTGTCTTCAAAAACGGCGTCGCATTCGGCAAAGGCTTTTTCGACATCACCGAATTCTTTTTTAATGGCAAATGAGGTATTGTGCTTGATGCCCGCATGAATCTCCGGGGCCCCTTCTTTTATCGCTTCCAGGGGATCGAATACCGCCGGCAGTTCCTCATAGTCTACCTGGATCAATTCGACCGCCTCTTCGGCAATCTCCGGGTCAATGGCGCAGACGGCGGCCACATCATCGCCAATGTAGCGGACCTTGTCTTTGGCCAGTGCATATTCATCTTTGGCCATGGGTACGATACCGTATTGTCGATCGGGGATTTCCCGACCCGTGACCACCCCCTTTACACCCGGCAGTTTCTCGGCTTTGGAGGTGTCGATGTTGAGAATTTTGGCATGCGCAAGCGGGCTTCTCAGAATCTTGCCATAAAGCATTCCGGGAAGGATGAGATCATCCGTAAACAAAGCAGCGCCTTTGACTTTCTGGGCGGCATCCATCATGGGCAGGCGCGCGCCGACAACATTTAATTCGTTTTGCATGTAAACCTCCTTAGCGGTCTGTCCCAGGATTGGTGACACTCATCACTGCCTCTACGATTTTTTTGTATCCGGTGCACCGGCAGAGATTGCCGGCCATTTTTGCCTTAATCGCTTGCTCGCTGGGGTGCTCGTCTTCATCCAGGATGGCTTTGGCGGTTAAAATCATCCCGGGTGTACAGAAGCCGCATTGCAGCCCGCCGGTTTCGACAAATGCTTTCTGCAATGGATGCAATTCTGCGCCCTCGGCCAATCCTTCGATGGTCAAAATTTCTTTGCCAACCGCATCGACGGCCAGCATGACACAGGACAGATAGGCCTCTCCGTTGACCAGCACCGTACAGGCGCCGCAGGCGCCCAGATCACATCCGCGCTTGGTGCCCATCAATCCCAGCTTGTCTCGCAAAACCTCCAAAAGCGTATTGTTTGGTGAGACCAGCACGTCATGGGTATCACCGTTGATGTGCAGTTCGATCGCGCGTTTCATGATGTTGCCCTCCTCATGGATTTGCTTGCGGCTTCTTTCAGCAATAGCCCCATCAGCCTGCGTTTGTATGCGGGCGAATACACAGATGTTTTAACCGGTTTGGCATCTTTGGCGGCCAGATCGGAAGCCTCGTTGATGGTCTCCCCGTTTAGATCTTTGCCATTTAAAAATATTTCAACCTGATGACCTCTCAGGGGCTTGCGATCTCCGGCCGTGTAAGCGACCCGGTATTCTTTATGCTCGATTGATACCCAATAAGCCGTTCCCACAATGGGAAAATCGATGCTTTCCCGGTTGGCAAATTTTGTGTAACTGGTAACTGCATCCATTGCTTGCGCGGGTATGATAATTTCAGTCAAAATTTCTCCCGAGTTCAAATTCAGCGGAGTTTTCCCATCACCAGAAAATAGATCTTCGATGGGAATTTCTCTCAAACCCTTGGGGCCGGTTAACACGATTTTGGCATTCAGTACCAGCAGCGTCGGAGCGACATCACCGCAATAGCTCGAATAACAGCTCTCTTTTTTATTGACGACGTGACAGATCTCTCCGCCGGCCTTAAAGCAATTCGGCCTGGAACTCCGCCACCACCGGGATTGATTAAAGAAGCGGCATCGGTTTTGCTGGCAGATATTTCCTGCCAGCGTTCCCATCGCCTGATGATGATAGGAGCCTACCGCTGCCGCCGCTTCGGCCAATCCGGATAGTTTATCTAAAATCATCGGCGTCATATAGAGGCGTTTGAGATGGGTTAGAGCGCCGATCCGAACCGCTCCATTATCCTGTTTGATATGGTCCAGATCATCAATCCCCTTGATATTCACGATTGTCGGTGGACATTCAACCCGATGTTTCATGTTGACCAAAAGATCAGTCCCGCCGGCCAGTATTTTTGCGGACGGCTCATTTTGTAAAATGGAAACTGCTTCCTTGAGATCTCTCGGCTCGAAATATTCGAATTTTGGTAATCTCACGGCACCCCCTGTATATAGATTCTTAATAAGCCACGAATTTACACGAAAAATTATTTCGTGCAAATTCGTGTGAATTCGTGGCTAATATTTTCTTGTCGGCAAAATTTATTTAATGCTAAACTTAGCGAAAAGTAGTTTCAATTGTGGTATATCGTATCGAACCCAATAAAACAACTGCCAAACGATTGATTTCAAATGAACCTTTAAATCCTTACCAACAAGGTTATAAAATGAAAAATTTCGAATCTCTAACGGTAGGACAAATTTTAGAAAGAGGTGCCGCACAAGTTCCCGGTAAAATTGCTGTGGTGGAAGGGGAGCAGCGGAAAACCTATAACGAGCTGAACGCCATGGCCGCTGCACTGGCAACCAGCCTGGCGCAACTCGGATTCAAGAAAGGAGATCGCGCCGCCATTTACATGAAAAATTCGATTGAGCTCATGCTGGCGTTTTATGCTCTGCAAAAGTTAGGGGTTATCGTAGCCTGGGTGAATCACCTGTATCGCAAAAGCGAGGCCGAATTCATCCTTAAAAATTCAGAGGCCAAAGCGGTGTTTATTTTCAGGGAATGGGATGGTTACAACTACCTTGAAGGCATCCTGAGCCTAAAAAGCGAACTTGCGGAGCTCGAATCCATTATCTTGGTTGGAGATGGCAAGGGCCAGGGTGTGTTTCCATTTTACGGTTTAATTGAGAAGGGGAGGGGTGAGGTACTTCCCCCTGTCGACATCAATCCGCATGAAGATTTATCCATGCTGCTGTACACCTCCGGCACCACGGGCAAACCCAAGGGGGCCATGATTACCCATTATGCGGCGATTCGAGCGGGATGGGAATATTCGTTGGGTGTTAAAGCCAACTCGGAGGATACATTTATCGGTTTTTTGCCTATGAGCCATTCGTATGGATGCGGATCGATCTTGATACAACCCATACTGCTGCAATCGACCGTGGTTCTGATGGATAAGTTCGAGGTTGAAAGAGCTTTCGAACTTATTGAAAAAGAAAAGATTACCCTGCAATTAGGGGCGCCGCCCCACTATATCCTTGAGCTCAATCACGACGGCCGGTCCAATTATGACCTCGGCTCCTTGCGGGCCGGTCTGATTGCCGGAATGATCGCACCGGATGGCCTGATCACTCGCGTGGAAAACGAGATGGGGATTTACCTGACATCCTTTTGGGGCGCATCCGAAGTCGGTCCGGGTCTGGGGACCATGTGCCCCTATCCGTCGCCGCTGGACGTTCGGGAACAATACATCGGTCGGCCGATTGCCGGTACGAAGATGCGTGTTGTGGATCCCATCACCCACAAAGAACTGGAAGACGAGCAGATCGGAGAGTTAACATTGAGCGGATGGCATCTGATGCAAGGCTATTGGAAAAATCCCGCGGAGACCCGCAAGCAAATCATTGATGGATGGCTGTTTATGGGAGATCTGGCATCCAGAGAAAAAGACGGTTACTTTAAAATTTACGGACGCACAAAAGACTTAATTAATCGCGGCGGGTATAAAATTAACCCCTATGAACTCGAATGTCTGTTGATTGACCATCCCAAAGTCGCGCAGGTCTGCATCGTCGCGACCCCCAACCCGGTTTTGGGCGAATCGATCTGTGCCTGTGTGATCCCCAAGCCGGACCAGACGATTACGCTCAAGGAAGTTCGCGATTTAATGCAGGATAAAGTCGCCCCCCATAAGCTACCGGATGAGCTTTGCATCATGGATGATTTCCCCAAACTTTCCGGTGGCGTCAAGATCAAAAAATTCGGCGAAGGCGGCCTGGCGCAGCTGGCAGAAAAAAACGACAAGCGGGAACGTATTCGAAAGTAGATGCTTCGAAACCAAAGGTTTTTTAATTTCCATTCCGTGAGATTTGGATTTCCGCCGCTTTTAATGTTTTCAGACTCCCAAGTCTTCTTAAAAGCTGATCACATCAAATTCAATCGCAACTTTTTTTTCGCCATTCTTTTTAATAATCTGGTCATTTTCCACTTGACAAAGTTCTGTTAATATGAATAAAAGTTCCACGTTTAGAAATTAGTTCTAAATATGGAACCATCTTGAGGGGAATTTTCGGTGAACACTATCGAGAAAGCCTTCTTTATCCTGGAAAGGGTTCTGGCTCACCAAGGCAATGGACTGTCGTTTTCAGAAATCGTTAAAACCAATAATCTACCCAAGAGTAGCGCCCATCGAATCCTTAACCTTTTGGTAGACCTGGGTTATTTGGTGTTTGATGAAAATACCAAAAAATTTAGAGGCAGTCTAAAAATTGCAAAGTTGGGTGCCTTAGTCACTGAGAACATCGATCTGCGAACTCTCGCACGTCCCTATCTACAACGCCTTCATGAAATGACCGGACACACCTGCCACCTGGGAATAATTAACGGAACTAGAGGAGTTTATTTGGACAAAATAGAACCAAGAACTTACGGAATAAGACTTTTTTCTGCAATCGGAAAAGATTTCCCCTTACATTGTACGGCCATGGGAAAAACATTATTGGCCTTTTCAGAGCCGGCACTAAAATCTCAGATTCTAACTGGAAAGTTAGATTCATTTACGGAATATACGATCACAGATCCAGCAATACTGGAAAATGAGCTAAAAAAAATAAGAAAAAATGGCTATGCGATCGATCGGGAAGAGATTACCAGAGGGATCGTGTGCGTCGCTGCTCCAATAATTAATCACAAAAAAGAAGTGGTGGCCAGCATCAGTGTCACGTTTCTATCTTACTTGGCAAATGAGAGAGGAATGAACCAGGAAATAGAAGCGGTCATAAATTGTTCTAATCAAATAACACAAGAGGCAGGTGGAAAATTAATTGAGAGTCTCGTCCAGGGCAAATGAGAAAAATGCAGAAATAAGAGAGAGAGTCCACCCATGGTGTGTTAAAGGAGGCTAATTTTATGGAAATAAGAAACACCGTTCATCCAGATGATTTTAAATGTTACACGACGGAAAGAATAAAAAAGGAATTTCTTGTTCAGAATCTATTTGAGACAAATGAAATAAAACTGGTTTATACGCATTTTGACAGAATGA
>CP070694.1:389687-392349 GCA_020353355.1 Desulfobacterales bacterium | reverse complement strand
GTGACGAATAAAACGATTGCCTCCCTGTCCATTATTGACGGGTATGATGGTGGATTGTCCGAGAAGGCCGCCAAAATAGGCACTGTCACCGGCATATTTTCCGGGCACCGGGATTAGCCTGGCAGCGGTCGTTTTGTTATTGATAACCCCGATGGCCATTTCATCAGCAATAATGGCGGCGACACTTTCGGCGGTTGTATCTCCGGGTATGGCCACCATATCCAGGCCGACTGAACAAACACTGGTGATGGCTTCCAGCTTGTCAAGACCGATATGGCCCTTGCGGGCCGCTTCGGATATATTGAGATCTTCGCTCACCGGGATAAACGCGCCACTCAGGCCGCCGACCCGTGAACTCGCAAATGCCCCCCCTTTCTTAACGGCATCATTTAACAGCGCAAGGGCGGCGGTAGTTCCCGGAACACCGATGCTCAATAGACCCAGACTCTGAAAAATTTCACCGACACTGTCACCGACATTGGGTGTTGGTGCCAGGGACAAATCCACTACGCCGAAGGGTATATTCAGGCTGTTCGCAACTTCTCGGCCGATTAATTCCCCCACGCGCGTCACCTTATAAGCGGTTTTCTTTATCAGTTCCGATATTTCTCCCAGGTCCAAATCAGGATTGGCTTCGAATGCCCTGTCGATCGCCTTCTTTACGACCCCCGGTCCGCTCACGCCGACATTGATAACGGCATCGGCTTCTCCGATCCCCAGATAAGCACCAGCCATAAATGGAATATCCTGGGGGATGTTGGCAAATACGCACAGCTTGGCACAGGCAATTCCGTCTTTGTCGGCCGTCAGCTCGGCTGCCTGCTTGATGGTCTTTCCCATAAGCAGGACCGCATCCATATTGATGCCCGCCCGGGTGGAAGCTACATTAACGGATGCACACACCCGGTCGGTGGCAGCCAGGGCGTAAGGGATGGCTTCGATAAGGGCACGGTCCCCCCGGGCAATACCTTTCTGAACCAGTGCCGAGAAACCGCCAATGAAGTCAACATTTACTTGCTGCGCAACCGTATTGAGCGTTTTTGCAATTTCAATCAGCTGAGATGAGGAGAGGGCGGCGCCTACCACCGCTATCGGGCTGACGGCAATGCGTTTGTTCACCACGGGGATACCATATTTTTGACCGATGCGATCGCAAACAGACACCAGGTTTTCAGCTAATTCACTAATTCTTATGTGAATTTTATTTCTAACGGTGTCCAGATCATGGCCGGCACAATCGAGCAGGTTAATTCCCAGCGTTACCGTGCGTACATCTAAATTTTCATTTTCAAGCATTTCCAGGGTGGATATGATTTCTCTGTCGGTTAGCATAGTGGCACCATTTTGTGATTATTACTTCTCTTTAGGAGCTATTGGTTCCGATTAAATTAGCTTCGCGTCTGACAGGACGAACCTGAAGAGCGCTTCGCTTGACGAGCGGCCTGTCGGCCTTGAGGAGCGCTTCGCTTGAGACAAAAGAAATTGAGTATGAAAAGTTGGTCTCCAGCCACTTCCGTGTCGCTGTTTTGTGCCAATTTCCTTAGGATCTTCTCTATCAATCAGTATTCTGCTCCCTGTCCGCTCTCTCATCTGTCATCTGACCTCTGTCTTCTGTTATCTGATTTCTAGATTCTATTGATGCTTTCGAAAATATTGCGGTGCTGAATACTGATATCCAGTGCCAAAGCTGCGGCCTTTTCTCTGAGGTCACGGTAAAAGGCATTCTGGTCGATGTCGGTGGGGATGTCCACTTCGTAAATCATAATGTTGTTTCCGTGCTCATCACCGCCTTTGAAGACGGCCTGCAGATTGGTGATATTGACACCATAGGACGCGATGATGGCGCTGATGCCGGCCACAAGTCCTTTGCGGTCGGGACCTTTGGTCGTGATAACAAACGGTTCGCATGCTTTTGATGCAAATGCTGCCGTTTGGTCGGCGAGAGGCTTGATGTGCACATGCATCTCCATTTGAGCCAGCTCCTTTTCGAGAAGATCACGCAGCTTGCTCAATTGTAAAGCCGGTGGCAGGTTCACGATAAACGACCCTGCAAATTCAGTTTGCAGGATTGTCTGGCTGACATTTTCAATATTACAGTGTTGCTCAAACAGAACTCTGGCGACTGCCGCCACAATTCCAGGACGATCATGCCCCAAAACTGATAGGATGACTTTATTCATGGGATTCACGATATTTCAAAAAATGATGTATGTGTAAAGGCAGGTCATTACCACCTGAATCTTGCATGAAAATTAATGAGTATGAAAGCCTCCGGCTCGTGCAAAATTCAGGTATAAACTATCTCTTCTGTCTTTTAATATCAAACCCAGAGGATCTGTCAACAGAGGATCGATTTGAGTTTGCCGGTCGCATCGTACGGCAAAAAATAAGAAACCACGGTCAATGTTTCTTTTTCTTTGCATTTTCCCTCCAGTTGGTTATAATTTTTGGCAATGCATATCGTAACCACTCACAAAAACACCGATTTTGATGCGTTGGCCAGCGTTATTGCTGCAACCCTCTTGTATCCTGGCTCCATATCGGTATTGCCGAAGAATTTAAACCCCAACGTGAAAGCCTTTTTATCCAGTCATAAAGATCTTTTGCAGGTCAGTAAATTGGATGACATCAATCCGGCTGAGATCACCCGGCTGATTGTGGT
>CP070694.1:385932-389587 GCA_020353355.1 Desulfobacterales bacterium | reverse complement strand
CAGACGCGGCATAATTTTTCGGCGGCCTTTTCAAGGGTCTCGTTTTTCTTCGCAAAACAGAACCTCAGCACGTTATGATCTTGCCTTTGATGATAAAGCGCAGATGGCGGAATGGCGGCAACACCATATTCTATGATGAGCCTTCTCGCAAACTCGATGTCCGCTTCGTTTGAAATTTGCGAATAATCTAGCATTTGATAGTAAGTTCCTTTGCAGGGAAGGGCGCTAAACCTGGATTCGCGCATTAAGTGTAGAAATTTATCGCGTTTTTGCTGATAAAAGCGCGGTAGATCAAGATACAGCTCTTTTCTCTGCATAAACTCGGCATAGGCCAGTTGGATCGGCGTATTGGATGCAAAGGTCAGGAACTGATGAATTTTTTGTAATTCAATGGAAAGCGGCTTGGGTGCTAAACAGTAACCGATCTTCCATCCGGTGGTGTGGTAGGTTTTGCCGAAAGAGCAGATGACAAAGCTTCTTTGCCTCAATTCCGGATATCTTGACACGCTTTCATGCGGCAACCCATCGAATACAATGTGTTCGTAAGCTTCATCGCTGACAATAAAAACGTCAGTATCTTTAACGATATCTGAAAGATTTACAATATCCTGCCTTGAAAGAACGGAACCGGTAGGGTTATGGGGATAATTTAAGATGATGAGCTTGGTCTTGTTGCCGACCGATTTTTTGACTTCATTCCAATCAACGTGGTAATCTGGAAATTTCAATTGAATATATACCGGTATGCCGCCGTTTAATCTGACAATAGGATCATAGGCATCATATGCCGGTTCGAATATGATGACTTCATCATCTTTTTGGACGACCGCAGAAATAGCTGCAAAAACAGCCTCGGTAGCACCGGATGTAACGGTAATCTCAGTGGCCGGATCGTAACGGGCGTCATACATATCGTAAACTTTTTCAGCGATTCGTTCCCGCAGACGCATTACCCCCTGCATGGGTGCATACTGATTGTAACCTTCTCTCATATACTTTTCCACCAGAGAAATAAGATCGGGGTGTGTATCAAAGTCTGGAAATCCTTGCGAAAGATTTATCGCTCCGTTTTCATTAGCCAGCTGGGTCATCACCGAAAAAATGGTGACCTCGAGTTTGGGTAGTTTAGATTGGAATTTCATGTCGGCAGCCTCCAGACGGTTATCAGCAAGCGTGATGTGCGAATTTATTGAGTGGACAATAAGTCAATGAATATCGAGTGTCAAGTCTGCAACTCAGTTTGGGAACAATCGTGATGCTGACGGACGTGTGCGATTTTATTATGTGATTGTTGAGGCGGAATGAATATAAAGGAAATCCAAATGCAATTTACTCTGGATTATCGATGTTGAGCTCAATTTCCACCCGGCGGTTTGATTTTCTACCAGCTTCGGTGTCATTGGTTGCGATGGGATTTTCGGGTCCGAGCCCGAGGGCTTTTACATGTGATGGGTTAACTCCTTTTCCAATGAGATAGCTCTTAATCGTATTCGCTCTGAATTGGGATACGCTAATGTTATAGTTATAGCTGCCGGATGAATCGGTATATCCCTTCACATTGACTCTTGTCTGCGGGTTATGCAGCATAAATTCGGCAATTCGATCGAGGGCTTCAAAGGCTTCATTCGGCAGCTCATTTGAATTATGCTTAAAATAAATGAGCATCTTGCGATCCGGAAAAGGTTTGATGCCTTGTTTTTTATCCAAGGTTTTATTCTGTTCGATATCGGCCGTGGATGGGGGTGCCTGCATTTCTGAGGCATCGTCGGTTTTTTGAGCAGGCGCTATTTCAGAGGATTTATCCTTCTTTTCTTTTTCTGGCGTCGTCACTCCGGGTATAAATGATTCTTTTTCTCTCAGTGCGGGAGAATCATACTTTTGAGGTGCAATATCATCCATGCCCCAGCGTGGCGAATCCTCTATGTTCAGATTGTAAAGAAAGTAGCCGCCAAATATTAGCGCAATAATGCAAAGCATCAGCAAAAGCGCTTTCTTGCCAAAGGGTTGCTCTTGCGGTGACACAGATGGCGCTGCGATGACGTTTTTTGTAGCAGATTCAGGCTGGTAACTGCTCTCTTTTTTTGTTTCAATGGGTATACGCAATTCGCGTTCACACTCTTTAATGATATTAACATCAATGGTTTTTACGCCGGACGCATATCCGGTCAACAACGCATGATCACAGATGATATTTATCAGTCGCGGGTATCCTTGCGAAAAGGAATAGATTTCTTGTACGGCTTTCGGCTGGAAGATCTCCTGGGTTGTTCCCGCGATCTTGAGGCGGTGTTTAATGTAATGCCAGGTTTCGTTTTCGGATAAGGGTTCGATATGGTAGGTGACGGTAATTCGTTGACGAATAGCTTTATTTCTCTCCTGCAACAGCATATCGTTGAATTCGGTTTGACCGACAAAAAAGATGTTAATCAGTTTACGATTATTCATTTCAATATTTGACAATAGTCGAATTTGTTCAAGCAACTCATGGTTGAGTCTTTGAGCTTCATCAATGATCAGCAATACTTTTTTATCGGCTGCATATGCGCTGTGCAGGAAGTGTTTTAGATGAATTAAAAATGAACCCTTGCTATCAAACTTGCGGTTCATGTTAAACTCTTCAGCAAGGATATTAAAAAAATCCAGACTCTCCAGGCCCGGATCGGGAATGGTCGCAACGATGGCGGCAATATCGATTATTTTAACCAAAGCGTTTACCAGCGCAGTCTTACCCGTACCAATATCGCCGGTAAGCAAAAGGAAGCCCTTGTTTTCCAGGATTCCATATTTCAACATGGCCAGGGCTTCTTTATGTTTTTCACCGAGCCAAAGAAATTTTGGATCGGTGGTAATCTGAAAGGGTTTTGAATTTAAATTATAAAATGTACGATACATATATTGCCCATTTCAGTTAAACGTGCAAAGATCTTGCCCTCATGCTCAAGATAGTTATGCCTGCTAGACCCGATATGAAACCCCACTCAAGAGGCGGTCAGATTATTTTCTTATGATCCCACGGTTATAATAAAAGTAAATGACGATCCAAAGGACGCCAAATAAAATAGCATATGCGGTGCGTTGACGTATGAACTTTTTGCGTTTTTTATCTAGTAGATTAACAGAATTTTTTAGCTCCCTTTTGACTATGTCTAGTTCATTTTTAAGACCATCCAAATCCGATTGCTCTGAAAACTCAACAAGGCGTATGGATTTACCTTCAAAATCTCTTACGCTGTAAACATCGAATGCAATTTTTTGCTTCTCGGTTAAATACGATACTTCATGGATTTCTTTGGCAAATTCTGCACAATAAAACTTTCGATATGGATTGATTTCGGGAACTTCCCCCAACTGTTTAATTCTTCTATCAATGCCACCGCCCAGTTCATCGGTGATTTCTTTTGAAATGCTCTCTAATTCATCAATGGATTGGCTATTTTTGATTAAATCCTCGCCGGATAGGGCCGAAATGAAAAAAATTAAAAACGCTGCAGTCAAGCCGCTGGTAACGATCTTTATAATTACAAAAATATCCCGATTCATCATGGAGCCGATACCTCTTTTCTTAGGTCAGATAATCATTTCAGAATAAAAATAGATCGAAATCAAATATAAATAGTTTATATTACATCATATTTTTTAAATATCGTACAAAAAT
>CP070694.1:382705-385832 GCA_020353355.1 Desulfobacterales bacterium | reverse complement strand
GACATCTTTAAACATTTACCGCCGTAAAAGTAACCGGCAGGACGTTATCTGTTCATCCCATAACTTTTCATCCGGTAAATGTCAACGACATGATCTTCTGCAACCCTTTTCCATTAAAGGATTCAGAATGTTGTTATCACCATCATCGATGAAATAGGAAATTCAGATTTGTTTCTGGAGGTTGGATTCTGTGAAACAGAAAATGCAAAAAACAAAAAAACGGGGCCAATGCTCACAGTCTGCCTGATTGGAAAATTCCTGGTTCATAAATTCAACTGTACATAACCCCAACTCCGTAAGTGCCGATGGAATCAAAATCTGATAAGCGCCGGCACCATTGCACTGTAGCAAGGTAATTTTTTGGTGCCGATCTAAATGGAGGATTCTCAAATCGAATGTTGATTTCTTTTCCCGGTTTCATATTACATTCCGTCTCAAAATACATGCCGCCGCCACTCAAATTGATTAATTGCCCATAACAGTAAAAATCTGAACTCTCGTCTGTAAGCATGACTGTGTCTTTATGATTTAGCCGTTTACTGTTTCTGCGCTCAGGCCTATCTTTCATGATCAACCTCCTGCCAAAGAGTGAGTCCAATATCAGAAAACATTTATCGAATTACCGTGTTACGCTGGTTCAAAGTCAAGGAATAGTAATAGTTTTACCTTCATCATTGGTAGAGCCTATGTCAATAGGGGAAAATCCCTCGGGGTGAAAAATAGGGCCGAGTGACAATACGGCTGCACTTTCACCAGACGGATTGCAGCCCTGTCGGCTGCCCCGACGTAACCTTTATTCTCCAACCTCCTAATTCTGCAGATATGTTGAGGCAGAATATATATAATCAAAGCCGAGCAGATCAGCGCGTGACATACAAACTGCAGAAAAGGAAGAGCGGGAGACTTTTCACCAACTTCTGGACTATCCCGCACCACTATCTTTTAACGATACCAGTGAATCGCTTTTTCTGATTATGTTAATTGACATTGGTATTGGAAACAAAATTTCCATGCCTGATCTAATCCACAGGATATCTGAATATTTATCGACATCTTTTGATACGATAGCACTAACCAAAATTTGTTTATATTTATTTTTACCGGGAGTCAGATCGCGCAAAATCAATTCTTTCTCCTCGCCGTCATCAATTTTTGATATATCCGTTAAGACAAACGTATCATATTCCTTATTCATAACATCGCCTTTCAAATGTTTTCTTTGAAAGAATTTATCTAGAAGTCATCTCAAAAAAAGGATTTTGGTTCAACCCTCCAGAGGCGGACAAGAATCGCGGCGGGGCCGAGTTTCCCCGCCTAGCGGGATGACCCGTCTAATCTTGTTTTCTTTGTGGGCCTTAAACCGCAGGAATACATCCGTATTTCGAGGATTTAAAACGAGGCACCAACAAAGAGTTTGGGCCAAAAGACTTTTTTGAGATAGCTTCTAGTTAAATTGCGGGGATGCATCAGCCGGCCGCTGGTGCGTCCCTGCTATGACTAGGGGCAGGTGGACCTGCTGAAACTTCCGCCGGAGGGTGTAGAATGAATGTGATTGAATTCCCTAAAAGTACAGATACTGCGAACCATGAACTGAAAAAGACGTATGTATCGCTGCTGCTGCCGGCGCTGGGGGGGCTTGTTTTGATCTCGGTCCTGCAAAACTTTTTTACGGTTGATTTCAATTTACCGCCGATTCCGGGGTTTTTATCAGCCGCGATATTTATTGTGTCCGCCTTCACGGCGATAGCGCTGCCGATCTTTTACCGCACCTTGTTTGCAAACAAAATGCGCGGGCAAACGCATACCCTCGCAACGGATTGGTTAAAATTTGAGCGTCGCCTAATTTATATTGCCATGGCAACGCCCTACTTAAGCCTGATTGCCCGAATACTGGAGCTTCAGCGTTTTCATCTGGCGGGCACGCTGATTATGTCTTTTTATGCAGCCTACTATTATTATCCTTCCAAAAAACGTATTGATTATGATCGGTCGATGTTTCGGGTATACACAGCGCCGTAGCAATTTGCCCATAGCTCTTTTAGATATTTACCGGAAAAAACCAACAGATAGGGATATAAATGCAATGCGCTGTGTATGTATTCACAAGGACTTACGGCGTTCTGAAATTTAAGAAATGGGATAATGAAACCACCGCTGAAATGGCTGAAAGACCAAATCTGGGACGCCTTTAAAATAACAGACGGGGTCATGCGCGCCAAGGCGGTGGATATCATCGAATATGAGGTCGAGGAGTTGGACAACATTTTCGGGATACTGATTCTAGGGGCGTTTGTGGGGATACCCTCACCGCCGATTTTTATCAGCACCCAGCTTTTGCCGCTGATGGAAAAAGAACTCGGCGTCATGCTGGCCAAGGTATCCACTGCCCACGATCCCCTGGGAGAACTTTTTTCGGTTCTGGGCATTGATTGACCATGGCGACACAGCTTTACTTCTTTATTGGCAAAGGCGGTGTTGGCAAATCCACCACCTCGGCCATCACCGCCCTCTCGACGGCTCAAACCGGACGTGACACCCTGTTGGTTTCGATGGATCCGGCCCACAACCAGCGTGACATTTTCGAGCGGGAGTTTTCGGAAAAGCCGGTCCAAATGAATGCGTGCCTGGCAATCAAAGAAGTCGACACCGATTATTGGATCGCTAAATATCTAAAGGAAACCCAGGATCACATTAAGCGCACCTACGCTTATGAGAGTGCCTTCAACCTGCAAAAGTATTTCAAAGTCCTGCAGTTCTCTCCGGGACTTGAAGAGTACGCGCTGCTGCTGGCTTTTGAAAATGTCCTGCAGGTGTCTGAAGATAAAGACATCATCATCTTTGACATGGCCCCCACGGCCTTGACGCTGCGCTTCTTTTCGCTGCCGTTTATCACCCTGATCTGGCTGGAGGAGCTTCTCAAACTGCGAAAAAAAATTTACGAAAAAAAGGAGATCATTTCCAAAATAAGGATCGGCAAAAAAGAAATCGAACAGGATAAGGTCAAAGCCAAACTGGAGGGGATGATCCTCAATTACGGGTTCCTGCGCGATCGTTTCAGATCTGATACAACCAGAATCCATCTGGTGATGAATACCGATAAATTATCCTTTGCCGAGGCTTTGCGCAT
>CP070694.1:379828-382605 GCA_020353355.1 Desulfobacterales bacterium | reverse complement strand
TCCATGCATACCGTGGTAAAATCGATAAACATGATTTCCACAACCGGCCGCATGCCGGTCAGGGCTGCCCCCACACCGGCTCCCACAAATCCGGCTTCTGAAATGGGTGTATCCACTACCCGCTCCGGCCCGAATTCTTCCTGCAGGCCTTTGGTGACCTGGAAGATGCCGCCGTAACGGCCGATGTCTTCACCCAACAGCACGACCCTTTCATCTTCGGTTAAGCAGATTCGCAAAGCCTCGTTTAAGGCCTCCGCATAAGTAATTTCTATCATGGCCTTGCCCTCGATTCATACTAAATGGCTATATTGTGTTGGTTTATGGGTATAAAGATATTCTTAACCTTAGTCATAAGTATTTATTCACCTCAAGCGAAGCGCTTCTCTTCCCTTTGCCTCCAACCTCCAACCTTTAACCTTTATCCTTTACCCTTCAGCATTTATCCTTCAAACATACACATCCTCATATATTTCGTCCGCAGCCGGGAATTCACTCACTTTGGCGAATTCCACTGCGGCATCGATTTTTTGGAGGACTTCCTTGTCGATGGTTTTCAGTTTATTCTTGGTGGCAACTTTATCTTTTATGAGCTTCGCGGTTAATCTATGAATCGGGCACTTGGCGATCCAGACCTCGATTTCATCTTTGGTGCGATAGCGGGCGCCCTGATTCGGATCCCCCCCGTGATGGCCGCGCCAGCGATACGTTTTGCATTCGATCAATGTGGGTCCCTCGCCGACCCGGGCACGCTTCACGGCCTTCACAGCGGCCTGGTGAACTTCCAGTACGTCGTTGCCGTCTACCGTTACGCCGGGCATGTTATAGCCGGCGGCGCGGGAGGCGATGTCGAGGATCGGCTGGTGCCTGGCCTGGGAGACAGATATACCGTACAAATTATTCTCGCAGACGAAAATGACCGGCAGCTTTTTAAGGGAAGCCAGGTTGAGGCTTTCATGAAATGTGCCGTTGTTTGAGGACCCATCCCCGAAGAAAGCAGCGGTTACCTGGTCGCTTCCCCGCCATTTGGCGGACCAGCCGGCACCGACGGCGATGGGGAGTCCGCCGCCGGCGATCCCGTTGGCGCCCAATATACCGATATTCATGTCGGCGATGTGCATGGAACCGCCCTTGCCCTTGCAGTAACCGGTACGCCGGCCGAAAAGCTCCGCCATCATAGGACCCAGTTGCGCCCCTTTGGCAATCACGTGGCCGTGACCGCGATGGGTGCTGGTGATATAGTCATCATCCTTTAGAGCGGCACACACACCGGTTGCCACCGCTTCTTCACCGACATACAGATGGGCCAATCCGGGAATCTCACCTTTGGCATATAAATCGACGATTCGGCTCTCAAACTGGCGGATCGTCTGCATCGTTGCGTAGAGTTCGAGAAGCTTCTCTTTTTTTAACTTCATGGGCATCCTCCCGATTAAAAAAATGCAAAACTTGGGTTGCGGTTGGTGATCAAATAATATTTTGACAGAACTATTGGTATGTCTATGAATTCGTACGAAAAATCAAGGAAAATAATCTTTGAAAACTGGATTTTAGCAAGATCTCCAAAGCTACTTGGTGTGTGCCCGATATTGAGCAATTTGCCTTGAAATTGCAACGAGGTTGCCTGCTTGGTCCCAAATCTCGCCGTCTTCTTCAAGCAGACCGCAAGTGATAAAACGGGTTCGAAAAATGCATTTCAGCTCCTTTCAGACCGAAGATATTTTAATTACTCCGCCCTGAAAAATAGACCATCCAGGGTTGTAATTGGCTTTTTGACAACTGAAGAAAGTTGATCAATCCCAAGGCCCGGTGGACTAATTATTAAATGCTGCGCATTTTTAGCTCAACCGCAGACCGCCGCCGCGTTCTATTCCGTCTCCACTGCATACGAAATGAAATCGCAGCCGGGGTTCCTTCCAAATAAAAATTAAAATATTGCTTTTTCCTTGCGAATCAAGCGAGAATGTCGTAGCAGTTTCATTCTCTCGGCGTATTAAACCATTCAGGAGAATCGGAGAAAGGGTTCAGAAAGATGGCATCTGTACCGAAAAAAATCAGAGACAATCTCAGCGAAGCCATGGGTCTTCTTGTCAGAAAGTTGGCCGAGGATGAGACTTCGATCGGGGTTGAAATCCCCTACGTTACCGACGCGCAGGGTGCCTGGAAGCTGATGCCGGCTTCGTTGAGCGCCGGATATTCCGGGGACTCCTGGAGCCATGGCAACTGGTTTTGCGGCTTCTGGGTCGGACTTCTGCTGGCGGCTTATCTCTGGAGCGATGATAAGCGCTTTCTGCTTTGGGCGCGGGAGCGTATGAACCTTGTCGTGCCCCGCTGCGAGGACGGCAACACCCATGACATCGGCTTTATTTTTTACAGCAGCGCGTTACCCATGCATCACATGACGGGAGAGGAAGAATACGCCTGTGTTGCCCTGCGTGCTGCAGACCGGCTGCGGGCGCGCTTGATCCCGACCCATGCGGGCGCTTATATATCCAGCTGGGGGCCGCTGTCCGATGATCGGGGCCGGCGCTCTTCAGCCATCGACACCATGGCGAATCTGCCGCTTCTCTACTGGGCGGCAGATTATGCAGACGACGGAAGCTTTCGTATGGCCGCCGAATGCCATGCCCGCATGACCCGGCAAAACTTTATCCGTGCGGATGACTCGACCTATCATGCGGTTGAATATGATTTGCCCTCCGGAATCCGCAAACGCGGCTACACCTTTCAAGGATATTCCGACGAGTCCTGCTGGTCGAGGGGTCAGGGGTGGGCGATAT
>CP070694.1:375354-379728 GCA_020353355.1 Desulfobacterales bacterium | reverse complement strand
TGCCGCAGCCCGACTCGCCGGCCAGGCCGAAGACCTCGTCCTCTTTGACAGACAGCGACACCCCGTCCACTGCTTTGACGAGGCCATCTGAGATACGGTAATGTGTTCTCAAATTTTTGATTTGAAGTAACATGTTCGGACTCCCTTACCGTTGTTTGAGACGCGGGTTGGCAACTTCCTCATAGGCCCGGGAAATAAAAACAAGTGCGCTGACCAGCAAAACGATACATATCGCCGGCGGCGCAAACCACCACCAGGCCGTGCGGATTTTGCCGGAAATCCAGAGATTATAAAGCATTCCTCCCCAGCTGAGATTGTTTGGATCACCGAAACCCAAAAAACTAGCCCCGGCCTCTGCCAGCACCGACCAGGCGATGTTAAACGCAGTATAAAGGAGCAGCAGGCGGAGGATATTTGGCATAATGTGGCCATAGATTATCCGTAGGTTATTGCAACCCCTGGCCCTGGCAGCCAGAATAAACTGCCGCTGTTTGATGGCCAGCGTTTGTGCTCGAATGACCCGTGCAGAAGTGCGCCAGACAATGCAGCAGATGGCAATGATAACAAACCACAAACTACGACCAAACAAGGCGATTAAAACAATTAAAAACGGAAGAAATGGCATGCCGTAAATAATGTCGGTAAAGCGCATCAATATCTCATCGAGCTTACCACCATAGTATCCGGACAAAAGCCCTATATTGGCCCCGATCAAAATAGAAATCAGACCGGAAACCAGACCGATTAGGACCGTAGTACGGGTCGCAAAGACCATCTGGCTGAAAATATCACGTCCCATCGCGGTGGTGCCCATGGGAAACTCCAACGATGGCGGCCTCATGATGGCCAGCTTATTGTTGGCATCCCGCAGCGTATCCCATGGTTGATGGGGAGCCATCAGCGGGGCCAAGAGTCCCACCAGGCAGAAAAATAAAATGATTACCGCCCCGAAAATACCGAACCAGTGACTGGAAATAATCTTGTATTGTGTCACTAAAAATTCTTTGATCGTCTCCAGTTTCATGCCAGCCCGCCTCTCTGTTACCAATTGTGGTGAATTTGAAAAACTTCGCCGATAGTTGGGTTTACGTTTTATGCATCTGCCTTGCAGCCACATGTTGCCATGTGGGGTAGAAATAGTATCTGCTTTTTTGTTAATCTAAGATATTAACGCCCTCACCTCTTCAGGTGCCATCCCCTGGATTCCCAGATCCCCAACGGTCAGTCCATCGGCGAAGAAATCCGTGTCCAGCATAGTAGAGGCAATGCGGATCACCGAATCAATATTCGGTGTCGCAATCTCCCACATGCGGCCAATAGATGACCAGGGTACCAAGCCAAAGGGCAGATCTTCGTTGATGTAGCGTGTATCAACAGTTGAGGGGGCCGGAAAGGCCGGGTTGCCGTGAATCGGACTTTGTCGAAGAGTTTCGGACAGGCTCTGTTTGCCCAATGAATACTTTTCGTACAAATTTTCAAAGGAATCCTTAAAGGCCAGTCCCTGCGTGCCAAGTCTATCCAACAGCAACATGCGTTCCTCATCCATGGCCAGCATGACCTTGGCAACAGACTCAGTGGCACCGTCGGCGTAAAGGTTCCAACCCTGACCGCCGGTGGATTCAATGCGGCCGGCATTAAATAGCACCATCGGTGGATGCACAATCGGATTAAGATTATTAATACTGGTCAGCCAGACATTCTCACCTGCTGCAAACTGAGGAAAGATCGGGCCTATTTTTTCCAGAAACTCCGGGGTTCGACTGGCCGGCAAAGCTGCCACCGGCAATTTGTTTTTAATTCCGATGCAGGCCACCACCCCGGGTTGCAGTGCCCGTGTGGCATAAAGCAGTGACATGCTTTCAACAGGGGTCACCCGTGTGCTAATTCCGGCTTCCTTCATCCATTTATGAAACCGCAACGCACCGAAGTTAGACGTAAACAGAATAAACTGGCCGTCTTCAAAGTGCTCTACCAGCGATTTGCTGAACGGCTCATGGGCATGAGCCGATCCACCGATGATGATAATGTCAACGCCCTTGATGGCTTCTTTGAGATCAGTGGTAATCATGTTCAGTCTTGCAAATCCATTGCTGGTCTCACCAGATATTTCAATGCCCCCTTTTTTTTCAATCTCTCGCAGATTGAACTCAAACTCCGGCACCTCCGCTAGATTCACAGAAAATCCCTTGAGCGCAATATCGGCGGCAAACGTCTGACCCGAGTTTCCAGTTCCTAATACAGCGAATTTTGGTTCGGTTGAAGATTTTATCATTCTGCACTCCTTAAACCATATATATTTCAAATCAAACTTTGATCGATTTTGAGATAATCCCTAGTATACTTTTCAAGCTTTTCGTCATTTAATGTAACGCCTAAACCCGGAAGTGATGGTACGGTTACCACGGATTTAGAGATATTTTCGCCAAAGTCAGTGATGTCGTCTGACATCCTGAGGACCGACCCATAGGCATGACCTGAATCCAGCAGGTTGAGAAGCGTGCAGCCCAGCTGGAGTGAAGCCTCCTGAGTAATCCCGAACTCAAGCATACTGTTCATCAGGCACTTTAGGCCGAAGGCTTCAGCCATCTGGGCAATTAGCTTAGATTTATCGATGCCACCGTTTTTGGATACCTTGATACTAAAAACATCCACTGCCTGTTCCCTGATAAGCATAGCTGCGTCTTGAATTGTCGCCAAGCTTTCATCAGCGCTCAGCGGATAGGGCGACATGTCGTGAATTCGTTTAAGACCATTCATGTCCCAGCGCCTTATGGGTTGCTCAATCAAGTCGGGCCGGCAGCTATTGATTCCGTCAATGAATTCCAGAGCCTCAGCTACCTCCCAGCCCTGGTTGGCGTCGATAATGATATTGATCTGGTTGCCGAATCGCTCTTTGACAGCGAGCATCCTTTTGATCTCATCTGCGATCGGGAGCGCCCCCATCTTGATCATAAAACATTGGCAGCCTGTTTCAATTTGTGTTTCGATGACGGCAATGGTCTCCTCGGGCGTGCCACTGCCGACTCCGCCGAGAAGCGGCAGTTTGCTGTGACGCAAGCCGCCGATGAGTGTACGGACCGGCATATTATTGGCTTTGCCGAGAATGTCATAAAGGGCCATGTTGACAGCACCTCGCGCGGTGAGGTTGCCATGTATAGCCTGATCCAAGGCTGACTCCAGCATTGCTATCTGTACGGGATCTCTGCCGATCAGAAGCGGGGCGATAGCGTCCCGGGTGACCGCCATAACCGTCTGCGGCGTCTCATCGGTAAACGGCATCATGGGGTCCGCCTCCCCTAAACCAAAGAGTCCCTCATCTGTATGAAGTTTCAATATTACCGCGTGCGCGTTGTGTTGAGTACCGTAAATCTTGGACAAATGATAGGGCTCAGCAAATGGTACGGATATATGAAACAGTTCCAGATGGGTGATCTTCATCCTTATCCCTTTGAAGTCTTGCCTAATTTGATTCGCGGATCCAGGTAACAATAAGAGATGTCGGCCAAAAGATTTAAAAATATAACCAGGGCTGCCAGAACCAGGAAAGTCCCCTGGGCTACGGGGTAATCATGAGAGGATGCCGCCTCGACCATCAATTGCCCCATGCCCGGCCAGGAGAAAACCGTTTCAACAAGGACCTGGCCGCCGATGGCGAAGCCGATCATAAGTGACGAAACGGTCACGACCGCCAGCAAAGCATTCCGGGCGGCATGTTTGATCATGACCACGTGGGGCGCCAGACCCTTGGCTTTAGCGAGCTCAATGAAGTCGCTCCCCATCACCTCCAGCATGGAGTCACGCATGATAAGCATCGGGGTGGCTAGGTAATAAAGGGCCACTGTAATGGTCGGCAAGATCAGGTGGTGTATGAAATCCCGGGAGAGAAATATGGCCGCGCCCTTCGCCAGGGCAACACCCGGAGTATGCATCCCGCCCGTGGGAAAGAGATCCAATCTGAAGCTCAATACCATCAACAACAATAGACCGGTGACAAACGGTGGAGCCGATTGGAAAACCAGCGCTGAGACGGTGGCCCCCATGTCCAGGGGGCCCTGGCGACGCCAGGCCATCACCATACCTAAACCGACACCTATCACCAGAACAAAGCACATGGCCGCGCCCATCAAGAAAATGGTGTTCCAGAAGCGGTAGGCCAGAATGTCAAAGACTTTTTTGGAGCTGGTAAACGAACGCCCCCAGTCCAAGAGGACCAGGTTCTTAATATAGAGGACGTATTGAACATACAATGGCTTATCCAGCCCGTAGGCCTGTTTCAGCCTGGCTTGAGCGACTTCGTCTAGGGCTGGGGAGATAACCTGTGCGGTGGGGTCGCCGGGCATTATTCGAAAGAGGATGAAAAGGATGGTGGCGACC
>CP070694.1:371374-375254 GCA_020353355.1 Desulfobacterales bacterium | reverse complement strand
GCCGGCTACCACACCGAATACAGCGGCATGCGCTTTGGGCTTTTTTTCCTGGGGGAATATGTGCACATGCAGGTCCTGGGCGCTTTAACAGCGGTTTTTTTCCTCGGGGGCTGGCGGGGTCCTTTCCTGCCGCCAGTGGTCTGGCTTTTTGCAAAGATTATCCTGGTGGCGCTGATCATGATCTGGATACGCGGTACCCTGCCGCGGCTGCGCTATGATCAATTGATGGCACTGGGCTGGAAAATACTGATTCCGGTGGCTCTTATTAATATCGTCATAACCGGAGCAATACTGTTGATTTAGGTCTATTGTCCGTTCTCCGTGGTCCGTTGCTGCGGCTGTATGATATATGTTACCAACTGACAACGGACCACTGACCACTGACACTGAGATGTTAATTGTAGGTAAATCTGAAACTATATACGGACTACCATGACAGAAGCAATTGAAGCATTAAAGGCACTAGCAGGAGGTTTTGCGACAACGTTTAAGCACCTTTTCCGCAAACCCATTACAGAAGAATACCCGGAGTACAAACGGCCTTTGCCGGAGCGCACCCGGGCCCGAATCATCTTAACCCGTGATCCGGACGGCAAAGAGCGTTGTGTGGCCTGCTATCTTTGTTCAGCAGTTTGTCCGGTGAGTTGCATATCCATGCAGTCGGCGCAAAAAGAAGATGAGCGCCGTTATGCGACCTGGTTTCGCATCAACTTTGCACGCTGCATCTACTGTGGTCTCTGTGAGGAAGCGTGCCCCACTTCGGCCATCCAGTTAACTCCGAATTTTGAAACCTGCGAAAAAGACATCTTAAAACTGGTATACGAAAAAGAAGATCTTTTAGTTGACCACGGGGGTAAAGACAAGGAATACTGTTTCTATAAATATGCCGGCATCGTGACGGACGTCGGCGGCAAAGGGGAGCACATTCGGGAGGACAAGCCGGTTAATGTAAAAAGTAATATGCCGTGATGGCTGGGAGGCCAGGAAGCTGGGAGGCTAGAAAGCGGAGAAGTTGGAAAGATGTGTTGTCGATAATGCCTGCAACTTTCAAACCCGGTTGAACCCTCAAGGTTCCCATACAACTTGCTTCAAATAAAAAGTATGCATCTAGTTCGAGGAGAAAATGAAGGCGCGATACTGCTTTAAATTATCGGAAACATATTTTCAGTGTAATGAAGAAATGGGCGCTGCTGAGACTGAAAACTGTTATACTGGCGAGTCTGGCGCAGTAAAAGAGCCTCCCAGCCTCCCAGCCTCCCAGCTTCCCAACTTCAGCTGTTTTATATTATGACTATCTACTCCATCATATTCTATCTTCTGTCGGTATTGATCCTGGTCACCACCGCTCTGGCCATTACCCGGCGCAATATGGTGCATGCGGTGGTTTATCTGATATTTTCATTTTTCGGCAGTGCCATGCTTTTTTACTTGTTTGGCGCTCCTTTTCTGGCCGTATTGGAAGTTATCATTTATGCCGGAGCAATCATGGTGTTGTTCTTGTTTATCGTCATGATGCTCAAAGTGGATACCGGCGGTGAACGGCTATTTCCGCTGAGCCAGTGGCTGCCGGCGGCTGTCTGCGGAGTCCTTTACCTGGTACTTGGCATCGGTATAGTCGTCTCTGATCCCAACAGTCACGATGCATTGAAGACCGCCCGGGCCGAACCCGGCGCTTTTGGGCAGTACATATTTCAAAACCACTGGCTTTCGATCGAGATTATATCCCTGCTACTGCTGGTAGCGGTTATTGGGGCACTTTTGCTGGCGAGGCGATCGAAAAGACCCTCGGCGCAAGAAATCCCCGAAGGTGAATGATGATAGTCCCCTTTAATCATGTTCTGGTTCTGGCCGGTCTGCTTTTTTTGATGGGAATATTCTGTGTGGTCGTGCGCCGCAGCTTGATTATGATTCTGCTGGGGGTGGAAGTCATGCTGAATGCGGCCTCCATTATTTTGGTTGGTGCTTCACTACTCTGGCAAAATCTCGATGGCCAGGCAGTCGTGCTGTTTGTTTTTGCCATCGCTGCGGCGGAAGTTTCTGTCG
This sequence comes from Desulfobacterales bacterium, assembly GCA_020353355.1. GTDB lineage: Bacteria > Desulfobacterota > Desulfobacteria > Desulfobacterales > JAHEIW01. The sequence goes on along the minus strand of CP070694.1, from coordinate 373,211 downwards.
GGCTGGCTCTGATCGTATGGGCCTATCGGCGAGCCGGAACGGTGGATCCGGAAAATTACAATATCTTAAAATAGGTTATAGAAAACCGTTCAAAGGTTCAGGGTTCAAAGGTTAGCGTTTATTTCCCGTCTGAACCTTTGAATGCGTATGAAATGCGAGTATCAAGATGACTGCTACATGGTTTCAGGATCCGGCACTGACGGCGGCTTTACTGGCAACGATGCTGCCGTTTGTCGCCTTCATTCTGATTATGATTTTTGCCAGGGTTTACCCGCGGCTTTCAGCGGGGCTGTCCATCGCGGCAGTGACCGTATCCCTGTTGAGCGCTGTTTTATTACTTGCGCGCCATTGGCAGCTGGAAACTCCGATCGAATACGTCGGGCGCTGGGTGGTATCGGGTGATATCACTATTCCCTTTGGTTTTCTGCTGGATCAAACCAGTCTGCTCATGTTCTGCGTGGTGGCCGCGATCAGTTTTTTGGTCCAGGTGTATTCGCTTGGCTATATGGCCGGGGATGATGGATTTTCCCGATACTATGCCTTCATGTCGCTTTTTGCCTGGGCGATGATGAATTTGACCCTATCGCCCACGATGCTTCAGCTTTATGTCTTCTGGGAACTGGTGGGCCTTTCTTCCTATCTTCTCATCGGTTTTTGGTACGAAAAATTCAGCGCCACGGAGGCCGGCAAAAAAGCCTTTGTCATGACCCGTTTTGGCGATGTGGCGTTTTTTCTGGGGTTGCTGCTGGTACTGGTTCATCTGGGAAATCTTAACATTACGGAATTGAACGCACCCCAGCTAACGGACCGCATGTCTGCCACCTACATTACGATATCCGCGCTTTTGATTTTTGGGGGCATTATCGGCAAGAGCGCTCAATTTCCACTGTTGACGTGGCTGCCGGATGCCATGGAAGGACCGACGCCGGTCAGCGCCCTGCTGCATTCTGCGACCATGGTGGCGGCCGGTGTTTATCTGTTTGGTCGCCTGTTTCCCTTTTTTAGCCATTCGGCCTTCGCCATGGTTATTTTTCTTTTTATCGGCACCATCAGTATGCTGTTGGCTTCCACCATGGCGATGGTAAGCCGGGATATTAAACAGGTCTGGGCGTATTCGACGATCAGTCAACTGGGCTTTATGATCATGGGATTGGCGGCCGGCAGCTATTTTGCCGGCATGTTTCACCTGACCACCCACGCCGGTTTCAAGGCCCTCTTATTTCTTTGCGCCGGGGTTTTTATCCACAGCTTTGAAAGCAACGATATGATTGACAGCAGCCGGCAAGGAGGACGACGTTTAAAAACCCCCGCCATCTGTACGATTATTGCCGCCGCCGCCCTGGCGGGCCTGCCGCCGTTTTCCGGTTTTTTCAGCAAGGAAGTCATCCTGGCTGCCTTGGCCGATTTAGATAATCCCGTATGGCTGGCTGCCGGACTGCTGGGTGCCTTTTTAACCGCCTATTACACCTTCAGGCTGCTTTTTATTATTCTCTTTCCAAAGCAATCCGAAACCGGCCCGCAATCCGGTGATCATCACGGCCATGGCGGCTATTGGTTTATGGGCTGGCCATTGATCATCCTGGCTTTCGTTACCGTGACATTGGGCTTCTTCCAAGGACCGCTGGAAACGTTTTTCAAAGGCCAGCAGGGTATTGCGGCAGCGCCCGTCGGCCACCACACCTGGCTGCCGTTTGTGGCCATCGGTTCCGCGCTTTGCGGGGTGGCGCTGGCATGGTTGGAATTCGGCCGGCAGGGGTCGGATCAGGTGGGGTTTGTTGAAAAGATTGCGCCGTTGAACCATCTTTTTGCCGAACGATGGTACATCGACCGGTTTTAT
>CP070694.1:363699-371274 GCA_020353355.1 Desulfobacterales bacterium | reverse complement strand
GAGATAAGTATCGAAAGTTTGAACCGGGAATGGTGTTTACCTGCGAGCCGGGTATTTATATCAAAGATAAGGCTATCGGTGTACGAATTGAAAACAATATATTAATCACCGAAAATGAGCCGCTAGATCTTACTGCAAGCATTCCCCGGGAAGCCGATGAAATTGAAGACCTCATGCGTCACTAATGGTTCAGGGTTCAAAGTTTCGGAGTTCAAGGTTCTATGTCTGGTTTCAGGTGTCAGAACTCAAAGTCTGATGAATTCAGGGATTCAGGAATTGAGGAATTAAAATTCGGAATGAATCCTTATTTTAAATCGCTAAATTCCTAAATTCGCAATTCCTGAATTATTTACCCTGACACCCGACACCTGAAAACAAAAGATTAAAATCGAGGATAAAACTTTACACCTCATAGGAATTGATCGAAGTACTGGAATTTATATTGTTTTCGGTAACATTTTACGCGATAATTTGTCGGCCTTACGTGTGGTCTCGGGGAGACGATATCCTTTACAACAGTGTAATACCAGTTTAATACTGTCACGCAAATTCACGCGATGTCCGCCGGACACAAATACCGGCTTAACGGCCTTGCACGTCCGCACCACTGCCCCAATGGTTTTTCCTTGGTCGGTTAAATAGGAATACCGACCTTGCTCAGGCTGAGGTTCGTCGTAATGTCCAACTAATTTTGTTTTTGCGCAGCCGATAGAGGGGATATCAACGAGCAATCCGATATGGCTGGCGATACCAAAACGGCGGGGATGAGCAATGCCCTGGCCATCGAATATCAATAGATCAGGCGGCGATTTCAATTTATGCAGTGCTTCTAAAATCACAGGCCCTTCACGAAATGAAAGCAGGCCGGGCACATAGGGAAAATCTATCGGCCTGACGGCTGTTTCAGATTCTAATGCTTTCAGGTCTTCAAATTGCAAAACGACTACTGCCGCACAGGCAACACCGTCACGGTAAGCGGTATCGATTCCGGCGATTTTTCTTATGCGGTTTATTTTAAGTGTTGATTTATGGATAACCCTGGGCGCCAGCTGCTTTTGAAGCTCAATCGCTTCTTTTGGCGACAGATCCCAGGGATGATGGATTACCGACATTTGTTTTTTCAACATTTCCGGAGTCCATTTGATGCTAGAATGCCTAACTATCAGTTTATTGAATATTTCATAAATTCACAAGACCCTTTAATCGCAACCAATGATACACATCGATGGTTCCCATGAGGAAGGCGGCGGCCAAATATTGCGAACCGCATTGGCGCATTCGGCCCTGACCGGCAAGCCTTTTATGGCCGACAGAATCAGACACCTGCGGCCCAAGCCGGGGCTCAAGAATCAGCATTTGACGTGTATCCGGGCCTTAGAGCAGATTGCCAATGCACGTGCCACGGGGGCCGAACTGGGTTCGGCCGCCGTTGAATTCAGGCCTGGGAAGGTCACACCCGGAACGTTCTCGATTGATATCGGTACGGCCGGTTCAATAAGCCTTTTGCTGCAGTCCGTGTTATTGCCATGCATGTTCGCCGATGATGCCATCCGGCTCAACCTAAGCGGGGGAACGGACACCAAATGGAGCATTCCGCTGGACTATTTTTCTCGATTAATTCTGCCCTTCTTTCGCGGGTTTGGCGGCATCGAGATAAAAAAAATGCGAAGGGGGTTCTATCCCAGGGGACGGGGCGTGGTTGATTTGTTTATCGTTCCCAGATTTCATATCTATGAATATAATTATTTTGCCGACTTTATCCTTGGCTTAAGATCTGCATTGCCGGCTCTTCGCCTGACGGAAAAAACTGAGCTCTTCAGAATCCAGGGGGTCTCTGCCGCCTCACAAAAATTAAGAAAAGCCAGGGTTGCCGAACGTCAGATTCAAAAGGCAAGGGCCACTCTGTCTCATCTTTGCCCCGTGGATATCGAAAAAGAATACGGTAAATCGGCGTCAGACGGTTCCGTGATCACCCTTTGGACTGTGGATAAAAATCAAAAGGCATTCATCGGCGGCGATGCTTTGGGTGAGAGAGGGAAACCGGCGGAGAAGGTCGGGGCGGAGGCTGCCGCAAAATTGCTGAATGTTCTCAATTCCGATGCAGTGGTGGATCACCATCTGGCGGATAATCTGATACCGCTGCTGGCGCTGGTGGGTGGCCAAATGAAGACGAACAAAATCACCGGACACATCCGATCCAATATTTATGTCTGCCAAAAATTCATTGATGTAAATTTTAATATCGATGAGAGGAAAAACGAAATTACGGCAGAATAATACGATCTCATTTTGCAAAAATTATGTAGAAGCGGGGCCAGCCCTATTAGCGCTAAGTTATTCATACGCCGGGGGACGGTGGAAGATTTACTGAAAAAAACGAACATCCAACATCGAACGTTGAATGGAAAAATGAAGAAACAGAAATAGGTGTTGAATGTTTGGTATTTGATGTTTGTTTTTCATTCGACGTTGGACGTTCATCTTTCAAAACAACCTTTAAGGTATCAATGGTACCTGTAAATGTTTGCAAAACAACTTAGCGCTTATAGGGAGTTTAGCCTCGCCCATGCAGCAGTAATCATTTCATTTCTTATTGTTACCCTTCTGCTGTATAGTCCATCCGAAGCCGGCGCGGCCCAGAACAGGAGCAGTCAAATGATGGATATTGAAAAAACCAGCCAACGGATCAGAGATCACCTCATAAAGCTGACCGTCGCAATCGGTGAGCGCAGTGTGAGACTACCTGAAAATCTCGATAGAACGGCAAACTATATCGAATCGTTTTATCACGACATCGGCTTGTCGGTTCGCAGAGAACCCTATGAATACGATGGCATGACGGTGGTTAACGTTGTCAGTGGGATAATATTCGGAACCCAACCGAAAAACCGCTTTTTGATTGGTGCCCATTATGACTCGGTTATGGGCACGGTGGGTGCAGACGACAATGCCAGTGCCATTGCCGTTCAGCTCGAAACCGCCCGACAGCTAAAGGCACTTGTGGGCAGAGAAGAACTTGATCTGGCGGTAAAGTTTGTTTCTTTTGCCTTAGAGGAGCCCCCGGTATACGGTACCCGCTATATGGGCAGCCGAGTGTATGCCAAAAAAGCCCGCAACGAAAACGAACAAATTGATGGCATGATTTGCTTGGAAATGGTGGGGTATGCCTGCTATGAGCGGGGGTGTCAGGGGTACCCTTTTCCATTAATGTTTTTCGGTTATCCCAAGCAAGGCAATTTTATCGGCATCGTCGGAAACTCTAAATCCAAGAATTTTACCCAGTCATTGGTAACCGTATTCAGCAAGAATTCTGAACTGCCGGTGGTCAAGTTAACTGTTCCACTGAATGGCAGAATTCTGCCGGCGGTCAGACTCAGTGATCATGCATCGTTTTGGGATCAGGGATTTTACGCCGTGATGATCACCGATTCCGCGTTTTATCGCAACCCGTATTATCATACCGCTTTTGACACCATGGAAAAACTGGATTATCGCTTTATGGCGGAACTGGTGGAAAGTCTGATGATGTTTTTCCGTTCTTTTCGGAAATGAGCTTCTCGATTTTGGATTTTGGATTTCGGATTGAAAAGACTTGAATCTGAAATTGATCAACCCGCAATCCGAAATCCGCAATCGCGTTCCTCTGCGGTGAGATAGCTTCTAATAAGCTCCCGGATCCACATTCTCCATCAAGTATTTCTGATCGGATTCCGTTTTGAGAAAAACACCCAAATTCCCCAGGCGTATGTTTTTCAGCCCGGCGGCTTTGGCGTTTTGATAGGCGTCCACCATCTGTTCAACGGAAGGTCGCGAATACTGCTTCATGCGGTATTCGGGAAAAAAGGCCAGGATGGTAAACGGAATTTCTTGATCAACCTCTGCGACAAGCCGGGCGATTTTTTCAAGGTCATCGGTTTCCACCAGGCCGGGAATGTACAACGAGAGGACCTCCAGCACGAAGCCACGTTTTATCATTTCGGCGGGTAGTTTTAATATGCGATCATTGGGACAACCGGTAAGCCACTTGTGGTTTTCCGAATCATGGGCTTTGATGTCCAACCAGAACGCATCGACGCCGGATTCTTTCAGGTAATCCAGATTTTGGGAGGTAAGCCCATACCCATTGGTTTCAATCAGCACCCAGAGCTTCGTATTATCTTTAATTAAGCGGGCGCATTCGCAGTAGAACTCCGGGCAGCAGGTCACATCGCCGCCGGTAAATGCCACAATATTTCGGGCCGGGCCGAAACCCTGGGGGCTCAACAGAATTGTCTCCGGACCCAATATGCCGGGACAAGCCGCCGACGCTTCAGCGTTAATCACACAACTCCCGCAACAGCGGCAAGAATCATGGGCATGCCAGGCGGTTGCCTTTTCTCTGGGCTCCATCAGGGTGACGGTTTTTTCATAGGCCAGGGCCTCTTTTAATATATCCGGGGGCGTGTACCAGGTTCCATCCTTTATTTTACTGAAATACCAGGAATGACATTTCTTGCAGGAAAAGTTGCATCCGGATTGATATATCGACAAATAGTTTTCCGGGCGGGATAAATGGATCGAGGTGATCATCCGATGGATTTGGTCGTTTTCGTATTTCAACGTGGCCCGGCAGGCCAGCGTGCGTTTTCCATCGGATTGAACCACACAACTTCCGGCGGACAAGCCCTGGTCTTTTAATCTGCATTTCGTCGTTTCCATTTGATAAAATTTCCCGCGCCCATATAATAAGAAATCTCTTAAAAAATAACAAACCTCATTTTTTTAATTGACACGAATTTCGTGTTACACTATATTTTTGTTATGAGAAATGTAACGATTACACTCGATGAGGAAGTAGCTCGCTGGGCGCGCATCCGGGCTGCAGAGCATAATACAAGTGTCTCCCGACTCGTCGGAGAAATGCTGCGAGAAAAAATGCTCGAAGAAAAAACTTATCAGATGGCGATGCAACAGTTTCTCTCGCAACCACCCCGGATGCTCAAGGAGCCTGGAACAAAATATCCCAGTCGCGAGGAACTTTATGGCCGATAGCGTCTTCGTTGACACCAACGTGCTTGTGTACAGCCGGGATGCTTCCGAACCTGATAAGCAAGAACTGGCAATGATCTGGATGGATCATTTATGGCGCACGCGCACAGGCAGATTAAGCTTCCAGGTGTTGCAGGAGTTTTATGTAACCGTGACGGATAAACTAGATCCAGGGCTGGATCGAGGAAGTGCTCGCAAGGATATTAACTCGTTTTTGGCTTGGCATCCTGTTTCAGTGGATTCCCGTGTATTTCATGGTGCCTGGCACCTTCAAGATCGCTACGGGATTTCCTGGTGGGATGCGCTTATTGTTTCAGGTGCGCAGATTGCTGACTGTCGCTACTTGCTTACGGAAGATTTCCAGGAAGAGCAGGTGTTCGGTAATCTGCGGGTGGTCAATCCCTTCCATACAGATCCTGAATCCCTGAAGTCGTAATTTTTATCCCCTCATGTTTGACATTGCATTTGGACACATATAAAAGTTTGGAATACTATCTGCGATGATTATCGCGGCTGGAAGCCGCTCCCACATACTTCTCCCGAAATTTTTAAGCTTTGTGGGAGAGGCTTCGACTCGGCCGGGCAACTCGACCTGAGCTTGTCGACAGGCCTCGCCGCGGGCCAGCCGCGAGCAAGGGTTCAGCGATGTTGAAATAATTCACTAAGTAAGGAGGAATCATGTCGAACCGAGTAACCGAAATGCTCGGCTGCAATTATCCCATTGTCCAGGGCGCCATGGGAATCATCAGCAATCCTGAAATGGTCGCGGCCGTATCCAATGCGGGCGGCTTCGGGCTTCTGGCTACCGCCTTTGCCGATAATGTGGATATCATCCGAGATCAGGTAAGGGCCACCCAAAAACGCACCGACAAGCCTTTTGGGGGGAATCTGTTTATGATGAATCCGCTGAGCGATCGGTTTGCCCGTTTGCTGGCGGGGGAGGGCGTCAAAGCCGTCACTCTCTCCGGTGGCTCACCCAAAGTTCTCATCCCCTTGTTGCATGAGTTGGGTATCAAGGCCCTGGTCGTCGTTCCGACTGCCAAAGTGGCTGTGAGCGCTGAAGCTCATGGTGCCGATGCGATTGTGGCTGAAGGATCGGAATCCGGGGGTATCCAGGGGTACCAGGGGGCATCGACCATGGTGTTGACCCCGGCGGTGGTTGATGCGGTTAAGGTGCCGGTGATTGCCGCCGGAGGCATTGGTGACTCCCGGGGGTATAAAGCAGCTCTGGCTCTGGGTGCCGAAGGTGTTCAGGTGGGTACACGTTTTATTGCTTCATTAGAATGTATCGCCCATGCCACTTACAAAGACCTCATCGTACAGTCCTCCGAGACCGGCACCGATCTGTTGGATCGCGGACGCCTGCGTATCCGTGCGCTTCACACCCCCTTGGTCGAAAAACTAATTCACGGACAACTCGCGGAAGATCGTGTATTTGACGAAAAGGCCATGGAGGCATCCTGGCTAAACGGTGATGCCGAAGCCGGTGTTTTACCCGCCGGCCAGATTTGCGGTTTGATTCATAACGTCTTGTCCGTGAGGGAAATTATTGAAGAAATGAAGAGTTAGACGACGATAGAATTAGAATCTTCTGATCATGAACTTCATACTTAACTTTTAAGATATTTTAATAGTATCCCAATAAAATTGCGGTTCTTTTAACATGGTATAAATAGCAGAAAGCACAACTTTGGCCTTCCGGATTTTGAATTTAGATATCACAGGTTTTGGTGAAGGATTCATTTTACGGCTATCTGTATTCTTACAACGTTCGCGTAATAGGCGCGAGCTTGCGAGCGTCCTAATTGACGCGCTTGTTATGTGAGTTAGAAGCTATCCTTAAATGAGAACTCAGTTTTAATGAACTCCTGAGTCTGCTCTATCGCATCTTTAATCAATCTCTGGTTGACCTCCGCTCGTGACAGAAGTTTTCGCAATTCTTTGGGTTCCATTGGCATAGAGAGCGAATCTTGATAGACCTCTAATCTTGCACGAATATATTCATCACTATAAGGGACTATTTTCCCTCCGTATATACTTAGTTGCGGATTCACTCTATTGAGGGCTTGTTTTAACTCCTTCAAATCAATCAATAGAGCTTTACCTACATTTCTGAGAGATGTCCTTGAATTATCTGGAGGTGGAACAATTTCACCTCGTGAAAATGCTTCTTTCACAGCTGGAGAGCGCCTGAAATCTTCCATAGAGGCTGCCAACGCACCACTTTCAACATCGTCAACGTAGACTCGTAACTTTTCTAAAAACTCATCGGTTCTATCTCGTACTTTGCCCAAGACTTCATATAGTTTAAATATTCTTTCTTTGGCTTTTGTGGGTGAGTCTTTTGGTTTTAGTCTCTCCTTAACAGCATCGCTGAGGATTGGCTCTATGAGTTCCCAAACGAAATCAAGTCCCACTGTTATTGCACCCATTTCGCCTCCTTATGTTCTATATTAATTCTATGGCAGCCGCCTTTTTCACATAACGGCTTTGAGCTGAGCAGCTCGCTTTCCTCCACGGTAATACATCAACTCCAGGCAAACCCGG
>CP070694.1:343271-363599 GCA_020353355.1 Desulfobacterales bacterium | reverse complement strand
ATCGGCATCCAGCGCATCTCTGAGCAGATCGATGCCTTGCACACCATGCGCATCGATGCCCTGGGCTATTTGATCAGCCCGCGGATTGCGGCCGGTATCATCAGTTTTCCCATATTGACCGCTTTTTTCGATCTGATCGGCATCATTGGCGGCTGGATCAGCGGCTGCGTGCTGCTGGGGGTGAATTCCGGGGCATACTTTTACCGGGTCATCTCCAGCACGCAGCTGGAAGATATCACCGGCGGCTTTGTGAAATCTCTGGTGTTTGGGATTCTTGTCGTTACCATTTGTTGTTTTCAGGGTTTTTTCACCCATATGCGCACCGACAGCTACGGGGCCAGAAGTGTGAGTCTATCCACCACTTCGGCGGTGGTGATCTCCTGTGTGATGATTTTGATATCCGATTATGTCGTAACCTCTTTTATATTGTAGGGATGCCATGGAAAAGCAACCAATCATTGAATTTAAGGGTGTGACCAAACGCTTTGATGTGCGCACCATTTTAGACCGGGTGGATTTCGAAATCTATGAGGGTGAAGTCACCACCCTCATTGGGCTCAGCGGCACGGGCAAGAGCGTCACCTTGAAGCACATCATCGGCTTGCTCAAACCCGATGAAGGCCGGATCCTGTATCGCGGCAAACCCATCGATCAAATGAGCAAGCGCGAATGGAACGAATACATCAGCCAGGTCAGTTATATGTTTCAGAACAACGCGCTGTTTGACTCCATGACGGTGTTTGAAAATGTGGCGCTTCCGCTGCGTCAAACCACCAAACTGGGTAAAAAAGAGATCGAAGAAAAAGTGCTGGCCAGCATCGAGCAGACCGAGCTGACCGAGGTGGCCTATAAATATCCATCGGAGTTGTCGGGCGGCATGCAAAAGCGTGCGGCGCTGGCCCGGGCGCTGGTCACCGAACCGTCGATTGTGCTGTTTGACGAGCCCACCACCGGCCAGGACCCGATCCGCAAAAATGCCATTTTGGGCATGGTGGCCGAGTATCAGAAACGCTTCGGCTTCACCGCCCTTTTGATCAGCCATGAAATTCCGGATGTGTATTTTATCTCCAATCGCATATTGGCGCTGTACGACAAGAAAATCGTTTTCCAGGGCACACCGGATGAATTCGAGGAGTTTGACCACCCCTTCCGTGAAGAAATCCTCACCAGCCTTGAAAATTTGCAGGAAGACATCACCGGTCTGTACTCCAAGCGCCATTTCAAAGTGCGCTATCAAACCGATTTGAGCAAGCGCCAGCCGGATGCCACCTACGCGGCGGCGGTGTTTAAAATCGATGACATCGACACCATCCAGGAAAATTTAGGCCACGACGCCACCCAGCTGGTCATCAGAACCCTGGGCGCCTATATCAACAAACACTTCGGGGCGGTGGGCGGGTTTTCTTCGCGACAGACCATCGACGAATATGCCACCGTGCTGCCGTATTCGGATCTGGAGGAGGCCCGGCGCATCATGGAGGATTTTACCAGAGATTTTCAGCAACACGGCATCGGAGGCATCGAGGAGCTGGTGCAGCGTGAAACGCCCGGGGAAGAATGCGTGCAGATCAATATTTTGGCCGGACTGGCCCAGGGCAAACCGCAGATTGAGATCGAGTCGGTCATGGAATTTGCCCGATTTAATCAAAAACCCATTGCGCGATTTGAGTGTAAAAGTGGAGGTCAACAGCAATGAAAAAGTATTCCAAGGAAACGATTGTGGGCATATTTGTGGTCATCGGCTTGTTGTGCATCGCCTATATGACCGTTAAATTAGGCAATGTGGGGTTTTTGGGTAAAAACACCTATTCGCTTTTTGCGCGATTTAACACGGTCACCGGCTTGAGAGTCGGCAACCCGGTCAACATGCTGGGCCTGGAGATCGGCCGGGTGGCCGGCTTTGAAATGGACCAGGAAAAGCAGCAGGCGGTGGTAACATTGGAGATCAACAAAGGCATCCAGATTTACGATGATGCCATTTCCTCGATTAAAACCGAAGGGCTGATCGGCGACAAATACATCAGCATCGATGCCGGCGGCGGCGGGGATCTGCTAAAAGACGGCGACAGCATCACCGAAACCGAGTCGCCCACCGATATCATGGATCTGGTCAGCAAGTATGCCTTTGGCGATGTCGAGGAAAAGTGATCGGAATTTGGAATGTGGAATGCGGAATGTGCCCTGTTGAATCCTCCAAGGGAGGTCCTGCCTTTTCAGGCGGGAATTCAACAGGGTAAAGATTGCGGATTGAAATGCGGTGAATTAGGGGGTTGAACGCCGCAAAAAATAAATCAAAGTCAACAGCTCATCAGTAAAGCCAAGTCATTCAACAATATCATCGGAGGTCAAAAATGAAAAAACGACTTTTTGTGATCGGCCTGCTTTTTTTTATGCTTGTTGGTCTGCCGCTTCAGGGTTATGCGGCCACCGGCAAGGAATCTGTAGAAAATCAGGTGAACAAGATTCTGACTAAACTAAAAGAGCCGGGGTTCAATGATCAGCCCCGGGAGACGAAAATCGCCGAAGTTCGCAAGATCATCAACGAGATTTTTGATTACACCGAGCTTTCCAAAAGGACCCTTGGCAAAGATTGGAAAAAATTCAGCGATGCGCAGCAAACCGAATTTATCAGTCTTTTCAGTGCGCTGCTGGAAAATGTGTATGCCGATCGGATTTTGGCTTACACCCACGAGGTCATCGAATTCGGCAAAGAAACCGAGCTGAGGAAGGGCCAGGTCGAGGTGGAAAGCAATATTATCACCGCGGACAACAAAAAAGTCCCCCTGAACTATCGCCTGATCTTAAAGGACAATCAATGGCGGGTGTACGACGTGGTGATCGAAGGTGTGAGCATGGTGAAAAACTACCGCAGCCAATTCGGGCAAATTCTTTCCAAACAGTCACCGGAGGACTTGCTGGAGACCTTGCGCAAGAAAGCCAAGGCGAGCTGAAAAGGAGCAAAATCCCATGAGCAGACACGGTTTTATTTTCGGACTTGTTGCACTGTTTTTCATGCTGGGCACCCATCATCGCGGGTATGCCGATGCTCCGGATGCTCCGATTCTTTTGGCCCAGAATGTTTATTGGGCCCAGAGCAGTGCGGAGGCATCTGCGGATGAGGAAAAATCGGAAGAAGATGAGTATGAAGACGAGTACGCAGATGACGTCCAATTAATTGCCGACCCCATCCATGGCGTCAACCGCGGTCTTTATCATTTCAATGACAAGCTCTACTTTTGGGCCTTAAAACCGGTGGCCCGGGGCTATGGGTTTATCGTTCCCGATGTGATTCGAGAGGGGGTCAGAAACTTCTTCGATAATATCCGATTTCCCGGAAGGTTCATCAACTGCATGTTGCAGGCCAAAACCGAAAAAGCGGCGGCGGAATTTTGCACCTTTTGGGTCAACACCACCGTAGGGCTGCTGGGCTTTTTCGATCCGGCCGCCAAAGATCCGCGGCTGCATCCCAGCCCGGAGGATACCGGACAAACGTTTGCCGTCTGGGGAGTCGGTTTTGGTCCCTATATTACGCTGCCCTTCCTGGGACCTTCCAGCGGTCGGGATACGGTGGGCCTTGTTGGTGATACGGTCATGGATCCGCTGTTCTGGTTGTTGGAGTTCTGGCCGGAAGGATTGGCGGTGCGCGCCGGTACGACGGTCAACAACACTTCGATGCGCATCGGCGATTACGAAGCCCTCAAAGAAGCGGCGCTGGATCCCTACGTGGCCATCCGCAATGCCTATGCCCAGAACCGAAATAAATTGATTGAAGAATAAGATGCCAAAAGGCATTCTATTTCTTTATCTGGAGTTAAAAAAGGGCCTAAAACAAGGCCCTTTTTTATTTGACCGGTCTTGTCTTGGCAATCCAATTTTCTCCTTTCGGATTGCTGATTCGTTCGATCTCGAATCCGAATTTGGTGTAATCCGCGCTGATCAGAAAAAAATACTTTTGTCCCGGGGCGCAGGGCACCAAAATTTCCGATTCCGAGACACCCACCCGATGAATTCCAGGCTCTACCAAAAATGAAATGTATTCACCGGCACGGATATGCGCAATAACCGCATCATCGTAGATGACGTTTAAGGAAAATCCCCATCCAAAGAGGTTATTATTTCGGATGATGAATATTTCCGCCGCATCAGACGATTCAGCAGCAGGAGGGAAATTATCGGTTTTCCCATGGGCGCAGGCCATGAGCAGAAATGCCAGAGAAGCGACAATAATAAAATTTTTCATGGATAATGTTTTATTGGTTTTGAATACTGAACGTTTGGTTTTTTGGGTTTTATTAACGATATTATCAATTTTTTAGATGATATCAAATTTTAGCTTTGAGGCAAAGATCAATCTGCAATTTATGGTTCAGCGTAATTGTCCATGTGAAGTGCTGCTACTCAACAATGGCGATCAATACGGCCTGATCGTCTTGTGGCGGCAATCCGTCGGCAAACAGATTCACATCTGCTATAACCGCATCAAGAATTTGCTCAGGATCACCGTCGCTGTCTTTGGCAAATTGCTCACATAAGCGCTCAACCTCGTAGCATATGCTTTGCGGATTAAAACGTTCCGTAATTCCATCCGTATACAGCATGAGTCGATCGCCGGTCTGCAGTTTTAATTCTGTAATCGGTACATCGTCATAGGGTTCAATGGCCATGGGCCAAACCCCTTCGCAAGCCAGCTCGACCGCTTTCCTGTTTTCAGCGCGATACAGCAACGGTGGCGGATGACCGGCACGTGCAATGCGCAGGGTTTGCGATGTGGCGTCATAAACCGCATAGAGTGCGGTGATAAAATTATTTTGTGCGAGATTACATAGATGTTGATTAATGCTTTTCATTACTTTAGCCGGGTCCGTCGGGAGTTCGGGATACGATCGCCAAAGCGCGCAGGCCATAGCCACAAGCACCGCCGCCGGGGTACTGTGACCGGCGGCGTCTGCCATCATAAATCCCCACTGGTTATCGGGGAGTTTAATAATGTCGTAATAATCCCCTCCCGCGTAACGGCTGGTCTCGTAATAGACTGCAAGCTTCAGTCCATCAATGTGCGGTATCTGATTCGGCAACAATTTACGTTGCTCTTCGGCCACGCTTTGAAGCTCACGTTCGAGTTCATCGCGCTGCTCCTGGACCTCGCGTTTCAGTCGGTAAATTGACAGGTGCGTATTGACCCGTGCAATCACCTCATCCGGCTGAAAGGGTTTGGTTATGTAATCCACTGCTCCCAGATCCAGGCCCTGGACCTTGTCCTTTGTATCTCCCAAGGCGGACAGGAAAATTATTGGTATCTCCTTCGTGGCCGGATCGGCTTTCAGCTGACGACACACCTCATAGCCATCTATGCCCGGCATCATAATATCCAGTAAAATTAGATTGGGTAGCGCCTTGCGGGTAATGGAAAGCGCAGCTTCTCCACTTTTCGCCACTAACAGATTGTATCCGCGGCCCTCGAGGGTCTGAAACAGCACCTGCAGGTTTGTGGGATTATCATCTACAAGCAAGATTTTTTCTGCATCCATTCTTCTTTTCTCCTTCGGTTCGCAGCTTGATGGCGACGTTTTGAAAATTAGCCTCAGTTGCAAGAAAAGCTGCTAAAGTTCTTGGATCAAACGCCTTGTTTTTCTATTTTGGTTGCTAATTTTGCAATTTCATCAAAGTCAAATTCTTCGGCAAAGTGAACAATTTTTTGGGCGACGGGAGCAAAAACCTCCGAATGAGATGTCAACTCTTGCGCTATGGATTTTAATTGCGTGACGTCACCCATGCCGGCCGCATCTCGGATACGTTCGGCCGCATCCCGGGCTAGATCCGGTGGCAATGAGACGAACGCATCTTCAGAAAGCTCAGGGGATTGCTGAACGACGAAAGGCCCTAACAATTGAACAGATTCCAGGGTCTCTTTTAAAGCGTTTCCCAACGTGCCTAATTTTATCTTAAGTGCCTTTGCTGACGGAGCCTTTCCTTTGAGTTCTTTTTTGACAAGTTTTTCCATATCGATTGCTGCCGCGTGCAGGTTAGTGGCCGCCAGATTTCCGCTTACCCCTTTTAAATTGTGGATCAAGCTGTGGGCGCGATCCATATCTGCGGCATTCAATGCCTTTTGGATTTCATCGGCTAAATCAGCATAGTTTTCGGCAAAATCCAACAGCAGCTTTTTATAAAGCTTCCGGTTTCCCTGCAACCGCTGGAGTCCTGAGGCAAGCTCAAATCCCGGCAGGGTCTGTGGGAAAAAATCTTCATCCACAGTCTGCGGTGAGGATTTAGATGGTTTTGCGATGGTATCCTCAACCGCTTCTTTTAAGATCTCGCCTTCCGGCTGCCGGGGCTGTCCGCGATCATCAGCTGGTCTAATCCATTTCGTGAGTGTCGCAAAAAGCTGATCCGGATCGATGGGCTTGGTGACATGATCATTCATGCCGGCCTGAATGCTTTTATCCGCATCACCGGCCATGGCATGGGCGGTCATGGCGATGATTGGTAGTTCTAAGGACTGAGGACTGAGTGCCGCGTCCAGACTTCTGTCTTCTGTCCTCTGTCCTCTGACTTCTGTTTCCCACTCGCGTATTTTGCGAGTGGCTTGATATCCATCCATCACCGGCATCTGCACGTCCATGAGAACGGCGTCGTAGCTGTATTTTTGCACCGCTTCGACAGCCTCCTTACCATTATTTGCCAACGAAACGAATAGCCCTGCGCCTTCAAGAATCTCTTGAGCAACCTGTTGGTTGATTTCATTATCCTCCACCAGCAATACGCGAGCGCCCTGTATGTTTCGCAGGTCTGTGGATTCGGCTGGTTGCCCTGTGATTCGAAGGGTCTCGGGAACCTCTTTATCAAAGGCTTGCATAATCGTGTCAAAGAGCACTGAAGGACTCACCGGCTTGATCAGAAGGCCATCCACGCCTACCCGCTCGGCTTTTTGCATGACCTCTTCGCGGCCGTAGGCCGTCACCATGATAATGGCTGGAATTTTGAGTAAGCCCGTGTGGTTTTTGATTCTCTGCGACGCTTGGATGCCGTCCATCCCCGGCATTTTCCAGTCCATGAATACCAGCTCGAAAGGATTATGCGGGGCTGCGTTTTCAAGTTCGGTGATGCCTTCCTCTCCAGAGGCGGCCAGCGTCACTTCAAAGGAGAACGATTCCAACAGGGTCCGCAGAATTTCCCTCGAAGTGGCATTGTCGTCCACCACTAAAACCTTCAAGTTCCGCAGATTCGGTCTGGGCGCAAAGCGTTTTTTAGCCTTCTCTTTTCCCAGACCGAAGGTGGCGGTAAAGCTGAAGGTCGTGCCCCGACCCGGTTCGCTTTCCACCCAGATCTCCCCGCCCATCATCTTTACCAGCTTTTTGCTGATCGCCAGTCCCAATCCGGTACCGCCGTATTTGCGGGTGGTGGACGTGTCAGCCTGGGCGAACGATTGAAACAGTCCGGCCATTTGGTCTTTGGTCAGTCCGATTCCGGTGTCGCTGACCGAAAATTTCAGAATGGTTTTATCACCGTCGCGCTTTTCCAGTTCGGTTGTCACAACGATCTCACCGGTTTCGGTAAACTTGACGGCGTTGTTGGCTAAATTGATGAGAACCTGCCCCAGCCGCAAGGGATCGCCGATCAGAAAGCGGGGGACGTCTTGAGCAGTGGAGAAAAGAATTTCGAGATCTTCTTTTTCCCGGGCTTTTACGGAAATGAGATTTGCGAGGTTGTCCAGAACCTCCTCGAGATTGAATTCCACCGCTTCCATATCCAGTTTGCCGGCTTCGATTTTAGAGAAGTCCAAAATATCGTTGATAATGCCCAAAAGGGAATTGGCGGACGACTGAATCTTAGCCAAGTAATCCTGCTGCTTGGGGGTGAGATCTGTTTTCAGCGCCAAGTGCGTCATGCCGATGACGGCATTCATGGGGGTACGGATCTCATGGCTCATATTGGCCAGAAAATCACTCTTTGCCCGATTGGCTTCGTCTGCCGCCTGCCTAGCCTGAACTAATTCTTCCTCCATGCGCTTGCGCTCGGTAATATCTCGCAACGACTCAATCGCACCTGCAATCTCTCCTTTAGCGTCATAAAGCAGACCCGCTGTTGCCGAAAGGTACATACCCCCGTCTCCCAAATGAGGATGATAAGACTCTGAAATAAGGATATCTTCTTCTTTTTTGACGGACAAATATCCCTTTTCATAGCTTGCATCCCATGCGCGGATCAGATCGATCAGCACCGGTCTTCTTTCACCGTAGAAGGGCAGGGCGTATTCATAATTACCTTTGCCGACCATTTCTTTGGCGCTTATCCCCAGCAGTTTCTCCATAGCCTGGTTCCATCTTACGATCTTGCCGTCATTATCAACCACCCAGGTGGGGTCCGGCAGGAAGTCGATGATTTGAGCCAGACGCTCCTGATTCTCCATCAATTCCGCTGTGCGTTCTTCAACGAGCTCTTCCAGATGGTCCCGATGCTTGCGTAGCTCTTTTTCAGAATCTTTCAGGGCACTTTCCGATGTATGCAATGTATTGATCATCTCGTTAAAGGATTTTGCCAGATGCCCGATTTCGTCTTTAGATTGGATGTCTATCTGAAGGTCCAGATTTCCGGTACGCGTAATGTGATCGGTTCCATTTGTAAGTTTCTTTAATGGTTTAATGACAAACTTTTGCAAGCCGAGAAGGGTTAAGATGCTCAGCAATAGCAGCGCTATAACCAGAGCAAGAATAATTCTGCTCACAAAGTTTCTAACTTCACTTTCAATTTCTTCAACCGCAATGATTATTCCAAGCTTCCAATCCAGCTCAGGAGATGTATAAAAGAAGAGGTAATTTTTTGTCGATTCTTTTGTCAAAGCTGTAAAACCTCGACGATTTTCAAAGATAGTCTTTAAGTTCCCTCTATAGATAGCATTAATATTTTGACTGCGCAGATCTTCATTCCTATTGGCTAAAAAAGTGCCACTCTCATCTATCAAAACCATATAACCATTGCGTCCGACCTTGACATTTTCAATGTATTTTGTAAGGTCGGCAAGCGTTACATCTATGCCTACAACACCATAGAATTGACCTTGGTCATCCAGCAGGGCGGTAACATTTCCAATATTGATATCCGAAGATGTCACAGACTTGTACGGCGCGGTTCGCATAATTTTTCCAAGATTGTTTTTACCCAAGACGTACCAGGGTCTGAGCCTCGGATCGTATTCTGTCGGTTGGTTTCGTTTATGGGACCGAACGAAGCTGCCGTTTTCCCGTCCCATATAAACTGAATTGACAAATTCATGAGTCGTCCGATAGCGATTGAAGATATCGATTATTTCTTGTTCCAGCTTACCAATATTGTATTGAAATGTTTTTTCGTCAGCTTCAGTGAAATTTGTAAAATTTTCATCATTTCTTGACCTAACTTGATCATTTGACGCAATGCCTTTTAAATCTGCTGCAACCCCTTGGAAAAAACTTGTCAGCGCAAAATCAATATGGGTCAGTTGGTTCTGAAAACCGCTTTGAATCGTTTCGAATTTGATGGTTCTCAGTTTCGATGAGAGCAGCCCACCCATTAACATCAGTATAGCGGCGCTGATAACTAGATAAAGCAATAATATCTTATACGTTATTTTAAGATTCATTGAATTACTCCTGCAGCAATTTCTAATTGCGAGGAATGAATTTTTTTATATGAGCTATTAAGGTTGGATACACGCCAGCAATAGTTATAAAAGCGGTTGATCTTAGTCGCAGATTAATGAGGATGAAGAGAAAAATCAATGCTTTCGGTTAAAATACGCCATCTTGTTTCAGTGCACACGGCATCTTATGATAAAGCCATACAACGTTTTATCTAGTACAGCCGGTCAAACGTAAAGTTTAGATTCGTTTTAACGCGAGGCCTTTTGCATCTTGTCAAGATATCTATCCAATTCTTCAATGCTCGCAAAAACCTGCATCGAGGGTAGGGCATTCAAAATATCAAACACCTTTTTAATTTGCGGTTGAAGTTTGGTGAAGACAACTTTACCATCGCTTTTTTTCATCTGTTTTTTGGTTTTTAATAAAACCCGCACTCCCATACTGTTGATATAATCCAAAAATTGCATGTCAAAAATGATGACATCCGGTTTTTGAGTTAAAACAGCATCGACTTCTTTTTCAAGGCTGGAATAGGTTTTCGTATCAATCGATCCGATTGGAGCTATGGCAATCACCCCGGCCCGTTTTTGTTCGGTGTTAACTTTCAGCGACATACATCCTCCTTAGCTTAAAGTAAACCATCTCTTAAATAGTGACTTCAATGAATTGTGTTTTTCGATCTCTTTGCCGATCAGAGATTGGGGAGCCAAATCCTCCGGCCACCATTCCACGGGGTCAAATGAAAACGGAAGCACGCTTTCCAGTGCCGGAATTAACATGCCTTCAACCAGAACGTTTTCCCGCTCTTCCAACGATTTAAAATGAACGTTTATTTCTTCAACATACCAATCTTTAATTTGCGTTAACGAATCCAGGGAAACTTTATTAAGCTTTTCAAAATTTTTGCCCAGATTAGGGCGGAGAGATTCAGCGGTGAGATTTTTAAAAATATGGTTAAGGCTGGCTTTCAATATATCATCCCCGTCGGTATTTATGATAAAGGTTAGCGTCAGCTGCCCGCCGCCATAGGGTCGCTGAAATTTAGAGATTTTAATGACCCCCTCTTTGCCTGCATCAAAATCTTCCAGCCGCAAAAGAAAGCTTGCATATGCAATCATTCTTTCATGGGCTTTTATCGTGAGATAACTTTTTTTGGGGTCGAATTCTGTGGTCACTATCCCTATCTCCTGAAAATTGCCGAAAACAAACGCGCGCTGCTGTTTTTTCTATAACAGAGAAAATGAACCCTTTCAACGGGGAAATCCCGATTTTTCAGAGTCCATCGGGTCAAGGGCTTTGCGGTCGAATTCGGCAATCACCTGTGCCCCCAATAACAATATGATCACGGCAACCTCTATGCTGAGCAAAGCCACTACCGCGGTGGCCAAAGATCCATAGATGACATTTACCAAAGACAGGGTTGAATAGTACCAGACCAGTATATGGCGTATAATTTCCCATAAAACCGTTGCCGTAGTTCCGCCGATAAGGGCGTGCCGAACAGAGATGCGCCCTACGGGCATGACCATATATAAGGAAGTGAGCATGATCACCATGCCCAACATGCCCGACAGATACAGGGCAATTCTGGACGTAGCTTCCAGACTCAAATCCCATCCCAAAATTATGATATGCGTGTCTTTGAGGGCATGCAATGCACCGGCAACCAGTGTCACCACCATCAATCCAAGTCCCAGCAGAAATATATACGCATAAGGGATGATCGCAGAGATTAAAAAATGCCGCCGCAGTTTTCTCACCCGGTGGGAGAAAATAACCGCCATGGCGCTTTCCAGCACCGTAAATGCCATGGAGCTGAAGAACAACATAAACAGAATACCAAAGACGCCCACCAATTCCCGCCGTTCCAGAAATCCCCATACCTGGCCGGCCACGCGTTCAGCATGACCGGGAATGACGAGCTTTAGATTGGTTAGGATAGTGTTGTACAGCTGTTGCTCATCAATAAAATGGGACAATCCAACTAAAATGAGGGCGAACATCGGGATTATCGACAACAGCGTGTAATAGGCCACAGCACCGGATAAAAGCATGCCCTGATTGGCTCTAAAATTGCGAAGCACCTGAAGCAGAAAATGACCAGGTTGGCGCAACGCCATATCCGTGATCTTTCGATCGCGTTTCATCAGTACTAAATATCGTCCAATTTTAGGTTTCTGAGAGCAGAAAATTTGCTGTTTAAGGGGGTACGATCACAGCCGCAATCCCCTTTGTTTAGATCCGCCCCGCATTTTGAACAGAGTCCTTTGCAATGTCGCTGACACAATGGCTGTATGGGGAAGGCCAGAACGATTTGTTCTTGAATTCCCTCCATTAAGTCGATCTGCTCGCCGTTGAAAAAGATCAGTCCCATTTCTTCCGCCTTAAGCTCTACTTCTTTATGATCAACGGCTTCGATGCTGCTGGAAACATCACGGGTGTAGGTGAGCTCAAAGGCTGAGGCCAATCGCGTTTCATATTCCTTGAGACAACGGCTGCACGCAAGGCGCACCCGAGTTTAGAGTTTCCCTTCTACCTCAACGATATCACCGACCTGATAGACTCTTACGCGAATCTCGATTGGAACAAGAACCTCACATTCTTTTTGCTTGATCATATCCGCCAGAACAGGAAACGTCTCCGGCTTTTCCTTAAATTCAAGCAGCAGCTCTTTTTCTTTTAACTCTTCGGCATGGATGCGTATCATCGGATCTAGCGGCTAGGTGCGGGTGCCGCCGAGAGCGGCATTGCAGAAAGTTTCAGGTCAAAAATTTTTAGTACACCGCAATCATTTACATCTGATCGTTCTTTCTCCTAATATATACCCACAGATATGATAAAACAAATTTTTGTTTGAATCTACCTCTTTTATTTACATTGTTTATTTCAACCGGCTTTGCTATGGTTTGATTGTGGGTAATATGCAAAAGAGAAAGCGTCTGCCATCAAACAAGCCGGCAGACGCCCGAAGCCGAAAATCAATTACAGCATGTATTCGATGTGGTACGTGCTGTAAAAAAGGAGGACCTTCTTTTCACCACGCGGACAAACGGCTGATTGAAGAAGGCATCATTCATTCTCGATGGCTTTATACCATACGCAAGGGGGAACTTGCCTATGATAATGTTCGAGAACGTCTGTTGCCCGTGGATTCTGACATCATTAAGTTAAAGGGTCAAAATGATTCGTGGACATGTATTTTTTTCGATGAAAGTCAAAGGGCGTGCCGGATTTATGCCCATCGACCGATGGAGTGCAAAGCGCTTCAGTGCTGGGACACACGCAGGCTTGAAAAAATATACGCGAAGCATCGGCTGACGCGTGCAGACTTAATATCAGAAATCGAAGGACTTTGGGGTCTGGTTGAAGATCATCAGCGCCGTTGTGATTATGATACGATCCAAAAATTGGTGAAAGCGCTGGACAGACCCCAAAAAAAGAAGACCCGCAAGCAACTTATTGAAATCATCCAGTATGATAGTGAAATTCGTAAATTGGTTGTTGCCAAGGCAGGATTGAATGCGGATATGCTGGATTTTTTATTCGGCAGGCCGCTGACGCTAACCATTCAGAATTTCGGTGTAAGGGTTAACCCCAGCGGCGAGAAAATAAGTCTGATGCCGCCAATTCGGCGCTCACCAGCGTGCTGATGGAAAAAGCCTCCCGTAGCCGATTGATTGAGAAATGCCGCTCCTATTAAATCTCCGACAACTCCTGTTCACTGATCTGTTCTATATCTTCCTGATCCGTTTCAGGCAGCGTGTCAGATTGGGCCTGCATTTTGCTCGACGCGGCTCCTGATGCGGTATCCCCCCAGATGTATTTACCGTACTTAATGTAGCCTTTAACATTGTTCAAACGAGGATCGCTGGCCGGATCAATCGGGGTGATATTGCCGTTGATGAGGGGACGAAGATATTG
Source organism: Desulfobacterales bacterium (assembly GCA_020353355.1). Taxonomy (GTDB): domain Bacteria; phylum Desulfobacterota; class Desulfobacteria; order Desulfobacterales; family JAHEIW01. The sequence continues at coordinate 350,058 of CP070694.1, read as the reverse complement.
GGCCAGCTCCCTGCAGCCACCGCCGGTTAAAATAATGGTGTCTATATCCCAGTCATCAGACCAGAGGCGATCGATGTCGTTGGCAATGGTGCCGGCCAGTTGGGAGTAAACCTGGTCTCTTATTTTGGTAAACGTAAATCCATGGCCTCTCATTTTAATCGAGCCGCTCTCCGCGGCCTTATAAAGACGGTAAAGCTCGACACTGACACCGCATTTTTCACGCAGCTTATTTGCAATCACACTAAACCCTTTGGAGATTCCCGTGTCAATGGTCCTGCTGCCCCGATCAATATAGCGTAAATGATCTAAAATGGTGAAATCCGTCGTCCGAAAACCAATATCGATGACCCCGATTTTTTGATTGGCCAATTCCTCATTGATAATTTTGCCCTTCTCATCCATCAAGAGATTCAGTACCGTACCCAAGGGTTGTGGCAGCATACGCACCTTGTTAATATAGATTTCTTTCGTGGTTTTCTGCCCGTTATACGAATGATAGGTAATGCTGTGATGTCCGGTCAGAATTTCATTAAAGCGTTCATAATTTTGTTTGAAATAACCAATCGGAAGTCCGGATACGACATTGATGGGCACATTAATTGTGCCGCCATTTTTTAGAAACATTCCGGCAACGGTTAACGCCAATATCCGAACAAAATCGGTAATCAGCCTTTCCTGGTCCAAAGTGAAATTCAGAACGCTCGACTGTTGTTCGGCTAAGTCACCGATAAAATAGGACTTACCGTCAACACTGACGTGGATATGACTCAGGTGAGAATTTTCGCCGAAATCGGCCCAGAATTGAATCTCATCTGCATCACCAAAAAGAGATTTGAAAACGACGGTATCTTTTCCATCGGTTGCTTTTGTAAATCCAAAGCCGATGTCGATGCCCAGAATCTGCATTTTTCCCTCCATTAAAGATCGGCAATCTGCATACGATATGTATATATAATTTATATCTTATCGCCATTAAAAAGTCAAAACAATCGGCGGCTAGATGATCGTCCATTCAATCCGAACATCATTTTGAACGATGGAGGCTATATGATCATTAAAATAGTGGTGTTGGATGCACCATCGTTTGTCCAGATAATTTATCTCCAGATGATGATCGTCAATGATTTGATGAATCCGGCATCTTAGGAGGTCTTTGATGCCGGTCGTGGAAGCCTTCAAGACCGCTTCTTTTGAAGTCCAGTAGCGGTAAAATAATGTAAAATCATCTTTTGCCTGATCTGCAAGGGCCCATTCCGGTTCAGCAGCTGTTTTGTTAAAAAGACCCCGGGAACAGGGTTGGATTTTCTCTATATCGATGCCGATGGGTTGATAAGATACCACGCCAGCGACGTATTCTGTTTTGTGGGTAATTGACCAGTAGGTACCGTCAAAGGGCAGGGGAACTCCGTTTTGGTCTTTTTTCAGCTCGCCCAGGGAAGTGCCGCTCTTTTGGGCCGAAACTTCAAGCGCTTTTCTGGCATGCCGGCTGAGGAAGGTGACCCGGTCTCGGGGTTTGAAATCCGCAACTTCCGCAGGAACTGAAAGGATTACCGGATAAATCTTGCCACTACGAATCATATCTGTATTTTGATTTTGTTTTCCAAGCTTACCAATTATATCATATAAGAAGACAGAAGTCAGAAGTCAGAGGACAGAAATCAGACAACAGAAGACCGACAGAAATCAGGACCCGTAGTTTCCTTTTATTCTTTCTGACCTCTGCTATCTGTCCTCTGCCCTCTGTCCTCTGAATTTGAGTGCTTCGTCATATATTTTTTTCCTGGGCACATCATATTTTTTTGCCAGGCGCTTGGCCAGTTCAGAAATCTTTTCCCGGTTTAATTCTAGCGCTGAACTTATCTCGTTTCGCACCGTTTTCCAGGAAACCTCTTGTGGTGCTCCTCGACCTGCAACCACGAGTGTGCATTCGCCTTTGATATCGGAGCGCTGTTTCAAAATGTTCAATATCTCTGCCAGCGAACCTCTCACAAACTCTTCATGAAGCTTGGTCATCTCCCTGGCTAACACGGCCTGCCGGTCTGCCATGGTAGCGATGATTTCCTCAAGCAGCGATAAAATGCGTTTGGGTGATTCATAAAAGATGATGGTGCGCCGCTCTGCGGCGAGTTGGGTGAATTGTTTCAAACGCTTGCTTTTTCGTTTGGAAACAAAGCCGACAAAAACATACGTATCGGTGGGCAAACCTGCAACACTCAGTGCAGCAGTGGCCGCGGACACTCCGGGAATAGGAATGACGTTTATCTTTTTAGAAATGGCTGTCTGTATTAAGCGGTATCCGGGATCTGACACCGAAGGAGTGCCGGCATTGGAAACCAGTGCAACCGAGCTGCCGCTCAATAGTTTCTTGATAAGCGTCGGTGTTCGCTGGTCTTCATTGTGTTCGTGATAGGATATAAAGCTGCCTTTAATAGCGTGCCGAGCTAACAATCGCCTCGTTTTGCGGGTATCCTCCGCAGCAATCAGGTCTACGTTGCGCAGGACACGGAGAGCTCTTAAGGTGATATCATCTTTATTGCCAATCGGTGTGGCCACTACATAAAGGGCGCCGGCTCCATGAACCGTTTCAGGTTTAATCGTAGGCGAGTTCGAAGGCATTTTTTATAATTTCTATTTGCGGTTTATCCCGGCTGGCTGTGATGGCCACAACATCAAAGCGCGCCCTGGCATTGCTGCGATCCATGGTTTTCAGATAGTGAAGCGCCACCATCGAAATTTTGCGCTGTTTTGCAGGAGTAACCGCTCCCTTTGGATTTCCAAATTGCCATGACCTTCTGGTTTTTACTTCCACAAATACAATCGTATTTTTTTCTTTCGCAATGATATCGATTTCACCGACTTTTGTGCGATAGTTTTTTTCAAGAATCTTGTAGCCCCTTTTTTTGAGATGGCGCTCTGCGATGGATTCGCCTTTTTCACCGAATTGTTGTTGTCGGCTTAGCATAATGAGAAGTCCGGTGGTCAGTTGTTGTCAACAACTATCCAAAAACAGCAAAGATGGCAACGCTGGATAGTTACCTAAATGATAAGGAACATTTGATGCTGCAGCGGTGGATCTTGGCGCGGTTTCGCTTTAAAAATATCTGTAATATACACTGTGAAACGTGATAATGCAATGGCCAGGGAGAGATTGCTGTCAACGCGCCGTGGTATCTGACACCATTTTATTCATCATTCTCATAACGGATCAGTAATACGGGACACCTAACTCTCTGTAAAAGACGCGCTGTAACACTTGTCCAGACCGATCGAAACGAACCGTTGAAACCACGGCTGGCCAGGGCTATGAGATCGACGTCATGTTGTTCGGCCACAATCAAGATGGTCCTTACCACCGGTCCATAGGCGATATAATACTGGGCCTCGATACTTTTTTCGCGTAATTTTTTCTGTATGCCTTTCAGGTAAGATTCCACCTGCTTTTGTCGTTGTTTCTGTTGTTGCGCAGACACAGCAATGACTTCGTCATCTCTTAACATCATTGGCTCTTCGGAGATATGAAGAATAAGGACCTTGGCTTGCAAACCTCCGGCAAGCGCTTCTATGTGATCCATTATGGCTTCCGCCTGTTTGGATCCATCCAAAGGAACTAATATCGTTTTGTACATGGTAATCCTCCTTCCAGGGTTATTCTATCAGCCTCGCAATACTCGTACCAAACTGGCAGGGTGAATATTAGTAGAAAGCTTAACAGGTTATCCTTATTGGTGAGCAGCGAAATGATTTGTAGATGTCAGATAAATTTACAACCTGTAAAGTCTGACAGATATATGGTATGTTTTATGCTAGACTATTTGAGAGAACTCCGCTGAGGAAAACCCATGAGGCAGGACGAGCAAGCACGTGCGCAGGCTTCTTTCACTATTTTTAGCCCACTTCGATCGGGACCGCTCTATTTCAAAAATCGACTGGTAGGCCTGCCGATCTATAGCGGTTATGCATATCCCGACGGTAGAGTCAGCCCTCAGCTGCTCGAGCATTACCATCAGTTGGCCAGTTCCGGCGTCAGTATGGTTGTGGTTGCCAACGCAGCGGTAAGCGCAGATGGCGTCACTTCCACGCATACCCTCAGAGCAGATGAGGATAGCTACCTCCCCGGTTTGGCTAAACTGGCCAAAACGATCAGGCAGCAAGGCGCTTTGGCATGTCTCCAGCTGAACCATGCGGGTCGATTTGCAAAAACGCATCAACCCCTGTTACCATCCTCTGCAGATGGAACCCATCTTGCTTTTAATGTCACGTCGCTGAAAGATTTCATGATTTTTTTTCCCCTTGAAAAGCGATTTGAGCTCACGCGCTTCTTTCTCAAACAGGCCAATTCATGGCGGCGGGCAATGACCAGCGGGGATATAGAGCGAATTATCGCTAAATTCGCAGAAGCGGCCTTGCGGGCATATCAAAGCGGCTTTGACATCATCGAGCTGCATGGCGCAAATGGATATTTACTGTGCCAGTTTCTATCGGCCTTCACCAACAAAATTGCGTCAGGCTTCGGAGGGGATTTTAAAAAACGAATTGCATTTCCACTGGCCGTTATCCGGGAGATTAAAAAGCGGCTGCCGGAGGGTTTTCCCATAGGATTTCGGTTGATGCTCACCGAATGGGTGCCGGGTGGTATTGATCTGCACGAATCTTTGGCCTTTGCCAGACAACTTGAGAAAGAGGGGATCTGCTATCTCTCTGCCAGCGTTGGCTCGTATAATTCAATCTTTTCGCCCGACATCAGAAGAAGAATGTCCCGTCCCGCTTATCTACGGGAAGAGATGTCCAAGCTGACCAAAGCGGTCAACATTGCCGCCATTATTTCTGGGAGAATTATTTATCCCGAGCTGGCAAACGAGATCATCCGGGAAAACGTTGCGGATCTGATCGGACTGGGTCGGCCTTTAAGAGCAGATATCAATTGGGTAAAAAAGGCCGCCGGCACCGGACAAAAAATAATAACCTGCATGAATTGCAACTGGTGTTTGAAGCGAGTTATTTTAGAGCAAGGTTTCAATTGCCGGCGCTGGACTAAGTTAATCCAACAGCAAACTGATTTTGAGCACCAGCTGCTTTCCCGAAATTATAAGAGCCTGTGGGTGGTTGCTGATCGTGACGACTTGCAGCTTTTTAAGATTTCGTTGCCGATGGTATTAACCCAGCGGCTTGTGCGTTCGTCTTCCATTGCGCCGAACATTTTATTTCTGCAGACTGAAGATCAGAATCATCATCTTGATTCAGATCGCAACAACTTCCTCAAATGGAGCACGACATTGATCGGGCGTTTCGGCCCCACGCCAAACGCTCTCAATCACTTCGTCAAAAGACCCAAAGGAGCCATCGAAAAAATGGTCAGTGCCGAGATAAGACGTCATAATTACGGAATGGTTCTGATGGGGTACAAACCGGAGCAGGTTTGGCAAGAACGTTTGTTATATAAAGAGCGCCGTAAGGTGATCGGGCTCCTGAACACCAGTGACGCCCAGTCTAACATTCTGGTCCCGGTAGACCTTTCAGCAACCACGCTGCTGGTGCTGATGTTCGTGCGTCAGAGCTATATGGGTCAACCAGCGTTTAATTTGAACTTTGTGCATGTGGCGGACGGCCCGCAAAGGTCTGCAGCGCAACGCTGGAGTGAGCTAAAAAAGATCCTCGATTTTGACGAGGATGCTCGGCTGCAAATCTTTGCGCGAAAAAGTGACATAGCAACCGATCTGTTTAATATCATCACGGCGGGCAGTTACGGTACTATCATCATGGGCAAGCGCGGCTTTTCCGGAATAAAACGCTGGTTACTCGGCAGTGTGTCAGCGGGTGTTTTACACAGGCTGACGGACCAGTCCTTATTCTTGGTGGATTAAATGGGAGCGCCGATACCCTTCGACCCTTCAACGGGGGATAAAAATACATCGTTGCGTCAATCCGGCTTTGGGGTATAGCCCCATATACTATCGGATAGAGACCACCGGACAGTGTGCATTTAATATTACATATTGAGCTGTTGAGCCAAAGACAAGCTTTCCCACTTTGGATCTCTTTCGAATGCCGATCACAATTTCATCGATTTCATTTCGCTTGGCAAAATCAACAAGCTCTTCACCTGGGGTCAAATTGGTAACAATGGCGTGTGTTTCATAGGCGATATCGGATTCGCCGAGAATTTTTTTTGCGATTCCTTCCAGGCTGTGCTCTTCTTGTTGAATATTCTCATAGGCCAATTCATGGCTTTGCGGCAACGCTTTGGCGATACACAGGCTTCCGCCGAAGATCTCGGCATGATTTCGAGCCAGTTTAATTGTGTCCTGGGCCACATTTGAACCGTCATAACATACCAGAATTTTCATTCTATCCTCCTCACCGGCTGATCGGAACAAAAAAATTGAATACTGAATATTGACGATTGAAGATTGGTCGAATTTTACCCTTTTAATTAAAATCCGTCAATTGGTTAAAGGTATTCTTTGACACCCTTAAAACTTCGCCGATGGATTGGTGAACAGCCGAATTTGCGGATGGCTGCCTTGTGGGCTTTGGTTGGATACCCTTTATGCTGGCAGAAGCCGAATTGGGGATAGTAAAAATGATAGCGTTCCATTAATCTGTCCCGCGTAACCTTGGCAATTATAGAGGCTGCCGCGATAGAGACGCTCAGACGGTCCCCTTTGATAATCGGCTTTTGGGGAAGTTGCGAGGAAATGCAGATGGTTCCATCGATGAGCAGACAATCCGGTTGCGGATTAAGGTTATCCACAGCCATTGACATCGCAAGCAATGAGGCTTGCAGGAT
>CP070694.1:337900-343171 GCA_020353355.1 Desulfobacterales bacterium | reverse complement strand
AAGGAGAAACCATTAGCGGTGAAGAAGTGGCCAAGTTCATCAAAAACATCAAAAGGCAGCTCCCGGGTTGTGTCAAGAATGTGCTATTTCGAGGAGACGGAGAATTCTTCAGCTGGCAAAGCGTCTCTGCCTGCATAGAAGAAGGCTTTGATTTCATTCTCGGCAACAAAGGAGCCCGTCCCCCTTTTGACCCGAAGAAATGGTATCAACCCAAAAAGCGTAACCCGTACGAGTATAATAGTTGTACCTATAAGCCTATGGGATGGAAGATCCCATGTCGATTCGTAGTCATGCGAATCCCGAAAGAACTGAGATATCCTCCTGGAAAACCACTGCAATGTGAATTATTTGAAGATGATCGATACACGTATCGCATCTTTTGTACTAGCCTCAGCGGCAAACCCCATAAAATCATCGCTCAATATGACAAGAGAGCGGATGTTGAAAACCTGGTTGGAGAATCCAAACGGGAAGGGCTTGAAGCTGTTCCCTCAGCCAAATTTAAAAACAATTATGCCTACTTTCAGATCGTTATGCTGGCCTATAATCTGTGGCGCTATTTTAAAATGATGGCAGAACTTAGCAATCAAAATTGTGCCTCTGAGATCCCTGATGCAGATCGTGACTCTCTAAAGGGTCTTTCAAATAATCTGATCAGGATTGCTCGATTGAAGCTTCTACTTATAGGAGCCAAAGTCGTCTATCATTCAACGGACAAGGTAAAATACTCCATGATGGATACTCGAACGCCAGGATTAATGCATTTTATGAATTACTTGGACAAAGCCCGTTCAAAAATAAGGCCCTGGCTCGAAGGTAATCCATGGCCCGGTCGTTTTTCATTGAATAGAATATAAGCAAAAATATTCTTGCACGGATTGAACCATGCTGAAATTACATGAAAAAAAGTTGAAACCCGATTGACCAATTATTGCAAGTATAGCTGGTTAGAAGTTCAGCGACAAAATTATCAGCGCACGGTCATCGTGAAGAAAGTAATAAAATATTTTCTATGCCAAGCGTAATCGGTTAGATTCGTGGTAGAGTAGCCCCGGCCAATTGCTCAGCCGAGGCCCTCGCCAGATCCGTACGTGGACGATTCGACCATACGGCTCCTCCGCTGATACGACTCATGGGGAAGTCCAAAGGTTTATGTATACCTTCGGTCGGGGAAGCGGATAGTCCTTTACCAGGTCATTAAACCGATCCCAACTCAGTCTCGCGCGCTGGCTCCGCCGGTTGAGCCATTTGTGCCAGGCTCTCCCCGACCAGTATACCAGCGCCTTCAGGCTCCTTTGGTTGTCATTCACACCAAAGTATACAAGATGCCCGCGTATTCGACTGACGAGCGCTTTGTGCTGCACGGTTACTGGCTTGTGCCGTTGGCTCCGGCAAAAGTCGTAGGCGTTTTTGATCGCCTGCGCAAGGCGAGCCTTTCGGGTCTTGCTCGCCACATGCCAGCCCGCTCCCCGGCTATTCCGGCGCCAATACACCGTGAATCCAAGGAAGTCAAAGTTTCCCGGACCCTTTCCGCCCCTCTGATCTAACGGCGGCCTCCTGAAATCAATCAGTCGAGTCTTGTCCGGGTGAAGGCTCAGGTGATATTTCTCAAATCGCTTGTTCAGAACACCTTTTACCCGCTCGGCGTCATCCATGCGTTCGAAGCCGATGATGAAATCATCACAGTATCGGATTAAGGTCGCCTTACCCTTCAATCGCGGTTTCACCTGTTCCTCGAACCATTTGTCCAACACATTGTGCAGGTAAATATTGCCCAGCATCGGCGATATGATCGACCCCTGAACCGTGCCTTCCTCCGGCCTGGTGAACACTTGGCCATCAAGCACCCCTACATGCAAACACTTTCCAACAAGCCGCATAAAAGACTTGTCCGCTATCCGTTCTTCGAGCATCTCCAACATGGTCCGGCGATGAACCGTGTCGAAAAAGGACGTCACGTCTGCCTCGAAAATTACATTCGCTCCACCCTCCCTCACTGCTCGATATAGCGCTCTTAGCGCATCATGGGCGCTGCGCCTGGGCCGAAAGCCGAACGAGCCGTCCAGAAAATCCTTCTCGTAAATGGCACCCAGTATCTCGGTCAGAGCGCCCTGGACAATCTTGTCCTCCAAACACGATATCCCGATCGGCCGTGTACGGCTCTTGTCCTTGGGAATGTGTACTCGACGGATCGGTTGATGGCGATACTGCATTGCCCTCAGCCGATCGTGCAGGTCCGATAGATTCTTCTCTAGATCCTGCCCGTACATCTCCTTCGTAACACCGTCCACACCCACAGCTGCATTCTTGCGAATTCGCCTATAAGCTCGCTTTAGCGCCTCCACATCAATGAGATAGGCCAGAGAGAACTGCCGCTCGTCCGGACTGCGTCGCGCTCTCTCCATTACCCTCAACAGTCCCGGTGACATGTCGTCATGAGTCTTTGCTCCTGTCATGTTTCCCTCCTGAGGTTCGTATCAGCACGGGCCGCCTTTGCTCGGCCGGGTCCAGGTGCCAGCTGTTCCCCGACGTCCAAGCTCGTATTCGGCCCTCCGACTTCCTGACCACCTTCGGCCTCGGCTCCGGTTCCCCTTGCCTTCGGCCTACCTCTATTGCTGGCGTTTGTTCTTAGCCGGGATACGCGCAGCCCAGCCAACGCGGTCCCGTTGGAGATTGATTACCGGCTCTCCGTGCCACCGGAATCTTGTAGAGGAGTGATCAGGATCTCCCAGTTTACCAGGTCGTCCCTTCCATGCGCGCCCCGGTCAACCACGCCGCCAGGCACAGTGTCACCTCGCCCTTATTTACGGTGACCCTGTTGCTGCCTTCAGGAATTTTGAACCCCTCGGCACCTGGAATTAACCTATTTCGACGCTGATTGTCGCAGCTCGCATACCTGTGTACCTATGCATCAACATGCCGGTTGCCCGACATGCTGCAAGGCTCACTTCCGGTCTGCCGGGCTCAGCTTTGACCGAGCGGGGCTCTCACCCGCTGGACGACTAACCGAATTTCCAGAGGTATCGCCACCTCCTTTCCATCGGACCAGCATTGACTGGTCGCTTCCAAAATTCAGGTAATAAGTAACCCGACCCTTTCGCGTGTGGGCCTCGTTGGGCAGGTTATGAAACTGATGTGCTGTCAGGGGGTCAATATTTATTATTTTAACATTGCTTTAGAGGAGAAAATTCAGTGATAAGGCAACACTTACGCATCGATCATAAATGACTTGAATATTGACTCTTCAGTAGATTTTTGATGGCGAGGGGCATTTTACTCGAGTTTGATTTGAAGAAGTTTTAGGATAGATTTTGGAATAGCTGGAGTTGTGAAATTCTTTTTTGAAGCTGGGTGTTTGGATTTATGGAGTTTTCTGAGTTGGCATGTAGTTTTGACAATAAAGGAAAAAGCGCGAGTGAGGAGAAAGACGATAGCAGCTAATTGGGCGAGGATATTAGCCCGGGTGGCATTAAGGACTCTGGGTTTATCGAGTATTTTGATGTTTTCTTTAAGTGTGCTGTTGGATCGTTCTGAAGCGTAACGGATTTTTTTGATCTCTTTATAGCGTTTTGATCCTCGTGGTATCTGATTGACCAATCGAGGATGTTCTTTGACATACATGTGTTTTGAGAAGCCGGTTTTGTTTTCGATGTGAGGGCAGCCTGAGATATTGTATCGAGTTTGGAGTTGATCTAGGGCTTTTGGTCGTAGTTTCAAGCATTGCTTAAAGCAGCAGTAAGTGATGCGTTGATGTTTTTTATCAAATCCGTTGGGTCTGCAAAGAAGGCCACAGGGAGCAAAGGGCCAGCCGTTATGGTCGAAGCCCCTTTCAAGGAGGGCTTGTTTGGAGAGGTTTTCATTTCTAGGGTTGTAATCGATAATGGGGATGGAGCCTGAGCGGCGGATATGATTGTAGTTTTCGATGTTGTCGTATTTTGCATCTGCTATATGTATTTTGCCCTGACTTTGGTGATGGTAGGATATTTGTTCTTTGTTGGTAATGAGTTGGCTTCCTTCTTGGGCATTACCGGCGATATTGCTGAGAGCAACGGGCAATTCAATTTTCAGATGGAGTTCAACGGAGGTTGAAAGTACAAGGTTATAGCCAAAGATTTTCTGTATTTTGTCTGGATTTTTGGGATCACGTCGGACTCCGATTCGAGCGTCAGTATCTTTGGGCAATTTAGGGCAGCAGATAGTGATGGAGCCATCATGGAGGTTAATGCCGGTCACATTGGAGCGTACGGTATTAACACAGAGCCGCTGGCGAATGAGATCTTCTTCGATCTGAAAAAGAGTGGCGGTATTTTTTTGATCTTCTGTGGATTCACCATCGCTAAAAGCCAGTTTAAAGGCAAAGAGTTCGATTTTTGGTTTTTCGATATCTTGGGGGAATCGCTCACTTGGGCATTGTGTATAAACGCGGGCTTCAGAGCCTAAATTGTTCTGGGCTATGTTGTTGAGGCGGTAGAGAATGCGATTTCTGACTTTGCCAATGACATCGTGGACTTTAATATGTGAGCATTGATTGCAGAAGTAGGTGCAACCTTTATACCGGGCCCAGGTAGGATAGAGGGTGCCGTCATGGGCCAAAATGTTGAAGGTGATCATTTGCAGTTGATGAAAGATGTCCACGAGCACGTGGAATATTTCATTGTAGCAGGATTGTCCTAATCGGAGTCTAAAATTTGAGTAGGTCGCTTCACAGGGGATGTTGTCATCCATGCCGATGCCGGCAAGACGGCGGTAGGTCTGATTCCGATATGGGTCACGAAGGATTTGACAGAAGCGGCTCATATGCAAATAGCCGTCAATATATCGGAAGAGGTCCAGTAAAAAAAGACTTGGTGGGTCATAGCAGGGTGGGCCTTTATTGGAATAACACTGTGCTGTCAGGGAACGGATAAAGGAGAAGTCGATCAACGAAGTGATCATCTGGCACATTCCGCCTTTAACGTCGCCATTTGGAAGGATTTTGACGAAGCGTTTTTCAAACCTGTAATGGGAAAGCAGAGGTCGGTCAGGGAAAGGGTTTTGATGGGAGAGAGAAACTTTAAAATTGACTTGGTTGAGTTTTTTGCTAACATTATTAATGGTGAATTTATCGAGGTGGTTCACCATTTTCCTCATGGTCCGGGTGGAAGGGGCTACTTCTGCCCGGATTATCTTTTTAGCTTCTCCCTGAAGTCTTTCCCCAATGGATACAGATATACGTCCTTAATCTTTCCATGGAGCAGGTGCTGATGGCCTTTTTTGGCAATACCCTTGGTT
>CP070694.1:334400-337800 GCA_020353355.1 Desulfobacterales bacterium | reverse complement strand
TCCATAATGTCCTCCTTTATTTTGTATATAGTAAAGTTTTTTTATGATAAAGATAATTGAATATAATACAGAAAGTGAAAAAGAAAAGGTATCATCGAGAAAGGAATTATCCATGGAGATTTATGAAAATCTTTGGCAGGTTGGAGGTTCTGGATTCACAGCACCGGAAGATGCTGCCATCTATTTGATCCAATTTGGTGAAAAAGCTGCTCTGATCGATGCCGGCTGCGGCAAGGCCCATGACAAATTGGTCAATAATATCTGTGCAGTGCTGCCGTCAACAACAGAGATTGAATATTTGCTTCTCACCCACTGTCATTACGACCACACCGGCGGGGCAGCCGCCGTCAAAGAAGAGTACAACTGCCGCATCATCGCCCATTATTTAGATGCCGTCTATCTGGAAAAAGGAGACAACGACGTCACGGCAGCTTCCTGGTATGGCACGCGCCTGGATCCGTTACCAGTTGATTACAAAATTCGCCGCACGAAAGAAACCATAAACATCGGAAGCGGAGATATGATTGCCCACCATTGCCCGGGACACTCCCCCGGTTCACTGGTGTTTGTGGTAGATCTCGATTCAACGCGGGTTCTCTTCGGGCAGGATGTTCACGGCCCGTTGGATCCCTCGCTGTTGTCCGATCGTAAAGACTATATCAAGTCATTAAAATTTATGCTGGAACTTAAAGCCTATATTCTGTGCGAGGGACATTTTGGCGTCTATCAAGGCAAGGAGGAGATTGAACAATTCATTCGGTCATTTCTATAGAATATGGTCCAAGAAAACGCGGGTGTCTTCATGGTCGGGATTTTCCATGATTTTTTTGGGAGGGCCGTCTTCGATGATCCCCCCGTCTCCCAGGAAAATGATTCGATCCGCAACTTCTCTGGCAAAACCCATCTCATGGGTGACCACCAGCATGGTCATGCCTTCCTCGGCCAGCCGTTTCATGACGCTGAGGACTTCGCCGATCAGCTCGGGGTCTAAGGCCGAGATGGGCTCGTCAAAAAGCATGATCTTGGGCTCCATGGCCAGAGAGCGGGCGATGGCCACCCGCTGCTTCTGCCCCCCGGATAGCTGGTCGGGATAATTGTCTCTTTTTTCGATCATACCCACCCAGTTCAATAGCTCCTCGCCCCTGGCGATGGCGCTTTTTCGATCTTCCTTCTTGACGATCACCGGCCCTTCGATGACGTTTTCGATAATCGTGCGATGGGGAAAAAGATTAAACTCCTGGAAAACCATGCCCATATGGGTGCGGATCTCAATGATTCTTTTTCTGACTTCTGCCGTCCGTTTTTTCCCGATGGGCAATTCAATTCCATCGATGAGGACATGGCCGGATTGGGGCTCTTCCAACCAGTTCAAGCATCTCAAAAGCGTGCTCTTGCCCGAACCGCTGCGCCCAATGATGACGACCACCTCCCCCGGCATCACATTGGTGCTGATGCCGTCCAACACCAGGAGTGAGTGAAAATATTTCTTGAGGTCCTTGATGACGATGATTGGCTCCATCAATCGTTTCCTTCCTCCAAGCCAACGGTTCACGGGAAATCTTAAACGAAACCGATTCCCCTGTCATATAACCTATGACCGTCTCAATTCTCGCCGATGGCAAAAGCGGTGGTGACACGTATCAATGGCATTTAATGCCCCATTCCCTCTATTTTTCTTTGCCCTTTGGCCAGATGGCTCTCCAACCGGGACTGGAAATACTGAAAAAAGATGGTGACCAGCCAGTAAAAGAGCGCGGCAATAATCAGCGTTTCCATGTTGCGGAAATTCTGCCTGCCAACCTTTATGGCTCTGAAAAACAGCTCCCACACCCCCAGAAAATTCACCAGGGCCGAGTCTTTGAGCATCGCGATAAATTCATTGCCCGTGGGGGGGATAATGAGACGCAGCGCCTGGGGCAGAACCACGCGCTTCATCATCTGGGTATAAGTCATTCCCAGGGAATGGGCTGCCTCGATCTGGCCCCGTCCGATCGACTGGATTCCCGCCCTGAATATCTCGGTCATATAGGCCCCGTAGTTGACGCCCAAGGCAATAATTCCGGCCGGCACCGCATCGATAACGATGCCCATTTGAGGAAGACCGAGATAGATCACGAAAATCTGAACAATCAGCGGCGTCCCACGGATGATAGAGATGTAGAAGGTCGCGACGCCGTAAAAGATCGGGTTTTTAGAAAGCCTCCCCAGGGCACCGAAAAGGGCCAGAACGCAGGCAGTCGCTATGGAGAGAATTGAGACGTAAATGGTTGTTCCCACCCCTCCCATGATAAAGGGCAGGTATTTCAGCATGAATTTGAAATCGAGGTTAAACTCATTGAAGATAATGAGCAGGAACACAAATATAACGACCCACACCAAAGAGACCCAAATAATAAATCTTTTCTTTGCTCGTCGGGCCTCTTCGATGTGTTTCAGTTTTATTTCAGTGACCTCGATGTTTTCAACCCTGGCCTGAGCATCATCTGAGGTTGCCATAAACACCTCTTATAAACTAATTTGAATCCGAGTTACCTGGCCTTTTTGGTCACATCGAAGCCGTACCATTTGATAGAAAGATTGGTCAACGTGCCATCCTGATGCATGGCCTCAAAAATTTCGCTGACTTTTTTTACCAAATCGGCACTTCCGGGCCTGGCTTTATCCGATGCCGCCGCGAGGGGTTCGTAATAAACCGGGTCTCCGATAGATTTAATCGGTACTCCCTTTTTGATGGCCTCCTGGATAACGAAACCGGAGGTCAGGACGCCATCAATCCTCACTCCATCGCCAAGAGCCAGATCCTGCACGGCCTCCATATCGGTGGTGTAAGGTCTAGCTTTTACATTTTTGACCTGATAAACGATTTTTTCCCCGCCGCCCATGCTCAGTGTCTGATTCGGGTCCAGATATGTCTCATAGGTAGTGCCGGAGCCACAACCGACGGTCTTTCCGGAGAAATCATCCAGTTTTTTGATGCTCGTGTTGGCCTTGTGCACACCGAATAGGGCGGGGGTGTAATAGTACGGAGAGGAGAAATCCACCACTTCGGCTCTTGCATCGGTAATGGTCATGCTGCCGATGCTTAGATCCCATCGGGCGCCCCATTTGCCGGCCACAATCAGGTCCCAGTCGGGGGTGACAAACTTGATTTTGACGCCCAGCCGCTTGGCCACCTCTTTGGCCGTATCGATATCAAAACCATCCAGTTCCCCCTTGTCATTCAAAAAGCTCTGGGGGGCATAATTCGCATCGGTGGACACCACCAGTTCCCCTTTGGATTTAATATCCTCCAGGACACCGGCATAGGTCGCAGAAACCGTCCAAAGCAGAAACAGGACAGCCGACAACATCAAGGGAATGATAAATCTTTTTCGATTCATTTTTTTGCCTCCTTTTCATT
>CP070694.1:329664-334300 GCA_020353355.1 Desulfobacterales bacterium | reverse complement strand
CGCATCAGCGATGATGATCATGCCCAGATCGTCATGGATGCCCATCATTTTTCCGGCATCCAGGCGGTGGCGTTTACCAGGTTCAAAAGCTCTGAAGATGATAAAAAACATCACTCAGCAAGTGGCGCCACGGTTTTTGTCAGCTGCTTCATTGACGCCGCAGGTGCAGGCAACCTACCGGACGTATGGATATTTGCGGTGATTGGCTTGCTTCTGGCAGGGTTCGCCGGTTCAAGGCTAAAAAAAAGCGTCAGGTCTGAGCCTCTGTGGTGAATAATAGATCCTTGGAGTATTAATTTCCTATTTTTTATTACAATTCCGTAATTCAAACCCCACACAATTTACACTTTTTAATACATATTCCATTCCCGATATATTTTCTATTGTTGTATATATATAAATTTCAGAAGGTTAAATAAATAGCGAATTTACCGTTTCTGGCATTCATTTTGCTCTTTAATGGTTAACCACTGAGAGCCCAGAGAGCTCAGAGAGTTAAATCCTGTTATTTTATCCAAAGGAGTTTTTGGATAAAACAATAAATTTAAATTCTCTGCGTTCTCAGCGTCTCTGCGGTGAATAAACTAGCACGAAAAAGGCAAACCATCCGAAAGGATGGGACGCAAAGCCACTGGCCTAAGTCCGCTGAAGCCTACGCCGAAGCAGGATACGGTAGCAGGGCTGCCGTGCAAAAAGCAGCACCCTTCGGCCAAGGCTGCGCTTTGCGCGGCTGACCACCAAACAGATCAAGGTGCTGCGATGAAGAAAAATAATTATAAAAACA
The DNA here is from genome assembly GCA_020353355.1 of Desulfobacterales bacterium. Classification (GTDB taxonomy): domain Bacteria; phylum Desulfobacterota; class Desulfobacteria; order Desulfobacterales; family JAHEIW01. The sequence continues at coordinate 333,516 of CP070694.1, read as the reverse complement.
TTTCTCGAAAAAGTAGCCTTTCATTATACCAAGGTCTCCTTTCAGCTGCCGTGATTCTGGCTCTATTTCTTTTGCCTTTACTAGCCTACAGTGCCGATGTGACCCTGGCCTGGGATGCCAATACCGAACCGGATCTCGACGGCTATAAAGTCTATTATGGCACATCCAGCCGAAATTATACAAACAGCGTGGATGCCGGCAACATCACCGAATACACGATTACCGGACTCACCGAAGGAACCACCTATTATTTTGCGGCCACCGCCTATGATGCCCTGGATAATGAGAGCGGTTACTCGGCCGAGGTCGTCTATACCATCACTGTGCTGACTTACACGATCACGGCCTCGGCCGGCGCCAACGGAAGCATTTCCCCTTCGGGGGCGGTCACGCTAAACCAGGGGGACAATCAGATGTTTTCGATCACCCCGAATCAGAACTATCATGTCGCCGATGTCGTTGTGGATGGAACGTCAGTGGGGGCCGTAACCACTTATACATTTGCCAGCATTGCCGGCAACCATAGCATCACGGCCAGTTTCGCGCCGGATAACCAACCGCCCACGGCCAACGCCGGGCCCGATCAGACCGTCACCGAAGGCACGATTGTCACCCTAAATGGCAGCAACTCCGCGGATATTGGCGGCAGCATTGTAAGCTACGAATGGGAGCAGACCGCCGGTATACCCGCAGCGCTGGTAAATTCAGAAGCCGCCCAGGCAACCTTTACCGCACCCAACGTTGGCTTTGCCGGTGAAACCCTGACCTTCAGGCTGACCGTCACCGACAATGGCGGTCTGCAAGATGTTGATTATTGCTCAATATCTGTCACCAAAGAGCAGGTTCGCGACAGTGATGGTGACGGTGTCCCCGATGAGGAGGATGCGTTTCCCTTCGATCCGGATGAATGGCTGGATACGGATGGTGACGGAACTGGAAACAACGCCGATGAGGATGACGACGATGATGGTATACCGGATGAGTGGGAAAACAAATACGGATTGGACCCCCTACAGGATGATGCGGATGAAGACCCCGATGGCGACGGTGTCAGCAACATCGATGAATATTACGCCGGAACAGACCCGACCCAGGATGATTATAATTCAGTGCCGCAGCGTCCCGTAATTCTATCACCGGAAAATAATGATGTGGTCGCCATGACACCGGTGTTTCGGACCGGAGAGTTTTATGATCCGGACAGCGGGGATCGGCACTGGAAAACCCAATGGCTAATATTCGATGAGCTCAGCAATACCCGGGTTATGAATATCCAAACGCCGTCGTCGCTGACATCCCTTAAGGTGCCGAAACTAATCCTGGATGAAAACACCAGCTATTATGTAAAAGTCCGATTTTTTGACAACCATGGCGCTGCCTCCGAGTGGTCCGAACCTGCCGTCTTCATGACCGATATCAACGCTGAAGACATTGACGGCAACGGCATCCCGGATCATCAAGAGCTGGAAGGGCCAATCGATATGGATAAAGACGGAACGAGGGATTCCAAGCAGGACGATATCAAGTGCCTCAGCGCCGAAGGGCAAACAACTTACCTTGGTATTAGCGTTAAAGGTTGCCCGACGGTGTTGGCCATTGATTCGGTTGTATCCGAAGATGCCCGCGATGTGTTAGAGCAATCCAGTGCCAGCGAAAAGCCTGATTCCATGCCCTTTAGCCTGATTCACTTTAAGTTGCTTGTGAACGCTCCGGGCGACGAGGCGCTGGTGACTGTTTATCTGTCTGAAAGTGCGCCGGAAAACAGCAAGTTGTATAAATACGATCCCATCGAAGATATATGGTACGATTATTCCGATTATGCTGAATTCAGCCCGAATGGAACCTCATTTACCCTGACCCTGCAGGACGGCGGATTTGGCGATGCCGACGGCACTGAAAACGGGATCATTGTCGATCCTAGCGGAATTGGTGCTGACATCTATGCGGCTACTTCGATAGACGACGATGACGAGTACGACAATGACCTCGAGAAATTGTTAGACCGTATAAATGTAAGCTGCTTTATTTCCGCCGCCGCCGATCCATCCGGGAATCAACAACCATGGGATCTCTGGCGTGAGATCCGTGGACGGGAATTGTCGATTCTGTTTGTCATGCTGGTGCTGATTTATGCATGCCGGGTGGTAGAGATGAAATTACGGCGTGGTCGCAGATATATAAAAATAGATTGAGAGTTCAAGGTTCAGGGTTCAGGGAATTGGGCATAAAGCATAGGGCAGGGGGCATGGGGTTCAAAGGTTCAGGGTTCAAAGGTTCCCGTCTTCGTCACGCTAAAAGCGTGACTACGAGGCGGCACGCTTCTCTTCGCTCTGGTGAGCTACGCCGTGGCACGCAGGGTTCAAAAACTTTTCAAGGCCGACAGGTTGCTCGGAACCTTATTTTTACGCTATGCGCTATGCCCTATGCTTTCTTACCCACGGAGAATCCGACGGAGGCGGACTACATCGGAAAAATAGTCATTCTCGAATGGAAACTTACCTGTGTTTGCGCCAGCGAGAGTGCGTGATTCCTAGTTTTTTTATGCGATAATTCAATGCCCGGGGGGTAATGCCGAGCTCTTTGGCGGCGTCCTTTTGAATCCAAAGATTTTTTTCCAGGGCCTGATAAATTAAATCCCTTTCCTGATCTTCCGAAAGTCTCAGATACCGTGATGGCTCTTCCGGGGCAGATATGACATTGACCTTCGGCAAAGACACGTTTTCTTTGCGGATCATCGAACCATCTGCCAACAAAATTGCCCTTTCGATGGTATTGGACATTTCACGAATATTTCCCGGCCAGGCGTAGTTCTGAAACAGCTTGATGACTTCCGGGGAAAATGCTTCCACATGCTTTTTCACCGAACGGCTCAACTTTTTGAGAAGATAGTTAGCCAGGGGTTCAATGCATTCGGTGCGCTCACGCAAGGGCGGCAAATGGATTCTGAGGACGTTAATGCGGTAATAAAGGTCTTCGCGGAAATTTGCGCTGCCAACCAGGGCTTCGATGTCTTGATTGGTGGCTGCGATAATGCGGGTATCGGAATGGATGGTTTTGTTGCCCCCCAATCTTTCAAATGCCTTTTCTTCCAGCGCCCTCAACAACTTGGCCTGCAATGCAAAACTTAATTCACATAATTCATCCAGAAAAAGGGTTCCGCCATTGGCCTGCTCAAAACGACCGGTGCGAGTTTTATTGGCACCGGTGAATGCACCTTTTTCATGGCCAAAGAGTTCGCTTTCGAGCAACGTTTCCGGAATGTTGGCACAATTAACTTTAATAAACGGTTTGTGATGTCTGGGACTGTTGAAATGAATATTCCCGGATAAAAAACTTTTTCCGGTTCCCGTCTCCCCGGTTACCAGGATTGTGGAATCGGTTTGCGAAAGTTTTTTTATGGTCCCCATGATCTCGGACATGGCCGGACTGACCGCAATGATGCGGTCGTAGTCGTAAACCACATCTTGTTGCCGTCTCAAATAATCGATCTCATTTTTCAGACTACGGTTTTCCAGGGCCTGGGAGACAGTCAGCTTTAACTTTTCAACGGCAAAGGGTTTGGTGATAAAATCAAAGGCCCCGGCTTTAATCGCCGATACAATCAAATCGGCCCGGTGCTGTGTACTGGTTACGATAATCGGTGTGAACGGCGCATTGTGTCGCAGCTCTTGCAGGCTCTCGGCCAAGTGTGAGTCATCATCGGAGAGGTCGAAAATAATTATGTTGAAAGTTTCTTTTTGTATGCGTTGTTCTGCATCCGCCACTGTTGGCGAAGCGCTGATATGAAAATCGGATGCCAACGCATCGTCAAAATTACGGGTTGCCGCTTCATCTTTCCCGATGATGAGTATT
>CP070694.1:325892-329564 GCA_020353355.1 Desulfobacterales bacterium | reverse complement strand
TTGGGGTGGTGGTGGTGGATCCGAGCAGTCCTTTCTCGGGCGGTGCTTTTCTGGGTGACCGTATCCGGCTTCAACGCCATACCCAGGACGATGGGGTCTATATTCGCAGCCTTGCCTCGCGGGGCTATCTCGGCGGCCTTTCGCGAGCAACGTATGATGTGATCCGCATCATGGAGGCCATGGGAAGGGATGTCATCATCGTGGAAACCCTCGGTGCCGGGCAGGATGAAATAGATGTCGTTCATATTGCCCAGACCTGTTTACTGGTTATCACGCCGGGTATGGGCGACGATATTCAGGCCATGAAGGCCGGTATCATGGAAATTGCAGATATCATTGTCATCAATAAGGCGGATCTGGATGGCACCGAAAATTGCCTGCGACACATAGAAGCCATACTAAACATTGGATCCTTTAAGGAAGGCGACTGGGTACCCAAGGTGATACCCACGATTTCCGTGGCGAGCAAGTCGGAACATCTGCGGGGCATCGATGAGCTGATGGCTGCCATCGCAGAACACCAGAAATTTCTCCATGCGACCGACGCCATCGAAAAGGTCAAATTTGAAAGAATCGAACAGGAGTTGGGTCTCATTTTCAAGGATGAGCTTCAGAAGCTTGTTTTTAAAGGACTCAAGGGAACCGGTAAAAAGAAAATGTATATTAAGCATATCATGGACGGCAAGGGCGATCCGTATTCGGTGGTGCATGAGATTTTGCAAACCTATATTTTGCAGGGAAACGATGAGATATGATCAAGCGTCCCCCGAAAAACGATGGGAACCAAAACACCGGAGCCGTCGACTCCGGGCAGAAGCGTACAAACCTATCCGGGCTGCCGGTTGAAATCTGCTATAGCGACCACCATCTATCAGATTTCGATCCGGCGCGCGACCTGGGAGCAGCGGGTGAATATCCCTTTGTTCGGGGAGTTCACAAGACCATGTACCGCGAAAAATTATGGACCATCCGACAATTGGGCTCCTTGGATTCACCCGCCAAGGCGAACGAAAGAATCCGTCAGTTGATTGACATGGGGGCAACGGGCGTCAGTATCTGTCTGGATCTGCCCACCATCATGGGAAGGGACTCAGATGATCCCTTGGCGGAAGGGGAAGTTGGAAGTTGCGGAGGAGTTGCCATTGATACCCTCAAAGATATGCGTGATCTGCTAGCGGGCATTCCCCTGCAGGAGATCAGCATCAACTTCGTTTCCAATTCCCAATCAGCGATCATTCTTGCCATGTTTGCTGCCGTAGCCCAAGAACGGGGAATTCCGTGGGAAAAGCTGACCGGAACCATGCAAAACGATATTCTCAAAGAATACCAGGCCCAGAAGTCATACTATTTCCCTCCCCGACCTTCCCTGCGTCTGACCATGGATACCATCCGTTTTTGCAATGAAAACATGCCCCGTTTCAATCCGATCAGCATCAGTGGCTATCATCTGGCATCGGCCGGGGCGACGCCCGTGCAGGAGTTGGCGTTTACGTTGGCCAACGGGTTTACCTATGTAGAGGAAGGGATCAAGGTCGGACTCCCGGTGGATAGTTTCGCTCCGCGCCTTTCATTTTTCTTCAAGGCCCACAATGACTTTTTCGAAAACATTGCCAAGCTTCGAGCAGCCCGCAGGATCTGGGCAAGAGCCATGCGGGAGACGTATGGCGCCAAAAATCCTCGTTCATGGCGGCTTCGGGCCCATATCCAGACATCCGGCTCATCCCTTACGGCACAGCAGGCCGAGAACAATATCATCAGAGTCACGCTGCAAGCGCTTTCGGCGGTGCTGGCAGGCACCCAATCGCTGCACACCAATGCCTTCGACGAAGCCTTTGCCATTCCCACACCGCGATCGGAGAAATTGGCCTTGAGAACTCAGCAAATTATCGCCCACGAAAGCGGCGTCGCCAATACGGTCGATCCCCTGGCCGGATCCTACTATCTCGAAGCCCTCACCAACGAGATGGAGGCCGAATGCCACAGGATTTTCAAAGAGATCTACGCTCTGGGAGGTGTGCTCTCAGCCATTGAGAAGGGCTATTACCAGCAAGCCATCGCCGACGCCGCGTTCAGGTATCAACAAGAGATTGAAACAAAGCGCCGAATTGTCGTGGGCCTAAACGCCTTTATCGAAGACGAAAAGATCGAAATGCAATTACGGGAGCCGGAGATTGACTTTGAGCAAAAGAAGGTCGCAGAACTCCAGCAGCTCAAACGCAGCCGGGATAACCAAAAGGTCAAGGGCGTTTTAAAAGAAATCAGGGCGGTGGCTCAGGGAACCAATAGTGTTATGCCGACACTGATAAAGGCCGTAAGGTCCTATGCCACCCTTGGGGAGATCATTGCTGTCATGCGGGAGATCTATGGTGAGTACCGTGAGGATGCCATCTATTAAAATATGGAAGTGCCTAAAGTTAATGTATTCTATCTTTTTTAATTTTAAAATCGATCAAGCTACAAGCGAAACCTTAACTTTAGATCACTTTTATCCGCCGTATTTCTGGCGGATTAGATCACTTCACACTTTAGATCACTTTTAATTTTTCAGGTACATCCGGGTTATGCTTTACGAGGGTTGATCGTGAAAAAGCCAAAGAAACGTATTCTGATTGCCAAACCGGGCCTTGATGGGCACGACCGCGGGGCAAAGGTGGTGGCGAGGGCATTGCGTAACGCCGGGATGGAAATTATCTACGCCGGGCTTCATCTGACGCCGCTTCAGATTGTCAATACCGCTATTGATGAGGACGTGGATGCCATTGGATTAAGCGTGCTTTCCGGGGCCCACCTGACGGTATTTGGCAAGGTCATGGACCTGCTGCGCAAAAAAGGCATCTCCCACATACTGGTCTTTGGGGGTGGCACGATTCCTCAAAGGGACCGCTCACTTCTATTGTCCATGGGAGTCGGGGAACTTTTTCCACCCGGCACCGAAACGCAAGCGATTATCGATTACCTCAATGACGCACTTTAGGCTGAACATCCAACATCGAACATTCAACCACGCCACGGCGTGGTATCTTTTCAGCAGTTTTGATACTCGTAACGAAAACCTTAATTATTTCTTCTGTTTTTCCAGATTATATGTTTGTTTCTTCATTTTTTTCCATTCAATGTTCGATGTTCTTTTTTTTAGTCCCTCCTATATAAAACAACTTAGCGCTTATGGGGGTTCACGGCGGGCACGATGTTTCTCTTGACACAAACCCGTATTTTTGCCAATTTACCAAAACTATAAACAATCCCTCCGTATTCAGACCTTGCGACAAGGAATTAAACTGAATGGATATCTTTGCACAATTAATTGTGAGCGGCATCGCAGTCGGAGGTGTCTATGCCTTAATCGCACTCGGTTTTGTCTTGATCTATAAAGCCACCAGCGTCATTAACTTTGCCACCGGCGAATTCATGATGCTGGGTGCCTATGTATGCCTCACCCTGCTCACCTACCTGAAAATGCCCTTTGCAGTTGTCTTTACGTTTACCCTTTTATTTGCTTTTGTGCTCGGGGTAGCCATCGAACGTGTGATCCTCAGGCCTCTCATCGGAGAACCGGTTATCTCCGTAATCATGGTAACCATAGGGCTTTCGAGTATTCTGAAGGGTCTTGCACATATGATCTGGACAGCTGACTATCGCTCTTTCCCCGAGATCCTCCCCGCAGAGCCCTGG
>CP070694.1:315569-325792 GCA_020353355.1 Desulfobacterales bacterium | reverse complement strand
ACATCATACACCACCAGCTGGGGCGGCAACACATTGAGCCTGGGAATATTGAGTTTCTTTTTGGTAATTGCAGCACTCATATACAGAAAATTGTTGTCCGGCGATACGGCAATGCCGATCATAATCGTCACACGGTTTAAATCCGACCAAAACTCGTGGACATCTACGATCTGATTGGTCTGGGTATCCACTTCATAGACGGAATGCCAGCTATTCATATAAAACCGCTTGCCATCGGGTGAAGGGATAGCCCCCACAATGTAGTCGTTAAATGGTATTGTCTTTACCACCGTGTCTGTATCACAATCGACAATATGCAAGTTATTGTTGCTGGGAACATACAGGTAATCTTTGGCCATAACCGGAAAGGAAAGGCCGACCAAGCAACAAACCACCACAATAGAAAATAAGATTTTATTCAAACTGCGGCTCATGTTAGCCTCCCTTCTTATCTTTTGATGACAAAATTCAAATTTCTCCAGTCTCGCTCAACGGCCAGACACTGATTTTGGAACTCAGGCCAGTTGGTAATATTATCCGGCGTTTGGGCCGGCCACCAGCAGGGGCCTGAGCAGCTCGTAAAGTCTCGGGCACTGGAAACGCAGTTGCCCATGGGGGTTGTGGGTCTGGGGTTAGTCTCCCAGCCGGTATCAAAAACCGTGGTGCAACCGATCGGCTGGCCCGTAAGGACGTTCACTTCTTCCATGCCGAAGACTTCCCTTTCTTCCAGTTTCTTGGCGCGCTTATTTAAAGCTTTAAGCCCTTTCTTTTTCATATGATCCTCCTTTTGTTTCCCTGACGGTCATATGAGACCGATATCCTCGTGACATGCATAGCATTTCTAAATATTCAGGATCTGCGCTTGCAAGTTGGCAGTATGTCTCCAAGCCGATCTGACTCCATTGCTTGATCCACTCGCAGTAATGCAGATTTGGCTTGAGATGGTTTCCTTCCCTCACACAGGCTTCATGGTAACAGCCGCCGGTACAAATGGTGCGGGCCCAACATTGCTGGCAGTCCTCTTTATTGCTGATTTCTGCTTGATCTCTGAATGTCTCGAGCTTTTTTTGATTAAATCCGTTAAAGATATCGCCCATACAAAATTCATCCTGGCCGGTAAACCGCTGGCAGAGATAGAGTTGTCCATGCGGGTCTATTGAAAAAAGCCCCAGGCCTGCTCCGCAAGGATAGTTCATGACCTCGCCCTGGTGAAGTGAGACCAGCATATCGATTATATTTGAGAAACCATAGAATCTTCTTTCTTTAGCAGCATACAGGAACTTTTGTGAAAGATTCTGAAATTCCCCTAACAGAAGATCCATGTCATGGTTGCTCAATTGATAATCCGGGTGCCCGGTCGTAACCGGAGCAAACCCCACTTCCGCAAAACCGAGACCCAGCAGGTGATCAAGTATTTGCGGTACCTTGCCCGGATCCTCCACCAGCGTCACTCTGGCGACAGCCGGTCTTTTATCCGAACGATCCAGCAAGCGCTTTATTTTCGGAAGCATGATTCCATAGGAAGGACTTCCATCGGCAAAGCGCCGGTAGCGATCGTGAACACTCTCCAAGCCGTCTATGCTCACCGTAACTCCGATGTTTTTCTGTTGAAAGAAATCAATGATTTCTTCGGTAAGCAGGGTGCCGTTGGTAGTAATGGCAAAGTTTACTTTTTTGCCCTCTTCGGAGGCTTTTTGACAGGCATAATCCACAACTGCCGGGATCACCTTGAAATTCAGCAACGGCTCTCCGCCAAAGAAGACCACAAACACTTCGTCAAGCTCCCCGGCGTGATCGAACAAAAAATCGACTGCCTTGTGTGCCACATCGGAACCCATCATCTTTTTCTGCCCTTGTTTAACATCCCATTGGGAGTGATAGCAGTAGCGACAACTTAGATTACAGGCATCCGTTAAATGCACAATCAAGGTCTTCAAAGGTATTGATTGGCAGTGGGTTTTGTTTGTCTTGAGATCGATACATCGTTGTTCACCGGAATGATGACGCGTCGCCTGAGCAAACCCTGAAATAGCCCTTCGCGTTCTGCAGCGGATACGCAAGTTAAGCCGGCCATAACCTTCTGCTGCGTTAAGGCGCCTTTCGGATACAAATCATCCAAGATATCCCTCGTTGAGGAATCCATCTCGAAGATGGCTTTGTCCGCGACCAAAAATAGAAAATCCTGGCCGTCAATCCGGATTGTTTTATTTTCAGCGACGCTAAACCTATTCATAACTGCCCGGCATTATTTGATATGGGTAATAAAATCCGGCACGGTGACACCCAACAGCGATCGGGCTTTAAACTCTTGGCCCCCATCAGTATAAGCTGCCCCAATTGCAATCAGACCGACACCCTCTCTGCGCTGGAAGCGAGTCTCGATCGGACCGTAGGTCGTCACCGGCGTATAAAGTCCATTGACCACGCCGGTTTGGAGATATTTCAAGTCGTCATCATTGTCTCGCGTTTTTTCTTCTTCCAGCCACCATTCCGCATCGACAGCATCGAGGATCAAATCATCGGCCGTCTCCGGCTTGCCGTCCGGACCGTAGTTGACACCCCTGGCCACAAATTGAACACCATGCGGTGGATAAGCAGCGCCAGAACTGACCCTTGCCCGGCCTAAAGCCGGAAAGATCCTGATGCCGTCAAATTTGTTATAAACGATGACCGACTCGTCACAAGAGACGCCGTTTACGTTTAAACCGGAAGGCCCTATCGCGGCATTCTGCGATGCTAGGACTTCAATCTGCAGGATTCCATTTTCCGGGCTTTCAATATCCATTACTTTGACATCGGCATTGGCAAATCGAATATCGGCTGCACTTAGGTTTGCCGGCAGGTTCACCCCGATTAAGGTGAGCGTTTGCTCAGCTCCGTTTGCCCTTAAGGCCTGCGGAAAGATGGCAAAGACGCGCGCTGATCCGTCGACTTTATAGAAGGCTTCATTCCCATAGGCATTGGTATCCTGCACCACTGTCCACCATTTTCCCTCGAAGCCCATGCTGGCAGCATCCAGGTCAAAAACCCCTTCAATTCGGCCGGTAAGCGGGGTCGGCGCCAGCGCGTATCGCAGATGGTATTCGCCATAGAGGGTTCCCTCACCGCCTAATTTCAGCATGGTACCGTTTAGATAGCGAACCTCCTTTTCAACAAGATATTCATCCTCGCCCTTTTGTGGGTTGGCTCTAAAGGTGTAGGTGCCTTCATAATATCCCATGCCAGGCTGAAAACCTGCTACTGTCCAATTTCCCGCGAGGTCGGCATCTTTTCTGTTTTCCATCCAGCTACGCCATTCAGCAGTGTCCATGGGCAGCATTTCGGCCAGAACATCCACCAATGCCATGGCTTCCTTGGGCCAATCCATCTCTCGCATTTGGGGGACAACCGTGGGGTAATATCCCAAATGCAGATTCATATTTTCAAGCCATTGCTCGCGCGTCTTGCGATGCGAGCGAATCTTACCATAGGTATGGCACCGGACACAGGCGCCAAAAATTCTTTCTTCGGTTTCGTTTTTAGGTATTTCTCGATACTGGCTGTTTTCGTCGGAATTAAGATACGCCACTTCAGCCATCTCTGCGGGGGTTAAGATCAAATGCTGACTTAACTCTTTAATGACGGGATAAAAGTCCTTGTCCGAAATAGGCGCACCATTGATCCGAATCATCCGGTCTGTCACCACTTTCCATTCTTCCGGTGTCTTGCGAGTCTCCTCGATGACCTCGACCCGGCCTTGCTGGTCCAGTTTATGACAGACCGAACACTTTTGCCGGACCACCCCGAACTCCTCAAATGGTGTCTTTGCGAAAGTTAAGGCGGGCATGAGAAGAAAGACACCCAGTGCCCAACAAATAACACAGCCAAGTTTAATCACCCTCATAGTCTCCTCCTTTCTGTTTGAATTCACAAGACTGCCAGTTTGTAAATTAGCCTTTAGCTGATCTATTGCTCATAAAGCTTAACTTTTCTCTAAAATTTTTTGTCTCGATACCACGCCATCATTTGACAAGTCAAGTGATTTGTGACACAAGTTGTCACCGCTAATCTGGAAAAAAGACTCGTAACGCTTAACTTTAAGATTTTCTGCATACCTAAGTTCAGACCCCTTGAAAAGATTCATATTTTATGATTCTTATAGCATAGCCGTATTCGGGAGCTAATAAATTGGATGATGTTTTTGAAGGTTACAGAAGGAATTAAATCTGGTTTGAATCGTCTTACCACCATATTTAGATGGTGGCCGAAATGACCTGAACCGAGCACAAGAGGGAGGTGGTGATGAGCTCATATCGCAAGTATTGGGATGAAGAGATTGAGACCATGTCAAGGGAATAACTCAAAAAATATCAATTTAAATTATTAAAGGATATGCTCGAGTTAGCCTACCACAAATCACCCTATTATCAGAGAATATTTAAAGAGGCCGGCGTCCGGCCATTTCACCTGGAAAATTTTGAGGACTTAAAAAAATTCCCGACCATCGACAAAAAGGACCTCAGAACTAGACAGCAAATGGTGCCTGATTTTGGTGATCTGATTTGCGCACCGGAAGAAGATTTTGTGTTTCTCAGTGCCTCCAGCGGCTCGACCGGTGTTCCTACTGCTTCTCCCTTCACCGGCCCGGATTTTGAAGATTTTCAGGATTGTCAGGCCCGGTTGTTCTGGTCTTCCGGCATGCGGCCCACCGACCGATACTGTCATGCTTTGAATTTCACTTTATTCGTCGGCGGCCCGAATGTAATCGGCGCAATGAAACTTGGCGCACTGACGGTATGGGCGGGAACCATCCCTTCTGAAAGATTATTGGCGATCTTTCAAACCTGGCGGCCGACGGTTACCTGGACAACCCCGTCCTATGCCTGGTTTTTGGGGGAGACGGCCAAAGAAAGCGGAATCAATCCGGCCGAGCTTTCCATTCGCAAAATTTTTGTAGCCGGTGAACCGGGCGGTTCGATACCTGAGACGCAAACCAGCATTGAAGCGTTATGGGATGCTGATGTGTATGATTACTACGGCCTGTCGGATATATTCGGTGCCTGTGCAGGAATGTGCGAGGCCAAAGACGGACTCCACATGGCAGAAGATCACATTCTGGTTGAGGTGGTCGACCCGCAAACCGGGCAGGAAGTTGCCGAAGGTCAACGGGGTGAAATGATTTTGACCTCCCTGAAAAAAGTCGCACGTCCCTTAATCCGCTTTCGCACCGGCGATATTGTCTCTTATACCACCGAAACATGCAGCTGCGGGAGAACTCATATGCGCATGCATGGAATTCATGGGCGACTGGACGACATGATGATCATTAAAGGTGTCAATGTCTTTCCGAGTGACATCGAAACCATCGTTCGGAACAATGAAAACCTTACGGGTGAATACGTGTGTGTGATCACAGAGGAAAAACATATGGCGGCTTTAACCATAGAGGTCGAAAAGGTTGAAGGCTTTCAGGGAGATATGGATGCATTGGCAACAGAAATCCAAATCGAATGCCAAAAAATTATCGGCATAAAGCCTCGAATCAGGATTCTCGATGCTAAATCCCTGACCCGCGCGACACACAAAGCAATTCGGGTAAGGGATGAACGCAAAAAAGGACAATAAAGAATATTATTTTCACTCAATTCCACAACGAGGTAACAAATGAACGCAAATCGAATATTCAACTTCAATCCCGGGCCGGCTGCCCTTCCCATCAGCGTCCTCCAAGAGATTCAGGAATCTTTTCTGAATCTTGGGGGCTCCGGTATGTCGATCTTGGAAATCAGTCACCGCTCAAAAGAGTTTGAAGAAATCTTAAATGACGCCATCATCCGGACAAAGCGCCTTTTGCAACTGGATGACAATTTTCAGGTTCTTTTTATCCAGGGCGGGGCCAGTTTGCAGTTTTTAATGGTCCCACTGAATTTTTTATCTGAGGGCAAATCGGCAGATTATGTAAACACCGGCACCTGGTCCACCAAGGCCATCAAAGAAGCACAGATACTGGGCAAGACCATCCATGTGGTCGCATCTTCTGAAGATCAAAATTTTTCGTATATACCGAAAAATATCCGGTTTCATGAAGACGCCGTTTACGTTCATATCACCTCCAACAACACCATTAAAGGCACCCAGTGGGCTAGATTTCCAGACACTGGAAGTGTCCCGATTGTTGCGGATATGTCCTCGGATATCATGAGCCGCCGATTGGAGGTAGAGAAATTTGGTCTTATTTATGCCGGCGCACAAAAAAATATTGGCCCGGCCGGAGTATGTATGGTGATTGTTCGCGAGGACATGCTGGATCTGGTGCCGCCAACCATACCCACCATGTTGAGTTATCAAACCTATGCTTCCAAGAACTCTCTATTTAACACCCCACCCTGCTTGGCGGTATATACCGTTCAGCTGGTGCTCAAATGGCTGGAGGAGACCATCGGCGGCCTTGAGAAAATGGAGACCCTGAACCACAAAAAGGCAACAACGCTTTATGATTTTATTGATTCCAGCGATTTTTATCAGGGAACGGCCGAGCCGCAAAGCCGCTCGTTGATGAATGTGACCTTTCGTCTGCCGAATGAAGAGCTTGAAAAGCAATTTGTGCAAGCGGCGCTCGAACAGGGACTGGGAGGTCTCAAAGGACATCGCTCCGTCGGCGGTTGCCGGGCGTCGATTTACAATGCAACGTCTCTGCAGGCCGTCGAGTCGCTGGTGGATTTTATGAAGGCTTTCGAAAAGCAAAACGGTTGAAGTTGGACGTTTTACGGAACCATAATTTGTAGTTTTACTTGACATTACCAATTAATATGAATAATGAAATTTAGAATAACATTTCAAAAGTATCAAATGGCGATAGACGTTTTGAGGATCTAGTTACCTTTTATTAATTTTTACGAGAAAAGGAGGTACTTATGGACAAGATTTTACGGATTAACATGGGGGCTGACGGTGGCCCGAAGATAAAAATAGACTCCTTGGGAGACTACGCCGGTTTAGGGGGTCGTGCCATGACATCAACCATTGTCGCGAAAGAAGTACCACCGACATGTCATCCCCTGAGCGAAGACAACAAACTGGTCATTGCCCCAGGTATGCTCAGCGGCTCCACGGCGGCCATGTCCGGTCGCATTTCGGTCGGCTGCAAAAGCCCGTTGACCGGCGGCATCAAAGAAGCCAATGCCGGCGGGCAACCATCCCAAATGCTCGGCAGATTAGGCTACGCCGCCATTGTTTTAGAAGGCAAACCCAAAGAAAACAACCTCTATAAAATATTCATCAACAAGGATGGAGTCGATATCAAGGTGGACAACAGCCTGTGCATGCTTGGCAACTATGACCTCGTTGATAAGATGAAAGCCGAACATGGTGAAAAAATCGCTTGTATCTCCATCGGTCAGGCCGGCGAAATGAAACTTGCGGGCGCATCCATAGCGTTCACCGATATGGAATTGCGACCCACCCGGCATGCCGGTCGCGGTGGTGTCGGCGCCGTGATGGGATCAAAAGGCGTAAAAGTCATTGTCATCGACGATGCCGGTACGAAAGCCAGGGGTCCGGCAAATCCCGATAATTTCAAAGAAGCCAACAAGGCGTTTGTTGCCGGTCTCAGAAAACATTCGGTTACCGGTGAGGGGCTACCGGCATACGGCACGAATGTATTGACAAATGTGATTAGCGAAGCCGGTGCTTATCCGACTAAAAATTTTATGTGGGGAAGTTTCGAAACCTGCCAAAAAATCAGTGGTGAAGCCCAGGCCGAGTTAGAGAATGCCCGCGGAGGGGAAGGCACTGCGACCCATGGCTGCCATCGCGGATGTATCATCCGGTGCTCCGGAACCTTCCTTGACAAAGATGGAAATTATCTGACCAAACAGGTCGAGTACGAGACGGTTTGGGCCCATGGTGGAAACTGCTGCATAGACGATTTGGATGTCATTGCCCAGCTGGATCGTTTGGATGATGATTTTGGACTAGATACCATCGAAATGGGCGCCACGATTGCAGTCGCCATGGAAGCTGGCCTGGCCAAGTTCGGCGATGGCCAAGCAGCCATTAACTTGGTGAAGGAAGTCGGCAAAGGATCACACTTGGGACGCCTTCTCGGTAGTGGCGCCGCCATCACCGGCAAAGTATTAGGCGTTGAACGCGTACCGGTCGTTAAGGGGCAGGCCATGCCGGCCTACGACCCTCGAGGGGTTCAGGGAATCGGCGTAACCTATGCCACCAGTACCCAGGGCGCCGACCACACCGCAGGATATGCCGTGGCCACCAATATTTTAGGCGTTGGGGGTAGTGTGGCGCCCTTGAAACCAGAAGGCCAGATTGAATTGTCCCGCAATCTCCAAATTGCCACAGCGGCCATTGATTCAACCGGTATGTGTCTGTTCATTGCTTTTGCCATTATGGATCAGGAAGACACCTTCCAGGCGTTGCTTGATTTGATCAACGCCTTTAGCGGCCAGAGTCTAACCGGGGATGATGTGAATGCACTCGGCATGCAAGTGTTGAAAGCGGAAAGAGATTTCAACACCCGGGCTGGCTTCACAAAGCAAGATGACCGATTGCCAGATTACTTCAAAAAGGAGAAGTTGCCGCCTCACGACATTACCTTCCTGGTAACGGATGAAGATCTGGATCAGGTTCATAATTACTAACCGAAACATTATGTTAGAAATAAAAGAGGAGACCTTTATCAGGTCTCCTCTTTTACTATCAATTGGCTAAAACGTCACTAGAAAGTAAAATCATACTCGCATGATCAAAAGCGGCCAATTGGAATTCAAAGATACGTTAAAAAGGGCGTCTGCTATGCAGCTTACCATGACGGTTGAATCCGATCTCATACCCAGGTTCTACCAAATACTAGGCCAAGGCTTCGTTATAAAAACGCAGATGAGTTGCAGCATTAAGAATCTTCTTTGCGTCGAGTTGGGCATTCACGACAAGTACCTTGAACAAAGAATTCAAACAGTATTTCTAAACGGCAAGGCAGTGGATGATCTAGATTCGGCCATCGTTGAAGACGGATCAACCTTGGCCCTTTCAGGCCCCATGCCCGGCCTTGTTGGAGCAACTTTACGCAGGGATGGATTTTTTGCCGCCATGCGGAGTCAAATATCTTACGATTCGAATCCCGCCGTCCATCATGACGGCGACGTCAAGGTCAACCTCAAATTATTCAACCTGGTAGCCAAAGAGTTGGGGCCGGACTTTCTTCAACGGGGGGTATGGTTAAACGGAAAACATTTGCACGATTTTATATCGGATAATTTCGATAATTTAAAACAGGGATGTACGTCGCTAATATTCGATAATGAACCGATTGAGTTGAACATGCTTTTAAAAATCGATTTCAGCAACAAAATCGTGTTCCTGCGACTAACAAAACTGCCGTAACGGCAGTTTTGTTAGCCTGGTGGAAATGGTTTGGGTCCGAACAATTGGATGTCTTTTTTCTTTTTTGGTGTTGCCGCCGGCTCGGCAGGCGGGGTTTGTTTTTCAGGCTTTTGTTGTGAAATATCATCGCCATGGGTTTGAACGGCTTCTCGCGTCTTCAGCAACTTGGCGGGGATATAGATCTCATTGCCAACCAATAAATATTTTGGATCGACATCGGGATTGGCTCGCGCGATAGCCTGCCAGTTATCGGGATCCCCCGTATACCATCTGGCAATTTCTGCTAAACTTTCACCCTGACGCCGAACAGTGTAGGCAAAGTAATCGGGCAGGTTTTTGGCGGCGACCTTTTGCGGAAGCGCCTGGCGGGTGTTCAGCATATTCGTTGGAATATATATTATCTGGCCGATTTTAATGCGCGTTGGGTCAATCTCGGGGTTATGAGTCACGATTTTCTTCCAATTGGTATAATTGCCGGTATACCATTTTGAGATCAACGACAGTGTCTCTCCTGACCAGCAAATCTTATGGCTATAGTAGGCTGGAAGATGCTTATCCGCAAATTCCGGAGACATCGGCTCCCGGGTCACGAGCAAATTACCGGGAATCTTGACCTGACTTCCGATCTTTAGCTGCCGGGGATTAAGCCCGGGGTTGGCTTTCGTAAGCGATTTCCAGTTCGCAGAATTGCCTGTATACCATTTTGCAATAATCGCTAAGGTTTCACCCCGTCGCTGAACCTTATGCACTATGATTTCGGATGATTGTGCCACAACACCAGTTGCCTTTTTTTCAACCGAATCGTTTTCGTGAGATGCTGATTCGGCATCGTCGAAAGATAGCTT
>CP070694.1:312929-315469 GCA_020353355.1 Desulfobacterales bacterium | reverse complement strand
AACCCGCTATCTGGCAGAGCTCGGCCGCGCACTGAAATATCCTACCCTGCAGGGGAAGTGGGTATATTCCGCCGAGCATTAACATGTTCCACAGAATGGTTCTTTTCAATTGGTTGAACGAAATCCCCGTTGAACGAATGGTTGGGTTCCGCCCGCTGAGATCATATCCAAATTTTCCGTTCATACTTTATAGCGGCTTGACATTATTTGAGGATGTTGCATAATCAGCGACCACCAGCAGAGTTGGGGGTATGAGGAAAGCCCCTGGAAGGGGCCGGGACCACGCTCTGCCGATGGTCGCTGATGCATGTAAAGAATTTTGGTAAAACCTTTTCAATTCGCATCCCGATAGATCGGGGTGGCTTATGAATGGAGTTATCACCAAAGATCGTCGATGGGGTGCCGAAACCCTCAAACGGAGAATCGCTGAAAATGGAAAAAGGCTGCCTGTTCTGTCAGATTTCGCATGGCGAAACATCAACTGAATTATTGTTCGAAAACGATACACTGGTTGTGTTCAAAGATATTCATCCTGCTGCGCCGGTTCATCTTTTGATTGTCCCTAAACAACATATCCGCAGCATTAATGATCTTCAGGATGCAGATCGACCCATCCTGGCGGAGATGCTGCTGGTGGCCAGAGATATGGCCGCTCAAAGCGGTGTTGCAACATCCGGCTATCGTTTGTTTGTTAACGTTGAGAGAGGAGGGGGGCAGGTAATCTTCCATTTGCATTTGCATCTGATTGGGGGATGGAAATAGTTCATTGAGCAAAGGGCAAAGCGCAGAGGGCAGAGGGTGAAATAGGCTGGAAAGCTTGGAAGCCGGAAGGCTTGAAGGCAAGGCGGATCATTATCAGCTGGGAAGCTGGGAGGCTTGAAAGTCGGCAAACAACAGCCGGCTGATAGTTGATTGGGTTGACGGACAGATGTGATCCCTGAATGCTCATGAGCATTGATGCTCACGAACTTAGCAGCTTCCCAGCCTCCAAGCTTCCGAGCCTCCCAGCCTCATCGCTTTCCAGCCTTTTCGGGGTCAAAACGATATGAACCCAGATACTGAAATACCTGCGGGCATCTACATTCATATCCCCTTCTGTGAGAAAAAATGCTTCTATTGTGACTTTTATTCCGTCACCGACATTTCTCAAATCCCCCTTTTTATGGTGGCGCTGAAAAAAGAAATTCAGATGGTAAGCCGGGTATCGTTGGTGTTTGATACGCTTTATATCGGCGGCGGCACCCCGTCGGTTCTGGATGCCGACCTTGTGGCACAGATCATTGGCTTCGCTTTCAAATATTTTAAAATTCTGCCTGAGCCGGAAGTCACGATGGAAGTGAATCCGGGGACCGTAACCCTTGAAGACCTTACGAATTATCGCAATTCCGGCGTCAACCGCCTGAACATCGGCGTCCAATCGTTTCACGCAGAGAATCTTAAATGGCTGGATCGGATTCATTCAGCTGAACAGGCCTTGTTATCACTTGATTGGGCGCGGCAGGCCGGATTTGATAATGTCGGCCTGGACCTGATTTACGGGTTGCCGGCGCAGACGGAAAACAACTGGCTGGAAGATTTGGAGCGGGCGGTCGACCTTCATCCCGAGCACCTCTCCTGTTACATGTTGACCCGCGAGTCGGGAACTCCTTTGGATAAAGAGGTGTCCGCGGGTCGAATTCGTTGGGCTGGAGACAACACCTTGCGCGGGTTATTTGAAACCACCATCGATTATCTGACCCGCCACGGGTTTTTGCACTACGAAGTTTCCAATTTTGCACGTTTCACAGAAGCTGACGGCAGCGCCTGGAAGTCCAGGCACAATTCGAAATATTGGTCCTTTGCACCGTACATCGGCCTCGGGCCGTCAGCGCATTCATTTATAGAGCCTGAGCGCTGCTGGAACCACAAAAGTGTACAAAATTATATCCGAGAACTGCAGGACGGCAGATTGCCGGTTGCCGATAGAGAGAAACTCACCCGAGAACAGCTTCTTATGGAATCAATTTATCTGGGCTTCAGAACCACAAAAGGGATTGATCTGGTGCGGTTAAAAGATAAGTTTGGAATAGATTTTTTAAAGCATTTCCATGAGATGATTGCCGATTTTGAAAAAAAGGGCTTTTTGAAAGTTACAAAGACCCACTGTGCCCTGACAGTCAAAGGAATGGCGTTGCTGGACAGCATCACGGCTGCCTTTACGAATCAGGATATCTGCTGATGCCTTGAAGGCCGGAAAGCTGGAAGGCTTGGAGGCTGGGAAGATGAGAAGGAAAGAAGATAAGAAGTTGAGAAAAAAACCGGCATTTCTTCATTTCTCCCTTTTAACTGCACAAACACAATAAATTAACTACCTGACACCTAAACACTCTTATGAAACTTCACCAAAACGGAACAGCGAACCGTAGAATATCGAATATTGAACCGCAGAATTTCGAAGGGTGGTTTCGCTTCGCTCAGTCTTTTTTATTTAATAGACAGAATACCTTCCTTCGACATTCGACATTCGATATTCGATATTCGTTATTCGATATTCGCTTTTT
>CP070694.1:309298-312829 GCA_020353355.1 Desulfobacterales bacterium | reverse complement strand
TTTTGCAAAATTTTCGTTAAGATAGTTAAACTAAGAGTAGATATCAGCCTAAAAACGCCAATTTCTGCCTGAATCACAAGAAAAATCAATAACGCCCTATAATCTTCTTGATTTTTATTTCTGAACATATTATTTAATTATGTTAGCTTAGCGAGTCGAGCAACGAGAGAACATCTCTGATTCTGGCAGGATTTGTACTATAACGATTTTGGGAGTTATATGGCTCAGGAGCAGCGAGAACGTATGGCAGAAAATCTAAACAAGGAGAGACCGGCACGCTGGAGGTTTGGCAAAAACGTTTTGCCGGCGAAAAAGTATATTTTGAAATGGAGGTGTAGTATAAGTAGAAAGATTAATGAGCAAGATATGATGGTCTAATATTCAATTCTCAAATTCTGTACAAGTCCCGTATGAATTAATAATTACAAGTAATCCTAAAATATCAGAGGAGACAAATCATGATTATGAACAAAATTTCTATTTATGTTTGTTGGCTTTGGATTGTTATTTGTTTTCTGTTTATTTTGGATGTCCCTGTTTGTTATGGACAGACTGGAGCAAATGCAGCTCTATATTTCATACCAACAAAGATCAATTTGTATCCCAATCACGGCTTGGCGGCTGGCGAGGCACAGGATATTATCGATGACATAAATCGACGCTTTAGAGACAATGACTTCCCGGCGCGTCTGGTCAACGTCGGAGTAGAAACGATAACAGCCGACCATGGCGGCAATAACAATTGGGGTGGAGATAATGGAGCAGGCGGAGGCACGGCCGGAGATGGAGATCTCACCGATGCCGAAGGCTGGGAGGACAACAATAGTGTCTCGGCGTACGGTGATAACGAGGTGCAGAACCTGTCAAATCACAAAGGGATCAAAGTCTCCTTTGTGAACGCGACTCATTCAGGAGGCACTTGGCCGGGTTGGTGTTTTCATTGCCAACCGACCATTGTAGTCAGCCTACCTCGAGCTCTGGATAGGGCCAATAATGAGAACGGGCGCGGTCTGACGGGAGTCGAGGCCGCAGCTGAGACCATCATGCATGAGCTTGGCCATGTCATGGGAGACTTGTCGCATGGCCATACGTTTGGCACCGGGAATTTCATGACGCCGAGCAACACTCGCACGGGAACGGACATGGATGATACTCAAAAGGATGCGATGTTGGAAGATAAGTATAAACACGCCAAATGCGTCTATCAATGGAGTCAAAATTATCCCGGCATACCGCTGGAGAATTTATTTGGCAACGGTCTGGACGAGGTTTTGGATGTTTCGGGGGGAGCTGGCGATGACGATGCAGCCTTTCTGCAGAATACCGGTCACCTGGATATTCAGCAGATTTATCTGGTTGGTTTGGATAGTTCGACCCAAGCCGTGTTTGATGACACACGAAACATCGATGTTCATTACCGTGTTGCCGGGGTAATACCGGCCGATCAGAGTATAGAAGCAACTTACACACTGGGTTTTGACATCGATGATGATCTGGGCACGGGCGCAATCCATGGCGGGCGCCTCGGAATTGACCTTGTTGTCACGGTGTTGGCAACCGGCCGGATAAGTGATGGCACTTTTCAACTGAACGGGAGCGTTGAGGACCTGGTGACCGGTACAACTGTTAATTTACCAGGAGTGATTACCTACGATACTGACCGCCCGTTTCCTGATGATACCGGACTCTCTGAGCCTACTGCTACCATCTATCAGTACAAAATCCCCAAGAACCTTTTGAATTGGTCTGTGGATGATGTGCCGGTCGTAGTTACCGCCGGTACGCCCACAGCCGTACGAGATACTACCGAATTTATATTTGAGACCAAAAGGTGGCTGAAGGATCCGCTATTGCAGACCTTTGGTGAAGGTGTGCCAATTCCAGGTGAGCCATATCCATTCGAAGTAACGGGTCTCGAACCGGATAGTCCGTTTCAATTGTATCTAAATGACACACTGATGTTGAGCGGCCAGCTTGACAGTTCAGGAGGATACCGCGGCGACTTTGTCTTCCCGCCCAGCTTAACAACAAGAGAACCTCATTTCTTGACAGTCCTGGACTCAACGGGTGAATTTGCCTACGGCATGGCTTGTCCAGATCCATCCTTCGCCCGGTTGCCTTATCCCGTGGATGATTCCACACATCCTCACACATGGGTCTTCTTAACATGGTCATCTGGAGTCGGGGCGGTCTCGCATGACATATATTTAGGCGAAAATCTTGTCGACGTAGAAGTTGGTACAGATGAAACGTTTAGGGGTAGTCAGAAAGAACCGTTCTTTATTGCCGGATTTCCGGGATATCCTTACCCGGAAGGCCTTGTCAGGGGCACTACCTACTACTGGCGGATTGATGAGATTGGAGCAGATGGGACGAAATATCCGGGAGAGGTCTGGAGCTTCACAGTTCCTCCCATGACGGCTTATGATCCCATGCCTGCTGACGGTACGAGCGTCAAAGGCCCGGATGTAACACTGAGCTGGAAGCCCGGTATAGGTGCTATGCTACATGAAGTGTACTTCGGAGAAAACTTCGACGATGTCAATAAAGCCATCGGGGGCATCTCCCAAACAGCAACAATCTATAATCCCGGCATACTTGAATTAGGGAAGACTTACTATTGGCGAATCGATGAGTTCGATGGTATTACCACTCATAAGGGCGAGGTTTGGAGCTTCACCACCACCACCCTTGTAACCATTGGGGACCTGAAGCGTCCCGGCCGGGAGCAGTATCTGGGTCGGATGGTTACAATCGAAGGGATCTTCGTGCCTCATCCGCTGCCGATGCTGGTGACCGATCTCGACGTGGTTTTGGCCAATATGCCCATGCAGGAGGATCAGTACATCCTTCTGGTCGGCAATCAGGCCAAAGAGATCGACCCGCAGGAATTCGGCGGGGCGAAGCTGAGCCTGACCGGTGTGGTGCTTGCCCCCGATGCACCGCTTGGCCCAACCGCCGCCGGCCTCAAGATCGATGTCATCTTAGTAGAGCTGCTGGAGCTTGTCGAACCCTACTATCGGATCAAAGCCGACATACCTTACTGGATTCAAGTTCAGCTACAGCCAGATCGGTATGCGATCCTTTTCAGTGGCGGGATAAACAACTGGAGCAATCACGGCCGGTACTGGAATGACCTGAAATTCATGTACAAGACCCTCGTCAACACGTATGGCTACCCGCCGGAGAATATCGCGGTCTTGTATGCTGACGGAAACGCCGAGGATAACGAGATGCCCGTCCACTACTCGGGGACGCAGGCCGACCTCGAGACTGCCTTCGAGCTGCTGAAAGGGGTGACGGATAACTCCGACACTGTATTTCTGTTTACCACGAACCACGGGGGTGGTTTCTGGGAGAACGATCCTGACGGATACTACTCATATGGTGGGCAGCATGATGCGAACGGTGACGAACCGGGTACCGATGTCATCAAGGAGGCAGACTACGGTTTGGACCTCAACGGCGACGGTATGATCAGTGGTGACGTTTCCTGGGACTAAGAACTGTGCGGCTGGGGAGACGAGGTTT
>CP070694.1:305239-309198 GCA_020353355.1 Desulfobacterales bacterium | reverse complement strand
GGTGGCATTTGCTCTGGGCAACGTTTACGCAGCCGAAGAGCTGTCCTTGCTTACCTGGTCAGGTTATGCACCCCAGAATCTGGTCGATAAATTTCAAAAAGAAACAGGAATCACTGTCAAAGTTACAAACTCCAACAATGAGGAAATGATTGCCAAGTTGCGCGCCACGCGCGGTGCCGGGTTCGATCTGGCCCAGCCCAGTCAGGACCGGATTTCTTCCGTACAGGAAAAATACAATCTTTATCAACCCATTGACTACTCAAAAATACAATCCGATCTGATGATTGATTCAATGCTCGAAGCCGTGAAAAAAAGCACGATGGTGGCCGACAAAGCTTACGCTGTACCCTTCTGCTGGGGAACCTCCGGGCTGGTTGTCAACCGCAAATTTGCGCCCAATGCCAGTGATTACGCAGACATATTGAATGCCATGTATGCGGGCAGAATTAGTTACCGCCTCAAGAGACCGACGTTGATTGCGCTGGCCTTTTCCATGGGAGAAAATCCGTTTGCCAAGTACAGCGATGCCATGGCCTATAAGGCATTGATGGAAAAAGTCGGGGAGGCCATGATTGCGGGGAAGCCATTCGTGAAAAATTACTGGACCAACGGAGATGCCCTGCTGGAGTCGATGCGCTCCGGCGAAGTCCATGTAGCCATGGCCTGGGATAACGGAGGCTGGAAACTGCATGCCGAGAACCCGAATATTGACTTTGTTGCGCCCAGAAGCGGCGCTCTGGGATGGATCGATACCTTTGCCATTCCGTCCAAGGCCGAAAACGTGGATGCGGCCTATAAATGGATTAATTTCATGATGCAACCGGAAAATGCCGCGGTTTTCACCAATGCCGAAAAATACGGAACCGCCTCCGCCGGTTCGGGGCAATTTTTAGATGCCGAAATAAAAGGCAATTTCGAGCGTTGTTTTCCGATGAAGGCCATCGCCAACATCAAATGGTATCCGCCGGTACCGGCCAAGCTGGAAGAAATCGAGGGTTTGATCCTGGATAAAGTCAAAGCTGCTAAATAAGATAAGGAAATCATAAAGCATTTGTCCCAACATGTCTTGCTGTGGGTGAATTGAAACAATGGAATAATGGGTTGACCCAGTGAACAATACTTATTTCAAACATGATCGTTGTTCCAGCTTAACCCATTATTCCGCCTTTATCGTAAGATTCCTGAATATATAAATAAAAAAACTTCGCCAAGAAGGTTTTTTATGCAGATTGATTTATCGGTTCAGAACGTCACCAAACGGTTTGACGAGTTCGTAGCGGTGGACCACGTTTCGTTTGAGGTGCCCGACGGTCAATTCTTTTCTATTCTCGGTCCCTCCGGCTGCGGGAAGACGACTTTGTTGCGCATGATTGCCGGCCTCACGGAACCCACCGAGGGCGAGATTGAGATTCGCGGTCAGAGTATGCTCGGCATTGCTCCCAACAAGCGGCCGGTCAATCTGATATTTCAGCATCTGGCGTTGTTTCCGATGATGAACGTGGGGGAGAACATCGCCTTTGGTTTGAAGCGACGCGCCGAAAGCAAGAGCGCGATTCGAGAAAAGGTGGACGTCATCCTGGAGCGGGTGGACCTGGCCGGATTTGGTGCAAAAAAAATCGATCAACTCTCCGGGGGCCAGAAACAACGGGTGGCGATTGCCCGATGCCTGGTGCTGGAGCCCGCCGTGCTGTTGCTGGATGAACCGCTGGGCGCCCTGGATTTGAAGCTGCGGGAGCAGATGAAGGTTGAATTGAAATTACTGCAGGCCAAAGTCGGAACCACCTTTGTCTACATCACTCATGACCAATCCGAAGCCCTGGTGATGTCCGATCACGTGGCGGTCATGAATAAGGGCGTGTTTGAACAAATCGACTCTCCGAAGAATTTGTACAACAGCCCGCAAACACCGTTTGTGGCTCAGTTTGTGGGCGACAATAATGCCTGGTCCGGCAGGATTAGACAATGCGATCAAGACGCGGCCGACGTGGAAACCTCGGAAGGCAACGTATTTCGCACAAAACTTCGTGAACCTCTGCAAAGCGGTGATGAGGTAGATCTTTTTCTGCGCCCCGAAGCCATGCTGATTCAACCCGATCCGAGTCTAGCCGAGCTCAATCGATTCGAAGTGATCGTCAAGGATATTCTCTTTGACGGAGCCAACAGCCGGTTGCTGGCCCACCCGCTCGATGCGGATACGGAACTGCTCATCGCTTTACCGCAAACCCGTCAATTCGACTACATCCGCAAGCATGATAAAATTGAAATCGGATGGGATCAAAAGTCCGGTATTTGTTTTGCCAGGAGTTGAATTCATACGATGAAGAAGCAGAAGCGATGGGGCTTATATTTTTTTCTGACACCGGTTTTACTCTGGCTTTTTCTGCTGATTGTATTGCCTCATATTGATTTGCTGATTATGTCGTTTCGTTCTGAAACCATAGACGGCAAAGCCATTTGGAGTCCGGCCAATTATTTGAACTTTTTTGAAGAGCCCATTTACTGGCTGACATTCGTGCGGACTGCCGTTTACTCCATTCTGGTTACGTTCCTTACCTTTGTTATCGCGCTTCCCCTTGCCTTTTATATCACCAAAGTTGTGGCCCCAAGATTTCAGGGATTTCTGCTGGTGTTGCTGCTGCTCCCGTTCTGGGTCAGCGAATTGGTTCGGGTCTACGGCTGGATGATTCTGCTGCGGGAAAGCGGGGTGATCAATCATTTTATGATCAAGCTGGGTTTTTTAAACCAACCGGTAGAAATGCTCTACCGGGATTCCACCATGATATTGGGCCTGGTGTACACATCCATGCTCTTCATGGTGGTTCCCATTGTTTCCGTGCTGGAGAGCTTAGACAATAGCCTGATCGAGGCGGCCTACGATCTGGGAGCCAACATGTGGACGATTTTGTTTAAAATTGTGATCCCCCACGCCACCCCCGGCATCGTTTCCGGTTCGATCGTAGTCTTTATGTTGACATTGGGAAATTATTTGACGCCTAATCTAATGGGCGGGAAGAACTCCCTGTGGTTTACCGAACAAATTTATAATCAGTTTATCGCCAGCTTTAACTGGAACCAGGGTTCTGCGTTCGGGTTTCTATTGCTGGTTCTCTCTTCGCTCGTCGTCTGGCTGGGTTTGAAATTAACGAAACAAAACTTGCGGAAAGTCGTTCAATGATCAGAACGCTGCCAACATCCAAAACCTATAAGCGAGTATTCAAGCTGTATGTGATTTTATACTTTGCCTTTTTATTCGCACCTTTGTTGGTGACCTGTGTGCTGGCATTCAACGATTCTCAGTTCCCATCGTTGCCGTGGAAAGGGTTCACCTTTGAATGGTTTACGGCCAATTTGCCCAACCGTATCGGAATTTTCAATGACCGCATCAACCTGGACAGCATCTGGGTCAGTTTCCGGGTGGCTTTTTTTGTCACGCTGCTATCCCTGGCGGCGGGCACCTGCGGGGCTTTTTTGTTCGAGCAGGAAGATTTTCGTTTCAAGCAAGGGCTTTACTTTTTGATGCTCGCGCCGTTGGTTATTCCGGGAGTCATTCTGGGAATTTCCATCCTTTTGTTCAGCAACACCATGGGAATGTATTTTGAAACACGCTGGGATATTGATGTGGAATTGTTCCGCCCCGGGTTCTGGCTGGTGGTGCTGGGACAGTTTTCATTCATTGCAACGTTGGTCACATTGGTTGTCTCGGCGCGGTTAAGGAAATTTGACCGCACCCTTGAGGAGGCGGCCATGAACTTAGGAGCCAACAGGCTGGAGGTGATCTGGTTTATTACCCTGAAGTTTCTCCGGCCGGCCATCATCGGGGCCGGTGCCGTTGCCTTCCTGATGTCATTTGAGAATTTTAATAGCACCCTTTTTTTGGTCGGACATGAAGCAACGCTTCCCATTAACTTGTATCTCCAGGTGAGAGACGGCAGCACCCCGGTGATCAATGCCATTTCATT
>CP070694.1:300971-305139 GCA_020353355.1 Desulfobacterales bacterium | reverse complement strand
TCTTAGGAACTTAGCATGTCCCTCTTTGATAATCCCGCTCTTAGAATTTTGAAAATTCATTGCAAATCAAAGGGTTTCTTTCTATAAACAGGCAGCCCCTCGGATGCAACAAATGATAATCTAAGTTCATTGCGCTTATTAATGGATCAAATCCGAGGCCCTATCCCAGTTTCGCCTTTTAGAGGTTTTTATGGGAATCATTAATTTGGAGCGCCTTTTAAAATTAAGGCTAACGGTAGCCCGATTTGGAGAAATGGACTGCGCCCGGTGGTGGAACACACAGGGGATTTTAGGTAAATTTGGCGCACTTGCTTTGACCCGTGGATTTCCCAAAACCCATCGATTCGCACAGGCAAAGATTGCCTTCTCTGTTGCAGCGCACAGATTGAGACGAATCACGATAATTGATGGACTGATTTTCAAGCAATATGATGTTAGTAAATATGGCCGCAGGACAAATATGGATTTGGGTAATTGTAATGGAGCTGATATTAGTTGTCAGCTCCATCTTTGAGTGATTAAAAGGGATATTTTACATCCGGTGTCTGATCTTTAGAGGATTTTGCATGATCTTGTTCAACGATTAAATCCAAAAAATCCTCATAGTAGAGATCCCACAGGATCGATTGAAGTTCAGCCATCTGTTCGCACATTTTAAATGCGATAATGACTTGCTTGTTTTTATTCATTTCTTTCTCCTTTTAGTGAGTTATTTTTCTTTTTACGACGGTTGCCAATAGGTGCGTGGCGTGAGAAGATTTGCAGGAAAAGGTTTTCGTCCATCTGGGTAAGCTCTTTTTGTGCGGCCGTGGCAAGCATTTCGGCGGCCATATTATTTAAAACCCGGATATTGCCGCCGGCATGCTCGACCACCGTTTGCTTGAGGCCGGAAGTCATCAGATGCGGTGCGGCGGCCTGCTCTAAAGCATGTTCAAGGTATTCGAGCAGATCCGATGGGCTATAGGGCTCCAACATCATGCGAAAGCGCATTCGGCTTCCCAGAGATACCAATGCAGTTGAACGAAAACGTTCAGGCTGTCTGCTGTCACCGCACATGACCGTTGTCAGCAGGCACTTTGAGTCAAAGTGCGCACTGGCCAGCATCCGCAGCTCATTCATACCGCAGGTGATCATCTCCTGGGCTTCGTCAATGAGCAATAGCGGTCTAAAAAGCGTGCTTTTAATATGATTTTGCCAGCGCTCTCTGAGAGCCTTAAAGCCCCCATAGCGATTGGCCGGCGACAGGTTGACGCCGAACAAAGATCCCATTTCACGATAAAAATCATTGAGACTGCTCTGGGGACGTTCCATCACGCCCACCACCACATCGTCTAGGCGATTGAGTCGATGGGCCAGCAGCTGCAAAACCTTTGATTTTCCAAGCCCCGGTTCGCCGCAAATCAGTGCAAAACCGCCATCGGTGACCAGGTTTTCAAGACGAAAACAGAACATATCGATTCCCGGAGGCGGCCACAGCGCCTCGGGCGGAATATCCGGCAAAAAGGGATTATACTTGAGCCCGTACAGGGCCAGCAGCTGTTTATGGTTCATCTTTATTCTCCTGGAATTCATTAGCGGTTAACAACATGCTTTCTTCCTTTGGGATATAGGCTGGCGGCAGGCCGGTGGCGGCATAATCAGCAATTAGTTTACGCAAAAGGGGCGGGATCGGATCTGCATCGTCTTTGATGGCGGTAAGCGGCTCTTCGGCTATCGGTTGCAATGTGCGCCGGTATCCCTGTGAGTTTTTGATTTTATCCTGGGGATAAATCCGGGCCAGCAGATTTGCGGTGCGTTGATCAACCAGATAGGCCAAACTAAGGTCCCAGCTGCGATAACGCACCTGCAGCTTGCGCAGATGACGAAAACGGGAGGGAATTTCAAAGCGTATATTGTTAATCCGGATGGTACCGTCGCTTTGCCGCTGGCTTCGATTCTGCGCAACGGTAAAGGCCCGCTGTATCATCTCCGTGTCAGGGGCTCGACGCGATACATCCGGCCCCTTAATAAAGCGCTCAATCGGGGCTTGATTTATTTCTTCATGGCGGCAACGGTTATACTCCATTTCGATCCAGGCCTGGGATGCCTGATTTAAAAATTGCAGGGTCAACGGTTGCACCCTGGAAAGCATCTTGATTAACCGGCCTTCCAGCTGAGCCCAGAAGGCCTCTTGCTTGCCGTTTTGATAGGGACTGTAAGGCAGGGTGGTGTCATGGGTAATTGCCAGACGCCCAAGAGCGTTTTGGGTTTCCTGGGCGATCATGGCCGCCCCGTTGTCGGTCATCAGACTGCGCGGAAGCCCCCGTTTACAAAAGGCCTGCATCAAGCCATGATATAGTGCTTCGGCGGTTTCATTAAGGTACCACTGAATATGACAGCACAGCCTGGAGCGGTCATCGAGCACACACAAAGCCACCGGTGTGTGCCATTGGCCGTTGACATCGACGATGCGACGGCCTTGATGAAAATCCAGATGCCACAGGGCATTGACGTATTCGGATTCAAAGCTTCGAACCTCGCGCTGTTCCAGGCGCTGTGCGGCTAGTTTTTGTCCGGGGCTCGGATGGCGCCGCTTTGATTTCTTTTTATACCAGCCGCGCGCTTTCATTCGTCTAATGACAGTCGAATAGGAGAGTGCATCTCCCAATTCAGGCTGTTGCTCGGCCAGGGCCGCCAAATTATCCGAATGAAGTTTGTAACTCCAGTCGGGGTAACGCTGGTATTGGCTTTGCAAAGCAGCCAATAACGGCGGACTCATCGCTTTGGTTTGACCCGCATCCGAGCGTGGCTTGCGATCTAAGGCCTTGATAGGATCCTCGGCGTTCAGGGCCTTATAGTACCAGCGTTCAAGGGTGGAAACGCCCAATGTGATCCACTTGTCTTCGGTCGGATGACGATAATGCCGACCGGCAAGAATCTGCAGTTCTTTGCGCAACTGACCTTTGCCAGGCGGTCTTGCCAGAAGGGCGCCAATGATCGAAAAGCGCAACTGTGCCCAGCTAAATGGCAGA
This sequence comes from Desulfobacterales bacterium, assembly GCA_020353355.1. Classification (GTDB taxonomy): domain Bacteria; phylum Desulfobacterota; class Desulfobacteria; order Desulfobacterales; family JAHEIW01. The sequence goes on along the minus strand of CP070694.1, from coordinate 302,128 downwards.
CCCTTGGATTTTTTATCCATTTTTGCGGCTCCTTTCTTCTGATTTGTGATTTTCGACTCAAAAACAACTCACAGGATTCTGGAACCGCAAAATATCACCTCAGAATTCCAGGGTCTACGCCCGTCTTTTGCGTGGCGGCAACAGCACATCATGTTGCGCGACTACCCATTTGTTCTGAGGCTAAAAACTTAAGGCATCCAATTATGGCTTGCTGCGGGGATTGAAAATTTTTAAGAAAGTAATGGACTAATTCTGCAGGCAACTCGTTGTTGCTTACTGCTGAAGCCAGCCTGCCACGAAGTCGTTGCCACTGCAAACTGGCTGGGAATTCATCACGAAAATACTCAATCCAGCGTCTGAGAGTCTTGCGTGAAATTCCAAACATCTCTTTGATCTTACGAGCGCTTGGCCCATCGGGCCTGTTTTGCTTAAGCGTGATGACCACCAAAATTACGCATCCCCAATAGACTCTGCGCCCCATAAAAAGGCATGATGGCGGTAAGCATCGGCGTCGACAGTGCTCATTTGCACAGCAGAAACTAAACCGGATCAAGTACTCATCGGGAATTTTATCCGGGCCGCCGCGTGGCTTGCGCTCATAGTTGGAATGATGCAAAGCTCCATTGCAGTATGGGCATCTACCCTGTTGCAGTTGCTTGGCGAGATTGATATCAATACGGTGAAGGAGATGAAAAAGGCTGACTTTTTGAATAAGTTCTGGTAACATTTTTCCTGCCCTTGATCCTTTGGGGTATTTTGGGCAGGAGTCCCTTCAGGGGTATTGCCAAGATACGTGAGGGGACTCCTTACCTTTACCTCACATACCTCGCAGATTTTATCTTATTTTTCCATCATTTATTGTGCTCAGGCTCATTCCTTTCAAGAATGTTTTTATCGACAATCTCTTTCAATAGCTTATAATTTTGCGTCCGCCCGTATGCATACCTTTTGAGTAGCCTGCTGTACTTGAATTCGTACTGTTTTTCTGCCTTGCAATACCAAAGAATCACGCCCATCAGTTTTTCATGGCCGTAGGTCCACTCATCCCATTCTGACCGCCTGAAAACTATTGCTGAGGCAATCATAAGCCTGGCTCTCATATAAGAGCCGAAACTTTCGAATATGGATGGTTCATCCGCTGTCATTCTCGTATTACC
>CP070694.1:296881-300871 GCA_020353355.1 Desulfobacterales bacterium | reverse complement strand
CTATTATTGGCCGTTTTGATAAAATTCTTTAGTAACTTTTGGTGAGTCCAAAAAAAAAACAACCGGTTAAGGGGGAGGCGAAGGCGAGGGAAATCAATGCGCTTGAACGCGCTGCAAAACCAGGGCGGTGCGGGAGGGAAGATAAAGGCTGAGGCAATGGCGATCACTCCCCTGGCCGGACCGTTGAAGCGTGAGATGCTCCTGATCCGGCACCAGGCGGTTGTGGCCGCCGTAATCCGCTGCATCGCTGTTAAACACCAGGCGATATGTTCCGGACGGGGCGTCAAAGCAGTAGTCCGTATAGGATTGTTGCGGATGAAAGTTAAATGCAAACAACAGTCCGGCGCGCTCAAACACGAGTACCTTATCGTCGTTATGTTCGTATCTGAGCTGCGGAGCGGGCGCTTGCAGGAGCCTGAAATTTCTTGCTAAAGCAATCATATCGCGATCAAAGCGGGCCAGAAACTGATACTTGAGATGGGGATCATCCAGCAGATGCCACTGCCGCCGTGCGTATTTATAGGACCAATTATTGCCTTGGCGTGGAAAGTCTATCCATTCCGGGTGGCCGAATTCATTCCCTATGAAGTTCAAATAGCCGGCTCCGGCGGTTGCCATGGTGATTAAACGAATCATCTTATGAAGGGCCATGCCGCGGTCGACCTTGATGTTTTCATCCCCAATGTCCATATGATCATACATCGCTGCATCGATTAAGCGGAAGATAATGGACTGATCCCCCACCAGAGCCTGATCATGGGATTCGGAATAGCTGATGGTTTTTTCATCGGCGCGCCGATTGGTGAGTTCATACCACAGGTGCGACAGGGGCCAGTGTTCATCCTTTACTTCTTTTATCAGCTTGATCCAGAAATCCGGAACCCCCATGGCAAAGCGATAATCAAATCCATAGCCGCCATTTTGCGGTGATGCGGCAAGCCCCGGCATGCCGCTGACATCCTCGGCGATCGTTATCGCGTCAGGCCGGAGACCGTGAATGAGGCGGTTTGCAAGGGCAAGGTATGCCAGTGCCTCCTCGTCGACACTGTCGCCGAAATAATCATCATATGACGTAAAGGCCTTGTTCATGCCGTGATGCAGGTAAAGCATGCTGGTGATGCCATCGAAGCGAAAGCCATCGAGGCGGTATTCGTCGAGCCAGAAACGGCAATTGGAAAGCAGAAAATGCAGCACCTGATATTTACCATAGTCGAAGCAGCGGGAATCCCAGAGCTCATGCTTTCCGCGAGGGCCATCATGAAAGTATTGATATAATGTTCCGTCAAAGCGGCTCAGGCCTTCAACTTCATTGGAGACGGCATGGGAGTGAATGATGTCCATCAGCACCGTCAAACCGGCAAAGTGAGCCGCGTCGATCAACGCTTTGAGATCGTCCGGGGTTCCGAAGCGGGATGAGGCGGCAAAGAAATTTGAAACCTGATAGCCAAACGATCCGTAGTATGGGTGTTCCTGAATGGCCATCAGCTGCAGGGTGTTGTAGCCCGAGGCCACTACCCGGGGAAGAACGTTTTCGGTGAATTCCCGAAAAGTTCCTATTTTTTCGTCTTCCTGGGCCATGCCCACATGGACCTCATAGATTAACGGAGCATCGCCCGGGCAGCGGAAATTTTGGCAGCGCCACGGATAGGGTGCTGCGGGACACCACACCTGGGCATTAAAAATTAATGTCTCCGGATCCTGCACCACGCGTCTGGCATAGGAAGGTATGCGATCCCCTGCGCCGCCGGGCCAATGAACCCGGAGCCGATAAAGATTTTCGTGTTGGAGCCTATCTGGCGGCAGGCAAATTTCCCAGACCCCCTCTTTTTTCAGCGGCTGCAAGGCATACTCTTTTTTTTCCTGCCAATCGGTCATGTTTCCGATTAAATACATTGCGGTTGCATTGGGTGCCCATTCGCGAAATATCCACTGGTTGTTTCGAAAGTGCAGCCCGAAGTACTCGTGGCCGGAAGCAAAGTCGGCCAGCGTCATGTTGCCCTGGGTAAGACGGTGTTCGGTTTCAATTATTTTCGTCAAACGGCGACGGATGATGTCTTTGTAAGGCGTTAGGTAAGGATCCTTATCCAATAGAGCGGTTAACGCTTGCTGGATCTGGTCGGTTGGGAATTGATCTGGTGTTTTGGAAGACATATTTTTTAAGATTATTTATTCGGTTTCTTCTGTAAAAGTGCCGTTACCTGACTTCGCGGCATCCTGAACGATCAGGGGTCGTTGCAGCATTTTTTCGTAAAGTTCGATGTATTGACGCGCGGTATTTGCATGGGTGAACGTGGATGCGCTCTCCTTCATGATGCGTTTGATTTGTCTGGTTTTGATGGTCTGGGGCAGATTATAAAAGTTCATGGCCTGCTCAATGGCCCAAAACAAACCGTTTGAATCAAAGGTGTTAAACAAAAAGCCATTGCCCGTATCTTGGTCGACATCCAGGTGAACAAGGGTATCGTGAATCCCTCCGGTATCATGGGCGACGGGAAGGGCTCCGTAGATCGGCGCGATCATCTGAGGCAAACCACAGGGCTCAAAACTTGACGGCATGAGGATAAAATCCGAAGCTGCGTATGCCAGGTGCTCCAGCTCGTTGCTAAAATCACAGATTGCCACGCGATCATGAAACCCGTGAAAATTAACGATATCTCTAAAAACCATTTGATAATCGCCATTGGCCACAAAAATGACCTGTAAATTTTGGTCCCAGTAGTTCGAAATCAATTTATAAAATATGTCCGCCAAAAGCTGACATCCTTTTTGAATCGGATCGAGACGTGAAGGCCAGAAAAAAATCGGCGCCCGTTCATCCTGGATTAACCCTAAAGTATGTTGCAGAAAGCGCTTGTTTTCCTTTTTTCCGGAAACATAATTCTGGGGTCCGTAATTCTTGTGTAAATCCTTGTCAGATAACGGATTAAAAGATGGATCCGGTGCGTTGAGAATTCCTGCCGCGCATTCGGCCTCATATTTATTGATTATTTCCCGGCGGATGGGGCTTTCGATAAAATGATGCCCACCCTCGACAATTTCCTTCAAAAATGTCGGGCTGACCACGTTCACAAAATGGGCGGCAAAAATGCCGCTGGTTAAAAAATCCACCGGATTGTTGTCGCGGCTTCCTTCATAACTGTCGGCCATATGGACGAAGTACAGATTCTGCCAGAACGAAGCGGCGTCGATGCCCCGGTCTTCAATATAGGCCAAGGTTGTTTTAACGGTGTGGACATTATGAATGGTAAACAAACAGGGAATTCCCAATTGTCTGGCCATGGCCGGTATGAGGCCCGTCATCCAATCATTGCAGTGGATTAAATCAGGTTGGACATGGGGCACAATGTTGTTAATGACCTCGCGCTGGAAGGCAAGCGCAAGCTTGATGTTTTCTTGTCCGTAATAGGAGTAAACCCGGTTCATATAATAAAATGCGCGGTCTTCGGCCAGATGAATCCGGTCGCCCGGCATTTTTCGTTGAATTTTAGTGAATTCCTTTTTCAGAACCGGTGCAACCCCGTCGCTGAAAATGGAACGGTAATCGGGAATGGCGACATGAACGTCCGCCCCCTGTTCAAACAGCGCACTGATCAACGCCGCCGAAACATCCGCCAAACCTCCGGCTTTCGCCGTATAAAAGGAGGCCAGGCCTCCCATGCGGTCAGGCAGATAAGTGATTTCGGGAGTAACAATTAATACCCGGGGACTGCACGGGGTTTCATTCATGCTTTTTCCCCTTTTTTGTGATGCTTAAAGATTATCATCGCCTTAAGGCTGAAAAAATTCGAAATTCAAATCTGACGGCTTCGTAAAAAGTCACTTTTTCCGTTTTCCTGTCATTCCGGTGAAAGCCGGAATCAAGTAAATTCAATATGTTCTGGATGCCGGATCAAGTCCGGCAAGACGATGCGGGGACTTTTTACGAGACCATCAAATCTCGAAATACGAAACAAATCCGAATTTCAAATAACAAAAATTCAAAACCTGTTT
>CP070694.1:291970-296781 GCA_020353355.1 Desulfobacterales bacterium | reverse complement strand
CCTGTCCGGTGGTCACCGTGAAATAATCGCGGTTGCCGCCTGATCATAGGAGTTGACTTCCCCCCTTAATTTTCTTATAAATTTTTCTAAGAGTTTAAATAAAATCGCGCAGCGATTTTATCAGGAGAAAAAATATGGTCAGAACAGAAATCTCATTGTTTATGAAGAATGAACCGGGGGAGCTCGGCAAGCTGGCAACATTATTTGGAAAAGAGAAAATAAATATCGATGCCTTGACTATTCAGGACGCATCTTCCTATGTGCAGGAACTTTTCAAAGCCAGAGGGAAATCTCTTAAACGCATTGCTTCCGCTGCCAGTTACAACTCCATGCGCAAGGATTCGGCTGAGTTTGCGCTTATTCGGATGCTGGTCGACGATACGGACAAAGCCATTGATTTGTTATCCAAAAAAGAATACATTTTCGACATCATGCCGGTAATCGCCCTTGAGTTGGAGAATAAGCCCGGGGAATTGGCAAAGATTGCCACCAGATTCGGAAAAGAAGGCATCAACATCAACTACGTTTACGGTTCGGCCTCTGCTCACGATAAGAAATATTTGTTTGTGTTTTGCCCGGAAGATATAGATCAGGCCGCCAAGATTTTTAAGTGATAACAGAAGACAGAAGACAGAGGACAGATCTGATAAGGCGAAATGTGGAGTGCGGAAGCAGGAAAATAGGAATCATAAAGTCAAACTGAGCTTCGATGTGGGAGCCGCTCCTACCTATTTTAAATTTGTGAGCCCTCGGCTTCTAAATTTATACCTGAATGATTATTTTCCGCATTCAACCTTCCGCCTTCCGAACTCTGTTTTCCGTCCTCTGTTTTCTGTCCTCCGACATCTGTCCTCTGACGTCTGACCTCTGTTATCGGGGCGGTTGCAACGGCTTTCTCCTGTCTTTGAAGATATGGTTTGATATGACCACCCGCTGAATCTCGGAGGTTCCCTCATAAATCGTAAACACGCGGGCGTCGCGATAGAATCTCTCCACGGCATAGTCTTTGGTAAACCCGTAACCACCATGGATTTGCACGGCTTTGGCCGTGATCCGATTGACCATTTCGGAAGCAAAAAGCTTGGCCATGGAAGCCTGAAGGGTATAATTTTCACCGTTATCCTTCATTTCGGCAGCCGACAGGGTCATTAACCTGGCGGCTTCGATTTCAGTGGCCATATCTGCAATCATCCAGCGCAGTCCTTGAAATTTGGATATGGTCTGGCCAAACTGTTCTCGCTCCTGGGTATATTGAACCGAAGCGTCAAATGCCGCTTGTGCTACTCCCACCGACTGTGCGGCAATTCCGATGCGGCCGCCGTCCAGGCCGGTCATGGCAATTAAAAACCCATCGCCTTCATTGCCCAGCCGATTGCCTGCGGGAATGCGGCAATCTTCGAAAATCAGATCAACGGTATCGGAAGCACACAAGCCCATTTTGTCTTCCAAGGGCCCGACGGTCAGGCCCGGGGTTCCCTGTTCGACTAAAAAGGCGCTGATTCCTCGATGTCCCCTTTTTTCATCGGTTTTTGCAGTGACGATGATGAGGCCGGCATTTTTGCCGGTGGTGGTAAACCGTTTTCTACCATTGAGAATATAACTATCCCCATCGAAAACGGCTTTGGTGGACTGTCTGGCCGGATCCGAACCGGCATTGGGCTCGGTTAGGGAGAAGGCCCCCAGGATTTCACCGGTGGCCAGTCGGCTCAAGTATCGCTTTTTTTGATCTTCGGCGCCGTAATGCAAAATGCTTTCACATACAATGGAATTGTGAACCGACATGATCACGGCGGTGGATGCGCAGGCATAGGCCACTTCGGATAGTGCCAGTACATAGCTGACGGTATCGGCGCCTGAGCCGCCGTATTCGGGGGGCACCATCATACCCATCAGTCCCAATTCTCCCAGTTTTTTCAAATTCTCTGCTGGAAACTCTTTGGTTTTATCCCGCTCCATAGCCTTGGGGCCAAATTCACTTCGTGACAGGTCTCTGACCATGGACCGAATCATGAGTTGTTCTTCGGTAAATTGAAAAGACATGATTTTCATCCTTTTTTCGTGTATCTGCGCTGTGGTTTCCGGTCGCTGCGGCCAGCAACCAGTAACCAGCGGTCAGATACCAGTCGCCAGTTAGGGAGAGTAAATGACTACCAACAGCTCCGCGGTTTCGTCACTGATACTTTTGAGTTTGTGCCGAATGCCTGAATTAAAATGCAGGGATTCACCGGTTTCCAATGTGTTAATGTGTTCGCCAACCGTGACTTCTATTTTTCCGGACAGGACATACACAAATTCTTCGCCTTCATGGTGATAATCAACGCCTTTGTGATCCTGCTGAGCCTCGACAGTTACCAGAAACGCTTTTAAGTGTTTATTTTCGGCACCCGGAGTCAATGTCGTGTACGCATAATTTTCAGTGCGCTTGGTATGGGCTTTAATGCGGCTTTCTAATTTAGACTCCGGTTCTTTGAGCAATGAGCCGGAGTCAATTTCCAGCGCCCTGGCGATTTGCAACAGTGCCCCTACCGGCGGCATGGCTTTGCCGGCCTCGATTTCTTTTAAATAGTCGATCGAGAAGCCGGTTTCGTTGGCGACGTGATCAAGGGAAAATTTTTTGCTCGTTCGAGCCCGTTTGATTTTTGTCCCCACCGGTGTAGGGTGCTTTTTTTTTCTCGGCATAATTCCTCCATCAAATGAAAGTGACTAAAATTTAAAATGCCTAACCCGCCCGCCTCGCCTTGTTTGCATGGCGGGCGTGGAGGCGGGCAGGAGTTTTCGTCGAGGCGATATCGCAGGGCGCAAAGCGTAAAGACAGTGAGTACAGACTTTTTCTAACACTATGCGGCATGCCCTATGCTTTCCTACCCGCGGAGAATCCGCCAAGGCGGACTTATCGGAATAAGAATCATTTATGATTCGAAAATTACATGTTGCGACGATACTGACCCCCCACATCATACAGTGCTTGTGTAATTTGACCCAGGCTGCATGATCGCACGGTGTTCATCAATTCGGCAAAAATATTGTCTCCGCAAAGCGCGACCTTTTGCAATCGTTCCAGTGCGGCGGGTGCTTCCTTTTTATGGCGTTTTTTAAATTCGGCCAGGCGCCGAAGTTGAGATTTTTTCTCCTGTTCAGTTGCTCTGGCCAGTTCAATGCTTTCGCTGAGCTGTTCGACATCGGTATCCGGATCCCGGAAGGTATTGACGCCGATGATGGGAAGCTCTCCGGTATGTTTCAATGTTTCGTAGTAGATGGATTCCTCCTGGATTCTGCTGCGCTGATAGCCGGTTTCCATAGCCCCTAAAACTCCGCCACGTTCCGTGATTCGATCAAACTCCATTAACACGGCCTCTTCGACCAGATCCGTTAACTGCTCAATAATGAAGCTGCCTTGATTCAGATTTTCATTCTTGGCCAACCCCCATTCGCGGTTGATGATCAACTGGATGGCCAGCGCACGTCTGACAGACTCCGCGCTGGGCGTGGTGATGGCCTCATCAAAGGCATTGGTATGCAAGCTGTTGCAGTTGTCATAGATGGCACACAGTGCCTGCAAGGCTGTGCGGGTATCGTTGAACTGGATGTCTTGGCTGTGCAACGACCGACCGGATGTCTGGATATGGTATTTCAGCATCTGGGAACGTTCCGATCCGTCGTATTTGTATCGCATGGCCAAGGCCCAAATGCGGCGCGCCACCCTGCCGATGACGTTATATTCCGGATCCAATCCATTGGAGAAGAAGAAGGACAAATTCGGCCCGAAGCTGTCAATGGGCATAGCGCGGGATAGGTAATATTCGACGTAGGTAAAACCATTGGCCAGGGTGAGAGCCAGTTGCGTGATGGGATTGGCACCGGCTTCGGCAATATGATACCCGGAGATGGAGACCGAATAAAAGTTACGGACGTTGTTTTCGATAAAGTATTGCTGAATATCACCCATCATTTTCAGGGCAAAATCAATAGAAAAGATACATGTATTTTGCCCCTGGTCTTCTTTGAGAATATCGGCCTGAACCGTGCCGCGCACGTTGGAAAGCACCTTGGCACGAATTTCTTTATACTGTTCTTTGGAAGGTTGTTTCCCATTTTCAGCCTTGAATTTATCCACTAGCTGATCGACGGCGGTATTCAAAAACATGGCCAGCATAATCGGGGCCGGTCCATTGATGGTCATCGAAACCGATGTATTGGGTGCGCACAAATCAAATCCGTCATACAGTACTTTGACGTCATCCAGGGTACAAATGCTGACCCCTGAGGTGCCGACTTTGCCGTATATATCCGGCCGGATGTCCGGATCGCATCCATACAATGTGACTGAATCAAATGCAGTGGACAAGCGTTTGGCCTCATAATTCTCGGACAACATCTTAAAGCGTCGGTTGGTTCTGGCCGGATCGCCCTCGCCGGCAAACATGCGGGTCGGGTCTTCACCCACGCGTTTCAAGGGGAATACACCGGCCGTAAACGGAAACCGTCCCGGCACATTTTCTTCCCGCAACCAGCGGTAAATTTCCCCCGGATCCCTGAACTTCGGCAGCGCAATCTTTGGAATCCGCGAATGGGACAGCGATTCCCAAAATAGCGGCCGGCGAATCTCCTGATCGCGCACGTGGTAAACCAATTCGTCCTGGGAATATGTTTGCTTTAATTCTTTCCATTCATCAATTAAGCCAAGGGTTTCCGGATCCAAGGCCGCTTCGGCCTTTTGAATTTCATCCTTTAACCGCGATACTAATTCGGAGGTGTCGCCTTCCAGATGCTCACGCTTTAGCGTTTTGGCAGCTTCCTTTAGATGCCAGATG
>CP070694.1:289029-291870 GCA_020353355.1 Desulfobacterales bacterium | reverse complement strand
GGTGCTTGAAATTTGTGATTTTTAGTGTCGACAAGTAGAATAATCATATCTATTGAGAGATGACGTATTGAGGCTCAGGCTATAATGAAGTATTCCTTTTTACCTATTTAACCAATTAACCAGTCACCTATTTAACTATTTTTTCCGGAGGGAAAAATAATGGCTACAGGTATAAAAGATAAAGTCGCAATCATTGGTATGGGGTGCACCCGTTTTGGAGAACGCTGGGATGTGGGTGCGGAAGAATTAATGGTAGAGGCATTTAAAGAGTGCCTCGACGAAGCCGCTATCGATAAAAGCGAAATTGGGGCGGCATGGTTGGGCACCTGCCTGGACAGCATCAATGTCGGCCGCAGTGCGCTTCCATTGTCGTTGACTCTGCGCCTGCCAAATATTCCGGTAACCCGGGTTGAAAATTTTTGTGCCACCGGTACCGAAGCATTTCGCGGTGCGGTTTATGCGGTGGCCTCCGGAGCCTACGATATTGCCCTGGCCCTGGGGGTTGAGAAATTAAAAGACACCGGCTACGGCGGCTTGCCCAGTTTTGTGGGATCGGATGCCGGCAGTCTGGTCTGGCAGTGGTTTCCGAACATTACCGCACCGGGCTCTTTTGCCCAGCTCGCCAGTGCCTATGCCGCCAAGTACAAAATTGCGGATCAGGATCTGAAACGGGCGATGGCCCATGTATCGGCCAAAAGCCATGCCAATGGGGCCTTGAATCCCAAGGCGCATCTGCGCAAGGCCGTTAGCGAAGAGCAGATAATGGCTGCCCCGATTATTGCCCATCCGCTGGGGCTATTTGATTGCTGCGGGGTTAGCGACGGTGCTGCGTGTGCCATCGTCACCACTCCTGAAAAAGCCAAGGACATGGGCAAAAAAGATTTCATTACCGTCAAGGCGCTGCAATTGGCCCTGAGCAGCGGAGAAGAGATGGGGTATAATGATTGGGATGGCGAACATTTTATCACCACCAGCAAATGCAGTATCGCCGCCTATAACGAAGCCGGCATTCGCGACCCTAAATCAGAGATCAGCCTGATGGAAGTGCATGATTGCTTCTCGATCACCGAGCTGGTTACCATGGAAGATCTTCATATTTCTGAAAAAGGGCAGGCCTATAAAGATGTGATGGACGGAAATTTCGATCGCGACGGTAAGATACCGTGCCAGGTCGATGGCGGCTTAAAATGCTTTGGGCATCCCATCGGGGCATCCGGGCTGCGCATGCTGTACGAATTGTATCTGCAATTTCACGGGCGTGCCGGCGAACGTCAGGTTGAAGATCCCAGATTCGGTTTAACTCACAATCTTGGCGGATTCCCGTCGATGAATGTCTGCAGTATTTCGATTGTCGGAAAACATGAAGGATAACTTATCTAAATCGCGAACAAAGAGAGCTAATATAATGGAGATTTTGCAGTACAGCGACGATCACCATCGATTTCGAGAACGGCTGCAGGCGTTTTTAGAAAAGGAAGTGACTCCCCATGTGGATCAATGGGAAGCCGAGAAAATTGTCCCCAAAAAGGTGTGGCAAAAAATGGGGCGGCAGGGATTCCTGTGTATGGATGTACCCTCGGAATATGGCGGTATGGGAGGGGATTTTCTCTACTCCGTCATCGTGGCGGAAGAACTGACCAAAACCTGGCATACCGGCTTGACGGCTTCCCTGCACAGTGACATCGTCGTTCCTTACCTGAGCTCATTTGGTTCAGAGGCGCTCAAGCAAAAATATCTTCCCGGGTGTGTTTGCGGCGACATTGTCACCGCGGTCGCCATGACCGAACCGGATGCCGGCAGCGATCTTGCCGGCATGAAAACCGCTGCCGTTGAAGAGGGTGATGACGTCGTAATCGACGGCTCAAAGACCTTTATCTCCAATGGTATCATCGCTGACGTGGAGCTGGTGGCGGCTCGAGATCCCCGGGTTGAAAATCCTTATGAAGCCCTTTCGCTTTATGCCGTAGAAACCGGAACTCCTGGTTTTAGCCGGGGGCGTCATCTTGAAAAAATGGGAATGCACAGTCAGGATACGGCTGAGCTCTTTTTTTCAAAATGCCGTATCCCCAAGGCAAATCGTATCGGTGATAAAGGCATGGGGTTTTTAATGCTTATGCAAAAACTCCAGCAGGAACGCCTGGTCTGCGCCATAGCCGCTGTGGCGGCGGCTGAGCGAATTATGGAATGGATCATGCAACACTGCAAACAGACGCGTGTGTCTGGTAGATTCATTTCAAAATCTCAGGTGGTTCAGTTTACTCTGGTGGAAATGACCACCGAGGTAAAGCTGGGCAGAACTTTTATTGACAAGCTGGTGGCAGATCATATTGAGAAAAAAGACATTGTCATCGAAACCTCCATGGCCAAATACTGGACCACAGAGATGCTAAACCGCACGGTCGACCGGGCCCTGGATCTGTGCGGTGATTTCGGTACCTTAGAGACATGTCCCCTCGTGAGAGCCTGGCGGGACGCAAGGATTATGACGATTTTTGCCGGAACGAACGAAATTATGAAGAATATAGCCGCTAAATTCATGGGTCTCTAATTGAATTCGGAATGCGGAATTAAAGGAATAAGACAGAAGAAAGAGGACAGAAGTCAGAAGTCAGAAGACAGAAGACAGGATTCAGAGTAGAGTCGGCCTCCGCGCCGACTGTGATCGGCAGCTGCAGAGGACAGAATTCAGATGCAGATAATGTAGGGGCGGGCTTTATGCCCGCCCGTATTCGAATTTCGTTTAAAGTAGAGTCGGCCTCTGTTCCGACTTTGAAAGGACACGGATAATAAATAAAGAAAAAGGATAAAGCCATGGCACAGGTACTTGCAGATCGACGGGAT
>CP070694.1:281552-288929 GCA_020353355.1 Desulfobacterales bacterium | reverse complement strand
TGGCCTCGATCACGATGTCCACATCCATGACCCATTCAGAACCTTCGATGGCCTCGGGTCTTCTGCGGCCCGACTCGTCGGGATCACCCAGACGGGTGCGGATCAATTTCATGCCTGTCAGACGATTTTGGTTATCGGTAATATAATCCACCGGTTGATTGAGCAGCAGAAAGTGAACCCCCGCTTGATGGGCTTCGATACACTCATCCGGCTCCGCCGGCATCTGGGTAAACGAGCGCCGGTAAATGAGATAGACATCTTTGGCATCCAGTTTTACAGCAGATTCAATGCAGTCCATCGCTACGGACCCGCCACCGATGACCGCAACCGTTTTGCCTTTGATTCTTTTTTCCATATCCTCAAAGCGTCCGTCTCGTAAGGCAGACAAATACTCTACCGATGAGAACAGACCATCGATGTCCATCCCTTCCGCTTTAATGGTGGCAGCCGCCCAGAGACCGGGCCCTAGAAAAACGGCTTCGAATCCGTTTTTCAGCAATTTTTCGGCCCCAGCTTTTCCCTGGATTGGAGAATTGCACTGGAAATCAACGCCCAGGGCTTTGATGTCTTCCATCTCATGTTCCAGAAAGCTCATGTCAAAACGATAGGATACAACGCCGTACCGCAACACCCCGCCCGGCTCGGGTCGAGCTTCAAAAACCGTAACCCGATAACCGTCTTTGGCCAACTCGGCCGCACAGCTCAAACCGGCCGGACCGGATCCCACGACGGCGATTTTTTCCTTGCGGGGCTCCGTCTTCTCAAATACCCTGAACCCTCTTTCCCAGGAATATTCGACTAAAAACCGCTGGATCATACCGATCTGAATGGGACGATCAGCACCTTCAGGCCGATTTTGGGATTTAAACATCGCGCTGCATTTTTCTTCACACAGGCGATGCGTCGGACATAAAACACCGCAGGCGCCGCCTAAAATGTTGTTTTGCTTAATTGTTCGGATAGCACCGCTAATATTTTTAAATCGAAGTTTTCTGATAAATTCGGCCGGTTGGGTATCGGCCGGGCACCCCTCTGAACAGGGGGCATCATGGCAAAGCAGGCAGCGATCGGCTTCGTCAATTGCCTGGGCCAGCCCTATTCCTTTGCGCATTTCCTTAAATTTATCTGCATTACTCACTATTTTTCCTCCTAAAAAGAAATTAAAGCATGTAATTCCCGGATGGCATTGGTTGCGGTCAGATTTCAGAAATAGAGTAAAAATTTACGCTTTTTACCTTAAATTGTCAATTGATAACCTAGGGAATACCTAAAAATCATTCACTATATTTTACTTTTTCATAAAACACTTGACGGCTAGTGGCGATGCCAATATAAAAGTGTGCAATGAAACCCACTTAAAGGGAGAAAAGAGATGTCTCGAATTGTCAGATGTGCTCACATCCAAGCATCCAATGCAAAACACGATGGAACGCCGGCCGAAATCAAGGCGGCCATGATTGAAAAACATATTCCACTGATCGAGGAAGCCGGCAAAAAGGGTGTCCAAATTCTCTGCCTTCAGGAGTTGTTTTATGGTCCCTACTTTCCTGCCGAACAGGATATCAAATGGTACGCCAACACCGAGCCGGTTCCGGGCCCAACCATCGAGCGTCTGACGGAGTATAGCAAGAAATACCAGATGGTGATGATCATTCCGGTCTATGAAATGGAAATCGCCGGTGTCTACTATAACACCGCGGCTGTTGTTGATGCCGATGGAACCTATCTGGGTAAATTCAGAAAAGTCCATATTCCCCACACCTGGCCGGGATTCTGGGAAAAGTTCTATTTTAAACCGGGAAATCTGGGATTTCCGGTATTTGAAACCGCCTATGCCAGAGTCGGTATTTACATCTGCTATGATCGACATTTTCCTGAGTGTGCCCGCCTTCTGGCCCTCAAAGGGGCTGAAATTCTGTTTAACCCATCAGCGACCACTGCCGGTAAATCTCAATATTTATGGGAATTGGAACAACCCGCCCAAGCCGTGGCCAACGGTGTATTCATCGGCGCCAATAACCGCGTCGGCCTTGAAAAACCATGGGATTTCGGCAAATTCTATGGCTCCAGCTATTTTGTAGACCCCCGCGGTCAACTATTGGTCAAGGGCAGTGAAGATAAAGATGAGGTTGTTATTGCCGATCTTGATCTGGAACAAATTCGTGAAGTACGGGATGGCTGGCAGTTTTTCAGAGATCTGCGTCCTGATCAGTATACCGAATTGACCCAAACCAAGGGAAAGTATCGCTAAACTCGATCGCAAAGGATACTCTGCACAAGCGTGATCGCTTTGCGTGTACCAAATCCGAATGCAAAAGGAGGTATATCTAACTTTATCAACCGCCCTAAAATCTGGGCAACGCGAAAGGAGGAAAGCAGATAATGAACGAAAAAACTCAGGAAAAGCAGCATTGGATCGTTTACCCGATCGGCAGTAAACCAAAATGGGGATTGGCGGTGCTGCTCGGCATTCAGCAGTATCTAACCATGTTTGGAGCAACCGTGCTCATCCCCTTCATTGTCGGGGGAGCCATGAAACTACCCCCGGACCAGCTGGCCTTAATGATCTCAACCATCTTTTTTACCTCGGGCATATGCACCCTGATCCAGCAATCCCCGCTGGGAAACCGGTTGCCGGTTATTCAGGGAGGCACATTCTCGTTTCTCGGGCCCACATTCGCCATCATCGGCATGGTGGCGGCCAAAAAGCTGACCGGTCCGGAACCCATGTGGCAAATCCAGATTCAAGAAGTTGCCGGGGCCATTATGATCGCCTCGGTGTTTGAAATCGTGCTTGGCTACACGGGTATCATGGGACAGGTTCGCAAGCTGATCAGCCCCATCACCATTGGCCCGACGATTGCCATGATCGGTTTGGCACTCTTCAGTATCGGTGCTCCCTGGATGGCGTCCAACTGGATAATATCCTTGATTACGCTGGTTGCCCTGATTCTTTACTCTCAGGTTTTCTCTCAAAAATCACGGGCATTTATGCTGTTTCCGGTTTTGCTGTCCATCATCACCGGCTGGCTGGCGGCATTAATCGGCACCGCAACGGGCATGATTTCCCCCGACAGCCCCGCCTATCTGAAGACGGACTTGATTGCCAGCGCCGCCTGGTTCAGCTTCAGGCCGATGCTGCCGTTTAAATGGGGGTTTCCGAATTTAGCCAGCACGACGTTGTGGGCAGGAGCATTTGGAATGCTGGCGGGATACCTGGCTTCCATGATTGAGTCCATCGGCGACTATTATGCCTGTGCGAGGATCTCAGAGGCACCCGTTCCAACATCACGCATGATTTCAAGAGGACTGGGTGCTGAAGGTCTGGGCTGCTTTATCGCCGGCGTACTGCAAACCTGCAATGGCACGACGACCTATTCTGAAAACATTGGATCTATCGGCTTGACCAGAGTGGCCAGCCGTCGTGTGGTCCGCTGCGGCGCTGCGGTTATGTTGATCATACCCATTGTCGGCAAATTTGGGGCGATTCTGGCGACATTGCCCCAACCGGTAGTGGGGGCCATGTTTGTCGGCCTGTTCGGCATGATCGCATCGGTGGGTCTTTCCAACCTGCAAATCGTCAACTTGAACAACTCCCGAAACCTGTTTATCATCGGGCTTTCTTTCTTTGCAGGATTAACGGTCCCCTATCATTTCAATCCGTTGCTGTCCGCAAGCGCGGTCCCCATTAATTGGAGCGCGGCCGGGACCTTCGTAAAAGTCATCGGCGACATCCTGCAGGCCATTCTGACCACCGGGATGGCGGTTACAGGAATTACTGCCTTGATATTGGATAATATTCTTCCAGGAGCCACACGGGCTGAGCGCGGCCTTGAGGTCTGGGAGAAAGAAGCTTCCGAAGAAGCCTGGCAGGAGGCCGAATCCCAGTGGGCCGCTATGCAGGAAGGCGAAATGAGACCGGTTTAATTTGATTTAACGCAACAGGGGGGAAGGGTTTTGAGCTTTCCTCCTTTATAAAATTACTGCGAGAACCCGCAATTAAAGAAGGCCTTTGAAAAAAATTCAAGGGCCTTCATTTTCAACAAAGAGAAGACGAATCCGTTGCCAAAATATTTGCTTTACATAGTCTATGCCTTGATGATCCTGATCGGGTTTGTCGCGATGTATTCCCTGTTAAATACAGGTAACCCCGACAGCCTGCTGCGGCTTTTTTTCCCCGACCCCCAGGTTGATTTCTACATAGCCGTCATATCATCGACTCTGGTTTTCATTTTAGGATTTGTTGTTTTCTATTCACGCGATCGGGAAAGCTTTCGTCAACTGGTTCAACTCAATGCAGGTCAAATCCGTGAGGCACGAAAAATAAAGAGAAGCGACGAGGAAATTGCAGATTCCATTCTCGCGGCGATGGGCAGCACCGGTGGCTATCGCCACAATATGGCACGGAAAAAGTTGATCATCGCATTATCTGAATTCAAATGATTGAACTTTTAAAGACACAGCAATGGATGATAATCGCCGTGATCTTTTTCGGGATTATGGCATATATTGCCTGGGTTCGATGGAAAGATCGCCAATGGATAAACGAACGCTTCGGCAGCCATAAGATTTTGGCCATGAGTTTTGGCGTGAACTACTTTGGCAGAGCAACTGAGACAGGGGCACCGCGGCGGAGCAGCGGATTTTTACTGATGCTTCCCGATCGGCTTTTTTACCGCAGTCGTTTGAAAAAACTGGAGTTGGAAATACCGGGCGCACGCATTGCCAGGGTCTATCACGATCGTAGCCACAAAGGCATCGATCTTCATCAATCCCTGGTTAAAGTCGACTTCATCAATTCAGAGAATGAAAAAGATACCGCTGCCTTTAAAGTCCCCTATCCTCCCCAATGGATTCGTGCCATTGAAAATAATTTTCTGAAAAAAAGAAAAGCATGAACTCCTATCCTCCTAATTGACATCGAAATAATCAGCTATAATTTTAGTAAGCGTTCACAGATTCATGGGTATCGGAAACCCTGAACCTCTGAACACGCGAACGGATAGTAATTTTATAATTAGATTTTTTGTGCCTGGTGTTTTGTATTTTAGTTGAGAGGAGAAAATTGTGGACGTTAAATCATACTGTGATACTGTCGCAATTGAACTTACCGGTTGGAAAGCCAAGCTGTATGATGTTATTCGCAGGTCAGAAAAAATGACCGGCGACGATAAAGAAAGCGTCGATCCAATGGTTGCCGAATTGATAACTATGGTCGATGATCTCGACGAACGGATCGCAGCGCTGGCCAGGGAATGTCCCGCAGAATGGAGTGACCATAAATCAGCAATTGACGGCAAAATGTCAAAAGTGAACGATAAGTGGAAGGAAGTTTGGGGCGTGATGGGGGAAAAGGAATATGGTATCGGTGGCGCCTGAAGCTTCTCAAAGGAAATGGCCCTTTGCTCCGTCCTCCGCAGGCCTAAAGCATTACGCAAAACGCCTAGCGTTAAAGGAAAGGTCTGTAGACATTGTGTTTACGCTTTGCTCTTAGCGCCATGCGTTCAGCGATTTCGCCTCGGAATAAACCCCTTGTGCGGCTTGTTGAACACATTAATGCATAGAAGCCGGATGTGAAATCCCGCCGCACGGCGGGGCTCACCGAAAAAATTGCTTATTTCCTAATTTTATTAACAACGCCAAAAAAAAATGCTTTAAATCCTCGTCTTCCTTGATCTTGAAAAAAATCGCCCACCCATAGAGCGGCACTAATTAATAATTAATCAGCCATTTTCCGTTACGCATTCTTTCCATGGATTTACCAATGACCGTGAAATGCCCTTTGTTTTGGTGAAATATACTTAAGTTGACGCCTGTGCGCTGCGGCGGGACTGTTAGCGCATCAAAATATCAGTTGCCTAAAGGGTACCTGATCTGCTAATGAAATTAAATTTCAACATCTTTGGATATATACAATCAATCCCTGTACAGAGAGTCTAATCTATTTTTAAGCAAATTTGCAAAGGAGGATACGGTATGTCTCTGCCAGTTATGAAAAATTACATCAATGGGGAATGGGTCGAATCTACATCCAAGACTATCGGTAATGTATGGAATCCAGCTAAAGGAGAAAAAATCGCGCAGGTCGCTTACGGTACCGCGGAGGATGTGGATCAGGCAGTAAAGGCTGCTAGGGCAGCCTACCCGGATTGGCGCACCACACCGCCGTTGACCCGTGCCCGTTATTTGTTTCGGCTAAAGGAAGCCTTTGAAGAAAATTTCGAAGATATTGCCCGGGTTCTGACCACCGAACAGGGCAAAGCCATTGACGAAGCCCGCGGAGAAGTCCGGCGCATGATTGAAAATGTGGAACATGCCACAGGGGTCACCACCCTCATGTGCGGCTATACCCTGGAAGATATCGCCACGGACATCGACTGCATGGGACATCCGCAGCCCATGGGTGTATTTGCCGCCATCGTTCCCTATAACTTTCCCGGGATGGTTGCCTGGTGGTTTTTGCCGTATGCCGTCGTAACCGGCAATACTTTCATCGTTAAGCCCTCCGAACAGGTTCCCATGACCCAAACTAAAATTTTTGAAGTAATCGACGAGATCGGTTTTCCGGAAGGTGTGCTCAACATGGTTCACGGATCCCGCGATGTGGTCAACGGATTGCTGGAACATCCGGATATTGAAGGCATCTCATTTGTCGGTTCCACACCGACGGCCAGATATATCTATCAACGCTGCGGGGAAACCGGCAAACGCGTCCAGGCATTGGGGGGAGCTAAAAATATTGTGGCAGTCATGCCGGATTCAGACCTGGCTGCCGGCATGCCTTCATTGATCACCTCGTTTTATGGGTGCTCCGGCCAACGCTGTTTATCAGGGGCGATCCTGGCACCCGTCGGCGATGTGGCCGATGAGTTGGTGGAAAAATTCATGGCAGCCGCAAAAGACGTCAACGTCGGCGATGGTCTCAACGAGCAAACTACCATGGGACCGGTGGTCAGTGCGGCTCACAAAAAACGTGTATTGGGCTATATTGAAAAGGGCCTTGCGGAAGGTGCCGATCTGATCCTGGATGGACGGGACTGCACGGTTGAAGGCTATCCCAACGGCTTTTTCATCGGTCCGACCATATTCGACAATGTCAAACCGGATATGACCATTGCTAAGGAAGAGATTTTCGGCCCGGTGGTCAGCGTTGTGCGCTGCAAGGATCTCGATGAGGTGATCGATCTAATTAATACGCGTGGTTTCGGCAATGCAGCCTGTATTTATACCAACAGCGGTGCCACCGCACGTGAGTTTAAATACCGGGTAAAACCCAGTATGATCGGCATAAATATCGGTATTGCCGCGCCCATGAGTTTTTTCCCTTTTGGTGGTGCCGGCAACTCCATGTTCGGCGACATCAAGGCCCATGGCCAG
>CP070694.1:276170-281452 GCA_020353355.1 Desulfobacterales bacterium | reverse complement strand
CGGCGTCGGCGTCGGCGTTGCGGTCGAGGTCGGCACCGGTGTTGCGGTCGAGGTCGGCGTGGCCGTAGGCTCTGCAGTCGACGTAGGCGTGGTCGGAGAAATCGCTATCAGAGGGGAAAATCTTTTTGCCGGCTATTATAAACAGGAAGATCTCACGAGGTTGTCATTTGACGCCGATGGATTTTTTTATACGGGGGATTTGGGCAAGCTGGACAAAAATGGCCGTTTGATTGTTGTGGGCCGCCAGAAAGAGATGATTATTCGCGGGGGGTTCAATGTTTATCCGGCCGAGATAGAAGAAAATATCGCCCTGGTCGAAGGCGTTCAACATGTGGCCGTGGTAGGCGTGCCGAACAGGAAGTTGGGAGAGAAGATTTGTGCCTGCATCGTTCCCAGATCGGGGCATCGCCTGCGCACCGAGAAAATTATACAATTTTGTAAAGAAAACCTAGCCAATTTTAAGGTCCCCGATTTTGTAGAGATCATGGAATCCTTTCCCATGACCACAACGGAAAAGATTCAAAAATTCAAGATCAAAAAATTAATGGGGGAGAAATATCGGGATGCGTAATCAGATATTTGAGAAGATATTCGATCTTAAGGATAAAGTGGCCATCATTACCGGTGGCAGTTCGGGTATCGGTTTGGCCATTGCCCAGACACTGTGATATGCAGGGGTGAAGATAGCAGTGGTGAACCGGACAGAGACGGCTGGGAAAAAAGCTGCATTCGGCCTGAACGAGGAAGGCATTGAGGCAAAAGCATTTCCCTGTGACGTGTCCAGAAAAGAAGACGTTGAAACCATGGTTGAGGCCGTAGAAGAAACTCTTGGGCCTGTTGACATTCTGGTCAACAGCGCAGGCATCAACATACGGAAAAAGGCCCTTGAATTCGATCCGGCCGAATGGAATCAGATCTTGGACATCAACCTGAAAGGCACCTTCCTGACCTGCCAAACCGTGGGCCGGCGGATGGTAGAGCGCCGTTCCGGACACATCGTCAATATTTCTTCCGTTGCAGCCTTCATCGGATTAACCGATAGGGCACCGTATTGTGCCAGCAAGGGTGGGGTTAGCCAGCTCACCAAAGTTTTGGCCATAGAATGGGCAACATCCGGCGTGACGGTCAATGCCATAGGTCCGGGTTATGTAAGGACGCCACTGATAACAGAGCTTTTGAAAGATTCCGCTTTTCAGAAAACGATTGATACCCAGGTCCCGATGAAACGCATTGCCGAAACAGAAGATCTTCAGGGGATCCTTCTCGTTCTGTGTTCAAAAGCCGGAGCTTATATTACGGGTCAGACAATTTATGTGGATGGTGGGTGGTCCATTTGGTAATCGGGGATAAAACCCGAATTCGTTTAATGCTTTTTGTTATTCTTAGCAGGCCCCATAAAATTGTTTCTTTTAGTCAAAGATTTTTGATCCGGAGACTGGAATGATTACAGCGGGAATTGATATTGGCCATCAGAGCGTGAATGCAGTAATCCTCGAAAACAACAGAATTATCAGTCATGTTACCCGGGTTATCGCAGGGGAGGTGGAAGCTGCGGCTAGAACTGTATTCTATGGGATGCTAAATCAGGCAGGAATGACTGCCGCAAGAATCGAACGCCTGTTTGCTACCGGAGTAGGCCGAGAAAAGGTAACTTTTGCAGATGGAAACAGGACGGAAATGCTGTGCCACGTACAGGGTTCTCACTGGCTTTTTCCGGCTGCAAGGACGGTTATTGATGTTGGTGCCGAGGGCAGTCGAATCCTCAGATGTGATTCGCAGGGAAACCTGACGAACTTCGTAATGAATGATAAATGTGCATCCGGTGCGGGTGTTTTTTTGGAGACCGTTGCCGAGATGATGCAAATTCCCCCATCTGAGATGGGGCCTATTTCCCTCGATTCATCAAAGAAAGTCGTATTGACGACCACCTGTGCCGTATTCGCGGAGTCTGAAATCGTCGCGGAGGTCCACCGGGGATCTGCAAAAGAGGATATTCTTGCGGGGGTGCATGAGTCGATTGCTGCCAAGATCGCCTCTGTGACCAAACGGGTCGGTATAGAGCCAGAACTCATTTTTACCGGAGGTGTTGCCTTAAATATCGGGGTGGTCCGTGCCCTCGAGAAGCAGCTTGAACTTGACATTCAGGTACCGAAGGATCCTGAAATCGTTGGCGCCCTTGGCGCCGCCATCCTGGCCAAAAAATCCGGCTTGATTTCTTGATGATCAATCCTGTCTAAAATAATGAGGAATAGATGATTACATGTGGAATTGATGTGGGCTCTCTTTCAGCAGAGGCCGCTATTTTCGTGGATCGCAACCTTGAAGCTTACAGCCTCATACGGACCGGGCCTGACAGCGCTGAAACAGCCCTGAGCGCCCTGAAGGTCGCGCTCGAAAAGACCGCTATTCTTCAGCAGGATATTGAATTTACGGTCGCGACGGGTTATGGACGGGTGATCGTTCCCTTTGCAGATAGAAACATCAGCGAGATCTCCTGCCATGCAAAAGGTGCCCATTATTTCCATCCTTCCGTTCGCACTATCCTGGATATGGGGGGACAGGACTGCAAGGCCATCCGATGCGATGAAAACGGAAAGGTCACTAGCTTTATCATGAACGACAAGTGCGCGGCAGGAACGGGACGGGCCATGGAGGTGATGGCATCCCTTTTACAGATCCAACTCGAAGAAATCGGAGTGCGCTCTTTAGAATTTGACGGGAACCCTGTAAAGATCAGTAATACCTGCGTCATTTTTGCAAAATCAGAAGTCTTGTCCTTGATGCGCGAGGGTGTTCCGATAAATGAAATACTCGCCGGGCTTTGCGATAGTGTGGCCGAAAGGGTCAAAGCACTCCTCCAACGGCTAGGGATTGAGGACGATTTTGTCATCAGTGGCGGGATTTCTAAGAATTCGGGGGTGGTTAAAAGATTGGAGCAAAAACTCGATGTCTGCGCCCACATCCCTGAGGAACCCCAGATCGTGGGAGCGGTAGGTTCAGCCCTTTTTGCAAGGGATCTGCTGAATAGACAATAATCTTAGTGGTGAGCCCTCATAGTCGCTAAGTTGTTTTTGCCCCGGAGGGACTAAAAATAAGAACATCGAACTCGCCAAAGGCGAGTTCGATGTTCCATTTGGTATTAGCTGTTTCGATTAAAGCAGAGATTCAACGAAAGACTGAAGCCTCACATTAAGCTGTTCGATGGAACTCGGGGTATCCTCAGCTTCGAGTCTTAGATGGGTTAGATTCCATTTGTCGAATCGTTCCTTCAGGATAGCGTATTCGATCGCGTACGCATCGCAATAAAGCTGGATGAGATAGATCATTCCCTTGGCTTTGGCCTTCGCCATCCTATCCCTGATGTCGGTCGCCCGTTCTTCAAAAGAATAGATCCCTGGTGCCGGAACTTTGCGAAGGTACCCGCGCGCAAGCGCTTCAAAGGGATCGCCGATCATGTCTATCTTATTTGAGCCGTATCGGGCGTTATGGGGTAGATCGTCAGTCACCACGGAAGCTCCGTATTTTTCGCTCATCCGGATCACATCTATGGCCATATTGAGATTGACGGCACAGAGCATGAGTTTTATATTATTGTTTGCCTGCGAAGTCGTGGCAAGGGTTGATAGAAACCGTTGCATCATGTCGTTGTGCTCTTCCACGGGGGTTACCAGGCCTGAACTGAAGATGTAAACCGCATCCTCAGCGGATATATCGGTCTTTGGACGGAGATCATAAAACTGGCCGAAGAGGTCCCTGTTTTCATTATAAAGAGCAATCGATTCCCGAAGGCTGTCTTCCGTTACCTTTTTCCCGGAGATCTTCTCAAGCTCCCCTGCCAGTCTTTTTAGTTCATTTGTATAATAGATCACCGCAGCATCGGATGCCGTGGATGGCGCCCGAACGAGGAACAAGTGGGGGAACAGTTTTCGATGCGCCCAGATATCGAAAACGTGCCGGTTCGTATCGCAGACGGTCCCCACCATAACCCCATCAACGTAATCAAAAACTTTCCCGTATATTTGCCCGGTCAGATTCTTGCTCATACCACACAGATAGGGCAGGAGTTCGGACTTCTCCTCATACTGAGGGTTCCTCTCCTCGATGAGTTGAATGGGAATAATGCCTGCGGCATGAATGAGTTCCTTGGGAACCAGCCCATAAAAACACGCAACGATCTTCTTCCCGTCTTTTTTGAGCTCCCGGCTACGCTCATGACGCTTCTCTATCCGCTCTTTGAATTCTGATATCACCCTTTCCCTCCTTATTCGTTATATCCGGTCACACCCAGTCTATCTTTTTCTTGCCTCGAGGACCTCGACAAATCCGTCAATCTTATTCTTGGCATCCTCCCAACTAAATCCTTCAGCATCAGCCTGGTCCCCTTCGAGGATCAAAATAGGGAGGTCGTACTTTTCCCTGACCATCTCAACCGTTTCGTCCTGGCCGATAGATTGCGGCCGGCAACTGCGATTGGAAAACATAACCATCCCATCCACATCGTATTCATCGATTGCCTCCTCAAAGTATTTAAAACGTGCTTCGATTGGTCTGTTGGTAAACACATTTGTGTATTTTACTGCAAGAGTACGGAAGGGGTCCTCCGGGTCGAGTCGTCCCGATGGCGTCTTGTTACCCCAACTCAGAGACGTATAGGGTTCCCAAACGAAGTTTGCTCCCTTTTTTTCAAAATAGTCGATGACTTGAAGATGATGCCAAATCGGAATACCGTTCCAAATAAGCCGGTACTTTTCTCCACCCGCTGCCGGTGTTACTCTCTGTTTTATCAGATCCTGATAGTGCCCGTAAAAGGCGATGTAAAAATCGGCAGCGTCCTTGTCGCCAAGTGCGGTTACAAGGGGAAGGATCTGTCCTGCGAGGTGTCTGAAGCTGGCGGGAGACGGCTTGTGTTTACGCAGCTCCATGATTTTCTTCCAGTATAGACCGGTCAGGTCGGAATTTCGAACCGTTTGCTTGAGCCTCTCTAAGTCAAAAACACTATGGGTGTTATCTTCTATGAATTTCACCATTTCTCGGATCTGATTCTCGTAATAATCGATATACGCCGGGTCATCCGGCCTGTCCGTTGCCGGTTGATCCACGAAAAAGGTCGGCTTCTTAAAATGGTCCTCCAGATAGGCCCACCATGTGACATGCAGACAGCAGATACTAACGTCTGTTATGAAGAGATCCGGGTCCGGTAGGGGACCAAACGCGCACTTGTTCGTCCAGGATATTCCCAATCCGCATCGCGTGTAGGAGCAAACCGAATTTGTTAAATCGCG
>CP070694.1:253431-276070 GCA_020353355.1 Desulfobacterales bacterium | reverse complement strand
GCCAATCTTCTCTTTTTGCCGGTTGCCGGAAAATTAAAGACCCGCAGCAAGCAGGAAATATTGATCAAACAAATGGTGCTGGAAGGCGTCATTTCAATCCAATCCGGTGACAATCATCGCATCGTGGAGCAAAGGCTGAAAGCCTTTATTGCACCCAAGGCCCGAATTGCGGTCAGCGAAGAACCGGTCAAAGCCTAATTTGGTTTTCAGGGAGCCAGCATGCCACGCGAACGTCAAAAAAATTCTTTAAAACGCTCCGATGATTCCTCCGGCGCCGGGTGGGAGATCGTCTACTCCGGATTTATTCTCATTCTGCTTTGCTTTTTTAGTATGTTGTGCTCTTTTGCCACGATGGAAGAAGCAAAAGTAATGCGATTTGTGCGCTCATTTGCCAGTGCCGTCAGTATTTTTCCAGGCGGCCGTAAATTTGATTCGGGAACCGCCGTATTGCCCGAGTCTGCGGATATTATCGACAACCAGAGTGAACTCGCCAAAATTTTTGAAGAGCTGGAAGTACTTATCATGCAGGCCAATCTTGAAAATGATATCAGCATTTCTTTATCACCCAAGGGTCTGGTCATGCGTCTGGCCGATCATGCCCTATTTGATTTAGCGGTCGCCGATCTCTCCCGGGAGGCTATCCCGCTGCTTGATAAAATTGGAGCTATAATCGCGAAAACGTCCTATCTTGTTCGAATCGAAGGGCATACCGATAACCTTCCGATCCACACTCAACGATTTCCATCCAACTGGGAACTGTCTGCGGCGCGGGCGGTCAATGTGCTCAGGTATTTTATCGAAAACCACCAGGTGCCTTCGCAAAGATTATCCGCAGTAGGCTTCGGAGAATATCAACCGCTGGTTTCCAATGACACGATTGAACACCGTGCGCGCAATCGCCGGGTGGAAATCATTTTTGAGCAAAGCCAATCAAAATCCAAAGCGCTTAAGGGTGAAGATTGAAGCGAAGAGAACAACAGCTATCCCGAACGGATAAACACAATAGTTCCAGCTGGCTGACCACGTTCAATGATTTGGTGACGCTGTTAATGGTGTTTTTCGTTCTGCTATTTACCATGAGCACCATTGACGTGAAAAAGATGTCAGATTTTCAATATGCTTTGCAAAGTGGTCTCGGAATTTTGGAGGTAGGACAACGCGTAGGAATAAAGGTGAAAGACGAGCAACCTGTGAAAGATATGTCTCATGCAAAGACTCAGGCGGAAAGTCGGTCAAAACCCCAGCAAGAAGAATCGATGCAGGAAATTATTGGAAAAGCCATCGCATCATTGGATGCTGAAACAGATATTCGTGTCACCTATACCGAACAAGGTGCACGGCTAAGTTTTGCGGACGCTGTTCTTTTTGATTTCGGCCGGGCAACAATTAACCCTGCTGGATTTTCATTCTTAAATCAGATTGCCGGTGTAATTGATCAGATACCATACCCTATTCGCATTGAAGGACATACGGATAATGTGCCGATCCACACGAAGCGCTTTCCTTCGAATTGGGAACTTTCTACGGCCAGAGCCGTGAATGTCGTTAAGTACTTTATTCATTCCTGCAATTCAGAACCGCGACGCTTTTCTGCCGTAGGTTATGGGGAATCAAAACCATTGTTTCCAAATGACTCAGCCAAACACCGCGCCAAAAATCGCCGAGTTGAGATTGTGCTGATAAAGGAGGAGCAAAAGTAAATGTCAACTAAAATCCTTGTTTCACTGGTCGCCATTTTGTTTGTTGTCATGCTGGGTTTGACAGCCGGTCTTTTTATGATCTGGACCAAGCTCTCCACCGCTGACGCAGTCGCAAAAGAGGCAGCCGCGGCAAAGAACCCACAAGCTGTAACACAATCTCTGGGTACGATTTTCTCGCTGGACACCTTTATTGTGAATCTCGCTGATGAAAGCGGAAAACGTTACCTGAGGATTACGATGGATTTGGAATTAAGCAATGATAAATTGGTAGAAGAAATGAAGCGGCGCTTGCCGCAAATGCGAGACGGCATTTTAATGATACTTCCCACGAAGCGCTTTGAAGATATCCGCACGGTGGAGGGCAAAACCCGGCTGCGAAACGAAATTATCGCTAAATTAAACAGTCTGTTGGGCCATGGGAGTATAACCAATATCTTTTTTACCGAGTTTGTGGTCCAATAAAAAAGGTATTCAAATATGCCTGACCAGATCTTAACCCAGGAAGAAATAGATGCACTCCTTTCAGCAATGGACAAAGGAGATGTGGATCTTGAGGGAGAAAAAAAGCGACAAACCGAAGCGGTATCCTACAGTTTGACGACGCAAAATATAATTTTGCGCGATCAGTTTTACGCCCTGGAAGAGGTCAATGACAAGTTTGTTACCCTCATGAATCAGATGCTTTCATCCATGCTGCAACGCTCCTTAGAAGTCCAATACGTTTCAGCGGAAATGGTAAAGTATCAAGAATTCATTCGGGAATTTTCGTCTCCCACCAGTTTTCAAATATTTACGATGCAGCCGCTCATCGGTTCTGCGCTGCTGGTGATTGAACCCGGCTTGGTTTTTTCGTTGATCGATTGCATGTTCGGTGGGAGGGGTAAGCCGACGACCACCATTCGTGATTTTACGCTGATCGAACAGCGTATGTTAAAAAAAATCAATCACGAAATAGTGGCCGGCATTAAGCAAGCCTGGCGTCCGATTCATCCGATTGAAACCGTTTTAACCAAGACCGAAATGAAGCCCGAGTTTGTGCACCTCCTAGCCCCCGATGAATTGCTGATCGATATCGTCTTTTCGTTAAGTGGAGAAGAATTCAGCGGCGATATGCATATCGCCATTCCCTATCTAACCCTGGAGCCGATAAAAGCTAAGCTTTCGGCCAAATACTTGCAGAAAAAGAATAAGGAACACACTTGGGGTGCTCAGCTTCAAAAATTATTAAAAGATACTCCGGTGTCAATCATCGCGGAACTGGGCAGAACGACCAAAACCGTGCGGCGTTTATTGGATTTGCATGTCAATGACATTATCAAACTGGATAAAGGTCCGGAAGACCTGATCACCATTAGCGTTGATCATGTCCCAAAATTCACGGGCTATCCTGGAGTGATTAAGGGAAATCGTGCCGTTGAAATTTCGAGATTGCTCAAGAAAAACGGAGGCAATAACTAGATATGGTTGCGGCGGATGAAAACAAGGAGCAACTGGATCACCAGAGTGCCGAATCTCAAACAGCATCTGAACCTTCGCCATCGCTCACAAAGCAAACATCACCACATGCATCCGGTTTGTCTAAGGATTCCGATGCAAAAGCATCCATCAATTTGGATTTTATTCTGGATATCCCCATTGAGGTAACGGTTGAATTGGGCCGTTCCAAAATGTTGGTCAATGAACTGCTCAGGCTCGGACAAGGGTCGGTCATCGAACTGTCCAAGCTTGCCGGTGAAACCTTGGAAATTTTAGCCAACCAAAAGCTAATTGCGCGAGGTGAAGTCGTGGTCGTCAATGATAAGTATGGTGTGCGCCTCACCGAAGTTATCAGTCCCATGGAGCGCATAGAGAGGTTGAGATGAATGCCCCTCCAGATATGATAACCACTGCGTTGAAAATGTTTGCCGCGTTAGGAATCGTTCTGGGAGCATTGTTTGTCGTATTTTATTTTGCCCGACGGGTTTCAAGCGTCGAGCATTCCGGGGGCAAGGAAAAGCTGATTCGTGTCTTGGCAAATAAATTTATCGGCGTAAAGAAAAATATTTGTGCGGTCGAAGTGCCGGGCGCACTCCTGATATTAGGTGTCACCCATGATCATATTACGCTGCTGACGAAAATTGAGGATGAAGAGATCCTGGAAAATATCCGAAACCACCAGAGTACTCAAATGCCCCTGTCGTTTTCGGACCATTTGAGTAAAATCGCGTCTAAATTCAAATCCACTAAAGGCAGTCCGAGTTAGGGAGAGGCCTGTGCCCAAGAAAAGCTTAGGGAGTGTCGAATTGATGAAGTGCTTGCTGAACCCCTTCGGCAAATGGTTGACCACCGGCAGGATCATAATCCCGGTCAGATTCCAACGCTGCGCATCCGCAATATGGATGACGAAGCTTGTGGCCATGATTGTTGGAACGGCAATTATCGCTATTCTGGTCACAGCGGCGGATTGCCGGGGTGAGGAACCCATTATCGGGACACCGTTTTTCAGCGTGGGTATGGATAAGACAAACGGGCCTTTGGAACCGACGGTTATTTTGCAAATTTTTCTTTTAATGACGGTTCTCTCTCTGGCACCGGCGATTCTGGTCATGCTCACTTCGTTTACCCGGATTGTGATTGTTTTAGGTTTGCTGCGGCGGGCCTTGGGGACCAACCAAATGCCGCCCAATCAGGTGATGATAGGCCTGGCATTGTTTTTAACCTTTTTCATTATGGCCCCGGTGTGGCAAAAGATCAACCAGACCGCCGTGCAACCCTATCTTGATAAAAAGATAGACCATTACCAGGCATTTAGCAATGCAGCCAAACCGCTACGAGAATTCATGTTCAAACAGACCAGAGAAAAAGACCTGTCTTTATTTGTGGAAATCGCCAAGCTGAATCGACCCAGAAATAGTGACGATATTCCGATTAAAGTGCTGATTCCATCATTTATCATCAGCGAGGTCAAAACCGCATTTCAAATTGGTTTTTTGCTTTATGTACCGTTTTTGATCATTGACATGGTGGTGGCCAGTGTATTGCTTTCCATGGGAATGATGATGCTGCCACCGATTATGATTTCGTTGCCGTTCAAGCTAATGGTCTTTGTGCTTGCGGACGGCTGGTACCTGTTGGTGGGTTCGCTCGTGAAAAGTTTTGCTTAAACCACATTATCGAGAAACGTGACATGACGCCAGAATTTGTGACCGGGTTTTTTTTTGAAGCCATCAAAACCACCATGTTTTTAGCTGCTCCGATGCTGTTAGCCGGGCTGATCGTCGGATTGTTGGTCAGCATTTTTCAGGCAGCCACATCGATCAGCGAAATGACCTTGATATTTATTCCCAAGATGATGGCGGTGGCGATTGCTCTGATTTTCTTTTTTCCATGGATGATGCAAACCATGATCGTTTTTATGGAAAACCTGTTTAACAATTTATCTTTTTACATTCACTGATAACACCGATGACACGATGGTGCCTGAGGTCTAAAGACCGATGATATCTTTTCATATCACATTGCCACAGCTTCAAATGTTTTTTTTGGTCTTTTTGCGCATGGCTGCCATGGTGATGACACTGCCGGTGTTTGGCAGCAATAGTGTCCCTTTGTTATTCAAGGCCGGGTTGGCATTATCCATTACCATCATTTTGGTCTCGATGCTCAAGCTCGATACTGTACCGGTTATGTCTCACCTACTGCCGTTTACCGTTGAGGTTATCGGCGAAATCATGATTGGTGTCATCATCGGGCTGTCGGTCAAGGTGATTTTTGCCGGAATACAACTGGCCGGGCAATTGACCGGGTACCAGATGGGAATGGCGTTGGCAAACGTGATGGATCCCAACACCAGCGAACAGATTCCCATTATCGCTCAGTTTATGGAATTGTTGGCCTTGCTGATACTTGTGGTAACCAATGCCCATCATTGGCTGATACGCGCCCTGGCTGAGAGTTACCGGCTGGTGCCTCCTCTTGGGTTTCATTTCAGTGCTTCGGTCATGGCGCACGTCATGGAGCTTGGGGCAAATATGTTTGTGATCGCCGTTAAAATCGGGGCTCCAATAATGACAGCGCTTTTATTGACCAGTGTTGCCTTTGGGCTGATAGCCCGCACGGTTCCTCAGATGAATGTGTTAATCGTTGCCATGCCGTTGAAGATTGGTGTCGGGCTGCTGTTTATCGGGTTTAGTCTGCCATACATCTCATCATTTTTGAAAACCCTAGTCAACGCACTGGGAAAGCATATGGTTTTGCTGTTACGGGCAATGTCCTAAAAAAGGAATTAGATGGCTGAAAGCAGTGCACAAGAAAGAACCGAAAGAGCAACCGCGAAACGGCGCCAGGAAGCCAGAAAAAAAGGACAGGTTGCTCAGAGCAGAGAAATTCCGTCGGTGATGATCCTGATGGCGGCCCTGGGGGTATTTTACTTTGCGGGCTCCTGGATATTTTGGAACCTGTCGGCCATGTTCACTGGAATTTATCAAAATATTGGGACCCTATCGCTATCCTTCGATGAGGTCTCCGATGCCAGCGCCTTATTGAGGGAGGTTTTTGATACTGTATTTGGTATTCTGATACCGATTTTTTTGCCCCTCATCATTGCGGGACTTATTGGAAATATCAGCCAAGTGGGCTTTGAGATCCATAGCGAAGCCATGCGCTTTAAGCTCGGCAAGCTCAACCCTATTTCAGGGATGAAAAAATTCGTATCATTAAAATCTCTCGTGGAGGTTGCTAAATCGATACTTAAATTGGTCTTTGTCGGCGGCATTGCCTACACGGTGATCGCCAACGATATGAAATTGTTTCCATCCCAGATACAAAAGGGAGTGGCAGAGATTTTTCTATTTATTGCAACGCTTGCCTTTAAAATCTTCTTATTTGTTTGTTTGGCGCTGATTGTTTTAGCCGTGCTGGATTATATCTATCAACGCTGGCAGCACGAGCGCAATCTAAAGATGACCAAACAAGAGGTCAAAGATGAGCGCAAGCAAACCGAAGGTGATCCGAAAATCAAGGCACGCATCCGCAGCATGCAACTGGAAATGGCCCAGCGGCGTATGATGGAATCCGTCCCTGAAGCCGATGTAGTAATCACCAATCCCACGCATCTGGCGGTGGCGATAAAATTTGATGCCGGCGAGATGATCGCTCCGCGAGTGCTCGCCAAAGGCGCGGGATTTATCGCCGAACGAATTAAAGACATTGCCAGAGAACATGATGTACCGATTGTTGAAGACAAACCGCTGGCGCAGGCAATGTATCAAATGCTTGACATCGGCGATTATATCCCGGTTGAGTTGTATCGCGCTGTGGCTGAAATATTGGCCTATGTCTATCGACTCAAGGGGATCTATCGCATGGCCTAATGCTTCAGTAAAGGTGAATTTTTGCATTCGGATAAGAATAAATGATCTTGAAAGCCAAGGGCAAGAAAAATTTCTTGGCAACGGATAATTGAATACCATGGCAGTTGCAGACCAAACACCGTACTCCGGACCCATTTCGATCATTACCCAAAACAGCGATATCTATCTGGCGGCAGCCGTCGTGGGGATTCTCGTGTTTATGATCATGCCGTTGCCGCCCATGTTACTGGATCTACTCTTATCCTTTAGCATTACGGCGGCATTGGTTATTCTGCTCGCCAGCATGTACATCTCGCAACCTTTGGAATTATCCGCGTTTCCGTCCATTCTCCTGTTGGCCACCTTATTTCGACTGGCCCTCAATGTCGCCTCCACTCGTTTAATTTTGTTGCACGGCAATGAAGGCACTTCGGCAGCCGGTAAGGTTATTATGGCGTTTGGCAGCTTTGTTGTCGGGGGCAACTATCTGGTTGGCATCATCGTCTTTTTGATCCTGGTTGCCATCAACTTTATGGTCATTACAAAAGGTGCGGGACGCATTGCTGAAGTTGCTGCGCGCTTTACCTTAGATGCGATGCCCGGCAAACAAATGAGCATCGATGCCGACTTGAATGCCGGACTCATTGACGAGCAAGAAGCCCGCGCGCGCCGCGATGTGATTGCCCGTGAAGCGGAATATTATGGTGCCATGGACGGTGCCAATAAATTTGTGCGCGGCGATGCGGTCGCCGGTATCGTGATCACATTGATTAATATTATTGGCGGATTGGCGATCGGCGTTTTTCAGAATAAAATGTCTTTTGCACAGGCCGCACAGAACTACACCTTGCTGACCATCGGTGACGGCTTGGTGACCCAGGTTCCCGCCCTGATTATATCTACGGCGGCCGGTATCATTGTCACGCGAGCCGGCAATGAGGCTAGTCTGGGAAAAGAAATTACGTCTCAAATTTTGGTTCAACCGCGGGCGATTGCCATCGCCGCTGCCGTTCTTTTCGGTTTCGGACTGGTTCCGGGACTGCCGACAATTCCCTTCATGATTTTAGCCGTTTTCACGGGCGGTTTAGCATACCTGACCTTTCAGGCCGCAAGCGAAGCGAGCCGGGCAGAGCAAGAACAAAAGCTGCAAGCAGAGCAGGCGGCATTACCGGAGCACTTTGACACATTGCCACTGCTGGACACGCTGGCCATAGAAATTGGCTACGGTCTGATACCCTTGGTTGATGTCGAACAAGATGGACAACTTCTGGATCGTATCAAATCCATCCGCATGCAAGTGGCCTATGACATCGGTATTATTGTTACGCCCATCCATATTCAGGATAATATGCAATTAAAACCTGGTGAATATTGTATCCTGTTAAAGGGCAACGAGGTAGCCAGGGGCGAGTTGATGATCAATTATTATTTGGCCATGAATCCGGGTACGGCTGAAGAAGACATTGACGGCATCCCCACGCGCGAACCCACCTACGGTTTGCCGGCACTGTGGATCAAAGAAAATGTGAAAGAAGATGCCCTCGCCAAAGGGTACACCGTGGTTGATCTGGCCACGGTAATGATCACTCATCTTTCCGAGGTGATCCGGCGTCATTCTCACGAGCTTCTTGGCAGGCAGGAAGTCCAGCAGCTATTGGATACCATCAAAGAAACTCATCCCAAAGTCGTTGAAGAACTGATTCCGAATTTGTTGCCGTTGGGCGCCGTGGTAAGAGTTTTGCAAAACCTGTTGAAAGAGCAAATTCCCATCCGGGATCTGTTGGCCATTTTAGAAACCCTTGCCGATTGGGCACCGCTAACCAAGGATTTAGACATCTTGACTGAAAAAGTTCGCCAGTCGCTGGCTCGAACCATCACCAAACTATACCGATCGGTTGATGGCGTCATCCCTGCGATCACCCTAGGTCCTGCGGTTGAAGCTGCAATTTCAAAGGCTATTCAGCATTCCGATCACGGTACGATGCTGGTGTTGGATCCGGCGATTGCCCAAAAAATCATTCATCATATGGCAGGTCAATTAGAGCAAATAACCGCCTTAAATTATCACCCCATTGTGATGTGTTCAGCTCAGATACGATCGCATTTCAAAAAACTTATCGAGCGCTTTTTGCCAATTGTCAATGTCATTTCATATGATGAAATTTTAAATACGGTTGAAATTAAGCCATTAGGAACAGTGGAGCTTTCTGATGCAGATTAAACGATTTGAAGCCAAGAATATGACAGCTGCGTTGCGCTTAATAAAAAAAGACCTCGGTCCGGAGGCGGTCATTCTATCAGCGCGCAGTATTAAAAAAGGATCTGGGATCTTCGGATCTCTTAAACAGTGCGGGGTTGAGGTCACTGCGGCAATAGACACCCATGATATCGACCAAACGAAAAATCACACGTCACGCCGTTCGGACGGTAATGGCGATCATCTCATGGTGACGGCAAATCCCTATCCGTCTGCTAAGAATAAAAGAATGGCTTCAACTTCCCGGGTGCCCAAGGGATTTTTGCCCCCCAAAAGATATTATGCGAACCATAAAGGCGATAAGCCTTCTATCGAAAGAAGATATCTGCTGGCGCTCTATCATCAGTTGCTATCCCAGGATGTCGATCCGGAGATCGCAGTTGATGTCATCGAGGGACTCAAAATTTTGCCTGCTGCCGCCGAAAAACTTGAACACGGCGATATCAAAGCCTTGCTGGCATCTTTATTTGGGCATATGGGATTGGCAAACGGTTCGCTTGAGTTAGATCATAGGCAGTCGGTGGTTGCCGTTGTCGGTACGACAGGTGTGGGCAAAACCTCGATCATCGCCAAACTCGCTGCGCATTATACCATCGAACGCCATAAAAAAGTTGCCCTGATGACCATTGACGACTATCGCATCGGGGCTATCGAACAGTTGAATACCTATGCCAGAATTATCGGCATTCCATTAAAACCGGCAACAACTCCCGCTGAGCTGAAAACGGGAATAAACGAATTCAAAAATTACGATCTCATTTTGATAGATACCCCCGGATTCAGCCAGAACAACACGGGCCAGATTCAGGAGATTGCAAGCTATTTGGGAAAAGTAAATCATATTCAGATCCAACTCGTCTTAAGTGCCAGCACGAAGCAAAAGGACCTGTTCGACACCATCCAAAAGCTTGCTCCCATTAATCCCCGGCATTTAATATTCACCAAACTGGATGAGAGCAATAGCTATGGCAATCTGCTGAATATTTTAATGCGATCAAACATTGCCATATCTTATTTAAGCAGGGGTCAACAAATTCCCGATGATATCGAAGCGGTCTCCATCGAAACGCTGGCAGATTTGATGTTGTTGAAGAATTCGGAATTTACCGCGGCGCCCGCAAGAAACGACGCCATAGGTTCAACCAAACTCGATCACCCGCTAAATGGTGCTGGTGGTCCCAACCCTGAACCATTATTTGTTGCCAATAGAAATTCAGATGTTTACCACCTTGCCGGGTGCAAATGGACCAATAAAATAAAGCACAAAAATATAATAACATTTGAAACTGCATCCGCAGCTGAGCAAAAGAATTATCTGCCTTGCAGAAATTGTAACCCTGATCGACTGGATAATGATGGTCTCCCTTCTTTTGCGAGGGACAAGCTAAATATTGCCCTGTACTGATAATCTTATTATCTGAGGAGATAACCTTGTAATGGCCCTAAAAGATCACTCAAATAACGTGATCAGTCTGAGCAAACGGATAGAGGCGAAAAATCGGTATCCGCACCCATTGAAGCCCAAAAATCGCAAAGGCAGCACCCGCGTTATTGCCATTACCAGCGGGAAAGGCGGTGTCGGTAAAACCAATATTGTTGCCAATCTCGGATACGCCTTCAGCAATCTCGGAAAGAACGTTCTCATTCTGGATGCCGATGTCGGTCTGGGGAATCTCGACGTATTACTGGGGTTGGCCCCCAAATATAATTTATCCCACGTGATCATGGGTGAAAAACGTCTAAATGAGATTATTGTTCCCGGCCCCGGAAACATCCAAATACTGCCCGCTTCTTCTGGTATTCAAGAATTAACCAGTTTGTCTCAGGATCAAAAAATACGATTACTCACCGAAATTGATGAATTGATCGATTCCGTGGATGTTTTGCTGATCGATACGGCTGCCGGCATATCAACAAATGTAATGGATTTCAGCGTTAGCGCCCATGAAATCATTGTTGTGGTTTCACCGGAGCCCACATCGATTACCGACGCCTACGCTTTAATGAAAGTACTTTCTCTGAAGTATTCGGAAAAATGTTGTTATCTCTTAACCAATCTGGTGGCCAATGCACAGGAAGGCAAAGAGGTCTTCCGACAGTTAAATGTCGTAACGAATAGATTCTTAGATATCGATGTCGATTACCTGGGCAGTGTCGTTTTTGATAAACGCGTGACCACCTGTGTGAAACATCAAAAAATCGTATGTGAACTATATCCCGATACTGCGGCCAGCAGATGTTATCATGATTTAGCGCATAAGATTTCAAAGCGTCGACCGAAGAAATTTCCGCAAGGGGATACGAACTTGTTTTGGCATCATTTGGTCCAACATAACGCATCGATTTGATGACCTTTATCCGGAAAAGCATTGGGAGCAATTTACGGCTATGGCACTGGCGAAGACAGCAAATAGACGAGCACCGAAAAAGGATCCGGCATATCGCGAGCAGCTGATTGCCGAATATCTTCCCTATGTAAAGCGCATCGTTCATCGCTTGGCGATGCATTTGCCATCGACCATCGACATTGATGATCTGCTCAATGTTGGGGTGATCGGATTGATTCAAGCGGTGGATCGCTATGATCCGAGACGGGATAATAAGTTTATGACCTATGCCGTATTCCGAATAAAAGGTGCTGTGTTAAGTGAGTTGCGCGCAAGAGATTTTCTATCCCGGTCGAATAGACGCAAGATCAGGGAGCTGGAAAATGCGTTTTTAAGGCTAGAACAAAAGCTTGGAAGGGAAGTCGAAGACAGGGAAGTTGCCGAAGAATTAGGTGTGGATATCGATCAGTTGCATCGAACGAAACAGTTGTCGAATATATCGTTTATCAGCTTTGAAGAACTGGGGTTTTCGTCAAAGGATGAGAAAGAAAAACTAATGAATTTTCTGATCAACAACGATGATGATGCCCTTACGCTGACGCGTTTGAAAGAACTGAAAAATGCTCTGGCCAAGGCAATTGAGGAGCTACCCGAAAAAGAAAGGCTTGTTGTTTCTTTATATTATCTTGACGAACTGACAATGAAGGAGACCGGAGAAGTGCTTGGAATAACCGAGTCTCGCGTGTCTCAAATTCACTCCCAGGCGATCATCCATCTGCGTGCCAAATTGAGAAATCAGAAGTTGATTGGAGATTGATGGCGGCTGTTTCGTAAGAGAATAGGCATATGGTTGACCATATAAATTTTCAAAGAATTTCACCGTCGCTATCCAGTGCACAGAGAGTTAAACGTGCGGATCAGCAAAACCGGGAGCAGCAGGATCATCCTTCATTTAAAAAGTTCTTAAATCAAGATGAGGATAAGGAGAAAGAAAATACCGAGAATCAAAAGGATGGAAAAAAATCGAACCAATTGTATCCAACACAGGCTAAATTTAGACGTCAATCAAATCGTGCCCCTCATCCCCAAGATGATGAAACCATCGAGGAGAACTATCACGGAAAACGTATTGATGTTCATGCTTAAGCGAAAATGCTAGGACCGAAATCAAGGAGATCACATGACAATGCACGTGCTGCCATTCTGGGATATCATGCCGGACGCTATCCAAATTTTTCTGTGTGGGATTATTCTTATATGCTTAATCCGCAACAAACTCAAATATAAACAGCTGATTTTGAAAACCCCACCAACCGATAAATCCGCTGTCTTTGCAAACGAAATCCATCTGCAAACACTCCAGCAGCAAACCGCAAAGACATTTGATACGATCCTAGATTTTATCAACCAGGAACGCCATGCCTTAAAATCCTATTGGGAGATCGAAGCAACCCATAGTTCCTCTTCACTATTACGTATGCAGGCAATTGAGGCTGAGAAAGCGATAAAAAGAGTGGACGACGAAATCAACGCCGAAACCAACGCTGCGGATTACGCCAACATCTTGCAGTTGTCTGAAAACGGCCTGACGGCCAAGCAAATTTCTCAGAAAGTAAATGCCCCCAGGGGGGAGGTTGAGCTGGTGTTGCGAATGAATAATAGGGGTGCTGAGCATGAGAAGCGCAGCCCACTGAGGGCCAAGGCTTGAGTTGCGTATAACGTGTTACGAGTTGCGGGTGGCGGGTTATCTGTTTTCTGACACCTGACACCCGACACCCGAATCCTGACACCTGAATAGGACCCACTAGGCAAATTCATCCAGGACGGCAAAAATTACCTGTTGGGTGCAATGCGCCGAGAATCGACGGATCCAGTCTTAGGCTGAGCCCCCGATCGGCTTGGATTTGCAGTTTTTTTTGGCCTTTGAAAATTGACCATAATTGGTATGTCTCTTGCATATTTTTATCTGCCGAAAGGTGCAATATATCATAATTTTGCAGCACCAAACGCACAACAGTATTACACGATGTGAGGTTCAACGATGACAGGTTCCATTTATATGGCGGCCAACGGTGCGCTGGCCTATCAAAAACGGCTGCAAGTCTTGTCTAACAATCTTGCCAATGCCAACACGGTGGGTTTTAAACAAGATCAAAGTCATT
Organism: Desulfobacterales bacterium; assembly: GCA_020353355.1. Taxonomy (GTDB): domain Bacteria; phylum Desulfobacterota; class Desulfobacteria; order Desulfobacterales; family JAHEIW01. Next base: position 262,294 of record CP070694.1, on the reverse strand, counting down.
TTCAAACTTACTATCTATCTGAATTTTTAAAGCGAGATACCCCCATGACCACTGATCGGGGCGTAAGCCAGGCTCCATCGTTCTGGTTCCGCCTGAATACATATACCGATCATACACAGGGGCCACTCAAAGAAACCGGAAATCGCCTGGACTTAGCCATAAATGGTCGCGGCTTTTTTTGTGTCCAAACTCCGCAAGGCATTCAGTATACCCGCAACGGAAATTTTACGCTGAGTGCCGATGGCCTTCTCATCACCCCGCAGGGGTGGCCTGTTTTAGGGCAAAGCGGTGAAATTGTCATCGAACGTCAATCCGCATTCACTGACCCCCAGGGGCATGATTTTTTAGTCGACCAGAGCGGCAATGTGTCGGTGGATGGCAATATTGTCGATAAATTTCGAATTGTCGATTTTGAAAATAGCGACAATTTAGAAAAAGTCGGCGACAGCTCCTTTATACCGCGGTCGCCCAATATGGTCGAATCCCCAGCTACGGACTTTACACTGTCCCAGGGTGTCGTTGAGCTTTCCAATGTGAATGCCCTGCAAATGATGACGGAACTGATCGAGGTTCATAGAGGTTTTGAATCCTATCAAAAGGTGATTCGATCTATTGATGAAGTCAATTCAAAAATCATCAATGAAGTCGGCGGCCCCCAATAAGGGGTATGGACAGGTTTAAACCCGAGTAATTTTGATCAACTCTAAATATAGGAGGAACCATGATACGCAGTTTATGGACAGCGGCCACAGGAATGCAGGGGCAATCCACCAACATTGATGTCATTGCGAACAATATCGCCAATGTCAATACGGCTGGGTTTAAAAAGAGCCGGGTCGATTTTCAAGATCTCTTATACGATACCTTGAGATCCCCCGGGGTTGCCTCATCGCAATCCACCCAAGTGCCCACCGGTGTTCAACTGGGACATGGGGCCCGCGTCGTTGCGGTGACCAAATTATTTTCACCCGGTGAATTTCAAAATACCAAAAATGAACTCGACCTTGCCATTGTCGGCCAAGGATTTTTCCAAGTGTTGTTACCCGAAGGGGAGACGGCCTATACCAAAGCCGGTAATTTCAGTTTAGATAGTGAAGGGCGCATCGTAACACCGGATGGTTTTTTATTGGAACCGGAGATTGCGATTCCAACCGACACCATCGCCATCTCAGTAGGCATGGATGGTACCGTATCGGTGATGGAAGCCGGCGAATCCGACGCGACTGAAGTGGGCACCATCGAATTGGCTCGATTTGTCAACTCTGCGGGACTAAGAAACATCGGCAAAAACCTCTTTCTCCCCTCAAATGCCTCAGGTGATGCCATCACGGGTGCCGCCGGTCAGGACGGTTTGGGATATCTTGAGCAGGGCTACCTGGAGATGTCCAACGTCAGTGTTGTGGATGAAATGGTCAACATGATTACCGCCCACAGAGCTTACGAGCTCAATAGTAAAATTGTTATGGTTGCGGATGAAATGCTGTCGATGTCAAACAATGTTAAACGGTAGGAAACAATTATGAACGTTTCGACACTGAACAAGACATACCTGCGCCCCACAGTCCCCATTCTTCTGCTATTGGCACTGGCAATTTTTGTCGCGGCGGGAGCGCAAGATTCCCTGGCTGCTGGCATGACCACCATTCAGGTGTTCGAAGAGGTCGAGGTAAACGGCCCAAAGATTTTTTTGGGAGAAATTGCCAAGATCGATGGTGTTGATCGGCAAGTAATCCAGCAATTGAAAGACGTCATTATCGGAAATTCCCCGCCACCGAGCCATTCTCGTGTGATTGAGGTCGAATACATTCGATTGCGGTTAAGACAAAATGGATTCAATCTGGATCAGCTCGACGTGCAGAGTCCGCCGAATGTAGAAATTTTCCGAAGCTATATTGATGTCGACCAACAAAAAATCGAAAAAATTGTTTCAGATTTTATTGCCACCACCGTTTTGAAGGGAAACACCACCGCCCGAATCAAAGACGTTCAGGCCTCGCAGCGTATCATTCTTCCCAAAGGCCATATTACCTATCAGGTGGGTTCGCCGCGCAACACCGATTATCTGGGCAAGATTCCGTTTTCGGTTCAGTTTAGCGTCGACGGACAATTTCAAAAAAAAATATGGGTCAGCGCCACCATTGAAATGTTGATTGACGTGGTGGTGATCAACAAATCCCTCCAAAAACATTCACCGATTACCGCAGATGACATAGAGCTTCGGCAAATGGACTTAGCGCATTTACCCTCCGATGTAATCACCGATCCGCAAGCTGTGCTGGGAAAAAGAGCCCGAAATCCTATTGCTGCTAAAACCGTTTTACGAACCGATCTGATCGAAATGCCGCCTTTGGTTAATCGCGGCGATATTGTCGTGATTGTAGCCGAATCCAACGGTCTTCGAATCACCGCTCTCGGAAAAGCCAAACGAAAAGGCAGGTTGAGCGAACGCATACCCGTCGAAAATTTAGACTCTAAAAAAATATTAAATGCCCAAGTTCTCGATTCCCGGACAGTAAAAATTGAATTCTAAACTCACATGGAACAGATAGGAAGACAAATAATGACCACCAAACCCAGGCATTGGTTCGCATCGATGTTACTAGTGTTCCTCGGCATTGGCATTTGCCATTGTGCGACAAACTCACAATCCGTTCCATCGACAACCCAGGTTGTTCCGACGAATACCCAGGTGCTGTCTGCAACGGATACGCCACCGGCACCGGTGGTATTGCATGAAGGCTCCCTCTGGCGGGAAAATGGGCTGTTAAGCGATCTATTTATCGATCCCAAAGCCAGAAACGTGGGGGATATCATTACCATTAAGATAGAAGAATCCTCTAAAGCCACCAATAAAGCCAATACCAAAGCAGGGCGTTCATCCAGCCTGCAAGCGGGCATTGATAAATTATTCGGTATCGAAGATTGGTGGACCAATAACATCCTCAATGATGTTGGCGGTGATTGGCCCAAGGTAAATCCGTTTGGCAATCCATCGGTCAAAGGCAGTATGAGCAGTGATTTTGACGGTTCGGGAACCACCACGCGAAGCGGCGACCTGAATGCCTATATGACCGCTCGGGTGACCGAGGTGTTGCCCAACGGCAATCTTAAAATTGTTGGATCCCGCGAACTTTTGGTAAACAATGAAAATCAGTTGATTATTTTGTCAGGTGTTATCCGACTTCGGGATATATCGCCGGATAATATCATTTTGTCCACCTATATTTCAGATGCCAAAATCGCTTACAGTGGCTCGGGCATTATTGACGATCGCCAGCGCCCGGGGTGGTTAGCCAATCTGCTGAACACGATATGGCCATTTTGAAAGTAGATCGAATGTATAGTAATATGAAATACTTAAATTATATCTCGGTAATTAAACGCGCGATTATCCAAGTCTTGTTGGGGATCTTCATCCTTATATTCTTGTCGGGAAACACGTATGCGGTTCGCATCAAGGATATAGCCTCGATCAAGGGGGTTCGCCAGAATCAATTGGTTGGCTATGGATTGGTGGTTGGGTTAAACGGCACCGGAGATGATGACGACCTCGCCTTTATGATTCAATCAATGGCCGCCATGTTGGAAAAAATGGGGGTAACAGTCAAGGCCGAGGATATTGAATCTGAAAATGTGGCGGCTGTTATGGTGACCGCCGAATTGCCGCCGTTTGCCCGGGTAGGCTCGCGCATCGATGTTATCGTCAGCTCCATCGGCGACGCGGAGAACCTTCAGGGCGGCATTTTGCTTCTTACGCCGCTGAAGGCGGCCAACGGCCAGATCTACGCTGTTGCGCAAGGGCCGGTGAGCACCGGCGGCTTTGAAACCAGCGGTGCCGCCGGCGGCGGAGTTCAAAAGAATTTTCCCACCGTCGGCAGGGTCCCCAACGGAGCGCTGATCGAAAAAGAGATTGCAATTGACTTTGATCAGAAAAAAACCCTGACCTTTATCCTGCATCACCCGGATTTCACCACGGCCTCGCGAATGGCCCAAGCCATCAATATGGCTCTCAATACCAAGGTGGCCCATACCCAAGATGCCGCCACCATCAATGTAAAGATACCGGAAAACTTTCGCGGCAATACCGTTGCGCTGGCAACGATAATTGAGAACCTGGGGGTGACACCGGATACCGTATCCAAGGTGGTCATCAATGAACGCACGGGCACGGTGATCATGGGAGAAAATGTGCGCATCTCAACCGTGGCAATTGCCCACGGCAACTTAAGCATTCAGGTCAAAGAGTCTCAAAATGTTTCTCAACCGCTGCCCTTTTCAGAGGGCGTTACGACCGTAACACCGGATAGTGAGATTCTGGTGGAAGAGGGAAATAAGCCGCTTTTCTTAGTGGAAAGCGGTGTCAGCATCGGTGAGGTCGTGCGGGCATTAAATGCTCTTGGTGTTTCGCCGCGGGATTTAATCGCAATTTTTCAGGCCCTTAAGGCCGCCGGTGCGTTACAGGCCGAATTGGAGATTATCTAATGGCAGATCCGATTTCCACAACAACGCTACCGTTGCAGGGCATTTATCTCAGATATCAGCTGGAGGGCGCGCAACATTCTGCAAAATCCGCGGAGCGTGCGGCGGCTGATCCACAACATGACACACTTCGCACAGCCTGTCAGGAGCTGGAATCGATTTTCTTAAGCTTGTTGCTAAAGGAGATGCGCGCAACCATTAATCGCTCCGGATTTATCTCTGGAGGAACCGCCGAGAATATTTTCACCACCATGATGGATGCAGAAATGACCAAAGGACTCGCCGCCCGCGGTGGAATTGGACTGTCCGAATTATTAATGGAGCAACTTGGTGATGAATTGGATAAAAAGGATGGCCGAAATCGTTAATCCGACATGGATATCGTGCGGATAATCTCCAAAAATTTACTTTTAGCCCCATCTTTTTCGTCCAATCCCCAGCGCTGCGCCTGAGTCGGCTATTAAATTATTTCTAAAGTTTTTGAACTCTTAGCCGATATATTAACTGTGAAATGACAAATCTAGACCGACATAGATGACCCACCTTCGAAAAGAAATGATTTCAGCCGGTTGGGGGAAGGCGACGGTGTGGGTGCAGCAATCGCTGGTCAATGATGTGCTTTATGATCGTTAAAGGTATACCCAAATGACGCAACAATATTTAATACTTGACACATTTTTAGGCCTTCTCGAACAGCAAACCGAACTTTTTCAGGTGTTGTTAACGGTTATCGACGATGAAAGGAATGCCGTTATTGCGGCAAACTTAGAAAAGTTGAATGAAGCCGGCAAAATTAAAGAGAATCTATTGCTAAAGCTTCGAATACTGGAAGAACAACGAAAGCATCTGTTGGCCAAATTGGCCGATCATTTGCACCAACCGGTGGAGGCCTTAACACTGGCAAAATTGTCTCAATTGGTGGCAGAACCGTATGCCCATCGGTTAGCAGGTTGTCGCTCAATGCTTGCCGAGCTCATCCGAAAAATTCGGAAAGCCAATGAAGATAATCGGGACTTGTTTGCGCATTCCCTCAATCTCGTTAAATCATCGATCAATCTTATTAATAATTTGATGTCGTCCAGTCCGGTGTATTTTCGAACCGGAAATATTCACCGTCGCGATCATACCGGCAAGATTTTGTATAGTGAAGTTTAAATAGTGAGGGTTTTATGGATAACGCAAAGTTAACGAAAATTCTGTCACAGGTGGAAGCGTTTCCCAGTATGCCGGCGGCGGGAGCCAAATTGCTTGCATTGCTAGAAGAGCCCGAAGTGTCGGTCAATGAAGTCGAGGATATTCTACGTTATGATCCCGGGCTTACCGCAAACGTATTGAAATTGGCAAATTCGGCATATTTCGGTATTCCGGCTCGAATCGGTTCAGTCAAACAGGCCATTGTGTTGCTCGGACTAAAGCGGCTTATCCAGCTGGTGATTGCCTCGTGCGTGGGGGCGGTGATGAACAAATCGGTGCCGGGCTATAATATACCTCCAGGGAATCTTTGGCGGCACTCCATCGCCGTTTCCATTGCCGCCGAAGCATTGGTCAAAGATAAACACAATCTCGATGCGGAAGATTTTTTTACACCGGCACTGTTGCATGATATCGGCAAATTGGTTCTGGGTAATTTCGTAAAAGACGACCTGAATTCCATTGAAAGCATCACCGCCAAAGGGATTCCGTTTGTGGTCGCCGAAAATATGATTCTGGGTACCGATCATTGCAAAATCGGGGCAAAAATATTGGGCATGTGGTCTTTCCCAACCGAGATCGTTAATGCTGTTCGATGGCACCACGATCCGGAGACCAGCGACGACTCCACCATGCAAATTGATGTGGTGCATCTGGCGAATTTGCTGTGCCAGACCAACGCCACCGCGCCGGATAGCGCCGGTCAATCGGTCGAACTATCCACCGCTGTGATTGAGCGTTTGGGAATTGAAATCGCCCAGTTTGAAACCATCTCGGGCAAGGTGGCGCAGTGGGTTAGTGAGTTGGCCGATGTGCTAACGTTCAGCTAACACCTGGAGCCCGATAAACCGTCTAATCAGGTAATAATATTATGTCAAATATCTATGGAATCTTACATATGGCCGGCAATGCCTTGATGACTCACCAACAGGCCATTAATGTCACTGGAAATAATATTGCCAATGTGAATACTCCGGGATACTCACGCCAGCGGCTGATTCTTGCCGCTAGCGTGATACCCTATACGGCGCTGGGTCCGATCGGCAACGGCGTCGAGGCCGTGGAGGTCGAACGCATTTATGACCGCTTCATCGGGGTTCAAATTAATAATGAGAGCCAGAGCCTAGGGCGCTGGGAGGCTCAAAAACAGATTCTCGAAAGCATCGAGGTGGTTTTTAATGAGTCGTTTGGCACGGGGCTCAGTGAGGCCATGAACGAGTTCTGGAATGCCTGGCAGGATCTCAGTCTGAATCCCCGAGGCCAAACCGAACGTCAAATCCTGAGCGCCAAAGGTGAGATCTTGGCCACCACCTTTAATCAAAAACAGGCCGATCTCAAATCAGCCCAGCAGGGAATCGATGCCAATATCCGAGGGGGAGTGGAAACCATTAACCAACTGCTCGAGCAGATTGCAGACCTGAACCAAAAAATAATGGATACCGAAACCACCGGATTCACGGCCAACGAATATCGGGATCAGCGTGAGTTGGTGCTAAAGGAGCTTTCAGAATTGATCGACATGAGCTCGTTTGAAAACGCCAACGGCACCGTTAAGGTAACGCTCAGCGGAGGTCGAACCTTGGTGGATGGTGTCTCCCATCGCAGCCTCTCGACGCAAATTAACTCATCCACCGGTTTACTGGATGTCCTCTGGGTCAGTGGTGATGGCAGCACCGTCGATATTACCAGCAGCGTTGCCGGCGGAAAATTGCAGGGCTGGCTTGAAGTCAGAGACGTTACGATCGAGGACTATTTAACGCATCTGAATGATTTGGCCAGCACACTGATGCAAGAGGTAAATAACCTGCATTCCACCGGATTCGGCCTGGATGAGTCGACCGGGTATGATTTCTTTACCGGAACCGATGCCGCGGACATGGGCGTCAATGTGGATCTTGTCAACGATGTCAATTTAATTGCAGCGGCAGCTGCTCTTTCAGGTGTTCCCGGAGATAGCCGAAATGCGATCGACATTGCTAATCTGCAATACGCCTTGACCATGAGCAGCGGTTCGGCAACCTTCAGCGATTACTATAATACCCTGGTTTCTGATGTCGGCAGTGAGATTAACAAGGTCGGTGCCTACCATCGGCATCAGGCAGATATGGTCACGCAATTGGATAATTACCGGGAATCCGTTTCTGGAGTTAACCTGGATGAGGAAATGATAAATCTGGTCAAATTCCAAAGCGCCTATGATGCATCTGCCAAATTGATCACCACCACCGATGAACTCATCCAGACGGTGTTGAACATGATTTAAAGTTCGCAAAAACCACAACTTATCGATTTACTCGTATGATGATCATGAATGGCATCTGATTAACCACATTCATCGGCAATTGGCCGATGAATAAAAGGAGGTCCCAATGCGGGTGACCCATAACATGATGAGCAATTCACTTGTTCTGCAATTGCAGCGGCAGACCGAACAGCTCTATAATGTACAAACTAAGATCGCCACCCAAAAACGACTAACCAAACCTTCGGATGATCCTGTTGGGATGGGTCAAGTGCTCGATTATCGAAGCCAACTTGCCGCCATTGACCAATACCAAAATAATATTAAACAAAGTAAAACGCGGGTTGAATCAAATGATTTAACCCTGGAACTGATGAACGAACTCATCGGGTTGGCCAGGGGACTGGCACAGGAATATAGTGATCCAGCCATGACACCGGCAGAAAAACAACTTGCCGCCCAAGAGGTAAACGACATTTATAACCAAATCGTGGAGCTGGCCAACACCCGTTTTGGTGGCGACTATATTTTTTCCGGACATCAAACCGACACCCCGCCGTTTAGCAACCATGTTGAAGTTACCGGCGGTGTGGCCGACGATTTGATCTTCGGATTATCCGCTGATGCAACCGATGTCACCATTGAGATCAGAGATCAAAATGATACGGTGGTCCGGACCATAAATTTAGGTGACGGGGTGACGCCCGGCAGTGGCGGGACCGATGGGATCAATACCGTTGCATGGAATGGATTGGATGACGGGGGCTTGCCTCTTGCAGACGGCCAATACACATTTAGCATCACTGCCTTGGATGTTGCCGACACGGTGCAGGATTATGTGACCTACAACGGGGATGACGGACAGCTGCCCATTGTCATCGGTGAAAACATAGAGGTTGCCATCGATATGGACGGCCGGAATTATTTTGCGCCGGCCGGCGGCGTGAATCT
>CP070694.1:244201-253331 GCA_020353355.1 Desulfobacterales bacterium | reverse complement strand
CGTCTTGTTGACAGTCTTGCTCAAATGGCTGTTTGCGCCCCGTCGCAGAAGTCTCCGAATGCTATCAATAAAAACTCTGGTGCTCTCTGATTGCATGAAAGTGCCCCTGAAAGTTATCCGTTATTAGTTATTGGGTAATATCTGGAAAGGAATGTCCAACATATTCGAATAACGAATAACAATTAACAATTAACTCCAAATTAAGCGGTTTCGCTCAATTTGGGATTACGGAAGATTGAGATTTACCATCTCGCCACTCTTTCCTGCTATTTGAATTTCCTGATCATTCAACCTAAGGCGCACGCCGCCGGCATTGCCGATGAGAAGATTAAAATTCGATGAGGCTTCAAGTTGTAGGTCATCGCCTGGCGCGAGGTTGTATTCCTTCGGGTCCCTATTGTCCACAATGACCTTCATCCACGTATTTTCTTTGGCAGTAATATGTAAGACAAATTTTTCGCCCACTGCTTTGACAGAACCCCTATCCGATTCGATGTCTTGTTGGGTCGGGGCACTCGGAAGCGGTGGTCGTTGTAAGGCTGTTTGCTGCTCGAGCTGCTTGCTGCCGGCTGAATGCCTTTCAAAATAAGACACCCCCATAATAGATGCAGCAATAAGGGTGATATAAATCACCAACACGAATAACAGCTTCCACCAGAACCGGAATGTTGATTTGCCCGAATCCTTTTCTGTTCCTGAGAGTTTTTGGGCCACACTCAGCCGTGATTCATAACGCCGAACGGCTTCTTCTCCGTCCGCACCAATCGCGCGGGCATAAGCTCTTAAAAAACCCTTTACGAATACCTCAGCGGGAAGACTCGCATGCTCTTCCTTCTCAATAAGCTTCAGGGTTTGTAATCCAATTCGGGTTTCTTCAGAAACTTTCGCAAGGCTAATTTTCTTTTCCAACCGAATAGCCTGAAGATATTGTCCAAATGAAAGAGATTCTTTAACGGATGCCATGTTGGTTATTCGTTATAGGTTATTTGTTATTCGATACGGATTGGACAGATAACGGATAACTATTAACAAATAACTTGTCCTCCTCTTTAAGATTAAATAGTGGACAGGGCCGAACACAGTTTAGAACGCTCTAGTATTAATTAATAACTTTGATATGGGACCGGCTGCGCAGCTCCTTCAGCCACTCCTGATACTTGTTGTCGACCAGCTCTTTGTAGAGAATATCCTCAATTTCTTTCTCGGCTTCTGCAAGACTTTTCGTTTTTGTTTCAATTATATTCTGGACGTATATAATTTGATATCCATACTCAGTATCCAGAATCGAAGAAAATTCTCCGGCTTGCATGTTTTTGACAATCTTTTGCAGTTGCGCTGAAAGTTCCTTAAGAAGAAATAAACCTAATTCTCCTCCCTTGGCCTGCATCGATGTTAAAAAATCACCGTTCACCAAATCTTCAAATTTTTGTCCCTGTTCTAATTTGTCTAAAATGACCTGCATTTTTCTCAAGACAGATTGTTTTTCAGAATCAGCGGCAGAAGAGGGGATATTCACATAGATGTTCCAGAGGGTATATTTTTTTTCGCCGACGTACTTTTCAGGGTGGCTGTCATAATAGGATTTTATATTTTGCATGGTCACCACAATCTTAGATTTTACTTCAAGGTTAACTAACTTCCCACGCAATAACTGTTCCTTGATCTCCTTTCGAAAATCCTCCATGGTTAATCCTTGTTGAGCCAACCCGGCACGTAAATCTTCGTCAGTATAGTAACGAGCAGATTTTATTCGCTCAATCGAACTATCTATTTCTTTTTCCGTGACAGTGAGTTTATACTTTTCTGTTTGCTGACCGGCAAGCATGTTGTCAATGAGCTGGTTGAGCACATCCGATCGAACTTTAAAAAGAGTTTTGCGCTCCATGTCCTCATCGTACCCGAGTGCCTTGATATTCTTTACATAGGGTTCGAATTTTTGGTTGAGATCATAAAGGGTAATGAGTTCATTGTTAACCACCGCCACAATTCGATCCACCAAGGCTAATTCTTCGGCCAAGGTAACCCCGGAAAATAATATCGTACTGAAAATAGCAGCCGCTATAACCAACCTCCCCGCGAGAATATGATGAGCATGTTTATGATATATTTCTTTCATCTTTCTAAATCTTCGTCCGAAAAATTATCAAGCCCCGTAATCCGTTTCCACTGCACTTCATTTATTTCAATTGTATATTTTGCCTTTAACTCTTTAATCCAGTCATGATAGGCTTCTTCGAGCTTTTTTCTGCGCAAATTTTTAATGATGGCCTCATTGATATCTTTTGAATCTTTATCGGGCATATCCGAGTTTTGTTCTTTGTACGTTTCCTCATAAAAACGGGCGATGTCTTCAGGGGTGATCACAATCTGATCATTTAATTCTCGATCGACCACTTTTTCCATAATCAGACGAGTACGCAATCGATCTTCCCACGCTTTATAGGATACGGCAAATTCCAGTAAGGTTTCTTCAAAAACCCCTTCAGGATAATCGTTTTTAACCGCCGCTACGGCCTCTTGAACTTCTGCCTCGGATATCTGAATACCCAGCTCTTCAGCCCTTTCAAGCAATATCAGTTCAACGGTCATCTGGTTTAAAAGGCGCAGCTGCGCTTTTCCGAAGTCTTCCGAATCCTTACGGATATTATGGGGATAGGCAGTTTTGACAATTTCAAAGGCTTCGTTAAAATCAAGCACAGTGATCACTCGATCCCCGAGCCGAATTAAATATTCATTCTCGAAATCGGGCTCGGAGTCTGCGCATCCAACCACTGCAACAAGCATGAGTATGTATGCGGCGAGTCGAAAATCCCTGAAAAAGCATTTGGTCATAGAAAAAATTTCAATATCCCCTTTGAGTTGGATGTCCATCTGATCCGATACCGTCATGCGCATGCGTGTACAAACTTTTAATTGTTAACACGATGGGCAATTTCTTTCAAGAAATTTTTGGTTTGAAGCAACTGCCCCCCCTTGGCGCTTTTACAAAGCCTGACTTTAAGTCGGTTGTCCCGTTTCAATTCGTAACGCTTCGGGTGTCCCATTATCCTATCAACCAGCTTATCAGGATTAAATTGCGGAGATTCAGGAAATTGGACAATCAACTGCTGATCTTTGAGATCAAGCCTGGAAATACCAGCTTTTTTTGCTAATATTTTTAACGCAATTTTCGACAAGAGGTTGTTGGCTGCCCCCGGAAGGTTTCCATATCGATCTATCATTTCTGCTTTGAACTCCCCAATTTCCTTCAGATCGGTCATTTTGGCCAAACGACGATAAGCGATCAGCCGCTGGTCTAAATCAGGAATATAGGAATCCGGTAAAAAGGCGGAGAAGCTGACATTAATTTCTGGTTCGATGCTATCCGGAATCGATTCGCCCTTTAACTCCGCAATCGCGCTTTCCATCAGCTTCAAAAACATGTCATAGCCAACGGCAGCAATATGACCCGACTGCGAAGCTCCCAAAATGGTGCCACCGCCTCTGATTTCCAGGTCGCTCATGGCAATCTGGAAACCCGATCCCAGGTCACTGTGTTCCATTAATACCTTTAGTCTTTTCTGGGCGTCTTTGCCCAGCAGGCTTTCATGGGGAATGAGGAGGTAGGCATAGGCCTGTTCATCTGCGCGTCCCACCCGACCGCGCAACTGATACATCTGGGTCAGTCCGAATCTGTCTGCGCGGTTGACGATAATCGTATTGGCGGAAGCAATATCGAGGCCGGATTCAATAATGGTGGTACACACCAGCATGTCTATTTCTTTGTTCAAAAAAAGAAACATGACTTCCTCAAGCTCGTTTTCATCCATGCGCCCATGGGCGACGGCCAGCTTGACTTCCGGAACCAGACGCTGTAATTTGCGTGCAATTTTGTCGATGCTCTGGATGTTGTTGTGGACGAAAAAAATTTGGCCCTGGCGTCTGAGCTCTTTTTTAATGGCTTCGGCGATCACAGCGTCATCAAATTCAGAAATGTAGGTAATAATCGACTGGCGATATTCAGGCGGTGTTGAAATGATGCTGATGTCGCGTACTCCCACCAGCGACAAATGCAGCGTCCGTGGGATGGGGGTTGCCGTTAACGCCAGTACATCGACTGTGCTTCTCAACCTTTTGAGCTTCTCTTTGTGTTTGACGCCAAAACGCTGTTCTTCATCGAGCACCAGGAGTCCCAGGTCTTTGAACTGAACATCTCTCTGAAGCAGCCGGTGTGTTCCAATCACGATATCGATTTTGCCCGTTTTAAGATCATTGACGATGGCACGTTGATGGCCGCGGGAGCGAAAACGACTTAAACAGGCAATATTGACCGGATACCGCTCAAAACGGCTGCAAAAGGTTGCATAATGCTGCTCGGCAAGTATGGTGGTTGGGACCAGAACGGCAACCTGTTTGCCGTCATTCACAGCCAAAAACGATGCCCGCAAAGCGACTTCAGTTTTACCATAGCCCACATCTCCACACACGAGGCGGTCCATCGGGGTGGCATTTTGCATATCCCGAACAACATCCTCAATGGCTTTGAGCTGATCGGCGGTCTCCTCATAGGGAAATCCTGCCTCAAAATCTTTAACATCGTCAGCAACAGGAGGATAGGCATGGCCCTTTTCCACTTTGCGTCGGGCGTAGAGCTTAAGTAGCTCTCCGGCAATCTTTTCGGCTGATTTTTTAATCCGGGCTTTTACCCGCTCCCAGGATTTTCCCCCGAGGGTATCCAAAATCGGTGCCACCCCATCGACCCCCATGTACTTCTGCACGACATTCATACGATCAACCGGCAGATAAAGCTTGTCGCCCCCCTTATAGTAAATGACCAAAAAATCATTGGAGATGCGGTCAATCTTCAAGTTCACCAAGCCGCCATACTGGCCGATTCCGTGATCGTTGTGGACGATGAGATCATCTTTTTTAAGCTCCTGTAAATCTAGCAACTGGGGTCGGGGCCCCGGTGCGTGAACCTTATGCCGATGGTGTCGAACACCAAATACTTCATCATCGGTGATGATCGCCAAACGTTCATCCGCAAACACAAATCCGCTAGAAACTTGACCGATGCAGATGAAAAACCGACCCGGAAACTTCTTGGCCTCCGGGAATCCGGTAACCACCTCCAGTTGACTCACATAGGGAGCAAGCAGCGAATTGAGCCGCTCGACCTGGGTCCGGGTTCGGCAGACAATTAGCGTCAGATAGCCTTTTTGTTTTTTATCCATCAACCAATCCACCAACGGTTTGAAAAGATTCTGCTTTCCCTGAAGGTGTTTAAGCGCCATACCCAGTTCGGCATTGTTTTCAATCGTCGTCCGGATCTGAATCGGGTGACCTTCCGCCGGGGCGTCCGTCTTCAGCACCTCGAGCATTTTGAAAACCAGCGGCTTTTTTTCTGAAATGCGCGCTGCCGCCTGTGACCACGTCAGATAGAGTTTTCGGGGCTCGACACAGAGCTTTTTTTCATCACGGGATGCGTGGTAATGATTGATGATCCGTTCTTCTGTTTCTGCCGCCGTTTTTTCAATTTCATCCGGGTTGATGGTGACAAAAAGTGAATCTTGTGGGATATAGTCAAACAATGTATCCAGCTGGGGATAGATTAATGAAATCAGGCTTTCAATCCCGGAAAAGCCCGGATCATTTTTGATCGTATCGATGACTTTTCTAACCTGGGTGACCGGAACCTCCAGTTCATTTGCCTGCACCCTGATCCGGCTGATAACCTGGGGCAATAGCTGCTTGGTGACAATGACTTCTTTAGCCGGCAGAATAACGGCCTCTCTGACCGGTTTGATTTTGCGTTGACTGAATGCCGAAAAAAACCTTAATGATTCGACCAGATCCCCGAAAAACTCGATTCGCACCGGATCCGGGTAAAGCGGAGAAAAGATGTCAATGATTCCGCCGCGAACACTGAAATCGCCGGGTTCTTCAACGATGGTTGTTTTGGTATACCCCCCTTCTATCAATTTGGTGATTAAATGCTCCCGATCCGTTTCCTCACCTTCGACGATAAGTTCAGCATATCGGCTCATTTCCTGTTTCGGGATAATTTTTTGCAGCAATGCATCAACCGTTGTAATCAAAAGCGGGGAAAGCCGGCTCTCCAGTAATCGGTAGAGAACGCTGATGCGACGACCGGCGGTTTCATTGTGGTAGGAAACAAATTTATATGGCAATATGTTATTGGGTGGGAAAAACAGGGTGGGCACATCGAGAGGATCGGTAAAAAATTGGAGATCTTCCAGCAAACGCTCCCCTTCCCTTTGTGAAGCGACAAGGACCAGACAGGGTTGCCTGTTTTGCTGATAGATCTTGGCGATCAGGTAAGCCTTTTCAGAACCGCAAAGCCCATTGCATTCGATGCTGCGCTCTCTTTTGGACAGCCGATCAAACAGCGCCTCATATGAAATTAACCCTTGATTTTCAAGCATAACTCAAGTATTTGGAATCCTAATGACCAAGGCGTCAGGTGTCAGTGTTCAGGTGTCAGAAAACAGAGGCCAGAACGGATAACAGTAGCGGCCAGAAGCCTGACACCTGAAATCTGAGCACTGACACCTGGTTTTATCTGACACCTGAAACCAGGATTAAATTATTGCCGACGTAGCTCAGCTGGTAGAGCAGCTGATTCGTAATCAGCAGGTCAGCGGTTCAATTCCGCTCGTCGGCTCCCGGAATTTACAGGGCTTCCTCATGGATCATGCGGAAGCCTTTTTTTATAATATAACGTGTATCGACCAAAAAGTACACATATGCCATCAAAGCCAGAATACATCTAGCTTGTATCATTTTTTTGTGCAAGCCACTAAATTTTTTTTAAACTTGACACAATTCATTTTTCCGTATATTTTTAATAGTTACAGAGGATTATGTTGCTAAGTCCATGGTGGTCGACGTGGCCGGCCAGGATACAATCAGCCCGGAAAATAATTTTTGGACATTGGAATGAATGGAGACGTCTGCATGGATGATATCGATGATATTCAGTTTAAAACAGAAATTGATGAGATCATGAGAAATGTTGATAACATTATGAAAAAGGTCGAATTGCTCATTCCGCAAAAGGAGGAGGAATCCGCCCAAGACGAAAACTAATTTGAATTGGAGAAAGCTGATTTGAGGAGGTGCCATGGCATTAACCAAAAATGATATAGTTGCAAGGGTACACGAACTCGGATTCACCAAGAAAAAATCAGTCGATATCATTGAAACACTGCTGGAAATTATCAAAAACACACTGGAAAAAAGCGAGGACGTCCTAATATCCGGATTTGGGAAATTCTGTGTGAAAGACAAAAAACAACGAAGGGGACGAAACCCTGCAACCGGCGATGACCTGATATTGAGAGAACGTAGAGTTGTCACCTTCAAATGTTCCGGCAAATTAAGAAAAAAGATCAACGGTCAACCATACTGAACCCGTTGAGCATTGAGGCACCTCCGCATACGTGGCGGTGATTCCTTCTGGAAATAAGATGTAACCCAGAGCATTCAAATTATCAACTCAACAAAAAATCCTGAAACCGAAGGTTTCAGGATTTTTTTTAGTGAACTCTATCATCGCGCCAATACCCGGGTTTCGTTTACATTTTTGACAAAATAGATTATAATTGAGGTATTACAATTAATTTTACCAGCCAATTTGTGAGTCAGCGTATAATTCATATCAGAAAGCCTTTATATCTCATCGTGTTAAGAAAAAACCCCATGTGGAGGATTATTGATGCGAACGATTATAGCCGGTGTCGGTCATTTTGTACCTGATCGTAAACTTAGCAACAAGGATTTTGAAGAAATGGTTGACACCAATGATGAATGGATCACGACCCGTACCGGAATCAAAGAAAGAAGAATCCTGGACAAGAATAAAGGAACCTCCCATATGGCTGCCAAAGCGGCAAAAATGGTTTTGAAACAAACTCAGATTTCTGCAGATGAAATCGATTTAATCATCGTGGCCACCGTAACACCGGATAGACCGGTGCCGGCAACAGCCGCTTTTGTGCAAAAGCAGCTGAATGCCAAAAATTGCTGGGGCTATGATTTAAATGGTGGTTGCACCGGATTTTTATGCGCGTTGGCCACCGGTTCGCAATTTATCGAAACTGGAAGACACCAAAAAGTGCTTGTTATCGGTGCGGATAAAATGAGTTCAATTATTAATTATAAGGATCGCACCACCTGTGTTCTATTTGGAGATGCCGCCGGAGCCGTATTGCTCGAGCCATCAAATGACGATGGCTTGGGCGTTGAAGATTTTATTCTTCATCTGGACGGCCTCGGTGCGGACTATCTGGAAATTCCCGCCGGTGGAAGTTTACAACCCGCCTCCCGTGAAACCGTTGCGCAGAACCTTCATTTCGTTTATCAGGACGGCCGCACGGTATTTAAACATGCGGTTAGCGGGATGGCTGAGGTTTCGGCTGAAATCATGGAAAAAAATAAACTGACGAACAAAGACATCAAATGTTTGATACCCCATCAGGCCAATCTGAGAATCATTGATGCAGCCGCCAAACGAATGGGCTTAAATCCGGACCAGGTTGTCATTAATATCTCTAAATACGGCAATACCACAGCTGCAACCATACCGCTTGCCATGTCTGAAGCCTATCAAGAACGCAAAATTCGCAAAGGCGATTGGATCGTTATATCCGCATTTGGTGCCGGCTTTACCTGGGGCAGTTTGTTGCTCAAATGGGCCATTTAAAGAAATGCCTAAAGTTAAAAGAGCCTAAAATGTCTAAAGTTAAGGCATTCTATCTTTTTCGGAACTATAACCAATAAAAAGGCTTAAAATTTAACTCAAATTTACAAGGCATGTAATGCCGCCATTGGGTGATCTTCTCAGCTGTCTGCCGGCAGCCTGAGATAGAAGTGATTGTAACATTTTTCGCACCGGCATTGGTTTCATTACCAGTTTCAGTTCACCGTTTTTTGTAAGTTTTATCTCTGGGATCCGATGGTCCCAGCGAAACCCAATTTCATGAAGATAACGGCTAAGATGTTTACGGCTCAAATAATGAAATACACCTTGTTTGGCTCTTTCCAAAATAGCGCTAAAGGACTCTGCGGTATTGTTATGAACCTCGCCGCGCGCGTACTCTTTTTTGCTATGGTTAACCCAATTATGGGT
>CP070694.1:236226-244101 GCA_020353355.1 Desulfobacterales bacterium | reverse complement strand
TTATCAATTATCACTCCCAGCAATCCTCCTGCTCTAATTTAGTGCATTCCAGCCAGCCCTCGCAGAATAACGCAAAGTCCTCAAAATCAACCTTGCAGTCCCTGTTCAAATCCGCCTCCAACGCTTATAGTCTTATCAAGCATCGCCTCAACCCTTTTAGTAAGCTCCTTTTTGTAT
Source organism: Desulfobacterales bacterium (assembly GCA_020353355.1). Taxonomy (GTDB): domain Bacteria; phylum Desulfobacterota; class Desulfobacteria; order Desulfobacterales; family JAHEIW01. The sequence goes on along the minus strand of CP070694.1, from coordinate 243,924 downwards.
TTTCTAGGATTATGAACAGGAACATGCAGAGTTAAAACGATGTCAATTTCAGAAGGAACACGAGTCCTTACCTTCGAATCGATTTCATCACATAAATTGATGCCAAAGTAATCCTGAGTGTTTCTGTTTTGTGTTTTCCCGTTTTGATCAAATGAAACAGGAGATAGCCTCGTAATCTCCACTGCACCCGGAAAGCAAAGCGGCCGCTCCGACAGCAAAACAACCTTTCAAAAAAACTCTCTTCGTTTAATGTTCTTTTATCCTTATTTATTTACACGTTCTAAAACCAACACCCAACATTGTCTCTCCAATTATTTAGAGCTGCCATTTATCAATTCCGGGTATCGCAGTTTGATCATCGCCTGTTCATCTGCGTTCAATTGTTCGATAGGAATTGGTTTATCCTGTGGGCGAGCACCCTTCTGGTTAAGCCGGTTCATCAGGCTCCAGTTGCGGATATGTTGACCTGGTTTCGGATCGGGAGGTTCGGCGGCCTTGATGTCGTAGCGGGTGAAATCGATAACTTTTTCCGGGGTGTTTTCCTGCCAGTTTCTCAAAAGGGCAAGTCGAAAATCTTTGTTCATAAACCACCGAATTTCCAGTTCAGAATCCGAACCGCAGATGCCTGACCCGCGCATAACGAAGCAATAATTGATATCGTCATTGTTTTTGAACTCCTCGCGCCAGAGCATTCCAAACTCACCGTTGGTAATGCACTTTGCATCCGGCCACCGCCTTCGCATTTCGCTGAACCAGATATCCATGCCATCCAGTCCGTTACGCCCTTTGTAGCCGTATATTTTGCGTCCTTCAACAAGGCCCAATTCCCAGATGCAGGTTACCCATGCAAAATTATTCAGCTCGAATCCCTGATCGAAATGTGCGGCTGTGGTAGCAAGCATCTCTTTGGTTCCCTGCTCGGTTCCCTGCCTGATAACTGTTTCAATAGGGCCTACACCTTGCCGGCTGCCGCACCACATGCCATCAAAATCTCTTCCGCCCGGGTGTTTTGCGCTCAGGAAATCGACGGTCCAGCCATCGAGATTGACGCAGTCGATGAAATCCTCTTTACTTTGTGCCGGTTTGCAGAAATGTTCTCGCGACGGGTAGTAAGGGTAGGATATGGAGCCCTCACCGTCGCCGTTATCGACGGAATACTGGCTCCAGATATTGCCCTGGCAAACATGTATGCCTTCCTCTTCGGCCAAGTATCTCAGGTTTTCAGCAGAGAGAAATCCCGCAATGACACTTTGGGGACGGTAACCACCGCCGACCATATTCGAAACCATTTGCAAACCTTCATGAAGGTCGCGATTAACCTGCTGGCGCGAGTTATACATATTGGCAAAATAGCCGCCCGGGATAAAAGTGATCTCGTCGCCGTATTTTTTATGATAGTAGACAACCAGCTTTCTCAAATCCCGGTAGTTGGGACGCTGGTCCTTCAGTGCAAGCCAGCTGAAAGCCCATGTAATGCGTGCGCCGGGCCAGCCCTTTTCCACGGCCTGGCGAAAAGCGTGGGCTTCTTTCGGGGAGTGAATACTCGATTCGTCTTCACCATGAGTTACATCGCGTGACGTTTCAATCTGATTGACGCGTACTACAGTGTTGAAAGTAAAAAATCGGTTCCCCATTAGTTGAAGACCCGGATCTTTCGATAATTGAGCGACACTGTTCGGCTGATTATTATAAACAGATTTGACAATATCATATATCAGCTGCTTTCCTTCATTGATAACTTCATCAGCCGATCGGTCATCAAGAGTTTTATTGTCGATTGAGTTGAGGAAATTATTTAGTCTTTCCCTAGCGGCGGCAGCTTCGGTTGATGGATTTACAGCCAGTTCCTTGCGAAGTATTTGTATCTTTTCATAGTCGGCAATCCCCTCCCTGAGTCTTTCAAATCGCAGGGAGCTGTGCGGGCTGGGGTAAACTATAAACGTATCGCCGCTGGGCCATAAAGTGTACCTGGAATCAATAACCGGGTTTTGGGGCCAACTGTTATACGCCCATCTCAAAAACCCATCAAATCCCCTGGCTGCCGCATACCAGCCTTCATAGCAAGATTCTGCCGAAGGAGAAAAAGTGAAATTATTCGGTTTGGGTATGCCGCAGGCAACATAATAGGTTGTTTTCAGGCCGGATTTTTTTCTGGATTCTATAACGCCCTCTGAAACGGTACCGGTGTGTCGCCAGTTGGAACTGAAATCATAGATCAATGAGTTAATGGCCTCATAATAAAATCCGGCCATGGTGATCTTGAACTCAGGGGCAGTTTCCTTCAAGAAGCTGAACATCCTTGTCATTTCCTCTTCTTCTCGCTCATCCAATGCCAGGGTTGTAATATCCAGCCAGCCCTTTTTGGTAAGATGTGCTTTGAAGTCAATCAGGAACCGCCGCCAATAATTTTCGTACCATTCAGTTCCGGGGGCAGCCTCCTTGACAATGGTTTGTGACGTCTTTTCGTCAAACCATGTGAATTTGTTGCCTACCGGCACCATTGAATAGCAGTTGATCTGATCTTTAATGCCGCATTCCATGGCAAGGAGGACATATTGATCAAAAACGGTATAGTCATACTCCCATGTCCGGTCTTTTTTCCGGGTCCACTTGATCATTGCACCAAAAGCATCGAAACAGGGGCCGCCATCCCATGGTTTATCGATCAGGGTTGTGGTAATACATTTTTGTCCGGCATTGGCGAGCATTTTCAGGAGCGGCCGCAATAAGTCAAAATGTTCCTTCGACCATAATTCTACTTGGTGATATCTTGCCACGGCGTAGGGGTTCTGCCACAGGTCGAGATGAAAAGACCAGCCTGAAGGGTCAGGCAGCAACTTATTGAGTACTTCCAGGATAATAACATGATTTACCGTGACGGATGCTGATTGCCTGGAGATCGTTCCTTTGTATATGCCGGCAGGTGTGTCGGACGGGATATCGATAGATATCCATACCGGGCGGGTTCCGGGCGTGTCCATTGAAAAACTGTTGGCATGACTGAGCAGATCAGGGCTCAGATGGGACGGAATTTTATCTTTATCCCTGGGGCCGCATGATGTTGATCGCTCATTTAAGAACTGATCTGCCAGAACATATTTGATAACGGAGACTGAAGTTTTGTCTTTATCGATCTTGAAATTACCATTACTGAATTCACCTGGTTTTATAGTGATGCTTTCTTTGCTTCCGACAGACCAGACAAGCAATTTACAACTCACCCGCTCACCCTTCCACCCCTGAAGCTCGATTGAGTCTGTAATCGTTCCCCCTGGAGGAATACTTTTTGAATAAGCAGTATCCATGGATCCAAAACCGGAATGGATGCCGGATTCGATATTTTCCCAAACGGACATGTCATATCGATCAGGATCGGCAGGCTCAGGTGCAAGCTCTGCTTCCTGTTTATGGTGAGCGGCATCGGCCTGACGGATCTGTTTTTCACTGCATCCTGCCAACATGCAAAAAATAATTCCAACCACGGCAATAAACCTGGCACACCTGAACTTACTAGTATGATTTTTCATGTTCTTTTATCTTTATTTGTTAAATCGTTCCAAAACCAGCACCCAATCCTGTGGGGATGGAACGTTCTTTTTGAAATCAACGGGCTTTGCCGTCTTGTCACCAGCTTTGACGCTAGCCTTGATCGTGCCCTGATCAAATTTCCGGCCTGTTGCCGGGTCAAAATAGTACACATGCCAGCTAACACTGGGGTCAAGGTTTTTCACTGCCGGACCGTTCCAGTTATAAATGTTGCGTCGCGGTAAGTATATGAACCGCACTTGGCCGGGGATCCCGGCGGCAAAGATGCCCTCTTCGGCCCATTCGGGATGCGGCTCAAAACGATGCCACGGATACTCCTGGAGAAGTTTCTTACCCAGACCAACTTGTGTGGCTCCCGGATAGTTCATCCCCTCGCGCCAGGTTGTCCAGTCATACACCTTGCGGCCTCCGAATGCACTGGACGCACAGCCGGGATCGCCTTCCACGCTGGCATGCCAGATGCCGGCTGCACCATAAGTGTGACCCGCAGCGCCGCTGAGCATATACATCCAAAACATATGCCGCTGCACATATTGAAATCCCTGCTGCATATGTCCTTCATAACAAGTTTCGCCCACCAGCACCGGCATGGCAGGTTCTTTGCTGTAAGCTGCAGTAAAATTATCGATGGCTGAACTAATAGCTACATCCTGCCTGTGACTGCCTCCAACCATATCATAACTGATAATAAGGTCATCATCAGGGTTACCTCTTCTTCCACCTCCCGTATGCGTGGTGAGGGGATGCTGGTACGGATCAATACTTCTCACATATCGGCCAACCTGGCCCCATGGCCCAACGCCCCATTTACTGTTGTTATGAAGTTCCCCAGCCAGTATCCAGACTACCGGATAGGCACCGTAGCGGGCGATCAGGTAGCGCCAGTGTCGCTTGAGCCCATCAACGCCGACATTTTTCATCGCATCGCAATCAGCCCTGCCCCAGGCCCCAACTATCGCAGGTACTATTTCTGAATTGATCAAATGTTCAAAGCGCCGGTCGGCATATTCCCAGTATTCAGGATTGAGCACCTTGAAATCTCTGGTCTTGTAAGGCATCCCGCCTTCATTTTCCCACATCGGCTCAAATGGTCCCTCATCCGGATATGGGCCGCAGACAATCTGGATAACCGAAAAACCTTTTTTCTTTCTGTCGGCAGCAAGTTCTTTAAAGCCATCCCAAGTCAAGCGCTTGCATAAGTTCTTCCACCAGGTATCACCCAGCCACAAGAACGGTTCGCCGTCGGTGTGCTCAAAGTGACGGCCATTCTTAGACACCTGGATGGGACCATGACGGTATAAATCATTCTTACCACTGTAGACTGTTACCTTGATCTTTCCTTTGACGGCATGAAGCTTTGCATTGCTGGTATCCGAGCACTCCGTGCGGAATGTGTGGACGCCGGTAATGCTTGAGGCATAACGCAAACACCAACAGTTGCCGCCGGCCCAGAACATCGGTACCCACAGCTGCTTGCCATCGGGTAGCGTAACCATCGCATCCAGTTCGACTTCCATAAACGGGTTATCATACGTCTTAGAAGATTTGAGAGTAACTTCTGCGACACGATTGGCCTGAACTTTCTCTATCCCGGCCGCCCAGAAATGAGGTGTGAACTGAACCTCCCATTCACCGATACCCACAGGCTCATCTTGCCCATACCCCGAGCTGTACAACAATCCAAACACCACTATCACAACAATACCCTTCATCTTCTTCGCCATATACATCCTTCCTGATTTGCTAATCGAATCACGGCTTACATCACCCGCCGACATCCGGCCGCAGCAGCCCGTAGTTTAAGTTACAACATGATACTGTCAAGCCGGCTTCAACCCTGACCTTTTTATAACCAAATCCCCTATGTTCATTTTACCTTTTAACTTCCCGTGAGTTCCCAAAGACAATTACTTAAAGCTTGACGCAAATTGTTAGATGATTCACCAATATGCGACACTTCTGCCCTCCCACATTTGTAGCTCCATCTACGAGACAATCCCACCGCCCATCGGATCCTGTAGTTTGTGGCTCTCTGACCTGATGACCCTTTGACTTGTGACCTTTTGTCCCACTTTCGAAGCTCTTCTTAGCATTCCTTACAACTTTCGCCCCCTGTTTTTTATAACTTTTCCCAAACTTTTCACAAATTTTCCAACGTTCAAACACTTCTCCACCACCCCAACCTGCATTTTTCGCCCAAAAACAAGGGTGGTATCCCGGAATTTCACGTCTTCACCCTCATTTTTGCTTCAAAAATGAGGCCCTCGCTTGTCCCCGAGAAGCTTGCCCGCCGTCATTACGGCGGGCCCACCATCGGCCTCTCAGCAGGGGATCCAGACCCCTTGCTGTCAACTTTTTCAACAATATGTAATATTCTCTAACTATCTACCTCGCTTAAAATCGCCCCTCACACCCCCAAAAACCCCGTTTTTCGCCTCCGGCACGCCGTTTGCTCTCCCTTATATTCAAAAAATTAAACCCATTTTACTCGGTCCAGCGTGCCACGATTTAAGAAAAAAATCGTTGTTTTTTTGGCCTCAATAGCCTTTTGCGGTACCATCCTCGTCGTCTGCCGCGCCCAGTCAGCACCCTCCGAAACCGCAAAATCCTCGTTTAAAGGCCAAAATCCCATATTTGCAGCAGACCCCAACCGCCTCACAGCAGCCCCCGAAAAGCTCGAAACCCGCGAATTATTCCTAAAAATGATGGTTTCCGTCCTCATCGTCGTAGGTCTCGGCATAGCAGCGATTTACGCGTCAAAAAGGCTTCTGCCGAAGATTACCAGTGCCCCCGGCCGCGAAATTCACGTCATCGAAACAGTACACCTCGGCCAGCGCAAGTCCTTGCACCTGCTGAAGATAGCGAACCATCGAATACTTATTGCCAGCACAAACGAGACCATCACAAAGTTAGCTGATTTGGATGATGATTTCGCCGCGATGGATGTACCATCCCATCAGGTAGAAAATCTGCGAATTTAAATGAAAAATAAGCTTTTTAGACTGTCTTTCCTAATTCTCGTTGCCCTTGCAACGCCCCGGCTGGCGCTCACGCAAACCCCCGACCCTTTCACCCAGCCACAACTACCCATCCAGGCCAACAATAACCCCCAAAATTCGCCCGAAAACGCCGTTCCCAGCATAAGCGACTTAATGACACTTATAGATAAAGCCACCACCACAGAAGCCGAAGCCAGAGACTGGTCCACGCCCGTAAAGCTCGTAGTCGTCTTTAGCGCCCTGACAATCCTGCCCAGTCTTTTGGTAATGATGACCTCTTTTACGCGAATAGTCATCGTTTTGGCTTTTGTCCGCCGGGCCCTCACCACGCAGAGCATACCGCCAACCATTGCAATAATGGGCCTGGGACTTTTCCTGACGTTGTATACGATGGCCCCTACATTTTCGAAGGTCAACGCAACCTGCGTCCAACCTTATATTGCGGACGAGATTGGTTTTATGGAGGCAGGCAGCAAAGCTGGTGATTGCTTGAAGGAATTTATGCTCCGGCAGTGCAGAGAGGCGGATTTGGCCCTTTTTGTGCAAATGGCCGGGATAAAACGCCCTTCAGGCCCGATGAATATAGGGCTCCATATCGTAATTCCCGCGTTTATCATCAGTGAGTTTCGGACCGCGTTCGAGATAGGCTGCCTTTTGTTCATTCCCTTCCTTTTAGTGGATATGGTTATTGCCAGTGTTTTGCTCAGTGCCGGCATGATGATGCTGCCTCCAGTTATGATTTCCCTGCCTTTCAAGCTCATATTATTCATTCTTGTCGATGGATGGGGCTTGTTGGCCAGGAGCCTGAGCCTTGGCTTCAGGTAGGTTTTTCAGCTTTTGCGAGGACTTGTTGTATGGACAGCACTTTTGCTCTTTACCTCGGTCGTCATACCCTTGAGACGGCTTTGCTCCTGGCGGCGCCGATTCTGCTGACCTGCATGGCGGTTGGCGTAACGGTTACGCTGTTTCAGGCGGTCACTTCCATACGCGATATGAGCCTCACAATAGTTCCCAAGCTACTGGCTGTGGGTGCCGTGATACTAATCACCGGCGGCTGGAGCCTGAGCGTTATACTTAGATTTGCCGGCGAAATTTTTGGCCATATTCAGAATATTGGGCACTGACTTTACGGAGGGGCCCCATATTGCGGTGT
>CP070694.1:233476-236126 GCA_020353355.1 Desulfobacterales bacterium | reverse complement strand
TGTTATTCATTCTGCCCTTGCAATATTCAAAGCAATTTTTTGGCGCTTCTTTGCTCAAGGCTTTTTCTGCGCTCTGAACCACTTCTGCGATCAAAGTCCTTTCTTCTTTGCTTACCTGATCTTCTTTCGGGCAAGTCCTCGGTATTCGACATTTGCCGTCTATCTGGCGTCAAATTTATATCTGTTTTTTTATTTTTTCTGTTTCTTTTGTTGAAAATGTTGATTTCATCGTTTGTACTAAGAAACAATTGAGCGATCTTATCCAAATTAAAATTCTGATTCTTTAGTATTTCAAAAACTACAATAACAGGTTCCTTATTCCGATCCCCATCTTGTTTTTTGATATGTTTTATCTCCGCATCAAAAAATTCACCGCTCCATGGGGCTTTAATTGACCAATATCTGATTTTAATTTTTTCACCAATCTTTAGGTGATCTATTAATGAAGATTCTTTATTTACCAAGATAGTTGCTTCATTTGAGGTAAAACTTCTCAGCTGAAACTGATAAATTGGCAAAGGCCGACCTGCATCAATCTCTACACAGAAACTGGATTCCGAGATACTTTTGATTTTAGATAGCTTTTTAGGCGAATATCTGTCGACCATATTTGCTGTCACAATCATTTCTGAGTATAATGTTAAACCATTAAAGCTCAGCCAATATGATGAATCTGAAATTAATTCCAACTACCCATCGATGAGGTTGTGGAAGGTGTTCTGGTGAGTGCAATAGTTGTTGTCCTAAAGCGTAGCGTACCGCCAGAGGCATTTGGGCCAGTCGTCCATTCAAAATCAGCACCCAAATTGGTGTCCATTGCAGAAAAGACGTCACCGTCATTTGTCCAGCCAGTATTGGAAAGCTTTATATTTGTCCACGTCAAAGATTCCCTTATATTGAGCTCTTTTACACTTTCCTGTATGGCCCTATTGGTTGCAGTGCCAGACAAAAGATCGAGTTTTTTTACAGAAACCGAGGCCATAACAGACAAAATGATCATAACTGAAATCAGCTCAATTAAGGTAAAGCCTTTTTGATTAAATGAATAAGACTTCCTTTCCATAAATCCTCTTCTTATTGGTATTTTCCCATATACACTTGGTACTACCGAACCAGGAAATAAATGGCCACAGCTGGCAAGATAAAAGAATCAAACAAATTAATTCTACGCCTCGATTCAGGTTCCTCTTTTAGACTTTCTACGTTCTCCTTTTCTTCTATCAAGTTGTGGGTCAATGACACTATTGCCTCTTCGTCTGTCTTTTCTTTTTCTTCTATTGTCAAATACATTTATCAATCGAAAATTTCGATCAGTTTCTGGTGTAGGCTGTTCATCAATTCTGTCAATCATTATATTATCTCCTTCTGCGATCAAAATCCCTTCTGCGATCCATGCCGCTTCTGCGATCAATCCCACTTCTACGATCCTTGCCCGATCTTTTTTCAGGTGTATGGTGTGAAGATGGATATCTTCGTCTATCAGCTCCCGAACGTCTTCCTCCGTAATCTTTCATTGCTTCTATTACCATTTAGTTCAATTATAGACCATATTTGTTAGGACACAACTACCTTAAAAAAGAATAAACTATATTCCCCAATATCCTATTTATTAATCTTATTCATAAATCTTACTCCGAATCCTTTATTATTTGTCCAAACTATTTGACCTTTAAATTTAGCTTCTTTTCCCTTTTTTAATGGAATTGCCACGGTAAGAATTTCTCCTACAGGGAGACTATTCTTTGCTTCCACAAAAACTCCGCAAGGGCTTATATTATTGGTAACCCCTTCATAGGATTGGCCCTGAATCGCAAAAGATATGATTTTAGAATACGGTCTCCTTTGGTGCCTCCTTTGGCCGTTATCATACTTATAATTGTCTATTTCAAAATTTTGAAGACCATTCACGAAAATATATCTGACACCATAACCATAATTATAAAATGAATCTTTTAATTTCCTTCTCCATATTATTTCAGCTCGATAACATTCATAATAACCGGACTCTGAAGTATAAGGAGATTTTTCAATACCGATAAAAATATTAGCTCCCAGTTGAAATGCACAATCTGTTTCAAAATACATTCCATTTTTATTAAAATTAATCATTTCAGCATTATAATTAATACCAGCTTCTACGTCTTCGATTCTAATTGGCAATCTATAATCAATGCGAGCCTCTCGTTTGTTATCATTCTCTGTTACCAATTGTAGTTACCCTTTTTAAAATTTGGTAAATATGAGAGTCATCTTCAGATAACAAGCTTTTATGCAAAAATTATGCAATATCAGTGACTTAACGGTAAGATTGAAAAAAATAAAGGAATTACAGTAACTTAACCAAAATGAAACTAAGATGTCAAATTTTCAGTGTGAAAAATAGTTTAGAAGAATTATGTAAATGATTTCATAGTATTACCAGAAGCTTATTAAAATGAGAAATTTGCTAAGGATTCGGATTTGACGGTATCAAAATAGATAAACGATCAAATATTGTCATAATTTGCAATAAATGGATGGGTGGAGGTTTACCAAGGGTAAATCAAAAACGGAGTTTTTTGGGTAAAACATTGAATTGAAACGCTTTAGACCATAGGTGATGGTTTAAATTGAATGTAATGATTTGTTTACAAGTATCTGAAAAAAATCG
>CP070694.1:216190-233376 GCA_020353355.1 Desulfobacterales bacterium | reverse complement strand
GACAGCGGATACAAAATACCTTCCGTCGTGGAGGACAGACTGCACGGGTATTTGCTGACCTTGTTGCGCCGCAATGTAGTGCCGGATTTTTATTCCAAAGGAATGGCTTCGACGGTGCGTGCTGTGGCGCTGGCAGCTCTCGTCAAACACGATAAGATCAAGCTTGCAGATCTGAGGCGCTACCAAAACCATGTACCGGAAATGAGTCTTTTCGGCAAAGCCCACTATCTGCTGGCGGCCTTGGGAGTGCAGGGCTCTGAAAGCATCCGAACCGATGTGGGCCGTCGGATTTTAGCCCATGCCGATCAATCCGGCGGCAAATTGGTTTTCAGTGAAATTATCGACGACAGCTACACACGGATTTTGTCCTCGGCCTTGCGGACCAACGGCGCTATTTTGAGTGCGCTGGTTGCATTGGGTGAGACTTCCGAAGGCCGGCTGCTGGTGGGGGATATTCCCTTTATGCTGGTGCGCTATATTACCCAAACCCGCAAAAAGCGCGATCACTGGGAAAACACCCAGGAGAACATGTTTTGCATGAAGGCCCTGATAGATTACAGTCGCATGTATGAAAAAGATAAGCCCCAGATGACGCTGCATGCCGTGTTCGATGAAAACGAAATGGGTCGGACGAGTTTCACCGATATTCGGGAGGATCCGGTTGAATTCCAGCGGCCGATCCAAGCCAATGATCCAGGCCGCAAATCGACGCTGACCATGCGACGGGAAGGGCAGGGCCGGGTCTATTATGGGGTGCGGCTGTTTTATGCGCCCAAAGAGGTGAAACGTGATCCGGTTAATGCCGGGATTGAGATTCACCGGGAATACAGTCTGGAACGCAATGGCCAATGGGTGTTGTTGGAAACTCCCATGCAATTAAACCGAGGGGACCTGGTGCGGGTGGATCTGTTTGTGTCCCTGCCGACCGCAAGGAACTTTGTGGTGGTCGCCGACCCGCTGCCCGGCGGGCTGGAGGCGGTCAATCGCGATCTGGCAACCGCATCCGCCGTGGACGCGGATAAAGCAGAATTTGAACATGCCGGTGGCTCCTGGTGGTTTCGTTACAGAGATTGGTCTTCCTACGGTGTATCCCGCTGGAGTTTCTATCACCAGGAACTGCGCCATGATTCCGTGAGGTTTTATTCGGAATATCTTCCGGCCGGCAACTATCATCTGTCTTATTCAGCCCAGGCCATCGCCCCGGGTGAGTTTATTGTGATGCCGGTGCATGCCGAGGAGATGTATGATCCGGATATTTTTGGCAAAGGCGTTCCAGCTATCTTAGTTGTCAAGAAAGAGTAGAATCGTAGCAATGGGTTCTAAAAAGATAGGCAGGATATTAGTTACCTAACAAATTCGGATATCGGATATCGAATTTCGAAACAATATCGAATGACAGAAATTCGAAATCGCTAAACAATTCAGTTGGAATTGGGCTATATCGATAGGTATGGCGGAGCTATTGTTTGGGTCATTTGATATTCGGATTTGTTTAGGATTTCGTGCTTCGAATTTCGGATTTAATTGATAAGTAAAATGGAAACTAGAACAAAGACATTCAAAAAAAGAGCTGTAATTGCCATTACTATGATGGCTTTGACTATTGGGGTATTCAGCTGGAAAACCCACTCCGATCTTTTAGCGATACCCACTTCTCTTACCCTGGATGCTTCCAATCTGCGTAAAGTTCAAGTACTGGACCGCAATAATATCCCCTTGACAATTACCTATCAAAACCGCTGGAACATTCATGATTATGTACCTCTGCACGATATTCCATTCTTCCTGCAGCAGGCATTTATTATTTCTGAAGATAACCGATTTTTTGACCATGCCGGTATGGATTGGATAGCGCGATTGCATGCGCTCTGGCAAAATCTGAAAGCATTGCAACCCGTCCGAGGTGCCAGCACCATCAGCGAACAGGTTATTCGCATGTGGCATCCAAGACCCCGCACATTATGGTCACGCTGGCTGGAAGGACTTGAAGCAAGTCGTCTGGAGAAAAGATTTTCAAAGGCCGATATTCTGGAATTTTATCTCAATCAGCTTCCCTATGCGAACCAGCGGCGAGGTGTGGTGCAGGCTGCGCGGCATTATTTTGACCGGGATCTGGATACGTTGAGTCGTAAAGAGATGCTGGCGCTGGCTGTCTTGGTTCGAGCTCCAGGACGGTTTGATCTGCACCGGGCGGCAAGTGACGTCCAACAGCCTATCCGCAACCTGCTCGAACGCCTGTATAAAACAGGAACAGTCAATAAAGAGCAGTACACCCAGATCCATGCGGACAATCTCCAGATTGCAAAATCTCATCTTGCGGTCCAGGCCAGCCATTTTGTTCATCACCTTTACCGCTCGGTATCCACGATGGATTTGCAAAATCGAGTCCGATGGCGGACCACCCTGGATGCCGCACTGCAGGCTAAAATTCAGAACATTGTGAACCATGCTGTCAAGGATTTGCAAAAATTCCGGGTCAGCAATGGCGCCGTATTGGTGGTCGACCACCGCGCGCATGAGGCAATCGCCTGGGTAAACGCAGGTGAGGAAAGAAACGGTATACTACTCAGCTGGATCGATGCGGTAACTGCACCGCGACAACCCGGCTCGACCCTGAAGCCCTTCCTCTATGCCGTTGCTCTGGAAAAGGGCTGGACTGCGGCCACGCTGCTGGATGACCAGCCGCTGTCCCAACCGATTGGTTTTGGATTGCATACCTATCGCAATTACAGCCGAATCCATTACGGCCCCTTACTGTTGCGGGATGCGCTGGGTAACTCGTTAAATATTCCGGCGCTGCGAACCATTCAATTTGTCGGTGTCGACACGCTTTTAAATTGTTTGCATGATTTGGGTATCCAGAGTCTATACCGCCATCCGGATTATTACGGCGAAGGCCTGGCCTTAGGAAACGGTGAAATCACTTTATTTGAACTGGTGCGAGCCTATACGGTCCTGGCGTCACAAGGGGTGTATCATCCGCTGAAATTGCTGTTCAATGACCGTGATGAGCCCCCGGTTTCGCGAAAGATATTTTCATCGGAAGCTGCTTCCTTGATTGGCAGCATTCTTTCTGATCCCGATGCTCGCAAACTGGAGTTTGGGGAAGGCAGCTTGCTGCGGCTGCCCGTAGAGACCGCCGTTAAAACAGGAACATCCAATGATTACCGGGATGCCTGGGCGATAGGTTTTAATCATCGCTATACCGTTGGTGTCTGGATAGGGAATCTGGACCATACGCGTATGAATGGGATTACCGGAGCCAGAGGACCGGCGTTGGTGCTGCGCTCCGTATTTGCAGAACTCAATCGCCATCGTCAAAGCCGTCCGCTTTATGTAAGCTCCCGCCTCGTTCAAATTGAAATTTGCCGGGATACGGGACGCTTAGCCGATGATCAGTGCCCCAGTTACCGTGAATGGTTTATACCGGGAACTGAACCAGACCCCCGTAATCCTGCCCTCGATCAGAAAAGACCCTGTCACCTGATCCAGCCCACCAATGGTTTGCAGCTGGCGATGGACCCCAGAATCCCGGATGATCAGGAGGCATTTTCCTTTAAGCTGGCAGAAATCCCGCAATTGTCAGCAGTAGATTGGTACGTTGATAATAAAATTCTGGCCACCACGTCGGCGGGTGAATATTTATGGTCGCTGCGGCCGGGTCAACACACTACCAGGGCCAGAGTCTGGTTGAATAATCGGGATAATCCTGTATGGACACGTTCGGTAAAATTTATCGTAAAATAGCGCGGCCGGCCGTCGTTTTCGATGCGATAATCGTGGAAAACCCTTGACTTATAACAAAAAATTCTTCACTTATAATCAAAGATACATGATGTGCATCACCAACAAAAGGAGGCCACATGTTAAAGAAGGCAAAGAAGGTTGAAAAGGACCAGAGCCCTGTCTCCAGTGAGATTACCGAAGAAGAAAAATCGTTACTGGTCTCGGGTCCTGCCGTCAGAGATGAAAAAACAATCATCGGTGAGTATATTACCATTGACGGCAGCATTTCCGGGGAGGAGCATCTCGTCATTGAAGGCTCCATGAAGGGAACCGTATCACTAAAGAAGCATAATTTTGCCATCGGTTCCAAAGGACGGTTTGAAGGCGAAATTCATGCTCAAAAAGTCAGTATCAGCGGCGAGATGAATGGCAGCATCAAAGCTGAAGACAAAGTAAGAATTACCAAAGAGGCTGATTTTATCGGTGAGATTCGGGCAAAGAGCATTTCGGTGGAAGATGGAGCCTATTTCAAGGGCTCGATTGAACTGGAAAGAGAACCCAACCGAAAGCCAGCCGTGAAGGAAAAAGCGCAAGCGTTGACTTCTCCCCAGCCGGATAAAGAACCAGACAGCTTGGCGGAAAAAGAAGCCAAGCAGGGAAATTGATTTTTGGAAAACGTAACCATACCCTCAGGGGATGACGCAGACCCTTTACCTTATCCGGCGGGTTACCGCAGTACTCTGCTCCAGCTGTATATCGAGAATCTCAAACAAGGCCAGGCCTTGGAGGTGCTCGATATGGGACCTGTATGTGAAGAGAACATTATGTTCTTCGCGCGACAGGTAAAACGACATTATGTCTGCGACATGTTCATCCGACTGCATCGCACCCTCCGGAAGCCTCTACCATTCAGCTATTTATGGAATCATTTGGACTATCCGCAGCAAAGTTTTAAAGGAATTCTTCTTTGGGATCTTATTGATCATTTGAATGACAATGAAGTCGCTAAATTGATCGAATTGTGTCATCTCATGCTCAAGCCAAGGGGCATGTTGATGGCTAACACCTTTGAAGAACGCTCGGCGCCTGATCTTGTATACGCTTACGTTATTCAGAATCAATTTCGTATCACCTTCCGTCCGCAGCGCCACCTTGATCTTCCCTGGTACTACCGCAGTAACCGGGAGCTGATATCTTTGCTGGCAACCTTTCGGCTCGTCAAATCTTTCATCTATCGAAACGGTGTCAGGGAATTCCTCTTTCAGCGGAGTTGAATCCTGCGGAATGGGAATGAGTTGGCTTCGATTTGTGCTTGGCTTGATGTAACGAGGCAAATAATGTGGATGAGATCTCCCCGGCAATTTAGAAATAATTCGATAATTCGAATCTACGCGGCTTACCATCAAGCTTGGAGGAGCGGGTTTAGGAGGTGTCATGATTTATAATACTCCTTTATGAGCAGCAAGGTGTGGACATACATCTGCAGATAATATAGGTTGTGCTCGAGACAAATCATAGCAGGAGCCGGGTATGGAACCGTTAAAACAAGCAAAAAACTTCAGAGGGCCTGAAGGGCCGGTTGTTCTGGCCATTCTAGATGGGGTTGGCATCGGCACATGTAAGGAGGGCGATATTGTTAGTCGGGCGAATACACCGACATTGGACTGGCTTTCTCAAAATGCCCTGGCATCAAAGCTTAAGGCGCATGGGACCGCTGTAGGCATGCCTTCTGATGCCGATATGGGCAACAGCGAAATCGGACACAATGCCATCGGATGCGGACGCGTTTTTGCACAGGGTGCAAAGCTTGTCAATGAATCCATCGCGAGCAGAACTCTTTTTAATGGCGAAGTATGGAAAGAGTTGATCCAAAACGTCGTCGGCCATGATTCCAAGCTTCACTTTATCGGTCTTTTTTCAGACGGCAACGTTCACAGCCATATCAACCACCTGGAAGCTCTCCTGAAAGAGGCCAAAAACGAGGGCGTTAAAAAAGCCTGCGTCCACATTCTTTTGGATGGGAGGGATGTATCGCCAACCTCTGCATTAGAATATGTCAACCGGCTCGAAAATTTTCTATCTGAACTCAAGAAAGATAGTGATATTGATTTTGCCATCGCTTCCGGCGGCGGCCGGATGAAGATAACCATGGACCGCTATGGAGCAAACTGGGGTATGGTCGAACGGGGATGGAAAACACATGTCAAAGGGGAAGGCAGACAGTTTGTATCGGCCCATGAGGCTATCCAAACACTGCGAGCTGAAAATCCGGGTGTTATCGACCAGGATCTTCCCCCCTTCGTTATCGGCCGGGACAATCAACCCCTGGGTCCCATTGATGAAAATGACAGCGTCATTTTTTTTAATTTCCGTGGCGACAGGGCCATTGAGATAAGTATGGCTTTTGAAGAAGAAGAATTCAACAAGTTCCACCGGGGGCCAAAGCTAAACGTGAAATTCGCCGGCATGATGCAATACGACGGCGATGCCCTCATACCGAAAAAGTATTTAGTTAATCCACCCGGAATTGATCGAACCGTCGCCGAATACCTGGTCAAGGCCGGTGTGAAACAGCTGGCCATCAGTGAAACTCAAAAATTTGGTCACGTGACTTATTTTTTTAACGGGAACCGGTCCGGTAAATTTGACGATGCCTTGGAAGATTACATCGAGATCCCTTCGGACGTCGTCCCTTTTGAACAGCGACCTTGGATGAAAGCGGCCGAGATAACCGACAGGGTCGTTGGAGCCATTGAAGGGGGTGAATACAAATTTATCCGGCTCAATTATGCAAACGGTGACATGGTCGGCCATACCGGAATACCCCAGGCTGTTGAGATTGCGGTCGAAACCGTAGATTTGTGTCTGGGTCGACTTGTCAAAGCCGTCAAGGCTGCCAGGGGTATCCTGATTGTTTCGGCCGACCACGGAAATTCAGATGATATGTATGAGTGCAATATGAAGACCGGAGAAATCATTTACGATGAAAAGACCGGCGAGCCGAAGTCGAGAACGGCGCACTCATTAAATCCGGTATTCGTTTACGTGTATGAACCAACCGGCAAAGTAAACCTGCGGCTTGCAGAGCATACGGATCTTGGAATCAGCAGTTTGGCGGCGACTTGCCTGAGGCTGCTCGGTTTTGAGCCGCCGGAGGATTATACGCCCAGCATCATCGATGTTGGCTAAATCATCAGAAGTGCAAAAATAAACTGCAGCTAAAAGCTGTCTCAAAAATTGCAGATCGCTTTCAATGGCCCCGCCATGGGGTGGGATTTCACGGCTGGATTTTATATATTAATGGGTTCAACAAGCGTCCGGCGGATTGAAAGCGGAGCGTATAGCTCGAGGCTGGAAGCCACTCCCACTAGTTTTATCAACCAACGTCATATTCTGAGGCTCCTCTCCAAGATGAACAGTGGGAGCGGCATCTTGCCACGATTAATTAGCATTTCAATTCGTGGGACAACACAGCCATTGGAAGCTTGACCGCCTCAGGCTGTTAAAATGCATTTTTGAGATAGGTTTAGTAAGGAGGTGAGTTATGGCTATTACACGCGTCGGTTTGATGGGCTTTGGGAGAATTGGCCGAAACTTGTTTCGCATTCTCTACAAAGGCGAAGACATTCGCATAGGAGCGATCAGTGATATTGCCGACCACAAGGCGCTCGAATATTTGCTGCGTTTCGACACGATCTTAGGACCATTTCCCGATGAGGTCAGTGTTAAAAATGGTCATTTATACGTGGTCGGCCGGCAAATTCCAATGCTTTCGGAAAAGGAGCCCGGCGATGTTGCCTGGGGAGATCTCGGAGTGGACACCGTTATCGAGGCTACGGCGCAGCATCGAACAAGAGCAGAATTGGAACGTCATCTCGAAAACGGTGCCCAGCGGGTGATTTTATGCGTACCCCAGAAAACGCCACCGGATATCACCGTGGTTATGGGTGTTAATGACGATCAAATCAAAGTCGAACACCGCATTGTATCCAATGGCTCCTGCACCGCTCACTGCGCAGCACCAATCCTCAAGATTTTACATGAGGCCTTTGGAATTCAGAGAGTATTTCTAAACACCGTACATGCCTACACCAACCAACAACGTTTAGCCGATGTTCCTTCTGAAGACAAACGCCGCGGCCGGGCAGCCGCCGAAAACATCATTCCCCAGGAAACCAATGCGGCCCAGGTTATCATCGAGCTTTTGCCCGAGTTGGCCGGTCGGATTACCGGGGCATCCATGAATGTTCCCGTGCCCAACGGATCAGTGGTTGATATGGTCTGCTGGCACACCCAGCAGGTGACCAACGTCTCTATCAACGAGGTCATACGAACTGCGGCAGCATCCAATCCCTGGAAAAACATTCTTTGCTATGAAGATGATCCCATTGTCTCCAGCGACATTATTCGCAGTTCCTATTCCAGCACTTTCGATGCCCAGGCAACCATGGTCATGAAAGATAATGTGTCCAAGACCCTCGCCTGGTATGACAATGGCTGGGGGTACGCCCATCGCGTCGTAGACCTCATTCGAAAATTCAACGAAATAGAAAAGGAGGCTGCCTAATGACTATCCAAGTTGGCATCAATGGATTCGGCCGCATCGGTCGAACTGTTTTCCGTATTATCAGCGATCGCGACGATATTGAGGTGGTCGCGATCAACGATCTGTTTGATAATGAGCAACTCGCCTATCTGCTTAAATACGATACGGTTATGGGCATCTTCCGCAAAGAGGTTCGGGCAGACGTGGATGCTATGTATATCGACGGCCATAAAGTTGTGATGACCGCGCACCGCGATCCGGCAGAAATTCCATGGCATGATCTCGGGATACAGTTTGTTATTGAATCTACCGGCGTTTTTCGGAATCGAGAGCCATTAGAGAAACATTTGCAGGCCGGTGCCGCAAAAGTGATCCTTACCGTACCCCCCAAAGACGAGATCGATGCCACCATTGTGATGGGCGTCAACGACGATCAACTCAAGCCGCAACACCGGATTGTTTCTAACGCATCCTGCACGACCAATTGCCTGGCACCGATTGCCAAAGTTTTAGATGAATCTTTTGGTATCCAGGAGGGGTTTATCACCACCGTGCATGCCTACACCAACGATCAGCGCCTGGCGGATGTGCCGCATAAAGATTTTCGCCGCAGTCGGGCCGCGGGCGAAAATATCATACCAACCACCACCGGTGCTGCCAAGGCGGTTGGCAAAGTACTGCCGCAACTCCAGGGCAAGCTGGACGGCTTGGCCATGCGTGTTCCCGTACCGGATGGCTCAATTGTGGATCTTGTCTGCCGGCTTAATAAGCCGGCCTCCCGCGATGACGTCAATATGGCTGTGCGCAAAGCTGCAGAGGGTTCCCTGCGAAAAATCGTCGAGTACAGTGAGGCCCCCCTGGTCTCCAGTGACATCATCGGCAATCCCCATTCGAGCATATTTGATGCGCTTTCCACGAAATCCGAGGGAGACGGATTTATTCGAATACTTTCCTGGTATGATAACGAGTGGGGCTACTCCAATAGAGTTGTGGATTTGATTGAGATGATGGCGGCATTCGGATGAGCGATGCTCGATACTGGAAACTGGGTACTCGATGACTAACAAATAATAGATAACAACTTTTTGGAGAAGATCATGCCTGAAAATATGCATTATAGGGATTTATCGACAGTGATGGTCGCCTGGCGATGACGGCGCTGATTCGCAAAGTACTGGCCGAAAAGCCTGGAGAATTTGATCCCCGCAAATATTTAGGGCCTGCAAGGGAAGAATTAATTAAAATGGTAAAGCACAAAAATGAGAAGGTGCTTGGCAGCGCCCGTAAAGCTTAGAACTGAATAGATAATTGTGCAGTCTATGGTCGAATGCTGATATATCGGGTTTGGGGTCGTTGACTTTTGACTTCTGTCCTCTGACATCTGCTATGGAAAGGAGAGAAAGAAATGGTTGAATGCTCCTATTTTGGGGAAGTAAAGGAGGTGGGATTTATATCAACGCGTCTGGCAGGCACTGATGGTGTCTCTTTGGAAGCTGCAAAATGGGCCAGGGTATTCGAATCCGAAGGGTTTCGTTGTTTTTATTTTGCCGGTGAGCTGGACCGCCCCCTCGAAGTTTCGCACCTGGTGCCGGAGGCGCATTTCACGCATCCGGAAATCAAAGACATTTACCATAAAAGTTTTGATGTCACCGTACGCGATCGACTCGTTTCGGATAGGATTCATACGATGGCGCACAAATTAAAAGATGAGCTATATGAGTTTATCGAAAAGTTTGATATCGATTTATTGATCCCGCAAAATGTATTGACCATACCGCTGAACATCCCGCTCGGTGTTGCCATTACCCAGATCATCATGGAAACCGGCATTCCGACCATTGCCCATCATCATGATTTTTACTGGGAGCGCGATCGATTTATGACCAACGCTGCTTGGGATTATCTGCATATGGCGTTTCCACCGAATCTGCCCTCCATCGACCATGTGGTCATCAACTCGTTTGCCGATGAGCAACTCAGTCTGCGCAAAGGCATTTCTGCTACCGTTATGCCCAATATCATGGATTTTGACAATCCGCCCCCGCCGCTTGATGAGTATGCGTCTGATGTGCGAGCGGCGCTTGGCGTTGATGAAGATGAATTGCTGGTGCTCCAGCCCACACGGGTGGTGGCGCGCAAAGGTATTGAAATGGCGATTGAACTGGTGCACCGGCTGGGGATGAAAGCAAAATTGGTGATTTCGCACGCCTCCGGTGATGAGGGCTATGACTATGAGCAACGTCTCAAGGAATACTCCAAGCTGATGAATGTGGATACCATTTTTGTTTCAGAAATTATCAATGAAAAACGAGGAATGACAAAAGAAGGAAGAAAAATTTACACTTTGGACGATATTTATCCCCATGCCGATTTGGTCACCTATCCTTCCACATTTGAAGGTTTTGGCAACGCATTTCTGGAAGCCGTTTATTTTCGTAAACCGATTGTGGTAAATACCTATTCCATTTACACCAAAGATATCAAACCGAAGGGATTCGACGTTATCGAATTGCCCGGCTATGTCACCGAAGCATCGGTGCAGCAAACAAAGGAGTTTTTAA
Source organism: Desulfobacterales bacterium (assembly GCA_020353355.1). GTDB lineage: Bacteria > Desulfobacterota > Desulfobacteria > Desulfobacterales > JAHEIW01. The sequence goes on along the minus strand of CP070694.1, from coordinate 222,543 downwards.
CTGATGCTAAACGCACCGAAGCGGCGGTTGAGCACAACTATAACGTCGGCAAGTGTTTTTTTTCGTTTGATGTCCTCGAACGAAAGCTGAAGCATTATATTGCCGAACATATGGTGCTTCGGGAGTAAAAGCATTTTTCAAATATTGAAAAGCTGTTGCTCTGGTCCAGGTCAGAGTCCATTGGCTTGAGCGGGAAATAAGTTATATTGGAATGTTGGAATGATGGAAGATTGGAATTATGGGTTTGGTGGATTAAGATCATATTTTAAAGCGTTAGCGACGAAATATGCATAAAAATAAAAACGAAATGTTTTCCGCATTTTAAACCCAATTATCCATTATTCCAGAATTCCATCATTCCGGTTGACATAAATGGTAAACATCACCCCTCCGGGGTGCTTCAAAGCTGGTCCATCCGGGGTTCAATATTGACTGATTGTATAGGAGAGAAACAATGGCAGGTATTGAAAAAATCAAAAAATTACTGCAGCGGATCTACGGTGAAGAAGAGGGCAATCAGGCGCTGGAGAAAATTCGGTTATTGATCGCAGATTTTCCAGAAAAGAAATCCGAACCGGATGCGTTTTTTTCTCAAGAAGATGTTGTCCTGATTACCTACGGTGATTCCTTACAGAGAAAAGGACAGACCCCGATTGCTACGCTGCATGACTTTGCCAAGACCCACCTGAAGGGTGCGATTTCCACCATTCATTTTTTGCCTTTTTTCCCGTTTTCTTCTGATGACGGTTTTTCGGTAAAGGATTTTTATGCCATAGACCCGAAGCTGGGTTCCTGGGATGATGTCTCTGTCATCGGCCATGATTTTCAGCTCATGTTTGATTATGTGGTCAATCATTTTTCGTCGAAGGGACAGTGGTTTGAAAACTATTTGGCAGGTAAAGAAGGATTTCAAGATTTTGCCATCGAAGTGGATCCTGCCACCGATCTAGCTCGCGTCACCCGGCCGCGATCGCTTCCGCTTCTGAGCGAATATGAAAAACACGATGGAAAGCGGGTGCATCTATGGACCACGTTTAGTGCCGATCAGATCGATTTCAATTTTAAGAGTTTGCCTGTGCTTGAAAGCATGATTGATGTGCTCCTCTTTTATGTAAGGCAGGGTGCCACCATACTCAGATTGGATGCGATTGCCTACCTGTGGAAAGAAATCGGCACCAATTGCATCCATTTAGGTCAGACCCATGATATGGTAAAGCTTTTGCGAAGTATTCTGGACATCGTGGCGCCGAATGTGATGATTCTTACGGAAACCAATGTGCCTCACCCTGAAAACATCAGCTATTTTGGAGACGGCCGTGATGAAGCCCAAATGGTTTACAATTTTACCTTACCGCCGCTGCTTTTTTATGCCTTTGTAAAAGAGGACGCCGCCGTACTTTCAGATTGGGCCAAAGGACTCCACCTAGAATCCGAAACCAACACATTTTTTAATTTCACGGCGTCCCATGATGGAATCGGTGTAAGGCCACTCGAGGGGATATTGGCGCCGCAAGAAATTGACGGCCTGATTGATGTGGTCAGAGCCAATAACGGACAGGTTTCCTATAAGCGCAACCCGGATGGATCCGACAGCCCCTATGAGCTGAACATCACCTATGTGGACGCCATATTGGCTGATAAGGATTCCAATCACGCGCAAAAATTTTTAGCTTCCCAGGCCGTTCAGTATGTCCTGCCGGGGGTGCCGGCCACCTATATTCACAGTATACTAGGCTCGCGCAACTGGCTGGAAGGGGTTCAGCAAACCGGCAGAGCCCGGACCATCAACCGCAAAAAACTTCAGGTTGAAGATGTGCTTTCGGAATTAAAGGATCCAAATTCATTCCGCGCAAAGGTTTTCTATGCTTATCTAAATTTAATCAGGATTCGCAAGAAACAACCTGCCTTTCATCCCAACGCCGCTTTTGACATCCTCGACCTTGATACGAAGGTGTTTGCCATCAAGAGGTTTTCTGAAAATCAAACCATTTATGCGTTAACCAATCTTTCTTCCAGGAAGACGTCGATATCATTATCCGCAGAAAAAGCACCAAAAAGCATGGTAAACCTCATTTCGGGAGAAGCAATCCCTACCGATTCCATAAATTTGAAACCTTATGAATTTATGTGGTTAACGACTGCCAATCCATCGTCAAACTGATTCTTCGAACCGATGTTTGGTTTGTATTATAAGAAGGGAGTGTAGAAACGTGGGTGATTTCACCATTCAACAAATGCGGCAGCAGGCTCTTGAGATTTTTAATGCCGGTCTGAAGGCTGTAAATCCGATTGAGGCCATCCATCGCCATGTGCAGCTGAGCGATGATGCATTGTTGATTGCCGGCCGGCGTTTCGAGCTGAAAACCTTTGAGCGGATTTTCATTGTGGGCGCCGGCAAAGCCGTGGCTCCCATGGCCAAAGCACTGGAAGATCTTTTGGGTGAGCGCATTGCCAGCGGTGTTATCGTGGTCAAAGAGGGTCACGGCCTTCCCTTAAAGCGCGTGAAGATATGCGAGGGAGGTCATCCGGTTCCCGATGAAGGCGGCGTTCGCGGCACCGATGAAATTTTATCCTTGGTGACAGAGGCCGGTGCAACCGACCTGGTCATTTGTCTGATATCCGGAGGCGGCTCTGCGCTGCTGATTGCTCCATCTGAAGGTATTGGCCTTAAAGACAAACAGGAGGCTACCAAGCTTTTACTGGCCTGCGGGGCCAATATTCATGAATTGAATACCGTGCGCAAGCATCTCTCACGTTCCAAGGGCGGTCGGTTGGCGCGGGCTTCTTACCCGGCTACCGTGGTCAGTCTCATCCTTTCTGATGTGGTGGGAGATGATTTGGATGTTATCGGATCCGGACCCACCGTGCCCGATTCCAGCAATTTTCAAGAAACGGAGCAGATCCTTAAAGGCTATGAGATCTGGGATGATTTGCCGATATCTATACGGAATCATATCGAAAGGGGCGTCAACGGAGAAATCGAAGATACACCCAAATCCGATGATAGGGCCTTCCAACGGTCTTCCGCGGTCCTGGTGGGTACCAACCTTCAGGCCATGTTGGCTGCCAGCAAGCAAGCCGAGCAACTGGGATATCAACCCCTGATCCTAACCACCAAGGTGGAAGGCGAAGCGCGTGAGGTCGCCAAGGTTCATACTGCCATTGTCAAAGAAGTGCTCAGCTCGGGAAATCCAATTTCAGCGCCGGCCTGTGTGCTGTTTGGCGGGGAGACAACTGTAACCCTTCAGGGGGATGGAAAAGGCGGTCGTAACCAGGAATATGCCTTGGCCTCGGCGCTGGCCTTGGAAGGACAAGATCATGTTGTCGTTCTCAGCGCAGGGACCGATGGTACGGACGGACCCACGGATGCTGCCGGGGCGATCGCCGATGGCGCCAGCGTAGCTCGCGCCCGCAAGAAAGGTATTGACCCGCAAGACTATCTGCGCCGAAACGATTCCTACAATTTTTTCAAGCATCTGGATGATCATATCATCACCGGGCCGACCCGCACCAACGTGATGGATATATATATGCTGCTGGTGAGCTAAAATTGTGGAATGTGCTTTTTACGCCGCCGATTTCAAAATAAGAACGAAAGCCAAGGAGACTCGAGCCATGGAAAGAAATTCAGAAATTTCACACCAGTCCGGACTGCCAAAAGAACCCATCGACACCATTGTCGATCCGCTGAAGAATTTTTTGCATATCGAGTCGGCCAGCGGGATTATCTTATTGGTAGCTGCGATTGCGGCCTTGATTTTGGCAAACTCGACTTTCGCAGAGGGTTTTCTTTCCTTTTGGAAAAAACCCCTGGGCTTCACGATCGGTGCTTTCCAGATGAGTCATTCCCTGCAGCATTGGATCAATGATGGTCTGATGGCTGTTTTTTTCTTTGTGGTCGGACTGGAAGTTAAACGCGAATTGGTTATGGGTGAGCTTCAAGATTTAAAACAAGCTGCGCTGCCGATTGCGGCAGCACTGGGGGGCATGATCGCACCGGCTGGTATTTATCTTGCGCTTCAATATGGTGAGCTCGGTGGACGCGGCTGGGGAATACCGATGGCCACAGACATCGCTTTTGTCGTCGGATGTCTGGCATTACTGGGCTCGCGGATTCCGGCCGGTTTGCGCGTGATATTGATTTCTCTGGCGATTGCCGATGATATTGGCGCCATTCTGGTAATCGCCATTGGCTACACGGAGAATCTAAATTTGACTGCATTGGTCGGCGGCGTCATCGGAATCGGCATTGTGCTTGGCCTGATGAAGTTCGGCGTGCGCAATGCTGCCGTTTACTTTGTGTTTATGATTTTGGTATGGTTCGCCTTCCATGAGTCCGGTATCCACGCCACCATTGCCGGCGTCATATTCGGTTTGCTGACACCCACCCAAAGCTGGGTAAGCGAAAGCAGGCTCAAAATGATTATTGAAAATACCCGCCATTTTCTGCATGGTGATGGATGGAGTGGCGCGGGGCAGCGTTACGCCATGCTGCGCCAGATGGAGCGCGCTGCGCGCAAAACTATCTCACCACTCGAACGCTTTGAAACCGACCTCCACCCCTGGGTGGGCTTTGTGATTATGCCCATTTTTGCACTGGCAAATGCCGGTGTAACTGTTCAGCTCTCCGATTTTGCAAATCCGGTGGCGACTGCTGTTGGACTGGGATTAATCGTGGGCAAGCCGCTCGGGATTTTGCTGTTCAGCTGGTTGGCTGTCAGAGTCGGTTTGGCAAAGCTTCCTGAGGGGATCGGCTGGGGAGCTGTCGCAGGTGGCGGATTTTTAGCCGGTATTGGATTTACCATGGCGCTCTTTATTGCCAGCCTGGCATTGAGTGGTGAGCTATTGGACGCTGCCAAAGTAGGAGTTTTGACCGGCTCGTTTTTAAGTGCTGTGATCGGTATGATATTATTGATGACACTGCTTCCAAAACCCTCCCAATAGCGGTTTATCGTAATTCTGATTGTTGATGAATTAGTAAAAAGTCAAATTCATTCCCGCATTGCGGGATTTGCTGTTTCGTATTTTGTGTTTGGCATGAAATATATGACTCTATATCGGGATGAGCAGATTAAATACAAAGGCAGAGCCGTTTGAAGCTCTGCCTTTATTTAATGTTCATTTAAGGTTTATCTAATCAAATTACTAAAGCAGTTTGACATTCACAGCCTGCGGACCTTTGGGGGACTCTTCGATTTCAAAGCTGACTTTGTCAGATTCCTTTAATTTGCGAAATCCATCACCTTCGATCCCGGTATAATGTACAAACACATCACCAATGTCTTCGGCTTCGATGAAACCATACCCTTTTTTTACATTGAACCACTTAACTCGGCCTTCGGCCATTAACAGAGCCCTCCTTTCTTCTTTCCATTCATACAGTTCATCAGGATGTTATTTGGAGACGGTAATAAAACCCATCGGCTGATCGCAAGACCGATTAATATTTCCTTCCAAACCAAGTTCCTAACCCCTGTACGTTTTCTTTTGCTCAACTTGGCTATCCGTAATACCTAGTAGTTGGTATGTCTGAAGTAGCATAAAATATCTTAAAAAAGGAGTCAAGTAAAACAACAGTTGCTTTTCCATACTGAGTTCCTGCGTAATGGACACGAATTAGAGCTTCAGCCTTATTGCCAACCAATGGGTTCATATCCTTTGTCTCGCAGGCATTTTTCCACAAACTGTTTTAATAGCGGATCGGGGTCTCCGGAACGAAATATTTGACGTGTGCCTGCGGCCGCCGCACCCCCTGCGGCTCCGGCTGCAACGCCGCGACCGAGATTACCTGTGACCGCACCGACCGCGGCACCGGCTGCGCCTCCAACGGCTGCACCCTCTGCCGTTTGCGTTGCAATTTTTTCACCGGATTTGGAACCCGCACCATAATCCTTGGCCAGTTGAATACATTCATCGATATCCGCCTCGGCAACCTCTTTGCCCACTTGTTTTAAATGGGCGTTGGGATACAGCACCGGGCGTTTTGGAGCGCATCCAAAGACAACGAGTGTGAAGGGAATAATTAAAATACCCAGCTTTTTTAACATTGCTGTCATTGGTACCTCTCCCTTAGTTATCATTATATTCACATCGGGCAGAATACCCCCTCCCCTTAATCCCCTCCCGCCGAGGGAGGGGAAAGTATATTCGTTAAGCGATGGATCAAACGAAAACTTACCATCATTTTGATTTTTTTTGAGAAACCCTAATATTTGATATAATTTAAAATTATAAACACAACTTGGGTTTGGTTTCAATGGCTATCGAATGTAGACCCGGGGTACCCTAGCCGTTATGGTGGAAACGATTTCATAATTGACGGTATTCAAGCGGGATGCGATTTCATCGGCCGT
>CP070694.1:208299-216090 GCA_020353355.1 Desulfobacterales bacterium | reverse complement strand
GTTAGCCGATGATACCACGATTGTAATCTGTAAAATCAAATTATAAATATATTGAGTTAGGACACTATTTTTTGCTAGACAATTTGAGCCCTATTTTGCGAATTTTAATGTTGCCCATTAGATCTTCTATTTCTTCCTGTTTGACTTAACCGCCCTTGCCGGCATATCCGTTTCCTATGGTCAGCGGAGTGCGGGGAGCATCATATCGTTGCCCTTCGTCGCGGCTTAAGGTTATGTTGAGATCTGAAGATCTATCGGCGGAGATGCGATAGGTTCTAAGAATATCGGTTTGTTCCCTTTCCGCCTGCTTGCGATCCAGTGCGATGATTCGGCCGCTTTCTGTTTTAAAACTGACAAAGGCCTCATCCGTGCTGCTGTCAATCATGCTGATCAGATCCAGCAGGTTGAGGATCTTTTTTCCGTTGACTTCCACCACACGGTCATTGATAAAATTCTGGTACCCATTGTTGATGTCGGATGGGAGTACCTTTGTGATAATAACGACTTCCTCCCCCTCCTTTGCAAGTCTTTCATTGGAGAAATAGTTTAATACATTACTTAGCCTCCAATCGTTCCAATCACTATCCATCGCCAAGATGTAATTCAAGGTCAGGGGGCAAAACACCAGGCCTCCATATACGTAATAGGTTGGACTGACATCGTAGCGCATTGCCGGCACGAGTCTATTCGTTCCCCAGGCTTTGTTTAACGCTAATTGAATGGTTGCTTCACGATTGTTTCGCAGTATTTTGATGGTTAAATCTTCACCGATCTGGTGTCTTTGGATATAGTATTTAAAATTCGTACGCTCATTGGGTCGAAACTCAACGGTGCAGTCGTCTTCCACATGATGGCCGTCTATCGATAGAATGACATCCCCGGGATAAAGTATGCCCTCCGCCGGCGTTCCCGGAGTCGTGGAAACAACCAGGGCGCCGGATTGGCCATCTTTTAGGCCATACCTTCGTTTCAGGCTTTCGTTTTCCATATTTTGCACCACGATGCCATCATCGGGGAATCCATCATAGCGACCATCTGCAATGTCGTCTAAAAAGTGTTTTACGACAGGCGCCGGAACCATATACCCGATGTTTTCAGAGTTCCTCCGAATCTCCATGACCACCCCGACGATCCGGTCTCCAATGATTACCGGACCACCGCTGTTGCCCGGATTAATTGCGGCATCCAGCTGGGTTGCCAGAAGGCTCATTAAACTATGAGCATACATATGGTGCTCGGTCCTGGAGATTACACCCTTTGTTGTGCTGAGCGTGTCTCCTCCTTCAGGGAAGCCATATACAACAACTTCCTGCTGAATCTCCGGCAGTTCTGCAACATCCAGTGGTTTGATTTCTTGAAAGAACTCACGATCTTCGACCGTCAATAAAGCCAGGTCCGCATCATGGGAGACAGCGATGATCTTTGCCTGGTATTTTTTTGATTGTCCGTACAATCGGACCTGAATAAAAGTTTGATCACTGATAACATGGGCATTTGTCAGGATCCGATTGCCTCTGATAACGCACCCCGAACCACTGCTGGCTTTGGGGCCGTTCATGTTCCAGGGATTATTGTAATCCGGTTGATTTTGGACGGAATAGATTTTTACCATGGCGTCGCGTACATCCATTTTGGCCATCAGCGTATCCGGCAAAAAGGTAATCATCCACATAAGGCATGCTGAAGGAAGGATATGAATAAAATAATTTTTCCAGGGCCTTCTTTTGTAATTTTTCAAGGTGGATCCTTTCTATAGCCCACTTTTTCTGTATTCCAATATTCCATTATTCCAGGGCGTAATTAGTTAGGATATCAGGGATGAGAAAATCTTGATCTTTTTAATTCCGGCTTGGCTGGGCTAAGATAATATATCGGCCTTTTACTGGAAATCTTAAAGGAATTAGGATGTTGCAAACCGGGTTAAAAAAAATGGGCGGCCTTTCACCGCCCAGTTAATAAGGTTAATAAAATTGTGGGCACCCCCATGCCCACATTTCTAATTCATATATCGACATTTTTAGATTTGACTTTAATTTTTTTTGAAACTATACCCCGTTTAGCAAAGAGACCTGGAACATTTTTCCACAACTAGGGCATGTCCATGTGAATTATTATTCACATTTTTCAGTAGAATATTTCATAAAATTCCTGGCTGCGAGAATTGTATTTATAATTAACTATTTAAAATTATTTAAAATTTTCTAAAGCTGATCCATTGGCACGGTTGCTGCTAAAGTTTCTTGCGGTAAGCTTTATAAAGAGGTTGAAGGCTGGTTTCGATCAGAATTAAAATTTCGGAAGAGGATTGGAAAAGGTATCTTCGATGCAAAAAATTGAATATAGATGCTATCGATGCATGATCGTTGAGACCCGGTGGCTATTAAATTTTGCTAAGTCGCCGGATGTCATTACCTGCTGTAAATGCCACGGAGAATCCAAGAGGATCAGCTCTGAATTAATTTCTCCTTCCAACAATCCTGATCTTCATGCAATTCAAACGTAAATTGAGAGGCCCTAAAAATTTTGAGCGCATAAGTTCCTGCCGCCCTGATTCCTCCATCACCCTTTTCAGCGCTTAACTTTTTTGGCTGCACCCGTGAGTAAGATTCAAACCCCACTTAATTGACAGTGAAGCCAGTTTATTTATTTTGATATTGAATTTTAACCCAGACGATATTTAGTCGTGGGATCTGGGGATTTCAAACTCCCACTCGCACCAGACATCATGGGGGTGTTCATCGGGGGGGCATACCAGGCATCTCACCCGGGCGTCCGGGTTGATTACCCCGGCAGCTGCCTCACAAATGGCGATACCTGCCGGTTTACAGGCTATTTCTCCCAGGCCGTCTTCCAATCTTCTTACCTGTTGATGACAGTTGGTCACCTTTATCATAAACTTTTCTTCATCAACCTTGCTTAGGTCATAATCGGCATTAGCCCAAATGGTCGAGAGGACCATGGCATCCATCAGCGACTGAAGGTCATCCGTTAAGCCAAACATTTTTCGCAACCGATGCATCTGCACCTTGGCATTGGCCGGAAAACAATGGGCATCGGCCTTTACGGCTGCCTCTTCTCCATATTCATTATTAATATATAAAATATAATTGTTTTGGAGGTTCCACCAATTTTTTTGAAACATATCAATAAATTCAAGCAATTCCTCTTTCGATAGTTTTGACAGCTTTTCTTTTTGTGCCGGATTCAGCGCCATATTTTCTCCTCCTTTATCAACGGTTTACTGAATAAAAATATGATGGTCTCTTAAAAAGTCAAAAATCAAATTATTGCCATTGCGGCGAAAGCCGGAATCCAGTAATTTCAATAGCTTCTGGACCCCGGCGTTCGCCGGAGTGACGGAGTTGGGACTTTTTGCGAGAGCATCAAATCTTAGAATCAACGTATCATACGCTTCAAGAAGACACTTTGCAAATCGGAAATCCTCCAAATCATCCCATGAAGACGGAAAAAGGGTAGGGGAGCAAATTATTTTACTTTGTGAAAAATATTGAGTCAGGGCATGATTTGTGATTATGCTACGTCAGGTAAACACTAATTAGTGCCCATCCGAAAAATATAAAATCTATGGAATAACACTAATTAACGGGCTGATACCCGAATCCCGTTTGAGGACTATCATGAATTTAAGGATTGGCGCGGATATCGGCGGAACCTTTACGGATCTCATCCTGATCGATGATAGCGGCAAGACCTTCCAGGTTGGAAAAGTCTTGACAACGCCGGATCAACCGGATGATGCCGTATTGGTCGGGATTGGACAGGTGCTTGCTGAAGCCGGCGTCGATCCCGGCAGCATCTCGCATGTCGTGCACGGCACCACACTTTTGACCAATGCCTTAATCGAGCGCAAGGGCGCGCGCACGGCATTAATTACCACGGCTGGCTTTCGCGACGCCATCGAGATCGCCCGCGAGCATCGTTATGATATGTATGATCTTTACCTGCGCAGACCGGAGCCGCTGGCACCCCGTTTTCTGCGTTTTGAAATCGATGAACGCTTGCTTGCCGACGGTACGGTGCGCAAACCGCTAAACGATGGCGATGTGCGTTCCATTATAACATCATTAAAGCATGAGGAAGTTGAAGCGGTGGCCGTCTCTCTGATTCATGCGTATGTCAACGACACCCATGAGCGGCGGGTGGCTGAAATTCTATCCCGGGAGCTTCCCGGCGTTGCGGTGACCATATCAAGCGATCTCGTACCGGAGATTCGAGAATACGAACGCACCTCGACAACGCTTGTCAATGTATACGTAAAAAATATCGCCCAAAAATACCTTCGCCGCCTCCAGCATCGATTGCGTGAGGAAGCCGGTATCGCCGGTACATTGTTTGTGATGCAATCCAATGGAGGGGTGTGCGAGATCGACACGGCGGTGCAATACCCGGTGCGGGTAGTAGAATCCGGACCGGCAGCCGGGGCTCTGGCTGCTGCCCATTATGGTGGGTTATTGGGCTATAAGAATTTACTGTCCTTTGATATGGGAGGGACCACGGCCAAAGCGTGTCTGATCGCAGACGGAGAACCCGCTGTAACAGGTGAATTTGAGGTAGATCGCCAATACCAGTTTAAAAAAGGAAGTGGTTTAGCGGTTAAAGTACCTGTGATTGAAATGATAGAGATCGGCACCGGTGGCGGCTCCATAGCCAGGGTCGACGCTATGCAACGGTTGCACGTCGGCCCCGACAGTGCCGGTGCGCGGCCGGGGCCCGCTTCCTATGGTCTCGGGGGATCTGAACCGACAGTTACCGATGCCGATCTCGTTTTGGGTTACCTGGATCCCGCGTTTTTCCTGGGCGGCAGCATGACCCTGAATATGAACGACGCCTGCCGGGCAATTCAACATAACATCGGGGAGCGATTAAATCTCACCTTGATGGAGGCGGCCTGGGGTGTCCACCAATTGGCCAATGAAAGTATGGCTTCGGCAGCTCGGATCCATGCCATTGAACGGGGCAAGGATGTGGGTAAGTTTCCGATTTTTGCCTTCGGTGGCGCCGGTCCTGTCCATGCCTATGGTATTGCCGGTATCCTGGGAAGCCCGCGGATAATCTATCCCCTGGGAGCAGGGGTGATGTCGGCCATCGGATTCATGACCGCACCGTTGAGCCTGGATTTTTCGCGGACTTTTCCAGGGACGTTAAACAACCTCGATTGGCAAGGGGTTAACAATGTGCTCAATGATATGGAAGTGGAGGGGAAAAAGGCACTAAGCCGAATTATTCCTGCTGAGCAAGTGTCGTTTCAACGCTATGCGGACATGCGTTATCGTAAGCAGGGCCATGAAATTCGTGTGCCGGTTCCAGGGGGTATTCTTAGCGATTCCCGACGCGGGGAACTTAAAACCAGTTTCATGCAGGTGTATGCCTCAATCTATGGTCATACCATGGCCGAAACGCCAATAGACATTGTATCATGGCGAGTGGTCGCCCAGGGACCTAAACCGCGTGTGACTCTCCCGAGAGCCAAGGCTGACTCATCACGTGAAGCGGAGTCCGCCCGGAAGGGCATGCGGCAGATCTACCTGCCGAAGCAGCGCAATACCGTGGAGGCGCCGGTATACGACCGCTACGCGCTGGTTTTAGGAACCGTGTTCCAGGGACCTGCCATCATCGAGGAGCGGGAGTCGACGGTTGTCGTCAATGGGCCGGGAGACATCAGAGTGGATGAATACCGGAATCTGATTGTCGACCTTCTACAGCAGGGATAAGCAACCCCTTAACATCGTGCGAAAATTGGAGATCAATCGTATGGATCAAATCACCCTGGATATTCTTTGGAACCGCTTGATTGCAACCGTAAACGAGCAGGCAGCGGCATTGATGCGGTCCTCATTCACTTCGATTGTTCGCGAAGCGGGCGATCTGTCTGCCGGTGTTTTCGATTGCCGCGGCCGCATGGTGGCGCAAGCTGTTACAGGCACTCCCGGCCACATTAATTCGCTGGCAACCGGCATGATCCACATTCTTGAACGGTTTCCTGCAGATTCGCTGGTGCCCGGTGACGTATTGATCACCAATGATCCATGGAAAACAGCTTCCCAGCTCAACGATATCACCATCGCCACGCCGATCTTCAGCAGTCATAAGCTGGTGGCGTTTTGCGTTAACTGCTGCCATGCTCTGGATATTGGCGGCCGCGGGCTATCAGCCGATTCCCGATCCGTCTACGAAGAAGGCCTTTTTATTCCGGTGATGAAACTTTACGAGGTAGGCAAACCGGTGGAGGCCATCTTTGAATTTTTAAGTGCTAATGTGCGTACGCCGGAAGAAGTGCACGGCGATATCCATTCCCAGATTGTAGGAAATAACGTTGGGGGCAAACAGCTTCTCGCTTTTTTGAACGAGTTTGGCCTGGCAGACATCGAAAGCCTTGCCGACGAGATTATCGGGCGCACCGAGAAAGGCATGCGGGATCGCATCAGGGCCCTGTCCGATGGTGAATATCGGATCAAACTCACCATTGATGGATTCGATGCCCCGGTTGTTATCAACACGCGCATCATCATTGATGATGATGAACTGACGGTGGATTTTGAGGGCTCCTCCGGAGCCGTGCCACAGGGCATCAATGTTTGCCTCAACTATACCCGGGCATATACCACCTACGGGATCAAGTGTGTCATTTCGCCTGATATACCCAATAATGAAGGCAGTTTTAAGCCTATTACCGTGACGGCCCCGCCGGGCAGCATTCTCAACGCCAGGCATCCCTCCGCGGTCGGTGGGCGACATCTTGTTGGCCATTTTTTGCCTTCGGCGGTAATGGGGGCATTTGCCCAGGCGTTGCCGGAGCGAGTCATGGCACCTGGGTTCGATGGCCTCTGGGACACACACATCGCAGGCGTCGAACGGGGTACCGGTAAGCATTTCAGTTTCACATGGTTTTCTGCCGGCGGTGCAGGTGCCCTCAAGGACCAAGACGGTTTGTCGGCCACAGCCTATCCCAGCGGTATCGCCGGCGTTCCAGCGGAAGTCATCGAAACATTGGCGCCGCTAGTAATCCGCAGGCGTGAACTGAGAGCCGATTCTGGTGGTCCCGGGACCTTCCGCGGTGGCCTCGGCCAGACGATGGAAATCGAAGTGCTGACTGATGAACCTTATTTATTCAACGGACTATACGAGCGCATCAACTTTCCCGCACCGGGTCTGCATGGTGGCAAGCAGGGACAGACCGGACGGTTGCTGACCAGCAACCGTGCAGAACTCAAATCGAAAATAAGCTGCCGGTTGCCTGAAGATACTGTCGTGACCCTGGAGATGCCGGGTGGTGGCGGTTTCGGGTCGCCCATGCAGCGAGATCCCATGCGGGTCCTCAACGATGTGCGCAATGGTTATGTGACACCAACATCTGCCAGCAAAGACTACGGCGTCGTCATCGATACCGAACGCTGGGAGATTGACGGGTCAGCAACAAAGGAACTGCGACACCAGATGACAGAATGATCTTGTAACAAACACCTAAAAGATATTTTCGAATGCAACGCTTATTTTTTCACGAGATAGGCTCGTCTGATATCGGAATTTTACAGGCCGGTGGTGGCCTTCATATTCTCGAGGTGGTCCGCTGCTGAAAGAATAATTATGTTTTCGACAAATTGCTGAGTGCTGATTATGCCCCCTGCTAGGGGAAGTTGGCCGGTGCAGTCCAAAGCCGAGTCGTCCAATCCGGTCACAAAGCCGGCAATGGATGCACCATTTTCGCGCAATAAGCCAAGCACCTCTTCTTTTGTGCAGCTAGCGTGTTTTTTTGCATGCTGGGCGTTACCC
>CP070694.1:197519-208199 GCA_020353355.1 Desulfobacterales bacterium | reverse complement strand
CCAAATATCAAACAAATCACAATGACCAGAATTCAAAATTTCAAACGTGTGCGCGTTTTGGTCATTGGAATTTGTAATTTGATATTTATTTGTAATTTGGTGCTTGTGATTTGGTATTTTATATGCTGGTGCCGAAAGCATTGGAAGATTCCCTTTAAACTCCCTTAACCGTTTTAGACACGTCTGCTTCATTACAAGAAAATCTTCCCCGGATTCAGCAGGCCCTTGGGATCGATGAGTTCTTTAATTTGTCTCATGAGCCGATAACTTTCACCATGCTCCAGTTCCATGAATTTTCGCTTGCCGATGCCGACTCCGTGTTCACCGGTGCAGGTGCCGCCCAAATCTACCGCACGTGCGACGATGCGATGATTGATATCCTCAAGCATGGACCATTCTTTCTTATTTGCGGGGTCTCCCATCAGAACCACATGCAAATTGCCATCACCGGCGTGGCCGAAAACGTATCCGGTAGCGTTGTTTTCATCCACCAATTTTTGGGAAAAAACAATCATTTGCGGATAATGAGAGATGGGCACAGCAGCATCGACGATAATGGGTTCCGTGCCGGGGTGGGCGCGGTGGATGGTTTCATAGGCTTCGTGACGAGCCCGCCACAGGTCCTTGCGCTCGGATTCAATCACACCGGATCGAAAACCGGTGGCACCGCAATCTTCACACAATTCTTTTGCCAGATTTTCGACTTCTTTTAAAGTAACCGCGCTGATACCGTGAAATTCACAGAAAAGTGACGGAACTTCCGGAAGCCCAAAACCTTTTTCCCGGTTCATTAGCTGGATCAGTCGGGGCGGTAGCAGCTCAAGGGCGGCCGGATCCAAACCGGAACCGATCATAACGGCCACTGCTTTGGATGCATCTTCCAGGGCCTCAAATGTGATGGTGGCCGCCAGATGGTGCGACGGGATTCCGGTCAGGCGCAGCGTTGCCTCGGTCACCACCCCTAAAGTGCCTTCCGATCCCACGAATAACCGGGATAAATCGTAACCGGAAGAAGATTTATGTGCCTTACAGCCGGTGTGAATGATATTGCCCTGGGGCAGAACAACGGTTAATTTCATCACGTAGTCTTTGGTCGCCCCGTATTTCACGGTCTGAACACCGGATGCATTGTTGGCAATCATTCCGCCAATTGAGGCGTCTGCGCCGGGATCGGGAGGGAAAAACAGACCGTGTCTGCCACATTGACGATTTAATTCTTTGCGCAAGACCCCGGGCTGCACATCGGCTTGCAGATCCTGGGGGCGTATTTCAATGATTTTGTCCATTTGGGTCATGTCCATTACCAGTCCACCCAAAGTTGGCACCGGATTTCCCTCGGTGCTGGTTCCGGCCCCCCAGGGAGTAACCGGAATATCCTGCGCATACGTCCAGGTTAGGATATTAGCAACTTCCTCTGTAGTGAGCGGCCAGACAATGCCTGCCGGTAAGGTGCCGCGGTGGGCCGAGATATCCTTGAGATGAAGTTCGCGGTTGGATTGACCGGTGGAAAAGCGCTCAGGATCTACAAACGCAGATAGGGTCGAAAGCTGTTCTTGTGTGAATTCTTTCATGGGTTAATCCTTTTTTTAAAGTTTCAGGCGTCAGGTTTTTCAATTGCGGATTGCGGATTTTGGATTTCGGATTTAAAAAAAATAAAACGACATAAGAAAAGTCGATTGAGGAATTCAGGGATTAGAGAATTGAACAAAGAGAATTTGGTCTATGCTTTTAATTCCTAAATTCCTAAATTATGATGACTTTCAATCCGCAATCTGAAATCCCTGGCCCAGACCTGGACTACGAGCTACAGCCTTGAGTGATACACACTTTCGTACTATTAAGATAGCTATAGGTAACAGTAAAAGTCGCGCCATGGCGGGCCGAAATCCGCAATCGAGAGCCTCTGACCTCTGATAAAGGTATATTAACAATAAGAATAAGGATCAAGGACAAAAAACCATTACCCCTGATGCCGGGCAAGCATTCGTGCCAAGGGGGGTCCTTCTTGAAGTATCTCTATCATAATTTCCGCTGTCCATCGGGCTGCATCGCGAGCTACAGCCTGGCAACCGTCAGGATTCGCCTGCATGACGGCATGCAGTTTCTCTCGCTCCTCAACTTTAAGCAGGTCAAACGACCTTCCAAACTTAATATTCTGAATCTCCCTGCAGATCACCGTTCCATAGTTTTCCTCAAATTTAATGCACAGTTGGTCAGCGTATTTCATGCCACGCTGATACTGCTCAATCATTTCTAAATCTTCCCGTCCGCAGAGATAGCCGATCATGATCAGACCGCCGGCCAGAGACCCGCACGCGGTGCCTCTGCGCGCCACTCCTCCGGCAAAGGTTGTGGCTGCGCGAAGGACATTCAGCTCGGCAATACCAAATGCTTCCATCAAAGCGGCCAGCACGGTTTGACTACATGCATAATATTTGCTTTCATAGCTATAGGCCAATTGGGCTGCCTTTTCAACAGCTTGCTGATATTTGAGATTATTCATTTCTTTAGATCCTTCCTCGAGAATAAAATTTTTTCATCTTCGATCAGGATGAAGCTATTTTTTAACCGGGAGCGTTATCCCCTAAATGAGCGAAAACCGCTCATTTAGCAGCTAATCGTTATTTGTTATTCGTTAATGGAAAGGATGTCAAACGCAAATTTATATCATTGCCAACAGCCAGATACCTAATTGAGTTTTGACTCAATTAGGATTATATTTTCTGAAGTATTGCCAAAAAGACTCAGATAAAGTAAATAAAAAAATATCAATTTGACGTTGATTCTTACAAGGGGGCCATCATCTTGTCAAATCAAAACAAAAGGTTTAAATTTAAATGCTTAAATCGAAACATAAATTTATCGCTGTGGTGGTGATATCCTGGGCCTTGGCCGCTGTGCACGTCGAAGGCATTTTGAATCATTCCTTTGCACAATCACTGCTGCCTCAAGAGCTAACCCTCAATGAAATCTACGAGGCCGGGTCCGGATTGCCGGTGGGAAAGATTCAATCGATCTGGGGAGATGTGGTCATTCTGCACGCCGATATGATCGACGGCTATCTGGCAAAGGTGGGTCTGCCCTTATTTAACGGCGATACGATTGTGACGACCGAAAACGGGAGCTTCGGCTGTAAGCTCAATGACGGCAGCACGATCAGGCTAGCCTCCAATTCAAAGCTTACCATCAACCATAGTACCCATGATGCCAGGAGGAAAAGCAGTTTTTCAGTGCTTTCTCTGATTCCCGGAAACGCCTATTTTAAAATAGCAAAACTGGATGAATTTGAGGCCCGTGAATTCAAAGTAGAGACCGATGTCGTGGTTGCCGGCGGAAGGCAAGCTGATTTCATCATTATGGTTGCCGAGGGGATCACCGAAATTTTAGCCTTACAAGCCACTATTTTACAGGTAGCGAGTCTGGAAGATCCCGAGCAAAAGATTGTTCTTTCAGATTTTCAACGGGCTGTCATTCTGGACGGTGTTTTACCGGCGACGGTCGAAATGATCCCGACCGAAGAGGCTGCCCAGTTGGTAAGTCAGTTTTATCAGATCCCTGAAGGCATTTTATCTGACATGGCAATGAGAAAACTCAGGGAAAAGGAGATCTTTGAAGACGAAGATATTCTGGAGGAAGATATTGAAAAGGATGATTTCTTCATCGAATAATTCGGAATGACAATAATTTGACTTTTTACGGAGTCATCAATTTTGAATTTAATAAGGTGAGTATCGTGAAGACTCTCCGCAATTTGGATATTCAGCAATCCATATCCAGACTTATCGATTTTATTCGGATTGATATCTGGCGTATTCGTTTGGATGATCTCCCGTTTAAAAGGTCAATTGTTATCAAACTGTTGAGAATTATCATCTTAACCCTGCGCGGATTCGATCAGGACAAATGTCTTTTGCGGGCTTCCGCCCTCACATTTTACACCCTGCTTTCCATCCCTTCGGTGATGGCCATGTTTTTCGGTGTGGCCAAAGGATTTGGTTTTGAAAAACGACTTCAGGCAAATCTTATAGCGAATTTTCCCGGCCAAGAAGAGATTCTGACCAGAGTCATCACATTTGCAAATTCTCTGCTCGAGCAGACCAAAGGTGGGCTCATTGCCGGTATCGGTGTGGCCGTGCTGTTCTGGTCCGTCTTAAAAGTTCTCGGACATATCGAAAGCTCACTGAACAGTATCTGGGAGATCAAAGAAAGCCGCAGCTGGGGCCGCAAAATTAGTGATTATCTTTCGGTGATGCTCCTTTCCCCAATATGTATTCTGATGTCCGGAAGTCTCACGGTTTTCATCACCACCCAACTTACGGCGATAACCCAAAAAGTAAAACTGGTGGGTTACTTCAGCCCGCTTATTTTTTTTAGTTTGAATTTGATCCCCTATGTGTTGATCTGGATTCTGTTTACGGTTATTTATGTATTGATGCCGAATACAAAAGTAAATTTAAAGGCCGGCTTTCTGGCCGGCATCATTGCCGGTTCGATATATCAGATCTTCCAGGGTATCTACATCGAGTTTCAAATCGGGATGGCCAAATATAATGCGATTTATGGAAGTTTTGCGGCTTTGCCGCTCTTTTTGATGTGGGTTCAAATCAGCTGGTGGATTGTATTGTTTGGCGCCGAACTTTCCTTTGCCACCCAGAATGTCGACACCTATGAGTATGAACCGGATTGTCTCAAGGTGAGCCCTGCCTTTAAAAAGCTGCTGACCTTGCAGGTGGCCCACCTGCTGATCCACAATTTTAAAAAGGGCCAAACGCCGTTGACCGATTCACAGATTTCACACCGCCTGAAAATACCCGTGCGGCTGCTGCACCAAATCCTCTATGAGCTCGTGGCCGCTGGTCTGTTTAATGAAACCAAAACCAGTGAAGATAAGAAATTCGGCTATCAACCGGCTCGCGATATCAACGGACTCACCATTAAACGGATTCTGGAGGCCATCGAGCAACATGGGGTCGATACCATTCCCGTTGCCAAAACCGATGAATTTAACGTCTTATCGGAGTCATTGGAAAAATTCAGCGAGGCCATAGAAGATTCACCGGCCAATAGGCTGCTGAAAGATATATAGGATATCTAATCATTCAGGTTAGGTTTTTTATAAACATAAGCATTCAAGCTTTCGATTGGATGTAATTGGAGGCAGTGAAATTCGAAGCACGAATCTCGAAATTCGAAACAAGCACGAATGACAAAAATTTAAATATTTTAAAAATTGAGGGCTAATATTCTGATGCTGGACACAAGGTTCTATCCCTTTGTTTAGAGAATTTGAAAATTCGCATTTCGGATTTGTTTCGGATTTCGGAATTCGCATTTCGGATTTTGCCTTTGTAGAAGGGCTATATTTCGACCTCACCGATCGTCATTTAAAAGGTGCTATCTTGCCCATCCCCGGCAACCTTCTCACAACTGCCATGGCGGTTATGCCCCATAAGGATTCGACCCAAGCGCTGGAAGTTGCCTTGTCTCTGGATATCCCATTTTGGCCTCAGCTACCTCGCTTGAGTTACTACGAAGATATGTATGTGCAGGCATCAGAACATTCCAGACAAATTCTATCAAAACGAACGATGATAACGCCCCACTAGCCGGACGCCGAAGCTTGTCATCCGGATCGTCTTTTTGTTTGACATCAGCGTTCATTTTTTTTATTTAATTCAGATTGTAAATTTGATTAAGATTTCGCTCCGCAGAATCTATGGTTTAGGGGTTAAGCATGAACGCCAGACAAGCTGCAATCGCTGTTGAAGATCTGCATAAAAGCTTCGGAGATTTGGAGGTGTTGAGCGGCATTACCATGACTGCCCAGAAAGGGGATGTCATTTCAATTCTAGGCTCCAGCGGTTCCGGCAAGAGCACGCTGCTGCGCTGCATTAACTTCCTGGAAATCCCAAACAGCGGCACCGTTACCGTCTGCGGTGAGCAAGTGATGATGAAAACGAATCGGCGCGGCCAGTATGTACCCCGCGACATTAAACAAGTCGAGCGCGTGCGAACCAAACTGGCTATGGTTTTTCAGCAGTTCAACCTGTGGTCCCATATGACCATCCTTGAAAATGTCATCGAGGCACCGATTCACGTACTCAAGGTTCCACGTCTGGAAGCCATAGAGAAGGCCGAAGCATACCTGCAGAAGGTGGGTATTTCCGAAAAAATCAAAGCCTACCCGGCACACCTTTCCGGTGGCCAGCAGCAGCGGGCGGCAATTGCCCGGGCGCTGGCTATGGAGCCGGAGGTCATGCTGTTCGATGAGCCGACCTCTGCCCTGGACCCGGAACTTGTCGGCGAGGTGCTGCAGGTGATTCAGAAATTGGCGGAAGAGGGCCGAACCATGATTGTCGTGACCCATGAAATGGGATTTGCGCGGGAGATGTCCTCGCGGATTATTTTCTTAGATCGAGGTGTCATCGATGAGGACGGGCCCCCGAAACAGGTTTTTGAATCCCCGAAATCGGAGAGATTTCAACAGTTTGTCAAGGCGATGCTTTAGAGGATGTTTTCAATTCGGAAAAAGAGTCATTTCCGGATGGAAACCAATTCATCGATGATGGTCAGGCTGGCCTCGAGAACCTGACGGCATATTCCCCGCAAGCGCCGGGAATATCCAAAGGTTTAGCGAAATCCGCCGGCAGTATGAAACCACACAAACAAGGAGGGATTATGAAAAAACTTTTAATTGCTGTTGCTGTGATCGCATTGGTATGCGCGGTCGGAACCGTTCAGGCCAAAGACTGGAAAAAAGTCCGCATCGGCGTGGAAGGCGCCTACCCGCCTTTCAGCTACGTGACCCCGGATGGAAAGCTGGAGGGATTCGACATTGACATCGCCCGGGCTCTGGTCAACGCCATGGGTGCTGAAATCGAACTGGTGGCCCAGGACTGGGATGGTATTATTCCAGCGCTTCTGGCAAAGAAATACGACGCCATCATCGCGTCGATGTCTATTACGGAAGAACGCAAGAAAAAGGTTGCTTTTACCAACAAGTATTACAATACGCCTGCCAAATTCATTTGTAAAAAAGGCGCCATCCAGGAGTTTTCCAGCGCAGCGCTGAAAGGCAAGAATATCGGCGTCCAGCGGGCCACCATCCACGACCGTTACCTCACCGACAACTATGGCAAAGATGTCACCATCAAGCGCTACGGCACCCAGGACGAAGCCTACCTTGACATCGTCGCCGGCCGTGTCGACATACTGCTGGCCGACAGTGTGGCGCTCGCCGAGGGTTTCCTCAAAAAACCCGAGGGCCAAGATTTCCAATTCATCGGTCCTGATCTGACGGATCCGAAATGGTTCGGCATCGGTGCCGGTATCGCCTGTCGCAAGGAAGACAAGGATCTGGTGGAACTGTTTAATAAAGCCATTGTTCAGATCCGTACGGATGGCACTTACAAGAAAATTCAGGACAAGTACTTTGACTTCAATGTTTATGGCGAATAGCATTGATATCGGCGCTTCGTTGCTCAGATAATCGGCTAAATGAGATTTCAGTCGATCTTCAGGCCGATACTCCCAGAAACAGGTTCCGGTCCCCTGATCCGGGGCCGGAACCTCCCAGGCAGTATCTTACAGGATTTTTTTAGACCAACGCATGTTTAACCTACACGGATACGGACCGAGCATTCTGCAAGGAACCATTGTGACCATCGCTATATCCCTGGCCTCACTGGCGCTTGCCATGTTGCTGGGAATAGGGGGGGCGCTGTCCAAACTCTCCAGCTCAAAGCCACTGCAGATCGCATCCCAGACCTATACGACGATTATCCGGGGTATCCCGGACCTGGTACTGATGCTGCTTGTGTTTTTCGGCGGACAGGTGTTCATCAACCAGGTTGCACCCATGGTCGGATACGAAGAATATATCGACATAAATCCATTTATTGCCGGTGTATCCACCATCGGATTCATTTTCGGCGCCTACATGACCGAAACCTTCCGGGGCGCCATCCTGGCGGTTCCCAGGGGGCAGCTCGAGGCCGCCTACGCTTACGGCATGGGGCGCATGAAAGTGTTTTCACGCATCCTGATGCCGCAGATGATCCGGCATGCCAGCCCGGGCTTCGGCAACAACTGGCTCGTTCTGGTGAAAACTACCGCACTGGTGTCCATCATCGGGCTGGATGACATGGTGCGCAAGGCGTCTCTGGCTGCCGGTGCTACCCGGATGCCGTTTACCTTCTATCTGGTTGTGGCCTTGAACTATCTGATCATCACCAGTGTATCGGTTTACATTCTGAAGTGGCTCGAGACCCGTTACAGTATGGGGGTGATTAAGGCATAGCCGATGGACCTATCGCTGATTATTGAAAATATCGGAATCTATATTGAGGGCCTGAAACATACCGTCGTTCTGGTTTCCGTTTCTCTGTTTATCGGTTTGCTGCTCGCCATACCGTTGGCTGTGCTGAGGACCTCCAAGAATTATTTTATTCAGGCACCCATCCGGGCCTATGTGTATTTTTTCCGGGGCACCCCCTTGCTGGTTCAGATGTTTATCGTATATTACGGATTCGGTCAATTCGAAGCGATCAAAGCCAGTTTTTTATGGCCATTTTTCAAAGAGGCGTACTTTTGCGCTTTGTTTGCCTTTACCCTGAATACCGGGGCTTACACCACCGAGATTATCCGCGGCGCTATTGAAGCGACACCCCACGGAGAAATCGAAGCGGCCAAAGCCACGGGTATGTCGCGCATGCTGATGCTGCGCCGAATCATTCTTCCCAGCGCCTTTCGCAGGGCACTGCCGACCTACAGCAACGAGATCATCTTCATGCTGCACGGCAGTTCGCTGGCCAGCGTGATTACGATCATCGACATCACCGGTGCGGCACGGATCATCAATTCCCGTTTTTACAGTCCCTATGAAGCATTTCTTACGGCCGCCGTTTTTTATATGGCACTCACTTTTCTGATCGTGTTTCTGGTTAAAAAACTGGAAGTGCGCTGGTACGCCCATCTGCGGCCACAGGAAACAGCCACCGTTGAAGCCCGAGTGTGATGATGACGACCCGAACCGCTGAAAAACACCTGTTGCCTGCTGCCAGTATGGGCAACACGCGCACCTTGACCAGTATTCGCTACGGTGTAGGATCGGGCGGGAAAAAGGCCTATATCCAGGCCGGCCTGCACGCGGATGAGCCACCGGGTTTTCTGGTGATGCACCACCTGATGCAGCGTCTGGACCATGCGGATGCTGACGGAGCCATCGCTGGAGAGATCGTTTTGGTTCCGGTGGCCAATCCCATCGGGGTGGCCCAGTGGCGCGACGAGATCCTCCAGGGTCGCTTCGATTTTTACAACAGCATCAATTTCAATCGCCAGCATCTGGACCTCAGCGCGCAGGTCGCAGACCGGATTAAAGACCGGCTGGGCGACACGGCCGAAGAAAATGTCACCCTGATTCGTCAGGCTATGGCAGAGGTGCTGGGTTCAATGGCTCCGGCCGATGAGGCGGAGTATTTGAAGCATCTGCTGCTTTTGCTGTCATATGATGCGGACATTGTGCTGGATTTGCATTGCGACGACCAGGCCGTATTGCACGTTTACCTGGGCACACCTCTGTGGCCCGACGCCGCGGATCTGCCTGCCCAGCTGGGAGCTCAAGTGACACTGCTGGCGGAAGATTCCGGCGTTACCCCCTATGACGAGGCCTGCAGCCGGATCTGGTGGCAACTGGCGCAGAGATTCCCGCATCAACCCATACCGCCGGCGTGTCTCTCCGCCACTGTGGAACTGCGCGGTACAGCCGACGTGAGCCATGAACTTGCCAGCGGGGATGCGGAAAATATTTTCCTGTTTCTGCAGCGCAGAGGATTTATTCGGGGCCGTGCGCCGGATCTTCCGGAACTTTGCAATGATGCGACCCCGCTTCGGGGGGTGGAACACATCAAGGCACCGGCGTCCGGCATCGTGGTGTTTTTCAAAGAACCCGGTGAACGGGTTGAAGCGGGAGAGGTGATCGCAGAAATCGTTAATCCGTTGGCATCTGCCAAGAAAGCGCGCGTCATCCGCATCACCAGGTCCATCGCGGGCATTCTGTTTGCCCGCAAAGCCGATCGTTATGCCCGTCCAGGCCGTGTTCTGGCCAAAATCTCCGGAAAGAAGCCTCTCAAGAAAAAGGGCGAGAATCTGCTGACGTTGTAGAGATTACATCTGTCCGCATTCCAGGCAAATTAAATTAAATCCTAGTTTGTTATTGACACCACCTATGGGAGATGCGTATTAATTAGCTGACTGTACCTTTTAAAGAGTCTATTGAGCCAATATCAATTTGCCTTGTGGAACTAAGCCTGCCTATTATTCAAGGGTACTGTCATTCAATTTGCATACAACCCCCTTTCTTTAATTATGAATACAAACGCACATCTTCTTCAGCTGGAGGGACTGAGGACCTACTTTTCCACATTTGAGGGCGTTGCCAAGGCTGTTGATGATGTTTCTTTCCACCTCGATAAGGGAGAAGTGCTTGGCGTGGTGGGAGAGTCGGGTTGTGGAAAGAGCGTTACCGCTCTGTCCGTCATGCGCCTGATCCCAGATCCGCCGGGAAAAATCGTCCAAGGTAAGATATTTTTTGACGGGATCGATATCGTCGAACTGAACTTGGATCAAATGCGATCTATTCGCGGAAATCGTATCTCCATGATCTTTCAAGAACCCATGACC
>CP070694.1:187801-197419 GCA_020353355.1 Desulfobacterales bacterium | reverse complement strand
TTATGAAACCATTAACACAGAACTAACCCAATATAATCGAGGTCTTTCCGGAAAACCGCAGATTGTGGTTCTCAATAAACTGGATTTACCCGGCACCGATGAAAATGCCAAGATTTTTCAAGCAGCTATCGACCATCGCGAAGGTAAAGAAGCTATTTTAATATCTGCAATTGAGAAAAAAGGCATCACTCGCTTAATTTCTAAATTACTTGAATTATTGGACCAACTCCATGAAAAATGACCGCAAAATGCATTTTGAGCTGGCAAAGCGTGTGGTCGTGAAAGTAGGAAGCAATGTGCTTACCGAAGATCACGGCTTGAATTTAAAGGCGATTCGAGCCATTACCCGCCAGATATGCAAATTAATTGATGAAGGCCGAGAGGTGATTCTGGTATCATCGGGTGCGATGGCTTCCGGTATGAAAAAAGTCGGCCTGCCCAGACGACCCGATGAAATTCCAAAGCGACAGGCGATCGCTGCCGTCGGGCAAGCCGGACTCATGATAGCGTATGAAAAGGCATTTGAGCGTTACCATAAAAAAGTGGCTCAGATTCTTCTGACCCACGAAGATCTTTCCAATCGAAAACGATATTTGAACGCCAGAAACACCATTTATACGCTGTTGTCATGGCAGGTTATTCCCATTATCAATGAGAATGACACCGTTGCGGTTGAGGAAATCAAATTGGGGGATAATGATAACCTGGCCGCCATGATAACGCTTCTGATGGATGCGGATGTTCTGATCAACTTGACGGATATCAATGGCCTCTATACCAAAGATCCGCGCAAAAATACCGATGCCAAACTCATTCCGATGGTGAATACCATCGGTAAATCAACAGAGAAATATGCCAGCGATATTCCGGGAGCCCTGGGCACCGGTGGTATGCTCAGCAAGATCAAGGCCGCTAAAAAGGTAACCCTGGCCGGCATACCGATGGTGATTGCAAACGGTCTTCATCCGAATATCCTGACCAAAGTTTTTTCGGGTAAGAAACAGGGTACGTATTTTGTACCCAAAACCCAGAGGCTTAACAGCCGTAAGTGTTGGATTGCGTTTTCCTTAAAACCCCAGGGAACCATAACCATTGACGACGGGGCGGCTAACGCCATTTTGAGAAAAGGTAAAAGTTTATTGCCCAGCGGTATTGTATCTGTGGAAGAAGACTTTGGAATCGGCGCTCCTGTGGAATTTAAAAGCCTCAACGATGATATCTTGGGTATCGGTTTGGTAAACTACAGTGCTGCTGAAATTCGGCAGATCAAAGGAGTCAAATCGAACCAAATCAAAAGCATTCTCGGTCATAAATCCTATGATGAAATAATTCACAGGGATAACCTTGCTCTGCTTGATTAATTTAGGGTATAAATAAAGCCATATGGCTTGATAATTGGCAGATTATGGAAAACACGGAATCCATCGATGTAACAATTCGAGAAATGGCCGAGGCGGCCAGAAATGCCGCCCGCATCATTGGCCGATGCGCCGCTGATCAGAAAAATGCGGTACTTCTCGAAATTGCAGCCCAAATTCGACAAGATGCCGCTTATATTCAGCAGGAAAATGAGAAAGATTTAGCTCGAGCCAAAGCTGCGGGACTATCCAGCGCCATGATTGACCGGCTTTCGGTTACGGAATCCACGATTCAATCCATGATTGCTGGATTACAAGAGGTGGCACGACTTAGCGATCCTGTGGGCACATTAAGCCAAACCTGGATAAGGCCCAATGGACTTCAGGTGTCACGCATGCGAATTCCATTGGGGGTCATCGGCATTATTTACGAATCCAGGCCAAATGTAACCATTGATACAGCCGGCCTGTGCCTCAAAGCCGGCAATTCCGTGATCCTCAGAGGGGGTTCGGAAGCCTTTGAATCGAATAAGGCACTGGCAACCATTATTCATCGGGCGTTGCATAAGGTGGGGCTGCCGGAACACGCTGTTCAAGTGGTGCCTTTCAGGGAAAGAGCGGCGGTCCGTGCGCTACTCAAGCAGGAAGAATTTATCGATTTAATTATTCCGCGGGGCGGTGAGGGACTAATCCGTTTTGTCGTGGAGACCTCAAAGATTCCGGTCTTAAAACACTACAAGGGCGTTTGCCACGTTTATGTGGATGCCGGTGCGGATCTTGAGATGGCCGAACGCATTTGCTTGAACGCCAAAGTCCAGCGTCCGGGGGTGTGCAATGCCATGGAGACGCTGCTGGTTCATCGTTCCCAGGTGCCGGAATTCTTACCCGCAATGGCCAAGCGTTTTTCGGAGGCCGGTGTAGAAATCAGAGGATGTGAAGAAACTTGTCGTATTCTGCCCGGCATTGTAATGGCCACTGATGCGGATTGGCCCGCCGAATACCTGGATCTGGTGTTGGCGGTTAAAGTTGTGGAAAGTATGGACGACGCTATCGCGCATATTGCCCAATACAGCTCGAATCACACCGAAGCCATCGTGACCCGGGACTATGATCGGGCACAGCGATTTTTACGTGAGGTCGATTCATCCGTGGTTTTGGTGAATGCATCCACCCGTTTCAACGATGGCGGCCAACTCGGACTGGGAGCCGAAATCGGCATCAGCACATCCAAACTGCATGCTTTTGGACCCATGGGGGTGGAAGAATTGACTACCACGAAGTTTGTGGTTTTGGGCAATGGTCAGATCAGGGAGTGAGAAAAGATTACTCTGTTTGAGGATCGTTCCCGACTTCGTCGGGGTCTAGAGGAGCGCTTCGCTTGAGGTTGGAGGACAAAAGACGTCGTCGATGCAAATATCTTGCTCAGTTTTTGCCTCAATCCTCAAGGCCCGAAGGGCCGATCCTCAAGTCTCGCCTATATTTGGCGAAACGCTCCTCCAACGATAACGTTTTGGTTATTGATCAATGAATAGCTAAAATGTTTGTTAACTTCATTGGTGCAGCAGGCTTTGTATGATGCGTATTGGCTTATTCGGCGGGACATTTGATCCGATTCATTTTGGCCATCTGCGGGCAGCTTTGGAAGTAAAAGAAGGCTTTGATCTGGATCAGATTATCCTCATCCCGGCTGCTTTGCCGCCGCACAAAACACCCAGTAAGGTGACGGATGCGGCGGATCGCTTGAAGATGGCCGAACTGGCTATTATAAACAATTCAGATTTCACGGTTTCGGATATTGAACTGAAGCGTTCAGGGCCTTCCTATTCCATTGATACCATCAACCATTTTAAAACATTGACTCCCGCAGGTTCCGATATCTTTTTTATATCAGGCCTGGACGCTTTTCTTGAAATCGACACCTGGAAAGCCTATACGAATTTGCTCAAACAGGTCGCCTTTATTGTGATTGCCCGTCCGATGTTGGATTGCCAAGATTCTTCTCTACGATGGAAACGCCTGGAGGATTTTCTTATATCCAAGGTATCGTCAAAATATAAATTTTCTGATTCTTCGTGTTTCGAGCACCCAGAAGCACAGCCGATTTATACCTTTGATGTAACCTCCCTTGACATTTCATCAACCAGGATTCGAAAGCTGATCAAAACGGGGCAATCCATTCAATTTGTGGTGCCGGAGAGGGTCGAAGATTACATAAAAACCCGGGGACTTTATTTATGAAGCAAAATTCGAATCATGAGCTTGATCTCTACATAAACGCCGCGTTAGGGAAAAAAGCGATAAATTTAGTGGTGCTTGATGTTCACGAACTGACATCGTTTGCGGATACGTTTATTATTTGCAGCGGACGATCGAACCGCCAGGTAAATGCCATTGCTGAGCATATTCAAGTCGACTTAAAGAAACATAAGATAAAACCCCTCAGTGTCGAAGGCCTTGGCCAGGGGCATTGGGTGTTGCTTGATTACGGCCATGTTATTATCCATGTATTTTATGAGCCCGTTCGAGAATTCTACGATCTCGAAGGTCTCTGGGTCGATGCCAAACGCATTGAGACGTCGGCATTAAAAAATAAAAAAAGCATTTGAAAACTATTCGGTCCAGCAATAGACAAAAACAAATCATCCCAAAGGAATTTTTGGTGTCAGATACATTGAAACCATACACCATGATCACCGATTTTGTCACCGGCAAAGAAATCCCGAATATCGGTGCCGAGGAAAACCGGCAGGCTGTAGCGCATTTTCTCGTCGAAGAAAAGGAATATTTAAAAGAAGACCTAGACCTCGATATCGACATTGAAATGATGGTGGCCGGAGAGGCCTATCGATCACAGATAGATCTGATGGTGAGTATAGATCGTGGTGCCACCCGATTCATGGCCATCAAGTGTGCTGCGGGTTCGTTGGGCTCCCGCGAACGGGAAATCTTAGCGGGTGCCCGACTGTTTGATGAAAACTACCAGATTCCCATCTCCGTGGTATCTGACGGTAAAACGGCTATTGTGCTGGATACGGTATCCGGGAAAAAGATTGGGGAGGGATTGGAGGCTATTCCTTCAAAAAAGGAAGCTATTGAAAGGTTGAAATCAATTGAGCTCATTCCTTTCCCGAAAGAACGACTTGAACGGGAACGATTGATTTTCCGCGCCTACGATAATCAGAATGTGAATGTACAACGGAATGTATGATTTGACCCCTCCTAATACTTACTGTATATAAATTTCTAAACCTATCCAGATTTCCTGCTCCAACTGATTTGAATCGCCTTTTTGCTAAAAGCGATTACTGATTTACTCCTCATTGCATCAGGCTGATTTTTTGCCGATTAAGCTTTTTTCCGGGATTTTGTAAACACCTAAAAAAGGGGGTAAGCATGGCGCGCTATTTATTCATTTTCAGGCTGATTGTAGTGACAATTTTTTTAGGCTTATTATGCGTGGGCCTACCCATCGAGGCCGCATCTCAGAAAAAGTCCGAGACGACTGCAAACCAAGAGACCTCCCGGAGCGAGGATTCAATAGATTTAAGCGGCGGTCAGTTTGCCGTCCATCTCAGTCAGGATGAGATTAATTCCATCGCGCAATCTTTACCTGAAGGTGAAGTCAGGCAGATGTTCAAGGAAAAGGTCGCAACAGGGGCGGAGATGGATAAGGTCTCGGCTGATGAAGAGCCCGTAGAGGGGGAAGAAATTGCGACACTTTTCTATGATAGCGAAAAGGCACTTTCTCGCGTTCAAGAACAGATTGGTGCTTTTTTTACCAGACCCAAATCCACATTCAGTTCACGTGAATGGACAGAGACGCTGGAGAATTTAACCCATGGCAAGGGCCTCGGTGATCTTATGTTGAGCTTTTTCATTGTGGCCGTGCTGATTTTCTGTGGACTGGCAGTGGAGCTGCTGGTGCGGCGATTTACCGAGGGCCTGCGGCGTCAAGTTTTGGATACGGCTTCGTTGGGACGTCTGCAATTTCTAGGGCGAGTCGTTTCGCACCTGCTTTTGAATCTGTTAGGCCTCGGCACGTATATGCTGACAACCTTTTTGCTTTTTGCCGTTCTTTACGATGAGGGTGACCCCGGATTTTATATCATCTCAATGACGATTCTTGTGAGCTATTACATGAGACTGGCTATTCTGGTCGCCAACCTTGTTTTATCACCGGCGGCGCCCACGTTGCGCTTATTTCCTATGCAAGACGAAGATGCAGAATTCCTTTATAGATGGTTCATCAGGATCGCCGCAACAATGATGGTCATTGCCACCGCAAGCTATATTTTGTTGCATGAGGGCGGAATCAGTCAAGAACACTTTGAAATGATATACAATATGGCGGGTATGAGCACCGTCGTTTTGGTGGTGGCGATGATCTGGTACAGCCGGCGCAGAGTGGCCCAGGCGATCTGGCCGAGCGAGTATGCAGGGGATGACGCCAACCCTTCTCTGCGTGCCAGGATCGCCAGAAGCTGGCACTGGTTTGCCATGCTTTACGTAATGATCATGGGCATCTTTTGGCTTATCAAAGGACTGGCTGAAGAAAGAGGCGCGCTAATCCCGATGCTTACCAGCATTTTCCTCATACCGATTTTTATCGGTCTTAGCCGTTGGGCCGAGAGCCTGCTGGACATCGCATCCGGTCTATCCCCGTCTTGCTTTGCTTCCCAGGACACCGGCAGCCCCGAAGTGACGGGTGATCATGAGGCCATTCAGTCAGTGGAAACGGACGAACGGAAAGCAGGCACAAAACCCTACCTGCAACAACATTTACCGTTGATAAAACGTATCCTTCGTATTCTCTTGGCGGCGCTGATGTTCTTTGTGATTTTGCGGTTGTGGGGGATCGACCTGCCCGTTGGAAGAATGTTTACGTCAACCGCCTTAAACATCATAGGACTGGTGCTGCTGGGTTTTGTTGTCTGGCAATTTATAACAGTCCGCATTGACAGAAAACTCAGGGAGGAAATGCCTGCTGAAGATGAAGAGATGGAAGAAGGCGGCAGCGGTGGTTCCCGGGTTGGCACGTTGCTGGTGCTCCTGCGCAAATTTATCCTCTCGGTGCTGTTTGTTCTCGTCAGTCTGATTATCCTGTCATCCGTCGGCGTGAATATAGGCCCTTTGATTGCCGGCGCCGGGGTCATCGGCCTTGCCATCGGCTTCGGTTCCCAGACCCTGGTAAAAGATATTTTATCGGGTGTTTTTTTCCTGATTGATGACGCGTTTCGGGTCGGTGACTATATTGAAACCGCCGGCACCAAAGGCATGGTGGAGCATATCTCTTTGCGATCAGTCAAACTGCGCCACCCGCGGGGCATGGTATTTACCATACCATTTGGCGATATGGGAGCGGTCCAGAATTTCAGTCGGGATTATATCATCACCAAGCTCGATGTGCGTGTTCGCTACGATGCAGATGTCGACAAAATCAGAAAGATTGTCAAAAAAATAAGTCAAGAGCTGGAACAGGATGAAGAAATCGGTGCGGTGTTGCTCGACAAAATTAAATCCCAGGGCGTCAGAGAGATGGATGATTCGGCCATGATTTTGCGGGTGAAATTCAAGACCCCGCCGGGCAAGCAATTTGTGGTCCGCCGTGAGGTGTATAGGCTTATCCAGGAGCGCTTTAGAGAAGAGGGCATTGAATTTGCCCACCGCAACGTCACCGTTTATCTCCCACCGGAAGTCACCGGAGAAACATCTGCATGGAGTCAGGGGGATGGCAATGCTTCTGACGCCCGGCCGCATAAAAAACTGCTCGAGGCCAGCGCCGCTGGCGCCCTTGCCGCGTCCCAAGTGGAGGAAACCGAGGAAGAATCTAAAAAGTAGAGAGATCGTCCATTAAGGAAGGCGTATCCATGTCCGATTAACTTTTAATCTGATCCTAACTAGTGATCATCCGAAAATATCCTTAATTCCTCCCCCTTGACGGGGGAGGATAAAAGGTGGGGGTGAAAATCAGTTCTGAATTCAAACTGTTATTTTATCCCCCTCCCCTTAGTCCCCTCCCGCCAGGGGAGGGGAAAATGGTTTTTCGGATGGGCACCAACTAGTTTAAAGCTAGACGCTGCAGCGCCAGCATGGTAATGTCATCTGAAGGCGGCGCGTTGTAAATGTGAGTCGATAAACTGTTTTTAATGCGTTCGATCATTTCTGAGGCTGAAGAGGCAGTCTGCTCTAAAATGGATAACAAACGTTTTCTGGTAAAAAAATCACCATTTGGTGCAAGCGCCTCAATCACTCCGTCGGTATAGCCAATCAAAATGTCGCCCGGTTTTATCTGAACTTGCCCAATTTCAAATTTCATATCAAGCATCATGCCGACTGCCGGCCCTGTGGTTTTAAGACTCATTTTTACCCCGTTTGAATTGACGATAAATACCGGTTCATGTCCTGCATTGATATATGCCAAAATGCCGCTTAAGGGGTTTATGACACCAAAAAACAGGGTCGCAAACATACCTTCTTTTCCGTGTTCATGGGCGATATAGTCATTTGTGAGCTTTACGGCGTTCAGGGCATTGAGCTGATCGGTGGTTGCCGAATCTTGCGTGATTGATTCCGTAAATTCGTTGGTAATCGAAAAATTAGCAAAACCATGTAAGCTGATATGTCCGGAAAAAACTCGAAGTAAGCTTCGGATGAGCGCCATATATAGAGCAGACCCAACACCTTTGTCAGCAACATCCGCAATCACGATTCCCAGGTTGTTACCCGGTAATGAAAAAACATCATAGAAGTCACCGGACACCTGTTTGGCCGGCGCGAAATAGGTTTCAATCTCCCAGTTGGGTAGCTGGGGGATTTACCAGGGCAGAAAATCCCTCTGTATCTGCCGGCCCTTTCCCAATTCGTCATCGAGGGCTTTTGAGTAGGCTTCGATTTCCTGCCTAGATCGATCCAAAGACCGATAGGATTCATCTAATCTCCCGTAAAGCCTGGCATTTTCAATCGTCATGGCGATCTGGTCGGATGTTGCCTGCATTTGCTCAACGAATTCCGGGGCGAAATGATTTGGCCGAGAGTGCATCAACGTAAGAATCCCTAGTAATTCATCACACTTGAGAATTGGCACGGCCAGCACCGAGCGAACCGTCTTAGGCTGGTGAGGGAGGGGCAGCCAGCGATCGTCGCCATGAGTATCGGTGATTAATCCCACTTGATGGTGATTACTCACCCAACCGGAAAGGCCCTTGTCCAAAACTTGCCCGATTAATCCACAGCATTGATCCTGATCTGATTCCTCAGGCTTCTGGATACTGTCCGTGACGACTAAGTTACTATCGAGTAAAACCAGATTGCCGTGTTGGGCGCCGGTTAACTCAGTGCAGAATACCAATGTCTTCTGCAGCGTTTCTCTTACCGACCTCCATTCGGCGGCGGAAGGTTGGCGGCAACAGGAGTGGGCCATAGCTGCAAAGTTTTCAAACAGCTTACTTTTGACTTTTAAAGCAGCTTTTTCGGTTTTAAGCTTGAATACCTCTTGGCGAAGTGATTCCATTTCCATGATTAATTCCATATTTAAATTGTTCAAGATGGTTATGAGCACCCGCAGGTTTCTCTAGATTTGCTTCCATCTGATTCTTCAGTTGATTGTTTTTCTGTCGATTCAACAGGGCACTCTATCTGAACCGACGCCGATTGCAGATGGGTTCCTAAAAGTTGATCGGCCGTTGTTTTCATGTTGTTTGCGGGCTGGTCTTTGACAAACTGGCCAATGATGGCGGCGGCCTTCAACTTTTTTTCTTCGATGCCTTCAGCACGGGCAATGCCGGTGATATTCTCAAGGCAGGGAATGCAACCGGATGCCACGGCTGAGCCCAATGCCACCAACAACTGCGTTTCGGTATCGAGTCCTTTGAATAGTGTTTTCATTTTTAACCCTCCTCTAAATGTTAAAAGCTAAAGCTTTTGGTGTCAGGTTTCGGGTTTGAGGTATCAGTTTTTAAGGTACAGAGGTTCAGCGTTTCTGGGTTCATGGGTTCAAGGGTTCTGGCCCCGACTCGACGACTCGACTGAGCTCGTCGCAGGCTAGCATCTCTCTTCAGTCCTTTGACATCGCATCTGCCTATTTCTGCTGTTATCTAACCTCTGAACCCCTGAACGTTGAACCTTTGAATCAAGCGATTGACACCTGACACCTGACACCCGAAACCAAACAAAATATCATTTTATACACCCAATAGCGAACGAAGCCGTTTCTTGCATGGACGGTATTGGATGCCGTATAGGACTAGAGGGGCTTTACAGC
>CP070694.1:181261-187701 GCA_020353355.1 Desulfobacterales bacterium | reverse complement strand
AGTTTCAAATAGTCGGGGCTCGGGATAGCGGACCCTCTATATTTTTGAAGTTTCGCAGACTACATTTTGGCCAGGGGATGCCGTTCGGCTTCGCAAATAACCTTTTGAACACCCGGGACGGATTTTATCAGTTCGGTCACGCCGGCTACAGTGCGCATCGGATTAATCAATCCGGTGAGCTTTACCACGCCAGGCTGCGGCACCTCGATATGTAACTCCTGGGGGTTGATATTATCTTTCATGACCGCCGCTTCAACCCGCTTCAGCAAAGATAATTTCTCCATGGATTCCAGCGCGGTCAAGCTGCATTCTTTGATGCTGTCCGTCTCTGCCAGATTAACGATCATCTCCGCCGCGGCATCGATGCCCAGTTTGTCGACATTAATCACCAGATCATACAGCGTCAGATCATTCCAATCGATTTGAAACGAAAATTCCATAAATGCCTTCAGCTCGCTGTCACGATTTTCGATCATGGTCAAGGCGGTATCCGGGCTGATGTTCATCTGATCGACCAGACGGCGGATGCGAAACTGCCTGGATGTGTGCATTCGCAGATGCAGCGCAGCTGAAATCCTTTAAAAAATAAGTGGCTCCGTGACCGATAATGATGCCTTCTCCGCGATGGGCCACTTCGTAAATGACCGCTGCCATCAGCTCATTGTATAGTTCAGGCCTGCGCCGCAAAAGCCGGTCCAGTAACCCGGGAGCTTTTTCATCAAATCCCTTCATGTCTTCCGGCGAATACCCCATGTTAAGGGCTTCCTGTTGAATCCGGTCGTCATCATAAAGCTCAATGTTAAGGCTCTCGGCAACCTTTTGCGAAACGCTTATGGCACCGCACCCGATGCTGGTTGTTACAGTAATCAAAGACATCTTTGATCCTCCTTGTTTTGGGCTTTGTCTTAAATTCGGTATGGGCGTCTTTTTGCAGAATCTAATCAATCCGATTTAGAATATCGTTTTGCGGTACCATCCCTTTATCAGAAAACATAGGCATTTAAAAATGAATATTAATTGGTTTCCATCCGCAAATGGCAATTTTTCCGATCGGCACCTATTCAAATGCAAATAATGGCCGAGTGTGTCAAATTCTTCATACCGTTGACATTGTAAAAGCCGGCATGCTAATACCTTGAACGAGAATCAATATCCGCTATCCTAAGCCAAGAGGTAGCCATGAACCAAACCCCAAATTCCCATTTCTCGACTTGAGAGGTGGTTTTTTTTCTTAATCATCCCATGAAGAAATCGGCTGAACGGCAAACAATCCAGGAAATGTTAAATCATGCGGGCGTCCAGATTAATGGAGACCGACCATGGGATATTCAGGTCCGAAACCAGAAGTTTTATCAACGAGTCATGGCAGGCGGCTCCCTCGCCCTGGGAGAAAGTTACATGGATGGCTGGTGGGACTGCGAAGCTCTGGATCGATTTTTTGCCAAAATCATGCAAGCCCGACTTGACCGAAAGGTCAAACACTCACCCCGGGCGCTATGGACGATTTTCAAATCCAGGATAGCCAATCCCCAGCGCAGATCAAAGGCTTATGATATCGGAAAGCGGCATTATGATATCGGCAATGATCTTTTTGAGGTCATGCTGGACAAACGGATGAACTATTCCTGCGGCTACTGGAAAACCGCGAAAAATCTGAATGATGCTCAGAAGGCAAAACTGGATTTAATCTGCCGCAAAGTAGGCCTGACGCCCGGCATGCGAGTATTAGATATCGGCTGCGGCTGGGGCGGCTTTGCCAAATTTGCGGCTGAAAACTATGACGTCAGGGTAGTTGGCATTACGGTTTCCCGGGAGCAGGTTGAATACGCCAGCCAATACTGCCAGGGGCTGCCGGTTGAGATAAAATATCAGGATTACCGGGCGCTGAATGACATATTTGACCGTATTATTTCAATCGGCATGTTTGAGCATGTGGGTTTTAAAAATTTCCGCACCTATATGAAAATGGTACACCGCTGCCTGGCGCCCGATGGCCTGTTTTTATTGCACACCATTGCCGGAAACACTTCGGTAGCCGCAACCGATGCCTGGATCAGCAAATATATTTTCCCAAATTCCATGCTTCCCTCCGCCCGACAAATCACGTCGGCCGCCGAGGGATTATTCGTACTGGAAGACTGGCACAGTTTCGGCCCGTACTATGATGACACCCTCATGGCCTGGCACCACAATTTTCAGACAAACTGGGACAGCATCAAAGATGCCTATGACCAACGCTTTTATCGAATGTGGTCTTACTACCTTCTTTCCTGTGCAGGAAGTTTCCGCGCCCGCAGAAATCAACTATGGCAGATTGTGTTTTCAAAAAACGGTGTAAAAGGAAGCTATACGAGCATCCGTGAGTGAGACCCGCTCATGACTGCCAAAAAGCAGATCATCTCTTGACGCCGGCCTTGGGTTGATTTGGTCCTTTGGGTCGGGAAACCACATCTCAATAAAACCCTCAAGTTATTCGCTTAGATGCCGATATATACCTTAGGAGGTGGGGTATCCCATGTCTTCTCTTCCAGGCAACGCTTTACCTTCCGGGGGCTCTCAATGGACGACTATTTAATCGTAAAAGCAGGAAGTATGTCACTCCTCGATGAAATTATAAAGGAGATTATTGTCTTTGTTTTATTTTGGTTGTTTGTTGTGCTGTATTTGTTGGTAATTACCTGAACCGCATCGATTTAATCTTCTTCTTTAGATACCTGAATACTTGCATCCTTTGGCAGGGCCAAACCGGCTGCAACCTCCACTGCCTTGATAATGCCGGAAGGCACCGGGCAGGCCGCATGCTTGCAGTGCTTGGCTGCCAGACGCATCGTCTTCGGCCCTTCGCCCCGGAAGGCGATTTCTTCAAACGGGTTCACAGCGTCCAATTCGTTAGCCAATTGTTGAATATTTTCACATTGGGTGTTGAACTCCAATTTTACGGTTCCGGATTGATCATCCGATGTGGCCCGGATTTCCGTGATCATACCGCAAATGCCGGATATAACCTTGACGACACCTCTCATCATCGCAATCTGTGCCTCCTTTCGCAGACCCGGTGTATATTAATATATAACTTCTAGCAAGGTCAATGAGGTTCTGGCGGATTTTGGAAACCCGGCCCACAGGCTGAAGCTTTATTTTTTGCTCTTGACTTCAGCCGGATCACAGCTCAGCTGATCGAAATCGCTTGCCATAGCTTCGATTCGATTCAGCAAATGCGAGCGCTGGGGAGGTGTGAGCATGCGCTCGATTCATATGCGGATCCCCTCATGGCTGTCGATCCGGATGAATTGCCTTATAGCGGTCTATTAACAATGACAACGCCCAGGTTGCTAAATCTAGGGTGGGATAAGCCATGATCCGCTTTCGGGATTCATATCTTTTTTCAACCTCGGCGATATTGGGCCCATAGGTCCAGGCAATAACAGGCTTGCGCGCTGGAAATTCTTCCATCACGGTGTTGAGCGTCTCGGAAACATCAAGAAAAGAGAACTCGGGCAGCGGGGCAATTGCGATACAGATAACGCCGTCCACATTGGGGTCATTCAACACCGCCTTTAAGGCGACTGAATAGGCCTTGCGGGCTCCATGGAGCATCACCGCCGGCCAGATATCCAGGGGATTGGTCAGCGGCATCCACTGCGGCGAAAGCGCTGCCACCCGGTCAATGGTCTCAGCAGAAAAGGCGGCCAGGTGCAGGCCGTGTTTTTCCAATCCATCGCTGACCATAATGCCGGCCCCACCGCTGTAAGTGATGACGCCAATTCGACTGTCCGGCATCAACGGAAGGTTAAGCAAGGTTTTCACGGCATAGGGCATGTGCCCCCCATCGTCCAAAAAGGTCACACCGGCCTGTCTTAAACCGGCCTTGAGTAGCCGATAATTACCGGCGATGCTGCCGGTATGAGACATAGCGGCCCGGGCGCCGGTTTTACTGCGGCCGCTTTTATGCACAACGATCGGCTTATCCTTGACGACCCTGGCGGCCAGAGAAAGAAAATCTTTTCCCTGATTCATGCCTTCCATGTGAATGGCGATGATCTTTATTTCAGGATCCTGGCCGAAGTGCGCCAGCGCGTCATAAAAACCAATATCACAGGCATTGCCGAGATCAATGCCCTTGCCGATCTTGCCGCTGAATCTCTGAGGACCGACAAGATGAATGCCGGATTGGCAGATTAAGCCCACCGGTGCCCGCTCTTTGGACACCGGCATAAATGAGGTTGTAAAATTATTAAAGCTATTGATAACCCCAAGGGTATTGGGACCCAGGATACGGATTCCATCGCGCCGCGCCATGTCGGTCATCTGCTGCTGCATCTCCTGCCCGCGCCGATCCGCATCATTAAAGCCCTGGTTGACGACAATGGCGGCTTTGATGTTTGCCGCGACACAATCTTTGAGAATACTCAGGGTCGTTTCCCGCGGAGAGCTGATAACTGCCAGATCTATTTCCTTTTTGATTTCCTTTACATTCGAGTATGCCCTTTGACCGAGGATTTCCCCGGCATTTGGATTCACCGGGAATATTTCACCGCCGAAGCCGAAGGTGAGCATGTTTTCCATGAGATTAAAGGATCCCGCTCCACTTTTGCGACTGATGCCAATAAGAGCGACACGTTTAGGTTCCATAAAATTCTGCATAGGTTAAGCCTTTATCCGAAAATCGATATCCATTCAATCCAGTGCCTTTCTGATTTAGCGAAAAGCTTCAGGGGCCGACATGCAAATTAAGTCGATCGTCGCTTTTTGAGAAGAGAGTTTATGAAAATTAAGGCTGACTGTCAAACAGCTAAATTCACATAAAAAAGGGGGGGGTCAACACGGAACTAATCTTTGGCGATGAGGATAGTTGGGTCCCATAATATACATGGAAGAGGAGCAAGGCATTCGCGGAAATAATTGATGCAACCGAATGCTAGAGACTTCCTTTTTTAGAACTCCAATCTTGGGGGGTGACCGTAATATGGGTAACGTCACTCTGAATATCAATAAATATTTCCCGTCTCCATTCACCGTTATTTTCTTTCCAGATAACACAGTACTTTCCGGTTTCATAATTGTTAATCAGTTTTCTGCGCTCTAGGGCCTTTAGCTCACCACCGGCCATACTCGCCGGACGAAGTGATTTAAAGGGATGATCCAGCCAATAGAAAATATAAATCATTTTCTGATCAGATGTATTCTCAAATTCAATCGAAAAACTGGCAAGCGCCACCGAGGGCAGCAACACCATGGTCAAAATTATGGACAACTTTTTCATAGGTAATCACCTCTTATCTAATTTTTTCGTCGAGCGGCAGAGATCAAATATCATCCGGTCTCTAACTGATATTTCGGCAAAATTGGCTAAAAACTTTAAATCATTTTAAATATCTTTAAGAAAAAAAGGGATGAGGAGAAAAATATTGCGGTTAATGCGGAAGGATTGAAGGGTAACTGAGACTGGTATCGATCCAGCCATAGGCCGCCACGTCCAGCATCTCACCGCCAACGGGTGTGCGACGAGTTTGAAGATAGATGCCATTTATTTTTTCATAAAATCGCCGGTAGGGATTCTGCTTGAGAACCCACACCAACATGGAATATATGCCCAGGTGATTAAACTGTGTGGCTAAGGCTGCAACCAGTTTCGCACCGATACCAAGCCGCTGGAAATTCTTCAGCACATACAATGTGTAAATTTCGCCGCTGTAGATCACGTCACCCTTTCTTTCGTAACCGCCGGTGATAAACCCAATCACCCTGCCGGAATCTTCGGCAGCAAAACTGATCACCTGCCTGCTGCTCAGTTCGTCTAAAAATGCTTTTTGATAGTGGGCAACCGACATGGCGTACAAGTAGTCATAGGGCAAAACACCCAGGTAGGTATCCTGCCAGGTTTGCACGTATATTCGCGACATGGAATACACATCGGCTTTTTGGGATGGACGAATCACCATCGGCTTGCACCATTGCCTGCAATCACGCTTTTTCTAAATATAATACGTATAAAGGTCCTTGAAAATAGCTTTGAGAGAATATCTACCATGGGGCCTGCGGGGATGGGAACGAATTTTTGAATTTGGGGAAAAAATGAAAAAAATATAGACAACCACCAGAAAATTATTATCTTGACAGAGATAAAGCTATTGCTATCACACACGGAATTGTTGATTCGGTTTACCCGAATTGCTGTTAATTTTGCTTTTAAAATAATGCACGAACCTGTTTTAGAGCCCCGCAAAAGAGGACGAGAACGTACATTATGTCTGGTTTAACAAAGCTCGGCATACTTTTTTTTTGCGCCGGCGTTCTGGTGCTTGGATATCAGGGCATTTCAACCCTGATGGGACCAACAGGAGCAGCCGAAGATTTTGCTTGGGAAAATCTGAGTCTCGCTGATGCCTTGGGCGGATTAAATCTTGAATCACTTGATAATTTCTCATTATTAGGAATTC
>CP070694.1:170806-181161 GCA_020353355.1 Desulfobacterales bacterium | reverse complement strand
GCAAGTCAAACAATTGAGTTAAATTATTAAGTAAGGCGGCCCTCAGCGGCCTCCCTGGGCTGGCACAGAGGCCAGCCTTACTTCTGAATTGTGGATAACAAGTTTGATTTCAATCGGAGCATATCTCAATTTTGATTTGAAAATAGATTTTTCCGATTTTACGATCCAACATTCCAATCTGTTGCATTTTAGCCCGCCGTGGATTAGGGCCAGTCCGTCTGTTTTATTCCGGGCCGCCTAATTTAGGTTTGAGAGGGCTTTACAGCCTCAATATAGGCCGACACAACATAATCCCCGGCATTTTTGCTCTCCCCCGAGACCCACTCACTGATGAGCTTTCGGCTTTCTTCTTTAGCTTGGATCTTTATCTCCACGAAGCCGGCATCTTCAAGCATTTTTACCGTATCATCCATGGTTGCGGCGCCACCGATACATGCGGACACCAGCGCCAGGTTTTTTTGAACTTCTTGGGGAAGCGGAGCCGTCGCCACAATATCCGCAATAGCCAGGCGCCCGGCGGGTTTGAGGATTCGATAGGCCTCGCGGTATACGCTGGGTTTGTCCGGGGAAAGGTTTATAACGCAATTGGACATAATAATATCGGCGCTGTTATCGGCAACCGGCAGATGTTCGATTTCACCCAGGCGAAACTCGACATTTTTTGATCCTATTTTTTCGGCGTTCATGCGCGCTTTCGTCACCATATCCGGTGTCATATCCACCCCGATGACATGTCCCCTTGCGCCGACCTGCTTGGCCGCCAGGAAGCAGTCAAAACCGCCACCGCTACCGAGGTCCACTACCGTTTCCCCGGGCTTCAGGGAGGCAAGGGCCACCGGGTTGCCGCAGCCAAGTCCCATGTTGGCACCTTCCGGAACGCTGATAATATCTTCCTTTGAGTACCCCATCAGCGCAGATATTTGCCCCGTGGTAACATCAGTTCCCCCGCAACAAGAGGCTGGCAAATTTGTTTCAGTGGGTTGGCTGGATTGACCACAGCAAGATGGCGATGTACCTATCCCGGCAATAACGTTCACCGTCTTTGCTATATTTCCGTATCTTTCACGCACGAACTCCCGAACTTTTTCTTTTTCTTTGGTTGACATTTTTCCTCCTTATTTGGTTTCCAGAAGGTTACAGATTGTTAAATTTAAGTTTTGATTTTTCGAAAACTATCGAATTGATATTACAAAAAAAATCAGTATCTCTTTAAGTAAAAAATTCCTGCAACGCCGTTAACGTTGACGGATCGATAAAGCACTCAATTTTTTGACCTCGCCGCTCCATGCGGATGAGGCCGGCTTGGCGAAGCTCTTTGATGTGATGCGAGATCGTCGACGGAACGATCCCGAGATCCTGGCCGAGTTCACCCACACAGGCGCACCCCTCCTCACCGGTATCGGGATTAATGCTGGTAATCGTCCCCGGCTGGCAGCAGGAGATCAGGCGCAGGAATATTTTTAGCCGGTTCGGGTTGGAAAGTGCCTTAAACATTTCGGCAAATTTTTCGATATTTTTATCTCGATAATTCGACATATATCGAAATATATTCCGTGCCTTTTGATTTGTCAAGCTTTTATTAGACAATTTTTGTTTGCGCCAACATAATTTGTAAATACATATTGACAGATTATGTTAAAAATTGCATGTTTGAAGATACAAATCTGGAAGGAACCTGTCATCATGACCTGGAAATCAGAGGTAGATGAAATCGCCCGGCGTAATGAGCTGGCCAAAAAGATGGGCGGGAAGCAAAGCGTGGCGCGCCATCACAAAGCCGGTAAGTTAACCGCGCGGGAGCGTATCGATAAGATCCTTGATCCCGGTAGTTTTAACGAAATCGGTGCGCTGACCGGGGCAGCCGGATATGACGACCAGGGCAAGCTCATCGATTTCACGCCCGCAAATGTCGTGATCGGCACCGGCCGGATCGACAGTCGTCGGGTCGTCGTTTCTGCCGAAGATTTTACCGTAAGGGGAGGATCCTCTGAAGCTACCAATCCCGACAAGTGGATTTGGGCCGAGACACTTGCGTTGGAAATGAGGATGCCAATCGTGCGCCTGGTAGACACCGCCGGAGGCAGTGTTAGGCTTTTGGAGAAAACAGGCGCAACAAAGCTTCCCGGATACAAGGACTGGAATCTGGTAGACTTATTGGGTATTGTACCCGTGGCCAGCGCCGTGCTGGGATCAGTTGCCGGACTCGGTGCGGCTCGTGCGGTTGCTTCTCACTTTTCGGTCATGGTTAAGGGTACCAGCCAGGTGTTCGCCGCCGGCCCTCCAATCGTTGAACGTGCCACCGGTGAAGAATTAACCAAGGAAGAATTAGGCGGCTATCGAATCCACGCCCGCGGCAGCGGAGTGGTGGACAACGAAGCAGATAGCGAGGAGAATGCTTTCCAGCAGATCCGGAGCTTCCTTTCTTATATGCCTGCCAGTGTTTATCAAATTCCCCCCCGGCGCGAATGTGATGATGATCCAAAGCGGCGAGAAAAGGACCTTCTTTCCATCTTACCGCGCAGCCGCAAGCAGACATACGATCCACGCAACATCCTTCGTCTGGTTTTTGACTCAGAATCCCTCTTTGAAATGGGCCGCCATCAAGGTCCCTCTGTGGTCTCGATGCTGGGCCGTCTCAATGGCTATCCCGTCGGTGTAATGATCAATGACACGCGATTCTTCGGCGGGGGGATGGACGCCAAAGCCGCTGACAAGACCATCCGTTTCGTAGATATGTGTGACACGTTTCATCTGCCGGTTGTCAATTTTGTGGATCAACCAGGTGTGCTGGTTGGTCTGGATGCGGAAAAGGCCGGAACCATTCGCATAGCGGTTCGGGCGCTGCAAGCCATCGCCCAGAGCAAGGTGCCCTGGGTGGCGGTGATCATCCGCAGAGCGTTCGGGGTGGCCGGCTCCTACTATGGCCGTCACCACGATTTAAATCTTAGATACGCATGGCCATCCGGTATTTGGGGTTCCTTGCCCATTGAAGGCGGCGTTGATGCAGCCTACAAGCGAGAAATTGAAGCCTCGCAAGATCCTGAAGCCCGCCGGCAGGAACTGGAAGCCTATTATGATCAACTCCAATCTCCCTTCCGCACCGCCGAGCGATTTGGCGTCCAAGATATTATCGACCCGCGTGATACCCGGCCGATCCTTTGTGATTGGATTGAACAGGCCTACCAGGTTTTACCCGAGCAACTGGGTCCAAGATATCGAACGATGCGTGTATAAATGAGTCCAACCTAAAGCACCTATGGAACGATTGAATGCCTGCCCCAAAGATTAAAGCGAGATCAAAAAATTTGAGCGGTAGTCCGCTACCGTTCTATTATCAAATTGCCGGCCTGATCCGAAATAACATTTTAGAAGGAACCTGGCCTGCCGGCAGTCAATTACCCACCGAAAACAAGCTGGCCGGGCAATATGGCGTAAGCCGACCCACCATCCGCAATGCAAAAGCCATGCTGAAAGATGAAGGCTATATCTATAGCATTAAAGGTTCCGGCTGCTATGTGAACGGACAAAAAACATGGAAAACTCAGCCGCCAACCGTAGATAACCTCAATGACATTTTTCATTATGGCACACAAATGTCGTTTAAAATTCACGAATTCGGAATGGTTTCG
Source organism: Desulfobacterales bacterium (assembly GCA_020353355.1). Lineage (GTDB taxonomy): Bacteria > Desulfobacterota > Desulfobacteria > Desulfobacterales > JAHEIW01. The sequence continues at coordinate 177,532 of CP070694.1, read as the reverse complement.
AATACTGCCGAAATAAAGAATAAGCTAAAAAACCCCCAGGATCGCTTCGTTTTCCAAATTAGAGGTACACGCTGGTTTCATGGAGAGCCGATATCCTATGTGGTCTACTATTTGCCTTTCCGCTTTGGTTCACGAATTCCCTTGGAAAGTTTAGATGAAAATCCGTTTATTCCTCAATTAGAAAAGATGGCAGGGATTCGGGTAATCGAAGGAATTCAAAATATTTCATTGGGCCGGGCAAATGCGCGTGTCGCCAAACATCTGGGTCTCAAAAAAGGAAATGCGGTCCTGGTGGTAAAGACCGTTTACGTTGATGAAAGCCAGCATCCCATTGAATACGTGGAAACAAACTATAAGGGAGAGCTACCTTATTCTATCCGTGTCAAGCGGAACTGAAATCCCGGGCCTGCTCCGACGAAGCGCAGAAAAACTAGAAAGGGAGACGCATGCATGATGAGACCGGGACTACTTTTCATATGGCCGGTATCACGCTATGCAGACCAAACAGCGGTTGTTTTCAAAAACATACGGCTCTCTTATTCGCAGATGGACAAACGCGTCAACCGACTCAGTCATGGCCTGCTTTCCCTAAATCTGGCTTCCGGAAAAAAAGTGGCCGTGCTATTGAATAATAGCCTGGAAAGTGCGATCTGCCTGTTATCCATACCGCGCGCGGGTTTGACCTATATTGCGCTAAATGCGCGACACTCACCCAGGGAACACGCGGATATTCTCAACGACTCGGAGGCGGATGCCCTCATCGTCGGCAACGAATTCATCGATCAAATTGAGCCCATTTTACCGAGCGTATCCCGGCTAAGGCATGTCATTTTAGTAGGTGGAGGCCGTGCCGATTGCCTGAATTATGAGGAATTAGTGGCGGATCAACCAGAGACCCTTCCCGAAGTCGACGTAGACTATGATAGGGACATCGAACGCATTCAATATACTTCGGGAACCACCGGAAGACCCAAGGGAGTCGTCTGGACCTTCACCACGGGCTATAATGTATTGACCAGCACATTGCTCAACATGGATCAACCCATCGGACCGCAAACAGTTAATCTCAATATCGGTCCTTTAACCCATGCCGCCGGATTGATGTTTATGGTGTATTATTGCCGCGGCGCCACCAATATTATATTGCCCGGCTTCGATGAGCAGCAAATTCTTGCAACCATAGAGCGCGAGCAGGTCAATTCTCTGCTCCTGATTCCCACCATGCTCTATCGGCTGCTGATGTACCCTGATCTGCATGCCTACCAGCTGAGCAGCGTCAATCGAATTTGGTATGGTACGGCGCCTATGGCCGTAGAGCGTCTCAAAGAGGGGATCCGTATTTTCGGCAACGTTTTCCGTCAGAACTATGGTATGACTGAAATTGCTCAACCCATCACCTATTTAGGACCGGAAGATCATATTATCGATGGCACCGAAGCTCAGATGAAAAGACTGTCATCAGCGGGCCGACCTGCCATGGGTGTGGAGGTCAAAGTTGTGAGGGAGGATGGAAACGAGGTCAAACCGGGTGAAATTGGTGAGATCCTGCTCAAATCCAACAAACTGTTTAAAGCCTACTGGAAAATGCCGCAGCAAACCGCTGCGGCGTTTAAAGATGGTTGGTTTCATACCAAGGATATGGCCTTCGTGGATGAAGAGGGCTTTGTTTATATTGTGGACCGTAAATCAGATATGATCATCTCCGGCGGGTTTAATATTTATCCCCGCGAGGTTGAGGAAGTCATCATGGCCCATCCTGGTGTGGCTGAAACCGCCGTCATCGGCGTACCGGATGATATTTGGGGTGAAGCGGTTAAAGCTTTCATCGTACCCCGTAAGGGAGCAAAATTAAGGGAGGAAGAAATAATTCAATACTGCCGGGAAAAATTGGCCGGGTATAAAAAACCGAAAAGCGTCGATTTTGTAAAGGAGATTCCCAAAAATGTCTATGGCAAGGTCAATCGCCGGGCGCTTAAAGAGGCTTTCTGGAAAGGCTTAGATCGTCAGGTGCATTGAGCAGACAACCGATCTCTTTGGGGTTCAATACTGCCCAAACCATCAAGGAAAGGAGGATTATCATGACAAGGACACAAAGACGGGATCCGCACACGAAAACCATTTTATTTGTCGTCATGGGGGTGCTCATCACGCTGCTGTTAAGCTCATCAGCATTGGCCGCAGACACCAAAGTATATAAAGGTCGTCTTTCCTATCATTGGGCACCCAAGCACTATTCCGCCATCATGGCCAATAAGTTTGCCGAGGAATGTAAAAAAGCCACCAATGGACGACTGGACATCGAGCTCTTTCCTTCGGGCCAGCTTTACAGTATCGCCCAAATTGTACCGGCTCTTTCCGAAGGCAGCGTCGATATGGGTGGCCTCCTGGATGTACTCTTTATGAGAGTGGATAAAAACTTTTTCCTGGCAGGGATGATGCGCTTTTTTGACAGTTTCCAGCAAAAACGAGACTTCTGGGAAAAGACACCCGAAGGTCGCAAGTATTGGGATGCATTGCAGCAAAAGCTTGGCATAAGGATCCTGGCTTACATCCCGGTGGGCCCTACCTGCTATTTTTCCAGCGAGCGTCCGCTGGATTCCGTGGACGCCTTCAAGGGATTGAAGGCTCGTACCCTCATCGGAACCGAGAGATATTCCTTCGATCCGCTGGGAATCAGCTTCGTCAAGGTCAGCACCGCTGAAGTGTATACTGCGCTTAAGAGCGGCATGATTAACACACTTCAAACCGTACCTTCGGCGACCAAGGCCTATAGCTGGTGGGATTTTCTCAAATACGCCCAGCAGCCTTACAACTTCTATGCCGATGCCTATGTGGCCGCCAATACCAAGTGGTGGGATTCGTTGCCCAAAGACATCCAGGAAATCGTTTTGAATGACGTCGGCCCAAAAATTTCCAAGGAGGCGACCGAAGGCGTTATGGCCTATTCCGATGAAGCCCTTAAAGAGTTGGTCGAAAAACATGGGGGAACGATATCCACGATGCCTGATTCCGAGGTGAAAAAGCTGATCGAAATCGAAAAGACGCAGGTCTGGCCGAAAATTGCAGAAAATATTGATCCAGCTTTGTATGAGGCTGCCAAAAAGTTTGCCGGGCATCAGTAAAATCAAGAGGAGTTCATAAGAATGGAGAAAGCACTCAGGAAGTACCAGAAGATAATGGAGTTACTGAGTAACTTCATACTGGCCTTGGCTGCGATTGTCGTCGGATTGGATGTACTCTCCCTTTTTCTGGAGGCGGTGGGGCGCTATGTGGTCGGTTCCAGTCGCGCGTTTATGGAAGAGTTCCCCCGTCTCCTTGTGCCGTTTATTGTTTTCCCGATGATGGGGGTTTTGCTGAGGCTTAAAAAACATATCAACGTGGAAATCCTGCCCGAGAGGCTTACAGGCAAATCGCGATCGCTGCTTTTGATTGTCGTCTACTCGTTGGTTATCGCTGTGGCGATCCAATTTCTGATCGCAGGTATTATTGCTGTCCAACGCTATTATGACCTGGGCTATGAAACCCATACCGAGATCGTCTTTAAGCTTTGGGCCACGTATTTGCCCTTTCCGATCGGGTTCGGTTTACTCATTCTGTTTGCCCTAGAAGCGCTTTGGTCAGAGCTGGCCACCTTGATTAACCTCCGTGGCCCCGACAAATAGCAAGGTTAAGCGCCCGGGCCCAGAGGACGTTGTTTTGATTACATCATAAACGGGAGAGGTGCCATGATTCACATTGCCATTGCCGTTGGGATCATCACACTATTTATTTCTGTGCCTATTTTCCTGGTTTTTGGCCTATCCGGCAGCCTGGTGGTGGTCAATGCCCTCAATCTTCCCTGGAGTGTGCTCACCCAGGTAACCTTTGACTCCATCAGTAAATATATCTTGCTGGCCATACCGCTGTTTATTTTTGCAGGCATGATTATGGTTGAAGGCGGCATGGCCCGTCGCCTGGTCAATGTTTTCACCAGCGCCGTCGGCCATTGGCGTGGGGGGCTGGGAATCGCCATGGTGTTGACCATGGGGTTTTTTGGTGCGCTGTGCGGTTCCATTCTGGCGGCCATTGTGGCTGTCGGAACCATCATGGTTCCGATTATGGTAGAAAAAGGCTACCCGCGAGCATTTGTCGCCGCCCTGGCTGCCTGTTCAGGCTTTTTAGATGCGCTGATCCCGCCCAGCAATGGCGCCATTATCTACTGTGCCATAACCGGTGAAAACGTCGCCGCCGCATTTGCCGCCGGCGTTGTGCCCGGCTTTGTTTTCGGCGGACTTCTCATTCTGGTGGTCCTTTGGAAATGTCGTCACATGGAAAAAATGCCGCGGGCCGGCTGGCGCAAATTCATTAAAAGCGTTGGCTCGGCCTGGGCGGCATTAATGACCCCGGTGATTATCCTTGGCGGTATTTATTCCGGACTACTGACGCCCACCGAGTCCGCCGCCGTGGCGGGCATCTGGGCCATCATTGTGGGTTTTTGTATATATCGAGAACTGAAGTTTGCAGGTCTATGGTCCGCGCTGAAGGCCACCGCCGTCACCACATCCATGATTTTTGCAATTATTGCCATGGCCTCATTTTTATCGGTGGCACTCACCTATACGCGGTTTCCTCACAAATTAATCGAGGCTGTTATTGGTCTTGGCGTAACACCGGTTCTGTTCATGATGGCATGTGCGATTATCGTTCTGATTTTAGGCACGTTTATCGAGGTCGTGCCGATCATGTACCTTACGCTGCCTATTTTCGCACCGATAGCGACAGCGTTGAAGATCGATCTTCTTCATCTCATGATTGTATTCACCGCCTTTGTGGGTCTTGGATTGCTTACCCCCCCGGTTTGCGTGGGGGCTTACACTGCAGCTGCGATTTCCGAAGAAGCCTCCCATAAAGTCATCAGAGCCATATTCCCGTTATTCTTTCTGGTCGGAATTGTTTACGGGTTGATCATCATCTTTTTTCCGGATTTAGCCACCTGGCTGCCCAGCCTTGTTTAAAAGGAGATATTCAGCGATGGGCCACGAAGAAAAAATGAAGCTTTTTCACAAGAAGAGAGACCATCAGCTCGGCATGGGCGGCAAGCAGAAGCTTAAAGCACGCAAAGCGGCCGGCAAACTGAATGTTCGAGAGCGCATCGACTATTTTTTCGACCCGGGAACATTTCAGGAAATTGGGCTGTTTTCTCATTCGGCGATTCCGGAGATGGCAAAACATACACCGACTGATGGCAAGATCATCGGCTGCGGAAAGGTAAATGGCCGGATGGTCGGAGCGGTGGCCAATGATATGACGGTATTGGGCGCCTCGAGCTCCGCGACAAATATGAAAAAAATTGAATATATGCGAGCGTTGAGTTGTGAAAAAAGCTTACCTTTGGTGTTTCTGGGAGAATCAACCGGGGCTCGCATGCCGGACTGTATGGGGGCCGCGGGCATGGCCCAGGGCGGCCAGAATACGGCTCAATATCGAAGACTTCGAGAAGCTCCCTGGATTTCGGTTTTGCTGGGACCCAGCTATGGCAGCTCCTCCTGGTACTCGGCCATGTCGGACATCAGTATTATGCTAAAAGGGGCGGTAATGGCGGTCTCCAGCCCTAAGGTTACCCGAATTGCAACCGGAGAAGACACCCCCTCTGATGAGCTGGGGGGCTGGAAGTTGCACTCCGAGGTAACCGGTCTGGTAGATGCGGTTGCAGAAAGCGAAGCAGAGTGCATGGATCTTACAAAAAGAATAATGAGTTACCTGCCCTCTCACTGCGCTGAACTCCCCCCTTGGTCGACGTTCAACGAAAATCCAAACCGGCAGGCGCATCAAATCCTCGATTACCTGCCGGAGCAACCGAACCGAACCTACGATATCCGAAAGATTGCCAAAGCGATTGTTGATGACGCTGAAATCCTTGAGTTGAAACCAACATACGCGCGTCCCTGTGTGACCGCTTTTGCCCGTCTTAATGGACACGCTATCGGGCTTATTGCCAACAACCCGATGTACGGCGCCGGGGCGCTGACCGCCGATTGCTGTGACAAGATCACCAGCTTTTTGGTCCTGTGCGACTCATTCAATTTACCCATTATCACCCTGGTAGACACACCGGGCTTTTTAATTGGAAAAGAAGGGGAACAGAAAAAAATTACGGGGAAAATTATCAACTGGATGAATGCCCTGTCTTTGGTTAGCGTGCCGAAGCTGACCGTTGTTATTCGCAAAATTTACGGCCAAGCCTATCTCAATATGGGCGGTGGCAAGTACTCAGATGTTTTTGTGGCCTGGCCGACAGCGGAAATAAGCTTTATGGATCCGGAGCCCGGCATCAATGTGGTCTACAATGTCAAAAAAGAAGACGATTCAGAAGAATATGAACAATTGCTGGAGGAGATGGCCAAGAACACAGAGCCCTGGGATGCAGCCGGTATTTTTGGTGTTCATGATATTATAGATCCGGCCCAAACCCGTAATTTTATGATTCAAATGCTGGACATCCATCTTAATCGTAAAGGTGGCGGCGTGGGCCGGCATTTGCTGCGTTCATGGCCGACCTCGTATTAGATTGTGTCCCACAAATACATTAAGAAAGTCGAGCGAGTTATCTAAATATAGTGGCATCTTAGAATATAAAAAATTCCAAGCACCAAATATCAAATAACAAACAATATCCAAATCTCAAGCATCAATAATCCAAACAGGTCATTCCGGCGAAAGCCGGGCACGTAGTGAAGCTTTAGCGCT
>CP070694.1:162772-170706 GCA_020353355.1 Desulfobacterales bacterium | reverse complement strand
ATTGCCCTTTTCGATATACTAAGAACCACCCAGACGGTACTAAGTGATCCAAAATGGATGGGATTTTCAGCCGAAGCCTATATTTTTGTTGCCCTGATTTATTTTTTATGCTGTTTCTTTATGTCCAATTACAGCCGGCGTCTTGAACGTGAACTGGAAACAGGGCTTTAGACCCTATAAGAGAGAATCCATATGGTTAAGCAAAAAACAGAAAAGACAGAAATTTCCAAAGCGAACGATGCCATCATCGAAATTCTCGAAATGCATAAGTGGTATGGCGATTTTCATGTGCTGCAAGACATTAACCTTACGATCAAAAAACAGGAACGTATCATTATCTGCGGCCCTTCCGGATCCGGCAAATCTACGCTGATCCGATGTATCAATCGCCTTGAAGAACACCAGCGGGGTAAGATTATCGTAGACGGGATCGAATTAACCAACGACCTAAAAAATATCGAGAAAATTCGGGCTGAAGTCGGCATGGTCTTTCAGCATTTTAATCTGTTTCCCCACCTGACCATTGTCGAAAACCTAACATTGGGCCCCATTTGGGTCAGGAAGGTTCCCAAGAAAGAAGCCGAAGAAGCGGCGATGCATTATTTAGAAAAAGTGCATATTGCCGAGCAAGCCAAGAAATACCCGGGCCAGCTCTCCGGGGGGCAACAACAGCGGGTGGCCATTGCCCGCAGCCTCTGTATGTCGCCGAAAGTGATGCTGTTTGATGAACCCACCTCCGCCCTTGACCCTGAAATGATCAAAGAAGTGCTGGACGTCATGATCGACCTCGCCCGTGAAGGCATGACCATGATTGTGGTGTCTCACGAAATGGGTTTTGCCAAAAGCGTGGCCCACCGGGTACTGTTCATGGACTTCGGCCAGATTGTGGAGGGAAATACCCCTGAAGAATTTTTTGACAACCCGCAGCATGACCGGACCAAACTTTTCCTCAGTCAGATATTGCATTAGTGCCTACGTAACATCGCCCATCTCTTCTAAATGATTACCAGGTCCCATTCCTCTTAAGAAGCATGACCACCGTAGGGCGGCCCTCCGCAGCCGCCAGCAATTGAAAAAAAACATGATTCATGAGATAAATAAATCGTGTTGGCCACGGCCTTGGTATCAACCGAGGCCTTTATAAAGTGCAAGGAATATCAAAGAGTTTTAGAATTTCCGAGATGTTATTTAAGTTATCCCAATCACTTGCCGATATAAACTAATATATTTGTTCACTATTTTTGCAGGATTTTTTGGACTTTGCCTGCACGAGCGGAGATAGTTATGGAAATATATTATGCAGAAGGCAACAAAAAGGTTGGTCCGATTGGAAAAGCCGAGCTTCAAACATTGATAAAAGCGAAGAAGGTTACCCCCAAAACCCTCGTTTGGCAGCCGGGAATGGACAACTGGAAGGAATTGGGAGTTTTTGTTCGCAGCCGCTCCGGAAATACAGATCAAACCAAAACGCCGTCAACACCGGTGAAGCGATCTGTTTGTTCTGAATGCGGAAAGACATTGTCCCAAGATGAAATGATCCGGTTTCAGGATTCCTGGGTCTGTGGCGCCTGTAAACCTTTGTTTATCCAGAAAATTAAAGAAGGCGTATCCGTTGCCGGCGCAATGGATTATGCCGGATTCTGGATTCGTTTTGGTGCTATCCTGATCGATGGCCTCATCATGTGGATATTCAACATGCTCATTTTTATCCCCATGGGTATCCTGATGCCCAAATCACCTGATAATCCGTTTGCAGTCCTTTCATTCATGCCGTTGATAATTCTCTTGCAGTATGCAATTCCGGCGGCATATGATACATGGTTTGTGGGTAAATACGGTGCGACTCCGGGAAAAATGGCGTGCAAATTAAAAATCGTGGTTGCCGACGGCAGCCGCCTAAGCTATCTGCGGGCGTTCGGCCGGCATTTTGCCAAATGGCTCAGTTCGATGATTCTTTTAATCGGATTTATTATGGCGGCCTTTGACGAGGAAAAACGAACATTGCATGATCGGATCTGTGAGACCAGAGTGGTACGGAAATAAACATGGAAAAAGGATACAATCGGTGGTTAGCTGTACAAAGTGTCATTCATCCGTAAGCAAGCAGTTGATCAATTCCACGGCGTTGGCTGCCTGTCCCTCATGCAAGGCATTATTGCGGGCAGATGTTTATCCGGCCCTTTACCGGTCGTTGCCTGAGGGGCAATCCGGCGAAACCCTGCACATGGACAAGGAAGCCGGTTGCTTTTATCATCCCCGCAAAAAGGCCGTCATTCCATGTTCCGCTTGTGGGCGATTTTTATGTGCGCTGTGCGATGTCGCATTTAACGGGGACCATCTGTGCCCCGTATGTCTTGAAAAAGGAAAAACCAAGAAAAAAATCAAAAACCTGGAAAATCACCGGACGTGTTATGACAGCATAGCCCTTTTGGTGGCGACGGTGCCGATGTTGATATACTGGCTCACCATTTTTACGGCACCCCTCGCAATTTTTTTGACGGTGAGATATTGGAGAGCGCCTTCCAGCATAATCCCCAGGACCAGGGTGCGGTTTGTTTTGGCGATGGCTATTGCCGGGCTTCAAATAATCGGATGGATTTTAATATTTTCCAATTTGATAACGCGCACCGGCAGTTAGCATACAATCTGGTTTAATCGGTGAAAAATGGCCCAAAATAATAAAGAATACCGAAAATTACCCGGGAAAAAAAAGGGGTTCATGCTCGGCAACTATACCCTCTGGCAGGGGATGGACCACCTGCTGCATATCTATGCCAGATTTGGGGTTGAGGACTATAAACGCTATTATTTCAGTGACATTCAGGCCATTGTCACCCGCAAAACGGCGGTGGGGTTCGTTCAAAATCTGGTTTTGGGATTATTCCTGTGCCTTTTTCTATGGCTGGCGATTACATTCGGAGAAGGGTGGTCTGTATTTTTCGGAATTATTGCCGCGCTGATGCTCATTTCACTGGTGATCAATGTTCTCCGGGGACCCACCTGCGAAACCCATCTCATGACCGCCGTGCAAACCGAAAAATTGCATTCGTTGCATCGCTTGAAAAATACGTCCAAAATAATGAATCGGCTCAGGCCTCTCATCGAGCAAGTCCAGGGCAGCTTGAGTTCGGCAGATCTGGATCGCATGCCCGCTGGGCAAATCGATCCAACTTCGCGTTCGCCTGCGAGGCAGCCTATCAAACCGTCACATACCGCTGTAAAACATGAAAAGGGTCACGCCCACATGATCCTTTTCGGATTATTGCTCGTTGACGGTTTGCTGGTGGCCCTTAAGTTTTTTTTCAGCCATGTGTCGTTGACCGTATCAGGCTCTGTTGCCAGCATTTGTATGGGAATATTCGTGATTGTTGCCTTGGTCAAGCAGCACGACAGTGATATGATCCGTTCCCTGCGCATCTTAACATGGGTGACCCTCGGGTTTGTGGGAATTTCATTTGCCGCGGGATATATCGTCAGCATGACGCTTGCCCTGAAACACCCCGGCGTCATGTATAATCAGTGGGAACTGCTAAAATTTATCTCCGATCTTTCACCCTGGGAAAGCCCCTTTATGCTGGGCATGGATATATTCGTGCTTTGTGGTGCCTTGTTTCTCGGATTTCCGGGCCTGTTTATGCTTAAAAAGTTTCATAACCCGGCTAAAACATCGAATGCTGCGAGGGCCGTTTCATCCCGCCGAGCGGTTGTATCCAAAAATTACATACCCGGATAAGCGGAAATCAAACAGGCCGTTTGTATTTTAATCTTGTCAGCAAAATTAGAAATTCGAATTCCGAAATTCGAAACAAATTCTAAATTCGAATGCTCTAAACACATAGATTTCATAATTAAAGAGCCTATGCAGGATTTAACTCATCAACGCTGTCACAATCATTTGTTTCGGGAGGCTGTGGCCCGTTGTCCGGAGTGCGGCCGTTTTTTCTGCCGAGAGTGTATCACCGAGCATGAGGATAGAGTCCTTTGCGCATCCTGCCTCCGCAACAAACTCAAACCGGTACGCGTGAAGCTAACGCGCTTTCAATGGCTTCTGCGTTGCGCCCACTTTTTTTTCGGGTTCCTTATTTTATACATATTATTTTTTTATCTTGGCCAAATATTATTATCACTGCCATCTTCCTTTCATGAAGGGACCTTGTGGAAAATCAACTGGTGGTCGGGATCATGAGTGGGGCTGAAAAAGGACATCACAAAAGCGCCATTTTAATTATTGAAGAGGCGGTGCACATCTTGCGCTCTTCGCCGATTGCGCTGCTTTTCAGTTACTATCTGGGAAGCATTCCATTTGTACTCGGATTGTTATATTTCTGGGCAGATATGAGCCGCAGTGCAAAAGCTCACGAATACGGCGCCGTGGCTGCCCTCGGTCTGGCGGTATTGTTTGTATGGATGAAGTACTGGCATACTGTTTTTGCCTTGCGGGTAAGATCCCGACTTGCGGGCGAACCGGAACTAACGTGGTCCGTGAGCCGGATACTATCGATCATTGCAACCCAAACGCTGATTCAATCCACGCGGCTTATTATCATGCCCATCGCAGCCTTGGTGGTGGTTCCATTTGGCTATTGTTACGCCTTTTATCAAAATGCAACCGCCCACGTCGATGCTGAAATTCAAAATGTAAATCAACCACGGCCTGGGCCTGGCGTCAGGCAAAACGATGGCCCCGACAGAACCACCTGTTAATCTGTATTTTCTGGATTTTTGGTATTGTCATATTTCTCAATGTTTCAGTTACTTCGATCTTCATTCCCCAGCTATTAAAGATCCTTTTGGGAATCGAGACCAAATTTACCCTGAGCGGGGTATGGGTGCTACTCAATCCGATGTTTTGGGTTGCGATGTTGGGAATGACCTATTTACTTCTGGATCCTTTTGTAAAAACAGCTTATGTGCTGCGATGTTTTTATGGAGAAGCGCTGGCATCCGGCGAGGATTTGAAAACCGAACTCAAGCAAGTGCTGAATCACGCGAAAGCGCTGGCAGCAGGCCTGCTGATTGGTGTTCTATGTGTTGTCCCCTTAACTGCCGAGGCCGTATCGAGGTCTTCGATCTCACCAAAAGAACTGGACCGTTCAATTGAGGAAGTTATGAATCGCCGTGAATTTGCATGGCGAATGCCCAGGGACACGCTTCAAAATGAGCAGCAGGAGCCAAAAGGTCCGATTGCTGCGGCCGTGGATTGGCTAATGGAAATGCTGGGCAAAGGTGTCAGGACTCTTAAGAAGTGGGTCATTCAATTTTTTGAATGGCTGGATAACCTTTTCCCCAAACCGGAGAAGAAACCGGATTCATCAACAACAGACTGGATGACCTTTACGCGACTTGCCTTAATTGTGTTGCTCATTCTGCTGATAGCCGCTTTGACATTTGCTTTGCTGCGAATCTGGCAAAGGCGACGGACAAATCCCACGGAAAGCACAATTGTGACGGCCGCGCCCGCTCCGGATTTGAGCGATGACGGTATTAAAGCCGATGATCTTCCGGTGAATCGATGGCTGGTTTTGGCCACGGAAATGATTGAAGCCGGGGATCTGCGGCTTGCCATGCGCGCACTTTATCTGGCGACCCTGGCGCATCTGGCCGGAGAGCAAATGATCAGCATTGAAATATACAAATCGAATCGAGAATACGAACAGGAGTTACACCGACGCGCTCATGAAAAAAAAGAAATGCTGAACGTATTCTCAAAAAGTTTAACTATTTTTGAACAGGTTTGGTACGGCATGTATCAGATAACGCGTTCCGAATTTGATAAATTTGCAGCCAATCAGAAAAGGATATTGGCGCTTGCAGAAAAATAGCACCATACGAGCAATCGGATTGGCGGCAATGATTCTGATCTTTTTGGTCGGGGTGCTCCAATTATTTCTGCTGGGTTTTGAAAGCGGTGAGTTGTATCCGGCATACTCGTCATTGCGCAGCGACCCGTTAGGAACTCGTGCGTTCTATGAAAGTTTGAAAAATTTTGAAGATGTCAAGGTCCAGCGTAATTATCAAATTCTGCGATCGTTGAAATTTGAGCAAGATGCCACTTTTTTTTATCTGGGAGTTTCAGAAGCAAATTGGGACTTGGCCCCGCAAGAATTCATCCAACTGGTTGACCATCTTACGCAGTCCGGTGGGCGCTTTGTGGTGTCCTTTCTGCCCGTATATAAAGAATCGCTGAGGGGTCAAAATAAGAAATGTTCAAGCGCCAATGAGGGCGATACAAATATGTCTGAAGAGTCGTCCGAGAACACCTGCGGCGGATCCAACCGGATGTCGACATCGAAAAAGGGTGCAGGCGTTGAAAAAGAGTCTAAACTGCGAAAAGAGAAGAATCAAAAGTTCAAAAGGGATGAGCAGGACAATGATTTTATTTCCATCAAAAGCCACTGGGGCGTTGGGTTTGGATTTAACGATCGTGTTCTGAGCGAAGACACGAAATCCCGGAAACTTGTGGCCACTTCAAACCGTCCGTATCTTCCCGCGGTCATTTCATGGCATACCAATCTTTTTTTTCAATTGGGTGATCCCGACTGGCAGGTCATTTATTCCAGCGAAGGCCAGCCGGCAATAATTGAAAGACCTTTTGGCAAGGGAACCATAGTATTGTGCGCGGATTCCTATTTTATCAGCAATGAAGCGCTTTGGTCGGAACGGTATCCGAAGCTGCTGGCCTGGATGACCGGAGGTAACGCCAACCTTGTCTTCGATGAGGCGCACTTCGGGATTTACGAGCGTCCGGCAGTGGCCAGTCTCATTCGACATTACCGTTTCCACTGGTTTTTTGCCGCGCTGATGGTGCTGGCGTTATTGTTCGTCTGGAAAAATGCGGCATATTTTGTCCCGCCTCGCAAGGATGCCGCGTCGCTCAATGATAATGTCTTTGCTGAGAGAGATATTTCCCAGGGACTTGTTGCATTACTTCGACGCAACATACCTGTCAAAGCCATTATAACGACCTGTGTGCAAGAATGGCAGAAGACATTCAAGAAAGATAGACGCATTGCTCCCGGTACATTTGAACGGATACAAAAGGTGATCGCCAAGCAAGACACGTCTTCCAAGAAGCAATGGGATCCCGTGGAAGGATATCAAATCATCAGCAGAATAATTTCAAAGGACAGAAGACATGAATGAAAATATAGAATTATTGAAAAAAGCACTGGTGCGCACCAAACAGGAGGTTTCAAAAGTCATCATCGGCCAAGAGCACGTTGTGAACAATGCCTTGATCGCTATATTTAGCGGCCATCACGCCCTGATTGAAGGGGTGCCCGGCGTTGCAAAAACACTGCTGGTAAGGACTCTGGCCCATGTGATGCGCTGTGACTTTGCCAGGATTCAATTTACTCCGGATCTGATGCCGACCGACATTACGGGTACCTATGTGTTTAATCTCCAAAAAGATGTATTCTCCCTGGTGAAAGGGCCGGTGTTTACGACGTTTTTGCTGGCCGATGAAATCAACCGGGCGCCGGCCAAAACCCAATCCGCCTTGCTCCAGGCCATGCAGGAGCGGATGGTTACCATTGATCGCAAGACCCACGAACTTTCATCCAATTTCACGGTTTTTGCTACCCAGAACCCAATTGAGTACGAAGGCACCTATCCGCTGCCGGAAGCGCAAAAGGATCGCTTCATGCTGAAAATTACGATGAATCACCCTGAAAAAGACGAAGAGCTAACGCTGGCCAGACGGATGCTCGGAAAGGAATCACCGGAAAATGTTCTAGCCAGCGGCCAGATCAAACAGGTGCTATCTCCCGAGGTGTTGGCTAAACTGCGGGAGTCCTTAGAAGGCATTTTGGTAAAAGAGGAGTTGTCGGAATATATTGTTGATATAGTTAGACAAACTCGCCAACATCAGAGCGTGCTGGTGGGAGCAGGCCCCCGGGCGACCCAGGCATTGATTCTTGCCAGCCGCACAT
>CP070694.1:156511-162672 GCA_020353355.1 Desulfobacterales bacterium | reverse complement strand
TGAGATTATATAAGTCTTGGCCAATGTTGTGATATCATGTCAATTTGAATTAAATTTGGAACGATTTCAAAGTTGAGATTCCTTGCCAGTACACCAACTCAGGGCTTACTTGTTGATACTACATTCTTTCTGGCGATAGCACAGCAAATTTAAAGACTTAATACCTGCGAATCAAGTAGAAAGCTATCTTGACAGGCATTCATTGATTTTTCAGGGAAGTTTTAATCTCATAAACCAAATCATCGTAAATCTTGATTTCCGGGTTCAGTTTAAGCGCTTCCTTAGCATCACGTAAGGCGCGGTGAAGGTCACCTTTTTTATACCAGACATAACCTCTGGCGTAATATGACCGATCAAACCTAGGATCAATTAATAATGCTCTGCTATAATCTTCAATCGCTTTATCATACTCTTTTCTTCGTTCCCAGGCCCAGCCTCGATTGTTGTATACGTATTTAACCTCTTTATGTTTGGGGAGCAATGTTATCGCTCTGGAATAATCTTCAATCGCGCTAGCATATTGCCTGTTGCCCAACCAAGCGTCTCCCCTGGAACTATATGTTTGAAATTGTAAATTTTTCTCCCCTCTGGGAGTCATTTCGAAAGCCTTTGTTAAATCATAAATGGCTTTATCATATTGTCGGTTTTTTAAATAAGCCTGTCCCCTGTTGAAATATACTTTATAATTTTCTTCTCCATAAGGAGCTATTTCAAGAACTTTTGTGAAATTTTCAATCGATCTGTCGTATTCCATTTTTTCGAACAAAATTAATCCTTGCTCATAATATTCATCTGCATATTTATTATAACCGCTGGAGCAGGCATTTAAAAATAGCGCAACAAATAGGTAAAAGAGACATTGATAATATAGAGATTTTTTCATTTTTAGAGTCATTCCTTTTTGCAGAAAATATCTAAAAGAAAATTAAGCTTTTTATTCGTCACCGACAATGGCGATCGCCTCGATTTCGACCAAAAACTCGGGTCGCGCCAGGGCAGCCTGGACCGTGCTGCGCGCAGGTTTCGCATCGCCGAAGAAATCCGCATAAACTTCATTCATGGCCGAAAAATCTTTGATATCTGCCAAAAAAACGGTGGTCTTCATAACATCATCCAGCGTCGCCCCGCCTTCCTGCAACACGGCTTTGATATTCTGAAGAACCTGTCGTGTTTGGGCGCCGACATCTCCTTTGCCCACCAAATTGCCCTCTTTGTCCAAAGCTACCTGCCCTGAAGTGAAAACGAAAGCGTTTCGCTTGGTACCGGGAACATAAGGTGCAATTGGAACTCCTAGTGTAGACGGCTGTAAAATAATTTTTTTCATTTTATTTCCCTCCTTTTGCAGAAACTGCTAAATGAGCGGTTTTCGCTCATTTAGGGTATTATTTTTCCTCTCGCATGTATGATTTTGCCAGGGCACTCGGAGCCCCGACACGCTTGCTCAGGGTTTCCCACCATGTCAATACAACCAAAACCGAAATCGTGGCCAGATAAGGGAGCATATTTAGATAGGAAGCCGGAATCGTCGTTCCGGATGCCTGCAACCTGAACTGTACGGCATTGATGCCGCCGAATAGGATAGCACCCCAAACCGCCCGGGCAGGGTTCCACATGGAGAAAATGACCAATGCGATAACGATCCAGCCCCTTCCGCCGGTGATATTCTCGGTCCAGCCCGGCGCATAGGAAAGAGACAGGTGGGCGCCGCCGATGCCCACCAGCATTCCGCCGAGAATCGTGTATATATAGCGGACTTTGGCGACATTGATTCCCATGGCATCGGCGGTTTGCGGATTTTCTCCCACGGCTCGAAGATTCAAACCGTTGCGGGTTCTGTAGAGGTAAAACCAGGCAAGGGGCAACAGCAAGTAGACAAAATAGGTGAGAATATCCTGTTTGAAAACAGCCCCGATCACCGGAAGGTTGCTGAATAACGGGATCGCAATCGGCTCAAATTTGGAACCCACAAGTCCGACCAGATAGCCTGAGTTTGATTGCGGACCGAGTCTTTGGCCGAGAAAGCTCGCCATGCCGGATCCAAAAAGGGTGATGCTCAAACCGCTGACCACCTGATTGGCTCGCATGCTAACCGAAAGAAAGGCGTGGATGCCGGCCAGCGTTCCACCCACCAGCATCGCCACCAGAATGGCCAAAAACAGGTTGGCGGTATAGTAAACGGTGGCAAACGAGGTCACCGCGCTCATCAGCATCATCCCTTCAACACCGAGGTTGAGGATTCCCGAACGTTCCGTATAAATCTCGCCAATCGTGGCATAGATCAGAGACGTTCCTGCACGAAGCGTTATTGCCAGAAGGGATGCGATGAGTTCGGTCATGCTGCTACCTGTTCATGGAGATCTCCAAAATTGCATTATTCCAGAAATTGATCAAAAACGGCATCATCTGAGTTAATTGTCCCGGGCTAAGCTTAAAGGCCCGGCAGTTTTTGAACGAATAATTCGGAGTTTGTATTCGGTAAAAAGGGAGCCTGCCAGCATGGGAAAAAGCAGCATACCCTGAAGAACAAGTCCCATGGCCGCCGGCAATTTCATCATCATCTGAACCTGATCACCCCCTACCAGGAGTGCTGCAATCAAAACAGCCACAAATATGGCTGCGATGGGGTTGAGCTGTGCCAGCCAGGCAACAATGATGGCCGTGTAACCGTATCCGATGGTCAGCCCCTGCTGCAGCCGCCTTGATATGCCGGTAACTTCACAAACTCCCGCCAGTCCGCTTAAAGCACCTGCCAGCAAAAGCGCCATGAATATGTTTGCGGCAATCTTGATGCCCTGAGTTTGTGCGGTAGACGGATTGTTTCCGATCACCTCGAGTTCGAAACCCCAGCGCGTGCGCTTGAACATGAACCAGATCAGAACAGCCAGAACAAGAGCGAAAATTAACCCCAGGTGCGCTCGCCCGGCAATTCTCGGAAGCCATGCGAATTCCGGAAACGGGGGTGTTCCCGGAAAACCGAAGCCTTTGGGATCGCGCCATGGTCCATAGTAGAGATGTTCAGCAAAAAGGATGGCCACATAATTCAGCATCAACGTTGTCAAAACTTCGTCAACCTTCAGGCGGACCTTGAGCAACGCCGGAATCCCCGCCCAGAATGCTCCCGCCAGCATGCCGATCATGATGGCGGCCGGAAGAACCATCCAGGATGGCAAGAAAGGGGACCAGAATAGTGCCACCCAGGTGGCCGCAATCCCGCCAAAGGCAAGCTGGCCCTCCGCTCCGATATTCCAGAATTTCAGGCGAAAGGCAATTAACACCCCCAGGCCGGTCAGCATCAAGGGTATGGCCTTAACCAAAGTTTCGGTAAAATTGGACCATGAACCGAAAGCACCCTTGAACATAGCGGCAAAGGTTATGAAAGGATTGGCGTTGAATATCGCCAGCAACATAGCCGTTAACAAAAGCGAAATCAGAAAGGATGCCAGGGGGACCAGGAAAATGGCTTTGCGTGATAGCGTTTTTCTTTTTTCAAATACAATTCTCATTTGCTGCGTTAATTCCTGTATTTTGAAACGCTGCTTCTAGTTTCCAAGTTTAGATAAAACCACATTAATATCATTTCGGATCTTTGAATCCTAAATCCGCAATCTAAAATCCAAAATCATACTTTAACGCCCGTCATCAGCATGCCAAGTTTTTCGGTATCCGCCTCGCTGGACGGAACGATACCCATGATCCGGCCCTCGAATAGCACGGCAATTTTATCGGCCACCGTCACCAGTTCTTCCAGATCTTCAGAAATGAGTAGAATGGCGGTGCCGGCTTGACTCTGTGCTATCATCTGGTTGCGAACAAATTCCGTAGCGCCGACATCTAAGCCCCTTGACGGATAAGCCGCAATGAGCAGCCCCCTGCAGGCATCAAGTTCTCTGGCCAGAATGGTTTTTTGGATATTGCCTCCGGAAAGAAACTTTGCATGCGTTTGTGGAGTGGGGGTATCAATGCGGAACAGGTCGATCATGCGATGTGCCAGATCTAAAATTCGGCTGGGATGCAAAACCCCTTTTTTGACTAAGGGCGGTTTCCGATAGCACTTCATGACCAGGTTGTTGGCAACACTCATATCGCCGGCGATCCCTCTGGCAATTCGATCAGCCGGAATATGGCTAACTCCGGTGTTGATGATCTCTAAAGGTGATTTGTTGGCTTTCTCCTCGTCAAATATTCGTATTGTACCCCCTGTGGTTTTGCGAAGTCCTGTAAGCACCTCGACAAGCTGTGTTTGGCCATTACCCGCTACCCCGGCAATCCCCAAGATCTCTCCCGATCGAATGTTGAGCGTAATTCCCTTAAGCGCCGGAAGGCCCTTGTCGTCCAAGGCTCTAACATCCTTGAGTTCAAGAGCCACATCCCCAAAATTGCGGGCTTTCTTTTCCAGGCGGAACAGCACATCTCTGCCCACCATCAGCCGGGCAAGTTCCTGGGGATGTGTCTCGCGCGTCTTTTTAACCGTTACCAAGCGACCCTTATGAAGCACACGCACCCAGTCTGAAAAGGTAATCACCTCTTCCATCTTGTGGGTAATGAAGATAGCCGATTTGCCTTCCTGGGTCATGTGATGAATAACGCCGCTGAGTTCTTTTGATTCACGGGGGGTTAACACGGCTGTGGGTTCATCCAGAATGAGGATCTCGGCGCCGCGATAGATCAGCTTGAGAATTTCAACTCGCTGCTGCTCTCCAACACTCAATTGCCAGATGTAACTTAGCGGATCGACCTGAAGATTATACTGTTTCGAAAGCTCGCGGATGCGTTTGCTGACATCTTCCATGTCCGGAATAAACGGCAAATCAGACATGCCCATGATGATATTCTCCGCAACGGTCATCGTATCCACCAGCATGAAGTTTTGATGGACCATACCGATGCCGAGTAACATGGCATCCCGGGGAGAATTGATTTCAACCCGCTTTCCGCGGATGAAAATTTCGCCTTCATCGGCTCTATACAGTCCGGCCAGGACATTCATGAGGCTGCTTTTGCCCGCTCCGTTTTCACCCAGCAGAGCTAAAACTTCACCGGGATAAAGCTCCAAATCCACATGATCGTTGGCCACCACATTGGGAAAGCGTTTGGTGATACCCTTCATCTCGAGAATGGGCGTTTTTGTTTCCATCACTTTTATTTGCCGGCCTTGCCGATGACCCCCTCTACAAAAAAGCTCATATTGAGCATCTCGGCGTCGCTCATCTTGCTGCCGGCAGCCACCACCTCCTTACCGCCCTGATCTTTGATGGGACCATAGAATACATCCCATGAGCCGTTGAGGATCGCTTGCTGCTTTTCAGAAACCATATCTTTAACCGCCTGCGGTACTGTGGGACTGAAGGCGGACAGTTCAACGATGCCTTCTTTCAATCCGCCCCAATACTGGTGGGTCTTCCAGGTTCCGTTTAAAATTGCCTTCAGCGTGTCGACGTAATAGGCCCCCCAGTTCCATACCGGGCTGACCAGAACGCTGTCACCGACAAACCCGCGCATATCGGAATCATATCCGATACTAAAAAGACGCCTTTCTTTTGCGGCTTTCTGCGGTTCGGTGGTGTCCTGATGCTGGGCAATGATGTCCGCGCCGGCATCCAATAGAGCAACCGCAGCTTCACGCTCTTTGACGGGATCGAACCAGGTACTGGTCCACACAACCCTTACCTGAACATCGGGGTTCACGGAGCGGGCACCGAGGGTAAAGGCGTTAATCCCCCGAATCACCTCGGGAATGGGGAATGCTGCGGCGTAGCCGATAATATTTTTCTTGGTCATTTTGCCGGCCACGATTCCGGAAAGATACCGGGGCTGGTACATGCGGCCGAAGTAGGTGCTCATGTTGGGGGCGGTTTTGAACCCGGAACAATGTTCAAAATAGATATCGGGAAAGTCCCGCGCAACTTCCAGCATGGGGTCCATATACCCGAATGAGGTCGCGAAGATGACTTTATACCCCTGTTGGGCATACTGGCGAATCACCCGTGCGGCATCAGGCCCTTCCGGTACGCTTTCGATATAGGTGGTCGTTACCTTGCCGCCGAACTCTTGTTCCAGCATCTTGCGCCCGCGATCATGTTCCCAACTCCATCCAAGATCTCCAATTGGGCCGACATAGATGAATGCTGTTTTGATGGCTTCCGCGGCCTCAGCCGCGGCCT
>CP070694.1:153796-156411 GCA_020353355.1 Desulfobacterales bacterium | reverse complement strand
GCGGGTACAAACAGATTGTAGATACCAACTGAGGAGATTACAAGGAGTAACAACGAAAAGGCGGGCAAAAATAACCGATTAGAAAATGACTTGGTTTTTTGGCGAGTATCTTTAATTTTGTAGGCATCGGTTTCTTTTCTGGCAGCGGACATAAACACTTCGGCGACAGAACGTCCGTGGTCGGAATGGGCGGCAGCACCGCCGGCAATCATTCGGATGAAGTTGCGTGCGGCATTGGTATTCGGAGTTGCCTTACAGATACCTTTGTGGGTATTCTCCCCTTCGATTCCGCCTTTCGGCAGAGGCAACCGGCAGGGTCCCATCCCACAGTTTTTGCAGCAAATACCCTGCGTTGCGATGTTGCAGGGTTTCATCGCAACTGCTCTATTAAATGCCGTCTCAATTCCCAGCTCGTGGGCGCGTTGAATCATCTGCCGGCTTGCCGGATCAATGGTTGCGGCCTCGGGATCAGAATTTCTTTGCTTCGGTTTTTTTGACTAATTTGTCTTCCGCCATTTTGTCCTCCTAAAGCTGTTGAGGGCTTATTGGGTAAAAAATTAGAAAATTTTCGAAATCTCTTTTCGCAAAATTTCAAACTTTTAACTTTTATTCGCAGATTGGGGAGAGGAGCCTTTGTTGTAGGTTGTGATACTTAAATTGCCTTTTTTCAGGGAAACCAGATAAACGGACTTTTTTGTTTGTTTAAGGACCTTCTACGTCGTACCCCATGAAAAAAATGCTGAGTAAAAGCTGGACCCATGAGGGCCAAGGACGATCGTTTCACATCCAAACCGATTTGCCTTTTCCACTATTTCTTCAGCGACCTTGCCGGGGTAGACAAGCAGGTGTTCATCGAGACCCGGGGACTCTGGATGATCTTTTATTTCCTTTTTGAGAAAGGAGCCGAGTTGCTTTTTCATGCGCTGCAAGGCGGAATAGGTTTTTTCTTTGACAACATCATTTTGGGAATCGTTGAGATAGTATGCCAGCGCTTTGGCCGCTTTAATCGATCTTTGGCTGATAACGTGGATAACCATAAGATCGGCACCTCTATCGCTGGCCAGATTCATGGCACCCTTATAAATGATCACAGTTACCCGATAGATCGGTTGCGCAAAGAACTCTTCGAATTTCAGTGTCCATAGCTTGCCCTCATCCTTCATCAAACTTCTAAAAAGCATATAGTGTGCCAACAGAATGCTATGATTATAAATCGATACACAAGGGCATAAATCATTGTACATACATACACAGCGTTTTACCCCTTTCTCTCTGTTGCAGTGGTTCTTTATTGACCGCAAAAAGGCGCATACGCATTTAAATATGGCGCTGTGTATAATAACTTAAATATTTTCTTTCCTATTATCTTTCCTCCAAGCCGGATCCGGAAAGTCCAATTCGAAAAATTTTTAATGCGCGATGGAGAAATTTCTAAAAGAATTTCAGGTACATATATCTTACATCTCTTGGATTCACCGATCCTTTTGATTCCCCTTTCCTGGAATATCCGATACGCAATAGCTTTTGGCCGGCATGGTGCAGTCTTTCTGTAATTTTTTTTCAAGCGTTACTGTAACGTTACTTTTTTATTGATTAGCAACAATTCTTTATTTAATTATTCTGTGTGACTCCTTAGTTTTTATTTTAATTCATATTTTAACAAGGACTCATTGGCTCCTTCAAACCTTGCAACAAACGATGGCACTAATTATGCACTCAATTATATGCCGGCCGGCCAAACTCCGCTGGCCAGCCGGATGAAAAAAAGTCCGATCCGGGAGCTAAATAACGGCAAAGGAAAAACCTATGAAATGCGAGCGTTGTCAGACGGTTGTACCCGAGGGGAACCAAAGGTCGCTTCACGGGCAGATCCTTTGCGAAATTGCTACATAGATCTTCTTTCTCCGCTGCGGGCATGCGACCCGTGGGCAGTTCATAGCGCCATGACATATGTGAAGGAAGCAGCCGCGAATCTCGAACTGATCGCCGTTCAGCAAAAAATCGTTGAGATTCTAAAAACGATGGACCTCAGGAACCGGCCAATTTATGCGCAAGGTTGCAAATAAAATATACAGATCTTGAAAGAGATATTGCCGCCCTGCGCCACATGCAAAAAATAAGGGGTGAACTCAGGGGCGGGAAGAAATTGATATGCCTGTGGTGACAGGTGGGATATTATGAATGAACTAAAATGTACCACAGGAGGATTCCATGTGCTTGAGCACCGCATATATGAATTCAGGAAATGAACAAAAGGAAATCATGAAAGACATCGCTCGCATAGAGGCCGAGGGTCAGGGATTTTGGCTCATCAATTTGTTCGGGGAAAAGAAATTCGTCGAAGGCAGTATTCAATCCGCTGATCTGCTGGACGGCCGCATTGTGCTGGCCGGCAAAGTAAAGGTAGTTTAATCCTCGCCTGATACCACGATTCATTTCCGTCAGTGCAATACCTTAAACATAACCCGAATGTTCGGGAGTTCCTGTCACTTCACAAAGACCTCTTCAGATCATCTTATGCTGCACATCAAAGGAAGTCCCCACGACTATTAAAGCAATTCAAAATTGCAGCATTGAAACGTTACCCAACGTTACCCGAAGTCGAAGCTAACGTT
>CP070694.1:147943-153696 GCA_020353355.1 Desulfobacterales bacterium | reverse complement strand
GGTGAACATGGAAATTAAGGTCATCGATACATTCAAAGAATCCGAGCAGGTTTGGATCGGGCTTGAAGAAGAAGTATTGCGGCGCAAAGTATTTCGCAGTGTCAATGAAGCCCAGGTGGGTGCCAAAAAAATCGTGGCCGGAATGGCCATCTTTGAACCCGGTGAGCGCTGTGCGCCCCATCATCATCCGGATTCCGAGGAATTTAATTTCATCGTTAAAGGAAGCGGCATCGTTATCGATGGAACCAACAATAAAGAAACCAGATTCAAGTTGCACGATTTTATATTCATTCCGGAGGGCGTGGAGCACGTGCACTACAATGACGGCAATGAGCCTTTATTGCTTCTATTTGCCTATGCGCCCCCGGGAGAACTTCCATCCAGATAAATCTTGTCTGGAATTTGAAAAAAATGTACCCGTCACTATGAAAGTTCTAGCGGTTCTGCCCTTTCCCCCGATTTCAGAATAGCCCGCGCCACTGCCAGCGACCGCATTGCGTCTTCGCCGCTGGTTCTGGGCTCTTCCTTTCCCCTGATAACCCGGCAAAAGTGATCCAGTTGCCGAATCAGGGGATCATGGTCGTCTACCTGGATATGCTCTGTTAGCAGCGGATATTGCCATCCCGCCTGTTGAGGGTTTTCGTAACGCACCAATCTCATATTCGGGAAAGCCAGGCAGCCCTCCGTACCAAAAAACAGGTAGCAATTATCATCCGTGCGGAAATAATAGGGATTTTCACCGGTGGTGGCTTCATAGGACCAACTAGACGGCACACAATCGGAGACGACAATACTTCCAAGAGCCCCACCTGAAAAACGCAAAGAGACACTGGCCGTATCTTCCACTTCAAATCCTCTCACGGCTGAACTGGTTTCCGCGTAGACCCTTTTGATTTCACCGCAAATATAGCGCATGGTATCGATATCGTGGATCAAATTAATCAACACCGGTCCGCCGCCAAGCTGCCTTCGCCATTCAATCTGGAAATAGTCGGAGGGTTTCAGCAGCACCCACAGAACCGATACCGCCACCAGCTTGCCGATTTTTCCCTGCTTGATTGCCAGGCGCGTTGTTTCCACCAATGAATTGAATCGCCGATGGTGTCCCACCAGCAGGCGGACACCATTTTCCTTGGCATTTTCCACCAGGATTTGAGCGTCTTGTACATTCGCTGCAATGGGTTTTTCCACGAAGAGGTGCACACCGTGCTGCGCACAGGTCACACCCACGGTGGCATGCGATTCAGTGGGCGTCGCGATGATGACTCCTTCGGGAGATTCGGCTTCTATCATTTCCTCATAATCGGAGTAATAATTCGCACCCAGCTCGTCTGCTAACGCTTTGGCCGACGGATTTACATCGCTGATACCGACCAGTCGACAACCTGCAAAATTTTCGGCCATCACGGCATGTTTTTTGCCAATAATTCCTGCCCCGATAAGTCCCAGTCTTACCGCAGCCTGACCGTCACGTATTTTATCAGAATGTTTCAAAACAGCTGCCTTATAGCAAAAGCATTATTTACTGAATTTAGAAGGTCTCCGTGTTGTAAAACTCGCCGAAGATTTCCTCATCAGAAGGCCGGTCTTCCGGGATCGGCCGGCTCACCCAGGTCACGTTCATGTAATGCTTCAGCGAGATGTTCTCACTGGTAATGTTTCCGCCCCAGGTTCCGCAGCCCAGACTCGACGTCATCGGCATGCCGTTGTTAAAGGCGCCGGCATTGGCTTTGGATTGCGGCTGACGCACCATCATGCGACTGACAGGCGCGACCAGCGCCAGTTGATCAATGTGCGCATCATTAAACGAATAAATACCACAGGAGTGTCCCTTGCCGCCCACCTCGTAAATCTGCTTGACCATCTGCATGGCCGTCTCAAAACCGCTGTACTTAAAAATAGCCAGGACCGGAGAAAGTTTTTCACTGGAAAAGACGTGTTCTTTGCCGATGTGCTCCTCCTTGACGATGATAAAGGTTTTGCCAGCGGGTATCTGAAATCCGGCCATTTCGGCGATGTTGGCTGCCGGCCGGGCAATGGTGTCAAAGGTGCGGTGCCCTTCGGCATCCCACATGGCAGCCCCCAAAAGCTTCTTTTCTTCTTCCGTGGCCAGATACCCGCCTTCTTTCTGAAGCTGCTCCAGGAATTTGTCATAGATCGTGGCCTCCACCAGCAGATTCCCATCGGCTGAACATCCGGATCCGTTATCCGATGTTTTGCTGAGTCGCGTGTTTCTGGCCGCCTCTTCAATATCCGCGGTTTCATCGATCACCATCGTCGAATTGCCCGCCCCGACCCCGTAAGCCGGCTTGCCGGAACTGTAAGCGGCTCTGACCATTGCCGCCCCGCCGGTGGCAATCGTCAGATCACAGATGGACATTAAATGCTGCGCCAGCGGAATACTCGGCCGTTCGATACACTGATAGACGTCTTCAGGCGCACCCTGTTTCTTGAGAGCCGCCCGCATAATCCGAACGGTTTCATAGCAGGTTTTTTTACTGCGGGGGTGCGGAGAGAAAATGATCGCATTCTTGCACTTCAGGGCATAAATGCCATTGCCGGGGGGAGTCAAGGCCGGGTTCGTGGTGGGAACCAAACAGGCGATAACACCGACAGGCTTGGCATACTTGACGATTCCCTTTTGCGGGATTTCCTCGATAATACCCATACTCTTTTGTCTGAGCGCGTCCCGCAGAATGCCGATGATCTTAAAGCGCTTATTCGGTCTGCCTTCCCAGTCTCCCAAACCACTTTCTTCCACGCCCATATGGGCGAGCCGGGTGAAGGTTTGCTCGTTTGCCGTGGCCCAGCCCACGGCCCGGCATAATCTGTCCACCGTGGCCTGGTCATAGTCTTCGATGGCCTTCATGGCTGCCCGGGCCTTATGCAACAGTTCCTGGCTATATTGTTTTTCTTCTTCCGTAATTGGCCTTGGCATTTTGTTATACCTCCTCGCAAAAATAGGGAGTTTTTCTGATCAGGTCAGAAAAAAAGACTCCCCCTCTCATCTCAAATGCGTTAATGCATGATCTATATAGACACACGCCTTGGGAATATAATATGGTTTCACCGACTTGCTTCAGTACTGATAGATATCGAGAATATCCCAGTAACCATCCGTCGGAACACCTACGTCGCGGTCCATGATCACATCCAGCAACACCGGTCCTGATGCATTAAAAGCTTGCTCCAGCGCCGGCCGCAGCTGCTCCGGTTTATCCACCAGGATGCCCTCGATCCCAAAGGCTCTGGCCACCGCCGCAAAATCCGGATTGTAATCTTCCTGAGTCTCATGGCAGATAAACCGCGTGCCGATGTTGCGACCATAGGCCTGGTTCTGCAATCCGAAGATGGTACCATAGGCACGGTTGTTCATCACCAGCCACACAGCCGCTATGTGGCGTTCCTTGGCCGTGGCCAGAACCCCGAGTACCGAGCTCATGGCCCCATCACCGATAAGGGTAATCACCTGCTTGTCCGGCGCCCCCAGCTTGGCCCCGATCACCGCCGCCGGGCCAAAACCCATGGTCGCCAAACCCGATGGCGGCAGGTGCGTCATGGGCTGATAGATGGGAAATTGCTGGGCTAACCCGTTCTTATTCCAACCCACATCGGTGACCACAATGCCGTCTTTGGGAAGCAGCGCTCGCACTTCGGCCAGAATCCGCTCCGGCCGGATCGGCACGGCATCGGATGCATTGTGAACCGAAATCTCTTTACGCCAGGCCGTCATCTCATCGGCAATCTGCTGCAGGCGTGAATCCTCAGTCCAGCTGTAGCCCTTCTTGGCATCGGTCACGCCGCTTAAAATGTCCGCCAGCACCGCACCGGCATCCCCCAGAATGCCGATTTCAATCGGATAGTTTTTGCCGATTTCCTGTTCATCCACATCGACCTGAATGACCTTGGTCGGCCCGATGGCAAAGGTATATTTGGATATCCACGAAGAACTGCTGGCTTCCGCAAATCGGGTGCCGATAGCCAGAATCACATCGGCTTCGCGGCACAGGTGATTGGCCGTCGGCGTGCCCCAGAATCCGGTCATGCCCACCGCCAGAGAATGATCATCGCTGATGGCCCCCTTGCCCATCAGGCTGTAAGCCACCGGCGCACCCAACGCTTCGGCCAGCGCAGCGATATGATCTGAAGCCTCGGAAAGAATCACGCCGCCTCCGGCGTAAATCAGCGGTCTTTCGGCCTCGACCAGAAGTTTGACGGCACGTTCAATCGCCTGCCGGTCCCCGCGTATCCGCCGCCCGCCGGGCATGTGGGCGGCCATCTCCGGTATATCCACCTCGGCCCGCCGCGAGAAAAAATCCATGGGCACATCCACCAGAACCGGACCGGGACGGCCAGAGGCGGCGATGGCAAACGCCCGGGCCAAAATACCCGGCAATGCCTCGGTGCGGTGCACCCGCCAGGCACGCTTGACAAAGGGTTTGTATATCTCGTACTGGGTTGCATCGCCGTGCATCTTAAATTCCTGATGCGCATCGCGCCCGAAATGCTGGCTGGGGATATCCCCTGAGATGACCACCAGCGCTGAAGAGTCCAGCGCGGCATTGGCCACCCCGGTGGTGGCATTGGTAAAACCCGGCCCCAAATGGGTTAATACCACACCGGGTTTGTGGGTAACCCGAAAGTAGCCATCGGCGGCATGGGCCGCCATCTGCTCGTGTCGAAACGAGATGAACTCGATGGAAGAGTCGATCAACGGGTCCAGCATTCCAATAACCGTGTGTCCGCACAGTCCGAAAACATACTCCACCCCGGCTGACTCGAGGCACTTGACAAAAATTTCACCTCCGGTGAGCATAGCATTCCCTCCTTATCATTATTTGGTCGGCAGCACCCCCGGCGGTGCGTATGCCCACAACAAGAAAAGCGGCTCATCCGTGTCATTGTAGTGGATGTGCTCAACCCCATCGGGAATCCACATGAAATCATGAAGCCCAAAACGGGTCTCTTTTTTGTTGGTCACATCATAAGCTATCCCACCGCCCTTGACCACAAAATTAATTTCTTCCGAACCCGGAGGAGAATGCGCCGCGCAACGTTCGCCGGGCTCGAATATGGTTAGACCGGCAACGATGTTTTTGGCTCCCAATTGAGCCTCGTCGACAGCCCGAAACACTTTACGCCGATGTCCTTCCTGCTCGAGTCCAAGCCAGATCTGCTCGGCATCTTTGTAAGTTTTAATGATCTTGATCTCCATCTGCTTCTCCTTTCATCCTCCGGATTTGCTTTCCAGCGCAATGGCTTGCAAGTATCAACGTGGCCTTTCTAATCATGGTCTCCAATCAACTCCCATGCAGCCCTGAGACCCAGCAGGTAGCTGTTCACTCCGAATCCGCTGATCTGCCCTCGGGCCAGGGGCGCAATGACCGAATAATGTCTGAACTTCTCTCGCGCATGAACATGGGACATATGAACCTCAACGATCGGTACCTTAAGAATGCCCAGCGCGTCCATGACGGCATAACTGTAATGGGTCCACGCACCGGCATTGATGACCACGGCGTCGATTTTTTGCTCGTGGGCCCAGTGGATTTTTTCTACCATTTCGCCCTCATGGTTTGTCTGGAAACACTCTGCCGCAAATCCGAGCTCCGAGGCCAATGCCTTAATTTCTTCATCGATTTGCTCTAAGGTTATCGTACCGTATTGGGCGGGATCCCGTTTACCGAACATGTTCAGGTTAACGCCGTGAAGAACGAGCACTTTTTTCATGTTGTCCCCCTGATTGCATTTTT
>CP070694.1:144266-147843 GCA_020353355.1 Desulfobacterales bacterium | reverse complement strand
CAGTAATGGGCCGGGTTTCGAATCGACGCGCCGATGTCGCTGCCGGCTTCAAGCCCGGTCAACCCGGCGGCCAACGCAGCGGCCGATCCGCCTGAAGAACCGCCGGGAACCCGGGTCACATCCCAGGGATTGCTGGTGGTTCCGAAAATCTCATTGAAGCTTTGCCAGTCGGCAAGGTAAAGGGGAATATTGGTCTTTCCGAAGATCACCGCCCCTGCATCGAGGAGGCGGTTTACGGCAATCGCGTTTTTCTTGGGATAGTTGTTTTTGTATTGCGGCACTCCCCAGGTCGTCGGCATGCCAATAACGTCATAGGAATCTTTGATCGTCATGGGCACTCCGTGCAATGGACCCCAGCGGCTGTGTTGGGCCAGCGCTTTGTCGGCCGCCCTGGCACGTTTGCGGGCGGCCTCAACATCCGTGAAAACGACGGCATTGATTCTGGCGTTGTAGCGTTCGACCCGCTGCAAATAGAGGTCAAGCAATTCCAGGCATCCGACCTTTTTGCGGCGGATCAGCGAAGCCAGTTGTTTTGCCGAACGAAATGGGAGCTGCATCATCATCTCCTCCTCTTATACAAGATCTTGTTAATTGGTAGATTACTGGTTCTTCCCTTTCAAGATCGCAAGTGGTTTTGGCAATATTCGTTTAAAATAGTCCTCGCCCCGCAATCTGAAATCCGAAAAGGTAAAAGGTTACATCTTGATTATTCATTATTCGATGATTCTGATCGATCCTGAATACCCGGTTGACGCCTACCTGTAAAGAAAAATCCAGCTCTGGGCAATCCGGTATGCTGAGCTCAATTTCATCTAAATTTGAGCGTTTACGCAAAAAATCTGCCTTGACAACCAAATTCACTCTTGCTATTTGGGTCATAGTTGATTCTGCCGAAGTTCGTTCTCATATCCTACGCTGTCTTGTCCCTTCGTCTTGTGGGGTCGTAGCCCGAAGGGCGAAGCCTCAAGCTCGAATAGCGAATTCGGAAGCTGAAGCCGATGCACAATCCACTATTTTCCTATTGTTCGCTTTCAGAAACCAATATCCTATCATTATCCTTCTAAAGGGCTTGTGAGTCCAGATGGATGCATTTTATAGGAGACGGAATCCGCGATACTCTGTATATTGACGGATTTGCCACTCTTCCAGGAAATCCTAAAATACGAAAGGAGGTTAAATAAAAAAATCAGGCATGAGTCATTGTTTGACAATCCATTCAAAATCGTGAAGGAGGGACAAACATGAGGCTGAACTTTGCTAAGATAACGCAGTTTGCAGGTATTGTTGGATTAATCTTCGTATTGCTAGGGATATTTTCACCGGCTTTATCCTGGCAAAAATCCAAACATTTTAAACCAAATAAAAAAATTGAGAAGAATTTTGAAATTATAGTACTTTCTTCTCGACCTGAAATGGTCAGCGGCGGTGAGGCTTTAATCCAAATTAAGGTACCTCGCACAGTTCCGCTTCATAAGGTGAGAGTCTATCTTAACGGCAAAAACGTTACCGGCCAATTTCAGTCTTTCCATGATGACTGGAAGCATAAAAATCGCGAACGGTCATTGAATGGGCTTCTAAGTGGCCTAAAAACAGGATCGAACAATCTTGTTGTTCGAGCAAATGGACACGGCAAAGGACGACCTTCTGCAAAACTGGAATTGACCAATTATCCAATTTGGGGACCAATCATCTCCGGAGATCATGAAACGCCTTTTATCTGCCAGACGGAAGATTTTGTCATCGGCCATGGCACGATTCAGGGGTATGCCGCCGGCGATTTAGGTCCTCCAATTGACGAGCAATGCTCCATTTTAACGCGGGTTGATTACATTTATAAATGTGATCCGGCAGAAAGCTGTGATGATCTGACTACTCCTGCAACAGAAGTGTTCAAACCATGGCCTGGGGATTACCCAGACGATTTGGCGTGGACGACCACGTTGACCGGTAAATCTGTTCCCTTTATCGCTCGAGTTGAAACGGGCACAATCAACCGATCCGACTATCAAACCATCATTCTCGATGATCCGTTGGATGACCTTGAACCCAGCCCTTGGACTCGAAGCGATGGCTGGCATGGGGGTTTGGTCTATCGATTTGGAGGGGGATGCCGGCAGGGCTGGTACGTACAGGGAATCAGTACCGGAGATCTGTTTCAATCGAATCAAATCGAGCTTCTATCGCGTGGTTGGGCGCTGGCGACTTCGACGCTTAGCGTAATGGGAAACAACTGCAACGATCTATTGTCGTCTGAGACCACAATAATGGTCAAAGAGCGCTTCATTGAGAGCTATGGCATGCCGGATTACACTCTCGGGTATGGTTCTTCGGGAGGTTCCTACCAAAGCCACCAGACAGCCGACGCCTATCCGGGCGTGTTCGATGGTATTATCGTATACAGCAGTTTTCCGGATGTTACCTCCGCGACCATATTTTCACTTCATGACGGACGCCTGCTGGAGAATTTCTTCTATCGTAATCCTGACTGGGGAACCGATCTCGAAAAATGGACCGTTGCTGGATTTGGGGCGAATCCAGACAACGTAGGAACTTATGTAGCCGGTATGAGTGATGGTGCCAATCGCATCGATCCGATTTATGATCGCAGCGACTTGGATCCGGCTGACTGGTGGAACCCGGCATTACACGGCGAATTTCGCAGTGGTTTCCCGTTGGATCTGGCCTACCATCCCGTCGTAAATCCCGCTGGAGCGCGCTCGACGGTCTACGATCACACCGTAAACGTTTACGGTACGGTTGAGTGGGAGCCCCCAGGTGGGACCCATACACTATACGTTGCAGGAAGACCTTTGGATAATGTCGGCGTCCAGTACGGCCTGAGGGCTTTAAATAATGAAGACATCACAGTGGACCAGTTCCTTGAGCTGAATGAAAAAATTGGCGGTCTAGACCGCGATGCCAATTACAGCCCTTTTCGAACCGTTGCGGATCCGGAGGCATCCGTGGCCGCCAGCGAGACAGGGCGGATTCTTTACGGCGGTGAAGGGCTCGCAATAACGCCGATTATTGATTATCGTCAGTATCGGGATTCCAGGGCCTTCGACATTCACCAGAAAATTCACCAGTTTTCGACGCGCGAACGCCTGCTTAAGGCCAACGGGCACTTTAACAACCAGGTCATGCTTGTGTCCGACGCTTCTGCCTGGCAGGGGTTTGATTGGGACGACCCCTGGGACAATACCGGGAGTCCCGATCTTGCTCATCCATTCATTATGATGGACAAGTGGCTGCGCAGGCTACCGGAATTCTCCAAGAGAACGCCCCAAAAGGTGGTTTCAGCTAAGCCAAAAGCCCTGAAGGAAGCATGCTACGAGGAAGCGCCAACGGATTACATTAAACACGTCGAAACTCAGACCTATTATCCTGGCTCAACATGCAGCGATCTTTATCCGGTGAGTGACACACCGCGCCATATAGCCGGTGCACCATTGTCCAACGAAATCGTCAAATTCAAGCTTAAACCGATCCATGTTAATGACTAGACCGTCGATTTCACTGATGATCAGAAAATTCGCTTGGAAGAGATTTTCCCAACCGGTGTCTGTGACTGGTCGAT
>CP070694.1:141499-144166 GCA_020353355.1 Desulfobacterales bacterium | reverse complement strand
TTACACAAGGAGATGATCTTTTGGTGGGTAAAGTCCTCGGTCCTGCATCTCTAGGTTTCTACCAGATGGCCTATCTCATATCTAATTTACCTGCTACAGAGATAAGCCGTACCATGGCTCAAGTGGCTTTTCCTGTATACTCGAAATTGCAGGATGATCTACCTAAATTAAGAGATGCATACCTAAAAGCACTTCATCTTACGGCCTTTCTTTCAATTCCTCTGGCTGCGGGCATATTTGTTCTGGCCCCAGATTTTACAGGAATATTTATGGGTGAAAAATGGATACCAATGGTACCCGCCATTAAAGTGCTCGTTTTCGCGGGTCTCATTAGGTCTATAGCGGCAACAACAGGGCCGATTTTGTATGGAATTGGAAAACCTAGAACAGACACTATATGGCAAACAATCAGACTAGTTGTGTTCGCTACGATAATATACCCTTTCACCATGCGCTGGGGCATATTAGGTACGTCAATCGCCGGGTTGTGTAGCATTTCTGTATCCACTTTTGGATTTAGTCTTGGGGTTATTAGGATTACAAAATGTGGGCTTTATAATTTTGGTAGAACTCTAATTCTACCCGTATTTAATTCTCTTATTATGACAGTAGTCCTTATAATATTAAAGAGCAATATAGAATTAACGGGATTTTGTTCTTTAATACTTCTTGTCGGGGTGGGTACTATAATTTATTTTCTAATAACAAAACTCTATGACAGATTTTTTCATTATGAAATAGGAGAATTTGTAAGAAAAAGCCTAATTTTACGCTAACTAAATAAACAATTCATATTGTAAACATCTTGATAGAACTAGTTTATTGAGTAAATTACCAACTAATAAGAAAAACAATCCTCTACAACCAAATTATCTTTGAATTTGTATTTTATCTCGTCGCGTATTAAATAATGACATAATAAACTACTCAAATGAATAAATACTCTGACAATAGGAATATTCGCGCTCATAAAAAACTTAATAAAATAGGCTTCCCCCACAGGATTATAAACCTCATAGTCTTTGAGAAGGTCAGGGATTGCCTCAAGAAAATCCCAAACATTAACCACATTAGGCCTCGCCTCCTAGATGTGGGTTGCGGCACTGGCTATCTGCTCCAGAAGATGCTGGCTCAAGGTTTGGATGCTTGGGGGTTGGATCCCTATCCCCGTATCGAGACTGCGAGAGAATCGGTGTCTAAGCGGGTAATTGCAGGAAGTATTGAAGATGTACCGGATGAAACCTTTCAGATCATAACAGCTGTCGAGGTGTTGGAGCATGTTGAAAACTATATGAAGCTCTTGGAGTCGATGAAAGAGCTCTTATCACCCAATGGTTTTATAATTATCACCGTTCCCAATAAATGGGAGTTTCGAGCAAAATATTCAACTGATGGTGCTACAGAACCAATGTATGGACATTTGTGGCAATTTGATCATAAGAGCCTTGAATCAGATTTAAAATGCTTTTCCAATGAGGTTTATATAGAACCAATCTATAGTAGAACCCTAGATCGGCGCTTACTAAAAATAATACAGATCTTCCCGACAAAGGCTACAATTAAACTAAGCAGGGCTTTGGTCAAGTATTACCGCGATGGTGCTTGGCTCATGGGAATCGTGGGCATAGACCAGTCATTATCTAAAACAAATACTAATAAAATAACACTACATCCTTCAGCAAAATACTACAGAGACAGTCCTTTTTTTCAAAAAAGAACAAATTGAAAAAGTCATCTGATCCAATCATTCACTAACCTCCGCTACAAAATGATAGCATAACATGATTGAACTTTATATTTCGCAAATTTTCCTCGACGTAGTGCCTCGAGAGTCATTGTGATCGTCTCATCGCTCAATGTCACATAATACCATCAGTAGAGAAATTCTAACTTTTTGACTTATTCGCAGTTTTGCGGATGACTGGAAAGATATGAAAAAATTAAAAATCGAGAACACCCTGAATCCCCTCATCCCAAGTAGTGTAAAGGCTCATGGGCAGGTAACCCCTCAGGCTGTAAACCACTAATATGAAAATAATGAGTATCGTTGGAGCGCGACCTAATTTTATGAAAATCGCTCCAATCATTGAAGCTATCAATAGCTATAATCAGGTACAGAAAGGCCGTGGTCAACCCATTGACCATATATTAGTCCATACCGGCCAACACTATGATGATACATTATCAAAGATGTTTTTCGATGATTTCGAACTACCGAGGCCTGGAATTAACCTTGGCGTGGGCTCTGCTTCTCACGCTGAACAAACTGCACAAATAATGATAAGGTTTGAGAAGGTCTTGTTTCGAGAAATGCCAGATGTCATTATTGTGGTCGGCGACGTGAACTCTACTATTGCCTGCACCCTCGTCGCATCAAAAATAGAGTATCCCCAAACAATTAAGAACCTCGATTCTTATAAAGTCGCTCCCCTTCACACACATCTAGCCATGAGCGGTCAGATCAGGCGGCGCCCTCTAATTGCACACGTCGAGGCAGGCTTACGAAGCTTCGATCGCACTATGCCTGAAGAAATAAACCGCATTTTATCAGATGCTATTTCAGACTTTCTTTTTGCCACGGAGAATACTGCTGTTAATAATTTACTTCTAGAACGAGTTCCTAAAGAAAAAATTTTCTTTGTTGGTAATGTAATGATTGATACCCTG
>CP070694.1:136109-141399 GCA_020353355.1 Desulfobacterales bacterium | reverse complement strand
GTAATTGCGAATCGAAGCACTTAGTTTTATGTCGGCCCGGACAGATAGATGCTAGGTAGTCCCTCGCTTAGCCTTCAGCCGCCTGTTCGCTTTGGCTTTCCAAAGAATAGCGTTCGACAAAACCTCTTCCATATGCTTTACCGGAACAAATTTGATTTTGCGCTTAAGGTGTTTTGGAATTTCGGCAAGATCTTTTTTATTGTTTTCCGGGATAATAACGGTTTTGATATCAGCCCGCAATGCACCTAATGCTTTTTCTTTCAATCCGCCGATAGGGAGCACTCGTCCCCGCAGGGTAACCTCTCCGGTCATAGCAATATCATTGCGCACCGGATTGTTCGTTATTGCTGATATCAGCGCGGTGGCCATCGCAATCCCGGCTGATGGTCCGTCCTTTGGCACCGCACCGGCCGGCACATGGATATGTATGTCGGAAGTTTCAAAAAGCTTTTCAGCGACTCCATATAACCCCAGATTGGCCCGGGCATAGCTCACCGCAGCACGGGCAGACTCCTGCATCACATCTCCCAACTGACCGGTCACAATCAGCTCGCCCTTGCCGCCGATCAGTGTGGCTTCCACATACAGGACTTCTCCACCGGCTTGAGTCCATGCCAGACCGGTGGCCAGACCAACCTGACTGTCTTCCTTATCCATCTCGGGGGCATATTTGGGAACCCCCAAATAGGTATGCAGGTTGCTGCGGGACACACTAAAGGTCTTGTTTTTGCCTTCGGCAACGTTGCGCGCTACCTTGCGACAGATGGAGCCGATTTCCCTTTCAAGGTTTCGTAGCCCGGCCTCGGATGTGTATTCAGCAATGATCTGTCGCAATGCGCCGATACTGAACGAAACTTTTTTTGGCTTTAATCCATTTTCTTTAAGCTGGCGAGGAATAAGATAATTTTGAGCAATGGCTATTTTCTCTTCTTCAGTATAACCGGAAAGCATAATGACTTCCATTCGATCCAGTAATGCCGAAGGAATCGTATCGGTCACATTGGCCGTTAGAATGAACATCACGCTTGAAAGATCAAACGGCAAATTCAAATAATGATCACTGAACGCAAAGTTCTGCTCCGGGTCGAGGGCTTCCAGAAGTGCGGATGACGGATCGCCTCGAAAATCAAGTCCCAATTTGTCGATTTCGTCCATCATGAACACCGGATTGTTGACTCCGCACTGCTTCAAGCCCTGTAAAATCCGTCCCGGCATGGCCCCAACATAAGTACGCCGGTGCCCCCTGATCTCAGCTTCGTCGCGAATACCGCCTAACGAAATACGCACAAATTTATGTTTCAGGGCCCGGGCAATCGATTGGCCTAGTGAGGTTTTGCCGACTCCCGGCGGCCCGACAAAGCATAAAATTGGGCCTTTCATCTTTGGATTGAGTTTGCGGACACTTAAGTATTCCAGAATACGATCCTTTACGTTGTGAAGCCCGTAATGATCATGGTCCAATACGTTTTTTGCTTTCTTTATATCGATGATGTCCCCGGACGATTTGCTCCACGGCATCTCCACCAGCCAATCAAGGTATGCGCGCACCACCGTAGATTCAGCCGACTCCGAATGCATCTGTTCCAAACGTTTGATCTGTTTGCCGGCTTCCTTCTCGGCCTCCCTGGACATTTTGGCCCGTTTTATTTTTTTTCGGTACTCGTCCACCTCGAGAGCTTTTTCGTCGTGCTCCCCCAGTTCCCTGTATATCGCCCTGACCTGTTCCCTTAAAAAATAATCGCGCTGACTTTTTGAAATTTCATCATTAACGTCGGATTGAATCTTCGCCTGCATGGTAGAAAGCTCCACTTCCCGTGAAAGAAAATCATTTACTTTTTTAAGTCGCTCAACGGGATCGCAGATTTCAAGCAAAGTCTGGGATTCTTGAATTTTCAGTTTAAGGTTTGACGCAACCAAATCTGCAAGCTTTCCGGGGTCATCAATGCTTTGCAAAATCGCTCCAATATCAACGGACATTTCACCGCGCAGGGTCATTATTTGCTCGGCATGCTCCTTCACATTGCGCATCAATGCTTCAATTTCCAGACTAATTTCGCGAACCGGGATTTCAGAAACAATTTCAATCTTTACGCGATAAAACGATCGTTTGCGAACATAGCTAAGTATTTTACCTTTTGTCAGCCCCTGTACCAAAGCCTTTATATTGCCGTCTGGAAGCTTGAGCATTCGTAACACCCGACTGACGGTGCCAGTTGTGAATATCTCCTCGGTGCTGGGATTTTCGATGGTTGGATCAACTTGGGTGGCGACAAGCAAATATCCTTCTTTTGTGACTGCTTCTTCCACAGCTCTAACCGATTTTTCACGACCGATAAACAGCGGCAAGAGCATGTCCGAGAAAATAACGACATCTCTTACCGGCAACAGCGGCAGCGTCGTAGGAATCTCAATATCGACGTCATCCTCTTCAATCAGACGGATAAGATCGTCTTTATCTGTTTGGCCCATCTTTTCTCCTGAAGGTACGCAACAAAATTGGACGAGACCACCGTTAGACCAAATTTCAGAATTATTTTTATATCTTACAGTTGGCAAAATGGTGGGATGGCACTATAATAAGACAGAATTTTTCTTTGACAATAAGCACCTTGTTTTTTTATGTGATATAATAGCAGATTAGAAATATACCGCTGGCCGAAAGCAGAAAATCGATATGATACCCTATCTTGTTGAAGTGTTCGTGTTCATTTTTGGATTGTGCATTGGAAGCTTTTTAAATGTTTGTATTTACCGATTGCCGTCGTCCCAATCGATCACCCGTCCGCGTTCGCGCTGCCCCAATTGCGGCGAACTCATACGGTTTTACGACAACATACCGGTATTGAGTTACATCGTGCTCAGGGGGCAATGTCGCTACTGCCGCAAAACGATCTCGTTTCGCTATCCGGTTGTTGAAATCCTGAGCGGATTGTTCGCCCTGGTGACTTTTTTAAAATACGGTGTAACCCTGGAAGCTATAATTTATTATGTATTTATTACCGCCCTTTTGGTTATCACCTTTATTGACATTGACCATCAAATCATTCCCGATATCATCACACTTCCAGGAATACCTCTTTTTTTTATCGCCGGCTTTGCGCTGCCCCGTCTAACGTATATTGATTCCATTATCGGAATCTTTGCCGGCGGAGGAAGTTTATTTCTAGTGGCCTGGGTCTATCAGCTGTTGACCAAGAAAGAGGGCATGGGAGGCGGTGACATCAAATTATTAGCCATGATCGGAGCCCTTATTGGCTGGCAGGGAGTTTTGTTCACCATTTTTGTGGCATCGGCAGTCGGCACCGTATCGGGAATTCTGGTTATGCTGAAGGCCCGCAAAAGCATGAAACTCGCCATTCCTTTTGGTCCATTTCTGGCTATCGGCGGGATTGCGTATATATTTATTGGCCCTCAGCTCATAAATTGGTATTTTAAAGTGCTAGGCGGGTAGTAAGGTTCAGGGTTCTGGAAATATCAGGTTCCAGGTGTCAGGTTTCGGGTGTCAGGTGTCAGCAATTCGATTGCGGATTGCGGATTTTGGATTTAAAAAATAAGGACGAAAGAGGAAAAAAATAGATTAAGGGATTAAGGGACTCCAATTCGGAATTCCTTCTGCCTCCAACCTCTAACCCATGACATAATTATTCCTGACACCTGAAACCTACTTAATCTTGAAACCCGTAACGTGTAACTCGCAACCCGAAACCCAAAACTCAAAACGTTGTTGAATAATTAAAACCGATGCGACTTGCCATTGTTTCCGATATTCACGGCAATATGGATGCCTTCGAGCAAGTATTAGCGGATATCACGCGCTCAGATGTGGATGAAATTATCAGCCTGGGTGACAATATCGGTTACGGTCCTGAGCCGGATCTCGTCGTCAAAAACGTCCAGGCCTGCAATATCCCTTCCGTTGTCGGTAACCATGAACTGGCAGTCGTCCAACCGAAATACCTGAGCTGGTTTAATCCGGTTGCCCGTGAGTCTCTTTTAAAAACCATCAAGCTGCTCTCGGATCAGTCTGTCCGATATATATCCAAACAAGAATCGCACCTGGTTTCATTTGGGTGCCGATTCGTTCACGGATTCCCGCCGGATTCCGCACTGATATATATGTTTCAAGTTTCCGATTCTCGAAAAAAGCAAATCTTCGATAAACTCAATGAACGCATTTGCTTTATCGGCCATACCCATATCCTTGAAATGATCAGTTACGACGGCAAAAAAGTTCAATACAATCCCCTGAACCAGGGTATTAACCGCTTATCTGACGAAAAAAAGTATATCCTCAACGTCGGCAGTGTCGGACAACCCAGAGACGGCGACAATAGGGCGAAATACGTCATCTGGAATTCTTTGCAAGGCACCATCGAAGTCAAATGCGTTCCATACGATATTGCCGCCACGGTGGAAAAAATTCGCGCAGCCGGCCTTCCGGAAGAACACGCCCAGCGGCTTTGGTAATGGGATTTGTATGGTCGCAGGACTTCAGTGCCTATTATTATGTCAGAGCAGTATCTGAAAAATAAGATCACGAATCAAGGAGACAAATTGAGGAGGCAAAAGGAGGGATGCGAATCGTCAATGTGACGCCTGCGAAATTTAATCGATCCGGTCTGTTAAGCTTTTGTCGATTGTCGTTAAGGCAATGTTTTCCAGACACCGCCCACAGCGAAATCCATCATCTGTGATCTCCAGGCGATCTCGAGCAGCCCTAAACGACCATCCGCATTTTGCGCACTTGGCAATTACAATCGTGGTGTTTCCATCCAGTGCGATCTCTGAGGATTTCTCAACTTCCAATTTTTTATCCCCTTTCGGTTAATCTAAGCGTCTGAATAAATATCTATTAATCCATAATCCTAAGTAGCGATTTTTGTGCCAGAATGTCCCGTTAACGGGAAAAATTTAAATAGTAATATTTTTAAATAGTTAGAGGAAATCTCAAAATTTAAATTAATTTATTATTATACAATATTGTAATATTATATAAAAAAAATAACGAAATTGTAATATTATCTCAGTGTTGAACATTCAATGGCGATGGTCTCGTAAAAAGTCACCGA
This sequence comes from Desulfobacterales bacterium, assembly GCA_020353355.1. Taxonomy (GTDB): domain Bacteria; phylum Desulfobacterota; class Desulfobacteria; order Desulfobacterales; family JAHEIW01. The sequence goes on along the minus strand of CP070694.1, from coordinate 136,330 downwards.
ATCGTCATGCCGGTCCCGGGTCAAGTCCGGGATGACGGATCCGGCATCCAGCAATGTAAGCCATTGAATAAACACTGGATTCCCCTTCGACTGTGCTCAGGGTGGTGAGTCCTTCGACTTTGCTCAGAACCGTGAGCCTGTCGAACGGCCTGTCGAACCACGGGTCAAGTCAGGAATGACAAAAACAGCAAATGCGTGGTTTTGCTAATTACGACACAGTC
>CP070694.1:133154-136009 GCA_020353355.1 Desulfobacterales bacterium | reverse complement strand
TGGCCGGGCCGAGCCATGTATTGCCGACCGGCGGCACCGCACGTTTTTCATCCGCGCTGTCGGTGGATCATTTTATTAAAAAAACGAGTATCATACACTATTCTCAAAAGGCATTCCGGAAGGAAGCCGCCGACGTTATGCGCTTGGCGGAAATTGAAGGTTTAGATGCACACCTCAGATCTATTCAGGTGAGATTATCGCGAGGTTCATGATGAACAGGGACATCAAAATCGGTATTATCGGCGGCAGCGGGCTATACGAGATGGAGGCCCTGACGGATATTTCGCAAATCTCAATTGATACGCCCTTCGGACCCCCATCGGACACTTACATTGCCGGAACCCTGGAAGGCGTGCGAATCGCCTTTTTGCCCAGACACGGGTGCGGCCATCGGCTCATCCCCTCGGAGCTCAATTTTCGGGCAAATATATACGGATTTAAAAAACTGGGAGTCGAACAGATTATCTCGGTTACCGCCGTTGGAAGCCTTAAAGAGGATATTCGTCCCCTGGATATCGTTATTCCCGATCAATTTCATGATTGCACCAAACAGAGGATCAGCACTTTTTTCGGCAACGGGCTGGTGGCCCATATTGCATTTGCCGACCCGCTATGTCCCGTCCTTTCCAAACTGGTCTATGACGGTGCGAAGAAAGCCGGCGCGTCCGTGCACAGCGGTGGAACCTTACTTTGCATCGAAGGACCGGCGTTTTCCACGCGGGCGGAATCGAAGGCCTTTCGTCAATGGGGAATGGACATTATCGGCATGACCAGCCTCCAGGAAGCCAAACTGGCCCGTGAGGCCGAAATCTGTTATGCGGCCATGGCCATGGTGACCGACTTTGACTGCTGGTACGAAGCTGAATTAGAGGTGAACGTGGAAACGGTGGTCCAAAACCTGAATAAAAACATCTCCATTGCCAAGCAGATTATTCAGCTTGTGGTGCCGAAAATTTCGAAAAAGCGGGCGTGTCGATGTGCGCAGTCCCTCAAAAACGCTATTATGACGGACACTAACGTCATACCGGCGGAAACACGAAACAAGCTTGAGCTTCTGGTGGGGAAGTATCTGAAACCTGATTAAACTTGACACACACGCCCAATCTCCGTATACCCCCACATTGAAAAAGCAAGATTTAACGATATTCATTTTCTGCTGTGTTTTTCCTTTACTGTCTTGATTTTATAGCAATTAAACCCGGAATTTTTTATTCATTTTGAAACAGAAAGGAGTTTGATATGAAAAAGTATCTGTTGTTTTTTCTCATCATAATTTCTTTGGTTATTTCCGGCTGTGCAACCGCACCGCTTTATCAGAAGGATATCGAAAGCCGGCTGACTGTTCTGTACACGAATGATCATCACGGGCATTTTTGGGAAAACAGCAATGGTGAAGGTGGATTTGCTGCCCAGAAAACGTTGGTGGATCGGGTACGCAAAGAAGTAAAATCTGCCGGCGGGCATGTTCTTCTCCTTTCAGCCGGGGACATTAATACCGGTATGCCGGAATCAGATTTGCTGGATGCCGAGCCGGATTTTAAGGCGATGTCGGCCATCGGTTATGATGCCATGGCGCTGGGCAACCATGAGTTTGATAATCCCCTGGATGTACTTGTGAAGCAAAAGCAATGGGCCACATTTCCTTTCCTTTCTGCCAATACGGTAAAAAAAAGTACCGGCAAACCGTTGTTTGACGTTTTCAAAATCTGGGATTTTGACGGACTGAAGGTCGCGGTCATCGGATTTACTACGGCAGATACTCCGGAACTGGTCAGTGCGGGCAACGTTGAAACGCTTGAATTTAAAGATCCGGTTGAAGTGGCAAAAAGCACGGTTCCAAAACTGCGCAAGAAAGCCGCTGTGGTCATTGCCCTGGCGCACATGGGGTATTATGAAAACGCCCAGTATGGCAGTAATGCTCCCGGTGTGGTCACGCTGGCCAGATCGGTTGCGGGCATTGACGTTATCGTCGGCGGGCATTCCCATAATAAAATAGCCGAACCGGTAATTGAGAACGGCACGCTGATCGTGCAGGCTGAAGACGACGGCAAATATGTCGGAAGGCTGGATCTGACGTTCAAAAACGGTGTGGTCAGCATTCAAAGCAACCGGCTGATTCCGGTCAACCTCAAGAAAAAAATCAAGAAAGACGGCCAGGATGTGCGTGTTTTTATTGAGGAAGAAATCCAAGCAGATCCCGAGATGCTGGCGCTGCTGACGCCTTTTTTTGAACAGGGACAGAGTGAACTGACCAAGGTTATCGGATCAACAACCGGCGAATTTATTGGAGAAAGAAAAATTGTACGTTCACAGGAAACCAACCTGGGCAACCTGATCGCCAGGACGCAAAGGCTGAAAGTCGGCGCCGATGTAGCCATTATGAACTCCGGCGGCATCAGGACCAGTATTGCCAAGGGGGATATAACCTATAAGGGCGTCCTGGAAGTGCAGCCGTTTTCCAATTCCATCTGCCTGGTTACGCTGACCGGCAAGGAGCTGAAGCAATACGTTGAGATCGCAGCAAATAAAACACCGGGATCCGGGGCTTATGCCCAGTTTGATAATGCTAACGTCGTCATGAAAGGTGAGTCACTCGAGAGCCTCAGCGTTGGCGGTTCCCCGGTGGATGATGCCAAAAAATACCGGCTTGCCATTAATAGTTTTATCGCCGCTGGTGGTGATGGATACATGAAAGTGACGGGCCTGCCGACATTTGTTGACTCCGGTTTTATTGATGCGGACATATTGAAAGAGTACATCCAGAAAAACTCACCGCTGAATCCGAATGATTTTGCGCCGACCGGCGATGTCATCCGGAAATAGAATCGGATTCTTGGAAATTGAAATTTCCTTGG
>CP070694.1:130254-133054 GCA_020353355.1 Desulfobacterales bacterium | reverse complement strand
ATGTCTTGTTTCCCTAATGGCCCTCTTAGGCAGGTTCATAGCCTGCCCGAAGAATTTGAATTTGGAAAGATATATTGAAATTGTTACGATAAAAGCAATTACCGATAGCACCACAAATATAACATTCACAACCGATGTATCCTGCTATAAAGGTCGGACGAAAACTGTGACGGTATAAAGCCGGTTGAAAACTGTGACACCCTCAAATAGCATTCTCCAAGAGGCGATCTGATTTTCAGGTAAAATACGATCTTGGAGGTGGGAAAGGGTGTACACAGACATGCACTGGTGGACAAAGATACGATTAGAGGTATTACGAGGAGAGAGCAGCAAGCGTGAGATCCTTCGACGGGAGCAGATTCATTGGGAGACGTTAAAAAAGATATTACAGCATCCGGAACCGCCCGGTTATCGGATCAACACCCCTCGAGACAAGCCAAAGATTGGCGCCTTTCTTGAGCGCATTGCTCAAATCATCGACAGCGATAAAAGCCTTCCCAAAAAGCAACGTCAAACCGCCAAGCGCATTTACGAGCGCATCCGAGAAGAAGGTTACCGGGGCAAATACACCCAGGTCAAAGAAGCGGTGCGAGAGCTCCGGCGTATTAAGCGGGAAGTCTTCATGCCTTTGATTCATCGTCCCGGTGAAGCTCAGGTTGATTTTGGATATGCCTTAGCCAAGGTGTCGGGGGTTTTAAAAAAAATAGCCTTTTTTGTGATGGCGTTGCCGTACTCGGACGCTTTTTTTGTGATGGCCTTCGAGCGTGAGTGCACCGAAAGTTACTGGCAAGGCCATCTGCGGGCCTTTGAGTTCTTTGCCGGTGTTCCCCAGCGCATCAGCTATGACAACGCCAAGGTTTTAGTCTCCAAGGTGATCAGCTCTCATGAACGTCGGTTGACCGATGGTTTTTTAAAATTACAAAGTCATTATTTGTTCAAGGAGCATTTTTGCCGAGTTGCCCGTGCCAACGAGAAAGGGGTCGTCGAAGGGGTGGTCAAGTATGTTCGATTAAACTTTTTGGTGCCCGTTCCGCAGGTTGACGATCTCAACGAATTAAACGCCCGGCTGGTGGAGATGTGTCGGCAGGATATGAATCGGCGTTTGCGCAGAAAAACGGCTACCAAGGCGCAGCTGTTACAAGAAGACCAGGCTGCGTTTTTATCCCTGCCGCTATCGCCCTTTGATGCTTGCCGAAAACAACCGACCCGGGCCAATTCATTATCCTTGGTGCGCTTTGATGACAATGATTATTCGGTTCCGGTCGCCTATGCGCATCATGAGATTCTGGTCAAAGGATATGTGGACCGGGTGGTGTTGTGCCATCAGCAAAAGGTGGTGGCCGAGCATCAGCGCTCATGGGCAAAGGAAGGGGTCTTTTTCAATTATCTGCATTACCTGCCGCTGCTTGAACAAAAACCCGGTGCGTTGGATCACGCCCGCCCGTTGGCCGATCTGAACTTGCCGGCCTGCTTTGATACCCTACGTCGACGCCTGGTCGCCGAAGAGCAAAAACAAGGCGATGGAAGCCGAGAGTTCATCCGGGTGCTTCGGCTTTTAGAGGAACACCCAATGGCCAAGCTCGAGCAAGCGGTACAAAAGGCGCTTCGAATAAACGCTCACAGCCGAGATGCCGTCGCCCAATTTTTGATTCCTGCGCCCCCATGGCAACCGAGCACCTTCCTGCTCGACGGCCGGCCGCACTTGCGTCAGATCACGGTGAACCAACCGGATCTATCCGCTTATCAAATATTACTTTCCAAAGGAGGACCGCTATGAATGAAAAAGACAAACCAACCGTGCTGCTGGAATACTATCTGAAAAAATTGAAGCTGCCAACCATGCTCAAAGTATACGTATCGGTTGCGGTCAGCTGCCAACAGGATCGCTGTGATTTTCAAACCTACCTGTTGCGTCTGGCTGAAAGAGAGCTGCTGGATCGGGAAAAACGGGCCGCTGAAAGACGCATCAAAGCCGCTGATTTTCCAGTGATCAAAACCATTGATACCTTCGATTTTAAGGCTCAGCCCTCCATTAACGAAGCACTTATTCGAGAGCTGCTGCGCTGTGAGTACATTGACAAAAAGCAAAACGTTCTGCTGATTGGAAATCCCGGCACCGGTAAGACCCACCTGGCCTGTGCCCTGGCTTTTGCCTCCTGCGCTAAGGGCTACAAGGCCCGTTTTTACACTGCCACCTCCTTGGTCACGGAACTGTTGGAATGTCGGGAAGAAAGACGCCTGCAACGGTTGCAAAAACAGCTGCAACGACTTCATCTGCTCGTCATAGATGAAATGGGCTACATTCCTTTCTCCAAAGCTGGTGCCGAACTGTTGTTTGAGATTATCAGCCGGGCTTATGAGCACCACAGCCTGATGCTGACTTCAAATCTGCCTTTTGAACAATGGACCCAGGTCTTTGGCTCCGAACGATTGACAGGGGCTCTGCTGGACCGACTCACCCATAATTGCCATATCCTCGAGGCCAATGGGCAAAGCTATCGCTTGCGACAGGCGAAAAAACAATCCAAAGCCCACAAATCAAAAACTTAAAAAGTGTTCACGAAACCATAGGAGAGTCTTGACAGGATAATACAGGAAAGTTAAATGATGAATTAAGTGTCACAGTTTTCAACCGCCACCCACCTCACTTTCTCTCCGCCCTTCCCAAAAGGGCAAGACAGATTTTTAGTTTCTCAATTTTGCGATTTTCTTGATTTGATTGGAGTTGCTGAATTTGACGGTTTTGACGAAAGTGACTTCATGATGCTTGGCTCATTAGGGAAGGTGACCACAGAGGATT
>CP070694.1:126724-130154 GCA_020353355.1 Desulfobacterales bacterium | reverse complement strand
TTCCCGCTCCCGAAAAGAGGGTGCATGAATATCCCCATCAGCTGTCCGGAGGCATGCGACAGCGTGCCATGATCGCAATGGCGCTGGCCTGTAATCCGGAGATACTGATTGCCGACGAACCAACAACTGCCCTGGACGTGACCATCCAGGCGCAAATCCTCGATCTGATGCTGCAGCTGAAGGAAGATTACGACACGGCAATTATGATGATCACCCACGATCTGGGGGTCATCGCCGAAATCGCCCTGCGGATTGTTATTATGTATGCGGGCAAGGTCGTGGAGGAGGGGCACAAAACAACTATTTTTGAAGACCCCAAACATCCCTATACGCGGGGCCTTCTTCAGTCCATTCCAAAACTGGGAGAAAGATCCAAATTTGGCCGCCAGCGTCTCAAGGAGGTTTCGGGTGTTGTCCCAAGCCTCTATGAATTACCTAGCGGGTGCAGCTTTTATCCAAGGTGCCCTAAAAGTCTTACGGTTTGCAAAGAAAATCCGCCAAAGATGATCGATACCGGAGGAGGGCATTTGGTGCGCTGCTGGCTCTATTGATTGATGGAGTAATGGAATGATGGAATGATAGGGTGTGTTTTTAGGTCTAGATTAAGTTCATCCATCACTTCGCTTTTTGCGGATGAGGAGGCTGTTGGGTTGGAAACACTGCTTGCCGTCGACAACTTAGAGGTTCATTTTCCGATCAAGAAAGGACTGTTTGCAAGGACTGCCGGCTATGTATTTGCCGTCAACGGCGTCTCATTTTCATTGGGAAAAGGTGAAACCCTTGGTTTGGTCGGGGAGAGCGGGTGCGGCAAGACCACCACCGGTCTGGCCATCTTAAGGCTGATCGAACCCACCGGCGGAAAAGTCACCTTCCAGGGCAAGGATGTCATCCGAATGGCCAAATCCCAGCTGAGAGCATTAAAGAGAAATATCCAGATGATCTTTCAGGATCCATACTCCTCGCTTAACCCGCGGATGACGGTAAATCAGATCATCGGAGATCCGATGGAGATCCACGGCGCCTATAAGGGCGCGGAAAGGAGAGATCGGATCGCCTATTTACTGGAAAAGGTGGGCCTTACCCCGGAGCAAGGACGGCGTTATCCTCACGAATTCAGCGGGGGGCAGCGACAACGGATCGGAGTCGCCCGGGCGTTAGCCCTGAACCCGGAGCTTATCATTGGAGATGAGCCCGTCTCGGCTCTGGATGTTTCCATCCAGGCACAGATTATCAATCTGCTGATCGACCTACAGAAAGATTTTAACCTGTCGTATATCATTATCGCCCATGACCTGGCGGTGGTTGAACATCTCTGTGATCGGATTGCCGTGATGTATTTGGGAAAAGTTATGGAAATGGCTTCTTACAGCAATCTATATTCCTATCCGAAACATCCCTATACTCGGGCGTTGCTTTCGGCCATACCCGTGCCGGATCCGAAAACCAGCAAAAAGAGAATTATTCTCAAAGGGGATGTCCCGAGTCCGATCAACCCGCCGACGGGTTGTTCTTTTCATCCCAGATGTTCTTACAGAATGGAAGGTTGCGATAAAAATGAACCGGTGCTAAAAGATCTTGGGGACCACCATTACGTCGCGTGTTATCTGTATTGATTTAAGGTGGGGATGGAAGAGAAATAATTAAAATTTTATACGGATAAAAAGTTTTAATTTGGTCACGTCAACAAGAGGTGACCTATATACATGAACACCAACCGAAAGGGGGGAAAAATGAGAAAGATCTACTTTTTAGCGTTTATCGTTTTTTTGGCGGCAACCCTGTTTGGCTTAACCACGCCGGCACTGGCTGCTTCGACAATGGTCGTGGCCCAGGATGAATCGCCTCGAATGATGAACCCTCATGGGGATGATTCCGATGCCGGTCTGCAGTATATGGCCAACTTCTTCGATGGTCTGCTGCAGCGGAAGGGTCCTGAGGGAACCCTTTCCCCGGCATTGGCAGAGCGCTGGGAGCGACTGGATCTTTTGACATGGAAGTTTTATCTGCGCAAAGGGGTTAAATTTCACAACGGCAATCCGTTTACCGCTGCGGATGTCAAATTTTCCTTTGAACGTCTCAGCAATCCGGATGTATCGGAATTCATCAATACTGGCAAGTCGATCGCCTCCATCGAAACCCCGGATGATTACACCGTGGTTATTAAAACCAAGGACCCTATTCCCTGGTTTGCCAATAACATGCACCAGGTGTTCATGATGGACAAAGAGTCCACCGAATCTCGGGATCCGGGCGAGGTGATGGTTAAACCGATCGGGACCGGGGCTTATAAGTTGGAGGAGTGGGTAAAAGGCTCCTACGTTCGGATAGAGGCCAACGAGGATTACTGGGAAGGCGCTCCTCCGATCAAGAAAGTCGAGATTCGTCCCATTACCGAATCCTCAACCCGCTTTGCTGCATTGGCATCCGGGCAGGTCGATATGGTCACGGGAGTTCCGGTAGAATTGTACGATAAGATCCGCAGTAATCCAAAGTTGGAGATAATCAGTCGTCCGGCACGACGCTCCATCTTTCTGTCCTTTGGCAACGCACCCGGATCACCCATGGCGGATATTCGAGTTCGCAAAGCGATGTATAGGGCCATCAATGAAGAAGAGATTATCAGCAAGGTTATGCGGGGGCATGCTGCACCGGCCGCTCAGATCCCCGATCCTCCAACGATCGGTTACAATGATGAGCTAAAGCGATTGTCCTATGACCCGATGGAGGCTACAAAATTGTTAAAGGAAGCCGGATATGAAAAAGGATTTAGCGTTACCCTGACAGGACCGAATGATCGGTATATCCAGGATGAACAGATTGCCGAGGCGGTGGCCAAATACCTAGCCAAAGTCGGCATCAAGGTCAACTTGGATGTCAAGCCCAAATCCATTTTCTTTCCACAGGTGGCCAAGGGCGAGCTGGAATTTTACCTAATCGGCTGGTTTGACGGCACCTTTGACATGGGACGCACCTATTTTAAGCTTGCCCATTCGCGGGATGAGGAAAAGGGTTATGGAGAATTGAATGGGGCCAATTACAGCGATCCTGAAGTCGATAAGCTTCTCGAATCCACTGCCAATATAGTCGATCCTCAAGAGCGTGGCAAGATTTTGCAGCAGCTCAACAAGACGGCAATGGTGGACAAAATTGCCTGGATCCCCCTGCATTATCAGGTGGACCTCTATGCCATTCAGAAAGGGAAGGGTATTAACTTCCAACCCCGTCCGGACCGCTGGATGGTGTATAAGGAAATTTCAAAATAATCTAATTTCAAAAAATTCTGTCGGGGCTGTTTCACCGCAGCCCTGACAGACAAATTTCTATGGCTACCTACATTGCACGCAGATTGATCCAAGGTTTTGTCGTTCTAATGGTTGCATCGCTGATTTGTTTTTTCATCTTTCGCTACATGGGAGATCCGGTCATTACC
>CP070694.1:123809-126624 GCA_020353355.1 Desulfobacterales bacterium | reverse complement strand
TGGGGCGCTTGACCAATTTATCTCTTGACTTAGTTTAAGACTTAGTTTAGGTTGATATTAAATTTGTTTTTCAGCACCGCATGCAGATGCTGGAGGTAAGGATGATCAGCGTAAATGTTCATGAGGCCAAGACACATCTTTCGCGTTTATTGCAACGCGTTGCCGCCGGAGAGGAGATTCTGATTTCAAAGGCCGGCAAACCGATGGCCAAGCTAACTCCGCTTTCCAAACCGCAAATCAATCGAGTTCCCCGGCTCGACAAAGGCCTAATTCAAATCCCCGCTGATTTTGACACACCCTTGCCCGCTGATTTGCTCGAATTATGCGAATCATGAAAATCTTGTTGGACACGCAATGCTGGATGTGGTGGATTGCGGCCCTGGCAAAGCTAAGCCCAAGTGCGCGTCGTCGCATCGCCGACAAAGGTAACACCGTTTAGGGCGTTAATATTATATTGGCGGCCTAATTTAGTTTGAAATAAATAAGGATGTCCCCATACCCGCATGGCCATCCGTGGGCTGAGACGGACATTCTTTAATGCGAAGAGAGGATTGATGAATATGGAATTGTACGGATATTCGGGCAAAGTGCTGAGAGTCGACTTGACAAAAGGCGTCGCGCGCGCAGAAGCCTTACCGCCGCAGGTGATCGAAAACTATTTGGGCGGGGTGGGGTTCGGGTCTCATTACCTTGACACAGAAAATCCTGAAGGCGTTCATTGGTCGGATCCGGATAACCGCTTAATCCTGGCCAACGGACCTTTCAGCAACACGCCGCTGCACGGTTCCGGCACCCTTTGTTTCGTCACCAAAGGACCGATGACCCATCTGGCGGTATCGACCCAGGCCAATGGCTATGTCGGGGCCTGGCTCAAATCCTGCGGCTATGATGCCATTGTTATTCAAGGATGCGCCCAAAACTGGTCGTACCTGTATATCAGCGAAGATGTCGTGGAAATCAGAGACGGGCGACATCTCCTCGGCAAAGACACGATCGAGACCCAAAACGAGCTGAAAAAAGAAATCGGCCGCACAAAGGGCGTCAGCGTATTCTGCATCGGACCGGCCGGGGAAAATAGGGTTCGATTCAGCGTGATCATGGGAGACGGCACCCATACCGCTTCCAAAGGAGGCGTTGGAGCGGTTATGGGCAGCAAGTATCTGAAGGCCATCGTGGTGTGTCGCGGCAAGGTAAAAGCCGGTATTTACGACAGGCCGCTGCTGGTGTCCATCGCCAAGGAGTTGCACGAAGGGGCGACGGTCACCTTTCTGAACGGTAGGCGGCACAAATGGGGTACCAATGGAACCTTTTCCAATCTCCACGAAGTCGGCGCGCTGCCGGTTAAAAACTACACGACCAACATTTTTCCCGAGCACGAAAAGATGGACGGAAGATATGTTCGTAGCCGGTTTAAAGCCCTAAGGCACAAGCGCTGTTTTAACTGCGGGATCAATCACATTTATGAACGGGAAGTGACCGAAGGGCCGTTTAAGGGTCTGGTGGCCGAAGAACCCGAATATGAAGCCTTTGCGGCTTTCGGCTCCGTGATCGGACAAGCCGACGCCGGGGCGGTGTTCTATTTAACCGATCTGGCCGACCGTCTGGGAATTGATGCCAACGAGGCGGGCTGGGTCCTGGGCTGGGTAATGGAGTGTTATGAAAAGGGTATCCTGAAGCCGTCTGACGTCGATGACCTTGACATGAGTTGGGGTCAGGTCGAGTCAACTGCAGCACTGATCCGGAAAATTGCGACCCGGCAGGGAGTGGGTGACCTGCTCGCCGAGGGAGTCAAGCGGGCGGCTGAGCATGTCGGCGGTGAAGCCATTGCCATGGCCGTCTGCACCGTGAAGGGGGCAACTCCAAGAGGCCACGATCACCGGGGGAGATGGCACGAACTGGTGGACACCTGTTTGACCAACACCAGCACTTTAGAAGCGACATTCGTGGGGGTCCGGCCACATCTGCTGGACATGCCACCGGTGCATGACGCGTTTTCGCCCTGGGAGGTTCCCCTGGTCAATGCTCACCAGAATGGTTGGGCGATGATTGAAGATTGCCTGGGAGCCTGTCGCTTCAATCTGAATTACCCCAAGATTGCTTTAAGTGCTAACAACGCCATAACAAACGCTGAAAAGTCACAAGCAGACATTCTGATAATCGGCAACCGCATCGTGAACCTTTTGAGACTGTTCAATTTGCGCAACGGCCTCACACCCGAAATGGATGCGCCCAGTCCCCGTTATGGATCTGCGCCCATAGACGGCCCCGCCGAAGGGCGACGGATTCTCGACCATTGGTCTCACATTCGAGAAATCTATTACAAAAACATGGGATGGGACCCGCAGACCGGGATTCCGCTGGCCGGCACCCTGAAAGCCTTGGGACTGAATCCTTTGCCGGGTGATTGAGATGCAGGCCCAGATATATGTTTATGGTTTTTTAAAAAATATCGTTCCACCCCGGTTCAGACATCCTCCGGTTGCGCTTGAATTTGATTCACCGATTACGGTGTATAAAGTTTTGACTGTCATTCTGGGACTCAAAACGCTGGATAGCACTGTATTGGTCAGCGGCAAAATTGTGAATAGCGGATATGCCGTCCAGGATGGCGATGAGGTTCATATCTTACCACCGATTGCCGGCGGATAGACCGGGCAATAGGCCAGTGTCATGTCCCATAGATATGTTAAATAAGTCGTATTAAATATCTTCGCATAGTTGAGTTTTGAAATGAAAAAATTCCAAGCACCAAGCACCAAATAACAAACAATATCCAAATTCCAATCTCCAATGATCCAAACAGGTCATTCCGGCG
>CP070694.1:120708-123709 GCA_020353355.1 Desulfobacterales bacterium | reverse complement strand
AAAATGGGAGATTAACTCGATGTCGGATTGGGGATTACGGATTTTTAACTGATTGTGATCTGATTTTATTTTTTTTCAATCCGAAATCCAAAATCCAAAATGGGAAGACCTGCAAAGCAAATCTCTTTTACACTCTCTGAGATAAGTTCGGTCCTGCGGTCGTGGTGGTGTCTTCCGGCAGGGGGCAGCCGGTGCAATCTCTGATTAAATTTCTCAACTTTTTGCGCAACACCGAATAAGAATAATATTTTTGAGCGATCTCGTAGTTGTGCCGCACCATCTTGTCCCGAAAATCCGAATCCGTTAAAACCTTGCGCGTCTTACGTACCGCCTCATCGGTGACGAAACCATCAATTTCGATGACCGAGAAACCCTTTGGCTTGATATCCATGCTATAAATCGAATACGTGTTCACGACGATCGGCTTGCAAAAGTAGATGGCTTCAAGGAATGCATTGCCAAAGCCTTCAAATGTCGACGGATAGGTGACCAAATCCGCATGCGGATAAACATCCTCCAGAGTATAAACCTTTCTTCCATTCTTGGTGCGGCCCCTTTTTTCACTAATAATATTTGAGACAAAATACGTATCAACTTTCATCAACTTGGAATATTCTCTAACGCGACGTTCATAATCATATCCTTCATCTCCGGATGCATGCGAAATAACCAGTTTTGCTTTCATCCCCAGCCGATGAACCAATTCAATCGCATGCTCAATACCTTTGCGCTTGACGACTCGCGTGGGTTGAAGAATTAAGAGTTCATTGTCCGCAAGATTCAGTGCCCTGCGCACATCGGAGGCATAATTATCCGCGGTCGGGCTCGATTTGTTCGGAACAATTGCGCAGGCGTGAAAATCACCCGCAATCGGCGGTGGATTATCAAAATCCATTACATTCGGAATAATCGTAGCGGATATACCGGTCCGCAGACTTAATTGATTGTCCGCCGAGGAGTTAATCACGACATGCTGAATGGACGGTAAATGGGGCGGAAAGGCCATATTCAAATACTCCCAGCAGGAATTGGTCATAAAATGTTGCCGCTCCCAGAAAAAATCGTGATGATGGGCAATGGTAGCCATACCCGTTTCGGAAATCACCTCGGTTATGGCAATTCCCAGAGGAAGGTTTAAGGGTATGGTTAATGAATTTTCCGGCACTAAAAGATCGATATTAAATTTCCCGATGAATTCATATAAACGATCCTTGATCTTCTTTTTTAGTTCATAAATCTTCTGAGTAACAAAGCGTCCTCTTTTACTGGCACCGAAACAGTTGCGAAATATATCTTTTATGTCGGGATGCTGAAAGTGCGCTTCTTCTGCAAGGAACGAGCAATCCGCTGGTCGATCCAGTTCGCCGGCAAAGTAATAACAGCTAAAACCGACCCTTTCGAACACATTCGCCCATTTTGCAGCTTCCAGTGAAACGCCATCAGTTCCCGCAAACCGGGTGGAAATAAATCCCACATTATGGGATTTAGCGCACATCGAACAATATGCCATCTTCTATGCCTTTTAGCTGAACAAATAGAAACCCAGCGCTTTATCCAAGGCCTCTGCAGGGCCAAACTCTGCTCCGATAAACGGTCCGTTGATATTTCTGACAATGACCCGTTTTGTGATCACGGTTCGATGCTTATCATCCAGGTTAAATTCAACTTGCATCTGATCGCCAACGGCACAATTGTGGGAGGCATTCAGCTTGAGTTTCAAACCATTCGCCGAAATATCTTCGACGGTCATCAATCCCCGGTTTACCGGCCTTCCGTCAATGTAATGGATATAGCTTCCCGGCAAATTCGAGGTCTTGCGATATTGTTTTCGCTTTTCCAGAATAGACGTGTACGCATGGCCGCATGGACATTTGACATTTACCTTGATTAATTTATCGACATGGGCATAATCCGATACACTTACGGTTTTTGACCGAGAACACTTCGGACAAACAAATGTTGCCATCTGCTGGCTGGTGATATAAACTTTTTCTGTCATCTCAGCGGCCTAGATGTATTATTTCACGATTCAAATTTAGCATAAAATGCCTATTTTAGAAAGGCTTATTTAACGATTATCACTGCCCATTTTGTTCATATAAATTACAATCTCTTCAGCCCTGGGGATAAGCATTTAAGCGATTATACAAATGTCACCTTCAAGGGGTCTGATCAAAACTTATTTTGGCAACCGGATAAAATATTGGATGGCGCGGCTTTTTACTGATTTCTTCTTGTAAAACCCTGTAAAATAGGCATTTACTTATTGACTTTTAAAAATTTTTACTGTAAGCTTTTTTAAAATTGCGGTTGATTAGATTTTATTCCATAAATTTCTAAGAAGGAGGAACAAATGACAAAAGCAGATTTGATTGAAAAGATGGCAAAGGACGCTAAGATTTCTAAGGTTGCCGCTGGTGCAGTACTTGATTCTTTTATGGCCAACGTGTCCAAGGCGCTGAAGAAAAAAGAAGGCAAGGTAACCCTCGTCGGCTTTGGTACTTTTCAGAAAGTACGCCAAAAGGCGCGCAAGGGCCGCAACCCGCAAACCGGCGCCCCGATCAAAATTAAAGCTAGAAATGTCGTTAAATTCAAGGCCGGTAAGGCTTTAAAAGACGCCATCTAAATTTTAGGACCCGCCAAAAAAGGCAGTTTATTCAGCAAATGGGTCGCTGATAAACTGCCTTTTTTTTGACTCAAAAAGGAAACAAACCCATGCAGGAATTAAACCCACTGGATATCTTGACAAAGGTTACCCGATACAACCTGATCCGCAATGAACGAATGCTCTATATCGATGTGCACGAAAGACTTGCCGGGAATCTCGCCGGTATGTTCTTAGCAGTTCCCAATCTGATTAACATCGTCGCCAAACAGGAATTTCAAGGCATTGGAGAAACAGAATCGGAGGCGCTGAAGGACTGTTTGTTAAAAATAAAGGGCGTTAATGTAGAGGATCTTTTTCCCAAAAAGTCGGATTGATCTGATAGTACTTTGTTTT
>CP070694.1:115098-120608 GCA_020353355.1 Desulfobacterales bacterium | reverse complement strand
GACAGAAGATCGATCTAGCAGTCAAGGACCTGACCGAGCTGGTGGCAGAGGCCATGGAAGGATAAGAAGAGCGGAATGCCGTATACAATCAATCTTCTTTTTTGAGGGCCCGGTGGATGAGCTGGGTGATATCCAGGATCTCAAGCGAGATCCTGTTTCGCTTCACATAGGTGATCATGGTCCGCACGCATTGTTGACAGGAAGTCACAACCGCTTCGGCCCCTGTGCGCATCACTTCTTCGATTTTCTGTTTGGCGATTTCCGCTGAAAGTTTCGCGTCAATCATTTCCAGATTGCCGCCGCCCCCGCAGCACTGAGAATTCTCACGATTGCGGGCAAGTTCCACGAGCTTTATGCCCGGAATGGATTGAATCGCTTGTCTGGGCGCATCAAATATCCTGCTTCCCCGGCCGAGGTCGCAGGGATCGTGATAGGTGACGGTCATCGGCAGCTCTTGCAGGGGAATGCGGTTGCTTTTCATCAGACCCATTAAAAATTGCGAGGCATGAGCGATCTCAAATTCACGGGGATAATGCTCGCGCCACATCTGGTAACAGGAAGGACATGCGAAAATGACTTTGCGGGCGCCCTTTTTTCGAACGACCTCAATATTGTGGGCCATGATTTCCTGAAACATGTCCATCAGCCCCGCACCCAAAAGGGGGAAGCCGCAGCACCATTCCTCTGCGCCCAACAACGTAAAGTTCACGCCGCTGAGATCCAGGATTTCTGCCAGGGCAATGGGAATCTTTTGAGCCAGCGGGAAATAGGCAGCGACACAGCCGGTAAAATAGACCACTTCAGCCCGGTCCTTGAGGTAACCATGGTCAGGGACTTTGCGCATGTCCTCTACCCATTCAGCCCGCTCTTGGTTATCCTCTGCAAAGACGTTGTGGCTTTCTTGCAGATTTTCCCGGATCATGTCGATTTTCTTGGGATAGAGATCAGAGTGAACCAGATCCTGGCGGATCGCAAACCATAGCTCCTTAAGGCGGATCCCAACGGGGCAGATCTCCTGGCAGTGCCCGCACAAAGTACAGCGAAACACCGTGTTGCCGAACGCATTCAATTCGTCATCACCGGGTTTTTTCTTCCCGAAAAACCTGCGCAACAGCCCCGTTCTGCTCCTCAGGATCTGCTTGAGGCCTTTCATACGGTAGACCGCCGACAGGTTTCCCTGGCGGGAGGCCGAGGCCGCAGGGCAAATCTCCGCACAGATTTGGCAGTTGGTGCAGGCCTCCATTTCGATCAGCTGCCTGACCCTATAGTCCTGGTTGCTCATTTTTAAGCCTGCCTTTTTTGCACGTCGACAGGATTTGGTCGATGCTGCGCTTATCCGTTATTCTGATTCGTCGGCATACTTCTCAATGTCTGCCAGAAGCCATTTTTCAACCGCCTCAAATCCGCGAATAAGATGGTTGAGTTCCCCTTTGTCATCGGGTTTAATCTTAAAGATCCAGCCGTTTCCATAACAATCTTCATTGATCAGTCCGGGGTTG
The DNA here is from genome assembly GCA_020353355.1 of Desulfobacterales bacterium. Lineage (GTDB taxonomy): Bacteria > Desulfobacterota > Desulfobacteria > Desulfobacterales > JAHEIW01. The sequence goes on along the minus strand of CP070694.1, from coordinate 119,109 downwards.
GTTTCCAGTTCCGCATTGACACCTGCCAGTTCGCCATTCACGGGCGCAAAAACTTTTCCCACCCACTTGCCCGATTCCATTTTTGCAAATTTTTTTCCGGCTTGAAGACGCTTTCCCGGGTCCGGCAATTGGACATAAACGATCTCCCCGGCCATTTGCTGAGCAAAATCGTCCATGCCCATTACCAGAAGATCGCCTTCCTCTTTGACCCAAAAATGGTTCTCTTCGTAGTGCAGGTCATCGGGCATGTTGTATCCCTGGATCTCCATCGATTCTTTCTCCTTTCAAATTGCTTCGAATTCAACCTCGTAGTGCAGTTGATCTAATCGTTCGTAGTCTTCGACTGTAATTTGAACGGCCTGTTTGCAGCAATTTGTTTATCTCATGAATCATGATATTTTTCAATGCGATGCAATACAGACCTGATATAGCGCTAAAGCTTCACTTCGTGCCCAGTATTCCATCTTTCCATCATTCCAGTTCTTTCCATATCGGAGTGGTGGCATGATGATCCGGTTGCGAGCCTGCATTCATGGCCAGCACAACGGGAGCCATAATCATATGCAACATCCGGCTGAAAGGTAAATAGGCCACAAAGGCGCCCGTCAGGATGGCATGCAGGTACCACGCATATCCGTAAACACCGGTCAGCTCAAAATCGACGAGCAGCCGGCTGATGGCATCGCCGATAAAAGCATAGGGTGCACCTCCCGGACTTCCCGTCATGGCCATGCGCATACCTTCCAGAATAAAGCCGGCGATCATGATACCGCCCAAAAGACCGTAGGCCGGCCAGTCGGCTTTCGGCAGCCCTTGCAGCTGCATTTTGGCTGCGCTTTGCTTCCGGCGGATCATCATTCCAATCACTCCGATGATGACCGCCAGACCGCTCAGGTCAAATAAAAAGGCGGTCAGAGGGTGGTTGTTGTCCAGCATCAACCAGGCTGCAGACCATTCAGGAAACCAGATCGAAGCGACCAACGCCACCAGTCCCCAGATGAAACGGAAACCAAATGCATAGAAAATCAGTGCGTGGATGGCCCAGCGAGGCCTGGAAACCCGGAAAAGGCGGCGCTGTAGCAGGGCATCTAAAATCAAGACCTTGATGATGACCCAAATGCGGCTTGAAAAAGTGATGCCCATGATGGTTTTCATCGTTTGAAAGACCTTCTTTGAAAGACTGCCGTCGCCGGCTGCCGGGAGAGTCCCGGAAAACCAGACAGTACTGAGGCCGATTATGCCCAACAGGAAAACCGCCAGCCCTAAAATAGTGATGGTATCGCCTGCAGAAAAGGTAGCGGCGTGACAGGGCATGCAGATGATACTTTTGGCGGGCAGCACCATGGCGGCTGCCCCCATGGCATTACCGCTGAAATGACAGCCCCGGCAGGAGGCATCATCTAAAGTACTCGGCATGTGATGGATTTCGCTGATTTTTCCCGTTTGTGGATTTTTTTGCCACAGGATTTGATCGGATCCAGTTACTTTCACCGGCGTGATACCTTTGAGATGGCAGGTTCCGCAGGCCACACCCAGGTGCAACGCGTTGGTCATTTTAGCATCGTGGGGAAGATGACACTGGCGGCAGTCTTCCACGACCTGTTTATCATGATTGAATTCAGCCGCTCGGGGATGACAGATCGTACAGGCGACATCTCGATGGGGGGTGCTGCCGTACCCGGTCACATTGATCAGCGGATAGCGGACAGATTCCTGGCCGGCATTGCTTTCGCCTGCGGTGCCATGGCAATGAAAACAGAAAGCGGCTATCGTTTCGACGGCCTGCGGGTTTTCGGAAGATAGCAATTGATGGCAATGCATACATTGTTCGTCTTCAGGTGACAGTTCGGGCAATCTCGTTTCCAATTCATGACAGATGATGCATTTGATCTCGGCAGGTTGGCTGAGGTCAATCTGAGAGTCTGCCTCGGGATAGGCCGTCTGATAATGCGGCTCATGGCAGCTGATGCAGTCATTAAACCTTTTCAAGTCGGTGACTGTTTCGCCGCCATGGCTTCCGGCATCGATGTCATCCGCTGTGTCGGAGTGGCAGTCAGTGCAGTGCTCCGGTTGAAAGAAAAATTTCAATGTCCTGGTGACGTCTTCGGGATTCGGGTGGGGCTGCTTTTCGGAAATATCTGCATGACAGTCCTGGCAGGATAACTGACCGTGAACCGAGACGTGAAATCGTTCCCCATCAATCAACCAGGAGGCTTGCGTATTTGATCCGCAAAGGATGATGAAACTTACTAATAAGTATGGCGTAAAACCAATTTTAAATAAAGTATAGATATAAATCCGCATCAATATTCGATCGTCAATCGAAAATCGTCATTAGAAGTGGTTTCAAAACCTTAGATCATGCTCGAGAGCAAGGCGCCAAGCCGATCTATTTTCAGGCACCGAGCTCCGACATGGCAGCGTCCGATCCGGCTGACAAATCGGTTTTACATCCCTGGACAGCAAGTGCACGATTGATCGCCGACAGAAAGAAAAGGACATTTTCGGCTGAGGAAGAATAGCCCATGAGCCCGACGCGCCACACTTTGCCTTTGAGTGCTCCCAGGCCGCCGCCGATCTCTAAATTAAATTTTTCCAGAAGATAACCCCTGGCCTTGAGATCGTCGACATTTTGGGGGATTCGCACCGTATTCAAGGTCGGCAGACGAAAATCCGGTTCAACCAGCATTTTCAGACCCATGGCTTCCACACCGGCCACCAATGCCTTATGGTTTTTCAAATGACGGGCAAAGCGATTCTGCAATCCTTCTTCGTCAATAAGCTCTAAGGCTTCCAATAAGCCGTAGTTCAAAGTGCTCGAACTTGTATGATGGTAAACCCTTTCCGACCCCCAGTATTTGTCCAATAGTGTAATATCCAGGTACCAGCTGCGGATCGGGTGCTTGCGATTTCTGGCTGCCTCCAGCGCGCGATCGCTAAAGGTAACCGGGGCCAAACCGGGAGGAGCCCCGATGCATTTCTGTGAACAGCTATATGCCGCATCCAGGCCCCATTCATCCGTTTTTACGTCAACACCCCCGAGAGACGTTACGCAATCCAACAGAATCATGACACCATGTTCCTTCGCCAAACGGGATATTTCATCCATTGGCAGAAGCACCCCGGTGGATGATTCTGCATGCACCAGAGCGATGACCTTGTATGCTTTTTTGTTGAGTTCCTCCTTGATGCGCTCCGGATCCACCGGTTTTCCCCATTCTCCTTCGAGAACCGTTAATTCGACTTCCTGGCGTTCCGCCATTTGACGGATTCGATCCCCAAAATAGCCAATTACACACACCAGCACGGCGTCTCCCGGCTCCATCAGATTTGCCACGCAGGCTTCCATGCCGGATGTTCCCGTTCCGGGCACAGCATGGGTTAACCGGTTTTGGGTGGCAAACACGTTACGCAACTTTTCGCCAATGCGGTCCAACGTTTTTAGATAGACCGGATCCATATGGCCGATGACCGGCGATGTCAGTGCTTGATACACCCGAGGATGAATATCCAGCGGTCCGGGTCCCATCAACGTTCTCAAAGGTGCTTCAATTCGATGCGATGGCATAGTATAACTCCTTCCTTCAAAGGTTCAGGGTTTAGGGTTCAGGGTTCAGGGTTCAAAAGTTCAGGGTTAATAGTAAAGCGTTATGCGTCACGAGACTCAAGATTAATCAGGTTTCAGGTGTCGGGTGTCAGGTGTCAGCTACGACAAATCGTACTTTTGAATGGAAACCAAAAACCTGGTTTTACCTGACACCCGAAACCCGACACCTGAAACCTAAAAGCTTTTGAACCTCTGAACGTTGAACCCTGAACCTTCAGAAGACATCTATATAAATCAAGACTTTCTGTCAATGATTTCAATCTCTCGCAGAAATGATTCCATGTGCTGCCAAAAAATACCCCAGTCGGGCGGGCAATCGTTATGTCCGGCATCATAGGCGATTAATTTACTATTTTTTGCCGCCTTGTTCAAGGTAACGCTGTGACGAAATGGGATAATACTAT
>CP070694.1:110438-114998 GCA_020353355.1 Desulfobacterales bacterium | reverse complement strand
CTGAGAAGATCGCAGTGGTGGGTTCCGGTCCGGCCGGTCTGACGGTGGCATACTATGCAAGGTTGAAAGGTTTTCAGGTTACGATTTTTGAGGCGCTTGATGAATTGGGCGGCATGCTGCGGGTGGGTATTCCGGATTACCGCTTGCCGCCGAAAATACTGGACAAAGAGATCAATCATATTCTGCGCCGGGGTGTGGAAACACGCACCGGGGTTCGGTTCGGGACCGATTTTACACTTGATGACTTGAAAGCAGAAGGCTTTTCAGCTGTGTTTTTAGGGATTGGGGCTCATGAATCCTTGAATTTGAGATTAACCGGAGAACAGGATGCCGCCGCCGTTATTGATGCCGTGCGTTTTCTAAGAGAGATTAATCTGGGTGAAAGATCATCGCCCGGAAACAAAGTGGTGGTTATCGGCGGGGGTAATGTAGCGATAGATACGGCACGGGTGACAAAGCGTCTCGGGGCTGAATCCGTCACGGTGGTCTATCGTCGGTCGCAAAATGAGATGCCGGCCTATGCCGAAGAAATAGATGGTGCCAAAGAGGAAGGCATCGCTTTTTTAACCCTCACCGCACCGAATCGAATACTTACCGAGCAAGGCAAAGTTACGGGATTTGAATGCCTCAAGACCAGGCTGGGCCCTCCGGATGCCAGCGGGCGGCGGCGTCCCGTACCGGTGGAAGGATCCGAGTTTGTCATCGATTGTGATGCCGTGATTCCGGCCATCGGCCAGCGGATCGATAAATCATGGATCGATCGAGAGCCGCATTTACAGCTAACCAAAGGGGATACAATTCAGGTCAACCCCCATACCATGCAGACCAGCATCCCTCATGTCTTTGCCGGTGGAGATGCCGTTACAGGGCAGGCATCGGTTATAGAAGCTGTCGCAGCTGGCCATCGAGCCGTCGAGGCGATGCAACGATTCATCGATAAAGAAGATCTATCGCACTACGCCGACGAGGTGGCCGAAGAGGAATCGCCGGGTCAGAGCTGGCAGGAGATCCCCGAAGATATTGCCCCGGAAGCGAGGGTTGCGTCTCAGCATCGGGGCATCGAGCAAAGAATTGTGTCTTTCGAGGAAGTCGATTTGAGCTTTTCAGAAGCCGAAGCACAAAAGGAAGGCCGGCGTTGCCTGAACTGCGGTATCTGTAGCGAATGTATGGAATGCGTCAGAGTCTGTGAGCCCAATGCCGTTGATCATTACATGAAGCTCGAGGAGATTGAAGTAAAGGTCGGCAGCATAATTCTGGCGACCGGATACGATACCTTTGATCCCGGCCGGATGAAGCAATACGGTTATGGAACCTATTCCAATGTCTTTAGCAGCCTTGAATTCGAACGCCTCAGCAATGCCACCGGGCCCACCGGCGGGAACATTCTCATCCGAGATGAAAAGGGTGAATTCACCAGGATTCCAGAGAGTGTGGCCATTCTTCACTGTGTCGGCAGCCGGGACGTCAACTATCACGAATACTGCTCACGGGTGTGCTGCATGTACGCCTTGAAGTATACGCACCTGATTAAAGAAAAGGTCGGGCACGATACAAAAATATACGACTTTTATATTGACCAGCGCTGCTTCGGCAAAGGCTATGAAGAGTTTTATCGTCGCTGTCAGGAGGAAGGCACGACCTTCATCAGAGGAAAGGTGGCTGAAATTACGGATCAGACAAATCATTCTGAAGAGGAAGGCAAGCTTGTGGCCATTGCTGAAGATACGCTTTTGGGCGCGAAATTGCGTATTCCGGTGGATATGGTGGTTCTGTGCGTCGCCATGGAGGCTCGCCAGGACGCCGTTGAAGTCGGCCGGATTTTCGGCGTCATCCTGGGTGCCGACGGCTTTTTCCTGGAAGAGCATCCCAAGTTGGGACCATTGAATACCGCAACCGAAGGTGTATTTCTGGCCGGAGCATGCCAGTCGCCCAAAGATATTCCGGATGCGGTGGCCCAGGCATCGGGAGCGGCCTCCAAGGCCCTTTCATTGGTCGCTCGGGGGAAGGTGACGGTGCCTTCGGCAATTTCCTGGATCGATCCTGATATATGCGCGGGATGTCAGACATGCATTGGCCTTTGTGCTTATTCGGCCATCGAATTTGATGAGCGCAGAGGTGTATCGCTCGTAAACGAAGCATTATGCAAAGGATGTGGCAGCTGTTCTGCATTTTGCCCCAGTGGTGCGGCCCAGGTCAGACATTTCAATCCGAAGCAATTATTTGCCGAGTTCGACGGTATCATGGATGCATTGGACGCGGTGGGGATGTAGAACAATTCGGCCTGCGACGAGTTCCCCTCGACGTGCTCGGGACCTGCCTTCGACATGAGCGCAGGCCGAATGTAGCTTATCGAAGGCAGCCGGGTCGAATACAGAATGAAAGGCATAGACGTAAGAAACCAAACGTTTAAAGCTATTCCTATGAAGGAGGGAAAAAAACCGCTAGAGCTTTAGGGAGGATTTATGGAAGGGTTTGAACCAATAATCATCGCCTTTGTCTGTAACTGGTGCACCTATACGGCTGCGGATTTAGCCGGTACGTCCCGTTTACCCTACCCCAAAAATGTACGTTTAATTCGGGTCATGTGCACGGGCATGGTGGATCCCCAGTATATTATCAAAGCCTTTTTGGAGGGTGCTGACGGCGTGCTGGTCAGCGGCTGCCATCCCGGCGACTGCCATTATATCAGCGGAAATTTTAAAGCTCGCCGGCGGATTAAACTTCTCAAGGAGATCCTTCCCCAGTTTGGTTTTAATCAAGAGCGACTCATATTAACCTGGATCGGAGCCAGCGATGGAATCCAGTTTAGCGAGATTATGCGGGACCTGGTTTCCCAAATCAAAGCTTTGGGACCCAGTCAGGCGAAGTTGAAGATGGTAATTTGAGTTACGGGTTACGGCTTGCGGGTTGAGGAAAGTTATTCGTTAATGGTTATTAGGAAGATCTCAAAGCGAGATCGGTAGATCGGCTGATAGCGATTACCGAATACCGAATAACAAATAACAATAGCAAGTACCGGAGGCACTTATGGCAATCACGGCCAAAATCGGGGTAAACGAGCAGGACGTGTTGGGGGCGTTGCGGAAATTTTTTGAGGACATTCTAAAAATAGAAGATATCAAGGCAATATTGGTTCCGCAGCATCTGCCGATGAAAAATATGGTTATGCCGACGCTGGTAGCGGATCCTGATCACCTCCATGGTGTTGATCCTCTGGCACCCGCTTTTCCCATGAACGCCGCCAAAATTGTTTCCCGTCTGACGCGCAAACCAATGGGCGCTAAAATTGCGGCGGTAATGCGTCCCTGCGAGATCCGTGCATTTGTAGAACTTGTGAAGCTCAAACAAGGCAGTACAGATGAAGTCGTGATAATTGGCATTGACTGTCTCGGCGCTTACCAAAACAAAGATTACGCCCGCTTTATTGAGCAGCATGGGGACACTTCAAGTGTCATATTCTACCAACACATAATGGACGGCCATGGTGGACAAATAGGCGGGATAGATCTGGCGCCGGCATGCAAGGCCTGCGAATATCGGGTGGCTGCCAATGCCGATGTTTTGATCGGGCTTTATGGAATTGATGTCAACGACCAAATATTGATCCAAGCTCAAACCGATGTCGGCCAGGATTTATTAGCTCAGCTTGATCTTGCCGAAATCAACGAACCTGCCGCGCGCCAGGGTGCCGTGGCTGACGTGATCGAGAAATGCGCCGCTTACCGCGATGAGATGATTGCCAAAACCCGTGAAGTCACCGAAAGTTTGGAAAAAATGACGGCCTACTTTGCCGGTTGCGTCAACTGCTACAATTGCCGTGTGGCTTGCCCGGTGTGTTATTGCAAGGAATGCGTATTTGTTACCGATGTCTTCAACCATGACCCTTCCCAGTATTTACGGTGGGCCAACCGAAAAGGGATTATTAAAATGCCGACGGACACGCTGTTTTATCACATGACCCGGTTGGCCCATATGAGCACAGCCTGTGTGGGTTGCGGCCAGTGTTCGAATGCGTGCCCGAATGATATTTCGGTTATGGAGCTGTTTCGTACCATCGCCCAGGACACTCAGAAATCCTTTGACTATGAAGCAGGAAGGAGTTTCGAAGAAGACCCGCCGATGTCGGTGTTTCGTGAAGACGAGTTTGCCGAGGTGGTGGGTATAACGAATTAACAAATAACTTCTGCGGTTTCCGCGGATTCGATATTCGATCTTCAAAATAACGAACAAGTTAAAACTGTTTGCCTGAACGGAAAAGGTATTGAACCTGAAGAATGGATAATAAACAAGCTGAGGAGGAACCCATGTCAGATGAGATTATCAAACTGGGTGGCAGGCAGAAAAGTACCTTCATGGACAAGGTCATGGAAATCCTGCCCGAAGGCGGGAATTTGAATCTTTGCCTAACCTGTGGGGCATGTTCTTCCGGATGTCCTGCAACAGGCCTTGCGGGGATGGATCCCAGAAAATTTTTACGTATGGCGGCACTCGGATTGGATAATGAAATTATCAAATCCGATTGGGCCTGGATGTGCACCATGTGCCAGCGATGCATTTACG
>CP070694.1:107559-110338 GCA_020353355.1 Desulfobacterales bacterium | reverse complement strand
GCCGTCGGAATGCATTAAGAATAATCGATCTTTCCCATGGCAACGACGGGACATTTCCCGGTACCATGGAAAAACATGGTCGCGAAATGCCTGCGGGGAGATCATCGGTCCATTACCAAAGGCAAGATCATCAACCACCCAGACCCCGGCAACGTGGGGCATTTCAAAGATTTCTTCAAGCCCCTGAAACTGGATCTCGGCCACTTGTTTAAACACGTCGGCCACCAACTGTTCGTCCATAATCAATGACAAGGCAAAGTGGTTGAATCCCATCAGCATCCAGGTCAGCGTAAATATTTTGCCGGATATGGCAATAACTTTCATGTTTCCGGGCAGAAGGTCTTTTACTTTTTGAAAACTTTCAAAGTCCAGCTCTGCGGCCACTTGCCAGGGAAATTTTTCAAAATCTTCGCGGGTCTTTATGAAACTGGTCAGTTCCAGATTCCAGGCTTCCTCCTTATCGGCATCAGCGGAGTCGGCCAGCATTACCTCCCGGATTACTTTTGAAATTTTTGATTCCTTGGTGACTTTACCCGGCTGCATCATGCCGACAGTCAACGGGATAAAGTCATAACCGGCTTTCGACCAGAATTCCACCTGGGATTCCAGATCATCCGGACCAACCGGTCGACCTAAAAATTGGCTCTGGATAGAGTAGTCAATGAGGATTTCGGCCAACGGAACTCTGTCCGGCTCCTCGAAACGCGCGGTTTTGCGTATGCGTTTAAAATCAGGTTTTACATCCATGGTGTGCTCCTTTGATATTCGGCATTCGATATTCTCTTTTATAAATGTCTGATTCTCAATCCCCTGAGCCGCCACTATTTTGTCATCAACGAGGGCAACCATAAAGAGAAGCCGGGAAATGCCACCGTCAGCGCCAGGGCAATGAACGTCAGCCACAGGTAAGGCAGGTTGGCCTTATATATGCGGCCCACGGAAATCTCATCGCCGACCACACTCTTCAGATAAAATATGGACGGGCCAAATGGCGGTGAAAGATATGAAATATGCATGTTCATGCAAAAAACGACCCCAAACCAGACGATATTGAATCCTAAATTTTCAATGATCGGAATAAACAGCGGCATGGTCAGCAGAACAATGCCGATCCAGTCCAGAAACATGCCCAAAAATATCATAATCAGCTGCATGCCGATAATGATGCCCCATTTGCCGAACGGCAGCGCCATGACGGCATTCTGCACAAATTTGTCGCCTCCTGCCAGGGTGTAGACCCCGATGATGGTCTGGGCGCCGAAAAATAACCAGGCCAACATGGAGGACACCTTGACGGTTTCGGCCAGGGAATTTTTGATCATGGTCAGGTTGAGTTTGCGGTTGATAATTGCGGTGATAATCGCGCCCAGGCATCCGATCCCGGCGGCTTCAGACGGCGTGGCCACACCGCCATAGATGGATCCCAAAACCACGGTGGCCAGAATACCCGGCATGATCAGCCCCTTTAGCAGCGCCACTTTTTGCCGGAGCGGAATATTGAGCTCTTCCTCAGGTGCAGCCGGGGCCATATCCGGCTTAATCCAGGTTGCTATGACGATATAGCCGATGAACAGTGCGGCCAGAATCAAGCCCGGTATGATGCCGGCGATGAACAGCTCGCAGACCGATGCACCGGCCGTCATCGCATACACAATAAAGACCACGCTGGGAGGAATCAGGGTCGCCATCCCGCCCCCGGCGCAAATACTGCCCAACGCGATGCGTTCATCATACTTTCGTTCCAGCATCCCGGGCAGGGCAATCAGCCCAAAGGTGACGATTTCAGCGCCGACAATGCCCACCATGGCGGCCATCAGGGTGCATGAGATGATGGTCCCGATCGCCAGGCCGCCCCTGAGCCGTCCGGACCAGATATGAACAGCCTTGAACATCTGATCAGCCACCCCGGCTTTTTCCAGAATAGCAGCCATAAAAATAAACAGCGGCACGGCCACCAGGGCGTAGTTCAGCATCATATTGTAAACCCGTCCCACCATCATAATGATTATACCCGGACTAAACAGGCTTAGGCCGAAAATAACGGCCGTCGCACCCATTACCCACGCCAGCGGTAATCCCGTGACTAAAAGAACTAAAAAGGTTGCGGTCAGCAGCAGGGTAATCAGTTCGATGCTCATAGGCTTTTCCCTTTGATGGCAAAATGAAGATCACGGATGAATTTGGCAATTCCCTGAAGAAGCAGGAGGACAACCCCGGCCGACAATGCCAGTTTAATCGGATACACCGGAGGGTCCCAGGCAGAACCGGAAGTTTCCAGAACCGACACCGACCGCCGGGCATACTCCGCAGTGGCCCATAAAAACACGCCCAGATAAAGAGCAAAGAAGACAAAGGTAATAGAATCGATGATCGCCCGCTGACGGGGCGTCAGGCGACCGTATATGAGGTCGATTTTGACATGACGGTTGTCCTGTAACGCCCAGGCCGCACCGAGAACATATGTCAGACCCGCGCCGAAGACCATGCTTTCACTCACCCACAAGGTGGGAAGGTGAAATACATAGCGCATTAAAATCTCATAAATGATGAAGCCGACGACGAGCAGAATCAGCCAGCCGGCCACTTTGCCGGACCAGATCGAAATCGCATCGATGACGGACAATAATTTTTTCATTCTGTCCTCTGCAGGTATCAAGCAAAAGGAGCCGCCTGAAGTTCCCTTTACCCGGGTCACCAGCGTTATAATTACAGGTGGTGATTGAACGAAAACCCTTCCACCGCAAGCGTTGGGTTTCGCCCTCGGGAATCCATATCGGCG
>CP070694.1:104543-107459 GCA_020353355.1 Desulfobacterales bacterium | reverse complement strand
TCGGATTTCATTCGGCTTGTACTCCAACATGAATTCGCTGAATAAATTACAAATTTCAGAAATAAAATTCACCTATCGAATTTGACGAATTATTGTTGCTCTACTGGCTGGCGTTATGTAAAAATTAAATATAGAAAATGACAACAAAACATTCAACCGGATTTTCTATTGATCGAGTTGCAAAAATCTTCTATCTTAGATTTTTTGCTCGGCTTACATTTACAGCTTAGTGATATCAGTTAAAATATTTGAAATAGAAGGGGGAGAATGCAGGAATATACCATCCGTCCGCTTGTGGTGGGAATAAACGAAACCGATCAAGGGGTGATGACCTATCTGCGGGACTATGGCAAACGCATATACCTGCCCATTTTCGTGTTCTATATCCAGGCCGGCGACAAACACATCCTCGTGGATACCGGATTGGAGCAGTTTATGATTCCCGATGGAGCCGAGGCGCAATGCGGTTTTAAGATCCGTGAATTCGAGGATGCGCTGGCAACGTTGGATCTTAAACCTGAAGATATCGACATCATTATTCATACCCATTTACATAATGATCATTGCGAAAACGATTATAAATGCATGCATACAACGGTATATGTTCAGAAAAAAGAATATGAATTTTTGTTGAATCCCCATCCGGTCGATCACCGGTATTATCCGGATATTCTCGATGATATGAACGTTATTCAGGTAGAGGGTGACGCCACCATTGTTGATGGTGTGGATGTCATTTATACGCCCGGTCATACAGTGGGAGGTCAATCTGTCGCCGTTAACACTTCAGCAGGCAGGGCGATCATTACGGGCTTTTGCTGCAACGACAGGAATTTCCCATCGGCGGGTCCGGCCATCGCACCCGGTGTGCACATCGATTTGACCGAAGCATATGATTCCATCCAGAAAATTAAAGAGATGGCCGATATCCTGTTGCCATTGCATGATTTGTCAATCGGGAGGAGGAAGACAATTCCGTAAGAATTCGGAAAGTGGAATGCGGAAGGCGGAATGAATCAATTGCGGATTTTTGATTTTGGATTTCGGATTTTAAAGTAATTAAAAAGACATCGGAAAAGTCGATTTAGGGATTAAGGAATTCAGGGTTATCATACGAATGCGTTAGGTTTGAGGTTGGAGGTTAGAGGCGGAATATTGAAGGATAAGTATGAGGGATTTAATAGCCCTGATAAGCAGGCTTTGAACCGTGAGCCATGCACCTCTCTTTTGCCTCAAACCTCTAACCTAATGCCTTTTATTTGACCGGTGCCCAGTAACAACAAGCCAGCAACCAACAGCAAGAAAAGACTTAAATATGGCTAGAGAAAACGATATCGTACTCATCTATTTTGAAGACAAACCGCTTGTCTTTGCACGCATCGAAGACATTTTAGCGGATTCAAAGCCCAATTGGTATCATGTAAAACTCCTTTTGCTGCAGGTTCCGCTGCAAGTGGTCACGTGGATTTTAAGAGACGTCTATATAAATGGAGCAGAGTTCACGATGAACGGCAAAAGAATGCGGCTGGAAAAAATCGAAATCCCCGAGGAGCCGCCAATAACAACGAATGCGGAAAAAGTGCTGGATAAAGATAAGCCCGCCAATAATTCAAATGGGGCAAAGGTGATATCCTTCAAAGATTTAAAAAAAAAGGAGCAATGACAACGAAATTGCATCCATCCCGGAGTTCACATTTGCGGAAAGCTATTCTTCGACCACGGACGGTGTAGACCATGAAGATCGGTTCACTAGCCCTTGACAATAACATTTTACTAGCCCCGCTGGCAGGAATTTCGAATCTGCCGTTTCGCCTTTTGGCCAAAGAAGCAGGCTGTGGTTTGGTCTATTCGGAAATGGTCAGCGCCAACGGCTTGGTTCGCCAATCTAAAAAGACCGAACAACTGCTGGATAGCTTGCCGCAAGAAAAACCTCTAGCCGTCCAGATTTTCGGCTCTGATCCAGCTGTCATGGCCGACGCAGCAAAAATTGTCGAAGACAATGGCGCCGATATGGTGGATATTAATTTCGGTTGTTCGGTCAAGAAGATTATTAAAACCGGATCCGGGGTCGCTCTCATGAAAAGACCGAATCTTTGCGAGGCCGTGCTAAAAGCTGTTCGCAAAGCAGTTCGTATACCACTGACAATTAAAATGAGAGCCGGCTGGGACAAATCCGGTGAGCAGGCCTTTGCCCTTGCCAAAATCGCAGAAGCATGCGGCATTGATGGGATTGCCGTGCATCCCCGCACAGCTACCCAGGGATTTGCCGGTCACGCAGATTGGTCAATTATTGCCGCCGTAAAAGGACGTGTCAGCATCCCGGTTATCGGAAATGGTGATATTTTTAGCGCTGAAGATGCCGTTCAAATGCAGGCCGACACTGGATGCGATGCGATGATGATCGGCAGAAAAGCCATTGGGAGCCCGTGGATCTTCGCCCAGGTCTTGGCCAAAATGAGGGGTGCAAAGACATCGTCGGTGGATCTTGAGCACCGTTTTGCAATCATCAAACGCTATCTGCATCGCTCGGTGAAATACATCGGCGAGGGCCAAGCCTGCCGAATAATGCGCAGCCGTTTGTGCTGGTTTGTCAAAGGACTGCCCAACGCCAGTCAATTTCGCAGATCCATCAATCATATTTCATCAGAGAGTCAAGCAATGGACCTTATTGATGACTACCATCAGAAACTGATGCAGGAAGAAGAGCGATATAATTAGGTATGAGGCTTCATCTGACACAACGTGTGGTAATAAGCTGAAGGTGTCAGGTTATAAAGCATGGGGCCTGGGGCCTGGTGCATAGGGTTTACGATATTGGTCTTGATGTTTTCAACGCCATGCGCTTTGCGTAATGCTTAACCAATAACCAGGAGCAGCGACCAGAGACTTGACCCTGAACCCTGAAACCTACTTATT
>CP070694.1:100389-104443 GCA_020353355.1 Desulfobacterales bacterium | reverse complement strand
TGCTTGACATAGCCTGTGTAAGTATGAGTAGATTTTGATCGCTGGTGATAGGATTTGGGTTTAAACCTCAATTTCCCATCAAGAAAGGCGCTTTGCAGACAGTGAACGCCTTTCGATGGCAAGCAGGTTTGAGGAAATTGTAAAGCTAAAGCTGAAAGGAGGGCAAAATGATACGCAGAATTCTTTCAATTTGTATTCCGCTGGTTTTGACCGTGGCCCTGGTATTAAGTTTTGGGGCCACAGCAAAAGCCGATAACGTCAAATTCGCAATTGTGTGCGAGATTTCCGGAGGAGGTGCCCCGGTTGGCAAAAATTGGGAAAGAGGGGTGCTCATGGCGGTTGATGAAATCAATCAAGCCGGTGGTATCTTAGGCAAGAAAATCGAGACCTTCACCCTAGATACCAAAAGCGAAGCGCCGGTCTCAGTTGCCGCCATGAAAAAGGGGATAGAGCAGAAACCCTTTGTGGTTATGGGTACCATTTACAGCTCTTCCACAATCGTCAATATGTCCATTCTGGAAAAGGCCGGGATACCGCAATTTACGGGCTCAGAGGCTCCAAAAATCACCCAGCAGGGCAACCAGAATATATTCCGTTCCAGCTACAGCGCTGATTTGAGTATGAAAAAAGTGGTTAAGTGGCTGACGGATGTCCACCAGGTGAAAAAACTCGCCATCATCTATGTGAACAACGCCTTCGGCAAGGGCGGACGGGATGCATTGGTTGAACTTCTCACAGCCAAGGGTGTGGAACTCGTTTCGGATATACCTACCGAACCCGGACAAATGGATTTCACCGGCGAGCTTGCCCGTGCCAAGTCCACCGATGCGGATACCCTTTTTATTTACTGCCATGAGGAGGAAAGCGGTAGAATGCTGCCGGCGATTAGAGAAATGGGGGTAGACAAAAAAATGAGAATCGTGGGGCATACGACGTTGCTCACGGCAGATACGATTCGTTTGGCCGGAAAGGCTGCAGACGGTGTTCAGGGTCATGTCGGCTTAAGTCCGGTAGCCCCTCCCCTGAAAGCCTTAGCTGACAAATACATTGCCAAGTATAACGAGGGGCCGGATCACAACTTTTTTAAAGCTTATATCAGCACTTATGTCGTTAAGGCATTGGTGGAAGAAATAGGAGCCTTTGACCAGCAAAAACTGCGGGATAAACTTCATAATCATACGCTCTACGTAAGAGATCATCCCAATATCATGATGGATATTTATTACGATGAAAAAGGTGATATCGACAGAGAAAGTTTCTTGGTTGAAATCCAAGACGGTCAGCACGTAATCACCAAGACCATTCCTCCTCTCGAGCCCGCTCGGTTCAAAGGTAACTAAAATTTAAAGATTCTGCTCCTGAGGGTCTATTTTCCGGAGAGATCCTCAGGAGCCATCGCCCTGAAGCTTCCCTTATCCAGGTAGTTGAATTGCAGCATGATATTGCAGCTATTTATCAAAGGCCTTTCCCTGGGTGCGGTTTATGCCCTCATCGCCATTGGGTTTTCATTGCTCTGGCAAACCTCCCGTACCATCAATTTTGCTCAAGGTGAGTTTGTCACATTGCCGGCTTTTTTAATGGTTCTTCTGGCGCTTGTTTTCAAAATACCGTTTGCCCTTGCATTGATCCTTACCATCATTATATCCGGCCTTTTGTTAGGCTATTTGATGAATCGTGTTTTGGATCGTCCCCTGATCGAAAAAGGTGTGTTGCCCTTGGTTGTCGCTACGATTGCCCTTGGCTTTATGATTCGAGACTCTTTGATAATTTCATGGACTCCGGAAGCCCTGTATTTTCCAAGCCTTGTCCCTAAAAAACCCCTTCATCTTGGCGATGCAACATTTTCCGCTGTCGATCTTTGGAATATTTTCGTCGCGACGCTGATAATTTCCGGATTGCATCTTTTTGTCAAAAGGACAAAAACCGGAAAAGCCTTGCAGGCGGTTTCGCAAAACCGTGATGTTGCCAACATTTTGGGAATCAATGCTTCCAAAATGATTCTCTTGGCATTCCTGATCAACGCGGTCATTGCAGGGTTTTCATCAATTCTGATTGCTCCCATTTACATGGTGAAATACGACATGGGTGTGGAACTCGGACTGAAAGCGTTCTATGCCGCTATCATTGGAGGGTTCAATCAAACCAGGGGGGCTTTGCTTGGAGGCTTGTTGGTCGGGCTGATCGAAACGTTCACGGCAGCCTATATATCTACTCATTACAAGGGAGCCTTCGTACTCATCGTCTTGATGGTTGTGATTGTCTTCAAACCGGAAGGCCTGCTGGGAGAAAAGGAACTGTATGAATACCGTTAAAGCAAGCAAAGTAACACCGCTGAGGGCGTCCATTGGGTGGCTGTGTTTGCTGGGAATTTTCGTTCTTCCGGCATTTTCCGTCAGCTCACAGTATATATTATATTTGGCCAGTTTGACCTGTATTTATACCTTAACGGCCGCCGGGCTTAACTTGATCTTAGGATACGCCGGACAAATTTCGCTGGCCCAGGCGGCTTTTATGGGAATAGGCGCTTACACCGTAGCCTTATTATCCACCAAACTTTCTTTCTGGGTCGCACTGCCATTAGGCGGCGGCATCGCATTCGTTTTAGGATTGGTGCTGGGCTTTCCTTCCTTAAAGGTGAAACATCATTATTTAGCGATGATTACCCTGGGGTTTAATATTATTGTTTACTTAATTTTGATGAATGAACAGGAGATCACGGGGGGATCTTACGGCGTTTTTAACATTCCCAGACCCAAAGCAGGCCCGATCGATTTTACTTCCAACGAGAGCTATCATATCCTGATTGCCCTCGTAACCTGTTTCATCATGCTTCTCACATATTGGACACTCAATTCCCAATGGGGTAGAGCGTTCAAGGGAATCCGAGAAAATGAACTGAGAGCCGAAATGTTAGGCGTTAGTTTGCGGAATTACAAACTTCTTGCCTTTGCCATTGGATCTGCCTTTGCCGGAATAGCCGGTGGATTGCTCGCCCCGCTGTTGGGATATATCGACCCTACAATTTTTAATCTCGGCTTTTCCTTTCAATTTCTCTTAATGGTGATCGTTGGGGGATCGGGACGATTTGAAGGGCCATTTATCGGTGCCATCATCATTACCATTTTCCCGGAAATTTTCCGGGTCGCCGAAAGGTTGTATTTTGTCATCTTCGCACTGGCGGCTATGCTGATTTTGATTTTTATGCCCAAGGGTGCGGTAACACTGTGGGATTGGCTGTTTCAGACGATTACAGGCAGAGAAGCACCGAAATTGACCAAGTAGGTTGCAGTTTTATGAAGATATTAGAAACCAGTGGGTTAAAGAAATTCTTCTATCGGTTGCAAGCGCTAAAAGGCGTAGATCTTCATGTTGAAGAAGGCGAACTGGTGGGATTGATCGGACCGAACGGATCCGGAAAGACAACCTTGTTCGACTGTATCACCGGCATTCTGAAACCTTCAGGGGGAAAGGTCTATTTTAAAGATAAAGACATTACCAATTTTAAACCCGACGGGTCATACAAAATGGGCATCGGCAGAACATTCCAGTTAGCCCAGCTTTTCCCGGAAATGACGGTCATGGAAAATATGCTGTTAGCCATCCAGGAAAGCCAAGGTAGCATGCTAAACCGCCTGTTTCGCATCCGGGAAGATGACAATCGCAACAAAGCTTTGTCCTTGCTGGAATTTTTGAAAATAGGCCACGTCAGAGATGAATTTGCGAAGAATTTATCTTACGGCCAGCAGAAACTTTTGGACCTTGGAATGGTTTTGATGGCCGACCCGGAGCTCATCCTGTTGGATGAGCCCTTAGCGGGAGTCAACCGGTCTCTGGCCGTTGAAATCGTCGAGCGAATCCGCGAGCTCAGAAAAAATTGCGGTTGCACTTTTATTATTATCGAACATGATATGAAGGTGGTTATGGATCTGTGTGAACGGATTGTCGTGCTTGATTATGGAGAAAAAATAGCCGAGGGCACTCCCGAACAAATCCAAAATAACGAAAAAGTGTTAAGTGCTTATTTTGGAGGATAATGTGACATTTCTGGTGATCA
>CP070694.1:95731-100289 GCA_020353355.1 Desulfobacterales bacterium | reverse complement strand
CTGGGCACACGCCGGGAAGTCTGTGTTTTCTGACCGGAAATTATTTAATATCCGGCGATACCATATTTCCGGGGGGTCCGGGAAAAACATGGTCTCCGGCTGACTTCAAACAAATCGTTGAATCATTGACCACCAAAATTTTTGTATTACCGGATGAGACGCATGTGTATCCCGGCCACGGCGAGTCTACCGTTCTCAAGAAAGAAAAACAAGAATTCGAAGTTTTTTCATCAAAACCCCATGATCCGAATCTGTGTGGGGATGTGCTTTGGCTATCATAATAATTGGTTTTCATCCGGTCCACGATAGGCGGATTCCGATGCGCTACGTTTTCCGCGGGCACTATCGGCATAGCGTTAAAAAAAGTCTGTAATGATTGTCTTTACGCTTTGCTCTCTATGCCATGCGCTATGCGATGTCGCCTCGGGGTAAACCCTTGCCGATCGTCGCGAGAGCTCAGGCGAGGTGGGCGCCTCGAACAATGAATTCGGCACGCTTTACCACGTTATTTCAATGCGGTGAAAGGCTTCTCCCAGTTCAAAATTCTCATCTTTGGCGATGTCCTTGCATCGCTTTCTGAGCCACTCCTCCGGGTTGGATACATCCAGCTGTCGGACCTGGCTTTTGTGACAGCGCAAAGCAGCGATTTTGAGATCAAAGGTATCGGTAATGTCGGAGCGATAATTGATATCTTCGGTTGCCCAAAACAACATCTCGCGCACTTTATGGGGCTGCAAGCCTTCTTCAATCAAATCCGGATAAGCCAGATGGTCTCTGGCATAAGGGAAAACAGCATCCAATACCACCTGGCCGGTAATGCGATGGTCTCGATGCCAGACGTATCGTCGATACGGATCGGCGGTGACAATAATTGCCGGTCGGTGTTGTCTTATGAGACGAACAATTTGCTTTCGGAATTGGGGAGTATCCTCCAGACCCTGGTCGGGAAGACCTAAAAAAATCACTTCGCGCACTCCCAGGATATCGGCTGCGGCCATTTGCTCTTGCTTTCTTATTTCGGCCAACTCTTCCGGTTTGACACTGGGATTGTTAGTTCCTTTGTCACCATTGGTACATACCACATATATGACGCACTTGCCTTCTCGTGTCCAGCGAGCCACCGTGCCGGCCACACCGTACTCCGCATCATCGGGATGGGGGGTTACCACCATAATGTCCGCCGCTGTTATCACGCAAAACCTCCTGTCCGTTTTATTGATTACCGCTTTATCGTCGAGCAAATCATTTGATTGGTTGAAGACTAAAAAATAATAACGAAAATCTAAAAGGGAAGACACGCATAATTTTTAGGGCTTTACCCAAAGTATGCAAGAAAGCACTTCTTTTTATATGTTCTTAGGTTGCTATTGCTATGATTTAGACTTATGTT
Source organism: Desulfobacterales bacterium (assembly GCA_020353355.1). Lineage (GTDB taxonomy): Bacteria > Desulfobacterota > Desulfobacteria > Desulfobacterales > JAHEIW01. The sequence goes on along the minus strand of CP070694.1, from coordinate 98,899 downwards.
AAACCCTCATATGGAGCAAGCTTTCCTCTTATTTTCCGGCTATCAATAAAATGATTAAAAACACTTTTACAATTCGATATTATCGTTCGAGCGATTTCGAAAACTATGTCCGCTTGCAGATTGAGACGGAAGCCCATGATCGATCCGGACGTTATACTTCAAGGCAGCGTCTGGTGGAAGATCTGGGTCATCCGCGTTTTCACCCGGAGAATAATTTACTGGTTGCAGAACGAGATGGAAGCCTGATCGGCTATGTCAGTGTCTTTCTGGAACCGGGAATTGGGCGCGCGCTGCTGGATGGCCTGGTTTCTCCGCCACACCGCAAAAAAGGCATCGCCACAAAACTGATGGAGCACGCCATTCAGCATGCACGCAAAGCCGGGTTGAATGTCGCCCAAATCTGCATCCCGCAGACAAGCCGGGCCGCCAAGAATTTGATGATACGTCTCGGGCTTCAATTTATCCGTCGTTTCATTGGAATGAAGCTAGACCTCGGCACCAGCCGATTGCCGGATGTCACACCGGATAACTATACCATCCGTCATCTTCAGCACGGTGAAGCGCAGCTGCTAACGGATATCCAAAACCGATCTTTTGCCGATGCCTGGGGCTTTAATCCCAATACCCGAGATGAAATTGCTTACCGCATCAATTCAAGCAGTTGCTCTGCGAAAGATATCATCATGGCCTGCCGGGGAAATAATCCCATTGGGTACTGCTGGACCCGAATACGGGTTGGAGAGAACCTTCCGGCTGAGAGAATCAAAGGTGAGATCCACATGCTGGGTGTCGATCCCGATTTCCGAAAACAGGGTGTCGGTCGAACCGTTCTGCTGGCGGGATTGGCTCACCTTAAAAACAAAGGTATCAGGCTGGTTGAATTAACAACCGATGGCGAAGACCCGGCGGCTTATCGCCTTTACGAATCGATCGGATTTAAAAAATCGATGATTTCAGAATGGTATGAAAAGAAACTGATATGATAAAAGCCTTTGTCTTTGATTTTGGGCGGGTCATCACCGCCCAAAAGCCACCCTCCCTGTTTCGCGCCTATGAGCAAGAATTGGGGCTGGAGCCAGGAACGATTAATTCCATCATGTTTGACAGCCAAGCCTGGCAAGACGCCCTGCTTGGCCGCAAAACAGCAAAAGAGTTCTGGTTTTCGATTGGGCCTGAGCTTGGATTAGACACCGGTGAAGAAACCAAGCGGTTTTGCCGCCGTTATCAGGCCGATGAAGTGATAAACGAAGCCGTGCTGGACTTGATCCGCAAACTGCACGGCCGCTATAAACTGGCCATACTTTCAAACTCACCCCCGGGTTTAACCCGATGGCTGGCGGATTGGGAGATGCTCGACCTGTTCGATGTGGTGTTCTGTTCAGGAGATGAAGGCCTGATCAAACCCGACCCTGCCCCCTTCAAACTGACGCTTGAACGATTAGGCGTCGAGCCCGGGGAAGCCGTCTTCATTGACGACACCCCGGAGCATGTTGTGGCCGCTTGCAAACTGGGAATTCAAGGGATCATTTTCACTAGTGCCGCGGCGCTGAAAGATGCTTTGATAAAACAAATTTACATTCCTCAATGAACCCCGATGACAGATTACAAAACGATGGTTCTGCCGGAATGAGCCGCTTGCGCCAGGGCATCTAGAACCTTCATATTCAAAACACTGTCATCCGGCACATACGCCAGCGGTGTCTTTCCCAAAACGGATTCCGCAAAATGTTCCACCATGAACTGGTACTCATCCGCACCCGCTATTAGATGCTTCTCGCCCTGCTCATCATCTTTGCTGCGAAGGATGAAGGCCGCATCCTTTTCCCAGGGAACATAGGCATTATGGGGCAGTTCAATGGCTCCGGTGCTTCCGACGACCGTAAAGGTCTGTTGCAATGCCGATATAAAGCTGGCTTCCAGCGTTGCCAAACCATTGTCGCGAAAGCGAAGTGAGCCTACAAAATGAACATCGACCCCAGCCGGGTGATAAACGGCCTGTCCCTGCACCTGGGTAGGTTCCTCACCGAATAACCACCGAGCGACACTGACGCCGTAACATCCCACATCTAGCAGGGCGCCACCCCCCATCTCCGGCTTTAAGCGCGCACCCTCGCCGGCCGATAATAGTCGATCATCCATAGGGAAACAAAAGGCGGATCGCACCAGGCGGGGCGTGCCGATAGAGCCGTCGGTAACCATCTCTTTAATACGCTGGCTGCGGGGATGAAAGCGGTACATGAACGCTTCCATCAACAAAAACCCCATCTCCCGGGCGGTATCAACCATTTGCCGGGCTTGGCGTGCATTGCATGCCAGCGGTTTTTCACACAAAACGTGTTTGCCCGCTTCCAGAGCCCTTAAGGTCCAGGGATGGTGAAGATGGTTTGGCAGGGGAATATAGACGATTTGAATCTCGGGATCGGCCAGCAATTTCTCATAGCCGTCGTAGATATGCGGTATCTTGTTTTTGGCTGCCACCTGCCCGGCATCATCCGGCGACCGGCTGGCCAAGGCGTAAACCGTGCTGTTTGCGGATTTTTGAATAGCGGGGATGACGCACATCCGCGCAATATTGGCATTGCCCAAAATACCCCATTTCAGTTGCTCAGCCATCGAATACCTCCACCGCACCGCCCTTGGCCGCTGACCGCCTGGCTGCTTCTAAAATTGCTACCACCAGCACCGAATGCTCGAGTGGCGCTTCGAGCGGTTCCCCGGTCAGCAAATGATCGGCTAAGTTCCGGTATAACAAATAGGGCTGTCGCTTCGGCAGCGCCAACGTTTGAGCAACAATTTGGCCGGAAGCATGCCGGCGGTGTAACCTCAGATGCGGCACCATTTCGGTGGGCGGAATCTGGTGCTCGTGGTAAAAGATGACGGGATCAATTTCATAGTGGGTCACATTTTGCCAGTGGCCGATAATCGCACCTTCGGTACCCAGTAAATACCATTTTGGCTTTGGCACGGCCGCTATGTCGGAGTGCAAAAACTCTGCCTCCTGCCCCCCGGCAAAGCGTATCTGTATGCGCTCCTGGTCGACATTGGAAACGTCATGCCAGACCCGCTGGTGACAGGTGCCGATAACCGCTGAGATGCGGTCCGGTATAAGGCTCACCACCCAGTCCAGATAATGCGCTCCCCAATCATACGCGGTGCCACCGGATATCT
>CP070694.1:92075-95631 GCA_020353355.1 Desulfobacterales bacterium | reverse complement strand
GCCTCTAATTTCCATTTATAAATGGTTATTTTTCCGATGAGCTGCGTTCTCCGCGGATTTCATAGCTCGACGTACCAAATGTACGCCTCGCCATGAAATCCTCCTGCGGCCGTGCTCATCGAAAAAATCTCTCATTTATAATCTGAAAATTGGTATATTTTAAAAAGAAAAGCTGCCGGATATATTTGTGGAAAAGGACCATTTCTGAATTGGAAATTTAGGTGCCGAGCTGCCAGGACGCCAAGTAATGACTCTGCTCCGGCGTGAGTTTATCTATCGAAACCTTCATGGCCGCCAGTTTTTCTTTGGCGATCAGCTTGTCGATTTTCTCCGGAACCGGCTAAACATTTTTCTCCAACGGTTTTTTAAGTTTTACCATATATTCAATACTCAGCGCCTGATTGGCAAAACTCATATCCATCACACTGGAAGGATGGCCTTCGGCGGCTGCCAAATTTATCAACCTACCCTCACCCAATACATTAATCCGGCGACCATTTTTTAGTCGATACTCCTCCACAAACGGGCGTATGACTCGTCGGGATTTCGAAATCTTCTTTAATCCTTCCAGGTCTAATTCCACATTAAAATGACCGGAGTTGGATACCATCGCTCCGTCTTTCATCACCTGGAAATGTTCTTTGCGGATAACATTGATATTACCGGTCAGCGTACAGAAAAAATCACCGATCCTCGCGGCCCGGTGAATCGGCATTACGGTGAAACCGTCCATTACCGCCTCCAGTGCGGGCAGCGGGTCCACCTCGGTGACAATCACATTGGCTCCCATGCCGCGGGCCCGCATGGCAAGCCCTCTGCCGCACCATCCATAGCCGCACACGACAAAATTGGATCCGGCAACCAGGCGGTTTGTCGCCCGTATAATGCCGTCGATGGTGCTCTGTCCGGTACCGTAACGGTTGTCAAAAAAATGTTTGGTTTGGGCATCGTTGACGGCAATAATCGGATACTGCAACACACCATCAGCAGCCATGCTTCTGAGGCGAATAATACCTGTGGTGGTTTCTTCGGTGCCGCCCCTGACCCCGGATAAGAGTTCGGAGCGTTCAGAGTGGAGCGTAGATACCAAATCCGCACCATCATCCATGGTAAATTGCGGCCGGCTATCTAAAACCGCATAGATATGACGGTAATAGGTTTTATGATCTTCTCCTTTTATGGCAAAAACAGAAATCCGATCATGCTTGACCAATGAAGCCGCCACATCATCCTGGGTGCTCAGAGGGTTTGAGGCACACAAGCAAACTTCAGCACCGCCGGCTTTTAAAGTCTGCATCAGCGAGGCCGTCTCGGTGGTGACATGCAAACATGCGCTGATCCGAATGCCTTTTAACGGTGTTTGCTTTTCAAACCGTTTGCGGATACGATTGAGAACCGACATGTTCTGATTGGCCCATTCAATCCGAAGCGCCCCTTCTTTTGCAGATTTAATATCTTTCACATCATAATCCATTTTCGATCCATCTCCTTTACCTTCTCAGGGGCTTCGCCCCAATCAGAATTTCCAAAACGTTTAATTAAAGGCCAGCTTTATTTCTGATGATATCCACCATATTGGTTTTCTCCCACGTAAACCCAGGTTCATTTCGACCGAAATGACCATATGCTGAAGTTTTACGGTATATGGGTCGCAACAGATCAAGATATTCGATGATGGCGGCAGGCCTCAGATCGAAGATATCGACAACAATGTCCTCGACTTTCTTTTTTGCAACTGCGCCGGTTCCCATCAGATCGACCATAACCGATACGGGTTCAGCTACGCCGATGGCGTATGCGATTTGGATTTCACATTTCCTCGCCAGTCCGGCAGCCACAATATTTTTGGCAATGTGCCTCGCCATATAGGATGCGCTGCGGTCCACTTTAGAGGGATCTTTGCCGGAAAAGCACCCTCCCCCGTGGCTTCCTTGACCGCCATAGGTGTCCACAATAATTTTGCGACCGGTGAGGCCACAATCTCCCATCGGCCCACCAATAACAAATCTGCCGGTGGGATTAATAAAATAGCGGGTATCACCATCGATCATATTATGCGGGATGACTTTCTTGATAACCTCTTCGATGATCGCTTCTCTTAAGTCTTCATAGGTCACATCGGGTTTGTGTTGCGCGGCAATCACAACCGTGTCCACACGTTTCGGTGATCCATTTTCATACTCAATGGTTACCTGGGATTTGCCGTCCGGGCGCAAGAAATCAAGGGCGCCATTCTTACGGACGGTTGCCAAACGCCTGCACAGTTTGTGCGCATAGGTAATCGGCATCGGCATCAGCTCCTCGGTCTCGTCCGTGGCGTATCCAAACATCAGGCCCTGATCCCCGGCGCCCTGGTCTTTGAAAAGCCCTTCGCCGACGTTGACGCCCTGCGCGATATCCGGAGATTGACGGTCAATGCTGGCAATCACCGAGCAGGTTTGGCAATCAAAGCCCATTTGAGATGAGCAATAACCGATTTCGCGTATGGTATCCCGGACGATCTGCGGCAAATCCACATAACACTCGGTTGTAATTTCACCGGATATGAAAGCAAGACCGGTAGTAACCAGGGTTTCACAGGCGACCCGACAATTTTTATCCTGCGCCATAATGGCATCCAAAACAGAATCTGAAATCGCATCGGCAACTTTATCCGGATGTCCTTCAGTCACAGATTCAGACGTAAATAGGTAGCGTTCCTTTTCCATAAATCATCTCCTTGAATGATGGATTGACAGCATTAAAAACATACACATCTATGCATAGATAATAAGCGTCTAACGCCCAGCGAGTATCTTTATCAATAAGTTTAAACTGTAAATATCAAATTATATAATATAGAATGTCAAATTACCTTTGTAAAGAATTTAGCCATCTTGACCCAAAATAAATTCTTATTTTCACGTTATTCCGATTCATGTAAAAATAAGAGATTTAAATCGAATCTAACGCTTATTAGGTGGGCTCGACGCGCTCCCCGTTGCGGTCGGAACAGCGTGAACACAGAGGCCCTATGCGAGAGTCGGCTTTGATTTGAGCCCTAAAAAATGATAGCATGACCTTGTTGCCCAAGCAATTTGGCATTCAGGTTACATAAATCAATTCATCAATCTTAAGAAATGAAAGAGTTGGCGAGGACAGTGGGTTTATGATGATTAAAAAAAAGCGCCGTCTAAACCGGCTTATTTTGCTTGTTATCATTTTCGTTTTCTCACGGGAACATCTGTGCGAGTCTTTTGCGGCTTCCGAACAGACACAGGAGACCGTAGTCAAATTAAAGACAGCCTGGTCCGTCGACCGCGGGCGTCCCGGTGACGCGGTCGGATTAGCTCTAGTAGTGGATGTTCAAAAAGGGTTTCACATCAATGCCGATGCGCGCCAGATCAAACCGCTGGCAGATTTTAAGCCCTATCCCACCAACGTGCGAATCATTGAAGCCCATGAGGGCCTGATCCTAGAAGCACCCCGCTACCCAACAGCCCATGCGGTGAAAGTCGAATATGTCAGCGAAAATCTGATGTCCTTTGAAGGACAAATTATTATTCTGCTACCCATG
>CP070694.1:86856-91975 GCA_020353355.1 Desulfobacterales bacterium | reverse complement strand
CAAATGCAGTAAAGGATTCAGCCAGTGCCTATTACGGGCATTACTTCGTGGTTAATGCTCAGAAGCCCCAAGAGAACCAGATGATAACATGGAAATTTATCGGGTATATGCTCAGCCATTCCGAAGAATATCTTTCAAAAGTCGGCCTTATCCAGCCCACCGTCAAGCTAATGGGATCTCAAACATTCAAGGACATGCCTTACTCGAGTGTGTTCAAAGCTGATATGGAAAGAGGTCATATCGTGTATTATGCCGGAAACAGCGCCAAAATTCAGCAACACATCAGAGAGGCGGTGGAGTCCGTTATGCTGGCCGGATCCTCGCCGGAAGAAGCAGTGAAAAATCTGAGAAGAAAAGTTCAAGAAGCTCTAGATGAAGAATAATCATTGCTAATAAAGAAAACAGGAATGGGTCCGGGACTCATCCCTGTTTTCTTTATTTCAGGGGTATCATATATGATCAAACGCCTGTTTAGCCCCGGCATCGAGCATAAAAAGGCGCGCTGGGGATGGGTATTTATTTTTCCATCGCTTGTCTTTTTTGCATTATTTAACTTTTATCCGATTTTTAATGCCCTTCATACGAGCCTGTTCAGGAAGAAGCTGCTGTCCCTGAAGCCCCCTAAATTTATTGGATTTGATAATTATATTTACCTTTTCAACTCCCCTGACTTCTGGAACTCGATTAGAGCCACGGTGGTGTTCACCATCGGAACTTTTATCCCGATGGTAATATTCAGTCTGATATTGGCTAACTTTATTATATCGAGAAAGAGGTTCCAGAAGTTCTTCCAGATGGCCTATTATTCTCCTGCTGTTTTGTCATCGGTTGTGGTGGCGGCCATTTGGCTTCTGATTTTTGATCCGCGGGGATTGAGTAATCAATTTGTAAACCTTATTTTGAATATGCCGGGTATCGACCACAAGTGGCTGGCAAATTCCGTCATGGTTCAGATTTCGACCATGCTGGTTTACTTCTGGAAATACGTCGGCTACTTCACCATCATATTTCTGGTTGGGCTGGCATCTATCCCTAAAAGTATCCATGAGGCCGCAAAAATAGATGGTGTCAACGCCTGGACCGGCTTCTGGTATATAACGCTTCCTCTTTTGAAACCCACAACCATTCTGGTTTCGATTATGTCAATGCTCCAGTGCTTGAAAACGTTCAGCACCCAGTATCTCTTTACCCAAGGCGGTGCCCCGATGGAACCCATCAACGTCATCACCCTAAATTTATATCATACGGCAATTAGAGATCATCGAATCGGTCTGGCAAGCGCCATGAGTATCATACTCTTTTGCATCATGCTCTTTTTTACCTGGCTGCAATTTAAAGGTTCCCGCTCCGACGAAGTCAGTTATTGAAAGGGCCTTGGTTATGGCACAATATCTGAAACGAAAAAAGAAGACCTCGACCCAGTCATTTATCATGGATATGTTCATCTGGGTATTTCTGATTATCGCGGCCTTATTTATTCTGGCGCCCTTTGTATTCATGTTCACGGCCTCATCGATGCCGGCAACCGATATCATGAAAATGCCTTATCGATGGATGCCACAAGGCTTTTACTGGCAGAATTACTGGCAGGGGATACGAGGAAATGACGGAAGTTTCATATATCTCAGAAATATACTAAATTCGCTGATCGTAGCCTCCACGGTAACTGCGACAACCGTAATCCTTTCGGCGCTTACCGGCTTCGGTCTGGCAAAATACCATTTTAAAGGAAGACACTTCGTTTTCATGATGATTTTGGCCACCATGATGATACCTTTTGAAGTCATCATGATACCCCTTTACCTGATTATCACCAAATTAGGATTTCAGAACTCATACCAGGGATTGATAACACCTTTTCTGGTTAACGCATTCGTTATTTTTCTAATGAGACAATATTATGTCACCTTCCCTGATGAAATTCTGGATGCCGCCCGAATCGACGGTGCCAGCGAGCCAATGATTTTCAGCAAGATTATGCTTCCAAACAGTGTTCCGGCCATAGCAACCCTTGCGGTTCTCACATTCAAGAGCCAGTGGGATAATTTACTATGGCCCCTGCTCGTGGCTCAAAGTGAAGAAATGAAGACAATACCCCTGTATATCGTCCGGTTCACCGCCGAAAAACATACAGACGAAGGCGCCATGATGGCGGTTGCTGCCATAGCGAGTATTCCAATATTGATCCTGTTTTTAAAACTATCCAAGTACTTCATAGGCGGCGCAACTGTATTTTCAGCAAGAAAGGGATGATCGGGATGACGGTTTATATTTTTGATATGGGAGGCGTTCTTGCCTACAATACCGATGTTTTTCCGGATGTGTTCAATTACCTCGACATCACCAGTGATCAATTCCTTATTTTTGCAGATAAAGGCCTGCAAAAGCTGTTTACCGGTAAAATTACCACTGATGAATTTTGGAGCGACTTCTCCAGCAGATACGGCAGAAAAGTGGATGAAGAATTATTTGGTAAGTTCTTCAGCCCTCGCCTGGATCAGGGTGTCATGGGGATAATAAAGCAGCTCAAAAACGATTCGAGAGTGGTCTGCGGCACAAACACGTTTGACCCTCATTACAACTATCTCATGAGCCGCGGCTGCTACGATATTTTCGACGCCGTTTTCGCATCCAATAAAATTGGTATGTCTAAACCCGATCCGGATTTCTACCGCTACATTCTAAAAAATGAGGGAATTACGTCCGAAGATGCCGTGTTTGTGGATGATTTAGCGGAAAACGTCTCTGCTGCAAAAAAACTGCGGATAAGGTCAATTCTGTTTAAAGATTCCCAATCCTTGGCCCGGGATATTAAGCGCCTGCAAGGCAATCCTATTTTAGATCATTAGATTTTGTCTGAGGATTTAAAAGCAGTTTTTAGAAGAGGTCAGCCAGATCATCCGCCCCGCCTCCCGGCATCTCACCATGTCCTTGCAGATATTTCTGGATTAATTCACTCTCCCGCTTGGAATACATTTTGTCTTCCTCAAATTCAAACCAGGCAGCTTTCTGATTGTCTTCCAAAGCAAGCAGCAATTCCTGGCGCAGATTGGCCGTTCCCTTGATCGCGAGGACATTTCGTTCTTCATCATACAGCTGAAAAACACCTTCTTCTTCCGGCACATCATTGATGTGTTCTTCATCAAAGGGAAAACCATGCCCAGGTGGCGCCGGGTTGCAACCGAGAAGCAAGCGCAAATCACATTGCAGACATCGTCTCGCTTCGGTCACGGCCTGGTCGTGATTATACCCAACGGATACTTCCTCAAAACTGGTGATCCGGGTAGACGCATCAAGTTCCGGAACCTTGACCCGCGACCAGGAAGCAAAGCCCTCATCACGCCCCAGATTGGGACCGGGATTTCCCCGCGCAAACAGGACTTCATCAATTTCTCCGGAGCCCCCCAACGCTTTGTCAATGGATGCAGCTGCCTGGCGTCCGGCAGCAACGGCATGGATAATGGCACCCGGGGCTTTGGTGACATCACCCCCGGCATAGACATCTTTCAATCCGGTTTCGAGCGTATTTTCGTCGACCACAATCAGGCCTTTATCGACTTTAATCTGGCTGTTATCCTCGAGAAAAGACACATCGACCGCCTGCCCGACAGCCATGATGATCTGATCTACCAGGATGCATTCTTTTTTATCACTGAATTCGGGACAAAAATTGCCGTCATCGTCGAACACGCAGGTGCATTCCACGAGGTCCATGCTGGTGACCTTACCATCTTCACTGATAATTCGATCCGGTCCCCACGCTGGCAGAATTTCGATGCCTTCTGCCTTGGCTTCCTCAATTTTCCAGGGGCTGGCCGGCATTTCTTCCAAACATTCCAAACACGCCATTTTGACATCGGTGGCCCCGCAACGACGCGCGGTCATGGCAACATCCACCGCAACATTGCCTCCGCCGATAACCACCACGCTGTCTTTGAGCTTAACATCCTCTCCTTCGGCAATTTTTCGCAGAAACTCCACGCCCCACATGACATCGGGAATATTGCATCCCTCCAATGGGATACGCTTGCTCAACTGGGCGCCGACACCCAGAAATAGCGCATCATACCCGTCATTCTTCAGCTGATCCAGTGAGACATCATTGCCTAGATTTTGATTCGGTTTAAACTCAATCCCCAGATCCAGTATATCCTGGATTTCCTGATGCAATATCTTTTTGGGTAGACGATATTGCGGGATGCCGTAGCGCATCATTCCGCCAGCTTGATCATTTGCATCGAAGATGGAAACCGCATGGCCCTTTTTGCGAAGGTAAAAAGCGGCCGTTAACCCCGCAGGGCCGGCACCCACCACCGCCGCTTTCTTGCCGGTATCGGCCGCAACCGTGTTATCTTTTTTCCATAAACCTTTATCCCCATCCGCCGCAAAACGCTTCAGCGCACAAATTGAAATCGGTTCATTGACTTCTCCCCGGCGGCAGACCTCTTCACAGGGGTGAATGCAGACTCTTCCCAATACACCCGGGAAAGGGACTTTCTCCCGAATAATCGCATTGGCTTCATCGGCTTTGCCCTGGGCGATCATTCGCAAATATCCCGGTATATCGATGCGGGCCGGGCATGCTGCTTTGCACGGCACGATGTCATCTTCTTTGGTGCCCGGCTCAACCGTCTTGTCTACCAAGGCCCCAGTGGGACACACCTCGACACAGGCAGTACAAAATTTGCAGCCGGAGTCTTGCAGCCTCTCAGCCACCGTACCAATATGAACCTGACCCCGTTGGTCATAGACAAAACCAATTGCATCAATACCTCTCAGATCTCGGCAGGCACGTACGCAGCGCGTACAGCCGATACAAAGATTATAATCCCTTTCGAACAGGGCATGATCTTCTAAAACAGGCAAATCGGTGGGAACCCATTTGGGAGTGGCATCTAGTATTCCGACATAATGGGCTATATTTTGTAGTTCACAGTGACCGAATTGTGGACAGCAGCGTTCGTTTCCGGGAACATTTAACGAACACTGGGTCCGTGGACACCCCTCTTGCTGGGCACAGGTCAGACAGGCATGGCGATGCCGGGTCATTATGGGGACTAAATTTTCCTGTCGTTTGGCTTTTACGCGGTCGCTGGCAGTAATGATCACCATGCCTTCT
>CP070694.1:81817-86756 GCA_020353355.1 Desulfobacterales bacterium | reverse complement strand
ATATCCCCTATTGCCAGGAGGCCTTTTGGCATGTTTTCATGAAATTTGGAGAATTTTTTCTGCAGCTCCGGCTGGGTTATCAATACTCGCGGCGAGCAGTCATTCATAATCTCTTCTAGTTCCTGAAAACCTAAATCGGTATTAAACGGAACTGCCATCGCCCCGGCTTTAAGAATACCATAGTAGGCGGATATATACTCTACCGAATTTCGAAGCAGCAGCCCTACCCGATCTCCTTTGCAAATACCCAATTCCAGCAGCCAATTGGTAATTTTATTCGCTTTTATCTCTATGTCTGAGAACGAAAATCTAAGCCCATTATCAACAACGGCTTCCTTTTCAGGTAACCTGTCCGCGCTATTTTCTAAAAAATGATGAATTAAAAAACACATTTTACCAATTGCAGGGGTGCACAAGGAAATACCATCACCTCCCTGACACCCTGGAACCGCTCTTTTAGCAAAGAAAGCAACGATGCCCATTTGTTGACAAACTTATAACCACTCCAGAACATCGTGTTAAATTCAGCCTGCTGGATATTTGATGAGAAGAAAATTAGGTCCCTTCCTTTTAATAAACTGCGCTGAATTGGCTTCCGGTACAAACGCATCCCCGGGCCAAAGAGTGAATGATGTCCCAGACCATTTGAACATCGACTGACGATAACAACAATACCTTCTTTCCTCACGAATTCTTTATCGCTTGCTCGCAAAGGAGTAAATGCGGTTTCCGCTTGAAACAAATCGGAATCTTTTGGGTAGGCATTCAGGATCAGAATATCGCAACTCGATGTGACTTTAGTCTCGTAGATATTGCGAGCAAAATTGACCCCTGCACGGTGAGCCGCCACCATGTCTCCCGTAAATACCCCGGCTATTTCCTGTCTTGAGTTGGGCACCACGCCGACGAAAAAATCCATCCCGATGCCTGAGGCTGCACTCTCCAGATCCTGACGAAATTTGTTTTCTTCGACGTCATTTACGCCTCCACGGAACCCCATCATTGCAAATTTGTGAGTCCGTTCTAGAGTCGCGATATCAGACAATCCGGGAAGTATAAGTTTAGCGCCCGAGCTGAATCCTGCCATACTGTGAGGAATAATGCTGCCCACCGCTATTCTTAAATCTGCTGTAAAGTAATACCGGTTGATTTTCAACCGCGTATTGCCTTGGACGACATCGGTTTCGATCAAATTGTCATAGGGATTATGGTTGATTACGCGGTAGTCCTTAAGGATATCTTTCCCAAGCTTCATCAATATATCCTTGCGGAGCATGGGGGGATGCGCACCATTGCATATTAGAAAAGTAATATCTTCCTTTTCAAGGCCTGCGCCCTTTAATTCAACAATCAATCTCTTCAGCACAGGCTGCAAAATCGTGGGGCGTGATATATCCTCCACCGCCACCACAGCTCTGTTTTTCCCTTTACCTGAAAATTTTAGGGACTTTGAACCAATTGGATTTTCAAACGCAATCCTAATATCATGAGTTGATATTGGAGGTGCGTCGACCATTTTGCATTCGATGATTTTCCATTTATCCGGAAATCCAAGATCAAAAAATGCATTCCGGCTCCATGCGCCCCCGGGCATACGGAAGCTTTTCGGGTTATGAGACTTTGCGACTGACATAATTCCGAATAGCCATTAAGGTCTCGAAATTCTCAGGATTCAAATCATCTTCATCCACCGCTATTTGATATGAATTTTCAATGAATGCGATCAATTTATATATACTCAGGGAATCTAATATCTCCAATATAGATGTCGAAGCATCAACTGACTCAGAGCTATCCACAAATTTTTTTTCGACAAGAAATTTTCTCAAATCCTCTATAACATTCATTTACACCTCTCAAGTTTATAATGATTTACCTGCGAGCCTCTGATTTCAGTGACAAGCCTATATCGCTTCTTATTATGTTCGTAAAATTCTTCTTTTATACTGGCACCCAGCATTTTGCGCAGTATCAAAGCTGCTTTGTTATCGGCATCGATTCGCGACTCGAAATAATTAATACCTCTTTCCATAAAACCTTGATTCAGCGCCTTGTAAAGTTTGATCCCAGTACCTTTTTCTCTACAATTCTGGTCAACTGCCGAATAAAGGCCTTCAGGAGCCCCGGTCTCAGTCCCCTTTAATCGAAATATGATCTCTTTAATTAAATGGGGTTTTCTGATCAGGCCAAGACATATTTCTATAAGAATTCTTGCGTTATTAAAAATTTTAGAATTATCGACCGTCCCAAATATAAATCCCATAACTCGTGAATTTTCAACATAGACATAGCCGAAATTATTTTTTGATTTTAAAGCATTTTTATAAAAAATAATACACATCCGTCTTCCTAATTCCTGGATGAGGCTCTTGGTATGAATATAATGCAGCTCAGCTACTTCTTCGGCATGTTTTTCTGCCATTGGGATAATCAAATTTTCAGTATCAATTGATGCCATCGTTTAAGCTTTTTGCGGGCTTTTTTCTTCCTAAGCTAGGGGCTATGCTTGCTTCCAACAACCAACCTGGCGCTCACTGTAAACACCTAAAGACTGCGAAACAATCTGATGCGGCATGGAGAATCATTGTAAGCGTCGATAGAAATTTCAGCGGCCAGCACCTTCTGAAGGGAGGTAGCTTTCGCTGGTGCTGACTTTCGAGGATTTCGAAAAAATAAAAAACCACCCTCCAACAAGCCGCCAGAATAGGATAACGAAAGTCATCATTACAGGGATAACCCCTGCTTTCGTCATCTGGGATCCTAAAGCCTGAAAAATAAGGGCGGAACCAGCATCCCTGGTGCCGATTCCTCCGGGTGTAATCGGAAGCACCGCGATCAGGTTGCCGACCTGGGTTGCAAGGATATAATCGCCCAATTGCATGATGTGTTCTCCGACACACCATCCGATCAGAAAAAGATTGGTGCTCATCCAAAAATGATTTAAAACCGATAAAAACAGTGTTTTTAATATGACATTCAGGTTGTTTCGATATAAATTAATGGCGGCGGTAAGCCTATCGACGATCGGAATGATTTTTTTAGGAATTTTGCTGTGTACCCATTCAAATAATCTTCCGGCAGACGAATTTTTGCGGTACGATTGAAGAAGCAATAAAAAAAAGAGCAAGCCGCCCAGTAAACAGCCAAGTCCGACGGTAAGAATCGCCATTTGAAGGTAATAATACTGAGCCTCCAAGCTGAGAATACGTGGTAGATAGATCAAGATGATGAGAGTTGCAACAACCATCAAGCCTACCATACCGATCACACGATCCCAGAAAATTGTAAGCAATGCTTCGGCTTCCTTTTTTTTTGCCTGCTTCGCCACATATATCATTTTAATTAGGTCACCGCTAACGGCTCCCGGAATGACGATATTTATAAAAAAGCTGATCATCGATACCCTGGCAACGTCCCACCGGCTCAGATGAATGCCTTGGATGCGCAAAAGGATGTACAGCCTTTCAACTAAAAAGTAAATCGATCCGCTGAACCATAGCACTGCCAACAGCAGCAACCATCGATTTGCTCGCGCAATTTCCTCCCACAGATCCGCTCCGGTATACCGTATCAACATATGAATCAGGGCATAGGCGATACCGACGCCTGTCAGAAGCTTGATGAATTTTATGCCTCTTTCTATTTTAGAAGACTCCATTTTAAGATGGGGCTTTATTTCGTCGAGCAAATTCAAGATGATCGGTTTTCCTTGGTTATTTTATCCTCGCGGAGGTGTTTGTAAATATTCGATCCTAAATGAAAAAGTTCTTCGAAATAACGCTTGCTTTGCAGGGACAGTATCCCTAAACTGATCAATTGAATGGCAACCAGCAAAGAGATGCCCGTTACAATAAAGGTATGCGGTGCAATTTCAAATGCCTTGGCCACTGCCGCCCCGATGCGATAATTGAGGGGTCCAAACGAATCCGGCAAAGTAAGCAGATTGTTCACCGTGTATTTTATGATGAGCCAGAGCATATAAATATTCGGCACCAACAATACCAGCCCCGGTATAATAAAAAACATGAACGGCCTGAATATAAAACCCGAAAGCAGATTCGAAACTACACCGCGAGTGACTCGCATACTCGACTTTCTAGCTTTGCCGGTGGATTTTTGAAAACTCCAATCCAGGTGCGCCGGGATTTCGATGATCCTGGCGCGAAGCAGTTGGGCTTTGTAGATAATTTCCGGGTTAATTTCATAATCCATTGCTTTCAGATTCAATGATGCGATAAATCTGCGATCATATGCTCGCACCATACCGGTTAAGGTGGAGATTTTGCCCTGTGCTGAAAGGGATAAAAAACGATTTGCCCAAATGCTGCATTTTCGTCTGAACCAGGGAATATTGGTAATTTTACCACCTTTCATGTAAGGTGACGCGATCACAACCTTCGCCCTAGTGTGGCGAATTGTTCTCAATAACCTACCGATATGATCCGGCGAATAGCTTAGGTCTAAATCCATGGTAACAACGTAATCGCCCCGGCAATGGTTGAAGGCAAACCGAAAACACTGCCCGATATGAAAATTAACAAAATGATGCAAAACATAGACACCATCATGCAATTTCGCGAAGTTTTCAGCTATCTCCCCTGTGCGATCCATACTGCCGTCATTGACGATAATTATCTCCCAGTCAAATTCATCGTTAAGTGTTTCTAAATAGCCGTAAAGTCTGATTAAATTGCTTTCAATCAGAGCTTCTTCATTGTAGGCGGGGATAACAATAGAGGCGAAAGGCTTACCCTTATTTTCGACTTTTAAAACTTCTCCTTCGTGAGTAGTCAAAATATCAAGCTTACCCATAAAATAACTCCTAATCCTTAATTAAAGCCTTTGCATTTTAATCTCAGATGATTCTATTATTTGGTGTGCAAATGTACTCATGTTGACGAACTCAAAATGCTTGCGAATTATTTCCATAATTATAATT
>CP070694.1:78869-81717 GCA_020353355.1 Desulfobacterales bacterium | reverse complement strand
GGTGCGGGGCAGCAATGTATCCACCACCGTGCGGGCGATCTCCTGGTGGGCGGGAAGTGAGCTTTCAATCAATGTGATGGTCTTGGAAAGCACCCGCCTGTTGCGCGCCAGAACACCATCAATATATACTTTGGGGTCCATGATATTCATCCTCTAAAGGAACTTTCTCGACCTAGCACACCATAGGGTTTAGGCTATTTCTTTTTCTCAAGCGCGTTGAGGACCTGATTGGCGGATTCGGTAATCGGTGTTCCGGGGCCGAAAATACCGACAACCCCCTGATCGTACAGAAAATCATAATCCTTCGGCGGGATGATTCCTCCGACAACAACTAAAATATCTTCGCCGCCTTCCTTTTTAAGCGCTGCGATCAGCTGAGGGACCAGCGCTTTATGTCCGGCGGTCAGACTGGAAGCACCGACGACATGAACATCATTTTCGATCGCCATGCGCGCAGCCTCCTCGGGTGTTTGAAACATGGGACTGATATCCACATCAAATCCAAGGTCGGCAAAACCGGTGGCAATCACTTTGATCCCGCGGTCGTGACCATCCTGCCCCATTTTGGTCACCAACATCCTGGGACGTCGACCTTCTGTTTCCAGAAATTCGTCGGTTCTTCTGCGCAGCGCCTTAATGATTTCACTGTCCCCAAACTCCGATGCATAGACCCCCGATATACATTGGGTAGTGGCCACAAACCGCCCAAAAATCTTTTCCAGCGCATCCGATATTTCGCCCACCGTGGCCCTCGCTCGCATAGCCGTTATGCATAGCTCAAGCAGGTTACCATCTGATCCGGCCGCATTTGATATGGCTTCCAGTGCCTGTTGAACGGCCTTTTTATCTCGTTTGGCCTTAATCTCTTTTAACCGGCCAATCTGCTCGTCACGAACACTGGCAGGAACCTCCAAAATTTCCAGATCGATACTTTCTTCAATCTG
The DNA here is from genome assembly GCA_020353355.1 of Desulfobacterales bacterium. Lineage (GTDB taxonomy): Bacteria > Desulfobacterota > Desulfobacteria > Desulfobacterales > JAHEIW01. The sequence goes on along the minus strand of CP070694.1, from coordinate 80,773 downwards.
ATATTTGTTCACTCCCACAATGACATCTTTGCCCAAATCGATGCGGGCCTGTCTGCGCGCAGCGGCCTCCTCGATTCGCAGTTTCGGCATCCCGGTTTCAATGGCCTTGGCCATTCCGCCCATTTCTTCTACCTCATCGATAATTTTGCTCGCCTCGCGGATGATAGCATCGGTGAGATACTCAACATAGTAAGAGCCGGCCAGCGGATCGATGACGTGACAAATATGAGACTCTTCCTGAACGATCAGCTGGGTATTGCGGGCGACCCTTGCAGATAAGTCGGTGGGAAGCCCCACCGCCTCGTCGAAGGAGTTGGTATGCAATGACTGGGTTCCGCCTAAGGCGGCAGACATACATTCAAGGGTGGTTCGGACAATATTATTGTAAGGATCCTGAGCCGTCAAACTCCAGCCCGATGTCTGGCAATGGGTTCGCAGCATCGCTGAGCGCGGATCTTTCGGATGAAACTGACGGATAAGTTTATGCCACAGGAAACGGGCAGCCCTTAACATGGCAATGTCCATAAAAAAGTTCATTCCGATGCCAAAGAAAAACGACAGCCGCGGTGCAAAGGTGTCGATATCCAGCCCGGCATTTAAGGCGGCGCGGACATATTCGACGCCGTCCGCCAAGGTAAATGCCGTCTGCAGCACCGAGCTGGCACCGGCTTCCATCATGTGGTATCCGCTAATACTGATGGTGTTGTATTTGGGCATGTGTGTTGAACAGTAGGAGATGATATCGGATACAATTCGCATGGAAGGTTCCGGTGGATAAATATAGGTATTGCGGGTAAGATACTCTTTTAATATGTCGTTTTGGACGGTTCCGGTCAATTTATCCTGGCGAACACCCTGTTCTTCGGCAGCAACAATATAGCCGGCCAAAACCGGTAATACCGCGCCGTTCATGGTCATCGAAACCGACATTTGATCCAGCGGAATCTGATCAAATAAAATCTTCATATCCTCGACCGAATCCACGGCAACGCCGGCTTTACCGATATCGCCCACCACTCTGGGATGATCCGAATCATACCCCCGATGCGTGGCCAGATCGAAGGCCACCGAAAGGCCTTTTTGACCGGCAGCCAGGCATCTACGGTAAAACGCGTTGGATTCTTTGGCGGTGGAAAAGCCCGCATACTGGCGGATGGTCCATGGTCTTCCCGCATACATGGTGGCTTTCGGACCTCGCACATACGGAGGAAAACCGGGCAAAGAATTTAAATGCTCCATTCTTTCAAGATCTTCAGCCGTATAAAGGGGTTTTACAGGAATCCCTTCAGGAGTCATCCAGTTGAGCGAGTCAAGGGGCTTGCCCCTGAGTTCCTTGGTAGCAAGATCTTTCCATTTATTTATCTCGGGGTGTTCGGCCATAACATACTCCTTTGCTTAATACTTAATGCACCAAAATTTACCAAAAGGATTAAATTATTTCAGGATGCTGCAGCATAGCACTGCATTTCTATATCTGTCTTCTGTCCTCTGTCTACTGTCTTCAACTTATCGTTCACACAATTCAACCAATACACCATTGGTAGCCTTGGGGTGCAGAAATGCAATTTTGGCACCCCCGGCTCCGACTCTGGGCTTTTCATCGATGAGCCGGATTCCTTTGTGCTTTAGCTCTTCTAATGCGGCTTCCAGATTTTCGACTCGGAAAGCGACATGCTGGATGCCCTCTCCTTTCTTTTCAAGGTATTTTGCGATGGGGCCATCCGCCGCCGTTGATTCCAGAAGCTCCACCTCACTTTCTCCCACGGGAAAAAACGCAGTGGTTACTTTTTGCTCTTCCACGGTTTCGCAGCCCTCAAATTCCAAACCCAGTACATCCGTCCAGAAATTTTTGCCTTCATCAATGCTGTTTACCGCAATTCCGAGATGGTCGATCTTGATTATTT
>CP070694.1:75859-78769 GCA_020353355.1 Desulfobacterales bacterium | reverse complement strand
GCTGCCCGATGGGTGGGATTTTTTTATGAAAAATCGCTCAGCTTAGGTATCTGTTAGATTGCAGGGAGTTCTAAAAAAAGTATGTCCAAACCCAATATTATTTTAACCGGATTTATGGCCACCGGTAAAACCACGGTGGGCAGACTGCTGGCGCAGAGGTTGGGCTATGATTTTGTTGACACGGACGAGTTGATTGAAGCCCGCAGCGGTCAAAGCATCGCCGAGATCTTTCGCGAAAAAGGTGAAGCAGCGTTTCGCGGGATGGAAGCTGCGATTGCCCGCGAGCTGGCCGAACAAGAGGGGCTTGTCATTTCCACCGGCGGCCGTCTGATGCTGGATGCGGCCAATGCAGCGGCGTTGAGCAAGCGGGGGCGGGTGTTTTGCCTGGTTGCAACGCCTGAGGAGATCGTGGCGCGTGTCGCCGATGATACCGGCGTGCGACGGCCCTTGCTCGAGGTACCGAATCCGATTGAGCGCGTTGTGGAGCTGCTGCAGGAACGGGAAGAAGACTATGGCCGTTATCCGCAAATGGTGACGTCCGATAAAATTCCGGAGGAAGTCTCACATGTTTTGTCTGGAATCATCCAAGCCGATCCGGATTTACGTCTGCCCATTATTGCGCCCAGTGTCCAGTACGAGTACATCGTGGGCGGTGGGGTACTGCCATTTGTTACCCAATTGGCGGGCATTGACGGGCCTGTTGCCGTCATAACCGACAGCAACGTCGGACCATTGTATGCCCAAAGCTGCGGTCCTGTTGCGGTAGTTATCACCGTGCCCCCCGGCGGACAGCATAAAACATTAGAGACGGTTCAGTCCATTTACGAGCAGCTGCTCGAATCGGACGTTGACCGCAGCGGGACAATCATTGCGCTCGGTGGCGCTGTCATCACCGAACTGGCGGGATTTGTGGCCGCAACCTATATGCGGGGAGTCAACTGTGTGCAGTGCCCCACCAGTCTGCTGGCGATGGTGGATACCAGTATCGGCGGCAAGGCCGGCGTTGATTTGCCCCAGGGCAAGAACCTCATCGGTGCTTTCAAACAGCCAAAAGCCGTGATCACCGATGTGGCCACATTGCAAAGTTTGCCTGCTCGGGAGTTTGCCGGCGGTATGGCGGAAGTCATTAAACACAGTCTGATCGCCGACACGGATTTACTCGAAAAAATTGAAAACGGAAATTGGAGACGAGAATCCGGTGCGCTGCCGCCACCGCTTTCCGATCTTCAGACCCTGGTGGCGCGAGCCATCCAGGTCAAAATCAATATTGTGCAAGAGGATCCATTTGAGCAGGGACGCCGGACGGTTTTAAATCTGGGACACACCTTTGCGCATGCCATCGAGCTCGTCAGCGGCGATACTATCCGCCATGGAGAAGCGGTTGCCATGGGTCTTATGGCGGCGGCAAACCTCTCGGCCCGTCTGGGCTGCTGTTCTGCTGCGTTGCAGGACCGGATTGAGTCGGTGCTCGTTGCTTCGGCATTGCCCGCGCGCATCCCGGGCAATATGAGCCCGGACCGGCTGCTTGAGGCCATGCACAGCGACAAGAAAAAGACAGCCGGCTAGTTGCGGTTTGTTTTGCTAAAAGATATCGGGGATGTTTTTGTTACGGATACCGTAACTGAACAGGCGGTGCGTGACACCCTGGAAGCCTTGATGGCTTAATGAGTGCCCATCCGGAAAATCGATTTAGTGGAAGGAAATATCGGTATTTTAGGATTGACACTCATCAAGCGGCTGCAACAGTCGAGAAGTTATCCAAAAGCTTAACCCACATTCCCAAGTAGGCACGACAGCTTTTGTGCCGAAGCCAGCAGGTTTTTCAGCATATCTTTCTGGCGCACGGCTGTAAAACGCTGTTCCGCACCGGCAACTGCCATCGCTCCACAGATGCTGTTTTCATGATCAAAAACCGGGGCCGCCATACCGGCAACTTCCGGTACGAGTTCGCCCCTGCTGAAGGCATAGCCTTGCTTGCGAATGCTCTCAAACTCTTTTTCCAGGCGATCCCGTTCAACGATGGTCGCCGGGGTTATTTTTTTCAGATTATTTTTTAATATCTGATGGCGAAATTCCTCGGACGCATAGGCCAGCAGGACCTTGCCGCCGGCCCCGGCGTGCAACTCATAGGTCTCTCCTTCGCTGACGGCGTAACGGAGCGGGTAAGTGCCCTTCTCTCTGACCAGACAGAGCCGTTTGGTTCCGTCAACAACAAAAAGTTTTGTGGATTCTCCGGTCAGCAAAGCCAATTCCCGCAGAACAGGCCGGGCGACGGATACCAGCGGGTTGGTGTTCTCGTAAACTTTCCCGAGGGCCATCAATTTTGGCCCCAGTTTGTAACTCGAGGCTGGTGTTCGAATCAAAAAGTTTTGAGCCACGAGGGTTCCGCACAACCTGAGAATACGGCTTTTGTAAAGACCGGTTTTTTCACTGAGTTGCTTGAGAGACAGCTCCGGCTCGCTTCCCGTAAAGCACTCTAAAATATCTAGTGCTTTGGCTACCGCTTCAACCTGGCGTTTGGACTCTTTGGTTGTCTTTTTATCTTTTTTATTCATAGGTTTCCTTGTACCCCTGAACCCGTTTCATGCGATCCGGAAGCCCGCAGTCCAGAGTGGCTTCCAGAGCCTTTTCCAATCATCCAAAGGTCTTGCCTTGCTATCGAACTTTGCGCTATCAATAATTTGGGCCATTTCAATTGGTTACTGGAAAAAGCCGTTAGGTATCATTTTTATATTGACATATGCTTGCCTATCTGATTCAAACGTATACGATAGAATTGCGTTTCGGTCAATAGAATTTTTACTCTAACGAAAAGGAGGAAAGAAAAATGAAACGAAATCTTTCAAATTTAGCCAAACTTTTATCACTGCTGCTGCTGCTGGGCTTGATATTTGCACCGGCAACGGCCCT
>CP070694.1:64066-75759 GCA_020353355.1 Desulfobacterales bacterium | reverse complement strand
CTTAAAGGAGAATCGTTGTCCATGTCATCCAGGCGCAGAAATATTATCGGATGTATCCTGATGGTGGTATTGGTAGCCATTTTTAATCCCATGGCGGAGGCCTATGTGCTTCCGGGACAGCATATTCTCGATTTGATGACCGAACACCTGGGTCAAGCGCAAAGCCTTTTTATTTCCCAAAAGGTTGTCTTTTACAATATCCGCAGACAGCCTGCGGCTGCAGAGGAATCTGAGGCGGGTGGGTTCAGTGAAGGCGACCAACAGCCGGCTGATTCCCAACAGGACGATGCAGACCTGCAACCGGTGGAAGCGGAGCTGGTGCCGGACACGATTGAAATGAACGAAACCCTGCGATATGTATTTCCAAACAGATTTCGTTCGGAAATTATTACCCAGGCCAACCAGCGAATCCATGTTTTTGCAGACAATGAAGCCTTCACGGTCATTGACGGCGCAGCGCAGCTTTATCCTGAAACCCGCTTTGACCTTTATAAGGATATCATGCTTTTCAGATCACGCCCCGAACTTGTCAGCAGACTAGCTCAACTCAACGTGGATGTATCTTTGTCCAGCCTGGCCCGCTTTGAAGGGCAGATTGCTTTTGTGATCGGCACAGAGGATACCGCCGAACCTGTTGCCCAATTATGGGTGGACAAGGAGACCTTCCGCCCCCTTCGCTGGATCATCACCAACAGTGTAGCCGGATATGGGGCCATCACCCTGGAGATCAGATACTTGGACTGGTGGCAGATTGGTGATACCTTCTGGTATCCGATGAGCATTGAGTTTTTTCAAAATGATGAACTGGTGCGATCGATTCAAGTCCAGCGCTATGAGGTAAACCCGTCTGTTTCACCAGAGATTTTTAATATCCAGCAGCTTCGCACCATTTACCCGACCGCCTCTCCGGCGACAAGTGGTTCAAGCGCATCGGAAGCTGTCAGTGAAGTCCAACAAACCATCGAAGAGTTTCGCAAAATGTTTGAATAAATTTTTTCCAGAAAAATTCTGAAATAATTCTTGAGTTTCTTTGTGCTTCATTTTATAATTTCGAACTAAGAAAAAATAGCAAAGATTTTTCAACCCAAGGAAAGGTGTGTTGAGCATAACGGAAATTGTGGTAAAAAATAAAATTCCCCATCCACGCATAAAAGGCTACTACAGCTTGCAATTTAGAAAACCCCTTTGAGCGCCGCACAAAGGGGTTTTCGTCTTTTTCAATGGGCGATCACGGTTATTAAATCCTTAGAAATTTATTCAATCCGTATTTGAAAAATGCAATTTTGAGGTGGAATGATGACATTTAATACAAAATTTATTTTTGTCACCGGCGGAGTCCTTTCGTCTCTGGGAAAAGGATTGGCCTCTGCGGCGATCGGTGCTTTGTTGGAAAGCCGCGGCCTGACGGTAACGCTTCAAAAGCTCGATCCCTATATCAATGTGGATCCCGGTACCATGAACCCGTTTCAGCACGGCGAGGTTTTTGTAACCGACGACGGTGCAGAAACCGATCTTGATCTCGGTCATTACGAACGCTTTACCAGCGCCAAGCTGGGCAGGGATAACAATTTTACGACCGGAAAAATTTACCATTCCGTGATCACCAAAGAGCGACGCGGCGATTACCTTGGCGGCACCGTGCCGGTTATTCCGCATATCACCGATGAAATCAAGAACAGTATTAAACTCGCGGCCGACGGTGTGGATGTGGTGATTGTGGAAATCGGCGGCACCATTGGCGATATCGAGAGCCTTCCGTTCCTGGAAGCCATCCGACAGTTTCGGGCAGACGTGGGCAAAGAAAACTCCCTGTATGTTCACCTGACCCTGGTTCCCTATATCGGCACGGCAGGTGAGGTCAAAACCAAGCCGACCCAGCACAGTGTAAAAGAATTGCGCAGCATTGGTATTCAACCGGACATTATTTTATGTCGTACGGACAGGTTTTTATCCAAAGACATTAAGGCGAAAATTTCGCTGTTTTGTAACGTGGACGTCGATGCGGTCGTCACTGCCAAAGATGTCGATTGTATCTACGAGGTACCGCTGGTGTTCCACAAAGAAGGACTGGATGATAGAATTATAGAGATGCTCAATATCTGGACCCGGGCGCCGCGACTTGAGCGCTGGGAAGCCCTGGTCAAAAAATTCGAAGAACCCAAAGATATTGTAACCATCGCTATCGTGGGTAAATATGTCAACCTGACCGAGTCCTACAAAAGCTTAAATGAAGCGCTCTATCATGGCGGCATCGCCAATGATTGTGGGGTTCAGCTGACCTTTGTGGATTCCGAAACGATCGAAGATGGAACCTGCAGTCAGATGCTGACCGAGGTGGACGGTATTTTGGTACCCGGCGGTTTTGGAACCAGGGGTATCGAGGGCAAGATCTGTGCGGCCAACTATGCGCGTGAAAACAACATCCCGTATTTCGGTATCTGTCTGGGGATGCAGGTGGCGGTGATTGAATTTGCGCGCCACGTCGCCGGTATGGAAAACGCCAACAGTTCTGAATTTGATGAGAGCACACCGTATCCGGTGATTTACCTGATGCTGGAGTGGTATGATGAGAAAACGGGGAGCGTGCAACACCGAACGGCAGGCTCGGATAAAGGGGCAACCATGCGACTGGGAGCCTATTCGTGTCGCTTGGAAAAAGATACCCTTGCTCATGCCGCTTATGGTGCTGATACTATTTCCGAACGGCACCGCCATCGATATGAATTCAATAATGCGCTAAAGGACCGATTGGTTGAAAGTGGCCTGGTGATCAGCGGCATATCGCCGGATGGAGAATTAGTCGAGATTGTGGAGATCAAAGACCACCCCTGGTTTTTGGGATGTCAATTCCACCCTGAATTTAAATCACGACCGATGTATCCTCATCCGCTTTTCCGAGAATTTATCAGAGCGGCGCTGCAATACTCTAAGCAAAGGGCAAAGGTCTGAGGTTCAGCATTCCCCATTCTGCCCTGTGTCAGGGTTACGTTAATTCGCGGGGGATTTTTTTAGTTCCTTATCGATGGCACTCTGAAAGTCATCCAGGGTTCTGGCGCGCAATTGTTTTCCATTGATATACGTGCTGGGAATACCCTTGACACCGATGCGCAGGCCTTCCTGATAATCCTGCCCGATAATCTGCCGAATTGCCGGATCTTTAACATCCTTTTCGAATTGAACCAAATTTAACGCCAGCTTTTGCGCAATTTCTAAGATCTTTTCATCACTGATTTGGTTATAAATTCTAAACAGCTCATCATGAAATTCCCAGAATTTACCCTGGCGACCGGCTGCAAGGGCTGCAACTGCAGCGGTGGTTGCATATTTGTGACTTCTGAGCGGAAAGTTTTTAAATACAATTTTCAAGGTGGTGGGATTTTTCTCAAGCACCTGCTCGAGTAAGGGCGCAAGCCGCGCACAATACGGTCATTGAAAATCGCTAAACACCGCGATCACCACCGGTGCGTTTTTGGCACCTTTGAACGGGGCCCCGGTAGTATCAAGGTCATATATGAAATTTAACGCGATAACCTTTACGGTTTTGTTTTGGCGACTGGAGATAAAAAGATATTCACCCTTTGGATCAAGATTGATTTGGTCGATCTGGTTGCCGACCTGGATTTTTTCCTCCCGGATGCCATTGGCGGAATAGATGTGGATATTTCCATCTTCGGTCAGTACATAAATTCGACGACCATCGGGGGAAACTGCCGTATCAATGGGTGTCGCATCCAGTTTAAACGTTTGAATAACGTTCCATTCAACTTCTGCAAAACCGAAAGATCCCGAGCTGAAGATGAGCACAATGATGATAAATAATTTAACCGTCCTCAATTCCATAGTCACTTTTTTTTGCTGAATTCCTCCATCGTCTTTCTAGCACATTCCGGACAATAGCTGGACGTGATGTCCATATGCGCGCGGTCATGAATAAATTTTTCGATCGACACCCATTCGTCCGACCTGGCCGGGCTGTTCTGATCGACCCGGATCTTTTTACAGACACAGCACATCGGCAAGATTTTTTGATAGAGGTTAATTTTGCGGGTCAGCTCTGCTTTTTCCAAACAGCGGTTGACACGAAATACCATCTCCTCGGATTCACATGGTTTGAGCAGGTAATCGTCCGCATGATTTCGCAAGGCATCAATGGCCGAGTGCATGTCGCCGTATCCGGTCAAAATGATGACCATGGTTTCGGAATTCAAGGCTTTGGTTTTTTTCAAGACGTGAATACCATTGGTTTTATCCATGACCAAGTCGGTGATGACCAAATCATAGGAATGTTTTTTCAACAGCATCACGGCCTTGTCACCGCTGTTGGCGCGGGTAACCTGATAGCCTTTTTTTTCTAGATCTTCTCCGATACCCTCGAGAATAAACGGATCATCATCCACCAGCAATAAGTTATATTTTCTCATGATTCCTCTCCTAGGTATCAATAGGATACGCTATCGAGAAACGCACCGCGTACCGGGCAGATATCCTGATCGATTGCCGGATGGTCGCATGAGTTCGAAGAAAATAACCGATTTCTTAAACCCATAACACGATTTTTTTGATTAAAAAACAAAAAATTCATTTTTTGGCCTATTTGCATCTTTAACTCAACCCGTGCGGCTTTTTTTTAAATGTTAGCAAAGCGGAAAAAAAGATATCCCGCCAGTTGGTTTTCGGAAATAGTTGCTAAATCTAAAAAAACTGCTCGTCACTCGCGGCATATTAACCGGCGAGAGACGAGCAGGCAGGGCAAGACAGGCAGGCAGGCGAGGAGGGAAAGGGAGCAGCATTAATAAATTTTTTATTCAATGCCAAAGTGTGCCCGCCTATTTTTTGCCCAGGCGTCTTCGCTATGACCGGGAACCAGCGGCCGTTCTTCACCATAGCTTATGATGGTTAATCGCGATGGAGAAATTCCGAGATCCACCAAAAACGTTTTGGTGCTGGCAGCCCGTCTATCTCCCAGGGCCAGATTGTATTCATTTGTACCGCGTTCATCACAGTGGCCCTCAATAATTACCCTGACATCCAAATTAGCGCTTAACCATTTAGCCTTTTCCACCAGCGATTGCTTGGCTTGAGACGTCAGTGTCGATTTGTCAAATTCAAAATAAATATCTTCCAGCAACACCGTCATCACCCGCTGGCCGGAATCGGTCTCTGATGCCATCTGTGATTGCGCAAGATCTTGTTGCTGGATAGAGCTTGACCTTTGCTCCAGGGTGGTGGCGGTTTGTGCTGAATCCCGCAGGGGGTCTTTTGTGGTTGTCACTGTCTTTTTTGAACATGATACCGTAATCAGGAATGCCAAAATTACCAGCAAAATGACCGGTATCAGCCTATTGGTTTTTTGCATGATGACTCCTTTCGACCGCATGGTTGGGTTCGGCAACAGCATGATTGAACCTGACTCGATAAATTGGGGCTACTTTCTGCAAAATATATTCCACTTTGTTGGCCATACTAATTTTATAATAAAATTTCAATATGTTATACTTATAACCCGATATGTACACGACTGCCCAAGTGATCAAAATTTATGATTATGTGAACACAATCGTCTACTTTTTTGAACACCAAACCTTTTCCGGGAATTTCCCTAATGAGAGGATGATTAAGCACCGTTTCGGGATTTCTGGGTCAGGGTAATGGCATGGGGCCTGGGGATAAGGGCATGGGGTTACGGATAAAACATTCAATATCCAAGATTCAGGGTTATCATTCGACTGCGTTTAAGGTTGGGGGTTGGAGGCACAAAATTATCGGATAATTTAACAGCTCTGAGTTATGCGCCTCTCTTTATTTGCCTCAAACCTAACGCTTTTTATTTTTGCCTTGAACCCCAAGCCCCAAGCCCCATGCTCCAAGCTTTATAAGCCGACACCCGACACCTTAAGTTATTGGTATTTGTGAATTGAAGAAATTGCGAGATCGGAGTTAGAGACTATACTTGGAAATCAGGCGTGACAGATAGGTTCGTTGAATACCCATGTTTTTCGCGGCCAGACTTCTATTGCCGCTGGTATGGCTAAGGTTTAGCTCAATGAACTCTTTTTTGAATATATCGATGGCTTCCTTTAAGGATATGCCGACGTTCAATCCAGGATACCCCGGTTTGGCGGCAAATTGCGGCAGATCTTCCATTAGAATCTCGTTGCCGTTTCCCATGACGACCGCCCGCTCAATCGCGTTTTTCATCTCACGCACGTTGCCGGGCCAATCATATTGCAACATAGCGTCCATGGCCTTTTTGGAAATGGTCAGCGTCGGCAGACCCCTTTCCTTTTTGAAAAGATCTAAAAAGTATTGAGCTAAAAACGGAATGTCCTCTTTTCGCTCCCTCACGGTCGGCATGTGGATCTGAACCACATTTAAGCGGTAATACAGGTCTTGACGGAATCTGCCTTCTTCCACGTCTTCGGCAATATTTCGATTGGTTGCCGAAATGACCCTGACATCCACCGGTATCGAATCGTTTCCGCCGACCCGATAAAAAACACCTTCCTGGAGGATGCGCAGCAGTTTGGACTGCATGCCCGGGCTCATCTCGCCGATTTCATCCAGGAATATCGTGCCACCATCTGCCAACTCGAATTTACCAATTTTTTGGCTTGCCGCACCGGTATAGGCCCCTTTTTCATGACCGAATAATTCATCTTCCAGCAAGGTCTCCGGCAAGGCAGCACAGTTTAAGACGATCATGGGCATATCTCGTCTGGCTCCCACCCGATGAATTAGGCGGGCCAGCAATTCCTTGCCGGTGCCGCTTTCGCCTGAAATCAGGGTACTGGTTTTTGAATTGGCGACCTTGACGGCATCTGATATAACTTTCCGCAGCGCTTTGCTCTCGCCGACCAGCTCGTATTTTAAGTCCAATTCTCTTCTGAGATCATTGATCTCTCTTTTGTTGTGTTCAATTTTGCGAGCGTTTCCAATAGCCAGGGCGGCCAGATCCGCAAAGACGGATAAAATCTTTAAATCATCATTGCTGATGGATCGCCCGTCAGCCTTGTCGATAATTTCAACGACGCCGATGATTTCATCCATCACTTTCAAGGGGACACAGGCAATGGAGCGTGTTCTAAATCCGATGGATTCGCTGATTTCCTTATACCAGCGCGGATCCTTGCTGACATCGGGAATCAGCAACGACTCACCGGTTTGGGCAACATAGCCTGCGATGCCCTGTCCCAGCTCAATCTCAAAGCGCTTGACATCTTCTTTTTTTGCCCCGGTGGCCACCTTGAAATATAGTTTTTTAGTTCTGGGATCCAGCAGCAGCAGCGAGCTGGCTTTTGCATCCATCATGCGGGTCGCTGTTTCGATGATCAGCTCCAGCAGTTGATCGAGATCCTGTACCGAAGAAACCCAGGTGGATATTTCCCGCAAGCGATCGATCGACGAATTTGAATGTAAACGGCTATTATCCATTTTTATACATTACGATGAAGCTTTTGAAGTAAATGCACATTTTGTATACATACTATATGTGAAACATGACAGTTTGTCAACTTTTGTTCATCATGCTACTGCTTCCGGTGGCTTATTCTGGAGCTGATGAACTCGCCGATTTTTTCGGCGGATATTCCAAATAATTCCTGTATTTCGACAAGCTCAAGATACGAATCCTGCCAGGGGATACTATTTTCCTGAACGATACTTTTAATATGCTCATACTTTCCACCCAGGGCTTTAATTTTTATCGGCAGCGGTACTGTTTCGTTAAAGGCGATATGCAACAATAATAGATACTCGATGAAGTTGGAGGCGGCAGGAGAAGCGGATAAAATGGGAATCACCAAAATGCTGCGGTCATCTTTGCGTCCTTTGCCGATATAAACGTTTCCCTGCCTGACAATGATGTGTTTGCTTCCTTTGAGTTTCGTATCTTTTTCCACCCGGGATGGAATTTGCGCGGCAATACCGCGTTTGGCGATGATCTCGATGGTGGTGTCATCGGTGGGCTCGCCCAACAGATTCAGCTTCTGGATGCGGTAAAGTATCGATCCCTTAATCCCTGCAAGGACGCCCTGTAAATTTTTCATGACGATAATATTGCCGGTGGTCAGCTGGGATATATTAAAATTTTCCGAGGAGAGCGCTTCAAATAGGATTCCTTCAATGCGGTCACTGATGCGGCTGGTGCCAACAGTTACGGTTTTGGCCTGATGTTTGATGGCGTCCACGGGGCGCGCCAGATAGTTGATCGACTCGCTCAGACATCGAAAGAATGCATTGAGCATATTGCTTGGGGTTCCCTTTTGACCGAAGTCGATTTCAAAATCCGAAACCGGCAGTCGACCGGATAAATATTTTAACAACAGGATCAGATCAGAGGCGGCTTCAAATCCGATGGACGATGGAAAGCGTTTTTCCGCTTTTTGTTTTCTGAATTCATGATAGAATTGGGCAACTTTTTCCCGGAACGGCTTTTCGAGAATGATTTCATAAACGTCCAGCCCCTTGCCGGCATAGTCAGTAATGGTGGTCTGAATGTCTTCCTGAAAGCGGTACAGCAGCCGCGAGCCGTCATTGATGGCCAAGGCTGCATAATATCCCCAGATATGTCCAACCAGGGTGTTCAGGATGGGGGCAAGATGTTCGCTGACCACCGGAACGTGGAACACCGTATCGGCATAAGGGCCAAACCGCAGTTCACCTTGGTCGGCGATGACAATTGGAGTGGCTTTATGTGCTTTAAAGATGGCGGTATCCTTTATGATATCGCCGATGACCGTGCTGCGGGTTCCGGCGGCGCATATGATGATCAGTGGTTCCGATGATAGATCAATGTGTTTTTTATCCTCGACGAAATCCGATGAGATGGTTTTATAGCAAAGTTCGCTGAGCTTAATGCGAATTTCATCGGCAGACGCTTTATTGGGGCCGCTGCCAACGGCGGCCCAATATGTTTTGGTGACCGCCAGGGTTTTGGCGGATTTGGCGATGAGATCATCCAGCGCCAGCACGCTTCGCATTTTCGCCGGCAGCGCCAGCAGTTGCTGTATTTCTTTCGAAACAAATTCGTCACTGCGGCGTTTTTTCAACCGGGCAATGTAGAGTCCCAAGATTGCTCCAGCGACAATCTGCGAATAAAATGCTTTGGTTGACGCCACCGACATTTCAATGTCCCGACCGCTGCTGGTGTACATTACCCCGTCGACTTTAAAGGTTATATCCGAGTCTCGGCGGTTCACAATGGCCAGGGTGTGCGCTCCCCGTTCTTTGACCATATCGACGGTGCGATTGGTATCGGTGGTGGTGCCGGATTGACTGATGGCAATCACCAGGGTATCTGCCATGCTGCTAGGCTTGTCATGCTCACTGAGTTGAAAACCGCTGAACTCAGAAGCCTTTAACGCATTGATCTGCATCGCCGGGTTATTCAGATAGTAATTCAGGATATTGGCGCACGCCAGGGCAGCCACACCGGCGGTACCCTGTCCGATAAAAAAGATACGCTTGATCTTATTGGAGACCAGTGCGCCCTGTAAAGATTCAGGAATCACCGTTTGATCCAGCATGATGACATGCTGATTACTGCCGTCGTCTTTAATTTTCCAGCGATTCTGGAGGGTTTTTTCAATCGAAGCGGGAGACTCTGAAATTTCTTTTAAAAAGTAATGGGGGAAATCCTGACGATCAATATCTCTGGAGGTGATTTTCGTAGATTTAATGTCGGCATCGCCCAGATGAATCACGGTGCCGTCATAATACATGGCCTTGATACCTTCCAAACCCCCGCTGGTTTGCTGGCTTAAAATAAAGATCTGCCCCTGGGTCAGGCCGTTTTGACCCTCTGCGACAGTCTCGCCGTCCAGCTTTAGATAATAGGGAGTTTCTTCCACAAAACCGTAAACTTCAGAGGTTGGCATATAGTGCTCCGGGGCCAGCCCGACAAAAATGGCCTGTCCACTGCCTTTTTGAGCCAAAAATATTTTGCCCGGGGCCAGGTCGGTATGCATGGATATAGCATGGGAGCCTTCAAAATCATTGACCGCCAAACGAAAAGCTTCTTCGATGTCGTGGCCCTGCTCGATATATTTCTGGATTTGAATCGGAATGATTTTAGTATCGGTGGTAACCTCCCGGGGAATCATCGTCCCGTTGCGCTCCATTTCTTGTTTGAGCTCCTGGTAATTATCAATATCACCGTTTAAACAGGTATGGATAATGCCCAGCCTGCCATTGGGATCATCTAAGGTGCCGTTGTCAACCGGATGGCAGTTGGGTTCGGTGATTGCGCCCACCGAGGCCCAGCGGGTATGGGCCGAAACCGTATCGTATTTGGCGGTAGCTGTTGCCAGGATTTGTAGAATGGCATCATTGGCAATTTCCCGGCGCAAAAAGCTGATGTTGTCACCCAGACGTCCAACTTCAATGGCAACTTTGTACGTGACGGAAATCGCGACGCGCTCCCGGCCCTTTTCGTCCCGGGATTTGTGGATGCTGATGCCCCGGTTTAGCAACGTTTGCTGCTCACAGCGCAATCGCAGTTCGTCGAGGAGCTGTTCTTTGGCCACTAATTTTTCAAAGTGTTGATAGGCATCCACGTCAAGCACCACCATCAATGAAATGCCAGCGGAATCCCGACCCCTGACTTCAAGGCGATCGATGCTGTTTAAAACGGTATTGATTTTCTTAAACAGCTTTACGATCTGTGGGTTTGGCGAGATAATCGCAGTGTTGATCAATGTTCCGGTCTTTTTTATATTTGCGGCGATTTCAGCATCGAGACACCAGGCAATATCTTTTAGGCGTTCAATGCGGGTGGACATGACATCGACGTTGGCGACATCCAGATGCCCCATATAATCGGCTAAGCGGGCGGTCTCGGAAGCAATGACCTCGCCCAGATGTTTTGTAAGTTGCGTGAGGTGATTCTGGATGGTGGGATCAGAAAAAATTACGTAAAACGGGTCTCCCTGTTTCATTACCTGAACCGAGTGCCACAGCGTATCGATCAACTCCTTTCCGCCTAGATACTGCGTATCGGCCGCGGCGGCATTATCCAGGTGACATGATTCACAGCCATGCGATGCCATTTTTTTCAGCATTTTTTCAAGTGCGGGCACATCGATCGGGTCATGTTGAGGTGTTTTTTGGGTAAAGGTCACCATGCCGGCAATACCACAGTAAAATCTATTTTCCTGCAATGGAAAAAACACCAGCGATCCATGAGGTACCCGCGACAGGCATCTGCCAAAATAGACATGCGCGGTGAGATAGGGATGCAACCGGCAAAGGATAGATTGGACAAAGTAGAAACATGTTCGAAAAATAGTGGCCATCAAAATTTTTAGGTTTCGTCGCATGGATTAAAATCCTTGGTTGGTATGTATCAATTTAGGTTCTGGGTTCAGTTACACGTTAGGCGTTGCGTGGTACGGGTTTCGCGTTTTGTGTTTGGTCTTTATGGGTCTCGGAAGAAGTCAAAAAGTCAATTTGTTGTCATTCCGGCGAACCCCGGATCGGGGCCCGGGGCAGGCCCCGGAATCCAGTCATTTCAATAGCCTCTGGACTCCGGCTACCGGATCTAGTCCGGCACAAGCTTCGCCGGAGTGACGGGAATTGAGACTTTTTACGATTCCTTCAAACTTCATATTTGACTTATCATAATTCTGATTTGATTTCTAATTAAATTTAACAAGGTGCTGGAGTTTAATTGTATTTTCGGTCAACGGTTTACATTT
>CP070694.1:59757-63966 GCA_020353355.1 Desulfobacterales bacterium | reverse complement strand
TTTCAGCTGACGGGCAGAAGTTACGGGCAATCCCCTTGGTTCCAGGAAGTCATCAAAAAAGGATATTACATCAGTGATGTGTTTTTGGGTTACCGCCAGATACCCCATTTCATCATTGCCGTTGCCAAAGAAGATTCTGATCAAAGGTGGGTAATTCGGGCCACCATTGACACCCACAGGTTCAACGAGCTGGTCAAGTCGGTGCGCATCGGCAAAACCGGAGAAGCGTATCTGCTGGATGCCGATGGAATTTTTCAAACCGAAAGACGTTCCGGCGGAATATTGATGCAAAAGGATGCGGACCGTTACAAGTATGGAGCTGCCCACGACGGGATCAAAACATTTATTGAAACCGATGTACAGGGTCAAACCCACCTCTATGCCACCACCTGGTTGAAGGATAAAAGCTGGCTGCTGGTGGTTCGACAGGAAAAAAACGATGCGTTCAAATTCTTGCGCAAAACCGCTTACGTGGTGGTGTTGATCAGCATTCTGGGCGGCACTGCCATCGTTGCGATTGCCTTTTATCTGACCGGTTGGATCATCCGGCGCATGCAGCGGGTGGATGCCGAAAAAGATCAACTCGGTGATCAACTGATTCGCGCCGGCCGGCTGGCGGAAATCGGCGAAATGGCCGCCGGCTTTGCCCACGAAATCAACAACCCCCTTCAGATCATCAAAAGTGAGCACGCCCTGGTCAGTATGATTCTTACGGATCTCAAGGAAAAAGACCTGCTGAAAGAATCCGAAGACGTCGCCGAAATGGAGGATTCCATTCACCAAATCAAACACCAGGTGGACCGCTGTGCCGAAATTACGCAGGCCATCCTCAAATTCGGCCGAAAAACCGAGCCCGTCATCAAAGATATCGATCTGCACGCTTTCATCCCGGAGGTCATCGCCATGGTGGCCAAAAAAGCATCCGTTCATGGCATTCACGTCGAGCAGCACATATCCGATGCGCTTTCGCCGATTCATACCGATCCCGGTCAACTCCAGCAGGTGGTCGTGAATCTTTTGAACAACGCGATCGATGCCATTATTGCCAGACACGGCGCGGCCGGCGGTGAGCTGAGAATCGAAGCCGAATCCGATACGGATCAGGTCGAAATTCGTGTCCGCGACAACGGCATCGGTATCAGCCCTGAAAACATGAAAAAGATCTTTACGCCCTTCTTTACAACTAAACCGGTGGGCAAGGGAACCGGTCTGGGCCTATCGATGTGCTATGGCATCGTGGATAAAATGGGCGGAAAAATGTCGGTATCCAGTCAACCAAACAGCGGCACAACATTTACCATACGGATACCCATAACAGCTGAGGATTCGGGGGATAGGACAGGGCAAAAGCTCTTCTTAAAATAAAACCGGAATCGAGATCAGCGGTGAATGCGCTCCGGATGGCGAAGGGAGAAGCAAATTCACCAAGTAACCAACCAAATTCGAGGTGTTACCCATGGAAAAAATGCGTTTAATGCTGGTAGACGACGAAGAACGGTTTCTTTCTACCACAAAAAAATTGCTTGCCAAAAAGGGCTATGACGTATTGACGGCCACCGGCGGCGCTCAAGCCCTGGAAATTCTGAAACAAAAAAACATTCATGTCGTCATCCTGGATGTCAAAATGCCCGGCATGGACGGCATCGAGACCTTAAAAGAAATAAAGCACCAATTTCCGCTGGTGGAAGTCATCATGCTGACCGGTCATGCCACCGTGGAATCCGCTATCGACGGGTTGAAGTCCGGGGCCACCGATTACCTGATGAAGCCGACCGAGGTCGATGACCTGCTGCAAAAGGCTCTAGAGGCCTTTGAAAAACGCCTGCGATTGGAAGAGAAAATCCGATTGGCCCAGACACGCAAATTCATGAAGTCTCCCCGTGAAATTCTGCGTGGAAGCTGATCCGTCGGCTATCTTCCAGATATGATGGACACAACCGCTTAGAAGGAGTTGATCGATGGCAACAACAACGACCAAGAAGGCAACGGGATATGACAAGTATGTGAATTGGAAAATTTTTATCATACCGGTTGTCCTTCTATTTGTCATTTTGTTCATGCCCACACCCTATGGAATGAAGGATGTGGGAACCGAATACCAGGTGGGTCCCAAAGCGGTGGTCAATTTTATCACCCAATCGCTTTTTAACAATCAAGGTGTGGATGCGGAACAGTGGGAAGTGCTTGCCGCCCGGATAATGGAACAAAACATGTTGATGGGTGCATTGGGGAAGAAGAGCTTCTTAAAGCGCAATTTGAAGTGGGCCCAGAGCTATGGTATCCCGGCAGATCAGAAGAATTTCGACAAAGCCATGGCTTTTGTCAAAGAAACGCTCAGTGATGAAAGCTATTTGGACATGATGCAAAAAGCACTGATACTTCGCAAGCACGGCTTGAAGTATGAAGAATTGTCCGAAAATGACAAACCGGCGGCCGACAGAGGCGCCTGGCATATCAAGGTGGCCATGGCCATGGTCGTCTTTGTCGTACTTTGCTTTTTGACGGAATGCATCCCCCTGCCCGGGGTGGCGTTTTGTGTCGGACTACTGCTGGTGTTCACCGGTGTGGTTTCACGCAAAGAAGTGGCCATGCTGTATTGGGACGATGCCGTCTGGTTTATCATGGGCAGCCTGATGTTTGCCGCTGCTTTTGTAAAAACCGGTGTGGACAAGCGCGTCTGCCTGATGATGTTTCGCAAACTCGCTGTTCCCAATGTGCGCTGGATCACCCTTATTTTCTTCGTTATCATCAGCCCGCTGGCGGCATTTATATCCGACCACGCCCTGGCGGCCATGTTTCTGCCCATCGGCATGCTGTTGTATCAAAACAGCCTCACACGGGAAATCCCGGATGATCCCGAGCTGGGCAAAATTCTGATGATCTCCATTGCCATGGCCTGCAATATCGGCGGTCCGGGCGCACCCTCCGGGGGCGCCCGCAATGTCATCATGATGACCTATCTCAACGACATGTTCGGCATGGACATCGGATATTTCCAGTGGATCATCTATTGTTTTCCGTTTGTCCTGATTATGATTCCCGTCACCTGGTTGGCCGTAAACATCCGATTTAAGCCCCGGATCACATCCCTGGCACCGGCTATGATCCAGCTCAAAAATGAGATTGACAAAATGGGGGGCTGGAACCGAAAACAGATCTCAGCATTGATCATATTTGTCATTATGGTGTTTGGCTGGTTTACGGAAAAAACCTTTTACGAAATGGGAATACTGCCGGTGCGTCTTGGCATCGGCGTCATCGCCATGGCCGGGGCCGTAGCCTACCTGTTTGCCGGCGTGACCAACTGGCGAGATTACCAGGAAAGAGTGGATTGGGGGGTTATCTGGCTTTATGCCGGTGCCATCATTTTTGGAAGGATTCTGGACAGCACCGGTGCGGCCTATTGGCTGGCCAGAACCGTTCTCGAATTTTTGGCGCCTCTCGGCATGAATTCCGGCATTCCGCTGATGGCCACCTCCAATGGGATGACCGCCGTTATCACCAATTTGATGGCAGACGGCCCCGCCGCCGCGGCTGTAGGTCCCATCACCTTGAATATGGCCGGACTGGCACATCCGGGCACATCGTATTTACCCTTTATGGCGATGGCAACCGCGATTTCATCCTCTTTTGCCTACTGCATGATTATCGGCACGCCGCCCAATGCCATTGTTTACGCCAGCGGTTATCTGGAACCGAAAGATTTTTTACGGATCGGTCTTCCTCTTTGGGTAATGGCAAACGTCTTCATGATCGTGCTGACCGCCATTTTCTGGCAAATTGTAGGGTTCGGCGAGTTACCGGGTTTTTAAATAAATGCCTTGGAAGGATAAACACTGATGCAAACCAACAGGACTCAGAATATCCGCAAAAAGAAAAACATACTGCGGTTTGAAAACGGCAAAATATATTTTAGCAAAACCGCGGAGCGCAGGTTCTATTTTGGGATGGCGATCATCATGTTGCTTGCCGGCATGTTGTATAAACTGGGTGTGTTGCAATGAAATCCCGATCCATCGAACAGATCAACAATTTTTCCATGAGCGCTTATTTTCAAACGGTGGTCGGACTGCTCGAGCGTTCGAGGCAATTTTTCAGCGAGACAAAAAGGAAGAAAATAAAATGAACCCAAAAATAAAAATACTAATGGTAGATGATGAAGCTCAGTTTCGGGCGACCACCGAGCGGATCCTGACCCGCAGAGGATTT
>CP070694.1:51240-59657 GCA_020353355.1 Desulfobacterales bacterium | reverse complement strand
TTTCGAACTTCGTGTTTAGAGATTCGAATTTCAATCTGTGAGAAGCGTCCGCCTTAAGTGGATGCATGCCTCATTCCGGTCGGCACAGAGGCCGACCCTACTTTAAAAGCAAAAAGTAGGAATTTAACCATACAGCTTCACTAACAGCTTCACGATCCCAGACAGATGACTATTAAGTTAGAACTGCTTTCTATTTCTTTTTTTTCTTATCCCTTTTCGAAGGAATACCGGCCAAAGCCTTGGCCAGTTTAATCTTCTTTTCTAAATCTCCTTCCCGAAATATCATGATGCGCTGGGCCTGGGGAGAGCCGGCGCCGTGCATGGACTCGATCATGGCCGTCCCACCGGTCATGGCTTCAATCAGCCGGCCGATTTTGATGCGATCTTCCACCGGAATATCTGCAACTCCGGAAAAGTATTTTTTCACCAGATGCCCCACATCCTCACTGTGCAGATCATACTCGCTGGGCATGGTGGCAATAAATCCGCCGGCCAGATCAATGGCCAGCCGGGCAACTTCAAAATGAAACCGGGTTACATTTTGCTTGCACACATTGGCCAGCATGGTGTCCACCAGGTACGCCCCGGAAGGTGTTGCTTCGCCTTCTGCGGAGCAAGCGATCGACGAACTGTAAAGGGTTTCACTGAGATGAATCATCTCCGTGATTTTTTCTCTGATGTGGGAGCCTTTGGCCGTCCCCTGGATCTGGGCCAGATAGGCCACCGCCCCGGTTAACACATCCATGATGCCGGTTTTGCAGGCGCCATAATTGGCCCGATGATGGGCTGCAAAACGATAAACGATGGTTCCGGTAAACTCGGCTTCACCGTTTAAGAAAATTCGTTCATGGGGAACAAACACATCATCAAAGGCAATCACCGCCTCGCCCCCAACAGCGCCAAAACGAGGCTTGCCGGAATCGATCCATTCCAGTCTATCGCGCCGATCATCGCTGGCCTGGCGCCCGAAGATCATGGTAATTCCGGGATGGTCAATCGGTATGGCACAAACAATGGCAAAATCTTTTGAACGCTCGTCCAGTGCGGTGGTGGGCATTACCAGGATTTCATGGGAGTTGACCGCACCGGTCATGTGCAATTTGGCCCCTCGAATCACCACGCCGTCGTCACGGCGCTCGACCACATGGACATACTGATCCAGGTCCGGCTGATCAGCAGGGCCTTTGGATCGATCTCCTTTCGGATCGGTCATGGCGCCGACGACCATGAGATTTTCATCCTGAATACGGATCAACCATTTCTTGAAACGCTCTAAATAATCGGTCCCCAGTTTTTGATCGACCTCGTAAGCCACGGAATAAACAGCGTTGATGCCGTCAAATCCAACACAACGTTGAAAACAGGTGGCCGTTTTCTGTCCGAGAACCCGCAAAAGCTTTATTTTCTTTATCAGATCCTCGATATTTTGATGCACATGGGTAAAACGGCTGATGACGTTGCCTGTCAAATGGGAGGTGGCCGTCGCCAGATCACGATATTTCTCCCGACTGGCCAAAGCATAGGTCATCGCTGCAGCGCGCACATGGGGTGCAGTTGCCGGATGCCTGGTAACATCTTCGATTCGCTTGCCCTTGTAATAAATTTTAGGATTTACATCACGCAGGCTTTGCATGTATTCAGCACCGTTTTTAATTTTCATGATGACTCCTTTATCTACAAGATTATATTTCAGAATTTTCAACTATCTTGAGAGTGTGTCGCCTGATCCAGATAATTCATTTACTGTTCCCTTAGCTTCACTGAATTTAATGTATTTTTGGCTCGCTTTTCCATCAGATATATAGGCCTCTACCATATCCAGAACAAACCGGGCATATTGATCAACAGAAATTTTTCGTTTGGCATATTTCCAGCGCTTGAGATACCAATCTTGCAACATAGCCTTGATGACGCTGGCAGTCAACTGCAGGTCGTCAATCTGAAAAAAGCCCTGGATCTGCCCCTCATTCAAAATATCCGAAAAAATCTTTTCAGTATAAAGTTCGCTGGCGATCGCCAGCTCCTGTTGTTGCTTAGAAAGATTTTTGGTTTCCATGTACGAAAAATAAAACCAGGGCTGCATGATCTCGCTCAGATAAAGATGGGTTCGAATTGCAATTCTAAGTTTGCCCGACGGATCCTTTTGCGCGTGTATATAGGCTTCAAGAATGCGTATGGTAATGGTGCGGTGCTGATGTTGCAGCATTTCCAGAAGTTCCTCCTTGCTGGAAAAATACGAGTAAAGCGCGCCCATACTCAAGTTGGTCTCTTGGCTGAGATCCCGCATGCTCATGGCCTGGAAGCCTTTTTTGTTGCTGATCTTGAGCGTCGCGTCAAAAATTCTCTCAAGATTTTTGACCACCGTCCCTTCTTTTTTAACGCGTATGCTGTTGCGGTTGTCGGCATATACTTCCCGGCAAATATCCTGTTTGGAAAGGCTTACCTGTTTTTGAAACTCCACGTAGTCCATAATGGAAATTACCTGACCTTCCTGCCTTCATACTCTTTGAGTATTCTCCTGGCGACGGAGACCTTGTGCACCTCATCAGCCCCATCGTAAATGCGGGCTGCCCGCTCATGGCGATAGAAAAACGCCAAAATCGTATCATCGGTCATCCCCAGTCCACCGTGGACCTGCAGGGCACGGTCGATGACCTTCTGCATGGTATTGGCCACCACGAATTTAATCAGAGAAATCTCTTTGCGTGCCTCCTTTTTACCTACCGTCTCAATCATCCAGGCGGCATGCAGAACCATCAACCGCGCGGCTTGAATATCTGCCGCACATTCGGCGATCCAGGACTGGATAATCTGTTTGGTCGCCAATTTCCTGTCCGGGGCAATAATTCTGTCCCGTGCCCGCGCGCACATCAAATCAAAAGCCCGGTTACAGATGCCGATCCA
Source organism: Desulfobacterales bacterium (assembly GCA_020353355.1). Taxonomy (GTDB): domain Bacteria; phylum Desulfobacterota; class Desulfobacteria; order Desulfobacterales; family JAHEIW01. The sequence goes on along the minus strand of CP070694.1, from coordinate 56,753 downwards.
GCGCATGCAATGGTGAATTCGGCCGGGTCCCAGCCGCTCCTGGGCAATCACAAATCCATGGCCTTCGGGTCCCAGCAGATTCTTCCGGGGCACGCGGCAATTTTGATAAAGAATTTCAGCATGGCTGAAATAGCCTTCCCCGGCATGGCCCATCACGGGTATATTGCGCACAAGGTTAAAACCGGGGGTGTCGGTGGGAACGATGATCATGCTGGCTTGCAGATACGGTCCCGCATCCGGACTGGTGACCGCCATGACAATTGCAATTTCAGCACCGTCCGCCGCAGACGTATACCATTTGTGGCCGTTGATCACATAATCGTCGCCGTCTTTAACTGCGGTGGTATCCAACATTATTGGATTGGAACCGGGTAAGTCCACCTCGGTCATGGAAAAGCAGCTTCTAATTTTGCCTTCGATCAGGGGACGAAGATATTTTTGTTTCTGCTCTTCGGTTCCGAATTGATGCAGGATCTCGATATTGCCGGCATCCGGTGCCTGGCTACCGAAAGTATAAAGCCCCAAGGGCGTTCCCCCCAAGGCTTCAAATACCAGGGCGCTTTCCATCAAATTAAGCCCCATCCCACCGTATTCCCTGGGATGCAGCGGAGCCCACAGCTCCATTTGCCGGACCATCTGTCGTTTTTCCTCCAGAACGGGGATCATCTCAGAAAATGATTTTGTCAGAAACTCCGGTTCAAGGGGTATCAATTCCTTTTGCACGAATTCTTTGATCATGCCCAGAATTGTCTGCATTTTTTCCGATACCGTAAAATCCATAGCTACCTCCAAATCTTAAATATACTTGAGCCAAATAAGCTAAACCGCCATTATTCCAGTCAAGCCTTCGTAGCCGAAGCTACTTCGGCGGAGTAGGCCATTCCACCATTCCAATTGGGGGCGAAGCCCCTAACTTGATGCTTCATACCCTTGAGATGATGTGAAGTCAAGAAAAATCGAGCGAACGTTCGCTTTTTTATTGACACATTTATCCTTCTGGCCTAAGATCGGCGAAAAAATTAAACTGACTTCTTTTAGTTTATTAACCCATATGAAAATTCTGGTTTGCGTAAAACAGGTTCCGGAAACTGACGTAGCCATCCAGATCAACGAGAAAGGCATCTGGATTCAAACCGATGGTTTCACGGAATTTAAGATGAATCGCCTGGATGAATTTGCGGTTGAAGAAGCGATTCGTCTTAAAGAAAGCTTTGGCGATACGAGCATTGATATCCTATCCGTGGGACCGGAACGCTCAGCGGATGTCATCAAAAGAGCAATCGGCATGGGTGCCGATCATGGCGTTCACATTAGAACCGACATCGACGAGTACCTGAGCCCTTCATTCATCGCAGCCTGGATTGCGCAATATGCGCGCAGCAAATACTATACCCTCATTCTTACCGGTGCCATGTCCGAGGACCACATGAACGGACAGGTCGGCCCCAGGATTGCTGCACACTTAAATTTGGCGTGTGCCACCGGCGTCATTCGACAACAGCTTTCATCAGATCGTCAAACCCTGTATGTTGAGCGCGAGATTGAAGGCGGCAATAGGGATATGCTGGAGCTCAAAATTCCCGCCGTGGTTACGATTCAATCAGGCTTGAACACACCACGCTATCCTTCGCTGTCCAATCTTTTACGCGCCAACAAACAGGCACTCGAGATCATTGATCCGGGAAAGTGGACCAGGCAGGAAGTCGGCGAAACGATTCTTCAGGTAAAATATCCGGTTAAATCAAGGGCCGGAGAAGTCTTAACCGGCAGTCCGCAGGCGAAGGCAAAAAAGCTGCTGGTAATTCTTCGAGAAAAGGCTTTCATCGAGTAAAATCTGAATCAGTTCGCTTCGCGAAAACTGGAATGATAAAATGATGGCCCCGGTGAAATATTCAAAGTTTTACGGGGTAAAAATGGTGGAATGATGGCGTCATCCATTATTGTCATTGCAGAGCATCTTGACGGCCGAATCAGGCAGGTTACTTACGAGCTTATTGCCTGCGCTGTAAAACTCCAGCGGTTTGAACCGTTGCCAATAAAGGTGATGATTCTCGGAGATGATGTCGTCGGAATGGCCCGGGAAATTGCGGAAAGCAGTGGACAGGATATCGTAGCCGTTCAGGCTCCGACCCTGCAAAGATATAATGGTGAGGCCTATAGAGATCTATTGCAAAACCTGCTTGGCCAATATCATTCAACCTATGTCTGCGCGGCCCACACATCCCAGGGGCTTGACTTCGCACCGGCACTGGCGGTGGCGCTAGCTGCCGACTGTATTACCGGGGTTGAAGATATTGTTGAAAAAGATGGAAGCATCTGTGTTGCCCGGCCGCTGTATGGCGGCAAAATCATTGCTTACCATAGCCTTGGATCGAAAACGTCAATTCTAACCGTTCAGCCCGGTATTTTTAAGCCGCTGGAATGCGAATTTCAAGCCCCCGGTGCAGTAGAAATAAAATCGATGATCTACGAATCCCGTCAGTCTGTTTCGCTGGGTCTTAAACAAGCTGCGGCCGATACGTCGGGAATTGCCGAGGCCAAAGTCATCGTCGCTGCGGGCAGAGGAATCGGTGAAGCGCAAAATCTGGATATCATCGAACAACTGGCGAACGTGTTTCCGCGATCTGCCGTGGCCGGTTCCCGTATCGTTTGTGATATGGGATGGTTGGAATACAAATGTCAGGTGGGTGTCACCGGCGCCACCGTGACTCCTGAGCTTTATCTTGCCTGCGGCATATCCGGTGCGGTACAGCATGTTTCAGGCATGCGCAACTCCGGATTTATCGTGGCCATCAACAAGGATCCTGCCGCCGCCATATTCCAGATATCCGATGTTTGTGTGGTGGAGGATTTAACCACCTTTATCCCGATCTTTATTGAGACTTATAAGAAATTTAAGAGCCATAAATAATAAGAATGGTGTATAGTGTTTGGTGTTTTGAGATTGGTGTTTTGAGATCGACTTTGGTAATCAGCAAAAACATTTTCGCCGGAGGAACTTATGGCCGTATTTGTGGAAAAAGATGGACCGCTAATGACGATTATTTTAAGCCGGCCTGAGAAGCGCAATGCCGTGGATCGGGAAACCGCTGCAGAATTGGCTGGTGCCTTTCGTGAATTTGAAGGAGATGATGCAGCCCGCGTCGCAGTGTTCACCGGAGATCAGGGCCATTTTTGCGCGGGGGCTGACTTAAAAAGCATGGCCGAAGGCCTGCCAAACCGGATAGCACCCGATGGGGATGGCCCCATGGGTCCTTCCCGCATGCGATTTAGCAAACCGGTCATCGCGGCAATTGCCGGTTATGCGGTAGGTGGAGGAATAGAGCTGGCGTTGCTATGTGATTTGCGCGTGATGGAAGAAGATGCCGTCATGGGTGTATTCAGCCGCCGCTGGGGAGTACCGTTAATTGATGGATGTACCGTTCGCCTGCCGCGGTTGATCGGTCTAAGCCGTGCCCTGGATCTGATTTTGACGGGCAGGCCGGTGAGTGCCGCAGAAGCATTGCAAATGGGTCTGGCCAATCGGATTGTACCCAAGGGAACTGCCAGACAGGCGGCCGAAGAACTTGCCCACCGGATCGCCGCCTTTCCCCAAACCTGTTTGCGCGGGGATCGCATTTCGGCTTATGAGCAATTCGATTTGACATTCGAGGAGGCCATGGCCAATGAATTCAAGCACGGGCTCGTGGCTATTGAAAAGGAGGCAGTTGCCGGCGCCACCCGATTTGCGAAAGGAGCCGGGCGTCATGGTGATTTTAAAGATATTTAGGAATTGCGAATTGAGGAATTTAGGAATTAAAAAACATGAAACAAAAAACGCACAACTTGGAGCCCTGAATCTTTAATCCTTAACCCCATGCCCTTTTCCTAATGCTATAGACCCTGAACCCTAAACCTTGAACCTTGAAACATATAAGAATTAATCAAGGTTGAGATTACCTTATGCGCACAAAATTTAATTCAATAGTCTTATTTGCCACAACATGCTTTTTTTTGATCATGATCACCGGATGCACGACCGCGACATTGCTAACCGGCTTGAGCAGTGCGCCGTCGGGTGTTTCTTATGCCAGTGGATTTGGCAGTACAGTCTACAGTTATCAAATCGTTGAATATGAGGATGCCGTCGAGGCTGCCTTGCGCGCGGCCGAAACCTTGGCCCTTGAAAATAAATACAAAGATGTCAAAGGGACCCGCGCAGATTTGCGCTACATCGATGAAAAGGATGGAGTCATTGACATCCTCGTCGAACGCCGCACCGCTAAGACAACCTTTATTCAGGTGGATGCCGGCTTTTTCGGATCCAAAGGAATGAGCCGTCTGATGTTACTCCAGATTCTCGATGAGATCGGAGAAGCAGGAGATTTCATAGAGGATTGGTCCAACTAAGCATTAAAGCCCTTGCTTCTCGAGAAATGCCTGAATCGCCTTATTGACCGCATCCGGCTTTTCCACAGAAACGATATGTCCGGCATCCATGAGGTGGACGCGTTGCGCCATCTGGATGTTTTTTTCAAGAAACTCCCCGTACTTTGCCGGCGTTAATTGGTCATCCTCCGAGGTAATAATCAATACAGGTACTATAACTGAAGACAGGCCTGACCTTGAATCAAAACGATCACAGGCCTGAAAATCACCGAGCACAATCTCGGGATTGCCCCGGGCAAACTCCTCTTTGAAAGGCTGCACCAATCCGGGATCTGTTTTTGGAGATACGGCAAATGTACCGATCATATCGACAAAAGCGCGAAAATCATTTTCAATGGTCTCGAATATGACCGCTGCGACCCCCATGCGTGCACCTGTACCCATGAGAATGCCTGCCGCATAATGCGGTGCAAAATCCATCAGAAGTTGTTGGGCGATCGCCCCTCCCATGCTCACCCCACAGGGAATTGGATTGGGTATTTTAAGCTCATCCACAAAAGCATCCACGACTTGCGCATAATCCTCAATTTTATCTTTTCCCGGGCCATCGCTTCTGCCGTGGCCGGGGAGATCAAGCGCCACTGTGTTGGCTTTATCTGCCAGGGCATCGATTTGTGGCTGCCAGAAAGAACCGGACCCGCCGGCACCGTGAATGAATACAAGGGTTGATTTGTCCGGATCCAACGGCCACTTACCGGTGAGGTACCCAATACCACCTGTTTTGCGCTCTTCCATGCGGACCTCCCTCTTTTTTTTATTCGTTATCAGCTATTCGCTAATCGTAATTTGCGATATGAGCAACTTACGATGCCCGCTAATAAAGAATAACAGTTAACCTATAACAGCTCTGTGGGAGCGGACTCCGGCGAGCTCCCCTCGATGTGCTCGGGGCCTGAGCCTGTCGAAGGCAGTCGAGTCGCATCTTGCCGCGAAGAATCCCTCAATCTTTCAAGCCCGCAATCCCTTAATTCCGCTGTCCTCTGCCTTCTGACGTCTGCCCTCTGTCTTTATTCCCCATTCCGAATTCGATTGCCTCAAACCTCCGACCTCAAATCTAACGCATTCGTATGATATCCCTCAATCCC
>CP070694.1:48017-51140 GCA_020353355.1 Desulfobacterales bacterium | reverse complement strand
TCTACCGACTGAGCTACGTGGGCATTTTGCTTTCGGTCTGCTCTATTTTTTTTAGCATGAACGATTATGCGCATGGAGCGGGAGACGAGACTCGAACTCGCGACATTCAGCTTGGAAGGCTGAAGCTCTACCAACTGAGCTACTCCCGCTAAACGCAAAATTGTTCCCGATTTTATCCCCAACCCAAGTTACAAGAGAAGACACAACTAGGTATCCTTCAACGTGTTAAGACACTTATGGAGGAAGCCATGTAGTCCATTGCGATCTCGTCTGTGACTGCGAAATCTCCTACATGTAACTCAGTATCGGTTGGTGGTGGGGGGAGGATTCGAACCTCCGAAGGCTTCGCCGACAGATTTACAGTCTGTTCCCTTTGACCGCTCGGGAACCCCACCTATTTATATTGTTAATGGTGGATTGGAAAATACCGATTACGGAATGATTGAAATAATCCGCAATCCGCAATCCCTGACCCAGACCTAGCGTGGAGCAACATCAGTATTAACCATTGACATTTCCGGGGTTAGTATCAAAGACAGTTAATTCGTTAATACGGTTGCACCGAGGCAGGTCAATATTTGCTAAAAATTCGCATGGAGCCAGCGGAGGGATTCGAACCCCCGGCCCACTGATTACAAATCAGTTGCTCTACCAGCTGAGCTACGCTGGCTTAACAACTTAACCATTCAAATTAATTATATAATTGATTGTTAAAGATAGCCCCGGGTCGGCGAGTTTTTAAACAAAACTTTTTATCCATTTATAACTTATATAGCAAATTTAATTATAGTCGATTATACCCGAATATTCAGCAATATGACAAGTTTTTTTTATTTTTTGAATAATTTCATAGATTTTTAACATTTTTCTATGTTTTTGTTAAAATCGGGATGATCTCAGCGCACTGAGTTCTTGCATCCCTCAGATAATGCATGATTACCAAAACCGCCACCGCACAGTCTGCGAGCTAAAGTTTTTTGCCCAAAGTGACGATAGTTAGATATCAGCTTCAGAAACGGTCAACAGCGCAATTTTTTTAAATAAAGTCGAGAGTAATCACTTTTCACTCAATGTAAAGGCCAGATAGCAGAAGCGTTGCTGTCTGATGTGCGTGATACTCGACAATAGCCTACGGCAACGGATGACAACCATCTTACTATAAAAAAATAAAAAAATTAATCTTTATTTATTCGTCTTCGTGAGATATGATTGCTATTAATGATAAACCCTTGACAAATTTACTTATATTTGGTTAATCGCACAGAAAATTTTACAAATGAGTTCACAAGCACAGACGGGTGATTATCCAAAACTTCAAACATTCTACCCCTAAGGAATTAATCAATGAATTTTCGATGCTCAATGATGACGGTATTGCTGTTTTTGACGTTCTATGGTTGCGCGCATTTGTTTGAGGATATATCATCGCCGCAAAGCAACACTCAACTATCCGAACCCCATAGGATATCTCCGGCGGAACTTGAAGAATAGGAGTCTCTGGCCTGTGATCCATCAATGCTGAACAGATCTGAGGCTAACGATGAATCATCTGAATCCATGTCAGCAATTGCCGAGGAGGGCGGTTCGGGTGAAAAAAACCTGGCCGAAAATCTTTCCAGAAAAGACCAACCTGCGCTGGATGAAGCCCTTGAACTGTGTCAGGTTTCACAGGAATTCTGGCAAAAGGGCGAGCTTGAAAATGCTGTGGATGCGTTGGATCAGGCATACGCTCTAATATTGCATGTTGATACAACTGACTCACCCAAACTCATCCAGCAAAAAGAAGATCTGCGTTTTATGATCTCAAAGCGTATTCTTGAGATTTATGCTTCCCGTAACATCGTCGTAAACGGAAACCACAATGCCATTCCGCTGGTGCTCAACAATCATGTGCAAGCCGAAATCAAACTTTTTACCAGCGGAAAAGAAAGATATTTTTTCATCGAATCCTACCGACGCTCCGGTCGCTATCGATATCAGATTGTTGCCGCTCTGACGAAGGCCGGTTTGCCCGAGGAGTTATCCTGGCTGCCGTTAATTGAAAGCGGATTTAAAGTAAACGCTCTTTCGAGGTCCCGAGCGCTAGGGCTTTGGCAATTTATTCCGTCGACAGGCTATAAATTTGGCTTGAAACGTGACAAATTTATCGATGAACGCATGGATCCGGTAAAATCGACACAGGCCGCCATAGATTACTTAAAAGAATTGCATGGAATTTTCGGAGATTGGTCAACGGTATTGGCTGCATACAACTGTGGCGAAGGGAAAGTATTGCAGGTCATTCGGAATCAAAATATAAATTACCTTGACAACTTTTGGGATCTTTATGAGCGACTGCCCCGGGAAACAGCAAGATATGTTCCCCGTTTCTTAGCAACCCTTCATATCCTCAACAATCCTGAAAAATATGGAATGAATGATCTCTTGCTTGAACCGCCCCTGGAATATGAAAGCGTTACGATATCAAAACAGATGCATCTGAAGGACATCGCCAGGTCCATCGGCGTTTCAGAAACACAATTAAAAGAGCTGAATCCCGAGTTGCGCTATAAAATAACGCCGCAGGACAATTATTCGCTGAAAGTCCCACCGAATCACGGCGACGTTCTGCTTGCCAGTCTTGACAAGATACCGGTAACTTCTCCGCCCCAGCGGGCCTTCCTTTACCACCGCGTGAAATCCGGTGAAACCCTTTCCGTTATTGCCAGACACTATCGAACCAGTGTTCGCGGCATCATGCACGCCAACAACTTGAAACGGTCGAATTTTATTGTAGCCGGCAGGCTGCTGAAAATTCCTCAAAGAGGATATGTCTATCCACAGCCGGAACCGGTTGAAACCCAAAATGGCCAAGCACTCAGTCACCTGGTAAAACAGGGAGACTCGCTGTGGATCATTGCCAAACAATACGGTACCACCACCAAGAAAATTCAGGAATTGAACCATCTAACGACCACCGATCTTTATAAGGGACAGTTCTTAACCATATTTCCAGCCCAAAAAGATCAGCCGCAAAAACAAGATTTGACCACCTATGAGGTAAAGGCCGGGGACAGCCCCTTTTTGATTGCCAGGCGCCATAATATGACCTTGGAGCGTTTCCTTTCTTTGAATGATCTTTGG
>CP070694.1:45220-47917 GCA_020353355.1 Desulfobacterales bacterium | reverse complement strand
CCAATGCCTGCATCGGCGGAGGCCAGGGAGTGGCGACCATTCTCGAAAGAGAGGAATATAGTTGGTAGAAGATTTCAGGTTTCAGTGTTCAGGTTTCAGGTGTCAGCGGCTCGGTGACTACGAAGGATTAATCGGATTGAAGAAAATTTTGGAGCGGGGGAATTCCAGTCATTAATTCCTCCATTTTTAAATCCCTCAATCCTCTGTCATCTGACTTCTGTCTCCTGTTTTCTGACACCTGACACCCGACACCTGAAACCTTTTGTACCGTAAACTATTGTGGGAGCGGCTTCCAGCCGCGAAATGCTGGAAAACTAAAGCATTTATTTGATCGCGGCAAGATGCCGCTCCCACAGTGCCGGTTCAATTTATTAAATGGAGCTGATTTCATGTTTGAACCTTTTCACCAGGTTGTTACGAACGTCTCGAAGACCATATTGAAGCATGAAGCGGACCTGGGCCGTCCCGTCATCGGCGTAATGCCGGCTTACTTTCCCATGGAATTGATCTGGGCCGCTGGCGGCTATCCGGTTCAATTGTGGGGGAACAATCTGCCGCTTGAAAAATCGGATGCCTACCTGCAGGCATACTGCTGTTCGGTAGCCAGATCCGTTCTAGAACTGGAGATGCGGGGGATTGCCGGGATGGTGAGAGCCTATGCCTTTACCTCGCTTTGCGATACGTTGATTAATTTGCGCGAAATTTACCGACGCCTCTTTTCAAAGCCGACCCTGGAGCTTTCCATCCCCATCACCCGCACCGTGCAAGCCCGGCGTGCCTATCTCAAAAGTGTGGTTGAACGTGTGACGGACGGGTTGCAAGCGATCACCGCAACGAAGATCACCCCGCAAGGATTGAAAGAAGCGTCTCAATTATATGGCCGCGTTCGGGCCCTGCAGAGAAAGCTTTATCAAATTCGGCGCGAAACACCCGGTCTGATAAAAAACCATGATTTTTATACGGTGATGAAGGCCGGCTTCTTTTTGCCGGCCGGTGTCTATGCTCCACTGTTAGAAAATTTACTAACAGATTTGGAAAAGCATACGGCACCGAAGGCTAAACGCCCCAGGCTTTTGCTTTCCGGTATGGTGTTTGATCCTTTGGAAATTTACAAACTGATGGATGAATTAGACGTTCATATTGTGGATGACGACTTTGCCAACGGCTGGCGCACGGTCGCTAAAGGCGACTTAAAGGCCGGAGATCTCTTAGGAGGTGTCACCGGATATCTCTTTCAGCCGGCGCCCTGCTGCTGTGTATATAACCCGGATAATGATCGACATGCCTACCTTTTAAATAAGGTAAAAGCATCCGGCGCCGATGGGGTCTTATTCTGGTATGTGAAGTTTTGCGAGCCGGATGCCTTTGATCGGCCGCAATTGATGAAACACCTCAAAGATCAAAACATTGCAACGTCCTTTGTTGATCTTGAACTATCCATAGCCAACTTCGATGCAGTCAAAACGCGGATCAATGCATTTTGCGAAATTCTGGAGGGCTAAACATATGACGGAATTTGCTGCCTTCAAAAAAATGAAAGAGCTCCTGACCAATTATTATATAGAGGCGAAAACCACCCAGGAAAAGCCGATCGCCTGGATCACCAGCGGAGCGCCGGTGGAATTTCTCTATGCCATGGATGTCTTGCCGGTCTATCCGGAAAATTATGCAGCCATGTGCGCCGCCAACCATCAATCGGTGGCGTTGATGGAAGCGGCCGAGGCCGAAGGCTTTTCCCAGGATATATGTGCCTATGCCCGTACCGATTTTGGTGCGGACATCACCCAGGGTGGGCCGGCTGCCGGACTGCCACCGCCTCATTTTTTGCTGTGCTCCACCAACATCTGCAAAACCGTTATCAAGTGGTATGAAGTTATCGCTCGAAAATACAATGTGCCTTTGTTTATTGTAGATACCCCCTTTCTGCACGATGGTCTGACCCGAGAGCTGATTGATTATACGATTTCACAGTTTAAGGATCTTGAAGATTTTTTGGCGGATTTTACCGGCAAACCCTTTGACCGTGAACGTTTCGTTGACGTTTTATATCTCAGCCGGGAGGCTGCAAATTACTGGCAGCAAATGCTCAACCTGGGCAAGCATATTCCATCTCCGTTTAACAGCCTGGATAGCTTTATCCATTTAGGTCCGATTGTGACCCTGCGCGGCACAAAAGAATGTGTGGATTATTACAAACTGCTTTATGAAGAAGTGGCTGAGCGGGCTGAGAAAAAACTGGCATCTGTGCCCGGCGAAAAATACCGGGTCTTGTGGGACAATCTGCCGGTGTGGTTTAAGATGCGGCGCCTGGAAAAGTTTTTTGAAGAACGGAAAACCACCCTGGTTGTGACGACCTATGCCAACAGCTGGGGCGGGTACGGCAATTTTAACCTCGATCAGGCTGATGATGTCTATGAATCCGTAGCCAGGTCCTATCTCAATGTTTACATCAATCTCGGATTTGAAGAACGCATCAACTATCTTGCTCGGCTCATCGATGAGTTTTCTCTGACCGGCTTTATTATGCATTCCAATCGCTCCTGCAAGCCTTATTCGATCGGCATGTATCGCCTCCAAGAAGAATTATCCAATCTGACCGGCAAACCGGGAGTGATTATCGAAGCCGACCAAAACGATCCCCGGGTATATTCCGATGCCCAGGTGGAAACCCGGCTGGAAGCGTTTATCGAGTCCATG
>CP070694.1:41173-45120 GCA_020353355.1 Desulfobacterales bacterium | reverse complement strand
GGGCGCAAAAAACTAGTCAAAATCCATTGGGGAAAAAAGTACATATCTTTTCAATAAAATAGCCACCTATTAGATAGATGGCTGATTTTATTATAATTTTATCTATGATCGAAAATGAATTCACTCTACGACAATTTGTTCTTTATTCATCTCGAATGTTTTTGGACCAATTCCCTTTACTTTCATAATATCTTCGGGTTTTTGAAATGGTCCGTTCTTTTCTCGATACTCGATGATTCTGGCTGCGTAATTAGGCCCAACCTGTTTTAATTTGGTCAATTCATCTGCGGATGCCGTGTTAATATTTATCTTTCCCGGCTCTTCGGCCAACGCCAAACCGGCCGCGCTCCAGACGACTATAACCGCCGCCAGCAATGTGAGCAGTCTTCTCCGATTTTTCATAATTTCCTCCTTTCATAAACGCTTTTATCTCATGCATTACCCCGGATCGCCAGATGAATTTCTGCCATATAATCTTTTAGAGCACAATACGGTAAAATTCGTATTTTTATCTGGTACCTGAGAATGGTTTTAGAAAAGTATTAGAAAAAAGGGCTGGCGATATTAGACCATATCTAATACCGTAATGCTTTTTGTCGTAGCAGATGATCGGCAAGCACGATGCTGACCATGGCGTCACATACGATGTTAATGCGGGGTATGGCTGCAACATCGTGGCGCCCTTTTACGGAAATGGATGTTTTTTGACCTTGGCCATCAATTGTCTCTTGTTCAATAGCGATTGAAGGAATCGGCTTCACCGCTGCTCGGATAACAATGTCCTCCCCATTGGATATTCCGGCCAAAATACCGCCGGCGTTGTTTGACCGAAAACCTTCCGGGGTAATCGGATCATTGTTTTCAGATCCCAGCAATTTAGAGGATTGAAATCCAGCGCCGATCTCTACGCCTTTAACTGCCCCGATGCTCATCAACGCCTTTGCCAGATCGGCATCAAGTTTGTCAAAGACAGGGTCTCCGATTCCCTTTGGAACCCCTGTTGCCAGCACCTCTATGATTCCACCAATCGAATCCCCTTTTGCTTTAATCTCGTTCACATGTTTTTCCATTAATTCGGCAGCCTCGCCGTCCGGACAATAAAACATGTTTTGATCAATGATTTCTAAATTTCGCTGTTTGGCTCGTATGCCGCCAAGCTCAATCGTATAAGCGGCAACACGGATGTTCTCTTTATCCAATACTGCCTTTGCAACCGCGCCTGCCGCAACTCTGCCCACTGTCTCTCGGGCCGAAGCCCGTCCGCCTCCTCGCCAGTCACGGATTCCATATTTTGCCTGATAGGTATAATCGCCATGGCCGGGCCGAAAGACATCGGCGTAAGGTTCATATGCCTTAGAATCGACATCCGTATTTTCCACCATGATCATTATGGGAGTCCCGGTGGTCAAACCCTTAAATACACCCGATAGGATCACAGCCTGATCTTTTTCTCTACGTTGAGTGCTGGCAATCGATGAACCCGGCCGTCTGCGATCTAACAAGGATTGGATGGTTTGCTCATTGAGGGATAGCTGCGGCGGACAACCATCAACGATCACCCCAACTGCTCTTCCATGGGATTCTCCCCAGGTCGTTACCCTAAACAGTTTGCCAAATGTGCTGCCTGCCATGGTCACCCTTTGCGTTGTTTTTATGAGATGTTCGATTAAATTATACCGGAACCGCGGCTTTGTAAATTGTAGCCTTACCTTTGATTTTATACCCCTTCACTGCCGCAGGGACGATTACCGACACACCTTTTTTAAGTGATAGTATATCGCAGCTATGGTTGTCCATCAACTCAGCCGCACCTGCGGTGCAAAGCAATATTTCAACACTTCGACCACTTGTGCTGAAATACGATTGATTTTCAACCAAAGAAATCATCGAAAGGACAAATTCCTCGGCCGGACAGGAGTAAACCCGCTCATAATTATCCTTTTCGATAGGTTCTAAAAGGGTTACCTCCCGTTCATCAAAATCAAGCACGTTTAATAATTCCGGAACGTCCACATGTTTGGGGGTCAGACCACCGCGCAATACGTTATCGGAGTTGGCCATTAATTCGATACCGACGCCATCCAGATACGCATGAAGTTGACCCGCGCCCAGAAATATGGCCTGGCCGGGCTCAAGGCATATTAAATTTAACAAAATAGGTGAAAAAATTCCAATATCATCCGGGTATTCGTTGGATAAGTTCAGTATCCATTGATAGGCCGTTTCGTCACGGACTCGTTTGCGGACATGGGATATCGCTTCGACAGTGACCTTCTTGCGGCGACCGGCATCTAGCGCCATCAGTTTTGAAAAAAAGGTCTTCAAGCCTTCGGGAGTTTGATTCGCTGTTAATCCTGCCAGTTCATCCGTTAGCCCCCGCGGGCATAGTGTTCTAAAATAGGTTATAATTGTTGAGATCTTTCGGAACCCGCACAATGCCCAAAACGGCGTCAGGGCACAAATACATTCGGGTTTGTGGTTATCATCCCTGTAGTTTCGCTGAGGTGCATTTAATGGGATCTCCAAAGCATTCTCACGACAAAAGCCTTCCCTGGCCTGTTTCAAATCCGGATGTGCCTGAATAGAAAGCGGTTTCGCTGCTGCAAGGACTTTAAACAGATATGGAAGCGTGTTATTATATTTTAGAGCAACCGTTTTTCCCAGAATATCTGCCGGATGTTTTTCAATCAATTCTAATAATGATATCCACTTGCCGTCAGACATAACCCGGGACGGGGCTTTGGGATGGGCTCCCATCCAGAGTTCTGCCTGAGGTGTGTTCGTTGGGCTCGATATTCCAAGAAGATCAGCAATGGCCGTTAAAGATCCCCAAGCATATTCTTGTATTGTATTTTTTAAGATAGCGATTGTTTGCATATCCTCCGCGGTTCCTGACTTACTATTGTCCAGACACTGTTCTTAATAATGAAGCTCTATTCAGCATGTGTCAATAAAGTCCATTTTTCGTTACACCTCCACCTTCTTCTAAGACCGCACCGGCTCTCGCACCAATCCCTAAATGCTTGACTTCAAATGATTTTTATAATATAAATATGTTAAGAATACCATAGCTAAATGCAAGCTGTATACTTTTTAATTACTGAGCAATAGAGAGTTCTACTCAGGTTACGTTTCGAATTTACTCAACTAATATGGAACCATTCCATTATTCCATTTCCTAGGCAAGTACGTAAGCCTAAAAAAAGCTATATATTATTTTGCTTGTAGAATTTCCGAGACATTGGTTATGATTATTGTCGAATCGGCAGGTATCTCCGACATTGGAAAAAAGCGAACTCAAAATGAGGACTCCTTGTTTTTTGATGACACCATGGGCCTTTATGTCGTGGCGGACGGCATGGGAGGACACCTGGCCGGTGAGATTGCAAGCAGGCTTGTGGTTGAAACAATTCGCGATTTTATCAAACAACGAAAAGGCAATGACCAGACAGAGGAAGTGCTTGAGAGTGATAACGGCCTTTCAAAAGAAGCAAACCATTTACTTTCCGGTATAAAACTTTCCAATCGAATAGTTCATCAAACTTCCCTAAACAATGAGTCGTATCGCGGGATGGGCTCTACGGTTTCAGCAGTATATTTCACCAATGAGACGTTTATCATCGCCAATGTCGGAGACAGCCCGATCTATTTGATTCGTGACGGAAGAATAGAACTCTTATCGGTGATTCATACGGTATTTGCCGAACAAACAGCTCGCGATCCTGAATATGCAGATTTGATTGGCAATGAATTTAAACACGTCTTGACACGGGCGATGGGAGTAGATGAATCTGTTCATGCCCACATTCATGAAACACCGGTATATAAAAATGATATCCTGGTTATTAGCTCCGATGGTTTAAGTGACAAGGCTTCTCCGGAGGAAATCCTCCGGGTTGTTGTGAAAAACAGTTCGGATAAAGCTTGTCAGGATCTTGTTGATCTGG
>CP070694.1:38379-41073 GCA_020353355.1 Desulfobacterales bacterium | reverse complement strand
CAATCTGATGATAGGCCTGATCACCCCGCCGATGGGCCTGTGTCTCTTCGTGGCGGATGCCGTCGCCCATGTGGGCCTGGGCGCGCTGGTCCGTCAGATCATCCCATTGTTTTTCGTGGAGCTTATTGTGTTGATCATTATTACTTTTTTTCCGGTGGCCGTCATCGGTCTGCCACGCTTGTTGGGTTTCTAACAGATCGTGTTTTTTATCCCACACATGTTCGGCTTTCGGTGACGGTAACCACAATCTGGAAATCGGCTAAATGGTCACCAGCATCTTCACGCGCTCGGGTGAGCCAAATTGATGCAAAGCACGATCGAGCTCATCCAGTGGCAGCCTCCTGGAGATTAGCGGTTCGGTCTGGAGTTGGCCGCTTTGCAACAGGTTTAAAACATGAGGGAATTCGTTAGTATAAATCATGGAGCCCATAATTTGTAATTCCTTGCGCACAATTAAAACAGTCGACACCGGGTGTTCTTTGCCCGCTAAGCCGAGAACCACGATTTTTCCGCCGGGTGCCGCAAACTGGATGGCCTGTGCCAGGGCCGAGTCTGCCCCGCAGGTTTCGTATATCAGATCAAAGGTGTTGTCGGCGGATGCTGTTTGATCGTCGGCGTCGATCACATGCGCAGCGCCGAGCCTTGTAGCCAGCGCAAGCCTTGTTTGATTGAGATCGCAGGCGGTGACTTCCGCGCCCTCGAGCACTGCCAGTTGCAGGGTCAGCAGACCCATTACGCCGGCGCCGAATATCAATGTTCGATCGCCTTTGCGGGGAGCCATTATTTTCAGTGCGTGGGCGGCTGCGGCAAGGGGTTCAGCAAAAACAGCGACGTCATCTTCAAGCCCTTTGGGAATTGGCCAGACATAACGTGCCGGCACTTTAGTATATTCGGCAAATACGCCGTCTGTATCAACGCCGAGTCGGATCTTCGCCGGACAGATATTTTCATGCCCGGATCGACACAGTGAACATTCGTGGCATGAAAAATTTGGTTGAATGGTTATCCGTTGGCCGACGGTAAAGCCGGAAACACCGGGCCCGAGTTTTTCAATCCGGCCGATGGCTTCGTGCCCTGGAATAACGGGTAGCGAAACATCAAATTTACCGTTATAAAGCGAATAGTCCGATCCGCAGATTCCGGCCAGAATTACCCGTATGCACACTTCACCGGGTCCCGGTTCAGGAGGTTGAATTTCTTTTATCAGTATCTTGCGGGGCTCAACTAACACGGCTGCTCTCATGATGCCTCCTTGATAAATATTTGAATTCTGAAGGCCACTTTTTTTCTAATTTAAAAAAAAGGTTGACAAGTCATCTGGCCAACAATATTCTGCCTATTGGAAAATTATTCTGGTTGATAGAATAGCACTGTCTGGCTAAATAACGCAACCAAAAAAATGCAATCAGGGGGACAACATGAAAAAAGTGCTCGTTCTTCACGGGGTTAACCTGAACATGTTCGGGAAAAGGGACCCCGCCCAATACGGTACGATAATCCTAAAGGAAATCGATGAAAAACTTCAAAATTTAGCTTCAGAGCTGGGATTTGCGGCAGAGAGTTTTCAGACAAACCATGAGGGCGAGATGGTGGAGAAGATTCACAGGGCCCACGAAGAAAACGTTGATGCCGTGGTCATTAATGCCGGGGCTTGGACCCATTATAGTTATGCCGTCATGGATGCGCTGGGAATACTCAGAGTGCCGATCATAGAAGTACACATGTCTCATGTTCACGCGCGGGAGAAGTTTCGGCATCATTCGGTAATTGCGCCGCTAGCTAAAGGGCAGATCACCGGATTCGGGGTAAACAGCTATCTGCTGGGTCTCAGGGCGGCATGGGATTTGATAAAAGACAGTGACTAATAGCGATATGTTTACAGATTCAATGAATTACGCTGAAATGAATATCAGGGGATTGAAAGGAGAAGATCATGGAAATTAAGGTTATTAAAACTTACAAAGAAGCCGAGCAAATCTGGCTGGGACTGGAGCAGGAAGGTCATCGTCGTAAAGTATTTCGAGCTGTGGATGAGGAGCAGCTAGGGGCCAAACGAATTGTTGCCGGTCTAACCATATTTGAGCCTGGCGAGCGGTGCGCGCCGCACTCCCATCCGGGCTCGGAAGAGATTAATTTTGTGGTCAAAGGCGGCGGGATAGCCTATGATGTGACCAACAACAAAGAGACCCGTTTTGGACTTCATGATTTCATGTGGATTCCCGATGGCGTTGAGCACATCCACTACAATGACACAGATGAGCCGCTTTTCTTGCTATGGGCCTACGCACCCCCGGGCATGCTGCCGACCAAATAATGAAACTTGCTCTGATGAGTTTCAGAAAGTAAAAACAAAAAAACGGCACAGAAAGGAGAAAATACTATGCTCACCGGAGGTCAAATTGTTGTCAAGTGCCTTGAGTCAGCCGGGGTGGAGTATGTTTTCGGATTGTGCGGACACACGGTTATTGGAATGATGGACCCGCTGATCGACTCTTCCATCGAGTTCATCTCGTTTCGCCACGAGCAGATGGCGGCCCATTCTGCCGATGGGTACTTTCGGGTGACCCACAAACCCGGGGTGGTATTAACCCATTTAGGGCCGGGTATTACCAATGCTACCACCGGCGTGGCCAATGCCGCACTGGATTCCTCGGCGCTGGTGGTAATCTCAGGGGATATCCCCAGCCAGCATTT
>CP070694.1:34053-38279 GCA_020353355.1 Desulfobacterales bacterium | reverse complement strand
TGTTTGGGGTGTCTTTGGGTGCTTTCCGTACTTTCAAGCGGTTGGTTCGACGCCTGTTTCAGACGCTTGAAACCTCTATTCTTCCCTGCAACCAGAGTTCTATTTCTTTCAGCGGATATTTGCGTATTGTTCGCGTCACCCGAATGAAGGGCAAACCCTCTTCAAGTCGCAAATTGTCGAGTTGTTCCCTGGTGCAGCCGAGCCATTGGATTGTTTCGCCTTCAGTCAGATATTTCTTGGAGATTATTCTCATAAACTTTCAATCCGCTCTTTGAGAAGTTCCCTTACCCCCTTTTCGATTTCGCTAATTTTGTAACCTGTTCCCGTAATCTCTATTATCAAAGTCTTTTCACTTGGTAGTTCCCCTCTAGGCACGTTATTATAATTGCTTTGTGTTTCGATTCTAACTTTCATTTTCCCTCTCCCTCAAAAAGTTCCTGGCATTTGTCGAGTAGTTTTTTGCAAGCGTCCTGCGTTGGCGGAAAAACACCCGCGCCGGTTGCAAATTTTAAATCTTCCTTTGCCTTTTTGATTAATTTTGCGTCGAAGCTGTCCTTGATAAATTCAATCATCTGGTCCCGTGGGTCCTTGGTCAGCTTTTCGACAGTTTCGCCTTCACCGAGATTTTCGATGCTCTTGTCTATGTCTTCGGTCGATGGCTTGGCCTCTGTAAATTCCGCGTCAATGGCGTCCTCAAACTCCTGCTTTAGTCCGGCGTCGGCCATCTCGTCCAGATATGCGACGGCCTGAAGGTCTGGACTCTGCGGAACCCGCTTTGCCAATCTGCGGACAGCGGACTTGCACCACATAGTCCACTCGTCCTGCGTGTTCCACGGGCTGTCCTTTGTCTTGGCACCGGGACTGCGGCCCTTGATTGCCTCTGCATCGGCCGCCTCAACCACCTCAAAGTCGTAGCCGCCATGCTTGAAATGCACAACCGCATAGGCGGCAACCAGTTCGCCACGGTCTTTCTTCCGGCATGGAACGTGATGAATCTTGGCATCGGTTCCTTCCTGATAGTGGAAGTCGTCCTTCGCATACACCGGCTTGAACCGAAATGCGTTGATCTGTCCGGAGCGGTGGGCAAGGTCGATAAATCCCTTGTAGTCTGCGATGAACACAGCCTCTTTCCCGAAAGGAATAATGTGCGCCGTATATCCAATTTCCAGGCCCCGCTTGCTGACTTCTATAATCGAATTAATAAGGCTGGTGTGGCTGCAATCGCGCAATTTTGGAGTGCGCTGCACCGCATTGTACGCAATGCGTAATACACGTTCCGGTGTTAGATGTTTTGGTAGTACACTCTTGATAGCGCCCTTGTACTGCGCCAATAGAGTAACTATCGGGTCTTTATGCGCTATCGCTTTGTCGTCTGTCATATTACCCCCATTTGTTTTAGTCTTGTTCTTAGTTTGTCGGCATCAAATCCGAGCGCCTGACACACCGCCGGAAACGATCCCAGATAGCCGTCTGATGATCGAAACCACCACCTTGCGTTGATCCTGCCGCCGCACCTGTAGCAGGCTCCCCAATTTTTCATCCGTCTTTTTTTTCTCTCGCATGTGGCGGTGGGGATATGAAACAGGTCTTCGATGGCCTGAAATAAAACGGCCGCCCAGAGCTTTTCTTCTGGACTTATCCTCTCACCGGGGAGAAGGCGAAATATCCCCGTGAGGTGCGGATACCTGTATTTTGGTATTTTATTTGGGTTCAATTGGACCCTCATATATTGACATGTCGATTTTGCCGTCCTCTGCTGCGAACATACAAATTTCCTCAACGTGTTCCTTTTTCTTTTTCATCGCAACCCTTCTACACGGCGAGTAAAACATATCCCCGGCGGCGTTATATAAATCCTGCCTCACGCAATCCGTATAATGTTGGCCGTTTAGTCCGATTAACTCCAAAACCATGCGCTTTGTTCCATCACCGGCTTTCAATCTCTTCCACACACATTGGTCCCGTGTCTCCCTAGCCTCTGTACCCAACAGCATGACGATCCATTTTAATTCACCCAGGCTGTCGTGGTTTTTTAAAAACTTTATCAGGGCATCAAATTCAGATGGGTTTTTAAAGGACAGTGTAAAGTCCAACCTTTCCGTATCCTTCAATCTGAGGTTGAAAGAGTTTTCTTCCATTCTCTTTCTAGCATTAACGATCATAGAGTGACCGCAGCTTTTGGGGAAGAGGATCGGGATGTTTTTTGACCTAACAACCCTCTGCCCACTAAACTTTACCTTTTGGATGGCATGGCCCAATTCGTTTAGGTCTTCCGACAGCCAAGTACCCATTTCCATAAATTGATCCGGGGCGCGGCACGTTTCTGGATTCTTTCCACCAAACTCCACAAGTGCGCGATCTAGAAACTCCCTATTTTCGCAACTTATTTCATAGACCTTTTGCCCCTCCTTGTATCTTAAGATCCACATGCCGTCCACACCCTCGCAAACTTTTAGCGGCTGCACCTTGTCCTTGCCTACAAATTGCTGATAGATATCTTCGTAGTCCATATTACCTCCTAAAGATCGTTAATGTATGTGCTTAAAAAATTGATCCTGTTTTTTATTTTTATCATTAATTTTTCGTCGACGTCGGCCTGGACCTCGCAATTTTCGCTCATATAGCTGCATACTGCATCGAGCTTTTTCCCCGCCCGCTTCCATAGGGTTTCTTGTGAAAAATTGCGCTTGCCGCCGCTTGATTTTTTGGGTTCACCTGAACCCATTTTCTTTTTGCCTCTCCTAATTCTTGTCCTCACCGATTCCAACGGCTCCCCCGTTTCTTCTGAAATTTTGCGGGCGGCGGCGCGATCAGATTTGGCGACTCCGACCTCTTGCATTTTTTTAGCTTGCTTTGCGTAGGTAATTGAACACTTACCAACGGATTCCTCTACCGCTCTTTCAAGTGCGGCAAGATCGTTTGGGTCGGAACATTCAATAACAAGTTGCGTCATCTCATATCTCCATAATCTCTTCTGGATAAGACGGCCACCGGTTCTTATCCGAGCAGTTTTTGTAAAGCTCAAGCAACGGCATAATTTCCTGTTCTGCCTCATCGAGCCGCCATTGGCTTATCTTGTAAAGCATCACGCCGTAGGGCGGTTTTTTCTCGCAAGCAATAATTAGGAAGGTGTGAAAAATTTTTTTTCCCTCTATGGCATTTGCTCCCCTTAGATACCACCATCCCTGCCAATCATAGTGCAGCCATTTTGAGTCGTTTTTAAAACTTGGAGGATGCGCGTTTCTGGTGCTTTTGAGGTCGGCAATAATTCCGAGGTCTGGAATTAAAATATCAGCGCGTATCTTGCAGGGAAAGCCAAGATCCGGATCAGCGAAAACGCCCGATTGCTCTCTGTATCCGTGTTTTATTAAGGACGCCGCCTTTTTGTGATTTAGGACCGACTCCGCCATAGCGACGGCAAGGTCAACCTCATCATCTTTATATGCGTTTCTAAGCTGCTGCTCGTCGGATTTTAATAAAACAATGTCGTGAAATAATGACCCGACCCTTAACGCCTTGGTGGGCGGCGTTTCCTGCATGGCGTGACAATGGGCGGGGCTGATGGCAAGTTGCTTCAGTTTTGATGTGTTTAGATAATCAACATACGGCTTGCCCCAATGGTAGATATTATTAGGCAGGTCTGGAATCCATTTTGGTTTAATTTTTTTCATCACGCATCTCGTCGAATTTTCTCTCCCAATATTCGTCTAGTTGCCCCTCGTACTTCTCCACCTCTTCGTCCGGATAACTCTCATAATATTGGCCGTTCCAGAACCATTCGCCCGTTTCAACCTGTCGTGGGGGTTTGGGTTTTCTTATCATCCTTCCACCGCCTTAAATATTTTGTTGCTCCCGCAGGAGGGGCAATAATCATCTTCTGTGCCGTCGAAATGTTCGCAGCATTCGTCACATTGATAGGTATTGTCGTAACAATGCCCGCAGATTTTCGCACCTGTCGGCAAGGTGATGATGTGCATGGTGTTTGAGCCGCAACACTCGCAGCACTCGTATATGTCAAGATCCATCTTAAATCCTTGGTGTGGGCGGGGCGAATACCGGCAGCATAAGCCCCGCCATTTTGGTTAAAATCACAGCTTGGCCCCAACCTATACTGTATCACCCCCTCTCCCTTGGTCGCCTATGTGCATTTGATACCTCTAACCAAGTGTCGTGTCGGAGTCATGGCTCCATTCGATCACTACGGCCGGAAGTGTTGCCATGAGGTT
>CP070694.1:31249-33953 GCA_020353355.1 Desulfobacterales bacterium | reverse complement strand
TCGATGCCGGCTTCTTCCAGGGCTTTTTGCATCGCATATCCGGTGGTCGAAATTGTTTTCGGTGCGTCCGTCGTCCGGCAACCGTAGGAAAGTCCATAGCCTTTCAGCCGGCCGTAAATTTTAGCACCGCGCTGACGGGCGGTTTTTAGATTTTCCAAAACAACGACACCGGCGCCTTCTCCCGGTACAAATCCGCGACGCCGGACGTCAAAAGGGCGGCAGACCGCCCTCGTCGATACCAACTCGCCGGAAGCTACTGGAAAAAGCAGGAAGAAGTCGATCAAGCACTGGCGGAAGATGCTGCCTTCAGCACCGCCGGCAAGCATGACGTCGGCCTCCCCCCGCTGAATTGCCCGGTATGCGCTTCCGATGGCTTGCGCAGCGGCGGTGCAGGTATCGATAAACGTATTGACGGAACCCCGGGCGTCATGGGCAATAGCGATTTGGCAGGCAATCAGGTTGGTAATATTTTTGAGGTTGTCGATGGGATTGACATGTTCGGCAAAATAGATAACATACTTGGCTGGATCCATTGTACCGGGCGTATTTGCGGATTCGGCTGCAAAAATAACATCCAGATTGTCTTTGACCGACGGTTGACCGAAAAGGGTGCCAAGATAGACCCCCATGCGATTCGGATCAATGGCATGGCGGGAAAGCCGGGCGTCGTCGACGGCCATCTTGGCTGCCGCCATGGCAAATTAGGAATGGCGGGTTAAGAGCTTTAATTGTTTGTTGCGCGTGAGATAGCGTATGGGCTCAAATTCGGCCGGATCCACCTCAGACCCATACTGGATGGGTTCCAAGACAGGATCGTAGGGCGTGACGGGTTTTATGCCGGATACGCCGGCCCTAAGATTGCGCCAAAACGGTGCCACCCCCACACCGATAGGAGTGACCACCCCGAGACCGGTGACCACCACACTTGTCTCTTCCAAGGTTGACCCCCCTCTAATTTTATTGTCTTTTAGAACCCTAAGCCGGATGAACCGGAACCGATCCGCCTCGGCGGACTCGCAAAGTCACTCAGAATACAAATTTAGCTCAATAATTGATAGCGGCTTTGCCTACAATTTCAAATAGCCGTCCGGGGCTAGGCTGGTGGCCAGCATCACGCTGTTAATATCCTGATGTTCTGTCCAGCTTGCAGCTGTCCTATTTTGGGGATCAAGCCAAAATTTCTCGATTGCCTCACCCAAACAGGCAAAGCGCCGCAGGTGTCTGATCTGCGAATAAATGGAGTGTTTATTATCGAACATATTCGGCTCTTCCCCGATCAATCCTTCGATTCTTTCGACCGCGTGGAGTCCGATGGACAGTCCTAATTCCCGAAATGCCAGTCGGCGGCCGGCCGGGAATTCTAAAAAAGGACTTAACATGAAGGCGTCCAAACCTGCCAGCGAGGATGCCAGCAAATCCTTTAATAAGACGTCCTCATTAAATCGACCCTGGTCCATTAATTGAACAATTGTAAATGCATGGCACAGGAGACCGCCGAGCCCGAGGGGATCATCCGTAGCCCAATTTTTTCCTTGGCAGAGCGAAGCCATATCGGCGATTTCTGAATCGAGCTCCGGCCTGGATGCATTAAAAAGCGCAACTGCCGTTGCCTGAATCTGGGTGTATGTGATTAAACCATCGAGTGGATCGTGATGTCCCATGGAGGATACCAAAGGATAGGAAAGATCAATACTCATCTTCCAGTACACGCGTTTCGATCCGAAATCCAGAGCACGGACAAAGCCGGCATGGGCGGCTTTTGCAAGCTCTATGGCCCAGAGGTTGAAGCTTGCGTCACCGGTAGACCTGCTAACCCGGTTGAGAGCATGCATCCACTTGGTCAAGTAATGATAGTATTGCCCATCCCGATCCCACTCCAGTTGATTGTCGTATGGATCATCAGGCTTGCGTTCGTTCTGCTGCTTGCCGATTCGCAATCCACCGGCTGTGGGATGTCTTTTACCTTCTTCCTCGCTGAGACCGCTGATCCAGCCGGCTCGGGGATCGTCTTCACGATGCCGTCCAAGTATATAGAGAACCTGATCTGCCAGGTGAAAGGCCAAATTCCGCCAGCTTTCGTCCCCTGTCCGGTCGTAAAGTTCAAGAAAGTTACAAACGGCAAAGGCATCCGTCCAAAGATACCGCCGTGGGGGGTTTTCTGCTGTTGCAAGCCCGGTAGCATCGGAAAATTCGGCCATGATCCCCTTAACAATAGAAATGTTTGTCTGCGGTTCCATCTTAAATCAAATCCTTTTTCAAGCAGAGCTTTCTGAAGTTCGAAACGGTGCTTTGACGGCTCATTTGTCTGGTTGTCATTCATTATCCTATTCACCTATTTGAGCTACTGCCCTATTCGGATCTTGCCAGACATGTTCCGACTGTCAATGATATTTCAAGGTTCAATAAACCAAAACGCAAAATCATACTCCCCGAAAACCAGAGAGCAATTAAGCTTGGTTATCAAAATCGGTAGGAATAACGCAGGCCGATTGTGTCGAGCCCATCGTTCGGATCGGCCAAATAGGCGTTAGAGACATGGTCGAACATAATTGACACGCCGTGATGCTCTCTAAATAAAAGACCTATTTCAACCGGTATGCGAAAGAGAATCCGTGATCCCAATTCTTTTTTGTCATCGTCGCTTGTTTCCAGCTTTCCATCATGCGCTGCCAATCCGAGTCCAATATCTATGAACGCCCCGGAT
>CP070694.1:26768-31149 GCA_020353355.1 Desulfobacterales bacterium | reverse complement strand
TTCGAATTTCGGCCAATTTTATAAGATCAGGCGTGCTTCGGATTTAAATCCATTAGTTGTTCTGGCGTCCTAGTTTAAACCAGCGAATGACAGCAAAGGAGGCTATCACTGCGTGTGTAGATGTCGAGTTAAGTTCTCATCACAGTAAGCTTCGGCATCCAGAACATAGCGTTCCTGCAGCAATTGCAATTGATGTAGCAAAAACATTAACCCAATGCTGATTAGCAGGGCAATCAGGGTTGAATTAAATGCTACTCCCAGGCTCTTGGTAACATCAAATATATCACCTTCTATCGCTTTGTGGGCTTGACCGAGAGCTTCACCAATGCCCCGCACAGTTCCAATAAACCCCACAGAAGGAATCGCCCAGGCGATATAGCGGATCATGGACAACTCCGATTCAAGTCTTTCGCCCTCGGATGCGCAATACGCATGAGTGGTGCTGGCAACATCTTGGATATTGCGGGTTGCGCTGAAACGGTGCAATGCTGCCAGCAATGCTCGCGGGATCAGTGAGTTGCGTTGCTGAGCTGGAAGCGCTTGTATATGGCGGGATAATTCGCGTGTATCTTCCGGCAAAATGCGCATCCCTTCAGCCAGGGGAATCAAATCCATATGCAACAGCGCCCGTTGTCTGATAGTTGCAACTCCCTTATACGCCATTATGGCGATGGCCCAGAACATCAGAATGAAACAGGCCTCCTGTTCGTAATCGCGAATCAAGACATATACTGATCGTTTGGCAACATATGATTTGTCTGTTTCAAGCAAGGCGGCTTGTTCGGCCAGAATGGCATCCGCGTTGGGCCGGATAATGCCCACATAGACGGCATGCACAATAATGATGATCACCACCAATGAAAACAGTTGATAAAGAAACTCCACCGATAATGGGAAAGCCTTTTTCATGCGACCTCTTATTGTTCGATTTTTAAATTAGCAATTGTCCGTATTTTAGATTCTAAAAAATGCCTCAAATATTTGATTTTCTGAAAGAAAATCAAATGTCGTATGGAAAATCCACCGCCTGGTCCGCCTTGATTTTTTCGGATGGTTCATAAGACGGTAACGGATCGGTTTTAGCCCTTGATGGGGGTGCATCTTGTTTTGTTTTCTTTTCTGCGTTTGGTTTTGATCGATTCTCAGTGTTTAATCCAGGATCCTTTGCCTCTTGTCCGTCAGAGTTGTCTTGGGCGATAAGCACCCTTGCTTGTTGAAAGGTTTGCGCGGCTGATTCAGCAGTTGTATGGGTTACGGCGGCATTGGTACTTATCGCAGCTGCTGTTGTCAAACCCAGAAAAAAGAAGCATATCCATGCAAAAATAATTGGTTTGCTTAACCTCACGATGACCTCATTATTTTAGAAACCGGCAAATACGAAAACCTAAATCATTACGCTTGGTGCTGCTGTAATCCCGATAGGCTAGCCGAAGTTCACTGATACTGGCATGTTTCCAGCTGGAGCCTTTGATCAGATGATGTTTTCCCTGCGGGGGTCCACTGGGATCCAAAAAGACTTTTTGCGCATCATACGGGTAAATTGAATAATAGTCGTGAGCCCATTCGGCAACATTGCCACCCAAATCAAACAGGCCGAGTTCATTGGCACTAAAGCTTGCCGGAGGGGCACTGACCGGATATCCGTCATTATACGTTTCCAAGTAGTTATTCAGCAAGTCTTTTGCGGAATTGTCAGCAAAATTTCCTGAATTGGGTGTTGGTGGGAATTTATCTCCCCAGGGATATTTCAGACTGGCGTGGTTGTTTGCATAACGGGCGCAGTATTCCCATTCTGCTTCAGTTGGAAGACGATAGCCGGTAGTCATTGGTTTTGCGGCAACGATCTGATTGCCATTTTTTATATATACCGGCGGCAGTGAGTCTTGGGCGCTTAACCAGTTACAAAACAAAGCGGCTTGTTCCCAGGTAATTTGAACCACCGGCTGTTCATTTTGATTTAAGCTTTTTTGGTTGAAGGTCCCCGAATTATGGCCGGCCAGAAATTTCTTAGATTCTTCATTGGTGACTTCTTTTAGACCCATATAAAAAGGTCGTTTGAGTTCTATCTTCCGCAGAGTTTCATTGGAGCGTCGACCCTGCTCCCGTCGTGATGACCCCATCGTAAAGGCGCCCGGAGAGATTAATTTCAGGGTGTAGCCATTTTTTGCATGGATGATGTTCAGCGGAGCAGTTTGCTGCGGAGCTTTTCTTTTTAAGCTGACCTTTAGTTTTTGGGCAAATCCGGGTCGCGGCGTGATCCGGGTATGCTGCGATATATATCCATTTTTACGAAATTCCAATTGTTGCTCTAGCGCCGCGAGTCGCAATTCTGGGGGGACGTTGCCCCATAATTTCCCGTTGACGATAAGCTCTGCATCGGCCGGTTCGACCTCAAGATAAATAACCCCTTCTTGCGGTGTCAGCGTCACGTCGATTTTCGTTGAACTGGCAGAGGCCAGTTTTACTTTGCGGGACGCGTTTTCATACCCCGCTTTTGTTATTTGAATCTCATGCTGGATGTCGGGAGAAACTTGTATTTTCAGCGGCGACTGCCCGAGATAGCGGTTATCCAGCATCACATTTGCCCCGCTGGGATCTGTTTGGACGAGTAAGGTTGCATCTGCCGGCTGCAGGCGAATATTGTCCAGCACCTGGGGTTGACCCGGATGCACAACCAGTTCAGATGTCCATGTTTTGTGTCGGTTTGCACTAACCTCAATCTGATAGGTTCCGGCAGATAATTGAACGTGCAAAGGCGTCTTTCCAGCCGGTTTTCCATCTATGTCGACGTTGGCATCCTGTGGTATGGAAATGATCGTTATATCGGACCAGTCTGGCAGCAAAGCGGCCTCAACCCTTTGGACTTCGTTGCACCCCGTAATGATCACCTCCGTCTCAAAATTCTGGAAATTTTCCGCCTTTATTTCCAAATGCCGCGGGCCCGTCTCGACCGCCAGTTCGGCAAGCGGTGTCACGCCAACCTCCGCTCGGTCAATATATACTTTGGCACCGCCGATGACCGTGGAGCGATTGTTCGATGGATATGCCTGAATCGAGATGCGACCCGGAAGCCTGTTCAGCATCAGGTTTATTTTCTGACTCTTGGCAGCGCCCACGCGAAATTGATGGTGAAGGGGGTGATAACAGGCTTTTTCAGCCTCCAGGCGATACTCACCGCTTCTGAGCAGATAGGTGTTGCCAAAGCGAGGAGCCGCAAGACCACCAAAGATCGAGACCTGATCCGGTACGGGATCAATTTGAACAACGACCTGCTTGGCGGTAAACACAAACCAAATCGAAACGGCCAGAACAATAATAAATATTGTCAGAGCAATCCAGCCAAAGCATTTTAAGGCCGTCACGGATATAGAACGTCGATCGCGCCGCTGCGAGCGAAACGAAATTGGCTCGATTTGAATTGATTCATCAGAAGCTGACGGCCGAATCGCAGAAGGTGTTTCAGCGCCAGTTCCGGATTCAATGACGTGGAAAATAATTTCATCATTTTCAATCTGGAAGCTGATCCAATGTGATCCCACCTGAAGCGTATCACCGTGATACAGCCAAGCGGGGCCTTCTAATTTTTTGCCGTTGAACAACACCTGTGTTTCGGATTCTGCGGCCTGAACAAACGGATGGCCGCCCGCCAATCCGATATATGCCGCTTCGTCATACCCCTTGAGATCTTTGATGATAATATCGGCAGCTGGCGGGCCTCCGACACGAATGGGGAAATTTTCTTCGGCGACTTCTCGTTCTTGATTCAGGGCCCGTATCTTATAGATATACCTCAAAGCTTAACCTTACATATGATGGTGATGTGAGTCGGTTGCTGCCCGGCTTTGATCACAATTTTTTGGCGGACATCTTGATAGCCGTCCCGGGCGCCGACAACAACATAGGTGCCGGGTCTCAAATTCAGCTCCTTTGTTGAAAACCGTCCTAATTTGGCGACTTTGTAGACAGCCACGTCGGTGAGATTATCTGACGCAATGGTTACTTTGATCGGTGTTTGCGCATCCTGAACGAGTTGGGATAATTTTTCGAGTTGGGATGTCAACTGTGCGCCTTTGGGATTAATTTGGGTGGCCGCGTTTATCAGCCGGATTGCATTTTGCAGCTGTAGATCCGACGTGAGGATATCCGGTTTTTCCAGGAAATAATTAATTCGTTTTGCAATCTGGATCTGTTCCACCGATCGCTGTTCACCATCCAAAGCAAACTGAATGGTTTGATCGATTTTCAGGACTTCCAAATAGGCGTTTAGGGCCTGCTCCCAATTCTCGGTTTTCTCGGCCGCCAGCGCCGTTTGGTAAAGCTTTTCGATGCGGGCAAGCCGCAGCGCTGCATCAACTTGCTTTAGCGCGTCCCGAACTTCCTG
>CP070694.1:23905-26668 GCA_020353355.1 Desulfobacterales bacterium | reverse complement strand
TTATTATGAAATTAAAAAAGAAGAACGTTTAGAATCTATAGATGGAGCCAATCTCTCTGAAGCAAATCTTCATAGCGTAGATATGTATAAAGCTTTTATGGTCAATGCTAATTTTAGTAATGCTTTTATAAATAATGCACATCTTTTAGAGGTTAATTTAGAGAATGCAATTCTAAAAAATACAAAGCTAAAAGGATCATTGTAACCGCTCAATTAACCCCATCTTCACAAAGTAAATCAGCTATGTCATGATGGTCTCAAAAATTTTTAAGGAGGCCGATCATGATCAACCAATCACGCGCAGAGCAGATGGCAGAAAAGCGCCGGTTTTGGGAACAACAAATTCAGCAATGGAAAGACAGTGGTCTGACGCAGACCGAATTTTGTCGTCTCCATAATTTAAAAACCCACCAACTGACATACTGGAAGAAACGGTTCCATCGCACGCAAGGCCCGGTTTCTTTGATTGAACTTCAATTGGGCTCGGCTTTACAATCGCATACATGCTCAAATGGTTGCCCGTTACGATTAATCCTGGATGAGCAATACCGCATTGATGTTGATCGCGGTTTTGACCCAGACACTCTCCAGCAATTGGTTTTGACCCTCAGGCAACTTTAAATGTTTTTGCCATCGCACACCCGGGTATATTTAGCCCTTGGTCATACGGACATGCGCAAATCTATCAATGGATTGTCGATTCTGGTCGAGACCCAGTTGCAGATGGATCCGTTTTCAGGGCACTTATTTGTTTTCTGCAACCGCCGCTGCCAGATCATCAAGATTTTGTACTGGGACCGCAGCGGTTTCGCATTATGGCAGAAGCGCCTGGAGAAGCATCGCTTCAGCTGGCCGCAATCGGAAGAGCAGCTGCTTTGCATCGACGCGCGTCAGCTGGGCTGGCTTTTGGAGGGACTGCCGTTTCATCTAGTTCGTGCCCACGCTGCTCTTAGCTACACTATCCTGACATAATGCTCTATTTGCCGGCATTTTTTAAGAAAAAATTTCAAAAAATTACTTCCCAAAGTCATTCGGCTGTGCTATAGGAAGGCATCATGGATGTAGACATTTCAAGCCTTCCCGACGATTCGGCCGAGTTAAAAGAAATCATTATTTCTTTGGCTGCCTCCCGTGCGGACCTTGAAGAAAAAGAGCACAGCTACCAGTCTCGTATTGATTATTTGCAAGAGCGCATCCGCTTGCTTCAAAACGAGCTGTTCGGCCGCAAGACCGAGAAGCTTCCCCAAGAAGATCGCCGCCAACTGCTTCTTTTCAATGAAGTGGAAACCGATGAGGCCACAGTTGTTTTACCCCATGAGATCACCATT
Organism: Desulfobacterales bacterium; assembly: GCA_020353355.1. Taxonomy (GTDB): domain Bacteria; phylum Desulfobacterota; class Desulfobacteria; order Desulfobacterales; family JAHEIW01. The sequence continues at coordinate 25,340 of CP070694.1, read as the reverse complement.
GCGCAGCATACTCGCCGCAAAAGAGGTCGCAAGCCGCTTCCCAAAGATTTGCCGCGCGTCGAGGTGATCTACGATTTGACCGACGCCGAAAAAGTTTGCGACTGCGGCAGCCATATGACTCGCATCGGTGAAGAGGTCTGTGAAAAACTGGACATCATTCCAGCCAAAGTCCAAGTGATTCGCCACATCCGATACAAGTATGCCTGCAAAAGCTGTGAGGGCGTTGACAGCGATGGCCCCACGGTTAAAATCGCTGCGGTTCCGGTGCAGCTGATTCCCAAAAGCATTGCCACCGCCGGGCTGCTGGCCCATCTTCTGGTATCCAAATTTGAGGATGCGCTGCCCTTTTACCGCCAGGAGAAAATATTCGCGCGCATGGGAATCGAATTGGGCCGCGCGACGATGTGCAACTGGGCGGTTAAGGTGACCGAACGGCTAAACCCCCTGATGCAACTGCTTCAGCGTGAGATCCGTTCCGGCCCGCTGATCAACATCGATGAGACGCCGGTTCAGGTGCTAAACGAAGCGGGGCGTTCCAACACCAGCAAATCCTACATGTGGGTGTATCGCGGCGGCGATCCGCAAAAACCGGTGTTGATTTATCAATATCAGCCCACGCGTTCGGGTCAGGTGCCGCTGGAGTTCCTGAACGACTATCAAGGTTATGTCCAAACCGACGGGTATAACGGCTATGGCGCGCTTGGCCGAAAGCCGGGTATCGAACTTGTAGGTTGCTGGGCACATGTGCGCCGTAAATTTATTGAGGTGATCAATGCCAAGGCAAACCCAAAAAAGCAGGGCCATGCCGAGCAGGCCGTAAACTATATCCGCCAACTGTATGCTCTGGAAAAGCATGCCGACGAAAACCAATTTTCACCAACTCAGCGCTATAGTCTGCGTCAGGAGAAGGCCAAAGACATATTAACCGAATTGAAAGACTGGCTAACTCAAACCTCCCTGATCACCCCACCCAAGGGACTGCTGGGCAAAGCGGTCAATTATGCGCTGCGCAATTGGGACCGACTAATCCGCTATATTGATGACGGTCGCCTCAGACCGGATAACAATCTGGCCGAAAATGCGATACGTCCTTTCGTGTTGGGCCGAAAGAATTGGCTATTCTCCGGCCACCCCAATGGGGCTCATGCCAGTTCGGCTATATACAGTTTGATTGAGACTGCCAAGGCCAACCGACTCAAGCCCTACGAGTATTTTCGATTCCTGTTTGATAGACTTCCCTACGCTACATCCGAAGACGATTACAAAAAACTATTGCCGCAGTATCTCGACCCTGATCTCCTGGCGATTTCTTAACCGGTGCTGTTTATTAAGCGCTTACGATGGTATAGGTTTAATACTCTTGAGTTCATCGACTGGATACCATCGCGAAGGCTTGCTCGGCCGGTGAGTTGCATAAACATCAGATGGACAAATT
>CP070694.1:21159-23805 GCA_020353355.1 Desulfobacterales bacterium | reverse complement strand
TGCGGGGGCGCTTGCGCCCCCTTTCAAAGTGATCCGATTTTTTGGCTCTTGAATTACAAACCCATGCGATTCCGCACCGCGGCCAATCGCGCATTGGTGATTTCCCGGAACTGGCCGGCAATCCAGCGGCGTTCATTCTCCCAGTAATCAGGGCTTTTTTTGCCTTCTATTACCGAATTGGCCGCTAGAGTAATCAGGATGGCCTGGGCCTTCTGGGTTTTGATGTCTTCCCTCGGCATGGCTGCCCAGTCGACAATCTCATCCAGCGTACGGCCGTTGGCGTCTTTTTGAAACGGCTCATAGAACAGGCGGTCTTGCTTTTCAAAATTTCGAGCGCTGGAAGGATTGTATTTGTCGAAGACCTGAATCGAATCCGCAGGACGGTAGACGACCGCAAACAGCGTAAAACCTTCCTTGTTGGCGGTATCAATGCTCGTCAGGATGTATCGCTCGGCGTCATGAATGCCGTATGTTTTTAACACCTTCTGGAAGCTTTCGGTGGCATGTTTCATCCGCCGGAATACTTCACCCGTATCTCCACTCTCCGGAACATCTGTGAGCTTGGTGCCGTAGGCAGCTTCATAGGTATCATCCAGCGCAACCTGGGCCTGAGCTTCAACCATGCCGCGGTTGACTTCATGAATGCTGGTTGTTAAAAAATAGGGCACCGAGGCAATACCTTCCAATAGCCCGGCCGCAATCTGCAAAGGCGAAAGAACCAGGTGGGCCAAGCCCTGGAGCGCCGACGACATGCCGTGCTCGGGACTCGGTCCCTGTTGATTGGGCGCAGCGCAGGCCAAAAATATACCCACCGTCGTGATGACGACTATCATTCTTGCTTTCATTTTGATTACCTCCTTATTTGGTGGCTAACAACCGCAAGGGTTGGAGAGGCGGGCTTGCACCCGCCCCGGAAACAACTTTTTTTGCAGCAATGTTTTACCCAAAAGAGGTCCGGCTACCTTTTGCTGTTAATCCCTTTTATTAAATCATTTCCTTTTAAGACCTGAATGTAATCGACACAGTCGCTCTCATCATAGGTGACTTGAACCTTTACTTCCGTCCCGTCTGCCACGGATTCAACCGGAGTGCCGACAACTTCCCAGAGTCCGAAAGTCAGCACATCCGCAACACCGTGAAATGCTGCGCGACTTGCTTTTACACCGGAACTGTATCCTTGAACAAAAGTAAAAATGTCGCTTCGAATATTATCCTTGGTCTCGGTAAATGCCGGTTGTCCAAACTCCGCAATTACGTGAATGCGAGGGGTTACTTTATTCAAAACATTGATGTCCTTTTTATCCGGCTGGTTCGCAGCCATGAAAACCGAACACCCGGAGCCCAGAATAAAAACCAATGTTGCCAACAGCAAATTTTTCAGTTTCATCTCTTTCTCCTTTTGTTTTGTGATATTTTTTTATCATGCCGCCGCCAAATTCGTCTGTGGATCTGAACGGCTTCAAGCCATTCTTATTGTCACTGACTCCGGCGTTGCGATGCATCTCTATTTTGTCCGGATAGCAACTGTTATACCAAAACGGCATGCACCCTTTTTTTTGATAATCCAGGCTGGTTTGGACGATGCAAGGAAGACCGCCCAGGGGGTAAATTTTTGGTTTACTTTCAATCAGATGCAGGCAGAGTTAGTATGAATGCCAAAAAAAATTTCGGCAGCGGCGTATTGAAGCTGCCCAGCCTAAGAAAGCAATTGGAAGGTGCAACCCGTATTGACGGAGTTTGGTTGGTATAGTTTGTAGGATTGAAAAATCAACATATTAGGTAATGTCAACCAAGGAAGACACCGCAACAAAAGGAGCACCGCCTTTTGATTGGCCAAGGTAACGCTTTTATACTTCGGCAAGTAAGATGTAAGGGCAGTATGCCACGCAAAGCACGTATCGACATGTGCGGCGTAGCTTTAGCGAAGACTCATGCTCCTGGAGCCTTGCATCATATTATTGTTCGCGGAATCGAGCGCCGGCGGATATTCTCAGATGATCAGGACCGGGATAATTTCATTGAGCGCCTGGGGCATATCGTCACCGAGACGCAAACCTTTTGTTTTGCCTGGGCGCTGATGCCCAATCATGCTCATATCCTATTGCGAACCGGTCAAACTCCACTGGCCACGGTAATGAGACGCCTATTGACCGGCTATGCGGTTTCGTATAATCGCCGGCACCGTCGACATGGCCATTTATTTCAAAATCGCTACCCCAGTTAAATGGGGCCTAAAATCAATAACATCAAAAATACATCTTCTCTTTCATAATTCATTGCCAACTGCTTTACCTTGAATTTAACGGGGCAGGCAAATCGATTTTGTGCCAGGAAGACCCCTATTAGCTGGAGCTGCTTCGTTATATTCATCTGAATCCGTTGCGCGCCAAAATCGTAAAAAGTCTGACAGAAGCCGATACGTATCCCTTTAGCGGTCATAGCGCGCTGATGGCAGAGGTTCAAAGAAAATTCCAGGATACCAATTATGTTTTGCGGCGGTTTGGGAAAAAAGCTCTTGTCGCGCGTCAGGCGTATCGGGTCTATGTCGAAAAGGGCATTGCTTACGGTCGCCGGCCGGAATTGGTAGGAGGCGGACTGATTCGCAGTGCGGGGGGATGCTCGGCGGTCCAAGCGATGCGCCGCGTG
>CP070694.1:18092-21059 GCA_020353355.1 Desulfobacterales bacterium | reverse complement strand
ATGTCCAGGAGAAACGAACAGTTTGAAAAATAGGACAGAGATAACAATTGGCGCTAGACATGGAAACAAAACAGTTTAACTATCGGGCAGTCATTCTCGTCTTTTTGGGCGTTGCTGCATTTCTGGCCCTCTTTGCCCTGAACCAAAAAGAATTATTTCGAAAATTATTTGAACTGAAATCGCCCGATGTTGGCCGCCCGGCTCCTAATTTTGAATTCCCTGGACTTGACGGTAAAATAGTCAGTTTGTCTGATTACCGGGCGAAAGTCGTTCTCGTCAACATCTGGGCAACCTGGTGTCCTCCCTGTATCGAGGAAATGCCATCCATGCAAAAGCTGTATAATGAGCTGAGCGGTGAAAATTTCGAAATCCTGGCCGTCAGCATTGACGCGCTGGGAATCAAGGCTGTGGCGCCCTTTATGAAAGCTTACAACCTGACGTTCCCGGCGTTAATTGATCGCGAAGGAACAATTCAAAATTTGTACAAGACGACCGGCGTTCCGGAAAGCTTTATCATCGACAGGGAAGGAATTCTCATCAAAAGAATTATCGGCCCTCTGGACTGGGCCTCCCCTGAAGCCTTACGTTATTTCCGAAATCTGCTGAAAAAACCACTGTCCGAAAAGGACATTATCTCCAATTTGCGAGAGAAAAGAAGCTCGAGCCGTTCATAACCAGTTTCAGTATTTTCCCATAAATCGTTTAACAGAGTAATTCTCCAACCGCGTATCATAGTGTTTTTTAGAAGAAATGAGCTTAAATAGAACAAGCAGAAATACTACCATATCATTTTTTTTGTTTTTGACGGTTGTAACCGGTCCCGTATGGGCTTCCAATGCCGCGCTGGTCGGAAATTATCAAATTCAAATTTTTACAGACCCTGATCCTTTGATTGCAGGCAGAGAGGCGATCATTGTTTTAAAAATACTGAGAGCAGATGATAACAAGCCTGCAAAAGGCGGCAGGATATACGTAAACACAAAAAATTCATTCGAGGCGATACGTTCGTCAGGATTAAATCTGAAAGACAACTCGGAATATAAAATCGCCAGAGAGGTAGACGAATTTGGGAACTATGAACTCAGGACCATCTTCTCACAACCCGATACCTATTACATAACCACAGACATCAGAGAGCTGGAAGGCAACCCAATCGCTGTTTCAGTAAAGGCTGCATTTACTATTCCGGTCAAGCGTGCCGTCAACACAAGTCTCAGGCTTTATTTCATATTTTTCACTTTTCTTTTTATAACAGTTACCGGAGTCTATGCCGTTTACGTCAGAAAAAAAATTACATCTACAGACGCCGACGGATTCAATTTTCTTGATATCACCTGGATAAAGCGATTACTGCAATCCAAATACATTCAACCGGCCTTTCAAATTCCGCTGTTGATCGTTTTGATTATCCTTTTAATTCTGGCGTTTGTCGACGTGCAGGATTCGGAAAAAAATCTGTCTGTCATCGTTATTTGGACTTTATGGTGGACCGGAATTATTTTTACCTTTGTGCTCGTCGGAAGGCTGTGGTGCTACATGTGTCCCGTAGGTGCCCTGTCCGAATGGTTTTCCAGAATTTTTAGACCTTATCGTATCTTTCCGGCAAAGCTTAAGAATTTGTGGCTGGCGAATGTTATGTTTATCCTGTTGACCTGGCTGGATATCCAGATCGGTGTGGTACGAAACCCGCTGGTTACCGGATGGATTTTAATCGCAATTACAGCAATGGCGATCACAATTGGCATATTCTACCAGAGGAGAACATTCTGTCGATACCTTTGCCCAATCGGGGGTTTAATCGGGATATATTCCATGTTTTCCGCCGTAGAACTAAGATCCAAGGACGGTGAGGTGTGTAGAAGCCACAACCGAAAAGATTGCTATCTGGGCAACGAGAGCGGAATTGGGTGTCCCATGTTTGAAGTGATACCGAAAATGGATAGCAATAACTTTTGTAACTTCTGTGGTGAATGTGTCAAGGTCTGTCCCCGAAACAATATCACCATCAGAATCAGGACTTTTTTCAAAGACGTCTGGACAACCCGCAAAAAATTCCTCGATGAAACTGCCCTTGCGGTGACCCTGCTTGGAATCACTATATTTGTGACCGGGGATATGCTGGAACCATGGGCCGGCTGGATGGAATCCGCGATGAAATTTTTTCCGGCGCAGCTCTTCGGTATCGAATATCGGTACTCGGTTGAAGTTATTACCAAGTCGATATTATTTTTTTCGATTTCGCTGATTGTCATTCCGGGCATGATTTTGCTAGCCGCGGCGCTTTCTAACGCTTTTGTGGGCAGGCAAAACCATAATGGCCTGAAACAGACATTCACAACATTTGGCTATATGTTCATACCCATCGGACTTTCCATGCACCTGGCGCACAACCTCGGGCACCTGTTGAATGAATCCGCGGTAATCTTACCATCGTTGCAAAGGGTTATAAACACCTATACGATATTTAGCGCCGGACAACCCGATTGGCGAATCGCTTCAGCGCCATTGATCGATTCCATATCGTTGTACTGGATGCAGATGGCTCTTTTTCTAATTTTCTATGTATTCTCGCTTTATGCTGGCTATCGCCTGGCAGTGAACAACTATCAAGATTCGCATACTTCGTTTAAGGCCTTGGCGCCGATGATATTTATTTCTTTTGTTTTGATTATCGCAAACGTTTATCTTCTCAATTTGCCAATGGCACCCAGACATATACATTGAATAAAACCCAATTGAGTGAAAACACTCAATTGGGTAGTTAATCGTTATTCGTTATTCGTTCTCCTCATTATACTTAAGGAGTTTAGGGTTCAACGAACGAAGGGAGATCCAAAATGAACAAAAAATCCAAGAAAACCTCGAGGAAAAAACGAAAAAAAATATATCAACGTCTTCATCCCAGGGAAAATACCCGGCGGTGAAAATTATTATAGCTATAGCGATTCTAATCGGCGGTTATATGTT
>CP070694.1:15435-17992 GCA_020353355.1 Desulfobacterales bacterium | reverse complement strand
ACGTATCCCGGACCGCGGTCGCCATAGCCGGTTTTTCCCACGCCGAAGCCGATACCCTGCGCAAGGTTCTGACCAAAAAGGATCGCGAATACCAGCTGCGTGACTTTCAGCAGCGGTTTTACGACGGCGCCCGGCAGCACGGGGTTCCTGCTGACAAGATCGCCGAGATCTGGGACATGATGATGAGCTTTGACGGGTACTCCTTTTGCAAACCCCACAGTGCCTCCTATGCGCGGGTTTCCTTCCAGGCGGCCTATCTCAAAGTCCATCACCCGGCCGAGTTTATGGCGGCGGTCATCAGCAACCAGGGGGGTTTCTACAGCACCTTTGCCTATGTTTCCGAGGCTCGCCGATTGGGGCTTGCCGTTCTGCCGCCCGATATCAACCTGAGTGAAATTCGCTGGATCGGCCACGGTCATACGATCCGGGTGAGTTTGCTCTCGATTAAGAATCTGTCGGCAGACACTCAGCAGCGGATTGTCTCTCAACGTCGGCATGGGCCCTATGGCAGCCTGCGCGATGTGCTCGAACGTGTGCGCCCCGATGAGGCCGAAGCACGGGCCCTGATCCATTGCGGTGCCCTGGACAGCCTGAATCCCGCCGGCAACCGGGCCGCCTTGGTGTGGCAGCTGGCCTGCTGGCTGAAGGCCCGGTCCGCAAAATCCTCTCCGGCGAAGCCGTCACTCTTTGGAGAAGTGAATAACACCCCCTCCGACCCACTGCCGCCGCTGCCTGCCGATGACGAACGCGAGCGCCTGCGGAGAGAATTTAGCGTGCTGGGCTTTTTGTGTGATCGCCATCCGATGCAGTTGTACAGCAGCACGCTAAAAAAATTGCGCACCGTGAAGGCAATTGATCTGCCGCGATTTCTCGGTCAACACGTGCGCATGGCCGGCTGGCTGATTACCGGCAAAGTGGTTTCCACCAAACACGGCGATCCCATGGAGTTTTTGACCTTTGAAGATGAAACCGGCATCGTGGAGACCACCTTTTTCCCGCAGGCCTACCGCCGCTTCTGCCACATGATCGACCGCCACCGGCCGTATTTGCTCACCGGAAAGGTGGAAGCGGATTGGGGAACAATCACCCTGACGGTGGACCGGGTCCAGACAATTTAACGTTTTTAGATCATCCCGCTAAACCCTGAAGTCATCCGCCGTGATGTCCAGCATCACCGAATCTTTAACGTGCTCGGGCAGAACCGCGATGGCATTTTGGATGCTCGCTTGCAGATCGGTATAAAGGATGTGGCGATTGATGAATTCATCCAGCCCGGCGGCATTCTTGCGGATCATTTCTCGAACGATGGCATGGGTCGACAACGGGGTGCCTTCATATTTGGTCAAGAGATAGGCGAAGGTCAGGGCAATGGCCGCCATGGGGATCACCGCCAATGCGGGCAGTCCGCGGGAACGGCACAGATCGGCAGCATAGATCGCATCCACGACCGCATGCTGAATCATAAAACCCTGATCCCAGGTATCGTCACGCACGCCCTTGCTGAGAGCCACATCCCACTGGCGGGTGCCGCCGGCCCCACCGTTTAGAAAGTCGAAAAACACCGCCTGATCTGCGCCCGAGAGTTCTTCTTGAAAGCACTCGGATTTCAGGGCGGCAGCCGAGCAAATGCCCACCAGCCCGTTGAACACCATCAACTGGCCGATCAGCTTTACCTCGGCGCCGGCAGTAACACCGGTGCTAAAAAACTTGGGTTTGCCGATGGTTTGCAGCATCGGCTCCAGCCGTGCATAGATCGCTTCGCTGCCGCTTGCCAGAATGAGCATGTTGGCGGTTTCCGCCCCCAAGGGCCCACCGGTGAGGGGATAATTCACATAATCGATATCAGCGGCGTCGAAATAATTGAAAGCCGCCTGAGCAAATCCGGCGCTAACCGTTGAAAGATGCAGGATGAACGGACGGCCCTTTTTATGTTTTTGCATCAGCGCTGCAATGGAACGAAAGATGTCACAATCGTCGCCGTTTTTGCCCGCGCAGACCACGACCCCGTCATAATCTCCCTCCCCGATCAGTGCGGCATAGTCGGCGACGATCTCGGCCCCGTGCGCTTTCCAGGCCTCTCTGCAGGCGTCGCGCCTGGCATCCCGGGTGCCGCGATCATGAATGCGCAAGAATTGCGCGGGCCCGCCTGTTTTCAGATGTTTGGCCGAAGGGCTCAACATCAATCCCATGCCGCCGATGCCAACCAGCTTTAGTGTCATGGTGACCTCCTCCTCTGATGCTTGATGAATTGTTAGATAAAATCGGCCCCATCTCAGTCGAGCGATGGGTTCGTCCGATGGTTACGGCAATCTTATAGATTTTTTTTTTAGATTTTGCAAGGAATCCGGTCGGGGGAAGTCAAACGATGGAAGGCAAGACACCGAATCCGCGAAGCCTCGCGTGTGAGGTTGCGACGAACCTGTTTCCGTTAAACGGCTGAATGATAAATCGCTTCCAATTCGCTTTCTTTCACAATTCAAGCGTTGATCTTTTATTCCACCCCTCCGGTTTTAAGGAAACAATTACTTATCGAATTTCCTTGACTTTTTAATATCTT
>CP070694.1:2728-15335 GCA_020353355.1 Desulfobacterales bacterium | reverse complement strand
GGTAGTATGTGAGCATTTTGCGTCGGCTTGTAACGCAGTATTCGGGCATTAGATGGGATTTTGAAACCAGTTTGGAGAAATTTATGGAAAAACTTATCATCACCGTCGCCTTAACCGGAAATGTGCCGACCAAAGAAATGAATCCCAACCTGCCGGTGACGGCAGATGAAGTCGCAGCAGATGTGCGTCGCTGCATCGATGCCGGGGCTGTGCTTTTTCACGTGCATGCCCGGGATGTCAATCGGCAACCGACCTTGGACATCGATGCTTTTAAAGAGCGGGCCCGCAAAATCAAAGAAGTTGCCCCCCAGGCGATCATTCAACTGTCCACCGGCGGTCGGGCGGGCAAAGACTGGGAAGCCAGAGTGGGTCCGGTCAGGCTGCTGCCGGAGATGGCATCTTTTACCACCGGCTCCAGTAATTTGCCCGGAATGATTTATGAAAATTCTCCCCAGTTTATCGAATTTTTGGCAAAGGTGTTCAAGGAGACCGGGGTAAAGCCCGAGATCGAAGTATTTGAAACCGGCATGATCAACAATGCCTTATTTCTTCAGAAGAAAGGCTACATCGAGGCACCGTTGCATTTCCAGTTTGTGCTCGGCGTGCCGGGTTCCATGCCGGGCACTGTTAAAAATCTACTCTTTTTATCGGAAAATATACCCTCCGGCTCCACCTGGATTGTTGCCGGCATCGCCAAAGCTGAAATTCCAATGGCTGCGGCGGCGATTGTCATGGGAGGACATGTGCGCGTGGGGCTCGAGGACAATCTTTATCTGCCCGACGGTTCTGCAGCTTCCAATCCCGCACTGGTTGAAAAAGTAGTTGCCGTCGCAAAAGAGGTCGGGCGCGAAATCGCCAGCCCGGATGAAGCCCGCGCCATTCTTTCGCTCAATCCTCAATTTAAAGACAGAATTTTGCTTGATTGACATGATTTCTTATCTCCGATATACATCCTTGAGGTAATAAAGTTCCATCCCTTTATCCGTTTAATCAGATTCTTAAAAGCATACTCTTGGAGGGCTTTAAACGATGAAGTGCCTCAAGTGCAAGTCTGATAATCGTGAAGGGGTAAAATTCTGCGAAGAATGTGGAGCGAAATTTGAATTAGAGTGCCCTGCCTGCAAAGCGAAGATCCCTTTAGATAAGAAATTCTGTGGTGCATGCGGCCATAAATTAGACGCAACTTCGGAAGCTCTCCCTGTCGATTATACCCAGCCTCAATCGTATACACCGAAACACCTGGCCGATAAAATCCTCAGAAAGCGAAGCACCATTGAAGGGGAACGTAAACTAGTAACGGTCCTTTTTGCAGACGTGGCCGACTACACGTCCATGTCTGAAAATCTCGACCCCGAAGAAATTCACCGCATCATGGATGCGTGCTTCAAGATTCTGATGGATGAGATCCATAAATATGAAGGAACCATTAATCAGTTCACTGGCGATGGTATCATGGCGCTTTTCGGCGCACCGGTGGCTCATGAGGACCATGCCCAGCGTGCGTGTTATGCTGCGCTGTCCATTCAAAAGGCCATCGGCAATTTCAGTCTAGACATCAAGAAAGTGCACGGCATCACCTTCAATATGCGCATCGGGGTGAACTCCGGTCCTGTGATCGTGGGCTCCATCGGAGACGATCTGCGCATGGATTATACGGCAGTCGGTGACACGACCAACCTGGCGGCCCGGATTCAGCAGAACGCGGAGCCAGGTGAAGTCTGGTTGAGCCAGGCAACCCACGATATCGTCCAGAATTACTTTCAAGATGAACCGGCGGGCAAAATCCCTTTAAAGGGCAAGACCGAACCGCGGCCGATCTTTCACATCGTCTCTGAGCGACCGGGGGTGCGCACGCGATTCGAGGCAGGGCTTGTGCGGGGTGTGACCAGGCTCGTTGGCCGCCAGTCTGAAATGGAGGCGTTACCGGCGGCCTTCAATAGGGCCAAAGGCGGTGAGGCTCAGGTGGTGGATGTCGTCGGAGAAGCCGGCGTGGGTAAAAGCCGCCTGGTGTATGAGTTTAAAAAATACCTGGGTAATGATGCGATTTTTCTCTCCGGTATTTGCATCCACTACGGTCGCTACATCAATTTCCTTCCGGTAATTGATGTAGTGAGAGCGACTTTTGGCATCGAAGAAGGCATGACCAGGGAACAAGTCGGAAAGCGGATCGCCACAAAAGCGAACAATGAGCTAGCGACAATGATTCCGTTTTACCGAAACCTGCTGGCGCTGGAGGCGAACGACCCCAAGTTCAGTTCTCTGAGTCCGGAAGGCCGCAAGTTTGGAACATTTGAAGCAGTCAAAAACCTCCTTTTCGCTGTCAGTGAGAAAATACCGCTGGTGGTCTTTTTAGAGGACGTCCATTGGATGGATAAGGTTTCCGAAGAGTTTTTCGCTTACCTTTCCCGGTCCTTTCTGAAAAATCCGATTCTGATGATTGCCGCCTACCGCCCCGAAGGTGCTCCTTCCTGGGCACGGGGTGCTCACTATCAGCGGCTGGGATTGGAAACCCTCAGCTCCAATTCTTCTATCCAGCTTGTTCGTAATATACTCAACGGGCTGGCTTTAGAGACCGGTGTGGAGCGCAAGATCATCGAGAAGACCGGTGGAAATCCATTTTTTATCGAAGAGATTATCAGAGAGCTTGTTGAACGGGGGGATCTGGTGAAATCGGGAGATCGATACGTGTCAGATCGCCCCATCGATCAAGTGGAGATTCCGAATACCGTCCAAGGCGTTCTGGCCGCCCGAATGGACCGGTTGAGTGAAGATCTCAAGCGAACCATGCAGGTGGCAAGTGTCATCGGCAGAGATTTTGCGTTTCGACTTTTGAAAAGCATCATGGAGTTGGGGGGGGAACTGCGGATTCATTTAACCAATTTGGTCGGACTCGAAATCCTTTATGAAAAAGCCCTTTATCCCGAGCTGGAATACATCTTCAAACATGCTCTCACCCAGGAAGTAGCCTACGAAAGTTTGTTAAAGCAAAGAAGAAGAGAGATCCACGGCCGCATCGCCCGCGCTATTGAAGAATTGTATGCCGATCGTCTCGAAGAACACTATGAGGTGTTGGCACACCATTACGAGCAAAGCGGAAATGCCCCCAAAGCGGTTGATTATTTAATACTAGCCGGTGAAAAATCAAACGCCAGTAATGCGGTTCAGGCAGCAGACCAATTTTTTCAAAAGGCTCGAGAGCTGATGGAAAGCTCAAATGTTGAATTGAATCCAAAGGCAATGGTTCAATTGTATCGGGGCCAGGCGCGAGCCAGCCTGGCGATTGGTGATATTGACACCGCTGCAGATGGGTACAGGGGCCTCATAGAAATCAGCCGCACCCATGGAATGATTAGCCAGGAACGAAAAGGTCTCATGGGACTGACCTCCATGATGTTTATGTGGCCGGAGAGAGCTGAAGCCAAACAGACTTTGGCAGAAGCCATCGCCTGGGCGCGAGATAAAGACGATAAAGCTTTTGAGAGTGTAACGCTCTCGAATATGGGGCATTCCGAATGCGTTTACGGCGATACTTACAAGGCAAATCAGATGGTGATGGATGCAGAGCGGATCGCCATGGAGACGGGAAAACCCATCCCGATTTTTACGGCTCGAATTATACGAGCAATGACAGAAAGAGTGCTCGGAAATCCAAAGAAGTCCATTGAGTTGACCAAAGGGATAATTGAATCGTTGCGTAAATCATTCGCTGTGACGCCGCTGATGAACGTAATCTTACAGAGAGGTTTGTCGCTGGCGGAAACCGGGGAGATTGAAGACAGCATCACTCTATTTATGGATGGGATTGATATTTTTGAAAAGTTCGGGGCTTCTTTTCGCCTCGGGTCATTTAACAACTGCCTTGGTTATTGCTACGGCGAGATTCATCAGCACAAACAGGCCTGGAAATATAATGTGAGAAGTGAGGAGATTGTCCGGCGGCAAATGAAAGAATCTCCCTTGGGCCGGAGCTTATATGGCGAAATACTGGCCCAGACGAATGTCAATCTAATGGAAAATCTTTTTGACCGGGGTGATTTGGACGCGGCCTGGAGGCGGATGGAATCCTTTAGAAAAGAATCAAAAAGTAAAGATTTTAACCTGTTTCGTCAACAATGGGAGTCTCGCATGAATTATCTGGCTGCTCAAATTCTTTTGCAGCGGGGTAACCTCGATAGAGCTGAACGCCTTATCCGGGAGGGCATCGAGATGGCCCAATCGCGACACACCAAAAAGAGGGAAGGCAGTTTTTTGCGGTTACTCGGCGAAATTCAAAAGGAGCGCGATGCGACTGAAAATGCCATTGTAAACGTAAACAAGGCAATTGAAATTCTCACCGAGGTAGGCAATCCGCGCCAGCTCTGGCAGGCCCATGCATCACTGGCCTCCGCATTTAGCACACGGGAAAGGCATAGCGAGGAGCATGAGCAATGGGGGATGGCGGCCGCGATAATTCTCAAGACGGCAGATGGACTTTCCGACCGCAAGCTCAGGGAGGTTTTTCTTGAAGCACAACCGATTCGAGAAATCCTTTCAAAGACAGAGAGTTGAATCCTGATTGAGTTTTTGACTCAATCAGGACAGATTCCAATCAACTATAACTCCAAAAAATGGAGGTTGTCATATGAAGGATGTTTATGTGAGATTAAGAGAAAAAATGGACGATCTGGGCACCGGGTATCCTGCCACGAAAAGCGGCGTGGAAATCAGGATTTTAAAAAGATTGTTCGCCGAGGAAGAAGCTGATTTGTTCATCCAGCTGACGCCTTTGTTGGAAACCGCGGAGGATGTAGCGAAACGCCTTGACGGTGATATTGGACGAATCGCTGAGCTCATGGCTCGGATGGCCAACAAAGGGCTGCTTTTCCGGCACCAAAAGGGCGATGTGCTGAGGTATGCCCCCCAGCCGTATGTAGCCGGCATCTTTGATTTACAGGTTGGCACCATGGATCGGGAGTTGGCTCTGGACATGGATGAATACTATGACACGGCACTCGGGGCTATCCCGCAATCATTTAACACCCCATTGTTCCGCACGATTCCCATCAACCGCGCGCTGGTAACTCAATGGCCGATTGCTCCTTACGAAGATGCGCTCGGCATTGTGGAAAGTCATGATGTCTTTGCGGTAACTCCCTGCGTGTGCCGTACCTGGAGGAAGTTGAGCGATAAAGGTTGCGCAAAACCGGTAGAAGCTTGCTTGCAGTTGGGTTCAAGCGCGCACCATTTCATAGATCAGGGTATCGGGAGGTTTATCAGCAGGGAAGACGCAAAAGAGATGATCAAAACCAGCGCCGAAGCCGGTCTGGTATTGCAACCCTTTAATTCCCAGAAGGTTGGCACCATATGCAGTTGCTGCGGGGATTGCTGTGCGATGCTCAGGTCCTTAAAGAAACAGCCTGTTCCGGCTGCGGCAGTCCAGAGCAATTACTATGCAGAAGTGGATGCCGAGGATTGCAGCGGATGTGAAACCTGCCTGGACCGCTGCCAGATGGAAGCCATCGATATGGTGGATGAAATAGCCGAAATCAATCTTGATCGATGCATCGGCTGCGGCTTGTGTGTCTCCACATGTGAGACGGATGCCGTGCATCTGGTAAAGAAATCGGACGATCTGCTGTATGATCCCCCCAGATCCTTGACCGAAACCTACCTGCGGATCGCACAGGAACGGGGCAAGGATTTGATGCCGCAATGATGAAAATACACAGATAAGGGAGAGCAATGATGGGCCAGATAGCATTTCAGGACGAAAGTTATTGTAAGGGGAACCACTGCTGGGTATGCGGCAATGACAACCCGCACGGCCTCTATCTCAAGAGCTATTGGGAAGGAGATGAGTCGATTGCTACCTGGAAGGCAGAGGATTTTCATACGGCAGGTTGGCCTCATGTGCTCAACGGCGGTATCATCGCCGGTTTGATCGACTGTCATTGTGTGCTTACCGCTATGGCAGCCTACTATAATGATAAACTGCCGCAAGAGCGGGAAGCCCCGGATTACTGGTTCGCCACCGGCTCCCTGAAAGTGGATTTTCTAAAACCCACACCGATTGGCAAGCCAATTCATTTGCGTGCCCGAATCACGCACATGCTGGAAAAAAAAGCCGTGATCAGCTGCTTTCTTTATTCGGAGGGTGAAGCGTGTGCTCGTGGAGAGGTGGTCGCTGTGAGGGTTCCTGCCGGTGCAGGTCCGGGAAAGTGAAGCGGGCTATAACCAACGGCGTGCCCGACCTGCGAGTTTAAAAATCCTGATTCACAAGATTTTTGCGAAGCATGCGATTCTAAATGATGACAGCCAATAGCCGTCAATACAAAGCCCTTGTATCATCGGACTGGAACGAATGTCTGGCACCCTGCGGGCCGTTTGACTTTATATCGTTTACCCACCCCGAATTAAAATCCGATTTGGAACGCATATTTAAACAATACACCGGCAATTTAATTTCGCTGGGTAAGGCCGCCAAGCAAATTGAGAAGCTGCTGCCGGGAGCCATCACCGAAGAACACATGGATGCTTACCTGGACACATCCTTTGTGACCTACACGGGGGTGGTTGATCTGATAGAGTGGTGTTTGGGTAAAGACATACTATTGATGATTAACACCACCGGCATGATTGGCTATTTTCAACGGGCATTTGCCAAAGGTCTCCTCCCTAAGGTGCCTGTGCTATCGGCCCATCCCATGGTTCGATTTTCGAATCGGGAGACCGATCCACTTCAGATCTATGATCTTTTTGAAATTCAGGACAAAAGCAAAAACACCAGGGCAGTGGCCGACCGATTCAACATTCCTGGTGAGAGAATCATCCTAATGGGCGACAGCGGGGGAGACGGCCCGCACTTCGACTGGGGTGCAGGAATCGGTGCCCATTTGATCGGCAGCATGACCAAACCATCTTTGGCGGCGTATTGCCAAACAAGAGGTATCAGCATGGATTTGCGCTTTGGTTTGTCTTACACCGAAGGTGATCAAAAAGATCCGAAACAGGAGATGCAGATAGATTTTAGAGATCTTTCGTCGATCATAGACGAACTTCTTTTTCATTAACAACGGACAGCGGGCTGCGCGCCGTCGCCATGCCCGCTATGGCACCGTCGACTGACGACCGACTTCAGTGTTAACACTCAATTCGTGTTATAGATACTTCTTAAGAAAAGTTACCGTTCTGCTCCAGGCAAGCTCGGCCGCTTCTTTGACATATCTGTCACCGCTTTCATTGGCAAAGGCATGGCCGGCGTTTTCATAAATGTATATTTCGTGATTGCCGCTCAAGGTTTTTAGTTTCGCCTGAAATTCATAGACGGTATCCACCTTGATGCCAAGATCCTTTTCCCCGAAGTGTCCCAGAATGGTTGCTCTCATTTGGCTCAGGTCATCTTTGGGGTTAAAGGGCCCGTAGTAAATGATGGATGCGTTAACTCCCAGATTGTTTTTAGCAATCTGATACGACCAGCCACCTCCGAAACACCAACCGATTGAAGCCAGCCTGCTTGAATCTACGTATGATTGGCTCTTCAGGTATGAAACGGCGCTCTTCAGGTTTTTGAAAGCCTCATCTACGTTTTGCCTGACATCGGTTGCCAGTTTTCTGGCTTCATCCGGAGTGGCGGTAGATTTACCTTCGTAAAGGTCAACAGCTAATGCCACATATCCCAGGTCGGCAAATTTATCAGCGAATTCACGAATGTTCTCGTTGAGTCCCCACCATTCGTGTATTAATATGATGCCCGGATGCTTTTGATTACCAGCCGGTCTGGCCAAATAACCTTTTACATCTTTGCCATTGGTGTAATAGACTACCTCTGTGGATGTGATATTTGCATCTGCTGCAAAGACAGCGCCTGTGCTGAAAACAAATATAATAAAAAAAAGAAGGGTTCGGTTGATTTTCATAGCTCCTCCTCCTGATAGCATTGTTTATTTATTGAAAAGAAAAGAATAGTCGTAAAATATTTAGTAAAGCGATTCTGTCAATAATGCTATTTCCTGTATCTGCATTGTGTATTACAATTTCATATCTAACAATCGTTTACAATTACGCCAAAACTCAAAGAGGAAGACTAAGAAATTCAGTAAAATAGCGATAGATTGACACGATATTTATATTAGGATATAAATAAGTGAACAAAATTGTTTATTAATTACAAACGTGAATTAAATGGCAAGTAACACAATTATCAAACTATTCAATTCCGGGAGCCCTTTTTTATCGGTTTCATCCCTTCAGGCGTTGTTTAATATTACCCGCGAAAGCGCACGGACTACGGCTACGCGATTGGTTAAAAGCGGTATATTAGTTAGGCTCCAACGTGATCTGTATACCCTTGCCAATCGGAAGTATTCTATTTTCGCTCTTGCCAATGCGCTTCACCAACCATCTGTTATCTCATTGGAATCAGCGCTAAATTATTGGGGGCTCATCGTTCAAGTTCCCCAGACTATTTTTTCAATTGCACAGGTAAGTTACCGGTGTATCGCCAATGATACCGAATTTGTGTATCGACGTATGAATTCTGATCTTTTTCGTTTCGGGCAGACGAAGGTGGAAGACTTTTTCATCGTCGAACCGGAAAAGGCATTGCTGGATACGCTTTATATAAAAAGCAAGGGGTTAGCCGAATTATTGCCCGAGGATGTGGATATGTCGAAATTAGATAGTGATTTGCTCGTCTTTTACTGTGGCTGGTATCCTAAAATCGTAAAAAAATTGTTAGGTGAATTTGAAAGACATCAATATGAAGCCAAGTAAACAGGATTTTTTTAATAAATTCAGAGAGAACACCATCATAGAGGTTATTCAGGTACTGGCCAAATCTGGGGCCGGGAGCAATATTGCATTTAAAGGCGGTACCGCACTGAAGCTTTTTTATAACTTGCCCCGCTATTCCGAGGATATTGATTATGATTCTCTTTCAAAAATTTCACCTCAAAAGCTGATGGAGATAATTAAAGATTCAATTGCAAGCAAGAGATGGGAAATAACAGATGACGCGGTGAAATATTACACGGTAATTTTAGAGTTACGATTTGCAGGGCCTGAAAGAAATTTTCGCGTGAAAATTGAAATTTCTACAAGACAGAAAGAACTAAAGACCACCGTTGAATCAATCAGAGGCGTTCCGGTGGTTACTCTCGAGCCTTCTTTTCTAATGACAGAAAAGCTGATTACGTTTGTAGAACGGCAGGCAGGTAGAGATATTTTTGACGCCTGGTTTATCTTAAATAATGCCTATGCTTTAGATGATCCAATGATAACGAAGAATTTCGGTGATTTTAAAAGGTTTTATCAAGCGATGTTAGCCGTAATTAAAAAGACTGAATCTACCAATATGCTGCGGGATACCGGCAAGCTGTTAAGCTTGGATCATAGAAACTGGATCAAAACCTCATTTTTGTCTGATTTCGAAAGGCTTGTGCGCAATAAACTCAACTCGCTGGATTGAATTCACCTTGGGAATGAATTGGCGGACGCCTCCCTTAGGCGGATAAAATGGAGTTTTTAATCCACTTCTGGTTTACGGAGATATAGAGAAATAATCGTTGCCACTGATGATAGTACCATTAGACAAATTGCCGGTCAGTGTGGCAAAACTAAAATCCTTTGAAAAACTTCTATGATTATTTTCGAAATTAACAACCAGGTCAGGATATCGATCATCATTGACATGATCAATCGAGGCCAGGTTGTTGCTTTGTTCGTCCCGCTTCACAGCAAGACCATCTAAAACCAGGCTGTTGACGTCAATGTTGCTCACATCCAGATACGCGCTGCCAAAGATTACTACCGGTATGACCTCTTTATTATCCTGGTGGTGGTCAGTGGATTTGCTTACCGGCATGATGTCGATGGTGACAATCTGATTACTCTCCCCGGGATTTACCAAAAACTTAACCCCATCGACAAGAACAAGAACCTCATCTGAATTAGAAATTGGCGAACTGATGGTAAAGGAATCCGGCTTAAATTCGATGCCGTCACCGGCATTGACGATTATGGTTGCAAACCGTCCATCAAAGGCCACAAAATCCATTTCTACGGGTCCGTTCATCACATCGGCAAAAACACTGTAACAGGTCGACATGGCACCGTTGTGGCTTTTAAAAGTCGAGAGCGGATTACAATTATTTTGTTGGAAGGTGGTGACGGTGGCCAGCTGTATGCCGTTTTCTTCAATGACTTCGACCCAGTAGTCCATTCCTTTTGCAGGCATCATGGATTTGATGCTGGAATTTCTGCCCAACAGATCGGAAGGCAGTACAGCGCTGAAAGACGTTTTGATAGAAGCCAAGAGCATGGATGACAGAAACACAATCACGATAAGCTTACGCATAAATATCTCACTTTTTTGAAATGGTGTATGTTACCCAATGCTCTCCTTAAGTCTTTAGCAATAAATGCGCCATAGCCGAAAAAAGAATAATTAAATAGAGTTTATATATTATTTCAATTAGTTATCGAAACTGCGGATCTTTGGCAGTGTTAAATTTTATACATACATGGTGTGAAAATATTTTCAGATTATGTATTCCATTTCACACTCGACTTGATTTGCGCTCAGGCCACTGCGACGGCGTCGATTTCAATCAGAAACCCCCTGGGGAATCTGGCGATCTGCACCGTGGTTCGTGCGGGGGGGCCGTCACTGAAACGTCCGCCGTAGATTTCGTTGACTTCGGCAAAATCGTCAAAGTTGGTGAGAAAAATACCGACTTTTACCAAATCCTGGAATCCCATTGCTGCTTCCTGCAGTATGGCTCCGATGTTGTCCAGGACTCGTTCGGTTTGAGCACGAATGTCGCCGTCACCGACCAACTTGCCGGTTTGGGGGTCAATGGGAACCTGGCCGGCGATATACAAAGTGCGGCCGCCTTCCACTAAGACACCCTGACTGTACGGGCCCAAGGCAGCCGGCGCACCAGCCGTTTGTACGATTGTTCTTTTCATATCATTGGTCCTCCTGAAGAATTTCCATCATAAGCTCGACAGCGATGCTGCCGCCGGTGACAAGACATACACTTTTACCAATTTGCGTCGAAGGCATTTGCAGGGCTGCAGCCAAGGCAAGTGCCCCGGCTGGCTCGGCCAGCATTTTATTGTTCCATAAAAGTGATCTGATTGCAGCGCGTACCGAGCGTTCTGAGACCAGCAACACGTCATCGATCAATTCATTCAGCAGCGGAAACATTTCATCCGTGATGTAAGGCACCGCCACACCGTCACAGATGGTCTTGCATTCCACTGGGATCGGCCGGCCCTGATCGACCGCCGAGCGCAGTGAGGGGCAGCCTTCAGGCTCAACAGCATAGATGCGTACCGACGGGTCGACCGCCTTGATGGCACTGCCGACTCCGCCCAGCAAACCACCGCCGCCGACGGGAATAAACACGGTATCGACGTCGGGTGCATCGTCCATGATTTCGAGGCCGAGACTGCCATGGCCGATCATTACCTGTCGATTGGTCCACGGATGAATAAAGCAATACGGTTCCTGTTCCCAGAGATGCTCCTGTAAAAAGCGAAATACCTCCGATACGGGGACCAGTACCGGAATCCCGCCGTATGCTTTAACGGCCTCAATTTTGGTAGCGGGTGCCGTTTCCGGCATAATGCTGCGGGCGGATATTCCAAAATGTCGTGCGGACCATGCAAGTGCCTGAGCTGTATTGCCAGCACTGACCGTGCTGACACCTCTTGCTTTTTCCTCCGAACTGAGGGAGGCAACGGCATTGAATACGCCGCGAAGTTTAAATGAATTCACCGCCTGCAGAATTTCGGGTTTTAGCAGAATGTTCGTACCATAATCCCCGCCGCGGAACGGTATCAAGGGGGTATGAATAATTGGCGGCCTAAGGCTGTTTGCAGCAGCTTTGAATTCGCTTAATGATGGTCGATGAATCACCTCTACCCCCTGAGTATAATTCCACAATTAACATGCAAATATCGAAGGGGAATTTGATTGTCAATGTCGATTTTTTTGGCCGATGATAATATTTTAGTTAATTTGAGCATAACTCATCTGCTTGCCTGACGCCGGATTTTTTTCAGGTAGAGGTCAAACGGATAATCAAAATTGATTTTTCGATTGCTCTGCATCTATTGAGAAAAATAGTTTTAATCACTTGATAAAATTGATATATAATATCTATCTCAAACAACAATAAAGGATCTATATTTATCTCTTGCTTGCGGTCTGGGATCTGAGAGATTTGTCGTTCATCCGTTTTAAAAAAGGTCGAGGAAAGGAGCGCGTTATCTGATTATGGCCGAAAAACAATACCTAACCGCCCAAGATTTGTTGCTTGATTCCTTTGAACTCGGCTTACGCATTTTCAAAAGCGGATTCAGGCCCAGCTTCATCATCGGCGTATGGCGCGGCGGCACGCCGGTAGGCATTGCCGTCCAGGAAATACTGGACCTTTTGGGCGTTAAAACCGATCATATTGCCATTCGGACCTCATCTTATTATGGTATTGACAAAAGAGACAAAAAGGTGCGTGTCCACGGATTGGAGTATGTTGTTCAGAATGCCAACTGGGAAGACGGACTGCTGATCGTGGATGATGTGTTTGATACCGGAAACAGCATCAAGGCAATACTGGAAGCC
>CP070694.1:0-2628 GCA_020353355.1 Desulfobacterales bacterium | reverse complement strand
CACGGCAATACCTTCCGCGCGAGCCTTGATAACCATTGCCCTATATTTCTTCTTGTTTACACACGAGTTGGGAGCAAATTGCTTTAATTCTTTTCTTGATAGAATATCGTCTACCTCGGCGTCGGACAGCTGGGCCAGCAAGACTTTACCGCCGGCCCCGGCAAATAAAGGGATTTTCATACCGATTTCGGAATAGATTTTTATATCAAATGCCGTATCGGCCTTATCAATAATAACGGCACGCATCCCTGAACGAATTCCCAGAAATGCCGACAATTTGGTTTCCTGGTTGATTTTTTCCAGATAGGGATGAACCGTGCTGATCAACTCGGAGCTGCGACCGGCGGCTTTACCCAGAGTATATATCTGCATGCCGAACTGAAACTTATTCTCTCCGGACTTTTCGAGGACACCCAGGTCATTGAGCGTATGAACCATGTTGAACACGGTGCTTTTGTTATAGTTCAGTGCCTTGGAAATCTCGCTGACACCCAGTGGTTTTTTTAGGCGAGCGAAAAGGTCTATAATCGTGAAGCACTTATCGATGGCAGGAACGCGTTTGAATGCTATTTTCATGTTGTATCTTAACCGTAAATTTTAGACTCTATAGAGAACATCGGTATTCTATGTAGATTAGTTTAATTTGTTTGTCAACCCAAAAAAATCACCAAGATGAATATTTTAGTTGACAATTGTTAAGGGATTTTCTATGTAGAATCAACTCGTTCTCTATAGAGACCAATATGAATCCACACAAATGCCCCTGTGGATATATTGATGGTTTGCTTTCAACGCTTGTGTTCGGCATGCGATCACGCGCGCAAATTATGGCAAAGCTCTTAACATTTGACAAAATTATCTAAAACCTTTAAACAAAAGAGCTATAAAATTTGCTAAATCGATTAAAAACCTGCATGACTGTATCGCTTGAGGAAGGAGGTGAACTTAAAAAATATAGAAATTGATTTTCTTGCTTAATTCCCACCTTGAAAGGAGGTAAGCGATCAATGAATAAAAAAACGTTACATATATCTATGCTTTGCGCTTTAATCATTAGTTTGGCCTTTATACTTCCCGACCTTAACCCGCCGGCATTTTCCGCAGATGTGATCAGACTGAAAGTAGCGCAGTACTTTCCTCCCCCGAGCTTTCAATCCAAAGTGCTGGAAGAATTTTGTCGCGACCTGGAAAAACGCACCGGTGGGGCAGTGAAAGTTGATTATTATAGCGGCGGCTCATTGCTGAAAGCACCGAACATGTTTGATGGAGTCGTGAGCGGAATTGCCGATATCGGTTACTCGCATGTGTTTTACACCGCAGGCCGCATGCCGGTTACCGAAGCCGCGGGTCTGCCTCTCGGCTATCCCAGTGCCTGGGTAGGCGGTCAAACGCTCAATGATTTCTATCAGGAATTTAAGCCCAAAGAATTTGATCAGGTGAAGGTGCTCTGGATGAATACTACTCCTCCTAGCGCCATCGCCACGGCAAAGAAGCCGATACGCAAGCTGGAAGACCTCAAGGGGCTCACCATAAGAGCACCTGGGATGGCTGGCGAGGTTATTAAGGCACTGGGTGGAAACCCGGCCCCCACACCGATGATTGAGGTGTATGATGCGATCGCGAAAGGTGTCATTGACGGGGAGGCTTCAAACTTTGAAACCCTTTTCGCGTTTAAGTTTGCTGAGGTTGTAAAGTATACGACCTCGGTCTGGCAAATCAATAATCCCTATCCCTTTTATCTGGTGATGAACAAGAAAAGCTATGAGAAATTACCGCCAGACGTTAGAGCCATCTTTGACAGCCTTGTTGGAGAGTACAAGGAGCGATATATCCTGATGTGGAATTCCATAGATTTCGTCGGCAAAGCGTTTGGCTTGTCGAAGGGTGTAGAATTTATTGATCTGCCCCCGAGTGAGCTTCAAGTGTGGCAGGCAGCTGTCATACCCGTAATAGATGATTATGTGCAAAGGCTGGTGGGTAAAGGGTTTTCCGATACAGAGGTGAAAGGTTGGATTCAATTTTTGCGGGAGCGCTCCGATTACTGGACGAAGAAGCAGATCGAATTGCGCATCCCGTCAGCAGTCGGTCCTCCGGAGGTGAGACCCGAGGCTCACATAATAAAATAAACAGACTGCCCCCCGAGCAAGCCATCCCCCTTACAGGTGGAGGCATAAGGCTTGCGAACCGGGGGCTTAAACCTGAGAGCCCGGGACTATTTATTCGTCTATATTGCGTTCTTAAGGTGGGTGCGGGGGCTTTACGGACTGTCTAATAACGCTCCATTTCCACTAAAAGTCCTCTCCCTTGGCGGGGGAGGGTTGGGGCGGGGGTGATCACCCTCCCTTTAATCCCCTCCCATCAAGGGGAAATGGGTTGTTGGATCCGCCCAAGGCGGCTTCACCCCTGCACACGCCGAAGACGTTGAGGAAAGCTCAGTGTTAGGTAAATTTGAAAGGTTTAATCGTCGAGTAAGTGACTGGTGTGAGTGGTTAGCGCTTGCAGCGTTGCCTGGGAAAAATACAACTTCCCATATATTTTGATGGTTTCCAATGGTAGTTTTGAGTCTTTAATGCAATGTTGGTAAACATCAGTTAATCATGAAACATTGGTGATGATGGAAAGTCTTTT